>NZ_SLXD01000001.1 GCF_004340905.1 Rubrivivax gelatinosus
TTCATCGCCATCAGCGTCTCCTCGTGAGCGGTGCTGCCAGCGTAGAAGTTCACTGGCTCACTGCGTGAGACTGCTGAGGCACGTTGCTAATCAGGTCGGGTCTTCGAGCAGGCTGAGTGAGGTCGGGCCATCGTCGAAGCCGATCTCGGTGATGGTCCGGCCCTCGACGACGTGGCGGGCGGTGACGAATACGCCCTCGCCGACATGAAAGCATGTGCCGATTCCCTGCGCGCCGTCGAGGCCCTCGGTCGCAATGAATGCGACGCAACCCCGGTACTTCATGAACGCGTCATTGCCCCAGCGTGTCGCCGGGTCCCGAAGGATCCCAACCTGCTTCATCGTTGCCATGGCCGTGATGTACCCATCCATTCTTACGCGAAGCAAGCAGGGCCCATCGTGACAGTACCGGCATTGGACTCTTACTCTGCCGTAGTCGGCAATGTGACCCATATCGGCCATTGCGCGCAGGCCTGCCGAAGACAGCAACCGCTGTGGCGCCGAACTCCTCCAACCAAATTGAACTTCAGCTTCCTGCACCTTTCAGTCGCCGAGGAAGGATGCGCGTAGGGCAGCCATGGGTCGGCAGCGCCGGTTCGCAGTCGGCGAGAGCTGCCGCTGGCCGGTCGCGAGGTGCGGGCCCCGACAGGGTCGCCGACCTGATCGCCCGTACGACAGCTTTCGAAGGCACCGCGGCCAGCCGCCCAAACGGCACCGGATGGCAGGTTCGGGCAGTCAACGCCGTTCAGCGGCCGGATCCTAGGTGACGCCAGCCAGTCTATTGCTGACCTTCCTCCACCCAGACAGCAGCCCAGGCCCCCTCACGCACCCCTCAACACACTGAACTCCCTGAACCATCTCGCCGGCAGCGCCGCCACCAAGCGCCACACGATGCTCATCGGTCGATCCCCTTCCGCCGATTCCAGCACCACCCGCCCGCATGCCCGATAAGGCTCGCCCTTGCGCGGCCGCACGAACAGCTGGAACTGCCAGCCATTGGCCGCGCTGTCCAGGTAGCGCCGCCCGCCTGGCGTGTCGGGGCCGGCGCTGTTCTGGCTCTGCCAGTGGAAGCGCTCGGCGCTGATGGCGTAGTCACGGTAGGCGATGCGGTCGTGGTAGCCGGCGCTCTTGTCGAGGGTGACGAACAGCAGCTCGGTCTTGCGCTCGGCCAGCGGCAGCACCCCTGCCTGGAACGGTGCGCGGCGGCTGGCCGTCAACCAGCCCACCGCCGTCAGCACCTCGCGCACGCCGTAGGCGGCATGCAGGCACAGCGGCGTGTCTTCCAGACCTGGTACGGGCTGCGGGTTCAGGTTGCTGCGCGCCTGCAGCAGGGCCGACAACTCGGTCAGCTCGTCGCCGATGGCCGGGTGGGCGGCCAGGCGCTGCGCAAAGGCATCCGGCCCGGCAGCCTGGCGCTGGCCGCCGTCGATCTGGTACGCCAGCATCTGCACCTGAGTACGCAGCAGCGATGCGGCTCGCGGGCCGTCTGCCGCCGGTTGGGCTGCCGAAGCGGCCGGCGGCTGCTCCGCCAGCCGTGCCGGCAGGCTGCGGGCGGCCGCCATCGTCGCCAGGCGCGCGGGGTCGTCCACATGCAGCAGGTCGCCCAGTCGCCGGCTGAAGTAGTCCTCTTCCGGACCGGGCTCGGCCACCAGCAGGCCGGCGTCGCGGCGCAGCGCCGTCCAGCCGCTGCGGCCCTGGCCGGTGCCGCTGCGGTAAACGTCCTCCAGCTCCAGCGCCTGGTCGTGCAGAAATTCGGCCAGCCGCACCGTGCGGCCCTTCAGCGCCGCATAGCTCTGCAGCTCGGCCTTCAGCCTGCGCCAGTTCTGCGCCGTCAGCGCACGCAGGCTCTGCAGCACCTGCTCGCGTGTCTGGCGCTGCAGGTGGATGTGGCAGCCGGGCGGCAGGCTGCCGAAGCCTTGCTCCACACCGTCCACCAGTTCGCGGCGTGACAGGCCGGTCAGGCCGGACAGCAGGCGGTCGAAACGGAAGTCGGCGCGGTGCTGGCCCACGAAGTCCAGCACCAGGCAGCTCTCCTTGCCCGGCGCCAGCCGCAGGCCACGGCCGATCTGCTGCTGGAACAGCACCGGGCTTTGCGTGGGCCGCAGCAACAGCAGCGTGTCCACCATCGGCAGGTCCACGCCTTCGTTGTAGAGGTCCACGGTCACCAGCGCGCACAGCTCGCCGCTTTGCAGCCGCTGCGGCGCGCGGCGGCGTTCTTCGGCATCGGTGCTGCCCACCACGCAGGCCGCGGCCAGGCCGGCGCGGTTGAGCCAGTCGGTCATGAACTGCGCGTGTGCCACCGACACGCAGAACACGATGGCCCGGCTGCGCGCCGCGTCCGACGCCAGCCGCCGCCACTCGTTGACCACCAGGCGGGCGCGCACGTCGTTGGCGGTGACCAGTTTGTCCAGCGCCTCGCGCTCGCCCGGCTTGTCCCAGGGCACGGCCGAGAAGTCGGTGGTGTCGTCGCAGGCGTAGTACTCGAAGGGCGCCAACAGCTGCAGGTCCAGCGCATGCCACAGGCGCAGCTCCACCGCCGGGCTGCCGTCGGGGCGGGCGTCGAAGTAGCGCGCAATCGGCTGGCCATCGCTGCGCTCGGGCGTGGCGGTCAGGCCCAGCAGCAGGCGCGGGCGCACCGCGCTGGCGAAGGCGTCGAAGCGCTCGGCCGCCAGGCGGTGGCATTCGTCGATCACGACGGTGTGCCAGTGCTCGGCGCCCCTGCTTGCCACCAGATCGCGGCTGGTCACGCTGTCGATGGTGGCGAACAGGTGGTCCAGGCGCTGCGGCTGGTGGCTGCCCGTCAGCAGCTCGCCGAACTCCGGGTCGCGCAGCACCTCGCGGTAGGTGCGCAGCGCCTGGCGCAGGATCTCCTCGCGATGGGCCACGAACAGCAGCCGCGGCCGCCCGCCTTCGGCTTGGCAGGTGCGGCGGTAGTCGAAGGCGGCCACCACGGTCTTGCCGGTGCCGGTGGCCGCCACCAGCAGGTTGCGCATGCGGCCGCGGGCGCGTTCGGCTTCGAGCTGCTCCAGCATCTCCTGCTGGTAGGCCTTGGGCTGCAGGTCGAAGAAGCTGACGGGGGTCGACGTCTCGGCGCCGAAGGACTCGCGGCCCAGCGCGGCGGCCAGCGCCCGGCGGTGGCCTGCGTCGTCGGGGTCATAACGCTGGAACTCGCTGTCGGCCCACAAGGTCTCGAAGTGGGCCACGGCGCGCGCGAACAGCGCCTCCTGCCCACGCTGCGCCAGCTTCACCGTCCATTCCAGCCCACCGGTGAGTGCGGCGCCGGACAGATTGGCGCTGCCGACGTAGGCCGAGCCGAAGCCGGTCTTGCGGTGGAACAGCCAGGCCTTGGCGTGCAGCCGCGTGCGCCGGCCATCCAGCGACACCCGCAGCTCGCAGCCGGGCAGCCGGGCCAGCTCGTCCAGTGCGCGGGCCTCGGTGGCGCCGGTGTAGGTGGTGGTCAGGATGCGCAGCCGCGTCGCCGGCCTGGCCCGGGCGCCAAGCGCGGTGATCTGCTGCAGCACGTCCTGCAGCTTGCGCACGCCCGACACGGTGATGAAGCTGACCAGGATGTCCACCTGGTCGCTGGAGGCGAGTTCGCGCCGGATCTCCTGCAGCAGCGACGGCGATCCCTTGCCGGCGGTGAACAGCCAGGGCACGGCCAGGCCGATCTCGGGCGGCAGCGCGAACTGCCCGTCGCGCTGCACCGCGCGCAGCACGCGCAACGGCGGCGACAGCAGGTCGACCGCGCCATCCGGGGTGCCGCTGGCCGCGCCGGGGGAGTCGCGCTGCAGCCGGCGTCGCAGCATCACCAGCAGGTCGTTCACCAGCGCCAGCTGCTGCCGGGCCCTGTCGGGGTCGTCGCCGGGCAGGTCGTCGAGGATGGCCGCCAGCTGGCGCGAGACGGACTCGGCCAGTGCCTCGCCAACCTCGCCGTTCAGCGCCCTCACGTCGGCACGGTCGGCGCCGATACCGGCCAGCGACCGGGCCAGACTTTCGGTCAGCAGTTGGTCGTAAAGGCCGTCCGGTAATGCCATCGTGGGCTCTGCTCCCTCGGGACACGGTTGTACCAGGGTGCCCGTGGCCGCCATTTGCCGGCGACCAGCCTGTCCCGCCATCGAGCGGCAACCTCTGCAGGGCGGCGCTGGCTTTTCATCATGGCGATAACGCAGCCGCCGGGATGCAGATCGTGCTCAAGCGGACCACCCCAGGCCGGATGGCCGCAACCGGGCGCCAGCGCAGCTGCGCTGGCGCAGGACTCCGCGCGGATGCGCGCGATGTTCATGGCTGCCACCCGGATTTCACCGCAGTGCACGGCAGGCTGGCCGATGCGCAGCAGACGCTGAACGCCATCGGCGGGTCTTGATCAGGGCGTGGGCCGGCAGGACCGGACGAGCGGGCATCTGCCTCAGGACTGGCAGCAGTTGGAAGATTGTTTCGCGCGGTCAGTGGTCACTACCGCAGAACACCTTGCAACTGGTAGGCCGTCGGGGGCTCGAACCCCGGACCAAAGGATTATGAGTCCTCTGCTCTAACCGACTGAGCTAACGGCCCCCGCGCGCAAAGACGGCGATTCTAGGAGCCCTGGTCGGGCGCGGGCAGCGCGGCGCGCACGGCCTCGTCCAGCGCGGCCAGCGCGACCTCCAGGTCGGCCTGCTGGGCCTGCAGCCGCTCGGGGCCCGCGCCTTCGCGCAGCGACTGCTCCAGCGCCGCGGCCAGCGCGCTGACGGCGGCCGCGCCGATCTGCGCTGCACCCCCCTTCAGCGTGTGCGAGGCCAGGCGCGCGGCCGCCATGTCGCCCGTCGACAGGGCCTCGGCGAGGCGCGCCGCGGCGTTGGCCCGGCCTTCGGCAAAACGGCGCAGCAGCCGCTCGTACAACACGCGCCGGCCACCGGCCAGGCGCAGGCCGGTCTCGGTGTCCAGCACCCCGGTGTCGGCCTGCGCCACCGCGGCCGGCGCGGGCGCCGGCGGCGCGGGCCGGCGAAGCAGGCAGGCCTGCAGCTGCGAGGCCAGCCGGCGCGGGTCGATCGGCTTGGCGATGTGGTCGTCCATGCCGGCGTTCAGGCAGCGCTGCACGTCGCCCTGCATGGCGTTGGCCGTCATCGCGACGATCGGCAGCCGGGCGGCACCGGGCAGCGCCCGTATCGCACGGGTGGCGCTCAGGCCGTCCATCTCGGGCATCTGCATGTCCATCAGCACCAGGTCGTAGCGCCCGGCACGCACCTTCTCGACGGCGATGACGCCGTTGGCCGCGACATCGACCTCCATGCCCAGGCCGGCCAGCAGTTCGACGGCCACCTGCTGGTTCAGCTCGTTGTCCTCGGCCAGCAGCACGCGGTGGCCGCGCAGCGGCGCCGCGCCGTCGTCGGCGGCCGGCGCGGCCTCGGCCGCCGGGCGGCCGTCCGCCGGGTCCTCCAGCAGATGCATCAGCGTGTCCAGCAGCCGCGAAGGCGTCACCGGCTGGTGCAGCAGCACCAGGCCGGCGTCCTCGTCGGCGACGGCATTCGGCGCCGCGACGACGAGCAGGCGCGGCGCCGGCTCCAGGGCCAGCGCCTCGAGCGCCGGGGCCACGCCGCCGTCCCCGGCGAGCTGGCGCTCGACGACGGCCAGTTCGACGGGACGGCCGCACGCGGCCGCCTCGTGCAGCAGGCGCGCCGCGGCCGGCCAGTCCTCGGCCACGGCGACATGCAGGCCGAAGCCGCGCAGCATCGACACCATCACCTCGCGTGCCCGCGGATGCGCGTCGGCCACCAGCGCGCTGCGGCCACGCAGCGCGGCATCGCCCCAGCTGCGCACGCCACGCGACGCGGTGAGGCCGAGGTGCACGGTGAACCAGAAGTTCGAGCCCGCCCCCGGCGTGCTGTCGACGCCGATCTCGCCACCCTGCAGCTCCACCAGCCGCTTGGCGATCACCAGGCCCAGGCCCGTGCCGCCGTAGCGCCGGGTGATCGAGCTGTCGGCCTGCTGGAAGCTCTGGAACAGGCGTGCACGCTGCTCGGCGTCCAGGCCGATGCCGCTGTCCTGCACCGCGCAGCGCAGCATCACGCATTCGTCGGTGCGGCGCTGCACGCGCAGGCGCACGCAGACCCCGCCCTGTTCGGTGAACTTGACCGCGTTGCCGCACAGGTTCAGCAGCACCTGGCCCAGCCGCAGCGGGTCGCCGATCAGGCGCCGCGGCACCTCGGGCCCCAGGTCGACGACGAACTCCAGCCCCTTGGCCACGGCGCGCCCGGCCAGTTGGTCGCTGACGTCGCCGATCACGTCCTCGAGGTCGAACTCGCGGCGTTCGATCTCCAGCTTGCCGGCCTCGATCTTGGAGAAGTCGAGGATGTCGTTGATCGTCGCCAGCAGGCTGCGCCCGGCCGACTGGATCTTCTGCAGGTAGTCGCGCTGGCGCGGGCTGAGATCGGTGTTCAGCGCCAGCGCCGTCATGCCGATGATCGCGTTCATCGGCGTGCGGATCTCGTGGCTCATGGTCGCCAGGAACGAACTCTTGGCGGCACTGGCGGCTTCGGCCAGCTCCTGCGCACGCTTGAGGGGCGTGATGTCGGCCATCGTGACGACCGTGCCGTCGCCCAGCAACTGGCCGCCCACCAGCAGCACCAGCTCGACACCGCCGCGCGCCGTGGCACGGATCTCCATCTCGCGCAGGCGGCCGCCTTCGGCGCAGGCGCGTTCGACCGCCTCGCGCCAGGCCGTCTGCAGCCCGGCACGCGCGGCGGCATCGGCGCAGACCAGGCGCCACCAGGCGTCGAAGGTATCCAGGTCGCGTTCGTCGACGCCGAAGAGCTCGCGGAACGCGAGGTTGGCCGACTCGACGCTGTCGCCACGCAGGTAGAGCATGGGCACCGGTGCGGCGTCGCTCAGCGCCCGCAGCCGCAGGTCGCGCTCGGCGATGACCTCGTGTTCGCGCGCAAGCAGCAGCGCTTCCTCGGCGGCGCGGCGCCGGGTGATGTCGCGCGACAGCGTCAGCACGTGGCCCGCGTCCTTGCGTGTCGTCGACAGCTCGAACCAGTGCGGGCGGCCGTCGAGCTCGAGCTCCATCGTGCGGCCGTAGTCGGCGCCGTCGCGCAGCGCGGCGGCGATCGACTCCAGCACCGTGGCCGCGGCGACGGCGGGCAGCACCTCGTCGACACGCCGGCCGATGACCTCGTCGGGATGCCGGTACAGCAGCCGCGAGCTGGCACCCGAATAGATGTCGAGATAACGCCCGCTGGCGTCGAACTCGAACAGCAGGTCGGGGATGGCCGACAGCGTGGCGGCGAGGTTGGCGCGCACCGATTCGGCGGCCTTGTGCGCCTCGCGCAGCTCGCCCAGCGCGGTCTGCAGCTCGGCCGTGCGCCCGGCCACGCGCCGGCGCAGCGACACGTTCCACAGCAGCAGCGCCGCGCCCAGCGCCAGCACCGCCGGCCCGATCCACCAGAACTCGTCGGCGTAGGAGCTGACGCGCAGCGGAGCGCCGAACCAGGTCTGGCGCAGGGCGTTGTCCTCCTGCGGATCGATCGCGCCGACGCCGCGCTCCACCAGTTCCAGCGTCGCGGCGTCGCCCTTGCGCACCGCACGATGGAACTGGCCGGTGTACAGCTGGAACGCCTGTTTGAAGTCGCGCTCGGCGCCGAACTTGTAGAGGTAGAAGTTGGCCGGCGCCTGGTCCAGGCAGAACAGGCGCACCTCGGCGCGTTTGGCTCCGGCGATCAGCGCGTCGTAGTTGCGGTACAGCACCAGCGTGTCGATGCCGTGCTCGCGCAGCTTGTCGATGCAGGCGTCGCCCTCCTGCACCCCCACCGGCATGCCCTTGAGCGTGGCGACGCTGTTCACGCCGCTGAGGCCGACGTGGCTGTAGATGTTGACCGGCAGCTCGGCGTGCGGCGACGAGAAGTCGTAGATCGCCTCGCGCGCCGGGGTGCGGTAGATCAGGTCGATGACGTCGGCCTCGCCCGCCTGCACGCGGCGCTGGGCCTCGACCCAGCCGGTGGCGATCAGATCGACACGCACCCCGGTGCGCCGCTCCCAGAGCTTCCAGTAGTCGACCAGATAGCCCTGCATCTGACCGTCGACGTCGCGGAAGAGGAAGGGCGGGTAGTTCTCGTCGCTGACGACGCGCAGCACCCGCGCGCCGGCCTCCGGCGGGGCGGCAAAGGCGGCGCCGGCGCCGGCAACGGCAACGACAAAGCCCAGGACGGCCCGCACGAAGGCGGACGACAGCGTACGGACAGGCGCCAGGCCCAGGCTGCGCGCCAGGGCCCCAACGGATGCGAACAACCGAACTCCCGAATCGGGGTACCGGTGCGTGCACCCCGTTTGTATCGCCTCCGGCCTGCGTCTGTTGCGCCGAGTCCGTACCGGAGAAGACGGTGGCCGATAGAGAACCGCCCACGGCCTGGACGAGTTATACCGGCCACCCGTTACAGCGTGTACCGGGTGGCCCCCCGATGGGCCTGACAAATCTCAATGCGAATGGGCAATCCCTCACGGGGGCCTCGCATGGGCGGGGCCGACAGAGGCCCTCAGCGCGACGACAGCGCGTTGCCCACCAGCCGGGCCGTGATGTCGACGATGCGGATCATGCGGTCGTAGGCCATGCGCGTCGGGCCGATGACGCCCAGCGTGCCGACGATGCGGCCGTCGACCTCGTAGGGCGCGGTGACGACCGACAGTTCCTCGAACGGCACGACCTGGCTCTCGCCGCCGATGTAGATGCGCACGCCCTCCGCACGGCTGCTGACGTCGAGCAGCCGCATCAGCTCGGTCTTGTGCTCGAAGACGTCGAACAGCCGGCGCAGCCCGGCCATGTCGTGGCCCAGGTCCTGCACGCCCAGCAGGTTGTGCTCGCCGGAGACGACGACGTTCTCGCTTCGGCCGGCCAGCTCTTCGCCGGCCTGCACCGCGGCCTGCATCAGCTGGGCGATCTCGCCGCGCAGCGCGTCGACCTCGTGTTTCAGGCGCTCGCGCACCTCCTCGATCGCCAGCCCGGTGTAGTGCGCGTTGAGGAAGTTCGTGGCCTCGACGAGTTCGGTCTGGCTGTAGTCGCGCGCGGTGAAGATGACGCGGTTCTGCACGTCGCCGTCGGGCGCCACCAGGATCACCAGCACGCGGCGCTCGCCCAGGCGCAGGAACTCGATGTGGTGGATCAACCCGGCCTTGCGCGGCGCGCTGACGACGCCGACGAAGCTCGACAGGTTGGACAGCAGCGAGGCCGCCTGGGCGATGACACGCTGCGGCTGGTCGGGATGCAGCTGCTCGCGCGCGGCGGCCAGCTCGGGCGCGACGGTCTGCAGGTCGATCGGCCGCGCGGTGAGCATCGTGTCGACGAACAGCCGGTAGCCGCGCGCCGTGGGGATGCGGCCGGCGCTGGTGTGAGGGCTGGCGATGAGGCCGAGTTCTTCGAGGTCGGCCATCACGTTGCGGATCGTCGCCGGCGACAGGTCCAGCCCGGAGGCGCGCGACAGCGTGCGCGACCCCACCGGCTGGCCGTCGGCGATGTAGCGCTCCACGAGGGCTTTCAGCAGCGTCTTGGCGCGGTCGTCGAGCATGGTTTCGGATTGTAGGGAGCAGTTTTCCCTATGGTGTAATGCGCCGCATGCCGGCCCCGTTCCGCCACGCTGCCATCGTCGGAAAGTACCAGGCCCAGGGCATCGCCCCGGTGCTGATGGAGATCGCCCGTTTCCTGCAGGAGCAGGACGTGGCGGTGTACTTCGAGCGCGAGACGGCCGAGGCGACCGGCATCACCGAATTTGGCGCCCACGACGCGCCGGCGCTGGGCGAATGCTGTGACTTCGCCGTCGTCGTCGGTGGCGACGGCACGATGCTCGGCATCGCCCGCGAGTTCTCGCGCCACAACCTGCCGCTGGTGGGCATCAACCAGGGCCGGCTGGGTTTCATCACCGACGTGCCGGTGGGCCAGTACAAGGAAGCGCTGGCGACGATGATCGCCGGCGACTACGAGGAAGAGCACCGCTCGATGCTGGAGGGCCAGGTCTTCCGCAACGGCCTGCACGTCCACGAGGCGCTGTCGCTCAACGACGTGGTGGTGGCCCGCGGCGTGACGGCCAGCATGGTCGAGCTGCGGGTCGACGTCGACGACGACTTCGTCGCCAACCTGCGCTGCGACGGCCTGATCATCGCCACGCCCACCGGCTCCACCGCCTACGCGCTGTCGGCCGGCGGGCCCATCCTGCATCCGGGCATCGCCGGGCTGGTGTTCGCGCCGATCGCCTCGCACACGCTGTCCAACCGGCCGATCGTGCTGCCCGACAGCGCGACGGTGCGCATCACGCTGGTCGCCGGGCGCGACGCCTCGGCGCACTTCGACATGCACAGCCTGGCCAGCCTGGCGCACGGCGACTGCGTGCAGGTGCGGCGCTCGGCCTACAAGGTGCGTTTCCTTCATCCGCGCGGCTGGAGCTACTACGCCACGCTGCGCCGCAAGCTGCGCTGGTACGAAGGCGTGGTCTAGAGATGCTGCGCCGTCTTTCTCTTCGCGACGTCGTCATCGTCGAACGCCTGGAGATCGAGCTCGACGCCGGCTTCAGCGTGCTCACCGGCGAGACCGGTGCCGGCAAGTCCATCCTGATCGACGCGCTGCAGCTGGCGCTGGGCGCACGCGGCGACGCCGCGCTGGTGCGCGAAGGCGCGGCGCGCGCCGAGGTGGCCGCCGAGTTCGACGCCCCGGCCTCGCTGGCCGCCTGGCTGGACGAAGCCGGTTTCGCCGCCGAGCCGACGCTGCTGCTGCGCCGCACGATCGACGCCCAGGGCAAGAGCCGGGCGTGGATCAACGGCAGCCCGGCCACCGTGACGCAGCTGCGCGAGGCCGCCGACCACCTCGTCGACATCCACGGCCAGCACGCCTGGCAGAGCCTGACACGCCCGGCCGCGGTGCGTGCGCTGCTCGACGCCCAGGCCGGCGCCGACACCCGCGCGATGGCCGCACGCTGGGCCGCCTGGCGCCAGGCACTGGCCGCGCTGGACGCCGCCCGCGCGCAGCGCGACACGCTGGAGCGTGAACGCGAGCGCCTGGCCTGGCAGATCGCCGAACTCGACAAGCTCGCCCCCGGCGAACACGAGTGGGACGAGCTGAACGCCGAACACCAGCGGCTGGCGCACGGCCAGGCGCTGCTCGACGGCGCCCGCGCGGCGCTGGACGCCACCGCCGAAGGCGAACCCTCGGCCGACGCGCTGATCTCGCGCGCCATCGACGCGCTGGAGGAAGTGCAGCGTTACGACGCCGAGCTGGCCTCGGTCGTCGAGGTGCTGCGCGGCGCGCAGGCGCAGATCGAGGACGCGGCGCACACGCTGGGCGCCTATCTCGGCCGCCGCGAACCCGACCCCGAGCGTCTGGCCGAACTCGACACCCGCCTGGGCGCCTGGGTCTCGCTGGCGCGGCGCTACCGCCGCCAGCCGGCCGAGATTCCGGCGCTGCTGGCCGGCTGGAAGGCCGAACTGGCGGCGCTGGACGCCGCGGCCGACCTGGACGCCCTGGAACGTGCCGCCGCCGAAGCCGAACGCGCCTGGCGCGACGAGGCCAAGAAGATCGGCCGCGCCCGCGCTAAGGCGGCGCCGAAGCTCGCCGACGCGGTGACGCAGGCGATGCAGCAGCTGGGCATGGCCGGCGGGCGTTTCGAGGTCGCGCTGCTGCCGCAGGACGAGCCGCAGGCCTTCGGGCTGGAGACGGTCGAGCTGCGTGTCGCCGGCCACGCCGGCAGCACGCCGCGCGCGATCGCCAAGGTGGCCTCGGGCGGCGAGCTGTCGCGCCTGGCGCTGGCGATCGCCGTGACGACCGCCGCCGCGGCGCCCGGCGACGGCGCGCAGACGCTGATCTTCGACGAGATCGACGCCGGTGTCGGCGGCGCCGTGGCCGACAGCGTCGGCCGGCTGATGAAGCAGCTCGGCGGCTCGACGCAGGTGCTGGCCGTCACCCACCTGGCGCAGGTCGCGGCCTGCGCCGACCACCATTTCGTCGTCGCCAAGGCGCTGCAGGGCAAGGCGACGGTCAGCGAGGTTCACGCCGTCACCGGCGAGGCACGTGTGGCCGAGGTCGCACGCATGCTCGGCGGCGAACGCCTGACCAGCACCAGCCGCGCCCACGCCGAAGCGATGCTGGCGGGGAACAGCAGATGAGCGGCTTCGTCGACCCGCCGCCCAGCGAATGGGCGCCGCTGCCCGACGGCAGCGGCAACGAGGTCTTCCTCGTCACCGGGATCTCGGGCTCGGGCAAGTCGATCGCCTTGCACGCGCTGGAGGACGCCGGCTACTTCTGCGTCGACAACCTGCCGCCCGAGCTGCTGCGCGAGTTCATCCGCCTGGAGCACGAGCGCTGGACGCGGCGCGTGGCGGTGGCGGTGGACGTGCGCACCGTCGGTTCGCTGCCGCTGCTGCCGCCGCTGATCGACGCGCTGCGTGCCGAAGGGCTGAAGGTGCGCTCGCTGTTCCTGGACGCCAGCACCGACGCGCTGGTGCGGCGTTTCTCCGAGACGCGCCGGCCGCACCCGCTGTCCTCGGTGCCGGCCGGCGGCGACGCCTCGCGCGCGCTGGTCGAGGCGATCGAGCTCGAGCGCGAGCTGCTCGCCGGGCTGCGCGAGAAGTCCACCGTCATCGACACCAGCCAGCTGCGCCCCGGCGTGCTGCGCGCCTGGGTGCGCGGGCTGGCCGGCGCACGCGAGTCGGCGCTGACCCTGGTCTTCGAGAGCTTCGCCTTCAAGCAGGGCGTGCCGCTGGACGCCGACTTCGTCTTCGACCTGCGGGCGCTGCCCAACCCGTACTACGTGCGTGAACTGCGTGCGCTGAGCGGGCGCGACGAGCCGGTGGCGGCCTACCTGCGGGCGCAGAGCGACGCCGCCGAGATGCTCGAGCAGATCGCCACCTTCATCGAACGCTGGCTGCCGTCGTTCGAGGACAACCAGCGCAGCTACCTGACGGTCGCGCTGGGCTGCACCGGCGGCCAGCACCGCTCGGTCTACGGCGTCGAGCAGCTGGCGCGGCGCTTCGAAGGCCGCCAGGCGACCTTGATCCGCCACCGCGAACTGGACGCCCGTGGCTGAACCGCTGCCGCTGTTCCCGCTGCAGGCCGTGCTCTTCCCCGGCGGGCTGGTGGGGCTGAAGGTCTTCGAGGCGCGTTACCTGGATCTCGTCGCCCGCTGCCTGCGCGAAGGCACCGGCTTCGGCATCGTCTGCCTGCAGCAGGGGCGCGAGACGGGCAGCGCGGCGCAGGGCGTGAAGCTCGAACGCGTCGGCGTCGTCGTGCGGCTCGACGAGGTCGACGCCGACGGCCCCGGGCTGCTGCGCGTGCGCGGCACCGGGCTGGAACGTTTCCGACTCACCGGCAAGCCCGGGCAGCAGGCCGACGGGCTGTGGACCTGCGAGGTCGAGGACATCGCCGCCGACGCCTTGCGCGCGCCGGGCGAGGCAATGCAGCCGACCGTGCAGGCGCTGCAGGAGGCGATCCGCAAGCTCGACGAACAAGGCCACCAGCCGTTTGCCGAGCCCTACCGCTTCGACGACGCCGGCTGGGTGGCCAACCGCTGGTGCGAGCTGCTGCCGGTGCCGCTGTCGGCCAAGCAGAAGCTGATGGAACTGGAAGACCCGGTGATCCGGCTGTCGATCGTCGACGGCTATCTGCGCGACAAGTCGATCGTCATCGGCTGAGCGGCGCGTCGGCTTCGAGCAGGCGGCGCACCGGCGCCGGCAGCCCGGCGGCCAGCGCCTGGGCGCGTGTGAACCAGCGCCCGGCCGGCAGCGCGGCCTCGACCGCGCCCGGCTCGGCGGCCAGCGCCGGCGGCAGCGTCCAGCGCAGCGGCTCCAAGGTCCAGTCGAGGTGGGTCAGCACGTGCACGAAAGGGTCCAGCCACGCGCCCTGCCCGGGCCAGCCGGCGACCAGCGCCTCCAAGTCCTCGGCCGACTCGTACTCCGGCAGGCTCCACAGCCCCGCCCAGACACCGCTGTCGGGGCGCTGCACCAGCCAGACCGCGTCGCCCCGGCTCAGCCACAGCAACGCGTGGCGGCGCCGGCCGCGGCGCAGCGTGCGCGTCTTCACCGGGTAGCGTTCGGGCGCGCCTTCGGTACGTGCGACGCAGACTTCGGCCAGCGGGCACAGCAGGCACTGCGGCCGGCGCGCCAGGCAGACGGTCGCGCCCAGGTCCATCAGGCCCTGGGTGTAGCGTTCGATGCCCTGCTCGGGCAGCAGCGCCTCGGCCTCGCGCCACAGCGCGCGCTCCTCGGCCGGGCGCGCCAGGTCGCCGGCGAAGCCGATCGCACGCGTCAGCACACGCTTGACGTTGCCGTCCAGGATCGCGGCCCGCTCGCCGTAGGCGAAGGCGGCAATCGCCGCGGCGGTCGAGCGGCCGATGCCGGGCAGCGTGGCCAGCGCGGCGGCGTCGGGCGGGAACCGCCCGCCGTGGTCGGCGACGACGGCCTGGGCGCAGCGGTGCAGGTTGCGCGCGCGGCTGTAGTAGCCCAGCCCGCTCCACAGCGCCAGCACCTCGTCCAGCGGCGCGGCGGCCAGCGCGGCGACGTCGGGGAAACGCTGCAGGAAACGGTCGTAGTAGCCCAGCACCGTCGCCACCTGGGTCTGCTGCAGCATCACCTCGGACAGCCAGATGCGGTAGGGGTCGCGCGTGTTCTGCCACGGCAGCGTGTGGCGGCCGTGCTCGCGCTGCCAGCGCACGACACGCGCGGCGATCCCGGCGGCCGGCATCAGGCGGCGTCGAGCGCGGGCGGCGCCGTGGCCACGGCCTCGCGCGCGCTGGCGACGAGCTCGTCGACCAGGCGGTCCAGCCCGGCGTGCAGCGCCAGCAGGTGCTGGTCCTGCTGCTCGACCTCGGCGATGCGCGCCTCCAGTTCGCCGGCGGCGGCCTGGATGCGCTCCAGCGCCTCGCGGCGGCGGCGGAAGGCTCGGCGGCGCTCCCGCAGCTGCTCGTCGACCTGCGACGACTGCGACTTGCTCCAGACCTCGACGTCGTGCGCCGCGCTCTCGAACACCGTGCGCAGCGCCGCCAGCAGCATGCGGCGGAACTGCTCGCCCGCCCCGGGCAGCGCGAGGCGCCAGGCCTGCGTCAGGCCGAGGTGGCGGGCGTAGTTGCGCTCGAGCTGATCGAGCGCGTCGACATAGCGGTTGAGCGGCGGCGGCGGCTGCAGCGCGAAGGCGAAGCCGTGGTCGGCATTGAGCTGCACGAAGCTGGAGTCCAGCATGCGCCGCATCTCGTCGCCGAGCACGCTGGCGTCGGACAGCGCGGCACGCAGGCGCTTGAACAGCGTCGCGAAGGCCTCGCGCGCGCCGCCGGTGAAGGCACGCCCGCCGACGGCCGAGAGCATCGCCGACACCTCGGTGCGCAGCGCGTCGCTGCCCAGGCGGTCCTGCAGCGAGGCGAGCTGGCGGGACTGGACCGAACGCAGCGCAGCCAGACGCTTGACGCAGCCGTCGAACTCGTCCGACTCGGCGTCCACGCGTTCGAGCATCAGCCGCACCTTGGCCGCGCTCTTGCCGCGCAGGCCACGCAGCTCGAGCAGCTGCTCGGCGAGCTGGCGGCGACGGTCGGCCAGGCGGCGCGCGGCGGCACTGCGCATCTGCTGCGCGCTGCCGGCGGCGGCCTGCGCCAGCAGCTCGTGCTGGCGCGGGATCAGTTCGGCCGTCAAGGCCGCTTCCAGCGCCGGAAGGCGGCTGGCCGCCAGCGCGCGCGTGTCGCCGGCCACGCGCGCGGCCAGCGCCTCGCGCGCCGACAACGGGAACACGCGTGAGCGCGTGATGCCCAGCGCCGCGGCGCTGGCGTCACGCTGGCGCTCGATCTGCGCGGCCACGACGGCCGGCTCGGCCAGCGGGTCGGCCAGCGTGTCGATCTTGTTGAGCACGACGAAACGTTCCAGCCCGTCGCTGCCCAGGTGCTCGCGCCAGATCGCCAGGTCCGAGCGCGTGACGCCGGCGTCGGCGGCGAGCACGAAGACGCAGGCGTGCGCCGAAGGCAGCAGCGACAGCGTCAGCTCGGGCTCGGCGCCGATCGCGTTGAGCCCCGGCGTGTCGACGACGACCAGGCCGCGCGAGAGCAGCTCGTGCGGGAAGTTGATCAGCGCATGGCGCCAGGCCGGCACCTCGACCTGGCCGTCGGCCAGCACCGGCGGGTTGTCCTCGGCGCGCTCGTCGTGCCAGAAGCCGAGGGCACGCGCCTCGCCGACGCTGACGCGGCGCGTGCGCGTCACGGCGGCCAGCGTCGCGGCCAGCGCGTGCGGGTCCTGCGGGTCCAGCGGCAGCACCTGCCAGGACTCGTCGTGGCGGCGCAGCTCGGACAAGGCGTGCCCGGCCAGGCGGGTCTCGATCGGCAGCAGCGCCAGCCGCGGCGGCTGCGCCGGGTCGTGGAACAGCTCGACCGGGCACATCGTCGTGCGCCCGGGTGTCGCCGGCATCACGCGCCGGCCGGCGGCGGCGAAGAAGATCGCGTTGATCAGCTCGGACTTGCCGCGCGAGAACTCGGCGACGAAGGCCAGCACGATGCGCTCGCCGGACAGGCGCTCGCGCAACGAGGCCAGCAGCTCGGCCTGCGCGGCGTCGCTCAGCTCGTGGTCGGCGAGGAAACGCACGAACGCCGCCACGCGGCGGTCCACGCCGTGGCGCCAGGCGGCAAACGATTCGAGCGTCGAGACGAGTGGACTCTGCATCGGCCGGCGCATGCTAGCGCAGCCCCCCCGCGGACACGGGGCCTCGGCACGCCGGGGCTGCGCAATCCGTCTCGCTCAGGGCCGCTGGCAGGCGGCGCAATAGTAGGTGGCGCGTTGCGCCTGCACGATACGGCGCACCGCGGCGCCGCAGCGCGGGCAGGCTTCGCCGGCGCGGCCATAGACACGCGCGTGCTGCTGGAACGCACCGTCCATGCCGTGCGCGTCGCGGAAGTCGCGCAGCGTCGAGCCGCCGAGCTCGATGGCCTGTGCCAGCGTCTCGCGCAGCGCCTGCAGCAGCCGCGCGGCACGCACCGGGCCGATGCGCCGGCAGGGTGTCGCCGGGTGGATGGCGGCCGCATGCAGCGCCTCGCAGGCGTAGATGTTGCCGGCCCCGACGACGATGCGGCCCGACAGCAGCATCGCCTTGATCGGCGCCCGGTGGCGCTGCAGCGCGGCGTGGAAGGACGCCGGCGTGAGCGCCTCGTCGAAGGGCTCGGCGCCCAGCGTGGCCAGCAGCGTCGCGGCCGGCGCATCGACCGTCGAGGGCGACCAGACGACGGCGCCGAAGCGGCGCGGGTCGGTCAGCCGCAGCGTGCCCTGCGAGGTGACGAGGTCGAAATGATCGTGCGCGCCGGGCGGGGGTGCCACGGCATGCAGCGCCAGCGATCCGGACATGCCCAGGTGCAGCAGCAGCCCGCCGCCGCAGCCGCCGAGCAGCGGCAGCCAGAGGTACTTGCCGCGGCGCTGCACCGGCAGCACGCGGGCGCCGACCAGGGCCTCGGGGGCGACGCCCAGCCCCCAGCGCAAGGCCTTGCCCAGGCGCACCGCGAGCACCTGGGCGCCGCGCAGCGGCTCGTCGATGCCCCTGCGCGTGACTTCGACTTCGGGCAATTCGGGCATGCGGCATTATGTCGAGATGCCTTCCCGATCCCTTGCCGCCGCCCGCCGCCGCGGTGCCCGCCCGCTGGCCGCCGCGCTGGCCTTCGCCGCCGTCTCCGCCTGGGCCCAGGACGCCGCGCCGCCGGCAGCACCTGCGTCGTCGCCGCCGGCGCCGGTGCGCAACTCGCTGCTCGACGCGCCGCTCTTCTATCAGCTGCTGATCGGCGAGATCGAGGCGCGCCAGGGCCAGCCCGGCACCGCCTACCAGGTGATCCTGGACGCGGCGCGGCGCAGCCGCGACGAGACGCTGTTCCGTCGCGCCGTCGAGATCGCGCTGCAGGCGCGCGCCGGCGAGGAGGCGCTGACAGCCACACGCGCCTGGCGCGGCACGCTGCCGACCTCGCAGGAAGCCCTGCGCACCGAGCTGCAGATCCTGTCGGCACTGAACCGGCTGGACCAGGCCGCCGAGCCGCTGCGCGCACTGCTGCTGCTGGCCACGCCGGCCGAGCGCAGCGGACTCATCGCCGCCGTGCCCCGGTTCCTGCAGCGCGCGGCCGACCCGGCGCACGGCGCGCGCCTCGTCGAGGAGGTGCTCCAGCCCTACCTGGAGCAGCCGGTCACGCGTGTCGCCGCCCAGGTGGCGATCGGCCGCGGCTGGCTGGCCGCCGCCGACAGTGACCGCGCGCTGGCGCTGGCGCAGCAGGCGCACGCCGACGCCCCCACGGCCGAGGCCCCGGTGCTGCTGGCGCTGGAACTGCTGCCCACGCGCCGCGAAGCCGAGCCCATCGTCAACGACTACGTCGTGCGCCCCGACGCCGAGCCGGCGCTGTTGCTGCTGTACGCACGCGCCTTGATGACGCTGCAGCGCTACCCCGACGCGCTGCAGCAGCTGCAGACCGTCAGCCGACGCAAACCCGACCTGGCCCCCCCCTACCTGACGCTGGGCGCGCTGTACCTGGACCTGAAGCAGCCGGCCGAAGGCGAAGCGGCGCTGCAGCGCTACCTCGCGTTGACCGAGGCCAACGCCGACGCATCCGACGACGACGGCGCGGATGCCCCCGACGGTGCCGACGAGGCGCGCGCGTCGAGCCCGGCGCAGGGCCGGGTGCAGGCCTGGCTGATGCTTGCCGCGTCGGCCGACCAGCGCGGCGACTACGCCGCCGCCGAACGCTGGCTGGCGAAGGTCGATGACCCGCAGCGCGCGCTGGAGGTGCAGGCGCGGCGCGCATCGATGCTGGCCCGCCAGGGCCGTGTCGACGAGGCGCGCAGGCTGCTGCAGACGGCCCCCGAACGCGGCCCGCAGGACGCACGCGCCAAGCTCGACGCCGAGGCGGCCATGCTGCGCGAGGCCCGGCGCTGGAAGGAGGCCTACGACGTGATGGGGCAGGCGCTGCAGCGCGAGCCGGACGACCCCGAGCTGCTCTACGAACAATCGATGATGGCCGAGAAGCTGGGCCGCATCGACGAGATGGAGCGCCTGCTGCGCCGCGTCATCGAGCTCAAGCCCGACAACGCCCACGCCTACAACGCGCTGGGCTACTCGCTCGCCGATCGTGGCAAGCGCCTGGGCGAAGCCCGCGACCTGATCGCACGTGCGCTCGAACTCGCGCCCAACGACCCCTTCATCACCGACAGCCTGGGCTGGGTCGAGTTCCGCCTGGGCAACCGGGCCAGGGCGCTGGAACTGCTGCGCCGCGCCTACGCCTCGCGGCCCGACGCCGAGATCGCCGCACACCTGGGCGAGGTGCTGTGGGCCGACGGCCAGCAGGACGAGGCCAGACGGATCTGGGCCGAGGCGCGGCGCCGCGACGGCAGCAACGAGGTGCTCGCCGAGACGCTCAAGCGCCTGAAGGTGCGCCAGTGAGCGCCGCCGCATGATGCGTGCGTTGCTCGTGGCGGCGGCACTCACGCTCGCCGGCTGCACGACCGTGCCGCACGAAGCGGGCGGCTGGCTCGCCGGCAGGCTCTCGGTGGAGGTGCACCCGGCCGACGCGCCGCAACGCCGCATGGCCAGCGGCTTCGAGCTGCAGGGCGACGGCGAACGCGGCGAGCTGCGCCTGACTTCACCGCTGGGCAGCATCGTCGCCACCGCGCGCTGGGCGCCGGGCGAGGCGGTGCTGACGACCTCCGACGGCAGCACGCGTTACGGCGGCCTGGACGAACTCTCGCGCGAGGCACTTGGAGAGGCGCTGCCGCTGGCCGCCCTGCCCGACTGGCTGGCGGGCCGGCCCTGGCCCGGCGCCGAGTCGCAGCCGACCGCACGCGGCTTCGAGCAGATGGGCTGGACCATCGACCTCGCGCGCCGCGACGAAGGCTGGGTCGAGGCTTCGCGCGCCTCGCCGCCGCCGGTGATGGTGCGCGTGCGCCTGGAGACGCCGGGCTGAAGCGCGCTTGGCGGCGCGCAAGCGCCGGCCGCTGGGTGACGGCTTAGAGTCGCGGCCCATGACCTTGCGATCGCTGCTCGACGTCCCGGCCCCGGCCAAGCTGAACCTGTTCCTGCACATCGTCGGGCGCCGCGCCGACGGTTACCACCTGCTGCAGTCGCCGTTCGTGCTGATCGACTGGGCCGACCGGCTGCACTTCGAGCGCCGCGACGACGGCACGATCGTGCGCCACGACCTGGGCAGCGCGCTGCCGCCCGAGGACCTCTGCCTGCGCGCCGCGCGCGCACTGCAGGCCGCCAGCGGCACGTCGGCCGGTGTCGACATCACGATCGACAAGCAGCTGCCGGCCGGCGCCGGCATGGGCGGGGGCAGCTCCGACGCGGCGACGGTGCTGCTGGCGCTGAACCGCCTCTGGGGCCTGGACTGGCCGCGCGAGCGCCTGCTGGCGCTGGGCGCGACGCTCGGCGCCGACGTGCCCTTCTTCGTCGGCGGCCGCAACGCCTTCGTAGAAGGCATCGGCGAGAAGCTCACGCCGATCGTGCTGCCGCGCCAGTGGTACGCGGTCGTGAAACCCGCCGAAGGCATCTCCACGAAAGAAATCTTCGAACACCCCCTTCTCAAACGGGATACATCTGCTATAGTCTTGGGCTCTCCCGCAGAGGACAAAGTTGTCGCGGAATTCAGCGCAGGCTACGGTTGCAACGACATGCAGCCACCCGCGCAGGACCGATGCAGCGATGTGGCGCAAGCCCTGGGCTTTCTGGAGCAACGTTACGGCAACAGCCGCATGACGGGCTCGGGCAGCGCAGTCTTCGCGAGAGCTGGCACAGGCGATCGACCCCTGGCGACATTTTCGGAAGCCGAGCTTCCGGAAGGTTGGGTCGGACGGATGTGCCGCAGTCTGGAGCATCATCCGCTGGTCGGCTGGGCTCGTGACTGAGACGGTTTCAAGGGCACGGCGTCAGCCGGGTCCTGTGTAGGGGAGTCGCCAAGTTGGTTAAGGCATCGGATTTTGATTCCGACATGCGAGGGTTCGAGTCCTTCCTCCCCTGCCAAAATTCTCTCTGACGGCGCGTCGCCGTCAGCGCTCCCGGAGATCCCCATCGTGCTGTTCAATACCGTGCTCTTCACCGGCAACGCGAACCCGGTGCTGGCGCAGGAAATTGCCACGCATCTGAGCGTCGAGCTCGGGCGGGCCTCGGTGGGTCGCTTCTCCGACGGCGAGGTCACGGTCGAGATCCGGCAGAACGTGCGTGCCCGCGACGTCTTCGTCGTGCAGCCGACCTGCAGCCCGACCAACGAGAACCTGATGGAGTTCCTGATCATGGTCGATGCGTTGAAGCGCGCCAGCGCTCGCCGCATCACCGCCGTGATCCCGTACTTCGGCTACGCCCGCCAGGACCGCCGCCCGCGCAGCACCCGCGTGCCGATCAGCGCCAAGGTCGTCGCCAACCTGCTCGAGACGGTGGGCGTCGAGCGCCTGCTGACGATGGATCTGCACGCCGACCAGATCCAGGGTTTCTTCGACATCCCGGTCGACAACATCTACGCCAGCCCGGTGCTGCTGTCGGACCTGAAGAGCAAGGCCTACAAGGACCTGGTCGTCGTCTCGCCGGACGTCGGCGGCGTGGTGCGCGCCCGTGCGCTGGCCAAGCAGCTGGGCTGCGACCTGGCGATCATCGACAAGCGCCGCCCGGCGGCCAACGTCTCCGAGGTGATGCACATCATCGGCGAGATCGACGGCCGCAACTGCGTGATCATGGACGACATGATCGACACCGCCGGCACGCTGGTGAAGGCCGCCGAGGTGCTGAAGGAACGCGGCGCCAAGAGCGTCTACGCCTACTGCACGCACCCGGTGTTCTCCGGCCCGGCCGTCGAGCGCATCAAGAACTCGCAGATCGACGAGGTCGTCATCACGAACACGATCCCGATGAGCCCGCAAGCCAAGGCCTGCCCGAAGATCCGCCAGCTCAGCGTCGCCTTCCTGTTCGCCGAGACCATCCGCCGCATCAGCGACGGCGAGTCGGTGACCTCGCTCTTCGCCGAGCAGAACAGCAATTTCTGACGGGAAAGCGGGCTCGCTTCGCGAGCCCTTTCCTTTTTGGGGCCTGGTCGCGGGCCCTTTTTCGCAACTGTGGAGTCCACATGAAATTCACCGCTTTCGAGCGTAGCGTCCAGGGGACCGGAGCGAGCCGCCGCCTGCGCAACGCCGCCAAGGTTCCGGGCATCGTCTACGGTGCCGGCGAACCCAAGATGATCGAGCTCGATCACAACGCCCTGTTCTTCGCGCTGAAGAAGGAAGCCTTCCACTCGTCGATCCTCGAGATGGAACTGGCCGGCCAGGTCGAGAAGGTCCTGCTGCGCGACTTCCAGATGCACGCGTGGAAGCCGATCGTCATGCACGTGGACTTCCAGCGTGTCGACGAGACGACCCGCCTGCGCAAGAAGGTGCCGCTGCACTTCGAAGGCGAAGAGAACTCGCCGGCGGTGAAGACCGACAAGTGCGTGATCAGCCACGTCGCCACCGAACTCGAGATCGAGTGCCTGGCTTCGCAACTGCCCGAGTTCGTCACGATCGACCTGTCGGGCCTGGTGAAGAACCAGACCCTGCACCTCAACGACCTGAAGCTGCCGGCCGGCATCAAGGCCGTGCGCCACGGCACGCTGAACCCGGCGATCGTCTCGGTCGCGCTGCCCAAGGTCGAGGAAGAAGTGATCGCCGCACCGGTGGTCGCCGCCGAAAAGGGCAAGGGCAAGGCCAAGAAGGACGAGAAGCAGAACAAGAAGTGATGCCGCGGCCGGGCTTGCCCGGCCTCGCACACCGTTTGGGGCCCCACCTCGGTGGGGCTTCGTCGTTTCCGGCCTCCGGATAATCCTCGACCATGATTCGTCTGTTCGTCGGCCTGGGCAACCCGGGCCCTGAGTACGAGGCCACGCGCCACAACGCGGGCTTCTGGTGGCTGGAGGCACTGGCCGACAAGCTCGGCGCACGCCTCGTGCCCGAACGCGGCTACCAGGCGCTGGCCGCGCGCGTGAACACGCCGCAAGGCCCGGCCTGGCTGCTCGAGCCGATGACCTACATGAACCGCTCGGGCTTCTCGGTCGCGACGCTGGCGCGTTTCTTCAAGATCGCGCCGAACGAGATCCTCGTCGTGCACGACGAACTCGATCTGCAGCCCGGCGAGGCCAAGATGAAGCTCGGCGGCAGCGCCGCGGGCCACAACGGGCTGAAGGACATCCACAGCCAGCTCGGCACGCTGGACTTCTGGCGCCTGCGCCTGGGCATCGGCCACCCCGGCGTGCGCGCCGAGGTCGTCAACTGGGTGCTGAAGAAGCCCTCGCCCGACCACCGCGAGGCGATCGCCAAGGCGATCGAGCAGTCGCTCGCGGCTTCCGAGCTGATGCTCGCCGGCGAGATGGACCGCGCGCTGCAGAAGATCCACGCCAAGCCGCCACGTCCCAAGCCGCCGAAGCCGCCGCGCCCCGAAACGCCGCCGGCGCCGGACGTCCCGCCGGCCGACTGACATGCGCACCACGCTCGCCCTCGTCTTGTCGATGCTGGTGGGCGGCTTGGCCGAGGCGGCCGATGTGCAGCGCATCTGGCGCTGCGGGCCCGACGGGCGCGTGCTGCAGGACCGCCCCTGCCACGGCGGCGAAACACTGGCCGTGCGAGACCAGCGCCCCAGCGCCGCCGACGAAGCCGCCGCGCGTGAGGTGGCGCGTCGTGAAGCGGCACTTGCCGAACAGCTGCGTGCCGAACGCCTGGCGCGGGAACAGGAAGCCGTGCCGGCGCCCGGCGGTTTCGTCGAGCCCGAGAAACCCGCCGCGCAGAGTGTGCTGAAGAAGACCGCGAAGACGAAGCCGCGGAAGAAGAAGGCGCGCCGCGACTAACCGGCAGCGCCCGCCTGCAGCGCCCGGAACTTCAGCTGCAGCTGCTCAGGCGTCTCGACGTGCGCCGGGTTCACCGGGATGCACTCCACCGGGCAGACCTGCACGCACTGCGGCTCGTCGAAGTGCCCGACGCACTCGGTGCAGCGGCCCGGGTTGATCTCGTAGTGCTCCTCGCCCATCGAGATCGCCTGGTTCGGGCACTCGGGCTCGCAGACGTCGCAGTTGATGCACTCGTCGGTGATCCACAAAGCCATGTCACGTGCTGGGCTGGTTGACCCGTTCCTGCAGCCGCTGAAGCACCGACGGTGCCACGAACTTGGAGACATCGCCGCCGAGGGTGGCAATCTCGCGGATGAAGGTGGCGCTGACGAACTGGTACTGGTCCGAGGGCGTCATGAACACCGTCTCGACGTCGGGCATCAGCTGGCGGTTCATGCCGGCCATCTGGAACTCGTACTCGAAGTCGCTGACCGCACGCAGGCCGCGCACGATGACCTTGGCGCCGTTGGCGACGACGAAGTCGCGCAGCAGGCCGCGGAAGGCGACGACCTCGACGTTGGCGTAGGGCGCCGCGATCTCGCGCGCCATGGCCAGCCGCTCCTCGACCGTGAACATCGTGCGTTTGTGGTGCCCGGCCGCCACCGCCAGGATCAGCCGGTCGAACAGGCGCGAGCCGCGGCGCATCAGGTCTTCGTGGCCCAAGGTCATCGGGTCGAAGGTGCCGGGATAGACCGCGGCAAGCGGGGTGACGGTGGTCACGTCAGGGTCCTGTAACGGAAACCGGCGCAGTGTAGCCGCGGCGCAGCAGCTGGTAGTGCACCGCACCGGCGCGGCCTTCGCGCCAGGGCTCCAGCCCGGGCGGCAGTTCGGCCAGCGCCTCGCCGCTCTCGACGTAGACGAAACCGCCCGGCACGACCAGGCGCGCGGCCGCGTGCGCGGCCGGCAGCGCGAGCCCGGCGGCGAACGGCGGGTCCAGCAGCACCAGTTCCCAGGACTCGGGCACGGCCGCGGCCATCCAGGCCATCGCATCGGCGCGGCGCGCTTCCAGCCCGGCGGCACCCAGGCGTTGCGCATGGGCCTTGAAGCCGGCGACGAGCTGCGTGTCCTGCTCCAGCAGCAGCACCTGCGCCGCACCGCGCGACGCGGCCTCGAAACCGAGCGCGCCGCTGCCGGCGAAGGCGTCGAGCACGCGCCAGCCGGTGAGGTCCTGGCCCAGCCAGTTGAACAGCGTCTCGCGAACGCGGTCGGGTGTCGGCCGCAGGCCGGGCCGGTCGGGCACCGGCAGCTTGCTCCGCTTCCAGGCGCCGCCGATCAGCCGCACCTCGTTCGGGCGGCCGCGCTGCGGCGGCTTCACGGGCGGACCGGGATGCCGTCGCGCGCCATCAGCGCCTTGGCCTGGGCGACGGTGAACTCGCCGTAATGGAAGATGCTGGCGGCCAGCACCGCGTCGGCGCCGCCCAGGCGGATGCCTTCGGACAGGTGCTCCAGCGTGCCCACGCCGCCCGAGGCGATCACCGGCACCGGCACCGCGTCGCTGACGGCGCGCGTGAGTTCCAGGTCGAAGCCGCTCTTCGTGCCGTCGCGGTCCATGCTGGTCAAGAGGATCTCGCCGGCGCCGTGTTCGGCCATGCGACGCGCCCACTCGACGGCGTCCAGGCCGACGTTCTTGCGCCCGCCGTGGGTGTAGACGTCCCAGCCCGGGCCGCGCGCGGCCAGGTCCTCGCCCTGGCGGCGCTTGGCGTCGATCGCGACGACGATGCACTGCGCGCCGTACTTCTCCGACGCGTCGCGGATCACCTGCGGGTTGGCCACCGCCGCCGAGTTGAAGCTCACCTTGTCGGCGCCGGCGTTGAGCAGCCGGCGAACGTCCTCGACCGTGCGCACGCCGCCGCCCACCGTCAGCGGGATGAAGACCTGCGAGGCCACGGCCTCGATGATGTGCAGGATCAGGTCGCGGCCGTCGCTGGTCGCGGTGATGTCCAGGAAGGTCAGTTCGTCGGCGCCCTGCTCGTTGTAGCGTGCGGCGATCTCGACGGGGTCACCCGCGTCGCGCAGTTCGACGAAGTTGACGCCCTTGACGACCCGGCCGCCGGTGACGTCCAGGCAGGGAATGATGCGTTTGGCCAGCATGGGAACGCCCGGCGAGGGGCGGCGCGAAAGAGGTTAGGCGGCGCCGTTGAGCTCGTCGGCGCGCGCCTGCGCGGCGGCGAAGTCGAGCGCGCCGGTGTAGATGCTGCGCCCGCAGATGACGCCTTCGACGCCCTCCGGCTCGACGCCGCACAGGCGTTCGATGTCCGCCAAGTCCGACAGGCCGCCCGAGGCGATGACGGGAATGGACAGCGCCTGTGCCAGCTTGACGGTGGCCTCGATGTTGATTCCGGTGAGCATGCCGTCGCGGCCGATGTCGGTGTAGACCACGCCTTCGACGCCGTAGTCCTCGAATTTCTTCGCCAGGTCGACGACCTCGTGGCCGGTCAGCTTGCTCCAGCCGTCTGTCGCGACCTTGCCGTCCTTGGCGTCCAGGCCGACGATGATGTGGCCGCCGAAGGCCGTGCAGGCGTCCTTCAGGAAACCCGGGCTCTTGACCGCCGCGGTGCCGATGATGACGTAGCTGATGCCGTCGTCGAGCAGGCGCTCGATCGTGTCCAGGTCGCGGATGCCGCCACCCAGCTGCACCGGGATCTCGTCGCCGACCTCACGCAGGATGGCCTTGACGGCCACCTCGTTGATCGGCCGGCCGGCGAAGGCACCGTTGAGGTCGACCAGGTGCAGACGGCGTGCGCCGGCGTCTAGCCAGCGGCGCGCCATCGCGGCAGGGTCGTCGCCGAAGGTCGTGGAAGCGTTCATATCGCCCTGTTGCAGGCGGACGCACTTGCCGTCCTTCAGGTCGATGGCGGGGATCAGCAGCATGGCTCGTCGGCGCCGTGGAGAGGGGAAAGACGGATCACGGTTTCCAGCCCAGGAAGTTGCGGTACAGCGCGAGGCCGTGCGCAGCGCTTTTCTCGGGGTGGAACTGGGTGGCAAAAATATTATCCCGCGCGATAGCGCAGGTAAAGCGCGCGCCGTAGTCGGTTTCGCCCGCCGTGTGGGCGGGATCTGCCGGTGACGCGTAATAACTGTGTACGAAATAGAAGAAAGCGCCGTCGGGCACGCCGTGCCACAGCGCGTGCGGGCGCTGCCAGACCTGGTTCCAGCCCATCTGCGGCACCTTGAAGCGGCTGCCGTCGTCCTGCAGCCGGCCTTCGAGGCGGAAACGCTTGACCTCGCCGGGGATCAGGTCCAGCCCGGGCGTGTCCTGCTCCTCGCTGTGCGTCAGCAGCATCTGCATGCCGACGCAGACACCCATCAGCGGCTTGTTCGCGGCGGCGTCGAGCACCGCCTCGAGCAGGCCGGAATCGCGCAGCTCGCGCATGCAGTCGCGGATCGCGCCCTGCCCCGGCAGCACGATGCGCTCGGCGGCGAAGACGTCCTCGGGCCGCGAGGTGACGACGACCTCGTGCCCGGTGCCGGCGGCGACGTGCATCACCGCCTGCGACACCGAGCGCAGGTTGCCCATGCCGTAATCGACGACGGCGACGACGCTCACAAACAACCTTTCGTCGACGGCACGATGCCGGCCGCACGTTCGTCGGCGGCGAGCGCCATGCGCAGCGCGCGGCCGAAGGCCTTGAACACCGTCTCGCACTGGTGGTGCGCGTTGACGCCCTTCAGGTTGTCGACGTGCAGCGTGACCAGCGCGTGGTTGACGAAGCCCTGGAAGAACTCGTAGACGAGCTGGGTGTCCAGCGCGCCGATCATGCCGGCGCTGAACTTGACGTCGAAGGCCAGCCCGGGGCGGCCGGAGAAGTCGACGACGACACGCGACAGCGCCTCGTCCAGCGGCACGTAGCTGTGGCCGTAGCGCGTGATGCCGCGCTTGTCGCCCACCGCCTTGGCCACCGCCTGGCCCAGCGTGATGCCGATGTCCTCGACGCTGTGGTGGCCGTCGATGTGCAAATCGCCCTCGCACTCGACTTCCAGATCGATCATGCCGTGGCGCGCCACCTGGTCGAGCATGTGGTCAAGAAAGCCGATGCCGGTGGCGAGCTTGGCGTCGCCGCGGCCGTCGAGGTCGACGCGCACGCGGATGCGCGTCTCGCGGGTGTCGCGCCGGACTTCGGCAGTGCGGGCGTCGGTGCGGGTGTCCATGGCGTCCTTCTACAGGCTGGCGCGCAGCGCGTCGATCAGTCGGGTCGTCTCGTCGGGGGTCCCGACGGTCAGGCGAAGACAGTTGGCGAGCGAGGGGTGCAGCGCCGAGACGTTCTTCACCAGCACGCCGCGCGACTTGATGCCGGCGAAGGCCGCTGCGGCGTCGGGCACACGCGCGAGGATCATGTTCGCTTCGCTCGGCCAGGGGTGCACGCCGGGCATCGCCAGCAGCGCCTCGTACAGGCGCTGGCGCTGGGCGCGGATCTCGGCGGCTTGGCGCGCGTACTCGTCGGCGTGTTCCAGCGCGAACAGCGCGGCCTCGGCGTTGAGCACGCTGACGTTGAACGGCGGGCGCAGCTTGTCGATCTCGGCGATCAGCGCGCTGCGGCCCATCAGGTAGCCGATGCGCACGCCGGCCAGGCCGAACTTGCTCATCGTGCGCATCACCAGCACGTGCGGGTGGGCCGCCAGCCGCGCCATCGAGTCGCGCGCGGCGAAGGGCTGATAGGCCTCGTCCATCACGACCAGACCGCCGGCTTCGCCCATCGCCGCGATCAGGCGGTCGACGACGGCGTCGTCCCAGAGGTTGCCGGTCGGGTTGTTCGGGTAGGAGAGATACAGCAGCGAAGGCCGGTGCTCGGCGATCGCCGCCAGCATCGCCTTCTCGTCGAGCTCGAAGTCGGCGGCCAGCGGCACGCCGACGAAACGCACGCCCTGCAGCGCCGCCGACAGCCCGTACATCACGAAGCTGGGCAGTGGCGACATGAAGACCGCGCCCGGCACCGCGCAAGCGAGGCTCAGCATCGTGATGAGCTCGTCGGAGCCGTTGCCCAGCGTCAGCGCGCAGCCTTCGGGCAGGCCGGCGAACGCCGCCAGCGCCGCCTTCAGGTCCTCGGTGCGTTCGGCCGGGTAGCGGTGGATCGCCACGCGGCCCAGGCGCTCGCCCAGCGCCTGCTGCAGCGCCGGCGGCAGCGGGAACGGGTTCTCCATCGTGTCCAGCTTGACGAAGCCGGCCGAGGGCTGCACCGCGTAGGCGTGCAGGCCCTGGATGTCCTGGCGCACGACACGGGCCATCAGGGACGGGAGATCGGGAGTCATCGCGGGCTTTCCGGCCTGGGGCTGCGAAGGGATCGTCGGGTTGAGCTCAGGCCGCGCTCAACAAGGCTTCTTCAGACGGAACTCGGCAGCCTGGGCGTGGGCCTGCAGCCCTTCGCCGTAGGCCAGTTCGGCGGCGATCGGGCCCAGCACCTGGGCACCGGCTTCGCTCACCTCGATCAGGCTGCTGCGCTTCTGGAAATCGTAGACGCCCAGCGGCGACGAGAAGCGCGCGGTGCCCGAGGTCGGCAGCACGTGGTTCGGGCCGGCGCAGTAGTCGCCCAGGCTCTCGCTGGTGTAGGCGCCGAGGAAGATCGCGCCGGCATGGCGCAGCAGCGGCTCCCAGCGGCCGGGTTCGGCCGAGCTGACTTCCAGGTGCTCGGGCGCGACGCGGTTGGCGATCTCGCAGGCTTCTTCCATCGAGCGCGTGTGGATCAGCGCGCCACGGCCTTCGAGCGAGGCGCGGATCGTCGCCTGGCGCGGCATCGTCGGCAGCAGGCGCTCGATGGCGGCCTGCACCGCGGCGATGTAGCCGGCGTCCGGGCACAGCAGGATGCTCTGCGCGAGTTCGTCGTGCTCGGCCTGGCTGAACAGGTCCATCGCCACCCAGTCGGCCGGCGTCGTGCCGTCGGCCAGCACGAGGATCTCGCTGGGGCCGGCGATCATGTCGATGCCGACCTGGCCGAAGACGCGGCGCTTGGCGCTGGCGACGTAGGCGTTGCCCGGGCCGGTGATCTTGTCGACCCGCGGCACGGTCGCCGTGCCGTAGGCCAGCGCGGCCACGGCCTGGGCGCCGCCGATCGTGAAGACGCGGTGCGCGCCGGCGACCGCGGCCGCGGCCAGCACCAGCGCGTTGCGCTCGCCGCCGGGCGTCGGCACGACCATCACGATCTCGCCGACGCCGGCCACCTGGGCCGGGATCGCGTTCATCAGCACGCTCGACGGGTAGGCCGCCTTGCCGCCGGGCACGTAGATGCCGACGCGGTCCAGCGGCGTGACCTTCTGGCCCAGCAGCGTGCCGTCGGCGTCGCGGTAGCTCCAGCTCTGGCCGCAGGCCTGGAGCTGGCGCTGGTGGTAGTCGCGCACCCGCTCGGCGGCGGCTTCGAGCGCCGAGCGCTGGGCCGGCGTGATCGAGGCCAATGCGGCGCGCAGTTCGTCGGCGCCGATCTCCAGCGCGGCGACCGAGTCGGCCTGCAGGCGGTCGAAACGTGCCGTGTATTCCAGCACCGCGGCGTCGCCGCGCTGGCGCACGTCGTCGAGGATGCCGGCGACGCGGCCCTCGATCTCGGCGTCGGTCTCGGCCGACCAGTGCAGCACACGCTGGAAACCGGCTTCGAAACCGGCGTCGGCGGTGGACAGGCGGGTGATCGCAACTGGGCTCATGCGCGGGACTCCACGGCTTGCTCGAAGGCGTCGATCAGCGCGCGCAGCGGGGCGCGCTTCAACTTCAGCGCGGCCGGGTTGACGACCAGGCGCGACGAGATGTCCATGATCTTCTCGACCTCGACGAGCTGATTGGCCTTCAGCGTGCTGCCGGTCGAAACCAGGTCGACGATGGCATCGGCCAGACCGGTCAGCGGCGCCAGCTCCATCGAGCCGTAGAGCTTGATCAGGTCGACGTGCACGCCCTTGGCGGCGAAGTGCTGGCGCGCGATCTGGGTGTACTTGGTGGCGACGCGGATGCGGGCGCCCTGGCGCACGGCGCTCGCGTAGTCGAAGTCGGCACGTGTGGCGACACTCATGCGGCAGCGTGCGATGCGCAGGTCCAGCGGCCGGTACAGGCCGTCGCCGTGCTCCAGCAGCACGTCCAGGCCGGCGACGCCCAGGTCGGCGCCGCCGTGCTGCACGTAGGTCGGCACGTCGCTGGCGCGCACCAGCACGACGCGCACGTCGGGCCGCGTGGTGCCGATGATCAGCTTGCGGCTCTTCTCCGGATCCTCCAGCACCTCGATGCCGGCGGCCGCCAGCAGCGGCAGCGAGTCCTCGAAGATGCGGCCCTTGGACAGTGCGAGCGTGATCATCGGATTCTCTCGATGTCCGCCCCGAGGGCGCGCAGCTTGGCTTCCATGCGGTCGTAGCCCCGGTCGAGGTGGTAGATGCGCTCCACCGTGGTCTCGCCTTCGGCCACCAAGCCGGCGATGACCAGGCTGGCCGAGGCGCGCAGGTCGGTCGCCATCACGGTGGCACCCGAGAGCGTCGGCACGCCCTGGATCATCGCCGTGTGGCCGTCGACCTGGATGCTCGCGCCCAGGCGCACCAGCTCGTTGACGTGCATGAAGCGGTTCTCGAAGATCGTCTCCGAGACCTTGGCCGCGCCTTCGGCGACGCAGTCCACGGCCATGAACTGGGCCTGCATGTCGGTCGGGAAGGCCGGGTACTCGCTGGTGCGGAAACTCACCGCCTTCGGGCGCGCGTCGGCGCGCACGCGGATCCAGCCCTCGCCCGCTTCGATCGCGACGCCGGCCTCGCGCAGTTTGGCGATGACGGCGTCCAGGTGCTCGGCACGCGCGTCGCGCAGCACGGCCTCGCCGCCGGCGGCGGCCACCGCGCAGAGGAAGGTGCCGGCTTCGATCCGGTCGGGCACGATGCGGTGCGGCGCGGCCGGCGCGTGCAGGCGCTCGACACCCTGGATGCGGATGCGGCCGCTGCCGTGGCCTTCGATCTTCGCGCCCATCGAGATCAGCAGCTCGGCCAGGTCGGTGACCTCGGGCTCCTGGGCAGCGTTCTCCAGCACCGTCTCGCCTTCGGCCAGCGCCGCGGCCATCAGCAGGTTCTCGGTGCCGGTGACGGTGATCATGTCGGTTGTGATGCGCGCGCCGCGCAGGCGGCCGGCGCTGGCGACGATGTTGCCGTGTTCGACCTTGACCGTCGCGCCCATCGCCTGCAGGCCCTTGATGTGCTGGTCGACCGGGCGCGAGCCGATCGCGCAGCCGCCGGGCAGCGACACCGTCGCGCGGCCGAAACGTGCCAGCAGCGGGCCGAGCACGAGGATCGACGCGCGCATCGTCTTCACGAGCTCGTAGGGCGCGACCGGGTCCAGGCTGTCGGGCGCGGCGAGCGTCACGCGGGCCGGCTGGTCCTCGGGGCGCTCGACGGCGACGCCCATGCGGCGCAGCAGCGACAGCATCGTCGCCACGTCCTGCAGGCGCGGCACGTTGTCCAGCGTCAGCGGCCCGGCGCACAGCAGCGCGGCGCACAGCTCGGGCAGCGCCGCGTTCTTGGCGCCGGAAATCGACACCTCGCCTTGGAGGCGGCGTCCGCCGCGGATCAGGAGTTTGTCCATGCTGGTGCTCGGAAAAAGCACGCGGCACGGGACGGGCGGCAGCGCAGCACGCGGCCACCCGCGGCGCGCCGCAGGTGCCGTGTCAGGGGTGGTGGGTGGCGCCTTGGGCCGAGTACTCGGCCGGCGTGAGCGTCTTCATCGACAGCGCGTGGATCTGCTCGCGCATTCTATCGCCCAGGGCCGCGTAGACCCGCTGGTGGCGGCGCACGCGGTTCAGGCCCTCGAAGGCCGACGAGACGATGGTGGCGAAGAAGTGGCGGCCGTCGCCTTCGACCTGCAGGTGCTCGCAGGGCAGCCCGGCCTGGATGTAGCCGCGGACCTCGGCGACGGTCGGCTCGGCCATCAGGCGAGTTCCGTCTGACGTTCGATGACGCGCGAGACGATGCCGTAGGTGATGGCCTCGTCGGCGCTCATCCAGTAGTCGCGCTCCATGTCGGCCATGACCTTCTCGATCTTCTGGCCGGTCTGGGTGGCGACGACACGCGCGATGCGCTCGCGCGTCTTGATGATTTCCTTGGCCTGGATCGCGATGTCGGTGGCGCGCCCGCCGGCGCCGCCCGCGGGCTGGTGGATCATGAAACGCGTGTTCGGCAGGCAGACCCGGCGCTCCTTGGGCGCGGCCAGGTAGATGTGCGTGCCGGCGCTGGCGACCCAGCCGCTGCCGATGGTCGTCACCGGCGCGCTGATGAAACGGATCATGTCGTGGATCGCGTCGCCGCTTTCCACGTGGCCGCCCGGGCTGCTGATCAGCATGTGGATCGGCGCGTCGGAGTCCTGCGCCAGCGCGATCAGGCGCTCGCAGGTGGCGCGCGCCAGCTTGTCGTCGATCTCGCCGAAGACGAGGACGAAGCGCGACTTGAACGACAGCTGTTCCTGCAGGCCGCCGGCGGGCTTGGCGGCGTCCTTGTCGGCAGGCTTGGCGTCGCAGGCGGCGTGGATGTGCGTCATGCTCGGAGGCTCGTGCAGGGGTTGGAGGGCGATTATCTCAGGCCGCCGCGGCGGGCGTCAGGAGCGCAGCTTGTAGCCCGACGCCAGCAGGCGCAAGGCGATCGCCGAGACGAGGACGAAGCTGGTGCCGACGACCGCCAGGCTGAGCCAGGGCGAGACGTCGCTGGCGCCGAAGAAGCCGCGGCGGAAGCCGTCGATCATGTAGAAGAAGGGGTTCAGGTGGCTCACCGCCTGCCAGACGCCGGGCAGCGACTTCACCGAGTAGAAGACGCCCGACAGAAAGGTCATCGGCATGACGATGAAGTTCTGGAACGCGGCAAGCTGGTCGAACTTCTCCGCCCACAGCCCCGCGATCAGCCCGAGCGCGCCCAGCATGCCGGCGCCGAGCGCGGCGAAGACCAGCACCCACCACGGCTCGGCCAGGTGCAGCGGCGCGAACCAGACGGTGACCCCCAGCACGCCCAGCCCGACGACCAGCCCGCGCACCGCCGACGCGCCGACGTAGGCGACGAACCAGGCCCAGTGCGACAGCGGCGTCAGCAGCAGGAACACGAGGTTGCCGGTGATCTTGCTCTGGATCAGCGAGGAACTCGTGTTGGCGAAGGCGTTCTGCAGCACGCTCATCATCACCAGCCCGGGCACGAGGAAGCTCGTGTAGCCGACGCCGGGAAACACCTCGACGTGGTCTTCCAGCACGTGGCCGAAGATCAGCAGGTACAGCACCGCCGTCAGCACCGGCGCGGCGACGGTCTGGAAGGCCACCTTCCAGAAGCGCAGCACCTCCTTGCGGAACAGCGTGCCGGCGCCGGCGAGGTCGATGCCGCTCATCGTGCGCCCTCCCCGCCCATGATGCCGAGGAAGACGTCCTCGAGGTCGGCGCGGCCGATCTCCAGGTCCTCGACGGCGACGCCGGCCTGGCGCAGCGTGGCCAGGTCGTGTTCGACCTCGGCGGCGTCGTGGGCCTTGATCTGCACGATGCGGCCGGTGACGCGGGCGCGCGCGGCCAGCGCCGGCGGCAGCACGCCGTCGGTCTTGAAGCGCAGCATCGTGCTGGCCATGCCCGACAGCAGCGCCGAGGTGCTGTCCAGCGCGACGACGCGGCCCTGCTTCAACATCGCGATGCGGCCGCACAGGGCCTCGGCTTCTTCGAGGTAATGCGTGGTCAGCAGCACCGTGTGGCCTTCGCGGTTCAGGCGTGCGACGAAGTGCCACAGCGTCTGGCGCAGCTCGACGTCGACGCCGGCGGTCGGCTCGTCGAGCACGATGACCGGCGGCCGGTGCACCAGCGCCTGGGCGACGAGCACCCGCCGCTTCATGCCGCCGGAGAGCTGGCGCATGTTGGCGCCGCCCTTGTCGGCCAGGCCCAGGTTGGCCAGCAGCTCGTCGATCCAGTCGTCGTTGTGCTTGAGGCCGAAGTAGCCGCTCTGGATGCGCAGCGTCTCGCGCACGCTGAAGAAGGGGTCGAAGACCAGCTCCTGCGGCACGATGCCCAGCGCCCGGCGCGCGGCGGCAAAGTCGGCGACGACGTCGTGGCCCATCACCTCGACCCGTCCGCCGCTGGCTTGCGCCAGCCCGGCGAGGATGGAGATCAGCGTCGTCTTGCCGGCGCCGTTGGGGCCGAGCAGGCCGAAGAACTCGCCCGGCTCGATGTCGAAACTGACGCCGTCCAGGGCCTGGACGGTGCCGCGTGCGCCGCGGAAGGTCTTGGTGACGTGATCGAAACGGACAGCGGGCATGGGGGGCGGATTGTAGGCAGCGCACCCCAGACCCCACGGTGCACAATGCGCCGCACCATGCCGACGCCCAAGAAGCCGCGGCGCACCGCCGAACGCATCCTCGAGGTGACGCTGGACCTCTTCAACCGGTTCGGCGAGCCGAACGTCAGCACGACGCTGATCTCGGCCGAGCTCGGCATCAGTCCCGGGAACCTGTACTACCACTACCCGGCCAAGGACGAGCTGATCAACGCGCTGTTCGACCGTTACGAACGGGCGCTGGACGAGTTGCTGCGCGCCGCCGACGGCGTGCGCAACGTCGAGGACGCGTGGCTGTTCCTGCACATGTTCTTCGAGCTGGTCTGGCAGTACCGCTTCCTGTACCGCGACCTGAACGACCTGCTCAGCAAGAACCGGCGTCTGGAGACGCACTTCCAGTTCGTGCTGCGCCACAAGGGCGAGGCGGTGCGCCAGCTGCTGGCCGGGCTGTCGGGCGCCGGCGCGGTGCGGCTGACGCCCGAGGAGACCGAGCCGCTGGCCACCGCGATGGTCGTCGTGCTGACCTACTGGCTGAGCTACGAGTACGTGCGCGACCCGCGCCGCGCGCTGGAGCCCGAAGGCGCCGGCGCGGCACTGGCGCGTGGCGCCTGGCACACGATGAGCCTGCTGCTGCCTTATCTGGACGCCGAGTCACGCGCGCACCTGAACGCGCTGGCCGCGCCCTACCGCGCCTGATGGCGCGCTGGGTGCGTTTCCCCTGGCCCGACCCGGGCTACGTGCACGAGCCGGCGGCGCTGCGCCGGCGCTGGAAGCGGTTGCACCTGGGCGACACCGAGCCGCTGCCGCGCGATGCGGCACTGCTCGCGGCCTGGGCACGGTTCCACGCCGGCGAGTTCCGCGCCGCCTACGACGCCGCGCTGGCGCTGGGCCCGGCCGGCGTCTCGCTGGCCAACAAGGCCCAGGCGCTGCAGGCCACCTACCTCGAACGCACCGAACGCACGCGGCTGGCGATGTACGACGAGGTCGCGCGACGCGCGCTCGCCCAGCAGAAGGCCGAGCCCGCCAACCCGGCGGGCTGGTTCTGGCACGCCTACGCGCAGGGCCGGCGCGCCGAGTCGCTGGACCTGCTGAAGCTCGTCGCCGAACGCCTGGCACCGCAGGTGCGGCAGTCGCTGGAGCACACGCTGAAGCTGGCGCCCCGACACCCCGAAGCCCATCTGGCGCTGGCCACCTTCCACGCCGAGGCCATCACCCGCGTCGGACGGCTGCTGGCGATGACCGAAGGCGCCGATGCCGGCAAAGGCCTGGCGCACTACCGCCAGGCGCTGGCGCTGAACCCGGCAAGCGCGATCGTCAAGGTCGAGGTCGCGCGCGGGCTGCTGATCCTCGAAGGCGAGGCGGCACGGCCCGAGGCCCGGCGACTGCTCGCCGACGCAGCGCGCCACGTGCCGGCCGACGCGCTCGAACGGCTGGAGCTCGAGGCGGCGAAGCTGGCGCTGCAGGCGGCTTAGGCGCCATTACTGGAGGCGGTGTGGTGGTGGAGCTTCGTTCGCACCTGCCCACCCAGCGGCCAGTGCGCGTGATCGGCCCCACCCGGTCGACCTGCAGCTCATCGGCGGCGGCACGGGCATCGGCAGCCTGGGTTTCGGTCGTCGGTGACCTGGCAACTGGGGGGCCAGCGAGGGACCTCCCTTTGATCCCGGTGGGTCTCGGCAGAGCCTAGAGCAGTCGAGTTTCATCATCTGCTACGATGCGAATACGTCTCAATACCGCTTTACGACGCAAATCGCGATCGGCGTGTTATGTCGGCCAGCGAAACCTCACTGGATGTGCAAACCCTTTACAGTGACCACCACGGCTGGTTGCAGGGGTGGCTGCGCCGCAAACTCGGAAACGCACTCGATGCTGCAGACCTGGCGCACGACACCTTCGTGCGCGTACTGGGCAAAGGCCCGGACCAAGTCGTCCATGAACCCCGCGCCTACCTGAGCACCATCGCTGGCGGCCTGGTCGCCAGCCATTGGCGGCGCTACGCACTGGAACAGGCATGGCTCGAAGCGCTCGCCGCGCGGCCCGAGCCGCTCGCACCGTCACCGGAAGAGCGGTATCTCATTCTCGAGACCCTTGAAGAAATCGCAAGTCTGCTCGACGGCTTGCCCGCACAGGTGCGCGAAGCCTTCCTGCTGTCGCAGCTCGACGGCCAGACCTACCCGCAGATCGCCGCGCAGCTCGGTATCAGTGTCAACGTCGTGCAAAAGGCCATGACGCGCGCTGTGGCCCATTGCTACAAGGCGCTCTACGCCACCCGCTGACGCGGCGGCTTGCGGACGAAACACAGGAGGCAGCACTGTTTTCCTCACGCCAGGGTCCAAACCCCGGTGCCGCGGCCAACCATGATGACGACCCGGTTGCGGACGGCATCGTCGAGCAGGCTGTGGGTTGGTACGTTCGGCTCGCCTCTGGCCAACAAACTCCGCAGGACCAGGCCGAATTCGAGCAATGGCAGGCTGCGCATGCCGAGCACGCACGTGCCTGGCGGCGCTTGCAGTCCATGGGCGGACGGCTGCAGGCCAGTACCCTGCACGTTGCGCCGGACGTCTCGCGCGCCACGCTGGCCCGCGCTGCCGAACTCGAGCCCGCGCGGCGCCGCGCATTCAAGACGCTGATGTGGGTGGGCACCGGCGGCGCCGCCTTGTATCTGGTGCAGGATCAGGTGCCCTGGCGCGCCCAACTCGCATCGGCCATGGCCGACGAGCACACGGCCACTGGTGAGCGCCGCAGCCTGGTGCTGGTCGACGGCACACAACTGATGCTCAACACCGCCACGGCGCTGGACATCCAATTCACCGCGCAGCAGCGCCGCATTGTTTTGCGCACCGGAGAGATCCTGGTGACCACGGCCCCCGATGCGCAAGGACGACCCTTCGTCGTCTCGACCCGGGAAGGCACGCTCATCCCGGTGGGCACGCGCTTTTCCGTGCGCCGCGATGAAAGCCCGGCCGAAGGCAGCACGCGGCTCGCCGTTGCAGAAGGCGCTATGGAGGTTCGTTTGGCGGGGGCGGCTTCAGATGCCCCGACGCTCGTCAGGGCGGGTCAGCAGGTTCGTTTCAACCGGCAGCAGGTTTCGTCCGTTGAGCCGCTTCGCGATGCGGCCCTGTCCTGGGCCGACGAGGTCCTGACTGCGGAGAGCACGCCGCTGGGCGAGTTCATTGCCGACCTCGACCGCTACCGGCACGGCCGGCTGCGCTGCGCGCCGGAAGTCGCGCATCTGCGCATCACGGGCTCCTGGCCGCTGAGCGGCGTCAACCCCACCGAACGTATCCTTTCCTCGCTGGAGCGGCAGTTGCCGGTACGGGTGAACCGCGTGACGCGGTATTGGGTGACGGTTTCCGCGCGCTGAGACCTCCCGCGCGATGTGGTGCGGCCCTCCCCTCCGGCCAGATGCCGGCCCGGCTCTTCGGGCTGTTACAAATCAGTCGGCAGTTTTTTGAATCTCGTGCGGCTTTACATGTGAAGCCAGGCGAGACGGCGCCTCTGCCCAGGTAGTTGTCGTTTTGCTGTGCTTTCTTCCACAACAGCATTCGCACAAGGAAACCTGCACATGGCGGCCGTTCGCGCTCAATCTCCGATCACTCAGCCCGGCAAGCATTTGGACCAGCCGCGCGCAGCCACCGCCACGCGATTCCCGTTGACCCCTGTGGCACAAGCTCTGCTGGGCTTGCTGCTGAGTGCGGCTTTGGGGGCGCCTGCGCCCTCTGCCTGGGCCCAAGGCATCCCGGCGGCGGCAGATGCTCGCCGCAGTTTCGACGTTCCGGCCGGCTCACTCGACCAAGCGTTGAGCCGCTTCGGCCGCCAGGCCGGAGCCCAGATCGCGGTCAACGCTGAACTCACGGCAGGGTTGAAGAGCCCAGGGGCTACCGGTAGCCTGACTGAGGAAGAGGCTTTGCGCCAAGTGTTGGCCGGTACCGGCTTGCAGGCAGTGCGCGACACCAGCGGCGAATACACGCTACGCAAAGCTCCTGCGCTATCTCCGAGTGAAGCAACATTGCCTGAAGTCCGGGTGCGAGAAACGACTTTGCCGGCGGTGACGGTCAAGGCGAAAGCAGAGGTCAGCGCGACCACTCAGGGCAGCGGCAGCTACAGGGCGGCAGGCCCGAGCTCCACGGCCACGGGGCTGGCCCTGACGCAGCGCGAAACCCCGCAGTCGATCAGCGTCGTCACCCGGGAAAAAATCGACGACTACGCGCTGAGCAGCCTCAACGAGGTGCTGGAGCAGATGCCGGGCGTTCATGTTTCCTCGCTGGATTCCGAGCGGACGACTTACTCCGCACGCGGCTTCGGCATCGAAAATTTCCAGTACGACGGCGTCCCGACGACCATCAACTCCGCCTTCTCGGCCGGCAACAATCTGAGCAGTACGGCCATCTATGACCGCGTCGAAGTGCTCAAGGGCGCGGCAGGCCTTCTCACCGGTGCGGGACAGCCAGGCGCCATCATCAATCTCGTGCGCAAGAAGCCGACGGCGACATCGCAGAAGCAGGTCAGGGTCGGGGCGGGCTCCTGGGACAACTACAGCGCTGAACTCGATGTGAGCGCGCCGTTGAGCACCGACGGAAGAATCCGCGGTCGGGGCGTCGTCGCGTTTCAGGACCAGCATTCGTTCCTCGATGGCAGCCAGCGCAAGACCTCCGTGCTTTACGGCATGCTGGAAGCCGATCTGACGCCAGACACACTGTTGAGCATCGGATTCGATTATCAGAACACCGACCCGCAGCGATCGAGTTGGAGTGGCACCCGGCCCATCTACGACAGGTACGGCAACCGGATTTCCCTGCCCCGCTCGTACAACAGTGGCGCCAACTGGAGTGGCTGGGAACAGACTTCAGGCTCGGCATTCGCATCGCTCACGCAGTGGCTCTCGGACAGGTGGAAGCTCCAGGCCTCGTTGACCCACCAGTACAACGGCTATGACGCGAAGCTGGGGTCGATCCAGAGCGGTCCGTTTGCGGATGGCACGTCCACCATCTTCGCCAACAAGTATGTGGGGAGAACGAATACCGACACTTTCGATTTTGCAGTCGACGGCTCTTTCTCCTGGCTGGGGCGGGAGCACGAACTGGTGCTGGGTGGACAGGTCTCGCGAGCGCACTGGACGGGCACCACTTATGCGAACGTGAGCTATCCCCAGCGGATCGTCAGCGACTTCTGGAACTGGAATGGAGACATCCCGGAGCCGCTGTGGGGCACGCCTTCGTCGTACCAGGACGAGACAACGCGCCAGGAAGCCGTCTATGCGGCCACCCGCCTCTCCGCCACCGACTCCCTGAAAGTTCTGCTGGGAGGCCGGTTCGCCAACTACCGCTACACAGCGCCCAATTCATCCATCGACTTCCAGAAGAACGGCAATTTCGTGCCTTATGCCGGGCTCATTTATGAAATCAACAAGAACATTTCCTGGTACGCGAGCTACACGACCATCTTCAAGCCTCAGAGCTATCGCGACGTCAGCGGCAACCTGATCGACCCGCTGGAAGGCAAGAGCTACGAAACCGGGTTGAAAGGGGAATTTTTCGATGGCGCCCTGAACGCCAGCGCGGCGTACTTCGAGATCCACCAGGAAAACTATCCCGAGCAACTCGAAGACACCTACGCGCCCGACGGGAATCCAGCCTATCGCGGCATTCAGGGCGTGAAGGCCAAGGGCTTCGAAGCCGAGGTGACGGGCGCGCTGACGCGCAACAGCCAGCTTCAAGGCAGCTTCACCCATGTGAAGGCGCGCCAGGATGGAAAACTGGTCTCGACCACAGCGCCGGCCAACCAGTTCAAGCTGTACGCGAGCTACAGGGCTGATGCCCTGCTGCCGGGGCTGAAGCTGGGCGGCGGAGGCCGCTGGCAAAGCCGCACGTATCAGACCATCATGAACTACGGGCTGGGGCGGCAGGAAGAGTACAGCCAATCGGCCTATGCGGTTTTCGACCTGATGGCACGCCACGAAATTTCCAGGCAACTGACGGCGGGGTTGAAGATCAACAATGTCTTCGACAAGGCATACCGGACGAATGTCGGGTTCTATCGCACCACGTCCTATGGGGAGCCGAGGAACATTCACCTCAATCTCACCTATAAGTTCTGATGTCCGCTGCGCGCGCTCCAGCGCCTGCAGAAACACGGCCGGGTACCGGCAACTGAGGGACTTTCTGTCGCGCTGCTTCGTACCGCCCGCACTGCAGGAGGCTGACCATGAACGGCGACCAGATCACGTTCTTCACCGTCGAAGGGCGGCGCCACGGCAGGCAGCCGATGGGCCGCTGGCTGCTCGAGGCCGTCAAGGCGCTCGGCATCACCGGCTCGACGATGACGGCCGGCGTCGACGGGATCGGCCGCAACGGGCGGCTGCACTCGGCGCACTTCTTTGAACTGGCGGACCAGCCCGTGGAGGTGACCGTCGCCGTCACGGAGCTGCAATGGGAGGCGTTGCGCGAGCGGCTCGAGCACGAGCAGGCCAACGTCTTCTACGTGAAGACGGTCTTCGAGTACGGTGTCCTTGGCGGGCACCACTCGGTGTTCAGCAAGAACCGCGACCGGCTCATCGAGCACGACGCGGTAACGGACCTGTTCAACGAGACGGTAGAGATGGCGCACAAGCGCGACCTGCTGTCGGGCGAGCACTTCAGCGTCGATGGCACGCTCATCCAGGCCTGGGCCAGGCCAGCCAGGCCGATGGCACGGCCGAGCGACGTCGCCGCGCAGATGCTGACCGACGTCGCCAGCCCGGGCAAACGCGTGACGGTTGCCGCAGGCAAGGCGTACGACACCAAGGGCTTCGTCAAGGCACGCCGCGAGATGAACGTCACGCCGCACGTCGCGCAGAACACCGCCCGCAGCGGCGGCAGTGCCATCGACGGGCGCACGACGCGGCATCCCGGCTACGTCACGCAGAAAGCGCATCGAGCAGTGCTTCGGATGGGGCAAGGTCGTCGGCTCGATCCGCCAGGTGATGGTGCCGGGACTGGACAAGATCGACCAGCTTTTGACGCTGACGATGGCCGCCTACAACCTCTCGCGGTTGCGCACCTTGGCCCCACTGCGCCCGCAGTGCGCGTAATGAACGTCGGGATGGCCGAATGACCACCTTGAAGCGCCTGAATCCCGTCGAAATAGCCTGTCTTCGGCGTCGGCGACCGAAGCGTCGGGCTGTATGAGCGTTTCGACCTCGAACGCGGTGGGCGACCTCGGCTTCACGGGTGGTTTTTCAACGGCCTGTTAGGCGGCCGCCCCGTCCTCGCCCGGCCAGGGCAGCATCATCGTCAGCCAGAGCAGCTTCTCGAACTCGGGTTCGAAACGTTCGACGATGGCCTGCGGGTCAGGGCACAGCGCGGTGTCGGCGATCAGCCCGAACTGCACGCCGCCGCCGTAGCTGAGCACGCTGACGCCCAGGCCGACATCGCCCGAGGCCGGCACCCAGAACATGGTCTGGCGCAGCGTCGAGCCGCAGAACTTCAGCGGCTCGCGCGGGCCGGGCACGTTGGTCATCACCGCCGTCGTCTTGCGCGCGAACAGGTTCAGCACCGCGTCCTGCACCGGCTTGACGAGGAAACCCGCCATCGCCAGCACGGCGAAGGCCAGCAGCGGCTGGTAGCTGCCCTTCAGCTCGGCCATGCGCTGTCGCACCGCGTAGACCCGCTCGATCGGGTTGTCGATGCCGATCGGCAGTACCAGCGGCGCCAGCCCGAAGCGGTTGCCCAGCTGCCAGGCCTTGTCGCTCGAGCGCAGGTTGACCGGCACCATGGCCCGGATCTCCTTGCCCGCCGGGTCGTCGCCGAGATCGTGCAGGTAGCGGCCGATCGCGCCGGCGGCGCAGGCCAGCAGCACGTCGTTGATCGAGCAACCCAGGGCCTTGCCGACGGCCTTGACGGTGTCCAGCGGCAGCGGTTCATTCCAGGCGACGGCTTTCAGGCCGCCGGGTTTGCCTTTCAGCGCGGTCGGCGAGTCGTCGGTCATCAGCGCCAGCGCGGCGGCGTCGTGCACCACCTGCCAGCCGTGGCGCGCCACCGCCAGCGAACCGAGGAAACGCGTCTGCGGGTGCGCCAGCATCTCCATCGAACGCGCGACGCCGTTGCCGTACATGCCGATGGCCTTGACCGTCAGGTCCGTGATCGGGCGCAGCACCGCGTCGGCGAGCCAGTCGTGTTCGTGGCCGTGTTCATGGCCATGCTCCTGGCCGTGCGCGTGTCTCGGGTGCTTCGGCGGCTCGGCGCCGCCGTCGGTGATCGACAGCATCACCGAGATCAGCGCGATGCCGTCGGCGATGCAGTGGTGCAGGCGCACGACGATGGCCGAGCCACCTTCGTAGCGTTCGATCAGGTGGAACTGCCACAGCGGGCGCTGCGGGTCCAGCGGCGTCGCGGCCAGCTCCGCGCACAAGGCCTTCAGCGCCGCACGTTCGTCCTGGCCGCGGCGGCGCGGCAGCTTGGTGGTGACGACGTGGCGCGAGAGGTCGAAGTGCTCGTCCTCGACCCAGGAGGCGCCCAGCAGGTCGGGCACGGCACGCTGGCGAAAACGCGCGTAGCGCAGGAAGCGCTCCTCGACACGACGGCGCAGCGCCGCCAGCGTGATGCCGGGTTCCAGCAGCCAGACCCCGACGATCATCATCAGGTTGACGTCGTTGTCCATGCGCAGCCACGCGGTGTCCACGCGTGACATGCGCTCGGCGTCAAGACTCATGCGCTCCTCCGCTTTTTCGGGGCACGATGGCCGCTAACATCGGGAGCGTCAAGCCCGGATCACGGGTCAGAGGAGACCTGCACCATGCCGCAACTCAAGGCTGCGTTCGAAAAGGCCGTCGCGGAGAGCAAGTCGCTGCCGGCCAAGCCCGACAACGCGACGCTGCTGAAGATCTATTCGCTCTACAAGCAGGCCACGGTCGGCGACGTCGAGGGCGACCGCCCGGGTTTCACCGACTTCGTCGGCCGGGCGAAGTACGACGCCTGGGCAGGCTTGAAGGGCACGTCGGCGAACGAGGCGATGCAGCAATACATCGACCTCATCGAAGACCTGAAGTAGACGGCGCCCGCGGCCGCCTGGCGGCCGCCCCCCGAGGGGGCTCCGAACCCGACCGGGAGACCCGGATCGGGTCCGGCCCGCATGCAGAGGTCGCTCCCCCTGGTCGCCTGCGGCGACCTGTCCCCGGGGGGGGGAAGGCCTCAGCCGCGCTTCGTCGCATCGCCCGCATGGCGGGCGAGCTGCTGGTCGAGGTTGCTGCGGATCTCGCGTTCGATCGTCTTGCTGAAGGCGCCGAGCAGGAAGCCGAGCTTGGCGTCGAGGTCGAAATGATCGGCGGCGACGACGAGGCGGCCGTTGACGCCGCTGCGGCGGAACTCGACCGTGTCGCTCGTTTCGCCGCGCACGATGCGGCACTGCATGTCGAACTGCGTGCGGCACTGTTCTGCCCAGTCGTCGGCCACCGCGCGGGCCACGTCCAGGCCCAGCTCGTGTTCGCGTCGGATGCGGATATCGCTCACTCGTCAACTCCTGTCGCCGCGGCGGCGGCCAGTGCCGCACGTCGCTGGGCCTTGGGCAGCGCGGCCAGCCGCGCCACCTCGGCATAAAAACGTTTGAAATCGGCGCCTTGGGCCTCGAAGAGCCGCTCGAACGCCGGCACCCACTCGTCGTAGGCCGCCTGCACGCCCAGCGCCGCGTTGTTCGCATTGTCGAACCAGGCGTCGTAACCGGCATAACCCGCCCACTCGCCAGCCTTCAGCGCCGCGTGGCGCGCACGCATCGCGGCCATCAGCTCGGCCTTGCGGGCGCGTTTCGTCGCCTCGTCGGCGTCGCTGGCGTACAGCGTGCGCAGCGCCTCGCGCGTCTCGCCGACGAGCGCGCGGAAGGCGCGCCGGCGGGCGTCGAAACGTTCGTACTCGGCACGTGCCGCGGCGTCGGCCTGGGTGTCCAGCCAGCGCCGCACGCCCAGGCGCTCGACCGCGGTGGCGAAGGACTCGTTGAACGGCGTGTCGTCCTGCGCGTAGGCGACCTGGTGCGCGAGTTCGTGGAACACCAGCCGCGCCAGCTCGCCTTCGGACCAGCCGATGAAGGTCGACAGCAGCGGGTCGCCGCCCAGCCATTCGCTCCAGCCCAGTGACGAATACGCCGGCACGCCGTAGACCCAGACCTCGCGGCCGTCGGCACGCAGCTCGGCGGCCAGCGCGTCGGCGCCTTGGCGGCTGAAGTAGCCGCGGTAGCCGACGCAGCCCATCACCGGCCAGCACCAGGTCTGCAGCTTCAGCGACAGCTCGGGCGCGGCGACGACGTTCCAGACGACGGCCTTGCGGTCGAGCTCGGCGTAGCGCTTGTAGCTGCGGTTGTCGGGCAGCTTCAGCTCGCTGACAGCGAAGGCACGCAGACGCTGCGCCAGCGCCAGCCGGGCCTGCAGCGTCGGTGGCGTGGCCGGGTCGGCCAGCCAGTCCTCGACGGGGCGAGAACGCTGCAGCAGGTCCAGGTGACCTTGCAGCGCCTGGGCGACGTAGCCGACGTTGCTGCAGCCGGCCAGCGCCGCCACGGCGGCCAGCGCCACGATCAGGCCCGCACGTCGCCCGCGCATCAGGCGGCCGCCACCTCGACGAGGCAGTCGTAGAAACTCGGTGCGCGGCCGATGTCGGTCAGGCGCTGGTGCGTCAGCTCGTTGACATTGGTGCCGTCGCGGCCCAGCTTGCGCCACCAGACGCCCAGCCCGACGACGACGCCCGGCCGCGCCCGCGTGCTGACCGCTGCGGCACAGCGGTACTCGCCGCGTTCGTTGAACACCCGCACCTCGGCACCGTCGGCGATGCCGCGTGCGGCGGCGTCGTCGGGGTGGATTTCCAGCAGCGGCTCGCCTTCGACGGCGCGCAGGCTCTTCACGTTGACGAAGGTCGAGTTCAGGAAGTGGCGCGCCGGCGGCGAGATCATCGCCAGCGGGAAGCGCGCCGCCAGCTCGGGCGTCGTCTCCGCGCATTCGTGGTTCGGCACGTGGTCGGGCACACCCAGCCCCGGCACGTCGACGACGGCCTTGCCCGACGGCGTCGGAAAGCCCTTGGCGAACGGCGCGTCGGCCACGTCGAGCTTGGCCCAGCCGCGCTGCTCCAGCGAACCGAGGTCGACGCGGTCGGCGAGGAAGGCGCGCCGCGCCAGCGTCTCGTCGTCGTCGGCAAAACACGGGTCGTCGAAACCCATCCGTTCGGCCAGCGCGCGGAAGATCGCGGCGTTGGAGCGCGCTTCGCCCAGCGCTTCGATCGCGGGTTTGTTCAGCAGCGCGTAGGTGTGGCCGTAGGCGGTGTGCGCGTCCCAGTGTTCGAGCTGGGTCGTGGCCGGCAGCACGAAGTCGGCGTGGTCGGCGGTGTCGGTCAGGAAGTGCTCGAGCACGACGGTGAACAGGTCCTCGCGCGCGAAGCCGGCAACGACCTTGCGGCTCTCCGGCGCCACCGCCACGGGGTTGCTGTTGTAGACGACGAGCGCCTCGATGCGCGGGCCGAAACCGGGCGAGGCCTCGCGCAGCAGGTCGTCGCCGATCGTGCTCATGTTGATCGTGCGCGGCTGGCGGCCGGCCAGCAGGTCGGGGCGCTGCAGCCAGGCGTCGTCGCGCCGGCCGGCGAACCAGCCCGAGGCCGACAGCAGCAGGCCGCCGGCGCGGTGGCGCCAGGCGCCGGTCAGGCAGGGCAGCAAGGCGATCAGCCGCACCGCGCTGCCGCCGCCGTGCACACGCTGCATGCCGTAGTTCAGGCGGATCGCGGCCGGTTGGGTCGTGCCGTAGTCGCGCGCCAGGCCGCGGATCTGCTCGACGGTCAGCCCGCAGACCGCGGCGGCGCGTTCGGCCGGCCACTGCAGCGCACGTTCACGCAGCGCCGGCCAGCCGTCGACGTAACGTTCCAGGTAGTCGTGGTCCAGCCAGTCGTGGGCGATCAGTTCGTGCATCAGCGCCAGCGCCAGCGCGCCGTCGCTGCCCGGGCGCAGCGCCAGGTGCTCGTGGCACTTCTCGGCGGTTTCGGTGCGGCGCGGGTCGATGCAGACCAGCTTGGCGCCCTGGCGTTTGGCGGCCTGGGCGATGGTCCAGAAGTGCAGGTTCGAGGTGATCGAGTTGCTGCCCCAGATCAGGATCAGCCGGCTCTCGGCGAAGTGCTCGACGTGCATGCCGGCCTTGATGCCGTAGGTCGCCAGCAGCGCTTCGCTGCCGGCCGAGGCGCAGATCGTGCGGTCCAGCCGCGACGCGCCGAGCTTGTTGAAGAAACGCGCGGCCATGCTCTCGCCCTGCACCAGGCCCATCGTGCCGGCGTAGCTGTACGGCAGGATGGCCTCGGGGTCGCGTGCGGCGATGGCCTTCAGGCGTGCGGCGATCGTTTCCAGCGCCTCGTCCCAGGACACCGGCACGAACTCGCCGCGACCCTTGGGGCCGATGCGCTTGAGCGGCGTCAGCACACGTTCGGGGTGGTAGGTGCGCTCGGGGTAGCGGCTGACCTTGGTGCACAGCGCGCCGTTCGTCGTCGGGTGCTCCGGGTCGCCCTGCACACGCACCGCGCGGCCGTTCTCGACGGTGACCAGCATCGCGCAGGTGTCGGGGCAGTCGTGCGGGCAGGCGGCGTGCACGACGCGGGTCTCGGGGGCGGCATTCATGGTCGGGGCGTGGCGGGTGGCGGCGCGAGGCCGGCATGGTGCCACGCACACGGCCGCCCGCCCCGCGACGCGGCCATGCCCCCGGCGCCCGAGCGCGCACCGGAACGGGGCTAGCATCGCCTTTTGAGCCGCCTCCGCCCTGCCCGATGAAACTGATCGATTCCATCGTCGCCGACGCCGCCGGCATCGCCACGCTGCGGCGCGACCTGCACGCCCACCCCGAGCTGTGTTTCGAGGAGCAGCGCACCAGCGACCTGATCGCCGCCGCGCTGGAAGGCTGGGGCATCCCGGTGCACCGCGGGCTGGGCAAGACCGGCGTCGTCGGCATCGTGAAGCACGGCAGCTCGGCACGCGCCGTCGGCCTGCGTGCCGACATCGACGCGCTGCCGATCACCGAGAAGAACACCTTCGCGCACGCCAGCCGCCACGCCGGGCGCATGCACGCCTGCGGCCACGACGGCCACACGGCGATGCTGCTGGCCGCCGCACAGCATCTGGCGAAGAACAGGAACTTCGACGGCACCGTCTACCTCGTCTTCCAGCCGGCCGAAGAAGGCGGCGGCGGCGCGCGCGAGATGATCCAGGACGGGCTGTTCGAGCGTTTCCCGATGGAGGCCATCTTCGGCGCGCACAACTGGCCAGGCCTCGAAGCCGGCCAGTTCGCCGTCAAGACCGGCCCGGTCTTCGCCAGCAGCAACGAGTTCAAGGTGACGATCCGCGGCAAGGGCGCGCACGCCGCGATGCCGCACAACGGCATCGACCCGGTGCTCGTCGCCTGCCAGCTGGTCAGCGCCTGGCAGGGCATCGTCACGCGCAACAAGCGCCCGATCGACACCGCGGTGATCTCGACGACGATGATCCACGCCGGCGAGGCGACCAACGTCATCCCCGACAGCGTCGAGCTGCAGGGCACGGTGCGCACCTTCACGACCGAGGTGCTGGACCTGGTGGAGCGCCGCATGAAGCAGGTCGCCGACGCCACCTGCGCGGCCTACGACGCGGCCTGCGAGTTCGAGTTCCACCGCAACTACCCGCCGACGATCAACCACCCGGCCGAGACCGAGTTCGTGCGCCGCACGCTGACCGAGGTGGTCGGCGCCGCGAACGTGCTCGAGTTCGAGCCGACGATGGGCGCCGAGGACTTCAGCTTCTACCTGCTGGACAAGCCCGGCTGCTACTTCGTCATCGGCAACGGCGACGGCACGCACCGCGAGGCCGGCCACGGCCTGGGCCCGTGCATGCTGCACAACCCGAGCTACGACTTCAACGACGAGCTGATCCCGATCGGCGCGTCGGCCTGGGTGCGGCTGGCCGAGGCCTGGCTGGCGCAGCCGCGGCCCTGACGCCCGGCCGGCGGATGTCCTGAAACGTCCGCCTCGCGTCCGGTTCGGGCCCGGCGGGTGCACACTGCGGCAGGCACGATGCGGTCACCCTTCACCACCGCACGAGGCCAGACGATGTCCACCGCCGTCCTGTTGATCGACGTCCAGCAGTCCTTCACCGCCCGCCCCTACTGGGACCCGGCGGCCGCGCCGGCTTTCCTGGCGCGTGTCAATGCGCTCGTCGCCGGCGCCGCCGAACGCGGCCTGCCGGTCGTGCGCATCCTGCACACCGACGGCCCGAAGAGCGCCGACAACCCGTTCGCGCTCGACAGCGGCCTGGTGCGCCCGCTGGACGGTCTGGCGCCTTACGACGCCGCGGCCAGCTTTCTGAAAGAACGCCACAGCGCGCTGGTCGGCACCGGCCTCACGGTCTGGCTGCACCAGCACGGCATCCGCCGGCTGATCGTCGCCGGCATCCGCACGGAGCAGTGCTGCGAGACGACGACGCGCCACGCCAGCGACGAGGGCTGGGAGGTCGACTACGTCACCGAAGCGACGCTGACCTTCGCGATGGCGACGCCGGCCGGCCGCTTGCTGAGCCCGGCCGAGCTCTACGAACGTACCGAGACCGTGCTCGCCGGGCGTTTCGCGACGATCTGCAGCGTCGAGCAGGCTTTGCATCGAGCCGCATGATCGACCTGGTCTTCGTCGTCCTGCCCGAGACGCTGCTGCTGGACCTGGCCGGCCCGGCGGAAGTCTTCCGCCTCGCCAACCAGCAGCTGGCACGGCGCGGCCGGCCGCCGGCCTTCCGGCTCCGCCACGTCGGCCCCGACGCGCAGGCCGCGAGTTCGGTCGGCGCGACGATCGCGGCGCTGGAGGCGCTGCCGGCAGGCTTCGAAGACGAGACCTGGGTCGTGCTGCTGGGCCAGCCCAGCGGCTGCGAAAGCGCGCTGATGCGGCCGCTGCCCGCGCACTGGGCGAGGACACGCCGCTGGCTGGCCGAGGCGGTGGCGCCGCGCCTGGGCGCCGGTGTCGAACTGATGACCGTCTGCGCCGGCGCGCTGCTGGCCGCCGACGCCGGGCTGCTGGCCGGGCGGCGCTGCACGACGCACCACGAGATGCTGGACGAGCTGCAGCGGCTGGCGCCGACGGCGCAGGTGCTGGCCAACCGCCTGTTCGTCGCCGACGGCCCGGTCGCGACCAGCGCCGGCGTCACCGCCGGCATCGACCTCGCGCTGCACGCGGTCGCACGGATCTGCGGCGAAGCGGTGGCGGCGGCCGTGGCGCAGACGATGGTCGTCTTCCACCGCCGCGGCAGCGAGGACCCGCAGCACTCGGCGCTGCTCGCCGGCCGCGAGCACCTGCACCCGGCGCTGCACCGCGTGCAGGACGCGGTGCTCGAGGCCCCGGCCGCCGACTGGCCGCTGGACAAGCTGGCGGCCCTCGCCCACGTCTCGCCGCGCCACCTGGCGCGGCTGTTCGCCGAACACGTGGGCAGCAGCCCACGCGCTTGGATCGAGGACCTGCGGGTCGCGTTGGCCGAACGTGCGCTGCGCGAGGGCCGCGCGACCAAGCAGGCGGTCGCCGAGGCAGGGCTAGGCGGCCCGCGCCAGTGGCGCCGGCTGCGCGCCCGACGCCGACCGGCTGAAACCCCGGGGTAGCCGGGGCGAAGCGGCCGCTACGATGGGCCGATGAACTGCCGCCCCGCCCTGCCCGCCCTGCTGCTGGCCGCCGTGCCGGCATTCGCCCAGGACACGCTGCCGCCGCTGCCCGCGAACCGCGGCGCGCTGCTCTACGACACGCACTGCGTCGCCTGCCACACGACGCAGATGCACTGGCGCGACAAACGCATCGCCACCGACTGGGACAGCCTGAAGGCCCAGGTGCGGCGCTGGCAGGCCACGGCCCACCTGGGCTGGAGCGAAGACGACGTCGACGCCGTCGCGCGCCACCTCGACGAGCGCATCTACCGTTTTGGGGCCCCCGGCCGCCGAGCGGCCGCCCCCCACGGGGGCTCCGAACCCGACCGGGGGACCCGGATCGGGTTCGGCGCGCATGCCAACGCCGCTCCCCTGGTCGCCGGTGGCGACCTGTCCCGAGGGACGTGAGAGAGGGGTTCAGCCGCGCAGCCGGGCCAGCAACGCCGCGGTGCTGGCGTCCAGCCCCCGGGTGTCGCCCGAGGCCAGGCGCGGCAGCAGGTCGCTGGCCAGCGCCTTGCCGAGCTCGACGCCCCACTGGTCGAAGCTGTTGAGGCCCCATAGCGCGCCGCTGGTCCAGACGCGGTGCTCGTACATCGCGACCAGCGCGCCCAGCGCGCGCGGCGTCAGCATGTCCAGCACGAAGGTCGTGCTCGGCCGGTTGCCAGGGAAGGTGCGGTGGCGCGCGAGCACCTCGCGGTCCAGCGTCGCCGACGCGGTCGGCACCGTCTCGCCACGCGCCGCCTCGGCGGTCTTGCCGAGCATCAGCGCCTGGCTCTGCGCCAGGCAGTTGGCGAGCAGCTTGGCGTGCAGGTCAGCGTGCGGGTGCGTCGGCCGGCGAACGGCGATGAACTCCACCGGGATCACGTCGCTGCCCTGGTGCAGCATCTGGAAGTAGGCGTGCTGGCCGTTGGTGCCGGGCTCGCCCCAGACCACCGGGCTGGTGGCATAGGGCAGCGGCTGGCCGTCGAGGTCGACGCGCTTGCCGTTGGACTCCATCTCCAGCTGCTGCAGATAGGCCGGCAGCCGGCGCAGGCCCTGGTGGTAGGGCGCGACGCTGCGGCTGGTGAAGCCGTGGAAGTTGCGGTACCAGACGTCGACGAGGCCCAGCAGCATCGGCAGGTTGCGCTCGATGGGCGCCTCGGCGAAGTGGCGGTCCATCGCGTGCGCGCCGTCGAGCAGCGCACGGAAGTTGGCCGCGCCGATGGCGATCGCGATCGGCAGGCCGATCGCGCTCCACAGCGAGTAGCGCCCGCCAACCCAGTCCCAGAAGCCGAAGGTCGTCGTGATGCCGAAGGCCGCCGCGGCGCTGACGTTGGTCGTCGTCGCGGCGAAGTGGCGCGCGATCTCCTCGACCGTGCCGCCGTGGGCCAGGAACCAGGCCCGCGCGACCTGCGCGTTGGCCATCGTCTCCTGTGTCGTGAAGGTCTTGGAGGCGACGATGAACAGCGTGCGCTTGGGGTCCAGCTTCGCCAGCACCGGCGTGATGTCGTGGCCGTCGACATTGCTGACGAAGTGCAGCCGCCGGCCCGGGTCGCCGTAGGACTCGAGCGCGGCGACGACCATCTGCGGCCCCAGGTCGCTGCCGCCGATGCCGATGTTGACGATGTCGGTGATCTGCGCGTCCAGCCGCACCTGCTCGGCGTAGGCCAGCATCGCCGCCAGCACCGCGTGCACCGCCTCGCCGTGCGGCGCGGCGCCCAGCGGCGCACGCAGCGCGGTGTGCAGCACCGCGCGGCCCTCGGTGAGGTTGGCGACCGCCCCGGCCAGCATCGCGTCGCGGCGTGCCGGCAGCTCGCACTCCTGCGCCAGGTCGGCGAGGAAATGAAGCGTCGCCGTGTCGAGCAGGTTCTTCGACAGGTCGGCGAAGACCTCCGGCGCCTGCAGCGACAGCGCCTCGAAGCGCGAGGCGTCGCGCGCGAAGGCTTCGCGCAGGTCCAGCGTGCGGCCGTGGGCCTCGTAGTGGCCGGCCAGCGCGCCCCAGGCTTCGGTGCGGTCGCAGCGTGTCATCGTCTTGCTTCCTCGATCAGCGCGTCCAGCGCGCGGGCGTCGGCGGCGAAGGCGCGGATGCCTTCGGCCAGCTTCTCGGTGGCCATCGCGTCCTCGTTGAGCGTCCAGCGGAACGTGGCTTCGTCCAGATGCACGGCGGGCAGGTCGGCGGCCTGGGCCTCGGCGAGCTCGAGCGCGCGGGCGACCGGGGCATCGCTCGCCTGCAGCTGGGCCAGCAGCTCGGGGCTGATCGTCAGCAGGTCGCAGCCGGCCAGCGCGAGGATCTGCTCGACGTTGCGGAAGCTCGCGCCCATCACCTCGGTGGCCAGGCCGTGGCGCTTGTAGTGGCGCCAGATCGTCGTCACCGACATCACGCCCGGGTCGGCGGCGCCGCTGTGCGCCGCGGCGTCCCAGGCGGCGCCGGCACGCGCCTTGTGCCAGTCGAGGATGCGGCCGACGAAGGGCGAGATCAGCGTCACGCCGGCGTCGCCGCAGGCCACCGCCTGGCCGAAGCCGAAGAGCAGCGTCAGGTTGCAGTGGATGCCTTCGCGCTCCAGCACCTCGGCGGCGCGGATGCCTTCCCAGGTCGACGCGATCTTCACCAGCAGGCGCTCGGGGCCGACGCCGGCCGCGCGGTACAGCGCGGCGATGCGCCGGCCACGTTCGATGGTCGCCGCGGTGTCGAAGGACAGGCGGGCGTCGACCTCGGTGCTGACGCGGCCCGGCACGACCTTCAGGATCTCCAGGCCGAAACTCACCAGCACCGCGTCGACGATCTCCTCGAGCGGCCGCGCGGCGTGCGCGGCCACGGTCTCGGCCAGCAGCGGCGCGTACTCGGGCTGGCGCACGGCCTTCAGGATCAGCGACGGGTTGGTCGTCGCGTCACGCGGCGCGAACTGGGCGAGCTGATGGAAGTTGCCGGTATCGGCGACGACGGTCGTGTACTGGCGGAGCTGGTCGAGCTGGTTCATGGGGAATCGGCGTGGAGTCTGGATTGCACCGGAGGCGAGCACGCAACCGTGTGACACGGGCGAGATGCAAAAGCGGCACCGGGCCTCGCTATGCTAGGCGTCTTCGCGCCCCCCGTCGCGCCAAGGCGCACCACGACCGTCCCCGGAAACCGATGTACGCGAGCTTCTACGGCCTGCAGCGCGAGCCCTTCTCGATCGCCCCCGACCCGCGTTTCCTCTACATGAGCGAAGCGCACCGCGAGGCGCTGGCGCACCTGCTCTACGGCCTGTCCGGCGGCGGCGGCTTCGTGCTGCTGACCGGCGAGATCGGTGCCGGCAAGACCACCGTCTGCCGCTGCTTCCTAGAGCAGGTGCCGTCGCACTGCGACGTGGCCTACGTCTTCAACCCCAAGCTGGACGCTCTGGAGCTGCTGCAGACCGTCTGCGACGAGTTCCGCCTCGAGGTGCCGGCCGGCGCAGCGACGGTGAAGGCCTACGTCGACGCGCTGAACCGCTTCCTGCTCGCCGCGCACGCCGCCGGCCGCCACGCGGTGCTGGTCATCGACGAGGCCCAGGCGCTGGCGCCCGAGGTGCTGGAGCAGCTGCGCCTGCTGACCAACCTGGAGACCGACGAGCGCAAGCTGCTGCAGATCGTGCTGATCGGCCAGCCCGAGCTGCGCACGATGCTGGCGCGGCCCGAGCTGGAGCAGCTCGCCCAGCGGGTCATCGCACGCTACCACCTGCCGGCGCTGGACGCGGCCGAGACCGCGGCCTACGTGCGCCACCGGCTGGCGGTCGCCGGGCTGGCCGGCGATCTGCCGTTCGACGACGACGCCATCGCGGCGCTGCACCGGCTGTGCGGCGGCGTGCCGCGGCGCATCAACCTGCTCGCCGACCGGGCGCTGCTCGGCGGCTACGCACGAGGACAGCGGCGTGTCGGCCGCGCCGTCGTCGAACGCGCGGCGCACGAGGTCTTCGGCACGGCGCCGGCGGCCCCGGCGCCGTCGCGTGCGCCGGTGGTCGCGGCGGTGCTGGGCGTCGCGGCGCTGGCCGTCGGCGCGCTGGTCTGGCAGGCCGGGCGTGGTGACGCCACGGCCGCCGAAGCCGGCCCGGTCTTGCCGGCGGCGCTGCCGGCAGCGGCCGCCGCGTCGGCTGCGGTGGTGGCTGCCGCGGCGCCGGCCGCATCGGCGCCGGTCGCTGAGGAACTGGACGCCGAGGCGCTGCTGGCCCGCGCCGCGGCCCGCGAGGCCGACGGCGTCCGGGCGCTGGCCGCACGCTGGAAGGTGCAAGCCGGCGCCGGCGAACCGTGCAGCGCACTGGCCGCCACCGGCCTGGCCTGCTGGCGCACGAAGACCGGCCTGGCCCAGGTGCGCGACCTCGGCCGCCCGGGCCTGCTGACGCTGCACGGCAGCGACGGCCGCAGCGGCGTCGTGCTGCTGACCGGGCTGGACAGCGAGCACGCGACGCTGGCGTTTGCCGATGGCGGCCAGGCGACGGTCGACCTGGCGACGCTGGCCACACTGTGGCGCGGCGAGTTCGCGACGCTGTGGCGGCCGCCGCCGGGCTGGGGCAGCCCGGGCGACCCGACGGTGCTGGCCGCCTGGCTGGACGAACGCCTGCCCGGCCGCGGCACGCTGGCGCCCCGCATCGTCGCCTTCCAGGTCGCGCACGGGCTGCAGCCCGATGGCCGCGCCGGGCCGCTGACGCTGATGCAGATCCTGCGGACCGACGGCGACACCGTGCCCCGGCTCGCGCTCACCCGCTGACACCATGTCCTACATCCTCGACGCCCTGCGCCGTGCCGACGCCGAACGCGAGCGTGGTGCCGTGCCCGGCCTGCATTCACAGCCCGCCACGCAGGCCCCGGCTGCGGCGCCTCCGGCGCCCCGGCGCGGCCCTTGGATCGTGTCCGCCGCCGCGCTGGCGGTCGTCGCGCTCGGCGGCGCCGTCTGGTGGAACACGCAGCGCCCGCCGCCGCCGGCCGTTGTCGTGGCGCAGGCGATGCCCACGCCCGCCGCGCCGCCCGCGGTGAGTGCCGAAACGCCGCCGGCCTCACCCGCCGCGGCATCGGCCGAGGCCGAACCCGTGCCGCGTGTCGGCCCGCCGCGCATCGTGCCGCCGCCGGCCACCACGGCCGAGGCGCCGCCGCGCCGGGCCGCGCCGGCCGTGCCGGCGCCCGGGCCGGCCGCCACGCCGGCCAACATGCCGGCGACCGCCGATGCGCGCCCGACGACGCCGGCGGCCGAACGCGCGATCCCAATCGAGCAGCTCTCGGCCGAACAGCGCCGCGGCCTGCCGCAGCTGACGATCGGCGGCGCGATCTATTCCGACCAGCCGGCGGCGCGCATGCTGCTCGTCGGCGGCCAGTTGCTGCACGAAGGCGACACGGCCGCGCCCGGCGTCACGCTGGAGCGCATCGGCCCGCGCTCGGCGGTGCTGCGCTGGCGCACGCTGCGTTACGAAGTGCCGTACTAGGCCCGACGGTGTCGCGCCGATCGCGCCCGCGGTTGACCGGCATGAAACCGCGGAGCATGATCCGGACGAAACTTAGTTACATGCACGCCCCGACATGTCCTTCGACCTCGTCTTCTTCGGTGGCACCGGCGACCTGACCTGGCGCAAGCTGCTGCCCGCGCTGTTCCAGGCCTGGCGCCACCACAAGCTGCCCGAGGGCGGCCGCATCCTCGCCGTCGCGCGCGACGAGCGCAGCGACGACGAATACCGCGCCTTCGTGCGCGAACGTTTTGCCGCCGTCGACAGCAGCAAGCGCCCGAACGAAGCCGAGTTCGACGAGTTCGCGCAGCTGCTGCACTACCGCCGCATGGACCTGTCCCGGCCCGAGGACTACACCGGCCTGAAGGCCTGGCTGGCCGAACGCGGCGCCGACACGGCGCTGATGTACCTGGCGACCAGCCCGTACCTGTTCCCGGTGATCTGCGAACAGCTCGGCGCCGCCGGCATCGTCGGCCCGCACGTGCGCATCGTGCTCGAGAAGCCGCTGGGCCACGACCTGGCGAGCGCGCAGCAGATCAACCGCGTCGTGCGCTCGGTGTTCGACGAGCGCCAGGCGCTGCGCATCGACCACTACCTCGGCAAGCCGGCGGTGCAGAACCTGATGGCGCTGCGCTTCGGCAACGCCTTGTTCGAGCCGCTGTGGCGGCGCGAGTGGATCGCCAACATCCAGATCACGCTGGCCGAGTCGCTGGGCGTGGGCACGCGCGGCGATTACTACGACCGCACCGGCGCGCTGCGCGACATGATCCAGAACCATGCGCTGCAGCTGCTGACGATGATCGCGATGGAGCCGCCCTCGTCCAGCGCCGCCGACGCGATCCGCGACGAGAAGCTGAAGGTGCTGCGCTCACTGCGCCCGTTCACCCCCGAGACGGTGGCACGCGACGTCGTGCGCGGCCAGTACCGCGCCGGCAGCGTCGCCGGCCAGGCGGTGCCGGGCTACCTGGACGAGGTCAAGGTGCCGGCCGGCAGCCGCTGCGAGACCTTCGTCGCGCTGCGCACCGAGATCCAGAACTGGCGCTGGGCCGGCGTGCCCTTCTACCTGCGCACCGGCAAACGCCTGGCCGGGCAGGACGCGCACATCGTCGTCAACTTCCGCGAGGTGCCGCACCCGATCTTCCCGGGAACGCGGCGCGCCAACCGCCTGGTCATCAAGCTGCAGCCCGAGGACGGGCTGGAGCTGCACCTGTTGGCGGCCACCGGCGGCAGCCGTGACGAGCTGCTGTCGCCGGTGTCGCTGGACCTGGACTTCGACCGGGCCTTCCCGAGCGAACGCGTGGGCGCCTACGAACGCCTGCTGCTCGACGCCATCGCCGGACGGCTGAACCTGTTCGTGCGCAGCGACGAGCAGGAGCAGGCCTGGCGCTGGGTCGAGCCGGTGCTCGACGCCTGGAACAACGACCCGACCGGCCCGCGCCCCTACGCGGCCGGCAGCTGGGGCCCGGCGGCCGCCAGCGCGCTCGTGGCGCGCGACGGCTGTGCCTGGGCCGAGGAACAATGAACACCTTCCCGCCCCCGACCCCGCGGCCCGTCCGCGATCCCGCCGCCGAACTGAGCCCGATGCTCGAACGCATCCGGGCCTCGATCCCGGCGCTGCCGCCGGCCGAACAGCGTGTCGCACGCCTGCTGCTGGCCGACGCCCGCGGCTTCGCCAGCCTGCCGGTCGGCGAACTCGCCGAACGCGCCCGCGTCAGCAAACCCACCGTCGTGCGTTTCTGCCGCAGCGTCGGCTACGACGGGCTGGCCGACTTCAAGATCAAGCTCGCCGGCAGCGTCAACGAAGGTGTTCCCTTCGTGCACCGCGCGGTCGAGGAGGACGACAAGCCCGGCGACCTGGTCGTCAAGGTCGTCGACAACGCCGTCGCGGCGCTGCTGCGCTATCGCAACGCCGCCGCCAGCCAGGCGATCGAAGACGCGATCAGCGCGCTCACCGAAGCCGGCCGCCACAGCCGGCGCATCGAGTTCTACGGCGTCGGCAACTCCGGCATCGTGGCGCTGGACGCGCAGCACAAGTTCTTCCGCCTGGGCGTCAACTCGATGGCCATCAGCGACGGCCACGTGCAGGTGATGAGCGCGACCATGCTCGCCGAAGGCGACTGCGCGGTCGTCATCAGCAACTCGGGGCGCAGCCGCGACATCCTGGACGTCGCCGAGATCGCGCGCCGCAAGGGCGCGACGGTGATCGTCATCACCGCCAGCGGCTCGCCGCTGGCGACGCTGGCGCTGGGCTCGCCCGGCCACATCCTGCTGGCCGCCGACCACCCCGAGGACGCCGACCGCTACAGCCCGATGGTCTCGCGGCTGCTGCACCTGACGATCGTCGACATCCTCGCCACCGGCGTGGCGCTGCGCCTGGGATCGGCCGCGCTGCGGCCGACGCTCGCGGAGATCAAGAAGAACCTGCGCAACCGCCGTTATTCCGACGGCCAGCGGCCGGCCGAGGACCGCGACGCCTGAGCCGGCTCAGCCCGCCTCGGCCGCGGGCAGGCCCAGCACCTCGTCGACGCCGTACAGGCGTGCCAGCTCGACGAGCTGGGCCGGAGCGCCGTCGACACGCAGCGTGCGCCCGCGCGCCGCGGCGCGGCGGCGGGCTTCCAGCAGCAGCGCGACCGCGGAGCTGTCGAACTCGGCAAGCCCGCTGGCGTCGACGACGTCGGTGTCGTCACCGAGCTGACGCAGCAGCTGCGGCGCCTGCGCCAGCATGGCGGTCGCGGGCAGCTTCATCTCAACCCTTCTTGGCCGGCTGGGCCGGGGCCTTGTTGCGCTCGACGAGCTTGGCGATCAGGCCGTCGATGCCGCCGGCGCCGAGTTCCTGGGCGAACTGCGAACGGTAGCTCTGCACCAGCCAGATGCCGCCGACGTTGACGTCGATGATCTTCCAGGCACCCTGCTGCTGGTCGAGGCGGTAGTCGAGCTTGATCGGCTCGCCCTTGCCGCGGACCTCGGACTGCACGACGACCTGCGTGCCGCCGGGCACCGGCTGGGTCTTGGTGATCTCGACGGTCTGGTCCTTCAGCTGCGTCAGCGCGCCGGCGTAGACACGCACCAGCAGGATCTTGAACTCGGCCTGCAGCTTGGCGCGCTGATCGGGCGTGGCGCTGCGCCACTGCGGGCCGACGGCCGAACGCGTGACGGTCTCGAAGGCCACCGCCGGCATCACCTTGTGGTCGACCAGCGCGACGATGGCGTTGATGTCGCCGGACTGGATCGCCTTGTCGTTCCTGGCCGTCGTGAGCACGTCGTTGGAGATCGTGCGCACGAAGGCGTCGGGCGCGCCGGGCTGGGCATTCGCGCCGGCGATCAAGAGGCCCAGCATCGCCAGGCCGGTGAGGAATTGCTTGAACATCGTCTGCCTTTCGGTTGCGGACACGCCGCGCGGCGTTGACGCATCAACGCAGCAACCGGGGTTGCGGTTCACTGCGCCGGCGCAGCCTCGCCGTCGCCGTAGCCGTCGTCGTCGTAGTCCACGAGCGGCGGAGCGCCGTCGTACACCTGGTCCAGCCGCCGTGACAGGTAGGCGTCGCGCACGAACGAATAGCGATCGAGCGCGACCCGGTCGAGCAGCTGGGTCGTCTCCAACAGATCGCTGCGCGCGTTCAACAGTTCCGTCGCCAGCACCGTGTAGCTGCCGGCATCGGTCTGCGGCAGACGCGACGGAGCGAACACGCGATCGACCGGCCAGGACAGGCCGTCGCGCACCGACGAAGGCCCGAGCAGCGGCAGCACGACGTACGGCCCGGCGCCCGCACCCCAGACGCCCAGCGTCTGGCCGAAGTCCTCGCTGCGGCGCTCCAGCCGCAGCTCGGTGCCCCAGTCGAGCAGGCCGAACAGGCCCATCGTCGTGTTGACGAGCACGCGCGCGCTCATCTCCAGGCCGTCGGCGGGCTTGCCCTGCAGGAACTGGTTGGCCGCCGACCAGACGTCGCGGATGTTGCCCAGCACGTTGCCGATGCCGGTGCGCACGATCTGCGGCACGTGATCACGGTAGGCCTCGGCCACCGGGCGCACGACCGCCTCGTCGACCTGGTCGTTGAAGGCGAAGACCTTGCGGTTCCAGTTCTCCCACGGGTCGGCGGGCGAGGCGGCGCGCTGCGGCGTGGCTTCGCCCGGCACGGGCGCCGGAGCGGTGGCGCAGCCGGTGGCCAGCGCGGTGACGGCGAGCGCGGCGGCCAGGCGCTTCACTGGGCGGCTCCCGGCGCGGTGGCGCCGCCGCCGGCTTCGGCGGCCTTGCCGGTCATGAACTGGCCGATCAGGTTCTCCAGCACGACGGCCGATTGCGTCTGCGCCACGGTGTCGCCCGACTTCAGGTTCTGGTCGTCGCCGCCGGGCTCCAGGCCGATGTACTGGTCGCCCAGCAGGCCGGAGGTCAGGATCTTGGCCGCCGAGTCCTTCGGGAACTGGAAGCGCTGGTCGACGTCCATCTCGACGACGCCCTGGAAGGTCTGCGGGTCCAGCGAGATCGACCTGACGCGGCCGACGACGACGCCGGCGCTGCGCACCGGCGCACGCGCCTTCAGCCCGCCGATGTTGTCGAAACGTGCCGTCAGCGAGTAGGTCTCGCCGTTGCTGCTGAAGCTGCCGAGGTTGGCCGCCTTCAGCGCCAGGAACGCGAACGCGCACAAGCCCAGCAGGACGAACAACCCGACGAGCGTCTCGATACCCTTCTTTCCCATTCTTTTCCTCAGCGGCGCCGGATCACGGCGTCGAGAACATCAGTGCGGTCAACAGGAAGTCCATTGCCAGCACCGCCAGTGAAGCGATGACCACCGTCCGTGTCGTCGCATGGGCCACGCCTTCGGGCGTGGCCTGCGTCTCGTAACCCTGGTACAGCGCCACCGCGGTGCAGATGACGCCGAAGACGAAGCTCTTGACGATGCCGTTGCCGACGTCACGCCAGACGTCGACGCTGCTCTGCATGATCGACCAGAAATTGCCGGCGTCGACACCGATCATCAGCACCGCGACGACCCACGCCCCCAGGATGCCGATGGCCGAAAACAGGGCGGCCAGCAGGGGCATCGAGATGATGCCGCCGAGGAAACGCGGCGCCAGCACGCGGCTGCGCGGGTCGATCGCCATCAGTTCCATCGCGGCCAGCTGCTCGCCGGCCTTCATCAGGCCGATCTCGGCGGTCAGCGAGGTACCGGCGCGGCCGGCGAACAGCAGCGCGGCGACCACCGGCCCGAGTTCGCGCACCAGCGACAGGTTGACCACCAGCCCCAGGCTCTCGGCGGCGCCGTAGGTCACCAGCGCGTAGTACATCTGCAGCGCGAGCACGAAACCCACCGCCATGCCCGAGGCCAGGATGATGACCAGCGAGCGGTTGCCGATGGCGTGGATCTGCGCGACGACGAGCGAGAAGCGGCGCAGCGCCGCCGGCGAGTGGCGCAGCAGGTCGACGAAGAAGTAGGCGGCGTGGCCGAGCGCACGCAGCCATTCCAGCGTGGAGCGACCGAGCAGCTGCAGCGCGGCCGTCATGCGCCGATCCCCAGGTCCTGCGCCAGCGGCGGCGCCGGGTAGTGGAACTTGACCGGGCCGTCGGGCTCGCCGCGGATGAACTGGCGCACCTCGGGGTCGTCCGAGCGCGACAGCTCGGCCGGCGTGCCTTCGGCCACGAGGGTGCCGCCGGCGCGCATCAGGTAGGCGTAGTCGACGATCTGGAAACACTCCTGCACGTCGTGCGAGACGACGAGCGAGGTGGAGCCGGTGGCGTCGTTGAGCTTTCGGATCAGGTTGGCGGTGACACCCATCGAGATCGGGTCCAGCCCGGCGAAGGGCTCGTCGTACATGATCAGTTCGGGGTCCAGCGAGATCGCACGCGCCAGCGCGATGCGCCGCGCCATGCCGCCCGACACCTGCGAGATGCGCAGCGCCGCCGCGCCGCGCAGGCCGACCGCGTTCAGCTTCATCAGCACGATGTCGCGGACCGCCGACTCGGGCAGATCCGGAAAGTGCTCGCGCAGCGGAAAGGCGACGTTCTCGAACACCGTCAGGTCGGTGAACAGCGCGCCGAACTGGAACAGCATGCCCAGGCGGCGACGCAGGCGGAACAACTGGTCCTTGTCGCGTGGGTCGATCTGCTGGCCGTCGAAGACGATGCGGCCCTGGTTGGGCGGGTACACGCCGCCGATCAGCCGCAGCAGCGTCGTCTTGCCGCAACCCGAGCCGCCCAGAATGGCCGTGACCTGGCCACGGCGGAAAGTCATCGAGACGTCGCGGAGGATCGTCCGTGCGGCGTCGTAGCCGAACGTGACGTGGTCGATCTCGATGAGGGCGTCGGACTTCAAGCGGAGCGTGTCGCGGCCTGTCGGCCCCGACCTAAACGAATCGTGGGTCGGTAATTTTCGCACGAGGCTACGGGAGCTGCGGGTTCGCCCGAACTCAGCCCCCGGTAAAGCCTTGTGAACGGCAACACGCTGCCGCGACCTGCGCTCGCGATTTCAGCGCGGCAGCAGCGACGAGCCGGTCAGGAACTCGTCGACCTCACGCGCGCACTGGCGGCCTTCGCGGATCGCCCAGACGACGAGCGACTGGCCGCGGCGCATGTCGCCGGCGGCGAAGACCTTGGCCACGCTTGTGCGGTAGCCGCCGGCGGCCTCGGTCGTGGCCGCGGCGTTACCGCGTGCGTCCTTGGCGACGCCGAAGGCCTCGAGCACGCTGGCCACGGGGTTGGTGAAACCCATCGCCAGCAGCACCAGGTCGGCCTTCCATTCGCGCTCGCTGCCGGGCACCTCGACCATCTTGCCGCCCTGCCACTGCACGTTCACCGTCTTCAGGCCGGTGAGCTTGCCCTTGCTGCCGACGAACTCCTTGGTCGCGATGGCGAACTCGCGCGCGCAGCCTTCCTCGTGGCTGGAGCTGGTGCGCAGCTTGCTCGGCCAGTACGGCCAGGTCATCGGCCGGTCTTCCTGCTGCGGCGGCATCGGCATCAGCTCGAACTGCGTGACGCTGGCCGCGCCGTGGCGGTTGCTGGTGCCGACGCAGTCGCTGCCGGTGTCGCCGCCGCCGATGACGATGACATGTTTGCCTTCGGCCCGGATCTGGCCCTTGACCTTGTCGCCGGCGACGACCTTGTTCTGCTGCGGCAGGAACTCCATCGCGAAGTGCACGCCGTCGAGATCACGCCCGGGGACCGGCAGGTCGCGCGACTGCTCGGCGCCGCCGGCCAGGATGACGGCGTCGAACTCGGCCTGCAGCTGTTCGGCCGACACCGTCTCCTTGGCGTCGTTCGTGACCTTGCTGCCCTTGGGCAGCGCGCCGACGAGCACGCCGGTGCGGAAGACCACGCCTTCGGCCTTCATCTGGTCGACGCGCCGGTCGATGTGCGACTTCTCGAACTTGAAGTCCGGGATGCCGTAGCGCAGCAGGCCGCCGACGCGGTGGTTCTTCTCGAACACCGTGACCTCGTGGCCGGCACGCGCGAGCTGCTGCGCCGCGGCCAGGCCGGCCGGGCCGGAGCCGACGACGGCGACCTTCCTGCCGGTCTTGTGCGCGGCCGGCAGCGGCCGGATCCAGCCTTCGGCCCAGGCGCGGTCGACGATCGCGTGTTCCAGGCTCTTGATGCCGACGGCGTCGCCGTTGACGTTGAGCGTGCACGCCGCCTCGCAGGGTGCGGGGCAGATGCGGCCGGTGAACTCGGGGAAGTTGTTCGTCGAGTGCAGCACCTCGATCGCGTTCTTCCAGTCGCCGCGGTAGACCAGGTCGTTCCAGTCGGGGATCAGGTTGTTGACCGGACAGCCGTTGTTGCAGAACGGCGTGCCGCAGTCCATGCAGCGTGCGCCCTGGATCTTCGCCTTCGGCTCGTCCAGGCCGATGACGAACTCCTTCCAGGTCTTCAGACGTTCGGCGACGGGCGTGTAGCCCTCCTCCTGGCGCTCGTACTCGAGGAAGCCGGTGACCTTGCCCATGATGGTTCTCGTCCTGTTCTGGTTACTTGGCGGCGACGGCGGCGGCGGAGGCCCGGGCCTTGCCGGTGGCGACCTCGGCCTGGGCCTTGGCGGCACGTTCGGCGAGCGCACGCTTGTATTCGTTCGGGAACACCTTGACGAACTTGGCACGCGAGGCGGCCCAGGCGTCGAGCAGCTCGCGCGCACGCAGCGAGCCGGTCCAGCGGTGGTGGTCCTCGATCAGCTTCTTCAGCAGCGACTCGTCGGCCATGCCGCGGTGCCAGGAACCGGCCTCGCCGGCCTGCTCGTCGCGCGGCAGCACCTTCTCCAGCGTGACCATGCTGGTGTTGCAGCGGCGCGCGAACTCGCCGTCCTCGTCGAAGACGTAGGCCACGCCGCCCGACATGCCGGCAGCGAAGTTGCGCCCCGTCCTGCCGAGCACGACGACGGTGCCGCCGGTCATGTATTCGCAGCCGTGGTCGCCGGTGCCTTCGACGACGGTCGAGGCGCCCGACAGCCGGACCGCGAAACGTTCGCCGGCGACGCCGCGGAAGAAGGCCTCGCCGCTGGTCGCGCCGTACAGCGCGGTGTTGCCGATGATGATGTTCTTGGTCGCGTCACCGCGGAACTCGATCGACGGGCGCACGACGACACGTCCGCCGGACAGGCCCTTGCCGGTGTAGTCGTTGGCGTCGCCGATCAGGTACAGCGTGATGCCCGGCGCGAGGAAGGCGCCGAAGCTCTGGCCGCCGGTGCCTTCCATCTGCATGAAGATCGTGTGGTCGGGCAGGCCTTCGGGGCGATGGCGCACCAGCTCGCCCGACAGCATCGCGCCGACGCTGCGGTTGCGGTTGCGTGCGTCCTCCATGAACTGCACCTTCTCGCCGCGTTCGATCGCCGGGCGGCAGCGTTCGATCAGCTTCAGGTCCAGCGCCTTCTCCAGGCCGTGGTCCTGGCTCTCGCAGTGCAGGCGCGGCACGTCGGCGGGCGCGGCCGGCAGGTGCAGCACGCGGCTGAAGTCCAGGCCACGCGCCTTCCAGTGCTCGATGCCCTTCTTCATGTCGAGCAGGTCGGCGCGGCCGATCAGCTCGTCGACGGTGCGCATGCCCAGCTGCGCCATGATCTGGCGCGCTTCCTCGGCGACGAAGAAGAAGTAGTTGACGACGTGCTCGGGCTTGCCGGCGAACTTGGCGCGCAGCACCGGGTCCTGCGTGGCCACGCCCACCGGGCAGGTGTTGAGGTGGCACTTGCGCATCATGATGCAGCCCTCGACGACCAGCGGCGCGGTCGCGAAGCCGAACTCGTCGGCGCCCAGCAGCGCGGCGACGACGACGTCGCGGCCGGTCTTCATCTGGCCGTCGGCCTGCACGCGGATGCGCCCGCGCAGGCGGTTGAGCACCAGCGTCTGCTGGGTCTCGGCCAGGCCCAGCTCCCAGGGCGTGCCGCAGTGTTTGATCGAGCTCCACGGCGAGGCGCCGGTGCCGCCGTCGTAGCCGCTGATGACGACGTGGTCGGCCTTGCACTTGGTGACGCCGGCGGCGACGGTGCCGACACCGACCTCGGACACCAGCTTGACGCTGATCGAGGCGCGCGGGTTGGCGTTCTTCAGGTCGTGGATCAGCTGCGCCAGGTCCTCGATCGAATAGATGTCGTGGTGCGGCGGCGGGCTGATCAGGCCGACACCCGGCACCGAGTAGCGCAGGAAACCGATGTACTCGGAGACCTTGCCGCCCGGCAGCTGGCCGCCTTCGCCGGGCTTGGCGCCCTGGGCCATCTTGATCTGGATCTGGTCGGCGGAGACCAGGTACTCGGTCGTGACGCCGAAGCGCCCGGACGCCACCTGCTTGATCTTCGAGCGCAGGCTGTCGCCTTCCTGCATCACGTAGTCGGCCTCGATGACCTTGCTGCCGACGACGTCCGACACCTTGGTGCCGGCGGCGATCCGGATGCCCTTCAACTCGTTGCGGTAGCGCGCCGGGTCCTCGCCGCCTTCGCCGGTGTTGCTCTTGGCGCCGATGCGGTTCATCGCCAGCGCCAGCGTCGAGTGCGCCTCGGTGCTGATCGAACCCAGCGACATCGCGCCGGTGGCGAAACGCTTGACGATCTCGGCGGCGGGCTCGACCTCCTCGAGGGGAATCGCCTTGCTCGGATCGACCTTGAACTCGAACAGGCCGCGCAGCGTCATGTGGCGGCGGTTCTGGTCGTTGATGATCTGGGCGTACTCCTTGTACGTCTCCCAGCGGTTGCCGCGTGTCGCGTGCTGCAGCTTGGCGATCGCGTCGGGCGTCCACATGTGCTCCTCGCCACGCGTGCGCCAGGCGTACTCGCCGCCGGCGTCGAGCATGGTCGCGAGCACCGGGTCGTCGCCGAACGCGGCCAGGTGCATGCGCACCGCTTCCTCGGCGACCTCGAAGACGCCGATGCCGCCGACCTGGCTGGCGGTGCCGCGGAAGTACTTCTGGACGAAGTCGCGCTGAAGGCCGATGGCCTCGAAGATCTGGGCACCGCAGTACGACATGTAGGTGCTGATGCCCATCTTCGACATGATCTTCGAGAGACCCTTGCCGACGGCCTTGATGTAGTTGTAGATCGCCTTGTCGGCCGACAGCGCACCGGGCAGCTCGGCGTGCATCGCCGCCAGCGTCTCCAGCGCCAGGTACGGGTGCACGGCCTCGGCACCGTAGCCGGCGAGCACCGCGAAGTGGTGCACCTCGCGCGCCGAGCCGGTCTCGACGACCAGGCCGGCCGTGGTGCGCAGGCCGGCACGCACCAGGTGGTGGTGGATGGCCGACAGCGCCAGCAGCGCGGGAATGGCCACCTGGCCGCGCGCCATGCGGCGGTCGGTGATGATCAGGATGTTGTGGTCGCTCTTGAGCGCATCCACGGCCTCCGCGCACAGCGAGGCCAGCTTGGCCTCGACGCCTTCACGGCCCCAGGCCAGCGGGTAGGTGATGTCCAGCTCGTAGCAGCGGAACTTGCCGTGGGTGTGCTTCTCGATCGAGCGCAGCCGCGCCATGGCGTCGAAGTCCAGCACCGGCTGCGTCACCTCCAGGCGCATCGGCGGGTTCACCGCGTTGATGTCCAGCAGGTTGGGTTTCGGGCCGATGAAGCTGTTCAGCGACATGACGATCGCTTCGCGGATCGGGTCGATCGGCGGGTTCGTCACCTGCGCGAACAGCTGCTTGAAGTAGCTGTACAGCGGCTTGTTCTTGTCCGACAGCACGGCCAGCGGGCTGTCGTTGCCCATCGAGCCGATCGCCTCCTCGCCGTTGGCGGCCATCGGGGCGAGCAGGAACTTGATGTCCTCCTGCGTGTAGCCGAAGGCCTGCTGGCGGTCGAGCAGGGTCTCGGCGAACGCGGCCGGCTCGGCGTTCACCTGCACGTCGTCCAGGCGCACGCGCACGTTGTCGATCCACTGGCGGTACGGGCGCGCGTTGGCGAACTGGTTCTTCAGTTCCTCGTCGTCGACGATGCGGCCCTGCTCCAGGTCGATCAGGAACATCTTGCCCGGCTGCAGGCGCCACTTCTTGACGATGCTGTTCTCGGGGATCGGCAGCACGCCGGACTCCGAGGCCATGACGACGATGTCATCGTCGGTGACGATGTAGCGCGCCGGACGCAGGCCGTTGCGGTCGAGCGTGGCGCCGATCTGGCGGCCGTCGGTGAAGACCATCGCCGCCGGGCCGTCCCAGGGCTCGAGCATCGCCGCGTGGTACTCGTAGAACGCGCGCCGGCGCGTGTCCATCAGCTCGTGGTTCTCCCAGGCTTCCGGGATCATCATCATCGCCGCGTGCGCGAGCGGGTAGCCCGACATCGTCAGCAGCTCGAGCGTGTTGTCGAAGGTCGCGGTGTCGCTCTGGTGCTCGAAGCTGATCGGGTAGAGCTTCTTCAGGTCGTCGCCGAGCACCGGCGACTTCATCACGCCCTCGCGGGCGCGCATCCAGTTGAAGTTGCCCTTGACGGTGTTGATCTCGCCGTTGTGCGCGACCATTCGGTACGGGTGCGCCAGCGGCCATTCCGGGAAGGTGTTGGTCGAGAAACGCTGGTGCACCAGCGCCAGCGCCGAGGTCGTGCGCGGGTCGGCGAGGTCGCGGTAGTACTGGCCGACCTGGTCGGCGAGCAGCAGGCCCTTGTAGATCACCGTGCGGCAGCTCATGCTGGGCACGTAGTACTCGCGGCTGTGGGTGAGCTTCAGGCGCTGGATCGCGGCCGAGGCGGTCTTGCGGATCACGTAGAGCTTGCGCTCCAGCGCGTCGGGCACGATGACGTCGTGGCCACGGCCGATGAAGACCTGGCGGATCACCGGCTCCTTCTTGCGCACCGTCGGCGACATCGGCATCTCGCGGTCGACCGGCACGTCGCGCCAGCCGAGCAGCACCTGGCCTTCGGCCTTGATCGCGCGCTCCATCTCCTGCTCGCAGGCCAGGCGCGAGGCGTGCTCCTTGGGCAGGAAGATCATGCCGACGCCGTACTCCCCCGGCGGCGGCAGTTCGATGCCCTGGTCGGCCATCTCGGCGCGGTACAGGTCGTCGGGGATCTGGATCAGGATGCCCGCGCCGTCGCCCATCAGCGCGTCGGCCCCGACGGCGCCGCGGTGGTCCAGGTTCTCCAGGATCTTCAGGCCCTGCTCGACGATCGAGTGCGCTTTTCGCCCCTTGATGTGGGCGACGAAGCCGACGCCGCAGGCGTCGTGTTCGTTGCGCGGGTCGTACAGGCCGCCTTGGGCGAGCTGGACTTCGTCGACGGTCGCGGGCGTGGCGGTGGCTGCGTCGCGCATGGCGATCTCCGGGCATTCAGGGGGGAGCGCGAGCCTAACCCACGCTCCCTATGAGGGCAAGCCCGAATAAATAGGGTCAGACACCACAACAAAGAGGCTCGTCGGTTGCGACTCTCTTTAATGGGGACAGAGTGATGCGCCGGGACGGTGCAGCCTGTTCGTGCGCGGTGCGCCGGCAGCGGAGAACGCCCGCCCAGGTCGCGCAGGGCACGCGCTTGCGACAAGGTTTGGTGCGAGACCGGCGCCGCCCGGCGGCGGCAGGCAGCCGACGGCGGGACGACGACTCGGGGAAAGTCCGGACCCGCCGCAGCCTGCGCGGCGGTCTTCCTCCCGCCGGGAGGTTCAGTTCAGCGGACGCGCCGGGGCCGGGCGCGGCGGCCGCCCGCGCGGCCGCGGGCGCAGCGGCCGGCTCGTCTGTTCGCCCAGACGGGCCAGGAAGGCCGGCCCGCCGGCCGCCCAGCCGCCCAGCGCCGCCTCGCGCAGGGCGGCCGCTTCGGCGGGTGCGACACCGGTCTCCAGCAGGCGGCGGTAAGCCGCCTCGCGTTCGAACGGCGTGTTGCCCAGCTGCCAGACTTCCGGCGGGTCGACGACCAGCGGGTCGCGCCCGCCGGTGCGGTGCGCCGCGCTGGACCACGGCGCCGCGGCGTCGACCAGCCGCAGCGCGGCCAGCAGCCACGCGCCCGGCTCGACCGGCGCGCAACGGTAGCGGCCGTCCCACAGCGTGCCGCGGCCGCCGTGGCGCTGGCGGTAGGCGGCGACGTAACGCCGGCCCAGCGCCTGCATCATGCGGCCCAGCGCGTCCTCGGCCGGTGGTGTCGCGACGATCTGGACCTCGGCGTCGGCCAGCGCGTAGGCATGGATCGCCACGCGGTGTGCCGCGGCCGCTTCGCGCAGCGCGGCGACGAAGGCGCGCCGGTCCTCGTCATCGGCGAACACGCTGCGCCCGTCGTGCCCGCGCTGGACGACGAGATGGCCGCAGCCGGGCAGCACGAGGCGCGGCAGCCGGGCCATCGTTCAGAGCGCGAACAGGTCGCGGCCGGTCAGCCGCTGGTGCTCGCGCAGCGCGAAGCGGTCGGTCATGCCGGCGATGTAGTCGGCCACCGCACGGTGGAAGTCGCTGGCGCCGGCAAAGTCGGCCGGCATCTCCTGCGGCGCGGCGACGTAGGCGGCGAAGAGTTCGGCGACGACGGTGCGCGCACGGGCCGTCACGTCGACGACCTGCGGATGGCGGTACAGCTCCTTGAACAGGAAACGCTTCAGCTCGGCCAGCGGCTCGCGCACCGCGTCGCTGAACGCGGCGATGCGCGGCAGCCGGCGCAGCGCGTCGGCGTCTTGCGGCCGGTGCCGGGCGAGCTGGCGGTGGGTCTCGTCGATCAGGTCGTAGACCAGCGCCGACAGCAGCCGCCGCAGCGTCTCGAACAGCAGCCGGCGCGGCGGCATCGTGGCCAGCCGCGGATGCGCGGCCAGCGCCTCGTCGCGAAAACGCGCGTACAGCGCCAGGCCGTCGAGCTGCTCCATCGTGATCAGCCCGGAGCGCACGCCGTCGTCGACGTCGTGGGCGTTGTAGGCCACCTCGTCGGCGAGGTTGACGATCTGCGCCTCCAGCGAAGGCTGCGTGCCGTCGAGGAAACGCCGCGCCGGGCCGTCGGGCTCGGTGGCGCACATCAGCTCCGCATGGCGCTGCGAGCAGTGTTTGAGGATGCCCTCGCGGGTCTCGAACGTCAGGTTCAGGCCGTCGAACTCCGGATAACGCTGCTCCAGCTTGTCGACGACCCGCAGGCTCTGCAGGTTGTGCTCGAAGCCGCCGTGATCGGCCATGCACTGGTTCAGCACGTCCTGGCCGGCGTGTCCGAACGGCGTGTGGCCGAGGTCGTGGGCCAGCGCCAGCGCCTCGATCAACTCCTCGTTCAGCCGCAGCTGGCGCGCGACGGAACGCCCGAGCTGGGCGACTTCCAGCGAATGCGTCAGCCGGGTGCGGAACAGGTCGCCTTCATGGTTGACGAAGACCTGGGTCTTGTAGACCAGGCGCCGGAACGCGGTGCTGTGAACGATGCGGTCGCGGTCGCGCTGGTGCTCGGTGCGCGGCGCCGACGAACCCTCGTCGATGCGCCGGCCGCGGCTGCGCCACGGATCGACCGCCCACGGAGCCAGCCCGGTGTCGTTCACGCCACGAGGTGGCGCTCGATCGCCTGGGCGACCAGCGCGTCGGGAGCCGCGCGCACGACGGCGCGGCCCGGGGCCTCGATCAGCACGAAGCGGATCTCGCCGCCTTCAGCCTTCTTGTCGACACGCATCAGCTCGAGGTAGCGCTCGATGCCCAGCCGCGGCCCGCGCACCGGCAGGCCGGCGCGTTCGCACAAACGCTGCAGGCGCTCGACGAAGGCCGCCGGCACCCGGCCGAGCAGCGCCGACAGCTCGGCGGCCATCACCATGCCGCAGCCGACGGCTTCGCCGTGCAGCCATTCGCCATAACCCAGGCCGGCTTCGATCGCATGGCCGAAGGTGTGGCCGAAGTTGAGGATCGCGCGCAGGCCGGCTTCGCGTTCGTCCTGGCCGACGACCTCGGCCTTGATCTCGCAGGAGCGCCGCACGGCAAACGCCAGCGCTGCGCGGTCGCGCGCGCGCAGCGCATCGACGTTCGCCTCGATCCAGTCGAGGAAACCGGCGTCGGCGATCGGCCCGTACTTGATGATCTCGGCCAGCCCGGCGCTCACTTCGCGCGCCGGCAGCGTGTCCAGCGTGTCGAGGTCGCAGATCACGCGGCGCGGCTGGTAGAACGCGCCGATCATGTTCTTGCCCAGCGGGTGGTTGATCGCGGTCTTGCCGCCCACCGAGGAGTCGACCTGGGCCAGCAGCGTGGTCGGCACCTGCACGAAGGGCACGCCGCGCATGTAGCTGGCCGCCGCGAAGCCGGTGATGTCGCCGACGACGCCGCCGCCGAGCGCGTAGAGCACCGTCTTGCGGTCGCAGCCGCGCCCGAGCAGGTGGTCGAAGATCAGGTTCAGCGTCTGCCAGGTCTTGTGCGCCTCGCCGTCGGGCAGCACGACGGTGCTGACGTCGCGGTGCAGCGGCGCCAGCGCGCGCCGCAGCGCGTCGCCGTGCAGCGGATCGACCGTGGTGTTGGTGACGATGACCGCCGAAGCCGAGCGCGGCAGGCCGGCCCACGACCCGGCCCGGGCCAGCAGGCCGCCAGCGATCAGGATGTCGTAGCGCGAATCGGGAGTGGCGACGGAGACGGTGACGGGCTCGGACATGCCACCAGTGTACGGGGCAGGCTGCGACCGCCTCAGCGCCGCGCGGCGGGCGGTTCGCCTGGCGGGTGGTCGATCGGCGAAGGCACGCGGTCCGGGTCGATGATGCCGGCCAGTTCCAGCTGCATCAGCACCATGCCGATCAATGCCGGCACCGAGGGCCGGGTGGTCTCGACGACGAAATGGGCGCAGCGGCGGTACAGCGGGTCGCGATCACGGAACAGATCGCGCAGCTTGCGCTGCGGGTCGGCCACCTGAAGCAGAGGCCGCGTGCTGTCGTGGCGCAGGCGGCGGAAGAGTTCTTCCGGCGTCGACCGCAGGTAGAAGACCTGGGTGCGGGCGTGCAGCGCCTCGCGGTTGGCCGGCCGCAGCACGGCGCCGCCGCCGGTGGCCAGCACGCAGCCCGGCTGGCGCGTCAGCTCGTCGATCGTGCGCTGCTCCAGGTCGCGGAACGCGTCCTCCCCCTGGGCAGCGAAGAAGTCGCGGATGCTGCCGCCGAGCTGGCGCTCGATCTCGGCATCACTGTCGACGAACCGAAGGCCAAGCTGCCGCGCCAGATGGCGCCCGACAGTGGACTTGCCACTGCCGGGCATGCCGACGAGGGAGACGATCACTGGATCGTGCAGGGCGTCGTGGGCGTCGACCTCGGGTCGACGGTGACGGTGTAGGTCGTGGTCAGGCCGCTCGGCGACTTGAACGACAGGGCGAGCGCCCCCGGGACGGTGGCGTCGTCGCCGAACTCGTAGCTGACGCCGACACCCGGGAACGGCGCGGTCGTGCTGACGACGGGCGAGCCACCCGCCACCTTCACCGTCAGGCCGGTGGTCTGGGCGGTGGCGCTCACCACCGTTGCGGCCGCCATCGGGTTGAAGCGGTAGGCGTTGTTGTCCGTCGCCGCGAAGTACAGACTGCCGGCGTAGGACCCGGTGTACACCGTGTCGCCACCCGACATCGCGACCTTGGTGACGCTCACCGCTGGCGAGGTGAGCGTGGGGCCGCTCGTCTTGGTGATCGCGTTGGCGGTGCAGGCGGCATTCGTCAGGCCGCTCGTGTCGAGCCAGACGGCGCCGGCCGCAGAGGTCGACAGCACGGTCTCCACCGAGCGCCGGACGTAGGTGCGCTGGGTCCAGGTGCCGTCACAGGTGGCCGGACGGCTCGGGATCCAGGCGTCTGCCCCGGCCGGGATCAGTTGCAGGATCGGGTAGGTCGAGCTGCGGTCGACACAGGCGCTGACATCGGCGCCGGTCAGCGAGACGAACTCGTCGAACGAAGCGTCGAACGTGGCGTCGAACAGCTTGTCCTTCGTGACGTCGCCCAGGTCCTGGAACGGCTCGGTGCTGTCCCAGACGTTGTCGCCGTCGAGGTCGATGAACGACTCTTCCCCGACCGCGTAGGCGACGATCGTGACCCGGCCGTCCGCGGGACGCGGCGCCTGCGACACGAAGTTGACCGTCGCCGAGGCGATCGAGCCGCTGAGCCGGGTCTGTGCGCTCGACGCGACCTGGCCACCCTCGGCCCAGAAGCTGATCGTCGTGCCGGCGGGCACCGGGTTGGCGCTGCGGTCCGCGGCGTAGATCGTGTAGGTGTTCGTCGTGCCGTCGATGTTGTAACCCTCGATGTTCAGCGTGTCCTGCGACAGCGAGAAGTTGAGTTGCGAGGGCAGGCCGACGGCCACCGCCAGGTTGCTGGAGACGGTGGAGACGCCGCTGGCGAGCGCGGCGGTCACGCGCACCGGGGTCGGCACGGTCCCGGAGTTCACCAGGACGCTGACCTGGCCGTCGTCGTCCGTCGTGCGCGTCACCGCGCTCTGGCCGCCCTGGATCGTCAGGCCGCCGGTGAAGGTCGTCAGCGACAGCGTCACCGACTGGTTGGGCAGCGGGTTGTCGGAGCGGTCGTTGACCTGGAAGACGACGGTCGACGAGGTCGTCAGGCCCGAGCCCTGGAGGTAGATCGTCTCGGGCGAGGCGCTGACGAACACGATGTTGTTGGCCGTCGGCGAGCCGATGAACAGACCCAGCGTCGAGGACACCGTGGTGCCCGAGATCGACGCCGTGACGGTGTCGGTGCTCAGCGTCGCGCCACAGCCTTCATCCTTGTACGTGAAGTACACCGGGCTGGTGGTGACCGTCGTGCTGGCCGGAGAGATCGTCGCCTTGCCGGCGGCGACGCAGGAGGAGGTGAGCGCCAAGGTGGCCGGTGCCGTCGTGCCGACGCCGCTCAGCGAGACCGTCAGCACGGTCTGACCGTAGGCGCTGACCGGCGAGCCGCTGGAGGTTCCGCTGTCGGCGGTCAAGCTCGTGATGGTCGAGTTGGTCGCGACGAGGCTGAAGCCCTTGGATGCGGTGACGGTCTCGTCACCGATCTCCGCCGTGGCCACCACCGTGTCGGCGCCGGCCGTCGTGGAGGACGCCGGCGACAGCGTGACCGTGGCCACGCCGTCCTCGTCGGACAAGGCGGTCTCGGCGCTCAGGCTGCCGTTGCCGTTGGTGGTCGAGAAGCTCACGACGACACCGGAGGCGGACTTGCCGGCGGCGGTCTTCAGCCTCGCGGTCACCGTCGCTGGCGAGGCCGCCGTCACGGTGCCCGAGGACAGCGACAGTGTCATCGACGCGGCACCGTCGGTGTCGTTGTCCGGCGCCTTGGGATTGCTGCTCCCCCCACCGCACGCGGCCAGGGCCAGCAAGGCCACCAGGGCGAACAGCCTCTTCAACATCGACATGGATTTCCTCCCCTCTGACGGGATATTGGGTCAGCGGACCGCGGCGCGGTCGGTGACGATCTTGGGCGTCAGGAACACCAGCAGCTCGGTCTTGCTGGAGGTGCGCGTCGTGCTGCGGAACAGCACGCCGAGCACCGGGATGTCGCCGAGCAGCGGCACCTTGCTGACGTCGTTGCTCTCGCTTTGCGTGTAGATGCCGCCGATGACGACGGTGCCGCCGTTCTCCACCAGCACCTTGGTCTTCACGTGCTTGGTGTCGATCGCGAAGCCCGCGGTCGTCGAGCGGCCGACGCTGTCCTTGTTGACGTCGACGTCCAGGATGACGTTGCCTTCGGGCGTGATCTGCGGCGTCACCTCGAGCTTCAGGCTCGCCTTGCGGAAGCTGATCGAGGTGGCACCGCTGGAGGTGCTCTCCTGGTACGGCAGTTCCTCGCCCTGCTCGATCAGCGCCTTCTCCTGGTCGGCGGTGATGACCCGCGGGCTGGAGACGATCTTGCCCTTGCCGTCGGCTTCCAGCGCCGACAGTTCCAGGTTCAGGAAACGCGTCAGGCTCGAGTTGAACAGCGACACCGCGAAGGTCGCCGCCGACGAGCCGCCGAAGTTCGACGACGAGACGTTGGCGCCCAGGTTCACGAACTGGGTGTTCGAGTAGTCGATCGTGTCGCTGACCTGGCCCGTCTGCACGCCGACGGCGTCGTAGTTGCCGCCGACGCTGACGCCGCCGTTGTTGCCGAAGCTGCTGCGCATGTCGCTGGCGCCGAGCTTGACACCCAGCGCGCGGCCGAAGGTGTCGTCGGCCTCGACGATGCGCGCCTCGATCATCACCTGGCGCACCGGGATGTCGATCTTGGCGATCAGCTGGGTGATCTCCTCGAGCTTGCCCGGGATGTCGGAGACGAAGAGCTGGTTGGTGCGCGTCTCGTAGATGACGCTGCCGCGCGGCGACAGGATGCGCGTGGTCTGCGACGAACCCGACCCGCCCTGCCCCTGGTTCTGGCCCAGCAGCCCCTTGGCCACGACCTCGGCCTTGGTGTAGTTGAGCTGGAAGGACTGGGTGCGCAGCGGCTCGAGCTCGGCGACCTTCTTCTTGGCCTCGAGGTCGACCTGCTCCTTGGCCGCCAGCTCCTCCTTCGGCGCGATCCAGAGCACGTTGCCGGACTTCTTCACGCCCAGGCCCTTGCTCTGCATGATGATGTCCAGCGCCTGGTCCCAGGGCACGTCCTTGAGCCGCAGCGTGACGGTGCCGGTGACGGTGTCGCTGGTCACGACGTTGAAGTTGGTGAAGTCGGCGATGACCTGCAGCAGCGCGCGCACTTCGATGTTCTGGAAGTTCAGCGACAGCTTCTCGCCCTGGTAGCCCGGGCCCTGCGTGAGCTTGTTCGGGTCCATCTTCAGCGGCCGGACCTCGAGCACGAACTGGTCGTCGGTCTGGTAGGCGCTGTGTTCCCAGGCGCCGGTGGGCTCGACGACCATGCGCACGCGGTCGCCGGCCTGCACCGTCGAGACGATGCGAACCGGGGTGCCGAAGTCGGTGACGTCCAGTCGGCGGCGCAGCGCATCGGGCAGCGACGCCCGCGGGAACTCGACGACGAGGTTCTGCCCCTGCTGGCGCAGGTCGACGCCGAGCTGCGCGCTCGGCAGGCTGACGACGATGCGGCCGGCGCCGTCGCTGCCGCGGCGGAAGTCGATGCCGCGGATGCTCTGCGTCTCGACGTTCTGCGACGGCGCGAAGTGCACCGCCTGCTCGGCGGCCGCGATCTGCGGCGCGACGGTGTCCAGCAGCAGCAGCAGCGCGTTGCCCTGCAGCTGGGCGCGGTAGCTCGTCGGCTGCTTCAGGTTAAGCACCAGGCGCGTGCGTTCGCCGGCCTGCGCGACGCTGACCGAACGCAGGTTGCCCTGGTTGACCTCCACGCTGTTGCGGCCCATCGCGTTGCCCACGCCCGGCAGGTCCACCGCGATGCGCGGCGGGTTCTGCACCGCGAAGCCGTTGGGCACCGCGGCCAGCGGCTCGCTGAGCTCGATGCGCACCACCTCGCCACCGGACTGCTGGGTGCTGCTGATGGACTGGATCGCCGGTTCGGCCCGGGCAGCCGGGGCGAGCAGCAGGCCGCTGGTCGCGAAGGCCGCAAGCACGGCACGCCAGTTGAACATCGTTCGAATCTCCTCGGTGTCCTTCAACGCCGTCATCGCGCCCTCTCCTGGAGTTGCAGCACGGCGGGCCGTTCGACCCACTCGCCGGCGGCGTCCTGCACGACCTCGCGCAGCGCGATCTCGGTTTCCGCGATGCGCGTCACCCGGCCGTAGTTCTGACCCAGGTAGTCGCCCAGCTTCACCTGGTACAGCAGGTTCTCGACGCGCAGCAGCGCGAACTGACGGCCGCCCCGCACGACACTGCCGACCATGGCCATGCTGTCCAGCGGGTAGGCCTCCAGCGGCTCGCGCCGCCGGTTCATTTCCGATGCCAGAAGGGAGTTCGGCTGCCGCGCTTCCTGCTTGAGGGCGACCGAGAGCTTCTGGTTGCTGAAAGGCTCGACGCCTTGAGCCTGCGCATACGGTTCGGGGTCGAAACGTTTGGGCGCCTGCAGCGGTTGCACGTTGGGCTTGACCTCGTGGCGCTGCTGGTCCATCCAGGCCTGCAGTTCGTCGGTGCGGTCGCCGCAGCCGGCCAGCAGCGCGGCCAGCGCCGCGATCACGGGCAGCATCCGGGTGGCGCTCACTTGCGGCCTCCCTTCTTCTTCTGCTGCGAGGCACTGGCCTTGCGGCGCTCCTCGACCTCGGCCGGATCAAGGTAGCGGTAGGTGCGCGCGGTGGCCTCCATCTGCAGCATGCCGTTGGCTTCCTTGGGCAGCTGGGTGATCGTGAGGTTCTGCAGCGTCACGATGCGCGACAGGTTGGCGACGTCGGCGGCGAAGGCGCCGACGTCGTGGTAGCGGCCCGAGACCTTGAGCGCGATCGGCAGCTCGGCGTAGTAGTCCTTGACCTCGACCTGGCCGGGCCGGAAGAGCTCGAACTGCAGGCCGCGGCCAAGGCCGGCCTGGTTGATGTCCGACAGCAGCGCGTCCATCTCGGCCTTGCCGGGCAGCTGGCGCTCGAGCTGGGTCACGTACTCCTGCACCTGCTCCTTCTGCTTGCGCAGCTCGGAGATGTTCACGGCCTGCGCGAGCTTGTTGCGGTACTCGGTCTTCAGCGCCGGCTCGCGGTCGCGTTCGGCCTGCAGTTCGTCGTTGGCCGCCGACAGCAGCAGGAACCAGCCGAGCACGACGACCGCCAGCGCCGCGGCACCCCAGGCCGCGGCCTTGGGCAGCGGCGGCCACTGGCCGGGCTCGTTGCGGTTGAGGCCGCGGAACTGGGAGGCCGCCCGTTCGAACAGGCCGCCGAGGTCGATGTTGACGTTACGGGCCATGCTCGCCTCAGGAAGACTTCGCGGCGGCGGCCGACGCACCCTTGGCGGGCGCGGCGGCGGCGGCCGGGGACTGCGGGCGCTTGAGCGTCACGCGCATCGAGAAGTCGAACAGGCGCGAGGTGTCGCGGCTGTTCGGCGCGGCGTTGCGCGCCTTGATCTCGACGAGTTCGGGGCGCTCCAGCCAAGGCGAGTTGTACAGCGCGTTGCGCAGGAACTCCGAGACGCGCTCGTTGGTCTGCGCGACCCCGGAGATGGCCACGGTCTGCCCGTTCTGGCGGATGGCGGTCAGGTAGACACCTTCGGGCGTCTGCTTGACGAGCTCGTTGAGCAGGTAGACCGGCGTGTTGCGGTCGGTCTGCAGGTCCTCGACCGCCTTCTGGCGCGACTTCAGCGCCTCGATCTCGGAGCGCAGCGTGGCGATGTCCTTGATCTCCTTGTCCAGCAGGGAGATCCTGGAGCGCAGGAACTCGTTGCGCTCCATCTGCGACGAGGTCAGCTGCTGCAGCCCGGTGTACCAGACGCCGACGATGCCCACCCCGGCGAAAGCCGCCAGCCCGAGGCCGACGACGAACGCACGCTTGCGCTGGCGCCGCTTCTCCTCGCGATGCGGCAGCAGGTTGATGAGGATCACTGCATGAACCTCCGCATCGCGAGGCCGCAGGCCGTCAGGTACGACGGCGCTTCGCGGCGCACGCGGCTCTCGCGCACGGCCGAGCCGAGCTGCATGTTGTCGAACGGGTTCACGACCTGCGAGGCGAAGCCGGTGAGTTCGGTGACGCGGTCCTTCAGCCCGGGCAGCGTCGCGGTGCCGCCGGCCAGCATCACGTAGTGCACCTTGTGGTGCGGCGTGCTGGTGAAGAAGTACTGCAGCGCACGCCCGATCTCCTGCGACAGGCTGTCGACGAAGGGCGCGAGCAGCGCGCTCTCGTAGTCCTCGGGCAGGTCGCCGGTGAGCTTCTTGGCCTCGGCCTCCTCGAACGAGAAACCGTACTGGCGGCTGATCAGCTGCGTGAGCTGAGAGCCGCCGAAGGCCTGGTCGCGGTCGTAGAGCATGTCGTCGTCGCGCAGCACCTTCAGGCTCGTCGTGTCGGCGCCGATCTCGAACAGCGCCACCAGCGCGTCGCGGCCCTCGTTGGGCAGCGCGGCGACGACCCGGCTCATCGCCAGGCGCGAGGCGTGCGACTCGATGTCCAGCACCACTGGCTTCAGCCCCGCGGCCTCGGCCAGGCCCTGGCGGTCCTGCACGCGGTCCTTGCGGCTGGCGGCGATCAGCACCTCGACGTCGCCGGCGGAGGTGGCGCTGGGGCCGATGACGCAGAAGTCCAGGCTCACCTCGTCGAGCGAGAACGGGATGTACTGGTTGGCCTCGGACTCGACCTGCAGCTCCATCTCCTCGTCGCGCAGCCCGGCCGGCAGCATGATCTTCTTCGTGATGACGGCCGACTGCGGCATCGCCATGACGACGTTCTTGCTGCGCGTGCCGCTCTTGGCGACGACGCGGCGCACGGCCTCGGCGACTTCGTCGAACTTCTCGATCTGGCCGTCGGTGATCCAGCCTTTCTCGAACGGCTCGGTGGCAAAACGTTCGAGCACGAACTCACCGGACGGCGCTCGCCCCAACTCGACGAGCTTGACGCTCGACGAGCTGATGTCCAGCCCGATCATCGGTGGGTGCTGGCGGCCCAGAAGATTGTCGAGAAAGCTCAAAGCTCACGCTCCCCAGGCAGGCGGGATCCAACCCGAGCTTGTTAAAGAGTTACTTGAATGCTAGCAGTAAAGCCTTTGTAAATCGCAGAGAAACGGGCGCAACTACTGCACGGACGGCGACGAATCGGGAGCCCCGCTGACGGCCCCGCAACACCCGGCGGGCGCCGGCCTCAGTGCCGGCGTGAGGAATGTCACGGGCCGTGCCGGGAGAGTCCCCAGCCCGGGCCCCTTCCTATAATCGCGCCGACCTGTCCACGGGATCCCCATGTCCTCTAACGATCCCGCGCCCGAGCGGGCGCCGGCGCCTTCCGGTGGCGCGTCCAAACCCCGTCCCCGTCGTACGCTCGGCAGCCTGCTGCTGATGGCACTGGCCTGGCTGGCCGGTCTGGCCGTGGCGGCCGTGCTGGCGCTCCTGATGGTGGTGGGCGTCGCGCTGGCGGTGGCCTATCCGCAGCTGCCCGAGATCGCCAGCCTCACCGACTACCGGCCCAAGCTGCCGCTGCGCGTGTTCTCCAGCGACGGCGTGCTGCTCGGCGAGTTCGGCGAGGAGCGGCGCAACTTCACGCCGATCGCGCAGATCCCGGCGGTGATGAAGAACGCGGTGCTCGCCGCCGAGGACGCACGCTTCTACGAGCACGGCGGCGTCGACTACAAGGGCGTGGCGCGTGCAGCGATCGAGAACCTGCGCGACGCGCGCAGCCAGGGCGCCTCGACGATCACGATGCAGGTGGCGCGCAACTTCTACCTGTCGACCGAGAAGACCTTCACGCGCAAGATCTACGAGATCCTGCTGGCGCTGAAGATCGAGCGCCAGCTCTCGAAGGACCAGATCCTCGAGGCCTACATGAACCAGATCTACCTCGGCCAGCGCGCCAACGGCTTTGCCGCGGCCGCGGAGATCTATTTCGGCAAGAAGCTCGCGGACGTGACGGTGGCCGAGGCGGCGATGCTCGCCGGGCTGCCCAAGGCGCCGTCGGCCTACAACCCGGTCGCCAACCCGAAGCGCGCCGAGCTGCGCCAGCGCTACATCATCGAACGCATGTTCGAGAACGGCTTCATCACCGAGGCCGAGCACGACACGGCGCTGGAGGAGAAGCTGCACTACCGGGTGCCGCGCGACATCGCGGTGCACGCCGAGTTCGTCGCCGAGCAGGTGCGCCAGCTGATCTTCGCCCAGTACGGCGAGGAGACCTACACGCGCGGCCTCAACGCCTGGGTGACGATCGACTCGACGCAGCAGATGGCCGCCTACCGGGCACTGCGCCGCGGCCTGATGGACTACGAGCTCAGGCGTGTCTACCGCGGCCCCGAGGCCTACATCGACCTGCCGGGCGACCTGGCGCTGGTCGACGCCCGCGTCGCCGAAGCGCTGTCCGACCACCCCGACAACGACGACCTGCGCAGCGCCGTCGTGCTCGAGGCGGCGCCGCGCAAGGTCGTCGCGATGCTGCAGTCCGGCGACACCATCACCGTCACCGGAGACGGCCTGAAGCCGGTCACCTCCGGGCTGTCGGACAAGGCCGGGCCGAAGAACCAGATCCGCCGCGGCGCGGTCGTGCGCGCGATGCAGGACGCCAAGGGCAACTGGACGCTGACCCAGTTGCCCGAGGTCGAGGGCGCACTCGTCGCCATCGACCCGCGCAACGGCGCGCTGCGCGCGATGGTCGGCGGCTTCGACTTCGGCAAGAACAAGTTCAACCACGTGACCCAGGCCTGGCGCCAGCCGGGTTCGTCGTTCAAGCCCTTCATCTACTCGGCGGCGCTGGACAAGGGCTTCACGCCGGCCACCGTCGTCAACGACGCGCCGCTGTTCTTCGACGCCACCGTCACCGGCAGCCAGCCCTGGGAGCCGAAGAACTACGACGGCAAGTTCGAGGGCCCGATGACGCTGCAGGCGGCGCTGGCGAAGTCCAAGAACATGGTGTCGATCCGGGTGCTGCAGTCGATCGGCGCGCCCTTCGCCCAGCAGTGGGCGACACGTTTCGGCTTCGAGGCCGAGCGCCACCCGGCCTATCTGACGATGGCGCTGGGCGCCGGCTCGGTGACGCCGATGCAGATGGCCAGCGCCTACGGCGTGTTCGCCAACGGCGGCTACCGCGTCACGCCGGTGCTGATCACGCGCATCACCGACGTCAAGGGCCGCGTGCTGCAGGAGACGCAGCTCAAGCCGCGCGACGAGTCCATGCGTGTGCTCGACGAGCGCAACGCCTTCGTGATGGGATCGCTGCTGCAGAACGTGGCGCGCGCCGGCACCGCCGCGCGCGCCCAGGCGACCCTCAAACGCCCCGACCTGTTCGGCAAGACCGGCACCACCAACGACTCGATGGACGCCTGGTTCGCCGGCTACCAGCCGACGCTGGTGGCGGTGGTCTGGATCGGCTACGACACGCCGAAGAAACTCGGCGACCGCGAGACCGGCGGCGGCCGCGCGCTGCCGGTGTGGATCGAGTACATGCAGACCGCGCTGCGCGGCGTGCCGGTGTTCGAACCGCTCGCGCCGCTGGGCGTCGTGCAGGCCGACGGCGTCTGGATGTACGAGGAGTACCAAGAAGGCGCCGGCGTGTCCAGCGTCGGCTTGAGCGACGCCGTGCCGCAGGCGCCGACGAACGAGGAACGCAAGACGATCCTCGACCTGTTCAACCGCTGAACGCCGGCTTTGCGCCGGCGCGCGGCTCAGAACACCACCGGCTTGCCGGCCTGGGTGCTGGCGTGCTGGCTGAGCGCCTCGAAGAACTCGCTGCCGTCGCGCGTGTCGGCCCAGCGGCCGTCTGCCCAGCGGTAGTGGAAGCCGCCGCCGCGCGCCGCCAGCCACAGCTCCTGCAGCGGCGGCTGGGTGTTGACGACGATCTTGCTGCCGTTCGGGAAGGACAGCTCCAGCAGGCCGCCGGTGCGCGTGGTGTCGATGTCGACGACGTCCTGCTGCAGCAGGCGGTCGGCGGTGGCCTCGATGCGCGCCAGCGCTTCCTGGGCCAGGCGGTGGTAGTCGGCGTCGGACAGGACCGTGCTCATAGAATCTTCCCGAAATGCGTCAATCCTCTCGGAACAGTGTAGTGCGCGGCGCCGCGGCGCTCCTGGCGGCCCTCGCCCTGACCCTGACGGCCGGATGCGGCCAGAAGGGCCCGTTGAAGCTGCCGGCGCCGGCCGGCGCGGCCTCGGGAGCGGCCAAGTGACGCTGCCCGGCCACCCCCACCTGGCGCGCGACGCCCAGGGCGAGCTGCGGCTGGAAGGCCATTCGCTGGCCGACCTGGCGCGCCGCCACGGCACGCCGCTGTACGTCTACTCGCGCACCGCGATGCTCGACGCGCTGGCCGGCTACCAGCGCGCGCTCGAGGGCCTGCCGCACCTGATCTGCTACGCGATCAAGGCCAACTCCAACCTCGCCGTGCTGCAGACCTTCGCACGCGCCGGCTGCGGCTTCGACATCGTCTCCGGCGGCGAGCTGGAGCGGGTGCTGGCCGCCGGCGCCGAGCCGTCGAAGATCGTGTTCTCCGGCGTCGGCAAGACCGCCGCCGAGATGCGCCGCGCGCTCGAGGTCGGCGTGCACTGCTTCAACGTCGAAAGCCTGGGCGAGCTCGAACGCCTGGCCGAGGTCGCCGCCGCCATGGGCCGGCGCGCGCCGGTCAGCCTGCGCGTCAACCCCGACGTCGACGCCGGCACCCATCCCTACATCTCGACCGGGCTGAAGGACAACAAGTTCGGCATCCCGCACGACGAGGCGCTGGCGGTCTACCGCCGTGCCGCCGCGCTGCCGTCGCTGCAGGTCGTCGGCATCGACTGCCACATCGGCTCGCAGATCACCCAGCTCGAGCCCTATCTCGACGCGCTCGGCCGCCTGCTCGACCTGGTCGAGGCGGTCGAGGCCGAAGGCATCACGCTGGCCCACGTCGACGTCGGCGGCGGCCTGGGCATCACCTACACCGACGAGGCCCCGCCCGCGCCCGAGACGCTGGTGCGCGGCCTGGCCGAGCTGATGCACGCGCGTGGCCACGGCCATCGCAAGCTGATCGTCGAGCCCGGGCGCTCGCTGGTCGGCAACGCCGGCGTGCTGCTGGCCGAGGTCCAGTACCTGAAGCCCGGCGAGACGAAGAACTTCTGCATCGTCGACGCGGCGATGAACGATCTCGTGCGCCCGGCGATGTACGAGGCCTGGATGGCGATCGAGCCCTGCCGGCCGCGTGCCGGCACCGCGGCCGTCACCTGGGACGTCGTCGGCCCTGTCTGCGAGTCGGGCGACTGGCTGGGCCGCGACCGCGAGCTGGCGGTCGCGCCGGGCGACATCGTCGCCGTGCTGTCCGCCGGCGCCTACGGCATGGCGATGGCCGGCAACTACAACAGCCGCCCACGCGCCGCCGAGATCCTGCTCGACGGCGACGCGGTGCACGTCGTGCGCGAGCGCGAGGACGCCCGGGCGCTGTTCGCGCTCGAACGCCTGCTGGCCTAGATCCGCCCCTCTTCCACCGCGTGGCAGGCCGTGCGGCCGCCGCTGCCGTCCTCGCGCAGCAGCGGGCGCTCGACGGCGCAGCGCGAGGCCGCATGCGGGCAGCGCGGGTGGAAGGCGCAGCCGGTCGGCGGCGCCAGCGGGTTGGGCACCTCGCCGCGCACCGGCGTGCGCGCGCGGCCGCTCATCGAGACGTCGGGGATCGCGTCGAGCAGCAGCCGCGTGTACGGATGGCGCGGCGCCGCGAACAGCGCCCGCTTGGGCGCCTGCTCGACCAGCCGTCCCAGGTACATCACGCCGACCGCGTCGGCGACGTGGCGCACCACCGCCAGGTTGTGCGAGATGAAGAGATAGGAGAGCCCGCGCTCGCGCTGCAGGTCCTTCATCAGGTTCAGCACCTGGGCCTGCACCGAGACGTCCAGCGCCGAGGTCGGCTCGTCGCAGACCAGGAACTCGGGCTCGGTGGCCAGCGCGCGCGCGATCGAGATGCGCTGGCGCTGGCCGCCGGAGAACTGGTGCGGGTACTTGGCGCCGTCGGCCGCCGCCAGGCCGACCGACTGCAGCAGCGCCGCGACACGCGCCTGCAGCTCGGCGCCGCGTGCCAGCCGGCGTTCGACCAGCGGCTCGGCGACGATGTCCTGCACCGTCCAGCGCGGGTTGAGGCTGGCATACGGGTCCTGGAAGATCATCTGCAGCCGCTGCCGCGCCGCGGCGTCCAGCGGCCGGCCGTCGAACTGCAGCGTGCCGGCGCTGGGCGCGTACAGCCCGACCAGCAGCCGTGCCACCGTGCTCTTGCCGCAGCCCGACTCGCCGACCAGCGCCAGCGTCGTGCCGCGTTCGATGTCGAAGGACACGCCGTCGACCGCGTGCACCACCTGGCGCGGCTTGCCGCCGACGACACGCTCCAGCCAGGGCGGCGAGACGTCGAAACGTTTGGCCAGGTCACGCACCTGCACCAGCGCCGTCATGCCGCCTCCTCGTCAGCGGCGACCAGCCAGCAGGCGGCGCAGGTCGTGCCCGCCGCCATCAGCTCGGGACGTTCGCTGCGGCAGCGTGCGAACGCGTGTTCGCAGCGCGGGTGGAAGGCGCAGCCGGCGGGGATCGCCCCCAGCCGCGGCATCGCGCCGTCGATCTGCGCCAGGCGCTCGCGCTCGACGTCCATCGCCGGGATCGAGCCCATCAGCCCGACCGTGTACGGATGGCGGGCGCGGTGGATCACGTCGGCCACCGGGCCGACCTCGGTGATGCGCCCGGCGTACATCACCGCGACGCGGTCGCAGGTCTCGGCGATGACGCCCATGTCGTGCGTGACCAGCATCACCGCGGCGCCGTGCTCGCGGCAGACGCGCTTGAGCAGGGTGATGATCTGCGCCTGGATCGACACGTCCAGCGCCGTCGTCGGCTCGTCGGCGACGATCAGCTTGGGCTCGGCGGCCAGCGCCAGCGCGATGACGACCCGCTGGCGCATGCCGCCGGAGAACTGGTGCGGGTAGTGTTCGATACGCTCGCGCGCCGCCGGGATGCCGGTCTCCTCCAGCAGCCGGATCGCACGCGCCCGCGCCTGCTCGGCCGACACCGGCAGATGGGTGCGGATCGTCTCGACGAGCTGGCGGCCGACGGTGTAGAGCGGGTTCAGCGAGGTCAGCGGGTCCTGGAAGACGGCGCCGATCGAACGCCCGCGCAGGCGGCGCATCGCCTCGTGCGGCAGGTTGTCGATGCGCCGTCCTTCGAGGCGGATCTCGCCGCCGGCGATGCGGCCCGGCGGCTCCAGCAGGCCGATGATGGCCGCGCCGGTCAGCGACTTGCCGGCGCCGGATTCGCCGACGACGCCGAGGATCTCGCCGGCGCGGATGTCGAACGAGATGTCGTCCAGCGCCCGCAGCGTGCCGCGGCGCGTCGGGAACTCGACGGCGAGGTGCCGGACTTCGAGCAGCGGGGTCTCCATCAGCGCAGCCTCGGGTTCAGCGCGTCGCGCAGCCAGTCGCCCAGCAGGTTCACCGACAACGCGATCAGCACCAGCATCAGGCCCGGGAAGATCGTGATCCACCACTCGCCGGAGAACAGGAAGTCGTTGCCGACGCGGATCAGCGTGCCCAGCGACGGCGAGGTCGGCGGCACGCCGACGCCGAGGAAGGACAGCGTCGCCTCGGTGAGGATGGCGGTGGCGACCTGGATCGTCGCCAGCACCAGCACCGGCCCCATCACGTTGGGCAGCACGTGGCGGCGCATGATGCGCAGAGGCGGCACGCCGATGATGCGCGCCGCCTGCACGTACTCCTTCTGGCGCTCGACCATCGTCGAGCCGCGCACCGTGCGTGCGTACTGCACCCAGCCGGTCAGCGCGATCGCCAGGATCAGCACGCCGAAGGCCAGCGTCTCGTGGGCCTGCGGGAACAGCGCCCGGCCGACGCCGTCGATCAAGAGCGCGACCAGGATTGACGGGAAGGACAGCATGACGTCGCAGACGCGCATGATGAAGGCGTCGGTGCGCCCGCCGACGAAGCCCGCCAGCAGCCCCAGGCCCACACCCAGCACCACCGACAGCGCCACCGAGGCCAGGCCGACGAGCAGCGAGATGCGCGCGCCGTACATCAGCGCCGACAGGATGTCGCGGCCCTGGTCGTCGGTGCCCAGCAGGTACTTCGTGCTGCCGCCGTCGATCCAGGCCGGCGGCAGGCGCGAGTCCATCAGGTCCAGCGTCGCCAGGTCGAAGGGGTCGTGCGGCGAGACCCAGCCGGCGAACAGCGCGCAGAACACGCAGACCGCGGCGATGGCCGCCGCCAGCATCGCCGTCGGCGACTGCTTGAAGCTGTGCCAGACGTCGCCGTCGAGGAAACGCGCGAGCCGGCCGGGCGGCCTGGTCAGGGAGGTGTCGGGAACGGGCGCCATCGCGGACTCAGTGGGCGGCCGCGGCGCGCTCGATGCGCAGCCGCGGGTCGACGACGAAGTACAGCAGGTCGACGACGAGGTTGATCAGCACGAAGATCAGCGCGATCAGGCAGAGGTAGGCCGCCATCACCGGGATGTCGGCGAACTGCACCGCCTGGATGAACAGCAGCCCCATGCCGGGCCACTGGAAGACGGTCTCGGTGATGATCGCGAAGGCGATCAGCGAGCCCAGCTGCAGCCCGGTGATCGTGATCACCGGCACCAGCGTGTTCTTCAGCGCGTGGCCGAAGTGCACCGCGCGGTCGCTGAGGCCGCGGGCGCGCGCGAACTTGATGTAGTCGCTGCGCAGCACCTCGAGCATCTCGGCGCGCACCAGGCGCAGGATCAGCGCCAGCTGGAACACCGACAGCGTCACCGCCGGCAGCACCAGGTGCTTCAGGCCGTCGAGCGTCAGCAGCCCGGTCGTCCAGCCGCCCAGCGCGACGACCTCGCCGCGGCCGAAGCTGGGGAACCAGTGCAGCTGGACCGCGAAGACCAGGATCAGCAGGATGCCGATCAGGAAGGTCGGCAGCGACACGCCCAGCAGCGACAGCGTCATCACCAGCTGCGCGCCGGCACTGCCGCGGCGCAGCGCCGCGTAGACGCCCAGCGGGATGCCCAGCGCCAGCGCCAGCAGCGCGGCCACCAGCGACAGCTCCAGCGTCGCCGGGAAGCGTTCGGCGATCAGCGCCGACACCTGGCGCCCCTGGCGCAGGCTGAGGCCGAACTCGCCCTGCGCGGCGTTGGCGACGAAATGGCCGAACTGGACCAGGAAGGACTGGTCCAGCCCGAGGTCGCGGCGCAGCTGGGCACGCTGCTCCTGCGTCGCGTCCTGGCCCAGCAGGTTGAGCACCGGGTCGCCGACGTACTGGAACAGCATGAAGGCGATGAACGCCACCGCCAGCATCACGACGAGGGCCTGGGCGAGCCGGCGGAGGACGAAGACGAGCATCGAGGGCGGCGGGGTGCGCGCGGCAAAAGCTGGCGATGATGCGCAAAACGCGTGCCCGGGCAAAGCGCAATGACCTCATGAGCCCCCTCGGACCCCCGGCCCGGGTGGCGCGCGGGCGACACTGCGCGGCGCTATGCTGCCGTGCATGAGCCCCGTCGACCGCCTTCTCGTCAGCGCCGACAACGCGCTGCGCACCCTGTCCGGCGCCGTGCACGCCGGCCGCGCCAACCCCGCCGGCCCGACGCTGGCCGACGCCGAACCGCCGGCCGAGGACGAGCGCCGCCTGTCGGCCGCGCTGATGCGCGTGAACCACGTCGGCGAGGTCTGCGCCCAGGCGCTGTACCAGGCCCAGGCGCTGACCGCCCGCAGCCCCGAGCTGCGCGAGCAGATGGCCGCCGCGGCGCGCGAGGAGATCGACCACCTCGCCTGGACCCAGCAGCGGCTGGACGAGCTCGGCGACCGCCCCAGCCTGCTGAACCCGCTGTGGTACGCCGGCGCCTTCGCGATCGGCCTGGCCGCCGGGCGCCTGGGCGACCGCGTCAGCCTGGGTTTCGTCGTCGAGACCGAGCGTCAGGTCGAGCAGCACCTCGCCGGCCACCTCGACCGGCTGCCGGCCGCCGACGAACGCTCGCGTGCCATCGTCGAGCAGATGAAGGACGACGAGCGCCGCCACGCCGACGGCGCCGAGGACGCCGGCGCCATCCCGCTGCCGATGCCGGTGCGCCTGGCGATGCGCGCGGCGGCCAAGGTGATGACCGTCACCGCGCACCGCGTCTGATCAGCCCTCGACGATCTCGTAGCCGGTCGTGATCTCGGCCGTGCGGGCCAGCATGATCGTCGCCGAGCAGTACTTCTCGTGCGACAGCGCGATCGCGCGTTCCACCGCCGGCGCCGCCAGGCCGCGGCCGGTGACGACGAAGTGAAGGTGGATCTTCGTGAACACCTTCGGGTCGGTGGCGGCACGTTCGGCCTGCAGCTTCACCTGGCAGCCGCGCACGTCGTGGCGGCCGCGTTTCAAGATCAGCACGACGTCGTAGGCGGTGCAGCCGCCGGCGCCCGCGAGCACCGTTTCCATCGGCCGAGGGGCCAGGTTGCGGCCGCCGCCGTCGGGCGCGCCGTCCATGGTCAGCAGATGGCCGCTGCCGGTCTCGGCGACGAAGCCCATGCCCGAGGCCGGGATCCAGTTGATCGTGCATTCCATGGCGTGAAACTCCGTGTGCGGCGCGAAAAGGCGTGCATTGTGCGCAGGTCCGGCGCGGGCGTCGCCGAAGCTTGCGCCAGGTCGGCATGCGGGGCAGTCGGGTTATTGCACTGCAGCAAGGCGATGGTAGACTGCCGCCATCGGTCGTTCAGAGCCTCCAGGCCTGCGACCCACCGGTTGTCTCCTCCACCTCCTCCAATGGTGGATTCAGGCCCGGGGCCGCAAGGTCCCGGGCTTCTTTTCTTCCGGCAGGCGCCGCCGGGCCGCGTCGTATGATGCTCGCCCCTCCCCGGTTATGCGCGCACCCCGTCTGCCCGCCGTCCCGATGTCCGCTGCCGAAACCGACGTCGCGAGCATCGCGGCCGGCTACCTGAAGAAGATCCTCACCGCCCGCGTCTACGACGTCGCCATCGAGTCCCCGCTGACGCCGGCCAAGAGCCTGTCGCGCCGGCTGGCCAACACGGTGCTCCTCAAGCGCGAGGACCGCCAGCCGGTCTTCAGCTTCAAGCTGCGCGGGGCCTACAACAAGATGGCGCACCTGTCGCCCGAGGCGCTGGCCGCCGGCGTCATCTGCGCCTCGGCCGGCAACCACGCCCAGGGCGTGGCGCTGTCGGCGCGCAAGCTCGGCTGCCGCGCCGTCGTCGTGATGCCGGTGACGACGCCGAGGCTGAAGATCGACGCCGTCGCCGCGCTCGGCGGCGAGGTCGTGCTGCACGGCGACAGCTACTCCGACGCCTACGCCCACGCCGTCGGCCTGCAGGCCGAGCAGGGCCTGAGCTTCGTGCACCCCTTCGACGACCCCGACGTCATCGCCGGCCAGGGCACGATCGCGATGGAGATCCTGCGCCAGCACCAGGGGCCGATCGACGCGGTCTTCGTCGCCATCGGCGGCGGCGGTCTGATCTCGGGCGTGGCCGCCTACCTGAAGGCGGTGCGCCCGGAGATCAAGGTCATCGGCGTGCAGACCGCCGACAGCGACGCGATGCTGCGCTCGGTGCGCGCCGGCCACCGCGTGACGCTCGACGACGTGGGCCTGTTCTCCGACGGCACCGCGGTCAAGCTCGTCGGCGAGGAGACCTTCCGCGTCGCCAGCGCGCTGGTCGACGACTTCGTCACCGTCGACACCGACGCCGTCTGCGCCGCGATCAAGGACGTCTTCCAGGACACGCGCAGCATCGTCGAGCCCGCCGGCGCGCTGGGCGTGGCGGCGATCAAGCAGTACGTGCACGAGCACAAGCTCAAGGGCAAGACCTTCGTCTCGATCACCTGCGGGGCGAACATGAACTTCGACCGCCTGCGCTTCGTCGCCGAGCGCGCCGAGCTCGGCGAGCAGCGCGAGGCGCTGTTCGCGGTGACGATCCCCGAGGAGCGCGGCTCGTTCCGCCGCTTCTGCAGCCTGATCGGCCCGCGCGCGGTGACCGAGTTCAACTACCGCATCAGCGACGCGCGTCAGGCCCACGTCTTCGTCGGCGTCGCGATCGCACGCCACGACGAGGCCGCGCGCATCGCCGCCAGCTTCGAGAGCCACGGTTTCAGCACCGTCGACCTGACCGACGACGAGCTCGCCAAGGAGCACGTGCGCCACATGGTCGGCGGGCGCAGCGAACTCGCGCGCGACGAGCGCCTGTTCCGCTTCGTCTTCCCCGAGCGCCCGGGCGCGCTGATGCGTTTCCTCGACGGCCTGCACCCGGACTGGAACATCAGCCTGTTCCACTACCGCAACCAGGGCGCCGACTACGGCCGCATCCTCGTCGGCATGCAGGTGCCCGCCAGCGAGGACGAGGAGCTCGGCCGCTTCCTGCAGACGCTGGCCTACCCCTGCGTCGAGGAAAGCGACAACCCCGTCTATCGGCTGTTCCTGCGCTGAGACCCCGGCGCCTACACTGAAGGCGCCATGGACCACAGCCGTTCGCTCGTCGCGCCGACCGCCGACCCGCCGCTGGAACGCGCGCTGCGCGACAAGCTCGCGCGGCGCAACGACGACAGCGGCAGCCTCGGCGAGCTGGAGCCGCTGGCGCTGCGCATCGGGCTGATGCAGGGCTCGCTGAAGCCGCGGTTTCACGAGCCGCAGCTGCTGGTCTTCGCCGCCGACCACGGCCTCGCGGTCGACGGCCTGCACGGCGCGCTGCGCTACACCACCGACGAACTCGTGCGCCGGCTGCTCGCCGAGCGGCTGCCGCTGGCGGTCTTCGCGCGCGCCAGCGGCCTGGCGCTGACGGTCGTGGACTGCGGCGTCGCCGAGACGCTGCCGGCCCACGAGCGCCTGCAGGCGCGCAAGATCGCCCACGGCACGCGCAACCCGCGGGTCGCCGCGGCGATGACGGTCGTGCAGGCCCACGCCGCGATGCGCGCCGGCATGGAGATCGGCGACCAGCTGCGCGGCAACCTCACGATCTGCGCCGGCCTGGGCGTGGGCTCGCAGGAAAGCGCGGCGCTGCTGCTGTCGCGCATCACCGAGCTGCCACTGCGCGCGCTGCTGGAGACCGGGCCGGCCATGGCGGCGGAGGAACTCGCCCACCAGCTCGCCATCGCGCAGGCGGCACTCAACCGCCATCGCGAGGTGGCCGAGCCGGTGGAGCTGCTGGCCGCGCTCGGCGGCTTCGAGGTCGCGGTGATGGTCGGCGTGATGCTGATGGCCGCCAGCAAGCGCCAGCTGCTGATGATCGACGGCCTGGCCGCCTGCGCCGCGCTGGCAATGGCCGCACGCATCGCGCCGCCGGTCACCGACTACTGCGTCTTCAGCCGCAGCCGCGAGCACCGCGGCCTGGACCTGGTGCACCGGCACCTGCGCGCCGCGACCCTGCCCGACCTGGGCCTGGACGGCCTGGACGGCACCGGCGCCGCGCTCGGCTGGCCGCTGGTGCGCAGCGCCGCAGCGTTGCTGACCGAAGTCGCCGAAGGCGAGGATGCGGGGCCGACGCGGCCCGGCCCGCTGGACGACGACGGTTTCCCCTCGACCATGGGGTTCTGAACCCCGCGCCCGCGGGGGCCGGGCTCACTCGGCCTGGACGTCGACCTCGGCCGATTCGTCGGCCTCGTGATCGGGCTGGCCCTGCACCTCGGGGCGTGCGGCCATCGGCGCGCGCCCCGGCATGCCCGGACGCATCCCGCCTTGGGGCGGCGCCCCGCCCGGCAGCGCGAGCGCACGCACCGGAGCCTGCGCGGCGCCCGGGGCCGGCAGACGCCCGGTGCTGGCCGGCGGCGGTGCCGTGAGGTCCAGCGACACGGTGGCGTCGCCGCCGCGCGGCCCCAGCAGCACCTCGCGCTGGCGCACCGACTGCACGACGGTGTCGCCGTCGACCGGTGCCCCGACGCGGAAGGCCTTGGGCGCCTTGCCGTCGACGGCGATCAGCGCCACGCCGTCGCTCTGCGCGCTGCGCGAGGCGACGACGCCCAGCAGCTCGAAACGCGAACTCTCGGGCGACTCGACCGGGCCGGCCTCCTCGGGCTCGGCACCGAGCACGCGCGACAGGTCGCCGCGCAGCGCACCGGCGGCCGCGACCACCGTCGCCTGCGGCGCGGGCGCCGGCTTCACGAGCTTCAGGGTCCAGTAGACGGCGCCGGCGGCCACCACCGCCCAGACACCGAAGGCCCACCAACGTGTCGTCATGCGCCGATTATGATTGACCGAACCCCTTCCCCGGCCCCGTCCAAAGCCTCCCATGATCTCCCTTTCCCGTTCGCGCCGCCGCGGCTTCACGCTGATCGAGCTGATGGTCGTGCTGGTGATCCTCGGCGTGCTGGCGGCGCTCATCGTGCCCAACGTTCTCAACCGTGCCGATGACGCCCGCGTGACCGCCGCCCGCACCGACATCCACAACCTGATGCAGTCGCTGAAGCTCTACAAGCTGGACAACCAGCGCTACCCGACGACCGAGCAGGGGCTGGAGGCGCTCGTGCGCCGCCCGGAGTCGGCGCCGGTGCCGCCGAACTGGAAGCCCTACGTGGACAAGCTGCCCAACGACCCCTGGGGCCACGCCTACCAGTACCTGAATCCGGGGGTCAAGGGCGAGATCGACGTCTTCAGCTACGGCGCGGACGGCCAGGCCGGCGGCGAAGGCAACGATGCCGATGTCGGCTCCTGGCAATAGGCCACGCGCGACGCCCGTTCCGCGCGGCTTCACGCTGATCGAGCTGATGGTCGTGATGGCCATCCTGGCGATCGGCGCCGGACTCGTCTCGCTGGCGATCCGCGACCCGGCCGGCACCCGGCTCGAGCTCGACGCCGCGCGTCTGGCCACGCTGCTGGAGACCGCGCGCACCGAGGCGCGCACCGGCCGCATCGCGGTGGCCTGGATCCCGACGAACGACCCGCAGCGCGACCCCTTCGTCTTCGCCGGGCTGCCGCCGGGCCAGGCGCTGCCGACACGCTGGCTGGACGCCGAGGTCAGCGCGCAGATCGTCGGCGGCAACCAGGTGGTGCTGGGCCCGGAGGCGATCCTGCCGCCGCAGCGCATCGTGCTGCGGCTGGACGACCGCCGGCTCGAAGTCGCCAGCGACGGCCTGTCGGCCTTCGCCGTGGTGCCGCCGGCCGAAACGCCATGAGACGCACGCGCGGCTTCACGCTGATCGAGGTGCTGGTCGCGGTGGCCATCGTCGCCGTCGCGCTGGCCGCGGGCCTGCGTGCCGGTGGCGCGCTGAGCGACAACGCCCAGCGCCTGGCCGACGTCAGCGCGGCCCAGTGGTGCGCCGAGAACCGCCTCGCCGCGCTGCGCCTGGCGCGCCAGCTGCCCGGCGTCGGCGACGCCGACTTCGAGTGCGAGCAGCTCGGCCGCCTGTACCGCGGCGTGGTCCAGACGCGGCCGACGCCGAACCCCAACTTCCGCCGCGTCGACGCGCGCATCAGCGACGCCGACGGGCGCCCGCTGCTGACGCTGTCGACCGTCGTCTCGCGTTACTGACGATGGCCCGCGCCCTGCGCCGCGTGCGCGGCTTCACGCTCGTCGAGGTGCTGGTCGCGCTGACCATCATGGCCGTGCTCGCCGGGCTGGCCTGGCGCGGCATCGACGCCATGGTGCGGGCACGCGAGATCACGACGCAGGCCGTGGACCGCGCCGCGCGGCTGAACACCATCCTGTCGCAGTGGCAGCAGGACCTGGAGTCGCTGCAGGACACCGGTGCCGCCCCGGCGCTGCAGTTCGACGGCCGCCACCTGCGCCTGACACGGCGTGTCGAGGGCGGCGTCGCGGTCGTCGTCTGGACGCTCGCCGACGGCGTCTGGCAGCGCTGGGCCAGCCCCGCGACGACCCGGCTGCAGCCGCTGCAGCAGGCCTGGCTGCGCAGCCAGCAGCTGCAGGGCACCGAGCCGCAGCAGGTGCGGCTGCTCGACGGCGTCGCCGACTGGCAGCTCTACTACTACCGCGGCAACGCCTGGTCCAACGCCCAGTCCAGCGCCGGCACCTCCACCGCCGACGACGGCGAGTCCAGCCCCGGCGAGGACCTGCCCGACGCCGTGCGCCTGGTGATCGACACCGCCGCCGGCCGCCTCACGCGCGACCTGGTGCTGCTGCCCGGGGGTGCCCCGTGAGGCGCGAACGCGGCGCCGCGCTGCTGCTGGCGATGCTGATCCTGACGCTGGTGGCGACGCTCGCCGCCGGCATGGCCTGGCAGCAGACGCGCGCAGTGCAGATCGAGGCCGCCGAACGCGCCTCGGTGCAGGCGGGCTGGATTCTCGACGCCTCGCTCGACTGGGCGCGGCTGATCCTGCGCGAGGACGGCCGCACCGGCAGCACCGACCACCTCGGCGAACCCTGGGCGACGCCGCTGGCCGAAGCGCGGCTGTCGAGCTTTCTCGCCGCCGACCGCGACAACACCGACACCGGTGGGCCCGAGGCCTTCATCTCGGGGGCCATCGCCGATGCACAGGCGAAGTACAACCTGCGCAACGTCGTGGACTCGGAGGGCAAGATCTCGCAGGTGGAGCTCAAGGCGCTGCAGCGCCTGTGCGAAGCCGCGGGCGTGCCGACCGACACGCCCGCGCGGCTGTCGCAGGGCCTGGCGGCGGCCTGGGCGGGGCAGAGCGCCGACGAGCGCGCCGATGCCCCGCTGGCGCCGCGCCGCGTCGCCGACCTGGTCTGGCTCGGGCTGGATGCGGCGACGGTCGCCCGGCTTTCGCCCTACGTGACGCTGCTGCCGTCGCAGACGCCGGTCAACGCCAACACCGCGGCACGCGAGGTGCTCGTCGCGGCCATCGACGGCCTGGACCTCGGCAGCGCCGAGCGCCTCGTGCAGGCGCGCCAGCGCAGCCCCTTCGACAGCCTCGAAGCCGTGAACGCGCTGCTACCGCAGGACGTCAAGGCGAGCGAAGGCCGGGTCGCGGTGCGGACCTCCTTCTTCGAGGTGCGCGGCCGCCTGCGGCTGGAAGAACGTGTGATCGAGGAGGAGTCGCTCGTCGAACGCCGCAGCGCCGACCAGGGACGCGGGGTCGTCACGCTGCGCCGCGAGCGCCACCCGCTGCACATTCCGCAACAGTGAGCCCGCCACAATAGACCCCATGGCCGTTCTCGTGCTCCAGATCCCTCCCCGCCAGCGCCTGGCATCGCGCGCGGCGGACGAGTCGGTGCCGCCGCGCTCGCTTGCCGAGCTCGACTACGTCTTCAGTCCCGACGGGCTGGCCGTCGGCTCGTCGGGCCGTGCCGCGCCGGCGCTGCTGCCGCGGGCGGACAGCGTGGTCGCGGTGCTCGCCGACGCCGACGTCGCCTGGCAGCGCATCACGCTGCCCAAGGCCCCGCCGGCACGGCTGCGCGCCGCGCTCGCCGGCATGCTGGAAGAAGCGCTGCTCGACGACGAGGACGCGCTGCACTTCGCACTGCCGCCGCAGGCCGCCAGCGGCAGCGAGGCCTGGATCGCCGTCGTGCACCGCGGCTGGCTGGCCGGCGTCGTGGCCGAACTCGAAGCCGCCGGCGTCGTCGTCGACCGTGTCGTGCCGGCCGCCGTGCCCGGCACGCCGGGCGGCCACTTCTGCCTGCCCGCGGACGCCGACGCCGATGCCGCGCCCTGGCTGACGCTGGTGCGCGAGGACGGCATCACCCGGCTGCGCACCGACGGCACGCTGGCGCGTGCGCTGCTGCCGGCCGACCCGGCGGCACAGCGCTGGACGGCAACGCCGGCGGCGGCCGCCGCCGCCGAACGGTTCCTCGGCCAGCCGGTGGAGGTGTTCGCCGAAGCCGGCCGGGTGCTGGACGCGGCCCGTTCGCCTTGGAACCTGCGCCAGTTCGAACTCGCGCCGCGCCGCCGCGGCCTGCGCGTGCTGCGCGAGCTGATGCAGCGCCTGATGAGCCCCGAATGGCGCCCCGTGCGCTGGGGCGCGCTGGCCCTGGTCGTCGTGCAGGTCGTCGGCCTGAACGCCCTGGCCTGGCAGCAGCGCCGGGCGATCGACGAGCGCCAGGCCCAGCTGACCACGACGCTGCAGCAGAGTTTCCCCGGCGTGCGAGCCGTCGTCGACGCGCCGCTGCAGATGCGCCGCGAAGCCGAGCGCCTGCGCGCCGCCGCCGGCCGCGCCGGCGATGGCGACCTGGAGGTGCTGCTCGGCGCCGCCGCCGCGGCCTGGCCCGAAGGCCAGGGCCCGGTGCAGACGCTGCGCTACGAGTCCGGCCGGCTGACGCTGGCGGCCGACGGCTGGAGCGAACCCGAGATCGCCGGCTTCCGTGCCCGCCTCGGCCCGGCCGGCTACGCGGTCGAGCTCGCCGACGGCCGCATCACGCTGACCCGCCGCGCCGGAGCCGCCGCATGAACGCCGCACGCCTGGCTCCGCTCAAGGCCTGGTGGGCACGCCTGGCGCCGCGCGAGCGTGTGCTCGTCGGCGCCGCCGCCACCATCGTCGGCCTGTACCTGGTCTTCGCCGTGGCGGTCCAGCCGGCCTGGCGCACCCTGGCCGCCGCGCCGGCCAAGCTCGAGGCGCTGGACGCCGAGCTGCAGGCCATGGACCGCCTGGCCGCCGAGGCGCGCGAGCTGCGCAGCGCACCGCCGGTCAACGCCGAGCAGGCCGCCGCCGCGCTGCGTGCCGCCAGCGAGCGCCTGGGGCCGCACGGCAGGCTGTCACTGCAGGGCGACCGCGCCGTGCTGACGCTGGACAACGTCGGCACCGCCGAGCTGCAGGACTGGCTGGCCGAGGTGCGTTCGGGCGCCCGCGCACGCCCGGTCGAGGCGACGCTGACTCGCGGCTCGGCCGGCTACAGCGGCAGCATCGTCGTCGCGATCGGAGGCGCCGGTTGACCGCAGCGCCGTACGACGGGTCGCGCAGCCGCCGCAGCACGCGGCGCTGGGCCGTGGGCGGCACCGCGCTGGGGGCGGCCGCGGCGCTGGTGGCGTTCGCGCCGGCGGCCTGGCTCACCGGTGCGCTGGCACGCGCCAGCGGCGAGCGCCTCGTGCTCGCCGACGCCCGCGGCAGCATCTGGAACGGCAGCGCCGTCGCGGTGCTCACCGGCGGCCCCGGCGCACGCGACGCCGCCGCGCTGCCCGGGCGCCTGCACTGGACGCTGCGTCCCGCCGCCACCGGCATCGTGCTGCGGGCCCGCCAGGCCTGCTGCATCGAGGGTGAACTCGCGCTGCGCGTGGACTTCGGCCTCGGGCGCTGGAAGATCACGCTGCCGCCCGGCCCGGTGGGCCGCTGGCCGGCAGCCTGGCTCGCCGGGCTGGGCACGCCGTTCAACACGCTCGGACTGGGCGGCTCGGTCGCGCTGGCCAGCCAGGGCCTGGTCGCCGAGTCGGCGGCCGGGCGCTGGAGCCTGGCCGGCGGTGCGACGCTGGTGCTGGACGACCTGTCCTCGCGCCTGTCGACGCTCGAGCGCCTGGGCAGCTATCGCCTGACGCTGGCCGGCGGCGAGGTGCCGCGGCTGACGCTGGCCACGCAACAGGGCCCGCTGCTGCTGTCCGGCGACGGCCAGTGGTCCGGCCGCGGCCTGCGTTTTCGCGGCGAGGCCGCTGCCGCGCCGGGTTCCGAACCGGTGCTGAACAATCTGCTGAACATCATCGGCCGCCGCCAAGGCACGAAGGCCGTCATTTCGATCGGATGAGCATGAAATCCTCGCGCCTCCTCGCCGTCGCGCTGTGCATGGCCGCCGCCGCCCAGATGGCCCCGCTGCCGGCCGCCGCACAGCGCCCGCGGGCGCCCGTCACGGTGAACTTCGTCAACGCCGACATCGACGCCGTCGCGCGTGCGTTCGCGGCGATGATCGATCGCCAGATCGTCGTCGACCCGCGCGTCAAGGGCCAGATCACCGTCTACAGCGAGCAGCCGCAGAGCGTGCAGGAGGCCTACCAGAGCTTCCAGTCGGCGCTGCGCGGCCTGGGCTTCGCGGTCATCGAGAGCGGCGGGCTGCTGAAGGTGGTGCCCGAGGCCGACGCCAAGCTGCAGACCGGCACCGTCTCGGTGGGCGAGGTCGGTGTGCGCGGCGACCAGGTCATCACGCAGATCTTCCGCCTGCGCTACGAGAACCCGAACAACCTCGTCGCGGTGCTGCGCCCGCTGATCAGCGCCAACAACACGATCAACTCCAACCCGGGTTCGAGTTCGCTGGTCATCACCGACTACGCCGACAACCTGCAGCGCATCGGCCGCATCATCGCCGCGCTCGACCAGCCCACCGCCACCGACCTGGAGGTCGTGCCGCTGGAGCACGCGGTGGCCAGCGACCTGGCGCCGCTGGTGCAGCGCCTGGCCGAGACCGGCAGCACCGTGACCGCACCGGGTGCCGCCGCCGGCGCCGGCGGCACGACGGTCGTGGCCGACGCGCGCAGCAACTCGCTGATCATCCGCGCGCCCAACGCCGCACGCCTGGCCGCGGTGCGCGCCGCGATCGCCAAGCTCGACCGCCCGGCCAGCGGCCTGGGCCCCAGCGGCGGGCTATGGGTGGTGCACCTGAAGAACGCCGATGCCGTGAAGCTCGCCACCGTGCTGCGCGCGGCCTTCGGCACCGCCGGCGGCTCGGGCGGCACGACCACGCCCACCGGCGTGAGCGGCGGCACGACGCCGGCCGCGCCGAGCAACCCCGCCGCGCCCGGCGCCACCGGCGCGACGACCAGCGGCGCGTCGGCGCAGTCCACCAGCCCGGTCACGCCCTCGGGCCAGCCGACGACCGGCGGCTTCATCCAGGCCGACCCGGCGACGAACTCGCTGATCATCACCGCGCCCGAGCCGCTGTACCGCCAGGTGCGCGCGATGATCGAGCAGCTCGATTCGCGCCGCGCCCAGGTCTACATCGAGAGCCTGATCGTCGAGGTCGCCGGCGACAACGCCGCCGAGTTCGGCTTCCAGTGGCAGGGCCTGCTGGGCAAGGACGGCGACTCGACCGGGCTGTTCGCCGGCACCAACTTCAGCAACAGCGGCGGCAACATCCTCAGCATCACCACCGCGGCGGCCAGCGGCGACGCCAGCGGCATCAGCGTCGGCGAGGGCCTGAACATCGGCCTGCTCAAACGCTACGGCGGCACCTACGCGCTCGGCGCGCTGGCCAACCTGCTGCAGAGCCAGACCAAGACCAACATCGTCTCGACGCCGAACCTGATCACGCTGGACAACGAGGAAGCGAAGATCGTCGTCGGCGAGAACGTGCCCTTCATCACCGGCCAGTACACCAACACCGGCACCTCGACCACCAGCCCCTTCCAGACCATCGAGCGCAAGGACGTCGGCATCACGCTGCGCATCCGGCCGCAGATCGGCGAAAGCGGCACGGTGCGCATGACGATCTACCAGGAGCAGTCCAGCGTGCTGACCACGGCCACCGTGGGCACCAGCAATGCCGGGCCGTCGACGACCAAACGTTCGATCGAGTCGCAGGTCGTCGTCGAGGACGGCCAGATCATCGTGCTCGGCGGCCTGGTGCAGGACAGTTATGTCGAGGAGAAGTCCAAGGTGCCGCTGCTGGGCGACATCCCGGGCCTCGGGGCGCTGTTCCGAAGCGAGAGCCGCACCAAGAAGCGCACCAACCTGATGGTCTTCCTGCGCCCGGTGGTGATGCGCGACGCCGACAGCACCGCCAGGCTGTCGCTGGACCGCTACGACCAGATCCGGGCGCGCCAGGAGGGCTCGCAGCCGACACCGAACTCGATCCTGCGCATCGACGAGGCCCCGGTGCTGCCGCCGCTGCCGAACCCCACGCCGCAGCCGGCGCAGCCGGCCAAGCCGCCGCTCGTGCAGCCGGTGGCGCCCGCGCCCAACGACGTCACCCCCGCCACCCCGTACTGAGCCGATGGCCACCCGACACCCGCTGCCCTACGCGTTCGCCAAGGCGAACACGCTGCTGCTGGAAGACGACGGCCAGCTCGTGCTGTGGGCCGGCGAGAGCACACCGCCGGCGGCGCTGGCCGAGGTCACGCGGCTGTTCGACGTCAGCGCCTTCGAGCACGAACCGAGCGCGACGCTGGCCCAGCGCATCGCCGCGGCCTATGCCGGCGGCGAGAGCAGCGCCGCGGCCGTGATCGGCGAGGTCGAGAGCGGCGTCGACCTGTCGCGCATGATGCAGGAGCTGCCGGCGGTCGAGGACCTGCTCGAAGCCGCCGACGACGCGCCGATCATCCGCATGCTCAACGCGCTGCTGACGCAGGCCGCCAAGGACGGCGCGAGCGACATCCACATCGAGCCCTACGAACGCAGCTCCAGCGTGCGCTTCCGCGTCGACGGCACGCTGCGCGAGGTGGTGCAGCCGAACAAGGCGCTGCACGCGGCGCTGATCAGCCGGCTGAAGATCATGGCCGAGCTCGACATCGCCGAGAAGCGCCTGCCGCAGGACGGCCGCATCAGCTTGCGCATCGGCGGCCGGGCGATCGACGTGCGGGTCTCGACGCTGCCCTCGGCGCACGGCGAACGCGCGGTGCTGCGCCTGCTGGACAAGGCCGAATCGAAGTTCACGCTCGAGGGCCTGGGCATGGACGGCGAGGTGCTGGCGCGTTTCGAGCGCCTGATCCAGCAGCCGCACGGCATCGTGCTCGTCACCGGCCCCACCGGCAGCGGCAAGACGACGACGCTGTACGCCTCGCTGGGCCGGGTGGACACCGCGACGACCAACGTGCTGACGGTCGAGGACCCGGTCGAGTACGAGCTGCCCGGCATCGGCCAGACCCAGGTCAACCCGAAGATCGACCTGACGTTCGCGAAGGCGCTGCGCGCCATCCTGCGCCAGGACCCGGACGTCATCATGATCGGCGAGATCCGCGACTACGAGACCGCGCAGATCGCGATCCAGGCCTCGCTCACCGGCCACCTGGTGCTGGCGACGATCCACACCAACGACGCGCCCTCCTCGGTCACGCGGCTGATCGACATGGGTGTCGAGCCCTATCTGCTGTCGTCGAGCCTGCTCGGCGCGCTGGCCCAGCGCCTGGTGCGCAAGCTCTGCCCGGCGTGCAAGCGCCAGGACGGCGAAGGCCGCTGGCACCCGGTCGGCTGCCCGGCGTGCAGCCACACCGGCTACAAGGGCCGCACCGGGGTGTACGAGCTGATGGTCGTCGACGAGGCGGTGCAGACGCTGATCCACGAACGCGGCTCCGAGCAGGACCTCGCCGCCGCCGCACGCGCCAACGGCCTGTGCTCGATGCGCGAGGACGGCGAGCGCCTGATCGCCGAGGGCCTGACCTCGGCCGAGGAAGTCATCCGCGTGACGAGAGACTGATGCCGGCCTACCGCTTCGAGGCACTGGACGCCGCCGGCAAGGCCCAGAGCGGCCTGCTCGACGCCGACAACGCCCGCGCCGCGCGCGCGCAGATCCGCGCCCGCAACCTGGTGCCGCTGTCGGTGGCGCCGGTCGGCGCGCCGGCCGCCGAAGGCACGAACGCGGCGCGTTTCTCGCGCCGGGTCTACAACGCCACCGGGCTGGCGGTCTGGACGCGCCAGCTCGCCGGGCTGGTCGGCTCGGGCCTGCCGCTGGAGCGTGCGCTCACCGCGCTGGCCGACGAAGCCGAGGACCAGCGCCAGCGCGAGCTGCTGGTGCACCTGAGGAGCGAGGTCAACGCCGGCAGCCCGTTCGCCCGCGCGCTGGGCACGGCGCCGCGCGAGTTCGACGAGGTCTACCGCGCGGTCGTCGCCGCCGGCGAGCAGAGCGGCGCGCTCGGCGCGGTGCTCGAACGGCTGGCGCAGGACCTGGAAGACCGCCAGGCGCTGCGCAGCAAGCTGCTCGGCGCGATGCTCTATCCGGCGATCGTCTCGGCGATCGCGCTGGTCATCGTGACCTTCCTCGTCACCTACGTCGTGCCGCAGGTGGCGACGGTGTTCAGCAACACCAAGCAGTCGCTGCCGATGCTGACGGTGGTGATGATGGCGATCAGCGACTTCGTGCGCCACTGGGGCTGGGCGGTGGTGCTGGGCGTCATCGCGGCCGTCTCGGCCTTCGTGTTCGCACGGCGCAGCGCGGGATTTCGCGAGCGCAGCGACGCCGCCTTCCTGCGCCTGCCGCTGGTCGGCCGGCTCTCGCGCGGCTACAACGCGGCGCGTTTCGCCGGCACGCTGGCGATGCTGGCCGGCGCCGGCGTGCCGATCCTGAAGGCGCTGCAGGCCGCCGCCGAGACGCTGGGCAACCGCGCGATGCGCGCCGACGCGCTCGACGCGCTGGTGCAGGTGCGCGAAGGCGCGCCGCTGGCCGCGGCGCTGGCGGCCAAGAAACGTTTCCCCGGCCTGCTGGCGATGTTCGCGCGCCTGGGCGAACAGACCGGCCAGCTGCCGGTGATGCTGCAGCGTGCCGCCACCCAGCTCGCAGCCGAGGTCCAGCGCCGCGCGATGGCCGTGGCCACCGTGCTCGAGCCGCTGTTGATCGTCGCGATGGGCGGCGTCGTGATGATGATCGTGCTGGCGGTGATGCTGCCGATCATCCAGCTCAACAGCTGGGTGCGCTGATCAGACCCGGGCCTCCTGGCCCAGCCTGAAGGTCGACACCAGCTCGGCGAGCTGCCCGGCCTGCTGGCGCAGGCTGCCGGCGGCGGCCGTGGCTTCCTCCACCAGCGCCGCGTTCTGCTGCGTCATCTGGTCGAGTTCGCCGACCGCGCCGTTGACCTGGTGGATGCCCTGGCTCTGCTCGATCGACGCGGCGCTGATCTCGGCGATGATGTCCGTCACGCGGCGCGCGTTGGCAACGATGTCGCCCATGGTCTGGCCGGCCTCGGCCGCCAGGCGCGTGCCCGACTCCACCTTGTCGACGCTGGCGCCGATCAGCGCCTTGATCTCGCGTGCGGCCTCGGCCGCACGCTGGGCAAGCGATCGCACCTCGCCGGCGACGACCGCGAAGCCGCGGCCCTGTTCACCCGCACGCGCCGCCTCGACGGCGGCGTTGAGCGCCAGGATGTTGGTCTGGAAGGCGATGCCGTCGATGGTGCCGATGATGTCGGCGATGCGGCGCGAGCTGGCGCTGATCTCGTCCATCGTCGTCACCACCTGGCCGACGACCTCGCCGCCGCGGCGCGCGACGTCGGCCGCAGCCACCGCCAGCTGGTTGGCCTGGGTGGCGGCGTCGGCGCTGGACTTGACGGTGCCGGTCAGCTGCTCCATCGCCGCCGCGGTCTGCTGCAGGTTGGACGCCGTGTGTTCGGTGCGCTGGCTCAGGTCCTGGTTGCCGGTGGCGATCTGGGCGCTGGCCGTGGCGATGCCGTCGGCCGCGCCACGCACCTGCTGCACCGTGCTGCGCAGCGCCTCGCGCATCGTGTCGATGGCGCGCAGCAGGCGGCCGGTCTCGTCGTTCGGGTAGTGGCTGCGGGCCGTGCCCGAGAGGTCCATCGCGGCGATCGCCTCGGCGGCTTTCTCGGCCTCGACGACCGGACGCACGATGCTCAGCGTCAGCCGCCGCGCCAGGAAGACACCGAGCAGCAGGGCGAAGACGCTGGAGCCGACGAGCGCCTGCACCGTGCGTGCGCGCAGCGCCTCGACGCGCGCGGCGGCGGCATCCAGCTGCGCCTGCTGCAGCGCGAGCAGCGCCTGGACCTTGGCCACGTACTTCCCGGCGGCACCCTCGAAGCGCTCGCCGAAGGCCCGGTCGGCGCCATCGGCGTCACCGGCCTTCTTCAGCGCGGAGATCTCTTCGCGCGCCGCGAGATAGGCCTTGCGCGCGCCACCGATCTCCTCGTACAGCGCGTGCTCCTCGGGCGTCTGCAGCGCCTCGCCGACGGACTTCTGCAGCGCCGAGGCCTCCTGGGTCGAGCGCGCCGACGTCGCGGCGAAGTAGGTCACCAGGCCGGCGTCGCTGCTCTTGGCGATGGCCGCCGAGCGCTGCACGGCGGCGTTGATCAGCAGCAGCCAGGCGGCGCTCGAACGCTCGACGCGCAGGCGGTGGGCGAGCATGTCGTCCAGCTCGCCCTGCAGCGTGCGCAGCATCAGCACGGAGGCCACGGCGGAGACCAGCGAAAGCGCCAGGATGGCCGCAAGAACAGCCGTCATGCGGCGGCCGATCGACAGACTTGAAAACATTTTTGACAGCTTCGGACTGGCCCGGGCCGATGCCGGGCGGATGTCCTCCACGTCGAATTCGGGCCTGTGGAGTTGAGCGCTGGCCCAGCGCAAGACCGCGATCCGAGGCTCAGATCACGTCGGGACAGCCCCCGTCTCGTGGCCGAGGCGGAAGGTCGACACCAGCTCGGCGAGCTGCCCGGCCTGCTGGCGCAGGCTGCCGGCGGCGGCCGTGGCTTCCTCCACCAGCGCCGCGTTCTGCTGCGTCATCTGGTCGAGTTCGTTGACCGAGCCGTTGACCTGGTGGATGCCCTGGCTCTGCTCGATCGACGCGGCGCTGATCTCGGCGATGATGTCCGTCACGCGGCGCGCGTTGGCAACGATGTCGCCCATCGTCTGGCCGGCCTCGGCCACCAGGCGCGTGCCCGACTCCACCTTGTCGACGCTGGCGCCGATCAGCGCCTTGATCTCGCGTGCCGCCTCGGCCGCACGCTGCGCGAGTGATCGCACCTCGCCGGCGACGACCGCGAAGCCGCGGCCCTGTTCACCCGCACGCGCCGCCTCGACGGCGGCGTTGAGCGCCAGGATGTTGGTCTGGAAGGCGATGCCGTCGATGGTGCCGATGATGTCGGCGATGCGGCGCGAGCTGGCGCTGATCTCGTCCATCGTCGTCACCACCTGGCCGACGACTTCGCCGCCGCGGCGCGCGACGTCGGCCGCAGCCACCGCCAGCTGGTTGGCCTGGGTGGCGGCGTCGGCGCTGGACTTGACGGTGCCGGTCAGCTGCTCCATCGCCGCCGCGGTCTGCTGCAGGTTGGACGCCGTGTGTTCGGTGCGCTGGCTCAGGTCCTGGTTGCCGGTGGCGATCTGGGCGCTGGCCGTGGCGATGCCGTCGGCCGCGCCACGCACCTGCTGCACCGTGCTGCGCAGCGCCTCGCGCATCGTGTCGATGGCACGCAGCAGGCGGCCGAGCTCGTCGCGCGGGTAGTCGCGGCGCGCCTGGCCCGACAGGTCCATCGCCGCCACCGCCTCGGCGGCACGCTCGGCCTCGACGACCGGGCGCACGATGCTCAGCGTCAGCCGCCAGGCCAGCAGCACGCCCAGCAGCAGGCCGACGATGCTGGCGCCGATCTGCACCTGCACCGTGCGCGTGCGCAGCGCCTCGGCGCGCTGGGCGGCCTCGTCCAGGCTGGACTGCTGCAGTTCGACCAGCGCCTGCACGGCGGCGACGTAGGCCTTGGACGCGGGCTCGAACTGCCCGGCGTAGGCGCGCTCGGCGGCGTCGGGGTCGCCCGACTTCTTGGCTTCGCTGACCGCGTCGCGCGCCGCGAGGTAGTTCTTGCGCGCCGTGCCGATGCGCTCGAACACCGCGCGTTCCTCGGGCAGCGTCAGCGCCTGATCGACACGCTTTTGCAGCTCGGCCGAGCCCTTGGAAGTCTCGGCGTTGATGGGCGCGAAGTAGTCGGCCAGCGTCGGGTCGCTGCTCTTGGCGATGGCTGCGGCACGCTGCACGCCGACGTTCAGGCGCTGCAGCCATTCGGCGCTCATGCGCTCGACCTGCAGACGGTGGCCGAGCATGTCCTCGAGTTCGCCCTGCAGCGTGCGCAGCATCAGCACGGAGGCGACGGCGGAGACCAGGGAAAGCGCCAGGATGGCCGAGAGAACGGCCGCCATGCGGCGGCCGATCGAAAGACGTTGGAGCATGACGGCGTGGGAGGCTGCCCGGTCAGGTGCCGGGCTTCTTCCCATCAGGTCGACATGCGGGGCGCCGGAGTTGAGCGCTTGATCTGCGTAAAGCCGCGATCCGTGACGGATGTCACGACATATGCCGCCGCCGCGGCTTCCGTCACGGCCCTCAGGCCATCGCCTCGCGCCCGAGGCGGAAGGTCGACACCAGCTCGGCGAGCTGCCCGGCCTGCTGGCGCAGGCTGCCGGCGGCGGCCGTCGCCTCCTCCACCAGCGCCGCGTTCTGCTGCGTCATCTGGTCGAGTTCGTTGACCGAGCCGTTGACCTGGGCGATGCCCTGGCTCTGCTCGTGCGACGCGGCGCTGATCTCGCCGATGATGTCCGTCACGCGCTGCACGCTGGCCACGATCTCGTTCATCGTGCTGCCCGCCTCGCCCACCAGGCGCGCACCCGACTCGACCTTCTCGACGCTGGTGCCGATCAGCGCCTTGATCTCACGGGCCGCCTCGGCGCTGCGCTGCGCCAGCGTGCGCACCTCGCCGGCCACGACCGCGAAGCCGCGCCCCTGTTCGCCCGCACGCGCGGCCTCGACGGCGGCATTGAGCGCCAGGATGTTGGTCTGGAAGGCGATGCCGTCGATGGTGCCGATGATGTCGGCAATGCGGTGCGAGCTGGTGCTGATCTCGTCCATCGTCGCCACCACCTGGCCCACCACCTGGCCGCCGCGGCGCGCCACGTCGGCCGCCGAGCCGGCGAGCTGGTTGGCCTGCGCGGCCGAGTCGGCACTGGACTTCACCGTGCCCGTCAGCTGCTCCATGGCGCTGGCGGTCTGCTGCAGGTTGGACGCCGTGTGCTCGGTGCGCTGGCTCAGGTCCTGGTTGCCGGTGGCGATCTGCTCGCTCGCGGTGGCGATGCCGTCGGCCGCGCCGCGCACCTGCTGCACCGTGCGCCGCAGCGCCTCGCGCATCGAGTCCACCGCACGCAGCAGGCGCCCGGTCTCGTCGTTCGGGTAGTGGCTGCGCGCCGTGCCCGACAGGTCCATCGCGGCGATCGCCTCGGCCGCGCGCTCGGCCTCGACCACCGGGCGCACGATGCTCTGCGTCAGCCGCCAGGCGAGAAAGGCGCCGAGCAGCAGCCCGACCAGGCTGGAGCCGACGAGCACCTGCACGGTACGCGTGCGCAGCGCCTCGACCCGCGCCGCCGCGGCGTCCAGGTTGGCCTGCTGGAGGTCCAGCAGCTTCTGGACGGTGGTGATGAAGACGGCCGTCACCGGCTCGAAACGTTCGGCGAAGACCTTCGCGGCGCCGGCTTCGTCGCCGGCTTTCTTCAGCCCGCTGACGTCGTCGCGTGCCGCCAGGTACTGCTTGCGCGCCTCGCCGATCTGATCGAAGAGCGCACGTTCCTCGTCGCTGTCGAGCGAGTCGCCGATCTTCTTCTGCAGTTCGCCGCTTTCCTTGCTCGACTGCTTGGAGACGGCGGCGAAGTACTCGACGAGGCTCGGATCGCTGCTCTTGGCGATCGCCGAGGCGCGCTGCGCGCCGGCGTTGATGCGCAGCAGCCAGGCGGCGCTGGCTCGCTCGACGACCAGGCGTTTGTTCAGCATGGTGTCGAGTTCGACCTGCAGCGTGCGCAGCATCAGGACCGAGGCGATGGCCGAGACGAGCGACAGCGTCAGGATGGCGGCAAGAACGACGGCCATCCGGCGGCCGATCGATAGGCGTTGCAGCATGCGGGTTTCCTCCGGAATGCGCCCGCGGGAACTCCGGGCGTCACCCGGATTAGTCGACGCCGCGCGCTCCGGACTGAAGCCCGCGAGCGTGACCGAGCACACGCCAGCCGCGCCGCAGTGCGGTCCGGGGCAGCTGCGGCTCGCGCAGGTCTTCGGCAAAGGCCTCGCTGCGATGGCAGACCCCCGCGGCCGGGGGTTCCGGGCGGGCGCGGTCTTCGGTCGGCGTCCAGCCGTGGGCGGCGGCGGTGGCTGCGTGCATCGTCGTCTCCGAGGGGCCCGGGGTGGGCCGTCGCGACATGCTCGGCGATGTCAGTTTCAGCGTCTTGACGTGACGATGTCGGCATCGTGACGGCGGCAACGGGCGCGGCTCTTGCTAAGACGCCGACATCAAGCCGGGTTTTGCCGCACGGTTCCGGGCTTGCCGAGCGGCCGCCGATGCTTGAATGATGTCAAGCGTGTCCTGGTCCCTGGAGGTGTGCATGTCGGAATCTCATGATCTGGTTCCGGTGGTGGCCGCTCGCGGCCGCATCCCGATCGCGCAGCTGCGCAGCGTCTACCGGTCCGACGAGGTCGAACAGCGCCTGACCCGGCTGCCGCCGCGCGAGCACGAAACGCTGCGCAGCACCTACGAACGCATGATCGAGAAGGGCGGCGAGCGCTTCCAGGTCAAACCTTCGGGGCTGCCGGCGATGGAGCACCTGTACGACGAACTGCCCAACTTCGCCGAGGTGCTCGACGACGTGAAGCGCCAGCTCGCGCTGTGCCAGGACAGCCGCGACGCGCTGGAGATCACGCCGATGCTGCTGCTGGGGCCGCCGGGCATCGGCAAGACGCATTTCGCGCGCGAGGTCGCGCAGCTGCTGGGCACCGGGCTGGGTTTCGTGTCGATGAGCTCGCTCACCGCCGGCTGGGTGCTGTCGGGCGCGTCCAGCCAGTGGAAGGGCGCACGCCCCGGCAAGGTCTTCGAGACCCTGGTCGAGGGCCAGTACGCCAACCCGGTGATGGTCGTCGACGAGATCGACAAGGCCCGCGGCGAACACGCCTACGACCCGCTGGGCGCGCTCTACAGCCTGCTGGAACACGACACCGCGCGCCAGTTCACCGACGAGTTCGCCGAGGTCGCGATCGACGCCAGCCAGGTGATCTGGGTGGCCACCGCCAACGACGAGCGCACGATCCCCGAGCCCATCCTCAACCGGATGAACGTCTTCGAGGTCCAGGCGCCCGACCTCGACGCCGCACGCTCGATCGCGCTGCGCCTGTACCGCGGCCTGCGCGAACGCCACGACTGGGGCCGGCGTTTCGACGAGCAGCCCGGCGAGGCGGTGCTCGAACGCATGGCGCAGATGGCGCCGCGCGAGATGCGCCGCGCCTGGATGACCGGTTTCGGCAACGCCCGCCTGGCCGGGCGCGAGGCGATCGAACTCGCCGACCTGCCCGGCAGCGGCGCGCGGCGCGGCGGCATCGGCTTCCTGCAGTAGATCAGACGGCCATGGCCGGCCCCTGAACGCCCTGCACGCGGCCCTTGCCGGCCTGCTTGCCGGCGTACATCGCCGCGTCGGCACGGCGCAGCAGCACGACGGCGTCGCGCCCGTCCTGCGGCGCGACCGCGAAACCGACGGTCAGGCCGATCACGCAGCGTCGGCCGTCGCAGTCGAAGGGTGCGGCGAAGGCGTCCACCAGGCGCTCGCCGAACTGCCTGGCGGCCTGGGCGTCGCCCAGGCCGTCGGCGAGCACGACGAACTCGTCGCCGCCCAGGCGCGCGACGAGGTCGTCCTGACGCAGCGCGGCGCGCAGGCGCTGGGCGACGAGCGCCAGCAGCAGGTCGCCGGCCGCGTGCCCGTGTTCGTCGTTGACGGCCTTGAAGCCGTCGAGGTCGGCGATGAAGACGGCGAGCGGGCGCTCGTCGTCGGCCCGCGCCAGCGCTGCGTCCAGCGCCTGTTCCAGGCCACGCCGGTTCGGCAGGCCGGTCAGCGCATCGCTGTGCGCGAGTGCCTGCAGCCGCAGGCGCTCGCGCTCGGCGTGTTCGGCACGCTCGCGCTGCTCGACGTCGCGCAGGTCGAGCACACGCAACCAGGCCAGCGCCTGCGCCAGCGCGCCGACCTGGTAGGCGTGCCGGGTCCAGCCCTCGAGGTCCAGCCAGCCGTGCAGCAGCAGCGCCAGCACGGTGGCACCGGCGGCGCTGGCGCCCCAGCCCAGGATCACGTAGGGCGCGGCGCGGTCGCCGGCGCGCCAGCGCCGTGCCGCCAGCGGCAGCGCGACGATCATCGGCAGCGGCCCCAGCACGCTGGCGACGAACTGCGCCTGCTGGTAGCCCAGCACGCCGGCCGCGAGCAGCAGGGCCGTCGTCGCCGCGAGGCCGCCGGCGAGCCGCGTCGCGGTGGCCAGCGGCGGCGACAGCACGTGGGCCTGGAAGAGCCCGTCGACGAGCCACAGCGCACCGGCCAGCCCGACGAGCACCGACAGCAGCGGGGCGAGGTCGTTGAACCACGCGCTCGCCGTCCACAGGTGCTGCGCGCCCAGGCCGGCGAACGAGAACAGGAACAGGCCCGAGCCGACGGTCGACAACGCGTAGTGCAGGTAGACCAGCTCGCGGCGGCCCACCGCGCGCACCAGCGCGAAGGCCACCAGGCACAGGCTGATGCCGGCGGCCAGGCCCTGCAGCATCTGCAGCCGCGACTCCTCGGCGTAGAAGGCGCCCGGTTTCATCAGGCGCACCGGCAGCAGCATCGCGCTCGTGGTCTGCACGCGCAGCAGCAGTTCGTGCTCCAGCCCGCGCTCCAGGATCAGCAGCAGCGCATGCGGCCGCGTGGGCAGCGGCCGCTGCACGAAAGGCATCGAGTCGCCCATCAGCGCGTGGCGCACGACCAGCCCGTCGGAGACGACGTAGGCGTCGACGCGGTCCAGCGGCGGGTAGTCCAGGTCCAGCAGCCAGCGGCCGTCGTCGGTCGCGGGCACCTCCAGCTGCAGCCGCAGCCAGACGGCGCCATCGTTGAGCCCGAGGTTGGCGCGTTTGCCGGCCGGCGGCCTGAACTCGCCGCGGCGCAACAGCACCTGCTCGACGTCGAGCCGGCCCCCGGGGTCGGCCAGCACCGTCAAACGCGGCCAGGCGTCGATCTCCTGGCGCTCGGGACCGAGCACCAGCCAGGGCACCGCCGCCGACGCGGAGCCGGCGGCCAGCAGCAGCCCCAGCACCAGGCGCCGCAGGCACGCCGCGACCCGCGCCACGGGCGACGTCGGCCGCAGCGACGCGGCCAGGCAGGCGAGAAGGCATCCCGGCATCTCCGTCTGCTATCGGAAGCGCGGCGCTCCGGCTTGAAGGCGGGGCCGTCGTCATCGGTCGGCTAACGGGAGAATGTCGCGCATGAAGCCGACTTCGCGCCGACTCGCCGCCCTCGCCTGCCTGCTGCTCGCGCTGCCGCCCGCGCTGCAGGCCGCCGACGCCCCGCCACGCCCCAAGGTCGGGCTGGTGCTCAGCGGCGGCGGCGCGCGCGGTGCGGCCCACGTCGGCGTGCTGGAGGTGCTGGACCGGCTGCACGTGCCGGTGGACTGCGTCGCCGGCACCAGCATGGGCGCGCTGGTCGCCGGCGCCTGGGTGGCCGGCGTCGCGCCGCAGACCATGCGCCAGGAGCTCGGCCGCGCCGACTGGAACGACATGTTCCAGGACAACCCCGAGTACGCGGAGCTGAACTTCCGCAACAAGCAGATCGAGCGCCGCTTCCTGTCGGGCACCGAGAGCGGCATCGGCACGGCCGGGCTGATCGGCGCGCAGGGCGTCGTCACGGGGCAGAAGATCAAGCTGTTCTTCAACCAGCTCGTGCGCGCGCAGGCCGGCGAGCGCGACATGGGCAGGCTGCCGCTGCCGCTGTCGATGGTCGCCACCGACATCGGCAGCGGCGAGCGTGTCGTGCTGCGCTCGGGCAGCCTGACGCAGGCCATGCGTGCGTCGATGGCGGTGCCCGGCCTGCTGCTGCCGCTGGACCTGGACGGCCGCCGCCTCGTCGACGGCGGCATCGTCGACAACCTGCCGGTGGGCGAGGTGCGCGAGCGCTGCGGCGCCGAGGTCGTCATCGCCGTCAACGTCGGTTCGCCGCTGCTCAAGGCCGAGGAGGTGACCGGCGTGCTGTCGCTGACGGCGCAGATGGTCGCCATCCTGACCGAGCAGAACGTCGCGCAGTCGCTGGCGACGCTGAAGGACGAGGACATCTACGTGAAGCCGGACCTGAGCGGCATCACGGCTGCCGACTTCGACCGCAGCGCCGAGGCCGCCGACCGTGGCCGCGCCGCCGCCGAGGCGCTGACCCCGGCGCTGCAGCGCCTGGCGGTGCCGGCCGAGCAGTACGCGGCCTGGCGGCGCCGGCTGGAGGACCATCGGCCCGACGTCGACCGCGTCGACGAGATCGAGATCGCCGGGCTGCAGCGCGTGGGCGCCGAGGCGCTGCGTCGCCACCTGTCGCAGCGCGAGGGTCAGCCGCTGGACGCCGAGGCGCTGAACCGCGACCTGGTGCGCGCCTACGGCGACGGCTACTACCAGGGCGTGGACTACACGCTGCTGACGCAGCGCGGCAAGCGCGTGCTGCGCATCACGCCGATCGAGAAGCCCTGGGGCCCGGACTACGTGCGCCTGGGACTGAACTTCGACTCCAACATCAGCCAGGGCTCGACCTACTCGCTGCGTGCCGGCTACCAGAAGACCTGGCTGAACACGCTGGGCGGCGAGGCGCTGCTGGAGGCCGAGATCGGCAACGTCAGCGCCGCGGCGCTGTCGCTGTACCAGCCGCTGGAATCGACGCAGTTCTGGTTCGCCCAGTTCGACGCCGGCTACCGCCGCGAGCGCGCCGACGTCTTCGAGGACGACCAGCGCATCGCCGAGTACCAGGTCTCGCGCGACAGCGTCGAGCTGCAGCTGGGTGCCAACCTCGGGCTCTTCGGCCAGGCCCGCATCGGCTGGCGCCAAGGCGAGCTGCGCCCGCGCGTGGACACCGGCGACGCCTCGCTGCCCAGCTTCCGCCAGCCGCTGGACGGCTGGACCGCGGCGCTGGACCTGGACCAGCTTGACCGGCTGCACTTCCCGACCGCCGGCTGGGCCGCACGCGTGGCCTGGTTCTCGTCGAGCAAGCGCGACTACAACCGCCTGGAAGCCGACGCCCGCATGGCCTGGAGCTACGGCGACTGGGTGCTGGGCTCGCGTGCGACCTGGACCGGCTCGACCCGCGGCGCGCTGCCGGTCTGGGACGCGGCGACGCTGGGCGGCTTCCTGAACATGTCGGCCTACGCCTCGGGCCAGCTGCGCGGCGACGACATGCGCTACGCCCAGCTGCGCGCCGAGCGCATCGTCGGCCGCCTGCCGCTGGGGCTGCGCGGGGACATGCGCTTCGGCATCGCCTGGGAGCGTGCGCGCCTGGGCCTGCTCTACACCGAGACCCAGCGCAGCGGCTGGCTGGACTCGGCCACCGCCTACCTCGGCGGCGAGACGCCGATCGGCGCGGTCTACATCGGGGCCGGCCGCAGCCGCGACGGCGCGTCCAACGCCTACCTGTTCATCGGCACGCCTTAAGGTGCCGCGGGCGGCAGGCCGTCGGCCGGCGGGCCGCCTTCCTCGATCCAGCTCTCCAGCAGCGTGAAGGCCACGGCCAGCACCACCGGACCGACGAAGATGCCGACCAGGCCGAAGGCCAGCAGCCCGCCGATGACGCCGGCGAAGATCAGCAGCAGCGGCAGGTCGGCGCCCAGGCGGATCAGCACCGGGCGCAGGAAGTTGTCCAGCGTGCCGACGATCACCGACCAGACGAGCAGGAACACGCCCCAGCCGATCTCGCCGCCGTAGAGCACCCAGCCGGCGGCCGGCAGCAGCACCGGCAGCGCGCCGATCTGGGCGATGCAGAGCATGAACATCAGCGCCGTCAGCAGCCCGGCCAGCGGCACGCCGGCCAGCGCCAGGCCGACACCGCCGAGCACCGCCTGCACCACCGCCGTGACGCCGACGCCCAGCGCGACGCCGCGGATCGCGTCGGCGGCCAGCGTCACCGCGCCGACACCGCGCTCGCCGGCCAGCCGGCCGGCGAAGGCGCGCACCTGGGTGCCGAAGACCTCGCCTTGGGCGTACATCACCGCAGCGATGACCACCGTCAGCGCGAACTGCAGCGCGACGCTGCCGAAGTCGCCGATCTCGCCGACGAACCAGCGCGTGAAGCCGCCGGCATAAGGCTGCATGCGCGCGATCAGGCCTTCGATGCCGGCGGCCACCGCCTGCTCCCAGGCCAGGGCCAGCTTGCCGCCGACGACCGGCAGCGCCAGCAGCCAGGCGGGCGCCTCGCGCGAGGGCCGCCAGGTGGCCAGGTCGCGTGCGGTCTGCACGATGCGGTCGGCGTTCTCGACCAGGGTCGCGATCGACAGCGCCAGCGGCACCGCGAACAGCAGCACCAGCAGCAGCGTCATCACCGCCACCGCCGCGCCGCGCCGGCCACCCAGCGCGGCCTGCACGCGCAGCATCACCGGCCAGGTGGCGACGACGACCATCGTCGCCCAGATCGCCGGGCCGACGAAGGGCTTGAGGATCCACAGCGAGCCGCAGATCAGCGCGGCCAGGAACAGCACCGCGAAGCTGGTGCGGGTGACGTCGGCGGTCTTCAACGTGCCTTCTCCGTGTAGCGCTCGACGGCAGCGCCGTCGATGCGGTAGCTGCTGGCGCCCATGTACGTGTCGCCGCGCACGGTGGCCAGCGTGCCGCTGACCCAGACCGTGTCCATCGACTTGAACGCCACCGGGCGCGCCGCCAGCACGTGAACGATCTGGTTGGCCGGCGGCGGCGGGCTGTGGATGCAGGCGCCGAAGTACGGCACCAGCAGGAACTCCTTCAGGCCCTGCTTCGTCTCCTCCAGCGGCACGACGAAGCCCGGCAGGCGCACCGCCTGGCCGACGATCGCCGGGTTGGCCGGCGCGGCGTCCCAGACCTCGCGCATGCGCTCGAGCAGCTTGTTGGCGCGCGGGTCACCGTCGGCCAGGCCGGCGAGGTTCAGGTCCTTGAACTCCTTCATTGGGTCCCAGTCCCGGGGCACCAGCTCGTCCCAGCGGATGGTGCGCGGCGCGCCGGGCGTGGCCTTGGCCGGCGCGGCACCGGCCAGCGCCGGCTGCGAGGCCGGCACGCCGGCCGCCGGCTGGGCGCCGGCCGTGCCGATCAGGGCCGCGGCCGCCGCGGCGGCCAGGAGTCTGTGCATGTCGTGTCCTTCGAGGTCAGCGCGGGCTCAGCCCGTCGGCCAGCGACAGCCGGTAGGCGCGCCAGCCCGGCACCAGGCCGGCGAGCATACCGGCGACCAGCACCGCACCCAGCCAGGCCCATTGCGTCAGGGTGGGCGCGCCATGCGACAGCGCCACGCCCAGCTGCTGCTGCGCCCAGGGCCCCGCAAGCAGGATGCAGGCCGCCGCCGCCAGCACGCCGGCGGCGGCGCCGGCCAGCGTCACCAGCGCGGCTTCGGCGGCCAGCAGCGCGAGCACGTGGCGTGGCCCGGCGCCGACGGCGCGCAGCACCGCCAGCTCGCGCCGGCGTTCGGCCAGCCCGGCCAGCACCACCGCCACCAGCCCGGCCAGGCTGACGACGGCGACCAGCGCCGACACCGCCAGCAGCGAACGTTCGCCAACGCCGACGACCTCCCAGAGTTCGTCGAGCGCCACGCCCGGCAGCACCGCCAGCAGCGGCTCGGCCTCGTAGCCGGCGACCCAGCGCTGCACGCGAAACACCGCGACGCGGTTCTTCAGCCCGACGAAGGCCGCCGTCGCGCGTTGGGGCGTGAGGTCGAACTTGCGCGCCTGCTCGGCGGCGATCGTCACGCCCGGCATCGGCGCGCCCCCGGCCCAGTCGAGGTGGAGGGCCTCGATGGCGGGCAGGCCGACGTGCACGCTGCGGTCCACCGGCGTGCCGGTGGACGCCAGGATGCCGACGACGGTGAAGGGTTTGTCGGCGTGTTCGGCGCCGAGCTCGCCGCCGGCGCCGTGCGCCAGCACGATGCGCTGGCCGACGCGGTAGCCCAGGCGCTCGGCGACCTCGGCGCCGAGCACCGCTTCGTAGAGCCCGTCGAGCGTGCCGCTGAAGGCGCGGCCTTCGGCCAGCACCAGCGCGCGGCCGTCGCCGTGGCGGAAGTGCTCGAAGTAGCCGGTGCTGGTGCCGACCACCGGGAAGCCGCGGTGCGAGTCGCCGAGCGCGATCGGCACGACCCAGGCCACCGCCGGGTGGCGCGCGAGCGCGTCGACGCTGGCCATCGAGATGTCGTTCGTCGCGCCGCCGAGGCGGAACACGGCGTAGAGCATCAGCTGCACCGGCCCGGTGCGCGCGCCGACGACGAGGTCGGTGCCGCTGACGGCCTGCGAGAAGCTGGCACGCACGTCCTCGCGCAGCCGCTCCAGCGTGAGCAGCAGCGCCGTCGACAGCGCGATCGACAAGGCGACGAGCACCAGCGTGCCACGCCGTGCCCAGGCGCTGCGTGCGGCCAGGCCGACGAGCGGCGTCATCGTGCGCCTCCGTTCAGCTCGGCCAGCGCGACGCGGCGGTCGAAACGCCCGGCCAGGCGTTCGTCGTGGCTGACGAAGACCAGCGTGCTGCCGGCCTCGTGCACCGCGGCCAGCAGCAGGTCGAGGAAGGCGTCGCGCAAGGGCGCGTCCAGCGCCGAGGTCGGCTCGTCGCAGATGACGAGCTCCGGGCGGCCGATCAGCGCACGCGCCGCGGCCACACGCTGCTGCTGGCCGACCGAGAGTTCGGCCGCCGGCCGCGCCCAGGCCTCGTGCGGCAGGCCGACACGGTCGAGCAGCGCCTCGGCGTCGCCAGCAGCCGTGCGGCCGCGGCGCCGCGCCGAGAAGCGGCCCGGCAGACGCACGTTGTCCAGCACGCTCAGGTAGGGCAGCAGGTTGAACTGCTGGAAGACGTAGCCGACGTGGTCGGCGCGGAAAGCGTCGCGGCGGCCGGCGGCGAGCGCCGCCCAGTCCTGGCCCAGCACCTCGACGCGGCCCTCGCCTGCCAGCAGCACGCCGGCCAGCAGGCCGAGCAGCGTGCTCTTGCCGCCGCCGCTGGGGCCGTGCAGGAAGACCGCCTCGCCGGCTTCGACGTCCCAGGCCTCGATCGCCAGCGTCGGCACGGTGGCACGCGGCCAGCGGTAACGCAGGCCGCGGATCGAGATCGCCGCGTTCACCGCACCAGCTTCAGCTGCGTCGCCGGCCGGCTCAGCATCGCCTTCCACTGGCCCTTGGGCGTCGCGACCTGCACGTGCACGATGCGCAGCCGCGGGAAGCTCTCCAGCAGCCCGGTGTCGACGAAGCCGGCGCGTTCGGCGGCGGCGCACTCCAGCGTGTAGCTGGCGTCGGCGTCGGCGTGGCCTTCCTCGCCGTGGGCGTGGTCGTGGTCGTTGCCGTGCTGATGGCCGGGCTCCAGCGGGCCGCCCTCGATGTCGACCTGGGCCGGGCCGCAGCCGGCGGCCGGGTCGGGGCGCCACAGCTTCGCGGCGTCGGCCAGCCTGGCGAGCGCGGTGCGCGCCGCGGCGCGTTCGGCGTCGTTGCGCGGCGCACGCTCGAAACCGACCAGCGTGTCCAGCGGCATCTCCAGCATCAGCGTCACGCGGCCGGGCTCGACGGCGACGTCGAGCCGGGCGACGCCGTGTTCATGCGGCGGGGCCGCCATCGCGGCCGAAGCGACCAGGGTCGACACGAGGATCGCGCCACGTTGCAGCAGGAGCTTCATCTCGGGAACGGCAGGCGCCGCAGTCAGGCAGACGCGGCCGATTGTGCCGTCGCCGCGTGACAGCCTCCCCGTATCATCGACCGCGATGGACGAAACCGCCGCCCTCGCGCCGGCCGCGCCCGACGCCCGCCTCGTCGTCGCGATCTCCTCGCGCGCGCTGTTCGACTTCGAGGAAGAGAACCAGGTCTTCGAGGCCGGCGGCGACGACCGCGACTACATGCAGCTGCAGCTCGAGCGCCTGGACGTGCCGGCGCGCCCCGGCGTCGCGTTCTCGCTGGTGCGCAAGCTGCTCGCCTTCAACGCCGGCGCGCCGCGCGTCGACGTCGTCGTGCTCTCGCGCAACGACCCGGTCTCGGGCATGCGCGTCTTCCGCTCGGCCCAGCACTACGGCCTGCCGATCGAACGCGGCATGTTCTCGCGCGGCCGGCCGCCCTGGCGCTACCTCGGGCCGCTGAAGGCCAACCTGTTCCTGTCGACCAACGAGGACGACGTGCGCGCGGCGCTGGACGCCGGCGTCGCCGCGGCGCGTGTGGCCACGCACAGCCGGCACGCCGCCGAGACCCACCCCGACGAGCTGCGCATCGCCTTCGACGGCGACGCCGTGCTGTTCTCCGACGAGGCCGAACGCGTCTACCAGCAGGAAGGCGGCCTGGCCGCGTTCCATGCCCATGAAGTGGCGCGCAGCACGACGCCGCTGCCGCCGGGGCCGTTCAAGCCGCTGCTCGAAGCGCTGCACCGGCTGCAGCGTGCCGCGGCCAGCGGCATGCACGTGCGCACCGCGCTGGTCACCGCGCGCAGCGCGCCGGCGCACGAGCGTGCGATCCGCACGCTGATGGCCTGGCAGCTGGAGGTCGACGAGGCGATGTTCCTCGGCGGCCTGCCCAAGGGCGAGTTCCTGCGCCAGTTCGAACCCGACTTCTTCTTCGACGACCAGACCCGGCACGTCGAACACGCGGCCGGCCACGTGCCCGCGGGCCACGTCGCCGCCGGCATCACGAACGCGGCGCGCTGACGCCGCCCTGCCCCTTCTTCCCCACCGAGATGCGAATCGAGATCCAGCCCGGCGTGCGCCTGTTCGTCGACGTCGAAGGCCCGGGCTTCGTGCCCGACGGCCCCACGCTGCGCGAGAAGCCGACGCTGCTGCTGCTGCACGGCGGCCCCGGCTTCGACCACGCGAGCTTCAAGCCGCTGTTCTCGCGCCTGGCGGACCTGGTGCAGATCGTCTACGTCGACCACCGCGGCCACGGCCGCAGCGACCCGCGCCCGGCCGAGGAATGGACGCTGGACACCTTCGCCGACGACGTCGTGCGGCTGTGCGACGCGCTCGGCGTCGAACGCCCGATCGTGCTCGGCCAGTCCTTCGGCGGCTTCGTCGCCCAGCGCTACATCGCGCGCCACCCGGGCCATGCGGCCAAGGTCATCCTGTCGAGCACCGCGCCGCGGTTCGAGCTGGCGCGCAAGCTGGCGATGTTCGAGCGCCTGGGCGGCGCCGCGGCGCGCGACGCCGCCGAAGCCTTCTGGACGCGCCCCGACGCCGCCACCTGGGCGGCCTACGAGGTGCACTGCCGCCACCTCTACAACACGACGCGCCCGGCCGACCCGGACGCCGGCCAACGCGGCCTCTTCCGCCCGGAGATCCTGTTCGGCTGGAACGAGGCCGAACACGCGGCGATGGACCTGCGCGCCGGCCTCGCCGCCGCGCGCTGCCCGGTGCTGGTGCTCGCCGGCTCGCACGACCCGGTGTGCCCGGTCGCCGACGCCGAGGACATCGCCGCCGCGCTGCCGCCGGCGCTGGTCGAGTACACGGTCATCGACGGCGCCGGCCACGGCACCTGGCGCGACCGGCCCGACGAGGCGCTGGCGCGGCTGCGCGCCTTCATCGCGGGCTGAAACGAAAAACGGCCCGTCGTCGACGGGCCGTTCGCGATGAGCAGCCGGGCACGCGGCCCGGCGGTACTCAGTTGCCTTCCTTGAAGTCACCGCCCCAGGCGATGCTCCAGCGCGAGGGATCGAGGTACTTGCGCATTGCGGCGTTCACCTGCTCGAGCGTCAACGCCGAGATCTTGTCGTCGACCTGCTGCGAGAACGCGAACGTGCGGCCCAGGTAGAGGTTGGACGTCAGCTGGCCGGCGACCACCGGGTCCTGCGCGCGCTGCAGGCGCAGCGTGTTCAGCAGGCCCTTGCGGCCGGCTTCAAACTCGGCCTGGCTGAAGCCTTCGCGGCGCGCCTTGTCGAGCTCGGCCATCACCGCGGCCTCGACCTTGGCGCGGTTCTGCGGCGCGAAGATCGCGCTCACCGCCCAGTTCGAGTTCTGCTCGATGCGGTTCCAGTCGATCGAGGAACGCACGTCGTAGCTCAGGCCTTCGGTCTCGCGCACACGCGTCCACAGCCGCGACGAGGTGCTGCCGCCGAACAGGTAGTTGGCCACCAGCAGCGCCGGGTAGTCGGCGTCGCGGTCGGACAGCGGCAGCGCCAGCGCGGTGCGCAGGTTGGCGTTCTGCTTGTCCGGCGTCTGCAGCTTGAAGGCCGCCGGCGCGACCTCGTAACGCGGGTTGGGCAGGCGCTCGTAGGCCTGCGCCCCGCCGGCCGGCGCACGCCAGTCGGCGAAGGCGACGACCAGCGCACGCTGCACGGCCTCGGCGTCGAAGTCGCCGACGGCGCTGAACTCGCCGGCCGCGGCGCTGTAGAAGCGGCGGTGGAAGGCGGCCAGCTGGGCGGCGTCGACCGCGGCGATGTCCTCGGCGATCTCGTCGAAGGTCAGCGCGTAGCGCAGGTCGCCGCGCGGGTACGGGTTGCCGTGGCGCATCAGCGCGTTGGCGACCAGCGCCTCGGGCTCGTGCTTCTGGTTCTCGATCGCCGTCGCCCACTGGCGCTTGATCTCGTCGAGTGCGTCGGCCGGGAAGGCCGGTTCGCGCAGCAGCCGGCCGATCAGCGCGAGGGTGGCCGGCAGGTGCTCGCGCACCGTGACGACGAAGACGTCGAGGTCCTGGCCGTTGGCGTTGAAACCGACCTGGGCGCGCAGCGCGTCGAAACGGTCGGCGATCTGCTGGCGCGTCAGACCGGCGCCGCCCTTGTCGAGCATCTCGGCGACGACGCTGGCCACCGTCTCCTGGCCCTCGAGCGCCTGGCCGGTGCCGAAGTGCAGCCGCAGCCGCGCCTGCACCGCGTTGCCGCGCGTGCTCTTGGGCAGCAGCGCGACCTTCAGCCCGCTCTGCAGCGCCGAGACCTGGGTGCGGCGGTCGAGGTTGGCCGGCGTCGCCTCGAAGGCCTCGGCCTGGGCGAGCTGCTGGCGGCCGCGGTAGTCCTTGACCAGCGCGGCGACGTCGACACGCGCCGGTGCCGGCGCACGCTGCGGGGCCTCGGTCGGCAGGTAGGTGCCGACGGTGCGGTTGTCACGCAGCAGCACCTGGCGCGCGACGCGGTTCAGGTCCTCGACGGTCAGCTTCTCGATCTGGTCGCGTTCGACGAAGAACAGGCGCCAGTCGCCGCGTGCGATCGCGTCCGACAGCTCGACACCGACGGCCTGCGGATCGCTGAAACCCTTCTCCCAGCCGTTGAGCCACTTCACGCGGGCGCGGTCCAGCTCCTCGGCGGTGACCGGCTCGGTGGCGACGGCGTCGATCGCGGCGAGCATCGCGCTGCGCGCGGCCTCGACGTCCTGGCCCGGGGCCAGCTCGATGCCGGCGAACAGCACGCCGGGCTCGGCCAGGCCGAAGGCGACGCCGAAGCTCGACGCGGCGAGCTTGCCCTCGACCAGACGCTTGTGCAGCCGGCCGGCAGGCGCGTCGGCGAGGATGTTGGCCAGCAGCGAGGCGGCGGCGAAGTCGGCGCTGGCGCCGGGCGCGACGTGGTAGCCGGCGAAGACCAGCGGCGCGCCGCCGCTGCGGCGCAGCGTCACGGTGCGTTCGCCGTCCTGCGCCGGGTCCAGCGTGTAGGTCGGTTCGATGACACGCTTGGGACGCGGGATCTTGCCGAAGCTCTGCACGACCCAGCCCAGCGTCCTGGCGACGTCGAAGCGGCCGCTGACGATCAGCGTCGCGTTGTCGGGCTGGTAGTAGCGGCGGTAGAAGGCCTGCAGGCGCGGGATGTCGACGTTCTCGACGTCGGCACGCGCGCCGATCGTGTCCTTGCCGTAGGCGTGCCAGTCGTACATGACGGCCATCGTCTTCTGCAGCAGGACGCCGCCGGGGCTGTTCTCGCCCATCTCCATCTCGTTGCGCACGACGGTCATCTCGCTGTCCAGGTCGCGGCGCGCGATCAGGCTGTTGACCATCGCATCGGCCTGCCAGGACAGGTACCAGCGCAGGTTGTCGTCGTTGGCGGCGAAGCTGGCGAAGTAGTTGGTGCGGTCGAACCAGGTCGTGCCGTTGGCGCGCAGGCCGCGGCGGCTGAACTCGGCCATCACGTTGCGCGTCGTCGGCGTGCCCTTGAACAGCAGGTGCTCCAGCAGGTGCGCCATGCCGGTCTCGCCGTAGCTCTCGTGGCGCGAGCCGACGCGGTAGGTGACGTTGACCGTCGTCGTCGGCTTGGACTCGTCGGGCACCAGCAGGATCTGCAGGCCGTTGGCGAGCCGGTACTCGGCGATGCCCTCGACGGTGGTGACGGCGGCGACGCCGGCGGGAAGCGCGGCCTTGGGAGGCGGCGCGGCGTGCACGAAGGATGCCGACAGCACGAAGGCCGCGGCACTGAACCAGGCTCTGATCATCTTCAGCATTGACAGGCTAGGACGAAGCCGGCGAGTGTAGGCCCGCACCCCGCTCGACATCACCGGCCTCAGGGCCGCGGCTCAGCCGCCGGCACGAAAGCCGCGCAGCCCGTCGAGCGCCAGCACGCGCACGCCGCCGTACTCGACGCGGATCAGCCCGCGTGCCTGCAGCGCACGCAGCGCCTCGTTCACGCGCTGGCGCGACAGGCCGACGAGGTAGCCCAGCTCCTGCTGCGTGATGTGCAGCACCTCGCCGACGCCCGGGTACAGCGTCGGGTGGAACAGCGAGGCCAGGCTGCGCGCCACACGCTCGTCGGGGTCGGTCAGGCGGTCGATCTCGCGTGCGCCGATGAACTGCCCGAGGCGTTCGTTCAACTGCAGCATCACGAAGCGGTTGAAGCCGATGCTGCGGTCCAGCAGCCAGTGGAAGGTGTCGGCGCCGATGCCGGCGACGTGGCTGCGCCGCAGCGCCTCGATGTTGTAGCGGTAGGGCTCGCGCTTGATCACCGTGCCTTCGCCGAACCAGCCGCCCGGCGGCACGCCGGTGAAGGTGATCGGCATGCCCAGCGCCGAGTCGTTGCTCATCTTCAGCAGGCCGTCGATGAGCCCGAACCAGTAGCTCACCGGCCGGCCGATGCGGCAGACGTACTCGCCGGCCTCGACCTGCACCACACGCAGGTCGGCGAGCACACGCTCGCGTTCGACGGCGTCGAGCCGGCCCAGCCAGGGGATGCCGGCGAGTTCATCGGCGGTGGCGGCGCGCGAACGCGACGCGAGCGCGGCAGAACCCGACGAGGACGTGGCGGACGTCATGGCACGTGCGGGAAAGACCCGGTGGGACGTTCCCGAAGATTGTCGTCAGAACGACAACCCGACGTCAAAGCACTTCGCACAATGGTTTCAACCCGTGCCAGGAGCCCGCCGTGCCGACGACTTTTCCGCGTCTGTTGCTGGAGCATGCGAAGCGCCGCCCGCAGGCCCCCGCCTTGCGCGAGAAGGTCTACGGCATCTGGCAGACCTTGTCCTGGAGCGAACTGCTGGCGCTGGTGCGGGCGCTGGCCGGCGGCTTCGCGGCGGCGGGCATCGCCCGCGGCGAGCACGTCGTCGTCGTCGGCGAGAACCGGCCGCGGCTGTATGCCTCGATGCTGGCGCTGCAGTCCATCGGCGCGGTGCCGGTGCCGCTGTACCAGGACGCGGCCTCGCCCGAATACGCCTTCCCGATCACCAACGCCGACGTGCGCTGCGCTGTCGTCGAGGACCAGGAGCAGGTCGACAAGCTGCTCGAGCTGCGCGAGACCTGCCCGCGGCTGGAGCGCCTCTGGTATGACGACCCGCGTGGCCTGCGCAAGTACGCCGAACGCGGCCTCGCGTCGCTGGACACGCTGATCGAGGCCGGCCGCGCGCACGACGCCGCGAACCCCGGCGTCTTCGACGCCGCCGTCGAGGCCGGCTCGCCCGAGGACGTCGCGGCGATGTTCTTCACCTCGGGCACGACCGGCAACCCGAAGGGCGTGGTGCACACCCACCGTTCGCTGCTCGACCGCGCCGCGGCCGGCCGCGACTTCGACCGCCTCAGCGAGCGCGAGGAGGTGCTGGCCTACCTGCCGCCGGCCTGGATCGGCCAGAACATCTTCAGCTACGCGCAGTGGCTGGCCTGCGGCTACGTCGTCAACTGCCCCGAGTCGCAGGCGACGGTGACCATCGACCTGAAGGAGATCGGCCCGACCTACTACTTCGCGCCGCCGCGCATCTTCGAGGCGCTCTTGACCAGCGTGACGATCCGCATGGAGGACGCCTCGGCGATCAAGCGCTGGATGTACCGGCGCGCGATGGCGGTGGCGCGCCGTGTCGGCCCGCAGCGGATGGACGGCAAGGCGATCGGCCTGGGTGACCGCATCGCCTACGCGCTGGGCCAGTTCTTCGTCTACGGCCCGCTGCGCAACACGCTGGGCTTCTCGCGCGTGCGCGTCGCCTACACCGCCGGCGAGGCGATCGGCCCGGACCTGTTCAGCTTCTACCGCTCGATCGGCATCAACCTGAAGCAGCTCTACGGCTCGACCGAGACCGCGGTCTTCGTCTGCCTGCAGCCCGACCACGAGGTGCGCGCCGACACGGTGGGCGTGCCGATCGCCGGCGTCGAGATCCGCGTCGCCGACAGCGGCGAGATCCTCGTGAAGAGCCCGGGGCTGCTGAAGGAGTACTACAAGAACCCGGCCGCCACCGCCGAGGTGCTGACCGCCGACGGCTGGTACCACACCGGCGACGCCGGCTTCCTGGACGGGCACGGCCACCTGAAGATCATCGACCGCGCCAAGGACGTCGGGCGCCTGGCCGGCGGCGCCAACGACGGCGCGATGTTCGCGCCCAAGTACGTCGAGAACAAGCTGAAGTTCTTCCCCTTCGTCAAGGAGGCGGTGGCCTTCGGCGACGGCCGCGAGAAGGTCTGCGCCTTCGTCAACATCGACTTCGAGGCGGTGGGCAACTGGGCCGAGCGCCGCAACCTGCCCTATGCCGGCTACACCGACCTGGCGGCCAAGCCGCCCGTGCTGGAGCTGGTGCGCGAGTGCGTCGAGCAGGTCAACGCCGACCTCGCCAGCGACGAGCGGCTGGCCGGCAGCCAGATCCACCGCTTCCTCGTGCTGCACAAGGAGCTCGACGCCGACGACGGCGAGCTCACGCGCACGCGCAAGGTGCGGCGCGGCTTCATCGCCGAGAAGTACGCGGCGCTGGTCGACGCGCTCTACGAGGGCCGCAGCGAGCAGTTCATCGAGACCGCGGTGAAGTTCGAGGACGGGCGCAGCGGCAGCGTCTCGGCGACGCTGGCGATCCTCGACACCAAGGTCTTCCCCGCGCAGCGAAAGGCAGCTTGAGGTGGCAGCAGTGCTCGATCGACCCCTGAACGCGGACGCCGCCGAGGCGCCGCCCGCGGCCACCGGCCGCCGCGGCGGCGAGGTGATCCTCGACGTGCGCAACATCTCGCTGCGGTTCGGCGGCGTGAAGGCGCTGACCGACATCAGCTTCGACGTGCGCGAGCACGAGGTGCGCTCGATCATCGGCCCCAACGGCGCGGGCAAGAGCTCGATGCTGAACTGCATCAACGGCGTCTACTCGCCGCAGGAGGGTTCGATCAGCTTTCGCGGCAAGACCTTCGCGCACATGAACAGCCGCCAGGTCGCCGAGATGGGCATCGCGCGCACCTTCCAGAACCTGGCGCTGTTCAAGGGCATGAGCGTGCTCGACAACATCATGTCGGGCCGCAACCTGAAGATGAAGACCAACCTCTTCCAGCAGGCCATCCGCTGGGGCGCGGCCGAACGCGAGGAGAGCGAGCACCGCGAGGCGGTCGAGAAGATCATCGACTTCCTCGAGATCCAGGCCTGGCGCAAGACGCCGGTCGGGCGCCTGCCCTACGGCCTGCAGAAACGTGTCGACCTCGGCCGCGCGCTGGCGATGGAGCCGCAGGTGCTGCTGCTCGACGAGCCGATGGCCGGCATGAACGTCGAGGAGAAGCAGGACATGAGCCGCTTCATCCTCGACGTCAACGACGAGTACGGCACGACCATCGTGCTGATCGAGCACGACATGGGCGTGGTGATGGACATCAGCGACCGCGTCGTCGTGCTCGACTACGGCAAGAAGATCGGCGACGGCACGCCCGAGGAGGTGCGCAGCAATCCCGACGTCATCGCCGCGTATCTGGGCACGTCTCACTGAGCTTCTTCCGAGTGATGACCCGCGACGCGCACCGCCGGCCTGCCCCCCTCTCCCGCCCGCGGGAGAGGGCTGGGGTGAGGGCTCGTGGCACGCGTCTCCCCTCACCCCCCGCCCTCTCCCGCTTCGCGGGAGAGGGAGCCTACGGCGGCGCACCCTGACCATGGCCTTCTTCCTCGAAACCCTGATCGGCGGCCTGATGACCGGCATGCTGTACGCGCTGGTCGCGCTCGGCTTCGTGCTGATCTTCAAGGCCAGCGGCGTCTTCAACTTCGCCCAGGGCGCGATGGTGCTGTTCGCGGCGCTGGCGATGGCGCGCTTCTCGGCCTGGTTTCCGGCCTGGTTCGGCTTCGAGAGCCAGCTGCTGGCCAACCTGCTGGCGATCATCGCCGCGATGGGCGTGATGATCGTCGTCGCCTGGGCCATCGAGCGCCTGGTGCTGGGCAAGCTGGTCAACCAGGAAGGCGTGACGCTGCTGATGGCGACGCTGGGCATCGCCTACTTCCTCGAAGGCCTGGGCCAGACGATCTTCGGCAACGACATCTATCCCATCGACGTCGGCCTGCCCAAGGACCCGGTGTTCATGCTGCAGGACACTTTCGAAGGCGGCATCCTGGTCAACAAGGAAGACCTGTACGCGGCGCTGATCGCCGCCGCGCTGGTCGCCGCGCTGAGCCTGTTCTTCCAGAAGACCGCCACCGGCCGCGCGCTGCGCGCCGTGGCCGACGACCACCAGGCGGCGCAGTCGATCGGCATCCCGCTGAACCGCATCTGGGTCATCGTCTGGAGCGTCGCCGGCTTCGTCGCGCTGGTCGCCGGGATCATCTGGGGCAGCAAGCTGGGCGTGCAGTTCTCGCTGTCGCTGGTGGCGCTGAAGGCGCTGCCGGTGGTCATCCTCGGCGGGCTGACCTCGGTGCCCGGCGCCATCGTCGGCGGTCTCGTGATCGGCGTCGGCGAGAAGCTCTCCGAGGTCTACATCGGGCCGATGCTCGGCGGCGGCATCGAGATCTGGTTCGCCTACGTGCTGGCGCTGGTCTTCCTCTTCGTGCGGCCGCAAGGGCTGTTCGGGGAAAAGATCATCGACCGCGTCTGAACGGAGCCGCAGCATGCTCTACCGCGAAAACGGCCAGTTCAAGACGTCCTACCGCGCCGACCTGCAGGTCTTCCCGATCCGCCAGGACCGCGTCGCGATCGCGCTGCTGCTGGCGCTGGCGATCGTCGTCGTGCCGCTGGTGGCACCCGAGTACCTGTTCCGCGCGATCCTGATCCCGTTCCTGATCCTGTCACTGGCCGCGCTGGGCCTGAACATCCTCGTCGGCTACTGCGGCCAGATCTCGCTGGGCACCGGGGCCTTCATGGCAGTCGGCGCCTACGCGGCCTACAACTTCCAGGTGCGTCTGGACGGCATGCCGGTCGTCGCGTCGATCCTGCTCGGCGGGCTGTGCTCGACCGCGGTCGGCGTGCTGTTCGGCCTGCCTTCGCTGCGCATCAAGGGCCTGTACCTGGCGGTGGCGACGCTGGCGGCGCAGTTCTTCGTCGACTGGGCGGCGCTGCGGCTGAAGTTCGTGACCAACGGCTCGTCATCGGGTTCGGTCAGCGTCGCCGAGCTGCAGTTCCTCGGCATCACGATCGAGTCGCCGGTGCAGAAGTACCTGTTCTGCCTGGCCTTCGTGCTGGTGTTCGCGACGCTGGCCAAGAACCTGGTGCGCGGCCACATCGGCCGCGAGTGGATGGCGATCCGCGACATGGACGTCGCCGCGGCGGTGATCGGCATCCGCCCGGTCTACGCCAAGCTCAGCGCCTTCGCGGTCAGCTCGTTCATCGTCGGCGTCGCCGGCGCACTCTGGGGCTTCGTGCACCTGGGCTCGTGGGAGCCGGCGGCCTTCGGCGTCAACCGCTCGTTCGACCTGCTGTTCATGATCATCATCGGCGGCCTGGGCTCGATCATGGGCAGCTTCTTCGGCGCCGCGTTCATCGTCGTGCTGCCGATCGTGCTCGACAGCCTGCCCTACTGGTTCGGCATCCCCATCGACACGGCGCTGGCCGCGCACCTGACCTACATGATCTTCGGCGCGCTGATCGTCTTCTTCCTGATCGTCGAGCCGCACGGGATCGCGCGGCTTTGGTCCACGGCCAAGGAAAAGCTGCGCCTCTGGCCATTTCCTCACTAGCCCCCGCAGCCCTCACGACAACAGCACATACGGAGACACGATGAAGCTTGCCTCGTACACCCTGGCCGCCGCGGCGCTGGTCGCCGCCACGGGCGCCTTCGCCCAGGCCAAGGAGCAGTTCTTCCCGCTGCTGGTCTACCGCACCGGCCCGTATGCGCCCAACGGCACGCCGTGGGCCAACGGCAAGCAGGACTACCTGAAGATGATCAACGCACGCGACGGCGGCGTGAACGGCGTCAAGCTGAGCTTCGAGGAATGCGAGACCGGCTACGCCACCGACAAGGGCGTCGAGTGCTACGAACGGCTCAAGGGCAAGGGCGCTTCGCTGTTCGACCCGCAGGCCACCGGCATCACGTTCGCGCTGACCGACAAGGCGCCGGCCGACAAGGTGCCGCTGCTGACGCTGGGCTACGGCCTGTCGTCCTCGGCCGACGGCGGCGTCTTCAAGTGGAACTTCCCGCTGATGGGCAGCTACTGGACCGCCGCCGACATCCTGATCCAGCACCTGGGCAAGAAGGAAGGCGGGCTGGACAAGTTGAAGGGCAAGAAGATCGCGCTCGTCTACCACGACAGCCCCTTCGGCAAGGAGCCGATCCCGCTGCTCGACGAGCGCCAGAAGATGCACGGCTTCGATCTCGTGAAGATCCCGGTGACGGCGCCGGGCGTGGAGCAGAAGTCGGCCTGGCTGCAGGTGCGCCAGCAGCGCCCCGACTACGTGCTGCTGTGGGGCTGGGGGGTGATGAACTCCACCGCGCTGAAGGAGGCCCAGGCCACCGGCTTCCCGCGCGAGAAGATGTACGGCGTCTGGTGGGCCGGCGCCGAACCCGACGTCAAGGACGTCGGCATGGGCGCCAAGGGCTACAACGCGCTGGCGCTGAACACCTCGGGCACGACGCCGCAGGTCATCCAGGACATCCTCAAGCACGTGCACGACAAGGGCCAGGGCACCGGGCCGAAGGACGAGGTGGGCTCGGTGCTGTACACGCGCGGCGTGATCATCCAGGCGCTGGGCGTGGAGGCCGTGCGCCGCGCGCAGGAGCGTTTCGGCAAGGGCAAGGTGATGACCGGCGAGCAGGTGCGCTGGGGCCTGGAGAACCTGGCGCTGGACGACAAGAAGCTCGCGCAGCTCGGCCTGACCGGCGTGATCCGCCCGATCAGCACCTCGTGCATGGACCACCAGGGCTCGACCTGGGCGCGTGTGCAGACCTGGGACGGCGCCAAGTGGGGCTTCAGTTCCGACTGGTACCAGGCCGACGAGCAGATCCTCAAGCCGATGATCAAGAGCGCGGCGGACCGTTACGCGGGCGAGAAGAAGCTGACGCGGCGCTCGCCTGCCGATTGTCAGAGTTGACCCCCCCCCGTAGCGGCTTCGCCGCTCCCCCCCAGGGGGGCACCGCGAGCGGCCCGGCAGAGCCGGTTCCGCCGCGGTTGCTTGAGGGGCGGGGCGCGCTGCGCGCGGCCCCTATCTTTCTGCGGAGGACGGCATGGGTGATGTGCTGCTGAACGTCAACGGCATCGAGGTCATCTACAACCACGTGATCCTGGTGCTGAAGGGGGTGTCGCTGCGTGTGCCGGAGGGTGGCGTGGTGGCGCTGCTGGGGGGCAACGGGGCGGGCAAGACGACCACGCTGCGCGCGGTGAGCAACCTGCTGGCCGGCGAGCGCGGCGAGGTGACCAAGGGCGCGATCGAGCTGCGCGGCGAGCGCATCGAGCGGCTGTCGACTTCGCAGATGGTCGAACGCGGGGTCGTCCAGGTGATGGAAGGCCGGCACTGCTTCGCCCACCTGACGATCGAGGAGAACCTGATGACCGGCGCCTACACGCGCCGCGACGGGCGCGCCGCGGTCGCCCAGACGCTGGACAAGGTCTACACCTACTTCCCCCGCCTGAAGACGCGGCGCACCAGCCAGGCGGCCTACACCTCGGGCGGCGAACAGCAGATGTGCGCGATCGGCCGCGCGCTGATGGCGAACCCGAAGATGGTGCTGCTAGACGAACCGTCGATGGGCCTGGCGCCGCAGATCGTCGAGGAGGTGTTCGAGATCGTGAAGGACCTGAACACGCGCGAAGGCGTGACCTTCCTGCTCGCCGAACAGAACACCAGCATCGCGCTGAAGTACGCCGACTACGGCTACATCCTCGAGAACGGCCGCGTGGTGATGGACGGCAGCGCCGAGGCGCTGCGCGAGAACGAGGACGTCAAGGAGTTCTACCTCGGCATGGGCGGCGGCGACCGCAAGAGCTTCCGCGATGCCAAGAGCTACAAGCGGCGCAAGCGCTGGTTGAGTTGATGGTGCCCCCAAGCTCGCGTTCGCTCGCTACCCCCCAAGGGGGCCGCTCGCCGGCGGACCGGCGGAGCCGGATCCGCGGCGAGGGCTTGATGGCGAATGCCGTGCTGGCCTCGCGAGCCCGCTGACCGCGACGATGAAGAATGGCGGTTCTTCGACTGCATCGGGATCCGCCATGAACGACGACGATTTCCTGGGGTTCGCCCCGCCGGCCTTCAACCCGGCCGAGGCGCTGCAGCGGCTGCGGCGCGACTTGCGCGAGCTGGGGCTCGCCGAGCGTGCCGGGGTGTTCGAGCGCCGCGGCTGCGCGATCGTTCGGGTGGAGATGGACGACACGGCGCTGAAGGCGCAGGCGGTGAAGCGGCCGTCGCGCCAGAGCCCGGATTGGCAGACGAAGACACTGCGCTCAAGCGCGGACGTGCGCGACTTCGTTGCCGACTTGAAGAAGCGGCTCGCCGGCTGGAGCGACCGCGATGACTAGGAGCCCACGACGATGAACGATCCCGCCCTGGACCCGCTGGAAACACGCGACCCCGCCACCCGCGAGGCGGCGCTGCTGGCGGCGCTGCCGGCCCAGGTGGCCGCGGCGCTGTGCACGCCGGCGTTCGCTGAGCGCCTGCAAGGCGTCGAGCCGGCGGCCGTGACGAGCCGCGCCGCGCTGGCCGCGCTGCCGGTGACACGCAAGCACGAGCTGCTCGAACGCCAGGCCGCCGAACGTGCCGCCGGCGGCGACCCCTTCGGCGGTTTCGCGGCCATCGGCTGGCGCGGCATCGGCGCGGTGCGCATCGCGCGCCGCGTCTTCCAGTCGCCCGGGCCGATCTACGAACCCGAGGGCTCGGCCGCCGACTACTGGCGCTTCGGGCGTGCGCTGCGCGCCGCCGGCTTCAAGGCCGGCGACCTGGTGCACAACAGCTTCAGCTACCACCTGACGCCGGCCGGCTCGATGATGGAAGGCGGCGCGCTGGCGCTGGGCTGCGCGGTCTTCCCCGGCGGCGTTGGCAACACCGAGCTGCAGCTGCAGGCGCTGGCCGAGCTGCGTGCCGACGCCTACGCCGGCACGCCCAGCTTCCTGCGCATCCTGCTGGAGAAGGCCGACATCGCCGGCCTGCGCCTGCCGGCGCTGCGCAAGGCGGCGCTCAGCGGCGAGGCCTTTCCGCCGGCGCTGCGCGACGCCTTCCGCGCGCGCGGCATCGAGGCCTTCCAGAGTTACGCCACCGCCGACCTCGGCCTCGTCGCCTACGAGACCGAGGCCCGCGAAGGCCTGGTGCTCGACGAGTCGGTCGTCGTCGAGATCGTGCGCCCCGGCACCGGCGAGCCGCTGCCCGACGGCGAGGTCGGCGAGGTCGTCGTCACGGTGCTGAACCCCGACTACCCGCTGATCCGTTTCGGCACCGGCGACCTGTCGGCGATCCTGCCGGGCGCCTGCCCGAGCGGCCGCACGAACGCGCGCATCCGCGGCTGGCTGGGCCGCGCCGACCAGACGGCCAAGGTGCGCGGCATGTTCGTGCACCCGGCGCAGGTCGCCGAGGTGCTGCGCCGGCACCCGGAACTGGGCCGTGCGCGCCTGATCGTCGAAGGCGAGATGGCCGACGACCGCATGACGCTGATGGTCGAGTGCACGCGCCGGCCCGAAGGCCTGGCCGCGTCGATCGTGCAGACGGTGCGCGACGTGACCAAGCTGCGCGCCGAGGTCGAGCTCTGCGACCCGGGCCAGCTGCCCAACGACGGCAAGGTCATCGACGACCTGCGCCGCGTCGGCTGAACGCGGCCGCTCAGGCCACCAGGTTGGCCTGGCGCGCCAGGCGCTCCCAGCGTTTCAGGTCCACGCGGATCGCGCCGGCCCATTCGATCGGCGACATCGTCACCGGCGTGGCACCCATCTGCAGCAGCTGGGCCTTGAACTCGCCGCCGTCGAGCAGGCGGTTGATCGTCTCGTTGAGCCGCTCGACGGTCGCGCGCGGGGTGCCCGCGGGCGCCACCGCGCCGTACCACACCGGGGCATCGAAACTCGACAGCCCGGCCTCGGCCAGCGTCGGCACGTCGGGCAGTGCGAACGACCGTTTGGCTGTCGACACGGCCAGCGCCCGGACCTTGCCCGACTGGATCTGCGCCAGCGCCGACGGGATGGTCTCGAAGGCCAGGTCGATCTCGCCGCTGCCCAGCCCGGCCATCATCGCGTTGCCGCCCGCGAAGCTGACACCGTCGAGCTTGATGCCGGTGCGGATGCGGAAGAGTTCGGCCGTCGCCTGCTGCGTCGAACCCGCACCGACCGAACCGTAGCGCAGCCGCGTCTGCCCGGCGGCGGCCACCACGTCCTTGACGCCGGAGAACTTGGAACGCGCGGGCACGACGAGCACCGAAGGCACCGCCGCCATCGCCGCGACCGGCTCGAACGCGGTGGCGAACTCGTAGGGCAGGCCACGCTGCACATGCTGGGCGACGAGGTGGTGCGAGGACGCCAGCATCAGCGTCGAACCGTCGGGTTCGGCCTTGGCCACCAGCGCCGCGGCCGTCGTGCCGCCGCCGCCCGGGCGGTTCTCGACGACCAGCGGCTGGCGCAGCGCAGGCGCCAGCCGCTCGGCCAGCGCACGGCCCATCGCATCGCTCGAGCCACCGGACGGGAAGCCGATGACGAAGCGCAGCGTCCGCGCCGACTGCGCGAAGACCGGGGGCAACACGAACGAGGCCGTCGCGGCCAGCAGGGTGCGGCGCGGGATCGAAGGGTTCATCGTCATGGTGAGGTGTCGGGTGCGGGCAAACCTGCAGGATTCTGCGGTTGCACCGGCCGGCGCGGACGCCTCGCGATCAAGCCGAGCGGGGATCCGTCACGCTCGCCGCGGTCACGTCGGCTGACAGCCGTCAATTCCGCCTCGCGCGGCCGCCGTGCATACGTATTTCCCGACGTGGCGGGCGGGGCCGGCGCCCTAGGATTCGCGGGTTCACGGTCACAGCCCACCACCACCACAGGAGACAGGCCCCTCATGAAGAAGACGCTGTTCGCCCTGGCCGCCGCGACGTTCGCCGCCGCCGCCTCGGCCGCCTACCCCGAGAAGCCGATCACCGTCGTCGTGCCTTTCGCCGCCGGTGGCCCGACCGACAAGGTCGCACGCGACCTGGCCGAAGCGCTGCGCAAGCAGCTCAACAACACGACGATCGTCATCGAGAACGTCGGCGGCGCCGGCGGCACGCTGGGCGCGGCCAAGGTCGCCAAGGCGTCGCCGGACGGCTACACGCTGCTGGTGCACCACATCGGCATGGCGACCTCGCCGGCGCTGTACCGCAACCTGCCGTACAAGACGCTGGACGACTTCGAGTACGTCGGCCTGATCAACGAGGTGCCGATGACGCTGATCGGCCGCCCCGATCTGCCGGCCGGCAACTTCGCCGAACTGCGCAAGTGGCTGGAGGCCAACAAGGGCCGTGTCAATCTCGCCAACGCCGGCCTGGGCGCCGCGTCGCACCTGTGCGGCGTGCTGTTCCAGCAGAGCCTGGCCATCGACATGACGACCGTGCCGTACAAGGGCACCGCGCCGGCGATGACCGACCTGCTCGGCGGCCAGGTCGACCTGATGTGCGACCAGACGACCAACACCACCGGCCAGATCGAAAGCGGCAAGGTCAAGGCCTACGCCGTGACGACGACCAAGCGCCTGACGGCGCCGGCGCTGGCCAAGCTGCCGACACTGGACGAGTCCGGCGTCAAGGGCTTCAACGTGACGATCTGGCACGGCGTCTACGCGCCGCGCGGCACGCCCAAGCCGGTGCTCGACACGCTCAACGCCGCGCTGCGCAAGGCGCTGAAGGACGCCGACTTCATCAAGCGCGAGGAAGCGCTGGGCGCCGTCGTCGTCACCGACAACCGCGTCGGCCCGGCCGAACACAAGAAGTTCGTCGAGGCCGAGATCAACAAGTGGGGCCCGATCCTCAAAGCCGCCGGGCAGTACGCTGACTGAGGACGTGTGACCGTGCCTGCGCACGGTCACACGCTGCAGTCAGGGTCCGAGCTCTGCGAGGACGCGGCCTGCAAGGCTGACTGAGCCCGGACGTGCGACGCCGGAAGGCGTTGCACGCCAGGCGAAGGCCCGAGCGCGATTTCACGCGCGAGGGCTGAGGACATGGGACCGCGCCTGCGCACGGGCGCGCGCCTCAGGAAGGGCGCGAGCTCCGCGAGCGCGCGGCCTGCAAGGCTGACTGATTGAGGCGGCTGTCCGCCACCGCAACGCCGCGCCCCGCGCGGCGTTTTCGTTCCTACGCCACGCGCATCGGGATCGTCACCGGCCCGTCGTTGACCAGGTGCACCTGCATGTGGGCGCCGAACTCGCCGGCCGCGACGACCGGATGGCGCTCGCGCGCCAGACGCAGCAGCTCTTCGTATAGCGCACGACCCAGTTCGGCCGGCGCGGCGCCGGTGAAGCTCGGCCGGTTGCCGCCAGCGGTGTCGGCCGCCAGCGTGAACTGCGAGACGATCAGCAGCCCGCCGCCGACGTCCTGAACGCTGCGGTTCATGCGCCCGGCGTCGTCGCTGAAGATGCGCAGCTTCAACAGCTTGTCGAGCAGCCGGGCGGCCTGTGCCGGCGTGTCCGACGGCTCGGCGCAGACCAGCACCAGCAGGCCCTGCGCGATCTCGCCGACGACACGGCCGGCCACCTCCACGCGGGCGCCGGCGGCGCGCTGAATCAACGCGATCATCGCTCGGGATCCTCCTCGCCCGGCAACGCGATCGCCTCGGCGTCGACGGGCAGCAACTGGATGCTCGCGCGCAGCCCAGGGACGGCGGCCATCAGTGCGGCCTCGACCTCGGTGCGCACCTGGGCGGCGTGGGCCAGCGTCCAGGCGCCGGGCACGTGCAGGTGCAGGTCGACGAAGCGGCGCTGGCCGGCACGGCGCGTGACGACGTGGTCGAAACGGATCGGCTGGCCGGCAAAACCGGCCAGCGCCCGGTCGACCTTGGCGATGACCTCGGGCTCCAGCGCCTGGTCCATCAGGCCGCTGGCCGAACGCCAGACCAGCGAGGCGCCTTCGCGCAGGATGTTCAGCGCAACCACGATGGCCAGCGCCGGGTCCAGCCACAGCCAGTGCGTGAAGTGCACCAGCGCCAGGCCGATGATCACGCCGGCCGAAGTCCAGACGTCGGTGAAGAGGTGGCGGGCATCGCCTTCCAGCGCCATCGAGCCGACCGCACGCGCCTTGCGCAGCATCGTCCAGGCGAGCACGCCGTTGAGCACCGAGCTGACCGCCGACAGCAGCAGGCCCAGGCCCAGCTGCTCCAGCGGCTGCGGGTGCAGGAAACGCTGGACCGCGGCCCAGATGATGGCCAGCGCGGCGACGAAGATCAGCACGCCCTCGAAGCCGCTGGAGAAGTACTCGGCCTTGTGGTGGCCGTAGGGATGCTCCTCGTCGGGCGGGCGCGAGGCGACGGTGACCATCGCCAGCGCGAAGGTGGCGCCGGCCAGGTTGACCAGCGACTCCATCGCGTCGGACAGCAGGCTGACGCTGCCGCTGACCCACCAGGCGCCGGTCTTCAGCGCGATCGTCGCGATGGCGACCGCGATCGAGATCTTCAGGTAGCTGCTGACCTGCATCGCGGGGCGGACGCGACCGGCCGGGCGCTCAGGCGCCCAGCGTCACGCGCGCGAACTTGCGCTTGCCGACCTGCACGACGTAGGTGCCGGCCGCGAGCTTGAGCCCCTTGTCCGAGACGACGCCGCCGTCGACCCGCACGCCGTTCTGCTCGACGAGACGCATCGCCTCGCTGCTCGAGGGCACCAGGCCGGCCTGCTTGAGCAGCGCGGCGATGCCCAGCGGCGCGCCGGCCAGCGTGCACTCGGGGATCTCGTCGGGCACGCCGCCGGCGGCGCGGCGCTGGAAGTCCTCGTGCGCGGCCTCGGCCGCGGCGGCGCTGTGAAAGCGCGTCGTGATCTCCTTGGCGAGCATCACCTTCGCGTCCTTCGGGTTGCGCCCGCCCTCGACCTCGCGCTTGAGCGCGGCGATCTCGTCCTCGCTGCGGAAGGACAGAAGCGTGTACCAGCGCCACATCAGCGTGTCGCTGATCGACAGGATCTTGGCGAACATGTCGTTCGCCGGCTCGGTGATGCCGACGTAGTTGCCCTTGCTCTTGGACATCTTCTCGACGCCGTCCAGGCCCTCGAGCAGCGGCATCGTCAGGACGCACTGCGGCTCCTGGCCGTACTCGGCCTGCAGCGCGCGGCCGACGAGCAGGTTGAACTTCTGGTCGGTGCCGCCGAGTTCGAGGTCGCTCTTGAGCGCCACCGAGTCGTAGCCCTGCATCAGCGGGTAGAGGAACTCGTGCACGCTGATCGGCGTGTTCGATTCGAAGCGCTTCTTGAAGTCGTCGCGCTCCATCATGCGCGCGACGGTGTAGCGCGCCGCCAGCTGGATCATGCCGCGCGCGCCGAGCGCGTCGCACCATTCGCTGTTGTAGCGGATCTCGGTGCGCGCCGGGTCGAGCACCAGGCTGGCCTGCTTGTAGTAGGTCTGGGCGTTGAATTCGATCTGCTCGCGCGTCAGCGGCGGGCGCGTCGAGTTGCGGCCGGAGGGGTCGCCGATCGTCGAGGTGAAGTCGCCGATCAGGAAGATCACCGTATGCCCCAGATCCTGGAGCTGGCGCATCTTGTTGAGCACGACGGTGTGGCCGATGTGGATGTCGGGCGCCGTCGGGTCCAGGCCCAGCTTGATGCGCAGCGGCGTGCCGGTGGCTTCGGCGCGGGCCAGCTTCTTCAGCCAGTCGGTCTCGGGGATCAGTTCGTCACAGCCGCGCAGGGAAATGCGCATCGCCTCCCTGACGCGATCTGTGATCGGCATCAACGGAGCAGCAGAGGAGTCGGACATGGCAGTTATTTGATACGGGCGGGCCCCTCGACCGTGGGGGGCTTGGCTATACTCGCGCGGCCCGTTGTAGGACTGGGCGAAGGATTCTAGAGGACGACACGAGGCCGCCCCCGTACCGACGGCCTACAACGAGACCGGATCGACACGTTGGGACCGAGCATCTCCCCGGAGCGCCTGATCAGCCAGGCGCAGGCGTTCGCAGGACGCCACCGCCGCAGCATCATCGCGTCCGTCGTCGTTGCGCTCGGAGGCTTCGGCATCACCGCATTCGGTATCGCGCCGCTCGCCCCCGACGCCTCGCTGCTGCCCCAGCGCCTGATCACCGAGGACGTCACGCCCGAGGACGTGCAGGCGCAGGCCGACGCGCTGGCCGACCTGGCGCTGCAGCTCGACCGCACCGAGATCACGCGCGGCACCGACACGCCGCAAAGCCTGCTGGCCCGCCTGGGCGTGACCGATGACGCTGCCGCACGCTTCCTGCGCAACGACACGCTCGCGCGCAAGGTCGTGGGCGGACGGGGCGGCAAGATGGTGCAGGCACGCACGTCGGACAGCGGCGAACTCGCCCGGCTCGTCGTGCGCTACCCGGCCGAGAACCCCGAGCAGTCGCGCACGCACTTCACGCGCCTGACCATCGAGCGCAGCGGCAGCGGCTTCACGAGCCGCCTGGAGACCGCGGCGCTGGCCGTGCAGACGCGCCTGGGCAGCGGCACGATCCAGAGCTCGCTGTTCGCCGCCACCGACGCCGCGATGCTGCCCGACGCGGTGGCGATCCAGATCGCCGACATCTTCTCCGCCGAGATCGATTTCCACCGCGAACTGCGCAAGGGCGACACCTTCAGCGTCGTCTACGAGGCCCTGACCGCCGACGGCGAGGTCGTGCCCTGGAACGAAGGCGTGGGCCGCGTGCTCGCCACCGAGTTCGTCAACCGTGGGCAGAGCTACCAGGCCGTCTGGTTCAACCCGGGCAGCAAGGGCGGCTATTACGACCTGGCAGGCCGCAGCCTGCGGCGCAGCTTCCTCGCCAGCCCGATGGAGTTCTCGCGCGTGACCTCGGGTTTCGCGATGCGCCTGCATCCGATCCAGAAGACCTGGCGCGCGCACAAGGGCGTGGACTACGGCGCGCCCACCGGCACGCCGGTGCGCACGGTGGCCGACGGCGTCGTCGACATCGCCGGCCGCCAGAACGGCTACGGCAACGTCATCCAGATCCAGCACGGCAACGGCCGCGCGACGCTGTATGCGCACCTGAGCCGCATCGACGTCAAGAAGGGCCAGCGTGTCGAGCAGGGCCAGCGCATCGGCGCCGTCGGCGCCACCGGCTGGGCCACCGGCCCGCACCTGCACTTCGAGTTCAAGCTCAACGGCATGCAGCAGGACCCGCTGCGCGTGGCACGCAGCGCCGAGCAGGTGACGCTGGACGCCGCCGCACGCACGCGGCTGGCGCAGCTCGCCCAGGGGCTGCGCTCGCAGCTGCAGCTGGCCGAGGCGCGCGCCGCCCGACCGAGCTTCGAGTAGACCGGCCGGAGCGCCCACGGTGGCGATCGAGCTGGGGCTGATGTCGGGCACCTCGCTCGACGGCATCGACGCCGTCGCGGTCGAGTTCGACGCTGCGCGCCCGCGTGTGCTGGCCCACGTGCACCGACCCTTCGAGCCCGCACTGCGGGCCGAACTGCTGGCGCTGAACACGGCCGGCGGCGTCGACGAACTGCACCGTGGCGCACTGGCCGCCAACGGGGTCGCACGCAGCTATGCGAACACGGTCAGCGCGCTGCTGGACGCCGCCGGACTCGCGCCGCAGGCGGTGCGCACGCTCGGCGCGCACGGCCAGACGGTCCGCCACCGGCCGCGCGAGTTCGACGCCACGGGCTACACCCTCCAGTTGCTCAACGGCGCGCTGCTCGCCGAACTGACCGGCATCGACGTCGTCTGCGATTTCCGCAGCCGCGACCTCGCAGCCGGCGGCGAAGGTGCCCCGCTGGTGCCGGCCTTCCACGCCGAAGTCTTCGGCGCGCCCGGCGAAGACGTGGCGGTGCTGAACCTCGGCGGCATCGCCAACCTGACGCTGCTGCCAGCCGGCGGCGGCGTCGCCGGTTTCGACTGCGGCCCCGGCAATGCGCTGCTCGACCACTGGGTGCGCCGCCACCTGGGCCGCGCCTACGACGCCGACGGCGCCTGGGCCGCCGGCGGGCGGGTCGACCCGGCGCTGCTGGCAGCGCTGCTGGCCGAACCGTTCTTTGCGCGCACGCCACCCAAGAGCACCGGGCGGGACCTGTTCAACGAGGCCTGGCTGGCGGCGATGCCGATCGCCGGCGTCGGACCGCAAGATGTGATGGCGACGCTGGCCGAGCTGACGACGCGCAGCGCCGCCGACGCGCTGAACCGGCATGCACCGGCGACGACCCGCCTCGTGGTGTGCGGCGGCGGCGCCTTCAACGGCCACCTGATGTCGCGGCTGGCGGCACTGCAGCCGCGTGCGCAGGTGCTGGCCAGCACGGCGCTCGGCGTCCCGCCCGACCAGGTCGAGGCGATCGCCTTTGCCTGGCTGGCGCGCGCGCACCGCGAACGCCGTGCCGGCAACCGCGTCGCCGTCACCGGCGCTCGCGGCGAGCGGGTGCTGGGCGCTTTTCACCCCGCCTGAAACGACGACGGCACGCGGGCGCGAGGCCGGCGTGCCGTGACGGACGGCGGCCGAAGCCGCCAGCGGGGATCAGACCGAGAACGAGGACCCGCAGCCGCAGGTCGTGGTGGCGTTCGGATTGCGGATCACGAACTGCGCGCCCTGGAGGTCGTCCTTGTAGTCGATCTCGGCACCCACCAGGTACTGCAGGCTCATCGCGTCGATCAGCAGCGTGACGCCGTTCTTCGTCATCTGCGTGTCGTCCTCGTTGATCTCTTCGTCGAAGGTGAAACCGTACTGGAAGCCCGAGCAGCCGCCCCCCTGCACGAACACGCGCAGCTTCAGGTCCGGGTTGCCTTCCTCGTCGACGAGTTCCTTCACCTTGGAGGCAGCGCTGTCGGTGAAGACCAGCGGCGCGGGCATTTCCTCGGTGGCGGGGGTGGCCAGATCGGCAATCGCGTTCATGAGTTCTCCAGTTCGGGCGTGACGGCACGCCGCCGGCGAACCGCCGGCTTCGATATTGTGGCGCCGCAGGATCGCAGCCCGGAACGCCGGGAAACGACGACCGCGAAGGTGACGCGGTCTTTGGCTGCCACACGCGGACGGCAAAACGCCGCGCCGGCCGATGAGGCCGCGCGGCGTCGTACAACAGGGCAGCCGGACGAACCGGCCCGCCCGATCAGCGCTTGCTGAACTGCTTGCGACGGCGGGCGCCGTGCAGGCCGACCTTCTTGCGCTCGACTTCGCGCGCATCACGCGTCACGAAGCCGGCACGGCTCAGGTCGGGCTTGAGCGCGACGTCGTAGTCGATCAGCGCACGGGTGATGCCATGGCGCACCGCGCCGGCCTGGCCGGATTCACCGCCGCCGTGCACGTTCACCTTGATGTCGAAGGCCGCGTCATTGGCCGTCAGCAGCAGCGGCTGCTTGACGATCATGATCGACGTCTGACGACCGAAGTAGGCTTCGATCGGCTTGCCGTTGATGACGATCTGGCCGGTGCCCTTCTTGATGAAGACGCGAGCCACCGAGCTCTTGCGGCGGCCGGTGCCGTAGTTCCATTGTCCGATCATCGCAGTCCTCAGATCGCCAGCGGCTTGGGTTGCTGGGCGGTGTGCGGGTGCGTATCACCGGCGTACACCTTCAGCTTCTTGATCATCGCGTAGCCCAGCGGGCCCTTCGGCAGCATGCCCTTGACGGCCTTCTCCAGCGCGCGGCCGGGGTGCTTGGCCTGCATGTCCTTGAAGGCGGTGGCATAGATGCCGCCCGGGTAGCCCGAGTGACGGTAGTAGATCTTGTCGGTGGCCTTGGTGCCGGTGACGCGGATCTTGTCGGCGTTGACGATGATGATGAAATCACCAGTGTCGACGTGAGGCGTGTAGATGGCCTTGTGCTTGCCGCGCAAACGGAGTGCCACTTCGCTGGCAACACGTCCGAGCACCTTGTCGGTGGCGTCAATCACATACCACTCGTGCTTCACCTCGGCCGGCTTGGCGCTGAAGGTCTTCATGAGGGGGTCTTCACAATGGGCGCACCGCGAACGCGGCACGCGTTGGATCGGCTTGAACTTCCCGCCATCCCCTCGGCACCGCTTGTCAGGGGCGGCCTCTCGGGGCTGGCCGCGGCACCACGAAGGCGCCCGACCTGGACGTACTTTTCCCAGCCGAAATCGGGAAAGCCCGCGAGTATACACCGTTCAGCGATGCCAACTATCGCCGTTTAGAACAGCAAACTGGGGAGATCGGACGAGGGTTAACCCTAGGGCTTCGGATAGGATGCGTCCAACAGAAGTTGTTGGGGATCCCGATGCAGACCGAGTCCGAAGTTCCTGGGCACGAGCAAGGCGCGGCCGCGGCGGCGGCAGCGCAGCAGTGGGCGCCCATCCGCAAGCTGGCCGAACGCCATCGTCCACGCGTTCTCCAGCACCTGCTGGCCCTCGAAGGGCACGACCGTTACCTGCGTTTCGGGTACGCGGCCGGCAACCACCAGATCGAGCAGTACGTCGCGCGACTGGACTTCGAGCGCGACGAGATCTTCGGCATCTTCAACCGCCGCCTCGAACTCGTCGCGGTCGCCCACCTCGCCCACCTGGGCGAGAGCGACCGGCCCGGAGCCGAGGCGGAGTTCGGCGTCTCGGTGTCGGCACGTGCCCGCGGCCGCGGCTGGGGCTCGCGCCTGTTCGGGCTGTGCATGGTGCACGCGCGCAACCGGGGCGTGTACACGCTGCTGATCCACGCGCTGGCCGAGAACAGCGCCATGCTGCGCATCGCGCGCAACGCCGGCGCGGAAGTCGGCTTCGACGGCCCGGACGCGCTTGCCCGCGTCTACCTGCCCCCGCAGGACCTGGCCTCGCAGGTGGAGGCGGTGGTCGAGCAGCAGGTCGCGGACTTCGACTACGGGCTCAAGCGCCACGCGCGCCGCTTCGACCGCTGGCTCAACCTGTGGGGCGGCGTCGGCACCCTGCCCGAGCTGGGTGATGCGGCCGTGTCGCAGGTCTCGCGTCGGCCCGGCGCCCGGGAGCGCGGGACGACGCCCCCGGTTTAAGATCGTCGGCGCATCGGCCGCGGTCCGGCGGTGCCCCGTCATGCCGCCCGCCCTGCCCTGGATCCTCAGCTCGATCGCCTGCGCCTTGCTCGGCGCAGCGGCGGCGCTGTGGTTCGCTCGGCGCCGCACCCGCGCCGCACCCGCACCGTCGCCCGAAGGACTGTTCGCCGCCCGGCCGGTCTTCGACGCCGTCGAACGGCGCGTGCACCGGGTGCTGCGTGACGCGCTGCCCGGCTCGCTGGTGCTTGCCCGCGTGCCGCTGCGGCGCATCTGCCGCCCGCTGGACGCCGAGCGCGCGCGCATCTTCGTGCCGCGCATGGCCACCCTGGACGTCGCCTTCCTGATCTGCAGCCCCAGCGGACGCGTGCTGGCCGCGATCGACCTCGAGCGCAGCGAAGACCCGGCCGTGAGCGAACAGCGCCGCTTCAAGGCCGAGATCCTCGCCGGCTGCCGCGTGCGCTATCTGCGCTGCGACCCGCAGGCGATGCCCGACGCCGACGAACTGGCCCGCCTTGTCGAGGCGTCGACGCCCCGCGATCGCGCCGCGGCGGAACCGGCGCCGGCCCTGCCGCGGCGGCGCGATCGCCACGTCTGGATCGACAACGCGCCGGCGCCGCTGGCCGAGAACTCCTGGGTCGGCGAGGTGCCTGCCGAGCCCGCAGCCGCGCTGCAGCCGGCACCGCCCTGGGTCACGCCGACCCGCCGGGCGGGTGACCATCGCCGCGACGGCACGCCGCCGCGCCGCCACTGAGACCCGATGACACCCCGCCCGGGCTACGCCGACCTCACGCCGCAGCAGGTCCTCGACGCACTCGACGCCGTCGGCCTGCGCGGGGACGGCCGCATCCTGCAACTCAATTCCTACGAGAACCGCGTCTACCAGCTGTTCCTGGAGGACGGCAGCGCCGTGGTCGCGAAGTTCTACCGGCCGGGGCGCTGGAGCGACGCCCAGATCCTCGAGGAGCACGCGTTCGCGCTCGAACTCGCCGCGGCCGAAGTGCCGGTGGTGCCGCCCCTGCTGCTGGCCGGCGCCGAGGCCGGGGTCACGCTGGCCGGTACGCCGCCGACGCTGGCGCTGCGCGGGGCGCACCGCTGGTCGGTGTCGGCACGCTGCGCCGGACGCGAGCCCGAACTGGACGACCCCGAGACGCTGCGCCGCATCGGCCGCTTCATCGGCCGGCTGCACGCGGTCGGCCGCAGGCGGCCCTTCGAACATCGCCACCGGCTCGACGCCCGCACCGACGGCCGGCGCGCGCTGGCGCTGCTGCTCGAAGGCGGCTTCGTGCCGGCCGACCAGCGCCCCGCGTGGCAGGCCAGCTGCGAACAGGCGCTCGCCGCCGTCGAGGCGGCCTTCGACGCGGCGCAGCCGCTGGCCACGCTGCGCCTGCACGGCGACTGCCACCCGGGCAACGTGCTCTGGCGTGACGGCGCACCGAACGTCGTCGACCTCGACGACGCCATGCAGGGCCCGGCGGTGCAGGACCTGTGGATGCTGGTCTCGGGCGACCGCTCGACGATCGCACGCCAGCTCGACCTGCTGCTCGCCGGCTACGAGGAGTTCAGCGAGTTCGACGACCGCGAGCGCGCGCTGATCGAGCCGCTGCGTACGCTGCGCATGGTGCGCCACGCCGCCTGGCTGGCCGAGCGCTGGATTGACCCGAGCTTCCCGATCAACTTCCCGCATTTCGGCAGCTCGGCCTACTGGTCGCAGCAGACGACGCAGCTGCGCGAGCAGCTCGAAGCGATGGGCTGATGCTGCGGCGCCGACCGGCGCCGCAGCGTCAGCGTCGGCCGCTCAGCCGACGAGCATGCGGTTGACGCGCCGCACGTAGGCCGCCGGGTCTTCCAGCTGGCCGCCTTCGGCCAGCAGCGCCTGGTCAAAGAGGATCTGCGCCAGGTCGTCGAAACGATCGTCACCGTCGAGCCGCTTGACCAGCGGGTGCTCGGCGTTGATCTCCAGGATCGGCAGCGACTTCGGCGCCGTCTGGCCGGCCTGCTTCAGCAGCCGGGCCAGGTGCGCGCTCATGTCGCCCTCGTCGGCGACGATGCACGCCGGCGAGTCGACGAGGCGGGTCGTCGTGCGCACGTCCTTCGCGCGCTCCTTGAGGCTCTCCTTCAGGCGCTCGAGCACCGGCTTGAGGGCCTCGGCGGTCTGCTCGGCGGCCTTCTTCTCCTCCTCGTCCTGCAGCTGCCCCAGGTCGACGCCGCCCTTGGCGACGCTTTGCAGCGGCTTGCCGTCGAACTCGTAGAGGTGCGAGAGCATCCACTCGTCGACGCGGTCGGTCAGCAGCAGGACCTCGATGCCCTTCTTGCGGAAGATCTCCAGCTGCGGGCTGCTCTTGGCGGCGGCCAGCGTGTCGGCGGTGATGTAGTAGATCGCCTCCTGGCCTTCCTTCATGCGCGCCACGTAGTCGGCGAAGCCGACGCCCGACTCGGCCTCGGTCGAAGCGAAGCGCAGCAGCTTGGCGATGCGCTCCTGGTTGACGTTGTCCTCGCCGATGCCTTCCTTCAGCACGGCGCCGAACTGCGTCCAGAACTCGGCGTACTTGTCCTTCTGGTTCTCGGCCACGTCCTCCAGCATCGACAGCACGCGCTTGGTGCTGCCTTCGCGGATCGCCTTCACGTCGCGGCTCTCCTGCAGCAGCTCGCGGCTGACGTTCAGCGGCAGGTCGGCCGAGTCGATCACGCCCTTGACGAAGCGCAGGTACACCGGCATCAGCGCCTCGGCGTCGTCCATGATGAAGACGCGCTTGACGTAGAGCTTCACGCCGCCGCGCTTGTCGCGGTTCCACAGGTCGAACGGCGCCTTGGCCGGCACGTACAGCAGCTGCGTGTACTCGGTGCGGCCCTCGACGCGGTTGTGCGTGTAGGCCAGCGGCGCCTCGCTGTCGTAGGAGATCTGCTTGTAGAACTCCTGGTACTGGGCGTCGGTGATCTCGCTCTTCGGGCGGGTCCACAGCGCGGCGGCCTTGTTCACGGCCTCCCACTCGCCGGTGGTGACCTGCTCCTTCTTCTCGTCGTCCCAGCGCTGCTGGGGCATCAGCACCGGCAGCGAGATGTGGTCGCTGTACTTGCTGATGATGCTGCGCAGCTTCCAGGCCGCGAGGAACTCGTCCTCGCCGTCGCGCAGGTGCAGGATGACGTCGGTGCCGCGTTCGGGACGGGTGATGGTCTCGACCTCGAACTCGCCGGTGCCTTCGCTGGCCCAGCGCACGCCCTGCTCGGCCGGCAGCCCGGCGCGGCGGGTCTCGACGGTGATGCGGTCGGCGACGATGAAGCCCGAGTAGAAGCCGACGCCGAACTGGCCGATCAGGTTGGCGTCCTTCTTCTGCTCGCCTTCGAGCGCGGCCATGAACTCGCGCGTGCCGCTCTTGGCGATCGTGCCCAGGTGCTGCACGGCCTCGTCGGCGCTCATGCCGATGCCGTTGTCGCGGATCGTGATCGTCTTCTTCTCGGCATCGAAGCTGACGCGGATCTCCAGGTCGGGGTCGTCCTCGTACAGCTCGGCCTTGTCCAGCGCCTCGAAGCGCAGCTTGTCGCAGGCGTCCGACGCGTTGGACACGAGCTCGCGCAGGAAGATCTCCTTGTTCGAGTACAGCGAATGCGTCACGAGGTGCAGGATCTGCTTGACCTCGGCCTGGAACGACAGGGTTTGCTTGTCCATGGTGTTGGCGGCGAAAAAGTGGCTCCGCCCGGCGATGCCGGGCACGGCGATGCACAGTGGGGGCGCCGCGGCGCCCTTCAAGAGGGGCCGGATTGTCGCCTGTGCCGCCCGCGGGGTGCCGTGCGGCGGATCAGGCCGCCAGCCAGGCGCCCAGCGCGGCGTTGACGGCTGCCGGCGACTCCAGCGGCGCCATGTGGCCGCAGCGGCCGATGACGACGTGCGATGCACCGGGGATCAACCGGCGCATCTCGGCGTGCGTCTCCGGCGGCGTCAGGCGGTCGTCGCTGCCGGTCAGCAGCAGCGTCGTGCAGCGCAGCTGCGGCAGCAGCGGCGAGTGGTCGGGGCGCGTCAGCAAGGCCTCGATCTGGGCCTCGAAGACGGCCGGCGTGCGCCGCGCGAACATCCCGACGACGGTGTCGACGACCGGGCCGGGACGGCGACTCTCGTGCACCGTGCCCTGCACCCAGTCCAGCGCCATCGCACGCATGCCCTCGCGCCGCGCCAGGTCCAGGAAACGCTGGCGCGCGGCACGCTCGGCGGCGCCGGCTTCGCCTTCGGGAAGCGGCAGGCAGCCGGTGTTGAGCAGCGCCAGGCGCTGCACGCGCTCGGGCGCGCGGCGGCAGATCTCGAGCGCGACGCGTCCGCCCATCGAGTGCCCGGCAAGCGCCAGCGGCCCGGGCGGCGCGCCCGCGAGTGCCGCCTCGGCCATCGCGCCGATCGATCGTGCTTCGCCGTACTCGGCGACCGTGCAGGCGGCCGGCAGCGCCGCGCACTGGGGCTGCCACAGGTCCGCATCGCACAGCAGGCCGGGCAGCAACAGCAGGGACGTCTTCATCCGGGGCTCCTCCGTCGACGTGCTGGCGCCATTCTGGCGCGGCCGCCGGCGCTGCGCCTTGCGCTGCCGGTGGCCGCCGCGCTTCAGCCGACGCGGCCGAGCAACGCGTCGCGCGTGAGCGTCCAGCTGCGGTCGATGCTGCCGTCGCGGCCCAGGTCCAGCGTGATCGTCACGCTGCCGTCGGCCCAGGTGGCCGTCAGCTCGTGCTCGGTGCTCGTCGCGACGAGGCGGCCGGCGGCCACGTAGCCGTCCGCGCCGACCGTCAGCGCGCCGTCGGTGTCGATCTGGAGCTGGGCGTCGGGGCGACGCGGGTTGTCGGCCTCCAGCGTCAGTTCGCCGTCGTGGGTGCGCGAGACGAAGGCGGCACCTGCGTCGTAGGTCTTGACCACCGTCCAGTCCAGGTCACGCAGACGATAGTTGGACTCGCGCTCGCCGATCATGGTCACCATCGCCAGGGACTCCGTGCTGAGCGTACGCCGGCGTTCGCTGCCGCCGCCGTCCAGCGTCTCGGTCTCGCGCTGCAGGCGCAGCCCGCCACCGACGGTGAAGCGGCCGGCGGGCTTGGTGATCTCGAGGCCGCTGACGAGCAGCGTCAGATCGCTGGAGTCCTCGTCGCGTTCATTGACGGTCAGCTTCAGGCTGCCGTCCAGCGTCGTGCCGTCGGCCGTCGCGCAGGCCTGGTACTCGACCTCGACGACCTCGCCGGCATCGAGGCGGCCGTTGCCTTCGTCTTCGGCATCCAGCGAGGTCACGGTCCAGTCCACGGTGCCGCCGCCGGCGCAGGCCGTGCCGCCGTCGACCGACCGGGCTTGCACGCCGCCTGCCGCGGCCTGCGCGGCCAGGCCGGCTTCGACCGTCTCGACCGCGAGGTCCAAACCGTCGGCCGTGACCACCGGCATCGCCGCCGAATCGGCCGCATAACCTTCGGCGACCTCGTTGGAGATGCCGGCGGGGCTGTCGTCGTCATCGTCGCCACCGCTGCCGCCGCAGGCGGCCAGAAAACAGACGGCCGCCAAGGTGGCGGCCGTCATCGTGAAACGGGACTTGTTCTTCGCTTGCATCGTCGCTCCTGCAGAGACGGCACCGTTGGCCGTGACGCAGGTGGATGGCAAGCGGCGCTCCCGCCGCGTGCGACGCTCAGGGGGTCTGCACGGTGTCCGACGAGGAGGTGCCGGCGTGGCAGGCCAGCGCGGAATCGAACACTTCGCGTGCGCAGTCGTGGCAGCAGCCGCAGGAAGACGCGACACGCAGATCGTCCTGCAAGACGTCGAAGCAGCGCGTGCCCGCCTGCACCGCGGCGGCGATGTCGCGATCCGAGACGCGGTGGCAGAGGCAGACGATCATGGGCGCGACTCCTGTCGGAATGCGCCGGATCGTAAGCTAAATGCGAATCCCTCTCAATACCTGGATGGACACAGGGTGTAGCGCCGGCGCCGCCTGAGCGCGCTCAGGACGCTTCGCCCATCTGCGACTGCAGGTAGTTCGGCTCGCCGACCTTGGCAACCAGCTCCAGCTGGGTCTCCAGATGGTCCACGTGCTCCTCGGTGTCCTCGAGGATGTCTTCGAGCAGTTCGCGGCTGACGTAGTCGCGCACCGACTCGCAGTACGCGATCGCGTCCTTCAGCTGCGCCTGCGACTCCAGCTCGAGCTTCAGGTCGCACTGGAGGATCTCGACGACCGTCTCGCCGATCAAGAGCTTGCCCAGGTCCTGCAGGTTGGGCAGGCCTTCGAGCACGAGGATGCGGTCGACGATCTTGTCGGCGTGTTTCATCTCCTCGATCGATTCCTGGTACTCGTGTTTCGCCATGCGCACGAAGCCCCAGTTCTTCAGCATGCGGTAGTGCAGGAAGTACTGGTTGATCGCGGTGAGCTCGCTCTTGAGCTGGCGGTTCAGGTGTTCGAGTACGACGGTGTCGCCCTTCATGGCCGCTCCTCCATCCGGTTGGGTCGGCGCATTGTGCGGCGGCGGCGGATTTCGTGCTCAGACCAGCAGCGCCGCGGCCAGCGACAGCATCGTCGCGCCGATCACCAGGTCCAGCACCTGCCAGGCACGCGGCCGCGCGAACACCGGCGCCAGCCAGCGCGCGCCGTAGCCCAGCCCCGAGAACCACAGCGCGCTGGCCGACGCCGCGCCAAGCACGAAGGCCGGGCGTGCCGCCACCGTCTGCTGCGCCCCCACGGAGCCGACGAGCAGCACGGTGTCCAGGTAGACGTGGGGATTGAGCAGCGTGAAGGCCGCCACCTGCGCCAGCGCCCGGCGCCGCGTGAGGCCCGCGGCGCCCGCGGCCGCGAGCGCCCCGGGACGCCGTGCACGCCACAGCGCACGAAGCCCGTAGGCCGCGAGAAAGGCCGCGCCGCCCCAGGTCAGCAGCAAGGTCAGCGCGGGCGCGGCGCCGATGACCCCGCCCAGGCCGGCGACACCCGCGGCGATCAGCAGGGCGTCCATCGCGGCGCAGAAGAGCACAACGGGCCCGACGTGCTCGCGCCGCAGGCCCTGGCGCAGCACGAAGGCGTTCTGCGCGCCGATCGCGACGATCAGCGCCAGGCTGAGGGAGAAACCGGTGATCCAGGCGGAAGTCATGGCGCCAGCATGCCGCGCCCGATCGAAAGCAGTGCTAAAACCTGCTGCACCGTCATTAGCGCTGCTTCATCGATGCTCGACTACGCCCTGCTCGAAGCCCTGGCCGCCGTCGTGCGCGAAGGCAGCTTCGAACGTGCCGCGCGCACGCTGCACGTCACCGCTTCGGCGGTGTCGCAGCGCGTGCGCCTGCTCGAGGAGCGCCTGGGCCAGGTGCTGGTGGTGCGCGGCCAGCCCTGCAGCGCCACCGCCGCCGGCCGGCTGCTGTGCCGCCACGCCGAGCAGGTGGCGCTGCTCGAAGGCGCGCTGCGCGCCGAGCTGCCGGCGCTGCACCGCGACGCCGGCTGGGCGACGCTGCCGGTGGCCGTCAACGCCGACAGCCTGGCGACCTGGTTCGTCGGCGCCGCGGCGGCCTTCGCGCAGGCCGAGCCGCGCGTTCTGCTGGACCTGGGCGTCGACGACCAGGACCACACCGCCGAACGCCTGCACGCCGGCGAGGTGCTGGCCGCCGTCAGCGCCGCCGACCATGCCGCGCCCGGCTGCCGGCGCGTGCCGCTGGGCCGGCTGCGCTACGTCGCCACGGCCAGCCCGGCCTATGTCGCGCGCCATTTCGCCGACGGCGTCGACGCCGCCGCGCTGGCGCGTGCGCCGGCATTGGTCTTCGACCGCAAGGACCGGCTGCAGCAGCGCTGGGCGCAGCGCGCCGCCGATCAGCCCGTCGAGATGCCGCGGCACTGGCTGCCGTCGAGCCAGGGCTTCGTCGACGCCACGCTGGCCGGCCTGGGCTGGGGCCTGAACCCGGAGCCGCTGGTGCGCACGCTGCTGGCCGCCGGCCGGCTGGTCGAACTGGTGCCCGACAGCGCGCTGGACGTGCCGCTGGCCTGGCAGCACACGCGCATCGCGCTGCCGGCGCTGCAGCGGCTCACCGACTGCGTCGTCGAGGCCGCACGCGGCACGCTGCAGCCCTGACGGCGGCACCACGTTACGCTTGCGCAAGATCAACCGGCCCACCGCGACCGTGCAGGGCGCACGACCGCACGATCGGGCGCTGGCCTATCCTCGGCGGTTGACCCAGACGACGAAAGCTCCATCGTGGACCGCCATATCCTCAGCTCGCTCTTCGCGCCGAAATCGATCGTCGTCTTCGCCGGCGACCCCGACAGCGACGAGGCGCCGACGCCGCTGGCGCGCACGCTGCGCCGGGCGCTGATCGACGGCGGTTACGCCGGCCCGGTCACCTGGCTGGACATCTCGATGACCGGCACGCTGGCCGACCTGGCGGCCTCGCGCGCCGACCTGGCGCTGATCGCGCTGCCGCCCGAGCAGATCCCGGCGGCGATGGAGATCGTCGGCCGCATCCGCTGCCGCGCCGCGCTGATCGTCTCCAGCGGCCTGCCGCTGGAGACCTGCAGCGAGCTGCACCAGGTCGCCCGGCGTTACGGCGTGCACCTGCTGGGCCCCAACAGCATGGGCTTCCAGCGCCCGTCACTCAAGCTCAACGCCAGCGCGCTCGGGCCGCTGGCCGCGCCGGGCCCGCTGGGCCTGATCTCGCAGTCCGGGGCGCTGACGGCGTCGATCCTCGACTGGGCACGCCACAACGGCATCGGCTTCTCCAACGTCATCTCGCTGGGCCCGAACACCGCCGTCGACCTGCCGCAGGCGCTGGACTTCCTGGCCAACGACGGCCAGACCCAGAGCATCCTGGTCTACATGGAGGGCATCCGCCACGCGCGCCGCTTCATGAGCGCGCTGCGTGCCGCGGCCTATGCCAAGCCGGTGGTGGTGATGAAGGCGGGGCGCAAGCCGGCCGGTTCGCACGCCGCGCTGACGCACTCGGCGGCCATCGTCGGCGCCGACGACGTCTTCGACGCCGCCCTGCGCCGCGCCGGCGTCGTGCGCGTGCGCACCTTCGTGCAGCTGTTCTCGGCCGCCAAGTGCCTGGCCTCGCGCTTCCGCCCGGTGGGCAAGCGGCTGGCGATCATCACCAACGGCGGCGGCCCGGGCGTGCTGGCCGCCGACTGGGCCGACGAGATCGGGCTGGACGTCGCCGGCGTCGCCGACCTCGGCGAGGACGCCGACGGCGCGCGCTACCGCGAGGCGCTGCAGCAGTCGCTGGCCGACCGCGGCGCCGACGGCATCCTGCTGATCTACTCGCCCAAGGCCGGCGAGGATCCGCTGTCCATCGCGCAGGCGATCGGCGAGGCCTATTCGCCGTCGGGCAAGCCGGTGCTGTCGTGCTGGATGGGCGACACCGTCGTGCGCCCGGCGCGCGAGTACCTGGCCTCGCGGCTGATCCCGACCTTCCGCACGCCGGAGGCCGCGGTCGACGCCTTCCACAGCATCGCCAGCTTCTACCGCAACCAGCAGCTGCTGCAGCAGACGCCGGCCTCGCTGTCGCACCTGGCCGACCCCGACACCGAAGGCGCGCGCCTGCTGATCGAAGGCGTGCTGACCGAACGCCGCCGCGTGCTCACCGAAATGGAGAGCAAGGCGCTGCTGGCGGCCTTCCACGTCCCGGTGACACGCACGATGCTCGCGCGCACGCCCAACGAGGCGATGCTGATCGCCAGCCAGCTGGGCTACCCGGTGGCGCTGAAGATCGACTCGCCGGACATCTCGCACAAGAGCGACGTCAAGGGCGTGGCGCTGGACGTGCACAGTGCCGCCCAGGTGCGCGACCGCTTCAACGACATGATGGACGCGGTGCGCCGCGCGATGCCCAGCGCGCGCATCAACGGCATCACGGTGCAGCCGATGGCCGGGCGCAGCTCGCGCGGCAAGGTGCGCGAGGTCTACGTCGGCCTGACCACCGACGACCCGTTCGGCCCGGTGATCACCTTCGGCGCCGGCGGCACGATGATCGAGCTGATCGCCGACCGCGCGATGGAGCTGCCGCCGCTGAACCAGTTCCTCGCGCACCGGCTGATCGAACGTGCGCGTGTCGCCGAGTCGCTGGGCGAATGGCGCGGTGCGCTGCCGGCGGACATCCAGGCGCTCGAGCAGGTGCTGCTGCGCGTCTCGGAGATGGTCTGCGAGCTGCCGCAGCTGCGCGAGATGGACATCAACCCGATCATCGTCGACGAGAACGGCGCCGTCGCGGTCGACGCGCGCATCGTCATCGACCACTCGGCGGCGGCGCCGCACAGCTACAACCACCTGGCGATCCTGCCCTACCCGTCGAGCCAGGAGCGCGAGTGGCCGATGAAGGGCGGCGGGCTCTACACGATCCGCCCGATCCGCCCCGACGACGCCGACATGCTGCAGTCCTTCGTGCGCGGGCTGTCCGAGGAGAGCCGCTACTTCCGCTTCGCCAGCACGATGCCCGAGCTGCCGGCGCGCATGCTGGCGCGCTATACGCTGATCGACTACGACCGCGAGATGGCGCTGGTGGCCGTGCTGCGCGAACGCCACGTCGCCGAGGACGGCAGCTTCCACGAGAGCGAACGCATCATCGGCGTCTCGCGCTACATCACCAACCCCGACCAGACGAGCTGCGAGTTCTCGCTCGCGGTGGCTGACGAGTTCAAGGGCCAGGGGCTGGGTTCGCGGCTGATGCTGTCGATCGTCGACTTCGCGCGCGCCAAGGGGCTGGCCGAGATCGAGGGGCTGATCCTGGCGAACAACGCCAACATGCTGCGCCTGATGAAGAGCCTCGGGTTCACGATCTCGCCGTTCCCCGAGGATCCGGACTTCAAGCTCGCGGCCAAGACGCTGTAGGGCCTGCGGCCGGCGGCACGGGGCCGCCGCCGGGCTCAGCGCGTCAGGAAGCGGTCGCAGACGGCGAAGAACTCCTGCGGCCGTTCGAAGTACGGCAGCGCGCCGGTCTGGAAGACGTTGAAGCGCCAGTTGGGCTTCCTCTCGACGGCGTTCTTCGCGCGGTAGTCGGTGAAGTCGCCGCGCACGCCGTGGCTCATCCACACCGGCTGGCGCAACTTCTCGTAGACGTCGAGGATGTCGGCGCTGAACAGCCCGCCCGACAGGAAGGCCAGCGGCGCGTGCCGGGCTCCGGGCGCGCGCGCGGTCTCGACCGCGTAGGCCCAGGCCTGCTCGTCGATCTGGCGCCCACCCCAGGTCTTCTCGAGGAAGTAGCGCACGACCTTGGGCCGCGTCAGGTTGTCGAACAGGAACGGCGCCCACAGCGGCACCGACAGCACCGCGTGCAGGCCAGGGATCGCACGCGTGGCGCCGGGCGCGCCGCGCAGCGGCCTGGCCCCGCGAAAGCCCGTCGGGCTGACCAGCGCCAGGCGCCCCCAGTTGCGCGGGCGCTCGCAGGCCGCACGCGCCAGGAACTCGCAGCCCAGCGACAGCGCCATCGCGTCCAGCGGCCCGGGGCCGCAGCGCTGGCGGATCTGCGCCGCGGCCTCGTGCAGCGCATCGGTCATCAGCCGCGGCGTGTAGTCGCGGTCGGCGCGCTCGGACAGGCCGAAGCCCGGCAGGTCGAGCGCGAACACCGTGCGCCAGGTGGCGTAGTGCTCGTAGACCGGGCGCATCTCGGCCGCCGAAGCGGCGGCGTTGACGCTGTGCACCAGCAGCAGCGGGGCGCCCTCGCCCTTCGTGTAGCAGACCAGGCCGCCGGGGAAGGACAGGCGTTCGCCCGGCAGCGCCGGGCCGAGGGACTGGCTCTGCCGGGCCAGCACGGGGTCGAGTGCCGCGTTCATGAGGTCCTCAGCACCTTGGGAACGGGAGCCGGCCGCAGCCGGTAGGCGTCGGGCATGCGCGAGCCGAGCAGCGGCCGCAGGTACATGCGGAAGGCGTCGGTGACGTCGGTGCCTTCGGCGGTGATGAACTCGTCGTCCATCGTGCGCGTCTTGCCGGCCACCGCCGCCAGCGGCAGCAGTTCGTAGTCGACCGAGTAGAAGCCGGTGCGCTTGATCGCCACCGAGCCGTCGCTCCTGCCCCACATCGCGAACTGCACCGCCTTCTCGCCGACCTCGCGCGCCTCGCGCTGGTCGACGTCGCTGACGCAGCCGATGAAGCTCCTCTGCAGGTAGCCGAAGGTGTCGCCGCGCACACGCTTGATCTTCAGCCTGGATTTGATCTCCTCGCACAGCAGGTCGGCGAGCGCACCGTTGCCCGAGAGCTGCACGTTGCCGTGCGCGTCGTGTTCGATGGCCTTGGCCAGCTGCACGACGATCGGCGTGCCCGAGGCGTCGTGGATGCCCTCGCTGACGGCGATGACGCAGCGGCCGTGGCGCTCGTACATCGTCTTCACGTCGGCGAGGAAACGCTCGATGTCGAACACGCGCTCGGGCACGTAGATCAGGTGCGGGCCGTCGTCGGGGAACTTCTTGCCCAGCGCGCTGGCGGCGGTCAGGAACCCCGCGTGGCGGCCCATCACGACGCCGACGTAGACCCCCGGCAGCGCCGCGTTGTCGAGGTTGGCGCCGGCAAAGGCCTGGGCGACGAAACGCGCCGCGCTCGGGAAGCCCGGCGTGTGGTCGCTGCCCACCAGGTCGTTGTCGATCGTCTTCGGGATGTGGATGGCGCGCAGCGGGTAGCCGGCCTTGATCGCCTCCTCGCTGACGATGCGCACGGTGTCCGACGAGTCGTTGCCGCCGATGTAGAAGAAGTGTTCGATCTCGTGCGCCTGCAGGACCTTGAAGATCTCCTGGCAGTACTTGAGATCGGGCTTGTCGCGCGTGGAGCCCAGCGCCGACGACGGCGTGTTGGCGACGTGCTCGAGGTTGTGGCTGGTTTCCTGGGTCAGGTCGACGAAGTCCTCGTCGACGATGCCGCGCACGCCGTGGCGCGCGCCGTAGACCAGCCGCACGTCGCGGAAGCGCCGCGCCTCGAGCACGACGCCGACGAGCGACTGGTTGATGACTGCGGTCGGCCCCCCACCCTGGGCCACGAGAATCTTGCCTGACGACATGCCGTCGACCTCCTGCGGGCATTGTGCGCCCGCACCTCGTACGGCACACCCGGCCCAGGTCAGGAAACGGGTTGTGACGCCACGACGCGTTGGGGGGTCAGCGCAGGCCGCGGCGGTGGGCCATTTCCTCGGCCATGCGCACCAGGCAGCGGTCGTCGATCGCCGCCGCGGCGGCCGGGTAGGCGCGCTCGTCCTCGTCGGCGACGTGGCGCCGGTACAGCGCGACGAAAGCCTCCCACTGCGGCGCCACGGCGGCGTCCCAGCGGTCGTCGGCCAGCGCCGCGAGCGTCGGCTTCAGCGCGTGCCAGGCAGCGGCCAGCTCGGCATGTTCGGCCTGCAGGCGGTCGGCCAGCGCGGCCTCGCCCTGCTCACGCAGCGCCGGGAAGACGTGACGCTCCTCGTCCTCGTGGTGGTTGGGCGCGGCGAGGTCGAAGTAGCGCATCACGTCGCGCGCGGCCTGGCGCGCCTGATCGTCGACCTCGCCGCCACGCTGCTCGAGGTGGGCGCACAGTCGCTCCAGCAGCGACAGCATGCGCTCGACGCGGTCGTGGCAGGCCTCGAGCATCTCGAACGGGGCGTCGAAACCGACGCTGGGGCCCTCGTGCAGCGGGATCGTGGCCATGGCGGCTCCCCGGTTCAGCTCCACCAGGCGGCGAAGACACCCAGCGGATGGTGCGCCCGCGCCAGCGACACCATGAAGAGGAACACCGCCAGCGCGGCGACATAGGCGGCGGCGCGTGCGCCGGGCGTGCGGCCGCGCTTGAGGGCGACGGAACCGAGCACGACGTAGACGACGAGCAGCGCCAGCTTGGTCCCGAGCCAGCCGTCGCGCAACGGCTGCAGCGCAAGAATCGCCCACAAGGTGGCGCCGGCGGTCAGCAGCAGCGTGTCGATGACGTAGCTGGCCACGCGCAACGGCTTGACCATCGCCCAGCGCTGGCCGGCGAGAACGGCCGCGCCGCGCACGGCGAACAGCATGCCGCTGGCCGCGACGAACGCGACGTGCGCCAGCTTGATCTCGGCGTAGGCGGCGGCCAGGGACATCAGGCCCTCGTCCCGGCAAGGCGTGCGCCTGCCGGCAACGAAGCTCAGGCGGCGGCGTGGGCGCCGACGTTCACCGGCGTCAGCAGCTTCTCCAGCAGCTCGCGCACCTGCACGATGCGCGTGCCGAACGGCATCTGGCCGACGCCGCGGAAGAACAGGCCCTTCATGACGTCGCCGCGCACCGCGGCGGCGAGCTGGGTGTCGATGCAGAACTGGCCCCAGCCCTTGAAGCCGTCGCGCAGCCCGCACTGGGTCAGGCAGTCGAAGGTGACGACGCAGCGTGGCTTCTTGTGCGCGATGTCCTGCAGCTTGGGCTCGGCGTTCAGGTAGTTCTTCAGCCAGTGCGTCTTGACCGCACGCGCCGGCAGGCCGGCGACGCTGGTGAACTCGACCAGGTCTTCGTCACGCGCTTCGGCCAGCACCTTCTTGAACGCCGGGTGGGCGTCGCACTCCTCGGTGGCGACGAACGGCGTGCCCAGCTGCACCGCGGCGGCGCCCAGGTTCTGCAGGCGCGCGATGTCCTCGTGCGTGCGGATGCCGCCGGCGGCGATCACCGGCACGTCTTCCATGCCGGCGCTGCGCAGGAACTCGCGCGTCGCCGGGATCACGTTCTCGAACTCGAAACGCGGGTCGTTCAGGTCCTCGACCCGCGCCGCGCCCAGGTGGCCGGCGGCCAGCCGCGGGTGCTCGATGACGATGGCGTCGGGGCGGCGCTGCTTGCGCTCCCACTTCTTGACGATCAGCTGCACGCCGCGGGCGTCCGACAGGATCGGGATCAGCGCGGTCTTCGGGTGTTCCTTGGCCAGGTCCGGCAGGTCCAGCGGCAGGCCGGCGCCGACGACGACCGCATCGATGCCCGAGCGCAGCGCCCGCACCACCGAAGGCGCGTATTCGCCGACGGCGCGCATGACGTTGATCGCCAGCAGGCCGCGGCCCTGGGAGATCTCGCGCGCGGCGCGGATCTCGCGGTCGATGGCCTCGAGGTTGGCGTCGTTGATCGCCTTCTTGTCGGCCTCGCCGTTGAGGCCCTTGTGGCAGTGCTGGGTGCGCTCCATCAGGTCGGGGTGGTGGCGGCGCAGGTCGACCGAGGAGATCGTGCCGACGGCCCCGAGCGAGGCGACGCTGCCGGCCAGACGGTGTGCCGAGATGCCGACCCCCATGCCGCCCTGCACGATCGGCAGCAGTTCGCGGCCGGCCAGCTTCAGCGGGCGCAGCACGCTGCGCTCCAGCTTGTCGCGCAGGATTTCGACGGTCTGGTCGACCGAGGGGGGCATCAACATCTTGGGTTCTCGCGGTCAGGCACGCGGGACGGACGTGTCCAGCGTGCGGCATTGCATCGCGCCCGACAGCGGGCGGCCTTGACTTCCGTCAGCTTGGCACCCCGTAGCGTAACGGATTCCGCTCACCCGGCCGGGCACGCGGTCAGGCGGGCGAGCCGATCAGAACTCGATCATCTCGACACGCTGGCCGCGCTGGACGAGCTGGTCGCGCAGGCGCTCGGCCTCGTCGCGCCTGAGCAAAGGCCAGCACACCGCGCGCCAGTCGTCGCCCGCGGGCAGGACCTCGACGCGCGGGCAGCGCGGCGCGCCCCCGAGCGCACCGAGCGCGGCCTCGAGGTCGCGGCCGAGCAGGCGCGACTCCGCCGGCGTGCGCGACGCTCGCGTGACGAGGGCGTAGACGATCTCGTGGCGGTCGGCACGGCGCGCGGCCGACGAGGCACGCGCGGCCTCGCCGGCCTGGCGCGCGGCGCGGCGCTCGTCGTCGCCGAGCAGAAAGGCCGGCGGCTCGCGCAGGCGGTGGCCTTCGGCGTCGACCGGGCGCGGCGTGATGATCGGCGCGGGCGGCGCGACCAACAGCCTGGGCTGCGGCGCCGATGCGGCCGATGCGGCCGCCGAGGCCGCGACGACCGGGGCCGACGCCTGCGCCGACGGCGTCGCCGCGGAGGCCGATGCCGGTGCGGCAGAAGCCCCCGAGGCGGCCGCCGATGCCGCCGATGCCGCCGATGCCGCCGATGCCGCCGATGCCGGCGCCGAGGCGGCCGCGGCCGACGGCGCAGAAGCCACGGCCGGCGCCACGGCCTCGTCGGCGCCGCGGCCACGCTGCACCACCCAGGCGAAGACGCCGGCCAGCGCGACGACGGCGGCCAGGCCGGCAGCGGCCACCCCCACACGGGCGTTGCTGCGGCGTCGCCGCCCCAGCACCGCACCGCCCGGCCGGCTGTCCAGCAGCACCGGCACCGGCCCGGCCGGCGTCTGCAGCGTCGCCTGGCCGAGCCAGAGCACGACGGCCACGCCGCCCACGGGCACGCGCACACGGTCGATCACCACCTGGTGCAGCGGCAGGCCGTCGGTCTCGGGACGCGACTCCTGGCCGTGGCGGCGGGCCCAGGCGGCCAGGCGGGACGCCGAGACGCCGTCGAGCAGCTTCTCGCTGAACACCGGGCGCCAGCGCGAACGGCGCTCGCCGCCGGCGAACGGCAGGTCCACCCAGCCGAACTCGCCCACCTGCTGCGGCGTCACGCGCAGCGCCAGGGGGTCGCGGTGATGCCAGGCCACCACGCGGGCGGCCCATTCGTCGCGGCGTTCGGGCTCCATCGTCGGGCATTCTGAGCGCGCCCGGCGCGGCGCAAGCGCCGAAGAAGGGGGCGCAGCCGGGTGCTGTTCGGGCCGCCGCCTCAGCCGCGCACCGTGCCCGTCAGCGTGCCGAAGCCGATGCGCACCGCGCCGCGGCGCTGGCAGGCGGCACGCAGCACGACGGTATCGCCGTCCTGCAGGAAGACACGCTGCCCGCCGCCCGGCAGCGCCAGCGGCTGGCGCCCGCCCTGCGTCAGCTCCAGCAGCGACGCACCCTGCCCCGGCTGCGGCCCGGAGATCGCGCCGGTGCCCAGCAGGTCGCCCGGGTGCAGCGGGCAGCCGTTGCTGGCGTGGTGCGCCACCAGCTGCGCCGGCGTCCAGTACGCGTCCAGCAGGTTGGACGCGGCCAGCGGCACCGGCTGCGCCATTCCGGGCGTCGCCAGCCAGGACTCAAGCACGATGTCGACGGCACCGCCTTCGCGGTTGGCGGCACCGTCCAGGTAGGGCAGCGGCGGCGGGTCCTCCGGCGGCCGGACCTGCGGGCGGCGGAACGGCGCCAGCGCCTCCATCGTCACGACCCACGGCGAGATCGAGGTCGCGAAGTTCTTGCCGAGAAAAGGCCCGAGCGGCGCACCTTCCCAGGCCAGCAGATCGCGCGCGGACCAGTCGTTGAGCAGCACCAGGCCGAAGATCGCGTCCTCGGCCTGAGGCATCGCCAGCGGCCGGCCCGGCACGTTGCCGCGGCCGACGACGATGCCCACCTCCAGCTCGAAGTCCAGCCGCCGTGTCGGCGCGAACTCCGGCGCCTCGGCCGGGCCCTTGATCTGGCCGCGCGGGCGGCGGATGTCGCCGCCCAGCCCCACCGAGGAGGCGCGGCCATGGCAGGCCAGCGGCACCCACTTGTAGTTGGGCAGCAGCGGATGGTCGGGGCGCAGCAGCCGGCCGACGGCCGTCGCGTGGTGGATGCCGGCGTGGAACTCGGTGAACTCGGCCACCTGGAAGGGCATCGCCATCTCGGCCTGGGCCTGCGGCACGAGGCAGAGTTCGAGGAACGGCCCCTGGTCGCCATCGGCGGCGAGCGCCTCGGACAGCGCGTGGCGCAGCCGGCGCCAGGCCGGCCGGCCCAGCGCCATGAAGCGGTTGAGGTCACCGGCGGCCAGCGGCTCGAGCAGCGGGTAGACCTCGTCGGGCCAGGGGCACTGTTGCAGCGCGAGCTTGAGGTCCAGGATGTGCTCACCGATGGCGACACCGGCACGCAGCGGCTCGTCGCTGCCGCGGCGGCGAAAACGCCCCAGCGGCAGGTTCTGGATCGGGAAGTCGGTGCCCGGGCGATTGGCCGAATCGACCCAGCTCAGCAGCAGCGGATCGTGCGTCGAATCGGTGCGTGCCACGCTCATCGGAGGCGCCGTTGGGGTGATGGGGCGGCGGCACGGGCTTTGCTCTGGGGGGTACGGCACTGCTGCCCGGGAACGCCATGCAAGATCGTAGTTGTCAGGGCCGCGGCCACAAGCCCGCACGCACGGGCCGCGTTGAAACAGCCGGTGACCGGCCGGCGAGCCGGAGCCGGGCACCCCATCGAGTCATGCCACCGAAAGGAGGCCGCCGATGAGCAGGAATGGATCACGCCCGCACTGGGACGGCTGGCTGACCATCGCCACGATCGCCGTGGCGCTGGCCAGCGCCTGGGTCTGGGCCGACGCCGAGGCCGCACCGTCCACGCCACCCGCCGTCGTGCACTGAGCGTCGGCGGCGCCGCCGCTATGCTCGGCGCATGCGACTGCTGCTCGTCGAGGACGACCGGATGATCGGCGAGAGCCTGCGCGCCGCGCTCAGGCTCGAAGGCCATGCCGTGGACTGGGTGCGCGACGCCGCCGCCGCACGTGCCTCGCTGGCGAGCGAACGTTTCGACTGCGTGCTGCTGGACCTGGGCCTGCCGCCCGGCGGCCCGCCGGGTGCGCCGCCGGCCGACGGCCTGGACGTGCTGCGCGAACTGCGCAGCCGCGCCGACACCACGCCGGTCATCGTGCTGACCGCGCGCGACGCCAGCGGCGACCGCGTGCGCGGCCTGGACGCCGGCGCCGACGACTACCTCGTCAAACCTTTCGAGTTCGACGAGCTGACGGCACGCATCCGCGCCGTCACGCGCCGCCACGGCGGCCGCGCCGGCCCGCTGCTGACGCACGGCGGCGTCACGCTGGACCCGGCGACACGCCAGGTCACGCAGCACGGCCAGCCGGTGCTGCTGTCGGCCCGCGAGTTCGCGGTGCTGGAAGCGCTGATGCAGCGCCCCGGCGCGGTGCTGTCGCGCGCCCAGCTCGAGGACCGCCTCTACGGCTGGGGCGACGCGGTCGAGAGCAACGCCGTCTCGGTCTACATCCACCAGCTGCGGCGCAAGCTCGGCGCCGACTTCATCCGCAACATGCGCGGCGTCGGCTACTTCCTGTGAACTCGATCCGCGCGCGCGTGCTCGCGCTGCTGCTGGCGATGCTCGCCTTCGCCGCCGGGGTGATGGGCACGGTGGCTTATCACAACGTGCTCGCCGAGACCGAGGCGCTGTTCGACTACCAGCTGCGCCAGATGGCGCTGTCGCTGCGCGACCAGGGCGAGATCGCGGCCGACCAGGCCGGCGCGCTGGCCGACCGCGAACTCGACTTCGTGATCCAGATCTGGAGCGCCGACGGCCAGACGATCTACGCCTCGCGCCCGCACGACGAGCTGCCGGCGCGGGCGCTGCTCGGTTTTGCCGACGTCTCGGCCGGCCAGCAGACCTGGCGCACCTTCACCGTGCTGCGCGGCCAGCGCGTGATCCAGGTCGCCCAGCCGCGCCAGATCCGCCAGCGCCTGGCCGCCGGCGCGGCGCTGCGCAGCGTCGCGCCGCTGCTCGGCATCGCGCCGTTGATCGCGCTCCTGACCTGGGCCGCGGCGACGCGCGTGCTGCGGCCGCTGCGCAGCGTCGCGCGCGCGGTGCGCGAACGCGAGCCGCAGTCGCTGTCGCCGCTGCCGGCCACCGGCCTGCCCGACGAGCTGTCGCCGCTGGTCGCCGCGCTCAACGGCCTGCTCGGCCAGCTGGCGCAGGCGCTGGACACCCAGCGCGCCTTCGTCGCCGACGCCGCGCACGAGCTGCGCTCGCCGCTGCAGGCGCTGAAGCTGCAGATCCGCCTGCTCGAACGCGCCGGGGACGAGGCCACACGCGCCGAGGCCGTGCGTGCGCTGGCCGAAGGCGTGGAGCGCAGCGCCTGGCTGGTCGAGCAGCTGCTCGTGCTGGCGCGCAACGAACCCGGCGCGCCGCCGCTGCCGACGACGCGTGTGGACCTCGCCGAAGCCGCGCGCAGCGCGCTGGCCGCGACCGTGCCGCTGGCGCGGACGCGCGGCACCGAGCTGGCGCTGCAGGCCGACGAACCGGTGCCGCTGCAAGGCGACGCCGGCTCGCTGTCGGTGCTGGTGCGCAACCTGGTCGACAACGCGGTGCGCCACTCGCCGCCCGGCGCACGCGTCGAGGTGCGGGCCGCGCTGGACGGCGGCGCGCCGCTGCTCGTCGTCGACGACGCCGGCCCGGGCATCCCGGCGGCCGAACGCGAGCGCGTCTTCGACCGCTTCTACCGCCGCGACCCCGGCGCCGGCGACGGCAGCGGCCTGGGGCTGGCGATCGTGCGCACGATCGCCGCTCGCCACGGCGCCAGCGTCACGCTGGGCGAGTCGCCGCTGGGCGGGCTGCGCGCCAGCGTGCGTTTCCCGGCTGCTTAATCTTCGCTTCACGCAGCGCTAACGCTGCACTCATCGTCCGGTCCCATGCTGGCGTCCATCGGGCTTAGACCAGGGCCCGTTCTCCGCGAAAAGGACATGGACACGATGAAGATGAAGCCTTTGGCCGCCGCCCTGCTGGCCGGTGGCGTGCTCGGTGCGAGTGCGGCCAGCGCCTTCGACCTGCCGCCCTGGCTGCGGCTGGACCGCCCCGCACCCGCCACCGCGATGGCGGGTGCCGCGGCGGCCACCGCCGCCGCCACGACCGCGCCGGTGGCCCCGATCCCGGCCCAGGGCACGGTGCCCGACTACCGCGCGATCTTCAAGCAGGCCGGCCCGGCCGTCGTCGGCATCACCGTCGAGGGCACGCACAAGGCCACCGCCGAGGAACAGGGCATTCCCGAGGGGCTCGAGAACGACCCGTTCTTCCAGTTCTTCCGCGGCATGCCGGGTTTCGGCCAGCGCGGCCGCGGCGCCAACCCCTCGGTGCCGTTCCGCGGCCAGGGCTCGGGTTTCATCGTCGGCAGCGACGGCCTGATCCTGACCAACGCCCACGTCGTGCGCGAAGCCAAGGAAGTCACCGTCAAGCTCGGCGACCGGCGCGAGTTCTCGGCCAAGGTGCTGGGCAGCGACCCGGTGACCGACATCGCCGTGCTGCGCATCGACGCCAAGGGTCTGCCGACGGTGCGCCTGGGCGACCCGCGCCGGCTGGAGGTCGGCGACCCGGTGATGGCCATCGGCGCGCCCTACGGCTTCGAGCAGACGGCGACCACCGGCATCGTCAGCGCCAAGGGCCGCTCGCTGCCGGGCGACACGGTGGTGCCGTTCATCCAGACCGACGCCGCGGTGAACCCGGGCAACTCCGGCGGCCCGCTGCTCGACGCCGGCGGCGCCGTCGTCGGCATCAACGCGCAGATCTATTCGCAGAGCGGCGGCTTCCAGGGCCTGTCGTTCGCGATCCCGATCGACGTCGCGCTGAAGATCAAGGACCAGATCGTCGCCACCGGACGGGCCCAGCATGCCCGTCTGGGCGTGTCGGTCCAGGACCTGAACCAGGGCCTGGCCGAGTCCTTCGGGCTGGAGCGGCCCGACGGCGCGCTCGTCGCCGCGGTGCAGCCCGGCAGCGCGGCGGCCAAGGGCGGACTCAAGCCCGGCGACGTGATCACCGAGGTCAACGGCCAGGCGGTGGAACGCGGCGGCAGCCTGTCTTCGCTGATCGGCCTGTCGGCGCCGGGCGAGCGCGTGAAGCTCAAGGTCTGGCGCGACAAGGGCTGGCGCGAGCTGGAGCTCAAGCTCGGCAGCGCCGAGGCCGAGGCGGCGGCACGCGCCGACGATCCGGCGCGCCCCGAAGGCAGTCTCGGCCTGGCGCTGCGCCCGCTGACGCGCGACGAGCAGCGCCAGGTGCACGTCGACGGCGGCCTGCTGGTGCAGGACGTCGACGGCCCGGCCGCGCGTGCCGGCGTCGAACGCGGCGACGTGCTGCTGGCCGTCAACGGCCAGCCGGTGCAGTCGATCGAACAGGTGCAGGCGGTGCTGAAGAGCAAACCCCGTCACATCGCGCTGCTCGTGCAGCGCGACGGCGAGACGATCTTCGTGCCGATCCGCCTGGGCTGAGGCCGCGCCGCCACCGAGCAACGGCCGCCCCGCACCGCGGGGCGGCCGTTTGCACTTCCAGCGCCGCAGACGTGACGTAGTGACGGAGCGAATAGCGATAGAACTGCTAGATTTGCTTGTCTCGCATCAGGCCGACCATGTCCACGATCAGCTCCGCGCTGCAGCGCGTCGCCGCTTCGGCGGCTCCGGGTGCCGAACGCCGGCTGCGCAATCTCGCCATCGGCGCTGCCACCCTGCTCGTCGTGCTCGCCTGGGCCGCGGTGGTGCTGGTGCTGTGGACACGCTGGAACGAGGCCGTCGAGAGCGAACAACGCCAGAACACCAACCTCGCCCGCGCGCTCGAGGAGCAGACGCTGCGCGTGATCGCCGCGGTCGACCAGGCCACGGTGCGGGCGCGGGACGACCATGCACGCCGCGGCGACGCGGTACTCGACCTGCCGCGCTACGCCAACGAGACCGGCCTGGTGCCCGGCATCCTGGTGCAGCTGTCGCTCGTCAGCGCCGACGGGCGCTTCATCGGCAGCAACCTCGACCCCGACGGCCGCAAGACCGGGCACGTCGACCTGTCCGAACGCGAGCACGTGCGCGTGCACCTGGCGCCCACGACACTGCCGCCGGACGGCGGGCTCGGGAGCCCCGACGCGCTGTGGATCGGCAAGCCGGTGCTCGGCAAGGTCTCCGGACGCTGGACCATCCAGATCTCGCGCCGCATCACCGCCGCCGACGGCCGCGTCATCGGTGTCGTCGTCGCGTCGCTGGACCCGGGCTACTTCGAGTCGGTCTACAAGCGCGTGGCGATCGGTTCGCTGGGCACCGTGACGCTGGTCGGGCAGGACCTGAGCATCCGGGCACGCGTCATCGGCGGCGAGAGCGCCGACCAGATCGGCCAGTCGCTGAAGAGCACGGGCAGCTTCGCACGCCAGCAGCTGGACCGCGAAGGCAGCTTCGCGGGCACGAGCTCGCTGGACGGCCTGGAACAGTTCAGCGCCTACCGCCGCATCGGCGAGTACCCGCTGTACGTGCTGGTGTCGACGGCGCAGACGGAGGCGCTGGTGGGCTGGCGCACGACGCGCGACATCGCCATCGTGCTGACGCTGCTGCTGACCGGCGCCGTCGCCACCGGCGCCCTGGTCTTCGTCGCCGGGCTGCGGCGCCTGGAGGCCAACAATGCCGCGCTTCGCGCCAGCGAAGCCGAGGCCACCGCTGCCAACAACGCCAAGAGCGAGTTCCTGGCGGCGATCTCGCACGAGCTGCGCACGCCGCTGACCAGCATCCGCGGTTTCGCCGAACTGATGGAGCACCGGCTGGACAACCCGAAGTTCCGCGAACAGGCCGGCCTGATCCGCAAGGCCGCCGAGTACCTCAACCAGCTGCTCGGCGAGATCCTTGACCTGGCGAAGGTCGAGGCCGGCTCGATGACGCTGACGTCCGAACCGGTGGGCCTGCGCGCGCTGGTGCAGGGCACGGTGGACTTCTACGCCCTGACGGCCGCCGCCAAGGGCCTGACGCTGGCCGTGGAGTTCGACCCGGAGGCACCGCCGGTCGTCGTCGTCGACGGGCTGCGCGTCAAGCAGATCCTGAACAACCTGCTGTCCAACGCGATCAAGTTCACCCCGGCCGGGCGGGTCGACGTGATGGTCGAACGCGTCGGCGGACAGGTGCTGATGCACGTCGAGGACACCGGGCCGGGCATCGCGGCGGACCTGCACGAGACGATCTTCGAGCGTTTCCGCCAGGGCAGCGCGCGGGTGAGCTACGAACACGGCGGCACCGGCCTGGGGCTGGCGCTGTCGCGGGCCCTGGCCAGGCTGATGGGCGGCACGCTGAGCCTGGCCTCGGAGCCGGGGCACGGCGCCCGCTTCACGCTGGCACTGCCGATCGTGCTGCCGCCGCAGACGGCCGGCGCTGGCGCGGCGGCGCTCAGCGGTTGAACCACCTCGCGAGCAACACGACGCCGGCGCCACCGACACCGATCACGACCAGAACCGCGGCCCACAGGCCACCGGCACCGCGGCGCGGCGCGGCCGCGCGTGGCCGGCGCGACTCGAGCGACGGATCGGGATGGCGCGACGGCTCGTCCCACAACGAGGGGCGGGTGCTCGGGTCGCCGAACTCGCTCGGGCGGTCCGCGCCGTTGTCGAACACCGTCACGCCCTGGAAGCGGCGAACGCCCGATGGACGTACGTCTTGTGACATTCGAGCATTGTCCGAACGCCAGGCCGTGCAGCGTTTCCCGCGATCCGGGGGGCGGCCTCCCAACTTCCCCCGGAATCCGTGCCCGACTTGACGAAAGATTGATCTGAATGTGCGTCGGCCCGGGCGCCGGCCGCTTACGTTGGCGTGACGCCGGGCCATGGGCCGCATCGGCGCGAAAGCGAGAAAAGGGCATGCAAGCCTTGAGCGGGGTGGATGGCGCCTTCCTCCACCTGGAGACACCGCAGACGCCGATGCACGTCGGTTCGCTGCACCTGTTCGAACGGCCGCCCGGCGCACGCGGCGACTTCGCGACCGCGGTGCGGCGGCTGATGAAGCAGCGGCTGCACCTGGCGCCGGTGCTGACACGCCGGCTGGCGACGATGCCGCTGCAGTTCGCCAACCCGGTGTGGGTGGAGGACGGCAGCGCCGACCTGGACTGGCACGTGCAGCGCATCACGCTGCCGGCGCCGGGCACGCAGGCCGAGCTCGAGGACACGGTCGCGCGGCTGCACGGCGAGCGCCTGGACCGCACGCGGCCGCTGTGGCGCATCTGGGTGATCGAGGGCCTGGCCTGCGGCGAGATCGGCTACTACGTGCAGGTGCACCACGCGCTGCTCGACGGCAAGGCCGGCGTGCTGCTGGCGCAGACGTTGTTCGACCCCTCGCCCGAGCCGCCGCCGCGCCCGCGCGGCCGGGCGCGACGCGCCGAGGACCCGGGCACGCTGGCGCTGGCCGCCGCGGCGCTGGCGCGCGACGCGGGGCTGTACGTCAGGCTCGCGCGCCAGCTGCCGCAGGCGCTGCAGCTGATCGGCACGCTGTTCGGCAGCCCGCGCCGGCCGCGCGGCGCCGGCTCCGGCGGCCATCTGCGCGAGAACCTCGGCTTCGGCCCGAAAACGGCACTGAACGTGGCGATCGGCCCCGAACGCGGCTTCGCCGCCGCCTCGGTGCCGCTGGACACGCTGAAGGCGCTGGCCGCCGCGCACGAGGCCAAGCTCAACGACATCGTGCTCGCGCTGTGCAGCGGCATGCTCAGGCGCTGGCTGGCCGCGCACGGCGGCGTGCCGAAGAAGCCGCTGCTGGCGACGATGCCGATCTCGCTGCGCGCCAGCGGCGACACCGAGTTCACGACCAAGGCCACGCTGTCGCTGGTCAACCTGCACACCGACATCGCGAACCCGATCAAGCGCCTGCACGCGATCCGCGACGCCGCCGGCGCGGTGAAGTCGGCCACCCAGCGCGCCCGCGGCGTCATCCCGACCGACTTCCCGTCGCTGGGCGCACCGTGGCTGCTGCAGGGGCTGGCGGCGCTGTACGGCGCTTCGGGCATCGCCGGGGCGATGCCGCCGCTGGCCAACCTCGTCATCTCCAACGTGCCCGGCCCGCGCGAGCCGCTGTACCTGGCCGGCGCGCGCATGACGAACTACTGGCCGCTGTCCATCGTCGAACACGGCCTGGGGCTCAACGTCACGGTGATGAGCTACGCCGGGGCGATGGACTTCGGCTTCACGACCGCGCGCGCGGCCGTCGGCGACGCACGCGAGCTGTCGGCGGCGCTGCTGCAGGCGCTGGACGAACTCGTCGCCGCCGGCCGGCCGCGTCCGGGCCCGCGGCGTGCCCGAAAGACCGCCGCCTGAACAGGAGGGCCCATGCGCCAGCTGAGCGGCCACGAAGCGAGCTTCCTCTACGCCGACACGACGCACGCCAACGCGAACGTCACTTTCGTGCAGATCTACGACCAGAGCACCGCGCCGGGCGGCACGGTGCGTTTCAAGAGCATCCTGGCGCACGTCGCCGGGCGGCTGCAGCGCTCGCCGGTGTTCCGCCAGCGCATGCTGCGCGTACCGCTGGAGCTGGACTACCCGTACTGGGTCGAGGACGAGCACTTCGACCTCGAGTACCACGTGCGCCACATCGCGCTGCCCAAGCCGGGCGACTGGCGCCAGTTCTGCATCCAGGCCTCGCGCATCCATGCCCGCGCGCTCGACCTGAACCGGCCGCTGTGGGAGCTCTACGTCATCGAGGGCCTGGACAGCATCACCGACCTGCCGCCGGGCAGCTTCGCGGTGCTGACCAAGATCCACCACGCCGCGGTCGACGTCGCCGGGCGGCACGAGCTCGTCGACGCGCTGCACGACCTGGCCGCCGAGCCGCCGCGCGCCGAGCCGCCCGAGCCCTGGTTCCCCGAACGCGCCCCCGGCGCGCTGAAGCTGCTGGCGCGCGGCGCGCTGCACAGCGCGCTGTCACCGCTGTCGCTGGCCGCGCCGCTGCTGCGGCTGGCACCGGTGGCCTGGACCTTCGCCGCCGACGTCGTCGCGCCCGAGCAGCACAGCGCCACGCGCTTCAACTCGGTGGTCTCGCCGCACCGCGTGTTCGACACCCGCCGCTTCGCGATCGCCGAGTTCGAGCGCATCCGCGGCCTGGTGCCGCGCGCCACCCTCACCGACGCGGTGCTCGCGGTCTGCGCCGGCGGCCTGCGGCGCTACCTCGACGCCCAGGGCGAGCTGCCCGAGGCCGACCTGGAAGCCATCGCGCCGGTCGCCGGCGCGGTGCCCGAGCCCGGCGTGGAGCCGCCGTGGCAGCTGGTGAGCCTGGGCACGACGATCGAGGACCCGGTGCAGCGGCTGCGCCACGTCCAGCGCCAGACCGCGAGTGCCCGCGCCGGGCTGCGTGCGCGGGCCGCACGCGGGCTGGCCGAACTCGCCGAACACGCGCCGGCCGCGACGCTGAAGCTCGCCTCGCGCTGGCTGGGCCTGCGCCCGAGCGAGCTGCGCCGGCCCGCCGCCTGCTGCACCGTCACCGCCGTCGGCAGCCCGCGCCAGCCGCTGTACCTGTGCGGCGCGCGCATGACCTACTTCTCGGCCATCCTGCCGATCGCCGACGGCATGGGGCTGGTGTTCGCCGTCACCGAGTACGACGGCCGCATCGTCGTCTCGCCGACGTCCTGCCGCGAACTGGTGCCCGACCCGGAAACCTTCACCCAGGCAGTGCGCGACAGCTTCCAGGAGTACCTGGCGCTGGCCGCGGCGGCGCCGGTGCCGCTCAGACCGGCAGCACGTGGTGCGTCAGCAGCCGGTAGGCCCGGCCCCAGCCCCCGTGCGGCTCGAACGGACGCCAGCGGCCGTCCGGCAACGCGAGGCGGTCCGCGACGATCCACAAGACCACCGGGTTGAAACCCAGCCCGAGGTGGCTGCCGGGCACGCGGATGTTCTCGTGGCGCGCCGCGTCGCCTTCGATCGTCGCCTCCTGCGGCGGCACGACGCCGTCGCTGAGCGAGTACAGGCAGGACACCGGCACCGACAGCGGCGCGCGTTCGCGCAGCTTCTTGGCGCGCGGCTGCATCGTGTGCGCCGTCGGGCCGTGCGGATGGGCGATCAGCCGGTACATCGCCTTGACCAGCGGCGGCGACGCGCTGCCCCCGGCGTCGACGCTGACCGGGCTGCCCAGCGTGACGACCTGGCGCACGCACTCCGGTGCCTGGTGGGCGCCGTAGACCGCGAACACGCCGCCCAGGCTCCAGCCGACCAGGCTGACCGGGCGCCCGGCGCGGTGCGCCATGTGGCGGATCTTCTGCTCCAGCGCGGTGGCGTGGCGCGGGTTGAAGCCGACGTTGCGGCCCAGGCCCCAGGTCTCGACCGCGTAGCCGCGGTGGCGCAGGAAGCGCTCCAGGCCGACGAGCGAGAACTCGCTGCCCATGAAGCCGGGCAGCAGCAGCACCGGATGGCCGTCGCCGCGCGGCGCGGCCAGCGACAGCGCCGGCAGCGTCCAGGGCAGCACGGCGAGCTCGGCGAGGACACGCGCCTCCAGCGCCGAGTGCAGCAGCCGCGGGCGGCCGCGGTGCGGGTGACGGGTGGCCATGCGGCCACTGTACGCCCGGGCACGCGGGCCGGATGCAGGACGATGTCACGCAGCGGACATCCCCCGTGCGTTACGCGGTGTCCACAATGCGGAGGATGTCGCGGCCGCCGCAGAATCGCCTCCACGATGCCCACCGCCCCATCCATCGCCACGCGCAGTGCCACCGAAGCCGACCTTCCCCTGCTCGTCGCGCTGCGGCGCGGCTTCGGTGCCGACGGAGACGACGCCGAGCTGGCGGCGCAGCTGCGCGGCCAGCTCGACGGCAGCACGATCGTGCTGCTCGACGGCCACCCGGTCGGCCTGCTGCGTGTGCACCGGGGGAGCCGGGACTGGGCGATCCAGCAGGTGCAGCTGCTGCCCGGGTACCGGCGTGCCGGCATCGGCAGCCGGCTGATCGGCGAGGTCCTGGCCGAAGCGCGCGCCCAGGGTGCCCGTGTCAGCCTCTCGGTGCTCAAGGCCAACCCGGCGCGCAGCCTGTACGAACGCCTGGGTTTCACCGTCACCGCCGAGTGCGAGAACGGCTACAGCATGCGCGCCTGTCCCTGAAGGCAGGCACCGGGCGTTTAAGCTCGCGCGGTGGCAACTCCCGCCGTGCCTCCCGTCTGGATCGAACGCGCCCGCGCGCTGGCCGATGGCCCGCGGCGGCTGCTGGGGATCGCCGGGCCGCCCGGCGCCGGCAAGTCCACGCTCGCGGCGGCGCTCGGCGTTGCGCTCGGGCCGCTCGCTGCGGTGGTGCCGATGGACGGTTTTCATCTCGCCAATGCCGAACTCGAGCGCCTGGGCCGGCGGGGCCGCAAAGGCGCGCCTGACACCTTCGACGCCGCCGGCTACACGGCGCTGCTGGCCCGGCTGCGTGCCGCCGAGGGCACCGTCTGGGCTCCCGAGTACCGGCGTGACCTGGGCGAGCCGGTGGCCGGCGCCATCGCGGTGCCGCCCGACACGCCGCTGGTGATCACCGAAGGCAACTACCTCCTGCTCGGCGGCCCCTGGGCCGGGGTGCGGCCGCTGCTGGACGAGATCTGGTACGTTGAGGTCGACGATGCGCTGCGGCGCGAGCGCCTGGCCGCACGCCACCGCCGGTACGGGCGCAGCGCCGCCGACGCGGCCGCCTGGGTCGAGCAAACCGACGAACCCAACGCGCGCCGCGTGGCCGCCGTGCGCCAGGGCGCCCACGCCGTGTTCAGCTGGGGTGAACCCTGAGGCTTGCGTCGCCGCCAACCCCCTATTTGCAAGGGGGTGACATCCCACATCGTGGGCTCCGAGCGCGGATCATTCACGCTGGTGGGTGCAAGGGCGATCGACAGATCGAAGCGGCAGGTCCAAGCGGCAGCCAGGGCTCGGCCGGACAGCGTGGGCAGGACAGCGGGCCGCAAGGTCATCTGTCTCAAGCGCTTGATCTGGCTCATGTCGACAACCCCGCAACCACCGGGAAACAGGCTCCAATGACCATGCGCAGTACCAAGGTCGCAGTCTGCTCCGCCACGCCTTCGGCGCGGGACGGCAGCGGGATCGCTCCTTGCTCGACGCCCGATGCCCACCTTCACGCCACGGTGAGAGAGACATGAGCGAGATCAAAGTACAGAACGGAGACGAGGCCCTGAAGCGGGCGGCCCTGTGGGCCTTGCTGGCCAGGGTCGTCATCGAACGGCCGACACCGCCCTGGCTGGACGAACTCGAGGCCGAGCTGTCGTCCTCAGACGCCACGCCGCCGCTGTCGTCGCAGCTGGGCAACCTGCTCGCCGCGCTGCGCAAGTCGCGCCGCCATCCGGGCGGCGCCACGGTGCTGGCCGTCGACCGCACCCGGCTGCTGTCGATGGTGATGCACGGCGAGACGCTGACGCCGCCCTGCGAGTCGGCCGCGCTCGGCGCCGCGCCGGGCGGTGACCGCGTGCTCGACGTGCTGCGCTCCTACCGCGAAGCCGGCTACGAGGCGATGGCTGCGCTCGGCGCGCCCGACCATCTGGGCAACGAGCTGCGTTTCGTCTCGCACCTGTGCCGCCTCGAGGGCGAGGCACTGGCCGGCGGCGACGCCGCCGCCGCGCAGCGCTGGCGCGCGCAGCAGCTGCGCTTCCTGTCGCGCCACGTGCAGGCCTGGGTGCCGGCGCACTGCGAGCAGCTCGCCGCCAAGGCCGCCACCGGCTACTACGCCGCCGCCGCGGTGCTGATCGGCCGCGCCTGCAAGCTCGCGCTCGACGAACTGGACCCGTTCACGCCGATGATCCAGGTCGCCGCCTGAACGCGGCGCCCGCCTACCGCATCACGAGCCCGGCTTCGCGCCGGGCTCGGCGCTTTCAGGCGATGCGGCCGATCCAGTCGAGCAGGCGGCCGATCGACGGCTTGTACGGCGGCGCGATCAACCCGGTGGCGGCCAGCGCCGACTGCTCGAACACCGGCTTGTCCTTGGTGAACTGGCGAAAGCCCGCCTCGCCGTGGTACGCGCCCATGCCCGAGGCGCCGACACCGCCGAAGGGCAGCCCCTCCTGGGCGACGTGCAGCAGCGTCTCGTTGAGCGACACGCCGCCGGAGATCGTCTGCGAGAGCACCTTGCGCCGCGCCGCCGCGTCGCTGCCGAACCAGTACAGCGCCAGCGGCCGGTCGCGGTCGTTGACGAAGTCGATCGCGTCGTCGAGCGTGTCGTAGCCGACGATCGGCAGCACCGGGCCGAAGATCTCCTCCTGCATCACGCGCATCGACGCGTCGACGTCCAGCAGCAGCGTCGGCGGCAGCTGGCGGCTGGCGCGACCGATGCCTTCGCCCGGCGCCTCCAGCTCGATCACCGTCGCGCCGCGCTCGCGGGCGTCGTCGACCAGCTCGCGCAGGCGGCGCAAGTGGCGATCGCTGACGACGCTGGTGTAGTCGGGGTTGGCGCGGAAGCTCGGGTAGAGCTTGCCCATCGCGGCGCGCAGCGCGGCGACGAAACGCTCGCGCTGCGCCTTGGGCACCAGCACGTAGTCGGGTGCGATGCAGGTCTGGCCGGCGTTGACCAGCTTGCCGAAGGCGATGCGCTCGGCCGCCTTCGCGAGCCGGGCCGAGGTGTCGACGATGGCCGGCGACTTGCCGCCGAGCTCCAGCGTCACCGGCGTCAGGTTCTTCGCCGCGGCCTGCGCGACCTCGCGGCCGACGGCCGTCGAGCCGGTGAAGACGAGGTGGTCGAAGGGCAGCGCGACGAAGGCACGGCCGATCGCCGCGTCGCCGGTGACCACCGTCACCTCGTCGGGCGCGAAGTGCTCGGCCACCGCAGCCTGCAGCGCTGCCGAGAAACGCGGCGTCAGCTCGGACGGCTTGATCATCGCCCGGTTGCCCGCCGCCAGCGCGCCGACCAGCGGCGCCAGCGCCAGCTGCAGCGGGTAGTTCCAGGGGCTGACGATGCCCACCACGCCCAGCGGCTGCGGCAGCAGCCACGAGCGCCCGGGCCAGAACGCCGGCGAGGTGGCGACGCGCCGCGGCTTCATCCAGCGCCCGAGGTGCCGGCGCGCCTGGCGCAAGCCGGCCTTCAGCAGCATCGTCTCGGTGATGCGGATCTCGACCGGCGAACGGTTGCCGAAGTCCTCGCCGATCGCCTCGGCGAACGCGGCGGCGTGGTGCTCGAGCAGCTGCTCGAGCCGGCGCAGCCGCTCCAGGCGCAGCGCGCGCGAGGGCAGCATGTCGGCACGCTGCGCACGCCGCAGACGCTCGAGCAGCGCGGGCAGCGCTTCGGCGGGGACGGACGGCGGGACGGGCGAGGTGACGCTCATGCGCGGCTCCTGGGTTCGGCGGCGGGGCTATCCGAGGGGCGGGCACGGCAGCGCCAGCACCCCGATCGTGGACCTTATCGACCGATGTTTACGATGTCAACATGGGCATATACTGAGCCGATGGACAGCCGATCCACCGCGCCGGGCGGACCTGCGCGCCGCAGCTATCACCACGGCGACCTGCGCGTCGCGCTGCGCGAGGCGGCCGAGCGCATCCTCGTCGAACGCGGCGCCGCCGAGGTCAGCCTGCGCGAAGTGGCGCGGGCGGTGGGTGTCTCGCATGCCGCGCCGTACCGCCACTACGCCAGCCGCGAGGCGCTGCTGGCCGACATCGCCGCCGGCGGTTTCGACCGGCTGCGCGCCGTGTTCGCGGCGCTGCCCGAGAGGCCCGACGCCGCCGCACGTTTCGTCTCGATGGCACGTGCCTACGTCGAGTTCGCCGTCGCCCAGCCGGCGATCTACCGCCTGATGCTGGGCCCCGAGGTGCGCAAGGCCGATCACCCGGTGCTCGCCGAGGCCGGCCACCGCGTGCTCGACACGCTGCGGCGCGCCCTGCTGGCGCTCGGCGTGCCGGCACCGGCCACCGACGAGGCCATGGCCGCCTGGGGCTTCGCGCACGGGCTGGCCCAGCTGCTGGTCGACGGCCGGCTCGAAACCGATCCGGCGGTCGACATCCCGCTGGACCTGGAACGCCTGGTCGAGCGCTCGGCCCGCATCTACGTCGCCGGGCTGGCCGCCGCCTGAACCCGCCTCGCGAGCGGCCGGTCACGCCCGGTCATCGCCGGGCACCGGCATGCGGTTTGCCCGCGACGTCATCATGGTTAAACTGTCCGAAACCGCAAAAAACGCTGATCGAGGGATAGCCCGGGGGCTTCGTTGGGCGCGGGTTGTGCTGGGACAAATCCATCCGGCCCCGGCCTCGCCAGAGTCAACAGGCGCCACCACCCGGTGCAGCGTTTCACGATGCAGGAGATAGACATGATGAAGTGTTCGACCGAGACAAGGGGTCCGGACGCTGAATCGGCGTCGCAGCCAGCCCACGCGAGCTTCGTCACGGGCACATTCGAGGACGACGTCGCCCTGCTGCGCATCGCCTTCGCGCCGATGCCCGTTCCCGACTCGACCCTCGTCAGGCTCAGCGACGCCTCGCGCATGATCTGCTGCCCGGCCGGACGCTTCACGCTCGGATCACCCCGGCGGCCCGAACCTTCCTGGTGGCTGGTGCGCCATGGCTGCGCCAGCGTGGGCCGGCTGGGCGCCGACGGCGGCTTCATCGAGCGCCGCCTGATCGGCCCCGGCGAATGGTTCGACGTCACCGGCGCACTCGACCTGCCGGGCGGCTGGGCCGAAGCGGCCATCGTGCGCGAGCCGATCGAGCTGCTCGCGCTGCCGCTGGAGTCGCTGTTCGAGGCCTGCGACAGCGACGAGGTGTTCGCACGCGCCTTCGCGCTGACGCTGGCTGCGCGCATGCGCGAGCTGGCGCTGCACCGCCCCGACGTGCCGCAAGGCGCCGAACGCCTGTCGGCCGCGGAACTTGCCGACCTGCGCAGCCACGCACGCCTGCCGGGCGACCCGATGGCGATGCTGCGCCGCTGAAGCGGCACCGCACGAGACAGGCGCCCCGCGGGGCGCCTTTTTCATGGGCGCCCGGTTCTCAGGGCTGCAGCACCCGCCCGACCCCCTTCGTGCGCCGCGGGCCGAAGCGCAGGAACAGGTCGCCGTCCTCGGCGGCGACATGCTGCTGCAGGTCGTCGATGAACTTGCGGCAGCCGGCGGCCAGCGGCCCCGCCTCGGGCGACGCCGGCAGGCGCAGCACCAGCTCCTCGAGCCGCGTGATCGAGACCTCGTGCGCGCGGTGCTCGCGCTCCAGGTCGTCGAGCAGCAGGTCCAGCAGCGTGCCGCCGCCCTGCTCCATCATCGGGAAGAGCCGCATCTCCTCCTTGAACATGTGCTCCTCGAGCGCCTGGCCCATCAGCGCCAGGTGCTCGGCGAGTTCGGGCAGCACGCCCGCGGCGGCCAGCGCGCGCGCCTGGGCCACCAGCTCGGGCACTTCGCGGCGATGCGTCTCGTGGAAACGCACCAGGATGCAGGCGATCAGGTCGGCCACCGCGTGCGGGACCTTGTCGGAGGGGCTCATCGTCGGGTTCTCTTCACATCGAGAGGTCACGGCCCGCCGCTCGCGGGCCCTGCCGGGATGCTCGCCCGGCCCCGCCGGTCGAATCCTTGAACCGGTTCAAGGAAAGTACCCGAGCAAAACAGGAGGATAAGCGCACCGAAGTCAAGGAGGCGCTTTCCATGAGCCAAGTCCGGGGCGGGTTCACCAAGCAGATGGCCCGCAACATGTTCTACGGCGGCACAGTGTTCTTCGCACTGCTGTTCGCCGCACTCGTCTTCCACACCGAGCGGCGCATCCCGCAGCGCTCCAATGCCGCCGCGATCACGCCTGCCGTCATCGCCGGCAAGAGGATCTGGGAGACGCGCAACTGCATCGGCTGCCACACGCTGCTGGGCGAAGGCGCGTATTTCGCGCCCGAGCTGGGCAACGTCTACCAGCGCCGCGGCGGCGAGTTCATCAAGGCCTGGATCAAGGCCCAGCCGACGCACATCCCGGGCCGCCGGCAGATGCCGCAGTTCGACCTCACCGAGCAGCAACTCGACGATCTCGTGCAGTTCCTGAAGTGGACCGGCGAGATCGACACCGAGAAGTGGCCTCCCAACATCGAAGGCTGAGCGCCGGAGCACCTTCCATGAATACCCAACAAGTCCTCAAGTACCGCTCGCAGGCGGTGGCCAAGCCGTACTTCATCGCGGCGATGCTGCTGTTCGCCGGCCAGATCATCTTCGGCATCAGCCTCGGGCTGCAGTACGTCATCGGCGACTTCCTGTTCCCGTACATCCCGTTCAACGTCGCACGCATGGTGCACACGAACCTGCTGATCGTGTGGCTGCTGTTCGGCTTCATGGGCGCGGCCTACTACATCGTGCCCGAGGAGTCGGAGACCGAGCTCTGGAGCCCCAAGCTGGCCAGGGCGCTGTTCTGGATCTTCCTGGCCGCCGGCGTGCTGACCATCGTCGGCTACCTCACGCTGCCCTACGCCAGGCTGGCCGAGCTCACCGGCAACGACCTGCTGCAGACCATGGGCCGCGAGTTCCTGGAGCAGCCGCTGCCGACCAAGATCGGCATCGTCGTCGTCGCGCTCGGCTTCCTGCTCAACGTCAGCATGACGGTGCTCAAGGGCCGCAAGACCAGCGTCTCGGTGGTGCTGCTGATGGGGCTGTGGGGGCTGGCGATCTTCTTCCTGTTCAGCTTCGTGAACCCGCACAACCTGGTGCGCGACAAGATGTACTGGTGGTTCGTCGTGCACCTGTGGGTCGAGGGTGTGTGGGAGCTGATCCTCGGCGCGCTGCTGGCCTACGTGCTGGTCAAGACCACCGGCGTCGACCGCGAGGTCATCGACAAGTGGCTGTACGTGATCATCGCCTTCGCGCTGATGACCGGCATCCTGGGCACCGGCCACCACTTCTACTTCATCGGCCTGCCGGGTTACTGGCAGTGGATCGGCAGCATCTTCAGCGCGATGGAGCCGATCCCGTTCTTCATGATGACGGTCTTCGCCTTCAACATGGTGCAGCGCCGCCGCCGCGAACATCCGAACCAGGCCGCCGTGCTGTGGGCGCTGGGCACCGCGGTGATGGGTTTCCTGGGCGCGGGCCTGTGGGGCTTCATCCACACGCTGAGCCCGGTGAACTACTACACCCACGGCTCGCAGGTCACCGCCGCCCACGGCCACCTGGCCTTCTACGGCGCCTACGTGCTGGTGGTCATCACGCTGATCAGCTACGCGATGCCGACGCTGCGCGGGCGCATCGCCAACAGCCAGCGCGCCCAGGCGGTCGAGATGTGGAGCTTCTGGATCATGTCGATCGGCATGGGCGTGATGGTGCTGGCGCTCAGCGGCGCCGGCATCCTGCAGGTCTGGCTGCAGCGTTTGCCGACCGAAGGCGCGATGAGCTTCATGTCCACCCAGGACCAGCTGCGTTTCTTCTACTGGGTGCGCATCGCCGGCGGCCTGACCTTCCTCGCCGGCCAGTTCACCTACTTCGCCAGCTTCTTCGTCGGCGGCGAGCCGGTGAAGACCGACACGGTGACGTCGGCCAAGCTGGCGCAAGCCTGACCGCAGGGGGCTGCTGCCATGGACATGAGCGAACGCGGCGCCCTCGGGCTGGAGCTGTTCCAGCCCGACGCCGGCCGCAGCGGCGGGGCCACGCTGCCTTTCTACGCCGAGCAGGCGGGCGAGGCGGCGCTGTTCGAGCAGGCCTGGCGGCAGCGGCTGCCGCTGCTGCTGAAGGGCCCCACCGGCTGCGGCAAGACCCGTTTCGTCGAGCACATGGCGGCCCGCCTGGGCCGCCCGCTGGTCACCGTCAGCTGCCACGACGACCTGTCCGCCGCCGACCTGGTGGGCCGCCACCTGATCGGCGCGCAGGGCACGGTCTGGGCCGACGGCCCGCTGACACGCGCCGTGCGCCAGGGCGCGATCTGCTACCTCGACGAGGTCGTCGAGGCGCGCAAGGACACCACCGTCGTGCTGCACCCGCTGGCCGACGACCGCCGCGTGCTGCCGATCGAACGCACCGGCGAGCTGCTCGCCGCGCCGGCGGGCTTCATGCTCGTCGTCTCGTACAACCCGGGCTACCAGAACCTGCTGAAGAGCCTGAAACCCAGCACCCGCCAGCGTTTCGTCGCGCTGACGCTGGGCTACCCCGAGCCGGCGCTGGAGACGCGCATCGTCGAGATGGAGTCCGGCGTCGCGCCGGAGCTCGCCGCGCGCCTGGTGCGCCTGGCGCAGGCGCTGCGCCGCCTGACCGAACACGACCTCGAGGAGACGGCCAGCACCCGGCTGCTGGTGATGGCCGCCCGCCTGACGGCCGGCGGCGTGCCGCTGCGTGCGGCCTGCCGCGCCGCGATCGTCGACGCGCTGACCGACGACGCCGGCACCGCCGCCGCGCTGGACGAAGTCGTCGGCGCCGTGCTCGGCAACTGAGAACCCGCGGCCGCCCTCGAGTGGCCGCCTCCGACTCCCCCGCCCCGTGTCCGCCGCCCTGCAACACCGCCGCCGGCTCTTCCAGGCCGCCTTCCTGGCGCTGTTCGTCAGCGCCCCGGCGCTGGACCTGCTGCGTTTCGACCTGCACGAGGCCCAGCTCTGGCTGCTGGGCCGGCCGTGGACGCTGGGCATCACCGACTTCACGGCCGGGCGCATCGGCGCGACCGAGGTCGCTCTCGCCATCGTGCTGCGCGCCTTCGTGCCGGCGATCGTGCTGGTCGTCGGCTTTCTCTATATCGCCTGGCGCTGGGGCCGGCTGTACTGCGGCTGGCTGTGCCCGCACTTCAGCGTCGTCGAGACGCTGGACCGGCTGATGCGCCGCGCGCTCGGCCGCGCCAGCCTCTGGGACGCCGCCCCCACGGCGCGAGGCGACTGGCGCTGGTGGCCGCCGTTCGTGCTGCTGGCCGCCGGGTTGGGTTTTCTCTGGGCGGTGACGCTGCTGTCGTACCTGCTGCCGCCGGCCGAGGTCTGGGGCCGGCTGCTGGCCGGCGAGTCCACGCCCAACCAGGCGCGTTTCCTGGCCGTCGCGACGGCGGTCTTCACCGCCGAGTTCGTCTTCGCGCGCCACCTGTTCTGCCGCTTCGGCTGCGCCGTCGGGCTGTTCCAGAGCCTGGCCTGGATGGCCAACCCGCGCGCGATGGTCGTCGGCTACGACCGAGCCCGTGCACGCGACTGCCGCAGCTGCAGCACCGCCGCCGCACCCGGCGGCAGCGCCTGCGACAGCGTCTGCCCGATGCGGCTGAAGCCGCGCGACATCAAGCGCCGCATGTTCTCCTGCGTGCAGTGCGGGCAGTGCCTGGACCAGTGCGAGCAGTCGCAGGGCGGCCAGGCACGCCAGCCGCTGCTCGAATGGCGCACCGGCGCCGACGCGCTGCGCGAGACGCTGCGCCGGCGCAGCGGCGAACGCCAGGCCCGGGGCGAAGGCCGCGGTCTCTCCACCACCCTCACCCTGCCCCTCTCCCGCGAGCGGGAGAGGGAACTCGAGCCAGACCCCGCGCTGGCACTGTCCCGCGTGCGGCAGAGCGAACTCGAGCCCGGCCCCGCGCGGCCCCCTCTCCCGCACGCGGGAGAGGGCTGGGGTGAGGGCCGCAGCCACACAGCCGCCTTCGCGCAGGCGCGGGAGCACCGCGCCGAGGAGTTCTGAAATGGAAGAGTGGGTCGGCCAGCACTGGCACCGCTTCATCAGCCGCGCGGCCGACCGCCGCCACGCCGACGCCGCCGTCACGCTGCCCGAGGTGCAGCGCACGATCACGCTGATGTTCCGGGCCGGCGGCGGCGCGCCGGGGCTGCGTTTCGCGTCGGCCAGCGCCACACGCGCCGGCGGCCCGCGCGGCTGGCTGCAGCGGGTGGCCGGCAGCGGCACGCATGCCGCCACCGCACGCCTGGACGCCGAGGCGCTGTCGTTGCCGCCCGAGGTGGCGGTCTTCGCCGACGCCGCGCTCAACCGCCGCCTGTACCTGTGGCTGGCGGCGCTCGCCGCGCACTACACGCCGACCGGCGACTGGCTGGCCGACAACCTGCACGCCACGGCCGCCGCGCTGGCGCAGTTCCCCGGGCTGCGCACCGCGCACGCCGAACTCGTCGCCGCGCAGCTGGCGCTGCGCCCGGCGCCCGGCACGCTGCGTGGCCCGGCCGCCGCAGCCGAAGCCACCGTGCAGCATGCGCTTCGCGGCGAGCCGCTCGCCCTGCCCGCCGGGCTGAAACCCGCCGACGCCGCGCCGGTCTGGCTGTGGCTGGACGCCGCCGAAGCCGCCGTCGCCGCCGCGCGCCAGGACCCGGCCCCAGCCGGCGACGACGAAGCCGCCCGCGCCAAGCCCAGCACCAGCGACCGCCGCCGCCACGCCGAACGTGTCCAGGACGAACGCAGCCAGGCGCCGCTGATGATGTTCTTCCGCGCCGAGTCGATCCTGTCCTGGGGCGAGTTCGTGCGTGTCGACCGCGCCAGCGACGACGAGGACGACGGCAACGCGCTGGCCGCCGCCGACGACCTGGACACGCTGGCCATCGCGCCCGACGGCCGCCGTGCCGCGTCGCGCGTGCGTTTCGACCTCGACCTGCCCAGCGCCGCGGCCGACGACCGCCCGCTGGGCCCCGGCGTGCGCCTGCCCGAGTGGGACTGGCGCCAGCAGTTGCTGATCCCGGAACACTGCGCCGCCCAGGTGCTGGTCGCCGCCTCGCCGCCGCCCTGGCAGCCGCCGCCGGCACTGCGTGCCGTGGCGCGCCGCGTGCGCCGCCGCATGGAGGTGCTGCGCGCCGCGCCGGTGCGTGCCCGCGCCCAGGCCGACGGCGACGAGCTCGACCTCGACGCCTGGCTGCGCCACCGCGTGTTGGCCGACGCCGGCAGCGTCGACGAGCAGCCCGCCGTCTGGCAGCGCCGCGTGCGCGGCGAACGCAGCCTGGCGACGCTGCTGCTGGCCGACCTGTCGCTGTCCACCGACGCCTGGGCCGGCGGCGACGCGCGCATCGTCGACGTCATCCGCGACGCGCTCTGGGTCTTCGGCGAGGCGCTGGCCGCCAGCGGCGACGCCTTCGAGATGCTGGGCTTCTCGTCGGTGCGGCGGCAGAACGTGCGCATCCAGCACCTGAAAGGCTTCGGCGAGCCCTGGGACGGCGCGGCGCGCGCGCGCATCGGCGCCATCAAACCCGGCTACTACACGCGCATGGGCGCCGCGCTGCGCCTGGCCACGCAGCGCCTGGCCGCGCGCCCGGAGCGCCAGCGGCTGCTGCTGATCCTGACCGACGGCAAACCCAACGACCTCGACGTCTACGAAGGCCGCTACGGCCTGGAAGACACGCGCCACGCGGTGCAGGCGGCGCGCGACGCCGGGCTGCAACCTTTCTGCGTCACCATCGACGAGAGCGCGCACGACTACCTGCCGAGGGTCTTCGGCCAGCACGGCTGGGCGCTGGTGCACCGCCCGCAGGACCTGGTGCAGCGCCTGGCCGCCGTCTACGCGCGCATGACCCGTGGTTGATCGCGGGAGCCCCGGCCGCCAGAATTGACGTCAATCAATAGTTGGCCCGCATCGGAATCGGGCGCATCCTCGGTTCCAACCCCGCGCCGCCGGCGCGCCTGCCGGCCTCAGGAGAACGAATGGAGACGAGGAGCTTCGACATCCCGCGCTACCTGGCCGTGCTGCCGCTGTTCCAGGAGATGAGCCCCGAGGAGCTGCAGCGCCTGGCCGAAGGCTGCCGGCTGCGGCGCTACTCGCGCGGAGACACGGTGTTCCGTGTCGGCGAGCCCTGCGAGGAGCTGCACGTCACGGTGATGGGACAGGTCAAGCTGTTCGCCATCTCGCCGGCCGGGCAGGAGAAGGTCATCGAGCTGGTCGGCCCGGGCAACACCTTCGCCGAGGCGCTGATGTTCACCGGCAAGCCCTACATCATCAACGCCCAGGCGCTGGGTGACACGCTGGTGCTGAGCGTCGGCAAGGCCGCGGTGCTGGCCGAGATCGAGCGCGACTCGCGTTTCGCGCTGCGCATGCTGGCGGGTATCTCGCGCCGGCTGCACGGGCTGGTGCACGACGTCCAGGCCTACTCGCTGCACAGCGGCATGCAGCGCGTCATCGGCTACCTGCTGCGCGCCCTGCCCGAGGAAGCCGAGGACGCCGCCGCGTTCTCGCTGGCCGACGCCGGCGTGACGCCCGCCGCCCAGGCCCAGCGCCGCGACCTGCGTGTCAGCCTGCCGGTCAGCAAGGCGACGATCGCCTCGCGGCTGTCGCTGACGCCCGAGTACTTCTCGCGCGTGCTGCACGAGCTGGAAGCCGCCGGGCTCATCGTCATCGACAAGCGCGAGATCCGCATCCCCGACCCGAAGCGGCTGGCGGGGCACAACCTGCAGTAGGCGCCGGGAGAAGGGCGACACACGCCACGTCTTCAGCATGCGAAAGGCCAACAACCGTGAACAAGCCCGCCTCGCGCCGTACTTCGGGCTCGGATCTTGAACGCGTGGATCGGCACACGATCCAGCCGCACGAATACAAGGAGTTGCCGGAGCTGACCGCGGACCTGCTGGCCCGGGCCATCGTCAAGAAGGGTGGCCGGCCGAAGTCCGAGAACCCCCGCCAGCTCATCAGTCTGAGACTGCCGCCGGAAGTCATCGCACGCTGGCGGGCGACGGGCCCGGGCTGGCAGACACGCATGGCCGAGCGGCTGGCGGAAACGCCGCCGACACCCGTCGAGAACGGCTGAGCGCCCGCTCTCCTCAGCTGATCCCCAGCCGCTCCTTGATCTCCGGCAGCAGCCGGCGGCTGATCGGGATCACGCGGCCGCGGCGCGTCACGAACTCGGCCAGGCCGCTTTCCAGGTACTGCAGCTTGTGCACGAGGTCGACGTTGACCAGGTACTGGCGGTGGCAGCGCAGCAGCTGGGTGCGCTGCTGCAGGATGTTCAGCCGCAGCGCCGTCGGGTGCTCGTGGCCGTCGAGGTCGGACACGTAGATGCCGGTGGTGCGCGCCTCGACGAACTCGACGTCGGTGGCCTGCACGAAGACCACGCTGTGCAGCCCGTAACACGGGATCTGGCGCAGGTGGTTCACCTCGGGCAGCACGCTGAAGTCGTGCTTGAAGAAGCTGTTGCGCAGCCGCTCCAGCGTCAGCTCCAGCCGGTCGGAGGTCACCGGCTTCAACATGTAGTCGAAGGCGTTCTTCTCGAACGCGCGCACCGCGTACTCGTCGTAGGCGGTGAGGAAGACGATGTGCGGCATCGTCTCGGGGTCCAGCATGCCGATCATCTCGATGCCGGTGATCTGCGGCATCTGGATGTCCAGGAAGACGACGTCGGGCTTGTCGACGTGGATGCGCGTCAGCGCGTCGATCGCGTTGCCGCATTCGCCCAGGATCTGGATGTCCCGGGCAGGCTCCAGCGCGCGGCACAGGTCGCGCCGCGCGAAGGGCTCGTCGTCGACGATGAGGGCGGTGATCATCAGCTCAGGGCCTCCACGGGAATGCGCACCGTGGCGCGGGTCGAGACTTGGCGCTCGCAGCTCATCGTGACGCCGTAGGCCTCGCCATAACGGTTCTTCAGCCGGCGGTCGACGATGTTCATGCCCAGGCCGCCACCCCCGGGCTTGGGATCGTAGCGGCCGGCGTTGTCCTCCACCACCAGACAGACCGCCGGCCCGTCCAGGTGCGCGCTGATGGCGACACGCCCCACGCCGATGATCTGCGCCGTACCGTGCTTGATCGCGTTCTCCACCAGCGGCTGCAGCGTGAACGCCGGCACGCGCAGCGCCATCAGCGGGTCCGGGATGTCGATCTCCACCGACAGCCGGTCCTCGAAGCGCGTGAGCTGGATGCCCAGGTAGGCCTTGATGTGCGCGATCTCCTCGGACAGCACCACGTCTTCGGTCGGGCGCTTCAGGTTCTTGCGCAGGAACACCGCCAGGTCGGTGAGCACCGCACGCGCCTTGGCCGGGTCGTCGTGGGTGATGGCGATGATCGTGTTGAGCGTGTTGAACAGGAAGTGCGGGTTGACCTGCGCGTGCAGCAGCTTCAGCTCGGCTTCCAGCAGCAGGCTCTTCTGGCGTTCGTAGCGGCCGTCCAGGATCTGGCTGGACAGCAGCTTGGCGATGCCTTCGCCCAGCGTGCGGTTGATGGTCGAGAAGATGCGGGTCTTGGGCTCGTAGAGCTTGATCGTGCCGATGACCTGGCGGTTCTCGCCCACCAGCGGGATCACCAGCGCCGAGCCCAGCTTGCAGTGCGCGCTGATCGAGCACTGGAACGGCACCTCGTTGCCGTCGGCGAAGATGACCTCGTTGCACTCGATCGCGTGGAAGGTCTGCTGCGACGAGATCGGCGTGCCCGGCAGGTGGTGGTCGTCGCCGACGCCGATGAAGGCCAGCAGCTTCTCGCGGTCGGTGATGGCCACCGCGCCGACGCCGGTCTGCTCGTAGATGATGCGCGCCACGCGCGTGCTGTTCTCCTGGTCGAAGCCGTCGCGCAGCACGCCGTCGACGTGCGCCGCGATGTCCAGCGCCTTGGCCGAGAACGCGCGCGACTGGCGGTCGATGCTGTCGCGCCGGTCGAGCAGGATCTTCACGAAGATCGCCGCGCCGCCGGTGTTGGCGATCAGCTCGGGCAGCGCGATCAGCTTGACGATCTGCAGCGCCTCGTCGAAGGGCCGCGACAGCGCCAGGTCGATGCCCAGCTCGATCAGGATGGTGATGAAGGTCAGCCCGCCGGCCAGCGCCGGGCTGAACAGCAGCCGCGTCTTGCCGCGGCTGATGAGGTAGCGATGCGTCAGGCCGCCGGCCAGGCCCTGCATCACGATGTCGATGCCGGCCGCCAGGCCGAACGAGCCGCCCAGCGTGTAGCGGTGCAGGCCGCCGGTGATGCCCACGCCCAGCCCGACGACGGGCCCGCCGAGCAGGCCGCCGAGCACCGCGCCGATCGCCGGGGTGTTGGCGATCGCGTTGCCGCTGACCACCGGCAGCCCGAGCAGCGTGCCCATGATGCAGAAGGCCGAGAAGATCAGGTAGCACGCGATGCGGTGCGGCCAGCGGATGGTCGCACGCGTCAGCGGGATGAACAGCCGCGTGCGGCTCAGCGCGTACGCCACCACCAGGTAGACGCACATCTGCTGCAGCAACGACAGCGACAGCGAGACGATCGAACTCAGGGTCAACGGCGTACCTCTTGAACTGCTCCGGGCGTCGGTACGCGACAGGCCGCCCAGCGCGCTATTTTGCGCTGGGCGGCCTGTCGCGGGGCGGTGCTCAGGGGGCCCAGCGGATGCACTCCTGATCGGGTTCGGCGACGGCGATCGGGATCGGCGCGGCCATCTTCAGCGCCAGCCCGCCGCAGGAGGTCTCGCGGTACTTCGGGTCCATGTCCTTGCCGACCTCGAACATCACCTCGATCACCTTGTCCAGCGGCACGATCGGCGCGCTGGTGCGCCCCAGCGCCATGCGCGCGGCGTTGATCGCCTTCACCGCGCCCATCGCGTTGCGCTCGATGCAGGGGATCTGCACCTGGCCGCCCACCGGGTCGCAGGTCAGGCCCAGGTTGTGTTCCATCGCGATCTCCGCCGCGATGCACACCTGCTCGGGCGAGCCGCCCAGCAGCTCGGCCAGGCCGGCCGCGGCCATCGAACACGCCACGCCCACCTCGCCCTGGCAGCCGACCTCGGCGCCGGAGATCGACGCGTTGGTCTTGAACAGCGCGCCGATCGCCGCCGAGGCGAGGAAGTAGCGCGTGCAGTCCTCCTCGCCGAGCGGGTTGATGAAGTGCTCGTAGTAGGCCAGCACGGCCGGCACGATGCCGCAGGCCCCGTTGGTGGGCGCGGTGACGACGCGGCCGCCGGCGGCGTTCTCCTCGGACACCGCGAGCGCGAACATGTTGACCCAGTCGATGATGTTCATCGGGTCCTTGGACAGCGGCCCCGCGGCAGCCAGGCGCCGGTGCAGCGCCACCGCGCGGCGCGGCACGCGGAACGGGCCCGGCAGCACGCCTTCGGTCTTCATGCCGCGTTCCATGCACTGCGACATCTGCGCCCGGATGTTGGCGAAGTAGCGGTCGATCTCCTCCTGCGAGTGCAGCGCCAGCTCGTTGCGCAGCACCAGCCCGGACAGCGACAGGCCGGTGCTGCGGCAGTGCTCCAGCAGCTCGGCGGCATTGCGGTAGGGATAGGGGGCCGCCGCGTCGCCGTCGTCGCCACCTGCCGCGGCGCCGTCCTCGATGACGAAGCCACCGCCGATCGAGTAGTAGTTCTTCTCCAGCAGCACGCGCTCGCCGGCGTAGGCGCGCATCGTCAGGCCGTTCTCGTGGCGCGGCAGGCTGGAGCGGTGGAAGGTCATCGCCGTGCGGCCGAAGTCCACCTCGGGGCCGTCGGCACCGAGCTGGATGCGCTGCGTGCTGCGCACCTTCTGCACCAGGCCCGGGATGGCGCCGACGTCGATCGTGTCGGGCAGCTCGCCCATCAGGCCGAGCAGCAGCGCCACGTCGGTCTTGTGGCCCAGGCCGGTGAGCGCCAGCGAGCCGTAGACGTCGATCACCACCGACGTCGCCTGGGCCAGCTTGCCCAGGCCGCGAAGGTCCTCGACGAAGCGCCGCGCGGCGTTCATCGGGCCCAGGGTGTGGGAGCTCGACGGGCCGATGCCGACCTTGTAGAGCTGGAACATGCTGATCATGGTGAGTTCCCCTTGTTGTGGGAAGACGCTGCCCGCCGGCCCCCGCCGCCCGTCCAAGTTCAGGCGCGGCGGCAGGCGGGCAGCAAACCGGGTGTCAGAGACCGATCAGCGAGTAGAAGATCGCCGACATCGCCACCGCGCCGATGAAGATCACCAGCACGTTGCTCGGGCTGTTGGCGTACTTGCGCATCGCCGGCACCTTGCGGATGGCGTACATCGGCATCAGGAACAGCAGGGCCGCGATGACCGGGCCGCACAGCGATTCGATCATGCCCAGGATGCTCGGGTTGACCGTGGCCACGCCCCAGATCGTGAGGAACATGAAGAGCATGCTGCCGCGGTTGACCAGCTTGTCGTTGACGCGCTTGTTGCGGCCCTTGAGCTGCTGGGCGACGAAACCGTTGAGGCCTTCACGGGCGCCGAGGTAGTGGCCGAGGAAGGACTTGCTCATCGCGACGAAGGCGACCAGCGGCGCGATCACGGCGGCCCAGGGGTTCTGGAACTTGTTGCCGATGTAGGACAGGATCGAGATGTTCTGTTCCTTGGCGGCGGCCAGGTCGGTGGGCGACAGCGCGAAGACGCAGCTGAAGACGAAGAACATCACCACCACGACCATCATCAGCGCGGCGTACTTCTCGATGCGCTCGGCCATGCCGACGGCGTCCTTGCCGTACTGCTGCTGCTGCGCGACGGCGAAGCGCGAGATCACCGGCGAGTGGTTGAACGAGAACACCAGCACCGGGATGCTGAGCCACAGCGTGACGCTGAACTTGCTGAACGACGGCACGCCGCCTTCGAGCACCGCACCGTTCCATTCCGGCACGAGGAACAGCGCCAGGCCCATCAGCACGAAGATGAAGGGGTAGACCAGCCAGCCCATCACCTTGACGACGATCTTCTCGCTGAGCGCGACGATGGCGATCAGCCCGGCGGTGAGCAAGAACGACAGGATCACCCGCGGCCAGGCTTCCATGTGCAGCTGGTGCGTCATGAAAGATTCGACGGTGTTCGTCAGACCGACGCCGTAGAGCAGCAGGATGGGAAGAATCGTGAAGAAGTAGAGCAGCGTGATGAGCTTGCCGGCGAGCGGGCCGAAATGCTCGGTCACGACTTCGGTGATGTCGCTGCCGGGTTTTGACGACGAAAGAATGAAGCGGATCAGGCCCCGGTGCGCGAGATACGTCATCGGGAATGCCAGGAGCGCCATCACGAGCAGCGGCCAGATGCCGCCCAAGCCCGCGTTGATCGGCAGGAACAAGGTCCCCGCGCCGATGGCCGTGGCGAACAGACCCAAAACCCACGTCCGGTCGTGAGCGGTCCAGGATGATTCAGCGACGGGGGCGCGTACGGCGCCTGCGTCTATTCTGGTGGTGGCGGACATTGTTGCTACTCCTCTTCGATGCACCGTGATCGGTCAAGGTGAGCACGGTTGAGAGGCAGTCTAGGAATGCAAAAACGCGCCGCCGGGGCGAATCCGGAGCGGCGGTTTGGGCGCCGGAGTGGTTGGTTTGGCGCACGAGCGGAGGCCCTGCTGCGCTGCTGCGGCGCAGCAAGCGGGCACAACGGCGGCGTGTCGTGCGGCTGCCTGGCGCGCAGCCGCGGCGCGGTGAAATCCGGCTCAGCGCACGCCGTGGACGCAGGCCAGCGCCGCCGCGATGGCCGCCTGGATCGCGGCCCGGGCCTGCGGGCTGTTCTTCCAGCAACTGCTGCCGCTCAGTCGCGCGCCCTGCTCCAGCAAGTCGCGTGCGTCGGCATCGGCCAGCGCGGCCAGGCTGCGGATGCCCATCTGCTCCAGGCGCTCGACCACCCGAGGTCCGACGCCGCGCGTGGCGAGCAGGATCTCACGTTCGTGGGCGGCGAAGTGCAAGGGGTCGGACATCGGCATGGCGCTGGAGGATCGGTTGCTGCGTGTCTTCACGACAAGGTCAGGACTGTGAGGCTGAATCCCACAAGCGCAAGCTGGTATCTAGCAGAAACTCGTCTTGATAGTGACCGGTCGCGAGTGAAAGCCCCACCGGTATACCATCGACCTGGGCAAGCGGCAGGGTGATTTCAGGCAATCTCGCCACACCGGCAAACGACGTGACGGCCATGGTGCGGCCGTAGTAATCGAGCACCGCATCGAGGTTGCGGCCAGTGAGCACGCCCTTCTTCGGGGCCAGCACAGGTGCCGTCGGATAGCAGAAGACATCACCCGGCCGAACGAATGCCGCAACCCGCGCGAACAGGGCTTCGCACAGGTTCAGGGCGTCGCTCATCGCACTGCGATCAAAATTCTCGACATTGCGATATCCCGCCCGGAAATTGGGCCCTTGCTCGGGCTGGTTATCTTCGATCCAGCCCCCGATGGCGTTGGCGATCTCTGCCGTCTGCAGCACCCGGAGTGCGTCCTCGTTGCACGACCGCAGACTCACGTTCAAACCAGTGATGTCGCGCAGGGAAATGGACGTGACATTCACATGAGGCAGGCGGCCAAACTGCGCCACGCATCCCGAAAGAGCATCCTGGATGGCCGGGTCGGCCAGCTCGAAAGCCTCTTTCAGCAAATAGATGTTCTTGACCGGCGGCCGCGCCAGGTCGTGACTGCGCAGAAGCACACGCATCGCCCGCGACAGAACAGGCAGATTCCGCGCCAGAACACCCACCGTGCTGACACTCGGCGCAAAAGGCAGCACCCCGGCTTCGGATATGCGATGAAGACTCGGCCGCATGCCGCATACCCCACAAAGACTGGCGGGAATCCGGATCGAGCCTCCACAGTCGGTGCCCAGAGCAAAGTCGACCAGCCCGCAGGCGACGGCTGAGGCCGAGCCACTCGAAGAGCCACCCGGGATCCGATCAGGCGCCCGCGGATTCACCGGCGTGCCATAGAAGTAGCTTTCACCGTCCAGGCTGTAGGTAAATTCGTCGGCAATTGTCTTGCCGACACAACGCGCCCCGGCCATCAGCAGCTGCTCGACGCAGACCGCGTGATAGGCCGCCCGCGGATGGGCCTCACGCCACGGCTTGCTGCCATAGGATGTAAATCGCCCGCGGATATCGATGTTGTCCTTGACCGCAAAAGACAAACCATCCAGCACACCAGATCGATACGGAGCGATGTCAAAGATCTCGACAAAGGCGCTGGAGGTCTGGAAATCGTAGGTCTTCATTGGCAGTCATCGAACGAAGCGGAAAGACTCGGCGGCGGGGAAGACGATCCGCGCAAGATTGTCGCCCCCCCCGATGTCCCACCGGGGTGGCCGACGGGATCCCTCCCGATGTCCCCGGGTCGGTTGACCCCGTGCCGCCCCTGCGCAGGCGTCCAGGCCCCACGCAGGAGGCGGCAGCGGCCAGCATCATCGATGGCGCCGCGGCGCCGTCAAGGGACGTTCGGGTGGAAGGACACGGCCTTGCGGGTGCCCTGCCAGTACTCGGCGCTCATGCAGGCCGTCCAGTAGAGCTCGGCGGAGTCGTCGTCCTGCAAGGCGTCGCGCAGCAGCTCCAGGATCTCGGACAGCAGCATCTCCTCCCCGTGCCCCAGCTCCTGCATCCAGGTCAGCTCGCCTTTGGCCGCATTCCAGTAGCAGACGCCGCAGGCCCCGACGTCCCGGTCGCCTTGCAGCACCAGGTTGTGGTGCAGCGTCCGGTACGGGTGGCGTTCGAGCCTGGGCGCCACGAACTGCAGGACACCGTGGTCATGCCAGTCGTCGCGCTGGGCGTGGGTCCAGTAGATCAGGTGCTGCTGTTCGATCGCCTGCTGGATGCGCACCGTGTCCCAGTGCTGGTCGATGATGGTGTCGGCGACGCGGCCCGACATCGTGCAGCCGTACTGCCCCACGGTGACGAGATCGATCGCAAGCTCCTCGGACGGCGGCAGCACCTGCGGCTCGTGCCCGCCGTGGCCGCGGACATAGACCTTGTAGATGGACATGTCGGCTCCTTCGTGGCGGTGCGGCTGGCTCAGGCCTGGGGCTTGCCCGGGAGGCTGCTGACGGCGAGCACCGAGCCGTGCGGCCCCGTCACCGCCGGCGCATTGGAGCGCTGGAACCGGTCGTAGATGGTGCGGGCCTCGTCGAGTGCCGTGTTGATCTGGTCGTCCTTGAGCTTCATCGACGCCAGCTGGCCCCGGTAGATGTTCAGGAAGGTGTTGAAGCGGATCTTGCTCAGGTCCACCGCGGACTTCACCACGACGAAGGCGGAGGCCTTCTGCATGGTGCTGCGGATGCTCTGCGCCTGGACCTCAAGGTACCAGGCCATCAGGTCCACGCGCACGACGGACCAGCCCTCGGTGAGCACGTAGTACTGCTTCTTCGTGCCGGTGCTGGCGCCGCCGCTGCCGAGGAAGACCGTCAGGGCGTCGGTGATCAGGTTGCCCACGCCCGTCAGGATCTCGTCCTTGCCGCCCGAGCAGAAGCTCTTGAGCGCCGAGCTGACCGAGTCGCCGATCTTGGACACGCTGTCCGACGCGATGGCGTGGGTGTAGGTCTCGCTGTTGAGGACGGCCTCCACCGGCACCGTCTGGTTGTCCGGACTGCCGGCGGTGCGCAGGTTGGTGGAGATCTGCAGTTCGAAGAACTCGGCCTTGCTCTCGGCCAGCCGCGCCAGGTTCTCGACCAGCTCGCGCTGCATCTGACCCTGTTCCTTGGAGCTGTCGAAATCGTCGATGAGCTTGCGAATCGCTCCCATGATGAGCACCTCCTGAAGTGAATGGCGACCTGGATGCGACGCCGTCGGCCGGGTGGCCTGGCGGCGGCCCGCTGGGGAATCCAGCGAGGAGCCCATCATGCGAAGGGCGAGCGGGCCGTCCAATACCTCCGACGTCGTAGGGGGGCACCCGGGTCAGCCGCATGCGCCGGCGCGCGGACCGACGAGCGCAACCAGGCGGGCGGTGGTGGCGACCTCCAGCTTGCGCATCAGGTTCTCCCGGTGCTTGCGCACCGTGAGCGGGCTGATGCCCAGCCGGCGCGCGATCTCCTTGCTGGTGTGCCCGGCGACGACGAATGCCATCACCTCGCGCTCGCGGGCCGAGAGCGTTTCCAGGCGGGGGGCCACGGCACGCACGCCAGCGCTCGGAGCGGCGCGCGAGGGCGACGACTCCAGCGGCGCTGTGCACGCCCAGTTTGGCCATCAGGTTGCAGCGGTGCTTGCGCACCGTGAGCTCGCTGATGCCCAGCTCGCGCGCGATCTGCCGGCAGGACAAGCCCCGGGCCATCGCCTGGACCAGTTCGGTCTCCCGGCGCGTGAGCGGCGGGGCGGGCCGGTCAAGGGTCACGGGCGCGCCGGACCATGGCGGGGCGGCGACTGGCCGTGACTCATGCCGTGACCGTCGGCTGGGCGCGTGCACGCGCCCGCATCCCGGATGCTGCGTTCCATGAGGGGCCTCCCTGGCCTTGCCGACGACTCGCCGCGCCCAGGGCCCAGTGGTGATGAACGCCGTTCAGCCGAGATCTCCATCTCGCATCGGTCGCACCCCGTCTGCCGCAAACGCGAGAAACGGTCGTCGGTCAGTCAGATCGTGATGGAACACGATGCGCACGAGGATGTCGACGTCGGGGCGGGAAGCCATGATTTGTCGAAGTGGAGGCTGAGCGCCTCGGATGACGGCCGGCCCTTCGAACGCAGGTTGCGCGGGTTGCTCGTGCTTCAATGAGGCCGAGGCGGAGCGCCTCGGATGACCGGCGGAAGGCCTCGACTGCGGCATCGGCCTCGCGGCTTCAATGAGGCCGAGGCAGAGCGCCTCGGATGACTGTGGCGAAGGTAGTGCACTCCGCGGACGGGACGCAGCTTCAATGAGGCCGAGGCAGAGCGCCTCGGATGACCTCCACCGCGCCAGGTGAAATCCCCCTTGACGTCGATGCTTCAATGAGGCATAGACAGAGCGCCTCGGATGACCACAGCACGCTCACCGCCTGCTGCACCTTCAGCTGCAGCTTCAAGGAGGCCGAGGCAGAGCGCCTCGGATGACGTCGCCAGTCATCGGCACCTCGACTGGATCGGCCAGGGCTTCAATGAGGCCGAGGCAGAGCGCCTCGGATGACATCGACGTTGCCGCGCTGGTGATGCCCGAGGCGGCCTCGCTTCAATGAGGCCGAGGCAGAGCGCCTCGGATGACATCAGCGTGGCGTCGTCATCCTTGGCCGACGCCGGGCTTCAATGAGGCCGAGGCAGAGCGCCTCGGATGACCTGGCGGCCATCATGCGCGACGACCAGACCATGATGCTTCAATGAGGCCGAGGCAGAGCGCCTCGGATGACGACAATACCTCGCTGTGGGTCGTCGTATGGGGGCCGCTTCAATGAGGCCGAGGCAGAGCGCCTCGGATGACCTGCCCGGCGAGCTTGGTTGCCAGCAGCAGGTTGTCGCTTCAATGAGGCCGAGGCAGAGCGCCTCGGATGACGCGACCGGCTACCGCGGCGCGGCCAGCGCGACCGGAGGCTTCAATGAGGCCGAGGCAGAGCGCCTCGGATGACCTGGTTGCCCATCAGCAGGCCGCTGGCGGACATGTGGCTTCAATGAGCCCGAGGCAGAGCGCCTCGGATGACCTGGACTCGTCGCCGATCAAGATCCCGCTGGCTGCTGGCTTCAATGAGGCCGAGGCAGAGCGCCTCGGATGACCGGCCGCACCATGTAGTCGATCGCCTCGGACTTGCTGCTTCAATGAGGCTGAGGCAGAGCGCCTCGGATGACCAGGAACAGGCTCGGCGCGACGAGGCCGAGAAGCAACGCTTCAATGAGGCCGAGGCAGAGCGCCTCGGATGACCGGCGTGCTGCGCACGGCGTCATAGACCGATGGGTCGCTTCAATGAGGCCGAGGCAGAGCGCCTCGGATGACGGCCAAGGTATTCCTTCAGCTGCTCGGCACGCACGCGCTTCAATGAGGCCGAGGCAGAGCGCCTCGGATGACTCGTGCCGCGACAGGTCGCCGGAATGCTCGACGACGGCGCTTCAATGAGGCCGAGGCAGAGCGCCTCGGATGACGTCGCGGCGCAGTGACACGTCGAGCAGCGCGGGATTGCTTCAATGAGGCCGAGGCAGAGCGCCTCGGATGACCCGAGCGCCGTTCTGGCGCACCGCTACCCCAACACGCCGCTTCAATGAGGCCGAGGCAGAGCGCCTCGGATGACGCCACATCGTGGCGACGGCCTGCCACGTGCCCGCCTGGCTTCAATGAGGCCGAGGCAGAGCGCCTCGGATGACGGGCGCCGGCGGGTCCCAGTCGGTGGCTGCGGTGTCGCTTCAATGAGGCCGAGGCAGAGCGCCTCGGATGACGTCGCGCACGCGCACGCCGCCGCCCGAGTCGGCGGTGCTTCAATGAGGCCGAGGCAGAGCGCCTCGGATGACGTGTCCGGCCGTCAGCGCTGGAGCGGCGCCGACCTGCTTCAATGAGGCCGAGGCAGAGCGCCTCGGATGACCGGACGCCGAGCCGGAGGCCAGCAGCGATGAGCAGCTTCAATGAGGCCGAGGCAGAGCGCCTCGGATGACGAGGAACTCCTTCATCGTCAGCCGCTGGGGCGTGGCGCTTCAATGAGGCCGAGGCAGAGCGCCTCGGATGACATCGCGTGGAAGCGCGACGGGCACGTGAGCGTCAGGCTTCAATGAGGCCGAGGCAGAGCGCCTCGGATGACGAGCTACCGCAAGGGCCGCGCGATCCGCGACTACGTGCTTCAATGAGGCCGAGGCAGAGCGCCTCGGATGACCAAGATCGCGGCGCAGCGTGAAGCGGAGGCCGAGCGGCTTCAATGAGGCCGAGGCAGAGCGCCTCGGATGACAGCGACGCAAGGCCACGGGGCGATGGGAGTACACCTTGCTTCAATGAGGCCGAGGCAGAGCGCCTCGGATGACCTACCTCGACGGCATCAGCACGACGACGGGCAGCGTGCTTCAATGAGGCCGAGGCAGAGCGCCTCGGATGACGCCTATACCAGCGCGACGACGCGGCGCAGCTTCACGCTTCAATGAGGCCGAGGCAGAGCGCCTCGGATGACCGCCTCACGGGCGCGCTCGACGTGCGACAGGCCTTTGCTTCAATGAGGCCGAGGCAGAGCGCCTCGGATGACCCGCGGCAACGTGGGCGCCGCGTCGCAGGCCGCCGCGCTTCAATGAGGCCGAGGCAGAGCGCCTCGGATGACGGGCCGAGTCATCGAGTTCGTGCACCGGGTCAAGACGCTTCAATGAGGCCGAGGCAGAGCGCCTCGGATGACCCGCGTGGCGCTGGGCATCAGCACGCGCGAGGCCGGCTTCAATGAGGCCGAGGCAGAGCGCCTCGGATGACGCCGGCCGCGCGTCTGCAGGCGATCTCGACCTGGCGGCTTCAATGAGGCCGAGGCAGAGCGCCTCGGATGACCGGCAGCATGCTGCGGTGGGTGAAGCGTCGGCCGCGGCTTCAATGAGGCCGAGGCAGAGCGCCTCGGATGACCTGACGTACTGCTTGACCGCGGTGACCTCGGCCTTGTTGCTTCAATGAGGCCGAGGCGGAGCGCCTCGGATGACACCTTTTCGCCGACGCGCAAGCAACTGCTTGTCCTGCGGCTTCAATGAGGCCGAGGCGGAGCGCCTCGGATGACCTCCCTAGCTTTGCGCGCGCCGGGTAAGCCCGCTTCGCTTCAATGAGGCCGAGGCGGAGCGCCTCGGATGACATCGCGATCGGCCTCGTCGTGTAGTTGGACTCGGCGCTTCAATGAGGCCGAGGCGGAGCGCCTCGGATGACCCACGAGCGTCTGCAGGGTGCGGCGGGCGAAGGTGTCGCTTCAATGAGGCCGAGGCGGAGCGCCTCGGATGACCCACCAGGGGATGCTGCAGAACCTGATCGCCAACGAGCTTCAATGAGGCCGAGGCGGAGCGCCTCGGATGACGATCGCCATCCGCGAGCACAGCGCCGACGATCAGTCGGCTTCAATGAGGCCGAGGCGGAGCGCCTCGGATGACCTACGCCCGCGAGCTGCAGCGCCAGCAACGGAACGCGCTTCAATGAGGCCGAGGCGGAGCGCCTCGGATGACCGCCGCGATGGGCTCGCCGCTCGCGAGCGCAACTGTCGCTTCAATGAGGCCGAGGCGGAGCGCCTCGGATGACAGGTGCTCGGCCTTGCTGGTGATGGTCGACAGCGGGCTTCAATGAGGCCGAGGCGGAGCGCCTCGGATGACCCGAGCGTCACGTAATCAAAGACGTTTGCCACGAGCCGCTTCAATGAGGCCGAGGCGGAGCGCCTCGGATGACAAGGCCACGGCATCGGCGCAGTCATCAGCCGCTCCGAGCTTCAATGAGGCCGAGGCGGAGCGCCTCGGATGACGCCCGCCGCCTTGCGCTGCGCCCGGTTGCCCGTTTCGCTTCAATGAGGCCGAGGCGGAGCGCCTCGGATGACGCTCCACTATGCTCGGCTGGCACCACGGGCACCTGGCGCTTCAATGAGGCCGAGGCGGAGCGCCTCGGATGACGCTTCGGCGCCTGCGCATCGGCGGCGGCCAGGGCGGCCACCGCATGCTTCAATGAGGCCGAGGCGGAGCGCCTCGGATGACGCAGTGAGGCCCGTCGGCACCCAGGATGAGCCATCGCTTCAATGAGGCCGAGGCGGAGCGCCTCGGATGACCCGCAATCGACGAGGCCATCGAGCGGCTGCGGGCTGCGCTTCAATGAGGCCGAGGCGGAGCGCCTCGGATGACCCGGCGGCCGCCGTCGAAGAAGCTGCGTTGCAGCCTGCTTCAATGAGGCCGAGGCGGAGCGCCTCGGATGACTTCCTCTGCGGTTACGCCTTCAGCGTGGGGGAGTTCTCGCTTCAATGAGGCCGAGGCGGAGCGCCTCGGATGACCCCGACATCTGCATCGCTACCTTGACGGGAACTGTGGCTTCAATGAGGCCGAGGCGGAGCGCCTCGGATGACCTCGCCGACACGCTTCAAGCCTTGGAGGTCTGCGGTGCTTCAATGAGGCCGAGGCGGAGCGCCTCGGATGACGGCGCGCGCGCTGCAGATCAGCGTGCTGCGCGCGGAGCTTCAATGAGGCCGAGGCGGAGCGCCTCGGATGACCCGGTTCGCTCGAGACTCGTTCCTGAACTACGAGATGCTTCAATGAGGCCGAGGCGGAGCGCCTCGGATGACTGGGGCCGTGCCGGCACAGAACGACGCGCCCGGCCAGCTTCAATGAGGCCGAGGCGGAGCGCCTCGGATGACGCCGCTGCCGGCGGGCTTCATCGACGACGGCCTGCTGCTTCAATGAGGCCGAGGCGGAGCGCCTCGGATGACCCCCATCGTCGACGGGAAGCGCTGGGCCATGGATTCGCTTCAATGAGGCCGAGGCGGAGCGCCTCGGATGACGTCCGTCGCGGCGTCTCGCCCGGCGCGCTCGGCTTCCTGCTTCAATGAGGCCGAGGCGGAGCGCCTCGGATGACCAGGTAGGTCAGGCCGAGCAGCACGCCGTCGGAGCGCTTCAATGAGGCCGAGGCGGAGCGCCTCGGATGACAGGCCTTCGCAGAACGCCCGCCAGCACCGGATTTTGGCCCGCATTTGCGAGCGCTCCCGGGCCGAAGACGCGGCGGGCGGCAGGGTGCGGGCAGGGACCGACAGCGGGGTCATGCAAGTGCTTGTCAGACAGGCGCTTTGCGCTGCGCGAGCGCTCACCTGGGGCGGCCGCCAGCACCACAGCGCTCGCGGCTCCGCGGCAGGCCGTCATGCTGCGATCAGACGATCGTCGGCACGCGCTCGATCGGCACGAAGCTGCGCTTGCCGAGGCTCTGCACGCGCGGCTCGACACGGTCTGCGGGGCCGAGGTCGACAATCAGAACGTGATCCTCGGACGGCGCAATCGTGTCGGTGACGCGCGCCATCAGTTCGGCACGGCGCATGGCACCAAGCCGGCACTGGAACACCGACAGCTGCATCCACTCGCCGAAGCCGTTCATCAGCTTGAACACTGCGCGCCAGCGCCGCTCGTCGGCGATGTCGTAGGTCACGAGGATCAGGTGTTCGTCGCTCATGCACAACCTCCCGCAGGGGCACTCATCGCGTCGTGAAATGAGGGCACTGCTCCAGTTCGCCAAGCAGGTGCCGTCCCAGCAGCCGGCACTGGATCTCGACGATCTGCCGGTACTGCGCCGCATAGCCGAACAGCGGGTGCGTCACCTCCTGCGACATGCGTCGTTCGAACGCCGCGATGACGGCCCGGCGGCCGCGTTCGTTCAGGCCGACTGCCCCGGCGGCCGTCACGAAGTCGCCAGCGTCGACCTCGCCGTTGTTCACCAGGGTGAGCAGCACCGAGTCCGCGAGCAGCGGCCGGAAGGGCTCCATCATGTCCAGCGCCAGCGCGGGCCGCCCGTAGCGCGGCTGGTGGTAGAGGCCTCGATAGGCGTCAAAGCCAACCGCGGTCAGCGTCACCGCCAGCGTGCGCGACAGCAGCGAGTACAGGTACGACAGCAGCGCGTTCACCGGATCGCGCGGCGGGCGGCGGTTGCGCTGTTCGAAGTCGAAGGTCCAGGGCGTCGGCGGTTCGGCGCCCGAAGCATCGCCACTGCCTCCCAGCATTTCGCCGAAGTGTCGGAAGTAGCGTGCCGCGGCGTTGCCCTCGATGCCCAGCAACTGCGCCAGGTCGTGCGCGCGCTCGGCGGCCTCGACGTCTTGGCGGAACTCGCTCAGCAGCGACTCCGGCAACTCGCCGCGCTTCCAGTTGCGGCGCAGCAGCGTGCGCTGGTTGCGGATCTTGGCGGCCACGAGCCCGCGCGCGAAGCGCAGGCAGGCCCCGGCGTCGAAGCTGGCGCGGTACTGCGCGGTGCGCAGTTCGACGTTGCGGTGGCCCAGCCCGATCGTGTGCCCCAGGAACCAGCCGCCGTGCGACAACCAGGTGACCGGAATGCCGCGCGCCATCAACTCGTGCTGGGCCGGCGCGGTGAGGTAGACCCCGCCCTGCAGCACGAGCTGCGACACGTCCATCAGCCGCGCGTCGGCCACCTTCTCGTCGTCGACCGAGACCTCCAGCACCTCGCCCTTCTTGGACACCTTGGCGCCGCGGGCCTGCACGTACATCGGCAGCGCCGGCGTCTGCCCGACGACCAACGGCCGCGGCGGTGTCTGCGCGGTCTTCAGGTAGTGCACCTCGTCGGGCAGGCAGATGGACGCGAGCGAGCAGCGCGGGCACTTGGGGCTGTTCTCCAAAGGAGGAGGGATTTGGCCGCCGGTGGCCAGCAGGCGCAGCCCTGCGGCGGCCTGGCGCGCGGCCTCGCGCAGTTCGGCGTCGAAGGCGACGGGCACGCGCTCGCGCGACGCGGCGAAGTACAGCACCCCTTCGGGCGAGTCGTAGCCGTGTTCCTCCAGCAGCAGCGCCTGCACGCAGAGCTGGATGCGCTCAGGCTCGTAGGCGCCGCGTGCGACGTGCGGTCTCCGGCCGTGTTTGTAGTCGACCGGGACGGCCCGCCGCCCGTCGAACTCGGCCAGGTCCAGCTTGGCCACCAGCCCCAGCGCCGGCGAAGACAGCTCCAGCGATTGCACGTGCACACGCACGGGCTCGGCCGCGGCGTCATCCGGCGCCGGCGGCGTGCCGGAGCGCTTGTCGACACGCCGGTGCCTGCTGCGCCCCTCCACGGTGTCGGCCGACTCCGCCCACTCGCCCTGCACCCACTCCAGATACGCCAGACGAGGGCAGTAGGCGTACTCGTTGACCATTCGCGCCGGCAGCAGTGGCACACCGGGAGGCAGGGGCGGAGCGTCCAGCGGCAGGGATGACTGCGCGGCGGTGCTGCCGGCCGACTCGATCGGACTATCCATGTTTGCCCCCTCAACGCGCGCCGGCCACCCGACCCGCGCGAACCACCGCCGGAGAGAAGCTGCCGTAGCCGCCCTGTGCCGAGCGCCGGACCTCCACGGTGCAGACCGCGCCGACTCCGGGGCGACCGGCGCGCGGATCGAACCAGTCGAGCGCGAGCAGCGACCTGACTGTCGCCAGCGATGCGGGAGCGCTCCACAGAGGCCAGGCAAACTGCATGTCGCCGTGGCGGCCACGGAAGCCCGTTGTTGCCAACCCCCTGCCCCGTGGCACTGAGGGCAGCAAGGGCAGCGCGCGAAACGCGAGCCATTCGAGCGGAGCATTGACAGTCGTCGGCGCAACGCTGGGGTCCGATGCCATCAGCGCGTACAGCCGCTCGGCACCGGGATCCCAGCGCAGATTCGCGCCGCCGCGCTCAGCCGGCCGGCCGGACAACGCATCGGCCACCCAGTCGTCGCGGACGGACTCCCTGACCTTCTCGACCGTCTCCAGGAATGCCTGCTGCCCGGCCGTGAAGTGCAGCGCCGTCGGCTTGACATTGCCATGGGCACGATCCACCGCGGCTTCAGCATCGCTGCCGTACGCCGCCGCGTACAGCGCCTGATCGTCCTGCCCGGCCACCCAGGCGTCGATGGCTTGCGCCAGGAAGTGCGCATAGACCGCAGGAGCCGGCTTCAGGTCCGCCACCACACGCAGCTTGTTCTTCTCCTGCTTTTCGTAGACCAGCCGCCACGGCTGCGGCCCGGCCTGGCTGCGGGCGTCCTCGGCCACCCAGCGCACCAGGGCGTCGATGGCGACGCCCTGGATCTGGGCGACGAAGGCTCCGTCGTCCGAGAAACTCAGGCGCGCCGCAGGCTCGCGCGCCGCTGCCAGCCTCAGAAGACCGAGAGCGGCCAGGAAGTCACGCGGGTTGGTGCCCACCACGCCATCCAGTCGGTTCATGGCTCCTGCCCCCTTTCTTCGGCCTCGCTCGCCCGGTGATCCGCCAAACGCAACACCGCCTCCAGCCAGCACAGCTCCTGCCATCCGTAGCGCTCGACCAGGCGCCAGAAGCGCTCGGCCAGCGGCGAATCCAGGCGCCACAGCCGGTGGTCCGACGTCGTCGTCGGGAAATCCAGCCGGCCGAACACCGGGCTCTCGTGCCCGGCCAGCGCCACGTCCACAGGCGCAGGGTCGGCGGCCACTGGCGCGAACGGGCGGCAGTGCCCGTGGTGGCTGGCGACGAGGTGCAGCACCAGATCCAGGTCGTGGGCCAGCGCGGCGACACGCTCGCGCGCCGCCTCGATCAGGGCCAGCGACTGAAGCTCGTGCCGCGCACCCGCCGGATAGCCGCTGCGCTGCTGCGCGCGGCGCGCGGCGTCGCGGTCTGCCGGGCTGATGCGCGACTTGGCCCAGGCGCGCTCGTCCTTGAAGAACTCGATCTCGTCGCCGCCACGCAGCAGGAGCTGGAAGCGCTGGTCGGCCTTGCCGATGTCGTGCAGCCAGGCCGCCAGCGCGATGTCGGACGCCAGGGCCGAAGGCAGGCCGAGCGCTTCGGCGTAGCGCCTTGCGAAGCCCTCGACGTCCGCGCTGTGGCGCGCCAACGTGATGCCGGCGCGGCCGGCGTGGAACGAATCCTCGTCGTCGCTGCACAGATCGGCTCCGCCTTCGACGCTGCGCAGCGGCTCGCCACCGAGACGGCGGCGCAGCTCGGCCGGAGCCAGACGGGGCGCTTCCAGCAGCCGCCAGGCCTCGCGTCCGCCGCCTGGAGCGACGACGCTGGTTCGCAACCGCGCCGCCAGCGCCTGCAGCCAGACGGATCGCCAGCCGTCCTCGCCCTCCGCGGCGCGCCGCAGCGAGGGGCGCGGATCCTCGTCGTCGGGCACGGTCAGGCCCAGCCCCGCAAGCACCGCCGGATGCAGGCGCAGCACTGCACAGCCGCGCCCCATCAGCGCGGCACGTTCGGCGAGGTCGGACACCGGCTCGGTGCCGGCGGGGTCGAAACTGCCGCTCGACAGGCCACCCCGCGTGCTGGGCACGACCAGCGTGTCGCCAGGGCGCAGTTCGTCGGCGCCGATGATGCGGCTGTCGTCGCCGCGCCAGCACAGTGCGCGCCGGCCGCCGTCGGTGCTGTCCGTGTCATCGTCGGCGCCGGCTACGGCGTCGACGTCGGCGATGTCGGCCGCGCCATCGCCGCGCAGCCACGCCCTCGCAGCGACGAAAGGCAACGACACCGTCTCCAGGCTGCTCGGGCGCACGGCGGCCACGACGCTGCGGGCCGCCGCGGGGTCGTCGCCCGCCAACATGGCCTCGTCGAGGTCGGCTCGCCACAACACCTGGACATCGGCCGGCCCGGACTGCGGGCCGTGCAGGAACAAGGCCACGTCCGGCACCAGGGCCGGTGCAGGCGCCGTCTGCATCCACAGGTCGACATAGGCGGGCAGCAGCGTCGGCGCGCGCCGCAGCGGGGCCAGCAGCGGGCCAGGCTCCTCAGGCAGTGCCAGCCGCTCGATGCCAAAGTCCAGCTTCTTCTGGCCCTTGAGCCAGTCCCAGGTCGACTTGAGCGCCGCGCCGTAGATCGGGTCGTCGCGAGCCTCGCCGCTGACGTGCACGACCACGGCTTCGGCTCGGCCGTAGCGGCCGAGCCGGTCGACGCGGCCCAGGCGCTGGCGCAGGGCGTCGAGGCTGGCCGACTCGCTGACCATCGCGTCGAAGTCCAGGTCCGCACCGGCTTCGATGCATTGCGTGGCGACGACGATCAAGCGGCCGTCGGCAGCGTCGCGCGTGCGGCCCGAAGCGATGCGCGGCCACCAGCGCGCCAGCAGGTCGTCGCGGTCCAGCGGGCGCATGCGGCCGGTCAGCAGCACGACATCGACGTCCGAAGCGCCGCGCTCTCGCAGCAAGGCTGCGGTCTGGCGTGCCGAGGCGACGCGGTTGACAACGACGGCGACGACCGCATGGCGGTCCAGCAGGCGCAGCGCCAGTTCGGCACAGGCGGCCGGCAGCGCGTCTCGCGTCTTCACGGTGCTGGTCGTCACAGGCTTGGCCGCGTGCAGACGCGGCCCCAGCGCCGATTCCGGCGCCCGTTCGGCAGCGTCCAGGCGGAAGCTGTCATCGACCTCGCCGCCCGGCGTGGCCGACAGGAACACACGATGGAAGCGCTGCGGCAGGGACGGCACGCTTTCAGGCCTGGCGCGAGAGCGCAGGCGCTGCAGTGCATCCAGCGTCTGCGCGAAGGGTCGCGACAGATGCACCTCGTCCAGCAGCAGCAGCGTGTCGTTGGCCAGCAGGCCGGCGTGCACGGGCCGCATGCCCGGCGACACGCCGTAGCCCTGGATCAGCAGGCGCGAGCCGACCTGGTCGACGGTCGAGGCGATGACCAGCGGCTGATGTGGCGTACGTGCCCAGCCGTCGTCCTTGGGGATGCCGCCGCGCAGCGTGTAGACGGCCAGAGGCTCCTCGTCGCCGCCCGTCAGCGAAGCCAGGGCATCGCGCACGGCCGCCAGCACCGGCACGTCATCAGCCCGGGTCAGCGCCGCGAGCAGGCGGCGGCCACGCTCGGCGGCCTGGTCGACGACGACGCGCCGGTCCACGACCATCGCGATGCGCCGCGGACACCAGCGATCTGCCGGCGGCGTCGCCGCGTCGAGCGCCAGCGCGAACAGCGCGATGTCGATGCAGCTGGTCTTGCCGGCACCGGTCGGCAGGTCGAGCACGGCCGGCCAGCTACGTCGGGTGACGACACGCTCCAACAGCCGCTGTTGCCACGGAAATGGCGGGTGGCCGTGGACGGCGGCGTGAAAGGCCGCGAAATCCGAGGTCTGCAGCGTCATGCGCCACCTCCTTCGGCGGCAGGCATGCACAGCCCGAGGCCGTAGTGCCGCCCCGCGCCGAGCAGCACCGGACCGGCCACCGGCTGGGCGAAACGAAGCCGGGCGTGCACCCGCACCCGCGGTGCACGCCCGGCGCTGACGACCCAGCCGCGGAAGTCACCGCCAGGCTGGGCGCCGGCGGCCAGCGGCGAAAGGCTCACTTCGACTTCTTCAGGGCGGGGCAAGCCGATCCTTACGCAGGCCTCGGCGATGCAGCGCTGCGCTTCGACGGCGGCGCGATGCGCGGTGCCGCCGAGGTTGCTGCGCAAGTTTCCGGGATGGCGATCGAGCGCGATCGGCGTTGCCGTGACGAAGCTGCGCGAAGGCTGGCACCAGCGGTCCGGCCTCAGCCCCCAGCGCTCGGAGAGCTCCACACGCCGAAGCCGAACCGGAGGCAGCCCTTCAGCGGCGAGTTCGACGACGCCATCGTCCCCGCGCGCGGCCTCCCAGGCAGCCAGCCGGCGCATCAGCGTGCGCCGCTCATCGGACGCCAGGCCAGCCGGCAGCACGATGGCACAGCCCAGCACACCGCCGTCGGCGTGCTCGTGGCCAACGTCGGGACAGGCGACGAAAGCCAGGTGTGGCACGGCGGTCGGGCGTCCGTCTGCGTCATGACCGCACAAGGACGGGGGCAGCGAAGCGCCAGGACCGCCCGCCTCCAGCAAGGCCGCCCGCAGCGCACGGGCCAGCTCCGGGCCACGCGAGGCGCGCAGCCGGGCACCACCGCAACGCTGGTAGACGATCCACTGCGGCGAGAACACGCCGCGGGCAGCGGCGACAGGCTCCCGATCAGCCTTCGGAGCGGCGTAGCACTGCGGGCGCGCAGGCAGCACTCGCGCCTCGACGCCTTCGTGACGCACATGGGCGGCACGCAGCCTATCCAGCTGCCCAGGGCCAACGACGCGCAGGACCAACGGAGCAGCCTCCACCGGCACCAGCGTGGGCTGCACCATGCGTTCGACGCGTGTGCAGCGCACCAGCGAGGAGGCGTGCCCCAGCCGGGTCACGCGGCCCAGGACAGCGTCGAAACCGGCCTGCAACTCGGCTGGCAGCACCGACGGCCAGACGAACGCGAAAACAGGCTGCGGCGGGGTCACCGACGGGAAGGCTCGCACCTGTCGTGTGCGCCGGTCGGGCAACAGCGCTGCAGCGGCTTTGAGATCGACAGCGCTGGCTTGTCCGCCCGTGTCCGCCAGCTTGGCGACCAGTTGGTCGCGAAGCTTGTCGCGCGCCTTGAGCGCGGCCGTGACGGTCTTCTTGGGCTCGGACGGCGACAGGGCCGACAGTGCGACTTCGGCGTCGCCGAGCTTGCGCGCAGCCTCGTGTGCCGCAGCCAGCACCGTGACGTCGTTGACCGGCACGTAGACGTCGTGCACGTCGCGCCGGGCCGGCGCGCCCTCGGGAAGTTCCAGCGCTGGTGCCGGCTGGCACTCGAGCCAGCGCAACGCGGCCTCCTCGGCCGCGGCGGGCGGATCGGCGTCATGCAGCGCCGCCACCAGCGCCGAGTAGAAGCGCGCCGGATGCGGCGGCCACTCGGCACGGCGGCGGTCGTCGTGCGCCGTGGCGACGTAGCGGCCGGCCAGCAGTTCGACTTCGACGACCAGCACCTCAGTCTCCCTCGGCGTCGGCACCGGCGGCCGCGAGCTTGCGGCTCTCGATGACCAGATGCTGCAGCTTGGGAGAGGGCGTGAGTTCGGCGAGCGCGACGCCCGGTGCCAGCACTTCGCCACTGCCCCAGCGCACGAAACTCAGTTCAGGCGGCAGTGCCGCGACCGCGGCGACGTAGAGATCGACGGCCTCCTGCAGGGTCAGCGCCAGCGGGACGACGCTGCCGTCCTTGACGACGGCCTCCAGTTGCAACGTGCCGCGTCCATCGGCCGAGGGCACCAGCAGGCAGCGCGAGCGCAGGTCGTGGCCGCGGTCTTCGGCGGCCAGGGCGGCGAGCAGCGCCAGCGCTGCGAGCACGGTACGCACGGCGGCATCGCCGCCGCCGAAGGACAGCCGGCGCAGCGCGGCCAGCGAAAGCACCAGGGTCTGCTCGGCGTGGTCGATGGTGACGCCGCCGGCCACGTCGTCGATGGACGGAGGGATGTTTCCGTGCACGATGGAGGCAGGCTTGCCGGCCTTGTCCTTGCTGCCCCACTTGCGCACCCGGTCGGCATCGGCGTCGCTGCGGGGCGGCTTGGTCGGATCCAGCACCTCGGCCGCCATCACGTCGGTGGTCCAGGTCAGGTTTCCGTCCGCGTCCCGCTCGCGGGCGACGTAGATCGTCGCCGCGTCGCGCATGATCGCCGCCGGATCGATGCGGCTGGAGGTCTTGACGCCACGCACCGCGCCGACACCGACAATCTCCGACACGAGGGCTCGCGCGAACTTGGCACCGCGCCCACCTTTGGGCCCGGTGCTGTCCCAGAGCCCGAACACCAGCGCGGTTGGGCAGGCGCGGAACAGCGGACCAGCGTTGCGGATCGAGGCATCGACGAAGGACTTGCCCAGCGCAGATGCACGGAACAGCGTCTCGCCATGCAGGCTGTCGCGCAGCAGCGCGTCGGCGACGCGGTGCGGCGCGGTCAGCGAGGTCACGCAGCCGACCTCGGGCGCGATGGCCCCGAAGTCGACCGTGATCACCGGCAGTGCGATGCGGCGCTCGGCCCACAGCGCCTGCAGCGCCTCTTCCATGCGGTTGGCTTGGCTTTGCACCGAGTCCAGCAGCACGCATTCGGCGACCTCACCGCCGGGCAGGATGCGGCGCTCGAAGGCGTAGCGCGCCCCGGGCTGGGGCTTGCGGTCATCGACGCTGTGCGTGGGCGGGAACACCTTGTCGCCCGGGCCACCGGCCGGCTCCAGCACGGCCTTGCCGCGAATGGCGACGGCACCGCCGGCCACGAACGCGGTCAGGGTATCGAGGGTCAGTTGCTGTCGGGTCATCTCGTCTGCTCCTGTGTCGTCAAGGTGGAAGGGATTGCCGCGACGGCTTTGCCGCGCAGCGATGAGGAAACTGTCGCCGGCCGCCGGGCCAGCAGATGAGCCGCCAAAGCGCTGCGGCCCTGAAGATTCATCCAGCGTCTTGCAGCGCCACCCCCGCCTTCAGCCGCGCCAGCACCTCGTCGGCCAGCTCCTGCGGCCACAGCACCTCGACCTCGGGCGCGTGGCGCAGCACGTCCATCACCAGCTCGCGCGGGTCGGCGTAAGGCAGGTCCAGCAGCCAGCGGCCCTCGGCGTCGAAGCGGCCTCGCTGGTCTGCGTGCCAGCGCTCGGCGGCCACCCAGCGCGCGCGCTCGGCGCTGAAGCGCAGCCGCGCCCAGGTGACGTCGCGGCCGGCGAAGATGCCGTAGCCGGCGCCCAGCACGGCGTCGAGTTCGTCTTCGGGCACGTCGATGGCGGTGCGGTCCAGCACGCGCACCCGCCGCACGGCGTCGACGCTGAAGTGGCGCAGCGCCTCGCGCTGGTGGCACCAGGCGTCCAGGTACCAGTTGTCGCGGTAGTGCACCAGGCGCTGCGGCGACACCTCGCGCTCGCTGGTCTCGGCGCTGGTGCGGCTGCGGTAGCCGATCTGCAGCCGCTGGCGGCGCAGCAGCGCGGTGCCGATGGCCTGGAAGCCCGGCAGGTCGATGCGGCGCGCGCCGACGGTCTGCACGCGGATGCGCCGCGCCACATCGCTGCGCGGCGGCGCGCCGGTGCCCAGCAGTTGCGACAGGCGCTTGCGCAGCGGCTCGATGTGCGGGCCCAGGAAGCCGCCGGCGTCCAGGTTGGACAGCAGGTGCTGCATGGTCAGCAGCGCGTGGATCTCCTCGGCGCTGAACCACAGCCCGGGCAGCTCGTACTGGCCGTCGGGCCCCTCGGGCCGGCGCTGCAACCGCCAGCCGCGGCGCTCGCGGTCCCACTCGACGGGCGTGTTCAGCCGGTCGCGCAGCAGCGCGATGTCGCGCTTGAGCGTGGAGGCCGACACCTCCAGCTCGCGCATCAGCCACTCGCGGCTCACGCAGCGGCCCGAGTCCAGCCACTGCCGGATCTTGTAATGGCGGTCGGTCTGTGCCACCTGCCCTCCCTGGCCGCGATGTCCGCGGCGCGCCCAATCTAGTACAACGGGTGCCCGCCGAAGGCGGGAGAACTCAGGAACGCAGGCACGGCGCGCCTGCCGGCACCCCGGATGGGGGGCCGGCCACAGCGTCAGCCCAGCCCCGCAACGGCCCAGTGGCCCCGCCCCTGCCCGCCCGATCTCGAAACCCAGGACACGAAGTCATCTCCATGCCCGCACCGTTGCACATCGGAATCGTCGGCTGCTCTGCTGAAGGCGCCGCTCTCTGCTACCGGACGATCTGCGCAGAAGGCGCAGCGCTGCTCGGCCCGCACGCTCATCCTGAGGTCTCGCTGCACACCGCGTCCCTCGCCGATTACGTCGAGTGCCTGGAGCGCAACGACCTCGACGGCGTCGCCGAGCTGATGCTGGCTTCGGCCCAGAAACTCGCCGCCGCGGGCGCCGACTTCCTGGTCTGCCCCGACAACACGATTCACCAGGCGTTCTCGAAGGTCGAGCCGGCCTCTCCGCGGCCCTGGCTGCACATCGCCGAGGTCGTCGCCGCCGAAGCCGCCGCGCGCGGCTATCGGCGCATCGGCATCACGGGCACCCGGTGGCTGGTGGCGAGCGAGGTCTACCCCGAGAAGCTGGCCGCGCGTGGGCTGGACTACGTGCGCCCCAGCGAAGCCGAACGAGACGAGATGGGGAGGCTCATCATGGACGAGCTGGTCCCGGGTGTTGTCAGGCCGGCCACCGTCGCGTATTTCCAGAGCGTCATCCGCAACCTGCAGGCCCACCACTGTGACGCCGTGGTTCTGGGTTGCACCGAGATCCCGCTGATCATCGACGACGGCAACTCGCCGCTTCCGACGCTGGACTCCACTCGCCTGTTGGCGCGGGCCGCGCTGCGCCGGGCGGTCGAATCCGGGCGCTGAGGGGAAACGAACTCCTCCTCTGGCGCATGACGCCGGCCCGGCCTGGCGTTGATGCCGGCCGGCTCAGCCGCGCCGCCGCCCGCCCGCCCGCTCCCGATGCAGCCAGGTCAGGCCCGAGGACGTGCCCAGCGGTTTGCCGCCGCGCGCGGGCCGGTACTCGCAGCCGATCCAGCCGTCCCAGTGCCCCTGTGCGGCCAGCTCGTCGATGAGCTCGAAGAGGTACGGGTAGTGCACCTCGCCCCGGTCGGGCTCGTGGCGTTCGGGCACGCCGGCGATCTGCAGGTGGCCGACCTGCCCGGTGGGCAGCCAGCGGCGCAGCAGCATCGCCAGGTCGCCCTCGGTGATCTGGCAGTGGTACAGGTCCATCTGCACCTTCAGCGCGGGCGAGCCCAGGGCCTGCACCGCGTCGTGCGCGTCCTGCTGGCGGCTGAGGAAGTAACCCGGCATGTCGCGCTGGTTGATGGGCTCGATGAGCAGGGTGCAGCCGGCGGCCAACGCGCGTGCCGCGGCCCACGCGAGGTTGTCGTGCCAGAGCGCCAGACGCTGCTCGCGGCGCACGCCGGCGGGCAGCAGGCCCGACATCACGTGCAGGCGGCGGCAGCCCAGCGCCCGCGCACAGGCCAGCGCACGCTCGATGCCTTCGCGGAACTCGGCCTCGCGCCCGGGCAGGCTGGCCAGGCCGCGCTCGCCGCCAGCCCAGTCGCCGGGGGGCGCGTTGAACAGCACCTGGCTCAGGCCGTGCTCGTCGAGCAGGGCGCGCAGCGTCGCGGGGTCGTGCTCGTAGGGGAAGAGGTACTCCACGCCCTCGAAGCCGTCCTGCGCCGCGGCGCGGAAGCGCTCGAGGAAGGGCTTCTCGGGATACATCAGCGACAGGTTGGCGGCGAAGCGGGGCATGGTGGCGGCAGGTCGCGTAACGAGTGGGATGCGGTGGCGGGGCCGGCCGGCGGCCACCGCGGGCCGGCCCGGCCGGCGCAGGCCCGGGTCGTCCTGCGCGTCGGCCGGCCCCGGCGGTGTGCCGGGCGCGGGCTTACTTCGCTTCGCGCAGGCGTTCGACCTCGGCGCTCACCTCGCCCACCAGCGCCTCGCCGATGTCCTTGGCCAGCTTGGCCGAGACCGGCGCGAGGTGGCGGCGCATGCGCTCGATCTCGGCGGCGCTGACCTCGTTGACGAGGGTGCCGCGGGCCTTGAGCGAGGCGGTGGACCTGGCCTCCATCTCGCGCGAGACCTGGCGCTGGTAGGCCCGCGTCTCGACCGCGGCCTCGGTGAGCACCCGGCGCTCGGCGTCGTTGAGCCGGGCCCAGGCCTTGCCGCTGGCCAGCACGATGAGCGGGTTGTACTGGTGGCGCGTCAGCGAGAGGTACTTCTGCACCTCGTTGAACTTGTTGGCGTCGAACACCGCGGTGGGGTTCTCCTGCCCGTCGACGGCCTTGGTCTCCAGCGCGGAGTAGACCTCGGTGAAGGCCATCGGCGTGGCGTTGGCGCCCAGGCCGTTGATGGTCTCGATGATCATCGGCGACTGCGACACGCGGATCTTCAGCCCCGCGAAGTCCTCCAGCCGGGCCACCGGACGGCGGCTGTTGCTGAGGTTGCGGAAGCCGTGGTCCCAGTAGGCCAGGCCCACCAGGCCAGCCGGCACTTGCGTCAGCAGCTTCTGGCCCACGGGGCCGTCGAGCAGCGCGTCGGCCTCGGCGAAGCTGCTGAACAGGAAGGGCATGTCGAAGACCGCGAAGGGCTTGGCCAGGCCCACCATCAGGCCCGGCGGCAGGGTCGTCATCTCGACGGTGCCGCCCTGCAGCGCCGAGATGGTCTGGATGTCGCCGCCCAGCGTGCCGCCAGGGAAGAGCCTGATCTGCATGCGCCCCTTGGACTTGGCCGCCACCAGCTCGGCAAAACGCACCGCGCCCGCGCCCATGTGGCTGTCCTTGGGCTGGACGAAAGCGAACTTGAACGTCTGGTCGCGGATCTCCTGCGCGGCCGCGGGCAGCGCGGCGGCAGCGAGCAGGGGGGCAGCGAGCAGGGCGCGGGCGAGCAGGCGTCGCAGGGCGTTGGGGGTCTGCATGGTGATGTCTCCGTTGTGTCGATGGCCTTCTGGGGGCGGTGGGCCCGGCGCCGTGGCGGCGCCGGGGCGGCGGCGTGGCCGCGCGGGGTCAGAGCTGCAGTTCGCGGCGGAACATGTCCTCCTGGGCGCGGCGCACCTGCACGGCCTGCTTGCTGGCGTCGTACTCGACGTCGTCCCAGCTCACGACCTCGCCGGCGGCGATGTCGCGCTTGAGCACCATGTTGTGCGCCAGGCCGATGGGCAGCGCGCGCCGGCGCAGCGAGGTGGCGGTGGGCATCAGCTTGCCGTAGACGGTGAAGCCGCCCTCGCCGTCGAGCTTCTCGCCGGCCCTGAGCGCACGCTTGGCGGTGGCGCCCACGTCGCCGCGCCACTCGCCGGTGGCGCCGGTGGCCTCCTGGCGCACGGCGATGCTGGCCACCGAGATGCCCAGCTCCAGGCCGATGAGGTGGTAGGGCTTGTACATGGCGGCGTAGCGGCCGCTGGCGTCGGTCTTCAGGCCGTACTGCTGGAAGCAGTCCTTCACGTAGGGGCTGGGCGCCTCGAACACGGCGTACACGCCCCAGCGCAGGTCACGGAACACCGGGCGGCCATCGCGCTCGAGCGAGCTGACCACCTCGACCATGCCCTTCTTCGGCAGGATGCCGCCGTCGGCGGCCGGGCGCAGGACGTGCGGCAGGTCGTCCACGCCCACGGGCGGGAACACCAGGCCGTCCTCCGGCGGCGACAGCTCGCAGCCGTTGGCCACCGCGGCCATCTCCAGCGCCGACTTGGTGCCGTCGAGGAAGCTGTTGAACATCTGCGCGTTGAAGTCGCCGCCGGCGACCTGCGCCTCGCTGAAGCCGTAGTGGCCCCAGACCGTCTCGGGCGTGCTGGCGTGGTAGATCGGCAGGTACTTGGTGCCCTTGCCGGCGCACACGACCTCCATGCCGATGGTGCGTGCCCAGTCCACCAGCTCGGCGATCAGCGCCGGCTGGTCGCCCGAGGCCATGCTGTAGATGATGCCGGCCTCGGCCGCCCGGCGCGCCAGATAGGGGCCGGCCAGCACGTCGGCCTCGACGTTGACCATGATGATGTGCTTGCGGTGCTCGCAGCACAGCAGCGCGTGGGCGATGCCGGCGGCGGGGCTGCCGGTGGCGTCGATGACGATGTCCACCGCGTCGCTGGCGATGACGGCGTGGGCGTCGTCGGTGATGAAGGTGCTGCCGTCCTTCTTGGCCTGGGCCAGCGAGGTGGCGGCGAAACGCGGCGCGTCCCAGCCCACGCGCGCCAGCGAGGCGCGGGCACGGTCGGGCGAGAGGTCGACCACCGCGGTCAGGTGGATGCCCGGCGTGCGCGGCGCCTGCGACAGGTACATGGAGCCGAACTTGCCGGCGCCGATCACGGCGACGCGCACCGGCTGGCCGTTCTGCGCGCGGGTCTTGAGCTTGCGGATGAGGGACATGGACTCGGGGTCTCCGTCTGGGGGTTGGCAAGGAGCGGTGTGCGCTCCGGATCGGGCGAGCCGGCCTGCCGGCTCGGTCAGAAGCAGTCGCAGCGGTGAACGAACCGCGCACGCCCGGGCCGCTCGCCCTGCGACGGCCGGGCGGGTGAGGCGGGCTCGTTCACGGCCTGTCAGCCGTGGAGCCAGCGCAGCGGCACCAAGACGAGTTGCGGGAAGAAGACGAGCAGGAACATCACGGCCGTCTGCGCGGCCATGAACGGCAGGACGCCGCGCGTGACTTCGGTGATGTTCATGCGGCCCACGCCGGCCACCACGTTGAGCACGGTGCCCACCGGCGGCGTGATCAGGCCGATGGCGTTGTTCATGATGAACAGCACGCCGAAGTAGACCGGGTCGATACCGGCGGCCTTCACCAGCGGCATCAGCACCGGGGTCATGATCAGGATGGTGGGCGTCATGTCCATCGCCATGCCCACCACCATCACCAGCACCATGATGGCCAGCAGCAGCAGCGTGGGGCTGTCCAGCAGCGGCTCGAGCAGGCTCACCACCTGGCTGGGCACGTCGGCCACCGTGATCAGCCAGGCGCTGACCATCGCCGCCGCGACCAGGAACATGATCACGGCGGTGGTGCGCGAGGCGCTGACGAAGACCTCGGCGAGCTGCGGCCAGTGCAGCTCGCGGTAGACCAGCGTGGACACCGCCAGCGCGTAGACCGCCGCCACCACCGCCGCCTCGGTGGGCGTGAACACGCCCATCCTCAGGCCCACGACGACGATCACCGGCAACGCCAGGGCCCAGGTCGATTCGCGCAGCGCCGTCCAGCGCTCGGCCGCGGAGGCCGGCGGCGGCGGCTGCACCGCCTCGCGGCGCGAGATCCAGCCCCAGGTCAGCGCCAGCGCCAGGCCCAGCATCAGGCCGGGCACGATGCCCGCGAGGAAGAGCTTGCCCACCGACACGTTGGCCGCGACGCCGAAGACGATGAAGCCGATGGACGGCGGGATGACCGGCGCGATGATGCCCGCCGAGGCGATGAGGCCGCCGGCGCGCGCCCGGTCGTGGCCGGCGCGCACCATCATCGGCAGCAGCAGCGTGGCCAGCGCCGCGGTGTCGGCCACCGCCGAGCCCGACAGCGCGGCCATCAGGCAGGCGGCGACGATGGTCACGAAGCCCAGGCCGCCGCGGCGGTGGCCCACCAGCGCGAGCGCGAGGTTCACGATGCGGCGCGACAGCCCGCCCACGTTCATGATCTCGCCGGCCAGCATGAAGAAGGGCACGGCCAGCAGCGGGAAGCTGTCGGCGCCGTTGATGACGTTCTGCGCCAGGATCTGGGCGTCGAGCAGGTCGAGCTGCCACATCAGCGCCACGCCGCTGGCCAGCAGGGCGTAGGCGATGGGCGTGCCCAGGGCCATCACGGCCAGCAGCGAGCCGAGGAAGAGAAACACGGTCATGGCCTGCTCCTCAGTGGCGCCAGGCGGCGCTGCGGTCCAGGTGCAGGTCCTGGATCTGCGCCACGTCCTCGGACTCCTGCAGCGGCGCCAGGTCCTCGTCGCCGAGCTCGCCGGTGACGGTGCGCAGGGCCTGGCGCAGCAGCAGCCCCAGCACGAGCACGCCGAAGACCACGCCGGCACCGTAGAACCCCGCCATCGACAGGCCGCTGACCGGCGCGCGCACCGACCAGTTGATGGCCGCCTGCTGCCAGCTGCCCACCAGGAGCAGCGCGGTGATGGCGATCATCAGGGTCTGGCTGAGCAGCAGGCAGGCCCGGCGCCCGCCGCGGCCCAGGCGCTCGACCAGCAGGTTGCTGCCCAGGTGGCCCCGGTTCTCGACGGCCACCACGGCACCGAGCATCGTCATCCAGACGAAGGCCCAGCGGGCCAGTTCCTCCGACACGGTGATGCTGGCGTCGAAGCCGTAGCGCATCACCACGTTGCCGAAGACCAGCACCACCATCAGTGCCAGCAGCGTGGCGCATGCGAGGTCCAGCACCCGCATGCCCCTGCGTATCCAGAAAGCCATGTCTGTCTCCGATCTTGTCTCGTCGGTCACCTCTGCGGGTGCCGGCCCCGGCCGGTGTGGACGGGGCGAGGCCACGATAGCATCGGCATTCCTGCAAAAGAACTCGCAAATCAGCACACCGGCTGTGCAAAAACTCGCATGCCCGACTTCGACTGGAACGACCTGCGCGCCTTCCTGGCGATGGCCCGCACCGGCCGCCTGACGGTGGCCGCGCGGCAGCTGGGCGTGGATCACAGCACCCTGAGCCGGCGCATCAGCGGCCTGGAGGCGGCGCTGGGCACGCCGCTGTTCGACCGCCGCCCGGCCGGCTTCGTGCCCACCCCCGAGGGCGAACGGCTGCTGCCCGACGCCGAGGCCATGGAGGCGATGGCGCTGCGCCTGACCGGGCGCCTGGCGGACGCGGGCCAGCAGCTCTCGGGCAGCGTGCGCGTGGGCTCGCCCGAGGGCTTCGGCACCTACTTCTTCGGGCCGCGGCTGGCCACGCTGGCCACGCGCCACCCGCAGCTCGAACTGGAGCTGGTGGCCATGCCGCGCAGCTTCAGCCTGTCCAAGCGCGAAGCCGACCTCGCCATCACGATGACGCGCCCGGCCCAGGGCCGCGTCTACGCGCACAAGCTGGTGGACTACGCGCTGGGCCTGTACGCCAGCCCGCAGTACCTGCAGGGCCACGCCGCCATCCGCCAGCGCGAGGACCTCACGGCCCACCGCTGGATCGGCTACGTCGAGGAACTGATGTGGACCGAGGAGCTGGACTACCTGCCCCAGGTGCAGCGCGGCCTGGTGCCGCAGCTGCGCATCTCCAACGTCATCAGCCAGATGATGGCGCTGGCCGGCGGCGCGGGCCTGGGCGTGCTGCCGCACTTCATGGCGCGCCAGCAGCCGGGCCTGGTGCCGGTGCTGGCGGACAAGGTGCGCCTGGTGCGCAGCTACTGGTGCGTGACGCACGAGGACACGCACGAGCTGGCCCGCGTGCGGCGCGTGGTCGAGTTCCTGGACGAGCAGGTCATGGCGGCGGGCGACGACTTCTGGCTCGACTGAAGCGGCCGTGAACGCACCCACCACGCCGGGCGGCCCAGGCATGCAGGTTGACGACGCGGGCGCCCGCGGGCCGGTGGCGGGCGATGGCGCCGGGCGGCAGGCAGGCGAGCGGGCACGCGTCGGGCATCAGGCGAGCCGTGCGTGGTTGCCGGGCCAGGCCGGTCACACCAAGGCGTCACCCGGCTCACCCGCCCGGGTTCCGCGGGCCGGCAAGGCCCGCTTGCCGACCGCGCTTCACGCTGGCGGCTGTCCGGTGCTCCTCGGCAACTCCACCCAGAACACGCTCCCCTCCCCGACCACGCTGCGCACGCCGATGCGCCCGCCCTGCAGCTGCACCAGCTGGCGCGTCACGTCCAGGCCCAGGCCGCTGCCCCGGGCGCGTTCGGGCTGCGCGCTCTCGGCCTGCTCGTAGCGGCCGAACAGCCGCGCCTGGTCGGCCTCGCCGATGCCGACGCCGGTGTCCTGCACCTCCAGCCGCCAGCGCTCGCTGTCCAACGCCTGCGCCCGCAGCACCACGCGGCCGCCGGCCGGGGTGAACTTGACGGCGTTGGACAGCAGGTTCAGCAGCACCTGCGTCAGCCGCAGCGGGTCCAGGCACAGCCCGGGCAGCGGCTGCAGCTCGGCGTGCAGCCCGATGCGCTTGGCCTCGGCCGGCTCGCGCAGCAGCGCCAGCGCCTCGTCCACCAGCACCGGCAGGTCCAGCGGCCGGGGCCTGAAGTCGAGCTTGCCGGCTTCGATGCGCGACAGGTCCAGCAGGTCGTTCACCACCTGCAGCAGGTGCTGCCCGCCCTGGGCGATGCGGTCCAGGTACTGCCGGTGCCGCGCCGACTCGGGCGGCACCTTGCCCTGGCGCAGGAGGTTGGCAAAGCCGATGACGCCGTTGAGCGGCGTGCGCAGCTCGTGCGAGACGCTGGCCAGGAACTCCTGCTTGCGCCGGCTGGCCGCGGCGATCTCGCGGTTCTGCGCCTCCAGCTCCACGCCGCGCAGGCGCAGCGTCTCGTTCTGCTTGCGCTCGGTGATGTCGGCGACGACGCCGATCATGCGCGCCGGCGCGCCGGCTTCGTCACGCAGCATCAGGCTGTGCAGCGCCAGCCAGTGCTCGCTGCCGTCGGACCAGACGACGCGGAACTCGGTGTTCAGCGCCTCGCCCAGGCGCATCGAGGCCTCGGCCTCGGCCAGCACGCGCGGGCGGTCCTCGGGGTGCAGCGCGCTGCGGAAGGACTCCACCGTCCATTCGGCCACCGGCTCGGCGTGGCCGAAGCAGCGGTCGTGCTGCTCGGAGTGGTGCAGCACGCCGCTGCGCATGTCCAGGTCCCAGGTGCCCATGCGGCTGGCTTCGATGGCCAGGCGCAGGTCGGCTTCGCTGCGGCGCAGAGCGGCCTCGGCCAGGTCGCGCGCCTGCTCGCGCTCGTCCAGCAGCCCCTGGGCGCTGACCAGCGCGTCGGCCAGCTCGCGCGCCTCGTGCATGTCGGGGCGGGGGATCGGCACGCGCCGGCCGGCGCCGATCTGGCGCGCCGGGCCGGTCAGCGCCTGGATGGGCCGGGCGATGCTGCGCGCCAGCACGGTGGCCAGGCCCAGCCCGCCCAGCAGCAGCACGGCCGCCAGCCCGGTGAACAGCGCCAGGCTCTCGCGCAGCTCGGCGGTCAGCTCGGCGCGCGGCGCGCCGATCGTCACCGACCACAGCCAGCGTTGGGACCGCGCATGGGCGGCCAGCACCTCCACGCCTTCGCGCGTGGTCGTGAACGAGCTGCTGCTGTCCTCGTTCAGCACGCGCTGCAGCATCTGCGGCACCAGCGGCGTGCCGACGTAGCGCTCGGCGTTGACGGTGCGCGCGGCGGTGATGCCCTTGCGGTCGACGACGCTGGCGATCCAGCCCGGCGGCAGCCCCTGGCGCCGCATGAAGTCGGCCAGCGTGTCCACCGACAGCACCATGACGAGCCAGTAGCGCTGGCGCCCGTCGCGCATCACCGGCACGCGCAGCGACACGCGCCGCACGCCGGTGACGGCGCCCAGGAACAGGTCCGACACCTGCGCCTGGCCGTCGCCGGTGGCCGGCGGGAACATGTCCAGCGGGCGGCGCGGCGGCAGCGGCCCGCCGTAGGGCACCAGCAGGTTGAGCAGCTGGTTCTCCTGGGTGTCGAAGATCACCAGCGTCAGCGCGTCGGTCTCGGGGCGGGCCAGCGCGGCCTGGTCGTGGAAGGCGCGCAGGTCGCCCCGGTCCAGGTGCGGCGAGGTGGCCAGCATGCGCAGTGCCGTGGCGTGTTTGTCGATCTCCGACTCCAGCGCCTGCAGCAGCCGCGTGGCCGACGTGCCGGCGCTGCGCATCAGCGCGTCGTGCTCACGCTGGTAGTGCGTCAGCAGCACCACCACCGCCGCCAGCCAGCCCGGCACGATGCAGGCGACGACGAGCAGCTGCAGGCGCCCACGGATGGTGCTGGGCAGCCAGGAGCGTCGCTCAGCCAGTCGCATGCAGGCACCTCGCTGTCGGCGGGCACGGGGTGGCGGGGGGCACGGCGGCACGCGCGGGCGTCGCCCGGCGGTCAGGGCTCATGCGTCCCCACTCGGGATGACGATTCTGCCCAGCGTGGCACGGTTCACGCTGAGGGTTAATCACAGCGGAACGCGCCGCTGGCGCAGTCTTTGCCTTCAGAGGAGGGCCGGATGCTGCATCAACCTCAGGACTTGGGCCTGGCCGACTTCATCATTCATGACCTCGACGCCATCATGGCCGAGTGGGAGGCGTTCGCTGCCACCCAGCTGCCGGCGGCCGAGGGCATGTCGTCGCTGGCGCTGCGCGACCACGCCCCCGCGATCCTGCTCACGGTGGCGCGCGACTTGAAGACGCAGCAGACGCAGCTGCAGCAGGCGGACAAGTCCAAGGGCCTCGCGCCGGTGAGCCCCGGTGCGCCGCAGACGGCGGCCCAGACGCACGCCGTGCTGCGCGCACGCCACGGCTTCGACATCAACCAGTTGGTGGCCGAATACCGCGCGCTGCGTGCCAGCGTTCTGCGCCGCTGGCTCGCCGTGGTGCCGCTGGAGCGGCCGCAGGTCGAGGAAGTGATGCGTTTCAACGAGGCGATCGACCAGGCGGTGGCCGAGTCGGTGGCGCACTTCCATGCCCAGGTGGAGTTCTCGCGCAACCTGGTGCTGGCGATGCTGGGGCACGACATGCGCACGCCGCTGGGCAACATCTTCATGACGGCCACCTACCTGCATCGGCTGCAGGCCGGCGAGCAGGTGACGACGGCGGCGGCGCGGCTGATGCGCAGCGGCGAGTCGCTGCGCGCGCTGATCGACGACCTGACGACCTTCGGCCGCACCAGCCTCGGCCTGGGGTTGAGCCTGGCATGCGCGCCCATCGACCTCGCCCCCCGGGCGGCCGACGAAGTGGAACAGCTGCGCGGCGCCCACCCCGGCCGGCACATCGAACTGTCGATCAGCGGCGACACCCACGGCCACTGGGACGGCGTGCGGCTGCAGCAGCTGCTGCGCAACCTGGTGTCCAACGCCATCCGCTACGGCAGCCGCGACGCGCCGGTGCAGGTGGTGCTCGACGGCCGGGACCCGCAACTCGTGCTGCGGGTGGACAACCGCGGCGAGCCCGCGGACGCCCAGGCCCTGGCCCGGCTGTTCGGCCCGCTGGAACGCGGCAGCGCACCTCAGGAAGGCGGCGAGGGCCGCGAGAGCCTGGGGCTGGGGCTGTACATCGTGCGCGAGATCGCCCAGGCGCACGGCGGCGAGGTCACGGTGCGCTGCGACGGCGACCTCACCGCCTTCACGGTGCGGCTGCCGCGCGGCGAACCCGGCACGCCGGCAGCCGCCGACACTGCCGGCTGAACAGGGCGCCGGCCGGCCCGTGTCGCCAGGCGGGGACGGCGCTTCGCCAAACCTTGCGCGCAGCGCGGCCTATCGTCACGCTCTCTTGACCTAGGTCTAGCCGCGACCCTGCGCTGCGCCCGGGTCAGCGTGTATCGTCCCGCCGAGCCTCAGCCCCCGGTCCGCGCCCCCGTCGTCGATGAACCTCGCCCTGCCCCCCGGCCATCCGCTGCGTCTTTGCAGTGCCGCGCTGGAGATCGCCCCGCTGCCGCCCGAGCGCCTGCTCGCCGCGGGCGGCGAGCCGACGGCGGCGTTCCTGGCGCCCAACGGCGAGTCCTGGGTGGGCATCGGCGCGGTGCGCTGGCTCACCGGCAAACCGGGCGACGCGCACGCGCTGTGGGCCGGTCTGGCCGATGTCAGCCCCGACGCCCCGCCGCCCGCTGCGCTGGGCGCGCTGCCGTTTTCGGCGCGCGAGATGCCCGACGCGCTGTGGGCCGGCCTGATGCCCGGCGGCGTGGTGCTGCCCGAGCGCCTGGTGGTGCAGCGCGGCGGCCGCGCCTGGCTGCGCCTGACGCTGCCGGCCGCCGAGGCCGACACGCTGCGCGCCCGGCTGAACTCGGTCGCGCGCGAGCTGGCGGCGCTGCCGGCGGCCGAGAACACGCCGCTTCCGGGCTTCGACGAGTTCGACGACGCCGACACGGCGGCGCGTTACACCGCCGCGGTCGGTGACGCGGTGGCACGCATCCGCGCCGGCGAGCTGGTCAAGGTGGTGCTGGCGCGGCGCGCCAACATCGCGTTCGAACACGCGCCCAGCGCCGCCGCGGTGCTGCGCCGGCTGTCGGCACACCAGAGCGGCGCGGTGCGCTACGCCTGGTGCCGCGGCGGCAAGGCCTGGCTGGGCGCCACACCCGAGACACTGCTGCGCCTGGACGGCCGCACGCTGCGCACCGAGGCGCTGGCCGGCACGCGCCCGGAGGCCCGCGCCGACGAGCTGCACGCCGACGCCAAGGAGCGCCACGAACACGCCGTCGTCGTTGACGCGGTGCGGGCGGCCATCGCACCCTGGGTGCAGGCGCTGCCGCCGGCGCGCCCGCCCGGCCTGCGCCGCACGCGCGGGCTGGCACACCTGCACACGCCGATCGAAGCCACGCTGCGCGCCGACACCGACGCGCTGGCGCTGGTGCACGCGCTGCACCCCACGCCCGCGGTCTGCGGCCTGCCGGCCGAGCGCGCCGCCACGCTGCTGGCAGCCCTGGAAGGCGAACCGCGCGGCCTGTATGCCGGCCCGGTGCTGCGCCTGTCGGCCGACGGCACGGCACACGCCGTCGTCGGCCTGCGCGGTGCGCTGCTCAGCGGCCGGCTGGCGGTGCTGCCGGCGGGTGCCGGCATCGTCGACGGCTCCGACGGCGAACGTGAACTCGCCGAGACACGCGCCAAACAAGGCAGCGTGCTCGACGCGTGGCGGGCCTTCGCCGCAGCATGAGCGCTCAGGACTTGTCCGGGGCTCATTCCCGCTTGGCGGGACCGGCCGCCAGGCCGGAGGGTGCCCCAGTGAGCGCTCAGGACTTGGCCGGGGCGCCCCAGTGAGCGACCTGCACACCGCCTGGGCGCGGCTGTTCGCCGGCGCGCTGCGCGACGCGGGCATCGGCCACGCCGTCATCAGCCCCGGATCACGCTCGACGCCGCTGGCCCTGGCGCTGGCGCGCACGCTGCCGCACACGCTGCTGCACGACGAACGCGCGGCGGCCTTCTTCGCGCTCGGCCAGGCACGGGCCAGCGGCCGCCCGGCGGTGGTGCTGGCCACCAGCGGCACCGCGCCCGGGCACTGGTTGCCGGCGGCGATGGAAGCGCGCGAGGCCGGCATCCCGCTGCTGCTGCTCAGTGCCGACCGGCCCTGGGAGGTGCAGGACGCGCAGGCCTCGCAGACGGTGGACCAGCAGCACCTCTTCGGCCGCCACGTGCGCGCCTTCTACGACCTGGGCCTGCCCGACGAACACCCGGCCGCGCTGCGTGCCGTGCCGCGCATCGCCGCGCAGGCGGTGCTGGCCACACGCCACCCGCTGTCCGGCGCGGTGCACGTCAACGCGCGTTTTCGCAAGCCGCTGGAGCCGCAGCCCGGCCCGGGCGGCGAGCCCTGGCGGCCGCTGGTCGAGCGTCTGTCGCGCGACGGCGCGCCGCGCCTGCTGCCGCCGGCGGCCATGCCGTCGCCCGAGGCGGTGGCGCTGCTGGTCGAACGCGTGACGGCCGCGCCCAAGGGCCTCATCGTCGCCGGCCCGCTGCCCGCGCCCGACGCGCCGGCGCTGCGCCGCGCGGTCGCGCGTTTCGTCGCCGCCAGCGGCTACGTGCTGCTGGCCGAGGCCACGAGCCAGCTGCGTTTCGGCCTGCCGGCCGAAACCTTGCCGCGCTGCCTGGGCGCCTTCGACGCGCTGCTGCGCGCGCGCCCGGTGCGTGCCGCGCTGAAGCCCGAACTGGCGCTGGAGATCGGCGCGCCGGCGGTGTCTGCGCAGTGGCTGGCGCTGTGTGCCGGCCACGACGCACCCGAACGCATCGTGCTGCCCGGCGAACGCCCGGCCGACCCCGCCGGTGGCGCCGCCGCGATGCTGCTGGGCCCGGTGGCCGCGCTGCTGGAGGCCGCCGCCGAGCGCCTGGAGTCCCAGGCACGGCCGCGGGCCGAGCATGAGGCCGCCACCGCGTACGCCCAGGCCTGGCAGTTCGCCGAAGCCGGCGCCTGGGCGGCACGCGAGGACTGCGCCGACGGCGGCGACGACGGCCCGCTGCACGAACACCAGATCCCGGCGCTGCTGCGCGCCGCGCTGCCGGCCGGTGCGACGCTGATGGTGGGCAACAGCAACCCGGTGCGCGACCTGGACCACGACCTGCGCCCCGACGGCCGGCCGCTGGCCGTGCTGCACCAGCGCGGCGCCGCCGGCATCGACGGCCTGGTGGCCGGCGCCGCCGGCGCCCGGCGTGTGCTCGACGGCCCGCTGGCGCTGCTGCTGGGCGACGTCTCGCTGCTGCACGACGCCGGCGGCCTGGCCGCCGCGGCCGCGGTGCGCGGGCCGCTGGCCATCGTCGCGGTGCACAACGACGGCGGGCGCATCTTCGAGCGCCTGCCGATCGGCCGCGCCCCGGCGCTGGCCGACGACTGCGAGGCGCTGTTCGTCGCCGGCCACGGCCGCGGCTTCGAGGGCCTGGCCGACACCTATGACCTGGGCTACGAGCGTGTGGCCACGCCGGCAGCACTGCGCGACGCGCTGGACTGCGCGCTGGCCGCCAACCGGCCGATGCTGATCGAGGCGCGTGTCGCCGACGGCGGCAGCGCCACGCGCGCAGCGCTGCTGTCGGCGATGGCCGAGGCCGGCGCCGCGGCGGTGTCGCTGACGTGAACGCGCCCGGCACCCGCCACGCCGCACGCGGCGACGGGCCGCCGCTGGTGTTGCTGCACGGTTTTCTCGGCCACCCGGGCGCCTGGGACGGCGTGCTCGCCGCCCTGCCCGCGCACGGCGAAACCTGGTGCCCCTGGCTGCCCGGCCACGGCCCGGCGGCGCCCGAACCGCGCAGCTGGGCCGAGGCGGTGGACACCATCGCCGCCACGCTGCCCCCCGGTGCGCTGTTGGCCGGTTATTCGATGGGCGCCCGGCTGGCGCTGGGCGCGGCGATGGCGCGGCCGGGCCGCGTACGCGCGGTGCTGCTGGTCGGCGGCCACGTCGGGCTGGCGGGCGGGGCCGAACGCGCCGAACGTGCGGCGCAGGACGCGGCGCGGGCCGCAGCCTTGCGCCGCGACGGCCTGGCCGCCTTCGTCGACGCCTGGGAGGCGCTGCCGCTGTTCGCCAGCCAGCGGGCTATGCCGGCCGCGGCGCAGGCGGCCCAGCGCGCCGCGCGGCTGGCGCACGACGCCCAGGCGCTGACCTGGGCTTTCGAGGTCGCCGGGCTGGCGCAGATGCCCGACTACCGCGCCGCGGTCGCCACGACCGGCCAGCGCCTGCACTGGCTGACCGGGGCCGAGGACACCCGCTTCGACACCCTGGCCGCGGGCCTGGCGCGGCCGCCGCAGATCACGCACGAACGGGTGCCCGGCGCCGGCCACAACCTGCTGCTCGAAGCACCACAGGCCGTGGCCGCGGCGCTGGCGCGGCTGGCGGCATGAACACCGGCGCGCGGCGGCTGACGCTGGGCGCGCCGGTACGCGTGCCCTGCGGCACGCTCAGCGTGCGCGGCAGCGACAGGCCGCGGGTGGCGGTGCGGGTCGCGGTGTCCGACGGCAGCTTCACCGGCCACGGCGAGGCCCTGCCGCTGCCGGGCTTCAGCAGCGACGACGCCGACACGGTGCTGGCCGTGCTGGCGGCGCTCGCCGGCACGACGCTGCGGCTGCCCGACGCCGGCACGCCGGGCGCGCGGCTGAATGCCGCGCTGGCGCCGCTGGCCCCGCTGCTGGCGGGCTCGCCGTCGGCACGCTTTGCGCTGGAGTGCGCGCTGCTGGAGGCCGCGGCGCAGGCCGAAGGCCGTGCGGCCGCCCGCTGGCTGGCCGGCGGCCGCACGCTGCAGCCGGTGGCCGTGAGCGTGCTGCTGCCCGACGATGAACGCGCGCCGTCGGCAGCCGCCGAGGCCGCGGCCCGCGGCCACCGCGTGCTGAAGCTGAAGATCACGATCCCCGGCCGAAGCCCCGCCGACGAAGACCGCCTGCTGGCGGCGGTGCGTGCGGCAGCCGACGCCGCCGCCGGCCCGGGCGCGGTGGCACTTCGGCTGGACGCCAACGGTGCGCTCGCGCCGGCCGACGCACCGGCGCGGCTGGCGGCGCTGGCGCGCCACGGTGTCGAGCTGGTCGAGGAGCCCTGCCCGGGCATGCCGCCGCCGCTGCCGCTGCCCTGGGCCGCCGACGAGTCGCTGGCCGACCCGGCGCGTGCCGCGGCCCTGCTGTCGCTGCCGCCGGGACGCCGGCCCGCGGCGCTGGTGCTCAAGCCGGCGCTGCTCGGGCTGGCGCGCTGCCTGGCGCTGGCCGACCAGGCCGTCGCGGCCGGCATCGGGCTGATCGTCACCCACGCTTTCGATGGCGACACCGGCTTCGCCGCCGCCTGCGCGCTGGCACAGGCGCTGCCGGTGCCGCCGCTGCCCTGCGGCCTGGCGCCGCACGCCGGCCTGGAGCGCGACTGTCCGGCCGCGGCCTGGCTGCCGCCGGCGGCAGGGCCTGGGCTGTTGCCGCCCGCCTGAAACCCACGACCATATGCTTCGTATACGTTTCGTATACGATGCCGGCATGGGAATCGTCAAAATCTCCGAGCCGATGCACGAGAGCCTGCGGGTCGCGGCGGGTGCGCTGTCGCGCTCGATCAACGCGCAGGCCGAACACTGGATGCGCATCGGCATGCTCGCCGAGCTGCACCCCGACCTGCCGCACGGCGAGCTGTGCCGGATGCTGGTGCGCGCCGAGCTGGCCGGCGGGCTGGACCTGGCCCGGGTGGCCGGGGCGCCCGAAGCGAGGGTGCAATGAGGGGGCCGGTGCCGCGGCGCAATCCGGCCGAGGTGGCCAAGGCGCGCGAAGCCGGCCACATGGCCGCGTCGGTGCTGGCGATGCTGGTGCCGCACGTGCGCGCCGGCGTCAGCACCGAGGCGCTGGATGCGCTGTGCCACGACTACATCGTCGGCACGCTGAAGGCGGTGCCGGCCAACGTCGGTTACCACGGCTTCCCGAAGACGGTCTGCGCCTCGGTGAACGAGGTCGTCTGCCACGGCATCCCGTCGCCGGCCACGGTGCTGGCCGACGGCGACATCGTCAACATCGACGTCGCCGTGATCCACGACGGCTGGTACGGCGACTGCAGCCGCATGTACTGCGTCGGCGAGGTCTCGCCGCTGGCGCGCCGGCTGGTGGACACCACCTACGAGGCGATGCGTGCCGGCATCCGCCGCGTGCGCCCGGGCGCGACGCTGGGCGACGTCGGCCACGCGATCCAGACGGTCGCGCGGCGCGAAGGTTTCGGCGTCGTGCGCGAGTACGGCGGCCACGGCATCGGCACCGTCTACCACGGTGACCCGCACGTCGCGCACTTCGGCCAGCGTGGCCAGGGGCTGCGGCTGGCCGAGGGCATGATCTTCACGATCGAGCCGATGCTCAACGCCGGCAGCCCGGCGATCCGCGAAGCGGGCGACGGCTGGACCGTCGTCACGCGCGACGGCTCGCTGTCGGCGCAGTGGGAGCACATGGTGGCCGTCACGCGCGACGGCTGCGAGGTGCTGACACCCTGGCCCGACGGCCTGGGCGGCTACGCGCCGGTCTGAGGCCGGAAGGCGTTCTGCGCCTGGCGAAGGCTCGAGCGCGATTACACGCGCGCGAGCTGACCGGCGCGCGCCGCGCCCGACCTCACTGCTTGAGCACCCAGGCGATGACGGTCTTGAGGTCGGCGTCGGAGATCTGCTGCGGCGTGTGCGGAATCATCGGCACGACGCCCCAGTTGCCGGCGCCGCCCTTGCGCACCTTGTCGAACAGCATCGCGTCGACCTTCTTGCCCTTGTACTTGGCCGCGACTTCCTTGTAGGACGGGCCGACGACCTTCTTGTCGACCTGGTGGCACATCAGGCAGCCGGACTTCTTGACGATGTCCTCGGGCGCGGCCTGGGCCGCAGCGGACACGAAAGCGAGGCCGAGTGCGGCCAGCAGGGGCTTGATCATCTGGACGGTTCCTTTTCCGGCCCGCGGCGAACGGTCGCGCCGCCGGGCTCGATGCGAATGGGAATGCTTATCGTATCCAGTCCAGACCGCTTGGCTTTGATCAAGAGCAGGCCGACGGGGCGACGGATCTCGCTTCGCACGCCCTCGCAGAGGCTTGACGATCTTTTATGTAGCCGACTACATTTCAGCCAAGGAGACGCCGATGTTCGAACTCAAGGACCTGCCCAGCTACGACACGCTCGCCGCCTTCGGTGCCGCCTACGGCAACCCGGACGTCGACGGGCTGCACACCTGGCTGGCCTGGGCTTCGGCCACCGGCGAGATGCTGGCGGCCTTCGAGGCCAACCTGGCCCGCCACGGCGGCCTGTCGCAGTCGCAGTTCTTCGTGCTGCTGCTGCTCAAGCGCAACCCCGTCGGCCTGAGCGTCGGCGCGCTGGCACAAGGCGTCGCGGTGACCTCGCAGACCATGACCCGCATCGTCGACCGCATGGAAGGCGCCGGGCTGTGCCGGCGCGAGGCCGACCCGCAGGACCGCCGCGCCTGGCTGATCCGCCTGACGCCCGAGGGCGACGCGCTGCTGGGCAAGGCCCTGCCCGCGCACTACGCCTGGGTGGCCGGGCTGATGCGCCAGTTCAGCACCGAGGAGCGCCGGGTGCTCGCCGGGCTGATGCAGAAGCTGCGCAGCGCAGATCTCTCGCCGTCCTGAGCGGGGCGCCGGTCGCGCCCTCCCGTTTCAACACCCAATATGTAGCCAACTGTCTTTCAGCCATGAACCCAACCATCACGCTCCACCAGCCCTCGACACCGCTGCGCCTGCTGCTGACCTTGTGTGCGCTGGCGGTCGTCTCGCAGCTCTACGTGCCGCTGCCCATCCTGGCGCAGCTGGCGCAGGAACTCGACGTGGCGCCCGGCGTCGCCGCCGGCGCGGCCGGCGCCTTCGGCCTGGCCTATGCGGCCGGCTTCCTGGTGTTCGGGCCGCTGTCCGACCGCCTGGGCCGGCGCCAGGTGATGGTCTGGGGGCTGGGGGCGCTGGCCCTGCTGAGCGCCAGCGTCGCCTGGAGCCATGCCGCACCGCTGCTGATGGCCGGGCGTGCGCTGCAGGGTTTCGCCGCAGCGGCCTTCCCGCCGGTCGTCATCGCCTACCTGGCCGAGCGCGGCAGCGCCCGGCAGCGCAGCTGGGCGGTGGCCGGGCTGAGCACGGCCTTCCTGTCGGCCGGCCTGCTGGGCCAGATCTACGGCGGCGCGGTCGCCGGGCGCTGGGGCCTGGGGGTGGCGATGCTGCCGCTGGCGCTGGTGTACGCGGCGACGGCGGGCGCACTGGCGCTGACGCCGGCCGACCCGCGGCCGGCAGCGCGCCCGGACCGCTGGCTGGCCGTCTACCGGCCGCTGGGGGCGCTGCTGGCCGACACCCGCCTGCGGCGCGTCTACGCGCCGGCGCTGCTGCTGCTGATGTGTTTCGTCGCCTTCTATCTGGCGCTGGACGCCCAGGCCGGCAGCGCCTTGCAGGCGCTGGGCATCACGCCGCTGGCCGCACGGGCCGTGGCGCTGCCGGGCTTTCTGATGCCGCTGGCCGCCGCCGTCCTGATGCCGAAGCTCGGCGCGCGGCGCCTGGTGGCGCTGGGCCTGGGCCTGGCGAGCGCGGGCATGGCGGCCTGCGCCGCGGCGGGCCCTGAGCACCCGCTGGAGCTGCTGGCCGCCAGCGTGCTGTTCGCCGCCGGGCTGGGCTTCAGCGTGCCCAGCCTGATCGCCCGCGTGGCGGGGCTGGCCGACGCGCCGGCACGCGGCCTGGCGGTGGCGCTCTACACCTTCGTGCTGTTCGTCGGCGCCAGCGTCGGCCCGTGGCTGGCGCAGGCCACCGCGCACTGGCCGCTGGCCACGACGCTGTGGCTGCTGGCGGCGCTGCTGGGCGCGGCGACGGTCTACGCCGTCAGCGGCCGCGACGTCAGGGCGGTCAGTGCGGTCAGTGGGAAGTGCCCTCCGAGCGCGTGATCTTGTTCCACACGTTGTACTTGCCGACCGGCTTGCTCATCGGCAGGCGCTTCACTTCCTTCAGCGTCCTGGCGTCGTAGACGACGAGCGCGCCGTCCAGCTCCCAGACGCTGGCCAGCGCGTAGCGGCCGTCCTTGGTGAACTCGATGTGCGCCAGCGTCCGGCCGGGCTCGCGGATCGTCGCCACCGGCGAGAGCGTCGCCTTGTCGATCAGCGTCAGCGTGTCCCGGGCCGTCGGGCTCATCATCGAGTCGGCCCAGGCATAGGGCGTGGCCTCGTGGCTGCGCATGAAGAAGCCGGGGCCCGGCGTCGGAATCGTCTTCACCGGCTTCCAGGTCTTCATGTCGATGACGTCGATCGCGCCGCCCTTGAGGTTGGGGCTGGCGAGCACCGTCGTGCCGTTCCATCCGAAGGTGATGCCCGAGCCCAGGTGCGGCATGCCGGCGATCGGCAGCTCGGCCACCTTGCGCCGGATGTCGAGGTTGACGACCTGCGCGCTGGCGCCCTGCCCGTCGGCCTTGGGCCGCGTGGCGCCCAGCACGTGGCGGTAGCCCTGGTCGAAGAAGAAGTCGTCCAGCGGCTCGTCGAGCACGGTGCGGCGCGGGTTCTGGAAGCCGGGTCTGGCGATCGCCTCGCCCATCTTGTAGTCGTGCACCAGGCCGTCGTGGATCGGCTCGGCCTTCGGGTCGTAGCTGATCTCCCAGACCTCGGGGATGTCCTTCATCGCGACGACGAAGCTCTTGCGCGGCGCGGCGTCGTACACCGCCGAGACACGTGACGCGGCTTTGCCGTCCAGCGTCTGCGCCGGGATCGTCTTCACGAGCTTCAGGTCGGCGTCGAACAGCGCGACGGTCTTGGGCAGGTAGTTGGCCGCCATCACCCAGCGGCCGTCGCCGCTGACGGCGATGTTGCGCATGTTCAGGCCCGCCCGCACCTCGGCCACCACCGTCAGGTTCCAGAGGTCGTACTTCGTGATCCAGCCGTCGCGGCTGCCGAAATAGACGTAGCGCCCGTCGGGCGTGAACTTGGGCCCGCCATGCAGCGCGTAACGGCTGGCGAAGCGGTGGATCACCTCGAAGCGGTCGCCGTCGACCAGCGAGACGTGGTGGTCGCCGCCTTCGACGACGACGAAGAGGTTCATCGGGTCGGCACGCCACACCGGTTTGGCCGGCAGCTTCGCAGCACCCGGCGTCTCTTCGCGCGAGGCGCGGATGTCGGCCTCGCTCCAGGCCGGCGCCGGGTTCACCGGCTGGTAGACCCAGGCGGCCAGCGCGTCGATCTCGGCGGCGCTCAGCGTGGCCGCGAAACCCGCCATCTGCGTCGCCGGCCGGCCCTGGGCGATGACCTTGCGCGCTTCGGCCGGGCGCAGGCGCTCCAGGCTCTCGGGCAGCAGCGCCGGGCCCATGCCGCCGGTGCGCTGGGCGCCGTGGCAGGCGGCGCAGTGTGTCGTGTACAGCGCCGGGGCGGCCGGTTCGGCCACCGGCTGTGCCAGCGCGACGTCCCAGCCGGCCCAGACGACGGCCGCGGCCAGCAGCAGTTTCAGCGCGCGTTTACGCATGTTGGGCCTCCCGGCGGCCGAAGGGCGCCAGCGCGACACGCGCCGCGTCGGCGCCGGCGGCCAGGCCGATCTCCTCGTCGTCGAGGTAGCAGCCCGGGTCTTCGGCCCAGGCGTCGCCGGTGAGCTGCTGGGCACGCACCCGCGTGTTGCCGCCGCAGATCGCGAAGTGGCGGCAACCGGCGCAGCGGCCGCCGACCGGGCGCGGGTGCGCCTTCAGGCCGGCCATCAGCGGGTCGCTGGTGTCGCTCCAGATCGCCGAGAACGGCCGCTCGCGCACGTTGCCCAGCGAGTGGTGCCACCACATCGTGTCGGGGTGCACGTTGCCGAGGTTGTCGATGTTGGCGACGTTGACGCCGCTGGAGTTGCCGCCCCAGGCGACGAGGCGCTCGCGCAGCGCCTCGGCCCACTCGGGCCAGCGCGCGGCGGCCCACTGCAGCAGGAAGGGACCGTCGGCGTCGTTGTTGCCGGTGACGTAGTCCTCGTCGCGGCCTTGCTGCACGCTCTGCCAGGCGCGTTCGAACAGCAGTTCCATCGCCTGGCGCGTGGCGGCAAACAACGCGTCCTTGCCGCGGTGGATGTTGCCGCGGCCGGCGTAGTTCAGGTGCGAGAAATAGAACTTGTCGACCTGCTCCTCGCGCATCAGCGCCAGCAGCGCCGGCAGGTCCTGCTGGTTCAGCGCCGTCATCGTGAAGCGCAGGCCGACCTTGACGCCGCGTGCACGCAGCAGGCGCACGGCGGCCAGGCTGCGGTCGAAGGCACCTTCGAGGCGGCGGAACTTGTCGTGCGTGGCCTTGAGCCCGTCCAGGCTGATGCCGACGTAGTCGAAGCCGGTGGCGGCGATGCGGTCGGCGCAGGCCTCGTCGATCAGCGTGCCGTTGGTCGACAGGCCGGTGTAGAAGCGCATGGCCTTGGACCGGGCGGCGATCTCGAACAGGTCCGGGCGCATCAGCGGCTCGCCGCCGGAGAGGATCAGCACCGGCACCTGGTAGGCCTGCAGGTCGTCCATCACCGTGACGACCTCGGCGTGACTCAGCTCGCCGGCGTAGTCGTGGTCGGCCGACAGCGCGTAGCAGTGTTTGCAGGTCAGGTTGCAGCGCCGGATCAGGTTCCAGATGACGACCGGGCCCGAGGGACGCGGCGTGCGCACCGCCGGCCAGGCGCCGGTGCGGATCGCGGCGTCGAGTTCACGCAGGTACTGGCTGATGCGGAACATGGTGTTGGGGCTTTCTCGCTTGCTCCCTCTCCCGCCTGCGGGAGAGGGTGGGGGTGAGGGCTCGCGGCGCACCACCACCCTCACCCCGGCCCTCTCCCGCGCGCGGGAGAGGGGGCAAGGCAGAGCGGCACGAGGCACCGGAGCTCATATCCGCAACCCGGTCTTCTTGAGACATGGTGTTGCGCTTTCTCGCTTGCTCCCTCTCCCGCCTGCGGGAGAGGGTGGGGGTGAGGGCTCGCGGCGCACACCACCCTCACCCCGGCCCTCTCCCGCGCGCGGGAGAGGGGGCAAGGCAGAGCGGCGCGAGGCACCGGAGCTCATATCCGCAACCCGGTCTTCTTCAGGATCGCGGTGGAATAAAGGATGTCGTGGCCGCGGCAGGCGCTGCCGAGCAGCGTTTCGACCTCGCGGGCCTGGGCCTCGACTTCGGCGCGGCTGCGGCCGTGCAGCATCGCGAACAGGTTGTAGGGCCACACCGGCCGGTGGCGCGGGCGGCGGTAGCAGTGGCTGACGCCGGCCAGCGCGCCGATGCGTTCGCCGAGCGTGTCGACCTGGTCGTCGGCGACGTCCCAGACGCTCATGCCGTTGGCGGTGAAACCCAGCGCGTAGTGGTTGGGCACGGCGCCGATGCGGCGCACCAGGCCCTGCTCGAGCATCTGCGCCAGGCGTTCGCGCACACGTTCGCCCGGCACGCCGAGCATCGCGCCGACGGCTTCGTAAGGCCGCGGCACCAGCGGCAGCCCGCCCTGCGTGGCGGCGATCAGCTCGCGGTCGAAGGCGTCAAGCGGCATCGTCGGCCTCCTCGGTCTCCAGCGCCGCGGCGGCATCCACCAGCGGCAGGCGAAGCTCGACGAAGAACTCGCGCTCCTTCGGGAAGGCGAGCACCGGCAGGCCGGTCTCGGCTTCGATGCGCGCGATCGCGGCGTCGGCCGCGGCGGGGGTCTCGGCGGCGACGACGAACCACATGTTCAGCGCATGCTCGCGGCGGTAGTTGTGCGCCACCTCGGGCAGCGCGTTGACGATCGCGGCGACGGCGTCGAAACGGTCCTCGGGCACGGCGACGGCGGCGAGCACGAAACGCCCGCCGGCGCGTTCGATCTGGAACAGCGGGCCGAAACGTGTCAGCACGCCGGCCGTCAGCCAGCCGTGCACACGCTCGATCAGCGTGTACTCGCTGCAGCCAAGTTCGGCGGCGAGCTCGGCGAAGGGCCGGTCGCTGAGCGGCAGGCCGCCGTGCAGGCGATCGATCAGCCGCAGGTCCTCAGGCGTGAGCATGCGCGGACTCCAGGACGGGGGCGCCGAAACGCGAGGCACCGGTCTGCTTGAAACGCCGGCACGAGAACAGCACCGAACGCGGGGCCTGCTGCAGCCCGGCGGCGACGGCGGCACGCTCGAGCACGTCCTGCACCGCGTCGCGGTCGCGGCCGTGCACCATGCAGTACAGGTTGAAGGGCCAGCCTTCGCCACGCGCGCGGCGGTAGGCCAGCGTGACGCCGGGCACCTGCGCCAGCGCGTCACCGCGCGTGTCGACCTCGGTGTCGGGCAGGTCGAACACGGCCATCGCGTTGGCGGCGAAACCCAGCTCGTGGTGGCGCACGATGGCGCCGAAACGTTTCAAGGTGCCGTCGCTCAGCCAGCCGCCCAGCGTGGCGAGCACGGCCTCGGGCTCGCGGCCGAGCTCACGCGCCCAGAGGTCGTAAGGCCGCGGCACCAGCGGCAGGCCTTGTTCGACGAGCGCGGCCAGCGGCCGGTCGACAGCGGGCACCGCCGGGGCGCGGCGCTGCGGCGCCATCGCCTCGGGCGCGGTGCGCGCACGCAGGTCGAAGCCGAGGTCGATGCGGTAGGGGCGCAGCAGCGGCAGGCGCAGCGCGGCCAGGCCGGTACAGCGTTCCAGGCGCGCGACGACCGCCTCGACCGCCGCGGCGTCGGCGGCATTGACGACGAACCAGAGGTTCAGCGTGTGCTCGCGCTCGTAGTTGTGGTTGACCTGCGGCTCGGCCGAGACGAGGGCCGCGACCGCGTCCAGCCGCGCCGGCGGCACGGCCATCGCGACCAGCAGCCCGGCGCCGCCGGCACCGGGGCCGAAGACACCACCGATGCGCGACAGCGCGCCGCGGCGCTGCGCGTCGCGGAAGGCCGCCAGCAGCTCGGGCGCCGGCCGGCCGGAGGCCGCGGCGATCGTCGCGAACGGCGTGCGTTCGAGCGGGAAACGCTGCTGCCAGGGGTTGAGCAGGTCGGTGCCGTCCATGCCTAGAACCCGACCCGGTGGGCGCGCGAGGTGAAGAAGATGCCGCTCGGCGAGTCGACGGCCAGCGTCGCCAGCGTCGTGAAGCGCGTGGTGTCGACGACGCTGACGCGGTGGTCGTCGCGGCTGCTGATCCAGACCGCGTCGCCGCGCGGCGTGAACTCCAGGTGCAGCACCGCCTTGCCCGGCGAGAACGTTTGCACGACCTGGTTCGACAGCGTGTCGATGACCTGCACGCGGTCGTAGTCGGGCACGGCGAAGTTGACCCAGACCTGGCGGCCGTCGGGCCGCGCCATCACGAACACCGGCTGACCGGCGACCGCGATGCGGCCGACTTCCTGCCAGCTCCCGGTGTCGACGACCAGCACCTCGTGGCGGCCGATGGCCGGCAAATAGGCGCGCCGCCCGGCGACGGCCCAGCCACGCAGATGCGGCATCTTGTAGACCGGCAGCGGCCCCTGGCCGCGGCCGTAGCCCGACAGCACCTTGCGCGGGCGCAGCGGCTCGGCCCAGAGGTCGACCAGCGCCAGGCCGTCCTCGCCGAACAGGCCGGCGACGTAGTGGCGGCCGTCGGGCGTGACGAGCGCGTCGTAGGGCTGGCGGCCGATGCCGCCGAGCTTGGTCGTCTTCGGCGCGGCGGGGTCGCTGCAGTCGGTGATCCAGATCGCGTCGGCGTCGAACAGGCTGTAGGCGAAACGCCGGCCCGGCAGGTCGACGAGGCCGACGACGCGCGAGCGCTGGCCGGGCGCGACTTCGGCCGGCACGTCGGCGACAAGCGCCAGCGTCGCGGCGTCGAAGACCTTGATGCCGCCGGGCGTGTAGTTCTGCGCCGCGACCAGCGTGCCGTCGGCGCTGATCGCGCCGCCGATCGAGTTGCCGGCCTGCATCACGCGGCCGGCGATGCGGCGCTCGAGCAGGTCGACCTTGCTGAGGCCGCCGTCGCGGCCGAAGACGTAGGCATGGCGGCCGTCGCGCGAGAACACCGCCGAGGCATGCGACAGGTCGCCGAGGCCGCCGACGCGGCCGAGCACGCTGCGGGCGCTGGTGTCGACGACGACGACGGAGCCGGCGGCACGTTCGACGACGAGGCCGAGGTCACCGGTGCCGCGCAGGGCGGGCGTCTGGGCGCAGCCGGGCACGAGCGCGGCCAGCGGCGGCAGCGCGAGCGCGGCGAGCAGGTCGCGGCGTTTCATCGGGAGGCGGGCAGTTCGGGGAAGCCTGTGAGCAGCCGTTCGGCGATCCAGCGCGCCTCGCCCTCGTCGAGCATCGCGCGCCAGGGCGGCATCGGCGTGCCGGGGCGTCCGTGGAAGATCGTCGCGGCCAGGCCGTCGACGGGTTTGTCGGCCAGGGCCAGCGGCGTCAGCGCGGGGCCGAGGCCGCCGGCCAGCCGCATGCCGTGGCACGAGCCGCAGTCCTGCCGCACCACACGCACCAGCTGCTGCTGGCGCTCGGGCGCGGGTTCGGCGGCCAAGGCGGTAGCGGCCGCCGTCGTCAGCACGACGGCCGCCCACCGGCGCCGCCTCAGCCTTGCTTGAGGATCCACGCGATGACCTCCTTGAGGTCGGCGTCGGAAATCTTCTCCGGCGGGTTGGGCGACATCGGGATCGGGCCGAAGCTGCCCGATCCGCCCTTGCGCACCTTGTCGAAGAGCTTGGCGTTGACGTCCTGGCCCTTGTACTTGGTCGCGATGTCCTTGAACGACGGGCCGACGAGCTTCTTGTCCTTGGTGTGGCAGGCCATGCACGCGGCCTTGTTCAGCGCGTCCTCGGGCGCGGCCAGCGCACCGGCACTCGCGAACGCGAGGCCGAGCGCGACCAGCAGGGTCTTCTTCATGGGAGTCCTTTCGGTGATGAGGAGGCCGGGAGCGGTGCCGGTGCCGCCCCCGGTGCGCGACATCAATAGATGTCGTGTTGCGTGTTGAAGATGTTGAAGTGACCGGTCGGCGTGATCAGCCGCGGGTCCTTGATGACGGCCTTCAGCTTCAGCGTCCTGTCGTCGACGACGACCAGCGCGCTCTGCTTGTTCTTGGCCGACCAGACCGAGAACCAGACCTCGTCACCGGCCTTGTTGAACTCCGGCTGCACGACACGCTTGGCGCCGTCGTCGCCCAGGCCCGCCCACTGCGCGATCGGCAGCACGGTGAAGCCCTTGTCGAGGTTCTTCACGTCGTAGACCGCGATCGACTGCGACAGCGCCGGGTCGGGGTTCAGCGGCGTGTCGACGTACAGGTGCTGCGACTTCGGATGGCTCTTCAGGAACAGCGAGCCGCCGCCCTGGCCGGTGAGCTTGGCGACTTCCTTGAAGGCGTAGGGCTTGTGCTTGACCGGGTCGGTGCCGATCAGCGAGATCGTCTCGTCGCCCAGGTGGCCGGTGGCCCAGACGGGGCCGAAGGTCGGGTGCACGAAGTTGGCGCCGCGGCCCGGGTGCGGGATCTTGCCGACGTCGACGATGGCCGCCAGCTTGCCTTGCTTGGCGTCGATGACGGTGATCTTGTTGCTCTGGTTGGCCGCCACCATGAAGTAGCGTTTGCTGGCGTCCCAGCCGCCGTCGTGCAGGAAGGGGGCCGAGCCGATCTCGGTCATCTTCAGCGCGTCGAGGTTGGAGTAGTCGACCATCAAGGTCTTGCCCGTCTCCTTGACGTTGACGATGAACTCGGGCTTGTAGTGCGACGCGACGATCGACGCGACACGCGGCTCGGGGTGGTACTCCTGCGTGCCGACGACCATGCCGCGTGTGGCGACGATCTTCTTCGGCTCCAGCGTGTCGCCGTCCATGATCGTGAACTGCGGCGGCCAGTAGGTGCCGGCCACGGCCAGCTTGTCCTCGTAGCCCTTGTACTTGGAGGTCTCGACCGAACGCGCCTCCAGGCCGACGCGGATCTCGGCCACCGTCTCCGGGTGCTCCATCCACAGGTCGATCATGTTGATCTTGGCGTCGCGGCCGATGACGAACAGGTAGCGGCCCGAGGCCGAGGTGCGCGAGATGTGCACCGCGTAGCCGGTCTTGATGACGCTGATGATCTGCTTGCTGTCGCCGTCGATCAGCGCGATCTCGCCGGCGTCGCGCAGCGTCGTCGAGAAGATGTTGTCGATGTTGAACTTGTTCATCTTCCTCGTCGGCCGCTTCTCGGGCGGGACGAGCACCTTCCAGGTCTGCTTCATCTGCGCGAGACCGAACTCGGGCGGCTGCGGCGGCTCCTGCTGGATGTAGCGCGCCATGATGTCGACGGTCTTCTCGTCGAGCTCGCCCGAGGTCAGCCAGTTCGGCATGCCGGCGGGGCTGCCGTAGGAGATGAAGACCTTCAGGTAGTCGGTGCCCTTGGCCAGCGTGATGTCCGGCGTCAGCGGCTTGCCGGTGGCGCCCTTGCGCAGCACGCCGTGGCAGCCGGCGCAGCGCTCGAAATACGTCTTGCGGCCAAGCTCGAACTCGGCCTCGGTCATCGCCGGGGCCTTGGGGTTCGTGCTCTGGTGCATCGGCTCGTGGGCCAGCGGCGACGGTGCGCCCTGGTAACTCTGCTGCGCCGGCGGCAGGGTGCCGTGGGTGTCGGCGGCGGCCGACGCCGCGCCCTGGGCCATCGCGCCGGCGGACGCCAGCAGGGCCGTCAGCGCGGCAGCGCCTGCGACCGTGGTCTTGCGGATCATGTTCTCTCCTTCTTTCTCGGCAGGTCGCGGCCGGCAGCAAGACCGGCGGCGTAACGCGGGCGCGGCCGTGCCGCTTCCGTGGAACGCATGGTCGGCAGCGGCTGCCGGGGCGTCCTTAAACTGGTTCAAGGACGCTGCCGCCACCGCATTTCGACAATGGCCCCACATCGCGACACACCGGCAAGGAGTTCGGCATGACAGATTTCACCGAGGCGCCCTACCTGCTGGCCGACCCGTCGCGCTGCGGGCACGTGACGCTGCTGGGCGCCGGCCCGGGTGACCCGGAGCTGCTGACGCTCAAGGGCGCGAAGGCGCTGCAGCGCGCGTCGCTGCTGCTCTACGACGCGCTGGTCAGCGAGGAGGTCCTGGCGCTGGCGCCGCCCACGGCCGAGCGGCTGTACGTCGGCAAGCAGGCCTCGCGGCATGCGCTGCCGCAGGAGCAGATCATCGAGCTGATGCTGCGCCTGGCGCGCAGCGGCCGATCACTCGTGCGGCTCAAGGGCGGCGACGGCTACATCTTCGGCCGCGGCGGCGAGGAGGCGCTGGCGCTGGCCGAGGCCGGCGTGCCCTTCGACGTCATCCCGGGCCTGAGCGCCGCGCAGGGCGCCGGTGCCAGCGCCGGCATCCCGCTGACCCACCGCGACCACGCCGGCGCGCTGGTCTTCGCCACCGGCCATCTGCGCGCCGACCGCCAGGCCGTCGACCTGGACTGGGAGGCGCTGGCGCGGCCGCGGCAGACGCTGGTGATCTACATGGGGGTCGGCACGCTGCCGATCATCTGCCGCGAACTCGTCGCCCACGGCCTGGCGGCCGACACGCCGGCGGCGATCGTCGAACGCGCGACGATGCCCGACGAACGCTGCCTCACCGGCACCGTGACGACGCTGCCGATCCTGGCGGCGCTGCAGAAGGTGCGCACGCCGGCGCTGATCGTCATCGGAAGCGTCGTCGGCCTGCGCCCGCTGCTGGCGCAGCGCCGGCGCGAGGTCCGCGAACTGCAGGCCTGCGCATGAACGACAGCCGTGCCGCGGCCTTCGCCCGCATTCCCTACGAAGGCCCGCCCGAGTGGCGCGAGCCGGTGCTCGAGGCGCTGGCCCGGGTCGTCGACCCGGAGATCGCGCTGAGCATCGTCGACGTCGGCCTGGTCTACGGTGTGCGGCTGCAGGACCGCATCGCCGCGATCCTGCTGACCACGACCTCGGCCGCCTGCCCGCTGGCCGACTCGATCGCCGACGACGTCGAGAGCGAGCTGATGCAGCTGCTGCCGGCCGGCTGGGCGGTGGACCTGGAGCTGACCTGGACGCCGGAGTGGACGCCGGAGCGCATGAGCCCTGCCGCACGCCAATTCATGGGTTGGTGAGGCTGCGATGAAATCCCTGCGCCCGCTGGTCGCCGCCGCCGTCGTCACCGTGCTCGTCTCGGCGGTGATCGGCGGGCTGCTGCGCGTGGGTGTCGGCGAGGTGCTGCTGGGCAGCGACGCCGGCGCGGCGGTCTTCGGCCGTGCGGCGGTGTTCCACGCGGCGCTGATGCTGTCGGGTTTCTTCGGCACCGTGATCGCCATCGAACGGGCGGTCGCGGCGCGCGTGCGCTGGGCTTTCGCGGCACCGGCGCTGTCGGGCGCCGGGGCGCTGGCGCTGCTGGGCGGGGCCACCGCGCTGGCGGCGGCGCTGTCGCTGGCCGGCGCGGCGGTGTTCGTCGCCGTGCACGCGCTGCTGCTCAAGCGCCAGGCGATGACACACACCCGGCTGCTGGCACTGGCCGCGGGGGCCTGGCTGGCCGGCAACGCCTTGTTCGCCGCCGGCCGCGGCGCCGACGCGCCGGTCTGGTGGTTCGTGTTCCTCGTGCTGACGGTGGGCGCCGAGCGGCTGGAGATGACGCGCTTCGCGCCGCGCAAACCGGCTGCCGAACCGGCGCTGCTGGGCATCGTCGCGGCGCTGCTGGCCGGCGCGCTGGGGTCGGCCTGGCAGCCGGCGGCCGGCGGCGTGCTCTACGGCCTGGCGCTGAGCGCGCTGGGCGTCTGGTTCGCGCTCTACGACGTCGCGCGGCGCACGGTGCGCGCGCCGGGCCTGCCGCGCTACATGGCGCTGTGCCTGCTGTCGGGTTACGCCTGGCTCGTCGTCGGCGGGCTGGCCTGGATGGGCACGGCGCTCGGCTGCCCCGGGCGCGACATGGCGCTGCACGCGCTGGGCCTGGGTTTCGTCTTCAGCATGGTGATGGGCCACGCGCCGGTGATCCTGCCGGCGGTCGCCAAGGTCAAGCTGCGTTTCGGCGCCCGCTTCTACGTGCCGGTGGTGGCGCTGCAGGCGTCGCTGGCGCTGCGGCTGTTCGGCGGCGCCGAGCACGCCGGCCTGAAGGCGCTGGGCTCGGCGCTGAACGCGGCCTCGGTGGCGCTGTTCGCGGTCATCGTCGTCAGCGCCATCGTCGCCGCGCGCCGTGCCGCGCGCCGGGCGCCGCCGCCCAAGCCGGTGGACGCCGCCGACGCCGAAGCGCGCCTGGCCGCGGCGCTGGCCGCCGCCCGCGCGCGCCGCGGCGACACGCCGCACTGATCAGCCCGGCGGCGCGAGCCACGCGCGCAGCGCCGGCGACAGCGTGCGCGCGCGGTGCTGCACGAGGTACAGCGGCCGCACGATGGGCGGCAGCCCGCCGTCCAGCAGCCGGACGCGGCCCAGCGCCAGCGCGTCGGCCACGGCCAGCGAGCTCAGGCAGCTGATGCCCAGCCCGGCGGCCACGCCCTGCAGCAGCGCCTCGTTGGTGTCGAACTGCAGCGTGCGCGCGAAGTGGTCCAGCCGCGGCAGCAGCGCCTGCTCGACGGCCTCGCGTGTGCCCGAGCCCGGTTCGCGCAGCAGCCAGCGGGCCTGGCGCAGTTCGTCGCAGTCCAGCCGCCGGCCGGGGGCGGCCAGCGGGTCGTCGGCCGCGGCGACGAGCAGCAGCCGGTCTTCGGACCAGCGTTCGACGGCGAGTTCGGGCTCGCTGCAATGGCCTTCGACCAGCGCCAGGTCCAGCTCCAGCCGCGCTGCGGCGGCGGCGATGGCGCGGGTGTTGTCGATGCGCAGCGTGACCTGCGCGTCGGGCCGCTGGCGCAGCAGCCGCGCCAGCAGCGCCGGCACGAGGTAGTTGCCGACGGTGCGGCTGGCGCCCAGGCGCAGCGCCAGCGGTGGCCCGGCTTCGCCGCCGGTGAACTGGCGCTCCAGCCGGTGCAGGCGGTCCAGCGCCTCGCGCAGCTCGGGCAGCACGGCGCGGCCGCGTTCGTTGAGCAGCAGCCGGCGGCCGACACGGTCGAACAGCCGCGTGCCCAGCAGCGACTCCAGCTCGCCGAGCGCGGCGCTGGTCGCCGACTGCGACAGCGCGACCCGTTCGCCGGCCGCCGCGGTGCTGCCGCAGTCGGCCACCGCGAGCAGCACTTCCAGCTGGCGCAGCGTGAAACGCATGGTTCAATCGAGTTGCTGGGTCGATCGATCATACGCAAACAACTCGTTTTTCAGATCACTCGGCGCGGCGCACGATGCGCCCCGTGTCGCCTGCCCTCCCCTCGTCTTCGATGCGCGCGCTGCTGCCCGGGCTGGCGCTGGCCGCAGCCATCGCCGCCGCGGCCACGGCGCTGGCCGCCCTGCCGGGCTTCGCGGCCCACGGCCTGGGTGCGCTGACGCTGGCCATCGTGCTCGGCATCGCCGTCGGCCACGCGCCGGCGGCACGCCGCGCGGCCACCGGGCCCGGCATCGAGTTCGCCAAGCAACGCCTGCTGCGCTGGGGCATCGTGCTCTACGGGCTGCGGCTGGGGCTGGCCGACCTGGGCGCGCTGGGCGCCAGCGGCCTCGTCATCGACCTGCTGATGGTCGGCACGACCTTCGTGCTGGCGTATGCGCTGGGCCGGCGTGTCTTCGGCCTGGACCACCGCACGACGGTGCTGATCGGCGCCGGCAGCTCGATCTGCGGCGCCGCCGCGGTGATGGCCTGCGCGCCGGTGCTGCGTGGCCGCGCCGACGAGGTGGCGGTGGCGGTGTCCACCGTCGTCGTCTTCGGCACGCTGGCGATGTTCGCCTACCCGCTGGCCTATCCGCTGCTGGGCCTGGACGCGGCGAGCTTCGGGCTCTACGTCGGTTCGACGGTGCACGAGGTGGCGCAGGTCGTCGCCGCGGCGCGCCCGGCGGGCGAGAGCGCGGCCGACGCCGCGGTGGTGGCCAAGCTGGCGCGTGTGATGCTGCTCGCGCCCTTCCTGCTGCTGCTGTCGGCCTGGGACGCGCGCCGCGGCGATGGCGGCACCGGCCGCATCACCGTGCCCTGGTTCGCGCTCGGGTTCGTCGCCGTGGTGCTGCTGCACCCGCTGCTGGCGCTGCCGCCGGCGCTGGTGGACACGCTGCTGGCCGTCGACGCCGCGCTGCTGGCCGCGGCGATGGCGGCGCTGGGGCTGACGACGCACGTCTCGGCCCTGCGCCGCGCCGGCGCCCGGCCGCTGGCGCTGGCGGCGCTGCTGGCGCTGTGGCTGGCCGCAGGCGGCCTGGGCGTCAACCTCGGCGTGCAGGCGCTCGCCGGCGGCGGCTGATCAGTCGAAGGCCGGCGTCTGCGGGCGCTCGACCGGCTTGCCCGCCGCGACCCAGGCGTCATAGCCGCCGGCGATAGAGACGACGTCGGTGTAACCCATCTCCTGCATCGCCACCGCGGCCAGCGCGGCGCGGCCGCTGCTCTTGCAGTACAGCACGACCTTCAGGCCGCGCTCGGCCAGCGCCGGCGTGGCGCTCAGCTTGAACTCCAGCATGCCGCGCGAGACGTGCAGCGCGCCGGGCAGATGGCCGGCGGCGTACTCGTCGGCCTCGCGCACGTCGAGCAGCACGTCGGCACGCGCGATCGCGGCCTCGGCCAGGTCCGTCGAGACTTCGTGGATGCGCGACTTGGCGGTGACGACGAGGTCGTGGGCGGTTTTCATCGGGAGGGTCCGGAAGGGTTGAAGACGGATTCGCACTATACCCACGCCGGTATGCAAACACGATCGCATGAAACCGATGCCGAGCCGGAGACGGCCATGCCGTCGCCAGGTAAAGCAGGGCAGAACCGGCCCGTCTCGAGGCTTTCCCGGCACCTGCCGCTGGCAAACTGCGGCAAACCGTCCCTCCAGACAACAACAACGCCGTCAGCATGAGCCTCCGCCTCCAGACCCATCGCTTTCACCTTGCACTGCCCGCCGCGCTGCTCGCGGCCGGCCTGCTGGCCGCCTGCGGCGGCGGCGGCAGCAGCAGCTCGGACAGCTACACGCTGGGCGGCACGATCAGCGGCCTGGACACCGAGGGCCTGGTGCTGGCCAATGGCAGCGACACGCTGGCCGTGGCCTCCGGCGCCAGCAGCTTCAGCTTCGACGACACGGTCAGCGGCAGCTACAAGGTGACGATCAGCGCCCAGCCCTCGGGCCAGACCTGCCAGGTCAGCAACGGCAGCGGCAGCGCCAGCGCCGACGTCTCCAGCGTCGTCGTCAGCTGCCGCGACTACCGCGTCTACGTGGCCAACAGCGCCAGCAACACGCTGTCGCAGTTCGCCGTCGGCAGCACCGGCACGCTGTCCGCGCTGAGCACGGCGAGCCTCGGCGTGAGCTACGCGCCCTCGGCGCTGGTGGTCAACCGCAACGGCAGCCGCGCCTGGCTGAACTACCGCGACGACGAGTTGCTGACCGTGCTGGACATCGACAGCAGCGGCGCGCTGAGCGTCGCCAGCGCCAGCGCCGAGGCGGCCACCTTCGGCTACGCGCTCGCCCTGTCGCCCGACGAGTCGACGCTGTACTCGGTCAACTACGGCGGCGCCAGCGTCTCGCAGTTCAGCCTGGCCAGCAGCGGCAAGCCCACGGCGCTGTCGACGGCGTCGGTGAGCGCGGGGTTGTCGCCGTACGCGATGGCGATCACGCCCGACGGTGCCTTCGCCTACGTCGCCAACGCCAGTGGCGACACGATCTCGATGTACTCGGTGGGCAGCAACGGCGCGCTGAAGGCACTGAGCACGCCGACGGTCAGCGTGGCCAGCCGCGGCAGCAAGCCCCAGGGCCTGGCGGTCGCGCCGGGCGGCGGCTACCTCTTCGTCACGCTGGCCGACAGCGCCAAGGTGCTGAGCTACACGATCGACAGCAGCACCGGCATGCTGACCTACAACAGCAGCCAGAGCACCGGCACGACGCCGCGCGCGATCGCGCTGACCTCCACCGGCACCCGGGCCTACGTCGCCAACGCCGGCTCGGCCACGGTGTCGCAGTTCCTCGTGTCCGGCGGCACGCTGACGCCGATGGCGACCCGCACCGTGGCCACCGGCAGCACGCCCTCGGGCATCGCGATCACGCCCGACGACGCCTACCTCTACGTCAGCAACGCCGGCGACGGCACGGTCTCGGAATTCTCGGTGAGCACCAGCGGCGCGCTGGGCGCGCTGGCGACGATCAGCACCGGCGGACAGTCGCCGGTCGGCATCGTCGCGCGCTGACCCCGGCCTGCGGCCGTTCCTGGTCGAATCCCGCTCGCCCCGCTCCAGTACCGAACCGTCCCCGTCACGCCCGTCCAGCAGAACTGCAGCATCGTCGGGTGCGACGAGACGCACGAAGCCGCGGTGCTGGACCCGGGCGGCGCTGGCGGTGCGCCGGGCAGATGGCCGGCGGCGAATTCGTCGGCTTCGCGCACGTCGAGCAGCACGTCGGCATGTGCGACCGCGGCCTCGGCCAGGTCCGTCGAGACTTCGTGGATGCGCGACTTGGCGGCGACGACGAGGTCGTGGGCGGATGTCATCGGCAGTCCTCCAGGGCCTGCAGGTGGCAGCGACCGTACCGGCGGCGGTATGCGCCGCCTGGTCTCAGTGCGGGCTGGCCAGCTTGAGCCCGACGATGCCGGCGACGATCAGCGCGAGGCTGGCGATGCGCCCCGCCGACGCCGCCTCGCCGAACAGCACGATGCCGAGTATGGCCGTGCCGACCGCGCCGACGCCCACCCAGACCGCGTAGGCCGTGCCCACCGGCAGCACCTTCATCGCCAGGCCCAGCAGCAGCACGCTGCCGGTCATCGCCGCCAGCGTCAGCACGCTCGGCAGCGGTCGCGTGAACCCCTCCGTGTACTTCAGGCCGATCGCCCAGCCGACTTCGAGAAGACCGGCGACGAAGAGCAGCAGCCATGCCATTCGTGAACTCCTGTGTGCGGGGCCTGTCGGCCCGATGGAACAACAGCCGCGCCATGAGCGGGCCGGGTAGAACGCCTGTCAGCCGCGGACGCGCCAGCGCCACGGGCGTTCGGCGTGGCCGTCTGGGGCCGGCGCGGCGGCGGCGGCAAGACGTTCATCACGTGGCGGGCTGCGGCAGTTGGCCGGACTGTGGTGCCGCGGTGCACCGCTTGGCAAGAGGCCTGCCCCCAGCGCTCTCTCCCCATCGCGCAGCCGTCGAACCCGGCCCCGCTTCCCTAGGTGTTCGGCCCGGCGCCGACACGACAAACGAGCACGATCGCGGCTAACATGAACTTCGGCCGGCGTCGTACGGCGTCCGCACCTCGCACCGGGTGCCCGACTGGCGGGTCCTCTTCGCGACCTAGCGTCACGTGCACAGGCTCTTCGACAGCCTTGTGCCTGCTTTACCATCCAAAGCCGATCAGTCAGTCAGCGTCACAAGCACCATATGGGCGGAGCATCAGCGGGCAAGGCTGCCGGTGAGGAATCGGCGGGGCTATGGTCTCTTGCCTCTGGTCTTTGGGCGCCGCGGGACGAAGGCGGGGGCTTCGTGCTGCACAGGACGGCACAGGGGAACGCCCCATCGCCGGCACTGAGTCAGGCCGATCTGGCCTGCTGGCTGAACGCCGGTCTCGAGTCAGGCCCCCAGAGCGGCCTGCAGCCCCCGGAGTTCCGTTTCTGCGTCGACAGCGGCGCCCCGTTGCGACGCCCCGCAACGGCAGCGCCCGGCGCCCCCTGGGTGCCCCCCTTCGGCGCGAGCCCGCTGGCCCCGCGTGCGGCCCGCGTGGTCGGCGGGCTGCGTCAGAGCAACAGCAGCATCGTGCTGAGCCGCCGCAACGAGCGGCGCCCCGAAGCCGAGCCGGATGCGAGCCAGCCTCTGCCACCTCCGGGCGACTACGAGTTCTTCTCGGTGGCGGCCGGCACCCGAACGCCGGCGCTGCTGGCGCTCGATCCGAGCAAAGGCACGCTGTACGCCTGGCTGCCCGCATCGCAGCGCTGGGAGCCGCTGGAGCACGACGGCGGCGGTCTTCTGGCCGTGTCTCGACTGGCGCGTGCGGCCTGGCGCTGCGAGCTCAGCCAGGCCGGTTCGAGCAGCCTGCTGTTCCTGCCCACCGAAGAGGGCCTGGCCTGCATTCAGCCCGACGCCGTCGGACTCAGCTTCCAGGCGCAGTACCACGGTCAGGATGCCGCCGTCGGCGCGCCCGTCCAGTTCGGTGAACAGGTCTGGGCGCCGCTGCGCAGCAAGGCCGGCATGCTGCGTTTCGTCAGCGCCAGCCTGCAAGGCAGGCCTGGCGCGGTGGTCGAACTGCCGGACGGGCCGCTGGAGACCGGCGCCCTGCAGGCGCCGCTGGCAGACGGCCGTCTGGCGATCTGGCCTGCTGCGGCCGGCCAGCTGGTGCTGCGCAAGCAGGCGAGCGGCGCCATCCAGGGGAGCTTCCTGGCCTGGCCACAGGGTCTGCAACCCGCGTTCGAGTTCGGCAGCCCGTTCCTGTCACGCGATGGCAGCCTGTGGCAGCTGTGCTTCGACACGCGCGCCGACAGCTACGTCTACCTGCAGCTGGGCGTCGAACAACCGGAGCGCGAGACCACCACGGCGCCGCGCCTGTGCACCGGCAGCTTCAATTTCCGCTTCGCCTCCAGGTTCCGCAGCGCACCCTGGCTGGAGCCCGAGCATGGAGACGACAGCGCCACGAATGCGGTGGTGCTGCCGCTGCTCGAGTCGAGTCCCAGCGCTGCCGTGCTCGGCGTGAAGCTGGCCACCACCGAGGGCCTGGCCCATGTGCTGCAGTCCAGCGAGCGCATGCGTGTCGAGCTGGTGCTGGACGACGACACCACGCAGACCGCCTTCTACTGCCTGTCGGTCGCCGAGCCCTGGCGGCTGCGCTTCTTCGTGCACGAAGCGCGGCTGTGGGCCTATCACCCCCTGTCGAACAGGCTGGACGGCTGGAACCTGCAATGACGCGCCTGACGAACCTCCTCCGCCGTGCGGCGTCGGCCCTTGCGCTGACGGCCTTGAGCTGGGCCGCGCCCGCGACCGCAGCGGGCATCCAGCAGGCTTTCCTGGTGCAGAACTCCGGCTGGATGGAGCCGTTCTACACCGACCCCGCGTCCCAGCTGAAGCCGCTGGTGGCCGCGGTGGCCGCTGCCGCCACGAGCCCCGACGACACCGTCTTCACGCTGGCCTTCAGCCAGAGCAGCGGCAGCCATGCCTCGCCGCAGCTGCTGGCCAGCAGCCGTGGCGCGGCCGACATGGCGCGCCAGCTGGCGCCGCTGGCCGTGGCGCGCAAGGGCAGCGGCGGCGCGCTCGCCGACACCGATTTCAAGGAAGCCATCACCGGGACGATCACCGGTCCGTTCAAGGCCGCGCCGGGCATCCTGTGGATCTTCACGAACAACAAGAACAGCCCCAACAACGACGCCCAGACGGCCGAGCGCAACCGCGACTTCTACCGCCTGCTGCACCTGGAGCCGTCGATCACGAAGACCCTGGTGTTCCCGCTCAAGATGCCGGTGCGCGGCAAGCTGTATGCGGCGCAGGGCCTGATGGTCTACGCGCTCGCCTACGGCCAGCCGGCCGCCGCGGCGCTCGACCGCATCATGGCCGAGGGCCGGCTGTCCAAGGTGCTGACGAACGCGCCCGCGCGGCTCAAACCGGTCGATCAGGGCGCCGCGCGGCTGCTGCCCGAACGCGTCATGAACGCGCCCAACGTGCGCGTCAGCCTGGCCAGCGACAACACCACGCTGGTGCTCGACGTGGACGCGGCGGACCTGGTGCCCACCGTCACGCTGCAGGCCTCGCTGGAGAACCTCTTCTATCCCTACGTGATCCGCCAGGCCAAGGTGCAGGCCGCGCTGGGCCTCGGCGCCGGGCGCACGCCGATCGCGGTGGCTCCCGCCGCCATCGAAGGCCTGGAGCCGGGAGCCCGGCAGTCGGTGGAGGTGAGTTTCACGCTGCCGATGGCGCAGGTGCCGTCCCCGTGGTCGGCCCAGGCGCTGGCGGCGATGGGCAAGCAGATCGTGCTGCCCATGGTGGTCGAGATGGCGCTCACGGATCAGCAACTCGTGCCTTCGGCGGCCTTCACGGCCCAGCTGCGCGAGCTGTTTCCCGGCGACCCGATCTCCGAGATGTTCACGCCGCCGGACAGCGTGCGTGCGTCGCAGACCCAGGTCCCGCTGCAGGTGCGCATCCAGTACCCGCTGGCCCCGGTGCTGGCCCTGATGGGCGGCGTGCTGCTGCTCGTCGGCAGCATGGTGGCCGGCCTGGTGCTGGCGCGCAGCAGCAAACGATATGAAGTGCTGGTGGATGGCGTGAGGCGCAGCTTCGTCCTCAAGCCCTTCAGCACCCTGCCGGTCGTCGACGGGGACGGCAATCCGGTCGGCGAGCTCAAGCGCGGGCTGGGGCGGCCGCAGGTGCTGCGCGTCGCCGAGGGGCGCAGCCTCAGCGTGACCGGCCGCTGAACGATCTTCCATCTGTTTACCGTGACGACCTCTGAAATGGGAACCCAAGGACATGGCCAACTCTGAATCGACCACCTCCGGTTTCACGCTGCCGGCACCGACCGATTCCGCACCCTCGGCCGCCGGCACGGGCACCACCGTGGCCCTGCCGGGCGATCAGCTCGCAGGCGCCTACCCCGTGGGCACCGACACCTCCTCGCGCGACCTGCTGATCGGCGGCGGCATCCTGCTGGTGCTGTTCGTCGCGTTCTTCTTCGCGAAGAACGCCTATGCCAACACGCTGGTGGGCAAGCGGGTGCCGCCGAACAAGGCCAACGCCGCGGGCTGGTGGATGTTCGTGCTGCTGGCCAGCCTGTCCACCGGCGTGGTGCTGTCGGCCGTCAACGCCTCGAAGTTCATGACGCCGCTGATCCTCGGCCCGGTCGGCGCCGTGGGCCTGCTGGCCCTGGCGCTGATGCTGACCACCGGCCGCAAGTAAGCGCAACCAGGCCGACGGCTTAGAGAACGGGCAGGTAGTTCATGGCGGACAAACTCATCGACCAGTCCGGCGCCCATGGCGCCGAGGCAGCGCCCAAGCAGGAAACCAGCATCGACCTGCGCCCCACGCTGTTCATCGGCGTCGGCGGCACCGGGATGGAGGTGCTGATGCGGGTGCGGCGCCGGATCCTGAACGCCCTGTGGGGCGGTGCCGGCAACCGCACGCGTGTCGAGCAGCTGAGCGATTTCCCCGTCGCCCAGTTCATCCAACTCGACCTGGACAGCGGCGCCGTGATCGACGGTGGCCGGGCCCAGGCCGAGGACCTGCAGTTCGATCTGGTCAAGTTCACCGACGACGAGAAGATCGTCGAGACCTTCGACATCGAGAAGTACAGCCGCGACGACGATGCGCTGGAGCGTTACCCGCACATCAAGGACTGGCTGTCGCTGACGCCCAAGAAGATCCGTGAGCTCGGCATCGACCCGGCCAAGGGCGCCGGGCAGATCCGGGCGATCTCGCGCCTGTACTTCTTCGACAAGTACGCCAAGATCCGCGACAAGATCCGGCTGAAGCTGAAGACGCTGAAGGCCGGCCTGTCGCACGAGCGCCAGCTCAACCAGCTGGGGCTCAAGATGGAGACCAGCAAGTTCCGCATCGTCGTGGTGGGCTCGGTGGCCGGCGGCACGGGTTCGGGCGCCTTCCTCGACATGGGCCTGCTGGCGCGCTGGCTGGCCAAGACCGAGGTCGGCAACGCCGATGTCGAGCTGATGCTCTTCCTGCCCACCGGCTATGCCGGCGCCAACAAGGACCGCACCGAAGCCAACGGCTACGCGGCCTTGATGGAGCTGGAGTCGGCCATGATGGGCAACAAGGGCTATGTGGGCCGCTGGGACGCCTACGACCAGCCCGAGCTGCCGCGCGAGCCCTACAACGAGGTCTACCTGATCGACTCGGGCAACCTCGCCCAGCAGCACACCAAGGACGTCATGGACGTCTATTACATGGTGGCGGACGCGCTGTTCGAGGATTTCGCGTCCGGCGACTTCGCGCGCCGCAAGCGCTCGGTCGCGGTGAACCAGGCGCAGCACAAGAACTTCCTGTTCGACGCGCTGGTGCCCAAGAACCGCTTCCCGGACATGCGCCTGTCCTTTGCCAAGCGCTACTCCGCGATGGGCCAGGCGGTGCTCGACACGCGCCAGGAGGCGCGCCGCGACGAGCGCACGCACCGCTGGGCCGGCGAGATGCTGAAGGCCTTCTTCGGCGTCGGCGCCTCCGACCTGGGCGCCAACCGCGCGACCGACAAGCAGCGCGACGAGTTCATGGCCCACCACATGGCCCTGCGTCCCTGCGTCTTCAGCGACTTCCCGGAGTTCTCCGACAAGAGCGTCGAGCTCAAGCGCAGCTCCGGCGAGTTCCAGGACTTCTTCATCGTCGAGGACCTGCTGCAGGACAAGAACGGCCTGCTGCTGGCGGGCGTCGAGCAGCGCGTCAACCACCGCATCGACGAGATCCGCAACGGCTTCGACCGCAAGGAATGGCCGGCGCAGGTGCGCGCGGCCGTCAAGCTGCTGGAACGCGACGCGGTGCGCGACCAGGACTCCACCGCCGACACCACCGAGGACCGCGTCAGCAAACGCCGCCGCGAGGTGCTGGAGCGCGTCAAGACGACGGTGCGCACCCAGCTCTACGCCTACCTGGACAACAAGGAGTTCGGCGGCCTCGAGTACGTGCTGTCGCTGGTCGAGCAGATCAAGGACCGGCTGGAGGCCAACGGCAGCGGCATCCTGGCCGCGCTCGCGCTGAACGCCGAGCGCTACCGCGAGATCAAGGAGGCGGTCCGCACCCGCGAGTTCGAACGCCTGCTGACCAACCTCGAGCAGACCCGCGGCGGGCTGTTCGGCGGCGGCGAGAAGCAGGCCGTCATGGTGATGGACCAGCTGCGCACCGAGATCGCCAACGGCATCAAGTTCCATCTGCGCGCCAAGGCTGCCGATGAAGCGGCGGTGCTGATGAACGAACTGTCGACCTGGCTGGGCCGCAAGACCGGCGTCGATGCCCAGGGCCGCCCGATCTGGAGCGGGCTGGTCGGCGAACTGCAGGCCGGACGCGAGGCCGTGCTGGCGATGCTGGAGCAGCTTCAGCGCGCCAACACCATCCTGCAGCAGGACCTCAAGAAGGACCATGCGACGCTGATCAGCGTGCCCGCGCCGGACCGCGAAACCCCGATGCCCGGTGCCGCGCAGCTGCGTGAATGGGCCGACGAGGCCTTCAAGGACCTGGGCGGATCGCGCGTGCTGTTCCCGATGCTGGCCGAGGCCGAGGACCGCTTGAAGATCCTCGCCAAGGTCAAGCGCATGGCCGAGCGGCAGCTGGCCCTGGCCACCAGCAGCGAGGACGGCGCCGCGCTGGCCGATCCGTTGATCGAAGCGCTGGAGCTGATGAGCCCCAGCGCCCGCCAGGAGGCCTTCCGCAAGCTGCTGGCCTGTGCGATGCCCTGGATCGATGCCAACCTGTCCGGCGACTTCACGGTGCGCGCCGACCAGTACAAGTGTTTCATCGGCGTGGCCGGCGCCGAGGAGTTCAAGCGCAGGTACCACAACGAGCTGGAGGTCTGCGTGCCGACCCAGGCTGGCATCACGTCGGGCCAGCTCTCGATCGTCGAGACCGGCGTTCCCGGGCGGGCCGTCTGCTACTGCGAGCTGTCGGGCGTGCCGCTGACGGTGCTGCGCGGGCTGGAGGGCTGGCGCACCAGCTACCGCAAGGAGTCCGAGCGCAGCCCCACCCACACGCACATCGACTCGACCCAGTTCAGCCATCCGATCGCACCGGCCACGAACGAGATCGCGCGCCTGGCGGAGGACTTCAAGTACTTCCTGCTGGCCGTGATGACGGGCGTGCTGACACGGTCGGCGCAGCGCATCGTGCCGCCGGGCCAGTACCAGTTCGCGGTCGCCCGTGGAGACGTCCGGCGCATCGGCAACGAGCGCGCGATCCGCCAGAACGGTCTGCCCGTGGCCTACCGCGAGGCCATCGTCAACCGTGTCCAGGAGCTGATCGCGGAGGCGGGGGCCGCGCCGTTGGCGGCGCTGGCCGCACTGTGTGACTACTACGAGACCGCGGTCTACACGCCCAAGCTGGTATCCGACGCCACCGGCGCCGAGCAGGTGCGCAAGGGCTTTGCCAGCGCCATCGCCACCGAGGCCAAGCAGGAGCTGCGCGAGCGCGCCCGGCGCAAGGGCATGACGGAGCGCGAGATCAGCCAGATCGGCACGCAGCTGCTGGACGATCTCAAACGCTGGGCTGCACCCATCGGAGACTCCGACGCCGACGCCTACGACTGGGAAGTGCGAGAGCCTGGCGAGGACGGGCAACCGCGCCTGAAGTACATGATCCAGCCGGAGATGCTCAAACCCGGCGCCCTCGAGGCCCTGCTGGCCCCGCGTGCTGCCGCCGGCGGCCTGGCGGGCGCGTCCTTCCCGGCCGCGATGCCGGCCGCCGTCGTGGGCATGCCGCCCATGCCCGGCGCCATGCCGCCGCCGCTGGGCGGCATGCCTGTGCCGATCGAACAGCACCAGTACCACCTGGGCGTCAACGGCACGCAGTACGGTCCCTTCACCGCGGCCCAGATCGCGCAGATGCTGGCGTCCGGCCACATCGCCCTGGCGGGCACCAAGGTCTGGCGCCAGGGCCTGCCGGCCTGGCTGGACCTGAATCAGCTGGCCGAGCTGGCCCCTCTGCTTCAGCAGGGCCAGACCCCGCCTCCGCTGATGCCGCCGCCCCTGTCCTGAACATCCGCGAGCCCTTTCTTGCAAGCGCCTCCCGCCAACTGCCTGAGCTGCAACGCACGCCTGTACTCGGCCGTTCGACACTGCCCTTTCTGCGGCAGCGCCGTGCCGCAGGCCGATGCGGCCGTGCACGCAAGCGCAGCGCCGGTCGCTGCGCCGGTCGCTGCGTCCACACCGGCGGCCATCCCGGCCGCGGCAGCCCGGCAGCCCGAGCCGCCGGGAGGCGCGACCGGCACACGGACCGGCGACGAGCCACGCGTCGCCGAGGCGAAGCCGGCTTCCGGAACCTCGTCCCGCCGATCCACGGCCGCGCCGACGCCGGCACCCGCGGCACCCGCGCCGGCTGCAACCAAAGCCGCCGGCACGCCGACTCCGCAGTCGCCACCGCCGGGCCCGCCGCCGACCACGGAGAGCGACACGGGCAAGGCGGGGCGCGGCGGCATGGGCCTGATGGGCAAACTGGCGCTGGCGCTGGTCGCCCTGGGCGGTGCCGCCTTCTTCTTCACCGGCAACTCCCCGCGCGAGCCCGACCCCTGCCAGGACGCGCTGGACCAGGCGGCCAGCCTGCTGGCCAGCGGCAATGCGGCCGCGGCGCGCAGCCAGACGGTGCTCGCCACGGCGTCGTGCAGCGGTGAGGCCCGCGCCAAGGCCACGGATCTGCAGGCCGCGGCGGACAAGGTGCTGGCCAGGCAGGCGGCCTGCGAACGCAGCTTCCGCCAGATCGGCAACCTGGTGGCCGACCGGCGGCTCGAAAAGGCGCGGTCCCAGCTCGATGCGCTGGAGACCGCCTGCGTCGAGAGCCCGCAGGGCAAGGCCTTGCAGCAGAAGATCAACCAAGCCCGGGCGACGGCCACCGACGCCGCCGGCCAGGTGCGCCAGCATCTCGCCGAGGGCAACCTGAAGAGCGCCCGCGAGCAGCTGGAGCGCCTGGCGGCCAGCAACCGCGAACACGCCGATCTGGCCGGCCTGCGGCAGGAGGTCCAGGCGGCCGGTGCGAGGCAGGAGCGCGAGGCGATGCCCGAGCAGACGCCTGCACCGCCGTTGCGGGCGGCGCAGCCCGCGCCGAGCCCGGCCCCCGCGGCACCGGCGCCCCAGCCGGTCGCCAATGCACAGGCAGAGATGGCCCAGGTGCTGCTGCGCGACGCGGAGAACGCCTTGCGTCAGCTGCGCTTCGACGCCGCGAAGACCTTCGTCGACAGCGCCCAGCGCCTGGACCCGCAGAACCCGCAGGCTGCCGCGCTGGCGCGCCGCATCAAGGAACGTGAACTGCAGTATCTGAGGGAGGAGACCTCCATCAAGTGAGGACTGCCGCACGGCCAAGGCCACAATCGCAGCATCAGGGAGACGACATGAAATCGATCCAGCCGCTTCAACGCACGATCGCCTGCATCGCCGCCACGGCCCTGCTGGGGGCGTGCGCCACGACCCAGGGGCCCGCGGGGGACCAGACCACCGACGACGACCCCTGCGGCGTGACGACGAGTGCTGCCGTGGGCGCATTGGCCGGCGCCGTGCTGGGCGGGCTCATCGACGGCAAGCGGGGCGCGGTGCGGGGTGCCGTCATCGGTGCGGGCACCGGGGCACTGGCCTGCGTCGCGATCAACCATCAGTCCCGCCAGACGAAGACGGCCGCACAGGCCGAACAGGACTACCTGAAGGTCCGCAAGACGCTGCCGGCCGAACCCGAGGTGACGGCCTATGCCGCGCGTCTGGAGTCCGGTTCGGTGCAGCGCGGCCAGCCGCTCAAGGTCAACTCGACGCTCGAGCTGGTCAATGGCCGCGGCAGCAAGGTCAATGAGGTGCGCGAGGAACTGGTCGTCTTCAACCCCGACGGCACGCCCTTCAAGACCGGCAGCAAGCCTTTCACGGCCAACTCGGCCGGCCGCTTCGAGAACTCATTCGAGCTGAGACTGCCGGAAGCTGCCCCGCAAGGCGCCTATGCGCTGAAGACGAACGTCTACGTGAACGGCAAGATGCTGGCGACACGCGATCTGCGCACCCAGGTGGTGTGGGACGGCAGCTCCGGCGTCATCGTCGCCTCGCGCTAAGCCGCGCATCGGCTTTCCCCGGCGCTGCCGCCGATCGCCGCGGCGCCGTGTGGCGGTGGCAGCTCCTCCGAGCCGAATCCCCGCACAAGGCCCGCTTCATGGGCCTGGCGCGGCGACGCCGCCGCGCAGCCGCCGAGGCGGTTCTCGACGCCGAATAGAGCGGCGCGCAGCGATCCGCGATTGCCTCCCGACGCGGTCAATTCGAATGACCGTTTGCGTGCCTGTTGCCCGGGAATGGCCGAGTTTTGTTCTATGTTTGCGGTTTCAATTCCTTGTTCTTGAGAAACACTCTCGCGCGATGCTCCAGTACCGAACCGTCCCCGTCACGCCCTTCCAGCAGAACTGCAGCATCGTCTGGTGCGATGAGACGCGTGAAGCCGCGGTGCTGGACCCGGGCGGCGACGTGCCGCGCATCCTGGCGGCGATCGAGGAACTCGACGTCGCGCCGCGGCTGATCCTGCTGACGCACGCCCACATCGACCACGCCGGCGGCGCCGGCCGCCTGGCACGCGAGCTGGCGCTGCCGATCGTCGGCCCGCACGAGGGCGACAAGTTCTGGATCGACGGCCTCGCGCAGCAGGCGGCGATGTTCGGCTTCGCGCCGGCCGAAGCCTTCATGCCGGTGCGCTGGCTCGACGACGGTGACACCGTCGCCGTCGGCCGCACGACGCTGGCGGTGCGCCACTGCCCGGGGCACACGCCGGGCCACGTCGTCTTCCACAACGCCGAGGCGAAACGCGCCTTCGTCGGCGACGTGCTGTTCGCCGGCAGCGTCGGCCGCACCGATTTCCCCGGCGGCGACCACCAGACGCTGATCGACAGCATCGTGCAGCGCCTGTGGCCGATGGGCGACGACACCGTCTTCGTGCCTGGCCACGGGCCGGAAAGCACGTTCGGCGAGGAACGACGCCACAACCCCTACCTGCGTGGCACCTGAGCCGAAGAACAGGGCGGCTGCGATTGACCTATTTCAAGGCTGCCGCCGCCGAGCGGCCGCTACGCTGACGGTTTCATCGATTCAGACCGACCGGCGGCGCCCCATGAAGATCATCGGCATCCCCTTGCGCAAGCCCAGCTTCGACGAAGTGACCGCCGCCGCCGTGATGGGCAGCGGGCTGTGGCTGCTGCTCGTCGGCCTGGCCCACGCCAGCGGCATGGCGCTGGAGCGGGCCGACGCCGGCGCGCTGCTCGTCGTCGCGCTGTGGGGCGCGCTGAGTGCACGCGTGGGCATCCACGTCGGCCAGGGCGAGCGCCATCTGCTGGCCAACCTGGCCGTCAGCGCCGTGCTGCTGGGCGCCTACCAGGCCGCGGTGACGCTGGCCGGCTGAACGCGCCGGCCGCGGGAGGACAATCCCGGCTCCCGGCCGTCGTGCGGACGGCCGCCACCCGGAGAACCCTCACGATGGCCGAACCCTCCCCGCTGCGTGTCGAGCGCGACGGCGCGATCCTGCGCCTGACCGTCGACCGGCCGGAGCGCCACAACCCCCTGTCGATGGCGGTGCTGGGCGCGCTGCGCGAAGCGCTGCTGCGCCACGCCCACGACCCCGCGCTGCGCTGCGTGCTCGTCACCGGCGCCGGCGAGCGTTATTTCGCCGCCGGCGGCGACGTGCACGAACTGGAGTCGGTGCGCAGCGACGACGACGCGCGGCTGATGTCCGACCGCGGCCGCACCGTGCTGGACACGGTGCGCGACTGCCCGGTGCCGGTGCTCGCGGTGCTCAACGGCGACGCCATCGGCGGCGGCAGCGAGCTGGCCGTGGCCTGCGACTTCCGCCTGATGCGCGAAGGCACGCACATCGGTTTCATCCACGGCAAGCTGGCCATCACCTCGGCCTGGGGCGGCGGCCCGGACCTGGCCTCGCTGGTCGGCCCGGCACGCGCGCTGCGCATGATGTCGCGCTGCGAGCTGGTGCCGGCACAGACCGCACTCGCCTGGGGCCTGGCCGACCTCGTCGTGCCCGACGCCGCGGCGATGCCGGCGGCGGTGGACGAGTTCATCGCGCCGATCCTGCGCCAGACACGCGCCGCGCTGACCGGCGCCGTCGAGCAGACGCGGGCGCTGCGCCGCGGCGAGTCCTACCGCGAGCGGCGCGAGATCGAGCAGCGCCACTTCGTGCGCGCCTGGGTGCACGAGGACCACTGGGCGGCGGTGGAGCGCTTCAAGACGCGCAAGCGCGGCGCCTGAAGCCTCAGGGCGCCGGCGGCGTGCGCGCGTAGACCCGCGTCGTGCGCAAGCGCCCCTGCAGGTCCAGCCGTTCGTTGACCAGCGTGCCTTCGTGGCGGAAGCCGGCGCGTTCGGCCAGCTTCCAGCTGCGCAGGTTGCGTTCGTCGCAGGTCAGGAAGACACGGTTCGCGCCGAGCTCGCCGAGCGCGTGGTCGGCCAGCGCGCGCACGCCTTCGGTGATCAGGCCCTGGCCCTCGTGGCCGGCGCGGCACCAGTAGCCGACCTCGAAGCGGCGCAGCGTCCAGTCGGGGCCGTGCAGGCCGCTGCCGCCGACCAGGCGGCCCGAGCCCTTCAGGAAGAAGAAGGCCATCATGTCCTCGTTGAGCAGCCAGCGCGCCTGGCCGCGACGGCAGTTGGCCTCGGACTGCTCCAGCGTTGGCGGCGGCGTCACCCAGCCCAGCCAGGGCGCGAGCAGCGGCAGCGACTCCAGCACCGCGGCGTTGAACACCGGCCCGTCGCCCGGGCGCGGCACGCGGATCACGAGGCGCTCGGTCTCGAGCTGTTCGGGCAGCTGGTTGGAAGGCATCGGGGCACTCCGGCAGGTTGCGTGCAGCCTAGCGGGCCGGCCGGCGCCGCGGAAGCGCCGGGTGCACGAGCGCGGGATCAGCCGCCGCCCAGCGGCTTGTCGTACAGCTCCAGCGTCTCGCCGCCGTGGTCCACGGCCTGCAGCCGGCGCCAGCCGCAGCGCTCCAGCAGCGAGGCGGCCGTCGCCGTGGCGCAGTACAGCCGCGTCTCGCCCATCGCCGCCGCGCGGCGCTCCAGTTCGAGCAGCAGCGCGCGGCCGATGCCCAGGCGGCGCAGGCCCGGGTGCACGACCGCGGCGCCGACCCAGGGGCCGAGCTGCGGCAGCGATGCCAGCCCCTCGCGCTTGAGCGCCATGAAGCCGCAGGGATGGCCGTCCAGCCGCGCCACCAGGCCCAGCGGCAGCGCGTCGTGCCGCGCATAGGCCTGCAGGTCGTGCAGCGCGTTGCCAGGCCCGCCGGGGCCGTACCAGGCCGGCCACTCGGCCTCGAACCAGCGGCGGATCAGCGGCATCAGGTCGGGCCGTTCGGCCAGCGGCACGATCTGCGGCACGGCCGGCCCGCCGCGCATGACGACGACCTCGAAACGCGTCGCGGCGGCACCGCGCACGAAAAAGCCGTCCTCGACGGCGGCGAAACCGTGGTGCTCGTAGAAACGGCGCGAGTTGCGTGTCGCGACCACCGTCACCGGTCCGTCGTGGCCCTGCCGGGCGCGCAGCAGCGCGATGTGCAGCAGATGCCCGCCCAGCCCGCTGCCGGTGGCCTCGGGGCGCACGAAGAGCAGCGTCACCTCGCCCGGCACGGCAGCGCAGAAACCGAGCACACGGCCGTCGCGCTCGGCCAGCGTCATCTGGCCGGCCTCGATCGCCGGGTGGTGGATGGCGGCGCTGCGGCCTTCGAACCAGGTCGCCATCTGCGCCGGCGTGTAGGCGTCGGCGCAGAGATGCAGCACCGAGTCGCGGTGGGCGTCGTAGACGGCCGGGGCGTCGGCGAGCACGGCGGGGCGCAGCGTGATCGCGCCGGACGCCAGTTGTTCGAGCAGCGTCGTCATTTCAGTCTTGCTCTCGACAGGCCGAGGAGAAGTCGAGTGGTGGAGGGGCGGCCGACAGATGAGTCTTTGAAGCTTGCCACAGCCGCTAAACTGGTCAGCACACTGGTTTGAAGGAGTCGACCATGAAGCACTGGCCCGTCCAGGACGCCAAGGCACGCTTCAGCGAGTTCCTCGAAACCTGCCTGGCCGAAGGCCCGCAGATGGTGACCAAACGCGGAGCCGAGGCTGCGGTGCTGGTGCCGGTGCAGGAATGGCGGCGGCTGCAGGCGGGCGCGCGCCCATCGTTGAAGGAACTGCTGCTGTGCGACGAGGCACGCGGCGAGCTGCTGCTGCCCAGCCGCGGGGCAGCCCGCCGCCGCACGCCGAGCGCCGCACGCTAGCCCGATGTTCCTGCTCGACACCAACGTCGTTTCCGAGCTGCGCAAGCCCAGGCCACACGGCGCCGTGCTGGCGTGGTTGCGCGGGCTGGACGAAGCCCAGGTGCATCTGTCGGCGGTGACGATCGGCGAGATCCAGGCCGGCATCGAGCTGACGCGCGAGCAGGACGCCGCCAAGGCCGCAGAGATCGAGGCCTGGCTGGAAATGACCGCGGCCTCGTTCCAGGTGCTGCCGATGGACGCCAGGACGTTCCGCGTCTGGGCGCGGCTGATGCATCGGCGCTCGAACACGCTGTACGAAGACGCGATGATCGCGTCGACCGCCCAGGTGCACGGCCTGACGGTGGCGACGCGCAAGGTCGCCGACTTCGACGCGCTCGGTGTGCCCGTGCTCAACCCGTTCGCAAGCTAGCCGACGCCGCTCACGACGCCCGGACCACCCAGCGCGCGAACGCTGACAGGTCGTCGACGACCGGAACCTCGACATCGGAGGGCGCCTGGGCGCCGCTGGTGCGCAGCCAGACCGCCTGCACGCCGAAGCGCCGCGGCGCCCGCACGTCGTGCTCCTGCGAGTCGCCGACCATCGCGATGCGCTCGCGCGGCACGCCCAGGCGGCGTTCGACGGCGTCCCAGAACTCGGGCTCGTTCTTGCGGTGGCCCAGCTCGGTGAAGCAGAAGATGTCGGCGAAGTGGCGCCCGAGGCCGACGCGGCGCAGCGCCAGCTCGATCATCGGCCGGCGCGACACCGTGGCGTTGGTGGCGATGGCCAGCGGCAGCCGCCCGGCCAGCAGCGCCAGCGCCTCGGCGGCGCCGGGCAGCGCCTGCACCTGCGGCCACAGCCCCATCGGCGTGTCTGCAGGCCCCTGCTCCGACATCAGCGTGCCGCCCCAGTCGAAACACACGGCCTGCACCTCGTGCAGCGGGTTGGGCGCCGGCTCGCCGGCCAGCGCCGCCGACGCCGGCAGCCCGGCCAGCGAGCGCCGGTAGAAGACCACACGCTCGGTCTCCTCGAAACCCAGGCGCTCGTGCAGCGCCTGACCGGCGAGGTTGTCGAGCGCGGTGTCGGACGCCAGCTCGGCACAGCCGCGGCTGCGCGCCCAGGCGGCGACGGCGCCGACCAGCGCGCGCGAGACGCCCTGCCGGCGCGCCTCGGGCACGACGTACAGGCCTTCGAGGAAACCGACCGGGCTGCCGTCAGTGCCGTTGACGTAGTCCTGCCGGATCGAGGCCTCGGCCAGGCCGAGCGCGGCGCCGTCGTCGTCACGGGCCAGGAACTGCGCGTAGCGCCCGGGTTCGGCGAGCTGCGACTGCATCTCGTGCAGATGCCCGGCAGCGTCAGCGTCGGGCCACAAGGCCTGGCGCAGTTGCAGCCAGGCGGGATTCGGCAGCGTCAGCAGGGCTTCGATCTTCATCGGGCAGCGAGGGGTCTCAGGGCCGGCGCTTGCGGGCCGCGTCGTACTTCTTCCAGTAGCCGAACTCGTCTTCGTGGACCTCGAAGTCCAACTCGGCGATGCGCGCCTGCAGCCGCTCCTGCACGTCGGCGACGGCCTGGTTGTAGACCGAGGGCGCGATCTCCTCGAGGAAGAAGCCGAGCAGCCCGGCGGCGGTGACGTTGCCGACCGGCTCGTCCAGGTTCTCGCGGCACCAGCGTTCGATCGAGGCGATGGCCTGCTGCCGGTCCTGCTTGTTCAGTTCGATGGCCATCGGGGCTTGTGCCGGCACGCCGGGCGGAGGAAAGAGACGGCCATTTTGGCGGGGCGCGACGAAAGCGCCCGCCGCCCTACAGCGCCTGGCGGCGCCGCCACTCCTCGGCGTCGAGCTGCGCCAGCGCGGCCTCGTAACGCGCCTGCGAAGCCTCGGCCAGCATGCCGCCGCGGCTTTGCATCAGCTCGAAGAAGTGCTCGGCCAGCGCCGAGCAGACGGCGTGCAGCGCCTCGTGGCGGTCCAGCCCCTGGCCGACGAGCCGGGAGAGCGCGTCGACGACAGCCGGCACGCCGAGCGCGAGCTGGTTCTCGACGATCGCGTGGAACACGGCATGGGCGCGCACGCTGGGCAGCGGGATGCCGGCCTTGCGGTGGTACTGCTCGGCCAGCTGGATGCGCGCGCCTTCGTCCAGTTCGAGCCATCGCGTGGGATCGGGCGCGAAGTCGGGGTCGTAGCGTTGCATCGTGGGGCTCCTCCAGAGGACGCGGGACCGGCGCGTCATTGTCGCCCCGGCGAGGTGGCGGCGCATGGCCGCCGCCGTTCAGGCCCGCCGCGCCGTCACCCGCCGGAAGTGCAGCGGCAGCGTGGCCGCCTGCCCGTCGGCCACCAAGGCGGCGACCGCGTCGCGAAAGCGCTGTTCGAAGCCTGCGCGCTCGGCCGGCGGCATCATCAGCAGCTCGTAGACGCCCCCATACCAGCCCCAGGCCGTCTCGGGGTCGCAGGCCAGGTCGGCGGCGACCTGGGCGATGCGCAGGTCGGCGAAGCCGCTGAACAGACCGCGGATGCCGTCCTCGTCGCGCCAGGCCCGGCCCGGGAAACGCAGGCCCGGCCACGCGGTGGCGGTCTCGGTGCTGCGCAGCGTGTCGATGAACACCTGCTGCACCGCCGATGCGGGCGCCGGCGCCGCGACCAGCGCGGCGACGACGCCGCCCGGCCGCAGCACCCGGCGCAGTTCGGCCAGCACCTGGTCGGCGTCTTCCATCAGCATCAGCGCCATGTGCGAGAGCACGAGGTCGAACGACGCATCGGCATAAGGCAGGCGTTGCGCCCGCGAACGCACCAGGCGCGCACGGCCGCCCAGCCGGCGGGCGGCGGCGGCCAGCTCGCCGGCGCTGAAGTCCAGGCCGTGCAGCGTCAGGCCCGGCTGCTCGCGCACAGCCAGCAACGACAACAGCGCACCGTCGCCACAGGCGAGGTCCAGCACGGCCAGCGGCGCCGGGCCGCCGGGCACGGCGTCCGCCAGCAGCGCGTAGGTCGAGGCGTGCGAGGCGCCGGCCATGCGCACCGGCAGGCGCGCCATCGCGTCGCTGGTCACGCCGGGGTGGCGGTCGTGCGTGTCGGCGAGGAAGCGCTCCAGCACGCTCATCGTGCGGGCTCCGCGGGCAGCACTGGATTCAAGGCCTTGCTGAGCACGACGCTGCGATAGACCTTGCCGGGCCACTGCACGTGGCCGACCGGCCGCCAGCCCAGGCGGGTGTAGAGCGCCACCAGATGCGTCGCCGGTTCGGCGGTATCCATCGCCAGTTCGGAAAATGACTCGCGCCGCGCCCAGGCTTCGCAGGCGGCCAGCAGCGCGCGGCCGACGCCGCGGCCCTGCAGCGCCGGTTCGACGGCGAACTGGTGGACCGCCGCGACCCCGGGGCGCGTGAACCAGGCGCAGACGTTACGCGCATAAGTCGGATGCACGAGCACCGTGCCGACGAGGCGGCCGCCCAGCTCGGCGACGAAACACTGGCCTCCGGCGATGCGCTGCGCCGTCACCTCGGGCGTCTGGTCGGCAGCGGTGTAGTTCAGGCCCATCGCGGCCAGGCGGCCGTAGGCGCGGTGCAGCAGCGAAGTCAGGTCGGCCAGCGAGTCGGCTGCGGCCAACGGGCGGATGAGGGGCATCGGAACGAGCGGAGCGACCGGCGGGCGGCCGACCCGCCGCGTTTTACACGACCTCGCCGGACGCCCCAGCCGCCTCCCGGTCCCGCTCGGCGAACACCTCCTGGGCCGCGAACAGGCCGTTCAGTGCCGCCGGGAAGCCGGCGTAGACGGCCATCTGCATGATGAGCTCGACGACCTCCTCGCGCGTGCAGCCGACGTTGAGCGCGCCGTGCACGTGCACCTTGAGCTGCGGCGTCGCGTGGCCCAGCGCGGTGAGCGCGGCGACGGTGGCGATCTCGCGCGACTTCAGGTCCAGCTGCGGGCGGGTGTAGACGTCGCCGAACGGGAACTCGATCAACAGGCGCGCGAAGTCGGGCGCGATGTCGGCCAGCGCCTGCACGACCCGCTCGCCGGCCTGGCCGTCGATCTGGCGCAGCTTGTCCCAGCCGCGCGCGTAGCGCGAGGCTTCGGGGGCCTGTGTGGTGTCGGTCGTCATGCGCGCTCCCCGGTGGCGGCCAGCAGGCCGCGGTAGAGGCCGATCTTGTCGTCCAGCGCGCGGGCGCTGGCCTGCAGCTCGTCGATCTGCGCGGCCAGGCGCTCGCGGTGGCGCTCCAGCATCGCCAGGCGCTCGCCGGTGCTGGCCTCGCCCTGGGCGCGCAGCACGGCGTAGCGGCGGATCTCCGCCAGCGGCATGCCGGTGTGCTTGAGACGCAGCACGAAGGCCAGCCAGGCCAGGTCTTCGTCGCGGTAACGGCGGTGGCCGTTGCCGGCGCGGCCGGCGGGCTGCAGGATGCCTTCGGCTTCGTAGAAACGCAGCGTGTGCGCCGACACGCCGCTGCGGCGGGCGATCTCGCCGATGGAAAGCGCTTCGAGGTTCATGCCCGCATCGTGGGGCTTCGAGTGCACTCGAAGTCAAGCCCCGCGCGGCAGGCCGTGCGGGCTACTCCAGCACCACCGCCGTGCCGCTGGCCGAGACCATCAGCATGCCGTTGCCCTGGCCCAGCACCTCGTAGTCGAGGTCGATGCCGACGACGGCGTTGGCGCCGGCGGCGCGGGCGCGTTCCTCCAGCTCGGCCAGCGCGATGTCGCGGGCGCGCTGCAGCTCGCGTTCGTAGGTCGCCGAACGCCCGCCGACGATGTCGCGGATGCCGGCGAACAGGTCCTTGAAGACGTTGGCGCCGAGGATGGCTTCGCCGGTGACGATGCCGCAGTAGCGGCTGATCTTGCGGCCTTCGACGCTGGGGGTGGTGGTGAGGATCATGCGCTCTCCTTGGGCACGGCCGGAGGAAGCGGCCGGCTGGCGCAGGCTAATGCAGCAGGTCGTGGCGACGAAGCACGTGGGCAGACGATGGACATCGGCGACCGGCTGGCAGGCCACGCATGAGCCGGCCGCGTCACGCGGGGCCTTGGCGTGCCGACCGCAGCAGCCACAGACGGCCCGTCGCCGCCAGAACCAGCCCGAGCACGCCAAGGCATCCGACCAACCGGGCAACCCGTCTCCAATAGGCCCGCTTCATCGCGACGACCATCTCCCGCGAGAGGATCTCCTCATCGCCGATACGGACGCCGTAGATGGCGAATGGGCCGTCCCACAGCGAAGGCGGGACCGGCCGCTGCACGGTGACCACGGTGCCGGGAGAAAGCGACTCCAGGCGTGCCCTGACTTCGGGTGGTTGCAGTTGGTCGAAGTCCTTGATGTACGCAGGAATCGCTCCGTCGCTCAACTCCAGGTAGACGGTCGCCTTGGGCAGCTTCACGAGCACGGGAGCAGTTGCCAGGCGCATCTTCTCGGCGCGCAAGGAGGCCGACACAGTCTCGTCCGGGCGGCCGAACGCCGCGACGCAGACGAGCCCGATGCCCGCCACCGCCGAGACCCCGAGGCCGAAGCGAGTCAGCCAACGCATCTCCGAGGCGTACAGGTCCATGTCTCGTCTGCGCTGGGGTGGCCGCGCCTCAAGAGGCGGGCGAAGCGCGGCAACTGGCCGGCAGCAGCGCCGGCTTCAAGCTGGCGCCGTTCGTGCACGTCCAGGTGACTCGCCGCTGCTCGTCGGCCGAAGGCACCAGGACCAGTTCGCCCTGGGGCAGGTCGACCGTCACGACCATGTTCTCGGCGTTCAGCGACAGCGTGCTGCCGTCGTGCAAGCGCTCGGACTGGCCGACGGCGGCCAGGGAGTCCGGCACGTTGCCGGTGCGCTCGTAATGCTCGGCGAGGGCCGCCTCGACGGGCTGCGCTTCGGCCAGCGCGGCGGCGACGCTCGCCTTGTCCTTGTAGCTCTGATAAGCCGGGATGCCGACGGCGGCCAGCACGCCGACGATGTAGACCATGATCAGCGCGCCGAACAAGCCGCCCTGCGGGCCCGCGTAGGGCACGAAGGCCGCCAGCAGATAGGCCAGCGGCTTGCGGCGCGGCATCGCGGCGTCGTTCTTCATCACGCGGGCCACACGCTTGGTGAGCCAGGGATAGGCGGCAGTCAGCTCATGGAACGAGGCCCAGAAGCCACCGGCATCAGGCAGCTGGTGGCGCTGGTAGGCCGCGACGTCGACGGTCTTCCAGCGGGCCGGGCCCGCGGCCAGGGCCAGCAGCGATTGCGCCGCCGCCAGGCGCGAACTGCTGCAGGCCAGACCGTGGCGGTCGCAGGTGCTCTCGCGGCTGCGCGAATACGCCGCGCCGAGCAGGGGCAGCCAGAGCACCGGCCAGCGCAGCAGGTGCCCCTGCAGGTGCTTCATGCGGATGTGGCCGAGTTCGTGCCCGATGTAGAACTTCACGCCGTCCGGATGCTCAGCCATCGCGTCGACGGTGTCCGTGTAGAGCACCACGAACTCGTGGCCGAGGAACCGGGTGGCGAAGGCGTTGATGCTGCCGCTGCCGTTGAGCACGTAGGCCTTGGGCGGCTTGGCGATGCGCAGGCGGGTGCAGCACTCGACGTACTGGGCGTACAGATCCGGGAACTGGTCCTCGGACAGTTCGACGCCGTTGCCGCGGATGTAGGCGATGAGCGCCGAGTGGGCGACGACATAGAAGACGAAAGCCACGAGCAGCGCGATCAGCAGCCCGCCGAAGGTGCCGACGAGCAGCACCAGCCAGGCGATCACACCCAGGATCAGCGTGATGCGCCCGAGGCGCTTCTCGTTGTAGTGCACAAGATCGTTCACCCATTCCTCCCTTTTCATTCTTCGGTCGACGACACCGCCGAGCAAGGCCGCGCAGGCTATCCGCCTTGGGTGGCGAAGGGCCTCGAAACCAGCGACCACGGAGGCGGCTCGTCCCCTGCCCAGCCGACGGCACGGCGGGCGTGCCCGGCGGGCTCCGTTATCTACTCCCCGTAGACACGGGTCACCGCCCAGAAACCGACCGCGAGACCCAAGAGCCCGAGTGCGCACAGAAGAACCAGGTACGCGCAAAGCCGGAGCAACTCGCGTGCGCTGAACTCCTGAAAGACTGTCGCCTTGTAGACGCACAAAGCGGCTGCGACCCATGCGATCAGCACCGCGTAGGGGCTGATCGGCAGGTTCAGGCCCCGCTCGTGCATGAGATACGACGAGCCAAGGAAGACAGCGGGAAGCGTGCAGGCCAGCACCGAAAGCCGGACGAACAGACGACCGATCCTCATCGGACCGCCTCGCCATTGACGGACGGCGCTGGAATCCGTGGCGACCCGAACGGTTCGCCGTAGGAGCGACGCGCGACGTAGGTCTCCAAGTCCCGGGCCTCCCGCTCGTCCAGCACGCCCAGCGTGCGCGCCACCGCGGCCGCGTACTGGCGGTAGGCCCAGGGCTGGGCGGTGATCAGTGGGCCGTCCTGCACGAGGTCGGCACGCACGAACTGCATGCCGTCCCAGAAGTGGCGTGTCGCGGCGATCTTCTCGGCGGGCGCGTGCTCGGCGGTGTAGTTGTGCGTGCCCCGGCGCCCGACCAGCAGCCCGGCGCCGGCCATCACCAGGTTGCCGGCGCAGATGCCGGCGACGAGCGCGCCGGCGGCGGCCTGCGCACGCAAGGGCTCGCTGGCGCGAGGCACCGGCAGCATCAGCGAGCGAGGGTCTCCGCCCGGCACGAGCACGGCCTGCAGCGAGGCCGACTTCAAGGCCGACAGATCGCCGGCCGGCGCGAGGGTGGCGCCGTTCGACGCGTGGTGCGGTTCGCCGTCCGGCGTGTAGTAGCTCAGCGTGCAACGCCCGGCCAGCGTCTCGGCGGCCAGGGCGATCTCGAAGAAGATGCAGCCGGGGTAGAGCAGGATGGCGACGTGCATCGTCAGGACTCCAGGGTTGAGGAGCCGGGGCTCACGGCGCACCGGGCTCGGGCATCACCGGCCGGCCGACCGACGGATGACCTGGCGATCACATCAGTTGGCGCACGCTGCAGACCTGCTCGGTCGAGGCAGCGGCACGCACACGCGGCAACGGGATCAGGCCGCCGTCGATGCGGAGGCCGGGAAGCGAGAGCACGATGGGATCGGCCACGGCGAACGGCTCGCCGACGATGACGAAGACGTACTGCCGCCAGTTCTCGGACTTGACGAACAGGCGCAGGAAGTCAGGCCCGCTCCTGTCGGCCGCGCCCACGAACGGTGACGTGGGCGCGAAGGAGTACTTGAAGACTTCAAAGTGCTCGCCGCCGATATAGGCCATGCCGTACAGCCGGACCCTGGAAGCACCCGCCGTCGGCATGTCTTCGGACGAGCTGCAGCGGCGCTCGCCGTTGGCCTTGTCGAGGCAGGAGACCTGGTACGAGGCCTCCGACAACTCCAGCGTTCCAGCCTGACCGGGCGCGGCCTCGGAGACATAGCGCAGCTCGGCGCGCTCCAGCTGCAGCCGCCGCCCCTCGGGCGCCAGAACGGTCATGCAAAGGGATCCGAAGGGCTCTCCAGGGCAACGGGAGAGATGGATCTCCGCTTCGGGCTCGAGCTGCAGGTTCAGGAAGTAGGGCTGCGGCTGCAGGGCCGTCACGGCAGGCGACACGGCGCCGACCGGTTCCACGCGCAACACGCGCGCGTCGTGGCAGTTGGCGCAGCCTTGCAACAGCACAGCAAGCAGCAGCGCGCCCCAAGACCACGGCCGCCATCGCGAGTGCGTGGCGCCGGCAGGGTGCGGCGGCGGGGAGCACTCGCGGTTCATTCCGTGCACTCCACGATGAAGTGGCTGGTCAGCCGGGCGTACTCGTAAGCCCAGACGATGTCGGGGCCCGTGAAACCGTGCGGGCACAAGCCGCGCTCCGCCAACAGATCCGCCGCATGGCGGCGCATGCCTTCGCGGATCTTTTCGCTGGACGGAAGAGGCGGCGCCAGGATCTCGGGGTACTTCTTCAAGCCAGGGTCCCCGTGCACCACGAACCGCACCCGCTTCGGCTTGTCCGGGTCGACGGTCACCGTCTCGGGGACCGGCCGGCGGGACGAGTCGGTGGCACAACCGGCACCGGCCAGCACCGCCAGGAGCACGAAGGCGACGGTGCGAGCCTGTCGGCCGAGGTGGCCGCTGGCCGGGGTGCGCGCGGTCATCGTGCAGCTGTCGCCAGCACCAGCCCAGGGGCCACCGGCCACTGGCAACGGTTCGCACGACAGCGAACGATCAAGATCGCCTCGGCCACCGCGAACGCGGAAATGTCGTTGCAGGTCAGTTCCTGGTCCAGGCGCCGATATTCAGCACCTGCTTGTCCACCGGCAGCGCAGCCAGGCCAGGATTCTTCCGGCGAATGATTCGGAGATCACGCTCGAACTGGTCCGAGCATTCTGGCAGCCCGCCACCGGGGATCGCCAAGCCAAAAATGTTCTTCCCCATCAGCGTCTCGATATGCAGCGCACCGATGTACGTCGCCTTGTCCGCTTCGACGGTGAAGGTCAGGACCGGCAGTTTTTCTCGCGGCGAAATATAGCCATAGCCGCCCATCGTTGGAATATAGATCGTCCAGGTGACCATCTCGTACTCCCCCGGCTCGAGCATCAACGCCTGCGCGCGCCCGAGTCGATCCGGAAGCTCGGGAAAGTCATCGTCCCTGACGAAAAATGCGACATCGTTCGACTTCAAGCGCTGCAACGCTTCATCGCCCTTCTTGCGGAAATAGAACCAGGTACCGATCGTGGGCTTGCCTTCGGAAGCCGTGAGGGAGAAGAACAGCCAACCCTTGCCGGGCGTGATGACCGCCTCCTTCTCGCCTTGCAGGGGCAGCGATTCACACCCCCCGGCCAATGCGGAGACACCCAGCGAAGCACCCAGGAAGTAACGCCGATTGATCATGAAGCAGCCAGCCTTGTTTCTGATGATGGGGTAATGGCAGACGGACCAAGGGGACAGTTGAAACGTGCGCGGCGCCAGGGCGCGGAGCAGGCCTCCGCTGTGCAGGGACCTGCAACTTGATGCGCCTGCCTCAGCGTCAAGTTCTCCAGCAGCCTATCGAGGGGGTACGGTGCCGGCAAGCGCCGGCCGTCATCTTCACGATCTTCAGAGAAATAACCGTTGCCGCCGCACCAACGAACAGCAGATCGGCCATGCCGGAGCAACACCGCCGACCGGCTACCGTCCGGGGCATCACGGACGGCTCTGCGAATTGCATGTCCGATTCCGGCGCGACACCACGCCGGCCCACGACCAGACTGCAAGCCACTATTTGCAGGAGCAGACCGATGCATGACTTGAACGGCAAGGTGGCGATCGTCGTGGGCGCCAGTTCCGGGATCGGGCGGGCGACGGCGTTGTTGTTCGCGTCCGCCGGGGCGGCCGTCGTCCTGGGTGCACGGCGAAGCCACGAACTGGACGAGGTGGCGAAAGAAATCAGAAGCCGCGGAGGACGCGCCGAGTCTCTCGCCGGCGACGCGAGTGACGAAGGCTTCGCGGAAAGCCTGGTCGCCCTGGCAGAGGAGCGTTTCGGCGGCCTGGACATCGCCTTCAACAACGCCGGCACGCTGGGCGAAATGGGGCCAAGCGACACCGTCTCGGCAGACGGCTGGCGCCAGACCCTCGACACCAACCTGACGAGCGCGTTCTTCGGCGCCAAGCACCAGATCCGCGCGATGAAGCGGCGTGGCGCCGGCAGCATCGTCTTCACGTCGACCTTCGTCGGCCACACCGTCGGTTTCCCGGGCGTCGCCGCTTATGCCGCCAGCAAGGCGGGCATCGTCGGGCTGACCCAGGCGCTGGCCGCTGAACTCGGCCCCATCGGCATCCGCGTCAACGCTCTGCTCCCGGGCGGCACCGACACCGCGATGGGGCGGCAGATGAGTTCGACACCCGAGCAACTGCGCCGGGTCGCCGACCTCCATGCGCTGAAACGACTGGCCAGCCCGGAGGAACTGGCGCAGAGCGCGCTGTTCCTGGCCTCCGATGCGTCGTCGTTCATGACGGGGGCGGCGATGCTGGTGGACGGCGGGGTTTCGATCAACCGGACGTAGGTGCAGCCGGAGCTTCCTGTAGGTTCAACGCCCACGATCCGACGTGTGGGAGCTCACAGCGCACCGGCCTCGGGCATCACCAGCCGGCCGATCGACATCAGGCCCTGGGCGTCGAGTTCGGTGACTTCCGTCCAGCGGCGGCTGCCCGGCGCCGTTTCCACTTCCGGCAGCGGCAAGCCGTGGACGAAGCGGGTCGACGCACCGGACAAGGCGAAGAACCGGCGCGAGCCTGGCGCCAGCTCGACGGCCAGCGGCGGGGCCATCTCCCCGAACACCGGCAGGCCGGCGACGGTGCGCAACCGATGGCGGCCGGGCGGCAGGCTGATCACGGTGTAGGTACCCGAGTCCAGCGTCGCCAGATGGCGATCGCCCTCGTAAACCCGGACGACCTTCGAGTCGTGCGGCGCGCGCAGCAGGTAGACGAGCGCCTGCCCCGGCGGCGCGTCCTGCAGCGGCAGGTCGACCGGCGGCACGTAGGGCTTGAACTCGCTGGCGCAGGACGCCAGGGCGGCGGAACAAACCAACAGCCAATGGCGGCGCGAGAGCGGGCGTTGCGGCATGACTCAATGTCCCCCGGCGTCACGCGACAGGTCGTCGAGGGCCTCGAAGAGCACCTGGTGGATGTCGTCGCCCGCGATGTCGCCGGTGAGGCTTTGACGGGACAGCCCGACAACCGGCACGCCGTCGACCGTCGCTTCGATCCTGGCCGAGACGAGCGAGGACCGCGAGCGCCGCGCGATGTAGTCGATGACGACCGGCGCCAGCAGGCTGCCGACGACGGCCGACTTGCCGGAGCCGGCGGCGTCCACCGGCATCGGCAGCGGCGCCGGGCCCGAGGCGAGACTGCTGTTGCCCGCCGCCGGCTGGAACACCTGGACCTTGAGATCCTTCATTTCGACCCTCTTGCCGGCCAGCGCGGTGCCGGCACGGTCCTCCAGCCAACTGCCGACCAGCACCGACGGCGGCCGCGTGAACGCGTCGTCGCCGAAGAAGACCGTGGTGCCGAGCGTGTCCTGCTCTTGCATCGTGACCGGCCGCAGCTCGCTGCGAGCATCGACGAAGGCGAACGACAGCGCCGTCGCCTCCGGTGGCGCGACCAGGCGGGGACGGGGAGGCGCGGTCTGGCAGCCGGCGATGAGAACGACGAGTGCGAGGAGCAGGCGGGTCATAGCGGGGCGGTGGTGGGATGAGGAACAGGCGGGATGAACTCTCACCGCGCCCCGGCACCAGACGCCTGGGGCCAGGTCACCCGGTAGACGGTCACGCCGTCACGCCAATAGGACGGGCCTTGGTGAACGCGGATGCCGAGGGCGGGCGAATCACCGATGGTCTCGCCGTCCTGGATGACGGGGCCCTTGGAGATCAAGTACTGCGCCATGCCCTGCAGGAGCACGAACACTTCCAGGCCGGGGCGACTGACGTCCTTGGCCTCGATCTCGCGCAGGTCGAACTGCTCCATGCCCTGGGTCGACACCGAGAACCCGCGCTCGGCATCACGGCTGACCCGGAAGTTGATCCACAGCCAGGCCGGCGGCTGGTCGCGGTTGATGGCGGTGCTCTGACGCAGGAAGGCCTCGCGGGACTGGAGGCTCGCGCCCCAGTAGCTCGCGATCGCGTTGCCGTCCATCAGCGAGGCGACCACGTCGGTGAGCAGCAGGGACGCGTCGAGCTTGTCGAGGCCCGTGCCGAGAACGCTGACGGCCACGTGAGCCCGGTGACCGGCCGTGGCCTGGCACGCCTGGCGCCAATACCAGGCGGCAGCACACAGGTCGTCGATCTGGCCCTTGGGCAGCGGCGCGTCGATCAGGCCGACCATGACGGTGCCACCGGCCACGCGCAGCAGGATGACGTCGCGCCCATCGGCCTCCATGTCGGTGATCGCCAGACGCCCGGCCAGACGCTTCTCGACCTGGGCGCGGAACGCCTTCGCCTCGGGCAGCCTGGGTTCCGACAGCAGCACGAAGGACAGGACGTTGGCCTTGCTTGTCTCTGCCGCGCGGGCCGGGAGGAGCGTGAACAGGAGGCAAAGCAGCAAGGCGAAGGTACGCATGGGCATGAGGGTGAGGTTCAACGACCGATGCCGTTTCGCGAGGTTCGATTGCTCGTGCAGACGGCGTTATGGACCCTGTAGAAGGTTTAGACGGCTGGCTGCCTCAAACTGAAAGCCTATAGCGGGAGCTGCATACGGAGGCCAAGTGTTTAACAAGAGACAGCACAAAGGCCTCTGCCTCGCAGTACTCAGATAGTGAGATTTCGACGAGTTTTCGGCCATGCGCGATCGCATTCCTTCTGTCGTACATGCTCTGGTAGTATGAACGAATCTCTGAAGACGTCTTGCCAGAGAAGGACGCTGGATAGCAATCGATCTCAAACACGCTCTTGAAGATCTTTCGTCTCTCAACCGTGTTTTCGGCCGGCTTCCTCAACCAGGACCAAAGAGCCGGCTTTGAGTAGCGGTCATCCTTGTCGGGCGCTTCGGCCGGCACCGACAGATCAGCAGATAATATATCGTCGCCAGGCACATACCCTTTCCCTTCGGGCCGGTAGTGCAGCAGCGTCTTCAGAACATCAATTTCGAATTGCTCCATTGCACCGAGCAAGCGAACGAACGCCGAACTAGTGATGAAGTTGGGCAGCCGCGCCCATCCAATGCTGCTTCTCTCTACTCCAATGTCTTGCTCTGAGAAGCGCGATCTCGCACCGGCCAATTGAACGTCAAGTAGGTCGATGCCATGTTCTCTTACGCTCTCTTCCATTGACCGAACCATATCTAGCCTGCTTCGACCCTCAGCAACGTATGTGACATGAACCGGCTTGACCCCTTGCTCTGAAAGCCACTCATCGTAGAACGATTCGGGCCGCTTGGTCCCTAGGCCAATCGCGCCTCCACGCAAGGTAAAAGCGACAGATTCACGCAGCGCTTCGACATGGCGAAGCGCTGCCCATGAGAGTTTGTCCATGATTTAGATGGAGACTACAAACGTCTAACGAAGCCAGGAGGGTCGGGGCCAGATCTTGCTTTTGCACGCCTCTTCGGCCGTCGGAGGTTTGCCTCGCAAGAGCGGCCTACGTTCGCAGCCTGGGATGCAAAACACAAGACCTGCCCCGAGGCCACACACTGCGCCCGGGCCAACCGGCATCGCGGGAGTGTTATTGCAGACTGCCCTTAGCCTAAGGCGTGAAAGTAGTGCTGCGCTTCAAGTTCAACCCCGCGCAGACAACTTCGCTTTTTCGTCGCGGATTTCCGCCTTTTTTCTGGCCCCCTCGGGGACCATGGAATAAAGCGCCTCCAACTCTCTTGGCTCAGATATCCCCTTTTTGACGACAAAGTTAAGCAATTCAAACATTTTCGAGGCAATGTGATCAAAGTCATCATCGCACATTTCCCCTGGATGAACCGCATTGTTTCCTGTTATTCGCACCGTATCCGCAACCTTAACAACCAAAGGCGGGATGGTATTTTTTGCAGCCAAAGACCTAATGTCTTCATTTATGTTCACCCCCTCCTCGCCCAAATGTCTACACAGCTTCTGCAGACCAAGCCTGAGTAATGCCGCCGCCCCTCTCGGCGACTTTGAGAAAATCCGAGCGGCCTCACAGTAGTCTCTCACCACATCCTCAGGCATATCAACCTCTGGCAGCGGCGCAGTACCGAAGTCCGGATAAACCATCTCACCAGAATTCGGCTTCAAATTGCCATGCACATTCTTTGTGTCATACGCCAACCAAAGGCTCGCTTTTCGGCACCTGGAGCAAGTAGCCTCAAGATATTTAGTTATCGCCTGCCTGTTTACTAGCCAAGCCCAGTCCATGTGCGCGTATGTGCCGCAGAAAGGACAATGAAAAGCTTCAATGGTTATTTCAGGCGCAACATAATTCATTAACACACCTTTGATTCACTGCCTATCGCGACTAAAGATTTTGCATCAGGCTTGATGAAAGGCGCTGCTCCGCCACCAATCGAACCTATACGGCGCGTGCCCGCTTGGCGCGGGCGATAAGCAGTGTCGCGCCGCGGGCGTGATGGCAATGTAAGGTGGCATCCCTACTGCGACAACGACTGCGCAGAGGAGGACGCCAGACTGCGGATGCGGCGTTGCCTTCAATCGACGCGTCACAGCCACGCCGTGGTGACGGTGGCACGTCGAGCGATACTAGTAAGTCGACCAACTGCTCCAACCGCCCGCCTTTGATGAACGAGCGGACATCCCCACCCCACCCCGCCCTGCCGCGGACGCCGGGTGGCCGGTGGAGTGAAGTATTAGGAGGAGGCCCGGCGCAGCCGGGCCGGGGGACATGAACGGAACCGGCCACCCGGTGGCCGCGGCACGCCGCAGTCGGTCGCGGACGAGACGCCAGGAACTCCGCGACTCACGCGAAGAACCGGACAGCCGAACAGGCAGCGCCAGAAGCCAGGGCAGCGCCACCCTCATACGCAAGAAACCAGAAGCGCCCCTACGCCCCCACCTTCAACGCCCCCCGCCGAATCTGATCCCGCTCCAGGCTCTCGAACAGCGCCTTGAAGTTGCCTTCGCCAAACCCCTCCTCGCGACGCCGCTCGATGAACTCGAAGAACACCGGCCCGAGCAGCGTCTCCGAGAAGATCTGCAGCAGCAGCCGCTTGTCGCCGCCCGTTGTCGAACCGTCGACCAGGATGCCGCGCGCCTGCAGCGGCGGCACCTGCAGGCCGTGGCCGGGCAGGCGTTCGTCGAGCATCTGGTAGTAGATGTCGTTGGGCGCCGTCATCAGCGGCACGCCGGCCATCTGCAGCGCGTCGACGGTGGCCACCAGGTCGTCGGTCAGCAGCGCGATGTGCTGGATGCCCTCGCCGCTGAACTTCATCAAGAACTCCTCGATCTGGCCGCTGCCGCCCTTGCCCGACTCCTCGTTCAGCGGAATGCGGATCAGCCCGTCGGGCGCGGTCATCGCGCGGCTCGTCAGGCCCGTGTACTCGCCCTGGATGTCGAAGTAGCGGATCTCGCGGAAGTTGAACAGCCGCTCGTAGAAGCCGCCCCAGAACGCCATGCGCCCGCGGTAGACGTTGTGCGTCAGGTGGTCGATGACGCGCAGGCCGTGGCCCCGCGGGTGGCGTGCCGCCGGGTCGGCATAACCGGGCAGGAACTCGAAGTCGATGTCGTAGATGCTCTTGCCGTCCTCGAAGCGGTCGATCAGGTACAGCGCCGCGCCGCCGATGCCGCGGATGGCCGGCAGGCGCAGCTCCATCGGCCCGGTGGGCACGTCGATCGGCTGCGCGCCCAGCTCCAGCGCACGCGCGTAGGCGTGGTGCGAGTCGCGCACGCGGAAGGCCAGCGCGCAGGCGCAGGGCCCGTGCTCGGCAGCGAAGTAGCCGGCCAGGCTCTTGGGCTCGCGGTTGACGATGAAGTTGATGTCGCCCTGGCGGTACAGGACGACGTCCTTGCTGCGGTGGCGGGCGACGAGCGCGAAGCCCATCTTCTCGAACAGCGGCTCCAGGACGTTCGGCGTCGGCGAGGCGAACTCGACGAACTCGAAGCCCTGCAGCCCCATCGGGTTGGGGAACAGGTCGGGCATGGATGTCTCCGTGGGGAACGGTTGAAAGCGTGCGGCGGGGCTCAGCAGCCCGGCGGCGCGCACGCGATCCCGCGCACGGAGACGGCCAGGTGGCCGCCGAAGGTCATCGCCAGCGCGGCGGCCCGCTCGTGTGCACGGCGACCCCGGCGCGCCAGGGGCGCGCAGCGACGGAGACAGGCGGGGGAGCGGGTGGCGGGCATCGTGCGATGGCAGGGGAACCGCGGCGCGCGCCACCGGCGCGCCGCCTTGCCTGCCGGATGCCAGCCTAAGCCCGGGCCGGGGGCGTCGGCCTCGGGATAAACGCCGGGGCGGCGCTCAGGCCTTCGGTACGCCGAGCACCACGTGCGAAGCCTTGATGACCGCCGTGGCCGCCACGCCCGGCGCCAGGCCCAGATCCTTCACGGCTTCCTTGGTGACGATGGCGGCGATCTGCGCACCGCCCGGAAGCGTGATGACGACCTCGGCGTTCACCGCGCCGGTTTCGACGGCGCTGACGGTGCCGGCCAGCTGGTTGCGCGCCGACAGCTTCAGCTCGCTGTCGCCGGTCATCACGATGACCCAGGGCGCCTTGACCAGTGCCACCACCGGCTTGCCCGGGGCCAGCTCCAGGTCGGTGCAGCTGGCCAGCGTGACGATGGCCGTCAGGTGGTCGCCCGCACCCAGATCGACATGGACTTCGGCATTGACGGCACCGGCCTTGACCGCCGAGACGGTGCCGCGGAGAACGTTGCGAGCGCTGATCTTCATCGTGCTTCCTTTGTGTTGCAGGCTCTGACGGGTTTTTTGTAGTGTTGCCTACATAGAATGTCGGGCACCCGACAGCGTCGGCCCGATGCAGCCCACTCTAAGTGCCACGCCTATGGCGTTGCCACCATAACGATGGCCTCGCACCACGCCGGCATCCGGCGGGCGCGGGACGGCGGCGCTGGCACGGCTTTCGCTATCTACCGCGGTACATATAAATGCCGAAGACGATGGACTCCGACGCCACCCCCCGCTTCGCCGCCCGCATGACGCTGGACACCGACGGCGGCGCCTCGCTGGGCGAGACGCGTGTGCGCCTGCTCGAAGCGATAGCCCGCCACGGCTCGATCAACCAGGCCGCCAAGGCCGTGCCGCTGTCGTACAAGGCTGCCTGGGACGCGATCGACACGCTGAACAATCTGGCGCCGCAGCCGCTGGTCGAGCGCGTCACCGGCGGCCGCCAGGGCGGCGGCACACGCCTCACCGACTACGGCCGGCGCGTCGTCGCGATGTACCGCGCGCTGGAGACCGAATACCAGACGGTGCTCGACCGCGTCGCCGCGCACCTGCCCGAGGCCGGCGCGTCCGACGTGCGCGCCTTCCGCCAGCTGATGCGCCGCGCGTCGATGCGCAGCAGCGCACGCAACCAGTTCCACGGCCGCATCGTCGGCCTGCGCGACGGCCGCGTCGACTACGAGGTGCGCCTGGCGCTGGACGACGCCACCGAGATCGTCGCCGTCATCACCCGTGCCAGCGCCGAGAACCTGGGCCTGGCCATCGGCCAGGAGGTGCTGGCGCTGGTGAAGTCCAGCTCGGTGCTCGTCGCCACCGACCGCGCCATGCGCGTCACCGCGCGCAACCAGCTCTGGGGCGAGGTCTCGGCGGTGCACGCCGGCATCGTCAACGACGAGGTCGTCATCGCCCTGCCGGGTGGCCGCAGCGTGGCCGCCGTCGTCACCCACGGCAGCGTCGAGGCGCTGGGCCTGGTGCCCGGCATGGCCGCCGGCGCGCTGTTCAAGTCCTCGGCGGTGATCCTGGCCACCTACGACTGACGCTTGTCCCGTTCCCCGTCCCCCGTCACACGGAGCTTTCCTGCATGAAGAACCCGATCGCCCTCGCCGCCCTGCTCTTTGCCGCCAGCCTGGCCCATGCCGACGAGGTGCAGGTGGCCGTGGCCGCCAACTTCACCGCCCCGGCGCAGAAGATCGCCGCCCAGTTCGAGAAGGACACCGGCCACGTCGCCAAGCTGAGCTTCGGCGCCACCGGCAAGTTCTACGCGCAGATCACGAACGGCGCGCCGTTCGAGGTGCTGCTCGCGGCAGACGACGAGACCCCGGCCAAGCTGGAGAAGGAAGGCCAGGCCGCGCCGGGCACACGTTTCACCTACGCCATCGGCACGCTGGTGCTGTGGAGCGCGCAGCCGGGTGCCGTCGACGCCCAGGGCGCGGTGCTCAAGAGCGGCCAGTTCGAGCGCCTGTCCATCGCCAACCCCAAGACCGCGCCCTACGGCGCCGCGGCCATCGAGACGATGAAGGCGCTGGGCGTTCTCGACGCCGTCACGCCCAAGCTCGTGCAGGGCGAGAACATCGCCCAGGCCTACCAGTTCGTCGCCACCGGCAATGCGCCGCTGGGCTTCGTCGCGCTGTCGCAGGTCTTCGAGGACGGCGCGCTCAAGAGCGGCTCGGCGTGGATCGTGCCGGCCAAGCTGCACCAGCCGATCCGTCAGGACGCGGTGGTGCTGGCCAAGGGCGCGGCCAACCCGGCGGCCAAGGCCTGGCTGGCGTATCTGAAGAGCGAGAAGGCGCTGGCCATCATCCGCGCCTACGGCTACCAGGTCGCGCCGTAAGCGCGACGCACGGAGCCCACCGATGCCGTTCAGCAGCGAAGACTGGGGCGCGATCCGGCTGACGCTGGAGCTGGCGACGGTCGTCACCGCGCTGCTGCTCGTCATCGGCACGCCGATCGCGTGGTGGCTGGCACGCACGCGGTCTTGGTGGAAAGGCCCGGTCGGCGCCGTCGTCGCGCTGCCGCTGGTGCTGCCGCCGACGGTGCTGGGCTTCTACCTGCTGCTGGCGATGGGGCCGCACGGCCCCGTCGGCGCGTTCACCGAGTGGCTCGGCATCGGCCGGCTGCCGTTCACCTTCGCCGGGCTGGTGGTGGCGTCGGTGTTCTATTCGATGCCTTTCGTCGTGCAGCCGCTGCAGAACGCCTTCGAGGCGCTGGGCGACCGGCCGCTCGAAGCCGCGGCGACGCTGCGCGCCGGGCCGCTGGACACCTTCTTCAGCGTCGTCGTGCCGCTGGCACGGCCGGGTTTCCTCACCGCCTCCATCCTCGGCTTCGCGCACACCGTCGGCGAGTTCGGCGTCGTGCTGATGATCGGCGGCAACATCCCCGAGCAGACGCGTGTCGTCTCGGTGCAGATCTACGACCACGTCGAGGCGATGGAGTACGCCCAGGCCCACGGGCTGGCCGCCGGCATGGTGATCTTCAGCTTCGTCGTGCTGCTCGGGCTGTACACGCTGAACCCGTCGCGGAGGCGGGCATGAACGCCGGCCGGCCCGAAGCGCAGGCGGTCGAACGTGCGGCCGAGCCGCGGGCGGCGATCGAAGCGCGTTTCGACGTCGATTACCCGGGCTTTCGCCTGCAGGCCGACCTGCAGCTGCCGGGCCGCGGCGTCACCGCGCTGTTCGGGCCTTCGGGCTCGGGCAAGACGACGCTGCTGCGTGCCATCGCCGGGCTGGAACGCCACCGCGGCCGGCTCGTCGTCGGCGGCGAGTGCTGGCAGGACGAGACACGCGGCCTCTTCGTGCCGACGCACAAACGCCCGGTCGGCGTCGTCTTCCAGGACGCCAGCCTGTTCGAGCACCTGACGGTGCGCGCCAACCTCGACTTCGGCCGCAAGCGCATCGCGGCGGCCGATCGCCGTGTCGATTTCGACGCCGCCGTCGAGCTGATGGGCATCGGCCACCTGCTGGAACGCCGGCCGGCGCACCTGTCGGGCGGCGAGCGCCAGCGTGTCGCCGTCGCGCGCGCCTTGCTGACCAGCCCGCGCCTGCTGCTGATGGACGAGCCGCTGGCCGCGCTGGACACGGCGCGCAAACGCGAGATCCTGCCCTTCCTCGAGAAGCTGCACGCCGAGCTGGACCTGCCCATCCTCTACGTCAGCCACGCGCCCGACGAGGTGGCGCGGCTGGCCGACCACCTGGTGCTGCTGGACAGCGGCCGCGTCGTCGCGCACGGCCCGCTGGCCGAGCTGATGGCGCGGCTGGACCTGCCCACCGCGCAGGGCGAGGACGCCGGCGTCGTCATCGACGGCCGCGTTGTCGAACACGACGTGCACTACGGCCTGGTGACGATCGCCTTCCCCGGCGGGCGTGTGCAGGTGGCGCACGGGCCCGAGCCCGCCGGCCGGCGGCTGCGGCTGCAGGTGCGCGCGCGCGACGTCAGCGTCGCGCTCTCGCCCTCGGGCGACAGCTCGATCCTCAACCGCGTCGCCGCCACCGTCGTCGCCGAGGCGCCGGCCGACACGCCGGCGCACGTGCTGCTGCGCCTGGACGCCGGCGGCACGCCGCTGGTGGCACGCATCACCCGGCTGTCGCGCGACCAGCTCGGGCTGGTGCCGGGCTGCCCGGTGTGGGCGCAGATCAAGGCCGTCGCGCTCTTGGCTTGAGGACCGCGATGAACACCCTGCCCGACCCCGAACTGCTGGCCCTGCTGCACGACGACGTTCCCTGCGGCGACCTGACGACCGAGGCGCTGGGCCTGGCCGCGGCGGCGCCGGCGCGGCTGGAGTTCCGCGCGCGCGCCGCGATGACGGTCTGCGCGACCGAGGAGGCCGAACGCCTGTTCGTGCTCGCCGGCGCCAGCGCGCGCCGCCTGGTGCCCAGCGGGCGCGCGGTCGCGGCGGGTGAGCGCCTGCTCGCCGCGCAAGGCCCGGTGCCGGCGCTGCACGCGGCCTGGAAGACGGCGCAGACGCTGGTCGAATGGGCCTCGGGCATCGCCACCGCCAGTGCCACGCTGGTGGCCGCGGCGCGCGACAGCGGCCGCGCCGTGCCGGTGGCCTGCACGCGCAAGAACGTGCCGGGCACCAAGTGGCTGTCGGCCAAGGCGGTGCGCGCCGGCGGCGCGACGATGCACCGGCTGGGGCTGTCGGAGACGCTGCTCGTCTTCCCCGAACACCGGCTGTACCTGCGCGAGGCGCCGGCGGCCACGGTGGCGCGGCTGCACGCGGCCGAGCCCGAAAAGACGGTGGTCGTCGAGGTTCGCAGCGTCGACGAGGCGCTGGCCTGGGCCGAAGCCGGCGCCGACGTGCTGCAGCTGGAGAAGTTCAGCCCGGCGCTGGTGGCCGAGTGCCACACGCGGCTGCAGGCGCTGGCGCGGCGCCCGCGGCTGGCCGCAGCCGGCGGCGTCAACGCCACCAACGCCGCGGCCTACGCCGCCGCCGGGGCTGACCTGCTGGTCAGCTCCGCGCCCTACAGCGCGCCGCCCTGCGACGTGCGGGTCGAGTTCCATCCAGGCGACGCCGAGCTCGCCTGAGGCCGAAGGAGGATGCCGATGGCCCGCGACCCCAGCGCCCCGCCGCCGCCCTGCCGCATGGGGCAGCCGCCCACCGACTGGCGGCATCTGCTGCCCGACACGCTGCGCGCCCTGGTGGTGCCGCCGCAGCGCTGCGAACACCACGCCGACGACGAACTGCCGGCCGAACGCACGCTGGGCTACGCCGCCGACGGCACGCCGAGCTTCTGCACCAGCCGCCACCGCCTGGCCGCGCCGGCGTCCGACGACGACGAGGAGTTCGTCGAAACGACTTCGGTCACCGCCTGCACCACCGCCTGGCGGCTGCACGACGGCCGCTGGCTGGTGCACGAGTCGGTGCTGCACTACGGCCGCTGCCCGCCCGAAGAAACCGCGCGCTACTACCTGTCGGAGACGATGCCACGATGAGAATCCCGCTGCCGGCGCGCTGGGGCGCCTTCATGCTGCCGCTGCTCGCGGCCTTCACCTTCGCCGCTGCGGCACGCGCCGAGCCGCCGATCGTCGCCGCCGGCGCCGGCTACAAGCGCCCGGTCACCGAACTCGCCCAGGCCTTCGAGGCGCGCAGCGGGTTCAAGCTCGAAGCCTCGTTCGGCAACATGGCGCAGGTGCTGGCGCTGGCCGCGCAGAGCACGCGTGTCGCGCTGATCCTCGGCGACCAGGCTTTCCTCGACGCCGCGCCGCTGCTGAAGGGCGCGCGCCTCGTGCCGGTCGGCGAAGGCCGGCTGGTGCTGGCCTGGGCCAAGGCCGCGCCGGCACCGGCCAAGGCCGAGGCGCTGGCCGAGCCGGCCTACGCCCGCATCGCGCTGCCCGATCCGACGCACGCCGTCTACGGCAAGGCGGCCACCGAGTTCCTGCAACGCAGCGGCCTGGCCCCGGCGCTGAAGCCGCGGCTGATGACGGTGGCGACGGTGCCGCAGGTCTCGGCTTACCTCGTCAGCGGCGACGTCGACGCCGGCTTCATCAACCTCACGGACGCGCTGGGCATCCGCGAGCGCATCGGCGGCTGGCTGGTGGTCGACGCGGCGCTGTATTCGCCGGTGCACATCGTCGCCGCCGTCGTGCCGGGGCACGAGGGCGACGCCGAGATCCAGGCCTTCGAGGCCTTCCTCGCGACGCCCGAGGCGCAGGCCCTGCTGCGCCGGCACGGGCTCTGACGCCGGCGCCGTGCCGGACGTGTTCGCCGCGCTGGCCGAGCCGGCGCTGCGTTCGGCGCTGGTGCTGTCGGCCCAGGTCGCGGCGCTGACGCTGCTGGTGCACGCGACGCTGGGCACCGCGCTGGCGGCGGCGCTGGCGCGGCGCGGCTGGCGCGGGCGCGCGCTGCTCGACGGGCTGGTGACACTGCCGCTGGTGTTTCCGCCGGTGGCCACCGGCTTTCTGCTGCTGTGGCTGCTGGGCCGCCACGGCGTGGTCGGCGCGCCGCTGCGCGAGCACCTCGGGCTGGACTTCGTGTTCTCGTTTGCCGGCGTGCTGCTGGCCTCGGTGCTGGCCGGGCTGCCGCTGGTCGTCAAGCCGGTGCAGGCGGCGCTGGAGAGTGCCGCGGCACGGCTGGGCGAAGCGGCGCGCACGCTGGGCAAGAACGAGTGGCAGATCCTGCTGCAGGTGCTGCTGCCGGCAACCCGGCGCGCGCTCGCGGCCGGGCTGGCGCTGGGGCTGGCGCGTTCGGTCGGCGAGGTCGGCATCACGCTGATGCTGGGCGGCAACGTCGAGGGCCGCACGACGACGGTCTCGCTGGCGATCTACAACGCCGTGATGGGCGGCGAGTTCGCCCAGGCCGCGCTGCTGTCGGCGCTGCTCGGCGCGGTGGCGCTGGCGGTGTTCGCGGCGCTGCGGCGGCTGGAGGCCTTGTGAAGGCTGGCCGCGAGCCCCTCACCCCGACCCTCTCCCGCAAGCGGGAGAGGGAACAGACAGCGGTGCCGGAACGGGCGCTGCGGGGGTGATCCGCCTGCCGAAGCCGACACCGACCACCGACCGCCGCCGGTGACGTCCCCTCTCCCGCCCCGCGGGAGAGGGAGCTGGCGCTGGTGCCGGCGGGGACGGATGGCACGGGCACCGAGGCCCGGCCGCTACGAGACGCGGCCTGCCGACGACGCGGCTTCGATGCGCGGCGCCGCGGCGCTGACGAGCACCAGGTCACCGACGCGCCAGTCGCCATCGGCGGCAATGCGGCAGCGCTGGCCGGCGGCCTCGACCTCGACGGCGCCGTCGGCATGCCGCGCGAGCACACGCGCCGGCACCCGCAGGCAGCCGTCGTCGGATGGCGGCGCGGCGGGCAGGTCCTGCTGCAGCCGGCCCTGCTCCAGCCGCAGCAGCCGGCCGGCCAGGCGCAGCGCCTCGGCCGGGTCGTGCGTGACCAGCAGCGCCGAAGGCCGGCCGTGGCCCGGGATGTCGCCGCGGCGCAGGCGCAGCAGGCCGTCCTGCAGTTCGTGGCGCAGCGCCGCGTCCAGCGACGACAGCGGTTCGTCGAGCAGCAGCAGCCTCGGCTGCGACGCCAGCGTGCGCGCCAGCGCCAGGCGCTGCTGCTGGCCGCCGGACAGCTGCTCGGGCCGGCGATCGGCCAGCGCCGCCAGCCCGGCCCAGTCCAGCCAGTCGCCGGCCAGGCGCCTGGGTGCGCCGGGCCGCAAGGCGAACTCGACGTTGCGCCGCGCCGTCATCTGCGGGAACAGCGCATGGTCCTGGAAGACGAAACCGACACGGCGATGGCGCGTCGGCACGAAGACGCCGCGTGCGGCGTCGGACCAGCATTCGTCGCCCCAGTCGACCCGCCCGGCCTCGGGCCGCGCCAGCCCGGCGACCAGCCGCAGCAGCGTCGTCTTGCCGGCACCCGACGGCCCCAGCAGCGCCGCCCATTCGCCGGGCGCCAGGCGCAGCGCGACGTCCAGCCGCATCGGCCCGTGGGCCGAGGCCAGCGGCATCGCGACCTGGAGCTGCAGCGCACGCGGCGTTTCGTCGTCGTCGGCCGCTTGCGGCCGGGGCCAGAGTCTCATGCGCGGGAGCGTTGCACGCGCCGTGCCGGGGCGTGTGTCGCCGCGTGTTCGTGCACGCCGCCGGTGTGCGGCGCGGCCTCGGGCAGCGCGCCGTGGCCCAGGCTGGCGAGGATGCCGCAGGCCGCGCCATCGCCCGGCGTGCCGCAGCGTGCACGCAGCGTGCGCAGCGAGGCTTCCAGCGCGCGCAGTTCCTCGATGCGGTGCACGACGTGGCCGATGTGTTCGTCGAGCAGCGCATTGACGCCGCTGCAGTCGGCCGGCGGCGCGTCGCGGAAGGCGAGCAGCGCACGCACCTCGTCCAGCGACATGTCCAGCGCGCGGCACTGACGGATGAAGGCCAGGCGCTCCAGCTCGGCCTCGCCGTAGACGCGGTAGTTGCCGCCCGAACGCGGCGGCGCCGGCAGCAGGCCTTCGCGTTCGTAGTAGCGGATCGTTTCGACCGGCGTGCCGCAGGCCGCCGCGAGTTCACCGATGCGCATCACCGTTCCTCCGTCGTGGGACCGCTTGACTCTAAACCCGCTACAGGGTCTGCAATGGCGGCATGGACACGAAGAAGAACGATTCCGACGGCTGCGGCGAAGGCTGCGGCTGCACGCCGGTGGCCACGGTGGCCTTGCCGATGCCGACGCGGCGGCGGCGCGCGCCGGAACCCGCCCACGAACATTCGCACGACCACGGGCATGAGCATGGGCACGACCACGCGCACGACCACGGCCATGCCCACACGCATGGCGACGCGCACGCGCACGAACACGACTGCTGCGGCGGCGCCTGCGCCGCGCCCGCCGACACCCAGCCCGACCCCGGCGGCCCCGGCCTGAGGCTGCGCATCCCGGCGATGGACTGCGCCGTCGAGGAAGGGCAGATCCGCCGCGCGCTCGAAGGCATCACGGGCATCCGCAGGCTGCATTTCGCGCTCGCCGAACGCACGCTGCGCCTGGACGCCGAACCCGCGGCGCGCGACGCCGCGCTGGCCGCCATCCGCCGCGCCGGCTTCGCCGCCGAGCCGCTGGCCGAAGACGCCGCGCCGCTGCCCTGGTGGCGCGCCGCCGGCCTGCCGCGCCTGGGCGCGGCGCTGGCGCTGGCCGCCGCTGCCGAGCTGCTGCACGCCCTGCTGCCCGCCTCCCAGACCGCCGAATGGGCCGGCATGGCGCTCGCCGCCGCGGCGATCGCACTGGCCGGCCTGGGCGTGCTGAAGAAGGGTTTCGCCGCGCTGGCGCGCCGCCGGCTGGACATCAACGCGCTGATGTCGGTGGCCGTCGTCGGCGCCTTCGCGATCGGCCAGTGGCCCGAGGCCGCGATGGTGATGGCGCTCTACACGATCGCCGAGCTGATCGAGGCCCGCGCGGTGGACCGCGCGCGCGGCGCGATCGCCGCGCTGATGGCGATGGCGCCCGAGGTCGCGACGCTGCGCCGCGCCGGCGCCTGGGTCACGGTGCCGGTGGCCGAAGCCGCCGTCGGCGAGACGCTGCGCGTGCGCCCCGGAGAACGTTTCCCGGTCGACGCCGTGCTGAGCGAAGGCACGACCAGCGTCGACCAGGCCGCCGTCACCGGCGAAAGCCTGCCGGTGGACAAGCAGCCGGGCGACGCGCTGTTCGCCGGCACGCTGAACCTGTCGGGCGCGGTCGAGGCGCGCATCAGCGCGCCGGCCTCGCGTTCGACGCTGGCGCGCATCGTCGAGGCGGTCGAACACGCCCAGGCCTCGCGCGCGCCGACGCAGCGTTTCGTCGACCGCTTCGCCGCCGTCTACACGCCGGCGGTGTTCGCCGTCGCGCTGGCGGTGGCGCTGGGCGGGCCGTTCGTCGCCGGCTGGGCCTGGACCACGGCGATCTACAAGGCGCTGGTGCTGCTTGTCATCGCCTGCCCCTGCGCGCTGGTGATCTCGACGCCGGTGGCGCTGTCCAGCGGCCTGGCGGCGGCGGCGCGCCGCGGCGTGCTGCTCAAGGGCGGCGCGCATCTCGAAGCCGCGCGCCGCATCCGCGCCGTGGCCTTCGACAAGACCGGCACGCTGACCGAGGGCCGGCCGCGTCTCGTGCACTGGCAGACGCTGGCCGGCGACGAGGCCGCGGCGCGTGCGCTGGGCGCGGCGCTGGCGGCGCAGACCGACCACCCGGTGTCACGCGCCATCGCCGCCGGCCTGGCACCGGCCGCAGCGGCCGCCGTCAGCGCGGTGCAGGCGCTGCACGGGCGTGGTGTCGTCGCCCAGGCCGAGGGCGCCGCCGTCTGGCTGGGCAGCCGCCGCCTGGCCGCCGAACGCGGCGCGCTGACACCCGAGCTCGAAGCCGCGCTGGCCGAGCACGAACGCCAGGGCCGCGGCCTCACGCTGCTGGGCCGCGGCGCGCAGGCGCTGGCGCTGTTCGCCGTTGCCGACACGCTGAAGCCCGGCGCGCGCGAAGCCGTCGCGGCGCTGAAGGCGCTGGGCGTGGTGCCGGTGATGCTGAGCGGCGACCACGGCGCCGCGGCGCAGGCGGTGGCCGCCGAAGCCGGCATCGCCGAAGTGCGCGCCGACCTGCTGCCCGAAGACAAGCTGGCCGCGATCGAGGACCTGCAGCGCCGCCACGGCCCGACGGCGATGGCCGGCGACGGCCTGAACGACGCCCCGGCGCTGGCGCGCAGCGACCTGGGCATCGCGATGGGTGCCGCCGGCACCGACGTCGCGATCGAGGCCGCCGACGTCGTCGTGATGAACGACGACCCGCGCCGCGTCGCCGAGACCGTGCGCCTGTCGCGTGCGACGCACGCGGTGCTGGTGCAGAACATCGTGCTGGCGCTGGGCATCAAGGCGGTGTTCCTGGCGCTGGCGGTGTTCGACGACGCGACGATGTGGATGGCCGTCTTCGCCGACATGGGCGCCAGCCTGATCGTCGTCTTCAACGGCCTGCGGCTGCTGCGCCGCTCGAAAGGCTGATCAGCCGGGGCGGCGCGCCAGCATGCCGATCAGCGCCGCCCGGCCGACGTGCTGCGTGCCTTCGGCGAGTTCGGCTTCGTACTCGGCGAGGTCCAGGATCTCCAGCCCGGCGAAGGCCTCGCGCAGAAGCTCGGGCGTGTAGAGGTGGTCCACGCGCCCCGGCCCGCCGCTGCGGTAGGCCAGCTGCGCCGGCGTGTAGCCCTGCAGCACCAGGCAGCCGCCCGGACGCAGCGCACGCGCCATGCGCTCGAACAGGCGCGAGCGCGTCGGCGGGTCGGCGAACTGCACGAAAACCGCGGCCACCAGGTCGTAGGCCGCTTCGGGCCAGGCCCGGTCGTCGCAGCCGACGACCTCGTAGTGCACCGTGACGCCGGCCTCGGCCGCCAGGCGCCGCGCCTTGGCCACCGCGACCTCCGAGATGTCGAAGGCGTCGACCTCGAAACCGCGCCGCGCCAGCCAGACGCTGTTGCGGCCTTCGCCGTCGGCGACACACAGCGCGCGCCCGCCCGCCGGCAGCCGGGCGGCCAGGCTCTCCAGATAGGCGTTGGGCGCCGTGCCGAACAGATAGCCCTCGGCGCGGTAACGCTGGTTCCAGCCGCCGGCGGGGTCGTCGAAGACGGGGGTGTTGTCTCTGCTCATGCGCCGATTGGGCCACGTCCCGGGAGGCCCCGCGGCCGGCACCGGAACCCCGGGGGGTAGCATCGCGGCGTCAGCTTTCCCGGAGCCCGTTCATGCGCCGTGCCCTCGCCCTCGCCTGCCTCGTCTGCGCCCCTGCCGTCTTCGCTGCCGAGGACGGGCGCACCTTCGTCCCGATGACGCCGGCCGCCCAGGCCACGCTGCGCGACGAGATGCTGGGCAACCTGCGTGCGCTCAACGAGCTGATCGCGCTGCTGGCCGACGGCAAGCTGGCCGAGGCCGCCAAGGTGGCCGACACCGAACTCGGTTTCGGCGCGATGGGCCGCAACCGCTCGCTGCCGATGGACGCGCGCCCCGGGCCGCAGATGCCGCAGGAAATGCACCGCCTGGGCATCGAAGGCCACCAGGCGGCGACCCGTTTCGCCGAAGCCGCCAAAGCCGGCGACCAGGCGCTGGCGCTGCGCCGGCTGGGCGAGCTGACGACGAGCTGCGTCGTCTGCCACCACGCCTGGCGCACGCGCTGACGGCGCGGCTCAGAGCCGCGGGCGGTAGTCGAAAGCCGAGGCCGCGCGCGGGTCGGTGAAGGGCTCGACCGGCTGCGCGCGTGTGACCGCGGCGTTGACCAGCGAGGCCGGGAACACTTCCAGCCCGGTGTTGTAGAGCTCGACGTTGCGGCTGAAGATCGTCAGCGCCGCCGTCACTTCCTTCTGCAGGTCCACGAGCTGGGCCATCAGGTCGCGCAAGGCGCCGGCGGCCTGCAGCTCGGGGTAGGCCTCGACGGCGATGCGCAGGCTCTTCAGCAGCTCGGCGCTGGCGCGTTCGGCCTGGGCCAGCGCGATGCCGTCGGGCTGCGCGCCCAGGCGGCCCAGGCTCTCGCGCAGCTGCGTCACGCTGGTCAGCAGGCCGCGTTCGTACTCCTGGTAGGAGCCGACCAGCTCCTCCAGCCTGGGCAGGGTCTGCTGCTTCTGGCGTTCGTAGGCCAGCACGTCGGCCCAGGCGCGGCGCACCGCGTTGCGGCGCGAGACGATGCCGTTGTGGATGAGGACGACGCCGCAAGCGACGGCGATGGCGGCCAGCACGACGATCAGGGTGGTGTTCACGGGAAGGCCTTTCGGGACGGGATCGGGGGTGCGGGCTCGGCGCGCGGCTGCAGCCCGTCGGCGGCGTCGCACAGCGCGCGCAGCAGCGTCGTCAGCGCCTCGAGCTTGGGCATCGTGGCCGTCGACCGCACGCGCCAGCGCAGCTCGTCGAGGCGGTCGGTTCGCTGGCGGGCGTCGGCACGCACGAGCAGGTCGTCGTCGGAGAACGAGATGCAGCCGCTGTCGCCGATGAAGTGCAGGTCCAGCGCGCGGAAGTGGCGCCCGGTCTCGACGAAGGTCTGCACGACGGACGGCGTCAGCAGGCGCGCGGCCTGCATCTCGCTGGCCGCGCCGACGCGCCAGCGCTCGCCGAACTCGATCGACGCGGTGCTCCAGGGCACCGGCATGTTCGGCTTGCGCACTTCGGAAACGGCCAGCACCAGCGGCAGCGCCAGCGAGACGACGACGCCGTGGCGGTCGTGCGTCGTGCGCTGCGTCTCGTCGTGCTGCTTGCCGTCGGCGTCGGTGCGGGTGCTGTGCCGCACCTCGACCCAGCGGAAGCGGTAGCAGGCGATCCGGTGCGTGCCGCCGGCTTCGTCGGTCCACTCGCCCTCGACGAGGCGGTCGATGGTCTGGCTCTCGTCGCCGCGTTCGAAGTCGGGGAAACGTTCGCGCCATTCGCGCCACAGCGCAGGGCCGTCGCGCTGCACCGCGCTCAGGCCGCGGTCGAGCATCGCCGCCTGGCCGAGCACGGTGTCGATGAAGCGCCGTCGCGCCGCGAAGGCCGCCACCGGCAGGCCGCCGGCCAGCAGCACGACGAGCAGCGCCGCCAGCGCCTGGCCGTCTTCGCCGGCCTGGTGGCGCCAGGCCGCGGCCAGCACCGCCAGCACCGCGACGGCGATCGCCGGCAGCGGGTCGGCGCGCACGATGCGGCCGTCGGGGCCGGCGTGGCGGGCGAGTTCGGCCAGCAGCAGCTCCTTGGACGGCAGCGCCGACGCGAGCCGCGCGGCGCGGCGCAGGCGCATCAGGTGGCGGATCATCGGCCGGGGCGGGGGCGGGTTCTGGGCGGCATCGGCGCGCCGCAGCATGCCACGCGCAGGCTGTCGCGGGGGGTCATGCCCCGTTATCGGCGCCTCAGGCGCCGACGTTGAATCTCAGCGGGTCGCGGCCGAGACACGCGTCCAGAGCGCTGCCGCGGCGGCAGCCGGCGCGCCGTCGCCCAGGCCGGCGCTGGCGGCGTCCACCCAGTCCAGCGTGTCGTGCGCGCCGCCGGGCACGCGGTCGCGGCGGCGTTCGGCCACCAGCCAGGCGTGCATCGCCGCGTAGTCGGCCGGGCGGCGGGCCTGGATCCAGGCCAGGCCGGCGAGGTCGGCCCAGGCTTCTTCGCCACGTTCGGGATTGGCGGCAGCGTCGGCACCCGGCGGGCGGCCATGCCAGGCGCCCTGCACGTGGCGTTCGCAGTGCGCGACCTCGTGCGCGGCCATCAGCTCCAGCGCCAAGTCCTCGCGGCCGGGCGGCAGGCGTTCCAGCGTCGCTTCGGCTTCGGGGTTGGCGCGCATCGACAGCACGAACTTGCAGCGCCCGTCGACGAAACCCAGCGCCAGCGGCGCCAGCCCGGTGGTGGGCTGCGGCTGCACGACGATGTCCAGCGGCAGGCCGCGCGCCTCGGCGTCGGCCAGCACCGGCGCGGCACCACGCAGCCAGCGGGTCTCGGTGGCGGTCAGCCCACCGGCGGCCGCCGGCAGCGCCGCGGCGAGCATGAAGCCGAAAACGATCGTCTGCCGCACCTGCGTCTCCCGCCGTTGCCGATCCCGGCTCTTCGGCCGGGACGCGGGGCGGTTGAGTGCTGCGGCAGACCGTTACATCGGCGAGCCGCCGGCCCGCCGCGGCCGCGGGAAGAACCGTTCGCCCAGTGCGGCGTTGTCGACCTGCACCAGGTCCTTGTCGAACTGCCGGCCCAGGCGCTGCTGCACCTGCGGCGAAAACGCCTTGCGCAGCAGGCCGAGGAAACGCGGCGCGGCGGCCAGATGCAGCTCGTCGAAGCGGTGCGCCAGCGCCGCTTCGTGCAGCCGCGCCGCGACACGGCGCGCGAAGCTCTCGGCTTCGTGGTGGCGTTCGTCCTCGCCGGCCGAGGTGGTGGCGGTGCCGCCGCGCGTGCTTTCGGGCGCGCCGGCGGGCACGCCGCCGGTGCGGCGGCCGACGGCGTCGTCACGCAGATCGCGGCCGCGCGCGTGCGCCGCCGGGTCGGTCAGTTCCTCGATCGGTTCGAGCGCACCGCCGCCGTCGGGGCGGCGCAGCAAACGTGCGATGGCCTCGTCGGCCACCAGCACCCAGATCGTCTTGTCGTCCATGCCGGCTCCTGCGGTCAAGATGCCGCGAAAGCCGGCAAGCCGCGTTCCGCCGGCCTCAGGACGCCATCTGGCTCTGCAGGTAGTTCGGCAGCGTCACCAGGCCGATCAGGCGCAGCTGCTGCTCCAGCCAGTGGGCGTGGTCCTGCTCGGTGTCGTCGAGCATCGGCAGCAGGATGTCGCGCGTGACGTAGTCGCGTTCGGCTTCGCACAGCGCCATCACCTCGCGCAGGTGCTGCACGACACGCAGTTCGACGGCCAGGTCGTTCTGCAGGATCGACGGCACGTCGTGGCCGACGTCCAGCGCGTTGGGCGTCATGCGCGGCGTGCCGCCCAGCATCAGGATGCGGCGGATCAGCGCGTCGGCGTGCGCCGTCTCGTCTTCCATCTCGTGGCCGATGCGGTCGGCCAGCTTCGCCAGGCCCCATTCGGAGAGCATGCGCGAATGGATGAAGTACTGGTCGCGCGCGGCGAGCTCGTCGACCAGCAGCGCGTTCAGCGCGTCGAGGATGGCGGGGTGACCTTGCATCGGCTTGTCTCCTGGCGGGGCAAATTCGCGCAAATCGTACGCTGCCCCCGGGGTCTTTGCAGGGCGCGGGTCTGCGGGTTGGCCGCAGGGCCGTGACGGCGCGCACGCGCGAGACTGCAGTCCCGCCCGCTTCACGCACCCGATGCCCCCGAGCCGCCTGCGCCGCCCGCCCCTGCCCCGCCCCGGCGCCGACGACGCCGTGCGCGAAACGCTGGCCTTCATCCGCGCGCACAGCGCGATCCGCTTCATCGCGCTGCCGTTCTTCCTCGGCGCGATCGCGGCGCTGGCCAAGGTTTACTACGACGACGAGCCGCCGCCGTCGCCGACGCTGCTGGCCGCCACCGGACTCCTGCTCAGCCTGGTGGCCGGCACGATCGAAGTCGTGCTGTCGCGCAACCTGATCGCCTGGTGGCACGCGCTGGACCGGCACTTCGCCCGCGCGCCGCACTGGCGGCTGGTGCGGGCGCACCGTGATCCAGGCGCACTGACGGCGGCGCGCTGGACGCTGTTCCTGCCCTACGTCGCGGCCTTCGTCTTCTGGCTCGTGCAGCTGGCCGGCTGCATCGCGCCGGCCGGGCGCGGCGGCGCGGTGCTGGTGTTCGCGCTCTTGCTGGCGCTGCTGCTGTGTTCGGGCGCCGGCGCCGTCTGGCGCCGCGCCGCTCAGGAGCCGCCTTCGGGCACGTAGACGATGGAACCGTCCTTCATCCGGTAGGCGACGCCGGCCTTCTCGCCATCGCCGCTGCCGATCGCGCCGCTGGCCTTGTAGCGCTCGATCTTCTCGCCCTTCTTGACGACCATCTCCATGCTCGGTTTGCCCGGGTCGGTGATGACGGTGACGTCGCGCTTGGAGAACGGGTTCATCAGCGGGTTCTGCGCCACCGTGATCAGCAGCGCGGCGATGACGACGAGGAAGATGTCGATCAGGTTGACGACCGAGAGGATGGGGTCGTCGTCCTGCGGTTCGTGCAGCAGCTTCATGCCGCCGCCTTGCCGCGGGCGGCCGTGATCTCGACCAGCTCCTCGGCCAGCCAGCGCCGGCGCACGTTGACGACCCAGAAGGTGATCGACGCCGCGATCAGCGCCAGGATCACCGCCGAGAACGCGACGGTGAGGTTCTGCGACACCTGCGCCAGGTTGCCGTCGGACAACGACTTCAGCGCCGGGCCCATCGGGATCATCGTCGCGACGAGTCCCAGCATCGGCGTCACGCGGCTGGCGATGCGCTGCGTTTCCAGCATCCGGTGGGCGTGCAGGTCCAGCGCGTCGTCGCTCAGGCCGCCGGCGGCGCGGTCGGCGGCCAGCAGCGGCCGGCCGCCGCCGCGGCGGCGCTGCCAGGCGAGCGTGGCGAACTCGCCCAGCGCCCAGAAGGCGTAGAGAAAGAGCAGCGCGATCAGCGCCAGCGTCGGCAGCAGGAAGAGCTGCGCGACGTCGTACATGGTCGATTCGAGCACGTGGTTCATGGTCGGAGGGCTGCCTTCAGGTGGCGAAAGAAAGGGTGGACCGGTGGCGCCGGCCGCGCAGCGCGCCGCCGGCCAGCGCCAGCGCGATGGCCGCCAGCGCCAGCGCAGCACGCGAGGCCTCGGCCGGCGGCGGGGCGACACGTTCGAGCAGCAGGCCCTCGACCGGGGGCCGTGCCGCGGCGGGCTCGGGGGCGACGGGGGCCGCTTCGGCGGGCGCCGCGGGTGCGGGCGCCGGCACGGCCGGCTGCGGCGCGAGGCCGAAACCGACGAAGGCGGCGAACGCGGCGCTGTCGGGCCGAACGTCGTGGCGCTCGGCCAGCTCGCGCCAGCGTTGTTTCAGCTCGGCGACGCTCTCGGGCGCGGCCTTCCACTGGCCCAGGCGCGCGGCTTCCAGCATGCGTTCGATGACCTGCGCCATCGCGTGCGGGTTGCGGCTCTCGAACCAGCGGCGCACGCCGAGCTGGTGCTTGTCGCGCACGTAGACGTCCATGAACTCCTGCCACTGGTCGTCGCGCACGATCTCGCGCGCCACGCTCTGCCAGCCGGCGAAGTTGTTGATGCCGTCCAGCACCTGCAGCGTGCCGGCGTAGCCCTCGGCCATCAGGCCGCTGATGTGGCCGGGGTGGAAGTTGCGGGTCGCCAGCTCCTTGGCGAGGAACTCGGCCGCGCCTTCGACCCGCCCCGCGCCCGGCCCGCGCAGGTTGCTGATGTAGAGCTCGGGCGCCTGGCCGTCGAGGTGGCGCACGGCCAGCGACAGCCCGCCCAGGTACTGGAACGGGTCGTCGGTGGTCAGCATGCCGTAGAGGTTGGAGCTGCGCGCCAGCACCGCGCCTTCGGTGCCCTTCAGGTGCTCGGCGTAGAGGTTGGCCTTGCCGCGTCCGTCCACGCCGGCCTGGCCCCACTCGCCCTCGTCGGGGCCGTAGGCGTACTGCATGCGCGACAGGTACAGCGTCGCCAGCTTGCGGTCGCCCTCGGCCTGGGTCTTCCAGGTGTCGGTGGCCAGCGCCGCGTCGTCCAGGCCGCTGCCGTAACGGCCCGACTCGGACGAGAAGATGCGCGTCTGCCCGGCGCGTTCGGCGGCCGCCGCGTCCAGCCCGCGTGCGCGCAGGCCGGCGCTGATGCGGCGTGCGTTGGCCGCCACCGGGTTGTCGGCTTCGTCGGCCTGAGACGCGAGCTTGGCCGCCTTGGCGAGCTGGCGCATCACGTTCGGGAAGTGGTCCCGGTACAGCCCGGTGGCCGACAGCACGACGTCGATGCGCGGCCGGCCCAGTGCGGCGCGCGGCACGAGCTTGACGTCGGCGACCCGCCCGCCCGCGTCCCAGACCGGCTCGACGCCCAGCGCCCACAGCGCCTGCGCTTCGAGCAGGCCCTGGTGGCGCATGGTCTCCACCGACCACAGCGTGAACGCCAGCTTGGCCGGCGTGCGGCCGGTCTTGGCGCGGTGCGCGGCGGCGAGCTGCTCCAGCGCCTGCTTGCCGGCTTCCCAGGCGGCTTTGGTCGGCACGCGCGAGGGGTCGAAGCCGTAGAGGTTGCGCCCGGTCGGCAGCGAGTCGGGGTTCTTGATCGGGTCGCCGCCGTAGCTCGTCGGCCGGTAACGCCCGGCGAGTGCGTCCAGCAGCCCGGCGAGCTCGCCTTCGGCGCCCAGGTCGGCGTACCAGCGCCGGCCGCGTTCGAGCGCTTCACGCACCGGGGGTGGCAGCGCCGCGGTGTCGGCGCCCTGGACGATGAACTCGTGCAGACGGCGGTAGGTGGCGGTCTCGGTGAGTTTTCGCCAGTCGCCGACCAGCACCTCGTCGGCCTCTTCGCCGGGCGCGGCCAGCGCGACGAGGGTCTCGCGGCCCAGCATCTCCATCACCATCGCCAGGCGCCAGCGTTCCTCGGGCGCGCGGCCGAAGGTATGCAGGCCGACCGGCTGCACCGTCAGCGCCAGCTCGTGCAGATGGTCGTGCAGCGCGGTGATGAAGGCCGGGAACTCGGCTTCGACACGCTCCTGGCTCCAGCCCATGTCGGCGGCGATGCGTTCGCGCTTAACGCCGTCGGCAATCTGGCGCCGCAGCGCGTCGCGCACCTGGCCTTCGCCCTGCGCCAGCCACTGGTGCAGCGCGTCGTGCAGCGCGGTCAGCGCGTCGTGCAGCCCGGCCGGTGCCAGCGCCGGCGTCTGGTGCGAGACGACGACCGCACGCCCGCGGCGTTTGGTCTGCAGCGCCTCGCCGATGTTGTCGACGATGTACGGGTAGACCACGGGCACGTCGCCGACGGCCAGCAGCGCGTCGTCGTGGACCGACAGCCCGCGCTCCTTGCCCGGCAGCCACTCCTGCGTGCCGTGGGTGCCGAAGTGCACCAGCGCGTCGGCGGCGAATTGCTCGCGCGCCCAGAGGTAGACGGCGTAGTAGTGGTGCGAGGGCACGGCGCTGGTCGAGTGGTAGATGGCTTTCTCGCGGTCTTCGCCGCGTTCGCCGCGCGGCGGCTGCGGCAGCAGGCTGATGCCGCCCAGGCGCAGCCGCGGCACGACGAAACCGTCCTGGCCGCCGCGGCGCACGATCCAGGTCGAGCGTTCGGGCGCGCCCCAGCGTTCGTGCAGCCGCGCGCCGACCTCGGGCGGCAGCGCCGCCAGCCAGGCGCGGTAGCGCGAGACCGGCAGCCAGTCGGCCAGGCCGTCGCGCAGCAATCGCTCCAGCACCTCGCGGTCGGCCGCCGGGCGGTAGGCGGGCTCCAGCAGGCGCTGCAGCGACGCCGTCAGCACCGCCTCGTCCTGGGTCTCGGTCGTGTAGCCGGCCTGGCGCAGCGCCGCCAGCGTCGCCACCAGGCTGCGCGGCAGGTTCATGAACGAGGCCGACAGGTTCTTCTCGCCCGGCGGGTAGTTCCAGAAGAACAGCGCGACGTGTTTGTCGGCCGGGGCCTTGCGCTGCAGCGCGACGAGCTTCATCGCCTTGGCGACGACGGCGTCGACCTGCGGCGCGATCGGCTCCAGGCGCTCGTCGGCGCCGCCGTTGGCCGAGGCGATCAGGATGTCGGTGATGCCGGCGGTCTCGGCCTGCGACAGGTAGAACGGCACGTCGTCGATGCGCACGCCCTGCGGGTCGGCGCGCCAGGCGGCGGCGTCTCCGCGACGGTAGTTCATGGCCTGGATCACCGGCACGCCCAGGGCCTCGAACTCGGCGCGGCGCGCCTCGGGGCTCAGCGTGATCTGGGTGTTGATCAGCACGTCGACCGTCGGCCGGCCGTCGAGCAGCGCGACGCGGCGCACGGCGTCGGCGTCGAGCACCGGCGTGTAGAAGGCCAGCGGCAGCGCGCCCTGCGCTTCCAGCCGCGTGATCAGCGCGTCCAGCAGCTCGGTCTCCTCGGCGGCGACGCTCTGCGGGTGGAAGACGATGCCGACGACCGGCGGGCGTGCCCCGCCCGGCGCGACGCCCTTCCACGCCAGGTAGTCGCGGCTCGACGCGCTGACCAGGCCGGGGTATTTCGGGTGGTAGATGCCGGTGGCCGGGAAGACGACCGGGTCGGGGTGTAAGCCCCAGGGCCGGCCGTCCAGCCAGTCGTCCAGGGTCTGGACGAAGTGGCGCAGGTTGGGCCCGGCGCCGTTGACGTAGTAGGCGTGCAGGCGTTTGGCGAGGTCGGCCGGCACGTCGTGCGGGCGCGCCTCGGCGGTGGACAGCCAGACGTGCCGGCGGCGCTCCAGCGCCGGCAGCGCGGGCGCCAGCTTCTCGCGCATCCAGGCCTCGATGTGGGCACGCGGCGCGTCCAGCAGCACGAGGTCGGCGCCGTCCCAGAGCGTGGCGTCGATCGTGCCGAGCTTCTCGACGTAGCGGGCCTGCACCTCCAGCCCCAGCGGGCCGCCAACGCGTGCCAGTGCCGCGAGCTTGGCCGGCGGCACCGGCGAGGTGGTGACGACGAGCACGCGCGCGGCCTGCGCCGGCAGCGCGAGCAGCAGCAGCAAGGCGGCGAGCACGACGGCCGCCGCCGCCAGCCGCCGGCGGGCGGCGGCGAGCGGGGCGGCGAGCTGGCAAGGCCGGCGCGTGGCCGGCGGGCTGGCGTCGCGGCGCATCAGAAGCGGTAGCGCACGCTGGCGTTGAAGGCGCGGCCGGGCTGCGTGTAGGCGTCGATGGCCTCGGTGGTGGTGCTCAGCTCGCGTGCGTCGGCCCACTGCATGTACTTCTTGTCGAAGAGGTTGGTGACGCCGAACACGAGTTCGGTGTCGGGCCGCACCAGCCACCACATCGACAGATCGGCGACGGCGAAGCCGCCGGGCACGTACTGCGTGCTGTCGGCCTCGCGCACGTAGCGGCTCTGGCGCTTCATCGCGGTGACCGAGAACTCGCTGCCGAAGTGGCCGACCTCGCGCTTGACGGCCAGCACCAGCTTGTCGGGCTCGACGCTCTCCAGCGGCTGCTCGACGCCTTCGCTGTCGCTGTCGCCGTGCGCATGGGCGTAGCGCGCCGACAGCGTCCAGCCCGGGGCGACGCTCCAGTCCAGCGTCGCCTCGACGCCGCGGATGTCCACGCGGTTGAGGTTGACGGCCTGGAAGACCCACGGGTCGGCCGAGGTGCCCGAGCCGTCGACGGTGACGTTGGACTCGATGAAGTCCTTGTAGCGCGACTTGAACACCGTCGCCGTCCAGCGCAGCGCGCCGCTCTCGCCGCGCAGGCCGAGTTCGACGGTGTCGCTGGTCTCGGGCTTCAGGTCGGGGTTGCCGATCGAGATGTAGGGCTGAGAGGCCGTCAGGTTGGTGACGCCGCCGTTGACCTGCGACGGTGTCGGCGCGCGAAAGCCGTGCGCGACGTTGGCCACCGCACGCAGCGCCGGCGAGAACTTCCAGATCAGCCCCAGCCGCGGCGACAGCTCGCTGCCCGACAGCGCCGTCGGCGCGATCGAGTTGTTGAGGGCGTACAGCGGGTCGTTGCGGTCGGGGTCGAGCTTGAAGTGGTCCCAGCGCAGCGCCGGGATCAGCGCCAGCCGGCCGAGCGAGATCTCGTCCTGCACGAAGGCGCCGAGCAGGCGGTAGTCGGTGTCGGGGAAGCTCTTGTTCTTGACGAAGGCCGAGGAGCCGCTGGTGACGAGCACGCCGTCCAGGTAGTTGGCGCCGTCCTTCAGCGAGGTGACTTCGGTGGTCGACGCGTCCAGGCCCCAGACCAGGCGCTGCGCGAGCTCGGTGCCGAAGTTGGACTCGAACTGCACGCTGCCGCCGACGGTCTTCTCCTCGTAGCGCGCGTCGCGTTCACGGGTGTTCCAGGCGCTGGTGTTGGTGCGCGCCTCGTAGCCGAGCTGGCGGTTCTCGCTGTCCTGGGCGTAGACCGTGGCGTTGACACGCTGGAACCAGGCGGCGCGCGGGTCGGCGAACTCGTAGCCGGCCTTCAGCAGCGTGCGCTCGATGCGCTCGGCGGCGTCGACGTCGGTCGTCGTCGGGTACATGAAGTTGCCGAACAGCGTGTAGATCTCGGCATCGGTGCGTTTGCTCAGGTGCTCGGCGCTGAACTTCAGCTTCTGGCGCGCGTCCAGGCGCTGCTCGAGCTTGGCGAGCACGAAGTTGGATTGCGTGTCCTGCGGGTTGGGCGTGGTGCGGGTGTTGTTCCTGGCGTCGTTGTCGCCGCCGTTGTCGACCTCGTGGCCACGGCGCAGGCTGGCCAGCAGCATGGCCTCGGTGCCACCTTCGGCGCGCAGCGCGAAGGTCGGCACCGCGACCCAGGAGTCGTCGACGCCGCGGTAACCCAGCTTCAGCGACTCGGCGTGTTTCTCGCCCGGGCGCAGCAGGTCCGACGGGTCCTTGGTGACGAAACTCACCGCGCCGGCCAGGCCGTCGCTGCCGTAGGACGCCGAGGACGGCCCGCGCAGCAGCTCCACGCGCTTGAAGGCCTCGACGTCGATGTAGTCGCCGCGGCCGGCGAAGAACGGGCCGCTGGAATAGAGCATCGGCAGGCGCACGCCGTCGACCTGCAGCATCACCTGGTTGCCTTCGAGGCCGCGGATGTTGATGCCCTCGTTGCCGCCGCGGCCGGTGCTGTAGAAGGCCGCCGAGCTGCGGTTGGGCAGCGCACGCACCGCGACGCCCGCCTCCTGCTTCAGCAGGTCCTGGATGTCGTTGGCGCCGCGGCGGTCGATCTCCTCGGCGGTGACGGCGCTGACGGTGGCCGCGACCTCGTCTTCGTTGGCCTCGACCCGCGTCGCCGAGACGACGACCTTGGGCAGCGGGGCCTGGGCGACGACGGTCGGCTGGGCGACCGGCTGGGCCTGGGCCAGCCCGGCCGCCAGTGCCGCGGCGGCAATGGTCAGCGGATGAAGGGCAAAACGTTGGCCGCGGCGCGGACCCTGTGGCTGTGACATGGCTGTCTTTCTTGTGTCATGGCAAAGGGCTGGCGGCCGGCGCCCGGGCGGGCGCGGTGGCTGGCGGTCGGTGGGAGAAAGGGGACGCTCAGGCGCCGAGCGCCGGGCGGATGCGGGATTCGGCGCGCCAGGCGCCGCCGCCGAGTGCCCGGCGCAGCGCGACCAGCTGCTCGGCCTGGCGGCGGTTCTCGCGCACCAGGTCCAGCCGGGTGCGCAGATCCGGCGTTTCGACGTGCAGCAGGCGCAGCTCGTCGCGCAGCTGGGCGAGCTCGGTGTCGCGGCGGATCAGCAGCGCGCGCAGCCGCATCGCGTCGGCCTCGGCGGCGTCGGCGCGGCGCTGCAGCTCCCCGAAGACAGCGCCGGCTTCGGCGCGGGCCAGCGCCAGCACGGCCGCGATCCTGGGCTTGGGCGCGTTCATGCGTCCACCTCCACCTCGAGCTGGGCGACGAGGCGGCGCCAGCCGCAGCGTTCAGGCCGGACCGTGGAGTCGTCGCCCAGACGCGCGATCGGGGCGCCCGTGGCGTCCAGCAGCAGCAGCGTCTGGCGCAGGCCGGCCAGCGACGGGCAGCCGAGCAGCCAGGCCTCGGCCACCGCGTCCTCGCGCAGGTGCAGGCGCACGCCGGCGGTCTCGGCCTGCGTCCAGCCGCGGGCCTGGTGGACCGCGCGCCAGTCGCCGCCGCAGGCGCCGGCGCCGGGCACCTCGACCGACAGGCGCACGCCCTGCTGGGCGGCCGCGGTGAGCAGTTCGTGCGCGCTCGTCGGCACGACGCGGCGCGCGAAGTCCGGGCCGGCCAGGCGGCAGGCCTGCGCCGGGCTCAGCGCAAAACGCGCCAGCAGGGCTTCGAAACCGTCAGGCGTGCGCATCGCGCCCCAGGCCCGGCGCAGCGTGGCCGCGTCCGCGGGTTCGTCGGCGGGACGCGCGGCACGCACCCTGCGCGCCGCCAGAGGGCGCGGCGCCGGCTCGAAGCAGGCGCAGGCCTCGACAAGGTCCAGCCAGGCGGCCACGCCAGCGGCTTCCAGCGGCGTCAGCTCGGCCAGGCTGTCGCCGGCGGCGTCGAAGAACTGCAGGCTGCGCGCCAGCGAGCCGTCGGCGCCACGCTGCTCGAGCGCGAAGGCGTGCGCCCAATGTTCGGGCGCGCAGGCCGGGCCCAGGCGCTCGACGCGGCAGGCGCGGTGGCCGGCGACCGAACGCGTGCGGCCGAAACGCGCCAGCGCCGCGGCGATGTCGCGGCGGCGCACACGCAGCCGGCGCGCGGCCAGCGGCGACTCGGCGCGGTCGAAACAGCCGGCGTGTGCCGCGACGAGTTCGGCCTCGCGCACGCCGATGGCGGCCGCGGCGTCGCAGCGCTGCAGCGCCGCAGCCGGCACCGGCGTGCCGCTCAGCGCACGCAGCAGCTGACGCAGCGCCGGCGCACGCACGCCGGGCGGGGGCAGCTTGAGGCCCTGGAGTACACGTGGAACGGCGGACGTTGGGTGCACGAAACGCTCCTGTTGGAGAGGGCGCACGTGCTGGCGGATCGCTGGCTGGTGCTGCGGCAGAGAAGGACGGGCTACTTCGTCAGGATCAGCTTGCCCATCGAGGTGATGCGCATGCGGTAGACGGCGTCGCCGTGTTCGATCTCGATCTCGTCGGCCGCGCCGAAGAGATCGGCGCTCGTCCAGCGCGGACGGCGCGACGCCGGAGAGGGGGCAGGACGCCTGGCCGGCGTGTCGCCGGACGGCCGCAGCGGCTCGCGGGGATCGGGTTGCAGCATCGTCGTGGCCATCGGTTGTCGATGCTGTCGACTGTAATGCGAACCATTCTCATTAACAAGCCCACGAGCGCAGGAATGGCGTGCACGCCACGTTCGCAGGGCCGGGATGCCCTTTCGCGCGCCTTGGCCCGGGCGCGGTCACGGCGAACCGTTACAACATCGCCTGCCGCCGATTGCCACTGCCCGATGCCCCGTTTCCAAGCTGACGATGAACCCCGCCGCCTGCCGCTGTCGGCGATGCTGCAGGCGCTCGCGCACGATGAATCACGTGAACGCATCGCCGTCGGCGACCTGCTGGCCGCACTCGGCGACCGCGCGCTGGCCGCGCTGCTCTTCGTCTTCGCCTTCCCCAACGTGCTGCCGACGCCGCCGGGCACCTCGGCAATCCTGGGCGCGCCGCTGATCTTCCTGGCAGCCCAGCTGGCCTTCGGGCTGAAGCCCTGGCTGCCGCGTGTCATCGCCTCGCGTTCGATGTCGCGCGCGGACTTCGTGCGCCTGATCACGCGCGTGGCGCCCTGGCTGGCGCGTGCCGAGCGCCTGCTCAGGCCACGCTGGAGCGCGCTGGCGGCGCCGCCGATGGAATACCTGATCGGCCTGGCCTGCCTGCTGCTGTCGCTGGTGCTGGTGCTGCCGGTGCCGCTGGGCAACATGCTGCCGGCGCTGGCGGTCAGCCTGTTCGCGCTCGGCGTGCTCGAGCGCGACGGCCTCTGGGTGATCGCCGGCGCCGCCACCTCGGTCGTCGCCGCGGTCGTCGTCTCCGGCGTCGTCTGGGCGATGGTGAAGGGCGCCGTCTACTTCATCACCCAGGTGCTGGGCCTGGGCGGCTGAGTCAGGCGGCTTCGTCGGCCGCCGGCGGCGGCGCGTCGCGCAGGTCGCGGCGCAGGATCTTGCCGATGTTGGTGCGCGGCAGCGGCTGCGCACGGAACTCGACGTGGCGCGGCATCTTGTAGCCGGTCAGGTGCTGGCGGCAGTGCGCCAGCAGTTCGCGCTCGCTCAGCTCGGGGTCGTGGCGCACGACCACCACCTTGACCGCCTCGCCCGAACGTTCGTCGGGCACGCCCACCGCGGCGGCCTCCTGCACCCCGGGGTGCATCGCCAGCACGTCCTCGACCTCGTTCGGGAAGACCTTGAAGCCCGAGACGACGATCATGTCCTTCTTGCGGTCGGTGATGCGGATGCTGCCGTCCTCGTCCATCGTGCCCATGTCGCCGGTGCGCAGCCAGCCGTCGGCGGTCAGGACCTCGGCGGTCTCCTCGGGCCGCTGCCAGTAGCCGCGCATCACCTGCGGGCCGCGCAGCCGGATCTCGCCGACGGCGCCCGGAGGCAGCACGCGGCCGTCGTCATCGGCGATGACGACGTCGGTGCTGGGGATGGGCATGCCGATCGTGCCGCTCCACTCGTGCACGTCGACCGGGTTGGCGATCGCCACCGGCGAAGCCTCGGTCAGGCCGTAGCCCTCGACCAGCGGCACGCGCGCGCGTTCGCGCCAGCGCTGGGCGACGACGTGCTGCACCGCCATGCCGCCGGCCACCGCGAGCTTGAGCCCGCCCAGGTCGACACGGGCGAAGCCCGGTGCGTCGAGCAGCGCGCGGTACAGCGTGTTGACACCGACGATGCCGGTGAACGGCACCGTCTGCAGCGTCTTCAGCATCTCGCCCATGTCGCGCGGGTTCGGGATCAGCACCAGCATGGCGCCCTTGCGCAAGAAGACGAAGGACGCCATCAGCGCGAACACGTGATACATCGGCAGCGGCAGCACGACGGTCTCGCGGCCGTCCTGCAGGTCGCGTGCGAGCCAGGCCGTGACCTGCAGCACGTTGGCCAGCACGTTGCCCTGCGTGAGCATGGCGCCCTTGGCGACGCCCGTGGTGCCGCCGGTGTACTGCAGGAAGGCGAGGTCGTCGTGGCCCAGCGTCACCGGCGACAGCGGCCGGCGCCGGCCGGCGGCCAGCGCCTGGTTGAACGTCACCGCGCCCGGCAGGCGCCAGGCCGGCACCATCTTCTTCACGTGGCGCACGACGGCGTTGACGATCGTGCCCTTGAAGCCCAGCAGGTCGCCGGCGCCGGTGGTGACGATGGCGCGCAGCCGCGTCGCCGCCACCACCTGCTGCAGCTTGGCGGCGAAGTTCTCCAGCACGACGATGGCCGCGGCACCCGAGTCCTGCAGCTGGTGCTCCAGCTCGCGCGGCGTGTACAGCGGGTTGACGTTGACGACGACCAGCCCCGCGCGCAGCGCGCCCAGCAGCGCCACCGGGTACTGCATCAGGTTGGGCATCATCAGCGCGACACGCTCGCCGCGCGCCAGGCCGGCGTCGTGCTGCAGCCAGGCGGCGAAGGCGAGGCTCGCCTCGTCGAGCTGGCGGTAGCTCATCGTGCGCCCCATCGACCACAGCGCGGGCTGGTCGGCGAAGCGGGTGCAGGCATCGGCCATCGCGTCGACCAGCGACGCATGGCGGCCGACGTCGATCTCCGACGGAATGCCGTCGGGATAGTGGGCGAGCCAGGGCTTGAACATGAGGCCGGCGATGGTCTCACAGCGCGTGCGCCGCGGGCGCCCGCGACGGCGACGGCCCCTGACCGAAGTCAAAACGCCGCACCGCGTCAGGGCATGCCTTGTCATGGTGCATTCACGGCGCTGCCATCTGGGCGGCGCAGCATCGACGGTCCTGGAGGCGAGCGCGATGCTGATTTTCGTGAACACCGAGTGCCTGGTGAACCATGCCGACGACGGGCACGGCGGCCTGCCCGGCTTCGAGGCCGTGCTGCACGCCTGGCCGCAGCTGCGCGTGGTGCTGGCCGACGAGCGCCGCCACTGGACGACGATCGAGCGCCTGCGCGCGCCGTTCAGCGCGCCGCTGCATGCGCGCATCCTCGGCACGACGCCGATCTACGGCGCGCTGGCGCAGTCGCGCCCGGGGCGGGAGGACGAGATCCTCGACTGGCTGCGCCAGGCCGACGCCGAGGAGGCCGACTGGCTGGCCGTCGACGACCGCAGCGACGAATTCCACGCCCACGCGCACCGGCTGCTGCCCTGTCGCCGTTTCGGCGCCGCCGAAGCCGATGAGCTGCACGCCCGGCTGCAGCGGCGCTCGCTGCGCCGCGAGGCCGTGGTGCGGTCGATCGTGCCGCTGCGTCCGGCGGCTTCGCTCGGCGCCTGAATTCCTGCGGCGGTGGCGCCGCCACCGCGGTGCGCGGACAATGCGCGCCTTCACGAGGACATGGGCATGGACCAAGAATTCCTGGACGGCATCGCCGAGCAGTTCGCCGACATTCCGATGGACGAGCTGATCAGCGGCCCGCTGATCGCCGACTGCGAGCCCGCACTGAAGGCCGAGCTGGCCCGGGCGCGCTACATCCGCTTCGCCGGCTTCGCGATCGACGCCGACGGCGGCCTGCCGCAGGTGAAGTTCGAGTGGCAGCGCGCCGACGCCGAGGCGCCCGAGATCCTGCAGGTGCCACTGCCCGGCACGACGCCGGAAGACCTCAGCGAGACCATCGCCCGCGAAGGCGGCGGCTCGCTCTGACACGCATGGCCACGACCAGCCGCGCCCGGGCCGAGGAAGAGGCGCGTGTCCAGCGCCGGCTCGAGGACCTGGAGGTCAAGCTCGCCTTCACCGAGGACCTGCTGGAGAAGCTGGACGCCGTCGTCGTGCGCCAGCAGCAGCAGATCGACCTGCTGACCCAGAAGCTGGTCGATCTCAAGCGCCAGGGCGCGGCGGCCGAGCCGGCGACCTGGCGCAGCCTGCGGGAAGAACTGCCACCGCATTACTAGGAGTCCGCGCGGCAGAAGCCGCGCCGCCTCCTAGCCGGCCGCCCTTGCCCGCTACCAGCGGTACGAGGCCGTCATGACGAGCTCGCGCTGGGTGCCGTACCAGCAGTCGCCGCGCGCCAGGCAGGCGGCGAAATAGGTCTTGTCGGCGAGGTTGGTGACGTTGAGCGCGAAGGCCCAGCGCTGGATGTCCCAGCCCAGCATCGCGTCCATCACCGTCACCGGGGCGGTGCGCAGCGTGTCGTAGCCGTCCCAGGCCGGGCCGATGTGGCGCACGCCGAAGCCGGCGCGCACACGCGGCAGGCCGTAGGCGTCCAGCCGGTGCACGGCCCACAGCGAGCCGGTGTTCTCCGGCACGTTGGCCAGGCGCGCGCCGGTCTCGGTGTCTTCGCTGCGGGTGCGCGTCCAGGCGGCGATCAGCTGCCAGGCGGCGAGGTCGGCGCGCAGTTCGAGCTCGGTGCCGCGCACCTCGACGTCGCCCAACTGGCGCGTCGTGCCCGGCGTGTCGCCGTCCTCGACGCGGCCGCTCTCCTTGAGGCGGAACATCGCCGCGCTGGCGGTCAGCGGCAGCGTCGCCGGCTGCCACTTCAGGCCGGCCTCTAACTGCTTGCCGCGCAGCGGCTGGAAGGCCGAGCCGGTCTCGCTGGCACCCTGGGGCTCGAAGGACTCGGCGTAGCTGAGGTAGGGCGAGACGCCGCCGTCGGCGAGGTAGACCGCGCCGACGCTGCGGCTGGTGGCGTTGACCTTCAGGTCCTCGCTGCCTTCGGCCAGCGTCTTGGTGCGGTCGTGGCGGATGCTGCCGGTGAGCACCCAGCGCGCGCCGATCTTCATCTGGTCCTGCAGCACCACGCCCCACTGGTCGGTGCCGCTGGAGCCGGTGTAGGTCGGGTCGGCATTGGCACGCGTCAGCGTCGGCGGCGTCCACTGGCCGTAGGTCGGCGTGTAGACGTCCAGCGCCGTGGCAGAGCCGGTCCAGTACAGCCGGTCGGCGCGCTGGCGCATCGTGTCGACGCCGGCCAGCAGCGTGTGCTGCACGCTGCCGGTCGCGAGCTTGCCGGTGACGAACAGGTCGGCGTTGGTGATGCCGCCCGAGTCGTCGCTGGCGTACCAGGTGCGGTTCAGCGAGCGGCCGTCTTCCAGGTAGCCTTCCCAGTAGTTGGCGTAGAGGCTGCGGTGCTTGCCTTCCACGACGTCACGGCGCAGGCGCTGGCTCAGCGTCCAGCCGGGCGCCAGCTCGTGCTCGAGCTCCCAGCCGAAGCGCCAGCGGTGGCCGCCGTAGGTGTCCCAGCCCGGTTCGCTGACGAAACGCTCGACCGGGATCTTGCCGTTCGGGCCGTCGTAGAGCGTGCCTTCGAGCGGGAAGAAACCTTCGGTGCTGCCGCTCTCGTCCTTCTGGTACTGGGCATAGACCCACAGCCGGGTGTCGGGCGTGAGCTTCCAGTCGATCGACGGCGCGAACAGCGTGCGCTCGATGTCGGCGTACTCGACCTGGGTGCCGCTGTCGCGGTGCAGCGCGAGCAGGCGCCAGGCCAGGCGGCCGTCGTCGCCGAAGCTGCCGTTCAGATCGGCGGCGACCTGCTGGTGCTCGTGGTTGCCCAGCTGCACCGAGACCTCGTTGCCGGCCTCGGGCTGCGGGCGCTTGCTGACCAGGTTGACGACGCCGCCGGGGCCGTTCTGGCCGGCCATCACCGAGGCCGGGCCGCGCAGCACCTCGACGCGCTCGAAGGCATAGGGCTCGTCGCGCACGACGCCGTACCAGTTGGTCAGCGGGCGGCGCAGGCCGTCCAGCAGCGTCGAGCCCTGGCTGCCGCCGCGCAGCTCGAACCAGTCGCCGCGGTTGTCCAGGCCGTAGACGTCGGCATTGACGCCGGGCGTGTAGCGCAGCACCTCCTGCATCGTCTGCGCGTTCTGGTCGCGGATCTGCTCGGCGCTGATGACGCTGATCGACTGCGGGATCTCGTTGAGCGGCGTGTCGGTGCGCGTGGCCGTGGCGCTGCGGCGGGCGGTGTAGCCCGAGACCGGCGAGGTGGCGGTCTCGACGCGGCCGCTGGCCTTGATCGCCGGCAGCGTCGCGGCTTCGGGCTCGGAGGCGGCGGTGGCCGCGGGTTCGGCGGTCTGAGCCTGGGCCTGCAGCGCCAGCAAGGCGGCTGCCGCGAGCAAGGCCAGGCGCGGGGAACGGGAGGAGAAGGTCGTGGGCATCGGTTCGGACGGTCTCGCCTCGATCAGGCGGCGGCGAACTGTAATGCGACTGCTTCGCATTTGCGAATGCGCACCATGACAGCATGTACCTTGTCGCGCCGCCGCGACAGCGCCCGGGTTCAGGCCGCGCCGACGTGCCAGGCCTTGACCTGCTGCTGCGCCTGCCACATCGCGCGGTAGCGGCCGGGCACGGCCAGCAGCTCGTCGTGGCGGCCCTGCTGCACCAGCCGGCCCTCGTCGAGCACCAGGATGCGGTCGGCCGCAGCGATGGTCGACAGCCGGTGGGCGATGACGATGACGCTGCGCTCGCGCACCAGATGGTCGATGGCGCGCTGCACGGCGAGCTCGCTCTCGGTGTCCAGCGCCGCGGTCGGCTCGTCGAGCACGACGATCGGCGCGTCCTTCAGCAGCGCACGCGCGATCGAGATGCGCTGGCGCTCGCCGCCGGACAGGCGCGCGCCGATCTCGCCCAGCCGCGTCTGCCAGCCCTGCGGCAGGCGCTCGATGAAGTCCAGGCACTGCGCCGCGCGCGCCGCGGCGCGCACCTCCTCGTCGCCGGCCTCGGGCCGCGCCATGCGGATGTTGGCGAGCACGGTGTCGTCGAACAGGTAGACGTCCTGGAACACCACCGAGACCTGCGCGTTCAGCGTCTCGGCGGGAATGGCGCGCAGGTCCACGCCGCCCAGCAGGATGCGGCCCTGCTGCGGGTCGGCGTGGCGCAGCAGCAGCCGCAGCAGCGTCGACTTGCCCGAGCCCGAAGGGCCGACGACGGCCGTCATGCTGCGCTCGGGCAGCACGACGTCGACGCCGCGCAGCACCGGCGTGCCGTCCGGATAGGCGAAGCCCACACCCTCCAGCCGCAGCTCGTGGCCCTGGGGCCGCCGCTGTGGCTGCTGCTGCGGCAGCGGCTGCACCGCCATCAGCGCGTCGATGCGCTCCAGCGCGGCCTCGATCAGCTCGAAGATCGCGGTGTAGGCGACGAAGTCCGACAGCGGCCCGGCGAAACGCACGACCAGCACCAGCGTCGCGGCCAGCAGCGCCAGGTCCAGCGTGCCGGCGGCCACCCAGGCGGCGCCGGCCGCCGCGATCGCCAGCAGGCCGAGTTCGACGACGCTGGCGATGAGCACGTTGGGCTTGCTGCCCTTGCGCTGGCCCAGGGTCTGCAGCCGTTCCAACTCGGCGAAGCCGGCGCACAGCGCCGTCGCGCGCTCGCCGTCGCAGCAGGCGGCGCGCAGCGCGGGCAGACCCTGCATGTACTCCAGCGTGTCGGCGGCGCTGCGCGCGTGCGCGGCGCCCAGCGCGCGCATGCCGCGGCCGAAGGCCGGCCGGCGCCAGCGGTACAGCGGCACGATCGCCGGGAACACCAGCAGCAGCGCCAGCGCCAGCCGCCAGTCGAAGGCGAAGACCGCCAGCGCCGCGGCCAGCGGCGTGACCAGCGCGACGGCGACCAGGTTGACGATGGTCAGCGTGTAGTTCAGGTTCTCGTCGACGTTGCCCAGCAGCATCGCGTGGACCTCGCCGCTGCGCCGGTCCTGCAGCTGCAGCAGCGGCATGCGGCGCAGCTGCTCGCCCAGCCGGGTGCGCAGCTCGTGCGTCGTCAGCGCCATGCGGCCGTCGTAGTCGAAGCCCTGGGCCCGCCAGCGCAGCGCCGTCGACGCCAGCCCCAGCGCCGCCATCGCGCCCAGCCAGCCCCAGGCGGCGCGCGCATCGCCCCGCGTCAGCAGCGCCTGCAGCAGCGGGTAGGCGCAGGCCAGCGCCAGCCCCTGCAGCGCCGCGGCGGCCACCAGCCCGGCAAGGCTGGCGCGCAGCGCCGGCGCCTGCGCCCCGGCGCTGCGCAGCAGCTGGCGGTAGGTGTCGATCCAGGGCGTGGGCCGCAGCCCGGCGTGTGCGGAACTCATCGTGCGCCCTCCCCGGCCGCGTGGCCGGTGCGCAGCGCCCAGTGCTGGGCGCGCTCGTGGTGCTGCCAGAGACGGGCATAGAGCCCGGCGCGCGGCAGCAGTTCGTCGTGACGGCCGGCCTCGACGAGGCGGCCGCGGTCGAAGACCAGGATCTGGTCGGCATCGCGGATCGTCGCCAGCCGGTGCGCGACCATGATCACCGTGCGCCCGCGCATCAGCGCCGACAGCGCCTGCACGATCGCCGCCTCGTTCTCCGGGTCGGCGAAGGCCGTGGCCTCGTCGAGCACCAGGATCGGCCGGTCCTGCAGGATGGCGCGCGCGATCGTCAGCCGCTGGCGCTGGCCGCCGGACAGGAAGACGCCGCGTTCGCCGACCGGCGTGTCGTAGCCCTGCGGCAGCGCGGCGACGAAGTCGTGCGCCTGCGCCGCGCGCGCGGCCGCCTGCACCTGGTCGGGCGTGGCCTCGGGCCGGCCCAGGCGGATGTTGTCGGCCACGCTGCCGGCGAACAGGAAGGCGTCCTGGAAGACGAAGGCCACCTGGGCCATCAGCGCCTGCGGCGTCATCTCGCGCACGTCGACGCCGCCGACACGCACCGCGCCGCGCTGCACGTCCCAGAAGCGCGGGATCAGCCGCGCGACCGTCGTCTTGCCGGCCCCCGAGGGACCGACGAGCGCCGTCACGCTGCCCGGCGCGACACGGAAGCTCACCGCCTCCAGCGCCGCCGCCGACGCCGTGTCGTAGGCGAAGCACACGCCGTCGAACTCGACGCTCGCGTCCTGCGGCACCCGGCCCGTGGCCGGCAGCGGCAGCGGCGCCAGCGCCAGCACCTGGTGGATGCGGTCGACGCTGAGCCTGGCCTTGTCGACCAGGTGCATCAGCGACATCAGCGGCATCAGCGCCTCGGCCATGCCGGTGCCCAGCAGCAGCAGCGCCAGCCAGCGTTCGAAGCTCAGGTCCGGCCACAGCCACAGCCCGAGCGCGAACAGCGCCAGCAGCGTCGGCAGCGGCCCCAGCACGGCGAGCGCGAAACGTGCGCTGAAGCCGGCGGCGCGGTACCAGTCGGTCAGCATCGCCAGGTAGGCGGCCAGCGCCCGCTCGTAGCGGCCGAAGGTGGCACGCCCGGTGTCGAAGCTGCGCACCACGGGCATCGCCTGCACGAACTCGACGACCGCGGCGCCGACCTGCTCGCGCGCGGCGTGATAGCGGCGCGACATCTCGCCGCGCCCGCGCATCGCCAGCGACATCACCGCGACGCCGAAGACCAGCACCGCCAGCGCGCCCAGCGCCAGGCGCCAGTCCAGCAGCAGCAGCGCCAGCAGCGTCGCCACCGGCGCGACGTAGGCGCGCGCATACAGCGGCGTGCTGTCGGCGACGAAGACGTGCAGCGCCTTGACGTCGTCCTGCACCACCTTGGCCAGCGCGCTCGGGCCCAGGCGCTGCACCTCGCCCAGCGGCAGCCGCGCGACGTGCTCGGCCAGCCGCGTGCGCAGCAGCGTCTCCAGGCGGAACGCGGCGTAGTGCGAGCGGTTGAAGGCGTGCAGCCGCAGCACGTAGGCACCGACGGTGCAGACGGCGGCCGCCAGCAGCGGGCCGGCGGGCCAGTGGCCGGGCGCGTGCAGCAGCGCCTGCACGGCCAGCGCCAGCGCCGCCAGCGCCGCCATGCCCAGCAGCACGCTGGCCGCGGCGACGGCCATCGCGGCGTGGATGCGCCCGCGCACCGGGTCCATGATCGCCCACGCGGCGCGCGCGCCGCTGGCGGTTTCGGGGCTCTCGTTCATCGGGTCGCGGCCCGCGCGGCGGGCTCCTGGGGACCGGCAAGGCCGGCGTTGGTCGTCAGCGCCAGCGGCACGGCCGCCAGCGCGGCCAGCACCGCCAGCGCGAGCACGGTGCCGTAGCCCAGCACGCCGGCCAGCGCCGTCGCGCCGCCGGTGACCACGGTGGCGAAGCCCAGGAACAGGCCGTACTGCAGCGCGTAGTCGGTGGCCGGGCGCGCCGGGTCGACGCGGTCCATCATCAGCGTGGACATCACGACCAGCGCCGGGTTGTAGAACAGGAACAGCAGCCCGGCGCCGGCCAGCGCCGCGCCGGTGCCGCTGTCGCCGCCGACCAGCGGCAGCAGCGCCAGCACGCCGGGCACCTGCAGCGCCGCGGCGACGACCAGCGCCCGGCGGCGCCCGCCGCGGCGGATCAGCCAGCCGGTGGCCAGCGCCGAGACGATGCCCAGCAGCGAACCCAGGCCGTTGACCACCCAGCCGATGCCTTCCAGCGACCAGCCGGCGTCGGCCAGCAGCGGTGTCAGCAGCGCGTAGGCCATGCTGACGCCCACCGGGTACAGCGCCAGCATCGCCAGCCAGCGGGCGCCCTGCGGGCGGCGCCACAGGCCGACGACGCTGGCGCGCAGCCCGGCCCGCTCGGGCGGCACACGCGGCTGCGGCGGCTCGCGCAGCGCCAGCAGCTGCACCCAGCTGACGGCGGTGCCGGCGGCCAGCAGCGCCATCGCGCCGGCCCAGCCGATGCGCTCGTAGAGCACCAGCACCGCGCCGGCCCCGAGCAGGTTGCCGAGCAGGCCGCCGGCGGCCTGGATCGCGTTGCCCAGCGCGCGGTCGGACGGCGCGAGACGGCGGCAGGCGAGCGCGTCGGCGGCCAGGTCCTGCGTCGCCGACAGCGCGCCGACGACGACGCAGCCGGCCAGCACCCGGCTGAAGTCCTGCACCGGGTCCAGCGGCGCCATCGCCAGCAGCGCGAGCACCATGCCGGCCTGGGCCAGCAGCAGCCAGCCGCGTTCATGGCCCCAGCGGCCGAAGGACAGGCGGTCGACCCAGGGCGCCCAGAGGAACTTCAGGACCCAGAACAGGCCCAGCAGGTAGATCGCGCCGAGCTGCTCCAGCGGCATGCCGGCGCGGCGCAGGATGGCCACCAGCGCGACCATGAAGAAGCCCGGTGCCAGGTACTGTGTCGTGTACAGGCTCAGCAGCAGCGCCCAGGGCGGGCGCGCGTGTTCGGCAGCGGTCATCAGAAGCGCCAGCGCGCGCCGAGGCCGAAGCGCCGCGGTTCGCTGTAGACGACGAGGTCGCCGACGTCCATCTCGCTGACGCTGCTGACGACCTGCTTGTCGCCGGCGTTGCGCACCCAGGCGTAGACGTCCCAGGCGCCGCGCTGCCAGCCGGCGCGCAGGTCGACCGCGGTCCAGGCGCCGCTGCGGCGGGTGTTGGCGGCGTCGAACCAGCGCCGGCCCTGGCCACGCAGGTCGACGCGCGCGTAGCGCCCTTCGGCGTCGTGGTACTGCAGGCCGACGGCCAGCGTGTAGGCCGGCGTGCGCTCGATGTTCGCGCCCTCGGCCGCTTCGCTGCCGTGCTCGTCGTAGACCGCGTGCGTGGCGCCGAGCGCGGCGTCGAGCTCCCAGCGGTCGGAGAGCACGTAATTGGCCTCCAGCTCGGCCCCGTAGGAGTGGCCGCGGCCGGCGTTGGAGGTGAAGATCTGGCCGCTGCCGGCGTCGTACGAATAGACGTGGATGTCGCGGATGTCCAGGTAGAACAGCGCCGCCGACAGCTGCAGCCGGCCCGGCGCCGAACGCAGGCCGAGCTCGTAGTTCAGCGAGGTCTGCGGCTCGAAGCGGTTCTCGGACTCGACGGCGCTGGAGGTCCAGAAGTTGTAGCCGCCGGGGATGTAACCCTTGGCGACCGAAGCCCAGACGCTCCAGTCGGGCGTGGCCTGCCAGCGCAGCGCGGCCTTGGGCAGCAGCGCGTTCCAGCGGTGCTCGGCGTCGAGCGCGTAGACCGTCGCGCCGCTGCCACCCACCGGGCCGAGCCGGTAGTCGGAGACGAAGGCCTTGTCCACGGTCTGCGCCCGCGCGCCCAGCGTCAGCTCCCAGCGCGGGGCGAGCGCGACGACGGCCTGGCCGAAGACCGCGGCGGTGGTGGTGCGTGTCGTCGACGGATCGTCCAGGTCCAGGTCGACGCCGGGGCCGAAAGGCTCGCCCATCGCCTCGCCCGGGTACTGCATGCCGTAGCGCGTGTTGCGGTAGCGGTCGCGCTCGGCATAGACGCCGGTGACCCAGCGGGTGCCGCCGCGCGCGCCGCCGGACAGGCGCAGCTCCTGCGTCCAGGTCTCGAAGCGCGAGTACTGGAACTGCTCGAGCCCGTCGTAGAGCGCCAGCGATCCCCAGTCGCGGTCGTAGGCGCCCTGCACGCCCAGCGTCTTGTGCGTCGTCACCGCGTTCAGCTCGCGGCCGTCGCCCAGGCGCCAGCGCAGGCGCAGCGCCTGGGCGTTGGTGATGGTCTTGGTGCGTGTGGCGACGTCGTAGTCGGCGTCTTCGGCGTCGTCGCGGTCGTAGGCGGCGAACGAGGTGCCGCTGGGCGCCAGGCCACCGTCGATCCAGTCGCGACGGTCGGCGTCGTGGGTCAGCGCGAGCTTGATGTCCAGGCGCTCGCTCGGCGCCCAGCCCAGCGTCAGTGCGAGGCGGCGCTCGGCGCGGTCGTTGGCGTTTTCGCCCGTGCCGCCATGGTGGTTGTCGATCCAGCCGTCGTCACCGGCGACGCGGCCGGCCAGCGCCAGCGTCAGGCCCGGCACGGCCAGCGGCCCGGACAGCGAGAAGTCGGCGGCGCGGCCGCTCTGGTTGGCGACTTCGACCCCGGCCCGCCCCTGCCAGCGCGGGCCCGGCGCGCGCGTGACGACGTTGATCACGCCGCCGATCGAATCCTTGCCGTAGAGCGTGCCCTGCGGGCCGCGCAGCACCTCCACGCGCTCGACGCCCTCGAGCAGCGTGTCGTAGGCGTAGCGGCTCGAGTACGGCACGCCGTCGACGTAGAGCACCACCGGGTTCAGGTTGGTGAAGGTCGAGGCGTTGAGCCCGCGCAGGTTGACCTCCTCCGAGAACACGAAGGACGAGGACATGTTGGGCACCAGCCGCACGACGTCGGCGATCGAGTGCAGCCCTCGCTGCGCCAGCGCCTCGCCGTCGAGCACGGTGATGCTGGCGGGCACGTCCTGCAGCCGCTCCTCGATCTTGTTGGCGGTGACGATGATCTGTTCGGCCCGGGCCGGCACGGCGGCCGCGGCGGCGATCGCCAGGGCGAGCACGGCCGGACGGGGCGCCCGCAGCGGGCGGCGTCGAAGGTTCAAGACGGACTCCTGAAACGATGAAGGGAGCGCGCGCGGCGGCGGCGCGCGGCGGCGCTCAGCCGGCGATGCGCACCTGCACGATCGTCGGCAGCAACCGGCCCAGCCAGGGCAGCGGCGCCACCACCGGCATCAGCGCGCCGGCAAAACCGCGCACGCGGCGATAGGGTTCCTCGCGCACCGAGGCCAGCCGCGGGCTCCAGCCGCGCAGCAGCGGCGCGATCTCGTCGCGGTTGATGCCCCAGGGCATGCGCGGCGCGCGGTAGTGCGGCGTCAGGTCCAGGCCCTGCATCGTCTTGCGCGAGAACCAGCGCGGGATGACGTCGAACATCAGCTCGCCGCCGGGGAAGGCGTCGACGATGGCGCAGAACAGGCGGCGCACCTCGGCCTCGTCGAAGTACATGAACAGGCCCTGCGCCGAGACGAAAACACCGCGCGCGGCATCGACCTCGGCGATCCAGCGTGTGTCCAGCGCGCTCAGCGCGAGGTGGCGGCAGCGCGGCGACGGCGGCAGGAAACGCTCGCGCACCGCGATCGACTCGGGCAGATCGACGCACAGCCAGTTCACACGGCCGTCGTCGCAGCGCTGGAACTGCGTCTCCAGCCCGCAGCCGAGCTCGACCACGGTGCCGCCGGGGTGCGCCGCCAGCCAGGGGCGCAACGCCTCGTCGAACATCAGCGAGCGCATCGCGTGCGAGCCGTCGGCGCGCCGGAAGTGGGCTTCGTAGTCGTAGGCGATGCTGCGGTACAGCCGCACGGCCTCGGGGTCGCGCAGCCAGCCGTCGGGGCGGAGGGCCTCGGTGGCGCGGTTGTGCAGCGTCCACAGCATGGTCTGCGGAACACCGGCGAGCTGGGCGGCCTCGGACATGGTCGGGTGCGGTGATGGCGGTAAACTTCAGATGATAGTGATTCGCATTTGCATCACCACCCGAATCGCATCGTCTTCCGCCCGGATCGATGCCGCCGCACCATGAGCCACGCCGCGTCTCCCCACCCCGTCGAGGTCGAGGCCTCGGACCTGCTCGAGCGCCACGAGCAGCTGGACTTCGGCCGCGGCGCCTGGTCACGGCTGTCGATCGTCGGGCTGCAGGAGGGCGTGGCGCTGCTGGGCTGGCAGGCCGGCTTCGATTCGCCCTGCGAGCTGCGGCTGCGCGACGACAGCGACGCGGTGCATTTCGGCTACGCGCTGCGCGGGCGCAGCCGCTGCCGCATCGAACACGGCCGGCGCCGCGAAGAGCACGACTTCCCCGCCGCACGCGGCCACCTGCACTACGGCCCCGACAGCCGCGGCCGCTTCCTGCAGCACGGCGAGTACTGCAGCGTCTCGGTGATGCTGCGGCCGGCGCTCTTGCGCGCCTGGGCCGGCGAAGACCGGGCACTGCAATGCGCGCTGGACGACGGCCACTGCCTGGCCCACGGCCTGCACGGGCGCGAGCTGCACGCCGTGGCGCAGTCGCTGCACCAGGCGCTGTTGCCCGGCGCGCCGCCTCGCCATGCGCTGTGGCTGCAGGGCCAGGCGCTGGCCTTCGTCGGCCTGTGCCTGGAGGCGGGGCGCGACGGCGCGGCCGCAGGCCTGGGCGCCGATGAACGCCGCCGCCTGCTGCAGGCGCGCGACCGGCTGCTTTCCGACCTCGCGGCGCCGCCGCTGCTGGCCGACCTGGCCGCCACGCACGGCCTGAGCGTGCTGCGGCTGCAGCGCGGCTTTCGCTCGCTCTTCGGCTGCAGCGCCTACGCGCTGTTCCAGCGCGAACGCATGCACGAGGCGCGGCGGCGGCTGCTGGCCGGCGAGGCGCGTGTCACCGACGTCGCGCTGGAGCTGGGCTACACCAACCTCAGCCACTTCGCAGCCGCGTTCCGGCGCGAGTTCGGCCTGGCGCCGGCCATCGTGGCCGGCCGCCGCCGCGCCTGATCAGCGCCGGGGGCGCACCAGCCGCACGGCGTTGGGCAGGTTGCGGTCGTCGAGCACCTCGTCGCCGCTGCGGAAGTCCACGGCCCAGGCGTCGTAGTCGTTGCCCGGCTCGGTGTCGGCGCTCCAGAACCACAGCGGCGGTGTCGCCGGAAAGACGCGGCCGTCGATCGCCGGGTCCACGCAGTGGCCGTCGACCAGCGTGCGCAGCTCGGCGCGGGTCGGCAGCCGCCAGTCGTGGCGGCCCAACCAGCCGTCACGCACCAGTCGTGCGACCAGATCCTGGGCCTGCATCGCGCTCAGCCGGCGCGGGGCGCCGTCGGCGCAGTGCTCGCCCCTCTGGCCCCAGGGGCAGCGCTGCCACTGCAGCCCACGCGCCGGGTCGTCGACCAGGGCCGGCGAGGCGACGACGAAAGCCGGCGGCGGGCGCACGCCGTCGCGGCAGATCGGCGCCGTGCCGGCGGCTGCCGCCAGCAGCAGCGCGGCGGCGAGCATCAGCGCTCCAGCGCCGCCTTCACGACGCGGAAGACGTCGGTGTTGTCGACGTAGCGGCCGTCGTCGTTGTGGCCGGTGACCTCGGCGAAACGCGGGTCGCGGCCACGCTGGTGGGCGGCGAAACGCTCCGCGCCGGCACCGCGCGCCCACAGCCGCACCAGTTCGTTGGTGTGGTTGTCGCTCCAGAAACGCGGTGCCGGGCGCACGCCGGCACCGCCGTTGGGCACGGCCTGGAAGGCGACGCGGTCGGACTGCGGCCCCAGCGGCAGGCCGTTGCCGTGATCGGTGGTGACGATCAGCAGGTTCTGCTCCCAGCCGCCGTGAGCGGCGATCCAGGCCTCGACGACGGCCAGCGCGGCGTTGAACTCGGTCTGCTCCTCGACCAGCCGGCCGGCCTGGTTGGCGTGCGCCGCCCAGTCGACGGCGCCGCCTTCGATCATCAGGAACAGGCCGTCGGGGTCGCGCTCCAGGTGGCGCAGCGCGGCGCCGGCCATCGTCGCCAGGTCGGGCACGCCGGCGATGCGGCGCACGCCGCTGGGCTGCGCCGGGTCCGCGCCCAGCACCTCGTCCTCGCGCGCCTGCTGCAGCGTCCAGCGCACCCGCGGGATGCCGAGCAGCGGGCCGTCGACGCGCCGCTGGCCGGCGGCCAGGCGTTCGAACTCGGCGCGGTCCTCGACCAGCGTCCACGGCCGTTCGGCGCCCGCCGGGCGCAGCGTGCCGGCGCGCAGCTCGCGCCACTCGGCTTCGGCGAGCACGTCCCAGCGTTTGGCGCAGGCCGTGCGCGCGGCGCAATCGGCGGCCGACAGGCCGAGCACGCTGGCGCCGTTGCCGTCGTGCTCGGGGTGGCCGGCGCCCATGATCAGGTCGAGGTTGCCGTCGCGCAGCATGTCGCGTGCGAGCTCGCTCATGCGGCTGCGGCTGGCGTTGCGCGCGCCGAAGGCCGCCGGCGTGGCGTGCGCCAGCGGCACCGAGGTGACGACGCCGGTGGCCTTGCCGGCACCACGCGCGATGCGCGTCGCGAAGTCCAGCGGCTGGCCGAAGTTGTCGACGTTGATCGCGTTGTTGTAGGTCTTGGTGCCGGAGGCCAGCGCGGTGCCGGCGGCGGCCGAGTCGGTGTACTGGCGCTTCAGGTACTGGTAGCCGGCGATCGCGGTGGCGTAGGCGTCGCCCGGCACCGGGGCCACCGGGCTGGGGTCCCAGGCGCGCGCCGGGTCGTAGCTCACCTGCGGCGTCGCGTCGTGCGTCGGCTTCGTCGAGGTGTTCAGCGGGAAGGTCGTGACGCCCCAGCGCTCGGTCAGCAGCTGGTACTCGGGCAGGTCGTTGGCGCGCGCGCCGGAGCGGAAGTGGGCCGCCATCTCCCAGGTGTTCCAGCTGGCGCCGTCGCTGATCATCACGATGACGTTCTTCGGCTGGGCCGGCGCGGGGGCGACCGGCGCGGCGGCGCAGGCGGACAGCAGCGCGGCAGCAGCCAGGGCGGCAAGCGCCGCACGGCGCGGCGGGACGGCGGACGAAGACGGACGACGGTTCATCGGCGGACGGGTAGCGGTTCTGACGGAGCCGCGAGCCTAGCCGATGCCCGCAGCGCAGGCCACGATATTGCGACAGCAATATCATTAGAACCCGCTCACCCCTCCTGCCCATGGAACGCAACACCCGCCAGCGCTCCGCGATCCGCGTCGCGATCGCCGAAGCCGCCCGCCCGCTGCTGCCGCAGGAGGTGCTGGAGCGCGCCCAGCGCACGGCACCCGGCCTGGGCATCGCCACCGTCTACCGCAACCTGAAGGCGCTGGTCGACGAAGGCCTGCTGCGCACCGTGACGCTGCCCGGCGAGGTGCCGCGCTACGAGGCCGCCGAACACCGCCACCACCACCATTTCCAGTGCACGCGCTGCCAGCGTGTCTTCGACGTGCATGCCTGCCCTGGCGACCTGTCGCACCTGGCGCCGCCGGGCTTCGCCGTCGAGGACCACGAGCTGACGCTGTACGGCCGCTGCCGCGACTGCGGCACGCCCGCGGCTGCCAACTGATGTCGGCCGGAGCAACACGATGCTGATGGCAGGCGCTCTGGCCCGTCTCGCGGGCGCGGCACTGATCGTCGCGGCCCTCTGGGCCGCGGTCGCCTGGGCGATGTCATGACCACGCGCCACACAACCGGAGCCCATCTGCACGCGGTGGAACCGGCCACGAAGCCGGCCGCCGCACGCGCGGCCGCCGTGCGCCTGCACGACCTGACCGTGTCCTGGCGCGGCCACCCCGCGGTGCACCACCTGAGCGGCGCCTTCGAAGCCGGCTGCGCCACCGCCATCGTCGGCCCCAACGGCGCCGGCAAGAGCAGCCTGATGGCGGTGCTCGGCGGCACGCTGCGGCGCTACCAGGGCCGCGTCGAACGCGACCCGGCGCTGCGTGTGGCCTATCTGCCGCAGGCCGGCGAGATCGACCGTTCGTTCCCGGTGCGGGTGCACGAGTTCGTCGCGATGGGGCTGTGGCAGCGCATCGGCTGTTTCGGCGCCGTCGACGAGGCGATGCGCGGGCAGGTGCACGCGGCGCTGCACGCGGTCGGGCTCGACGGTTTCGAGCAGCGCCCGATCGGCGAGCTCTCGATCGGCCAGATGCAGCGTGTGCTGTTCGCGCGCCTGGTGGTGCAGGACGCGGCGCTGATCCTGCTGGACGAACCCTTCAACGCGCTCGACGAACGCACCACAGCCGACCTGCTGGCGCTGCTCGAGCGCTGGAAGGCCGAAGGCCGCACGCTGATCGCGGTGCTGCACGACCTGCCGCAGGTGCGCGCGCACTTCGAGCGCACGCTGCTGCTGGCGCGCGAGCGCGTCGCCTGGGGGGCGACGGCCGAGGTGCTGTGCGACGAACACCTGGGTGCCGCACGCCGCATGGCCGAGGCCTGGGACACGCACGCGCCGCGCTGCACCGTCGAGAAGGAGACGGCGCCGTGACCGAGCTGCTGCAACCCTTCGTCGAGTTCGGCTTCATGCGCCGCGCGCTGGTCGCGACGCTCGCGCTGTCGCTGGGCGCGGCGCCCATCGGCTGCCTGCTGGTGCTGCGCCGCATGAGCCTGGCCGGCGACGCGCTCGCCCACGCGGTGCTGCCCGGTGCGGCGGTGGCCTACCTGATCGCCGGGCTGTCGTTCCCGGCGATGAGCGCCGGCGGCTTCGTCGCCGCGCTGATCGTCGCGCTGGCCGCCGGCTTCGTCACGCGCAACACGCCGCAGCGCGAGGACGCGAGCTTCGCCGCCTTCTACCTGATCGCGCTGGCGCTGGGCGTGCTGCTGGTGTCCTGGCGTGGCAGCCAGGTCGACCTGATGCACCTGCTGTTCGGCAGCGTGCTCGCCGCCGACGACGCGGCGCTGCTGCAGACCGCCGGCGTCGCCAGCCTGACGCTGTTCGCGCTGGCGCTGGCCTGGCGGCCGCTGGTGCTGGAGAGCTGCGACCCCGGTTTCCTGCGCAGCGTCGGCGGCCCCGGCGCCACCGTGCACGCGCTGCTGCTGGTGCTGCTGGTGGCCAATCTCGTCAGCGCCTTCCAGGCCCTGGGCACGCTGATGGCCGTCGGCCTGATGATGCTGCCGGCCGCGGCGGCGCGTTTCTGGGCCGCGGGGCTGGCGGCGATGTGCACCGTGGCCGCCGCGATCGGCGCCGCCTCGGGTGCCCTCGGCCTGCTCTGGAGCTACCACGCCGAGCTGCCGTCGGGGCCCTGCATCGTGCTCGTCTGCGGCCTGGCCTATCTCGGCTCGGTGCTGTTCGGCCGCCGCGACGGCGTGCTGGTGCGCCGCTTCCAGGCCGCCCACCACCTTCAACGCTGAGACCCATGACCACCCTGCCCCGCCGTTCGCTGCTCGCCGCCGCGCTGGCCTGCGCCGCCGCGCCCGTCTTCGCGCAAGCGCCGCGCGGCGGGCGCATCGTCGCCAGCTTCTCGATCCTCGCCGACCTGGTGCACGAGGTCGCGCCGCCGGACTTCGAGGTCGTCTCGCTGGTCGGCCCCGACGCCGACGCCCACGCCTGGGAGCCGCGCCCGGGCGACGTGCGCAAGCTCGCCGGCGCCGACCTCGTCGTCGTCAACGGCCTGGGGTTCGAAGGCTGGATGACGCGGCTGGTGAAGAACTCGGGCTACCGCGGCGAGATCGTCGTGGCCAGCGAGGGCATCACGCCGCGCCACGCGGAGCACGACGAACACGACCATGGTCATGGCCACGACCACGGCGACGCCGACCCGCACGCCTGGCAGGACCTGGCCCACGCCCGGCGCTACGTCGCGACGATCGCCGCCGCGCTGGCGCGGCGCTGGCCGCAGCGGCGCGCCGAGTTCGAGGCCCGTGCCGCGGCCTACGGCGAGCGCCTGGCGGTGCTGGACACGCGGCTGCGCCGCCTGGTCGACACGGTGCCGCGCGAGCAGCGCCGCGTCATCACCTCGCACGACGCCTTCGGCTACCTCGGCGCGGCCTACGGCATCGAGTTCCTCGCGCCGCAGGGCTGGACGACGCACAGCGAGCCCTCGGCCGCAGCCGTCGGCCGGCTGGTGCGCCAGATCCGCCAGCAGCAGGTGCGCGCGGTCTTCGTGGAGAACATCAGCGACCCGCGGCTCGTCGAGCGCATCGCACGCGAGACCGGCGCGCGCATCGGCGGGCGGCTCTATTCGGACGCGCTGTCGGCGCCCGGCGGCACGGCAGCGAGTTTTCTCGCGCTCTACGAGTACAACGTGCGCACGCTGGTCGCCGGCATGAGCGGCGGCTGAGGCTTCAGCGAAGCGCGACGGCCAGCAGCGGCGCGACGAGCACGTTCAGCGCCCCGACCAGCACCATCACCAGCCCGGCCACCGCGCCCTCTTCGGCGCCGACCCGGTGCGCCTGGGCGACACCGGCGCCGTGCGCGCCCATGCCGAACAGCGCGCCGCGTGCCAGCGTCGAGCGCAGCGGCAGCCAGCGCATCAGCGCCTGGCCGATCGTCGCGCCGAGCACGCCGGTGAAGACGACGAACACCGCCGCCAGGTCGGGCACGCCGCCGATGTCGCCGGCCACCGTCATCGCGAACGGCGTGCTGACCGAACGCGGCACCAGGCTCAGCCGCAGCTCGCCGCCGACCCCCAGCCAGGACGCCAGCCACCAGGCGGTGAGGATGGACACCGTGCTGCCGACGACCATGCCGACGGCCAGCGCCGCGGCATGGCGGCGCAGCAGCGCACGCTGCTCCCAGACCGGCACCGCGAAGGCCACCGTCGCCGGCCCCAGCAGCGCCAGCAGCCAGTGCGTGCCGCGCAGGTACTCGGCATAACTGCCGTGCAGCGCCAGCACGACGAGCAGCAGCACCGCCGGCGCCAGCAGCAGCGGCAGGGTCCAGGCGCGCGGATGGCGGCGGTGCAGCGCCTTGGCCGCGGCATAGGCGGCGATCGTCGGCGCCGACCACAGCAGCACCGCAGCGGCGGCCGACGCCGAGAACATCGCCATCACGGCTGCGCCACGCCGCGGCGCAGCATGCACTCGACGGCCAGCGCGGTGGCGGCCATCACCGCCAGCGTGCCGCCGGCGATGACGACGAGCAGCTTGAGGCCCAGCCAGCCGAAGAGCTCCGGGTGGTCCAGCACCGCCAGCACCGCCGGCACGAAGAACAGCAGCATCTCGGCGATCAGCCAGCTCGCGCCGCGGCGCCAGCTCGCCACGCGCACCGCGCCGGTGGCCAGCAGCAGGAGCAGCAGCGCCATGCCGACCAGCCCGCCGGGCAGCGGCAGGCCGGTGGAGCGCACGATCAGTTCACCGGCCGCCCAGACGGCGCCGATGGCGCCGAGCTGCGCGACGCGGCTGCGCCGCCAGCGGCGCCGCAGCGCCACCGTCGTGCCATGCCAGTCGAGTGCGAGATCCATGGCTTGCACTCTAGGTTGCAGCGCAGCATGATGAAAGCGAATCTTGAGAATGGTTGCCAGTCCAGAACGGAATGGATATCAAACTTCGCGCCTTGCGCGCCTTCATCGAGGTCGTGCGCCAGGGCGGTTTTTCGCCCGCCGCACGCCAGGTCTTCGCCACCCAGTCGGCGGTCAGCAAGGCGGTGCGCCAGCTCGAGGACGAGCTGGGCGTGGTGCTGCTGGACCGCGGCGTGCAGCCGGCGCGCCTGACCGACGCCGGCGAGGTGGTCTACCGCCGTGCGCTGGCGCTGCTGGCCGAGCAGGACGACCTGCGGGCCGAACTCGACGAGCTGCGCGGGCTGCAGCGCGGCGTGCTGCGCCTGGGCCTGCCGCCGATCGGCAGCAGCCAGCTGTTCGCGCCGCTGTTCGCGCGTTTTCGCGGCCTGTACCCGGGCATCGAGGTGCAGCTCGTCGAACACGGCAGCAAGCGCCTGGAGGAAATGCTGCGCGACGGCGAGCTCGACCTCGCCGGGCTGCTGGCGCCGATGTCGGGCGCCTTCGAGTGGCAGTCGGTGCGCGAGGAGCCGATGTGCGTGCTGGCCGCCGAGTCGGCGCCGCTGGCGGTGGAGGCTGACCGCGTGCGCTTCGCCTCGCTCGCGGCGCAGCCCTTCGTGCTGTTCGAGGCCGGTTTCGCGCTCAACCCGCTGCTCGTCGACGCCGCGCGTGGCGCGGGCTTCGAGCCGCAGATCGTCGCGCGCACGAGCCAGATCGAGTTCATGGTCGAACTCGTCGCCGCCGGCCTGGGCGTGGGCTTCCTGCCGCGGCTGATGGCCGAGCCGCGGCGCCGCCCGGGCGTGCGCGTGCTCGCGCTGGCCGAGCCGGCGCTGGCCTGGCACATGGCGCTGGCCTGGCGCCGCGGCGGCTACCTGCCGCATGCCGCACGCGCCTGGCTGGAGCTGGCCGCCCGCGCTTAACGAGGCAACGCGCGCGGCACCCAGCCCGAGGCGCCGAGCACGTCGACACGCGCGCGGCGCGCGACGCTGTAGTGCAGCTCGGTGCCTGGCGCGACGCCCATCGCGGCCAGCCGGCGCTGCAGCAGCGCACGCGCCGCGGCGAGCTCGGTCACCTCGACGTCGATGCGGTGAAAGCGCAGCGGCCGCAGGCCGGCGCCGCCGGCCTCGCCAAGCGAGCCGCCCCAGCCGAGCAGCGTGCCCAGGCCGGCTTCGGCCAGCGCCTGCTCGAGGGCGGCGTGCAATGCGTGGTGGGCGTCGGCCGCTTCGTCGGTCGACGGGATCTTCAGGTACAGGAATTCCATGGACGGCAGCACGGGGCACCGGACGCGCCCCCCGAGCGCACAACGTGCGAGCCGCCGGTTGCGAGGACACAACCCTGCGGCCGGCGTCGCGTGCGCACCTTGACGCTGCCGGCCCGCCGCGCCTTAGACTGCCGCCACGACGAGGAGGAGACCGGCGATGGGCATGCGCACGGCGCGTGAGCGGTGTCGCACGCGAGCGGCGCAAGGGCCGTGTCGCGCCTGCGGCACCCGTTTGCGCTCATGACCGCCGACCCGCTTGCGGCGGCCGGACGCCGCCTCGCGCTGCCCCTGGTCGTCACCGCGCTGGTGCTGGGCTCCGTGCTGAGCTGGGGCTGGCTGGTGCACCAGGACGCCGTCGCCGCCGCCGACGCCCATGGCGATGCACTGCGGCGGGTGGCCGGCGAAGTCGAGTCGGGCACGCTGGCGCTGGCCGGCGACACCGGCGAGGCCGCGCCGGCGGAGACGGCCACCCGGCTGCGCCAGGCACGCGGGGACGTGCTCCAGCTCGGCCAGCGCGCGGGCGCCGGCGGCGCGGCAGCGCGCTTCTCGTCGGCACTGGACGCCGCGCTCGCGAGCCCGCATGACGGCGCCACGCTGCGCCGGCTGGCCGCCGCGTGGCGCGAGTTCGAGGACACGACGCTGGCACGTGCCGAAGCCGTGCGGCGCGACGCCGACCGCCGCTTCGGGCTGCTGCTGCTGGCCGCCGCGGCGCTGGTCGCCGGCGGGATCGCCTGGACGCTGCGGCCGCCGCGCCCGGGCACGGCACCGCCGGACGCGCCGCTGGAAGACACCGGCCACGGCGGCTTCGAACCCGGCGAACACCCGTTCGCGCGCCTGTCCGGCGACACGCCGGCGATGCTGGTCGCCTACTGGGACCGGGCGCTGCGGCTGCGTTTCGCCAACCAGGCCTACCTCGACTGGTACGACCTGGATCGCGACGCCGTGCTGGGCCGCACGATGGGCGAGGTGCTCGGCGACGAGGTGCCGGTGCGGCGCCGCGAGGCGCTGGAGCGCGTGCTGGCCGGCGAGGTCGTGCAGACCCGGCTGGACATCAACGGCGCCCGCGGCCGCCGCGGCCACTTCTGGGTCTACCGGCTGCCCGACAAACGGGGCGGGCGCATCGCCGGCTTCTATTTCATCGCCAGCAACGTCAGCGAGCTGCAGGACGCGCGCCTGGCCGCCGAAGCCGCCAACCAGGCGCTGGCGCACGCGGAGGCCTTCACGCGCGAACTGGCGAACTCGCTGCCGGCGGTGGTGCTGTACTGGGACCGCGACGAACGCTGCCGATTCGCCAACCTGGCGGCGCAGGACTGGTTCTCCCGCCCCGAAGCCGAGCTGGTCGGCCGCTCGATCGCCGAGCTGATCCCCGCCGCGCAGTACGAGGTGGCGCGGCCCTTCATCGAAAGCGCGCTGCGCGGCGAGCGCCAGCAGTACGAACGCACGCTGGTGCGTGCCGACGGCCGCGCGGTGCCGCTGTACGCGCAGTACGTGCCGCGTTTCATCGATGGCCAGGTGGCGGGTTTCCTGGCCGTGCTGACCGACGTCGGCGCGCTCAAGCGGGCCGAGCAGCGCCTGGCCGAAGCCAACGTGCAGCTCGAGCAGCGCGCCGTCCAGGCCGAGGCGGCGACACGCGCCAAGAGCGCCTTCCTGGCCAACATGAGCCACGAGATCCGCACGCCGATGAACGCGATCATCGGCCTCACGCACCTGATCGCGCGCGCCACCGACGACCCGCTGCAGCGCGAGCGGCTGCGCAAGGTCGACGGCGCCGCGGCGCACCTGCTGCAGATCCTCAACGACATCCTGGACCTGTCCAAGATCGAGGCCGGCAAGCTGCAGCTGGAACCGGCGGACTTCTCGCGCGACGAGCTGATCTCGCGTGCGCTGGACGTGGTCGAGGCCGCGGCACGCGCCAAGGGCCTGGAGCTGGTGCTGGACACCGACCACGTGCCCAAGCGCCTGCGCGGCGACGCCCGGCTGCTGTCGCAGGCGCTGATCAACCTGCTGGGCAACGCGGTGAAGTTCACCGAACGAGGCTGGATCCGCCTGCGTGCCGAGGTGCAGCGCGCCGAAGGGCGGCGCCTGCTGCTGCGTTTCGAGGTGCAGGACACCGGCATCGGCATCGCGCCGGAACATCTGCCGCGGCTGTTCACGCCTTTCGAGCAGGCCGACAGCACGCGCACGCGCCGCCACGGCGGCACCGGGCTGGGCCTGGCGCTGACACGCCATATCGCCGAGCTGATGGGCGGCAGCGCCGACGCCAGCAGCCGGCCCGGCGAAGGCACCACCTTCGGCTTGACCGCCTGGCTCGAGCGCGCCGAAGCGGTGCCCTCGACGGCGTCCAGGCGGCTGCCACCGGCGCTGCGGGCGCTCGTCGTCGACGACCTGCCCGAGGCGCGCGAGGCGATCGCGATCCAGCTGCAGGGCCTGGGCGTGACGGTGGACACGGCCGAAGACGGCCCCGGCGCGCTCGCACGCCTGCTCGCCGCACGCGAGCAGGGGCTGGCCTACGACGTCTTCCTCGTCGACTTCATGATGCCGGGCTGGGACGGCGTCGAGACGCTGCAGCGGCTGCGCGCCGCCGATCGCGGCGGGCGCACCCGGGCGCTGCTCGTCAGCGCCGGCGACGACCCGCAGATGCACGGACGCGCGCGCGACGCCGGTTTCGGCGCGGTGCTGTTGAAGCCGCTGACGCCGTCGGTGCTGCACGACGCGCTGGCGCGGCTGCTGCGTCCGGCTCCGGTGGTCGACGCCGCGCCGCCGGCAGACGACGCGTTCGAGCAGCTGCGTGCACGCACGGCCGGCCGCCGCGTGCTGGTGGCCGAGGACAACCCCGTCAACCAGGAAGTCGCGATCGCGCTGCTGGAGGACGCCGGGCTGGAGGTCGTCGTCGCCGGCGACGGCCAGCGCGCGATAGAGCTGGCGAGCGCCGGCGCCTTCGACCTCGTGCTGATGGACGTGCAGATGCCCGGCGTCGACGGCCTGGACGCGGCGCGCGAGATCCGGGCCCGTCTCGGTCCGGCGCTGCCGATCATCGCGATGACCGCCAACGCCTTCGGCGAGGACCGCGAGGCCTGCCTGGCCGCGGGCATGGACGACCACGTCGCCAAGCCGGTGGACCCGCCGCGGCTGTACGCGACGCTGCTGCGCTGGCTGTCCGGCGCGGCCGGCTGAATCACTCGGCGCGGAAACCCGAGGCGCGCAGCAGGTCGGCGCCCAGCGCGAACTCGCTCGCGACGAAGCGGCGGAACTCGTCGGTGCCGAGCACCGCGGCGCTCAGCCCCAGCGGCACGAGCGCGCCGGTGCTGTCGAGCGCCTTCGCCGCCGCCGCGATCGCGTCGGACAGCGCCTGCACGCGCACGGCCGGCGTGTCGCGCGGCGCCCAGACGCCGTACCAGGAGTGGTGCAAGAAGCCCGCGAAGCCGCTCTCGGCGAAGGTCGGCACCGCGGGCAGCAGCGGGCTGCGTTCGGCCGCGCTGATCGCCAGCGGTCTGACGCGGCGCGCGCGCGCCAGCGGCAGCAGCGCGACCGCGGAGTCCAGCAGCAGGTCGGTGTGGCCGCCGGCGACGTCCATCAGCGCCGGCTGCGAGCCCTTGTAGGGCACGAGGTTCAGGCGCAGCCCGGCGCGGCGCTGAAAATCGAGCGTCGCCAGGTGTCCGGGCGCGCCGAACGCGGGCACGCCGGCGTTCAGGCGCCCGGGTTCACGCCGGATCGCCGCGACGAGCGCCGCCAGGTCCGGCTCGGTGCGGCCCGGGGCGACGACGAGCAGCAGCGGCGCCTGGCCGAAGCGGGCGACGGCGGCGAAGTCGGTCTGCGGGTCGTAGGGCGGCAGCGCCAGGACCTGGCGCGTGAAGACGTGGGTCGCGGCCGAGAACAGCAGCGTGCGACCGTCCGCCGGGGCGGCCATGACGAGGCGACCGCCGATCGTGCCGCTGGCGCCCGGATGGTTCTCCACGTTCACCGGCGTGCCCAGCACCGCGGGCAGTGCGCCGGCGAGCGCACGCGCCGCGGCATCGACGCCGCCACCGGGGGCGAAAGGCACCACCAGCCGCAGCGGCGCGGACGGCGTGGCGTCGGCCGCCTGCAAGCCCGACGCCCAGCCCAGGGCCGAGATCAGCAGCGATCGGCGCTTCAGCGCCGGCATTCGCGCTCCACCATGACGCCTCCGGAGTGGCCGCAACGGCCGGCGGGAGCCAGCATGCAGCCGCCGCACGGCAAGCGCAATGCCCCGTCCCGGGCTGCGTCAGCGTGCGGCGGAGGGAGGCGGCGCGGTCCAACGGACGCGCCGCCGAGGCTTCACTGGACGCGCAGCTCGTCCAGCGTCTTGCCGGCGGCGAGCGCGGCGCGGATCCACTCCGGACGCTTGCCGCGGCCGACCCAGGTGTTGCCCTGGCCGTCGGCATAAACCGGCTTGCCGGCGGCCTTGCGCGAGCGCGCGGCCTTGGGCGCCAGGCCCAGATCGGCGGCGCTCAGGCCATAGGCGGCGATCTGGGCCTTGATGTCGGCGACGACGTCGGCGATTTCCTTCTTGCGCAGCGCTTCGGCCTCGGCCTTCAGCTTTTCGATCTGCGCCTGGATTTCCGCGTAGGTTGCCGTGGGGGCTGCATTCTTCTTGGTGGCCATTCGGTGATGTTCCGTCATTTGTCGGGATGAAAAGGATAACGCGAAAACGCCGGAGCGCGCCGGACGGTTTACACCGACCTCGCCGCGAACGGGCAAATGGCGACGCAATGCGAAAGAAGCTCGCGGCGTCGGCATCGGTTTGACATGCGGCCAACACCGGGCGATCGGGCGTCGATCGAAGGGCCTGGCCGCAACACGACGTGCGGCAATGCGGCGCAATGGCCGCGACTCAGAGCCAGCCGAAATGGGCGCGCAGATGATGCGCCGTCAGGTTCACCGGATCGACCGGCGCCTGGGGAAACTGGCGCATCGCCGCGCCCCGCCAGCCGCCGGGGTTCTGGCCGAGCACCGCGATCGACTTCAGCCGCCAGCCGGCCGATTCGAAGTGCTCGAGATACGCACCGGCGTCGGGCATGTTCGCCGGATCGACCGGATTGGCCAGCGGCCAGAGGCAGAACAGAACCGCCGCGCAGCGCCGCCCGGCAACCTCCCGGACGAAGTCGGACGGCGTCGTGCGTGTTTCCTGCAATGCGCCGGCACGTGCGTAGAGCCTGAATGCAGGAGCACCCGAAGCGGGCTGGATGTCCCGCAGGCTGCGATTGAAACAGCCGCTCAGGCTGCGCACGAGGGTCGACTTGCGCGTGTTCGGGTTGCCGATCAGAACGTAGGCTTGCACGGGGAGTCCCGGGATGTCGTGCCGGTCCGATGATGCCGCAGACCGCGGGCGCGGGGTATCAGTGCGGCGGCGGGGCCAACGGGCCGGCGTCGCGCCGGTCCAGCAGACGCACGCCCTCGGCCCCGACACCGAGCAGCAGCTCGGCATCGCCGTGGCGCACCAGCACCAGCCGCTCGCGCGGCCCCAGCACCAGCGTACGCAGCACCCGCAGTTCCGGCGCGCCGGCGGCCGCGGGCGGCTGGACGAAACGCCGCAGCCAGCGCAGCCCGAACCACGCCAGCGCCAATACGAAGGCCAGCGCGAGCACGCTGCCGGCCAGCCCGCTCCATGCCGCAGTCACTGGAGCACCCTCCGGCCTGCGGCCGGTCCCGCCAGGCGGGAATGAGCCCCGGACAAGTCCTGAGGGTTCACTGGAGCACCCTCCGGCCTGCGGCCGGTCCCGCCAGGCGGGAATGAGCCCCGGACAAGTCCTGAGGGCTCATTGGGGCACCCTCCGGCCTGGCGGCCGGTCCCGCCAAGCGGGAATGAGCCCCGGACAAGTCCTGAGGGCTCATTGGGGCACCCTCCGGCCTGCGGCCGGTCCCGCCAAGCGGGAATGAGCCCCGGACAAGTCCTGAGGGCTCATGTCGCGGGCTTCGCGGACGCCGCCGGCGGCCGGCCGGCGTAGGCGCTCAGGTCCTCGCCCGGCGCGGGGCGCGTCGGCGGGCCGTCGCCGCGTTCCATCGCCTGGCGCACCTCGCGGGCCCAGAGGATGACCTCGGCGACGACGTCGAAGAGGTCCGCCGGCACCAGCTGGCCGACCTCGCCGCGGCCGAGCAGGTCGCGCGCCAGCGGCACGTTGCGCACGATCGGCACGCCGGCTTCCTCGGCAGCTTCGCGCATCGCGCGCGCGACGTGGTCCTCGCCCTTCGCACTGACGGTGGGCACCGGGCAGCTGTCGCGGTCGTAGTCGATCGCGATCGCGACGTGCGTCGGGTTGACGACCAGCACGTTGGCCTGGCGGGCGGCCTGCTGCGCGTTGCGCTGCGACCATTCCTGGTGCGCCTGGCGGCGCTGCTGGCGCACATGCGGGTCGCCTTCGCTCTCCTTGGTCTCCTGCTTGATGTCGCGCAGGCTCATGCGCAGTTTCTTCGTGAACGAATGGCGCTGCCAGGCCATGTCCAGCGCGGCGACGAGCACGAAGGCGACGAGCGTCCAGGTCAGCGCCTGCCGCGTCACCTCGAGCAGCAGCGTGCCGACGGCCGCCACGCCGCCCGGCGCCTGCAGCAGCCGCGCGCTGTCGGCGAGCACGCCGCGCAGCACCAGCGTGCCGATGGCCAGCAGCAGCACGCACTTGGCCAGCGACTTGGCCAGCTCGACGAGGTTGTCCAGGCCGAACATGCGCTTGATGCCTTCGACCGGGTTCAGGTGCTCGGCCTTGGGCTTGAGCCGCTCGGCGCTGAACACCGGGCCGGCCTGCAGGAACTCGACGAGCACGCCCAGCGCGGCCGCCGGCAGCAGGGCCAGCGCGCTCAGCCACAGCGCGGTACGCCAGGCCAGCTCGCCCAGCGCCGGCGCCGCGACGTCGAAGGGCCGGCCGATGCTCGCCAGCGCCGCCTCGGCCAGCGCACCGAGTTCGCGGCCGGCGTAGACGCCACCGAGCACGACGACCGCCAGCCAGGCCAGCAGCGGCACGGTGCTCGACAGGTCGCGGCTCTTGGGCACCTGGCCCTTGCGGCGGGCATCCTGCAGCTTCTTCGGCGTCGGCTTCTCGGTCTTGTCGCCGCCGTCGTTCTTGTCGGCCATGGGCGGGCGCGTCCTCCTCTGGATGGCAGACGCGATCCTCGGCCCGACCCGCTCCGGTTGACACCTCGGGTGCAACTGCCTGTTTCCTAGGGATCCCGGCCGCTCCCATATGAAAGGGCGGACCTAACAAACTCGGCACAGACGGATACCGAATAGGGGAGTTCGACGTGACCGCCGTCACGAAGTCCCGGGAGCATCGCGCCGCGCACCAGAAGAGCCGTCATAAGCCGTCAGAGGAGGTCATGTGCGACGCCGTGAGGCCTGTGCCACCGGATCTGTCCGGTATCCCTTTCGCTGTGCCGCCGCATGGGCGGCGCTGTCGGCATTCGGCCCGGCCTTCGCCGCGGCGCCGGCGCTGGACGCCGACACCTGCGCGGCGCTGCAGGGCGCCGCGACGGCCAAGTACAGCCTCGGGCTCGCAGCCTGCGGCTTCGACGCCGCCGGCGCTGCGCCGGCGGCGCCGCTGCCGCGCACGCGCCAGGCCCAGCAGCTGCAGATGTACGACCCGGCGCCCGCGCCGGAGGCGCCCGCCACATCGGCGCCGGCTCCCGCCCCGGCGGCTGTCCCGGCACCCGTCACGCGGCGCTGGCCGGCCTCGCTGGCGCGCGCGCTGCAGCTCGCGCCGGTGATCGACGAGGTCGCACTCGCCGAGAACCTGGACCCGCTGCTGCTGCACGCCATCGCGCACGTCGAGTCGCGCCACGACGCCGCAGCCGTGTCGCACGCCGGCGCCCGCGGCGTGCTGCAGCTGATGCCGGGCACCGCAGCGCGCTACGGCGTGCAGGGGCGCAGCGCGCTGCACGACGCGCCGACCAACCTGCAGGCCGGCGCGCGCCACCTGGCGATGCTGCAGCGCCGCTACGGCGGCGAGCTGGACCTGGTGCTGGCGGCCTACAACGCCGGCGAAGGCGCCGTCGAGCGCCACGGCCGGCGCGTGCCGCCGTACCGCGAGACGCAGGACTACGTGCGCCGCGTGCTCGGCGAGTACGGCCGTCTGCGCGCGGCCGCGGCCAGTCTGGTGCCGGTGACCGTCCGATGAGCCTCGCCGCCTATTTCGCGTCGGCCCGCACGACGCGTGGCAGCCTGTTGTCGCGCTACGGCGATCTGGCGCTGGTGGCCGGCGTCGTCGTCATCGTCGCGCTGATGGTGCTGCCGCTGCCGCCGCTGCTGGTCGACGTGCTCGTGGCCATCAACATCTGCAGCGGCGTGGTGCTGCTGCTGGTGGCGATCTACGTGCGCTCGCCGCTGGAGTTCTCGGTCTTCCCCAGCGTGCTGCTGATCACGACGCTGTTCCGGCTGGCGCTGTCGATCGCGACGACGCGCATGATCCTGCTGGAGGCGCACGCCGGGCACATCATCGACACCTTCGGCCGCATGGTCGCCGGCGGCAACCTGGTCGTCGGGCTGGTGGTGTTCCTGATCATCACCGTCGTCCAGTTCATCGTCATCGCCAAGGGCGCCGAGCGCGTGGCCGAGGTCGCGGCGCGCTTCACGCTCGACGCGATGCCGGGCAAGCAGCTGTCCATCGACTCGGACCTGCGCTCGGGCCTGATCGACAAGGACGAGGCGCGCCGCCGCCGCCGCGAGCTGGAGCTCGAGAGCAAGCTGCACGGCAGCCTCGACGGGGCGATGAAGTTCGTCAAGGGCGACGCCATCGCGAGCATCGTCATCGTCGTCGTCAACGTGCTCGGCGGCCTGGCGATCGGCGTGCTGCAGAAGGACATGACGCTCGCCGGCGCGATGCACACCTACTCGATCCTGACGATCGGCGAGGGGCTGGTGGCGCAGATCCCGGCGCTGCTGGGCGCGATGTCCGCCGGCCTGCTGGTCACGCGCGCCACCGACGAGGAACGCGACCGCCATCTGGGCGACGCGATCGGCCGCCAGATCGCGGCCAAGCCACGGGTGCTGCTGGTGGCCGGCGGCCTGTGCGTGCTGCTGGCCGCGGTGCCGGGTTTTCCGGCGCTGGTCTTCCTCGGCCTGGCCGCCGTGCTGCTGGGCGGCGGTGCGCTGCTGACGCCGGCGCTGCGTGCGCTGCTCGAACGCCGCCTTGGCCCGACGCTGGCGCGCGTGCCGCGCCGCGAGGCCGCCGCCCCGGGCGTGCTGAGCACCGCCGCGCCCGAGCCGCGCCCGGCGGTGCCGCTGCTGCTGGAGCTGCCGCAGAGCGCGCTGGACGCGGCCAGCGCACGCGCCCTGGTCGACGCGCTGTCGGAGGTGCTCGACCGCTTCCAGCTCCAGCTCGGCCTGCTGCTGCCGCGCATCGCGGTGCACCCGCGGCGCGCCGAAGCCGGCGCCCCCGCCGGCTGGCGGCTGCTGGCCTTCGAGGTGCCGATCGCCGAAGGCGTGCTGCCGCCGGCGCCGCTGCCGCAGGCGCTGGCCGAGGCCTGCCACCAGGCGCTGCGCCGCCACGCCGCGCTGTTCCTCGGCACGCAGGAGACCGGCGCGCTGCTGGCGCGTGCCGGCAGCGACTACCCCGACGTCGTCAAGGAGGCGCTGCGCGCGCTGCCCCTGGCGCGGCTGGCCGAGATCCTGCGCCGCCTGGTCGAGGAGGAGGTGCCGATCCGCAACCTGCGCGACGTGCTCGAAGCCCTGGCCGACGCCGCGCAGCGCGAGAAGGACGTCTTCGCGCTGACCGAGATGGCGCGCATCGCCCTGCGCCGCCAGACCAGCCACCGCGCCGCGCCCAACGGCGTGCTGCGCGCGGTACTGCTGACCCCCGAGTTCGAGGACCGGCTGCGCGCCGCGGTGCGCGTGGCCAACGGCCAGTCGACGCTGGCGCTGGACCCGGCCGAGGCCCAGGCGGCGATGCAGCGCCTGGCGCAGGCGGTGCGCGCCAGCCGCCCGGCGGCGCTGCTGACCGCCGTCGACCTGCGCCGCCACGTGCGCAAGCTGGTCGAGGCCGAGTGCTTCGACACCCCCGTGCTGAGCTACCACGAGCTGATGCCGACGCTGCGCCTGGACGTGCTGGCGCGTGTCGGCGACGAGCCCGCCGTGCAGCTCGAGGCGGCCTGAGCCGCCGCCCCCCCGATGAGCCTCTCCCACCCGATGAACCCCATCCCGCGACCGCTGTCCGCCCGTCTGGCCGCGCTGCTGCTGGCCGGCGCCTGCCTGGCCACCCAGGCCGCGCCGATCCCGTTTGCCGAACGCCAGGTGCGGCTGACCGCGCGCGAGCAGCCGGTGGCGCAGTTCCTCGAGGACCTGTTCGGTCAGGTCGACGTGCCGGTGGCCGTCAGCGAGCAGGTGCGTGGTGCGGTCAACGGCGCCTTCGAGGGCGACGCCGAACGCGTCTGGGCCAAGGTCGCGCGCAGCTTCAACCTCGTCGGCTACTACGACGGCACGGTGGTGCACGTCTACGTGCCCGCGGAGCTGGGCACGCGCACGCTGCCGATGTCGCGCGAGGCCGCGACACGCGTGCGCCGCAGCGCGCAGGAGCTGAACATGCTGGACACGCGCCACACGCTGCGCGCCACCGCCGAAGGCACGCTGGTGGCCGCCGGCACGCGGCGTTTCCTCGACCAGATCGATGAGCTGGCGCAGGGCCAGCGCGCCCAGGCCGCCGCGGCGGCGCCGCAAGGCTTCGAGGTGCACTTCCTGCGTTATGCCTGGGCGCACGACGTGGCGGTGAGCTTCGGCGGCCGCGACGTCGTCGTGCCCGGCGTGGCGTCGATCGTGCGCGCGCTGATGACCAGCCAGGCGCGCAGCCGCATCGAGATCAGCAGCCACGAGCGCCCGGCCCCGAGCACCGTGCCCAAGCTGCGCGGCCAGGGGCTGGCGGCCCAGGCCGCGCCCGAGCCGCAGCCGCCGTCGGCCGCGGCGCTGCTGGCCGCCTACGGGGCCGCGCCGGGCACGCTGCCGGCCGCCGCCGCCGAACCCGCCGCGCTGCGCCTCGTCGACACCTCGCTGGCGCGCGTCGAGGCCGACACCCGGCTCAACGCCGTCATCGTGCGCGACGACCCGCAGCGCCTGCCGCAGTACCGCCAGCTGATCAGCGCGCTGGACGTCGAGCCGCAGGCGCTGGAGATCGAGGCGCGCATCGTCGACATCGACACCGACCGGCTGCGCGAGCTGGGCATCAACTGGCGGCTGTCCAGCGGGCGCTCGTCGCTGCTGTTCGGCAACGGGACGAACAGCGACACGCTGCTGTCGGGTTCGCAGCGGCCCGAGGACATCACGCCGCAAGGCAAGGGCGGCTTCCTGTCGGCGGTGCTCGGCGGCGCCGACGAGCTGGCGCTGCGCATCAACGCGCTGCAGGACCAGGGCGCGGCCAAGGTCGTGTCCAGCCCGCAGGTGCTGACGCTGTCGGACGTCGAGGCGGTGTTCGACACCAGCCGCACCTTCTACGTGCGCGTTGCCGGGCGCGAGGACGTCGACCTGTTCTCGGTGTCGGCGGGCACCACGCTGCGTGTCACGCCGCACGTCTTCCGCGACGACCACGGCGTGCGCATCAAGCTGCTGGTGGCGATCGAGGACGGCGCGCTGTCGCAGCAGCAGGTCGACCAGATCCCGGTCGTCGAGCGCGCCTCGATCAACACCCAGGCGCTGATCTTCGAGGGCGAGAGCCTGCTCGTCGGCGGCCTCACGCGCGAAGCCAGCAGCAACGGCGTCACCAAGGTGCCCTTCCTGGGCGACATCCCGGTGATCGGGAACCTGTTCAAGAGCAGCGTCGACAGCCTGCGCCGCACCGAACGCCTGTTCCTGATCTCGCCGCGCCTGGTGCCGGCGCGGCGTGTCGCCGCCACCGCGCCCGAGGGCGCCGCGCCGCCCGCCACGGAGAACCGCCGATGAACACGCCGCCCGCCCCCGCCGCCCACGAGCTGCGTGTCCTCGACGGCCCGCAGCGCGGCGCCTGCGTCGTGCTCGAACCCGGCCGCGCCTACCGCGTCGGCCGGCGCTGGGGCTGCGACGTGCTGCTGCGCCCGCAGGCCGGCGACGACGGCGCCGAGCTGACGCTGACGCTGCAGCCCGACGGCCGGCTGCATCTCCAGGTTCAGGCCGGGCGCGTGCGCTGCGGCCGGCGCGAGCTGGAGCCTGGCCAGGCGCTGGCGCTGCCGGCGCTGCAGCCGCTGGAGCTCGACGGCGTGCGCCTGGCCGCCGGCCCGCTGGGCAGCCCGGCCTGGGTGGCGCTGCTCGAAGGCGGCGTGCCGCCGCCGCCCGCGCCCGAGCCGGCGCGCCCCGACGAGCGCCGCCAGCGCCTGCAGCGCTGGGGCCGCTGGCTGCGCCTGGGCGGCGCAGCACTGGCCGCGACTTCGCTGTCGATGTTCGCGCTGGCGATGGTCGCCACGCCGGCGGCGCCGACGCCGGCGCAGCAGGCGCGCCAGGCGCAGGCCCTGCTCGCCTCGGCCGGCTTCACCGCCGTCGAGGTCGCGCCCGAGTCCGGCGGCCTGCTCGTCAAGGGCTACCTGGAGACCCAGGCCCAGCGCACACGCGCCGAGCAGCTGCTCGCCGGTCAGGGGCTGGCGGCGCGGCTGGACGTCTGGGTCAACGAGGCCATCGCGCGTGCGATCGAGGACGTCTACCGCGTGCACGGCGTGAAGGCCGAGGCCCAGCCCAGCGGCGCCGGCGCGATGCGCGTGCGTACCGCGCTCGCCGACCCGGCGCCGCTGGCCGCCATCGAGCGCCGGGTGCGCCGCGACGTGCCCGGGCTGCACAGCCTGCAGCCCATCAACGAGCCGCCGCGCCACACGCCCAGCCCGATCCCGGCGCTGGACGACCCCGGCAAACGCGTCGCGTCCATCGTCGCCGGAGCCGAACCCTATGTCGTCACGGTCGACGGCACGCGCTACTTCGTCGGCGCGATGCTGCCCACCGGACACCGCATCGAGCTGATCGACGGCAGCCGCGTCGAGCTCGAACGCGAAGGCGAGCGCTCGGCCATCGTCTTCTGATCCCGCCACGTCCCCCAGTCACCAGGAGCCCACCATGTCGCAAACGATCCCGCCCACCAGCCTCGCCGCCGCCACCGCCACCGCCAGCACCGGACAGGGCACCGGCAGCAAGTGGTACGAGCTGATGGCCGAGGCCTGGGGCAAGGCCCTGGACAGCAAGGCCACCGAGATGGAGGGCACCGCCGACCTGATCAACGGCGGCGACGACCGGCCGGCGACGATCACCCAGCTGACGGCGCAGTCGCAGCAGATGGCCTTCCTGGCGCAGAGCGCGCACACCGCGATCTCGTCGGTGGGCACGGCGCTCGAGACCATGGCCCGCAAGCAGTGAGCCGCGGAGCACGCCGATGACGACGCTCGCCGTCCTCCCGCCCGCCGCGGCCGCGGCGACCGGCGCCACGCCGCCGGTCCAGGCCGGCTACGGCGTTTCGCTGACCGACCTGTCGGCCTTCAACGCCTCGCTGGCGCGCGCCGGGCAGCCGCTGCAGGCCCAGCCGACGCAGGCCGCGGGCGAAGGCATGAAGCTGCTGTTCCGGCCGCTGGAGCAGATCAACGGCGAGGCCGCCGCGCTGTCGCGCCACGCGCGTGTCGCGATGCAGGCCGGCGCCGACATGACGCCCGGCGAGATGGTGATGCTGACCGTGCGCTGCCAGGAGTTCCTGTTCCACAGCCAGCTCACGGCCAACGTCGCCAACCGCACGTCCGACGGGCTGCAGCAGCTCTTCCGCCAGCAGGCCTGAGGCCGACCATGCCGCATCCCACCGCCCCCGCCCTCCCGCGCGCCCGGCTGCGCCGCCTGGCGTTGCTGCTGGCCGCTACCGCCGCGCTCGCCGGCTGCGGCCGCGAGGAGCTCTACGCCCAGCTCGACGAACGCGAGGCCAACGAGATGGTCGCGCTGCTGACGCACGCCGGCATCGACGCGGCCAAGCAGCGGGTCGACGGCGGCCAGTTCGCGCTGCGTGTGGGCAGCGGCGAGTTCGCGCGCGCGGTGCAGGTGCTGCACGCCGCCGGCTACCCGCGCGAGGAACATCAGAGCCTGGGCACGATGTTCAAGAAGGAAGGTTTCGTCACGACGCAGCTCGAGGAGCGCGCGCGCTTCATGCATGCGCTGTCGCAGGAGCTGGCCGGCACGCTGCAGAACATCGACGGCGTCGTGCTCGCGCGCGTTCACCTGGCAGTGCCCGAGAAGCGGCGCTTCGCCGAGAAGCCCGAGCCGTCGGCGGCGGCGGTGTTCCTGAAGGTGCGCCCGGGCGTCGACCTGTCGCCGCAGATCGGCTCGATCAAGGCGCTGGTCGTCAACGCGATCGAGGGCCTGCCTTACGAGCAGGTGACGGTCGTCACCTTCCCCGCCGAACCCTGGCCCGGGCCGTCGGCACCGGCCGCCGCGACGGCGCTGGACGGGCTGGGCCGGCCGCTGCTGTGGGCCGCGGCGCTGGGCGGCAGCGCGCTGGCGATCGGCGGCGGGCTGTGGTTCTGGCAGCGCCGCCGCGGCGGCGCGCGGCACGAGATCGCGCCGCTGCAGGCGGTGGCGGGTGGCCCGCATGACTGAAGCCGCCGTCTCCCCCGCGCTGGCCCGCGCCGCACGCGCCGCCGCGGCCGCCGCGACGCTGCCGCGCAGCGACGTCTCGCCGGCCTGGGACACGCTCGCCGCCTGTCCCGACTGGGCGCTGGACGCTCCGGGCAGCCGCGCCACGCTGCGGCGCCTGGGCGCGCTGTGGCACGCCGGCGCGCTGCAGCGCTGCATCGACGGCCGCCAGCTGCAGGCCGCGCAAGACGGCCTCGGCGCCACGCTGCTGCAGGCGCTGCTGGACACCGACCCGCCCGGGCCGGGCGCCGCGGCGCTGCCGGCATGCGAGGCGCTGGACCAGGTCTTCGCCGAATGCGGCCACGCGCTGGCGCTCGCCGCGCTGCCCGATGCGGCGCTGCGGGCAGCGCTCGCGCCCGCCGAGCCCGGCGCGCTGGACCGCCTGCCACTGCAGGTCGCGGCAGCCTGGGCCGAGGCCGCCGAACGGCTGCCACCGGCGCAGGAGACGCCGCGATGAGCCCTCAGGACTTGTCCGGGACTCGTTCCCGCAGGGTGCCCCGATGAGCTGGATGGCCGTGCACCTGCAGCCGCAGCTGAGCCTGACGACCGACGCCCTGCTGCTGCCGCCGCACGAGGCCGCCGCCTTCGCCGACGCGGTGGCGCTGGCCGAGTCGCTGGCGGCCCTGCACGCCGCCGAGTCCGAGCGCATCGCCGCGGCCGAACACGCGGGCCATGCCGCCGGCTTCGCCGCCGGCCGCGCCGAAGCGCTGGCCGACGTGCAGGAGCAGGCCGCGGCGCAGCTCGCCGGGCAGGCCGACGCCCTGGCCCATCGCCACGACGAGACGATGGCCGCGCTGGAGCAGCGCGTCGTCGCGCTGGCGCTGCTGGTGCTGCGCCGTGTCGCCGCGTCGCTGCCGGCCGACGAAGTGGTCGCCGCGCTGGCGCGGCAGGTGCTGGCCCAGGCCGACGAGTCCGGCCGCGGCGAAGGCCACGTGCTGCGCCTGCACCCGGCGCTGGTGGTGCCGGTGCAGGCGCGGCTGGACGCCGAGGGCGCCGCGCTGCGCTGCCGCGCCGACGATCGCCTGGCACCGCTGGACTGCGAGCTCGACACCCCGGGCGGGCGCCTGCTCGCCGGGCTGGAGACGCAGCTGCAGCGTGTGCAGGCCGCGCTGCAGCAGGTGGTGGCGCGATGAACGCGCCGCCCGCCTGGCCCGACGCCGGCCTGCAGCGTGCGCTGGCCGAGCTGCAGCCGGTGGCCGCACGCGGGCGCGTCGTGCAGGCCGTCGGCACCATGCTGCGCGCCACCGGGCTGCCGGCGCACCTGGGCCAGCAGTGCCGCATCGTCGACCCGCGCCATCCGCAGCTGGCGCCGCTGCGTGCCGAGGTCGTCGGCCTGGCCGACGGCTGCGCGATGCTGGCGCCGCTGGGCGAGCTGCGCGGCGTCGCGCTGGGCGCCGAGGTCGAGCTGCTGGAGCAGCAGGCGCGTGTGCCCTGCGGCCGCGGGCTGCTGGGCCGCGTGCTCGACGCCTTCGGCGAGCCGCTGGACGGCCGGCCGCTGCCGCCGGGCCTGGCCGGCTGGCCGCTGCGCAACGCCAGCCCCAACCCGCTGGCCAGGCGCCCGGTCGACCAGGCGCTGGCCACCGGCGTGCGCGCCATCGACCTCGCGCTGACCGTCGGCATCGGCCAGCGCGTCGGCGTCTTCGCGATGGCCGGCGGCGGCAAGAGCACGCTGCTGGCGATGCTGGCGCGCGGCGCGCAGGCCGACCTGAACGTCATCGCGCTGGTCGGCGAACGCGGCCGCGAAGTGCGCGAGTTCATCGACGACAGCCTGGGCGCCGAAGGCCTGGCGCGTTCGGTCGTCGTCGTCGCCACCTCCGACCGCCCGGCGATGGAACGCGCGCGCGCCGCCGAGACCGCGACCGCCATCGCCGAAGGCTTTCGGGCCGGCGGCGCGCACGTGCTGCTGATGATGGACAGCGTCACGCGCTATGCCCGCGCGCTGCGCGAGATCGGCCTGTCGGTCGGCGAGCCGGCGGTGCGCCGCGGCTACCCGCCCAGCGTCTTCGCCGAGCTGCCGCGGCTGTTCGAACGCGCCGGCCACGACGCCCAGGGCGCGATCACCGCCTTCTACACCGTGCTCGCCGAGGACGAAGACGGCAGCGACCCGGTGGCCGAGGAAGTGCGCTCCATCCTCGACGGCCACGTCGTGCTCAGCCGCGCGCTGGGCGCCGCCGGCCACTATCCGGCGATCGACCTGCTGGCCAGCGCCAGCCGCGTCTTCCCGCGTGTGACCGACGCCGCGCAGCAGGCCGCGGCGCGCGAGCTGCGGGCGCTGCTCGCGCGCTACGCCGAGATCCGCTTCCTGCTGCAGGTGGGCGAGTACCAGGCCGGCAGCGACGCGCTCGCCGACCGCGCGATCGAGCGCATGCCGCGGCTCGAAGCGCTGCTGCGCCAGGCGCCCGACGAGCACACGCCACCCGCCGAGGCGCTGGCCCGGCTGCAGGAGGTGCTGGCATGAACGACGAGCGCCAACGCCGCGAGCAGGCGCGCCAGCTGCAGCGCCTGCGGGCGCTGCGCGCCGAACGTGCGCAGCGCGAACGCGCCGAGGCCCAGCGCGCCCAGCAGCAGGCGCTGGCCGCGGTGCGCGCCGCCGAGGCCGAGTTCGACGCCCGCCGCCAGGCGCTGAAGGCACTGCTCGCCGCGCGCAACGGCGGCGCCGTCGCGCCCCGCTGGCAGGCCTGCGCCGAAGCCCGACGCGCAGCGCTGGACGAAGCCGCCGAACGCGCCGAGTACGCGCTGCTCGACGAGCAGGAGGCGCTGGACGCGGCCGACCGCCGGCTCGACCGCGCCCGCGCCGCCTGGCGCGAGGCGCTGTCGCGGCGCCAGACCGCCGACGAAGCCGGCCGCGACGCGCTGGCCGCCTGGCGGCGCGCGCTCGAAGCCGCCGCCGAACGCGAAGACCCCGCGCCCCGTATCCAGACCCCTTCGTTTCTTCCGGGAGCCCCACGATGACCCCACGTCCTGCCCGCACCGTCTACCTGGTCGACGACAACGCCGAGTTCCGCAGCAGCGCCCAGTGGTGGCTCAGCGGCGCCGGCTACCGCGTGCACGACTTCGGCGATGCGCAGACGGCGCTGGACGCGCTGGACCGCCTGGCCGCCGAGCGCCCCGACGAGCTGCACCGCGCCTGCCTGCTGCTGGACGTGCGCATGCCGGGCCTCAGCGGCCTGGACCTGCACGACCGCCTGGCCGACCGCGGCCTGACGCTGCGCCTGGACCCGGCGGCCGAGCCGCCCGCCGCGCCGCCGGCGGCGCCGCCGTTGCCGGTGGTCTACATGACCGGCCACGGCGACGTGCCGCTGGCCGTGGCCGCGATGCAGAAGGGTGCGGTGACGATGCTGGAGAAGCCGTTCGCCGACGACGCGCTGGAGCAGGCGCTGGAGCGCGCCTTCGCGCTCGCCGAGTCGGCCTGGGCACGCTGCCAGGTGGCCTCGCTGTTCGCGCTGCCGCCGGGCGACGGCGCCGTGCCGCCGCCGACGCCGCGCCTGCCCGAGCCCGACCCGGCCGAGGCCGGCCGGCGCGAGTACCAGCGCCGGCTGGAGTCGCTGTCGCCGCGCCAGCGCCAGGTGCTGCAGGGCATCGTCGCCGGCAAGCTGAGCAAGCAGATCGCCTGGGAGATCGGGCTCAGCGGCAAGACGGTGGAGTTCCACCGCAAGTGCCTGATGGAGCGCATGCAGGCGCGCAACGCGATGCACCTGCTGCGCATGGCGGTGTCGCGCAGCGTCGACGTCGCCGACACGCTGGTGGCGTGAGACGGCGGGGCGGCGCGCGCCTCGCCGTCTCAGCGTGTCCAGCCGAGCAGTTCGCAGCCCAGCGTGTGGTCACGGGCGCTGCTGCTGCGGTTGCGGACCTTGAACATCGCCGCGGCGCCGGGCGCTGCCGGCAGAGGGTTCAGGTTGCGGCCGCTGGCCGGCGCGTACCAGATCTCGCAGGTGCCCATGCACGACGAGCCGCTGCAGACCAGCCCGGTATCGACGTCGAAGGCGACACGCTCGCCGTCGGGCGACCAGCGGCCGTAGGACGTCAGGCCGGTGGCGGTGAGCCGCTCGAGCGCGCTGCCGTCGACGCCGCCGACCCACAGGTCCAGGTCGTCGACGTTGCCCGCGCCGGTGTAGGACACCAGCGTGACCAGGTAGCGCAGGCCCAGCGGGTCGACGGAGAGGTCGACGAGGCTGCGGCCACCGAGGTTCAACTTCGCCACCGTGCTGCGGCTGCCGCCGACCTGGCCGACCGACAGCGTGCCGTCGGCGGCCAGGTGCAGGTAGCGCCCGTCGGGCAGCCAGTCGACGACGGTGCCGACACCCGAGATGCGGTCGAGCTCGCGCAGGTTGGCCAGATCGACGAAGACGTAGTCGGTGGCGCTCAGCGAACTGGTGTAGTCCTCGGCCTGCGACACCAGCAGCACCGCCTTGTTGGCCGGCGATGGACGCAGGTCGGCGGCATAGCCGCTGATCACGGCCGAGTACAGCGTCGTGCCATCGCTGGTGCGCTTGATGCGCAGCACGGTGTCGCCGTCGCGCTCGTCGTCGTAGTTGTAGATGGCGTACTGCGAGCCGTCGGGCCAGGGGCGGGCCACCTTGTCGGCGTCGACCAGCGTCGGCGCTGCGCCGCCGAGGTCGGCGATCTGCGTGCCGTCGAGGAAGTCCAGCGCGTAGTTGCTGTGCCAGAGGCGGCCGGAGAGTTCGGACGCACCACCGGATCCACCGGAGCCGCTGTCGTCGTCGCCTCCCCCTCCGCCACCACCACCGCCGCAGGCGGTCAGCGCGGCCGTCAGGAGTGCGGCGATCGCCAGGCGCCAACGGGGGCGCCGTGCGCGTCCGGTCGGCGCGGGGGAACGAGGCGTGAGGCTGCTTTCAAGCATTGTTCTATCTCCCTGGAGTGGCTGAACAGGCACACGCCGGCCACCCGCCTGACGGGGCGGGCCGCCAGCGGCGTCACGGATCAGTCGAGTTGCAGGCCGCCCGGCCCGAAGGAGACGCGCTCGGCGTCGGCCTTGAAGAACTGGCGCAGATAACCCCGCGCGGCCTCGCGCATGCGCTGCTCGGTGGCAGCGTCGGGTTGCTGCTGCAACGCCATCTGCGTGCCGGCCATCAGCATGCCGAGGATGGCCATCTGCTCGTACATCTCGCGCCGGTCGAGCATCGGCGCGTCGGCGAGTTCGGGCTGGGCCGCCAGCAGCGAACGCATCTGCGCCACCACCGGCGGGAAACGCTCGTCGGGGAACGAACGGTTGTGCAGCCCCATCCAGCTGGCGACGAGGAACGACGCGAGCGCGCCGCCCAGATCGCCGTGCGGGATGTCGAACTGCTTTTCGATGCCGCGGTAGCGCACCAGCAGATCCTCGAACAAGGCCTTCGCCTTCGCCTGCTGGCCCGCCGGGTAATGCGCCGCCAGCTTGGCCGGCATCGTCGCCGGGCCGCGCGTGGACACCGTCAGCGCACCCGCGCCGTCCTTGCTGCGGCCTGCGCCGGCCAGCGCCGCCTGCGCACGCTTGGGCGTCGACAGGTCGTTGACGACGCTCTGCGTCAGGTAGCTGGAGGACAGGAAGTTGGACATCGGCGCGCCGGTGACGGCGTAGCCGGGGCTGTACATCTGGGCGTGCACCGGAGACTGGACCAGGCACAGCACGGCGGCGAGCGCCAGCGTTCGACGGACGAGATGCATGGGCGGATGGGCGCCAGGCGCCGATGACGACGGTTCAAGACCAGATCTGACGCCGCGATTGAAGCGGGGACGGCTCCGTTTGTCAGTCTCACAAGGTGACAGAGCGTCACCGCATCCCAAGAAAAAGGGGCGGAAGCCCGAGAGCCCCGCCCCTCCTTCGTGTCGGCCGCGAGCCGCGCTTACTGCTTGCGGGCCATCGCCGACAGGCCTTCACCGATGGCCTTGATGGCCGTGGAGAAGGCGGTCTGCAGCATGTTGTATTCCTGCGAGGTCGCCTGGAATTGCGCGTTGACCGAGTTCATTTCCTTGGCGGCCTGTTGCTGGGCCTTCTCGGAACCGCCGGCGGAGGACAGGTCGGCGAGCTTGTTGCTCAGCTCGACCATCTTCGCGGCCTTGTTGCCGGCGGCCTCGCCCATCGCCAGCGCGATGGCTTCCAGCCAGCTCGTCGCGGACTTCTTGCCGCTCTTGCCGGCGCTGGACTTGCCGTCGCCCTTGTCCTGCGCCATCAACGCCTGGGCGTTCTTGACGATCGCCTCGGTCAGCTCTTCGGTCAGGCTCTTGATGTCGCCGCTGAAGTTGGACGCCACGGCGCCGTCGGCCTGCTCGTCGCTGGACTGCGTGAGGTTCGAGACGACGTTCTGCACCATCTGCGAGATCGCCTCGCCGAGGAACTTGGGCATGCCCGAGGCGACCAGCTGCGTGACCGCGGACATGACGGCCTGGCCGACGGCCTGCGTCACGAGGTTGGCCAGCGAAGTGGCCAGCGCCATCGGCGGGAAGACCATCGACGCGATGTTCATCACCAGGCCGAGGATGTTGCCGCCGCCGAAGACGTTGCTCAGTGCTCCACCCATGATCGGAATCCTCCAGAAGTGTTGACGGGTTGCGGGTCGGGGCTCGCGTCCTGCGGCCCGCTCCCGCGGCATCGGTGCAGGGCTCGTGTGATGCCGTACACGATGGGGCGGATTCAACCGGAGCCCCTGGCGCCGCGTAACCTGTGATCGCTCCTAGCCGGGCCGGCGCCGTAGGGCGCAAGGCGCCGGCGCATCCGGTGACAGACGCACTGGGGACGATCCCAGGTGCCGGTTGCGGCGGGGTGTCGGAAGCTCGCGACCGTCAAGGGAGAAAGAGCCCGCGTCGTGCGCACAGCCGGCACGACGACGAGGCCCACACCGATGCACGGACGTTTCCTGATCGCGCTGGCTTGCGCAAGCCTCGTCGCCGCCGCGCCGGCCCAGGCCTACTGGGGCACGGCCGATGTCGGCAACCTCGCGGCGCTGGACTTCTCGTACAAGCTCAGCCGCATCCAGATGCGCAACGCCGAGCGCGCCGGCCAGCGCGCGCGCAAGGCATCGCCGGCACCGTTGCCGACCGAGGCGCGCGCCCGCCAGACGGCCGCCCGCGAGATGGCGCAGGCCTATCCGGCCGCACAGCGCGAACAGGCCGCCGCGCTGTTCGAGACGCTGCTGACGAAGTACGGCGAGATCGAGGATCGTTTCGGCATCCGCCGCGGCGACATCGGCGGCGCGCTCGCCGCCTTCGTCGCCGGCAACCTGATGGCGATGCGCCAGCAGCCTTTTCCCGACGCCCACTTCGCGGCGCTCGTGCGCCAGATGCGCGAAGCCGTCGCAAGCGACCCGGCCTACCGACGCCTGGACCCGGTGGAGCTGCGCCGCAGCTACGAACAGCTGGCCATCGTCGGCATGTTCATGGCCGCCACGCAGATGGCCCTGGCGCAGCAGCCCGACGACGGCCTGCGCGAACGCAGCGTCACGGCCGCGCGCCGCTACCTCGCGACGGTGATCCCCGGCGACCTGGACCGCCTGCAGATCACGGCCGACGGTCTGTCCCAGCGTTGAACGACCCCGTCATGCCGATGCCGCTTTCCCCCCGACGATGGCTCGCGCACGCCGCCGCCTGCCTCGTGCTGGCCTGGCCGGCCTTCGCGGCCGCCTACGGCCCGATGTACAACATCGGCAACCTCGGCGTGCTGGACTCGTCCTGGTACTACCAGTCGATCCAGTACCGCATCGTCGAGAACGCGCGCCAACGCAATGCGGCCGCCAAGGCGGCCGACACGCCGCCCGCACCCAGCCGCGACGCCGTCGTCAAGCTCGTCACCCGGGCCGACGGTCCGACCCGGATCCCCAGCCGCCTGGCCGCCGGCTACCCGCCCGCCGGGCGGGCGCAGGCCGAGTCGACGTTCGCGACGCTGCTGCGGTCCTATGGCGACATCGAACGCCGCTTCGGCATCGAGCCGGGCGACCTCGGCGGCGCCGCCGCGGCCTTCGTCGCCGGCTGCTGGATGGCGATGCGCGGCGAGGACTTCCCCGACCACCACTTCGCCACCCTGGTCGCGCAGATGCGCCGGGTGATGGCCTCGCAGCCCGGCTTCGCCTCGGTGCCGGCACGCGAGCGGCGCGAAGCCTACGAACAGCTGGCCATCATCGGCATGTTCATGGCGACGACGCAGATGGGGCTGAAGTCCAGGCCCGACGCCGCGCTCGCGAAGAGCAGCCGCGAGGCGGCGCGGGGCTATCTGCAGCAGTTCCTCAAGGGCGACGTCGATCGGCTGACGCTGGGCGACGACGGACTGGTGCTGCGCTGAAGGCACGCACCGCCTGCCCGCGGTCTGCATCCCGGAACGAACGACACCCAACGATGGCCAACGGAACCAGACCATACGGGTGCATTCTTCGCTGGGCGCTCGGCGCCACCCTCATCGCCATGGCCGGCTTGGCCGCCTGCGGAGACGGCGCAGGCTCTCACGACAGCGCCAACAACGGAGGCGGCGGAGGCGAGGCGGCGTCCGGTCGCTTGTGGCACAACTTCTTCCCGCTCGGCGACGGCACGGGTCTGTACGTGTCGTCGCCGGACGGCGCGCGCACTCGGCACGTCGATGCGGTCAAGGACGCGGTGCCGACGCCCGACGGTTCGCACTACGTGACACTCGAGCACGACCTCAGCGCCGACACCAGCCAAGTCTCGATCAAGTCGAACTCGGACGGCCGCGTCGTGCACCAGGCCGTGCTCAACGGCTACGTCAGCAAGGTCCGCCCGTCTCCCCTGCGGTTGGGCGACCTGCTGCTGGTGTGGGCGAGCAGCGCCATCGCGGGCGACGGCGTCGTCACGGCGATCGACTTGCCGGCGCGGCGGACCTTGCAGCGATGGCCCACCCGCGCCGCGGCCGACTGGCTGCCCGACGGCCGCGTGATCTCCGCGGAACCCACCGGCGCCGTCCACGTCGCCATCGTGGGCCAGCAGGACAGCGCTGTCGGCACACTGTCGGTGCCGGGGTGGACGCTGCGCGGACTGTGGAGCGACCCAACCGGCAGCCGCATCGTCACCCGCTGGATGCGCTTCAACGCCAGCGGCGATCCGGCGGAGACCGATCTGTGGATTGCCGGCGCCGACGGGACCGGACTCCAACGGCTGACCCGAACGGGCCTGACGTCCTACGCGGTGTGGGCGCCCGACGGCCGGTCTTTCGCCTTCGACTGGGACCCGGCCAACGTGTGCACCGGGACCGCCTGCGTCGGTGCCGGCAGCTGCGAACTGCACACGGCGCCGGCGACCGCGCGCGAGGTCACCCTTGATCACGCGTCGGTCCGACCGATCGCCGTCACCGACGACGAGGGCCAGGCGGCGACGCTCGGCTGCGACCTTCTAGGGTGGACGCGCTGAGCGCGCAGGTACCTCAAGCGACGCCGTCCACGGCACCGCTGTCTTCCGGGCACGCGCTGTGGCTTTTCGCACGACTGACACCCGAGACGACGAACCTCGGGCCCGGCAGAAGGCGGCTCGCCGCGAGTCCCTAGGACGCCAGACATGAGGAAGCAAATGGACTCTCTCAGCCGCGTGATCGGATGGGCGCTGGCCGCGGCTGCCTTGGTGGCGGCCAGTCTGGCCGCCCGATGGGCAGGCTTTCGCCTTCCATCAAGACAGGGCAAACGCCTGCACCGGAACGCGGTTACCAGCGCCGGAGGCAGTCGGAACATCCTCGGTCCCGGGCGGAACAGCGTCACATGAGCCTTCGAGCACTGGGTCACGCGCTATGCGCAGCCACCCTCTTCGTGGCCCAGTCCGCCCACGCCTACTGGTGCTGCTACGGCCTGGACAACCTCGCCGGGCTGGACTTCCAGTACCGGATGAACCGCATTCAGATGCAGCTCGTCGAGCAGTCCGCGAAGGCCAGGGCCAAGACCCCGGCACCGCTGCCAACCGTCGAGCGCGCCAGCACGACGGCCGCCCGCGAGATGGCGCAGGCCTATCCAGCAGCACAGCGCGAACAGGCCGCACGAACCTTCGAGACACTGCTCGCGAAGTACCGGGAGATCGAGGATCGTTTCGGCATCCGCCGCGGCGACATCGGCGGCGCGCTCGCCGCCTTCATCGCCGGCAACCTGATGGCGATGCGCCAGCAGCCTTCTCCCGACGCCCACTTCGCGGCACTCGTGCGCCAGATGCGCGAAGCCGTCGCACGCGACCCGGCCTATCGGCGCCTGGACCCGGTGGAGCTGCGCCGCAGCTACGAACAGCTGGCCATCGTCGGCATGTTCATGGCCGCCACGCAGATGGCCCTGGCGCAGCAGCCCGACGACGGCCTGCGCGAACACAGCGTCACCGCCGCACGCCGCTACCTCGCGACGGTGATCCCCGGCGACCTGGACCGCCTGCAGATCACGGCCGACGGTCTGTCCCAGCGTTGAACGACCCCGTCGTGCCCATGCCGCTTTCCCCCCGACGATGGCTCGTGCACGCCGCCGCCTGCCTCGTGCTGGCCTGGCCGGCTTTCGCGGCCGCCTACGGCCCGATGTACAACATCGACAACCTCGGCGTGCTGGACTCGTCCTGGTACTACCAGTCCATCCAGTACCGCATCGTCGAGAACGCGCGCCAGCGCAATGCCGCCGCCAAGGCAGCCGACACGCCGCCCGCACCGAGCCGCGACGCCGTCGTCAACCTCGTCACCCGGGCCGACGGTCCGACCCGAACCCCCAGCCTGCTGGCCGCCGGCTACCCGCCCGCCGGGCGGGCGCAGGCCGAGTCGACGTTCGCGACGCTGCTGCGGTCCTATGGCGACATCGAACGCCGCTTCGGCATCGAGACGGGCGACCTCGGCGGCGCCGCCGCGGCCTTCGTCGCCGGCTGCTGGATGGCAATGCGCGGCGAGGACTTCCCCGACCGCCATTTCGCCACCCTGGTCGCGCAGATGCGCCGGGTGATGGCCTCGCAGCCCGGCTTCGCCTCGGTGCCGGCGCGCGAGCGGCGCGAGGCCTACGAACAGCTGGCCATCATCGGCATGTTCATGGCGACGACGCAGATGGGGCTGAAGGCCCGGCCAGACGCCGCGCTCGCGAAGAGCAGCCGCGACGCGGCGCGGGGCTATCTGCAGCAGTTCCTGAAGGGCGACGTCGACCGGCTGACGCTGGGCGACGACGGCCTGGTGCTGCGCTGACGGCCTCCCCCTGGTCACGATCCCAGGTGGCGAGCGCGCCGCCGGCTTCCTAAGCTGCGCCGCGATCGGAGGACCGCCCATGAACGACATCGGCCGCCAACCCGCACGCGTGCCGTCGCCGCCGCCTTCGCCGGTGGTGGACACGGCGCTGCGCCAGCTCGACCGCCTGCTCGACGCCTCGGGCCTGGGCTGGGTCAGCCGCGACGAGGTGCGCCAGGCCACCGAGCTGATCGGGGCGCTGCCGGCGCGTGATGCCGACGCCGTCGTCGACCGCATGGCCGCCACGGGCCGGCTGGACCGGCTGGCGCAGGAGGTGATGGACCGCTCCTGGGTCGGCCCCGGGCTGACGGCCGACCAGCGTGCCGACTTTTTCCAGGCGATGGCGCAAGACCTGGACGGCGACTCGCTGGCCGCGCTGTCGCGGGCCCTGGCCGGCACCGAGGCCGCCAGCGGCGGCTTCGAGCCGGTGACCGAACTGGGCACGGCGGTGGCGCGCCACGCCTCGCCACAAGCCAAGCTGGACTACGTGCAGGCGCTGGCCGGCCGAACGACCGACCAGCCGCAGCACGCGGTCGGCGGCCTGCTGGAGTTCGACGGCCAGCGCCGCCTGGGCGATGCCGAGGCGCGCGCCATCGCCTCGGTCGTCGCGTCCTTCGGCGACGATCCGGCGTCGGCGCGGGCCGCCTTCGAGACCCTGGCGCGCGAGCCCGGTGCGCTCGACGCCGTGATGCTCGCCGCCACCGACACCGAGCAGGACTGGGGCCTGATCAACGGCTGGCACACGGCAAAGTCGGACCACGGCACGTTCCGTGCGCTGATGCAGACCGCCGCGCGCATGGAACAAAGCTTCGCCGGCGGTGCCGACGGCGCGACCGTGCGCGCGCTGGGCGACCGCGTGTTCGACGCCGCGGTGCGCGCCGTCGCCCCGGGCGACGTGCAGGCCGCCGACCTCGTGTTCCGCGCCACGCCGATGGACGCACACGCCACGCGCATGGCCGAGCTGTCGCAAGCTGTCTACGACCGCAGCAGCGCACCGGCCGGCGCCACGCGCCTGGGCGACGCGCAGCTGCAGGCGCTGGGGCTGGACCCGGCGCTGCTGCACAAGCCGGCGATCGGCTTCGAGGCGGCGCTGTTCCGCCTGGACGACGGCGCCTGGGTGCTGGCCTTCCGCGGCACCGACGACTGGGCGCTGAAGCGCGCGGGCGACGCCGACGACAACCTGGCCCAAGGCATGGGGCTGGGCTCGCTGCAGCACTCGGCGGCGGCGATCGCAGCGATGGAGGTGGCGCGCGTCGTGCCCGCCGGCCGTCTGGAGACCACCGGCCACTCGCTGGGCGGCGGCCTGGCGGCCACGGCCGCCGGGCGCGCCGGCGTGCCGGCCACCACCTTCAACGCCGCCGGCGTCGCCGACGAGACGCGTGAAGGTTATTCGCTGCACTTCGCCGAGGGCCAGGTCACCAACTACCGCACGACGGGTGACATCATGAGCTTCCTGAACGGAGGCCCGGTGCCGACACGTTATGCCGACGCGCTGGGGCTGGACCGGCTGCGCCAGTTCCCGGCGTCGGTCGGCCGCTCCGTGGACCTGGGCAACCCGCTGGCGCGCATTTACCTCGGCGCGCGCCTGGACAGCTGGAACCCGGGCACGATCGCCGAGGGAGGCCGGTTCGGCACGCAACAACATGGTCTGGAGGAAGTCCTGCGGCATCGTGCGCCGGCGCCCTAGCGGCGTCGGCGTGGTGCTGGCCGCGGGCCTCGCGGCCCTGGGTTTCGCCGCCTGCTCGCCGGCCGCCGCACCGAAGGAGGAACCCGTGTCCATCGACGTCTCCGCCGTCTTCGGCGCCACCGACCAGCGCGAGCGCGCCCTGGCCCGTTTTGCCGACGAGCCCAGCCGGCGTTTCCTGCGCCTGGCCGAAAGCGGCGACCTGGCCGCGATGACGGCCCAGGTGCGCGCGGGCTACGCCGTCGACACGCCCGGCGAGCAGGGCGTGACGCCGCTGCTGGCCTACGTCGCCTACGTGCGCCCGGTGCGCGCCGACGTCGTCGCCCACCTGCTGGCGCTGGGCGCCGACCCGACCCGCACGCTGGCCAACGGCATGTCGCTGCTCAACGCCGCCGCGCGGGTGCGCGACCCGCAGCTGCTGCCGGTGCTGCTGAAGGCCGGCGTGTCGCCCGATGCGCGGCTGCCGGTGCAGGGCGAGACCTTTCTGTCGCTGGCGATCCGCGAAGGCAACACCGATCTCGCGCTGGCGCTGCTGCAGGCCGGCGCACGCGCCGACCTGCCGACCGCCGACGGCAGCCTGCCGCTGCTGCTGGCCACCGGCATGGGCAACTGGATCGTCGCCGACGCGCTGCTGCAGGCCGGCGCACGCATCGACCCGCCACGCCTGGCGCACGCGCTGAAACTGAACCCGCCGGCCGCTGACACGCCGCAGGGCCGCGCGCACGCTGCGGTGGCCGCCAGACTGCCGCGATGATCCCCGACCGGTTGAGGCGTCGTCGCGATGACGAGCCGGGCGACAAGCTCGCCCCGCGCCTGCTCAGCTACCCGGCTTACGCGGCGCCGCACGCCGGCCGCGGCTCGGCACTGCGCCCCGACCAGGCGGCGGAGAACCTCGCCTGCTTCGAACAGGTCCTGCCGCAACGGCTGCAGCAGGTCTCGGCGCTGCTGCGGGAGGTCGCCGGCATCGACACCCGGGCGGCGCTGGCCGACCCGTCGGCGCACGCCGCGGCGTTCGCCGACGAGCTGCAGCGCTGGGCACTCGCCCAGTGGCCCGCGCTGCCGGCCGAGGGTGGCCTCGCACGCTGGCTGGACAGCCGCCGCAGCGGCGACGACATCGTGTTCTCGATGCTGCTGGACCTGGCGATCCTGCTCGGCGAGCTGGTCCGCCGTGGCAACCCGGACTGGCACTGGGGCCTGGATCTGGACGCGAAGAACCTCGCCGACGGCATGCTCAGCGCACGCCGCATCGTGCTGCTGGCCGACCCGGTGGGCACGCACACGACGCCTTTCGTGCTCGACGTCGAGGACATCGTCGTGCACCGCTTCCTGCATGGCGACGACCCGGCGCAGCGCCTGCTGAACCCGCTGCGTCGTCTGGTCGAGGAAGGCCTGCGCGGCGATGCGATGGCTCACTGGCGGCAGGCCGGGCCGGCACCGCGCTGAGACCATGACGGGCTGGCTGAAGACCATTTTCGGTCCACGCGAACGCGAGGGCGCGCTGGGTGCCCGGCTGCGCCAGTACCCGCCGTTCGTGCTGCCCCACCCGGGCTCGGGCGGCGAGCTGTCGGACGACCAGGCGCGCGAGAACCTGGCGAACTGGCTGCAGCAGCGCGAGCCGCGCCTGGCGACGATCACGCGGCTGCTGCACGACGACGCCGGCCTCGACACCGCGCCGGCGCTGGCCGCGCCACGGCAGCACGCCGCCGCTCTGTGCAGCGCGCTGCAGCAATGGGCAACCGAGGCCTGGCCGGCGCTGCCGCCGCATCCGCGGCCGGCGTATTCGCACTGGCTGCACAGCCGCCGCGACGGCGACGGGCTCGTCTACTCGATGCTCGCCGACCTGGCGCTGCTGCTCGGTGAACTCGTCTGCCGCGGCAACCCGGCCTGGCGCTGGGGCGTCGACCTGGACCCGCAGAACATCGCCGACGGGCTGCTGACGGCGCGCCGCATCGTGCTGCTGGCCGACGTCGGCGGCCACCGTTTCGTGCTCGACGTCGAAGCCGTCGTCGTCGCCCGCTTTCTCGACGCCGAAGCCCCGGCGCAGCGCCTGCTCGATCCGCTGCGTCAGCTGGTCGAACGCGGGCTGCGCGGCGACGACTTCGTGGTGCTGGGCGGCAGCGGCTGAAAGCTCCGCCCGTCCCAGGTCCAGCGCCGCCCGTCGGCACAGGCGACGGTGAGGCCGCGCCGCGGCAGCGTGCAGTCGTCGCTGTCGCGCCAGCCGGGCAGCAGCGCGGCCGTGAGGTCGTTCCAGCCCGCGCCGTCGCGGCGCAGCAGCCGCGTGCGCTGCGCGTCCGGCCAGCGCTGTTGCACGGCGACGACGGCGCCGCCGTCGGCCTGGCGGAACAGCGCCGCGACATAACCCGGCCGGCCGCCGTCGCCACGCAGCGCGAGATAGCCGTTGGCGGCGTCGTCCACCTCGTACAGCGGGTGGCCGGGCTGCAGGCGCTGCAATCGTTCCAGCCGCGTCAGGTCGACGACGTCGACGGGCAGCGAGGCAAAGGCCGCCGCCAGTTCCGCCTTCACCGTCGGCAGCAGCCGCGCATAGGCCGGCGCCAGGCGGCGGCGCGCCTCGGCGGCATCGACCACGCCGTCGAGCAGCGATTCCAGCTCGGGCACGGCGCGCACGCCGTCGCCGTCGCGGCGCAGCACACGGGCGCTGTCGTGGCGCTCGCCGCCGGCCGGCGCGGCGCGGGTGTAGCGCTCGAGCAGCACGAGGTCGCGTGCCCCTTCGGGCCCGGTGGCGAAGGCGGCGCGCAGCTCGATGTCGAAGAAGGCGTCGGCCGGTTCGGGATCCCGCAATCGCAGCAGCCGCCAGTGCGCGGCGTCGCCGGGGCGCGGTGCCAGGTACCAGACGGCGACGCCGGCCTCGGGCTCGGGCGCGCGCCAGGCCAGCAGCCAGCCGCGTTCGTGGGCGCCGAAAGGCAGCGCCAGCGGGCCGTGGATCAGGCGGGACCCGGCGGGCAGCAGCGTGCGCAGCGCAGCCTCGTCGGCGGCGACTGCGGCAGGCACTTCGTAGGGCGGGTCGTAAGGTGCGGCCGCGGCGGTGCCGGTCAGCACCGCGAGCAGCGCCGCGCACAGCCTTTGCAGCAGCGTCATGCGGCGACGATAGCGCCGGCCGCGGCAGCCACCGGCATCCGGTTGCAACGGACTCAGTTGGAGGAGAACCGCGCCCAGGCCTCGGCCATGCGCGTGTCGTACTGGTTGGCGGCGTAGCCCTCGCCGTTGTAGCGCAGCGCGAAGCCGGCCCAGTCGTGGTCGCGCAGCGCCTGGTGCATCGCCGGGTCGGCCTGGATGAAGCTGACGAAGGCGTCGAGCTGGCGGCCTTCGCCCTGCTGCATCGCCTGCACGAAGCTCTCGACGTCGGCGTAGCCGGCGGCCTGGTGGTTGAAGCCCATGATCTGGAAACGGCCCCAGGAGGCCGACTCCAGCGCCGCCGTGCGGTCCAGCGCCATCGCCTGCTCCAGCCGCGGGTACTCGCCGGCGCCGCCGACGTAGAGGCTGCGGTTCCAGCGCGCGCTGGAAATGTCGGGGTGGCTGGCGTTGTAGGCGCCGCCGGTGCGACGGCCGAAGACGTGGGCCTCGAACAGGATCTTCGGCCGGCCGTCGGCGAGAAAGCCGCTGCCCGGCGCCTCGACCTGCGCGACGGCGCGGATCGCGGCCACGTCAACGCCCAGCGTGGTCGCGGCGCGCTGCCAGTCGGCGTCGCTCAGCGTGCGCTGCGGCGTCGCCACGGCCGCGGGCGGCGCGGCGGCCGGCGCCTCGGCACTGAGCCGCTGCGTGTCGACGAGCACGGTGCGCACGCTGTTCTGCGTGCCCAGCGCGTCGAACAGCCGGGCGTGGTCGGCCGGCGGCAGCGTCAGGCAGCCGGCCGAATAGGTGTTCGAGGCGCCGCCGACGTGGATGTGCATGCCGTAACCGCCACGCGCGGTGCGTACGCCTTCGTCGAAGCGGCCGTCGTGGTTGGTGTCGCGCTCGGTGACCTGGTCGTTGCCGGCCATCAGCGCGCTGGCGCCGAGGAAGCTGCCGCGCGTGTGGCTGTAGGTGCCTTCGGCCAGGCGCCCCTGGTCGCCGCGGCGGTCGCCGTTGTAGTCGCCGCCGACGGCACGCCGTGCATAAGGGCCGCCGGGTTCGTACTGGCCCGAGGGGTCGGTGTTGGCGCGCAACTCGACCGCGTGGCGCGTGCCGTCGGCGCCTTGCCAGAGCACGACCATGCGGTCGTCGTAGACCCCGCGGCCCTCGGCGGCGCGGGCGTTCGTGTCCTGGCGCAGCGCGAGGATCACGCGGCGGCCGTCGGCCAGGTCCTGGCGCGCGGCGGCGTCGCCGAAACGTTCGACCTGTGCGGCGTAGAGCTCGTAACGCGCGGCTTCGTCCAGGCCGGTGGTGTCGGGCAGACGGCCGGCGGCGAGCGCCGGCGCGGCCGGGGCCGCGGGGGTGGCCGGTGCCGCCGCGCGCGGCGCGCTGCCCGGCAGCCGCAGCACGTCGCCGGGGAAGATCAGGTTCGGGTTGGTGATGCCGTTGGCTTGCACGAGAGCGGCGACGCTGCTGCCGTGGCGCGCTGCGATCGCCGCCAGCGTGTCGCCCGGCTTCACGGTGACGCTGCGCTCGGCCGCCGGCAGCGCCAGCCACTCGCCCGGGTGGATCACGTCCGGATTGCGGAGCTGCGGGTTGGCGTCGATCAGCGCCTGCAGGCCGACACCGTGGCGCTGCGCGATCGCCGCCAGCGTGTCGCCGCGCCGCACCTGCACGCCGGCGGCGTCGCCCTGGCCGGCCGGGGTCGGCGCGGTGACGGGGCTGCTGATGCGCGTGGGGCTGAGGTTCATGGACGGCGCTCCTGCGGACATGGAAATCCCGGCCATGCTCGGTTCGTGTCGGAGCAGCCGCCAGTGCGGATCGCTCCTCACGGCCGCGCACCGGCTGCAGATGTTTACGCTTGCCCCCGGATCGAACCCAGGGGTGGCAGCACGAGCGCGCTGCCTAGACTGCGCCGTGGTCCCCTTCCCGCCCCTGCTGCAGACGGCACGCCTGCGCCTGCGCCGCTTCGCGGCCACCGACGTGCCGGCCCTCACCGCGATGCATCGCGAGCCGCGTGTGCGCGAGCTGCTCGTCGACGACCAGCCGCTGGACGAACCCGCCGTCGCCGCCGATTTCGTGCGCCGCCTGCAGGCCTGGTACGGCGCGAAGCCCGGGCTCGGCATCTGGCACGCCGAACGGCGGCAGCCGCCCGACGCCGAGGCGCTGGCCGAAGCCCGGGCCGCCGTCGACGCCGGAGAACTCGACGCCGCGGCGCTGGCCTGGCTCGTGCAACCCGGCTGGCAGTTCTGCGGCTGGTTCAACCTGATGCCGATGAGCGGCCACCCGTCGCGTGTCGAACTCGGCTGCCGGCTGCGCCCCGAGGCCTGGGGCGGCGGGCTGGCGCTCGAAGGCGGCGAGGCGCTGCTGGCGCAGGCTTTCGGCCCGCTGGCGCTGGCCGAGGTCTGGGCCGTCTGCCACCCGCGCCACCGTTCGGTCGACGTGGTGCTGCGCACGCTGGGCTTCGACGCGCTGGGCACGGCGCCCTACGACGGCCGCCCGGCCGCGCACTACCGGCTGGACCGCGCCGGCTGGCTGGCGGTGCAGCGCCACGGCTTGCGCGAACGCCGGCGCCACGCCGTCGCGGCCGTTCGCGCGCTCGCCGCCTGATCGTGCAGACGATGAACAACTCCGCTGCGCCCGTGCGCCCGCCCGCGCCGCCACGCACCGACGGCGAGCCGGCGCGGCCCTCGGACGGGCGCGCCGAGGACTTCGCCGCCGCGGTGCAGCGCGCCGCGCGGCGAGGCCCGAAGACGCCGGACGAGCCCGCGGGCAGGCTGCCGCCGCAGGACGCCGGCCCGCCGGCCGTCGGCCCGCTGCTGGCCGCCCTGCCACCGCCGGCCTTCGCCAGCGCACCCGCCGCCGCAGCGCCGGCGGCACGCGGCGACGTCGCCGCGGCCGAGCTCGGCGCCGCGCTGACCAGCCTGCTCGCGCCCGCCGACGCCGAGGGCCTGCAGCACTGGCAGTTCAGCTTCGCCCAGGCCGGGCTGCCGCTGGCCGCCGTGGCGCTGACGCTGCCGGCACACCCCGGCGCTGCGATGCAGCTGCAGCTGCGCCTGCCCGCGCACAGCCGCGAGCGCCCGGCGCTGGCCGCCGGCCTGGACAGCTTGCGCGAACGGCTGGCCGCGCGTGGTGCCGCCGGCGCCGAGATCACGCTGCACGACGACGAGAACCCCGGACGATGAACGCCCTGCCCCCTGCCGACGCCGGCACGCGCCTGGCCGCCGAACTGCCCGCCCTCGTCGAGCTCGCGCTCGCCCGATTGCTGGCCGCGCCCGACGCCGGGCCCGAACCGGCGCCGCTGCGCGTGCCGCGCAGCGTGCGTTCGGCGGGTGCCGCCGCGCTGGCCGCGCGCCAGGGCGGCGGCCCGGCGGCGCGCACCCAGGCGCTGGCGCTGTACACCCGCTGCCTGCAGCACTACCGCCAGGACGTTCAGGCCCGGCTGCAGCCCGGGCTGCGCGAAGACGACGCCGGGCTGGCGGCGGCCTTCTTCACGCTGGCCAACCTCGCCGCCTTCGACGGGCAGTCGCCCGACACCGGACGGCTCGACGCCGTCGAACGCCAGTTCCGCCGCCTGCTGGGCGCCTGCGGCGCCTGGACGCACTGCAGCACCGCCGAGCGCCAGTCCTTCGTCGAGCAGCTGGCCGCCGTCGGCGTGCTGGTCAACGAGTCGCGCCTGGCCGCGGCCACCCAGGGCGATGCGGCGCAGGCGCGGCTGCGCGACGCCGCGCGCGGCTACCTCGTGCAGCTGCTGGGCCTGGCCCCGGAGCGCCTGGCGCTGGGTGAACACGGCCTGGTGCTGAAGGCGGCCTGATGTCGCTGCAGGTCACGCCGAACCCGCTGGCCGGGCTGGCCGCCTGGTTCGGCGGCGACGGCCCGGGCGCCGGCATGGCGCCCGGGCCGAACGCCCCACCCGCCGCCGGCGAGGCGCAGGCCACGGCCGCCGTGCAGGCCGCCGCGACACCGGCGGCGCCGCCCACGGCGCCCGGCACGCCGGCCGTCGCGGCGCCGCCGGCCTGGGGCCACACCGAGCACGGCGAGCTGAGCCAGCCGATGCCGCTGGCGGCGGCCCCCGCCTCGTCGCCGGCCCCCGACCTCGCCGCGCCGCCGCTGACACCGGCCTGGGTGGGCAGCCTGCAGACGCCGTCGGCCTTCGCGCCCGGCTGGCCGCGTGCGCCAAGGCCCGAGCGCGAGGCGCGCCGCCCACGCCCGGCGGTGGACGATCCCTGGGACGACCCCGAGGAACCCGACACACGCCCGTCGGGCCGGCCCGACGAAGCGCCCGCGGCGCGCCCCGCCGCGCCCGTGCCCGCCGGGCTGCCCGAACGCGTGCGAGCCGAACTGCGGCGCCGGCGCAGCGTGCTGCTGCTCGCGCCGCTGCGCGCGGCCACCGGCCCCTCGCCGCTGGCCGGCTGGTGGCTGGGCGTCGACGCGAAGGGCCAGGCGCGGGTGCGACGCTGCGGGCTCGTCGGCGAGGCGCCGGCGGCCAGCGGCTGGCGCTTCTGGCACGCACACCGCGACGACGAACACGGCGCCGTGCGCCTGGCCACCCGTGCCGACGCGCCGGGCCAGCCGGCGTTGCAGCTGCGCCTGGCCGGCGAGGCCCTGCCGCCGGCGCTGCGCGGCCCGGCCGAGGCCTGGGCCGATCTGCTCGAACCCGGCCTGGCGCGGCACTGCCTGGGCCTGCAATGGACCTGGCTGGTGGCCTGCGCGCCGTCGCCGCCGCCCTGGGCATGAGATCTGACGTCTGCCCAGTGAACACCGAACCCGACAACGCCACGCTGCTCGCCGCACTCGGCCAGGCGGCGCTGCGCCTGCGCATGGCGCCGGCCGGCGTCGTCTGGCGCACGCCGGCCTGGGTCGAACGCCATGCCGGCTGGCCCGACGCCGCGCTGCACGCGGCGCTGCAGCCGGCCTGGCAGGCGCGTGGCGAACCCGGCTCGGCCGGCTCGGGCAGCGTCGCCGCGCCGGGCGGCACGATGGTCGCGCTGCACTGGGTCGTGCTGGCCGACGGCCTGCTGCTGCACGAGCCGGCGCCGCCGCCGGACACCGCGCTGGCGCTGCAGCGCCACCTGCGCGACCGCGAACGGCTGCTGTTCACCTCGCGCAGCGTCAGCGTCGGCGAGATGGCCAGCACGCTGGCGCACGAGATCAACCAGCCGATCGGCACGATCGCCAACGTGCTGCGTGGCGTCGGTGCGCGGCTGGCTCGCCTGGCCGTGCCGGCGCACGAGCAGGCGGCGCTGGAGGACCTGCGCCACGGCCTGAAGCTGGCACTGGACCAGGCGCAGTTCGCCGGCCGCATCGTCGGCCGCATCCGCGAGTACACGCCTTCGCGCCAGCCGCGGCGCGAGCGCCTGGACCTGCGCGCGCTGGCCACCGAGTGCGTGTCGCTGCTGGACTGGGAGTTCGCGCGCGACGGCGTGCCGGTGCAGGCCGACATGCCGCACGAGGCCTGGGTCGAGGGCGACGCGCTGATGCTGCAGCAGGTGATCGTCAACCTGATGCGCAACGCGCTCGAAGCCCAGCGCGAGGCACCGGGGCCGAAGGCGCGTGTGCTGCTGCGACTGCAGCGCGTGCCGGGGCTGGCCGGCGTGCCCGACGAGCTGCAACTGGACATCGTCGACCACGGCTGCGGCCTCACCGAGGACGCCGAGAGCCGGCTCTTCGTGCCCTTCGAGTCGAGCAAACCCGACGGCATGGGCATCGGGCTGAAGATCTGCCGCAGCTTCGTCGAGCTGCACCAGGGCCGGCTGTGGTTCACGCGCCATGCGCCGCCGGACGCCGGCTGCAGCTTCCACATCGCGCTGCACGCAGCGCCTTCACCCCCGTCAGCGCCCGGGCGGGCCGAGCGCGCCGAACCCCGGGAGCCCGGACCAGCCGCCGCCTGAGCCAGCGCCGCCGCGCGCAGCCTGCAGAAAGGCGTCGACGGCAAGGCCGGGGACGGCCCCCGGCGCCCAGGCCGCGGCCAGCGCGCGCAGCGCGGCGCGGTCGGCGCGCGACCAGGCGCCTTCCAGCGGGTCCGCAGCAGCCGCCTCGAGCCGGGCGCGGTAACGTGCATGGGCCTGCACGTCCTGCGCCATCAGTCCCAGCAGCGCACGCGCCGTGCGGTCGAAGGCGCTGGCCGACAGCGGCAGCGCACCCTGCGGATGCAGGAAGGCGGCACAAAGGAACTCGATCGGCCCCTGGCGCCGCGAGGCGCCCGCCAGCGCGCCCCAGGCGGCCTGCGGGCCGGACGGCAGCCGGCCGCTGGCCAGCGCGTCGTTCAAGGTCGCGGCCACGGCGCGCTGCGCCAGCGGCTCGCCGTGTTCGCCGACGAGGCACAGCACGCGCAGGAACGCCGGGTACAGCGGGTCGCCGATCGCGCGGCACAGCTGCTCCAGCCAGGGCACGCGCTCCGCGGGCGCGAGCAGGCAGCAACCGTCGACGAGGGTCTGGGCGGCCTCGTGCCAGTCGGGCTCGGCGCGCAGCGCCTTCACGGGATCAGGCGCCGGCGTCGCCGGCGAGCAGGCTGGCCAGGAAACGCGCCGTCAGCGCCTGCGGCGTGGCCGAACCGTCGGCCGGGGCGCGCAGCACGCGCGAGGCCGCGTCGGCACCGCCGTCGGTGCCGAGATCAGCCCAGCCCGCGGCCTCGGCGGCACGCGCTGCGGCGGCCGGAGCGAACGATGGCGAAGGGGGCCAGGCAGGCAGCGAGGTCATGGCGCCAGCTTAGGGGGCGGGGACCGGCCCGCGCCACTGAGGATCGTCCCCAGGGTCGGGCTCAAGGCGCCCAGATGCGCAGCGCCGGCAGCAGCCCGGCGACGCCGTCGTCGAGCCGCGCCACGACCGTGTCGACCAGCACCGTGAACATCAGCACCCAGACCAGCGTCGCCGCCACCGACTTCAGCGACATCGAGATCGAGATCAGGTTGAGCTGCGGCGCGAAGCGGTTGACCAGGCCCAGCGCCAGGTCGAGCACGTAGAGCACGACCAGCGCCGGCGCCGCGAACAGCAGCGCCAGCAGCATCAGCTGCGCGAAGGCCGACTCGAAGACCTGCACGTCGGCCGGGTCGAAGTGCAGCCCGGGCTGCGCCAGCGGCCAGATCGCGAAGCTCTGCACCGCGACCGCCACCAGCGCCAGGAACCCGCCGCCGGCCATGAACAGGAACATCGCCAGCCGCGCCAGCAGCGCGCCCGACAGCGAGGTCTGGTGCCCCGACAGCGGGTCGGCCACCTGCGCCAGCGTGGCGCCGACCTTGGCGTCGACGATCTGGCCGGCGGCCTCGAAGGCCCAGAGCACGGCGCCGAGCAGCACGCCCAGACCGATGCCCAGCAGCGATTCGCGGCCGAAGAGCAGCAGCCAGTGCCCGGCCGTCCAGCCCTGGACCGGCACCGCCGGCTGCACCGCCAGCGTGATCAGCCCCAGCCCGACGAAGAGCGCGTTGCGCACCAGCGCCGGCACCGTCTCGGAGGCGAAGATCGGCAGCAGCAGGAAGGCGACGGCGAAACGCGTGCTGGCCAGCGCGACGAGCAGCGCACCGTCGGCCAGCGAGTCGACGAAACGCAGCGCCTCCATCGGCCGGCACGCGGCTCAGGGCCGCGAGACGATCTCCGGGAAGTCGCTGAACAGCCGGTCGCTGAACGCGTAGAGCGTGCCGCCGAGCAGCGCCGCGGTGACGAAGATCGTCAGCACGATCGCGAACAGCTTGGCCGCGTACTGGAAGGTCTGTTCCTGGATCTGCGTCGCGGCCTGCACGATGGCGATCAGCAGCCCGACGACCGCGGCCACCAGCACCGGCGGCGCCGACAGCAGCAGCACCAGCCACAGTGCCTGCAGCGTCAGTTGCATCGCCTCGCTGCCCGACATCGTGCCGCCTTCAGTAGGAGAGCACGAGGCCGTGCGAGAGCTTGACCCAGCCGTCGACGAGCACGAACAGCAGCAGCTTGAACGGCAGCGAGACGGTGGTCGGCGACAGCATCATCATGCCCAGCGCCATCAGGATGTTGGAGACGACGAGGTCGATGACGAGAAAGGGCAGGAAGATCAGGAAACCGATCTGGAAGGCCACCGACAGCTCGTTGACGACGAAAGCCGGCACGACGACGACGAGATCGCGTTCACCGAGCGCCTGCTGCTGCGCCGGCGTCAGGTTGCGGCGCAGCGTCTCGAGGAAGAAGCGGCGCTCCTGCGGGTTGGAGTGCTGGATCAGGAAGTCGCGCAGCGGCTCCTTGGCGGCGTCGGCGGCGGCCAGCAGCGCCTCGGTGCCGCGCCCGGCGGGCTGGGCCTGGGTCTGGCCGACACGTTCGGCCATCTGCAGCCCCACCGGGTACATGACGTAGATCGACAGCACCAGCGCCATGCCGTTGAGCACGACGTTGGGCGGCACCTGCTGCAGCCCGAGCGCGTTGCGCAGCAGGCTGAGCACGACGACGATCTTCGTGAACGAGGTGACCATCACACCGACGAAAGGCGCCAGCGCCAGCAGCACGACGGTGATCAGCGCCGAGGACGGCGTGAACTGGCTCAGGTCCATGCAGGCGTCCGGTCTTCGCAGGGCGCGGTGGTCGCCGCGGCACCGTCTTCGAGCAGCAGCCCCCAGCCCAGCCCGGCCGGCACCAGCGTGCCGCGCGCCACCGCCAGACCGGCGATGGCGAGCCGGGCGGCGCCGGCGGGCAGCGGGACCGCGGCCCCCTCGGCGCCGAACCAGGCGCTGGCCCGGACGTCCATCGGCGCCTCCAGCCAGACCTGGGCCTCGTCAGGCCGGGCCGCCGGCGCTTCGGCGGCCCGCAGGTCCAGCCGTCCGGCCCGTGGCTGCCAGCAGCCGGTGCGTGCCGGCATCGGCGCGGCGGGCTGCAGCAGCACCGCCATCGCCTCGCCGGCGAAACTGGCCGGCAGCAGCAGCAGCGCGCCGCGCCTCAGCATCGCACGCGGGACACACGACAGCGGCAGCGACTGAACCCGCACGCGCACGGTCCAGGCGGGCCAGACCAGCGGCAGCTCGTCCGGCGGCACGCGGCCCCAGGGCAGCAGCACCGGCGGCAGCAGCAACCGGCCGCCGTCACCCCAGCCGAGGCCGACGGCGCCGGCCGGTGACGGCGTGCGGGCGGGCCGCAGATCGTCCAGCGGCATGCCGATCCAGCGCTCGAGCGCCGCCAGCGGCGCGAGCGCCGGGGCCAGCGCACACGCGGCATCGAGATCGGAATCGGGATCCCCGGCACCCGGCAGTTCGAGCCGGGCGCGGCCATGCGGCCAGACGAGATCGAAACGGAACGGCGGCGGGGACATGCAGCGGGATGGCGGAGCGGACCCCGGACTTCAACAGAAGCCCCGCCCGCCGCCACCCTGGGATCGCGCCCGGGGCGGCGGCAACAGCCTGTGTCAGCCGCCCAGTCGCGCGAGCACCAGCGTCAGGCGCAGCAGCGGGAAGGCCGGGCCGCTCTCGTCGAAACGGCGCGACGGCGTGCCGCCGGCCCAGGTATCGGTGCCGCCGGTCTCCGGCGCACGCGGGCGCGGGTCGTGGCGGCCCTCGCCGTTCGACGCGCGCGACACGGCCGCCAGCGTGCCGAGGAAGGCGCCGACGAAGCTGATCATCATCAGCCCGCCGAGCGCGCGGAAGGCGTCGCGGTACTGCTCGGTCAGGCGGCCACCCTTCATCAGGTCGGTCTCGTTGATGAAGTTCTGGTCGACCTGGCGGATGCGGCCCTGGTCGTCGATGCCGACGAAGCCCTTGCCGAAGGTGTTCTCGTAGAGCGTGTTGCCGTCGGCCACGGTCAGGTCGACGAGGCGGCCCCAGCCGCGGCCCTCGTCGATCGCGAGGTCGCCGACGGTGTTGGTGTCGACGCCGGTGATCTGCACGCCGTAGTCGCCGTTGGTGATCGTCACCTTGGACGACAGCGTCATCGCCGGGTTGCCGGCCCAGGGCGTGGTGTCGATCGTGACCTTGGTGCCGTCGTCGAGAACGAAGCTGGTCGTGCCCCAGAAGTCGAAGGCCTGCTGGCCGTCGATCTCCATGTGCGGGTCGCCCCAGGCGCGGTAGGTCTCGCCGGTGTGCTTGTTCTGGATCAGCACCTGGTTGTCATCGCCGGCGGTGATGCGGTAGTTGTCGTTCTCGAAGACGGCGACGCCGTTCTCGAGCCGCGTGCTGGCGTTGCTGGGGTTGGAGGAGTCGACACACGGCGGCATGCAGCCGCCGGCGGCGATGCCGGCGCCGGCCGGCAGGGTGTTCAGCGACATCGTTCTAGCTCCTGGACGGCCCGGACCTCCGGGCGCGGTGCCGCGATTGCAGCCCGAGCGCGCCGCGCGCGCAGCCTGGGATCGCTCCTCAAGGCCGGCCCGGACGCCACGCGCGACTGCCGGCAAACGCAGGAGACCGGGGCTGGAAATGACGGGTCTTCGCCAGGCATCTCCGGGAGGAAATCGAGCGGCTGCTGCCCAGAATCGGTGCTTCGCCCCGGCGCCACGCGCAGTCCCTGGTACCGGGCGGCCCACGCCCGGACGGGCGCTTCGGCGGCGCCGCACCGGCGCCCTTCACTTCTTCATCGGTCCGTGGACGGCTTCCTCAGCGAGTTCGAGATCTGGTTGGCGCTGGTCGGGCTCGGCAGCGGCTCCTGGCTCGGCTACGTGATCGTCGACGGCGTCTACGAGAGGCTGCTGACGCTGGCCGAGCGCCGCCGCGCGGCAGCGGCCGAGCCCGAGATCCTGAGCCAGCCGCCGCCGCTGCCGGTGCCGCGTTTCGACGACGACGCCTTCGAGGCCCTGGCCGCCGGCATCGTCGAACGCTACCTGCAGATCTGGGAACACGGCGACGAGGGCCGTGAACTCGCCGCCGCGCTGCACGCCGCGCTGGCGGCGCAGCAGCCGCCGACGACGCTGCAGCAGGCCATCGAGTGCCAGCTGCGCCAGGGCATCGCGCCGCTGCTGGACGACCCGGACGGTGCGCTGCGTGCGCAGCTGATCGGCGCGCAGCTGCTCGGCGCCGCGGTGATGCGCCACGTCGTGCGCGCCGAGCCGCTGGCCAGCCTGCCGGCCCCCCAGCTGGTGCAGGCGTTGACGCCGGCGGTCGGGCGCAGCCTGGCCGAAGCCTTCGCCGCCGTGCACGCCCGGCACGGCGCGCCCAGCCCCAGCGTGCGCTAGCCTCCGGCCGGCACGCGGTCGTCGGACCGCGGCACCAGGTCGATGCCGCAGTCCAGCTGCGCGGCCCAGTCGATGAACTGCGGCACCGCGGCGCCGGTTCCTGCGGGGGCTGCGCTGTGGCAGCATCGCCGCGTCCTCGCGCCGCCTGACCGCCTTGACCGCCGCCCGCACCAGCCACAGCCACCCGCTGCAGATCGCCGCGGTGCGTGCCAGCCCGTCGCACGGGCGCATCGGCATCACCTTCTGTCCTGGCAAACACGACCGCGCCGCCGCCACCGGCGCCTGGGCGCGCGACCTGGGCATGGACCTGGACACGATCGCCGGATGGGGCGCCAGGCTCGTGCTGACGCTGGTCGAGCCGGCCGAGCTCGCTTCGCTGAAAGTGCCGCAGCTCGGCCACGAGGTGAAACGCCGCGGCATCGCCTGGGTTCACCTGCCGATCCCGGACTTCGGCGTGCCCGGGGAACACTTCGAACGCGAATGGGTGGTGGCCGGCGCCGAGATCCGCGCGCTGTTGCGGGCCGGCGACGACATCGTCGTGCACTGCAAAGGCGGCCTGGGCCGCGCCGGCATGATCGCCGCGCGCTTGCTGGCCGAGCTGGGCGTCGACCCGAACCAGGCCATCCGCGACGTGCGCCGCGCGCGGCATGGGGCCATCGAGACACCGGCGCAGATGATGCTGGTGCAGCGAACGCGCCCCCTGCCATGACGCCCTGTCTGCGACACGAGACGCCGGAGCCGGCGCCCGAGCCCGCCGCGCGCCTCGTCGACACCGGCGCCCTGCAGCGTGTCGGTGGCCGCCTGGGCAGCAACCCGGCCGGCATCTACCGCGACCCGGCCGGGCGGCGCTACTACGTCAAGGAGCTGGAAAGCCCGGCGCACGCGCGCAACGAGTGGCTGGCGGCGCAGCTCTACCTTCTCGCCGGCGCGCCGACGCTGCACTACCGGCGCACACGCGCGGCCGACCAGATCGCCACCGACTTCGTCGTGCTCGACAAGAAGCTGATCTCCCAGCTCGACGAGGCCGAGCGCCGCCAGGCGCAGCACTGGCTGGGCGTGCACGCCTGGACCGCCAACTGGGACGCCGCGGGTTACGGCGGCGACAACCAGGGCGTGCTCGGCGGCACGGTGCTGACGCTGGACGTCGGCGGCGCACTCGAGTTCCGCGCCCAGGGCAGCCCCAAGGGCCGCGCCTTCGGCACGGAGGTCGGCGAGCTCGACCGGCTGCGCCAGGACCCCGACAACCCGCACGCACGGCGGCTGTTCGGCGACATCGGCGACACGGCGCTGCGCGAGTCGGTGACGGTCGTGACACGCATCCCGGACTGCGACATCCGCGCCTGCGTGCTGGCCCACGGCGGCAGCGTGGCGCTGGCCGAGAAGATGGTGGCGCGCAAGGCGGAGCTGGCGCGGCGCCTGGGCGCATGACGATCACGCGCCGCGACTTCGTGCACGGCGCGGCGCTGGCGGCACTGCCCGGGGCCGCCGCAGCGCAAGACGCCGACCCGTCGTTGGCCACCGGCCTGCAAGGCCAGACCGAGGCCGACAACGCCGTCGCCCACGCCTGGCGCGACCGGCCGGGACGCTGGGACGACCAGGCCGCAGAACTCGACGCCGACGAGCCCGACCTGCTCGTCGTCGGCGCCGGCATCAGCGGGCTGGCCGGCGCCTGGTGGTTCCGCGAGCACGCCGGGCGGCCGGTGACGATGCGTCTGCTCGACGCCGCGGGCGAGGTCGGCGGCCATGCGCGGCGCAACACGTTCATCAGCCGCAGCGGGCGCACGCTGATCGGCTACGCGGGTTCGCAGTCGCTGGATTCGCCGTCGCTGTTCTCGCCGGCCTCGAAGGCGCTGCTGCGCGGCGTCGGTGTCGACCTGGCGCGTTTCGAACAGGGCGCTTTCGACCACGACTGGCATCGCCGCCACGGGCTGGACGGCCACGCGCTGCACTTCGGCGCCGCGGGTTGGGGACCGGCGCGCACCGTGTTCCGCGGCGACGGCGAAGCGCCATCCGACTGGCTGGCGCGCACGCCGCTGCGGCCGCAGGCGCGGCAGGCGCTGGCCCGGCTGCTCGACGAGGGCTCGCGCCACGATCCGCTGCCCGGCGTGCGCACCCGCGCCGCGCGCGCCGCGGTGCTGGCGCGCTGGACCTATGCCGAGTTCCTGCGCCGCGGCTGGGGCGCCGACGACGAGGCGCTGCGATGGCACCGCGGCGCGACGCGCGGCTACTTCGGTGTCGGCAGCGACGCCACCAGCGCGCTCGACGCCTGGGCGCTGGGGCTGCCGGGCTTCCAGGCGCTGGACCTGGGCGAGCGCCCGTTCACCGCCAACTCGCCCAGCGGGCGCCAGCTGCGGCTGGGCCAGGACGACTACGTCCACCACTTCCCCGACGGCAACGCCGGCGTCGTGCGTGCGCTGCTGCGCTCGCTGCTGCCGCAGGCCCTGCCCGGTGCCGAGGGCATGGACGGGCTGGTCGACGCAGCGCTGCGGCACGCGCGGCTGGACGAACCCGGCCAGCCGCTGCGCATCTCGCTGCGCAGCACCGTCGTCGGCCTGCGCCACCTCGGGCCGCCCGAGTGGGCCGAACGTGTCGAAGTGCGTTACGTCGACGCCGCCGGCCGGCTGCACGCGGTGCGCGCGCGTCAGGTGCTGCTGGCCTGCTGGCACCGCGTCGTCGCCAGGCTCTGCGACGAGCTGCCGGCGGCGCAGCGCCGCGCGCTCGACGACCAGGTCAAGGTGCCGCTGGTCTACGCCAACGTGCTGCTGTCGAACTGGCGGGCGTGGAAAGCCGCCGGCGTCTCGTCGCTGCACCCGGTGGACGGCTTCTGGGACGACGTCGCGCTGGACTTCCCGGTGCGCCTGGGCCGCCAGCGCCCGCCCGAGTCGGCCGACGAGCCGATCCTGCTGCACCTGGGCAAGGTCGTCGTGCCGGGTGGCGGCGCGCCGGCACGCGAGCAGTCGGCGGCCGGGCGCAAGGCGCTGCTGGAATGGGACTTCGGCCGTTTCGAGCACGAGATCGTCACGCTGCTCGGCGAAGCGCTGGGGCCCCACGGCTTCGACGCCACGCGCGACGTCGAGGCGATCACCGTCAACCGCTGGCCGCACGGCTACGCCTACGAGTACATGCGGCCCTGGGACCCGTTCTGGCCGAGTGGTCCCCTGCCCTGCGAGATCGCGCGCCGCGGCTGGGGCCGGGTGGCGATCGCCAACAGCGACGCCGGCGCCTACGCCTATGCGAACGGCGCGATCGACCAGGCGGCGCGCGCGGTGCAGGAGCTGCTGCCGCGCGCCCGGCTGCCGGCCTGGCAGCGCTTTCCCGGGCCGGCGATGGGCTGAGACTGTCGGCTGGCGAGAGACAGTGTGTCGCCGGCTCCGGCCTATGCGTGCAGGGCAGCGGTTTCTAGAGTGAGGCTCATCGTCGGCTCTTCGACGACAAGCCTCCGATCATGAACCTCAAACCTCTGCATCTCGCCGCCGGCGTGCTCGCGCCGCTGTGCATCGCGAGCTTCTTCGTCGCCACCGTCGCCGCCGAACTCTTCGGCACGCCGCAGACCGTCGCCACCGTCAAGGCGCTGATCGTCACGCCGGGGCTGTGGATCCTGCTGCCGGCGATGGCCGCGCTGGGCGCCAGCGGCTTCGCGCTCGGCCGCTCGCGCCACGGCCGGCTGGTCGACGCCAAACGCCGGCGCATGCCGATCGTCGCCGCCAACGGCCTGCTGGTGCTGCTGCCCTGCGCGATCGTGCTCGCACGCTGGGCCGCCGCAGGCCGTTTCGACGCCGGCTTCTACGCCGTGCAGGCGCTGGAACTGGCCGCGGGCGCCACCAACCTCGCCCTGATGTTCGCCAGCCTTCGCGACGGCCTGCAGCTGGCAGGACGCCGCCGCCCGGCGGTCGCCGCGGGAGCGCGCTGAGATGGGCGCCCCTCTTCGAGCGGCCGTGCTGGCGACGGCCCTGGCCTGCAGCGCCGCGTTGGCCGCCGGCGATCCGGTCGCCGAACGCGAACATGAGTTCAAGGCGAGCAAGCGCGCCAACGCCGCGATCAAGGCGGCGATCGCCCGCGGCGACGCGGCGACGGTGGCCGCGTCGGCCGACGAACTGGCGGCGTTTGCCGCGCGGCTGCCGTCGCTGTTCCCGCCCGACAGCCGCGGCGGCCTCTTCTCGGGCGCCAAGGCCGAGATCTGGAACCGTTTCCCGGACTTCGTCGAACACGCCCAGGCCTTCGAGGCCGCGGCTCGGGCGCTGGCACGGCAGGCGCGCGAGACGCCGGCCGACGCGTCCGCGCTGCGCGAGCGCCAGGGGCGCCTGAACGAGAGCTGCACCGCCTGCCACCGCGCCTACAAGCGCGGCTGGTGACTCAGGCGGCCTGCGCCGCCCAGCGTTCGTAGACCGCGTCGACGTCGCCGGCGAAGTAGTCGGGGTTCAGCTCGCGGATCGTCGCCAGGCTGGCGTTGAGCCCTTCGAGATGCGCGGCGACCCGCGCCGCGGCGGTGTCGGCGTCGTGCGCGGCGATGGCGTCGACCAGCGCCGCGTGTTCGTCCAGCGCCAGCTCCATGCGGTGCGGCTGCGGCAGCGTCAGGCGGCGGTAGCGGTCGAGCTGCACCTTGATCTGCTGCACCATCTCCCAGATGCCGGGCAGGCCGGCGGCCTCGGCGATGGCGCGGTGCATGGTCTCGTCGGCGGCGTGGAAGCCGGCCTGGTCGCCGGCTTCGAGCTTCTCGCGCTGCAGCTCGATCAGCGCGCGCAGCCCGGCGACGTCGGAGCCGCGCGCGCGTTCGGCGGCGGCGCGCACCGTGATCGTCTCCAGCGCGGTGCGCGCCAGGATGATCTCGGGCAGCTTGGCCACCGGGATGCGGGCGACGATGGTGCCCGACTTGGGCACGATCTCGACCAGCTTCTCGTCGGCCAGGCGCAGCAGCGCCTCGCGCACCGGCGTGCGGCTGACCTGCGCTTCCTGCGCGATCTCCTTCTCGTAGATCACGTCGCCGGGGCGTCGCTGCAGCGACACGATCTCGTCGCGCAGCCGCTCGTGCACCAGTTGCGCGGCCGTGAGGCTTGCGCTGTTGGAAGGGGTGGGGCGCCGTGCGTCGCCACCGAGAGTCCAGTCCGCCATGGGGTTCCTTCGCTGCCCGCGAGAGGCCGCCGCATCCGGGCCAGCTCCGTCGAGCAGTTCTCGCATATTACATATATGGCCACGCCGACAGCGGCTTGGCCACGAGGATGCGCTCGCTTCGGCGCGACGTTGGCAGCGCGCATCGCGCCACGGAAGGGCTCGCGCATAACGTCAAGCCCGGCCGTCAGGGAATCAGTGAAAACACTGAGCCAAACGTCTCAAACAAAGCTATGTATACCAAATACTCCTTGTATATCATGCATACAGACCGCCCCACCTGACCCGCAAGACGGCGCACAGACGCCCTGACGGCAGGCCTGATGCGAGCGGCGCAATGTCCGGCGACGAGCCCACGAGGCCCGCGACCGGGAGACCGCTGGCAAGGACTGAGAGATGGACAAGAGCCCCGTGCTGCGCGTCGCCGCGATCGGCGAGTGCATGGTCGAACTGCAGGAGCGTGCCGACGGCAGCGTCAGCCAGGCTTTCGGCGGCGACACGCTGAACACCGCGGTCTACATGGCCCGCCTGGGACAGCGCCTCGGCCGTTTCGTCCACTACGTCAGCGCCATCGGCGACGACCCGTTCAGCAGCGCGATGGCCGAGTTCTGGCGCGCCCAGGGTGTCGACGACAGCCTGACGATGCGCCGCGCCGGCCGCCGCCCGGGCCTGTACTTCATCAAGACCGACGCCGCCGGCGAGCGCCGCTTCTTCTACTGGCGCGGCGAGGCCGCGGTGCGCGAGGCCTTCGAGTGCGAAGGCTCGGACGCGCTGCTCGCGTCGCTCGCCGGCTTCGACGCGATCTACCTGTCGGGCATCAGCCTGGCGGTGCTGCGCCCGGCCAGCCGCGAGCGCCTGCTGGCGCGCCTGGCCGAACTGGCCGCCGCCGGCAAGACGATCGACTTCGACTGCAACTACCGCCCGCTGCTGTGGGAGAACGTGGCCACGACACGCGCCGTCTACGAGCGTGTCTTCGGCTTCGCCCGCCGCGTGCTGGTGACGGTCGAGGAACTGGAGGTGCTGGGCGTGGCCCCGCAACCGGCGGCCGGCGCGGCGCACTTCCGCCCGCTGACGCAGCTGGAAGTCGTCATCAAGGACGGCGCCAAGCCCTGCACGCTGATCCACGGCGGCCAGGTCGAGTCGGTCGCCGCGACCTGCATCCCGCAGGTCGTCGACACCACCGCCGCCGGCGACAGCTTCTCCGGCGCCTATCTCCTCGGACGCATGCTGGGCCTGGACCCGGCCGAAAGCGCCCGCCGGGCCCACCGGGTGGCCGGCGCCGTGGTCCAGCACCGCGGCGCCATCATCCCGGCCGAGGCCACCCCCGACGTCTACGCCACGGAAACGGCCGCAGACCGCCCGTAGCGCGTTCCACCCTGCCGGCCCCACCCGGCTTTCTCTGCACACAAGGGGTACGTCCATGAACATCAAGAAGGCAATCGACCGGATCCCCGGTGGCCTGATGCTGGTGCCGCTGATCCTCGGCGCGCTGACCAAGACCTTCTTCCCGGACGCCGGCAAGTACTTCGGCTCGTTCACCAACGGGCTGATCACGGGCACGGTGCCGATCCTGGCAGTGTGGTTCTTCTGCATGGGCGCGACGATCGACCTGCGCGCCACCGGCACGGTGCTGCGCAAGTCGGGCAACCTCGTCGTCGTCAAGACTCTGGTCGCCTGGGCCGCCACCTGGATGGCCGCGCAGTGGCTGCCGATGGACGGCGTGCAGGCGGGCCTGTTCGCCGGCTTCTCGGCGCTGGCCATCTGCGCCGCGATGGACATGACCAACGGCGGCCTCTACGCCGCGGTGATGCAGCAGTACGGCACCAAGGAGGAGGCGGGCGCCTTCGTGCTGATGTCGGTCGAGTCGGGCCCGCTGGTGTCGATGCTGATCCTCGGCGCCGCCGGCGTCGCCAGCTTCGAGCCGCGGCTGTTCGCCGGCGCCGTGCTGCCCTTCCTGGTCGGCTTCGCGCTGGGCAACCTGGACAAGGATCTGAAGGAGTTCTTCGGCAAGTGCGTGCACGTGCTGATCCCGTTCTTCGGCTTCGCGCTGGGCAACGGCATCAACCTGAACGTGATCGCGCAGACCGGCCTGGGCGGCATCCTGCTGGGCGTGATGGTGATCATCGTCACCGGCATCCCGCTGATGTTCGCCGACAAGCTGATCGGCGGCGGCAACGGCACCGCCGGCCTCGCCGCCTCGTCGACCGCCGGCGCCGCGGTGGCCAACCCGATGATCATCGCGGAGATGGTGCCGGCCTTCAAACCGGCCGCCGCCGCCGCGACCTCGCTGGTCGCCGCCGCCTGCCTGACCACCGCCATCCTGGTGCCCGTGCTGACCGGCCTGTGGGCCAAGCGCATGGCCGCCCGCGGCGAAGCCAAGGTGCAGCCGGCCACGGCCTGACCCCCCAGCGCCGCCCCCCGCGCGTGGTGCCGGTTCTGGTCACGCGCGCCGGGCGGCCCCCGGCCGGCCCCGCACGGGCCGGCCGAGCCCCCCCCCGAACCCCAGGACCGCCGCGGAATCCGCCATGTTCCTCAGTCACATCGCCCTGCTCGACCGCGAGGCCGACCACATTCCCGCCGCGCTGCTGCGCGGCCTTCGTTTTCTCGCCGAGACCGACATCGAGAGCCTGCCCGCCGGGCGCTTCGAGCTCGACGGCGACCGCCTGTTCGCGCTGGTCCAGGACTACGACACCGAGCCCAAGGACAGGAAGCGCGCCGAGTCGCACGCCCGCTACATCGACATCCAGTACGTCGCACGCGGCCTGGAAGTAATCGGCTACGCGCCGCTGAACCACGGCGGCGCCGTCGAGGAAGACCTGCTCGCCGAGCGCGACGTGCAGTTCTTCGCCTCGGTCGCCGACGAGACCGACCTGCTGCTGGGCCCCGGCAGCTACGCCGTCTTCCACCCCACCGACATCCACCGCCCGGGCTGCTGCGACGACCGCAGCCGCAAGGTGCGCAAGGTCGTGGTCAAGGTCCTCGCCTGAACCACGCCACCGACACGAGAACCACCATGGACATCCGCTATTCCACCCACCAGCGGGACTTCAAGCGCTACACCACCGAAGAGACGCGCCGCGAGTTCCTGATCCAGAACCTGTACCTGCCCGACACCGTGCAGGCCGTGTACAGCCACGTCGACCGCATGGTGACCTTCGGCTGCATGCCGGTGGACGAGGCCGTGCCGCTGGACAAGGGCATCGCCTGCATGAAGAGCTTCGGCACGAACTACGTGCTGGAACGCCGCGAGCTGGGCATCTTCAACATCGGCGGCGCCGGCTCGGTCGAGGCCGACGGCGTGCGCTACCAGCTCGGCTTCCAGGACTGCCTGTACGTCAGCCAGGGCACGCACGAAGTCGTGTTCCGCAGCGCCGACCCGTCGCGGCCGGCCAAGTTCTACATGGTCAGCGCGCCGGCCCACAAAGCCTGCAAGACGACCTTCATCTCGATCGCCGACGCGAAGAAGAAGCCGGTCGGCGACACCGCGACGGCGAACAAGCGCGTCATCAACCAGTTCATCCACCCCGACGTGCTGGAGACCTGCCAGCTGTCGATGGGCCTCACGCAGCTCGAGCCCGGCAACGTCTGGAACACGATGCCCGCGCACACGCACGAGCGCCGCATGGAGATCTACACCTACTTCGGCATCCCCGAAGGCCAGGCCGTGTTCCACATGATGGGCGAGGGCCAGGAGACGCGCCACATCCTCGTGCACAACGAGGAGGCGGTGATCTCGCCGTCGTGGTCCATCCACTCGGGCTGCGGCACCGCCGCCTACACCTTCATCTGGGCCATGGGCGGCGAGAACCAGACCTTCGACGACATGGACCACATCGCGATCGGCGACCTGCGCTGACGCGACCGCACCGAGACCCCACCATGAGCTTCTATCCCGACGCTTTCTCCCTGAAGGGCAAGGTCGCCCTGGTCACCGGCGCCAGCTACGGCATCGGCTTCGCGCTGGCCAGCGCGCTGGCCGAGGCCGGCGCGACGATCGCCTTCAACGACATCAACGAAGAGTTCCTGGCCCAGGGCCTGGCGGCCTACAAGGCCGCCGGCATCAGCGCCCACGGCTACCTGTGCGACGTCACCGACGAGCCGGCGGTGCAGAAGATGGTCGCGCAGATCGAGCGCGAGGTCGGCAGCGTCGACATCCTGGTGAACAACGCCGGCATCATCAAACGCGTGCCGATGCACGAGATGGCGGCCAGCGAGTTCCGCCAGGTCATCGACATCGACCTGACGGCGCCCTTCATCCTGGCCAAGGCGGTGATCCCGGCGATGATCGCCAAGGGCGGCGGCAAGATCATCAACATCTGCTCGATGATGAGCGAGCTGGGCCGCGAGACGGTCTCGGCCTACGCCGCCGCCAAGGGCGGGCTGAAGATGCTGACGCGCAACATCGCCTCCGAATACGGCGCGCACAACATCCAGTGCAACGGCATCGGCCCGGGCTACATCGAGACGCCGCAGACCGCGCCGCTGCGCACGCCGGGCCACCCGTTCAACAGCTTCATCCTCGCCAAGACCCCCGCCAACCGCTGGGGCCGCACCGCGGACCTGAAGGGCCCGGCGGTGTTCCTCGCCTCCAGCGCCTCGGACTTCGTCAACGGCCACGTGCTGTACGTGGACGGCGGCATCCTGGCCTACATCGGCAAGCAGCCTTAAGGCGCACGCTCCGACCCAGCGCCCCCGGGGCCGCGCAAGCGGTGCCGGGGGCGTTCTTCATGGAGGCAGGACGAGGCACGCAGCGACAGGACTATCGAGGATTACCGACCCCCAGATAAACTATCTCCTCAAAGATAGTTCAGGATAGTCGCGATGATCGCCTTCCCCCGAAGCGCCCTCGCCCGCGAACTCGTCGCCGCGCTGCAAGGCCGGGCCTTGCTGGGTGACGCGCACAACGGCCTGTTCCTGGCCGCACCGCGCCGCACCGGCAAGTCGACCTTCCTGCAAGGCGACCTGGCGCCGGCGCTGCAGGCCGCCGGCGTGACGGTGGTCTACGTCGACCTGTGGGCCGACGCCCGCCGGGATCCGGGCAGCCTGATCGCCGATGCCGTCGGCCGGGCGCTGACATCGGAGCTGGGCATCGTGGCCAGGGCCGCGCGCAAGGCGAGTCTGAGCAGGGTGAAGGTCGGCGGCCTGGAGGTCGACACCAGCCGTATCGGCAGCATCGACGGCATGACGCTGGTGGACGCTTTGCGGCTGCTGCACGAGACCGCCGGTCGGCCGGTGGCCTTGATCGTCGACGAGGCGCAGCACGCCCTGACCAGCGATGCCGGCGAGGCCGCGATGACGGCGCTGAAGTCGGCACGCGAGCAGCTCAATCAGCCCGGGCGGATCAACCTGATGCTGGTGATGTCAGGGTCCGACCGCGACAAGCTGCTGCGGCTGGTGAACACCGCCGGAGCGCCGTTCTACGGCTCGCAGGTCCAGCGCATGCCGGCGCTGGGGCCCGACTTCATCGCCCACGTCGCCGGCCTGGTGGAGGATCAACGGCCCGAGCTGAAACCGGTGGACCGGGCGGCGCTGCAGCAGGCCTTCGAGCGCTTCGGCCAGCGCCCGCAGTTCTTCATGGCCGCGCTCGGCCAGGTGCTCAGCCCGCTGGCAGGATTGAGCGGCCGCTTCGAGCCGGCACTGCTCGACGCCGCAGCGCAGCAGCAGGCACAGGACGAGGCGCAGATGGAGGCGGACTACCTCGCGCTGAAGCCGATCGAGCAAGCGGTGCTGTGGCGCATGCTGGAGCAAGAGGCGCGCTACAGACCTTACGACGCCGCGGCCCTGCGTTTCTATCGCGAGAAAACAGGCCATCCGGTGAGCGTCGCGCAGGCGCAAAAGGCGCTGGAGGCGCTGCGGCAGCGAACGCCGGCACTGGTCTGGAAGTCGGCCCGCGGCGAGTACGCCCTGCAGGACGCCGCGATGCACCGTTGGCACCAGAGCCGGGTGACCAGCGGCCAGTGGCCGCCGCAGGCGCAAGGCGACTGACCGAGCGAGCGATGAAACCCCGCATCCTGCTGCTGGAAGACGACAACGCGATCGCCGGCACGGTGGCCTTCGCGCTCGAACGCGAGGGCTTCGCCGTCGAGGCCGTGGCGCTGCTGCGCGACGCCGAGGCGGCGCTGCGCCGCACGCCGCCCGCCGCCGCGGTGCTCGACGTCGCGCTGCCCGACGGCAACGGGCTGGACCTGCTGCGCCGCTGGCGTGCCGACGGCGATGCCCGCGTCGCGACGCTGCCGCTGATGCTGCTGACGGCACGCGGCGAGGAGATCGACCGCGTGCTCGGCCTCGAAGCCGGCGCCGACGACTACCTGCCCAAACCTTTCAGCCCGCGCGAGCTGGTGGCGCGCGTGCGCGCGCTGCTGCGCCGCGCCGCGATGCCGCGTGCGGCCACGCAGGTGTTCGAGCTCGAAGAGCCCGGCCAGCGCATCCGCTACCGCGGCGCCGTGCTCGCGCTGACGCGGCTGGAGTACGGCCTGCTGCGCGAGCTGATCCTGGCGCGCGGGCGCATCCTGTCGCGCGAGACGCTGTTCGACCGCGTCTGGGGCACGCAGGCCGAAGCCGCCGACCGCACCGTCGACACGCACGTCAAGACGCTGCGCGCCAAGCTGCGTGAGGTGCACGCCGGCGCCGACCCGATCGCCACCCACCGCGGCCTGGGCTACACGCTGGCCGACGGCGAGGGCTGAATGCACATCGGCCTGCGGCTGTTCTTCGCCTTCGCCGCGATCACCGGGCTGGCGGCTTTCTTCGTGCTGCGGGTCTTCGTCACCGAGATCAAGCCCAGCGTGCGCGAGGTGATGGAAGACGTGATGGTCGACAGCGCCAACCTGCTGGCCGAGGTCGCCGCGCCCGAACTCGCGGCGCTGCCGGCCGGCGGCACGCTGGGCGACGGGCCCTTCGCCGGCGCGGTGCGCGAGTACGCGGCGCGCGAGGTCGACGTGAAGATCTGGGGTCTGCAGAAGACGACGCTGGACCTGCGTGTCGTCGTCACCGACGTCGCCGGCCGCGTGGTCTTCGACTCCGGCACGCCGCCGGCCGTGGGCCAGGACTACTCGCGCTGGCGCGACGTGCTGCTGACGCTGCGCGGCGAATACGGCGCGCGCACCACGAAGAGCGGCCCCAGCGACCAGAGTTCGGTGATGCACGTCGCCGCGCCGGTGCGCAGCGGCGGCCGCACTGTCGGCGTGCTCGTCGTCGCCAAGCCGCTGGCGAGCATCATGCCCTTCGTCGAACGCGCCGAACACAAGGTGCTGTGGGCCGGCGTGCTGCTGCTCGGGCTGTCGCTGGCGATCGGTGTCGTGGTGACGCTGTGGGCGGTGCACGCGGTGCGCCGGCTGCGCGCCTATGCGCAGGCGGTCGGCGAGACCGCCGAAGGTCCGCGCCGCACACCTCCACCGCCGCCCGCACTCGGCGGCGAACTCGGCGAGCTGGCGCAGGCCATGGACCGCATGCGCCAGCGCCTGGAAGGCCGCGAGCAGCTCGAACACCAGGTGCGTGCGCTGACCCACGAGCTGAAGACGCCGCTGGCCGGCATCCGCGGCGCCGCCGAGCTGCTGCACGAAGACCTGCCCGAGGCCGACCGCCGGCGTTTCGTGCAGCAGGTCGACGCGCAGGCGCGGCGGCTGCAGGCCATCGTCGAGCAGATGCTCGAACTGTCCAAGCTGGAGAGCCTGCAGGCACTGCCGACACGCGCGCCGGTGGACCTGAATGCGCTGGCGCTGGAAGTCGCCCAGGCCCACGGCGCCGGCGAACGCCTGCGGCTGCCGGCCGAACCGGCCGTGGTGATGGGTGATGGCGAGCGGCTGCGGCTGGCGCTGTCCAACGTGCTGGCCAACGCCATCGCCCATGCGCCGGCCGGCACGCCGCTGGAGGTGCAGGTGCGGCACGACGGCGGCACGCTGGAATGGTCGCTGCGCGACCACGGCCCCGGCGTGCCCGACTACGCGCTGGCACGCCTGGGCGAACGTTTCTTCAGCACCGGCGAAGGCCGCGGCAGCGGCCTGGGCCTGGCCATCGTGCGCCAGGTGCTGTGGCTGCACGGCGGCAGCGTCGGCTTCGAGCCGGCCGCGCCGGGGCTGCGCGTCGTGCTGCGCTTCCCCTGACTTCACGCCCGCTTCACGCAGCCCATCGCCGCTTCACCGCCGCTGGCCAGACTGCGGCGCATCGTGAAACAACGGAGCGAGGAGCGATGCGAAACCCGGTGGTGGTGAAGGTGATGGCCGTGCTGGCCACGGTGCTGTTGATCTCAGTGGTGCTGGCGCGCATCGGCTGGCTGGTCGACGAGCGCCAGGGCTACCAGCGCGAGGCGGTCGACAGCGTGCAGCAGTCGTATGCCGGCGCGCAGACGCTGCTGGGGCCGGTGCTGCAGCGCCAGTGCGTCGAGGAATGGGACGTCGTGCAAGGCAGCGGCGCCGAGCGCCGCACGGAAGTGGCGCGCCGCAGCTTCGCGCTGCAGGCCGTGCCCGCCGAGCTGGTGGCGAGCACGAAGACCCAGGCCGACGCGCGCTACCGCGGCCTGTTCAAGGTGAACGGCTACAACGCCCGGCTGGAACTGCAGGCGCGCTGGCCGCAGCTGGCGGCGCTGCAGCCCCAAGCCGAGGTCGCCGGCGGCCGCGTCAGCTGCCAGGCGCCGACGGTCTGGGTGGCGGTGTCCGACCCGCGCGGGCTGCGCGGCGCCAGCATCCAGCTCGCCGGCCGCACGCTGGAGCTGCAACCGGGCACCGGCCACGCGGCCTGGAAGGACGGCCTGCACGCCGAGCTGCCGGCTGCGGCGGCCGACGCTGGCGCCCTCGAACTGAACGTGGTGCTGGACCTGGTCGGCACCGCCGAACTCGCCGTCGTGCCCGCCGCGCGCAGCCTGCAGTGGACGCTGGCCTCGGACTGGCCGCACCCGTCCTTCGGCGGCCGTTTCCTGCCGGTGACACGCGAGGTGCGCGACGACGGTTTCGACGCCCGCTGGTCGGTCAGTGCGCTGGCCAGCAACGCGGCGCAGACCGTCGAGCAGGCCGGTGGCGAGAAGCCGCGCCTGGCGGCGCTGGACACGCTGGCCGTCACCTTCACCGACCCGGTGAACCCCTATGTGCTGGCCGACCGCGCGATCAAGTACGGTCTGCTGTTCGTCGTGCTGAGCTTCGCCGCGGTGGCGCTGGCCGAGACGCTGGCGCGCCAGCGCGTGCGCCGCGTGCACCCGGTGCAGTACGCGCTGGTCGGGCTGGCGCTGGCGCTGTTCTTCCTGCTGCTGCTGGCGCTGTCGGAGCAACTTCCCTTTGCCGCCGCGTACGGCCTGGCCGCGGCCGCCTGCGTGCTGCTGCTGGGCAGCTACGGCCGCCACATGCTGGGCGGCGCGCGCGACGGCTGGCTGTTCGGCGCCGGCATGGCGCTGCTCTACGGCCTCCTGTACCTGCTGCTGCTGCGCGAGCAGACGGCGCTGCTCGTCGGCTCGCTGGGCCTGTTCGCGGCGCTGGCGGCGGTGATGCTGCTGACGCGGCGGCTGGACTGGTATCGGCTGGGGGCGACGGCGGAGTCGGCTTGAGGCCGCAGGCGCGCGCCGCCGGGCGACGCCGGTCAGCGCGGCAGCGCCTCGGCCGGCATGGCGCCCGCCGGCTGCAGCAAGGCCGCGAACTCGGCCGCCGCCTCGTGGGCCGCGATCCCCGCCGGTGCCAGCCGGCTGAAGCGGGCCTTCAGCTCGCCCAGCGGGGCGAAATAGCCCAGCCGCAGCGCCGCGAGCTGCTCGCCGGTCGCCGCGTCGACGGCCTCGATCTCGAAGGCCGCGCCGCCGCGGTCCAGCGGGCCGATCAGCAGCAGCGTGCCCACCGTGTTGAGGCCAGGCGAGACGGTCTCGACACGTGTGATCGCCGCGCGGATGCGCGCCGGCCGCCCCTCGGGCGCCGGCGGCAGCGCCTGCACGGCCTGGCGCAGTTCGCGCTCCAGGGCGGCGAGCAGCGCCTGGCGTTCGTCGTCGCCGAGCTCGCTGCGTGCATCGGCACGCCAGACGACCTCGTCGATCGTCACGCGGGCCGGGTCCAGCGCCTGCGCCGCCGCACGCCGGGCGCCCGATGCGTCGGCGGCCGGCAGCAGCGCACGGGTGTCGCTGAGATAGCCGCTGTCGGCGGTGGGCATCACGGTGCCGCAGGCCGACAAGGCGGCGATGCAGGCGGCGGTGGCGGCAAGACGAGTCAGGTTCTTCATCACGGTCCTCGGGAAGACGGGTTCAGCTGCGCACGAAGCGGCCCAGCGGGCGCCGCGGCGCGGGTTCGGGGCGCGGCGCGAGGCCCAGGCGCACGAGCATCTGCACCCGCGCCGGCGCGGCGACGCCGAGTTCGGCGTGCAGGCGCCGGTGCAGCGGCGCCATCGCGTCGAACTCCTGCAGCAGCTGCGAGTTCGGGTGAAGCGCCCAGCCCTGTTGCGCGGCGGCCAGGTCGGTGCGCAGGTAGGCGCGGCCGGCCTCGATCTGCGTGCGCCGGCTGTTGTCGGCGCTGACCAGCCAGACCCAGGCCGGCGTGTGGCCGATCGCGTCCAGCGCGGCGGCCAGCGCCGAGTGCACGACCACGCCGTCGGTGCGACGCCGGGTCTCGTCGTCCAGCAGGCCGAGCCGTCGTGCGAACCAGGCCTGCAGCCCGGTGACGGCAAAACCCGAGGGCTCGGCGGCCACGGCCGCGGCGCCGACGCGCATCAGCCCGGCGCTCTCGGCCCAGGTGGCGGCGTCGCCGAACTCCACGCGGCAGCCCGCGGCCGCCAGCGCGCACAGGCGGCGCACCGGGGCGGGTTCGGTGCTGGCGCGCAGCGTGAGGCCGGGGCGCCGCGCCGCAGCGGCCAGGGTCGCCAGCACGGCGGCGTCGGGCACGCGGTCGCCATAAGGCGCACGGTTGCTGCGGCGCAGCGGCACCGCGGCGAACAGCGGGTCGGGCCGCAGGCCGGCGTCGGCCGTCAGCCGGACGCTGGCGAACGGCCGCGCATCGACGCCGCCGGCGGCGTAATCGCCTTCGGGCAGCAGCGTCACGTCGGCGCGCTGGCCCTGGGCGGCGGCGGCCAGGCACAGCAGTTCAAGGAAGGCGCCGCAGCCGATCAGCACCTGGCGGTTCTGCGGGTCGGCGGCCGGCAGCAGGCGCTGCAGGTCGACCGACAGCCGGATCAGGCCGGGCTCGCGCAGGTCGGCCACCCAGCTCTGCAGGTTGTGCGGGCTGGGCGCCAGCAGCGCCCAGGCCAGCGCCCGCCGCCGCGGGTCGGTCTCGCCGGCCCCGGGTTCGTGCCAGGGGGCCGTGGCTGCGGCCGGCAGCGTGTCGCAGCCCGCCAGCAGGGTCGTCACGCCGCCGGCCGCCAGCACGCGCATCCAGGAACGTCGTTTCATTGTTCTAAGCTTCCGGCTCGCTCGTCGATGGACTCACTGTATGAACCGGGCCCCGCGCCGGCTTGCCAGAACGCGCCAGTCTCTGAACATCCGGCTCCATGGCTGAAGCTCCGGCCTGGGTGCCCGCGCTGACGCTCCGGCTGCAGCTCCAGGGCCTGGCCACGCTGGGGCTGGACGCGGCGCATGTGCAGGCCGCGCTGGGGCCGCTGCCCGACGCGCCGGACGCGCTGGTGCCGGCGCAGGCCTATGTGCGCATGTGGCACGCAGCCGAACTGCTGCACGGCCCCGGCGTGGCCAGCGCGCTGGCCGGCACGATCGCGTTCGGCGCCTTCGGGGCGCTGGACTACCTGGTCGGCAGCGCCGACACCGTGGCCGGCGGCTGCGAGTCGGCGCGGCTGCACTTCGCGATGGTGTCCACCGACACCGCGCTGGAGATCGACCCGCTGGACGACGGCGGCCACGCCTTGCGCGTGCGCGCGCTGGCGCCGATGCCGGTGCAGGCGCTGGAGTTCACGCTGGCGACGCTGTTCCTGCGCCTGCGCCACGTCACCGGCGGCGGCTTCCGGCCGCGGCTGCTGGGGCTGCCGGTGGCGCGGCCTGCGGGCGACGACGCCGAACGCCTGGCCTTGTTCGGCCAGACACCGGCCTACGGCCACCCCTGCGCCGAGATGCTGATCGATGCCGCCACCTGGGAGATGCCGACCTGCAGCGCCGACCCGATGCTGCACGCCGCGCTGAAGGACATGGCCGCCCGGCTCGAGCTCGCGCAGCCGGGCGACTCGTCGCTGCAGCAGGCGCTGCGCGCGCGGCTGCGCGACGCGCTGGCGCAGGGCCACGCCGACGCCGCGCGTCTGGCCGAGCTGCTGGGCGTGTCCGAACGCACGCTGCAGCGCCGGCTGGCGGGGATCGGCCGCAGCTTCAGCGAGGTGGTGGAGGAGTTCCGCCGCGAAGAGGCAGCGCGGCTGCTGGCCACGCCCGGGCTGGCGCTGGTGGAAGTGGCCAGCCGGCTCGGTTATGCCGAGCAGACCTCGTTCACACGCGCCTTCCGGCGCTGGACCGGCGTGACGCCCGGCCGCTGGCGGGCCGGGCGACGCTGAGGCGCGGGCGGCATCGCCGCCCGCCTCAGGCTCAGGGCAGCACCACCCCCGCGGCCGTGGTCACCTGCTGGTGCGAGTAGTCGGCCCGCGCCGGCCGCGCCACCGTGCCCTGGGCCTTCACGTAGTCGGCGAAGGTCTGGGTGTAGAGCAGGTAGGTGTTCACGTAGGCACCCGTGGCGTAGACCGTGCCCAGCGTGGCGTAGCCGTCCTGGCCCGCGGCGACGAAGTCATTGGTCACCAGCGTGTAGGTCTTGGCCGGGTCGATCGCCGACCAGGTGCCGGTGACGCGGTCCTTCACCTGGACCTGGCTGAAGCGGCTGCCCTTGGGCTGGCTCATGTCCAGGTTCCAGCGCAGGCCGGCGGCGTAGGGGTGCGAGCCGCTGGACTGGCCGTTGTCGAGGTGGTTGGCGACACCGTCCTCCAGCGCCGCGACCATCTGCGCGCCGGTGACGTCGATCTCGACGAGCACGTTGGTGAAGGGCAGCAGCGTGAAGGCGTCGTTCATCGTCAGCGTGCCGGCCTGGAGCGGCACACGCACGCCGCCGGCGTTCTGCAGCGCGAAGTGAGCGCGCTTGCTGGCCGCCAGGAAGGCCTCGGAGACGACCTGCGCCGCGTCGCTGCCGCGCGCCTGCAGGTTGGCCTCGGCACCCGTCTCGATGCAGCCGGCGATGCCGGACGATCGGTTGGTCGACTCGCCCGGGATGCGCACCAGACACAAGGCCTGCGACGCGGTACCGATGGTCTTGGTCTTCTCGGCCGCCACCTGCGTGGTGTAGGTGGCCAGCAGCGCCGCCGCGTCGGCGTCGGGCGTCGTCACCTTGATGCGCGGCTCGGTCGCCAGGCTGGCGACGATGCTGGCCTTGGTGGCGTCGTCGACGGCGACGAAGCTGCCGGTACCGTCCTTGCGCGCGAAGCTGTCGCCGATGACCAGCGAGGCGTTGCCGCTGCAGCTGGCCACCGCGCCCTTGTCGTCGAACTTCACGTTCATCAGCGCGAAGACCTTGGCGTACTCCCAGGCCTGGCCGATGCAGACCTTGGCGCCGTCCTTGTTCGTGACCTGCGTCGGGTAGGCCCCCGAGCTGGCGACGCCGAAGGCGCTGAAGTCGCCGAGCAGCGTGTGCGAGTCGCCGCCGATGATGACGTCGACGTCGCTCAGCTGGGTGGCCATCGCCTTGTCGGCGTCGTAGCCCTGGTGCGTGAGCAGCACGATGTGGCGAATGCCCTGGCGCTTGAGCTCGTCGATGTATTTCTGGGCGGTCGTGACTTCGTCGAGGAACTGCGTCGTCGACAGCGGGCGCGAGGAGTTCACCGTCTTGCCGGCGATGTCGATGCCGACGATGCCGACCTTGACGCCGTCGTAGGTCTTGATCGTGTAGGGCTGGACGAGCGGGGTGCCCGACGGATTCAGCGGCGTGCCGCTGGCGGGCACGACGTTGGCGCCGAGCACCGGCGTCTGGCAGCTGCCGGCGTGCAGCATGTCGATGAAGTCGCGCGTCGCCTGGTCGCCGTCGTCGAACTCGTGGTTGCCGAGTTCGAAGGCGTCGAAGCAGACGGTGTTCATCATCTTCGCGTCGGCCTCGCCCTTGAAGAAGGTGTAGTAGAGCGTGCCGGTGACGGCGTCGCCCGCGTGCAGCTTCAGCAGGTTCTTGGTGCCGGCCTGGGCGTCGAACAAGGTCGTCAGACGCGAGAAGCCGCCGAGCTCGACCTGCGTGGCCTCGCCGCCGAGCGTCATCTCGAAGGCACTGAAGGGCTCGAGCTGCGAGTGGTGGTCGTTGACGTGGGCGATGTTGATCTCGATCGCCGGGTAGCTGTCCTCGCCGTCGTCGTCACCGCCGCAGGCGGTGAGCGCGGCCACGGCCAGCGAGGTGATGCCGAACACGGCGGCGCGCCGCAGGAAGGTCGCACGCAGTCGCGGATTCAAGGACATGAGGGGTCACCGAGGGTCATGGAAGACGGCCGATGATGGGCAGCGCGGGTGAAACCGCGATGACATCGCCGCCCACCGCACCCGCCACGCTCAATAGGGCGGCGCCACCCGCGAGCGCTGCGTGCGCGCCGCCTCCGTCCACCAGGCCAGGTCGTCGGCGAAACGTGTGAAGGCCTTGCGCAGCGACTCGCCGGGGCCGCCCTGCGGCTGGGCGTCGGCGTCCAGCGTCTGCGCGATCGGCCCGACGGCCAGCGCGCTGGAGATCACGACCATGCCCATCTCGGACAGGATGGCGTGCCAGGCGGTGCCCGCGCGCACGCCCGAGAAACGCCCGGCCGAGTAGCTGGCGATCGCCGCCGGGCGCCAGAACCACTCCTCGAGGAAGTGGTCGGTCAGGTTCTTCAGCCCCGGCTGCGGGCCCCAGTTGTATTCGCCGCAGACGAAGACGAAGGCGTCGGCGCCGCGGATCTTCTGCGCCAGCGCGTCCATCGCCGCCGGCGCCTGGCCGGCCGGGTATTCCTTGTACATGCGGTCGAGCATCGGCAGGCCCACCGCCTGGGCGTCGACCAGCTCGGGCGCCGCACCCCGCTCGCGCAGGCCGTCGACGATGAACTGCGCCAGGCGGATGCCGACGCGGTCGGCACGGTACGAACCGTAGAAGACGAGGATCTTGTCCATGGGGGGGCGGCTCCTTGGGGTTGGAAAGGCAGGCTAAGGCCGGGCGGCAAACGCCTGCCGGCGTCAGGGGCGCCACGCGGCGCGGGCCGGGCTGCACGGTGGACAGCTTGACCGGCCGGCCAAGGCGAGCAAAATCCGCCCCCGCAACCCCTTTGGGCGCTGAGCGCGGTCCGGCATTTCCGGGCAACCGCAGCGCATCGGCCCCATCGCGCAACGGTTGCCGCGGGAGTACGGGGCCGTACTGGAGCCCCTTGGATGAAAACCATCATCGAGCCCTTCCGCATCAAGTCGGTCGAACCGATCCGCCTGAGCACCCGCGAAGAGCGCCAACAACACCTCGCCGCCACCGGCTACAACCTCTTCGGCCTGCCTTCGGAGGCCGTGCTGATCGACCTGCTGACCGACTCCGGCACCGGCGCGATGTCCTCGCTGCAGTGGGCCGCGGTGATGCGCGGCGACGAGAGCTACGCCGGCAGCCCCAGCTTCTACCGCTTCGAAGCGGCGGTGAAGCACCTGATGCCGTTCAAGCACGTGATCCCGACGCATCAGGGCCGGGCCGCGGAGGCGATCCTGTTCTCGATCTTCGGCGGCGCCGGCCAGCGCATCCCGTCGAACACGCACTTCGACACCACACGCGGCAACATCGAGGCCTCGGGCGCGATCGGCGACGATCTCGTCATCGCCGAAGGCCGGGACCCGCGCAGCGAACACCCGTTCAAGGGCAACATGGACCTCGAGCGGCTGGAGGCCTACCTGCAGCGCCACGCGGCCGAGGTGCCGCTGGTGATGATCACCATCACCAACAACGCCGGCGGCGGCCAGCCGGTGAGCCTGGCCAACATCCGCGCCGTCGCCGAGCTGGCGCACCGCCACGGCAAGCCCTTCGTCATCGACGGCTGCCGCTTCGCCGAGAACGCCTGGTTCATCAAGTCCCGCGAGCCGGGCCAGGGCGAGCGTTCGATCGAGGACATCGTGCGCGACTGCTTCGCGGTGGCCGACGGCATGACGATGAGCGCCAAGAAGGACGCCTTCGGCAACATCGGCGGCTGGCTGGCGCTCAACGACGACGAGCTGGCCGAGCAGGCGCGCCAGCACCTGATCCGCACCGAGGGTTTCCCGACCTACGGCGGCCTGGCCGGGCGCGACCTGGACGCGCTGGCGCAAGGCCTGCGCGAGATCGTCGACGAGGACTACCTGCGCTACCGCATCCGCACCAACGCCTACATCGTCGAGCGCCTGGACGCGATGGGCATCCCGGTCGTCAAGCCGGCCGGCGGGCACGCGGTGTTCGTCGACGCCCGCGCCTGGTTGTCGCACATCGCGCCGCTGCAGTACCCGGGCCAGGCACTGGCCGTGGCGCTGTACGAGGTGGGCGGCATCCGCAGCTGCGAGATCGGCACGGTGATGTTCGGCCGCCAGCCCGACGGCAGCGAGAAGCCCGGGGCGATGGACCTGGTGCGCCTGGCCTTCCCGCGGCGGACCTACACCCAGAGCCACGCCGACTACGTCGTCGAGGTCTTCGAGGAAGTGGCGGCGGCCAAGGACCGGCTGGCGGGCTACCGCATCGTCAGCGAGCCCAGGCTGATGCGGCACTTCACCTGCCGGTTCGAGAAACTGGCGCCCTGACGCGGCAGGCGTCCCCGCGCGCGCCCGACACGCGGGGACGCCCCTTCCGGCGAGGGATGCGCGGCGCGTATTCCACACGCCAGGGTCACCGGGTTGCGCCGTACCATCGCCGGCGATGAACCTCGCCCCGGTGTCGCAGGTTTCCGCCGCGAAGGCCTTGACGGCCACAGCTGTGCTGCTGGCGGGGCTGGGCATCAGCGCGGCGCTGGCGTGGCATCAGCAGCGCTCGGTCACGCAGCAGCGCCAGGAGCAGTTCGCACACCTCGCGGCGGGCGCCGCAGACCAGCTGAAGGCCAACGTGCTGAGCTACGAGCGCGGCCTTCGCGGCCTGCGCGGGGCCATCGTCGCGCTGGGGCCGCAGCGGCTGGACCGGGCGGCCTTCCAGGCCTACAGCCAGACACGCGACCTCGACCTCGAGTTTCCTGGCGCGCGGGGCATCGGCTACATCCAGCGCGTGGCGCCGGACCAGGAGCCCGCCTTCGAGACGGACATCCGCCGCCGGGGCTGGACGGGCTTCGAGATCCGACATCTGGCACCGCACGATGGCGAGCACTGGGTGATCGTCGACGTCGCGCCCGGCGGGCGCAACAGCGGCGCGTCGGGCCTGGACATCGCGTCCGAGCCCCGGCGCCGCGCCGCCGCGGCGCTGGCGATGCGCAGCAACGCGGCCGCGATCAGCGCGCCGGTCACGCTGGTGCAGGCCACCACGGCGCCGGCCCAGGGTTTCCTGATGCTGCTGCCAGTGCGGCTGGCCGGCACGCCCGTGGACGGCGAGATCTGGGGCTGGACCTACGCGCCCATCGTCGCGCCCGAACTCATCGCCGCGACCGGCCTGGCCACCGACCTCTTCCAGCTCGCCGCCGACGACGTGACCGAAGGCGAAGACCGGCCCGCCGGACGCTTCTTCGACAGCGGGCTGCAGGCCGGCGACGCCACGGTGCGTGCCGTCGTCGAGCGCGACGTGCTCGGCCGCCGCTGGCGGCTGCAGATGAGCGCCACGCCGGCCTTCATGGCGCGGCCGGTCGGCACCGAACCGCGCACGCTGTTCCTCGCTGGTGCCGCCGCCAGCGCGCTGGCGGCCTTCGCCGCCGCGCTGCTGGCCGGCGCGGCGGCACAGCGGCGCCAGACGGCGATCGAACGTTCGCGCCGGGCCGCCATCGTCGAACGTTCGGGCGATGCGATCGTCGGCCTGTCGCTGGACGGCGGCGTCACCGACTGGAACCGCGGCGCCGAGCGCCTGTTCGGCTACCCGGCTGGCGAGGCGCTGGGCCGGCCGCTGGCCGCGTTGATCCTGCCGCCGGGGCACGAGGCCGAAGGCGCGGAGCTGCTGCGCCGGGCCGCCGCCGGCGAAGCGATCGAGCCGCTGGACACGCAGCGGCGCCGGCGCGACGGGCAACTGCTCGACGTCTCGATCGCGCTCGGACCGATCGCCGACGAGACCGGCCACGTCGTCGGCGTCGCGGCCATCATCCGCGACTCGGGCCAGCGGGTGGCGCGGCTGCGCAGCGCCGAGCAGGAGCGGGCCGTCGCGACCGAGCGCGCCGAGCTCGCCGAGGCCACGCTCAGCGCCGCGCAGCGCGACTACCTCACGCTGTCCACGGCGATCACGGCGCAGTCGCTGTACTCGGTGACCGACACCGAGGGCACGATCCTCGACGCCAACGAGCACTTCTGCCGCGTCAGCGGGCGCTCGCGCGACGAGCTTCTGGGCCGCACCCACCGCGTCGTCAACTCGGGCACGCATGCGCCGGAGTTCTGGAGCACCCTGTGGGCGACCATCGTCGCCGGCCGCACCTGGCAGGGCGAGGTGTGCAACCGCGCGAAGAACGGCAGCCTGTTCTGGGTGGACAGCGTCATCGTCCCGGTGCCCGGCCTCGACGGCAGCATCGTGCGCTACCTGTCGGTGGGCACCGACATCAGTTCGCGCAAGCAGGCCGAGCAGGCGCTGCGCGTCGAGCGCGAGCGCCTGGCCAACGTGCTGCGCGGCACCGACGCCGGCACCTGGGACTGGAACATCGAGACCGGCGAGGTCGCGTTCGACGCCCGCTGGGCCGGCATCGTCGGCTACCGCACCGAGGAGCTTCGCCCGCACATCGACACGCGCGTGCAGCTGGCCCACCCCGACGAGCTGGCCGCAGCGCAGGAGCAGCTGCGCCTGCACCTGTCCGGCTCGATCGACCTCTATTCGTTCGAAGGCCGCCTGCGGCATCACGACGGGCACTGGATCTGGGTGATGGACCGGGGCCGCGTCGTGCAGCGCGACGCCGCCGGCAACGCCACGCGCATCATGGGCACGCTGCTCGACATCAGCCAGGGCAAGGCCGCCGAGGCCGCGCTGCGCGACCGCGAACGCGAGCTGGCGCGCAGCCAGGACTTCCTGCGCCGCATGGCCGACACCATGCCCGGCCCGGTGGGCTACTGGGACACGGACCTGCGCTGCCGTTTCGCCAACGAAGCCTGCCGCGGCTGGTTCCCCGTCCCGCCGGAGCGCATGCCGGGCATGGCGATGGCCGAGCTGATCGGCGAAGAACGCCTGCGCGGCGACGAGGACCTCGTGCGCGCCGTCCTGCGAGGCGAGCGCCGCGACTTCGAGCGCGAGTTCGTGCGCGCCGACGGCGCCGTGACCCGCATCCTCGTGAGCTACGTGCCGCAGGTGCTGGACGGCGTGGTGCAGGGTTTCCTGATGGTCGTCACCGACGTCACCGCGTTGAAGCAGGCCGAGCAGAAGCTCGAGCAGCTGAACGAGGAGCTGGCGCGGCGCGTCGACCAGGCCGAGGCGGCGACACGCGCCAAGAGCGCCTTCCTGGCCAACATGAGCCACGAGATCCGCACGCCGATGAACGCGATCATCGGCCTGACCCACCTGATGGCGCGCGACGCCGCCGACACCACGCTGCGCGAGCGCCTGCGCAAAGTGGACGACGCGGCGCGCCACCTGCTGCAGGTCATCAACGACATCCTGGACCTGTCCAAGATCGAAGCCGGGCGGCTGACGCTGGAGAACGCCGAGTTCTCGCGCGACGAGCTGATGCACCGCGTGCTGGACATGGTGGCCGAAGGCGCGGCGCACAAGGGGCTGGAGCTGGTGCTGGACGCCGGCCAGCTGCCCGAGCGGCTGCGCGGCGACGCCAAGCACCTGGCGCAGGCGCTGATCAACCTGCTGGCCAACGCCGTCAAGTTCACCGACCACGGCTGGATCCGGCTGCGCGGCGAACGCGTCGCGGCCGAAGGCGGCCGGCTGCTGGTGCGTTTCGAGGTGCGCGACACCGGCATCGGCATCGCGCCGGAACGCCAGGCGCGGCTGTTCGAGGCCTTCGAGCAGGCCGACGCGTCAACGACACGCCGTTATGGCGGCACCGGCCTGGGCCTGGCGTTGACGCGGCACCTGGCGCGGCTGATGGGCGGCGACGTCGGCGTCGACAGCCGCCCCGGGCAGGGCAGCAGCTTCTGGTTCAGCTGCTGGCTGGGCCAGGGCGACACCCGTGCCCCCGAGTGGCCGCCCGCAGCCCAGGCGCCGTTCGGCATGCGCGCGCTGCTGGTCGACGACCTGGCCGAGTCGCGCGAGGTGCTCGCGGACATGCTGCGGCGCGTCGGCATGCAGGTCGACGAGGCGGGCGACGGCACGCAGGCGATCGAGCGTTTCGCCGCCGAACGCGCCGCCGGCCGGCCCTACGACCTGCTCGTCGTCGACTGGCGCATGCCGGGGCCGGACGGCATCGACACCGTGCTCGAGCTGCGGCGGCGCGGGGGCGACGTTGCGCCGTGCATCCTGGTGAGCGCGCACGACGCCGACACGCTGCGCGAGCGGGCGCGGCAGGCGCAGTTCGTCGCCGTGCTCACCAAGCCGGTGACGCCGTCGTCGATCAACGACGCGCTGTCGCAGGCGCTGCTGAGCCTGCCGGCGGGCAGCACCGTGCCGGCACGGCCGTCCGACGCCCTGACACGCTTGCAGCGCCGGCCGACGCGCCCGCGTGTGCTGCTGGCCGAGGACAACCAGGTGAACCAGGAGGTGGCCTGCGCGCTGCTGGAGGATGCCGGCATCGTCGTCGAGGTGGCCGCCGACGGCGAGCAGGCGGTCGAGCAGGCGGCACGCGGCGGTTTCGACATGATCCTGATGGACATGCAGATGCCGGGCACCGACGGCCTGGAGGCGACACGACGCATCCGCAGGCGGCTCGGCGACGCCCTGCCCATCGTCGCGATGACCGCCAACGCCTTCGGCGAGGACCGTGCCGCCTGCCTGGCAGCCGGCATGAACGACCACATCGCCAAACCCGTCGAGGCGATGACGCTTTACGAAACCCTGCTGCGCTGGCTGCCGCCGGGCGAGGCCGCCGCAGCCGCCGCCGGCGCGACACGCGGCGGCGCGGCCGGCCTGGCCGCGTCGCTGCAGGAGACCGGGGCGCTGGACGTGCAGGCGGCCCTGCGCCACACCGCGGGGAACACCCGGGCGTTGGCGCGCGTACTGCAGCGTTTCGTCGAGCGTTATGGCCAGGGCATCCCGGCCTGGCGCACGGCGCCGGCCGATGATCAGCGCCGGCCCTGGCAGGACCAGGCGCACTCGCTGCGCGGCGCCTGCGCGACCGTCGGCGCCACCGCGCTGGCCGACGAGGTCGGCCGCTTCGAGGCGGCGCTGGCAGGCGGGTCAGGCTCCGACGACGAACTGCTGGCGCAGGCGCGGGCGATCGACGGGCAGCTGATCGATCTGGCTGAACGCGTCGCGCAGGCGCTGGCGCAGGGCGGCGGCACGACCGCGGCCGGCTGAGCTTCAGGCGACAGGCGCCCCGCTCGCGCAGCAGCGGCGACCAGCTCATGGCGCGGCGCGAAGCCGCGGCCGCCGAACGCGAGGGCAGGCCCGTGCGCACTTTGCGCGAAGTGGACTTCCTGCTCGGCGTGCACGACGAGGCCCGCATGGGGGCACTGCGCCTTCGGACGATGAGCTGGCCGAGCCGGCGCAGGGCATTGGAGGCGCGGTGATGCCGCCCGCCGCCGCGGTCAGAACTCGATCACGACCGACGCAGCGCTGCGTTTGGCTTCACCGTGATAGACGGCTTCGATGTTGTTGCCGTCCGGGTCCAGGACAAAAGCCGCGTAATAACCAGGATGGTAGGCACGCTCGCCGGGAGCGCCATGGTCCTGGCCGCCATGGGCGAGTGCGGCCTTGTAGAACTTGTCCACCATCGCCCTGTCCTGCGCCTGGAAGGCCAGGTGATGGCGCCCGGTCAGCACCCCCAGCGCAGCCGGGCTGTCGACGGCGGTGACGAAGAGCTCGTCGGCCCAGAAGTAGCCTTCGCCCGTGCCGCCCATCGGCACGCCGAGCGACTCGAGGATGGCGGCGTAAAAGGCTTGACTGGCCGGGAGATCCCGCACCACGAGTTGGATGTGATCGATCAATCGGCCACGATGCAGGGCCTGCGTTTCCATGGACAGCTCGCGTGATTCAGTCGACAAAGACTGGTGACGAGCATAGCGCTCGAGGGTGGCTATCCAGCGTCGGCGAAGGCGGCGCTGATGGGGAATGACAGAGCACCACCCACACATCTTGGAGCCTTTCGCCCATTAGCCCCATCAGCAGTTGAGGGCGGCCTGAGCCGCCTCGATCGCCGCCTCGGTACCCTGCAGATTGATGGTCTTGAGGGTGCCATCGGCCTCGCGCTCGACCTTCACCGCGACGCCACCAAAAGGCACCGCCGCTGGGCGTACCTTCTCGGTCAGGTCCTTCTCGACCTCCGCCATGGCTTCACGCAGCACGGCGTCCACATCCGGCATCTGGAAGTCGAACCTGATCACTTGGCGTCCTTCGGCGGGCAGGGATCGTTGCCGTAGGAATCACGGGCCCGGATGCGCCCGTCCTGCCCGTGGATCAGCAACTCGCCCTGCCCCTGCCGAGCCATCTACCGTCCGGCCTGGATGGCCTGGGCCTGGGTGTCGAACACCTGCGTCGCCCGCTGCCCGCCTTCGCGCAGCGTGCCCCAGCCGTTGTCACGCTGGACGACATGAACGTTGTTCCGGTTAGCCATCACGAACCTCCGGTCGGAGAAGTTGACGCGAGAGAGTTTACAAACAACAATCCTCATCATCAATCTGTAAACCAAAGGCCGCGGAGAACACCATGATCGGAAACCGACTCAAGAGAGCGCGAGAGGCTCTCGGGTTGTCGCTGCGCGAGCTGGAAGCGGCCATCCAGGGACAGGTCTCGGCGCAGGCCATCGGCAAGTACGAACGCGACGAGATGATGCCCAGCTCCACCATCCTGCTGGCCATGGCCAAGGCCCTGCGCGTCTCGCCCGAGTACCTGCTGAGCGAGCGCGAGATCGAGCTGACGGGCGTGGACTTTCGCAAGGCGCCGCATGCCGGCGTCAAGGAGGAGCGCGCCGTGCAAGCGTCCGTGCTGGATCAGGTCGAGCGCTACCTGGAACTGGAAGAGCTGCTGCCCGGCGTGGAGCAGGCCTGGGCTGCACCCGAAGACGAGGCGTTCGACATCGCACGCGTCGAGGATGCGGAACAGGCCGCCGACGCCTTGCGCCGCCTGTGGAAGCTGGGCATCGACCCGATCCCCTTCATGGCCGAACTGCTGGAAGACAAGGGCGTCAAGGTGATCGCCCTGGACCTGCCGGAGAACGTGTCGGGCTCCAAAGCGTTCGTGCAGCGGCCCGACCGCCAGGACGTGCCGGTGATCGTGGTGAATCAGGGCCACAACGGCGAGCGGCAGCGGTTCACGCTGGCCCACGAACTGGCGCACCTGGTGCTGCGCTTCAGCGGCCTCAGCGACGCCGAGCAGGAGAAGGCCGCCGACCGCTTTGCCGGCGCGTTCCTGATGGCCCGTGACATGGTGTTCAGGCTGCTGGGCCCGCACCGGACGTCGATCTCGATCGGCGAGCTGGCCGAGCTGAAGAAGCTGTTCAAGGTCAGCATCGCGTCACTGGCGGTGCGATGTGCCCAGCTGGGGATCATCACCAAGGCGGTCTACGGCCGCCTGTGGGCCCAGATCAAGGATCTGGGCTGGAACAGCCAGGCCTCCGGTGAACCGGGCATGCTGATGCCCGAAGTGCCGCAGCGCATGGAGCGCCTGTGTCTGCGCGCCGTCGCCGAGGGCGCCATCTCGGAGGCACGCGCGGCCGAGCTGCTGCGTATCAGCGTGCGTGAACTGGACCGCCGGCTGGCGGGGCAGCCTGGCTGACCGGCCATGATCATCCTGGTCTCGGACACATCCGTCCTGATCGACCTGGAGCGGGGTGGGCTCCTGGAGCCTGCCTTCTCCTGCGACCTGACGATGGTGGTGCCGGACCTTCTGTTTGCACGCGAGCTGGAGGCAGAGAACGGCCCCTTGCTGCGCACGCTCGGCCTGGGCGTCGTGGCGCTGAACCCCGACGAGGTCGACTTCGCACAGCAGCTTCGCAAGCTGCGCCCCGGTCTCTCGTTGCCGGACTGCTTTGCCCTCAGCTGCGCCCGACGCCAGGGCCACGCCCTGGTGTCGGGTGACAAGCTTCTGCGGGCCGAGGCCCAGGCGCGCCACTGCGTCGTCTACGGCTTGCTGTGGGTCCTGGACCAGATGGAAGCATCAGGCAAGGTCGGGGCCGCGACGCTGCATGAAGGGCTCTCGCGCATATGGGCTCACCCGCGCCGGCGGCTGCCGAAAGCCGAGGTGATGGAGCGACTTCATCGCTGGTCGCCTGGCTGACGGCGGTGCCGCCAGCGCAGCCCCTCACTCCACCGTCACCGACTTAGCCAGATTCCTCGGCTTGTCCACATCCGTCCCCCGCGCACAAGCCGCGTGGTACGCCAGCAGCTGCAGCGGCACCACGTGCAGGATCGGCGACAGCCGCCCGTAGTGCTCGGGCATGCGGATGACGTGCACGCCGGGTTCGCTGGCGATGTGGGTGTCGGCGTCGGCAAAGACGTAGAGCTGGCCGGCGCGGGCGCGCACTTCCTGCATGTTGCTCTTCAGCTTCTCCAGCAGCGCGTCGTTCGGCGCCACCGTCACCACCGGCATCTGCTCGGTCACCAGGGCCAGCGGGCCGTGCTTCAGCTCGCCGGCCGGGTAGGCCTCGGCGTGGATGTAGCTGATCTCCTTGAGCTTCAGCGCGCCTTCCAGCGCAATCGGGTAGTGCAGCCCGCGGCCCAGGAACAGCGCGTTCTCCTTGCGCGAGAAGTCTTCGCTCCAGGCGATGACCTGCGGCTCCAGCGCCAGCACGGCCTGCAGCGCCAGCGGCAGGTGGCGCAGCGCCTTCAGCTCCGCGGCTTCCTGCTCGTCGGTCAGCCGGCCCTTCACCTGCGCCAGCGCCAGCGTCAGCAGGTACAGCGCGACGAGCTGGGTCGTGAAGGCCTTGGTGCTGGCGACACCGATCTCGACGCCGGCGCGCGTGACGTAGGCCAGCTCGCACTCGCGCACCATCGCGCTGGTGGCGACGTTGCAGATCGTCAGCGTGTGCTTCATGCCCAGGCTGCGTGCGTGTTTCAGCGCGGCCAGCGTGTCGGCGGTCTCGCCGCTCTGGCTGATGGTGACGACCAGCGTGCGCGGGTCGGGCACGCTGTCGCGGTAGCGGTACTCGCTGGCGATCTCCACCGTCGTCGGGATGCCGGCCACCGACTCCAGCCAGTAGCGCGCGGTGCTGCCGGCGTAGTAGCTGGTGCCGCAGGCCAGGATCAGCACGCGGTCGACTTCCTTGAAGATGCGGTACGCGCCGTCGCCGAACAGCTCGGGGCTGATGCCGGGCACCGCGTCCAGCGTGTCGGCGATGGCCTTGGGCTGCTCGAAGATCTCCTTCTGCATGTAGTGCCGGTACGGCCCCAGCTCGGCGGCGCCGCTGTAGGCGGCGACGGTGCGCACCGGGCGCTCCACCGGGCGGTAGCGGCCCTGCTCGTCGGCGGCGCTGATCCACACCCGGCCCAGTTGCAGGTCGACGACGTCGCCTTCTTCCAGGTAGACGATGCGTTCGGTGACGCCGGCCAGCGCCATCGCGTCGGAGGCGACGAAGTTCTCGCCTTCGCCGACCCCCAGCACCAGCGGCGACCCCTGGCGCGCGCCGATCACGCGGTGCGGCTCGTCACGGCAGAAGACGGCGATCGCATAGGCGCCACGCAGCCGCGGCAGCGCACGCTGCACCGCTTCCAGCAGGTCGCCTTCGTAGTAGCGGTGCACCAGGTGGGCGATGACCTCGGTGTCGGTCTGGCTGGTGAAGACGTAGCCGCGCTGCTGCAGCTCGGCGCGCAGCTCGTCGTGGTTCTCGATGATGCCGTTGTGCACCAGCGCGATCCGGCCCGGGCCGTCGGCGCCGGGGCCGGACGAGAAATGCGGGTGGGCGTTGTGCACCAGCGGCGCGCCGTGCGTGGCCCAGCGCGTGTGGGCGATGCCGGTGGTGGCGGCGATGCCGTCACGCTCGACGTTGGCTTCCAGCTCGGCCACACGCGAGGTGCTGCGCGCCCGGCGCAGCTCGCCGTCCTGGTGCACGGCCACGCCGCAGGAGTCGTAGCCGCGGTACTCCAGCCGCTTCAGGCCTTCGATCAGGATCGGGACGATGTTGCGCGTGCTGACCGCGCCGACGATGCCGCACATGGGATTCGACCTTTTGAACTTCGGTGGCGGGATGCTAGGCCGGGGCGGATGAAGTTTTCGTTCATTGATGGCCGACTTGTGAACGATTCACCCACGCGAATGAGGTGCCGACCTTTTCTTTCATCGGAAGAACTACGATGGCATATCCTTTCGCCATGGATCTCGACGCCACCGACTACCGCCTGCTCGACCTGCTGCAAGACGACGCTTCGCTCTCCAACCAGGCGCTGGCCGAACGTGCCCACACCTCGCCGGCCACGGCGCTGCGGCGCGTGCGCCGGCTGGTCGATGGCGGTGTCATCGAGCGCCGCGTCGCCCTGCTCTCGCCCGAACGCCTGGGCGCCGGGCTGACGGCGCTGGTGGAGATCACGCTCGACCGCCAGGGCGCCGAGCACCTCGACGCGTTCGAAGCGCGTGTGGCCGCCGACGCCGCGGTGCAGCAGTGCTACCGCGTCTCGCCGGGGCCGGACTTCGTGCTCGTGGTGCATGCCGCCGACATGGCCGGTTACCACGCGCTGGTGCAGCGCCTGTTCACGCAGGACGCCAACGTGCGCAACGTGAAAGCCTTCTTCAGCGTCAAACGCGCCAAGTTCGACCCGCGGCTGCCGCTGCCGGCGCCGGCACGCTGAGCGCCAAGCACCCGCGGCGCAGCGGACAAAGCACGCTCGCTAGAGTGCGCGCGTCACCACCTGTCACCACCGCCCGATGAACACCGCCGACACCCGCGCCGTCCTGACGATCGCCCTGCTCGCCGCCTTCGCCGACGGCCGCAAGCACGAACGCGAGCGCGAACAGATCCGCCGCATCGCCGAAGGCCTGGCGCACGACGCCGCCGTCGACCTGCCCTCGCTGGTGCAGGACGTGCTGCTCAAGCGCGTGGACGTCGCCGCTGCCGCCGCGGCGCTGGGCAGCGCCGAGGCACGCCAGCTGGCCTACGAGATGGCGGTGGGCGTCTGCGACGCCGACGGCGCGCAGAGCGATGCCGAACGCGCCTTCCTCGCCGACCTGGCGCAGCGCCTGGGGCTGGACGTCGGCGAGGCCGACGCCTACGCCGCGCAGGCCGACACGCTGGCCGCCGAGGCCGTGCCGGCCAGCGCCGCGCCAGCCGCGGCCGCCGCGGCCGCCCGGCCGGCCGTCGACGAATCCGAGCTCGACCGCGCGATCCTCAACGCCGCCATCCTCAACGGCGCGCTGGAGCTGCTGCCCGAGTCGCTGTCCACGCTGGCCATCATCCCGCTGCAGATGAAGCTGGTGCACCGCGTCGGCCTGGCCTACGGCTACCCGCTGGACAGCGGCCACGTGAAGGACTTCCTGGCCACCGCCGGCGTGGGCCTGACCTCGCAATACCTGGAGCAGGCCGGGCGCAAGCTGCTCGGCGGGCTGCTGGGCAAGGGGCTGTTCGGCGGCCTGGGCAAGCAGGCCGTCAGCTCGGGGCTGAGCTTCGCGACGACCTGGGCGCTGGGCCAGGTCGCCAAGCGCTACTACGCCGGCGGGCGCACGTTCTCCACCGAGATGCTGCGCAGCACCTACACCGACCTGCTGCAGCAGGCGCGTGGGCTGCAGGCGCAGTACGGCCCGCAGATCCAGCAGCAGGCGCGCACGCTCGACACCACCAAGGTGATGGCGCTGGTGCGCGGGCGCTGAACGCCGCGCTACTGCTTGACGATCGCCAGGCCCTTCAGGTACTCGCCCTCGGGGAAGAACAGCGTCGTCGGGTGGTCGGGCGCACTTTCCAGCCGCGCCAGGATGGCGCCGTCGACGCCGGCGTCCATCGCCGCGCCGGCGACGATCTTGTGGAACAGGTCGGCGCTGATGCCGCCCGAGCAGCTGAAGGTCAGCAGCAGGCCACCCGGCTCCAGCAGCTTCAGCGCCAGGCGGTTGATGTCCTTGTAGGCGCGTGACGCGCGTTCGGCGTGCGCGGCCGTGGGCGCGTACTTGGGCGGGTCCAGCACGATGGCGTCGTAGCTGCGGCCGGCCTTGATCTCGTCGCGCAGGAACTGGTTGACGTCGGCGTCCTGCGTCTGGCTGCGCGCGCCGTCGAAACCGTTCAGCTCGACGTGGGCACGCACGCGCTCCAGCGCCGGGGCCGAGGAGTCGATGCTGGTGACGTGGCGGGCACCGCCGGCCAGCGCCGCGACGCTGAAGCCGCCCGTGTAGCTGAAGCAGTTCAGCACCCGGCGTGCGCCCTGCTGGCGCACCATCTCGGCAAAACGCGCGCGGTTGTCGCGCTGGTCGAGGTAGAAGCCGGTCTTGTGGCCGGTGGCCACGTCCAGCGACAGCTTCCAGCCGTGTTCGCGGATCGTCAGCTCGGTGCCGCCGCCGCCGCGCAGCCAGCCGGTGACGGGCTCCAGGCCTTCGAGCGAACGCACGCTGGAGTCGGAGCGCTCGTACAGCCCGCGTGCGCCGGTCTGTGTCATCAGCGCGTCGGCGATCACGTCCTTCCAGCGCACGCTGCCCACCGACAGGAACTGCACCGACAGCAGGTCGCCGTAACGGTCGACGACCAGGCCCGGCAGGCCGTCGGCTTCGCCGTGCACCAGGCGCACGCCGTCGCTGGCCACCGGCAGGCGCGCACGCAGCGCCAGCGCACGCGCGATGCGGCGCTCGAAGAAGTCGGCGTCGATGCGCTCGCTGGCTTCGAAGCTCCAGGCGCGCACGCGAATCGTCGAGTTCGGGCTGTAGGCGCCCCAGGCCAGGAAGCTGCCGTCGGCGGCCTCCACGCGCACGGTCTCGCCGGCGTCGGCCTTGCCCTTCTCGATGCTGCCCTGGAACACCCAGGGGTGGTGGCGCTGCAGCGAGCGCTCCTTGCCTTCGCGCAGTCTGATCGTTTTCATGGGCGCGATTGTCGCCGCGCCCGGCCGTGCGGCCTTCAGCCGCCTTCGGGCGTCTTGCGTTTGGCGCGTGGGTGCGCGGCGTCGTAGGCGCGCGCCAGGTGCTGGAAGTCGAGCTGGGTGTAGACCTGGGTCGTCGAGATGCTGGCGTGGCCCAGCAGCTCCTGCACCGCACGCAGGTCGCCGCTGCTCTGCAGCAGATGGCTGGCGTAGCTGTGGCGCAGCATGTGCGGGTGCACGTGCGTCGGCAGCCCCGCCTGCAGCGCGATCTGCTTGAGCCGGGCGCGCAAGGCGCCTTGCGACAGGCGCTCGCCGCGCCGGCTGACGAAGAGCGCCGGCTCGCCGGCGGCGGCCAGCTGCGCCCGCAACGCCAGCCAGGCCGCCAGCGCTTCCAGCGCCTTGGCGCCCACCGGCACGCTGCGGCGTTTGCGGCCCTTGCCCAGCACGTGGGCGCTGGCGTCGTCGACGTCGATCCAGCCCGCCGCCGTGGCCGAGGGCGCCAGGTCCAGCGCCAGCAGCTCGCCGATGCGCAGCCCGCAGCCGTAGAGCAGTTCGACGATGGCGTGGTCGCGCGCCGCCAGGCGGGCGTCGCCGTCTTCGTTCTCGTGTTCGGCCAGCGCCACCGCGTGGTCGACCGACAGCGCCTTGGGCAGCGGTTTGGGCGCCTTGGGCGCACGCAGGCCGTCGACCGGGTTCGCCGGCACCAGGCCTTCGCGGCCCCACCAGCGGTATAGCCCGCGCCAGGCCGACAGCACCAGCGCGATGCTGCGCGGCGCCAGGCCGCTGGTGCGCAGCTGCGCCATCCAGCGGCGCACGTGGTGCGGCTGGGCGGCGCGCAGTTCGACGCCGTCGGCGGCGGCCGAGGCCGCCAGCCGGCCGAGGGCGTCGCGGTACAGCGTCAGCGTGCGCGCCGACAGGCGGCGCTCGACGCTCAGGTGGTCCAGCCAGCGCTGCGCGTCGTCGGGCAGCGTGGCGTCCATCGTCGGGATCAGGCCGTCAAACGGGACAAGGCTGCGCCCGCGGTGTCGCCGATGCGCACCAGGAACTCGGTGCCCATGTCGGCGCTGTAGCGTGTCGGGTCGGGCGAGCCCAGGATCAGCAGGCCGAAGCTGCCGCCCGCCGTACGCAGCGGGATCAAGGCCACCGAGGCGATGGCGCTGGGCTCGGGCAGCCAGCCGACGGCCTCGAAGCCGGCGTTCACGCCGCAGTAGGGCTGCGACAGGCTGTCGGCGAAGCTCTTCACGTCCTCGCTGACCGCCTCGCTGAAGCGCTGGCCTTCGTGCGCCGGGGCGACGTTCCACAGCCGCAGCGCCGCCTGCGGGATCATGAACTGGTGCTGCAGCTCGTCGACCAGCACCGCGGGCAGCGCGGCGGCGTCGGCGGTGACGAGCAGCGCGCGTGTCCAGCGGTGCAGGCGTTCGGCGATGCCGACGTTCTCCTGGCTGTGCCGGATCATCTCGACGATGCGCATCTCCAGGCCCTTGATGCGGTCGCGCAGCATTTCCATCTGCCGCTCCTGCAGCGAGACGGCACGCTGGCCGTGCGGGCTGGTGAGCTGCACGCTGGACAGCAGCTCGGCGTGGCGCTCGAAGAAGCCGGGCGTGTTGGCCAGGTACTCGGCGATGTCGTTCTCGGTGATGCCCTGGAGGTTCACAGCTCGATTTCTCCTTCGAAGACGGTCACGGCAGGGCCCGTCATCAGCACCGAGGCGCTGTCGTCGGGCCACTCGATCAGCAGGTCGCCACCGCGCGCGTGCACCTCGACGCGCCGGTCCAGCCAGCCCAGGCGGATGCCGGCGACGACCGCGGCGCAGGCGCCGCTGCCGCAGGCCAGGGTCTCGCCGGCGTCGCGTTCATAGACGCGCAGCCGCACCTCGGCGCGCGACAGCAGCTGCAGGAAGCCGGCGTTGACGCGGCGCGGGAAGCGCGCATGGCTCTCGATGCGCGGGCCGACGGCGGCCACCGGCGCGCTGTCGACGTCGTCGACGCGCATCACCGCGTGCGGGTTGCCCATCGACAGCACCGCCACCTCGACGCCGGCGTCGGCCAGCGGCCAGAGCTCGACGCCGTTGACGAGGCGCGGCGTCAGCCCGCTGGCGTCGAAGGGCACACGCGCCAGGTCGAAGACCGGGCGGTTCATGTCCACGCGCACGCGGCCGTCGGCGGCCAGCGACAGCTCGAGCAGGTTGTTGACGGTCTCGACGCGGATCGTCGTCTTGTCGGTCAGCCCGTGCTCGACGACGTAGCGCACGAAGCAGCGCGAGCCGTTGCCGCACTGCTCGACCTCGTCGCCGGTGTTGTTGAAGATGCGGTAGCGGAAGTCGACGCCCGGCGTCGCGCTGCGCTCGATGACGAGGATCTGGTCGGCGCCGACGCCCAAGCGCCGGTCGCCCAGCCGGCGGATCTGCTCGCGCGACAGCGCCAGCGGCGCGCCGCTGGCGTCGAGCACGACGAAGTCGTTGCCGGCGCCGTGCATCTTGGTGAAGCGCAGTCGCATCGCCGGATTATCGCTTCGGGTACAGCTTGGGCTCGCCCTTGGGGCGGGTCTTGAAGCGCTTGTGCACCCACAGGTACTGCGAGGGGTTGCGCAGGATCTCGCTCTCGATCCACTCGTTCATGCGGCGCGCGTCGGCTTCGGGGTCGCCGGCGGGCCAGTCGGTGAACGGGGGCAGGAAACGCACGCGGTAGCCGGCGCCGCCGGGCAGGAACTCGGCGACCACCGGCTGCACGATCATCTTCAAGGACGCAGCCATCTTGGCCGGCGCCATCAGCGTCGCCGCCGGCACGCCGAAGAAGGGCACGAAGACCGCCTCGCGGCGGCCGAAGTCCATGTCGGGCAGGTTGAAGAACGCGGCGCCGCGCTTGATCGCGCGGATCAGCGGCAGCACGCTCTCGTGGCGCGAGAAGACCTCGCCCTGCTTGAAGCGCAGCCGGCCGGCGCGCATCGCGGCGTCGAAGGCGGGGATGCTCTGGCGCTGGTAGATCGAGGCCACCCAGCGCTTCTGGAACAGCTGCGTCGCGGCGCCGGCGACGTCCAGCGCCATGAAGTGCGGCACCAGCCACATCACCGGGCGCTCGCTCTCGTCGGCCAGGTGCACCTCGCCCTCGACGTGGATCAGGCGCTTCAGGCGCTCCGGGCTGGCGTACCAGAGCAGGCCGCGCTCGATGAGGCTGCGGCCCAGCCAGCCGAAGTGCTCGCGCGCGATGCGCTCGCGCTCGGCGGCCGGCCTGTCGGGGAAACACAGCTCCAGGTTGCGCAGCGCGATGCGCCGGCGCTGGCCGGCGAAACGGTAGAACAGGGCGCCGAGGCCGCGGCCGAGCGCGGCCTGCACCCCCAGCGGCAGCCAGTGCAGCAGCCAGACGAGCGCCAGCACGGCGCGGGCGAACAGGTTCATGAGGACGCGACGCGACGCGGCGCCTTGTAGCGGTGGTAGCCCCACAGGTACTGCGTGGGCTTGAGTCGGATGACGGCTTCCATCGAGCGGTTGACGGCGCGCGCGCAGGCTTCGTCGTCGCCGCCTTCGGGCAGCGGCTCGGGCATCGGCATCACGCGCACGACGTAGCCCGCGCCCTGCGGCAGGCGCTCGGCCCAGACGATGGCGATCTCGGCGCCGGTCTGCTGCACCAGGCGCGCGGCCAGCGTCATCGTGTAGGCCGGCTTGCCGAAGAACGGCACCCAGACGCCCTGGCCTTCGGGCGGCACCTGGTCGGGCAGCAGGCCGACGGTCTCGCCCTTCTTCAGTGCGCGCAGCATCTGGCGCACGCCGGACAGCGTGGCCGGCGCGGTGGCCAGCGCCGGGCGCGCGCGCGCGGTCTCCTCCAGTTCGCGCAGCAGCTGCTTGCGCGCCGGACGGTAGAGCACGGTGATCGGCTGGCGGGCGCCGAAACGTTCGGCATAGGCCTGCGCGGCGATCTCGAAGCTGCCCATGTGCGGCGTCAGCAGCACCAGGCCCTTGCCGCGGCCGAGCAGCGACTCCATCAGCTCGGCGCCTTCCCAGCGCACCGGGTCGGCGATCGGCTGCTCGCGCGGGCGCAGCCACAGGCGCGGCACTTCCATCACCAGGCGGCCGGCGTCGGCCACCGCTTCGCGGCGTTCGGCCGGCGTCAAACCGGCCAGCGCGGCATTGGCGCCGAGGCGGCGGCGGTAAGTCGGTGAAAACCAGTAGGCCAGCCAACCGAGAAAAGCGCCCAGGATGTGGAGGAAGCGCAAGGAACGGCGAGATAGCCAGCGAACCAGGAAATGCATGCTTGTATGATCCGCGCGTCGCCGAGTTAACAGGACAACTTGCGGGGCGACGCGGGAGCCGAAGGATACCGAGGCACCGCCGGGCACGACGCCGCTTCGGGTGGTGCTGGCTCAACAAATCCGCTAAAGCGTTCGCCGCGGCTCCAGAAGTTATCTGCCCCCGACGATCGCGAAGTCAGGGTTCGACAGACAGATAGACAGGAGCTTTTCAGCAGTGGCGAACGAATTCCTCTTCACCTCCGAGTCCGTCTCCGAAGGCCATCCCGACAAGGTGGCCGACCAGATTTCGGACGCGATCCTCGATGCGATCTTCAAGCAGGACCCGCGCAGCCGCGTCGCTGCCGAGACCCTGACCAACACCGGCCTCGTGGTGCTGGCCGGCGAGATCACGACCAACGCGCACGTCGACTACATCCAGGTCGCACGCGACACGATCAAGCGCATCGGCTACGACAACACCGACTACGGCATCGACTACAAGGGCTGTGCGGTGCTCGTCGCCTACGACAAGCAGAGCAACGACATCGCCCAGGGCGTGGACCACGCCAGCGACGACCACCTGAACACCGGCGCCGGCGACCAGGGCCTGATGTTCGGCTACGCCTGCGACGAGACGCCCGAGCTGATGCCCGCGCCGATCTACTACGCGCACCGCCTCGTCGAGCGCCAGGCCGAGCTGCGCAAGAACGGCAAGCTGCCCTTCCTGCGCCCCGACGCCAAGAGCCAGGTGACGATGCGCTACGTCGACGGCAAGCCGCACTCGATCGACACGGTCGTGCTGTCGACCCAGCACCACCCCGACCAGAGCGAGACCGCCACCAAGCTCAAGGCCAGCTTCTACGAGGCGATCATCGAGGAGATCATCAAGCCGGTGCTGCCCAAGGAATGGCTGCAGGACACGCGCTACCTGGTCAACCCGACCGGCCGTTTCGTCATCGGCGGCCCGCAAGGCGACTGCGGCCTGACCGGCCGCAAGATCATCGTCGACACCTACGGCGGCGCCTGCCCGCACGGCGGTGGCGCGTTCTCGGGCAAGGACCCGTCCAAGGTCGACCGCTCGGCCGCCTACGCCGCGCGCTACGTCGCCAAGAACGTGGTCGCCGCCGGCCTGGCGCGCCAGTGCCAGGTGCAGGTGGCCTACGCCATCGGTGTCGCCAAGCCGATGAACATCACGGTCTACACCGAAGGCACCGGCGTCATCTCCGACGCCGAGATCGCCAAGCTGGTCGAGACCCACTTCGACCTGCGCCCCAAGGGCATCATCCAGATGCTCGACCTGCTGCGCCCGATCTACGAGAAGACCGCGGCCTACGGCCACTTCGGCCGTGAAGAGCCGGAGTTCAGCTGGGAGAGAACCGACAAAGCGGCAGCCCTGCGGGCGGCCGCCGGCCTGTAAGGCCGCCGCGCGAAGCGCGGTGTCGGTTCTCGGGCTTCGCTCATATCGCGCCAGCGATGTGAGCGAAGACCAACGCACGGATAAAGCTGCGGCGCTGCGCGCCGCAGCCGGGCTGTAAGCCCGCCGCGCGCAGCGCGGTATCCGAGCGCCAGCGCAGGCTGACTTCGCGCCAGCGAAGTCAAGGGCCGCAAGGCCCGGCCGGAGCTTGAGAACCGACAAGGCTGCGGCGCTGCGCGCGGCTGCCGGTTTGTAAACCAGTCGGCGCATACGACGAAGGCGGCCTGCGGGCCGCCTTTTTCATGGCTTCGGCCTCGCCGGAGCCCCCGTCTGGCCGCGACATCCAGCCTGCCCCGGCGCGCACCAAGCATCCAAGCGCCTCGATTCGGGACCCGCAAGCTCTGCAGCCAGACCGATGAAGAAGCACATGCGCAGTGGAGGCCTCCCTTAGGCCAACAAATGCCGTATATGCTATATCACAGACAGGCTCCCCGCCTGTGTGTGCGGGAGGCTCTTGCCACGATATGCCGTATTTGCTATTTTTAATCGTGTCGAGAGCGCCAACCTTGTGGGGGCTCAAGAGAGAAATAAGCCGCAGTCATCAACGTGGCGGCGAGAATCTTGATAGCAAATACAGCATTCTCGGGCCAATGTCATCCCAGCAGAGACATAGCAAATGAAGCATCAACTCTCGAGCCTAGCCGACCTCGGCCGTGAGGTGGCGCGACTGCGCAAGGCCAAGGGCCTGACGCAGAAAGAGCTGGGCGCCCTTACCGGGATGGGGCAGTCGACGCTGGCTCGATTCGAGACGGGCCAGGTCGCCGAGTTCGGAGCCCGAAAGCTCCTTCGCCTGCTGGAGGTGCTGGGCCACGGGCTGGCGGTCACCGAAGAGAGGCCGCAGTTCACCCTGGATGACGCACTGCGCGTGCGGCGCAGCGAGGCCGCACACGACAACCCGGGTTCTGCCACGACGAGCTTCAAGGAGCCGCTTTGAAGCTCACCGTCTTCGTCCAGAACAAGGCCGTGGCGACGCTGGAGTCGCCCGACAACTTCGAGCACGTGCTCACCTACCATCCCGCCGTGGCCGCCGAGGACTTCGTGTCCTTGCTCATGCCCGTGCGGACGAAGTCCTACGCCTACCCGGAACTGCATCCTGTGTTCCGGATGAACCTGCCCGAGGGCTACCTGCTGTCGGTCCTGCAGGAACAGTTGGGCCCCCACATCGGGGCCTCGCCGCTGAGCCTGCTTTCGGTGGTGGGCCGCAACGCGATTGGCCGCGTCAAGGTGGCGCCCGAGGGTGCTGACCCCGTCGCTCCGGCGCCGGCATTCGAGCTGCGCGACATCCTGCGAGGCGACAACTCCGAGGCGGCCTTCGTGGAACTGGTACACCGTTATGCGCAGAGCGGCGTGTCCGGCGTCGTGCCCAAGTTCCTGGCGCCCGGCGCCAAGGAGCTTCCCGAAGGCCATGACAAGTCGACCCTGGCCACGGAGCACTTCATCATCAAAGGCACCACGGAGAAGCTGCCTGGGGTGGCGCTCAACGAGCACTTCTGCATGCGGGTGGCGCAACTCGCCTTCGAACATGCCGCCAAGACCGAAGTGTCTGACGACGGGCAGGCGCTGGTGGTCCACCGTTTCGACTATGCCGCGGACGGGAGCACCCGGCTGGGCATGGAAGACCTTTGCAGCTTGCTCGCCCTGCGCCCCGAGCAGAAGTACGAGTCGACCTGGGAGAAGGTCGCCAAACGCATCAAGGACGTCACGCCACCGGCCCGTCAGGCGCAGGCACTGTCGCATCTGGGTGACCTGCTGCTGCTGACCTATGCCTTGCGCAACGCGGACTGCCACACGAAGAACATCGCGCTGCTCTACTCCGGCAGCGAAGACGTCCGGCTGGCGCCCGTCTACGACATGCTGACCATCACGGTCTACGACGACTACTGCAAGAACCCGCCGGGCATGTCGGTGCATGGCCGCAGCACCTGGCGCCCGGGCAAGGCGCTGGAGCTGTACCTGCAGACGCATTGCGGCCTGAAGCCGCAGGACATCGAGCGGCGGGTGGAGCGGCTGTGCCAGGCCGTCGTGGACGTGTCGCCCGAGGTGGTGCGCGCCAGCCGCACGTTCAAGAACTTCGAGCGCGTCGGGCCGCGCATGCTGCATGCCTGGAATGACGGTCTCAACAGCCTGCGGCTGCGCAAGACCTGGAGCCTGCCGTCCTTGGCGCCGTTGCTGCAGGCCGAAGGCCTTGCCGACGTGGACAGGCCCAAGGAGCCGTCCCCGGAGAAGCTGGGGCGTTCGCCGCTGCCGCTCATGAGTTGATCCGCCGCATGGGTCGACGGGTGGATCGCCAAGCGTCGCCGGCACGAGTACGCCGGCATCATCGGCTGATGGCCACGATCTACCCCGCCCCGCTGCACCCCGGCAGCCGCATCGCCGTCACCGCGCCGAGTTCGGGCGTCGCACCGCGCCTGCATGCGCGACTGGAACTGGCACTGAGCGTGCTGCGCGCCCGCGGCTTCCTCGTCGAGGAAGGCCGCTGCCTGCGACAGCAGCAGGACGACGCCAGCGCCCCGGCCACCGAACGCGCCGCCGAACTGATGGCGCTGCTGCTGCGCGAGGACGTCGACGCCATCGTGCCGCCCTGGGGCGGCGAGCTGGCCATCGAGGTGTTGCAGCGACTGGACTGGGCGGCGCTCGGCCGGGCGCGGCCGAAGTGGCTGCTCGGCTACTCCGACACCAGCACGCTGCTGCTGCCGATCACGCTGCATCTGGGCTGGGCGACGGCGCACGGCCCCTGCCTGATGGACCTGGTGCCGGGCCAGGACGACCCGCTGACGGCCTCGCTCTTCGAGCACCTGGCGACGCCGGCCGGCGGACGCTTCGTGCAGGCCGCGTCCAGCCGCTGGCAACGCCAATGGACCGACTTCGCCTCCGCGCCGCAGCAGCCCTACCAGCTGAGCGAAACCACGGTCTGGCGGCCGGTGAACGCAGCGGCCGCCAGACCGCTGGACCTGCAGGGCCGGCTGATCGGTGGCTGCATCGACACGCTGATGCATCTGGCCGCATCGCGCGACGGCGACGTGCCGGGTTTCGTGCTCCGCGCCGCCGCGCGCGGCGAAGCCACGCTGCTGTACCTGGAGAACGCCGAGCTGTCGCCACCGGCCCTGGTGCGCGCCTTGCGCGGGCTGCGCGCGGCCGGCTGGTTCGACGGCGTCGCGGCCGTGCTGATCGGGCGCAGCGGCGCCGAGCCGGTCGACGACCCGCAACGCCTGGACGACGCCCGGGCCGTTGACCAGTCGCTGGCCGACCTGACCTGCCCGGTGCTCGCCGACCTGGACATCGGCCACCGGCCGCCGCAGTGGCTGCTGATCAACGGCGCGATGGCGCGGCTGCGCTGGGACGGCCGCAGCGCCGCAGGCACGCTGGAGCAGACCCTGGCCTGACGCGCCGCGTGTTCAGCTCAGGCCGCAGAACTTGCGGAACGGCGCCAGCACCGCGTCGCCGCGAAAGGGCTTGACGATCCAGCCGGTGACGCCGGCCTCGCGCCCGCGGGCGCGGATGGCGGCGTTGTCCTCGGTCGTCAGCATGATGATGCGCACGTCCTTGTTGCCGAACTCGGTGCGGATCTTCTGCGCCATCGTCAGCCCGTCCATGTTGGGCATGTTGACGTCGCTGACGATCAGCCGGATGCCGGGGTCCTGCTGGAGCTTGGCGATGCCGTCGCGGCCGTCGCTGGCCACGGTGACTTCGAAACCGTTCTGGATGAGATAACTGGAGACGATCTCGCGCATCGTGCTCGAGTCGTCGACGACCAGGACATGGGCCATGGGACGGGATCCTCGCGCCGCGCGGCGCGCTCGGGGTTTCAGAAGAGTTCGAGTTCGCCGGTGCCGCCGGGTTTGTCGCCCGGGCTGGCGTATTCGGTGAAACGTTCGGGCGACCACAGCAGGTTGAAGATCAGCCGCTGCACGATGATCAGCGGCGGCAGCCCCGGGCGGCGCGGGTCCGACAGCTTGTAGCGCACGCACAGCTGCGGGTCTTGCGAGCCGAAGGAGATGTACTTCTGCTCGTGGTTGATGACGATCGGCACCTGGGTCTGCTCGTTGGCGAAGGCCTCGGGCGGGATGTAGCGGTTCTTGAACGCGCCCCAGATCAGGTTCGTCGTCTCGCCCAGCAGGTGGTTGAGCTCGCGGAAGTTCAGGTCGCCGCCGACGCCTTCGTAGCCGAAGCCCTGCAGCATGCCCTGGCGCAGCGCGCTCTCCTCCGTCTGCAGCATCATGTAGCCGCGGCACCAGGTGCTCTCCAGCGCGATCAGCGTCGACACCTGGCCGAAGATGATGCGGTCGTGCACGACGTACGGCGGCTCGTTGTCCACCTGGGCGTGCGGGAACATCGAACGGATCGCGCCGGCCGTCAGCTCGACGACGCCGTTGACCAGCTCGGTGGGGTAGCGCAGGCTGAACAGGCTGCATTCGACCGCCTCGCGCAGCGTGTCGAGTTCGGTCCAGGGGTGGCTGGCGGCACGCGCCTGGGCCTCGGCCAGTGGTGTGTCGCCGGTGCGGCGCAGGAAGATCGGCAGCTCCGGGCGCAGGCGGTGGATGGCCACCGCGAGGTCGAGCGCGCCGCCGCTCTCGCAGGGCAGGTCCTCGGCCAGCATCACGCCGCCCAGGTCCTTGTGCTGCGACAGCGTCGGCAATGCGTCGGTGGCGCTGCGCGGCAGCACGACGAGCCCGAGCGACTGCGCGAAGTCCCACAGCGTCTGGTAGTGCCGGGGATCGTGTTCGAGCAGCAGCACCTTGGCTGCGAGCGTGGGGGCGTCGGACATGGGCGGGCGCTCGGCAAAACAACGGGCGGCGCGGCGGCAGGCCGGCCGGTCTGCAACGCACATCGGCCCTGCCGAGGCTCAGCTTGAGGCGGGTCGCCCCCAGGCACCACGCGCGAGCGTGGCGTTGTCCACGGCCGGCGCGCCCCGCGCACGCCGGCCGGCGGCGATCAGGCCTGGCGCGGCTTGACGCGCGAGGCGGCGAGCTTGGCGCGCTCGCGCGCCGTGTCGACGTCGTCGGCGTGCACCAGCGCCACGCCCATGCGGCGCTTGCTGAAGCTCTCGGGCTTGCCGAACAGGCGCAGTTCGCTGCCCGGCACGGCCAGCGCGTCGGCGACGCCGTCGAAGACGATGCCGGCGGCGTCGACACCGCCGTAGACCACGGCGCTGGCGCCCGGGCTCTTCAGCGTCGTGTCCACCGGCAGGCCGAGGATGGCGCGGGCGTGCAGCTCGAACTCGTTCTGCCACTGCGTGGCCATCGTCACCATGCCGGTGTCGTGCGGGCGCGGGCTGACTTCGCTGAACCAGACCTGGTCGCCCTTGACGAAGAGCTCGACGCCGAACAGGCCCAGGCCGCCCAGGTCGTCGGTGATCTTCTTGGCGATGTCGCGTGCGGCGGCCAGCGCCGCCGGGCTCATCGGGTGCGGCTGCCAGCTCTCGACGTAGTCGCCGCTGACCTGCACGTGGCCGACGGGAGCGCAGAACTGCGTCTGCGGCTGGCCGTCGGCACCCAGTGCGCGCACGGTGAGCAGCGTGATCTCGTAGTCGAAAGCGATGAAGCCCTCGACGATGATGCGGCCGCCGGCGACACGGCCGCCGGCCATCGCGTAGTCCCAGGCCTTCTTCACGCCGTCGGGGCCGTCGATCTTGCTCTGGCCCTTGCCGCTGGAGCTCATCACCGGCTTGACGACGCAGGGATAGCCGATGCCGCCGTCGATCGCGGCCTGCAGCTCTTCCAGCGAGTCGCAGAAGCGGTAGGGGCTGGTCGGCAGGCCCAGCGTCTCGGCGGCCAGGCGGCGGATGCCTTCGCGGTCCATCGTCAGGCGCGCGGCGCGCGCCGTCGGGATGCAGCGGATGCGGCCTTCGGCTTCCATCTGCTCGAGCACCGGCGTCGCGATGGCCTCGATCTCGGGCACGACGAGCTGCGGCTTCTCGGCTTCCAGCAGCGCGCGCAGCTGCTCCGGGTCGCTCATCGTGATCGTGCGCGCGTGGTGCGCGACCTGCTGGCCGGGCGCGTTCTCGTAGCGGTCGACGGCGATGGTCTCGACACCCAGGCGCTGCAGCGCGATCAGCACCTCCTTGCCGAGTTCGCCGCTGCCCAGCAGCAGGACGCGGGTGGCGGACGGAGACAGCGGCGTGCCGAGGACGGTGCTCATGACGGATGGGGCGGAAGTCGGACGGAGGGCCCGGATTGTCGCCGCAGGCACGCCCGGGCCCGCTTGTCGCGCGGCACAACGCGACCTTTGCCCGGCTTTTCCCGCTCAACGACGTCGCCGGAAGGCCGAAACCCTGTCATGGCCCACCTCGACGACCTCTTCGGCGCCCCGCTGCACGAGCACCGCGGCGACCGCCAGCACCGCTTCATGGAGTCGGCGGACATCAACATCGTCTTTCGCGAGCTGTTCCGCCCGCTGCAGGCCAACGTGCGCCGCGGCATGACCATCGAGGGCCAGCTGTACGGCATCGAGATGGACCCCTGCATCCCCGGCGAGCTGCTGGGCTCGACCTGGATCGCGCCGGTCGCCGGCACCGCGTCGGACCCGGAGCGCCTGGCCGACGACGGCCTGCGCCGCGCGACGCTGGCGCAGCTGCTGGCCGAACCGCGGCCCGAGGCGCTGTTCGTCTACGTCTGCGAACGCAAGATCAAGCGCCGCGCCGTGCTCTACGTCGAGCTGGCCTCCGAGGACGGCCAGTACGCCGCCGAGTACCCGATCCGCTCGGCACGCGGCTGGCACCACCGCGAGCTCGTCGAGGCGCCGTACCGCCGCCTGGGGCCGCGGGCGCTGGCCTGATCAGCGCCCGAAGCCGGCGATCACCGCGCGCGCGACCTCGGCAAAGCCGGCGCCGCGTTCGCCGCGCGTGATCCAGCGCGGCCAGGTGTGCAGCTGCGCGGCGAAACGCCGCAGGTTGGCGACGCCGACCGAACGTTCGAAGGCCCCGAACATCAGCTGGTCGTTGGTCGAGTCGCCGACGTAGACCCAGCGGCCGATCTCGCCGGCCAGCTCGCGCCCGTAGAGCCGGCGCAGCATCCAGTGCGCCGCGCTCAGCTTGGTGTGGGTGCCGATCCAGCCGTTGACGTGGATCGAGCTGACGGTGGCCGTGAGCCCTTCCTCGTGCATCAGGCGCACGACGGTCTCGATCTGCGCCTCGTCCAGGCGGGCGAACTCGGAATGGTCGACGGCGATGTCGGTGACGCGGCCGTCGCTGTCGCGTGCCAGCGTCGCGCCCGGCACTTCGCGCAGCACGCGCGCCGCGGCGGCGCGCAGGCGCGCGGCATTGCGCACACGTTCGGCCGCGGGCTGGGCGAACTCGATGCGGGCGCCGTCGCCGTCGGGGATCAGCGCCGCGCCGCCGTTCTCGGCGACCATCGCCTCCAGCGGCCAGGCGCCCAGCAGCGGCAGGCACCAGCCCAGCGGGCGCCCGGTGATCGCGATCACCGGCACGCCGGCGGCACGCAGATCGGCCAGCGCGGCGGCGGCCGGCGGGTCGATGCGGCCGTCGGCGGTCAGCGTATCGTCGATGTCGGTGAAGATGCCGAGGCTGCCGTGAAGTGCGGCGGGAACGAGGTCGACGGCTTGACTCAAGATAATTGACAGCTCGGCTGGACGGTCGATCATGGGCAGGTCGAAACGTCGCGAGCGCGTCTCATGGCCCAGGATTCTGCCGCAAGCCCCCTGCCCCCCAAGCCGGCGCGACGCCCCCGGCGCCCGCGCGCCGTCGCCGCTGGCGACACCGCGCCGACGCTGTCGGCGCCGGCCATCGAGGCCCACGCCGTGCAGCGCGCCGCCGAGCGCCACCAGACCGCCACCGCGATGGCGCTGAAGGACGTGCTGGCCGCGCACGCCGCCGGCGACGCCGGCCCCGACGGCGAGTGGCTGCGCCAGGTCCAGGCGCTGGTCGCCGGCGCCTCGCCCGACGAGGCCAAGGCGCTGCGGCGGCTGCTGTTCGCACGCGAGACCGCCGTGAGCGAAGGCGTCGACCCCGACCTCGAACTGCGTCCCGGCTGGCGCGACGGCGGCTACCCGTACAAGAACCTGATGTCGCGGCGCAGCTACGAGCGCCAGAAGTACCGGCTGCAGGTCGAGCTGCTGAAGCTGCAGGCCTGGGTCAAGGAGACCGGCCAGCGCGTCATCATCCTGTTCGAGGGCCGCGACGCCGCCGGCAAGGGCGGCGCGATCAAACGTTTCATGGAGCACCTGAACCCGCGCGGCGCGCGTGTCGTGGCGCTGGAGAAACCCAGCGACGTCGAACGCGGCCAGTGGTACTTCCAGCGCTACATCCAGCACCTGCCGACGCGCGGCGAGATCGTGCTCTTCGACCGCAGCTGGTACAACCGCGCCGGCGTCGAACGCGTGATGGGCTTCTGCTCGGACGCCGAGTACGACGAGTTCATGCGCCAGGCGCCGGAGTTCGAGCGCCATCTGGTGCGCAGCGGCGTGCACCTGTTCAAGTTCTGGTTCTCGGTCAGCCGCGACGAGCAGCGCCGCCGCTTCAAGGAGCGCCGCGCGCACCCGCTCAAGCAGTGGAAGCTGTCGCCGATCGACGTCGCCTCGCTGGACAAGTGGGACGACTACACACGCGCCAAGGAATCGATGTTCCTGCACACCGACACCTCGGACGCGCCGTGGATCGTCATCAAGTCGGACTGCAAGAAGCGCGCGCGCCTGAACGCGATGCGCTACCTGCTGCACCGGCTGCCGTACTCGAACAAGGACCTGGGCACGCTGGGCACGGTGGACACGCTGCTCGTCGGGCGCGCGGCGATCGCCAGCTTCAGCGCGGAAGAGTTCACGCGCGCCAGCGAGTCCTGAGCTCCGCCGCGAGCCGGCGCGCTATCGCGCCGGCCCGGCCCGTGGCTACAATCGCGCACCGTTTCCGAGGAGCGTTGCAACCTCACCCGCTTGAGGCCAGGCTCGGAAATCTCACCCCCTTGCAACCGCGCTCACCCGCACGACTGTCGTCGTGGGTGGTGGGCGATCCGCTTGAACCTCCCTGACGCCGGCCGCGCGGGTTCCAACCGAACTGGAGCCCCGTGATGAACGCCGTCCTGAAAGCACAGCACCACCCCGATTACGCGATCGCCGACCTGACGCTCGCCGCCTGGGGCCGCAAGGAACTCAACATCGCCGAGTGCGAGATGCCCGCGCTGATGGCCATCCGCAGCGAGTACGCCCAGAGCCAGCCGCTCAAGGGCGCCCGCATCACCGGCAGCCTGCACATGACCATCCAGACCGCGGTGCTCGTCGAGACGCTGCAGGCGCTGGGCGCGCAGGTGCGCTGGGCCTCGTGCAACATCTTCTCGACCCAGGACCACGCCGCCGCGGCGCTGGTCGAGCGCGGCACGCCGGTCTTCGCCTACAAGGGCGAGAACCTCACCGACTACTGGGACTACACCCACCGCATCTTCGAGTTCGGCCCCGCCGGCACGCCGGGCGAAGGCCCGAACATGATCCTCGACGACGGCGGCGACGCGACGCTGCTGATGCACCTGGGCAAGCGCGCCGAGAAGGACCTGTCGCTGCTGGACAAGCCGACGAGCGAGGAAGAGACCTGCCTGTTCGCCGCGATCAAGGCCAAGCTCGCCGTCGACCCGACCTGGTACAGCCGCAAGAGCGCCGAGATCATCGGCGTCACCGAGGAGACGACGACCGGCGTGCACCGCCTGAACGAGATGTCGGCCAAGGGCACGCTGCTGTTCCGCGCGATCAACGTCAACGACTCGGTCACGAAGAGCAAGTTCGACAACCTCTACGGCTGCCGCGAGTCGCTGGTCGACGGCATCAAGCGCGCCACCGACGTGATGGTCGCCGGCAAGATCGCCGTCGTCGCCGGCTACGGTGACGTCGGCAAGGGCAGCGCTCAGGCGCTGCGCGCGCTGTCGGCCCAGGTCTGGGTGACCGAGATCGACCCGATCAACGCGCTGCAGGCGGCGATGGAAGGCTACCGCGTCGTGACGATGGACTGGGCCGCCGACAAGGCCGACATCTTCGTCACCGCCACCGGCAACAAGAGCGTCATCACCTTCGACCACATGGCGAAGATGAAGCACAACGCGATCGTCTGCAACATCGGCCACTTCGACAACGAGATCGACGTCGCGTCGCTCGAGGCGAAGTGCCAGTGGGAAGAGATCAAGCCGCAGGTCGACCACGTCATCTTCCCCGACGGCAAGCGCATCATCATGCTGGCCAAGGGCCGCCTGGTGAACCTGGGCTGCGCCACGGGCCACCCGAGCTACGTGATGTCGAGCTCGTTCGCGAACCAGACGATCGCCCAGATCGAGCTGTTCACGCACAGCGACTACTACGAGGTCGGCAAGGTCTACGTGCTGCCCAAGCACCTGGACGAGAAGGTCGCCCGCCTGCAGCTGAAGACGCTGAACGCCGAGCTGACCGAGCTCACCGAGGAGCAGGCGGCCTACATCGGCGTGCCCAGGCAAGGGCCCTACAAGCCCGACACGTATCGGTACTGAGTCCCGGCTCAGCCCCCAAGGGGGCACCGCCAGCGGCCCGGCCGAGCCGGGCCGCGGCCGTTGCTGGATGGGCCGCTGTCCGCCACGAGGTGAACACGGCCCGTTTCTCTCTTGCCCGCACGCGAGTTCGCCCATGAGCACCACGCCCGTCAGCTTCGAGTTCTTCCCGCCGAACACGCCCGTCGGCGCCGACAAGCTGCGCACCGTCGTCCAGGACCTGGCGGCGGTGAAACCCGAGTTCTTCAGCGTCACCTACGGCGCCGGCGGCACGACGCGCGAGCGCACGCTGGAGACCGTCAAGGCCATCGCCGCGATGGGCCACGAGGCCGCGCCGCACCTGTCCTGCGTCGGCAGCACCGAAGCCAACATCGCCGAGATCCTGGCCACCTACCGCGAGCAGGGCATCCGCCGCATCGTCGCGCTGCGCGGCGACCTGCCCAGCGGCACCGCGACCGCCGGCGAGTTCCGCTACGCCAGCGAGCTCGTCGAGTTCATCCGCCGCACCCAGGGCGACGACTGGTTCATCGAGGTCGCCGCCTACCCCGAGTACCACCCGCAGCAGCGTTACGCGCGCCGCGACCTGGAGCACTTCGCCAACAAGGTCGGCGCCGGCGCCAACTCGGCGATCACGCAGTTCTTCTTCAACCCCGACGCCTACTTCCACTTCGTCGACGAGGTGCACAAGCTCGGCGTGCGCGTGCCCATCGTCCCGGGGATCATGCCGATCCACAACTACGCGCGCATCGCCCAGTTCGCCGCACGCGACGGCATCGAGATCCCGCGCTGGGTGGCGCTGAAGATGGAAGGCTTCATGGACGACGCCGCGTCGGTGCGTGCCTTCGGCGTCGAGGTCGTCACGCGGCTGTGCGAACGGCTCATCGCCGGCGGGGCAACGGCGCTGCATTTCTACACGCTGAACCAGTCGGCGCTGTCGCTGGAGATCTGCCGCAAGCTGAGCTTGGCTCAAGCCGACTGACGTCGGTCAAGAGCAACACCGGAGCGGCCGTGCAGGGATTTGCCCTTAAGGGTTTGCGCCAGCGCAAAGTTGACGTTTGTGGGGACGCGCCAAATTGATCCAGGCCATGTGGCCAGATCAAAAGCTGAGGAGTTTCTCCATGTTCAAGCGCACCGCGCTCGCTCTCGTTGCCCTGACGGCCGGTCTGGCCGCTCCGATGGCCCAGGCCCAGTCCGAGGACAGCGGCTCGTGGATCGTGCGCGCCCGGGCGCTGTACCTGGACTCCGCCAACAAGGACAGCACCGGCCTGGACCTGAGCGTCAACAACAAGACCTTCCCTGAAGTCGACATCACGTACTTCTGGACGCCGAACCTGGCCACCGAACTGATCCTGACCTACCCGCAGAAGCACGACCTGAAGGCCGGCGGCAACAAGATCGGCACGCTCAAGCACCTGCCGCCGACGCTGACGCTGCAGTACCACTTCACCAACGTGCCGGGCTTCCGTCCGTACGTCGGCGCCGGCGTGAACTACACGCGCTTCATGAGCCTGGACCTGCCGGACGGCGTGGACGTCGACCGCAACAGCTTCGGCGGCGCGCTGAACGTGGGCTTCGACGTCCCGATGGGCGGCGGCTGGCTGTTCAACGTCGACGTGAAGAAGACCTACATCCGCACCGACGTGTCCGTCGGCGGCGACAAGATCGGCACCTTCAAGGTCGACCCGATGCTCTACAGCATCGGCATCGGCAAGCGCTTCTGATGCTTCCCGCGGCCCGGCACAGCCCGGCCGCGTGGTCCCTGTCCTTGACGTCCTAACGTTTCCTGGAGGCCGCCCGCGAGGCGGCCTCCGCGTTTGCGATGCCGAGCGCCGACAGCAGGAAGTCCAGCCCGCTGCGGTCGGCGCTCAGTTCGAGCGGCGTCAGCGAGGCGCCCAGCACCGGCCAGGCGCCGCAGGCCTCGCCGCTGGCGCAGACGATGCCGTCGTTGTCGTAGTCGCTGCCCGCCAGGATGGCGACCGAGCCCGCGGGCACGTCGCCGATGCGGTAGCGGTACACCCCGCCGGACGCACGCACGACGGCCTGCTGCACCACCTCGTCGCTGGCGCTGTCGTAGACCAGCACGTAGATCGGGCCGATGTCGGCGGCCGCCGAAGCATCGAGCTTCTGGATGCTCAGCGGGATGGTCAGCGTGCGCCGGCTCGTCGTCACCGTGACCCGCGGCGTGTAGACCCCCGCGGCCAGGCCGCTGCGGTCGACGCTGACGCGGTAGCGGCCCAAGCCGGCGGCGTCGACCGAAACCGCGGCGACGGTGACCGCGGCGCTGTCGTCGGCCACCGCGGTGACGGTCTCGTCGGTGGCCGCCGTGACACGCAGCGTGAACTCCAGACGGGTGGTCGCGGTGCCGAAGTCCAGCGCCGAGGGTTGCGCCTCGACGACGCCCTGGATCCCGGGCGCCGTGCCGCCGTTCTTCAGCGTCAGCGCTGCCCGCACCGCCTTGGCAGCGTCGACGATGCCCCAGCCGTACAGGTTGTCGTGGCCGGTGGCGCCGGCATCGTCGCAGAGCTGGCCGTCCTGCAGCAGCGCGTCGACCTGCGCCGGGGTGATCTCCGGGTAGGCCCAGCGCATCAGCGCCAGCACGCCGGCGACGTGCGGCGTCGCCATCGACGTGCCCTGGTACTGGCCGTAGGTCGGCGTGCGCACGCCGGCGGCGTCGAAGCTGGCCAGCGTGCTGTAGACACCGTCCGGCAGCCCGCTGCCGGTGGTCGCCACACGCATGTCGCCGCCGGGGGCGGCGAGCGCGAGCTCGGGGCCGCCGTTGGCGTAATAGGCGATGCCACGCTGGGCATCGGTGGCCGTCACCGCGAGCACGCCGGCGCAGTTGGCCGGGTAGTCGACCGCAGCGACGCTGCCGCTGTCGCGGTCGGACTCGTTGCCCGACGCGGCGACGATCATCGTGCCCTGCGCACGCACCTGGGCGATCAGCGACACGGTCGCGCTGTCGCAGGCGGCGCCTTCGGCGCCCAGGCTCAGGTTGGCGACATCGGCGCGCCGCGCCGGCAGCCGGCCGGAGTCGTTGGCCAGCCCGGCGGCGTAGCGCAGGCCCTGCAGGATGTCGTAGAAGGTGCCCTCGCCTTCCTTGCCGAGCACGCGGATCGCCATCACCTGCGCCATCGGCGCGACGCCCGCGACCCCGGTTCCGTTGTAGGTGGCCGCGGCGACGGTGCCGGCGACGTGGGTGCCGTGGAACGAGGGTTGCGAGTCGGCGCTCTGCAGGTCGTCGGGGTTCGAGTCGATGCCGTTGCCGTCGCCGGCCGACGCCGCGTCGCGCACGAAGTCGTACCCCGCCGTGATCTGGCCGGCGAAGTCGGGATGGTCGGCGACGATGCCGGTGTCGAGCACCGCGACGATGGGCCGCTGCGTCGGCTGCGGCGACAGCGCGACCAGCGTGTCCATCGCCGCCGGCAGCGCGATCTGCTCGTAATGCCAGCGCTGCAGCGAATAGCGCTCGTCGTTGGGCGGGAAACTGCCCACCAGCGCCGACGCGCGCACCGGCCGGTTGACGGTGACGTAGTCGAAGGCGCCGCTGGCCGCCAGGCGCTTGGCGTACTGCAGCGTCTCGACCTGCAGCCGCGAGTCGGCCGACAGCCGGTCCATCCAGACCGGGCGCCGCGCCGCACGCAGCGCCGCTTCACCGGCGCCGGCCAGCGCGAGCAGGCCGCGGCGGCGCGACTTCTCGTCGCCGGACAGCGCCATCAGCCCGAGACGGCCGGGCGCCACCCCGCCCTTGAGCAGCGACAGCGGCTGCGCCGCCACCAGCGCCCCGGCGGCGCGCGCGCGGCCGCTGCCTTCGGCCAGACCGGTGATGATCTGCCCCGGCACGACGCTGCGCGCCGCGGCCGACAGCGTCGAGTTGGCGCACGAGCCGGACGCGCCGGCGGCGGCGATGCGCAGGTTGTAGAGCGACGCGCCTTCATAGGCCTCGACCTGCACGATGTACTCGCCGGCCCCCGTCACGCGCACGCATTCGGACAGCGAGACCCCGTCGGACACGCCGACGAGCACGTCCTCGTCGCCGACGCGGCGATAGACGTACAGGTCCAGGTCGTTGGCCGCGGTGTCGGCACTGAAGTCCAGCTGCAGCGTCTGGCCGGCGGCCAGCGTCACGCGGAAGAAGTCGCTCGGGTCGCCGGCGTCGTAGTTCGCGCCCTCGGCCCCCGTCGCGGCCAGGTTGACGGTGCCCATCACCTGGCTGGTCGCGGCGATCAGCTGCGCGGCAGCCGAGTCGTCGTTGGGGACACGCGCCTGGTTGGGATCGTTGGTGTCGCCGTCGACGACGAGGTTGGCCGACACCGACAGCGTGCCGGAGACGGTGTAGCCGTCCGCGCCGTCGTCGCCCCCACCGCCACCACCGCCGCAGGCGGCCAATGTCGTCAGCGTCGCAAGCAGGAGCGCCAGACGCGCCCGGTGCAGCCGGCGGCTGCGGTATTCGTCGCCCATGTCGTCCTCCCGTGCAGTGGGCACGGCGAGCGCGATGATAGGCAGGCTGGCCCGAGGGCCGGTAACACGAGGCTCAGATGTCGGGGTGCTGCCAGTGCACGCCATCCTCCGTGAGCACGACGTCCAGCGGCACGTCGTGCGCCTCGGCCTCGAGCCAGGGCACGAAGCCGTGGGCATAACCGACACCCACGGTCAGCGGCCGCGGATCCAGCGTGGCCAGCGTGCGGTCGTAGAAGCCGCCGCCGTAGCCCAGGCGCACGCCGCCAGGGCCGAAACCGACGCAGGGCACGAGCAGCAGCCCGGGCTCGAACTGCTCGGTGTCCTTGGGCTTGGGGATGCCGTAGGCGTCTTCTTCCATCGGGCAGCCGGGGTACCAGACGTGAAAGCGCAGCTGCTTGGTCTCGCGGTCCATCACCGGCAGGCCGATGCGGCGGTCGGGCTCGGCCTCGCTCCAGCGGTACAGCGCCGGCAGCGCGTCGAACTCGCCCTTGATCGGCCAGTACGCGCCGATCGTGTTCTCGCCCCGGCCGATCAGCCAGACGCGCAGCACCTCCTGCAGGTGCACCGAACGCTGGTGGCGGTCGACGAGCGACTGCCGTTCGGCCTGGAGCTGGCGCCTCAGCGTCTTCTTGTCGCGGGAGGGCTGCAGCGGCAGCGAGAACGGCAGGTCCATGGCCCGGATTGTGACGCTTGCCGCCGTGCAGCAGGAGCCTAGACTGATGACGTCATGCGCGAGAACCCGTTCGCACAACACTGCCGGGAACTGCTGGCGCCGCTGGGCGCGGTGCGCGTGCGCCGCATGTTCGGCGGCCACGGCTTCGACATCGACGGGCTGTTCGTCGCGCTGATCCTGGGCGAACAGCTCTATCTGAAGACCTGCGCGGCGACCGAGCCGGATTTCGAGGCCGCCGGCGGGCAGCCGTTTCGTTACCGACGTGCCGGACGCGAGATGCAGCTCGGCTTCTGGACCCCGCCGGCCGAGGCGCTGGAAGCGCCCGAGGCGATGCGCCCCTGGGCCCAGCGTGCGTTGCAGGCCGCGCTCGCGGCGCGGGCACCGAAAGCCCGGGCGCCGCGCCGGCGCTGATCAGGCGGCGTGCGCCGCGCCCCAGGGTGCGTGCCAGCGGCCCGGGCGGGCCGGCGCGCGCGCCGGCGTCTTGCACGGCGCCTCGAGCAGCTCGACCTGCGCCGAGGGCCAGCCTTCGATGACCCACTCGCTGCCGCAGGGCAGTTCGTGGCGATCGCCGGCGCTCAGCCAGACGTCGGCTTCGTACGGGCCGGCGCCGCTGCGTGTCAGCCAGACGCGGCCTTCGGAGACGACCAGCCAGCGCGGCTGGTTCACCGCCGGCAAGCGCATCGCCGTGGCCGGCGCGACGGCCCACTCCCAGGGCGCTTGCTGATGCGGATTGCTCATGACGGCTTGCGACATCTCGGACTCCAGATTCGACTGCTTGGCCTGCATTTTCGGCAGCGCCCGGTGCGCGGTCCAATCGAAAATCCGCGCCGCATTGATAATCAGCGCGCATGAATCGCCGCCGCCAACGTCCGCTGTCCATCGGCCCGCTGCGCGCCTTCGAAGCGGTCGCGCGCCGGCTCGGTTTCCGCGCCGCCGCCGACGAGCTGCACCTGTCGCAGCCCGCGATCAGCCGGCAGATCCGCTCGCTGGAGGACGAGATCGGCGTGCCGCTGTTCCTGCGCGGCACGCGCCACGTCGAGCTCACCGGCGCCGGCGAAGCCCTGCTGCGCACCGTCGCGCCGCTGCTCGACCGCCTGGACGCCACCGTGCACCAGATCCGCAGCGCCCAGGGCCGGCGCCAGGTGAACCTGACGACCTGGCCCTCGTTCGCGTCGATGTGGCTGCTGCCGCGGCTGCAGCAGTTCCAGCGCGAGCAGCCGGGCATCGACATCCGCGTCTCGGCGGTGGACGCGATCGTCGACCTGGACGACCCCGAGCTGGATCTCGCGCTGCGCTACTGCCACCCCGACGACGCGCCAGCGGGGTCGACGCTGATGTTCGGCGAGGTCCTGACGCCGGTGGCCAGCCCCGGCCTGGGGCCTCTGACGCAACCGGAGGACCTGGCGCAGATGACGCTGCTCGAGGAGGACTCGCAGGTGCCCAGCGTCGAATACCTGAGCTGGCGCCACTGGCTCGCCGCCAAGGGCGTGCCCGCCCTCGAACCGCGCGGCTGGCTCTACCTGAACTACACCTACCAGCAGATCCAGGCCGCGACCGCCGGCCAGGGCGTGGCATTGGCGCGCATGGCGTTGGTGCGCGAGTCGCTGGAGCGCGGAGAACTCGTCGAACCCTTCGGCCCGGCCGGCCGGCTGCGCTCGCCGTTCGCCTACTGGCTGGTGCGCTGGCCCGCACGCCGCGAACGGCCCGAACTCGCCGCCTTCGAGGACTGGGTGCTCGAGCAGGCGCAGGCCACGCGCGCCGGGCTGGACGCCGTCTGATGCTGCGTCCGCCACGGACGGTTACTCGCGATCCGCTAGATTGCAGGCCATGAACGCCCTGCACCGCCTCATCCGCCGGGCCCCCGTGCTCACCGCCGCCGCCGCGCTGGCCGCCGCCTGCGTGCTGCCGGCAGCACGCGCCCAGACCGGCGACGACCTCGTGCTCGACGCCCGCGCCGCGGCGCAGAAGGGCGACCGCGCCCGGCTGTCGGCCCTGCGGACCGCGGCGCTGTTCGCCTCGCATCCGCTGGCACCCTGGGTCGACTACTGGGACCTGTCGGGCCGGCTGCGCGAGGCCGACGTCGCCGAAGTCGAGGCCTTCTACCGCCGCTGGAGCGGCCAGTACGTCGAGGACCGGCTGCGCAACGACTGGCTGCTCGAACTCGGCAAGCGCCGCGACTGGGAGAACTTCGCCCGCGACGTGCCGCGTTTTCGCATGAACGACGACCGCGAGGTGACCTGCTACACCCGGCTCGTCGAGCACCAGGCCGGCCGCGACGTGCGACCGGCCGCGCTCGAAGCCTGGTACGCCCAGCGCGAGGCCGACGACGGCTGCGCGCTGCTGGCACAGACGATGTTCGCCGCCGGCCGCTTCGGCGTCGAGGACGTCTGGCAGCAGGCGCGCCTGGCTTTCGAACTGGAACGCCAGAACTCGGCGCGGGGGCAGCGGTCGCTGCGGGCGGCGGTGGCGCTGCTGGGCCCGGAACTCGCACGCGCGGTCGACGACGCGGTGGCGAACCCGGCGCGCACGCTGGCCAGACCCGACACGCCGCCGTCGGTGGCGCTGATGGCGCTGCTCAAGCTCGCCTCCAACGACCCGCCGGCCGCCGCGGCGCAGCTCGCCTCCGGCGGCTGGGAGCAGCGCCTGGGCCGGCGCGACGCCGCCTTCGCCTGGGCCTTCGCCGGCAAGTGGGCGGCGGTGCTGCAGCAGCCGCAGTCGATGGACCACTACCGCCGCGCCTGGACGCTGGCCGGCTCCTCGGCCACCGGCTGGAGCGACGACACGCTGGCCTGGGGCGCGCGCGCGGCGCTGCGCGCGGGCGACGCGCCCGACCGCTGGACGCTGCTGGCGCGGGCGATCGACGCGATGAGCCCGGCAGAACGTGCCGACGCGGCCTGGGTCTACTGGCGCTCGCGCGCGATGGCCGCCGGCGCCGCGGCCGGCAACGCCGGCGACGCCGAACGCGCCGCCGCGCGTGCGATGCTGCAGTCCATCGCCGGCCAGATGCACTTCTACGGCCAGCTCGCCGCCGAGGACCTGGGCCTGCCCTTCGTGCTGCCGCCCCCGCCGCGCACGCTGCAGGCGAGCGAGCGCGAGGCGGCGCGCTCCCACCCCGGCTTTGCCCGCGCACTGCAGCTGATCGACCTGGGCCTGCGCAGCGAAGGCCAGCGCGAATGGAACTTCTCGCTGCGCGGCATGGGCGAGCGCGAGCTGCTGGCCGCCGCGCAGATGGCCTGCGAGCGCGAGGTCTGGGACCGTTGCATCTTCACCAGCGACCGCAGCAAGGCCGAGATCGACATCGCCCAGCGTTTCCCGACGCCGCACCGCGCCGAGCTGACGCAGACCGCGCGCCGCGTCGGGCTGGACCCGGCCTACGCCTTCGGGCTGATCCGCCAGGAGTCGCGCTTCATCACCGTCGCGCGCTCCAGCGTCGGCGCCAGCGGGCTGATGCAGGTGATGCCGGCCACCGCACGCATCGTCGCGCGCCGCATCGGCCTGGACTACAAGCCGGCGATGCTGACCGACCCGGACACCAACCTGCTGCTGGGCACGAGCTACCTGAAGATGGTGCTGGACGACTTCGCCGGCTCGCAGCCGCTGGCCACCGCCGGCTACAACGCCGGCCCGAACCGCCCGCGGCGCTGGCGCGACGCGCCGGCCGTCGAGCCCGCCGCCTGGATCGAGGCGATCCCGATCGGCGAGACGCGCGACTACGTGAAGAAGGTGCTGTCCAACGCCGTCTACTATTCCGCCGTGCTGGGCGGCACGTCGCCTTCGCTGAAGGCCCGGCTGGGTGGACCGATCGGCCCGCCCGCCCCGAATGCTCCTCCCGTCGATCGTGATCTCCCCTGAACCATGAAGAACGTTCTCGTCCTCGGTGGTACCGGTTTCGTCGGTCGCGCGCTCGTCGAGCGGCTGGTCGAACGCAACGGCGGCGGCGGTGGCCGCATCATCGTGCCGACACGCCGCCTCTCGCACGGCGTCGTGCTGCGCTCGCTGCCCACCGTCGAGCTCGTCGAGGCCGACGTGCACGACGAACGCACGCTCTCGCGCCTGGTCGCACAGGCCGATGCGGTGATCAACCTGATCGCCATCCTGCACGGCAGCCGCACGCAGTTCCAGCGAGTGCACGTCGAACTGCCGCGGCGCATCGCGCACGCCTGCGCCGCCGCCGGCGGCCGGCGTGTCGTGCACGTCAGCGCGCTGGGCGTCGGCGCCGGCGGGCCGTCCAACTACCTGCGCAGCAAGACCGAGGGCGAAGCGGCACTGCAGTCGCCCGGCGTCGCGCTGACCATCGTGCGGCCCTCGCTGATCTTCGGCACCGAGGACCGCGTGCTCAACGTCTTCGCCGAGCTGCAGGCGATGGCGCCGTTCGTGCCGCTGCCCGGCGGCGGCGCGAAGATGCAGCCGGTGTGGGTCGAGGACGTCGCCACGGCCGTCGTGCGCTGCCTGGACGACAACACGACGATCGGCCAGGTCTACGAACTGGCCGGGCCCAAGGTCTACACGCTGTCGGAGATCGTGCGCCTGGCCGGGCGCTGGTCGGGCCACGAGCGGCCGCAGTTCCCGCTGCCCGAGGCCGTCGGCCGGCTGCAGGCGCTGCTGATGGAAACGATGCCGGGCACGCCGCTGATGTCGCGCGACAACCTCGACTCGATGCGCGTGGCCAACGTCGCCAGCGGCAAGCTGCCGGGTCTCGAAGCGCTGGGCATCACGGCGGCGGCGATGGAAGCGATCGCGCCCGCCTACCTGGGCGGTGCCTTCGGGCGTGCACGCTACGACCGCTGGCGCGGGCATGCGCGCCGCGGCTGAGCGGCTCCACCCACCGAGGAACCGACGATGGCCCTGCAACTGGTGATCGGCAACAAGAACTACTCGTCGTGGTCGATGCGGCCCTGGGTGCTGATGCGCCAGCTCGGCATCGCCTTCGAGGAACGCAAGCTGCGTTTCGACTTCGCCGACGACTCCGACTTCCGGCGCCAGGTTGCCGCGGTCAGCCCGGCCGGGTTGGTGCCGGTGCTGCTGGACGACGGTCTCGCGGTCTGGGACACGCTGGCAATCACCGAGTACCTGGCCGAGAAGTTCCCCGGCCTCGGTGTCTGGCCTGCCGATGCACGCCGGCGCGCCCGCGCGCGCAGCCTGTGCGCCGAGATGCACGGCGGCTTCGGCGCCTTGCGCCGCCACTGCGCGATGAACATCGAAGCCGCGCTGCCCGACGTCGGCGAACGCCTGTGGGCCGAGCAGCCGGCGCTGCAGCACGACGTCGCGCGGCTGGAAACGATGTGGGCCGAGGCGCTGGACGCCAGCGGCGGCCCCTTCCTGTTCGGCGACTTCGGCGCCGCCGACGCCTTCTACGCGCCGGTCTGCACACGCATCGTCACCTACGCGCTGCCGGTGTCCGACTCGACCCGCGCCTACGTGCGCCGCGTGCTCGCCGCGCCCGGCACGGCGTCCTGGGTCGCCGACGCGCTGGCCGAGGCCGACTTCATCGCCGACGAGGAACCGTACCGCAGCGGTCGATGAGCGCACGTTTCTACGTCGTCGGCGGCGCGGTGCGCGACGCACTGCTGGGCCTGCCGGCGAGCGACCGCGACTGGGTCGTGGTCGGCAGCACGCCGCAGGAACTGGTCGCCGCGGGTTTTCGCCCCGTCGGCCGCGACTTCCCGGTCTTCCTGCATCCCGAGACCGGGGAGGAGGTGGCGCTGGCGCGCACCGAGCGCAAGTCGGCGCCGGGCTACCGCGGCTTCACGATCCACGCCGACCCCTCGGTGACGCTGGAAGAGGACCTGCTGCGCCGCGACCTGACGATCAACGCCATCGCCCGCGCCGAGGACGGCACGCTGGTCGACCCGCACGGCGGCCAGCGCGACCTGCAGGCGCGAGTCTTGCGCCACGTCTCCGAGGCCTTCGTCGAGGACCCGGTGCGGCTGCTGCGCCTGGCGCGGCTGGCGGCGCGTTTCACCGATTTCACGGTCGCGCCCGAGACCGAGGCGCTGCTCGAGCGCCTGGTCGCCGACGGCGAGGTCGACGCGCTGGTGCCCGAACGCGTCTGGCAGGAGCTGTCGCGCGGGCTGATGGAAGCGCGGCCCAGCCGCATGTTCGAGATCCTGCGCCGCTGCGGCGCGCTGGCACGGCTGCTGCCCGAGCTCGACCGGCTGTGGGGAGTGCCGCAGCCGCCAGAGCACCATCCTGAAGTCGACTGCGGCGTGCACACGATGCTGGTGCTGGACATGGCGGCCCGGCTGCAGGCGCCGCTGACGGTGCGCTGGGCCTGCCTGATGCACGACCTGGGCAAAGGCACGACGCCGGCCGAGGTTCTGCCGCGCCACCTGGGCCACGAAGGCCGCAGCGCGGTGCTGGCGCAGGCCGTGGCCGAACGCTGGCGCGTGCCCAACCCCTGCCGCGAACTGGCCGACTTGGTCGCGCGCGAACACGGCAACATCCACCGCAGCGCCGAGTTCGGCGCCGCCGCCGTAGTCCGCCTGCTCGAACGCTGCGACGCCTTCCGCCGCCCCGAGCGTTTTGCCGAGGCGCTGCTGGCCTGCGAATGCGACGCGCGCGGGCGCACCGGCCACGAGGACCGGCCCTACCCGCCGCGCGAACGCCTGGCGGCGTTGCTGGAGGCCGCACGCGGTGTCGACACCGCCGCGGTGGCCGCCGCGGCCGCCGCCCGCGGCGCCAAGGGGCCGCAGATCGCCGCGGCGATCCAGCTCGCGCGCGCCGACGCCGTCGGCGCGGCGCTGTAGCGGCGGTTCAGACGACCAGCGAGATCAGCCCGACGATCAGGCTCAGCACCAGCGAGCTGGTGATCGGCACGAACCAGTCGCGCCCGCCGACACGAAACCGCAGGTCGCCCGGCAGCCGGCCCAGCCCGAACCTGGAGAACCAGTGCTGCAGGCCGTTGAAGATCAGGCAGGCGACGATGAAGACCAGCAGCCAGCGCATCGCGGCTACAGCGTGTGGGTGCGGTCGCCTTGGGCGAAGCCCAGCGGCTCGAAGCCCGGCAGCCCGCGCGCGAAGCCGATCACCTTGAACAGCTCGCCCATCTCGTGCTCGGTGAGGAGTTTCTGGGCGTTCGCGATCGTGCGCGCGTCGGCGCCCTCGAGCAGTTCGAGCAGCCCGCAGTTGGCGAGGAAACGCGCCTGCGAGGTGTAGCCGACGACGTCCAGCCCGGCGTCCTGGCCGGCCAGCGCGACGGCGCTGAAGTCGACGTGGGCGGTGATGTCCTTCTCGCCGACCTCGACCAGCGGGTCGGTGTCGGCGCGGTGCGCGCGATGGCACATCAGCGTGCCGCCGCGGCGCTGCGGGTGGTAGTACTCGCGCTCGGGGAACCCGTAGTCGGCGAAGAAGGCCGCGCCGCGCGCCAGCCGCGTCGCCAGCGTCGCGACGAAGGCCGGGGCCTGCAGCGGCAGCTCGACGGTGGTCCCGGGCAGGAAACCGGTCTCGACCGGCGGCCTCAGCCCGGTGGGCCGGTCGGCCCAGGCGAAGGCGTCGCCGTCGGCGACGACACCGCGCTCGAACCAGCGCTCGCCGTCCCAGTGCAGGAGCTGCACCGGCATCGCGTCGAGCACCTCGTTGCCGACGACGACACCCTCGATCGCTTCCGGCAGCGTGTCGTGCCATTGCACACGCGGCGCAAACGGCGCCAGCCGCCCGGCCTGGCGCGCACGCAGCGTGCCCGACAGGTCGACGACGTGGTAAGCCGTGTCCGGCGGCAGCGCGGCCAGCAGCTGCGCGGCGAAGGCGCCGCTGCCGGCGCCGAACTCCCAGACCTCGTGCGCACCGGCGGCGGCCAGCGCCTGCGCCACCTGGCGCGCGAACGCGGCGCCGAACAGCGGCGACAGCTCCGGCGCCGTGACGAAATCGCTGCCCGAGGCCGGCATCGTGCCGAACACCGGGGCACCCCGGGTGTAGTAGCCCAGCCCCGGCTCGTACAGTGCCGCGGCCATGAAGCGGTCGAACGGCCACCAGCCGCCGTCCGCACGCAGACGCGCGGCAATGCGCGCCGATAAACTGTCGGGTTCGCCTGTGGTCACGCGGGCATTGTAGGAAGCATGGGAACAGCTCAGCTCGGAGCCCACGTCGGCGGCGCAGGGTCAGCGCGCAGCGGCCGTCCGGTGGCGCTCGTCACCGGCGCTGCGCGCCGCATCGGCCGCGCCATCGCACTCGAACTCGGCGCCCACGGCTGGGACGTCGCCGTGCACCACCGCGACTCGGCCGCCGACGCCGAGGCCGCGCTGCGCGCGCTGGCCTCGGTCGGCGCGCGCGGCCAAGCCTTCGCCGCCGACCTCGCCGTCGAGGCCGAGTGCGAAGCGCTGCTGCCGGCGGTGCAGGCCGTCTTCGGCCGCGTCGACGCGGTCGTCAACAACGCCTCGCTGTTCGAGTACGACACGGTGGAGGACTTCGGCTACGCGGCGATGGAACGCGCCTGGCGCGCCAACGTCGCGCCGGCCGTCGTGCTGGCGCGCTCGCTGGCGCGCGCCGGCGGCGGCGTGGTCGTCAACCTGCTCGACCAGAAGCTCTGGAACCCGAACCCCGACCACCTCTCGTACACGCTGGCCAAGGCCGCGCTGCGCGAGGCGACGACGCTGCTCGCCCAGGCGCTGGCGCCGGCGGTGCGTGTCTGCGGCGTCGCGCCCGGCGTCACGCTGCCCTCGGGCGACATGGACGCCACCGAATTCGCCGAGGCGCACACGATGACGCCGCTGGGCCGTTCCTCCACGCCCGCCGACATCGCGCGCGCGGTGCGTTTCGTCCTCGAATCGCCGGCCATCACCGGCACCACCCTCCTCGTCGACGGGGGCCAGCATCTGCAGGCCCAGGCGCGCGACGTGCTGTTCCTCGCCCGCCAAGGCTGACCCCACCATGCAGAGCCTCCCCTTCTCCACCACGCTGCGCGACTGCCGGCGCCTGTTCCTGCGCGAGCACGAGATCCACGTCAACATCGGCGTGCACGACTTCGAGAAACAGGGCGAGCAGCGCATCGTCATCAACGTCGACCTCTGGGTGCCGCTGGCGGTGTCGACGCCGCGCGAGGACCGGCTCGACGAGGTGCTGGACTACGACTTCATCCGCCGCACCGTCGCCGAACGCGTCGCGCGCGGCCACATCCACCTGCAGGAGACGCTGGCCGACGACCTGCTGCGCTCGCTGATGGCGCACCCGATGGTGCGCGCGGCGCGTGTCTCCACCGAGAAGCCCGACGTCTACCCCGACTGCGCGGCGGTCGGCGTCGAGGTCTTCGGCTGCAAGGAATGAACACGACCATGGACACGATCACCCCCGACGCCGCGGCGGCGAAGAAGGCCGCCTTCGAGGCCAACAAGCTGTCCAAGCGGCTGCACCGCCTGGTCGGCCAGGCGATCGGCGACTTCAACATGATCGAAGCCGGCGACCGCGTGATGGTCTGCATGTCCGGCGGCAAGGACAGCCATGCGCTGCTGGACATCCTGCTGTCGATGCGCGAGCGCGCGCCGATCGACTTCGAGATCGTCGCCGTCAACCTCGACCAGAAGCAGCCGGGCTTTCCGGCCGAGGTGCTGCCGGCCTACCTGAAGAGCCGCGGCGTCGAGTTCCACATCGAGGAGCAGGACACCTACTCGATCGTCAAGCGCCTGGTGCCCGAGGGCCAGACCATGTGCAGCCTGTGCTCGCGGCTGCGCCGCGGCGTGCTGTACCGCGTGGCCAGCGAGATCGGCGCGACCAAGATCGCCCTGGGCCACCACCGCGACGACATGGTCGTCACGCTGCTGATGAACATGTTCTTCGGCAGCCGCATGAAGGGCATGCCGCCCAAGCTGGTCAGCGACGACGGCCGCCACGTCGTCATCCGGCCGCTGGCCTACGTCGCCGAGACCGACCTGGAACGCTGGGCCGAGCACCGCGCCTTCCCGATCATCCCGTGCTCGCTGTGCGGCAACCAGGAAAACCTGCAGCGCGTGCTGACGAAGAAGATGATCCGCGAATGGGAACGCCAGTACCCGGGGCGGATCGACAACATGTTCACCGCGATGGGCAACATCGTCCCGTCGCACATGATGGACCGCAAGCTCTATCCTTTCGAGACGCTGCGCGCCACCGGGGTGGCCGACGCGGACGGCGACAAGGCCTTCGACGAGGAGCCCTGCACGCCGCCGCCGCCGGCACCGGGCGCGCTGCGCATCGCCCCGGACTCCGAGGACACGCCATGAAGACCTGGATCGGCGCCGCGGCCCTTGCCGCCGCGGCCCTGCTCGCCGGCTGCGCGGGCCTGAACAGCGTCACCGCCGACGTCTCGAGCTACGGCTCCTGGCCCGCCGAACGTGCGCCCGGCAGCTACGCCTTCGACCGTCTGCCCTCGCAGCAGGCGCGCGCCGCCGAGACCGAGCGCCTCGAACTCGCCGCCCGTCCGGCGCTGGAGAAGGCCGGTTTCACGCCGGCCGCCGCCGGCCAGGCGCCCGACGTGCTGGTGCAGGTCGGCGCCCGTGTCACGCGCGCCGAGCAGATCCTCTGGGACGACCCGATGTGGTGGCGCGGCGGCTGGGGCTACTGGCGCCACTCGCCGTGGTATGGCCCGGGCCCGTACTGGGGCCCCGGGTACATGGACCGCGTGACGCGCTACGAAGGCGAGGTCGCCGTGCTGCTGCGCGACCGCGCCAGCGGCCAGCCGCTGTTCGAGGCCCGCGCCAGCCTGGACAGCAACCGCGGCTTGGACGACCCGACGCTGGCGGCGATGTTCTCCGCCGCGCTGCTGGACTTCCCGAAGACCGGCGTCAACCCGCGCCGCGTCGTCGTGCCGCTGGCGCCCGACGCGCGCTGATCCCCGCGCCTCAGGGCACGGCGGCCACCGGCGCGGCGGCCGCTGCGGCCAGCGCACGCAGGTCGCCCTCCCAGCCGGCGAGCCGGTCGCGCGCGTGCTCGCGCTGCGCCGGCGTCGTCGCGTTGTGCACGCGGGCGGCGAAGCCGCAGTTGTAGGCGTCCAGCCGGGCCTGGAACTCGCGGTACGCCGGGTCGGCGGAGCGTTCGGAACGCGAGGCCAGCGTGCGCAGCGCGGCCAGCGTCGTGTCGGCGTCGGCACGTTCGGCGACCAGCCGGCGCAGCGTCTGCACCACCTCGCGCTGGCGGCGGTCGCGCTCGGCGATCCAGGTTTGCGGATCCCAGGGCGAGTCGGCCACGCCGTCGGCGACGACGCGCCGCTGGGCGGCGTCGAGCCGGCCGTAGAGCTCCTCGAAACGTTCGACCCCCCGCTCGACCGAGGCGTTGCGGCGCTCGGCGGGATCGGGCTGCAGGTACTCCTCGCGCATCTCGTCCAGGCGCTTGGCGTAGCGCTGCTCCAGGTGGCGCAGCTGCGGCTCGCCCAGGCCGGCAACCAGCGGCACCGCCTCGCGCAGCGCACGGTCGACGGCCGCCGCCGGCGTCTCGCGCAGGCGATCGGTCCAGCGGCAGACGGCCTCGGGCGTCGTGGCCTGCGGCAGCGCCGCGCCGGCTTCCTGCAGCAGCGCGGCGTAGCGCGGCAGCTCGTTGGCGCGGTGCCAGGCGAACCAGCGCGCGATCGCCGCGTGCACCGCCGGCGCCTGGCGCGAGTCGAAGTCGACGTAGCCGTCGAGCCACCACCACGCGAGCCGGGGGCCGTTGTCGTAGCCCAGGCGCAGCGTGCTGCAGCCGGCGAGCACCAGGGCCACCGCGATAATCGCCGCTTTCAACAGGGACCGTCTCATGGCATTGAACGTCGTCGTGATGGCCGCGGGCAAGGGCACGCGGATGAAGTCGGCGCGGGCGAAGGTGCTGCACCGGCTCGGCGGTCGCAGCCTATTGCAGCATGTCCTGGATGCCGCCGCGCCGCTGGGGGCGATGCGCACCGTCGTCGTCACCGGCCACGGCGCCGAGCAGGTCGAAGCCGCCGCGGCGGCCAGCGGCGCGGTCTTCGTGCGCCAGCAGCCGCAGCTGGGCACCGGCCACGCGGTGCAGCAGACGGTGCCGGCGCTGGACGACGCCGCCGACACCACGCTGATCCTCAACGGCGACGTGCCGCTGATCCGCCCCGAGACCGCCGCCGCGCTGGCCGCGGCCTGCGGCGGCGGGCGCCTGGCGCTGCTGACCGTCGAACTCGCCGACCCGAGCGGCTACGGCCGCATCGTGCGCGACGCCGCGGGCGCGGTGACGGCGATCGTCGAGCACAAGGACGCCAGCGAGGCCCAGCGCACGATCCGCGAGGTCTACACCGGCATGATGGCCGCGCCGACCGCGCTGCTCAAACGCTGGGTGATGGCGCTGAAGGACGACAACGCCCAGCGCGAGTACTACCTGACCGACATCGTCGGCATGGCGGTGGCCGAAGGCGTGGCGGTGGTCGCCGCGGCGGCTTCGGGCGAGACCGAGGTGCTGGGCGTCAACAGCCCGGCGCAGCTCGCCGACCTGGAGCGCCGCCTGCAGCGCCAGCGCGCCGAGGCGCTGATGGCCGCCGGCGTGCGCCTGGCCGACCCGGCGCGTCTCGACCAGCGCGGCACGCTGGAATGCGGCCAGGACGTCGAGATCGACGTCAACTGCGTCTTTGAAGGCCGCGTCGTGCTCGGCGACGGCGTCTCGATCGGCGCCAACTGCGTGATCCGCGACGCCGAGATCGGCGCCGACGCGGTGCTGCACCCGTTCACCCACGTCGAAGGCGCGAGCGTCGGCGCCGGCGCGCTGGTCGGGCCGTTCGCGCGGCTGCGCCCGGGCGCCGAGCTCGGCCGCGAGGTGCACATCGGCAACTTCGTCGAGGTGAAGAACTCGACGCTGGCCGACGGCGCCAAGGCCAACCACCTGGCCTACCTGGGCGACGCGACCGTGGGCCCGCGGGTCAACTACGGCGCCGGCAGCATCACCGCCAACTACGACGGCGCCCACAAGCACCGCACGGTGATCGGCGCCGACGTGCACGTCGGCTCGAACTGCGTGCTCGTCGCCCCGGTGACGATCGGCGACGGCGCCACCATCGGCGCCGGCTCGACGATCGGCAAGGACGCGCCGGCCGGCCAGCTGACGGTGGCACGCGCGCGCCAGGCCAGCCTGCCGGGCTGGCAGCGGCCGAAGAAGGCGCCGAAGAAGGCCTGACGCGTCGCAGGCGCGCGGTTTGCCCCCATGCGCGTCGCCCCGCCATGGGTGGGGCGGGCCGCGAGGAGGGCAGGCTGGACACCATCGTCGCCGATGCGCTGCATTTGCAGCGTGTTCTGTTCGAGCATTCGCCCGACGCGATGGTGCTGTGCGCCGGCGACGGCCGCGTGCTGCTGTGGAACCCGGCGGCCGAGGCTCTCTTCGGTTACGCCGAGGCCGAGGCCGTCGGCCAGCGCTGGGACGAACTCGTCGTGCCCCCGGGTGCCGTGCCCGAGGAGCAAGGCCGCCGCCAGCGCGCCCATGACGGCAACGTCACCGCGCGTGCGCTGCTGCGCCGGCGCCAGGACGGCACGCTGCTGCACGCCGACAGCGCGCTGCGTGCGGTCTTCGGGCCCGACGGAGCGGTGCAGGGCTACACGATCAGCGAGCGCGACGTCACCGCGCTGACGATCGCGCGCGACACACGCCTGGTCGAGGAGCGTTTCCGCGACCTGCTGGAGTCGGTGCCCGACGCCATCGTCGTCGCCAACGAGATCGGCCGCATCGTGCTCTTCAACGGCCAGTGCGAGCGCCTGTTCGGCTACGGCCGCGCCGACATCGTCGGCCGGCCGATCGAGACGCTGCTGCCGGCACGGCTGCATGCCGCGCACGTCGCCCACCGGCTGCGCTACCGCGAGCGCCCGACGGTGCGCCGGATGGGCGCCGGGCTGGCGCTCTTCGGCCTGCGGGCCGACGGCACCGAGTTCCCGGTGCAGATCAGCCTGAGCCCGCTGGCCGTTGGCGATGCGCACTACGTGATGAGCGCGATCCGCGACATCTCGGACCAGAAACGCTTCGAGCAGGCGCTGCAGGACCAGAACATCGCGCTGACGGCCGCCAGCCAGGCCAAGGACCGCTTCCTCGCGACGATGAGCCACGAGCTGCGCACGCCGCTGAACGCGATCCTCGGCTTCTCGGGGCTGCTGCTGATGCAGCGCGCCGGCACGCTCAACGACGAGCAGCGGCGCCAGCTCTCCATCGTGCGCCAGAGCGGCGAGCAGCTGCTCGCGCTGATCGAGCAGCTGCTCGCGCTGGCGCAGCTGCAGTCCGGCACCGCCGCACCGGCACCGGAAGCGCTGGACCTGGCGGCGCTGCTGCGCGTGCTGGCGCCGATGCTGGCGCCGCTGGCCGAACACGCGGGCTGCACGCTGGCGAGCACGGCCGACGGACCGGCCATCGTCGACGCCGACCGGCCCGCCGTCGAACGGCTGCTGCGCACGCTGGCCGCGCAGGCGCTGCGCGAAGGCAGCGGGCCGCAGCTCGTGCTGGCACTGCGTCGCGGCCCGGACGGCATCGGGCTGGACATCGGCCGGGGCGCCGGCGCGGGCGCGACCGAACGCCCCTGTGGCGGCAGCGCGGACGGCAGCGGGCTGGCGCACGAACTGGCCACGCGGCTGGCCGAACGCGCCGGCGCACGCCTGGCCTGCCGGCGTGGCGCCGACGGCGGCGCGTTCTACACGCTGGGCTGGCCGGCGGGCTGAGCGCGATTTGAGGCGCGACGGCTGACTCAGCTGCCGCCGCGTTCGGCCACCTCGGCGGCCAGGCACAGGTCGTCCCAGGCGCGCGCCTTGTCGGGCAGGTTGCGCAGCAGGTAGGCCGGGTGATAGGTGACGACCAGCGGCACGCCCTGGTAGCGGTGCACGCGGCCGCGCAGCTTGCCGATCGGCTCGCTGCTGCGCAGCAGCGCCTGCACCGCGAAACGGCCCATCGCGAGGATGATGCGCGGCTGCACCAGCTCGATCTGGCGCACCAGGAAGGGCTCGCAGCGCTGCAGCTCCTCGGGTGCCGGGTTGCGGTTGCGCGGCGGGCGGCACTTCAGCGTGTTGGCGATGTAGACACGCTGCGCGGGCTCGCCTTCGGCCGCGCGCGACAGCGCCAGCGCCCGCAGCATCGCGTCGAGCAGCTGCCCGGCCGGACCGACGAAGGGTTCGCCGCGCAGGTCCTCCTGCTCGCCCGGCGCCTCGCCGACGATCATCCAGCGAGCCTGCGGGTGGCCGACGCCGAACACGGTCTGCGTGCGGCTCTGCGACAAGGCGCAGGCGGTGCAGCCGGCGACCGCCTCGCGCAGCGGCTGCCAGTCCAGGCCCGAGACGGCGCCCAGGTCGACGGCGGCCGGCGGCGTGACGGCCGGCCGAGGCGGCGCGGCCGCCGCCGGGCCTGCGGTGGGCCGCGGCTCGGGCCTCGGCGGCGCGGCGACGGGCAGCGACACCGGCGCCGCGGCCTCGACGGCGGGCGCTGGCGGCCCGGCGGCAGGTTCCGCGATCGGCACTTCGGCCTCGCCGGCCGGCGGCTGCCACAGCCGCAAGCCCATCGCCCGCAGCATCGCGGCCTGGCGCTCAGACCACATCGCCGGCCTCCTGCGGCACGCGCCGGTTCATCACCATCGCGTCTTCACGCCCCTGGGCCGCCGGGTAGTAGCCACGCCGGCGCCCGACGGGCTGGAAGCCGCGGCGCAGGTAGACCGAGATCGCACGTTCGTTGCCGGCACGCACTTCCAGCCAGACGATCGGCAGGACCAGCGTGCGGCAGCGCGCGTCCAGCTCGTCCAGCAAGCGCCGGCCCCAGCCGTGGCGCTGCAGCGGCGGCGCGACGGTGATGTTCAGCAGGTGCATCTCGTCGACGCCGACCATCGCGATGTAGTAGCCGACGAGCACGCCGGCGTCCACCAGCACCCAGGCCTCGTAGCCCGCGGCCAGCGAGTCGACGAAGTTGCCGCGGGTCCACGGGAACTCGTAGGCCGTGGCCTCGACGGCGACGACGGCGTCGACGTCGGCCAGCGTCATCGCGCGCAACAGCGGCAGGCTCACCGCGGCGCCTCCGCGGCGTCCTTGGCGGCACGCAGGGCCTCGCGTTCACGGGTCGTCAGCGCGACCTTGTCGCGCAGATACAGCGGCAGCGCCTGCGCCGCGTCGACGCCCGCGCCAGCGGCCCAGGCGGCACGGGCCAGGCGCAGCAGCGCCGCCGGACGGTCGTGTTCGGTGGCCACGCAGGGGCGTCCCGGCGCCAGGCCCAGGCGTTCGCCGAAGGCGGTGACGGCGCTGCCGGCCACCACGCCGGTGCTGCCGGCGGCCATCACGGCGAACGCCTCCAGCGTGTACAGCGCCGGCGCGACGACTTCGTGCCAGCACCCGTCGGCCCAGCGCCAGCGCGCGGCGTAGACCTCGTCCATGCGCGCGTCCATCGCGACGTCGACCTCGAAGCCGGCGGCGTTGGGCGCGAGCTGGGCGCGCGCGTCCTCGGCGACGATCAGCAGGCTGTCGACCGGCAGCACCGGGCAGCCGATGCCGAACGCCAGGCCCTGGGCGACGGCGCAGCTGGTGCGCAGCCCGGTGAAGGCGCCCGGGCCGCGGCCGAAGGCGACGGCGTCCAGCTCGGCCAGGGCCAGGCCGGCACGCTCGAGCAGCGCCTGCACCGTGGGCAGCAGCGCCGCGGACGCGAGCGCGCCGCCGGCCTCGTCGGCGGTCCAGGCGCCGTGCGGCGCGGCGAGCGCGACGGCCATGCGTTCGGTGGAGGTGTCGAAGGCGAGCAGACGCGCCGTCTCGGGGCTCGCCGCGGCCACGGTGCCGGGCGGGGGGGACGGATCGGGCATCGGGCGAGTTTAGCCGTGCGATCATCGCCCGATGACCCTGCCGCGTGCCCTCGCCTGCACGGCGCTCGTGATCGCCGCGCTGGGCGCGCGTGCGCAGGCGCTGCCCGCCGAAGCCCGCGCCGCGCTGGAACGCGCCGGCGTGCCGGCCTCGGCGCTGGCCGTCGTCGTGCGCGAGCTGCCGTCGGGCGGCACGCGCCTGGCCTGGCAGCCCGAGCTGCCGCTGAACCCGGCTTCGGTGACCAAGCTGGTGACGACGCTGGCGGCGCTGGAACGCCTGGGCACCGGCTGGACCTGGACCACGCCGGTGTGGCTGCAGGGCGAGATCCGCGACGGCGTGCTCGAGGGTTCGCTCGTGCTCCAGGGCCGGGGCGACCCGCAGCTGAGCGCCGAGCGGCTGCGCGCGGCGCTGCGCCGCGTGCGCCAGATGGGCGTGCAGGAGATCCGCGGCGACATCGTGATCGACGGCTCGGCCTTCGTCGCCGCCGAAACGGCGCCGGGCGACTTCGACGGCGAGGCCACCCGGCCCTACAACGTGCAGCCGGCCGCGCTGATGGCGAGCTTTCGCAGCGTCGGCTACACCTTCGTGCCCGACCCGGCGGCGGGCGTCGCACGCGTGCTCGCCGACCCGCCGCTGGCGCGCACCGCGGTGCAGCCGACGGTGCCGCTGGGCGCCGGCCCCTGCAGCGACTGGCGCACGACGCTGGGCGCGAGTTTCGGCCCGGCGGTGCGTTTTGGCGGCCGTTATCCGGCCGCCTGCGGCGAACTCGCCTGGTACGTCGCCGACCCCGACCCGGCGAGCTACGACACGCGCCTGCTCGAGGCGCTGTGGGCCGAGGCCGGCGGCCGCCTCGGCGGGCGCGCCCGCGCCGGCCTCGCGCCGCGCGACCTGGCGCCCAGCTTCGAGCTGCGCTCGCCGCCGCTGGCCGATCTGCTGCGCGACATGAACAAGCTCAGCCAGAACACGATGGCCGAGCAGATCACGCGCACGCTGGCACTGCAGCGCCGCCCCGACCTGGCGGCCGACGCCGCCGGCGCGCGCGCCGCCCTCGCCGAATGGCTGGACCAGGCGCTCGGCCCGCTGCCGCCCGGCACCGTGATCGACAACGGCTCGGGGCTGTCGCGCACGACGAGGCTCAGCGCCGGGCTGCTGGCGCGCCTGCTGGAACGTGGTTTCGCCAGCCCGGCGATGCCCGAGTTCGTCGCCTCGCTGCCGGTGGCCGGCATCGACGGCACGATGCGCCGCGCCCGGGCGCTGACGCCGGGCCGCGCGCACCTGAAGACCGGCTCGCTGCGCGACGTCGCGGCACTCGCCGGCTACGTGTTCTCCGACAGCGGGCGACGCTACGCCTTCGTCGCGCTGCTGCAGCACCCGAACGCGGCCGCCGCCCGCCCGGCTTTCGAGGCGCTGCTGCAATGGACCGCCCGCGACGCCCCTCCCCTCGCCACGCCATGACGCTCACCGACACGATCGGCTACCTGGCCGCGACGCTGACGACCGCGGCCTTCGTGCCGCAGGCGCTGCTGACGCTGCGCACACGCGACGTCAGTGGCATCTCGCTGGGCATGTACGCGGTGTTCACCGCCGGCGTCGCGATGTGGCTGGCCTACGGCATCGCCATCGGCGAGTGGCCGATCATCGCGGCCAACACCGCGACGCTGGCGCTGGCCGCGACCATCCTCGGCCTGAAGGTGTCGATCGAACGGCAGCGACGGCGCGACGACGGGGCCTGAAACGGCGAGGCCCGCGCGGCTTGCCGGCGGGCCTCGTGCGGCGGGAGCGCGGCGCGCCCCCGGCAGCAGGCGTCAGAAGCTGTAGCTGACGCCGCCGGTGAAGACCACCGGGCGGTAGTCCACCGTGGTCTTGATGACCGCCGCGCCTTCGCCGACCAGTTCGCTCTTGACCTTCAGCACCGCGACGCTGGCGAACAGGCCCCAGGTCTTGTCGAGCTTGTAGGAGAAGCCGGCTTCGGCCGTCGGCCCCCACGAGTCCTCCATGTGGATCTTCCAGCCGTAGGGCGACTTGCGCTTGGAGAAGTGCGTGTAGTTGATGCCCAGGCCGACGTAGGGGCGGAACTTGTCGCTCGGCTGGCCGAAGTGGTAGTTGAACAGCAGCGTCGGCGCCACCGAACGCGCCTCGACCACCTTGCCCAGGTAGTCCACGGAACCGTCGGCGTAGCCCTCGATCTTCGGCGGGATGCCGAGCACGAGTTCGATGCCGATGTTCGGCGACACCATGCGTTCGTAGATGAAGACCGCCGTGGTCGCATCGGTGGTGTTGGCATCGGCGCCGGCAGGCACACCCAGGCCGGACACGCCGTTGGTCTGGGCGTGGGTGTCGTAGCGCGTGATGCCGGCCTTGAACACGTTGACCGGGTAGTCCTGCGCCTGGGCCAGGCCGGCGCCGGCGGCCAGCGCCATCACCGCCAGCGCGCGAATCGTCTGCTTCATGTCGTGATTCCTTGTCTTGGCGTTCGCGCCGTCGTCATTCGGCGGCGATCCAGCCGAACTTGCGCAGTTCGGCCAGGATCTGCGTGGCGTAGTAGGCGTGGCCGCCGGTGGTCGGGTGCACGCCATCCGCGAAGAACCAGGTCGACGGGTCGGCACCGTCGGTCAGGCCGTTGTAGGGCATGCCGGTGGTCGCGTTGCAGAACAGCGAGGAGCCACCGGTCTCGGCGCCGGTGATGAGGTCCATCTTCGTCGCCGAGCACGCCGGCGTCGTGATGTTCGTGAAGCCGTAGGTCGCCGGAGCGGCATTGACGGCCGCGCCGATGGCGGCCATGTCGATGATCTGCACCGGCTCGCCTTCCAGCCCTTCGTTGAGCCACAGGTTGAAGGTCTCGGTCAGCGTCTTCAGCACGCCCTGGATGCTGGCCGGGTAGGCCTGGAACTGCGGCGTCAGCGCCGAGTTCGGCAGGTTGCCGACGGCGACGTACTTGCCGCCGTTGGCCAGGATCTTGTCCTTGACGTAGCCGGCAAGTTCGAAGGCGGCTTCCTTCATGCCCTCCTGCGCCGCGCTCTGCGCGTCGTAGAGCAGCTTGTTGCCGCGATCGGCGCTGATCTCGCCCATGGCGACCTGGGTCTGGATCGCGGTCGCCGTGGCGACGAAGGCCTGCAGCTGGACGAAGGCGTCGTTGTTGCCGGCCCAGACGATGATCAGGTCGCTGTCCTTGAAGCTGCCGAAGCGCTCGAGATGGCGGTCGATCTGCGTGACCACCGGCACCGTCAGCGCGCCGTCCTCGTGGCCGATGCCCTCGGCGTCGGTGACGCGCGAGCCGCCCTGGCCGTAGGCCGTGCAGGTGCCGGCCAGCGCCGCGCTCTGCAGCGCCGCCGGGCAGGCCACCGACGTGCCGGCGAAGCCCATGTCGGCGGGCGTGATCGTGATGCCCAGCGTCGCGGCGACACGTTCGACCCAGATGAGGTCGCCGCTGGCCGAGTCGTTGTTGGTCGTGAACTTGCCGCCGAGGTACGGCGCCGAGCCGTCGCCGGCCAGCGAGGTCGCCGGCGAGTAGGTGCCGACGTCGCTCAGGCTGTCGCCGAAGCTCACCACGGCGCTGAACGTGCCGACCGTGGTCGGGGCACCGGAAGGGCCGTCGCTGCCCGGATCGGGATTGCCGCCGCCGCCGCACGCCGCCAGCAACGCCGCGCTGATGGCGGCCGCGAGCACGCCCCTGCGCATCTTCATCATGTCTGCCCCGCTTTCTTCCTGTATTCGAACGCCGTGACGAACGTTCGTTCTAATTTGGCGAGGCGACTATAAGCGCCCAGGGGTCAACCCTGGTCAGCGGAAACCCGTGGCCGGCAGCGAGGCGTCAGAAGGGGTTGTCTTCGGCCCGCGCGATCGCCAGGCGGCCGATTTCATAGTGGGCGCGCGGGCTCAGGTGCCAGTCGTCGGCCCAGAGGTGGGTGTTGTTGCTGGCGTCCTCGATCAGCGTCTGGCTGTTGCAGTCCGGCAACTCGGCGGTGCTCAGACAGGCCGCCAGCTTCACGTTGTCGAGGTCGAAGCTGCCCGGCGACTTCTTCATCAGCTTGGTGCGCGTGTTCGACTGCACGAGGCCGATGTAGCGGCCGTCGATCAGGATGTTGGTGCCGAGCGCCTCGTTGAAGGCGTCGACCAGCGCGGTGATCAGTTCGGCGCGGTCGATGTCGGTGTTGGCCGCCTTCTCGGTCAGCGCGTACGGCGACAGGCCCATGTCGGGCAGGTCCGACAGCAGCACCTTGCCGCCGAGATCGACGATGCGGTTGACCTGCTTGGCCAGCGCCTTGCCGCGTTCGGCGGCTTCGTCCTTCAGGTCGGTCGCGGTGCGCGTCGGGTACTGCTTGTACAGCGCCAGGATGTCGTTGGCGCCGAGCATCACGGTCGTCAGGTCATCGCTGCGGAAGCCGCCGGCGGCGACCTGGGCGTCGATCTGGGCCTCCAGGTCGGCGACGACCGCACCATCGGCAGCACGGAAGAACGCCTTCACGACCTCGTCGTCGGGGTTGCACTCCTCGAAGGCGAAGTCGTAGTGGGACGCCACGCGCTGCACCCAGATCGGGTTGGACTTGCAGGCGAAGGTCTCCACGTCGGTGGTCTCGTCGACCGTGACGTAGTTGATCGTCCAGCGCTTGCCGTCGGCGTCGAGCAGGCTGTTCTCGTCGCCGAAGGCGATGACCCGGCCGGGATCGAAGGCGTCGTACTGCGAAGTGCCGCCGCCGCAGGCCGCGAGCGCCGCGGCGAGGGCGACGCCGCCGAGAACACGGCGCAGGGTTCGGCCGCGATTCAGGAAGAGGGACATGTGGACTCCGGGAAACGGATTCAGCGCGCAAGGCGGTGGTTCAGGCGGCGGCAGCGCGGGTAAGGCGGTCGCGAACGCCGTCCCATTCGGGACCCGCAGGCGGCTGCTCGACCCAGACGACCGAGGCACCGGCGGCGTCGAAGCCGCGCAGCGCCGCGAAGAGCTCGTGCGCCGCGGCGGCGGGATCGGCCGGCATCGGCCGATGGCGCACGCCGGAAACCGGCGACGGAACGACGCGGGAATATACCGCGACCCCCGGCGGCGCCGGTTTCGCGAGCATGCCCGTCAGTGACGCCGTGTCGAACAGGCGCACCCGCGCCGCCGGCGCGTAATGCGACTCCAGCGTGCCCGAGGCGCGCGGCGAGTCGGCATCGGGCGCGGCCAGCGGCGAACCGATGACCGCTTCGATCTCGCGCCGGTCCAGCGCGCCCGGGCGCAGCAGCGCGGGACGATCGCCCGAGCAGTCGACGATCGCCGACTCGATGCCCACCGGGCAGGCACCGCCGTCGACGATCAGCAGGCCGTCGCCGAACTCGCCCAGCACGTGCTGCGCGGTCGTCGGGCTGACGCGGCCGAAGCGGTTGGCGCTGGGCGCCGCGACGCCGGCCACGCCGAGCCGGGCGGCCTCGCGCAGCAGCGCCAGCGCCACCGGGTGCGAGGGCATGCGGATGCCGATCGTCGGCTGGCCGCCGGCGGCAGCTTCGCCGCGGCCTTCGCGCCGGCGCAGGATCAGCGTCAGCGGCCCGGGCCAGAAGCGCGCCATCAGCGCCTCGGCCACCGGGCCGGGGGCCTCGGCGAACTCGGCCACCGCCGCGGCGTCGGCCACGTGCACGATCAGCGGGTGGTCGTCGGGCCGACCCTTGACGGCGAAGACCGCCGCGGTGGCGATGTCGTGGTCGGCACGGGCGCCCAGACCGTAGACGGTCTCGGTGGGGAAGGCGACCAGGCCGCGGTCGCGCAGGCGCTCGGCGGCGCTGGTGATGGCCGCGGGCCTGGTTCCGTCGAGGATCGGCATCGTCGTCCTCAGAAGGCCGGCAGGCCCAGGCGCGCGCAGACCGCCAGCGCGGTCTCGCGCGCGGTGGCGGCGTCGGCCGCGGTCACCGTCAGGTGGCCCATCTTGCGCCCCCGCCGCGCGTCGGTCTTGCCGTACAGGTGCAGCGCGACGCCGGGCAGCGCCAGCACGCCGGCCCAGTCGGGCGTGCGCGGCTCGGCGGTGTCGTCCGGGAACCAGAGGTCGCCGAGCAGGTTGAGCATCACCGCCGCCGAATGCAGGCGCGGCGCAGCCAGCGGCAGGCCGGCCAGCGTGCGCAGCTGCAGCTCGAACTGCGAGACGTCGCAGGCGTCCAGGCTGTAGTGGCCCGAGTTGTGCGGCCGCGGCGCCATCTCGTTGGCCACCAGGCTGCCGTCGGCGAGCACGAAGAACTCGACGCAGAGCACGCCGACGTAATCCATCGACGCGGCCAGCCGGCCGGCGCAGTCGACGGCCCGGGCGGCGAGCTCGGCGCTGACGCCCGGCGCCGGCACCTGGGTGACGGCGAGGATGCCGTCGCGGTGCAGGTTCTGCTGCACCGGCAGATTGACGATCGCGCCGTCGCGCCCACGCGCGACGATGACGCTGAGTTCCAGCGCCAGCGGCAGGCGTTTCTCGAGCACGCAGGCGGCACGGCCCAGGCGCTGCCAGGCGGCGGCCAGTTCCTCGGCCGTCGCGACCGAGGCCTGGCCCTTGCCGTCGTAACCCAGGCGCGCGGTCTTCAGGATGCCGGGCAGCAGGTCGGCCGCCGCGGCGAGGTCGGCTTCGCGGTCGATCGTCGCGAACGGCGCGCAGGGCACGCCCGAGCGCTGGAAGTGGCGCTTCTCGGCGGCGCGGTCCTGGCAGATCTCGACCGCGGCGGCAGCCGGCGCGACCGGCACCCGTTCGGCCAGCGTGCGCAGCGAGTCGGCCGGCACGTTCTCGAACTCGGTCGTCACGGCGTCGCAGGCCGAGGCCAGCTCGGCCAGGCCGGCGGCGTCGGTGTAGGCCGCGGCGACGTGCCGGTGGGCGACGAGCCCGGCGGGGCTGGTGGCGTCGGGCTCGAGCACGACGGTGCGGTAGCCCATCGCCTGGGCGGCGTGCACGAACATGCGGCCGAGCTGGCCGCCGCCCATCACGCCGAGCGCGGCACCGGGAAGCAGGACGGGCGCGCTCACTTCAGGTCGGCCGTCATCGCGCGCGCGGCCTCGGTCTGGCGCACGCGGAAGGCGGCGAGCTTCGCCTGCAGCGCCTCGTCGTCGGCGGCGAGCATCGCGATCGCGAACAGCGCCGCGTTGGCCGCGCCGGCGGCGCCGATCGCGAAGGTCGCCACCGGGATGCCCTTGGGCATCTGGACGATGGAGTACAGCGAGTCCACGCCCTGCAGATGGCGGCTGGCGACCGGGACGCCGAGCACCGGCACCGTGGTCTTGGCGGCGACCATGCCGGGCAGGTGCGCGGCGCCGCCGGCGCCGGCGATGATCGCGCGCAGGCCACGCTCGCGCGCCGTCTCGGCGAAGGCGAACATCTCGTCGGGCATGCGGTGCGCCGACAGCACACGCGCCTCGTACGGGACGTCGAATTCCTGCAGCAGCTCGGCCGCGCCGCGCAGCGTCTCCCAGTCGCTGGAGGAGCCGAGGACGATGGCCACGCGCGCCGGGCGCGCCGGGGTGTCGGGGGAACTCAAGTGGGCGATTCCTTGCAGATCAGGTCGCCAGGCGCGACAGGCTCAGGCCCGCCAGCGCCGCCTTCAGGCGACCAATCTCGGAATCGTACCTTCCCTGGACATCGGCGAGCGCGGCGGTCCAGGCCGCCGCTTGCTCGGCGCGGCCCAGCGAGCGCGCCAGCGCGGCGTGCTGCAGCAGGAACAGCAGCTGGTCCTCGAGCGCCAGTTCGGGATGCATCGCGGGGTCCAGCGCCTCGAAGGCCGCGTGCGCGTCACCGGTACGGCCGGCGGCGGCCAGGCAGGCGGCACGCTCGAGTTCGAGCATCGCGCGGTCGGCATGGAAGCCGAAACGCGTCCGGGCCGGCCGCAACATCTCGTCGTAGAGCGCGACGGCCTGCGCCGCCTCGCCGGAGAGCATCGCGACGCGGGCGCGACAGGCCTGCATCAGCTGCATCAGCGAGAACTGCCGCGCGCCCAGGCAGTAGGCCCAGGCCGACTCGACACCGATGGCCGTCATGCGCAGCTCGTCGCTGTCGAGCCGGCCGCGCAGCGCGTCCAGCCGCAGCGTCACCAGCGCCATCGCCGGCCGGTTGTAGACCAGCGCACCGATCGTCGCGTCGTCGCCGAGCACGATCGCCTCGCGGCGCGCACGTTCGTACCAGGGGCGCGCCGCCTGGCCGTCGCCGGCGAACTGCTGCGCGATGCCGACGACGACGCAGACGCGGCTGCTGGCCTCCAGGCAGGACCCGGGGCGATCGAAGCAGGCGCGCAACGAAGCCAGCATCGCGCCGAAGTCGCCGAGCACGAACTGCATGTGCGCCAGCCACGAGGCGCTAAGGCGGATGAGGTCGTCGTGGCGCCAGGCGAGCGCGACGGTGTGGGCCCGCAGGATGCGGTCGGGGGCGGCCGGATCCATGTTGTCGAAGAACAGGATCAGCCCTTCGAGCAGCATGATGCGCACGGCGACGCGGCTCGCGCGGCCGTCGCCGTGCTCGCGCCGCAGGTCGGCGGCGGCGAGCTGGGCCGCGGCGATGTCGCCGGCGCGCGCGAGGTAGCAGGCGCGTTCGGCGGCCAGTTCGGCACGCTGGAGCGGGTCGCGACAGCCGGCGAGTTCGCGGTCGAGCCGTTCGAGCAGCCGGCTCATCGCATCACGCCGGCGCGGTGAGGCGCTCGCAGGCGAGCGCGTAGCGCGCGGTACTGGCCGCGGCCACTTCGGCCGGCAGCCGCGGCGCCGGAGCGCGTTTGTTCCAGGGCTGGCCGTCGACGGTGGCGGTCTCCAGCCAGTCGCGCACCGGCTGCTTGTCGTAGCTCGGCGGGTTCTCGCCCTCGCGATAACCGGCGGCGTCCCAGAAGCGCGAGGAGTCGGGCGTAAGCACCTCGTCCATCAGCGTCAGCGTGCCGTGTTCGTCGAGGCCGAACTCGAACTTGGTGTCGGCGATGATGATGCCGCGCGTCAGCGCGTGCGCCGCGGCCGCCTCGTACAGGCGGATCGAGACTTCGCGCACCTTGGCGGCGAGCTCGGCGCCGATCATCTCTTCCATGCGCGCGAACGGGATGTTCTCGTCGTGGTCGCCGACCGCCGCCTTGGTGGCCGGCGTGAAGATCGGCTGCGGCAGGCGGCTGGCGTTCTTCAGCCCCGGCGGCAGCGCGACGCCACAGACGGTGCCGCTCTGCTGGTACTCCTTCCAGCCCGAACCGGCGAGATAGCCGCGCACGACGGCCTCGACCGGCAGGCCCTTCAGCCGCTTGACCAGCATCGAGCGGCCGCGCACCTGGGTCACCTCGTCGGGCGCGACGACCGAACACGGATCCTCGCCGGTCAGGTGGTTGGGCACGATCGCGCCGAGCTTGTCGAACCAGAACAGCGCCATGCGCGTCAGCAGCTCGCCCTTGCCCGGGATCGGATCGTCGAGCACGACGTCGAAGGCCGACAGGCGGTCGCTGGCGACCATCAGGATGCGGTCTTCGCCGACGGCGTAGTTGTCGCGGACCTTCCCGCGTGCCAGCAAAGGCAGCGAGTGGAGATCGGACTGGTGCAGGGCGTTGCTCATGCGCTATCGCGGGCGGGCCGCGTCAAAGTTTGGGGCGGAAAATGCACGAGGGGGCCACGATGGCGGCCCCCTCTTCGTCTCGGCGACGGACGCTGCGGCGCCCGCGCAGAACCTCAGTTGACGAGCTGCGCCAGCGTGCCGGCGGTGTAACGGCGCGCCATCTCGCTCATCGCCAGCGGCTGGATCTTGGCGCCCTGGCCTTCGCAGCCAAACTCGAGATAGCGCTGCTTGCAGACCTGCTTGGCGGCCTCGCGCGCCGGCTTGAGCCATTCGCGGGCGTCGAACTTCGACGGGTTCTCATGGAGGAACTTGCGCACCGCCGCGGTCATCGCCAGCCGGATGTCGGTGTCGATGTTGATCTTGCGCACGCCGTGCTTGATCGCTTCCTGGATCTCCTCGACGGGCACGCCGTAGGTCTCCTTCATCTCGCCGCCGTACTGGTTGATCAGCGCCAGCAGGTCCTGCGGCACCGACGACGAGCCGTGCATCACGAGGTGGGTGTTGGGGATGCGCGCGTGGATCTCCTTGACGCGCGAGATCGCGAGGATGTCGCCGGTGGGCTTGCGCGAGAACTTGTAGGCGCCGTGGCTGGTGCCGATGGCGATCGCGAGCGCGTCGAGCTGGGTCTGCTTGACGAAGTCGGCGGCCTGCTCCGGGTCGGTCAGCAGCGCCGAGTGGTCGAGCTTGCCGACGGCGCCGATGCCGTCCTCCTCGCCCGCCTCGCCGGTCTCCAGCGAGCCCAGGCAGCCGAGCTCGCCTTCGACGGTGACGCCGACCTCGTGCGCCATCGCGACGACCTTGCGCGTCACGTCGACGTTGTATTCGTAGCTCGACGGCGTCTTGCCGTCTTCCATCAGCGAGCCGTCCATCATCACCGAGCCGAAGCCCAGGTCGATGGCGCCGCGGCAGATCGCCGGGCTCTGGCCGTGGTCCTGGTGCATGACCAGCGGCACGGACGGGAAGGCTTCGACGGCGGCCTGGATCAGGTGCTTGATGAAGGCCTCGCCGGCGTACTTGCGGGCCCCGGCGCTGGCCTGCAGGATGGCCGGCGCGCCGACTTCCTTGGCCGCTTCCATCACGGCCTGCACCTGCTCGAGGTTGTTGACGTTGAAGGCCGGGATCCCGTAGCCGTTTTCGGCGGCGTGGTCCAGCAGCTGACGCATCGAGACGAGTGGCATGGTGGTCTTCCCGCGGAGTGAAAAAGGTGGCGCCCGGCCGCGCGACCGCGCGCCGGGCATGCGGAAGATTCTAGCCACTGCCCCCTGCCCCGACCCGGTACGACCAGGTCGCAGGCGGGTATGCGCCGCGCCTCAGGCGACGCGGCAGACCTTGAGCATGTTCGTGCCGCCCGGGTGCCCCATCGGCTCGCCGCAGGTGATGGCATAGGTGTCGCCGGGGCGCAGCACGCCGCGCTGCACGAGGATGCGCTCGGCGGCGGCCAGCGCCTCGTCGCGGTCGGTGAACTTGGGCACCAGCAGCGGCGTGACGTTGCGGTACAGCGTCATGCGGCGCTGCGGCGCCGGCGCCGAGGTCAGGCCGTAGATCGGCACCTTGATGTGGTGACGGCTCATCCACAGCGCCGTCGAGCCCGACTCGGTCAGCGCCAGGATCGCGCGGCAGCCCAGGTGGTGCGCGGTGAACAGCGCGCCCATCGCGATCGACTGGTCGATGCGGCCGAAACGTTTGTTGGTGAAGTCGGTCTCGAGATGGAAGTCGTCGGCGGCCTCGGCCTCCAGCGCGATCGCGGCCATCTGCTGGATGGTCTCGACGGGGTAGCGCCCGGCGGCGGTCTCGGCGCTGAGCATCACCGCGTCGGTGCCGTCGAGCACCGCGTTGGCGACGTCGCTGACCTCGGCGCGCGTGGGCACCGCGTTGACGATCATCGACTCCATCATCTGCGTGGCGGTGATGGCGATCTTGTCGGCTTCGCGCGCCATGCGGATCATGCGTTTCTGCAGCGCCGGCACCGCGGCGTTGCCGACCTCGACGGCGAGGTCGCCGCGCGCGACCATGATGCCGTCGGAGGCCTTCAGGATCTGCTCGAGCACGGGGATCGCCTCGCTGCGCTCGATCTTGGCGATCAGCCCCGGCTTGTGGCGCCAGGGTTCGCCGGCGACGTTGCACAGCTGGCGCGCCATCTCCATGTCGGTGGCGCTCTTGGGGAAGCTGACGGCGACGTAATCCGCCTGGAAGCTCATCGCGGTGCGGATGTCCTCCATGTCCTTGGCCGTCAGCGCCGGCGCGGTGAGGCCGCCGCCGGCCTTGTTGATGCCCTTGTTGTTGGACAGCTCGCCGCCGACGACGACGCGGGTGAAGACGCGGTCGCCGACCACCTGCTCGACCGACAGCCGGATCAGCCCGTCGTTGAGCAGCAGCGTGTCGCCCGGGCGCACGTCGCGCGGCAGGTCCTTGTAGTCCAGGCCCACGCCGTCGGCGTCACCCGGCTCGGTGCGCGAGGCGTCGAGCACGAAACGTGCGCCGTTCTGCAGATCGACCTTGCCCTCGGCGAACTTGCCGACGCGGATCTTCGGGCCCTGCAGGTCGGCCATGATGGCGACCTCCTTGCCCGCCGCGGCGGCGACCTGGCGCACGAGGCTGGCGCGGTCGATGTGGTCCTGCGCCTTGCCGTGCGAGAAGTTCATGCGCACGACGTCGACGCCGGAGCGGATCATCGCCTCCAGCACCTCGGGCGACGAGGAGGCGGGTCCGAGGGTGGCGACGATCTTCGTGGCTCGCATGGCGGCTCTTTTCTCGAAACGCTGGAAACCCAGCGCCTGCGATTATCGGCAGAAGGCCTGCCGCCGCCACGTTTGCCCGGGTACGGCCCGATTACGCCGTGGCCTGTCTCACGATCGACAAGGTCGCCGCCTCGGCCACCGCCAGCGCGGTGATGTTGATGACCCGGCGCACGGTGGCCGACGGCGTCAGGATGTGCGCCGGCGCTGCGGTGCCCAGCAGCATCGGGCCGACGGTGACGCCGTGGCCGCTGGTCATCTTCAGCACGTTGAACAGGATGTTGGCGGCATCCAGGTTGGGCAGCACGAGCACGTTGGCGCTGCCGGCCAGCGTGCTGTCGGGCAGGTAGCGTGCCCGCACCTCGGCCGACAGCGCGGCGTCGCCGTGCATCTCGCCGTCGCACTCGATGTGCGGCGCCATGCGCACGAACAGGTCGCGCGCCGCGCGCATGCGCTGCGCCGAAGCCCGCGCCGACGAGCCGAAGATCGAATGCGAGAGGAAAGCCACCTTGGGCGGCAGGCCGAAGCGGCGCACCTCCTCGGCGGCCATCAGCGCGATCTCGGCGAGTTGCTCGGCGCTGGGCTCCTCGTTGACGAAGGTGTCGGCCAGGAACAGCGTGCCGCTGTCCAGCGGCAGCGCGTTCATCGCCGCCAGCGTCCTGGCGCCGGGTTTGAGGCCGATCGCCGCACGCACGTGCTCCAGGTGCGAGTCGTAGCGCCCGGCCAGGCCGCAGACCATCGCCTCGGCCTCGCCGCGGCGCACCATCAGCGCCGAGGTCAGCGTGTGCGAGCGCCGCACCGTCGTGCGCGCCGCCTCGGGCGAGATGCCGTCACGGCCCATCAGGCGGTGGTAGGCCTGCCAGTACTCGTCGTAGCGCGGGTGGTCGGCCGGGTCGACGACCTGGTAGTCGCGGCCGGCTTCGAGCCGCAGCCCGGCCTGCGCCGCACGCTCGGCGATGACCGCCGGGCGGCCGACGAGGATGGGCTGGGCCAGCCCCTCGTCGAGCACGGCCTGCACCGCACGCAGCACACGCTCGTCCTCGCCTTCGGCGTAGACGACCCGCGCCGGGCGCGCCTTCGCGGCGTTGAACACCGGGCGCATGAACATGCCGGTCTGGTAGACGAAACGCGTCAGCGACTGGCGGTAGGCCTCCAGGTCGGCGATCGGCCGCGTCGCGACGCCCGACTCGGCCGCCGCCTTGGCCACCGCGGGCGCGATGCGCAGGATCAGGCGAGCGTCGAACGGCGTCGGGATCAGGTAGTCGGGGCCGAACTTCAGCTCCTTGCCGGCGTAGGCCGCGGCGACCTCGCTGCTGGCCTCGGCCTTGGCGAGCGCGGCGATCTCGTGCACGCAGGCGACCTTCATCGCCTCGGTGATCTTCGTCGCGCCACAGTCGAGTGCGCCGCGGAAGATGTACGGGAAGCACAGGACGTTGTTGACCTGGTTCGGGTAGTCGCTGCGGCCGGTGGCGATGATGCAGTCGGGCCGCACGGCCTTGGCCAGCTCGGGGCGGATCTCGGGCTCGGGGTTGGCCAGCGCCAGGATCACCGGCTGGGAGGCCATTGTCGCCACCATCTCCGGCGTCAGCACGCCGGCAGCCGAGCAGCCGAGGAAGACGTCGGCCCCGGCCACCGCGTCGGCCAGCGTGCGGCCCTCGCTGCGCTGGCAGTAGCGCATCTTCGACTCGTCGAGCCTGCCGGCCAGCACGTCGGCGCGCTGGTCCTGGATCAGGCCCTTGGAGTCGCAGACCCAGACGTTCTCGCGCCGCACGCCCAGGTCGACCATCAGGTCCAGGCAGGCGATGGCCGCGGCGCCGGCGCCGGACACGGCCAGCTTGACGCTCGCGATGTCCTTGCCGACGAGTTCCAGCGCGTTGAGCAGCGCCGCCGACGAGATGATCGCCGTGCCGTGCTGGTCGTCGTGGAAGACCGGCACGTTCATGCGCTCGCGCAGCTTGCGCTCGATGTAGAAGCACTCGGGGGCCTTGATGTCCTCGAGGTTCACGCCGCCCAGCGTCGGCTCCAGCGCGGCGATGATCTCGACGAGCTTGTCGGGGTCGCGTTCGGCGAGCTCGATGTCGAAGACGTCGATGCCGGCGAACTTCTTGAACAGACAGCCCTTGCCTTCCATCACCGGCTTGCCGGCCAGCGGGCCGATGTCGCCCAGGCCCAGCACCGCGGTGCCGTTGGTGACCACGGCCACCAGGTTGGCGCGCGAGGTGTACTCGGCGGCCAGCGCCGGGTCTTCCTCGATCGCCAGGCAGGCGTAGGCGACGCCGGGCGAATAGGCGAGCGACAGGTCGCGCTGGTTGGACAGCGGCTTGGTCGGGGTGACGGAAATCTTGCCGCGCACGGGGGCGCGGTGGTAATCCAGCGCCGCCTCGCGCAGTGCGGCTTCGGCGTCGGAGAGCTTCTTGTCCAAGGGGGAACTCCTCGCGCCCCGGCGTTGATGCCTTGCCGGGGGCGAATGCAAAACGGCCGGCGGCGCCCGCCGCCGGCTCGTGGGCACCGGCGTGCGCCGGTGCCGCCGGGGCTTCAGGCAGCCGCGCGGCGGGTCAGGATCTCGAAGGCCGGCAGCGTCTTGCCCTCGAGCACCTCGAGGAAGGCGCCACCGCCGGTGGAGATGTAGCCGATGTCCTTCTCGATGCCGTACTTGGCGATCGCGGCCAGCGTGTCGCCACCGCCGGCGATGCTGAAGGCGTCGCTTTCGGCGATCGCACGCGCGACGGTCTCGGTGCCGTGCGAGAAGGCGTCGAACTCGAAGACACCGACCGGGCCGTTCCAGACGATGGTGCCGGCGGCCTTCAGCTTGTCGGCCAGCAGCGCCGCGGTCTTCGGGCCGATGTCCAGGATCAGGTCGTCGGCGGCGACGTCGGCCGCGTCCTTGACGGTGGCCGGCGCGTCGGCGGCGAAGGCCTTGGCGGTGACGACGTCGACGGGAATCGGCACCTCGGCGCCGCGCGCCTTCATCGCCTCGATGACGGCCTTGGCCTCGCCGACCAGGTCGGCCTCGGCCAGGCTCTTGCCGATCGGGAAGCCCGCGGCGAGCAGGAAGGTGTTGGCGATGCCGCCGCCGACGATCAGGCCGTCGACGTTCTTGGCCAGGCTCTGCAGGATCGTCAGCTTGGTGCTGACCTTGCTGCCGGCGACGATGGCCACCAGCGGCCGCTTCGGGTTCGCCAGCGCCTTGCTGATGGCGTCGATCTCGGCGGCCAGCAGCGGGCCGGCACAGGCGATCTTGGCGTACTCGGCGATGCCGTAGGTGCTGGCCTCGGCGCGGTGCGCGGTGCCGAAGGCGTCGTGCACGAAGATGTCGCACAGCGCGGCCATCTTGCGCGCCAGCTCTTCCTTGTTCTTCTTCTCGCCCTTGTTGACGCGGCAGTTCTCGAGCAGCACGACCTGGCCGGGCTGCACGTCGACGCCGTCGACCCAGTTCGCGACCAGCGGCACCTCGCGGCCGAGCAGCTCGCCCAGGCGCCTGGCGACCGGCGCCAGCGAGTCCTCGGGCTTGAACTCGCCTTCGGTCGGGCGGCCCAGGTGCGAGGTGACCATCACCGCGGCGCCGGCGTCCAGCGCCATCTGGATGCAGGGCACCGAGGCGCGCACGCGGGTGTCCTCGGTGATCTGGCCGTCGTCGGACAGCGGCACGTTGAGGTCGGCACGGATGAAGACACGCTGGCCGCGGGCACGGCCGGCCGCGGCGAGGTCGGAAAAGCGCAGGACGTTCATGGTGTTGAGCGACAGGCTGACGTAAGACGGCCGCTAGTGTCGCATCCCGCCCGGCGCGGGGCTACCAGCCGAGGCCCAGGCGCAGCGCGACCATCACCGCGCTGCCGACGACGATGGTGCCGAGGATGCCGCGGCGCCAGAAGAACCAGCCCGCGCCGGCGGCCGCGGCGAACAGCCGCGGGTCGCGCCAGGTGTCGATCAGCTGGCCCTGGGACATCACCACTTCGGGCGCGACGACGGCCATCAGCGCCGCCAACGGCGCGTAGCGCAGGCCTTCGCGCAGCCAGCCCGGCATCGGCAGCTCGCGTTCGGGCAGGATGAAGAAGGCGCGCGTGAGCAGCGTGATCACGGCCAGCCCGGCGATCGTCAGCGCCATCTTCAGCAGTTCGGCCCAGTCGATCATCGTGTGCCTCCGACCGGCGTCGCCGGGCCCGGGCGCGAACGGTCCATCAGCAGGCCGATGGCCACCGCGGCGGCGATCGCGACGACGATGTTCAGCCTGAGCGGCAAGGCGTAGGCCGCCACCGCGGCGCAGCCGGCGACGGCCGCGGAGACCAGCGACGAGCGGCTGCCCAGCAGCGAGCAGGCCAGGCCGATCAGCGCCAGCGTGCCGGCGAAACCGATGCCCCACTCGGTCGGGATCACGTCGGCCAGGGCGATGCCGACCAGCGACGGGATCTGCCAGGCGAACCAGTTGGACACCGCACCGCCCCAGAAGTACGGCTTCTGCTCGGGCGCGGGCACCGGCTCGGGAAAGCGGCGCATGAACAGGATGTAGTTCAGGTCGCCGCTGAAGAAGGCCATGCGCGTGCGCTCGGCGCGCGGGTAGGCGGCGAAGTAGGGCCGCCACTGGGCGCTGAAGATGACGAAACGCAGATTGACGCAGAAGGCCGTGGCCCAGACCACCCAGATCGGCGCGCCGGCGGCGATCAGCGGCAGCGCGGCGAGCTGCGCCGAGCCGGCGTAGACGAACAGTGTCATCGCCACCGCCGCCGGCACCGACAGGCCGGCCTTGATCATCGCGACGCCGGTGATCAGGCCCCAGGCGCCGATGCCGGGCAGGATGCCGGCGATCTCGCGGGCGCCACGGCGGAACTCGGGGTGGCGCCAGCCGAACATCCCATCAGACATTCGGTGGATTGTCCCATCGGCCCGCCCCGGCCGCCCGCGCGGGGTCTAGCGGCGGCGCACCGAGCCGCTGCCGAGCACGCTGACCGCCGGGGTCGCGGCGCCGCCGTGGCGAACGTCGCCGGAGCCGACGATGGACACCGACAGGCTCGCGTCGGCGGTGACATCGGCGTCGCCGCTGCCGGCGATCGACACGGTGGCGCTGTCGGCGCGCAGCGAGGCGAGGTCGGCATCGCCGCTGCCGGCGATCTTCAGCGACAGCTGGCCGGCGCGGCCATCGGCGGCGACGTCGCCGCTGCCGGCGATCGACACCGCCAGCGCGCCGGCGTCGAGCGCGCGCAGCTTGACGTCGCCCGAACCGGCCACCGCGACGGCGAGCGACGGCGTCTTCAGGCCCTCGACGACGGCGTCTCCCGAGCCCTTGACCGCCAGCCGCGTGAGCTGCACGGCTTCGACCGTGACGCGGATCGGGCGCGACCACGAGAAGCCGCGATCCTCGCGCAGTCGCACGACCAGCGTGCGCACGCCGCGGCGCTCCTCGACCAGGGTCTCGACACGCGCCTGGTCGGCGGCGTCGGTCTCGACCTGCACCGACTCCCGGCCGGTGGCGCGCACGACGAGGTCGACCGGGCCTTCCAGCTCGATCGCCGAGAACCCGGTAGCACTGCGCGCCTGGCTGGCGGTGGCCGCCTGCGCGGGCGTGGCGGCAAAGGCGGTGAACGCGGCGAAGACGGCGGACATCGCGGCGACGGCGGCAGTGGAAATCAGGCGGTTCATCGTGGGCTCCGGGTGCATGGAGCGCACTGTGCCGGCCAGCGCCGCATGCCGCGACAGCGGCGCGACGAAACGCAGCCGGCGCCGACGAAGCGTCGTCAGGAGCGCTTCTTGCGGCCGGCGTCGGCCGCCGGCTCCTCGTCCTTGGCATCCTCGGTCGCCGCGTCCTTGGCGACCGCGGTGCCGCCGCCCTGCGGCGGCACGACCTCGAGGTTGTTCTCGCGCATGTAGTCGTTCATCTCCTTCCAGCCCGCGAACACGGCGGCCTTGTCGGCCTTCTTGTTCATGCCGAAGCAGTCCTCGATCGCGCGGCCGGCGTGGCGGCAGGCGGCACCGATGGCGCGGCCGTCGGCGTCCTTCTTCGCGGCGACGGCGGTGGCCGACTCGATGCCGAGCTGGTCACAGCCGGCGATCGCCAGCGGCAGCACGACGGCCGCCGCGACACGGAGCGGGGAACGGAGGCGAAGCATCTTCACCCCCGGAATATCGGCCGCCGCGGCGGCGGCTTGAGCGCCGGGTTCAGGCCAGGCGCACGCCCGGCGCGACCGGCCGACCCTTCAGGAACTCGCCCGCCGGCACGCGCCGCCCGCCGGTGCGCTGCAGCTCGCGCAGTTCCAGCGCGCCCTCGCCGCAGGCGACGACGAGACCGCCCTCGCCCGCCGCGAGCACCGTGCCGGGCTCGCCGGCGCCGGCCACGAGCGCGGCGCGCCAGAGCTTGAACGCCTCGCCGTCGAGCGTGAAGCTGCAGCCGGGGAAGGGGTCGAAGGCGCGCACACGGCGTTCGATGACCGCCGCCGGCAGCGTCCAGTCGACGGCGCCTTCGGCCTTCTCGATCTTGGCGGCATAGTTGGCGCCTGCTTCGGGCTGGGGCGTGGGCGTCAGCGTGTCGAGCCGGCCGAGTGCGTCGACGACGAGGCGCGCGCCCAGCGCCGCCAGCTTGTCGTGCAGCGTCGCCGTCGTGTCGTCGGCGGCGATCGCCAGCGACTCCTTCAGCAGCATCGGCCCGGTGTCCAGGCCGGCGTCCATCTGCATGATCGTGATGCCGGTCTCGGCGTCACCGGCCTCGATCGCGCGGTGGATCGGCGCCGCGCCGCGCCAGCGCGGCAGCAGCGAGCCGTGGATGTTGATGCAGCCCAGCCGCGGCAGGTCCAGCACCCACTGCGGCAGGATCAGGCCGTAGGCGGCGACGACGAGCACGTCGGGCGCCGCCTGCTGCAGCGCCGCGCGGCCGGCCGCCGCCTCGTCGGGGTACTTGCCGTCCAGGCGCAGGCTGCGCGGCTGCGCCACCGGCAGGCCGTGCGCCAGCGCGCACTGCTTGACCGGCGAGGCCTGCAGCTTCATGCCGCGGCCGGCCGGGCGATCGGGCTGGGTCAGCACCAGCGGCACGTCGATGCCGGCGGCGAGCATCGCGTCGAGCGCGACGCGCGCGAACTCGGGTGTACCGGCGAAGGCCGCGCGCAAACGGCTCATGCGACGCCGCGCGCTTCTTCGCGGGCGCGCTTGGCCATCTTGATCTTGATGCGCTCGCGCTTGAGCAAGCTGAGGTACTCGACGAACACCTTGCCGTCGAGGTGGTCGATCTCGTGCTGGGCGCAGACCGCGGCCAGGCCCTCGAGCGCGATCTCGAACTCGGCGCCGTCACGGTCGAGCGCACGCACCGTCACGCGGGCGTTGCGCGTCACCTTGTCCCAGACCTGCGGCACCGACAGGCAGCCCTCTTCCCAGATCACCAGCTCCTCGCTGCGGGCGACGATCTGCGGGTTGATGAAGACCATCGGCTGGTCGTGCTCGGGCGAGGTGTCCATCACGAACAGGCGCTCGTGCACGTCGACCTGGGTCGCGGCCAGGCCGACGCCTTCGGATTCGTACATCGTCTCGAGCATGTCGGCGACGAGCTGCTTGATGCGCGCGTCGACGGCTTCGACCGGCTTGGCGAGCTTGTGCAGCCGGGGATCGGGATAACGCAGGATGGGGAGTTGGGCCATGGTGCGGCGGCGAAGGGCGCCCGGTCGTCGGAGCCGGGCCACGTCGCGGCGCCCGGCAGCGTGAACGGCTGCACGCGGGCGCGGCGGCAACGACGAAATCGTTTCGACAGCAAGGGTTTACGGGCAGAATCTGCCAATTCAAGTGAGCAGTTCGCGCCCGCAGCCTTTGCGAATTGTCGCACCGCCGCGCGACGCCCCTTGCGAGGAGAGCCAAGACCCATGAGCCGCCCAAGGCCGATGAAGATCACGCGCTGGGGTGCCGTCGCCGCGCAGGCCGCCATGGCCGCCGCCGTCGCCGCCGCGCTGCCCGCCCTGGCCGCGCCGAACTACCCGGTGACGCCCACGCAACGCGACACCGCGCGCCAGGTCGCCCAGGCCGGCGTGCCGCTGTCCGAACTGGCGCCCGACGCGCCCGAGTCACACGTCGTCAAGCGCGGCGACACGCTCTGGGACATCTCCAGTCTGTTCCTGAAGAGCCCCTGGCGCTGGCCCGAGCTGTGGGGCATGAACCTCGAGCAGATCCGCAACCCGCACCTGATCTTCCCCGGCCAGGTGCTGGTGCTGGTCAAGCGCGACGGCCGCGCGACGCTGCAGGTGGGCCAGTCGCTGAGCGCCGACCCGCCGACCGAAAGGCTGTCGCCGCGCGTGCGCGCCGAACTGCTCGAGAACGGCGCGATCGCGGCCATCCCGCTGCACCTGATCGGCCCCTTCCTCAACGAGGCGGTGGTCTTCGAGACCAACGAGCTCGAGCTCGCGCCGCGCATCGTGGCGACGCAGGAAGGCCGGGTGCTGCTGTCGCGCGGCGAGACCGCCTACGTGCTCGGCGACCTGGGCGGCGCGCGCGAGTTCCGCGTCTTCCGCCAGCCGCAGCCGGTGCGCGACCCCGAGACACGTGAGGTCCTCGGCTACGAGGCGCGCTACGTCGGCACCGCCGACTACGTGCGCCCCGGCGAGGAGCGCCTGGGCGCCGACGGCAAGCCGCGCATCGTGCCGGCGTCCTTCGTCGTCAGCTCGATCCGGATGGAAGCCGGCGTCGGCGACCGGCTCTCGCCGGTGCCGCAGCGTGAACTCACGGCCTACGCGCCGCATGCACCGGCCGCGCCGATCGAAGGCCGCATCGCCTCCATCTACGGCGAAGCGTTGTCGGCCGGACAGAACCAGATCGTCGCGCTGAACAAGGGCCGCCGCGACGGCCTCGAGCGTGGCCACGTGCTCGCGCTCTGGCGCGCCGGGCGTGCCGACTTCGACACCACCAGCGGCAAGAAGACGCCGATCCAGCTGCCCGACGAGCGCCACGGCCTGCTCTTCGTCTTCAGCGTCTTCGAGCGCGTGTCCTACGCCTTGATCGTCAACGTCAAGGACCCCGTCACCCCGGGCGACCGCTTCACGGGCCCCTGAGGCCGCCGATCCGCAGAGCGCGATGGCGTGCCCGGACGACTTCGACGCCTGGTTCCGGCTGCTGCAGACGCCGGGGCTGGGGCGCGAGGGGGCCAGGCGGCTGCTGGCGGCGTTCGGCGGCCCCGAGGCCGCGCTGGCCGCCGCGCCGCAGGCGCTGAGCGACCTGGGCGGCCCGGCACTGGCTGCCACGATGGCGCGGCCGGCACCCGAATGCGACACGCGGCTTGCCGCCGCGCAGGCCTGGCTGGCCGGCGGCGAAGACCGCCACGTGCTCACGCTCGGCGACCCGCTGTATCCGCCGCTGCTGCTGCAGACCGCCGACCCGCCGCTGCTGCTGTACCTGCAAGGCCGGCCGGAGCTGCTGAGCGCCGAGTCGGTGGCCATCGTCGGCAGCCGCGAGGCGACGCCGCAGGGCCTGGCCAACGCGCGCGAGTTCGCCCGCGCGCTGGCCGAGGCCGGCCTGGCGATCGTCTCGGGCCTGGCCGCCGGCATCGACGGCGCGGCGCATGAGGGTGCACTCGCCGCCGGCGGCACGACGATCGCCGTCGTCGGCACCGGGCCCGACCGGGTCTACCCGGCGCGCCACCGGGCGCTGGCGCGGCGCATCGCCGAGACCGGCGCGATCGTCAGCGAATACGACCCCGGCACACCGGTGCTGCCGGAGCACTTTCCGCAGCGCAACCGCATCATCGCGGCGCTGACGCGCGGCACGCTGGTCGTCGAGGCCGCACCTCGCTCGGGTTCGCTGATCACCGCCCGGCTCGCCGCCGAAGCCGGACGCGAGGTGTTCGCGCTGCCAGGCTCGATCCACTCGCCGCAGTCACGCGGCTGCCACGCGCTGATCCGGCAAGGCGCGCTGCTCGTCGAAAGTGCCGGCGAGGTGCTGGAAACGCTGCGCGGCATGCACGCGGCCGTGCCGGCGGCGCCCGCGCCACCCGACCCCGACGAACCGTGCGACCCGGTGCTGGAGGCTCTCGGCCACGACCCGGCGACGCTGGACGCGCTGCTGGCGCGCACCGGCTGGCCGAGCGCCGAACTGAGCGCACGCCTGCTCGAACTGGAACTCGACGGACGGGTCGCGCGCCTGCCCGGCGGACTTTTCCAACGCCGCAGCGCAGGCTGAAAACAGCCCCCCGGCACCCGCCGCCCCCCTGGGTTATAGTGGTTCCATGTTCGACGTCCTCGTGTACCTCTACGAGAACTACTGGCGGCCGGACGCCTGTCCTGACCCCCAGCAGCTCCAGCGCAAGCTGTCGGCCGTCGGATTCGAGTCCGACGAGATCCAGGAAGCGCTGCGCTGGCTCGAGGGCCTGGCGAGCAGCGCCGACTCCTGCGTCGGCAGCACGATGTCCGGCAGCCTGCGGGTCTACACCGAGTCCGAGCGCGACCTGCTCGGCGAGGAGTCCATCGGCTTCATCTGCTTCCTCGAATCCGCGGGCGTGCTGCCGGCACCGATGCGCGAGATGGTCATCGACCGCGCCACCGCGGTCGGCAACGGCCCGATCGACCTGGAGGACCTGAAGATCATCGTGCTGATGGTCTTCTGGAGCCTTGGCGAGGAGCCCGACGCGCTGATCCTCGACGAACTCTTCGTCGCCGCCGAGGACCGGCTGATCCACTGAACGGCGCCCGGCGCCGGCCGCCCCTTAGCTGAGCAGGCGCGACGCGTCGACGTCGAGCTTGGCCAGCGCGCTGCGCGTGGCGCGCACCGTCAGCGCCTCGTCCTGCGCCGGCAGCAGCAGCCCGGCCTGCAGGTACGACGCCAGACGCTGCTGCTGGAACAGCACGCAGCGGCCCTGCGAGGTGACGAACAGCGACAGCTGCCGGCGCATGCCCTGCCAGGCCAGCTGCACCGCCTCGTGGCGCTCGCGGTACTCGAGCATGAACCAGCTGCCGACCTGCAGCTCGCGTGCCCAGGCCAGCATCGCCGGCGACGGCATCGAACCGCCGTCGAGCACGACCTCGAGGTCCGAGCTCTGGTGGCCCGAGAGATCCAGCACCATCGACTCGTCGATGCGCACGTCCTCGGCGTCGGGCAGCAGCTCCTCCAGCGTCTCCAGGCGGTCCATCAGCTCGCGCAGGCGGTCGTCGGGTATGGCCGCGGTCTTGGCGGTGAAGGCCGCCGCCAGCGAGTTGTTGAGCTGCTGGATCTGTTCGTCCTGACGCTCGGCGTCCATGCCGGCCGAGGCCATGCCCTCGCGCAGCGACTTCAGCAGCGGCGGCAGGCGGCGGATGACCTCGGCACGCTCCTCGCGCGTGACCTTGGCGCTGGCCGACCAGATCAGGTCGGCCGCGGCGCGTTTCATCGCGCGCGTCTCCTGCCCCTGGGCGCCGTAACGCACGGCGGTGGTCGCCAGCACGTCGGCCCAGACATGGAACAGGAACTGGCGCACGCCCTCCTGCACCGGCATGTCGTTCAACATGCGGCGCAGCTCGATCGTGTACTGGATCGCCAGCGTCTCGCGCTGCTCGACCTGCTGCGCCAGCGAGACCCCGCGCCGCGTGGCCTCGTTCTCGTTGCGGAAGTAGTGCTCGAGGAACTTCTCGAACTCGGTGAGCACGGTCTGGAACACGCGCCGGCCGGTGTCCGGATAGGCCTCGACGACCTGGACGATGCGCTTGATCTCGCGCTCCAGCGCGTCGCCGACCTTCTGCGCCGCGCTGTCGAAGCCCATCACGCAGGCACCCATGCGGTCGATCAGGCGCCGCGCCGGGTGGTCGACGGTGGCGAAGAAGTCGGGTTCGGTGACGGCCACGCGCAGCACCGGCATCTGCAGGCGCGCGAACCACACGCGCACCGCCGCCGGGATGCGCTCCTCGGTCAGGATGCTCTGGAACAGCAACGCGACGATCTCGATCGTGGCGCGCTCCTCGGGCGTCGCCGCGGCCTTCTTCAGCTGCTGCTTGCGCTGCTGGATGTCCTCCAGCAGCACCGGCGCGGAGGCCTGTGCCTCGGCACCGGCGGCCGTCGTCGTCAGACGCTGGCGGATGCCGGCCTCGGCGGTGTCGATGGCACGCGCCAGACCGGGCGACAGGCCCTGCGGCCGCGTCGACTGGCCGAAGGCCGGCACCTGGCGTCCCACCAGCCGGTTGAGCCGGCCGAGCACCGCCTCGGCGTGGTCGCGGCCGCGCGCCAGCGGCGCGGCGCGCGTCATCAGCCGCGTCTCGTCGCCGACGCCGCGCATCAGCCCGCTGGCCGAGCCGTAGGCCGACGGCGGCCCGGCGACCGGCACGTGGCCGAAGCCCGACGACGGAGTGGCATCGCCGCCGCCGCCGGCGTAGCCGCCGCCCGAGGGCAGCGCCGCGGGATGCGCGCGCGAACGCCGGATGAACGGCCTCAGGTCGACCTCGGGCAGCACGCCGCGTTCGGCGAGCCAGCGGTTGGTCTCGTGGTAGGCCTCCTCGACGAGCAGCGAGAACTCCTCGTGCAGCACCGGCTGCAGCTCGCGCCAGGACGCGAGCGTCTGGCCCGACGAGCGCCAGGCCTCGAAGACGATGCGCGCCAGCACGTGCGCGCGCAGCATGTCGTGGGCATCGAGCTCGGCACGGCCTTCGAGGTGGGCCACGCGCGAACGCAGGTCGGCGAACTCCCAGGACGCGCGGTCCATCATCGCCAGCGCCAGGCGCGAGGTGACGATCTCGAGCTCGATGGTGTCGTCGTCGACCAGCGTCAGCTGGCCCGGCGACATCGACGGCAGGTCACCCAGCCGGGTGGTGGAGCCGCCGTGCAGCAGCGCGTGGCGCAGCCCGTTGACGAGGCCGCGGTGCCAGGACTGCGCGCCTGCGTTCAGCCCCTGCATCATGTCGCGCCGGCGCTGGAACGAGGCGTGTTCGCTGGGCTTCTCGAACAGCGCGCGCGCGCCATCGAGCGCGGCCTGCACGAGCGCCGGCAGGCCCTTCACCAGTTCCTCGGTGTACAGGCGCCGGGCCTGGCTCGCGAGGTTGGTGTTGGGGGCGCCGGTCGCCATCGGTCGGTCGTCCGTCTTTGCAAGGCCGCGGGCGGCCGTTGCGTCGACTCTACACCACGGCCCCGGCGTTCGGGTCGTTCGGATCGTTCTCCTTGCCGCCCGTCTTCACGAGATCCTCGCGCTTGACGCCCAGCCACATCGCGATGCCGGCGGCGACGAAGATCGACGAGTAGATGCCGAACAGGATGCCGATCGTCAGCGCGACGGCGAAGTAGTGCAGCGTCGCGCCGCCGAAGAACAGCATCGACAGCACCATCATCTGGGTGGAACCGTGGGTGATGATCGTGCGGCTGGTGGTGCTCGTGATCGCGTGGTCGATCACCTGGTGCGTCGACATCTTGCGCATCTTGCGGAAGGTCTCGCGGATGCGGTCGAAGATGACCACCGACTCGTTGACCGAGTAGCCCAGCACCGCCAGCACCGCCGCCAGCACCGCCAGCGAGAACTCCCACTGGAAGAAGGCGAAGAAGCCCAGGATGATGACCACGTCGTGCAGGTTGGCGATGATGCCGGCGACCGCGAACTTCCACTCGAAGCGGAAGGCCAGGTAGGCCATGATGCCCAGCACCGTGAAGGCCAGCGCCATTGCCCCGTCGCGCGCCAGTTCAGCGCCGACGGAGGGGCCGACGAGTTCGGTGCGCGACAGCCGCAGCGGCTCGTCACCCGAGGCCGTGGTGCACGACGGGCGACTCACCTGCTCGCCCTGAGGCGTCGTGTATTCCTTGGTGCCGACGCTGCCGCTCTCGGCGGCGCACAGCGCGCCAAAGACCTGGCCCGAGACCTGGTCCTGCTTCTGACCCTCGCGCAGCGGCAGCCGGATCATCACGTCGCGCGAGGTGCCGAAGTTCTGCACCTGCACCTCGCCGAAACCCAGCGTCTCGACCGCCTGGCGCGTGCGCTCCAGATCGGCCGGCTGCGAGTACGCGACCTCGACGACGCTGCCGCCGGTGAACTCGATCGACAGGTGCAGCCCGCGCGTGAACAGGAAGAACACCGCGGCCAGGAAGGTCAGGAACGAGATGAGGTTCAGCGCCAGCGTGTAGCGCATGAACGGGATGTCGCGACGGAAACGGAAGAACTCCATATGTCCCCCTCAGGCCTTGGCGTTTTGCTTGTCTTCGGCGGGCACGGTGTTGCCGCCGTTCGGGCGCCAGACCTGGCCGATCGCCACCGTCTTGAGCTTCTTCTGGCGGCCGTACCAGAGGTTCACCAGGCCACGCGAGAACATCACCGACGAGAACATCGAGGTCAGGATGCCCAGGCAGTGCACGACGGCGAAGCCGCGCACCGGGCCTGAACCGAAGGCCAGCAGCGCCAGGCCCGCGATCAGCGTCGTCACGTTCGAGTCGAGGATGGTGGCGAAGGCGCGCTCGTAGCCGGCGCTGATCGCCACCTGCGGCGGCGCACCGTTGCGCAGCTCCTCGCGCACGCGTTCGTTGATCAGCACGTTCGAGTCGATCGCCATGCCCAGCACCAGCGCGATGGCGGCGATGCCCGGCAGCGACAGCGTCGCCTGCAGCATCGACAGCAGCGCGATCAGCATCAGCAGGTTGAACGCCAGCGCCACCGTCGAGAACACGCCGAACAGCATGTAGTAGGCGCACATGAAGACCGCGATCGCGACGAAGCCCCACAGCACGCTGTTGAAGCCCTTGGCGATGTTCTCGGCGCCCAGGCTCGGGCCGATGGTGCGCTCCTCGATGATCTCCATCGGCGCGGCCAGCGAGCCGGCACGCAGCAGCAGCGCCTGGTCGCTCGCCTCCTCGGTCGTCATGCGGCCCGAGATCTGCACCCGGCCGCCGCCGATCTCGGTGCGGATCACGGGCGCGGTGACGACCTCGCCCTTGCCCTTCTCGAAGAGCAGGATGGCCATGCGCTTGCCGACGTTCTCGCGCGTCACGTCCTTGAAGATGCGCGCGCCGCGGGCGTCCAGCGTCAGGTTGACGGTGGGTTCGTTGGTCTGGCCGTCGAAGCCGGGCTGGGCGTCGGTGAGGTTCTCGCCGGTCAGCACGACGTTGCGGTAGACGATCACCGGCTGGCCGCCGCGCTCCAGGAACCGCTCGCTGCCGAAGGGCACCGGGCCGGCGCCGCGCACCGCGTCGACCGCCTCCTGGGTCTCGTTGACGAGGCGGATCTCCAGCGTCGCGGTGCGGCCGATGATGTCCTTGGCCTTGGCCGTGTCCTGCACGCCGGGCAGCTGCACGACGACGCGGTCCAGGCCCTGCTGCTGGATCACCGGCTCGGCGACGCCGAGCTCGTTGACGCGGTTGTTCAGCGTCGAGATGTTCTGCTTGAGCGCCTGCTCCTGCACGCGCGTGGCGGCCTGGGGCTTGAGCGTGCCGACGAGCTTGAGGTCGCCGGTGGCGGCGTCGGCCGTCGCCGTCCAGTCCAGGTCCTGCAGCTGGTCGGCAAGCACGCTGCGCGCCTGCTCGGCCAGCGCCGTCTCGCGGAAACGCACCGCGACGGCATTGCCCTCGCGCGTGATGCCGGCGTGGCGGATGTTCTTGTCGCGCAGCAGCGTGCGCACGTCGCCGGTGACGGCCTCGGCCTTCTTCGTCAGCGCGGCCTTCATGTCGACCTGCATCAGGAAGTGCACGCCGCCGCGCAGGTCCAGGCCCAGGTACATCGGCAGCGCGTGCAGGCTGGCCATCCACTGCGGCGAACGCGACACCAGGTTCAGCGCGACGACCCAGGTGGGATCGTTCGGATCGGGGTTCAGCGCATGCGCGATCGCGTCCTTGGCCTTGATCTGCGTGTCGGTGTCGTCAAAACGCGCGCGCACCGAGCTGCCCTCGAGCAGGACGAAGTCGGCCTTCAGCCCGGCGCCCGAGAGGATCTGCTCGACGCGCTGGACCATCGCCGGGTCCATCTTGACGGTGGCCTTGCCCGAGGACACCTGCACCGCGGGCGCCTCGCCGTAGAAGTTCGGCACCGTGTAGAGCAGGCCGACCACGAAGGCGAAGGCGAGGATCGCGTACTTCCACCAGGGGTAGCGGTTCATGGGGATTCCTGGGACAGCGTCGGCTGCGGCCGCGCGGGCCGCCCGCGGGTTTTACTTGTAGGAGCCCTTGGGCAGGACCTGGAGCACCGACACGCGCTGCACCTGCAGCTCGACGCCGTCGGCCACCTCGACGTGCAGGATGCTGTCGCTGAGCTTGGCCACGCGGCCGATGACGCCGCCGGCGATGACGACCTCGTCGCCCTTGGCCAGCGCCTCGACCATCGTCTTGTGTTCCTTCTGCTTCTTCATCTGCGGACGGATCATGATGAAGTACAGCACCACGAACATCAGCACCAGCGGCAGCAGGCTGAAGAGCGAGGACTCGGTGCCGCCCGCGGGAGCGGCGGCCTGGGCGAAGGCGGAAGAGATGAACACGGCGATCCTTCTGGATGTCTGGAGCCCGCTGGCGCGGGCGAACCGGCAATTCTAGGGGGCGGCCCCGTCCCGCGGAGCGTGCGGGCCCTCGCTGTGCGGGGAGTCGGGCGGCGCGGCGGCGGCCAGCCAGGGCAGCAGCAGCGCCAGCAGCAGGAAACGCGGCGTGTCCACCAGCGTGTTGAGCAGCCCGCTGGCGACGAAGGCCGCGAGCGCCCCGGCGGCGGCGGCCGACAGCGGCTCGCCGCGGCGCGCACGCGACAGCGCCGCCGCGGCGGCGAGCCCCAGCACCACCGCCCAGGCCGCCAGGCCGAACCAGCCCTGCTCGAACAGCAGGGCCACCGGCAGGCTGTCGATGTGCCAGGCGGGTTCGTAGTCGGTCGAGAAGAACCAGCGCGCCAGGCCGGCGTCGAAACCGCCGTTGGCCAGGCGTTCGGTGCCCGCGGCGTCGCGCAGCGAGACCGCGTCGACGTCCAGCGCCGGGCCCTCGGCCGGCGTCAGCAGCGCCAGCTTCAGCGGCAGCGCACCCGGCGGCACCTCCAGCGTCAGCGGCGCCGCGGCGGCCCAGGCGCCGCCGCCGGCGCCGGCGTCGAGCTGCGCGAAGCGGCAGTCCTGCGAGCTGCGCATCGTCTTGCGGCACAGCGCCACGGCCAGCGTCGCCGGGCCGGCACTGCGGCGCAGCGTCGCGGCGAGCGCGAGCGTCGCGGCGTCGCCCGGCTCGACGATCTGCTCCAGGTACAGCGTCGTGCCCGGCCCCAGGCGCACGAAACGCCGGCCGCCTTCGTCGTGCCAGTGCAGGCTGCCGGCGTGCCGGGCCTCGCGGCTGCGCCAGTAGTGCAGATCGGGGAAACGCCCCAGGCCTTCGCCGAACAGGCGCGAGGCCGCCCCGGGCGCGCGCAGCGCCAGCGCGTCGGCCCAGTGCGCCTGGCGCGTGGCCAGGTCCTGGCCGCTGCGGCCCAGGCGCTCCTGCGCGAAGGAGCCCAGCAGCACCGGCAGCGCCGCGGCCGCCGTCAGCACCAGCGCCACCCCGGCCAGCATGCGCGCGCCACGCGCGGTGCCGCGGCGCGACAGCATCAGCGCCGCGGTGACCACCAGCGCCAGCGCTCCGGCCACCCAGCCGTTGCGCGAGTACGTCACCGCCAGCGCGTAGGCCGCGGCGCCCAGCAGCAGCAGGCCGCCGGCGCGCGCGGCCAGCGTGCGCGCCTGCAGCGTCGCCGCCAGCACGAAGGCCAGCCCGACGGCCAGACAACACTCGACATACGCGCCGCCGCGGTGCATCGCCGAGAACGGCCCGGTGACACGGTAGCCGGCGCCGAAGTCCAGCAGCCCGGCGAAGGCCGAACGTTCGGCGACGATCCAGGCCACGGTCAGCGCCAGCCCCGCCGCCATGCCGGCGCCGAAGACCGTGGCCCGCGCCGCGCCGTCGCGCTCCAGCCGCCGCCACAGCCCGACCAGCAGCCAGGCCTCGAGCGCGCCCTTCAGCAGGCGCAGCGCGTTGACCGGGCTCGTGAAGCTCCACCAGTCGCCCGCCGCCGGCAGCGCCAGCGGCCACAGCGCACGCAGGCCCGATATCGCCAGCGAGACCGCCAGCAGCCCGAAGGCCAGCGCCAGCGCCCGCGGCACGCGGGTGGCCGCCGCCGGCGGCGGCACGCGCGCCGCCACGACGGCCACGCAGGCCAGCAGCAGCAGGTCGAACTCGTCGACGAAGAAGCGGCCGGTCCACGGCGCCAGGTCCAGCACCGGCAGTGCCGCCGGCACCAGCGCCAGCGCCAGCACCGGCCGCCAGGCCACCGCCGCGCAGGCCGCCAGCAGGCCGGCCAGCAGCAGGCCGGCGAAGGGCTGGTAGGCCAGCGCCGCCGCCAGCAGCAGCGGCGGCAGCAGCCAGGGCAGACGCGGGGGCCGCAGCGGCCCGGCGGGCTCCGGGCGGGCCGCCGGCGCAGGCGCCGCGCGCGGCGCTGCGGCCAGCGCCCGCAGCAGCGCGTGCAGCCCCCAGGCCGCTGCCGGCGCGATCAGCAGATTGGTCGGGTCGGGGTGGCGGCCGCCGCCGAGGAAGAGCTTGCCCGCCTCGACCAGCGCCACCGCCGTCAGCACCCACAGCGCCGACGTGCGCGCCGGCCGGCCCCAGGCCCAGCCCAGCGCCGCCAGCGGCAGGTAGGCCAGCGCCACGCTGCCCGCGCTCTGCAGGGCCTGCGCCTCGGTCGTGTAGTAGTGGTAGTAAAAGGGCAGCAGGTGCAGCTCGCGCCAGGACGCCAGCGCGCCGGGCAGGCCGTGCCAGGGCCCGCGCAAGCCACCGTTCACCGCCACCAGCACCGGCAGCCAGGCGATCAGGATCCAGGGCGTCAGCCGGCGCAGCCAGCCGGCGGCCGCCGGTGCGCCGCCGGCGGCCAGCCGCGGCGCCAGCGCGGCGCCGGCGGCGAAACCCGCCGCGCGCGCCAGCACCGAAGCGCCCTGGCTGACCCCCGAAGCCAGCAGCAGCTGCACCACTTCCAGCGCCACGCCCACCGCCACGCCGGCCAGCGCCGCCGCCGCCGCCTCGCGCCGCCAGCGCAGCGCCAGCAGCCAGCCCACCGGCGCCGCGACCGCCGCCTCGACGGCGAGCTTGAGCAGCGCCAGCGCCCCGCCGTCGATCGGCGCGAAGACCCAGCCCCACTGCGGCGAACGCAGCTTGGCCGCCAGCTCGCCCGGCGTCAGCAGCAGGTCGTAGGGAAACAGCGACAGCGCCAGCCAGGCCAGCGCGTACAGCTCCAGCAGGCGCGGCCCCCACAGCCGCGCGCCGCCGTGCAGGCCGTCGAGCAGCCGCCGCACGCCGGCCGCGGCCACCGGGGCCAGCACGATGCCCAGCCCGGCACCGATGAACTCGGCCAGCAGGTCGTTCTGCGAGACCGTGCGCGGCGGGAAGAAGAGCTGCGCGAACTCCACCGCGACCGCCAGCGCCGCCACCCCGACGAAGGCCAGCCACGGCGCCGCCGCGCCCAGGCCCAGCGCACGCGCGCTGCGCGCGGCGAGCACGCCCAGCGGCAGGTACAGCACGCCGTTGGCCACCCAGTCGGCACGCGAACCCACGCCCAGCGACAGGAACGGGATGCGTGTGAAACGCGCCAGCGCCTCGCCAGGCGCCAGCGCCACCGGGTCCAGCGGCACCAGGCTGCCGTAGACGACGAAGAGCGCGTAGGCGGCGAAGGCCGCGATCAGCCGGGAACGGTCAGCCATGCGGGACGGTCGGCGCGATGCGCCGAACCCCCGGGACACACACCGGGGCGGATCAGCGGCAGGAGACTTGGCCGTCCATCATACGAACGCTGACCGACGCCTGGCTGCCCCCATGCGGCAACAGCGTCAGCTGGCGCGGGCCGGTGCGGCACACGCGCCAGCTGTAGCTCGTGCCGTCGTAGGTCTGCACCAGGACCCCGGTGGCGCCGATCTTGTCGGTGCGCCAGCGGCCCACCGGCTTGCTCGGATCCATCTTGCTGGTCGGCCCGAGCTTGTAGTCGACCAGCACGTTGTCGCTGCGATGGAACTCCTGCCAGCGCTCGTCGCCACGCTGGGCGCACATCGTGCTGTTGTTCACCGCGGCGAGGATCTGCCTCTGCATGAGCTCCTCCGAGCCGCTCGGACAGGCGGCCTGCGCCCAGGTGGCCGGAGCCGCGGCCAGCGCCAGCAGCGCGGCGGCGATCGTCTTCGTCGTCATCTCTCGGATCCCTCGTCCCTCGCCCGCCCCTCGCGGACGCTCCGCCGGGCAGTCTAGGGGGGCGTCACCGTTGGAAACAGCCGCACCACCCCCCCGGGAAACGGGGAGCCGCCTCGGGCGGTTCGTGAAGAACGCACGCGGGCGCGTGGCTACACTGCCCCGCGCCCCGAGCCGGTGCCCGGCCGCGGCTGCCACCCGCCTCATGCGCCCGGCCATGCCCTCACGACGCCCTCCCCCTCCGCCGCGTCCCGACCGCCGGCGCGCGCTGGCCGCGCTCGCCGCGGGCCTGGCGCTGCCGCGGCTGGCCGCAGCCGCCGCGCCGCTGCAGGTGGGGCCGGGCCGCCGCTTCGAGCGCATCGCCGATGCCGCGCGCGCCGCGCGCGACGGCGACGTCATCGAGGTCGACGCCGGCGAGTACCGCGGCGACGTCGCCGTCTTCACCCAGCGCCGCCTGACGCTGCGCGCCCGCGGCGGCCGCGTGCGCCTGCTCGCGGACGGACGCGCCGCCGAGGACAAGGCGATCTGGGTGCTGCGCGGCGGCCACTTCGTCGTCGAAGGCTTCGACTTCGAGGGCTGCCGCGTCGCGAGCCGCAACGGCGCCGGCATCCGCTTCGAACGCGGCCGCCTCGTGGCGCGCGACTGCCGCTTCGTCGGCAACGAGATGGGCCTGCTGACCAGCAACGACCCCCAGGCCGAGCTGCGCGCCGAGCGCTGCGAGTTCGCCCACAACCTGCGCCCCGACGGCCACAACCACCAGCTCTACGCCGGCGCGATCCGCACCCTGGCCGTGCACGGCTGCTGGCTGCACCACGGCAGCATCGGCCACCTGATCAAGAGCCGCGCCGCCGCCAGCCTGGTGCTGCACAACCGCCTCACCGACGAGCGGGGGGGGCGCTCCAGCTACGAGCTGGAGTTCCCCAACGGCGGCGTCGCCGTCGTCGTCGGCAACCTGATCCAGCAGTCGCCGGGCACCGACAACCCGATCCTCGTGTCCTTCGGCGCCGAGGGCTACCGCCCGACGCGCCAGGCGCTGGTGCTGGTGCACAACACGCTGGTCGACGAACGTGGCGGCGACAGCCGCTTCCTGCGCGTGGCGCCCGGTGCCGAGGTCGAGCTGCGCGCGCTGAACAACCTGCTGTGCGGCGACGCCGCGCCGCTGGAAGCCGCCGGCCCCGGCGAGTACCGCCACAACCCGCGCGTCGCGCGCAGCGCCTTCGCCGACGCCGCCGCTTTCGACTACCGCCCGGCCGACGATCGCGCCGTGCCCGCCGACGCCGTCGACTGCGGGCGCTTCGACGGCCACGCGCTCGCCCCCGCCTTCGAATACCGACACCCTCGCGGCCTGGCGCCGCTGGCCGGCGCGGCACGCCGGCCCGGCGCCCTGCAGCAGATCGCCCACGCATGATGACCACGACCACGCTGCCGCTCACGCGGCGCGCGCCCGACCACGAACTCGCCGTCGGCGAGCCCCGCTTCAGCGACCCGCAGCTCGCCGAACTGGCGCGCCGCGACGGCCCCGCCGCCGCCTGGCACCGCGCCGCCGCGACCATCGACAGCCTGGACGCGGCGGTGCGCGCGGCCGCCGCCGTCGACGGCCCGTTCGCCGTCGGCCTGGCCGACGCGCGCGGCCGCGTCTTCCTCGCCGTCGACCGTTTCGCGGTGCGCACGCTGTGCTGGCGCCGGGTCGGCACCCGGCTGCTGTTCGCCGAGCGTGCCGACGCGCTGGCCGCCGCCGAGCCCGCGGCGGAGCTGTCGGCGCAATCGATCTACGACTACCTCTATTTCCACGCCATCCCCTCGCCGCGCACCGTCTTCGAAGGCGTGTTCCGCCTGCCGCCGGGGCACTGCGCCTGGTTCGACGGCCAGCACATCGAGGTGCGGCGCTACTGGGACGCACGCTTCGAGGAGCCGGCGCGGCCCGACTTCGACGCGCTGGCGCGGGGTTTCCGCAGCCGGCTGCGCGAGGCCGTGGCGGGCGAGCTCGACGGCAGCAAGCCCGGCTGCTTCCTGTCCGGCGGCACCGACAGCTCGACGGTGGCCGGCATGATCAAGGACGTCGCCGGGCGCGCGGCGACCTACTCGATCGGCTTCGAGGCCGAGGGCTACGACGAGATGGCCTTCGCGCGCATCGCCGCCAAACGCTTCGGCACCGAGCACCACGAGTACTACGTGACCCCGGCCGACCTGGTGCGCAGCATCCCCGAGGTGGCGCGCCATTTCGACCAGCCCTTCGGCAACTCGTCGGCGCTGCCGGCCTTCTACTGCGCGAAGATGGCGCGCGAGGACGGCGTCACGCGGCTGCTGGCCGGCGACGGCGGCGACGAGCTCTACGGCGGCAACGCACGCTACGCCAAGCAGCGCATCTTCGGCTGGTACGACGCCGTGCCCGGCGTGCTGCGCCGCGGCCTGCTCGAGCCGCTGCTGGAAGGCACGCCGGTCGGCGCGCTGCCGCTGGCGCGCAAGGGCCGCAGCTACGTCGAGCAGGCCAAGGTGCCGCTGCCCGACCGCATGCAGATGTACAACCTGCTGCTGCGCCTGGGCACGGCCGAGGTCTTCACGCCCGACTTCCTGGCCCGCGTGGACGCCGGGGACCCGCTGCGCCAGCAGCGCGCCGTGTGGCGCGAAGCCGGCGAGGCCAGCGCGCTCAACCGCATGCTGGCCTACGACTGGCGCTACACGCTGGCCGAGAGCGACCTGCCCAAGGTCTGCGGCGCCACCTCGCTGGCCGGCGTGGCGGTGGCCTTCCCGTTCCTGGAGCGTGGCGTCGTCGACTTCTCGCTGGCGCTGCCCACCGACTGCAAGCTCAAGGGGCTCAAGCTGCGCTGGTTCTTCAAGGAAGCGCTGCGCGGCTTCCTGCCCGACGAGATCCTGACGAAGAAGAAGCAGGGCTTCGGCCTGCCCTTCGGCGTCTGGGCCACGCGCCACCCGGGGCTGCGCAACTTCGCCACCGACACGCTGCACTCGCTGGCCGGGCGCGGCATCGTGCGCCGCGAGTTCATCGAGACGCTGCTCGCCGAGAAGCTGCCCGCGCACCCGGGCTACTACGGCGAGATGGTGTGGATCCTGATGATGATGGAGCAGTGGCTGCAGGGGCACGAGGCGGGCCGACGGAGTTGAGCCGATGAACCAGATCTGGATGTACTGGGAGAACGTGCCGGGTTCGCGCGGCATGCCGCCGTTCGTCCAGTTCTGCCTGAAGTCGGTTGAACGCCACCGCGGCCAGGCCAGCCTGCATCTGCTCGACCAGGACAGCGTGCGCGAGTACCTGCCCGACCTGCGCCCGCAGTGGCGCCAGCTGCAGCGCGCCGCCCACCGCGCGGACTACGTGCGCACCCGCCTCGTGCTGCGCCACGGCGGCATGTGGCTCGACAGCGACATGGTGGCGATGCGGCCGCTGGCACCGCTGTTCGAGATCCCGCAGCCGCTGGACTTCGCCTGCCAGGAGATGGCCAGCGCGATCGGCTGCTTCGTCGCGCGCGCCGGCTGCCCGCTGCTGCAGACCATCGCCCGCGAGCAGGACCGGATCCTGGACGCGGACCCGACCTCGTTCGAGTGGAACGCCATCGGCAACGACCTGCTGGCCAGGCACGGGAGCGACTACCCGCACCACACCTGGGTCCGCTGGACGCTGGACGAGATCGCCGGCGGCAAGGTGTCGCGCCTGCTGGAGGACCGCCGCATCGAGGACAACGTCGACCGCAACGCGGCGCTGTTCCACCTCTGCGGCAACCTGCTGACGCCGCTGCTGGCCACCTATGCGCCGCGGCGCCACCAGCGCCTGCTCGGCCAATCGATGCTGCTGTCGCGCATCCTGCGGCGCGCGCTCGATCTGCCCGAGCCGTCCACGCTCGGCCAGCGCCTGGACCCGGCGCTGTGGGGCGACACGATGGACGGCCTGGGCCGCCGGGCCGGCCGCCTGCTGAAGGGCCGCGGCTGACGATGATCCCCGGGGTCCCGCCTGCCATGAATCTGCTGACCGTCGTCGTCTGCACCCACGACCGCGCCGCGCTGCTGGCGCGCACGCTGGACTCGCTGGACGCCGCGCGCCGCCCGGCCGAGGGCGTCGACGTGCTGGTCGTCGCCAACCACTGCCGCGACGGCACGCACGAGATGCTGCAGGCACGCAGCGCGCGCCCCGGCGGCCTGCCGCTGCGCTGGCTGGCCGAGCCGAAGAAGGGCAAGTCGCACGCGCTGAACCTGGCACTGCGCGAGGTGCGCACCCCGCTGCTGGCCTTCGTCGACGACGACCAGCGCGCCGACGCCGGCTTCCTGCAGGCCATCGTCGACGCCGCGCGCGAGCAGCCCGAGGCGGCGCTGATCTGCGGCCGCCTGGTGCCCGACTGGGACGGCCGCGAGCCGCCCTGGGTGCACGACCCGGGCCCCTACCGCATCTACCCGCTGCCGGTGCCCACCTTCGACTGCGGCGACGCGGGGCGCTGGCTGACGCCCGACATCGCCCTGCCCAGCGGCGGCAACGCCGTCGTGCGCACCGAGTGGCTGGCGCGCATCGGCCCGTTCAGCACCGAGCTCGGCCCGGTGGGCCACGACCTGGGCGGCTCGGAAGACTCCGAATGGTTCCTGCGCGCGCTGGGTGTCGGCGCGCGGCTCTGGTACGCGCCGGCGATGCTGCAGCGCCACCACGTCGACCCCGAGCGCCTGGAGCTCGGTTTCCTGATGCGGCTGGCGCGCCGGCGCACCGAGTCAACCGTCGGCCTGCCCGGCCACGAGGCCGGCACCGGCGGCGTGCCCGGCTGGGCCTGGCGCAAGCTCGGCGGCTACGCCGCGCGTGCGCTGCTGACGCTGCGCGCCGACCGGCGCCGCTTCTACCTGATGCGCGCCGCCGCGGCGCTCGGCGAGGTCGAGGGCTACCGGCGGCTGCAGCGCGACGCCCGCCTGGCCGCGGGCCGCCGGCCTTGAGCGCGGCGCCGGCCACGATCGTGGCCGCCACGCGCGGCTTCGCCGGCGCCTGGCGCTCTGCGGCACCCGCAGCGGCGGCGCCCGGCGACGACGTCCACCTCGGCCACGAGGAGGGCCTGGCCGTCGCCTGGCACGGCGAGCTGCACGCGCTGCCGGCGCTGGCGGCCGCGCTCGGCGAGCCCGCGGGCACCGCGCCGGCGCGGCTGCTGGCCCAGGGCTGGCGGCGCTGGGGCAGCGGGCTGCTGGCGCGCCTCGAAGGCTCGTTCGTGCTCGTGCTGGCCGACGCCGACGAACTGCTGCTCTACCGCGACCCGTCCGGCCTGCGCAACCTCTTCCACGCCGCGCGCGACGACGGCGGCATCGCCTTCGCGTCCTGGCTGCCGGCGCTGCTGGCGCCCGGCGCCCCGGCGCTGGCGCCCGCCGGGCTGCACGAGTACCTGCGTTTCCTCGACCTGGCCGCGCCGGCGACGATCGCCACCGGCGTCACCGCGCTCGAACCCGGCCAGGCGCTGCACTGGCGCGCCGGCACGAAACGCAGCGTCACGCCGGTCTTCGACGCGCCGGCGGTGCCCGCGGACTTCGAGGCTGCCGTCGACGCCGTCGAAGCCGCGCTGGACGCCGCCATCGCCACCCGCCTGGACGGCGCCGCGCGCCCGGCGGCCTTTCTCAGCGGCGGCGTCGACTCGGCGCTGCTGTGTGCGCTGGCGGCACGCCGCCGCCCCGACCTCGTCACGCTGACCGTCGGCTTCGACGCCCCGCCCTACGACGAGGCGCCGGCCGCCGCACGCATCGCCGCCCGGCTGGGCCTGCGCCACGAGGTGCTGCGGTTCGACCTGCGCGCGCACGCCAGCGCCGTCGAACGCCTCGCCGCCGCGTCCGACCAGCCGCTGGCCGACCCGTCGACGCCGTCGACGCTGCTGGCGCTGGAGGCCTGCCGCGGGCGCTTCGACGCCGTGCTCGACGGCACCGGCGCCGACGAGGCGCTGGGCCTGATGCCGCCGCGCCACGTCCGCCTGGCGGTGCAGTGGAGCGCCCGGCTGCCGGCCGCGGTGCGCCGGCGCCTGGCCGCCTGGCCGGCGCTGGCCGGCCAGGCGCCGCTGCTGGACTTCGAACACCCGGCCGAGACGATGATCCGCTGGCGCGGCTTCAGGCGCGCCGAGATCGAAGCGCTGTGCGGCGGGCCGGTGGACCTGTCGGGCACGCGCTTCTTCCGGACCTTCGCGCGCTACCGGCCGGGCGAACACTTCGAACGCTGCAGCGCGCTGCTCGACGTGATGCCCAGCGAGCGCCTGACGCAGGCCATGCTGGCCAGCGGCCAGGCGCTGCGTTTCCCCTACGCCGGCACCGCCGCCGACCGGCTGCTGCGCGCACTGCCGCTGGACTGGCGCTGGCGGCCCGGCGAGCCCAAACGCATCCTGCGTGCGCTGCTCGCGCGCCACCTGCCGCGTGAACTCTGGGACACGCCCAAACACGGCTTCGACTTCCCGCTCGCGGCGCTGCTGGCCGGCGAGGATGGGGGGCTGGTGCGCCGCCACCTGGCGCCCGGACGCTGGCAGCATCACGGCTGGCTCGACCCGGCGCTCGTCCAGCGCCTGGCCGGGCGCCTGCTGCAGGGCGAGACCGGTCTCGCCTTCCGCGTCTGGGCCCTGGTGGTGCTGGACGCCTGGCTGCAGGCCCGCAGCGAAACGACCGAGACCCGATGACCGCGCCCCGCCCCGCCCGCGTGCTGATGTACACGGCCTACTTCGCGCCCGAGTACAGCGGCGCGGCCATCCAGGCGCTGACCCTGGCGCGCGTGCTGCGGGCGCGCGGGCACCACGTCGAGTTCGTCACCAACCGCTGGGCCGGGCTGGACGAACGTGCCGAGGTCGACGGCTTCGTCGTGCACCGCATCGAGCCCGGGCGCATGCGCAAGCACCGCGAGTTCCGGCTGTGGTTCAACCTCGCGCGCCACGTCTGGCGCCGGCGGCGCGACTTCGACGTCCTGCACAGCCACGGCGCCTACTTCACCAACGCCTTCATCGGCCCGCTGGCGCGGCTGCTGGGGCTGAAGTCGCTGATCAAGGCCAGCCTCGCCAACGACGACCTGCAGGGCCTGTCGCACTCGGTCGTCGGCCGGCTGCACCGGGCGATGCTCGGGCGCATCGACGCCCACGTGGCGATCAGCCGCGACCTGGTCGACGAGTTCCGCGCCGGCGGCCTGCCGGCGCACCGCGTGCACCACGTGCCCAACGGCGTCGACACCACGCGCTTCCAGCCGGTGGGCGCCGCGCAACGCCAGGAGCTGCGCGCCGAACTCGGCCTGCCCGCCGACCGGCCGCTGGCGCTGTATGCCGGCGTGCTCGACGAGCGCAAGAACATCCTCTGGCTGGCCGAACGCTGGTGCGCCGAGCACGCCTTCGGCAGCGGCGCACTGCTGGTGGCCGTGGGCCCGCGCAGCCGCGACGACGGCGACGGCGCGCTGCGCGGGCGGCTGGCGGCGCTGGCCGCGGCGCACCCGGGGCGCTTTGCGCTGCACGACTTCTGCGCCGACCTGTCGCGCTACTACGGCGCCGCCGACCTGCTGCTGCTGCCCTCGGTGAAGGAAGGCCTGCCCAACGTCGTGCTCGAGGCCATGGCCTGCGGCCTGCCCTGCGTCGCGGCGGCCGCCAGCGGCACGCGCGAACTGGTCGTCGAGGGTGTCACCGGGCGCACCTACGCGCCCGGCGACACCCGCGCGCTGGGCGCCGCGGTGCGCGAGGTGCTGGGCCCCGACGGCGCCCGCATGGGCGCGGCCGCGCGCGCGCTGGCCGAACGGCGCTACGCCATCGAACGCGTGGCCGACCGCTACCAGGCGCTCTATGCCGCGCTGCTGGCGCCGCCGCGGCGCGTGCTCTACGTCGAGAACGGCATCGGCTACGGCGGCGCGATCATCTGCCTGCGCCACCTGGTGCGAAACCTCGACCGCACGCGCTGGGAGCCGATGGTCGTCACCGGGCTGGGCGACGCCAAGTACCAGGACATCGCCCACGAGTCGCGCTGGAAACACATCCCCGACCGCCGGCTGGACACCGTCAGCGCCAAGCGCCGGCTGGCCGCCGCGCGCTGGCCCGATACCCTGCCCGGGCTGCGCTGGCTGGCCAACCAGGTGCTGGCCCGCGCCGACGACGTCGGCAACTTCCTGCCCTCGTTCGTGCAGACGCTGTGGACGGTGCTGCGCTTCCGCCCGGTGCTGATCCACGTGAACAACGAGCCGCTGTGCAACCGCGCCGCGGTGCTGGCCGGCCGGCTGGCCGGCGTGCCGGTGGTGGCGCACGTGCGCGGCGACCAGCAGGGCTCGCCGCTGATGCACTCGCTGTTTCGCATGCCCGACCACTTCATCGCCGTCTCGCGCTGGGTGTCCGAGAGCATCGGCCGCCTGGGCGTGCCCGAACGCAAGCGCTGCTACGTCTACGACGGCATCGAGCTCGACAAGCTCGACCTGGCGGCCGACGGCGGCGCCTTCCGCCGCCGCCACGGCATCGCGCCGGAGGCGTTCGCGGTCGGCCTGGTGGGCATGCTGATCCCGTGGAAGGGCCAGCGCCTGTTCCTGGACGCGGTGGAACGCATCGCCGAGCGCATGCCCGACGCGGTCTTCGTCATCGTCGGCGCCGCGCCCGAGGAGTGCCGCTACTTCGAGGCCGAGCTGCACGAACGTGCGGCCCGGCCGCCGTTGGCCGGGCGCGTGGTCTTCACCGGCCATGTCAGCGGCATGGCCGAGGTCTACAACGGGCTGGACATCGTGCTGTCGGCCTCGACCTCGCCCGAGCCGCTGGGCACGATGATCATCGAGTCGATGACGATGGCGCGGCCGCTGCTGGCGCCGGCGCACGGCGGCGCCGTCGAGATGGTCGAACACGGGCGCACCGGGCTGCTGTTCGAGCCCAACGACGCCGGGGACCTGGCCGCCTGCATGCTGAAGCTGTACGAGGACCGCGAACTCGGCCGCCGGCTGGGCAGCGCGGCGCGCGAGGAGGCGCTGCGGCGCTTTGCGGTGGACGAGCACGTGCGGCAGGTGGAGGCGGTGTACGCCCGCCTCATCGGGCCCGCGCCCCGGGCCGGGACACCACGATGAACCCGCCCCGCGTCTCCGTCGTCATCCCGACCTACAACCGCGCCCGCTTCCTGCCCGCGGCGATCGCCAGCATCCGGGCGCAGACGCTGCCGTGCAGCGAGATCGTCGTCGTCGACGACGGCTCCACCGACGACACGGCCGCCGTGCTCGCCGCGCTGGGCGAGGGCATCGTGCACCTGCGGCAGGCCAACGCCGGCCCGGCGGCGGCGCGCAACCGCGGCATCCACGCCGCGAGCGGGGAGCTGGTCGCCTTCCTGGACACCGACGACCGCTGGTGCCCGAACAAGATCGAGCGCCAGGTCGAGCTGCTGCGCCGCCACCCGGCGGTGGCGCTGGTGTCGGCCGACATGGCGATCGAGGACGAGACCGGCGCCACGATGGTGGCGTCGAACTTCGCCAAGCGCGGCCTGGCCGGCTTCTTCGCCGCGCTGGACGGTGCGCCGGTGCCCGAGGCGCCGCGGCGCCTGCTGCAGCTGAACTTCATCAACACCAGCACCGTGCTCGCGCGGCGCGAGGTGCTGGTCGAGCGGGGCGGCTTCGACACCCGGCTGCGCTACGGCGAGGACCTGGAGCTGTGGCTGCGCATCGCGGCGCGGCACGCCATCGCCTGCGTGCCCGGCGTCGAGGAGATCCGGGTCGAGCACTCCAGCAACGTGACCAAGTCGGTGGAGCCGATGCTCAAGGGCTACGTCGACATGGCGCGCGTGATCCGGGAGTGGGCACGGCCGGCGATGCCGGGATGGGGCGTGGACCCCGATCGTTACGTCGCGGACGCGCTGGCCGATCTGGGGTACTGGTACTTCAGCGCCGGGCGCATGGCCCAGGCGCGCAGCGCCTTCGCCGCAAGCCTGCGCGAGAAGCCTGGACGGCGGGCCGCGGCCTACCTGGCGGCGTCGGGGCTGCCGGCCGCCTGGATCAGCGGCCTCAGGTCCATGAAGGCCCGCCTGCGCTGAGCCGCGCCGTGCGGAGGCCGCCTCAGGACGCGAAGCGCCAGAAGAATCGCTGCGGCAGATGGCGCCGCACGAACGCCGAGCGCATCACCGGGCGCAGGTCCGGGTAACGCCCGTATCGCCGCAACCAGGCCACGACGGAGGGGCGCACGTAGGCCAGGGTCTTCGACGCGGCGGCGCGCCGATCCGACCGCCAGGGCGCTCCCGAGGCCCTGCGCCGGATGAGCAGCCGCACGGCGGGCAGGCGGCGACCGTTCTCGTTGGTATACGCGTGCTCCCGGCACTCGAGGACCTCGACGGGCAGGCCGTCGCAGAGGGCTTCGAAACTGTGCGGCGCGAAGAAGTTGATGTGCGTGACCGGCTCCGGCGGCAGCGGCGCGCCGTCCCAGATCTCCAGCGGCACCTCGGCATAGAGCAGGCCGCCGGGCGCCAGCAGGTCCACCAGGCGCGCCAGGATGCGCCGCGGTTCGGCCAGGTGCTCCAGCACATGGCTGCAGATGACGAGGTCGAATGCCCGGTCCGGGGGGATCTCGTCCAGCGTCGAGCCCAGCCGCTCGACGCCTGGACGGGTCTCGGTGACGTAGTCGCAGACGGCGCAATCGAAGCCCAGGGCCTGGAAGCGCCCCAGCAGCCGGCCGTTGCCGCCGCCGTAGTCGAGCAGACGCCGGCCTTCGGGGCTCGCCGTCGTCAGGATCGCCGCGGCGAGTTCCTCGGATCGCACGGCGTCGGAGGCCAGGCTGATGTTCATCTCGCCGCGGCTGAGTTCGTGCCGGGCGAGGTAGCGGTACTTCGCGTCCAGGTCGGCTTCGGAGGGTCGGGGCGTGAACGCGGCGAAGCCGCAGTGCCTGCAAAGCACCGATGCCATGCGCACTTCGGCCGCCCCGGGAACCCAGACCGAGAACAGCACGTCGTAGCGGGCGCGGACGTATTCCGGCAGACGCGCGGCCGCCGCCAGCTCGTAGGTTCTCGTGCCCAGAGGCTGCCAGTCGTGGCGGTCACAGACCGGGCATGAGGGATCGGTGTTCATGACAGTTCCCTTGGCGCCTGGGCGCCCAGCGCCGCGAGCATCGACACTCCTGCCCCATTGCGCCACCCGGGGATGCGGGGGCACCGCACTGTGTCGCGCGCGCCGCGGGTTGCCGCCGCCCCGTGCCAGAGCCCGAGACGACGGCACACATTGATACAAACCGACCACGCAGTCGTGGGCCGGCCGCCAGGCCAATGGCATCGGCCTGGGCCAGCGCCTATAGACTGCGTGCGCCCCGTCCACGAGTCGCCGCCTCCGTGCGGCATCACGGCTCCGATGCACATGACGTCACCGAGACCGATCCCGCGCCCGTTGGCCATGCTCCTGCCCCCGTGCGGCAAGCCGGCCGGCCTGCGCAGGCGGGCCGCATGAAGCCGGCAGCCCCCGTCTTCGTCGTCGGCGCCCCCCGCTCGGGTACCACATTGCTGCAGTACATGCTGCGCTCGCACCCGGCGCTGTCGATCCCGTCCGGCGAGTCGCACTTCATCGTGCCGCTGATGCGCAACGAAACCGGCTTCGGCGACCTGGCCACGGAAGACGGCGTGCAGCGCGTGCTGGCCTGGATGCGCGGCTTCAACCGCTCGTTCATCGAGACCGACCTGCACGGCCTGCGCTTCGACGAGCGTGAGCTGGCGCAGCGCTTCGTGGCCGAGGGCCGGCACACGATGCGCGACATCGTCACCGGCCTGTTCGAAGCCAATGCCGCCGGCGAAGGCAAGCCGCGCTGGGGCGACAAGACGCCGTACTACGTGCTGCACATGCCGCGCCTGCTCGCCTGGTGGCCCGACGCGCGCTTCATCCACATCGTGCGCGACGGCCGCGACGTCGCGCTGTCGCTGTTCGCACGCGGCGGCTTCGGCGTGCACAACATGTTCTACGCCGCACGCTACTGGCAGCAGTACGTCGACACCGGCCACGACGACGGCGAGCAGCGCGTGCCCGCGGGGCAGTACCTGGAGCTGCGTTACGAGGACCTGATCGCCGACCCGTCGGCGACGCTGCGCCGCGTCTGCGACTTCCTGGGCATCGTGTTCGACGAGGCGCTGCTCGACTTTCGCAAGCCGATGACCGAAGGCGGGGACACCCCGCTGTTGAGACAGCCACCGCGCGCCGACAACGCCGGCAAGTGGCGCGCCAGCATGACGTCGCGGCAGATCTCGGTGTTCGAACGTGCGGCAGGCCCGACCCTGCGGCGCATGGGCTACGAACTGGACACCTCGGCCCGCCCGCTGCCGCTGCCCGCACGCGCTCTCTATCGCTGGCACAACGGCCTGGTCCAGCGCTACCACCACGCGACCGGCCGCGCGACTTGGTCGTGACATAGCGCACATCGGCGGCAGCCGCCCCCCGCGGCTCCATGATGGTCGTACGCGCGCGGCCCTCCTAGACTCTCGGCCTTCCGCCCCCGGTGCGCCCGCCGCCTCGCCGCTTCCATGAGTCCCGCCCGCATGCCCGTCCTGATGTACCACCGGGTGGGCGACATCGAATCGGCCGCGGAAGCCAAGTACTGCGTCACGCCGCAGCGTTTTGCCGCCCAGATGCGGCGCCTGGCCGCCGCCGGCTGGCGCAGCGTGCCGATCGACGCGCTGGCGGCCTGGCTGGACGGCGGCCCCGCGCCCCGTGAGGGCGACTTCGTGCTGAGCTTCGACGACGGCTTCGAGGGCGTGCTGCACCATGCGGCGCCGGTGCTGGAGGCGCTGGGCTGGCCGTACACCGTGTTCGTGGTCTCGGGCCGCATCGGCCGCAGCGACGACTGGAACCACCACGACGGCAGCCAGCGCCGCCACCGGCTGCTCGACGCCGGCCAGCTGGCCGAACTCGCACGCCGCGGCTGCAGCCTGCACTCGCACACGCGCAGCCATGCCAGCCTGCCCGGGCTGGACGATGCGCGCCTGATGGAGGAACTGGCCGGCTCCCGGCAGGACCTGCAGGCGCTGCTGGGCGCGGCGCCGCGTTATCTGGCCTATCCCTACGGCCACCACGACGAGCGTGTGGTGGCGGCGGCGCGTGCCGCCGGCTACGGCGCGGCGTTCTCGGTGCAGCCGGGCTTCAACCGCCAGGACGTCGACCGCTACCGCGTGCGCCGGCTCGACGTCTTCGGCACCGACACGCCGGCGCAGCTGCTGCGCAAGCTGCGCCTGGGCAGCAACGACGGCCGCTTCGGCAGCGCCGTCGCGTACTACGCCCGCCGCCTGGGCGAACGACTGATCGGCGCCCGCGCGTGAAGCACGCCCGCCCAAAGGCCTGCCAGGGCGGCCGGACCCGATGACGGCGCCCGTGTCACTGCGCCGCGGCGTCGCCTGGCTGTTCGCCGGCAGCGCCGGCGAACAGCTGCTGAGCTTCGCCTTCGGCATCGTGCTGGCCCGGCTGCTGGCGCCCGAGGCCTTCGGCATGCTGCTGACGATCCAGGTCTTCACCGGCATCGCCGGCTTCGTGGCCGGCGGCGGCATGGGCCAGGCGCTGGTGCGCGCCAAGGCGCCGACGAAGCAGGACTACGACGTCGTGTTCACGCTGCAGCTGCTCGTCGGCTGCGCCATCTACGCCTTCTTCTTCGCCATCGCGCCCTGGCTGGCGCGCTGGTACGACGAGCCGGTCTACACCGACCTGCTGCGGCTGTCGGCACTGAGCTTCGTCATCCGGCCGCTGGTCAACATGCCGTCCAACCTGCTGTACCGCGAGATGCGCTTCAAGGCCCAGACGGCGGCCAACGTCGCCACCCTGGTGGTGTCCAGCGCGGTGAGCATCGGCCTGGCCTGGCGCGGCGACGGCGTCTGGGCCCTGGTGTGGGGCGGGCTCGCGGGCTCGCTGTTCCAGGCCGCCGTGCTCGCCCGTCTGGCGCACTGGCGCCCGGGGCTGTCGGCCGAGTTCCGGCGCGCGGGCGACATGGCGCGTTACGGCCTGCTCGTGTCGAGCAACGACCTCGTCGACTACGCCAAGTCCAAGGCCAACATCTTCATCCTGTCGCAGTCGCTGGGGCCGCAGTCGGTGGGCCTGTTCAACAAGTCTGAAAGCCTGGCGCGCATGCCGTTCAGCTTCGTGTCCGGCTCGGTCTACAAGGTGGCGTTCCGCGCGCTGGCCGCCGAGCAGGACAACCTGGACAAGTGCCGCTACGTCTTCCAGCGCAGCGTCGCGCTGGTCGCGGTCTACGGCACGCCGTTCTACGTCGGGCTGCACTGGGTGGCCGGGCCGCTGGTGCGCGGCGTCTACGGGCCGCACTGGCTGCCGGCGGCCGCGCCGCTGGAGATCCTGATCTTCGCGTGGCCGTTCTGGCTCGTGGCCAATCTCTGCGGCGCCGTCGCCGCCGCCAAGGACCGCCTCGGACGCGAGCTGCAGATCCAGATGATCAATCTGGCCATCACGGCAGCGGCCGTGATCGTGGCGCTGCCCTGGGGCATCGCCGGCGTGGCCTGGGCGATGGTCGTGGCCGCCGTGCCCAGCGCCCTGCTGATGTGGCGGCTCGCCGCCTCGGTGCTCGAACTCCGGCTCGCCGACACGCTGCGGGCACTCGGCCCGGCCCTGGCACTGAACCTGCCGCTGGCCGCGGCGCTCGCCCTGGCCGACCACCTGGCACCGCCCGCGCTGCGGGCCCACGACCTGCTGTACGTCGCCACCCTGGGCGGCCTGGGCGCCTGCGTCTACCTCGGCGCGATGCTGCTGCTGCCGCTGGCCGAACTCGCGGGCGAACGCGAACGCCTGCTCCGCCTGCTGCGCCGTGGCGCGCCGGCACGCACCTGAATCACCCGCGGCCACATCACACTCCCCACACGACCATGAGCGACTCGACCTACAAGACCCTCGCGGCCGCAGCGGCGGCCGGCGCCGCGGGCGCCGCCATCACCGGCTTCGGCGCCGCGCTGGACCTCACCGACGCGGCCGCGATCTGGCCGGTCATGGCCACCTGCGCGGTGGTCGGCGGCCTGCTGCAGAGCGCCAAGAGCTCGCTCGGCGGCATGGTCGACAACCGCACACGCACGCTGCGCGAGCGCCTGGAGGACCTGCGCCGCAGCGTCGGCGACATCCACGGCCTGGTGCGCATCCAGCCGCTGGCGCAGCAGCTGCCGCTGCCCATCGGGGGCGGCTGGGCGCTGACCGGCGACGCGGCCGCGGTGCTGGTGCGCGAAGCGCAGCTGCGCAAGCCGCGCACCATCCTCGAACTGGGCTCGGGCGTGTCGACGCTGCTGCTGGGGCAGGTGCTGCGCAACGCCGGCGGCGGCCGGCTGGTCTCGATCGACCACGACGCGGCCTGGGCCGCGCGCACGCGCGAGAACCTGAAGCTGATGGGTCTGGAGGACGTGGTCAGCGTCGTCGACGCGCCGCTGCGCACCCGCACCGTGGGCGAGCAGCGCTACGACTGGTACGACATCCCCGACGCGGTGCTCGACGAACTCGGCCCCATCGACCTGCTGCTCGTCGACGGCCCGCCGCAGCGCAGCGGCGACACGCTGCCGGCACGCTTTCCGGCCCTTCCGGTGCTCGGCCCGCGGCTGAGCGACGACGCGCTGGTCTTCGTCGACGACGCCGACCGCGCGCAGGAGCGCACGATGGTGCAATGGTGGCTGGAGCAGGACGCGGGCTGGAAGGCCGAGCGCCATCCGACCGTCGACGGCGTCTGCCTGCTGCGGCGCACCTGAGCCCTCAAGCCCCGGCCTCGTCCATGTCCGTTCCCGCCGTCACCGTCGTGATGCCCTGCTTCAACGCCGCGGGGCACCTGGAGCGCAGCATCGGCAGCCTGCAGGCACAGGAGTGCGGCGACTGGGAGCTGGTCGCCGTCGACGACGGCTCCAGCGACACGACCTGGCAGCGGCTGCAGGACTTCGCGGCACGCGACCCACGCATCCAGCCGCTGCGCCGGGCCAATGCCGGCGCCGCCGCGGCCCGCAACACGGGGCTGAAGGCCGCCAACGGCCGCTGCATCGCATTCCTCGACAGCGACGACAGCTGGCACCCGTCGTTCCTGCGCCTGATGCGCGAGGCGCTCGACGCCGCGCCCGAGGCCGCCATCGTCTACTGCGGCTGGCAGAACATCGGTCTCGGCGCGGCGCGCGACCAGCCCTACGTGCCGCCCGACTACGAACAAGGCGACAAGATCGCCTCGCTGGTGCGCAGCTGCCCCTGGCCGATCCACGGCGCCCTGACGCGCGCCAGTTTCATCCAGGCCGCCGGAGGCTTCGACGAGACGCTGAGTTCGTGCATGGACTACGACCTGTGGCTGCGCATCGCGGCGCTGCACCCGGTGCGCCTCGTGCCCCAGGTGCTGGCCTACTACCACCACCACGGCAGCGGCCAGATCACCAGCAACCGCGCACGCATCGCGCTCAACCACCTGCGTGCACAGACCAAGTTCCTGCAGGCCCATCCCGACGTGCACCAGGCGCTGGGGCGCGCCCGCGCGCGCGAACTCACCTACGGCGAGCTGATGGCACGCGGCTACGAGAGCTACTGGCGGCGCGACCTGCAGAGCGCACGCACGATCTTCCGCGTGCTGATGCGCCACGGGTTCGGCCGGCCGCAGGACTGGCTGCACATGATTCCCGCCCTGCTGCCGCTGGCCTGGCACCAGCGCCTGCTCGCGGCACGCGACCGGACCGCCCGCACCTAGCCTTCCGGACCGCAGACCTCCATGCTGACATTCGCCTTTTGTACTTACAACCGCGCAAACCGCCTGGAGAACCTAATCGCAGCCATGCGGGACCAAGAGTGCCCGCAGCAGTTTGAAATCCTTGCCATCAACAACAACAGCAGGGATGAAACCAGCAAAATACTGGCCGCGGCCGCTAGTCAGCCGGGACCACGCCTGCGGTGGGTCAATGAGACAACACAAGGCATCGTCGCCGCCAGAAATCGAGCACTTACAGAGGCAATCGACAGCGACATCCTCGCATTCATTGACGACGATGAGTTACCAGAGCCGGGCCTTTTAAAAGCGGCTCACCACGCCATCACGATGGAGGGCGCCCAGTGCGTGGGAGGAAGAGTCTCAGTTGACTTTGGCGAGAACAAGCGTCCCAGCTGGCTTGGAGATAATCTTCTCGGCTTCTTGGCCGAAGTCAACTACGGCGACACCGCATTCTGGATACAGGGCGAAGACACCCCTGTATGGACAGCGAATGTTGCGTATGACATGAGCATCTTTCGTAAAAATCCGCAGCTCCGCTTCGACGGGCGCTTTGATCGCAAAGGAGAGGGAATCGGCGGGGGCGAGGACATACAGATGTTTCGGGCAATACTGCGAGCGGGGCATCGCATACGCTATAGGCCAGAGATGCGCGTCCGGCATGGCGTCGAAGAGTGGAAGCTACGCCGCAGCTATCTCCTGAAACTGCATTACGAAGAGGGAAGGAAGACAGGAAAGTACATTCTGCCCACATTCAAAAACACTTTCCTTGGAATCCCACCATTCCTCGTAAGGCAGGCAGCAATTCAGGGCCTACGGACACTGGCAAAATCTCCACAAGGTCAGGCAGCTCTTTTGAGGCAGACCATGACGCTGACGCATTCATTGGGTTTGATTGCGGGATACATGGACCGCGCCACACCGCCACAGCCAACCAAAAGGGATCGCACATGAAACTGAGAACCATCGCCGCCCTATTTGCACTCTCGGCGCCCGGCATAGCCTCAGCCCAAACCCAGGAGTTCACAGCCTACGACTGGGCAACACTGCCAAAGTACTGCGATGCGCGCCTCCGCGGCGATGAAGCGAGCAAAAATCTATGGTCGGACAGAATCGGCCAAGAGCACTTCATCCATGTCCACCACTTCTGTTTTGGACTTCATTATTTGAACAAGGCCAAGTTCACTTTCGACAAACGAAAGAAAAACGAAGCCATTGAACAAGCCATCAAGCAGTTCGACTACGTCATTCAGCGATGGCAGCCATCGTCGACGTTTCGCGCCGACGCCATCCGTTACCAACAGCAAGCCAGAAGCATGCGAATGCCCTAAGGCGGGCCTTCAGGTCGCAGAGGCCGGGTGCGCACGAACATCTATCGACGTACCGACCTCCGGCTTGCGCACGGCCAGGTAGTGCACCACGACCGCCAGCGCCACCAGGTGGTAGAAGAAGTCGAAGTACGCCAGCCCGAGGAAGGCCCCGCCCACCAGGTAGCCGATCAGGCTGACCTGGACCATCGCCGCCAGGTCCCGCGCCCAGTGCGCCTGCGGCCGCTGGCGCGTATGCCGCATCACGGCACGGCAACGCAGCCAGGTCATCACGATCAACAGCAGGAACAGCACGAGCCCGGGGAAGCCGTGCTCGCCGAGCACCTCGAAGTAGATGCTGTGCACGTCGTGCACCTGGTCCGGAACCGGGGCGTACAGCTGGAAGGTCAGCGGCTTGAACATCTCGAAGCCGCCGCCGGTCAGGCGCGCCTGCGCGACGTTCCACGCCACCCACCAGGCGTTGATGCGCCCCATCGCCGAGGCGTCCTCCTGGTAGGTCTCGATCGTCGCCATGCGCTCGTACCAGGCCTCCGGCATCAGGCTCAGGATGACCGCCGCCACGCCGGCGATCAGCACCGCGAACACCAGCTTGCGCCGCCCCTTGAGCCAGAAGACGAAGCCCATCGCCGACAGCGCCAGCAGCGCGCCGCGCGACTGGCTGCCGATCGCCGCCACCGCGCACAGGAACATCGCAGCCCCCAGCGCCAGGCGCACGAGGCGGCGCTTGTCCTGCAGCTGCAGGTAGCGCAGCAGCGGGATGGTCATCACCAGCGCCAGCGCCAGCTCGTTGTTGCCGCCGATGAAGGTGCCCATCGGGCCCCAGACGCGGTGCTCGCCGCCCTTGGCGATCGTGAAGATGCCGCCCTTGACGCCGTAGAAGGCCAGCGACAGCGCCATCACCCAGACGAACAGGTGCACCTTCTCGCGCGAGGTCAGCAGCAGCAGCGTCATGAAGGTGATCAGCTGGATCTTCAGCACCTTCTCGTACTGCGGCCAGGCCAGCTGCGAGTACATCGCCTGCGTCGTCGTGATGCCCATCCACAGCACCAGGATCACCAGGACGACGATCTCGCGCGACCAGACCATGCGTTTGGCTTCCTTGGAGATCAGCATCCCGACCATCGTCGTCAGCGCGACGACGTAGACGACAGGAAAGCTGAGCATGAAGCCGTAACACAGCCGGTGCGGGTTCATGTAACCCAGCCAGGCCAGCATCAGCACGCCCCAGAAGGGGCGCTTCAGCACGAAGGGCAGCAGGCCGAAGACGACCAGGGCGACGGCAATGTCACGCATGCGGGGCCGCCTCCGGTGCGGGCGACGCCGCCGCCACGTGGCTGACGACGTAGCGGTACTTGCCGGACTTCTCCGGCGCGATGGCGTCGACGTAGTTCACGTCCACCTGCACGCCGGCGCCCAGGCGGCGCTTCAGCCCGGCCTGGATCTCCGCGGCGCGCGCCGGGCGGTCGAAGCCCGCGTCGGCGACGAGCTGCACCTCGGTGCGCTGCAGGCTGTGCTGCACGATCTTGAAGCCGCGCACACCGGGCAGGTCGCGCACGACGTAGACCAGCGCCAGGCCGTGCATCACGGTGCCGTCGGCGGCAACGATGAAGTCGGTGCTGCGGCCCTGGATCTCCTTGACCAGCGGCAGCGTGCGGCCGCAGGCGCAGCGCGCGGTGTCGAGCACGGCGACGTCGCCGGTGCGGTAGCGGATGAACGGGAAGTCCTTCGTCGCCAGATGCGTGACGACGATCTCGCCCGACTGCCCCGGCGGCAGCACGCGGCCGTCGGGGGCGACGATCTCGACGATCACGTCCTCGGCCGTCAGGTGCAGGCCGCCCGACGGGCACTCGTGGGCGATGAAGCCCGCGTCGCGGCTGCCGTAGCCGTTGGCGACGCGGCAGCCGAACAGGCGCGAGATCGTCTCGCGCTGGTCGTCGTACAGGCGCTCGCTGGTGACGAAGGCGACCTCGATGCCGAGGTCGTCCATCCTCTGGCCGCGGCGCTCGGCGTGGCGCGCGATGTGGGAGAGCGCGCTGGGGTAGCCGAACAGCATCTTCGGCCGGCGCGCGCGGATCGCGGCGACGAAGCCGTCGAGCTTGGCTTCGCTCATCTCGAAGGCCGGCAGCAGCTCGGTGCGCAGCAGGCGGTCGCGCCAGGCGCGCACGCGGTCCTGGGCGCCGAGCTCGATCGGGCTGCCCCAGACGACGATCTCGGGGTCGCCGATGTCCACGCCCCACCAGCGCGTGGCGCGCCACTTGGCGGCGACGTCGTGGCTGACACGCTCGCGGCCGATGAAGAAGATCAACGGCTCGCCCGAGCTGCCGCCGGTGTTGAAGCGCGCCAGCCCTTCGGCCTGCTCGTGGCGCAGGCGCTCGCCCTGGGCGCGCACGACGGCCTTGGTCAGGAAGGGCAGGCGCTGCAGGTCGGCCACCGAGGCCACGGTAGACGGGTCGAAGCCGGCTTCAGCGAACAGCTCGCGGTAGTACGGCACGTGCTGTCCGGCCTGCACGAGCAGCGCGCGCAGGCGCTCGACACGCAGCGCCTCCAGGCGCTCGGGCGGCCACCACTGGCTGGCCTCCAGCGAACGGCGCACCGCGACGCTGTCGTGGCGCTTCAGGCGCTCGTGCAGCGGAAACAGGACGCCGGAGGTGAAACGCGTGTAGAGCCCGCTCATGGTGTTCAGGGGGCCGCGGCAGCCGCTCGTGCGCCGGCGCCGGCGTGCAGCGCGCGGAAGGCGGCGACGAGCTCGGCGACACGCCGGTCCCAGGTGTTGGCCGCAGCGTAGCGGCGGATCGTGTCGGCATCCCAGTCGCGCGCCAGCGCGTCGGCGACGGCTGATTCCAGCGCCTGGCCGTCGCCGAAGGGCACGACGCTGCCCAGCTCGGCACGGCAGACGACCTCGGCGTTGCCGCCGACGGCGGTGGTCACGACCGGCAGGCCGCAGGCCATCGCTTCGAGAAACACGTTGGCCCAGCCTTCGTTGCGCGTGGCGAGCACGAAGACGTCGGCCGCCGACAGCGGCCCGCGCAGCGCCTCGGGCGGCAGCGGGCCGAGGAAACGCACGGCCTCGCCCAGCCCGGCGGCGGCCACCTGGGCGCGCAGCTGCGGGCCGAGGTCGCCTTCGGGGCTGGGGCCGCCGACGACGAGGTAGACCAGGCCGGGGAAACGCTCGCGCAGCGCCGGCAGGCGCTCGATGACGCGGTGGAAGCCCTTGCGCTCGCACAGCCCGCCGACGCTGACCAGCACCGGCGCGTCGGCCGCCAGCCCGAGCGCGGCGCGCGCCTCGGCCCGCGGCAGCGGGTTGAAGCGCGCCAGGTCGACGCCGTTGCCGACGACACGCACCTTGTCGGCCGCGATGCCCAGCGCCAGCGCCACCTGGCGCAGCGACTCCGACACCGCGAAGACCTGCGTCGCGCGCTGCAGCGCGGCGCGCAGCTTGGGCGCCAGCGCCGGGTCGCGCGCCTGGCGCTGCTCGGTGCCGCGCAGCGTGATCGTCACCGGCACGCCCAGCCAGCGGCCGAGCAGCGTCGCGGCAAAGCCGTCGGGGTAGGCGAAGTGGGCGTCGATCAGGTCCAGCCGGCCTTCGCGCTTCGGGCGCGCCAGCCGCGGCCAGGCAGCCAGCGCCATCGCCAGCCCGTCCAGGCCCTTGAGCACGCCGGGCACGCTGAGGAAACGCGGGAACCAGACCTCGTGGCCCTGCTGCGTCTCGTGCCGCGGCGCGCCAGGGCGGAAGCTCGGCTTGAAACGCCGCAGCAGCGACTGCAGCGGGAACCAGGGCGTCGGCGCGACGACCGCTAGCGGCAGCTCGCGGCCGACGCGGAACATGCGCTCGCGCACGAAGAGGCCGGCACCGGGCTGCACGGCGCTCGGGAACAGGCTGCTGAAGACGACAACGTGGGGAGCGCTCGACGTGCTCACGGCGCCTCCCCGGGCTTGCGGAAAACGAGCCAGAACCCGAGCACCGCCAGATCGTCGTCGGACACGCCGCGAAACGGCGCCGCGAGCAGCGGGCGCACGTCCGAGACCTGTTCCGGCGCGGCGCAGTGCGTGGCTTCGAACTGCAACACCTCGACCGGCAAACGTTCGACGATGTGGCGGTAGCGGTCGATGCGCCAGCGGTTGGGCACACCCTTGGCCGAGTACATCCAGCGCCACGCCGTCTCCGACCAGGCCAGGAAGTCCAGCGGGTTGCGGCGGTGCAAGCCATGGCTGCGCAGATCGACCAGATGGATAGCCAGCGCCCCGGGACGCATCGCGCGCACCATGTCGGCAAACGTGGCCTCAAGGTCGTCGACGTGTTCGAGCACCGCACGCGAGAACACGAAGTCGAACGCGTCGGTCAGCCCCGACAGGCCGCTGGGGCGCACGAGGTACTCGATGCGCGTGGGCTCGAAGCCCGCGCGCGGGTCCGCAGGGTCGCGCAGGCAGGCGACGAGCCGTTCGCGTTCGCGCCCTGCGCTCGCGGCGACGAGATCCCCGACGACGCGGGCGTTCTTCTCCGACAGGCTGACCAGCGGGAAGCGGTCGACGCAGCACACACGTTCCGCCCCGTGGGCGACCATCAGTGCAGCGACCCCGGGCAGGTCGCCGGGGCCGTACTCCATCAGCGACTTGCCGGCGAGGAAGGCATCAGCAGCGTCGGACGCCAGGCCCAGGCGGGCGAAGTAGTCTTCGACGCAGCGGCGGAAGTAACCGGCCACGTCCGCTGCTGCCTCTTCCGCCGCAGCGCCGCGGCCGGTCTGCCCGGTCAGGCGCACGTACAGGCCGGGGGCGAAACGGGCCAACTGGTTGGTGGCCACGGCGCGCAGCACGCGGTGCGCGGTGGCCAATGGCGTGCCGCCAGTCCCCTGCCCGCCTACCGCGCCGCCAGCCACCGTCAGCGCCCCCCGGCGGCGACCAGGCGCTCGTAGACCGGGCGGTACAGCCCGGCCGAGTTGGCCCAGGTGCGTTCGCGCTCGACGAACTCGCGCCCCGCGGCACGCAGCGACGGCCACTGGTCGCGGCGCGCCAGCAGGTCGTCGATGGCGTTGGCCAGCGCCTCGGCGCTGCCGGCCTGGAACAGCCAGCCGGTCTCGCGGTTGCGGATCAGCTCCTTGTGGCCGCCGACGTCGCTGGCGACGAACAGCCGCCCCTGCGCCATCGCTTCCAGCGGCTTGAGCGGCGTGACGAGTTCGGTCAGCCGCATGCTGTGGCGCGGGTAGGCGAGCACGTCGATGAGGTCGTAGTAGCGCTGCACCTCCTTGTGCGGCACGCGGCCGGTGAACACCACCTTGTCGGCCACGCCCAGCGACTGCGCACGCTCCTTGAGCAGCTGCTCCTGCGGGCCGCCGCCGACGAGCAGCACGCGCAGGTCGGGCCGGCGCTTGAGGAGCCGAGGCAGCGCGTCCAGCAGCAGGTCCAGGCCTTCGTAGGCGTAGAAGCTGCCGATGAAGCCGACGACGGTGGCGCCTTCCAGGCCCAGCCGGGCCTTCAGCGCCGCGTCGGGCTCGCCGCCGGGGCCGAAGTCGTCGACGTCGACCGCGTTCGGGATCACGGTGATCTTGTCGGCCGGCACGCCGCGGCCGACGATGTCGCCGCGCAGCCCGTCGCAGATCGTGAAGACGTGCGCGGCCTCCTTCAGCGCCGCGGTCTCCATGCGCCGCGTCAGGCGGTAGCGCAGGCTGCCTTCGGTGGTCGTGCCGTGGTCGACGGCGGCGTCCTCCCAGAAGGCGCGCACCTCGTAGACCGCCGGGATGCGCTGGCGCTTGGCCACGCGCAGCGCGGGCAGCGCGTTGAGCACCGGCGAATGGGCGTGGATGACGTTCGGGCGCAGCTTGAGCACCAGCTCGTTGATGCGCTTCTCCAGCCGGCGCATCAGCGCCATCTCGCCCAGCCCCGGCATGCCGCCGGCGTTGGCCGGCACCAGGGTGCGGTAGAAGTGCCAGCCCTCGACCGTCTCCTCGGGCACGGTGGTGGCGTGCTTGGGGCTGGTCAGGTGGAAGGTTTCCCACCCCATGCGGCGCTGCTCGGTCAGCAGCGACAGCGTGCGGAAGGTGTAGCCGCTGTGCAGCGGGATGGAGTGGTCAAGGATATGCAGGACTCGCACGTCAGACGCCAATCACGTAACGGCTCCTACGGCCGAGCAGGCGGATCACGGCCTTGACGAGCAGCGCGCTGGCCAGCGCCGCGGCGGCGGCGGCCAGCAGCAGCTGCGGCACGCCGCCGCCGGGCAGCTGGCCGAAGCCGTACTCGAAGGCGAACTTGAAGGCGGTGATCACGTAGGAGTGGACGAAGAAGATTCCGAAGCTCAACGTGCCGGCCCAGCCCAGCCAGGGCGTGGCCCGCGAGCCCAGGCGCAGCAGCGCGGCCACCAGGAACAGGATCAGGACCGTCTTCTGCAGATAGTCCAGATACGTGTGGGTGCCACGGGTGAAGGCCAGCTCGGCGATGCCCAGCGCCACCGACAGCGCCAGCAGCTGCCAGAGGTGGCGCTTCAGCAGCGGCTCGGCCGTCTGCCGGAAGCGGCACATCAGCATGCCCAGCGCCCAGACCGGCAGGAAGTGCACGACGTTGAGCAGGGGATTGTCGCTGCGGCCGACGAAGGCCGGCAGGACGAAGAGCAAAGGAAGGGCCCAGAACGCCCGGTCGTCGCGCGTCGCGTGCAGGATCAGCGGCGACACGAGGTAGAACGAGACGATGGTCGGGATGAACCAGAACGGCGCCAGGTGCTTGCCGGTGATCAGGAAGTACCCCATCTGCTGCCAGTCGGACAGGCCTTCGAAACCGGCCGGCATGCCTTGCCGCGCCGCCAGGAAGACGAAGGCCACCAGCGCCGGGGCCGAGACGATCAGATACGGCAGCACCACGAAGCGCAGCTTCTTGTCCCAGTAGTCCAGCACCTCGTAGCGGCCCTTCAGGTACTCGAACAGGAAGCCCGAGATGAACAGGAAGAAGGTGGTGCCGTTGGCGACGAGGTACTTCAGCACGCGCGCCAGCTCCGGGTTCGCGCTCCAGTCGAACAGGCTCAGCGTGTGCGTCGTGACGATGAACAGCACCGCCAGACCCCGGAAGTCGTGCACGTAGGCGATGCGGTCGCCTGCCGGCCGCGGCCGAACACGGGGTTCGACGGCCGGCACCAGGGTCATAGCCGCGTGCACGGGGGCTTCCGGCGTCGCGCCGGCCAGGGCGTTCGTCGGCGGCAGGCATTCATGCCAGCGCCTCGTCCTCGCGCAGGCTGTCCCGCGTGCCGGCGGCACCGGCATCGACGACGTTGCGCAGGAAGGCCTCGAACATCAGCAGCGTCCACAGCGGCGCGCTGTAGTCGCGGGTGCCGGCCTGGTGGGCGTCCACCAGATGCTGCAGGTAGGGGCGCTCGAACCAGCCCGTCGCCGCCAGACGCTCGCCGAGCACGGCGTCACGCACGCGGTCCTTCAGCGGGCCGCGGAACCAGCGCGCCAGCGGCACCGAGAAGCCCATCTTCGGCCGGTACAGCACCTCGTCGGGCAGCATCGGCTCCATCGCCTTCTTCAGCAGGAACTTGCCTTCCTGGCCGCGCACCTTCAGCGACGAGGGCAGCGTGGCCAGCCACTCGACGAGCTTGTGGTCCATCAGCGGCTCGCGCACCTCCAGGCTGTGCGCCATGCTGGCGCGGTCGACCTTGGTGTTGATGTCGCCGACGAGGTAGGTCTTCAGGTCCAGGTACTGGATCAGCGCCAGCGGGTCGTCGGTACCGGCACGTGCGGCGTGCTGCTCGAAGACGTCCTGCGCGTCGTAGCCGCCCAGCAGGCGCTTCAGCGCCGGGCTGAACAGCTGGCGGCGCATGTCGCCGCGCAGGATCGAGACCGAGTGGAAATAGGCCTCGACCGAGTTGCGCGCCATGCCCTCGAAGGTGGTCTTGGCACGGAACACGCGCGGCGCCCAGTCGGCCTTGGGGTAGAGCCGGCCGAGCATGCCGAACACCGGCTGGCGCAGCGCCGCCGGCAGCGCGCCGCGCATGCGCTCTTCCATCAGGTGCAGGCGGTAGCGGCGGTAGCCGCCGAAGCTCTCGTCGCCGGCGTCGCCCGACAGCGCCACCGTGACGTGCTTGCGCGCGAGCTGGCAGACCCGGTAGGTGGGGATGGCCGAGCTGTCGGCGTAGGGCTCGTCGTAGAGCCGCGCCAGCGTGTCGATGAGGTCGAAGTCGTCGGACTTGACCATCTCGACGCGGTGGTCGGTGCGGTAGCGGTCGGCGACGAGCTGCGCGAACGCGCTCTCGTTGAACTTGGGGTCGTCGAAGGCGATGCTGCAGGTGTTGACGGGGCCGTCGGACAGGCCGGCCATCGTCGCGACCACGGCGCTGGAATCGACGCCGCCGGACAGGAAGGCGCCCAGCGGCACCTCGGCGATCATGCGCAGCCGCACCGACTCGCGCAGGCGGTGCTGCAGCTCCTCGCAGGCGTCTTCGACGGACGTGGGATTGCCGAGCGTGAAATGCACGTCCCAGTACTCGCGCGGCTCGGGCACCGGCTCGCCACGGCGGATGCACAGCGTGTGCGCGGGCGGCAGCTTGCGCGCCTGGCTGAAGATGGTGCGCGGCTCGGCGACGTAGCCGAGCGCGAAGTACTGCTCCACCGCCAGCGGGTCGAGCTCGCGCTTCAGGCCGCCATGCGCCAGCAGCGACTTCAGCTCCGAGCCGAAGAGCAGCGTGCCGTCGTCGAGCAGCGCGTAGTGCAGCGGCTTGACGCCCAGGCGGTCGCGCGCCATGAACAGCGTCTGCCGGTTGCGGTCCCAGAGCACGAACGAGAACATGCCGCGGAAACGTTCGACGCAGCGCTCGCCCCACTGCTCCCAGCCGTGCACGATGCACTCGGTGTCGCTCTTGGTGTGGAAGACGTGGCCGGCCGCCTGCAGCTCGGGGATCAGCTCCTGGTAGTTGTAGATCTCGCCGTTGAAGACGACGACGACCGAGCCGTCCTCGTTGCACAGCGGCTGCTGGCCGGTGGCGATGTCGATGATCGACAGGCGCCGGTGGCCGAAGCCGAGCCCGGGCTCGACGTGCAGGCTGCCCTCGTCGGGGCCGCGGTGCCACTGGGCGTCGTTCATGCGCGCGAGAACGGCCGGGTCCACCGGACGGGTGCCGCGGGTGTCGAAGAGGCCGGTGATGCCGCACATGGGTTGTTGCTCCGCCTGGACTGCCTTGCCTTGGCGACGGGAAGACCTCGCCCCTGGCCGTGGGCCGACGCGCCCGCCGCCATGGTAAGTGCAGGCGACGCCGCGGCTCGGCCTTCGGCGCCGGGCAGGTGACTTGTGCACGCCTCGCCCCCTCGAAGACGGGGGCCGCGGCGGGGCCCAGCGGGGGAAGCGGGCCGCCGCAGCGCCTCGTCGTACAACGCCGGCCTGGGGTCAGGTCTTGCGAGACCGGACCCCGATCCCGAGGGAGCCATGGCCTCGCGTTGACGCGCTGATTTATTTGGGTGCACACTTAAAGCGTGCGCACCGTCGTCGAAACGCCCACCTTTCAACAGCAGGCGGACGCCGTCTGGACCGCGCAGGAGCGGGAGGCATTCGTCGATTTCATCGCCCAGCACCCGGACGCGGGCGACGTCATCCCCGGCGCCGACGGTGCGCGCAAGGTGCGGTGGCAGCGCGCCGGCAAGGGCAAGCGCGGCGGCGTGCGCGTCATCTACTTCCACCTGGTGGGCGACGAGATCGTCCTGCTCGTCATGGTCTACACCAAGGCCGAGCGCGCGAACGTCAGGCCCAAGGACATCGAGAAAGGCCGATCGTGAAGACCCTCAAGACGCTGAACATCGAAAAGGTCGCCGCTGCCGTCGAGGCCGACGCGGGGCAGGCGCTACCGGGCCTGCGCGAGTCGCTGGCCGAGGCGAAGGCCGGCAAGGTCGCGCGCACGCACTCGCCCGAGCAGATCGCGGCGCGCCGGCGCGGGCGGCCCTCGGGCAGCGTGGCCGCCGTCACCAAGGAGCCGGTGAAGCTGAGACTGGACCCGGACGTGCTGGCCGCGCTGCGCGCCACCGGCGACGGCTGGCAGACACGCATCAACGACATGCTGCGCGCCAGCTTGGCGCTGGCGGGCAGGCTGAGCTGACCGTTCACGGCCTGCAACCGTTCAACTCCTCATGGACGCGACACGCGCGACCGGCCAAGGGAGACGGGACGAGTGCACACGCTGAGGCACCTTTCCCACCAGCAAGACCGAGGCCGCCCCCGTGGACGGGTGCACCGCGCCGGCGCACGCCGTCGGACAGGCCCGACCCGCGAGCGCGACGCCCTCAGCGCCCGGCAGACATCGCGGGCGCCAGCAGTTCGTCGTACAGCGCGCGATAGCGGCCGACCATCGCGTCGAGGCTGAAGCCGTCGACGACGCGGCGGCGGCCGGCGGCGCCCCGCGCGGCGGCGCCGGCCGGGTCCGAGGCCAGCGCCACGAGGCCGGCCGCCAGCGCGTCGACATCGCCGGCCGGCACCAGCGCGCCGGTCGTGCCGTCGTCGACCAGCTCGGCGTTGCCGCCGACGCGGGTGGCCAGCACCGGCAGGCCGCTGGCCATGGCCTCCAGGATGGTGTTGGAGATGCCCTCGGCCAGCGACGGCAGCACGAAGGCGTCGAGCGAGCGCATCAGCTCGGGCACGTCGCGGCGCTCGCCGGGCAGCCAGGCCAGGTCGGCCGCGCCGCCCTGCGCCAGCACCGCCTGCGCCTCGGCACGCAGCGGGCCGTCGCCGACCATCACCAGGCGCAGCACCGGCCGCAGCCGCGGCGCGAGCTCCAGCGCGCGCACGAAGGCGCGCGCCAGCAGCGGCTGCGCCTTCACCGTCTGCATCCGGCCGACGGTGCCGGCGACGAACAGCGCCGGGTCGGCGAACGGCGAGCCGGCCAGCGCCTCGCGCCCGGCCGTGGCGGGACCAAAACGCCGGGTGTCGACGCCGTTGCAGATGCGCGCGATGCGCCGCGGCGGCACGCCCACGCGCCGCTCCAGGTAGCCGGCAAGGTCCTGCGACAGCGCCACGTAGCGGTGCACGAACGGGCGGTAGGCGCGCCGCATCCACTGGTAGCGGCGCACCGTGCCGTCGGGGTCGTCGACGTCGCGGCCGTGCTCGCCGTGCACGCGCGCCGGCACGCCGCACCAGGCCGCCGGCACCTGGAACTCCAGCGCTGCGAGGTTGCGCGTGTGCACGACGGCCGGCCGCAGATCACGCAACAGCTGCGTCAGGCGGGGGTACAGCTTGACGCCGTGGCCGGGCGGCTTGTGCAGCGAGACGAACTCGACGTCGTCGCGCCGGATGCGCGCGGCGAAGCCCGGCACGACCTCGGTGATCGCGACCACAGCATGCCGGTAGGTCTCGCCCGGCATGTGGTTGATCAGGTTGACGACCCCGTTCTCCAGGCCGCCGGTGTCGAAGCGGTAGACGAGGTGCAGGACGAGCGGGCGCGTGTCGCCCGCGGCATGGACGCTCATCGCCGTGCCCTGCCCTCCGCGTTCACAGCCGCCAGACGCGGCAGCCCGCCGCCTCCAGCGCCGTCGCGTCGAACGCTGCCTTCACGTCGATGAAGGCACCGCCCTTGACCAGCTTGCGGCACAGGTCGTCGACCGACAGCTCGGCGTACTCGCGGTGCGCGACCGCGGCGACGATGGCGTCGGCACGCGGCAGGTCCTCGAAGGGCACCAGGCGCACGCCGTACTCGTGCATCGCCTCCTCGGCCTCGGCCTGGGCGTCGGTGACGAAGACGTCGACGCCGTAGCTCTGCAGCTCGTGGATGATGTCGATGACCTTGCTGTTGCGCAGGTCGCCGCAGTTCTCCTTGAAGGTCAGGCCGAGCACGTTGACGCGCGCGCCCTTGACGTAGCTGCCCGAGGCGATCATCTGCTTGATCGTCTGCTCGGCGATGAACTTGCCCATGCCGTCGTTGATGCGCCGCCCCGCCAGGATGACCTGCGGGTGGTAGCCCAGCATGTCGGCCTTGTGCGTCAGGTAGTACGGGTCGACGCCGATGCAGTGGCCGCCCACCAGGCCGGGCTTGAACTTCAGGAAGTTCCACTTCGTGCCCGCGGCTTCGAGCACCTCGCTGGTGTCCAGGCCGATCTTGTCGAAGATGATCGCCAGCTCGTTCATCAGCGCGATGTTCAGGTCGCGCTGGGTGTTCTCGATGACCTTGGCGGCCTCGGCGGTCTTGATGCTGCTGGCGCGGTGCACGCCCGGCACGATGATGCGTTCGTACAGCTGCGCCACCTTCTCCAGCGTCTGGGGCGTGTCGCCGCTGACGATCTTCAGGATCTTGGTCAGCGTGTGCTCGCGGTCGCCCGGGTTGATGCGCTCGGGGCTGTAGCCGACGAAGAAGTCGCGTTTCCACTTCAGGCCCGACTCGCGCTCCAGCACCGGGATGCAGACCTCCTCGGTGGCGCCGGGGTAGACGGTGCTCTCGTAGACCACGATCGCGCCCTTCTTCATGTGCCGGCCGACGCTGGTGGACGAGCCGACCAGCGGCGTGAAGTCGGGGATGTGGGCCTCGTCGACCGGCGTCGGCACGGCGACGATGATGATGTCGGCCTCGGCGAGCAGCGCCGGGTCGCTGGTGTAGACGGCCTGCGTGGCGGCGGCGAGTTCGCTGTCGGGCAGTTCGCGCGAGGGGTCGCGGCCGGCGAGGCAGGCGTCGACCTTGTGCTGCGCGATGTCGAAGCCGATGGTGCGCATCTGCTTGCCGAACTCGACGACGAGCGGCAGACCGACGTAGCCCAGACCGATGACGGCAACGGTATTCACGGTGGTTCTCGCTTTCTGCTGTGGATCTGTGGGTGTCAACGGGTGTCGTGCACGCGCTGCAGCAGCGTGCCGAGCGCGGCGTGCTGGCCGCGCAGGAAGTCTTCGATCACGGCGTCGGCCTCGTCGCCGTCGGCGTGCAGCAGCAGCGTCGCGCCCTCGTTGCCGTGGCCGGCCAGGCGCGCCGCAGCGCCGGCGATCTTGGCCTCGACGTCGCCGCCGTAGAAACGCCCGTCGATCCAGTACAGCCGCCAGACCACCAGGCGGCGCTGGCGGCTGCCGGACAGCGAGACGCGGCCGTGGACCTCGGAGCGCCGCAGCACGAGGCGGCGGCCGTCGAGCTCGAGCGTGCGCGCCTCGTGGCGCGGCACGCTGAGATCGGGGTCGCGCATGCCGACGAGCAGGCGGTGGGTGCTGACGACCTTGAGCGTCTCGTCCTGGCCGCGGTAGTAGTCGACGAGCACGCCCACGCTGCCGGACGGGCCGGCGTAGGCGGCACGCGCGCGCGCCGAGGCGTCGTCGTAGTCGGGCGTCCAGTCGGCGACACCGGCGCCGGCCGTGGACCAGGCGCCCAGCGTCGGCGGCAGTTCCAGGCGAGGCGCGGCGGCGGCGCCTTCGGCCCGTTCGAGCATCGCCAGCACGCCGTGCGGCAGCAGCGCGACGGCGGCGACGGCGAGCGCCGCCAGCACGACACGCCGCGCCGGCGGCGCCGAGGCCAGCGCCTCGCCGGCGGCCGGCGTGCGCGCCTCGGCGGCGGGCTCGGACCAGCGCGACCCGACGAAGAACATCGCCAGGATGATCACGCCGAAGAAGACCCAGCCGTAGAGGATGTGGTCGACGCCGACCGCGAGCTTGTTGCCCGAGAGATGGGCCAGCATCACGATCATGTAGGCCCGCAGCCAGTTGGCGACGATGGGCACCGCGATCGACACCGCCATGAAGGCCGCACGCCGCCACCACGAGCGATAGCTCAGGTAGGCGAACAGCGAGCCGACCATGAACGACGCCATCAGGTAGCGGATGCCGCTGCACTCGTCGATGACCGACCAGGTGCCGCTGGGCACGACGAAGTTCTGGCCTTCGCGGTAGACCGGCACGCCGGTCAGCTGCAGCGCGCCGACGACGAAGTCGGCGGTCCACTCCATCATCCACGGCAGCGCGAACTCGCCGAAGGGCACGGCGAAGAACGAGAACATCAGCGGGAAGAAGATCGTGCGCGCCACCGGCCAGCCCAGCACCGCCGGCACCGCCAGCACCAGCGTGGCGACGAAGGCGAACTGGGTCGCGGCGTTGACCGCCACCAGCTCGGCCAGCAGCCACAGCGCGGCGATGCCCAGCATCGGCAGCAGCAGCCAGGGCTGCGGCCGCGGCGCCAGCGCCGCGAGTTCGGCGCGTCTGCGCCAGACCAGCCAGAGCACGATCGGCGGCACCAGCAGGCAGTGGGCGAAGGTCTCCGAGCGCCACCAGACCTCGGCCATGGCCAGCGCGGCGTCGCGGTAGAACCAGCCGACCACCAGCAGCAGCGGCACGAAGACGGCGAGCGCCGGCCGCCAGGGCGAGGCCTCGGGCAGGGTCGCGGGCACGGCGCTCATCGTCGGGGGCCTCAGGCGGCACGCGCGGCCAGCGCCGCGGCAAGGTGGTCGTCGATGCGCGCCAGGTTGGCGCTCCAGGAATAGTCGGCGAGCACGTGCTCCCGCCCCGCGGCGCCCAGCGCCGAGGCACGCGCCGGGTTGGCGAGCAGCGCGCCGACCTCGTGCACGAAGGCCGGCGCGTCGGCGGCGAGCACGATCTCGCGTCCGTCCACCGCGCCGACCGTCGAGCCGCAGCCGGTGGCGGCGACCACCGGGCGCGCCATCGCCATCGCCTCCAGCACCTTGTTCTGGATGCCGCGCGCCAGGCGCAGCGGCGCGACGACGACGTCGGCGTGCTGCAGATACGGCCGCACGTCGGCCACGGTGCCGGTGACGTTCACCGCCTCGCCGGCCAGCGCACGCACCGCCGGCGCCGGGTTGCGGCCGACGACGTGCAGCGTCAGCCCCGGGTGCGCGGCGCGCAGCGCCGGCAGCGCCTGCTGCACGAACCAGACGACGGCGTCGACGTTGGGCCAGTAGTCCATCGCGCCGGTGAAGGCGATGGCCGGCGCGCCGGCCGGGTACGGCGAAGCACGCGCCGGGTCGGGCGCGAAGTAGTCGGCGTCGACGCCGTTGGCCAGCGCGTCGACGGCGCCGGCGCATTCGGGGGCCAGCGAGCGGAACAGCTCGGTCTCGCGTTCGGTGACGAAGTACGAACGTTCGACACGCGCGGCGACCTCGCGCTCGTAGGCCAGCAGGCGCTCGCCTTCGCGCCGGTACAGCCAGGCCAGCGGGCCGCCGCGGTCGGTGGCGAACTGGGTCCACTTGGCCGAGTCGACGTCGACGAAGTCCACCAGCGTCGGCAGCCCCAGGCCTTCGGCGTACTGGGCCATCGACGAGCAGAAGACGACGACGGCGTCGATGCGGCGCTCGGCGACGGTGCGGCGCACCCAGCGCGCCATCGCCGCGTCCTGGTAGTAGCGCAGCGTCAGCGCGCGGCCGTCGAGCAGCGCGGCCAGGCTGGCGGCGCGCGCGCGCAGCGGGTGCAGGCGCGGCGCGAACAGGCTGGCGCAGTCGCGCGCCAGCGTCGGCACGTGGGCCTCGTCCTCGGGGTCGTCGACGAAGCTGCCGACGTGCACCTCGTGGCGCGCCAGCAGGTGGCGCAGCAGGTGGTACGAACGCACCTTGTCGCCCTTGTTGGGCGGGTACGGCAGGCGGTGGGCGAGGAAGAGCAGCCGCGCCATGCTCAGCCCAGGCTGCGCACGATGTGCGGGCCGATCGTGTTGGCCATCGCCAGCGGCATCTTGCGCCAGGCGCGGATCAGCAGCTGGTACTTGGCATTGCTCGGGTTGTGCTGCGGCACCGACTCGCGCTTGAACAGCCGGTATTCGTAGGCCAGCGGCGTCGGCTCGAAACCCCAGTTCTTCTTGAAGGCGTAGGGGCCGGTGCCCTGTTTGCTGCGGCCGTAGTCGAAGGTCGCGAGGCCGCGCGCACAGGCGTGGCGCATCAGCTCCCAGTACTTGAAGTCGTTGGCCGCCAGCTCGCGTGCGGCCTCGTCGTCGCCGGCGTAGTACGGCAGGATCTCGTCGCGGAAATAGAAGCTCAGCACCGAGGACAGCGGCCGGCCGTCGGGGGCGGCGACGGTGAGCACGCTGCAGTCCTCGCCGAACTCGCGCCGCAGCGCCTGGAACCAGCGCCGGGGCATCGCCGGCGTGCCGTGGCGGTGCACGTTGTCGGCGTAGAGCGCGAAGAAGCGCTCGACGCCGTCGTCGAAGGCGCTGGTCAGGCCGTTCTTCAGCCCCTTGCGCACCATCGCGCGCTGCTTGCGCGGGATGGCCAGCAGGTTGGCCTCCTCGTCGGGCAGGATCTGCTTGCGGAAGGTGACGTAGAGCTCCTGGCGCGGCCAGCCCTCGTGGCGGCGCGCCAGCTGGCGCAGCTCCAGGTGCTCGACGCCGGTCTCGCGGCCCAGGCGCTCGGCGGCGGCCTCGAGCAGCAGCGCGGTGTCCTCGTCGTCGGCCACGGCACCGCCGTAGACGGCGAACGGCAGGCTGGTCAGCGCATGGCCGAACAGCAGGCTCTTCACGCGCGCCAGCGGCAGCACGCCGACGATGCGCCCGCCGCGTTCGGCGTAGAGGAAATGCGTGTCGTGGCGGAACACCTCGCGCAGCACACGCTGCCAGCCGGCACGGTGGAAGAAGGTCGCCTGCGGGCAGGCGAAGACGTACTCGTCCCAGGCCGCGGCGAGGCGGCCGTCTTCGGGGGCAAGACGCTGGACCGTGGTCACGGCGGCTCAGGCCGGGCGCGCCGCGTCGGCGTCGCGGGCGAGGAAGATGTGGTCCATGCGGCCCCAGCGGAAGTCGTCGAGCAGGCTGGCGAGCTTGCGCTCCATGCGGGCGATGTTCACGTAGTGGCGAAAACGCGTCTTCGCGTCGATGCCGGGCACACGCGGCTGGTCGGCGTCGATCTCCCAGGGGTGGAAGTAGAAGACTGCCGCCTGGCGGTCCTCGCGGTTGACGCGGCCGATCAGCCAGCGCGATGCGGCATACGGCAGCAGCCGGAAGTAGCCGCCGCCGCTGGACGGCAGGTTGCGGCCGGCCAGGCGCACCGTGGTCACCGGAACCTCCAGCAGGCCGCCGGCGACGCGGTGGGCGAAACGCGGCGCGTCGGGCATGCCGTAGTGGTCGTGGCGGATCGGGTAGAGGCTGCTGCTGTAGGCGTGGCCGGTCTCGGCCAGCGTGTCGAAGGCCCAGAGGTTGCGTTCGCCGATCGAGAAGCTGGGCGCGCGGTAGCCGCGCACGGCGACGCCGCCGAGGTCTTCGAGGATGGCCTTGGCGCGGGCGACGTCGTCGCGGAAGGCGGCGCGGTCCAGGTCGCTGGCGCGCTGGTGGCCGTAGCCGTGGCTGGCCAGCTCGTGGCCGCCGGCGACGATGCGGCGCACCAGCTGCGGGTAGCGCTCGGCGACCCAGCCCAGCGTGAAGAAGGTGGCCTGCACGCCGCGTGCGTCGAGCAGCGCCAGGATGCGCTCGACGTTGCGCTCGACGCGGCACTCGCGTGCGTCCCAGTCGCTGCGGCGGATGTAGGGCGCGAACGCCGAGACCTGGAAGTAGTCCTCGACGTCGATCGTCAGCGCGTTCGTGATCGCGGGGGCGAGCATCGGCAGCCGGGCCTCACGACAGCCAGTGCGCCAGATCGGCGGCGATGCGCTCGGCGGCGTGGCCGTCCCAGAGCTCGGGCACGCGGCCGCGTTTGCCGCGGCCGGCGAGGATCTCGTCGACGCCGGCCAGGATCGCGGCGCGGTCGCGGCCGACCATCGTGTTCGTGCCTTCGTCGACGGTGATCGGGCGCTCGGTGTTCTCGCGCATCGTGAGACAGGGCACGCCCAGCGCGGTGGTCTCCTCCTGCAGGCCGCCGGAGTCGGTGAGCACGACGGTGGCGCCGGCCATCAGGCCGAGCATCTCCAGATAACCCTGCGGCGGCAGCAGCGTCACGCGCGCCGGATCGAGCAGGTGGCCGAGGCCGAAACGCTCGACGTTGGCACGCGTGCGCGGGTGCAGCGCGAAGACCAGCGGCAGCCGCTCGGCCACCAGCGCCAGCGTCTCGAGCACGTCCTGCAGCGTGGCGGCGTCGTCGACGTTGGACGGCCGGTGCAGCGTGACGACGCCGTAGCCGGCCGGGCCGGCCAGGCGCGCCGACGCGTGGCCGTGGGCCTGCATCGTGGCGGCCGCCGTGCGCGCACGCTCGCGGCAGGCGAGCAGCGTGTCGATCATCACGTTGCCGACGAAGCACACGCGCTCGGCGGCGACGCCTTCGCGCAGCAGATGCCCGAGCGCGCCGCGTTCGGTGGTGTAGAGCCGGTCGGCGAGCTGGTCGGTCAGCACGCGGTTGATCTCTTCGGGCATGCGCCGGTCGAAGCTGCGCAGGCCGGCCTCGACGTGCACCACCGGCACGCCCTTCTTGGCGGCCACCAGCGCGCAGGCGAGCGTGGAGTTGACGTCGCCGACGACCAGCACGCAGCTCGGCCGGTGGGCGTCGATCGCGGGCTCGAAGCGGCGCATGACCTCGGCGGTCTGCACCGCGTGGCTGCCCGAGCCGACCTCCAGGTTGAGATCCGGGTGCGGCAGGTTCAGGTCCACGAACAGCTTGTCGTTCATGTCCTGGTCGTAGTGCTGGCCGGTGTGCACCAGCAACGCGGGAATCGGCGGCTGGTGCGCGGCGAAGGCGCGCAGGATCGGCGCGATCTTCATGAAGTTCGGCCGCGCGCCGACGACGCAGAGCACGGGGCCGTTCACGGCTTCTCCGACGGCTTGGCCGGCGCGGCGGCCTCGACGAGCCGGGTCAGCATCGCCAGCGTCTGCAGGTTGATGCGCTCCAGGCGCAGCAGGCTCTTCTCCAGCCGCTGCAGCTGGTCGCCACGCTGGTCGGCGGCCAGGGCCTGGATCTGGCGCGTCATCGCCTCGGCCTCCTCGGCCGGCAGCTGCAGGCTGGACAGGTCGACGTCCAGCGAGGCGCTGACCGCGGCCGCGGCGGCGGCCAGGGCCTCGGCCCCGGCGACGGCCTTGACCGGCTTCGTCGGCACCTCGGCTTCCTGCTGGAACTCGCGCACGACCTCGGTGACGTCGTCGGCGCCCAGGTGCGTCTTGCCGGCCAGGAAACCGGCCAGCAGCAGGCGGTCGCAGACGGTGTTGACGCGCCGCGGGATGCCGCCGGTGGCCTGGTAGATGCCGTCGAAGGCCGCCGGCTCGAAGCTCGGCTTGCCGGTCGAGCCGGCGCACTTCAGGCGGTGCTCGATGTAGCGCTGGGTTTCCTCGGCGTCGAGCGGGCCGATGTGGCAGGTGGCCGCGACACGCTGGCGGAACTGCTCCATCTCCGGGCGCTGCAGGATCTCGCGGAACTCGGGCTGGCCGACGAGGAAGCTCTGCAGCAGCGCCTGGTTGCCGAACTGGAAGTTCGACAGCATGCGCAGCTCCTCGACGGCGCGCGGCGTCAGGTTTTGCGCCTCGTCGACGATCAGCAGGCAGCGTTTGCCCTTGCTGGTCTGGCTGATCAGGAAGGCTTCCAGCGTGATCAGCAGCTCGCTCTTGGGCACGTCCTTGACGCGGAAACCGAAGGCCGCGCCGACCATGCGCAGCGTGTCCTCGGCGCCGAGCTGGGTCGTCACCAGGTGGCCGGCGATGACGTTGCTGCCGTGCAGGCCGTCGATCAGCGAGCGCAGCACGGTCGTCTTGCCGGCGCCGATCTCGCCGGTGATGACGATGAAGCCCTCGTTGCGCGAGACGCCGTACTCCAGGTAGGCCTTGGCGCGGCGGTGCTGCTTGCTGCCGAAGAAGAAGCTCGGGTCGGGGTTGAGCTGGAACGGCTTGCTGCTCAGCCCGTAGAACGCTTCGTACATGGTCAGAACCGGTAGTTGAGCGATCCGACGATCGCGGATTCCCGGTAGGGGTTCGTCTCGCTGTCGAACCAGACGCGGCGCACGGCCAGGGTGCCTTGCGTGCGTGCCCCGAGTTCGTTCGAGACGGACAGCTCCAGGCGGCGGAGTTCGGTGCCCGGCTGGGTGTCTTCGTCGAGGGTCTTCAGCAGCGTCGCCGTCAGCGACATCGAGGCCTTCGGCGTCAGCCGGTGGCCCAGCCCGGCCGTCAGGCCGTACTGGCGCACACGCGGCACGATGGCGAGGTCGCCGGCGTCGTACTGCTGGTCGCCCAGGCGCTCGGTCTTGGAGCTCGTCGCCGCCAGCGTCAGCGTGTTGCGCACGCCCTGGACGGCCAGCGTCAGCGTCTGGCTGCGCTGCAGCGACGGGGCGCTGTTGAGGAAGCCGAGCGAGTCCAGGCCGTCCAGGCCCAGGCTGTTGCGGGTGATCGTCGTGCAGCGCACGCTGTCGTTGAGCACCGCCATGCAGGTGTTGAAGACCGCCAGGTAGAGCTGGCGCAGCGTGCCCAGGGTCTCGTTGTTCTGGCCGCTGACGCCGCGCGTGTCGGTGTAGGTCAGATGCGCGCGCCGGAACCGGTGGCTGAGGCTGAAGCTGTGCGAGTTGCCGTAGAAGTGGCGGTCGGCCTGCGCCGACACTCGGGTGCGCACCGACGGCAGCCAGGTGAGCCCCCAGCCGTTGGTCGACGACTTCTGCTCGCCCGACCCGAGGATGTCCGAGCGGTCCTCGCCGTGGCGGCCGAAGACCTGCAGCCGGGGCGTCAGCGACACGCTCAGCGTGGCGGTGGCGTTGTCGCTGATGTAGCGGTCGCCGCCGTTGTAGGCGTTGGTCTGGCGCGTGCCGCTGAGGTTCCAGCCGAAGATGCCGTGCGTGGCGCCGGCCTGCACGGTCGCGTCCCAGTCGGTGCGGTCGCCCAGCGTGCTGTCCTTGGCGCGCGTCGCATCCCAGTTGGCCACCGCCGACAGCTGCACCTTGCCGCCCAGCAGCGCGCGCGCGGACGGCGAGACCGACACCGTGGCGACGTCGGTGCGGTTGTCGTTGTCGACGCCGCTGGCGCTGGACTGCTGACCGAAGGCCGAGATCGACTGCTGCGACACGCTGGCCGAGGCGTCGAGGAAGACGTGGCGCGGCACGAGTTCGGCGGCGCCGTCGGCGTTGAGCTGGTGGTGGTAGGTGCTGCGGCCCGATTCGCGCGCGTACTGCACGAGGTCCAGCCGGTAGTCCAGCGAGCCTTCGACACGCCCGGATCGCCCGGAGGCCCGGATGCCCGGGCGGATCTCGGTGATCGCTTCGGACTTGCGGTCGTCATCGCTGAGCCGGCCGTTGTCGGTGAGGGTCTGCTGCAGGTCGATGGAACGCTCGACGACGATGCCGGCACGCTCCTGCGCCAAGGCCGGCGCCGCCAGCATCGCGACGAGGCCGAACACCGCCAGGGACACCGGGTGCGGACGCGGCGCCGGATTCGTCGGGCGCTTCATGGCGCTAGTCTCCCGTCCGCTGCGCGGCCGGCTCGGCCCCCGCGGGTTCGACCCCCGGCTCCTGGTCGTAGCCGTAGCCGTAGCCATAGCCGTAACCCTGGCCCGAGCCGTAGCCCGCGCTGTCGGAACGCGCCTTGTTGAGCACCAGCAGCCGCACCGGGCAGGCGTCGATGGTGTCCAGCGCCTGCTGCACCGCCGACTGCTGGGTGCGCCCGGCCGCCACGACGACGACGATCTGGCCCATGTGCGAAGCGAGCACACGCGACTCGGTGGTCAGCAGCAGCGGCGGCGAGTCGAAGATCACGATGCGGTCGGGATAACGCGTCGCCATCTCGTCGAGCAGGCGCTCCATCGCGTCGCTGGCGAGCAGTTCGGTGGCCTTGGCGTGCGGCGTGCCGCTGGGCAGCAAGGTGAGCTTGTCGACGTTGGTGCGCAGCAGCACGTCGGACAGTTCGGCCTTGCCTTCGAGCACGTCGAGCAGGCCGGCGCTGGCCGGCAGGCCCAGCATGCGCAGCAGCGAGGGCCGCGCGACGTCGGCGTCGACGAGCACGACGGTGTGGTCGAGCTCGGCGGCGATGCTCATCGCCAGGTTCACCGAGGTGAAGCTCTTGCCCTCGCCGGCCATCGCGCTGGTGACCATGATGAGGTTGCCGTGCTTGAGCGTCGCCGCGCCCTTGCCGACGGCGTTGGCGATCAGCGGGCGCTTGATGACGCGGAACTGGTCGGCGACGACGGTGCGCGGCGCGCTCGGCGTCACGATGCCGGCCTCGTTGAGCTCGTCGAAATCGAGTTCGACGCGGCGCGAGGTGACGGCCGGCTCGGTGCGCTCCGGCTCCGGGCGTGTTTCGGGCGAGGCCGGCGCGCCGACCTCGGGGATCGCGACGCCGGCCTGGCGAAGCTGCTCGAGGCGCTGCGCGGCCTGTTCGATCAGACTGGTCATACGGGTCTCACGCGGCGATGGCGCGCTGGGCCATCAGGGCCACCGCGACGATGCCAAGGACGTACAGGCCGACGAGCCCGCCGGAAGCCCCGAGGAAACGCAGCGTCATCCTGCGTTCACGGCGGCGCTCGTCGTCGCTGAGCACCATCGACACGACGCCCAGCAGCGGCAGGCCGGTCTTGGTGCGCAGTTCGGTGGCGTCGTTGTAGACCGGGCGCAGCTGGCTGGCGGCGAACGCCAGGCCCAGCCCGGCCGCCAGCGCGACACCCAGCGCGCCCAGCAGCAGCAGCAGGCGGTTGGGCGCCACCGGCTCGGGCGCGACGCGCGGCGGGTCGATGAGGCGGAAGTCGGCCACGCCCGAGGCGACCTCGAGCTCGCCGGACATGATGGCCGACTGGCGCCGCGCCACCAGGTCCTCGTAGTTCTTCTTGTAGACGTCGTAGTCGCGGTTGAGCTGGGCGGCCTCGGCCTCGATCTGCGGCGCCACCTTGAGCCCGGAGCGGGCCTGCGCCAGGCGCGACTGGAACTCGCCGACACGGGTGCGCAGCGAGGCGACCTGCACTTCGGCGGCCGCGAGCATGCGCGCGAGTTCCTGCACGGCCGGGTTGCCGCCCGCCGCCGGGTTCGCCGACGCCGCCGCCTGCGCGGACTTGCGCAGCTCGGCCATCTCCTTCTTCTTCTGCTCCTCGAGGTCGCGGATCAGGCGCTTGGTGATGATGACCTCGGGGTGCTGGTCGGTGAAACGCTGCTCGAGGTTGTCGAGGTTGCGCTTCTGGGCGTCGATGCGCGCGTCGAGTTCGGGCGTGGAGATGCCCAGCGCGGCGTCGTCGGCCGCGACGTGGCCGGTGCCGGCCTCGGCGTTGCGCTTCTCCTCGGAGAGCTGGGCCTTGACGGCGTCGCGTGCGTTCTCGGCCTCGCGCAGCTCGAGCTGCGCCTGCTGCAACGCCGCCGAGGCCTCCGACAGGCGCGAGGTGGCGCTCTTGCCGTCGTCGGGCTGCATCTCGATGTTGCGCAGCTTGAACTCCTTGAGCCGCGCCTCGGCTTCCTCGAGCTTCTGCTCGTACTGCTTGATCTGCTCGTTGAGGAAGGTCTTGGCCGAGTCGGTGTCCTTGCGGCTGGCGCCCAGGCTGGACTCGACGAAGATCGACACCAGCGACTGGATCACGCGCTTGGCCTTCTCGCTCTCGCGGTCGCGGTAGGCCAGCGAGTACAGGTTGTCGCGGCCGGTGTTGCGGATCTGGACTTCCTTGGTCAGGCGCTGGATCAGCTCTTCCTGCTGCACCGCCGAGCCCTCTTCGAGGTCGAGATCGGCCATGCGGATCAGCTTCTCGATGTTCGGGCGGCTGATCAGCGTGCGGCTGAGCATGGAGATCTGCTGCTCGACGTTGGGCTGCACCGTCAGGCCGGACATCAGCGGCTTGAGGATCGACTGGGTGTCGACGTAGATGCGCGCCGACGCCTCGTACTGGTCAGGGATGCGGAACACGAGCACCGCGGCGACGAGTCCGACGACCCACGAGGCGATCAGCCCCTGCCAGCGGTAGTTCCACATGCCCCGCAGGACGGCGAGGGCTTGGCGAACGAGATCTTGCATGCGTACGGCCGGACGTCGGGCGGCGCGGGGCCTGGGTCAGAAGAAGCTCTGCGGGACGATCAGGATGTCGCCGGGGCGCATCTCGACGTTGGCCGAGACGTCGCCGTCCTTGACTAGGTCATCCAGGCGCACCGAGTACTGCTGGTTGCCCTCGGAGGTGCGCAGGATGGTGGCGCGGTTGCCGGCAGCGAAGTCGGTGAGGCCGCCGACGGCGATCATCACGTCGAGCACCGTCATCTTGGTCTTGAACGGCAGGAACTGCGGCCGCGCGGCCTCGCCGACGACGCGGATCTGCTCGCTGTAGGGGCCGACGAAACCGTTGACGAGCACCGTGACGATCGGGTCGCGCACGTACTTGGAGAGCACCTGCTCCAGGTCGCGCGCCAGCTGCACCGAGGTCTTGCCCTGGGCCATCACCTCGTCGACCAGGGGCGCCGAGACCTTGCCGTCGGGACGCACCGGCACCGACATCGACAGCTCGGGGTTGCGCCAGACGATGATGTTGACCGAGTCGCCGGCGCCGATGATGTAGGTGTAGTCCTGCTGGGCGGCCTGGGCAGGCGCCGGCGGATACGACTTCAGCGCCGAGCACGCCGCCAGGCTCGCCACGGCGACCAGGACACCGAACACGCGGCAGACCGAGGCCGCCGTTGCAGACATGAGCTTCACGCGAGATCTCCCGGGGAATTCCGTGTGGCCGAGGGCCGAATCTGGCCGGGAATCATGTCATATCCGATTGACGCGAATTCCGCCCGGCGCCCCCCCGAACCAAGGTTCCAGGCGGCAAGATTCCACGTTCCGTGGGGGGCGGGCCGAGCGCCGTCGCGCCGCGCTCAGTCCAGGCCGAGCTGGGGCCGTATGAAGCGCAGCAGCAGGCGCTGCAGCGGGTTGGCGTTGCCGCCCGGGCGCCAGGTGAACGACAGCTTCTGACGGTAGGCGTCGAACTGCATCGCCCAGGGCGCGGGCTTGAGCTCGCCGCGCCCGCACAGCAGCTTGAGCACCGCCGTGCCGGTGACGCCGGCGCACAGGTCGCAGGCCATGATCGTCGACGGCCCGCGCTGCTCGGCGAAGTTCACCGCCTGCGGATGCACCAGGTAGCCGCGCTGCAGCATCGCCGGCGACAGCCCGGCGATGAAACGCGCGAACTGCTCCTGGCGGGTGCAGCCTTCGAGCCGGAAGTAGTCCTCGAAGCTCATGCCGCGCGGCGAGAAGTACAGCAGCGACACGCCCATGCCCAGCGGCGCGGCGGTCACCGCCGGGATGCCGCGCGCGTGGCAGGCGGCGAACAGCATGCGCCGGGCCTCGACGGCGAAGAAGTCGATCGCGTCGACGTAGACGTCCACGCCGTCGAGGAAGGCGTCGAGGTTGTCCTCGTCGACACCACGCTCGAAGGCGACGACCTCGGCCTCGGGATCGACGTCGCGCGCGATGCGCGCCATCACCTCGCACTTGGGCTGGCCGATGGTGGAAACGAAGGCGCCGGCCTGACGGTTGAAGTTGTGGACCTCGAAACGGTCGAAGTCGGCGATGCGAAAGCGCCCGATGCCCAGCCGCGCCAGCGTCACGAGGTGCGCGCCGCCGACGCCGCCCAGCCCGGCGATCGCCACGCGCGCGCCCCGCAGGCGCTGCTGCTCGGCGGGCGTGAGCCAGCCGATGTTGCGGGAGACCGCCGCGTCGTAGTCGAAGGGCTGGGCCACGGTCCGACTCGCGCCTAGGGCTGCGGCTTGCGGGCCATCACGTCGTAGCAGTTGCCGACGACGCGCTCGCTGAGGATCTCGAAGCCCGCCTCGACGATGCGGCGGCGGATCTCCGTGGACTCGTAGGGCGTGTAGAGAATGCCTTTGCGGATGCCCCAGCGGTTGATGGCGTCGGCCAGCGGGCGCAGCGGCCAGGAGCCGCGCGGGAACAGCAGCACGTTGGCCGCCAGCGTGCCGCCGGGCTTGAGCACACGCAGCATCTCGCGCAGGCTGGCGTCGACCTCTGGCAGGCAGTGCACGGCGTTGGCGATGTTGACGGTGTCGAACTCGCCGGTCTGGAACGGCATCGCCGCGGCGTCGGCGTGCCTGAAGCTCAGGCGCGGCTGGCCGCGGAAACGGTGGATCGCGCCGGCGAGCATCGACTCGGCGTAGTCCGCGCCGACGATGTCGACCTCGGGCAGCTTCTTCCAGCGCCGCCAGCGCAGGAAGAGCTCGAGCAGCGTGCCGGTGCCGCAGGCCAGTTCCAGGTGCCGCGGGCCGAAGTGCGGGCCGAAGAAACGCAGCTGCGCCGGCAGCGTGCTGTTGTAGGCGAAGGTCAGGATGAAGAAGCCCCGGACGTCGTACCACCACGGCTCCGACTTGTAGGCCGTGGCGATCTCCTCCTTCGATTTGGGTCCGCGGGGGGCGTCGCTCATCGCTGACTAGTCTACTCAAGGAAGACCCCGCGTTACGCCTTCTTGCGGCGCGATCCGCGCCCCGCCGCGGGCAGTGTCGGACGGCTTTACACCGCCTGGCCAGCGAAGCCGAAACATAAACGCAAGCCGTTGTTTTTCAAGGATTTTCCCACTCTGGCACGGCAGCTGCTTTATCCACCGCGCAACCTTCCCGGTTCAACCCACGGAGTCCTCAACATGTTTCTCAAGCGCGCTCTCTCCATGATCGCCGTCGGTGCGGCCGTGGCGTTCGGCCCGGGGCAGGCCTTCGCCGCCGCTGCGCCGGTTCCGTTCTGTATCGACGACTCGGCGGCCAACGGCGGCGCGCTGAGCACCAGCAGCAACTGCTCGAACGGCTCGGGCACGAACGGCTTTGCGGTCGACCTGATCAACGGCGGCTACGTCGAAAAGGCCCTGGTCACCGACACCGGCTCGGGCCTGGCCTTCAACGCGACGATCGTCGTCGATTTCGGCCAGTACCAGCTGGGCGGCAGCGAGGTCGATGCGGGCCTCGGCGGCGTGTACGACCTCTACGCTGTCGTCACGGCCAGCGGCGTGCTGACCGGCGCGAACACCTTCAAGGCCAACACCGCCACGCTGAGCTTCTACCTGGACACCGGCGACAACACGACGCTGGACCTGACGTCCATCGACAGCGGCACGCTGGCGTTCACGCCGGGCCTGGGCGACCTGCTGCTCGGCACCTCGACCACGCTGCTCAGCGGCTCCGGCTCCACCGCCTCCAGCGGCGGCAGCGACGGTTTCGCGGTGACCTTCACCGACTTCGGCCTGAGCCCGGACGGCGAAGAATTCTTCATCGCCCCGCGCCCGTTCTACTTGTCGGTCTACAGCGACGGCGACATCAACGACGGCACCGTCGACGTGGTCGGCCCGGGCCTGCTGGAACTTCGCGGCGACGTCAGCGCGAACTTCTTCATCCCGGAACCGGGCACCCTGGCCCTGGTCGGCCTGTCGATGCTCGGCCTGGGCATCGCCCGCCGCCGCAAGGCCTGAAGCGGTTCACCCGCACGGCAAAAGGAGCGCTTCGGCGCTCCTTTTCTTTTGTGCGGCGCGCGGACGCTTCTCAGCGCAGCGCCTGCAGGCGCCGCAGCATCGTCTCCTCCAGGCGCACGCCGGCGTCGCAGCGTGCGCGCATCGCACGCACGTAGGCCTCGACCACCGGCGACGGCGGGCAGCGGTCGGGGCTGGAGATGAAATAGAAGAAGTCGACGAAACGGCTGGAGGTGGCGCGCAGCGGGCGACGGAACTGGCGCCGCGCCGCGCCGATCACGGCGTCGATCGGGAAGGCCGCGCGCAGCGAATGCGCGTAGTCCACCGCCGTGACCGGCGGCGCCTTGCGCGCGACCTCGGCCACCAGCAGGTCGCGCGTGTGCTGCGAGCGCACCAGGCCGAAGTCGAAGAAATAGACCGCGCCATCGGCCGCGAGCACGTGTTCGGCACGCGCGAACACCTGCTCCAGGCAGTCCAGGTCGGGCAGGTGGTGCAGCGCCGAGGTGGAGATCACCACGTTCACCGCGCCGGCGTCGATCCCGGGCAGCTCCCGGATGTCGGCACACAGCGTCTCGATGTTGCGGATGCCGCGCTCGCGGCATTGTTCGGCCAGCGCGTCGAGCATCGGCGGGGACAGGTCCGCGCCGATGAAGCGGCAGTCGGGGAACAGCGGAGCCAGCTCGAGCAGCAGCGGGCCCGGCCCGCAGGCCAGGTCGAGCACGGTGTCGCCGGGCCGGATCAGCGTCGACAGTCGCGTCAGATGGTGCAGTTGCAGCGCCGAGGTCGGCCCGCCCCACTCGTAGGCCTTGACGTAGGCGCGGATCTGCCCCGGATCGACCATCGCCTCGGAGGGCTCGGGAACACGCGGCGCCGGCGCCGCCGAACGCCATTCATGCCACACGAGTTTGTGAATGGGCAGCATCAGTGATCCCCCGACGTGACGCCACGCCGCCGAAACCGAGTATGGCGGAAGTGCCGCATCCCACCCTGAACAGTGGGTCGCCGCCGCCGGCGGCGGCTTGCACGGCGACATCGCTGACGCAATGATCGGAGGATCTAGACTGCTTCGCCGCCCTGGAGCCCGCCCTTGTCGACAGAACCTGACCAGCCGGTCGCCGTGCTGAGCGGCATCGTGAAGTCCTATCAGATGGACGAAGTCACGGTGCCGGTGCTCAGGGGCATCGACCTGCTGGTCCGCCCGGGCTGCTTCACGGTGCTGCTGGGCCCCTCGGGCAGCGGCAAGACGACGCTGCTGAACCTGGTCGGCTGCCTGGACCGCCCCGACGCCGGCACGCTGACGGTCGCCGGCCAGGACGTCGCGGCGCTCGGCGACGACGAACTGTCCGACTTCCGCTCGAACAACATCGGCTTCATCTTCCAGAACTTCAACCTGATCCCGGTGCTGACGGCCGAGGAGAACGTGGAGTACCCGCTGGTGCTCGCCGGGATGCCGGCGGCGCGCCGCAAGCGCCGCGTCGCGCGGCTGCTCGAGGCCGTCGGCCTGGCCGACCGGGCCCGCAACCTGCCCGGCCAGCTCTCGGGCGGCCAGCGCCAGCGCGTGGCCATCGCGCGTGCGCTGGCACGCAAGCCGCGGCTCGTGCTGGCCGACGAACCCACCGCCAACCTCGACACCGAGACCGGCCGCGCGGTGCTGCGGCTGATGCGCCAGATGCAGGAGCGTTTCAGGATCTCCTTCCTGTTCTCCTCGCACGACCGCGAACTGCGCATGGCCGCCGACGACCTGGTGATCCTGCGCGACGGCGTCATCCAGTCGATCCGCCGCGGCCCGGGCTCGGTCCCCGCTGCCGGCCCCGACAGCGAGGCGGCCCTCGATGAATGAGTGGTCGCTCGCGCTGCGCAACCTGCGCCGCAACCGCCGGCGCTCGCTGTCGACGCTGATCGCGCTGGGCCTGGGCCTGATGGCCGTGCTGCTGTTCTCGGGCTTCAAGGCCAACCTGATCGACACCGGCCTGACCACCTACGTGCGCGCCGGCGGCCACCTGCAGGTGCAGCACCGCGACTACGCGCTGTTCGGCAGCGGCAACCCGACGGCCTACGGCATCGAACACTACGAACGCCTGGTGCGCACGATCCGCAGCGACCCGGAACTCGCGCCGATGCTCGCGGTGGTGACGCCGTCGCTGCGTTTCGGCGGGCTGGCCGGCAACTTCACCGCCGGGATCTCGCGTGCCGTGATCGGCAACGGCTATGTCGCCCCCGAGGTGCAGCTGATGCGCCGCTGGAACGAGTTCGGCGTTCCGATCGCGCGGCCCGACTTCCCGCTCGTGGGCACCGCCGACGACTCGGCGGTGCTCGGCGAGGCGCTGGCGCGGGTGCTGCAGCTGTGCGCCGCGCTGCGCATCGCCGACTGCCCCCAGCCCCAGATCGCGCCGCCGGCGCCCGCTGCCGCCGCCGCTGCGCTGCCCGACGACATCGCCGCGCTCGCGGCGCAGGAGCAGCCGGCCGCATCCGGGCCGTCCGCCGACGGCGAGCCCCGGGTCGAGCTGCTGGCGAGCACGTCGCGCGGCACGCCCAACGTCGCGTCGCTCGTCGTCGCGGCGGCCGAGAACCAGGGCTTTCGCGAACTCGACGAGATCTCGGTCGTGCTGCACCTGGAGCAGGCGCAGAAGCTGGTGTTCGGCCGCGATGCGCCCAAGGTCACGTCGATCATGGTGCTGCTGCAACGCAGCGCCGACCGCCCCCGGGCCTACGCCAGGCTCAGGCAACTGGTGGCCGACGACCCCGAAGGCGCGACGCTGGCGGTGCGGGACTTCGAGGAACTGAACCCGTTCTACGTCCAGACCGAGCGCATGTTCGACGTCATCTTCGGCTTCATCTTCGTGCTCATCTCCAGCATCGTGCTGTTCACGGTGGGCAACACGATGAGCGCCGCGGTCATCGAGCGCACCGTCGAGGTGGGCACGATCCGTGCGATCGGCCTGCGCCGCGGCGGCGTGCGCCGCCTGTTCGTCATCGAGGGCTTCATCCTCGGCTGCACCGGGGCGCTCGTCGGCCTGGCGGCGGCCGTGGGTGCGGGCGAACTGATCAACATGTCCGGGCTGACCTGGCTGCCGCCGGGCAGCGCGGAACAGCTGCCGCTGCAGCTGCGTGTGCTGCGCGACGTGCCGGCGGTCGCCGGCTCGACGCTGGGGCTCGTGCTCGTGGCGACGGCCTCCGCCTGGTGGCCCGCCTGGCGCGCCGCCCGGCTCGAAATCGTCAACGCACTGCGCCATGTCTGAACACTCGCCGCGGCGCCGCCGCTTCGCCCTCGTCGCCGCCCTGCTGGCGGCCCTGCCCTTGGCCGCCGCCGCCCAGGCCGACGCCCAGCAGCTGCTGAGCGCCAGCGACGCGATCCGCAACCCGGAGCGGTCGTTCCGCGCCACCGTCACCGTGACGGAGTTCGAGAAGGGCGCGCAGGTGAACTCGCTCACGCTGCTGAGCTTCGCCCGCATGGCCGAAGGCGGCGGCCAGTTCGCCACGCTGATGCGCTTCACCCAGCCGCCGCGCGACGCCGGCAAGGTGATGCTGAAGAACGGCGCCGACCTCTGGTTCTACGACCCGTCGACCAAGGCCGCGGTGCGCATCTCGCCGCAGCAGCGCCTGATCGGCCAGGCCGCCAACGGCGACGTCGTGACGGTGAACTTCGCACGCGACTACCAGGCACGCCTGGCGGGCGAGGAGACGATCACCGACGGCGAGCGCAAGACGCGCGCTTCGCAAAAGCTCGAGCTGCGCCCCTCGGGCGACGGTGCGGTCTACGCGGCGATCGAGCTCTGGATCGACGCGGCGAGCAAGGCGCCGATCAAGGCGCGTTTCTTCGCCGACTCCGGGCGCCTGCTGAAGACCGCGTACTACCGCAAGTTCCAGCGCCAGCTCGGCGCCGACCGGCCGACCGAGACGGTGATCATCGACGGCGTGGACACCCAGTCGGTGACGCTGGTGCGCCTGTCGGACTACGCGGTCCGCGACCTGCCGGCGGCCTGGTACCAGAAAGAGTTCCTGCCCCGATTCAACGCCGAATAGAAGAACCCGCTCCATGCGAACGTTTCCGCTGACGGCGCTGGCCGTCGTGCTCTGCGCCGTTTCCGCCGGGCCCTGCCTGGCCCAGGACTTCGACCCGCTGGCCCTGGAGGCCGAGGCACCGCCCGCGGCCGGCAGCTCGCCATGGCGCATCGGGCTGGATCTCGCCGCCGGCCGCCTCTCCACGCGCGGCGGCGCCAGCGACGACACGTCGCGCGCGTCGGTCGACCTGCGTTACACGCACGCGTTCTCGCCGGCCTGGCAGTTCGTGCTGTCCGACCGCGTCGACCGCGTCGAGCCGCCGCTGCCCGGGCGCCCGAACACGACCAACAGCCTGCGCGAGCTCGCGCTGGGCTGGCGCAATGCCGACGCCACGACCAGCGTCGACCTGGGCCGGGTCACGGTGCGCCAGGGGCCGGCCTACGGCTACAACCCGACCGACTTCTTCCGCGACGGCGCGCTGCGCGCCGTCACCACCACCGACCCGGTCGCGCTGCGCGAGACCCGCCTGGGCACGGCGATGCTCCGCGCCGGCACGCTCTGGGACGACGGCGGCCTGTCCGTCGCCTACGCGCCGCGGCTGGACGACCCCGATCCGGCCACGGCCTCGGTCGACCTGGGCAGCACCAACCATCGCGACCGCTTCGTCGCCACGCTGGACCGCCGCTTCGGCGAGCGCAGCAGCGTGCAGGGCCTGGTGATGCTCGAGGCCGGGCGCGGCGCGGCGCTGGGCGCCAGCGGCAGCACGCTGATCGGCGACGCGCTCGTCGCCTACGGCGAATGGAGCTGGGGCAAGAGCGGGAAACTGCTGCCCCAGGTGCTCGGGCTGGACGAGGCGCTCGAGCGCCATCATCGTGCGGCCACCGGCCTGACCTACACCCTCCCGACCGGCCTGGCCCTGACCGTCGAGGCCGAGTACAACGGCGCCGGCCTGGACGAGGCCGACTGGCGCACGCTGGCGGCCATCGGCGCCCCGGCCTACGCGTCCTACCTGGGCGTGACCCAGCCCAGCCAGGAGATGGGCGCGCGCCGCGCCTGGCTCGTCTACCTGTCGCAGAAGTCGCTCGGGACGAAGAACCTGGACCTCACCGCGTTCGTGCGCCACAACGCCAGCGACGGCAGCCGCCTCGCGTGGCTGGAGCTGCGCTACCACTTCAGCGCGCTGGACCTGGCGCTGCAGTGGCAGCACAGCAGCGGCGACGCGGCCTCGGAGTTCGGCGCGAATCCCTATCGCCGGGTGCTGCAAGCCGTCGTCGGCGCCGTCTTCTGACGGCTGCCGGCCAGAGCGCCTCCCCTGACCCGTTCGCCAAAGGAACCGACCCCGTGTCTGCCATCGCCTTCAGACAACTCGCCGCCCGCAGCCTGCTGGCCGGTGCCGTCGCCCTGGCCGCCGGCTGCGGCGGCGAGTCGGAGCAGGAACTCACGACCGCGGCCAGGAGCTCGCTGGAACAGAACAAGCCCGACACGGCCATCGTGCAGCTGAAGGCGGCCCTGCAGAAGAACCCCGACTCGGGCGAGCTGCGCTTCCTGCTCGGCGACACCCTGATGAAGACCGGCGACGCCAAGGCCGCGGTCGTCGAACTCGGCAAGGCCGCCGACCTCAAGTTCGACGACAAGCGCGTGCTGCCGGCGCTGGTGATGGCGATGATCGCCACCGGCCAGTCCAAGCAGGCCGTTCACCTGTACGGGCGCACGACGCTCACCGAACCCAAGGCCGCCGCGGAGCTGAGCGTCGCGCTGGCGACGGCGCACGTCGTGCTCGACGAACGCGAGGCGGCCGAAGCCGCGGTGCAGCGCGCCCTGGCGCTGGACCCGAAGAACGAGGCCGCGCAGCTGCTGGACGCGCGTTTCATGGCCGGGCACGGCCTGACGGCCAAGGCGCTCGAACGCGTGCGTCCGCTGACGCAGCAAGGCGGCAAGCGGCGCGAGGCGCTGCAGCTGGCCGGCGAGATCCAGTGGAAGGGGCTCAACGATCTGGACACGGCGGCCAAGAGCTTCCGCGAGGTCATCGCGCTGGACCGGCGCTACGTCAACGCCTACACCGCGCTGCTCGCGATCGATCTGCGCCGCCAGGACCACGAGGGCCTGCGGCGCGACCTGAAGGCGATGAAGGAAGCGCTGCCCAACCACCCGGAGACACGCTTCTACGACGCCCAGCTGGCGCTGATCGACGGCGACGTCAAACGCGCCCGCGAGACGGTGCAGCAGCTGCTGAAACTGAACCCGAACAACGTCCGGGTGCTGCAGCTGGCCGGAACGATCGAGTCGGCAGCCGGCTCGACGCTGGTCGCCGAGACGCACCTCACGAAGGCGCTGCAGCTGTCGCCGGAACTGTCGTTCGCACGCCGGCTGCTCGCCGAGGTGCTGATCCGGGCCGGCCAGCCCGCGCGTGCGGTGACGACGCTCAAGCCGCTGCTGGACCAGGACGCGCCTTCGGCCGACGTGCTGGCGCTGGCCGCCGAAGCCCTTCTGATGACCGGCGACGCGGCGCAGGCGGAGCGGCTGTTCGTGCGGGCGTCACGCGCAGACCCCAGCAACCTGAAGCTGCAGGCCAACCTGGCGCTGACCGAGATCGCACGCGGCCGCACCGACGACGGCTTCGCCCAGCTCGAGTCCGTGGCGCAGCGCGACCGCTCTGCCTATGCCGATCTGGCGCTGATCGGCGCCCGGCTGCGGCGCCAGGACGGCAAGGGCGCCCTGGCGGCGATCGACCGGCTGCAGGCGAAGACGCCGGACAAGCCGCTCGCGGCGCAGCTGCGCGGCCAGGTCCTGATGCAGCAGGGTGACCGGGCGGGCGCGCGCAAGAGCTACGAACGCGCGCTGACGATCGATACGCAGTACCTGCCGGCTCTGGCGGGGCTGGCGACGATCGACATGGCCGAGAAGAAGCCCGAGGCGGCGATCAAGCGCTACGAGGACCTGATCCGGCAGGAGCCGAAGAACAGCCGCGCCATCACCGCGCTGGCCGAACTCAAGCGCGCCAACGGCGCTCCGGCCGAGGAGGTCGCCAAGGCGCTGCAGGAGGCGATCCGCCTCAACCCGACCGATCCGACCCCGCGTGCGCAGCTGGTGGAGCTGCACCTGTCCACGCGCAACACGAATGCCGCGATGGCGACCGCCCAGGAGGCGGCCGCCACCTTGCCGGATGACCCTCAGACGCTGGTCGCCCTGGGGCGTGCGCAGATCTTCGCCCAGGAGGTCCAGCAGGCGATATCGACCTTCGGCAAGCTGGCGGCGTCGCGGCCGTCGGACCCCCGGTTCCAGTTGCTGCTGGCCGACGCCTACGACCTCGGCAAGGACAGCGCCGGGGCCGAGCGGGCGCTGGTGAAGGCACTGGAACTCGACCCGGACCTGCTGGCAGCGCAGAGCCGCCTGGTGCAGGGCCGCGTCGCCCAGAAGCGTTACGAGGCGGCGCTCCAGGTCGCGAGAACCGCCCAGAAGCAGCGCCCGAAGGAAGCCGCCGGCTACCTTCTGGAAAGCAACGTGCACGTCGCGACGAAGGCCTGGCCTCAGGCCATCGGCGCGATGCGCGCGGCGCTCGATCGCCAGCCGAGCGCCGACAACGCCATGAAGCTGCACGGCATCCTGCTGCTGGCCGAGCAAGCCCAGGAGGCCGAGCGCTTCGCGGCCGACTGGATGCGCACGCACCCTCGCGACCCGGTGTTCCTGGCCCACCTGGGCAACGTGTCCCTCACGCGCGGCCAGTGGGCGCGCGCCGAGACCCATTACCGCAGTCTGGCCGCGCTGCACCCCGACGACGCCACCGCCCAGAACAACATCGCCTGGCTGCTGCTGCAGCAGAACAAGCCCGGCGCGCTCGCGGTCGCACAGCGCGCCGTCGAGCTCGCGCCCGGGCGCCCCGACTCGATGGACACGCTGGCCAGCGCCCTGGCCGCCGAAGGCCAGATGGCCAAGGCCATCGAATGGCAGCGCAAGGCGGCCGAAACGCCGAACGCCTCGCCCAGCTACCGGCTGAACCTCGCCCGGCTGCTGATCAAGGCCGGTGACCGCGCGGCCGCACGCGGCGAACTGGACAAGCTCGCCAAGCTGGGCGACAAGTTCCCCTCCCAGAAGGAAGTCGGCGACCTGATGAAGACGCTGTAGCCCCGAGACCGGGCTCGCCTGCCGCGATGGCGTCGCTTCCCGTGCGACAGCCTTGCGACAGCCACGGCATTTCATGACCGAAATCACGATCCGCAGCGCTACAGCGCGCTAGGGGCACCGATCCCGCGAGCCGGGGGTTGTGACGCCCTCGCGCCGATCCCTACAGTGGCCGCACAGGTCACGCCTGCTTGCAACCGCAACAAACAACCGGCCGGGCGCACCGGTCTGCCGACATCACCCAGAAGCGCTCGCGCGCGGGGTGGTCGTCGCCTCGGAGCCGTCACCCCGGTAGCGAACATGATCCGCATCTTCAGCCACTACGTGCATCGCCAGACCGTTCTGCAGGTCTCGTCGGACTGCGCCCTGCTCGTGCTGATGCTGGTGGCGGTGTTCTTCGTCCCCTTCGGCCATGCGCCCGAGCTGCTGTCGGTGGCCGGCCCGCACGTGCTGTCGCTGGCCGCCGGCATGGTCGTCATCAGCGCGGCCACCGGCATCTACCAGCGCGGCCCCCACCTGACGCCGGTGCAGTCCTGCGCACGCGCCACCGCGATGCTCGTCATCGCGCTGCCGCTGGCCTGGCTGACCTTCGGCCTGCTGCCCGAGGCCACGCCCGACCGCCACGTGGTGCAGGTGGCGGCGATGGCCGGCATCGCGGCGGTCGTCACGCGCCGCGTCTACGTGACCCACTGGGGCGCGCATGACCGTGACCGGGTGCGCGTGATGGTCTTCGGCTCGGGCACGGCGGCACACATCGTCGGCCAGACGCTGGAGTCCTCGGACCCGAGCGTCGAGATCGTCGGCTTCGTGCCCGGCCCGAACGAGAAGGAACCGGCGGTGCCGGAAGAACGCATCCTGCGCTCGGACCAGCCGCTGCCGGCGCTGGCCGAGCAGCTCGGAGTCGACGAGATCATCGTCGCGCTCACCGAGCGCCGCTCGGGCAGCATGCCGCTGCGCCAGCTGCTCGACTGCAAGCTCTTCGGCGTCAAGGTCTACGACCTGTCCACGCATTTCGAGAAGCGCCTGGGCCAGATCCGCATCGACTTCGTCAACGCCGGCTGGCTGATCTTCGGCGAAGGCTTCAACCAGGGCGCGCTGCGCACCGCGATCAAGCGTGTCTTCGACATCCTCTTCAGCACGCTGCTGATCGTGCTGGCGACGCCGGTGATGCTGCTCACGGCGCTGGCGATCAAGATCGACAGCCGCGGCCCGGTGTTCTACAGCCAGGAGCGTGTGGGCCTGGGCGGCGCGAGCTTCATGGTGACCAAGTTCCGCAGCATGCGCACCGACGCCGAGAAGGACGGCAAGCCGCGCTGGGCCACGGCGCAGGACGACCGCGTCACGCGGGTCGGCCACGTCATCCGGCTGCTGCGCATCGACGAGCTGCCGCAGCTGTTCAACGTGCTCAAGGGCAAGATGAGCCTCGTCGGCCCGCGCCCTGAACGGCCCTTCTTCGTCGAGCAGCTGACGCGCGAGATCCCCTTCTTCGCCGTGCGCCACAGCGTCAAGCCGGGTGTCACCGGCTGGGCCCAGGTGCGCTACCAGTACGGTTCCACCGTCGAGGACTCGCAGCAGAAGCTGCAGTACGACCTCTACTACGTGAAGAACCACTCCCTGTTCCTCGACCTCGTCGTGCTGTTCGAGACGGTCGGCGTCGTGCTGACGGGCAAGGGCGCGCGCTGAGCCGCCGGCCGGGGCCCTAGAATTTCCCGCTCCTCGCACGGAGCGCCCCCGCCGGTGCACGCCTGAACCATGGAACGCCCCGAGGCCGGACTCGCCCTGCTCGGTTTCGCGCTCGCGGCGCTGGTGCATGCCGGCTTCGTGGCGCTGCTCGTGCGTGCCCAGGAGTCGGCGCAGGAGCGCAGCCCGCACCGCGGCCTGTTCCTGGCGGCGCTGCTGGCCACGGTCGCCTGGGGCCTGGCGTCGGCCTGGCAGACCGGCGCGCCCACGGTCGCCGGCGGCTATCTGGCGGCGCTGGCCGACCTGCTGCGCCTGGGCCTGTGGCTGGCCTTCATGCTGGCCCTGCTCGAACCGGGGCTCGGCTCCGAGCCCGACCCGGCGCTGCGGCCGCTGCGCACGGCCGCCGGCGTTGCGCTGATCGTGGCCTTGTGCGGCGTCGTCGGTTTCGGTCTGGCGCGCGAGGCCGGCTCGATGCTGCGCCTGGTCTTCGCCGGCTGGCTGCTGATCGCCATCGTCGGCCTGGTGCTCGTCGAGCAGCTGTTTCGCAACCTGCCCGAGGACTCGCGCTGGAACGCCAAGCCGGTGTGCCTGGGGCTGGGCCTGCTGTTCGCGTTCGACCTCTACGTCTACGCCGAAGGCGTGCTCTTCGGCCGCCCGGACCCGGACGCGCTGGCCGTGCGCGGCTTCGTCGTGGCGCTGGCCATGCCCTGGCTGCTGGTGGCGGCACGCCGGCGGCGCGACTGGATCCGCCGGCTGCAGGTCTCGCGTTCCGCCGCCTTCTATTCGGCGACGCTGATCCTCGTCGGCGCCTACCTGCTGGTGATGGCCGGCGTCGGCTACTGGGTGCGCGACTTCGGCGGCGACTGGGGGCGCGGGCTGCAGATCGTGCTCGCCGCGGCCGGCGTGCTCGGCCTGGCGCTGCTGGTGCTGTCGGGCGCGGCGCGCTCGCGGCTGCGCGTCTTCGTCGGCAAGCACTTCTTCAGCTACCGCTACGACTACCGCGAGGAATGGCTGCGCTTCACGGCGATGCTGTCCTCGCGCGGTTCGCCGCAGGAGATCGGCGGCCTGGTCGTGCGCGGGCTGGCGAACATGGTCGAGTCGCCTTCGGGCAGCCTGTGGCTGCGCGGCGGCGCCGACGGCGCGTATCGCCAGTCGGCGCGCTGGAACACCGCCGAGGTCGACGCCGCCGAGGCCGCCGACTCGGCGCTCGCCGCCTTCCTCGCCGAACCCGGCTGGGTGGTCGACCTCGACGAGTTCCGCGACGCCCCGCGCCGCTACGGCAGTCTGGCGCTGCCGGCCTGGCTGCAGCCCGGCGGCGACACCTGGCTCGTGGTGCCGCTGCCGGTGGCCGGCGAACTGCTGGGCTTCGTCACGCTGGGCCGGCCGCGCACGCCGCAGGAACTGAACTGGGAGGTGCGCGACCTGCTCAAGACCGCCGCGCGCCAGGCCGCCGGCATCCTGGCGCAGATGCAGGCCACCGAGGCGCTGCTGGAAGCCCGCAAGTTCGAGGCCTTCAACCGCATGTCGGCCTTCGTCGTGCACGACTTGAAGAACATCGTCACCCAGCTCTCGCTGATGATGAAGAATGCCCAGCGTCTGCACGCCAACCCGGAGTTCCAGCAGGACATGCTGATGACGGTGGAAAGCTCGCTCGAGAAGATGCGCCGCCTGATGCTGCAGCTGCGCGAGGGCGCGACGCCGCCCGGCGGCTCGCGCGGCGTCGAGCTGGCGGCCGTCGTCGGGCGCATCGCCTCGGGAGCCCGCAGCGCCGGCCGCCATGTCGAGACCGACTGCGCTGCGGGCCTGGCCACGCGTGGCCACGAAGACCGCCTCGAGCGCGTGCTCGGCCACCTGGTGCAGAACGCACTGGACGCGACACCGGCCGAGGGCCGCGTCTGGGTGCGTTGCTCGCGCCACGGCGGCCAGGTCAAGCTCGAGATCGGCGACACCGGCTGCGGCATGAGCGAGGACTTCATCCGCAACAAGCTCTTCCGCCCGTTCAGCAGCACCAAGACGAGCGGCATGGGCATCGGCTCCTACGAGAGCTTCCAGTACCTGCGCGAACTCGGCGGCAGCGTCGACGTCGACAGCCGCGTCGGCGAAGGCACCGTCATCACGCTGCTGATGCCGCTGTTCGAGCCCCACGCCTCTTCCGACCTCCGGATGTCCGCATGAGCCTGACCCCCGACACCGCCGGCCGCGTGCTGATCGTCGAGGACGATCTCGCGCTGCAGAAGCAGATCAAGTGGTCGCTCGACCGCTACGACTGCGCCACCGCCGCCGACCGCGAAGCCGCCGTGCTGCAGTACCGCCGCGTGCAGCCCACCGTCGTCACGATGGACCTGGGGCTGCCGCCCGACCCCGACTCGGTCTCCGAGGGCTTCAAGCTGCTCGAGCAGCTGCTGGACCTGGACCCGCACGTCAAGGTGATCGTGCTGACCGGCCAGAACGACCAGGCCAACGCCCTGCGCGCCGTCGCCCTGGGCGCCTACGACTTCCTGGCCAAGCCCTTCGACCCCGAGGTGCTGGGGCTGACGATCGAACGTGCGATGCGCCTGGCCGAGCTGCAGGCCGAGAACCGCCGGCTGCAGGCGCTGCAGCAACCCGACGCGCTGTCGGGGCTGATGACGCGCGACCCGGAGATGCTGCGCATCTCGCGCATCGTCGAACGTGTCGCCTCCAGCGACGCGACGGTGCTGCTGCTGGGTGAGAGCGGCACCGGCAAGGAGGTGCTGGCCCAGGGCCTGCACCAGGCCTCGCGGCGCAGCGGGCGTTTCGTCGCGATCAACTGCGCGGCGATCCCCGAGAACCTGCTCGAGAGCGAACTCTTCGGCTACGAGAAGGGCGCGTTCACCGGCGCGGCCAAGACCACGCCGGGCAAGATCGAGACCGCGCACGGCGGCACGCTGATGCTCGACGAGATCGGCGACCTGCCCGCGTCGCTGCAGGCCAAGCTGCTGCGCTTCCTGCAGGAACGCAAGATCGAGCGCCTGGGCGCGCGCCAGGAGATCGCGGTGGACGTGCGCGTCGTCGGCGCCACGCACCAGGACCTGCAGACGCTGATCGCCGAAGGCCGCTTCCGCGAGGACCTGTACTACCGCCTCGCCGAGATCGAGGTGAAGATCCCGCCGCTGCGCACGCGCCAGGGCGACGCGGTGCTGCTGGCCCACGCCTTCCTGCGCCGCTTCGCGCAGGAGCAGCGCCGCGGCTCGCTGGTCTTCAGCGAGGACGCGCTGCAGGCCATCGCCGCCCACGCCTGGCCGGGCAACGTGCGCGAGCTGATCAACGTCGTCAAACGCGCCTCGATCATGGCCGACGGCGCGCGTGTCACCGCGCAGGACATGGGTCTGAAAGTGCCGGCACGCGACGACGGCGCGGCCACGGCCTGCGAGTTCGACCTGCGCGCCGCGCGCGAGGCCGCCGAGCGCCAGACGGTGATCGCCGCGCTGGCGCGCGCCAACAACAACATCGTCAAGGCCTCCGAACTGCTGGGCATCAGCCGGCCGACGCTCTACGACCTGATGCACCGGCTGGCGATGAAGTGACGACGGCGCCCCGGGCGACGCCGATCCCTGCGCCCGAAGACCGCGCCGACTCCGGCCTCGAACACCCGACATGAACACCTTTGCCCGCACCGCCGCCGCGATCGCCGTCGCCACGCTGCTCGCCGCCTGCGGCGGCCCGTCCGAGGCGGAACTGCTCGCCTCGGCCCAGGACTCGCTCGCGCGCCAGGACACCAAGACGGCGACGATCTCGCTGAAGTCCGCGCTGCAGAAGAACCCCGAACTCGCCGAGGCCCGGCTGCTGCTGGGCACCACGCTGCTGGCCAGCGGCGACGCCGCCGGCGCCAGCGTCGAACTGCGCAAGGCCTCGCAACTGAAGCTGCCCGAGGCGCGTGTCTTGCCGCCGCTGGCCCGCGCGCTGCTCGCCAGCGGCGAGGACCGCCGCATCGTGCAGACCTGGGCCGCCACGCGGCTGGACACGCCCGAGGCCGACGCCGACCTGTCGACCACGCTGGCCCAGGCCTACCTGAGGCTGGACCAGCCCACCCAGGCCCGCGAGGCGGTCGACGCCGCGCTGCGGGCCCTGCCGGCCTACGCGCCGGCCAAGCTGCTGAAGGCGCGCCTGCTGGCCGCCGACCAGGACGTGGACGGCGCGATCGTCCTCGTCGACGAGATGACCGCCGCCGACACGCGCCAGGCCGACGCCTGGCTGCTCAAGGGCCAGCTCGAACAGTACGGCCGGCGCGACGCCCAGGCCGCGATCGCCGCCTACCGCCGCGCCGTCGAGGCCGATCCGCGCCGCATGGCGGCGCATCAGGCCCTGGTCGGCCTGCTGGTGGCCGGTGGCGATATCGCCGCCGCCGAGGCCCACGTGCAGCAGCTCGTCAAGACCCAGCCCGACATCGCGGGCACGCAGCTGCTGCAGGCCCAGATCGCCTACCTGCGTGCCGACTACGAAGGCGTGCGCCGCCTGGTGCAGCCGCTGGTGCAGGCAACGCCGAACAACCCCGTCGTGCTGCAGCTCGCCGGCGCGGCGGAGTTCCAGCTGCGTGCGCTGCCGCAGGCCGAGACACTGCTGGCCAAGGCCGTGCAGCTGCAGCCGGGCATGCCGCTGGCGACGGGGCTGCTGGTGCAGCTGTACCTGCGCACCGGGCAGGCGGACAAGGCGCTGGCGCTGCTGCAGCCCGAACTCGACGGCGGCAAACCGCGGGCCGAGACGCTGCTGCTGGCCGGCCAGGCCCACCTGCAGAACGGCGAAGCGCGCCAGGCCGAAGCCGCGTTCGCCCAGGCGGCCAGGCTCGCGCCGCAGGATCCGCGCGCCCGCACCGCGCTGGCGCTGGGCAAGATCGGCCGCGGCGAAGCCGCCGCCGGGCTCGGCGAACTCGAATCGCTGGCCGCCAGCGACGCGGGCATCGGTGCCGACATGGCGCTCATCGCCTCGCAGCTGCGCCGCGGCGAGCGTGCCAAGGCGCTGAAGGCGATCGACGCGCTGGATGCCAAACGCCCGCAGGACCCGACGCCCCAGCTGATGCGCGGCCGTGTGCTGCTGGCCAGCGGCGAGCGCGCCGCTGCCCGCAGCGCGTTCGAGAACGCACTGGCACGCGACGCCGCCTACTTCCCCGCCGTCGCCGGCCTGGCCGCGATCGACCTGGCCGAGGGCAACACCGCCGCGGCGCGCCAGCGCTTCGACGCCGCCCTCGCGCGCGACCCGAAGAACTGGCGCGCGATGCTCGCACTGGCCGAATGGCTGGAGCGCACCGGCGCCGGCGCCGACGCGGTGAGCGCGCAGTACGCCGCGGCCGTGAAGGCGGCCCCCGGCGAGGTGCTGCCGCGGCTGCGGCTGATCGACGAGCGCCTCGCGCGGCGCGACACCAGCGGCGCCCTGGCCGCGGCCCGCGAGGCCGCAGCGGCCCTGCCGTCGAACCGCGAGCTGCTGGGCGCGCTGGGGCGCGCCGAACTCGCCAACCGCGACTACCAGCAGGCGTTGACCCGCTTCCAGAAGCTCTCCCAGCTGCAGCCGCGTTCGCCGGCCGGGCTGCTGGGCCAGAGCGACGCCTACATCGGACTGAAGGACATGGCGGCGGCCGAACGGGCGCTCAAGTCGGCGCTGGAGCTGGTGCCGCGCCTGCTGCCCGCGCAGCAGGCGCTGGTGGCGCTGTACACCGGCGAGGGCCGCTATGCCGAGGCGGTGGGGCTGGCACGCGAGATCCAGAAGCAGCGCCCGGCCGAGGCCGCCGGTTACTTCGCCGAAGCGGCGGTCGAGCAGGCGCGCCGCAAGCCCGAGGCCGCCCTGGCGATCTACCGCACGGCGCAGCAGAAGGCGCCGGGCGCCGAGACGGCGATCCGGCTGCACGCCGCGCTGCACGCCGCCGGCCAGGCCGAGGAGGCCGGACGTCTCGCCGCCGGCTGGCAGAAACAACATCCGCAGGACCTGGCCTTCCGCTTCCACCTGGGCGACCTCGCGCTGACGCGCCAGGACTGGGCCGGTGCCGAGGCGCGTTACCGCGAGGTGCTGGCGCGCCAGCCGGACAACCCGCTGGCGCTGAACAACGTCGCCTGGCTGATGCTCAGGCAAGGCAAGCCGGGCGCCCTGGCGCTGGCCGAGAAGGCCAACACCGCCGCGCCCGGGCAGCCCGCGCTGCGCGACACGCTGGCGCTGGCGGCCGCGGCCGAGGGCCAGCTGCCGCGGGCCCTGGCGCTGCAGAAGGACACGGTGCAGCGCGCACCGGAAGCCCCGGCGCTGCGGCTGACGCTGGCCAAGCTGCTGCTGCAGTCGGGCGACAAGGCGGCGGCCCGCGTCGAGCTGGACAAGCTGAACAAGCTGGGCAGCGGTTTCGACGGCCAGGCCGAGGTCGCCGAACTGCTGAAGAAGGCAAGCTGAGCCGGCACCTGCGAGGCCGCAAGGCCTGGCACGCCCGCCGCCGGGCGCGACATCACCCCGACCGGCCGGGTCAGCCTTCCTGGCGCTGCGCGGCTTCCTGCTCGCGCAGCTCGGCGCCCGTGACACGGCGCCAGGCCTTGCGCGCGAGGTGGCGCACGAGCAGCGGCAGCGGCATGCGCAGCCAGTGCGAGCGCAGATACAGCGCCAGCCTCGCCGCCGGCGCGCCCGGCGTCTCGCAGCTCGGGTGCTGCGGCTGCAGCACGCGTTCGTAACACGCGTCCAGCAGCGCCGGCAGCGGCCAGGGCGGGGCCGAGCGCGCCAGTTCGCGCTGCACCTCGGGCGGGACCGGCGTGCCCAGCACACGCGCGCTGTGGCGCAGCGCGTAATGCAGCGGCCGGCGCAGCCCCAGCCGGCCGGCGCGTTCGACCGTGCGGTCCCAGTAACCGGGCTCGGCGCCGCCGTGGCGAACCAGTGCGTCCAGGTCGAACAGGTCGCGCAGGCCGTTGGCGAACTCGCCTTCGTGGAACAGGTGCGTGGCGCTGTGCAGCAGCAGGTCCGGCGGCGCGAAGGTCGACAGGCCCGGCCAGTCGGCCAGCGGACGAAGGTCCTCGAACAGCGCCGGCGTCGCCAGCGCGGTGCGCGAGGTCAGCGGCAGCAGCGTGTGGTGCACGTCGAGCACGGTGCCGCGGCGGCGGTGGCGCATCGGCGGCAGCTCGTGCATCCAGCGCCGGTAGTACTGCTCGTCGTAGGGCGACAGCGGCTCGACGACCCAGCCGTGGCTCAGCAGCCGGCTCTCGACTTCGGCCAGGGTCTCGCGTGGCACCAGCAGGTCGAGGTCGCCGTACAGCCGCGAGCGCGCCAGCGGCAGGTCCAGCGCCAGATAGGCGCCGCCCTTGAGCACGACGGCCTGCGCCGCCCCGTCCAGCGCCTGGGCGACACGGTCGAGCTCCCAGCGCATGCGCTGGCGCTGGGCGTCGGCGATGCGGCGAGCCGCTCCCAGGTGCACCCGGGCCACGGCGGGCGCCTCGAGGCCGGCATCGGCCAGCGCGTCGTGCAGACGGGCGAGCAGGTTCGCGCGCCGCGCCTGGCGCAGCAGCAGGTCCCAGCCGGGCAGGGGCAGCGAGGCCGCGCGTGCCGGATCGAGCAGCACCTCGACGAGCAGGCTGCGATTCACGGCAGATCCCCCGCGGCGAGCGCGTCGAAAGCCGGCGCCAGCTCGTCGAGCGCGCCATAGCTGAAGCGCAGGCAGGCGGTGTGGCCGACCATCGTCGTCAGCGCGTCGAAGCCCTGCAGCCCGAGCACGTGGTAGTTGAACGACTGCTCGGCCAGCAGCAGCGCCGCCTCGGCGCGGTCGATGCGCTCGAAGGCGGCGCGCGCACCGGCCTGCCAGCGTGGCAGCACGACCCAGGCCGGCCGTGCCGGCTCGGCACGCCGGCTCACGGCTTGGGCCGGCGGGCGCATCAGCGCGATCGTGCCCTTGAGCGTGTCGGGCACCGGCGGCGAGATCACCGCCTCGGGCACGAAACCGGCCACGAGGCCGATCGACGCGTTCTTCAGGTTCACCGCGCGTGCCATGCCATGCACCAGGCCCGTCGCCGGGTCCAGCAGCGCGAGCTCGTCGGACAGCAGGCGCCAGCCACGGTGCGCCAGCACCGCCGTCAGCGTGCTCTTGCCCGAGCCCGGCGGCGCCGGCAGCACGAGCGCGCGGCCGTCGCGCTCCAGAACCGCCGCGTGGCAGACCAGGAACTGGTGCGCGTGCGCGGCGACACACCAGTTCAGGCCCCATTCGAGCATCGTCGGCGCCTGGTTCGCCGGCAGGCTGACGAAAGCCGGCAGGCCGTCGAAGACGAAACGGGCGCGCCGCCGCCCGGGCAGCCCGAAACGCGACGCCCGGATCTCGAGGTGGTAGTCGACGAAACCGTCCTGCGGGGCGAGCGGGAAGTCGGCGTACAGCAGCGCCACCGCGTCGGCGACGGCCGGCAGGCCCGAGCGCACGCAGGCCACGAAAGGCAGGATGTCCAGGCGCAGCCCGTCGGCACGGAGGCGGCGCAGCAGCGACGCCCGGTCAAGGTCGGATACCTTCAAGGCGCAGGCAGCAGCGTGGCGAGGCCCCGGGTCGACAGACGCAGGAGTTCGACCTGGACGTCGCTCGCGAGCGAGCCCGGAGCGGCAGCCCCGAGATCCCGGGCCAGTTCATCGACCAGATCCTCGAGCACGCCCGCCGGGTGCTCGGCCAGGCGCAGCAGGAGCTCCTGCGCCAGGGCGCTCAGCAGGAAGGTGTCGCCGCTGCGATCGTCGTAGGCGATGGCGCTGCCGTCGTCGCCGAAGGTCCGGATGTGCACCGCCGGCTGCGGCACCAGGGCCCAGCGCACGACGGCGTCACTTCGGTCGCGCCAGGTTGTTCTGGACCACGTAGTCCGTGATCTCCGAGCGACCCCAGGCGGACTTGCCGGACTTCGGATCGAAGCTGCCGGTGGCCATGTCCCGGACATGCGAGGACGGGGCGCAATTCGTGGGCGAGTAGCTGCTATTGGACAGCAGCTTCTGGTTCAGCAGGGCGACGAGGACCGCCCGCGTGAAGTCGCTGGAGCCGCTGCAGCGGCCGTTGAGCGCGGCGTCCAGAAGCTCGGTCTTGGCCAGCCCCGACGGCACCGCGTCGAGACCGCACTGCTCGAGCGTCAGCTTCTTCTTGGCGTCGGTGTAGTTGAAGTTGCCCCACTTGTCGTAGTGCTTCTTCAGGTTCGAGCACAGGACGTTCCAGGGCTTGCCGTAGCCGGCGTAGTCCTGGTTGCCGCACCAGTGCGTATGCGACCAGCCGTCGATCTTGGTGCCCGCCGACGAGCCGGTGCCCGCGCTGGCCGAGGCCATCGCCGAGCCCCAGGCCGAGGTCGAGATGCAGTTGTAGGTGGCGTGAACCGGCCGCCCGACCAGCAGCAGCGAGGCCGGCGCAGCCCCGCCGGCGATCTTCAGCAGGCGCCGGCGGCGTGCAGCGAACGCGGCCGACGCGGCGGCGTCGGGGCGCGGTTCGGGGGATTCGACGGGGTGTTGGCTGTCGTTCATCGCGGCTCCCTCGGAATGGGCGCAGGGCGTGGCCCTGGAGCGGGTCCGGTCAGCCGGAGTGTAGACCGCCACCCCCGGCGGACACACCTTGCAACGGGCCCTTGAATCGGTGGTCGAGGCCAGCGTCGGGCGGCCATCCGTGCGGAGTTCCTCGGCTGGCGCCCGGCACTCAATTGCGACAAGCTGTTGCAGGGCCTCAATCCGGCGCCGCGCGCGCCGTAACCGTGTCATGAGCACCCGCCTGCGCAAGAACCTCCACGCCGGACTGCGTTCGGCGATGGGCATGCTGCCCCAGACCACGCGGCACGCGATCTTCCGGCGCATGGTCGACTGCGACCCGGCGCCGGACGACCGGCTGCAGGTGCGCATCGTCGACGCGCGGCAGGACCTGGAGGCCTGTTTCGGGCTGCTGCACGACGCCTACGTTGCCAGCGGCTTCATGAAGCCCCACCCCTCGGGCCTGCGCGTGACGCCCTACCACGCGCTGCCGACGACGACGACGATCGCCGCGTTCTGGGACGGCGAGGTCGTCGGCACGATGTCGATGATCCGCGAAGGCGTCTTCGGCTTTCCGCTGCAGTCGGTGTTCGACCTGAGCGCGGTGCGCGCCCAGCCCGGCCGCGTGGCCGAGATCTCGGCGCTGGCGGTGCACCGGAAGTTCCGCGCCAGCGGCGGCAAGATCCTGTTCCCGCTGATGAAGTTCATGTACGAGTACTGCTCTCAGTACTTCGACACCCGGCATCTGGTCATCGCGGTCAATCCGAACAAGATCGAGCTCTACGAGTCGCTGCTGTTCTTCCGCCGCCTGCAGGCCGCCACGGTGGAGAACTACGACTTCGCCAACGGCGCGCCGGCCGTGGGCGCGACGCTGGACCTGCACCAGGCGCCCGAGACCTTCCGCGCCGCCTACACCGGCCGCGAGGGCCGCAAGGACCTGCACCACTACTTCGTCGAGCAGCGCCTGCCCAACCTGAAGCTGCCCGAGCGCCGCTACTTCACCACCAACGACCCGGTGATGACGCCGGCGCTGCTGGACTACTTCTTCACCCAGCGCACCGACTGTTTCGCCCAGCTCGACCCGCGCCGCCTGGGGCTGCTGCACAGCATCTACGACAGCCCCGAATACGCCGCGGTGCTGCCGCCGCTGCCCTACGGCCACCAGGCCGGCAGCGCGGCGCTGCGCCGCCATCCGCGCTACTCGATCAAATGCCCGGCGGTGCTGACGCTGGAGGACCGCCCGCAGGCGCTGGAAGTCGTCGAGCTGTCGCAGCAGGGCTTCCAGGCCCATGGTGCCAACGACCTGGCGATGGGCGCCCGCGGCTGGATGAAGGTGCAGCTCGGCGAGGGCGTCGAGTCCACCGTGCTGGCCGAGGTGGTGCGCCGCGTGCCGACGGCCGTCGGCCACTTCCACGGCTTTCGCGTCGAGGCGCCGGACCCGGCCTGGCTGCGCTGCGTGCGCCTGCTGGAGACCGGCACCACACACGCCGACCTGGCCGCCGAACGCCCCGCCGGCAGCCTGCCCTCCGAACGCCGGGCGGCCTGAACGCGGGGGCGGCCCCGGCCCGGCCGGGTGCTATGCTGGCCGCACCGTGCGTGCCCCGCTCCCGATCCGGAATCCAGGCCCGTCCGTCCGCGTGATGACACGCGGCCGACGGACAGACGTTTGAAACCCGATACCCGTCGCCGCGCGTGGCTCGCCGCCACGCTGCTGGCGCTGGCACTGCCCGCGCGCGCCGGGCTGCCGGAGGTCATCGCCGTGGCCAAGCCCGGCGTCGTCGCCGTCGGCACCTTCAACCCGCTGGACAGCCCGCGCTTCGCGTTCCGCGGAACCGGTTTCGCGGTGCACGACGGCAGCTACGTGATCACCAACCAGCACGTGCTGCCGTCGCCCGGCGAAGCCGAGCAGCTGTCGCGGCTGTCGGTGCTGGTGGCGCGCGGCGGCCGCGTGTCCGAGGCGCGGTCGGCGCGCATTGCCGGCACCGATCGCGCCCACGACCTGGTGCTGCTGAAGATCGAGGGCCCGTCGCTGCCGCCGCTGGCGCTGGGCGACGCCGACGCCGCGCGCGAAGGCATGTCGATCGCGCTCGTCGGTTTCCCGATCGCCGGCGCGCTCGGTTACTCGCCGGTCACGCACCGCGGCATCGTCTCGGCGATCACCGCGATCGCGCTGCCGGCCTCGACCTCGCGCCAGCTCGACCCGCGCGCGCTGCAGAAGCTGCGCGAGGGCCCGTTCGACATCTTCCAGCTCGACGCGACGGCCTATCCGGGCAACAGCGGCGGGCCGGTGCTCGACGCCGAGACCGGCGAGGTGGTCGCCGTCGTCAACATGGTGCTGGTACGCGGCACGCGCGAGAACGCGATCCAGTTCCCCTCGGGCATCAGCTACGCGATCCCCGTGCGCCACGTGCACGAGCTGCTGCAGCAGGCCACCACGCCGGCGGCTGAGCCGACGGCCTCGGCTCAGCCGCCGCGCTGATCAGACGCGGTAGTAACCGCGGTACCAGTCGACGAAACGGCCGATGCCGGTGCGCAGGTCGGTGGCCGGCGCGAAGCCGGTCCAGGCGCCCAGCGCGTCGACGTCGGCGTAGGTCGCCGGCACGTCGCCGTCCTGCATCGGCAGCAGGTTCTTCTTCGCCTGAAGGCCCAGCGCGTCCTCGACATGGCCGATGAAGGCCATCAGCTCCACCGGCTGGTGGTTGCCGATGTTGAAGACGCGGTAGGGCACGTTGCTGGTGCCCGGGTCCGGGGCGTCGGGCAGGTAGGCCGGGTCGGGCTCGGCCGTGCGGTCGAGCACGCGGATCACGCCTTCGACGATGTCGTCCACGTAGGTGAAGTCGCGCTTCATGCGGCCGTGGTTGAAGACGTCGATCGCACGCCCTTCGAGGATCGCCTTGGTGAACAGGAACAGCGCCATGTCCGGCCGGCCCCAGGGGCCGTAGACGGTGAAGAAGCGCAGCCCGGTGGTCGGCAGGCCGTACAGATGGCTGTAGGTGTGCGCCATCAGCTCGTTGGCCTTCTTCGTTGCCGCGTACAGGCTGACCGGGTGGTCGACGCTGTCGTGTTCGGCGAACGGCATCTTCGTGTTGCCGCCGTAGACGCTGGAGCTGGAGGCGTAGACGAGGTGCTGCACCTTCGTATGGCGGCAGCCCTCGAGGATGTTCATGAAGCCCACGACGTTGCTGTCGATGTAGGCCTGCGGGTTCTGCAGCGAGTAGCGCACCCCGGCCTGGGCGGCAAGGTGGATGACGCGGTCGAAACGTTCGGCGGCGAACAGCGCCTCCATGCCGGCGCGGTCGGCGACGTCGAGCTTGACGAAGCGGAAACCCGGCAGCGGCTCGAGCCGCGCCAGCCGGTCGAGCTTGAGCTGGACCTCGTAGTAGTCGTTGAGGTTGTCCAGCCCGACCACCTCGTCGCCGCGTTCGAGCAGGCGCAGCGCGGTGGTCATGCCGATGAATCCGGCAGCGCCGGTGAGCAGGATCTTCATGTCGGCGACGATTCTGGCATGCGGTCCTGGCCGCCGCCGCCCCCGTGCTCGCGGGCGGCGGCGTGCAGTTCTGCTCAGCGCATCAGCATTCGTCGCGCGAAGACGCTGGCCGCGTCGACCGCCAGCACCAGCACGATCATCGCCAGCAGCACCGTCGCCGTGCGCCCCATCTGGAACAGCCCGAGGTGAAAGGCCAGCATCTGCCCCAGCCCGCCGGCGCCGACGACGCCCAGCACCGCGGCGGCGCGGATGTTGTTCTCCCAGCGGTACAGCGTGTAGCTGACGAGCTGCGGCAGCACCTGCGGCAGCGTCGCCCAGGCGGCGACGCGCCAGCCCTCGACGCCCTGGGCGCGCAGCGCCTCGGCCGGACCGGGCGGCGCGTTCTCGATCGCCTCGCCGAACAGCCGGCCGAGCACGCCGGTGGTGTGCAGCGCCAGCGCCAGCGTGCCGGTCATCGGCCCCAGGCCGGCGGCCACCAGCAGCAGCGCCGCCCAGACGAGTTCGGGCACCGCACGCAGCGCGTTCATCAGCCAGCGCGCCAGCCAGCGCCCGCGGCGCGGCAAGGCCAGCGCCAGCCCGCCGACGGCCGCCAGCGCGGTGCCCAGCAGCGACATCGCCAGCGTCTCGCCGGCGCCGCGCAGCACCTTGGCGACGAACACCGGGTCGTGCGCCGGCGGGAAGAACTCGGCGACGAAGCGCGCCATCGAGCCCAGCGCCTCGGCCGAGAAGAAGGCCCGCCACTGCAGGTCCAGCGAGACGAAGCTGGCGACGACCAGCGCCGCCAGCGCGGCCAGCAGCACACGCGTGCGGACGTCGGTGCGCGGAGGGCGGCGCGGGTTCATCCGAGCACCTTGCGGATCGTCGCGCTGGCGCGGTCGGCCAGCGCCACCAGGGCGACGAAGACGATCAGCATCGTCGCCACCTCGGCGCCGGCAAACATCTTCAGCGAACCGTCCAGCTCCTGGCCCAGGCCGCCGGCGCCGACGAAACCGAGCACCACCGACGAGCGGATCGCGCATTCCCAGCGGTAGACGGTGTACGAAGCCAGTTCGTGCGCGTTCTGCGGCAGCAGCGCCCAGAAGAAGGCCTGCAGCCGGCCCGCGCCCTGGCGCAGCAGCGCCTGCGCCGGCGCCGCCTCGCCGCTGTCCAGGATCTCGGCGTAGACCTTGCCGAGCATGCCGCCGTAGGTCAGCGCGATCGCCAGCACACCCGCGGTCGGCCCGAGGCCGACGACGCGCACGAAGACCAGCGCCCAGACGAGTTCGGGCACGCTGCGCAGCACCACGAGCAGCGCGCGCACCGCCTGGCGCAGCACCAGCGGCGCGGCGGCCATCGGCCCGGCCAGCGCCGAGAGCGACAGCACACGTGCCGTCAGCAGCGCGCCCGGCACCGCGATCAGCAGCGCCAGCGTGATGCCGGCGGTGGCGATGGCCACCGTGCGCCAAGTCGCTTTGGCGACGAGTTCGAGGAACTCGGGCGAGAGCGCCGGCGGGAAGAAGGCGGCCAGGAATCGGCCGCTGACGGCCAGCGTCTCGGGCTCGAACAGGCGCAGCGGCCGGAACTCGGTGGCCACGACCAGCGGCCACAGCAGCACCAGCACGGCGCCGGTCCAGAAGACCCGGCCGGCCCAGGCCGGGTCGCGGCGCGCCGGGTTCAGCATCGGCCGGCGACCAGCGGGCGTTCGGCCGACAGATCCTCGATCACCGGCGCGAAGTCCTCGCGCGCCGCGTACAAGGCCTGCAGCCGCGCCGGCGTGACCTCGGCGGCCGGCAGGTCGAAAGCCAGGCGGCCGTCGCGCAGGCCGACGACCCGCGGGAAGGCGGCCAGCGCCGCGTCGACCTGGTGCAGCGACGCGACCAGCGTCACGCCGCGCGCCGCGGCCTCGTCACGCAGGGCGGCCAGCGCCTGGGCGGCACGCGCCGGGTCCAGCGCCGACAGCGGCTCGTCGACCAGCCACAGCGCCGCCGGCGACAGCAGCGCCCGCGCCAGGCCGACGCGCTGGCGCTCGCCGCCGGACAGGCGGTCGACACGCTCGAAGAGTTTGTCGGCGAGGTCGAAGCGCGCCAGCGCAGCCTCGGCCGCGCCGATGTCCTGCGCGTGCACCAGCGCCGCCAGGCTCTGCCAGAAGCCCATCGCCGGCAGCCGGCCGGCCGTCACCGCGGTGACGACACGCTGGCGCGGCGGCAGCGGCGGCGTCTGCGGCGCCAGGAACAGCTGGCCGCGCAGGCGCTGCAGCGTTGGGCGCGGCAGCGTCCACGGATCGCGGCCGTCGAGCACGACCTGCCCGGCCGAGGGCCGCAGCGCCGCGGCGATGAGCTGCAGCAGCGTCGTCTTGCCGGCGCCCGACGGGCCGATGACGGCGACCGCCTCGCCGGGCGCGATGTCCAGCGTCAGCGCGGCTATCGCCGCCGGCGCGTCGGCCCGTGCCGCCGGGTGGCGGCCGACCGCGGCGGCCAGCGCGATGCGCATCGGGCCTGCGCTCAGATCAGGCCGGCGGCGCGCGCCGCGGCCTCGATGCCCTTGTAGTTGTCCGGGCTGGTCGGCACGAAACGCGTCGCGCGCTGCAGCTCCAGCACTTCGCGGCCTTCGGCGCTGTCGCGCGACAGCGCCAGGAACGCGGCCTTGAGCTTCTCGCGCAGCGCCGCCGGCATCTGGGCGTGCACGGTCCAGTTGTAGTCGTAGTAGGTGGGCGTCGTGTAGAAGACGTGCACACGCTTCGTGTCGACCTTGTTCTCGGCGACCAGCTTGTCCCAGACCGAGATGTTCAGCGCCCCGGCGGCCACCTTGCCGGCGGCGACCGCGGCCACCGTGGCGTCGTGCGCCCCGCTGTAGGCGACGCGGCGGAAGTCGCGGTCGGGCTCGATGCCGGCCTGCATCAGGAAGCTGCGCGGCATCAGGTGGCCCGAGGTCGAGCTCTGCGAGCCGAAGCTGAAGTCGCGGCCCTTGAGGTCGGCCAGCGAGCGCACCGCGGGGTCCGCGCTGACGAAGACCGAGCGGAACTTCTGGTCCTCCTCGCGCTGCACCAGCGGGATCACCTGGCCGCCGGAGCGGATGCTGGCCTGCACGAAGGTGAAGCCGCCGAACCAGGCGAGGTCTATCTTGCGCGTGACCAGGGTCTCGACGGCCGCGGCGTAGTCGGTGACCGGCGTGTACTCGACCTTCATCGCGAGCCTGGACTCGAGGTACTTGACCAGCGGCGCGGCCTTGCGCGCCAGTTCGGTCGGCGACTCGTCGGGGATCGCGGTGACACGCAGCACCTGCTGGGCGTGGGCGCCCACGGCGGCGAAGGCGGCGGTGACGGCGGCGACACGCAACGCACGCGAGATCAGGCGGTGGAACATGGGCTCTCCCTGCGGCGAAATGGGGCGCGATTATGGAATTTCGGCCCGGCCCGCGCAGGCGCTCGGTTTCCCGGGCCGGACTATGCTCGCGGCCGACCCGTTCTTGCGAAAGCCGCCGATGACCCCACCTCCCGCCGCCACCGAACCCCGCCTGACCTCGCTGTCGCACGGCGGCGGCTGCGGCTGCAAGATCGCCCCGGGCGTGCTGACCGAGATCCTGCGCGGCGCGACCGCGATGCCGGTGCCGCCCGAGCTGCTGGTCGGCATCGAGACCAGCGACGACGCCGCGGTCTACCAGTTGAACGACGAGCAGGCGCTGGTGGCGACGACCGACTTCTTCATGCCGATCGTCGACGACCCCTTCGACTTCGGCCGCATCGCGGCGACCAACGCGCTGTCCGACGTCTACGCGATGGGCGGCAAGCCGATCCTGGCGCTGGCGCTGGTCGGCATGCCGATCGCGGTGCTGTCGACCGCCACCATCGGGCGCGTGCTCGAAGGCGGTGCCTCGGTCTGCCGCGCCGCCGGCATCCCGATCGCCGGCGGCCACTCGATCGATTCGGTCGAGGCGATCTACGGCCTCGTGGCGCTGGGCCTGGTGCACCCGCAGCGCGTGCGCCGCAATGCCGGCGCCAAGCCCGGCGACCTGCTGGTGCTGGGCAAGCCGCTGGGTGTCGGCGTGATGTCGGCGGCGCTGAAGAAGGGCGCGCTCGGCACCGAAGGCTATGACCGGATGATCGCGACGACGACGAAGCTCAACACGCCGGGGCCCGACCTCGCGGCGCTGGACGCGGTGCACGCGCTGACCGACGTCACCGGCTTCGCGCTCGCCGGCCACGCGCTGGAGATGGCACGCGGCTCGGGCCACGACGCCGTGCTCGACTGGGCCGCGGTGCCGCTGCTGCCGGGCGTGCGTGCGCTGGCCGGCCAGGGTTTCGTCACCGGCGCCTCGGGCCGCAACTGGGCCAGCTACGGCGCCGAAGTCGAACTGCCGGACGGTTTCGCCGCCGAGGACCGCGCGCTGCTGACCGACCCGCAGACCAGCGGCGGCCTGCTCGCCGCCTGCGCGCCCGAGGCGCTGGACGCGGTGCTGGCGATCTTCCGCGAGCACGGTTTCGGCGACGCCGCCGTCGTCGGCCATGTCGCCCCGGCCGCCGGCCCGGCGCCGCGGCTGCGCGTTCGCTGAGGCCAAAAAAACGGGGCCGCGAGGGCCCCGTAACTCGATCTTCCTGACCACCCGACGTCCGGAACCGTCAGGCAGCGAAGCCATTCTGGGCCGGGTGCGCCGCCGATGCCAAAACGCCGCTCCATGGCCCCGGACGCGAAAGGTTCAAGCCGGCACACGGTGTCAAGGTCAGGCGATGCGTGAGGGAACTTCGTTCAGCGAGCTGGATTTCGACGGCCGCCGGGTGCGCATCGAGTGGCGCGAGATCGGCCGCGACGCGCCGCCGGGCACACCCTGGCTCGTCTTCCTGCACGAAGGCCTGGGCTCGGCCGCGGCCTGGCGCGACTTCCCCGACCGGCTGTGCGCCGCGCTCGGCTGGCGCGGGCTGGTCTATTCGCGCCCCGGCTACGGCCGGTCGACGCCGCGCCCGGCCGACGAACACTGGGACGCCGGCTACCTGCACCGCCAGGCGCAGGCGCTGCTGCCGGCGCTGCTCGCCGATCGCGGCCTCGACCCGGCACGCGAGCCGCTCTGGCTCTTCGGCCACAGCGACGGCGCGACGATCGCGCTGCTGCACGCCGCGGCCTTCCCCGGCGTGGCCGCCGGCGCGGTGATCGTCGCGCCGCACCTGTGGGTGGAAGACGTCACGCTGGCCGGGCTGCGCGGCGCGCGCCGCGCCTACGTCGACGGCGATCTGCGCCCTCGGCTGGCACGCTGGCACGACGATCCCGATTCGGCCTTCTGGGGCTGGAACGGCGTCTGGCTGGACGAGCGCTTCCACGGCTGGTCCATCGTCGAGGAGGTCGGTGCGATCCGCTGCCCGCTGCTGGCGGTGCAGGGCGACCGCGACGACTACGGCACGCTGGAGCAGATCCGCACCGTCGCGCGGCAGGTGCCGGGCACGGTGCTGCTGGAACTGCCAGGCTGCGGCCACGTGCCGCATCGCGAGCGGCCGCGCGAGCTGATCGCCGCGGTGGCGAGTTTCGTCGCGCGGTCCGCCGACCCGCCTCAATCAGCCCAGCACTGGTGCACGTAGGTGCCCGGCGCGGCGCAGACGACGTCGGCCCTGGCCGGCGTGCGCGCCTTGGCGGTGTCGCCGCTGCCCTGGGCCAGCAGCCACTCGTGCCAGGCCGTCCACCACGAGCCTTCGTGGCGTGTCGCCTGCTCGGCCCAGGCCTGGGGGTCGACCCAGGCGCCGTCGACCTCGCGCGTCGCCATGCGGTAGCGCCGGTTGGCGTGGCCGGGCTCGCTGACGATGCCGGCGTTGTGGCCGCCGCTGGTCAGCACGAAGGTGATCGTGGTGTCGGCCAGCCGGTGGATCTTGTAGACCGACTTCCACGGCGAGACGTGGTCCTTCTCGGTGCCGACGACGAACATCGGTGCGGCGATGTCCGACAGCGACACTGCCCGGCCCTCGACCGGGAAACGCCCTTCGGCGATCTCGTTGCGCAGGTAGCAGCGGCGCAGGTACTCGCTGTGCATCGCCGCCGGCATGCGCGTGAGGTCGGCGTTCCAGGCCATCAGGTCGTTGGGGCTGTCGGGCTCGCCGAGCCAGAACTCGCGCAGCCGGCGCGACCAGACCTGGTCGCGCGAATGCAGGTAGGCGAAGGAGCCGGCCATCTGCGCGCCGGTGAGGAAACCGCGCTCGGCCATCATGTCCTCGAGCAGCGTGACCTGCGACTCGTCGATCAGCACCCCCATCTCGCCGGGTTCGGTGAAGTCGGTCTCGGCCGCCAGCAGCGAGACGCTGGCGAGTTCGGGCAGCAGCTCGGCGCGTGCGATGCGCCCGGGCCGCGCCAGCGCCGCCGCCGCCAGCGACAGCAGCGTGCCGCCCAGGCAGTAGCCGCAGGCGTGCACACGCTGGCCGGGGATCATCCGGGCGATCTGCGCCAGCGGGTCGAAGATGCCGAGCTCCAGGTAGTCCTGCATCGCCAGCAGCGCGTCCGACTCGTCGGGGTTGCGCCAGCTGAGGATGAAGACCGTGTGGCCCTGCTCGACCAGCCACTTGACGAACGAGTTGTGCGGCGACAGGTCGAGGATGTAGTACTTCATGATCCACGACGGCACGATGAACACCGGCTCGGCCTGCACCGAGGCGGTCAGCGGCAGGTACTGGATCAGCTCGACGAGGTGGTTGCGCCAGACCACCTGGCCCGGCGTCACCGCGACGTCGACACCGGGTTCGTAACGCCGCTCGGGCGTGCGCAGCGGCTCCAGGCCGTGCTGGCGGCGCCAGTCGTCCAGCGCGTGCAGCGTGCCGTCGACGAGGTTGGCGCCGCCGCGTTCGGCGGTGCGCTGCAGCACCTCGGGGTTGGCCAGGCCGGCGTTCGACGGCGCCAGCATGTCCAGCCACTGGCGGGCGAAGAAGCGCACGACCTCGCGGTGATGCGGGTCGACGCCGCGCAGGTCGGTCGCGTCCTGCCACCAGCGTTCGGCGGCGTGCCAGCCGTGCACCGCCGGCGCCCAGGGCCATTGCTTCCAGGCCGGGGCGGCAAAACGTGCGTCGCCGTTGCCGGGTTCGGCATGGCCCAGCATCTCGCCCCAGGCCTGCAGCCAGGACTGCTGGGCGCGCGCGACCAGCGCCAGCGCGGTGGCCGGCTGCGTCGCCAGGTGCAGCGCCCAGTCCTGCCAGGCGAGCGCCAGCGAGATCGGCGACAGGCCCGAGAAGGCCGGCGCGACGGCGGCGTGGAAATGGCTGTCGAGGCGGCGCGCGGCGGCCAGCGCCGGGTCCAGCGCGGGGTCGGCCAGCACGGCGGCGGCGACGTTCGGGTTGTGCATACGGACTCCTTGGAACTCAGGCGGCGTCGAGATGGCGGAAGGCGGCGTCGGCGGCGACGCGGCCTTCGTCGGTCGGCACGACCCAGACCTCGACCGCGCTGGCGGCAGCGTGCACCGGCACCGGCCGGTCGGGCGGCGCAGCGCGGTTGGCGGCGGTGTCGAGCACCAGGCCGGTGAAACCCAGCCCTGCGGCGACGTCCTCGCGCAGCTGCGCGTCGTGTTCGCCGATGCCGCCGGTGAAGGCCAGCAGATCCAGCCCGCCGAGCACGGCGACGATGGCGCCGGCCTCGCGCAGCAGGCGGTGGGTGAAGAGCGTGATCGCCTCGGCCGCCGCCGGCTCGGCACTGGCGCGCAGCGTGCGCATGTCGGCCGACAGCCCGGAGACGCCGAGCAGGCCCGACTGCTTGTAGAGCAGACGCTCGACCTGCTCCAGCGTCCAGCCCTCGCGCCACAGGTAGAGCAGCACGCCGGGGTCGAGCGCGCCGCTGCGGGTGCCCATCATCAGCCCGTCCAGCGCCGACAGGCCCATCGACGAGGCGACCGAACGCCCGCCGATCGTGCCGCAGAGGCTGGCGCCGTTGCCCAGGTGGGCCATCAGCAGCCGGCCGCCGGCGCGCGGCGAGACGCTGGCCAGCGTGCCGCTGACCGACTCGTAGGACAGGCCGTGGAAGCCGTAACGCCGCAGGCCACGCGACTCGAAGTCACGCGGCAGCGGCAGCCGGCGTTCGACCTCGGGCATGCTCGCGTGGAAGGCGGTGTCGAAGCAGGCGACCTGCGCCAGGCCGGGCAGCGCACGGTGGATCGCGGCGACGCCGGCCAGGTTGTGCGGCTGGTGCAGCGGCGCCAGCGGCTCCAGCGTGTGCAGGTAAGCCAGCAACTCGGCGTCCAGCACGCAGGGTGCGACGCAGCGCGACCCCCCGTGCACGACGCGGTGCGCCACCGCCGCCAGCCGCCGCCCGCGGGCCGCCAGCAAAGCCAGCAGCGCGTCCAGCGCGGCGGCGAAACCGTCCTGCCCGGGCGCCGGCACCAGCGTGCGCGCCGCTTCGCCGGCGAGGTGCCAGCTGGGCGCACCGCCGGGCTCCAGCCCTTCGAAGAGGCCGGTCCACAGCGCCGGGCCCTGGCGCTCGTAGACCCCGAACTTCAGCGACGAGGAGCCCGCGTTGAGCGCCAGCACCGCGTCGCGCGGTGCCGCGCTCATCGCGCCTTCGCGGCGGCGATGGCGCGTGCGACGACGCCGGCCAGCGCCGCCGAGGCCATGCGCGAGATCGCCGCGTCGGCGCGGCTGGTCAGCGCGATCGGCACGCGCGCGCCGAGCACGACGCCGCAGCTGGCGGCGCCGGCCAGGTACTCGAGCTGCTTGGCGAGCATGTTGCCGGCTTCCAGGTCGGGCACGACCAGGATGTCGGCATTGCCGGCCACCGGCGACTCGATGTGCTTGATACGTGCGGCCTCCACCGAGATCGCGTTGTCGAAGGCCAGCGGGCCGTCGAGCAGCGCGCCGGTGATCTGGCCGCGGTCGGCCATCTTGCACAGCGCCGCGGCGTCCAGCGTCGAGGCCAGCCGCGGCGTCACCGTCTCCACCGCCGACAGCAGCGCGACACGCGGCTGGTGCACGCCCAGCGCGTGCGCCAGCTCGACGGCGTTGCGCACGATGTCGGCCTTCTCGGCCAGCGAGGGCGCGATGTTGATCGCCGCGTCGGTGACCAGCAGCGGCTTCGGGTACGCCGGCACCTCGAAGCGGTAGACGTGCGACATGCGCCGCCCGGTGCGCAGCGAGCTCTCGTCGAGCACGGCCTTGATCAGCTCGTCGGTGTGCAGGCTGCCCTTCATCAGCATCTGCGCCTCGCCGCGTGCGGCCAGCGCGGCGGCCGCCACCGCCGCGGCATGGCTGTGCGGCACGTCGACGATCTCGATGCCGTCCAGCGACACCTCCAGCTGCTCGGCCAGCGTGCGCATGCGCAGCGCCGGGCCGACGAACACCGGCTCGATCAGCCCGTGCGCGCGCGCGTCGAGCGCGCCGTGCAGCGAGCCTTCGTCGCAGGGGTGCACGACGACGCAGCGCACCGGCGCGTGGCCGCTCTGGGTCTGCACCCAGGCTTCGAGCCGCGCCTCGGGGTCGAAGAGGTGCATCGTCGGCATCGCCGTGCGCGGACGCACGATCTTCTGCGTCGGCGCGCGCACCAGCGCACGGCCGGTGACGACCTGGTCGCCGTGCTGGTTGAGCACGATGCAGTCGAGCGCCACGTTGCGCGTCGCGTCGTCCTTCTCGGCCACCGTGACACCCACCGTCAGCGTGTCGCCGAGGTGCACCGGGCGGTGGAAACGCAGGCTCTGCTCGAGGTAGATCGTGCCGGGGCCGGGGAACTCGGTGCCCAGCAGGCTGGAGATCAGCGCGCCGGCCCACATGCCGTGCGCGATGACGCCCTTGAAACGTGTGCCCTCGGCGTACTCGGCATCGACGTGCGCCGGGTTGACGTCGCCGGAGACGAGCGCGAAGGCGTTGATGTCGTCCATCGACAGCGTGCGCATCATCTGCGCACGCTGGCCCGGACGCAGCTCGTCGTAGGTCAGGTTCTCGATCAGGCCTTCCTGGGCACCCATGGATCGGTCCTCGCTGGTCGTCTCGGCGGTGCGTCCGCCGCGGCGCGGCAGGACGGCGGCGCCGCGCGGCAAGCGCACGGCGCGGCGGCCGACCGGTCGAGACCCGGGGCAGCCGACGGACCGATTCTGGCGGGACCGGGCCGCGCCGTGTGGGGCGCAGTGCCTAGCGCGGCCGGTCAGCGGGTGGGGCGCGCTGTATTGCTGCAGCGCACATGACCTGCGTCAAGCGCGGCGACGGGCGCCGCGCCCGGGTCAGAAGCTGGTCCAGTCCTCGCTGGTGGCCGTCGTCGCCGGCACGGGCGCCGCGGCCGGGCGCGGGGCCGGTTTGGGCGTCGCAGGCCGCACGGGCGGCCGCGGCGTGGCGGCGGCGCGCGTCGGTGCCGGCTCGCCGGCGGCGAGCCGGAACACCGAGACCAGCGTCGTCAGGCGCTCGGCCTGCTGGCGCAGGCTTTCGGCGGCCGCAGCGCTCTCTTCGACCAGCGCGGCGTTCTGCTGCGTCGCCTGGTCCAGGCCGCCGACCGCGATGCTGACCTGGGCGATGCCGGCGGTCTGTTCCGCCGTGGCATGGCCGATCTCGCCGATCAGGTCGGCCACGCGCTGCACCTGGGTCACGATCTCGGCCATCGTGCGGCCGGCGTCGCCGACGAGGCGCGAGCCGGCCTCGACCTTCTCGGACGAGCTGCCGATCAGCGCCTTGATCTCGCGCGCCGCTTCGGCCGCGCGCTGGGCCAGCGAGCGCACCTCGCCGGCGACGACGGCGAAGCCGCGGCCCTGCTCGCCGGCACGCGCGGCCTCGACCGCGGCGTTCAGCGCCAGGATGTTGGTCTGGAACGCGATGCCGTCGATGACGCCGGTGATGTCGGCGATGCGGCGCGAGCTGTCGCTGATCTCCTGCATCGTCGAGACGACGGCACCGACGACTTCACCGCCCTGGCGCGCCACGGTGCTCGCCGAGCCGGCGAGTTGGGTGGCCTGCTGCGCGGTCTCGGCGTTGTGACGCACCGAGGCGCTCATCTGATCCATCGACGCGGCGGTCTCGGCCAGGTTGGACGCCTGGGCCTCGGTGCGCTGCGACAGGTCGGCGTTGCCGGTGGCGATCTGCGAGGTGCCGGTGGCGATCGAGTCGGAGGCCGAACGCACCTGGGCGACGATGCGCGCCAGGCTCTGCTGCATCGCGCCCAGCGAGGCGAGCACGCTGCCCGCCGGGGCGCGTTCGGCACCCGGCACCGGGCCGAGGTCGCCGTCGGCCACGCGCGAAGCCGCCGCACCGAGTTCACCCGGCTCGGCACCCAGCGCCCGCGTGATGCCACGCGTCACCAGATGGGCCAGCACGCCGGCCAGCAGCATCGCGGCCAGGCCGACACCGACCATCAGCCAGCGCTGCGCGGCGAACGCGGCATCGGCCTGCGCGACGTGCTCGGCGGCCAGTTCGTTGCCGTGTTGGACGTAGGCGTCGGCCGCAGTGATCAGGCGCGCCAGCAGCGGCCGGCACTGCTCGTCGATGCGGCGGATCGCCTCTTCGCGCTGGCCTGAGGCGCCCAGTTCGACGATCGCGCGCGCCACCGGGCCGTACTCGGCCTCGATGCGTTCGATGGTGCTGAAGAGTTCGCGCTCACGCTCGCCGATGTCGTCGGCAGCGGCGAGCGCCTGCTTCAGGCGCGCGAGGTTCTGCTGCACACGCTGGTCGGCCTGGCCGACGGCCGACTTCAGCGCCGCGCGTTCGGACTCGGAGTCGACGATGACCAGATCGCGCGCGCCGATCGCACGCGCGCTGGCGGCGTCGAGCACCCGGTTGGACAGTTGCAGGCGCTGCGCGTCTTCGTTGATGTAGCCGGCGAAGACGCGGTAGCTCTTCCACTGTGCGTGCAGCGCGAAGCCGCTGACCACGAGAACGAGCGAAGCGAGCAGCCCGAAGCTGGCGAGCAGCCGGGTGCGGACGGTGAAAGCGGTGATGTTCATGCCGTTGTTCTTTGGATCGAACGGGGCCCCGCACAGTGGAGCCACAGATTCGATCATCGGGAATAACGGCGGTGGCAGTCGTTGCAAAAGACCGGGTTATCGGTCCTGAAACGCGCCAGAACGGTCAAATTGCGCAAAAAGGCAAAACTGATAAATATCAGCTTTGCGCCGGATCAGAAGCGGAACAGCGGCCCGAGCGCATCGAGCGTGTTCTTCAGCACCAGGCCCATCTCGGTGTCGCCTTCCATCACCAGGGCACGCTCGAAGAACAGGCGGTCGGCGTCGTCCTCGCCGCGCAGCAGGCGCAGGTAGTCGGGCAGCGCGGCGGCGATGCGCAGCGCGACCGGCTGGCTCTGCGGCGCGAGCACGAAGCCACGTTCGCCGAGCTGCAGCTTCATCGCCAGGCCCAGGTCGGTGACCGCGACCTCGACGCTGCGGCCCGACAGCGCCGCCTTGGCATCGGCCGGCAGGCGCGGCAGCAAGAGCTTGTTCATCGCCAGCGCCAGCACCAGGCTGGGCGGCTGCATCGGCAGGCGCTGCACGACGGGCTTGACCTTGGCGGCAGCCAGCGCGTGCAGCTCGGCCAGCGAGCGCGGCGCGACGAAGGCTTGGGACTTGGGGCTCATGCGGCTTTCCATTCCATGCCGGCGCGACCTTGCGCGTACCCGTTGGCCAGGCCGCCCGGCAGTGCGATGGCCTCGAGCTCACGGCGCGCGGCCGCGGCCGGCGCACCCTGGTTCATCACCTGCTCGAAGCAGGCGAGCACGGTCGTGAAGTGCTGCGAGCACGGCGACAGGCGCAGCCGGCGCACGCCGTTGGCGACGATCTGCTCGCGCTGCTCGATCAGGCAGTGCTGCGCCGCGCCCTGGGTCTGGATGCCGTTGAGCACCAGGAAGGGCTTGCCGTCGCTGGTCGACAGCAGCAGGCCGTCGGGGTAGTCCTGGCAGCGGAACTCGCACTGGTCCTTGCTCAGCCGGTGGTGGCGCGCGGTGAAGCAGCGCGCCGAGAACGCCAGCGGCATGCGGCCGAAGGCGAAGGCCTCGGTCTCGACCGGCGTCTGGCCGGCCTTCACCGGGTCGGCGGCGGGGTTGACGCGGCCCATCGCGTCCAGCGGCAGCTCGGCCGGCGCCGTCCAGCGCACGGCGCCGAAACCGGCGTGCTCCTCAAGCGCGGCGCGGCTGTAGACGTTCAGGTGCGGGCCGATCGCGAACGGCACGCCGGCCTGTTCGAGCACCGCCAGCGCCGAGCCGTCGCCGGCTTCGACCAGGTAGTCGCGCTGCTCGGCGATGCGGCGCACGACACGCAGGTCGGATTCGGACTCGATCAGGCCCTGCGTCGCGAGCACGATCTCCTTGCCGGCGGCGCGCAGATCGGCGGCCAGGTCCAGCCAGTCGTCGAGCTTGAACTCGTAGCGGCGCGAGCAGACGACCTCGCCCAGCACGACGGTGTCGGCGGCCGATTCGGCGACGCCGGCGTAGAAATCCATCAGCGCCTGGCGCGTCCAGTAGGTCAGCACCGGGCCGACGGTCAGCTTTATGCGTTCGGAACTCATGCTCTTACCGCCACGGGCGGTCCAGGGCGCCGAGGGTGTGCTGCTGGCCTTCGGCGAGGTGGCCCAGCGTCGCGGTCCAGGTGGGCTGGACGCTGAAGCGGTCGGGCGAGGCCTTGGCGGCGTCGATGGCCTGGCGCCAGACCTTGGTCACCTGCTCGGTGTAGGCGGGGCTGCGCTGGCGGCCTTCGATCTTCAGCGCCTTGACGCCCATCTTCATCAGCTCGGGCAGGATGGCCAGCGTGTTCAGGCTGGTCGGCTCCTCGATGGCGTAGTCGCGTTTGCCTTCGACGACGAAACGGCCCTTGCAGATCGTCGGGTAGCCACGCGGCTCGTCGGGCGCGTAGTGGTCGATCAGCATGCCGCCCAGGCGCGACTCGACGCCCGAGGGCGTGTCGGTCCAGCGCACGGCCGACGGCGGCGAGCACACGCCGACGTTGTTCGGCGACTGGCCGGTGGCGTAGGACGACAGCGTGCAGCGGCCTTCGACCATCACGCACAGGCTGCCGAAGGCGAAGCACTCGATCTCGACCGAGGTGTTGCGCAGCACGTGCTGCACCTGCTGCAGCGTCAGCACGCGCGGCAGCACCGCGCGCTGGATGTTGTAGTGGCGCTGGTAGAAGTTGATCGCCTCGTAGCTCGTCGCCGAGGCCTGCACCGACAGGTGCAGACGCAGCTCGGGGTGCGTGCGCGTGGCGTAGCCCATCACCGCGGTGTCGGCGCAGATCAGCGCGTCGGCGCCGAAGTCGACCGCGGTGTCCACCGCGCGGTACCAGGGCGTCACGTCCGCCGACTGGGCGAAGGTGTTCAGCGCCATCAGGACCTTGCGGCCGCGCTTGTGCGCGTAGGCGATGCCTTCGCGGACCTGGGCGTCGTCGAAGTTCAGGCCGGCGAAGTTCCGGGCGTTGGTGGCGTTCTTCAGGCCCAGGTAGACCGTGTCGGCGCCGGCGTCGACGGCCAACTGGAGGGCCCGCAGAGAGCCCGCGGGGCAGACCAGTTCGGGCGCCGCGAAGGGGGGCTGTTGCATGGCGGGCGGAGTCTAGGCGCCGGCTCCGCCGGCGGCTTGCGGGACGTCAAGAGCGGTGCGAACCGGGCGCCCGCAAACGCCCCGAAACGGCACGGACACCACACGGCCGCCAGGGTCCGCGACCGGCGCCGGGCGCGTCAAGCGCCAGGCCGCGGCCGGCGCAAGCCCTTCGCGCAGCGAACTTGCACTGCATCAAGTGCGGCCGTGTTCGGGATCGATGGACGCTAGCGGTTGGGTATCGTTCGCCGCCTACACACCATAGATAGTGTCAACGCGCATGACAGACGCCGCCCTGCCCCCCTCTGCCGACACCCAGGCCGCCCCGCTGGCGGTCATCAAGCGTGAAGGCCGCACCGTCGCCTTCGACCCCTCCAAGATCGCCGACGCGCTGGCGCGTGCCGGCGCCGCGACCGGCGAATACGACGCCGAACGCGCCGCCGAGCTGACCCGCCAGGTCAGCGAGCGCCTGCGCCGCCGCGTCACCGGCGTCGAGCAGATCCAGGACGAGGTCGAGCGCGTGCTGCAGGAGGCCGGCCACTTCGACACCGCGCGCGCCTACATCGTCTACCGCGAGCAGCGCCGCGCGCTGCGCCAGGACCGCAGCGTCGCCGTCGACGTCGAGCGCTCGGTCAACGAGTACCTGGCGCGCCAGGACTGGCGTGTCAACGCCAACGCCAACCAGGGCTACTCGCTGGGCGGGCTGATCCTGAACGTCTCGGGCAAGGTGGTCGCCAACTACTGGCTCAACCACGTCTACCCGCCGGAAGTGGGCATCGCCCACCGCGAGGCCGACCTGCACATCCACGACCTGGACATGCTCTCGGGCTACTGCGCCGGCTGGTCGCTGCGCACGCTGCTGCACGAGGGCCTGAACGGCGTGCCGGGCAAGGTCGAGGCCGGCCCGCCCAGGCACCTGTCCAGCGCCGTCGGCCAGATCGTCAACTTCCTCGGCACGCTGCAGAACGAGTGGGCCGGCGCCCAGGCCTTCAGCTCCTTCGACACCTATCTCGCGCCCTTCATCCGCAAGGACGGGCTGACGTACGACCAGGTGCGCCAGAGCCTGCAGGAGCTGATCTACAACCTGAACGTGCCTTCGCGCTGGGGCACGCAGACGCCGTTCACCAACCTGACCTTCGACTGGACCTGCCCCGAGGACCTGCGCGAGCAGGTGCCGGTGATCGGCGGCCAGGAGATGCCGTTCGCCTACGGCGATCTGCAGGCCGAGATGGACATGATCAACCGCGCCTACATCGACGTGATGATGGAAGGCGACGCCAAGGGCCGCTCGTTCACCTTCCCGATCCCGACCTACAACATCACCCGCGACTTCGACTGGGAGCACCCGAACACGCTGCCGCTGTTCGAGATGACGGCCAAGTACGGCCTGCCGTACTTCCAGAACTTCCTGAACTCGGACCTGCAGCCGAACATGGTGCGCTCGATGTGCTGCCGGCTGCAGCTGGACCTGCGCGAGCTTCTGAAGCGCGGCAACGGCCTGTTCGGCTCGGCCGAGCAGACCGGCTCGCTGGGCGTGGTGACGATCAACTGCGCCCGCCTGGGTTATCTGCACGCCGGCGACGAAGCCGGCCTGCTGGCGCGCACCGACCGCCTGATAGCCATCGCGCGCACCAGCCTGGAGATCAAGCGCAAGGTCATCCAGGGCCACATCGACAGCGGCCTGTTCCCGTACACCAAGCGCTACCTGGGCACGCTGCGCAACCACTTCTCGACGATCGGCGTGAACGGGATCAACGAGATGATCCGCAACTTCAGCGCCGACCGCAGCGACATCACCTCGCCCGAGGGCCACGCGATGGCGGTGCGCTACCTGGACCACATCCGCGCACGCATCGTCGAGCTGCAGGAGGAGACCGGCCACCTCTACAACCTGGAGGCGACGCCGGCCGAAGGCACGACCTACCGCTTCGCCAAGGAAGACAAGAAGCGCCTGCCCGGCATCCTGCAGGCCGGCACGGCGGAGCGCCCGTACTACACGAACTCCTCGCAGCTGCCGGTCGGCTTCACGACCGACCCCTTCGAGGCGCTGGAGCGCCAGGAGGAACTGCAGCGCAAGTACACCGGCGGCACCGTGCTGCACCTGTACCTGGGCGAACGGGTCTCGTCGGCACTCGCCTGCCGCGACCTGGTGCGCCGTTCGCTCGAACGCTACCGGCTGCCCTACATCACGGTGACGCCGACCTTCTCGATCTGCCCGAAACACGGCTACCTCGCCGGCGAGCACGCGTTCTGCCCGAAGTGCGACGAGGAAGCCCTGGCACGCAAGGCCGCCAAGGCCGCACGCGCCACCCCGGCCGCCTGACGGCCGCCACCCCAACCAAGGAAAACCGCATGAGCCACAGCCAGACCCCTCTCGTCCACCCGCAGCTCGAAGAGCATGAACGCACCCGCTGCGAAGTCTGGACGCGCGTGATGGGCTACCACCGCCCGATGGCCTCGTTCAACATCGGCAAGCAGGGCGAGTTCATGGAGCGCCGCTACTTCGACGAGCCGGGGCGCCCGGCCGCCGCGGCCGACGTGACGGCCAGCGTCGAGTGTGGCTGCGCCTGAGGCGCTGGCCGTCGGCGGCTTCCAGCCGCTGAGCACCACCGACTGGCCCGACCGCCTCGCGGCGGTCGTCTTCGTCCAGGGCTGCCCCTGGCGCTGCGTCTACTGCCACAACCCGGCGCTGCAGCCGCGGGACGGCGCCGCCGGGCCGCACTGGGACGAGGTCGTCGCGACGCTGGCGCGCCGCCGCGGGCTGCTCGACGGCGTCGTCTTCAGCGGCGGCGAGCCGACGCTGGACCCGGCGCTGCCCGAGGCCGTGGCCACCGCGCGCAGCCTGGGGTTCGCCGTCGGCCTGCACAGCGCCGGCATCTACCCGAAGAAGCTCGAGGCGCTGCTGCCGGCGCTGGACTGGGTCGGCCTGGACCTGAAGACCGACCTGGCCGGCCACGACGCGCTGACCGGCCGCCCGTGCAGCGGCGCGCCGGTGCACGAGGCGCTGGCCGCCGTCGTCGCCAGCGGCGTCGACCACGAGGTGCGCACGACCTACCACCCGGCACTGCAGAGTGACGAGACGCTGGCGAAGATGGCGCTGACGCTGAAGAGCGCCGGCGCGAAACGCTGGGTGCTGCAGCAGTGGCACCCGCGAGCGGGCACACCGGGTTTCGAGCAGCCCTGGCGCTGGCCCGAGCCGGCGGTGCTGTCCTGGCTGCGCGAACTCGGCCCCGAGCTCACGCTGCGCTGATCAGGCCGGCGCGGCGGCCTTCCTGCGCGCGGCGGTCTTCTTCGCCGCCGGCTTGGCGGCTGTCTTGGCCGCCGTGCGCTTGCGCGCCGCCGCCTTGGCCGGCAGCAGTGACCGCAGGATGGCTTCGCAGTCGCCCTGCGTCATCACGCGCGGCACCGGGTAGTTGGCGTCGGCCTCGCGGCAGGCGGCCTGGGCGAGCTTGGGGATGTCGGCGGCACGCAGCGCGTCGACCGTCGCCGGGATGCCGATGCGCCGGTTGAGCTCGGCCACGGCGTCGATGAACTTGTGCGCCAGCGTCGTGTCGCCGTCGTCGGGCGCACCGACTCCGGCGCGCCGCGCCAGCGCCGCCAGCCGCGGCTCGCAGTTCGGCGCCGAAAACCGCAGCACCGCCGGCAGCACGATGGCATTGGCCAGCCCGTGCGGCACGTGGTACAGGCCGCCCAACTGGTGCGCGATCGCGTGCACGTTGCCGACGTTGGCGCGGGTGAAGGCCAGGCCGGCGTAGGTCGAGGCCAGCGCCATGCGTTCGCGTGCGACGAGGTCGCCGCCGTCGGTGACGGCGCGCTCCAGCTGCTCGAAGACCATGCCGACCGCGGCCAGCGCCCAGCGGTCGGTGGTGTCGGTGCACCAGTCGCCGATGTAGGCCTCGACGGCGTGCGTCAGCGCGTCCATGCCGGTGGCGGCGGTGATCGCCGGCGGCAGGCCGACCATCAGCTCCGGATCCAGCGCCGCCATGCGCGGCACCAGCCGCGTGTCGGCGACGACCAGCTTGCGCTGCGCCTTCGGGTCGGAGATCACCGCGGCGACGGTGACCTCGCTGCCGGTGCCGGCGGTCGTCGGCACCGCGTACAGCGGCAGCGGGCCGTGCAGGCCCTTGAAGTAACCGACCAGCGCCCGCGGCGGTTTGCCGTTGGCCACCGCCAGGCCGATGACCTTGGCCGCGTCCATCACCGAGCCGCCGCCGAAGGCGACGATGGCGTCGCAGGCCTCGTCGCGCAGCAGCGTGATGCCGGCGTCGATGACCGGGATCGGCGCGTCGGGCTCGACGCGGTCGAAGACCACGACCGCGGTGCCCGCCGCGGCCAGCGCGGCGCACAGCGGTTCGGCCAGGCCGAGCTTCATCACCGTCGCGTCGGTGACCAGCATGACCTTCCGATGGGTGAAATCCCCGATCGCCTGGCCGAGCTTGGCGCTTGCTCCCGGCCCTACGATCAACAAGGGCTGCGGGATCGGCAGCCGCTTGGTGACGACGCCTGCTGCCTGCTTCAGCTTGGGGAGCCCGACGGTGCGGGCCATGTCCCCGATCAAGTTGGCCATCTCCTCAACCCTCCACCATGCCCGTCCCGGGTCCACTCTGGCGCGAACAACGTATGAAGAGCGTGATCGGCATCAGCCTCGGCGCAGCAGCGCAGGACTTTGAACTGCGCACCACGCTGCTCGGCCAGCCCTTGCGCGTGCGGCGCATCGGCACCGACGGCGACACCGAGGTCGCCGCGCGCCGGCTGGCCTACTGGGACCGCCGCGCCGCCGCGATCGGCATCGGCGCCGGGCCCGACCCGCGCAGCGTCGGCGCCACGACCGGCGGCGCCGAACTCGCCGCCACGCTCAAACACGCGCCCTGCACCACCGGCGCCCACCTGGCCGAAATCTATCTCGAATGGGCGCTGCGCCATGTGCAGGCCGATCTCGGGCGCTACTTCGACAACGCGCTGGTGCTGTTCTTCTCCGGCGTCGCCAACCGCAAGCTGGCCTCGGCGATGGCCGAGTTCACGCCCAACCTGTTCTTCGCCGACCCGCTGCTGCAGCTGGGTGTGCCCAAGCTGCTGACCTCGCTGGACGCGCTGTCGCTGTACGCCACCGGCTCGCACTACGTCGCCGGCTGGGCTCCGAAGCGCCTGCCGAGCACCACGCTGCTGGAGCGCTGGACCGACCACGTGCTGCGCCAGGCGATGAAGAAGGCCACCGTCATCGTCGCGCCGGTGCACGAGCTCGACCGCTTCGGCACCGAGGAGCTGGCCGGCAAGACGATCGTCACCGCGACCGTCAACGACGCCCGTCTCGAAGCCTTCCGCGAGAAGGGCGTGGCGATGGTCGTCGACGCCTCGCCGGTCGTCCAGGGCCGTGTGCTCGGCCACGAGCTGCTCGACGCGATGATCCTCGCGGCCACCGGCAAGGCGCCGGGCACGCTGTACGACGACGACTACCTCGAGCTGATCCAGATGCTCGACGCACGCCCGCGCGTGCTCTACCCCAACGGCGTGCAGCGCAAGAACCGCTTCGCCTTCGTCATCCACCCGCTGTCGCAGGAGTACTTCAAGAAGGTCAAGCCGATCGAGATGCTGTCCAGGGTCTCGCCGCCGCTGCTGATGGACTCGCTGGAGAAGGCGATGGCCTACGCGCCGCCCTTCGTCTACTCGAAGATCGAGGGCATCAAGTCGCCGACCGGCGCCGAGGCCGAGGGCTGGCTGATCTCGGTGGGCGGCACGCCGCGCGAGATCATGAGCCACCCGCCGGAGTTCACCTACCGCCGGCTGCTCGCCGCCGCCGAGATGGCGAGGAAGCTCGGCGCGCAGATCATGGGGCTGGGCGCCTTCACCAAGGTCGTCGGCGACGCCGGCGCGACGGTGGCGCGGCGCGCGACGCTGCCGATCACCACCGGCAACAGCTACAGCGCCTCGGGCGCGCTGTGGGCGGCGCACGACGCGCTGCTGCGGCTGAAGCTCGTCGAGCCGCCCCAGGGCGACGAACGCGTGAAGTTCAAGGCCATGGTCGTCGGCGCCACCGGCGCCATCGGTTCGGCCTGCGCGCGGCTGCTGGTGCGCGCCGCCGAGGAGGTGACGCTGGTCTCGCCCGAGACCGCCAAGCTGCTGGCGCTGCAGGAGTCCATCCTGCGCCAGACGCCCGACGCGAAGATCGTGCTCAGCGCCAAGGCCGACACGCACATCGCCCAGATGGACATGATCGTCACCGCGACCTCGGGCGCCGGCAAGAAGGTGCTGGACATCATGAAGGTCAAGCCCGGCTGCGTGATCACCGACGTCGCGCGGCCGCTGGACCTGTCGCCCGAGGACGTGGCCAGGCGCCCCGACGTGCTGGTCATCGAGTCCGGCGAGATCCAGCTCCCCGGCCAGGTGAAGATGAAGAACATCGGCCTGCCGCCGGGCGTCGCCTACGCCTGCCTGGCCGAGACCATCGTGCTGGCGCTGGAAGGCCGTTTCGAGAACTTCACCGTCGGCCGCGCGATCGAGTGGGAGAAGGTGCGCGAGATCTACAAGCTGGGCCTGAAACACGGGATGAAGCTGGCCGCGATCTCCGGAGTCAACGGCGTCATCACCGAGCGCGACATCGCGCGTGTGCGCCGGCTGGCGCTGGCGGCGCGCAAGCGCGAAGCCGAGGCGGCCGCGCCGACGAAGCGGCGCCCGCGGGCCGCCGCGGCGCCGGCCGTCGAAGCCGCCGAGCCTAAGAGCGCGCCGAAGAGCGCGCCCAAGGCGCGCCGCGGCAAGCCCGCGCCGGCGGCCACCCCGCAACCGGCGCTGGACGGCCTGGGCCGGCGTTCGCGCGCACGCAGCCGCACCGAACCGGTCGCCTGAACGGCGCGGGCATCCGGCTTGCCCCGGGGCGGCATGGCCCCGCATTCCGAACGGTTTTCCCGATGACGGCACGGCCGCCGCTGTGCCGCCCGTTCTGCGGCCTGGCCGCCGGCCGGCCGCGTGCGCCTGCGCGCGCGCACGCCGCGGCGCGCCGGCCGCAGCACCGCCTCGCGACGCGGGCACCCCGGCTGCCGGCACGCTGACCGGCAGCGCGGCGCGGCCGGCACCGTCGTGGCCCGGCGGTGTCTTCCTACACGAGCACCCGGCTCCGCCTGCGGACACTGACGGCGGTCCTGCTGCCCTCCACCCCCCGATGAAGAGCCCGCCTTCGATCCGCGTCCTGACCGTGAACACGCACAAGGGATTCACCGCGCTGAACCGCCGCTTCGTGCTGCACGAGCTGCGCGACGCGGTGCGCGCGGTCGACGCCGACCTCGTCTTCCTGCAGGAGGTGCATGGCACCCACCGCCGCCACTCGGAAGGCGTCGCGCGCTGGCCCCAGGCACCGCACTACGAGTTCATCGCCGACCAGCTGTGGCCGCAGTTCGCCTACGGCCGCAACGCCGTCTACCCGCACGGCGATCACGGCAACGCGCTGCTGTCCAAGTACCCGATCGTCGCCTACACCAACCACGACGTCTCGGTCGACGGCCACGAGGCGCGCGGCCTGCTGCACTGCACGCTGCGCCTGCCGGCCGAAGGCGCGCAGGTGCACGCCGTCTGCGTGCACCTGGGGCTGGCCGAGGGCCATCGCCGGCGCCAGCTCGACCGGCTGTGCGAGCTGGTGCGGCGCGAGGTGCCCGACGACGCGCCGCTGGTCGTCGCCGGCGATTTCAACGACTGGCGCGACCGCGCCCACCCGGTGCTCGAGCGCGGCCTCGGTCTGCACGAGGTGTTCGTGAAGGCGCACGGTCGTTCGGCACGCACCTTCCCGGCGCGATTCCCGCTGCTGCGCCTGGACCGCATCTACGTGCGCAACACGCGCGGCCACCGCCCGCTGCCGCTGCCGCACCGGCCCTGGGCGCATCTGTCGGACCACGCGCCGCTGGCTGCGGAGATCGCGCTGTGAAGCTGCGGCCACGCTGGCAGGACGGCAACACCGTCGAGCTGCTCGAAAACGGCGAGGCCTTCTTCCCCGCCGTCTTCGACGCCGTCCGCAACGCCCGCCACGAGGTGCTGCTGGAGACCTTCATCCTCTTCGAGGACAAGGTCGGGCTGGCGCTGCACGCGGCGCTGCTGGAGGCCGCACAGCGCGGCGTGCAGGTCGACGTGATGGTCGACGGCTTCGGCTCGCCCGACCTGTCGCCCGAGTTCACCGGCTCGCTGCGCGCCGCCGGCGTGCGCCTGCGCAGCTTCGACCCGAGCTGGCGGCTGTTCGGCCGGCGCTTCAACGTGCTGCGCCGCATGCACCGCAAGATCGTCGTCGTCGACGGCGAGACGGCCTTCGTCGGCGGCATCAACTACTCGGCCGACCACCTGGCCGACTTCGGGCCGGAGGCCAAGCAGGACTACTCGGTGCGGCTGCGCGGGCCGGTGGTCGAGACCATCCGCCAGTTCGCGCTCGCCGCGATCCGCGGCGGCACACGCGGCGAGCCGCCGGTGCAGCGGCCGCGGCTGCCGCCGCCGCGCACCGAAGGCCCGGTGCAGGCAATGCTCGTCACGCGCGACAACCTCGAGCACCGCGCCGACATCGAACGCCAGTACCGCGCCGCGCTGCGCGCCGCGCGCCACAGCGTGATCATCGCCAACGCCTACTTCTTCCCCGGCTGGCGTTTCCTGAAGGAGCTGCGGCGCGCGGCCCGGCGCGGCGTGGACGTGCGCCTGGTGCTGCAGGGCACGCCCGACATGCCGATCGTGAAGACCGCCGCCGGCCTGCTCTACGAGCACCTGCTGCGCGACGGCGTGCACATCCACGAGTACTGCGACCGGCCGATGCACGGCAAGGTGGCGGTCGTCGACGAGGACTGGGCGACGGTGGGCTCGAGCAACCTCGACCCGCTGAGCCTGTCGCTGAACCTGGAGGCCAACGTCATCCTGCGCGACCGCGGCTTCGCGGCGCAGCTGCGCGAGCGGCTGCAGCACCTGATCCGCCACAGCTGCGAGGAGGTGAAGCCCGAGCCGACGCCGCGCTGGCGGCTGTGGGTGCGGCTGCGCAGCTACTTCGTGCTGCGCTTCGCCCAACGCTTCCCGCTCTGGGCGCGTGTGCTGCCGGCGCACCGGCCGACGCTGCAGCTGGTCGAAACCCCGCCGCCGCCCGCGCCGGCCTCCGAACGCGAAGACGAGGCGCGGAGCCTGCATGCCGGATGAGGCCGCACCGCGCCGCGCTCGCGCGCCTTCGTGGTGGCCGCGCGCACGCCGCTGGCTGGGCATCGCCTTCATCGTCGTCGTCGGCGCGCTCGTCGCCAAGGTTGCACGTTCGATGGACTGGGGCGCGGCCTGGGACGCGCTGCAGCGTGTCGAGCCGGGGACGCTCGCGCTCGCGGCGGCGCTGGCCGCGGCCAGCCACGCGCTCTACGCCACCTACGACCTGATCGGCCGCCAGCTGACCGGCCACGGCCTGGCCGCGCCCCGCGTGGCCGCGGTGGGCTTCATCTCCTATGCCTTCAACCTCAACCTGGGCGCGCTGGTCGGCGGTTTCGCGCTGCGCTACAAGCTCTACGGCCAGCTCGGGCTGGCGCCCGGCGTCGTGACGCGCGTGCTGGGTTACAGCCTGCTGACCAACTGGCTGGGCTACTTCGTGCTCGGCGGCACGGTGCTGCTGCTGCGGCCGCCGGCGCTGCCGCCGGACTGGGAGCTGGGCCGCACCGCGCTGCGGTTGCTGGGCGGCGCGCTGCTGCTGGCCGCGGCGGGCTACGTCGCGCTGTGCGCCTTCGCGCGGCGGCGCAGCTGGCGGCTGCGCGGCCACGAGCTGGTGCTGCCGCCGCTGCGCGTGGCGCTGCTGCAGCTGCTGCTGTCGGCGACGAACTGGGCGCTGATCGCCGGCGTCTGCCACGTGCTGCTGGGGCGCACGCTGCCCTACCCCGACGTGCTGACGGCGCTGCTGCTGGCGGCCGTGGCCGGCGTCGTGACGCATCTGCCGGCCGGGCTGGGCGTCATCGAGGCGGTGTTCGTCGCGCTGCTGGGCGCGCGGCTGGGCCAGGGGCCGGTGCTGGCGGCCCTGCTGGCCTACCGCGCCGTCTACTACCTCGCGCCGCTGGCCGTGGCCACCACGCTGTACTTCGCGCTCGAGGCGCGCGGCAGGCAGGCCGCGCCAGCGCCGTCTTCGGCGCGCTGACGGCGCCGCCGCCGGCGCCTGTTCCCGACCATTGCACTGCGGCAGTTGCCGCGTCGCCACAACGCCAGCGGGGTCTCTGCGAGGCAGACGCCGTTGCGATTTGGTCGATTTATCCGGCTTTGCGCTGTGTCAGATCGTGACCGCGGGGTCAGGACTGGAATGCATCCGTCGTCTGGACTGATTCCAGATCGCCCCGGTGCCCGATGGGCCGTCCCGGCCACCGGCTACAGATTCGGACGGATAGAGGAGATTCCATGCGCATTCGTTGGACCCCGGTCGCCCTGGCCGCCGCCAGTGTCCTGGCCGTCGGCGCGGCCGTTGCCCAGAGCCAGGAGCCGATCCAGCCGATCGTGCCCCCGCAGCAGGTGAACCTGGGCATGGTCGAACTGGGCAAGAAGCTGTACTTCGACCCGCGCCTGTCCAAGTCGGGCTTCATCTCGTGCAACTCGTGCCACAACCTGTCGATGGGCGGCACCGACAACATCCCGACCTCGATCGGCGACCGCTGGCAGCAAGGCCCGATCAACGCGCCGACGGTGCTGAACTCCAGCCTCAACGTCGCCCAGTTCTGGGACGGCCGCGCGGCCGACCTGAAGGCCCAGGCCGGCGGCCCGATCGCCAACCCGGGCGAGATGGCGTTCACGCACACGCTGGCCCTGGGCGTGCTCGAGTCGATCCCGGCCTACCAGCGCGAGTTCAAGCAGGTCTTCGGCAAGGACAAGATCGACATCGACCAGGTCACGGCCGCGATCGCCGAGTTCGAGAAGACGCTGGTGACGCCGAACTCGCGCTTCGACCAGTGGCTGCTGGGCAAGAAGGACGCGCTGAACGCCGACGAACTCGCCGGCTACAAGCTGTTCAAGGAAAGCGGCTGCGTCGGCTGCCACAACGGCCCGGCCGTCGGCGGCAACTCGTTCCAGAAGATGGGCGTGGTCGCGCCGTACAAGGCCAGCAGCCCGGCCGAGGGCCGCGTCGCGGTCACCGGCAAGGACGCCGACCGCTTCAACTTCAAGGTGCCGACGCTGCGCAACGTCGAGATGACCTACCCGTACTTCCACGACGGCGCGGCCAACACGCTGACCGAAGCCGTGGACATCATGGGCCGGCTGCAGCTGGGCAAGAAGTTCACGCCCGACGAGAACGCCAAGATCGTCTCCTTCCTGAAGACGCTGACCGGCGACCAGCCGAGCTTCACGCTGCCGATCCTGCCGCCGTCCAGCGACAAGACCCCGCGGCCGCAGCCGTTCAAGTAGCCCCACCGCGCCGGCCCGCCGGCGCCACCCCGCCCCGCGGCCTGTCCGGCGCGGGGCTGTTCTTTTGTCGACGACACACTGATCGCCGGCGTCAGAGCACGCCGCTGCCGACACCGGGCGCGCCGCTTGCTGACGGCGCCGGATGCGCCCCGCCCTGCCCTTCACGCTCCTGGCCCTGCTGTGCCTGCTGGTGGCGTGGAGCGCGGGCGCACAGCCGCAGCCGCCCGCCGCGGCGTTCGTGCTCCGGCTCGACGGCGCCGTCGGCCCGGCGGCCGCCGACCACCTGAAACGTGGCATCGCCGCCGCCCATCGCGACGGCGCGGCGGTCGTCGTGCTGCAGATCGACACGCCCGGCGGGCTGGACACGTCGATGCGCGAGATCGTGCGCGCCATCACCGCCGCGCCGCTGCCGGTCATCGCCTGGGTCGGGCCGGCGGGCGCACGCGCCGCCAGCGCCGGCACCTTCATCGTCTACGCCAGCCATCTCGCGGCGATGGCCCCGGGCACCAACCTCGGCGCGGCGACGCCGGTGGCGCTGGGCGGGCCGCCGGTCGAAGCCGGGCGCGCCGCCTCCACGCCCGACCCGTCGGCGGCCAAGGCGATGAACGACGCGGTCGCCTACCTGCGTTCGCTGGCCGAACTGCGCGGGCGCAATTCCGACTGGGGCGAACGCGCGGTCCGCGACGCTGCCAGCCTGGCCGCGCCGCAGGCGCTGGCCGCCGGCGTCGTCGAGATCGTCGCCGAATCGGTGCCGGCGCTGCTGGCGCAGGCCGACGGCCGCAGCGTGAAGCTGGCCGCCGGCACGGTGACGCTGCACACCGCGGGCCTGGCGCTGCGCCACCACGAGGCCGACTGGCGCACGCGTGCGCTGGCCGTGATCTCCAACCCCAACCTGGCGCTGATCCTGATGGCGATCGGCGTCTACGGCCTGCTGTTCGAGGCCATGAGCCCGGGCGCGCTGGTGCCCGGCGTCGTCGGCGCGATCAGCCTGCTGCTGGGGCTGTACGCGCTGTCGACGCTGCCGGTGACCGTCGCCGGCCTGGCGCTGCTGCTGCTGGGCCTGGCGCTGATGATCGCCGAGGCTTTCGCGGCCTCGTTCGGCGTGCTCGGTCTGGGCGGCGTCGTCGCCTTCGTGCTGGGCGCGCTGCTGCTCGTCGACACCGAGGTTCCGGGCGCCGTCGAGGTCTCGCTGCCGCTGGTCGCCGGCCTGGCGCTGGCCTGTGCGGCCGCGGCGCTGCTCGTCGTGCGCGCGGCGCTGCAGGCGCGGCGCCAGCAGCCGCGCAGCGGCACGCCGGCGATGCTCGGCGAGACGGCGCGTGTGCTCGACTGGGCCGGCAGCCAGGGCCACGTGCTGCTGCAGGGCGAACGCTGGCGCGCCGTCGCCGAGGCCCCGCTCGCCCCGGGCGACGGGGTGCACGTGCTCGGCGTCGACGGCCTCACGCTGCGCGTCGCACGCGCGGCCCCACCCCCGGGCTGAGGCCCGCACCACCCGACGGAGATGCCGATGTCCTCGCTGCTGATCTTCAGCCCGCTGCTGTTCCTCGTGATCATCGTGCTCGCGATGTCGATCCGCATCCTGCGCGAGTACGAGCGCGGCGTGGTCTTCACGCTCGGCCGCTTCACCGGCGTGAAGGGGCCGGGGCTGATCCTGCTGATCCCGGTGCTGCAGCAGATGGTGCGTGTCGACCAGCGCACCCAGGTGCTGGACGTGCCGGGCCAGGACGTGATCTCGCGCGACAACGTCTCGGTGCGGGTCAGCGCGGTGATCTATTTCCGCGTCGTCGGCCCCGAGCCCTCGGTGATCCAGGTGGAAAACTACCGCCAGGCGACGAGCGAGCTGGCGCAGACGACGCTGCGTTCGGTGCTCGGCCGCCACGAGCTCGACGCGATGCTGTCCGAGCGCGACAAGCTCAACGCCGACATCCAGAACATCCTCGACGCCCAGACCGAGGCCTGGGGCGTGAAGGTCGCCAACGTCGAGTTGAAGCACATCGACCTGGGCGAGAACATGGTGCGCGTGATGGCGCGCCAGGCCGAGGCCGAACGCGAGCGCCGCGCCAAGGTGATCAACGCCGAAGGCGAGGAACAGGCCGCGCGCAAGCTGCTGGAAGCCGCCCAGGTGCTGTCGGCGCAGCCCGAGGCGATGCAGCTGCGCTATCTCTCGACGCTGGCGACGATCGGCACGCAGAACAGCTCGACGATCGTGTTTCCGTTCCCGATCGACCTGGCCTCGATGCTGCGCGGCGCCGCACCGCCGGGACGCTGATGCCCTGGCTCAAGCTCGTGCACCTCGCCGCGGTGATCGTCTGGTGCGGCGCGCTCAGCTACCTGGCGCTGGCGCTGGCGAGCGCCGCGGAGCTGCCGCGGCGCTCGCTGCCGCGGGCGCTGTTCACCAGCGTCGCCACACCGGCGGCGCTGGTGGCCATCGCCTCGGGCACGGCGATCTTCGTCTGGCACGGGCCCTACGCGGCGTGGCTGGTGGCCAAGCTGATGCTGGTGGCGCTGCTGGTGCTGGGCCATGCGCTGGCCGGCGTGCTGGTGCTGCGCGTGGAACGCGACGGCGCTGCCGTGCCACGCGCCGGCGCGACGCTGCTCGGCTGGACCCTGGCATGGCTGGGCGCGATCGCGTGGATCGTGCTCGCCAAACCGTTCTGAGACCGGCGCCGTGTGCCAGCGCCCGACGTGGTCAGCCGGCGGTGTCGACGCCGACCGTCTTCTCGTAGACCAGGCGGCCGCCGAGGTAGGCCGCCAGCGCGATGAAGGCCGCCGTCAGCAGGCTCAGCGCCAGGCCCCAGGGCAGCACCACCGCCTCGCGGTCGCCGACCAGGCGCAGCGTCCAGTTCAGCGTCGCCAGCGACAGCATCATCACCGCCAGCAGCGCATGCGCCCAGGCGACGACGAGGCGGCGCACGCGGGCGATCGCCAGCAGGTCGACGAGGCCGAAGACGCTGGCCACCCAGCCGCCCAGCGCGCCGACGCCGGCCAGCCAGAGCGCCGCCCGGGCCCAGAAGGCGTCGCCGCTGACCAGGAAACCGAGGTCGGCACCGACCAGCCCGATCAGCGCCGCCACCGGGAAGTGGATGACCATCGGGTGCAGCGGGTGCCCGGCGATCGCGGCGCGGCTGAGGATGGGTTCGGCCTGCATCGGTCCATTCTGACCGCGGGCGCTGCCGCGGCGCTGGCCGGCTGCGAAGGCCCGCTGTCGGTACTGGATCCCGCTGGGCCGTCGGCACGCGCCGTGGCCGAGGTCTGGTGGTGGATGGCCGGCGCCGCGGCGCTGGTGTTCACCGGCACGCTGGCGGCCTGGATGCTGGCGATGCGCCGGCAGGCGCCGCCCGACGAGGCCCGGGCGCGGCGCGACGGCCGGCGCTGGCTGGTCGGCGGCGGGCTGCTGCTGCCGTCGGTGGCGGTGCTGGCGCTGCTGGTGCTGGGCTCGCCGGCCGCGCTGCACCAGCTGCCGCTGCCGGGCACCGGGACAGCGCCGCTGCGGGTTCACGCCGTCGGGCTGCAGTGGCACTGGGAGCTGGTCTACCCGGACGCCGGCATCAGCCTGGTCGACGAGCTGCGCATCCCGGCCGGGCGCCCGGTGGACGTGCACACCGAGAGCCGCGACGTGATCCACTCGTTCTGGGTGCCGCGCCTGGGCGGCAAGCTCGACGCGATCCCCGGCCACGTGCGTGTCGTGCGGCTGCAGGCCGACGCACCGGGGCGCTACCGCGGCGTCTGCGCCGAGTTCTGCGGCCCGGGGCACGCCGGCATGGCGATGACGGTCGTCGCGATGGAGCCGGCCGAGTTCGACGCCTGGCTGGCGGCGCAGCCGGGTGCCGCACGGTGAACGGCCCGCTCGCGAGCGAACCGGCCGACGACGGCGCGCCGCCGCGCGAGCCGCAGGCGCTGCACGCGGAGTTCGAACGCGTCTGGGGCAACCCCAAGGGCTGGCAGGCGCTGGCCGTCGTCAACCACGGCAGCATCGCGGCGCGTTTCGTCGTCACCGGCGGCGTCTTCTTCCTCATCGCCGGGCTGCTGGCGATGCTGATGCGCGCCCAGCTCGCGCAGCCCGGCCACCAGGTGCTGGGCCCCGAGGCCTATGCCCAGGCCTTCACGATGCACGGCACGCTGATGATGTTCCTGTTCGCGGTGCCGGTGCTGCAGGGTGTGGCCGCCTGGCTGCTGCCCAAGATGCTGGGCGCACGCGACCTCGTGTTCCCGCGCCTGTCGGCCTTCGGCTACTGGTGCTACGCCTTCGGCGGCACCCTCCTGACGGCCAGCCTGCTGCTCGGCGTGGCGCCCGACGCCGGCTGGTTCCTCTACACGCCGCTGTCCTCGGGCCGGCACTCGCCGGGGCCGAACTCCGACTTCTGGCTCATCGGCGTCACCTTCGTCGAGATCTCGACGATGAGCGCGGCCATCGAGGCCACGGTGGCGATCCTGCGCACGCGCGCGGCCGGCATGTCGCTGGACCGCATGCCGATCTTCGCCTGGGCGATGCTGGTCACCTCGCTGATGATCGTCGTCGGCTTCCCGCCGCTGATCCTGGGCTCGCTGCTGCTGGAGCTGGAGCGCGCCGCCGGCTGGGCCTTCTTCGACCCCGCGCGCGGCGGCGACCCGCTGCTGTGGCAGCACCTGTTCTGGCTCTTCGGCCACCCCGAGGTCTACATCATCTTCCTGCCGGCCGCCGGCATCGTCTCGACGCTGGTGGCGGCGCACGCGCAGCGGCCGCTGGTGGGCTACCGCTGGGTCGTCGTGGCGATGGTCTCGACGGGTTTCCTCAGCTTCGGGCTCTGGGTGCACCACATGTTCGCGGTCGGCATCCCGGCGCTGGCGCAGGCCTTCTTCTCGGCCGCCAGCATGCTGGTCGCGATCCCGACCGGGGTGCAGGTCTTCGCCTGGATCGCCACGCTGTGGGCGGGCCGGCCGAGCGGGAACGTGCCGATGCTGTGGCTGGGCGGCTTCCTGTTCGTCTTCGTCGCCGGCGGGCTGACCGGCGTGATGCTGGCGCTGGTGCCCTTCGACTGGCAGGTGCACGACACCCACTTCGTCGTCGCGCACTTCCACTACGTGCTCGTCGGCGGGATGCTGTTCCCGCTGGTGGCGGCGCTCTACCACTGGCTGCCGCTGGCGAGCGGGCGGCTGAGTTCGCCGCGGCTGGCGCGGCTGGGCTTCTGGCTCAGCTTCGTCGGCTTCAACGGCAGTTTCCTGGTGATGCACTGGACCGGGCTGATGGGCATGCCGCGGCGCGTCTGGCGCTACGACGCCGGGCTGGGCTGGGATCTGCCCAACCTCGTGTCGTCGGTGTTCAGCTTCGTGATGGCCTTCGGCGTCGCCGTCGTGCTGCTGGACCTGCTGCTGCACGCGCGCCTCGGGCGCCGTGCGCCGCCCAACCCCTGGAACGCCGACACGCTGGAGTGGGCCGCCGGCATGCCGCCGCGCGCCTACAACTTCGCCAGCCTGCCGCGGCTGGCGACACGCCACCCGCTGTGGGAGCGGCCGGAACTGCTGCGCACGATCGCCGAGGGCCGCCACGCGCTGCCGCAGGCGGCGCACGGCCGGCGCGAGACGCTGGGCTGCGACCCGCTGAACGGCCAGCCGCGCGAGGTCATCCACCTGCCGGGCAACAGCTGGCTGCCGCTGGTGGCCGCAACCCTGCTGGCTGCGCTGTGCATCGCGCTGCTGGCCAAGCACTACAGCGCGGCGGCGCTGCTCGGGCTGGCGGCGCTCGGCGTGCTGCTGCGCTGGTCCTGGCTGAACGGCGCGCACCCGCAGGCCGTGGCCGGCGAAGCCGCCGACCTGCCGCAGGGCCTGGCGCTGCACTCCCGCACGTTCGACGGGCCCGGCCTCTGGGGCATGGGGCTCGCGCTGCTGGCCGATGCGGCGCTGTACGGCTCGCTGCTCTTCGCCTGGGCCTACCTCTGGACCGTGGCGCCGGGCTTCAAGCCGCCGGCCCAGGCGGCGCTGCCCGGCTGGGCGCTGGGCGCGGTGGCCGCGGCCTTCGGGGCCGGGCATCTGCTGCAGCGGCAGGCGGTGGCACGCCTGCGCCGGTCGATGGCCGGCCGCCTGGCCGCGACGATGGCCGCGGCGGCGGCCTGCGGCGGTGCCGGCGCCGCCGGCCTGGGTCTGCTGCTGGCGACGGCGCCGCTGCAGCCGACGACGAACGCCCACGACGCCGTCGTCGTCTTCACGCTCGGCTTCCTGCTCGTGCACGGTGTGCTGGCCGGCGTGATGTCGGCGCTGCAGGCGGCGCGCGTGCGCGCCGGCCACGTCGGCGTCGCGGCGCCCTACGAGCCGACGGTGGTGGCGCGGTTCTGGGGCTTCAGCGTGGGCGCGGCGGTGCTCGCCTGGGCCGCGCTGTCGGGGCTGCCGGCGGCCTTCGGAGGCAGCGCATGAGGCTGACGGCCGACCACCCGCTGCAGCTCGTCGCCGGGCTCACGGTCTGGGCCGCCTGGTTCGTCGCCGTCTACGGCGGGCTGTCCCTGGGCTGCGCCTGGGTGCCGCCGGATCCGGCCGAGGGCGCCGCCACGGCACTCAACGCCGCACTGCTGGGCTTCAGCGTGCTGAGCTGCGCGGCGCTGGCCGCCGCTGCATGGGTCTGCGCGCGCGCAGCGCGTCGTCGCACGCAGCACGCGCGCCGCTTCGTGGCCGCGGTCTCGGCCGCGCTGTACGGCGTGGCGGCGCTGTCGACCGCCGTCATCGCGCTGCCTCTGCTGGCGCTGCCGCCATGCATCTGACGCTGCTGCTGCCGGCGCTGCTGCTGCCGGGCGCGGCGCTGGCGCACGCGCCGGGCAGCGGCGCGGAGACGCTGCTGCTGCGGCTGGCGCAGGCGCTGTTCGTCGTCAGCTGGTTCGGCTGGGCCTGGGGCGCGGCGCTGAAGCGGCCGACACCGGCGCGGCGCGCCGCGCTGCACGGCGGCATGGCGCTGGCCGGGCTGGCGCTGTTCGGGCCCTTCGACGACTGGGCGGCGCAGAGCACCAGCTGGCACATGCTGCAGCACATGCTGCTGATCGTCGGTGCGGCGCCGCTGCTGGTGCTGGCGCGGCCGCTGCCGCAGTGGCGCGCCGCCTTCGGCCATGGCACCGACCCGGCCTGGCGCGCCCTGCTGGCGCTGGCGCGCCGGCCGCTGGCCTGCGCGGCGCTGCACGGCGCGGCGATCTGGTTCTGGCACGCGCCCGCGGCCTACACCGCGGCGCTGCTCGATCCGGCGCTGCATCTGGCCGAACACGCCAGTTTCGCCGGCAGCGCCGTGCTGTTCTGGCAGGCGGTGCTGGGCGCCGGGCGGGCACGCGTGGCGGCCGCCGGGCTGGCACTGCTGCTGACGCTGATGCACACCGGGCTGCTGGGCGCGCTGCTGACCTTCGCGCGCGAGCCGCTGTACCTGCGCGAGTCCCGCGAGCTGTGGGACCAGCAGCTGGCCGGGCTGGTGATGTGGATTCCCGGCGGCGCGGCCTACCTCGCGGCCGCAGCGGTGCTCGCGCGGCGCCTTCTGGCGCCCGGGCACCTGCAGCCGGGCTGACGTGTTGGCCCGCACCGCCCGGAGACATCCGGGGCAGCCGACCCGGCACGACGGGGGCAGACGATGGCCCACAAGATCGTGATCGACGCGGACGCGGGGCCCGTGGGCGGATCGGGTTCGGGGGGCTCGCTGGCGCATCACGCCGAGCACAGCCAGGTGCCGGCGGCGAAGTCGGTGCCGGTGCGCGTGCGGGGCAACAGGCCGACGCTGCGCTGGCCTGCGAGCGGGGGGAAAGGTCGTGCTGATCGGGAGATCGCGGCGGCCGGTGTCGCCCGATACTCGGTGCTCCGGCCGACCGGGCCGCGCCGAGGAGAAGCAAGATGCCGGATTCCGGCCATCCGGGACAGGACGGGCACTGCAGGATCTGCCGCGACGGGGAGGCCTTCGGCGCGCCGCTGGCCTTCGCGTTCCAGCCCATCGTCGACGTACCCGCACGCAGCGTGTTCGCCCACGAGGCGCTGGTACGCGGGCCCCGGGGCGAGCCGGCGGCCAGCGTGCTGGCGCAGGTCGACGACCGCAACCGCTACGCCTTCGACCAGCGATGCCGGCGCGACGCGATCGCCGCCGCGGCCCGCCTGGGGCTGAGCGAGCGGCTGTCGATCAACTTCATGCCCAACGCGATCTACCGTGCCTCGGCCTGCATCCAGGCCACGCTGCGCGCGGCCGACGCCTGCGGCTTCCCGCTCGACCGCATCATGTTCGAGATCACCGAGACCGAGCGCGTTCGCGACGTCGCCCACCTGGTCGAGATCGTCACCGAGTACCGGCGGCTGGGCTTCCTGACTGCGCTGGACGACTTCGGCGCCGGCTATTCCGGCCTGAACCTGCTGGCCGCGTTCGAGCCCGACATCGTCAAGCTCGACATGGACCTCACGCGCGCGCTGGACAGCCGGCCGCGCTCGCGCGTGATCGTGCAGTCGCTGGTGCGGCTGTGCGAGGAGCTGGGCATCGCCGTGATCGCCGAAGGCGTGGAAACGGCCGGCGAGCGCGACGCGCTGCTGGACTGCGGTATCACCCGCATGCAGGGCTGGCTGTTCGCGCGCGCGGCCTTCGACGCGCTGGTGCAGCCCGACCCCGGCGCCTGGGGCGCCGCGCGCTGATCGCGGCCCTCAGACCGGTCGCGGCGCCGCCTGCGGGTTCGGAGCGTGGCACGCATCACGGCCGCCAGCGCCAGCCCGGCCAAGACACCGAGCAGGTGCTGCGACACCAGCACCGGTGCGCCGATCAGCTCGGCACTGCCGGCGGCCGGCCCCCACGCGAGTTCGACCAGGACCTTGGCGATGGCCGCCAGGCCCAGCAGCCGCGTCACCGGTTGCTGGGTCCGATCGGCGGCGAGCAGCACCGCGATCCCGTGCAGCGGGCCCGACAGGCCCGCCGCCCAGGCGTGCCGCGCCAGCAGGTGCTCGCCGAGCATCACCATCAGCGCCAGCAGCGGCAACGCGGCCAGCAGCCGCAGCCGTGCGGCGGGCGTGGCCAGGGCGACGAGCAGCAGCAGCGCGCCGAGGTCCAGCGCCCAGTGCGCGGCATTGGTGTGCACGAAGGCGCCGCTGGCCAGGCGCCACCACTGCCCGGCGTCGACCGCGGCGCGTACGTAGCCCGCCGCGTGCGGCCCGGCGGCGGTGGCCAGCACCGAGAGCGCCAGCCAGGCCGCCAGCAGCGCGGCCGCGCGGGCGTTCACCGCGCGGCGCGACGCCAGACCAGGCCCAGGGCGAGCGCCAGCAGCGCGCTCCAGTGCAGCGCGCCGCCGCCGCCTCCGCCGTCCTCGTCGGCCGTCGAGCTGCTGCCGGCGGCGGACACGGTCAGCGTCACCGTGACCTGCGTCGCGTCGGAGACGTCGGCATCGGCGTCGTCGCTGACCGCCAGCACCACCGAGTACGTGCCTTCGACCGGGTTGTCCCAGCCGAGCACGTTGTCGCTCACCGTCATGCCGCTCGGTCCGCTGACCAGCGTGAAGTAGACGGTGTCGCCGTCGGCGTCGCTGCCTTCGAGCTCGGTGCTGAAGGCGGTGCCGGCGGTGGCCGTCCAGCGGTCGGGCAGGTCGGCGGTCGCCGGGTTGTTGACGCTGACGGTCCAGCTGCTCGAGCCGCTCTGGCCCGCCGAGGACGTGACCACGACCTTGAAGACCATCGGCGTGCCCTTGGTCGCCGGTGCGGTGAACGACAGGCTGGACGTCGCCGCGCCGTTCAGCGTCACGCTGGGGCCGGAGACCTGGGTCCAGGCGTAGCTGTAGCCGGAGTCCACGCCCGACACGCTGGCCGTCAGCGTCACGGTGGCCGAACCGGCGACGACGCTGGAGCCCGAGATCGTGACCACCGGCGTCTGCAGCGCGGCCACCGCCGCCTGGGCGTCGAGCATGCCGGCGCCGCACTGGCCCGCGTTGTTGGCGCAATAGGTGCCGGACGGGTGGCTGGCGGCAGTCGACACCAGCAGCGAGCGCACTTGGGCCGGGGTCAGCGAGTCGTCGACGGCCAGCAGCAGCGCCGCCGCCGCCGCGACGTGCGGCGTCGCCGCCGAGGTGCCGGCGAAGCCGGTCAGCTCGCTCATCGTGCCGGCGCTGCGCGTGCCGGTGTTGCCGATCGTGTAGGTGGCGCGGCTGTCGCAGCTCGTCAGCAGCATGCAGGACCCGCCGCCGGGCGCGGTCAGCGTCACGTCGGCCGAGTGGTTGGAATAGGACGCGAGGTCGCCGCCGACGGTGTGCGCGCCGACCGCGATGACGTCACTGCAGTTGGCCGGCGCGCCGACCGAGGTCGCGCCGTCGTTGCCCGCGGCGACGACGACCACCGCCTGGCGCGAGACGGCTTCGTCGACCGCCTCCTGCAGGTAGGCGTAGCAGCTGGTGCCGGCCTCGGCGCCCAGGCTCAGGTTGATGACGCGCGCCGGCGTGGTGTTCGTCGGCACGCCGGAGACGCTGCCGCCGGCGGACCAGACCACGGCGTCGGCGACGTCCGAGAGGTAGCCGCCGCAGCGGCCGAGCGCACGGGCGTGCAGGATGCGCGCGTGGTTGGCGGCGCCGCCGGCGACGCCGTAGGCGTTGTTGGCCTCGGCGGCGATCAGGCCGGCGACGCCGGTGGCGTGCCAGGACGAGTCCGTGCCTTCGTCGTCGCAGTAGTCGCCGACGTCGGTCGGGTCGGCGTCGCGGCCGTCGCCGTCGCCGGCCATCGTGCTGTCGGAGATGAAGTCGTAGCCGCCGATCTGGTTGCTCGTCAGGTCCGGGTGGGCGAGCAGGCCGGTGTCGACGACGGCGACGACGATGCGGCTGCTGCTCGACGGCCAGGCCGCGAAGAGGTTGGCGGCGCCGGTGAAGCTGGAGCTTTCGCGCAGGCTCCACTGCGACGAGGCGTAGGTGTCCGACGGCAGCGCCGTGGCCTTCACGCGCACGTCGGGCAAGGCGTAGGCGACGCTGGCGTCGGCGGCGACACGCGCCGCCACCTGCCGCGCGCGCGCCAGCGTCAGCGGCGCCGCCAGGGTGTAGACGGTGGCGCCGGTGGCCGTCTGGCGCAGCGCCGACAGCTCGACGCCGGCCGCCTCGGCGAGCGCCTTGACGCGCGTGCGGGCACGTTCGGTCGAAGCGGCCAGGGCCTGGGTCTTGTACTTGACGACGAGGCGGGTGGTGGTGTCGGCCGTGGAGGCGGCACGAGCCGGCAGCGCCAGCCAGGCCGAGCCCGCCAGCGCCATGGCCAGAAGCGGTGTGAAGAGTTGACGCATCGAAGGTCCTGCGGGTCCCGCGCACGCACGGACGGCGTCGCGCTGGGCGTCTATTCGACGGGCAGGCGCCAGCGCTTGAGCCTTCGGACGCCCGCCTTTTCGCAGCTTTGCCGGGCGTCAACTTCGGACATCGAGACCACCGGTCGATCGCAAGGCACGGGCCGCGCGCCGAAACGTCTCTGCGGCCCTCGATGCGGGCGCGTTTTCACCAATTTGCGATGTTGATGCAGCTCAAACAGTCCATAGGGGCCCAGCCTAGAGTGACTTCGTCCAACAAACCGAACCGGAGTCCAATACAGTGGACCACAAGACCAGCAAAGTCCCGTCGCTGCAGCGCGCGATGGCGATCCTGGATCACATCGCCGAGAAGGGCGCGAGCCAGGGCAGCGCCCTCGTTCCCGTCCTCAACGCGCCCAAGAGTTCGGTCTATGTGCTGCTGGACGAGCTGAAGAAGCTGCGCCTGCTCTCCCAGGGGCCCGACGGCCTGTACCGGCTCGGCATCAAGCTGATCGAGCTCGGCGAGCAGGCGGCAGGCCAGCTGGACCTGCGCGAACTGGCCCGGCCCCATCTGGTCGAGCTGATGCAGGACACGGGGCTGCTCTGCCACCTGGGCGTCATCGAAGGCGACGCCGCGTACTACATCCTCAAGGTCGAGTCGCCGGGGACCATCCGGGTGCGCTCCTGGGAAGGCAAGCGGCTGTCGCTGTACAGCTCCGGCCTGGGCAAGTGCCTGCTCGCCTGGACCGACAAGGACAAGCAGAACCAGCTGATCGGCAATCTGCAGTTCGTGCGCGCCACGCCGCAGACCATCACCAGCGTCGCCGAACTCGACGCCGCGCTGCGCCAGATCCGGGCGCGCGGCTGGAGCTACGACGACCGCGAGGATCTGGAGGAGATCCGCTGCGTCGCCTGTCCCGTCTTCGACGCCAGCGGAAACATCGCCGCCGCGATCTCGGCCGTCGGCACGACGCTGCAGATCGACGAACACAAGCTGCCCACGATCTCGGCCCAGGTCATGAAGACCGCGGCGCGGATCTCGGGCGAACTGGGCTACGTGCCCGCCAAGGTTTAGTCGCCCGCGGTACTGGCCACACCGCGGGGGACTCTTTTCGAGTCGACACGAGCACGCCGACAGCGGGCAGGCGCCAGGCGCCGCGAGCACCGCCTCTTCAAAGAATGCCTCGAACGACTCCGTACCGACGCAACTGAAGCAGGAACAAGATGAAATTGCCAAAGATCAAGCAAGTCCGCGCTTACTTCATGGGCGGCGCCACGGCCGTCAAGGGCAGCGGCGGGGCCGATTACCACGACCAGGGCGGCAAGCACTGGATCGACGACCACATCGCCACGCCGATGAGCAAGTACAAGGAGTACGAGCAGTCGCGGCAGTCCTTCGGCATCAACGTGCTGGGCACGCTGCTCGTCGAGGTCGAGGCCGACAACGGCCAGAAGGGTTTCGCCGTCTCCACCGGCGGCGAGATGGGCTGCTTCATCGTCGAGAAGCACCTCAACCGCTTCATCGAGGGCAAGTGCGTCTCCGACATCAAGCTGATCCACGACCAGATGATGAACGCGACGATGTACTACTCGGGGTCCGGCGGCCTGGTGATGAACACCATCTCGTGCGTGGACCTGGCGCTGTGGGACCTGTTCGGCAAGGTGCTGGGCCAGCCGGTGTTCAAGCTGCTGGGCGGCGCGGTGCGCGAGGAGATCCGCTTCTACGCCACCGGCGCGCGCCCGGACCTGGCGCAGAAGATGGGCTTCATCGGCGGCAAGATGCCGACGCACTGGGGGCCGCACGACGGCGACGCCGGCATCCGCAAGGACGCGGCGATGGTCGCCGAGTACCGCGAGAAGTGCGGCCCCGACTTCTGGCTGATGCTCGACTGCTGGATGAGCCAGGACGTCAACTACGCCACCAAGCTCGCCCACGCCTGCGCGCCGCACAACCTGAAGTGGATCGAGGAGTGCCTGCCGCCGCAGCAGTACGAGGGCTACGCCGAGCTCAAGCGCAACGCGCCGCCGGGCATGCTGGTCACCAGCGGTGAGCACCACGGCACGCTGCAGTCCTTCCGCACGCTGGCCGAGACCGGCATCGACATCCTCCAGCCCGACGTCGGCTGGTGCGGCGGCCTGACGACGCTGCTGGAGATCGCGGCCATCGCCAAGTCGCGCGGCCAGCTGGTCGTGCCGCACGGCTCGTCGGTGTACTCGCACCACGCGGTCATCACCTTCACGAACACGCCGTTCAGCGAGTTCCTGATGACCAGCCCCGACTGCTCGAGCTTGCGCCCGCAGTTCGACCCGATCCTGCTCGACGAGCCGGTGCCGGTCGACGGCCGCATCCACAAGTCGGTGCTCGACAAGCCGGGCTTCGGCGTCGAGCTCAACCCGGACTGCAAGCTGACGCGGCCCTACACCCACTGAGCCCCGGGTCGGCGAGCCCCGCCACCCGCCCCGCATGGGGCGGGCCGGGCGGAGCTCGCCCGCGCGAAACCTGCACTCGCAACCAAGGCTGAAGGACATCTCGCCATGGCTACCACTCTGCTCGATCGGACCGTCACCAAGATGCGGTGGCGCCTGATCCCCTTCATGCTGACACTCTACGTGCTGGCATTCCTGGACCGCGCCAACATCGGCTTCGCCAAGCAGGCCTACCAGCTCGACACCGGCCTGAGCAACGAGGCCTTCGCGCTCGGCGCCGGCATCTTCTTCGTCGCCTACGCCTGCCTCGGCGCGCCGGCCAACCTTCTGATGAAGAAGTTCGGCGCGCGCAAGTGGATCGGCGTGACAACGCTGCTGTGGGGGCTGCTGTCGGCCGCCATGGCCTACGCCGACAGCGAAACCAAGTTCCTCGTCGTGCGCACGCTGCTCGGCGCCGCGGAGGCCGGCTTCTTCCCCGGCATGATCTACCTGACCTCGCAGTGGTTCCCGCAGCGCACACGGGCCAGCGTGATGGGGCTGTTCTACATGGGCGCGCCGCTGGCGCTGACGCTGGGCTCGCCGCTGTCAGGGGCCCTGCTGGAGCTGCAGGGCGTGGGCGGCCACCCGGGCTGGTTCTGGATGTTCGTCATCGAAGGCCTGCTGGCCGTCGCGGCGGGCTTCTGGACCTTCGCCTATCTCGACGACTCCCCCGAGACGGCCCGCTTCCTGAGTGCCGAGGAGAAGCGCACGCTGCTCGACCAGCTGCACAGCGAGGAGAGCGCCAAGGCCACGTCGCGCATCGCCGACGCGATCCGCAATCCGCAGGTCTGGCACCTGGCCTTCATCTACATGCTCATCCAGATCAGCGTCTACGGCCTGATCTTCTTCCTGCCGACGCAGGTCGGCGCGCTGCTGGGCAAGAAGGTGGGCTTCGAGGTCTCCGTCGTCTCGGCGATCCCGTGGATCGCCGCTCTGGCCGGCACCTACTTCATCCCGCGCTACTCCGACCGCGTCGGCGAACGCCGCAACATCGCCGCGGCGACGCTGCTGATGGCCGGCCTGGGCATCGGGGTCTCGGCGCTGGCCAGCCCGCTGGTGGCGATGGTGGCGCTGTGCTTCGCGGCCGCCGGCTTCATCGCCGTGCAGCCGGTGTTCTGGACCATGCCCACCGGCCTGCTGTCGGGCACGGCGCTGGCGGCGGGCATCGGCTTCACCAACATGTTCGGCGCCGTCGGGGGCTTCCTGGCCCCGCTGATCCGCGTGAAGGCCGACACCTTGTTCGGCAACCAGATCGCCGGTCTGCTGACGCTGGCCGCGCTGGCGGTGCTCGGCTCGGTGGCCATCATGGCGCTCAAGCAGGTGCGAGCGACCCCCGTCGCCCCGGCGGGCGGCTCGCGACTGGCCAAGACCTGATTCCCACCCCACCCTGGCAGGGCCGCGGCGCCGCTGGGCGTCGTGCAGATCCCGGTCTGCGCCGCGCCCTCAGCCTCCCCGGAGAGATGCACATGTCAAACCGTATCGTCCTGACCGAAACCTCGTTCTTCGGCGCCGGCAGCATCGGCGTCATCGGACAGGAAGTCGCCCGGCGGGGCTTCGCGCACGCCCTGCTGGTGACCGACAGCGGGCTGCCGGGCCTGGGCCCGGTGGAGAAGGTCGTGGCGGTGCTGGAGCAGTCCGGCATCGCCTTCACGCTCTTCAGCGAGGTCAAGCCCAACCCGAGCATCGCCAACATCCGCGCGGGCGTCGCCGCCGCGAAGGCCTGCGGCGCCGACTTTCTTCTCGCCGTCGGCGGCGGCTCGGCCATCGACGCCGCGAAGGGGATCGGCATCATCCTCGCCAACCCCGAGTTCGCCGACGTGCGCTCGCTGGAAGGCCTGTCGCCCACGCGCCGGCCCAGCGTGCCGCTGATGGCCGTGCCGACCACCGCCGGCACGGCGGCGGAGGTGACGATCAACTACGTCGTCACCGACGAGGAACGGCGCCGCAAGTTCGTCTGCGTCGACCCGCACGACCTTCCGTTCGCGGCCATCGTCGACCCCGACCTGATGGCCTCGATGCCCCGCGGCCTGGCCGCGGCCACCGGCATGGACGCGCTGACGCACGCGATCGAGGGCTACGTCACCCGCGCCGCGTGGGAGATGACCGACATGTTCACGCTGAAGGCCATCGAGCTCATCGGGCCCAATCTGCGCGCCGCCGTGATCGACGGTTCGCCCGAGGCCCGCGAGAAGATCAGCCTGGCGCAGTACATCGCGGGCATGGGCTTCTCCAACGTCGGCCTGGGGCTGGTGCACGGCATGGCACACCCGCTGGGCGCGTTCTACGACACGCCGCACGGCGTGGCCAACGCGATGCTGCTGCCCCACGTCATGCGCTTCAACGCCCCGGCCACCGGCGAGAAGTTCCGCCACGTCGCGCGCGCGCTCGGCGTCGAAGGCACGGACACGATGACGCCGCCGCAGTACCGGGAAGCCGCGTGCGCGGCCGTGCAGCAGCTGGGCGCCGACCTCGGCATCCCGACGCGGCTGTCGAGCGTCGGCGTCGACGAAACCGAACTCCCGGCCCTGGCGGCCGCCGCCTTCGAGGACGTCTGCACGCCGGGCAACCCGCGCGCGGCCAGCCTCGACGAGATCCTGGAGCTGTACCGACAGCTCTTCTGACCCGCTGCCGGCCGCCACCCTGCGGCGGCCGCGGCTCACCCTTGGAACATCATGAACAAGATCCCCTGCAACACCTTCAAGAAGGCCCTCCGGGCCGGGCAGACCCAGCTCGGCATGTGGCTGTCCTGCGCGAACGCGTACACCGCGGAGATCGCCGCGACCGCGGGTTACGACTGGCTGCTGATCGACGGCGAACACGGGCCGAACGACGTGCCGACGCTGCTCGCGCAGCTGCAGGCCGTCGCCCCGTACGCGAGCCATCCGATCGTGCGGCCGGTCAACAAGGATCCGGCGCTGATCAAGCAGGTGCTGGACATCGGCGCACAGACGCTGCTCGTGCCGATGGTCGACACGGCCCAGGAGGCGCGGGACCTGGTCTGCGCGATGCGCTACGCGCCGCGCGGCATGCGCGGCGTCGGCGCGTCGGTCGCTCGGGCGGCACGCTGGGGCCGCATCCAGGACTACGCCGAGACGGTCGAGGAACAGCTGTGCCTGCTGGTGCAGGTGGAGTCGGTGCGCGGCCTGGAGAACCTCGACGAGATCCTGGCCGTCGAGGGTGTCGACGGCGTCTTCATCGGCCCGGCCGATCTGTCGGCGTCGATGGGCTACATGGGCCAGTCTGATCACCCGGTGGTGCGGGCGGCGATCGAAGGCGCGATCCGGCGCATCCGCGCCGCGGGCAAGGCCGCCGGCTTCCTGGCACCGGACCCGGCGGTCGCGCGCCACTACCTCGAATGCGGCGCGAACTTCGTCGCCATTGGCGTCGACACGATGCTGTTCACCAAGGCCATGAGCGACGCCCTGGTCGCCGTCACGGGCAGCGGGGCCACCGAACGGATGCCCAGCTCGTACTGAGGCGGCCAGCGTCCCGCGCGGCCACGCGGCTGGGGACGCTGCATTCGTCCGGCCCGCACCCGCCTCAGGGCGGCCGGAGCCGGGCGAGCACCGAAAACGACGAAGCCCGCACGAAGCGGGCTTCTGAATTTGGTTGCGGGGGGATGCAACTGCTCCCGGAGGCGTACCGCCAGATCCTGATTCGGCGCCGCGGCTGCTGATCCTCGCCCTCGGCAGAGGCCCTTGCCGGCGCGCGCGCCGACTGGATACACTGTGTGTACCGCTGAAAGGCGGCCGGGATTGGCGTCCCGGTGCACCTGCGGCGAAGGCCGCACACCGCACGTCGTGCGGCTTTTTTCATTGCCTGGACCGCTCAATGGTGGCCCTGGCGGGGAGCCGCAAGGCTCGCCGGTTCCGTCCGCGGGTGCCCGGTACGCCAACCCGTCAGGGCTGCCGCCCCTTCTTGGCGTTCGGGGTGGCAGTTGGCTCAACTGCACCCACGGAGGCCATCATGGCTGACACCCCTCTCATCGCGACCGCCGAGGTCGCCCTCCCCCTTCTCCGCATCGCCGATGGCCAGGCCACGGCCACCAGCCTGCAGATCGCCGAGCACTTCGGCAAGCGGCATGGTGATGTGATCCGTGCCGTCCGAAAGCTGGACTGCCCGCCGGAGTTCAGCCGACGCAATTTTGCGTCGGCGAAATATCTGGACGAACAGGGAAAGCCGCGCGACTGCTACCACGTCACCCGCGACGGCTTCTCCCTGCTGGCCATGGGCTTCACGGGCAAGGAAGCGATGCGGTGGAAGCTGGCCTACATCGCCGCCTTCAACGCCATGGAGGCCCAACTGCGGGCGCTGTACGTGGCGCCGCTGGTCTGCGAGAAGGAGTTCCGCGACGGCATCAAGCTGCGCGACAAGCTGGTGCTGATGGAGCAGAGCCACAAGACGATGCGGCAACTGCGCGCCGAGGCGGACCCGGCGGTGCAGCGCAACCTGTACTGGCAGCTCCGCCAGATCAACGAGACGCTGGGCATCCCCACCGAGGCGGCCGGCACGCTGCTGGGCGCCGCAGCCCCCGCTCTGCTGGCAGGCCAGGAAGGCGGTGCCCAATGAGACCCGCACCTGGCATGACGCGGCCGATGCTGCCCTACCCCCAGCTGCTGACCCTGCTCGACGAGGCCGAGGTCGGCCTGGCCGGGCTGCTGGATCTGCTGGACAAGGCTGGCAACGCCAAGGCCGACTGCACGCAGCTCGCCTACCTGATCCGGCCCTTCCACCAGAAGATCGCCGCCGCCACCAACGACCTGCACGACATGAAGGTCTGACGCCGCAAGGCAGCCACCAAGGGCCCCACACGGGGCCCTTTTCATATCCAGGCGCCGCCACAGCGGCCGAAGTCGACCGCCGATCGTCAACAGGGCGCCGACTTCCCAAGCCAGCCCGCCGTAGCCCCTCCGGCCGGCCGTGAGGTCGTCCCCCGAGAGGGCCTCGTAGCGAGGTCTCGCAAGTGGGTGCAAGCACGCTGCGCCTTTCGCTCGTTCGCAGCACCGGAGCAGGCTCCAGGCACGCCATGATGAGTGCAGTTCTCTGTGGTTCTGGTGGGTGTCGGGAGAGGCATAACATCCCTAATCGGTGGATATACGCTCATCGGAAAGCGCTACAGCGACAGTCACTTAGCTCGCATTGTTGAGATATAACATTTACATAACATACCCATTACCTAGTTATACCGACGAGTACTCACCAGCCACCAAGAAAAATCCATTTCAGATCAACAACTTAGCGAGCGGTTATGTTTCAGGTTAGGTCGGATTAGCCCCTCAACATAATCAGCAAATCATCGAAGAATCAAAGACTTAGGACGCCTTGGCGGGCGCAGTGAGGTCGGTTAGGTCGTCCCCGAGTGCCGCCCCGGATCGCTTCTCGACCGTCCGGTTGCACACCCTGGCCGGTCGGCAGCACCGGGAGGCCCATGCGGCATGCGGAAGCCGTCGTTTCCCGTCGCCGCGAAGGGGGTGGAAAGCGCATCTAAGTGCCCGCCGCCGCACTTTTTTTCACTGCTCGTCGGCGCCGTCGAAAGGGACACACGAAGCGAGAGGGCGGGGCGGGGTCCCGAGCGCGCGCTGCGGGGTGTGACCGCCCCGCCTACCGCTTGATGCACCGGGCTGGTGCGACCGGCGAGCGGGCGGCGAGGCGGCGACGGTTGCCCCCGCGCGCGGCGCGGCGAACGCTGTGGGCGATGCGGGGACTTCCGCATCGGGGTACGCCCGCCGCCGCGCGGCACGGCGGCAGCAGCACGGCCTCCGGATCAAGCTGCTCCTAAGCGAGCCGGGGCGCTTGCCGCGCCGTGCGCCGAGTGGATACACTGTGCTCGCCGCTGAAGAAGCGGCCGGGCGTGGAACCCCGTAGCACCCGCGGCGAAAGCCGCACGCCGCATGCCGTGCGGCTTTATCGTTTCGGACCGCTCAATGGCGGCCCTGGCGGGGAGCCGCAAGGCTCGCCGGTTCCGCTCCGCGGGTGCCCGGTAGTTCCAACCCGTCAGGGCTGCCGCCCTTCGTTTGGAACCGTGGGCGGCAGTTGACTCAACTGCACCCACGGAGGCCACGATGGCACCCCTTCCCGCTCGCGCCACTCCCTTCATCCTCGAAGACACCTACGTCCGGCAAGATGAGCAAGGCCGCTACTCCCTCAACGATCTCCACGTAGCAGCTGGCGGCCAACCTCGGCACCAGCCGAGCAACTGGCTGCGCACGGCTCAGGCGCAGGAGCTCGCCGCGGCCGCGAGCAATTCCTCAGATTCGAGGAATTGCCCATCGATCTCCTCGGTGCAGCAACGCGGGACCTTTGTCGTCCGTGACCTGGTCTACGCCTACGCGATGTGGATCAGCCCAGAGTTCCACCTGAAGGTCATCCGCACCTTCGACGCCGTCGTCACCGGCCGCCTGTCGCCGGCTGCCGAGCCCGTCGGCGCCGTCTCCGGCCTGCCGGCCGCCAAGCTGATCAGCCTGCAGAACCAGAGCTGGTCACTGATCCAGCGGCTGCGCGCCGAGCGCGACCCCGAGCTGCGACGCGCGCTCTACGCGCAGCTGGCTGTCGTCATGGGCGACCTCGGCCAGGCGGCGCCGGCGCTGGAGAACATCGGCCGCGATGCCCCGGCCGTGCCGGCGGTCGTTGCCGACTTCTGGAAGGTCTACGTCCAGCTCGAGGCGAAGGGCGTGCGGCTGAACCACCACCGCAACCCGTCGCTCATCGCCGTGAACCTGCGCCACTTCGTCAAGGCCGCGGCCGAGCACAAGCTGCGTGCACCCCTGGCGCAGGCGCTGCGCGACAGCCTGAGGCTGAGTCGCGCGCCGCGCTTCGTCGACGCTCGCAACGTCAAGAGCGGGCTGCTCGGCACGGCGATCTTCTGCTGGGTCTTCGAGGCCGAGCCGGAAGGCGGTGCGCAATGAGGCCCGCACCTGCCATGACGCGGCCGATGCTGCCATACCCCCAGCTGCTTGATCTGCTCGACGAGGCCGAGGTCGGCCTGGCCGGTCTGCTGGACCTGCTGGACAAGGCCGGCAACGCCAAGGCGGACTGCACGCAGCTCGCCCACCTGATCCGGCCCTTCCATCAGAAGATCGCCGCCGCCACCAACGACCTGCACGACATGAAGGTCTGACGAGACCAGGCAACAAGAAAAGGGCCCCCGCAGGGGCCCTTATCGTGGTGGTGACTGGGACAGTCGCCCGGCATCTACCTGACGGGGTCGGTTTGCCCCGTCTTGTCGCCCTCGCCGTCATCGACGACGTACGGCTCGAAGCTGATCACATCCTCGCCGAGCCAAGCGTTCACGGCGCGCAGCCGCTCCTGCAGCGGCCGGATCTCGTTGCGCGCGAACACCTTCGCCGCCGGCAGCACGGCGCCGAAGCCGCCGGTGTTGCCCGGCACGATGCCCAGCAACTGCGGCGGGATGCGGTGCGCGGCGAGCATGTCGTCGCGGCTGACCGCCTTGATGTTCAGGAACTCGTCCTTCGCCGCGACCTCGCTGACGGGGATCAGCTGAATGCCGTCCTTCTTGCCGTTCGGGCTGTACAGGAAGAGGTTGCGGAAGTTCCCCGGGCCCTTGCTGTCGCGAAGCGCCTGCCGGATCGCGTCGATGTCGCCCTGCTGCTGTGCCGGGTCGGAGATGTACAGGATGAAGCCGGCGTGGCTGCCGTTGTTGTAGTACTTGCGCCGGAAGAGCGTCGCCGACTCGTTCAGCCAGGCCGACTGCAGCGCGGACAGGTACTCGGGCAGGCCGTACACCTCCTGGTGGATGTCGGCTTCGCGAAGGTGGTGGATCGTGCCGCGATCGAACTGGTGCTCGTCGCGCCAGCCGCGCACGAAGAAGTAGTCGTCGAGGTCGGCCCCGCGGCGGACATACTTGGCCAGCGCGTGCTGCAGCCGCACCATGCGGCCGGTTCTGCTCCCTCGCCGCTCCAAGTAGGCGTTCCCGAAGATCAGGAAGTCCAGCACCCAGGCCGAGAAGGTCGCCCGGTCGAGCAGCGGGTGCTCGATGAAGGTGCTCGCGATGACGTTGCGCTTGAAGTAGATCGCCGAACTGTGGTGCACCGCAGCGCGGAAGCTGGTGGCCAGCCCCTCCCAGGACACCGGCGGCTCGTACCAGCGGCCGTTGAGCCAGCACTCGACGTAGTCGAGGATTTCGCGCCGGTCCATCACGGGGACCGGGTCGCCGAAGGTGAAGGCCTCCAGTCGTGCGGCGTCGGCAGCCGGCGCGGCGCCGGCGGTGGGGGTGTCCATCAGCAGATCTCCAAGATGCTGTTGCCCTCGGAGGTCGCGCCTTCGAGGGGTTCGTTGTCCATCGCATGCATGCAAGCCCAGGCCAGGTCGGCGTGCCCGGTCTCGTCGCTTCGGCCGGCGTCGTAGGTGACGGCGCGGCCGGAGGCCGTCAGGGTCTTGCGGATCGCCAGGAAGGCGTGCGCCAGGTCGACCCAGGACGCGTCGAACTCAAGCCGGCCCTTCGAGATCACCGACTTCGCCTTCAGCACCAGGCGGGTCTTGACCTCGACCGAGTAGTTGATCGCCTTGGCCTGCGGGAAGAACTTCGACACCAGCTGGTAGACGCCTTGGCCGATGCCCGTGGTGTCGATGCCGATGTGCGTGACGTTGTAGGTCTGGGTGATCTTGCGGATCGCCTCGGCCTGGGCCTCGAAGTCCAGGCCCCGGAACTGGTGGCGCTCCAGCGCGCGGAACTTCCCGCCCGGCGTGGCCGGCGGCGCCAGCACGACGAGGCCGGCGGTGTCGCCGGTGTGGCTCGGGTCGTAGCCGACCCAGACCGGCCGCCAGCCGAACGGGCGCTGCGTGAAAGGCTTGTAGTCGTCCCAGACCTCCCACGAGTCGACCATGCCGCGCTGCAGCTCGGAGAGCGGGAAGACGCTGTGCGAGTCGTCGATGAACTCGCACATCAGCAGGTTGGCGAACTCCTCGGGGTTGTATTCGAGGCGCAGCTCGTCGATGTCGAAGAGGTTGCAGCCGCCGGCCGCCGCGTCCAGGATCGTGACGATGTTCCGCCACACGCGATCCTCGCCAGTGAAGCCGCCGGCGAGCCGGTCGTGCGACAGGTCCAGCGCGATGCGGTCGGACTTCTCGCGGCGCTTGTTGAAGCGGTCGCCGCTCCAGTGCGCGTAGGCCTCGTGCTGGATGCTCGACGGCGTCGAGAAGTAGGTCTTCCGCCAGTGCTTGTGCATCGCCATGCCGCTGGCGACCTTGTTCAGCTCTTCGAAGCGGTGGGTCCAGAAGAACTCGTCGAAGTAGAAGTTCCCGTGGTAGCCCTGGGCGGTCTTCGCGTTGGTTCCCAGGAAGTACAGCGTGGCGCCGTTGGACAGGACGATCGGGTCGCCGGTGAGCTGCACACCGCAGGCCTCCTGGGCGAAGGCCACGATGTACTGCCGGAAGATGTGCGCCTGCGCCTTCGAGGCCGATAGGAAGATCTGGTTGCGGCCGGTCTCGATCGCGTCGGCCAGCGCCTCCCGGGCGAAGTACCAAGTCGCGCCGATCTGGCGCGACTTGAGGATCATCCGGGTGCGCTCGTGCCCGTTGCGGAACCACACCTTCTGGTAGCCGAACAGGCTGTCGCGGAAGGCGTCGAGCAGCTTCTCGTGCTGCTCCTCGTCGATGTGGTTGCGGTCGGGGCGCTTCTTGGGGCCGGCGTTGCGGCGCTCGATGTTCGGGTTGAGGTCGGCTTCCTTGCCCGTCTGCTCGTAGCGGCGCACGCGCGCCAGGCGCTCGATTTGGCGCCCCAGCAGGTCGATCTCCTTGAAGTCCCCGCCGGTCTTCTGGTCCTTGCCGATCAGCTGCACCAGCCGGGCCTCGAGCGCTCCCTCGACGCGCTCGGTGGGTTGCGCCTTGTCCCAGGCCTCGGCATCCTTCCAGGTCTGAACAGTGGTGCGCGCCTCGCCGAGGTACTCGGCGATCGAAGAGATGCGCCAGCCTTGCCAGTAGAGGTGCCGCGCGGCGCGGCGGTTGCCGGCGCTGCGCTCTGCGGCCGGCACGGTCGGCGTCTGTACAGGGGCTGCTGAGGTCACCGATCGAGGCTATCTGCGGGCCTCTCGCGCGCGACCACAGCCATGCGCGGCTGGCATCCAGCCGCACCCGCGCGCGTTGAATCCAGCGGCGGCGGCAATGAGCATCGTCGGTGTCCCTCACACCCGACCAGGCACGACGACATGGCTCAGAAATCGAAGTGGTTCCGCGTGGCCACTGAAGGCGCGACGACCGACGGCCGCCGCATCGAACGCTCGTGGATCGAGCAGATGGCCGCCAACTTCGACCCGAAGCGATACGGCGCGCGCGTCTGGCTGGAGCACTTCCGGGGCATCTACCCCGACAGCGCGTTCCGCGCCTATGGCGACGTCGTCGGCCTGAAGGCCGAGAAGGTCGAGGACGGCAAGCTCGGCCTGTTCGCGCAGATCGCGCCGCTGCCCGAGCTCGTCGACATGGTCGGCAAGGGCCAGAAGATCTACACCTCGATCGAAGTGAACCCCAAGTTCGCCGACACCGGCGAGGCCTACCTGACGGGCCTGGCCGTCACGGACAGCCCGGCCAGCCTCGGCACCGAGGTGCTGGCGTTCGCGCAACAGCACCCGGACGCCAACCCGTTCACGAAGCGCAAGAGCCACGCCGACGCGCTGTTCACCGCGGCCGTCGAGGCCTCCCTCCAGTTCGAAGACGTCGCAGACGAGGACACCGGCGTGCAGCGCTTCGCGGCGCAGCTGCGCTCGCTCGTCGACCGCTTCAAGTCGCGCGCCAAGGGCGATGACGCCCGCTTCGGCGAAGTCGTCACCGCGCTGGGCGACATGTCCGAGGCCTTCGAGGCCGCGCTCGACGACCAGGCCGAGCAGTTCAAGGCCGCCGGCGACCGGCTGAAGAAGCTCGAGGACCAGGTCGTGAAGCTGTCGGCCGACCTGAAGGCCGCCCAGGACACGCTGGCCAAGGTCGACAAGACCGAGAACCACTCGACGCAGCGCCCGCCGGCCACCGGCGGTCCCGGCCAGGTCGTCACCGACTGCTGACCCGCCGCCCGCAGCCCCCCCTCACACCATCCCTGGAGCACACCACACCATGCGCAACGAGACCCGCGCGGCCGTCAACGCCTACCTCTCCCAGCTCGCCAAGCTCTCCGGCGTCGACAGCGCCGAGAAGCAGTTCACCGTCGCCCCGAGCGTCCAGCAGACGCTGGAATCGAAGATCCAGGAGTCGAGCGCCTTCCTCTCGCAGATCAACGTCATCGGCGTGCGCGAGCTGCAGGGCGAGAAGCTCGGCCTGGGCGTCACCGGCCCGGTGGCCAGCCGCACGGACACGACGCAGAAGGACCGCGCGCCGCGTGACATCACGACGCTCGACGCCGACGGCTACCTGTGCCGCAAGACCGACTTCGACACCTTCCTCTCCTACGCGAAGCTGGACGCCTGGGCCAAGTTCCCCAACTTCCAGCAGCTGGTGCGCGACGCGATCATCCAGCGTCAGGCACTGGACCGCATGATCATCGGCTTCCACGGCATCGAGGCGGCCACCGAGACCAACCTCGCGACCCACCCGATGCTGCAGGACGTCAACATCGGCTGGCTGCAGAAGATCCGCGCCGCGGCAGACCCGCGCGTGCTGGACAGCGGCAAGACGCCCGGCAAGGTGACCTTCGGCCCGGCCGCGGGCGCCGACTACAAGAACCTCGACGCGCTCGTCTACGACGCGGTGCAACTGCTCGACCCCTGGTACCGCGAAGACCCGAGTCTGCGCGCCTTCGTCTCGCGAGACCTGGTGCACGACAAGCTGTTCCCGCTGGTCAACGACTCGCAGGACGCGACCGAGAAGGTGGCCGCCGATGTCCTCATCGGCGCCAAGCGCCTGGGCGGCCTGCAGCCGGTGCAGGTGCCCTATTTCCCCGAGGGCACTGTGCTCATCACGAGCTTCAAGAACCTGTCCATCTACTGGCAGGAAGGTGGCCGCCGCCGCACGGTGGTCGACAACGCCAAGCGCGACCGGATCGAGAACTACGAGTCCAGCAACGACGCCTACGTCGTCGAGGACTACGGCATGGTCGGCCTGGTCGAGAAGATCGAGCCGCTCAACGCCTGACGGGGAATCGCATGGCCAAGAGCCCGGTCATGCTCGCCCGCGAGCGCAAGCTCGCGGCGCGGGCGGCGCAGACCACGCCGCATGGCGCCACAGTCACCGGCAGCGCCTACGAGCTGATGCTGGCGCAGCTCATCGAGCACAAGCGCGCGCTGAAGGACATCCAGAGCGTCGAGCGCAAGATCGAAGCGAAGCGCAGCTTCCTGCCGGTCTACGACGCCTGGGTGACGGCCGCGCTGGAGCACGGCCGCGGCGCGCAGGACCTGGTGCTGATGACGCTGCTCGTGTGGTACCTTGACGTGGGCGATTTCGCCCGCGGCCTGGCCGTCGCAGAGTACGCCATCCGCCACGGACTCACGCTGCCCGACCAGTACGACCGCAAGCTGCCGACGCTGCTGCTGGATGAAGTCGCCGGCGCCGCGCTGGCCGGCAAGATTCCGGCGGAGACCGCCCTGCAGGTGCTGCAGCAGGTCGAGGCGCTGACCGCCGAGCACGACGCGCCCGACCAGGCGCGCGCGAAGCTGCAGAAGGCGATCGGTTACGCGCTGATCGGCCGGCTGTGGGCCAGCGACGTCGACATCGCCGCGCTGCCGCAGGACGTCGCCCAGGCAGCCCTGCCACCCCTGCGCCGCGCGCTCGAACTGTTCGAGGGCGTCGGCGTGAAGAAGGACATCGAGCGCCTCGAACGCCGGCTGAAGGCCGCCGGCGGCGAAGGCGCGTGATACCGATCGGCCCCGCGCCCCGGGGGCTCGGGCTGAGTCCAGGGCGGCGCAAGCCGCCCTGGACGTTGACGCCCGATCACCCCCGACCTACACCATGAGCTTCCTCGGCAGCACCATCCCTCCGACGGCTGAAGAAGAGCCGCCGCTGGCCAACGACGGCTTCGCGCCGGAGATCGACCTGCAGGCGGTGCGCGCGGCGATCCGGCTCGACGGCACCGTGACGCCGGCGCGGCTGCGCCACGCCGTGACCAACGCGGTGCTGGAGGTCAACGCCGCGATCGCCGACTGGCGAGCCGCGCAGCGGGCGGCGGGCTACGACACGCTCGCCGAGGTCCCTGGTCCAAGGCTGGGAGAGGAGCGCGCGCTGGTTCTGCACTACCTGCGCGCCGTGTACGCATCCGCGCATGCGAGCCTAGTGGAGGCCTACCGGGACTTCGACACGACCGGCGCCGGCGACAAGCGCGCCGAGAAGCTCGAGCTCAGCGCCGACGCGCTGCGCCGTGACAGCCAGTGGGCGATCGCGGATCTCGTCGGCCGCCGGCGCACGACCGTGGAGCTGATCTGATGCAGGTGCGCGCGCTCCAGGGCGACACCGTCGACGCGCTGTGCTGGCGCCACCTCGGCCGCACGCAGGGCGTCGTCGAAGCGACGCTCGAACTCAACAAGGGTCTGGCCGCGAGCAGCGTGCTCGCCGCCGGGCAGCTGGTCGAGCTGGCCGAGCCGGCGGCCAGCACCACCACCACCCGCTCGACCGTCCAGCTCTGGGAGTGACCCCGACATGCCTCCGGAAACCGTCCCGAACACCGCCAGCCTGACGGCTGGCTCCCTGGCTGCGATCGCCGCCGGCATGCCCTCGGGCCTCACCATCGCCGCGGCCATCGTCGGCGGCCTCATCGCGGTCTGGATGGAGCACAGCGACGAGATCTCGATCAGCCTGCGCTGGGTCGGCGGCGCCGCCCTGCGCGTCATCGTGTCGGCCGCCGCCGGCATCGCGCTCGCCGCGATCGCGCTGGCGATCGCGGCGCATCCGGAGAGCGTGCTGGCGCCTATCGCCGGCGCGCCGGAGTGGGCCCTGGCCGGCGTGATCGCCGCCAGCGTCCGAAAGTTCGCGCCCCTGGCCTGGTCGGCCGCCACCGCCTGGCTGCAGCGCAAGACCACCCGGGCGGCCGCTGAGGAGTGACCATGGACCTGCTGTTCGGCCTCGCGTGCATCCTCGTCGCCGGCGTCGTCATGACGCTGGCCCTCGTGATCCTCGGGACGTCGGCGCGCCGCGAGCTGTCGCTGCGCACCGCCGCGGCGGCCACGCTCGCGCTGAGCGGCGTCGGCCTGCTGGTGCTGGGCATCGACGGTGCCCAGGCCGGCGCCGAGCGCTGGCTGGCGCTGCTGCTGCCGCTGGCGGCCGCGCTGTGGAGCGCACACGCCTGGCGCCACCGGCGCCGCCGCGCTGCGGCCAGGCCTCCGCTCACCGCGAGGCGCTCGTGGTGATCCGCGACGACCTGCTGCAGCACGCCGCAGTGGGCGGGCAGATCTGCGGCTTGGTGATCATGCTGCTGGTGCCCCACGGCTGGAGCCTGGGCCCGGCCATCGGCTTGGGCCTGCTGCTGGCCGGCGCCGCCGCGCTCGGCCGGGAAGCGTGGCAGTGGTGGAAGCGCACGGGCACGGCCGCGCCTGACGACGCCGCCGCCACCTACGCCGGCGCGCTGCTGATCGCGGCGGTCGCCCAGTGGGCGATCGGGGGCTGACCGTGGCCGCGAAGACCGCCGCGCTGCGCGACGTGCCGCCCGAAGGGCTGGAACTGGTGAAGTCCTTCGAAGGCTGCCCCGACGGCGACCCGAGCACCGTCAACCTCGACCCCTACCTGGACCCGGTCGGGATCTGGACCATCGGCTGGGGCCACGCGATCGCCGACGGCGCCGGGCGCTGGCTGCGCGGGCCGGCGGCCGCCGTCCAGGCCCGGGCGCTGTACCCGGGCGGCATCACCCGGGACCAGGCCGAGACGCTGCTGCGCGCCGACCTGCTCGACGCCTGCCGCGACGTGCAGCGCCTGGTGACGGGGCCCCTGAGCGACGCGCAGTTCGGCGCCCTGGTCAGCTTCACCTTCAACCTCGGCGCACCGGCCCTGGCCAGATCCAAGCTGCTCGCGTGCCTCAACGCAGGCGACGCCGCCGGCGCCGCGGACCAGTTCCTCGTCTGGGACAAGGCGCGTGTGGACGGCGTGCTCCAGGCGCTACCGGGGCTGACGCGCCGCCGCCGCGCCGAACGCGCGCTGTTCCGCGGCCAGGACTGGCGAGCCGCATCCAGGAGCCCACGATGAACCGTCTCACCGTCGTCGCCATCGCAGCGCTCGCAACGCTGGCCAGCGGCCTCATCGCCTGGGGCCTCGGGTCGGCAGCCGGGGCTGCAGACGCCCGCACCGCCTGCTCGGCCGCGGAAGACAGGACCACCGCAGCCCACGCCCAGGCCGCGGCGTCGGCGGCCACCAGCGTGCTCTACACCGAGCGCGACGTGCGCCAGCTGCTCGACGACCAGGCCGCCAACCTCCGAAAGGACGCCGACCGTGAGAAGGCATCTCGTGATCGCATCGCTGCTGACGTCCGCGCTGGCGCTGTCCGCATGTCAATCCCCGTCGCCGCCGCTGCGCCTGGTGCAGCCGCCTGTGGTGCAGCTTCCGCCGCTGCCGCCGGAGATCGGCACGAAGCGCGAGCCGAACTTGCGCCAGAGACTGGACTCGCTCTTACAGCCATCGCCGACGACGGCGACGACGCCATCGCCCAGCTCAACACCTGCATCGACGCCTACAACGGCGCCCGGGCCCGGCTCGCGGGCCAGCAGCTGACCGAGGTGCGCTGATGTACAAGCCGGCCAGCCTGCGCGATCACCTGACGTCGGCGCTGCCCGACCTGCGCCGCGACCCCGACAAGCTGGCGATCAGCATCCAGAAGGGGACGGTCCAGGCCACGGCGGCCCCGGGCCTGTCGAACCTGCTGCAGTACACGCTGCGCCTGCTCTTCCTCGACTACGCCGGGCACGTCGACGCGATCACGGTGCCGCTGCTGGCCTGGCTGCGCCGGCACCAGCCCGAGCTGCTGGACAACCCGGACCTGCGCGCGCGTGCAGTGCGCTTCGAGGTCGACTTCCTGAACGCGAAGACCGTCGACCTGCAGATCGAGCTGGACCTGTCCGAGCGCGTTATCGTCACCGAGTCCACCGAACAGCCCGGCCGCCTGGATGCTCGGCACCCGGTCGAGCCGGCCCTGCTCGACGACCGGCCGATGCCCGAGCACTGGGAGCTGTACCTGCGCGACCAGTTGCTCGCGTCCTGGGATCTGCCGGCCAGCTGATGGACAGCCTGCGCGCACTCGAAGACTGGGCGGAGCCGCTGCTGCGCCAGCTGAGCCGCGCCGAACAGCGCAAGCTGGCCCGCACCGTCGCGCGCGAGCTGCGCCGCAGCCAGGCGGCGCGCATCGGCCAGCAGCGCAACGCCGACGGCTCGCCATACGAGCCGCGGCTCGACCGTCGCCGCCTACGCGAGCGCATGTTCCAGCGCTTGCGCACGGCCGCGCGATTGCGCATGCTGGCGGACGCCGAGGGCGCAGCCGTCGGCTTCACCGGGCGCACCGCCAGAATCGCCCGCGTTCACCAGCTCGGCCTGCGCGACCAGGTGCAGCCCGGCGGCCCGACCCACATCTACGCGCGCCGCGAGCTGCTCGGTTTCACGCCCGGCGACGTCGAACTCGTGCGCGACCTCCTCCTGCAGCACCTGACCGCTCGCGGCTGACAGCCAGCCGCACCTCGCGCGCGCGACTGGCGCACGCCCCGCCGGCACCATCAGCCGGATGGAATCGGAGCTGTCCCGCCGCCTTGCAAACGTCATCCGCGCCGGCGTCGTCGCGCACGTCGACGGCGCCGCGGCGCGCGTGCGCGTGCGCAGCGGCGAGCTGCTCACCGACTGGCTGCCCTGGCTGGTGCAGCGCGCCGGCGACGTCGTCACCTGGTGTGCGCCGTCGGTGGGCGAGCAGTGCCTGCTGCTGGCGCCCGGCGGCGATCTCGCCGCGGCCGTCGTGCTGCCCGGCATCTACAGCACTGCCGTCCCGGCGCCGGCACAGGATGTCCAGGTCGCGCTCGTGCGCTTCCCCGACGGGACGGTGCTGCGGCACGACTTCGCCGCGCGCGAGCTGCTCATCGATGTCGCCGCGGGCGGCAGCCTGACGCTGCGCTGCGGCCCCTCCAGCCTCGTCCTCGACGCCGAAGGCGCGCGCATCACCGCGCCGCGCATCGACCTGAACTGAGCACATGGCCGTCACCCTGTCCCCCGCGACCGACCTGCCGCTGATCCTGGCCCAGGAGCACGAGGTCAGCCAGATCGCAACGGTCACGGCCGCGAGCGACCTGCCGGAGGACCCGGTCACCGAGGTGACCTGGAGCGCGCCCGAGCCGCTGCCGCCGCAGTGCACCGTCGTGGTCGCCGTCCCGTCGCTGACGCTGACGATCCCGCATTTCGCCGACCTCTTCCCGATCCGCGAGATCCGCTTCCTGCGGGCCGGTGAGATCGCCTCGTGCACGCGCTGGGTCGACCTGCCGGCCGACGCGGAAGATGTCGTCGCCTACCGGCCCGACACGCGCTCGATGCGCGACTTCGCGTTCCGCGTGGCCGCCAAGACGCAGGCCGGCCTGACGGCCGCCGCCACCTACGTCATCCGCGTCTACGCCAACTACAGCCTGGGCCGAGACACCCTGCAGGAGGCGATCGATGCCCGCCGTTAGCCGCCTAGGCGACACCTGCACCGGACATGGCTGCTTCCCGCCACGCGCGAGCACGGGCGGCAGCGGCAGCGTCTTCATCAACGGGAAGCCGGCGCACCGGCAGGGCGATGGCTGGGCCGTGCACAGCTGCGGCGATTCGCACCACGCCTCCCAGCTCGCCAGCGGCAGCGCCAGCGTCCGCGCCAACGGCCTGCCGCTCGCGCGCATCGGCGACCCGATCGCCTGCGGCTCGGCGGTCGCCGTCGGCAGCGACAACGTCTTCGCGGGGGGCTGATGCAGGGCATGAACCGCACCAGCGGCGCCGCGATCTCCGACGTCGCCCATCTGCAGCAGAGCATCGCCGACATCCTCGGCACGCCGCTCGGCACGCGGCTGATGCGCCGCGACTACGGCAGCCTGCTCCCCGAGCTGCTGGACCAGCCCGACAACGGCGCCACGCGCGTGCGGCTCCACGCGGCCATCGCCTCGGCGCTCATGCGCTGGGAGCCGCGCATCCGCCTGTCGAGCGCAGCCATCAGCACCGGCACGCGCGCCGGACAGGTCATCGTCGACATCACCGGCACCTACATCCGCGCGTCGGGTGAGCAGCAGCTCCTCGCGCTGCGCGTGCCGATCCTCGCCGCAGGAGCCGTATGAGCAACGCTCAGCTCATCGACATGTCCAAGCTGCCGGCCCCGACGGTCGTGCAGACCCTGGACTTCGAGACCATCTTCGCTGGGCTGAAGGCCGACCTGGTGGCCGCCTATCCCGACGCCGCCGACGTGCTCGAGCTGGAGTCCGAGCCGCTGACGATCTGGCTGCAGCGCACCGCCTACGAGGTACTGCTGCTGCGCAGCCAGATGAACGACGCAGCGCGGGCCGTCATGCTGGCCTACGCCACCGGCAGCGACTTGGACCAGCTCGGCGCGTTCTTCGGCGTCGAGCGCCTGGTCGTCACGCCGGCAGACGTCGAGGCGATCCCTCCGGTGGAAGCCGTGATGGAGAGCGACGACGCGCTGCGCGAGCGCATTCAACTTTCGCCGCAGGGCTACACGACGGCCGGCCCGGTGGGTGCCTACGTCTACCACGCACGCTCGGCCTCGGGCCAGGTCCTGGACGCGTCGGCAACGAGCCCGTCGCCCGGGCAGGTGCTGGTCAGCGTGCTGTCCAGCACCGGCGACGGCACGGCCGGCGCCGAGCTGCTGGCCACTGTGGCTGCGGCGCTGTCGGCAGAGGATGTGCGGCCCATCACCGACGAGGTCGTCGTGCAGAGCGCGACGATCGTGCCCTACCGCATCGAGGCCACCGTCTACACGCTCTACGGGCCGGACTCGTCGACGGTGCTCTCCACCATCGACACCCGCATCCGCGCCTACGCGGCAGCGCAGCACCGGATCGGACGCCAGCCGACGCTCTCGGGCATCTACGCGGCGCTGCACATCGACGGCGTTCAGCGCGTCGTGCTGACCTCGCCGGCGGCCGACGTCGCCGTCGGGGCGACCCAGGCGTCGTGGTGCGAAGAGATCTCGATCACCTACGGGGGTACGGGTGACTAAGTCGCTGCTGCCGCCCAACGCCGGCGCGCTCGACCGAGCCGCCGAATCGGCCGTCGCCAACGCGATCGGGGCCATCCCGATCCCGCACCGGGATCTCTGGTCGCCCGAGCGCTGCCCGATCGACCTGCTGCCCTGGCTGGCCTGGGCCGTCGGGGTCGAGGGCTGGCGCTCGTACTGGCCGGAGGCGCTCAAGCGCGAGCGCGTGCGCCGCGCCATCGAGATCTCCCGCACCAAGGGCACTGTGGCCAGCGTGCGCCGGGTCGTGGAGAGCTTCGGCGGACAGATCGCCCTGCGCGAGTGGTGGCAGACGACGCCGAAGGGCACGCCCCACACCTTCGAGCTCGTGCTGACGCTCACGGGCGACAGCGGCGCCGAAACCAGCGCCGCCTTCGTCGACGACGTCATCGCCGAGGTCAACCGCACGAAGCCGCTGCGCAGCCACTTCACCTTCGTCCAGGGGCTCGCTGCCCAGGCCGGCGCGTCGATCGTCGCCGCGGCGCGACCAGCCGCCTACGCCAGGCTCGACCTGGCCGTCCAGTAACCGCTATGACCGCCCTCGTCTTCAAGCTCTCCGACGCCGGCCGCGCCGCGTTCGTCAACCCGTCGAACACCGGCACCGTCGCACGCACGGTGGTCTCGGTGGGCATCACCGCGACCGCGTTCGCGCCGACCGCCGCCCTGGCCGCAGTGCCCAACGAGATCAAGCGCCTGGCGACGATCAGCGGGGCCGCTGTGGGCGACGACACGGTGCACGTCACGATCCGCGACGAGAGCGCCGACGTCTATTCGGCGCGCGGCTTCGGGCTGTACCTCGACAACGGCGTGCTCCTCGGCACCTGCAGCCAAGCCGGCGTGATCGTCGAGAAGTCCGCAGGCGCGCTGATGCTGCTGGCGACCGACCTGCGCTTCATCGACAGCGCGGTGCCGGCCAGCGCCGTCCAGTTCGGCAACGCCGACTTCATGAATCCGCCGGCGACGACCTCGCGGCAGGGCGTCGTCGAGCTGGCGACCCCTGACGAAGCCGTGACCGGCACGGACGCCGCCCGGGCTGTCACGCCGCTGGCGCTTGCCTCGGTCGCCAACCTGCTGATGCAGGCGATTTACACCCGTGCGACCTGGGGCACGACCCTGAACGCCTACGGCATCAGCGACGCCTACACGAAGACGGCGGTAGATCAACTGCTCGCCGGGAAGGCCGCCAAGGGCACGACGCTGGGCGCTTACGGCATCGCCGACGCCTACACGAAGGCGTCGGTCGACCAGGCGCTCGCCGCCAAGGCGGACAAGGGCACGACCCTGGGCGCCTACGGGATCACCGATGCGTACACCGCGGCGGCTGTCGATCAGCTGCTCGCCGGGAAGGCCGCCAAGGGCACGACGCTCGCGGCATACGGCATCAGCGACGCAGCTCCCGCGTCTCACGTCGGGGCAACCGGCGCTGCTCACGGCGTAGCCACCTCGTCGGCCGCAGGGTTCATGTCGGCGGCGGACAAAGCGAAGCTCGACGGTGTTCAGGCTGGCGCGCAACAGCAGGCCGTCACCTCGGTCGCTGGTCGGTCCGGCGCGGTTACGCTCAGCAAGGCGGACGTAGGTCTCGGGGCTGTCAACAACACCGCCGACAGCGCGAAATCTGTCGCCAGTGCCGCGAAGCTCACCACGGCACGGAAGATCAACGGCGTCGACTTCGACGGCTCAGCCAACATCACCGTCTACGACGAAACGAAGCTGCCGAAAACGGGCGGGACGGTGACCGGGAATGTCATCGCTCAGCAAGAGGGGAAAGGCGGCGTCGCGATCCGATCGACCGCCACAGACGGCAGAACCGGGCTGGTGTCGTTCGACGGGCAGAACGGGACGCGACAGGGGTACATCGGCTACTCCAACAGCGAATCGACGACCATGGACGGCGGCAGCCTCACCTATGCCGCCGCGGCGCATGCGTTCTACGGGGCGATGACCCGCAACGGAAAGAACATCGTCGACATCGCCGAGTTCGTGGCCTCCATCGCCGCCAACGGCTACTGCAAGCTCCCGAATGGCCTGATCGTCCAGTGGGGCACCTACACCGGGCTGTCGAGCGGGAACACCGTCGTCTACTGGCCGATGACATTCCCGAACCTGTGTTTCGGGGGCGTCGCGTCGTTCGCCAACTCTTTCGCCACCTCCGCGGACGGGGGTCTCGGCCTGGCTGCCGTCTACACGACGAGCGGGACCATCAGGTCGTCGCAGGGCAGTGCCTCGGCCTTCGTCATCGTCATCGGCTACTGAGCGCCCCCACCATGAGCCTCTTCTATTCCGCTGCCACCGGCGGCTTCTACGACGACAGCCTGCACGACACCTTGCCGGCCGATGCCGTCGAGGTCGACGAGCAGACCTACCGGACGCTCCTCGCAGGGCGTTCCGCCGGCCACCCCATCTCCGCCGACTCCGCCGGCCGCCCCGTCCTGGGCGAACGCCCGGGCCAGACGCTGGAACAGTCCTGCGCTGCGCTGAAGGCCGCGGTGCAGCTGCGCCTGGACGAAGCCGCCCAGGCCGCCGGCTACGACGACATCAAGAGCGCCGTCAGCTACGCCGACGAGCCCGCAGTGCGCCAGTACCAAGCCGACGGCCTGCGGCTGCGCGCCTGGCGCTCGCGCGTTTGGGCGTTCGCGCTGCCCGTCATCAACAGCGTCGCCGCCGGCGAGCTTGCGCCCGATGCAGCCTCCGCGCAGCTGGCCGCGCTGCCGGAGCTCGACTCCCCCACCACGACCACGACCGAAAACTGACCGCGGCGCCGCCGCCCACCTCCCTGGAGACCTCCATGTCCCTGACCACCTACCACCACGGCGTCCGCGTCACCGAGCTCAGCGAAGGCGCCCGCACCATCCGCACCGTCTCGACGGCCATCATCGGCCTGGTGGCCACGGCCGCCGACGCCGACGCCGCGACCTTCCCGCTCGACAAGCCGGTTCTGCTGACCAACGTCTGGGCGGGCATCTCGAAGGCCGGCACGCAGGGCACGCTGGCCACCGCGCTGAACGCCATTGCCGCCCAGGCCCGGCCGGTCGTCGTCGTGGTGCGCGTCGCCGAAGGCGAGACCGCCGCGGCGACGACGACCAACGTCATCGGCGGCGTCAACGTCGCAGGCCAGTACACGGGCGCCAAGGCGCTGCTGGCGGCGCAGGCTCAGCTCGGCGTCAAGCCCCGCATCCTGGGCGCGCCGGGCCTCGACACCCAGGAGGTGACGTCCGCCCTGGTGGAGATCGCCCAGAAGCTGCGAGCGATGGTCTACGCGTCCTGCCACGGCGCCGCGACGATCGCCGCGGCCCAGACCTACCGCGAGCAGTTCGGCCAGCGCGAGCTGATGCTGATCTACCCGGACTTCACCGCCTGGGATTCCGTGGCCAGTGCCTCGGCCGCCGTGCCGGCTGTCGCCTACGCGCTCGGCTTGCGCGCCAAGATCGACGAGGAGATCGGCTGGCACAAGACGCTGTCCAACGTCGTCGTCAACGGCCCGAACGGCATCACGAAAGACGTCTTCTTCGACCTGCAGAGCGAGTCGACCGACGCCGGCTTGCTGAACGCTGCCGACATCACCACGCTGATCAACCAGGGCGGCTACCGCTTCTGGGGCAGCCGGACCTGCAGCGAGGACACGAACTTCGCATTCGAGTCGTCGACCCGGACCGCCCAGGTCCTGGCCGACACCGTCGCCGAGGCGCACTTCGCGGCCGTCGACCTGCCGCTGCTGCCGGGCTCGGTGCGCGACATCCTGGACGGCGTCAACGCCAAGCTGCGCGAGCTGAAGACCGGCGGCTACATCCTCGACGGCACCGCCTGGCTGGACGAGGAGATCAACACCGCCGACCGCCTGAAGGCCGGGAAGCTGGTGATCGACTACGACTACACGTCGGTGCCGCCGATCGAGGACCTGGCCTTCCGCCAGCGCATCACCGACCGCTACTACGGCGACTTCGCCAGCAGCGTCGCCACCTCGGCCGCCTGAGCCCCCTCACCCTGACCAGAAGGAACCGTCATGGCTCTCCCGAAGAAGCTCAAAAACTTCGTCCTCTTCAACGCCGGCAACAGCTACCTGGGTGAGATCCCCGAGGTGGTGCCGCCGAAGCTCAGCCGCAAGACCGAGGACTACCGAGCCGGCGGCATGGGCGGCTCGGTGAAGACCGACCAGGGACTCGAGGCCCTGGAGATGGAGTGGACCGCGGCCGGCTACCTGCGCAGCCTGTTCGTCCAGTTCGGCACGCTCAAGCACGACGGCGTGCAACTGCGCTTCGCCGGCGCGCTGCAGGCCGACGACTCCGAGACCGTCACGCCCGTCGAGATCGTCGTGCGCGGCCGGCACACCGAGATCGACTTCGGCACCGCCAAGGCCGGCGACAACACCGAGATCAAGGTGAAGACCGCGATCAGCTACTACCGCCTCACGCTCAACGGCGAGGTCCTGATCGAGATCGACCTGGTCAACATGATCGAGAACGTCGGCGGCGTCGACCGCATGGCCGCCGTGAAGGCGGCGCTGGGCGTCTGAAGCACTGGAGCACACGATGAACAACGACACCACCACCCAGGTCGCCGCCTCCATCCGCGAGGTGCAGCTCGACAGCCCGCTGATGCGCGGCGAGCAGCGGATCACCTGCATCGGCCTGCGCCGCCCTCGCGCTGGCGAGCTGCGCGGCATCTCGCTCGCCCAGCTTCTGCAGCTCGACGTCGGCGCGCTGCAGGCGGTCCTGCCGCGCATCACCGTGCCCACGCTCACCCGGGCCGAGGTCGACCAGCTGGACCCGGCCGACCTGGTTGCGCTGGGCACGGAGGTGGCCGCTTTTTTGCTGCCGAAGGCGGCGCTGGCGGCCGCCGAATCCCCGACCGCGTTGATGCACTGATGGCCGACCTGGCGGTGGTCTTCCACTGGCCACCGTCCGAGATGTCGGCCATGCACATCGACGAGCTGATGGACTGGCACGAGATGGCCCGCGAGCGGGCTGAACAGCAGAGCGACTGATGGCGGCGAACGATCTCCGCCTGCAGGTGATCCTGCAGGCCCTCGACAAGGCGACGGCGCCGCTGCGCGCCATCGAGCGCAGCTCGAAGGGCGCCGCTACGGCGCTCAAGGCCGCGCGCGAGCGCGTCGCCGAGCTGAACGCGCAGCAGCGTGCGATCGACGGCATGCGCCAGCAGCAGGCAGCACTCGCCGAGACCACCAACAGGCTCAAGGTGCTCCGCGCGCAGCTGGACAGCATGCGCACGGCCGGCACCGCCTCGACGCGGCAGATCGCCGCCCAGGAGCGCGCCGTCGCCAAGCAGACGGCCGCCTACGAGGCCCAGCGCCAGGCGCTGGTGCAGCTGCGCACGCGCATGAACAGCCTGGGCATCGGCAACGTCGCCCAGGCCCAGGCGAGGCTGGCCAGCGAGACCGACCGGGCGAACGCCGCCATCGCCCAGCAGACGGCCAAGCTGCAGGCGCTCGCCGCGCGCCAGCGGCAGCTCGACGCCATCGCGGCGCGGCGCGACCAGGCCCAGACCCGGGCCGGCCAAATCGCGGCCGCCGGCGTCGGCGCCACAGCCGCCGGCGCGGCGACGCTGACGCCCATCGCCCAGGCCGTGCGCGAGTACTCGCGCTTCGAGGACGCGATGCTGGGCATCGCCCGCCAGGTGAACGGCGCCCGCAGCCCTACGGGAGAACTGACGGCTCTCTACTGGGACATGGCCCGGCAGATCCACCAGCTCGGCCGCGAGATCCCGCTGGCGACGACCGAGATCGCCGACATGGTGACGGCCGGCGCGCGAATGGAGGTGCCCACCGAGCAGCTCGCCGAGTACACCCGTCAGGCCGCAATGATGGCGATCGCCTTCGACGCTGTGCCCGGTGAGATCGCCGAGCAGATGGGCAAGATCGGGAAGAACTTCCAGATCCCGCTCACCGGCATCTCCGGTCTGGCGGACGCGATCAACTACCTGGACGACAACGCGATCAGCAAGGGCAGCGAGATCATCGACGTCCTCAACCGCATCAGCGGCGTCGTCAGCACCGTCGCCATGTCGTCGAGGGACGCTGCCGCGCTGGCCAGCACGCTGCTCACGCTCGGCGAACGGCCGGAGACCGCGGCCACCGCGATCAACGCCATCACGCAGAAGCTCGCTGCTGCCACCAAGGGCACGAAGAAGTTTCAGCAGGCCGTCTCCGAGATCGGCCTCGACAGCGGCGCGATCCAATCCGGCATGGCGAAGGACGCCACCGGCACGCTGCTCAGCGTCGTCGAGGCGATCCGCAAGCTGCCCGAGGCCAAGCGGGTCGGCGTGATGGTCGAGCTGGTCGGCATGGAGCACAGCGACACGCTGGCCAAGCTCGTGACGAAGCCCGAGGAGCTGCGGCGCCAGCAGCAGCTCGCCAACGGCATGGAGGCTTCCGGATCGATGGCGCGCGAGTTCGCGGCGCGGGTGGATACCCTCTCCGCGCGCTGGCAGATGGCCAACAACCGAATGTTCGAGGCCTCCAGCACGATGGGCAAAAGCCTGCGGCCGGCGCTGGTCAGCGTCATGGACACGGCCAGCGCGGTGCTCGAACGCGTCAGCGCCTGGGCCACCGCGCACCCGCAGCTCACCGCGGCGATCCTGAAGACCGGCGCTGTCATCGGCGTGCTGCTGCTCGTCGTGGGCGGCCTGCTGCTGGCCGTCGCGTCGGTGCTTGGTCCGCTTGCCCTGCTGCGCTACAGCTGGGCGATGCTCGGCCTGCAGGGGCCGATCCTGATGGGTGTCATCCAGGGCATCGGGTCGGCGATGCTGGTGCTCGGCCGCGCGATGCTGGCCAACCCCGTGATGCTGGCCGTGGCAGCTCTGGCCGCCGGCGCCTGGCTGCTGTACAGCAACTGGGACCGGGTGGGCACGCTATTCACGACCCTGCCGGCGCGGTTCGCGGCCGCTGGACGCGAGATAGTCCAGGGCCTGGCCAACGGCATCACCAACTCGATCGCGGCGGTGCGGGAGGCCGTGGGCGGCGTCGCTGACGCGGCCCTGGGCTGGTTCAAGGCCAAGCTGGGCATCAAGAGCCCGAGCCGGGTCTTCATGGCCGCCGGCGGCGACGTCGCCGCCGGCGCTGCCATCGGTATCGACCAGGGCCGTGAGGACGTTCGCCGCGCGGCCCTCGGCCTGGCCGATGCCGCCGGCGAGGGCGCGCCTTCGGCAGGCGCAGGCACCGGCAAGGCGCGCACGCAGCGCACCGCGCCGCTCACGACGGGCTACCGTGGCGGCGCCGCCGCAGCCGCCAGCGGCCCGCACCAGATCACGATCCACGCCCAGCCCGGCATGGACCCCCAGGCGATCGCCAGGGCCGTCTCCGCCGAGCTGGACCGACGAGACGCGGCTGCCCGTTCGCGCCGGCGCTCGACGCTCACCGACCCGGCCGACTACTGATCCCGGAGACCCGACCATGATGATGGGCCTCGGCCAGTTCGTCTTCTCGCTGCAGACGCTGGCCTACCAGGAGCTGCAACGCAGGACCGCATGGCGCCACGCCAGCAACGCCCGCGTCGGCGCGCGCGCCGGCCGGCAGTACGTCGGGCCCGGCGACGACACGATCACCCTCTCGGGGGTGCTGGTGCCCGAGGTCGCAGGCAAGGCGGCATCGCTCGACCAGCTGCGCGAGATGGCCAACAGCGGCAAGGCCTGGCCGCTCGTCGACGGCGCCGGCCGCGTATATGGCGCCTACGTGATCGAGGACATAAGCGAGACCCGCACGCTGTTCACCGATACCGGCGTCGCCCGGCGCATCGAGTTCGGGATCACGCTGCAGCGCTTCGATGACGACCTGACCGATTCGATCGGACAGAGCACCGCGACGGCGTCATGAGCGGCGTCCAGCAGGCGGCGCTGCGTGCGCCCGACTACCGTATCAGCCTCGGCGGCCGCGACATCACGCGGTCCGTCGAGCCGCGCCTGGGCAGCCTGACCCTCACCGAGTGCCGAGCCGGCCAGGCCGACCAGCTCGACCTCGAGCTGAGCGACCACGACGGCCTCCTCGAGATCCCGCGCCGCGGCGTGACGCTCAGCCTGGCCATCGGCTGGGCCGGTGAGCCGCTGGTCGACAAGGGCACCTTCATCGTCGACGAGGCCGAGCACAGCGGCCCGCCGGACAAGGTCGTCATCCGAGCGCGCAGCGCCGAGCTCGCCGGCGATCTGCGCACGCGCCGTGAAACGTCCTGGCACGACACGACGCTCGGCGCAATCGTGCGCACGGTGGCGAAGCGCCACTCGCTGGAGGCGAAGGTCGGCGATGTGCTGGCCAGCCGGGCGATCGCGCACATCGACCAGACGCAGGAGAGCGACATCGCCTTCCTGACGCGCCTGGCGCGGCGCCACGACGCCGTGGCCACCGTGAAGGCGAGCCGCCTGCTCTTCCTGCCGATCGTCGGCGCACGCAACGCGGGCGGCGTCCAGGTGCCCACGCTGACGATTCGGCGATCCGACGGCGATCAGCACCGATGGCACGCGGCCGAGCGCGACGCCTACACGGGCGTGAGGGCGTACTGGCACGACCCGAATCGCGCAAAGCGCCGCGGCGTCACCGTTGGCACGGACGCCAACGCCAAGCGCTTGGCCGAGACGTTCAGCAGCGAGGCCGACGCGCTGACCGGCGCGCGCGCCGAGTGGGGGCGGATCCAGCGCGGCGCGGCGACGCTGGAGCTGACACTGGCGCACGGCCAGCCAGCGCTGGCGCCTCAAACTCCGGTGAAGGTGACAGGGTTCAAGGCGCCGATCGAAGCCGCGGAGTGGCTGGCGGTCAAGGTGACCCACTCGATCAGTGAAGGCAGCGGCTTCACCACGGCCGTCGAACTGGAGACCGGCATCCCCGAGGGGACCGCCGGGGCTAGAGTCGAGGACGTCGGCTGACGCGCCGGCGGCTCAGCGCATCGCGCGCACGGCCGCGTCGACGAGGAAGCCGGAGCGGGTCTTCCCGTTCGCCTTCGCGAAGGTGTCGATCCGCTGGAGGATGCGGCGGGGGACCGTGATGTTGATCTTCTCCGCACGGCCGTCGAAGCGGCTCGTGTCGATGTCGACCACGGCCCACACGCCGCCGGCGTAATCGCCATTGCCGAGATGGCTGGCCACAGGCGCAGCCACCGGGAGGTCTTTACCGTCCTCGGCCAGCCCTTCGAGATGCAAGTCGATCGCCTCGCGCACGCTCTCCAGCGCCTCATCGAAGGTGTCGCCGGCCGAGAAGCAGCCGGGCAGGTCAGGGACGGTGACGCCGTAGCGGACGCCGTCGTCGGTGTGGAGCACTACCGGGTATTGCATGGTCTTTCCTTTCACTTCCAGCCGGCCTGCTTCTTGATGCTGTTCAGCGTGCCCTTCGGGATATCCGAGTCGGGGTGCTTGACGGTCACCAGCCCCGGGCGGGTCGGGTGCTTGAACTGGTGGTGTGAGCCCTTCACGCGGGCCAGGAACCAGCCGTTCGCTTCGAGCATCTTGATGACCTGCTTGCTGTCCATGTCGAGAATTATATCCACCATACCCACCGCGTCAACACGGTAGGTATAGGGCGCAGCGCGACGCGAGGTGAGCGGGGCGGGCTATCCTCGTAGCCGAAAGCAGGGGGACGTGCAGCATGAAGTATCCGATCGCCATCGAGCCCGAGAAGCCAGGGACCACCTGGCGCGTCACGGTGCCTGATCTGCCGGGCTGCAGCGCCGTCGGCGCCGGCGTCGACGACGCCATTCGGGCGGCGAGCGCAGCGATCGCGAGGTGGATCGACGCGGCCGTCGCCGAAGGCCGGGACATCCCCCTTCCCCGTCCGATCGACATGCACCGCCAGGGCGAGCGATTCGCCAGCGCCATCTGGGCGCTAGCCGACGTCGACCAGAACGTACTGGAGGACCGCGTCGAGCGGGTGAACATCTCCCTGCCGTCTCGCGTGCTGCGCCGCGTCGATGAAGCGGCCCACCATGCACGCGAGACCCGGTCAGGCTGGCTGCTGCGCGTGGCCGTGGAGGCCATCAGCCGCGGGCGACACGCCGGCGGCGGGTGAGGTGTCGAGACGATCGCGCCAGGCTCTGCAGCGCCCGTGCGGCCGGCGAGCTGAGCTGCCACTGTCCCGACGCGGCCGCAGTGTCGCCAGCAGCGATGACCTGGGCCATCGCCCCGAAGGGGGTTAGCAGTCAGTGGCTGTTCCGGCCTCGGCAGCAGAGTCCGGAAGGACGCCTGTCTGCGCCAGCTCGAAGAACTCCGGCTCGCTGACGATGTAGGAGCCGAGTTCGCGGGCGCCTTCGACCTTCGTCGGGCCGGCGTTCGGCCCCGCCACCAGGAACATGAGGTCGCGCGTCACGCTCTTGACGACCCTGAGTCCAGCATCGGCGGCAACACGCTCGAGGTGAGCTCGTTGCACGGCCGCGAACCCCGTGAAGAGGATCGCCGGCCTGGCGCCAGGTGGCGTCTCTCTCCTGACAACTGGAGGCGGTGGAGCGTCGGGCTCACGCAAGTATTCTCGCCCGCGCAGGTACTCAACGACGCGATCCTTCCGGAACGACAGCACCTGGTTCGCCTCGGGGTCGAATCCCTGAATGTAGTGGCCGGTCTCCACCCAGGCTGTCAGCCTGCGCACGCTGGCGCGACCGTGGCCGCTGACATAGGTGAACTCAATCGAGCCTCGATCGGCTTCCGTCATCCTGCCCTCATCGCTGGTGGCCTCCGCGCTATCGGCGCGTGGGCCAGCACCATGCCACCGGCTCAGCGCTTGGCGACTTGAGCGAGCGCAGTGAGGACGTACCGCACTGCCGCTTTGCCCTCATCGGTGGCCGCGGCGTAGTGCTCCAGCAGCGAGACCTGCTCTGAGCTGAGGCGATCGGAGAAGGTGGCCGAACGGACACCTGTCACGACGTAGAGCACGTCGACACCGTGGCCCGCCACGGCGGCAAGGTAAGCCGCGTCCGGCACGCGATCCCCGCGCTCGTACCTCAACTGGGCGTCCTTCGAGACCTGGCCAAGAGCTCCGAACTCGGTCTGCGTGAGTCCGAGTCGTGCGCGTTCTTCGCGTAGGCGATCAGCAAGATCAGACACAAAGCCACTTTCATTGTTGACAAGTAGTGTTTTGGCAACCTAAAGTTGTGTATCCACTACCGCACACGAGGATACACACCGTGTGCCCTCGGAGCCCTTGCCGCATGCCCGCACCCGCTAACTCGCAGCCACCGCGCAAGCGCGCGCCGAACGGCGTGCTCTCCCGCACCCCGGTCGCGCTCCGGCTCCTGGAGGAAGAGAAGGCCGAGCTGGAAGCCCTGGCGGCCCGAGAAGCACGGTCGACGGCTGCACTCGCGCGGCTGCTGTTCCTTCGCGGCCTCCAGGCGTACCGCGCCGACCAGAAGGTCCTCCCTGAGTAGCAATCACCGAGGAATCTGAGCATGTACCCCGACCCGAAGCGCGTCCGCGACAACCGCCTGACGATCCGGCTCGACGACTACGAGCACGACCTCGTCACCGCCCTGGCGAACTACCAGGGCGAGCAGGTGAGCACGTTCCTGCGGCAGATCGTCATCAAGGAAGCCCAGCAGGTGCTGGCGGCAGCCACCCAGAGTGTCGAGCGCCGCTCGGCCTGACGCCAGGAGCTGAACAGCACCTGTTGCGCACCAGCTCGTCGCCAAAACGTCTGACGGAAAGCACCCTCTTCAATGCCCGAGCACGACATCCAGCTCAGCGAGGCCGACACCGCGCTGCTCGAGCAAGTGCGGCAGCGCCACGGCCTGGACTCGATCGAGCAGGCCGCCGAGATGCTGGCGAAGGCCCGGCTGCGCCGAGCTGCGCACACCAGCAACGGCCGCGGCCGCGCGCTGCAGTTGGTGGCCGGCCCCCCCCAGCGAGGTAACCGCTCATGAGCCGCCCGCGCGCCGCACGCCTGGGTGTCCGCTGCCCGCACTGCGACGCGCGGTGCGTCGGCCAGCGCGACCGCCGCATCTCGCGCGTGCTGACCGAGGTCGACTACCTCTGCACCAACCCCGAGTGCAACCACCGCTTCGTCGTAGCCGTCGAAGCCGTGCGCACGATCGGGCTCTCCTCGACGCCGCGCACCGACGTGCACCTGCCGCTGTCGAGCCACATCCGCCGCGGCGTCATCGCCACGCAGATCTCGACGCTGCCGCCGGCGCGCAGCAGCGACGAATGGCCCGCTGGCCAAGCCGCCAGCGACTCCACCGGCGACCTGTTCGAGGCGACCGGATGACCGCACCACCCACCCCGTCAGGCCCCGCCTGACCGGCTGAACCCACCCAAAACCACCCGCTGCAGGGCCTGTTCGGAGGCCCCTGCGGATCAGCTCACGCCTACGAGACCGCCATGGCCACACGCCCCCGCCGATCACCCGCCAAGTCCTCATACGAGGGCGTCATGCAACAGCTCGCCCGGCGCGACGCCGCCCCCCTGGCTGAAGCGGCGCTGGAGCACGAACTGGAACGCCACCGCACGGCGCTCGCAGTGCTGGAACGCCTCGCCGTTCAGCTGCAGGTGCTGGACACCTTCCGCCCGGCGCTGGCTGCCAAGGGCGTGAAGATCTCATACGGCCAGCTCAGCACGATCGGCGCTTTCGACAAGGTCGTGTACTTGAGCGACCCGATGTTCGCGGGCGACTGGGGCCAGCGGCTGAAGGCAGCCCTGCTCGAGCTCGGCTGGAAGCTCGTCGAGTGCCGGGACCACGGTAGCTACGAGTCGGTGAAGCTGACCACCACGGTGGACCGCCGCCGCTGCACGCTGCAGTTCACCGCGTACAAGCCGAAGGCGGCGACCGGAGCGGGTGCAGCGTGAGCCCCGACCTGCTCAAGGCCGTCCTGGAAGAGCTGGGCGAGTTCGGGTTCAAGGAAGAGGGCTCCGGCAAGGAGCGCTGGCTGCGCAAGGGCACCTGCCCGAGCTGCGGCAAGCGCGAGCTGTGGGCGATCGGCAATGCGCCCTGGGTCGTGAAATGCGCGCGGCTGAACAACTGTGGCTACGAGGCCCACGTCAAGGACCTGTACCCGCACCTGTTCAGCGACTGGAGCAAGCGCGCCAAGGATCGGGCTGCGGCCAACCCGTCAGAGCCTCCCAACCCGCGCGCCGCGGCTGACCTGTACATGTCCGAGGGGCGCGGCTTCCAGCTCGCGCTGATCAATGGCTGGTACACCCAGGAGCACTACTGGGACGACGAGGCCGACAACGGCCGCGGCGCCGGCAGCGCGACCGTCCGCTTCGCCGTCGGCGACACCTACTGGCAGCGGATCATCGACAGGCCCGAGCGCTTCGGGAAAAAGAAGGCGCACTTCAAGGCAGGCTCCAGCTACCGCGGCCAGTGGTGGCAGCCGCCCGGCATGCTGCCGGCCGAGTGCCGCGAGATCTGGATCGTCGAAGGAATCTTCGACGCGATCGCGCACTTCCACCACGCTGTCCCGGCCGTCGCCGCGCTCAGCTGCAACAACTACCCCGAGAAGGCGCTCGCCGAGCTGCGCATCGCCGCGGCCGCTCGGGGCGTAGAGCCGCCTACCCTCGTCTGGGCACTCGACGGGGACGCAGCTGGTCGCGCCTACACGCTCAAGCACGTCGAGCGGGCGCGCAAGGAAGGCTGGACCTGCGAGGCCGCGCAGATCCCGCAGAGCGGCCGCGGCAAGCTCGACTGGAACGACATGCACCAGCGCGGGCGCCTTGAGGCCAAGGACCTCGAGGAGTACCGCTACCACGGCGCGCTGCTGATCGCCGAGAGCGCCAGCGCCAAGGGCCTGCTGATGTACCGCCACAGCGGCGGCGCACGGCCCGAGTTCGACTTCGATTTCCGCCGGCGCCTGTACTGGTTCAAGCTGGACGTGGAGGCCTTCAACCGGGCCTTCCAGCAGTTGGAGAAGGACGACGAGGGCAAGCGCAGCGAAGAGGAACTGCGCGAGGAGGCTCTGAAGAAGAGCCACACGATCCGCCCGATCGCCAACTGCTTCCCGGTGCCGCTGTACTTCCAGGAGAACAAGCTCACCGACGAGAGCTGGTACTACTTCCGCGTCGAGTTCCCGCACGACGCGGCGCCGGTCAAGAACACCTTCAGCGCGGCCCAACTCAGCGCCGCGGCCGAGTTCAAGAAGCGGCTGCTGGGCATCGCGCCTGGCGCCGTCTTCAGCGGCACGAGCCAGATGCTCGAACGAATGATGGAGCGGCAGCTCTACGCGATCAAACGCGTGGAGACGGTCGACTTCATCGGCTACTCGGCCACCCACGGCGCCTACGTGCTGGGCGACGTCGCTGTGCAAGGCGGTCAGGTGCACGAGATCAACGCCGAGGACTTCTTCGACCTCGGCAACAAGCTCGCGCTGAAGAGCCTCAACCAGTCCGTCGCCCTCAGCATCAACAGGGACGCGCAGGACTACCGGGCCGACTGGCTGGGCCTGCTGTGGCGGTGCTTCGGCGCCAAGGGGCTGGCCGCCCTCACGTTCTGGTTCGGCGCGCTGTTCGCCGAGCAGATCCGCGGCTCGCAGAAGTCGTACCCGTTCCTCGAGGTCGTCGGCGAGGCCGGCGCCGGCAAGTCGACGCTGATCGAGTTCCTCTGGAAGCTGGTTGGCCGGCGCGACTACGAGGGCTTCGACCCGTCGAAGTCCTCGCTCGCGGCCCGGGCCCGGAACTTCGCCCAGGTGTCCAACCTGCCGGTCGTCCTGATCGAGAGCGACCGCGAGCGCACCGGCGACAACCCGCACGTCAAGTCGTTCGATTGGGACGAGTTGAAGACCTGCTTCAACGGCCGCAGCGTGCGCGCCCGCGGCATGGCCACCGGCGGCAATGAGACCTACGAGCCGCCCTTCCGCGGCGCGATCGTCATCAGCCAGAACAACCAGGTCGCCGCCTCCGACGCGATCCTGCAGCGGATCGTGCACCTCGACTTCGACCGCAAGGGGCAGACGCCGGCGACGCGCGAAGCAGCGATCACGCTGGAAAGCATGCCGGTCGAGCAGGTCAGCGGCTTCGTGCTGCGCGCCGCGACGGCCGAGGCCCAGGTGCTGGCCAAGGTCGCCGAGCGCACGCCGGTGCACGAGGCCCACCTGCAGACGCTGGTGAAGAGCACCCGGATCGCGAAGAACCACGCGCAGATGAAGGCGCTGGCCGACGCGCTGTGCCTGGTGGCGCCGATCACCGATGAGCAGCTCGCCGCCCTGCAGGCCCAGATCGACACGATGGCCGTGCAGCGCCAGGCGGCGATCAGCGCCGACCACCCGATGGTGGCCGAGTTCTGGGAGGTCTTCGAGTACCTGGAGAACTTCCAGGCGCTCAACCACGCGCGCGACGAAGACGTCATCGCCGTCAACCTCAACCACGTCTACGAGGTCGCGCGCGAGCACGGGCAGACGCTGCCGCCGCTGGGCGACGTCAAGAAGGTGCTGAAGACCAGCCGGTCGCGCCTCTACGTCGACAGCAAGAACGTCAACAGCGGCCTCCGCGCTCGCGGGGAAAACGTCGCCGCGGTGCTGTTCTGCCACCGCTTCCTCAAGCCGGGCGTCAAGCCCACCGGCAAGCACTGACCACCACCAGGGAGGCTCCATGCACCTCGCACTCGTCCATTCGTCCCCGGCCGCGGCGGCGGCCATGCCCGGCCCGGCGCTGCAGCGCTACGCCGTCGTGCACGTCGACGACGACGGCCGCCGCCGCGCCTACAGCGAGCTCGCGCCGTCGGCGCGCGCCGCCGAGGACCGCGCCGTCGACCGCTTCGGCCTGCCCCGCCTGCTGCGCGCCTGGAGGGCCTCGTGATGGCAAGCGTGCAGCGCGTGCAGCGCCACTACGTCACCGCCTGGGGCATCGGCTTTCGCCTCGGGCTGCTCTACGGCGTCGCCGGCGGCGGTGCCGTCATGGCGGCCGTCTTCCAGGTCGCGCTGCTCTGGCCGGCGCGCTGATTCACCCGTCCCCGAGGACTTGACCATGAACCACCCCACCACCATCGGCGTCGATCTCGCGGCCGGGCCCGACGTCGCCGCCTTCATCCACTGGCCGCCGGCCCAGACGCCTCTGCCGGCGATCCTGGGCCTGTGCGGGCTGCCGGGCGCAGGCAAGGATGCCGCCGCCGAGGTGCTCCAGCGCCACGGCTGGCGCCGCATCGCCTTCGCCGACGCGCTGCGCCGCGAGATCTCCGAGGCCTGGGGCGTCGACGTGCGCCTGCTGCAGGACCGCGGCACCAAGGGCGTGCCGCTGGGCGCGCTGGCCATCTGCCGCTGCGCGGAGCCGGCGTTCATCGGCTGGGCCCGCCGCGAAGGCCTGGACCTCGCCGCCCCGCGCAGCCCGCGCTGGCTGATGCAGCGCTACGCGACCGAGTTCACTCGCGACCGCGATCCCGACTACTGGGTGCGCCAGGTGCGCGAGTGGCTGCTGCAGCAGCTGGGCGCCGGCGCGATGCGCCTGGTGATCACCGACGTGCGCTTCGGCAACGAAGCAGAGATGGTGCGTGCCCTCGGCGGCCGCCTGGTGCGCTTGCATCGCCGCGAGGTCGAAGTGCTGACGCCCGACACCGCCGACCACGCGAGCAACGCGCTGGAGCGCCTGCAACCCGAAGAGCACCTCTCGAACGACGGCAGCCTGCAGGCCCTGGCCGACGGCGTCGAGCAGCTGGTGCGCCAGCTCTTCGGCAATGCCGCCCTGGGAGGTGCCCGATGAGCCGCCGCCCGCAGTTCCGCCACACGCGGGAAGAGCTGCTCCACCGCATGGAGCTGAGGCAAGCGCGCCGCCGGCACCTGACGCCCGACCAGGTCAAGGCCCTGGCGCTGGCGCACCTGACGAACGTCGACGCGATCGCACGCGGCCAGGCCGACGCCGGCGTGCTCTGGGACCTCGCCGAGGCTGCCCTGCAGTGGAGCCTGGTCGCTGACGCGCTGCGCCAGCAGCACCCGGACAACGCCGACCTCGAGGAGGCCGCCGTCGGCATGCGCCAGCACCTGGACACAGCGATCGGCGTGGTGAAGCGCTGGTCGGCCACCGGCCGCATCGTCTTCCGGGGCCCGGAGCTGACCCAGGCGCGCGAGGCCATCGACTGGATGGATGCGCTGGCCGAGACCGTCGACCAGCTCACCGCGATCGCTTGCGCCATGCAGTGCCAGCGGATGCTGGATCCGCTGAAGAAGGCGCACCCGGCGCCGGCGGCGCGCCGCTCGGAACTGGCGGAGGCCGCCTGATGTCCACGATCAGAAGGCCTGCTCTGCGGTACCACGGTGGAAAGTTCCGACTTGCACCGTGGGTGGCGCAGTTCTTCCCGCCGCACTCGGCCTACGCCGAGCTGTTCGGCGGGGCGGCGTCGCTGCTGCTGCTCAAGCCGCCGGTTCCAGCGGAGGTCTACAACGACCTCGACGAGCGCGTTGTGAACTACTTCCGCGTGCTCCGGGACCCGGTGAAGTCTGCGGAGTTGCAGCGCCGCTGCTCGCTCACGCCGTATGCGCGCGCCGAGCTGGAGTGGTCTTTCGGCGAGCCCACTGACGATGTCGACGCCGCTCACCGGCTGGTCGTCCGGTCGTTTCTTGGCCACGGGTCGGACTCCGCTACGCGCGTCTCGCGCACCGGCTTTCGGGCCCGGCTCACCGACGGCCGTGCGCTGAACTCCGCGGAGTGGGCAACCTGGGCGAACTGCATCCCGGCGATGCGCGATCGCCTCATGCGCGTGCTGATCGAGAACGACCGCGCGGAGCGCATCGTCGACCGCATGGACGGGCCTGGCACGCTGTTCTACGCCGACCCGCCGTACTTGCACTCCACCCGCTCCGGCAAGACCGGCCGGTCGGGGAGCAACGGCTACTTGCACGAGATGTCCGACGAGGACCACGCAGCGCTGCTGGAGCGGCTGCGGGGGGCCGTCGGCATGGTCGTGCTCTCGGGCTATCCGAGCGCGCTCTACGACGAGACCCTGCAAGGCTGGGAACGTCACGAGCGCCGGGCCATCGCCGACTGCGCTGCGATCCGCACCGAGGTCGTGTGGATCAACCCTGCCTGCAGCGCCGCGCTGGCGCGCAGCCGCGGCGGCCTGTTCGAGGAGGCCGCTTGATGCGCGCCATTGACCTCTTCGCCGGCGCCGGCGGCTTCAGCACCGGCGCGAGCATGGCCGGCTGCCGCGTGCTCTGGGCCGCGAACCACTGGCCGGTGGCCGTCAAGTGGCACGCCGCGAATCACCCCGAGACCGAGCACGCTTGCCAGGACCTGCAGCAGGCCGACTTCCGCGCCGCGCCGGCGCACGACATCCTTCTGGCATCGCCGGCGTGCCAGGGCCATAGCCCGGCGCGCGGCAAGGACCGCCCGCACCACGACGCGCAGCGCGCAACCGCCTGGGCCGTGGTCTCCTGCGCCGAGGTCCACCGGCCGCCGGTCGTCGTCGTGGAGAACGTCCCGGCCTTTGCGGCCTGGGTGCTGTACCCGGCCTGGTGCGCCGCGATGCACGCGCTGGGCTACGCGCTCGCGCCGATGATCCTCGACGCTGCCGACGCCGGCGTGCCGCAGCAGCGCCGCCGCCTCTTCGTGGTCGCGACGCGTTCGCGTCACCCGATCGAGCTGCAGCTTCCGCGGCGCGAGCACCAGCCCGCCGCCGCGGCGATCGACTTCAGCGCCGGCCGCTGGTCGCCGATCGAGCGGCCGGGTCGCAGCGCGCGCACGCTGGCGCGCATCGCCGCCGGCCGCCGCAGTTTCGGCGCCCGCTTCGTCGCGCCGTACTACGGCAGCGGCAGCGGCGAGACCGGCCGCAGCCTGGGGCGACCCATCGGCACGCTGACGACGCGCGCGCGCTGGGCCGTCGTCGACGGCGAACGCATGCGGATGGTGCTCGCCACCGAGGGGCGCGAGCTGATGGGTCTGCCGGCCGGCTACCTGCTGCCGGCGAACGAGGCGACCGCCTGGCACCTGATCGGCCAAGCCGTCTGCCCGCCCCAGGCCGCGCAGCTGATCGACGCGATCCGGAGGGCCGCCTGATGTCCGTCTTCCACGTCGTCAGCTGCAGCGGTGGCAAGGACTCCGACGCCACGCTAGACCTCGCGCTGCGGCGGTTCCCCAAGAGCCGCGTCATCGCGATCTTCTGCGACACCGGCAACGAGCACGCCCTGGTCTACAGCCACCTCGAGTACCTGGAGTCTCGGCACGGCATCACGATCGTCCGGCTGATGGCGGACTTCGCCGAGGACATCGCCCGCAAGCGCATGTACATCGCCCGCGACGTCCGGACCCGTCGCGAGTACGACCGCGTGCCGCGGCTCGATGCGAGCGGCCGGCCGGTCTACCGCCGCACCAACGCCGGCGAGGTCGAACTTCGCGAGGTGAAGCGCGACGGAAAGACGGTGCTGGAGCCGGTGCCGCGCATGAAGAAGGCCGGCGGCCGGCGCGTCCGCTGGAGCAACAAGGCCAAGCGTCGCGCGCTGGAGACGCTGCATCCATCCGGCAACCCGTTCCTGGACCTCTGCATGCTGAAGGGGCGGTTCCCGAGCCGCAAGGCGCAGTTCTGCACACAGGAGCTGAAGACCATGATGGCCGTCGCCTTCCAGCTGGAGCTGGTTGAGCAGGGGCACCGTGTCGTCTCCTGGCAGGGCGTGCGGCGCGACGAGTCCCTGAATCGCGCGAAGGCGAAGCTGTTCGAGCGCATCGCTCCCAGGTTGTATGCCTACCGGCCGCTGGTCGAGTGGTCAGCGGTGCAGGTGTTTGCGCACCTGGCCGCTCACGACGTTCAGCCCAACGAGCTCTACCGGCTCGGCATGTCCCGCGTCGGCTGCATGCCGTGCATCAACGTCAACAAGGGCGAGCTGCGCGAGATCGCTGCGCGCTGGCCGGAAGAGATCGACCGCATCGCCGAGTGGGAGGCTCGTGTCGGCCGGTGCTCGAAGCACGGTTACTCAACCTTCATGACCGACGCGCACCCGGCCAAGGACCGCCGAGTCATCTTCGCCGAGCTGATGAACATCCGCGCGCGCGTCGAGTGGTCGAAGACCAGCCGCGGCGGAAAACAGATCGACCTGTTCGCCGACGCGCCGCCGGCGGCATGCAGCTCGGCTTACGGCCTCTGCGAGTGAACCGCCTGATGAGCCCCTTCGACCCGAACTACCGCGGCCAGGTTGCCGCCGAGCTGACCTCGCCCGCCGGCCGCGCCCGCGCCGAAGCCTCGCGCGCGGCGCGCCGCCGGCGCGAGCTGCAGCTGACGTCCGATGACCCGGCCCAGCGCTGGAACGCCAGCTGCGCCGTCGCCGGTCTCGGCGTCCCCAGCGACCCGGCCAAGGCCGCCCGAATCCGCAAGCCATCGCGGCTGTAGCCGCACAACAGAGGGAGTCCACACGATGTGCAAGAAGAGCTGCAGCGGCGCCTGCCGCTGCGCCAACGCCAGCAACGCGACGGCCGTCGACGCCGTCAACGCGCTCGGCGCCGCCCTATCGCAGCCGCCCGCCGGCGGCAAGCAGATGACCGACGAGTGGCTCGTCGAGCAAGCCGGCCGCGCGGCCTGGATCGCCGCGGCAGGTTTCGCGCCCGAGGCGCAGGAGGCCGCGTTCCTGCGCGGCATCGCCAACCGGGTGCTGATGAGCTTCGGCAGCGACCCCGCCGCCGCGCTGGCGATCCCGTTCAGCGGCCGCCTGCGCGCCGGCACCGAGGTCGTGCACCGGGAGGCTCCGACGTGCTGAAGCTGCTCAACGCCGCCGCGGCGGCGATCGGCTGGCTGACGGTCGTCGCCGCGCTGCTGGCGGCTGTCGGCATCGGCCGCTTCATCTGGGGCTTCGAGCTGGGCGGCGAGCCCGCGCAAGAGGCTGATCAACAACCCGCCGCGCTGCTGGCCAGCGCGCGCTGAGGAGCGATCCATGTGCAACTGCAGGAAGGAACTGGAGACAGCGCTCGCCGAGCACTACGCCAGGAAGAACCCGGGCATCTCCAACGTCCAGATCGAGCTTCAGGGCTACGGCTTCAGCATCGTGGACAACACGATGGTGATGATCGGGTGCATGCCCTACAAGGTCCAGGCTGTGCACCCGAAGAAGGACGGCGGGCACTCCGAGAAGCGCAAGACCGGGTTCATGCACTTCAAGCACTGCCCCTTCTGCGGCGACCTGTACCTGCCCGCGAAGACGCAGCCCGAAGCCGCCACGCCGGAGCCGGCCCATGCCGGTTGACCTGTCCGTCCTGCTCCCCGAGCTGCGCCAGGTCCTCGCCACCTTCCCGGGCGGCGCAACGCAGGCGACGGCGGCGGTGCAGCGTGCGCTGGAGGGCGTCGCGGTCGGCCGCGCGCTGCGCCGCTTCATCGAAGCGGCCACCCAGGCCGCGCCGGCGCTGCTGGCCGAGCTGGACCAGCACGGCGACCCCAAGCCCGCCGAGACGGACCTCGACGAGCTGATCAAGCACACCCTGCTCTTCTGCAAGTCGCCCGAAGTCGCGGCCCGCGCCGCGGCGCATGACGGCTGGATCGCCGGCTACCAGGCGGCGGCCGTCAAGGCTGCGGCGAAGAGCGACATCACCCAAGAGGCCCAAGATGGCATCTGACCGCCCCATCCTCTTCAGCGGCCCCATGGTCCGCGCGCTGCTGGCCGGCACCAAGACGCAGACGCGGCGGGTGGTCAAGCCGCAGCCGGTCGAGCATCCTGCCTTTGCTGGCGGCGCCTTCATTGAGCACAAGCGCCTCGGGCAGGTCGGCGTGGAAGCGCTGGTCGCCGATGTCATGACCTACGGCGCCCCCGGCGACCGGATGTGGGTGCGGGAGACGTTCCGGCGCGTTGACGGCCAGACCTTGCCTTGGATCGAGACCGACTACCGCGCCACCTACCAGCACGGGGACCGGCTCGGCGACCACTTCGGCGGCAAGCCGCGCTGGACGCCCGCGATCCACATGCCGCGACACGCCAGCCGCATCACGCTGGAGATCACCGGCGTGCGCGTCGAACGGCTGAAGGCGATCAGCGAGGCGGACGCGATCGCCGAGGGACTGATGCCGCTCGGCTCTGGAGCAGACCGTACATGGACGGTCGACGGCGACGCCGCGAGCGAGCACGAGGCTGCGCGCGACACCTACGCGTGGCTCTGGGAGCAGATCAACGGCGCCGGCTCGTGGGACGCGAATCCCTGGGTCTGGGCCACCACCTTCAAGCGCGTGGAGACCGCACGATGACCATCAACGCTTACCCCCTGCACTGGCCCGAAGGCTGGAAGCGCACCCCAGCCGGCGGCCGCCGGCCCGGTCACTTCGGCAAGCGCCGGCAGCAGCGCAACGGCGCCTACGCGATGCTCGAGGACCTCACGGTCACCGAGGCGGTGCGCCGCGTGCTCGAGGAGCTGCAGCGCATGGGCATCGACCGCCAGGATGTCGTCATCAGCACGAACGTGCGCACGCGCCTGGACGGCCTGCCGCGCGCCGGCGAACGTGCGCCAGAAGATCCCGGCGCTGCCGTCTACTGGCAGGAGCCGATCGGCGCGCGCCGCTGCATCGCCGTCGACCAGTACCTGCGCGTCGAGCACAACCTCGCCGCGATCGCCGCGACGCTGGACGCCATGCGGGCGATCGAGCGCCACGGCGGCGCCGCGATCCTGGAGCGCGCCTTCACCGGCTTCACGGCCCTGCCGGCGCCAGGCGCAGCGCGCGAGTGGTGGGAGGTCCTCGGCGTCGCACGCTCCAGCACGCTGGAGCAGGCCCGGGCCGCGTACCGGCGCCTCGCGGCGCTGCGGCACCCTGATCGCGGTGGCGACGCCCACGAGATGGCGGCGATCAACGCGGCCTGGCAGGCCGCCCAGGAAGCGATCGGGGGTGGCCGTGGCTGACAACCTCGACGTGGCAGGAGCGCGCTTCCAGCGCGCCGTGGAAGACCTGCTCGCTATCGACTACCCCACCGCGCTCTCCATCGTCACCGGCACCTTCGTGAGCTTGACGTTGGAAGTCATGCGTCGCCACGGCCACGAACCGAGCGGAGATGTTCGGATCGACGGAGGGGAGAACCGCGACATCACGATCCATGCGCCGAAGGCTGGAGGCGCTCGATGAGCAGATGGCCCAACGAGCGGTACCACGCAGAACCCGTGTACGACGTCCAAGACGGCGGCACCGGGGCGCATGCTCGTGAAATCACCGGCTGGGACGTGGTGAACAGCGAAGGCATCTACGAGGCAGGCCCGTTCATGAGCGAACCCGAGGCGGCGGCAGAAGCCGAACTCCTGAATCGGCGCGCGGCGTCGGCGCTGGAAGCCGGGAGGCCCCGTGGCTGAGCGACTGCCCCCGCAGCTGGCGCCGACTCGCGACGACCTGCAGCTGTCGCTAGCCGAGCTGCGGCACCGCGCGCCGCGCATGCCGTCCTCGCTGGACGAGGCGCTGGCCAGCCCGACCTGGCACAAGCTGATCCGCTGCCACGCCAGCGCCAGGCTGCGCGAGGCCTCGGCGCGGCCGCGCGCCGCGGCGGCGCCGCGGCGCCCGGTGCCGTCCTTCGACGCCCGGCGGGCCGCCGCCGGCGACCTGTGACCGCGCGTACCATGCCCCGCTGCCCAGCCGCCCGTCACGCCGCCGCGCGCCAGCTCGTCGAGATGCTGGCCGCGGACATCGCGCGCGAGCTGCTGGCCGCGACCCACTCCCGAGAAGCTCGCCCTAATGTCGTCGTCTTCCAACCCACCGCTGCGCGCGGTGCTCTACGCGCGGTACAGCAGCGACCGGCAGCGCGAAACGTCTATCGATGACCAGGTGCGCGCCGGGCGCGCCCTGATCGCGCGGGAGCGCTGGTCACTGGTCGGGGAGTGGGGAGACGAGGAGATCTCAGGTTCGGTACCGGTAGCGCTGCGCCCGGGCGGCAAGGCGCTGCTGGCCGCAGCCCTGGCCGGCCGCTTCGACGTCCTGGTGCTTGAGGGGCTGGACCGCTTGGCGCGCGAGCTGGGCGAGCAGGAGAGCATCGTGAAGCGCCTCGAGCACCGAGGCATCCGCATCGTCGGCACGGCCGACGGCTACGACAGCGGCGCGCGCGGCCGGAAGGTGATGCGGATCGCGCGCGGCCTGATCAACGAGCTGTACCTCGATGACCTGCGGGAGAAGACCCACCGCGGCTTGGCCGGGCAGTTCGACCGCGGCTACCACGTCGGCGGCGTCACCTACGGATACCGCTCCGAGGCGACAGACGGCGGCGCCGGCCGGCGCCTGGTCGTCGTCGAGGAAGAGGCGAAGGTCGTGCGGGAGATCTTCGAGGCCTACGCCGGAGGTGAGAGCGCCCGGGCGATCTGCCACCGGCTGAACGAGGAGGGCCAGCCGAGCCCGCGCGGCGGGACCTGGGCCGTCTCGGCGCTCGTCGGCGACCGCGCGCGCGGCGCCGGGCTCCTGAACAACGAGCTGTACGCGGGCAAGTTGATCTGGAACCGCCGCCAGTGGCTCAAGGACCCCGACAGCGGCAAGCGCCGCTACGTCGACCGCCCGCGCGAGGAGTGGCAGGTCCGGGAGGTCCCCGAGCTGCGCATCGTGCCGGCCGAGCTGTGGGACGCGGTGCGCGCCCGCGACCGGCGCCACGGCGCGCAGGGCAAGGGCGCGAAGCCGCGCACCCTCTTCGCCGGCATCCTGCGGTGCTCGAGCTGCGGCGGCCCGATGACGGCGATCGACGCACGCCGCTACGGGTGCAACGCCCACCATGACCGCGGGCCGGCCGTCTGCGCGAACCGCACGGCGTTCCGCCGGCGCGACGTCGACCAGGCGCTGCTCGGCGTCGTGCGTCAGGATCTGCTGGCCCCCGAGATGCTGGCGCACCTGCAGGCGAGCGTCAGGGCCGCCATCCGCGCGGCGACCGCGCAGGATTCGCGCGCGGCGAGGGCGGCTGCGGCGCGCCAGGCCGAGCTACGCGGCGAGATCTCGCGGCTGGTGGATGCTGTGGCCCGGGTCGGAATCAGCGACGCACTGCGCGCCCGACTGGAGGCCGCGGAGGCCGAGCTGGCCGCCCTGCAGGCGCCGCCGCGGCCGGTGGCCGACGTGGAACGGGCCGCCTCGCTGGCGCTGGCCGCCTACCGGCGCCGCCTGCTGGACCTGCAGGCCTCGCTCGAGCGCGCCTCCGACCGGGAGCGCACGCGCGAACTGCTCGCCGACATCGTCGGGCAGGTGCTGCTGCGGCGCGATGACGCCGGAGACTGGGCCGAAATGGAAGAGCCGGCACAGCGCTTGGCGCTGACCGGCTCTGCTTCTGGAACTGGTTGCGGGGGCAGGATTTGAACCTGCGACCTTTGGGTTATGAGCCCAACGAGCTACCAGACTGCTCCACCCCGCGACTGAGAAAGTGACTATAACACGCTTTCGTCGCACCGCGCTAGCCCCGGCCGCGCAAAGACGTGGATCGGCTCAAACGCGGTAGCGGTCGACCCAGTGGAAGTACATCGCCCAGCCGTGCGCCAGGCCCAGCGCCACCGGCAGCATCCACGCCGCGGACAGGAGGCCACGGCGCGCACGGCAGGGCACTTGCCGGATGCAGCGGGCCGCGAGTGCGACGCAGGCCAGCACCGCGACGGCGAGCATCAGCGCCCTCAGCCACGGCAGCACCGCCATGTTCACGCCCTCACCTCGCAGATAGGCAGCCGTCGGCTCGGTGAGGCCCAGGGTCAGCATCGCCACGCCCACCGGCAGCACGACGACGCTCGCCGGCCCGCCGGGCAGCGCGCCCCGGCAGGAAGCCGCCGCGAGCAGACGCCAGCTGCCGAGCCCGACGGCCAGGCCGCCGAGCATCCAGGCACCCAGCGCGGCGGCATCCAGCCACGCCTCCTGTCCGGCCTCCATCGGCCAGCGCGCCAGCCAGAACTCGGCCATCGCCTGCCGCAAGGACACGAAGCCGGGGTTGGCGCCCCATTGGAAGTAGGCCGGCGCGAGACCGAACAGGAAGACGTGCGTCGCGACCGCATGCCGATGCATCGCCGTGCGAGACAGCAACACCATCGGCAGCAGCACCGGCAGCAGCAATCCCCAGGCGAGGTAGCGGGCCGCAAGCGCGATGCGGTCCGTCGGGCTGGCCTGCAAAGGCGGCTTGGGCAGGACCGACGTGGCCGCGGGCGCCTCGCCGGGCGCACAGGCCTCGCCTTCGACGAAGCTCGACGCACCCCAGCCGTCGGAGAACAGGCGCACCTCCGGCGGCGGCGGTGGCAACACGGTCAGCACGACGGCGAGCGCCAGCAGCAGCCCGGCTCCCGCCAGCCACAGCAGCCGGACCGGGCTGCGGCGCGCAACCGCGGCCTGGATCGCCGCCATGATGCATTGCGCGCTTGAACGCTGCGGCCGGCCTGTCGCCGGCGCTGAAGCGGCTGTCGTCAGCATGGCGCCAGTCTAGATGCGACGCATTCGCGTCCTTTGGCCCAGGTCAGCGAGTCCAAGGACTTTGGGACGGGGGAACGTTTGGAGCGACCGCGAGCGGGCCGTCGGGAAGACGCCGGACATCGTCCGGCAGACGCCGCGTTGCGCGGCGCCGCAAACAAAAAGGCCGTCGATCTCTCGACGGCCCCTCGCCTTATTCGGCGGCTTCGGTGGTCTCTTCGGCCGGTTCCGGACGGTCGACCAGCTCGACGAAGGCCATCGGCGCGTTGTCGCCGACGCGGAAGCCCATCTTCAGGATGCGGGTGTAGCCGCCCGGACGAGCGGCGTAGCGCGGGCCGAGTTCGTTGAACAGCTTGGTGACGACTTCGCGATCGCGGGTGCGGTCGAACGCCAGGCGGCGGTTGGCCAGCGTCGGGGTCTTGCCCAGCGTGATCAGCGGCTCGACGACGGCGCGCAGTTCCTTGGCCTTCGGCACGGTCGTCTTGATCGCCTCGTGGCGGATCAGCGAGTTGGCCATGTTGCGCAGCATCGCGAGGCGATGGCTGCTGGTGCGGTTCAGTTTGCGGAGTCCGTGGCGGTGGCGCATGGCGCGTTCCTTCTTTGGTTATGACACCCCGGCCGTGTCAGGTACCGAGGCTGGACCGGGCCCCAAAGGCCCTTACGACACCGCGGCTCCCGTCACCGGGAGCCGCAGCGGTTTCTTGCAGCGGGGGCCGCGCGCGGCCCCGCGATCTCAACGCTTGTCGAGACCTTGCGGCGGCCAGTTCTCCAGGCGGGCGCCCAGGGTCAGCCCGCGCGAGGCCAGCACTTCCTTGATCTCGTTGAGCGACTTGCGACCCAGATTCGGGGTCTTCAGCAGCTCGGTCTCGGTGCGCTGGATCAGGTCGCCGATGTAGTAGATGTTCTCGGCCTTCAGGCAGTTGGCCGAACGCACCGTCAGCTCGAGCTCGTCGACCGGACGCAGCAGGATCGGGTCGAAATTCGGCGTGCGCTGCGGCTGCGGTTCGAAAATGTCGCTGACCTGGCCTTCGAGCTGCGCGAACACGGCGAGCTGCTCGACGAGGATCTTGGCCGACTGGCGGATCGCCTCTTCCGGCGTGATGGCGCCGTTGGTCTCGATCTCCATGACCAGCTTGTCGAGGTCGGTGCGCTGCTCGACGCGGGCGTTCTCGACCGCGTAGCTCACGCGCTTGACCGGCGAGAACGAGGCGTCGAGCACGATGCGGCCGATGGCCTTGGTCGGCTCGTCGCCGTAGCGGCGCAGGTTGCCGGGCACGTAGCCGCGGCCCTTCTCGACCTTGATCTGCATGTCGAGCTTGCCGCCTTGCGACAGGTGCGCGATCACGTGGTCGGGATTGATGATCTCGACGTCGTGCGGCGTCTGGATGTCGGCCGCGGTCACCGCGCCTTCACCTTCCTTGCGCAGCACCAGCGTGACTTCGTCGCGGTTGTGCAGACGGAACACCACGCCCTTGAGGTTGAGCATGATGTGAACAACGTCTTCCTGCACGCCGTCGATCGCGGAGTACTCGTGCAGCACGCCGGCGATCGTGACCTCCGTCGGCGCGTAGCCCACCATCGACGACAGCAGCACGCGGCGCAGAGCGTTGCCCAGCGTGTGGCCGTAGCCGCGCTCGAACGGTTCGAGCACCGCCTTGGCGCGATAGCCGCCGAGCGGCTCGACGTGGATGGCCTTGGGCTTCAGAAGAGTGGTTTGCATGGAGTGTGTGGTTTCCTGTCAATACCCTCGGCTCGTTACACCGATAAGGCTGATGGACCGCCGGGCTTTGTCTTGGAGCCGCTTCGCGCCCGGCAGGCGAAACGCCAGATGGAAACAACCGTCGACGCGACGGCCGGCACGAGCCGGCCGCAGCCGGTCAGCGGCTGTAGAGTTCGACGATCAGGGCTTCCTTGATCTCGGCGCCGAACTGGTCGCGATCCGGGACCTTCTTGAACACGCCTTCCATCTTGGCGGCGTCGACCTGCACCCACTCGCACTGGCCGATGGTCTGCGCCAGCTTCAGGGCGTCCTGGACGCGCAGCTGGGTCTTCGCCTTCTCGCGAACACCAACGACGTCGCCGGCCTTGACCATGTACGACGGGATGTTGACGACCTGGCCGTTGACCGTGATCGCCTTGTGCGAAACCAGCTGGCGCGATTCGGCGCGGGTCGAGCCGAAGCCCATGCGGTAGACGACGTTGTCCAGGCGCGATTCCAGCAGCGCCAGCAGGTTCGTACCGGTATTGCCCTTGCGGCGTTCGGCTTCGGCGAAGTAGCGGCGGAACTGGCGCTCGAGCACGCCGTACATGCGCTTGACCTTCTGCTTCTCGCGCAGCTGGACGCCGTAGTCGGAGGTGCGCGAGCCGCTGGTGCGGCCGTGCTGGCCGGGCTTGCTGTCGAACTTGGCCTTGTCGCCGATCGAGCGACGGGCGCTCTTCAGGAACAGGTCGGTGCCTTCACGGCGGGAGAGCTTGGCCTTCGGGCCGAGATAACGTGCCACTTCGTATCCTTCTTTGTTGCTGACGCGGCAGACCCCGCCGTCAGGCGGAGACCCGCGCGAGTCCTGCGCAGACGAATTGCTTCGTGCTCGTGGCGCGGACGGTGGGCTTGGGGTTCAAGGCTCGAGCCTTGAGGAAAAGAGCCGGCGAGCACAGTACGTGCCGCCGGCGTGCGATAAACCGCGGATTCTAGCACCGGCAGGATGAACCTGCCGGACACCCCTCAGATGCGACGACGCTTCTGGGGACGGCAGCCGTTGTGCGGAACCGGCGTCACGTCGCTGATCGACGTGATGCGGATGCCCAGCGACGCCAGAGCACGGACGCTGGACTCGCGGCCCGGGCCCGGGCCCTTGATGCGCACGTCCAGGTTCTTGATGCCCTGTTCCTGCGCAGCACGGCCGGCGTTCTCGGCCGCGACCTGAGCAGCGAACGGCGTGCTCTTGCGCGAACCCTTGAAACCCTGGCCGCCGCTGGAGGCCCACGCCAGCGCACCGCCTTGGCGGTCCGTGATCGTGATGATGGTGTTGTTGAACGACGCGTGGACGTGCGCAATGCCATCCGCAATGTTCTTGCGGATCTTCTTGCTGACGCGACGCGCGGCGTTGTTGACGGGTGACTTGGCCATGTAGATCTTCCTCGTGCGTGGCGGCGGCTTACTTCTTCAGCGCGGCAGCACCCTTGCGCGGACCCTTGCGGGTACGGGCGTTGGTGCGGGTGCGCTGGCCGCGCACCGGCAGGCCGCGGCGATGACGGAAGCCGCGGTAGCAACCGAGGTCCATCAGACGCTTGATGTTGATCGACAGCTCGCGGCGCAGGTCGCCTTCGATGGTCAGACGGCCGATCTCCTCGCGGATCTTCTCCAGCTCGGAATCGTTGAGGTCCTTGACCTTCTTCGAGTAGGGAATGCCCGCCGCGTCGCAGATCTTCTGCGCCGTCGTACGGCCGATGCCGTAGATCGAGGTCAGGCCGATTTCCGCATGCTTGTGCGGCGGGATATTGATACCGGCGATACGTGCCATGTTCTTCCTCTGACTATCAGCCTTGACGCTGCTTGTGGCGCGGGTCGGTGCAGATCACGCGCACGACGCCCTTGCGTCGGATGATCTTGCAGTTGCGGCACATCTTCTTGACCGAAGCTGCGACTTTCATGGTCTTCTCCTTGACCTCACTTGGCGCGGAACACGATCCGCGCGCGACTCAAATCGTAGGGGGTGAGTTCGACCGTCACCTTGTCACCCGGCAGGATTCGGATGTAGTGCATCCGCATCTTCCCGGAGATGTGGCCGAGCACCACGTGCCCGTTCTCCAGCTTCACTCGGAAGGTGGCGTTGGGGAGGTTCTCAAGAATCTCCCCCTGCATCTGAATGACGTCGTCCTTGGCCATTTCGCATCAGCCCGCCTTGAAGTTCGCCTTCTTGAGCAGGCTTTCGTACTGCTGGCTCATCACGTAGCTCTGGACCTGGGCCCAGAAATCCATCGTCACGACCACGATGATCAGCAGAGACGTGCCACCAAAGTAGAACGGAACGTTGTACTTCAGGACCAGGAACTCGGGCAGCAGGCAGACCGCCGTGATGTACACCGCGCCGGCCAATGTCAGGCGCGACAGGATTCGGTCGATGTACTTCGCGGTTTGGTCGCCTGGGCGGATGCCCGGGATGAACGCGCCACTCTTCTTCAGGTTGTCGGCCGTCTCGCGGCTGTTGAACACGAGCGCCGTGTAGAAGAAGCAGAAGAACACGATCATGCCCGCATAGAGCATCACGTAGATCGGCTGCCCCGGCGACAGAGCGCTCGAGATGTCCTTCAGCCAACGCATCCCCTCGCCGGTGGCGAACCAGCCGACGATCGTGGCAGGCAGCAGGATGATCGACGAGGCGAAGATCGGCGGGATCACGCCCGACATGTTCAGCTTCAGCGGCAGGTGCGACGACTGACCGCCATACACCTTGTTTCCGACCTGGCGCTTGGCGTAGTTCACCAGGATCTTGCGCTGCCCGCGCTCGACGAACACCACCACGAAGGTGACGGCGACGACGACCGCACAGATGAACAGGCTGGCGATGATGCTCATCGCGCCGGTACGCACCAGCTCGAAGAGCCCGCCGATGGCGCTCGGCAGTCCCGCGACGATGCCGGCGAAGATCAGGATCGAGATGCCGTTGCCCAGGCCGCGTTCGGTGATCTGCTCGCCCAGCCACATCAGGAACATCGTGCCGGCCACCAGGCTCACGACCGCCGTCATGCGGAAGCCAAAGCCGGGCGACAGCACCAGACCCTGCGAGCCTTCGAGGGCCAGGGCGATGCCCAGGCTCTGGAAGATCGCCAGGAACAGCGTGCCGTAGCGCGTGTACTGCGTGATCTTGCGGCGACCCGCCTCGCCTTCCTTCTTCAGCGCCTCGAGAGAGGGCACGACGTAGGTCATCAACTGCATGATGATCGACGCCGAGATGTAGGGCATGATGCCCAGCGCGAAGACGGTGAAGCGCGACAGGGCGCCACCGCTGAACATGTTGAACAGGTTCAGGATGCCGCCGCCCTGACCCTGGAACAGCTGCTGCAGCTGGTTCGGGTCGATGCCGGGCACGGGGATGTGCGCACCGATGCGGTAGACCACCAAGGCCAGCAGCAGGAAGATGATCCGGCGACGCAAGTCGCCGAACTTCCCGCTCTTGGCCAGCTGGTTCGCGGAGGTTGCCACGGGCTACGCGTCCCTCTTAGGCGAAGACGCCGCCGACGGCTTCGATCGCCACCTTGGCGCCGGCGGTCGCGCCGATGCCCTTGAGCGTCACCTTGCGGGTGATCTCGCCGCTCTTGACGACCTTGACATGCTTGACGATCTGGCGCACCAGGCCGGCGGCCTTGAGCACGAGCAGATCGACCTCGTCGACGCCCAGCGCCTCGAGTTCGGCCAGGGTGATCTCGCCGTTGTACTTCAGCTGCTGCGACTTGAAGCCGCGCTTGGGAAGACGGCGTTGCAGCGGCATCTGGCCGCCTTCGAAACCGACCTTGTGGAAGCCGCCGGCACGCGACTTCTGGCCCTTGTGACCACGACCGGCGGTCTTGCCCAGACCCGAGCCGATGCCGCGGCCGACACGACGGCGCGCCTTCTTGCTGCCCTCGGCGGGCTTGAGGTTGTTGATCTGCATTACAGCACCTTCACCAGGTACGAGACCTTGTTGATCATCCCGCGCACGGCAGGCGTGTCTTCCAGGACGCTTTGGCTGTTCAGCTTGCGCAGGCCCAGGCCACGCACGGTGGCGCGATGCGACTCGCGCGTACCGGCGACGCTGCGGACGAGCTTGACCGTGAGGGTCTTCTTGTCGGACATGAGGCTTCTCCGGCGCGGGGTCAGTTGAAGAGGTCTTCGACCGACTTGCCACGCTTGGCGGCCACTTCGGCCGGCGTGGTGGAGCGCTTCAGCGCGTTCAGCGTCGCGCGCACCATGTTGTACGGGTTGGTCGAGCCGTGGCTCTTGGCGACGATGTCCGTCACGCCCATCACTTCGAAGACGGCGCGCATCGGGCCGCCGGCGATGATGCCGTCACCCTGCTTGGCCGGGGCCATCAGGACCTTGGCCGCACCGTGCTCGCCTTCGACCTTGTGGTGGATCGTGCCGTTCTTCAGCGCGACCTTGACCATGTTGCGGCGGGCCGATTCCATGGCCTTCTGCACCGCGACCGGCACTTCCTTGGCCTTGCCCTTGCCCATGCCGATGCGGCCGTCGCCGTCGCCGACGACAGTCAGCGCCGCGAAACTCAGCGTGCGGCCACCCTTGACGACCTTGGTGACGCGGTTGACCGCGATCATCTTTTCCTTCAGGCCGTCGTCGTTGCCTTCGGTCTGCTGGCGGGGAGTGAACTTTGCCATTTCGAGTCTTCCTTTGCGCCCGTCAGAACTGCAGGCCGGCTTCGCGAGCCGCTTCGGCCAGCGCCTTGACGCGGCCGTGGTAGGCGAAGCCCGCGCGGTCGAACGCGACCTTCTCGACGCCGGCGGCCTTGGCCTTCTCGGCGATGCGCTTGCCGATCAGGGCGGCCGCTTCGGTGTCGCCACCCTTGCCCGCACCCAGCTGCTCGCGGACTTCCTTCTCGGCGGTCGAGGCGGAGACGAGGATCTTGCTGCCGTCTTCGGAGAAGACGCTGGCGTAGATGTGCAGGTTGGAGCGGAAGACGCTCAGGCGCGCGACGCCCTGCTGGGCGATGCGCAGCCGGGTCTGACGCGAACGACGCAGGCGCTGTTCCTTCTTCGTCATCATGGTGCGCTCCTTACTTCTTCTTCGTTTCCTTGAGGATCACGCGCTCGTCCGCATAGCGGATGCCCTTGCCCTTGTACGGCTCGGGCGGACGGAAGGCGCGGACCTCGGAGGCGATCTGACCGACACGTTGGCGGTCGGCGCCCGAGATGACGATTTCGGTCTGGGTCGGGGTGGCGACCTTGACGCCCTCGGGCATCTCCTTCACCACCGGGTGCGAGAAACCGATCTGCAGGTTGAGCTTCTGGCCCTGGGCCTGGGCACGGAAGCCCACGCCAACCAGCGTCAGCTTCTTCTCGAAGCTCTTGGCGACGCCGTTGACCATGTTGGCCACCAGCGCACGCATCGTGCCGCTCATCGCGTCGGCCGCAGCCGTGTCGTCGACGGGCACGAAGCTCAGCTTGCCGGCTTCGTACTTGATCGTCACGAGCGGGTTCAGGTCACGCACCAGCGTGCCGTTGGCGCCCTTGACGGTGATCTTGTCGGCCGAGATCGCGACGTCCACGCCTTGCGGGACGGCGACCGGCATCTTTCCTACGCGGGACATGTCGTTCGTCCTTGGGTTAGGCCACGTAGCACAGGACTTCGCCACCGACACCGGTCTGGCGAGCCTTGCGGTCGGTCATCACGCCCTTGGGGGTCGTGACGATCGCCACGCCCAGGCCGTTCATGACCTGCGGAATCTCGTCGCGGCCCTTGTAGATGCGCAGACCCGGGCGGCTGACGCGTTCGATGCGCTCGATCACCGGACGGCCGGCGTAGTACTTCAGCGAGATCTCGAGTTCGCTCTTGCCGCCCTCGGCCTTCACGACGAAACCGTCGATGTAGCCTTCGTCCTTCAGGACTTGCGCGATCGCGACCTTGAGCTTCGACGACGGCATCGTGACCGCGGCCTTCTCAACGCTCTGGGCGTTGCGAATGCGGGTCAGCATGTCGGCGATGGGATCACTCATGCTCATAAAAAATCTCCTTCGCGGCTTGCCGAATCACCAGCTGGCCTTGACCATGCCGGGGATGTCGCCCTTGAAGGCGAGCTCGCGGATCTTGTTGCGGCCCAGGCCGAACATGCGGAACGTGCCGCGCGGACGACCCGTCAGGGCGCAGCGGTTGCGCAGGCGGGTCGGGTTCGCGTTTCGCGGCAGCTTCTGCAGCTCGAGACGGGCGAGGTAGCGCTCCTCGTCCGAACGCTGCGCGTCGTCGATGATGGCCTTCAGCTCGGCGTACTTCTTGGCGTACTTGGCGACCAGCTTCTCGCGCTTTTCTTCGCGCTGCTTGAGGGACAGTTTGGCCATGGCTTGCCTTCAGTTCTTGAACGGGAACTTGAACGCGGCGAGCAGTGCCTTGCACTCGTCGTCGCTCTTCGCGCTGGTCGTGATGCTGATGTTCAGCCCGCGGATCGCGTCGATCTTGTCGTACTCGATCTCGGGGAAGATGATCTGTTCCTTGACGCCGATGTTGTAGTTGCCGCGGCCATCGAACGCGCGGCCGGAAATGCCGCGGAAGTCGCGCACGCGCGGCAGCGCCACGGTGACGAAACGGTCCAGGAATTCGTACATGCGCACACCGCGCAGCGTGACCATGCAGCCGATGGGCACGTTTTCGCGGATCTTGAAGCCCGCGATGGCCTTGCGGCTCTTGGTGACGACCGGCTTCTGGCCGGAGATCTTGGTCAGGTCGCCGACGGCGTGGTCCATCACCTTCTTGTCGGCAACGGCCTCGCTCACGCCCATGTTCAGCGTGATCTTCTCGAGGCGCGGAACCTGCATCACCGAGGTGTAGCCGAACTTCTTCATCAGCTCGGGGACGATCTGCTCGCGATACAGGGCTTGCAGACGCGACGTCGCGGAAGCTTGAGTCTTTGCCATGGTGCTTACGCCTTGATCTCTTCGCCGCTGGACTTGAAGACGCGGGTCTTCTTGTCGCCGTCGATCTTGATGCCGACGCGATCGGCCTTGCCGGTGGCGGCGTTGTAGATGGCGACGTTGGACTGGTGGATCGGCATCGCCTTGTCGATGACGCCGCCGGTCGTGCCCTTCATCGGGTTCGGCTTCACATGCTTCTTGACCATGTTCACGCCGTCGACGAGCAGGTGATCGTCGTCGACGCGCTGGGTCACGGTGCCGCGCTTGCCCTTGTCACGGCCGGTCAGCACGATGACCTGGTCGCCTTTACGAATCTTGTTCATGAGTGTCGAACCTCGAATCTGTCGTTCGCGCGTCAGAGGACTTCAGGCGCCAGCGACACGATCTTCATGAAGCGCTCGCTGCGCAGTTCGCGCGTGACGGGCCCGAAGATGCGGGTGCCGATGGGCTCGAGCTTGGCGTTGAGCAGCACGGCGGCATTGCCGTCGAACTTGATCAGCGAGCCGTCCTGGCGACGCACGCCCTTGGCGGTGCGAACGACGACGGCCGAATAGACCTCGCCCTTCTTCACGCGACCACGGGGAGCGGCTTCCTTGATGCTGACCTTGATGACGTCGCCGATGCCGGCATAGCGCCGCTTGGAGCCGCCGAGCACCTTGATGCACATGACGGACTTGGCACCCGTGTTGTCGGCCACGTCGAGCCGCGATTGCATTTGGATCATTGTTCGTACCCCAACTTCTCCCCGCGCCACCCGATCGCTCGAGTCTTGCTGGTCAGTCTTGGGCCCGTGTCTGGGTAGATCTGGGCTGATCCGATCCGGCGGCTTTCGCGTCGGCCGCGCCGCGTGGGCGCACAACACAAAAACCGCCATTTCGGCGAAGCCACGGATTATGCCGGCTTCATCGCCAGCATGTCAAGCGTTTCTGTCGGCGCAGATTCAATCGGCACGCAGGCGCCGCAACATCGCCTCCGCGCTGCTGACCTCGAACTTGCCGGCTGCCTCGACGTCGAGGGTGCGCACCACGCCGTCGACGACCAGCATGGCATAACGCGCCGAACGCAGACCCATGCCGCGTGAACCGAGGTCCAGCGTCAGGCCGGTCGCACGCGCGAAGTCACCGTTGCCGTCGCCCATCATGCGCACCGCGCCCTGCGTGCCCAGCTGCCGGCCCCACGCCCCCATCACGAAGGCGTCGTTGACCGACACGCACCAGACCTCGTCGACGCCGGCGGCCCGGAAGTCCGCCGCGTGGGCGACATAGCCCGGCACGTGACGTTCGGAGCACGTCGGCGTGAACGCGCCCGGCAAACCGAAGACGACGATCGTCCTGCCGGAGGTCGCCCTGTCGGTGTCGACCCCGCTGGGCCCGAGCGCACAGCCCTCGGTGGCGACGTCGACATACTCGTAGAGCTGCGCGGCGGGCAGCCGGTCCCCGATCTTCAGCATGAAGCCTCCTCGTGTTCCTCGCCGGCACAACGAAAAACGGCCGGCGCCGGAGTATCCGACGACGGCCGTTCGGGAGCGGCAGGGCGGGTCTTAGACCAGCTTGGCCTTCTCGACGAGGCGGGTCACGACCCAGCTCTTGGTCTTGCTGATCGGACGCCCTTCGGCGATCTCGACCAGGTCGCCCATCTTGTACTCGCCCTTTTCGTCATGGGCGTGGTACTTGCGCGAGCGCGCCACGATCTTGCCGTAGAGCTCGTGCGCGGCGCGGCGCTCGACCAGGACCGTGACGGTCTTGGCGCGCTTGTCGCTCACGACGCGGCCGATCAGCGTGCGCGTGTTCTTCACCGGAGCGGTGGTCTGGGTGTCGCTCATTTCGCGGCCCTCTTCTTCTCGGCCAGGATGGTCTTGGCGCGGGCGATGTCGCGGCGGGTCTTGCCCAGCTGCGAGTTGTTGCTCAGCTGCTGGGTCGCCTTCTGCATGCGCAGCCCGAAGTGGGCCTTCAGCAGATCGGAGACTTCCTTTTCCAGCGCCGCGACGTCCTTGGAACGCAGTTCGGATGCTTTCATCTTCGCTTCCCTTGGCGTTACAGGCCGACCTGGCGGGCGACGAAGGTGCAACGCAGCGGCAGCTTCGCGGCCGCCAGCGTGAACGCCTCGCGCGCCAGCGCTTCGGGAACACCGTTGATCTCGTACAGCACCTTGCCCGGCTGGATCTCGGCGACGTAGAACTCGGGGTTGCCCTTGCCGTTACCCATGCGGACTTCAGCCGGCTTCTGCGAAATCGGCTTGTCCGGGAAGATGCGGATGAAGATGCGACCGCCCCGCTTGATGTGGCGCGAGATCGCGCGGCGAGCCGCTTCGATCTGGCGCGCGGTGATGCGGCCGCGCTCGGTGGCCTTCAGACCGAATTCGCCGAACGAGACGTTGTTGCCCCGCGTGGCGATGCCGGTGTTGCGGCCCTTGTGTTCCTTACGGAACTTGCGACGTGCAGGTTGCAGCATCGTTATTCTCCTTTGGTCTCGCCGCCGGCAGCCGGAGCGCCGGCGCGACGCACGCGCTTGACGGCCGGACCACCCTTGCCGTCACCGGCAGGGGCCGCCGACGGAGCAGCGTCGGCACGCGGGCCACGATCGCCACCCGGACGGCCACGGCCGGCACCCGGACGGTCACCGCCCGGACGCGGACCACGGCGCGGACGGCGCTCGTCGTCACCTTCGGTCTTCGCCAGCTGCGGCGCTTCGCCGTTGGCCAGGCGGTCGCCGCGGTAGACCCACACCTTGACGCCGATGACGCCGTAGGTGGTCTTGGCTTCGGAGAAGCCGTAGTCGATGTCGGCCTTGAGGGTGTGCAGCGGCACGCGACCTTCGCGATACCACTCGGTACGCGCGATCTCGATGCCGTTCAGACGACCGGCGGACATGATCTTGATGCCCTGCGCGCCCAGGCGCATCGCGTTCTGCATCGCGCGCTTCATCGCGCGGCGGAACATGATGCGCTTCTCGAGCTGCTGGGTGATCGAGTCGGCGATCAGCTGGGCATCGACTTCGGGCTTGCGCACTTCCTCGATGTTGACCGCGACCGGCACGCCCAGACGCTTGGTCAGCTCGGCCTTCAGGTTCTCGATGTCCTCGCCCTTCTTGCCGATCACGACGCCCGGACGAGCCGAGAAGATCGTGATGCGGGCGTTCTTGGCCGGACGCTCGATCAGGATGCGCGAGACCGCCGCGTTCTTCAGCTTGGTCTTCAGGTAGTCACGAACCTGCAGGTCTTCGGCCAGCATGCCGGCGAAGTTGCGGTTCGAGGCGAACCAGCGCGAGCCCCAGGCCCGCGTGACGCTCAGCCGGAAGCCGGTCGGATGGATTTTTTGTCCCATGTCTTTTCCAGCTCCTCAGTTGCCGACAGTCACGAAGATGTGGCAGGTCGGCTTGCTGATGCGGTTGCCGCGACCCTTCGCTCGGGCCGAGAAACGCTTCAGCGTGGCGCCTTGCTCGACGTAGATCGACTTGATCTTCAGCTCGTCGATGTCCGCGCCGTCGTTGTGCTCCGCGTTGGCCACCGCCGACTCGACCGCCTTCTTGATGATGACGGCGGCCTTCTTCGGCGTGAACGTGAGGATGTTGATCGCCTGGTCGACCTTCTTGCCGCGGATCATGTCCGCCACCAGCCGACCCTTGTCGGCCGAGAGGCGCACACCGCGGACGATTGCCTTGGTTTCCATGCTCTTCGTCCCCTTAGCGCTTGGCCTTCTTGTCGGCCGGGTGACCCTTGAACAGACGGGTCAGCGCGAACTCGCCGAGCTTGTGGCCGACCATCTGGTCGGTCACGTACACGGGAACGTGCTGCTTGCCGTTGTGCACGGCGACGGTCAGGCCGATGAACTCGGGCAGGATCGTCGAACGGCGCGACCAGGTCTTGATCGGCTTCTTGTCCTTGTTGGCGGAGGCCTTCTCGACCTTGGCCATCAGGTGGTGGTCCACGAAGGGACCCTTCTTGAGTGAACGTGCCATGTTCTACGGCCTCACTTCTTGCGGCGCGAGACGATCATCGTCTGCGTGCGCTTGTTGCTGCGCGTGCGGTAGCCCTTGGTCAGCGTGTTCCACGGGGACACCTGAGGCTGGCCTTCGCCGGTGCGGCCTTCGCCGCCGCCGTGCGGGTGGTCGACCGGGTTCATGGCAACGCCGCGGACGGTCGGGCGGATGCCCTTCCAGCGGATCGCACCGGCCTTGCCGTACTGGCGCAGGTTGTGCTCTTCGTTGCTGACCTCGCCGATCGTGGCGCGGCAGTCGATGTGGATCTTGCGGACTTCACCCGAGCGCAGGCGGACCTGAGCGTAGATGCCTTCGCGAGCCATCAGCGTGACGCTGGCGCCAGCCGAACGCGCGATCTGCGCGCCCTTGCCCGGCAGCATCTCCACGCAGTGGATCGTCGAACCCACGGGGATGTTGCGGATCGGCAGGGTGTTGCCGGCCTTGATCGGGGCTTCCGCGCCCGACAGCAGCGTGGCACCGGCTTCGACACCGCGCGGGGCGATGATGTAGCGGCGCTCGCCGTCGGCGTAGCACAGCAGCGCGATGTGGGCGGTGCGGTTCGGGTCGTACTCGATGCGTTCGACCTTCGCCGGGATGCCGTCCTTGTTGCGCACGAAATCGACGACGCGGTAGTGGTGCTTATGGCCACCACCCTTGTGCCGCATCGTGATGATGCCGCGGTTGTTGCGGCCCGCGTTCTGCTTCTGCGGCTCGAGCAGCGAAGCTTCCGGGGCACCCTTGTGCAGGTGCTTGTGCACCACCTTCGTCACGGCACGGCGGCCGGGCGACGTCGGCTTGACCTTGATGACAGCCATTTACGCGGCCTCCCCGGAGAAGTTGAGCTCCTGGCCCGGCTTCAGCGCCACGTACGCCTTCTTGACGTGATCGCGGCGGCCGACGGTGCGGCCGAAGCGCTTGACCTTGCCCTTCTGCACGGTCGTCGTGACCGAAGCCACCTCGACCTTGAACATCAGCTCCACCGCGGCCTTGATCTCGGGCTTGGTGGCGTCACGCAGGACCTTGAACAGGACCTGGTTGTGCTTCTCGGCGACGCTGGTGGCCTTCTCGGAGATGATCGGAGCGACCAGCACCTTGGCCAGGCGGCCTTCGTCGAACTTTTGCGGGGCGCTCATGCGAACATCTCCTTGAGCTGCTCGATCGCGCCCTTGGTCACCAGGACCTTCTTGTAGAAGACCAGCGACAGCGGATCGGCGTAGCGCGGCTCGACGACGAGCACGTTGGCCAGGTTGCGCGAGGCCAGCGCGAGGTTGTCGTCGATCTGGTCGGCGATCACCATCACCGACTCCAGGCCCATGGCCTTGAGCTTCTGGGCCAGCAGCTTGGTCTTGGGCGCATCGACCGTCAGCGAATCCACCACCGCCAGACGGCCGTCACGGGCCAGCTGCGAGAGGATGGACGCCATGCCGGCGCGGTACATCTTCTTGTTGACCTTGTGCGAGAAGTTCTCGTCCGGGCGGTTCGGGAAGATGCGACCACCCCCACGCCACAGCGGCGAGGAGGTCATGCCGGCGCGAGCGCGACCGGTGCCCTTCTGGCGGAACGGCTTCTTCGTCGAGTGCTTGACCTCGCCGCGGTCGAGCTGGGCACGGGTGCCCTGGCGCGCGTTGGCCTGGTAGGCGACGACGACCTGGTGCACGAGCGCTTCGTTGTAGTCACGCGCGAACAGCGTGTCCGGCGCGTCGACCTTGGCCGTGGCCTGGCCTTGTTCGTTCAGGAGCTCGAGTTGCATCACTGGGCCCCCTTCTTCAGCTTGACCTTGACGGCGGGACGCACGACGACGTGGCCGTTCTTGGCACCCGGCACGGCACCGCGAACGAGCAGCAGCGAACGCGCTTCGTCGACGCGGACGATGTCCAGGTTCTGGGTGGTGACGGTCTCGTCGCCCATGTGACCGGTCATCTTCTTGCCCGGGAACACGCGACCCGGATCCTGGGCCATCGAGATCGAGCCCGGCACGTTGTGCGAACGGCTGTTGCCGTGCGACGCGCGCTGCGAGCCGAAGTTGTGGCGCTTGATGGTGCCGGCGTAGCCCTTGCCGATCGAGGTGCCCTGCACGTCGACCCGCTGGCCCGCAGCAAACAGGTTCACCGGCACGACGGCGCCCGGCTGGTACTGCCCGGCGATCTCGGCGGTGACGCGGAATTCCTTCAGGACTTCGCCCCCCTCGACACCGGCCTTGGCCAGGTGCCCGGCTGCGGGCTTGTTGACGCGGCTCGCCTTACGGGCGCCGAACGCGACTTGCAGCGCGCTGTAGCCGTCGGTGGCCACCGTCTTGACTTGCGTGACGCGGTTGTTGGACACGTCGAGCACCGTCACGGGGATGGCGTCGCCATCATCCGTGAAGATGCGCATCATGCCCACCTTGCGGCCCAGCAAGCCGAGCTGTTCGCTCATGCTCATGGTCATTTCTCCAGCGCCCAACTTGGCGGAAGGACGCCTTTGTTCACGATCCCGACATCGATTGGCCGGGGTGATGTCCTGACGGACCGGCGGGAAAGACCCGCGCAACCCATGCGGACGAAATCCCCGAGCTCGGCCATCAAGGCCGAAGTCGGGGAAAGCCGTTGATTGTAGCAGCAGCCGAAGCCGCTGCGCCAATCCGGTTTACTGCAGCTTGATTTCGACGTCGACGCCGGCGGGCAGGTCGAGCTTCATCAGCGCGTCGACCGTCTTGTCGGTCGGGTCGACGATGTCCATCAGGCGCTGGTGGGTGCGGATCTCGAACTGGTCGCGGCTGGTCTTGTTGACGTGCGGCGAACGCAGGATGTCGAAACGCTGCAGACGCGTCGGCAGGGGCACCGGGCCCTTGACGATGGCGCCGGTGCGCTTGGCGGTGTCGACGATCTCGAGGGCCGACTGGTCGATCAGCTTGTAATCGAAGGCCTTCAGGCGGATGCGGATCTTTTGCTTCGTGGACATGGTGTTCCTCTTTGCAGAGCGCCCCCCCGTCGCCGCTAGGGCGACGGGCGCGCAAATGGTGGCCGGAGAGCGGGACGTTCACGGGTTCCCCGGGAACGTCCCGTAGCCCCCTCGGGGGGCGGCCTACGCGCGCGCCGTAGCGCGCGCAGCAGGCCGGGGGTCCACGTTTATTCGATGATCTTCGCGACGACGCCGGCGCCGACGGTGCGACCACCTTCACGGATGGCGAAGCGCAGGCCTTCTTCCATCGCGATCGGGGCGATCAGCTTCACCGTGATCGACACGTTGTCGCCCGGCATCACCATTTCCTTGTCCTTCGGCAGCTCCACCGCGCCCGTCACGTCCGTCGTGCGGAAGTAGAACTGCGGACGGTAGTTGTTGAAGAACGGCGTGTGACGGCCGCCTTCTTCCTTGCTCAGGACGTAGATCTCGGCCGTGAAGTGCGTGTGCGGCTTGACCGAACCCGGCTTGCACAGCACCTGACCACGCTCGACTTC
>NZ_SLXD01000002.1 GCF_004340905.1 Rubrivivax gelatinosus
TTCATCGCCATCAGCGTCTCCTCGTGAGCGGTGCTGCCAGCGTAGAAGTTCACTGGCTCACTGCGTGAGACTGCTGAGGCACGTTGCTAATCAGGAGTGTCGTTGCCGATGGCACGCGCTTGCGCGGCCGGCCAGGATTGGGCTGAACACTTCCAGGAGACAAGTCATGGCAAAGAAGGTTGCGTACGTCACGGGCGGCATGGGCGGCATCGGCACAGCGATCTGCCAGCGGCTGGTGCGCGAGGGCTTCAAGGTCATCGCCGGCTGCGGTCCCAACCGCGACTTCCGCCGCTGGCTCGACGAGCAGACCGCGCTGGGTTACGAGTTCCACGCGTCGGTGGGCAACGTCGCCGACTGGGATTCGACGGTCGAGGCTTTCGGCAAGGCCAAGGCCGAGCATGGGCCGATCGACGTGCTGGTCAACAACGCCGGCATCACGCGCGACCGCATGTTCCTGAAGATGTCGCCCGAGGACTGGCACGCCGTCATCGACACCAACCTGAACAGCATGTTCAACGTGACCAAGCAGGTGGTGCCCGAGATGGTGGAACGCGGCTGGGGTCGCATCATCCAGATCAGCTCGGTCAATGGCGAGAAGGGCCAGGCCGGGCAGACCAACTACTCGGCGGCCAAGGCCGGCATGCACGGTTTCACGATGGCGCTGGCGCAGGAGCTCGCGGCCAAGGGCGTGACGGTCAACACCGTCAGCCCGGGCTACATCGGCACCGACATGATCCGGGCGATCAAGCCCGAGATCCTGGAGAAGATCGTCGCGACGATTCCCGTCAAGCGCCTGGGCACGCCCGAGGAGATCGGCTCCGTCGTCGCCTGGCTGGCGGGGCCGGACTCGGGGTTCACGACCGGCGCCGACTTCTCGTGCAACGGCGGGCTGCACATGGGTTGAGCTTCGCTCAACCCATGGCGAGGTCCGTTGCGCTCCCCGGGGCCCCCGCCGGAAGGGGGCTCCAGTCAGATCGTCGTTTCAGACGGCCGCGTAGCGGCCGGGGCGGTGGTTGACGGCCAGCGAGAAGTTCAGCGCGACGGCGCCGATGACCGACAGCACCAGCTGCCACCCGCCGACCCAGGGGATCGCGGTCAGCAGGATCGCGATGTCCAGCGCCATCTGGATCTTGCCGGCGCGCCAGCCGCGTTTTTCCTGCAGCCACAGCACCAGCACGTTGATGCCGCCCAGGCTGGCCTTGTGGCGGAACAGGATCAGCAGGCCCGTGCCCATCAGCAGGCCGCCGCCGATGGCCGCGAACAGCGGCTCGACCGACTGCAGCACCACCCAGTGCGGCAGCAGCTCGGACAGCAGCGACAGCAGCGCCACCGCGCAGAAGGTCTTGATCGTGAAGCGTGCGCCCATGCGCTTCCAGGCCAGCCAGTAGAACGGCAGGTTCAGCACGAAGAAGGCCGCACCGAAGGACACCTGGGTCGCGTAGTGCAGCACGAAGGCCATGCCGGCCGTGCCGCCGGTCAGCATGCCGGCGTGGCGGAACATCACCAGTGCCAGCGCCACGAACAGCGCGCCGGTGACGACGCCTTGCACGTCCTCGAACAGGGTGTGCTGCTGGATCGGAAGGGCCGTCATGGGGGGCGTGGTCGTGCTCACTCGCCGACCCCGTGCAGGAAGTACTTGATCAAGCCCTTGGCGGCGAAGCCGACGAGGCCGAAACCCAGGGCCAGGAAGAGCACGAAGGCGCCGAACTTGCCCGCCTTCGATTCGCGTGCGAGCTGGAAGATGATGAAGACCATGTAGAGCATGAAGGCGCTGACGCCGAAGGTCAGGCCGAACTGCGCGATCTGCTCTTCCGTGAAACCGAACATTCAGGGAAGCTCCGACATCCCGGTGGTGTCCACCAGGTCACGATAGGCATGCCAGCTGGCGTGAGCGAGCCAGGGCACGACGACGACGAGACCGACCAGCGCCAGCGCCATGCCGATCGCCGTCAGCACGAGGATCAGCGCCGCCCAGATCGCCAGCGGCAGCGGATCCTGCATCACGGCGCGCCAACTGGTCAGCACCGCGGCCAGCACACCGGTGTCGCGGTCCAGCAGCAGCGGGATCGAGACGACGGTCGACGCGAACAGCGGCGCCGCCAGCGCCCCGCCCAGCACCAGCCAGCTCTCGAACAGCCAGGAGTCCCTGGCCAGCACGACGTGCACCAGGAAGTCCCGCGGGCCGTCGATCGGCTGCGGCGCGAAGCCCACGATCAGCGAGCCCGAGGTCAGGACCCAGCCGGTGCCCGCGAATGCCAGCAGCAGCCCGAAGACCACGAGCCGGCCGTCGCGTGGTTTCCAGACGGCCAGCGATTCGGCCACGCTGAGCACGCGCCCGCGCTGCAGCGCGCGGCTGACGGCGTAGAGGCCGGTCGCCAGGATCGGCGCGACCAGCAGGAAGCCGCTGAATGCGCCGGCAATGAGCCAGAAGCGCTGGTTCGACAAGGCCAGCAGCAGCGCGCCGAAGGCCGCGGCCGCCAGGCCGTGCACCAGCCCGGGCGCAGGGTTGCGGACGAGGTCGCTCCAGCCGCGCGCCAGCCAGCCCAGCGGGCGCAGTGCCGGGATCTCCCGGACGCCGAAACGACGCGATTCCTCGAGTGCGGTGCTGTGGCGCATGGTCTTCGCTCCAGGGATGGCGACGCCTCCCGGTATAGCGGCCATCGTCTGCACGACCATCGGGGAAATCGCCTTGGCCGCGATCACGGCAAGACTCCTTCCGGCGCCGTCCATGGCGCCAGCGCCTGCGCCGCGCGTGCCAGCGTCGGCGCCTCGCCGTCGTCCAGCAGCACCGGCACGGCCTGCTCGAAGCGCTCGAAGTTGCGTGCCGTCGAGCGTGCGTAGATCGGGTCGTAGTGCTCGGCCAGCAGCTCGCGCACCAGCGTCGGGAACTCGCCGGCGCGCGCCAGCGCCTGCCAGCGTTCGACGGTGGCCGTGCCGCGCAGCTCGCGCAGGCGCGCCAGCAGCGCGCACAGCGCCTCGGCGTCGTCGACGAGATGGGCGTAGTCCTCGATCAGCAGGCGCACGCGGGCCTCGGTGGGCATCTGCACCGCCAGGCAGGCTGCGGCGCGCAGCTGTGCCAGCAGGCTCTCGGGCACGCGCAGGCGGCCGATCGTGCGGCTCTCGGCCTCGACGAACACGGGGCGCGCCGGATCGAAGGCGCGCAGTACCTGCCAGATGCGGGTTTCGAAGGCCTTCTGCGACGGTTGTGCCTGGTCGGGCAGGGGGCCCAGCACCGAACCGCGGTGCGCGGCCAGCGCCTCCAGGTCCAGCACCTGGGCGCCGGCGGCGACCAGCGCGCCCAGCAGCCGGCTCTTGCCCGAGCCGGTCGGGCCGGCGACGACCTGCAGCGTGAACCGGGCCGGCAGCGTCTCGAGTTCAGCGACGACGGCGCGGCGGAACTCGCGGTAGCCGCCTTCGAGTACGGTGACCGAGAAGCCGATCTGGTCGAGCACCAGCGCCAGCGCGCCCGAACGGTGGCCGCCGCGCCAGCAGTAGATCAGCGGCCGCCACTCGCGATCCTTGTCGAGCAGCTCGCGCTCGACGTGGCCGGCGACGTTGCGTGCGACCAGGATCGCGCCGCGTTTGCGCGCCGCGAAGGGCGAGACCTGCTTGTACTCGGTGCCGATGCTGGCGCGTTCGGCGTCGTTCAGCGATGGCCAGTTGACGGCGCCGGGCAGGCGGTCCTCGGCGTGCTCGCTCTCGCTGCGAGCGTCGACGATGGCGCTGAACTGGTCCAGCCGGGCGATGGCCTCGGCGGCGCTGATGCGGCGCAGGCTCACGGCGGGCTCGCCCGGCCGGCGGCGTCGTGGCGGCCTGTCATGCCGGGGCCGCGACCGCGTCGAGCAGCTCGCTCTCGATCTGCAGCTGCGTGCGCGGCTGCTGCAGCGCCGGGCCGTCGACGAGGAAGGTGTCTTCCACGCGTTCGCCCAGCGTCGTGATCTTGGCGAGCTGCAGGTTGATGTGGTGGCGCCCCAGGACACGGGCGATGGCGTACAGCAGGCCCGAGCGGTCGCTGGCGGTGACCGTCAGCAGCCAGCGCTGGGCGCGTTCATCCGGTGCCAGCGTGACCCGCGGCACGACGGGGAACGAGCGCACGCGGCGCGAGACGCGGCCCTGGCTGGGCTGGGGCAGCGGGCCGTCGGAGGCGAGCGCCGCCGTGGCCTGGGTCTCGACCAGCGCGATCAGGTCGCGGTAGGCCGCCGGGCTCGTGTCGGCCAGCCGCGTGCTGACGACCTGGAAGGTGTCGAGCGCGTAGCCGGCGCGCGTGGTGTGGATCTTGGCGTCCAGGATGCTGAAGCCCGCGCCGTCGAAGTAGCCGCAGATGCGCGCGAACAGGTCCTGCCGGTCGGGCGAATAGACCAGCACCTGCAGGCCGTCGCCGACCGAGGACGGCCGCGCGCGCACCACCGGCTCGCGCGTCTCGATGTGGCGCCACAGCGAGCGTGCGTGCCAGGCGATGTCGGCGGCTTCGTGGCGCGCGAAGTAGCTGACCTCCAGCGTGCGCCACAGCGGCTCCTCGGTGCCGGGCAGCGCGGTGTGCAGCGCCAGGATCTGCCGCGCCTCGTGCATGCGGGCCTCGATCTCGGCGTCGATGTTGGGGTGCGAGCCGCCCAGTGCCCGCAGCGTCAGGCGGAACAGGTCCTCCAGCAGCTTGCCCTTCCAGGCGTTCCAGACGCGCGGGCTGGTGCCGCGGATGTCGGCCACCGTCAGCAGGTACAGGCCGATCAGCTGGCGCTCGTTGCCGACCAGGCGCGCGAACGAGGCGATGACCTCGCTGTCCGACAGGTCCTCCTTCTGCGCGATGCGGCTCATCGTCAGGTGGTGGCGAACGAGGAACTCGACGAGCTGCGTGTCGGCGCGCGACAGGCCGTGGTCGCGGCAGAAACGCCGCACCTCGACCGCCCCCAGCTCGGAATGGTCGCCGCCGCGGCCCTTGGCCACGTCGTGGAACAGCGCCGCGACGTAGAGCAGCTCCGGGTGGTCCCAGTGCGCGGCCAGCCGGCTGCAGAACGGGTACTCGTGCGCGTGCTCCGGGATGAAGAAGCGGCGCACGTTGCGCAGCACCATCAGGATGTGCTGGTCCACGGTGTAGACGTGGAACAGGTCGTGCTGCATGCGCCCGACGATGCGCCGGAACACCCACAGGTAGCGGCCGAGCACCGACGTCGAGTTCAGCAGCCGGAAGGCGTGTGTCAGCCCGGTGGGCTGGCGCAGGATCTGCATGAACAGCGCCCGGTTCCTCGGGTCGCGCCGGAAGCGCCCGTCCATCACGCTGCGCGAGTTGTAGAGCGCGCGCAGCGTGCGCGAGGACAGCCCCTGGATGCCGGGCTCCTGCGCGAAGACGAGGAAGGTCTCGAGGATCGCGTCCGGGTGTTCCAGGTACAGATCGTCGCGCGCGACTTCCAGCATGCCGGCGCGGTCGAGGAAACGCTCGCTGATCGGGCGGCCCGGCGCGGCCTCCGACCCGTTGACACGCTCCTCGATGTTCATCATCAGGATCTGGTTGAGCTGCGCCACCGCCTTGGCCGCCCAGTAGTAGCGGTGCATCAGCACCTCGGAGCTGCGCTGGCCCTTGGTCGGGTGGTAGCCGAAGCTCTCGGCCACGGCGGTCTGCAGGTCGAAGACGAGGCGGTCCTCGCGCCGCCCGGCGACGACGTGCAGCCGGGCGCGGATCAGCTTCAGCGTGCCTTCATGGCGCGCCAGCTGCGAGGCCTCGAACGGCGTCACCAGTCCCTTGGCGGCGAGTTCGCCCCAGGTTCGGCCCAGGCCGGCCGCACGGGCCACCCAAATGACGACCTGCAGGTCGCGCAGCCCGCCGGGGCTTTCCTTGCAGTTGGGCTCCAGCGAGTACGGCGTGCCTTCGTACTTCACGTGGCGCTGCTGCATCTCCAGCGTCTTGGCGCGCAGGAAGGCCGGGGCGTCGACGGCCTGCGTCGTCGCGTCGCGCAAACCGTTGTAGAGCTTGCGTGCGCCGCAGATCAGGCGCGACTCGAGCAGCGCCGTCTGCACCGTGACGTCGCGCCGGGCTTCCTGCAGGCATTCGTCGAGCGTGCGCACCGACGAGCCGATCTCCAGGCCGATGTCCCAGCAGGCGGTGATGAAACCTTCGACCGCGGCACGCAACGCGTCGCCGCCGGCGGCGTCGGCCGGCAGCAGCACCAGCACGTCGATGTCGGAGCAAGGAAACAGCTCGCCGCGCCCGTAGCCGCCCACGGCCACCAGCGCCGCGCCGGGTGGCATGCCCGCGTGGGTCCACAGGTCGGCCAGCGTCGCGTCGACGTGGCGGGCCAGCGCCTTCAGCAGCTGACGCGCGGCGGTGCTCGTCGGGCGGGAGCTGCGGAAGTGGCCGACGATCGCGGCCTTGCCGTCACGGAATCGCGCACGCAGCGCGGCGACGCTGCCCGGAGCACGGGCCGGCGCTTCGGGCAGCGCGGACATCGTTCAGCCGGCGGCGGCGGTGGCCGCGGTGACGAAGGCCGGCGGCGGCGGGCTGCCGGCCGACAGCGTCAGCACTTCGTAGCCGCTGTCGGTGACGAGCACGGTGTGCTCCCATTGCGCCGACAGCGAACGGTCACGCGTGACGATGGTCCAGCCGTCGTAGGGGCGGTTGCCCTTGCGGTCTTCCTTGATCTCGCGCCGGCCGGCGTTGATCATCGGCTCGATCGTGAAGATCATGCCCGGCTGCAGCTCTTCCAGCGTGCCCGGGCGACCGTAGTGCAGCACCTGCGGCTCCTCGTGGAAGCGGCGGCCGACGCCGTGGCCGCAGAACTCGCGCACGATCGAGAAGCCGGCGTTCTCGGCGAAGGTCTGGATCGCGTGGCCGATGTCGCCCAGGCGCGCACCGGGGCGCACCTTGACGATGCCCTTCCACATCGCCTCGTAGGTGATCTGCACCAGGCGCCGGGCGGCGATCGTGCCTTCGCCGATCACGTACATGCGGCTGTTGTCGCCGTGAAAGCCGTCCTTGATGATCGTGACGTCGATGTTGAGGATGTCGCCGTTCTTCAGCGGCCGCTCGTCGGGGATGCCGTGGCAGACGACGTCGTTGAGCGAGGTGCACAGCGAGGCCGGGTAGGGCGGATAGCCCGGCGGCTGGTAGTTCAGCGTCGCCGGCACGCCGCCCTGCACGTTGACCATGTAGTCGTGCGCCAGACGGTCGATCTCCTTGGTCGTGATGCCGGCGCGCACGTGCGGCGTCAGCATGTCCAGCACTTCGGACGCCAGGCGGCAGGCCTGGCGCATCGCCGCGATCTCTTCGGCGTTCTTGATCACAATCGTCATCCCCCGGATTATCCCATCGGCCCCCGTAAAATCCCGGTCCATGGCTTCTTCCGCCCCGCAACTACTGCACTACGAGGGCGGCAACGCGCTCTCCCCGTTCCGGTCCCGCTCGCTGCTCGCGCGGCTGCAGTCGGCCTGTCCGCGCATCAGCGCCGTTGCCGCCCGCCACGTCCACTGGGCCGCGTTCGACGCCGAGCCCGACGCGGCGACGCGTGAACGGCTGGCCGCGCTGCTGGCCGTCGGCGACCCCTACGACGGCCCCGCCGACGGCGAGCTCGTCGTCGTGATGCCGCGCCTGGGCACCGTCAGCCCCTGGGCCAGCAAGGCGACCGACATCGCCCACAACTGCGGCCTGGCCGTGCACCGCGTCGAGCGGGTCACCGAGTACCGGCTGGCGGTCAAGGGCGGCTTCTTCGGCGGCGCCAGGCCGCTGGCCGACGAGGAACGTGCCGCGGTGGCCGCCGTGCTGCACGACCGCATGACCGAGAGCGTGGCCTTCGAACGCGGCGCGGCAGCGCACCTGTTCGACGCCCAGGCCGCCGAGCCGCTGGCCCACGTCGACGTGCTCGGCCACGGCCGCGAGGCGCTGGTGCAGGCCAATGTCGAGTTCGGCCTGGCGCTGTCGGCCGACGAGATCGACTACCTCGTCGATGCCTTCGGCAAGCTCGGCCGCAACCCGAGCGACGTCGAGCTGATGATGTTCGCCCAGGCCAACAGCGAGCACTGCCGGCACAAGATCTTCAACGCCGAGTTCACGATCGACGGCCAGAAGCAGCCGCTGTCGATGTTCGGCATGATCCGCCACACCGAGAAGGTGTCGCCGCAGCACAGCATCGTCGCCTACAGCGACAACGCGGCGGTGATGGAAGGCGGCGCCATCGAGCGCTGGCTGCCGCTGGGCTGGACCGGCGCCCCGGTCTACGGCCCGCGTGCCGAGACCTCGCACGTGCTGATGAAGGTCGAGACGCACAACCACCCGACGGCGATCTCGCCGTTCCCGGGGGCGGCCACCGGCGCCGGCGGCGAGATCCGCGACGAAGGCGCGACCGGCCGCGGCGCCAAGCCCAAGGCGGGCCTCACCGGCTTCTCGGTCGGCAACCTGCGCCTGCCGGGCACCACCGAGCCCTGGGAGCGCGAGGACATCGGCCGCCCCGGCCATATCGCGAGTGCCCTGCAGATCATGACCGAGGGCCCGCTGGGCGGCGCCGCGTTCAACAACGAGTTCGGCCGGCCCAACCTGGGCGGCTACTTCCGCGTCTACGAGCAGACGGTGGCCGGCGTGCAGCGCGGCTACCACAAGCCGATCATGATCGCCGGCGGCATCGGCGCCATCGCCGACAGCCAGACGCACAAGCTGCCCTTCGGCGCCGGCACGCTGCTGGTGCAGCTCGGCGGCCCGGGCATGCGCATCGGCATGGGCGGCGGCGCCGCCAGCTCGATGGCCGCCGGCACCAACGCCGCGGCGCTCGATTTCGACTCGGTGCAGCGTGGCAACCCCGAGATCCAGCGCCGCGCGCAGGAGGTCATCAACCACTGCTGGGCGCTGGGCGAAGCCAACCCGATCGTCGCGATCCACGACGTCGGCGCCGGCGGCATCAGCAACGCCTTCCCCGAACTGGTCGACGGCGCCGGGCAGGGCGCCCGCTTCGACCTGCGCAAGGTGCCGCTGGAAGAGACCGGCCTGGCGCCCAAGGAGATCTGGTGCAACGAGAGCCAGGAGCGCTACGTCCTGGCCATCGCGCCCGACAAGCTCGAAGCCTTCGAGGCGATGTGCGTGCGCGAGCGCTGCCCCTTCGCCGTCGTCGGCGTCGCCACCGCCGAGCGTGAGCTGGTCGTCGAGGACGGCTGCGAAGCCGTCATCGACATGCCGATGGACGTGCTGCTGGGCAAGCCGCCGAAGATGCACCGCGACGTGACGCGCGTCGAACGCCGCGAAGCGCCGCTGGACCTGACCGGTGTGAAGCTGGAGCAGGTGGCGCTGGACGTGCTGCGCCACCCGACGGTCGCCAGCAAGCGTTTCCTGATCACGATCGGCGACCGCACCGTGGGCGGCCTGAGCCACCGCGACCAGATGGTCGGCCCCTGGCAGCTGCCGGTGGCCGACTGCGCTGTGACGCTGGCCGACTACGCCGGCTTCCGCGGCGAAGCCATGTCCATGGGCGAGCGCACGCCGCTGGCCGCGCTGGACGCGCCGGCCTCGGGCCGCATGGCCGTGGCCGAGGCCATCCTGAACCTGCTGGCCGCGCCGATCGAGCTGTCGCGCGTCAAGCTCAGCGCCAACTGGATGGCCGCCTGCGGCGAGCCCGGTGAAGACGCGGCGCTGTACGACACCGTCAAGGCCGTCGGCCTGGAGCTGTGCCCGGCGCTGGGCGTCGGCATCCCGGTCGGCAAGGACTCCTTGTCGATGAAAACGCGCTGGAGCGACGGCGGCGAGACGCGCCAGGTCACCGCGCCGGTGTCGCTGATCGCCAGCGCCTTCGCGACGCTGGACGACGTGCGCGGCACGCTGACGCCGCAGCTCCAGCAGGGGGACACCACGCTGCTGCTCGTCGACCTGGGCGGCGGCCAGAACCGCCTGGGCGGCTCGATGCTGGCCCAGGTGCTGGGCGGCTTCGGCGACCGCGTGCCTGACCTCGACGACCCGGCCCGCCTGAAGGCGCTGGTCGCCGCGATCAACGAGCTGCGCGCGGCCGGCACGCTGCTGGCCTATCACGACCGCAGCGACGGCGGCCTCTGGGCCGCGGTCTGCGAGATGGCCTTCGCCGGCCACGTCGGCGTCAGCCTGAACGTCGACATCCTGGTCACCGAAGGCGACGGCATCGCCGACAGCCGCGCCGACGTCGGCGACTCGAAGAACTGGGCCGCCCAGGTCGCCGAGCGCCGCAAGGAGCTGACGCTCAAGGCCTTGTTCAACGAGGAGCTCGGCGTCGTGCTGCAGGTGCCGCGTGAACAGCGCGACGCCGCGATCGCGGTGCTGCGCGCCCACGGCCTGTCCCGGGACACGCACGTCATCGGCAAGACCAACGAGCGCGGCGCGGTCGAGGTCTGGCGCGACACCCAGCTGCAGTTCGGCGCCCCGCTGGCGGACCTGCTGAAGCAGTGGGACGAGGTCAGCTGGCGCATCGCGCGCGAGCGCGACAACCCGGAGAGCGCCGACAGCGAACACGCCAGCGTCGCCGCGGCCGACGATCCGGGCCTGCATGTGCACCTGACGTTCGACCCGGCCGAAGACGTCGCCGCACCCTTCGTCAACGTCGCGCGGCCGAAGATCGCGATCCTGCGCGAGCAGGGCGTCAACTCGCACGTCGAGATGAGCTACGCGATGCACCAGGCGGGCTTCGACACCTACGACGTGCACATGAGCGACCTGCAGGCTGGGCGCGCGCGCCTCGACGGCTTCCAGGCCTTCGTCGCCTGCGGCGGCTTCAGCTACGGCGACACGCTGGGCGCCGGCGAAGGCTGGGCGCGCTCGATCCTGTTCAACCCGGTGCTGGAAGCGCAGTTCGCGGCCTTCTTCGCGCGGCCGGACACGATCGCGCTGGGCGTGTGCAACGGCTGCCAGATGCTGGCCGCGCTGTCGCCGATGATCCCGGGCGCCGAGCACTGGCCCAAGTTCACGCGCAACAAGAGCGAGCAGTTCGAGGCCCGGCTGTCGCTCGTCGAGGTGCTGGCGAGCCCCAGCGTCTTCTTCGAAGGCATGGCCGGCAGCCGCATTCCGATCGCCGTCGCGCACGGTGAAGGTTTCGCCGACTTCTCGCAGCGCGGTGACGCCGCCAAGGTGCTGCGTGCGATGCGTTTCGTCGACCACCGCGGCCGGCCGACCGAGGCCTATCCGGCCAACCCGAACGGCAGCCCCGACGGCCTGACCTCGGTGACCACCGCCGACGGCCGCTTCACCGCGCTGATGCCGCACCCGGAGCGTGTCTTCCGCAACGTCCAGATGAGCTGGACCTCGGGTGACAAGAGCGTGTTCAGCCCGTGGATGCGCATGTTCCGCAACGCGCGTCGTTCGCTGGGCTGAAGTCATGCGGGAGACTCGGCCGCCGTGCCGGTTCTCCCGCGCAGAATGCGTGCCGCCGGCTTGGCCGGCCTGAACCAGGAGTCCGCACCCATGCGCCATTGATGCCGCCGTCTGCATGACGGCTTTCGCCCCTCCGGATCACCGGAGGACCGAATGCATCGATCGGAGCCTGGAATGACGGATCCTCTGCTGGCGCTGGACGGCGTCGGTTTTCTGCTCGCCGACGGCCGGCCGCTGTTTGCCGACCTCCACGAAACCTTCGACCGCCGCCGCACCGGCCTCGTCGGCCGCAACGGCATCGGCAAGAGCGTGCTGGGCCGCTTGCTGGCCGGCGAACTCGTGCCGTCCAGCGGCCGGGTGCGCCGCCAGGGGCGGGTTTTCCGCCTCGCGCAGCAGCTCGCGCCGGCGCCCGGTGCGACGCTGGCGCAGCTTGCCGGCGTGCACGAGGCGCTGGCGGCGCTGCAGCGGCTCGAAGCCGGCGAGGGCGACGAACACGACCTGGCCCGACTCGCCGACCGCTGGGACCTGCGCCAGCGCCTGCAGGCCGAACTCGCATACGCCGGCCTGCCGGCCTTGCCGCCCGAGACGCCGGCGGCCACGCTCAGCGGCGGCCAGGCGATGCGTGCCGCGCTGGCCGGCGCCTGGCTCGCCGACGCCGACTTCCTGATCTTCGACGAGCCCAGCAACCACCTCGACCGCGAAGGTCGCCGGGCCTTGCTCGCGCAGTTGCTGCGCTGGCGCGGCGGCCTGCTCGTCATCAGCCACGACCGCGAGCTGCTGGAGACGATGGAGAGCCTCGTCGAGCTGTCGCCGCTGGGCCTGCAGCGCCACGGCGGCGGCTGGAGCTTCTACGTCGAACGCCGCGACGCGCAGCGAGCCCAGGCCGAAGCGGAGCTGGAGCGCCGCAAGCTCGAACGTCGCCAGACCGCCGCGCGGCTGCAGCGGGAAGCCGAGCGCCAGCAGCGCCGGCAGTCGCAGGCGCGCCAGGAGCGCGCCGACGGCAGCCAGCCCAGGTGCGTGCTCGACTTCCGCCAGGAGCGCAGCGAAGACAGCGCCGGCCGCATGCGCCAGCGCCACGAGGCGGTGCGCGCCGAGCTGGCCGGAGCGGTGCGGGTGGCTGCGAGCCGTGTCGCGGCCGACGTGGCCATCGTCGTGCCGCCGTTGCCGCCGGCGGTGCTGCCGCACGAGGTGCTGGCGTTCGACGGCGAGCTGCCGTTCGTCGCTGCGCCGCTGGCCCGGCTGCAGCTCAGGCTGCACGGCGTCGCCCGGCTGGCGGTCTGCGGTCCCAACGGCTGCGGCAAGTCGACGCTGCTGCAGGTGCTGGCCGGGCGTCTCGCGCCGCGGGCCGGGCGGGTGGAGCGCCCTGTCGTTCAGGCCTGGCTGGACCAGCGCCTGGCCGGCTTCGACGGCCCGGGCAGCGCGCTCGAACGCATTCAGGACGCCTGCCGGCAGAGGCCCGAGGCGGAGCTGCGCACCCGGCTGGCACAACTCGGCCTGGGCACGGCGACGCTGGCGACACCCTGCGACGCGCTGAGCGGCGGCGAACGCCTGAAGCTCGCGCTGGCCCGGGCGCTGCTGGCCGACGAGCCGGCGCGCCTGCTGCTGCTCGACGAACCCGGCAACCACCTGGACGTCGCCGCGCTCGAAGCGCTGGAAGCCATGCTGCGCAGCTGGCGCGGCGCGCTCGTCGTCGTCTCGCACGACGAGGCTTTCCTCGCGGCGCTGGCGCTCGACGAACGCCTGCAAGCCACGCCCGAGGGCTGGCAGCGGCGCCCGTTCTGAGCGCCGCACAAAAGAAAACCGGCCCCGCGGGGCCGGTTCATTGTCGAGGCGGGGAGTGCCTCAGGTCTTGGCCGCCATCTGCTCGATGCCGGCGATGGCCCAGCCGCGGCTGTCGTCTGCGAGCGGCTTGACCAGGTGCCAGACCTCGTCGAAGGCCACCGGCTCGGCGCCGGCTTCCTCGCGCACCTGGCCGACGTAGCGCACGCTGACGATCTGGCGACCGTCGTCCTCGGCGACGTCGACGACACGCGCGTCGACCTGGATCACGTCGGTGGTCTGGGGCGCGCTGCCACGTTCCTGGACGTCCATCTTCAGCTCGGCGAACATCTCCGGCGTCGTGAAACGGCGCAGGTCGTCCAGGTCCGAGGCGTCGTTGGCCGCCTGCAGGCGTACGAAGATCGTCTTCGCGGTGCGCTCGAAGCTCTCGCTGTCGAAGGCCGCCGGAACGAAGGCCGGCGCGAGCGTGCGCTCGGCCGTGGTGGCGGACGCCAGCGGGGCTGCGGAGGGCAACGGTGCCACCGGGGCCGGCGGCGGCGTCCAGTCGTTCGAGGCGGTGCGCATCGCGCCGACACCGGCAGCCGCCGGCGTGGCGGCCGGGCGTGGGCCGAAGCGGCGCAGCAGGAAGCGGATGACGAAGAACGCCACGATGGCCAGCAGCGCGATCGTCAGGAAGTTGGCGAACTCCGCCCCCAACCCAAGGTGGCTCATCAGGGCGGCCAGGCCCAGGCCGGCGGCGATGCCGGCGATCGGGCCCAGCCACGAGCGTTTGCCCGCGGCGGCAGCGGCGCCAGCGGCCGCGCCGGCCTGCGTCGGGGCGGCCTGGTTCGGCGCGGCCTGACCAGGCTGCGCCGGCTTGGCCGGCGTGGGTGCCGGGGCGGTGCGATCGGGCATGCTGCGCTGCATGCCGGAGGACTTGCCGCCGCCCATGCGTTTGGCTTCGCTGAGGTCAGGCGCGAGCGTGAGCGCGAGCGAAGCGGCGAGCGCGACGAGCCAGCCGGATTTCATCGGAGTGTTTCCTCTTGTGAGAACTGTCGAGGAGCCGAGTGTGCGCGAGGAGTGGCCCGGCTCCAAACGCGCAGGTCCAATCCCCCAGAGCCTGTCGGACAGCCCTTGAAAGCGGCGGGGCGTACCCCACGTGCCTGGCACTGCCTATTCCCGGAAGGTCCCGATGTCGATCGTTGTGCTGTGGGTGCTCGCCGTCCTGCTGATGCTCGTGGGCCTGGTGGGTACCGTGCTGCCGGTCCTGCCGGGCACGGCACTGGTGTTTGCCGGCGTGTGGCTGGGCGCCTGGATCGACGGCTACGAGCGGGTCGGCGTCTACACCGTCATCGTGCTCGGCCTGATGGCCGTGCTGGCCTGGGCGCTGGACTATGTCGCCGCCCTGATGGGCGCCAAACGTGTCGGCGCCAGCCCGCAGGCGCTGATCGGCGCGGCCATCGGCACCGTCGCCGGGCTGCTGGCGGGCTTCGTCGGCGTGCTCTTCATGCCTTTCGTCGGCGCCGCGGCCGGCGAATACCTGGCGCGGCGCGACGAGCAGCGTGCGATGCAGGTCGGCCTGGCCACCGGCCTGGGGCTGTTGCTGGGCATGGTCGCCAAGGTCGCCATCGCCTTCGCGATGGTGGGCGTGTTCGTCGTCGCCTGGCTGGTCTGAGGCTTGCGGACTCGGCTCAGGCGCCCGCCAGGCGCCCGAGCCATTCGTGCAGCGCCAGCCAGCTCTGGCGCAAGCCTTCCGGGCCCGGGACGAAGTCGCCTGGCCGGAGCTTTCCCGAGGGCCTCGCTCCGGTGGGGGCGGGGACGAGTTCGATCACCCGGCCTTCTCGGGCAGCGGCGCGTTCGAAGGCGCCCAGCGCGCGCCGCATGTGGAAGCCCTGCGTGACGAGCACGATTCGTTCGATGCCCGCGGGCCGCAGCATCTCCAGCGTGTAGCGTGCGTTCTCGCCGGTGTCACGCGACCGGCCTTCGGCCCAGCGCAGCGGCTGGCCCGCCTCGCGAGCTGCCAGCGCGGCGGCGTCGGCTTCGCTCGGCCCGGGCTCTGCGCCATGGCCCAGCCCGCCGCTGAACGCCAGCGGCAGCCCGGTGCGGCGCGCCAGCCACAGGCCGTAACGAAGTCGTTCCGCGGCCAGCGGCTTGAGCACCGGGCCGTCGTACTCGGGCGCGTGCGGCTGGCGTCCGGCCCCGAGCACCACGATGGCGGTGTGCGGCGCGTCGCGCAGCGCCTGCAGCTGGCGCGCCGACAGCGGCGCCGGCGGATCCGTCAGCTGAATCGTCAGCCATTGGCCGGCCGCCGGGGTCGACAGCGCCCAGAGCCCGCCCAGGCCTGCCAGCAGCGGCAGCCAGCCCAGCGCACGCCGGCGCAGCATCAGCGCGCCGACGAGGATCAGCAGCAGGAGCGGCAGCGGCGGCAGCAGCAGCGTCGACAGTGCCGGCTTCCAGGACTCGATGCCGAGGGTCAGCAGGAGGTCGTTCATGCGGTCGGATCGGGGGGGCAGGGCGGCATTGTGGCGGCGTGTGCCTGCGGCATCATCGCCGGATGCCTGCGAGACAGACGAGAACGACGACGGGGAGCCGGGGGTTGCGCATCGCGGCCATCCTGGCGGGGGTGGCGGTCCTGGTGGCCCTGGTGGCGTGGATCGTGGTGCCGCGTGTCGTGCGCACCCAGATCGAGGAGCACGGCGCAGCGCTGCTGGGCCGTGGCCTGCACGTCGAGCAGGTCGCCTTCTCGCCGCTGACGCTGACGCTGGAACTGCGCGGCCTGGTGCTCGACGCTGCCGCCGATGACACCGAGCGCAGCCCGCAGGCGCGCGTGGAACGCGTCGCGGTGAACCTGTCGCTGCGCTCGCTGTTCGCCGGCCTGCCGGTCGTCGAGGCGCTGGAACTGGATGCGCCGACACTGCGCCTGGCGCGCACCGGCCCGGGACGCTACGACGTCGACGACCTGGTCGCGCGCTTCACCGCGCCGGCGCCTCCCGGGGCGGCGCCGGCGCGTTTCGCGCTCTACAACCTGCGCGTGCAGGGCGGCCGCCTGGACTTCGACGACCGCCCCGAGGGCCGTCGCCACACGCTGGACATGATCGAGGCCGGGCTGCCCTTCGTCTCCAACGTGCCCGAGCAGGTCGAGCTGCACGTCGAGCCCAGCCTGTCGCTGCGGCTGGACGGCAGCGCGCTGCGTCTGGCGGGCCGCACACGCCCCTTCGCCGCCGACCGCGAGAGCACGCTGAAGCTGGAGCTGCCGGCGCTGTCGCTGGACGGCCTGTGGCCCTACCTGCCGCGGTCGCTGCCGCTGCGCGGGCAGGGCGGGGTGCTCTCGGGCAGCGTCGACCTGCGTTTCGCCCAGCCGCCGGGGCGCCCTGCGCAGCTCGTGCTGAGCGGCGACGTCAGGCTGTCCAGCATCGCGCTGCGGCGCCCCGACGGCGAGCCGCTGGTGGCCTGGAAGACGCTGGCCGTCGTGGCCGACGAAGTGCGTCCGCTCGAACAGCTCGCCGCCCTGCGCTCGGTGACGCTGGAGTCCGCGGTGCTGAACCTGCGTCGCGACCGTGCGGGCCGGCTGGAGCTGGCCGCGTTCAGCGCCCCGGCCCAGGAGCCGGCCGGCCCGGCCTGGCGCTGGAGTCTGGGTGGCGCCGAAGTGCGGACGTCGACGCTGCGCTGGGACGACGCGTCGGTCCAGCCTGCCGCGGCGCTGGAGGCGCGCGAGCTGTCGCTGCAGATCGGCCGCCTGGCGAGCACCGAGCCGGCCAGGACGGCGCCGGTCTCGGCCCGCCTGGTGCTGGCCGCGCCGGTCGACCGAGGCGCGGTGCTCGGTCGCCTGAAGCTCGACGGCCAGGCGGGCCTCGCCGCGGCGGCGCTCGGCGTCGAGTTCGACGCGCTGGAGCTGGCCGCCGGCGCGCCCTATCTGCGCACGGTGCTGGCCGAGACGCCCAGCGGGCGGCTGAACGGTCGCGCCGAACTCGCCTGGGCGGCGGGAGAGCCGGGGCGACTTGCGCTGACGCTGCCGCACGCGGCGCTCGAGGACCTGCGCTGGGGCCGCCAGCGACTGGCGGCGTTGACGCTGGGCGGCGTCAGCGCCGACCTCGTCGGGCGCCGGCTCGTGGTCGACACGCTCACCCTCGATCGACCGCAGCTCGACCTGTCGCGCGACGCGGCAGGCCGATGGAACCTGCTGGCCATGCTGAAACCGGCCGCACCCGCACCCGCACCCGCACCCGCACCGACGTCCGGCGCCGGCCCCGCCTGGCAGGCGGCGCTGAAGGCGCTGTCGGTCACCGACGGTTCGCTGCATCTGGCCGACGCCGCGACTCCGGCGCCGGTCGGTTTCGGCCTGCAGGCGCTGACGCTGAAAGCCGGTGAGCTGCAATGGCCGGCGGGCAAACGCCCGGCCTCGCTGGAACTGTCGCTGAACCTCGTGCCCGACCACGCGCCGGGCACGCCGGCGGCGCCACCGGGCCGGCTGCAGGCCCAGGGCACGCTGGTGTTGCAGCCGCTGGCCTGGCGCGGCCGGGTCAGCCTCGCACGGCTGCCGCTGCAGGTGGCCGAGCCCTACTGGCGCGAGCGCCTGCCGGTACTGGTGCGCCGAGCCGAGCTCGGCTGGCGTGGCGACACCGAGTTCCGCCTGCTGGACGCCGGCCCGGCGCTGTCGCTGCGCGGCAATGCGATGCTGGCCGACCTGCGTGTGCTGGCGCGCGACGACGACGACGAGGCGGGCGACGAACTGCTGGCCTGGCAATCGCTGCGCGTCGAGTCGCTGGCGGCGTCGATGGCGCCGGGCGAGCCGACGCGGCTGGCCACCGGTCCGGTGCGGCTGTCGCGGTTCTTCTCGCGCCTGGTCGTCACGCCGCAGGGCCGGTTGAACCTGCAGGACGTGCGAGGCGGCGACTCGCCGCCGCCGGCCGCGGCGGCCAGCGCCCCGGCCGCCGCGCCGTCGGCGCCGCTGGAGCTGGACATCGCCGGCATCGAGTTCGTCGACGGCCGTGTCGACTTCCGCGACCGTTTCATCCAGCCCAACTACTCGGCCTCGCTGAGCGAGCTGAACGGCCGCCTCGGCCGGCTGCGCTCGGGCACCCGCGAGATGGCGACGCTGGAGATCACCGGCCGCGCCGCCGACACCGCGGCGCTGGAGGTGCGGGGTGCGCTGAACCCGACGGCCGACCCGCTGGCGCTGGACATCGCCGCCAAGGCCAGCGGGCTGGAGCTGGCGCCACTGTCGCCCTACGCCGGCAAGTACGCCGGTTATGCGATCGAACGCGGCAAGCTCGGCATGGATGTCGCCTACCGTGTCGACGCCGACGGTCGGCTCGAGGCCCGCAACCGCATCGTGCTGAACCAGCTGGCTTTCGGCGACCCGGTCGACAGCCCCGTGGCCACCCAGCTGCCGGTGCGCCTGGCGCTGGCGCTGCTGGCCGACCGCAACGGCGTCATCGACGTCGACCTGCCGATCAGCGGCTCGATCAACGACCCCGAGTTCAGCGTCTTCGGACTGGTGCTGAAGGTCATCGGCAACCTGCTGGTCAAGGCCGTGACCTCGCCTTTCGCGCTGCTCTCCGGCGGCGGCGGCGACGAGACCGGCGCCGTCGAGTTCCTGCCCGGCACGGCGACGCTGGCACCGTCGGCCGAGACCGCGCTGGACCGCATCGCCCAGGCGCTGAAGGACCGCCCGGCGCTGCAGACCACGGTGGCCGGCGCCGCCGACGCGCAGGCCGAACACGACGCGATCCAGGCCGCGGCGCTGGAAGAGCGTTTGCGCAGCGAGCAGGCGCGCGAACGGGCCCGTTCGCGCGGCGTCGGCCCCGGTGCCGCTGCGCCGGCCCCCGAGGAGCGCGAACGCACTCTGCGCCGGCTCTACGCCGACACGCGGCTGCCGGACAAACCGCGCAGCCTGATCGGCCTGGCCAAGGACATCCCGCCCGCGGAGATGGAGACGCGGCTGAAGGCCGCGGTGACGGTCGACGCCGACCTCGCGCGTGACCTGGCGCTGCGCCGCGGCGTCGCGGTGCGCGAGGCGCTGGTCGCACGCGGTCTGCCCGCCGAACGCCTGTTCCTCGCCGCGCCCAGGCTCGACGCCGCCGAAGGGCAGGCCGGCTGGACGCCGAAGGTCGAGCTGTCTCTGGAGATGCCCTAGTCGGCCGCCACCGCGATGGCGACCTGCTCACGCAACCAGTGATGCGCCGGGTCGCGGTGCAGGCGCTCGTGCCAGAGCATCAGCATCTCGAAACCCGGCAGCTCGACCGGCGGCTCGGCGACCTGCAGCGTGCCGCCCGGCCGCACCTGGCGCGCCGGCAGCATCGCCACCAGGTCGCTGGCCGCCAGCGCGGCTTCCAGGAACAGGAAGTGCGGCACCGACAGCACGACGCGCCGGACCAGCCCTCGGGCGGCCAGAACCTGGTCGGTCGCGCCCAGGAAGCCGCCGCCGTCGGGCGAGACGATCGCGTGCTCCAGAGCGCAGAACTCGGCCAGCGTCGGGCGCTGCTTCAGCGCCGGGTGGCCGGCGCGGGCGACGAGCACGTAACGTTCGTGGAACAGCGGCCGGCGGCGCAACTCGGGCGGCGCCAGTTCGGCGGCGTGGAAGGCGAGATCGAGTTCACCTTGTTCCAGCTGGCGCGCGAGCGCCGGCGGCTTCAGTTCCAGCACCGCGAGACGCGTGCCCGGCGCCGCGGCGCGCAGCCGGGCCAGCGCCGGCAGCACGATCGTCGAGGCGCCGTAGTCGGTGGCCGCGACGCGCCAGGTGTTCGTGGCGTGCGCCGGGTCGAAGGCCGCCGAAGGCGCGATCGCCTGGCCGAGCGCGGCCAGCGCCGCGTGCAGCGGCACACGCAGCTCCTGTGCGCGTGCCGTGGGACGCATGCCGCGTGGGCCGGGCAGCAGCAGCGGGTCGGCAAAGGCCTCGCGCAGCTTGGCGAGCTGCACGCTGACCGCCGGCTGCGACAGATGCAGGCGCGCGGCGGCGCGTGTCACGTTGTGCTCGGCGAGCAGGGCGTCGAGCGTGACCAGCAGGTTCAGGTCCAAACGCCTCAGGCTATCTTCCATGGCTATACCAGGCGTCATTGCAATTCATTTCCAATATACGCCCGGCCTGCCTATCGTGCGTCGCATCCTCCGATGGAAAACGACGCATGAAAGTCCTGATCGTCTACGCCCACCCCGAGCCGCGTTCGCTGAACGGCGCGCTGAAGGATTTCGCCGTGCAGCGCCTGCAGAGCGCCGGCCACGAAGTCCAGGTCTCCGACCTGTACGCGATGCGCTGGAAAGCGGCGCTCGACGCCGACGACGACCGCGCCCACCCGCCCGGCGCGCGTTTCGACGCCTCGGCCAACTCCAAGCGTGCGTTCGACACCGGCAGCCAGAGCGCCGACATCGAAGCCGAGCAGGCTAGGCTGCGCTGGGCCGACGCCGTGATCCTGCAGTTCCCGCTGTGGTGGTTCTCGATGCCGGCGATCCTCAAGGGCTGGGTCGACCGGGTCTACGCCTGCGGTTTTGCCTACGGCGTCGGCGAGCACTCGGACAGCCACTGGGGCGACCGCTACGGCGAAGGCACGCTGGCCGGCAAACGCGCGATGCTGGTCGTGACGACCGGCGGCTGGGCTTCGCACTACGCGCCGCGTGGCATCAACGGGCCGATCGACGACCTGCTGTTCCCGATCCAGCACGGCATCCTGTTCTACCCAGGCTTCGAGGTGCTGCCGCCGCATGTGATCTACCGCAGCGGCCGCATTGACGAGGCCGGCTTCGCGCGTGCCAGCGAAGCTCTGGGCGAGCGCCTGGACGCGCTGTGGACCACCGAGCCGATCGCCTTTCGGCGCCAGAACTTCGGCGACTACCGCATCCCGGAGCTGGAACTGCGGCCCGAGCTCGCGCCGGGCGAGTCGGGCCTGGGCATCCACGTCCGCCGCTGACTCAGAAGAAGGCCTGCAGCCCCGTCTGCGCGCGGCCCAGGATCAGCGCATGCACGTCGTGTGTGCCCTCGTAGGTGTTCACCGTCTCGAGGTTGATCATGTGGCGGATGACGTGGAACTCGTCGTGGATGCCGTTGCCGCCGTGCATGTCGCGCGCCATACGGGCGATGTCCAGCGCCTTGCCGCAGCTGTTGCGCTTGATCAGGCTGATCATCTCCGGTGCCGCCTGGCCTTCGTCGATCAGCCGGCCGACGCGCAGGCAGCCCTGAAGGCCCAGCGTGATCTCGGTCTGCATGTCGGCGAGCTTCTTCTGGATCAGCTGGTTCTGCGCCAGCGGCCGGCCGAACTGCTTGCGCTCCAGCGTGTAGCGGCGTGCGGCGTGCCAGCAGAACTCGGCCGCGCCCAGCGCGCCCCAGGCGATGCCGTAGCGCGCCTTGTTCAGGCAGCCGAACGGGCCCTTGAGGCCGGCGACGCCGGGCAGCTTGTTCTCGGCCGGCACGAAGACCTGGTCCATCACGATCTCGCCGGTGATCGAGGCGCGCAAGCTCATCTTGCCTTCGATCTTCGGCGCCGTGAGGCCCTTCATGCCCTTGTCGAGGATGTAGCCGCGGATCGCCTCCTGGCCGCCGGCACGGCCTTCGGCGTCGGTCTCCTTGGCCCAGACGACGAAGACGTCGGCGATCGGGCTGTTGGTGATCCACATCTTGGCGCCGCTGAGCACGTAGCCGCCGTCGACCGGGCGGGCGCGGGTGGCCATGCTCGCCGGGTCGCTGCCGTGGTCGGGTTCGGTCAGGCCGAAGCAGCCGATCCACTCGCCGGTTGCGAGCCTGGGCAGGTACTTCTGCCGCTGTTCCTCGCTGCCGTAGGCGTGGATCGGGTGCATGACGAGCGAGCTCTGCACGCTCATCGCGCTGCGGTAGCCCGAGTCGACACGCTCGACCTCACGCGCCACCAGCCCGTAGCTGACGTGGTTCAGGCCGGCGCAGCCATAGCCATCGATGGTGCAGCCGAGCAGGCCCAGCGCACCCATCTCGGACATGATCTCGCGGTCGAAACGTTCCTCGCGCGCCGCGCTCAGCACGCGCGGCTGGAGCTTGTCCTGACAGTAGTCGCGCGCCGCGTCGCGCACCGCACGTTCGTCCTCGGCGAGTTGCTGGTCGAGCAGAAAAGGGTCATCCCACTGGAAGCGCTGCATGTGTCCTCGTCTCCGGATAATCCAGCCCGCAGTGTAAGGACCGGGCCGTGGCGGCCCGTCACGGCGGCGACAAGGAGCTTGCAAAGATGGCGGTGCAGACGATCACGCTGGGCGGTGGCTGCTTCTGGTGCGTCGAGGCGGTGTACGAACTGGTCGACGGCGTGCTCGGCGTCGAGTCGGGTTACAGCAACGGCCAGCTGCGCCAGCCGAGCTACGAGCAGGTCTGCGAAGGGCGCACCGGCCACGCCGAGGTCGTGCGCGTGCGTTTCGACGACGAGCGCATCCCGCTGCGCGAGATCCTGGAGATCTTCTTCACCGTGCACGATCCGACGACGCGCGACCGCCAGGGCAACGACGTCGGCCCGCAGTACCGCTCGGCGATCTACTGGCACACGCCGGAGCAGGAAGCGGTGGTGCGCGAAGTGCACGCCGAGGCCGACCGGGCGCTGGGCGGGCGTGTCGTCACCGAGCTCGCGCGCGAAGACAACTACTGGCCGGCAGAGGCCTACCACCAGCACTACTTCGCGCAGCACCCGCAGCAGGGCTACTGCGCCTGGGTCATCGCGCCGAAGGTCGAGAAGTTCCGCAAGACCTTCCGCGAACGCGTGCGCGGCTGAGCGCGCTCAGCGCGGCAGGCCGGTCGTGCAGAGGAAGTCGGTCTCGGGCTGGCCGTAGGGAAACAGCGTCGCCAGGCTGCCGCGCAACAGCGGCACCAGTTCCGGCTTGCCGACCGAGCCCAGCGCGGCGAACACCGTGCCGCGCAGCAGCCACAGGTCCGAAGGCTGCTCGGCGGCGCGGATCTGGCGCCGGATCCAGTCGCCTTGGGAGCCGTCCAGTTCTTCGGCGGCGACCAGGAAGTCGTGTTTCGTGGTGACGAAGGCGCGGCGTGCGGTCAGCCGCGCCAGGCGCGGGCCGGCCAGCCCGATGGCGCCGACCACCGGGTGCACCGGCAGGCGCGGACGCTCGACGGCGTGCAGGGATGGGCGGTTCACAGCGGCATCAGGCGCGAACGGCCGCGCTTCGGAAAATACTGGTTCAGCCCGGCCAGGCGATGCTCGGCTTCGGACTGGCTGTGGTGGAGCGCGACGACTCGGTAGATCTCGGCGCGCAAGTGCCAGAGTTCACGCAGCGTGCGGGCCTGCTGGATGCGTTCGGCGAGCTGATGCACCTCGCGGCCCTGCAGGTCCAGCAGGGCGTCGACGAAGGCCTGGCGGGCCACCGGGAGCTGGCTCAGCGGCGGGGCCGCGTCCAGCGCGGCCGGCGCGGTGAGCCAGAAGACGAACCGGTCCCAGGCGGCCGTCGGCGCGGTGCGCAGCGACGGCGGCGGCACCGGCACGCGGCCGAAGCCGACGGTGTCGGCGTGTCGGGAGACGCTGTAGGGTGACATGCTGGAACTGGTCATGAACGTGATATCGGCCACGGATGGCACGGCTTAAGCGCATTGTGGTGAGCCGGGCAACGCGTTAAGGCCCGAACAAAGGCCCCGAAGCGGGTCAGTTCATGGGTCGTTCATCACCCGGGCAGCGGCCGAGTGCCCGGCTGCCAGCGACAGCCGAGGCGATGGTTCAAGAGGAGAAAGTGCCGCGGCGGCTGCGCGGCCGCCGCGTCAACGGCCGGTGCTCAGACCGTGCCGTAGACCGCCTTGCGTTCGGCGGTGTAGGTCCACCAGGGGCGCGGCTCGGCGCCGCGCATGAAGTCGACGGCGGACATGAAGGTGTCGAGCACGCAAGGATCCTGGCGCTTGCCGCTGGCCTCGCAGAGCGCGCGGTACAAGGCCAGCGCGTCGCGCTCGGCCAGTTCGCGCGGGTGATGGATGCCCAGCTGGCGCAGGTCGCTGGCGATCGACGGGCCGATGTTGGGCAGTTGCTCGAGCACTTCGCACTCGTCGGCCGAACGAGCCTTCAGCGGCCGGGGAGCCTTGGGCGCACGCGGCGCCGGCTCCGGCCGCGCCCTGGGCGGGGGCGCTGAGGGCAGCGTGCGGCGGGCGTACGGCGTGTCCATCAGACTCACATCAGCATCGTGTTGCGGATCAGCCCGACCGCGATGCCTTCGAGCTCGAAACCCTGGTCGCTGCCTTCCAGCGGCACGACGATGGTCTGGAAGTCGGGGTTCTCCGGGATCAGCTCGATCGCGGCCTTGGTGCGGCGGAAACGTTTGACGGTGACGTCGTCGCCCAGGCGCGCGACGACGATCTGGCCGTTCTTGGCTTCGTGCGCCTTCTGCACCGCGAGCAGGTCGCCGTCCATGATGCCGGCGTCGCGCATGCTCATGCCGCGCACCTTGAGCAGGTAGTCGGGCTTGCGCTGGAACAGCGAGGCCTCGACGACGTAGCTCTGGTCGATGTGCTCCTGCGCCAGGATCGGGCTGCCGGCGGCGACCCGGCCCACGAGCGGCAGCGTCAGCTGCGCCAGGCTGGGCAGCGGCAGGCTGAACTGCTTGCCGTGCTGCGACAGGCGCGCCTCGGCCAGCGCACGCAGTGTGTCAGACTTCAGCCGGATGCCACGCGAGGTGTTGCCGACGAGTTCGATGACGCCTTTGCGGGCGAGCGCCTGCAGGTGCTCCTCGGCCGCGTTGGCCGAACGGAAGCCCAGCTCGGCGGCGATCTCGGCCCGGGTGGGCGGGGCGCCGGTGCGCTCGATCGCGCTTTGCACGAGGTCGAGGATCTGCTGCTGTCGCGGCGTGAGCTTGGGGCTGTCGTCCATCGCGTGATCCGGTCTTTGAGACTGGAGATTCATCCAGATCACTGTATTTTCATCCAGAGGACCACGGAATGCAAAGCGAATCGCCTGTCGTCGCGCTGGTCGCCACCGGCGGCACGATCGCCGGCACGGCGGCGCGCGGCGACGATCTCGTCGGCTACGACGCCGGCGCGCTGTCGGCCGAGCAGCTCACCGCCGCGGTGCCGGCGCTGGCCGGCGAGGCGCTGGAGACCTGGACGCTGGCGCGGCTGGACAGCTGCGACATGGACCACGCGACCTGGGCGCTGCTGCGCCGCGAGCTGCAGTCACGGCTGGCGCGGCCCGAGGTCGCCGGCGTCGTCGTCACGCACGGCACCGACACGCTGGAGGAGACCGCCTGGTTCCTGCACCGCACGCTGGCCGCGCCCAAGCCGGTGGTGCTGACCGCGGCGATGCGCCCGGCCAGCGCGCCGTCGCCCGACGGCCCGCAGAACCTGCTCGACGCCGTGCGCCTGGCGCGTGAGCCCGGCGCCCGCGGCGTGCTGGTCGCTTTCGGGGGCAAGGTGTACGCAGGGGAAGAACTGCGCAAGCTGCACGGCTGGCAGCTCGACGCCTTTTCGGCGGGTGACGCCGGGGCCTTGGCGCTCGTCGAGGACGGCGCCTTGCGCCGGCTGCGCGACTGGCCGGTGCCCGAACTGCATCGCGCGCCGGTCGGCGAAGTGCCGCCGGCGCAATGGCCGCGAGTCGAGATCGTCACCAGCCATGCCGGCGCCAGCGGGCGCATCGTCGATGCGCTGGTGGCCGACGGGGTGCACGGCCTGGTGATCGCCGGCACCGGCAACGGCACGGTGCACACGGCGCTGCGCGAAGCGGCGGCGCGGGCGCTGGCGGCCGGGGTGGCCGTCGTGCGCGCCTCGCGCTGCCTGGCGGGCGGCGTCGTCGGCACGACCGACGGCGCCTTGCCGCACTACGGCGCGGCGACACCGGCGCAGGCCCGCATCGAGCTGATGCTGGACCTGCTGGCGCGCCGCGCCTGAACCGCCGTCAGGCGACGGCGAGCGCGACGTCGACGTTGCCGCGCGTCGCGTTGGAGTACGGGCAGACCTCGTGCGCCTCGGCGACCAGCGCCTCGGCTTCGGCCTTCTCGAAGCCCGGCAGCGAGACCGTCAGCGCAACGGCGATGCCGAACGCGCCCGGCTTGCCGGCGTGCGGTCCGATCGAGACTTCGGCGTGGATCGACACGTCGGCGGGAATCGCCTTCTTGTGGCGGGCGCCGACAGCCTTCAGGGCGCCGATGAAGCAGGCGGCGTAGCCCGCGGCGAAGAGTTGCTCGGGGTTGGTGCCGGCGCCGTCGTCGCCGCCCAGCGCCTTGGGCGTCGACAGCTGGATGTTCAGCCGGCCGTCGTCGGACTTGGCGGTGCCGGTGCGGCCGCCGGTGGCGGTGCCGCGGGCGGTGTAGAGCGCTTTTTCGATGGCCATGGAATGTCTCCTTGCAGTGGCGTCGTGAAGGGCGGCCTCAGGCCGCGCGGGGAAGGGATTCGTTGATGCGCTGTCGCAGGGCCTGCACACGCTCGACGAGCGCGGCGAGTTCGGCGGCGTCGCAGTCGACACCGGCGAGCAGCCGGCCTTGCAGTTCGACGGCCTGGGCTTGCAGTGCCCGGCCGGCGTCGGTGGGTTCGACGTGCACGCGGCGCTGGTCGGCCGCGTCGCGCTCGCGGCGCACGAGGCCGGCGCGTTCAAGCCGGCGCAGCAGCGGCGTCAGCGTGCCGGACTCCAGGTCCAGGCGTTCGCCGATGCCCGACACCGTCTGCCGGCCTTCGTGCCACAGCACCAGCATCACGAGGTACTGCGGGTAGGTCAGGCCCAGCGGCTCGAGCAGCGGCCGGTACAGCCGCGTCATCGCCAGCGAGCCCGCGTACAGCGCGAAGCAGAGCTGGCGTTCCAGCGGCAGCAGGGCGGGGGCGTCGGGCGAGGCCATGCGGCGCACTGTAGCCAGTTGCACGCAACTCGGTTGCGCACAACTTGATACGCCGACCGGCCGAAGGGTTGAAGCCGGCAGCGCCGGCATCGAACTCAGTTATCGGCTTGAAGCGCCTCGATCTCGGTCTGCAGCTCGAGCCAGCGCTCCTCGAGCAGGCCGGTCTCGGCCGCGGCATGGTTCAGGCGGCGGCCGGCTTCGGCGATCTCGGCGCCGGACATCGTGCCGCTAGCGAGCTGGGCCTCGAGCGCGGCGCGTTCTGCGGCCAGCTTCTCCAGCCGGGTGTCGATCTGCGCCAGCTCGTTGCGCAGCGGGCGGGTACGGTTGGCCAGCGCCTGGCGCGCGTGCGCGGCCTGCTTGCGGTCTTCGCGGCGGTCACCGGCGGCCTGCGGTGCCGGACGCGCCGGCGGCGCGGCCTTGCTCTCGACCGGTGTCGCCGGCACAAAAGCCGCCGGCCGCGGCGGCGGTGGCGGCTCCTGGCCACGCGCCGTGGCACGCGACACCTCCAGCAGCCAGCGCTGGTAGTCGTCGAGGTCGCCGTCGAAGGGCTCGACACCGCCGCGGCTGACGAGCCAGAACTCGTCGCAGGTCTCGCGCAGCAGCGCGCGGTCGTGGCTGACCAGCATCACCGTGCCTTCGAACTCGTTGAGCGCGATCGACAGCGCCTCGCGCGTCGTCAGGTCCAGGTGGTTGGTCGGTTCGTCGAGCAGCAGCAGGTTGGGGCGCTGCCAGACCAGCATCGCCAGCACCAGGCGCGCCTTCTCGCCACCGGACAGCGAACCGACGGCCTGCGTGACCATGTCGCCGGTGAAGCGGAAGCGGCCGAGGAAGTCGCGCAGCTCCTGCTCGCGTGCCGCCGGGCCGACGTCGCGCGCCAGCCGCACCATGTGCATCAGCGGGCCGTCGTCCAGCGACAGCACGTCCAGCTCCTGCTGGGCGAAGTAGCCGATGACCAGGCCCTTGCCCTCGGTCATCGTGCCGGCCAGCGGCGGCAGCGCGCGGGCGATGGTCTTCACCAGCGTCGACTTGCCCTGGCCGTTGGCGCCGAGGATGCCGATGCGCTGGCCGGCGAGCACCGAGCGGCTGACCTTCTGGACGATCGGGATGCGGCCGTAGCCGCAGACCAGGCCGTCGAGCGACAGCATCGGGTTCGGCAGGCTGGCCGGTTCGCGGAACTCGAACTCGAAGTCGCTGGCGGTCAGCACCGGCGCCAGCTTCTCCATGCGCGCCAGCGCCTTGACCCGGCTCTGCGCCTGCTTGGCCTTCGTCGCCTTCGCCTTGAAGCGGTCGATGAAACGCTGCAGGTGCGCGATCTTCTCCTGCTGCTTGGCGAACGCCGCCTGCTGCTGGCTCATGCGCTCGGCACGCATCTCCTCGAAGGTGCTGTAGTTGCCGCCGTAGCGCGTCAGCGTGCAGTCGTCGAGGTGGACGGTGACGCGGGTGATCGCGTCGAGGAACTCGCGGTCGTGGCTGATGACGACCATCAGGCCGTCGAAGCGCTTGAGCCAGGCTTCGAGCCAGACCAGCGCGTCCAGGTCCAGGTGGTTGGTCGGTTCGTCGAGCAGCAGCAGGTCGGCCGGGCACATCAGCGCGCGCGCCAGCTGCAGCCGCATGCGCCAGCCGCCGGAGAAGCTGTTGACCGGCGCGTCGAGCTGGTCGCTGCGGAACCCCAGGCCCAGCAGCAGCGCCTGGGCGCGCGAGCGCGCGTCGAAGGCGCCGGCTTCGTCGAGCCGCATGTGGGCTTCGGCGATCGCGTGGCCGTCGCCCGAGGCTTCGGCCGCGGTCAGCGCGGTCTGCGCCTCGACCAGCGGGATGTCGCCCTGGAGCACGAAGTCGGTCGCACCGTCGTCGGTCTCGGGCATGTTCTGGGCCACCTCGCCCAGGCGCCAGCGCGGCGGGATCTCGACGTCGCCGGTGTCGGCCTGCAGCCGGTTGGTCAAGAGCGAGAACAGGCTGGACTTGCCGGCGCCGTTGCGGCCGATCAGGCCGACCTTCTCGCCCGGCTGCAGCACCAGGTTGGCGTTCTGCAGCACGACCTTGACGCCGCGGCGCAGCGTGATGTTGCGCAGCGTGATCACAGGCCGGCCTCCAGCGCCTGCGCGGTCAGCAGCAGCACCTGGTCCTCGCCGGCGCTGGTTTCCAGCCAGACGGCTTCGAGGCGCGGGAACGCGGCCTCGAAATGCGCGCGCTCGTGGCCGATCTCCAGCACCAGCACGGCGTGCGGCGACAGATGTGCCGGCAGCGCGGCCAGCAGCGCACGCACGAAGTCCATGCCGTCGTCGCCACCGTCCAGCGCCAGCGCCGGCTCGGCGCGGTACTCGGGCGGCAAGGCCTGCATCGACCTCCGGTTGACGTAAGGCGGGTTGCAGAGCACGAGGTCGTAGACGCCGTCGGCGGCCGCCAGGCCGTCGCCCTGGCGCAGGCGGATGCGCGACTGCAGGCCGTGGCGCTCGACGTTCAGCGCGGCGACCGCCAGCGCGTCGGCGCTGAGGTCGCTGGCGTCGACCTGGACCTCGGGCCAGGCCATCGCCGCCAGCACCGCGAGGCTGCCGTTGCCGGTGCACAGGTCCAGCACGCGCCGCGTGCGGTCGGAGAGCCAGGCGTCGATCGTGCCGTCGGCCAGGGGCTCGGCGATCAGCGAACGCGGCACGATGACGCGCTCGTCGACGGTGAAGGGCACGCCTTGCAGCCAGGCCTCGCCGGTCAGGTAGGCGGCGGGCTTGCGCGTGGCGATGCGTTCGGCCAGCAGCGTCTCGCAGGCGGCGACGTCAGCCGCCGACAGTTCACGCGCGGCGTGTTCATCCAGCGTGTCCAGCGGCAGGCCCAGCTTCCACAGCACGAGCCAGGCGGCTTCGTCGAAAGCGTTGGTGGTGCCGTGCCCAAACGAAACGCCCGCCTCGGCGAGGCGGGCGCTGGAGGTCTCGATCAGCTCGATCAGGGTCATCGGAGATAGCGTTGCAGCGTGCCGCGGTAGACGTTCTTCAGCGTCTGGACCGAGGCCGCGTCGACGTGTTCGTCGATCTGGTGGATGGTGGCGTTGAGCGGCCCGAACTCGACGACCTGCGGGCAGATCGCGGCGATGAAACGCCCGTCGGAGGTGCCGCCGGTGGTGCTGAGCTCGGGTTCGACGCCGCATTCGGCGGCGATGGCCGCGCCCAAGGCGTCGATCAGCGGGCCGGGCGTCGTCAGGAAGGGGCGGCCGGAGAGCGTCCACTCCAGCCGGTGCTCGACGCCGTGGCGCGCCAGCACCTCGTCGACACGCGCCTGCAGCGACTCGGGCGTGGACTCGGTGCTGAAGCGGAAGTTGAAGTCGACGACGAGTTCGCCCGGGATGACGTTGCTCGCCCCGGTGCCGCCGTGCAGGTTGCTGACCTGCCAGCTCGTCGGCGGGAAGAAGGCGTTGCCCTCGTCCCAGCGTGTCGCCGCCAGCTCGGCCAGCGCCGGCGCGAAGGCGTGGATCGGGTTCTTCGCCAGTTGCGGGTAGGCGATGTGGCCCTGCTTGCCGATGACGGTCAGCCGGCCCGACAGCGATCCGCGGCGGCCGTTCTTGACCATGTCGCCCAGCCGCGAGACCGAAGTCGGCTCGCCGACGATGCAGGCGTCCAGGCGCTCGCCGCGTTGCTGCAGCCGCTCGACCAGGCGCACGGTGCCGTCGACCGACGGGCCCTCTTCGTCGCTGGTCAGCAGGAAGGCGATCGCGCCGGCGTGGCGCGGGTGCGCGGCGACGAACTCCTCGACGGCGACGACCATCGCCGCCAGCGAGCTCTTCATGTCGGCGGCGCCGCGGCCGTAGAGCCGGCCGTCGCGGTGGCTGGGCACGAAGGGATCGCTCGTCCAGCGCTCCAGCGGGCCGGTCGGCACGACGTCGGTGTGGCCGGCGAAGGCCAGCACCGGGCCCGGCAGGCCGCCGGCGCGGCGCGCCAGCAGGTTGGTGACGCGGAAGTTCTCCGGGCCGCAGACCAGCGTTTCGCACTCGAAACCCAGCGCCATCAGGCGCGAGGCGATCAGCGCCTGGCAGCCGGCGTCTTCGGGGGTGACCGAACGCCGAGCGATCAGCTGCTCGGCCAGACGAAGCGCGTCGCTCATCGCACGCTCCAGGGGGGCGCCGCCGCTGCTGCGGCCGTCCTCGGGGCGCACGTCGATCGTGATCTCGGTGAAGCTCGCCGGTTCCATCTCGTCGGCCGGCTTGGGCGGCGGGGCCTTGGCGGTGGCGCCGCCGGCGGGCTCGTTCTGCAGCCGCCACAGCAGGTTGGTCGGCGAGTCGGCGTAGGCCAGGCCTTCCTCGCGCGTGATGACGCCTTCGTTGATCAGGCGCGCCAGGTCCTGCTCGAAGGTCATCGAGCCCTCGGCCAGGGACTTCTCGACCGCTTCCTTGACGCCGGCGAGGTCGCCCTTCTCGATCAGCTCGGAGACGAGCTTGGTGTTGAGCAGCACCTCGACGGCCGGTACACGCCCGCCGGTGGTGGCACGCAGCAGGCGCTGCGAGATCACCGCGCGCAGCCCGGAGGCCAGGTCCGACAGCAGCGTCGGCCGGGCTTCCGGCGTGTAGAACGACAGGATGCGGCCCAGCGCGTGGTAGCTGTTGTTGGCGTGCAGCGTCGCCAGCACCAGGTGGCCCGACAGCGCGTACGAGGTCGCCGCGGTCATCGTCTCGCGGTCGCGGATCTCGCCGATCATGATGCAGTCGGGCGCCTGGCGCAGCGCGTTCTTCAGCGCGATCTGCAGGCTCTGCGTGTCGCGGCCGACCTCGCGCTGGTTGACGATCGACTTCTTGTTCGAGAACAGGAACTCGATCGGGTCCTCGATCGTCAGCACGTGGCCGGTGACCTGCTGGTTGCGCCACTCCAGCATCGACGCCAGCGTCGTGCTCTTGCCCGTGCCGGTGGCGCCGACCATCAGGATCAGGCCGCGTTTCTCGACCACCAGCTGCGACAGGATAGTCGGCAGGCCCAGCGAGTCCAGCGCCGGGATCTGGTGCGGGATGCAGCGGAAGACCGCGGCGACGGTGCCGCGCTGCTTGAAGGCCGACAGCCGGAAGCTGCCGACCCGCGGGATGCCGATGCCGACGTTGAGCTCGCCGGTGTCGTCCAGCTCCTCGAGCTGGTGCGGCGTCAGCAGCTCGGCGAGCAGCTGGCGCGTCTGCGTCGGGCTCAGCAGCTGATCCGACAGCTGCAGGATCTGGCCGTGGATCTTGATCAGGATCGGCGTGTTCGCCGACAGGTAGACGTCGGAGGCGTTCTTCTCCGCCATCAGGCGGAGGACCCGTTCCATGTTGCCCGACATGCCGATCCTTTCGTCGATCCCGCTGCGGCTCAGGCCCGCAGGAGGTCGTTGATGCTGGTCTTGGCGCGGGTGGCGGCCGTGACCTGCTTGACGATCACCGCGCAGTACAGGCTGTGGCTGCCGTCGGCCGCCGGCAGCGAGCCGCTGACGACCACCGAGCCCGCCGGCACGCGGCCGTAGCTGATCTCGCCGGTCATGCGGTTGTAGATCTTGGTGCTCTGGCTGATGAACACGCCCATCGAGATCACCGAGTTCTCCTCGACGATCACGCCTTCGACGACTTCCGAGCGTGCACCGATGAAGCAGTTGTCCTCGATGATCGTCGGGTTGGCCTGCAGCGGCTCGAGCACGCCGCCGATGCCGACGCCGCCCGACAGGTGCACGTTCTTGCCGATCTGCGCGCAGGAGCCGACCGTGGCCCAGGTGTCGACCATCGTGCCTTCGTCGACGTAGGCACCGATGTTCACGTAGCTGGGCATCAGCACGACGTTCTTCGCCTGGAAGCTGCCGCGGCGCGCCACCGCCGGCGGCACGACGCGCACGCCGGTGGCACGCAGGGCCTCGGCGTCGGCGCCGCCGTACTTGGTCTGCACCTTGTCGAAGAAGCTCAGCTCGCCGGCCTGCATCAGGCGGTTGTCGTTCAGGCGGAAGGACAACAGCACCGCCTTCTTGACCCACTGGTTGACGGTCCACTGGCCGACGGCCTGGCGTTCGGCCACGCGCAGGCGGCCGGCGTCGAGTTCGTCGATCACGTGCTCGACGGCGTCGCGCACCTCGGGGGCGTTGACGGCGTTGATCTCGGCACGCCGTTCCCAGGCGAGGTCGATGGTGGCTTGGAGCTGGGTCGTCATCGTGTGAGGCTTTCGGTGTAGGAAACGATGCGCTCGGCGGCTTCGAGGCATTCCTCGAGCGGGGCGACGAGCGCCATGCGGACGCGGCCGGCGCCGGGGTTGCGGCCCTGCGCACTGCGCGCCAGCAGGCTGCCGGGCAGGACGGTCACATTGTATTGAGCGAGCAGGCCCTGGGCGTAGGCGACGTCGTCGCCGCCGGGGACGGCCGCCCAGAGATAGAAGCCGGCGTCCGGCAGCGCGACGTCCAGCACGCCGGCCAGGCGCGGTGTGACGGCGGCGAACTTCTGCCGGTAGGCCTCGCGGTTGGCGACGACGTGGGTCTCGTCGTTCCAGGCGGCGACGCTGGCGCGCTGCACCAGCGGGCTCATCGCGCTGCCGTGGTAGGTGCGGTAGAGCAGGAAAGCCTTCAGCAGTGCGGCGTCGCCGGCGACGAAACCCGAGCGCAGCCCCGGCACGTTGCTGCGTTTGGACAAGCTGGTGAAGGCGACGAGGTTGCGGAAGTCGCTGCGGCCGAGTTTCGCCGCCGCCTCCAGCCCGCCCAGCGGCGCTTCGTCGCGGAAATAGATCTCGGAGTAGCACTCGTCGCTGGCGATGACGAAGCCGTGGCGGTCGGACAGCTCGAACAACCGCGCCCACTCGTCCAGCGGCATCACCGCGCCGGTCGGGTTGCCCGGCGAGCAGACGTAGAGCAGCTGCGTCGCGGCCCAGGTCGCGTCGTCGATCGCCGACCAGTCGGCGGCGAAGTTGCGCGCCGGGTCGCTGGGCGCAAACGCCGTGCGCGCGCCCGCCAGCAGCGCCGCGCCTTCGTAGATCTGATAGAACGGGTTGGGGCAGACGACGGTGGCGTTCTCGCGTGTCGGGTCGATCACCGTCTGTGCGAACGAGAACAGCGCCTCGCGCGAGCCCAGCACCGGCAGCACCTGGCTCGCCGCGTCGACCGTGATGCCGTAACGCCGGCCCAGCCAGGCGGCGCAGGCTTCGCGCAGCGCCGGCTCGCCGGCGGTCGCCGGGTAGGCGGCCAGCGACTTCAGGTTGGCCACCAGCGCTTCTTCGAGCAAGGCCGGCGCCGGGTGTTTGGGCTCGCCGATGCCCAGGTTGACCGGCCGCAACGCCGGGTTGGGCACCAGGCCGCGCGTCAACTCGCGCCAACGCTCGAAGGGATAGGGGTTCAGGCGCGCGAGCAAGGGATTCATGGCGCGGATTATCCCGGAGGGACTTGTCGCCACCGGCCGCCACAATGGACCGCACAGCCGAGCGTGCCGGACTGCACGCACCCAACGTCCGCCAGAGCCAGGAGACCCCCATGAGCCTTCCCCGCGAACTGTTCGTCGTGTCTGCCGCCCGCACCGCCATCGGCACCTTCGGTGGCAGCCTGAAGGACTTGCCGCTCGCCGACCTGGCCACGCTGGCCGTCAAAGCCGCACTCGAGCGCAGCGGCGTACCGGCCGACGCCGTCGGCCACCTGGCAATGGGCACGGTGATCCCGACCGAGCCGCGTGATGCCTATCTGAGCCGGGTGGCCGCCGTCGGCGCCGGGCTGCCGCACGAGGTGCCGGCCTTCAACGTCAGCCGCCTGTGCGGCTCGGGGCTGCAGGCCATCATCTCGGCAGCGCAGGCGATCACGCTGGGCGACTGCGAGATCGCCGTCGGTGCCGGTGCCGAGAACATGTCGCGCGGCGCCTACCTGATACCGGGTGCCCGCTGGGGCACGCGCATGGGCGACGCCCAGATCCTGGACTTCATGATCGGGGTGCTGAACGACCCGTTCCACAAGATCCACATGGGTCTGACGGCCGAGAACGTCGCCGAGCGCTACGGCATCACGCGCGAGCAGATGGACGCGCTCGCGGTCGAGAGCCAGCGCCGTGCCACCGCGGCCATCGAGGCGGGCCACTTCCGTACGCAGATCGTCCCGGTGGTGCAGCAGACGCGCAAGGGCGACGTCGTCTTCGACACCGACGAACACGTCAAACCGGCGACGACGCTGGAGACGCTGACGAAGATGAAGCCGGCGTTCAAGAAGGACGGCATGGTCACGGCCGGCAACGCCTCGGGCATCAACGACGGCGCGGCCGCGCTGGTGCTGGCCAGCGCCGAGGCGGTCAAGGCGCACGGCTTGAAGCCGCTGGCGCGGCTGGTCGGCTACGCCCACGCCGGCGTCGACCCGGCGCTGATGGGCATCGGCCCGGTGCCGGCGACCCGCGCGCTGTTGGCGCGAACGGGCCTGCGCATCGGCGACTTCGACGTCATCGAGGCCAACGAAGCCTTCGCCGCCCAGGCCTGCGCGGTGTCCAAGGAACTCGACCTGGACCCGGCCAAGGTCAACCCCAACGGCTCGGGCATCTCGCTGGGCCACCCGATCGGCGCCACCGGCGCGGTCATCACCACCAAGGCGATCTACGAGTTGCAGCGCATAGCCGGCCGTTATGCGCTGGTGACGATGTGCATCGGCGGCGGCCAGGGCATCGCGGCGGCCTTCGAAAGGGTTTGAGCCGTCCTGCCCCCTCTCCCGCGCGCGGGAGAGGGGGCCATGCAGCCGTTACAGCGCGCCGCGGCAACCGGGCGCGCCGCAGCGGCACGGCAGCGTGCCGCCGTGGTGCGTCTCGCCGTAGTCGACGGTGATCTCCTCGCCCGGGGCGATGGCGCGCAGCGAGAAGAACTCGACGCGGCCGTTGTCCAGCACCAGCCGGGCGTTGGGCCGGCAGCTGTGGTTGGTGTAGCGCATCGGGTCGGTCGACAGCGTGAAGTCGATCGCGCGCCTGGGCGACAGCTCGACGATCATGATGCGTTCGTGCCGCGTCGCGCGGATGCGCGCCTGCTCGACGCTCAGCGCCTCGCCGCGGATCTCGCCGATCTTCACGCGCTCGGGAATGGCCTCGGCGGCAAAGACGCCTTGGCCGTCGATCGTGCTGGCGGCGACGTCGACCGCGTACTTCTGGTAGGGCCGGCGCTCGACCTGCGGCGCCTGGCGCTCGTTCACGCCTGCGGCGCCGGCAGCACGACCGGCGCGGCCGGCTTCCAGCCCTTGGCGCGGTGCTCGACGGTCACGTGGGTGCCGATGCCGCCGCGCACGAACCAGTTGCCGTGGATGCGCAGGAAACGCGGCTGGATGGCCTTCACGATGTCCTCGAGGATGGTGTTGGTCACCTTCTCGTGGAACGCGCCTTCGTCGCGGTAGCTCCAGAAATAGAGCTTCAGGCTCTTCAGTTCGACGCAGAGCTTGTCGGCGACGATCTCGATCGTGAAGTGCGCGAAGTCGGGCTGGCCGGTCAGCGGGCACAGGCAGGTGAACTCGGGCACGTCGAAGCGGATCACGTAGTCGCGTTCGGGCGCCGGGTTCGGGAAGACCTGCAGCTCCTTGCTGGGCTGGGTGGGGGGCACCGCGGGGGCGGTGCGCTGGCGGGCGGGGGTGCGGGCCATCGGGTCGGGCGGGCGGAGCCGGGGGAGGGAAGGGGCGCGATGCTATCATCCGGCCACCAGCGCGCTCCCCCGTCGAGCGCGTTTTGCCATGTAGATCAAGCACTTGCGTGTTTTGACCCGCCGTCAGCGGCCGCCTCGATGCGACTGAACCAGATCAAGCTCGCCGGCTTCAAGTCCTTCGCCGAACCGACCACCTTCCAACTGCCCGGGCAGCGTGTCGGCGTCGTCGGGCCGAACGGCTGCGGCAAGAGCAACATCATGGACGCGGTGCGCTGGGTGCTCGGCGAGAGCAAGGCCAGCGAGCTGCGCGGCGAGTCCATGCAGGACGTGATCTTCAACGGCTCGGGCCAGAGGAAGCCCGCCAGCCGGGCCAGCGTCGAACTCGTCTTCGACAACGCCTCGGGGCGCGCCGGCGGCCAGTGGAACGCCTTCGGCGAGATCGCCGTCAAGCGCGTGCTGACACGCGACGGCACCTCCAGCTACTTCATCAACAACCAGCCGGTGCGCCGGCGCGACGTGCAGGACGTGTTCCTCGGCACCGGCCTGGGCCCGCGCGCCTACGCCATCATCGGCCAGGGCACGATCAGCCGCATCATCGAGAGCCGCCCCGAGGAGCTGCGTCTGTTCCTCGAAGAGGCCGCCGGCGTCTCCAAGTACAAGGAACGCCGCCGCGAGACCGAGAACCGGCTCAAGGACACGCGCGAGAACCTGACGCGGGTCGAGGACATCCTGCGCGAGCTGAACCTCAACCTCGAGAAGCTGGAGAAGCAGGCCGAGGTCGCCACCGCCTACCGCCGGCTGCAGGACGAGGGCACGACCAAGCTGCACCAGCTGTGGTTCCTGAAGGCGCGCGACGCCGCCGGCGAGGAAGAACGCGTCAAGACCGCGGTGCTGGCCGCGACCAACGTGCTCGAGCAGCGTCTGGCCGAGCTGCGCCACGTCGAGGCCGAGCTGGAACAGCTGCGCCAGGCGCATTACGAAGCCAGCGACGAGCTGCACGCGCGCCAGGGTTCGCTGTCCGAGGCCGCGCTGGAAGTGAGCCGGCTCGAGGAACGCATCCGCTACGTCGTCGACGGCCGCCAGCGTGCCGAGCAGCGCCTGGCCGCGCTGGACGCGCAGAACGAGGGCTGGCGCGAACGCCAGACCGCCGCCGAGGCCGAGCTGGAAGACATCGCCGGCCAGATCGTCGCTGCCGACGAAGAGGCCGACGTGCTCGTCGCCCAGGCCGAGGACCAGGGGCTGGAGCTGCCGGCGCTGGAAGACGGCCTGCGCGCCGCCCAGGCCGATGCCAACCGCCAGCGCAACGCCGTCACCCAGGTGCAGCAGCAGATCCAGGTGCTGGCCGCCGACAGCCGCAACCTCGACGAGCAGGCGCGCCAGCTGCGCACGCGCCGCGAGCGCCTGGCCGGCGAACGCCAGCAGCTGCAGGCCCCCGACACCGCGCGGCTGGACACGCTGCGCGAGGAAGAAGCCGTCGCCGCCGCGCGCCACGAGGAGGCCGAGGGCCGGCTGCATGAGCTGTCCGAGCAGGTGCCGGCGCTGGACGAACAGCGCCGCGCCGCGCAGGCCGCCGTCAACCGCGAGAACGCCAAGCAGGCCGACATCGCCGCGCGCCTGGAGGCGCTGCGCACGCTGCAGGAGAAGGTGCAGACCGAAGGCAAGCTCAAGCCCTGGCTGGAGCGCCACGGCCTCACCGGCATGCAGGGCCTGTGGCGCCAGGTGCACATCGAACCCGGCTGGGAGACGGCACTCGAAGCCGCGCTGCGCGAACGCCTGAACGCGCTGGCCGTCGGCCGCCTGGACACCGTGCGCGCCTTCGCCGCCGACGCGCCGCCGTCCAGGCTGGCCTTCTACGCGCTGCCCTCGGGCGCGATCGCCAGCACGCACGCCACGCTGCCGCGGCTGTCCGATCTGCTGCGCCTGGGTGACGCCGGCCTGAAGGCCTTGCTCGGCGACTGGCTCGAAGGGGTCTACACCGCCGACTCGCTGGACGCGGCGCTGGCCGCACGCGGCCAGCTGACGCACGGCGAGGTCGTCATGACGCGTGAAGGCCACGCCGTCAGCCAGTACGCCGTCGCCTTCTACGCGCCCGATTCCGAGCAGGCCGGCCTGCTGGCGCGCGCCCAGGAGATCGAGAACCTGGACCGCCAGCAGCGCGCCCAGGCCCTGATCGCCGAGGACACGCGCACCCAGTCCGTGCGCCTGGAAGCCGCCTACACCGAGGCCAGCGGCCGGCTGTCCGCCGCCCGCCGCGAAGCCGCCGACGCGCAGAACCGCGCCCACGCGCTGCACGTCGAGCTGCTGCGCCTGAGCCAGCAGGCCGAGGCCGCGCTGCAGCGCCGCGAGCAGCTGGGCGAGGAAATGGCCGAGATCGATGCCCAGATGGAATCGATCGAGGAACGCCGCGCCGTCGGCGAAGCACGTTTCGAGGAGCTCGACGTCGAGCTCGGCGAGGCCCAGCAGCGCCACGCCGACCTGGAAGACGAGGTCATCGCCGCCGATCGCCGCCTGGCCGACGCACGCGAGCAGCAGCGTGCGCTGGAGCGCCAGGCGCAGGAAGCACGTTTCCAGGCGCGCTCGCTGGCCGCTCGCCGCGACGAGCTGCAGCGTGCGCTGGAGACCGCCGGCGCGCAGATCGCGGCCAACGAGCAGGCCGCCGAGCAGATCCGCGGCGAGCTTGCCGGTTTCGACGACGCCGCGGCCGAAGCCGGGCTGCAGGAAGCGCTGGCGCTGCGCCTGGAGCGTGAACGTGAACTCGGCGCCGCGCGCAGCCGCTACGACGACCTGTCGGCACAGATGCGCCGCGCCGACGAGCAGCGCCTGTCGCTGGAGCACGGCATGGCGCCGCTGCGCGAGCAGATCACCAAGCTGCAGCTCGAGCAGCAGGCGGCACAGCTCGGCGGCGCGCAGTACCTGGAGCAGCTGCAGGCCGCCGAGGTCGACCTGGAGGCGCTGGTCACCGGCATCGAGCAGGGCAGCGTCAAGCTCTGGGGCCTGCAGTCCGAGATCGACCGCATCAACCGCGAGATCGCGGCGCTGGGCGCCGTCAACCTCGCCGCGCTGGACGAGCTGAGCGCCTCGCGCGAGCGCAAGACCTTCCTCGATGCGCAGATGGCCGACCTGACCGACGCCATCAACACGCTGGAAGACGCGATCCGCAAGATCGACCTGGAGACGCGCGACCTGCTGGGCAGCACCTTCAACCAGGTCAACGAGCACTTCGGGCGCATGTTCCCGTCGCTGTTCGGCGGCGGCCAGGCCAGGCTGGTGATGACCGGCGACGAGATCCTCGACGCCGGCGTGCAGGTGATGGCGCAGCCCCCGGGCAAGAAGAACAGCACCATCCACCTGCTGTCCGGCGGCGAGAAGGCGCTGACCGCGATCGCGCTGGTGTTCGCGATCTTCCAGCTCAACCCGGCGCCGTTCTGCCTGCTCGACGAGGTCGACGCACCGCTGGACGACGCCAACACCGAGCGTTACCGCAAGCTCGTCACCGAGATGAGCGCGGGCACCCAGTTCCTCTTCATCAGCCACAACAAGATCGCGATGGAGATGGCCGAACAGCTGATCGGCGTGACGATGCAGGAGCAGGGCGTCTCGCGCATCGTCGCCGTCGACATGGAAGCGGCCATCGGTTTCGCCGAAGCGGCATGACCCTCACCACGGCACTCGCCCTCGTCGGCGGCCTCGTCCTCCTCGCCCTGATCGTCCAGGGCTGGCTTTCCACCCGCCGCGCCGGCCCGCGCCGGCCCGATACCGCGGCGCCGGCGTCCGACCGCGTCGAACCGGGCCTGGGCAGCGCCCCGGCGTCCGGCGACGCGGGCGACGAGCCTTCGCTGGACGCCGCGCCGGCGCCGCACCCGCCCGCCGCGGCGCGCCGCCCGGCACGGCTGGACGCGCTGATCGACGCCATCGTGCCGATGACGCTGGAGTCGCCGGTCACCGGCGACTTCGTGCTCTCGCACCTGCCGCCGTCGCGCCGCGCCGGCACCAAGCCGTTCTACGTCGAGGGCCTGGACACCGAGACCGGCGACTGGCAGCAGCCGGTGGCCGGCCGGCGCTACGGCGAGCTGCAGGCCGGCGTGCAGCTGGCCAGCCGCAGCGGCGCGCTCAACGAGATCGAGTACTCCGAGTTCGTGCAGAAGCTGCAGGCCTTCGCCGAAGCCATCGGCGCGATGCCCGACTTCCCCGACATGCTGGAGGTCGTCGCCCGCGCGCGCGAGCTCGATGGCCTGACCAGCCCGCTGGACGCGCAGCTGACGGTCACGCTGCGCTCCAACCACGTCGCCTGGTCGGTGGGTTATCTGCAGCAGACCGCCAAGCGCCACGGTTTCGTGCCGGGATCTCTTCCCGGGCGGCTGGTGCTCCCGGGTGTGGAAGCCGGCGCGCCGCCGATGCTGGTGCTGAGCTTCGATTCACAGGCCGCGCTGGCCGAGGACGGCCAGCTCGCCGCGGTGCGCGACTGCACACTGACGCTGGACGTGCCTCAGACCGAGGCGCGGCTCGAACCCTTCCCGACCTGGCACCGTCTGACCACGACGCTGGCCGACGAGATGGACGCCAGCGTCGTCGACGACCAGGGTCAGACGGTGACGCTGCACGCCTTCGACGCCATCGGCCGCGAGCTGCAGCAGCTCTATGCCCAGCTCGAGCAGCTGGACCTGGCCGCCGGTTCGCCTGCGGCGCGGCGGCTGTTCAGCTGAGCCTTCAGAATCCCGCCATGCCCGAGACGACCCCCGCCGCGCGTGCGCAGGCGCTGCGCCGCCTGCTCGCCCACCACGCCCACCGCTACTACGTGCTCGACGCGCCGGAGATCCCCGACGCCGAGTACGACCGCCTGTTCCAGGAACTGCAGGCGATCGAGGCCGAACACCCCGAACTGCTGACGCCCGACTCGCCGACGCAGCGTGTCATCGGCCAGATGCTGCCCGGGCTGGTGCCGGTGCGCCACGCCGTGGCCATGCTGTCGATCCGCACCGAAACCGACACCACCGCCGCCGGCGCCGCGGCTTTCGACGCCCGCGTGCGCCGCGAGCTGGAGCTGGGCGAGGACGCGCCGCCGGTCGAATACGCCGCCGAGCTGAAGTTCGACGGCCTGGCGATCAACCTGCGCTACGTCGCCGGGCAGCTGGTGCAGGCGGCGACACGCGGCGACGGCGAGACCGGCGAGGACGTCACGCACAACATCAAGACCATAGTCCAGATCCCGCTGCGCCTGTTCGGCGAGGCACCGCCGGTGCTGGAGGTGCGTGGCGAGGTCTACATGCGGCGCGACGACTTCGAGCGCCTGAACGAACGCCAGCGCGAGAAGGGCGCCAAGACCTTCATCAACCCGCGCAACACCGCCGCCGGCGCGGTGCGCCAGCTCGACAGCCGCTCGCTGGCCGACAAGCGCCTGAGCTTCTACGCCTACGGCCTGGGCGAGGTGCAGGGCTGGACCCAGCCCGCCACGCACAGCGGCACGCTGGACGCGCTGGCCGCCTTCGGCCTGCCGGTCAACGGCGAGCGTGCGGTGGTGCAGGGCGCCGACGGCCTCGTCGCCTTCCACCAGCGCATCGCCGCGGCGCGCGACCAGCTGCCCTTCGACATCGACGGCGTCGTCTACAAGGTCAACGACATCGCGCTGCAGAAGCGCCTGGGTTTCGTCACCCGCGAGCCGCGCTGGGCGGTGGCGCACAAGTACCCGGCGCAGGAGCAGATGACGCGGCTCAACGCGATCGAGATCCAGGTCGGCCGCACCGGCAAGCTGACGCCGGTGGCCAAGCTGGAGCCGGTGTTCGTCGGCGGCACGACGGTGAGCAACGCGACGCTGCACAACCTGTTCGAGCTGCGGCGCAAGGGCGTGCGTGTCGGCGACCACGTCATCGTGCGCCGCGCCGGCGACGTGATCCCGGAGGTCGTCGGCCGCGTGCCGGGCGAACGCTCCGGCTACGTGCCCAACTTCCGCATGCCGCGCGAGTGCCCGGTCTGCGGCAGCGCCGTCGCACGCGAGCGCGGCGGCATCGACCACCGCTGCAGCGGCGGCCTGTTCTGCGCCGCGCAGCGCAAGCAGGCGCTGCTGCACTTCGCCGGCCGGCGCGCGATGGACATCGAGGGGCTGGGCGACAAGCTCGTCGACCAGCTCGTCGACGGCGGCCTGATCCGCACGCTGCCCGAGCTGTACACGCTGGGCGTGCTCAAGCTCTCGGCGCTGGAGCGCATGGCCGAGAAGAGCGCCGCCAACCTCGTCGCCGCGCTGGACAAGAGCAAGCAGACGACGCTGGCGCGTTTCCTCTACGCGCTGGGCATCCGCCAGGTCGGCGAAGCCACCGCCAAGGACCTGGCGCGCCACTTCGGCAGCCTGGACCGCGTGATGGACGCCAGCGTCGAGCAATTGCTGGAGGTGCGCGACGTCGGGCCCATCGTCGCGCAGAGCATCCGCACCTTCTTCGAGCAGCCGCACAACCGCGAGGTCGTGGAGCATCTGCGTGCCGCCGGCATCCGCTGGGACGAGCATGAGGGCGCAGCGGTCGCCAACGCCGCGGCGCTGCCGCTGGCCGGCAAGACGCTGGTGCTGACCGGCACGCTGCCGACGCTGTCGCGCGAGCAGGCCAAGGAGATCATCGAGGCCGCCGGCGGCAAGGTCGCGGGTTCGGTGTCGAAGAAGACGCACTACGTCGTCGCCGGCGAGGAAGCGGGCAGCAAGCTGGACAAGGCGCGTGAACTCGGCATCACGGTGTTGGACGAGGACGGTCTGAAGTCGCTGATCGAGGCGGCCGCGGCCGCTGCCACCACCGAAGAGGCGGCAGCACCCGCCGGGGAGGCCTGATGGCCGTGCACGAGATCCTGAAGATGGGCGATGCGCGCCTGCTGCGCATCGCGAAGCCGGTGCAAGCCTTCGACACGCCCGAGCTGCACGCGCTGGTGGCCGACATGATCGAGACCATGGCCGCCGCCAACGGCGCCGGCCTGGCCGCGCCGCAGATCGGTGTCGACCTGCAGCTCGTCGTCTTCGGCTTCGAGCGCAACGAGCGTTACCCCGAGGCGCCGGCGGTGCCGATGACGGTGCTGTGCAACCCGGTGATCACGCCGCTGGGCGACGAGAAGGTCGACGGCTGGGAAGGCTGCCTGTCGGTGCCGGGGCTGCGCGGCGTCGTGCCGCGTTTTGCGCGCATCCGCTACCGCGGCTTCGATGCCCAGGGCCGGGCCATCGAGCGCGAGGCCGAGGGTTTCCACGCCCGCGTCGTGCAGCACGAGTGCGACCACCTGATCGGCCGGCTGTATCCGACGCGCATGGACGACCTGACGAAACTCGGCTTCACCAGCGTGCTCTTTCCCGATCTGGACCCGGCGGGCGACGACTGAGCGCAGCGGGCGGGATACAGCGGGTTACCCCGGCGCCGGTCGGCGTCATGCCCGCGTCACGCGTTGGAGCTTCATGAACCCCGCTGAACGCCTCGTGCGCCGGCTCGTCGCCGGCCTGCTGACCGTCGTGGCACTCGCCGTCCCGCTGCAGGCGGCGGCGCAGGACGACCCACCGGGCCGTGTCGGCCGCATCGCCGCCGCCGACGGCCGCGTCTGGATCTACGACGACGCCCAGGGCGCCTGGATCGACGCCTCGACCAACCGGCCGCTGACCCGCGGCGACCGCATCTCCACCGACGGTGACGCGCGCGCCACGCTGCGCATCGGCTCGACCACGGTGCGCCTGGCCGGCGGCACCGAGCTGGAAGTGCAGCGCCTGGACGACCAGCGCGTGTCGCTGCGCCTGCACAGCGGCAACGCCGCGTTGCGTGTTCGCTCCAGCGAGGTCGCCGACGAGACCGAACTCGTCACCGACGAAGCCACGCTGCGCCCGCGCCGTGCCGGCTACTTCCGCGCCGACCGTGTCGACGACGTCACCTGGGCCAGCGCCTGGCGCGGCGAGCTGCGTGTCGACCCGCGCAACGACGAGGCCTTCACCGTCGACGACGGCCGCCGTGTCGAGGTCTGGAGCGAACGCGGCCGGGCACAGCGCCGCTGGGACACGCCGCTGGACGACGAGTTCGCCGACTGGGCGCGGCGCGAGGACCGCGCCGACGAACGCAGCGCCGCCTACCGCTACGTCTCGCCCGAGATGACCGGCGCCGAGGACCTGGACCGTTACGGCAGCTGGGACCGCCACCCCGAGTACGGCAACGTCTGGGTGCCGACGGCGGTGCCCGTCGGCTGGGCGCCGTACCGCTACGGCCACTGGGCCTGGATCGCGCCCTGGGGCTGGACCTGGGTCGACGACGCCCGCTGGGGCTTCGCGCCCTTCCACTACGGCCGCTGGGTGTACTGGGGCCGGCGCTGGGCCTGGTACCCGGGGGCCTACGTCGCGCGGCCGGTCTACGCGCCGGCGATGGTGGCCTGGGTCGGCGGCTCGAACTTCAGCGTCTCGGTCAACGTCGGCGGCCCGCCGGTCGGCTGGGTGCCGCTGGCGCCGCGCGAGGTCTTCGTGCCCTACTACCGCGTCACGCCGGTCTACATCGACCGCGTGAACCACCGCCCGCACGGCCCGAGGCGCGTGCAGACAGGGCCCATCATGTACACCAACCAGGGCGTGCCCGGCGGCGTGACGGTCGTCTCGCGCGACGTGCTGGTGCGGCGCGAGCCGGTGGCGCGCTCGGTCGTCGACGTCAAGGTCGGCACCCGCCCGCTGCGGGTGGACAGCCCGTCGGCGCTGCCCAGGCCGCCGGTGGCGGAGCCCGGCCGCCGCCCGGCGCCGCCGTCACCGCGCTGGACCAGCGCCGACGACGGCCGCCGCGGGGCGCCGGCCATCGACCGGCGTGACGACCGCCGCGACGAGCGCAGGGACGACCGCCGAGACGAGCGGCACGACAACCGCAGCCCCGTGCAGGCGGACAGCCCGCGAGACAGCGAACGCCCGGGCATGGCCGTCGGCCGCCCGGTGCCGGTGCCGTCCAAGGCGGCGGACGATGGCCGGGACGATCGCCGCAACGACCGGCGCGACGAGCCCCGGGACGATCGTGGCACGGCGCGGCCGCAGCAACCGGCGGTCAAGGTCGGCCCCGACCACGCGATGCCCCGGCGCGAGCCGGTCGAGCGTGACGATCGCCCGGCCAACGAGCGCCGCGGTGCCAGCTGGACGACGCGTCCCGATGACGAGCGCAGCACGCGCCCGGCGCCGCCGCAGACTGTCGAGCGCCGCGCGCCCGATCAGGGCGTCGAACGCCCGGGTCGAGGGGTCACGCGGCTGCCGGTCGAACCGCCGACACGTCAGGCGATGCCGGAGCGGCCCACCGAAACCCAGCAGGAGCGCCAGCCCGAACGTGCGCCGGAGCGCCCCCAGATGGCGGCACCGCGCCAGCCGGACCGCACCGAGCGTCGCGACGACGGCAAACGCGGTGGCGACGAGCGCCGCGCCGGCCCTCGGCAGGACGAACGCTGACGCCGGCGCTCAGCCCTCGCGCGTGAAATCGCGCGCGGGCCTTCGGCAGGCGCAGAACGCCTTCCGGCGTCCTGCGTCCAGGCTCAGCCCTCGCGCGTGAAATCGCGCGCGGGCCTTCGGCAGGCGCAGAACGCCTTCCGGCGTCCTGCGTCCAGGCTCAGCGCAGCAGCGGCTTGAGCACCGGCCAGACGTTGTCGAGCATCGTCGGCTGGGCCTGCGCGGTGGGGTGGATGCGGTCGGGCTGGAACAGCGTCTCGGCCTCGGGCACGTCGGCCACGCCGCGCAGCAGGAAGGGCACGAGCGCCGCGCCGGTCTCGCGCGCGACCTTGGCGAACGAGGCCGAGAAGTCCTCGGCGTAGCGCCGGCCGTAGTTCGGCGGCACTTCCATGCCGACGACGACGACCTTGGCGCCGGCCTCGCGTGCGCTGCGTGCCATCGTCGCCAGGTTGTCGCGCGTGTTGGCGATCGGCAGGCCGCGCAGCGCGTCGTTGCCACCCAGCTCCAGGACCACCAGGTCGGGCCGGTGCTGCTTGAGCAGCGCCGGCAGCCGCGTGCGGCCGCCGGAGGTCGTCTCGCCGCTGATGCTGGCGTTGACCAGTTTCCAGCCCGGCGCCTGCGCATCCAGGCGCTTGTCCAGCAGCGAGACCCAGCCGCTGCCGCGCGCCAGGCCGTACTCGGCCGACAGGCTGTCGCCGAGCACGAGCAGGGTGCGCGCGTCGGCCGCCGCCGCCGGGCCCGCAAGTGCCGGGGTGACGACGAGCGCGCTAGCATGCGCCAGCCACTGCCGGCGGGTCCACCGCATCCGAATGTCCGATCCGATCATCTCCGTCCAACGCCTCTCGAAGCAGGTCGCCGATTCAACCGGCACGCTGACGATTCTCCACGACATCGATTTCGCGCTTTTTCCCAGGGAGACGGTCGCGATCGTCGGCGCCTCCGGCTCGGGCAAGAGCACGCTGCTGGCGATCCTGGCCGGGCTGGACACGCCGACGGCGGGCACGGTGACGCTGGCCGGCACCGACTTGTTCGCGCTCGACGAGGACGAGCGTGCCGCGCTGCGTGCGCGCCAGGTCGGTTTCGTCTTCCAGAACTTCCAGCTGCTGGGCCATCTGACGGCGCTGGAGAACGTGATGCTGCCGCTGGAGCTGATGGGCCGGCGCGACGCGCGCGCCGCCGCCACCGAGATGCTGCAGCGGGTCGGCCTGTCCGAACGCCTGGGGCACTATCCGAAGCTGCTGTCCGGCGGCGAGCAGCAGCGCGTCGCGCTGGCGCGCGCCTTCGTCGTGCGCCCCGCCGTGCTGCTGGCCGACGAGCCGACCGGCAGCCTGGACTTCGCCACCGGGGCCAAGGTGATGGAGCTGATGTTCGATCTCAACCGCGAGGCCGGCACGACGCTGGTGCTGGTGACCCACGACCCGCAGATCGCCGCACGCTGCGAACGCCAGCTGCGCATCGAGGCGGGGCGCTTGGCGCAGGCGCTGGCGGCCTGATCAGACCCCGGCGCGCTCCAGCCGTGCCTTGAGCGCCAGCCGGATCGTCTGCGCGCTGTCGTCCAGGTGGGCGCGGGTGGCGGCGTCGCGGCGTGCCGGGCGGGCGGCGGCGGCGTCCAGGCGCGCCAGCAGCGTCCTGGCCTGGCTGCGCAGCAGCGCGCGGGCATCGGCGCGTGCCGAGGGCTGCAGCAGCGCGGCTGCCACGCGGTTGGCGTGCTCGCGCTGCAGTTCGCGGCGCGCCGGCGCGATCGTGCTGCCGGCGCCGAGTTCGCTCCAGACCTCGCGCATCAGCCGGCCGTAGAGCTCGGCCAGCCCGAAGGCGTCTTGCGGGTGGTCGACCTTGGCGGCGGCGTCCAGCACACGGCCCGCCAGCGCGTCACCCGACAGCGCGACGAGCACGCTGCGTTGCAGATCCAGCAGGCGCTGCGGCAGCGCGAAGTCGGTCGGCGTGCCCGACTCGCCACGTTCCAGGTAGTCGGGCGCCAGCCGGCGCTGCAGCGCGGGGCTCAGCGCCAGGCCGTCGGCGCCCAGCACGTCTCGCATCAGCAGGTCCAGCGCCTGGCGCTGGGTGTGCGCGGGCAGCGGCTGCAGCGGGTCGCGCCCGCTGCCGGGGTAGTCGCGCAGCGTGCGCACGCCGCCGATCTGGCGCAGCAGCAGCTGCGCGCTTCGGCCGACGTCGTTGAGCGCGAAGGCGATCGATCGCCTCAGCACCGAATAGTCCTCGTCGGGGGACAGCGTGCGTGTCTCCTGACGGCGGAACAGGTCGCGCGCGATCTCCAGGCGTTTGGCGGCGAAGGCGATCGGGTCGGCGCCGAGGTCGAAGACCGCGACCTCGGGGTCCAGGCCGAGCGTGTTGTCCTCGTCGCTGGCGAAGGCGAGCAGCGGGTCTCGGCCGCGTGCGGCGATGCGCTTCAGTTCGGCCTCCTCGTCGGCGGCGGCGATCGGCTTGTAGGCGTACTCGATCGCCCAGTAGTCGTACGGGCCCAGCGTGGTCTGGAACGGCGCGGCCAGCGGCGCGCCCGGGCGCGGCAGGTTGATCGCGTTGTATTCCATCACCGAGCCGGTGGTGCCGTGCTCGCGCGTGAACGCCGGGTCGGCGAGCTGGGCCTCGGTGTAGATGCGCGAGGCGCGGAAGTTGTGCCGCAGGCCGAGCGCATGGCCGACCTCGTGCATCACGGTGTCCTTCAGATAGTCCTGGACGTAGCGCTGGGTGCGCGGGTCGCCGGGCGGCAGGTCCTCGCGCGCGGCGAGCACGTCCAGGCCGTAGGCCAGCTGCGCGGCGGCTTCGTCGGCGAAGCTGCAGGCGGCGTCGTGGCCATCGTGTGCCGGCGCGCCCGCGATACCGGCCAGCACCTGGCTGCGCTCCACGCGTTTGAGTCGTGTCATCAAGGCCTCGACACCGATGTCGGCGTCCAGGATCTCGCCGCTGCGCGGGTCGACCTGGGACGGACCGATCGCGGCGAAGCCCGGTTCCGGGGTGGTCATCCAGCGTACCGAGGCGCGGCCGGCGTCCAGCGTGTCGAAGTCGGCGTCGTCGGGCTGCTGGCGCACGACGATCGCGTCGCGGAAGCCGATGCGTTCGAAGGCCTTGTTCCATTCGAGGATCGCGTCGCGCACGGTCTCGCGCCAGGCCAGCGGCACGTTGCGGTCGATCCAGAACGTGATCGGCTTGACCGGTTCGGAGAGCGGCGCGGCCGGATCCCGCTTCTCCAGGCGCCAGCGGTTCACCCAGCGCTGCCGCGGCGACGTGCCGAGATCGCCGCCGACCTCGAAGCTGCGCGTGGTGAAGCTGCCGATGCGGGGGTCGGCTCGGCGCGCGTGCATCGGCTCGGCCGGCAGCGGCGCCAGCGAGTAGTGCAGACCAACGACGAGGCTGCGTGCGTCGGGCACCCAGCGCGGCAGCGACGGACCGCCCGGCGCCGGCGCGGCCAGTGTCGCGGCGTAGAAATGGTTCGTCGTCTCGATGACCGTGGCCTCGGGCGTATTGCGCACCGCGGCGATCGCGGTGTTGCGTGCGTCCAGCGTGTAGGGCTGGCGGAAGGCGCGCTGCAGCGACATGCCGACGCCCAGCAGGTCGCCCAGGAAGAGCGCGTTGGCCTCGACGAGCACCGCGCCGGTCTGCGGCTGCGGCAGGCTGGCCACCGGCGCGCTGGCCAGCAGGCTGGAGGCGAACGAGGCCGCGGCCGCGCGTGCCTCGGGCGTGCCGGGCTCGGCGTTGGCGACGACGTTGCGCGCCTGCAGCCGCACCTGCTGGTGCTGGCGCACGAACTCGACGAGCTGCGTGCCACCGGCACCCGACACCGGGAAGGCCATCAGCCCGCCCAGCACGCCCGCTTCGGCGATGCCCGAGGCGATCTTGGGCGACAGCAGGAAGGGCCGGCCCCAGGCGGCGGGCGCGAGTTCGATCCAGACCCTGTCGTCCTTGCGCCACAGCGGCAGCGGGCCATCGACGCGGCGGGCGTCCTTCACGACGGCAGCGAAGGCAGGCAGCGCCGCGCTGGCGGGCACCGCCACCCGCGGCGCCGGCACCGCAGCCGGCGTGGCCGCGGGAGGCGTCGCGCAAGCCGCGAGCAGCAGCGCGGCGGCCAGCGGCAGCAGCGGGCGGAGGGGTCGGGGCAGGGCGTTCACGGCGGAATTGTCGAAGCCGTGCGCCCGCCGGGTCCTCGTGATAAGGCGCAGGATTGACCCTCTGCTGCTTCTATCGACCTTCCGTCCATGAGCACGATCCAGCCGCTGCGCTGGGGCCTCGTCGGCCCCGGGACGATCGCCCGGCGGTTTGCCGACGCCCTGGGCGTGGTGCCCGGCGCCCGCCTGGTGGCCGTGCACGGCGGCCGCCCGGGCCATGCCGAAGCGTTTACCGCGCGCTGGCCGGCCACCGTGCACCACGAACTGGCGGCGCTGCTGGCCGACCCGCAGGTCGACGCCGTCTACATCGCCACGCCGCACAGCGCGCACGCCCAGGCCATCGCCGCGGCGCTGGACGCCGGCAAGCCGGTGCTCTGCGAGAAGCCGCTGGTGGCCACCGCGGCCCAGGCGCGCGCCGTCGTCGCCCGTGCCGCCGAGCGCCGCGTGTTCCTGATGGAGGCGCTGTGGTCGCGTTTCCTGCCGTCGTGGCAGCAGCTGCGCGCCTGGCTGGAAGCCGGCGAGATCGGCACCGTGCACGCGGTGCAGGGCACGTTCTGCCTGCGGCTGCCCTTCGACCCGGCCTCGCGGCTGTTCGCGCCGGCGCTGGCCGGTGGCGCGCTGCTGGACATCGGCGTCTACGCGCTGTCGCTGGCGCAGTGGGTGATGCAGGCCCAGGGCGGCGGCGAGCCCGAGGGCTTCGACGTCACCGGCACGCTGGCGCCGACCGGCGTCGACCTGCACCTCGCGACGCAGCTGCGCTGGGACGGCGGCGCGGTGGCGCAGTTCGTCATCGGCTTCGACGGCGCGGCCGACAACGCCTGCCGCATCCACGGCCAGCGCGGCACGATCACGCTGCAGCCCAACTTCTGGGAGTGCACGCGCGTCACGCTGCAGCGCCGCGGCGAGCCCGGGCAGACGCTCGAGCTGCCGTTGCGCCAAAACGGCTTCGAGTACCAGATCGAGGCCGCGACGGCCTGCATCGCCGCCGGCCAGCTGGAGAACGCGGCGATGCCGCTGGCGCAGACGCTGGCGGTGGCCGAGCTGAGCGACGCGATGCGCCAGCGCCTGGGCGTGCGCTACCCGTTCGAGTGATTCAGTCGATGGTCTGGCGGTAGCGCAGCATCGCCACCCCGCCGGCGGCCAGCGCGAAAGCGGCGATCGCCGCCGCTTCGGGCCACAGGTCGGCGAAGTCACTGCCCTTGAGCATCACGGCGCGCACGATGCGCAGGAAGTGCGTCAGCGGCAGCACTTCGCCGATCGTCTGCGCCCAGCCCGGCATGCCGCGGAACGGGAACATGAAGCCCGACAGCAGGATGTTCGGCAGGAAATAGAACATCGTCATCTGCATCGATTGCATCTGCGAGCGCGCGATGGTGCTGAAGGTGAAACCCACCGCCAGCGTGGCGACGATGAACAGCAGCACCATCGCCGACAGCAGCACGAAGCTGCCGGCCATCGGCACGTGGAACAGCACGCGCGCCGCGGCGAAGACCAGCAGCACCTGGCCGTAGCCGATGATCACGTAGGGCAGGATCTTGCCGGCCATCATCTCCACCGGCCGCACCGGGGTGGCCAGCAGGTTCTCGAGCGTGCCGCGCTCGCGTTCGCGGGTCATCGCCATCGAGGTCATCATCACCAGCGTCATCGTCAGGATGACGCCCATCAGCCCCGGCACGACGTTGAACGCGGTGATGCCCTCGGGGTTGTAGCGCTTGTGCACGCGGACCTCGAACGGCGCCGCGCCGCCGGCCAGCGGCGCCAGCGGGCCGGTGAGCTCGCTGCGCAAAGCCAGCGTCGGCAGCGCCGCCAGCGCGGCCACCGCCTGGCCGGTGGCCGCCGGGTCGCTGGCGTCGGCCAGCACGACGAGCGGCGGCGTCTCGCCGCGCAGCAGCCGGCGCGTGAAGTCGCCCGGGAAGACGAGCGCGAACTGCACCTCGCCGCGCGCGATCAGGTCCTCGGCACCGGCTTCGCTCGGCGTGGCGACGATCTCGAAGTAGCCGGTGTTGCGCACCGCGGCGACGACGCTGCGCACGACGGGCGACTCGTCCAGCGCGACGACGGCCGTCGGCAGGTGCTTGGGGTCGCCGTTGATCGCGTAGCCGAACAGCACCAGCTGCATCAGCGGCACGCCGATCAGCATCGCGAAGGTCAGCCGGTCGCGGCGCAGCTGGATCAGCTCCTTGCGCAGCACCGCGAGGATGCGGCCCCAGCTAAGCGAGAGGATCCTGGGCATGCTGGGTCAGCGAGATGAAGACGTCCTCGAGCCCGGTGGCGATGGGCTCGACGGTCCAGCGGTGGCCGGGCGCGGCACTGTCCAGCCAGGCGGCGAAGTCCTCGCCGGCGCGCGCGCTGACGTGCACCGAACCGCCGAAGGGCACCGCCATCCAGCGTTCGTCGTGCGCCAGCAGCGCCACCGCGTCGGCCAGGTGTTCGCCGCGCAGCGTCCAGGTGCGCAGCCCTGCGGCGGCCACCACCTCGGCGGCGGTGCCGGCGGCCAGCAGCCGGCCGTAGCTGATGTAGGCCAGCCGGTGGCAGCGTTCGGCCTCGTCCATGTAGTGCGTCGACACGAGCACCGTCAGCCCCTCGGCGGCCAGCGCGTGGATCTGCTGCCAGAAGTCGCGCCGCGCCTTGGGGTCGACGCCGGCGGTCGGCTCGTCCAGCAGCAGCAGTTCGGGCTGGTGCAGCATGCAGGCGGCCAGCGCCAGGCGCTGTTTCCAGCCACCCGACAGCGCGCCGGCGAGCTGGGTGCGCCGGCCGGCCAGCCCGAGGCGCTCCAGCGCGCCGTCGACCGCCTGGCGGCGCTCCGGCATGCCGTAGACACGGGCGACGAAGTCCAGGTTCTCCTCGATCGACAGGTCTTCGTAGAGGCCGAAACGCTGCGTCATGTAGCCGACGCGGCGCTTGATGCGGCGCGCGTCGCGGCGCAGGTCCAGGCCCAGGCAGCGGCCTTCGCCGGCGTCGGGCTCGAGCAGGCCGCAGAGCATGCGGATCGTCGTCGTCTTGCCGCTGCCGTTGGGGCCGAGGAAGCCGCAGATCTCGCCGCGGCGCACCTGGATCGAGATCGCGTCGACGACGGTGCGCGTGCCGAAACGTTTGCTCAGGCCGCGCACGTCGATCGCGAGCTCGGCGCTCATCGTGCGGCGTCCGGCAGCGACACCTGCACCGGCTGCCCGGGCTTGAGCGCCGAGACGCCGTCGGGCCAGGCTTCGGCGCGGAAGACGAGCTTGCTGCGCGACTCGTTGCTGTAGATGACCGGCGGCGTGTACTCCGCCTCGTGCGAGACGTGGCCGATGCGCGCGGTGAGGCCGGCCGGGCAGCCGTCGCAGGCCACCGCGACGCTGGCGCCGACCTGGGCGCGCGCCAGCAGCGCCTCGGGCACGAAGAACCGCAGCTTGACGGCGCCCGGCGGCAGCAGCACGACGACCGGCGAGCCGGCCGGCACCCATTCGCCGGGGCGGTACAGCGTGTCGTAGACCTGGGCGGCGACCGGCGCGGCGCGTGCCTTCTGGTCTTCGTGCCAGCGCGCCAGCGCGGCATCGGCGCCGGCGCCGCGCGCGCTGGCGGCGGCCGCGGCCACCGCGTCGGCGCGTGCCGCTTCGTCGGCCAGGCGGCGGTCGGCCTCGAGCTCGTGCACACGCGCGGCGTCGGCGTCGCGCGCGGCGACGAGTTCGTCCAGCCGCGCCGCCGAGACGAAACCCTGGTCCACGAGCGCACGCTGGCGCTTCAGCGCCGACTCGCTGGCCGCCAGCGCGGCGCGGGCCTGGGCGAGCTGGGCGTCGAGCGCCGCCCGTTCCAGCGGACGTTTGCCTTTGCGCAGGTCGTCGGCCTGCGACTCGGCCGCCGCGCGACGGGCGTCGGCGGCCTGGCGCGACAGCGCTTCGGCGTCGGCGTCGAGCGCGAACATCGGCTGGCCGGCCTGCACCGCGTCGCCGCGTCGCACGTGCAGGGTGCGCAAGGTGCCACCGGCCGAGGCGGCGACGTAGACCAGCTCGGCTTCGGCATAACCGGCCAGGGGCGCGTCCGTGCGCTGGCCGCAGCCGGCCAGGAAGAGCAGGGCGGCGAGCGCCGCAGCACGTTGGGGCAGGGCGTTCATCGTCGAGGCTCCGGGTCGGGGGCCAGGCCACGCAGCGCCCAGTCCAGGCGTTCGGCGATGCGTTCGGGAGCCACGGCCAGCGGTGTCAGCCGGGAGACGAAGGCCGGCGGCGCGATCTCGCGCCCGCTCATCAAGCGCGTCACCAGCACCGGCAGCGCCAGCGAGGCCAGCAGGAACATCAGCTGGTGCAGCGGCTCGGCGCGGCGCAGCCGGCCGGCGTCCTGCGCCTGGGCGATCAGGCCCAGCAGCACCGCGGGGTGGCGCTGTTCGATCGTCGCGACGAAGCGCCGCACCGCCGGTTCGCCGGCCGCGGCGTCGGCCAGCAGGAGGGCGAGGAAGTCGCGGTGGCGTGCGACCCAGCCGACGAACTCCAGCAGCGCATCACGCAGCGCCGGCAGCGGGTCGCCGGGGCGCCGGGCGAGGTCCTGCAACTGGCCGAACATCGGCGCGTACCAGCGTTCGATCAACTCGGCGACGAAGGCGTCGCGGGTGCCGAAGTGATGCACGAAGCTGCCGAGGTTGGCACCGGCCTCGGCGGCGACGGCACGCACCGTCAAGGCCTTCAGACCACGTTCGCGCGCCAGCGCCAGGCCGGCCTGCAACAGGCGTTCGCGGGCGCCGGGGTCGGCGGCGGGGCGGGAGCTCATGCGATGTTTATACGCGTGTACAAGCGTGACCGCAATCCTGGGCCCGGAAACGAAAACGGCGGCCCGCAGGCCGCCGTCCATTCAGGCGTCGCCGCCCGGCCTCACTTGATCGGCTTGAAGCGCACGCGCTTCGGGCGCGCGCCTTCCTCGCCCAGGCGCTTCTTCTTGTCTTCTTCGTACTCGTGGTAGTTGCCGGCGTAGAAGAACCACTGCGACTCGCCTTCGCAGGCCAGGATGTGGGTCGCGATGCGGTCCAGGAACCAGCGGTCGTGGCTGATGACCATCGCGCTGCCGGCGAACTCGAGCAGCGCCTCTTCCAGCGCACGCAGGGTCTCGACGTCCAGGTCGTTCGACGGTTCGTCGAGCATCAGCACGTTGCCGCCCTGGGCCAGGGTCTTGGCCAGGTGCAGGCGGCCGCGTTCGCCGCCGGAGAGGTTGCCGACGAGCTTCTGCTGGTCGTTGCCCTTGAAGTTGAAGCGCCCGAGGTAGGCGCGGCTGGGCATCACGAACTGGCCGACGACGATGTTGTCCAGGCCGCCGGAGACGTCTTCCCACACCGTCTTCTCGCCGGCCAGGCTTTCGCGGCTCTGGTCGACGAAGGTGACCTTGGCGGTCTTGCCGATCACGACCTCGCCGCTGTCGGGCTGCTCCAGCCCCTGGATCATGCGGAACAGCGTCGACTTGCCGGCGCCGTTGGGGCCGATGATGCCGACGATGGCGCCCGGCGGGATCTTGAAGCTGAGGTTGTCGATCAGGCAGCGCTCACCGAAGCTCTTGGTGACGCCCTTGAACTCGATGACCTCGTTGCCCAGGCGCTCGGCGACCGGGATGAAGATCTCGTTGGTTTCGTTGCGGCGCTGGTAGTCGACGTCCGACAGCTCCTCGAAGCGGGCCAGACGCGCCTTGCTCTTGGCCTGGCGGCCCTTGGCGTTGGAGCGGACCCACTTGAGTTCCTCCTTCATCGCCTTGATGCGCGCGTCTTCCTTCTTCTGCTCGACTTCCAGGCGGCGTTCCTTCTGGTCCAGCCACTCGGAGTAGTTGCCCTTGTACGGGTGGCCGAAGCCGCGGTCGAGTTCGAGGATCCACTCGGCGGCGTTGTCCAGGAAGTAACGATCGTGGGTGATCGCCACGACGGTGCCCGAGAAACGCTGCAGGAACTGCTCCAGCCAGTCCACCGATTCGGCGTCCAGGTGGTTGGTCGGTTCGTCGAGCAGCAGCATGTCGGGCTTGGACAGCAGCAGCCGGCACAGCGCGACACGGCGCTTCTCGCCGCCGGACAGCAGGCCGATCTGCGCGTCCCAGGGCGGCAGGCGCAGCGCGTCGGCGGCCAGCTCGAGCTGCAGGTCGGTGTTCTCGCTGCCGGCCGCGGCGATGATCGCCTCGAGCTCGGCCTGCTCGGCGGCCAGCTTGTCGAAGTCGGCGTCGGGCTCGGCGTACTCGGCGTAGACCTCGTCCAGGCGCTTCTTGGCGGCGAGCACACCGCCGATGCCCTGCTCGACGGCTTCGCGCACGTTCTGCTCGGGGTCGAGCTGCGGCTCCTGCGGCAGGTATCCGATCTTCAGCCCGGGCATCGGGACGGCATCGCCCTCGATGTCCTTGTCCAGGCCGGCCATGATCTTCAGCAGCGTCGACTTGCCGCTGCCGTTGACGCCGAGCACGCCGATCTTCGCGCCGGGGAAGAAGGACAGCGAGATGTCCTTCAGGATCTGCCGCTTCGGCGGCACGATCTTGCCGACGCGGTTCATCGTGAATACGTACTGGGCCATGGAGTCCTGTTCGGTTCTTTCGGAAAGGTTGGAGCACGGCCGCGCGGCGCGGCCAAACCGCTATTGTCGCCGTTCCGGGGCCGCCCATCGCCACCCTTCCGGCAAGGACGGGCCGGTGCACACGGGGGACGCCGCCGCCCGTAGGGTCTCGTCCTGCAGCTTTGATCTGCATCAGATAGAATTTTCGGTACCGATGCAGAGCCCAGTCGCTGCATCGACGTCGAGCCCGACGCCGCCTCGCGGCCCCATGATCCGACGCCTGCGACTGGCGCCCCCGAGCGGGCGACAGGCCGACCGAACACCAAATCCATGAATTTTTCCGATCTCGGCCTTGCCGAGCCGCTGCTGCGCGCCGTGCGCGAACAGGGCTACGACGTGCCGACCCCGATCCAGGCCCAGGCGATCCCCGCAGTGCTGCAAGGCGGCGACCTGCTGGCCGGCGCGCAGACGGGCACCGGCAAGACCGCCGGTTTCACGCTGCCGATGCTGCAGCGCCTGTCGGCCGCCAAGCCGGTGCGCGACGCGCGTGGCCGCATCGCCGTGCGTGCACTGGTGCTGACGCCCACGCGTGAACTCGCCGCCCAGGTCGAGGAAAGCGTGCGCGCCTACGGCAAGTACCTGCCGCTGACGAGCATGGTGATGTTCGGCGGCGTCGGCATGCAGCCGCAGATCGACCGCCTGAGGAAGGGCGTCGACATCCTCGTGGCCACGCCCGGCCGGCTGCTGGACCACCACGGCCAGGGCACGCTGGACCTGTCGCAGGTGCAGATCCTGGTGCTCGACGAAGCCGACCGCATGCTCGACATGGGCTTCATCCACGACATCAAGAAGGTGCTCGCGGTGCTGCCGCAGAAGAAGCAGAGCCTGCTCTTCTCGGCCACCTTCAGCGACGAGATCAAGGCCCTGGCCGACCGGCTGCTGAACCAGCCGGCGCTGATCGAGGTCGCGCGGCGCAACGCCACCGCCGACACCATCGCGCAGAAGGTGCACCCGGTCGGGCGCGAGAAGAAGAAGGAGCTGCTGGCGCACCTGATCCGCCAGGGCGACTGGCACCAGGTGCTGGTCTTCACGCGCATGAAACACGGCGCCAACCGCCTGGCCGAGTACCTGAACGAGCAGGGCATCACGGCGATGGCGATCCACGGCAACAAGAGCCAGGGCGCGCGCACCAAGGCGCTGGCCGAGTTCAAGGCCGGCACGCTGCAGGTGCTGGTGGCCACCGACATCGCCGCGCGCGGCATCGACATCGACCAGTTGCCGCACGTCGTCAACTACGAGCTGCCCAACGTGCCCGAGGACTACGTGCACCGCATCGGCCGCACCGGCCGCGCCGGCGCCAGCGGCGAGGCCGTCTCGCTGGTCTGCCTGGACGAGGAGATCTTCCTGCGCGACATCCAGCGCCTGATCAAGCGCGAGATCCCGGTGCAGGCCATCCCGGGTTTCGAGCCGCCGGCGGGCGAGCGTGCCGAGCCGATCGTGCTCGGCCGCATGACGATCGGCGTCGGCGGCACGCGCCGCAACGCCGGCGGCGGCGGCGGCGGCGGCGCGCCTTCGCGCGGCGGGCGCCCGGGCGGCGGCCGGCCGCAGGGCCAGTCGGCCGGGCAGGGCGGTGGCCAGCGGGCCGGTGGCGGCACGCGCAGCGGTGCACCGTCCGGCGGCCATGGCCACGGCGGCGGCCGCGCCGCGCAAGGTCCGCGCGGCCCGCGCCGCTGAGCGCACGCTTCCTGCGGGCGCATCAGGGTCGGCGCCGCTGAACGGCGCCCCTGAAGGCCGCCTCGCTTATGCTCCCGGGGATCTGCAGGATCCCGGGAGTGGCGATGAGCCCACGCGCGCGTGTCGCGCATTGCACGATCGACTTCGAGTCGCGTCGCCTTCTGCTTGACGGAGAGCCCGCCCGGCTCGGCCCCCGCAGCTTCGATCTGCTGGTCACCTTGCTGGAAGGGCGATCGCGCGTGATCTCGCGCGCCGAGCTGATCGAACGCGTCTGGCCCGGCCCCGCGGTCGAGGACCACGCGCTGTCGGCCCAGGTCTCGCTGCTTCGCAAGCTGCTCGGCCCGGGTTCCATCAGCACCGTGGCGGGGCGCGGCTACCAGCTCGTTTGTGAAGTCGAGGAGCTCGTCGACGAGCCCGACGGGCTGGCGCCGTCGTCCCGGGTGATGGAACTGCCGGCAGGCCCGGCGGGCTTCGTCGGCCGCGTGGACGAGCAGCAGGCCTTGACGGCGCTGCTGCAGCAGGCGCGCCTGGTCTGCGTCTGCGGCCCGGGCGGTGTCGGCAAGACGGCGCTGGCGCTGCGGGTCGCCCAGGAACGCCGGCGTGCCGGGCAGGCGGTGCTCTGGGTCGAGGTGGGCGTGGGCTGCAGTGTCGACGAGATCGCCGCGTCGATCGCCGACCGCCTGGGGGTGCCGCAGACGCGCCATGTCGGCCCGCTGCCGGCGGTGCTGGCGGCCCTGCGCCAGCGTCCGGCGCTGCTGGTGCTCGACGGGGCCGAGGCCTGCTCGGCAGCCGTCTACACCATCGTCGACCAGCTCGCCGGGGCGGCGGCGCTACACGTCCTCGTGGTGTCGCAGACGGCGCTGCATCACCCCCAGGAGTGCGTGATGGCGCTCGCCGGTCTGGCGCTGCCTGCGGAGCAGGCCGCCCGCCAGGCGCTGGTGTCCGGCGACGCGATGCGGCTGTTCCTGGCGCGTGCCGGGCTGGGCGACGGGCGCGACCTGGACTTCCTTCAGCTGGAGCTGGCCGCCCGTGTGTGCCGGCAGGTGGGGGGCTCCGCGCTTGCGATCCGTCTGCTCGCCTCGCGGCTGCGCAGGCTCGGCGGCGACGGGCTTCCCGGGCTGCTGCACCTCAAGGACACGAGCCAGCCCGCGAGCCGCCAGACACTGTTGGCGACGCTGCAGTGGAGCTACCGCCTGCTGCCGCCGCTGGGCCAGCTGCTGCTGCGCCGCCTGGCCTGGTGCGTGCGCGGCTTTTCGTTCGAACTCGCTCTGGCGATCGGCCGCCAGGAGGTCGTCGAAGAGGCGGTTCACGGTGCCCTGGACGCGCTGATCGACTGCGGCCTCGTCGCCGTGGACGCCGGCGAACCGCTGCGTTTTCGCCTGCCCGAACCGATCCGTCAGTTCGTGCTGCTGCAGGAGCCGCTGCCCGCGCACGCGGCGGAGGTCCACGCACGCGCGCTGCTGGCGGTCTACGCCGACGCGGACGAGGCGCGATTGCGCTGCACCGAGCGTGCCTGGCGGCGGCGCTACGAACCCGATCTGGACAACCTGCTCGCGGCGCTGCGCTGGGCCAGCGTGCACGATGCGGCGCTCGCGTACGAGCTGCTGGGGGCCACGCCGATGCTGTTCTCGCTGCTGTACCGGCAGCAGGAGTTCCTGGCGTTCGCCCAGCGCACCGAGGCCCTGGTGCCGGCGGCGCGGCTCGCACCCGCGGCGCTGGCACGCCACAAGCTCGCGCTGGCCAGGGTGCAGACGACGCCCTGGCCAGCGCGCGCCGTGGCACCGGCGCAGGAGGCGCTGGCGCTGCTGCGCGAACTGGGTGACCCGCGGGCGGCTTTCGTCGCCCAGGTGCTGCTGGCCAGCATCGTCGACGGCGCGCCCCAGCGGCTGGCCGAAGCCCAAGCCATGCTCCCCGAGATCGTGGCTGCGGCGCAGCAGGGTTTCCCGCCGCTGCTCGCACGTTACCGCTTCCAGGCCGAGGCGCTGGTCTATTCCTTCCTGGGCCGGACTGCCGATGCGCTCGTCGCCTGCCGCTGCTGCGCGGCATTGGCGCGCGAGGCGGGCTGGGACTTCTACGCCAGGTCGGATCTCTCCAACCTGGCCTACCTGCATCTGGAAGTGGGTGACACCGCCGAGGCGATCCGCATCGGCGAAGAGCTGGCGGCGCTGCACCGCGGCGCCATCGGCTCGCAGGCCTGCTTCGCGCTGGGCAACCATGCGCACGCGCTGCTGCGGGGAGGCCGGCTCGCCGAGGCCCGGGCGGCGCTGGAAACCTACGTCGAGGTCGCGCGTGCCAGCGACTGGGCCTCGTTCGAGGTGCTGAGCGCGCAGTTCGCGCTGTTCGCCGCGCGCGAAGGGCGGCTGCACGCCGCCGCCTTCCTGCTGGGTTATGCCGACCGCTGCGTCGAGCGCGGGGCGCGGCGCTTCAGCGCCTACACGCGTTCGTACGGCGAGGCCGCCGAGTGCGTGCGCCAGGGGCTGGCGGGGGAGGTCGCCGCGCACTGCCGGCGTGCCGGCGGCGAGGCCGATCAGCATCAGGTCGTCGTTGCGACGCTGGACGCCGGCGACTACGCCCCTCTCACGCTGGTGGACGACGCCGGCTGAGCGACCGCAACAAAAAAGGCCCCTCGCGGGGCCTTGGCTGCTGCGGCGGGAAGCCGGCTCACTCGGCGCCGAACTTGTAGTCGGTGCGGGCCTTCTTGCGCAGCTCTTCCTGGTACTGCTGCAGGCTGGCCTGCTCCATGCGCTGCTTGAGCTGGTCCTTGACTTCCTCGAATGCCGGGAACTGCGCCTCGCGCGTGTCGTCCAGGCGGATGATGTGCCAGCCGAACTGGCTCTTCACCGGCGTCTGCGTCATCTCGCCCTTCTTCAGCGCGACCATCGCCTGGCTGAACTCGGGCACGTAGGCGTCGGGCTTGGCGAAGTCCAGGTCACCGCCGTTCTCGCCGGAGCCCGGGTCCTTGGAGTTCTTCTTGGCCAGCTCCTCGAAGCTCGCACCGCCCTTGATCTGGGCAATCAGGGCCTTGGCCTCGTCCTCGGTCTCCACCAGGATGTGGCGGGCGTGGTACTCGGTGCCGGCGGCCGAGGCCTTGATCTTCTCGTACTCGGCCTGGGCGGTGGCGTCGGCCACCGGGTGCGTCTTGCGGTAGCTGTCGAACAGCTCGCGGATCAGGATGCTCTGACGCGCCAGCTCCATCTGCGCCTTGTAGTCGGCGCTGGTGGCCAGGCCCTTCTTCTCGGCTTCCTGGACGAAGATCTCGCGCAACACGACCTGGTCGCGGGCCTGCTGCTGCAGTTCCGGGCCGACCTGCTGGCCGGCTCGAGCGGCCTGCTGCAGCAGGGTCTCGACGCGGCTCTTGGGCACGGGCTTGCCGTTGACGACGGCGATGTTCTGCGCCTGGGCGGCCAGCGGCATCAGCAGTGCGGCGGCCGCGGTGGCGAGCGCCGTGCGCACGGCGAAGGACTTCGAACTCATGGATGGCACTTTCGGATGGGACACGGGTCGCCCGCGGCGGCCGCGCGTCGATGGAGTTGTTCGAGGGGTGTCAGTCCTGGCGGGGCGGCTGCGCGTCGATCGCGAGTGCATGCACGCCCCGTTGGCCCAGAGGGCCGAGGGCATCATACACAAGGCGATGACGCGCCAAGGGCGCCAGCCCGGCGAAGCGCGCGCTGCGGATGCGCACCTGGAAGTGGCCGCCTTCGCGGGCGCCGGCGTGGCCCGCGTGGCGGGCGCTGTCGTCGATGACTTCGAGCTCCACCGGCTCCAGCGCGGCGCGCAGCGCGGCTTCGATCTCGGCGGCGCGGCTCACTGCTTGCCCTCGTTCGTCGCGGCCGGTTCCTCGATGTAGCGGCCGAGGTACAGGCCCTGGGCGATCGTGAAGGCGAACATCAGGCCGATGCCGCCGAAGAGCTTGAAGTTCACCCAGGTGTCGGTGCTGAAGCTGTAGGCCACCCAGATGTTGAGCAGGCCCATCGCGGCGAAGAAAGCGACCCAGGCGAAGTTCAGGCGGTGCCAGACACGCTCGGGCAGCACCATCTGCGCGCCCAGCAGCAGCTTCAGCAGGTTCTTGCCGGCCAGCAGCGGCGCCAGCCACAGCGCGGTGCCCATGGTCCAGTACAGCACGCTGGGCTTCCACTTGATGAAGGTCTCGTTGTGGAACCAGATCGTCAGGCCGCCGAAGACGACGACCAGCACCAGGCTGATCCACAGCATCGCGTCGATGCGCTTGCCGCGCAGCTTGAGCACCAGCACCTGGGCCAGCGTCGCGAGGATCACGACGACGGTCGCCAGCAGCACCGGCGCCTCCTTCGGGCCGACGACGCCGCCGGAGACGAGCGCACCGAAGTTGGCGGTGGCGAAGTCCGCCGCCCATTCCGGGCGGCCCTCGGCGAGCTTGAAGCAGGCGAAGAAAAGGACGATCGGCAGGAAGTCCAGCAACAGCTTCATGCGAGGCGAGGGGAGCGGTTCATGGGGCGATTGTGCCGGCTGCCTCGGGTGGGCTGCGGCGAAGCCGTGGCGGCGGCGGGCCGATACGGGCCGGGGTTCACTCGGCCTCGGGCTTGAAGTCGATCGCCGCGGAGTTGATGCAGTAGCGCTGGCCGGTCGGCGCCGGGCCGTCCTCGAAGACGTGGCCCAGGTGGGTGCCGCAGCGGCGGCAGCGCACCTCGACCCGCACCATGCCGTGGCTGGTGTCGCGCACCTCCTCGATGACGTCGGCCTCCAGCGGCTGCCAGTAGCTCGGCCAGCCGCAGCCGGCGTCGAACTTCGTCTCGCTGGAGAACAGCGGTGCGCCGCAGCCCACGCAGTCGTAGCGGCCGCGGCCCGTGTGGTCCCAGTACCGGCCGGTGAAGGGCCGCTCGGTGGCCGCGTGGCGCGCCACCTGGTACTGCATCGGGTCGAGCTGGGCGCGCCATTCGGCGTCGCTCTTGCGGACCTCGTAGCGCGGGTCGTCGTGCGGGTGGACGGCGGGTTTCTTGTCGAACAGGCTCATGACGAACAGGAGACCTCGAGCTGGCGTGCCCAGTCGGGCGGGAAACCGGCGAGCGCCTCGTGTTCGGGCCGCTCGTCGAACGGATGCTGCAGCGCGGCCAGCAGCCGCGAGACCTCGCCGAAGTCGCCGGCCTCGGCCTGGCGGATCGCGGTCTCGGCGAGGTGGTTGCGCAGCACGAGCTTGGGGTTGGTGCGCTGCATGCGGACCCGGCGCTCGGCGTCCACGCTGGCCTCGGCGCGCAGGCGCTCGGCGTAACGCAGCGCCCAGGCGTCGAAGGCCTCGCGGTCGAGGAACAGGTCGCGCAGCGCGTCGTGCGTTGCGCCGGGCGTGCTGTCGAAACGCGCCAGGCGGCGGAAGGTGATCGTGTAGTCGGCACCGTCGGCGGCCATGCGGCGCAGCAGGTCGTCGACCAGCGCACCGTCTTCGGGGCGCTCGTCGTGCAGGCCGAGCTTGGCGCGCATCGCCGTCTGCAGCGCGACCAGGAACTCGCTCTTGTAGGGCTCCAGCGCGGCCACCGCGGCGTCGGGGTCGCCGATCAGCGGCAGCAGCGCCTGGGCCAGCGCGTGCAGGTTCCAGAACGCGACGTTGGGCTGGCGCGCATAGGCGTAGCGGCCCTGGTGGTCGGAATGGTTGCAGACGTGGCCGGGGTCGAAGGCGTCAAGGAAACCGAAGGGTCCGTAGTCGATCGTCAGCCCCAGCAGCGACATGTTGTCGGTGTTCATGACGCCGTGGCAGAAGCCGACGGCCTGCCACTGGGCGACCAGCCGCGCGGTGCGCCGCGCGACTTCCTCGAGCAGCGCGGCGTAGCGGTTGGCAGCCTCGGCCTGCGCCGGGAAGTAACGCTCGATCGTTTCGTCGGCCAGCCGGCGCAGCGCCGCCTCGTCGGCCGCGGTGTGGGCGAAGTGTTCGAAGTGGCCGAAGCGCAGGAAACTGGGCGCCCCGCGCGTGACGACGGCGGCGGTCTCGTAGCGTTCGCGCCGCACCGGCAGCGGCGAGCCGACCAGCGCCAGCGCACGTGTCGTCGGGATGCCCAGCGCGTGCATCGCCTCGGAGCACAGGTACTCGCGGATCGACGAACGCAGCACCGCGCGGCCGTCGCCCATGCGCGAGTAGGGCGTGAGGCCGCTGCCCTTGAGCTGCAGCTCCAGCGGCCCGAGCGGCGTGTCGGCCTCGCCGAGCAGCAGCGCGCGGCCGTCTCCCAGCTGCCCGGCCCAGACGCCGAACTGGTGGCCCGAATACACCGTGGCCAGCGTGCCGCCGGCCGGCTGGGCGTTGCCGGCCAGCAGCGCCAGCGCCTCGTCGTGCTGCAGCCAGTCCCACCAGCCGAGTTCACGCGCGAAAGCCTCGTTGCGCGCCACCCAGTGCGCCTCGGGCACCGGCTGCGGCGGCTGGACGACGGCCAGCGGCGCGCCGGCGCGGCGCACGAAACCGTCCTCGCGCCAGCGAGGCGCGGCGGGCGGGAGTGCTTGGGAGGGATGCATCGTGCCATTGTCCGTAGCGGCATCGCGCCGCGTGCGATCAGGGCTTTGCCACGGTCGCGCGGGGGCTGTCCCGCGGGTTACTCGGCGGACGGGACATCCCTGAGCGAGAGGCGGCGCAGCGGCGCTTAAGGTGCAGCGGCCGTCAGACACCACGAGGAGACGTCAGATGCGCTTGCGCCTTCCGGGGCCCCGCTGGCCCGCCGCCGTGTTCGCCGTTGCCGCCGCCGGCGCATTCGCCCAGGCCGGCACCGTGCGGGTCGCCTTCATCGACCCCTTGTCCGGGCCATTCGCCAACGTGGGCCAGAACCAGCTCAAGAGCTGGCAGTTCGTCGCCGACCAGATGAGCCAGGGCGGCAAGTCGGGGCCGAAGTTCGAGTTCGTGCCCTTCGACAACAAGGGCTCGCCGCAGGAGAGCCTGAACGCACTGAAGGCGGCCATCGACCAGGGCATCCGCTACGTCGTGCAGGGCAACGGCTCGGGTGCGGCGGCGGCCATTGCCGACGGCATCGAGAAGCACAACGCGCGCAACCCGGGGCGCGAACTGCTCTACCTGAACTATGCCGCCGTCGACCCGGCGCTGACCAACGAACGCTGCAGCTACTGGCACTTCCGCCTCGACGCCGACACCTCGATGAAGATGGAGGCGCTGACGAGCTACCTGAAGGACCGCCCGCAGCTGAAGAAGGTCCACCTGATCAACCAGAACTACGCCCACGGCGTGCAGGTGGCGCGCCATTTCCGCGAGGCGCTGGCGCGCAAGCGGGCCGACGTGCAGATCGTCGGCGACGACCTGCACCCGATCGGGCAGGTCAAGGACTTCGCGCCCTATGTCGCCAAGATCAAGGCCTCCGGCGCCGACGCCGTCGTCACCGGCAACTGGGGCCAGGACCTGACGCTGCTGATCCGCGCCGCGCACGACGCCGGGCTGGGCGCCGACTTCTACACCTACTACGCCTCGACCAGCGGCGTGCCCACGGCGATGGCCGCGGGCGTCGGCGGCACGGTGCGCATGGTCGCCTACAGCCACAACGCGCTGCCCGGCGTCGTGACCTTGCAGGACGCGTTCAAGCAGAAGTACGGCGAGGACTGGTACACGCACGCCACCTACAACGGCATCGCGATGCTCAGCGAGGGCTTCCGGCGCGCCGCAAGCACCGATCCGGCCAAGGTGGCGCCGGTGCTCGAAGGCCTGCGCTTCGCCGGCTTCCAGGGCGAGGTTGGAGATGCGCGCCAGCGACCACCAGCTGCAGCAGGCGCTTTACATCTCCGAGTGGCGCAAGGCCGACGCGCGCAACCCGTACTCGGTCGAGAACACCGGCTACAACTTCCAGGAGCTCAAGGCACTGGACGCGCAGGTCGCGAGCACGCCGACGACCTGCCGGATGAAGCGGCCCTGAGCGCGCGGCGTGCCGCGCCCGTTATCGTCACGCCCTCGTGATGGACGCGTCGCACTTCCTCGTATCGCTGCTCAACGGCCTGTCGCTGGGGCTGCTGCTGTTCATGCTGGCGGCCGGCCTGACGCTGATCTTCAGCCTGATGGGCGTGCTCAACTTCGCCCACGCCAGCTTCTACATGCTGGGGGCCTACGTCGCCTATTCGGTCACCCAGCTCGCCGGCTTCTGGACGGCGCTGCTGCTGGCGCCGCTGCTCGTGGGCCTGGCCGGCGCGGCGTTCGAGCGCCACGTGCTGCGCCGCGTGCACGCCCACGGCCACGTGTCGGAACTGCTGGTGACCTTCGGCCTGGCCTACGTCGTGCTGGAACTGGTGCAGCTCGCCTGGGGCCGCCAGGCGCTGGACTTCGGCCCGCCGCCGTCCTTGCGCGGGCCGCTGTTCACGCTGGTGGACCTGCCGGGATCGCTGTCGCTGGCCTGGGGCGCCGCGCCCGAGGTCTGCCGCAGCGCCGGCGCGGTCTGCACGCAGTTCCCGGCCTTCCGCGCCTTCGGCATGGCGGTCGCGCTGGGCATGCTGCTGGCGGTCTGGCTGCTGCTCAGGAAGACCCGCGTGGGGCTCGTCATCCAGGCCGCGCTGACGCATCCGCAGATGGTCGAGGCGCTGGGCCACGACGTGCCGCGTGTGTTCATGCTGGTCTTCGGCGGCGGCACGGCCCTGGCGGCGCTGGCCGGCGTCATCGGTGGCGCGCTGCGCGTCACCGAGCCGGCGATGGCGCAGGCGCTGGGGCCGGTGGTGTTCGCGGTCATCGTCATCGGCGGCATGGGCTCGCTGGCCGGAGCCTTCGTCGCCTCGCTGCTGCTGGGCGTGCTGGACTCGTTCGCCGTCGGCAGCGACCATTCGCTGGCCGACCTGCTGCGCGTGCTGCAGTGGCCGGTGACGCCCGAGAGCTTCGGCTGGGCGCTGTGGAGCATCAAGCTGTCGCAGGTGGCGGCGATCCTGCCCTATCTGCTGCTGGTGCTGGTGCTGGTGCTGCGGCCGCGCGGGCTGCTCGGCCGGCGCGAGGGTTGAACGTGCGCGGCCTGCCTCGAGTGGATGCGCGGCTGCGCCCGTCCCGGCCGGCGCGTCGGCTGCTGGTCTGGGGCGGCTACGCGCTGGTGCTGGCGCTGGCGCCGCTGGCCTTCGACAGCAGCCTGGCGCTGACCGTGCTGTCGCAGATCGGCATCACCATCATCGCCTGCCTCGCCTTCAACATGCTGCTGGGGCAGGGAGGCATGCTGAGTTTCGGCCACGCGGTCTATTCCGGTCTGGGCGCGTTCTGCGCGATCCACGCGCTGAACCTCGTGGCCGAGGGACGCTGGGCCCTGCCGGTGAGCCTGATCCCGCTGGTGGGTGGTGCCGGCGGACTGGTGTCCGCGGCGCTGCTCGGCTGGGTGACGACGAAGAAGGCCGGCACGCCGTTCGCGATGATCACGCTGGGCATCGGCGAACTGGTCGCGGCGATGGCGCTGATGTTCCCGGGCTTCTTCGGTGGCGAGGGCGGCATCAGCGGCAACCGCGTCGTCGGCGCGCCGCTGGCCGGCATCAGCTTCGGGCCGCAATGGCAGGTCTACGCGCTGATCGCGCTCTACTGTTTCGCCTGCACCGTGGCGATGTACGCCTTCACGCAGACGCCGCTGGGCCGCATGCTCAACGCCGTGCGCGACAACCCCGAGCGTGTCGAGTTCATCGGCTACAGCACGCGCCGCGTGCGCTACCTGGCTTTCGTCGCATCGGGTTTTTTCATGGGCATCGCCGGCGGCCTGGCGGCGCTGAACTTCGAGATCGTCACCGCCGAGGTCGTCGGCTCGGCGCGCTCGGGCGCCTACCTCCTGTTCACCTTCCTGGGCGGTGCCGCCTACTTCTTCGGCCCGATCATCGGCGCGGTGCTGATGGTGCTGTCGGGCGTGTTGCTGTCGGAGCTGACGCGGGCCTGGCTGCTCTACCTGGGGCTGGTCTTTCTCTTCATGGTGATGGCCGCGCCGGGGGGCATCGCCAGCCTGGTGGTGGCCAACCTGCGGCTGGCGGCGGCGGGGCGGCTGCGGCCGCTGGCGGCCTCGTACCTGGCGCTGGGCGGGCTGGCGCTGGCGATGCTGGCGGGCGCCGGTGCCATGGTCGAGATGGTCTACCACCTGCAGCTCGAGGCCGCCAGCGGGCCGACGACGAGATTCGCCGGGCTGACGCTGGACGCGGGCTCGGCCGATGCCTGGGTCGGCTCGGGGCTGCTGCTGCTGAGCGCCGCGGCCTTGTTCGAACTTGCGCGCCGCCGACTGGCCGTGCAGTGGGACGCCGCGCAGCGCGCGATCGAGGCCCAGGCGCAGGAGGCCGCGAGGTGACCCCCGCCCTGGAGCTGCGTGCGCTGCACAAACGTTTCGGCCGCACCGAGATCATCCGCGGCGCCAGCCTGGCGGTCGCACCCGGTGAACGGGTCGCGATCATCGGCCCCAACGGCGCCGGCAAGAGCACGCTGTTCAACCTCATCAGCGGGCGCCTGGCGCCGAGTTCGGGCGAGATCCTGCTCGGCGGCCAGCCCATCCACGGCCTGCCGCCCTACGAGATCAACCGCCGCGGCCTGGCGCGCAGCTTCCAGGTCAGCCATCTGTTCCCGCGCCTGTCGGCGTTCGAGAACCTGCGCTGCGCGCTGCTGTGGAGCCTGGGCTACCGCTATGCATTCTGGAAGTTCCTCGGCCGGCTGCACGACGCCAACGACAGAGCCGACGAGTTGCTGCGCATGCTGCAGCTCGAACGCCGCCGAGACGTGCCGGCGATGCAGCTGAGCTACGCCGAGCAGCGTGCGCTGGAGATCGGCATCACGATCGCCGGCGGCGCTGCGGTGGTGCTGCTCGACGAACCGACCGCCGGCATGAGCCGCAGCGAGACCGCGCACTTCGTCGACCTGATCCGCCGTGTCACCGAGGGCCGCACGCTGCTGACGGTGGAACACGACATGGGCGTGGTGTTCGGGCTGGCCGACCGCATCGCCGTGCTGGTGCACGGCGAGGTCATCGCCTTCGACACGCCGGCGGCGGTGCGCGCCGATGCCCGCGTTCGCGAGGCCTACCTCGGCCCGGTGCTCGCCGCCGAAGACGCCTGCGGAGACGGCGCGGCATGCTGAGCCTCGACGAACTGCACGCCTTCTATGGCCAGAGCCACGTGCTGCACGGCGTGAGCTTCGAGGTCGGCGACGGCGAGATCGTCGCCCTGCTGGGGCGCAACGGATCCGGCCGATCGACGACAGTCAAGGCGGTGATGGGGCTGGTCGCCGCACGCGGCTCGGTGCGCTGGCGCGGCCGGGAACTGGTGGGCCTCAGCCCGTTCCAGATCGCCCACGCCGGGCTGGGCTACGTGCCGGAAAGCCGCGACGTATTCCCCGGCCTGACGGTGCATCAGAACCTGCTGCTGGGCGAAAAACGCGGCCGGCGCACGCCGCGCTGGCACGCCGAGGACCTCTACGCCTTGTTCCCGCGCCTGAAGGAGCGTGAGCACACCGCCGCCGGCGTGTTGTCGGGCGGCGAGCAGCAGATGCTGACGCTGGCGCGCACCCTGATGGGCGACCCGGATCTGGTGATGATCGACGAGCCCACGGAAGGCCTGGCGCCCCGGATCGTCGAGCAGGTGGCGGCGCTGCTGCACGAGTTGCGCCGCCGCGGCGTCTCGGTGCTGCTCGTCGAGCAGAAGCTGACGATCGCGCTCGACGTCGCCGACCGCTGCCTCCTGATGGGCCATGGGCGCATCGTCTTCGACGGCACGCCGGCGGCATTGCGCGCCACCCCGGCCCTGCGCCGGGAGTGGCTGGAGGTCTAGCGACGCCCCCGTCTCAGGCCGATGCCGAGCGCCGCACGCCCCCGGTGAGCTGGCGCGCGATCAGCGTGCGCAGCGGCGCCGCGACGCTGGCCGCCTTCAGCACCGCACCACGCACCAGCTTGGCCGGCGGCGTGTCGTCGGTGAACAGGCGCACGATGGCGTTGGTGCCGAGGTAGATCGGCAGCGTGCGCATGCGGTGCTCGCGCTCGTAGGCCGCCAGTACCGCGGCGTCGCCCAGGTCGCGGCGGTCTCGCGCGGCGCGCGCCAGTTCACGCGCCAGCACCTCGACGCCGTAGAGGCCGAAGTTGTAGCCGTGCGCGGTGACCGGGTGCATGCCGACCGCGGCGTCGCCGACGAGCGCGAAACGCGGGCCGGCGAAACGTGTCGCATAGGCCGCGACCAGCGGGTAGGCGTGGCGCGGCGCGGCGACGTCCATGCGGCCCAGGCGGCGGTCGAAATGCTCCTCGACACGCAGCGCGAAGGCTTCGTCCGACAGCGCCATCCACTCCGGCGCCTGGTCGCTCTTCAGCGTCACGACGGCCGAACTCTGGCGCCCGGCCATCGGCAGGATGGCCAGCGTGTTGCCGTAGCGGAAGCACTCGTGCGCGGTGTTTTCGTGGTCTTCCTCGTGGCGCATGCGCACGACGATGCAGGTGCGGCCGAAGTCCAGCAGGTGCGCGCCGATGCCGCCCAGGCGCCGCGTCGTCGAGAAGCGGCTGTCGGCGGCGACGACCAGCGGCGCGCGCCAGGCGCGGCCGTCGGCCAGACGCACGGTTGCGGCCTGTTCGTCGCGCTGCAGCGCGGTGACCTTCGCGTCGCCGACGATCTCGACACCCGGCGTGGCGGCGGCCGCGGCGTAGGCTGCTTCACGCAGGCGATGGTTGGGCACCAGGAAACCCAGCGCCTCGTGGCCGTCGGCCTGGCCATCGAAGGGCAGCACCAGCGGCGACGCGCCGTTGCGCACCAGCGCGCGCTTCAGCGGCGCGATCTCGTCGGCCGGCAGGCGGTCCCAGTGGCCCAGGCGCTCGAGGATGGCGCGAGCGCGGTGCGTCAGCGCGATGTCACGGCCGTCTTCCGGCGGCGCGACCAGCGACTCGGCGCTGTTCTGTTCGAGCACGGTGCTACGCAGGCCGGCCTGCGCGAGCGCCGCCGCCAGCGCCAGGCCCGCGGGGCCGGCGCCGACGATGGCGACGTCGGTGGTGTGGAGGTCGTTCACAGTCGTTTGAGGGGCATCAAGGCCCCGAGTGGCCGGCGCACGATATCGGCGCGTCGCCGTCATGGGCTTGACTGAAGTCATGCGCGAGGCGGCGCCGGCCTTTGTCGCCGCAGGGACAGCGCGCCCCGAAACCCGGCTCCTAGAATGAAACGACCGTTCGAAACCGAGCCGAACCGAGGCCTTCCCGCCTCGGAAGACGGCCCCCAGAAGGAGACATCATGGCCGTCCGTTACGACCTCCACGGCGAGGTCGCCGTGCTCACGCTGGACAACCCGCCGGTCAACGGCCTGGGGCTGGCGACGCGGCGCGAACTGAGCGCCGGCCTGGAGCGTGCGCTGGCCGACCCGGCCGTCGTCGCGATCGTCGTCACCGGCGCCGGCAAGGTGTTCTCGGGCGGCGCCGACATCAAGGAGTTCGGCACCGACCGGGCGATCGCCGAGCCCAATCTGCATTCGCTGATCCGCCAGGTGGAACTGGCGGGCAAGCCGGTGGTCGCCGCGATGCACGGCACCTGCATGGGCGGCGGGCTGGAGCTGTCGCTGGCCTGCCATTACCGCGTCGCCGCGCCCGGCACCAAGGTCGCGCTGCCCGAGGTCAAGCTCGGCCTGCTGCCCGGCGCCGGCGGCACGCAGCGCCTGCCGCGTGTGCTCGACGTCGAGACCGCGCTGAACATGATCGTCTCCGGCGAGCCGGTGGCCAGCGAGCTGCTGGCTTCGCTGCCGGGGCAGAAGCTGTTCGAGCAGATCGTCGACGGCGAGCTGCTGGCCGGCGCGGTGGCCTTCGCCGCCGCCAAGGGCCACGAACACGCCGGCGGCGCGCCGCTGCCGCGTGTGCGCGACCTGAAGGCTCGCCACGCCAACCCCGACGCCTTCTTCCAGTTCGCGCGCAACACCGTGAAGGCGATGGCCCGGCACTTCCCGGCGCCGGCCAAGTGTGTCGACGCCGTCGAAGCCGCGGTCAAACGCGACATCGACGCCGGCCTGGCCTACGAGCGCGAGCTCTTCATGGCGCTGATGTTCACGCCCGAGAGCCAGGCGCTGCGTCACGCCTTCTTCGCCGAACGCGCCGCCAGCAAGATCCCCGACGTGCCCGAGCACACGCCGCTGCGCCGCATCGCCAAGGTCGGCGTCGTCGGCGCCGGCACGATGGGCGGCGGCATCAGCATGAACTTCCTCAACGCCGGCCTGCCGGTGACGATCCTGGAGACGACGGCCGAGGCGCTGGAGCGTGGTGTCGCGACGATCCGCCGCAACTACGAAGCCCAGGTCAAGAAGGGCAAGCTGAAGGAGGACAAGTACCAGCAGCGGATGGCGCTGCTGACGACGACGCTGGCCTACGCCGACCTGGCCGACTGCGACCTCGTCATCGAGGCTGTCTACGAGGACCTGGGCGTCAAGCAGCAGGTCTTCGGCGCCTTGGACGAGGTCGTCAAGCCGGGCGCCATCCTCGCCAGCAACACCTCGACGCTGGACCTGAACCGCATCGCCGGCTTCACCAAGCGCCCGGCCGACGTCGTCGGCCTGCACTTCTTCAGTCCGGCCAACGTGATGAAGCTGCTGGAGGTGGTGCGCGGCGAGAACACCGCCAAGGACGTGCTCGCCACCGTGATGCAGCTCGCCAAGACGATCCGCAAGACGGCGGTGGTCTCAGGTGTCTGCGACGGCTTCATCGGCAACCGCATGATCGAGCAGTACAGCCGCCAGGCCGGCTTCCTGCTGGAAGAAGGCTGCACGCCGCAGCAGGTGGACAAGGCCGTCGAGGCCTTCGGCTTCGCGATGGGCCCGTTCCGCATGGGCGACCTGGCCGGCAACGACATCGGCTGGGCGATCCGCAAGCGCCGCTACGTCGAGCAGCCGCAGATGCGCTACAGCCAGACCGCCGACCTGCTCTGCGAGATGGGCCGCTACGGCCAGAAGACCGGCGCCGGCTGGTACGACTATGCGCCCGGCAAACGCGAGGCGATCCCGTCGCCGGTGGTCGAGGAGATGGTCGCGAAGCACCGCGCCGGGCTCGGCATCACGGCGCGCACGATCTCCGACGACGAGATCGTGCACCGCCTGGTCTACGCGCTGGTCAACGAAGGCGCCAAGATCCTCGAGGACGGCATCGCCAGCAAGGCCAGCGACATCGACATGGTCTACCTCACCGGCTACGGCTTCCCGCTGTGGCGCGGCGGGCCGATGTGTTACGCCGACAGCCAGGGCCTCTTCAACGTCGTGCAGACGATGAAGGCCTTCGCGCGCAACCCGCTGGACGACGCCGGGTTCTGGGAGCCCGCGCCGCTGCTCGAGCGCCTGGCCGCCGAAGGCCGCCGCTTCACCGCCTGAAGCCCCGAACCCGAGGACCGACCATGAGCCAAGCCGTCATCGTCTCCACCGCACGCACGCCGCTGGCCAAGAGCTGGAAGGGCGCATTCAACATGACCCACGGCGCGACGCTGGGGGCCGCGGCGGTCGCCGCGGCCGTGCAGCGCGCCGGCATCGAGGCCGCCGCCGTCGAGGACGTGCTGATGGGCTGCGCCAACCCCGAGGGCGCGACCGGCGCCAACATCGCGCGCCAGATCGCGCTGCGTGCCGGGCTGCCGGTCACGACGGCCGGCATGACGATCAACCGCTTCTGTTCCAGCGGCCTGCAGACCATCGCCAGCGCGGCGCAGCGCATCGTCGCCGGCGAAGGCGAGGTGTTCGTGGCCGGCGGCGTCGAGAGCATTTCCTGCGTGCAGCAGGAGATGAACCAGCACATGCTGTTCGACCCGGCGCTGAAGAGGAGCAAACCCGAGATCTACTGGTCGATGCTGCAGACGGCCGAGAACGTGGCCCGGCGCTACGGCATCTCACGCGAACGCCAGGACCAATACGGCGCGCAGAGCCAGCAGCGCGCCTGCGCGGCGCAGGAGCAGGGCCTGTTCGCCGAGGAGATCGTGCCGGTGACGACGGTGGCCGGTGTCGCCGACAAGGTGCTGGGGCTGCGCAGCCGCGAAGTCACGGTCAGCGTCGACGAAGGGCTGCGTCCGGGCACGACCTACGAAGGCATCCAGGGCATCCGCCCGGCGATGCCCGGCGGCGTGATCACCGCCGGCAACGCCAGCCAGTTCAGCGACGGGGCCGGCGCCTGCGTCGTCGTGCACGAGCGCTACGCCGAGCAGAAGGGGCTGAAGCCGCTGGGGCGTCTCCTCGGCTTCGCGGTCGCCGGCTGCGAGCCCGACGAGATGGGGATCGGCCCGGTGTTCGCGGTGCCCAAGGTCTTGCAGCGCCTGGGGCTGACGGTCGCCGACATCGACCTCTGGGAACTCAACGAAGCCTTCGCGGTGCAGGTGCTGTACTGCGCCGACCGGCTGGGCATCCCGATGGAGCGGCTCAACGTCAACGGCGGCGCGATCGCGATCGGCCACCCCTACGGCGTCAGCGGCCAGCGCCTGACCGGCCACGCGCTGATCGAGGGCCGGCGCCGCGGCGCCAAGCGTGTCTGCGTGACGATGTGCATCGGCGGCGGCATGGGCGCGGCCGGCGTGTTCGAGGTGCTGTGAGGCTCGCGGCTGACAAGCCGGCGCGAGAGCCGGCCGCCGGGGCGCGCCCTTGCGCTCATGTCCCCCGTCCCGGCTGCGCCGGGACTCCTCCTTTACTTCGCTCCAGGGCGCGCCCCGCCGTCCGGCTCGGAGACGCCGCATGAGCCCTCAGGACTTGTCCGGGGCTCATTCCCGCTCGGCGGGGCCGGCCGCCAGGCCGAAGGGTGCCCCAGTGAGCCCTCAGGACTTGTCCGGGGCTCATTCCCGCTGGGCGGGACCGGCCGCAGGCCGAAGGGTGCCCCAGTGAGTTCGCTGCGCGAGCACCTGGACGTCCTGCTGCACGACTGGCTGGACGTCGACACGCTGTTCAGCCGCGAACGCCACGCCGAGCACTCGCGCGAGACCGTCGGCGCGGTGCTCGACCTGGCCGAGCGCATCGCCGCCGACCGTTTTGCGCCGGCCAACCGCCGCGCCGACGTCGAGGAGCCGCGTTTCGACGGCGAACGGGTGCACCTGCCCGAGAGCACACGCGCCGCGGTCGCGGCCTATGTCGAGTCCGGGCTGCTGGCGGCGTCGCAGGACGCCGAGTTCGGCGGCCTGCAGCTGCCTTGCGTCGCCGAGATGGCGGCCAACGCCTTCTTCAGCAAGGCCAGCGTGGCGATCGCCGGCTACGCGATGCTGACCACCGGCAACGCCAACCTGATCGCCGCGCACGGCACGCCGGCGCAGCGCGAGACCTTCGCGCGCCGGCTGTTCGCCGGCGAATGGTTCGGCACGATGTGCCTCAGCGAACCGCAGGCCGGCTCGTCGCTGTCGGACGTCGCGACCCGCGCCGAGCCCGACGGCCCCGGCCACGAGGCCGATGCGCTGGGCCCACGCTTTCGGCTGCGCGGCCACAAGATGTGGATCTCCGGCGGCGAGCACGAGCTGGCGGCCAACATCGTGCATCTGGTGCTGGCCAAGATCCCCGACGAAACCGGCCGCCTGCCGCCGGGCGTCAAGGGGCTGTCGCTGTTCATCTGCCCGAAGTTCCTGCCCGGGCCCGACGGCCGGCCGGGCCGGCGCAACGACGTCGCGCTGGCCGGGCTGAACCACAAGCTGGGCTACCGCGGCACGACGAACACGCTGTTGAACTTCGGCGAGCGCGAAGGCGCGATCGCCTGGCTCGTCGGCCGCCCCGGCGACGGCCTGCGCTGCATGTTCCACATGATGAACGAGGCGCGAATCGGCGTCGGCCTGGGCGCGGTGATGCTGGGCTGGGCGGGTTACGAAGCGAGCCTGGAGTACGCCCGCCAACGCCCGCAGGGCCGGCCGCTGGGCGCGAAGGACGCGGCGCAGCCGCAGGTGCCCATCCTGCGCCACGCCGACGTTCGCCGCATGCTGCTGGCGCAGAAGACTTATGTCGAAGGCGGGCTGGCGCTGTCGCTGTACTGCGCACGCCTCGTCGATGAAGCGCGCACCGGCAGGCCCGAAGCCGCGGCCGACGCGCGCCGGCTGCTGGAACTGCTGACGCCGATCGCCAAGAGCTGGCCTAGCGAGTGGTGCCTGGAGGCCAACTCGCTGGCCATCCAGGTGCTGGGCGGCTGCGGCTACACACGCGACTTCCCGGTCGAGCAGTACTGGCGCGACAACCGCCTGAACATGATCCACGAGGGCACGCACGGCATCCAGGCGCTGGACCTGCTGGGCCGCAAGGTGCTGGCCGACGGCGGCGCGGCGCTGAAGCTGCTGGCGACCCGGATCGACGCCACGGCGCAGCGTGCCGGCCAGGTCGTCGGCCTGGCCGAAGCCGGCGTCGCGCTGGCCGGTGCTTTGCAGCGCCTGGGCGCGGCGACACGTTCGGCCTGGGCCACCGGCGACGCCGAGGCGGCGACGGCCAACGCCACGCCTTATCTGCAGGCCTTCGGCCACGTCGTCGTCGCCTGGCTGTGGCTGGATCTGGCGCTGGCGACGGGCGCCTCGCGCCCGGGCACACTGGCGGCCGCGCGCTACTTCTACGCCTACGAGCTGCCCAAGATCGACGCCTGGCTGGCGCCGGTGGCGCGGCGCGAGGCGCTGGTGCGCGAACTGGACGACTCCTGTTTCTGACCGAGGAACCAACGATGGCGGTACGACACCTGGTGATGTGGACCCTGAAGGACAAGGCCGACGCGCCGCGCTTCAAGGCCGAACTCGATTCCTGCGCGGCGCTGGTGCCGGGCATGCTGCACTTCCGCGCCGCGATTGCCGAACCCGGCTGCGAGGCCAACGTCGACGTGCTGCTGGACTCGACCTTCGCCGACGCCGCCGCGCTGGACGCCTACCAGAACCACCCGCATCACCAGGCGGTATCCAAGCTGCTGGGCACGCTGCGCCAGACGCGCCACGTGCTCGACTACACGACGGAGGGCTGATGAGCACGCCGGTGATGAACCTCTTCCGCCTCGACGGGCGTGTCGCGCTCGTCACCGGCGGCTCGCGCGGCCTGGGGCTGCAGATCGCCGAGGCGCTGGGTGAAGCCGGCGCCAAGGTCATGCTCACCTCGCGCAAGGCAGCCGACCTGGAGGAGGCCGTCGCCCATCTGGCCGAACGCGGCGTCGACGCGCGCTGGGTGGCCGGCGACGCCAGCCGGCCCGAGGACGTGCAGCGCATCGTCGACGAGACGCTGCAACGCCTGGGCCCGATCGACATCCTCGTCAACAACGCCGGCGCCACCTGGGGCGCGCCGGCCGAGGACCACCCGCTCGACGCCTGGGACAAGGTCATGGACCTGAACGTGCGCAGCCTGTTCCTGTTCTCGCAGGCGGTGGCGCGCGCCAGCATGATCCCGCGCCGTTCGGGGCACATCGTCAACGTCGCTTCGATCGCAGGGCTGGCCGGCAGCCTGAACATGCAGTTCATCGCCTACGGCACCAGCAAGGGCGCGGTGGTGAACTTCACGCGCACGCTGGCCGGCGAATGGGGCCACCACGGCATCAACGTCAACGCGCTGGCGCCTGGTTTTTTCCCGAGCAAGATGACACGCGGCACGCTGGAAGCGGTGGGCGAGCAGCGCCTGGCCGCCGCCGCGCCGCTGGGCCGCATCGGCGACGACGACGATCTGAAGGGCGCCGCGCTGCTGCTGTGCAGCCCGGCCGGCAAACACATCACGGGCCAGGTTCTGGCGGTGGACGGTGGCGTCAGCGCCGTGCACGCCGGCTAAGGCCCAAGGAGATAGAGATGAACAACCAGCAGATCGTGCTCGCCTCGCGCCCGCAGGGCGAAGCGACGGCCGCCAACTTCCGCCTCGTCGAGGCGCCGCTGCCGGCGCTGGCCGAGGGCCAGGTGCTCGTGCGCCACCACTACCTGAGCCTCGACCCGTACATGCGCGGCCGCATGAACGACGCCAAGAGCTACGCCGCGCCGCAGCCGCTGGGCGAGGTGATGATCGGCGGCACGGTCGGCGAGGTCGTCGACTCGCGCCACCCGGGCTACGCCGCCGGCGACGCCGTCGTCGGCATGGGTGGCTGGCAGCTCTATTCGGTGGTCGACGGCGGCGCGGCCGGCATGCTGCGCAAGGTCGACACGCGGCTGCCGCTGTCGGCCTACCTGGGCGCCGTCGGCATGCCGGGTGTCACCGCCTGGTACGGGCTGGTGCGCATCCTCGCGCCGAAGGCCGGGCAGACGGTGGTCGTCAGCGCGGCCAGCGGCGCGGTCGGCAGCGTCGTCGGCCAGCTCGCCAAGGCGCGCGGCTGCCGCGTCGTCGGTTATGCCGGCGGAGCGGCCAAGTGCGCCTACGTCGTCGACGAACTGGGTTTCGACGCCTGCATCGACTACCGCGAACACGCCGACGCACGATCGCTCTCGCGCGCGCTGCGCGACGCCGCGCCCGACGGCGTCGACGGCTGCTTCGAGAACGTCGGCGGCGCGGTGATGGACGCGACGATGCTGCGCATGAACGACTTCGGCCGCATCGCGCTGTGCGGAATGATCGCCGGCTACGACGGCCAGCCCATCCCGATGAGCTGGCCGCAGCTCATCCTGCAGTCGCGGCTGACGGTGCAGGGTTTCATCGTCAGCGAGCACATGGGCGACTGGCCCGAGGCGCTGCGCGAGCTGGCGGCGGGTGTCGCCGGCGGCACGATCAAGTACCGCGAGAGCGTCGCCGAAGGCCTGGCCGCGGCGCCCGAGGCCTTCCTCGGCATGTTGAAGGGCCGCAACTTCGGCAAACAACTGGTCAAGCTGATCTGATGCACTGGCAATGGCTGCGCTGGGACGACCTGCGCCTGGACGATCTCTACGACGCGCTGGCGCTGCGCTGCCGCGTCTTCATTCTCGAGCAGGGGCCTTTCCAGGACCCGGACGGCGTCGACCGTCACTGCTGGCATCTGCTCGGGCGCGACGACGCCGGCGTGCTGCAGGCCTATCTGCGTGTCGTCGACCCGGGGCTGCAGTACGAGGAGCCCTCGATCGGCCGCGTCATCAGTTCGCCCGAGCGCCGCGGCAGCGGCCTGGGCCGGCTGCTGGTGGGCGAGGGCGTCGCCCGCTGCGAAACCGCCTGGCCCGGGCGCGGCATCCGCATCAGCGCGCAGGCACGCCTGCAGCGTTTTTATGCCGACTTCGGTTTCGAGGCCGTCGGCGAGCCCTATCTGGAAGACGGCATCCCGCATCTGGAAATGCTGCGCCGCCCCGTTGGCGACTGAGGAGCAGACGATGAACGAATGGCAGGGCCGCGTCGCGGTCATCACCGGCGCCGCCAGCGGTTTCGGCCTGGAAACGAGCCGCATCGCCGCCGCCCGCGGCATGAAGCTGGTGATGGCCGACCTGCAGGCCGAGGCGCTGGAGGCGGCCGCTGCCGAGCTGACGGAGCGCGGCGCCGAGGTGCTGCCGTTCCGGCTGGACGTCAGCAAGGCGGCCGAGGTCGAGGCGCTGGCCGCCGCCACCTTCGCGCGTTTCGGCACGCCGCACTTCGTCTTCAACAACGCCGGAGTCGGCGCCGGCGGGCTGATCTGGGAGCAGTCGGCGCGCGACTGGGAATGGGTGCTGGGCGTCAACCTGATGGGCGTGGCGCACGGCGTGCGCGTCTTCGTGCCGGCGATGCTGGAAGCGGCCCAGGCCGACCCGGGCTACCGCGGCCACGTCGTCAACACCGCCAGCATGGCCGGCCTCGTCAACATGCCCAACATGGGCGTCTACAACGTCAGCAAACACGCTGTCGTCGCGCTCAGCGAGACGCTCTACCAGGACCTGTCGCTGGTCGCCGAACGGGTGCACGCCCACGTGCTGTGCCCGTTTTTCGTGCCCACCGGCATCCACGAGAGCGGCCGCCACCGCCCGGCCGAACTGGCCGCCGACGGACGGCCGACGCGCAGCCAGATGGTCGCCCAGGCGATGATGGAAAAAGCCGTCACCGGCGGCAAGGTCAGCGCTGCCGACGTCGCGCAATGGGTCTTCGACGCGATGGACGAGAACCGCTTCTACGTCTTCAGCCACCCGCAGACGCTGGGCTCGGTGCGCCAGCGCATGGAGGACCTCGTCGCCGGGCGCAACCCGAGCGACGCCTTCGCCGACCGGCCCCAGGTCGGCGAGCAGCTGCGGGCGGCGCTGCGCGGCCGGGGCTGAGCGCCAGCGGTTACAGTCCTGGCGCCGGCATGGTGCCGGCACACGTCTTCAGGGCGGGGTGGAACTCCCCACCGGCGGTAGGCGGCCTCGGCCGCGAGCCCGCGAGCGCCCGGCGCAAGCCGGGGTCAGCAGACCTGGTGCGATGCCAGGGCCGACGGTCACAGTCCGGATGAAAGAAGACGTGCCGCTTTGCCGCGCCCGGCTCCGGCGGGTCGCGGCGTGGCGGCGCGCATGCGTCCCTGGAACGTCTCCGTCCCACTCGAAGGAGCGTCTCCACATGAACCCAACCTTCCACACCCCGGCGCTGGCCGGTTCAACTGCCACCTTGCGCCAGCGGCTCGAAGCCGCCGCGGCGGCGATGCGCACCGGGCGCCCGGTGCTGCTCGTCGACGACGACGACCGCGAGAACGAGGCCGACCTGATCGTCGCCGCCGAACATCTCACCGAGGCGACGATGGCGATGCTGATCCGCGAAGGCAGCGGCATCGTCTGCCTGTGCCTGCCGCCCGAGGCCATCGAGCGGCTGCGCCTGGCGCCGATGGTCGTGCACAACGGCAGCCGCCACCGTACCGCCTTCACCGTGACGATCGAAGCGCGTGAAGGCGTGACCACCGGCGTCAGCGCCGCCGACCGGCTGACGACGGTGCGTGCCGCCACCGGCCCAGGCGCCCGTGCCGAGGCTCTGGTCAGCCCCGGCCACGTCTTCCCGCTGCGCGCCGAGGCCGGCGGCGTGCTGCAGCGCCGCGGCCACACCGAAGGCGCGATCGAGCTCTGCGATCTGGCCGGCCTGCAGCGCGCCGCCGTGCTCTGCGAGCTGATGAACCCCGACGGCAGCATGGCGCGAGGCGCCCAGATCGAGGCCTTCGCGGCGGCCCACGGTCTGCCGACGCTGTCCATCGAGGACCTCGTGCAGTGGCGCCAGGGGAGGGCCGATGGCTGATCGCCTGGCTGTCGTCATCGGCGCCGGCCCGGCCGGGCTGATGGCCGCCGAACGCCTGGCCGCCGCCGGGCACCGTGTCGAGGTCTTCGACGCGATGCCCTCGGCGGGGCGCAAGTTCCTGCTTGCCGGCAAGGGCGGGCTGAATCTGACGCACTCCGAGCCTTTCGAGCGTTTCGTCACGCGCTACAGGTCGGCAGCCGGCTGGATGGCGCCACGGCTGCAGGCTTTCGGCGCCGACGCGCTGCGCGCCTGGGCCGCCGAACTCGGCGTGTCGACCTTCGTCGGCACGTCGGGCCGCGTCTTCCCGGCCGAGATGAAAGCCGCGCCGCTGCTGCGCGCCTGGCTGCACCGGCTGCGTGCGGCCGGCGTCGTCTTCCAGATGCGCCACCGCTGGACCGGCTGGACCGACGATGGCGCGCTGGCCTTCGACGGCCCGGCCGGGCCGGTGACACGCCGTCCCGACGCGACGCTGCTCGCGCTGGGCGGCGCCAGCTGGCCGCGCCTGGGCAGCGACGGCGCCTGGTGGCCCTGGCTGGCGGCACGTGGCGTCGGGCTGGCGCCGCTGGCGCCGGCCAACTGCGGCTTCGACGTCGATTGGAGCGAGTTCCTGCGCACGCGCCACGCCGGCGAGCCGCTGAAGTCGGTGGCCATCGCCTTCGGCGGCGAGCGCCGCCCGGGCGAGTTCGTGCTGACCGAAACCGGCGTCGAAGGCAGCCTGGTCTACGCCTTCTCGGCGCCGCTGCGCGAGGCGATCGTGCGCGACGGCCGTGCGGTCTTCGAGCTCGACCTGCTGCCGGCGCGGCCTCTGGACTGGGTGCGGCGCGAACTGGCGCACCCGCGCGGCAGCCGCTCGCTGGCCTCGCACCTGAAGTCGCGGCTGAACCTGGGCGGCGTGAAGACCGCGCTGCTCTGGGAGCGGGTACCCAAGGCCGATCAGCACGACGTCGACAAGCTGGCTGCGGCGATCAAGGCACTGCCGGTGCCGGTGACGGCGCCGCGGCCGATTGCCGAGGCGATCAGCAGCGCTGGCGGCGTGCGGCTGGACGCCGTCGACGACCGCCTGATGCTGCACGCATTGCCGGGTGTCTTCGTCGCCGGCGAGATGCTCGACTGGGAGGCGCCGACCGGCGGTTATCTGCTCACCGGCTGTTTCTCCACCGGCCTGGCCGCCGGCGACGGCGCTGCACGCTGGCTGTCGCGCTGAGCCCCCGCACCGGCCGTGGCCGCCAAGCGGCGCGCCCACGGCCGGCCTTTAAACTGCGCGCCTTTCGCTTTCCCGGACATCGCTTTTGGACAAGATCGTTCTGCAGATCGCCGCCGAACTGAAGGTTCGGCCGGCTCAGGTGAACACCGCCGTCGAACTGCTGGACGGCGGCGCCACGGTGCCGTTCATCGCCCGCTACCGCAAGGAGGCGACCGACGGCCTGGACGACATCCAGCTGCGTGAACTGGAGGCCCGCCTGGGCTACCTGCGCGAACTGGAGGACCGCCGTGCCGCGGTGATCAAGAGCATCGACGAACAAGGCAAGCTGACGCCCGAACTGCGCGCCGCGATCGAGGCCGCGCCGACCAAGCAGGAGCTGGAAGACCTGTACCTGCCGTACAAGCCGCGCCGCCGCACCAAGGGCATGATCGCGCGCGAAGCCGGGCTGGAGCCGCTGGCCGACAAACTCTTCGCCGACCCGACGCTGGAGCCGCTGGCCGAGGCCGCCGCCTTCATCAACGCCGACGGCGGTTTCGCCGACGCCCACGCGGTGCTCGACGGCGTGCGCGACCTGCTCGCCGAACGCTGGGCCGAAGACGCCGTGCTCGTCGGCCAGCTGCGTGAATGGCTCTGGGCCGAAGGCCTGTTCCAGAGCAAGCTGGTCGACGGCAAGGACGGCACGCACGCCGACGCCGCCAAGTTCCGCGACTACTTCGACTACGCCGAGCCGATCCGCACCGTGCCCAGCCACCGCGCGCTGGCGGTGTTCCGCGGCCGCACGCAGGAATGGCTGGACGCCAAGCTGGTGCTCGACGAGGAGCTCGTGCCCGGCCAGCCCTCGCGGGCCGAAGGCCGCATCGCGCGCCACCTGGGCTGGAGCCACGCCAAGCGCCCGGCCGACGACCTGATCCGCAAGACCGTCGCCTGGACCTGGAAGGTCAAGCTCTCGCTGTCGCTGGAGCGCGACCTGTTCTCGCGCCTGCGTGAGGAGGCGGAAGGTGTGGCGATCAAGGTCTTCGCCGACAACCTGCGCGACCTGCTGCTGGCCGCGCCGGCCGGCAAACGTGTCGTGATGGGCCTGGACCCGGGCATCCGCACCGGCGTCAAGGTGGCCGTGGTCAGCGACACCGGCAAGGTGCTGGACACCTCGACGGTCTATCCGCACGAACCGCGCAACGACTGGGAAGGTTCGCTGCACGTGCTCGGCCGGCTGGTCGCGACGCACGGCGTCAACCTGATCGCGATCGGCAACGGCACCGCCAGCCGCGAGACCGATAAACTCGCCGCCGACCTGATCAAGCGTGTCGCCCAGATCGCGCCCGACGTGAAGCTGGACAAGGTCGTCGTCAGCGAAGCCGGCGCCTCGGTTTATTCGGCCAGCGAGTTCGCGAGCAAGGAACTGCCCGACCTGGACGTCAGCCTGCGCGGCGCGGTGAGCATCGCGCGCCGGCTGCAGGACCCGCTGGCCGAGCTGGTGAAGATCGACCCGAAGAGCATCGGCGTCGGCCAGTACCAGCACGACGTCAACCAGAGCGGGCTGGCGAAGTCGCTGGACGCCGTCGTCGAGGACTGCGTCAACGGCGTCGGTGTCGACCTGAACACCGCGTCGGCGCCGCTGCTGGCGCGGGTGTCGGGGCTGTCGCCGGCGGTGGCGGCGAGCATCGTGCGCTGGCGCGACGCCCACGGCGCCTTCCGCAACCGCCAGCAGCTGCTGGACGTGTCGGGCCTGGGCCCGCGCACCTTCGAGCAGGCCGCCGGTTTCCTGCGCATCCGCGACGGCGACAACCCGCTGGACCTGACCGGGGTGCACCCGGAGACCTACCCGGTCGTGCAGAAGATGCTGGCCGCCACCGGCCGCCCGGTGCAGGAGCTGATGGGGCGCGCCGAGGTGCTGCGCACGCTCAAACCCGAGGCCTTCGCCGACGACAAGTTCGGCGCCATCACGGTCAAGGACATCCTCGCCGAACTGGAGAAGCCCGGGCGCGACCCGCGGCCCGACTTCACGGTGGCGCGCTTCAACGAAGGCGTCGAGGACATCTTGGACCTGCAGCCGGGCATGGTGCTCGAAGGCACGGTCAGCAACGTCGCCCAGTTCGGCGCCTTCGTCGACCTGGGTGTGCACCAGGACGGCTTGGTGCACGTCAGCCAGCTGTCGAACAAGTTCGTCAACGACGCGCGCGAGGTCGTGAAGACCGGCCAGACGGTGAAGGTGCGCGTGCTCGAGGTCGACCTGGCACGCAAGCGCATCTCGCTGACGATGAAGCTGGATGCGGCGCCGCGCCCGGCAGGCGAACGGGGCGGCAACGCCTACCGGCCCGCGGGGCGCGACGAACGCTCACGCGGCGGCGGCCAGGCCGCCGCGCAGCCACAGGGTCAGGGCGCGATGGCCGCGGCCTTCGCCAAGCTGTTGACCAAACGCTCGTAGCTCTCCTGGCCCTCGGCGCGCTGGACGGCCTCCAGCGCGCGGCGGCGGATGTCGTCGTCGATGCGCGCCGCCGGCCGGTAGCTGGCGTCGAAACGCAAGGCCACCGGGCTGGGCTCCAGCCGCACCTGGGGCACGCTGATCGGCGACGAACGCATCAGCGCGAAGAGGTCACGCTGGGCCTGCATCGCAGGTGACAGCTGCGGCGTGATGCCGGTCTGCGGCAGCGTCACGAACACCGCCAGCGCGGCCATGCCCGCGGCCATCACCGCGCGCGGCCGGCCCATGGCCGCGGCAGCGCCACGGGCGGCGTTGACCACCGGCGGCGGCACGAGGTCGGCGAAGCCGCGGTTCTCGGCGGCGCGCGCCACCGGGCGCGGCGGCTCGCGGTCTTCGGGCGTCACCAGCAGGCCGGCGCGGCGCACCGCACGGCCGACGGCCTCGCTGCCGGTCAGCACCGTGAACGGCACCGCCAGCAGCAGCGGCAGCACGAGCGGCGCCAGGTGCCAGGCGCCGATCTCGCCGCTGCGCTGGCCCAGCACGGCCAGCGCCAGCAGCGGCAGCGACATCAGCCCGATGCTGACCGCGGCGTCGCGCCAGGCGACCGTGCCGGCCTGCCGCGGCGGCGACTTCCATTCCAGCTTCAGCCCGGTCAGCGCGCCGATGACGAAGGTCGTGTGCGCGAGCATGCGCAGCGGTGCCTGCACCGCCGAGGCCAGCAGTTCCAGCACCGAGCTGGCGACGAGCGCGGCGCTACCGCCGAAGCGGCGCGCCTCGCCGGCGGCCAGCACCGCGACGACACCCAGCACACGCGGCATCAGCAGCAGCACCGCGGTCATCACCCAGAGCACGACCGCGCTGTCGTCACTCAGGCGCGGCGCGTCCAGCAAGGTGCCCAGCACGACGAAGCTGATCCACAGCGGCGCGATCGCATACGACAGCGCGCCGGTGACGAACATCGCGCGGTGCGCCGGGCGCCAGCCGGGCTCGGCGACCAGGCGTGCGTTCTGCAGATTGCCCTGGCACCAGCGGCGGTCACGCTGCAGCTCGGCCAGCAGGTTGGGCGGGTACTGCTCCCAGGAGCCGTCGAGCTGCGGCGCCAGCCACACCTCGTAACCCGCGCGGCGCATCAGCGCCGCTTCGACGAAGTCGTGCGACAGGATCTCGCCGGCCAGGCCGCCGCGGCCCGGGATCGGCGCCAGCGCGCAGTGCGTCATGAAGGCCTCGACGCGGATGATCGCGTTGTGGCCCCAGTAGTGCGACTCGCCAAGCTGCCAGAAGGCCATGCCCAGCGAGAACAGCCGCCCGGTGACGCGGGTGGCGAACTGCTGCAGCTGAGAGTGCAGCGTGTCCTGCGCACGCGCCGTCGGCAGCGACTGCACGATGCCGGCCCGCGGGTTCTCTTCCATCAGCCGCACCATGTCGACGAGCGTGCGGCCGCTCATCGTGCTGTCGGCGTCGAGCACGACCATGTAGCGGTACTGCGAGCCCCAGCGGCGGCAGAAGTCGGCAACGTTGCCGGCCTTGCGCTTGGTGCGCCGGCGGCGCCAGCGGTAGAAGACGCGCGCGCCGCCGTCGACCTCGCCGTCGCCCAGCATCGTGCGCAGCCGCTGCCAGGCGGCGACTTCGGCTTCGCGCAGCTTCGGGTTGGCGGTGTCCGAGAGCACGTAGATGTCGAACAGCGACAGCGCCCCGGTGGCGGCGAGCGACTCGCAGGTCGCGCGCAGGCCGCCGTAGACGGTGGCGATGTCCTCGTTGCAGATCGGCATGATCACCGCGGTGCGAGCGCCGCGGTCGATCGGGGCGTGCGGGCGCTTGAGCGTCAGCGCGTGCGGGTCGCCACGCAGCATCACCCAGCCACCCATCAGCGCGGTGACGAAGCCGATCGCCACCCAGGCGAAGAGCAGCGTCTGCAGCAGCGCCTGCGGCCAAGGTGTGCCCTCGGGCGTCAGCGCCCAGGCGGCGACGGCGAAGGCCGCGACCAGTGCCAGCAGCAGCCGCCGGCGCGCGATTGCGGCGGCCAGCCAGGGCGTGGCACGTGGCGCGGCGCCGAAACGCATGCCGGGCATTGCGGCGAACAGCAGGCCGCGCAGGAAACCGAACCAGGGGTGCGGCCGCATCGGCGAACGCACGACCGGGGGTGCGGTACGTAGATTGGTTTTCATTGGGGAGCGAGGGCGTAGGACCAGGTTTCGGACAGCGTGCGGTCGCCCAGGCGCAGGAACGCACGCAGCTCGAGGGCACGTCCGGCATCGGCGCGCTCGACATCGATCGAGACACGCCAGCCGCCGCGCGCCGGATTCGGATAAGCCACCGCGCGCAGCGCACGCGCGTTGTCGTTGCCGCTGACGACGGCCTCGACCGCGGCGTCGGCGGGCAGCTCGGCCAGCGTCGGGCCGTTGAAATCGAGGTGGAACTGCAGGCGCTGGGGCGGGATCGGCGTTTCGCGGTAGCCGTGGCCCAGTCGAGTCTGCACGACACGGGCACCGGGTGGCGGCGTTGCAGCGTCGGCCGCCCAGTGCATCCTCCAACCCAGGGCAATCGGCAGTCCCGGGGGCGGCAGGTTGCGCGGCACCCAGTAGGCGGCGATGTTGTCGTGGGTCTCGTTGGGGGTGTGGAACTGCAGCAGCTCGACGCGACCCTCGCCCCAGTCGCCGATCGGCTCGATCCAGACGCTGGGGCGGCGCTCGTAAGCGGCCTCGAGATCCTCGTAGCTCGTGAAGCTGCGGTCGCGCTGCTGCAGGCCGAAGCCGAGTGGCGACTTCAGCGCGAACGAGGTGACGAACGCGCTCTTCGGGTTGACCAGCGGGCGCCAGATCCACTCGCCGTCGGCGGTGGCGATCTGCAGACCGTCGGAGTCGTGAACCTCGGGGCGGTAGTCGTCGGCCACCGGCTGGTTCTCGCCGTGCAGGAACATGCTCGACAGCGGCGCGATGCCCAGCGTGGCCACCGGCGAACGCAGCCACAGCCGCGCCTGCACGTCGACCACGGTCGTCTGGCCGGGCTTGATGTCGAACTGATAGGCACCGGCCACGCGAGGGCCGTCGAGCAGCGCGTACAGGCGAAGCGTCTGCGCGCCCGGCGCCGGGCGTTCAAGCCAGAAGGCCGTGAACGCCGGGAACTCCTCGCCGCTGCCGCCTGCGGTGTCGACCGCCAGGCCGCGCGCCGACAGCCCGTAGCGCTGCCCCGCGCCGAGGGCGCGGAAGTAGCTCGCGCCGAGGAAGACGATCAACTCGTCCATCACCTTGGGCGTGTTCAGCGCGTGGTGCACGCGCAGGCCGGCGATGCCCGACACCACTTCCGACGGCGGCAGCACGCCTTCGTCGCTGAACGAGGCGCGCGGGATCTCCAGCGGCCGTGCGCGGCCGTCGACGATCTCCATCAGCTTCAGCGGCCGCGTGAAGCCGCGACCGACGTGGAAGAACTGCAGCTCGAAGGGCAGGGCCTCGGGGCGCCACAGACCTTGATCGGGGCGAAAACGGACCTTGCGATAGTCGTCGTAGCTGAGTTGAGCCAGCGCCGGCGGCAGCGGCGCAGGTTCCTCGTAAGGCCGGCGCGCCAGCGCCTCGGCCTCCCGGGCGACGTCGTCCAGGCCGAAGGCCCCGGCCGGCGCGGCGGAGAACGTGGAAAGGACGACCGCAAGAGTCGTCAGGGTACGCAGCAGGGCGCTGCGGCGCATCAGGGGCGTCGCTTCAATTCGCATTGCCTTCGAACATAGGGCCGCAGCGCCCGCGCGTCGCGGGGTGCGGGGGTATCGGGGGGTGAACGATGGCAACAAGACCTGCCCTAGCATCGCGGCCCATGCGTGCTTTGCAACTCTTCGCCGGGCCACGCGCGCGGCGCGCGCTTCAGGAGCGTGGCCTGCGGGCCGCCGACGTCCGGGTACTGCCGGGCGCGGCGGGTGGGCCGAAAGGTCTGGTGCTCAATCCGCTCGACCGGTTCATTTTCGGGCATTGGCTGCGCGATACGACGGAGACCGTGCACCTTCTGGGCGCATCGATCGGATCCTGGAGACTGGCTTCGGCCTGCCTGCCCGACGCCGACGCGGCGTTGGCGACAATGGCAGAGGACTACATCACGCAACACTACGAGCACGAACCGGGCCGGCCGCCGACGAAGCGGCAGGTCAGCGAAACATTCGGACAGACGGTCAACGCGCGACTGGGCATTCGCGCTGACGAGCTGCTGTCGCATCCGCGTTATCGGCTGCATGTCTTCACGAGCCGCGGACGCCATCTGCTCGGGCGGGAAGGGCGCTGGCGCACGCCGATCGGCTACGCCGGGGCCTTCGTTGCCAACGCCGCCAGCCGGCGTGCGCTGGGCGGCTGGATCGAGCGTGTCGTGTTCAGCGACCCGCGCGACGCGCTGCCGCTCGCGTTGTCGGACTACCCGAGCCGGGTCTGCGCGCTGACGCCGGCCAACCTCGCGCCGGCAGTGCTGGCGAGCTGCTCGATCCCGTTCTGGCTGGACGCCGTGCACGACGTGCCGGGCGGCCCGCGCGGCGCCTACTGGGACGGCGGCATCACCGACTACCACCTGCACCTGGGCTATGCGGCGATGAAGGACGGGCTGGTGCTGTACCCGCACTTCCAGCCGCAGGTCGTGCCAGGCTGGCTGGACAAGGCCTGGAAACGGCGCCACCGTGCGACGCCGCTGCTGGACAACGTCGTCGTGCTGGCGCCGACGCCCGAGTGGGTGGCCTCGCTGCCGAACGGCAAGCTGCCCGACCGCGCCGACTTCAAGACCTATGGCGACGACCTCGCCGGGCGGGTGCGCGTCTGGCGCCGCGCGGTCGACGAGAGCCGCCGTCTGGCCGACGAGTTCGCCGAGTTGGTGACCTCGGGCCGCGGCCTAGACGCCGCTGTGCTGGCGTGAGGGCTAAAATGCCGGCTCCCATCAACCTTCACAAGGGCGAGAAAGGCATGACGGTTATGACACCGCGGACTACCCCGTTCACCACCGAGGTCTGAGCCCCGCGCGTCCCGCGACTTCCCTTTCTCCGGACAAAGCGCGGCCTGGCTCCGCGCTTTTTCTTTTCCCGAGGTTGAACATGATCCAGATCACCCTGCCGGATGGTTCCCGGCGTGAGTACCCGGCGCCGCTGACGGTCGCCGAGGTCGCCGCCTCGATCGGCGCCGGCCTGGCCAAGGCCGCGCTGGCCGGCCGTGTCGACGGCAAGCTGGTCGACACGAGCTTCACGATCGAACGCGATGCGCAGCTCGCGATCGTCACCGAGAAGGACCCCGACGCGCTGGAGCTGATCCGCCACTCGACGGCGCACCTGCTGGCCTACGCGGTCAAGGAACTGTTCCCCGAGGCCCAGGTGACGATCGGCCCGACGGTCGAGAACGGCTTCTATTACGACTTCGCCTACAAGCGCCCGTTCACGCCGGAGGACCTGGCGGCGATCGAGAAGCGCATGTCCGAACTCGCCGCGAAGAACGAGCCGGTCGTGCGCCGCGTGCTGCCGCGCGACGAGGCCGTGGCCTACTTCAAGGGCCTGGGCGAGCACTACAAGGCCGAGATCATCGGCAGCATCCCGGCCGACCAGGACGTCTCGCTGTACCGCGAAGGCGGCTTCGAAGACCTGTGCCGCGGCCCGCACGTTCCCAGCACCGGCAGGCTCAAGCATTTCAAGCTGATGAAGGTGGCCGGCGCCTACTGGCGCGGCGACCAGAACAACGAGCAGCTGCAGCGCATCTACGGCACCGCCTGGGCGAGCAAGGACGAGCTTCAGGGCTACCTGCACATGCTGGAGGAGGCCGAGAAGCGCGACCACCGCAAGCTCGGCCGCGAGCTCGACCTCTTCCACCTCGACGAGCACTCGCCGGGCACGGTGTTCTGGCACCCCAAGGGATGGACCGTCTGGCAGGAGGTCGAGCAGTACATGCGCCGGGTCTACCGCGACAACGGCTACCAGGAGGTCAAGGGCCCGCAGATCCTGGACAAGGCGCTGTGGGAGAAGACCGGCCACTGGGACAAGTACCGCGAGAACATGTTCACGACGGAGTCGGAGAAGCGCGACTACGCGCTGAAACCGATGAACTGCCCGGGCCACATCCTGATCTTCAAGCAGGGCATCAAGAGTTACCGCGACCTGCCGCTGCGCTATGGCGAGTTCGGCGCCTGCCACCGCAACGAGCCCACCGGCGGCCTGCACGGCATCATGCGCGTGCGCGCCTTCACGCAGGACGACGGCCACGTCTTCTGCACCGAGGACATGATCCTCGGCGAGTGCGTGGCCTACACGGCGCTGCTGCAGAAGGTCTATGCCGACTTCGGCTTCACCGACATCCTCTACAAGGTCGCGACGCGTCCCGACAAGCGCATCGGCAGCGACGAGATCTGGGACAAGGCCGAGAACGCGCTGGTCGAGAGCCTCAAGCGCTCGGGCTGCGACTACGTGATCTCGCCGGGCGACGGTGCCTTCTACGGCCCGAAGATCGAGTACACGCTGAAGGACGCGATCGGCCGCCAGTGGCAGTGCGGCACGATGCAGGTCGACTTCTCGATGGCCGAGCGCCTGGACGCCGAGTACGTCGCGGAGGACGGCTCGCGCCGCCACCCGGTGATGCTGCACCGCGCGATCGTCGGCAGCCTCGAGCGTTTCATCGGCATCCTCATCGAGCAGCACGCCGGCGCGCTGCCGGTCTGGCTGGCGCCGGTGCAGGCGGTGGTGGCGTCGATCACCGACGCACAGGCCGATTACGCGGCCGAAGTGGCGAAATCGCTGCAGCGGCAGGGGGTTCGGGTGCAACTGGACCTGCGCAACGAAAAAATAAACCGTAAAATCCGCGAGCACTCGGTGCAGAAGGCCCCGTTCATCCTGGTCGTCGGAGACAAGGAGAAGGCAAACGGGGCTGTTGCCGTGCGCGCGCGGGGCAATCTCGACCTCGGCGCGATGCCTCTTGCAGACTTCCACCAGAAGATCGCCAGCGACATCGCCGCCAAGGTATGAGGCTTGCCAGCGCCGCCCGCACCATTGATTTGATTGACGGCCCGCCGCCTTCGGGCCGCTCGAGGAGTTGACACATCGCTACGTTCATGGATCGCCGCACTCCCAACGCGGAGCGCAAGCACAGGCTGAATCGGGAAATCATGGCGCCGCAGGTGCGCCTGAACGGGGTCAACAACGAACCCCTAGGCATCGTCCCGACGATGGAGGCCCTGCGCATGGCTGGCGAGCTGGACGTCGATCTCGTCGAGATCGCGGCCACTGCAGATCCGCCGGTGTGTCGGCTGATGGACTACGGCAAGTTCAAGTACCAGGAACAGAAGAAGGCCGCCGAAGCCAAGTCCAAGCAGAAGGTCATCGAGGTCAAGGAAGTCAAGTTCCGCCCCGGGACCGACGAAGGTGACTACGCGATCAAGATGCGCAACCTGCGCCGCTTCATCGGCGAGGACGGCGACAAGGGCAAGGTCACGCTGCGGTTCCGCGGTCGCGAGATCACCCACCAGGACATCGGCATGCGCCTGCTGGAGCGCATCCGCGATGAACTGGCCGATGTCGCGGTGGTCGAGCACATGCCCAAGCTCGAAGGCCGGCAGATGATCATGGTGCTGGCTCCGAAGCGCAAATAAGCTCGGAGACCGGCAAGAGGAATCCGCCGCCGGGGTCGGTCACTCCGGCGGTGGACTAAAAGCCGCTGCAGGCAGACAAGCGTGCCGGAACCATCCGGCGCCGCCTGCAGGGGTCACTTAAAAGGAGCAGTCATGCCCAAGATGAAGACCAAGAGCAGCGCCAAGAAGCGCTTCCGCGTGCGTCCGGGTGGCACCGTCAAGCGGGGCCAGGCGTTCAAGCGCCACATCCTGACGAAGAAGACCACGACCCGTAAGCGCCACCTCCGCGGCGCCGCGAACGTGCACGAGACCAACATGGGCCACATCGCCGCGATGCTGCCCTTCGCTGGTCTGTAATCTTCTTACGCACGCACAAGGAGCCACACAATGCCTCGCGTCAAACGCGGTGTAACCGCCCACGCCCGCCACAAGAAGATCCTGGCCCTGGCCAAGGGTTTCCGTGGCCGTCGCAAGAACGTCTTCCGCATCGCCAAGCAGGCGGTGATGAAGGCGGGCCAATACGCCTACCGCGACCGTCGTACCCGCAAGCGGGTGTTCCGTCAGCTCTGGATCGCGCGTATCAACGCCGCGAGCCGCGAGCTCGGCATCACCTACAGCAAGTTCATGGCCGGCCTGAAGAAGGCGCAGATCGACATCGACCGCAAGGTCCTGGCCGATCTCGCGGTCAAGGACCCGGCGGCCTTCGGCGCCATCGTGGCGAAGGTGAAGGCCCAGCTCGCTTGACCAGCAAGCCCCGGCTTGCCGGGGCATGAGCTTTCCAAAGGCCGTCAGCTTCCAGGCGGCCTTTTTTCTTTTTTCGAGCCGACGCTGCGGCGGCGGCTCCTGTTGACCGACGCCGACATGAACGACCTCGAATCGCTGGTGCAGGCAGCCGTCGCCGACTTCGGCGCGGCGCCCAGCCCGGCCGAACTGGAGAACGCCAAGGCGCGCTACCTCGGCAAGAGCGGCCGCGTGACCGAGCTGCTGAAGGGCATGGCCGCTTTGCCGCCCGAGCAGAAGAAGACCCGCGGCGCCGAGATCAACCAGGCCAAGGTCCGCATCGAGACCGAGCTGACGGCCGCGCGCGAACGCCTGGCCGAAGCCGAACTCGCGGTGCAGCTGCGCGCCGAGGCGCTGGACGTCACGCTGCCCGGCCGCGGCCGTTCGGTCGGCGGGCTGCACCCGGTGAGCCGCGTCATCGAACGCATCGAGCAGATCTTCGGCTCGATGGGCTTCGACGTCGCCGAAGGCCCCGAGATCGAGACCGACTGGATGAGCTTCACGGCGCTGAACAACCCGGAGAACCATCCGGCGCGTTCGATGCAGGACACCTTCTACGTCGACCTGAAGGACGCGCAAGGCCGCTGGCTGAATCTTCGCCCGCACACCAGCCCGATGCAGGTGCGCTACGCGCGCGCCCACGCCGCCCGGCACGCGGCCGACCTGGCCGCCGGCAAGGCCATCCCGGAGATCCGCGTCGTCGCCCCGGGCCGCACCTACCGCGTCGACAGCGACGCCACGCACTCGCCGATGTTCCACCAGTGCGAAGGCCTGTGGATCGGCGAGAACGTCAGCTTCAAGGACCTGAAGTTCGTCTTCTCGGAGTTCATCCGCCAGTTCTTCGAGACCGACGACTTCGACGTACGTTTCCGGCCGTCGTTCTTCCCGTTCACCGAGCCCTCGGCCGAGATCGACATCGCCTTCCGCAGCGGCCCGCTGGCCGGGCGCTGGCTCGAGGTCGCCGGCTCCGGCCAGGTGCACCCGAACGTCGTGCGCAACTTCGGCCTCGACCCGGAGCGCCACATCGGCTTCGCCTTCGGCATGGGCCCGGACCGCCTGGCGATGCTGCGCTACGGCGTGCCCGACCTGCGCCTGTTCTTCGACAACGACTTGCGCTTCCTTTCCCAGTTCCGCTGACCCGACGAGAGCCGCATGCAGTTCCCAGAATCCTGGTTGCGCGAGTTCTGCAACCCCCCGCTCGGCACGCAACAGCTCGCTGACCTGCTGACCATGTCCGGCCTCGAGGTCGAGAGCCTGGAGCCGGTGGCGCCGCCGTTCACCGGCATCGTCGTCGCCGAGATCCTCGAAGCCGAACCACACCCGCAGGCCGACCGCCTGCGCGTGTGCAAGGTGTCGATCGGCGCCGCCGAGCCGCTGCAGATCGTCTGCGGCGCGCCCAACGCCCGCGCCGGCCTGAAGGCGCCGCTGGCCACCGTCGGCGCAATGCTGCCGCCCGGCGAGGACGGCAAGCCGTTCAAGATCGGCGTCGGCAAGCTGCGCGGCGTGCAGAGCTTCGGCATGTTGTGCTCGGCGCGCGAGCTGAAGATCGCCGACGAACACGGCGGCCTGCTCGAACTGCCGGCCGACGCGCCGGTCGGCACCGACATCCGCGAATACCTGAAACTCGACGACACCGTCTTCACGCTCAAGCTGACGCCCAACCTGGCGCACGCGCTGAGCGTGCACGGCATCGCGCGCGAGGTCTCGGCGCTGACCGGCACGCCGCTCTCCGTGCCGGCGATCGAGCCCGTCGTGCCGGCGCACGACCAGCGCCTGCCGGTCGAGGTGCAGGCCGCGGACCTCTGCGGCCGCTTCTCCGGCCGCGTCGTGCGCGGCGTCGACACCAAGGCGAAGACGCCGCAGTGGATGGTCGACCGCCTGGCGCGCTGCGGCCAGCGCAGCGTCAGCGCGCTGGTCGACATCTCGAACTACGTGATGTTCGAGTTCGGCCGCCCGTCGCACATCTTCGACCTCGACAAGATCCACGAGAAGCTGGTCGTGCGCTGGGGCCGCGAAGGCGAGACGCTGAAGCTGCTCAACGGCAACACGATCAGCGTCGACGCCAGGGTCGGCGTCATCGCCGACGCGGTGCAGGTCGAGTCGCTGGCCGGCATCATGGGCGGCGACGCCACCGCGGTGTCCGACGACACGAAGAACGTCTACGTCGAAGCCGCGTTCTGGTGGCCCGAGGCGGTGCAGGGTCGCTCGCGGCGCTACAACTTCAGCACCGACGCCGGCCACCGCTTCGAGCGTGGCGTCGACCCGGCGCTGACCGTCGAGCACATCGAGCGCATCACGCGGCTGATCATCGAGATCTGCGGCGGCGAGGCCGGCCCCATGGACGACCAGACGCTGGCGCTGCCGAAGGCGCAAGCCGTGACGCTGCGTGTCGAGCGCGCGGCCAAGGTCACCGGCCTGCCGCTGACGCAGCCGCAGTGCGCCGAGGTCTTCCGCCGCCTGGGACTGCAGTTCAGCGAGGAACCCGGCCGCCTGACCGTGACGCCGCCGAGCTGGCGCTTCGACCTGAAGATCGAGGAAGACCTGATCGAGGAGGTCGTGCGTGTCGTCGGTTACGACAAGCTGCCGGCGACGCCGCCGCAAGCGCCGGTGACGGCGCGCGTGCGCCCCGAGGCGCGCCGCAGCGCGTCGGCGCTGCAGCGTGCGGTGGCCGCGCTCGACTACCAGGAGACGATCAACTTCAGCTTCGTCGAGGAACGCTGGGAGCGTGAACTCGCCGGCAACGCCGACCCGATCAAGGTGCTGAACCCGATAGCCGCGCCGCTGGCCGTGATGCGCTCCAGCCTCATCGGCAGCCTGGTCGCCGTGCTGCGCGGCAACCTGGCGCGCAAGGCGGCGCGCGTGCGCGTGTTCGAACTCGGCCGCGTCTTCCGCCGGGACCCGGCGGCCGTCGACGGCCCGCTGGCCGTGGCCGGCGTCGACCAGCCGCTGCGCATCGCCGGCCTTGCCTACGGCAACGCGCTGCCGCTGCAGTGGGGCCAGAAGGAGAGGGCGGTCGACTTCTTCGACCTCAAGGGCGACGTCGAGGCGCTGTTCGCCCCGCGCAAGCCGGTCTTCGTGGCCGCCGAGCACCCGGCGCTGCACCCGGGCCGCTGCGCGCGCATCGAGGTCGACGGCCGCGCTGTCGGTTTCGTCGGCGAGCTGCACCCGAAGTGGCGCCAGGCCTACGAGCTGCCGCAGGCGCCACTGGTCTTCGAGCTGGAGGCCGCCGTGCTGCTCGAACGCCCGCTGCCGAACTTCGAACCGCTGTCGCGCCAGCAGTCCGTCTGGCGTGACCTGGCGCTGGTGGTGGGCGAGGGCGTGCGCCATGACGCGCTGATCGCCGCGCTGCGCGCCGACGCGCTGGTACGCCAGGCGACGCTGTTCGACCTTTACAAGCCGGCCCAGCCGGGCGGCGGCCTGGCCGCGGGTGAACGCAGCCTGGCCGTGCGCCTGGAACTGCTGGACCCGGCCGCGACACTGACCGACGAGCGCATCGACGCGGCCGTCGCCGCCGCCGTCGAGCGCGTGCAGGCCGCCTGCGGCGCGCGCCTGCGCACCTGACCGGGGAGCAATACCGTCATGAACGACACCGCACCGAAGGAACGCGTCATCCTGCCGTCGCTCGAGACGCCGACGCTGACCAAGGCCGAGCTCGCCGACCTGCTGTTCGACCGGCTGGGCTTGAACAAGCGCGAGTCCAAGGACATGGTCGAGGCCTTCTTCGAGATCGTGCACGGCACGCTCGTCGAAGGCGACGACGTCAAGCTCTCGGGCTTCGGCAACTTCAACATCCGACGCAAGGCGCCGCGCCCGGGCCGCAACCCGCGCACCGGCGAGCTCATCCCGATCAAGGCGCGCAACGTCGTCACGTTCCACGCCAGTCACAAGTTGAAGGCGATCGTGCAAGGCGACACGCCGGCCGAGGGGGACTTCGAGTAAAGTCTCGATCCCGCGTCGATCCTGTTGTTTTCAATGGAGAAAACGCTTCCCCCCATTCCCGCCAAGCGCTACTTCACGATCGGTGAGGTGAGCGAGCTGTGCGGCGTCAAGCCGTACGTGCTGCGGTACTGGGAACAGGAGTTCACGCAGCTCAAGCCGATGAAGCGGCGGGGCAACCGGCGTTATTACCAGCACCACGAGGTGCTGCTGATCCGACGCATCCGCGAGCTGCTCTACGAACAGGGCTTCACGATCAGCGGTGCGCGCAATCGGCTGGCCGACGGGCATCCGGGCGCGCAGGCCGCAGCTCTCGATGCCATCGATGGCATGACGGCGCCGGGAGTCGAGCCCGCAGCCGACGCCGCGTTCGCGGCTGCCCCGACGCTGGTCGCGCCGGTCCAGGCTGCCATCGACGCCTGGCCGGATGGCGTCGGCAACCTGCGCGCCGAACTGATCTCGATCCGCGAATTGCTGACTCCGTGATTCACAAGCGTATTGTCTGAGGTATACTGCAAGGCTTCGTCGGGGTGTAGCGCAGCCTGGTAGCGCACTTGCATGGGGTGCAAGGGGTCGCGAGTTCGAATCCCGCCATCCCGACCATTAACAAGCCGAGGCCCGGTATCGCAAGATACCGGGCCTTTTGCTTGATGGGCGCCCGGTCGTGGCGTGACGGCGTGCAGCACAATCGCAGGCGATACGCGCGCGCGGCCAGCGAGCCGCCCCTTGGAACACCGACGATGCCGATCTACGAATACGCCTGCCAGGAATGCAGCCAGCGCTTCGAGGCGCTGGTGCGCTCGGACACCGTTGTGCAATGCCCGCAATGCCACTCGACGCTGCTGGAGAAGCAGCTGTCGGTGTTCGCCGCCGGCAGGACCGCACCCGAGGCGCCTCCCACCCCCGTCAACCCCTGCGCCGGCTGCGGACGCGCCGCAGGACCGGGTTCCTGCTCCCTCCGTTGAACACCTGAGCTGACACGCGCCCGGCACACGCCGGCGCCGTCTCGAGGCACCCACGACGCGCCCCGGGCCTGCCGCGCCACCACGGCGCCAAGGCGCCGGTCATCGTGCCGCTGCCCCCAAGCGTCCCGGTTGCCCCGAGCGCTGCACGACGCGGCCGCGGCGCGGGCCGCCACCTGCAAAGGTTTGCAGGTCTCAAAACTCCGGCCGACTGCTGCAATTCGCCTCAACGAATTCACCGCCAATTCGGCGGCTAATGGAGGCGATCATGTGGGACATCATTGCAGAAATTCTCGGCTTTCCCCGTACCGGTGGCCTCTGAATGACTGAATGAACTTTCCTGGCGCACGTCGGCCTTCATCGACATTCGCGCCATGGAAATTCGCAGCAGAGGCAGCATGGTTTCTGCGCCCGGCAAGTGCTGGTGATCACGACCCGGGCCTTCGATGCGGGAGCGTTCGTCCCTCCAGCGCGCTCGCATCAGGCGTCGCCCCCTGTGGGCGACGCCTCTTTTTTCGCCTGGAGGGCGGCCTGCGCGCAGCGCGACCTCAGAGCAGGCCGAGTTCCATCGCCTTCAGCACCGCGCTGTGCTTGCTGGAGACCTCGAGCTTGCCCATTGCGTTTCGCAGGTGAAAGACGACCGTGTGTTCGCTCATGGACAGGATCTGGCCTATCGCCCAGGCCGACTTGCCTTCGCGCGTCCACAGCAGCACCTCGCGTTCCCGCGGCGTGAGCCTGGGGCCGTCGCCGGAGCGCAGCTTGCGGGGCAGCATCACCCGGGCCGCCGTCTCCTGCGCATGGACGGCCAGCAGCTGCAGATCGGCCATCAGGCGCGCCAGATCCCCGTCGTCGGCCGGAAGCGGTTGTTCACGGTCGACGCCGAACAGGAACTGGCGACCGCCGGGCAGGTGCAGCGACATCGAGATCCCGGTGCGGAACCCGTAGCGAGCCTGGCTCTCCCAGAGGTCGCCGGCGCCCGCACGCACATAGGTGTCCTGGTCGTAGGCGAACGGAAGGCTCGCCGCCCTCAGCCGCTGCAGGACCGGGTCACGCCGCGAGTCGTCCTCGTCCATGGAGGCCTCCTGGAAGCTGCTCGGCAGATTGCTAAGGCGCGCGACCACGGACGGCTGCGACGGTTGCTTGACCATCATCACGGCCTGGACGATCTGGAAATCGAGGTTCTGGGCAAAACGCACGAGGCGCGTTTCGAACGTCGCCCGATCGCCGGCGGTGCCAATGTCCAGGTAATCCTGGTATTTCATCGCGTTGACCAACTGACCGGTCTCGTCGCCCCTGGCGGGGGTGGAGCCGGCGAACTCCTTCGCAGACGGTGATGTAATGGGCTCGGTTTGCGTTGAACCCTGGATGATCCGGTCTTGGCCGGTTCGTGAATGGTACATGCCGGAGGACCCGGCCGAATGGCCGGCGTGGTGGCACATGGGAACACGTGTCGATCCGCCCCGCGACGGCGGGGTGCCGTGCAGCGGCGACACGGTCTGGGCGGCGACTGTCGACGGGGTCGAGGTCGCGGCCAGCTGGGGCTGGACCGAACTCCGCCCCGGCGTCGTCGTGCTGACCGACCCGAACGCCATTTCCACCAACCTGCGCTGCCTGCATGCGACGGCCCCGGCCGACGAACGCCTCGCGGCCATCGTCGCGCTCAACCGCCTGACCCACGAACTGCCGTGGCGCGAGACGGTCTGCACCATCCTGCGCATGCTGCGCCGCCATGCCGGCTTCGCGGCGGCGGCGGCGCCACGCCGGGTGCGGCGTTCGGGTACGCCCTCGATGCCGTGCTGAAGACAGCCGCCGCGGAGCTGCCTCAGCAGCTTCCGCGCTCGGTACGCCGGCGCTCGTCACGGCGCGCCCAGGCGAGCATCAAGGCCTGCACCCAGGCAGCGGATTGGCCCACGGACTCGGCATGACGCGGACGCTCGTAACGCAGACCGATCGCGACGCGGCCGGTCCACCAGACTTCGCGGTTCGTCCCAGGCAGCAACACGGGGCCGACGTGGCCAACCGGCAGCGAGATCGGCGGTGCGCTCGCGTGATGACGGATCGTGTTCGGTCGGTCGTCCATGGCGGCCTCTTGACAGTGCGGCGGTGGCGCCGCAACGCAAGCGCGGCTCCACGACCATTGGCGCCCCAGCCGCGGGGCGGGGAGCACCCGCAGCAAGCGGGATGCCCGGCCCGCGCTCAGCGCCCGGCGTCGACGCGTGCCGCCGCGCGTGCCAGCAGCCGTTTTCTCACCAGCTGCACGTGGCTGCGCAGGTCGTAGAGCTCGCCTGTGTAGGCCAGCGGAAGGCCGATGCGCGCGATCTGAGTGTCGATGCGGTCGAGTTCGGCGTGCAGCCGGCCGAACTCCGCATCCTGCCGCTCGATCGCCTGTTCGAGCTCGCGCAGGTTGGCGTACCAGCGATAGACGCGCGAGCGAAAACGCATCGCCAGCAGCGGAGGCAGAACGCGCGACAGCGGGATGATCGCGGCCAGCAGCGGCAGCAGCACGATCCACATGCGGTCGACGAAGTTCGCGAGCCAGAACGGCAGATAACGCTGCAGCCACGGCGGCCCGTTGCGCGCATAACGTTCGGCCTCGGGCGCCAGGGGCCATTCCGCGCTCGTGGCCTGCGGGAACTCGCCCGGCGAGTTGAGCCATCCGGCACCGCCGTGCGCCTGGTGCGAGGCCTGCACGAGCAGCTGCACCAGGGCCGGGTGAAGGTCGGCGCGCGCGACCAGCGAGGCGGTCGTGGCCACCAGCGGCAGGTCGCGCGGCGGGTCGTCCCGGGCGAGGTCGACCACGCCGCGCGGCAGCACGAGTTCGTGCAGGAACGGGAATCGGCGTGCATAGGCCCGGGCCTGATCGAACTCGAGCAGCTTCACCCCGGGAGCACGCAGCAGGTACTGCACCAGCGGGGCGTCGGCAGCGGACACCATGGCCAGCGCGTCGGCACGCCCCTCCACCAGTTCGACGACCGCAAACACCGTGGCCCGGGTCTGCAGGTTCATCGACGCCGGGTCGATGCCGTTGGCCAGCAGCAGCTGGCGCCACAGCGCGGCGGTGCCGCCGCCCTCGGGGCCGACCTCGAGCCGCCAGCCCGCCATCTGGCCGATGCGCGTGAGCCCCTGGGCGCCCAGCCCGCGTTCACTGGCTTCGCGGTAGAAGACCCACAGCGGTTCGTGGGCCACCGTGCCGAGGGACTGCAGCGTCGCCTCGTCGTGGCCGGTCGCGGCATCGACGCCGCCCTGGACGAAGGCCACCTGCACCGACGAGGCCGGGTCGCGCAGCAGCCTCAGGTTCTCGGCAGAACCCCCCGTGGGCACGATCTGCAGTTCGACGCCGTGGGCCCGCAGCAGCGGCACATAGCGGCGCGCGAAGCCGTCGTACGCGCCGTGCTCGGGGCCACTGGCCATCACGATGCGGCGCTGCGGGGTCGGGTCGAGCCAGCGATAGGCAAGCCAGGCGCTCACGAGTGCCGCGAACACCAGCGACAACGAAGCCCAGGCAGACATCTGCAGGAGCGCTTCGCGCCAGCGGCCGGCGATCGCGCGGCGCGGCGGCAAGGCCGGGGGACGGGAAGAGTCGGGCACGGCCGCGACGATACCGGAGCATCGCGCCAGGCATCGGATGCACTCCCACCTGACGGCATTGGATCTCGCCCTCCGGAAGCTTGCGCCGGGCCGTCTCAGGGAAAGTGAGCAGTGTTTGTTTCAACCCCATGCCGGGCCGGCATTCGTGATTAGGATTGAGACATGACGGAACGCAGTACCGGACCTGCGCCCGCATTGGAGCCGCCCTCGTCGAGACAGGCTGGAAGGCTGGTCTCGCTGCTGTGGCAAGGCGCCCAACGCGTGGCAATCTGGCTCGAAGGCCCAGCCGACCGCCTCGCCCGACTGTGGTATCAGCTTCGCAGTGCCTCCACGCGGCGGCGCGCCTCGGTGATCGCTTTGCCGGTCGGCGTGCCGGCTTTCGCTGGCGGTGTCGTGCTGGGGGCGTGCGCCACGCCCTCGCCGCTGCGCCTGGGCCCTTCGTCCGCAGGGGCTTCACGCGGCCACGCCGACGTGTCGCGCCTGATCGAATCCGTGTTGCTGCCCGGGCTCGTCGCCTGGCATCAGTCGCTGCCGGCCTGTGTCGACGAACGCCGTGCCGTCGAACTGGCGCGGCGGCTGGTCGGCCCCACCGGGGCCGGCGTGCGCGAACTGCTGTGCGACCACTATGCCGGCCATGGTTCGCTGCACCGTCTCTTCACCGGACTCGTCGAACCGGCCGCGAGGCGGCTGGGCGACCTGTGGGCCGTCGACGACTGCTCCGAAGCCGAGGTCACGATCGGCCTGTGCCGCCTCCTGTCCGAACTGCGCCAGCTCGACGGGTGCTGTACCCGCGTGGCCGGACACGCCGGCCGGGCGGCGCTGGTCGTGCCGCTGCCGGGCGAACCGCACATGCTCGGTGCCGCGCTCGACGCCGAGTCGCTGTGGCAGGCCGGCTGGCTGCCCCAGTCGGAGTACCCGGAGACCGACGCCGCACTGCAGTCGATCGTCGCGGCGCGCCATTTCGACGTGCTCTGCGTCTCGCTCAGCCCGTCGTTCCGGCGTTCGCACCGGCTCGAACGCCTGGCGCAGACGATCGTGCGCGCGCGGGCCGTGTCGCGGAACCCGAACCTCGTGGTCGTGGTCAGCGGGCGGGCCTTCCACGACGACCGTGCGGCCGCTCGCCGGGTCGGTGCCGACGGCAGCAGCCGCTGGGCGTCGCGCCTGGAGTTCCTGCACTGAGCGCGGCGGCGCCGCGCCGCTTCAATCGCAGGCCTGCACGCGTGCGTCGGGCAGTTCGCTCAAGAGGCGCCAACCGAGCGCACGCACCTGATCCAGCGCGGCCTGCGGCACGTCGACGACCAGGATGCGTCCGTCTGACATGCCGCACATCGCGGCGCGCACACGGCCGTCGTGGCCGCAGCGCGGTGCACTCGCCTGGACGCCGGCCGCCGACAGCCGGGCAAGCGCCGCCGCCATCGGGTCGGCTGGCGCGGGCTCGCATTGCCGGGTGCCCGCCGACGCGAAGACGGTGACGTGTCCATCGGCTGCCGTCGCGCAACCGCCGCCGAGCGGCAGCGCGAGCACGAGCAGGGCAGCCAGCCAGGACCTGACAGGACCGGAGGAAGAGGGGTTCATCGTCGGACGGCAGCGAATCGGCGTGCCCCATCCTGTCCCGGCACGCCGGGCCGGTCAAGCACTCAGTGGCGCGAGAACAGGTCGCGCAGCTTGCAGAGGACCAGCGACAGGTCGGGCCGGGTGTCGACCGCCGGTTCGCCGGCGATCAGCCGCTGCAGCGCCAGACGCGGATCGCGCTCGCCCGTGCGCAGCACCTGCGCACCCCAGCCGGCCATGTGGCGCACGAAACCGTCGCCGGCGCTGCCGACGACCAGGATCTCGCAACCCTGCAGCGGATGGGGGCCGTCGTCCTTGAAATGGTGCGGCAGCTGCTCGCGCGTCAGCTCGACTGCCGCCGGTTCGGCGAGCGCCTGGCCGGCGCGACAGTCGTAGATCAGCCAGTGCCTGCATTGCCCGGCATGGCCGGAGATCTGCTGCATCGTCTCATCGACGGCGATGGCCACACGCATGGAGCCGCCGGTGTCAGTGTGCCTGCGCCGCGGAGGCGGGTGCCTGGGCGACGGCGGCTTCCCTCGCCGGCGCCTGCCCGGTGGCACCGCGTGCCGGATGTCCGGGAATAAAGGTCGAGGGGTCGATGCCGGAGGCGACCGGGCGTTTTTGCCCCAGCGCCGGGTGGTAGCCGAGATCGGCCGCCTGGGCGGCCGCGATGGTCAGCGCGCAGGCCGCGAGCACGAGCAGGGTTCGGTTCATGTGACGCTCTCTTCAGGGTTTACCCTTTATACCAGAGCATTGCTGCGGCGCAGCATCCACGTCCACTTGCCACGTGGACTCGTACCGCGTCAGCGCACGGCCCGCAACCCCGCGCGCGCGCAAGGCCCTCGCCGCGTTCGCATGGCGCCTGCCCGATACTGCGCGGGCCGCCGTTCGCGGCATCGCAGGAGAAGTTCGATGGGTTCTCGTATCCGCCGCGCCAGCGCCTGCTTCGCTGGCGGCTGATCGGTGCGCATACGCTCGCAGCTGCTGGCGCTCGTCGTCGCCCTCGTCGTTCCGATTGCGCTGCTCGCCGGCGCGACGCTGGTGCAGCTGCAGTCCGTCCAGCGCCACGAACACGAAGAACGCCTGCGCGAGCGCGTCGCCGCGGTGCGGCTGGCGCTGGACAGCCAGATCGAAGCCGGGTTCAGCGTGCTCGAGCGGCTGGCCGAAGGTCCGAAGGCCGGCACCGGACTCGTCGACCGCTCCGATGCCGGAGCGCTGTTCGCCAGCCAGCCCTTGTGGCGCGCGATCAGCCTGCACGAGACAACCGGCAGCGGCCCGAACTGGCAGCTGAGCCGCGACGGCCTGGACGAGCCCCCGGTCCCGGCCACGGTTCTCGATGCGGTGCGCCGCTCCGGCCGCAGCCATGCCTCTGGCCTGCTGGACGGCCCGGCCGGCGACTACCGCAGCTACCTCGCCGTGCCGGTGGCGCGCCCGGGCGGCGTGCCGGCCGTGCTGGTGGTGAGCATCGGCGACGCGCAGTGGATCGCTTTCCTGCGCCGTTACGCCGTCCCCGGCCCCGGCACGGTCACGCTCAGCGACCGCGACGGGCGGATCGCGGCACGGACGCTGGACCACGCGCAATGGGTCGGCCAGCCCTCGCTGGCGCAGTTCCGCCAGGCCACGCACGGCCAGGACGAGGGCGCGATGACGGTGCGCAGCCTGGACGGCACGCCGTACTTCAGCGCGTTCAGCCGGCTGCGAAGCTCGGGCTGGGTACTGGCCAGCGGCGTGCCGGTCGCGGTGCTGGACGGCACCGTGCGCAAGACCACGCTGGTGACCGTCGTGTCGCTGGCAGCGGCGACCATCGCCGCGCTGCTGCTGGCGGCCGTGATCAGCGATCGCATCGCCGCCGCGATGGCCGGCGTGCTGGAAATGGCCGCCGGCATCGCGGGCGCCCCGGCCGAGGTCAGCGACCGCCGGCTCGAGAACGTCGACGCCGCCACCGTGCGCCAGAAGGTGCAGGAAGCTGCCGACGCGCGCCGCGCGCGCGACGAGGCCCAGGCGCGCGCGCTGGCCAGCGAGACGCGTGCACGCTCGATCGCCGAGGCGGCCAGCCGGGCGAAGGACGAGTACATCGCGATGCTCGGCCACGAGTTGCGCAACCCGCTCAGCGCCATCGCCTCCGCAGCCGCGGTGCTGTCACGTGCGCAGGGCGCCGAGCCCGAGCGGCGCCGCGCGGTGGAGGTCGTCGAGCGCCAGACGCGCCACCTGCGCAAGATGGTCGACGACCTGCTCGACGCCACCCGCCTCGCATCGGGCAAGCTGCGCATCGAGCGTGCCCCGGTGGAGTTGTCGACGCTCGTGCGCCACGTGCGAACGCATTTCGAGGCCGCCGGCCGCGCCGACGGCCTCACGATCGAACTGCGCTGCGAGCCGGTCTGGGTGGAAGGCGACGAGGTGCGGCTCGAGCAGGTCGTCGCCAACCTGCTGGACAACGCCTGCAAGTACACGCCTGCGGGCGGCCGGGTGCGCGTGCGCCTGCACGCCGAGGGCGAGCAGGCCGTGCTCGAGGTCGCCGACGACGGCCCGGGGCTCGAGCCCGAACTGCTGCCCCGCGTGTTCGACTCGTTCTCGCAGGGCGCGCGCCCGATCGACCGCTCGCCTGGCGGCGTCGGCCTGGGGCTGGCGATCGTGCAGCAGATCGTCGCGCTGCACGGCGGCAGCGTCGAGGCCGCCAACGGCGGCGATCTGGGCGGTTCGGTCTTCACGGTACGCCTGGCGAAGGCCTCACCGTCGCAGGCGCTGCCGGCTGCGCCCGCGATGCCCGCACCGGGCCGTGCGCTGAGCGTGCTGATCGTCGAGGACAACGCCGACAGCCGCGAGATGCTGGCGACGCTGCTGGAACTCGAAGGCCATGACGTGCGCACCGCGGTCGACGGGCCGTCGGGCCTGGAGGCGATCCGCAGCGCGTCGCCGGACGTGGCGCTGGTCGACCTCGGCCTGCCCGGACTGGACGGCCACGCGCTGGCCAGCGCGGCCCGCGCCGCGGGAGCCCCGACGCGGCTGTTCGCTCTCACCGGCTACAACACCGATGCCGACCGCGAAGCCGCCGGGCGTGCCGGCTTCGACGGCTACCTCGTCAAGCCGCTGGATCCGGCGGCGCTGCAGGCCCTGCTGGTCGCGCACGGACTGCTGCCGGCATCGGGCTGAAGGTCGCGCACGTCGATTGCCGTCGGTCCGGGGACGAACGACCCGAGGACACGACGATGACCGATACCCGCCCCTTGCGCCCCATCCGTATTGCACTGGCTCTCGCCCTGGCTGCCGGCACAGGCGCAGCCGCAGCGCAGACCGCCCCGACCGCGCCACCGCCCGGCGCGTCCGCGGCGCCCGCCGACCGCGAGGTCTCCCGCGGCGACCGCCGCTTCCTGGAGGAAGCCTCCGCCGGCGGCATGGCCGAGGTCGCCCTCGGCAGCATGGCGCGCGAGCGCGGCGGCAGCGCCCCGGTGCGGCAGTTCGGCGAGCGCATGGTCGCCGACCACGGCCGGGCCAACGAGGAACTGACCCGCCTGGCCACAGCGCGTGGCGTCGGCACGCCCACCGACTCCGACCGCCGCCACCGGCGCACGATGGAGCGCCTGGGCACGCTGCAGGGTGCCGAGTTCGACCGCGGCTTTGCCGAGGCCATGGTCGACGACCACGAGCGCACGGTGAAGCTGTTCGAAGCTCAGAGCCGGCGGGGCGAAGACGCCGAGATCAAGGCCTTCGCCACGCGCACGCTGCCGACGCTGCGGGAGCACCTGCAGGGCGCACGCGCGCTTCGTGACAGCGTCCAGGCCGCGCGATGAGCGCCGCGCGGCAGGCATGAGCGTTGCCGCAGCACATTGTCGCGGCCAGTTCCGGCCGCCAAGGAGAACGCCATGGAAATGAACGGCTCTTGGGGCGGACTGCTGCCCTTGTGGATCCTCGGCGCGCCGTGGATCCTGTCCTTGCTGGAACTGATGCGCACGCCACATCCGCGCGCGCACCACGCGCCGCCGCCGGCGGTCGCGCCGCCCGCCTACGGGCGCCCGGCCTGACCGTGTCTTCACCGTGCCCGCTCAGGCGGGCACAGACCGCCGCCCGCGTGCGGCTCCCAGACCTCCGGACCCCCCGATGAATTCACCCACGAGTGCACGCCGCGTCGCGGCGCTGACCACGCTGCTGGCCGCTTCGGTCTTCGCGCTGACCGCCTGCGATCGTCGCGAACCCGAACCGACGCCGCCGACCACCGGAACCTCGACGCCGCCCGCCGATGCCAGCGGCACCGGCACCGTCACGCCCGGGGCAACCGGGACGATGCCGGGCAGCACCGGCTCCGACAGCACGGCCGGCGCGGCCATGGACCCGGCCTCCGAGGCCAGCCGCTGACCACGCAGAGCCGCGTTCAGCCGGCTGACCCCGGCGCGTCGGCCGGTCGACGCGGATCGACCGGGACGTCCGGCACCGGCGGCCTGCCGGCACCGTCGTCGACGGCGGCGCCGGGATCCTCTTCACCCGCGACGGATGCGTCTTCTGGCGCCGGCCGAGGCGTACGTGGCGGGCTTGGCGGTGCCGGGGAGAGGGGGGTGTTCATGACCGCCTCGAGGCAATCAGGATGCCCGCGAGGCCGGCACGGCGCTTGCCGCCCGGGGTCTCCACACGGGAGACCTGCCGATGATCATGTGCGAGTTCCGCCGCAGCCGGCCGCTGCGACTTCACGTTCCGCAACCCTTGCCCGAGACCGTCCCGCCGCCACCGCCGACCCCGCGGCCGGACGACATACCGCCGGAGATCATCGAGCCGCCCACGCCGACCGAGATCCCGCCGATCGGCGAACCGGGGGCACCTCCGCCCCCGATGCCTGCACGCCACTGAGCGAGGCCGCGGCGCCCTCGGCGCCGCATACGCCTACCGTCGACACGGCTGAGCCTTGCGCTGCGCCGGTGTCGCCTGTGAAATCAGCTGCACCCCTGGGCGTGCAGACCCGCCAAGCGGCCCGACACACGCCGATACAAGGCTGCACGATGCATCGCGTGCGGCAATGCCGGTGTCGCCGATGATCCGTTGTCCCTGATCCCGCCATTGCGCCGACAAGGCGTCACACATCCATGCCGATGCACCATGCCCTGATCGTGGACGACGACCTCGACTCGGCCATGACGCTGCGCGAACTCGTGGCCGGCGAACGTTTCACGGTGGCGGTCGCGCACACGCTGCGCGACGCACGCCGCCAGATCGCGATGCAGCAGCCCGACCTGGTGCTGCTGGACCTCAAGCTGCCCGACGGCAGCGGGATGGACCTGTTCGCCGACCCGCAGCTGATCGCCAACTCCGAGATCGTGCTGATCACCGGCCACGCGAGCCTGGACACCTCGATCGAGGCGCTGCGTCTGGGCGCCGCCGACTACCTTGTCAAGCCGATCGCGCTGCGCCAACTCGAAGGCGTGCTGGCCCGCTTCATGAAACCCTCGGCGCTGAAGGCCGAGGTCGAGACGCTGAATGCCGATCTGGCCTCGCGCGGCCGATTCGGCCACCTGTGGGGCCAATCGGCGCCGATGCTGCGTGTCTACGAGCAGATCTCGCGCGTTGCCGGCACCGCGGTCACGGTCTTCATCACCGGCGAGAGCGGCACCGGCAAGGAAGTCGTGGCGCAGTCCGTGCACGACCTGTCGCGTCGGCGCCAGCGGCCGTTCCTCGCCGTCAACTGCGGCGCGATCTCGCCCAACCTGATCGAAAGCGAGATCTTCGGCCACGAGAAAGGTGCCTTCACCGGCGCCGACCGCCAGCATCTGGGCTTCTTCGAGCGTGCCAACGGCGGCACGCTGTTCCTCGACGAGATCACCGAGATGCCGCTGGAGCTGCAGGTCAAGCTGCTGCGCGTGCTCGAGACCGGGCGCTTCATGCGCGTGGGCTCGACCGTCAGCCAGGAGGCCGACGTGCGCATCATCGCCGCGACCAATCGCCCGCCTTACCAGGCGGTGGCCGCCGGCAAGCTGCGCGAGGACCTGCTGTACCGGCTCAACGTCTTCCCCATCGAGCTGCCGCCGCTGCGCGAGCGCCTGTCCGACGTCGGCCTGCTGGCGCAGCACTTCCTGGAGGGCATCAACGAGCAGGAGGGGCGCCGGCGCCAGCTCAGCCCGGAGGCACTCGAACGGCTGGCCACCTACCACTGGCCCGGCAACGTGCGCGAGCTGCGCAACGCCGTGCAGCGGGCCTACGTGATGGCTGAAGGCGAGCTGATCGACGACCAGTGGCTGCCCCGCGGCGGCCCGGCGCCGGTCGCGCCGGCACCGGCCGCGGCGCCCGCGGCGGCCGCCACGCCCGAACTCCGGCCCCCGACCTCGGTGCCGCAGATCGAGGTCGTCACGCTGCCCATCGGCACCTCGATGGCGCAGGCCGAGCGCGCGCTGATCGAGGCCACGCTGCGCCACTACAAACACCAGAAGGAACGCACCGCCGCGGTCCTCGGCATCAGCCTGAAGACGCTCTACAACCGGCTCAAGGAATACGCCGCCGACGGCGAGACGCTGCCCTGAGCCCGGCGCGCGCCGGCTTGGGCCGACAGCGCGCGGAAGTACTCGATCGTGCGTGCCAGCCCCTCGTCGATCGGCACGCGCGGCGCCCAGCCCAGGTGGTGGCGCGCGAGCGTGATGTCCGGACAGCGGCGCGTCGGGTCGTCGGCCGGCAAGGCCTCGAAGACCAGGCGCGAACGGCTGCCGGCAAGCCGCAGCACGCGCTCGGCCAGGTCCAGCATCGTGCGCTCCTGCGGGTTGCCGAGGTTCACCGGGCCGGTGAAGCCGGCATCCATCAGCCGCAGCAGGCCGTCGACGGTGTCGTCGACGTAGCAGAAGCTGCGTGTCTGGAGACCGTCGCCATAGACCGTCAGCGGCCGCCCGGCCAGGGCCTGGACGATGAAGTTGCTGACGACGCGGCCGTCGCCCGGCCGCAGCCGCGGGCCGTAGGCGTTGAACAGCCGTGCGATGCGAACGACGACGCCGCGTTCGGCCGCGTAGGCCAGGCACATCGCCTCGGCGCAGCGTTTGCCTTCGTCGTAGCAGGCGCGCGGGCCGACCGGGTTCACGTGGCCCCAGTAGGCCTCGGGCTGGGGGTGGACCTGCGGCTCGCCGTAGACCTCGCTGGTGGACACGTGCAGCAGCCGCGCGCCGGTGTGCTGCGCCAGCTCGAGCAGGCGCCAGACGCCCACGGCGCTGGACAGCACCGTGGCCACCGGGTGGCGCTGGTAATACGCCGGGCTCGCGGGGCAGGCGAGGTTGAACAGGCGCTCGCAGTCGCGCGCCTCGGTGGGCAGCGGCTCGGTGATGTCGTGGCGCACGAAGCGCAACGCCGGATGGCGGCGCAGGTGCTCGAGGTGCTGCAGGTCGCCCGAGGACAGGTCGTCGAGCGCGAGCACGCGGCAGCCGCGTTCGAGCAGGCGTTCGCAGAGGTGGCTGCCGAGGAAGCCGGCGGCGCCGGCGACGAGCACCGCGTGCGGCGTGGCGGAAGGCGGGTTCTTCATCACGCCGCCGTGGCAGGCGACGTGCCGAGCCGGCGCGCGATCGCCGCCGCGTCGCCGAGCGTCAGCGCCTGGCGCCGGCGCAGCGCCCGGCGCAGCAGCGCGGCCCAGCACAGCGCGACGGCCGACGAGTCGCAGTCCGCCGGATGCAGCTCGAAACGCTGCAGCAGCGCGCGGCGCTGGCTCAGCCCGAGCAGCTCGTTCCAGGCGATCGAGGCGTGCACGCGCCAGGCCGCACGCGTGCTGAAGACGAAGCTCGGCGCATGCAGCGTCTGGCCGCCGGGCAGGGCCACGACCCGCGCCAGCGTGCAGGTGTAGGCGAACGGCCCGGCACGCACCGCCTCGCGGCCTTCGTCGCCCAGCAGCCAGGCGGGTGCGACAAAGCCGGTGATCGGCAGCCCCTCGCGCTCGGCCCAGTCCAGCCCGCGCTGCAGGCGCTCGGCTGCCTGCTCGCGGTCGAGCGCGGCGAACTCGCCTTCCCCGGCGGTGTACCAGCGCCGCGTCCAGCGTTCGACGAGGCCGGCGGGCTCGGGCCCGTCGTCACGGTGGGTGTAGCCGTGCAGCGCGAGCTCGTGCCCGGCTCGCGCCTGGCGCCGCAGCCAGTGCACGAACTCGGGCGACGCCGGCTCGCCGTGCATGCGCGGCACCACGAGAAGCGTCAAGGGCAGCGTCACGCCGCATTCGCGCGCGATGCGTTGGGCCTGGGCGATGACGCGTGCACAACCGGCCCAGCGGGAATCGGCGACGTCGTGCAGCACGACCGCCACGTGCCGCCGCTCGGGCCCGCTGAGCACGCTCACGACAGCTGCGGCGGCGCGAGCAGCGCGCCCGGCGCCTGCGCACGCCGATGGTCACGCATCACCAGGCGGTAGCGCGCGGCGAGCTGCTCGACGACGACGTCCCAGTCGTGGGCGCGAGCCCGCGCCAGGCCGGCGCTGGCCAGCGGCCGCGCGCCGTCGCCGACGGCGGCCCGCAAGGCCTCGGTCCAGACGTCCACGCGCCGCGAAGGCACCGTCAGCCCGACACCGTGCGCGAGCTCGCCCAGCCCGCCCGCGGCGTGCACGACGACCGGCGTGCCGCAGGCCATCGCCTCAAGTGCCGACAGGCCGAAGGTCTCCTGGTCGCCGGCGTGCACGAAGGCGTCGGCGCTGGCGAGCAGGCGCGCCACGCGGCGCGTGTCGCGGCTGGACGGCAGGCAGCGCAGGCGTTCGCCACGCGGCACGCGCGGGCCGTCGCCCATCACGACGAGGACATGGCCGGGGCCCAGGCGGTCGACGGCCTCGGCCAGCAGGTCCAGGTTCTTCTCCGGCGCGAAGCGGCCGGCATAGACGAAAAGCCGGGTCGTGGCAGGAAACCCGAGCCGCGCCAGCAGCTCGTGGCGCCAGCGCGGCGAGTTCGCCGCGGGCGTGAAACGCGTGCAGTCCACGCCCAGCGGCTGGTGCTGCGCCTGCGGCACGCCGAGTTCGTGCAGGCGTTTCGTCATCGCCCGGCTGGGCGCGAGCACGAGGTCGTAACGTTCGTACAGCCGGGCCAGGTAGGCCGCCGCGTGACGCTCGGCGTGGCGGCCGCGCAGGCCGTCCTGGCCGTGCGCGCCGCCGGCCAGGCGCGCCATCCAGCGCGGCAGGTCGCTGTGGCAGAAGGCGACCGCAGGCACCTTCAGGCGTTGACTCGCGTCGAGCACGGCCCAGCCCAGCACGTAGGGGTCGGCCGCTTCGACGATGTCGGGCGCGGCTTGCTCGATCAGCCGTGCCGCGTGGCGGCGCCGCAGCACGAACCGGTAGCCGCCGGAAGCCGGGATCGGGATGCCGCCGCAGTCGATCTCGCCGTCGCCGCGCGCGCCGGGCGCCAGCACGGTGTGGCGCCACCCGCGCGCGAGCAGACCCTCGCGTTTGGCCGCCAGCACGCGCTGCACGCCGCTGCTGGCGCCGGGCGTGCGGAACATCGTCGCGTCGAGCAGGTGCAGGCCACCAGGGACCGGAGGGGAGGGCGGACGTTGCATGGGGGGTCCTGTCGGCAAGGCATGTGCCCGCGCCGGGCTTCCCGCAGCGCAGCCTCCCGGGCCGGGGCCGTTCAGGCGAAGCTGTCGGACATCAGCGAGCCGAACCAGGTGTGCATGTCCTCGTAGTGGTCCCGGTTCCAGCCCGAAGACGCGCCGGTGGCCGCCGCAACCGACTTCATCGTCGCGCTGGCGGCGTCGTACTGGAAGACCGCGTGCAGCCACGAGGCCTGGTCCATCGTGATCGTCGAGAAGCACGACGAGTTGGTCACCGGCGCCGGGTCGGGTGCGCCGCCGGCGAGCCGGCGCACGATGGCGTCGGCACAGACCTTGGCTTCCTGGTTGGCGATGTGCCCGGCCTTGGGCTGCGTCGTCGCCGCCGAGTCGCCGATGACGTGAACGCGCGGGGCCAGCGTGCTGGCGTAGTCGAGCACATCCACCGCGGCGAAGCGCCCGCTGGCGTCGTTGGCCAGGCCGGCGCTCGCGATCAGCGCCCCGGCGCGCTGGCGCGGGATCAGGTTGACGACGTCGGCAGCGAAGGCGCCGCCGTTGGTGTGCAGCGTCATCGTCGCGCTGTCCACGTGGTCGATGGCGACGCCGCCGTGGTACTCGACGACGCCGGCGTGCAGCTGCTCGAAGGCGCGCGTGAAGTTGTCCTGCTCGACGACGATGCCCGGGTTGGCGTCGAGCACCAGCAGCTTGCTGCCCGGCTTGTTCACGCGCAGCCAGTCGGCGAGAAGGCAGGCGCGTTCGTAGGGTCCGGGCGGGCAGCGGTAGGGTGTCGGCGGGATGGTCAGGATCGCCACCCCGCCGGCGGGCATCGCCGCCAGCTGCTGCGCCAGCAGCGAGGTCTGGGCGCCGGCCTTCCAGGCATGCGGCATCCGGTCCGGATCGTCCAGGCCGGCGACGGTGTCGAACTCGATGCCCGGCGCCAGCACCACGTGGTCGGCGACGAGCGTGCGGCCCGAGGCCAGCGTCACGCTGGGCACAGAGGGGTCGACCGCGGTCACGGTGTCGGTCAGCACCTCGACGCCCCAGCGCTCACGCAGCGCGGCGTACGAGAACGACAGCGAGGACATCGATCGCTGGCCGGTCAGCACCAGGCTGCTCATGATCGAGGAGGTGTAGCTGGCCGAACGCTCGACCAGCGTCACTTCGACGGCGTCGCCCCACATGCGCAGGTACTTGGCCACCGTCGCGCCGGCCATGCCACCGCCGACCACGACCACACGCGACTTCGCCGTCACCGGCGGCGTTGCCGGGTCCGACCCGCCGCCACCGCCGCCGCAGCCATCGAGAAGCACGCCACCGAGCACCGAGGCGCCGGCCTGAAGGATCAGACGTCGTTTCATCACGTCGTCTCCTTCAGCGCAGCGTGGAAAGGTACTGCGCGATGGCGTGCAGCTGGGCGTCGGTGTAGCCCTGGGCGTGTCTGGACATCAGCCCGCCCTCGTCCTCGCGGCCGAGCTTGAACTCCACCAGCTCCTCGTAGATCTCGCTGGCGGACTTGCCAGCCAGGCGGTCGAAGCCGGGCCCCTTGCCGTTCGTGCCGTGGCACTGGAAGCAGTTGGACGCGAGCAGGCGACCTGCCGGGGGCGCGGACTGGGCTGCCGCGACTGCAGGCAGGGTGGCGAGGGTGGCCGCGAGCGCGGCCGCGGCGAGGGGCTGGAACATCGGCAGTCTCCTGGGTGGCGGCGGCGGTTCAGGCGCCGCCGCTCCAGGCCGAGTGTTCGGCGCGGCCTTTAAAGCGCGCTTAACGCCGACGCCGATGTGCCGCCGCGCCGGCGGCAGCGCGCCGGCTCAGCCCGCCACCTCGTCCAGCACCCGCAGCCAGTCATCGACGAAACGCGCGATGCCGAAACGCTCGCGCGCTGTGCGCCGGCCGGCCTGGCCCCACTCGTGCGCCAGCCCGCGGTCCGCGCGCAGCGCCTGCATCGCCGCTTCCAGGCGCTGCGGCCGGGTGTCGATGAAGCCGTTGCGGCCGCTGTCGATCACCGTGACGAGCTCGGTCGTCGCCAGCCCGACAACCGGCGTGCCGGCCATCATCGCCTCGATGACGGCCAGACCGAGGCTGGTGTGGCGGATCGGGTGGAAGAAGAAGCGGTGCGCGGCCAGCGCCTGCGGCAGCTCCAGCTGGGTCAGCTCGCCGTCGCCACCGATCGTGGCGCTGTCCATGCCGACCAGGCGCAGCGGCACCCGCGCGGCCAGGTCGCGGTAGACGTCCAGCCCCAGGCGCCGGCCGCGGCTGAGCAGGTTGTTGACGACGACCAGGCCGCGGTTGTCCTCGCCCCGCCACGGCGGTTCGGCCAGTGGCTTGACGCCGTGCTCGACGATGCGCACCGGCAGCTCGCCGTTGTCCCACATCAGCGCGTTGAACGGCGTCACGTGCACGAGCAGCGCGCCGCGGTCGCCGCACCAGTGAGGCGTGTCGGTCGGGCTGGCCTGCGGCGGATCGTGTTCGAGCACGATGCGCGGCAAGGCACGCTGCGCCGCACTCAGCACGCGGTGCTGTTCGTGCTCCCAGGCCTCGCGCGACTGGAACAGCAGCAGGTCGAAGGACATCTGCTTCAGGCGTTCCACGGGCGCCTCGTGCACGTTGTCGCCCCAGGGCAGCGCACCGCTGCGGCCGCTGTGGTGGGTGCTGCGCCCGGCGTCGACGACGAGGAAGAAGTCGTGCGGCACCTGCGTCAGGTTGTAGAGGTAGTTGCCGTGCACGTGCCAGGTGAGGATGCGCAGGCGGCGTCGTCCGGTCATCGTTCGGTCTCCAGGGCGCCCACGGCGGCGTCGATCACCGTGCCGACGGCCACGCCGGCGGCGCACTCGTGCGCGGTGGGGCAGACGGCGTGCGCACACGGCCGGCATTCGACGGCGTGCCAGAGCACGCGGTGGCGCGCGGCATCCGCCGGCGCCCAGCGCGCGACATCGCTGCCGCTGGCGACGACGACACTGGGCGTGCCCAGCGCCGCGGCCACGTGGGACAGCCCGGTGTCGTTGCAGACGACCAGCGCCGCACGTTCGACCAGCGCGCCCAGCGTCCACAGGTCGCTGCGGCCGGCCAGGTCCAGCGCCGGCGAGCGCATCGCAGCGGCAACGCTCGCCACCAGCGCACGTTCGCCGTCGGTGCCGGTCAGCGCGATGCGCAGGCCACGCTCGGCCAGCGCATCGGCGACGGCGGCGAAACGCTCCGGCGCCCAGCGCCGCGACGGCAGCTGCGCGCCGGCGTGCACGATCACCCAGCGGCCGTCGCCGAGCAGCGCGGCGGCGTTCGCCCGGTCGGTGTCGTGCAGCGGGAAGTCCAGCTGCTCGCCGCGGCGCGGCAGGCCGAGCGCGTCGGTCAGCGCCAGCAGGCGTTCGACCTCGCTGCCGCGTTCGGGCCAGCGCACGAAACGCCGCCGGTCGGCGCCCGGCCGCGGTGCGCCCGGCGCGGCGAAACCGGCGTTGAGGCGCGCGCCGAAGGCCGCGAGCAGCGGGTTGACGACCGCGCCGCTGCCATGAAGCTGCAGCGCCAGGTGCCAGCGCCGGGCGCGCATCGCGGCGACGAAAGCGAGCTGTTCGGCGCGAGGTGCCGCGGGCCGCTCGGGCAGGCCGGGCCAGCCCGGCAGCTCGACGAACTCGTCGACGCTGGCCAGCCGCGTGGCCAGTTCACGCGCCCAGGGCAGGCCGACCAGCGTGATGCGCGCCTGCGGCAGCCCGGCGCGCAGCGCACGCAGCGCCGGCGTCGCGCAGAGCAGGTCGCCGAGCATCAGCGCGCGCAGCACGACGACCCGGCTGAGCCCCGGCGGCAGCGCCGGCATCACAGGAACCAGACGCGGAAGTGCCACGCGCCGCGCAAGCGCCACCAGACGGCCAGGAAGGGGATCAGCAGCGAGGTGAGCAGCATCTCGGCGACGTGCGCCGGGCGGCGTGAGGTGGCCCGCAGCCGGCGCCCGGCGAAGGCCGCAACCAGGCCCAGCGCCACCAGCAGCGCGAGCACCGCGCTGCCGCTCGCGCCGCCCAGCGCCAGCAGCGGCGCGGCCAGCACCAGGGCGACGATCGCCAGGTAGTCCCAGGGCGGCACCGCACGCACGCGTTCGCGGTAGCGCCGCGGGTGCTTGGCGTAGAGCAGGGCGTCGTAGAAGACGTTCTTCTGCTGGCGCAGCGATACGCCCCAGCGCTCGGGGCGCACCGGGTGCCGCACGACGGCGGCGTCGCAGCGGCCGACTTCGCCGGCTTCGCTCTCGAGCCGGAACTGCAGGTCCGAGTCTTCGCGCCAGGCGCGGCGGAAACGTTCGTCGAAGCCGCCGACACGCTCCAGCGCGTCGCGCCGCACGAAGGCATTGGCGGTGACGAACTCGGCGCTCTCCAGCCCGCGTGTCATCAGCTCGTGGTCGGTCGGGCGTTCGTCGGCGCCTTCGGGCCGGGGCACGACGACACGCCCGGCCACGGCGGCCCAGTTGACGGCGTCCATCGCGCCCAGGCCGTAGGCCAGCCAGCCGGCGTCGGGCACGGTGTCGTCGTCGGTGAAGGCGACGACCTCGGCGCGCGCGGCGCGCCAGCCGGCGTTGCGTGCCGCGGCCGGCCCGCGGCCGTGCTCGGCCCGCAGGTAACGCACCAGCCCCGGCGGCCAGCCGGCGGCAAAGGCCTCGACCGCGGCGTGCGTGACCTCGCTGCGTTCGTCGTCGACGACGAGGATCTCGTAGTCCTCGTGCGCCAGGCTCTGCCCGGCCAGGGCCTGCAGGCAGCGCAGCAGCAGCGGCGGCCGGCCGCAGGTCGGCACGACGACGCTGACGCGCGGCAGGCGCGGCGCCGCCGCCGGCGCCTCGTCGAGCAGCGCGTTCACGGCGCCGCCACCTCGCGCGCGCGGCGCTTGGCGACGATGCAGCGGCCGATGACCAGCGCGTCCAGCGGCGTCGCGAAGAAGGCCTCGAGCGCGTCGTGCGGGCTGCAGACGATGGGCTGGCCGCGCACGTTGAACGAGGTGTTGACGAGCACCGGCACGCCGGTGCGCGCGGCAAAGGCCGTCAGCAAGGCGTGGAACCGCGGGTTCGAGTCCGCGTGCACGGTCTGCACACGCGCGCTGCCGTCGGTGTGGCAGGCCGAGGGCATGCTCGCCAGCCGCTCGGGGCGGGCCTGGAAGGTGAAGAGCATGAACGGCGACTCGCCGCCGTTGGCCTCGGCCGGCTCGAACCATTCGCCGAAGGCTTCGTGCAGCACCGCCGGCGCGACCGGACGGAAATCCTCGCGGTCCTTCAGCTCGTTCAGGCGCTGCTGCATCTCGGGCGAGATCGGCGAGGCCAGGATCGAGCGCGCGCCGAGTGCACGCGGGCCCCATTCCATGCGCCCCTGGAACCAGCCGACGATGCAGTCGGCGGCCAGCAGCGCCGCAGTGCGCTCGGCCAGCGCCGCCTCGTCGGGCACGAGCTCGACGTCCAGCCCGGCCCAGGCCAGCGTCGTCTGGATCGCCTCGTCGGTCCAGCTCGGGCCGAGGTAGACGTGGGTCTGGGTCCATTCGCGCGCGGCCAGCGGCACCGCGCCACGGGCGTCGGCCAGGGTGTCGCCGCCGTCGCGCACGAGGCGTTCGCGGCCGTCGACCCACAGCGCCGCGCCGAGCGCGGTGCCGGCGTCGCCGGCCGCCGGCTGCACCCAGACGCTTTCGAACGGACCTTCGTCGCGCAGCCGGGCGTTCATCAGGCAGTTCAGCGCCACGCCGCCGGCCATCGCCAGGTGGCGTTCGCCGCTGGCTTCGCGCAGCCAGCGCGCGAGTTCCAGCGCCTTGGCTTCGAGCACCGCCTGCAGCGAGGCCGCGAGATCCAGGTGGCGCTGTTCCAGCGCCGCGCCGCGCACGCGCGCCGGGCCGGCCAGGGCCTCGAAGTCCATCGCCCCGATCTCGAACCGGCCGTCGCCGAACAGGCGCACTGCGGCGCCGATCTCGGGGGCCCAGCGCGGCGTGCCCATCGCCGCCAGCGCCATCACCTTGTACTCGTCGCTGGAGTGCAGGAAACCGAGGTAGGAGGTCGCAAGTTCGTAGAGCAGGCCCAGCGAGTGCGGCATCTGCACCTCGCCCAGCGGCCGGTAGCGGCCGTCGCGCCAGACGCCGTAGCAGCTGGTCGCGCGTTCGCCGCGGCCGTCCAGCGTCATCACCGCGCAGTCGTCGAACGGTGCGGCCAGAAAGGCACTCGCCTGGTGGCACAGGTGGTGCGGCAGGTGGTGGAAGCGCCAGCGCATCGCGTCCGGGCGGCTGCCGTACAGGCGCTGGCGCAGGTGGTGCGGCGCGCCGTCGCGCAGCTGGCGCGGCGCGTTGACGACGTAGGACAGGAACAGCGGGTCCCACGGACTTTCCCAGGACGCGAGCTGGCGGTCGCGTTCGGCCGCGGGTTCGAGCGGCAGCACGATGTGCCCGCCGGCGGCGAGCTCGGGCCGGCCCTCGGCAAAGAGTGCCGGGTCCAGGCTGTAGGCGACGTGGTCGACCGACTCCAGCGTGATGCCGGCCTGCTCCAGGCACCAGGCGGCGGCGTTGAACGGCAGCTCCCAGGCGGTGAAGGGCAGCGGCCGCTTGGCGTGTTTGATGCGCGTGAAGCGCTCCTCCTCGGCGGCGGCGACCGGCACGCCGTCGACGACCAGCACCGCGGCGCTGTCGTGGAAGGCGGCGTTGAGTCCCAGCGTGATCATCTCGTGTGCAGCTCCAGGGTCTTCGGGTGACGGGCCAGGGCCAGCGCCGCCGCCGCCGCCTCGTCGGCGCCGACGCCGGCCAGGCATTCGTGGTGGACTTGCGGGCAGCGGCTCTTCAGGCACCAGCGGCAGGGCACGCCGCGGCTCAGCACGCGCGCGGGCACCTGCCAGGGCGTGTGCTGCGGGTTGGTCAGCGCGTACAGCACGACGACCGGCGTGCCCAGCGCCGCGGCCAGGTGCGCCGGGCCGCTGTTGTTGGCGACCAGCACCGCGGCGCCGCCGATCAGCGCCGCCAGCTCGCCCAGCGAGGTGGCGCCGACGTCCAGCGCCGGCCGCTGCATCGCCGCCAGCGCTTGGGCACGCTGCGAGCCATCGCCCGCGTCGCCGGCGACGACGACCGCGAAGCCGGCGTCGGCCAGCGCCCGGCCGACGAGGCCGAAACGCGGCGCCGGCCAGCGCCGCGACGGCGCCGACGCACCCGGATGCAGCACCGCATAACGCGCGCCCGGCGCCAGCCCGGCGGCCGCCAGCCGTTCGGCGACCGCGCGGCGATCGGCTTCGTGCAGCGTGAAACGCAGGCGCTCGTCACGCGTGTGCCAGCCGACGGCCTCGACCAGGTCGAGCTGGCGGCGCACCTCGTGGCGCAGGGTGTCGGCCACGGTGTCGGGCTCGGGGATCCAGTCGGTCAGCAAGGCATAGGGATTCTCGCGGCAGTGCGCCAGGCGCAGCGGGATGCCGGCCATGCGGCACAGCAGCGCCGCCGGCAGCGCGCTCTGCGTGCAGACGCCGAAGATCACCGCGGCGTCGAAACCGCCGTCGGCCAGCCGCACCAGCATCGCCGTCTCGGCCAGCTCCGGGGCCGTGGCGTGCGCCCCGGCGCCGACCCACGGCGCCTCGAAGCGCCAGGCCTCGTCGACGAAGGGCAGGTGGGCCGCGGCAGCGGCACCGGCTGGCGAGGCCAGCAGCGTCAGGTGCGCTTCGGGCCAGGTCTCCTTCAGCGCCGCCAGCGCCGGCGTGGTCATCAGCAGGTCGCCCAGGTTGTCCAGCCGCACGGCGAGCACACGCCGGGCCTGCAGCCAGCCGCGGCCGGGCAGGCCGCGCGTCATGGGCGCGCCTCCACACGATCGGCCAGCACGCGGTGCACGACCTCGTCCCAGTCCTGCAGCCGCGCGTGCGGCGTGCGCATCGGGCCGGCCCGCCAGACGGTCTCGCCGCCCGAGTCGTAGAGGATGGCGCGGCAGCCGGCGCGGCGCCCGGCCTCGACGTCGTCGAGGGTGTCGCCGACCATCCACGAGGCCGCCAGGTCCAGGCCGTGGCGCTCGGCGGCGTCGATCAGCAGGCCGGGTTCGGGCTTGCGGCAGCCGCAGGCGGGCGCGCCGTCGGCGCCCGGTGCGTGCGGGCAGAAGACGAAGTCGGTCAGCACCACGCCGGCCTCGGCCTGCAGCCGGTCGGCGATGGCGCGGCGCAGGCGCTCGAACTCGGCGGCGCTGAACCGCCCCAGCGCCAGCCCGGGCTGGTTGCTGACGACGACGATCGCCAGCCCGGCACGTGCGACAGCCGCCAGCGCCTGCGGCGCCGCGGGCTGCCACTCGAGCCGCGCCGGGTCGGCGTTGTAGGGCACGTCGATGACCAGCGTGCCGTCCTTGTCGACGAACAGCGCCGGGCGGCGGGACCCCGGGGCGCGGTTCACGAGACGCAGCCGGCTGTCGACAGGGCCGCGACGGCTGCCGGCCGCCGCTGCTGCTCGGGCCCGCGCCGGCGCACCGCGGCGTAGACGCGCTCCAGGTCGGCGGCCACCTTGTCCCAGGTGAACTCGGCACGCACGCGACGCACGCCGGCGGCGCCGAAGCTGCGTGCCAGCGCCGGCTCGGCGCGCAGCACCGCCAGGCGGGCGGCCAGCGCGCCGGGGTCGCGCGGCGGCACGAGAAAGCCGGTCCTGCCGTCCTGCACCGTGTGGCGGATGCCGCCGACGGCGCTGCCGACGACCGGCGTGCCGCAGGCCATCGCCTCCAGCGGCGTGATGCCGAAGGGTTCGTACCACGGCGTCGTGACGAAGACGTCGGCGGCGACGTACCAGTCGCGCAGCTCGTGGCGCTCGCGCCGGCCGGCGAAGTGCACGCGGTCGGCGACGCCGTGCGTCTGCGCCAGCGCCTGCAGGCGCGCGATCTCGGGCGTGCGCGCCGGGTCCGGGTCACGCGCCTCGCCGCCGACGACGGCCAGCCTCAGCGGCATCGTGCTCGGCAGCCGCGCGAGGGCCTCGACGACGGTGGCGATGCCTTTGCGCGGCACCAGACGGCCGAGCTGCAGCACGACGAACTCGCCGGCCGGCAGGCCCAGGCGCGCCCGCGCGGCGGCACGGTCGCCGGGGCGGAAGGCGCTGGTGTCCACGCCGCAGGGCACGCAGACGATGCGCCCCGGCGCCGCCCCGTAGAGCCGAACGAGGTCGGCGTGGTCCTGCGGACACTCGGCGACGATGCGCTCGCTGCGCCGCACCAGCGTGCGTTCGATCTCGACGCGTTCGGGCGCAAAGGTGTCGGCCGCGCCCTGGTGCTCGCGCCGCACCAGGCCCAGCGCGTGGAAGGTCGTCACCAGCGGCAGGCGCAGCCGGCGCTGCAGCGCCAGCCCGACCCAGCCCGACATGAAGAAGTTGGCGTGCACGACGTCGGCCGCCGGCACCGCCGGCAGGCGGCGCGCGGCCTGCGCGAAAGCCGGCATGTGCGGCAGCAGCGCCTCCTTGGGCACGAAACACGGCGGGCCGGCGTCGACGTGGTGCACGCGCAGCCGTGGCGCCATCTCGACGGCGGCCGGCAGCGCCGGGTCGTCGCGCCGCGTCAGCACGTCGACCCGGTGGCCGGCGGCGGCCAGGCCGCGCGCGACGTGTTCGACGTAGACGTTCTGGCCGCCGGCGTCCACGCCTCCGGCGGCCGCCAGCGGCGAGGCGTGTTCGCTGATCAGCACGACGTTCATCGGAGCAGGCATGGCGGACTTCGGCGACAGGTTCGGTGCGCCGCGTTCGGCAAGCCGCATGCCCCGGCGCGGCGCCGGCCTCAGCGCCAGGCCGGCTGCACGCGGCACTTCAGCGCCAGTGCCAGCCAGTCCAGCGCCGCGGGGTTGCGCCCGGGCGCCTCGGCGGCGGCGCAGCCGCCGGGCACCCACAGCCCGTAGCCGATGCGCGTCAGCAGCCGCACCGTGCGCGCCTCGGGCGGGCCCGGGTCGGGCAGGCGTCGCCCGACCCGGCTGGCCTCGCCCCCGGCCATCAGGGCCAGGAGGTCTCGCGCATCGGCAGCACGGTGACCTCGGGGATCGCGGTCTCCTCGGGCTGCAGCAGCACGAAACGCACGACCCGCGCGACGTTCAGCGGGTCCTGCAGCAGGCCGGGGTCCAGCTCCGGGAAACGGTCGAGCAGAAAGGGCGTGCGCATGCCGCCGGCAACGATGGCGCAGACCTTGATGCCCTGCGGCCGCAGCTCGGCGTGCAGCGCATGCGACAGCCCCAGCAGCCCCCACTTCGTCGCGTGGTAGGCGCTGGCGTTGGGCCAGGCGCGCTTGGACGCGGTCGACGCGATGTTGACGATGTGGCCGCCGCCGTCCTGTCCGGCCATCAGCGCGGCGCAGAGCTTGGCCATCACGAAGGGGCCGGCAAGGTTGGTCGCGAGCACCGACTGGATCTGGCCGTTGCTCAGTTCGGCCAGCGGCGCGGTGACGTCGATCGCGGCGTTGTTGACCAGCGCGTCGAGGCGGCCGAAACGCGCGCGGATCATCTCCACGGTGCGCTCGCAGGCCGCCGCGTCGGTGACGTCCAGCGGCATCGCGATGGCGTCGATGTCGCGCTCGGCGAGCACCGCGGCGCGGTCCTGCGCGGCTTCGATCGCGTGGTCGGCGAGCACGACGCGGGCACCCGACTCGCCCAGCACCTGGGCGATCGCGGCGCCGAGGCCGCGGGCGCCGCCGGTGACGACGACGACGCGGCCACGCAGCGAAGCGGCGTCGGTCGAGGAGGGGGCGAGCAGCGCGGGCAGGGACATGGGTTTTCTCCGGATGACGGGGTCGGCGGCCGGACGGCCGCGGCGGCGCATGGCAGCCGGCGTGCCGGCCGGGCTCACTCGACGGCGCGTGCCGCGCGTGCGCGCTCGTAGGCGATGGCGCGCAGCTGCGCCGCGACGGCCAGCGAGAAGGCTTCGTCCCAGGCCGGCATCGCGCCGCTGGCGGCGACGACGATGCCGTCGAGCCAGACGCCGCCCCAGACCAGGCGGTCGGCCTCGGCCAGGCGGTGCGGCGTGGCCAGCACGCGGCGGCTGTCGCATCCGTGGCGCCAGGCCAGGCGCGCCTTGGCGTGTGCGTAGGCGGCGTAGTCGACGTCCCACGCCGAACGATCGCCGATCGAGCGCTCGTGCAGCACGGCGCCGGCGTAGTCGCAGTCGGCGGGCGTCAGGCCCGGATCGAGCAGCACCAGATGCAGCACGCCCAGGCCGCTCACGGCGCTGTCACGCAGCGCCGGCTCAATGAGCGGCAGGCAGCGGTCCACCGCCTGGCAGGCGGCACTGGCGTCGGCGAAACGGCTTCGTGGCAGTTCGGGGGGCGAAGTCATCGACCGAAGCGGCAAACCTTGTGCCCATGGCGGGAACGGCCCTTGCCGCCCCGGCCGCATCCACGAGAGGAAACGTGCAGATCGTCTACGTCACCGAAACCCACCCGCCGGAGGTCAACGGCGTTGCGCTCACGACGGCGCGCACCGTGGCCCATCTGCGTGCCGCGGGCCACCGCGTGCAGCTCGTGCGCCCACGCCAGCACGGCGAACCCGCGCGCGACGACGCCGACGAATGGCGCTGCGCCGGCGGCCCGATCCCGATGTACCCCGAGCTGCGCTACGGCCTGGCCACGCGTGCCGCGCTGCGCCGGCGCTGGCGCGCGATCGGCCCGGCGCTGGTGCACGTCGCGACGCCCGGGCCGCTGGCGCGCACCGCACTGGCCGCGGCTCGCGCCGAGGGCATCGCCACGAGCGCCGACTTCCGCACCAACTTCCACGCCTACAGCCGCCACTACCGGCTGGGCTGGCTGGAGCCGCTGGTGATGCGCTGGCTGCGCCGGCTGCACGAGCTCGCCGACTGCAACTTCGTGCCGACGCCGGCGCTGGCCGCCGAGCTCGCCGCCGCGGGTTTCAGCCGCCTGGCCGTCAGCGGCCGCGGGGTCGACGCGACGCTCTTCGACCCGGCACGGCGCGACCCGGCGCTGCGCGCGAGCTGGGGCGCCGCGGGCGACGAGCGCGTGCTGCTGCACGTCGGCCGGCTGGCCGCGGAGAAGAACGTCGCCCTCGTGCTGCGCGCCTGGGAGCGGCTGCGTGCGGCGCAGCCGGGGCTGCGCCTGGTCGTCGTCGGCGACGGGCCGCAGCGCGCCGCGCTGCAGCGCGATCACCCGCAGGCGTGTTTCGCCGGCGTGCGCACCGGCGCCGACCTGGCTGCGCACTACGCCAGTGCCGACGCCTTCGCCTTCCCCAGCCTGACCGACACCTTCGGCAACGTGACGCTGGAGGCGCTCGCCAGCGGGCTCGCGCTGGCCGCCTTCGACACCGCGGCGGCAGCGGTGCACGTCGTCGACGGTGTCAACGGCTGCCTCGCACGCCCGGGCGACGAAGCCGGCTTCGAGGCCGCGGTGCAGACCGCGCTGGACCATGGCGCACCTGGCTCGGCGCTGCGCCGTCGTGCACGCGAGACCGCGCTGGGCGCGGACTGGAGCGTCGTGCTGCACGGTTTCGAGCAGGCGCTGCGCGGCGTCGCCGAACACCGCGCCCCCGGGTTGCCGGCCGATGCCGCGCTGGCTTGACGCCTCGCGCCTGCACGGCGTCGAGTTCGACCGCCGCTGGGCGCTGGCGCTGCACCGGGGTGCGTCGCGGCCGCCGCTGCTGCGCCTGCTGATCGCCTGCAGCCGCTTGGCCGACGCCGGGCCGTGGATCGCTCTGGGCGTCGCACTGGCGGTCTTCGGCGGGCCGGCGGGCCGGCACTGCTCGCTGCTGTTCGCCGAACTGGGCTTCGTCAACCTCGTGCTGTACTGGGCGCTCAAGCGCGGCACGCGGCGTTCACGGCCTTTCGACCAGTGTCCCGGCATCCGCGCCTGCTGCGCGGTGCCCGACCGTTTCAGCTTTCCGAGCGGCCACACCCTGCATGCGGTGGCCTTCGGGCTGCTGCTGGCGGCCTTCTACCCGGCCTGGGCGCCTGGCCTGGCGCTGTTCGCGCTGCTGGTGGCGCTGGCGCGCATCGTGCTCGGGCTGCACTACCCGAGCGACGTCGCCGCCGGCGCGGTGCTCGGCACGATCACCGCCACCCTGGTGCTGATGACGCGGTGAGTGCAGGAGGAAAGACGATGGCCGCCGTTCCCGAGCCGATCACGCCGCGCAAGTTCGAGTGCGTCTGCGCGAGACCGGTCTTTTTCCGCAACAGCGAGTGCCTGGTCTGCCACACGCCGCTGGGCTACGACCCCGAGCGCCGCCGCCTGCTGCCGCTGGAGCCGATCGCCGGCACCGATCTTTGGAAGGAAGCACGGCCGCGCCGGCCGCGGCGCTACCGGCGCTGCGCCAACCTGGACGCGCCCTCGGCCTGCAACTGGCTCGTCGACCCCGCCGACGCCGGCGCGCTGGACCCGCCGCAGTGCCGCGCCTGCCGCCTCACGCGCACGCTGCCCGACCTGTCCCAGCCGGGCAATGGCGAGCGCTGGGGGCGCATCGCGACGGCGCAGCGGCGCCTGGTCTCGCAGCTCGTCGGCCTGGGTCTGCCGGTCAAGAGCCGCCTGTCCGAGGATCCCGACCGCGGCCTGGTCTTCGACCTGCTGCAGTCGCCGCCCGGCGGCCCGGCGGTGGTCACCGGGCACGCCGACGGCATCGTCACCATCGACGTCGAGGAAGCCGACGACCCGACACGCGAACACCGGCGCACCACGCTCGGCGAGACCTACCGCACGCTGCTGGGCCATCTGCGCCACGAGGTGGGCCACTACTACTGGCAGCGGCTGGTCGAGGGCAGCCCCTGGCACGAGCCGTTTCGGCGCCTGTTCGGTGACGAACGCGGGGACTATGCCGCGGCGCTGAAGCGTCACTACGACGAAGCCGCCCCGGCCGATTGGGGCGCGCGCCACGTCAGCGCCTACGCCAGCAGCCACCCCTGGGAGGACTGGGCCGAGACCTGGGCGCACTACCTGCACATGCTCGACACGCTGGACACGGCGCGCAGCTTCGGACTGGACGGCGAGTCGGTCGAACTGAGCTACGAACGTTTCGGCAATGCCGCGCTGGCCGACAGCGGCGACCGCAATCCGGGGCCTTTCCTGGCCATCGTCAACGGCTGGATGGAGCTGACCGGCGTGCTCAACGAACTGTCGCGCAGCATGGGCGTGCCCGACTTCTACCCCTTCGTGCTGTCGGTGCCGGCGCTGCGCAAGCTGCACTTCGTGCACCGTGTCGTCGGCGTGCGCGTGCCGACGGCTGCCGCCGAGCCCGCGGCGCGGCAGGAACTGCTGCACGCCCAGGCGCCGCGGCCGGCCTGGACGGAGCGCCGCGGATGAGGGCGCTGCTGCTCGCGGGGCTGCTCCTGCCGCCGCTGGCAGCCGGCGCGGCGGCACCGCTGTCCGAGGACGCCCACGAGCTGGTCGCCGCGGTGCGCGCCACGCGCGACCACGGCACGCGCCCGTTCGCGGTCATCGACAAACGCCTGGCGCGGCTGTGGGTGCTGGACGAACGTGCGCGGGTCGTCGCCAGCGCGCCGGTGCTGCTGGGCCTGGCCGCGGGCGACCACTCGGTGCCGGGCATCGGCGAGCGCCCGCTGGCGCAGATCCGGCCCGAGGAGCGCACGACGCCGGCCGGCCGCTTCGAGCTCGAACCCGGGCGCAACACGCGCGGCGACCGCATCCTCTGGGTCGACTACGACGCGGCGGTGTCGATGCACCGCGTGCGTCCGACGGTGGCCGCGGAACGCCGCCTCGAACGGCTGGCCAGTGCGACGCCGGCGGACAACCGCATCTCCTTCGGCTGCATCAACGTGCCGGCGCGTTTCTACGAACGCATCGTCTGGCCGACGTTCTCGCGCCGGCCCGGCGTCGTCTACGTGCTGCCCGAGCACGGGGCGCCCTCGGCGGCATTCCCGACGCTGTTCCTCGCCCCCCGCGCCCTGCGCTGAACACGCCACGACCATGAAAGACGGGGCCCGAGGCCCCGTCGTCGAACCAGCGCGCAGGCGCTCAGTTGCGGTCGGTGCGCGGCGTGCGCATGGTCCCGGTGCCGTCCGTCGAGCCGCTCGTGCTGCCGTCCATCGTCGAATCGGTGCCGGTGCGGCCCGAGGACATGCTGCCGGTGGTGCCCGTGGTGCCGGTCGCCGAGCCCGCGGCGCCGCCGGTGGCGCCGCTGTCGCGGCCGGTCATCCCGGTGCTGTTGGGGCTGCCGGCGGGCGTGCCGGTCTGGGTGCCGGTGCCCGACGGGTAGGTGTCGGTGCTGCCGCCCTGGCCCTGGGTGCCCTGGCCGGTCGTGCCGCTGGACGAACCGCCGGTGCCCTGGGCGTAGGCGGTGCCGGTGGCCAGCAGCGCGCAGGCGGCGATGGCCGTGAGTCGAGTCTTCAGCGTGTTCATGTGCAATCTCCTGTTCATGGCAAGGGGAGGGGCCGGCCGCATGGCGGCGCGCCCCGCGTGGCCAGGTCCAGGCAACGGCTGTTCCCAGTCGCGGCGCGGGTTCAATCGGCCGGCAGCCATTCGTCGAGGCGGCGCAGGACCTGCTCGAGATCGATCGGCTTGTGCCAGACCTCGATGAAACCACCCGAGCCGCCGCCGAAACCGTGTTCGGCGGTCACCGCCACCGCCGGCACGCCGCGCCAGCCGAAACGCAGGCGCAGCAGCGGCAACAGCTCGCTGCCCAGGCAGTCCGGGAGGCGCAGGTCCACCAGCAGCAGCACCGGCGCCAGCGTCGGCCCGAGCCTGAAGGCCTGCGCGCCGTCGACGGCCACCACCAGTTCCAGATGCGGGCGCTGCTCGAACAGCGCGTGCATCAGCTCGGCGTTCATCGGCTCGTCCTCGATGTAGAGGACCTGCCGGCGCACGGCACTCATCTCGGCCCTCCACCGGGCTGCGGGGGAAAGCGCTGCGGCAAGCTTTGCCGCGCCTCGGGTCTCGAACCGCTCATCGGGAACCCCTTTTGCCGTCCACGGGCGAAACCTCGACCCGGAAAGCAAGTCATGGACCGTGAAGAGCGCAGCTTCGGCGTGTTCAAGCCCGAAGGCCATGTCGTCATCTCGTTTCCCTCGGCAGCGCAGGCCGACGCGGCCCAGGCGGCGCTGCAGCCGCTGGCGCTGCCGGCCGACGAACTGCGCCGCTACAGCGACGCCCAGATGCTGGCCCGGCTCGACGAGGATCTGGCGCATGCCAGCCCGCTGGCCGCCCTCGGCCAGGAGATGAACCTCGCGAAGGCGCAGCGTGAACTGGCCGCACGCGGCTACCACTGGCTGGTCGTCAAGGCCGGCGACGACGAGTTCGCGCAGCGCATTGCCGCCGCGGTGCGGCCGCACGGTGCCGAACGCGCCCAGCTCTACGGCCGCTTCCTGATCGAGGAACTGATTGAACACCCCGGCGACCTGCCGCAGGTCGCCGAGTCCCCCGACCGCGGGCTCGACGCCCAGACCCGCTCGGGCGAGGAGGGCGAACGGGCCGACCTGCGCCCACCCGAAGACCCGCCCCGCTGACCAGGAGAAGCCATGCCCCGAGACGACGACACGCTGCGCACGCAGCGCGACATCCAGCACCAGCAGGACCTCCACGACCGCGAGCGCGACGGCGGCAGCGGCGAACACCAGGCCGTGCAGGCCGGTGCACGCGAGCAGCCGGTCGAGCTTCCGGCACAGCACCTGGACAAGCCGGGACAGGAGGCCGACCTGGAACTGCAGCCGCGTTTCCTCGCCCCCGACTACCGCGGCAGCGGCAAGCTCGAAGGTTTCGGCACGCTGATCACCGGTGCCGACTCGGGCATCGGCCGCGCCGTCGCGGTGCTCTTCGCGCGCGAAGGCGCCGACGTCGCGGTGGCCTACCACAGCTCCGACGACGACGCCCGGGAGACGAAACGCCGCGTCGAGGCCGAAGGCCGGCGCTGCCTGCTGCTCAAGGGCGACGTCAAGGACGACGCCTGGTGCCGCGAGGCCGTGCGGCGCGCGGTCGAGGCCTTCGGCCGCCTGGACGTGCTGGTCAACAACGCCGCGTTCCAGGAGCATGCCGACGAGCTCGAGGCGGTCGACGACCGGCGCCTGATGGAGACGCTGGACACCAACATCGGCGGTTACTTCCGCATGGCGCGCGCGGCCCTGCCGCACCTCGGCAACGGCGCCTCGATCATCAACACCGGCTCGGTCGTCGGCCTGCGCGGCAGCGCCCGGCTGCTGGACTACGCGGCCAGCAAGGGCGCGATCCACGCCTTCACGAAGTCGCTCGCCAGCAGCCTGCTGGCGCGCGGCATCCGCGTCAACGCGGTCGCGCCGGGGCCGGTGTGGACGCCGCTGAACCCGGCCGACAGCCCCGCCGGGCAGGTGGCCGAGTTCGGCCGCCAGAGCGACATGCGGCGCGCGGCGCAGCCCGAGGAGCTGTCTCCGGCCTACGTCTTCCTCGCCGCGCCGGTCTGCGCGGGTTACATCACCGGCATCGTGCTGCCCGTCACCGGCAGCGTCGGGGCCATCTGAGACGACGCAGAATCGAGCCATGCGCCTCCCGTTCCAGACCCTGGCCCTGATCCAGGCCCCGATGGCCGGCGTGCAGGACGAACGCCTGGCGCTGGCCGTCGGCGCCGCCGGCGCGATCGGTTCGCTGCCGGCGGCGATGCTGCCGCTGCCGGCGCTCGAGCGTGCGCTGCAGGCGCTGCGCGACGCCGGCCGGCCCTACAACGTCAACTTCTTCGCCCACGTGCCGCCGCCGCCGGCGGCGGCCTTCGACCGGCGCTGGCTGGCCGCGCTGGCGCCGTACTACGACGAACTCGGCCTGCCGCCGCCGCAAGCCGGCAGCGCCGCCACGAGCCGCCAGCCCTTCGGCCCCGAAGCGGCCGAGTTGCTGGAGAGCATCCGCCCGGCGATCGTCAGCTTCCATTTCGGCCTGCCCGAGCCGGCGCTGCTGGCGCGTGTGCATCGCTCGGGCGCCTTCGTGCTCGCCTCGGCGACGACGCTGGACGAGGCGCTGTGGCTGCAGGCACGCGGCGTCGACGCGGTCATCGCCCAGGGCCTGGAGGCAGGCGGCCACCGCGGCCATTTCCTCGACCTGGACCCGGCACGCCAGCTCGACACCGCGACGCTGGTCTCGGCGCTGGTGGCGCGGCTGGACGTGCCGGTCATCGCCGCCGGCGGCATCGCCGACGCCGCAGCGGTGCGCGCGGCGATGGAACGCGGCGCCGCTGCCGTGCAGTGCGGCACCGCCTTCCTGCTCTGCGACGAGGCCGACACCTCAGCGCCGCACCGCGCCCGGCTGCGCCAGCCCTCGGAGCCGACGGCCCTAACCAACGTCTTCTCGGGTGGCCTGGCGCGCGGCCTGGTCAACCGCGCGATGCGCGAGCTGGGGCCGCTCAGCGCCGTGGCACCGCCGTTTCCGCTCGCCTCGGCCGCCCTGGGGCCGCTGCGCGAACGCGCCGAGGCGGCTGGCCGCGACGACTTCACGCCGCTGTGGTCAGGCACGCGCCGCGACGGCTGCCGCGAGGCGCCGGTGGCCGAACTGGTGAAGGCCCTGGCCGCCGGCTTCGACGCCTGATCCGGCCGCGCCCTCAGGCGGGATCCTTGTCCTTGTGGCGCTTCAGGCTGCCCAGCAGCAGCGCACCGGCGGCCACCGTGCCCGCGACCACCAGCGCCGCGGTGCCGGGCGAGGAACGCGCCATGTCGGCGGCGATCTGTCCGGCGTGCGGCTTGGCCAGCGCCATGCGACGTTCGGTCATGCGCGCGCCGAGTTCGCTCAGCCGGTCGGCCAGCCGATCCTCGGCCGCCGGCAGCAGCGAGGTCTCTTCCTCGGCGACGTGGTGGATCACGGCGCGCATCAGGTCGTTCAGCGCCAGCGCCTGCGCGTCGGGCTGGGCGTCGAGGCTGCGCACGCGCTCGATCAGGCCGCGCATCTCGTCGTGCTCGGGCACGCTGAGCTCGAGCTGCGGCAGCTCGGCGCCGGTCTCGCGAAGCGCCGGGTAGAAGATCTCCTCCTCGAGCTGGGCGTGGATCTCCAGCGCGGCGCAGAGGTTGCGCACCGTGGCCTCGCGCGCGCTGCGCGACAGGCCCGGCTCGAGCTTGTGGAACTGGGTCATCACGTGCGAGTGGTCCATGCGGATCATGCGCGTGGCGGTGGGCGACATCCTGGCGAGCAGCGGGTTCATCGGCGACTCCTGGCGGTGGAAGGCCAGACTCGGCAAGCGCGATACCCGTGCGCCGGCAGCGCGGCACGGCGTTTGCCCTTTGGGTGTTCGAAAGGAGTTCCCCTCATGAACCTCATCATCTGGCTCGTCGTCGGCGGCCTCATCGGCTGGGTCGCCAGCAAGATCATGCACACCGATGCCCAGCAGGGCGTGATCCTCAACGTCGTCGTCGGCATCATCGGCGCGGCGCTGGGCGGCTGGCTCGTGTCGCCGCTGATCGGCGTGGGCACGATCAACCAGGGCGTGTTCAGCTTCGGCGCGCTGATCGTCTCGCTGGTCGGCGCGATCATCCTGCTGGCCATCGTCAACCTGTTCCGTCGCGGCACGCCGCGCTGACCGGAGGCCTCAGATGGCATCGATCCCCGAAGACACCCCCGGCGGCGCCACGATCCCGCCGTCCGTCACACCCACCGGCGCCGGCAACGGCAGCGCCCGCCAGGACGAGCTCCTGCAGCGCGTGGTGCAGGGCGCGCACGAGACGATCGACAAGCTCGCCGAACGTGCCGCCCCGCACGTCAGCCGGCTGCAGGACGGCGTGCACGACGCCAACGAACGCCTGCACGCCAAGGCCGACGCGCTGCGCGAGACCGGCGACGAGTGGACCGAGAGCCTGCGCGACACGGTGCGCGAGCACCCGATCGCCGCACTCGCCACCGCGCTGGCGGTCGGCGTGCTGATCGCGCGGCTGACGCGCTGACCGGCGCGCCGATGGACGACGCCCGCAGCACGCCGCCGGGCGGCGACGGCGGGGCCGCGCCCGGCGCGGCTGCGCCAGCGCCGCCTCCCCAGGGCTGGCTCGACACGCTGCAGTCGGTGCTGCAGGAACTGCCCGGCCTGGTCAGCGACCGGGTCGAGCTGTTCTCGCTCGAGCTGGTGCGCGCCGGGCGCGCGCTGGCGCAGATCCTGATGCTGGTGGTCGCCGCGGCGGTGCTCGCGGTGACCGCCTGGCTGGCGCTGTGGGCCGGGATCACCGTCGCGCTGCTCGAAGCCGGCCTGCACTGGGCCGCCGCGCTGGCGGCGGTGCTGGCGCTGAACCTCGTCGCGGCGCTGCTGGCGCTGCGGCGCATCCGCCGGCTGGTGCCGCTGCTGCGCCTGCCGCGCACGCGGCGCCATCTCACGCTGTCTCCCGGCGCCTCGGTGCGCCATGCCAACGAAGCCGCCGCCGATGAACGCGCTGCCGCCTGAGGCCGATCTCGACCTGCGCATCCAGGCCGCTGAACAGGCGCTGGTGGCCCGTGAACGTCGCCTGCTCGAAAGCGTCGACACGCTCGGCCGGCGCGTGCGCCACGCGGCCAGCCCGTGGCGGCTGGCGGCCTCGGGCGTGGGACTGCTGCTGGCCGGTGCGGCGCTGTGGCGCATGGTCCGGCCGACCCCCGGCCCGGGGCCTGCGCGGGGCCTGGCGCCGGCGCAGGCCGGCGGCGACGGGGGCGGCATGCCCTGGGTGGGACTGCTGGGCCTGCTGTGGCCCCTGCTGCCGGCGCGCTGGCGCACCCGCAGCAGCCCGGGCGCGGTGGCCGCGGTGCTGGGCGTCGGCGTGCCGCTGGTGCAGAAGTGGCTGCAAAAGCCAGAGTGGCCGCCGCTGGCGACCGTCGAGCACGTGGACCTGGCACGCTACGCCGGCACCTGGCACGAAGTGGCCCGCCTGGGCGCCCCGTACGAAGCCAGCTGCGAAAGCCTGCCGGTGACGCATTACACGCCGGCGGGCACACGTCTGGTCGTCGAGAACCGCTGCCGCGGCGCCGACGGGCGCGAACGCGTCGCACGCGGCGTCGCCCGGGTCGTGCCCGGCAGCGGCAACGCACGGCTGGAAGTGAACTTCCTGCCCGCCTGGCTGCACGCGCTGCCGCTGGGCTGGGCGGATTACCAGATCCTCGCGCTGGACCGCGGCTACACGGTGGCGCTGGTCGGCCATCCGAGCCGCGAATCGCTGTGGGTGCTGTCGCGCACGCCGGTGATCGCACCGCAGACGCTGCAGGCGCTGCTGGAGATCGCGCAGGGCGAGGGTTTCCCGGTGGAGCGCCTGCAGCACCACCGCGACGCCGGCTGACACGATGTGCCCCGCCGGGCCGGCAGGGCTGTGGCGCTTCGAGGTCTCGCCCTGACACCCGTGGGGCACGGGGCTTGCCGACCGGCCCACGAGCCGCCGCGTTGGCGGCAGGAGAGACCTGATGGCACAAAGCCCCTTGCTCGGTATCGACCGCGCGCCCCCGGCTGCGGCCGGCCCCGACGTCGAAGCCGCCGATGCGACGGATGCCGCTGGCAGCGGCGAACGCCGCAGCGCCGGCATGGATCCCGGCCGGGAAATCGACCGTGGCGTCGACCCGGCAGCACAAGACGCCGTCCGCGACGACGAGGATCCGGACCTGGACTTCGTCGGGACGGGGGAGGAGGTCGAGGACGAATCGGCCGACCCCGTCGGTGACGGCGTCGGCGACGCCGCCGCCGCGGCGACCCGGCCGCCGATACCGGGGCGCACGCCGCCGGTCGAGCCCGACGAGTTCGATTCCGACCTGCCGGCGGGGAACGACGCGCCGACGCAGGACGACCCGGACGCGGACGCCGAAGCGCGCGAACCGGGCCGCGATTGACGCCGGCCACGCGGGGCGCCGAGGCGCCCCGCGCCGATCAGCGCATCAGGCGGTGCGCGCGCGCGCCTCGTCGCGCAGCATGCGCATCTGGGCGTGATTGCGCTTCACGCCCTCGAACTGACGTTCGACGACGATGCGCACGTCGCTCGGCAGGTCCTCGACGAGCGCGCTGCGGTAACGCTCCATGGCGGTGTCTTCGCCGCGTTCGCATTCCTCGAGCATCGCCAGGTCGCTGTAGCCGGCCAGCGTGCCCTTCACGGCGACCCAGCCGCGGTGCATCGCGCCGGTGGCCGAGCCACCGTCCTCGGCGGTGCCGCCGTACTGCACGACCATGGTCTGCAGTTCGGCCGCGCCCAGCCGGCACTCGTCGGCACGGGCCAGGAAGATGCGCTGGAGCTGCGCGTCGCGCGCGTGCTCGGCACTGCTGCGAAAGCCGTACTCGCCGTCCTTGCTGGTCTCGATCAGTCGGTTCAGGGTGTCGACGACGTCCTTGCGGTCCATCATGGGAAAGTCCTTTCGTGGGTTGCGCCGCGGCACCGGCCGCGGCATCCCGGACAGGCGGCAGGCCGCATGCCTGACGCGCCGAAAGGTCATGGGCGGCGCAGGTCGATCGCCCGGCGCAGCGCCAGGATCAGTTCCTCGGGCGTGCAGGGTTTGGCCAGCACCGGGAATCCGTGCGCCGCGTGCAGTGCGCTGCTGAAGCCGCTGATCAGCACCACCGCCAGATCCGGCCGCCGTTCCCGCAGCGTGCGCGCCAGCGCGACGCCGTCCATGTCGCCGGGCATCACGATGTCGGAGAGCACGACGTCCAGCCGCCGCCCCTCGTCGATCAGGCCCAGCGCCTCCTCGGGGCTGCGGGCGCGCACGACGCGGCAGCCGAGCGAATCGAGCAGTCCGGCGGTGACGTCGGCGAGTTCGGCGTTGTCCTCCACGAGCAGCACGCGCACGCCGTACAGCCCGCCTTCGGGCAGGGGCGCCGGTGTCGGGCCGACGCCGGGTTCGTCGTCGCCGGCGGCGGGCAGCAGCAGCGTCACCGTGGTGCCGATGCCGCGTGTGCTGGCGATGCAGGCGCGGCCGCCGGCCTGCACGCAGAAGCCATGCACCTGGCTGAGCCCCAGGCCGGTGCCCTTGCCGACCGCCTTGGTGGTGAAGAAGGGCTCGAAGACGCGGTCGGCAATCGCCTCCTCGATGCCGGTGCCGTCGTCGCTGACCTGGATCTGCACGTAGGCGCCGGGCGCCAGATCCGCCAGGTCCTCGGCCGGCGCGTCGGCGGCCTCGATGCGCACGTGGCCGCCGGAGGGCAGGGCGTCGCGGGCGTTGAGGGCGAGGTTGATCAGCGCGAGCTCCAGTTCGCTCGAATCGACCCGGATGCCCGCGGTGCCCGGCACGACGTGCACCGACAGCTCGCAGCGTTTGCCGAGCACGACGCGGATCAGCTCCTGCGACTCGGCCAGGTAACGCGCGAGCTCGATGCGGGTCGGCCGCGTCGGGTGGCGGCCGGAGAAGCGCAGCAGGTGCTGCGTCAGCCGGCTGCCGACCTCGACGGCGCGCAGCGTGGAGGCCACCGGGGCCTGGATCTCGGGTGTGGAGGCGCGGCGCTGGATGAGGTGCGCACTGTTGCTGATGACGCCCAGCAGGTTGTTGAAGTCGTGCGCGACGCCGCCGGTGAGCCGGCCCAGCGCCTCCACACGCTGGTTCAGCGACACCCGCTGTTCGGCCTGACGCGTGCGCGCCACCGCGTCGGCCACCTGGCGTTCGAGGTCGGCGCGGGCGTGCTGGATCGACTCGGCGGCCTCGGCCAGCGCGGCGGCGACGTCGTCGCATTCGGCCAGGCCCGTCGTGCGGTTCGCGACCGGCTGGCCGGAGCGCATGCGCGCGGCCGCCACCTTCAGCGAGTTGACCGGCCCGACGATGCGCCGCGCCACGAACAGCGCCCCGCCCACCGCCAGCCCCAGCAGCAGCAGCGCGCCGGCAGCCAGCTGCAGCACCGCCGGCGGCAGCGGCCCGGCCAGCGCCAGGCGCGGCATCGCGGCGATGTAGGTCCAGCCACGTTGCGAGGTGCTGAAGAAGCCGCGCACCGGCACGCCGTCCAGCGAGACCGAGTCGAAGAAACCCTCTCGCTCCTGCGCCAGGCGCTCGATCATGTCCGGTGTCGCGCGCCGGCCGGCGTGCTGCACGCCGCCCGGGTGGCGCGCCACCACCGAGGCCCTGGCATCGAGGATCGCGCCGAGCCAGCCCGGCGGCAGCTCCTGCCGGTCGATGATGCGCTGCAGCTCGGCGGGCAGGATCGTCATCTGGAGGTTGGCGACGACGCGGCCGTCGCGCAGCACCGGCTGCACCACGCGGGCGTAGGGCAGGCCGACGTCGCCGCCGCTGGACAGGGGACGCACGCTCGCGGCCTGGGCCAGCGGGGGCACCGACGCAGCGGTGCCGGCCGGCACCCTGTCCATCGGATCACGCGTGCTGAGCAGCGAGCGTTCGCCGTCGGTCAGCTCGATCCAGCCGTCCATGCCGTCGATCGCCAGGCGCGCCTGCTGCTGGAACACGCGCCGCTGCTCGGCCGTCAGGTCGGGCGCGTTCTCCAGCGCGCGGGCGGTGGCGAGCACGCGCACGATGGTCGCGCGCTGCTCGATCTCGCGGTCGACGACGGTGGACAGCGCACGGGCGCTGTCGCGCAGGTTGCGTTCGAGCGCGCTGCGCTCGGCCTCGAAGGTGCGCGCGATGACGTAGGCCGCCGCCGCCACGGCCGGCAGCAGCACCGCCAGGACCAGCAGCAGCAGGCGCGAACGGATCGACAACGAGAGCATCGGCATCAGTGTGTCGCAGCACGACGGCCGCAGCCAGCGCCCCCGCCGGCCCGAGGGCGCCTGGTTCAGGGGCGAAAGTCGCCCGCGTAGTGCGTCCCGGGGTACCCGTGCGGGCCGGGCGTGGAGCAGGGTGCCGCGGCGCCGCGTGTGCGCCGCACGTCGTCGGCGAACATCTGCTCGAGGCGGCCGGCCAGCGTCGAATCGACGACGACGATGCCGGCCTCGCCGTCGCGCACGACGTTGCGCCAGTCCAGTCGCGCGGAACCGATGCCGACCCACTCGCCGTCGACGACGCTCAGGCGTGCATGCCAGCGCCCGGGCTGCGCCTCGTGCACGACGACACCGGCCGCGTGCAGCGCCTGGCGCATCGGCATGCCGCGCAGCAGCCCGCTGCCGGCACGCGGCACCGTCAGCTCGACGGCCGCACCGCGGCCACTGGCCTGCACCAGCGCCTGGATCAGGCGCCGTGGCGGCTGCTCGCACGGACTGGCCAGCAGCACGCGCCGCGTGGCCGCGCCCACCGCCGCGAGCAGGGCCTCGACGAACGGGTTGCGCTCGCCGCTGTCGGCCGCCGCGACACCCATGCGCTGCAGGCCGGCCGGGGCCAGTGCCGGGAAGTAACGCGCCTGCTGCATGGGCCCGCGCGCAAAACGCTGCCAGTGGACGACGAACAGCCGCTGAAGCCGCTGCAGAACCGGCCCCTGCACCTGCAGCCGGGGCCCGGGGCGCGCCTCCTGCGGCAGACCGCGCCCGGTGGCGACGTCGAGCCCGCCGATGAAGGCGTCGCGGCCGTCGACGACCAGCAGTTCGCGCGGCTCGCTGCAGCGCGGCGCCCCTGGAAAAAGCCCGCTCCAGGCCGCGCTGTCGTGCTCGCCGAGGCTCACGCCGCTGCGGCGCAGCGGCTGCAACGCGGCCTCGACACCGTCACCCAGCGGCCTGCGGTCGACGAGCAGGTTGACGCGCACCCCGGCGCGTGCACGGGACTCCAGCCGGCGCAGGAGGTCCAGGCCGGGGCCCTCGACGTCGACCAGGTTCTCGACGTTGACGTGGTCGCGTGCGTCGTCCACCGCGTCGAGCATGGCGGCGAACGCCGCGCCGGCATCGGGCAGCAGCGCAACGCGGTTGCCCCCGACCAGAGGCTCGGCGAGCCCCCGGTCCCAGTCCGAGCGCGGCGTAGGCGGCGACAGGGGACGATGCGGCGTGGAAGCGTTTGACTTGGACATTCGGTGGTCGGCGGCGAGCGAGGAATCCCGCTGGCGCAGTCAGGGCAATCACCGTGCCGCGCCCCGCGGCACCGGGATTGCCTGGGCACGGGCCTGACCCGGAGAACCGCGATGCGAATCCGCCGCCTGCTGCCTTCGCCCCTGATCTTCCTGCTGCTGGCACTGAACCCGGCGCGAGCACAGACCACCGACACCGACCCGAACGCCGTGCCGACACTGCCGCCGCCGGCCCCGCCGGTGTCCGGCGCGCCGGCCGCGCGCCTCCTGCCACCGCCGTTGCCGCTGCCGCAGCGGCCGCCGTCGGCCTCGCAACCCGCCGGCCCGGGCATGGCACCGGGGTTGCGCGAGCCTGCGGTGGAGCCGCCCGAGCGGCCCCCGGCCGTCCAGGACAGCACCCGTCCGCTGCCGCCCTAACGCCGGGGCAAGCGCAGACGTCGTCCGGGCGCCTGCGCCTGACGCCCGTCGAGCAGGGTGCCCAGCCAGCGCAGCCGCGGCATGCGCTGGCTGACCGCCCGCAGCCCGATCAGCACCGGCACCGCCACCAGGGCCCCGGCGATGCCCCACAACCAGCCCCAGAGCATCACCGACAGGAACACCGAGACGGGGCTCAGCACCAGGCGCCGGCCGACGAACCAAGGCGCGATGAAGTTCGCTTCCACCGCGTGCACGGCGAGGAACAGCGCCGGCGGCAGCAGCGGCATCCAGCCGTCGGGGAAGGCGAGCAGGCCGGCCAGCGCGAGCAGACCGACGATCGCCACCGGGCCGAGATAGGGGATGAAGTTCAGCACGCCGCCGACCACGCCCCACATCAGCGGGTTCGGCAGCTCGGCCAGGTGCAGCCCCAGCCCGAGCACCAGCACGACGCCGGCGTTGATCAGCGCCAGCGACGACAGGAAGCGCCCGATGTCGCGCTGCGCGGCCAGCGTCCCGGCGAGAACCAGGGCACGCTGGCGCGGCCGCGGCAGCGCCCGCACCGCACGCGGCAGCAGCCAGTGTTCGCTGGCGAGCAGGAAGTACAGCAGGATCACGGTGGCGGCGGCCGACAGCACGAAGGACAGCCCGTGCCCGAGCAACTGCCCCGTCAGCACCACGCCTTCGCTGGCCAGGCGCTCGGCCAGCGGGCCCGAGGCGCTACCGGGCGGGCCACCGGCGTCAAGGCCGGGAATCGCGGCGCGCAGGCGCTGCAGGCGCTGGGCCAGCTCGGCCACGATCTCGGGCGCACGCTGCCACCATTCGGCGGCCGGACCGGCCAGCACCGCCGCCAGCGGCACCGTGCTGCCCAGCAGCGCCGCGACCACCAGCCCGGCGCCGACGAACTCGGGCACGCCGTGCCGGCGCAGCGCCCGCACCGCGGGCACCAGCACGACGGCCAGCACGAGCGCGAACAGGATCGGCGCCAGCAGCGGCTGCGCCAGCTTGACGAAACCAAGCGTCGCCAGAACGAAAAGCCCCCGCAGCGCGAGCGCCTGCGGGGGCCGGGTGGGGTGAGCGCCGCTGCGCACGGCGCCGTCAGCGCGACGTGGCCGCGGCGGGCACCAGCACGCTCACTGGCTGGCCGGGCGCACCGTGATGTTGTTGCGCACGTTCTTCACGTCGGGCACGCCGCCGGCGATCTGGCCCGCATGGTCCTTCTCGGACTGCGTGGTCGCGAAGCCCGACAGCTGCACCGTGCCGTTGAGCGTCTCGACGTTGATGCGCATCGCGCTGACCGTCGGGTCCTCGGCCATGCGCTTCTTGACGCGCGTCGTGATCGTCGTGTCGTCGACGTACTGGCCAACGCTGCTCTGGCCGTCGGTCACGGCGCAGCCGGTGGTCGCCAGCGCGCCAAGGCCCAGCATCGCAGCCAGCAGCAGGGAAGAGGTCTTCATCGTCGTGTTCTCCTTGCGAGTCGAGGTGCGACGCCAGTGGCAAACGACGTGCCCGCGGCGGGCGCCCCGTTTGCCCGTCGCGACCTTGCCGACCGAGGAGACCAATGGACCGAGCCCGAAACGCCGCCGCGCCCGCGCGCACCCACGATGCACTCGAGATGCTGCGCGAGGACCATCGGCGCCTGCAGCAGCTGTGCGAGGAATACGCGAGCCTGGTCACCGGCGACGCCAGCGCGGCCGATCGCAGCGGGCTGCTGGCACGCATCGGCGGACGGCTGCGCATCCACGCCCGCATCGAGGACGAGATCTTCTATCCGGCACTGCCCGCCGGCGAGACGCTGGCCCAGGCGCGTGCCGAGCACCAGCGCCTGGACGCGCAGTTGCGTGCGCTGGCCGAATCCTCCGGCGACGACGGTGGCGTCGCCGCACTGTCCGAGGCCCTGCGCCGCCACGCCACATTCGAGGAACAGCAGCTGTTCCCGCTGGCCGAAGGGCTGGACCTCGCCGAGCTCGGCCGGCGGCTGCGGGCGCGCAGGGTGGAACTGACCGGCGACTACGACCAGCCGTCCTGAGCCGCCAGCCCGGCCGCGCGGGCGGCCGGGCCGGCAAGGGATCAGATCTTGCGCGAACTCGCCAGGCCGTCGTCAGAGACGCCGTTGGCGGCCAGGGTGCTGCCGCTGCGCTGGCCATCCCCGGACGCGGCGACCAGCGCGCCGTCGCTTTCATCGGCGGTCAGCTGCTGGCGCCGGGCGCTCATCGCCTCGGCCAGCTGCTCCCAGTCCAGGCGCACTTCTTCCAACGCCGGGAAGAGTTCACCTTCCTCCTCCTTCACGTGGTGCAGCACGTACTCGCACAGCACGGTGAAGCGGGCGGCGTACTTGTCTTCGTCGGGGCCGAGCGTGCGCAGCTGATCCATCAGCTGGTGCGCCGACTCGTGCTCGACCTCGGCCTCGTCGATCAGGTCGGCCTGCTTGAGCGCCTCGCGCGCGGCGGGGTAGAGCAGTTCCTCCTCGAGCGCGGCGTGCACCTGCAGCTCGAGCAGCACCTGCTCGACGATGGCCCGGCAGGCCTCGGGATCGGCCGAGCCGAGTTTCTCGAAGTCCTTGTAGGCCTTCTTGACCCGCTTGTGGTCGTTCTTCAGGTCGGTGAGGACCTGTTCCCGGGCGGACTGGGCGGCGCGTGATGTACGGGGCATGGGTTCTCCTTGAACGTCAGCCGGGGTTGGCAAACGCTGTGCCGGCTCCGCCGCGCGCCGGCCCGCGCCAGCGTGCCCGCTGGCACGCTTTGCCGCAAAAGTGTTGCCGCCGGTCACGCCACGGCCGCCCAGGCCCCCGAGGTCAGCGCGCGCGGTTGCGTACGGTTACCCCGTTCTTCCTGGGAATACGGGGTGTCGCCATCGCTTTGTATCGGTTTGCGACGCGGTCCGCGTTTCGGCACGGGGGTTGCGGTGGAGCCCTCCGCGCCCGCGTCGGCACGGCGAAGCCGGCGGCCGGAGGCGCCCAACCACGAGGAGGCCGATACCCATGGGATCGATGGACCTGAGAGCCGAGAGCCGACAGACGCAGACGCTTTCGCCGCGCCTGCAGCACGCCGTGCGTCTGCTGCAGATGTCGTCGCTGGACTTCGCCGCGATGGTGCGGGACAAGATGGGGCAGAACCCCTTCCTCGAACCCGAGGAAGGCGAGGACGGCGAAGCCGCAACCGACTCCGGCGAGGCCGACACGGCCGCCGAGGGCGCGCCGTCCGAGGCCGAAGCCGCCGACGTCACCAGCATCGACCCCGGCGACGACCGCGAGATCTGGCAAGGCGAGGGCCCCGGCGGCACACGACGCGCCGAGGACGGCGAGATCTCGGCGCTGGACATGATGGCGGTCGAGACGACGCTGAACATGCACCTGCACGAACAGCTCAACGTGCTGCCGCTGGAGCCGCGAGATCGGGCGCTGGCGCAGGCGATCGTCGAGTCGCTGGACGACGACGGCTACCTGCGCACGCCGCTGGACGAGGTGGCCGAGGTGCTGAACCTGGAGCCGCCGCCGTCGCCCACCGAACTCAGCATCGCGCTCAAGCGCGTGCAGTCGCTGGACCCGGCCGGTGTCGCCGCGCGCAGCGTCGCCGAGTGCCTGCAGCTGCAGCTGTCGAAGATCGACTGCGCCGCCTCCCGCGCGCTGGCCGAACGCATCGTCTCGCGTCACCTGCACACGCTGGCGGCCAAGGACGTCAACGGCCTGGCGCACCAGCTCGGCGAGACGCCGGCGCGCATCGAGGAGGTCTGCGACCGCATCCGCCGCCTGGACCCGCGGCCGGGCTGGCGCTTCGGCTCCTCGCAGGTGGCCTACGTCGTGCCCGACGTGCTGGTCAAGCGCGTGCGCGGGCAGTGGTCGGTGCAGCTGAACCCGGCCGTCGTGCCGCGCGTGCGCTTCAACCACGTCTACGCCGAGCTCTTCCAGCGCCACCGCAGCACGCACAACGGCGAGATGGCCGGCCACCTGCAGGACGCACGCTGGACCCTGCGCAACGTGGAGCAGCGTTTCTCCACCATCCTCGACGTGGCCCAGGCCATCGTGCGCCGGCAGCGCCACTTCCTCGAATACGGCCCGATGGCGATGAAGCCGCTGGTGCTGCGCGAGATCGCCGACGAGGTCGGCATCCACGAGTCGACGGTCTCGCGCGTGACGAACAACAAGTACATGGCCACGCCGATCGGCGTCTTCGAGCTGAAGTACTTCTTCTCGCGCGCGATGATCAGCGCCAACGGCAGCGCCTGCTCGGCCACCGCGATCCGCGGGCTGATCAAGGACATCATCGAGGCCGAACGCCCCGAGCGCCCGCTGTCGGACGCCGAGATCACGCGCCAGCTCGCGCAGCAGGGCCTGGTGGTCGCCCGGCGCACCGTCACCAAGTACCGGCAGATGCTGCGCATCGAGTCGGTGGAGCGGCGCCGGCGGCACTCCTGAAGCACGACGGGGCGCCGCGCGGCGCCCCGTCGTCGACTGCGGGCGGCCTGCGCGACGGCCGGCAGCCGATGCGGCCCTTACGGGGTCTTGCCGCCCGCCGCCGGCCTGGTGCCGCCTTCGCCGTCGGTGGAGGACGTGCCGGTACCGCTCAGGCCGGTGCCGCCCGAGATGCCGGAGCTGCCCGAGACGCCGGAGCTGCCGCCAGCCGAGGCGCCCGCCGGACTCGCCGAACCCGATTCCGAACCGCCGCGGCTGCGGTTGCTGCGCCACTGCGAGAACTCGTCGGAGAACTTCTTGTAGCGGTCCTGGCGCCAGTGGCGGTAGTCCTCGTCGAGGGTGCGCATCTGCTCGCTGCGCCACTGGTGGTAGTCGGGGTCGAAGGCATTGTCGTGGCCCGGCTGCCAGCCGCCCTGGCCGGAGTCGCCGCCCTGGCCGCGACCCCAGGCGCCGCTGCCCCCGCTGCTGCTGCCCGAGCGGCCCCAGTCCTCGTGGCGCTGGGTGGAGCCCCAGTCGCCACGCGTGCCGCCGGCACCGTAGCCCGCGCTGCCGAAGCCTCCCTGCGCGCTGCCCATGCCCGCCGAGGACGAAGCTTGACGCTCGCCCTGGCCGTAGCCGCCGTCGCCGCCCTGACTTCCCTGGCCGTAACCCTGGCTGCCTTCGTAGCGGCTGCCGCCCGATCCCATGCCGGCCTGGCTGCCGTAGAGACCGCCCTGGCCGCCGTACGGGCCCTGGCCCTGGCCGTAGGAGCCGCCGCCCATCTGCCCGCCGCCGCGCGGGCTGAACTGGTCCTGCTGGCCGTGGCGGGCGCCTTCGTCGTAGCCACCGCCCATCTGGCCGCGCATGTCGGTGTCGGGACGCCAGTCGCCGTAGTTGCTGCCCGCGCCGCTGCGCGAGCCGCCGCTGCCGGCCTGCTGCTCGGAGCGGCCCGACTGCTCCCACTGGCGCCGCTCGTCCTGCGAGCCGCCTTGCTGCCGATAGCGATCGTCGTGCTGTGTCATCTCTCCGTCCTTTCGTGGTTCCGGTCGGCCGATGGCGGCCGCCTGGGGACGGTTCGGCAAGTGCCGTTCCGCGCCTCACGGCCCGTCGGGCACGGAACGGGCCTTGCCGCCAGCAGCCACCCACCCAAGGAGATCGACATGGCACAGGAACGCGTCCTCACCGGACTCTTTCGCGACCGCGACGCCGCCGAACGGGCCTACCAGGGTGTCATCGACCGCGGCTACGGCCGCGACGACGTCAACCTCGTGATGTCCGACGAGACGCGCGAGCGCCACTTCGGCAGCGCCGGCGAGCCACGCACCGAACTCGGCACCAAGGCGGCCGAAGGCGCGGGCATCGGCGCGGGCATCGGCGGCGCGGTCGGCGCCGTGGCCGCGGCCGTCGCGGCGGTCGGCACCTCGTTGGCGCTGCCCGGGCTGGGCCTGGTCATCGCCGGGCCGCTGGCCGCGGCGCTGGCCGGCGCAGGAGCGGGCGGCGCCGCGGGCGGCCTGCTCGGCGCGCTGATCGGCTGGGGCCTGCCCGAGGAACGCGTCAAGCAGTACGAGAGCGGCCTGCGCGACGGCGGCATCCTGATGGGCGTGCGCCCGCGCAGCGCCGAAGATGCCGACTGGTTCGAGCAGAACTGGCGCGCGGCGAACGCCGAAGGCCTCTACCGCTGAGGCGCGGCGCTCGGCGCGATGCGCCAGACGGTGTTGCCGACGTCGTCGGCCACCAGCAGCGCACCGCGTCCGTCCACGGCCACGCCCACCGGGCGCCCCCGCGCCCGGCCTTCGCTGTCGAGGAAGCCGGTGAGCACGTCCACCGGCTGGCCGCTCGGGCGCCCGCCGACGAAGGGCACGAAGACCACCTTGTAGCCCGACGGCGGGCGCCGGTTCCAGGAGCCGTGCAGGCCGACGAACATGCCGTCGGTGGCCCCGCCCAGCGGCGTCGTCACCGTCGAGCCGCGTGCCGCCGCCAGCCCGAGCGCGGCGACGTGCGCCCCGAGCGCGTAGTCGGGCCGGATGGTTTCAGGCAGCGTCGCAGGCTGCTCGACGCGCGTCTCCACCCGCGTGCCCCACCAGCGATAGGGCCAGCCGTAGAAGCCGCCTTCGCGCACCGAGCTCAGGTAGTCGGGCACCAGGTCGCTGCCGAGTTCGTCGCGTTCGTTGACCACGGTCCAGAGCACGCCGCTCGCCGGCTCCCAGGCCATGCCGTTGGGGTTGCGCAGCCCGCTCGCGTACAGCCGCATCGCGCCGCTGGCGACGTCGATGGCCCAGATCGCGGCACGCCCGCGCTCCTCGTCCATGCCGTTCTCGGCGACGTTGCTGTTGGAGCCCGCCGTCGCGTACAGCGTGCGGCCGTCGGCGCTCGCGATCAGGCTCTTGGTCCAGTGGTGGTTTCGCGGGCCGGCCGGCAGCTCGGCCAGCCGGCGGCCGGCGGCGCCGATGCGGATGTCGCCGTCGCGGTAGGGGAACTCCATCACCGCGTCGGTGTTGGCGACGAAGAAGCGGTCGCCGACCAGGGCCATGCCGAAGGGCGAATGCAGGTTCTGGAGGAAGGGCACGCGCAACTCGGCGCGCCCGTCGCCGTCGGCGTCGCGCAGCAGCGTGATGCGATCGGCACTCGGCGTGGCGGCGCCCGCGCGTTTCATCGCCTGTTTCATGAACCAGCCCTTGATGCCACCTCGGCCCTGGCGTTCGGGGGCGTTGGTCTCGGCGACGAGCACGTCGCCGTTGGGCAGCACGTGCAGCCAGCGCGGATGCTCCAGCCCGCTGGCGAAGGCCGCGACGTCCAGCCCGGGCGCCGGGACCGGGCGTTCGCCCTCGGGCCAGCCCACCGCCTCGGCGACCTTGACGGTCGGCAGCAGCGTGCGCACCGGCTCCACCAGGGTCGGGTCGGGGCCGACGTCGGCGCCGGCCTGCAGGCGCGAGGTCTCCGAACAGCCGAGCAGCGCGGCGGCCAGTGCCAGCGCGGCGAGCGCGCCCGCCCTCATGCCGCAGCGCGGTCGGGCGCCGCCGGCGTGGAGATCTGGCGCAGCGTCTCGTCCACGCCGCCAGGGTGGCGTGCGGCGAAGTCGCCCAGCGAGACGATGCCCACCAGCCGGCCGGCGTCGTCGACCACCGGCAGGCGCCGGATCTGCACCGCCGACATCTGGCGCAGGACCTCGGCCGGCGACTGGCGCTGCGAGCAGCAGCGCACGCCTTCGCTCATCACCGCGGCGACCTCGGTCGAACCCGGGTCCAGGCCGGCCGCGGTCGCGCGCACGGTGATGTCGCGGTCGGTGACGATGCCGCGCACCAGCCAGTCCTCGCACACCGGCAGGCAGCCGACGTTCAGTTCGTCCATCAGCTGGGCGGCGCGCTGCACCGTCTCGCGCGGGCGTACCGCGACGGGGTCGCGGGTCATCAAGTCGGCGATCGTCTTCATTCGTCGGGCCTTCCGTGGGGTGAACGCCTTCAGACGGCAAGGCCCGTACCCGCACGACCGGCGTGCACCAGCAGCCTGGGCAGCTCGCCGTCCAGATCCTCGATCACGAGGCCGGCGTCGCCGCCGAACGCCGGCATCGCGACGAGCAGCAACGCCACGCCGGCACGACGCCAGCACTGATAGCGGTCGGTGGCCATCTTCCGTCCTCCGGCGCCTCGATCGGGCGTCCCGGCACGTCCAGGACAAGTCGCGTGCCCGGCCCCTAGTCCGGCTAGTCCGGCTAGTCCGGCGGCTCGAGCCGGCGCACGTAGAGCTCGTTGACCAGCGTCATCGTCAGCACCATCAGCGGCATCGCCAGCAGCACACCCGGCAGCCCGAACAGCACGCCGAAGACCAGCACCGAGCACATGCCCAGCACCGGCGGCAGCCGCACCGCCCAGCGCTGCACCAGCGGCTGCACGACGTAGCCCTCGGCCTGCTGCACCGCCAGGCAGACCAGGAGCGCCTGCAGTGCCAGGCCTTCGCCCTCAGCCAGCGCGACACCGACGATCAGCACGCCCGAAACGATGGGCCCGAAGTACGGCACGAACTCCAGCAAGCCGGCGATCAGGCTCAGCGACAGCACCAGCGGCGCGCCGATCAGCGCCAGGCCGATGCCGGTGAGCAGGCCCACGACGAGCATCGACACCGCCTGGCCCAGCAGCCAGCGCGACAGGTTGCGGCCGGCCGCGTCGAGCGTGCGTTCGGCCTGCGGGCGCCGCGCCGGCGGCACCAGCGTGACCAGGCCGCGGCGGTAGGTGCCCGGGTCGGCGGCGAGGTAGATGCCGACGACCAGCAGCAGCACGAACGCGCCGATGGCGCCGGTGGCGGCGTTCAGCGTGCCGGTGGCGAGCCCGGCAAGCCGGCCCCAGTCGTCCAGCGGGCGTGCGCTGTCCCACAGGGACTGCAGCCAGCGCCCGCTGGTGTAGTCCCCCAGCCAGCGCTGGAACGCGGCCCAGGCGCGCGGCAGCGTGTCGCGCAGCGCCTGGAGCTGCTCGGCCGCCCCGGCACCGACCAGCCAGAACGCCCCCGCCAGCACCGCGGCCAGCGCCAGCAGCACCAGCGGCAGCGACAGCCGTGCCGACAGCCCGCGCGCCTCGAGCGGCCCGGCCAGCGCGCGCAGCACGAGGGCAAACAGGAGCGCCGCGAAAACCAGCATCAGCACGTCGACCAGCACCCAGGCCAGCGCAGCGCCGCCAAGCAGCAGCAGCCAGGGGCCGAGCCGGCCACCGCCGCCTCCACCGGCACGCTGGGAGGTTGGGGGCGAGGGCTGCGGGTCGGCTTCTTTCATCGGCCGGCCACCGGGCACGCGGCGTGCCCGGCCCGGCGATCACCCTAGCCGGAGCCCGCCGTGGAACCCCCCCGTCCCGAACCCGACGACGCCGTCGTGATGCTCGTTGCCCAGCATCGCCGCCTGGAGGAACTGCTGCGCCGCCTGGTCGGCGCCGACGCCGCCGACACGCGGCGCGAGGCGCTGCACGAGGTGGGCGACGAACTCGCGCTGCACGTGATCGTGGAGGAGCGCGTGTTCTACCCGGCGGTTGCCGCCGCGAGCACCGAAAGCGTGCTGCTCGAGTCCCTCGAGGAGCACCTGTCGCTCAAGCGCCTGCTCGACGACCTTCTGGCCCTGGACCCGCAGGACCCGACCTTCGGCCCCAAGGCCCACGTGCTGCAGGAGCAGTGCGAGCACCACCACGAGGAAGAGGAGGAGCACCTGTTCCCGAAGGTCGTGCTGCTGCTGCCGCAGGCACACCGGCTGGATCTGGGGCGCGAGATGCTGCGCGAGCAGGGCCGCCTGCGCCGCGAAGGCGCACCGCGTGAAGCGCTGCGTCGCCAGACCGACGCCGCCGAGCCGCTGCGCTCGGATTGAAGGAGACGGCGTTCCCCAGGGCCGGGAGCGCCAGGCGCGAACGCCCGCACGCACACATCCGGCCGGGCCTGCTCGGGCGCGGTCGAGCCGAGGGCGACGCAGCGCAGCAGCGCAGCAGCGCGCTGCGTCCTGCGCTCAAGGCTTGGAGCGCCCGGCAGCCGGCCCGACGGCGCGTTCGCGCGCGGCGGCATCCAGCCCGGGGGTTGCGCGCAGGTCGGTGTCGACCTGACCTGCCGCGAGGTCGCGACGCGCCTGCTCCATGACCGGCCGCGGCGGCTCGCCGGCGTCGCCCACCGACTCGTCGCGTTCGTGCGGCAGCGGCAGTGCCTGGCCGTCTTCGCCGGCCGCCTGGCCGGGTGCGATCGGCGGCGTGCCGACCTCGGCGGGCGCCTTGGGTTTCGCTCGATCCGGGTGTTGCGGGGTCTTCATCAGGGCGTTCCGGCAACGTGCGTACCCGCCCGGAACGCTCGTTGCCGGAGCGCCGGCCATGAGTCCCCCCGGCGCGACCCGAGGCCAGCCCGCTGCCCGCAGCCGACGCCGCGCCGCGCGTGTCGCCGCAGTCGCGGCCGGCCTGCTGCTGGCCCTGCTGCTCTGCGAGGCGCTGGGCTGGCCCTTCCTGCGCGGGCCGGTCGAACGCGCCGCGGCGCGGGCCACCGCCAGCGTGGTGAGCATCGAGGCGCCGTTTCGCGTGCGCTTCGTCTTCAGCCCGCAGCTGCAGGCAGGGCGCATCGTCGTCGCAGCCGCGCACGGGATGGCGCTGCCGCACCTTGTCGATGCGCACGCGCTGCGGGCCGACTGGCGCTGGGGTGACATCCGCCGCTGGCGCGACGGCGCACCGCTGCGGCTGGAGGCGCTGCGCGCGCGGACCCTGGACGCCCGGCTGCAACGCCTGGCCGACGGCCGCGCCAGCTGGCAGCTCGGCCAGCGCCGCGCACCGCCGGCGGGCGAGGCCGCGCTGCCTCGTTTCGGCCTGCTGACTCTGGACGAAGGCCACATCGAGATCGACGACCACGCGCTGGCGCTGCGGGCCACGGTCGACCTGAGCGGCAGCGAAGGCGAGGGCGGCCGGGGCATCGAGGCGCGCGCCCGCGGGCAGTACCGCGGTCACGACCTCGACCTGCGCGCGCACGCCACCGCGGCACTGCCGCTGCTCGACGAGTCCGAGCAGGCGCCGGCGCTGCCGGTGCGGCTCGAAGGCAAGGTCGGGCAGGTCGTGCTGGCCTTCGACGGCCGCGCCGCGGCACTGCTGACCGGCCGCCGTCTGGACGGCACGCTGCGGATGCAGGGCCCGTCGCTGGCGGCGGTCGGCGCCCCGCTGGGGCTGGCGCTGCCGGCCACGCCGGCGTTCGAACTGGTGGGCCGGCTGGCACACGACGCCGGCGTCTGGCATCTGGTGGCCGAAAGCGCGACCGTGGGCAGCAGCCGGCTCACCGGCGACTTCCGCTACGACGGCACGCGCGAGCCCGGCCGGCTCGACGGGCGGCTGGGCGGAGAGCGCCTGGCGCTGGCCGACCTGGGACCGGCGGTCGGCGCCCCCGGCACGGCGGCGGCACCGCCGCCGCCCGGTGCGCCGCCGCCGCGCGTGCTGCCGCAGCGGGAGTTCGACCTGCCGCAGCTGCGCGGCATGGACGCCGAGGTCCAGGTCGCCATCGCTGAACTCGACTTCGGCACGGAGGCCCTGGCCCCGGTGCGCCAGCTGCGCGCACGGGTGCGCCTGGACGACGCGGTGCTGCGGCTGGAGGCGCTGTCAGGCGTGGTCGGCGGTGGCCGGGTCGACGGCTGGAGCGCGCTGGATGCACGCCAGACACCGGCCCGCTGGTCGGTGGACCTGAACTTCGACCGGGTCGCCATCGACCAGTGGATCCGGGCGCTGCGCCGCGGCGGCGCCGGCGACGACCCGCGCCGCGCGCTGCTGACCGGCGTGCTCGAGGGCCGGCTGGTCCTGGCCGGGCGCGGCCGATCGACGGCGCAGATCCTCGGCAGCGCCGACGGCGACGGCCGCCTGCTGCTGCGCCGCGGCACGGTGTCGCACCTGCTGACCGAGGCCGCGGGCATCGATCTGGCGCAGGCGCTGGGCGTGCTCGTGCGGGGTGATGAAGCGCTGCCGCTGCGCTGCGCGCGGCTGGAGTTCGGCGTCGAGGACGGGCTCGTCGTGCCGCGTGTCGCGGTGATCGACAACCGCGACAGCACGGTGTTCGTCGATGGCCGCGCCAGCCTGGCCGACGAGACGCTGGCGCTGCGCGCCCAGGTACGGCCGAAGGACTTCTCGGTGCTGTCGCTGCGAACGCCGGTGCTGATCGGCGGCCATTTCTCGCGCCCGCAAGTGGGCTTGCAGGCCAGCCGGCTGGTCGGGCGTGCGGCCGCGGCGATCGCGCTGGGCGTGCTGGCGGCGCCGTTGGCCGCGCTGCTGCCCTTCGTCGACCCGGGCAGCGGCGATGGCCCCGACCCGTGCACGGCAGCGCCGCGGAGCGCGGCGGCGGCGGCGGCGTCGGCGCCGCGGCGCTGAGGCTTCGTCCTACGCCCGCAGTCCGCGTCGCCCGACCCGCCGGCCGCAGGCCGGCGCGTACGGTGCTGACCAGGGCGCCACCATCCCGGCGGCGCGCATTGCGAGGAAGCCCGATGAAACCCGTCGCCGCCTACGTCCTGGTCGTCTCGACCGGGGCCGTCGCCGCGATCACCGCGTGCAGCCCGAGGCCGTTCGTGGATGCACGTGCGGCCGAACCCGTCGACCCGCTGCCGGTCGTGCGTGTCGAACCGGAGCCCAGGCCCAGCGTGGCGCCGCCGCCGCGCGTGCGCACGCCGGAGCTGTTCGTCGACAAGGTGTTCGACGCCGGCATCGGCGCTGCCGTCAGCGCCGAGTTCGGACGCGACCCGGCGCTGGCGACCGCAGCGGTGGAGATCGACAGCGTCGGCGGCCGGGTGGCCCTGCGCGGCACCGTGCCCGACCCCGACGCACGCTCGCGTGCGTCGGTGATCGCCGCCGGCGTCGACGGCGTGCGGGCGGTGGAAAACGTGCTCGAGGTGGCCCTCGCCGAAGGAGCAACACGATGAAAACGCAGAAGTCGACCTGGGTGCTGGGCAGCGCCTGCCTGGCACTGGCCTGCGGCACGGCCCTGGCGCAGGAACCCCCGGCCGAGCCGGCCCGCGTGCCCGCCGGCGTGCAGCTGAAGCCGCTGGCCCCGCCGCAGGCGACCGGCCGCGCCGAGGTGCGCGCGGCCTTCGACGCCGCACGCGAAGCGGGCACGCTGAGCCCGGACGGCGACATCGGCGACAGCCCCGCGGTGCTGGCCGCACGCGAGCGCGCCAACGCGGCCCAGGCGCAGGAACTGGCCGCGCACGCCGAGCGCGACACCGCGCTGCAGGCGGCCACCGCAGCCGCAGTCGAGATGTCCGGCGCCGAGGTGATCGCCGACGCCGACGTCTACGAGATGACCGGCGAGGACGGCCGGCTCGTCGGCTTCCTCTTCGTCGTCGAGGAAGCCGGCGACTGACCGGTCGCGGCGGCCCGCCGGCTCGACGACAGACCGGCGCATCCCGGCCCCCCGGCGCTGACGTTTGTTTACCGTTTGCCGCCGGCCGCCCCGGGGCTGCGGGGTGGTGGCGCGGCGCGCTTCGGTACACCGTTGCCCTTGACGCATTTCAAGCGCTGGAGGGCGAATGAAACGATTCACGGCGATCGGCCTGGTGGCGGCGGCCTGCGCGGCGGCGCCAGCGCACGCGACCATCCAGGTCGTCGACTTCGACCGCCTGGTCGCATCGGCGGAGCTGGACACGCCGTTCTCGTACGGCGACCGTCTCGTGCTGGACAGTTTTGCCGCGGGCCAGCGCGGCTGGCTGGACCAGAGCGTGACCTTCACGCTGGACACGGCGCTGCTGGCCGCCGGCCAGGCGAGCTGGTCCGTCGTGCCGCGCGGTTCGCGGCTGTACCGCGTGGACATCGACGTGCTCGATGCCGACGGCCAGGTCGTGTTGTCGGACTCCTTCGCCGGGCGTGCGGCCGGGGTGGCGAACTCGGTGCTTGCCGGCGCGCTGGGCCCGGGCACCTACACGCTGCACGCCACCGGCTGGGGCGGGCGTGATGCCTCGCTGGACCTGACGATGGCGTTCGCCGTGCCCGAGCCGGCCAGCGCCGCGATGCTCGCGGCCGGCCTGGCGCTGATCACGCTGGTGGCCGCACGCCGGCGGCGGCCTCGCTGACGGCCTTCTTCGTCGGCAGTGGCCGTTCGGGCGCGCCGCCCTCCACCGCGGCCGGCTGCACCGCCCCGCGACGGGCCCCGAGCAGCATCTCCTTGAACCAGCCCAGCAGCAGCTGGGTGTAGGCGCGCTGGTCCGCCTCGGCGGACAGGCCGTGGTCGGCACCGGCCATCGTGCGCAGCGTCATCGACTTCACCTCGCGCGCCGCCGCCTGGTAGCTGGTGATGACGGCACGCGGAATGATCCGGTCGTCCTCCGACTCGACGAGCAGCACGTCGCCGTCGAACTGCTGCAGCGCGCGCAGCGCGCGGTTGTCGCGCGGGGGCACGACGTTGCGGCGGTAGCTCTTCAGGTCCTGGTCACGGTGCAGCTGCAGCTTCGGCGCATCCCAGCCGGCGTCCAGGTACAGCGCCGGGGCGCGCAGCGCCAGCCAGCGCACCGGGCGCAGCGTGGTCAGGATCGTGGCGAGGTAGGCCCCGTAGCTGCTGCCGACGACGCAGACGGCCTCCGGGTCCACGTCCTCGTGCGCGACGAGACGGTCGTAGGCGGCGAGCAGGTCACGCAAATTGGTCTCGCGCGAGACCTTGGCCTGTTGCGCCTGGGTGCCGGCGTGGCCGCGCAGGTCGAAGGCCAGGCAGACGCAGCCCAGCGCGGCGATCTCGCGCGCCCGCGCGAGGTACTGCGAGCGGCTGCCGCCCCAGCCGTGCGCGAACAGCACGCCGGGGATCAGCGTCCCCGGCGCGACGAAGGTGCCGGCGATGCTCTCGCCGTCGACGGTGATGGCAATCGTTTCTTCAGTTGTCGACATGGGTCTGGGCGAAGGCGTACTTGGTCAGCCGACCGAGTTCGGCGTCGACGCCGTCATACAGCACCAGCGCCCCGGACGGCACCTCGGCGCCACCATGCACCTCGTGCGTGGAGGCGTGCACCAGGCGCAGCGCCGGGTCGGCCTGGAAGGCCTGCAGCGCGGCGAGCTCGGCGCCGCTGGCGCCGCCGATGCGCCACGACTGCTCCAGCACGCCCGAACGCCAGCGCCCCGCGTCGTCCAGGCCCTGGGCGACGTCGTAGTTGGCGCGCGAGGCGAAGAAGCCGGGGAAACAGGCCTCGGCGGCACGGTGGTAGGCCAGCGCCTGCTCGATGCCCAGACGCACCGCCGACGGCAGTTCGCGGCGCAGCAGCGTGTCGAAGCCGCCGCGCACGACGACGAGGTCCGAGCCGCCGTAGACCTCCTGGCCGTCGCGGTTGCGCGTCAGGCGCTGGGTGCCGTAGTAGCTCGCCTGCCAGGCACCGACGCAGACCTGGCCGACCGACATCGTGGTCACGTCGTGCAGGTTGATCTCGACGACCAGGCCGTGGCGCGCGACGGCCTGCGGGTCCATCGAGGCCAGCACACGGTCCAGCTCGCCGGCATCGTGCAGCGCCCACTGGCCCAGGCCCCCCACGCCGCCCGGGTCCTTCAGCCGCACGCCGCCCCGGCGCAGCAGGCGCAGCGCGGCGCGGCGTGCATCGGCGACGGAGAAACACGAACGCCCGGGCAGCACCGCCTGCTGCACCGCACGCCCGAAGGCGCTCGACCAGCCCAGCGGCACCGTCGCGTGCGGCGCGGCGCAATGGGTGATCGTCTTCGTCGCGACGAAGGCCTGCGGCACGACACCGCCGAACACCTGCGTCGGCCCGTGCACGCCCAGGCGGCGGGCCTCGGCCAGCGTCAGCGTCTCGCGCGGCACCAGGTACACCGGGGCCTCGCCGCGGTCCAGCTCGCGCAGTTCGCCGACGTAGTCCCAGCCGAGCAGGGCGGCCAGGCCGGCGGCCACGCGGGCCTTGGTCTGGTGGTCGTGGCCCGGCGCCGAACCGTCGGCGCGCGGGTCGCGGGCATCGTGGAAGGCGACGACGGGCTGCGGGCGGACCCAGGTCGGACGCCGGACGGTCGTGGCGGTGAGCAGGGCGGTCATGGCAGGCTCCTTGAGGCTGCAGCCAGTGTCGCGAGCGGCGCGGCGCATGGAGTCGTCCCGCAGGTGCAGCGCCTGTAGGAAGGCGCCGGCAGCGCATGTCGGCGTGAACGGCGCATCGTCAGCGGCCATCCCTGCCGCCGCGCAGGTCCAAGCCCAGCCGGCGCAGGGCCGGCCCGAGCGCCTGGCGCGTGCGCCAGTACGCGGCCCAGGGATCCTCGCGCTCCAGGGCCAGGTGCTCGCGGGCGTCGGCCAGCGTCCAGTGGTCGCCGCCACGCAGTTCGGGCAATGCGTCCCAGGACACCGGGATCGACACACCCAGCCCCGGCCGCGCGCGCGCCGAGAAGGCGGCCACCGTCGTCGCGCCTTCGCCGTTGCGCAGCCAGTCGACGAAGATGCGGCCGACGCGGTTGGCCGGCCCGCTGCGCACGACGAAACGCTCCGGCACCTGTTCGGCGAGGTGGGCGACGACGGCGCGCGAGAAGGGCTTGACGACGTCGACCGGCGCACGCGGCGCGATCGGCACGACGACGTGCAGGCCCTTGCCGCCGCTGGTCTTCAGCCACGCGGCCAGTCCCAGCTCGTCAAGCAGCGTGCGCACCAGCAGCGCGCCTTCGCGCACCGCGGCGAAGGCCACGCCCTGGCCGGGGTCGAGGTCGAAGACGATGCGGTCGGGTTTGGCGATCGTGCGCTTCGTCGTGTTCCAGGTGTGGAACTCGACGGCGTTCATCTGCGCCGCCGACAGCAGCGCCTGGGCCGTACGGATCTCCATCAGCGGCTCGTGGCCGGGCCACAGCGCCGGGTCGAGCTGCACGAGACCGGGGATCTCGCTGCGTTCGGCATGTTTCTGGAAGAACACCGGCCGGCCGACGCCTTGTGGCGCACGCAGCAGCGCGACCGGCCGCCCCGACAGGTGCGGCAGCATGCGTTCGGCGATGGCGTCGTACCAGCGCAGCAGGTCCAGCTTGCTCAGGCCGCTGGCCTGGTCGACGATGCGTTCGCCGTGCGTGATGCGCACGCGGGCGATGCGGCCGCTGGACGAGGCGGTGCGCGCGGCGCTGGGCACGGTGTCGGGCGCGACGGCGCGCTCGCGCACGACCTGCGCCGCAGGCTTGTCTTCGCGCACGCCGAGGTAGACCGCGTGGCGCACGCTGCCGCCGGACGTCCATTCGGCAAACTCGACCTCGACGACGAGCTCCGGCCGCACCCAGCGTTCCAGGCCAGGGCCGCGGCGGCTCCAGCGGCCCGGTGCAGGCGCCCCGGCGGCGAACGCCGGCGCGGCGGCGGCCAGCGGCTGCAGCCGCGTGAACAAGGCCCGCGCCGCGCGCGTGTCCCAGCCGGTGCCGACGTTGCCGGCGTGCACGAGGCGGCCGTCGGCGCCGTGCACGGCGAGGATCAGGCTGCCGATCTCGCCGCTGGCGTTGGCGCGCTCGGTGTAGCCGGCGACGACGAACTCCTGTCGCCGGCGGCATTTCAGCTTCAGCCAGTCGGCGCTGCGCATCGAGCGGTACGGGGCGTCGCGGCGTTTGGCGATCACGCCTTCGAGCTGGCGTTCGCAGGCCGTCGCCAGCGCGCCGGAGCCGCCGGGCGGCAGCTCGGCGGAGAAACGCACGCCGTCCAGCGGGTGTTCGTCCAGCAGCGACTGCAGCAGCGCGCGCCGCGTGTCCAGCGCCAGCTCGCGCAGGTCGCGGCCCTGCACGTAGGGCAGGTCGAACACGAAATAGACCAGCTCCGCCCGGCCGCGGCCGTCGAAGGCGTTCTGCAGCGCATTGAAGTCGGCGGCAGCACCCGCGCCGAGCGCGACCAGTTCGCCGTCAATCCAGGCCGACTGCAGGCCCAGGCCTTTCAGCGCCGCGGCCAGCCCCGGCAGCTTGTCGGTCCAGTCGTGGCCGTTGCGCGTGAACAGCCGCGGCACCCCGCGGCGGATGCGCGCCAGCAGCCGGTAGCCGTCGAACTTGGTCTCGTAGAGCCAGCTGCCGGCGGCCGGCGCCGCCGAGGCCAGCGTCGCGAGTTGCGGCGCCAGCGTCTCGGGCTGCGGCGCCTTGGGCGCGACGCTGTCCAGCGCGAGTGCGGCGCGGCTCTGCCGGCGCCGGGGCCGCGGTGTGTCGGCGACCCTCCCGGCGACGCTGTCGGGCTGTGCGGCGACGACGTCGTACTCGCCGCGGGGCCGCGCCCGGGCATCGTGTTTCTTGAACAGCAGCCAGTTCTCGCCGCGTTCACCGGCCTTGGGCTTCAAACGCACCAGTTCCCACGCGCCCTGGAGCTTCTCGCCGTCGAGCTCGAACGGCAGCTTGCCGGCGGCCAGCGCGGCGCGGGGTTCGGCCAGCGGCGCCCAGCGGCCCCGGTCCCAGACGATGACCCGGCCCGCGCCGTAATGGCCCACGGGGATCGTGCCCTCGAAGTCGGCGTAGGCCAGCGGGTGGTCCTCGGTGCGCACCGCCATGCGCTTGTCGGCCGGGTCCAGGCTGGGCCCCTTGGGCACGGCCCAGGACAGCAGCACGCCGTCGAGCTCCAGCCGGAAGTCGTAGTGCAGCCGCGTCGCGTCGTGTTTCTGGACGACGAAACGGCCAAGGTCGGTGCCGGGCCGCGGCGCGTCGGCGCCGGGCTCGGGCGTCGCGCGCAAGTCGCGGCGCTCGCGGTAGCGATGCAGCGGGTCGTGGGCCGGGGCACGGGCGGCGGTGCGGGGCATGCGCGGTGTCGGCAAACCCCGCACCCGGCGCTTGTGCTGACGCAAGCACGCCAGCGCCGACACGGGCACAATCGCGCCGTCGTTTATACCCCGCCCCGTATCATGACCGAGTCCTATCGCGATCTGACCGCCTCCATCTCCGCGTCGCTCGCCAAGCTGCGTGCCGACATCCCCGAGACCACGCGCGGCTTCTCGGCGCTGGCGATGGCGGCCACCAAGACCGGCACGCTGGACAAGAAGACCAAGGAACTGATCGCGATGGCGCTGTCGGTCGGAGCGCGCTGCGATCCCTGCGTCGGCTTCCATGCCGACGCCCTGGTCAAGCTCGGCTGCACGCGTGCCGAGTTCGAGGAGATGCTGGGCCTGTGTGTCTACATGGGCGGCGGGCCGTCGCTGATGTACGCCGCCAAGGCGCTTCAGGCGTACGAGGAGTTCGGCGGCGAACGCGCGGCGCCGGCCGCTTGAGCCCGCGGCGGCCGGGCCGGTACGGCTGCCGATAACATCGGCGCCATGACTGTCCGCGCCTCGCGCCGCATCTGCGGCCCGTTCCGCGCCGGGGTGGAGGGCCGCTGATGCAGGTCGCCGCCAACGGCATCGCCCTCGAAGTCGACGACCGCGGCCCGCCCGACGGCGTCCCGCTGGTCCTGGTGATGGGGCTGGGCATGCAGCTCACGGCCTGGCCCGAGGAGTTCGTGCAGCAGCTCGTGGAGCGGGGCTTCCGTGTCGTGCGTTTCGACAACCGCGACGCCGGCCTCAGCCAGGGTTTCGACGCCCTGGGCGTGCCCAACCTGGCGATCGCCGGCATCCGCTATGCGCTGCACCTGCCTTCACGCTCGCCGTACCGGCTGGCCGACATGGCCGCCGACACGCTGGGCGTGATGGACGCGCTGGGGCTGGCCTCGGCGCACCTGTGCGGCGCGTCCATGGGCGGCATGATCGCCCAGCACATCGCCGCGCGCCGCCCCGAACGCGTGCGCAGCCTGGTGCTGATGATGACGACCTCGGGCGCACGCGGCCTGCCGCAGCCCACGCTGCGGGCGCGCCAGGCGCTGCTCTCGCGGCCGGCCGACAACTCGCGTGCCGCGATCGTCGCCCACCTGGAGCGCGTGATGCAGCGCATCGGCAGCCCCGGCTACCCGCCCGACCCGGCGGTGATGCACCGCCGCTTCGAGGAAGCCGTCGACCGCGCCTGGCGCCCGGGCGGCACGGCGCGTCAGATCGCCGCCGTGATCGCCGACGGCGATCGCACGCCGATGCTGGGTGCGATCCGCGCCCCGACCGCCGTGCTGCATGGCCGTGCCGACCCGCTGGTGCCGCCGGCGGCGGCACACGACCTGGGCGTCAAGATCCGGGGCGCGCAGGTCGAGATCCTCGACGGCATGGGCCATGACCTGCCGGCACCGCTGCTGCCGCGTTTCGCCGACCTGATCGCGAAGAACTCACGCCGCGCCTGACCGGCCTGCGGCCACACTGCCCGGTTCGGCCGAAGGTGGCCCAGCATCATCTTTCGCCCCCACGACCCGGAGACGAGCTTGGACCTGCGACGCCGCCACCACGTCAGCTTCAAAGGACGCGACGATGCCCCGCTCTGCATCGTCTTCGCCCACGGTTTCGGCACCGATCAGCGGGCCTGGGACGCGATCTGGCCCGCGTTCGCCGAGGACTTCCGCATCGTGCTCTACGACCACGCCGGGGCCGGGAGCTGCGACCCGGCGGCGTTCGAGCAGCACCGCTACCTGACGATGGACGCCTATGCGCGCGACCTCAGCGCGCTGCTGGACGAACTGGGCCTGCGCGAGGTCGTCTTCGTCGGCCATTCGATGGGCTCGATCACCGGCATCCTGGCGGCCATCGCGCGGCCCGAGCAGTTCTCGCGCCTGGTGTGCATCGGCGCGTCGGCACGTTACCTCGACGCCCCGGGCTACCGCGGCGGCTTCCGCGAAGAAGACCTCCACGCGCTGTACCGCGAGGTCACGGTCGGCCGCGACCGCTGGGCCGATCAGTTCGCGCCGCAGGCGATGGGCAACCGGGACCGGCCGGAACTCGCCGAACACTTCGCCCGGACGATCAAGAGCGTGCCGGCGGACGCCATCCTCACCGTGCTGTGCTCGATCTTCCAGTCCGACTACCGCGACACCGTCGGACGGCTGGCGCGCCCGCTGCTGCTGCTGCAGACACGCGAGGACGCGGCGGTGCCGCCCGAGGCCGCCGAGTACCTGCACGGCGCGGTGCCCGGCAGCGAGCTGGTGATCCTGGACGCCGAGGGCCATCTGCCGCACATCAGCGCGCCGCAGCGTGTCGTCGAGGCCATGCAGGATTTCGTGCGCGCCGCACCCTGAGACAATCAAGGGTTGCGCCCCACGGCGCCAGAGCCCCGCGATGTCTGCCGTTCCTGCCCCTGTTCCTGCCGTCGACCCCAGCCCCTGGCGCCTGTGCGTGGCGCCGATGCTCGACTGGACGGACCGCCACTGCCGCCACTTCCACCGCCTGCTGACGCGGCACGCACGCCTGTACACCGAGATGGTGACCACCGGCGCACTGCTGCACGGCGACCAGCCGCGGCACCTGGACTTCGGCGACGAGGAACATCCGGTGGCGCTGCAGCTCGGCGGCAGCGAACCCGCCGACCTGGCCGCCTGCGCCAAGCTGGCCGAACGCTGGGGCTACGACGAGGTCAACCTGAACTGCGGCTGCCCCAGCCCGCGCGTGCAGCGCGGTGCTTTCGGCGCCTGCCTGATGAACGAGCCGGCGCTGGTCGCCGACGCGGTGAAGGCGATGCGCGACGCGGTGTCGCTGCCGGTGACCGTCAAACACCGCATCGGCCTGGGCCAGGACGAGAGTTACGGCTTCGTGCGCGACTTCGTCGGCACCGTGGCCGCCGCCGGCTGCGAGGTCTTCATCGTGCACGCGCGCAACGCCTGGCTCGAAGGCCTGAGCCCGAAGGAGAACCGCGACATCCCGCCGCTGCGCTACGAGGTCGCGCAGCGGCTGAAGGCCGAGTTCCCGCAGCTCACCATCGTCGTCAACGGCGGCATCGCCGGCGACGAGGCGATCGCCGCGCAGCTCGCCCACGTCGACGGCGTGATGGTCGGCCGCGCCGCGTATCACGAGCCCTGGACGCTCTCGACCTGGGACGAACGTTTCTTCGGTGAGCCCGCGCCGGCGCAGGACCGTGCGGCCGTGGAGCTGGCGATGGTGCGCTACATGGAGCGCCAGGCCGCCGCTGGCGTGCCCTGGGCACACGTCGCGCGCCACATGCTGGGGCTGTGGAACGGCGAAGCCGGCGCGCGGCGCTGGCGCCAGGTCTGGTCGGACCATCGCCTGAAAGGCGAGCCGGCGGCCGTCGTGCACGCACTGGCGCAGCGGCCGGCACGCCCGGCGCTGGAGTCGGCCAACCCGGCGGCTTGACATTCGGCAGCCGCGAGCGCGACGCCGCGACGTAGCATGCAGGCATCGCCGGAGCCACAACCGCCGGCGGCACGAGGCCGGCCGCCCCGCGGGTGCCGGCCTTCCTCGTTCCCGACTCCGCCGCCTGCCGCGGCGCTTCGACGACCTATGACGAAACGACTCGCCATCATCGGCGGCAGCGGCCTGTACGACCTGCCCGGCCTGACCGACACCCGCTGGGTCTCGGTCGACACGCCCTGGGGCGCGCCCTCCGACCAGATCTTCCTCGGCCGCCTGGGCGACGCCGAACTGGCCTTCCTGCCGCGCCACGGCCGCGGCCACCGCATCCCGCCGAGCGAGGTCAACTACCGCGCCAACATCGCCGCGCTGAAGCAGCTGGGCGCCACCGACGTGCTGTCGTGCAGCGCCGTCGGCGGCCTGCGTGCCGACCTGCCACCGGGCAGCTTCGTCATCGTCGACCAGTTCATCGACCGCACGTTCGCGCGCGAGAAGAGCTTCTTCGGCACCGGCTGCGTGGCCCACGTCTCGATGGCCGACCCGACCTGCCCGCGCCTGGGCGACCACGTGCAGAAGCGCCTGGCCGAGCAGGGCGTGCCGCACGTGCGCGGCGGCACCTACCTGACGATGGAAGGGCCGCAGTTCTCGACGCGCGCCGAGTCGCACCTGTACCGCTCGTGGAACTGCAGCGTCATCGGCATGACCAACATGCCCGAGGCCAAGCTCGCGCGCGAAGCCGAGCTCTGCTACTGCTCGGTCAGCATGGTCACCGACTTCGACTGCTGGCACGTCGGCCACGACGCGGTGACGGTCGACGCGATCGTCAAGGTGCTGCTGGCCAACGCCGAGAACGCACGCCAGATGGTGCGTGGCCTGGCCGAGGACGTCGCCCACGACGAACACGCCGCCGCCTGCGGCTGCCGCCACGCGCTGGACAACGCCATCATCACCGCGCCCGCCGCACGCGACCCCGAGGTCGTGAAGCGCCTGCAACCCATCGCCGGCCGGGTGCTCGGATGAAGGTCGACGGCAAGCCGCTGCGCACCATCCGCGCCGTCGCCGGCGGCGAGGCGGTCGAGATCATCGACCAGCGCCTGCTGCCGCACCGCCTGGTCATCGAACGCGTCGCCAGCGCCGACGAGATGATCGTCGCGATCCGCGACATGTGGGTGCGCGGTGCGCCGCTGATCGGCGCCAGCGCCGCCTACGGCGTCGCGCTGCTGATGAACGCCGACGCCGGCGACGCCGCGCTCGAAGCCGGCTGCGAGCGCATCCGCGCCGCGCGCCCGACCGCCGTCAACCTGGCCTGGGCCGTCGACCGCATGCTGAGCCGCCTGCGCCCCCTGCCGGCCGGCGAGCGCCGCGCCGCCGCCTGGGCGCTGGCCGACGTGATCGCCGAGGAGGACGTGGCCGTCAACCGCGCGATCGGCGACCACGGCCTGGCGCTGATCGAAGCCATCGCGGCGCGCCGCCCCGGCCCGGTCAAGGTGCTGACGCACTGCAACGCCGGCTGGCTGGCGACCGTCGACTGGGGCACCGCGACGGCGCCGATCTACCGCGCCCAGGAGCGCGGCATCGAGCTGCACGTGTGGGTCGACGAAACCCGTCCGCGCAACCAGGGCGCCAGCCTCACGGCCTGGGAACTGGGCAAGGCCGGCGTGCCGCACACCCTGGTCGCCGACAACGCCGGCGGCCATCTGATGCAGCGTGGCGAGGTGGATCTGTGCATCGTCGGCTGCGACCGCGTGACGATTCGCGGCGACGTCTGCAACAAGATCGGCACCTATCTGAAGGCGCTGGCCGCGCACGACAACGGCGTGCCGTTCTACGTCGCGATGCCGACCTCGACGCTGGACCCGAAGCTCGCCGACGGCGTGCGCGAGATCCCGATCGAAGAGCGCAGCGCACGCGAGGTGACGCACATCGCCGGGCTGACGGCCGCCGGTGAGCTGGCCGAGGTCTGCCTGGTGCCCAGCGGCACGACGGCGGCGAATCCGGCCTTCGACGTCACCCCGGCGCGCCTGGTCAGCGGCCTGGTCACCGAACACGGCGTGTTCCCGGCCGACGAGACGGCGCTGCGCGCGCTGGCCGCCCGGAGCGCACGATGAGCGTGCCTTTCGTCGAGGTCGCCGCACGCGAGGACGCCGCCGCCGCGGTGCGGCTGCTCGACGCGCGTGGCCTGAACCGCGGCAGCACCGGCAACCTCAGCGTGCGCTGCGGCGACGCGATGCTGATCACGCCGACCGGCATGGGCTCGGAGGTCCGTGGCGAGGACTTCGTGCGGGTCTTCCTCGCCGACGGTCGTGTCGAAGGCACCTGGCAGCCGTCGTCGGAATGGCATTTCCACCAGGCGGTCTACCGCGCCCGGCCGGACCTCAACGCCGTCGTGCACACGCATTCGCCGAACGCCACCGCGCTGGCCTGCCTGGACCGGCCGCTGCCGGCCTTCCACTACATGATCGCGGTGGCCGGCGGCGACACGGTGCCGCTGGTGCCGTACCACACCTTCGGCACCGAGGCGCTGTCGGCGGCGGTCGGCGAGGCGATGGCCGAGCGCAAGGCCTGCCTGCTGGCGCACCACGGCCTGGTGGCCGCGGGCGCGACGCTGGCCGAGGCAATGAAGGTCTGCCAGGAGATCGAGTCGCTGTGCGAGGTCTACCTGAAGGCGCTGGCGGTGGCCGAGCCGCGGGTGCTGGGCCGTGCCGAGATGGACGAGGTCGTCGCCCGGTTCAGGAGCTACGGCCGCAACGCACGCCGCGGCTGAAGGCGTAGGACGGCGCGCACAGCGGGTGGCGGCCGCCGCCGATGGTGCCGCCCGCCCTCGACGTCCAGACTTGTTTCAAAGCCCCTCGCCGGCCGCATCCGTGGCTTGCGCAGGGTGCTCGTTGCAAGGAGCTGGACATGACGAACGTTTCGCGATCCTTCACCCTCGGTGCGCTGGCGGTCTCGGTGGCCGCGCTGGTCGGCTGTTCCGGCATGTCGACGCATCAGCGTGACACGGCGGTCGGTGCCGGCATCGGCGGCGTCGCCGGCGCGGTGCTGACCGGTGGCAGCACCGCCGGCACGATCGGCGGCGCCGCGGTCGGCGGCGTCATCGGCCACGAAACCAGCAAGGACAAGAAGTAAGGCTTCAGCGCCGCGCTGGCCAGGTGGCAAGCAGCAGCCCGGCCAGCGCCAGCGCAAACGCTGCCGCGTGGCCGGCGCCGAAGTGCTCGCCGAGGAAGACGACGCCGACCAGCGCCGCGCTCACCGGCAGCATCACGGTGAAGACACCGGCCTGCGAAGCCGGCACGTGGCGCAGCCCGGCCATCCACAGCCAGACCGTCACCATGCTGGCGGCGATGGCGTAGAAGACCAGCAGTGCCCAGGTGCCCGACGCCACGGCTCGGAAGTCGAAGCTCAGCGCCTGCCAGACGCCGAACGGCGTCACCAGCGCCAGCCCCCAGAGGTTGATCAGCGCGCTGATGCGTTTGGGCGAGACGTTGCCGGTGAGGCGCTTGCCGATGACGACGTAGCTCGCCTCGCAGACGACGGCGCCCAGCAGCAGCGCGTAGCCCCACCAGGGCGCACCGGCCTCGGCACTGCCGGCCGGTGCCTTGGCCAGCGCCAGCAGCGCGATGCCGGCGACCGCCAGCACGATGGCCGCCATCACGCGCCGCGAGATGCGCTCGCCCAGGAAGAGCCGCGACAGGATCGCCACCGCGGCGGGAATAGCCGCCATCACGACGCCGGCGGCCAGCGCCGAGGTCGCCTTGACGCCGAACAGCATGCAGATGCTGAACAGGAAGTTGCCGAGGAAACTCTCCCAGAACAGCAGCTTGCGGTCGTGCGCCGACAAGGGCGCTTCGTCGGCCGGGCGTTTGACCCAGTGCGCCATCGCCACCGCGGCGATGCCGAAACGCAGCCAGGCGAGCAGGAACACGGGCAGGGCCGCGACCAGCAGGCGCGACAGGCCGACGTAACAGCCGACCAGCGCCATGCCGGAGGCCAGGCTGGCATAGGCCAGCAGCGGAACACGGGAAGGGGACATCAGAAAACGGCGGCGTAGCGCTCCAGTTCCCAGCCGCTGACGTGGCGCGCGTACTCGGTCCATTCAGCGCGCTTGAGGCGCAGGAACTCGGGGCCCAGCGTGGGGCCGAGCGCGCCCAGCACCACCGGGTCGGCGGCCAGCGCGTCCAGCGCCTCGGCCAGCGATTGCGGCAGCAGGCCGATGCCGCGCGCGCGCATCGTCGCCAGATCGAGCGCGAACAGGTCGTCGTCGACCGCGGGCGGCGGCACCAGGCCGCGTTCGAGGCCGTCGAGCCCGGCGGCGATCAGCGCCGCGGTGGCCAGGTACGGGTTGGCGCTGGCGTCGGGCAGCCGCCACTCGAAGCGGCCGGACAGGGTGCGCACGAGCGCGGTGCGATTGTTGGGGCCGTGGGCGATGCAGGCCGGCGCCCAGGTCGTGCCCGACAGCGATTCGCCGACGGTCAGCCGCTTGTAGGAGTTGACGGTGGGCGCGGCGAGTGCCGCCAGCGCCGGCGCGTGCGCCAGCACGCCGGCGATGAAGGCCGGCAGCATCTCGGCCGCCAGCTCGGCGCCGCGCCACAGCGAGACGTGGAAATGCAGCCCGCTGCCCGGCTGGTCGGCAAAGGGCTTGGGCATCATCGAGAAGACCAGCCCGCGCTCCTCGGCCAGCGCGTGTGCGGCCAGCTTGAACAGCATCAGGTGGTCGCAGCTGGCCAGCGCCTCGTCGTGGGCGAAGTTGACTTCGTACTGGCCGTGGGCGTCCTCGTGGTCGATCTGCAGCACGTCCAGCCCGGCGTCGGCCAGCGCGCAAGACAGCGCGTGCAGGAAACCGTGGTGGCGCGGCAGCGACTTCAGGTCGTACGAGGGTTTGTCCAGGCGGTCGGCGTCGTCGGCCGGCAGCCAGCGGCCGGCGTCGTCGCGCTTCAACAGGAAGAACTCGGGCTCGATGCCGGTCTGCATCGTGAGCCCGTGCGCGGCCAGGCGTTCGCGGGCGCGGCGCAGCACCTGGCGCGGGCAGCCGTCGAAAGGCTCGCCGGCCACGAAACCGTCGCCGACCAGGCGCGCGACACCCGGCCACCAGGGCAGGGGCAGGGCGGTCGCGGCGTCGCCGCGGGCGTAGTACTCGGAGCGCGGGCCGCAGCGCGGCAGCGCCGTGCCCCAGATCGACGGCCCGGCGAAACCGGCGCCGGTGGCGAGCACCTCGTCCAGGTGCGCCAGCGGCACCAGCTTGCCCTTGGCGACGCCGTGCACGTCGGTGAACTGGACCAGCAGCGTGTGCACGCCGACGGCTTCGAGCCGCTCGTGCAGCGGCTTCATGCCGGGTTGATGCGCAGCCAGGTGGTCTTCAGCTCGGTGTACTTGTCGAAGGCGTGCAGGCTCTTGTCGCGGCCGTTGCCGCTTTGCTTGTAGCCGCCGAACGGGACGGTCATGTCGTCCTCGTCGTACTGGTTGACGTGCACGGTGCCGGCACGCAGCGCGCGTGCGACGCGGTGGGCGCGGTGCACGTTGTCGCTCCAGACGCTGGCCTGCAGGCCGTAGGCGCTGGCGTTGGCCATCGCCACGGCCTGGGCCTCGTCGGCGAAACGCAGCACCGACAGCACCGGGCCGAAGATCTCCTCGCGGGCGATGCGCATCGTGTTCGTGACCCCGGCGAAGACCGTCGGCTCGACGTAGAAGCCGCCGCTGTCGGCGCGTGCGCGCCGGCCGCCGGCCAGGCAGCTCGCGCCTTCGGCCAGGCCGGCGTCGATGTAGCCCAGCACGGTGGCCATCTGCGGCTCGTCGACCAGCGCGCCCATCACCGTGGTCGGGTCCAGCGGGTCGGCCGGCGTGTAGTGGGGCGCCAGCGCGGCGACACGCGCGGCGAACTCGTCGGCGATGCTGTCGTGCACCAGCAGGCGCGAGGGTGCGTTGCAGCTCTCGCCCTGGTTGAAGAAGATGCTGTCGGCCACCGTCTCGGCGGCGCGGCCCAGGTCGGCGTCGGGGAAGACGAGGAAGGCCGACTTGCCGCCGAGTTCGTTGTAGACGCGCTTCAGGTTCGAGCGGCCCGCATACTCCAGCATGCGCCGGCCGATGCGCGTGCTGCCGGTGAAGCCGATCGCGTCGACGTCGGGGTGCAGCGCCAGCGCCTCGCCGGCTTCGCCGCCGTAGCCCGGCACGACGTTGAAGACCCCCGGCGGCAGCCCGGCCTCGATGGCGATCTCGGCCAGGCGCAGCGCGGTGTACGGACTCTTCTCGCTGGGCTTCAACACCACCGAATTGCCCGCCGCCAGCGCCGGCCCGAGCTTCCAGGCGGCCATGATCATCGGGTAGTTCCAGGGCACGATGGCCCCGACGACGCCCATCGGCTCGCGCGTGATCAGCGCCAGCGCGTTCTCGGCGGTCGGCGCGATCTCGTCGTAGACCTTGTCCACCGCCTCGGCATACCAGGCGATGCAGCGCGCCGTGGCCGGCACGTCGACCGCCAGCGACCAGCGGATCGGCTTGCCCATGTCGAGCGTCTCGAGCAGGGCCAGCTCTTCCTTGGCGGCGAGGATGCCGTCGGCGAAACGCTGCAGGATCTTCTTGCGCACCGCCGGGGCCTTGCCGGCCCAGCGGCGGTCGTCGAAGGCCGCGCGGGCCGCCGCCACCGCGCGGTCGACGTCCTCGGCACGGCCACGCGCGACCTCGCCGAGGCGGCGGCCGTCGATCGGCGAGTGTTTCGCGAAGGTCTCGCCGCAGACGCTGGCGACACGCTGGCCGTCGACGAGCGCGCGGCCGTCGATCGCCAGCGCCGCGGCGCGTTCGCGCCAGTTCGGGGTCGGGGTGTTCATCGCGTCTCCTGGTGGGCAAGGCGCGGGCCGCGCAGGCCCGCCGGGGGGCGCGGCGTCAGAAGCTGACGACCACCGAGGCGCCGAGCAGGTGGTTGTTCTTGGCGTAACCGCCGTCCTTGACGTCCTCGAACACCGGCTGCGACGCGGCGTCGAAGCGGTACTCGAGCTTGAACAGCGTGTTCTCGTCGTAACGGTAGTTCGCACCGACGCTGAGTGCGTAGCGGTTGGCGCCCTTGTCGGCCCCGTCGCTGTAGCTGCCGTCGCTGCCGAAGCCGCGGCCGATGCCGTTGGCGCCGTCGTCCCACGAGTAGCCGAGCAGGCCGCCGCCGTTCTTCTCGTTGTTGACGTAGTCGGCGCGCAGCACCGCCTCCAGGCGCGGCGTGATCATGTAGGCGGCGGTGCCCGACAGGCCCCACCAGCGCGCGTCGCGCAGCGTGCCGTCGTCGCGGTAGATCGCCGCCTTCTTCTGCTGGCCGTAGCTCGCCTGGCCGAACAGCGACCAGTCGCCGCGCACGAAGTAGCCGTCGATCTCCAGCAGGTGGACCTGGGTGTTGCGGCCTACGTCGTTCGGGAACAACGCGTTGCCGGCGTCGTCGGTGTCGTCGGCGGCGTAGTTGTAGCCCTTGCCGTGCAGGCCGGTGAAGCCCCAGCCGCTGAACTCGCCCTTGGAGTAGTCGACGCGGTAGATCAGCACCGGGCGCTTGTTGCCCGAACCGTTGCGCGGGGTGTTGAAGTTGGCCAGGCCGATGCGCGACCACCACTTGCCGCTGGTGTGGTCCAGCACCGCGCCGGTGTAGGCCGTCGGCGCCATGAAGTCGAACAGCAGGTTGTGCGTGATCAGCTTGTTGCCGGCGGGCAGCGTGATCTCGTAGCCGGTCCAGTCGGGGATCTGGCCGACCCACAGCCGCGTCTGCAGGTCGTTCAGCGGCACCGACACCGAGGCCTCGTGAACGATCGATCCGCCGTTGGTCAGCGCGCCGGTGCCGCGTTCGGGTGCCAGCGTCAGGTGCCAGATCGTGCCGCCCTCGGTCTCCTTCAGGAAGTCGAGCACGGCCATGCCGAAGTAGGAGTTGTCGTAGGTGTAGCGCGCGTCCTCGCCGTTGAGCAGCACGAAGGAGGCGTCGTCCGCACGGCGGTTGTAGATCCAGGTCGGGTCGATCTGGCCGCTGATCTTCAGGCCCTTGAAGCCCTGCATCTCGAAGTTGTCCTGCAGCGCCTCGGCCTTGGTGCCGATGCGCGCCAGCTCCTGCGCCTGCTCGGGCGTCATGCCCCACTGGCCGGGCTGCGGCGCCGGCGCGGCCGCCGGCTGCGCGGCGAGCTTCTTCTCCAGCTCGCCGACACGGTCGCGCAGCGCACGCAGTTCCTTCAGCAGTTCCTCATTGCTCTGGGCGGCCGCGGGGAAGGCGGCGCCGATCGCGATCACGAGGGCGGTCAGGCGGACGGGCTTCATCAGGATTGCTCCTCGGGTGGTATTCGGATCCGGTTCGATGCTCAGGCGCGGGACGCGGCGGCCAGATCCAGCAGACGCTGGCGCTCGCGGCGCGCGATGACGTAGCTGGTGACGATCACGCCGATCGCCACCACGGCGACGGTGATCGCGGCGACGGCGTTGACGCTCGGGTTCAGCCCCAGCCGGGCGCGCGAGAAGATGACCAGCGGCATCGTCGTCGCCCCGGGGCCGGACAGGAAGTTCGACAGCACGACGTCGTCCAGCGAGATCGTGAAGGTCAGCAGCCAGGCCGACACCAGCGACTGCGCGATCATCGGCAGCGTCACCAGCCAGAACACCTGCGCCGGGCGCGCGCCCAGGTCCATCGCCGCCTCTTCCAGGCGCGGGTTCAGGTCCTGCAGCCGCGACTGCACGACCACCGTCGCGTAGGCCATGCCCAGCAGCAGGTGGCCGACCCAGATCGTCGTCAGGCCGCGTTCCGGGAAACCCAGCGCCCGCTGCACGCTGACCAGCATCAGCAGCAGCGACAGGCCGACGACGACCTCGGGCATCACCAGCGGCGCGTTGACCATGCCGCTGAAGACCGTGCGGCCGAAGAAACGCTTGTACTTGACGAGCACGAAAGCCGCCAAGGTGCCCAGCACGACCGAGCCGCAGGCCGTCAGGAAGGCGACCTGCAGGCTGAGCCACAAGCCCGAGATGATCTCCGTGTCGTGCGCCAGCGACTGGTACCAGCGCAGCGTGAAGCCGCGCCAGACGTTGGGCAGCGGCGAATCGTTGAACGAGTAGACGACCAGCGCGACGATCGGCAGGAACAGGAAGACGTAGCCCGCGACCAGCCAGCTGCGCCCGAACCAGAGGTTGAAACGCGAAGGCTTCATCGCTGCGCCTCCTGGGCTTCGGCCTGGTATTTGTTGAAGATCGCCAGCGGCACGATGATCAGCAGGATCATGATGACGGCCACGCTCGAGGCCATCGGCCAGTCGTTGTTGGAGAAGAACTCGTCCCAGATGACGCGGCCGATCATCAGCGTCTCGGGGCCGCCGAGCAGTTCGGGGATGACGTACTCGCCGACGCAGGGGATGAACACCAGCATCGAGCCGGCGATGATGCCGGCCTTGGACAGCGGCACGGTGATCTTCCAGAACGCCACCCAGGGCGAGGCGCCGAGGTCGGCCGCCGCCTCCAGCAGCCGCAGGTCCATCTTGGACAGGTTGGCGTACAGCGGCAGGATCATGAAGGGCAGGTAGGTGTAGACCATGCCGAGGATCAGCGAGAACGGCGTGTTCATCAGCTTGCCCGGGGCCGGGATCAGCCCGATCGCGGCGAGCACCTGGTCCAGCCCGATGCCGACGACGATCTCGGCGATCAGCCCGCCGTCGCTCAGCAGCCCCTTCCAGGCGTAGACACGCAGCAGGAACGAGGTCCAGAACGGCAGCATCACCAGCATCAGCAGCGCCGGCTGCACCGTGCTGCGCGCGCGCGCCATGAAGTAGGCGAACGGGTAGCCGATGGCCAGGCACAGCAGCGTCGTCGTCGCCGCGTACTGCACGCTGCTCAGGTAGGTGCGGAAGTAGAGGCTGTCCTCGGCGATGTAGAGGTAGTTGCCGAACTTCAGCGTCAGCTGGAAGACGCCGTCGGCGAAGCTGATCACGTCCTTGAACGCGACGGTCTCCATCTCGGAGACGCTGATCTTGCCGACGATCAGGAACGGGAACAGGAAGAACAGCAGCAGGAACGCGTACGGCAGCGCGATGACGAGCTGCCGGCCGGTGAACCAGGACTTCAGGCGTTGCACGGCCGCGCTCACTGGGTGAGGACGACGTGGGCCGAACGAGACCAGTGCACCCAGACCTCGTCGCCCCAGGTGTAGCTCTCGTCGCGGTGGCGCTGCGTATTGGCCACGCTCACCTTGAGCAGCGCGCCGCTGCGCAGCACGACGTGGTAGACGGTGAAGCTGCCGAAGTACTGCAGCTCCTTGATCTTGCCCGGCGCGCAGTTGAACTCGTGCTCGGCAGGCTGGTGGTGCGCGATGTGGATCTTCTCCGGCCGCAGCGCGACCGTGACCGGCATGCCTTCGGTGCCGGTGATGCCGTGGCCGACGTAGTGCCGGCAGTCCGGCGAGGTGATGACGACGTGGTCGGGCTCGTCGACGGTCAGCGTGCCGTCCATCAGGTTGACGTTGCCGATGAAGTCGGCGACGAAACGCGTGGCCGGCGTCTCGTAGATCTCGCTGGGCTGGCCGACCTGCAGGAAGCGGCCCTCGGACATGACGGCCAGGCGGGTGGCCATCGTCATCGCCTCTTCCTGGTCGTGGGTGACCATCACGCAGGTCACGCCGACCTGCTCGATGATGTTGACGAGTTCGATCTGGGTCTGCTCGCGCAGCTTCTTGTCCAGCGCGCCCAGCGGCTCGTCGAGCAGCAGCAGCTGCGGCTGCTTGGCCAGGCTGCGCGCCAGCGCGACACGCTGCTGCTGGCCGCCGGAGAGCTGGTGCGGCTTGCGCTGGCCGTACTTGGTCAGCTGCACCAGCTTGAGCATCGCCTCGACACGTTCGGCGATGCGGTCCTTGGGCTGGCCCTCGCGCTTCAGGCCGAAGGCGATGTTCTCCCACACCGTCAGGTGCGGGAAGAGCGCGTAGCTCTGGAACATCATGTTCATCGGCCGCTCGTACGGCGGCAGCGTCGCGAGGTCGACGCCGCCCAGCAGGATGCGGCCCGAGGTCGGCGTCTCGAAGCCGGCGAGCATGCGCAGCAGCGTGCTCTTGCCGCAGCCCGAGGGCCCGAGCAGGGCGAAGATCTCGCCCTTGGCGATGTCGACGTTCGCGCGATTGACCGCGCGGTGACCGTCGAAATCCTTGACGACGTCCTGGATCTGCAGGAACTGCTTTTCTTTGTCGGTGGCAACCATCTCAGCGGCGGGCCTGTGTCTATCTAAGGGAAGAAAAGAACGTTCGAAGAGCGAGTCAAGCTGCCGCCGCGGATCCGGCTCCGCCGGTCCGCTGGCGGCGCCCCCCTCGGGGGGGAGCGCCGCAGGCGCTACGGGGGGCTCAAGTCCTGGGGCTCACATCCCGGTTTTGAAGGAGGTGAAGGTGCGGGTCATCAGCCGGCGCAGGTCGTTGTTCAGCGAGTCCGGCGCGACCATGCGGGCCATGTCCGACGGCGACAGGAAGACGGTCGGATTGTTGGCCACCTCGGGCTTCACGAACTTGCGCGATTCGGCGTTCGGGTTGGCGTAGAAGACCTTGTTGCTCAGCGACGCGTGCACCTCGGGCCGCAGGATGTAGTTGATGAACTTGTGCGCGTTGCCCGGGCGCGGCGCGTCCGCCGGGATCACCATCACGTCGAAGAAGAGCACGCCGCCGGTCTTCGGGATCAGCGCCTCGATCTTCTGGCCGGTCTTGCCGTCGATGGCACGCTGGCGCGCGATGTTGATGTCACCCGACCAGCCCAGCGCCAGGCAGATCGAGCCGTTGGCCATGTCGTTGATGTAGCCCGACGAACTGAACAGCGTGATGTGCGGGCGAACGGACTTCAGCACCTGGGCTGCCGCGGCATAGTCGCTGGGCACCTTGCTGTAGGCGGGCTTGCCGAGGTAGTGCAGGGCCGCAGGCAGCACTTCGGAGGCCGAGTCCAGGAAGCTGACGCCGCAGCTCTTGAGCTTGGAGATGTACTCGGGCTTGAAGACCAGGTCCCAGGCGTTGTCGGGCATCGGCGTCGAGCCCAGCGCCGCCTTGACCTTGTCGACGTTGATGCCGACCGTGGTGTAGCCCCAGAGCCAGTCGACCATGTACTCGTTGCCCGGGTCCAGCTTGGCCAGCGCCGCCTGCACCGAGGGGTCGAGGTTCTTGTAGTTCGGCAGCTGCGACTTGTCGAGCTTGCGCAGCAGGCCGCCGTCGGCCTGCAGCTTGGCCCAGTTCGACGAGGGCACGACGATGTCGTAGCCCGTCTTGCCCGCCACCAGCTTGGCGTGCACGATCTCGTTGTTGTCGAAGTTGTCGTAGCGGACCTTGATCCCCGTTTCCTTCTCGAAGTTCCGGATCGTGTCCTCGGCGATGTAGTCCGACCAGTTGTAGATGTTCAGGACTTTTTCTTCTTCCTGGGCGAACACGGTCGAGCAGGCCAGGGCAAGGCCAGCCATCGCCAGGACGGACTTCAAGTTCATGAGGAAACCTCCGAAGAATGGGGGGGAATCGTGAACAGCGCGGGAGTCTAAGACAGCCAGCCGCCCGCCTTGGCATCGGCGAGCGTCAGATCCAGGCATCGACGGATGAGACCCATCATCTCGTCGATCTGCGGCCGTGTGATCACGAGCGGGGGCGCGATGATCATCCGGTCACCGACCGCCCGCATGATCAGGCCTTCGCGGAAGCAGTGGCCCCGGCACACCATGCCGATCTCCAGGGACTCGGGGAAGGGCGTGCCCGTCGCCTTGTCCTTGGCCAGCAGGATCGCACCCATCAGGCCGCAGGTTTCCGCGTCGGCGACCAGCGGATGGTCGCGCAGCGTCGCGAACTGGCTCGCAAGATACGGGCCGACGTCGTCGCGAACGTGCTCCACCAGCTTCAGTTCACGCATCAGCTTGATGTTGGCCAAGGCCACCGCGCAGGCCACCGGGTGGCCGCTGTAGGTGTAGCCGTGGGCGAACTCGCCGCCTTTTTCAACCAGTACCTTGGCGACGCGCTCGCCGACCATCACGCCGCCCAGCGGGATGTAGCCGCTGGTCACCCCCTTGGCGAAGGTCATCAGGTCGGGCCGGGTGCCCATGGTCTCGCAGCCGAACCAGCGCCCGGTGCGGCCGAAGCCGCAGATGACCTCGTCACTGACCAGCAGGATGCCGTAGCGGTCGCAGATGCGCTGGACTTCGGGCCAGTAGGTGGCGGGCGGGATGATGACGCCGCCGGCGCCCTGGATCGGCTCGCCGATGAAGGCCGCGACACGCTCCGGCCCGAGCTCGAGGATCTTCTCTTCGAGCCAGCGCGCGGCGACGAGGCCGAACTCGTCACGCGACAGCCCTTTGCCGTGTTCGTGCCAGTAGGGCTGGCCGATGTGCACGATGCCGGGGATCGGCAGCCCGCCCTGGGCGTGCATGCCGCTCATGCCGCCCAGCGAGGCGCCGGCCATCGTCGAGCCGTGGTAGGCGTTGTCGCGGCTGATGATGACCTGGCGTTCGGGCTGGCCGAGCAGGTCCCAATAGCGGCGCACCATGCGCACGACGGTGTCGTTGCCTTCGCTGCCGGAGCCGCTGAAGAAGACGTGCTGGAACTGCGGCGGCGTCACCTCGGCGAGCAGCTCGGCCAGTTCGATGGCCGGCGGCGTCGCGGTCTGGAAGAAGGCGTTGTAGAAGGGCAGCTGCTTCAACTGCGCGGTGGCGGCGTCGATCAGCGCGGGCTGCCCGTAGCCGACGTTGACGCACCACAGCCCGCTCATCGCGTCGAGGATCTTCTGGCCCTCGGTGTCCCAGAGGTAGATGTTCTCGGCGCGTTCGATGACGCGGGACCCCTTGCGCGACAGCGCCTGGAAGTCGGTGAACGGGTGCAGGAAATGCGCCGCGTCGGCGGCCTGCCATTCCCGGGTGGTGCGTTGCGTGGGCATCGGGCTTCCTTCAGACGTGGAGCAGCAGGTGTTCACGCTCCCAGGGCGAGATCACCTTCATGAATTCGGCGTGTTCGATCTCCTTCACCTCGGTGTAGACGGTGATGAAGTCCTCGCCCAGCGCGCGCGCCAGCTCGCGCTCGTCGCGCAGCAGCGTCAGCGCCTCGCCCAGGCTGCGCGGCAGGGCGTACTCGCCGAGGTAGGCGTCGCCCTTGCACTCGGCCGAGGGCTCGATGCGGTGCTGGATGCCGAGCCAGCCGCAGGCCAGCGTCGCGGCCAGCGCGACGTAGGGGTTGGCGTCGGCGCCGATGACGCGGTTCTCGATGCGGCGTGCGTTGGGCGAGGCCACCGGGCTGCGGATGCCGACGGTGCGGTTGTCGGTGCCCCACTGGATGTTGATCGGCGCGGCGGTGAAGCGCGCCAGCCGGCGGTAGCTGTTGACGTAGGGCGCGAACAGCGCCATCGCCGCCGGGATGTACTTCTGCAGCCCGCCGATGTACCAGTAGAACTCCTTGCTCGGCGTGCCGTCGTCGTTGCTGAAGATGTTGCGGCCGTCGGCCTTGCGCACGATGCTCTGGTGCACGTGCATCGCGCTGCCCGGCTCGCCGGCGATGGGCTTGGCCATGAAGGTCGCGAACATGTCGTGGCGCAGCGCCGCCTCGCGCACCGTGCGCTTGAACAGGAAGACCTCGTCGGCCAGGCCCAGCGGGTGGGCGTGGAAGAAGTTGATCTCCATCTGCCCGGCGCCGATCTCGTGGATCAGCGTGTCCACGTTCAGCCCCATCTTGTCGCAGTAGTCGTAGACGTCCTCGAACAGCGGGTCGAACTCGTTGACCGCGTCGATCGAGTACGCCTGGCGCGAGGTCTCGCTGCGGCCGCTTCGGCCCACCGGCGGCTTCAGCGGCACGTCGGGGTCGGTGTTGCGCGCCACGAGGTAGAACTCGAGCTCGGGCGCGACCACCGGCTCCAGGCCGAGCTCGGCGTACAGGTCGCAGACGCGGCGCAGCACCGAGCGCGGGGCGAACGGCACCAGCTTGCCGTCACGGTCGTAGCAGTCGTGGATGACCTGCGCCGTCGGGTCAGTCGCCCAGGGCACGATGCGCACCGTGCTCGGGTCGGGCTGCAGGTGCATGTCGCGGTCGGTCGGCGTGATGACGTCGTAGTACGGCCCCTCCTCGGGGAACTCGCCGGTCACGCCCATCGCCACGATGGCCTCGGGCAGCCGCATGCCGCGGTCTTCGGTGAACTTCTCGCGCGGCAGGATCTTGCCGCGGGCCACGCCGGTGAGGTCGGGCACGAGGCACTCGATCTCGGTGACGCGGTTCTTGTCGAGCCACTGTTCGAGCTCGCTGAAGGTGGAGGGATCTTTCGCAACCATGGGGCACCTGTCTTCGCTGTCGGCGCGCCGCGATCAAGGGGCGGCGCACGAAACCCTGTCGTTCACGCGGCAGGGACACGAGGCAAGGGCCCGCGCACCCGGTCGCGGTAGGCGCGCACGGCGACGCCGAACGCGTTGAAGAGCTGGACCGAGACGGGGTTGTCCGCGGCACGCCACTCGGGGTGCCACTGGACGCAGAGGTTGAAGCCCGGCGCGGCGGGCTGGGTGAAGGCCTCGACGAGGCCGTCGGGGGCGACGGCCTCGGCCCGCAGGCCGGGGGCGAGTTCACGCACGCCCTGGCCGTGCACCGAGTTGACCTCGAAGTGCTCGCGCCCGGTGACGGCCGCCAGCACACCGCCGGCGACGACGTCGACGCGATGCGCCAGGTCGTACTGCACCGCGGCCGGCTGGTCGTCCGGGGCGCGGTGGTCGTGGCGGCCCTCGGCCTGGTGCACCGCCTGGTACAGCGTGCCGCCGAGCGCGACGTTGGCCTCCTGGAAGCCGCGGCAGATGCCGAACAGCGGCACGCCGCGCTCCAGCGCACGCCGGATCAGCGGCAGCGTCCAGGCGTCGCGATCCGGGTCCAGCGGGAGCGTTGGGTCGAGCACAGCCTCGTTGAAGTGCGAGGGGTGCACGTTGGATTGCGAGCCCGTCAGCAGCACGCCGTCGCAGGTGTCCAGCAGCGCGTCGATCTCGTCGGCCCCGAACGGCGGGGCAATCAGCGGCAAGGCGCCGGCGAGGCGCACGGCGTCGACGTACTTGCGTCCGGCGACGTGGAAGGGGTGTTCGCCCGAAAGGCGATTGCAGCTGGTGACGAGAACGACGGGCGGGCTTTGACTCATGAAGTAGCGGGGGTCAGCCTAGGATGTCTCGCAGCCTATACCAGGCCATGCCGAGCACCAATGCGGGTGTACGCAGCATGCGGCCACCGGGGAAGGCCCGGTGGCGCAGCCTGGCGAAGACGTCGAAGCGGGACGCGTCGCCGGCCATCGCCTCGGCGACGAGGCGGCCGGCCATCCCGGTCAGGGCCAGGCCGTGACCGGAGAAACCTTGCAGGTAATAGACGTTGGGCGCGCCGGCGAGGCGGCCGAAGTCGGGGGCGCGGTTCATCGAGATGTCGACGAAGCCGCCCCAGGCGTAGTCGACCTTGGCCGACGCGAGCTGGGGGAAGCTCAGCACCATGCGCTGGCGCATGCTCTCGGCCAGGTTCGCCGGCGTCAGCGTGCTGTAGCTGACGCGGCCGCCGTAGAGCATGCGGTTGTCGTCGGTGGTGCGGAAGTAGTCGAGCACGAAGTTGGTGTCGCAGACCGCCGATCGCGACGGGATCAGGCGGTCGGCCAGCGCGTCGTCGAGAACGCTGCTGCACGCAATGTACGTGCCGACGGGCATGATGCGCGGCTCCAGCGCCGGCGCCAGTCCCGACAGGTACACGTTGCCGGCGAGCAGCACGCGCTGCGCCTGCACTTCGCCGCCGGCGGTGCGCAGCACGGCCGGTTCGCCCGGCGTCATCGAGACCACCGGGCTGTGTTCGTGCAGGCGCACGCCGGCCTCGGCGGCCGCGCGTGCGATGCCCAGCGCGTACTTCAGCGGGTGCAGGTGCCCGGAACGCGGGTCGTGCACGCCGCTGTGGAAACGCGGGCTGTCGATCCAGTTGCGCACCTCGGCCGGGCCGACGCGTGTCAGCGGGTAGCCGTAGACCGAGTCCATGCGGTCGGCCCACTCGGCCAGTTCGGCGCCCTTGCGGGCGTTGGTCGCCAGGCCGAGGTAGCCGTCGCGCCATTCGCAGTCGATGCCGTGGCGGATGATGCGTTCGCGGATCAGGTCCAGCGCCTCGATCGACATCGCCCAGACGCGTTTGGCCTCGTCCAGGCCGAGCTGGGCCTCGATCGTCGCCTGGTCGCAGGCCAGGCCGTGGATCGCCTGGCCGCCGTTGCGGCCGCTGCCGCCCCAGGCGAGCTCGCGGGCCTCGAGCAGCACGACGTCGAAGCCGCGCTGGCGCAGCTCCAGCGCCGCCGACAGGCCGGCCAGGCCGCCGCCGACGACGGCGACGTCGCAGCTCGTCGTGCCGGCCAGCGGCGCATGGCCGGGGCCGCGCGCCGCGGTCGCCGCGTAATAGGAGTCGCGGGCCAGGTCCTGGTCGGTGTCGAGCAGCGGCATCGAGGCGGTCTCCGCAGGCCTCAGGCCAGACGGCGCAGGGCCGTGCGGATCGTCTCGACGATGCGGTCGATCTGCGCCGTCTCGATGATCAGCGGCGGCGACAGCGCGATGACGTCGCCGGTGGTACGGATCAGCACGCCCTGCTCGTAGCAGTCGAGGAAGGCGTCGAAGGCGCGCCTGCCGGGTTCGCCCGGGCGCGTGGCCAGCTCGATGCCGCCGACGAAGCCGATGTTGCGGATGTCGATGACGTGCGGCTCGCCCTTCAGCGAGTGCAGGGCCTCGGCGAAGTGGCCGCCGAGCTCGGTGGCGCGTGTCAGCAGGCCTTCGTCGGCGTAGGTGTCCAGCGTCGCCAGGCCGGCGGCGCAGGCCAGCGGGTGGCCGGAGTAGGTGTAGCCGTGCGCGAACTCGATCAGGTGCTCGGGCCCGTTCATGAAGGTGTCGTGGATCGTGTCGCGCACGAGCACGGCACCCATCGGCACGGTACCGTTGGTCACGCCCTTGGCCAGCGTCACCAGGTCGGGCGTGACGCCGAAGGTCTGCGCCGCGAAGGGCTGGCCGGTGCGGCCGAAGCCGGTGATGACCTCGTCGAAGATCAGCAGGATGCCGTGGCGGTCGCAGATCTCGCGCAGGCGCTGCAGGTAACCCTGGGGCGGCAGCAGGACGCCGGTGGAGCCGGCGACCGGCTCGACGATGACTGCGGCGATGGTCGACGCGTCGTGCAGCGCGACCAGGCGCTCCAGGTCCTCGGCGAGCTCGGCGCCGTGCGCGGGCTGGCCGACGCTGAAGGCGTTGCGCGCCGGGTCGTGGGTGTGGCGGATGTGGTCGACGCCGCCCAGCAGCGTGCCGAAGACCTTGCGGTTGCCGACGATGCCGCCCACCGAGATGCCGCCGAAGTTGACGCCGTGGTAACCACGCTCGCGGCCGATCAGCCGCGTGCGGCTGCCTTCACCGCGCGCCCGGTGGTAGGCCAGCGCGATCTTCAGCGCCGTCTCCACCGACTCCGAGCCCGAGTTGGTGAAGAACACGTGATCCAGCCCGGCCGGCGCCAGCTTGGCCAGGCGGTCGGCGAGTTCGAAGGCCTTCGGGTGCGCCATCTGGAACGGCGGCGCGTAGTCCAGCTCAGCGGCCTGGGCCTGGATCGCCTGCACGATCTTCGGCCGGGCGTGGCCGGCGTTGACGCACCACAGGCCGGCGACGCCGTCGAGGATCTGCCGGCCGTGGTCGTCCCAGTAGTACATGCCTTCGGAGCGGGTCAGCAGGCGCGGCGCCTTCTTGAACTGCCGGTTGGCGGTGAAGGGCATCCAGTAGGCGGAGAGATCCTGAGTCATGGCGGTGTTCCGGGGTGGCGCCAAGGCCGGCGCCGGGTGTTTCGACGTGGGAAGACGGGTGCGGGACCCGGCCTCAGTCTAGCCAGGACCGATAGCAATGTGCGTGCTCGGTCGATGCGGGTTGGCCCGCGATCACGCACAATGATTCGACCTGAACGTCGCTAGGCGCAATTTCATGCGAACCAATGAAGCATCACCGCAATGGCCTGCCAAACTCGATTCGATCGACCGGGCCATATTGCAGGAACTGCAGATCGACGGCCGGCTGTCCAACGTCGACCTCGCGCAGCGTGTGCACCTGTCGCCCTCGGCCTGCCTGCGGCGCGTGAAGGCGCTGGAAGAGCAGGGCGTCGTCGACCGCTACGTCGCACTGCTCAATCCACGCGCGATCGGACGCCACGGCACCAGCTACACCATCGTCAACCTGGAGAGCACGCAGCCGGGCAAGCTCGAAGCCTTCGAGCAGGCGGTCAAGGACACGCCGGAGATCCTCGACTGCTTCTACGTCGCTGGCGCCAACGACTACCTCGTGCGCTTCACCTACCGTGACGCCGAGGACCTGGAGCGTTTCCACGCCGAGGTACTGCCACGCCTGCCCGGCGTGGTGCGTTCCAACTCCATGTTGGTGCTGCGCACCGTGAAGAAGACCAGCGCGCTGCCGCTCTGAGCGCCGCCAAACGAAACGGGCGCCCCGCAGGGCGCCCGAACCGCCGGAGCCGACAGCCTCAGCCGCGCGACTTGGCGCCTTCCTCCAGCGAGGCCTGGTGGCGGCGGGCGGCCGGGTAGACCAGCGACTCCTCCAGCCCGATGTGCTCGTAATAGAGCGCGGTGAAGACCGGCAGCGCGTGGCGCAGCATCACCAGGTCGTACCAGTTGTAGCCCTCGGCGATGGCTTCGATCTGCGGCGCCAGTTCGAGCCAGTCTTCCTCGAGCCAGCCGTGGTCCTGCTGCAGGCGCTTGATGCTCTGCACGAGTTCGGCATCACCCTTGGCCAGCAACTGCGGGAAGACGAAACGCTCCTCGTCGGCGTGGTGCTGGCGGGCGTGGCCGCTGAAGAACTGGTGGATCTCGGCGGCGCTGGCGCGCGCCACCTCGTCGGCGCCGTTCTCGTCGATGTGCGCCAGCAGGCGGTCGAACTGGCCCAGCACCTCGATCACGCGGGCATGCGTGCGGTCCAGTGCCTCGAAGGGCGGAACCGGCGGTGCCGGGGCGCGGGCGGGACGGGCCTTGGTTCCAGAACTTGCAGCCATCGCGACTCCTTCAGGGTTTTCCTGATTGTTCGAACGAGCAAAGTGTCGGACTTGCGCGGGATCAAGTTCGGTTCGCCGTCAGCGGCGCCCCGCCCCTGTCTGCGCCAGCCGGCCTGCGAGGTAGGTCCAGACGAAGGTGGCGGCGGCCGACGAGCTGAGATCCGCATGATCGTACGGCGGCGCAACCTCGACACAATCCATGCCGACGAAGGGCAGATCCACCCATTCCTCGAGCAGGGTCAGCACCTGGTTGGTGCTCATGCCGCCTGGTTCCGGGGTGCCGGTGCCCGGCGCGAAAGCCGGATCCAGACAGTCGATGTCCAGCGACAGGTAGACCGGCGGCATGCCGTGTGCGGCCAGCCGCTCGCGCACCGCGGCCAGCACCGGCGCAAGCTGGGCCGGGCTCTCCAGGCCGCGCAGCGTGCGCGCCCCGAAAAACAGGCCGCCGCGATCGGGAACGTAGTCGCGCGCCTCGCGCACCGCGGCCGAGCGGATGCCCACCTGCACGAAGCAGGCGGGATCGACGAGACCCTCGACAAAGGCCTCGTGCACCCAGGTGCCGTGGCCCGAGGGCTCGCCGAAGTGGTCTTCCCAGGTGTCGCAGTGGGCGTCGAAATGGATCACCGCCAGCGGCCGGCCGAACCGTGCGCGGTACTCGCGCAGCAGCGGCAGCGTCATCGAGTGGTCGCCGCCCAGCCAGGCCATGTGGTGGGCGGCGATCAGTTCGGCCGCCGCCGGTTGCAGCGCACGCCGCATGCCCTCGATCGAGGTGTTGGGCAGTGGCAGGTCGCCGGCGTCGGCCAGCGCACCGATCGGCGAGGTGCCGAACAGCGGGTGCGTCGCGTCGCACAGCATGTGGCTGGCGGCGCGGATCGCGCGTGGCCCGAAGCGTGCCCCGGGCCGGTTGGTCACCGCGCCGTCCCAGGCGACGCCGGCGACACAGAACGGCATCGCCGACGCGGCCTCGCGCGTCGGCACCTTCAGGAACGAGGCGTGGTCGGACAGGAAGGCGAAGTGGCTCATCGGTGGGAAAGGCGGCACCCGGGTCTCACGGCACTGGCCGCCATGATAAGGAGGAGGGCTGGCGATGAAGCCGGTGTCGAGTTCGGTGACGCAGCGGGGCAGACGGCCCAGCGAGGCCTTCGATCTGCCGCCCGGCGCGTGCGCCTGGCCGCCAGCGCGGCCTGCCCGATGCCGGCACTGGACGGCGGCCAGCCGCGTGAATTCCACGTGATGGAAGCAGCATTCCGCAATGCGGCAAACGGAAACGCTGCACCGCAGCAAAATGCATCATATGAAAAGACATCATCCCGCATCGCAGGAATGAAGTGCTAAGCACTTGATTTATATGACTCATATCTTTTGTCTTATATAAGACAGAAGTCTTGGCATCCGAGCCCATGGCGGGTACGCTTGCGCCATCGTTTCTCCCTTGGACCAGGAGTCTTCCGATGACGCAACCGACCCGCGAACAACAAGCCGCCGCCCTCGAAAAAGACTGGGCGGAGAACCCGCGCTGGAAAGGCATCAAGCGCGGCTACACCGCCGCCGACGTGGTGCGCCTGCGCGGCTCGCTCGCCATCGAGCACACGCTGGCCAAGCGCGGCGCCGAGAAGCTGTGGACGCTGATCAACAACGAGCCCTTCATCAATGCGCTGGGCGCGCTCACCGGCAACCAGGCGATGCAGCAGGTCAAGGCCGGCCTGAAGGCGATCTACCTGTCGGGCTGGCAGGTGGCCGGTGACGCCAACAGCAACGGCGAGATGTATCCCGACCAGTCGCTGTACTCGGTGGACTCGGTGCCCAAGGTCGTCAAGCGCATCAACGCGACCTTCCAGCGTGCCGACCAGATCCAGTGGAGCGAAGGCAAGAACGACATCGACTTCTTCGCCCCGATCGTGGCCGACGCCGAAGCCGGTTTCGGCGGCGTGCTCAACGCCTTCGAGCTGATGAAGGCGATGATCGACGCCGGCGCCGCCGGCGTGCACTTCGAGGACCAGCTCGCGGCGGTCAAGAAGTGCGGCCACATGGGTGGCAAGGTGCTGGTGCCGACGCGTGAAGCCGTCAGCAAGCTCGTCGCCGCGCGCCTGGCCGCCGACGTCATGGGCACGCCGACGGTGCTGCTGGCGCGCACCGACGCCGAAGCCGCCGACCTCGTCACCGCCGACGTCGACGAGAACGACCAGCCCTTCCTGACCGGCGAACGCACCGTCGAAGGTTTCTTCCGCACGAAGAACGGCCTGGAGCAGTCGATCAGCCGCGGCCTGGCCTACGCGCCCTACGCCGACCTGATCTGGTGCGAGACCGGCAAGCCCGATCTGGCCTTCGCCAAGGCCTTCGCCGACGCGATCCACGCCAAGTTCCCGGGCAAGCTGCTGGCCTACAACTGCTCGCCCTCGTTCAACTGGAAGAAGAACCTCGACGACGCGACGATCGCCAAGTTCCAGCGTGAACTCGGCGCGATGGGCTACAAGTTCCAGTTCATCACGCTGGCCGGCTTCCACAGCCTGAACTACGGCATGTTCGACCTGGCCTACGGCTACGCCCGCGACAACATGACGGCCTTCGTCGAACTGCAGCAGAAGGAGTTCGCCGCCGCCGAGCGTGGTTTCACCGCGGTCAAGCACCAGCGCGAGGTCGGCACCGGCTACTTCGACGCCGTGACGACGACGATCGAAAAGCAGGCCTCGACCGCCGCGCTCAAGGGTTCGACCGAGGACGAACAGTTCCTCGACGGCGCGCACTGACGCGCCGCGGCCGGGGCCCGCGAGCCCCGGCCCTCCAGGACAGGGACCGGTTCCGAGAGGAAGCCAAGAGGAGACAAGGCGGACGGCGCTGCCCGGCAAGGGCAGCGCCGTTTTGCCGTCTGCGCCGCCGTGCCGTGCGGGTTCTCGCGCCGGTCACCGCCGCGGCGTAGCATGGTCCGGCAGGAGGGTTTTCCATGAAAGTCGGAATCATCGGCGTCGGTTATGTCGGCGCCAGCGTGGCGGTCTCGCTGCTGCACGGCGGCGTCACGCGCGAACTGCTGCTGCACGACCGCGACGCTGCACGCGCCGAAGGCGAGGCGATGGACCTGGCGCAGGGCGCGCCGTACTACCCGCGGGCGACGGTGCGTGCGGTCGATCTGGACGAGGTCTCGCGCTGCGACGTCGTCGTCTTCGCCGCCGGCCGCAACGGCCGCCCGGGCGAGTCGCGGCTGCAGTTGCTGGCCGACAACTTCCGCGTCGCCAGCGAGGTCGGCCGGGTCGTCGGCCAGCACGCCGGGATCATCGTCGCGATCTCCAACCCGGTGGACGTGCTGACGCGCGTGCTGCAGCAGTCCTCTGGCCTGCCGCCCGAGCGTGTCATCGGCACCGGCACGATGCTCGACACCGCACGCCTGCGCCAGGCGCTGGCCGAGCGGCTGGCTGTGGATTCGCGTTCGGTGCACGCCCAGGTGCTGGGTGAACACGGCGACTCCGAGATCGTGCAATGGTCCGGCGCCCAGGTCGGCGGAAGCCCGCTGCGCGACTGGCCGGGCTGGACGCGCGAGGACGAGCAGCGCCTGGGCCACGAGGTCAAGCGTGCGGCCTACGAGATCATCCAGAGGAAGGGCGTCACCAACCACGCGATCGGCCTCGTCACAGCCGACCTGGTGCGGGCCATCGTTCGCGACGAGCACCGCGTGCTGACGGTCACGCGCTGCCATGCGGGCGAGGGGCTGGACGGCGTCGCGCTGTCCTTGCCGGCGATCGTCGGCCGCAACGGGGCGACGACGGTGATCCCGCCCTCGCTGGACGACGACGAAGCCCAGGCGCTGGCGCGTTCGGCCCAGGTGCTGCGCGACGCCTGGTCGCAGCTCGCCCCGGCCTGAACTACATCGAGGCTTCGAGCATCGCGAGGTAGTCCTCGGCGCTGGCCAGCCGCGGGTTGGTCTTGTGGCAGTGGTCGGCCAGCGCGCCGGCCACGACCTTGTCGAACAGCTCGCGCTTGACGCCCATTTCGGCCAGCCCCGACGGCAGGCCCAGGCGGGCGTTGAGCGCACGCACCGCTTCGGCGACCTCGGCGCCGTCATCGCCGCATCCCGGCAGGCCCATCGCCTGCGCGAGGCGCTGCATACGCTGTTCGCGGCGCACCGATTCGGCTTCGGCGTTGAAACGCAGCACCGCCGGCAGGAAGACCGCGTTCAGGCTGCCGTGGTGCAGCCGCGGGTCGGCGCCGCCCAGCGCGTGGCTCAGCGAATGCACGCAGCCCAGGCCTTTCTGGAAGGCCAGAGCGCCCTGCATGCTGGCGCTCAGCATGTTCCAGCGTGCCTCGCGGTCGTGGCCCTCGCGTGTCGCACGTTCGATGTGCGCCCAGCCGCGGGCCAGACCGTCGAGTGCGATGCCGTCGGCCGGCGGGATCGGCGCCGGCGCGAGAAAGGTCTCGATGCAGTGCGCGATCGCGTCCATGCCGGTGGCCGCGGACAGCTTCGGCGGCAGCGCCAGCGTCAGCTCGGGGTCGAGCAGCGCCGCCTTGGGCACCAGGTGCCAGCTGTGGAAACCGAGCTTGCGGCCGTCGTCGACGATGACGATCGCGCCGCGCGCGACCTCGCTGCCGGTGCCGGCGGTCGTCGGCACGGCGATCAGCGGCGCGACACGTTCGCTGATGCGCACGCTGCCGCCCTCGATCGTCGCGTAGTGCGCCAGCGGGCCGTCGTGGGTCGCGGCGATCGCGACGCCCTTGGCGAGGTCGATCGACGAACCACCGCCGACGGCCACGAGGCCGTCGCAGCCGTGTTCGCGCCAGACGCGCACCGCATCGCGCACCGCGGCTTCGGTCGGGTTGGACGGCGTGCCGTCGTAGACCGCGTGCGGCAGATCGCCGAGCGCGGCCAGTGCCGGCAGCAGCACGCCGGCGGCGCGCACGCCGGCGTCGGTGACGACGAGCGGGCGGCGCATGCCGGTGCGTTCGCACTCGGCGCGCAGCAGGCGCACCGCGCCGAAATCGAGGTCGATCTGGGTGACGTAGAACATTCGGGCCATCGGCCCAGTATCCTCGCGGCCACCTTGGGAACGCATCTGCTGAAACCCGCAATGGCGGGCCTGCTCGAACGCATCCGCCGCGCCGAGCGCACGCCCTTCCATGCGATGGAACCCGCGGCCGCCCGCGCCGCCTACGAAACCGCCGCCGAGGTGCTGGACCTGCCGCGTGCGCCGCTGGCCCGCGTCGAGGACTTCACGATCCCCGCCGCCGACGGCACGGCGCTGCGCGCGCGGCTCTACGCCCCGTCGCACGAACGTCTGCCGCTGCTCTTGTACCTGCACGGCGGCGGCTTCGTCGTCGGCAGCCTGGAGACACACGACAGCCTGTGCCGCCAGCTCGCGCGGCGCAGCGGCGGTGCCGTCGTCGCGCTGGACTACCGCCTCGCGCCCGAGCATCGGTTCCCGACCGCGGTCGACGACGCCTGGGCCGCGATGGTCTGGCTGGCAGCGAACGCCCAAACGCTGGGCCTGGACGGCTCGCGCCTGGCCGTCGGCGGCGACAGCGCCGGCGGCACGCTGGCCGCGGTCTGCGCGATCCACGCCCGCGACACCGGCCTGCCGTTGGCGCTGCAGCTGCTGGTGACGCCGGGCACGACGGCGCACGCCGACACCGCCAGCCACAAGCTGTTCGCCAACGGCTTCCTGATCGACGCCGCGACGATCGCCTGGTTCTTCGACCACTACATCGACTACCACCACCGCCGCGACTGGCGCTTCGCGCCGCTGGAGGCCGAGGATCTGGAGGGCGTCGCCCCGGCCTGCCTGCTGCTGGCCGAGTGCGACCCGCTGGTCGACGAAGGCATCGCCTACGCCGACCGGCTGCGCCTGCACGGCGTGCCGGTGGCGCTGGAGATCGCGCGCGGCATGACCCACGACTTCATCAAGATGGGCCGCGCGCTGCCCGAGGCCGCGACGGCCCTCGAACAGGCCGCCGCGGCGCTGAAACACGCCTGGAACGCATGAACACCCACGCCCCCCTCCGATCCTCGCCGACGCTGCGCGTGGGCACCTGGGCCGAACTCGGCGCGCATGCGCAGGCCGTGCGCAGCGCCGTCTTCGTCGTCGAGCAGGGCATCCCGGCCGAACTGGAATGGGACGCGGCCGACGCCGGCGCCCTGCATGTCGTCGCCTGCGCCGACGGTGTGCCGGTGGCGACCGGGCGCTGGCTCGTTTGCGACGAAGCCGGGCTGGTGCGCGTGGGCCGCATGGCGGTGCTGGCGCCGCGTCGAGGCGGGGGTGTCGGCCGCCAGGTACTCGACGCCTTGATGGACGCCGCACGCGCCGCGGGCCACGGCGCGGTGATGCTGCACGCCCAGGAGAGCGCGATCGAGTTCTACCGCCGTGCCGGGTTCGAGCCCGTCGGCCCGAGCTTCGTCGAGGCCGGCATCGTGCACCAGGAGATGCGCCGCCGGCTGTGAGCCGGGGCGCGGGGCAGGTTCAGTCCAGCGGCACGAAACGTTCGACGTGGCGTTCGCCGACGATCCACGGCGCCAGCGCCGCGGCCAGGCGCGCTTCGGCGTCGTCGGCTGCCCGTTCGTCGGCAGCGCCGTGCACTTCCATCAGCGTCGCCAGGCCGTCGCGTGTCTCGGGCCGGCGCAGCAGCTCGATGGCGAAGCGCAGCGACGCGAAGACCGCACGCGCCGCCTCGGCGCAGGCGCCGACGTCGCGCTCGGCGACGCGGTAGTAGACGTAGCGCCGCACGGGCGCGGCCATTCAGGCCTCGGCCGCCGGGATGGCGTAGGGCAGGGCGGCCGGACGCAGCGCCGGGCCGTCGGCCGCACCCAGGTGCAGCGCCACGCCGTCGGCCAGCGCGGCGATCTTGGTCTCGGCCAGCACCGCCCAGGCGCCCGCGCCGTCGGGCGAGGGCGCGGCGGCAACCACCATGCCGGCCGGCTGCGCCGGGTCGTCGGCGGCGTAGAGGTCCTGCCCCGCCGCGGCGGCCGCGTCGGCGTCGAACAGATAGGCGCGGCGCTTGAGCGTGCCGCGGTACTGGCTGCGCGCGACGATCTCCTGCCCGGGATAACAACCCTTCTGGAAGTTCACGCCGTCGACGAGTTCGAGGTTCACCATCTGCGGCACGAACTGCTCGACGGTGGCCGCGACGATGCGCGGCACCGCGCTCTGCACTTCCAGCCAGGCCCAGGCCTCGGGCGCCAGCGCCGGCAGCGCCGGCGGCTCGCCCCCGGCGAACAGCCAGCGCGGCACGCCTTGCACGTCGTCCAGGCGCAGCAGCTCGCGGCCCTCGTCGGGCGCGACCCGTTGCCAGGCCGCGGCCGGCGCGGCACTGCCGAGCGCGGCCAACGCCGCGTCGCCGGCCAGGCCCCACAGCGGCCATTCGGCGCTGGCGTCCTCGAGCTGGCACTTGGCGCGCAGCACGAACATCTTCAGCCGCTTGAGCACGGCCGGCAGCAGGTCGGCGCTGCAGGCCAGCAGGAACTCGGCCGGCCCGCGGCGCCAGATCAGGAACGTCGCCAGCAGCCGACCCTTGGCCGTGCAGTAGCCGGCCAGGCGCACGCTGCCGGCGTCCAGGCGCAGGACGTCCTGCGTCAGCTGGCCTTGCAGGAAGGCCGCGGCGTCGTTCCCGGTGGCCCGGATCACGCCCCAGTCGGCCAGACGCACGGCACCCTGGAGCTTTGACATGGCAGCGACGGTTGACTTCATGGGGCCCATTATCATCGCCGCCCATGTCTAGAAGGGGGTCCGGCTCGGGCCGGTGGCAGGCTGCGATCCTGTCCTTGTTGCTGCTGCCGCTGGTCGGCGTGGTCGTCGCGCTGTGGTGGCTCGGCCGCCCGCTGGAGCTGGCCGCGCCGACGGTGGAGGTCTCGGTCGAGGCCGGCACGCCGCCGCGGCAGATCGCCGAGGCCTGGGTGCGCGCCGGCGTCGTCACCTCGCCGCGGCTGCTCTACGAGTGGTTCCGCTGGTCGGGCGAAGCGCGCCGCATCCGCGCCGGCAGCTACGCCGTCGAACCCGGCGCGACGCCGCGCACGCTGCTGGCCAAGATGGTCGAAGGCGACGAGCAGCTGGCCACCGTGCGCCTGATCGAAGGCTGGACCTGGCGCCAGTTCCGGGCTGAACTCGCCAAGGCGCCGCGCCTGAAATCGACGACGGCGCAGATGAGCGACGCCGAACTGATGACCGCGATCGGCGCGCCCGGCATCGCGCCAGAGGGCCGCTTCTTCCCCGACACCTATGCCTACAGCGTCGGCGTCAGCGACCTGCTGGTGCTCAAGCGCGCGTACGCCAAGATGCAGCAGGAGCTGGATGCCGCGTGGGCCGAACGTGCCGCCGACACGCCGCTGAAGACGCCCGCGCAGGCGCTGACGCTGGCCTCGATCGTCGAAAAGGAAACCGGCCGCGAAACCGACCGGGCGCTGGTGGCCGGGGTGTTCACGAACCGGCTGCGGGTGGGCATGCCGCTGCAGACCGACCCGACGGTGATCTACGGCCTGGGCGAACGTTTCGACGGCAACCTGCGCCGCGTGCACCTCGAGACCGACGGGCCGTACAACACCTACACCCGCCCCGGCCTGCCGCCGACGCCGATCGCGATGCCCGGGCGCGCCTCGCTGCGCGCGGCGGTGCAGCCGGCGGCGACCAAGGCGCTGTACTTCGTCGCCCGCGGCGACGGCAGCAGCCAGTTCAGCGAATCGCTGGACGCCCATAATCGCGCGGTGAACCAGTTCCAGCGCGGCCGCAAGTGAGGGCGGGCCGCTTCCTCAGCTTCGAAGGCATCGACGGCGCCGGCAAGAGCTCGCACATCGGGTGGCTGGCCGGCTGGCTGCGCGAGCGCGGCCGCGAGGTGCTGGTGACGCGCGAGCCCGGCGGCACCGAACTCGCCGAACGCCTGCGCGAACTGGTGCTGCATCAGCCCATGGACGCGCTGACCGAGGCGCTGCTGGTCTTCGCCGCGCGCCGCGACCACCTCGTCACACGCATCGAGCCGGCGCTGGCCGCCGGCGCCGTCGTGCTCTGCGACCGCTTCACCGACGCGACCTTCGCCTACCAGGGCGCCGGCCGAGGCTTCGACCTCGGCGTGCTCGCCACGCTCGAAACCTGGGTCCAGCAAGGCCGACAGCCCGACCTGACCGTGTGGTTCGACCTGCCGCCGGCGGTCGCCGCCGCGCGCCGCGCCGCGGTGCGCGCACCCGACCGCTTCGAGAGCCAGGACGAGGCGTTCTTCGAGCGCGTGCGGGCCGGCTACACGCGCCGCGCCGAGGCCGACCCCGGCCGCTTCGCGATCCTCGACGCCGCGGCCTCGCCCGAGGCGGTACGGGCGCAGCTCGAAGCCGCGCTGGAGGCCCGCGGCCCGTGGTGAACCTGGTCGTCGACGAGCAGGGCGCGCCGCCGCTGCCCTGGCTGGCCGCACCGCTGGCCGACACGCTGGCGCACCAGCGCGGCCACGCGCTGCTGCTGCACGGGGCGGCCGGTGTCGGCACGCTGCATTTCGCCGTCGCGCTGGCGCAGAGCTGGCTGTGTGAAGGCCATGACGGCCATCCGCGCCCGGCCTGCGGCCGCTGCCCGAGCTGCCACCTCGTGCAGAGCAAGCTGCACCCGGACCTGCTGGTGCTGATGCCCGAGACGGCGCGCCAGGCCCACGCCTGGCCGTTCCCGGGCGACAAGCCCGAGGACGAAGGCAAGAAGAAACCCAGTCGCCAGATCCGCATCGACGAGATCCGCCACGCGATCGACTGGGTCGCGCGCACCACCTCGCGCGGCCGTGGCAAGGTCGTCGTGCTGCACCCGGCCGAGGCGATCAACCTGCAGGCCGCCAACGCGCTGCTGAAGACGCTGGAAGAGCCGCCGGCCGGCACCCGCCTGCTGCTGGGCGCCGGCGACCCGCAGCACATGCTGCCCACGGTGCGCAGCCGCTGCCACCGCGTGGCACTGGCCGCGCCGCCGACCGAACAGGCCCGAGACTGGCTGGCCGGGCAGGGCGTGGCCGAACCCGAGGTGCTGCTGGCCGCGGCCGCCGGCCGGCCGCTGGACGCCCAGGCGCTGGCCAAGGACGGCGTCAGCGCCGCCGCCTGGCGTGCGCTGCCGACGGCGCTGGCGCGCGGCCAGGCGCAGGCCGTCTCCGGCTGGCCGGTGCCGCGGCTCGTCGACGCGCTGCAGAAGCTCTGCCATGACGCGGCGGCGGTGGGCGCCGGCGCCGGGCCGCGCTACTTCCCGGCAGGCAGCGTGCCGCGCGCGCGCAGCCCCCAGGCGCTGCACGACTGGCATCAGGCCCTGCAGCGGGTCGCCCGCCACGACGAACACCCCTGGCACGAGCCGCTGCTGGTCGACGCGCTGGTCGCGCAGGCGAGCGCCGCGCTTACACTGCGCGGATGACAGATCGGGTGCCGTCCAGACACGGTGGGCTCGCCCCGGCCACCGCGCCGGCCGGGCTGCAGAGCCGTCCCAGCGTGATCCAGCTGGTGTTCCGGGAGAAGGGTGCGCTGTACGCCGCGTACATCCCCTTCCTCAGCGAAGGTGGGCTGTTCGTGCCGACCACGCGCGACTACCGCCTCGGCGACGACATCTACCTTCTGCTGTCGCTGCCCGAGGACCCGCAGCGCTATCCGGTGGCCGGCAAGATTGCCTGGATCACCCCGGCCAACGCCTCCGGGGGCCGCACCCAGGGCGTCGGCGTGCGTTTCCCGGCCGACGAAAAGACCCGTGCGCTGCGGCTGAAGATCGAGGAAGTGCTGGGCACGTCGATCTCCTCGTCCAAGCCGACGCAGACGATCTGACACCGTCGTTTCAACCGGCCGGCGCGAGCACGGCCCTGCCTTGCCCATGTTCGTCGACTCGCACTGCCACCTGACGTTTCCTGAACTGCACGGCCGCGTCGAGGCCGTGCTGGCCGACATGACCGCCGCCGGCGTGCACGCCGCGCTGACGATCTGCACCACGCTCGAGGAGTTCGAGGCCGTGCACGCGCTGGCGCTGGCGCACCGCGAGCTGTGGTGCAGCGTCGGCGTGCATCCCGACACCGAAGGCCAGGCCGAGCCCGATCTGCAGACGCTGGTGGCGCTGGCCCGCCGCGACCGTGTCATCGCGATCGGTGAGACCGGGCTGGACTACTACCGCCTCAACGGCCGCAGCCTGGCCGAGATGGAATGGCAGCGCGAGCGTTTCCGCGTGCACATCCGCGCCGCACGCGAAACCGGCCTGCCGCTGGTCGTGCACACGCGCTCGTCGGCCGAGGACACGCTGGCGATCCTGAAAGAGGAGGGCGCCGGCGCGGTGCGCGGCGTCTTCCACTGCTTCACCGAGACGCGCGAGGTCGCGCGTGCGGCGCTGGACCTGGGATTCCAGATCTCGTTTTCGGGCATCCTGACCTTCCGCAACGCCGAGGAACTGCGTGACGTGGCGCGTGAGGTGCCCATGGACCGTTTCCTGATCGAGACCGACAGCCCCTATCTGGCACCGGTGCCGCACCGCGGCAAGACCAACAGCCCGGCGTGGGTGCCCCATGTCGCGGCGAAGATTGCCGCGCTGAAAGGCCTGCCGCTGGAGACGATCGCCGACACAAGCACGCGCAATTTCGAGCTGCTGTTCGGTGTCGATTCGGGCACGCTGCCGACTTGAGATTTCACATCCAATAGCGCAAACAAGCTGCTGTGGCAAAAAGACTTTCGAGCCCGACCTGGCAGTCTGCCGAAAAGCTCAAGCAGCTTTTCATCAGAGCGCTCTATCTCTTTGTCCTGATTGGATTTTTGCCGGCGCGAGCCGACTCCTACGTCGAGTTCTTCCGCGCACTGCAGATCGACAACGAGAGCAGCGTCTCGTCGCTGCTGGAGCGTGGTTTCGACCCGAACTCGGTCAGCCAGACGGGCGACATCGCGCTCGCGCTGGCGATCAAGGAGGGAGCCGACAAGGTGGCCCGGAGGCTGCTGGTGCAGCCCGGGATCGAGATCGACCGCGCCAGTGCGCGCGGCGAGACGGCCTTGATGATGGCCGCGATCAGCGGCCGGCTGGACTGGGTCGAACGTCTGGTCGCGCGGGGTGCCGCGGTGAACCGCCCGGGCTGGACGCCGTTGCACTATGCCGCCAGCGGCCCCGATCCCCGCATCGTCGCGCGTCTGGTGGAGCTCGGGGCCGCGATCGACGCACGCTCGCCGAACGACTCGACTCCCCTGATGCTGGCCGCCGGCTACGGCGACCAGCGCAATGCCCTGGTCCTTCTGGGCCTGGGCGCCGACCCGTCGCTGCGCAATGCCCGCGGAATGAGCGCGGCGGACTTCGCGCGCCAGGCGGGGCACGATCCGCTCGCCGAGCAGCTCGAGGCGGCAGCGGCACGCCTGGGCGCGCGCCGCTGACAGCAGGGTTGTCGGAAAGACGCTGACAACGTGCATGGTGCCGGGCCGACTCGGCGGCCGAGGGCGCGGCCCGTACATTGGAATCGGCCGCTTTGTCAGGCCCTCGGGAGACCCACCATGGCACGAATCACGTCGCGCAGCAATCCGTTCACGCTGATGATGAACCCGGAGATCGTGCTCGCCGCGATCGAACGCTCGGAGCGCCTGGGCCAGCTCAACCGCCGCATCTGCCGGCCGCTGGACCGCCCGATGCTCGGCGCCGTCAGCGGCTGCGAGCCGCGTCCGGCGGACGAGGACGACTCGCCCGAACTCGATCTGCAGTGAGCTTGCGGCCGGAGCGCGACGCGCGTTGCCGGCGTGTCGAGACGATGGTGCCCACGGCGGCCAGCGTCAGGACGAGCAGGCCGCCGACGAACACCTGCAGGCGGTGCTCGCGCAGGTAGGTGACCATCGAACGCAGGATCGACGGTTTGCTCTCGCGGGCGGGCCGCGGCGCCGCCGCGGGATCGGGGTAGCCGGCGTCCCCGGCGGGTGTCGTCGCCCAGCGCACCGTCGGGCCCCCGCCGGCTTCACCACCTTCGGAAACCGGCGTTTCGCCAACCGCGTCGACCGAACCCCTGACGATGTCGCCCGGCACCGGCGCCGAGGCGCGCACGGAAACAGGCAGTGCTGGACGTTGGGGCCGCGCTGAACCTTCACCGGTCTCCGCGGGTTGCCCGTTCTGCAAGTCCAGCAGCAGCCGGATCGTCGACGAAGCGTCAGGCACCACGTCAGCTCCCGGCAGGGGCGCCGATGAAGCAGCCGCCGCACGCAGGGTGTCCGACGGGTTTGGCGTGACCGCAGGCGCAGCGAGGCAAGGCAGCGCTGCACCGGACACGGCGCCCACGACAAGAGCCGCCTGCAGCGGCCTGGTGAATCGGATCATCGACTGAAGCGGCACTCGAGACGGGACGGCGCGCGCACAAGCAAGAGGCGAGCCCCAAAGAAAATGTCATTGGGCGCCAGGACTTGGCGCAATCGTGCGGAACCGCAGCGGCCAGTTGTAACGGAATCCGACACCTTCTCGACACCTTTGGAGAATCTGTGGTGCGGTCAAATAACAGCGACAATGTATGTTATGTCAACTTTCATCGAGACCCCAAGCGGGGCTCGTCCGAAGGTCAACACCGGCTTCTCGCGGCCCTGGCCGTCGACCAGCCGGGCGCGCGTGTACAGGATGCTGCCGACGAGGCGGCCGTCGACTTCGAGCACCAGCGCCAGCTCGGCGACGAAGTCGGCATGGCTGCGCATCCGGTGCACGAGAAAGTGTTCGCTGCAGCCGGGGACGTGAACGTCCCAGAACGCGCGCCGCGTCAGTGCCTCGACGGCGGCATGGTCCGCGGGCAGCTCCCGCCGGATCTCGTACGCTGGCCTCACCCGGCTCTCCCGTGTGTCGGCCACGACTTTAGGACGGCCAGCGGCGCGGCGGCCGGAGAACGCTGGCGCCGCGGGCATACAGTCGGCTCAAAACCGACACCGGCGCCCCGGCGCGCCCCGCACCATGGACCGATTCGAAGCGATGCGCGCCTTCGTGCGCGTGGTCGACAGCGGCAGCTTCACCCAGGCCGCGCGCCAGCTCGGCCTGCACAAGGCCACCGTCAGCCAGCAGGTGATGGCGCTGGAGGCGACGCTGGGCGTGCGGCTGCTGACACGCACCACCCGATCGGTCGTGCCGACCGCCGAAGGCCTGGCTTACCACCGGCGCGCGGGCACGATCCTGCAGCAGATCGACGAGGCCGAGACCGAGCTGCGACAGGGTGGCCAGGCGATCCAGGGCCATCTGCGCGTGGACGTGCCGGTGGCCGTCGGCCGCCTGGTGCTGGCCCCGGCGATGCGGGAGTTCCTGGACCGTCACCCGGGCGTCAGCGTCGAACTGGGCTGCAGCGACCGTGTCGTCGATCTGGTCGGTGCTGGCGTCGACTGCGCACTGCGCGGCGGCGAGCTGCCGGACTCCGGCCTGGTGGCACGGCGCATCGGTCAGCTTCGCTTCGTGTTGTGCGCCGCGCCGCGCTACATCGACGAACATGGCCTGCCGCAGACGCCCGATGCGCTCTGCGGCCACCAGCAGGTCGGCTACCTCAGCGGCGCAACCGGCGCGCTGCGTCCGCTGCGCCTGCAACGCGAGGGCCGCTGCGTCGAGATCGAGGTGCCGGCGCGCATCGTCACCAACGACAGCGGCGCCGCGCTCAGCGCCGCGCTCGACGGCCTGGGGCTGCTGCACCTGGCCGAGTTCGTGGCCGTGCACCACCTCGCCAGCGGCGCGCTGGTGCGCGTGCTGCCGGCCTGGCACTGCCCTTCCCTGCCGATCCACTGGGTGACACCGACGGCACGCCAGCGACCGGCTCGCGTCCAGGCCTTCATCGACTGGGCACAGGCGCTGCTGGCGCGCCGTCTGGGCGCCGGGCTGGAGCCAGCCTAAGGCCGCGTGGCGCCCGGCGCGCACCAGGAGGCCAGGTCGTCCTCGCCGCGTTCGACGGCGCAGCCCCAGTCCAGCGGCTGGTCCTGCACGTAACGCTTGCCCAGACGCCAGGCGGTCTCGGCATGGGCCAGCTCGACACCCATGTAGAAGGCGTGCGCGGCGTCGCCCTCCAGACCCAGCCGCGGCCAGAGCTCGAAGGCGCCGGTGCCGCGGCGCAGGCCGTCGCGGTTGTAGACGTGCAGGCCGTCGTGCGCGACCTGGACGCGGAAGTTGGGGTCGCGCACCTGGGCGGCGGTGGCGGCGATCTCCTGCGGCGTGTCCGGGAAGGGATCGCGTGCATGCACCGTGCACAGCGCCGACGACAGGTTCTTCGGCGGCGTCTTCTCGCGCGCCGCGGCGGTCATGATGCGGCGCGCCCAGTCGGCTTCCTTGATCGCGCGCCGGGCGTGGCGGCTGACCTGGGTCGTCAGCACCGCGGCGACGTCCAGCTCGGCGGCAATGCCGAACAGCAGCGCGTTGATGCCGCTGGTGTCGGCTTCGGTGAGTTCGGTCAGGTTGCCGACGCCCATCAGGATCGGCGCCGCCGGGAAACGCTGGCGCAGCGCGTGGTAGCGCACGATCGACGCGGTGAAGCCGAAGGGGATCGGGTCGAGGATGGGGTCGGCCAGGAAGGCGCGGCCGCGTGCCGACAAGGTCTCGACGGCGGTGAACAGCGAGGCCTCGTCCTGCGGCGTGCGCGGGATCAGCACCGGCGTCGACTTCACCTCGTCGGCGATCCACAGCGTGTCGAGGTTCAGGCTCAGCAGGTAGTCGGCACCGGCGCGGCCGGCGCGCAGCAGTTCGTCGGGGTCGGTGGAGTCGACGCTGACCTCCAGGCCCTCGCCCTTGAGCAGGCGCACCACGTCTTCGAGATGCGGGAACGGCGTCGCCGGCAGGCAGCCGATGTCGATGACGTCGGCGCCCTGGCGCACGAAGGCCAGGGCGCGTTCGGCGATGTCCTCCAGCGACAGCCGCGGTGCGTCGATGATCTCGGCGAAGATGCGCGGGCCGGTGGCGCTCAGGTCCACCGGCTTGGCGCTGCGGTTGAAGAAACGCGGCAGGTCCTTCAGTTCCTCGGGGCCGCGCTGCACCGGGATGCCGTAGTGCTCGGCCAGCGGCTCCAGCTCGCCGCGGCAGCGGCCGGGCACCAGGATGCGCTGCGCGTCCACCGGGACGGCGACGCGCCGGCGGATCAGGTCGGCGGTCATCAGCGCAGCCACCTGCAGGCCGATCTCGCGGACCTCCCAGGTGAACGGCGGGTCGGCGATGCCGTCGAGCACACGCTCGAGTTGCGGCTGGGCCAGCCGGCCCGTCAAAAAGACAATGTGTTCCATGCCCGGGACAGTGGTGTCGGCGGCACGCCGGGCCGGATGGCCCTGGCCGTGCAGATCGTCCACGGCAGCGGGCCCTTCGGCGGGCGCAACGTGGCAGACCGTGGCGGCGTCATGCAAGCCCGGTGCCCGCCTGCGGGCGGCGGGTCAGAACAGCAGCCAGAACTTGCGCAGCCAGCCGGGCACACGCAGCGGCTCGGGACGATAGGTCTGGCGGTACTTGGCGGCGGTCGACATGAGGCGGCTCCGGGGTTTCGAAGACTGTATGCGCATACAGTATTCGATGCAAGCGGGATCAAGCTTCGTCGTTGGCCGCGCGCGGGCGCGCTGCCGCGCGGGTGTCCAGCGGCGGCATCGCGTCGAGCAAGGCGTCGAGTTCGTCGACCAGGCGACGGCGCCGCTCGTCGTCCCACGAGGCGGCCGCAGCAGCCAGGCAGGCGGTGTCGAGCATCTCCATCGCCTCGGCCAGCGCGCGCCGGCCCGACGGACTCAGCCAGACCAACAGCCGGCGCGGATCCTGGCCATCACGCTGGCGCGACAGCAGGCCGCCGGCCTCCAGGCTGGCGACACGCGCGCTGAGCGTGGACTGCGCCCGCTCGAGATACCGCGAGAGGTCGGCCAGCGTGGCCGGGCCAGTCTGCGCCATGTGCAGCAGCAGCTCGACCGCATCGGGCGACAGGCTGTCGCGGCCCTGCTCCACGCGCCGCGCCGCGCGCAGCGACATCTCGCGGTAGAGCAGGCCCAGGCGGCGGGCAAAGCTCTGGCTGTCCACCGTGCGGGCCCTCCGGGTGGCGTGCCGGCGGGCCTCAGAGATCGATCTTGCCGATGTTGTCCAGCAGGAATGGCTGGACGCGCGCCGCGACGGCGCCCTGGATGGCCTGCAGGCGCTCGAAGCCGACGTCGAAATGGCCTTCGGCAGCGCGCAGCCGCGCGTGTTCGGAGGCCAGTTTGAAGAACAGCACCTGTGTGATCTCCTTGCGCGCCTCGATCGCCAGCGCTGCCAGCCTGACCGTCACGACGCCGGCCGTCTCGTCGGCGTCGACCGATCCGAGCTGGAACTTGGCCCCGCTGACGTGCGTGCTGCTGCGGTCGAAGATCGTGATCCAGGGGCTGCCGGCGTCCATCTCCTGCAGGCCCTTGAGAACCGAGATCACCAGCGAGCCGGCGGCCAGCGCGGCGCCACCCAGCGCCGCCGTCAGCACCGGCAGCACGGCCTGGTGCACGCCCGCGTTGTCGTCGCCGACGGCGGTGTCCTTGAACTCCATCGAGCGCGTCGTCCAGCCGATGTTCTGCAGCACCTCCACGTACTTGGCATACCAGGCCATCACGTCGGTGTTGCCGCTGCTGGCCTTGTTGGCCGCGAGTTGCGCCAGCAGCAGGCAGTCGGCCACCGCGGCACGCTGGTCGGGCCGCACGAGCGGGCGGAACTCGGCGAGCTGGGCGCCGACGGCGACAACCTGCTGGCCGGCGCCAAAAGCCGGCACCGCCACGGTCTCGCCACCGCGCGTGACGCGGCGCCGGGCCTGCGGAAGCGCGAGCTCGCGCACGTACTGGAGCGGATCGCGGGACATGCAGCCTCCTCTGGCCCGGCAAGCAGCAGCCGGCGCCACCAGCCTACGCCGGCGCGGCGCCCGCGGGCAGCGGACAGCCTAGGGATGTCCCGGACTCAGCCGCCGCCCCCTGTGCGCCGCACGAGATCGAAGCGCAGCCCGCTGGCGCCCTCGCCTCGCCCGGTGTTCTTGCTGCGGCCGATCCACAACAGCGCCCTGCCCGAGGCGTCGCGCGCGTAGTTGAAGGCCCGGCGGACCTCGATGCCGTCGCGCGGCACCTCCTCGTCTTCCAGGCGCAGGAAGTCGCTCGTGAACAGCGAGGCCGCGTCGGCCGGTGTCGTGCGCAGGATCTCGCCGCGCGGATGGAACATGAAGCCCTGCAGCCCGGCCTGCTCGGGCTTGGCCTCGACGAAGGGCGCCGTGCGCAGCCGCTGGACGACGGCCGCGATCTCGGCGTTGCGAGCTTCGGCCAGCCGGGCGGGGTCCACCGGCAGATGCTGGACGACGACGCCGCGCTGCAGCTGGATCGACCAGTTCGCCGGCGTCGCGCCGGCGCGTTTGACCGGCAGGAAGGGGATCCAGTGGGCCGCCACCGGCGTCTGCAGCGTGTGCTGCAGCGGCGCGCCCGGCGCCGGTACCGCGCCCAGCGGCACGCGCAGGGTCTGCGTCGTCGACAGCCGGGTGCTCTCGAAGCGCCGGTCCAGCGGATCGCCGGACGTGCCCTGCACGCGTTTCTCGATCGCCCAGGCCAGGTTGGCCATCTCGTCGCGCATCAGCACCACGTGCTCCAGCGCCGGGCCTTCCTGGGCGTGCAGCGCCGGGCACAGGAACAGGCCGTCGTCCAGCCGCGCACGCGGCGCGGCGGCGGCACGCACCGACATCTCGAACATCGTCCACTGCGAGCCGTCGAGGTTGCGCGCCGGCGGGATCGGCAGCTCGATGCCGAAGTTGTCGCGCACGAAGAACTCGGCGACGCGGTACAGCGCGTTGACCGGCAGCGTCACCGGCAGCACGTACCAGTCGTTGCCGAAGACCAGCGCGTACTCCAGCAGCGCCAGCCGGGCGAGGTCGCTCTTGGCCGCGCCCATCGCGCCGAAGTTCAGCCGCCCGTCCTCGAACTCCCAGTAGCGGTCGGCCGGCATGCCGGGGTAGCGCGCCATCGCCGGCATCGGCGGCCGCGCCGGGCGCCAGTCGATCGCCGCCGCGCCGGCCACGGCCTGGCCGGGCTGCGGCACCGAGGCGACGACGAAGTCGTCCCAGTCGAGGCGGCCGTCGACGTACTCCTCGGCCTCCAGGCGCAGCTCGGGCTGCACGCCCTCGCTGGCGAGCGCGAAGCCGTACTCCAGGCGCTGCGGGTTCCAGTACGGGCTGGCGCCGCTGTCGCTGCGCGGGTCCAGCGCCAGATCGTCGACCCAGCGCAGCCAGCGTTTGAGCACCTCGACCACCGCCGGGGGGTCGGCGATGCCGAGCGCGGCGACGAAGCCCTCGGCATCGTCGGCCACCGCCGCCCCGAGCGCGGTGGCCAGCACGTGGGCGTCGACCGAACGGCCGTGCAGCAGCCGGTGCCAGACGAAGCCGGCGTTGTCGGCCGCGGGGTCCGAGGGCGCGGCGATCGCCGCCGGGAAGGCGGCCAGCAGCGGCGCCACCGCGTCGGCGCGGCCGGCGGCGCGCAGCAGGCGCAACAACTGCTGACCGGCCTGGGCGTTGAGCTTGGGGTGCGCGGCCAGCACCCGCTCCTGCTCGACCATCGCCTCCAGCGGCGGCGCGCCGTCGGGCAGCGCCGTCGCCGGCACCGCGCCGGACGGGTGCAGCAGGCGGCGCATCGGCACGCCCTGCACACGCAGCCGCGCGCCGATCGGGCTGCCGGCGTCCTCGCCCTGCAGCTCGTTGAACTGCCACTGGCGCGCCAGCAGCCACAGCGGGTCGGCCACCGGGGCCTGCAGGCCCAGGCCGACGTCGTCGGCGGTGGGCAGCGGTTCCAGCCGCGACCAGGTGGTCGCCGACGGATCCGGGCGGATCGCCCTCAGGTCGACGGCCACCACCTTGGCGGCCGTCGCGGAGACCTTCAGCACCATCGTCGGGCTCCTTCGTGCGCCGGGCGCATCATTCGCTGGGCACCAGCTTGCCGGCGGCCATCGTCATCACGCTGCGCGCCGAGTGCTCGCCGTAGGCGGCGCGCAGCGCGGCGAGGTTCTTCTCCAGCATCGCGGCGAAGTCCACCGAGGGCACGTCGCGGCGGAAGTTGTTCGACAGCATCAGCCCCGGCAGCAGGTTGCCCAGGCCCTGCAGGTCCTGCGGCCGCACGGCGCGCAGCCGGGCCAGTGCCAGCGCCTCGTCGACGACGGCCAGCAGCTCGTCCAGCGTCCAGTGCTCGGCCGCAGGGTCCGAGGGCACGGCGAGCAGCATCGTCTGCGGCGCCCGCGCGCCGGGCGCGTCGAAATGGAAGGACAGCCCGGTGGTCTCCTCGGTCGCCGGGATGGTTTCACTCCATTCGTCGACGAAGAGGCCGGCGAAGCCGCTCTCGGGCGTCACGGCCTGCAGGGCACCAGGCGCGTAGGCGGCGACGGCGACGACGCCGCGCAGATCGTCGCCTTCGGCCGGCGGCAGCGCGCCCCAGCGCCGCACCGGCGCCAGGCCCGGCGCGCCCATCTGCACGAGCCGGAAGTCGGCACCGTCGACCGCCAGGCCACGCGCCTCGGCGGCGCTCAGCACGTCGGCCAGGCGGCCGGCACCGTCGTGCACGCAGCCCAGCTTGGGCAGCCAGCCGGCGATCGCCAGCTCGTCGCCGTCGAGCAGCGTGGCACGCGCCGCCAAAGAAGCCGCGACCTCTCCGGCGTAGCCGCCGAGCGTGAACACCGGCAGCACCGGGAACTCGGCGCCGAGGATGGCGCGGATGCGCTCCACCGTCTTGCGCACCTGCTCGCCGAAGCTGTCGCCGGCCTCGGCGGCCGGCGCGGCGTCCAGGCGCGCCTGCATCTCGGCGTGCAGCGCGAGCGCGCGGTCACGCGCCGCGGCCACGCTGTCGGGCGCCGGGCCGGCCGTGCCTGCCGGGTCGGCGGCGGTCGCGCTGCGCCAGCCCAGCGCCGCGGCGTCGGCCAGCGCCTCGTGCAGCGCGGCCAGCAAGGCCCGCGTGTCGGGGGCCGCCGGGTCCAGCGCCTCGGCGTCCTCCGGCACCGCGGCGGCAGCCACGCCCAGCGCGCCCAGCACCTGCACGGCGCGGGTCTCGGCCGGTGCCAGCCGCGCCTGCAGCTCGGCCAGGTCGACACCGGCGTGGTCGCCGTGCTGCAGCGTCGCGTCGCTCTCGACGCCGTCGCGCGCCAGCACCATGTCCATGCGGCGCAGCGCCCTTGCCTTTTCCAGCAGCTGGCGCAGCAGCCAGCACAGCGACTCGAACTCGACCAGCCCGGCGGTGCCGGCGGCGTCGGCCGGCGCTTCGGCCTCGAGCACGATCGCCAGGCGCTCGGCGTCGGCGCCAAAGGCGGCGCGCGCCTTGGCCGCCAGCACCGCGGCCAGCGCCTCCTGCACGCGGCTCTGGCCGCCGTGCTGCTGCGGCTCGCCGCCGAGCACCAGCGACAACGGAGACAACCCGAGTTCGTCGACGCCGGCCTGCAGGCGCTCGGCGCGCGGCACCCAGCGCCAGCCGGGGCGGCCGTCATAGAGCTCGCCGCTGGGCACACGTTCGACCAGCCGGGCGTCGAAACGCCAGCGCGCCGGCGCGCCGAGCAGCCGCGCCAGCCAGGCGTTGAGCCGCGGTTCGACCTGCGACTGCAGGTCGTCCAGCGCCGCCCAGTCGCCGGCGTCGGTGCCGGCCAGCACGACAGCCACACGCTGGGTGTAGCCGCGGGTCGACCGCGGCGTGCGCGTGACGCGCGGCTCGGGCGGCCGCGTCTGTTTGTCCAGCGCCGACATCGCCGCCGCCGAGCCGTCGAGGTTGCCGCCGACCAGCTGGTGCACGCTCTCGCTGACCAGCAGGTCGGAGACCGCGTCGACCAGGTCGGCGAGTTCGTCGACGAAGGCCATCGCCTGCTGGTGCTCGGCGGCGGGCACGCCGGCCGGTCGCACCGCGTCGACGCCCTGCTCGCGCGCTTCGGTCGCCAGGCGCAGGCCGTCGACGACGTCGCGGGCGCCGATGTCCTCGCCGGTCTCGGGCGCGTTGCCGGTCGGGCGGTACGGGAAACGACGCCGGTACTCCAGGATGTGCTGCGACAGATCGTGGTCGCGCAGCGCACGCTCGAAGCGGTAGCCCAGCAAGGCGGCCAACGCCTGACCGTTGGCCACGCCTTCGAGCAGACGCTTGGCGCGTTTGACACGCCGCGAGCGCAGGTCGATGTCGAAGGCGTGCTCGGCGTGCTGGCGGTTGGCGAGGTGGCCGCTGCGCAGCACCGCGGCGGTCGTCGCCTGGTGCAGCGAAGGCGCATGAACGTAGCCCATGCTGTCGGCCAGGCGCTGGTCGCGCAGCTGCGCGTCGGGTTTCAGCCCCTCGACGACGCCGAAGGCACCGAGGTGCAGCCCGCGTGGCGTGCGTTCGCGCAGCCCGTCCAGGCGCTTGGTCGCCAGCGAGGTGATCCAGGCGTCGAGCCGGAAGGCGGCAGCGTCCAGCGTCGTGCGCAGCGCGTGGTCGAGCTCGCCGACGCTGCGCTGCTGCAGGAAGGCCAGGCTCTCGCGGAAGGTGGCGATGTTGCGCAGCGCCTCGGGCCAGTTCGCGAGCACGCTGCCGAGCCGCGAGCCGATGTACTGGCCGACCGACTGCTCGCCGGTCGTGCCGATCAGCCTGAGGCCCATCAGCGCACCGGCGTGGCCGACCTGGAACTGGTCGCCGACCAGCGTCGCGTGGTCGACGCCGACGTACTCCGCCGGGCGCAGCCGCAGCGCGGCGGCCTTGGCCGCCGGCGACAGCAGGGTCTGGGTGTCCAGGTGGCCGTAGAACAGGCGCCGGCCGCTGGCCAGCACCTCCTCGTCGGCGGCGAAGGCCAGCAGCGCCTCCAGCAGGCTGTCGGCGTCCTGCATCGCGACCAGCGCGGCGCGCGGGTCCTGGCCGGCGCTCGACAGCAGCTGCACCAGCGCGGCCAGGTAGTCGCGCGCCAGCCGCGCCGCGGGCGGCAGTTCCTGCTTCGGGTTGGCCGGGTCGCGCTGCACCCAGGCCACGGCGTCCAGCGAATGCGCCTTGGGCCGCACGCCGCACAGCGCGATGAAGGGCAAACGGCTGGGCCAGCGGTCCAGCAGGTCGGCGATCATGAAGCCGTTGAGCAGGCGCTGCGACGCCGCGACCTCCTTCAGGTCGGCGTAGTTCTCCACCGCGGCCGGCCCGGCGACCTGCAGGAAACGTTTGGCGACCGACCAGGGCTGCATCGCCAGCACCTGGTGCAGCGTCTCGGCGTCGGCGGCCTGCATCGTCGGCACGCGCGGCACGGCGGCCTCCCAGAAGCCGCGCAACCAGCGCAGCACGGTGTCGAGTTCACGCTCCAGCGCCGAGTTCGGCGCCGGCCGGTAGCCGCGCGCGCACAGCGGCAGCAGGCCGTAGGGCTGGTTGCCGATGCGCAGCGCCGACAGCGGCCCGCCCGGCCGCAGGAAACGCACGGCATGCGCGCGCAGCGTCTCGATCGCCTCGTCGTCGATCAGGCTCTCGGCGTCCTGCACCGGGTTCCAGAAGTAGCGCAGCGTGTAGCCCAGCGTCGCGCTCCACAGCGCGTTGACCATGTGGCCCGAGCTCGCGCCTTCCTGCAGCGCGCCGCCGGGCACGCGCGTGGCGTCGAAGCCGATAGCGCCCTCGGCGACCGGCGGCAGCCCCAGCAGCAGCTGCAGCCGGGCGCCGGCGCCGGCCAGTTCGTCCGGCGGCACCGGCACCGCCTCGGCCGGCAGCGCCTGGGCCGCGGCGTCGGCCTGGGCCTGCGCGGCCACCGGGTCCAGCGCCGCGGCCAGGTCGCCGCCGTCGGCGGCGAAGCCGGCGCGGGCGCTGCCGGTGTTGTTCGTCGGCGTGCCCTGGGCGACGAAGGCCAGGCCCTGGCCGTGCTGGTGGTTGTGCAGCAGGTCGGCCACCAGCGCGGCGGCCGTCTCGGGCGTCTGCGTCCAGTCGACGCCGATGACGACCAGCCGGTCCAGCCCCTGCATCAGCGTCGCGCCGGCCTTCAGGTCGGCGGCGCTGACGGTGATCGCCAGCCCGGCCTGCTCGGCGGCGTCGTAGTCGACCAGCCAGGCGCGGTCGCCGGCGAACGGGTCCCAGGCCTCGGGCTCGGGCGGCGCCAGCAGCGGGTCGAACAGCGGCGACATCGGCAGCACGTCGGCCACCACGCGGCCCCACTTGCGCAGCACCTCGACACCGCCGCGCCAGCCGACGGCGACGAAGCGGTCGGGCAAGGCGGCGGCGGTCTGCTCGCGCGCCTCGCCGGCCGAACGCGGGATCGCCGCCTCGTCGAACAGCGGCGCGGCCTCGGCGCCCAGCGCTGCCAGGTTGGTCGGCACGACGGCGCGCACCAGGTAGGCGGCGCGCATCGGGCCGTAGGGCCGCGACAGCTCGGTCCACGGCGAGGCGCTGTCGGCCGGCGAGGCGAAACGCTGCGTCCAGTAGCGCTGCGCGGCGGCGATCTCCTGCGGGGTGAGCCCGGGGTCGTGCTGGAAGGCGTGCACGACGTCGGGATAGATGCGGATCATCAGCCGCGTCGTGGCGTCGTCGTAGCGCGTCTGGATCGACACCGGCATCAGCAGCACCGGATGGGCGCTGTCCAGCGCCTGCACCATCAGCGCCGGGTCGCGCTGCGCGAGCAGCTCGTCGGACAGGCCGCGGATCGCTTGCAGGCGCTCGCGCAGCTCGCCGTCGCCGCCGCGCGCCGTGGCGGCGAGATCGTCGAGCCGCGCGGCGGCCTGCGCCAGCGTGCGCTCGTCGGCGCCGCCGCGGCGCAGCCGGTCGAGTTCACGCTGCGCGGCGTCGAGCTCGGCACGCGCACGGCGCTGGGCGTCGCGCGAGCGCGTGTACTCGGCGCGCGCGCCGGCGATCGCTTCACGGTTGAGGTCGAGCACGGGCATGGGGGCTCCTGGGGGGGCGTGCGCCGAGGTTCAGGTCGCGAGGTCCGGGCCTTCCCAGTAGGCGCGGAAGGGCTCCTGCAGCAGGGCCTGGGCGATCTCGGCGGCGGTCGGGGTGGCGCTGAGGCCCGGGAAGGACGCGAACGGCCGGTCGGCCGGGTTGGACAAAGCGGCCAGCGCGCCGATCGACAGGTGCTGGCCGGCGTCGACCTTCAGCTGCGACCACGACAGCGTCTTCCACGGGCTCAAGCCCGCCGTGCGCAGCGCCTGGAAGGCCGGCGCCGCGGCGGCGCCCAGCGCGAACTGCTCGCGCGCCCAGGCCAGCGCGGCGCGCGGCCGCGCGCCGATCTTCGCCGCCCCGGCATCGGGCGGCGGCACCGGGACGTCGAAGCCGAAGCGCGGCTCGCTCATCGGCTCCTCGACGACGAAGCACCAGTCGGCTATGTCGCCCTTGTCGATGTCGAAGCCGAAAAAAGTGATGTCCGGGGCGATGAAACCCGAGAACACCGGGGTCTGCACGTCGGCGCCGGTCGGCGGGCGGCCGTCGGCGTCCTTCAGCAGCTTGCTGTCCTCGGGCGCGGCGTTCTTCACGCGGCGCCAGGCGTAGACCGCGGCATTGGGGTAGCGCAGCAGCAGCCGGCCCTTGATCAGCAGCGCGACACGGTCGGGGTCGGCGATGTTCGGGTCGGAGCGTTTGCCCAGCGGCTGGTGGCCCCAGAGGTGGATGGGCTGCATGTCGGGCAGGCGCTCGAGGCGGCCGTCGGCGCTGATGCCGACGCGGTCCCAGAAACGCTGGAACGGCGTGCCGCGCAGGTCGGTCGGGAAGCCGCGCCAGAGCAGCTCGCGGTTCATCTCGTGGTTGGCGCCGACCATGAAGGCGTCGACGAAAACCTGGTTGACCTGCACCAGCATGATCAGGTCGGGCGGCAGCTGGCCGATGCCGGGCATGAAGGCTTCCTTGTCGTGCTCGGCGAGCGCGCGGTACATCGGCTCGAGCAGATGCGGATAAGCCATCACCCGGTCCAGCAGCGGCGCGATCGTGTAGCGCAGCTTCGCCGCCGCGGCGCTGGCGGGCAGGAAGGCGGCGACATAGGGGCTGGCGCCGCCGATCGGCGCGCCGGCCAGCGAGAGCTGCGACTGCAGCCGGGCGCGCAGCGTCAGCTCGGGCCGGGTGCGCGCGCGCAGCACCTGCGCCGCCTGCGCGAGCGGGAAGTCCACCGGCGTGACGCGCAGGTGCATGGTGTCGAAAGGCTCGCGCCAGGCGCGCTGCACGCCACGCGTGGCCTCGGCGAAGGCTTTCAGCACCGCGCGCTGGCGGATCGCCGGCGGCAGCGTGACGCTGACCACGCCGCGCTCGGGCGGCGCGTCGCCCAGCCGCGTGATCTCCAGCGTCTCGCTGACGCCCAGGCGCACGCCGCTGTTGCCGCCCTGCAGGTCGAAGGCGTTGGGCGGCAGGCTGGCCAGCAGGCCCAGGTTGCCGTAGGCGCGGGCGTCGGCCGCGGGCCACGAGGCCAGCGTCAGCCCGCCCACCGCACGCTGCGCCGCGGCGCTGGCGGGCTGCGGTGCACCGCGGCCGACGAAACGCAGCAGCGGCTGGTCGACACGCACGCTGCCGCTGCGCGCGTCGATGCGCAGCGCGCTGAACTGCAGCGCGCTGCCCTGGGTCTGGGCTTCGACGAGCAGGCCTTCGACGCCGCGCCGCCCCAGCGCCTCGACCTGCGTGGCGACCCGGCCCAGGTCGGCAGGCCCCAGCCCGCGCACCGCGCCGGCCAGCGCCGAGAAGCGCTCGACGTGGACGTCGGTGAACACGCCCAGCGACTGGCCGGCGCGGATGCGCGGCAGCGCCACGCCGCCACGCTCGACGACGGCGCGCGCGGCCTCGCCCGCGGCGATGGCCGCACGCGCCTGGCCGGCGGTCGGCGCGAGCTGCAGGCCGCGGGCGGAGAGGTCCAGGCGCGCGTCGTCGGCGGCCGGCAGCTCGACGCCGTCGAACAGCCGCGTGCCGGCCACGCCGTCGGCGAGAAAGGCGTTGACCGCGAAAGCCGCCGGCTTGCGCGTGGCCTCGGCCATTGCGCCGAGGTAGCGCGTGGCCAGCGCCGGCAGCGCCTGCACGCCCGCGCCGCGCATCGCCGCCAGCCGCAGCGTGCGCCGCTGCGGACTGACGCTGCGGCGCAGCGCGCCGTCGACCATCGCCGCCGGCAGGCTGGAGCGTTCGACCTGCCCGCCCAGCGAGCCCGTCCTGCCGTCGACGCGGAAGGCCACCGCGCCGGAGGGCAGCACGGCCTCGATGCGCGCCAGCGCCGGCGCGGCCACCTGCAGCAGCCGCTCGGGCGGCAGCGGGTCGAAGTGGCGCGCCTTCAGCGCCCGCTGGACCTCGATCGCCAGGCGCGTGAAGTTCAGCAGCTGCGCGGCCTCGCGGATCGTGCCGACCTGGTCCCAGCAGGCGTCGACGTAGTCTTCCTGGTTTCGCCGCACGACCTCGGCGCCGTAGCCCGCGGCGCCGCGGTAGCGCGGGTTCAGGTTCAGCCCCGCCAGCCACCAGCCGCTGCGCTCGGCCGGCGTCACCGAATGGCGCCGCGCGTGCCAGGCGCCGTACAGCGGCGGCTTGAGCTCCTGCCGGCGCACGCTGCCGTCGGGCTCGTCCTCGACCGGGTTGTCCACCTGGGCGGCCGGCGTGTCGACGATCGCCGCCAGGCTGGCCGCATGTTGCGCCGCCGGCGCCTGGCCGGGCGTGTAGCCCAGCGGCACCAGCGCGCCTTCCATCGTCGCCGTCTGCGGCGGCGCGCCGCCGTCGAGCAGCGCGTCGACGCTCATCGGCGAGGTGCCGACGCTGCCCAGCAGCGCGCTCATCGCCGGATCGTTCTTCCACTTCCTCGGGCTGCGCAGCCGCCGCGCCAGGGCCTCGAAGTCGCCCTGGGCCCCGGTCGAGAACTCCCAGTGGTGATAGACCGGCAGCACGACGTCGGCGCCGGCCTGCGGGTCCCAGGCCGGCGCCAGGGTCTGCATCGCCGCGCCGCGGCCGTCGCCGGCCAGCCCCAGCCCGCGCAGCCGGCCGGGCTCGAACGCCGGCACGACGCAGGCGACGTAGTCGGTGTCGGGCGCCAGCCGGCGCGGGCAGACCAGGCGCGAGACGTTGGAACGCGGGTCGCCCTGCAGGTCGGCGCGGATGCCGTCGAGGTCACCGGTTTCGCGTGCGCTGACCACCTGGGCGTGCGCCCAGGACCAGGACTCGGCCAGCGGCGGCAGTTCCTCGGCGACGTGCGCGGCCGGCACACGCACCTGCGGCAGCGGCGCCTGGCCCTGCAGGCGCGGCAGGCCGCAGCGGTCGCGCCGCAGCACGACCAGCACCAGCCAGGGCCGCAGCCGGTCGTCGGCGTTGGCCAGCGCCGGGGTCAGCATCCACGGCAGGTCGGGCGGGTCGAACTCGACGATCGCCAGGTAGTTGGGCTCGAAGTTCGTCGTGCCCGGCCGCGGGTCGGTGCGCACGACCAGCCGCGTGTCCAGGCCGACGACGTCGCCCGGGCCGTAGAGCTGCATCGTCAGCGGCGCGACCGCCTCGCCGGCGTGCGCGCCGGCGAGCCTGACGCCGATGCTGGCGGTGGCGCGCGCGGGCAGCGCGCCCAGGGTGTCGGCGGTGGCGAGCGCCACGCCGAGCCCGCGCCGCACCCAGGGCAGGAACTGGTAGGAGATGGCCATCGTGCGGGCTCCGTCAGAACGCCGTCTCGAACTGCTCGACGACCAGCGCACCGGCCGCCACGTCCTCGGCGTGGAAGAACGAGCTCGCCGCCAGGCCGCCCAGCGGCTGGGCCGCCAACGTGCCCAGGGCGGGGTCCAGCGTCGCCAGCGGCGGCGGCCTGACGCCCAGCTTGACCTCGTCGGCCGGCGACAGCGCACGCTTGCGGCGCAGCGCCGAACGCCCGGCCGCGCCCAGCTCCAGCGCCCACTCGCGGTGGGCGGCCAGCGCCAGCCCGGGCAGCGCCAGACGGCCGTCGCTCTTGTCGATCGACAGGTTGACCTCCTCGTAGTCGAAGACCTCGGCGACCGGGGCGCCGAAGCGGTACTCGCGCTGCCCGGCTTCCAGGCCCGAGGTGAAGCGGTCGAACGACGGTTTGCCGAGCAGGTCGTCCTGGTTCATGGCCAGGAACTGCGCCGCCGGGAAGTTGTCGGCCAGCGTGCGGTCGGGCGCCTTCTCCACGTCGCCGAAGAGCAGCGTCTCGATCGCGATCTCGCGTTCGCCTTCGATCGTGTCCGAGCCCAGCTTGTCCAGCCGCTTGGCCAGCGGCAGGCGCTTCTGCACGAACTGCAGCACCGCGTTCGGATGCGCGATCAGCGGCGCCGGCTGGTCGGCCGGAGGCGGCGGCAGCTTGGCGAAGCTGGCGAAGGCGTCGCCGTCCTGGGCCAGCTGCGCCGACCAGTTGGCCGCGTTCTCCAGCTCGGGCCGCAGCGCGTCGACCAGGCGCACGCGGCGCACGACGGTCTCGCGCTCCTCGCCCCACTCCTCGTCGACGTGGAAGCTGAAGTCCGGCAGCGGCCAGGGCGTGTGCACCTTGGCGCGGCCGACGATGTGCCAGCGCCCGGGGCCGGCCAGCAGGCCGTAGATGTCGACGCTGGCGAAGTCGATGCCGAAGACCTCGACGCCGGCGTAGACGTGGATGTCGGTCTCGAAGCGGAACTTCGGCACCAGGTAGACGATGGCGTTGAACTCGAAGCCGCCCTCGAAGCTGGCGATGCCGACGTCGCCCCAGACGCGCAGCGCGGCGCCGCCCTGCACCGTCGCCGAGGTGACGGCGAAGTAGCCGTCGAAGCTCAGCCCGACGATGCCGATCGAGAACTCGCAGCCGACGCGCTGGAACGGGCTGGGCAGGCCCGGCGGCAGGTCGGTGAAACGCGGGTGGAAGCCGCCGGCGCTGATCAGGAAGCTCGGCCGGTCGCCGAACACGGCGCGGAAGGCGAACTGCCCGTGCAGCGAGATGAACAGCACGCGCGAGTCGCGCAGCACGCCGTCGAACCAGATCTGCAGCGGGTCGAAGACGACGCCGCCGGCGAAGTCGACCTGCAGGCGCAGGATCGCCAGGCTCTTGTCGACCAGCGGCGGCAGCTGCACGATGACCTGGCCGACGAAGACGATCTGGCTGGGTTCGATCAGCAGCCCGAGGCGCGCGGTGACCAGGCTGGGAGTGCCCCAGCCCAGCTCCAGCATCGGCCCGATGACGAAGCCGCCGGCCTTGAACGGGAAGATCACGCGCAGCTGGTTGAACAGCTGCGGCGCGTTGGCCACCGGGTTCTGCGGGAACAGGAAGCTGTCGAGCGAGCCGCTGGCCAGGCCGCCGGACAGCACGTCGCGGTCGATCGTGTGCTGCACGCCGATCAGCCCGCCCAGCCCGGTCAGCGTGAAGCCGAAGCCGAGCTGGATCGGCGGCAGGTTGGCGGCGATGATCAGCAGCAGCGACCAGCCCTGCGGGTTCTTCGTGCCCAGCAGGCCGATCGCCTTGACGCCGATCTGCATCAGGCGGATGTCGAGGATGCCGCCGTACTCGCCGCGCTGCGGGTCGAAGAGCAGGAAGCCGCCGCCCTTCAACACGCCGGCGTCGATCGCCAGCCCGGCGCCCGACGGCGGCTTGAGCCCCCAGTCGGCGGCGGCCACGCCGGCCAGCAGGTTCTGCAGGTTCAGCGTCGTGCCCAGGCGGTCGATCGAGCCCTGGAACGGCCCGATCTGCACCTGGAACGAGCCCGAGAGCTCGAGCTCGACGCGGTTCAGCCCGTCGGCCTTGCGCAGCTCGAAGGTCAGGAACGGGATCTGCACCGGCGAGTTCGGGATCGCCTCCAGCGGGATCGTCGCGCGCAACCCGGTGCCGTCCTTCAGCCGCAGGCCGCCGGCGCGGTCGGCGACCAGGCCGAAGGCCAGCGCGACCTCGATCTGGTCGCCGAGGATGGCGCCGAGGAAGGGGTCGTCGCCGACCTTCAGCACCAGGCGGGCGTCCTTCAGGTCGAACTCCAGCCGCGGCTCCAGGTTCTTCAGCACGATGGCGCCGGAGAGCTCGCCGATCGAGAAATGCGTGCCGTCGGCCGGCCCCAGGCGCAGCGGCTGGGCGGCGTTGCGGCGGCCGAAGACCAGCCCGATCTCGACCGCGCCGCTGAACTCGGGCCGCGGCAGGCTGGCCGGCAGCGGCGCCAGCGGCGGCAAGGCGAAGGCCAGCGCGACCTCGTGGCTGGCCGTCAGGCCGACGACGAAGCCGTCGCCGGCGGCCTGCTCGGCGGCCAGCGTGCTGCGCAGCCGCGCGTGCAGCTTCGGCGGCGCCGCGGCGCCGTCCCAGCCGAGCTGCAGCACCAGCTTGCGCGCGGCGTCGGCCGACTTCGCGAGTTCGAACTCCCGGGTCAGCTGCGCCGCCGGCAGCGGGATCGCCGCCGCCAGCGCTGCGGCGGGCATGCCGGCGTCGGCGTCGTCGCCACCGAAACCGCGGTCGATGACGGTGCCCACGGCCATCAGCGCCAGCGCGACGATGGCCTGCGGCTCGGCGACGGCGGCGTCGGACAGCGCGTTGCCGTCGGGGTTCTCGCCCTTGAGCAGGTAGACCAGGCGGCGCGCCGGCGGGCGGTTGTCGGGCTCGTCGGCGTCGCCGGAGACGATCAGCAGCAGCTTGGCCAGCGAATACGCCGACGGCGGCTTGCCCGGGCTGGCGCCGAGCAGGCGGTCGATCTGGCGCACGACCTTGACCAGGTCGCCGAGGTCGGCGGCGCCGGCCTGCAGGTCGGCCAGCACCTCGCCCAGCGTGCGCAGCGCGGCCAGCGTCTCGCCGGTGACCAGCGTGGCCAGCGCCAGCGACTCGGCCGCCGCATGGGTGGCGGCAAAGCCCGCCGGGTCGACCGTGGCCTCGGTCTTGTCGAGCTGCAGGCCGAGCCGGGTGCGCAGCGCGTCGCCCAGCGGGGTCGCCAGCGCCGGCAGCGGGACTTGCGACTGCAACTCGGCCACCGCGGCCTGAAACCACCTGAAGGCACGCAGAAAGACCTTGTCCGCCGTTCCCGCCATCGCGACATCCTCCAGAAGGAGGACGGACTGTAGGAAGGCGGTCGGGGTGCGTCACCCCCTAGGCAGGCCGGCCGGCACAGCGCTTCAGGGGGGAGCCGAGGCCGCGGCGCACAGGGCGGCGCGGCCGCGCAGCGCCGCCAGCAGCCGCTCGCCGGCCGGCGTGCGCAGGCCGTTGCGCAGCTGGATGATGCCCACCGGCGGCAGCTCGATCGGCACCGCCAGTGGCAGCACGACGGCCAGCCCCTGGTGGCGCAGATGCTCGGCCACGCCGCGTGCGACGAAGCCGACGCAACCGCGCTGGCGCACGAAGTTCAGCGTGACGAGGAAGGACGCGCTCTCGACGATGTCCGCCGGCGGCTGCAGCCCGTGGCGATAGAAGATCTGGTTGAGCTTGATGCGCGAGGACGCCCAGGCCGGCGGCACCACCCAGGGCGCGGCGGCCAGCTCGGCCCAGCCCGGCGCCGCCGCCTCGGCCAGCGCATGGCCGGGCGCGACGACGACCGCCATCGGCTCCGGGTACAAGGCCTCGGTCTCGAGGTCGGGCGCCGAATAACCCGGCTCCAGCCGGCCGACGATGAAGTCGAGTTCGCCGACCCGCAGCCGCGGCAGCAGCCGCGACAGGTCGCCCTCCTCCACCGACACCGCGGTGTGCGGCGACTCGCGCTTGAGCTGCTCGACCGCCGGCACCAGCAGCGTCGGCGTGGCGACGACCATCGCGCCGACGCGGATGCGCCCGGCCCCGCCGCTGGCGACCATCGCGATGTCCTCGCGCGTGCGGTCGTAGTCGGCCAGCACCGCGCGGGCGAAACGCGCCACCTTCTCGCCGTAGGCCGTCGGCTCGGTGCCGCGTGTGGAGCGCACGAACAGGTCCAGCCCGAACAGGCGCTCGATCTCGACCAGCGACTTGCTGACCGCCGGCTGCGTCAGCGACAGGAACTCGGCGGCGCGGCCCAGGTGGCGGAACTCGTCGAGCGCGACGACGAGCTGCAGATGCTTGAGCTTGAGGTTGGATCGCAGCACACGGTCGATGTCGCTCAAGTTCGGTCTCCGGGACAGGGTTACATGAAGAATACGACATGAAGCCTGTCCACTTCCTCATTGGTTCGTGATGATGCGCAGCACCAGAATGGCCAGCATCCGCCCGACAAACCAAGAGATCAGGAGACAAGACATGCGGATCCCACGACGCCAGTTCGTCCTCGGCACGCTCGGTGCCGCCGTCGCCGGGGCCAGCGGCCTCGCTCGCGCCGCCGACTTCCCAGAGCGGCCGATCACCTTCATCTGCCCCTGGCCGGCCGGCGGCAGCGCCGACATGACGATGCGCGCGCTGTGCAACGCCGCGGCGCGGCAGCTCGGCCAGACCATCGTGCTGGAGAACCGCGCCGGCGCCTCCGGCATGCTCGGACTGAGAGCGATGGCCAGCGCCAAGCCCGACGGCTACACGATCGGCCAGATCCCGATCTCGGTGACGCGTTTCGCCCAGCTCGGCTCGGTGCAGCTCGACCCGCTGAAGGACCTGAGCTACCTGGCGCGCACCTCGGGCCAGACCTTCGGCATCGTCGTGCGCAGCGATTCGCCGTACAAGACGCTGAAGGAATTCGTCGCCGCCGCCAAGGCCGCACCCGGCCGCATCGCCTACGGCAGCGCCGGCATCGGCGGCGCGACGCACGTCGGCATGGAGGAGTTCGCGCTGGCCGCGGGCATCCAGCTCAACCACATCCCGTACAAGGGCGGCGCGCCGGCGCTGCAGGACCTGCTCGGCGGCCAGCTCGACGCGCTGGCCGACTCGACGTCCTGGGCGCCGCACGTCAAGGCCGGCAAGCTGCGCCTGCTGGCGACCTGGGGCGAAACACGCACCCGCGACTTCCCCGATGCACCGACGCTGCGCGACCTGGGCTGGGACGTCGTCGTCGACGCGCCCAACGGCGTCGGCGCGCCCAAGGGCCTGCCCCCCGCGGTCGAGGCACGGCTGCGCGCGGCCTTCCGGGCCGCCGCCGCCAGCCCCGAGTTCATCGCCGCCTGCGACAAGATCGACGCGCCGCCGATGTACCTGGACGGCCCCGACTACGAGAAGTACGTCGCCGCGGTCTACCGCAAGGAGACGCAGCTGATCGAACGCCTGAAGCTGCGCGAGCTGATCGCCAAGGGTTGACGTGAAGACGAGCTCGCCGCTGATCCGCCTGCACCCGAACGACAACGTGCTCGTCGTGCGCGACGCACTCGCGCTCGGCCAGGAGCTGCCCGAGTTCGGCCTGCGCACCAAGGCGCAGCTGCCGGCCGGGCACAAGATCGCCGCGCGGCGCATCGCCGCCGGCGAACGCGTGCGCAAGTACGACGTCGTGATCGGCGCGGCAACCCGCGACATCGAAGCCGGCGAGCACGTGCACGGCCACAACCTGGCGCTCGTCGACGAGTACCGCGACCCGGGCTTCGGCCTGGACGTGCGCCCGGTCGACTACCTGCCGGCGGCCGAACGTGCGCGCTTCCAGGGCTTCGTGCGCGCCGACGGCCGCGTCGGCACACGCAACTTCATCGGCATCCTGAGCACGGTGAACTGCTCGGCGACGGTGATCCGGCGCATCGCCGAGCACTTCACGCCGACGCGGCTGGCGGCCTGGCCGCAGGTCGACGGCGTCGTCGCCTTCCCGCACAGCAGCGGCTGCGGCATGTCCAGCCCCAGCGAGCACTTCGAGCTGCTCCGGCGCACGATCGCCGGCTACGCGCGCCACCCCAACCTGGCCGGCGTGCTGATCGTCGGCCTGGGCTGCGAGCGCAACCAGATGCAGGACCTGCTGGCCTCGCAAGGCCTGGAGCCCGGGCCGATGCTGCGCACGCTGGTGATGCAGGACAGCGGCGGCACGCGCGCGAGCATCGAGGCCGGCATCGCCGCGGTGCAGGCCATGCTGCCGGCGGCCGACGCCGCGCGGCGCCAGCCGGTCAGCGCCGAGCACCTCAAGGTCGGGCTCGAGTGCGGCGGCTCCGACGGCTTCTCCGGCATCGGCGCCAACCCGGCGCTGGGCGCGGCGATGGACATCCTGGTGCGCCACGGCGGCACCGCGATCCTGTCGGAGACGCCCGAGATCCACGGCGTCGAGTTCATGCTGACGCGCCGCGCCGTCAGCCCCGAGGTCGGCCAGAAGCTGCTCGACCGCCTGGCCTGGTGGGCCGAGTACACGCGCGGCCACAACGCCCAGTTCAACGGCGTCGTCGGCGCCGGCAACCAGGCCGGCGGCCTGGCCAACATCTTCGAGAAGAGCCTGGGCTCGGCGATGAAGGGCGGCACGACGCCGCTGGTCGAGGTCTACCGCTACGCCGAGCCGATCGACAAGGCGGGTTTCGTCTTCATGGACTCGCCGGGCTACGACCCGGTGGCCACCACCGGCCAGATCGCCAGCGGCGCCAACCTGATCTGCTTCACCACCGGCCGCGGCTCGATGTTCGGCAGCAAGCCGGCGCCGACACTCAAGCTCGCCAGCAACACGCCGATGTTCCGCCGCCTCGAGGAAGACATGGACCTCAACTGCGGCCTCGTCATCGACGGCGAGGTCGACGTCGCGCGCATGGGCGAGCTGATCTTCGCGCAGATCCTGCGCACCGCCTCGGGCGACCTGACCAAGAGCGAGCTGCTCGGCCTGGGCGACCACGAGTTCGTGCCCTGGCACCTGGGCATCGTCTCCTGACCCCCTCACCTTCCCGCACGATGAGCCTGACCCTGACCCGGGCGGACCTGGTCCGCACCCGCCACTTCATCGCCGGCCGCTGGGTCGGCTCGGCCGAACCGGCGCCGGCGCTGCCGGTGTGCAACCCGGCCGACCTGTCGACGATCACCGCGGTCGAGGACGGCGGCCCGGCCGACGCCCGCGCCGCCACCGACGCCGCCCAGGCCGCGTTCGCCGGCTGGCGCGCGACGCCGGCCAGGAGCCGCGCCGCGCTGCTGCGCCGCTGGCACGACCTGATCCAGCGCCATGCCGACGACCTGGGCCGGCTGATCAGCCTGGAGCAGGGCAAGCCGCTGGCCGAAGGCCTGGGCGAGGTGCAGTACGCCGCCAGCTACGTGCAGTGGTTCGCCGAGCAGGCGACCCGCGCCAACGGCGACGTCATTCCCAGCCCGGTCGGCGGACGGCGCATGCTGGCGGTGCCCGAGCCGGTGGGCGTCGTCGCCGTCGTCACGCCGTGGAACTTCCCGGCGGCGATGATCGCGCGCAAGATCGCGCCGGCACTGGCCGCCGGCTGCACCGTCGTCGCCAAACCCGCCGAGGACACGCCGCTGACCGCGCTGGCGCTGGCCGCACTGGCCGAGGAGGCGGGCCTGCCGGCCGGCGTGCTGAACCTCGTCGCCGCCTCGCGCCAGCGCACGCCGGCGGTCGTCGGCGACTGGCTGGCCGACGACCGCGTACGCAAGATCAGCTTCACCGGCAGCACGCCGGTCGGCATGCATCTGGCGCGCGAGTCGGCGGCGACGCTGAAGAAGCTGTCGCTGGAACTGGGCGGCAACGCGCCCTTCATCGTCTTCGACGACGCCGAGCTCGACGCCGCCGTCGACGGCCTGATGGCGGCCAAGTTCCGCAACGGCGGCCAGACCTGCGTCTGCCCGAACCGGGTCTACGTGCAGCGTGCGGTGCACGACCGCTTCGTCGACAAGCTGGCAGCGCGCGTGCGCGCGCTGAAGGTCGGCCCGGCCGAGGCCGAAGGCGTGCAGATCGGGCCGATGATCAACAGCCGCGCGGTCGAGAAGATCGAGCGCCACGTCGAGGACGCGGTGGCGCGCGGCGCGCGTGTCGTCGTCGGCGGCCACCGCCTGCGCGACGCGCTGGCCGACGGGCCGAACTACTACGCGCCGACGCTGCTCGTCGGCGCCACGCAGGACATGGCCTGCTTCAACGAGGAGACCTTCGGCCCGGTGGTGCCGGTGGCGCGTTTCGACACCGAGGACGAGGCATTGGCTCGCGCCAACGGCACGCCCTACGGCCTGGCGGCCTACTTCTACAGCCGCGACACGCGACGCATCCACCGCGTCGCCGCGGCGCTGGAAGCCGGCATCGTCGGCATCAACGAAGGCGCGCTGGCCGCCGAGGCCGCGCCCTTCGGCGGTGTCAAGCACTCGGGCTACGGCCGCGAAGGCTCGGTGCACGGCCTGCACGACTACCAGCACATCAAATACCTTTGCGAAGGCGGCCTGGCCTGACGCCGGGCCTCACCCCCATGACCACGACCAACCCGTTCAAGGCCGCGCTCGCACGCGGCGAGCCGCAGATCGGCCTGTGGCTGTCGCTGGCCCAGCCCTACACCGCCGAGCTCTGCGCCAGCGCCGGCTTCCAGTGGCTGCTGATCGACGGCGAACACGCGCCCAACGATGTGCGCAGCACGCTGGCCCAGCTGCAGGCCGTGGCGCCCTACCCCGGCCACCCGGTGGTGCGCCTGGTGCAGGGCGAGACGGCGCTCGTCAAGCAGGTGCTGGACATCGGCGCGGCGACGCTGCTGGTGCCGATGGTCGACAGCGCCGAGCAGGCCGCGGCGCTGGTGGCGGCGACACGCTACCCGCCCGAAGGCGTGCGCGGCGTCGGCTCGGCGGTGGCACGCGCCTCGCGCTGGGGCGCCCGCGCCGGCTACGTCGACTTCGCCAACGACGAGGTCTGCCTGCTGGTGCAGGCCGAGAGCCGGCGCGCGCTGGACGACCTGGAAGCGATCTGCGCCGTCGACGGCGTCGACGGCGTCTTCATCGGCCCGGCCGACCTGGCCGCCTCGATGGGCCACCGCGGCCGCCCCGACCACCCCGAGGTGCAGGCGGCCATCGACGGCGCCATCCGCCGCATCCGCGCCTGCGGCAAGGCCGCCGGCACGCTGACCGGCGACGTCGCCGCGGCGCGGCGTTACCTGGAGCTGGGCGCGAGCTTCGTCGCCGTCGGCATCGACACGACGCTGCTGGCGCAGGCGACGCGGCGGCTGGCGGCGGAGTTCGCGTTGGTGCCGCCGGTCGTCACCGGCCCGGGCCCGTACTGAAGGCCGCAGGCGTTCAGCGCCGCTGCTCGGCCGCCAGCCGCCCGACGGTGCGCAGCGCCGGCTCGATGCGCGCATCGGCCGGGTGGCCGTAGTTCAGCCGCAGGCAGTGCGCGAAACGGCGGTCGGCCGAGAACAGCGGCCCCGGCGCCAGGCCGATGTCGTGCGCCGCCGCCTGGCGCTGCAGCAGCAGCGTGTCGACACCTTCGGGCAGCTCGACCCAGAGGAAGTAACCGCCTTCGGGCCGCGTGACGCGCGTGCCGGCCGGGAAGTGGCGCGCCAGCGCGGCCAGCATGCGCGCCTGGCTGTCGGCCAGGGCCTGGCGCAGCGGCCGCAGGTGGCGGTCGTAGCCGCCGTGCTGCAGGTAGGCGGCCAGCGCCTCCTGCGAAGGCATCGCGGTGGTCAGCGTCGTCATCAGCTTCAGGCGCTGCACCGCCTGGGCGTAGCGCCCGGCCGCCGTCCAGCCGACGCGGTAACCGGGCGCCAGACACTTGGAGAACGAGCTGCAGTGCATCACCAGCCCGTCGCGGTCGAAGGCCTTGGCCGGCGGCGGGCGGCGGGCGCCGAAGTGCAGCTCGCCATAGACGTCGTCCTCGACCAGCGGCACGCCGTGGCGCGCCAGCAGCTCGACCAGCGCACGTTTGTTCGCCTCGGGCATCAGGCTGCCCAGCGGGTTCTGGAAGCTGGGCATGAACCAGCAGGCCTTGACCGGATGGCGCTGCAGCACCTCGGCCAGCGAATCGATCTCGACGCCGTGGCGCGGGTGCGTCGCGACCTCGACGGCGCGCAGCTGCAGCCGTTCCAGCGCCTGCAGCGCGGCGTAGAAGCTCGGCGACTCGACGGCGACCAGGTCGCCGGGCCGCGTGACGGCCTGCAGGCACAGGTTCAGCGCCTCCATCGCGCCGTCGGTGACGACCAGCTCGCGCGCGTCGACCGCAGTGCCGGCGACGACGTAGCGCAGGCCGATCTGCCGGCGCAGCGCCTCGCTGCCGGTGGTCAGTTCCTCGACGATGCGGCCGGCGTCCAGGCGGCGCATCGCAGGCGTCAGCGTGCGCGCCAGCGCGTCCAGCGGGAACACCGCCGGGCTCGGGAAGGCCGAGCCCAGCGGCACGACGTCGGGCCGGCGCGTCGAGCCGAGCACGTCGAAGACCAGCTCGCTGATCTCGACCTCGGTCGTGCGCGGGCTCGGCGAGGCCGTCGCCGGCTCGGCGGCACGCGCGGCCACCGGCTCGGCGACGTAGTAGCCCGAACGCGGCCGGGCCTGGATCAGCCCGCGCGCTTCCAGCCGGTAATAGGCCTCGAAAACCGTCGCCGGGCTGATGCGCCGGCTGGCGCTGGCCTGGCGCACCGAGGGCAGGCGCTCGCCCGGCCGCAGCGTGCCGCTGCGGATCAGTTCGGCGATCTCCTCGGCATAACGTTCGTAGCGCTTCACTGATCCGGTCCGGGTTGGCGAGCCACTGTAGCGCCTTCGAACCCGGCTGGATGCGATGCCCTCGGCTCCGCCATCTGATCCGGTCTTTTGGCCATCTTCTGAGTCTTATCGGATCAGTTTCGACGCGGCACAGTGCGCTTGACTTCCCGCAAGACGCCATGAGCCCACCCGCCCGCGTGATCCCCTTGAAGCCCGTGGCCGCCGACGGCCACACGCCGCTGCTGACGCCGCGGTTGAAGATCCACCCGCGTTCGACCAGCGGCCGCTACACGCGCTGGCGCTGGGCGCTGGTCTGGCTGACGCAGGCGGTGTTCTACGGCCTGCCCTGGCTGCCGTGGAACGGCCGGCCGGCGCTGCTGTTCAGCCTGGAGACGCAGCGCTTCTACCTCTTCGACCTGGTGCTGGTGCCGCAGGACCTGGTGTTCCTCAGCGGGCTGCTGGTGTTCAGCGCGCTGCTGCTGTTCTTCGTCACCGCGCTGGCCGGGCGGCTGTGGTGCGGCTTCGCCTGCCCGCAGACGGTCTACACCGAGATGTTCATCTGGCTGGAGGCGCATTTCGAAGGCGAACGTGCGGCGCGCCAGCGCCTGGACGCGGCGCCCTGGGGGGCGGCCAAGCTCGCGCGCCGCGGCGGCAAGCACCTGGCCTGGACCGCGCTGTCGTTGTGGACCGGCATCAGCTTCGCCGCCTGGTTCACGCCGATGCGCGAGCTGCTGCCGGCGCTGGCCGCCGGCACTGCCGGCTGGTACGCCTTCTGGGCCCTGGTCTACGGCGGCTTTACCTATCTGAACGCCGGACTGCTGCGCGAGCAGGTCTGCCGCCACATTTGCCCGTACGCGCGTTTCCAGGGTTCGATGCTCGACCCGGACACCTACGTCGTCGGCTACGACCGCCAGCGCGGCGAACCGCGGGGCCACCGCGCGCGCGGCGAGAACGCCGCCGCGCGTGGCCAGGGCGCCTGCGTCGACTGCACGCTGTGCGTGCAGGTCTGCCCGGCCGGCATCGACATCCGCGCCGGGCTGCAGAGCGAGTGCATCAGCTGCGGCGTCTGCGTCGACGCCTGCGACACCGTGATGGACAAGCTGGGCGACGCACGCGGGCTGATCCGTTTCGACAGCCAGCGCCGCTTCGACGGCCAGCCGGCGCCGGCGCGGCGCTGGCGCGTGCCGGTCTACGGCGCGCTGCTGCTGGGCGTGGGCACCGCGCTGGCCGCCGGGCTGGTGACACGTTCGCCGGTGCGTGTGGACCTGATGCGCGACCGCGGCGTGCTCGCGCGCGAAGCCGAGCCGGGCTGGGTCGAGAACGTCTACCGCGTGCGCCTGACCAACGCCAGCGAACACGCCTGGCGCCTGCAGGCGCGGGTGCAGGGCCTGGAAGGCGCCGAGGTGCTGGGCGCCGGCACCATCGAGCTGGCGCCGGCCGGCGAACACACGCTGCCGCTGAGCGTGCGCGCGCCAGCGGTGGCGGGCGGCGAACGCGTGCGCACGATCCGGCTGGTCTTCGAGCCGGCAGGTGGCCGCGACGGCCCACGGGTCGAAGAGGCGAGCACCTTTTTGATGCCGCGCTGAATGCACGTCGTGTCGACCATATCGCAGAGTATGCGCGGGTCGATTACATAATCTGGATCGACAAAGTCACAGACCAGAACCCGCTGCCCCTTAAACCAAGGAGCCGCGCCGAACCATTTCAATCAGCTGATCCACAGAATAGGGTGGCGTCTTCGAGTGCGCCACGGAGTGGCAGTTTGGACATAGCGGTTTCAAGTCCTCAACCGGATTGATTGCCGTTTCACCAGGAAGTAACGACAGAGGGGTCTCATGATGCACATGAACCAGCTCCGTCGGCAGACCGAAATAGCGGCGCTTGATATTTACACCGCAAGCTCGGCAATCGAATCCGTAGTGATCCAGGCACGCCTGCCGAGCATGAGGATCTCGTTCTCGGCCAGAACTGATGACCTCGACGATCCTCCCCTCTAAATAGAGGCCTCTTGATCGCGTCACTACGGCATCATCAAAGCTCGCAATGCCGGCCGCATCGCAAATTAGCCGCCAAGCCAAAACCTCGGATCGAAGCAAAATATAGATATTATTCTTATTGGATCCCGTGCCACGATGAATCACAAAATCTGATGGCACAGCTCCAAATGTGTTCACCACCCAGGAATTCGGGTCAGAAGCAACTTGAGGCGGACACGCATCAGTCGCCCTACCGAAGCTGGCGAAATGCAATCCAAGCAAGGCTTTGCGACGCACAACGTCACCATTTATATATCCAACGTCCTTAGCTTTCCAACTAAGGCGAATTGTCTTTTGGGCCACGCCGGTGACAAAGACGTCAAAACCCCTATCAACGGACTTACGCAGGAACGAGCGATGAGGCTCCGAAAGAGGCGACCCACGAAAGTCAGAAAGAAATGATTCGATCATGCATCACCTACTAGCAGCGCACACAAAATTGAGATCAAGGGTATCCTGAGTTATTCGACCGCCGGAACTCCCAGCGCATTGAGCGTCGGCGTCGTCATCTGGCCGCTGCGCGGCAGGCCTTTCAGGTTCTGGAAGTACTGCAGTCCCAGCTTGGTTTCGGCGTTCAGTTCGCCGTCGACCACGCCACCGTACAGCCCGAGCTGGCGAAGCGCGATCTGCACGCGCATGACCTGCAGCCGGCGTTTCTCCGGATTCGACAGCGGCGCGACATCCGCCGCCGACGGGAGCGAAGTAGCCGGCGCCAGCGACGAGCCCGCCCCGGTGCTCTGGCGCTGGCGGGGCTGGGTCGGCTGCACCGAGTTGTCGTAGCGGGTGCCGCCGTCAGACGGTGTCGTCGGTGTAAGGCTGTCCCCCGACGACGAAGACGACGGCGGCGTGCTCGGCTCGCGATAACTGCCGCTGCTGCCGGAGTAGTGCGACGAGTGGCTGGCGTGGCTGGAATGCGATCTGTGGCTGGAGTGCGAACGATGTCCCGCGAACAGGTTCGCGCCTTCCAGGTTGAGCGGTCGCAACGGCACCGCGGAAGCGTCGTCGCTCGTCACCGGCGCGGCCGCGGCCAAGCTGTCCCCGGTCCGGCCCAGCAGCAGCGGCACGCCGGCGAGGAACAAGGCGATGTCCTTGACGAAACGGCTCATGTCACTCCTCCTTCGATCGGCCGGATGGCACCCGGCCTCCAGCCTGTTGAGTGCCAGGCGAACAGGCCGCAGCAGCGTTCGGAGACCGTACAGCGCTCGCATTCGGCGACGTACTGCTGCTTCCAGTCAGAAATGCTGCGGCTGGCCGAAGGCCACAGACGCTGGGGCAGCGTGCACAGCGGCGTGTTCATCAGCACGAACGGGATGCGGAAGCGTTCCAGTTCGCGCGTTGCGGCCAGCAGCGTTGAGTGTTCGGCGGCGAGATCCAGTTCGCAGAGAGCGCGGTTGGCCAGCGCGAAACCGATCGGCTCGCAGGCCATCAGCGCCACTTCGCGCACGAACGGCAGGTTGCGGCCGATGAAGCGGCAGAGTTCGACGAGCACGTCGAGCACCGGCCGGATCAACACGATGCGCAGTTGCACCGGCTGGCGATGCGCGCGCAACGCCAACAGGCCGGCGACCGTCTCGTCGAAGGCCCCGGGCGCCTGGACGACGAAGTCGTGCACGAAGTCGGCCGGGCCGTAGAGCGGCACCAGCCAGCTGACACGCGACGGCAGGCCATCGAGCAGCGCCGACGCGAACGCGGCGTCGCACAACGCGCGGCCGTTGCTCAGGACCTCGATCGAGGTCGACGGGAAACGTTCGCCGATCGCCTGCAGCAGCGCCCGCAGCGGCAGGCCCAGCAGCAACGGTTCGCCGCCGGTCAGCCCCAGGCTGGCAGGGGCCGAGCGGATCTGGCTCAGCACCTCGAAGGCCTGGTCGACCAGCCAACCGTCGTCCTGCGACGTCGGCGGCTGCGAACACATCAGGCAGTGGTTGTTGCAGCGGTTGGTCAGCAGCAACGCGTGATGACGGTCACTCTCGCGGTACAGCACCTCGACGCGGGAGGACCGCGCGTCACGGCGGACGACGTCGCCTTCGCACGGGGCCTCGCCGGCGTTCAGGCGCCGCATCGGCTCGCCTCCTCGTGCTGTGGATGCGCCCAGCGGTGGAACAGGTCGATCAAGTCGGGGTCGGCGGCGTCCAGCCGACGGAACATCGAGTCGAACAGCCGCTGGTGGCGCTGGCAGTGCTCCGTCGTCGCCGGAGCCACGTCGGGTCGGCCGTGCGCGGCCCAGGCTTCGACCGGATTGGGCGCGCAGAACAGCTGGTAGGCGCAGCGCTGGCAGTCGGGATGCTCGGCGGTCAGGCTGGCGGCGTGCAAGGCACGCTGGACGCCCGAAGACAGCAAGTCGCTCAAGCGTTCGCCGATGCGGCCCAAGCGCAGCGACGGGTCGCCGGTGGCCGCCAGCATGCGCGCTTCGTCGCTGGGGTAGACGTAGCCGTCGTGGTTGTAGACGAGCACGCTGGAGCCGGCGCCGCAGGGGCTCTGCAGGTCGACGAAGCCGCTGTCGAACGGCGACAGGATCTTGTTGAGCAGGATGCCGGCGTAGACCTCGCGCATCGGCACGCCGCGGCGGTTCCATTCAATGACGCGGTCCAGGCCGCGCTGGTAGAACGCCTCGAAACGTTCGAGCGAATAACCGAGGCGCGCCTGGTTGCGTTTAGCGAAGCCGTAGGAACTCAAGGGCCGCAGGAAAACGTCGTGCAGCCCGAGCTCGGCGTACTCATCGACGATCGCTTCGGGGTGCGACAGCGAGTGCGGCGTCGTCGTCATCAAGGCCGAGACGCAGTCGGGATGAATGCGCTCACGCGCCAGTCGAATGCCGGCCACGGTGCGTCGGTACGAATCGCGCCCCGGTGTCGGCCGGTTTCTGTCGTGCAGCCAGGACGGCCCGTCGATGCTCGTCGACAGGAAGACGCCGTAATCACACAGGAAGTCGCAGAGCCCGGCATCGAGCTGATGGAGCGTGCTGGCGACGACGAAACGCAGATGGCGCCCTTCGCCGCGGTTGCGATCGTGGATGCGACGCACCGCGCGTTCGACGAGGTCGGGCCGCAGCAAGGGGTCGCCGCCCTGGAACTCGATCGTCAACGTCGGGCTCGTGCTCTCGAACACCGTGTCGCAGGCCGCATCGAGATCGCGTTCTTCGATCGTGAAACCCGCCCCCTCGCGCGAGCGGCTCACCTGGCAGTAGCCGCAGCTGTGCCCGCACTGCAGCGTCGTCACCAGGATGTGCAGCGACGGGCCGGCCAGCACCGTCTCGCGTTTGGCCGCCTGCAGCGAACGCGCCAAGCGTCGCATGCCGGGCGAAGGCGCTTTGGCGAGCAGCAGGAAACGCGACTTCAGCGAGGCCTGCAGCGGCAACGGCAGCGACGACGCATCACCTTCTGCGGCCTGCCACTGCGCGGAACTCAGCAGTTGGTGGTCGCCGGTACGCGAGACGGCGACGAAACGATCGTCACCCAGTTCCCGCACCGCGACCGGTGCAAACACCGAGGCATAGTAGGACTCGGCGTTCACGACGCCGAGCCGGCAATGCCGGGATGCCACGGTGATGGTGTCCAGGGCCGATCACCGGCGAATGCAGCAGCCGCGATATAGACCCTTCCGTTCATGGCGACATGATGTCACCAACGGTAAACGGACCGCGCCTCCGAGCCCCGACCTGGGGGGCAGCATCGATCGTCAGCGGCTACAACACCGGCATCGCCCGCGCGACGATCGCCGCCGCATCGGCCCCACGCGGCAGCGTGCCGTACTGGCGCGCACCGCCGCCGTCCAAGCGTGACGCGCAGAAGGCGTCGGCCACCGCCGCCGGGGCGTGGCGCAGCAGCAGCGAGGCCTGCAGCGCCAGCGCCATGCGGTCGACGAGGCCGCGGGCGCGGAACTCCAGGTCGGAGAGGTCGGTGAACTCGTCCTGCAGCGCCGCCACCCAGCGGTCGAGCCGGCGGTCGGCGCCACGCGAGCGCGCCAGCTCGGCGAAGAAGGCGTGCAGCGCCGCCGGCGCCTTCTGGGCGGCGCGCAGCATGTCCAGGCACTGCACGTTGCCGCTGCCTTCCCAGATCGCGTTGACCGGCGCCTCGCGGTACAGCCGCGGGAAGGGGCTGTCTTCCATCACGCCGCTGCCGCCGATGCATTCCATCGCCTCGGCCGCGTGGGCCGCCGTGCGCTTGCAGACCCAGTACTTGCCGATCGCCGTGCCCAGGCGCAGCAGCGCCTGCTCGTGGGCGTCGCCGGGGGCGTCCATCGCACGCGCCAGGCGCATCGTCAGCGCCAGCGAGGCTTCGCTCTCCAGCGCCAGGTCGGCAAGCACGTTCTTCATCAGCGGCTGCTCGGCCAGGCGACGGCCGAAAGCCGAGCGCAGCGTCGTGTGATGCAGCGCCAGCACCGTGGCAGCGCGCTGGCCGGCGCTGGAGCCGACCATGCAGTCGAAACGCGTGCAGGCGACCATCTCGATGATCGTGCGCACGCCGCGGCCTTCGTCGCCGACGCGCCAGGCGAGCGCGCCGCGCAGCTCGGTCTCGCTGCTGGCGTTGGCGACATTGCCCATCTTGCGTTTCAGCCGCACCAGCTGCAGCGGGTTCTTCGTGCCGTCGGGCCGCCAGCGCGGCAGCAGGAAACAGCTCAGCCCGCCCGGTGCCTGGGCCAGCACGAGGAAGGCGTCGCACATCGGCGCCGAGACGAAGTACTTGTGGCCGACGAGTTCGTAGACGCCGCCGGCGCCGGCCGGCCGTGCCTGGGTGGTGTTCGCGCGCACGTCCGAGCCGCCCTGCTTCTCGGTCATCGCCATGCCGATGGTGACGCCGGCCTTCTGGGCGTCGGGCACGTTGCGCGGGTCGTAGACGCGTGCGGTGATGCGCGGCAGCCAGGCCTCGGCCAGCGCCGGCGTCGTGCGCAGCGTCGGCACCGAGGCGAAAGTCATCGTCACCGGGCAGCCGTGGCCGGCCTCGACCTGGCTCTGTAGATAGAACTGGGCCGCGCGGGCGACGTTGGCGCCCGCGCGCGGCGCGGTGTGCGGCGCCGAATGCAGCCCGTGTTCGATCGCCGTGCGCATCAGCTCGTGGTACGCGGGGTGGAAACGCACGAGGTCGACACGGCGGCCGAAACGGTCGTGGGTGTCGAGCTCGGGCGGGTGGCGGTTGGCCTCGGCGCCCAGTTCGCGGTAGGCGGCGGCGCCGGTCAGGCGGCCGAAGTCACTCAGCTCGTCGTCGGCCCAGGCCGCGCCTTCGCGCACGACGGCTTCGACCAGCGCCGCGTCGCTGCGGTAGGCGTCGTGGTCGGGCAGCTCGGCGCCGACGTTGAAGACCTCGTGGGTCTCGGCCAGTGCGCTGTGGTTCGTGTTCATCGGCGGATCTCCTCGGGTTCGGCAGCGCGGGCGGCGCGTGATCGGGCCAGGAAGCCCTGCCAGAGGGCCTGGCCGGCGGCATCGAAACGTTCGACGGTGCGCACGTAGCGCGCCCGGGCCTCGGCGTCGACCAGCGGCGCCGGCAGCAGCGGGTCGAAGACCAGGCGGCGGATCGCCTCGCCGCCGAGTTCGAAGGATTCACGCGCCGCCTGCTCGAGCGCCAGGCCGGGCGCGGCGTCCAGCCAGGCGGCGAGCCGCGCCGTGCCGTCGCGGTAGCCGGCGTCCAGCGCCGCGGTGTCCCAGAGCGAGCAGGCGCGCGCGCTGTCGGCGGCCGACAGCCCGCCGATCACGAACACCGTGCCGGCGGCGGCGCCGTCGGGCAGCAGCGCCGCCAGGCGCTCGCGCAGGGTCTCGACGCCGCCAACCAGGTTGGCGGGCCGCAGGTGCAGGCCGCGTTCGAACTCGGCCAGGCCGAGCAGGCCGAAAGCGCGCTCCCGCGCGCGCAGCGCCGGCCGGTCGCTGCGGCCGGCGGCGCCGACGTGCACCGCGAGCCACTCGCCCTGCCAGTCGACGAGGCGTTCGGGCAGCCGTTGCCAGGCCAGCACCGCGTCGGCCAGCGGCCGGGCCACCGGCCCCAGCGCGTAGTGCCCGCGTGCCGGCGACACCAGCAGGCCGGCCGCGGCAGCGCGTGTCAGCGCGACCCGCACGGCGTTCTCCGGCAGGCCGAACAGCGCGGCGGCGGCCAGCAGTTCAGGCACCGCCAGCGCGTTGTCGCCGCCGCGTTCGGCGCCGAGCAGCAGGCTGAGGATCAGCGATCGGGGATCGGCGGGCATGGCACGACATTACGCGTGACGACAGATATCGCCTATCGACGTAATCCCGGCCATCAGTACATCACGCTCATGCACGTTTGTATTCTTGTTTGTGCACGATTATGCTCAACACATGAAAGCCAACGACGTCCCCCTTGCCCGCCGCGACCTCATCGCCGCCCGCCTGGCCGCCGGCCAGGGTGTCGCCGCCGCGGCGCTGGCCGCCGAATTCTCCGTCTCCGAAGACGCCATCCGCCGCGACCTGCGGGCGCTGGCGGCCGAGGGCCGCTGCCGACGCGTCTACGGCGGCGCCTTGCCGCCCGCCCCGGGCGGCCTGCCGATGGCCGCCCGCAGCAGCGTCGACATCGTGCGCAAACGTGCACTGGCACGCGCGGCGGCCGCCACCGTGCGCCGCGGCGAGCTGCTGTTCCTCGACAACGGCAGCACCAACCTCGCGCTCGCCGAACTGCTGCCCGAGGACCACGAACTCACCGTGGCGACGAACTCGGTCGACATCGCCGCGGCGCTGCTGCGCCGCGCGGACCTGCGTCTGCTGCTGATCGGCGGCGTCGTCGATCCGACGGTCGGGGGTTGCGTCGACGCCACCGCGCTGCTGGCGCTGCAGCGCCTGGACATCGCCCGCGCCTTCGTCGGCGCCTGCGCGATCTCGGCCGAGACCGGCGCCTGCGCGCACGACGCGGCCGACGCCGAGTTCAAACGCGCCCTGCTCGCCGCCAGCCGCGAACGCCTGGTGCTGGTGACGAACGACAAGCTCGGCAGCCGCGCCCCGCACCGTTTCGGCACGCTGCAGGCGCTGGGCACGGTGGTCGTCGAGCACGACGCCGACACCACCGCGCTGGCCGCCGCCGGCGCCACGGTCCAGCGCGCCGACGCACCCGTGTGAGCTCTCACCGGAGACTCCCGATGCCCCTCGCCCACGTCGCCCTCTGGACCCGCGACCTCGACGCTTCGGCCGCCTTCTGGCAACGCCTGTTCGGCGCTTCGATCGCCCCGCCCTACCGCAGCGAACGCCGGCCGGGTTTCGTCTCGGTCTTCGCGACGCTGCCCGGCGATGCGCTGCGGCTGGAGCTGATGAGCGCGCCCTGGCTGGCCGACGCGCCCGCCGGCGACGCCGTCGGCTGGGACCACGTCGCGATCTCGCTCGGCGACGCGGCGGCCGTCGATGCGCTGGCGACGCTGTGTGCGTCCGAAGGCTGCCTGCTCTCGGCGCCGCGCAGGACCGGCGACGGCTTCTACGAAGCGGTGATCGAGACGCCGGACGGCACACGCGTCGAAGTCACGGCCTGAAACGACGAGCCCCGCACGCGGCGGGGCTCCTGCGGCGCAACAGCCGCGCTCAGCCGGGCATCACTCGGCCAGCTTCAGCGCCGGCTCCACCGGCACGCCGGCAGCTTCCATCATCACGTGAAAGAGCTGGGTGTTGTCGACGATGCGCGTGCCCGGGTACCAGCGGCCCTCGGCCTTGCGCAGCAGCTCGGTGCCGCGGCCGCGGGCGTAGATGCGGGTCAGCTCGTTGGTGTGCCCCGTGGAGCCGAAGCTCACCTCCCCGCCGGGATAGCAGGCGCTGCCGGTGCAGTTGGCGGTCTGGGTCGGCAGGTCGCCGGCGCGCATGCGCTTTTGCAGCCGCATGTAGTTGTTGCTGTGGTCGGATGTGACGATCAGCAGCGTGTTGTCCCAGGTGATGCGGTCGCCCGGACGGTCGATGAAGTCGACGACGGCCTTCACGCCTTCGTGCAGGTCGGTGATCGTGCCGACCATGCGCTTGTAGTCGTTGGCATGGTTGGCCCAGTCGATGTCGCCCTGCTCGGCCATCAGGAAGAAGCCGTCCTGGTCCTGCGCCAGCACCTGCAGCGCGGCGACGGTGGCTTCGGCGTAGGTCGGGTTCTCGGTCGTCGCGCGCTTGACCAGCGGCGTGTCCGGCAGGTCCTGCGGCTCCAGCGACTCGAAATTGCCGTCCTTCTCCTTGCCGTACAGGCCGAAGAGCTTCTTGCCCTCGGCCACGGCCTGCTGAGCGGCGGCCAGCAGCGACTGGCTGCCGTCGACACCGGCGGCACGTTCGACGAAGACGTAGTCGCCGGCATGAGCGCCGTTCTTCAGGTCGAGGTAGTCGCTCTCGGCGATGTAGTTGTAGGTCGGGCTGCCGTCGGTGCCGGGATGGCCGCCGCCGATGACGACCTCGGGCTTGCTGACCCGCAGGATCTCGGTGCCGATGGCGCCGTAGTTGTTGCGGCTCTTGTTGTGCGACACGAAGCCGGCCGGCGTCGCATGCGTGAACGGCACCGTGCTGACGACGCCGATCGCGTAGCCCTTGGCTTCGCGCAGGTGCTCGGTGATCGACTTCAGCGAGCCGTCGCCGCTGCGGTTGCCGCCGGCGTCCGGGTCGCCCGGCAGCCAGGCCAGGTTGCCGTCGTCGGTCTTGTAGCCGGTGGACCAGGCGGTCGAGGCCGACGCCGAGTCGGTGGCGGCGAGCAGGTGGTAGTCCATGGCGCCGTCGAGTTCGGGGCCGAGCGGATAAGGCTTGGCACCGCCCTGCGCCGGGTCGTAGCCGATCAGCGCGTCGATGGCCTGCGGGTCGTAGCTGCCGCCGCGCTTCTTGTAGGCGCTGACGTCCCAGTGCGCCTGGAAGCCCCGGTAGGGCAGCTTGTGGAAGGACAGGTCGAGTGCACGCCCGCTCAGGTAGCGGCTGGCGGCGATCTCGTGCTCGATGTTCATGCCGTCGCCGACGAGCACGATGATGTGCTTGGCCACGGGGGTGCGCGACACGAAACGCTGCGTCGAATCCGCCTGGACGGCGCCGGCGCAGAACATGGCCGCGACGGCCGCAGCGATGGGAAGGAAGCGTCGAGTGTTCATCGGTAGGAGGCTGGAGTGGGCCGGTCGGCCCTCCCGACCGGCTGCAGCCAGCCTAGGCAGGCGCCGCGACCCACTCTTGACACCGCAAGCCCCCACGACCCGCGGGCGCGGGATTGCGGCCCGCGTCCGGACTCAGCGCACGCGGCTCGGCGACGCCGCGGCGGCCGACAGCGTCGCCAGCATCGGCGACGGCGCCGTGACGCCGGCGTCGTACGGGTGCCAGCGCTGCCCGCCCAGCGAAGCCAGGATGCGGCGCACGTAGGCGCGTGTCTCGGCGTACGGCGGCACGCCGCGGTAGCGGTCGACCGCGCCTTCGCCGGCGTTGTAGGCGGCCAGCGCAAACAGCAGGTCGCCCTGGTAATAGGCCAGCAGCCAGCGCAGATAGGCCATGCCGCCGCGGATGTTTTGCACCGGGTCGGACAGCTTGCGCACCTTGAAACGCGCCGCGGTGTCGGGCATCAGCTGCATCAGGCCCTGGGCGTTCTTCGGCGACAGCGCGCCGGGGTCGAAACCGCTCTCGGTGGCCATCACCGCCAGCACGAGCTGCGGCGCGAGCTTGTATTCGGGCGCCACCAGGTCGACGAAACGCACGATGGGCTGAGGCGCATTCGGCGGCGGCGGCAAGGCGGCAAACGCCGAGGCCGGCGTGCGCAGGCCGGGCCGGGCGCGCGGCGCGGGCGCCGGTCTGGCCGCGGCGGTCACCGGGTCCTGCTCGGGCGGGCGCAGGCACGGCGGCGGCGGGCCCAGCGGCGTGCCCAGGCTGGCGGCCATGTTGACCGCCTGCGGCAGGCCTTGTTCGGCGGCGGCAGCGAACAGATGCGCGGCCTGGGCTTCGTCGCGTTCGATGCCGCGCGCATTGGTCAGCATCCAGGCCAGGTTGAACTGCGATTCGGCGTCGCCGTAGCGTGCAGCTCGGCAGTACAGCTGGGCGGCCTGCAGCGCGTCACGCGGCACGCCGTCGCCGTACTCGTAGGCCTGGGCTTCGGCGCGCCAGCGCTCCACCTGCGCCGGCACGACGGGGCCACGCTCGGGCGGCGGCGTCTCCGGGCGTGGCAGCGTGGACAGGTCGGGCACCACCTGCGCGTGCGCGGCGGCCAGCCAGACCAGGCTGGCGGCGAGGACGGCGGCGCCGCGGCGGGCGGCGCGCGCTCCGGGGAGGTGGCGGCGCGGCTTCATCGGCGCACCGAGTCTAGGCCTCGCCCGTCTGCGGCACCCTCCCCGAGCTCGGCGGGTCGGCCGGCCCGCGGCGTGAACGAAGTCGCGCTCAGCGCGCCGCCGGCAGCACCGTGCCGCGGCATTCGCCCAGGCCGATGCGGCGCCGGCCGGGCGCTTCGCACCAGCCGCGCAGCACGACGCTGTCGCCGTCTTCGAGGAAAGCACGCTGCTCGCCGCCGGGCAGTGTCAGCGGGCGTTTGCCGCCGACCGTCAGCTCGATCAGCGCGCCGGCCTCGGCCGGCGTCGGCCCCGACAAGGTGCCGGTGCCCAGCAGGTCGCCGGGGCGCAGGTTGCAGCCGTTGACGCTGTGGTGGGCGACGAGCTGGGCCATCGTCCAGTAGGCATGGCGCCAGCTGGTGCGGCTGATCGTCGCGCCGGCCTCGCCGCGCGCGCGCATCGCCGCGGTCTGCAGCTCGACCGAGAGCTGCAGGTCGACGGCGCCGACTTCGGCTGCCGCCGGCGAATCGAGGTAAGGCAGCGGCCGCGGGTCGCCGGCCGGCCGGCGCGCGGCGCCGACACGGAACGGCGCCAGCGCCTCCAGCGTCACGACCCAGGGCGAGATCGTCGTCGCGAAGTTCTTCGCCAGGAAAGGCCCCAGCGGCTGGTACTCCCAGGCCTGCAGGTCACGCGCCGACCAGTCGTCGAGCAGGCAGACACCGAAGATCCGGTCTTCGGCGGCGCCGATGGGCACCGGCTCGCCGAGTGCATTGCCCGGGCCGACGAAGAGGCCGAGCTCGAGCTCGAAGTCCATCCGGCGCGTCGGCGCCAGCTCGGGGTACTCGGCGTCGGGGCGCATCAGCTGGCCGCAGGGACGGCGGATGCCGGTGCCGGAAACGACGATGCTCGAGGCGCGGCCGTGGTAGCCGATCGGTACCCACTTGTAGTTGGGCAGCAGCGGGTGGTCGGGGCGGAAGAGCTTGCCGACGTTGGTCGCGTGGTGGATCGAGGTGTAGAAGTCGGTGTAGTCGCCGATGCTGGCCGGCAGCGTGAACTCGGCCGCCGCCTGCGGCACCAGCGCGGCCTCGATGCGCGGGCGTTCGACGGCACCGGCGCGCAACAGGCGCGACAGCGATTGGCGCAGCGCCTGCCAGTGGCCGCGGCCGGCGGCCATCAGCGGGTTCAGCGTCTCGCCGGCGGCCAGCGCCAGCGCCTCGGCGGCGCGCCCGTCGGCGACACCGGCGGCCTGCAGCGCGGCCAGGTCCAGCACCTGCTCGCCGATGGCGACGCCGCCGCGCCAGGCCTGGCGGCTGCCGGCACGGCGGAAGACGGCGAACGGCAGGTTCTGCAGCGGGAAGTCGGTGCCGTCGGCGTTGGCCGACTCGACCCAGCTCGTGAGCGCCGGGTCGTGGGTCTCGTCGACGCCCGGCCTCATGCGTCCTCCTTCGCGAGGCTGCCGTCGTGCATCCAGGCGGCGTGTTTGGGCGCCTTCTTCGTGCGGCTCCATTCGTCGAGCATCTCGCGCTTGACGGCGTCCAGCCGCGACAGCATCCCGGGCGTCGCGCAGTCGGCGGCCAGTTCCAGGCGGTGGCCGTTGGGGTCGAAGAAATAGATGCTGCGGAAGATCGTGTGGTCGGTCGGGCCGACGACCTCGATGCCGGCGGCTTCGAGCCGGGCCTTGGTCGCCAGCAGCGTGTCGAGCGAGTCGACCTGCAGCGCCAGGTGCTGCACCCAGGCCGGCGTGTTGCGGTCGCGGTCCATCGCCGGCTGCGTGGGCAGCTCGAAGAAGGCGAGCACGTTGCCACCGCCGGCGTCGAGGAAGACGTGCATGTAGGGGTCGGGCGCCTTGGTCGACGGCACCTCGTCCTCGGCGATCGCGAGCATGAAGCGCATGCCGAGATGGCGTTCGTACCACTCGACGGTTTCGCGCGCGTCGCGGCAGCGGTAGGCGACGTGGTGGATCTTGCGGACCAGCATGGGAGGTCTCCAGTCGGGCGCAGGCTCGTGGCCCGCGTGCGCCGCACGCCTGCGTCCCGATGACGGCAAGCTGCGCGCCGCGGCCTGCGACTGTGGCGCGGCCCGGCGCCGCCCGCGCCGGAGTTTTCCCTAGCGCCGCGCGGCGGCTGTCACCTCAGTCCCAGAGCCCGGCAGGCGCCGGCTGCATCAGGCTGCCGTCGAAGGCGAAACCCGGCACGCGGTCGCGCGCCAGCAGCAGCGGGCCGTCGAGGTCGACGAAACCCGCCCAGGGCGCGAGCAGGAAGGCCGGCGCCATGCCGAGCGAAGTGCCCAGCATGCAGCCGACCATCAGCCCGAGCTCGTGTTCTCGCGCTGCTTTGGCCAACTCGATCGCCTCCGTCAGCCCACCGGTCTTGTCGAGCTTGAGGTTGACGAAGGCGTAGCGCCGCGCGACGGTGTCCAGGCTCTCGCGGCCGTGGAAGCTCTCGTCGGCGCACAGCGGCACCGGCGACGCGAAACCTTCGAGCACGGCGTCGGCGGCCGCCGGCAGCGGCTGCTCGATCAGCGCGACGCCGGCCTGGGCGCAGGCGGCGAGATGGCGGTCCAGATTCGCCTCGGTCCAGGCTTCGTTGGCGTCGACGATCAGCGTCGCACCCAGCGCCGCGGCGCGCACGGCGCGGATGCGCTCCTCGTCGCCGTCGCCGCCGAGCTTGACCTTCAGCAGCGGACGCGAGGCCGCACGCGCCGCGGCGGCGGCCATCGTGCCGGGGTCGCCCAGGCTCAGCGTGTAGGCGGTGACGGCAGGCCGCGGCTCGGGCAGGCCGGCCAGCGCCCAGACCGGACGGCCGGCCGTGCGTGCCTCCAGCGCCCAGAGCGCCGCGTCGAGCGCGTTGCGCGCCGCGCCGGCCGGCATCGCGGCGGCCAGATCGGCACGCCGGCCGCCGGCGGCGAGCCAGGCGGCCTGCGCACGCACGAGTTCGGCAACGCCCTCGACCGTCTCGCCGTAGCGCGCGTAGGGCACGCATTCGCCCTGCCCGGTCACGCCGTCCTGCGTGACGCTGGCGACGACGACGACGGCCTCGGTCTTGGTGCCGCGCGAGATCGTGAAGCCGCCGGCGATCGGCCAGCGTTCGACGGCGACGTCGAGCCGGGGCTCAGACACGGGCGCTCTCCGGGAACTCGGCGAGCAGGCGCTCGACGAGCCCGTCGACGCCGTAGCGCACCGGGTCGGTGGCCGGCAGGCCGTGTTCGTGCGCCAGCTCGGCCAGCAGCGCACGCGCCTCGGCCTCGCCCAGCGCCTGGGTGTTGATCGCGATGCCGACGGGGCGGATCGCCGGGTTCGTCAGCCGGCCGCAGCGCACGGTGAGCTCGATGACCTCGGCGATCGTCGGCAGCGCGTGTTTCACGCCGCGCATCGTGCGCCGCGTCGGCTCGTGGCAGACGACGAAGGCGTCGGGCTGGGCGCCGTGCAGCAGGCCCAGCGAGACGCCGGCAAACGACGGATGGAACAGCGAGCCCTGCCCTTCGATCAGGTCCCAGTGGCCGGGTGCGGCGGCCGGCGCCAGCCATTCGACGGCGCCGGAGATGAAGTCGGCGACGACGGCGTCGACGGCGACGCCGTGGCCGGAGATGAAGACGCCGGTCTGGCCGGTGGCGCGGAAGTCGGCGTCCAGCCCGCGGGCGCGCATCGCGCGTTCCAGCGCCAGCGCGGTGTACTTCTTGCCGGACGAGCAGTCGGTGCCGACGGTCAGCAGGCGCAGCCCGGGGCGTTTCGTGCCCTTGCCGGTGGCGAAGGTCTGGTCGCTGTGGCGCACGTCGAAGAGCTGCACGCCGTTGTGCGCCGCGGCCTCGCGGATCTCGGGGATCTGCCCCAGGCGCACGTGCAGCCCGCTGGCGACGTCGAGCCCGGCCTCGATGGCCTGGACGATCGTCGCCACCCAGTGCGCCGGCAGCACGCCGCCGGCGTTGGCGACGCCGACGATCAGCGTCTTCGCGCCGGCGGCCACGCCTTCGGCGATCGTCATCTCGGGCAGGCCGAGGTCGGCCTGGCAGCCGGGCAATCGGGTCTGGCCCAGGCACCACTCGCGACGCCAGTCGACGATGCCGTGGGCGGTCTTGGCGGCGAGCTGGTCGTGCACGTCGCCGAGGAACATCAGGTACGGGTGCGCAATGTCCATCGGGGCTCCAGGGGGGTCGGCGCCGCGCGTGCTCCGCGCGGCCTCGCCCATTGTGCGAGCGTCACCCCCCCTCGGATCAAGGCAAAGCGGCGCCGCGTGTCATCCGCGGAGCCGTGTTTCCCGTTTGTGAATTCGCACCACAAAATTGAGGGTTTTGGGCCGAGGCCCGCCCGCCAGCCACGAGGAACACCGATGAGCCGCGACCCGATGCGCCGCATCACCCCCATTGCCGCCGCCTGCGCGGCCCTGCTGGCGCTCGGCGCCTTCCCCCTGGCCGCAACGGCCCAGTACGCCGCCGTGACGACGGCGCAGCCGGTCGAGCGCATCGAAGTCACCGGCTCGCGCATCAAGCGCACCGAGGACGAGGGCGCGCTGCCGGTGCAGGTGATCTCGCGCGAGGAGATCGCCAAGTCCGGCGCGACCACGGCCGCCGAGGTGATGCGCAACCTCAGCGCCAACAGCGGCGGGCTGAGCGACGGCGGCAGCATCAACACCGGCGGCTACGACCAGAAGGGCTTCAACTCGGCCAACCTGCGCGGCATCGGAACCTCCTCGACGCTGGTGCTGCTCAACGGCCGGCGCATGGCCAACTTCGCCTCGCCCGGCGATGACGCCGGCGTCGACTTGAACAGCATCCCGGCGGCGGCGATCGAGCGCATCGAGGTGCTGCTCGACGGCGCCTCGGCGATCTACGGCACCGACGCGGTCTCCGGCGTCATCAATTTCATCACCCGCAAGGACTTCACCGGCGCCCAGGTCGACGTCTACGTCGGCGACAGCCAGGAAGGCGGCGCCGGCAAACGCACCGCGACGATCACCGCCGGCTACGGCACGCTGGCCGACAACGGCTTCAACGTCTTCGGCGTCTTCGACGTCCAGCGCACCGACGCGCTGAGCACCTCGCAGCGCGGCTTCATCAAGGACCTGAAGATCCCCGAGCGCCTGCCGCACCTGCTGTCGGGTTACACCAGCCCGGCCAACATCCGGCTCGGCGCCGACCAGCTCGAGTACCTGCGTTCGCAGGGCCTGATGATCGGCGGCGAGCTGATCGACAGCCAGACGATCAACTTCGCCTACGGTGACGGCTGCAACCCGCCGGCCAACCTGTACCTGCCCGACGGCACCGGCGGCTCGCAGGCCTGCACCTACGACTACATGCGCGACACCGAGCTGTACCCGAAGTCCGAGAAGCTGAGCTTCCTGGGCCGCGGGGTCACCGAGATCGCCGGCGGGCACGAGCTCTTCGCCGAGGTCGCGCTGGCGCGCGCCAAGACCTGGTATGTCGGCTCGGCGGCGCGCGTGACCGGCTACATCGACTACTCGATGGTGCCCCAACTGGCCGGCTACACCGGGCTGGAGGACATCGACCCGGAGATCATGCTGCGCATGCGGCTGGAGGAAGCCGGCCGGCGCACCAGCGAGCTGACGAGCACCTCGCAGCGCTACGTCGTCGGCATGAGCGGCAGCGTCGGCGACTGGGACTACGAGTGGGGCCTGAACCACAGCGTCAACGACGTCGCCGACCGCGACACCCACGGCTACGTGCTCTACGACGAGCTGATGCAGGGCATCGCCGACGGCATCGTCAACCCGTTCGGCCCGTCGTCGGCCGCCGGGCTGGCGCTGATCGACAGCATCCAGGTCGACAACGTCGTGCGCCGCGCACGCGGGACCATGGACGCGGTGGACTTCAGCGCCACGCGCAGCTTCGGCAAGCTCGCCGGCGGCCCGGTGGGGCTGGCCGTGGGCGGCGAGTTCCGGCGCGAGAAGAGCACGTTCACGCCGTCGGCGCTGCTGATGAGCGACAACATCAACAACGACTTCGCCCCGGAAGGCGGCGAGGCCACCAGCGACCAGCGCCGCGTCGCCGCCTTCTACGGCGAGATGCAGCTGCCGGTCACCAAGAAGCTGGAGCTGCAGCTGGCGGCGCGTTTCGACCACTACGAGGACGTCGGCAACACGCTGAACCCGAAACTCGGCGCACGCTACCTGGTGAGCCCGCGCATGCTGCTGCGAGGCTCCTTTGGCACCGGTTTCCGCGCGCCGTCGATGACCGACCTGCATCGCCCGACGCAGTACGGCAGCACCTCGACGCTGCCGGACCCGACCTACTGCGCGCTGGTCGACAACGACTACGCCGACTGCGCCTGGAACTGGGACACGCGCCGCTACAGCAACCCCGACCTCGAGCCCGAGCGCTCGCGCCAGTTCTCGTTCGGCACGGTGTTCAACCCGCACCCGCTGTGGAGCGTGAGCCTGGACTACTGGAACATCCACAAGCGCGACGTCATCAGCGAGATCGGCGACGACGTGATCCTCGCCAACCTCGACCGCTACGAGCCCCTCGTGCACCGCTACAACGAGGACGAGGGCATCGAGGGCTGCGACTACGACCCGGACGACGCGACGATCTGCTACATCGAGCTGCGCAAGGAGAACCGCGGCCGGCAGAAGGCCTCCGGGCTGGACGTGGTCGTCGAGATGAAGGGCCTGCAGACCCCGGTGGGCCTGTTCGGCGCCCGCCTGTCGGGCACCTGGATGCTCGAGTCCAAGCAGCAGACCGACGCGGCCGCGCCGTACATCAGCAACCTGGGGCGCTTCGTCACCGACAGCGTGGTGCAGCGCTGGCGCCACCGCCTCACCTTCGACTGGGAGCGCGGCGCCTGGAGCCTCAGCCTGGGCAACACCTACTACTCAAGCTACGACGACCAGAACTCGGCGATCAACACCGACGACGGCAGCGTGGTCGCGAAGAACCGGGTCAAGGCCTATTCGCTGTGGGACCTGTCGGGCGCCTACGAGTTCTCGAAGGACTTCACGCTGCGCGCCGGCGTGCAGAACGTGTTCGACACGCCGCCGCCGTTCTCCAACCAGGCCTACTACTTCATCTCGGGCTACGACCCGAGCTACACCGACCCGCGCGGGCGCTTCTTCTACCTCTCGGCGCGTTACCAGATCCGCTGAACCGGGCCGCACCGGGATGACGACGGGCCGGCCATGCCGGCCCGTTTCACGAGCGGCTCGCGCCGGTCGACGGTCGACTCCAGGCCGCCAAAAGCGAAAAAGCCCGGTAGATCACCGATCTACCGGGCTGTCCGTTTGGTAGGCGCGATTGGACTCGAACCAACGACCCCCACCATGTCAAGGTGGTGCTCTAACCAGCTGAGCTACGCGCCTGAAGAGCCTATGACTATATACGGGATCCGGATTTTTGCAAATACCCGAGTGAATTACCGGATCAAAACCGAACCCGGATCCGGGCGTTCAGCGGCGCCGCGCGTGGCGCACGCCGCCGATGCCTGCGAGCTGCTTGAGCACCTGCGTCAGCCGCGCGGTGTCGCAGACCTCGACCGTGAAGGTCATCCACGCGGTGCCGCCGCGTGCGTCCTTGACGCTTTGCGTGTGCACGCCGATGACGTTCATCTTCTCCTTGGCGAAGACCTCGGAGATGTCGCGCAGCAGGCCCTGCCGGTCGCTGGCCTCGATGATCACGTCCAGCGGGTAGACGCCGTCGCGTTCGCGCCCCCACTCGACCTCGATGACACGCCCCGGGTCCTTCTGCGCCATGTGGCGGAAGTTGCTGCAGTCGCGGCGGTGGATGGCCACGCCCTTGGCACGCGTGACGAAGCCGCCGATCGCATCCGGCGGCGCCGGCCGGCAGCAGCGCGCCAGCGTCGTCAGCAGCGAGTCGACGCCGACCACCAGCACCCCGCCCTTGCCCTTGCCGCCGTCGTGGCGCGGGCGGCGCAGCGCGATGCCCTCGTCCTCCTCGGCCGGCGCCGGCGCGGCCGGGCGCAGGATCTGCTCGATGTTGCGCAGCGAGAACTCGTCCTTGCCGACGACCTCGAACAACGCGTCGGCGGTCTTGAAGCCGAGCTGCTCGGCCAGCGTCTCGAGCTTGACCGCGGTCTTGCCTTCGCGCTGCAGCAGGCGTTCGACCAGCTCGCGCCCGCGTGCCACCGTCAGCCCCTGGGCCTGGGCGTTGAACCAGGCGCGCACCTTGGCCTTGGCGCGCGGGCTCTTCAGGTAGCCCAGCTCGGGGTTGAGCCAGTCCATCGACGGCCCGCCCTCCTTGGCGGCGACGATCTCGATCGTCTGCCCCGAGACCAGCGCCGTGTTCAGCGGCACCATGGCGCCGTCCACGCGCGCGCCGCGGCAGCGATGGCCCAGGTCGGTGTGCAACGCATAGGCGAAGTCCACCGGCGTGCCGCCGACCGGCAGGTCGATGATGCTGACCTGCGGCGTGAAGACGTAGATGCGATCGTCGAAGACGGCCGAGGCGGCGGCGTCCCGGGTCGTCGCGAAGTCGCGCTCCCAGGCCAGCAGTTCGCGCAGCACGGCCTTGCGCGCCTCGGCCAGGCGTTCGTTGAAGTCGCCGGAGGCGCTGACGCCGGCGTAGCCGCGCACGCCGGCTTCCTTGTACATCCAGTGCGCGGCGACGCCGTGCTCGGCGTGTTCGTGCATCGCGCGCGTGCGGATCTGCACTTCCAGCGGCCGGCCGTCGTCGTCGAGCACGACGGTGTGCAGCGACTGGTAGCCGTTGGGCTTGGGCCGCGCGATGTAGTCGTCGTACTCGCCGTCGACCGGGCGGAAGCACTCGTGCACCCGCGACAGCGCGGCGTAGCAGCCGGCGACGTCGTCGACGATGACGCGCAGCGCGCTCAGGTCGAAGACGCGTTCGATCGGCAGCCCCTTGCCGCGCATCTTCTTCCAGATGCTGTGCAGGTGCTTGGGGCGCCCCTGGACCTCGGCGCGGATGCCGGCCTCGGCCAGGCGCTCGCGCAGCCGGCGGCGTGCGCCCTCGATGCGCTGCTCGCGCTCCACGCGTTTTTCGTCGAGCAGCCGCGCGATGCGCTTGTACTCGTCGGGCTGCAGGAAGCGGAACGCCAGGTCCTCCAGCTCCCACTTGATCTGCCAGATGCCCAGGCGGTTGGCCAGCGGCGCGAAGATCTGCTGCGTCTCCTCGGCCAGCACCTGCGGGCAGGGCACGCGTTCGGCGGCGTACCAGCGCAGCGTCTGCAGCCGCGAGGCCAGGCGCAGCAGCACCACGCGCAGGTCGTGCGAGAAGGCCAGCAGCATCTTGCGCACCTGCTCGGCCTGCTGCTGGCGCTGGGCCTCCAGCACGTTGGCCGCACGCGTGGCGCGCTGGATCTGCACCAGTCGCCGGGTGTGCGTGACCAGGCTGGCATAGGACTGGCCGAAGGCCTTGGCGACCATCTCCTCGGGGTGCTGGAGGTAGTCGCCGGCGTAGACGAGGTAGGCGGCGGCACGCATCGACGGCGCCGCGCCGATGGCCTGCAGGATCGCGGCGACGCCGTCGGCGTGCACCAGCGCGGGCTCGCCGGTGTCGAGCAGGTGGCCGGCCAGCAGCGGCTCGGCAAAGGCGCGGGCGCGTTCGAGCGCGACGGCGCCGTCTTCGGCGACACCGGTTTCCCGCGCCGCCAGTTCAACGATCGCGGCCGCGTCGACGGCCGCTTCGGAAGCTTCGGCGGTTCTCATCAGGACAAGAGGAAATCGCGGACGACCGCGCGCTGCTCCGGCTGGACCAGCATCGGCGCATGGCCGACCCCGGCGAACTCGTGCAAGCGCGCACGCGGCCCGCGGCGCGTCATCGCCTCGGCGGTGGCGCGCGACAACAGATCGGATTCGGCGCCGCGCAGCAGCAGCGTCGGGCAGCGCAGGCTGTCCCAGGCGGCCCACAGCGCGGCTTCGCCGGCGGCGGCGATCTCGGGCGTCATCGCCCGGAACGGGACCGCGATCGCCGGGTCGTAGTGCGGGATCCAGCCGTCGCCGTCGGCGACGAGCTGCGGCCGGGTCAGTGCCAGCCATTGTTCGGGCGTGTGCGGGCCGAAACCCAGCGAGACCTGGCGGATCGCCTCGGCAGCGTCCTCGACGCTCGCCCAGCGCACCGGCTGGCCGAGGTAGCCCTTGATGCGCTCCAGCGCCACCGGCTCGATCGCCGGGCCGACGTCGTTGAGCACCAGGCGGCGCACCGGCGAGCCCACCAGGCTGGCCACGCCCAGGCCGATCAGCCCGCCCATCGAGGTGCCGACCCAGTCGACCGTGTCGACGTCCAGCCGCGCCAGCAGCGTGACGATGTCGGCGACGTACTGCGGCACCGTGTAGCCCGCCGGGTCGGCCAGGCGCGCGCTGCGGCCGCGGCCGACGATGTCCGGGCAGACCACACGCACGTGCGGCGCCAGGTCCAGCGCCAGCGTGTCGAAGTCGCGCCCCTGGCGCGACAGGCCGTGCACGCAGACCACCGCATGGCGCGCCGACGCGTCGCCCCAATCCCAGTACGCCATGCGGTGCAGGCCCCGGGCATCGAGGCAGGACACATCGTTCAGGCGGGGGTTCATGGGGGGCGACGAGGATGGTTGGCGCGGGAATCGGTCCCGATAATCGTCCGATCGTAGCAACCGGCAAGGGGACGGCACATGCTCCAAGGAAAGACGGTGCTGGTGACGGGCTCGACGAGCGGCATCGGCCTTGGCATGGCGGTGGCGCTCGCGCAGCAGGGTGCGAAGCTGATGCTCAATGGCTTCGGCGACGTCGACGCCGCGCTGCAGACGGTGCGCGACGCCGGCTCGGGCGAGGTGGCCTACCACGGCGCGGACATGCGCCGGCCCGACGAGATCGAGGATCTGGTACGCCAGTGCGAACGCCTGTTCGGCGGCCCGGACATCGTCGTCAACAACGCCGGCATCCAGCACGTCGCGCTGGTCGAGGACTTCCCGGTCGAACGCTGGGACGCGATCATCGCGATCAACCTCAGCTCGGCCTTCCACACGATGCGCGTGGCGCTGCCGGGCATGAAACACCGCGGCTGGGGGCGCGTCATCAACGTCGCCTCGGTGCACGGGCTCGTGGCCTCGGCCGGCAAGAGCGCCTACGTCGCGGCCAAACACGGCATCGTCGGGCTGACGCGCGCCGCGGCGCTGGAATGCGCGCGCAGCGGCGTCACCGTCAACGCGATCTGCCCCGGCTGGGTGCTGACGCCGCTGGTGCAAAAGCAGATCGACGCGCGCGCCGCCGAACACGGGCTGTCCAACGAGGAGGCCGAGCGCCAGCTGCTGGCCGAGAAGGAGCCGTCGCTGCGCTTCACGACGCCGGAGCAGCTCGCGGCGCTGGCGCTCTTCCTCTGTTCGCCGGCCGGCGACAACGTGCTCGGCGTCGCCTGGAACATGGACGGCGGCTGGACGGCGCAGTGAGCGCCGCCCGCCGGGCCCCGTCGGCTATTTGGCCGACATCTGCACGCTTCCCGAGACGCTGACCGTGACGCTGGCCTTGCCGGCTTCGACCGGCAGCGCCTCGTCGGCCATCGCGGCACGCGCCTTCATCGCCATCGGGAACACGCCCGAGGGCGGCTCGCTCGCCGACACCGAGACCTCGCGGATGCCCCAGCCGCCGAAGCCGAACTGGCGGCTGATCGTGTCCGCCTTGGCGCGAAAGCGCGTGATCGCCTCGGCCGACAGCTCGGCCTCGGCCTTCTCGCGCGCCTCGCGCGACAGCGAGTAGCCCACGCGTGCGATCGTCATGGTCTGCACGCGGCCGGTGAGCTGGGCGATGCCGGCGACATCGCGGCCTTCGGCCACCAGCTCGGCGCTGCCCTGCCAGCCGTTGGCCACGCCCTTGTTCGAATAACGCGGGTACAGCGAGAAGCCGCCGGTGTGCAGCTCGATCTGTCCTGGCCGGGCGACCTTGCGCGCCTCGGCCAGCGCCGCGTCCAGCGCCTGCTTCAGCTGGGTCTGCACGGTCTGCGCGTCGGGGCCCTCGCGCGAGGTCGAGAAGCTCACCGACAGCATGTCGCGCGCGACCTCGGCCGTCGCGCTGGCCGACAGGCTGACGACGTTCTGCGGCGGCGGCAGGGTCTGCGCCTGGGCCGCGCAAGCGACCGCGAAAGCGGCCAGGGCGAAGGCCTTTCGGGCGAAGGGCATGTCAACGTTTCCTTTCAGAGGCAAGGGTTGCTCACGTGTTTTCCCAGGTGAGAGTCACCGGCGGACACGATTGCGTCGCGGACACGCCGCAAGACTTGTAACAACAGGTCAGCAAACGCCGGGTCGGTCGAAAAACGGCCCGCACAATGCCGCTGTTACAAGTTTGGAGTCGGTGATGAACACCCCCGCCAATACCCGTCCCGACCGCATCGTGGTCGTCGACGATGATGCCCGCATCCGCGACCTGCTGCGTCGCTACCTGTCCCAGGAAGGTTTCGAGGTCCTGCTGGCCGAGGACGCCAAGGCGCTGAACCGCGTGCTGACGCGCGACACGGTCGATCTGATCGTGCTCGACCTGATGCTTCCCGGGGAGGACGGCCTGTCGATCTGCCGCCGCCTGCGTGCGGCCAACGACCTGACGCCGATCATCATGCTCACCGCCAAGGTCGAGGACGTCGACCGCATCGTGGGCCTGGAGGTCGGCGCCGACGACTACCTGCCCAAACCCTTCAATCCGCGCGAGCTGCTGGCGCGAATCCACGCGGTGCTGCGCCGCCGTCCGGCACCCGAAGCGCCGGGCGCGCCGTCCAAGGAGCCCCAGGTCGTCAACTTCGGGCCGTTCGAGTTCGATCTCTCGCTGCGGCGCCTGTCCAAGAACGGCGAGCAGATCGCGCTGACCACCGGCGAGTTCTCGATGCTCAAGGCGCTGGTGCGCCACCCGCGCCAGCCGCTGTCGCGCGACAAGCTGGCGCAGCTGGCGCGTGGCCGCGAGTTCGAACCCTTCGACCGCAGCCTGGACGTGCAGATCTCCCGCCTGCGCAAGATGCTCGAGCCCGACCCGGCGCAGCCGCGCTACATCCAGACCGTCTGGGGCGTGGGCTACGTCTTCGTGCCGGACGGCGCGAGCTGACGGGCGCTGACGCGCCCACGCGACAACTCCACGCGCGCCGGCCCCGGCGCGCCCCCTCTTTCCGCCACCGGCCCGCGACGCCGACGGCATCATCGCGGCCCATGGCCCGAAAGACGATCGCCCTGAGCCTTTTCTGGCGCACCTTCTGCCTGCTGGCCATCCTGCTGGCAGGGGGTGTCTTCGCCTGGGTGCAGACGCTGCGCGCGCTCGAGTTCGAGCCGCGCGCGGTCGAGTCCGCGCAGCAGGTCGCCGGCCTGGTGAACCTGTCGCGCGCGGCGCTGCAGCAGGCCGACGGCATCAACCGCGTCGCGCTGGTGAAGTCGCTGGGCCAGAACGGTGCGGTGCGCGTCACGCCGCGCGAACCCGGCGACCGCTGGGAGGGCTATGAACACGACCGTTTCACGCGCCGCGTCGCACGCGAGCTGCGCGCCACGCTGGGCGAGGACGCGATCGTCGCGAGCAGCGTCAACGCCAAGCCCGGGCTGTGGGTCGGCTTCTCGATCGACGGCGACGCCTACTGGCTGCAGATCGACGACAGCCACACCAGCCCGCTGACCAGCAACACCTGGTTCGTCTGGATCGGCATCGCGCTGCTGGCGACGCTGGTCGGCTCGGTGGCGATCGCGCGGCTGATCAACCGGCCGCTCAAGCAGCTGTCGTTTGCCGCCAGCCGCATCCGCGAGGGCGACCTCGACTCGCGCCTGGACGAGAACACGCTGACCAGCGAGATCCGCGAGGTCAACCGCGGCTTCAACCGCATGGCGCGCGAACTCGCGCGCGTCGAGGAGGACCGTGCGGTGATGCTGGCCGGCATCAGCCACGACCTGCGCACGCCGCTGGCGCGGCTGCGGCTGGAGACCGAGATGAGCGTCTCCGACGACGAGGCCAAGCGCAACATGGCGCTGGACATCGACCAGCTCGACGCGATCATCGACAAGTTCATGGACTACGCGCGGCCGGGCGACACCGAGATGCGCCCGGTGCACGTCTCGCAGCTGATCGACCGCGAGGCCGCGGGCTTCCGCGACCCGACGCAGATCCGCATCCACTCGCGCGTGGCGATCGACCTGAAGGTGCTGGCCGACGAGACCGAGCTCGGCCGCGTGTTCTCCAACCTGTTCGAGAACGCACGCCGCTACGGCCGCGGCACCGACACCGGCATCGCCGACGTGACGATCTCCTACGCCCGCACCGGGCCCTGGGTCATCCTCACGGTGCGCGACACCGGCCCGGGCGTGCCGCCCGAGAAGCTGTCGCAGCTCACCACGCCGTTCTTCCGCGGCGACGCCGCACGCACCGCCGCCACCGGCGCCGGCCTGGGCCTGGCGATCGTCGACAAGGCGATGCAGCGCATGGGCGGCAGCCTGGAGCTGGCCAACGCGCCGGACGGCGGCCTGATGGCGCACATCCGGCTGCGCCGCGCGCCGTAGCGCCCAGGCCGGTCAGCCGGCCCGGTACAGCAGGCAGGCCGCGCGCGTCTCGATCGAACGCCCCTCGCCGACCGGCCCCAGCTTCTCGGCGGTCTTGGCCTTGACGTTGACGCGCTCGAGGTCGACGCCCAGCAGCTCGGCGATGCGCGCGCGCATCGTGTCGATGTGCGGCGCCATCTTCGGCGCCTGGGCGACGATGGTCGAGTCGACGTTGACGATCTGCCAGCCGGCAGCACGCACGCGGCGCGCGCATTCGGCCAGCAGCACGGCCGAGTCGGCGCCCTTGAACTCGGCCGCGGTGTCGGGGAAGTGGCGGCCGATGTCGCCCAGCGCCGCGGCGCCGAACAGCGCGTCGGTGATGGCGTGCAGCAGCGCGTCGGCGTCGCTGTGGCCGAGCAGGCCGTGGCTGTGCGGGATCGTGATGCCGCCGAGGATCAGCGGGCGGCCGGCGACGAGCTGGTGGGTGTCCCAGCCCTCGCCGATGCGGAGGTCAAGAGGGTTCATCGGGTCTGCAGCAGGCGCGCGGCCAGCGCGAAATCCGCCGGCCAGGTCACCTTGAGGTTTTCGAGATCGCCGGGCACGAGGCGCGGCGCCAGGCCCAGCGCCTCGACGGCGCTGGATTCGTCGGTGACCTGGTCACCGGCTTCGGCCAGCGCCCGCGCCAGCAGGCCGATGCGGAACATCTGCGGCGTCTGCGCGGCCCACTTGGCCGTGCGCGGCACGGTGTCGGCGACCCGCCCGGCCTCCTCGGCCTTCAGCGTGTCGGCCAGCGGCAGCGCGAGCAGCCCGCCGACGGGGTCGGCCAGGCAGGCATCGATCAGGCGGTCGACCCACTCGGGGCGCAGCAGGCAGCGGGCGGCGTCGTGCACCAGCACCCAGTCGTCGTCGCGGGCGCCCAGTTCACGCAGCACCGGCAGGCCGTGGGCGACGCTCTCGGCGCGCGTGGCGCCGCCGCAGCGCGCCAGCCAGCCCTGCCAGCCGGGCACGGCGGCTTCGAACTGCGTGTCCTCGGGCGACAGCACGACCAGCGTGCCCGCCAGCCGCGGCACCGCGGCCAGCGCCGCCAGCGTGTGCGCGACCACCGGCCGGCCGGCCAGCGGCGCATATTGTTTGGGGCCGCCGGCGCCGGCCCTCAGGCCGACACCGGCGCACGGAACCAGGGCAAAACAGCGGGTCGGCGGCACAGTCATCCAGCGATTCTAGAATCGCGCCTCCCATGCAGATCCCGAACATCGCCCCGGGCAAGCGCTTCACGCTGCCGCGCCCGGTAGGTTCGGCCGACGCGCTGCTGCTCGCCCGGCTGGGCGCGGCACGCAAGGCCGAGCAGCGCCTGCTGGCCGTCGTCACGGCCGACCCCGCCGACACCACCCGCCTCGCCGAAGAGCTGAAGTTCTTCGAGCCCGGCCTGCGCATCGCCGTCTTCCCGGACTGGGAGACGCTGCCCTACGACACCTTCAGCCCGCACCAGGACCTGATCTCCGAGCGTCTGGCGACGCTGTGGCGCGTGCAGCAGGGTGAGGTCGACGTCGTGCTGATGCCGGCCACCACCGCGCTGGTGCGGCTGGCACCGCCGTCCTTCATGGCCGGCTACACCTTCCACTTCAAGCAGAAGGCGCGGCTGGACGAGGCGAAGCTGAAGTCGCAGCTGACGCTGGCCGGCTACCAGCACGTCAGCCAGGTCGTGTCGCCCGGCGAGTACGCGGTGCGCGGCGGCCTGATCGACCTGTACCCGATGGGCTCGCCAGTGCCCTACCGCGTCGACCTGTTCGGCGACGAGGTCGATTCGATCCGCACCTTCGACCCCGACAGCCAGAGGAGCCTGTACCCGGTGCCCGAGGTGCGGCTGCTGCCCGGGCGCGAGTTCCCGATGGACGAGGCGGCGCGCACGGCCTTCCGCGCGCGCTGGCGCGAGAAGCTCGACGGCGACCCGACACGCTCGCGCATCTACAAGGACATCGCGCAAGGCATCGCCACCGGCGGCATCGAGTACTACCTGCCGCTGTTCTTCGACGAGATCGCCAGCATCTTCGAGTACCTCGGCGAGACCGCCGCCGTCGCGCTGCACGGCGAGGTCGACCAGGCGCTGGAGCGTTTCTGGACCGACACGCGCGAGCGCCACCGTTTCCTGCAGCACGACCCCGAGCGGCCGCTGCTGCCGCCCGAAGCGATCTTCCTGCGCCCCGACGAGTTCTTCGCCCGCACCCAGCCGCACGCGACGCTGGCGCTGCGCGGCAACGAGCCCGTGGACTGGGCCCGCCCGCTGCCGGACCTGGCCGTCGACCGCGGCGCGACCGAGCCGCTGGCCGGGCTGGAACGCCACCTCCAGACGACCGCGCACCGCGTGCTGCTGGCCGCCGAGAGCGAAGGCCGGCGCGAAAGCCTGCTGGAGCTGCTGCGCGACCACCGCATCGCCCTGCCCTCGGTCGCCGACCTGGCCGGGTTCCTGGCCGGCGAGGAGCGTTTCGCGATCGTCGCTGCGCCGCTGGCCCAGGGCTTCCACTGGCACGAGCCGGATGACGGGGTGTCGGTGCAGTTCGTCACCGAGACCGAGCTCTTCGCCACCGCGCCGCAGGCCCGCCGCCGGCGCAAGCAGGAGCAGACGAGCAACGTCGACGCGCTGATCAAGGACCTGTCGGAGCTCAAGCTCGGCGACCCCGTGGTGCACATGAACCACGGCATCGGCCGCTACCGCGGCCTGGTCAACATCGACACCGGCGAAGGCCCCAGCGAGTTCCTGCACCTGGAGTACGCCGACAAGGCGACGCTGTACGTGCCGGTGGCGCAGCTGCACCTGATCAGCCGCTACACCGGCGTCAGCGCCGACGAGGCGCCGCTGCACAAGCTGGGCTCGGGCCAGTGGGACAAGGCCCGGCGCAAGGCCGCCGAGCAGGTGCGCGACACCGCCGCCGAGCTGCTGAACCTCTACGCCCGCCGCGCCGCGCGCGAGGGCTACGCCCACCGCTACAGCCCGTCCGACTACGAGGCGTTCGCCGCCAGCTTCGGCTTCGAGGAGACGCCCGACCAGCGCGCCGCGATCCACGCCGTCATCCAGGATCTCGTCAGCCCGCGGCCGATGGACCGCCTGGTCTGCGGCGACGTCGGCTTCGGCAAGACCGAGGTCGCCTTGCGTGCGGCCTTCGTCTCGGTGATCGGCGGCAAGCAGGTCGCGCTGCTGGCGCCGACGACGCTGCTGGCCGAGCAGCACTACCAGACGCTCGTCGACCGTTTCGGCAAGTGGCCGGTGAAGATCGCCGAACTGTCGCGCTTCCGTTCGGCCAAGGAAGTGAAGACCGCGCTCGAAGGCCTGGCCGACGGCACGGTGGACATCGTCGTCGGCACCCACAAGCTGCTCAGCCAGGACGTCAAGTACAAGCGCCTGGGCCTGTTGATCATCGACGAGGAGCACCGCTTCGGCGTGCGCCACAAGGAGGCGATCAAGGCGATGCGCGCCGAGGTCGACGTGCTGACGCTGACCGCCACGCCGATCCCGCGCACCTTGGGCATGGCGCTCGAAGGCCTGCGCGACCTGTCGGTCATCGCCACCGCGCCGCAGCGCCGGTTGGCGATCAAGACCTTCGTGCGCAGCGAGAACAACTCGACGATCCGCGAGGCCGTGCTGCGCGAGCTGAAACGCGGCGGCCAGGTCTACTTCCTGCACAACGACGTCGAGTCGATCCAGGCGCGGCGCCAGAAGCTCGAGGAGCTGCTGCCCGAGGCGCGCATCGGCGTCGCCCACGGCCAGATGCCCGAGCGCGAGCTGGAGCACGTGATGCGCGACTTCGTCGCCCAGCGCCACAACATCCTGCTGTGCTCGACGATCATCGAGACCGGCATCGACGTGCCGACGGCCAACACCATCGTGATGAGCCGTGCCGACAAGTTCGGCCTGGCGCAGCTGCACCAGCTGCGCGGGCGTGTCGGCCGCAGCCACCACCAGGCCTACGCCTACCTGCTGGTGCCCGACGTCGAGGCGCTGACCAAGCAGGCGGCGCAGCGGCTGGAAGCCATCCAGCAGATGGAGGAACTGGGCAGCGGCTTCTATCTCGCGATGCACGACCTGGAGATCCGCGGCGCCGGCGAGGTGCTGGGCGAGAACCAGAGCGGCAACATGATGGAAGTCGGCTTCCAGCTCTACAACGACATGCTGTCCGAAGCCGTGCGCTCGCTGAAGGCCGGCCGCGAGCCCGACCTGCTGTCGCCGCTGGCCGCGACCACCGAGATCAATTTGCACGCCCCGGCACTGCTGCCCGACGCCTACTGCGGTGACGTGCAGACCCGGCTGAATCTCTACAAGCGCCTGGCCACCGCCGAGAAGGCCGAGCAGATCGACACCCTGCTCGAAGAGATCACCGACCGCTTCGGCAAGCTGCCGGCGCAGGGCCAGACGCTGTTCGACACCCACCGCCTGCGCGTGCTGGCGCGGCCCTACGGCGTGCAGAAGATCGACGCCGGGCCGAAGCTGATGAACATCGTCTTCCGCCCCAACCCGCCGATCGAGCCGCTGCGCATCATCGAGCTGGTGCAGAAGAACCGCGCGATCAAGCTCGCCGGCAACGACAAGCTGCGCATCGACCGCGAGATCGCCGACGTGAAGGACCGCGCCCAGTACGTGCGCGACGTGCTGCGCGCGCTCGGCCAGCCGCGCCCCGCCTGAGACCCGAAGATCCCCATGGACGCCATCGAACACGCCCCCGGCCTGCACATCCGCGGCTTCCAGCCGCCGCTGCGGCTCTCCGACTTCCGGCTGGTGGCTTTCGACATGGACTCGACGCTGATCAACATCGAGTGCGTCGACGAGATCGCACGGGCCGCCGGGCGCTACGACGAGGTCGCGGCGATCACCGAGGCGGCGATGCGCGGCGAGATCAGCGACTACAAGGAGAGCCTGCGCCGGCGCATGGCGCTGCTGGCCGGCGTGCCCGAGGCGGCGCTGCACCAGGTCGCCGAGCAGCGGCTGCAGCTCAACCCCGGCGTCGAGGCCTTCGTCGCCGCCTGCCAGGCCGCCGGGCTGAAGACGATGCTCGTCTCCGGCGGCTTCAGCTTCTTCAGCGAACGCGTGCGCCGGCGCCTGAAGCTGGACTTCGCACGCGCCAACACGCTGGGCATCGCGCACGGCAAGCTCACCGGCACGCTGCTGCAGCGGCCCTGGGGCGACATCGTCGACGGCGCCGAGAAGCGCCGCGTACTGCTCGAGGTGGCCGAGCTGATGGGCATCGAACCCTCGCAGGCCATCGCCGTCGGCGACGGCGCCAACGACCTGCCGATGATGGCCGCCGCCGGCCTGTCGATCGCCTACCACCCGAAACCCGCCGTCGCCGCCGAGGCGATGATCGCGATCACCTCTGGCGGCCTGGACCGCGCGCTCGAGGTGCTGCAGGCCTGATCCCGCGAGGCGACTGACCGACGTCAAGACTCGGCCGGCCGGTCGCGGCGGACCGCCGCCCCGATGACAGAATTCCGCGTCCCCCAGGAGATGCGATGACGACGAAGTTCCTGCTCGAAGAAAGCCGCATGCCGCGGCACTGGTACAACATCGTGGCCGACCTGCCGGTGCCGCCGGCGCCGCCGCTGCACCCGGTCACCAAGCAGCCCGTCGCGCCGGCCGACCTGGAGCCGCTGTTCACGCGCTCTCTGATCGAGCAGGAGATGGCGACCGAACGCGAGATCGAGATCCCCGAGCCGATCCGCGAAGTCTTCCGCCTCTGGCGCCCGGCGCCGCTGATCCGCGCCCGCCGCCTGGAGCAGGCGCTGCAGACGCCGGCCAAGATCTTCTTCAAGTACGAAGGCGTTTCGCCGGCGGGCAGCCACAAGCCCAACAGCGCCGTGCCGCAGGCCTGGTACAACGCCCAGGCCGGCATCCGCAAGCTGAGCACCGAGACCGGCGCCGGCCAGTGGGGTTCGTCGCTGGCCTTCGCAGGCTCCTTGTTCGGGCTGGAGGTCAAGGTCTTCCAGGTGCGCGTGTCCTACGACCAGAAGCCGTACCGCCGCGCGCTGATGGAGACCTACGGCGCGACCTGCATCCCCTCGCCCTCGCCCGAGACCGCCGCCGGCCGCGCGGTGCTCGCCGAGCACCCGGAGCACCGCGGCTCGCTGGGCCTGGCGATCAGCGAAGCCGTCGAGGTGGCGGCGACGAACGACGACACCAAGTACGCGCTCGGCTCGGTGCTCAACCACGTGCTGCTGCACCAGACCATCATCGGTCAGGAGGCGATGCTGCAGATGGAGATGGCCGATGCCGACCCGGACATCGTCATCGCCTGCACCGGCGGCGGCAGCAACTTCGCCGGCCTCGCCTTCCCCTACGTCGGCCAGACGCTGCGCGGCGGCCGCAAGCGCCGCATCGTCGCCATCGAACCGGTCGCCTGCCCGAGCCTGACGCGCGGCAGGTTCGCCTACGACTACGGCGACACCGCGCACCTGACGCCGCTGACCAAGATGCACACGCTGGGCAGCAGCTTCACGCCGCCGGGGTTCCACGCCGGCGGCCTGCGCTACCACGGCATGGCACCGCTGGTCAGCCACCTGCTGGAGCTCGGCCTGATCGAGGCCCAGGCGCACACCCAGAACGACTGCTTCGCCGCGGCGGTGCTGTTCGCGCGCTGCGAAGGCATCGTGCCGGCGCCCGAAGCCAGCCACGCGATCCAGGGCGCGGTCGCCGAGGCGCTGCGCTGCAAGGCCGAAGGCAAGGCCGAGACCATCCTCTTCGGCCTGAGCGGCCACGGCCACTTCGACATGGCCGCCTACACCAACTACCTCGGCGGCAAGCTGGTCGACGCCAGCTACGACGAGGCCGAGCTGGCGATGGCGCTGTCGGGGCTGCCGTCGATTCCGGCCTGACGAAGCCGAGTGCCTGGGCTCAGCCAGAGAGCTGAGCCCAAGCTTTGTCCAGGCGCTTGACGCTGACCGGCTGCGGCGTGCGCAGCTCCTGGGCGAACAGGCTGACGCGCAGTTCCTCCAGCAGCCAGCGGTACTCGTCCATCCGCGCGTGCTGCGCGCCCTTCAGCTCGGCGACACGGCGCCAGTAGCGCTGCTCCAGCGGGCGCAGCTCGGCCAGGCGCGTGGCGTCGCGCGCCGGGTCGGCGCGCAGCTTGTCCAGGCGCAGCGTCACGGCTTTCAGATAACGCGGGAAGTGGGCCAGCGCCGCCCAGTCGGTGTTCGCCAGGAAACGTTTGGGCACCAGGCGCTGCAGCTGCTGCGCGACGTCGTCGGCGACGTCCTTGGGCGGGCGGCTGTCCTTGAGCTTGCGCGCCGCGACCGCGTACTCGGCCAGCACGACGCCGGCCAGCCGCGCCACCTCCTGGGCGATCAGGTTCAGCCTCGTGCGTCCTTCGTCGACACGGGCCTTGAAGCTGCGTTCGTCGCTCGGCAGCGGCTCGGCCAGGAAGGCGCGGTCGACGGCGACGTCGACGATCTGCTGGCGCAGCTCCTCGACGGTGCCGCCCATCGCCATGAAGGCCACGCCCATCTTCTGCAGGTCGGGGATGTTCTTCTCGAGGTACTTCAGCGGCTCGCGGATCTGCAGCGCGACCAGCCGGCGCAGGCCGACGCGGTGTTTGGCGGCGGCCACCTCGGGCTCGTCGAAGACCTCGATCTCGACGTGCGTGCCGCCGTCGACCAGCGCCGGGAAGCCGATCAGCGTCTGCGCGCCCTTGCGGATCTCCATCAGCTCGGGCAGCTCGCCGAAGGTCCAGGCGGTGTGGCGCTGTGGAACGGCCGGCGGCGGCGCTGCGGCAACCTCGGCGACGACACCGCGGCCCTGCCCCCTCTCCCGCCCCGCGGGAGAGGGATGGGGTGAGGGTGGTGGCGTGGATCTGCCCTCACCCCCCGCCCTCTCCCGCTGCGCGGGCGAGGGAGCCTGAATCTTCAGCGCCGCCAGCGCCTGGAACGCGCTGCGCGCCTGGCCGCCGAGCTCGGCCTTCAGCCCGGCGAGGTCGCGCCCCATCGCGAGCTGGCGGCCGTGCTCGTCGACGACGCGGAAGTTCATGAACAGGTGCGGCGGCAGCTGTTCGAGCTTGAAGTCATTGCGCTGCACCGCGAGCTGGGTGCGCTCGCGCACCGCCTTCAACAGCGCGTCGACCAGCTCGCCCTGGGCGAAGGGCGCGGTGGCGCAGAACTCGGCGGCGAACTCGGGCAGCGGCACCAGGCGCGAGCGCGGGCGCTGGTGCAGGCTCTTGCACAGCGCCTGCACCTTGTCGCGCAGCATGCCGGGCACCAGCCACTGGCAGCGTTCCTCGCTGGCCTGGTTGAGCGCGTAGATCGGCAGCGTGACGGTGATGCCGTCCTTCGCGTCGCCGGGCTCGTGCAGGTAGCTGGCGGCGCAGTCGATGCCGCCCAGGCGCACGGTCTTCGGGAAGGCGTCGGTCGTGATGCCGGCGGCCTCGTGGCGCATCAGCTCGTCGCGCGTCAGCTGCAGCAGCTTGGGGCTCTTCTTGACCTCCTCTCGGAACCACTTCTCCAGCGTCGCGCCCGAGCAGACCTCGGGCGGCAGCTGCTGGTCGTAGAAGGCGAAGATCAGCTCGTCGTCGACCAGCACGTCCTGGCGGCGCGACTTGTGCTCCAGCTCCTCGACCTGGGCGACGAGCTTGCGGTTGTGCGCCAGGAACGGCAGCCGCGACTCCCAGTCGCCGTTGACCAGCGCCTCGCGAATGAAGATCTCGCGCGCCGCCTTGGCGTCGACACGGCCGTAGTTGACGCGGCGGTTGTTGTAGACGACCAGCCCGTACAGCGTCGCGCGCTCCAGCGCGATGACCTCGGCGGCCTTCTTCTCCCAGTGCGGCTCGAGCAGCTGGGTCTTCAGCAGATGGCCGGCCACCGCCGGGATCCAGCCCGGCTCGATGGCGGCGATGCCGCGGCCGAAGAGCCGCGTCGTTTCCACCAGCTCGGCGACGACGATCCAGCGCCCCGGCTTCTTGCTCAGGTGCGCGCCCGGGTGACGCCAGAACTTGATGCCGCGTGCGCCCAGGTACCAGTCGTCGTCGTCGGACTTGCAGCCGATGTTGCCCAGCAGGCCGGCGAGCATCGACAGGTGCAGCTGCTCGTAGGTCGCGGGCGCGGTGTTCAGCCGCCAGCCGTGTTCGGCGACGACGGTCAGCAGCTGCGAGTGGATGTCGCGCCACTCGCGCACGCGCCGCGGGTTGACGAAGCTCTCGCGCAGGCGCTGCTCCTGCTGGCGGTTGCTGAGTTTGTGGGTCGCTTCGCTCCCTCTCCCGCCTGCGGGAGAGGGTGGGGGTGAGGGTAGTGGCGCGGCACGGCCCCTCACCCCCACCCTCTCCCCGCTCGCGGGGAGAGGGAGTCCTCCGGCGTGCCCGTGCCCGCGCCCCTCCTCGATCCAGTTCCACAGCTTCAGGTAGCCGACGAACTCGCTCTTCTCGTCGTCGAACTTGCGGTGTTTCTCGTCGGCGGCCTGCTGCTGTTCCAGCGGCCGGTCGCGCACGTCCTGCACCGACAGCGCCGAGGCGATGACCAGCACCTCCGACAGCGCGTGGCGGTCGCGCGCCTCGATGATCATGCGGCCGACGCGCGGGTCCAGCGGCAGCTTGGCGAGTTCGCGGCCGATCTTGGTCAGATCGCCCTGCTCGTCGATCGCGTCGAGTTCGTCGAGCAGCGCATAGCCGTCGGCGATGGCCTTCTTCGGCGGCGGCTCCAGGAACGGGAAGTCCTCGACCGTGCCCAGGCGCAGCGCCTTCATGCGCAGGATGACGCCGGCCAGCGACGAACGCAGGATCTCGGGGTCGGTGAAACGCGCGCGCTGGTTGAAATCGGCCTCGTCGTAGAGGCGGATGCAGACGCCGTTGGCGACACGGCCGCAGCGGCCGGCACGCTGGTTGGCCGCGGCCTGGCTGACTGGCTCGACCTGCAACTGCTCGACCTTGTTGCGGTAGCTGTAGCGCTTGACCCGCGCCAGCCCCGAGTCGACGACGTAGCGGATGCCCGGCACCGTCAGCGAGGTCTCGGCGACGTTGGTCGCGAGCACGATGCGCCGGCCGTTGCCGGCTTCGAAGACACGGTCCTGCTCGGCCTGCGACAGGCGCGCGAACAGCGGCAGGATCTCCGGCTGCGGCCCACCGCGTGCGGTGCTGGCCAGGTGCTTGCGCAGATGGTCGGCGGTCTCGCGGATCTCGCGTTCGCCGGGCAGGAAGACGAGGATGTCGCCGGAGCCGCCGCGCCAGAGCTCGTCGACGGCGTCGGCGATCGCGTCGCCCAGGTCCCAGTCCTTCTTCTCCTCGAACGGGCGCCAGCGCTGCTCGACCGGGTACAGCCGGCCCGAGACCATGATCACCGGCGCCGGGCCGGCCGCGGACTCGAAGTGCCTGGCGAAGCGGTCGGCGTCGATCGTCGCCGAGGTGACGACGATCTTCAGGTCGGGCCGGCGCGGCAGCAGCTGGCGCAGGTAGCCGAGCAGGAAATCGATGTTGAGGCTGCGCTCGTGCGCCTCGTCGATGATCAGCGTGTCGTAGGCCTTGAGCAGCGGGTCGGTCTGCGTCTCGGCCAGCAGGATGCCGTCGGTCATCAGCTTGACCGAAGCGCCCGGCTGCAGCCGGTCCTGGAAGCGCACCTTGTAGCCGACGACCTCGCCCAGCGGCGAGTTCAGCTCCTCGGCGATGCGCTTGGCGACGCTGGAGGCGGCGATGCGCCGCGGCTGCGTGTGGCCGATCAGGCCGCGGCCGCCGGCGCCCAGGCCACGGCCCAGCTCCAGCGCGATCTTCGGCAGCTGCGTCGTCTTGCCCGAGCCGGTCTCGCCGCAGACGATGATGACCTGGTGCTCGGAAAGCGCACGCGCGATCTCGTCTCGGCGCGCCGAGACGGGCAGCGATTCGGGATAGGTGATCGGCGGAACCGGGTTGGCCGGCCGCCCGGGGCAAGTGTCGGACACGGGGCGCGGATTATGGCCGCGCCCGCGTGATCACATCGCTTCGTAGCGGATGACGTTGATCGCCGCGCCGGTCGGGTCGCGCAGCACGGCCATGCGGCCGACGCCGGGCACGTCCATCGCCGGCACCAGCACGCTGCCGCCGAGTTCGACCGCCTTGGCGATCGTGTCGTCCACCGAGTCGACCGTGACGTAGCCGGCCCAGTGCGGCGGCACTTCCTTGGGCGTGTCGGGCGGGAAGGCCATGATGCCGCCGACCGCGGTGCCGTCCGGCGTCTTGGCGACGCGGTAGGTGCCGACCCCGTCGTACTCCTGCTGGTCGAAGCTCCAGCCGAACAGCTCGCCGTAGAACGCGGCGGCGCGCTCGGGATCGGCAGTCAGCAGTTCGTTCCAGCTGAACGCGCCGTGAGTCTTGAAGACGTCCATGCGATCTCCTGTTTCGTGGAGCGCCGATGATGCTGCGGCACAATCGCCCGCGCCATGAGCGTCGTCTTCCCGCACACCTTCGTCCCCTGGTTCCGGGCGGTCGCCCCCTACCTGCATGCCTACCGGGGCAAGACCTTCGTCGTTGCGGTGACCGGGGAGATGATCGCCGCCGGCAAGCTCAATGCCTTCGTGCAGGATCTGTCGATCCTGCACGCGATGGGGCTGAAGATCGTGCTCGTGCACGGCTTCCGGCCGCAGGTCAACGAGCAGCTCGCCGCCAAGGGCCACGTCTCGCGCTTCAGCCACGGCCGCCGCATCACCGATCCGGTGGCGCTGGACGCGGCGCAGGAAGCCGCCGGCCAGCTGCGCTTCGAGATCGAGGCCGCGTTCTCGCAAGGCCTGCCGAACACGCCGATGGCCAACGCCACGGTGCGCGTGGTCTCGGGCAACTTCCTCACCGCGCGCCCGGTCGGCATCGTCGACGGCGTCGACTTCCAGTCCAGCGGCCTGGTGCGGCGCGTCGACCACGGCGCGATCCGGCGCGCCATCGACATCGGCGCGCTGGTGCTGCTGTCGCCGTTCGGCTTCTCGCCCACCGGCGAAGCCTTCAACCTGTCGATGGAGGACGTGGCGACGTCCACCGCGATCGCGCTGCAGGCCGACAAGCTCGTCTTCATGACCGAGGTGCCGGGCATCCGCGAGAACCCCGACGACGCGGACAGTCCGATCGACACCGAGCTGGCGCTGGCCGACGCACGCCGTCTGCTCGCTTCCTGGCCCGCCCCGGCCAAACCCACCGACCCGGCCTTCTACCTGCAGTACTGCGTGAAGGCCTGCGAGCACGGAGTCGAACGCTCGCACATCCTGCCCTTCGCCGCCGACGGCTCGCTGCTGCTGGAAGTCTTCACCCACGACGGCATCGGCACGATGGTCGTCGACGAGAAGCTCGAGAGCCTGCGCGAAGCGACGCCCGACGACGTCGGCGGCATCTTGCAGCTGATCGAACCCTTCGAACGCGACGGCACGCTGGTGCGCCGCGAACGCACCGAGATCGAACGCGATGTCTCGGCCTACACCGTCATCGAGCACGACGGCATCATCTTCGGCTGCGCGGCGCTCTACCCCTATCCCGAGGCGCGCACCGCCGAGATGGCGGCGCTGACCGTCTCGCCGCTGGCCCAGGGCCAGGGCGACGGCGAGCGCATCCTCAAGCACATCGAGCACCGCGCCAAGGCGATGGGGCTGGAGAGCGTGTTCGTGCTGACCACGCGCACGATGCACTGGTTCATCAAGCGCGGGTTCGCCCAGGTCGACCCCGACTGGCTGCCCGAGGCGCGCAAGCGCAAGTACAACTGGGACCGGCGCTCGCAAGTGCTGGTCAAACGACTGTTCTGAACAACTGGAGACCCCGATGGCCCGCATGGTGAACTGCGTCTACCTGAAGAAGGAAGCCGAAGGCCTGTCCTTCGCGCCCTACCCCGGCGAGCTCGGCAAGCGCATCTACGACAACGTCTCGAAGGAGGCCTTCGAGCACTGGAAGCGCCACCAGACGATGCTCGTCAACGAGAACCGCCTGAACCTGGCCGACGCCCGCGCCCGCCAATACCTCGCCCGCCAGATGGAGCAGTTCTTCTTCGGCGGCGGAGCCGACGCGCCGGCGGGCTACGTCCCGCCGGCGGCCTGAGCGAAGCTCGGGCATGAAGAACTGCGGGGTGCAACTCATCTGCGCGCAGCGCAGGTGAGGTGCACACCAACGGTGCCGCGGGCGCCGGCGTATAACCTGACGCAAGTCCAGAAAACGCAAATGATTCGCATTGCGGGCTAGACTCCGGGCTCCTTTTACCCCGGAGTTCCTCCAATGCAGCGTCCGTCGTTCGTCCGCTTTGCCGCGATCGCCCTTGCCGCCGTGTTCGCGACGGCAGCGCAGGCGCAGGCTCCCGTGCTGAATCTCTACTCGGCCCGTCACTATCAGACCGACGAAGCCCTTTACGACAATTTCACGAAGGCCACCGGGATCCGGATCAACCGCGTCGACGCCGACGACGCCGGTGTCGTGACGCGCCTGCAGAGCGAAGGCCAAAACAGCCCGGCCGACGTCGTGCTGCTCGTCGATGCCGCCCGTCTGTGGCGTGCCGAAAACCAGGGGCTGTTCCAGCCGGTGAAGAGCCGCGTGCTCGACGAGCGCATTCCCGCCACCTTGCGCAGCGACGACGCCGGCCAGGGCTCGCAATGGTTCGGTTTCTCCACCCGGGCGCGCGTCGTGGTCTATGACAAGACCCGCGTGCAGCGCACCGACGTCGACACCTACGAGAAACTCGCGGATCCGGTGAACAAGGGCCGCGTCTGCACCCGCTCGGGCTCGCACCCCTACAACCTGTCGCTCTTCGGCGCGATGCTCGAACACCTCGGTCCGCAGAAGACCGAGGTCTGGCTGCGCGGCATCGTCGACAACATGGCTCGCCCGCCCAAGGGTGGCGACACCGACCAGATCAAGGCCGTCGCCAGCGGCGAATGCGCGGTGGCGCTGACCAACAGCTACTACCTGGCGCGCCTGATGCGCTCGCAGAACCCGGCTGACCAGCAGGTCGTCGAGCGCATCGCCGTGGTCTTCCCGAACCAGGCCACGACAGGCACCCACGTCAATATCGCGGGCGGCGCCGTGGCGCGCCACGCGAAGAACCGCGAAGCCGCCGTGCGATTCCTCGAATACCTTGCCAGCGCCGAAGCACAGTCGTATTTTGCCAACGGCAACAACGAATGGCCGGCGGTCCCCGGGGTGAAGCCGGGCAATCCCGCCCTGGAGAGCTTCGGCAGCTTCAAGGCGGAATCCGTGCCGGTATCGGCGATCGGCCGCAATCAAGTGCAGGTGCAACAGATGCTGGACCGCGTCGGTTACCGCTGATTTCGCCTCCGAGATTTTTCTGCGTCTCCCCGGGTGCCGCGGTGGTATATTCCGCGGCACCCGTAGGATTCGACAGGAGATACCTTGATGGCTACGTTGTCCGAATTGCTCGCACAGAAGGCTGCACTCGAGAAGCAGATCATCGAAACGCAGCGCGAGGAACGCGCCGCGGCGATCGCGCAGGTGAAGTCGCTGATGTCGCAGTACGGGCTGACGCTGGCCGACCTGAGCGCCAAGGGCGGAGCCGCGACGCCCCGCCGCGGCAGCACCGGCAAGGTTCCGGCGAAATACCGTGATCCGGACACTGGCGACACCTGGTCCGGCCGCGGCCTGCAGCCCAAGTGGCTGAAGGCGGCACTGGCCAACGGCCGGTCGCTGTCCGATTTCTCCGTCTGAAGAGGGCCACCCCAATTCGGGGTCGCGCCCGGGCCAGGACCCGAGGTCGGCGGTAGCATGCTGCGGAACCCTTCCGCCGCCGCCGACATCTCTTGACGCGTGACCCCTTCCGATAGCCGCCGACTGCTGCCTCGCCTGTTGGCGGACGGGCTGACCACCGGCCCCGCACGTGCCGTCGGCGCTTTTGCCGCGGCACTGGGCTGCCTGCTCGCCGGGCTGCTCGGCGGGTTCTCCCTGAGCGAGATGCCGTGGAGCACGATGGGCCCGGCGGCCGGCGTCGTGCTCGCCTGCAGCCTTCGCTGGGGCCCGGGCGCCGGCGCAGGCGCCGCGCTCGGTGCGGCGCTGGCATTGCTGGCACAGCCGTTGCCGCCCCTGGACATCGCCGCCGCGCTCGTCGCCCTCGCCTGCGGGCTGACCCTCGCATGGCGCCTGCTGCGCCAGGTCGGCTTCGAACGCCGGCTCGAGCGTGCACGCGACGTCGGCTGGCTTGCCGTCGCGACGGTCGCCGTGTTCGCTCCGGTGACCGCAGTCGTCGCCGCCGGCGCCTTGCGCTGGACCCTGCTGTCGCCGCCCGTCGACCGCGCCGGGCCGCTGGTCGCCGCCTGGGCGACGGTGGGCATCGGAGCGCTCCTCACGGCGTTCCCGCTGCTGGCACTGGACCGGCGCGTCGCGGTGGTGCTCGAACGACCGACGCGGCTGGCGGGCGCGCTGCTGCTGATCGGTGCCGCAGTCGTCGCGACGCTGCTGCTGTGTGCACCGTCCAACCGCATCGGCGGGCTCGGCACCCTGCTTCCCTACGTGACGCCTTTGCTGCTGGTCGCGCTCGCCGTGCGCCACGGCGCGCCGCTCGCCGCAGCCGCGCTGCTGCTGTGCACGACTGCCGCAGCGCTCGTCACCGCGTCGGGCCCGCCCTGGTGGGCCGCAGCGATCCAGCCCGCCCCGCTGGCCACCGGCGCCTGGCTGGCAACGCAGGCGGCGATGCTGCTGCTGCTGCACGCCGGCGCGGTCGAGGCTCGCTGGCGCGAGCAGCGCTGGGAGTGGGCACTGGACGGCTCGCGGATCGGTGTCGCCGACTGGCACGTGCACCGCGGCGAAGGCTTCGCCTCCACCGCCTGGCGCGCGCTGGCGCCCGGCCAGGAACCGGGCTGGACGCCCGCGGCCTGGCTGGGACAGGTGCATGCCGAAGACCGGGCCGGCCTGGAGGCCGCGATCGCGCTGATCGACTCGGGCCAGTCCGGCCGCCAGCAGCTGGAACTGCGCATGCGCCACGACGAGACCTGGCGCTGGCGCCAGGCGACGCTGCTGGTCATCGAACGCGCACCCGACAGCCGCCCGGCCCGCATCCTCGCCACGCTGGCCGATGTCGAGGAACGCCACGAGGCACTGGAGCGCCAGCGCCTGTCGGCCAGCCTGTTCCAGCACCTGCACGAAGGCCTGCTCGTCACCGACGCCGAACTCCACGTGCTGGAGGCCAACCCGGCCTACAGCGAGATCCTCGGCGTGCCGCGCGAGCGCCTGATCGGCACCGTGCCTTCGCTGCTCAGCCCGGCCCCCGATGACGCGCGTGCGCGCCAGCAGCGTGCCGAGATGTGGGGCGCGCTGCGCGAGCGCGGCAGCTGGCGCGGCGAACTCGACGAGCGCCGCGCCGACGGCCAGCTGCGCACGCTGCAGGCGACGATCTCGACGGTGCCCGGCGCCGAACGGCGCACCCGCCACCATGTGCTCGTCATCTCCGACATCACCGAGCAGCGCCGCCAGCGCGAGCTGCTCGAACGTCAGGCGCTCTACGACGAACTGACGCGCCTGCCCAACCGAGCCCAGCTGTCGACGCTGCTCGCCGAGGCGATGACGGTGGCCGACCGCGACGGCTTCCTCATCGCCGTCTGCTACCTGGACCTGGACCATTTCAAGCCGGTCAACGACCGTTACGGGCACGCCGCAGGCGACCGCCTCCTGGTCGAGCTCGCCAGCCGGCTGCGCAACACGCTGCGCCGGCGCGAGCGCTGGGCCGACGTGGCCGCCCGCCTGCACGGCGACGAGTTCGTGCTGCTGCTGCGTGCCGGCTCGATCGACGAGGCGCGGCGTGCCATCGTGCGCGTGCTGCGCGTGCTGTCGCAGCCCTATCTCGTCGATCCGGCGTCCGACCCGGTGCCGATCACGACCAGCCTGGGCGCCACGCTGTATCCGCTGGACCGCCAGGATCCCGAGACCCTGCTGCGCCATGCCGACCACGCGATGTACGAGGCCAAGCAGTCCGGCCGCAACGGCTACGTGCTGTTCGACCCCGCCAGCCGCCAGGAACGCGAAGCGCTGGCGATGGCTCAGAGCGAGATCGAGCAGGGGCTCGACCGCGGCGAGCTGATGCTGCGCTACCAGCCCAAGGTCGACATGCGCAGCGGCCGGGTCGTCGGCTTCGAGGCCCTGCTGCGCTGGGAACACCCGATCAAGGGCGAACTCGCGCCGCACGCCTTCCTGCCCTGCATCGAAGACGACGGGCTGCTGGTGCGCGTCGGCGACTGGGTGCTGTCGCAGGCGCTGGAGCATCTGGCGCAGTGGCGCCGCGACGGGCTCGATTTCGCCGTCGGCGTCAACGTCTCGTCGCGCCACCTGCGCCGCGCCGACTTCGCCGCCCAGCTCGCGGCGCTCATCGCGCGCCACGGCCACGACCTCGCCCCCTACCTGGAACTCGAGGTCGTCGAGACCGCCGCGATCGCCGCCGAGGACAGCCCGACGACCTCGGCGCAGATGAAGCAGTGCCGCGAGCTCGGCGTGCGTTTCGCGCTCGACGACTTCGGCACCGGCTACTCGCCCTTGCGCTACCTGAAGGACCTGCCCGCGGACACGCTGAAGATCGACCGCGGGTTCGTGCACAACATGCTCGACGACGCCCAGGACCGCGGCATCGTCGAGGGCATCATCAGCCTGGCGCGCACCTTCGGCTGCAGCGTCGTCGCCGAGGGCGTGGAGACGCCCGCACAGGCACGCATGCTGCTGGACCTGGGCTGCGACATCGGCCAGGGCACCGGCATCGCCTCGCCGCTGCGCGCCGGCCAGGTGGCGCAGTGGGTGCGCGACTTCCGCGGCGTTTTTGTCATCGCGCCGGCGGGCGCCGCCGACGGCTTGGCTAGACTCGGCGGGTGATTCCCGCCGGTTTTCTCCAGGATCTGCTGTCCCGCGTCGACATCGTCGACGTGGTCGGTCAGCACGTCGAGCTCAAGCGCGGCGGCGCCAACCTGATGGGCCTGTGCCCGTTCCACGCCGAGAAGTCGCCGAGCTTCTCGGTCAGCCCGAGCAAGCAGTTCTACTACTGCTTCGGCTGCGGCGCCTCGGGCGACGCGATCCGCTTCCTCACCGAACACCTGGGCCTGAGCTTCGTCGAGGCGGTGCGCGATCTGGCGCAGCGCGTGGGCATGCAGGTCCCCGAGGAGCAGCTGAGCGCCGAGGAACTGGTGCGCCGCGACAAGCTGCGCGAGCGCCGGCTGTCGATGGGCGAGGTGCTGGTGCGCGCCAACGACTTCTACCGTGCCCAGCTCAAGGCCAGCCCGCGGGCGGTCGGCTACCTGAAGGCGCGCGGCCTGACCGGCGTCGTCGCCGCGCGTTTCGGCCTGGGCTACGCGCCGCCGGGCTGGCGCACGCTGGCCGGCGTGTTCCCGCGCTACGACGACCCGCTGCTCGAGGAAGCCGGTCTGGTGCGCCACCGCGAGGCCGCCGACGGCGAGGCCGAGGACAGCGAGCGTGGCCGCTACGACTGGTTCCGCGACCGGGTGATGTTCCCGATCCGCAACGTCGCCGGCGAGGTCATCGGCTTCGGCGGCCGCGTGCTCGACGACAGCAAGCCCAAGTACATCAACTCGCCCGAGACGCCGCTGTTCAGCAAGGGCCGCGAGCTCTACGGCCTGTTCGAGGCCCGCCAGGCGCTGCGCGAACGCGGCTGCGCGATCGTCGTCGAGGGCTACATGGACGTCGTCGCGCTGGCCCAGCACGGCGTCAGCAACGCCGTCGCGACGCTGGGCACGGCCTGCACCGCCGAACACGTGCAGAAGCTGTTCCGCTTCACCGACGCGATCGTCTTCTCGTTCGACGGCGACGCCGCCGGCCGGCGCGCGGCCGCGCGTGCACTCGAGGCCGCGCTGCCGCACGCGAGCGACCTGCGAAGCGTCAAGTTCCTCTTCCTGCCGCCCGAACACGACCCCGACAGCTACGTGCGTGAACTGGGCGTCGAGGCCTTCGAACAGGCGCTGGCTGCCGCGGTGCCACTGTCGCGCCAGCTCGTCGAACTGGCCGCCGAGGACGCCGACCTCGACACCGCCGAAGGCCGTGCCAGGCTGGCGGCACAAGCGCGGCCCCTGTGGTCGGCGCTGCCCGAGGGCAGCCTGAAGGACCAGCTGCTCGGCGAGATCGCCGAACGCGCCCGGCTGCCCCGCGAGGACCTGGCGCGGCGCTGGGGCCTGCGTGCCGGCGAGGCCCCTCGTGTCGCCCCCGAGACGCCACCGGAGCGCCCCGCCTACGGCGCTCGCCGGGGGTCGCCAGCGCCCCGGCGCGGCGGAGCGCGCGTGTCGGTGCGCCAGCCACAGGACCAGGCGGTGCGCCTGCTGTTGCTGCGCGCCGGCTGGTGGCTGGAGCTGACCGACGCCGACCACGAGGCGCTGACCGGCGTGCCCGACTGGCACGCGGAGTGTTTCCGCTGGATCGAGCGCTGGCTGGCCGAGCACGGCGACACACCCTGGCCCACGCTTCGCGAGCAGATCGCCAGCGAGCCCTGGGGCGAGCAGGCCGTCGAACTGGTCGATGCCGCCGAGGTGCCGATCGAGCCGCTGCTGGAGGACCTGCGCACCGCGGTCGCCCAGACCGTGCGCGCCCAGGCGCTGCGCCAGGCGATGGCGGTTCTGGGTCGGCGGTGACGCACTCGGGCCTGCCGCTTGCCCCGATGCTCGCAAATTTTTGACGAACCAGAGATCGTCGCCGATAATGGCGGGTTTGTTGCAGCGGCAAGAGTGAGCAGCAGCACCTCCGGGCCCCGGCCACCCACGACACGGGTTTTAAAGGCCAACTTCACCCGCAAGGGCTGCGCATTCCGATGAGTTCACGCGAGCTTGCCCGTCTGGACGCGCCACCCCAGGACGCCGCACGTCGCGGCGTGACTCCCTACGCCTTGCGGCGAACGCAAGGCGGGGCGTGGCCGTGGAAACCTTCCCGAGGAACCGCATGACCGCCAAGAAGCCCGCATCCGCTGCCCCTGCCGACGCCACCGAGGCCAAGACCGCCAAGGCCAAGGCTGCCGCCGTCGAAACCGTCAAGCCGGCGAAGAAGACCGCCAAGGCCGACCCGAAGGCCAAAGCCGGCAAGAAGGAAGCCAAGAAGGCGACGGAAGAGGAGGATCTCGAGGTCGAGATCGAGGCCGAGCTCGAGGTCGAGCCGGAAGTCGAGGTCGAAGCCGAGGTCGACGCGGTCGAGGGCAAGGAAGCCAAGGCCAAGCCGCTGCGCATGAAGGTCAGCCGCGCCAAGGAGCGCGCGCTGATGCGCGAGTTCGGTCTCGACGAGACCATGCTCACCGAAGAGGAAGTCGCCAAGCGCCGCCAGGAGCTGAAGACCCTCATCAAGATGGGCAAGACGCGTGGTTTCCTGACCCACCAGGAGATCAACGACCACCTGCCCGAGAAGCTGGTCGACAACGAGATCCTCGAGGCCATCGTCTCGATGCTCAACGACATGGGCATCGCGGTCTACGAGCAGGCGCCCGATGCCGCGACGCTGCTCATCAGCGGCAGCAACACCGCCACCGCCACCGACGAGGAAGCCGAGGAGGCCGCCGAAGCCGCGCTGTCGACCGTCGACAGCGAGTTCGGCCGCACCACCGACCCGGTGCGCATGTACATGCGCGAGATGGGTTCGGTCGAGCTGCTCACGCGTGAAGGCGAGATCGAGATCGCCAAGCGCATCGAAGGCGGCCTGCAGGCGATGATGCTGGCCATCAGCGCCAGCCCGACGACGATCGCCGAGATCCTGGCGATGGCCGACAAGATCGCCGCCGGCGAGATGCAGATCTCCGAGGTGGTGGATGGTTTCGTCAGCGACGACGAGGCCGACGACTACGTCGCCGAGGAAGACTTCGACGAGTTCGACGAGGACGACGACGACGACGGCGCCGGTGGCAGCAAGGCGCTGACGAAGAAGCTCGAGGAGCTGAAGAAGCAGGCGCTGGAGAAGTTCGACGCGCTGCGCTCGCACTTCGACCGCATGCGCAAGGCCTACGAGAAGGAAGGCTACAAGTCGTCGTCCTACAACAAGGCCCAGGAAGCGATCAGCCAGGACCTGATGACGATCCGCTTCACGGTCAAGACGATCGAGAAGCTGTGCCAGATCCTGCGCGCCCAGGTCGACGACGTGCGCCGCTACGAGCGCGAGATCCGCAAGATCGTCGTCGACAAGTGCGGCATGCCGCAGGAACAGTTCATCAAGACCTTCCCGCCCAACGTGCTGAACCTGAAGTGGGCGGAAAAGGAAGCTGCGGCGGGCAAGCCGTACTCGGCGGTGCTCGGCCGCAACCTGCCGGCGGTGCAGGAACTGCAGCAGAAGCTGATCGACCTGCAGGCGCGCGCGGTCGTCCCGCTCGACGACCTGAAGCAGATCAACAAGCACATGAACGCCGGCGAGAAGGCCAGCCGCGACGCGAAGAAGGAGATGATCGAGGCCAACCTGCGCCTGGTGATCTCGATCGCGAAGAAGTACACCAACCGCGGCCTGCAGTTCCTGGACCTGATCCAGGAAGGCAACATCGGCCTGATGAAGGCGGTCGACAAGTTCGAATACCGCCGCGGCTACAAGTTCTCGACCTACGCCACCTGGTGGATCCGCCAGGCGATCACGCGCTCGATCGCCGACCAGGCGCGCACGATCCGCATCCCGGTTCACATGATCGAGACGATCAACAAGATGAACCGCATCTCGCGCCAGCACCTGCAGGAGTTCGGCTTCGAACCCGACGCGCCGACGCTGGCCGAGAAGATGGAGATCCCCGAGGACAAGATCCGCAAGATCATGAAGATCGCCAAGGAGCCGATCTCCATGGAGACGCCGATCGGCGACGACGACGACAGCCACCTGGGCGACTTCATCGAGGACACGAACAACGTGGCCCCGGTGGACGCCGCGATGCAGGCCGGCCTGCGCGAAGTGGTCAAGGACATCCTCGACAGCCTGACGCCGCGCGAAGCCAAGGTGCTGCGCATGCGTTTCGGCATCGAGATGAGCACCGACCACACGCTGGAGGAAGTCGGCAAGCAGTTCGACGTCACGCGTGAACGCATCCGCCAGATCGAGGCCAAGGCGATCCGCAAGCTCAAGCACCCGAGCCGCTCGGACAAGCTGCGGACGTATCTGGACAATCTTTGATTGGCCAGATACCAAGCCGCCGCAGGCGGCCGCTCGCGACGGCGAGCGCGCAGCGGGCGGCGCAGCCACAAGCTGCGGACGTATCTGGACAATCTTTGATTGGCCAGGCAGGTCGCCGCCGCAGGCGGCCGCTGTCTGGGGTCCTCGGGATGCGGCGGCGCTCCGCCGCATCGCGCGCGTGCTTGGGCACGACCCCAGAAGCGGCATCCCCACCCCCTGCGTCGGAAGGGGAAAGCGATAAAATTGCGCGCTGAATGACGCAGATCTCCGACCTCACCGTGCTGTTCGCCGATCTTCGGGGCAGCACCGCGCTGTACGAGACGCTCGGCAATGCCGAGGCCACGTCGGTGGTGACGCATTGCGTCGGTTCGCTGACGCGTCCGGTGTCCGATTTCGGCGGCCATGTCGTCAAGACGCTGGGTGACGGCCTGATGGCCGTCTTCCCGAGGCCGACGAGCGCGCTGCAGGCCGCGGCGGTGATACACGAGGTTCTCGACGCCATCACCAGCCGGGGCCACCAGCACGGCGCGTCCACCGGCTTGCGCGACCTGAAGCTGCAGATCGCGATGGCCCGCGGCGAAGTCGTGGAGATGGCCGGCGACTGCTACGGCGACGCCGTCAACGTCGCCGCCCGGCTGCTCGACCACGCGGGCGACAACGAGACGCTCGTCACCGCCGAGGTCCTGCAGGGCCTGCCCGAGCAGACACGCTCGCGCTTTCGCTGCCTGGACCGCATGGTGCTGCGCGGCCGAGTCGAACCGGTGCAGGTGTTCGTGCTCGGCGGCCGCCCCGGCACCGACCTGCCGCCGACGCAGTTCGCCGGCGACTCCGCGCCCGTGTCCGAGCCCGACGGACTGCGGCTGGAATGGGTCGACCACCACGACATCTTCGCCAGCCGGCAGATGCCGGTGGTGCTCGGGCGCGGCCCGCAGTCCGAGTTCCGCGTCGACGACTCGCGTGTCTCGCGCTCGCACGCGCGCGTCGACTGGCACGGTGGCGCCTTCCAGCTCACCGACCTCAGCTACAACGGCACCTACGTGCGCTTTGCCGATGGCGAGATCGTCAGCCTTCGCCGCGGCAGTTGCACGCTGCACGGCAGCGGCGAGATCGGCCTGGGTGGCTCGCCCGGCGACCCGGCTGCGACCTGCGTGCTGTTCGACGTCCTCCGTTTCGGCGACACCCAGCCGCTGCTCGCAGCGGACCTGCTCTAGCATCCACGGCCCACGACATGCGCGTGCTGTACGTCGACGACGATCGGATCAACACCCTGCTCTTCGAGGAAACCTGCCGCTGCGCGGGCGACTTCGAGGTCGCCTGCGCCGGCACCGGTGCCGAAGCGCTGGAACTGGCGGCCGTGTTTGCCGCCGAGGCCCTGGTCATCGACCTCCACCTGCCCGACACCAATGGCTTCGAACTCCTGCCGGCACTGCGCCAGGCACTGGGTGGACGCCGTCTGCCGGCCTTCCTGTGCACCGCGGACGAACCGGCGCAGGTCGCCGAACGGGCCGCCGCGGCCGGGTTCGACGGTTGCTGGACCAAGCCGGTGACCGTCGAGGCGATGCTCGCCGAACTGCAGCGCGGCGAGCGCGGCCCGGCGGCATGACGCTGCGGCCCGAGCCTCCTCACCGCCACGGCGACGTCGAACGCGTCGGCGTGCTGCTGGTCAACCTGGGCACGCCGTCGGAGCCCACTCCGGCGGCACTGCGCCGCTATCTCGCCGAGTTCCTGTCGGATCCGCGGGTGGTCGAGATCCCGCGCATCCTGTGGCTGCCGATCCTCTACGGCATCGTGCTGAGCACACGCCCGGCCAAGTCGGCGGCCAAGTACGCGACGATCTGGACGCCCGAGGGCTCGCCGCTGGCCGTCTGGAGCGACCGCCAGGCCGTCGGGCTGTCGCAGGCGCTGCGGGCGCGCGGGCATCGTGTGCAGGTGCGCGTGGCGATGCGCTACGGCGAACCTTCGGTGGCGCGCGGCCTGGACGCGCTGCGCGCCGAGGGTGCCACACGCGTGCTGGTGCTGCCGCTGTACCCGCAGTACGCCAGCGCGACCACCGGCAGCGTCGCCGACGCCGTGATGGCCTGGAGCGTCGGCGCGCGCCGCATCCCGGAGTTCCGCTTCATCAACGAGTACCACGACGACTCCGGCTACGTCGAGGCGCTGGCCGCACGCGTGCGTGCGCACTGGCGCGAGCACGGCCAGGGCGAGCGACTCCTGCTGAGCTTCCACGGCGTGCCGCACCGCACGCTGGTGCTCGGCGACCCCTACCACTGCCAGTGCCACAAGACCGCGCGCCTGCTGCGCGAATGCCTGGAGCTGCCGCCCGAGCGTGTCGTCGTCACCTTCCAGAGCCGCTTCGGCAACGCCAAGTGGCTGGAGCCCTATACCGAGCCGACGCTGCGGCGGCTGGCCGCCGAGGGCCTGCGCCGCGTCGACGTGATGTGCCCGGGCTTCGTTTCCGACTGCCTGGAGACGCTCGAGGAGATCAACGAGGAGGCTCGCGAGGCCTTCCTCGCCTGCGGCGGAGAACGGTTCGAGTACATCCCCTGCCTCAACGACCAGCCGGCGTGGATCGAAGCGCTGGCGACGGTCGCGGAGCGTCACATGGCAGGCTGGGACACGCGCGCCGGAGCCGATCCGGCGCAGGCAAGCGAGTCGCGCGAGCGCGCCATCGCGCTGGGCGCGACGATCTGAAGGCGGCACGAGGGGGCATGCACCCCGATCGGCCGCCATCCGGCCAGGAGATCCGATGAACGACACCCGGGTGCGGCTGGACAAGTGGTTGTGGGCCGCCCGCTTCTACAAGACGCGAGCCATCGCCGCCGACGAAGCCGACCGCGGCCGCGTGAGCGTCAACGGCCTGGTGGCCAAGCCGGCGCGGGAACTGCACCTGGGCGACCGCGTCACGCTGCGCCAGGGCGGCATCGAACGTGTCGTCGACGTGCTGCTGCTGGGGACCGTGCGCGGCCCGGCGCCGGTCGCGCAGACGCTGTACCGCGAGACTGCCGACAGCATCGCCGCGCGCGAACGCGCCGCCGAGGCCCGCCGCCTGCAGCCCGAACCCGCCGCCACGATCGAACAGGGCCGTCCGACCAAACGCGACCGGCGCAAGCTGGCCGACTGGAACCGCTGGAGCGCGAGCCTCGACGACACGAACTCTTGAAAGCCCGCCGCAAGGCCCCAACTGCGTCCGAGTTTTGCCAGAACCGCCCATGAACGCGAATCCGTATACCCCCGACACCCCGTCCCCCGAGGCCGCCGAGGCGGCTGCCGCCGCGGCCGAGGCCGCGCCGAGCGCCGAGGCGCGCCTGGCCGAACTCGAGGCCAAACACGCCGAGGTCGCCGACGCCTACCTGCGTGCCAAGGCCGAGACCGAGAACATCCGCCGCCGCGCCGAAGAGGAACTGTCCAAGGCGCGCAAGTTCGCCGTCGAGGCTTTCGCCGAGAGCATGCTGCCGGTGAAGGACAGCCTCGAGGCCGCGATCGCGATCCAGAACGCGACGCCCGAGCAGCTGCTCGAAGGCACGCACGCGACGCTGCGCCAGCTGACGCAGGCGCTGGAGCGCAACAAGGTCGTGCAGATCGCGCCACCGGCGGGCACGAAGTTCGACCCGCACCAGCATCAGGCGATCAGCGTGGTGCCGGCCGACCAGGAGGCGAACACCGTCGTCGCCGTGCTGCAGAAGGGCTACCTGATCGCCGACCGCGTGCTGCGCCCGGCGCTCGTCACGGTCGCCGCACCGAAGTCCTGACCACCGCTCGCGGGCGCCGGGCTTGAAAACGCCGCCCGGCAGCCACAACTCCAAGACAACCGGATCCAGACATCAGGAGAACACCATGGGAAAGATCATCGGCATCGACCTGGGCACCACGAACTCGTGCGTGGCCGTGATGGAAGGCAACACGACCAAGGTCATCGAGAACAGTGAAGGCGCGCGCACGACGCCGTCGATCATCGCCTACCAGGACGATGGCGAGATCCTCGTCGGCGCCTCGGCCAAGCGCCAGGCGGTCACGAACCCGCGCAACACGCTGTACGCGGTGAAGCGCCTGATCGGCCGCAAGTTCACCGAGAAGGAAGTTCAGAAGGACATCGACCTGATGCCCTACACGATCTCGGCGGCCGACAACGGTGACGCCTGGGTCGAGGTGCGCGGCAAGAAGCTCGCGCCGCCGCAGGTCAGCGCCGAGGTGCTGCGCAAGATGAAGAAGACCGCCGAGGACTACCTCGGCGAGGAAGTGACCGAGGCCGTGATCACGGTGCCGGCCTACTTCAACGACAGCCAGCGCCAGGCGACCAAGGACGCCGGCCGCATCGCCGGCCTCGAGGTCAAGCGCATCATCAACGAGCCGACGGCCGCGGCGCTCGCCTTCGGCCTGGACAAGGCCGGCAAGGGCGACCGCAAGATCGCCGTCTACGACCTGGGCGGCGGCACCTTCGACATCTCGATCATCGAGATCGCCGACGTCGACGGCGAGAAGCAGTTCGAGGTGCTGTCGACCAACGGCGACACCTTCCTCGGCGGCGAGGACTTCGACCAGCGCGTCATCGACTACATCATCGGCGAGTTCAAGAAGGAACAGGGCGTCGACCTGACCAAGGACGTGCTCGCCCTGCAGCGCCTGAAGGAAGCCGCCGAGAAGGCCAAGATCGAGCTGTCCAACAGCTCGCAGACCGACATCAACCTGCCGTACATCACGGCCGACGCGTCGGGCCCGAAGCACCTGAACATCAAGCTCACGCGCGCCAAGCTCGAAGCCCTGGTCGACGAGCTGATCGAGCGCACGATCGAGCCCTGCCGCATCGCCATCAAGGATGCCGGCGTCAAGGTCGGCGAGATCGACGACGTGATCCTGGTCGGCGGCATGAGCCGCATGCCCAAGGTGCAGGACAAGGTCAAGGAGTTCTTCGGCAAGGAGCCGCGCCGCGACGTCAACCCCGACGAGGCGGTGGCCGTCGGCGCCGCGATCCAGGGCCAGGTCCTGGGCGGCGAGCGCAAGGACGTGCTGCTGCTGGACGTCACGCCGCTGTCGCTGGGCATCGAGACCCTGGGCGGCGTGATGACCAAGATGATCAAGAAGAACACCACGATCCCGACCAAGTTCTCGCAGGTGTTCTCGACCGCCGACGACAACCAGCCGGCGGTGACGATCAAGGTCTTCCAGGGCGAGCGTGAGCTGGCCTCGGGCAACAAGAGCCTGGGCGAGTTCAACCTCGAGGGCATCCCGCCGGCGCCGCGCGGCCTGCCGCAGATCGAGGTCACCTTCGACATCGACGCCAACGGCATCCTGCACGTCAGCGCCAAGGACAAGGGCACCGGCAAGGAGAACAAGATCACCATCAAGGCGAACTCGGGCCTGTCCGAGGCCGAGATCGAGAAGATGGTGAAGGACGCCGAGGCCAACGCCGCCGAGGACAAGAAGAAGCTCGAGATCGTCCAGGCCCGCAACCAGGGCGACGCGATGCTGCACTCGGTGCGCAAGACGCTGGGCGAGCACGGCGACAAGCTCGACGCCGGCGAGAAGGAAAAGATCGAGGCGGCGCTGAAGGATCTGGAAGAAGCGCTCAAGGGCGAGGACAAGGCCGCCATCGAGGCCAAGACCGAGGCCCTGATGAGTGCCAGCCAGAAGCTCGGCGAGAAGGTCTACGCCGACGCCCAGGCGGCGCAGGCCGCGGCCGGCGCTGCCGCCGGTGCCGACGAGGCACCGCAGCCCTCGTCCTCCAGGCCGGCCGACGACAACGTCGTCGACGCCGAGTTCAAGGAAGTCAAGAAGTGATCTTCCTGCGGCCGGGCGCAGCGCGTCCGGCCGTGATTTCCCGCCGCGTCCAGGCGTGCCGGCCCGTCCCGGCACCCCTGCGCGGCGTTTACGCTTGACGACTGGCTGTTCACGGCAACCCCATGGCAAAGCGCGACTACTACGAAATCCTCGGCGTGGCGAAGAACGCCTCGGACGACGACATCAAGAAGGCCTATCGCAAACTGGCCATGAAGTATCACCCTGACCGCAACCAGGGTGACGAGGCGAAGAAGGCGGAAGAGAAGTTCAAGGAGGTCAAGGAGGCCTACGAGATGCTCTCCGATGCGCAAAAGCGCGCCGCCTACGACCAGTACGGCCACGCCGGCGTCGACCCGAACATGGGCGGCCGCGGCGCCGGCCCCGAGGGCTTCGGCGGCTTCGCCGAGGCCTTCGGTGACATCTTCGGCGACATCTTCGGTGGCGCCGGCGGCAGCCGTCGCGGCGGCGGCCAGCAGGTCTACCGCGGCAGCGACCTCAGCTACGCGATGGAGATCACGCTGGAGGAAGCCGCCGCCGGCAAGGAGTCGCAGATCCGCATCCCGAGCTGGGAGGGCTGCGAGACCTGCCACGGCAGCGGCGCCAAGCCCGGCACCAGCCCCAAGACCTGCCCGACCTGCTCGGGTTCGGGCACGGTGCACCTGCGACAGGGTTTCTTCAGCATCCAGCAGACCTGCCCGCACTGCCACGGCAGCGGCAAGATCATTCCCGAGCCCTGCCCCAGCTGCGGCGGCGCCGGCAAGATCAAGCGCCAGAAGACGCTGGAGGTGAAGATCCCCGCCGGCATCAACGAAGGCATGCGCATCCGCTCGGCCGGCAACGGCGAGCCGGGCACCAACGGCGGGCCGCCGGGCGATCTCTACATCGAGATCCGCATCAAGCAGCACGAGATCTTCGAGCGCGACGGCGACGACCTGCACTGCACCGTGCCGGTCGGCATGACGACCGCGGCGCTCGGCGGCACGATCGAGGTGCCGACGCTGGGATCCAAGGCCGAGATCGAGCTGCCCGAGGGCACCCAGCACGGCAAGACCTTCCGCCTGCGCGGCAAGGGCATCAAGGGCATCCGCTCCAGCTACCCGGGCGATCTCTACGCGCACGTCACGGTGGAAACGCCGGTGAAGCTGACGGAACATCAGCGCAAGCTGCTGCGTGAGCTCGACGAGTCCTTTCGCAAAGGCGGCGACCGCCACTCGCCCAACGCCAAGAGCTGGACGGATCGGGTGAAAGACCTGTTCAAGTAAGGGTATTCCCGCGAACCGGGGATTTCTTCCTCAAGCGCGGAGGCGCGACGACCGACAAGGATCAGAAATGGTCGCCCTCGCCTTCGCCCGTCGCCCGCAGCCCTCGCGTTCCGTGGGCGGCGCACTTTCGCCCGGTGAGGTGCAGCGATGATGCTCGACCGCGACATCCACCTGAGCAGGGCGCTGGTCATCGACTCGAATCCGACCTCGCGCAGCATCCTCGTGTCCCAGTTGCGCGACTTCGGCATCGGCACCGTCGCGCAATGCGGCCGGGTTGCCGACGCCCGCAGCCAGCTGGAGGCCAAGCCCTTCGACATCGTGCTGTGCGAGAACAACTTCGCCGGCAACGACGCCGCCGGGCAGCAACTGCTGGACGACCTGAGGCGCCACCAGCTGCTGCCGCTGTCGACGGTGTTCATCATGATCAGCGGCGAGGCCACCTACAACAAGGTGGCCGAGGCCGCCGAGTCGGCGCTGGACAGCTTCCTGATCAAGCCGCACACCGCGTCCGCGCTCGGCGACCGGCTGCTGCACGCGCGGCGGCGCAAGCGCGTGCTCAAGCAGATCTTCGAAGCCGTCGACGAGGGCCGCTTCGACGAAGCCGCGCAGCTGTGCGTCAAACGCTTCGAGGAGCGCGGCGAGTTCTGGTTGTTCGCCGCACGCATCGGCGCCGAGCTGCTGCTGTCCAGCGGCCGCCACCGCGAGGCCTGGGACCTGTACGAAGCCGTCATCAAGGCCCAGGCCCTGCCCTGGGCCCGGCTCGGCGTGGCGCGGGCCCAGGTCGAGAGCAACGAACCGAACAACGCGCTGTCGACGCTGGAGAGCCTGGTCGAGGACCAGCCCAGCTTCGTCGATGCGTACGACGTGATGGGCCGCATCCACCTCGACCAGGGCAATCTGGAGGAGGCGGCGGCGGTGCTGCTGCGTGCCGCGTCGCTGACACCGGACTCGGTCGGCCGGCTGCAGAAGCTCGGCATCCTGTCGTTCTATCTCGAGCGCTACGACGACGCGCTGCGCTCGCTCGAACGCGCCGTCAGCATCGGCATCACCTCGAAGATGTTCGATCCGCAGACGCTGGTGCTGCTGGCCTTCCTGCGCTGGCGCCAGTCCGACACCAAAGGCCTGCAGCGCTGCGCCGAGAACCTGGAGCACATCATTTCGCGCACCCCGGACAGCCAGCGACTGCTGCGCTTCGGCGCCGTGGTACGCGTACTGGAACTGGCGCTGCGCCTGCAGCACCACGACGCCCTGCAGGCCCTGGCCGACCTGGCACTCGAGGTCCGCGAAGCCTCCTTCGACCTGGAAGCCGCCGGCAACCTGCTCACGCTGCTGGCGCGCCTGGCCGACGCCGGCTACACGATCGAGCAGGCCGACGAATGGGTGGACGCGATCGGGCTGCGCCACTGCACCGCGCGCGCCCTGACCGAGTTGCTGGCCCGCGCCGCCGGGCCGCATGCGCCGTTCGTCGAACGCATCCGCACCTGCCACCACCGGGTGCTCGAGGTATCGGAGGCGGCCATGGCCTTCAGCGTCGCCGGGGACCCTGGCTCCGCGGTGCGCACGCTGCTGGACAACGGCCGCGCCTCGCTCAACAGCAAGCTGATCGACACCGCACGCCTCGTGCTGCAGCGCCACCACGACAAGATCGAAGGCGCCGACGATCTGAAGGCGACGATCGAAGACCTGCGCCTGCGGTACTTCACGCAGTCGGGCAGGCTGCCGATCGGCGACGCTCCGGGGCGAAAGGCCGGTGGCCTGGCGCTGCGTGGCGCTGTCGCCAGCGCGCTGGGCGCCGAGCCCGAGCCGCCGGTCGCAGCCGCGGCCTGAGCGCGCGGCATCAGAACAGGCGCTGCTGGGCGTCGGCGGCCGGGGCCGACGGCGGCACGAACGCCGACCCGTCCAGCCGCTGGTGACGGTGCTGCAGGCCCAGGCGCTCGCAGGCCTTGCGCAGGCGCTGGCGCAGCAGTTCGGCCCAGACGCCCTCGCCGCGCATGCGGCTGCCGAAACGGGGTTCGTTGTCACGGCCGCCACGCATCTCCTGCACACGGGCCATGACGCGCGCGGCCCGGTCGGGGAAATGCTGCTCCAGCCAGTGGCGAAACAGCGGCGAGACCTCCGACGGCAGGCGCAGCACGATGGCGAAGGCGCGCACCGCGCCGGCCTGGTGCGCCGCCTCGAGCACACGCTCGAGCTCGGGCTCATTGACGAAAGGAATCAGCGGCGAGACGCTGACACCCACCGGCACGCCGGCGCTGGACAGCGCGCGGATCGTGCGCAGCCGGCGTTCGGGCGCCGCGGCACGCGGCTCCAGCCGGCGCGCCAACGCCGCGTCCAGCGTCGTCAGCGTGATGTCCACGCAGGCACGACCGGCGGCCGCCATCGGCGCGATCAGGTCCAGGTCGCGCTCGACCAGCGCCGACTTGGTGATCAGCGAGAACGGGTGCCGCGCCTCGTGCAGCACCTCCAGCACCGCGCGCGTGATGCCCAGGCGGCGTTCGATCGGCTGATAGGCGTCGGTGACGGTACCGATGGCGATCGGCCGCGGCCGGTAGCCGCGTGCACCGAGCGCGGCGCGAAGGCGTTCGGCGGCGTTGACCTTGGCCACCAGCCGGGTCTCGAAGTCCAGCCCCGGCGACCAGCCGAGATAGGCGTGCGACGGCCGCGCGTAGCAATAGATGCAGCCGTGCTCGCAGCCGCGGTAGGGGTTGAGGGAGACCTCGAAGCCGATGTCGGGCGAGTCGTTCTCGGACAGGATGCGGCCAGCGTGCTCCTCGAGGACCTGGGTCGGCAGCGGGCTCGGCAGCTCGCCGGCCGCGGCGTCCAGCGCACCCCAGCCGTCGTCGAAGACCTCCCGCTCGTCGCGCTCGAAGCGGTGGGCGATGGCCCAGGTCGTGCCGCGACCCTTCAGCGGGGCGTTCGCCGGCGTGGCCGGCGGCGGGACGGGCGGACGGAGGTTGCGGGGCGGTGACATGCTGTTGTTTTATACAGCATGCCGCACCCGCCCCGGTCTAGTAATCCGACATCGCGTCGGGGGCGAGGTTCTCGAACTTGGTCAGCGGCTTCAGGAAGGCCAGGCGCACGGTGCCGACCGGGCCGTTACGCTGCTTGCCGATGATGACTTCCGCGACGCCGGGGTCCTTGCTGTCCTTGTTGTAGTACTCGTCGCGGTAGATGAACATGATGATGTCCGCGTCCTGCTCGATGGCGCCCGATTCGCGCAGGTCGCTCATCATCGGCCGCTTGTCGGTGCGCGTCTCGACCGAGCGGTTGAGCTGCGACAGCGCGATCACCGGGCACTGCAGCTCCTTGGCCAGCGCCTTCAGGCCACGCGAGATCTCGCCGATCTCGGTGGCGCGGTTCTCGCCGTTGCTGGACGACGAGCCGCTCATCAGCTGCAGGTAGTCGATGACGATCAGCCCGAGCTGGCCGTACTGGCGCGCCATGCGCCGCGCCCGGGCACGCAGTTCAGGCGCGGTCAGCGCCGGCGTCTCGTCGATGAACAGCTGCACCTGACCGAGCTTGTCGACGGCCTCGGTCAGCCGCTCCCACTCCTCGGTGCGCAGGCGGCCGGTGCGCAGGTTCTGCTGGTCGATGCGGCCCAGCGAGCCGACCAGACGCAGCGCCAGCTGCGAGGCGCCCATTTCCATGGAATACACGAGCACCGGCAGCCCTTCGGCGACGGCGACGTTCTCGGCGATGTTCAGCGCGAACGCGGTCTTGCCCATCGACGGGCGTGCCGCGAGGATGATCAGATCGCCCTTCTGCAGGCCCGCGGTCATGCGGTCCATGTCGTAGAAGCCGGTGCGCACGCCGGTCACTTCCTCGGCGCCGTTGTCGTGCAGCTCCTGCACGCGGTCGATCAGTTCGACGACCAGCTTGTCGATGCCCTGGAAACCCTGTTTCTGGCGCGAACCTTCTTCGCCGATCTTGAAGATGTTGCCTTCGGCCTCGTCCAGGATCGCCGTCACCGCCCGGCCCTGCGGGTTGAAGGCGTTGGTCGCGATCTCGTCGGCCGCGGCGATCAGCTTTCGCAGCACCGCGCGCTCGCGCACGATCTCCGCGTAGCGACGCATGTTCGCCGCGCTGGGCACGCTCTGCGCCAGCGCGTTCAGGTAGGCCAGGCCGCCGCAGTCCTCGGCCTTGCCCAGGCTCTGCAGCTGCTCGAAGACGGTGATCACGTCGGCCGGCTTGCTCTGGTTCACCAGGCCGGCGATGGCGGCGAAGATCAGCTTGTGTTCGTAACGGTAGAAGTCGCTGTCGGTGAGCAGGTCGGCGGCGCGGTCCCAGGACAGGTTGTCGATCAGCAGGCCGCCGAGCACGCTCTGCTCGGCTTCGTTCGAGTGAGGCGGCACGCGCAGCCGGGCGACCTCGTCGTCGGGAGCGGAACTACGGGATTCGAACAGCGCGGACATGGGATCTGTGGGCAAGTCTGTGGACAGCCTGGGAGCCGCCGGGGGACGGCCGGGGGACAACTGGTGAAGCCCAAAACGAAGAAGGCCGGCGAAACGCCGGCCTTCTTCAGAAGGGTGGACGAAGCGTAGGCGCTTCAGTCCGCCTGTGCAACCACTTGCACGGTGAGCTCGACGACGACGTCGCCGTGCGGGGCGACGGCCACCGGGTGCTCGCCGACGGTCTTCAGCGGACCGTTGGGCAGGCGCACCTGCGACTTCTGCACCGCCTTGCCGGCTTGCGTCAGCGCGTCGGCGATGTCGGCGTTGGTCACCGAGCCGAACAGACGGCCGTCGACGCCGGCCTTCTGCACGATGCGCACGGTGGAGCCGGCGAGCTGCTCGCCCAGGGTCTGGGCGGCGGCGAGCTTGGCGGCGGCGACCTTCTCGAGTTCGGCGCGGCGCTCGGCGAACTCCTTGATCGCGGCGTCGGTCGCGCGGCGCGCGAGCTTGGTCGGGATCAGGAAGTTGCGGGCGTAGCCGTCCTTGACCTTGACGATGTCACCGAGGTTGCCGAGCTTGGCGACTTTTTCCAGCAGGATCACTTGCATGTCGTCGCTCCTCAGACCTTGTGCTGATCGGAGTACGGCAGCAGCGCGAGATAGCGGGCGCGCTTGATCGCCGTCGTCAGCTGGCGCTGGTAGTAGGCGCGCGTGCCGGTCAGACGAGCCGGCGTGATCTTGCCGTTCTCGCTGATGAAGTCACGCAGCGTGTCGATTTCCTTGTAGTCGATCTGTTCGACGCCGGCGACGGTGAAGCGGCAGAAGCGCTTGCGACGGAACAGGAGCGACTGGGTGTTGCGCTTCGGACGCTTGTCCTTCGAGAAGCGACCCTTGCCACGGGGGGGAGCCATAAGACCTCCTGGGAATGCTGAAAACTATCCGGAACAGTGGACCGGTCAGCCTACGGGGGCGACCGACGTGATGTGGAACCGCATGCCGCGTCCGTTGCGCAGGGCTGCCAGGAAGCCGCCGAATTCGGCGTCGCTGCCCAGCGCCAGCGTGGTGAGCACCGCGGTGATGTCCGCCCCGATCGCCAGCGCCCGGATCTCCAGGGAGACCTTGCGAGGACTGCCGTTCTCGACGACCTCGGACTCGTGCTTCAAGCTCAGGTCCAGGGCCGGAAGGCCGGCAGGGGTGTACCGCAGCGCGCCCCGCTCCACCAGTTGCGCCGAGAGAACCAGCCGGTTCATCGACACCCCGCGGTGGCAGGCGCAGACGTGTGCGTCAGGCCGCAGCCTCCTGCTGGCTGGCCTTGCGCGATTCTTCGCGCTCGACCGCCTTCATCATGATCGACGGCGTCGTCTCGGCCTTTTCCTTGCGCACCGTGAGGTGGCGCAGGACGGCGTCGTTGAAGCGGAAGCCGGTCTCCAGCTCCTCGAGCACAGGCTTGTCGCACTCGATGTTCAGGCACAGGTAGTGGGCCTTGGCGAGCTTCTGGATCATGTAGGCCAGCTGACGGCGGCCCCAATCCTCGACCCGATGGACCTTGCCGCCACCGGCGGTGACCAGGGTCTTGTAGCGTTCCAGCATGGCCGGAACCTGTTCGCTTTGATCCGGATGGATCAGCAGAACGATCTCGTAGTGACGCATTGAATCTCCTCGTGGGTTTCCCGTTTCGGAAAGCCGCCCCGTAGCGTCTGGTTCACGGGTGCGGCAAGGCGAAAAGCCGATGATTATAGCCCGGAAAGCGCGCCCCGGACAGCCGGCGGTCAGTGTTCGGGCCGGGGGTCGCGGATGCGGTCGACCAGCGCGTCGCTGACCGGCCCGGGCCGCGGGGTCAGCAGGCTGACGATGACCATCGCCGCCAGGGCCGCCGGCACGCCGAACACGCCGGCGGCGATCGGCGCGATGCCGAACCACAGGCAGTCCTCGATCGGCCGCCAGACGCCGAACAGCCCGCGCAGCCAGGGCTGGGTCGTCGCCATGTAGTAGCTGGTGACGGCCAGCCCGAGCAGCATGCCGCTGACGCAGCCCCAGCGGTTGGCGCGTTTCCAGAACACGCCCAGCACCAGCGCCGGGAAGATCGACGAGGCCGCCAGCGAGAACGCCGCGGCGACGAGGAACAGGATGTCGGCCACGCGCATCGACGCGACGTAGGCCGCGGCCAGCGCCACGACGAGCAGCAGCACCTTGGACACCGCGACGCGGCGCGAGCTCGGGCGGTTGGGGTCGATGACGCGGTAGTACAAGTCGTGCGACAGCGCGTTGGAGATCGTCAGCAGCAGTCCGTCGGCGGTGGACAGCGCCGCGGCCAGGCCGCCCACGGCGACCATCGCCGAGATCACGTACGGCAGCCCGGCGATCTCCGGCGCGGCCAGCGTCACCAGGTCGGCGCCGATGTGCAGCTCGCCGAGCTGCAGGATGCCGTCGCCGTTGACGTCGCTGACCTGCACCAGCGACGGGTCGACCTTGGCCCAGCTCGCGATCCACGCCGGCAGGCGGTCGAACGGCGTGCCGACGAGGCTGTTGAAGACCTCGTGCTTGACCAGCAGCGCCAGCGCGGGCGCCGTGAGGTAGAGCGCGCAGATGAACAGCAGCGTCCAGCCGACCGCCCGGCGCGACTCGCGCACCGAAGGCGTGGTGTAGAAGCGCGTCAGGATGTGCGGCAGCCCGGCGGTGCCCAGCATCAGGCAGAAGACCAGCGCCAGGAAGTTGCGCCGGGAGTGTTCGTCGCTGATGCGCGCCGCCGGGTCGTCGCCACGCGGGTTGGCCGCGAAGGCCCGGGCATGCGGCGGCATGCCGCCCAGCGGCTGCGACCAGGCCTCGGCCGCGGCCAGCTCGTCGGCGTAGCGCCGGCGCGCCTCGTCCTCGGTGCGCGGCAGCGCGGCGAGTTCACGCCGTGCGGCCTGAACCTCGGCCAGCGGCGCCGCCGCCTCCATCAGTTGCTCGACGCGGCGCTGCGCCGCGGCCCGGTCGTCGGCCATCGCCGCCGGCACGTCCAGCAGCTTGGCCCCGGCGACCGCCGCACGCTGGGCGTAGGCGGCCATGACGTCGCGCTCGGCGATGTCGGCGACGAGCTGCGCCTCGCGCTCGGTGACCGACTGCAGCACCTGCCCCATCGCCACCTGCGGCACGGGGTTGCCGGTGACCTTCAGCGACAGCCAGGCCACCGGCGCCAGGTAGGCGACGACGAGGATGATGCACTGCGCGACCTGGGTCCAGGTGACGGCGCGCATGCCGCCCAGGAACGAGCAGACGAGCACGCCGCCCAGGCCGACGAAGATGCCGATCTCGAAGCCGAAGCCGGTGAAACGCGCGACGATCAGGCCAACGCCGTAGATCTGCGCGACGACGTAGACGAAGGAGACGACGACCGCGGCTACGATGCCGACCAGGCGCGGCATCGTGCCGCCGTAGCGTGCGCCGAGGAAGTCGGGGATCGTGTACTCGGCGAACTTGCGCAGGTACGGCGCGATCAGCAGCGCGACGAGGCAGAAACCACCGGTCCAGCCGATGACGAAGGCCAGCCCGTTGTAGCCGCTGAGGTACAGGGTGCCGGCCAGGCCGATGAACGAGGCGGCGCTCATCCAGTCGGCCGAGGTCGCCATGCCGTTGTAGAAGGCCGGCACGCGCCGGCCCGCGACGTAGTACTCGGCCGAGTCCGAGGTGCGGCAGCGCAGGCCGATGGCCGCGTACAGCACGACGGTGCCCAGCAGCATCGTCAGCCCGATGAGGTTGCGGCCGAGCCCGAAACGCTCGGCTGCCGCCATCAGCCCGATGAAGCCGGCCAGCGCCAGCGTGTACAGCAGGTAGGCGCCGTGCAGGCGGCGGCGGAAACCCCGCGCGCCGCTGGCCGTCACCCCGCTGCCGACCGAGGACATGCGGCCCGGCGCGGGGTCAGCGCTTGGCCAGACGCTGCCAGGTGTCGACGACCGTGTCCGGGTTCAGCGAGATGGACACGATGCCTTCCGCGGCCAGCCACTCGGCGAAGTCCGGGTGGTCGCTGGGGCCCTGGCCGCAGATGCCGATGTACTTGCCGGTGGCGCGGCAGGCGGCGATGGCGCGCGAGATCATCGCCTTGACCGCCGGATCGCGTTCGTCGAAGTCGTTGGCCAGCAGTTCCAGCCCCGAGTCGCGGTCCAGGCCCAGCGTCAGCTGGGTCAGGTCGTTGGAGCCGATCGACATGCCGTCGAAGTGCTCGAGGAACTGGTCCGCCAGGATGGCATTGCTCGGCACCTCGCACATCATGATCAGGCGCAGGCCGTCGACGCCGCGCTTCAGGCCGCGCTCGGCGAGCATCTGCGCCACGCGCTCGGCCTGGCGCACGGTGCGCACGAAGGGCACCATGATCTCGACGTTGTTCAGGCCCATCTCGCCGCGCACGCGCTTGAGCGCCTCGCACTCCATCGCGAAGGCTTCGGCGAAGTCGCTGCTGATGTAGCGGCTGGCACCGCGGAAGCCCAGCATCGGGTTCTCTTCCTCCGGCTCGTAGCGCGTGCCGCCGATGAGCTTGCGGTACTCGTTGGACTTGAAGTCCGACAGGCGCACGATGACCGGCTTGGGGAAGAACGCGGCGGCGATCGTCGCGATGCCTTCGACCAGCTTGTCGACGTAGAACGCACGCGGCGAGGCGTGGCCACGGGCCACCGACTCGACGGCCTTCTTCAGGTCGGCGTCGACGTTCGGGTAGTCGAGGATCGCCTTCGGGTGCACGCCGATGTTGTTGTTGATGATGAACTCGAGGCGCGCCAGGCCGACACCCGAATTGGGCATCTGCGCGAAGTCGAAGGCCAGCTGCGGGTTGCCGACGTTCATCATGATCTTCACCGGGCAGTACGGCATCTCGCCACGCTGCACCTCGCTGACCTCGGTCTCCAGCAGGCCGTCGTAGACGCGGCCGGTGTCGCCCTCGGAGCAGGCGACGGTGACCAGCGCGCCGTCGAGCACACGCTCGGTGGCGTCGCCGCAGCCGACGACGGCCGGGATGCCGAGCTCACGCGCGATGATCGCCGCGTGGCAGGTGCGGCCGCCGCGGTTGGTGACGATGGCCGCGGCACGCTTCATCACCGGTTCCCAGTTCGGGTCGGTCATGTCGGTGACGAGCACGTCGCCGGGCTGCACGCGGTCCATCTCGGCCGGCGAGCGCACCAGGCGCACCGGGCCGGTGCCGATCTTCTGGCCGATCGCGCGGCCCTCGGCGAGCACGGTGCCCTGGCCCTTGAGCTTGTAGCGGTGCTCGACCTTGCCGGCGGCCTGGCTCTTCACGGTCTCCGGGCGGGCCTGCAGGATGTAGATGCGGCCGTCGCCGCCATCCTTGCCCCACTCGATGTCCATCGGGCGGCCGTAGTGCTTCTCGATGATCTGCGCGTACTTGGCCAGCTCGACGATGTCGGCGTCGGCCAGCGAGTAGCGGTTGCGCATCTCGGGCGGGTTATCGACGACCTTGACGAGGCGGCTGCCGGCGGACCGCTCCTCGTCGGACGCGAACTCCATGCGCTGCAGCTTGCTGCCCAGCACGCGGCGGATGATCGGGAACTTGCCCGCGGCCAGCGCCGGCTTGAAGACGTAGAACTCGTCGGGGTTGACCGAGCCCTGCACGACGGTCTCGCCCAGGCCGTAGGCGGAGGTGATCAGCACCGCGTCGGGGAAGCCCGACTCGGTGTCGATCGTGAACATCACGCCGGCGGCGCCGAGGTCCGAGCGCACCATGCGCTGCACGCCGGCCGACAGCGCGACGTCGGCGTGGGCGAAGCCCTTGTGCACGCGGTAGCTGATCGCGCGGTCGTTGTAGAGGGAGGCGAAGACCTCCTTCATGTGGTGCAGCACCGAGTCGATGCCGCTCACGTTGAGGAAGGTCTCCTGCTGGCCGGCGAACGAGGCGTCGGGCAGGTCTTCGGCGGTGGCCGAAGAGCGCACGGCGAAGCTCGCGCCGGGGTGGTCGTCGGCGAGCAGCTTGTACTGGGCGCGGATCGCAGCCTCGAGGTCGGCCGGGAACGGCGTCTCGACGATCCAGCGCCGGATCTCGGCGCCGGCCTCGGCCAGCGCACGCACGTCGTCGGTGTCGAGCGTGGCCAGGCGCGCCTCGATGCGCTCGGCGAGGCCGCCGTGGCGCAGGAAGAGACGGAAGGCGTGCGCCGTCGTCGCGAACCCGCCGGGAACGCGCACGCCGGTGGCGGCCAGTTGACTGATCATTTCGCCGAGGGAGGCGTTCTTGCCGCCTACGACCTCGACGTCGGTCATGCGAAGTTGTTCGAACGGGACGACCAGGGCGGTCGCCAAGTTGGCCTGGGACATGGTGGGAAAGCTCCGTGATGTGAGAAAACCGGTGCTGCCGCAGGCACGCTCTGACCCCTCGCTCCAGCGCTTGTGGATTCTGTTTGTCGGCCGGGGGTGGTCACGTCGAGGTGAAGGCAGGATGCTTCGCAGGCATTCTACGGAACTCTTTCCCTATGATGACCAGATACGGGGCACCGGCGCCCCAATCCGACCCCATGAGCGAACGCAGCGTCTTCTTCGTGTCCGACGGCACCGGCATCACGGCCGAGACCTTCGGCAACTCCATCCTCAACCAGTTCCCGGTGAAGATGCGCCATGTGCGCCGCCCCTTCATCGACACGCTCGAGAAGGCCGACACCGTGGTCGCCGAGATCAACGAAGTCGCCGAACGCGAGGGCCGCCGGCCGGTGGTCTTCATCACGCTCGTGGAGCCGCAGATCCGCGCCCGTGTCACCGGCCCGGGCGTCAACGGCATGGTGCTGGACATGTTCCGCACCTTCGTCGAGCCGCTGGAAGACGAGCTCGGCGTCAAGTCCAACCACCGCGTCGGCCGCTTCAACGACGCCAGCCAGAGCCAGGAGTACAACGACCGCATCGAGGCGATCAACTTCAGCCTCGCGCACGACGACGGTCAGAGCTCGCGCAACCTCGATCTCGCCGACGTCATCCTCGTCGGCGTCAGCCGCTGCGGCAAGACTCCGACCTCGCTGTATCTCGCGATGCAGCACGGCGTGAAGGCGGCCAACTACCCGCTGATCCCGGAAGACTTCGAGCGCGGCAAGCTGCCGTCGATGCTGGCGCCGCACCGCAAGAAGTGTTTCGGCCTGACGATCGACCCGACGCGGCTGGCGCAGATCCGCAACGAACGCCGCCCGGGCAGCCGCTACGCGGCGATCGAGAACTGCCGCTACGAGGTCAGCGAAGCCGAGACGATGATGCGCCGCGACGGCATCCAGTGGCTGTCGTCGACGCACAAGTCGATCGAGGAGATCGCGACGACGATCCTGCGCGACATCCGCCCGGACCGGCTGATCTACTGAGGCGCGCGCGCGGCCGACTCGTACAGGCAGATCGCCGCCGCGGCGGCGACGTTCAGCGACTCCTCGCCGCCGGGCTGCGGAATGCGCACCGCCAGCGTGCAGCGCGCCTGCAGCGTGGGCGACACGCCCTGCCCTTCGTGCCCCAGCACCCAGGCGCAGCGCGGCGGCAGCGCCGCCTCGCGCAGCGTCGCGCCGGCATGCGGCAGCGTCGCCACCAGAGGCACCGCCAGTGCTTCGAGCGCGGCCTCGTCCAGTCCTTCGACGAGGTTGAGCGCGAAATGCGCGCCCATGCCGGCGCGCAGCACCTTGGGCGACCACAGCGAGGCCGTGCCTTTCAGCGCCAGCACCTGGGTCGCGCCCAGCGCCGCGGCGCTGCGCAGGATGCTGCCGACGTTGCCGGCGTCCTGCACGCGGTCGAGCACGACGCCGTGAGCGTCGGGCTGCACCGTGCCGCCGGCCGGCGCGTCGATCAGGAAACCGATCTTCGCCGGCGACTCCAGGCCGCTGGCGGCGGCCAACAGCGTGTCGTCGACCACCGCCACGGCCGGCGCCCAGCCGGCGAGATCACGCAGCGCGCCGCCCTGCTCCCAGGCGCTGGCGGCGACGAGCGCCTGCGCCGCCGGCCGGCCGCGCGCGCGCAGCGCCGAGCAGAGGTGGTCGCCCTCCAGCCAGACCTGGCCGGCACGGCGGTAGGCGTTGCCGTCCTGCGCCAGCCGGCGCACGCGCGCCAGCAGCGGGTTGTCGCGCGAACTGATGGCGCGCACGCTCGTCATGCCGGGCTCTTCTCGGCGGCCTCGAGCGCGGCACGCACCGGGGCGAAGCTGCGCCGGTGCTCGGGGCAGGCGCCCAGGCGGCGCAGCGCGTCCAGATGCACGCGCGTCGGGTAGCCCTTGTGGCCGTCGAAGCCGTAGTCGGGCCAGCGTGCGTGCAGCTCGGCGCAGAGCCGGTCGCGGTGCACCTTGGCGACGATGGACGCGGCCGAGATCGCCGGCACCTTGGCGTCGCCGCCGACCACGGCCTCGGCCGGGAAACGCAGCACCGGCAGCCGGTTGCCGTCGACCATCACGCGCTTGGGCAGCAGGCGCAGCGTCTCGACGGCACGCTTCATCGCCAGCAGCCGGGCATGCAGGATGTTCAGCGTGTCGATCTCCTCGACGCTGGCCAGCGCGATCGACACGCACAGCGCACGCGCCTGGATCTCGTCGAACAGGCGCTCGCGCTGGCGGGCGCTCAGCACCTTGGAATCGGCCAGGCCCTCGATCGGCGCCTGGTCGTCGAGGATCACCGCGGCAGCAACCACCGGCCCGGCCAGCGGCCCGCAGCCGGCTTCGTCCACGCCGGCCACCAGGCCGGGCGGATGCCAGCCCAGGTCCAGCTGTTCAGGAGCGGCTTTCGAGGACTTGCGCGAGGGCATCGGTGGCACGGCGCGCGGTGTCGCGCTTGAGCAGATGATGCAGGTCGACGAAACGCGCCTGCAAGGCGCGAACGCGCGCTTCGTCGGCCAGCCAGGCCAGCGTCTCGCGGGCCAGGGCCTCGGGCTCGCAGCGATCCTGCAGCAGTTCGGGCACGACGAAGTCGCGTTCCAGGATGTTGGGCAGGCCGACCCAGGGCAGATAACCCATGCGGCGCATCAGCTGCCACGACAGCCAGGCCATGCGGTAGCCGATGACCATCGGGCGCTTGAACAGCGCCGCCTCCAGCGTCGCCGTGCCGCTGGCGATCAGCGTCACGTCGCAGGCGGCCAGCACCTCGTGCGAGCGGCCGTCGAGCAGTTGCACCGGCGCGTCGCCTGCGTGTGCGGCGACCAGCGGCTCGACCATCGAGCGCAGCCCCGGCGCCACCGGCAGCAGGAAACGCAGTTCCGGCCGCTGGTGGTGCATCCGCGCGGCGGCCTGCAGGAAGGCCGGCGCGATGTGCTCGATCTCGCCGCGCCGGCTGCCCGGCAGCAGCGCGACGACCGGCTCGCCTTCGCCCAGCCCGAGCGCGGCGCGCGCGGCGGCACGCGGGGGCTCGACCGGAATCGCGTCGGCCAGCGGGTGGCCGACGTAGGTCGCGGCGACGCCGTGGCGCTGCAGCAGCTCGGGCTCGAACGGGAACAGGCACAGCACGTGGTCGCAGCTCGCCGCCATCTTCTTCGCCCGGCCGCCGCGCCAGGCCCAGATCGACGGACAGACGAAGTGCACCGACGGGATGCCGGCGGCCTTGAGCCGCTTCTCCAGCCCGAGGTTGAAGTCGGGCGCGTCGACGCCGACGAAGACCGCCGGCGGCTCGGCCAGCAGGCGCTCGCCGAGGCGATCGCGAATGCCCTTGATCTCGCGGTAGTGGCGCAGCGCGTCGGCGTAGCCGTGCACGGCCAGCCGGTCGCTGGGCCACCAGGCCTCGAAACCCTGAGCCGCCATCTTCGGGCCGCCGATGCCGGCGGCGGCGAGCGCCGGCCAGCGCTCGCGCAGTCCGCCCAGCAGCAGTCCGGCGAGCAGGTCGCCGGAAGCTTCGCCCGCGACCATCGCCAGTCGCATGGGGTTCAGCGCGCGATGCCCCGCGTGGACGCGGCGAGGAAGTCCAGCACCAGCGCGACGTCGGCATCACCGCCGTCGACCTGGCCGGCGAGCGCGGCGATCGCCTCGCGCGCCTTGTCCAGCGTCAGCCCGTCGCGGTAGAGCAGACGGTGCATCTGCTTGACCAGGCCGATGCGCTCGCGCGAGAAGCCGCGTCGGCGCAGGCCCTCGACGTTGAAGCCGTGCACGCCCAGCGGGTTGCCGCTGACCATCATGAACGGCGGCACGTCCTGCGAGACGTGGCTCTGGAAGCCGGTCATCGCGTGCGCGCCGACGTGGCAGAACTGGTGGATGCCGGTCAGGCCGCCGACGATGACCCAGTCGCCCACGTGCACGTGGCCGGCCAGCGTGGCGTTGTTGGCCAGGATGCAGCGGCTGCCCAGCTGCACGTCGTGCGCGATGTGCACGTAGGCCATGATCCAGTTGTCGTCGCCGATGCGCGTGACGCCGCCGTCCTGGGTCGTGCCGCGGTTGAAGTGGCAGAACTCGCGGATCGTGTTGCGCTCGCCGATGACGAGCTCGGTCGGCTCGCCGCGGTACTTCATGTCCTGCGGCGCGGTGCCAATCGCGGCATGGCCGTAGATCGTGTTGTCGCGGCCGATGGTGGTCGGCCCTTCGACGATGCAGTGCGGGCCGATCGAGCTGCCGGCGGCGATGCGCACGCCGGCGCCGATCACCGCGTAGGGACCGACGACGACCGATTCGTCGAGTTCGGCCTTCGGGTCGACGATGGCCGTCGGGTGGATCCGGGTCATGTCGGCCTCAGGCAATCTTCCGCATCGTGCACATCAGCTCGGCTTCGACCGCGGTCTCGCCGTCGACGCTGGCGCGTGTCTTGTACTTGTAGATGCCGCCCTTGGCGCGGTCGATCCAGGCCTCGAGCACGAGCTGGTCGCCGGGCTCGACGACACGCTTGAAGCGCGCACCGTCGATGCCGACGAAGTAGACGACGGTGTCGTCGCCCGGCTCGGTGCCCATCGACTCGAAGGACAGCAGCGCCGCGCTCTGCGCCAGGGCCTCGAGCATCATCACGCCCGGCATCACCGGGCGCGCCGGGAAGTGGCCCATGAAGAACGGCTCGTTGATCGTGACGTTCTTGATCGCCTTGATGCGCACGTTCTTCTCGAACTCGACGACACGGTCGACGAGCAGGATCGGATAACGGTGCGGCAGCTTCTTCAGGATCTTGTGGATGTCCAGCACCGGCTCGCTCATGATGTCTTCTTCTCCAGCGCCCGCAGGCGCTCACGCAGGGAATGCAGATGTTTCAGGGTCGCGGCGTTCTTCTCCCAGGACGCATGGTCGTCGCAGGGGAAGACGCCGGTGTAGTGGCCGGGCTTGCGGATCGAGGCCGTGACCAGCGTCGCGGCACTGATGTGCACGCCGTCGCAGATCTCCAGGTGGCCGACGATGTTGGCCGCCCCGCCGATCGTGCAATGGCGTCCGATGCGCGTGCTGCCTGCCACGGCCGAGCAGCCCGCGAACGCGGTGTGGGCGCCGATGCGCACGTTGTGCGCGATCTGCACCAGGTTGTCGATCTTCACGCCGTCGTCGACGACGGTGTCGTCGAGCGCACCGCGGTCGATGCAGGTGTTGGCGCCGATCTCGACGTCGTCACCCAGGCGCACGGCGCCGAGCTGCTCGATCTTGGTCCAGCGCCCGGCTTCCGGCGCGAAGCCGAAGCCGTCGGCGCCGATCACCGCGCCGCCGTGCACGATGCCGCGCGCGCCGATGCGGCAGCCGAAGGCGAGCATCGAGCGCGGCTTGAGCACCGTGCCCTCGCCGACGAAGGCGCCCTCGCCGACGTGGGCCTGGGCCGAGACGACGGCCCCGGCCTCGATGACCGCACCGGCACCGACGAAGGCCAGCGCGCCGACCGACGCCCCCGGCGCGACGATCGCGCCTTCCTCGACGACTGCGCCCGGGTGGATGCCGGGAGCCGGCCGCTCGCGCAGCCGGGCGGCCCACCACTGCGACAGCCGCGCGTAGGCCAGGTACGGGTCTGCGACGACGATCGCGGCGCCGCGCTCGGCGGCTGCCTCGCGCATCGCCGCCGAGACGATGACGCAGCCGGCGCGTGTCGTCGCCAGCTGGGCCTGGTAGCGGGGGTTGGCGAGGAAGCCGATGGTGTCGGCCTCGGCACTCTCGAGCGTGCCGACGCGGACGACCGTGTGCTGCGGGTCTCCGATCAGCTCGCCGCCGAGCAGCGCGGCCAGGTCGCCGATGCGCGCTTGCACGAGCGGGAGACCGGGTTCACTTGCCCGCGCCGGCGGGCGCGTTCAGGACCTTCAGCACCTTGTCGGTGATGTCCACGCGCGGACCGGCGAAGACCACCTCCTGCAGGACCAGGTCGTACTTCTCCTGATCGAAGATCTGCTTGATGACGCGGTTGGCACGTTCGACGACGCTGGCCAGTTCCTCGTTGCGGCGCTGGTTCAGGTCCTCCTGGAACTCGCGGCGCTTGCGCTGGAATTCGCGGTCCTGGTCGACGAGCTCTCGCTGCCGGCGGCTGCGCTCGCTCTCGCCGAGCGTGGGGCCGTCCTTCTCGAGCTTGTCGGCCGCGGCCTTGAGCTTGGCGGCCTGGTCCGACAGCTCCTTCTCGCGCTTGCTGAACTCCGCCTCGAGCTTGGCCTGGGCGGCCTTGGCCGGCGCGGCTTCGCGCAGCACGCGCTCGCTGTTGACGTAGCCGATCTTCAACTCCTGCGCACCGGCCAGGGGCGCCAGCGCCACCAGGGCGACCGCGGCAAGGAGGGATTTCATAGGCTGCATCTTCATCAGAACGAGGTCCCGATCTGGAATTGGAAACGTTGGATTTTATCGTTGCGTTCGACACGCACCGGCACGGCATAGCTCAACTGCAGCGGCCCGACGGGTGAGACCCAGCTCAGGCCCAGGCCGGCGGAGGCCCGCAGCGTCGACAGGTCAACGGTCTCGCCGTCGCGCCAGACGTTGCCGGCGTCGCCGAAGGCGAACATGCGCAGCGTCTTGTCGTTGCCCGAGCCCGGCACGGGCAGGTACAGCGAGGCGTTCACGTTCAGCCGCTTGGCCCCGCCGATGTAGGCGCCGGTCGGATCGACGACACCCAGCGAGTTCTGTTCGAAACCACGCACCGTGCCCAGGCCGCCGCCGTAGAAGTTCTTGAAGATCGGATAAGGCTTGCTGCCCAGGCCCTCGCCCCAGCCGAGCTCGGTGTTCAGACCCAGCGTGGTCTTGAACGGCATCGCCCAGTACTCCTGGTACTGCAGGTTCGTGCGCAGGTAGCGCACGTCGCCGACGAGGCTCATCTCGGCGTTGATGCGCGTGTAGCGCCCGCGCGAGGGCACGAGGGCGCTGTCGCGCCGGTCGCGCTGCCAGCCCAGGGTCAGCGGCAGGGAGTAGCTGGTCTCGCCGTAGGTGGCGCGGTAGTTCAGGTACGACAGCGGGATGCCGGAGGACGTGCCGATCTTGGTCATCTCGGCGCCGGCACCGAAGAACACCGTGTCGTACTCCGAGAACGGCACACCGAAGCGCACCGCGAAGCCCGGCGTCGCCAGGTCGTAGTTGTCGCCCAGGCTGTTGTAGGGCCGGGTCGTGCGGTAGTAGACATCGATCGCGCGCGACACGCCGTCCTGCGTGAAGTACGGGTCGGTGGTGCTCACCACCAGCGTGCGCTGCGACTTGCTGGTGTTGACCTGGATACCCAGGTAGTTGCCGGTACCGAAGACGTTGTCCTGCTGGATCGAGCCGCTCAGCGACAGGCGCTCGGCATTGGAGTAGCCCGCGCCCAGCATCAGGTTGCCGGTCGCCTTCTCCTCGACCTTCACCGTCAGGTCCACCTGGTCGGGCGCGCCCGGCACCTCGGTGGTGTCGACGGCGACATCGCTGAAGTAGCCCAGCCGGTCGACCCGGTCACGCGAGAGCTTGATGCGGTCGCCGTCGTACCACGACGACTCGAACTGGCGGAACTCGCGCCGGATGACCTCGTCGCGCGTGCGCGAGTTGCCGGCGAGCTCGATGCGGCGCACATAGACCCGGCGCTGCGGCTCGGCGTTGAGCACCAGCGCGACCTGGCCCTTCTCACGGTCGATCTCGGGCCGCGGGTCCACGCGCGCAAAGGCGTAGCCGTAGAGCCCGAAGCGTTCGGTGATGCGGCGGCCGGTCTCGGCCACCGCGTCGCCGCTGTAGGGCGTCCCGGGCCGGATGCCGACGAGCGCGCGGAACTCGTCGTCCTTGCCGAGGTAGTCGCCCTCCAGGCGCACCGCCGTCACGGTGTAGGGCTGGCCTTCGTGGATCGAAACCGTGATCGCGATCGACTGCTTGTCCGGCGAGATCGTGACCTGCGTGGACTCGACGTTGAACTCGAGGTAGCCGCGGTTGACGTACCAGGCGCGCAGCTTCTCGAGGTCGGCGTTGAGCTTGGTGCGCGAATAACGGTCGTTCTTCGTGTACCAGGTCAGCCAGCCGCTGGGCGTCAGGTCGAACAGGTCCAGCAGCGCCGACTCCTTGTAGGCCTGCGCGCCGACGATGCGGATATCGGAGATCTTGGCCGCCTCGCCCTCGTTCATCGTGAAGGTCACGCTGACGCGGTTGCGCTCCAGCGGGGTGACCGTGGTGACGACCTCCGCGCCGTAGAGGCTGCGCGTCAGGTACTGGCGCTTGATCTCCTGCTCGGCGCGGTCGACCAGCGCCTTGTCGAAGGGCAGGCCCTCGCCGATGCCCGCGTCGCGCAGCGACTTGACCAGCGGGTCGGAGTCGAACTCCTTCAGGCCGGCAAAGTTGACCGAGGCGACGACCGGACGTTCGTCGACGACGACGATCAGATCCTGCGCGTCGACCTCCAGGCGGACGTCATTGAACAGGCCGGTGGAGAACAGCGCGCGCAGCGCGGCGGCGCCCTTCTCGTCGTTGTAGGTGTCGCCGATGCGGAACGGCAGCGCACCGAACACCGTGCCGGGGTCGGTGCGCTGCAGGCCCTCGATGCGGATGTCCTGGAGGACGAAAGGCGTGACGGCGTGCGCGGCAGGGGCCACCACGGCGGCGGCGCTGGCGAGCAGGACGAAGGCCACGCGCTGCGGAGCGGTCGGAAGGACAGGAAGCATGGGGTTCAGTGCAGGCCCAGCAGCCGGGCCACGTCGTTGAAGAGGGCGAGCGACATCATCATCAGCAGCACCGCGATCCCGCCGCGCTGCAGCCTCGCCAGCCACAGTTCGGAGACTGGCCGTCCGGTGACGGCTTCGAAAATGTAATACATGAGGTGGCCACCATCGAGCATCGGCAGCGGCAGGAGGTTCAGCACGCCCAGGCTCACGCTGACGAGCGCGAGGAAACCGAGGTACACGGCAGCGCCGCGCTGCACCGACTGGCCGGCGTAGTCGGCGATCGTCAGCGGGCCGCTGAGGTTCTTCAGCGATGCCTCGCCGATCAGCATGTTGCCGATCATGCGCACGGTCAGCGTGGAGACCTCCCAGGTGCGCGCGACGCCCTGCTCCAGGCCGTCGACGAAGCCGCGGCGCACGAGCGTGGTCTCGGGCATCGACCCGACCACGGTGTCGATGCGCCCGACCCCCTGGCCATCGGCCTGCACGACGCGCGGCACGACGCTGACCTCGAGTTCGGCACCGCCGCGCTCGACGCGCCAGCGCATCGGTACGCCCTCGCCTTCGTGCACCGCGGCGCGCACGCGGCGCACCAGCGCCGTCGCGTCGGCCACCGGCTGACCGTCGACCATCAGCACGCGGTCGCCGGCCTGCAGGCCGGCCGCTGCGCCAGGGCTGCCAGCGCGCACCTCGCCGATGCGGGCCTCGCTGAACGGGGCGCCGAAACCGAGCTCCGAGACGAGACCCGAGTCGACGTCGCGCACCGAGTAGGCCGACAGGTCCAGGTGCAGCCTGCGGGTGCCGTGGCCGTCGCGGTTCGAAACCTCCAGGTCGAGCGAGCGCCCCTGCATCGCCGCCTGCGTGACCTGCCAGCGCAGATCGGTCATCGATTCGACCTCGTCCCATGCCAGGCCGTCGCGCGAGACGGCGCGCACCCAGTCCCCGGCGCGCAGACCGGCAGACTCGACGACGCTTGCGGCGGGCGGCGTGCCGAGCACGGCCTTGGGCTCCTCGATGCCGATCCAGTGCGCTGCCGCGTACAGCAGGACCGCCAGCAACAGGTTGGCCAGCGGCCCGGCCGAAACGATGGCAGCGCGGCGCGGCAGCGACTGGCGGTTGAACGCACGATGCTGCTCGTGCGGTGCCACCGGCTCCTCGCGCTCGTCGAGCATCTTCACGTAGCCGCCCAGCGGCAGCGCGCAGACGACGAACTCCGTGCGGTCGGCCCCGCGCACGCGGCTGAACAGCACACGCCCGAAGCCGATCGAGAAGCGCTGCACGCGCACGCCGCAGGCCACGGCGACGCGGTAGTGCCCGTACTCGTGCACGACGATCAGCACGCCGAGCGTCAGCACGAAGGCAAGCGCGGTGACGATCACGCGGCGAGCGCTCCGATGAGGCTGCGTGCGGCGGCACGGGCCTGCTCGTCCAGCGCGATCAGGTCGTCGATCGACGCGATCGCGCCCAGCGCGGGCACCAGGCGTTCGACGGTGGCGGCGTTGACGGCGTGGATCGCGGCAAAGCCGATGCGGCGGTCCAGGAAGGCGGCGACGGCCTCCTCGTTGGCGGCGTTCATCACCGCAGTGGCGCCCACCGGGCCACGCAGGGTCTCCCAGGCCAGCGCCAGGCCGGGGAATCGGCGCAGGTCGGGCTCCTCGAAGGTCAGCGCCGACAGCTGCAGGAAGTCCAGGCGCGAGGCGCCGCACTCGATGCGCTCGGGGAAAGCCAGGCCGTAGGCGATCGGCACGCGCATGTCGGGGGTGCCGAGCTGCGCCAGCACCGAGTTGTCGCGGCAGACGACCATCGAGTGGATGATGCTCTGCGGGTGGATGACGACCCGCACCTGCTCGGGCTCCAGGCCGAACAGCCAGCGCGCCTCGATGACCTCGAGCGCCTTGTTCATCATCGTCGCCGAGTCGACCGAGATCTTGCGGCCCATGACCCAGTTCGGGTGCGCCACGGCCTGCTCGGGCGTGACGTCGGCGAGCGTCGCCGGATCGCGGTGGCGGAACGGGCCGCCACTGGCCGTCAGCACGATGTGGTCGATGCGCTGACCCCAGACCCCACGATCCTCGGGCAGGCACTGGAAGATCGCCGAGTGCTCGCTGTCGATCGGCAGCAGCGTCGCGCCGCCGTCCTCGACCGCCTTCATGAACAGCGCGCCGCCGACGACCAGCGCCTCCTTGTTGGCCAGCAGCAGACGTTTGCCGGCACGCGCCGCGGCCATGCACGAGGGCAGGCCGGCCGAACCGACGATGGCCGCCATGACGCTGTCGACCTCGGGCTCGGCGACCAGCTCGCAAAGCGCCTGGGCGCCGACGCGCACCTCGGTGCGCGTGCCGGCGAGCAACGCACGCAGCGCCACCGCACGCTCCTCGGTCGGGACGACGGCCACGCGCGCACGGAACTGGCGGCATTGCGCGGCGAGTTCCTCGACGCGCTGGAACGCGCTGAGGCCGTAGACCTCGAAGCGCTCGGGATGGCGGGCCACCACGTCCAGCGTGCTGGTGCCAATGGAGCCCGTGGAGCCGAGGATGACCAGACGCTGGGGTGTGCTCACGATGCGTGCAGGAAGAAGAGGAAGCTTAGACCCCGGCAAGCGCCAGGGCGATCGGGAAGACCGGAAGCAGCGCGTCGACACGGTCGAGCACGCCGCCGTGGCCCGGCAGCAGGCGGCTGCTGTCCTTGGCGCCGGCAGCGCGCTTGACGAGCGACTCCACGAGATCGCCGACGACGCTCATCGCCACCAGCACCAGCAGCGCGGCGACGCCGACCGCCGGGCCCAGGGTGTCGAGCATGCGGCTGTACAGCCCCGGGCCGTCCAGACCCCAGCGGCCGTCGACGGCCATCCAGGCGACGGCCAGCACCAGCACGCCCGCCAGGCCGCTCCACACGCCCGCCCAGCTCTTGCCCGGACTGATCGAGGGCGCGAGCTTGCGCCGGCCGAAGGCCCGGCCGCCGAAGTAGGCGCAGATGTCGGCCGCCCAGACTAGGCAGAAGACCGAGAACATGAAGTTCAGCCCGACGACGCGCGCATGGGCGATCGCCAGCCAGGCGGCCCACAGCATCACCAGGCCCAGGCCCCAGCGCGCGACCCGCGGCAGGCGTGGCCACGCGGCAGGCCCGGCATACAGCGCGACGGCGCTGCCCGGCACCCACAACGCGATGGCCAGCCACCAGACGATGGACGGCGCCCGATCCACCCATCCGGCGGCGAGCGACGCGCCGCAGGCAGCGGCCAGCACGGCCGCCATCGCGACGGCCGCACCCTGCCCGGCCTGGTTCAGTCGCGCCCATTCCCAGCCCGCCGCCGCCAGCAGCACCAGCGTGAGCAACGCGAACCAGCCGGGCCCGGGGGCCGCCAGCGACGCGATCAGGACGAGGAGCAGGACGACGGCCGTGATGACCCGCTGTCGCAGCATGGAACCTCAGGAACCGTCTGACGCCACCTGCGCGGGACGGATGCCGCCGAAACGGCGGTCTCGCTGCGCGTAGGCGGTCAGCGCGGCGTCGATCTGGGCATCGCCGAAATCGGGCCACAGGCACTCGGTAAAGAACAGCTCCGAGTACGCCGCCTGCCACAGCAGGAAGTTGCTCATGCGCATCTCGCCGCCGGTGCGGATGAAAAGGTCCGGGTCGGGCGCGAAAGACAGTGCCATGTGCCGCGACAGGTAGGACTCGTCGAAGTCCTCGGGCTTCACGCCGTCGGCCAGCGCCTGCCGGCAGGCCTGCACGACGTCCCAGCGGCCGCCGTAGTTGAAGGCCACCGACAGCGTGATGCGGCGGTTGTTGGCGGTCAGCGACTCGGCGCGGTCCCAGGCGTCGCGCAACTTGTCCGAGACGGCGGAGCGGTCGCCGATGATGCGGATGCGCACACCGTCGCCTGCCATCTTGGTCAGGTACTTGGAGACGGCCACGAGCACCAGCCCCATCAGGCCGGACACCTCGTCGGAAGGACGTTTCCAGTTCTCGGAAGAGAACGCGAACACCGTGAGGTACTCGACGCCACGCTCGGCAAAGGTGTTGACCGCACGCACCAACGTGTCGACGCCCTGCTTGTGGCCGAAGAAACGCGGCATGTAGCGTTGGCGAGCCCAGCGCCCGTTGCCGTCCATCACGACGGCGACGTGGCGCGGAGTCGCGCGGTCGGGCGCCTTGCCGTTCGGCGCCAGGTTCTCGGTCAGCGGTAGATGGGTCATCGGCGGCGCAGGGCGGCTCAGACGGCCATGACCTCCGCTTCCTTGGCTTGGACGAGCTTGTCGATCTCGGCGATCGTACGGTCCGTCAGGCGCTGGACTTCGTCCTGCCCGCGGCGCTCGTCGTCCTCGGAGACGAGTTTGTCCTTGACGAGCTTCTTCAGTTGCTCGTTGGCGTCGCGACGCACCGCACGCACGTGGATCTTGGCGTCCTCGCCGGTGTGGCGCACGACCTTGGTCAGCTCCTTGCGGCGCTCCTCGGTCAGCGCGGGCATCGGCACGCGCAGCAGGTCGCCCTGCGACGACGGGTTCAGGCCCAGGTCGGACTCGCGGATCGCCTTCTCGATCTTCTGGCCCATGCCCTTTTCCCAGGGCTGAACGCTGATCGTGCGGGCGTCGAGCAGCGAGACGTTGGCGACCTGGCTGATCGGCAGCATCGAGCCGTAGTAGTCGACGTGCACCTGGTCGAGGATGCCCGGGTGGGCACGGCCGGTGCGGATCTTGTGCAGTTCGTTCTTGAACGCCTCGACGGACTTCGCCATCTTCTCGGCGGCCGTCTTCTGGATGTCTGCGGTGGTCATGTGATGGGGGCCTCGTCAAACGTGCACGAGCGTGCCTTCGTCCTCGCCCAGCACGACGCGCTTCAAGGCGCCGGGCTTGTTGATGCTGAAGACCCGGATCGGCAGCTTCTGGTCGCGGCACAGCGCGAAGGCGGTGGCGTCCATCACCTGCAGGTTCCTCGCGATGGCTTCATCGAAGCCGATCGTCGAGTAGCGCGTCGCGGTCGGGTCCTTGTTGGGGTCGGCGGAGTAGACGCCGTCGACCTTGGTTGCCTTGAGCACCACCTCGGCGCCGATCTCGGCGCCACGCAGCGCGGCGGCGGTGTCGGTGGTGAAGAACGGGTTGCCGGTGCCGGCGGCGAAGACGACGATCTTGTCTTCCTCGAGGTACTGCAGCGCCTTCGGGCGCACGTAGGGCTCGACGACCTGCTCGATCGAGATCGCCGACATGACACGCGCGGTCATGCCTTCCTGGCGCATCGTGTCGGCGAGCGCGAGGGAATTCATCACCGTGGCGAGCATGCCCATGTAGTCGGCCGTGGCACGGTCCATGCCCACCGAGCCGCCGGCGACGCCGCGGAAGATGTTGCCGCCGCCGATGACGACGGCGACCTGGCAGCCCAGGCTGGTGATTTCCTGGACCTCGCGCACCATGCGCACGATGGTGGCGCGGTTGATGCCGTACGAGTCCTCTCCCATCAGCGCCTCGCCCGACAGTTTGAGCAGAATGCGCTTGTATGCCGCCATGCGGGAGACTCCTGATTCGATGGTGATGCGAGAGCGAGTGTAAGGGGGCACGAGGCCCCCTTGATTGACGGACCTAGCTTATTGGCCCTTGGCGGCAGCGACCTGCGCGGCCACTTCGGCGGCGAAGTCGTCGACCTTCTTCTCGATGCCTTCGCCGACCACGTACAGGGTGAAGCCCTTCACCGTGGTGCCGGCGGCCTTGAGCATCTGCTCGACGGTCTGCTTGTCGTTCTTGACGAAGGCCTGGTTCAGCAGCGAGACCTCCTTCAGGAACTTCTGCACCGAACCCTCGACGCGCTTGGCGACGATCTCCGGCGACTGCACCGGCTTGCCGGCGGCGGTGGCGGCGGCGGCATCCTCGGCCGCCTTCTCGGCGGCGATGCGGCGCTCGGACTCGACCAGCTCGGCCGGGACTTCGCTGGCGGCCAGCGCCTTGGGCTTCATCGCGGCGACGTGCATCGCGACGTCCTTGGCGGCGACGGCGTCACCTTCGAATTCGACGACCACACCGATGCGCGTGCCGTGCAGGTAGCTGGCGAGCTGGCCGCCGCCGGCGTAGCGCTTGAAGCGGCGGATCGACATGTTCTCGCCGATCTTGCCGATCAGGCCCTTGCGCACGTCCTCGAGCGTCGGGCCGAAGCCGTCCTGCTCGTAGGCCAGCGCGCCGAGCGCGGCCACGTCGGCCGGGTTCTTCTCGGCGACGAGCTGGGCCGTGGCCTTGGCGAAAGCCAGGAACGAGTCGTTCTTCGAGACGAAGTCGGTTTCGCAGTTGATCTCGACGAGCGCGCCGGTGGCGCCGTCGACGGCGGCAGCGACCACGCCTTCGGCGGTCACGCGGCTGGCGGCCTTGCCGGCCTTGTTGCCGAGCTTGACGCGCAGGATCTCCTCGGCGCGGGCGATGTCGCCGTCGGCCTCGGTGAGCGCCTTCTTGCACTCCATCATCGGCGCGTCGGTCTTGGCGCGCAGTTCGGCGACCATGCTGGCGGTGATTGCGGGCATCTCTCTACTCCATTCGGATGGCAGGAAACCGCCGCAGCGCGTCGTGTGCGCCGGCGGCGGACTCACGGATTCGGGGCGGGGCCGCGTGGGCCCCGCACGGATCAGGCCTCTTCGCGGACCTCGACGAACTCGTCGGCGCCGGCGGCGGCTTGCACGACCTCGTTGGTCGCGCTGGCCTTGCCTTCGAGCACCGCGTCGGCGACGGCGCGCGCGTACAGCGCGACGGCCTTGGCCGAGTCGTCGTTGCCGGGGATGACGTAGTCGATGCCCACCGGCGAGTGGTTGGTGTCGACGACGCCGATCACCGGGATGCCGAGCTTCTTGGCTTCGGCGACGGCGATCTTGTGGTAGCCGACGTCGATGACGAACATGGCGTCAGGCAGCGCGCCCATGTCCTGGATGCCGCCGATGTCCTTCTCGAGCTTGACCAGCTCGCGATCGAACAGCAGCGCTTCCTTCTTGATCATCGCCTCCGTGCCGGCCTCCTTGGTGGCCTGCATGTCCTTGAGCTTCTTCAGCGAACCCTTGACCGTCTTGAAGTTGGTCAGCATGCCGCCGAGCCAGCGCTGGTCGACGTAGGGCATGCCGCAGCGCTGGGCTTCCATCGCGATCACTTCGCGCGCCTGGCGCTTGGTGCCGATCATCAGGATCGTGCCGCGGCGCGCGCTCAGCTGGCGCACGAACTTCATCGCGTCCTCGAAGAGCGGCTGCGTCTTCTCGAGGTTGATGATGTGGATCTTGTTGCGATGGCCGTAGATGTACGGGGCCATCTTGGGGTTCCAGAAGCGCGTTTGGTGCCCGAAATGGACGCCGGCTTCCAGCATTTCACGCATGGAGACAGTCATGGAGACTCCGAAGGTTGGATCTAGAATCCCGGCGCTTGATCGTTGCCGAAGGTGACGGATCGGCTCGAGTCGTGAACGACTGAAGAGCCCTCCTGCCTCCCCGCCAGCGACACCTCAGGTGCCCGGGTTCGCGGATTTGTCCGCCTCGAATTGCCGGCGCATGAGCGATCAGCCCGCACCCGCCCCGAGACAAACCCGATGAGTCTACCACGCCGCGGCGCCCCCGATCTGGGCGACGCCCGGAACCGCATCGTGTCCGGCGCTTCCAGCGCCGTCGCGATGCTCGAAGAATCCCTCGCCGCGGCCGACGCGGCGCCCTGCCGGCACGCCTTCGTGCGCCGCTTCGACGCCCAGGCTCGCGCGAGCGCCGCGGCGGTCGACGCACTGCATGCCTCCGGTGCCCCGCTGCCGCCGCTGGCCGGCCTCGCGGTATCGGTCAAGGACCTGTTCGACGTCGCCGGCCAGCCGACGAGCGGCGCTTCGGCGGCGCTGGCCGACGCCGCGCCGGCGGCGGGCGACTGCCCGGCCGTCGCCCGGCTGCGCGGCGCGGGCGCGGCGCTGGTGGGCCACACCAACCTGTCGGAGTTCGCGTTCTCCGGCCTGGGGCTGAACCCGCACCACGGCACGCCCGTCAATCCGGCGACGGCGCTGCTGGACGCGACGCCGCGCGCGCCCGGCGGCTCCACCTCGGGCGGGGCGGTCAGCGTCGCCACCGGCGCGGCCTGGGCGGCGCTGGGCTCGGACACCGGCGGCTCGATCCGCATTCCGGCCGCGTTGCAGGGCCTGGTCGGCTTCAAGAGCACGCAGGCGCTGGTGCCGCTGGACGGCTGCATCCCGCTGTCGACCTCGCTGGACACGGCCTGCGCGATCACGCGCTCGGTGGCCGACGCGGTGCGCCTGCACGGCATCCTCGCGGCACGCACGCCGCGGCCGGCCGCGCGCCCGCTCGACGGGCTGCGTTTTGCCGTGCCGCGCACGCTGATGCTCGACGGCCTGGACGACACCGTCGCGGCGGCCTTCGACGCCGCGCTGGCGACGCTGTCGGCCGGCGGCGCACGCATCGTCGAGATCGCGCTGCCCGAACTGGGCGAGCTTGCCGCCATCAACGCCGCCGGCGGCTTACCGGCCGCCGAGTCCTGGGCGTGGCACCGCCGGCGCCTGGCCGAGCGCGGCGATCGTTACGACCCGCGTGTTGCCACCCGCATCCGCCGCGGCGAGACGATGTCGGCCGCCGACTACCTGGACCTGCAGCGCACGCGCCGCGACTGGATCACGCGTGTGCAGACGGCACTCGCAGGCTTCGACGCCGCGCTGTCGCCCACGGTGCCGATCGTCGCACCGCCGCTGGCGCCGCTGGAGGCCGACGACACCGTCTTCTTCGCCACCAACGCCCTGGTGCTGCGCAACCCGGCGGCGGTCAACCTCCTCGACGGCTGCGCGCTGTCGCTGCCCTGCCAGGCGCCGGGCGTGCTGCCGGTCGGCCTGATGCTCTGGGCGCCGGCCTTCGCCGACGACACCGTGCTCGGCGCCGCGCTGCAGGTCGAAGGCGCGCTTGCCGCGCGGGAGGGCTGAGCATGCGTGTCGCCGTCATCGGCGCCGGCATCGTCGGCGTCACCACCGCGTTCGAACTCGCTGCCGACGGGCACGAGGTCGTGGTCTACGAACGCCGCGGCAGCGTTGCCGCCGAAACCAGCTTCGCCAACGCCGGCGTGCTGGCCCCGGGCTACGTGATGCCCTCGGCCGCGCCGGGCATGCCGTTGAAGCTGATGCTGCAGCTCTTGCGCCGCGAAGGCGCGCTGACGCTGGACGGCCTGGGCGTCTGGGGCCAGATGCCCTGGCTGTGGCGCTGGTGGCGCGCCTGCCGCCCCGGCGTGCACGCGACCAACCGCGCCGCGATGCTGCGCCTGGCGCGCCTGAGCCAGGAGCGCCTGGCGACGCTGACGCGCACGCTGCGCCTGGACTACGAGCACAGCCGCGGCTACACGGTGCTGCTGCGCAGCGAGCGCGAACTCAAGCGCTCGCGCCAGGGACTGAAGCTGCTCGCCGAGCTCGGCGTGCCCTTCGAGCTGCTCGACGCCGGGCGTGCACGCCAGGTCGAGCCCGGCCTGAACCCCGAGACGGCACTGCGCGCCGCGGTGCACCTGCCGCAGGATGGTGTGGGCAACTGCCGCCAGTTCGCGCAGCAGCTGAAGACCGAGACCGTGCAACGGGGAGCCGACTTCCGCTTCGGCGTCGAGGTCGAGCGCATCGGCGCCGGCGGCACGCCCAGCGTCGTCGCCAGCGGCAGCGAGGAACGCTTCGACGCCGTCGTCCTGTGCAGCGGCGCGGCTTCGGCACCGCTGCTGCAGTCGCTGCGGCTGAAGCTGCCGCTGGCGCCGGTCTGGGGCTACGCGGTTACGGCGCCGCTGCGTCAGCTCGAGGGTTACCCGGACCTCGGCCCGCGCTCGGCGGTCTTCGACGAGCGTTACCGCGTCACCGTGTCGCGGCTGGGGCAGCGGGTGCGCGTGGCCGGCAGCAGCGAGATCGGCGGCCGCGCCGACCGCTACGACGAACGTGCGCTGGGCATGCTGTACCGCGTCCTCGAGGACTGGTTTCCGGGCGCTTTCGTGCCCACCCAGGCCCAGCGCTGGAAGGGCGCACGCCCCAGCCTGCCCGACGGCCCGCCGGTGCTGGGCGCCAGCGGCCTGCCCGGCGTCTGGCTCAACCTCGGCCACGGCGCCAGTGGCTGGGCGCTGGCCTGCGGCTCGGCGCGTGTGCTCGCCGAGCAGGTGGCCGGGCGCGCCGCGCCGCTGGACATGACGGCGCTCGGCCTGGAGCGCCTGCGCTGAAGCGGCGGGCCGACAATGGCGGCATGAGCCCCGTCTTCGTCGCCCCCGAAACCGGCTGGCCGCTGCACCACGCAGCCGCCTCCCGTGCCGCCGAGGCGGCCGCGCTGGCCGGCACGCCGCCGCACACGCTGATGCGGCGCGCCGGGCTTGGCGTCGCGCGGCTGGCGCTGGCGCTGGCGCCGCATGCACGTTCGGTCGCTGTGCTCGCCGGGCCAGGCAACAACGGTGGCGACGGACTCGTCGCCGCGTGCCATCTGCACGCCGCAGGCAAGGCCGTGCGCGTGGTGCTTGCCGGCGATGTCGCCCGGCTGCCGGCCGACGCCGCCGACGCGCTGACGGCGGCGCGAGCCGCCGGCGTACCGATCGCCGAGGCGCTGGACGAAGACCCTGCCGACCTGGTCGTCGACGCCCTGCTCGGCCTGGGCACGCGCCGCGCGCCCGAAGGCCGCATCGCCGCGGCCATCGCCTGGGCCGCGGCACGCCGCACGCCGGTGCTGGCGGTCGACCTGCCCTCGGGCCTGCACCCGGACACCGGCCAGCCGCTGGGTGAGGCCTGCATTCGCGCCGATGCCACGCTGGCGCTGCTGAAGCTCAAGCCGGGGCTGTTCACCGGCCAAGGACGCGACCACGCCGGCCAGATCTGGTTCGACGACCTCGGCGTCGCGGCCGGAGGCGAGACCGCGCGTCTGGCCGGCGCGCCGGCCGGCAAGGTGCGCTGCCACGCCCAACACAAAGGCAGCTTCGGCGACGTCGCCGTCGTCGGCGGCGCGCCCGGCATGGCCGGCGCGGCGTGGCTGGCGGCCCGCGCGGCACTGGCCGCCGGCGCCGGCCGCGTCTACTGCTGCCCGCTGGACGCGGGGGCGCTGCTGCTGGACCCGGCACGCCCGGAACTGATGGGCCGCACCGCCTGGTGGCGCTCGCCAGCGGCGACGCTGGCCGCGGCCACGGTCGTCGCCGGCTGCGGCGGCGGGCAGGCCGTGCGCGAAGCGTTGCCGGCGCTGCTGGCGCACGCCGGCCGGCTGGTGCTGGACGCCGACGCGCTCAACGTGCTGGCCGCGGATCCGTCGCTGCAGCGGCTGCTGGCCCGACGTTCGCGGCCGACGGTGCTGACACCGCACCCGCTGGAAGCGGCGCGGCTGCTCGCCACCACGCCCGCCGAGGTCCAGGCCGACCGTCTGGGCGCGGCGCAGCGCCTGGCCGATCGCCTGGGCTGCGTCGTCGTGCTGAAGGGCTCGGGCAGCGTCGTCGCGGCCCCAGGCGCCCCGCCCTCGCTGAACCCGACCGGCAACGCGCTGCTGGCCACCGCCGGCACCGGCGACGTGCTCGCCGGCTGGCTGGGCGGGCTGTGGTCGGCGGGTGGCGAGGCCTTCGCCACCGCGGCGGCGGCCGTGTGGCAGCACGGGCACGCTGCCGACCGCGCGCTGGCAGCCGGCGCCGGCGGGCCGCTGCGCGCCGCCGACCTGGTCGACGCGCTGCACGCGGCCGCCTGAACAGGCCTCAGCGTCGCGCTCTCGCCTTGCCGGCCGTCTTGCGCGCGCCGCTCTTGCGCGGCGCCGTCGAGGCCTTGCGCGCCTTGGAGGCTGCCTTGGCCACCCGGTCCGCGGCGCGCAGCGCGGCGAGTTCCTCGGTTGCCGAACCCGGCTTGTCGGCGCGCTCGGGTGCGTTGCGACCACGGGAGAGCAGGCGCTCGGCCTCGCCGTCGCGCACCATGCGGAAGTCGATGCGGCGGCCGTCCAGGTCGACGCGGCTGACCTGCACCTGCACGCGCGTGCCGATGACGTAGCGCACGCCGGTGCGTTCGCCGCGCAGTTCCTGGCGGACCTCGTCGTGGCGGAAATACTCGCCGCCGAGCTCGGTGATGTGCACCAGGCCTTCGACGTAGAGCGCGTCCAGCGTGACGAACAGGCCGAACGGCGTCACCGCGCTGACGGTGCCGGCGTACTCCTCGCCGAGGTGCTCGCGCATGTAGCGGCACTTCAGCCAGGCCTCGACGTCACGCGAAGCCTCGTCGGCGCGGCGCTCGTTGGCGCTGCAGTGCGCGCCGGCGGCTTCCCAGGCCTCCATCTCCTGGGACATCGGCTTCGCCGGCTTGGCTGGCTTGCCGCCCCGGGCGCCGCGGCGCACCTCGGGCACACGGGTCTTCGGGCTGGGCACGAGGTGGTAGCGGCGCGCGCCGAGCAGCGCCTTGATGACGCGGTGCACCAGCAGGTCCGGGTAGCGCCGGATCGGGCTGGTGAAGTGCGTGTAGGCGCCGTAGGCCAGGCCGAAGTGGCCGGCGTTGCTGGCGGTGTAGATCGCCTGCTGCATCGAGCGCAGCAGCATGGTCTGGATCTGCTGCGCGTCGGGGCGGCCCTGCACGGCCTGCGAGATCGCCTGCATCTCCGCGGGCGTCGGCTCCTCGCTCAGGTGCAGCCCCAGGCCGAGCGCCTTCAGGTAGGACTGCAGCGCGGCGCGCTTCTCGGGCGTCGGCCCCTCGTGCACGCGGTACAGCGACGGGTGCTCGCCATGGGCGATGAAGTCGGCGGCGCAGACGTTGGCCGCGAGCATCGCCTCCTCGATCAGCCGGTGGGCGTCGTTGCGCACGCGCGGCACGATCTTCTCGATGCGGCCGTTGTCGTCGCAGACGATCTGCGTCTCGACGGTGTCAAAGTCGACTGCGCCGCGCTGCGCACGCTGCTTGAGCAGCGCCCGGAAGACCTCGTGCAGGTGCACGAGCTGCGGCACCAGGTCGGCGCGGCGCTGGGCCTCGGGGCCACGCGTGTTCTGCAGCACCGCGGCGACCTCGGTGTAGGTCAGCCGCGCGTGCGAGCAGATCACCGCCGGGTAGAACTGGTAGGCCTCGAGCGCACCTTCGGTGGACACCAGCATGTCGCAGACCATCGCCAGCCGGTCCTGCTCGGGGTTCAGCGAGCACAGGCCATTGGACAGCTTCTCCGGCAGCATCGGGATCACGCGGCGCGGGAAGTAGACCGAGGTCGCACGTTCGTAGGCGTCCTCGTCCAGCGGCTCGCCGGGCTTGACGTAGTGGCTGACGTCGGCGATCGCGACGAGCAGGCGCCAGCCCTCGAACAGCGTCTTGCCTCGGCCGCGGCGGAAGGGCTCGCAATAGACCGCGTCGTCGAAGTCGCGTGCGTCCTCGCCGTCGATCGTCACCAGCGGCACGTCGGTGAGGTCGACGCGGTTCTTGCGGTCGGAGGCGCGCAGCTTCTCGGGCAGCGCCGCGGCCTGGGCCAGCGTCTCGGGCGAGAAGCGGTGCGGCACCTCGTACTTGCGCACCGCGATCTCGATCTCCATGCCCGGGTCGTCGATCTCGCCGAGCACCTCGGCGACGCGGCCGACCGGCTTGGAGTGCAGCGACGGCGGTTCGGTCAGCTCGACCGAGACCACCTGGCCGACCGCGGCACTGGCGGTGGCGTTCTTCGGGATCAGGATGTCCTGGCCGTAGCGGCGGTCCTCGGGCGCGACGACCCAATGCCCGCCTTCGTGCAGCAGGCGGCCGATGATCGGCGTCTTGCGGCGCTCGAGAATGTCGAGCACACGCCCCTCGGGCCGGCCCTTGCGGTCGAAGCGCACGATGCGCACGCGGACACGGTCGCGGTGCAGCACCGCGCGCATCTCCTGCGACGAGAGATAGATCCAGGTGTCGCCTTCGTCGGGCACGACGAAAACGTGTCCGTCACGATGGCCTTCGACACGGCCGTCGACTTCGCCCATCAGGCCGGCAGCAGAAAAATTTGCGGGGGGGCTTGCAGAGTCCATATTCCGATGCTATAGTTCTTTTCTTCCTGAGACGCCCAGATGGCGGAATTGGTAGACGCACTAGTTTCAGGTACTAGCGCTTAACGGCGTGGAGGTTCGAGTCCTCTTCTGGGCACCAAACAACGACGGGGTTTCGGAAATTATCTTCCGAAACCCCGTTGGCTTTTCCGGAGCACGGAAAATAAAAAAGGCCAGCTGCATGCTGGCCTTTTTGCTGGGCGGTCAAACCGCGAACTTGCGGGCGAGACCGTCGGGACGCAGGTTGTCGTACTCCTCGAACGGCTGGTGGATCCACGGGCTCGTCGGCAGGACCTCGCAGTAGTAGTCGGGCACGTAGCTCGACACACCCTTCACCCACAGCACGGCGGCACGCAGCTCGGAGATCGACGGCATGCCACGCAGGCGGTCGACCACCGCGCGCAGCGTCACGCCGGTGTCGGCCAGGTCATCGACCAGCAGCACGCGCCCGGCAAGTTCACCCTTGGGCATGGTGATGTATTTGGCCATGTCCAGACGCCCCTGGATGGTGCCGGCGTCGGAGCGGTAGGAACTCGTCGACATGATCGCGAGCGGCTTGTCGAATACCCGCGACATGACGTCGCCGGGACGCATGCCGCCGCGCGCCAGGCACAGGATCTGGTCGAACTCCCAACCCGAAGCATGCACCTTGAGCGCCAGGCGCTCGATCAGCAGGTGGTATTCGTCCCAGGATACGTAGAGGTGCTTGCCGTCGTCGGTGAGCATGGATTCTCCTTCTCGCTCTTTCGTCTTGATTCAGGCGCGGAACGGGTGCCGCAGCAGGATGGTATGGACCCGGTCGGGGCCGGTGGAAACCATGTCGATGGGCGCCCCGATCAGCGCCTGGACGCGCTCGAGATAACGCCGCGCGGGTGCCGGCAACTGTTCCCAGTTGGTCAGACCGGCGGTCGTGTCGCTCCAGCCCGGCATGGTTTCGTAGATCGGCTTGCACTGCTCGATCTCGTCGGCGTCCAGCGGCAGCACGTCGACCACGCGGCCGTCGAGTTCATACCCGGTGCAGATCTTGATTTCCTGCAGGCCGTCGAGCACGTCGAGCTTGGTGATGCACAGGCCCGAGACGCCGTTGATGATGATCGAGCGCTTCAGCGCGGCGGCATCCAGCCAGCCGCAGCGGCGCGCACGGCCGGTGACGGTGCCCCGCTCCTGGCCGACGGTCGACAGGTGGTGGCCGATCGTGCCCGGGGTCTCGATGTCGAGCTCGGTCGGGAACGGACCGCTGCCGACGCGCGTCGTATAGGCCTTGGTGATGCCGAGCACGTAGTGCAGCATGCCCGGGCCGAGGCCCGAACCGGCGGCGGCGTTGCCGGCGACGCAGTTGCTCGAGGTGACGTACGGATAGGTGCCGTGGTCGATGTCCAGCAGCGTGCCCTGCGCGCCTTCGAACAGCAGGTTGTCGCCCACGCCATGGGCCTGGAACAGGCGGTAGCCGACGTCGGCCATCATCGGGCGCAGCTGTTCGGCCGCGCGCAGCGCGTCGTCGAGCATCGGCTGCAGTTCCAGCGGCTGGGCACCGAGCACGCCGGTGAGTTCAGCGTTGTGCAGCTCGAGCAGCGTGCGCAGCTTGGCCTCCAGGCGCGTCGGGTGCTTCAGATCCTGCACACGCAGTGCACGGCGTGCGACCTTGTCTTCGTAGGCCGGGCCGATGCCCTTGCCGGTGGTGCCGATCTTGCCGCTGCCGCAGCTCTCGCGCTGGGCCTCGCGGGCGCGGTCGATCTCGACGTGGAACGGCAGGATCAGCGGGCAGGACTCGCTGATGAACAACCGCGAACGCACCTCCAGACCCAGCGCCTCCAGGCGCTCGATCTCGCTGAGCAGGTGCTTCGGATCGACGACGACGCCGTTGCCGATGTAGCACTTGACGCCTTCGCGCATGATGCCCGACGGGATCAGCTGCAGCGCCGTCTTGCGCCCGGCGATGACCAGGGTGTGGCCGGCGTTGTGGCCGCCCTGGAAACGCACGACGCCCTGGGCGTGGTCGGTCATCCAGTCGACGACCTTGCCCTTGCCTTCGTCGCCCCACTGGGTGCCGACGACCACGACGTTGCGTCCCGCGGGCGGGAGGATGCCTGTTTGCATGGGATGGGTTCCTTAGGGATTCAGCAGGCGCGCAGCTGCCACTGGCCGTCCAGCAGCACGAGCTCGCGGTCGCATTCGAAAGCCTGGGTCTCGACTTCGTGACCCGGCAGCGCGGCGATGACGGTCTCGCCGGCCTCGCGCAGCCGGCGCACGGCGGCCCGCAGCGCGGCGTCCTCGCCCCAGGGGGCACGGATCGCACGGCCGGCGCCGACGGCGGGCGCCAGATCGGCCAGCGCCTTCAGGTCCAGGCTGAAGCCGACGGCCGGCCGGTTGCGGCCGAAGACCGCGCCGACCTCGTCGTAGCGGCCGCCGCGCGCCAGCGCGTCGGCGCTGCCGGCGCCGTAGACGGCAAAACGCAGGCCGCTGTAGTAGGCGTAGCCGCTCATGTCCGACAGGTCGAAACCGATCGACAGCCCCGGGAACGCGGCGCGCAGGTGGCGCGCGGTCCATTCGAGCTGCTCGACGGCGGCGGTGATGAGGCTGCGCTGCGGCAGTTCGGTGCGCGCCGCGGCCAGCACCTCGTCGCCGCCGTACAGCCGCAGCAGCGCACGCAGGCCGCGGCGGGTCTCGTCGGGCAGGCAGGAGGCCAGCGACTCGAGCGCCGACGCATCCTTCTCGGACAGCGCAGCGACGACGTCCTGCAAGCGCGCCGCGTCCACCGGCGCACCGGCAAGCACGCCGCGCAGGATGCGCGCGTCGGCCAGATCGATCGTCAGCTCGGACAGGCGCGCCGCGTGCAGGCAGTCCAGCGCCAGCTCGGCGACCTCGAGGTCGGCCTCGAGCCCGGCGTGGCCGAAGATCTCCGCGCCGAACTGCAGCGGCTCGCGTGTCGAGTTCAGTCCCGAAGGCCGCGTGTGCAGCACCGGGCCGCAGTAGCACAGCCGGGTGACGCCTTCGCGGTTGAGCAGGTGCGCGTCGATGCGCGCGGCTTGCGGCGTCGTGTCGGCGCGCAGGCCGAGCGTGCGGCCGCTCAGCTGATCGACGAGCTTGAAGGTCTTGAGGTCGAGTTCACGGCCCGTACCCGACAGCAGCGACTCGAGATGTTCGAGCAGCGGCGGCATCACGAGCTCGAAGCCGTAGCCGCGGGCGCGGTCCAGAAGGCGCCGCCTCAGCTCCTCGATGCGTCGGGCGTCGGCGGGCAGGACGTCGGCGATATGCTCGGGCAAGAGCCAAGCTGACAACATTCGAAAAGGCCTGCAGCGCTTAAAAAGGGGATTGTACGCGGCGATGCACGCCCGGCCGCCGATCGGCCGAGCGCACCGCGGGGGCAGCTCAGTGCCAGAGCGCCAGCAGCACCAGGCCGACGCTGATGCAGCCCAGGCCGAGGAAACGGATCTGGCCGTCCTCGAGCCGGGTCATCTGCTCGAACATGCGGCGCCAGGTCGCCGGGCTGGCGAAGGGCAGCAGCCCTTCGAAGATCAGCACCAGCGCCAGGGCGCCGAGCAGCAGGTCTGCCACCGCGCGCGAGCCGCCGCGGTCAGCGACCCTTGGCGGCCGGCGCCGCGGCGCCGCCACCGCGCATCGCGCGGAAGAACTCCGAGTTCGGATCCAGCACCATCACGTCGTTCTTGGATCGGAACGACGCGCGGTAGGCCTCCAGGCTGCGGTAGAACTGGGCGAACTGGGGATCGCGCCCGAACGCGTCGGCATAAAGCGCCGACGCCTTCGCATCGCCCTCGCCCTTGGTCTTCTGTGCATCGCGGTACGCCTCGGCGAGGATGATCTCGCGCTGGCGGTCGGCGTCGGCGCGGATCTTCTCGCCCTCGGCCGCGCCCTGCGAGCGCAGCTCGTTGGCGACCTGCTTGCGTTCGGACTCCATGCGGCGATAGACCGAGTCGGTGATGTCGGCGACGAAGTCCACGCGCTTGATGCGCACGTCGACGATCTCGATGCCGAAGCCCTTGGCCTCGTCGGCGAGGCGGCTCCTGACGTCGTTCATCACCAGGTCGCGCTCGGTGGCGAGCACGCCGCGCACGGTGCGCTTGGTGATCTCCTCGTTGAACGCGGCCTGCACCACCGGCGCCAGGCGCGACTCGAGGTTGCGGATGTCGGTGCCGTTGTTGCGGATGAACTGGCGCGGCTCGGTGATGCGCCACTTGACCAGCCAGTCGATGACCAGGCTCTTCTTCTCGGCGGTGAAGATCGGCCGAGTCTCCGGGCTGTCCAGCGTCTGGATGCGCTTGTCCAGGAACACGACGTTCTGGAACGGCGGCGGCATCTTGAACTTCAGCCCGGGCTCGGTGACGACTTCCTTGATCTCGCCGAGCGCGTAGACCACCGCCACCTGGCGCTGGTCGACGACGAACAGGGTCGAGGCGGCGATCATCAGCGCGACCAGCGCGCCGGCAACGATAACTCCAATGCGGTTCATGTCTCGCGTGCTCCTGGGTCAGCGGCCTTCGCGGTCGCGAGCGCGCGCGTTGTCGCGGGAACGGATATCCCCGCCACCGGACAGCGTGTCCGGCGACGAGGACGGCGTCGGCACGGCCACCGGCGCCTGCGGCGCCGGCGCCGCACTCTGCTGGATCAGCTTGTCCAGCGGCAGATACAGCAGGTTGGAGCCGCTGCGCGAGTCGACCATCACCTTGGAGACGTTCGAGTAGATCTGCTGCATCGCATCGATGTACATGCGGTCCCGCGTGACCGCGGGTGCCTTCTGGTACTCCGTGAGCACCGAGCGGAAACGCTGCGCGTCACCCTCGGCCTGCGCGATGACGCGGGCACGGTAGCCCTCGGCCTCCTCGATCAGGCGCGAGGCATTGCCGCGGGCCTTCGGGATCACGTCGCTGGCGTAGGCCTGGCCTTCGTTCTTGAAGCGGTCGCGGTCGGCGCCGGCCTTGACGGCGTCGTTGAACGCCGCCTGCACGGCGTCGGGCACCTGCACGTTCTGGACGTTGACGTTGGCGATGACGATGCCCGCGCCCAGGCGCTCGAGCTGCGCCTGCACCGACTTGACGAGGTCCGCGGCCAGCGCATCGCGCTGCTCGTAGAGCACCGAGTCGACGCTGCTGCGGCCGACGATCTCGCGCACCGCCGACTCGGAGGCCTGGACCACGGCCTCGTCGGGGTTGCGGTTCTCGAACAGGTACTGGCGCGCGTCGCTCAGCCGGTACTGCACGGTGAAGCGGATGTCGATGATGTTCTCGTCCTGCGTCAGCATCGACGAATCGCGCAGCCCGGTGGCCTGGACCACGGTGTTGCGGCCGACGTCGACCGAACGCAGCTGCGTCACCGACACCGTCTCGTGCGCCTGGATCGGGTACGGGAAGCGCCACTGGAAGCCGGCATCGGCCGTGTGGTTGTACTTGCCGAAGGTCGTGACGACCGCCTGCTGGCCTTCCTGGACGATGAAGAAGCCGCTGCCCAGCCAGACCAGCACGACGACCGCGCCGATGAGGCCGACGCCGATGCCCGCGCTCTTCATGTCGGGCTGGAACGACGGGCCGCCCGAGCCGCCGCCACCGCCGTCGTTGCGGTTGCCGCCGCCACCGCCGCCCTTGCCGCCGAACAGGCCGCTGAGCTTGCGGTTGAAGTCGCGCCAGAGCTCGTCGAGGTCGGGCGGGCCGTCGTTGCGGTTGTTGAAGACCCAGCCTGCCAGCGCGGCGCGCAGTCGCGAGACCTTGAAGGGGGGTGTGTGCTTCATTCAGTGGTGATCAGTTGCGCCTCGTGCGCGGAGCGCGCGGCATCGGCGATGACCTGGCGCAGGACATCCAGCCCCAGGCCTTCGCGTGCGCTGACGAACACGCGCGCGCGACGGACGCCAGGATGGACCTCGACCTCGTCACGGGGAGAACGCGGCAGTCGCGACTCCTCGAGCAGGTCGCACTTGTTGAAGACCAGGATCTGCGGCACGCCGCTGGCGCCGATCTCCTCGAGCACGCGCTCGACCTCGGCCTGCTGCTCGAGCAGCGCCGGGCTTGCGGCGTCGACGACGTGCAGCAGAAGGTCGGCATCGGCCGCCTCGCGCAGCGTGGCCTCGAAAGCCTCGACCAGCTTGTGCGGCAGGTCGCGGATGAAACCGACGGTGTCCGACAGCGACACCGAAGTGCCCGCCTCGCCCAGCCAGAGCGAACGCGTCGTCGTGTCCAGCGTCGCGAAGAGCTGGTCGGCGGCGTAGGTCTTGGCCTTGACCAGCGCATTGAACAGCGTCGACTTGCCGGCATTGGTATAGCCCACCAGCGAGACGCGGAAGGTGCCCCGCCGCTCGCGCGCCCGGCGCTGCGTGCCACGCTGCAGCTTGACCTTCTCCAGCCGCGCCTTCACCGACTTGATGCGCTCGCCGATCATGCGCCGGTCGAGTTCGATCTGCGCCTCGCCCGGGCCACCGCGCGTGCCGATGCCGCCGCGCTGGCGCTCCAGGTGCGACCAGCGCCGCACCAGTCGCGTCGCCATGTACTGCAGCCGCGCCAACTCGACCTGCAGCTTGCCCTCGTGGCTCTGGGCCCGGGCGGCGAAGATGTCGAGGATCAGCGAGGTGCGGTCGGCGACCGGAACGCCGAGGTGGCGTTCCAGGTTGCGCTGCTGCGCCGGCGACAGCGCCTGGTCGAAGATGACGCCATGGGCCTGGGTCGCGCCCACCATCGCGCGGATCTCGTCGGCTTTGCCCGAGCCGACGAACAGCGCCGCGTCCGGCGCCTTGCGACGCGCGGTCACGCGCGCGACGGCCAGGTCGCCGGCCGACTCGGCCAGCAACGCCAGTTCGTCGAGCGTCGGATCGAAATGGCTGTCGCCCCCGAGTTCGACGCCGACGAGCACGGCGCGCGTCGGGCCGCCCTCTTGCGACAGCGTCTGCGATGAAGCGGAACTCAAGGCTCGGGTGGTGGCGGTCTCGTTGACGGGATCGAGCGCGGTCAGGCCTGCTCGGAAGCCTCGTTCGGATGGAAGTTCACCGCCCGGCTCGGCACGACGGTGGAGATCGCGTGCTTGTAGACCATCTGGGTGACGGTGTTGCGCAGCAGAACGACGTACTGGTCGAAGGATTCGATGTGGCCCTGGAGCTTGATGCCGTTGACCAGGTAGATCGAGACCGGCACGTGCTCCTTGCGCAGCAGGTTCAGGAAGGGGTCCTGCAAAAGTTGGCCTTTGTTGCTCACGATATGCTCCGTGTTGAATGTCGAGAGTGCCCCACGTTATCACACGGGGGCGAACCCGACTTGAAAAGCGGATTGGCTCAGGGGCTGCGTTCGTCGAAGGGATTCTTCGACGAACGGAACTCGATCCGCATCGGCGTGCCGACGAGCTTGAAGTGCTCGCGGAAACGGCCTTCGAGATAACGCTTGTAGGCGTCGGTGATGTGGTCCAGCGAGTTGCCGTGGATCACGACCAGCGGCGGGTTCATGCCGCCCTGGTGGGCGTAGCGCATCTTGGGCCGGAAGGCACCGTCGCGCCGCGGCGCCTGGTGCTGGACGGCGTCGATCAGCAGCCGCGTGAGCACCGGCGTCGGCATCTTCACCGTCGCCGAGGCGTGGGCATGCAGGATGGCCTTCCACAGCGCCGTCAGGCCGGTGCGCTTCTTCGCCGAGATCTGCAGCAGCGGCGCGAACTTCAGGAACGCGAGCCGGCTCTCGATCGAGCGCTGCAGCTGCTGGCGCTGGTAATCGTCGGTGGCGTCCCACTTGTTGAGCGCCAGCACGACGGCACGGCCGGACTCCAGCACGTAACCGGCGATATGTGCGTCCTGCTCGCTGACGCCGACGGTCGCGTCGACCATCAGCACGACGACGTTGGCGTCGGCGATGGCCTGCAGGGTCTTCACGACCGAGAACTTCTCGATCGCCTCGAAGACCTTGCCCTTGCGGCGCAGGCCGGCGGTGTCGATGAGCTCGAAGCGGCGGCCTTCACGCTCCAGCGAGACCTTGATCGCGTCGCGCGTCGTGCCGGGCTGGTCGAAGGCGACGAGGCGCTCCTCGCCGAGCCAGGCGTTGATCAGCGTGGACTTGCCGACGTTGGGCCGGCCGGCGACGGCCAGGCGGATCGGCGCGTCGGCATCGGGCTCGGCGCCCTCCTCGTCCTCGTCGCCGAAGCCGAAGTCCTCGAGCGCCGTCTCGAGCAGGCTGCGCACGCCCTGGCCGTGTGAGGCCGACAGCGGGTGCGGCTCGCCGATGCCGAGCTCGTGGAACTCGGCCAGCAGCGGCGACTCGGCCATGCCCTCGGCCTTGTTGACCGCGAGGATGACCTTCTTCTGCTGCGTGCGCAGGAAACGCGCGATGTCGTGGTCCTGCGCCGAGAGCCCGGCGCGCAGGTCGGTGACGAAGACGACGACGTCGGCCTCGGCGACCGCCTGCTTGGTCTGCTTGGCCATCTCGGCGACGACGCCGGTGGGTTTCTCGGGCTCGAAACCGCCGGTGTCGACGACGATGAACTCGCGCCCGCCCAGGCGGGCGTCGCCGTAGTGGCGGTCACGCGTCAGGCCGGCGAAGTCGGCGACGATGGCGTCGCGGCTCTTCGTGATCCGGTTGAACAGCGTCGACTTGCCGACGTTCGGGCGCCCGACGAGCGCGATGACGGGTTTCACTCGCGGCCTCAGTTCGGACGGAAGGCGTACAGGCCGCCCTTGCGGGTGACGACCAGCATCGTCGTGCCGGAAAGCACCGGTGCGGCGACGATCGCAGAGCCGTCGGTCGGCAGGCGCAACTGGGTCTCGCCGGTGGCGGCGGACAGGAAGTGCACGTAGCCCTCGTAGTCGCCGAAGACCACGCTCGGGCCCAGCGCCAGCGGGGCACTCAGGCCGCGGTAGAGCAGGCGCTCGTTGGTCCAGAGCACCTCGCCGCTGTCGGCACGCCAGGCGCTGACGCGGCCGGTGCCGTCGGCGCCGAAGATCGCCGTGTCGTTGCCGCCGACCGGCTGCACGCCACCGACGTTGCGCGACCACAGCAGCGTGCCCTTGGAGGCGTCGACGCAGGCCACGGCCGACTGGAACGAGCGTGCGCAGAACTTGTCGCCCAGGCGCAGCGCCGGCCCCAGCAGGTCGGCCAGACGCTCGACCTCGTTCGTGCCGCGCGGCGAGGCCATCGCGACTTCCCATTGCACGGTGCCGCGCAGCGAGTCGACGCCGGTGAGCCGCGGGCCCTGGCCGACGAGCAGCGTGTCCTTGAACGCGGCGACGACCCCGGGCTGCGACAGCGTCAGCGCGTCGCTGGGCCGCTGCAGGCGCCACAGCAGGCGACCATCGAGCACGTCGAAGGCCTGCACGGCACGGTCCACGCCCGTCACGAAGACCCGCTCGCCGGCGACCAGCGGCGCGGTGACCACGCGCGACGACAGGCGCTTGCGCCAGAGCTCGCGGTCGCCCTCGACGACGACGAGCTCGTTGCCGGTGGTCACGACCGCATCGAAGCGGCCGTCGCTGCCCAGCCCGGCCGAGATCTTGCCGGCGACCCGGGCGCGCGAGACCTCCTTGCCGCTCTGCCCGTCGAGCACGAGGATGGTGCCGTCGCTGCCGGCGACGCGGAACTTGTCGTCCCGCACGACGACGGCAAGCGGGAACTCGACGCTGTCCAGGCGCGCACGCCAGACCTCGCGGCCGGCGATCGTCGGCTTGACGTTCTCCAGCGCCATCGGCTTGGGCTTGCTCGAACCGCAGCCGGCCACAACGGCGGCGACGGCGAGCGCGAAGAGGACGCGGCGCTTCACGACGCGGCTCCGGAGGCGGCGGGCGCAGCCGGCGCCGGCGTCGCACCCATCGCGGTGAGCTTGGCCTCGATCAGGCGCTTGTAGTCCACCGTATCGGCCATGGCCTTGTAGGCGGCCTCGTAGGCGGCACGCGCCTCGTCGTTTCGCCCGGCGGCGGCGAGCACGTCGCCGCGGCGGTCGGCCACCAGGGCCTCGAAGCCGGCGGCCTTGGCGCCGTCGAGCTGCGCCAGCGCCTGGTCGAACTGCTTGGCGGCCGACAGCACGGCCGCCAGGCGCAGGCGCGCGATCGTGCGGTACTCGTCCTCGGCGGCGTTGTCGGCCACCCAGGCCAGCGTCGCCTTGGCGGCGTCGACCTGGCCCTTCTCGAACTGCACCTTCGCGGCCGCCAGGCCGCCCTGCTCAGCGTAGGCGGTGCCGGCGTAGCGGTCCTTCAGGTCGGCGAAGATGCGCCCGCTCTTGTCGGCGTCACCGGCCGCGGCCGCGCGGTCGAGCTCGTCGTACATCGCGCTGGCCTTCAAGGCCTGGTCGCGCTGCCAGTAGTTCCAGCCGTTCCAGCCGGCATAGGCGGCGAGCGCGGCGATCAGCAACCAGGTGAGGAGGTTGCCGTACCGCTTCCAGAACGCCTTGAGGGCGTCGATCTGTTCCTGCTCCTGCAGGTCGAGTTGTGTGGCCATGTCGGTGAAGCGGACGAAAAACGGTCGATTATGCGGGGAGCAGCTCGGCTGCCCAGGCGGCGGGGTCGGTGATCGGGCGCGTCGTCTGCGCCGCGGCGCTCTCGCGCAGCGGCTTGACGGCGACTTCGCCGCGCGCGAGCTCGTCGCCGCCGAAGATCAGCGCGTGGCGCGCGCCGCTGGCGTCGGCCTTCTTGAACTGCGACTTCATGCTGCCGCCGCCGACGTGCAGCTGCACCGCGACGCCGGCCGCACGCAGCGCCTCGACGACACGCACCGCCTGCGGCAGCGCGCTGCCGTCGGGCACGATGGCGTAGGCGTCGGGCACCGGCGCCGGCGGCGCGACGCCCAGCTGCTGCACCAGGTCGAGCACACGCTCGATGCCCATGCCCCAGCCGATGCCGGGCGCCGGCTTGCCGCCGACCAGCTCGACGAGACCGTCGTAGCGCCCGCCGCCGCAGATCGTGCCCTGGGCGCCGAGCTTGTCGGTCACCCACTCGAACACGGTCAGGTTGTAGTAGTCCATGCCGCGCACCAGGCGCGGGTTGACGCGGTAGGGCTGGCCCGCGGCGTCAAGCATGGCCTTCAGCGCATCGAAATGCTTCAGCGAGGCTTCGCCGAGGTAGTCGATGAGCTGCGGCGCGGCCTCGACCATCGCCTGCATCGCCGGGTTCTTGGTGTCCAGGATTCGCAGCGGGTTGCTGTGCAGGCGGCGGCGCGCGTCCTCGTCGAGCAGCTCGGCGTGCTGCTCGAAGTGGGCGATCAGCGCCGCGCGGTGCGCCTTGCGCTCCTCGGGCTGGCCCAGGCTGTTGATGTCCAGCCGCACCTCGCCCAGGCCCAGGTCCTTCCACAGCGCGCGGCACATCAGGATGACCTCGGCGTCGACGTCCGGGCCGCCGAAGCCCAGCGCCTCGACGCCCACCTGGTGGAACTGGCGGTAGCGGCCGCGCTGCGGGCGCTCGTGGCGGAACATCGGGCCGATGTAGAACAGCCGCTTGCCACCGTCGTACAGCGCCGAGTGCTCGACGACCGCGCGCACCACGCCGGCCGTGCCCTCGGGGCGCAGCGACAGCGGGTCGCCGTTCATGCTGTCGACGAAGGAGTACATCTCCTTCTCGACGATGTCGGTCACCTCGCCCAGCCCGCGCACGAACAGCGGCGTGTGCTCGACGATCGGCGTGCGCACGTTCTGGTAGGCGTAGCGGCGCATCAGCGCACGCACGGTGTCTTCGAACCACTCCCAGCGCGCCGACTCGGGCGGCAGGATGTCGTTCATGCCTTTGACGGCAACGATCTTCTCGGCCATGGGGAACAGGTTGGTGCGGCGGGCCGGCGGCCCGCCCGGGAACGAGGATCAGGCCGCGGTCGCGGCGGCGCCGAAGCGGCGCTCGATGTAGTCCTCGACGATCTTGTGGAACTCCTGGGCGATGCCCTCGCCGCGCAGCGTCAGCGCCTTCTCGCCGTCGATGAAGACCGGCGCGGCCGGAGCCTCGCCGTTGCCCGGCAGGCTGATGCCGATGTCGGCGTGCTTGCTCTCGCCGGGGCCGTTGACGATGCAGCCCATCACCGCGACCTTCAGGTTCTCGACGCCGGGGTAGCGGCTCTTCCACACCGGCATCTGCGCGCGCAGGAAGTCGTCGATCTGCTTGGCCAGCTCCTGGAAGGTGGTGCTCGTCGTGCGGCCGCAGCCCGGGCAGGCGGTGACGCTGGGGTTGAAGGTGCGCAGGCCCAGCGACTGCAGGATCTCGCCGGCGACGACGACCTCTTGCGTGCGCGCCTCGCCCGGCTGCGGCGTCAGGCTGACGCGGATCGTGTCGCCGATGCCTTCCTGCAGCAGGATGCCGAGCGCGACGCTGGACGCGACCGTGCCCTTGGTCGCCATGCCGGCTTCGGTCAGGCCCAGGTGCAGCGCGTAGTCGCAGCGCAGCGCCAGGCCGCGGTAGACCGAGATCAGGTCCTGCACGCCGCTGACCTTGCAGCTGATGACGATCTGGTCGGGGTTCAGGCCGAGCTCGCGCGCGGCCGTGGCCGAGCTCAGCGCCGACTGCACCAGGGCCTCGTACATCACCTGCTTGCCGTCCAGCGGCTGGGCGCGGCGGGCGTTCTCGTCCATCATCGCCGCGAGCAGTTCCTGGTCCAGGCTGCCCCAGTTGACGCCGATGCGCACCACCTTGTCCCAGCGGCAGGCGGCCTCGACCATCATCGCGAACTGGCGGTCGCGCTTGTCGCCCTTGCCGACGTTGCCCGGGTTGATGCGGTACTTGGACAGCGCCTGGGCCATCGCCGGGTACTCGGTGAGCAGGCGGTGGCCGTTGTAGTGGAAGTCGCCGACCAGCGGCACGTCGATGCCCATGCGGTCGAGCTGCTCGCGGATGTGCGGCACGGCCTCGGCGGCTTCGGGCGTGTTGACGGTGATGCGCACCAGTTCGGAGCCGGCCAGCGCCAGCTCCTTGACCTGGATGGCGGTGCCGATCACGTCGGTCGTGTCGGTGTTGGTCATCGACTGCAGGCGCACCGGTGCGTCGCCGCCGATCGTGACGACCCGGTTCCCCCAGACGGCACGGGCCTGGCGCGAGCGGCGCGCCAGCGGTGCGGCGGACGGGATGGTGGCGGGCGTTTGCGGAGCGTTCATCGAAACCTCACTGCTATGGCGGCTGCGCTCACTGCAGCTCGACACGGGCGACGGCGTTGCGCGTCAGCGGCGCCAGGTCGACCGGCTTGCCGCGAAAGGACAGGTGCGTCCCGGGTGCGTTGCCGATTTTCAGCCGGATCGGCAGCCGGCCCTCGAAGCCGGCAGTCTCGCCGGCATTCAACAGGCGCGAAAACAGGACCTGCCCCTGGCCGTCGTAGGCCTCGATCCACGAGGCCTGCTCGGCGCGCAGTTGCACCAGGCTGGCCGCGACCGGCACCGACGCCGCCGGTTCGGCCGCCCGCTGCTCGCGCACGGCGTCCATCGCCGCACGCACCGATGTCGACGCGGCCGCGGCCGCGAGCAGCACGGGCGGCACGACCACGGCGGACGCGACCGGGGCGGCCGGCTGGGCAGCCGATGCCGGCGACGGCAGCACATCGGCCAGCGTCGCCTCCGACGGCGGCGGGGCGGGCACGCTCACCGGCTGCGACGCGGCCAGCGACTCCGACGTGGCCAGCGACTCCGTCGCGGCCGGCTCGGCAGGCTGCAGAGCCCCGCTGGGCAGGAAGTAGACGACAGCGGCCGCCACCAGCAGCGCGCCGCCGGCCCAGGCCATCGGCTTGACGGCACCCAGGTTCACGTTCGGCAGTTCGGGGCCGGAGCGTTCGCGAAACGGGGTGTTCAGGTTGCCGACGACGTGGTCCAGCGCGGAGCCGTCGGTCTGCGGCAGCAGCGCCAGGACCGGCTGCGGGTCGGTGCGCAGCGCGCGGCAGACCGCCTGCGCCAGCGCGCGGATGAAGGCCGCGTCGAGCAACTGGTCGTAGCGGTCGGCCTCCAGCGCCTCGAGTTTGGCCACCGGCACCTTGATCGAGGCCGCCAGCGCCGCGATGTGCAGGCCCTGCTTCTCGCGCGCGGCGCGCAGCAGCGCGCCAGCCGTCGTGCCCGCGGGCGGGGGCGTCACGGAATCATTCATCGAACCGGCCTTGCTCGAACAGGGCAGCCTCGGGCGATTGGGGGAAGCGGTCGCGCAGCTGGCGGCCGAACTCGTGGGCGCCCGCCGGGTTGCCCAGGCGGCGCTCGATGCGTGCGGCCAGCCACAGCGTGGCCGCGCTGGACTGCTCGCTCACCGAGTTGACGCGCTGGATGTAGAAGCGAGCCCGCTCGTGGGATCCGCGGTGATACAGCGCATCGGCGAGGTTGTAGGACGTCGCCGGGTTGGCCGGGTCGAGCTGGAAGCTGCGGTACAAGGCGGCTTCGGCATCGGCCCAGCGCCCTTCGCGCGCGTCGCAGACACCCTTGGCGAGCAGCGTGCGGGCACCGTTGCGGTACTGCGGCTGCGCCAGCGCGGTGTCGAACTCGCGGTCGGCGTCGGCGTAGCGGCGCTGCTGGCAGAGGAACCAGCCGTAGTTGTGGCGCATGTCGCCGTCGCGCGGCGCCAGCGACAGCGCGCGCTGGAAACTCTCCTCGGCGGGCCGGTTCTCGCCCAGCGCGGCGTAGATCAGGCCGCGCAGGCCCAGCGCCTCGGGCATGTCGGGCCGCGCGGCCAGCGCCAGCTTGACCTCGTCGAGCGCGGTGGAGGTCTGGCCACGCGTGAAGTACGCGGAGGCAAGCTCCAGCCGCACCTTGGCTCGGCGCTCGGCGTCGCCGGGGTCGTTGCTCGGGCGCGTGTCGCGCGAGCCGCCGGCCGGCGGCTCGGTGACGCAGCCCGACAGCAGCGCAGCCGCGCAGCCGGTCGCGACCAGCAGGGCGAGCAGGCGCCGCATCACCGCGGGGTCTCCGCCGCGGCGATGGGGATCGTGCGCCGGCGTTCCAGCAGGCGTTCGCGCGCCCGGGTGCGGTCCTGCACCTCGCCGGCCAGCTGGCCGCAGGCGGCGTCGATGTCGTCGCCGCGCACCTTGCGGATCGTCGTCACGATGCCCGCGTCCTGGAGCACCTTGGCGAATGCCGTCACGCGTTCGCGCGGCGAGCGCTTCAGCCCCGACTCGGGGAAGGGGTTGAAGGGAATCAGGTTGAACTTGCACGGCACGCGACGGCGGCGGACAAGGTGGATGAGCGCCTGCGCCTGTTCGGGGGCGTCGTTGACGCCGTCGAGCATGCAGTACTCGAAGGTGATGAAGTCGCGCGGCGCGGCTTCGACGTAGCGCAGGCAGGCGTCGAGCAGCGCCTCGATGCCGTCCTTGCGGTTGATCGGCACGAGCATGTCGCGCAGCGCGTCGTCGGGCGCGTGCAGCGAGACGGCCAGCGCCACCGGGCAGTCCTCGCGCAGGCGGTCGATCATCGCCACCATGCCCGAGGTCGAGACCGTCACGCGGCGGCGCGACAGGCCGTAGCCATGGTCGTCGAGCATCACGCGCAGCGCCGGCACGACGGCCGTGTAGTTCTGCAGCGGCTCGCCCATGCCCATCATCACGACGTTGTCGATGACCCGCTCACCGCCGGGCCCGCGCAGGCGGTGCTCGGCGTAGCGCAGCTGGGCGATGATCTCGCCGGTGGAGAGGTTGCGGCTGAAGCCCTGGTGCCCGGTCGAGCAGAAGCGGCAGCCGACCGCGCAGCCGGCCTGCGAGGACACGCACAGCGTGCCGCGGTCGTCCTCGGGGATGTAGACGGTCTCGACGGCGTTGCCGCCGCCGACGTCGAACAGCCACTTCGTCGTGCCGTCGGCCGAGACGTGCTCGCTGATGACCGGCAGCGACTCGACGACCGCCGCGCCGGCCAGCTTGCCGCGCAGCGACTTGGCGAGGTCGGACATCTTGTCGAAGTCCGACTCGCCTTTCTGGTGGATCCAGCGGAACAGCTGGACGGCGCGGAAGCGCTTCTCGCCCAGGCTGTCGCAGAAGGCCGCCAGCCCCTCGAGGTCGAAGTCGAGAAGATTGACGGCCATACCGGCTCAGCGGCTGTAGACGGCCATCGCCGGGAAGAAGAACGCGACCTCGACGGCCGCCGTTTCCGGGGCGTCGGAGCCGTGCACGGCGTTGGCGTCGATGCTGTCGGCGAAGTCGGCGCGGATCGTGCCCTTGTCGGCCTTCTTCGGGTCGGTGGCGCCCATCAGCTCGCGGTTCTTGGCGATCGCGCCTTCACCTTCGAGCACCTGGATCATCACCGGGCCCGAGATCATGAAGCTGACGAGGTCGTTGAAGAACGGACGCGCCTTGTGCACGGCGTAGAAGGCCTCGGCCTCGGCACGCGACAGGTGCGCCATGCGCGCGGCGGCGATCTTCAGGCCGGCGCCTTCAAAACGGGCGTAGATCTGGCCGATGACGTTCTTGGCGACGGCGTCAGGCTTGATGATCGAGAGGGTGCGTTCGATGGCCATCTTGAAATATCTCCTTCAATCAAGGACTTGGCAAAGCTTTTGATTCTACCGCGCGACGGTGGCGCGGCTTTGACCGAAGGCGCGTTCAGCGCCCGCCACGGCGACCGCCGCCGCCGCCGCCGCCACCACCGCGGCCGCCGCGCGGGCCACCACGGCCGCCGCCGCCGCTGGACTTGCGCAGGAACGCGTCGCCGCCGATGTAGCCCACCGAGGTCTGCATCGGGTCGGGCTGGCCGCCGGCGGCGCCCTTCTTCGGGCCCCGCGCGCCACGGCCACCGGCCAGCGGCTTGGGCTTCTGAACGAAGCGTTTGTCGTAGGTCTGCTGCAACGGGTTGGGGATCGGGCCGTCCTCGCCCAGGTCGCGCACCGGACGGTCACGCTGCAGGCCGCGCTTGTCGTAGGTCTGCTGAAGCGGGTTCGGGATCGGGCCGTCCTCGGGAATCTCGCGCCGGCGCTGGCGCTCCTGCTGGATCGCACGTTTGTCGAAGGTCTGCTGCAGCGGGTTCGGGATCGCCGGGCCCTCGCCGCCTTCTCGGCGCTGGGGCTTGGGACCGCGCGGCGCGCCTTCGGGCGCGTTGCCGCCGCGGCCACGCTTGCCGCGTTTGCCCCGGCGGTCACCGCCGGCGTCGCGCGCCTCGCCTTCGGGGCGCTCGCCGACGCCGGTCATGCGGCGCAGCGTGCGCACGTCCTGCTCGCTCAGGTCGACCCAGACGCCGCGCTTGAGCCCCTTGGGCAGCACGACCGAGCCGTAGCGGATGCGGATCAGCCGGCTCACCGCGTGGCCGACGGCGTCGAAGAGCTTGCGCACCTCGCGGTTGCGGCCTTCGGTGATGACGCAGCGGTACCACTGGTTGGCGCCTTCGCCACCGCCGTTCTCGATGCTCTTGAACGCGCAGCGCTGGCCGTCGATCTCGACACCTTCGAGCAGCTTCTGGCGCGCGGCGTCGTCCAGGCCGCCGAGCGAACGCACGGCGTACTCGCGCTCGATGCCGAAGCGCGGGTGCATCAGCTGATTGGCCAGCTCGCCGGAGTTGGTGAACAGCAGCAGGCCTTCGGTGTTGATGTCCAGGCGGCCGACCGACTGCCACTTGCCCTGGTGCAGCCGGGGCAGACGACGGAACACCGTCGGCCGCTGCTGCGGGTCGTCGTGGGTGACGACCTCGCCGGCCGGCTTGTGGTAGGCGATGACGCGCGTCGGCGGCGGCGCGATGCGGTAGCGCACCGGCTTGCCGCCGACGGCGATGCGGTCGCCCGCGGCGATGCGCTGGCCGATGTGCGCCGGCTCGCCGTTCACGGTGATGCGCCCTTCCAGGATCATCTGCTCCATGTCGCGGCGCGAACCGATGCCGGCCTGCGCCAGCACCTTGTGCAGCTTGGGCGCGTCGGGCTCGGGCGCGAGCACGCGCTTGGCCGGCAGCGGCGGCGCCTCTTCGCCGGCTTCGGCGTCCCAGATGCCCGACAGCACGCTGGCGAAGACCTCGCCGACGTCGGCCGGCGGCAGCTGCGGCGCCGGCGCGGCCTCGGCGGCCTCGTCGTCGCCGGGGGCGTCTTCGCCTTCGGCGGCCGGGGCGGCGGCGTCGTGCGGGGCACGCTCGCCGCGTTCGCCGCCTCGGCGGCCACGGCGGCGGTTGCGGCCGCGGCGCGGTGCATCAGCTTCGGCGCCGGCTTCGGCGGGTGCGGCATCGGCGCCCTCGCCCGCGGGCTCGGCGGTGGCTTCGGGCGCGGCCTGGGCCTCGACGGAGGCCTCGGCGACGACCGGCGTCGGCGCCGGTTCGGGCGCACGCTCGGCGGCGGCGGCCGGCAGCGAATCGACAGCCGCAGGCTCGACGGCCGGCGTCTCGGCCGCGGCGTCCTTCTTCGTCGTGCGGCGGCGGCGCGGCTTGGGCTCGGCGGCCGCCTGCGCCGCGGGTTCGGCCGCAGGCGCGTCGGGCGCCTCGGGCTGCGCGGCTTCGGCCGCTGGCGTCGCCTCGGCGGCGGGCGCCTCGGCCTTCTTGCGCGGCGCGCGCCGCTTCTTCGGCGCGGCCTCTTCAGCGGCAGGCGCGGCGGCGATCGGGTCCGGCGTGGATTCGGCGTCGTTCGAGCTCATGCGATCTCGTCGTTCAGGATTGGGTGTCGGGGCCGGACACGCCCTGGGGCTGTCCGGTGATGGGGGCAGGCGCGTCGGCGCCCGGTGTCTCGGTGGCGGCGGCCGCCACGGCATCGGCTTCGTCCAGCGGCAGCCGGGCCTGGCCGTCGCCGAGCAGCGAGGGCTGGTCTTCCAGCGCCTCGAGCATCGCCGTCGGCGCCTCGCCGCCGTCCAGCGGCGGCAGCTGATCCAGGCTCTTCAGGCCCAGGTCGTCGAGGAACTGGCGCGTCGTCGCGTACAGCGCCGGACGCCCGGGGGCCTCGCGGTAGCCGATCACTTCGACCCAGCCGCGGTCTTCGAGCTGCTTGACGATCTGGCTGCTGACGGTGACGCCGCGGATGTCCTCGATGTCGCCGCGCGTCACCGGCTGGCGGTAGGCGACGATGGCCAGCGTCTCCAGCGCCGCACGCGAGTACTTCGGCGGCTTCTCGGGGTTCAGCCGGTCGAGGTAGTCGCGCATCTCCGGCCGGCTCTGGAAACGCCAGCCCGAGGCCAGCGCGACGAGCTCGACACCACGCCCGTTCCAGTCGGACGCCAGCTCGTCGAGCAGCGTGCGCAGCGTGTCGGCGCCGACCTGGTCGTCGAAGAGCACGCGCATCTCGCGCAGCGGCAGGGGCCGGTCCGCGCAGATGAGCGCCGTCTCGAGGACGCGCTTGGCCTCCGATGTGTTCATTCGCCTGAACTCAGGGAGCCTGCGGGCGGCAGGCGGGGTCGTCGTTGGGTCGGGCCGGCGCGTGGGCCGGGGCGAGGAGTCGCCGTAGGTCGGGATCGCGCGGCAGCGGCCAGCAGCGCCCGGACATTGTCAATCGAGCGGGATTGTAACCCCAGCAATGGCCCGCCATGCGGTCGAGAAATCGTCAGGCGGCGGACAGCCGAAGGACAAGGGCGCGCGCGTGACCGGATGCTCGAGTTCCAGCCTCACCGCGTGCAGCGCCTGGCGCGCCATGCCCAGCGCCGGACGGCCGCCGTAGACCGCGTCGGCCACCAGCGCATGGCCGCGCGAGGCCAGGTGCACGCGGATCTGGTGCGTGCGCCCGGTGTGCAGCGTGCAGCGCAGCGCGCTCACGCCCTCGTGCTGCGCCAGGCACTCGACGTCGGTGCGCGCCGGCTTGCCCGAGGCGACGACGGCCATGCGCACGCGCGACACCGGGTCGCGGCCGATCGGCGCGTCGATGCGCTGCGAGGCCACCGCACCGTGCGCCAGCGCGAGGTAGCGCCGGTGCACGTCGCGTGCGGCGATGTCGCGCACCAGCGCCGTCACCGCCGGCAGGCTCTTGCCGACCATCATCACGCCCGAGGTGTCCTTGTCCAGACGGTGCACGATGCCGGCGCGCGGCAGCGTCGCGGCCGCCTCGTGGTGCGCCAGCAGGCCGTTGAGCAGCGTGCCCGACCAGTTGCCCGGCGCCGGGTGCACGACCAGCCCCGCGGGCTTGTCCAGCACCAGCAGGTGCTCGTCCTCGTAGAGGATGGCCAGCGCCATCGGCTGCGGGCGGAAGGCGCGGCTCTCGTCGGTGGGCACCAGCTCGAGCTCGACACGCTGGCCGGCCTTGACCCGCCGCGACGCGGTGGCCGCGGGCTGGCCGTCCAGGCGCACGTGGCCGAGCTCGATCAGGTGCTGCAGGTGGCTGCGCGAGAACTCGCCGGCGATCGACACCAGCACGCGGTCCAGGCGTTCGCCATGGCGCGCGGTGTCGACGACGTCGCTGCGCGTCTCGACCGCCTCGTCGGTGCCGCCGTCGTCCTCGGCGCCGTCCACCGGGGCCGCCTGGACATCGTGCACGGGCGACGAGGTCGCCTCCCTATAATCGGCCGCTTTTGGCACGCTTCCGGCACGCTTTCCGATGACCTTCTCCCAGAGGTGGCGCCTCGCGCCCGTAGCCGTCTCGACGGCCGTGATGGTGACCGCGCTCCTGGCCGGCTGCGGCTCGTCGCCGAAGGACGAGCGCGCCGACGTGGCGGCCGAAAAATTGTATGCGGACGCCAAGGACAGCATGGAGGCCGGCAACAACGACCAGGCCATCAAGTCGCTGTCGCGCGTCGAGGGCCTGGCCGCCGGCACGGTGCTCGCGCAGCAGTCCCAGCTCGATCTGGCCTACCTCTACTGGAAGTCGGGCGAGCGGGCGCAGGCGCTGACGACGATCGAGCGTTTCATCAAGCTCCATCCGTCGAACCCCGCACTGGACTACGCGATGTACCTGCGCGGGCTGATCAACTTCAACGAGGACATGGGCCTGTTCGGCCGCATCGCGCAGCAGGACCTGTCCGAACGCGATCAACGCGCCGCCCGCGACGCCTACCAGTCCTTCAAGCAGCTCGTCGACCAGTTCCCGCAGTCGAAGTACGCGCCCGATTCACGGCAGCGCATGGACTACATCGTCAACTCGCTGGCGGCCTACGAGGTCCACGTCGCGCGCTATTACTTCAGGCGCGGCGCCTACGTCGCGGCAGCCAACCGCGCGCAGCAGGCGGTGACCGAGTTCCAGCGGTCGCCGGCGGCAGAGGAAGGCCTGTTCCTGATGGTGCAGAGCTACGACCGGCTCGAGCTCGCCCAGCTGCGCGACGACGCGCTGCGCGTGCTGCAGCAGAACTACCCTGACAGCCGCTTCCTCGCCGCGGCGACCGGCGAGCCGCAAAGACGCGCCTGGTGGAAGCTGTGGTGAGACACCGGACGGCCGCACGCTGACCGGACAGGCCGCCTTCGGGCGGCCTTCGTTCTTCAGTGCTCGGCGGCGAGTTCGTGCAGCCAGTCCAGCGCCTCGTCCTCGCTGCTGATCCAGCTCATCGGCGGCAGCGCCTCCCGCAGCCGCGCGCCGTAGCCCATCTGGCGCATGCGCGGGTCGCAGACGACGAGCAGGCCGCGGTCGGTCTCGGTGCGGATCAGCCGCCCGGCGCCCTGCTTCAGCGACACCGCGGCCTCGGCGACGAAGTAGGCGTCGAACGGGTCGCGGCCCTCGGCGCGCAGCTGGCGCACGCGGGCCTCGACCAGCGGGTCGTTCGGCGGCGGGAACGGCAGCTTGTCGATCAGCACGCACTGCAGCGCGTCGCCCGGCATGTCGATGCCTTCCCAGAAACTCTGCGAGCCGACGAGCACCGCGCCGCGGCCGTCGCCGAAACGCTGCAGCAGCGCGCGCCGCGGCTGCGTGCCCTGCACCAGGATCTCCAGGGCCTGGCCCTGCCACTCGGCTTCGGTGCGCAGTGCCTCGGCGATCTGCGGCAGCACGCGCAGCGTCGTCGTCAGCACGAAGGTGCGGCCGCCCAGCGCCGCGGCCAGCCGCGCCGCCAGCGAGCCCACCGCGGCCGGATGCGCGGCTTCGTTGGGCTTCGGGAACCGTGTCGGGATCCAGGCCCGCGCGTGGTTCGGGTAGTCGAAGGGGCTGCCCACGCGCAGCGTCGTCGCGTCCTCCAGCCCGGTGGCCGAGGTGAACCAGGCCAGGCCGTCGTCCTCGCCCAGCGTCGCCGAGGTGAAGATCCAGGCGCGTGGCGCCGCCTGGCGCTGCTCGGTCAGCATGTCGCGGATGTCCAGCGGCGACTCGACGAGCCGGGCCTGCAGCGGCGACAGGTCGATCCAGCGCACGCGGCCGTCGGCGGCGTCGTGGGCGAAACGTTCGGCGAGCTCGGCGATCGTGCGCACGCGCTCCTGCAGGCGCACGAAGTCGGGGCCGACGGCCGCGACACCGGCCAGCGCGTCGGCGGCCTGGTCCGCGGCGGCAGCCAGCGCCGCCAGTGGCTCCCGCAAGCGGCCGTCGCGCGCGCGTTCGTCCCAGCGCAGCTTGATGACGCCGCGCACCTCGCGCAGGGCGCCGGCACAGGCCAGGCGCAGCTCGCGCGCGGCCTTCTCCAGCCCGGCCTGCAGCTCGTGCCAGGGCATCAGCCCGCGCGCCTGCGCCAGGCCGGCGGCCAGCAGGTCGCGCCCGACGTCGAGCACCTGCGCCGTGCCCAGCATCGTGCCGAGGAACTGCACGCCGGTCTCGACGAGCTGATGAGCCTCGTCGAAGACCGCCGCGTCGACCGTCGGCAGCAGCTCGGCGACGCCGCTGTCGCGCAGCGCCATGTCGGCGAAGAACAGGTGGTGGTTGACGACGACGAGGTCGGCGGCCATCGCCTCGCGCCGCGCCTGCATCACGTGGCAGTTGCGGTGCTCGGGGCAGTCGGTGCCCAGGCAGTTGTCGCGTGTCGAGGTGACGATCGGGATCACCGGCGAGCGTTCGTCCAGGCCCTCGAGTTCGGCCAGGTCGCCGCTGCGCGTGGCGAGCGCCCAGGTCTCGACCCGGGCCAGCTGGCGCACGGCGAAGCGGTCGGGCAGCTCGGCCGTCGTGCGGGCATGCGCCAGGCGGTGGCGACACAGGTAGCTGGCACGGCCCTTGAGCAGCGCCATGCGCACCGGCACGCCCAGCGCCTGCACCAGGCGCGGCAGGTCGCGCAGGAAGAGCTGGTCCTGCAGGCTCTTGGTCGCGGTGCTGACCAGCGCACGCCGGTCCGACAGCAGCAGCGGCACCAGATACGCGAAGGTCTTGCCGACGCCGGTGCCGGCTTCGGCGACCAGCGTCTCGCGCTCCTCGACGGCGCGGGCGACGGCCAGCGCCAGGCGGTCCTGCTGCTCGCGCGGGATGAAGTTGGCGTCGCAGCGCGCGAGCGCACCGTCGCCCGCGAAGGCCGCGGCGACGCGGTCGGCGAGGTCCTGGCTCACGCGGGTTCGGGCGGTTCGAGCGCGGTTTCCAGCAGCGCGATGCGGTCGCGCAGCGCGAGGCGGCGTTTCTTCAGGCGCCGCAGCACGAGGTCGTCGGCCGGGGTGGCGATGAGGTGGCGGTCGATGAGGTCGTCCAGGTCGGCGTGCTCGATGCGCAGCTCGATGAGAAGCCGTTGCGGCGAATGCAGGTTGGCGTCCATGGCGGCGCACCGGTGGCGGGATGGCCGAGTTTATAGTCGGCCGCATGCCGCCCCCCGCTGCCGCCCGGTCCGCGTTCCGCATCAGCGCCACCACCGCCCTGCACCGGGGTGACCGCGCCTACCAGCAGGACCAGGTGGTCATCGTGCCGCATGCGCGCATCAACGGCTGCGCACTGGCCGTCGTCGCCGACGGCATGGGCGGCAAGAGCGGCGGGCGCAAGGCCGCCGACCAGGTGCAGCTCACCGCGCGCCAGCTCTTCGAACGTTTCGTCCCCAGCGAGGACGCCGCTGCTCAGATGCTGAGCCAGTTGGTGACCGAGTCGCACCTGATGATCAAGCTGACCGCGATCACCGCCGAGGAAGAGCCGCACAGCACGGTGGCCGCCTACCTGGTGCTGCCCGATCTCAGCTGCGAGGTCGTGCACGCCGGCGACTCGCGCGTCTACCACTTCCGCGGCGCCGAGATGCTCTGGCGCACGACCGACCACTCCTTCGTGCAGCGCCTGATCGACGAAGGCAAGCTCACCGAGGAAGCGGCCAACAACCACCCCCAGTCCAACCTGCTGACGGGCTGCCTGGGCACGCACGCCGACCCGCCGGTGGCACTGTGCCGCATCGAGCGGCTCGAGCCCGGCGACACGCTGCTGGCGTGCAGCGACGGCCTGTGGCATTACTTCACGCCCAAGGAACTGGGTGCGATCGTGCATGCGCTGCCGCCGCGCGAGGCCGGCGAGATGCTGGTCAACAAGGCCCGGCAGCGCGCACGCGGTGGCGGCGACAACCTGTCGCTGGCGCTGATGCGCTTCGAGGCGCTGAAGTAGCGCCGCCCGGGGCCGCTACTCCTTCGGGATCTCGGGCCGCGCCGGCAGCGGCGTCGACGGTTTCTTGTCCTTGGCACGGCGCTCGGCCTCGCGCGCGGCGATGCGCGCACGGTCCTCGGCCGCCTGCCGGCGCAGATCCTCGGCGGCCTGGGCGCGACGCTGCGCGCGCGCGGCCTCCTCGCGGGCGCGCTGCGCGCGGTCGAGCGCCGACGGCGTCTGCGGCTGGCGCGCCGGGGCCGACGCCGCCTCGCGGATCACCGGCGCGGGCTGCGCCGGCAGCGGCGGCCGCGCCGCCGCCTCGCGCTGCTTGGCCTCGATCGCATCCAGCCGCGCCGCGGCGCGCCGGCGCCGCTCCTGCTCGTCGAGCACGAGCTCCTGGTGCCGCAGCCGGTCCAGCACCTCACGGCGCTGCGCCTTGGCCTCGTCGACGCAGGCGGTGACGACGAAACGCGTACGGCACTCCGCCTCCTCGGCGGCGTAACGCGACTCGGCCGCGGCGCGTTCGCCGGCGATGCGCATGCGTTCGGTGCGGGCGTCCAGGTCCGCGGAGGCGGGCGACGCCTGTACCGAACAGGCCAGCAGCGGCAGCGCGGCCAGCGCCAGGAAACGGGATCGGTGCATCGTTCGAGTGTGCACGAGCATGAAGACCTCAGGTCAGCGAGGTGTCGACCTCGCGGCGTTCGAGCCCGAGGTACTCGGCCGACTGCATCTCGCGCAGCCGCGAGACGGTGCGCGGGAACTCGTGCGCCAGCGGGCCGTCGGTGTACAGCGCCTCGGGAGGCACCTCGGCCGAGACGAGGAACTTGACGCGCCGGTCGTAGAGCACGTCGACCAGCCAGGTGAAGCGCCGCGCCTCGCTGGCCAGCCGCGGCGGCATGCTGGGCACGTCCGACAGGATCAGCGTGTGAAAGCGCGAGGCCAGCTCCAGATAGTCGTTCTGCGAGCGCGGGCCGCCGCACAGCGTCTTGAAGTCGAACCAGACGACGCCGCCGGCGCGCCGGCGCGCGCGCAGCTCGCGGTGCTCGATGCGCAGCAACGGGTCCTCGTCGCGCGCCTCGGCCAGGCGCTCGAAGGCTTCGGCCAGCGCACGCTCGGCTGCGGCATCGGCCGGGCAGTGGTAGGTGGCGACGTGCTGCAGCGTGCGCTGGCGGTAGTCGATGCCGGCGTCGACGTCGACGACCTCCAGCCGGGCCTTCAGCAGCTCGATGGCCGGCAGGATGCGGTCGCGGTGCAGGCCGTTGGGGTACAGGCCGTCGGGGTGGAAGTTGGACGTCGTGACGATGCTGACGCGGTTGTCGAACAGCGCCTGCAGCAGCCGGTGCAGGATCATCGCGTCGGTGACGTCGGCGACGTGGAACTCGTCGAAGCAGATCAGGCGAAAGCGCCGCGCGATGCGCCGGCCGAGCTCGTCCAGCGGGTCGGCCGTGCCCTTCAGGTCCTGCAGCTCGCGGTGCACCTCGCGCATGAACTCGTGGAAGTGCAGCCGCGTCTTGCGCACCAGCGGCACGGCCTGGAAGAAGCAGTCCATCAGGAAGCTCTTGCCGCGGCCGACGCCGCCGACCATGTAGACGCCGCGCGGGATCGGCGGGCGCACCAGCAGCTTGGTCAGGCGGTTGCCGCGCCGTGCCTTGTAGTCGGCCCACTCGCGCTCGCAGCGCTCGAGCGCGTCGACGGCGCGCAGCTGCGCCGGGTCGGACTGGTAGCCGCGTTCGGCCAGGGTGGCCTCGTACAACGCTCGGACGCCGCTCATCGGTTCGCTGAGATCTGATGGGATAAGAAAGAAGACCGCGATGCTAGCCGGCGTCGTGCACGACCCGGTCGCGGCCCTCGTGTTTGGCGCGGTACAGCAGTGCGTCGGCGCGCGCCAGCGCCGCGGCCAGATCCTCGTTCGGTCGCAGCGCCGTGACGCCGATGCTGACCGTGACCTGCAGCCCCTCGGCGACCTCGCCCCAGGCGTGCTCGGCCAAGGCGCGCCGCACACGATCGAACGCGCCGACGGCCTCGGCCGGTGTCAACGGCGCCAGCGCGACGAACTCCTCGCCGCCCAGCCGGGCCAGCAGATCGGGGCCGCGCAGCGAGGCCGCCATCAGCGCCGCCGCCTGGCGCAGCACGGCGTCACCGACAGGGTGGGAGAAGCGGTCGTTGATGCGTTTGAAGTGATCCAGGTCGAGCACCGCCAGGACCATCGGGCCGAGGCCGCGCCGGGCCTCGAACTCGGCTTCGAGCGCACGCCGGTTGGGCAGCCCGGTCAGCGCATCGGTTTCGGCCAGGCGGCTGAACTGGCGCACGTCGTCCTGCAGGCCCTGGTTGTGGGCGCGCAGCCGGCGGTTCTCGTCGCGCAGCTGCAGGTCCACGAGGCGTGCGGCGAGCTCGTCGACACGCGCGTCCAGCGCCGCGCGCACCGAGGCCATCTGGCGCGCGTGGCCGCGCAGCAGCAGCGGCAGCGCGGCGTCGGGACGACCCGCCAGGTCTTCGGCACGTGCGCGGCGGCGCAGCCAGACCGAACCTTCGTCGGCAAAACGTTCCGCCAGCTCCAGCGCGCAGGCCGCCGAGCGGGATCCGTGCTCGCCGCGCCGGCGCAGCAGCTCGCCATGCAGCAGCCAGCACTCGGCCATCAGCCCCGGCGGCATGTCGCGAGCCTCGTCGACCAGCGCCTGCAGCAGCGGGGCAGCCGCGCCGTCATCGCCGGCACGCACCAGCCAGCCAGCGCGCAGGAAGTCGTGGCTGGTGCGCCCCGGCAGGCCGAGAGCGGCCAGTTCGGCCGTCGTGCGGTCGATCGCTTCCAGCGGCCAGCGCAGCTCGTCCAGCAGCGCCGCCGCCTTGTCGGCGTCGACCTCGTGGAGCTGGTCCCAGGCATGCAGGCCGCTGTGCACGACGTTGATCCGCAGGCGCAGCAGGATCGCGTCGTCGGCCAGCGCCAGGCCGGCCTGCAGCGCGCGTCGCGCCGAATCCAGGGCGTGCAGGTCGAGGCCCAGCGCCTCGAAGGCCAGCGTGACGCCGGTGAAGACGGTGATCACCGCGCGCACGTCGTCGACGTCGGCCATGCGACGCAGCACGTGGCCGACGGCCTGCATCGCCGGCACCGGCTGCAGCGCGCGGGCCCGCTCCGAGGCCAGCAGCACCCAGGCCGAGGCCTCCAGCTCGCCGGCACCGGCGCGCAAGGCGTGTTCGGCGGCGCGCTCGGCCCATTGCTGGGCCGGCAGCGGCTGCTCGCGGTTGGCGTGGCCCTTGGCCAGCAGCAGCGCCGCCTCGCCGGCGTCGCGCCAGGCGCCGCCGGCCAGCGCCTCGTCGTGCAGCGCCTGCACCTCGGGGCTGGCGGCTTCCACGCGGCCCAGGGCAAAGGCGCGACGCAACGCATCCAGGCGCTGCGCGTAGGGCGAAGCCCCGGCCGCAGTCGCCGCGCCGCCAGGCGGCATCAGAAGTTCAGCGTGCGCTTGTCGACGGCGAGCGCCGCTTCCTTCACCGACTCGGCGAGCGAGGGGTGGGCGTGGCAGATGCGCGCGATGTCCTCGCTGCTGGCCTTGAAGGCCATCGCGACGCAGGCCTCGGCGATCAGCTCGCTGGCCATCGGGCCGACGATGTGCACGCCGAGGATCTCGTCGGTCGTGGCGTCGGCGAGGAACTTGACCATGCCGGTCGTGTCGCCCAGCGCACGCGCGCGGCCGTTGGCCAGGAAGGGGAAGGTGCCGGCCTTGTAGGCGCGGCCTTCGGCCTTGAGCTGCTGCTCGGTCTTGCCGACCCAGGCGATCTCGGGGCTGGTGTAGAGCACCCAGGGGATCAGGCCGAAGTCGACGTGGCCATGCTGGCCGGCGATGCGCTCGGCGACCGCGACGCCCTCTTCCTCGGCCTTGTGCGCCAGCATCGGCCCGCGCACGACGTCGCCGACCGCCCACACGCCCGGCAGGTTGGTGCGGCACTCGTCGTCGACGACGATCGCGCCGCGCTCGTCGAGCTTCAGGCCCACGGCCTCGGCGTTCAGCCCGGTCGTGTTCGGCACCCGGCCGATCGAGACGATCAGCTTGTCGACGTCCAGCGTCTTCTCGGCGCCCTTGGCGTCGGCGTAGGCGACGCTGACGCCCTTGGCGCCGGTCTTGATCTCGCCGATCTTCACGCCCAGCTCGACCTTCAGGCCCTGCTTGGCGAACGCCTTCTGCGCTTCCTTGGCGATCTGCTCGTCGGCCGCGCCCAGGAAGGCCGGCAGCGCCTCGAGCACCTGCACCTCGGCGCCCAGGCGGCGCCAGACCGAACCCATCTCCAGGCCGATGACGCCGGCGCCGATGACGCCCAGCTTCTTGGGCACCGCACCGATGCGCAGCGCGCCGTCGTTGCTGAGGATCTTGTCCTCGTCGAAGGGCAGGCCGGGCAGCGCGCGGGCGCTGGAGCCGGTGGCGACGACGACCTGCTTGGCGGTCAGCACGTCCTCGCCGACGGCGATCTCCCAGCCGCCGTCGACCGCCTTCACGAACGAACCGCGGCCGTGGAAGAAGCTCACCTTGTTTTTCTTGAACAGGTAGAGGATGCCGTCGTTGTTCTGCTTCACGACCTGGTCCTTGCGCGCGACCATCTTCGCGACATCGATGGACAGGCTCTTCAGGCCGATGCCGTGCTCGGCAAAGTGCTTGGCGGCGTGCTCGTAGTGCTCGCTGGACTGCAGCAGCGCCTTGCTCGGGATGCAGCCGACGTTGGTGCAGGTGCCGCCCGGGGCCGGGCCGCCCTTGTCGTTCTTCCACTCGTCGATGCAGGCGGTGGCAAAGCCCAGCTGGGCGGCGCGGATCGCGGCGATGTAGCCGCCCGGGCCGCCGCCGATGACGATGACGTCGAAGTTCTTGGACATGAGGTCTTTCTAGACGGGATCCTCGGGCACGAAGATCCACAGCAGCAGGTACAGCAGCACGCCGGTGCCGCCGAAGAAGGCCAGGCCGAGGGTGACGAGGCGCCAGATCCAGCTCTCGACGCCGGTGGCGCGCGCCAGGCCGCCGCAGACGCCACCGAGCCAGCGGTCGGCTCGGCTGCGGCGCAGACGGTTGACGGCGCCCACGGCCGGCGCGGCCGCCGGGCCGTCGAGCAGGCGCGCCTTGGCGCGCGCGAACTCGTCGTCGCTCAGCACGCCGCGCTGGCGCAGTTCGTCCAGGCGCGAGAGTTCGTCGGCCAGGCTCATCGTGCGGGTCAGATGTCGAACAGCAGGCGCGACGGGTCTTCCAGCGCTTCCTTCATCGCCACCAGCCCCAGCACGGCCTCGCGGCCGTCGATGATGCGGTGGTCGTAGGACATCGCCAGGTAGTTCATCGGGCGCACGACGATCTGGCCGTTCTCGACGACGGCACGGTCCTTCGTCGCGTGCACACCGAGGATGGCGCTCTGCGGCGGGTTGATGATCGGCGTCGACAGCATCGAGCCGAACACGCCGCCGTTGCTGATCGAGAAGGTGCCGCCGGAGAGGTCCTCGATCGACAGCTTGCCGTCGCGCGCCTTGGCGCCGTACTCGGCGATCTTCTTCTCGATGTCGGCAAACGACATCTGGTCGGCGTTGCGCAGGATCGGCACCACCAGGCCGCGCGGCGAGCCGACAGCGATGCCGATGTCGAAGTAGCCGTGGTAGACGATGTCGTTGCCGTCGACCGAGGCGTTGAGCACCGGGTACTTCTTCAGCGCCGCGACCGCGGCCTTGACGAAGAAGGACATGAAGCCGAGCTTGACGCCGTGCTCCTTCTCGAAACGCTCCTGGAAGCGCTTGCGCATCTCCATCAGCGGCGCCATGTTGACCTCGTTGAAGGTCGTCAGGATGGCGTTGGTGGCCTGCGACTGCAGCAGGCGTTCGGCGACGCGGGCACGCAGGCGCGACATCGGCACGCGCTGCTCGGGGCGCTCGCCGAGGTTGACCGCGGGCGCGGCCACCGGCGGCAGCGGCTTGGCCACGGCCGGGGCGGCGGGTGCGGCGACCGGCGCGGCGGCCTTGGGCACGGCGGGCGCGGCCAGCGCGCCGAGCACGTCGCCCTTGGTGACGCGGCCGTCCTTGCCGGTGCCCGGCACCGAGCCGGAGGCGAGGTTGTTGTCGGCCATCAGCTTGGCGGCGGCCGGCATCGCGACGCCGGCCTTGGAACCGCCGCCGGCGGGGGCGGCGGCTGCGGGCGCCGGGGCGGAAGCGGCCGGCGCGGGGGCTGCGGCCGCGGGCGCGGCGGCGCCGGCCTTGGCCTCGGTGTCGATCTTCGCGATCAGCTGGTCGCTGGCGACGGTGGCGCCATCGGCCTCGACGAGTTCGGCCAGCACGCCGGCGGCCGGCGCCGGCACTTCGAGCACGACCTTGTCGGTCTCGATCTCGATCAGGATCTCATCGGCGGCGACGGCGTCGCCGGGCTTCTTCTTCCATTGCAGCAGGGTGGCTTCCGCGACCGATTCGGACAGTTGCGGGACCTTCACTTCAACGATTGCCATGGTCTATCTCGGTGTCTTGTTCGGGGCACCGCGGGGCGAGTGGGCCGTGCAGGCCGTCGACCACGCGGCGAGGCCGGGCGCTGCCACACGGCGCACCCGGCACGCGCTCACTTGGTCAACACGAAGCCTTTCAGCTTCCCGTAGGCCTGCTCGAGCAGCGCCTTCTGCTGCTCCTGGTGCAGGTGCGAGTAGCCGACCGCGGGCGAGGCGGACGGCGGCCGGCCGGCGTAACCCAGCTTCTGGCCGTCGAGCATGTTCTCGTGCACGTAGTGCTGCACGAAGAACCACGCGCCCTGGTTCTGCGGCTCGTCCTGGCACCACACGACCTCGGTGGCGTTCGGGAAACGCTTCATCTCGGCCGCGAAGGCCTTGTGCGGGAACGGATAGAGCTGCTCGACGCGGATGATCGCGGTGTCGGCGGCCTTCTTCTCCTCGCGCTTTCGGATCAGGTCGTAGACCACCTTGCCCGAGCAGCAGACGACACGCTTGACCTTGTCGGCCTCGGCCTCCGGGTGCAGCGAGGTCATCACGGTGCGGAACTCGCCGCGCGTGAACTCGGTGAGCGGCGAGGTCGCGTCCTTGGCGCGCAGCAGCGATTTCGGCGAGAAGATCACCAGCGGCTTGCGGAACGGGCGCACCATCTGGCGGCGCAGCAGGTGGAAGATCTGGCTGGCCGAGGTGGGTTGCACGATCTGCATGTTGTTGTCGGCGGCCAGCTGCATGAAGCGCTCCAGGCGCGCCGAGCTGTGCTCGGGGCCCTGGCCTTCGTAGCCGTGCGGCAGCAGCATCACCAGGCCGTTGGCGCGGCCCCACTTCACCTCGCCGGAGGCGATGAACTGGTCGATGACGACCTGCGCGCCGTTGGCGAAGTCGCCGAACTGGGCTTCCCAGATCGTCAGCGTGTTCGGCTCGGCCGAGGCGTAGCCGTACTCGAAGCCGAGCACCGCTTCTTCCGACAGGATGGAGTCGATGACGACGAACGGCGCCTGGCCCTCGGCGACGTTCTGCAGCGGCACGTAGGTGCCGATGTCCCACTTCTCGCGGTTCTGGTCGTGCAGCACCGAGTGGCGGTGGGTGAAGGTACCGCGCCCGCAGTCCTCGCCCGACAGGCGCACCGCGTAGCCGCTGGCGACCAGCGACGCGTAGGCCAGCGTCTCGCCCATGCCCCAGTCGACGTTGATCTCGGCGCGGCCCATCGCGGCGCGGTCGGCCAGCACCTTCTCGACCAGCGGATGCAGCTTGAAGGTCGGCGGCACCGTCGTCACGCGTTCGGCCAGGCGCTTGACTTCGGCCAGCGGCAACGCGGTATCGGCGGCGTCGGTCCACTTCTTGCCGAGGTAGGGCACCCAGTCGACCGCGTACTTGCTCTTGAAGTTGGTCAGCACCGGGTTGATCGTGTGCCGGCCCTCGTCCATCGCGGCGCGGAAGGCCTTGACCATCTGGTCCGGGCCATCGGCCTGCAGCACGCCCTGGGCGACCAGCTTGTCGCCATAGAGCTTGCGCGTGCCCGGGTGCTGGGCGATCTTCTTGTACATCAGCGGCTGCGTCAGGCTCGGCGTGTCCTGTTCGTTGTGGCCGAGCTTGCGGAAGCAGACGATGTCGACGACGACGTCCTTCTTGAACTGCTGGCGGTAGTCCATCGCCAGTTGGGTGCAGAGCACGACGGCCTCGGGGTCGTCGCCGTTCACGTGCAGCACCGGCGCCTCGATCATCTTGACGACGTCCGAGCAGTACAGCGTCGAGCGGCTGTCGCGCGGGTCGCTGGTCGTGAAGCCGATCTGGTTGTTGACGACCAGGTGCACCGTGCCGCCGGTGAAGTAGCCGCGCGTCTTGGCCAGCGCCAGCGTCTCCATCACGACGCCCTGGCCGGCGAAGGCCGCGTCGCCGTGCACCTGCACCGGCAGGACCTGGTTGCCCATCGGGTCGCCGCGGCGGTCCATGCGGGCCTTGGCCGAACCTTCGACGACCGGGTTGACGATCTCGAGGTGCGAAGGATTGAAGGCAAGACTCAGGTGGACCGGGCCGCCGACGGTGGTGACGTCGCTGGAGAAGCCCTGGTGGTACTTGACGTCGCCGGACGGCAGCGCCTCGGGCGCGGTGTGGTCGAACTCGGCGAACAGGTCCTTGGGCATCTTGCCCAGGGTGTTGACGAGCACGTTCAGGCGGCCGCGGTGGGCCATGCCGATGACGATCTCCTGCACGCCCTTCTCGCCGGCGCGCTGCACGAGCTCGTCCATCGAGGCAATGAAGCTCTCGCCGCCTTCGAGCGAGAAACGCTTCTGGCCGACGTACTTGGTGTGCAGGTAGCGCTCCAGGCCTTCGGCGGCGGTCAGGCGCTCGAGGATGTGCTTCTTTTCCTCGGCCGTGAGGTTGGGCTTGCTGCGCGAGGACTCCAGGCGCTCCTGCCACCAGCGCTTCTCGGTCGGGTCGGTGCCGTGCATGAACTCGACGCCGATCGTGCCGCAGTAGGTCTCGCGCAGGGCCTGCAGGATCTCCCGCAGGCTCATGTTCTCGGCCTTGCTGAAATACGTGTTCGCGGCCGAGAACATGATGTCCATGTCCGACTCGCTGAGGTCGTAGAACCCGGGCTCGAGCTCGGGGATCCTGGCGCGCTCGGTGCGCTTGAGCGGATCCAGGTCGGCCCAGCGCGAGCCGAGAACGCGGTAGGCCGCGATCAGGCTTTGGACGTGGACCTGCTTGCGCGCGACGGCAAGGTCGCTGGCGCTGGCCTTGAGCGCGAAGGCGTTGGCCTTGGCGCGCTGGGCGAAGGATTCGACGACCGGGGCGTGGGCGACGTCGCGGCTGTCGGAGCCGTCGACCGCGGGCACGTGCTGGAGGTTGTCGAAGTAGGCGCGCCAGTTGTCGGGCACGCTGCCGGGGTTGTCGAGGTAGGCCTCGTAGAGTTCCTCGACGTACGGGGCATTGCCCCCGAACAGGTACGAATTCGACCTGTACTGCTGCATCATCTCTCGCGCACCTTTCGCCCCGGTTCCCAGGGCTACGATGGGTTGATCAACCTTCCGCGGCCCCGGCTTCACCGGTTGGCGGATTGCGACCCGCCTTGCTGCACATCTGACTCAGCAAGGGGACGGGAAGGACCAGACACGTTCCGTATCCAGCGGAGGACTTTAGCACTTGTACTGGATTCGAGTGGGGTGATCTGAGCCAGCGCAAACCCGGGCGGCTTCGGGCCCGGCGTGGCAAATGGCACGCGGGGGCGGTCTTCATCGGCGCTTGGCGGCCCGCCATCCGGGCGCACACTGCGCCCGCCATGTCCACCCGCCGCATCCTGCTCGTGCCCGAGGCGCCGCCCAAGCCGGCGACCGGCGAGCCCTGCAACGGCTGCGGCGTCTGCTGCGCCGCCGAGCCCTGCCCGCTGGGCGTGTGGATCTCGCGCCGCCGCCACGGCGCCTGTGCGGCGCTGGTCTGGGTGGAGGGCGACGGCCGCTACCGCTGCGGCGCGATCGCCGAGCCCGGCCGCCATCTGCCGTGGCTGCCCTCGGCCTGGGCGACGCGGCTGGCGCGGCGCTGGATCGCCGCGGGCGTCGGCTGCGACGCCGACTACGAGGTGCTGGACGCGAAACGGGCCGGCGACGCCGCGGACGGCGACCCGGCCCGTTGAGCCCGGCGGGGCCGACTCAGTCCGCCAGGCCCAGGCGGCCCCGCGCCGCGTCGTACTCGCGCTTGAGCCGCGCGACCAGTTCGCCGGCCGGCAGCACCGCCTTCACGGCGCCGATCCCCTGGCCGCAGCCCCAGATGTCCTTCCAGGCCTTGGCGCCGTCGCCGCCGAAGTTCATCTTCGACGGGTCGCTCTCGGGCAGGTGATCCGGGTCCAGCCCGGCGTTGCGGATCGACGGCTTCAGGTAGTTGCCGTGCACGCCGGTGAAGAGGTTGGAATAGACGATGTCGTCGCTGTCGCAGTCGACGATGCACTGCTTGTAGGCGTCGGCGGCACGCGCCTCCTCGGTGGCGATGAAGGCCGAGCCGATGTAGGCCAGGTCGGCGCCCATCGCCTGCGCGGCCAGCACCGCGTCGCCGGTGGCGATCGAGCCCGACAGCGCCAGCGGCCCGTCGAACCAGGCGCGGATCTCCTGGATCAGCGCGAACGGGCTCTTGACGCCGGCATGGCCGCCGGCGCCGGCGGCCACCGCGATCAGGCCGTCGGCGCCCTTCTCCACCGCCTTGTGCGCGAAGGCGTTGTTGATGACGTCGTGCAGCACGAGGCCGCCCCAGGCGTGCACCGCGGCGTTGAGGTCGCTGCGTGCACCCAGCGAGGTGATGACCAGCGGCACCTTGTAGCGCGCGCAGACCTCCAGGTCGTGCTCGAGCCGGTCGTTGCTCTTGTGCACGATCTGGTTGATCGCGAACGGCGCCGACTTGCGCCCGGGGTGGTCGCGGTCCCAGGCGGCCAGCGTCTCGGTGATCTCGGCCAGCCACTCGTCGAGCTGCGAGGCCGGCCTGGCGTTAAGCGCCGGCATCGAGCCGACGATGCCGGCCTTGCACTGCTCGATGACGAGCTTGGGGTTGCTGATGATGAACAGCGGCGAGCCGATGACCGGCAGCGCCAGGTGTTGCAGCACGGGCGGCAGCATCAGAAGGCCTCCAGCTCGAGCGCGGTGACCGATTCGGCACCGTCGACGATCGCGTCGCGCAGCCCGCCGCAGCGCACCAGCAGGTGGTCGCCATAGAAGCGTGCGGTGGCGATCTTGGCCTTCATGAACTCGGGGTCCTCGCCGGCGGCGAGGCGCTGTTCGGCGACGAGCAGCGCGCGCGCCATCTGCCAGCCCGCGACCGCGGTGCCGGCCAGCATCAGGTAGGGCACGCTGCCGGAGAACACGGCGTTCGGCTCGCTCTTCACCTTGGCGAGCACGAAGTCGACGACGTCGAGGAAGGCACGGCGCGCGGCGCCCAGGTGGCGCGCCATCGCCAGCGCGGCGGCGCTGCCGGAGGCCGCGAGCTCGCCTTCGGTGGCTTCGATCCGCGCGGCGATCGCACGCGCCGTGGCGCCGCGGTCGCGCGCCGTCTTGCGGCCGACCAGGTCGTTGGCCTGGATCGCCGTCGTGCCTTCGTAGATCGTCAGGATCTTGGCGTCGCGCAGGTGCTGGGCGGCGCCGGTCTCCTCGATGAAGCCCATGCCGCCGTGCACCTGCACGCCCAGGCTGGCGACGTCCAGGCTCATCTCGGTGGACAGGCCCTTCACCAGCGGCACCAGGAACTCGTAGAAGGCCTGGTTCTGCTGGCGCGCGGCGTCGTCCGGATGCGCATGCGCGGCGTCGTAGGCGGCCGCGGCCACCAGCGCCATCGCGCGGCAGCCTTCGGTGTGGGCACGCATCGTCATCAGCATGCGGCGCACGTCAGGGTGGCGGATGATGGCCGAAGCCCCCGGCGTCGAGCCGTCGACCGGGCGGCTCTGCACGCGGTCGCGGGCGTAGGCCACGGCCTGCTGGTAGGCGCGTTCGGCCAGCGCGATGCCCTGCACGCCGACGCCGAAGCGCGCGGCGTTCATCATGATGAACATGTACTCGAGGCCGCGGTTCTCCTGGCCGACGAGCTGAGCCACCGCGCCGCCTTGGTCACCGAACTGCAGTACTGCCGTTGGGCTGGCCTTGATGCCCAGCTTGTGTTCGATGCTGACGCAGTGCACGTCGTTGCGCGTGCCGTCGGGAAGGTGCTTCGGGCAGACGAACAGCGAGATGCCCTTCACGCCCTCGGGCGCACCGGCCACGCGTGCGAGCACGAGGTGGACGATGTTCTCGGCCATGTCGTGTTCGCCCCAGGTGATGAAGATCTTCGTGCCGAAGAGCTTGTACGTGCCGTCGCCCTGCGGCTCGGCGCGCGTGCGCACCAGCGACAGGTCGCTGCCGGCCTGCGGCTCGGTCAGGCACATCGTGCCGGTCCAGCGCCCCGAGATCAGGTTCGGGATGTAGGCCTGCTGCATCTCGTGGCTGCCGGCGGTCAGCAGCGCCTCGATCGCGCCGTCGCTGAGCAGCGGGCACAGCGCGAAGGCGATGCTGGCGCTGTTGACCATCTCGCCGCAGGCCGCGCCGATCAGCTTGGGCAGGCCCTGACCGCCGAACTCCACCGGGTGCTGCAGCCCCTGCCAGCCGGCTTCGGCGAACTGGTGGAAGGCCTGCTTGAAGCCGGGCGTCGCGTGCACCTGGCCGTCGGCGAAGTTCGACGGCCTGACGTCGCCTTCACGGTTCAGCGGGGCGACGACGTCCTCGTTGAAACGCGCGCACTCCTCCAGCACGGCGGCAGCGGTATCCAGTCCGGCGTCCTCGAATCCGGGCAGCGCGGCGACGGCGTCGATGCCGGCCAGCTCCTTCATCACGAACAGCATGTCCTTCACCGGGGCACGGTAGGTCATTGTGGGTCTCCAGATGGAAAAAAGGCGCCGCGGACGGCGCCTGAGGGACGAATCAGTTCAGGTTCACAGGGCGGCGACCAGTTCCGGCACCGCGGTGAACAGGTCCGCCTCCAGGCCGTAGTCGGCGACGCTGAAGATCGGGGCCTCCGGATCCTTGTTGATCGCGACGATGACCTTGCTGTCCTTCATGCCGGCCAGGTGCTGGATCGCACCGCTGATGCCGGCGGCGATGTAGAGCTGCGGCGCGACGATCTTGCCGGTCTGGCCGACCTGCCAGTCGTTGGGCGCGTAACCGGCGTCGACCGCGGCGCGGCTGGCGCCGAGCGCGGCGCCCAGCTTGTCGGCCAGCGGCAGCAGCACCTCGTTGAACTTGTCGCTCGAACCCAGCGCGCGGCCGCCGGAGACGATGATCTTCGCGGCGGTCAGCTCGGGCCGGTCGCTGGCGGCGATCTCGCTGCCGACGTAGACCGACAGGCCGGCGTCGGCCACGGCCGGGACGGACTCGATCGCGGCGCTGCCGCCAGTCGCCGCCGCGGCGTCGAAGCCGGTGGTGCGCACCGTGATCACCTTGACCGGGTCGGCGCTCTGCACCGTGGCGATGGCGTTGCCGGCGTAGAACGGGCGCTCGAAGGTGTCGGCCGAGACGATCTTCGTCGCGTCGCTGATCTGGGCGACGTCGAGCAGCGCGGCCACGCGCGGGGCGACGTTCTTGCCGCCGGCGGTCGAGGGGAACAGCACGTGGCTGTAGTCCTTGGCGACGGCGACGACCTGGGCCGACAGGTTCTCGGCCAGGCCGTGGGCCAGCGCCGCGCCGTCGGCGTGCAGCACCTTGGCGACACCGGCGATCTGCGCCGCGGCCTGGGCGGCGCCGGCGGCGTTCTCGCCGGCGACCAGCACGTGCACGTCACCGCCGCAGGCCAGCGCCGCGGTGACGGTGTTCAGGGTCGCGCCCTTGATGGTCGCGTTGTCGTGTTCGGCAATGACGAGGACGGGCATCTTCAGATCACCTTGGCTTCGTTCTTGAGCTTCGCGACGAGCGTCGCGACATCGGGCACCTTGACGCCGGCGCCGCGCTTGGGTGGCTCGCTGACCTTCAGCGTCTTCAGCCGCGGCGTCACGTCGACGCCCAGATCGGCCGGCTTGACGACCTCCAGCGGCTTCTTCTTGGCCTTCATGATGTTGGGCAGCGTGACGTAGCGCGGCTCGTTCAGGCGCAGGTCGGCGGTGACGACGGCCGGCAGCTTCAGGTCGACGGTCTCGGCACCACCGTCGATTTCGCGCGTGATCTTGGCGCGGCCGTCGGCGATCTCGATCTTGCTGGCGAAGGCACCTTGCGCCAGGCCGGCGAGCGCGGCCAGCATCTGGCCGGTCTGGTTGGCGTCGTCGTCGATCGCCTGCTTGCCGACGATGACGAGGCCCGGCTGCTCCTTGTCGACCAGCGCCTTCAGCAGCTTGGCGACGGCCAGCGGCTGCAGCTCTTCGGTGGTCTCGACGAGGATGGCGCGGTCGGCACCGATCGCCATCGCGGTGCGCAGCGTCTCCTGGCACTGCGTGACGCCGCAGGACACGGCGACGATCTCGGTCGCGACGCCCTTCTCCTTCAGACGAACGGCCTCCTCGACGGCGATCTCGTCGAAGGGGTTCATGCTCATCTTGACGTTGGCGATGTCGACCCCGGTGCCGTCGCTCTTCACGCGGACCTTGACGTTGTAATCGACCACCCGCTTGACGGGGACCAGCACCTTCATGCCTCAGCTCCTGGGAGTTGACGTTGACGTTACCCGACGATTCTAGTGGGGGGTTCCAGACGCGCCGGCCGGAACCCCCAGGAATCGAACGATCGTTCTATTTTGGGCGAACCCCATCAGGGTGAACACTAGGATTCCCCCTGCCCCGCGCACGGTCCAGGCGGCTCGCGCAGCCAGCGCCACAGCGTGCTGCGGTTGACGCCCAGCGCCTGCGCGGCGTCGCCGGCCCGGCCGCCACATCGCGCCAGCGCCTGTCGGGCGCGTTCGGCCCGCGGCAGGGCGCCATCGGCCGACGCCTGCGGCGCCGCGGCAAAGACCTCGGGACACTCGTGCACGAACTCGGCCAGCGGCAGGTCCTCCAGCCGTTCGGCCTGCAAGGCGAAGACCGCCAGGCGCTCCATCGTGTTCTCCAGCTCGCGCACGTTGCCCGGCCAGGCATGGCGTTCCAGCGCCGGCAGCAACGGCGACAGCAGCGGCGCGGCCTCCAGCCGCGAGCCGTGGCGCGCCAGCGCGTCGGCCAGCAGCGCCTGGGCCAGCGCGGCGACGTCGCCGGGGCGCTCGCGCAGCGGCGGCAGCACCAGACGCAGCGTGTCCAGCCGGTGCAGCAGGTCGTGGCGGAAGCGCCGCCCGGCGACCATCTGCTCCAGCGGCTGGTGGGTGGCGGCGATCACGCGCACGTCGACGGGAATGGCCAGGGTCGAGCCCAGGCGCTGGATCTCGCGCTGCTGCAGCACCCGCAGCAGCCGCGTCTGCAGCGCCAGCGGCATGTCGCCGACCTCGTCGAGGAACAGCGTGCCGGTGTGCGCGGCCTCGAACAGCCCGCGCTGGCCGCCGCGGCGCGCGCCGGTGAAAGCGCCTTCCTCGTGGCCGAAGAGTTCGCTCTCCAGCAGCCCTTCGGGCAGCGCGGCGCAGTTGATCGCGACGAAGGGCCGCGCGGCGCGCGCGCTGGCCTGGTGGATGGCCTGGGCCAGCAACTCCTTGCCGGTGCCGCTCTCGCCGCGGATCAGGATCGCGAGTTCGGTGCGGGCGTAGCGGCCTGCGGTCTGCAGCGTGCGCACGAACGCCGGCGCCTGGCCCAGCAGGTCATCGAAACACCAGCGTGTGCGCGGTGCCGAGGGCTGCTGGCGCCGGCGCTGCTGGATGCGCAGCCGGTTGTCGGCTTCGTGGATCGTGCCGGCCTCGTACAGCGTCAGCGTCGCGCCGGCGACGCGACCCTGCTCCAGCAGCGGCCGGCGCGCCGCAACCCAGTCGCGGCCGTTCAGGCGCAGCACGCTGCCGTCGTCGGGCGGCGCACCACGCAGCACAGGCGCCAGCGCCAGTTCCTCGGGCAGGGCGTCGAGCGTGCGCCCGACCAGGGCCAGCACCGGCTCGCCCAGCGCCCGCTGCATCGCCGGGTTGGCGGCGGTGACGACACCGTGGCGGTCGACGGCCAGCACCGCGTCCTGCAGATGCTGCAGCACGGCGTTGAGCTGGCCGGTGCGTCCGGCCTCCAGCCGGGCGACACGCGCCAGTTCCAGCGCGTCGTCGAAACCGCGCCGGATGCCGTCCAGCGAATAGGCGAGCACGCCTTCGATGCCCGCCTGGGCCGCGTACTCCAGCACCAGGCTGGAACCGACGACGACCGGGAAACCCTCGTCGCGCAACTCGCGCAGCCGCTCCCGCGCCTCCTCGGGCGTCGTGTAGGCGCACTGGCGGATCTCCAGGTTCAGCAGGCTCTTGGCGGCGTCGAGCTCGGGGATCGTGCTGCCGTAGTGCAGCACGCCGACCCGCGGATGGCGCTCGCGCGCGCGCAGCAGCGCCTGCAGGATGTCGAAGCCGCCGGCCTGGATGGTCGCCACCGGCGCCGGCAGGTGGCGGCGGATCAGGCTGGCATTGGCGCCGGCGCTGACGAAGACGTCGACCGCACGCCGCGCCAGGCGCGCGCGTGCTGCCGCCAGCGCGGCGTCGAAGGCACCGTCGACGACCTCGATGCGCGCCCGGCCGGCGTACTCGGCGACCACCGGCGCGGCGAAGTGGCGCAGCGCGGGGTAGGACAGGAAACAGAGTCGGGGCAGGCTCATCAAGGCTCCGGCGTTGCAGCAGTGTTGCAGTGGCGTTGCGTGCAACACCAGCGCGACAACCCTGAGTCGGCAACGTCAGGCGCGACAAGCACTTGCGTTCGGCGCCTGGGACAAACCCGGCGTGGCACGGGCTCTGCACCATGGCGGGCATGGACACGCCCACCCTGCCCCCTCCCCCGACGCTGCGCCAGCGGCTGCAGCAACCCGGCCTCGTCGTCGCGCCCGGCGTGCACGACATGGTCTCGCTGCGCCAGGCCGACGCGCTCGGTTTCGACGCGCTCTACATGACCGGCTTCGGCACCGTGGCCAGCCATCTCGGGCTGCCCGACGCCGGCCTGGCGACCTACACCGACATGCTCGGCCGCGTGCGCCAGATGGCCTCGCTGGCGCGCACGCCGCTGATCGCCGACGGCGACACCGGCTACGGCGGCCTGCTCAACGTCGCGCACACGGTGCGCGGCTACGAGGCGGCCGGCGCCCAGGCCATCCAGCTCGAGGACCAGGAGTCGCCGAAGAAGTGCGGCCACACGCCCGGCCGCCGCGTCGTGCCGGCCGACGAGATGGTGAAGAAGATCCGCGTCGCCGCTGACGCGCGCCGCAGCGCCGACTTCCTGATCATCGCGCGCACCGACGCGCGCACCACGCTCGGCCTGGACGAGGCCTTGCGCCGCGCCGAGGCCTATGCGCGTGCCGGCGCCGACATCCTGTTCGTCGAGTCGCCCGAGAGCGTCGACGAGATGCGCCGCATCGGCCAGGCGGTCGACCGGCCGCTGCTGGCCAACATGGTCGAAGGCGGGCGCACGCCCGTGCTGGCGCGCGCCGAACTGGAGGCGCTGGGCTACCGCATCGCGATCTTCCCGGTCAGCGCGCTGCTGGCGGCGACGCAGGCGATGCGCGCCGTCTACCGCCACCTGCGCGAACACGGTTCGAGCGCCGGCATGGCGCAGCCGCTGATGGACTTCGGCACGCTGACCACGCTGATGGGCTTCCCGGAGGTGCACGCCTTCGAGCGCCGCTGGGCCGAGGACTGAACACCAAACGACAAGAGGAGACGACGATGCACAAGACGACGAACCGCCGCCGAACGCTGGCGGCCCTGGCCGCCGGCCTGGCGCTGGCAGCGCTGGCCGGCCCTGCGAGCGCGCAGGCGCCCTACCCCAACAAGCCGATCCGGCTGATCGTGCCCTTCGTGCCCGGCGGCGTCACCGACGCCAGCGGCCGGCTGATCGCCGACGCGCTGGGCCGCCGCCTGGGCCAGCAGGTCGTCGTCGACAACAAGCCCGGCGCCAGCGGCAACATCGGCAGCGCCCAGGCGGCGCAGGCGCCGGCCGACGGCTACACGCTGCTGCTGGGCTTCGACGGCACGCTGGTCATCAACCCGCACATCTTCGCCAAGGTGCCGTTCGACACGCAGAAGGACTTCGTGCCGGTCGGCAAGATCGGCGACGCGACGCTGATCCTCGTCGCCCACCCCTCGCTGCCGGCGAACACGCTGCAGGACGTCATCGCGCTGTCGAAGACCCAGCCGCTGGCCTACGGCACCTCGGGCATCGGCGGCACGCCGCACGTCGCCGGCGAGATGCTGGCGCAGCGCACCGGCGCGCGGCTCGAACACGTGCCCTACAAGGGCGGTGGCCAGGCGATGACCGACGTGATGGGCGGCGCGATCCCGCTGGTCTACACCGCCGTCGCCGGCGCGCACGCCCACGTCAAGGCCGGCAAGCTGAAGGCGATCGCGGTGTCCAGCGCGCGCCGCAGCAGTTCGCTGCCCGACGTGCCGACCTTCGCCGAAGCCGGCGTGCCCGACTTCGTCGTCGACAGCTGGGTCGGCCTGCTGGCACCGGCGGCCACGCCGCCGGCCATCGTCGCGCGCCTGAACACCGAACTCAACGCGGTGCTCAACGACCCGGCGGTGCGCGACAAGCTCGCCGTGCTGGGCATCGAGCCGCGGCCGGGCACGCCGGACCAGTTCCGCGTCGCGATGCAGCGCGACTTCGCCGCCTACGGGCCGATCGTCAGGAAGGCCGGCATCCGCCTGGAGTGAAGGCCTCGGGGAAGTGGCGCGCGTACCAGCCACGCGCGCCCTCGTGGTCCTGGCGCAGGAACAGCGCCAGCCCCGGCACGGCCATCAGCAGCAGGCCGCTGGCGGCGAAGCCCGCGGCCAGCAGCAGGTAGACCGCCGGTACCTCGGCGATGCCCAGCAGCGCGCCGCCCAGCGCCGGCGCCAGCGTCGCGGCGAGGTGGGCGATCGCCAGGTGCGCGGCGCTCATCCGGGCGCGGTAGTCCTCGGGCATCGCCAGCATGCGGTGCGTCTGGCCGACGAGCTGCGTCACCGACATGCCCAGGCCGATGACGGCGAACAGCGCGACCAGCCCCGGCGCCCAGCGGCACAGGCCGATGCCGGCGATCGCCAGCGCGCAGGCCTGAACCGCGAGGGCGAGGGCCCTGACCCGCCCGGCGCGCTCGATCAGCGCCGGCGCCAGCCCGGCGACGCCGGCCAGCAGCCCCAGCGACATCGCCGCGCTGCAGGCGCCGAACCAGGCCGCCGACAGCCCCAGCCCCTGGATGCGCAGCGGCAGCAGCAGCCCGGTGGCCGGCAGCAGGCACATCATCATCAAGGCGCCGACCAGCGTCCACCAGCGGTCCAGCCGCACCCGCCACTTGGCGCGCAGGCCGGCCGCCATCTCGTCGAACCAGCCGCGGCTCGGCGCCGCGCCGGCCGGGCGCCGGGCCGAGCCGACGTTCCAGGCCGCCAGCGCGGCGAAGACGAACAGCATCAGGTTCAGCACCATCGCCGCCTCCAGCCCGGCGCCGGCGAGCACGACGCCGCCCAGCCCAGGCCCCAGCAGCCCGCCCAGCGCCTGGGCGCCGCGGCGCAAGCGGATCGCCGCCGGCAGTTCCTCCGCCGGCAGCAGCTCGGGCAGGATGCTGGCTTCGGCCGGCCAGAGCAGCGCCGTCGCCGCCACCGACAGCAGGCTGCAGGCGCAGATCAGCCCCAGGTCGTAGACGCCGGCCGCGCACAGCAGCGTGATGACCAGCGCATCGAGCACCAGCACCAGCTTGCCCAGGCGGATCAGCCGGCGCTTGGGCCAGCGATCGCCGGCCGGCGACAGCAGCGGCGTCACCAGCAGCGCGGCGAAGGCGGTGATCGCGCCATAACGCGCCAGCGCCTCGGCGCCGCCTTCGCGGCTGATCCACCAGGCCAGCGCCAGGTGCATGGCCGCAGCGGCGAGCAGGCCGAACAGCTCGCCCAGCATCAGCCGGCGCACCGGCACGGGAATCGAGCGCCAGGCGGCGGGCAGGGTCGGGAGCAGGCGTTCGGTCATGCGCTGCACTCTAGGCAGCGCGGCCGGCGCGCGTAAGCCACAGCAGCCGCCTCCGGCGCCGCATGCAGCGGCCGCTGTATCGACCCAGGCGACGGATCTCTGTATCGATCCAGAAGCGGTGCGCCGGCGTATCGTCGCGCCATGTCCGAACGCCCCACCCGCTACCGCAGCCTGGCCGAGGACCTGGCGCGTGCGCTGCATGAAGGACGCTATCCGCCGGGCTCGCAGCTGCCCTCGGTGCGCCAGCTGTGCGCCGAACACGGCGCCAGCCTGGCGACGGTGACGCACGCGCTGCACGAGCTGGAGGACGCCGGGCTGATCGAGGCCCGCGCCCGGCGCGGCCACTTCGTGCGCGGCGCCGTGCGCGCCCCGGTGCCGGCCGGCGGCCCGTCGCTGGAACTCGAAGGCCGGCGCAAGCGCCTGATCGAGCTGGCGACGACGCGGCCCGACAGCCTGTCGCTGAGCCACCTGGCGCTGCCGGCGGCGCTGCTGCCGCTGGCCGCGCTGCAGCGCCATCTGCAGCAGGCACTGGCCGCCGACCGCTCGCTGCTGGCCATCGGCAGCGTCTACGGCAGCGACGCGCTGCGCCAGGCGCTGGCGCACCGCATGCTGCGCGCCGGCTGCGCGGTCGACGCCGAGGACATCGTCGTCACGCACGGCGAAGGCGAGGCGCTGGAGCTCTGCCTGCGGCTGCTGACGCGCCCGGGCGACATCGTCGCCGTGCCCGAGCCGGGGTCGCTGCGGGCGCTGGAACTGGTCGCCAGCCTGGGCCTGAAGCCGCTGGCGATCCCGGCGCCGCAGGACGGCGGCTTCTCGGTGCCGGCGCTGGCCTTCGCGCTGCAGCACCACGACGTGCGCTGCTGCGTCGTCGATCCGAGCTTCGACACCGTGCGCGGCAGCCGCATGCCCGACGCGGCGCGCGAGCAGCTCGCCGCGCTGCTGCGCGAGCACCGCCTGCCGCTGATCGAATGCGAGCTGATGGGCGAGCTGCAGCGCAGCGGCGAGCGCCCGCGCCCGGTCAAGGCCTGGGACACCGAAGACCGCGTGCTCTACTGCGCCAGCCTGGCCTGCGTCACCGGCGCGGGCTTCAGCGTCGGTTGGGTGGCCAGCCGGCGCCACCGGCTGCAGCTGCGCGCCGCACGCGCGGTGCACGGCGAGCTGCTGTCGCCGCTGACCGACGCCGCGCTCGCCGGGTTCCTCGCCGACCGCGGCTACGAGACGCATCTGCGCCGCCTGCGGCGCACGCTGGCCGCGCAGACCGAGGCCTGGGTCGAGGCCGCGCGCCGCTGGCTGCCGCCGGACACGCGCGTCACGCCGGGTGAAGGCGGCTACGTGATCTGGGTCGAGCTGCCGCCGGGAGTCGACAGCGCCGCGCTGCTGCCGCGACTGCGCGAACGCGGCTACGGCTTCGTGCCGGGTACGGCCTTCGGCGCCGGTGCGGCACTCGCCAGCGGGCTGCGGCTGAGCGCCGCCCACCCGCTGGACGCACAGCGCGAGCAAGGCCTGCGCCGGCTCGGCGAGCTGTTGCGCGAACCGGGCCGTGACACGGCATGACCTGCGCCACCGCGCCGGCGCACGACAGGTCGCGCCACCGCTGAAGATCGTGCCCTCGGGCACGTGAAGCACGCTTCACAGAACGGCAAACAGGCCCTGGCGCCCGAGCGCCAGAGTCGGCGGTCGTTCCCGCTACCCGCCTGCCGATGAACCCCACGACCGCCCGCCGGCTGCGCTACGGCGTCGCCGGCCTGGCGCTGCTGATCGCCGCCATCGCGGCGCAGCGCCTCGTCTTCTCCCGCCCCGAACCACCGGCGCTGATCACCGCGCCGGTCACACGCGCCGACCTGCTGGACACGGTGCTGGCCAACGGCACGCTCGAGGCCTTCAAGCAGGTCAGCGTCGGCGCCCAGGTCTCGGGCCAGGTGAAGTCGCTGAAGGTGGCGCTGGGCGACGACGTCAGGAAGGGCCAGCTCGTCGCCGAGATCGACTCGATGACGCAGCAGAACACGCTGCGCAACGCGCGTGCGGCGCTGGCCAGCGTGCTGGCGCAGCAACGTTCGGCGCAGGCGACGCTGGCCCAGGCGCGGCGCACGCTGGCGCGTCAGCAGCAGATGCGCCGCAGCGAGGCCAGCGCGCCGGCCGACCTGGAATCGGCCCAGGAAGCCGTCGAGGTCGCCGAGGCCGAGGTCGCCGCGCTGCAGGCACAGCTGGAGCAGGCCCGCATCAGCGTCGACACCGCCGAGGTCAACCTCGGCTACACACGCATCACCTCGCCGATCGACGGCCAGGTCGTGGCCATCGTCACCGAGGAAGGCACGACGGTGAACGCCAACCAGTCGACGCCGACGATCCTGATCGTCGCCCAGGTCGACACGATGACCGTCAAGGCCTCGATCTCCGAGGCCGACGTCACCAGCGTCAAGCCGGGCCAGAAGGCCTGGTTCACGATCCTCGGCGAGCCGCGCCGGCGCTTCGAGGCCCGGCTGCGCACCGTCGAGCCCGCCACCGACAGCATCAGCTCGACCTCGACCTCGAGCAGCAGCACCTCGAGCACCTCGTCGACGACCAGCGCCACGGCGATCTACTACAACGGCAAGTTCGAGGTGCCCAACCCCGACCGCCTGCTGCGCATCTCGATGACCGCCGAGGTGCACCTCGTGCGCGGCGAGGCCCGGGGCGCGCTGAGCATTCCCGTCGGCGCGCTGGGTGCGCACCAGGACGACGGCCGCACGCTGGTGCAGGTGCTCGGCGCCGACGGCATGCCGCAGCCGCGCGCGGTGCGCATCGGCCTGAACAACAACGTCGCCGCCCAGGTGCTCGACGGGCTGAAGGAAGGCGAGCGCGTGGTGCTCGGCAACGCCGCCTCGCCGACGGCGTCCACCAGCGGCCGGCGCATGGGCCCGCCGCCGATGTTCTGACGATGGCCGGCCCCCACGAGAGCGCCACGCCGCTGCTGTCGCTGCGCGGCGTCTGGCGCGAGTACCCCGCCGGCGACGGCACGATCGCCGCGCTGCGCGCGCTGGACCTGGACATCGCCGCCGGCGAGATGGTGGCCATCGTCGGCCAGTCGGGCTCGGGCAAGTCGACGCTGATGAACGTGCTCGGCTGCCTGGACCAGCCGACGCGCGGCCGCTACACGATCGCCGGCCGCGAGGTCGCCAGCCTGGCACCCGACGAACTGGCGGCACTGCGCCGCGAGCACTTCGGCTTCGTCTTCCAGCGCTACCACCTGCTGTCGGACCTGACGGCGCAGGGCAACGTCGAGATGCCCGCGGTCTACGCCGGCAACGCACGCGCCGAGCGCCAGGAGCGGGCGCGCACGCTGCTGCAGCGCCTGGGCATGGCCGACCGCCTGGGCCACGTGCCGGGCAAGCTCTCGGGCGGCCAGCAGCAGCGCGTGTCGATCGCCCGGGCGCTGATGAACGGCGGCGAGGTGATCCTCGCCGACGAGCCCACCGGCGCGCTGGACAGCGCCTCGGGCGCCGAGGTGATGCGCATCCTGGCCGAGCTGCACGCCCAGGGCCACACCGTCATCCTCGTCACCCACGACATGGGCGTGGCGCGGCACGCGCGGCGCATCGTCGAGATCAAGGATGGCGTCATCGTCGCCGACAGCGGCCGCCCGGCGGACCACGCGGCGCCGGCGACGGCGCGCGCCGACGTCCGCCGCGGCCGCGGCGCCTGGCTCGACGGCCTGCGCGAGGCGCTGCACATGGCGCTGCTGGCGATGAACGCCCACCGCCTGCGCACGCTGCTGACGATGCTCGGCATCATCATCGGCATCGCCTCGGTGGTGTCGGTCGTCGCACTCGGCGAGGGCTCGCGGCGCAAGGTGCTGGCCGACATCAGCAGCATCGGCACCAACACCGTCGAGGTCTTCTCCGGCCAGGGTTTCGGCGACCCGCGTTCGGCGCGCATCCAGACGCTCAGACCTGCCGACGCCGACGCGCTGGCCGAACAGGGTTTCGTCGACAGCGTGACGCCCAACGTGCAGACCTCGCTGACGGCGCGCTTCGGCAACGTCGACGCCTCGGCCAGCGTCAGCGGCGTGGGCGACCAGTACTTCCGCGTCAAGGGCCTGAAGCTCGCCGACGGCACGGCCTTCGGCGCCGACGCGATCGAGCGCTACGCGCAGGTGGCCGTCATCGACGACAACACGCGCAAGAAGCTGTTCCCGACGACCGAGCCGGTCGGCCAGGTGATCTTCCTGGGCAGCATGCCGGTGACGGTGATCGGCGTCACGGCCAGGAAGGACAGCGCCTTCGGCCCCAACAGCGAGAGCCTGAACGTCTTCGTGCCCTACACGACGGCGATGCGGCGGCTGATCGGCCAGGGCTATCTGCGCAGCATCACCGTGCGCGTCGCCGACCACGCGCCGATGGACGCCGCCGCGCAGGGCATCGGCCAGCTGCTCGAACGCCGCCACGGCCGCGTCGACTTCTACGTGCTCAACACCGACAGCATCCGCCAGACGATCGAGAGCACGACACGCACGCTGACGCTGCTGATCGCGTCGATCGCGGTGATCTCGCTGGTCGTCGGCGGCATCGGCGTGATGAACATCATGCTGGTCAGCGTCACCGAACGCACCGCCGAGATCGGCGTGCGCATGGCCGTCGGCGCGCGCCGGCGCGACATCCAGCAGCAGTTCCTGATCGAGGCGGTGCTGGTCTGCCTGCTCGGCGGCGCGCTGGGCATCGCCTCGGCGCTGGCCTTCGGCGCGGTGTTCTCGCGCTTCAGCCAGGACTTCAGCCTCGCCTTCTCGCCGCTGGCGATGCTCGCCGCCTTCGGCTGCGCGACGCTGATCGGCGTCGTCTTCGGCTGGCTGCCGGCACGCAACGCCTCGCGCCTGGACCCCGTCGAGGCCCTGGCCCGCGATTGAACCCGACCCCCGTGATGACCTCCGCCCGCCCTCTCCTGCTGCTGCCGCTGGCGCTGCTGGCCGCCTGCTCGGCGCTGCGCACGCCTTACGAACCGCCCGCCACCGCGCTGCCGGCCGCCTGGTCCGGGCCCGCCGAAGCGGCCACTGCCGCGACCGACCCGCGCTGGTGGCGAGCGCTCGGCGACCCCGTGCTCGACCGCTTCGTCGACGAGGCGCTGGCGCGCAACACCGACCTGGCGGTGGCCGGCGTCGCGCTGCGCCAGGCGCGGCTGCAGGCCGGCCTGGCCGACAGCGACCGCCGGCCCGGCCTGAGCGCCAGCGTCAGCAGCCAGGCCGAACGCGGGCTGGACGCGCCGCGCACGACGACGCACGCCTATTCGGCCAGCGTCGGCGCCAGCTGGGAGGCCGACCTCTGGCAGCGCCTGGGCGCACTCGCCGACGCCGCGCAGCTGGAAGCCGGCGCCAGCGAGCAGGACCGCGCCGCCGCCGCGCTCAGCCTGTCGGGCACCGTCGCGACGCTGTACTGGCAGCTCGGCTACCTGAACCAGCGCATCGCCAGCGCCGAGGCCAGCGTCGACACCGCACGCCGCACGCAGGCGCTGGTGCAGGCGCAGTTCGACGCCGGCGCCGTCGGCGCGCTGGAACGGCACGAAGCCGAGCAGACCGTGCTCGCCCAGCAGGCGACGCTGGAAGACCTGCGCCAGCAGCGCACCGAGGCGAGACACGCCTTCGCGCTGCTCTTCGACCGCGCCGCCGACGACGTGCCGCCGGCCGCCGAGCCCCAGGCGCTGCCCAGCGCCGCTCTGCCGGCGCCACGCGCCGGGCTGCCCGCCGAACTGCTGGGCCGGCGCCCGGACCTGCGTGCCGCCGAGCTGCGGCTGCGCAAGACCCTGGCCCAGGGCGACGCCGTGCGCGCCAGCTACTACCCGACGCTGACGCTCACCGGCAGCCTGGGCGGCAGCAGCAGCGCACTCGGCCAGGTGCTGGCCAACCCGGTGGCCGCACTGGGCAGCGGACTGGCCCTGCCCTTCCTGAACTGGCGCGAGATGCAGCTGCAGGGCGAGCTGCAGCGCGCCAACTACGAGAGCGCCGCGATCTCGTTTCGCCAGACGCTGTACGCCGCGGTGGCCGAGGTCGAGGACGCCTTGTCGGCACGCCAGGCGCTGGCGCGCCAGGGCGAGTGGCTCGAAGGCTCGCTGGCCGCGGCGCAGCGCATCGAGACGCTGTACGAAGCACGCTACCGCGCCGGTGCCGTCGCGCTGCGCACCTGGCTGGACGCGCAGGAGAGCCGCCGCAGCGCCGAGGTCGCGCTGGCCGAGAACCGGCTCGCGCGGCTGAAGAACCAGGTCACGCTGGTGCAGGCGCTGGGCGGCGCGGGCTGAGCGTCGGAGACGTCCGACGCGCGTTTGCGCTGCGGCCCCACGCCAGTGGCGACCTTTCGAGGACAGCATGCGTCTACGAAGGCCGCACTGCGGCCTTCGCAATCAAGGAGAACGAACGCATGAACCTCATCCGAAACACGCTCGCCGCCACGATCACGGCCGTCGCCGCCCTCGTCGTCCTGCCCGGTTGCGCCGTCACGCGCGACCAGTCCACCGTCGGCGAGTACATCGACGACAGCGCGATCACCACCGCCGTGAAGGCCAAGTTCGTCGAGGACAAGTCGGTCGACGCCACCGCGATCAGCGTCGAGACGCTGCGCGGCGAAGTGATGCTGTCGGGCTTCGCCAAGTCCGGCACCGAGAAGGCCCGTGCCGAGACGCTGGCGCGCAGCGTCAAGGGCGTCAAGCAGGTGAAGAACCAGCTGGAGGTGCGCGGCTGAGCGTCGCCGAGCCGGCACGGCGGGCGCCTGCGGGCGCCCTTTCTTTTGCCCGCGCCGGCCACCACACGGCGCAGGCGGTACACTGCGCGCCCTTTACCGATCCTTCGACTGGCTCATGCTGCACGGGTCTGCCAGCCCGGGCGTCGCCGGTTCGGAGCTCACCCGCCTCCTCGCCCGTCTTGCCGACGGGCCGCCGGCCGAAGGGCGACCCGCCTTCGCCGAGCGACTGGGCCACTGGCTCGGATGGGCGGGCGCCATCTCGCTCGCTTCGGCGCTGGCCGCCGGACAGGCCGTGCCCGCCGCGGGCCGCACGGCCGGCAGCGAGGACGCGGACTTCCGGCGCGTGCGCGCGGCCCTGGAGGCGGCGATAGCCGCCGGGCCCGCCGAGCCGGCCACGAGCCCGGACGACTTCGGCCCGTTCCATCGCCACTGCCTGGGGCTCCAGCAGGGCATGCACGACGCCGTCGCCGCGCTGCGGCGTCGGCTGCGCGACGCCTTGTCGCGGCGTTCGGCGGCGCTGGCGCGTGTCGCGGCGATCGACGCCGCGCTGGAGCCGGCACTGGCGGCGCAAGAACGCCGCGTGCTGGCGCTGGTGCCGCAGCGGCTGATGGCGCATTTCGAGCGCCTGGGCCGCGAACACGGCGAGGACGCGGGCTGGCTGGCCGCCTTCCGCGAGGATCTGGACGAGGTGATGCGGGCCGAACTGGCGCACCGGCTGCTGCCGGTGCAAGGCCTGCTGCAGACGCTGCACGACCACGACGCGAGATGAACCGACTGCTTCCCCACGCGGCCTTCGCCGCCGGCATGCTGGCCCTGATCTGGGTCGGCGCCGGTTATGGCGCCTCCAACCCGCTGGCGCTGACGCTGGTCGCGCTGATCGCGGCCTTCTACCTGGCCGGCGCGCTGGAGCTGCGACGCTTCGCCGCCGAGACCGAGGCGCTGAACGCCCAGCTCGGGGCGACGACCGCCGAACCGCCGTCGCTGGCCGCCTGGCTGGACGGCGTGCCGGCGGCGCTGCGCGACACCGTGCGCCTGCGCATCGAAGGCGAACGCACCGCCCTGCCCGGCCCGGCGCTGGTGCCCTATCTCGCCGGCCTGCTGGTGCTGCTGGGCATGCTCGGCACCTTCCTCGGCATGGTCGTCACGCTGCAGGGCACCGGCCAGGCGCTGGAACACGCCGCCGACGTCGAGGCGATCCGCGCCTCGCTGGCGGCGCCGGTGCGCGGCCTGGGGCTGGCCTTCGGCAGCTCGGTGGCCGGCGTCGCCGCGTCGGCGATGCTGGGGCTCGCGTCGGCGCTGCTGCGGCGCGAACGCCGCCGCGCCGGGCGCCGGCTGGACGCGGCGATCGCCGGGCCGCTGCGCGCCTTCTCGCGCACGCAGCAGCGCGAAGCCTCGCTGGCGCTGCTGCAGGCCCAGGCGCAATGGCTGCCGGCGCTGGCCGAGCGGCTGCAGGCGCTGGCGACGACGATCGAAGAACGTGGCCGCACGCAGGACGAACGCCTGCTCGCCGGCCAGCAACGTTTCCACGACGACGCCGGCCAAGCCTGGCGCGAACTGTCGGCCACCGTCGCCACGACGCTGGCCGAGACCGCCGCCGCCAGCGCGCGGCAGGCCGCTGCGGCGGTCGAGCCGGCGGTGCAGTCGACGATGGCGGCGCTGGAGCGCCAGTCGGCGGCGCTGCACGAGACGCTGCAGGGCCAGGTGCAACAGCATCTGGCCGGCGTCGCCGAACGCCTGGACGCCACGGCCGAACGCCTGGCCGGGCACGGCCGCGAGGCGCTGGACACGCAGCAGGCGCGCCAGCAGGCCCAGCTCGATCGCCTGGGCGCGGCGCTGGAGCGTTTCGGCGACGACCTGCAGACGCGTTCGGCGACGCTGCTCGACGGGCTTGACACCCGGCTGCAGGCCGGCGCGGAGCGCTGGTCCTCCGCCTGGCAGCAGACGCTGGCGACCCAGCACGAAGCCCAGGCGGCGCTGGCCGCCGCCGGGCGCGAGACCGTGGCCGCCGCCGGCGAAGCGCTGCAACGGCACGCCGCCGCGCTGCACGCCGAGCTGGCCACCGCACGCGCCGCCGCCGACGAGGCCGCCGCGGCCCGCGAAGCCGAACGCCGCGCCGCGATGGACGACGCGCTGCAGGCACTGGCCGAACGCCTGGCCGATGAGACACGCCGCGCTGCGGCCGACGCCGCCGGCCACCAGCAGCGTGTCTGCGCCGCGCTGGACGCCGCCGCCGACGCCGTCTCGGCACGCACGCGCGAGCAGGCCGAGGCGACGATCGCCGAGATCGGCCGCCTGGTGCAGGCGGCGGCCGAGGCGCCGCGTGCCGCCGCCGAGGTCATCGCCGAGCTGCGCCAGGCGCTGTCGGACAGCCTGGTGCGCGACAACGCGGCGCTGGAAGAACGCAACCGCCTGCTGGGCACGCTGGGCGAACTGCTAGCCACCGTGCAGCGCGCCGGGCGCGAGCAGCGCGAGACGATCGCTTCGCTGGTCGAGGGCACCGGCAGCTTGCTGGAGCAGGCCGGCACACGCTTCGCCGCCCAGGTCGAGACCGAAGCCCAGGCGCTGCGCGCCACCGCGGCCCAGGTCGAGGCCGGCGCCGGCGAACTCGCCGCGCTGGGCGAAGGTTTCGGCCAGGCGGTCGAGCTCTTCGCGCGCAGCAGCGAGCAGACGACGGCGCAGCTGCAGCGCATCGAAGCCGCGCTGGCCCAGGCCGGCGCACGCAGCGACGAGCAGTTGGCCTATTACGTCGCCCAGGCGCGCGAGATCGTCGACCTGACGCTGGGCGCGCAGCAGCAGGCGGTGGCCGCGCTGCAGCGCCGCGCCGCCGAGGCCGGGGCATGACCGCCGACGACGAGATCGACGGCGACGCCGAGCACGGCGCGCCGGTCTGGGCGGTCTTCGGCGACCTGATGTCGGGGCTGCTCGGCGCCTTCGTGCTGATCCTGGTCTGCGCCATCGGCCTGCAGCTGGACCTGGCCGAGCGCCTGCGCGCCGAGGTGCAGCAGCGCCAGGCCGAAGCCCAGCGCCGCGAGGCGCTGGAGCACGCACTCGCCGTGCCGCTGGCCGCCGGCCGCGTGACGCTGGCCGGCGGACGCATCGGCATCAGCGGCAACGTGCTGTTCGCCTTCAACTCGGCCGAGCTGCAGCCCGAGGGCCGCCAGTTGCTGAAAAGCCTGGCCGGCCCGCTGGCGGCGTATCTGTCGGCGCGCGACGAGGTGCTGATGGTCAGCGGCTTCACCGACGACCGCCAGGTGCGCGACGGCGGCCGCGCGCGCTTCGCCGACAACTGGGAGCTGTCGGCACAGCGTGCACTGACCGTCACGCGGGCGCTGATCGAGGACGGCGTGCCGTCGTCGGCGGTGTTCGCCGCGGCTTTCGGCGCCGAGCAGCCGGTGGCCTCGAACGCCGACGCCGCCGGGCGGGCGCTGAACCGTCGTGTCGAGATCGCGCCGACGCCGCGGCGCGCGGCCGACACGGCACGATGAACATACCGGCCGACGAGGAGCTGTTCGCGGCCCTGGCCGCACGCCGCGTCACGCCCGGCGCCGAGCCGGTCGCGCTGGCGGTTGCCGAAGCGCTGGCGCGCCGCGCCTCGGCAGCCGAAGGCGAGACGCGCCGGCTGCTGCTGGCGCGTCTGCAGCGGCGCATCGACGCGATCTCGAGCGCAGCCACCGCCGCACCGGCAGCCGCATCGGCGCCGGCACCCTGGGCCGCCCTGACGTCGCTGGTTGACCGCCTGGGCCGCGCCGAGGCGCCACCGCCGCGCAGCCAGGTGCGTGCGCCGGCGCCGCCACCGCTGAAGACCGTCGCCGCGCTGCAGCCCACCGTCGGCCGGCTGAAGGCCGAACACCGGCTGCGCCAGGCGCGTGCCCAGGTGCCCGAGAACGCCGGGCCGCTGCATTCGTCGCGTGTCGTGCACCGCATGCTGCAGACGCTGCACGCCGACGCGCCGGGCTACCTGCAGGCGCTGAGCGCCAGTGTCGAGGCCCTGGCCGAGCTGGAGCGGGAGTTCGAGGCCAGCCTGCGGCCGGCGGGACGCGAAGCGCGAGGCGAAAGACGCCGTCAACGCTGACTGGTGCCCGGAGCGGGGATCGAACCCGCATGCCCTCTTTCGAGAGGCGGCGGAGTTTAAGTCCGCTGCGTCTGCCAGTTTCGCCATCCGGGCGTCGCACCGGGTACACGATGCACAAAGGGCTCCACGCGGGAGCCCTTTGACACTCGAAATACTGGAGGCGCGATCCGGAGTCGAACCGGACTAGACGGATTTGCAATCCGTTGCATAACCGCTTTGCTATCGCGCCGCGTGGCAGAACACCCGGATTCTGCCCAAAAAGAAGGGAAGCCTGGGCTTCCCTTCGGATGTCTTGGAGCGGGAAACGAGGCTCGAACTCGCGACCTCAACCTTGGCAAGGTTGCGCTCTACCAACTGAGCTATTCCCGCTTTGCCCTTGAATTGCTGCATTGGCTGCAACGAATCAAGACCAACAGTATAGACCGATTTTTACGCGGTTGGCAAGACCTTTTCAGTGCGGCAGGGCATCGGACCCGACGACCGGCGTCACCGCCGCTTCCGGTGCGGCGTCCTTGGCCGCGACCTCGTCTTCCGGCAGCGGCTCGGGCACCTTCTCCAGCGCGATCTCGAGCACGCGGTCGATCCAGCGCACCGGCACGATCTCGAGGTTGTTCTTCGCGTTCTCCGGAATCTCCTGGAGGTCCTTGACGTTCTCCTCGGGGATCAGCACCGTCTTGATGCCGCCGCGGTGGGCCGCCAGCAGCTTCTCCTTCAGGCCGCCGATCGCCGTGACCTCACCGCGCAGCGTGATCTCGCCGGTCATCGCGACGTCGGCACGCACCGGGATGCCGGTCAGCGCCGAGACGAAGGCCGTCGTCATCGCCGCGCCCGCGCTCGGCCCGTCCTTGGGCGTGGCGCCGTCGGGCACGTGGATGTGGATGTCGCGCTTCTCGAACATCTCGTCCTTGATGCCCAGGCGGCGGGCACGCGAACGCACCACCGAACGCGCGGCCTCGACCGATTCCTTCATCACGTCGCCGAGCTGGCCGGTGCGGATGATGTTGCCCTTGCCGGGCATCACCGCCGCCTCGATGGTCAGCAGGTCGCCGCCGACCTCGGTCCAGGCCAGGCCGACGACCTGGCCGACCTGGTTCTGCTTCTCGGCGCGGCCGAAGTCGTACTTGCGCACACCCAGGAAGTCGTTGAGGTTGTCCTCGGTGACGACGACCTTGCCTTCGTAGGTCTTGAGCTGGATGCCCTTGACCACCTTGCGGCAGATCTTGGAGATCTCGCGCTCGAGCGAACGCACGCCGGCCTCCCGCGTGTAGTAGCGGATGATGCCGCGCAGCGCCGACTCGGTGACTTCCATCTCGCCGTCGGCCACGCCGTTGTTCTTCTGCTGCTTGGGCAGCAGGTAGCGCTGGGCGATGTTGAGCTTCTCGTCCTCGGTGTAGCCGGCCAGGCGGATGACTTCCATCCGGTCGAGCAGCGCCGGCGGGATGTTCATCGAGTTCGAGGTGGCGACGAACATCACGTCCGACAGGTCGAAGTCGACCTCGACGTAGTGGTCGCTGAAGGTGTGGTTCTGCTCGGGGTCGAGCACCTCCAGCAGCGCCGACGACGGGTCGCCGCGGAAGTCCATGCCCAGCTTGTCGATCTCGTCGAGCAGGAACAGCGGATTGCGCACCGCGACCTTGCTCAGGCTCTGCAGCACCTTGCCCGGCATCGAGCCGATGTAGGTGCGGCGGTGGCCGCGGATCTCGGCCTCGTCGCGCATGCCGCCCAGCGCCATGCGCACGAACTTGCGCCCGGTGGCGCGCGCCACGCTCTGACCGAGCGAGGTCTTGCCGACGCCCGGCGGGCCGACGAGGCAGAGGATCGGCGCCTTGACCTTGTCCACGCGCTGCTGCACCGCGAGGTACTCGAGGATGCGGTCCTTGACCTTCTCCAGGCCGAAGTGGTCCTCGTTGAGCACCGTCTCGGCGTTCGCCAGGTCGTGCTTGATCTTGGACTTCTTCGCCCAGGGCAGGTTGACCAGCGTGTCGATGTAGTTGCGCACGACGGTCGCCTCGGCGGACATCGGCGACATCAGCTTGAGCTTCTTCAGCTCCGACTCGGCCTTCTTGCGCGCTTCCTTGGTCATGCGCGCGGCGGCGATCTTCTTCTCGAGTTCCTCGAGATCGGCACCTTCTTCGCCGTCGCCGAGCTCCTTCTGGATCGCCTTGACCTGCTCGTTGAGGTAGTACTCGCGCTGGCTCTTCTCCATCTGCCGCTTGACGCGGCCGCGGATGCGCTTTTCGACCTGCAGGATGTCGACCTCGTGCTCGAGCAGCTCGAGCAGCTTCTCCAGCCGCTGCGCGGTGGCGAACAGGTCGAGCACGGCCTGCTTGGCTTCGAGCTTGAGCGGCAGGTGCGCGGCGATCGTGTCGGCCAGGCGGCCCGGATCGTCGATGCCGGCGATCGAGGTCAGGATCTCGGGCGGGATCTTCTTGTTGAGCTTGACGTACTGGTCGAACTGCTGCGTCACGGCGCGGCGCAGGGCTTCGATCTCCGGCGAACTGTCGGCCGGCGGGGTGATGGGCGCGACGGTACCGACGAAGTGTTCACCGGAGTCGGTGATCGTGACGGTGTGGGCGCGCTGCAGGCCTTCGACCAGCACCTTCACGGTGCCGTCGGGCAGCTTGAGCATCTGCAGGATGCTCGACACGCAGCCGATCTCGAACATGTCGTCGGCCTTGGGCTCGTCCTTGCCGGCGGCCTTCTGGGCCACGAGCATGATCTGCCGGCCCGACTCCATCGCCGCTTCCAGCGCCTTGATCGATTTCGGGCGCCCGACGAACAGCGGGATGACCATGTGCGGAAACACCACGACGTCACGCAGCGGCAGCAGCGGCAGCGTGATCGGGTCGCTCGGCAGGGTGGGATGTCCGGACATCGGTGTACCTCTCTTTCTCAGGTCCACGTGGGGCCCGAGAGGGCAAATGCAAGTGGCGGGCCGCCGCGTGCAGGCGCGGCGCGGCCGGGATCAGGCACTGGCCTTGTGTTCCCGGTAGACCAGCAGCGGCTTGGCGCCGTCTTCGATGATGTGCTCATCGATCACGACCTTGGCCACGCCGTCCAGCGTCGGCAGGTCGAACATGGTGTCGATCAGCGCGTGCTCCATGATGGAGCGCAGGCCGCGGGCGCCGGTCTTGCGCGCCAGCGCCTTGCGCGCGATCGCCGCCAGCGCCGACGGACGGATCTCGAGATCAACGCCGTCCATGCCGAACAGCTTCTGGTATTGCTTGACCAGCGCGTTCCTGGGCTCGGTGAGGATCTGGACCATCGCGTCCTCGGTCAGCTCGCCGAGCGTGGCGACGACCGGCAGACGGCCGACCAGTTCGGGGATCAGGCCGAACTTGATCAGGTCCTCGGGTTCGACTTCGCGGAACAGGTCGGAGACCTTCTTCTCGCTCTTGCTGTGCACGGTGGCGGCGAAGCCGATGCCGGACTTCTCGGTGCGGTTCTGGATGACCTTCTCGAGGCCGTCGAACGCGCCGCCGCAGATGAACAGGATGTTCGTCGTGTCGATCTGCAGGAAGTCCTGGTTCGGGTGCTTGCGCCCGCCCTGCGGCGGCACGCTGGCCATCGTGCCTTCGACCAGCTTGAGCAGTGCCTGCTGAACGCCCTCGCCCGACACGTCGCGCGTGATGCTCGGGTTGTCGGCCTTGCGGCTGATCTTGTCGATCTCGTCGATGTAGACGATGCCGCGCTGCGCGCGCTCGACGTCGTAATTGCAGTTCTGCAGCAGCTTCTGGATGATGTTCTCGACGTCCTCGCCGACGTAGCCGGCTTCGGTCAGCGTGGTCGCGTCGGCGATCACGAAGGGGACGTTGAGCAGCTTGGCCAGCGTCTGCGCGAGCAGCGTCTTGCCCGAGCCGGTGGGGCCGATCAGCAGGATGTTGCTCTTCGTGAGCTCGACCTCGTCCTTGCCGCCGGCGCCCATGTGCTTGAGGCGCTTGTAGTGGTTGTAGACCGCCACCGACAGCGTGCGCTTGGCCACGTCCTGGCCGATCACGTACTGGTCCAGGCTGGTCTTGATCTCGCTCGGGACGGGGAGGTCGGATTTGGTGGCCTTCGCCACGGCGCCATCAGCCGGAACCTCGTCACGGATGATGTCGTTGCAGAGCTCGATGCACTCGTCGCAGATGAACACCGACGGCCCGGCAATGAGCTTCTTCACCTCGTGCTGGCTCTTGCCGCAGAAGGAGCAGTAAAGGACTTTCTCGCCGGAGGCGCCCTTCTTGTCGGCCATGTCTCGTCTTGCGCGGAGGGAAAAGGGATCCGAACCCCATCATAGACCAACTCCCGCCGCCTGCCGGGCGGCGAAAAGGAGGCCTTTTCAGGGGGTCGTGAAGAGGTGGAAAAGCGCGTCAGCCGCGCTTCTCGAGGACCTGGTCGACCAGACCGTAGTCCTTGGCCTCGCTGGGCGACAGCCACATGTCGCGCTCCATGTCGGCAGCGATCTTCTCGATCGGCTGCCCGGTGCGCTCGGCGTAGATGCGATTGAGCTGCTCGCGCGTCTTGATGATCTCGCGCGCCTGGATCTCGATGTCGCTGGCCTGCCCCTGGGCGCCGCCCGAAGGCTGGTGGATCATCACACGCGAGTTCGGCAGCGCGAAACGCTTGCCCTTGGCGCCGGCCATCAGCAGGAAGCTGCCCATGCTGGCCGCCATGCCCATGCACAGCGTCGAAACCTCCGGCTTGATGAAGTTCATCGTGTCGAAGATCGACAGGCCCGCGCTGACGCTGCCGCCCGGCGAATTGATGTACAGGAAGATGTCCTTGTCCGGGTTCTCGGACTCCAGGAACAGCAGCTGAGCGCAAACGAGATTCGCGACCTGGTCGTTGACAGGGCCGACGAGGAAGACGATCCGCTCGCGCAGCAGGCGGCTGTAGATGTCATAGGCGCGTTCACCGCGCCCGGACTGCTCGATGACCATGGGCACCATGCCCAGGCCGGTCGTCTCGATCACGCTCATAAGGGGCTGTTTCCTCAGGCTGCCGACATCAGTTCGTCGAACGGTAGCACCTTGTCCGTGACCTTGGCCTTCGCCAGGATGAAGTCGGTGACGTTGTTCTCGATGACCACCGCCTCGACCTCGGCCATGCGCTGGCGGTCACCCAGGTACCAGCGCACCACCTCGGCGGGCTTCTCGTAGCTCTGGGCGAGCTCCTCGATGTGCGCGCGCAGCTGGTCGGGCTGGGCCTGCAGGTTGTTGGCCTTCACCAGCTCGGCGACGACGAGGCCCAGGCGCACGCGGCGCTCGGCCTGCGGGCGGAAGATGTCCTCGGGGATCGGCGCGTTCTCGGCGTCCTTGATACCGCGCTGCTTCAGGTCGGCACGTGCGCCGGCCACCAGACGCTGCAGTTCGTTGGCCACCAGCGCGTTGGGCAGCTCGAGTTCGGCGGCCTTGGCCAGCGCTTCCATCGCCGCGGCCTTGTTGCGCGAACGCACGCGGAACTTGACCTCGCGCTCCAGGTTCTTCTTGACGTCGGCGCGCAGCGCCTCGACGGTGGCTTCCTGGATGCCCAGCGACTTGGCGAACTCGTCGTCGATGGTGGGCAGGTGCTGGATCTCGCACTTGGTCATCGTGACGAGGAAGTCGGCTTCCTTGCCGGCCACGTCCTGGCCGTGGTAGTCGGCCGGGAACTGCAGCGGGAAGGTCTTGTTCTCGCCGACCTTCATGCCACGCACGGCCTTGTCGAACTGCTCCAGCATCTGGCCTTCGCCGATGATGAACTGGAAGCCTTCGGCCTTGCCGCCGGCGAAGGGTTCGCCGTCGATCTTGCCTTCGAAGTCGATCGTCACGCGGTCGCCTTCGGCGGCGCCTTCGGCGGCCGGACGCTGCGTGAAGGTGCGGCGCTGCTTGCGCAGGATCTCGACGGTGCGGTCGATGGCCTCTTCGGTCACCTCGGCGCCGACGCGCTCGACCTCGATCTCGGCCAGGTCGGCGAGCTTGACCTCGGGGTAGACCTCGAAGGTGGCGTCGAAGGCGATCTCGCCCTCGGCAGCCTCGTCCTTCTGCGTGATGCGCGGGGCGCCGGCGACACGCAGCTTGGCCTCGGCGGCGGCATCGGCGAAGGCCTGGCCGACACGGTCGTTGACGACCTCGTACTGGACCGAGTAGCCGTAGCGCTGGGCGACGACCGACATCGGGACCTTGCCCGGACGGAATCCGTCGGCCTTGACGGTACGCGCGAGCTTGCGCAGGCGGGCCTCGACTTCGCCGTTGATGGTGCTGGCGGGCAGCGTCAGCGTGATGCGGCGTTCCAGTTTTTCGAGGGTTTCGACGTTGACGGCCATGTGGGGCTCTCTAAGGCTTCAGTGAATGTCTGGTGCGCGGGGCCGGACTCGAACCGGCACGCCCGTGAAGGCGTCAGGACCTAAACCTGGTGCGTCTACCAATTTCGCCACCCGCGCGCTCAAAAACGTCGCCGCACGACACCCGCGGCGCGAATCCCGCGGAGGTCGTCGATCGCCGTTCCCGGATAACTCGATCGGTAAACCGCGCATTCTAGCCGGCACGCGGACCGAGCCGGACGCAGGCCCGCTCGCCACGCGCATCAGCGCCCTGCCCCGCCCTCGCGGCGCACGCGGAACCAGGCCGCGTACATCGCCGGCAGCGCCAGCAGCGTGAGGGCCGTGGCAAGCACCAGCCCGCCCATGATCGCGACCGCCATCGGCCCCCAGAAGGTGCTGCGCGACAGCGGGATCATCGCCAGCACGGCCGCGGCGGCGGTCAGGACGATCGGCCGGAAGCGCCGCACCGCGGCCTCGATGATCGCGTCCCAGGCGGCGACGCCGCGCGCGCGGTCAAGCTCGATCTGATCGATCAGGATCACCGAGTTGCGCATGATCATGCCGGCCAGCGCGATGACCCCCAGCAGCGCGACGAAGCCGAAGGGCTGGCCCAGCAGCAGCAGCGCCGCCGCGGCACCGGCGACACCCAGCGGCCCGGTCAGGAACACCAGCAGCGCGCGGCCGAAGCTGCGCAGCTGCAGCATCAGCAGCGTGAAGATGATGAACAGCATCACCGGCACGCCCGCGACGATCGAGCGCTGGCCCTTGCTGCTCTCGGCGACGGCGCCGGCGGTCTCGATGCGGTAGCCCGGTGGCATGCGCGCCTCGAGCGCACGCATCGCCGGCTGGAGCTGGGCCGTCACCGTGGCGCCCTGCACGCCTTCGGCGACGTCGGCCTGCACGGTGGCGGCGTAGTCGCGGCCCTCGCGGTGCAGCACGCCGGGCTCCCAGTCGAGGCGCAGCTGCGCCACCTGCGTCAGCGGCACGGCACGACCGCTGGCGGTCTGCACGTAGGCGCTGGACAGGTCGGCGATCGTGTCGCGTTCGGACTCGGGCAGGCGCAGCACGACGTCGACGAGCTTGTCGCCCTCGCGGTACTGGGCCACCGTGCTGCCCGACAGCAGCGTCTGCGAGGTCTGCGCGACGAGGCGGCTGGTGACGCCCAGCGCACGCGCCTTGTCCTGGTCGATCTCCAGGCGCAGCACCTTGATGGCCTCGTTCCAGTCGTCGTTGACGCCGCGGGCATGCGCATTGGCGCGCATCAGCACCTTGGCTTCGTCGGCCCAGCGGCGTACTTCGCGGGCATCGGGCCCGAGCACGCGGAACTGCACCGGATACGCCACCGGCGGGCCGTTGGGCAGCGCCGTCACGCGTGCACGCACCTCGGGGAACTCGGCCGCCAGCACCGCGGGCAGCTCGCGGCGCAAGACGTCGCGGTCGTCCGGATCCCGGGGCAGGAGGATCATCTGGCTGACGTTGCTGTTCGGGAAGATCTGCTCGAGCGGCAGATAGAAACGCGGCACGCCCGAACCCACCCAGGTGCTGACGGTGGCGATGCGCCCGTCGGCCAGCAGCCGCGCCTCGACGCGGCGCGCGACCTCGTCGCTGGCGCGGATCGTCGCGCCCTCGGGCAGCCACAGGTCGACCAGCAGTTCGGGCCGGGCCGACTCGGGGAAGAACTGCTGCTGCACGCGCGTCATGCCGAAGAGGCCGAGCGCGAACGAGGCGACGGTGACGCCGATCGTCAGCCAGCGGTGTGCGACGCACCAGTCGACGGCGCCGCGGAAGCGGTTGTAGAACGGGCTGTCGAACAGCTCGTGCGGGCCGTCGCCGGCATCACCGGCCTGGCTGCGCGTGTGCAGCAGCCAGGTTCCGAGATACGGCACGAAGTAGACCGACACCAGCCACGAGACGAGCAGCGCGGCCGTCGTCACGGCGAAGATCGCGAACGTGTACTCGCCGGTCTCCGACTTGGCCAGCCCGATCGGCAGGAAGCCCGCGGCGGTGATCAGCGTGCCGGTGAGCATCGGCATCGCGGTGATCTCGTAGGCGAAGGTGGCGGCACGCAGCTTGTCGTAGCCCTCCTCGAGCTTTCGCACCATCATCTCGACGGCGATGATCGCATCGTCGACCAGCAGGCCCAGCGCGATGATCAGCGCGCCCAGCGACACCTTGTGCAGGCCGATGTCCCAGAAGCGCATCACGACGAAGGTGATCGCCAGCACGAGCGGGATCGTGATCGCGACCACCATGCCCGGCCAGACGTCCACGCGCAGCGGCCGCGTGTGCAGACCCAGGCTGAGGAAGCTCACGGCCAGCACGATGACGACGGCCTCCAGCAGCACGCCGACGAATTCGTTGACCGACGCCGAGACCACCTTCGGCTGGTCCTGGATCTGCTCGAGCTCGATGCCCACCGGCAGCACGGCGCGCAACTCGTGCACCGCCGCGGCCAGGGCCTTGCCGAGTGCGACGATGTCGCCACCCGAGGCCATCGACACCCCCAGTGCCAGCACCTGGCGGCCCTGGTGGCGCACCATCGTCGTCGGCGGATCGACGTAGCCGCGGCGGATCTGGGCGATGTCCTGCAGCCGGATCGTGCTCGCGCGGCCGGTCTGGGGGTTGGTCGCCCGGATCGGAAAACGCGCCAGCTCCTCGACCGAGCTGAACTGGCCGCCGACGCGCAGCTGCAGCTGCTCGGCGCCGGCCTGCAGCGTGCCCGCGCCTTCCATCGCGTTCTGCGCGCCGAGCTGGGCGACGACCTCGCCGGCGTCCAGCCCCAGCTCGGCCATGCGCTTGCGCGAGACCTCGACGAAGATGTTCTCGGCCTGGCTGCCGAAGATCTCGACCTTCGCGACGTCGGGCACGCGCAGCAGGCGCTGGCGCACGTCGTCGGCGAACTCGCGCAGCTCCTCCTGGCTGAAACCGTCGGCCGAGAGCGCGAAGATCGAGCCGTAGACGTCGCCGAAGTCGTCGTTGAAGACCGGTCCGACGACGCCTTCGGGCAGCGTCGAGCGCATGTCGCCGATGCGCTTGCGAACCTGGTACCAGGCGTCGCGCACCTCCGCCGGCGGCGAGTGCTCGGCCAGGAACAGCGTCGTCACCGACTCGCCGGGCTTGGTGTAGCTGCTGATGCGTTCGGCGTAGGGCACCTCCTGCAGCGTGCGCTCGATCTTGTCGGTCACCTGCTCGGCCACCTGCTCGGCGCTGGCGCCGGGCCACCACGCCTGCACGACCATCGCCCGGAAGGTGAACGGCGGATCCTCGTCCTGACCGAGCTGGAAGTAGGCGGCGACGCCGAGAACCGTCAGCACCACCATCAGGTAGCGCGTCAGCGGCGCGTGTTCGAGCGCCCAGCGCGAGATGTTGAAGCGCTCGCGGGCCGGTGCCGGCGAGCCGTCGTGGTTGTGCGGCGACATCAGCGCTTCGTGTCCTCGTACAGACGCACCTTCTGTCCCGGGGCGAGCACGTGCACGCCAGCCGTCACGACGACGGCACCGGGCGCCAGCCCCCCGGCGACGACGGCGCTGTTGCCGTCGGTGCCCCCCAGCTCCACAGGCTGCGGCTTGACCGTCATCGTCGCGCGGTCGAGCACCCAGACCGAAGTCCTGCCCTGGTGTTGAACGACCGCGGTCAGCGGCAGCTTGGCGACGCCCTGGACACGCGGCCCCTCGATCAGCACCGAGGCCGTCTGACCCAGCTGTGCCGAACCCGCGCCGACGTCGGCCTTGACGGCGAAGGTGCGGGTCGCCGCGTCGGCCGCGGCGGCGACTTCACGCACCGTCGCCGGCATCGTCTCCTCGCGCCCCCACAGCCGCACGCGCACCGAGCCGGGCCGGCCCAGCATCGAACGCAGCCTGCCGACCTCGTCCTCCGGCACCGCGAAGACGACGTCGCGCGGACCGTCGTGCGCCAGACGCAGAACCGGCGTGCCGGCGGCGAGCACCGCACCGGGCTCGGCCATCACCGCGGTGACGATGCCGGCGGCGCTGGCGTGCAGGTCGCTGTAGGCCGCCTGGTTGGCCTGCACGCCGGCCTCGGCACGGGCCTGCTCGAGCTGAGCGCGGGCCGCCTTCAGCGTCGTCTCGCGGCGGTCGAGTTCGGCGGCGCTGATGAAGCCCTGCTCGAAGAGTTCGCGAAAACGCCTGAAGTCGGCTTCGGCCATCTCGGCGTTGACCTGGGCCGAGCGCACCGTCGCCTGGGCGGCGGCCTGGGCCAGGCGCAGGTCCTCGGGGTCGAGCTGGGCCAGCAGTTCGCCGGCGGCGACGTGCCGGCCGATTTCGGCCTGGCGGCGCACCAGCTTGCCTGCGACGCGGAATCCCAGCTGCGACTCGGTTCGTGCCTGAACCTCGGCGGCGTACTCCTGGACACCACCGGCGCTGGCCGGCGCGAGCACGACGGTGCGCACCGAGCGCACCGGGGCGGGAGGCGGCTCGGTGCGCGAGCAGGCGGCGAGCGTGATGGCCGCCAGCAGGGCCAACGGAACGGTGCGGAAGGGCTTCATGCGCTGGCGTTAATGACTCATTGGTCATTAATGTAGACACCCGGTGCGCTCAATGTCAACGCCGCCCGCACCGCGCCTGCGGCCACAATCGCCGCCCGTGAGCGTCGATCATTACGAGAACTTCCCTGTCGCGTCGGTACTGTGCCCGCCGGCGCTGCGCCCCGCGGTCGTGGCCGTCTACCACTTCGCCCGCACCGCCGACGACATCGCCGACGAAGGCGACGCGCCTGCCGCGCAGCGTCATGCGGCGCTGGCCGCCTTCCGCGCCGAGCTGCAGTCGATCGAACGAGGCGCGGCGCCGGGCCCACGCTGGGCGCCGGTGTTCGGGCCGCTGGCCGCCGCGATCGAGCGTTACGGGCTGCCACCGCACTGGCTGCACCGGCTGCTCGACGCCTTTGTGCAGGACGTCGACAACCCGGCCTATGCCGACCGCGGGCAGATCCTCCGGTACTGCAGCCGCTCGGCGGACCCCGTGGGCCGCCTGCTGCTGCACCTGTACGGCGTGCACGACGCCGAGTCCGAGCGCCGCGCGGACGCGATCTGCACCGGCCTGCAGCTGGCCAACTTCTGGCAGGACCTGGGTCTGGACGCGTCGCGCGGCCGCGTCTACCTGCCGCACGATGAACTGGCGGCAGCCGGCATCACCCTCGACGACGTGCTGGCTCGACGCGACACGCCGGCCTTGCGGTGCCTGGTGCGCGAGCTATGTGACTGGGCCGAGTCCCTGCTGCGCGGCGGCGCCCCGCTCGCGCTGGACGTGCCCGGCCGCGCCGGCTGGGAGTTGCGCCTGGTGGTTCAAGGCGGACTGCGCGTTTTGGAGAAAATCGCGCGCATGGATCATGCGACGATCAGCGCGCGCCCGACGCTTGGCGCCACCGACCTGCCCGTGCTGCTGTGGCGCGCGGCGACCATGCGCCGCCAGCGATGACACCGTCGGACTACGTGCAGCAACGTGCCGCCGGCAGCGGCTCGTCGTTCTATTACGCGTTCCTCTTCCTGCCCCCACCGCAGCGTGCGGCGATCACGGCCTTCTACGCCTTTTGCCGGGAGGTCGACGACGTCGTCGACGAGATGCAGGACCCGACGGTCGCGGCGCAGAAGCTGCAATGGTGGCGCGGCGAAGTCGACGCCGCCTATGCCGGCAGGCCGACGCACCCGGTGACGCAGGCACTGATGCCGCTGGCGCCGCAGTTCAGCATCGGGGCGGGACACCTGCATGCGGTCATAGAGGGCTGCCAGATCGACCTGGAGCAGACGCGCTTCCTCGACTTCCCGGCCCTGGCGCGCTACTGCCACCTGGTCGCGGGTGTCGTCGGCGAGGTCGCCGCGAACATCTTCGGCCGCAGCAGCGAGCAGACCGTGCGCTACGCCCACACGCTGGGACGTGCGCTGCAGCTCACCAACATCATCCGCGACGTCGGCGACGACGCGCGCCGCGGCCGCATCTACCTGCCGGTGTCCGAACTGCAGCGCTTCGACGTCAAGGCGCACGAACTCCTGAAGCGGGAAGCCCCTTGGGGCTACAGCGAACGTTTCACGGCCCTGATGCGTTTCCAGGCCGCGCGTGCGCACGCCACCTACGACGAAGCACTGGCGCTGCTGCCCGAGGCCGACCGCGCCCGGCAGAAGACGGGCCTGATGATGGCCAACATCTACCGCGCGCTGCTGCGCGAGATCGAGGCCGGCGGCTTCCAGGTGCTGCACCAGCGCACGTCGCTGACGCCGCTGCGCAAGCTGTGGATCGCCGCGCGCACCCACGTGCTGGCGCGGTGACGGCACGCGTCGCGGTCATCGGCGCCGGCTGGGCGGGACTGGCCGCGGCAGTGCGGCTTGCCGGCGCCGGTGTCTCCGTGGCGGTCCTCGAGATGGCGCCGCAGCCTGGCGGCCGTGCCCGCAGCCTGACCGACGAAGGCGGCGAGCGGCTGGACAACGGCCAGCACATCCTCATCGGTGCCTACACGCGCACGCTGGCCCTGATGGAGGAGGTCGGCGCGGACCCGCAGACGATGCTGTCACGCACGCCGCTCATGCTGCGCCGCGCCGACGGCAGCGGCATCGAGATGCCGCGCGGCGCGCCAGTGACGGCGTTCGTGCGTGGGGTCGCCTCGGCACGGGGCTGGACCTGGCGCGACAAGGCCTCGCTGCTGGCGACGGCCGCGGGCTGGGCGGCGCGGGGCTTCCGCTGTGCGCCCACCACCCCCGTTGCCGCCTTGTGCGAGGGGCTGTCTGCCCGCGTGCGCGCCGAGCTCATCGACCCGCTGTGCGTCGCGGCGTTGAACACCCCGGCCAGCGAGGCCAGCGCGGCGGTGATGCTGCGCGTGCTGCGCGACGCGCTCTTCGGCGGACGCGGTGCAGCGGACCTGCTGCTGCCCCGCCGGCCGCTGTCCGAGCTTCTGCCCGAGCCTGCAGCCACCTGGTTGCTGCGCCAGGGTGCCGAGCTGCGCTGCACGGCGCGGGTCGCGAGCCTGGAGTCGACCGGGCCTGGGTGGCGGGTCGGCGGCGAGCGGTTCGACGCCGTCGTGCTGGCCGCCTCGGCGCTCGAAGCGGCGCGTCTCACGGCCGGCGTCGCACCGGCATGGAGCCGTGCTGCGGCCGCGCTGCGCTACGAACCCATCGTCACGGTCTACCTGGATGCACCGGGGTGCCAGCTGCCGTGCGCGATGACAACCCTCGACGAGGGCCCCGAGGCGCCGGCGCAGTTCGCCTTCGACCACGGGCTGCTGGGCGGTGTCGCAGGGCGTTCAGCCTGGGTCGTCAGCGGCGCGCGAACCTGGGTGGAGCGGGGACTGGAGTCCTGCGCGGCAGCGGTGCTGCGTCAGGCGCAGCCGCTGCTGCCCGGGGCGACGCTGCGGCGCGTGCTCGCCGAAAAACGCGCCACCTTCCGTTGCACGCCGGGGCTCGTGCGCCCGCCGGCGCAGGTGGCGCCGCGACTCTGGGCCGCCGGCGACTACATCGACGGCCCCTATCCCGCGACGCTGGAGGGGGCGGTGCGCGCTGGCGAGACGGCGGCCGCGCAGCTGCTCGCGCAACTGCGCGACGGCCCGACGCGCGCCGGCCCGAAGGAGCGCCCGAGTCCTGCGCCGACGGCCTGATCGCCGCGCGCCGCCGTCATCGCGCGGCGCCGCCGCAACGAGACGAGAATCTCGACACGCAAACCGCCCTTCCGCGATGCAAAATCAGCGGATTGATCCCGGCCCACCGCTACCCATGACCCTCAAGGACCAGCAGACCCCGACCATCCAGGTGCTGGAACGCACGTTCGCACTGCTCGACATGCTGGCCGCGCACCCGGACCCGGTGTCGCTCAAGGAGATCAGCGAGCGCACCGGCCTGCACCCGTCGACCGCGCACCGCATCCTCAACGACCTGACGATCGGCCGCCTCGTCGACCGGCCGCAGGCGGGCAGCTACCGGCTCGGCATGCGTTTGCTCGAGCTGGGCAACCTCGTGAAGGCGCGCCTGGACGTTCGCGACGCCGCGCTCGGCCCGATGCGCGATCTGCACAAGCTGACGCACCAGCCGGTCAACCTGTCGGTGCGCCAGGGCGACGAGATCGTCTACATCGAACGCACCTACAGCGAACGCTCGGGCATGCAGGTCGTGCGTGCCGTCGGCGGCCGCGCGCCGCTGCACCTGACCTCGGTCGGCAAGCTCTTCCTCGCGCACGAGGAAGCGCAGCGCGTGCGCGCGTACGCCACGCGAACAGGCCTCACGGGCCACACCCGCAACAGCATCACCGACGTGACGCGGCTCGAGCGCGAACTGGCGGCGGTGCGCGCACAGGGCAGTGCGCGGGACGACGAGGAACTCGAACTCGGCGTGCGCTGCATGGCCGCCGGCATCTACGACGACCAGGGCAAGCTGGTGGCCGGGCTGTCGGTGTCCGCACCCGCCGACCGGCTCGAGGAGGGCTGGCTGGAGAAGGTGCGGGTGACCGCGTCGCAGATCTCGGCAGCGCTGGGTTACCGCGGCTGAAGCGGCGCCCTCGACGGCGCCTCGGGACGCTCAGTTGCCGAGCGTGGCGGGCGACAGGTGCTGCTCCAGCACCGGCGATCCCTCGGTGGTGAGCCACTTGCGGATGCGCTCCGCGTCACCGATGCGCGAGTACTTCCCGGCCGAGTCGAGCAACACCATGATGAACTTGCGGCCCGCCAGCTGGGCCTGCATCACGAGGCAGCGTCCGGCTTCTGAGATGTAGCCGGTCTTCTGCAGGCCGATTTCCCAGCTGGGGTTGCGCACCAGGCCGTTGGTCGTGTGGAACTGCAGCTGGCGGCGGCCGACGGCGACGCTGGCATCGGTGGACGTCGACAGCTCGCGCAGGATCGGGTGCTGGTACGCCGCCTTGACAAGCACCGCGAGGTCGCGAGCACTCGACTGGTTGTTGCTGGACAGGCCGGTGGGTTCGACGTAATGCGTGTCGTGCATGCCCAGAAGCTGGGCCTTGGCGTTCATCGCCTGCACGAAAGACTGCAAGCCGCCGGGATAGTGACGGCCGAGCGCGTTCGCCGCACGGTTTTCCGAGGACATCAGGGCCAGATGCAGCATCTCGCCGCGCGTCAGCTGGGTGCCGACCTGCAGCCGGGAACTGCTGCCCTTCTCGGTATCGACGTCGTCCTGGGTGATCGTCAGCACCTCGTCGAGCGCCTGGTGCGCCTCGGTGACGATCAGGCCGGTCATCAGCTTGGTGATCGAGGCGATGGGCAGCACCGCATGCGGGTTCTTGCTCAGCAGGACCTGATCGGTTTCCTGGTCGATGACCAGCGCGACGCTGGACTTCAGGTCCAGCGGATCCTCGGTGCGGTGCAGGCCGTAAAGCTGGCCAAAAGACACCTTCGCCGGCTCGACCGCGACGACGACCGACTTGCGCGGTGCCACCGTGGTCACCGTGCGCGCCGGCACGGCCTTGGTGTTTCGAGCCTTGGTCTTGCTGCGTGCCTTGGATGCGGCTGCAGTGCGCGACGGCGCCTTGGCGGCCTTCTTCGCCGGCTTGGCCTTGGCTTTGGCCTTGGCTTTGGTGGCGGAACTGCTGGCGGCAGCGTGCGCGGACGTCGGCAGGACGCCGCCCGCAACAAGGGCCGCCGTGATGAAGGCGACTATCGACAGCCGCTTAAAACTACCGAACCAGCCCACTGAAACGACCCCGGAGAGAATGCACCAAAGTGTAGATCACTCGAAGAACATGCGCAAGATCAAGAACTTGCGCACGATTTCTCAAGTAACCACCCGCAGGAGCCGTGCCAGGCCTGCGCGGTGCATCCGCCCGTCGGCCCGTCAGCTTTGCGCCGGCACCCGTTCGGCGTTGCTCTGCAGCTTGCTCAGCGCCGAGAGATAGGCCTTGGCCGACGCGACGACGATGTCCGGATCGGCCCCCACCCCGTTGACGATGCGCCCGCCGTGTTGCAGCCGAACGGTGACCTCGCCTTGCGATTCTGTGCTGCCCGACGTGATGGCATTGACCGAATAAAGCACCATTTCGGCGCCACTGCAGACCTTCGACTCGATCGCCTTGAGCGTCGCGTCGACCGGGCCGTTGCCGTCGCTCTCGACGCGGTGTTCGACGTCGCCGGCGGCGAAGGCGATCGTCGCGTGCGGGCGCTCGCCGGTTTCGGACTTCTGCGCCAGCGACAGCAGGCGGTAATGCTCCTGCACCGCGGTGACGCTCTCGTCGCCGACGAGCGCGATGATGTCCTCGTCGAAGATCTCGCTCTTGCGGTCGGCGAGGTCCTTGAAGCGCGCGAAGGCGGCGTTGACCTCGGCTTCGGACGCCATCTCGATGCCGAGCTCCTGCAGCCGCTGCTTGAACGCGTTGCGGCCCGAGAGCTTGCCCAGCACGATCTTGTTGGCACTCCAGCCCACGTCCTCGGCGCGCATGATCTCGTAGGTGTCGCGCGCCTTCAGCACGCCGTCCTGGTGAATGCCGCTGGCGTGCGCGAAGGCGTTGGCGCCGACGATGGCCTTGTTCGGTTGCACGACGAAGCCGGTGGTCTGGCTGACCATGCGCGAAGCCGGCACGATCTGGTGGGTGTCGATGCCGACCTCGAGGCCGAAGTGGTCGCGGCGCGTCTTCACCGCCATCACCACCTCTTCGAGGCTGCAGTTGCCGGCGCGTTCACCCAGGCCGTTGATCGTGCACTCGATCTGGCGCGCACCGCCGATCTTCACGCCGGCCAGCGAGTTGGCCACCGCCATGCCCAGGTCGTTGTGGCAGTGGACCGACCACACCGCCTTGTCGCTGTTGGGCACACGCTCGCGCAGCATGCGGATGAAGTGGCCGTAGAGCTCGGGGATCGCATAACCGACGGTGTCGGGGATGTTGATCGTCGTCGCGCCTTCGGCGATCACGGTCTCGATGACCTGGCACAGGAACTCGGGGTCCGAGCGGTAGCCGTCCTCGGGGCTGAACTCGATGTCCTCGCAGAGGTTGCGCGCGAAACGCACCGCCAGCCGCGCCTGCTCGAGCACCTGCTCGCGCGACATGCGCAGCTTCTTCTCCATGTGCAGTTCGCTGGTGGCGATGAAGGTGTGGATGCGCGAACGTGCGGCCGGGCGCAGCGCCTCGGCGGCCCGCGAGATGTCGCGGTCGTTGGCGCGCGCCAGCGAGCACACCGTCGACTCGCGCACCGCCTGGGCGATCGCACGCACGGCCTCGAAGTCGCCGTTGCTCGACGCCGCGAAACCGGCCTCGATCACATCGACACGCAGGCGCTCGAGCTGGCGCGCGATGCGCAGCTTCTCGTCGCGCGTCATCGAGGCGCCGGGAGACTGTTCGCCGTCGCGAAGCGTGGTGTCGAAGATGATGAGCTTGTCGGTCATGGTCGTGCCTTTGCGAGAGGTTGGAGTCGCAAGCAGCTTGGAAGACGGAAATGAAAAACGGCCCGCTGCGTTGCGCTGGCGGGCCGTTGATCGGAAAAAGAATGGACGAAGACGATCAGCGCACCCGCGAATGCAGTAGCAGCGCTAGCAGGGAGAAGGCACGGATCGTCGTCACGCGGCGAATGTAGCACAGCCCCTTGCTCACGGATGCAGGCCCTTCTCGTCGGGATCGTCGGTCGAGGTCGAGATCACGCTCGCCGGCTGGCCCTTGAAACGTCGCCACGCGAACACCGCGTAACCCGACAGGCCGTAGAGCACGAAGACGCCGAACAGCACGCGCGGCGGGTCCAGCGCGATCAGCGCGATCGCCAGCATCACCGCGACCAGCACGACGAAAGGCACGGTGCGCCGGCCGCCGAGCGTCTTGAAGCTGTAGAACGGCGCGTTGGTCACCATCGACAAGCCGGCGTAGAGCGTGACGGCGAAGGCCGTCCACTCGAGCCACGGGATCGAGTAGACGTCGCGATAGCCCGCGTCGTCGAAGACCCAGACCATGCCGATGACCAGCGCGGCGGCGGCCGGGCTGGGCAGGCCCTGGAAGAAGCGCCGGTCGACGACGCCGATGTTGACGTTGAAGCGCGCCAGCCGAAGCGCGGCGCCGGCGACGTAGACGAAGGCCGGGATCCAGCCCAGCTTGCCCAGATCCTTCAGCGCCCAGACGTAGACGATCAGCGCCGGCGCGGCGCCGAACGAGACCATGTCCGAGAGGCTGTCCATCTGCTCGCCGAAGGCGCTCTGGGTGCGCGTCATGCGCGCCACGCGACCGTCCATCGCGTCGAGCACCGCAGCGACGAAGATCGCGATCGCGGCGGCCTCGAAACGGCCGTTGATCGCCATCACGACGCCGTAGAAGCCGGAGAACAGCGCCGCCAGCGTGATCGCGTTGGGCAGCACGTAGAGGCCCCGGCGCGGCCGGCGCGACGCAGCGTCGTCGGTCTCGGCATCGTCGTCGCCGGGCGCCTGGGTGTCGTCGGTCATCCGGTCGAGCATAAACGCGACCGGGGCCGCGTGCGGCCCCGGGGGTTTGAGCGGCGGCCGCGGCGAGCCGCAGCCGCTTTCAGCGCCGCGTCAGTTGCGGCTCTTGTCGACCAGCTTGTTGGCCTTGATCCACGGCATCATCGCGCGCAGCTGCTCGCCGACGACCTCGATCGGGTGCTCGGCGGTCAGGCGGCGACGCGAGGTCAGCGTCGGGGCGCCGGCCTTGTTCTCGAGGATGAAGCTCTTCGCGTACTCGCCCGTCTGGATGTCCTTCAGGCACTGGCGCATCGCGTTCTTGGTGTCCTCGGTGACGACACGCGGCCCGGTCACGTACTCGCCGTACTCGGCGTTGTTCGAGATCGAGTAGTTCATGTTGCCGATGCCACCTTCGTAGATCAGGTCGACGATCAGCTTGAGCTCGTGCAGGCACTCGAAGTACGCCATCTCGGGCGCGTAGCCGGCTTCCACCAGCGTCTCGAAACCAGCCTTGATCAGCTCGACGGTGCCGCCGCACAGCACGGCCTGCTCGCCGAACAGGTCGGTCTCGGTCTCCTCGCGGAAGCTGGTCTCGATGATGCCGGCCTTGCCGCCGCCGTTGGCCGCGGCGTAGGACAGCGCCAGGTCGCGCGCCTTGCCCGACTTGTCGGCGTGCACGGCGATCAGGTGCGGCACGCCGCCGCCCTGGCGGTAGGTGTTGCGCACCGTGTGGCCCGGGGCCTTCGGCGCGACCATCCAGACGTCGAGGTCGGCGCGCGGCACAACCTGGTTGTAGTGCACGTTGAAGCCGTGCGCGAACGCGAGCGACGCGCCTTCGCGGATGTTGGGCTCGACGTCGTTGGCGTAGACGCTGGCGATCTGCTCGTCGGGCAGCAGGATCATGACGACGTCGGCAGCCTTCACGGCCTCGGCGACCTCGGCGACCTTCAGGCCGGCGGCTTCGGCCTTGGCCCAGCTCGCGCCGCTGCGGCGCAGGCCGACGGTGACCTTGCAGCCGCTGTCGTTCAGGTTCTGGGCGTGGGCGTGGCCTTGCGAGCCGTAGCCGATGATGGTGACGTTCTTGCCCTTGATGAGGCTCAGGTCGGCGTCCTTGTCGTAATAGACCTTCATGGGGTTCTCCGTTCTCTAGTCAGACGCCCGGCCGCGGATGGCCGGGCAGGTTTCCGGGCGATGGGCGGCCGTGCGGCCGCCGGGGCGCCGCCTCAGATGCGCAGTATTCTTTCGCCGCGGCCGATGCCGCTGGCGCCGGTGCGCACGGTTTCCAGGATCGCCGCGCGGTCGATCGCGACGAGGAAGGCGTCGAGCTTGGACGAGTCGCCGGTCAGCTCGATCGTGTAGCTCTTCTCGGTGACGTCGATGATGCGGCCGCGGAAGATCTCCGCCATGCGCTTCATCTCCTCGCGCTCCTTGCCGACGGCACGCACCTTGATGAGCATGAGCTCGCGCTCGACGAAGCTGCCTTCGGTCAGGTCGACGACCTTGACGACCTCGATCAGCCGGTTCAGGTGCTTGGTGATCTGCTCGATGACGTCGTCGCTGCCGGTGGTGACGATCGTCATGCGCGACATCGACGGGTCCTCGGTCGGGGCGACCGTCAGGCTCTCGATGTTGTAGCCGCGCGCCGAGAAGAGCGCGACGACACGGGACAGGGCGCCGGCTTCGTTCTCGAGCAGCACCGCGATGATGTGTTTCATGGTCTCGTCCTTGCGTGGATCCTCGAGCCTGCGGCGGTAACCGCCGGCCCTTCACCACGCCGTTGGATCGTTGGAAAGATGCCGTCCGCAGGGTTCGCGGCAGAGGCTGCGGCGGCCGGCGGCGGCGCGGTAACGCCGTCGCCGCCTGCGCGGCCCGTGCCGGTCACAGGTCTTCGGACTTGAGCTGCATCTCGCTGATGCCCTTGCCGGCGTGGACCATCGGCCACACGTTTTCGGTCGGGTCGGTGCGCACGTCGATGAAGACGGTGCGGTCCTTGAGCCGCATCGCTTCCTTCAGCGCGCCTTCGACGTCGGCCGGCCGGTCGACGCGGATGCCCACGTGCCCGTAGGCCTCGGCGAGCTTGACGAAGTCGGGCAGCGCGTCCATGTAGCTGTGCGAGTAGCGGCCGCCGTAGATCAGCTCCTGCCACTGCCGCACCATGCCCAGGTAGCGGTTGTTCAGCGAGACGATCTTCACCGGCGTCTTGTACTGCAGACAGGTCGACAGCTCCTGGATGCACATCTGGATCGATCCTTCGCCGGTGATGCAGAAGACGTCCGAGTCCGGCTTGGCGAGCTTGATGCCCATCGCGTACGGCAGGCCCACGCCCATCGTGCCCAGGCCGCCCGAGTTGATCCAGCGCCGCGGCTCCTCGAAACCGTAGAACTGCGCCGCCCACATCTGATGCTGGCCGACGTCGGAGGTGATGTAGGCGTCGCGCCCGCGCGTCAGGCGGGCCAGCGTCTGCACCACCATCTGCGGCTTGATCACGTCGTCGCTGGGCTCGTAGGCCAGGCACTCGCGCTTGCGCCACTCGTTGATCTGGCCCCACCAGGAGGAGATCGCCACGGTGTCCGGCCGCGCGTGCGACTCCTTGATCTGGGCGATCAGCTCCTGCAGCACGTCCTTGACGTCGCCGACGATCGGGATGTCCACGCGCACGCGCTTGGAGATCGACGACGGGTCGATGTCGACGTGGATGATCTTGCGTTCGACCTGCGCGAAGTGCGCCGGGTTGCCGATCACGCGGTCGTCGAAGCGCGCGCCGACGGCCAGCAGCACGTCGCAGTGCTGCATCGTCATGTTGGCTTCGTAGGTGCCGTGCATGCCGAGCATGCCCAGGAACTTCGGGTCGCTGGCGGGGATGGAGCCCAGGCCCATCAGCGTGTTCGTGACCGGGAAGCCGAGCAGGTCGGCCAGCTGGCGCAGCTCCTGCGACGCCTCGCCCAGCACCACGCCGCCGCCGGTGTAGATGTACGGGCGCTTGGCCTGCAGCAGCAGTTGCACGGCCTTGCGGATCTGGCCGCTGTGGCCCTTGCGCACCGGGTTGTACGAGCGCAGCTCGACGGTCTGCGGGTACTGGAACGGTGCGGTGTTGAGCGACACGTCCTTGGGCACGTCGATGACGACGGGGCCCGGGCGGCCGGTGCGTGCGATGTGGAAGGCCTTCTTGATCGTCGAGGCCAGCTCGCGCACGTCCTTGACGAGGAAGTTGTGCTTGACGACCGGGCGCGTGATGCCGACGGTGTCGCACTCCTGGAAGGCGTCCATCCCGATCGCGGCGGTCGGCACCTGTCCGGTGATGATGACCATCGGGATCGAGTCCATGTACGCGGTCGCGATGCCGGTGACGGCGTTCGTGACTCCGGGACCCGAGGTGACGAGGGCGACGCCGACGTCGCCGGTGGCGCGGGCGTAGCCGTCGGCGGCATGCACCGCGGCCTGTTCGTGGCGTACCAGGACGTGCTGGATGCTGTCCTGCTTGTACAGCGCGTCGTAGATGTAGAGAACCGATCCGCCCGGGTAGCCCCAGAGGTACTTGACCCCTTCGGCCTGCAGGCTGCGAACCAGGATTTCAGCGCCGTTGAGCACGGCGGGAGGAGAAGACGGTTGTGCCGATGCGGCACGCTTGACTTCCGCGGCGGAGATGTCCATTTCCGAACCTTTGCGAATTTCTCTGACGAAAATCCATCGGTGCTCCTCCTCGCGCCCTCGTGAGGCGGATTCGGAACTGCGCGCGGTCTGAGAACTGACGTCCGGGTCGGACGAGAGCGAGACCCAAAAGAGCGTTGTGCGACTGAGGATTATGCACCGGCGCCGGGCGGCGCCCCGGCGCGGTGCCTGCCGCGGTGACCGGCGTGCATAATGCGCCGCGCCCGAAACCGGGTGCAGTTCCCCGCCCGCGCGTTGGCTTCCGACAAAGAACTATCCGACTTCCTCAAGAGCGTCGAGCGCCGCGCTTTCAAGCGTGCGGCGTTCGCCGTGCGCGACGAGGACGCGGCCCTGGACATCGTGCAGGACGCGATGATCCGGCTGGCCGAGAAGTACGCCGACCGCCCGGCCGCCGAACTGCCGCTGCTGTTCCAGCGCATCGTGTCCAACGCGACGATGGACTGGTTCCGGCGCCAGAAGGTGCGCAATGCCGTCGTGCAGAACCTTTCGGACCTCGAGGGCGACGACGAGCACGGCGACTTCGACCTCCTGGAGACGCTCCAGGCCGTCGAGAGTTCGCTGGGCACCGAAAGCGCTGCGGAGTCGGTCTCACGGGACCAGATCTTGCGTCTCATCGAGCAGGAAGTGGCCGGCCTGCCCGCCCGTCAACGCGAAGCCTTCCTCCTGCGTTACTGGGAGGAGTTCGACGTGGCCGAGACCGCGACGGCAATGGGCTGCTCCGAAGGCAGCGTCAAGACCCATTGCTCGCGCGCGGTCCACGCCTTGGCCAAGGCCCTTCGACTCAAGGGAATCGCGCCATGACCCAATCCAGTTTCACCGACGCGGACGTCCTGCGCGCGCGCATCGCGGCACGCATCGCTGCCGGCCTGACCGAGCGCGCCGAGGACCTGCCGCACGACCTGACCGAACGCCTTCGCGTGGCACGCGAGCAGGCGCTGGCACGCGCACGCGTCGTGCGCCGCCAGGCCGCGGCCGAGTCCTTCGTGACCCTGGCCGGCGGCGCCGCGGCCCGCAGCGGGCCGCCATGGTGGCAGCGCCTGGCCATCGTGCTGCCGCTGATCATGCTGGTCGCCGGTCTGGTCCTGATCCGCGAACACGACCTGCGCGAACAGGTGCTGGCCGCGGCCGACATCGACTCCGTGCTGCTCGCCGACGACCTGCCGCCGGACGCCTATTCCGACCCCGGATTCGCCGAGTTCCTGAAGTCGCAGCAACCGTGACGCTCCGCCCGGCCGCCATCGCCGCCTTCGTGATCGCGGCCGTGTTCGCCACGGCCGCGCCGGCGGGTGCGGCCGAGGCCGACCCCTCCTGGACCCAGCTCACGGCGGCACAGCGCAAGGCGCTGGCGCCGCTGCAGGACGACTGGCGAAACATCGACTCCACCGGCAAGGAGCGCTGGCTGAGCGTGGCCGCGCGCTTTCCGAAGATGAGCCAGTCCGAGCGCCAGCGCGTTCAGGAGCGCATGGCGGCGTGGACGCAGCTGACGCCCTCGGAGCGGGCCCGTGCCCGCCTGCAGTTCCAGCAGGCGCGCCAGTTCTCCGCCGAGGACCGCCAGGCGCGCTGGCAGGCTTACCAGGCGCTGCCCGACGACGAGCGCAAGCAGCTCGCCGAACGGGCCCGCCCGCCCAAGCGCGCCGAAACGCGCATGCGCGATGGCGCTGACGACGAGGACGGCAAGCCCAAGCGCAACATCGTCGCGACCCCACGCCCGCAGGTGCCCAAGCCGGTGGCTCCGGCCGTCATCCAGGCGGCTCCCGGCGCGACGACGACGCTGATCACCACGCAGCCCTCGTCGCCGGCGCACCATCAGGCCGGCATGCCCAAGATCATCGCCACCGACGGGTTCGTGAACCCGGTGACGCTGCTGCCGCGTCGCGGACCGCAGGGCGCTGCGGTACGCTCGCAGGTTGCTTCGGAACCGCGCTGACCCGTCTCGATGATCGTCCTGCCTCCCGCCGAGGGTGAACACCCCACCCCGGCGCTGATCCGCCGCCTCGCCTGTTTCGTCTACGAAGGCATCCTGCTCTTCGGCGTCGTCATGGCCGCCGGGCTCGTCTACTCGCTGTTGACCAACCAGCGCAGCGCGCTGCAGGGACAGCTGGGCCTGCAGGCCTTCCTGTTCCTGGTCTTCGGCCTGTACTTCGTCTGGTTCTGGAGCCGCACCGGCCAGACGCTGGCGATGCAGACCTGGCAGATCCGCCTCGTGCTGCGCGACGGCCGGCCGGTGCCGATCGGCCGAGCCGTGCTGCGCTACCTCGCCTGCTGGATCTGGTTCCTGCCGTGGCTGGCGATCGCCCATTTCGCCGGCCTGCGCAGCAACGGCCAGGTCTTCGGCCTGCTTGCGCTGGGCATCGTCGTCTGGGCGGCGCTGTCGCGCGTGCATCCCGACCGCCAGTTCTGGCACGACGCGCTGTGCGGCACTCGCCTGATCACCTGGCGATCGAGATCCAAGGACTGAGACGTGAACCCGAGCAGCCCACCCCCGCCGCTGAGCCACCAGGCGAACCCGCACAAGGGACGCACCGGCCTCGACCGCATCCTGCGCGCCGCCGGCTATTCGGCGGCCGGCCTGACGGCCGCCTACCGCGGCGAGAGCGCATTCCGCCAGGAGGTCTTCGCTGCGGCGCTGATGCTGCCGGCGGCGTTCTGGCTCGGGCGCGGCTGGGTCGAGATCGCGCTGCTGGCGGGCAGCGTCGTGCTGGTGATGATCGTCGAACTGCTGAACTCGGCCATCGAGGCCGTGGTCGACCGCGTCGGCCTCGAACTGCACGATCTGTCCAAACGCGCCAAGGACCTGGGCAGCGCCGCGGTGATGCTGTCGCTGCTGCTGGCCGGCGGCATCTGGCTGGGTGCGCTCTGGCAGCGTTTCGCCTGAGACAATCGGGGCGATGAACGAGATCGCGCCCCCTCCCCCCTTCACCGTCTGCGTCTACTGCGGCTCGCGCCACGGCCAGCGCGCCGCCTATACCGAAGCCGCCCGCGTGCTCGGCCGCTCGATCGGCGAACGCGGCTGGCAGCTGGTCTACGGCGGCGGCAAGGTGGGCCTGATGGGCGAGGTCGCCGATGCGGTGCTGGCCGCCGGCGGGCGCGTGGTCGGCGTGATTCCCGAGTCGCTGATGAAGCGCGAGGTCGGGCATCGCGGCCTCACGGAGCTGCACGTCGTGCCGACGATGCACAAGAGGAAGCAGATGATGGCCGAACGCGCCGACGCCTTCGTCGCGCTGCCGGGCGGCATCGGCACGCTGGAGGAGCTGTTCGAGGTCTGGACCTGGCGCCAGCTGGGCTACCACGACCAGCCCATCGGGCTGCTCGACGTCGACGGCTTCTACGAGGGCCTGCAGGCTTTCATGCGCCGCACCGTCGAGGAAGGATTCCTGTCGCCGGACCAGCAATCGGTGCTGCAGGTCGAGACCGACCCGCTGGCGCTGCTGGATCGGCTGGCGGCGCTGGCGCAGCGCGCCGGCGGCCCCGATCACTTCGGTCGCATCTGAAGGCCTGAAGTGCGACGGGGCGCCGCTCGCGCGGCGCCCCGTCCATCGGCAACCAAACCCGGCCGCGGCCGGGACGGCGTCAGACCGCCGACTCGTCGGTCTCGCCGGTACGGATGCGCACCACCTGGTCGACCGAGGTGACGAAGATCTTGCCGTCGCCGATCTTGCCCGTCTTGGCCGCCTTGACGATGGCATCGATGCAGCGCTCGACGTCGTCGTCCTTGACCACGACCTCGATCTTCACCTTGGGCAGGAAGTCGACGACGTACTCGGCGCCGCGGTAAAGCTCGGTGTGGCCCTTCTGGCGCCCGAAGCCCTTGACTTCGGTGACCGTCAGACCCGAGACGCCGACCTCGCCCAGCGCTTCGCGGACTTCTTCGAGCTTGAACGGCTTGATGACGGCGGTGATCTGCTTCATGCGGGGAACTCCGGGAAAAGACGATGGACTGACGGGAATTTAAGCACGGAACCTCGACGTGATGGGGTAACGCCAGTCGCGCCCGAACGCCCGATGGGTGATGCGGATGCCGACCGGCGCCTGGCGCCGCTTGTACTCGTTGATCTTGATGAGCCGGGTGACACGTTCGACGTCGGCGCGCTCGAAGCCGGCGGCGACGATCTGCTCGACGCTCTGGTCGTCTTCCATGTAGCGCGCCAGGATCGCGTCGAGCACCTCGTAGGGCGGCAGGCTGTCCTGGTCGGTCTGATCCGGGCGCAGTTCGGCCGAGGGCGCACGCGTGATGATGCGCTGCGGGATGAGCTCGGCGCCCTGCGTGTTGCGCCAGTTCGCCAGGCGGTAGACCAGGGTCTTGGCGACGTCCTTGATGACCGCGAAACCACCCGCCATGTCGCCGTAGAGCGTGCAGTAGCCGGTGGCCATCTCGCTCTTGTTGCCGGTGGTCAGAACGATGGCGCCGGTCTTGTTCGACAGCGCCATCAGCAGCGTGCCGCGGATGCGCGCCTGCAGGTTCTCCTCGGTCGTGTCCTCGGCCAGCCCGGCGAACTGCGGCGACAGCGCCGTGCGGAAGGCGTCGAACATCGGCGCGATGTCGATCTCGTCGTAGCGCACGCCCAGGCGCGCGGCCATGTCGCGCGCGTCGATCCAGGAGATGTCGGCGGTGTACGGCGAGGGCATCATCACCGCGCGCACCTTGTCGGCGCCGAGCGCGTCGACGGCCACCGCCAGCACCAGCGCCGAGTCGATGCCGCCGGACAGGCCGATGATCGCGCCGGGGAAGCCGTTCTTGCCGAGGTAGTCGCGCACGCCGGTGACGAGCGCGTCCCAGGCCTGGCGGTCGAGGTCGGGCGCGTCGGCGACCGGGCCGACGGGGCGGCAGTCGGCGTCGAAGTCGACGATCAGGAGTTCCTCGGCAAAGGTCGCGGCGCGCGCCGCCACCGCGCCCGAGGCGTCGAGCGCGAACGAGGCGCCATCGAACACGACCTCGTCCTGGCCGCCGACCAGGTGCGCGAAGAGCAGCGGCAGGCCGACGTCGCGCGCACGCTCGGCCATGCGGGCCTGGCGCTCCTCGGCCTTGCCGAGGTGGAAGGGCGAGGCGTTGAGCACGCACAGCACCTGGGCGCCGGCGTCGCGCGCCAGGCGCGCGGGTTCGTCGAACCAGGCGTCCTCGCAGATCACGACGCCGAAACGCAGGCCTTCGCAGTCGAAGACCAGCGGCGGCAGGCCGGCGTCGCGGCCGGAGACGAAGTAGCGGCGCTCGTCGAAGACCTGGTAGTTGGGCAGTTCGCGCTTGCAGTAGGTGGCCTGCACGCGTCCCCGCGCCAGCAGCGAGGCCGCGTTGTAGCGCTGCTGCACGGTCACGGACTTGGTCCTAAGATCGCCGCGCTCGCCGAACTGGTGCGGGTGCCCCACGACAAGATGCAGCCCTTCGCAGTCACTCAGTGCCTCGGCCAGCGCCGCCAGCGCCTCGGCGCAGGCCTGCATGAAGGCCGGGCGCAGCAGCAGGTCTTCGGGCGGGTAGCCGGTCAGCGCCAGCTCGGGCGCGAGCACCAGGCGCGCACCCTGCGCATAGGCGCGGCGCGCGGCGTCTTCGAGGCGGCGGGAGTTGCCGGCGAGATCACCGACGACGGCGTTGAACTGGGCCAGCGCGACCTTCATCGACGGCTCCGCTGAATGTCACGAGGGCTCACGAGAACGGATTATCACATCGGGGTCGAGGCCGACCCGGGACGGCTGGACGCGCAGGCCTGGAACACCCTGCTGGCGGCCCAGCCCTCGCCGACGCCGTTCCTGCGCCACGAATACCTGACGGCGCTGCACGAGTCGGCAAGCGCGGTACCCGCCACCGGCTGGACCCCGCGTTTCCTGACGCTGCACGCCCCAGGCGGTGAGCTGGCCGGGGCCGCGCCGCTGTACCTGAAGACCCACTCCTGGGGCGAGTACGTCTTCGACTGGGCCTGGGCCGACGCCTATCGCCGGCACGGCCTGCGCTACTACCCCAAGCTGCTCGGCGCGGTACCGTTCACGCCGGTGCCGGGCACGCGGCTGATGGCGCGCGACGAGGCCGCGCGCGACGCGCTTGTCGCCGCCATCCGCAGCCTTGCCGGCGAGGCCGGGCTGTCCTCGGCGCACGTGCTCTACGTCGACGACGCCGACCGCGCGGCCTTCGAACGGGCCGGCTGGATGCTGCGCGAGAACCTGCAGTTCCACTGGACCCGCGACGAGGCGCAGCCGGCGGCCGACTTCGACGCCCTGCTCGCCCGGCTGCAGCGCGACAAGCGCAAGAAGATCCAGCAGGAACGCCGCCGCGTCGCCGAACTCGGCGTGGAGTTCAGCGCCCACGAGGGCGAGGCGATCGATACCGGGCTGTGGGACTTCTTCCATCGCTGCTACACCTTGACCTACGCGGCGCACCAGTCGACGCCGTACCTGACACGCGAGTTCTTCGCCCGCATGCAGGCGACGATGGCGCCGCACTGGCTGATGTTCGTCGGCCGGCGCGAGGGCCGGCCGGTCGCGGCCTCGCTGGTGGCGATCGACCGCGAGCACGGCGCCGCCTGGGGCCGCTACTGGGGCGCGGTCGAGCCGCTGCCTTTCGTGCATTTCGAGGCCTGCTACTACCAGCCGCTGGCCTGGTGCCTGGCCAACGGTTTCAGGCGCTTCGAGGGTGGCGCCCAGGGCGAGCACAAGATGGCGCGCGGGCTGCTGCCGGTCCGCACGAACTCGGCCCACTGGCTGCGCGACGAACGTTTTGCCGGCGCGGTGGCCGAGTTCCTCGCCCGCGAGGGCGAGGGCGTGGCGGCCTGGGAGGACGAGCTGCGCGAGCGCAGCCCGTTCAAGCGCGCAGCGCCGGGCGGCTGAGCGCGCCCGCGGCCGCTCAGGTGGCCGAGCGTTCCTTGGCCCAGTTGGCCATGCCGGCGCGGACCTCTTCGCGCGCGGACTCCGGACCTTCCCAGCCCAGCACCTTGACCCACTTGCCTTCCTCGAGATCCTTGTAGTGCTCGAAGAAGTGCTGGATCGCCTTCAGGCGCGCCGGGTTCAGGTCCTCGGGCTTCTGCCAGGACGAGTACAGCGACAGGATCTTGGCCGTCGGCACCGCCAGCAGCTTGTTGTCGCCGCCGGCTTCGTCGTCCATCTTCAGCACGCCGATCGGGCGGCAGGTGACGACGACACCCGGGATCAGCGGCACCGGGGTGATGACGAGCACGTCCACCGGGTCGCCGTCGTCGGCGAGCGTGTTGGGCACGTAGCCGTAGTTGCACGGGTAGTGCATCGCCGTGCTCATGAAGCGGTCGACGAACAGCGCCCCCGAGTCGTGGTCGACCTCGTACTTGATCGGGTCGCCGTTCATCGGAATCTCGATGATGACGTTGAACTCGTCGGGCGCCTTGGCGCCGGGGGTCACGTTGTGCAGGCTCATGCAGCGGTCTCGGGCAAGAGGAGAGGAGAGAGAAGAGCGAGAGAAAGATCGGGGCGCGATTCTAGGCGCCACGCTTGCCCTCGCCTGACGCGCGGCCGTCTTGACCCGGCTCATCCGGCCACTCGGACATAGGAAAACCCCCAACCGAGCGTGATAGCCTTCACATAGCATGCCGCGCCAGCCGCCCCGAAGCGCCCGGGCGGCGTGCGAGAGATAGAGAGAAGAGACTAGACCCGAACGAGAGGAAGGAGCTCTTTCCATGACGACAAGTTTGGCGCTGTACCTGGCGCTGGGGTGTGGCCTGGCGGCCGTGCTCTACGGATTCATCCAGCGGGGATGGATCCTCGCCCAGGATGCCGGCAATGCACGCATGCAGGAAATCGCCGGGGCCATCCAGCAAGGCGCGGCAGCGTACCTGGCGAGACAGTACAAGACGATTGCAATCGTCGGCGCGGTTCTCGCGATCCTGATCTTCTTCTTCCTCGGCGGCCTGACGGCCGCCGGGTTCGTTTTGGGGGCCGTACTTTCGGGTGCCTGCGGCTTCATCGGCATGAACGTCTCGGTGCGCGCCAACGTGCGCACCGCGCAGGCGGCCACCAAGGGCATCGGCCCGGCACTGGACGTGGCGTTCAAGGGCGGTGCGATCACCGGCATGCTCGTCGTCGGCCTGGGGCTGCTGGGCGTGTCGCTGTTCTTCTGGTTCCTCAGCGGCGGCATCCACGCCGACCCGGCGACGCTCAAGCCGCTGCTGGGCCTGGCCTTCGGCTCGTCGCTGATCTCGATCTTCGCGCGCCTGGGCGGCGGCATCTTCACCAAGGGCGCCGACGTCGGCGCCGACCTGGTGGGCAAGGTCGAGGCCGGCATCCCCGAGGACGACCCGCGCAACCCGGCGGTGATCGCCGACAACGTCGGCGACAACGTCGGCGACTGCGCCGGCATGGCCGCCGACCTGTTCGAGACCTACGCCGTGACGCTGATCGCGGCGATGGCGCTGGGCGCGCTGCTGCTGCCCAACGCGGCGCTGGCCGCGGCGGTCTACCCGCTGGTGCTGGGCGGCGTCTCGATCATCGCCTCGATCATCGGCTGCGCCTTCGTCAAGGCCAGCCCCGGCATGAAGAACGTGATGCCGGCGCTCTACAAGGGGCTGATCGTCGCCGGTGCCATCTCGCTGGTGTTCTTCTTCTTCGTCACGCGCATGGTGATGCCCGACGATGCGCTCGGAGCGGGCACGCAGATGCGGCTGTTCGGCGCCTGCGTCGTCGGCCTGGTGCTGACGGCGGCGATGGTCTGGGTCACCGAGTACTACACCGGCACGCAGTTCAAGCCGGTGCAGCACGTCGCGCAGGCTTCGACCACCGGCCACGGCACGAACATCATCGCCGGCCTGGGCGTCAGCATGAAGTCCACCGCCTGGCCGGTGATCTTCGTCTGCCTGGCGATCTATGGCGCCTACGCGCTCGCCGGCCTGTACGGCATCGCGATCGCCGCCACCTCGATGCTGAGCATGGCCGGCATCGTCGTCGCGCTCGACGCCTACGGCCCGATCACCGACAACGCCGGCGGCATCGCCGAGATGTCGGGCCTGCCCGACAGCGTGCGCGACATCACCGACCCGCTGGACGCCGTCGGCAACACGACCAAGGCCGTGACCAAGGGCTACGCGATCGGCTCGGCGGGCCTGGCCGCGCTGGTGCTGTTCGCCGACTACACCCACGCGCTCGAAGCGCGCGGCATGTCGCTGTCCTTCGACCTGAGCGACCACCGCGTCATCGTCGGCCTGTTCATCGGCGGCCTGATCCCCTACCTCTTCGCGTCGATGGCGATGGAAGCCGTCGGCCGCGCCGCCGGCTCGGTGGTGGTCGAGGTGCGGCGCCAGTTCCGCGACATCAAGGGCATCATGGAAGGCACCGCCAAGCCGGAGTACGGCACCGCGGTCGACATGCTGACCACCGCGGCGATCAAGGAGATGATCGTGCCGTCGCTGCTGCCGGTCGTGGCGCCGATCCTGGTCGGCATGCTGCTCGGCCCGGCGGCGCTGGGCGGCCTGCTGATGGGCACCATCGTCACCGGCATCTTCGTCGGCATCTCGATGTGCACCGGTGGCGGCGCCTGGGACAACGCGAAGAAGCTGATCGAAGAAGGCTTCACCGACGCCAACGGCGTGCTGCACAAGAAGGGCAGCGAGGCGCACAAGGCGGCGGTGACGGGTGACACCGTCGGCGATCCCTACAAGGACACCGCCGGCCCGGCCGTCAACCCGCTGATCAAGATCATCAACATCGTCGCGCTGCTGATCGTGCCGCTGCTGCCGCTGGCCAGCAACCCGGTCAAGGCCTCGCACGCCGAGCCCGCCCCGATGGTGCAGCCGGCCGAGACCGCGCCGGCGATGCCGGCGGCGCCGATGGCCGAGCCCTCGGCCCCGGCCGCGTCGCAGTAAGCTCTCGGTCTTTCCCGCACGTGCCGGCGCCCTCGGGGCGCCGGCCTTTTTTCGCATGTCCGAGAAGCCTCCCGAGGTCGCGCCGGAGATCCCGCGCTTTCGTCCGCTGCCGCGACGGCGCCGGCTGCTGATCGTCGCGCTGGCGGTCGCGACCGCCTTCGCGGTGGTGTCGATGCTGCTGGATCCGCCCGGCCGCCCCGAGCACCCGCGCGACGCGCAGGTGCGCGAGTGCCCGAGCGGCCGCGGCGTCAACTGCGTCGGCGGCAAGGCCCAGGTGCTGCTGCTGGCACCCGACGCACCGAGCGCCGCCGCCTCCGCCGCACGCTGAGCCGCTGCGTGCTCCAGGTCACCGACAAGGGCGCCGTGCGGGTGTGCAATTCGGGCCTCGCCCTGCCCGACGCACGATGACCGAAAAGCGCCCTCCCCGCACCGCCTCCGTTCCCCAGGGACGCACACGCCGGCTGCTGCACTTCGGCCGCGCCGTCGGTGAGCTCGCCGCGGGGGCGGCCGCCGAGGGCCTGTCGCGGCTGGCGCGAGGCCAGGTCCCCAAGGCCTCGGCGATGATGCTGACGCCGGCCAACGCACGTCGGCTCGCGAACCGGCTGTCGCGGCTGCGCGGCGCTGCGATGAAGTTCGGCCAGCTGATGTCGATGGACGGCCACGGCGTGCTGCCGCCGCAGTTCACCGAGTTGCTGGGCACGCTGCGCGACCAGGCCCACGTGATGCCGGCCACGCAGCTCGCCGAGGTGCTGGAGCAGGAATACGGCGTCGGCTGGCACCGGCGCTTTCGCCAGTTCAGCTTCGAGCCGGTGGCCGCGGCCTCGATCGGGCAGGTGCACCGCGCGGTGACGCACGACGGCCGCGTGCTGGCGCTGAAGATCCAGTACCCCGGCGTGCGCGAGAGCATCGACAGCGACGTCGCCAACCTCGCGCTGCTGGCGAAGACGCCGGGGCTGGTGCCCTCGGGACTGGACCCGGCACCGCTGTTCGAACGTGTGCGCCGCGTGCTGCACCAGGAGACCGACTACGTCGCCGAGGCGCGCGCGCTCGAGGAGTACCGCGAACGGCTCGGTGACGACGAGCTCTTCGTCGTGCCCGAGGTCGACGCCGAGCACTCGACCGGGCGCATCCTGGCGACGAGTTTCCAGCCCGGCGACACGATCGACCACCTCGCCGCGCCGGGCGTGCCGCAGGCGCACCGCGACCGCGTCGCCGAGGCGCTGTGCCACCTCGTCGTGCGCGAGATCTTCGAGCTGCGCCTGGTGCAGACCGACCCGAACTTCGCGAACTACCTCTACGACCCCGAGACGCGCCGTGTCGCGCTGCTGGACTTCGGCGCGACCCAGGCGGTGAGCCTGCAGCGCGTCGAGCACCTGCGCGCCGTGGGCCGCGCGATGCGTGACCAGGACGTCGAGGCGATGACGCGCGCCGCGCGCCGCGCCGGCTTCATCGCCGAGACCGACCCGCCGGAGCAGGCGCGCGGCGTCGTCAGGCTGATCCTGACGATCGGCGAGCCGCTGACGCACGATGCGCCGTTCGACTTCGCGCGTTCGGACCTGTTCAAGCGCAGCTTCGAGGCCGGCCGCGAGCAGTTCTTCGGCGACGGCTTCTCGCACGCGCCGCCGCCGGACCTGGTGTTCCTGCAGCGCAAGATGGTCGGCGTCTTCATGCTGTGCACGCGGCTGAAGGCGCGCGTGAACCTGGCGCGCGTGTTCGGCGCCCAGCTCTAGCTCAGGCCGGGGAGCGCCGGCGCATGCCCAGCCACTCGTTGGCGGCCAGTGCCCCCAGCACCAGCAGGCCGCCGGCGAGCACCGCCGAGTCGGGCGCCTCGCCGGCGCCCAGCCAGGCCCAGCTGACGCCGAAGATCACCTCCAGCAGCCCGAGCAACGACATCTCGGCGGCCGGCAGCACGCGTGCGACGGCGACCGCGATCAGGCAGGGCACCGCCAGCTGCACCGAGCCCAGCAGCGCCAGCAGGCCGAGATCGTGGGCCGAGGCCTGGAAGGGCCAGGCCAGCGGCAGCGTCACCAGCGCCGACAGCGTCGCGCCGATCAGCACCGCCGGCAGCATGTCGGCGCCGGGGTCGTCGCGCCGGGACTGCAGCGTCGTCCAGTTGATCGCCGCGGCCACCGGCACCGCCAGCGCGACCAGCGTGCCGGCGAAGTGACGCGCGTCACCGGCGCTCAGGTGCTGGCCGTACATCCAGGCGATGCCGCCGCCGGCCACCGCGATCGCGCCCCAGGTGCGTGCCGGCAGCCGGTGCCCCAGCACGAAACGCGCGAGCAGCGCCGTGAACAGCGGCCCCAGCGCCATCGTCACCAGCACGTTGGCCACGGTGGTCAGCGTCAGGCCGACCATGAAGGCCGTGTACATGACGCTCCAGCACACGCCCGACAGCCAGATCGTGCGCCCGCCGCCGCGGATCGACCGCCACAGCACCGCCGGCCCGCGCAGCCACGACAGCAGCGCGATCAGTGCCAGCGCGTTGAAGGCGCTGCGCCAGAACGTGACCTCGAAACTGCGCGCCGCCTCCAGGTGGCGCGTGACGACGCCCGCGATGCTCCACATCAGCGTGGCGACGATCATCAGCAGCACGGCGTTGCGACGAGACACGGCAGAAGCAGAAGAGCGAATGCCCCACAGAGGCTCGCGCAGCGAGCCGGGCAACTATCTGGCTAGAGCCCGCCTCTCGGAGGGGGGCTGGGGGGAGCGGTGCGGAAGAGCGGAACGCGGGCGGCGCACGCGCCGCCAGCGTTCAGCTGCCTTCGCGCGAAGCACGCTTGCGGTCGTGCTCCTTCAGATGGCGCTTGCGGATCCGGATGCTCTTCGGGGTGATCTCGACCAGCTCGTCGTCCTCGATGAACTCGACCGCGTACTCCAGCGTCAGCTCGATCGGCGGCGTGATCTTGATCGCGTCTTCCTTGCCGCTGACGCGGAAGTTGGTCAGCTGCTTCTGGCGCACGGCGTTGACGACGAGGTCGTTGTCGCGGCTGTGGATGCCGACGATCATGCCTTCGTAGACCGGGTCGCCGGGCTTGACGAACATGCGGCCGCGGTCGTCGAGCTTGCCCAGCGCGTAGGTGACGATCTCGCCATCGTCCATGCTGATCAGCACGCCGTTCTTGCGCCCGGCGATCTCGCCCTTGTAGGCCTCGTAGCCGTCGAAGATGTTGCTGATCAGGCCGGTGCCGCGCGTCAGGTTCATGAACTCGTTGGAGAAGCCGATCAGCCCGCGCGCCGGGATGCGGTACTCCAGGCGCACACGCCCGCGGCCGTCGACTTCCATGTTGGCGAGTTCGCCCTTGCGCTCGCCCAGGGCCTGCATGACGCCGCCCTGGTGCTGGTCCTCGACGTCGACCGTCACCAGCTCGATCGGCTCCTGGCGCTCGCCACCGTCGTCGTGGAAGACGACGCGCGGCTTGCTGACGGCCAGCTCGTAGCCTTCGCGGCGCATGTTCTCCAGCAGGATCGTCAGGTGCAGTTCGCCGCGGCCGGAGACCTCGAAGATGCCGTCCTCGCCCGACTCCTTGACACGCAGCGCGACGTTGCTCTGCAGCTCCTTCTGCAGCCGGTCCCAGATCTGGCGGCTGGTGACGTACTTGCCTTCGCGGCCGGCCAAGGGGCTCGTGTTGACGCAGAAGTTCATCGTCAGCGTCGGCTCGTCGACGCGCAGCATCGGCAGCGGCTGGGGGTTCGCCGGATCGGTCAGCGTGGAGCCGATCGCGACGTCCTCGATGCCGTTGACGAGCACGATGTCGCCCGGGCCGGCCTGGTCGGCCATGACGCGGTTCAGGCCCTCGAAGGTCAGCACCTGGTTGATGCGGCCCTTGTAGGCGCGGCCGTCCGGGCCTTCCATCACCAGCACGTCCATCGCCGGCTTGAGCGTGCCGCTGTTGACGCGGCCGACGCCGATGCGGCCGACGAAGGTCGAGTAGTCCAGCGAGGAGATCTGCAGCTGCAGCGGCGCAGCCGGGTCACCTTCGTGCGGCGGCACGTGCTTGAGCACGGTCTCGAACAGCGGCGCCATGTCCGTGCCCCAGGCTTCGCCCGGCGCGCCTTCCTCCAGCGCCGCCCAGCCGTTCAGGCCCGAGGCGTAGACCACCGGGAAGTCGAGCTGGTCCTCGGTGGCGCCGAGCTTGTCGAACAGGTCGAACGCGGCGTTGATGACGTAGTCCGGGCGCGAGCCGGGCTTGTCGACCTTGTTGACGACGACGATCGGCTTCAAGCCCAGCGCCAGCGCCTTCTTCGTGACGAAGCGGGTCTGCGGCATCGGGCCTTCCTGGGCGTCGATCAGCAGCACGACCCCGTCGACCATCGACAGCGCACGCTCGACCTCGCCGCCGAAGTCGGCGTGCCCCGGGGTGTCGACGATGTTGATGTGCGTGCCCTGCCAGGTCACCGCGCAGTTCTTCGCGAGGATGGTGATGCCCCGCTCGCGTTCGATGTCGTTGCTGTCCATCACGCGCTCGGCGATCTTCTCGTTGTCGCGGAAGGTGCCGCTCTGGCGCAGGAGCTGGTCGACGAGCGTGGTCTTGCCGTGGTCGACGTGGGCGATGATGGCGATGTTGCGGATCTGTCGGGTCATGTCGTGGCCTCGTGCCCGTGGGCGGTCTGGGGCGTGGAGGTGGCGGTCTCGGGAATCGAGACCGGCGGGATGGGTTGGAGCTGCGCGGCCACCTCGACGGGGCTGAGCAGGCGGTCGGCGATCAGCTCCCCGCGGGTGATGTGCGCGCTGCCGAGGAAGGCGCGCGGGTCCGGGCCATAGACGCGCACGGCGCTCGCGTCGGCTTGCCCGGTGCGGCGGCGCTGCCCGGACAGGAAACGGCCGGCCTCGTCGTCGGCCAGCCGCAGGGCGGGCCAGTCGGCGAGCAGGCAGTCGATCGGCCGGATCAGCGCGTCGCGCTCCGCCGGCGTCAGGGTTTGCAGTTCGTCGATCGTCACCGCGCCGTCCAGCGTCAGCGCGCCGCTGGCGGTGCGGCGCAGCGCCGCCAGGTGCGCGCCGCAGCCCAGCGCACGGCCGATGTCCTCGGCCAGCGTGCGCACGTAGGTGCCCTTGGTGCAGAGCACGTCGAGCACCAGCGTCGGCGCGGTCCAGTCGAGCACCGCGAGGGAGCGGATCGTCACCCGGCGCGGCGTGCGCTCGACCTCGACGCCGGCACGCGCGTAGTCGTACAGCGCGCGGCCCTCGTGCTTCAGCGCCGAGTGCATCGGCGGCAGCTGGTCGATCTCGCCGGTGAAACGCGCCAGCACGGCGGCTATCGCGGCGCGGTCGCACTCGACCGGGCGTTCCTCGAGCACCTCGCCTTCGAGGTCGCCGGTGCTCGTCGTGCGGCCCAGGTGCAGCGTCGCGGTGTAGCGCTTGTCGGCGTCCAGGCTGGCCTGCGAGAACTTGGTCGCGGCGCCGAAACACAGCGGCAGCAGGCCGGTGGCCAGCGGGTCCAGCGTTCCGGTGTGGCCGCCCTTCTCCGCACGCAGGATGCCCTTGGCCTTCTGCAGCGCGTCGTTGCTCGTCCAGCCGATCGGCTTGTCGAGCAGCAGCACGCCGTGCAGGGCACGGCGCGGCTGGCGGGGCGGACGGGCGTTGCGCATCGCGGCGGCTCAGTCGTCCTTGGCCCGGGTGGCGTTGGCCTTGGTGATCAGCGCCGACAGGTCGGCCGCGCGTTCGGTCGTGCGGTCGAAATGGAAGTGCAGCGTCGGCACGGTGTGGATCGCCAGGCGCTTGAACAGGCCGTTGCGCAGGAAGCCGGCGGCTTCGTTGAGCGCCGTGGCGCTGTCCTCGGCACTGCCGACGAGCACCGAGAAATAGACCTGCGCATGCGCGTAGTCGGGCGAGACCTCGACGCTGTTGATCGTGACCATGCCGATGCGCGGGTCCTTCAGCTCGCGGATCAGCTCGGCCAGATCACGCTGGATCTGGTCGGCGACGCGGAAGCTGCGGTTGACGGGGGCTTTCTTGTGACGCATCGGGATGCTCCAAAAAACACGCGACCCCGCCAAGGCGGGGCCGCTCGAGATCAAGGTCGGCACGCTGCCGTCCGGCGCGGGGGCCGGGCGGCAGCCGGGGGACTCACAGGGTCCGGGCCACTTCCTTGACTTCGAAGACTTCGAGCTGGTCGCCTTCGCGGATGTCGTTGTAGTTCTTCAGCTTGATGCCGCACTCGAAGCCTTCCTTGACTTCGCGCACGTCGTCCTTCAGCCGCTTCAGCGACTCGATCTCGCCGGTGTAGACGACGACGTTCTCGCGCAGCAGGCGGAAGCGGGCGTTGCGGGTCACCTGGCCGGCGGTGATCATGCAGCCAGCCACCGTGCCGATCTTGCTGGCCACGAACACCTGGCGGATCTCGGCCATGCCGATGACTTCCTCGCGCTGCTCCGGCGCCAGCATGCCCGCCATCGCCGCCTTCACCTCGTCGACCGCGTCGTAGATGATGTTGTAGTAGCGGATGTCGACGCCGTTGCCCTCGGCCAGCTTGCGCGCGCCGGCATCGGCCCGCGTGTTGAAGCCGATGACCACCGCCTTCGAGGCGATCGCCAGGTTGACGTCGCTTTCGCTGATGCCGCCGACCGCGGCGTGCACGATCTGCACCTTGACCTCGGCCGTCGACAGCTTCTGCAGGCTCTGCGCCAGCGCTTCCTGCGAACCCTGCACGTCGGCCTTGATGATCAGCGGCAGGGTCTGCGCGGCGTCGCCGAGCTGGTCGAACATGTTCTCCAGCTTCGCGGCCTGCTGGCGCGCCAGCTTGACGTCGCGGTACTTGCCCTGGCGGAAGGTCGCGATCTCGCGCGCCCGGCGCTCGTCGGTCAGCACGATGAACTCGTCGCCGGCCTGCGGCACCTCGGTCAGGCCCTGGATCTCGACCGGCATCGACGGCCCCACCGATTCGGTGTTCTTGCCGTCCTCGTCGAGCATCGCGCGGACCCGGCCGTAGCTCGAGCCGGCGAGCACGACGTCGCCCTTCTTCAGCGTGCCGCTCTGCACCAGCACCGTGGCCACCGGGCCGCGGCCCTTGTCCAGGCGCGCTTCGATGACCAGGCCGCGGGCGGCGGCTTCCACCGGCGCCTTCAGCTCCAGCACCTCGGCCTGCAGCAGCACCTGCTCGAGCAGGTTGTCGATGCCCGTGCCGGCCTTGGCCGACACCGGGACGAACGGCGAGTCACCGCCGAAGTCCTCGGGCACGACGCCTTCGGCCACAAGCTCGCTCTTCACGCGCTCGAGGTTGGCATCGGGCTTGTCGATCTTGTTCAGCGCCACGACGATCGGCACCTGCGCCGCCTTGGCGTGCGAGATCGCTTCCTTGGTCTGCGGCATCACGCCGTCGTCGGCAGCCACGACCAGGATGACGATGTCGGTCGCCTTGGCGCCGCGGGCACGCATCGCGGTGAACGCCGCGTGGCCCGGGGTGTCGAGGAAGGTGACGACGCCGCGCGGCGTCTCGACGTGGTACGCGCCGATGTGCTGCGTGATGCCGCCGGCCTCGCCCGCCGCGACACGCGCCCGGCGGATGTAGTCCAGCAGCGAGGTCTTGCCGTGGTCGACGTGACCCATCACGGTGACGACCGGCGGACGCGGCAGCGCCTCGGCGGCGTTGTGCGCGGCGGTCTCTTCCTCGGTGAAGGCTTCCGGGTCGTCCAGCTTGGCAGCGAACGCCTTGTGGCCCATCTCCTCGACGAGGATCATGGCCGTTTCCTGGTCGAGCTGCTGGTTGATCGTGACCATCTGGCCCAGCTTCATCAGCTGCTTGATCAGCTCGCTCGCCTTGACGGACATCTTGTGCGCGAGGTCGGCGACGGAAATCGTCTCCGGCACGTGCACTTCCTGGATCTGCTGCTCGGGCGGCGGCGTGAAGTTGGAGCCGCCGTCGCGGTCGCCACGGCCACCGCGCATGCCGCCACGCGGCGCACGCCAGCCCGGTCGAGCGCCACCGGCGTCGCCGCGCGTCTTCAGCGCGGCACGCTTCTTGGCGGCGTCGTCAGCCCAGCTCGACGACAGCTTCTCGCTCTTGACCTGCTTCTTGTCGCCCGGCTTGGCGGCCGTCGACGACGGCGCGGCACCCGGGGCACCCGGCTTGGCGGCCGGCTTGTGGATCGTGCCCTTGATCGCTTCCTTGGCCGCTTCGGGCTTCGGCTCCTCGGGCTTCTTGGCCACGAGCGTCTTGCGCGGCTGGGCCATCATCGCGCGGATGGCGGCGGCTTCGGCCTCGGCGGCCTTGCGCTTGCGCTGCAGCTCGGCCTGGCGCGCGGTGTCCTCGGCGGCCTTGTCGGCAGCCTTGACGACACGCAGCACCGGCTTGGGCGGCTCGGCAGGCTTGGCCGGCTCGACCTTCGGCGGCTCGGCGGGCTTGGCCGCCTCGACCGGCTTGGCCGTCTCGGCCGGCTTCGCGGGCTCGCCGGACTTGGCCGACTGCGCCGCCTGCAGACGCGCGGCCTCCTCGGCAGCGGCCTTGGCGGCAGCTTCCGCCGCGGCCTTGGCGGCGGCTTCGGCGGCAGCCTTCTCGGCGGCTTCGGCGGCCGCCTTCGCGGCGGCCTCGGCGGCTTCACGCGCCAGACGCTCCTGCTCCTCGCGGCGGCGGCGCTGTTCGGCGAGCTCCTCTTCCTGGCGGCGCAGGGCTTCGGCCTCGGCGCGCGCTTCTTCCTCGCGGCGCTGCAGGTCGAGTTCCTCGGCCGACGGGCCGGCGGTCATCTCGCCGCCGGGGATGTCGTCACGCTTGACGAACACGCGCTTCTTGCGCACCTCGACCTGGATCGTGCGTGCCTTGCCGCTGGCATCGGCCTGCTTGATCTCGGTGGTCGACTTGCGCGTCAGCGTGATCTTCTTGCGCTCGGCGCCGCCAGTGCCGTGCGATGAACGCAGGAACTCGAGCAGACGCTCCTTGTCCGCATCGGTCAATGCGTCGTCGGGCGACTTCTTGGCGACGCCGGCCGACTGCAGCTGCTCCAGCAGCGCCGCCGTGGGGCGGTTGAGCTGGAGGGCGAACTGGGCGACGGTAGTCACGGCCATGTGGCGGTATTCCTCGGTTTTTTGCAGCGGGCGCGAGCGTTCAGCGGTCTGTCGTTCAGGCAGTGAACCAATGCTCGCGCGCCTTCATGATCAGGGCACGCGCCTGCGTTTCGTCGACGCCGGTCATCTCGACCAGCTCATCGACGGCCAGGTCGGCCAGGTCGTCGCGGGTGTTGACGCCGCCGTCGGACAGCTTGCCGATCAGCTCGGGCGTCAGGCCCTCGAGGTCGCGCAGATCCTGCGACACCTCGTCGACCTTCTCCTCGCGCTCGATCTCCATCGTCAGCAGCGCGTCCTTGGCACGGGTGCGCAGCTCCTGCACGGTGTCCTCGTCGAAGGACTCGATCTCGAGCATCTCCTGCAGCGGCACGTAGGCCACTTCCTCGAGGCTCGTGAAACCCTCGGCGATCAGGATGTCGGCGACTTCCTCGTCGACGTCGAGCTTCTCGACGAACACCTTGCGCACCGACTCGGTCTCGGTGGCCTGCTTGGCCTGCGATTCCTCGGCGGTCATGATGTTGATGCGCCAGCCGGTCAGCTCCGACGCCAGACGCACGTTCTGGCCGCCGCGGCCGATCGCGATCGCGAGGTTCTCCTCGTCGACGACGACGTCCATCGCGTGCCGTTCCTCGTCGACGACGATGCTCTGCACGTTGGCCGGCGCCAGCGCGCCGATGACGAACTGCGCCGGATCCTCGGACCACAGCACGATGTCGACACGCTCACCGGCGAGCTCGGTCGTCACGCCGTTGACGCGCGAGCCGCGCACGCCGACGCAGGTGCCGATCGGGTCGACGCGGCGGTCGTGGCTGACGACGGCGATCTTGGCGCGGCTGCCCGGGTCACGGGCGCAGCTCTTGATCTCCAGCAGGCCCTGCTCGATCTCGGGCACTTCCTGGCCGAAGAGCTCGACCATGAAGCCCGGCGCGCTGCGCGACAGCATGATCTGCGGGCCGCGCTGCGTCGGGTCGACGCCGAGGATGAAGGCCCGCACGCGGTCGCCCGAACGCAGGTTCTCCTTCGGGATCATCTCGCTGCGCTTGAGGCGCCCTTCGACACGGCCGGACTCGACGATGATGTCGCCCTTGTCCAGACGCTTGACGGTGCCGACGAAGATCTTGTCGCCACGCGCCAGGAAGTCGTTGAGCAGCTGCTCACGCTCGGCGTCGCGGATCTTCTGCAGGATGACCTGCTTGGCCGCCTGGGCGCCGATGCGGCCGATCGGCACCGACTCGACCGACTCCTCGATGTAGTCGTCGACCTCGATGTCGGCAATCTGCTCCTGGGCCTCGAACAGCAGCACCTCGGCATCCGCGTTCTGAAGCCCGGCCTCGTTGGGCACGACGTGCCAGCGGCGGTAGGTTTCGTATTCGCCGGTTTCCCGGTCGACCGCCACGCGGATGTCGACCTCGCCGCCGTGCAGCTTCTTCGTGGCCGAGGCCAGTGCGGCCTCGACCGCGCCGAAGACGACGTCGCGATCGACCGTCTTCTCGCGCGAGATGGCGTCCACCAGCATCAGCATTTCGCGATTCATCGCTCCAGACCTCCGTCTACCCCCGGCTCAGTGCCGGCCTTGCGGCCGCGCCGGCCTTTGAAATCCACCACCGGGACGAGCCGGGACTCGCGTACCTCGTCGAGCGAGAACGCCAGCACCTGCTCGGCCTTGCCGTCCTGGAAGACGAGGTTCCAGCCCTCGCCCTCCCCTTTGCCCAGGACACCCTTCCAATGCTTGCGACCCTGGAACGGCAGCCGCAGCGTGAGTTCGATCTCCTGGCCCGAGAAACGCTCGTAATCGGCGGCCCGGCGCAGCGGCCGGTCCAGCCCGGGCGACGAAACCTCCAGGCGCTCGTAGTCGACGTTCTCGACCTCGAGCACATACTGGAGCTGTCGCGTGACGGTCTCGCAATCCTCGACCGTGACGAACTCGCCTTCGATCGGGTACGCGTGGCCAGGGATGCGGTCGATCGTGACACGCAGCAGAGCGCGACCGGCGCGCTCGATCTCCACCAGGTCGTAACCCAACCCGGTGACCGTGCGCTCGATCGTGTCGCGCCAACTGGTGCGACGTTCGTCGCCCGCAGCGCCTGCCTTGTCTGCCGTGTCCGTTCCGCTCAAAAGTGCCCCGTGTCCTGTACCGGTTGCCCGCCCACCGCCGCCCGGTTCCCCGGATCGGCGCCGCCCGCGGGGCCGCCGAGGCGTCTTGCCTGCCGCCATCTCTTGAACCGGGGCCGCAGGCCGCGTTCTCGGCGGACATCGGAGTCCCCCGGCCAACGCGGCCACGACCCCGGGCAGAGGCGTTCGAGCAAAAAAAATGGGCTGGAAGAATCCGCCCACGCCAGCTTTCCCGGGAAAACGGCCATTATAGCCACGGGCCAAACCCTGAGCAAGGGCAGAACATCGGGCGCGCCGAGATGCCAAAATCCACGCCTTCCCCAAGAACGGAGTCACCATGGGTTTTCTTGCCGGCAAGCGCCTGCTCATCACCGGCCTGCTCTCGAACCGATCGATCGCCTACGGCGTGGCCCGCGCCTGCCGCGCACAAGGCGCCGAGCTCGCCTTCAGCTACGTCGGCGAGCGCTTCCGCGACCGGATCACCGAGTTCGCACACGAATTCGACTCGAAACTCGTCTTCGAATGCGACGTCGGCGACGACGTTCAGATCGAGACGATGTTCAAGCAGCTGGCCGAGCATTGGCCCCAGTTCGACGGTTTCGTGCACTCGATCGGCTACGCGCCGCGCGAGGCCATCGGCGGCGACTTCATCGAAGGCCTGTCGCGCGAGGCGTTCCGCATCGCCCACGACATCTCGGCCTACAGCTTCCCGGCGCTGGCCAAGGCCGCGCTGCCGATGCTCAAGCCCGACGCCGCGCTGCTGACGATGAGCTACCTGGGCGCGGTGCGCGCGGTGCCGAACTACAACACGATGGGCCTGGCCAAGGCCTCGCTGGAGGCCAGCGTGCGCTACCTCGCGGCCAGCCTGGGCCCGCGCGGCATCCGCGTCAACGGCATCTCCGCCGGCCCGATCAAGACGCTGGCGGCCAGCGGCGTGAAGGACTTCGGCAAGCTGCTCGGCCTGGTGGCCGGCAGCGCGCCGCTGGGCCGCAACGTGACGATCGACGAGGTCGGCAACGTCGCCGCCTTCCTGCTGTCGAACCTGGCCTCGGGCATCACCGCCGAGATCACCTACGTCGACGGCGGCTTCAGCCAGGCGATGGTGCGCGGCGAGGAGTGAGCACCGGCGGCATCGCCGCCTTGCACTGCGCAAAACAGAACGGCCGGGACGGCAACGCCTCCCGGCCGTTTCTTCTGGGCGCGCCGCTCAGTCCTCGCGCACGCAGTCGACGAAGTAGCCGCGGCGGCCTTCGGCGTCAAGGTCCTCGACGAGGCCGTGAACGTCGGTCGCGAAGCCGGGGAACGCCGCGTTGAACTCGCGCGTGAAGCGCAGGTAGTCGACGATTCGCTTGTTGAAGCGCTCGCCCGGGATCAAGAGCGGGATGCCCGGCGGGTACGGCGTCAGCAGCGAGGTCGCGATGCGGCCTTCCAGATCGTCGACGGCCACGCGCTCGGTGCGGCGCTGGGCGATGTGGGCGAAGGCGTCGGTCGGCTTCATCGCCGGCACGATCTCCGAGACGTACATCTCGGTCGTCAGGCGCGCGATGTCGCCCTTGGCGTACTGCTCGTGGATCGCCTGGCAGAGGTCGCGCAGGCCCATGCGCTCGTAACGCGGGTGCGCGGCGCAGAACTCGGGCAGCACACGCCACATCGGCGCGTTGCGGTCGTAGTCGTCCTTGAACTGCTGCAGCGCCGTCAGCAGCGTGTTCCAGCGGCCCTTGGTGATGCCGATCGTGAACATGATGAAGAACGAGTAGAGCCCGGTCTTCTCGACGACGACGCCGTGCTCGGCGAGGAACTTGGTGACGATGGACGCCGGGATGCCGGTCTCGGCGAAACGGCCCGACAGGTCCAGCCCTGGCGTGATCAAGGTGCACTTGATCGGGTCCAGCATGTTGAACCCGTCGGCCAGCGCGCCGAAGCCATGCCACTCGTCGTCGGCCTCGAGCACCCATTGCGCGCTCTGGCCGATGCCTTCGTCGGCGAGCTCGTCCGGGCCCCAGACCTTGAACCACCAGTCGCCGTCGCCGAACTCGCCCTCGACCTTGCGCATCGCGCGACGGAAGTCCAGCGACTCGACGATGCTCTCCTCGACCAGCGCCGGGCCGCCGGGCGCTTCCATCATCGCCGCGGCGACGTCGCAGCTGGCGATGATCGCGTACTGCGGCGAGGTGCTGGTGTGCATCAGGTAGGCCTCGTTGAAGAGGTGGCGGTCGAGCTTGCGCTCGGTCGCGTCCTGCACCAGCACCTGGCTGGCCTGGCTGATGCCGGCCAGCAGCTTGTGCGTCGACTGGGTCGCGAAGACGAGCTGGTCCTTCGGCCGTGCGCGCTTCTTGCCCATCGAGTGGAAGGGCCCGTAGAAGCGGTGGAAGGCGGCGTGCGGCAGCCAGGCCTCGTCGAAGTGCAGCGCGTCAACGTAACCGTCGAGCGCGTGCTTGATGGTTTCGGTGTTGTAGAGCACGCCGTCGTAGGTGCTCTGCGTCAGCGTCAGGATGCGCGGCTTGACCGTCTTCGGGTCGACGCCGGCGAGCAGCGGGTTGGCGGCGATCTTGCGTTCGATCGCCTCGCGCGAGAACTCGCTCTCGGGGATCGGGCCGATGATGCCGTAGTGGTTGCGTGTCGGCGTCAGGAACACCGGCACCGCGCCCGTCATGATGATCGAGTGCAGGATCGACTTGTGGCAGTTGCGGTCGACCACGACCACGTCGCCCGGCGCCACCATGTGGTGCCAGACCATCTTGTTGCTGGTGCTGGTGCCGTTGGTGACGAAGAAGCAGTGGTCGGCGTTGAAGATGCGCGCCGCGTTGCGCTCCGACGCGGCCACCGGGCCGGTGTGGTCGAGCAGCTGGCCGAGTTCCTCGACCGCGTTGCAGACGTCGGCACGCAGCATGTTCTCGCCGAAGAACTGGTGGAACATCTGACCCACCGGGCTCTTCAGGAAGGCGACGCCGCCCGAGTGCCCGGGGCAGTGCCAGGAGTACGAGCCGTCCTGGGCGTAGTCCATCAGCGCCTTGAAGAACGGCGGCGCCAGGCCGTCGAGGTAGCTGCGGGCCTCGCGGATGATGTGCCGGGCGACGAACTCCGGCGTGTCCTCGAACATGTGGATGAAGCCGTGCAGCTCGCGCAGCACGTCGTTCGGGATGTGCTGGCTGGTGCGCGTCTCGCCGTAGAGGTAGATCGGGATGTCCGCGTTCTTGAAGCGGATCTCCTCGATGAACTTGCGCAGGTTCAGCACCGCCGGGTCGAGCTCGGGGCCGGGCGTGAACTCGTTGTCGTCGATCGACAGGATGAAGGCGCTGGCGCGGCTTTGCTGCTGCGCGAACTGAGACAGGTCGCCGTAGCTGGTGGCGCCGACGACCTCGAAGCCCTCCTTCTCGATGGCCTCGGCGAGCGCGCGGATGCCGAAACCCGAGGTGTTCTCGGAGCGGAAGTCCTCGTCGATGATGACGATGGGAAAGCGAAAGCGCAGCATGGGCCGGGGCCTCGTCGTGACGACTGGGGTGAAACGAGGCGCGAAGTGTAGAGGCCGACGGGGGTGAACGCCGTGACGAACAATCGGCGTGTCTGCGTGAACCGGTTCGCACCATGGCCCAAGACCTCAACGTGCTCGGCAACGACCTCGTGCCCTGCTCCTATGCCCCGCTGACCGGCTGGCGCCGCGACGGCTGCTGCCACGGCGACGCCGACGATCCCGGCCGCCACCTCGTCTGCGCCCGCATGACGCTCGCCTTCCTGAACTTCCAGATGGAACAGGGCAACGACCTGATCACGCCACGGCCCGAGCTGCGCTTTGCGGGCCTGAAGCCGGGCGACCGCTGGTGCGTCTGCGTGCTGCGCTGGCGCGAGGCCTACGAAGCCGGCTGCGCGCCGCCGGCGGTGTTGGAAAGCACGCACGCCGCGGCGCTCGATTTCGTACCGCTTTCCTGGCTTCAGCGCAGCAACGCACCGGAGCTGAGGTAGACTCCCGGGTTCTTTCCGGAAGGGTGGATGAGCGGTTTAAGTCGCACGCCTGGAAAGCGTGTGTGGGTTAACAGCCCACCGCGGGTTCGAATCCCGCCCCTTCCGCCAGATCAGACGAACGGCCCCTAGCGGGCCGTTCGTCGTTTCTGCCCCCCGCGCCGCCCACTCGCCGACCGAGGATCGTCATGCACGATCCGCGCTTCGCGCGCTGCGGCAGCCCCGGCAGAGTCGTTTCCCGGTTCCTTCCCGAGAAACGACATGAGCACCATCACCCCCCTTGCCCCCGCGCGTGGCGCGTTCGAGCTGCTGCTGGCCGCGCGCGGCTTCGCCGACCCGGCGCTGCAGTCCGCGATCCGCGCCGGCTACGAAGTCCTGCAGGAGTTCATCGCCGCGTTCAACGCCCGCGACGCGCGGCGCTGGGCGCAGGTGCTGCACTACCCCCACGTGCGCCTCACGGCCGGCACGGTGCAGGTCTGGCCCGACGCCGCCGCTTATGCGGCGAGCAACGACCTCGAGGCCTTTGCCGCCACCGGCTGGGCCTACTCCGCCTGGGACCGCATCGAGCCGGTGCAGGCCTCGGCCGACAAGCTGCACTTCGCGCTGCGCTTCACGCGCTACGACGCCCGCCAAGCGCCGATCTCCAGCCACGAGGCGCTGTACGTGCTGACCTTCGCCGACGGGCGCTGGGGCGTGCAGTCGCGCTCCAGCTACGCCGGCATCGCGATCGCCGGCGCGGCGTTCTGAGGAGGCGCGGTGATGCTGTCCAACCGCCGCCGCTTCCTCGCCGCCGCCGCGGGCCTGGCCGCCGCCGGTCCGCTGGCCGCCACCGCCGCCCCCCGGCCGGTGCGGCTGGTCGTGCCCTACCCCGCCGGCGGCGTCGTCGACGTCGCGGCGCGCATCGTCGCCGACGAGATCGGCGCGCGCACCGGCCAGCGGTTCGTCGTCGACAACCGCGCCGGCGCCAACGGCAAGCTCGGCGCCCAGGCCGTTCGCAGCGCCGCGCCCGACGGCCAGACGGTGCTCGTCGGTTCGCTGTTCCTCGTGCTGAACCCGCTGATCGACCCGCAGGCCGGCTTCGCCAGCACCGACTTCGAGCCGCTGGCCGCGATCGGCGCACCGCCCAACCTGATCGTGGTGCCGGCGTCGTCGCCGCTGCGCTCGGTGGCCGACCTGGTCGCCCAGGCCCGGCGCCAGCCGGGCAAGCTGAACACGCCCAACCCCGGCATCGGCAGCTCCAACCATCTCGGGCTGGAGCTGTTCACCCAGGCCGCCGGCCTGGACGTGCTGCAGGTGCCGTACAAGGGCCAGCCGCCGTTCGTCGTGGACCTCGTCAACGGCGAGCTGCACTTCGCCTTCATGACGGCGGCCCTGGCCCTGCAGCAGATCGGCGCCGGCGCGCTGCGGCCGCTGGCCGTGGTCTCGCAGCAGCGGCTGGGCGCGCTGCCGGGCGTGCCGACGCTGGCCGAGGCCGGCTACGCCGAAGCCGTGGTGCTGCCCTGGAACGGCTGGTTCCTGCCCGCCGGCGCGCCGCGGGCACGGGGCGCGCAACTGGCCGCCGAAGTCGAGACCGCGCTGCGCTCGGCCGAGGTCCGGCGCCGCTTCGAGGCCATCGGCGCCGAGGTGCCGACGGCGCCGCGCGAGTTCCCCGACTTCGTCGCCGCCGAGGCGCAGCGCTGGAAGCGGCTGCTCGCCGAGGGCCGGATCCGCGTCGAGACCGCCTGATCAGGCACGCGGCGCCACCGCGGCCGCGCCGCGCCGCATCAGGCCTTCCAGCCAGCCGTGCGCGCTGACGACCAGCACGCCCGCCAGCACCAGCCCGGCGCCTGCGACGAAGGCCGCGTCCAGGCGCTCGGCCAGCAGCCAGGCGCCGAAGACGACGCCGAGGATCGGCGTCAGGAAGGACAGCACGCCCAGGCGCGACGCCAGGTAGTGGCGCAGCAGCCAGAACCAGACGAGGAAGCTCGCGAACGAGACGATCAGCGCCTGGAAGCCCAGATGGGCCCAGAAGGCCGGCGTCGCGTGCAGCGCGGTCTGGCCCGTCACCAGCGCCCCGGCGCCCAGCAGCACGCAGGCGCCGAGCAGCTGGTACAGCAGCGTCTCGGCCGCCGGCGCCTCGCTCAGCCGCGAGCAGCGGATGAGCACCGTCGTCGCGCCCCAGGAGGCGCCGGCGGCCAGCGCCAGCAGGTCGCCCCACAGCATCGACATTCCCATCGCCGTCGCCGTGCCGCCGCCGCGCCCGCCGAAGGCCAGCGCGATGCCGCCGAAGGCGATGGCGATGCCGGCCCATTGCAGCGGTCGCAGGCGCTCGGCCGGCAGCTTCAGGTGCAGGCCCACCGCGGCGAAGATCGGCGAGGTGTAGAGGAAGACGACGACGTGCGAGGCATGCGTGTGGCGCAGCGCCTCGGCGACGAACAGGTACTCCAGCGCGAACAGCAGCCCCACGCCCAGCCCCGGGCGCCAGCGCCCGGTGGCGCGCTGCACACGCTCGCCGCGCCAGACCATCACGCCGGCCACCAGCAGCGCCGCGATGGCCGAGCGCAGCGCCACCATCAGCATCGGCGAGACGTCGGCCGCGGCGGCCTTCAGCGAGATCTGCTGCAGGCTCCAGAGCATGCACAGCAGCACCATGACACCGACGGCCAGGCCGTCGAGGTTCTTGCGGGAATCCATTGGGGGGAGCGCGCCGGGCGCGCAGGCGGGAGGGTGAACGCGCACAGTGTCACGCTGTCGGAAGCTCGATGCATAGCGAATATCGGACAATGTGCAGCGTGGGCCGGTCAGCCGGAGCGGCCCGCCGCCCTCCCCGATGACTGCCGAAGACGCTCCCCGCCACCTCCTCCAGCCCTACGCCGGCACGATCGACACGCCGGTCTGGTTCCGCGCCGCCCGCGTGCCGGCCGACGCCGGCTACCCCGCCCACCGCCATGACGGCGGCGAGCTGGTCTACGCCTTCAGCGGCGTGCTCGAGATCGAGATCGCCGGCGCGCTCTACCTCGCGCCCCCGCAGTACGCGTTGTGGCTGCCGCCGGGCGTCGAGCACCGCGCGCTGAACCGGCGCGAGGCCCACCACGCCTCGGTCTACGTCGCCGAGCCGCTGTGCGCGACGATGCCGCGCGACGCCGCGGCGATCACCGTCGACCCGCTGCTGCGCGCGCTGCTGGCCCACCTGGACCGCCATCCGCCCGCCGAGCCGCCGACCGAGGCCGAGGCGAGGCTGCTGCAGGTGCTGGTCGACCGCCTGGTGGCCGCGCCGCGTTCGGGCAGCTATCTGCCGGTCTCGCACGACCCGCTGCTGGCGCCGGTGCTGCAGGCGCTGCAGGAGGACCCGGCCGACGAACGCAGCGTCGCCGAACTCGCCGCCGCGGTGGGCACGACCGAACGCACGCTGGCGCGGCGCTGCCAGCGCGAGCTGGGCATGCCGCTGGCCGCCTGGCGCCAGCGCCTGCGCGTGCTGCGCGCGCTGGCCATGCTCGACGAAGGCCGCAAGGTCGAGGCCATCGCGCTGGACCTGGGCTACGCCGGCGCCTCGGCCTTCATCGCGATGTTCCGGCGCCTGATGGGCACCACACCCGACGACTACCGCGGCCGCCGCGGCGACCTTGGAGTCCCGCGATGAGCGACTGGAGTACCCGCCTCGTCCAGCTGGCGCGCGCCGAATGGCAGCACCTGACCCAGGTGCAGCGCAGCGACCGCCTGTGGCAGATGCCGGTGGCCGCGGCGCTGGCGACCGGGCTGCCGCTGCTCGTCGGCGCCTGGTTCGGCCACATCGAGTTCGGCCTCGTGTCCTCGCTCGGCGGCCTGGTCTTCGTGCACACGCCGAACACGCCGATGCAGCACCGCATGGTCGTGCTGATGGCCTGCGCCTTCGCGATGACGGCCTGCTACGCCACCGGCGTGATCTGCCACTTCGCGCCCGGCTGGGCGGTGCCGGCGATCACCTTCCTGACCGCCGTCGTGACGATGCTCGTGCGGCTGTACGCGATGGGCCCGCCGGGCAGCCTGTTCTTCGTGATGGCCGCGGCCATCGGCGCCTACACGCCGGTGCAGGTCGAGGACCTGCCGCGTTCGGTCGGCCTGCTGTTCCTCGGCGCCTTCATGGCGGTGCTGATCGCCTTCGCCTACAGCCTGTGGGCGCTGCGGCTGCGGGCACCGCAGGAGCCGCCCGAGACGGCGCCGCCGAGCTTCGACTTCGTCGTCTTCGACTCGGTCGTCATCGGCGCCTTCGTCGGCCTGTCGCTGGCGCTGGCGCAGGCGCTGGGGCTGTCGCGGCCGTACTGGGTGCCGATCACCTGCCTGGCGGTGATCCAGGGCGCCTCGCTGCGCGCGGTGTGGATCCGCCAGCTGCACCGCGTGCTGGGCACCGCCGCCGGGCTGCTGGTCGCCTGGGCCATCCTGTCGCTGCCGCTGGGGCCGTGGAGCGTGGCTTTCGTGCTGATGGGGCTCAGCTTCGTCATCGAGATCAGCGTCGTGCGTCACTACGGGCTGGCGGTGATGTTCATCACGCCGCTGACCATCCTGCTGGCCGACGCCGCCCACCTGGGCTCGGTCGCGCCGGGGCCGCTGGTGCAGTCGCGGTTCATCGACACCGCCCTGGGCTGCGCCGTCGCGCTGCTCGGCGCCTGGTGCCTGCACGACCGGCGCTTCCGCATCCTCGTCGGCCGGCCGATGCGGCGGCTGATCCCGCCGCGGCTGCTGCGCTGATCAGGCGCCGCCGATGCCGACCGTGATGCGGCCCGTGCCGTCGCAGTTCGGGCAGCAGCTGCCTTCGCTGATGCGGCCGCTGCCGCCGCATTCGGGGCAGACGGTCTCGCCGGTGCCCGGCGTGCCGGGGGTGGCCTGGTCGCCCGGCGCCAAAGGCGCGGCGGGCGCGGCCGGCGCGGAGGTCGGTTCAGGCAGGCTGGAGAAGCTGGCTTCGGTGCTCATCGTCGGTCCTCACGCGGTGCACCCGGCGGCGGGCAAACGCCGCACCCGGCTTCAGGCCGCGGCCGCCTGCACGCGCGTGCCCTGGCCGCCGTGCAGGTCCAGGTCGGCGCGGATCGCCTGCATCGCCGGCCAGACCGTGCTGCACCAGGCGGGCGCCACCAGCGTCGGCGCGCGCGCGGTGGCGCTGACGCGGTGGAACACCACCTCGGGCGGCGTGCGCCGGATCAGCTCGCCGACCAGCGCCGCATAAGCCGGCAGCTCGGGCGGCGCGACCTCTCCGCGTTTGTGCGCCACGGCCAGCCGGCTGCCGCGCGTGATCATTAGCGGGTGCAGCTTCAGACCTTCGGCGCCGGCGTCGAGCACACGTTCCAGCGTCGCGTAGGCGTGGGCGTCGGTCTCGCCGGGCAGGCCGAGGATCAGGTGGGTGCAGATCGGCACGCCGGCGGCACGCGCGCGCGCCACCGCGTCGGCATAAGCCGCCCAGCCGTGGCCGCGGTTCACGCGCGCCAGCGTCTCGTCGTGCGCGCTCTGCAGGCCCAGCTCCAGCCAGACCTCGTAGCCACGCTCTCGGTAGCCGGCCAGCAGCGCCAGCACCGCGTCGGGCACGCAGTCCGGCCGTGTGCCCACCGCCAGGCCGACGACGTCGGGGCTGGCCGTGGCCTCGGCGTACAGCCGCGTCAGCGTCTCGACCTCGGCATAGGTGTTGGTGTAGGCCTGGAAGTAGGCGATGTAGCGCGCCGCGCGCTTGAGCTCGGCGCGGCGTTCGGCCAGCTGCTGCGCCAGCGGCGCGTCGCCGTCGTCGGCGGCGAAGGACAGCACGCTGCAGAAGGTGCAGCCGCCGCGGCCCAGCGTGCCGTCGCGGTTGGGGCAGCCGAAGCCGGCGTTCAGCGACAGCTTGCGCACGCGTTCGCCGTAGCGCGCCTTCAGGTGGCGGCCCAGCGTATTGACGACGTCATCGAGGTTCACGGCCCCGATTGTCCGCCGCCGCGCGGCATCATCGGGCGATGGACTGCCGCGTCGCCGCCGCGCTCGCCGCCCGCCTGGGCGGGCCCTGGCACGTGCGCACGCTGGGCGCCAGCGGCTTCACCGCCACCGGGCGCGCCGACGGCGCGGGCGGGCCGCTGTTCGTCAAGACGCTGCCGGCGGCCGAAGCCGACACGCTGGCCGCCGAGGCCGACGGGCTGCAGGCGCTCGCCGCCACGGCCACGCTGCGCGTGCCGGCGGTCGCCGGCTGCTGGATCGACGACGGCCTGGCGCTGCTGGCCCTGGAGTGGCTGGAGCTGCGCGCCAGCGCCGACGGCGCGCGCCTGGGCGCCGCGCTGGGCGCGCTGCACGCCGCCGCGCCCGCCGAAGGCGACGGCCGCTTCGGCTGGCGGCGCAACAACCGCCTGGGCAGCACCGTGCAGCGCAACGCCTGGAGCAGCGCCGGCGGGCTGGACGGCTGGATCGAGTTCTTCGGCCAGCGCCGCCTGATGGCGATGCACCAGGCGCTGGCCACCGCCGGCGCGCCCGCCGCGCTGGGCCATGCGGTCGAGGCCGTCGTCGCCGCGCTGCCGCGTTTCTTCGACGACGGCCATCTGCCACGCGCCAGCCTGATCCACGGCGACCTGTGGAGCGGCAACCACGGCGCGCTGGCCGACGGCACGCCGGTGGTCTACGACCCCGCGGTCTCGGTCTCGGACGCCGAGGCCGAGCTGGCGATGCTGGAACTCTTCGGCTCGCCGCCGCCGGGCTTCTGGCCGGCCTACCGCGCCACGGCCGGGCTGGCCCAGGGCTACGAGCGGCGCCGGCCGCTGTACCAGCTGTACCACCTGCTCAACCACGCGCTGCTGTTCGGCGGCGGTTACGTCGCGCAGTCGCTGGCCGTCGCCGAGCGCCTGCAGCGCGCCTGAGCCCCGGGCCGGGGCGCCGTCCTACAGCGTGCGCCGTGCTGCGCCGACGGGGCCGCCTCGCCGGCCGTCGCCCAATCGGAGCGCCAAGAACGTTAGCCCCGATGCCCGCCGACGACGCTGCCGAACCCGCCCGAGGCGAACGCCTCGTCGCCCTGCCCGCCGCGCTGGCGACGGCGCTCACGATCGCGCTCGTCGTCGCCGCGCTCTACCTCGGCCAGGCGATCCTGGTGCCGTTCGCGCTGGCGGTGCTGCTGGCCTTCGTGCTCGACCCGCTGGTCACGCGGCTGCGCCGGCCCTGGCTGCCGCGCGCCGCGGCGGTGGGCCTGGTGATCGCGACGATCGTCGCGCTGCTCGGCGGGCTGTCGGTCTTCGTCGGCTCGCAGGTCGCCGAGCTGGGGCGCGACCTGCCGAGCTACCAGAGCACGATCCAGAAGAAGCTGCGCACGCTGCGCCAGGCGGTCGTCGACCGTGGCGGCTCGCTGGGCGGCGCCTCGCGTGTCGTCGACGTCGTCGAACGCGAGTTCGACGCCGCGCGCAAGGCACTGCAGCCAGGCGTGCCGGCCGCCAGCCGCACGCCGTTGCCGGTGCGCGTGGACCCGACGCCGGCCTCGCCGCTGCAGGCGCTGGCCGACATGGCGCTGCCGGTGCTGACGCCGCTGGCCACCGCCGCGGTCGCCCTCGTCTTCCTGATCTTCATCCTCATCGACCGCAGCGACCTGCGCGAACGCCTGCTGCGTTTTGCCGGCGCCGACCTGCGGCGCGCCACCGCGGCGGTGGACGAAGCGGCGCGCCGCGTCAGCCGCTATCTCACAGTGCAGCTCGGGGTGAACCTGGCCTTCGGCGGCGCGCTCGGCCTGGGGCTGTGGCTGATCGGCGTGCCCGGCGCGCTGCTGTGGGGCGTGCTCGGCGCGGTGCTGCGCTACGTGCCCTACGTCGGCGGCGTGGTCGCTGCGGTCTGCCCGGCGCTGATGGCGTTCGCCGTCGACGACGGCTGGAGCCTGCTGCTCTGGACGGTGACACTGGTCCTGGCGCTGGAGATCCTCATCAACAGCTTCGTCGAACCCTGGCTGTACGGCGCCAGCGCCGGCATCGCACGTGTCGCGCTGCTGCTGTCGGCGGCGTTCTGGGCCGCGCTCTGGGGCCCGGTCGGGCTGCTGCTGGCGACGCCGATCACCGTCTGCCTGATCGTCATGGGCCGGCACCTGCGGCCGCTGCGCTTCCTCGAGCACCTGCTGGGCTCGAGCCCGGTGTTCGACGCGCCGACGCGCCTGTACCAGCGCCTGCTGGCCGGCGACGTCGAGGAGGCGATCGAGCTTGCCGAACAGGAGGTGCGCACCGGCTCGCTGCAGGCCTTCCTGCGCGACACCGGGGTGCCGGCGCTGCAGCAGGCGAGCCTGGCGCACGCGCGCAGCGGCGCCGAACACCGCCACCGTGTCGTTGCCGGGATGGCGGCCCTGCTGCGCGAGCTGCGCCAGGCCTGGCCGGCGCCGGCCGCGGCGCAGGGCGCGGCGCAGGTGCTGTGCATCGGGCTGCGCTCGGAACTCGATTCGCTGGCCGCCGAGATGCTGGCCCAGACCCTGGCCGCCACCGGCGCCGACGCCCGCCACCTGCCGTCGGCCGCACTGGGCGTCGAGCAGATCGGCAGCCTGCCGCTGGACGGCGTAGACGCGGTCGTGCTGTCGGCCTTCAACCCGGCGCCGGAGGCCAACGCACGCTTCGTCTGCCGCCGGCTGCGCCGCCGCCGCCCCGGGCTGCGCATCGTGCTGGCGCCGTGGAACGCACCGGCCGCGCTGCGCACGCCCGAAGCCGCGGCCGACCTGGGTGTCGACCACGTCGCCGCGACGCTGGACGAAGCGGCGCTGCAGGCCCTGCCGCCGTCCCGCCCGGCCGAGGACGGCGACTGCGCCGCACCGACGACGCTGGGCGCCGGAGCCTTGCAGGCGGCACTGGCCCCGGTGCTGCAGCGCACGGTCGACGTCTTCGACGCCCCGGTGGCGGCACTGGCGCTGGCCGACGGGCGCTGCCTCGCTTCGCCCGGCGGGGATGCGGCGCTGGGCGTCGCGGCGTCGCGCCTGGCGGCCGAGGCCGCGGCCGGCTTCGACGCCGGGGCCTGCGCCGCAGTCCCGCTGGCCGACCCGCGGCAGGCGCTGGGCGGGCTGGCCGCCGTCGTCGCCCCGTTGCTGGACGACACCGGCCGGCCGCGCGGCGCACTGCTCGTCGCACGCGCCGCCCCGCGCACCGCCACGGCGGGCGAGTTGCGGCTGCTGCAGTCGCTGGCACGCGAAGCCGGGCGCGCGGCAGCCCGTGCAGGCGGGCCGCCCTCGCCCGGGGCGGAGGCGAACGCGGCACTCGCGCCAGGCCGGCCGTCGCCGGCCTGACGGCGCCTCGTCCGACACGCCGCGGCGGCGCCCCCCGACGCCGGGCACCCGGCTTGCCCACCGACGATGCGCATCACCGTGGCCCGTCCGGGCCCGCAGCCAAGGAGCCGCAGATGAACGAGGGCCAGCCGATCGACCCCCGCCCCGAAGACGACACCTGGGACCGTGACGACGCCGCCTGGGCACTCGGCTGCGAGGCCGCCCTGCCCTTCCTGACCGCGGTGGCCGCGCCCCAGGACGAGGGCCGCACGCCGCGGCCCGTGCCGGGCCTGGAGTGAAACCGGCGGCGCACCGGGCGATGCGGCGTAGGACGGTTCCGACAGCGGCAGCGCGGGCGCTCCGACGCGCGTGCGCGGCGCGCGCTGCCGCGTGGCGTGCAGGACCGGTTCCGACAATGGGGCCAGTCCCGCTGCCCGAGCCGCAACGATCATGCTGCACTGCGCCGCCACCCTGCTCGCCATCGCCCTGCTCGCCCCGCTGGCCGGCCTCGCCGAAGGCGTGCCCCACGCGGCCCAGGCCGTCGCGCTGCTCGTCGTCGCCTTGGGGCTGGGCTCCCTGCTCCAGCGCCTGCTGGGACGCTGACGCCCCTGGGGCGCCCCGGTGAGCGCGCCGGACACCGGCAGCGCCACGCGCCGCGCCCAATGGCAGGACGAGGACGGCACCGCGGTGTTGCGCCTCGTCGGCGACTGGCGCGGCGCCCCGGTCGTGTTGCCGGCGCCACCGGCCGGCTCGCAACGCCTGCGGCTGCTGGCCGAGGACCTGGCCTGGAACGCACGCCTGGCGTCGGCGCTGTGGCAGTTGCTGCAGCCGCTGGCCGCCGCGTCGCGCGAGCTCGAGCTCGACGGCCTGCCGCCCGGGCTGGCGCGCATCCTGACGCTGGCGCTGCCTGCGCCGCAGAAGGCGGCCGCCGCGCCGCCGCCGGCCGCGCGCCGCCCGCACTGGGTCACCGAACTCGGCCAGCGCAGCCACGAGGCCTGGGACCAAGCGCTGGCCACGCTGCGTTTCGTCGGCGAGCTGCTGCTGGCCCTGGGCGCGCTCGTGCGCGGACGCAGCGACATGCGAGCCCAGGACCTCGCCTGGCAGCTCGACCAGTGCGGCCCGCGCAGCGTGCCGATCGTCTCGCTGGTCTGCGCGCTGGTCGGCCTGATCGTCGCCTACATGGGTGCGGTGCAGCTGGCGCGTTTCGGCGCCCAGGTCTTCATCGCCGACCTGGTGACGATCGGCGTGGTGCGCGAGATCGCGCCGCTGATCACCGCGGTGATCCTCGCCGGGCGCGTCGGCGCGGCCTTCGCGGCGCAGATCGGCAGCATGGTCGCCGCGGAGGAGGTCGACGCGCTGCGCACGCTGGGCATCGCGCCGGTGGGCCATCTGGCGCTGCCACGCGTGCTGGCGCTGGCCGTCACCACGCCGCTGCTGGCCGCCTACGGCGCCGTGGTCGCGATGCTGATGGGCGGGCTGGTGGCGGTGGCGATCTTCGGCGTCGAGCCGCTGGCCTACCTGAACAACAGCCTGAGTGCGCTGACCGTCGAGCACGTCGCCATCGGCCTGGTGAAGGCCACCAGCTACGGCGTGCTCGTCGGCATCGCCGGCTGCCGCCAGGGTCTGGCCGCCGGCCGCAGCGCCCAGGCCGTCGGCACGGCGACGACGAAGTCGGTCGTGCAGTCCATCGTCTGGATCGTCGTCGCCGCCTCCGCGCTGACGGTGCTGTTCCAGCGCCTGGGCTGGTGAACGCGCCGGACGCAGCGCTGGTGCGTGCCGAACGCCTGACGATGGCCTTCGGCACCAACGTCGTGCAGCGCGACCTGGACTTCGAGATCCGCCGCGACGAGGTCTTCGTCATCGCCGGCGCCAGCGGCTGCGGCAAGAGCACGCTGCTGCGCCACCTCGTCGGCCTGCAGCCGCCGGCGGCCGGGCGCGTGCTGCACAGCGGGCACGACCTCTATGCCGCCGAAGACGCCGAACTCGCCACGCTGCGCCGCGGCTTCGGCGTGATGTTCCAGGCCGGCGCGCTCTGGACCTCGATGACCGTGGGGGAGAACGTGATGCTGCCGCTGCAGCTGTTCACGACGATGGACGCGGCGCGCCGCGAAGCCGAGGCCCGCTTCAAGCTCGCGCTCGTCGGCCTGGGGGGCAGCTTCGACGCCGAGCCCTCGGCGCTCAGCGGCGGCATGCGCAAACGCGCCGCGATCGCACGCGCGATGGCGCTGGACCCGCCGCTGCTGTTCCTCGACGAACCCTCGGCCGGGCTGGACCCGATCACCTCGGCGCGGCTGGACGAGCTGATCCTGCAGCTGCGCGACGACTTCGGGACCACCGTCGTGATGGTGACGCACGAGCTGGAAAGCCTGATGAACGTCGGCGACCGGCTGCTGTTCCTGGACGCCAGCGAGAAGACCGCGACCGCGCTGGGCCCGCCGAAGGAACTGGCGCGCGACGGGCCGCCGGCGGTGCGCGAGTTCCTGGCCCGCGGGAGGCCGGCATGAAGCGGCGCGCCAACCCGACGCTGATCGGCGCCTTCGTGCTCGGCGCGCTCGTGCTGCTCGGTGCGGCGGCCTTCGCCATCGGCGGCGGGCGGCTGTTCGCGGGCACCGACCGTGCGGTGCTGCACTTCAACGGCTCGGTCTTCGGCCTGCCGGTCGGCGCCCCGGTGGTGTTTCGCGGCGTGCGGGTCGGCAAGGTCGAGTCGATCGAGATCCGCCACGACGCGCGCAGCGACCAGTTCTCGATCCCGGTCATCGTCGAACTCGACCGCGGCGCCATCCGCAGCCTCGACGGCGGCTCGTCCGAGGACACGCAGCGGCTGGCGCTGCCGGCGCTGGTCGATCGCGGCCTGCGCGCCAAGCTGTCGATGCAGAGCCTGCTGACCGGGCAGCTCTACGTCGACCTGGACCTGCGCCCCGACGAGGCACGCTCGCGCCGCGGCGGCTATCCCGGGCTGGTCGAGATCCCGACCTCCGAGACCGCGATCCAGAACCTGAAGGCGCAGCTCGACGGGCTGGACTTGCGCCGCCTCGTCGACGACGTCGCCGCGATCGCGGCGTCGGCGCGGGCCATCGTCGCCGGCCCGCAGCTCGGCCAGGCGCTCAACGACTTGCAGCAGATCACCGCCAACCTGCGCCAGGTCAGCGAGCAGCTCGAACGCCGGCTCGGGCCGCTGGCCGACGGCGCCCAGGGCGCGCTGGGCAGCACCGACGCGGCGATGCGCCGCCTGGGCGACGCCGCCGACGGCGTGCGCGCCTCGGCCGAACGGCTGGACACGCTGCTGGCGCCCGACTCGCCGCTGATGGCGCAGCTGCAGCGCAGCGCCGACGAACTCGCCGCCGCGGCCGCCGGGCTGCGCCGCGCCACCGCGGAGGATTCGTCACTGATGCGCGGCACCGACCGCACGCTGCAGGACGTGTCGCGCGCCGCGCGTGCGGTGCGTGAACTCGCCGACCTGCTCGAACGCCACCCCGAGGCGCTGCTGCGTGGCCGCGGCGCCGATGCCGAGGAACCCCGCCGATGAGCACCCCGCCCTGCCCCCTGCGCCGCCGGCTGGCGGGCGCCGCCGCGCTGGCACTTGCCGGCTGCGCGGCGGCGCCGGGACCGCCGCGGCGGCTGTACCGGCTGGACACCGCGGCGCCCGAACCCGTGCCCGAGGCACCGGCGGCGGCCGAGGTCTGGGCGATCTGGCCCACGGTGGCGCTGCCGGAGTACCTGCAGCGCGACGCGCTCCTCGTCGCCACGGACGACGCGCGCCTGCAGCCGCTGGACGGCGAGCGCTGGGCCGAGCCGCTGCGCGACGCGCTGCCGCGGCTGCTGCGTGCCGACCTCGAACGGCTGCGCGGTGCGGGCAGCACCTGGCTCGCGCCGGTGCCCGCAGGGCTGGTCGCGGCGCGGCTGCTGCGCCTGGAGCTGGCCGAGCTGCATGCCGCGGCGTTGCCCCCGGGCGTGCGCTGCGTCGCACGCTGGTGGCTCGAGGATCCGGCAGCGCGCCAGCCGCCGCGAGCCGGCAGCGCGACGCTGCACGAGCCGCAAGCCGGCACCGGCGCCGAGGAGATCGTGCGTGCGCACCGGCGGGTGCTGTGGCGGCTGGCACGGCTGATCGCCGCGTGACGGCGGCGGGCGCTTGTCCTACGGCCGCGGGGCGGCCGCTCCGACCGGGCCTGCGCCGGCGGCTGCCTACAGTGGGGGCGTGCCGGTTGCCACGGCAGCCGGGTCCCGGCGCCCAGCGCCCTTCCCGACGGAGCGCCACGATGAAGATCTCCCCCCAGACCACCGAGGACGGACGCCGGCTCGCCGCGAAGCTCGAGGGTCAGCGTGTCGCGATGCTGACGCTCGAGGAGGCCGGCGAGCTGACCAGCCGGCCGCTGACGCCGCTGGAGTTCGACGAACACGGCCGCTTCTGGTTCTTCACCTCGCGTCGCACGATGCAGCCGCTGCTGGGCGGCGCGGCGCGCGAGGCCAACCTCGCTTTCGCCGACGCTGCCAAGGGCGTCTATGCGTCGCTGCCCGGTCAGGCCGAGCTGGTCGACAGCCCGGAGCTGAAGGCGGCGCTGTGGACTGCGGCAGCGCGTCCGTGGTTCCCGGACGGCGAGGACGACCCCGACCTGATGCTGCTGAAGTTCGCCCCTCGGCGCGCCGAGGCCTGGGACGGGCCGCACAGCGCCGTGCTGCGGCTCGCGGCGATGGCCGCGTCGGTGGTCGCGGCGCGCCCGATCGGCCTGGGCGAGCACCAACGGCTGCAGATCCATTCGCGGGACTGAAGCTCCAACGCGCTTCATGCGCCGGGCGAGAGGCTCGCCCGACTGCCCCCGCCCCGGGACCCGGCGCGGGGGCTTTTTTCGCCGTTGGCGCCGGCGTCAGAAGCGCTTGCGCCAGGCGACGGCCAGGCCGTTGCGGCGCGGACGCAGGGACAGCGAGGCGTCGCCCGACAGCTGCATGCGCAGCGCGCCGCGCGGCAGCGAGACCGGGCCTTCGCCCTTCTCGAAGGCCAGGGTCGGGCGCGCCAGCACGAGCGCGGGCGGCGGCGCGAAGGCCGGCTCGGGCACGATGATGAAACGCGGCGCGGCGTGGCCCCCCGAACGCGGCACACGCAGGTCCAGCGGCCCGGCACGGTCGTCGCCCGCCTGGCACGACAGGCTCAGCGGCAGCAGCAGCGCGGCGCCGAAACGGCAGGCGGCGTTCATCGCGACACCTTGCGCGCGCGGCGCCGGCGCAGCAGGTCCAGCACGAAGCCGCCCAGCGCCAGCAGCAGGAAGAGCACGAACAGTAGCTGCGCCACCTGCGCCGCGCCCACGGCCACGCCGGTGAAGCCCAGCGCGCCCGCGACCAGCGCGATGACGAAGAAGACGACGGCCAGTTGCAGCATGAGCCACCTCGCGTCGGGCCTGGGCCAGGATGTCCGGCCCTTGGTCGACAGCGTAGGCAGACCCCGCGGCGCGCAGGGTGGGAAGCGGTGACGAGCCGTTGTCGGTGCCATGCGGACGGCCCTGTAGGAAGCGGCCGATCAGGCCGGGCCCAGCATGCGACGCGCGTCGACCCAGGCGTCGAACTCGCGCGGCAGGACGCCGGCGGCAAGCGCGGCCTCGCGCAGCGTAAGCCCCTGCTCGTGGGCCCGCCGCGCGATCTTCGCCGCCCGGTCGTAGCCCAGGTGCGGCGCCAGCGCCGTCACCAGCATCAGCGAACGCGCGAGCAGCTCCTGCATGCGCGCCTCGTCGGGCTCGAGGCCGGCGATGCAGTGGTCGGCGAAGCTGGCCATGGCGTCGGCCAGCAGGCGCAGGCTGTCGAGCACGTCCAGCGCGATCAGCGGCTTGTAGACGTTCAGTTCGAGCTGCCCCTGGCTGGCAGCGAAACCGATCGCCGCGTCGTGGCCCAGCACCTGGGCGCAGACCATGGTCAGCGCCTCGACCTGGGTCGGGTTGACCTTGCCCGGCATGATCGAGCTGCCGGGCTCGTTGGCCGGCAGGCGCAGTTCGGCCAGCCCGGCACGCGGGCCGCTGCCCATCAGGCGCACGTCGCCGCCGATCTTGGCCAGGGCCACGGCCAGCGCCTTGAGCGTGCCGTGCAGCAGCACCAGCGCCTCGTGTCCGGCCATCGCCGCAAAGGCGTTGCGCGCGACGACGAAGGGTTCGGCCAGGTCCTGCGCCAGGCGCTGCGCGACCCGCTGGCCGAACTCGGGATGGGTCGTGAAGCCGGTGCCGACCGCGGTGCCGCCGATCGCCAGCGCGCAGACCGCCGGCAGCGCCTGGCGCAGCGCGGCGTCGGCCAGGCCGAGCTGGGCCTCGTAGCCGGAGAACTCCTGGCCCAGCGTGACCGGCGTGGCGTCCTGCAGATGGGTGTGGCCGACCTTGACCAGGCCGCCCCAGGCCTGCGCCCGGGCGTGGAGCAGTGCGCGCAGCCGCGTCAGCGCGTCCAGCAGCGGCCGCGCCTGCAGCGCCGCGGCCACGTGCATCGCCGTCGGGAACACGTCGTTGGACGACTGGCCCAGGTTCACGTCGTCGTTCGGGTGCACCAGCCGCCCCGGGCCGACCTCGCCGCCGAGCGTGCGCGAGGCCAGGTTGGCGAGCACCTCGTTGACGTTCATGTTCGTCTGCGTGCCCGAGCCGGTCTGCCAGACGAGGAGCGGGAAATGCTCGTCGAAGCTGCCGGCCGCGACCTCGGCCGCGGCCCGTGCGATCGCGTCGGCCTTGGCGGCGTCGAGCCGGCCAAGATCGGCGTTGACCCGCGCCGCGGCACGTTTGACGTGGGCCAGCGCGTGCACGATCTCCAGCGGCATGCGCTGCGTGCCGATGGCGAAGAAGCGCCGGCTGCGTTCGGTCTGGGCGCCCCACAGCGCGTCGGCCGGCACGTCGATGGCGCCGAAACTGTCGCGCTCCTCGCGCCGGGCGGTGCCGCCGCTGTGCATCGTCGGCGCTCAGCGGGCCGGTGCGGAGGCCGCGTCGCCCGGCACGATGGTCACCAGTTCCCGCACGATGGCGCCCTCCTCGACCGAGCCCTGCTGCGTGCCTTCGCCCAGCGCCAGGCGTTCGCACAGCGCGCGTTCGGAGGGCGCATGCACCTGGCAGCGGCGCACGGCGTTGGCGCGCCAGTCCTGCGGCGTGCTGCCGTTGCCCAGCCGTCCCTGGCGGGCCTCGGCGAGTGCGGCGCCGGCGTCGCGCAGGCAGCTGCTGCGCTCCTGGCCGCTGCGGTCGCTCATGCAGGCCGCGCGTTCACGCTGATAACGCGCCTGGGCGTCTTCGGCCGGCGGCGCGGCCAGGGCGGGAGTGCACAGCGCCGCGGCAAGCGCGAGGCCGAGATGGAAGCGGTGCATGGCGTTCCTCGTGTCGGATGGCAGGACCTTCGATCCGGGCACGCCGCGTGCCCGGGCACGTTGGGCGGCCGTCGCCGCGGGAGGCACGATGTCGAGCGAGGCAACACCGGGCCGGCGCCACCGGCTGGCGCCGCGCGCCGGCGCGAAGGGGCTGGCACGGCGCGCGGGCGCGCTGGGGCTCGCACTGCTGGCCGGCTGCGCCGCCGCCCCGGTGGCCCCGCGCCTGGACCCCGTCGTCGCCCAGGCGGCGAGCGCGCCGACGGCCGGCGCCGTGGCGCAGGAGCTGGACCTGCACGGCCGCCGCGGCCGGCTGTCGCCGGCCGAGCGCACGCGGCTGCTCGCGCGCGTCGCGGCCCAGGGCGACGGCGACCTGGTGCGCCGCCACCTGGCGGTGATGTCGGCCTTCGGCGAGGTCGACCTGCATGCGGGCAACCGCGCCCGGCTGCTGGTGGACGGGCCGGCAACCTTCGACGCGATGTTCGCCGCCATCGAGGCCGCGCGGCACAGCGTGCTGCTGGAGAGCTACATCGTCGAGGACGCCGCCGTGGCGCGCCGGCTGGCCACGCTGCTGGCGCGAAAGCGCGCCGAGGGCGTGCACGTCGCGCTGCTGTACGACGCGGTCGGCTCGCTCGGCACGCCGCCGGCGTTCTTCGACGGCCTGCGCGCCGACGGCATCGCGGTCTGCGAGTTCAACCCGCTGGCGCCTGCGGCCGGGCGCGGCGGCCTCTGGAGCATCAGCCACCGCGACCACCGCAAGATCCTCGTCGTCGACCGCGAGACCGGCTTCACCGGCGGCATCAACATCAGCGCGGTCTACTCCTCGGGCTCCTTCGGCCGCCGCGGCCGCGCCCAGGACCCCGAGGCCGGCTGGCGCGACACGCAGATCGAGCTGCGCGGCAGCGCCGCGGCGGCGCTGGAAGACCTGCTGCGCGGCAGCTGGCAGCGCCAGCGCTGTCCCGGCGAGCTGGCGCCACCGCGGCGGGTGGCCGCGGGCCCGGCGGGGGCGCAGCTGGTGCGCATCGTGCCGTCGGGGCCCGAGGAGCCCTACTCGCGCCTGTACGCACTGCTGCTCGCGGCCATCGATGCGGCGCAGCGCAGCGTGCACATGACCATCGCCTACTTCGCGCCGACGCCGGAGATGATCGACGCGCTCGCCGACGCGGCGCGCCGCGGTGTCGACGTGCAGCTGGTGCTGCCCTCGCGCAGCGACTTCCGCCCGGTGCTGCACGCCGGGCGCAGCCACTACGGCCGGCTGCTCGAGGCCGGCGTGAAGATCCACGAGCTGCAGGACGCGGTGCTGCACGCCAAGACCGCGGTCATCGACGGCGTCGTCTCGACGGTCGGGTCGAGCAACCTGGACTGGCGCAGCTTTGTGCTCAACGACGAGGTCGACGCGGTCGTCGTCGGCGCCGACTTCGGCGCCGAGATGCAAGCGCTGTTCCGCCGCGACCTCGACACCAGCCGGCCGGTCACGCTCGCGCAGTGGGCCGCCCGGCCGCTGTGGCAGCGCGCCGCCGAAGCGCTGGCGCGGATGTTCGAACGCTGGTGGTGAGGTAGTCCGGCTCCTACCGGCAGGCGCCTCCGGCACCGACAGTGCCGCGGGGCGCCCGCCGCTGCCGCGCGCGCGCCGGCGGCCGAAGAATGGCTCATCGCGGCAGCCTGCCGCCCGATGCGAGAGGAGACCCCCCGATGCTTCATTACGCACTTGCCTTCCTGGTCGTGGCGCTCATCGCCGCGGTCCTGGGCTTCGGTGGCATCGCCGCCGGCGCCGCCGGCATCGCGAAGATCCTGTTCTTCGTGTTCCTCGTCCTGGCCATCGGCGGCTTCGTGCTTAGCCTGATGCGCAAACCCTGAAGGAGCCCACGATGAACCGACACGACAATTCCGCCCGCGCCGACGAACTCTCCGCGCGCGCGCAATCGGCCTGGGAAGAAGGCCGCCGCTTCGCCAGCGAGGCGCACGATGCCCTGGACGAGGGCGCGCGCAGCGCACGCCACGAAGCCGCCGAGGCCTTCGGTCGCGCCCGCAACCAGGTCGGCGACGCCGCCCGGCGCGGCTGGGACAGCGCACGCGAACTTGGCGCCAACGTGCGCCACCGCGTCGACGTCGCCGGCGAACGCACGACGGCGACGATCAAGGAGCAGCCGGTGAAGGCGGTGCTGGTCGCCGCGGCCGCCGGCGCCCTGGTCGCGCTCTTGATCGGCGCGCTGGCCTCGCGTAGTCGCGACGGCTCGCGCCACCTGCGCTGAGACCCGCATGCACGAGGACCGAGACGCCTGGCTGGACGACGTGCGCCGCTGGTATTACGGCGGCACGCCGCCAGCCGGCGAGCAGCCACCCGGGCCGACGCCGCTTGACGCCGCCTGGGCTCGCCGCGGCGAGCCCGCCTGCGAACCCGCCCATGAACGAAAGGAAACCCGATGAACACCTCCCGACGCCCCCTTGCCGCCACCGTGATCGCCGCCGCCGTCGCGGCACTCGCCCTGAGCGCCTGCGGCCGCAACGATGACCAGACCGCCGGCGAACGCGTGGACTCCGCCACCACCGCGGCGGGCAACGCCGCCGAACGGACCGGCAACGCGGTCGAGAACGCGGCCGAACGCACCGGCGACGCCATCGGCAACGCCACCGACCGCGCCGGCGCGGCGATCGACGACGCGACGGTCACGGCGCGCGTCAACGCCGAACTGGCCAAGGACCCGGACCTCAGCGCGCTGCGCATCGACGTCGATACCGACGCCGGCAAGGTCGTGCTCAAGGGCAGCGCACCCGACGCCGCGGCGCGCGAGCGCGCCACGCAGATCGCCGCGCGTGTGGACGGCGTCAAGGGCGTCGACAACCGCCTGGAAGTGAAGAGCTGAAGACCGGCCGCCGGGCCGGCCCCGTTCAGGCGGTGGCGGGCTCGGCGGCCAGCGGCAGCCAGGCCTCGATCAGCGTGCCGTCGCCGGGCCGCGACTGGACCCGCATCGCGCCGCCCTGCGACTCGACGCGATAGCGCATGCCCATCAGCCCGTGCGCCGTGCCCCGGACGGCGTCGGGGTCGAAACCCCGGCCATCGTCGCGCACGGCGATGCGCGCGCGTTGCCCCTCGCGCGCCAGCGTGACCGTCACGCGGCGCGCGGCGGCGTACTTGGCGATGTTGGTCAGCGATTCCTGCACCAGACGGAAGACGGTGATCTGGGCGCTGTCGGCAAGCAACACGTTCTCCAGTTCGACCTGCACCGGCACTTCGGAGCGCTGCGAGAACTCGCGCGCCTGGATCTCCAGCGCCGCGACCAGGCCCAGATTGCTCAGCGAGGACGGGCGCAGGTCCTCGATGATGCGGCGCTTCAGGCCGATGCCGTCGTTGATGGTGTCGTTGAGGTGCTTGAGCCGCGCCTCGGACTCCGGCGACATGGAGCCCAGGCTGCGCTTGAGCCGCGCCGCGTCGAGCTTGGCCGCGGTCAGCAGCGCGCCGAGTTCGTCGTGCAGCTCACGCGCCAGGCGGCTGCGTTCGTCCTCGCGCGCGGTCTGCAGGTAGTTGGCCAGATCGGTCAGGTCGCGCGTGCGGCGCGCCACCTCGGTCTCCAGGTGGTCCTTCTCGGCCTGCAGGGCCAGCGCATGGCGGCGCTGCACCTCGTCGAAACTGGCGGTCTGGCGCAGGAAGAGCATCAGCGCCAGCAGGCTCAGCGCCGTCATCGCATTCACGCCGATGCGCTGCAGCCGCAGCGTCTGGTAGACGTCGGCGCGGTCGGCGCGGATCAGCTGCGACTCGTGGTCGAGCAGCTGCTGGCCCAGCGCGCGGATGCGCTCCATCTTGTCCAGACCGATGTTGGACATCAGCAGTTCATGCCAGGCCTCGTGGCGGCCTTCGTCGTACAGCCGCACCGCGGTCGCGAGGTCGGACAGGCGCTGCTCCACGGTGGCCGATATGGACAGCATCAGCTCGGTGGCCTGCGGGTCATCGGCGAAGTACGAGCCCAGCCGCGCGACGGTATCGGGCACCGAGGCGACGGCCCTCTCGTACGGGTCCAGATACTCGCGGCGGCCGGTGAGCAGGTAGCCGCGTTCGCCGGTCTCGGCGTCGACGAGCGCCCCGCGCAGCGTCTGCAGCTCCACCCGGGCGCTGCCGCGCGTGCCCAGCTTGTCGAGCGAGGCCACCGAATCGCGGTAGGCGAGTTCGTTGATGAAGAAGATCACCAGCGCCGCCAGCGCCGCCAGCGGCAGCGCCAGCACGCTGCGGCGCAGACGCGAGACCAGACCGAAACGCATCGACATCCTCCCGCGCCGCCGTGGCGCCTTTCGTGTTCTAAGCGCTGCGGCGCAGCCCCTGGTGTCCCCAGGTACAGCGCGATCAGTTCAGCGTGCCGGGCACGGTGGCGCCACCGCCTTCGGCCAGGCGCAGACAGTAGCTGATCAGCTCGTCGAGTTCGTTGGACTTGTCGAACACGCGGTGGGCGCCGAGCGCCTGGCACTTCTCGCGCATGTCCGGCGTGGCGTAGTTGGTCAGCACGACCCGGCGCCCGCGCACGCCCGACTGCGCCGCCTGGCGCAGCACGCCCAGGCCCGAGCCGGACTTCAGGAAGATGTCGATGATCAGCAGGTCGCAGTCCTCGGGGCGGGCGCGCAGCCAGTGCACCGCACTCGACTCGTCGGCGGCGGTGCCGACGACCTTCACCGGGGCGAGTTCCTCGAGCGTCGCCACGAGGCTCTCGAGGATGATGGGGCTGTCTTCGACGATGAAGGCGTTGACGTCAGGCATGGCTGGCCGGCAGCACGGGGCTGCCGCGGGGTCGGGGACGGGGGCACCGGGGCGCTCGGGCTCCAGTGTGGTGGACGGCGCGGGGGATGACCATCACCACGCGCCGTCATCGGACGTCGGACGCGTCCTACGTCACTGGGGCTGGGCACCCGCCGGGGACCCCGGGTTCTGCAGGTCCTGGGCGCCGAACGGCGCCACCGGGGCCGGCGGCGGGGCGGCCTGCGCGGCGGCATCGACGGCGGCCTGACGTTCGTATTCGGCGCGCAGCTCCTGGCCCTTGGCCTCTGCGTACCGTTCACGCGCCATCAGCGTGCGCTGCGTGTCGCCGACGTCGCCGTCGGGCGTCAGCGCGCCGGCTTCGCGGGTCTCGCGGAAATCGTCGCGCACTTCGGCGCGTGACACCGGCGCGCCGGCATCGGGCCCGCCCGTGCCGGCCTGGGCGAATGCGGGGATCGTCAGCGCCCCGAGCGCGGCGGCGGCGGCAACGGCGGCGAAGTGTCGGGTTCGGTTCATCTCGTGCTCCTTTGAAGGCGTCCCACGCGGGGACCATGGCAGCGAGCATCGCCGGGGCAGCGGCCGCCGTCTGTCGGCGCGCGGACCGGTGCCCTGTCGGCCGACTCCGACCGTCGCGCCGGCCGCCACGCCGCGTCTCCGCTTGTCCTACAGGCGCCTGCGCGACACGCCGATACGGCGGCCACCGCCGTGGCGCGACAGTCTGCAGGCCACCGGGAGCCACCATGAACCGCCACCCCCTCCATCTGCGCACGACGACGCCCTGGCTGCTGTGGGGCGCGGCCCTGGCGCTCGCACTGCTCGCGGCCTACGTGCATCTGCTGACCTCGGCGGTCGAACGCGCCGCGGCGCAGCGCCCGGCGGGTTCCGGCAGCCCGGGCACGCCGCCAGGGCAGGCCCAGGCACTGCCAGCGCCGATCCCCGACTCGCACCTCGCCTTCATCGTCGTGCCCTGAACACCCGGCGGCCCCAGACCGCTTGATGTCGCTCAAAGTCGGCCGCCAGGACCGGCGAAGAATGGCCCGCGGGTCCATCCTCGGAGGAGCGACATGCTGCAGATCCGACTGCACGGGCGCGGCGGCCAGGGCACGGTGACGGCAGCGGAGATGCTGTCGCTCGCGGCCTTCGAGCAGGGCCGCCACGCCCAGGCCTTCCCCAGCTTCGGCTCCGAGCGCACCGGCGCGCCGGTGGTCGCGTTCTGCCGCATCGCCGGGCGCGAGATCCGCTCGCGCGAGCCGGTGATGGCGCCCGACGTGCTCGTCGTGCAGGACCCGACGCTGCTGCACCAGGTCGACGTCTTCCAGGGCCTGAAGCCCGACGGCTGGGTGCTGATCAACTCCGGCCGCGGCCTCGCCGAGCTGGGCCTGGCCGAGCTGGCCGCGCGGCTGCCGCCGGGCCACGCCGCCACCGTGCCGGCCAGCGAGATCGCGCTGGCGCGCCTGGGCCGCCCGCTGCCCAACGCCGCGCTGCTGGGCGGGCTGGCGGCGCTGGCCGGCATCGTGTCGCTGGAGGCTGTGGCGCAGGCGATCCGCGACACCTTCTCCGGCCGCGTGGCCGACGCCAACATCCTCGCCGCCGCCGACGCCCACGCCTGGGTGCTGGAGCACGCGGCCCCCGCCGCGCCGCGGCCCGAGACCGAAGGAGCCGCGCCGTGCTGAAGCAGATCGAAGGCTCGCGCGCCGTCGCGCAGGCGGTGGCGCTGGCCCGCCCCGAGGTCATCTGCGCCTACCCGATCTCGCCGCAGACGCACATCGTCGAGGGCCTGGGCGAGCTGGTGAAGGACGGCAGCCTCGCACCTTGCGAGTTCGTCAACGTCGAGAGCGAGTTCGCGGCGATGAGCGTGGCCATCGGCGCCAGCGCCGCCGGCGCACGCAGCTACACCGCCACCGCCAGCCAGGGCCTGCTGTTCATGGCCGAGGCGGTCTACAACGCCTCGGGCCTGGGGCTGCCGATCGTGATGACGGTGGCCAACCGCGCGATCGGCGCGCCGATCAACATCTGGAACGACCACAGCGACTCGATGAGCCAGCGCGACTGCGGCTGGATCCAGCTCTTCGCCGAGACCAACCAGGAAGCGGCCGACCTGCACCTGCAGGCCTTCAAGCTCGGCGAGGAGCTGTCGATGCCGGTGATGGTCTGCATGGACGGCTTCATCCTGACCCACGCCGTCGAGCGCGTGGACCTGCCGACGCAGGCCGAGGTCGACGCCTTCCTGCCGCCCTACGAGCCGCGCCAGGTGCTGGACCCGGCCGAGCCGGTGTCGATCGGCGCGATGGTCGGCCCCGAGGCCTTCATGGAGGTGCGCTACATCGCCCACGCCAAGCAGACGATGGCGCTGGGCCGCATCCCGCAGATCGCGGCCGAGTTCCAGGCGCGTTTCGGCCGCGACTCGGGCGGGCTGGTGCGCGGCTACCGGCTCGACGGCGCGAAGACCGTCGTCGTCGCGCTCGGTTCGGTGCTGGGCACGCTGAAGGACGCGGTCGACGTGCTGCGCGACGACGGCGTGGCGGTCGGCGTGCTCGGCATCGGCTCGTTCCGGCCCTTCCCGCTGGCCGCGGTGCGCGCCGCGCTCGAAGGCGCCGAGCGGGTCGTCGTGCTCGAAAAGAGCTTCTCGGTCGGCCTGGGCGGCGTCGTCTCCACCGACGTGCGCCTGGCGCTGTCGGGGCTCGTCCTGCACGGCCACACGGTGGTCGCCGGGCTGGGCGGACGCGCGATCACGCAGGCCTCGCTGGAGCGCATGCTGCGCGATGCGGTGGCCGGCAGGCTCGGGCCGATCACCTTCCTCGACCTGGACTGGCGCATCGTCGAGCGCCAGCTGGCGCGCGAAGCCGCGGTGCGCCGCAGCGGCCCGATCGCCGAGAACCTGCTGCGCGACCTCGGTCACGCCGGACCGGACAGGAGCTGAACATGGACGAGCCCGTCAAGTTCTACCAGACCGGCACCTTCACCGTCGGCAACCGCCTGCTGCCGAAGGAGCAGCGCACCGTGCAGGCCTCGCGCCAGCGCGGCAACGCGCTGAACTCGGGCCACCGCGCCTGCCAGGGTTGCGGCGAGGCGCTGGGCGCACGCTACGTCGTCGACGCCGCGATGCGCGCTGCCGCCGGCCAGCTGATCGCGGCCAACGCCACCGGCTGCCTGGAAGTCTTCTCCACGCCCTACCCCGAGACCTCGTGGCAGCTGCCGTGGGTGCACTCGCTGTTCGGCAACGCCGCCGCGGTCGGCACCGGCATCGCCGCGGCCCTGAAGGTCAAGGGCCGCCAGGACGTGCGCGTCATCGCCCAGGGCGGCGACGGCGGCACCACCGACATCGGCTTCGGCTGCCTGTCCGGGATGTTCGAGCGCAACGACGACGTGCTCTACGTCTGCTACGACAACCAGGGCTACATGAACACCGGCGTGCAGCGCAGCTCGGCGACGCCGCCGGGCGCACGCACCGCGACGACGATGGCCGTCGGCCCCGAGCCCGGCGCGCCCTTCGGCCAGGGCAAGAACCTGCCGCTGATCGCGATGGCCCACGCCATTCCCTACGTCGCCACCGCGACGGTGGCCGACCTGCACGACCTGGAAGCCAAGGTCGAGCGCGCGATGGCGCTGCACGGCGCACGCTATCTGCACGTGCTGGTGCCCTGCCCGCTGGGCTGGGGTGCGGCCAGCCACGACACGGTGCGCCTGGCACGGCTGGCCAAGGAGAGCGGCCTCTTCCCGGTGTTCGAGGCCGAACACGGCGAGGTGACGGCGGTCTCGAAGATCCGCCGCCGCGTGCCGGCGGCCGAGTACCTGCGGCTGCAGAAACGTTTCGCCCACCTGTTCGGCGAGCCCGGCCACCCCGAGATGCTGGCCGCGATCCAGGACAGCGCCGACCGCAACGTGCGCCGCTTCGCGCTGGAGGACTGAGCATGGACAAGCCCTTCGCGATCACGCTGGACCCGGGCTCCTCGCTGGCCAACAAGACCGGCAGCTGGCGCAGCGAACGCCCGGTCTACACCGACCGGCTGCCGCCCTGCAACGCCACCTGCCCGGCCGGCGAGGATATCCAGGGCTGGCTGTTCCGCGCCGAGAGCGGCGACTACGAAGCCGCCTGGCGCCACCTGGTGCGCGACAACCCGCTGCCGGCGGTGATGGGCCGGGTCTGCTATCACGGCTGCGAGGCGGCCTGCAACCGCGGCAAGCTCGACGAGGCGGTGGGCATCAACTCGGTGGAGCGTTTCCTCGGCGACGAGGCGATCCGCCGCAGCTGGGCCTTCGATGCGCCGGCGGCCGAGACCGGCCAGCGTGTGCTCGTCGTCGGCGCCGGGCCTTCGGGGCTGTCGGCGGCCTACCACCTGCGCCGGATGGGCCACGCGGTCACCGTCGCCGAGGCCGGCACGGCCGCCGGCGGCATGATGCGCTACGGCATCCCGAAGTACCGGCTGCCGCGCGAGGTGCTGGACGCCGAGGTGGCGCGCATCGTCGCGCTCGGTGTCGAGCTGCAACTGGGCACCCGCGTCGACCGCATCGCCGAGGCGATGCAGGCCGGCGGCTACGACGCCGCCTTCCTCGCCGTCGGCGCGCAGATCGCCAAGCGCGCCTTCATCCCGGCTGGCGACTCGGCGCGCATCCTCGACGCGGTGGCCGTGCTGCGTTCGATGGAAGACGGCGAGCCGCCCTTCCTGGGCCGGCGCGTCGCCGTGTACGGCGGCGGCAACACCGCGCTGGACGTCGCGCGCACCGCCAAACGCCTGGGCGCGACCGAGGCCGTCATCGTCTACCGCCGCACGCGCGAACGCATGCCGGCGCACGACCTGGAAGTCGAGGAAGCGCTGGAAGAAGGCGTGCAGGTGAAGTGGCTGTCCACCGTCGCCCACGCCGAGGCCGGCACGCTGACGATCGAGAAGATGCGCCTGGACGAACACGGCAAGCCGCAGCCGACCGGCGAGTACGAGACGCTGGAAGCCGACTCGCTGGTGCTGGCGCTGGGCCAGGACGTGGACCTGGCGCTGCTCGACGGCGTGCCCGGACTGGACGTGCGCGACGGCGTCGTGCAGGTCGACCCGGCGACGATGATGACCGGCCACCCGGGCCTGTTCGCCGGCGGCGACATGGTGCCGGCCGAACGCAACGTGACGGTCGCCGTCGGCCACGGCAAACGCGCCGCGCGCCACATCGACGCCTGGCTGCGCGGCACGGTGCTGGAGCCGGCGGCCAAACACGGCCCGGCGCTGTTCGAGCGCCTGAACCCCTGGTACTACAGCGACGCGCCGAAGACCGAACGCGAGCAGCTCGAACTCGCCCGCCGCACCGACGGCTTCGACGAGGTGCAGCACGGCCTGACCGAGGCCAACGCGCTGTTCGAGGCGCGGCGCTGCCTCAGCTGCGGCAACTGCCTGCAGTGCGACAACTGCTATGGCGTCTGCCCCGACAACGCGGTGAAGAAGCCCGCGCCGGGGCGCTACGCGGTCGACTACGACTACTGCAAGGGCTGCGGCCTGTGCGCCGTCGAGTGTCCCTGCGGCGCGATCGACATGGTGGCCGAAAGTACCTGAGGCAGCGCCCGCAGCGGCGCCAGGAGGCGTCGGCCGCGGCCGCCGTAACGGCGGCGCGCTGACGCATCCCGTTACCTTTGTTCCCTACGCTCGCGGATGTCGCGTCAAGCGGCATGGCGGTTCAATGCCTTCATCACTCCGATGGAGACCGCATGGACCCGGAAGCGACCGCGATCGTCGCCGCACTGCGCAGCCTGCAGGACGACACCGGGCAGCCGCTCGCCCGCCGCGCGGCGCTGATGCGCCTGGCCGACGCGCTGGAGTTCCTGGCGGCGACGCTGGCGCTGCCGCCGCAGGAAGGGCCCGGCGCCCATCCCGCCCAGGCGGCGCAGCGCGAGTGCAGCCGCGCCTGGCAGGCGCTGCAGGGCACGCTGGCGCCGCCGCTGCCATCGCCGCTGCAGCAGCACGTGGCCGCGTGGCTGGCCGCCGCCGCCCCGGCCGCGGCGGTGCTGGCCGGACACGGCCGCGGCGCCGTGCCGACGAAACGCTCGGCGCCGCGGTCAGCTCCGCCGCCGGTGACCGCGGCGCCGCCGAAGACCGCCTACGCCGCCCCGGCGCCGGCCTTCGAGCTGCCCGAGGCGGCGGCCGACCTGGCAGCGCCGCCGCCGGCGCCGCCCGAGACCACGGTGCCGATGGACGACGCCCGCTTCGGCGCCAGCGCGCCGGCGGTCGTGCCGCCCGGCCGCGAGTTCGTCGCCGAGTTCGTCGCCTACCCCGCCGGGGCGCAGGAGCAGGCGCGGGCGCTGCTGTCGCGGCCGCATGCGACGCTGGAGGTCGGCGCCGCCACGCCGCTGCAGCGTGGCACGCGCCTGGACGTCGAAGTTCGCGGCAGCGCCTTCGTGCCCGCCGACGGCGAGAGCGCGCGCCAGTCCTTCGTCTGGCAGGGCACGCCGGTCAAGCTGGCCTGGGCGCTGCAGGCCGCGGCCGGCAGCAGCGGCGAGTCGCTGCTGCGCCTGGACGTCGCGATCGACGGCATCGTCGTCGCCCGCGTGCGCCTGCCGATCGAGGTCGCCGCCGCCGCGCCGGCCGCCGCGCCGCCGGTGCGGGCCGAGGAGGCGGTGATCGCGCGGCGGGCCTTCGCGTCCTACGCCTCGGCCGACCGGCTGCGCGTGCTCGACCGCGTCGCGTCGATCCGGCTGGCCGCCGGCATCCGCGTCTTCCTCGACTGCCACGACCTGCACCCGGGCAAGGCCTGGCAGCCGCAGCTCGAGCGCGAGATCGACGCCAGCGAGCTGTTCCTGCTGTTCTGGTCGGCGGCGGCGGCCCAGTCGGGCTGGGTGCGCTGGGAGTACGAGCGCGCGATCGAGCGCCTGGGCGAGCAGTGCCTGCAGATCCACCCGCTGGACAACGGCGTGGCGCCGCCGCGCGCGCTGGCGCACCTGCACATGGCCGATGCCTACATGGGCCTGCGTCGTGAAGAGCAGTTGCGCGCCGCGGCCGCGCAGAACTGAAGGAGCGACGATGGACGGCACCGACGACGGCCTGCTGACGCTGCGCGTGCGCGCCGACGCACTCGACGACCTGCCCTTCGGCGTGCTGCGCCTGGGGCTGGACGGGCGCATCCGCGGCGTCAACCGCGAAGCGGCGCGCCTCGCCGGCCCCGAACTGGAGCCTGGTGCGATGCTGCGTGCGCTGCCCTTCGACGCCGACAGCGCCGCCCGGCTGGACAGCGAGATCCATCGCCGCCACCACGCGCAGCGCGCGAGCGCCTATGCGCTGACGCTGCAGCGGGTGGACCTGGGCCCCGGCGTGCGCGTGCACCTGAAGGTCGTCGGCCTGCCCGAGTACGACGCCTGCGGCGCGCTGGCCGGCTCGCTGGGTTTCATCGAGGACTGCACGCTGGAGCGCGCCGGCCTGGCGATCCACGCAGCCATCGGCGCCGCCGACGACTGCGAGCAGCTGCTGGATTCACTGGCCGACCAGCTCGGCGAGGTGATGCACCTGGACGCGATGCTGGTCAGCATGATCAGCGAGGACCGCAGCGCCGTGCGTCTGCTGCACTCGCGCCCGGCCGGGGCGGTGTCGCGGACCTGGGGCTGGTGGCCGATGCCCGAGCTGGTGCGCGTGGACCTGGACCAGCTCGCTTCGCCGCGCATCGACGCCGTCGCCGAGCTGTTCGCGCGCGAGCCTTATGCCGCGCTGGCACGCGATGACGAGGCGACACGCCGGTTCATCGCCGACGGCTGGCGCCACATGCTGCGCCGGCCGGTATGGCGTGACGGCGCGCTGGCGGCGGTGCTGACGCTGCTGCGCCGCGAGGACCGCGCGTTCGGCGCCGCCGATGCCGCCCGCCTGGAGCGCCTGCCCGTCGGCGAAGCGGTCAACGTGGCGCTGGCGCTGGACCGGCAGCGCGCGCTCGAGTTCGAGCTGGATCTGATCGACAACATGAGCCAGGCCGCGGGCAACCTGTCGGACGTCGCCCGGCTGCTGGTCGACGGCCTGCGCCGCACACGCGGCTGGGACCACGTCTCGCTGTTTCGCGTCGACCACGACGAAGGCGTGGTGTCGCTGGTGCACCAGTCGGCCGAGGCGGGGGCGGCGCTGCCGCCCGACTACCGCCAGGCGCTGGGCAGCGGCGTGCTCGGCGAGGTCGCGCTGTGGGGGCGTGCGGTACGGCTGGGCGACGTCGGGACGGCTGCGCGCGACGAGTCCGGCGTGCGCGGCACGGTCTCGGCGATGTGCCTGCCGGTGCCGGGCGAGCCGGTGCGCTGGATCCTGAACCTCGAGTCCTCCAAGTCGCACGCGTTCGCCCAGGCCGAGCAGCACTCGATCGAACGCACGCTGAAGGTGGCCGGGCTGATCCTGGGCCGCTCGTGGGCGCTGGAGTTCAACAGCGCGGTGCTGGACACGGTCGCCGACGCGGTGATCCAGACCACCGCGGGCGGCGAGATCCAGGCGGTGAACCCGGCCTGCGAGGCGCTGCTCGGCTGCGCGCGCGGCACGCTGCTGGGGCGCGGGCTGGCCACGCTGATCAGCGCGCCAGGCCCCGAGCCCGACCCGCCGGGCTACGCCGAACGCCTGGTCGCGATGCCGCGGCTGCTGTCCAGCGAAGTCGAGCTGCGGGCCGCCGATGGCGGCCACGTGCCGGTGCTGCTGTCCGGCGCGTCGCTGCCGGCGCAGATCGGCGGCAAGGTCTACGTCGCCAGCGACCTGCGTTTTCGCCGCGAGGCGCAGCGCATGGACGCGCTGCGCCACGTCTACGCCCAGGTGGCCAACGAGATCCGCGTGCCGCTGTCGCTGGCCAGCACCTACCTGCGCAGCCAGGCGGCCGAAGGGGGCCACGGGGCCGACGTGCTGGACAAGTCGCTGCGCCAGCTGGTGCGCGCCGACCTCTCGCTCGAACGCGTCGCGCGGCTGGCATTGACACCCGAGAACGGCGAGCTGCCGCTGCGTGTCGTCAGCCTGGACCAGCTCGCCGCGCAGCTGCACGACGACCTGCCGCTGCGCCAGCAGCAGACGGTGCAGGTGCTGCCCGACCCGCTGGCGCCGCCGGTGCTGGCGGCCCCGCCCGAACTCGCGTTCTGCGCCTCCAGCCTGCTCGCGTTCCTGCTGCGCATGCGCGCCCAGGACGACCGCATCCGCATCCGCGTGGACGCCAGCCACGCCCAGCCGCGGCTGTGTTTCGAGCTCGCCGACGAACACGGTGAGCCGAGCCCGACCCGGCTCGTGCCGCGCAGCGACGACGAACGCGAGTTCGCGCTCGCCGAGGGTGTCGTGCGCACGCTGATGCGGCGCATGCGCGGCCAGCTCGTGCTGCAGCAGCACGCCGGGCTCTCGATCGCGTTGCGGCTGAGCGCCGCCGAAGGAGCCTGAGGTGCTGTGGCAGCTGATCGTCCACCACGACGAGGACATGCGCGAGATGCTCGAAGACGGCGTGCGCGCCGCCTTCGCCACGCTGGGCCTGCCCGCGCGCCCGGTCGACAAGAGCAACATCGAACGCGCCGGCCGGTCGCTGGACGACCACGGGCTGGACACCTGCAGCCTGGTCGTCGTCGGTTCGAGCACGCCCGCCGACTCGGCATCGAGCATCGGTCTGACCGGCCGCGAGCCGACGATGCAGTTCATCCGCCAGCTCAAGGGCTTCTGGCAGCAGCTGCCGGTGGTCGTGATCTCCAACGCCCCGGACGAACGCCTCGCCGGCTTCCTCGAGGCCTACGACCGCACCGCGCTGCTGGCGGCCGACGCCCGCCTGGCCGAGACGCTGCGCGAGGCCGTGCGCAGCCTGGTCGGCGGCCAGCCCCGGCTCAGTTCGGCCTGCGTGCGGCTGCACATCCACCTGCGCGACCGGCGCAGCGCGAGCTGGGAGATGCTGCGCACCGGCGGCGCCAAGCTGCGCACCTTCCGCGCCAGCGGCACACTGGCCATCGACAGCCGCAAGCTCGACGACATCCTCGACGAGTCGGCGCGGCTGGACGCCGAGGTCTCGCTGGACAGCTTCCGGCCGCGCTCGTTCGCGCGCCTGTCGCGCGATCTGTCGGACCTGCTGTTCAGCGGTGCGGCCGACAACGCCGACTGCTGGAGCAAGTTCAGCCGCCAGCGTGACGAGGCCGGCGGCATGGGCCACATGCGCGTGCGCGTCACGCTCGACGACGAGATGCACACGCTGATGCTCGAGGCGCTTCGCGACCCCAGCTCCGCCAGCCTGGCCGACTGCTGGATCCTGAACGCGCCGATGTACCGCCACGCGATGCCGCGCGGCAACGAGCCGCTGTTCCGCGACGCCGAGAGCCGCAACGGGCCGATCAACGCGCTCGTCGTGCAGGCCGACCCCGAGCCGGGCAACATCCCGCTGGGCGAGGATCGCGTGCTGGCGTTCGAGGGCCTGCCGCACGCCGCGCGGGAGGCCGCCGAACTCGAGGCGCTGCTGCAGCGCCACGCCGGTGGCAGCGTTCGCCGGCTCGACCTCGGCGACGCCGACCCGGCGCCGCCGGCCGAGCGGCTGCTGAAGGTGCTGCTCGACGAGGCGCCGCCTCAGGGCTGGCAGCTCGTGCACTTCTGCGGCCACGCGTTCACCGCGCGCCCGCTGGGCGCATGCCTCGTGCTGCGCGCCGACCGCGGCGGCGCGTTGCCGGTCCACCGGCTGGCGAGCGCCCTGGCGCGCACGCAGTTCCTGTTCCTCAACGCCTGCCACAGCACCCGCGATCCGAGCGTCCTGCGTGCGCTCGAGCAGCAGGTGCCGGCGCTGCTGGGCTATCAGTGGAAGGTGCGCGACGAGCGCGCGTTCAACTTCGCGCGCCTGTTCTACCGGGCGCTGTTCGAACGCGGCGCGCCGTCGTACCGCTACCTGGAATACGCGTTCATGCGGGCCCGGCGCCTGGCCTACGAGGAGGCGGTGAACGAGGCCCAGACTCGGCTGCTGGCCGACGGGGGCGACTCCGCCACCGAGATCGAGGACGCGATGCGCGACCACTCCTGGATCTCGCCGGTGCTCGTCATGCAGATGGACTGAGCACCCCCTTGTTCAGGGGGTCGCTCGACATCGATTCGAAGCCCGACGCCGTGGGAAGCGGCCGCCTGCCGGGCGGCGGCGGGCGGCGAAAGACGCTGCGCACCCGGCGTCAGGACGCCTGGCGCGGCCGGCAGACCTGAGCACTTTGTCATAGATCAGTCTCGCGACACATTCAGCGTTGCGGGGGTGTCACGGCATGTTGACGCCCCCACCCTGTCAGCGTAGCGTTACACATGTCGGTAGGGAGAAATCCGAGGGCTACAGAAGCCAACCCACGTGCGGGTCGAGCACGGAAACTGGTCCATGTCTCTGAAGGAGAAACGCAATGGCAGATGATGCAAACAAGGTTTGGCCGTCCGGCCTGACCACGGCTGAGGCCGAAGAGCTGCAAAAGGGTCTGGTTGATGGCACCCGTGTTTTCGGTGTTATCGCCGTTCTGGCACACATCCTGGCGTATGCCTATACGCCGTGGCTCCACTAAGTCACTAGCAGGAACTAAAAAATGAACCAAGGCAAAGTCTGGCGCGTCGTTAAGCCGACCGTTGGTGTTCCCGTTTACCTGGGCGCCGTGGCCGTCACGGCCCTGATCCTGCACGGCGGCCTGCTGGCCAAGACCGACTGGTTCGGTGCCTACTGGAACGGTGGCAAGAAGGCTGCTGCGGCTGCCGCCGCCGTCGCCCCGGCCCCGGTCGCGGCCCCGCAGGCTCCGGCGCAGTAAATAGCGTCTGTCAGCGTATGTCCGGCATGGGGCTGGGGTTCGCGGACCCCGGCCCCATGTAGTTTCAAGGGCGGTGCAGTGCCTCTGGCTTCTGTGAAAAGGCGCCGCCACAAGACCCGGACACGTCCGAACCGCTGACGCGGCGGACGAACTTCTCCCCACCCAATGCCCTCGGTAGCGCCGGCCTCGTGCCGGCGCTTCTGTTTCCGGGCCTCGGACGAGCTGGACGCGATGGCGCCTCGTCCGGCGGCACGACACGACGGCCGCCCGGCATCACGGGCACCCGGTCGAGCGACCAGCCAACGCCCTGGCGCACGAGGCCACGCGCCGGTGCCGGCACCCGCCACCGATCGGCCGGCAGGCAAGCCCGCCGACGCCCCGCCCGAAGCCCAAGCCCCCCAAGCAAAACGCCCCGCACGAAGCGGGGCGCCGGGTCGTCGAGCGCTGCGGCCGGCGCCGCAGTCTTCAGGCCGGCACGCGCCGCGCCTGGCGGCCGATCAGCGGCACCATCGCCGCGATCGTGCCCAGCAGCAGGGCCAGCTCCAGCAGGTAGACGAAGACGTAGCCGGTGGCCGGGATCGAGAACCAGTGCGTCCACGGGTGCCAGGTCACGAGCGCCTGAACGACGTCACGCAGGATGCCGCCCGCCGCCATCGCCAGGCCCGCGGCCGTGGCCTGCACGGCGCCCCAGGCGCCCAGCGCGAGGCCGGCCTGGTTCGGCGGCGCGAGGTTCATCGTCGCCGTCAGCGTGCCGTGCCCGAACAGGCCGCCGCCGAAGCCGATCAGCGCCACGCCGGTGGCGAAGACGAAGGGCGAGTTCATCGGTGCGGCGATGATGACGAAGATGAAGGCCGGGATGCCGACCAGCGCGCCCCAGCAGGCCATGCGGAACGGGTCCATGCCGCGGCTCAGCACCTTGGACGCCAGGCCGAAACCGAACAGCCCCCCCAGCGCCAGCGTCGCCGTCAGCTTGGTCGTGTCGCCAACCGTCAGCGCCAGCACCTCGCCGCCATAGGGTTCGAGCAGCACGTCCTCCATCGTGAAGGCCGCCGTGCCCAGGCCGATCGTCAGCAGCCGGCGCACGACCTGGTTGCCGTTGTCGACGAAGTGACGCCAGGCCTCGAGGAAGGACGGATCGTCGTTGCGCGGCTGCGCTCCGCGGCGCGGGTGCCGGCTCTCCTGCTTCCACAGCGCGATGACGTTGAGGATCATCGTCGTCAGCGCCGCGCCCTGGATCACCTGGATCAGCTTGGCCGGCGTGAAGTCGGCCAGCAGCCAGCCGAAGAAGAAGGCGCTGACGATGGTGCCGACCAGCAGCATCACGTACATCAGGCCGACGACTTTCGGCCGCGCTTCGGGCTCGGCGAGGTCGGTGGCCAGCGCCAGGCCCACCGTCTGGACGGTGTGCATGCCGGCACCGACGAGCAGAAAGGCGATGGCCGCGCCGAGCTGGCCGACCCAGGTGGGCAACTGGCCCGACTCGCCGCCGCCGGACAGCACCAGCAGCGCGAACGGCATCATCGCGAAGCCGCCGAACTGCAGCATCGTGCCCTTCCAGATGTAGGGCACGCGGCGCCAGCCCAGCGCCGACTGGTGGTTGTCGGACTTGAAGCCGATCAGCGCCCGGAACGGCGCGAACAGCAGCGGCAGCGCGACCATCACCGCGACGATCGTCGCCGGCACGCCGAGCTCGACGATCATCACCCGGTTGAGCGTGCCGACGAGCAGCGTCACCGCCATGCCGACCGTGATCTGGAACAGCGACAGCCGCAGCAGCCGCGACAGCGGCAGCTCGGGCGTCGCCGCGTCGGCGAAGGGCAGGTAGCGGGTGCCGAACCCCGTCCAGACCTGCATCAGTTTGCGGCCAATCGTGCTCATCGGGTGACATGCTCCGCCGGCAGGTGGCCGGCATGGACAAACGTCGGAACCTAACCCGGAAGCCGGCTGTCGAGCCTGCTTTTTGTCAAATCCGAACGGTGCCGCCACGCACCGCGATGACGCCGGTCAGGATCCGCCACCCGGCGCACGACGCCCGGCGGGCACAAGGCTTGCCGTACGGGGCCGTCCCGTGCCTGCGAGATCTCCCCCTGTCGACCCCGCCCCCATCCGACGCCGCCTCCGCGCCCCGCCCTGCCGCCTGGCGATTCGTCGTCAACGCCGCGTCGGGCCGCCACGACCGCGAGCAGACGCGACAGCGCGTGGAGGCGGCGCTGCAGGCCGCGGGACAGGCGGGCACGATCGAGTTCGCGCCGCCGGGCCGGCTCGCCGCGGTCTGTGATGCGGCCGCGGCCGCCTGCAGACAGGACGGCGGCACGCTGGTGGCCGTCGGCGGCGACGGCACGCTGAACGCGGTCGCGCACGCCGCCTGGCAGGCCGGCTGCACGCTGGGCGTCGTGCCGCAGGGCACCTTCAATTACTTCGCGCGCAGCCACCGCATCCCGACCGACCCCGACGCCGCCCTGGCGGCACTGTTCGGCGCCCGGCCGACGCCGGTGCAGGTCGGGCGCGTCAACGGCCACGTCTTCCTCGTCAACGCCAGCCTGGGGCTGTATCCGGACCTGCTGGAAGACCGCGAAGCCTGGAAGTCGCGCCTGGGCCGCAGCCGCCTGGTGGCCGCGGGGGCGGCGCTGGCGACCTTGCTGGGCGAGCATCGCCGCCTGCGGCTGGCCGTGGAGTTCGCCGGCAAGACACGGGTGGTGCGCACGCAGACGCTGTTCGTCGGCAACAACCGCCTGCAGTTCGAGCAGGTCGGGCTGCCGCAGGCGGGTGCGGTCGAAGAGGGGCGCATCGGCGCGGTCATGCTCAGACCGATCGGCAGCTGGCGCATGCTCGGGCTGCTGCTGCGCGGCGCGTTCGGCCGGCTCGGCGACGCCGACACCGTGGAGTCCTTCTCTTTCGAGCGCATGGTCGTTCGCCCCTGGCTGCGCTCCGGCACGCAGATCAAGCTGGCCTACGACGGCGAGGTGCTGCGCGTGAGACCGCCCGTGGTCTTCGAGGTCGCGCCGCGGCCGCTGATGCTGCTGCTGCCGGAGGCCCCGCGGCAAGACGAGGGCTGAACCGATGAGCGTGCTGCTGCACCTCTCGGACCCTCACTTCGGCACCGAACTCGCGCCGGTCGTCGAGGCGCTGGTGGACTTCACGCGCAGCCTGCGGCCCGATCTCGTCGTGCTGTCGGGCGACATCACGCAGCGTGCACGGCGCCCGCAGTTCGCCGCGGCACGGCGTTTCGTCGACCGGCTGGCCCGTCCCTGGCTGGCGGTGCCGGGCAATCACGACATCGCGCTGTTCGATCCCGTCGCGCGGCTGCTGCGTCCCTACGCGGCGCACCTGCACGCCTTCGGGCCCGGGCTCGAACCCGAGCACGACGGTGACGACTGCCTGGTGCTCGGCCTGAACACCACCCGCGTATACCGCCACAAGAACGGGGAAGTCTCGGCGCAGCAGATCGACCGTGTCGCCGCGCGGCTGCAGCAGGCGAGCGCCGCGCAGCTGCGCGTGGTCGTGGTGCACCAGCCGGTGGCGGTGCTGCGCGACGAGGACCGGCCCAACCTGCTGCGCGGCCACGAACACGCGCTGCGCCGCTGGGCCGCGGCGGGCTGCGACCTCGTGCTCGGCGGCCACATCCACCTGCCCTACGTCGTGCCGCTGCGCGGGCTGGGCCGGCCGCTGTGGGCGGTGCAGGCCGGCACCGCGGTGTCGGCACGCGTGCGCGACGGCGTGCCCAACTCGGTCAACGTGCTGCGCTGGGGCGGCGTGCGCGGCACGCCTTGCCTGATCGAACGCTGGGACTTCAGCGGCGGCCGCGGCTTCGTGCGCCGCAGCGTCACCGAAGCGCGCACCGACCGCTGATCAGGCGACGACGACGCCGCCGCCGCGGCGCTTGGCTTCGTAGCAGGCGGCGTCGGCGGCCGCGAGCCACTGCTCGGCACTGCGGGCCGCGGGGCCGAGTTCGGCCAGGCCCAGGCTCGCACCCAGGCGCAGGGCCTGGCCGTCCCAGTCCAGCGCGATGGCGGCGATGGCCTGCTCGACCTTGCCCGCCACCGCCAGGCCCTGGCGCACGTCGCAATGCGGCAGCAGCAGCGCGAACTCGTCGCCGCCGATGCGCGCGGCGGCGTCGCTGCTGCGCACGCTGTCGGCGATCGCCGCCGCGACACGCTGCAGCATCGCGTCGCCGGCGGCATGGCCGGCGGCGTCGTTGATCGGCTTGAAACGGTCGAGGTCGATCATCACCAGCGTTGCCGGGCGCGGTTCGCTGCCGGCGGCGGCGCGCGCCTGCAGCACCTGCTGCAACGCGATGGCGAAACCGTCGCGGTTGAGCAGCCCGGTCAGCGGGTCGTGACGCGCGGCGTGTTCCAGCCGCTCGCGGGCGTCGACCTGGCCGCTGATGTCGTACATGCACCAGATCGTGCCCGCCGACGGATCCGCCGCGTCGACGGGGCGCGCGCGCAGCCGGCTCCAGAACGCCGGCCCTTCGCGACCGACCAGACGCCACTCGCCTTCGTAGACCTCGCCGCGGGCGAAGGCCTCGGCGGACTCGCGGCGCATCGTCTCGTCGTCGACCGCGCTGGCGAAGATGAGCGCGGTGTCCCGGCCCACGAGCTGCGTCTCGTCGCGGCCCAGCAGGCGGCAGACCTCGGCGCTGACCAGTTCGAGGCGGCCGTCGCGCTCGAAGGCCAGCCCGACCGGCGAGGCCGCCAGCACCGAGCCCAGGCGCCGCAGCACCACCGCACGCGCCTGCTCGGCGCGCATGCGCTCGGCGACGACCTGGCGCAGCGTCTGGGCCAGACGCCCGATCTCGCCGTCGGCGTCGGGCCAGCCGGCGCGCTCGTCACCGGCGAGCAGGCGCGCGGCGCGGCGCTGCAGCCGGTCCAGCGGCCGCAGCTGGCGGGCCAGGAACCACACCATCAGCGCCGACATCACCAGCGAGAACGCCGCGCCCAGCTCGAGCGCCTCGATGCGGGCCTCGCGCAGCGGCTCCTTGAGCAGCCTGCGCGGCACGACGCGCCAGACCTGCCAGCCCGTCTCGGGCTCGCCGGCCATCGCCACGACCTCGTCGGCGCCAGACCAGGCGCCGGCCTGCGCCGAATGCGGCCGCCCGGCCCGCACCCAGCGTGCGTACGCCGCCGACAGCCGCGGCTCGCTGGCCACCGGCTGCAGCACGCGGCCGTGGTCCGGATGGGAGACGATGCGGCCGTCGGCGGCGGTGATGACGGTGAACTCATCGCCGTCCTCGGCGCCGTCCGTCGTCGTGTCCAGGTCGGCGGCCAGGCCGCCGGTGTCCAGCGGGACCGAGCCGAACAGCACCCCGTAGACCTCGCCGTCGCCGGCTATCAGCGGCTGCGCGAAGACCACCACCGGCTGGGCGCTCAGCAGCCCGACCGTCGGGCTGGAGATCTCGGGCAGGCGCGTCTGCAGGACACGCCGGAACGTCGGCTTGGCGCCCAGCGAAGGCTGCGGCCCGACCACGCCGTCGTGCTTCATCGCGATCAAGGCCCGGCCCCGGGCATCGGCGACCACGATCCCGCCGAACGACGAACGGAACGCAGCCTGGGCCTGGAAGAAGTCGTGCAGACGGCGCTCGTCGGCCAGCAGTGCCTTCGTCAGCAGCGGTGCGGTCGCCGACAGCGCACGCTGCGCCGTGCGCACGCGTCGGCTGACGACATCGGCGCTGCGCTGCACCTCCACCTGCTGCTGCCGTTCGACGGACGCCTCGATGGATTGTTCGGCCACGCGCACCATCTGCGTCAGCGTCAGCGCGATGGCCGCGAACAGCATCAGCGTCGAGCCGACGGCCAGCCGTGCCTTCAAGGTCGGCAGCCAGCGCGCGAGCGGACCCGGACGGCGCGAAAGCGCCGTCTGCCCGTCCGTGCTCACCGGATGTTCCGCCGAATCCCGCACCTGCTTCCTCGTGGCCTCGCCTGCGCCTTCGCCGCGCCGGCACGGCGCACGCACGAGCACGATTCTGCGGACATCGGCGGCCGCACCGGCGCCGAAAAGACCGGGGCTACGGGCCCATCTCGTGGCGCCGCGAGGCGGCGTTCAGGCCGGGCGGCGGCGGCGTGGCGGCGGCGGTGCCGGCGTGCCGGGCGCCGGCAGCGCACGCTCGGAGCCGGGCTCCAGCGTCCAGTCGGGTTGGCCGGCGGCGTCCTCGGCGCGGCGCTCGGCGTGCATCGCCGCGCTCGGCGAGATCGGGTCGCTGGCGGGAAAGGTCTCCTGCAGCGCCTCGTCCAGCACCTGCTGGTAGGTGGCAGGGCTGTCCTGGGGCGCGGCGGCCGGATCGGGGCGCTCGGGTGCCGGGCTCTTGCGTCGGGCGGTCATCGGATGTCCTCGTGTACCCGCGGCGGCGGGCCGGGCCGCGTGGCAGGCGTCGTGCCCGCCGCGGCGCGGCATCGCGCTTGCCGGCAGGCCCGCACACCCGACACCGAGAGGATCCCACCGATGTTTGCCCACACCAAGCGCCTGCAGTACACCGTGCGCGTCAACGAGTCCAACCCCGGGCTGGCCAACCTGCTGCTCGAGCAGTTCGGCGGCCCGCAGGGCGAGCTGGCGGCCGCCACCCGTTACTTCACGCAGTACCTCGCCGAGGACGATCCGGGCCGCCGCGACATGCTGATCGACATCGCCACCGAGGAGCTGAGCCACCTCGAGATCATCGGCACCATCGTCGCGATGCTGAACAAGGGCGCCAAGGGCCGCATCGCCGAAGGCGTCGACGCCGAGGCCGACATGTACCGCTCGATCTCGGGCGCCGGCAACGACTCGCACGTCACGCAGCTGCTCTACGGCGGCGGCCCGGCGCTGACGAGCTCGGGCGCCGTGCCCTGGACCGCGGCCTACGTCGACACCATCGGCGACCCGACCGCCGACCTGCGCAGCAACATCGCCGCCGAGGCGCGCGCCAAGATCATCTACGAGCGCCTGATCAACGCCACCGACGACCCCGGCGTCAAGGAGGCGCTGGGCTTCCTGATGACGCGCGAGATCGCGCACCAGCAGAGTTTCGAGAAGGCGCTGTACTCGCTGCAGCCGAACTTCCCGCCGGGCAAGCTGCCGGGCATGGCGAAGTTCGCCAACGTCTACTTCGACATGTCGCAGGGCGACACGCCGACGCGCGGCCCCTGGAACAAGGAGCCGACCTTCGAGTACCGCCAGGCCGAGACCGCGGTCGACGGCGGCTCGGGCAACGGCGAAGTGACGCTGGACGCCGACGAGGCGGCCTGCGTGCAGCAGGCGGCCGAACGCCTGCGCTCGGACCCCGACAGCGACCCGCAGACCGGGGCGATGCTGGGGGCCGGCGGCGCGGCCGGTGCGAACACCGCCGCCGCACGCCAGCGCGGCGGCGGCACGGCGACGCTGGACGACGACGAGTCGCGCACCAGCGGTGTCTGAGGCCGAGCGTCCGGCGCTCGACGCCGGCCGCCCTGCGGGCCCGGCGCGGCGTCCGCTGCGCCGGGCGATCGGCATCGGCATCGTCGCCGCCGGGGCGGTGTTCACGCTCGAAGCCGTCTGGCGCGAGGTGATCTCGGGCCGGGCGGCGGTCGAGCACGCGTTCTTCGGTGGCTTGTTCGCGGCCCTGGCCACGGCGCTGGGCGCGCTGCCGGCGCTGCTACGCCACGGTGCCGAGCCGCGCATGCGCGACGCGATGCTGGGCTTCGGCGCCGGCGTGATGCTGGCCGCGTGTTCGTTTTCGCTGATCGTGCCGGCGCTGGCCGCGGCGCGTGCCGCCGGCGCCGGCGTCGGCGGCTCGGGGCTGCAGGTGGCGGCGGCGCTGCTCGTCGGCGCCGGGGCGCTGATGGCGCTGGAGCGCTGGCTGCCGCACGACTACTTCGAGTTCGCATCGCCCAGCGCCGCCGGCGTGATCGACGCGCGCCAGCTCAAACGTGTCTGGCTCTTCGTCGCCGCGGTCGCGCTGCACAACGTTCCCGAGGGACTGGCGATCGGTACCGCGTTCGGCGGTGGCCTGGCCGAGGGCCAGGCGCTGGCCGCCGGCATCGCGATCCAGGACGTTCCCGAAGGCATGGTGATCGCGATGGCGTTGCGCGGCGTCGGCTACCGGCCCGGCTTCGCGGTGCTGTTGGGGGCTCTGTCCGGGTTGGTCGAGCCGGTGGCCGCGGTGGCCGGCGCGCTGCTCGTCGTGCACGCGGCCATGCTGCTGCCCTGGGGCCTGGCCTTTGCCGCCGGGGCGATGCTCTTCGTCATCGGCCACGAGGTGGTGCCCGAGTCTCACCGCGGCGGCCATGCCCGGCTGGCGACCTGCGGCCTGATCCTCGGCTTCGCGCTGATGATGCTGCTGGACACGACGCTGGGCTGAGCGGCGGACGCGGTCTTGCGCGGCAGCGCCAGAATCGGGCGCGAAACCGGAGACCCCGAGATGACGCTGCAAGACTTCCCGATCACCACCAAGTGGCCGCCCCGGCACCCCGAGCGGCTGCAGCTGTATTCGCTGCCCACGCCCAACGGCGTGAAGGTCTCGATCATGCTCGAGGAGACCGGCTTGCCCTACGAGGTGCACCGCGTGTCCTTCGACAACCAGGACCAGCTCTCGCCCGAGTTCCTGTCGCTGAACCCGAACAACAAGATCCCGGCGATCCTCGACCCCGACGGCCCGGGCGGCAGGCCGCTGGCGCTGTTCGAGTCGGGCGCGATCCTGCTGTACCTGGCCGAGAAGACCGGCCAGTGCCTGCCGCGCGACCCGGCCGCGAAGTGGCAGGCCGTGCAGTGGCTGATGTTCCAGATGGGCGGGGTCGGGCCGATGTTCGGCCAGCTCGGCTTCTTCCACAAGTTCGCCGGCAAGGACTGGGAAGACAAGCGCCCGCGCGAACGCTACGCCAGCGAGTCGCGCCGGCTGCTGGCCGTGCTCGAAGGCCACCTCGCGGCCCGCGCCTGGATGATGGGCGACGAGTTCAGCATCGCCGACATCGCGATCTTCCCGTGGGTCAACAACCTCGTCGGCTTCTACGACGCCGGCGACCTGGTCGGCTTCAGCGGCTTCGCCAACGTGCAGCGGGTGCTCGAGGCCTTCATGAACCGGCCGGGCGTGGCGCGCGGCATGAAGGTGCCGGCGACACGCTGACCCGCGGCGCCCGCGGGCGCTAGCATCGGCACACCACCACTCGCCGAGCCCGCCATGTCGCCGCGCCAACTGTTCGCCGCCCTGCTCTGCGCTGCCCCGCTGGCGGCGACGGCGGCGCCGATCTGGCAGCAGTCGGCCAGCGCCGAGGTCGAGCTCGGCGTGCGCGACAAATACGGCGAGACGCCGTTCCGCGCCGAGTTCGTCGTCGTCGGCCCCGAAGGCCGGCGCGAGACCAAGACGATCACCGTCGAAGGCGGCGCCTTCGGGGTCGTGCACTACCCGGGCGACTTCGGCGGCTACCTCGCGCCGGGCGCCTACCGCTGGTCGGCGCGTGTCGGCGGCAAGGTGGTCGCCGACGGCCGCTTCAGCTTCGAGCAGGACGACCGCGGGCGGCAGCGGCTGGTCATCGAGGACTGAATCAGCCCTCGACCGACGCCACCATGCGCGCCAGCTCGGCCACCGAGCCGGCTTCCATCTTGGCCATGATCGACGCGCGGTAGGCCTCGACCGTCTTCACCGACAGCTCCAGCTCCCAGGCCACGGTCTTGTTCAGCTTGCCGGCGAGGATGCCGCCCAGCACCTCGCGTTCGCGCCGGCCCAGGCGCGCCAGGCGCTCCTCGATCGTGCGCCGGCGCGTCTGCCGCGCCAGCGTCTCGCGCGACAGCTCGATCGCCGCGGCGACGCGGTCCAGCAGGTACTGCTCCTGGAACGGCTTCTCGATGAAGTCGTAGGCGCCGGCCTTCAGCGCCTCCACCGCCATCGGCACGTCGCCGTGGCCGGTGACGACGAGGATCGGCAGCGGGAAGTCGCGTTCGGCCAGCCGGCGCTGCAGCTCCAGCCCGCTCATGCCCGGCATGCGCACGTCCAGCACCAGCGCGCCGGGGCGCTGCGCCTCGCGCGGCGGCAGCGCGGCGAGGAACTCGTCGGCACCGGCGTGGCAGGCCGAGTCCAGGCCGACCGAGGCGAACAGGAACTGCATCGAGCGGCGCATCGCGTCGTCGTCGTCGACGACCAGGATCAGCGGCGTGTCGGCAAGGCTCATCTCGGCTCCTCGGTGGCGGGCGGCAGCACGACGCGCATCGTCGCGCCGCCGTCGGGTTCGGCGCTGGCCGTCAGCCGGCCGCCGTGGCTCTCGACAATCGTCCGGCAGATCGACAACCCCAGGCCCAGGCCCTGCGGCTTGGTCGTGAAGAAGGCATCGAAGAGCCGCGCCTGGACTTCGGGCGGCAGGCCGCTGCCGTGGTCGCGCACGGCGAGCTCGACGCCGGCCTCGCCCTGCGCCGTCGTGACGACGATGCCGTGTTCGTGCGCCACGCCGTCGGGCGTCGCGTCGAGCGCGTTCTGCAGCAGGTTCAACAGCACCTGCTCGATCTCGATGCGGTCGGCGTTGACCGCCGGCAGCGCGCCGTGCGGGCGCCAGACCAGCGGGATCGCGCGGCGCGCGGCGGCGTGCGCGAACAGCGGCAAGGTCTCGCCGACGACGACATCCAGGTCCAGCGGCTCGCGCCGCGCGTCGCGCCGGCGCACGAAGCCGCGGATGCGGCGGATGATGACCGCGGCGCGTTCGGCCTGGCCGGCGATGCCGCGTGCGCCGTCGCGCAGGAAGGCGGTGTCGCTGCGGCCGGCGTCGATGTAGCGCGTCATGCCTTCGGCGTAGTTGGTGATCGCCGCCAGCGGCTGGTTCAGCTCGTGGGCGATGTTCGAGGCCATCTCGCCGAGGATGCCCAGGCGCGAGAACTGGTCGCGCTGCTCGCGGTGCAGGCGCGCGGCCTGCTCGGCCTTCTCGCGCTCCTGGATCTCGCGCGTCAGCTCGGCGGTGCGCCGGCGCACCAGGCTTTCGACACGCGCCACGTGCACCAGCCACCAGGCCAGCGCCGCCGCGGCCGCGGCGAACCAGGGCCAGTAGCCGGCGACCAGGCCGCGCAGCGTCGTCTGCGACAGGTACTCGTAGGGGCCGATCTTCAGCGTACGGAACAGCGCGTGCACCGAGCTGTAGTCCTGCGGCGCGGTCCAGGCGCGGCCGTCGACCGGGGCCATCGTCAGCAGGCTGGCGGTGACCGCCTTGGCGAGGTCGGGCGAGGTGCCGGCCAGGCGCGCGAACGGCCAGTCCGGGTACAGGCGCGAGGACAGCCGGCACGGGAAGGCGCCGGCCGGGCGTTCGCCGACGACGGCGAACTCGTCGGCGTGCACGCGGCCGGCGGCGATCAGCTCTTCGAGCAGGCAGGTGCGCAGCACGCCGGCGTCGGCGCGGCCGGCGCGCAGCGCGTCGATCACGCGTTCCATCGGGAAACCGGTCTCGACCAGCGCCGCCAGCCGCGTCGGCTTGACGCCGGCTTCGGCCATCTCGCGCCAGACGACTCGCCAGCCGCCGAAGGCATCGGCCGCGACGACGGCGACGCGGCGCCCGGCGAGGTCCTCGAAACGTTCGGCGTGGCCCGGCCGGTTGGGCACGACGACGGTCGAGCCGACGCTGTCGGTGGGCACCGCGTGCTCGCGGCTTTCCAGCGTCGCCAGCCGCGTGACGCCGTGCGCCGACTCCAGCTCGACGTAATAACCCGGGTTGGTGACGACGAAGTCGAGTTCACCGCGCGCGACGGCGGCGGCGAGGCCGGCCGCGTCCAGCGGCCACAGCGTGAAGCGGTGCTCGGGCAGCGTGCGCTGCAGTTGCGCGGCCGTCGGCTCGAAGTCCCGCGCCGCCCGCTCCGAGCCCTGGTAGGCGAGCACGCCGATGCGCACCTCGTCGGCACGGGCGACGGCGGCGGCGAGCAGGCAGCAGAGGACGATCAGCAGGCGCACGGCGGAGGAAGGCGGAAACGAAAAGGCCGGCTCGTCGAGCCGGCCCCGCAGGTCAGTAGCGTGCGTCCCTGGGCTTCGGGTCCTTCGGCCAGTCCTTCACCTTGTCGGGGAAGTCGGGCCGCGGCTGGTGCGAGAAGTACTCGGCCACGTCCAGCGCCTCCTGGTCCGACAGCCCGCCCTGGCCCAGCGGGAACTTCTCGTGGAAGCCGACCGGCATATTACGCTTGACGAAGGCGGCCGCCGTGTAGGTGCGCGCCATGCCGGCGCCGAGGTTGAACGAACGTTCGCCCCACAGCGGCGGGTAGACCATACGCCCGGCCTCGTCCTTCAGGCCTTCGCCGTCGGCGCCGTGGCAGACCGCGCACTGCGCGGCGTAGACCTTCTCGCCGTTGACCGGGTCCGGCACCAGCTTCGGGTCCATCTTGCCGATGCCGCGGCCGGGCACCTGGTCGCCCTTCTTCGTCGCGCCGCGCATCCAGTCGAAGTAGGCGACCATGGCCTTCAGGTCGGGAGAGTCGGCCGGCAGCGGCTTGCCGTTCATCGAGCGGCGGAAGCAGCCGTTGATGCGGTCTTCCATCGTGATGACCTTGCCGGCACGCGGCGCGTACGACGGGAAGAAGGCGCTGACGCCGACGTACGGCGAGCCGCCGGCCACCGTGCCGGCGTTCAGGTGGCACGAGGAACAGTTCATGTCGGCGCCGACATGCTCGGGCAGCAGCTCGCGCGTCTGGGCGTTGAGCCGCATGCCGCGCACCAGTTGCCCGGCGTTGGGCTCGGCCAGCAACGCGGCCAGGCGCGGGGTCTCGAACTTCGTGCTGTCGACCGTCGGGTCCAGGCGCAGACGCGCCTGCTTCACCTGGGCGGCGCTGACCGCACCGGCACCCTCGCCCCAACTGGCACGCACGAAGCTCAGGATCTCGGCGATCTCGTCGTCGCCCAGGCGGGCGAAGCCGGGCATCGTGTAGACGCGCGGGTGGCGCTCGGTGCCGGCGGTCTTCCAGCCGGTGAGCGTCAGGTGCAGCAGCGTCGCCGGGTCGCGTGCGGCCACCGTCGGGTTGCCGTCCAGCGCCGGGAACACGCCCTTCACGCCGCGGCCGTCGGCGCGGTGGCAGTCGGTGCAGAACTGCGTGTACCCCAGGCCGCCGCGCGTGGTGTAGCTCGTCTCGGGCGTGCCGCGCGAGGCGCTGCGTTCGGCCGGCGCCGGGCGCTCGCCGGGCAGCGCCGCCAGGTAGGTGGCGATGGCCAGCAGGTCCTCGTCGGCGAAGTGCTGCGTCGAATGCAGGATGACCTCGGTCATGCTGCCCGAGACGGTGCCGAAACGGTTCTGGCCGGTCTTCAGCAGCTCGACGGTGTCGGCCACCGGGCCCAGGCCGCGCAGGTCGACGGCGTGCCAGTCCTCGACGACCGAACCGGCGAGGAACCGCCGGCCGCCCGCGCCGCCGTCGCCCATCGCCTTCTCCTGGAAGGCCAGGCCGCGCGGCGTGTGGCAGGCGCCGCAGTGGCCCGGGCCCTGCACGAGGTAGGCGCCGCGGTTCCACAGCGCGTCCTTCGTCGTGTCGGGCACGAAGGGCGTGGTGTCGGCGAAGACCGCGTTCCACAGCCCCAGGCCGGCACGCAGGTTGAACGGGAAGCGCATCGTCGCTTCGCGGTTCGGCGCGGCCACCGGCGTCACCTCGTCGCGCAGAAAGGCCCACAACGCGCGCATGTCCTCGTCGCTGAGCCTGGCGTAGGACGGGTAAGGCATCGCCGGGTACAGGCGGTGGCCGTCGGCGGCGACACCGTGGCGCATCGCACGCTCGAAGGCGCCGAAACTCCAGCCGCCCAGGCCGGTGGCGGCGTCGGGCGTGATGTTGGTCGACCAGATCGTGCCGAACGGCGATTCGAGCGCCCGCCCGCCGGCGAGTGCGGCGCCGCCGGGCGCGGTATGGCAGGCGACGCAGTCGCCGAGCTGGGCGACGTAGCGGCCGCGTTCGATCAGCGCGGCGTCGTGCAAGGGCACGGCGGCGCCTTCGACGACGGCCGGGGCGCGCGCGATCCAGGCCGCGGCGGCGCCGCCGGCGAGCACGATCGCCGCGGCGGCCAGCGCCAGGCGCCGCGGGAGTCGGGAGGTGGAGGAAGTCATGGGGATGGACGTTCTGGTTCTCGTGGGTTCGAGCCTAGGGTTCACCCTGAGTCGCGGCGAGCCGGGCTTCCACGCCGCCGAACCCGGGTTTCCCCGGGTTTCCCGAGCCCGGTGCTCGGCGATCGGCCGCCGTGCTGGCCTAAGATCGCGCCCGTCTTGCCTGTCCCGCCCTCCTCCTCCCTGCCCACCCACGACGCGCCGATCGGGGTCTACGACTCCGGTGTCGGCGGCCTGTCGGTGCTGCGTGCGCTGCGTGCGCGCCTGCCGGCCGAACGTTTCGTCTACGTCGCCGACAGCGGCCACGCGCCTTACGGCGACCGGCCGCGGCCCTACCTGCTGGGCCGCGCCGGCGCGGTCGCCGGCTTCTTCGTCGCCCAGCGCGCCAAGGCGCTGGTGCTGGCCTGCAACACGATCAGCGTCGTCGCCGCCGAGACGCTGCGTGCGCAGCACGCGCTGCCGATCGTCGCGATGGAGCCGGCGATCAAACCCGCCGTCGCCGCCACGCGCAGCGGCATCGTGCTGGTGCTGGCGACCACCGCGACGGTGCACAGCCCGGCGGTCGAGCGCCTGTGCCGCATCTGGGGGCGCGAGGTCGAGATCCTGCTGCAGCCCTGCCCCGGCCTCGTCGAGCTGATCGAGCAGGGGCGTTTCGCCGACCCGGCGACGCGTGCGCTGCTCGAGCGCTATCTGCGCCCGGCGCTGGACGCCGGCGCCGACATGGTGGTGCTGGGCTGCACCCACTACGCCTTCGTGCAGGACGAGATCCGGCGCCTGGCCGGGCCCGCGGTGCAGGTCATCGAGCCGTCGGATGCCGTGGCGCGCCAGCTCGTGCACCGGCTCGGCCCGGCGCTGGCGCCGGCCGGCGCCGCCGGGGCGTCGACCTGCTACTACAGCTCGGGCGACACCGAGGCGCTGCGCCGTTTTCTCGAGCTCATGGGACGGCCTGGCGCCGTCGTGCACACGCTGCCGCAAGACAGCTGACCGGCGCCGCCGCCGCTGGCGCAAATCCTGCTCGCCGGAAATCGGGACAATCCCGTCCTTTCGCGCCGCCGGGGGTCACGAGCCCCAAGGCGGTGAACACGTGCCCCACCTCCGCACATGGCCGCCAGTTCCTCCGCTCCCCATCCCCCCGTCGCCCACAGCCGGCTCGACGACGCGCACGCGCTGATCGCCGGCTCGCTGTTCGTCGCGCTGGGCATGACGATGTTCGCCCATGTCGGGCTCTTGACCGGCGGTGTCGCCGGCGTCGCCTACCTGCTGCGTTACGCCTTCGGCGTCGACCTCTCGCTCGCCTTCTTCGTGCTGAACCTGCCGTTCTACTGGCTGGCCTGGCGCCAGCTGGGCGGCGAGTTCACGCTGAAGAGCTTCATCGCCGTCGCGCTGGTGTCGGCCTTCACGGCGGCGGCGCCGCGTTTCGTGCGTTTCGAGCTGCTGGACCCGTGGGTGGCGTCGGTCGTCGGCGGGCTCTTGATCGGCTTCGGCCTGCTGGCGCTGCTGCGCCATCGCGCCAGCGTCGGCGGCGTCAACATCCTCGCGCAGTTCCTGCAGCAGAAACGCGGCTTCAGCGCCGGCAAGGTGCAGATGTCGGTCGACGTCTGTGTCGTGCTCGCGGCGCTGGCGACCGTTTCGCCGGAGCGTGTGCTGCAGTCGGCGGTCGGCGCGGTGGCGATCGGCGCCTTCCTGACGCTGAACCACCGGCCCGGGCGCTACCTGGGCGTTTGACCCGGCGGCCCTTTCACGCCACCAGCGGCACGGTCCAGTAGACCAGGCTGACGACGAGGCACAGCAGCACCGCGGCCGTCAGGTCCAGGCGGCGCTGGCGGCGGCGCCATTCCCGGCGCTGCAGGGCCAGGCGGATCGGGTCGTTCATCGCCGCCTCCGATCAGTGCATGCGGGCGGCAAGGCCGCTGGGGTCGGACGGCAGCGGAGGTGACACCGGCGGGCGCGCGGCGATCTCGCGCCACTGGGCCAGCGCACGCCGGACCGAGCTGCGCACCGGCGGCGCCAGCGCCGCCGCGCGCGAGTCGACGAGCGCGAGGTTCTCGACGACACGGGAAGCGACGAGTTCGCGCTCGCCGCCGTGCGCGGCGCTCGCACAGCGGCCGAGCGCGACCCAGGTCGCCATCAGCACGGAGGTGGAGGCCAGCAGGGCGTCGGCGACGTCGGGATCGGCAAGAGGATCGGCGTGTTGCATGGTGGTCAGGGAGCAAACGACGATCCCATCGTATTGAGAATCGTTCTCAACTACAACGGTGTCCATGACCCCGTGGCGGGTTCCACGCCGCGCGGCGCCGCGTTCAGCCGCGCAGCGCGGCGCGCAAGGCGGCCACCGCCGCCGACGGCTGCGCCGACAGGCGCCAGTGGCCGGGCAGGCCGAACGAGGTGGTGTCGCGCACCGCGACGCCGTGCCGGCGCAGCGCCGCGGCGTCCGGAGCCCCGGGGGGCGGGCGCACGCAGAGGAAGTTGGCCGCGCTGGGCAGGATCTCGAAACCCAGATCCTCCAGCATCGCCCGCAACTCCGTCAGCCAGCCGCCCAGCGTCAGCCGGGCACCGGCCAGCCAGCGCTGGGTCGCCGGTTCGGTCCAGGTCTCGATCATCGCCACCGCGTGTGCGCCCAGCGGCCACGACGGTTCGGCCGCGGCCAGCGCGTCGGTCCAGGCGCTGACGTCCCAGTCGACCGCCTCGGGCTCGGGGGCAAGCGCGTAGGCGCCGCGCAGCCCGCACAGCCCGAGCGCCTTGTTCGGGCCATGGAGCACGAAAGCCGCGTGGCGGTCGGGTGTGCTCCAGCGGCTCGCGCCGCCCAGGCGCAGCGGGGCGTAGACCGAGTCGAGCACGGTCGGCACACGCGACAGGTCGCGCGGGGGCGGCGCGTCCTGGCCCAGCGGGCTGGACGGCTCGCCGATCCAGCGCAGCGTCGCCGCGGGGTCGGCGCCGACGGTGACGGCCCGGCCGGCCGCGCGGGCCGCTGCGGCGTAGTCGCCGAAGGCGTGCGCCGGCAGCGCCACCGCCCCGGGTGACAGCCGCGCCCCGACGGCGGTGATGCGCTGGATGAACTCGCTCGCACTGGCGGCCAGCACGACGCGGGCGGGCTCGACCCGGTGCCATGCGGCCAGGCGCTCGCGCAGCGCGTGGTAGCCGGGGTCGGGGTAACGCGTCGGATCCACGCGCTGCAGCGCGGCGACGGCGGCCGGGCACGGGCCGGCGGCGTTGGCGCAGGTCGAGAAGTCCCAGGCCGCAGGCCCGTGGCGGTCGGGGCCGCCGTGCACCCGGCCCGCGGCCGGATCCGATCTCAGGAGGTCCATGCAAACTCCGCCAGGTGCCACAGCAGCGCCGCCAGCAGCGCGCCCAGCGCGCCGCCGCCGGCGATCGACAGGGCGCGCGTCAGCGCCGCGGCGTCGGCTTCGACACCGTCTTGATTCAAGGTGTAGACGCCCGGTTTGCCCAGGCGCACGCCCAGGCGCAGCGCCATTGCGCCCATCGGCCAGCCGCCGTTGGGCGACGGCGTGCGCGCAGCCTCGCGCGCCAGCGGCGCCCAGCCCAGCGCCGGCCGCCACAGCAGCGCGGCGGTCAGCCGCGCCGGCAGCCAGCCGAGCAGGTCGTCGGCGCGCGCCGACCACTTGCCGGCCCACTCCCAGCGCCCGCGGTAGCCCCACATCGCGTCCAGCGTGTTGACCGCGCGCCAGGCCCAGGCGCCCGGCAGCCCGGCAACGCAGAACCAGAACAACGGTGCGACGAAGGAGTCGTTGAGGTTCTCGGCCAGCGTCTCGATCGCGGTCTCGCGCACCTCGCGGGCGTCGAGCCGCTCGACGTCGCGGCTGCACAGGCTGCGCAGGCGCTGGCGCGCCGCCGGCAGGCCGCCGGTGCCGAACGCGGCGTCGACCGCGGCAACCTCGTCGCGCAGCATGCGCCAGGCGAACGAGGGCTTGAGCGCCAGCGCCAGCAGCGGCACCGCGGCCCAGGCCGGCAGCATGAACAGCGCCGCCTGCAGCGCCCAGGCGATCGTGGCGACGCCGCCGACCACCGCCCACCAGGCCAGCGTGCCGGCGACCAGCGCCGCGCGCGGCGCCAGCGTCGGCAGCCGGCGGTGCAGCGGCATGATGGCGTGGCCCAGCCAGGCCACCGGGTGCCAGGCGTCGCGCGGCTCGCCGAAGCGCCGGTCGATCCACCAGGCCAGCGCCAGCGCGGCGGCGAAGACGAGTGCCGCGTTCATCGGCGTGCGGCGGCGGCCTCGGGGGCCAGCCGCTGGAGGCAGTCGACGATCGCCGCGGCGCCTTCGCCCAGGCGCGGGCCGGGGCGGATCAGCATCTCGAAACGTTCGGGCGCGAAGCCGCAGACGCGCCCGGCGCGCAGCGCCGGCATCGCCGCCCAGCCGGGCCGCGCCGCCAGCGTCGCGACGTCGCGCTGCTGCACCAGCAGCAGGTCGGGGTCGGCACGCACGACGAACTCCGGGTTCAGCCTGGGGAAGGCGCCCAGTTCGGCAGGCACGATGTTCACCAGCCCGAGCCGCGCCAGCGTGTCGCCGACGAAGGAGCCGGCACTCGCGCCCCAGCCGCCGTGCACTTCGAAGAACACGCGTTTGCCACGCAGCGCGGCCGGCACGCGGGTGGCCGCGGCGGCGAGTTCCCGGTCCAGGCGCTGCAGCAGGCGTTCGGCCTCGGCGCGGCGCTCCAGCACCTGGCCCAGCGTGCGCACGACCTCGACGGTGTCGGCGTGGCGCTCGGCATGCACGCGCAGCACACGCAGGCCCAGCGCCTCCAGGCGGTCGCTGGCACGCGACAGGTCCGAGCTCAGCACCAGGCCGGGCTTGAGCGCGACGACGGCCTCGACGACCGCGTCCTCCATGCCGCCGACACGCGGCAGCCCGGCCAGCGCCGGCGGCCAGTTGGAATAGCGGTCGACGCCGACCAGGCGATCGCCGGCACCCAGCGCCCAGACGGTCTCGGTCAGCGACGGCAGCAGCGAGACGATGCGCTGCGGCGAGGGCTCCAGCCACAGCTCTTTGCCCCGCGCGTCGTGCACGACGATCGGCTCCGCGCCGGCCACGGCGGCGAACAGCATCAGGGCCAGCGCCCAGCACCCCCGCAGCATCAGACAAGCCCTCCAGGCGAGAACAGCCGCGCCGCCAGCTCTGGCGAGGACGCGAACCAGGGGTGGAACCAGCTCGCCTTGAGCGCGCCGCGTTCGTAGACCGCCTCGCCCGGCGGCAGCCGCCCGCCCGCGGTGCGCGCGGGCTCGGTGTGCAGCGTCGGCACGAGGCCGGTTTCGAAGCGCGACCAGTGGAAGCTGTGGCCCCGCAGCTCGCCGCCGCCGAAGACGAGGCGATGCGGGCCGAGCGCGGCGACACGCCGGCCCAGCACCGCGCTGCCCGGCAGCAGGCCCCAGAGCCGGTGCACCCGGCCCTGGCCGTCGACCAGGGTCTCGGCCAGCGCCATCAGGCCGCCGCATTCGGCCCAGACCGGGCGGTCGGCGGCGACGTGCGCCGCGAGCTGCGCCGCGAGGTCGGTGCGCGCGGCCAGCGCCTGGGCATGCAGCTCCGGGTAGCCGCCGGGCAGCCAGACGGCGTCGCAGGCCGGCAGCGCGTCGCCGGCCAGCGGCGAGAAGAACACCGTCTCGGCGCCCAGCGCGTGCAGGGTCTGCAGATTCGCCGGATAGATGAACGCGAACGCCGCGTCGCGCGCGACGGCGATGCGCCGGCCTTGCAGAAGGCGGCGCGGTGCGCCGGGCGCAGCGACCACCGGCGGCACCCACTGCGGCCAGTCGGCCGCGGTGCGTGCGCCCAGCGGCGTGGTGGCCAGCGCGTCGGCCGCGGCGTCCAGCCGCGCCAGCGCATCGGGCAGCTCGCCGGCGGCCGTCAGCCCGAGGTGGCGTTCGGGCAGCGTGATGCCGGCGTCGGCCGGCAACGCGCCAGCCCAGCCCTCGTCCGGGGCCAGCGACTCGCGCAGCATCGCGGCATGCCGCTCGCCGCCGACCCGGTTGGCCAGCACGCCGGCCCAGGGCACGTCGCGCCAGCGACGCAAGCCGTGCACGAGGGCGCCGAAGGTGCCCGCCATCTTCGAGGCGTCGACGACCGCCAGCACCGGCAGGCCGAAGCGCAGCGCCAGGTCGGCGGCGCTGGGCTCGCCGTCGTAAAGCCCCATCACGCCTTCGACGACGACGAGATCGGCTCCGGCCGCCGCGCGCGCCAGGCGCGCGGCACAGTCGGCCGGGCCGTTGATCCACAGGTCCAGCGGGTCGACCGGGTGGCCGCTGGCGAGCGCCAACCACTGCGGGTCCAGGAAGTCGGGGCCGCACTTGAAGGCCCGCACGCACGCGCCGCGGCGCGCGTGCAGCCGCGCCAGCGCACAGGCGACGGTGGTCTTGCCCTGGCCGGAGGCCGGAGCGGCGACGAGCACGACGGCGGCCATCTTCCCTCCCCTCAAAGTGTCCAGCGCAGCGCGACGGACGCGCTGCGCCCGGCGACCGCGTAGCTGCGCGCCAGCGCGTAGTCCTTGCCACCGGCATTGTCGATGCGCGCCTGCAGCTTGAGGCCCTCGCCGAGCCGGCGTTCGGCGCTCAGGTTGACGAGACCGTAGCCGCCCAGGCGGCGGGTGTTGGCGGCGTCGTCCCAGCGTTGGCCGGCAGCCTGGACCTCGGCGCCGAGCTGCCAGCCGGCGAGCTCGGTGTCGGCGCCCAGCGTCGCCAGGCGGCGGGCGCGGCGCGCGATCAGCGTGCCAGTCAGCTCGTTCTTCGGCTCGTGGAAGTCGAGCGAGCCGCGCAGCGCCAGCGCGCCGACGCGCGTGCGGCCGGACAGCGTCAGGCCCTCGTAGCTCGCCTTGCCGACGTTCTCGTAGCAGCCGGAGGTCGAGGTGCAGGGCCCGGCGGCGCCGAACGCGATCAGCTCGTCGACCTTGTTGCGCCACGCGACGAGGCCCAGTTCGTCGTCGCCGGCACTGCGGCGCAGGCCGAACTCGAGGTTGCGGCCGGTCTCGGGCACGAGGTCCGGGTTGCCGTACTGGCTGAAACGCTGGTAGAGCGTGGGCGCGCGAAACGAGGTCGCGGCCGAGGCCGTGAACCGCCAGGTGGACGCGAAGCGCCAGCCCCAGGCCAGGCTGCCGGTGCTCTTGGTGCCGAACTCGCTGTCGTCGTCGTGGCGGGCATGGGCCTGCAGCGAGTGCGCGCCGAACTCGCCGCGCCAGCCGACGGCGACGCCGTTCTGCGCGCGCTCGCCGGCCAGGCGCGCGCTGCGGGCGGTCGCCGGGTTCTCCAGCCGGTCCTCGCGGCGCTCGAGCGTCAGCGACAGGCGCTGGCCGGCGGCGACACGCTGCTCGTGCTGCAGCACGAGGTCACGCAGCCGGGTCTCGGTGCGGTAGGGGCTGGGCTCGGTCTCGTAGCTGCCCTGCGACTCGGACAGGCGGGCGCTGCTCAGCGCGTCGTCGTTCCACTGGCCGCGCCAGGCCAGCGCGCCGGTGCGCAGCTCGTGGTGCGACAGGTCGTCGTCGGTGGTGCTGCCGTCGTACTGCGCGTGCAGATGGCTTTCCAGGAAGGAGGCCTCGACGCGGTGCTCGGGCGCGAACTGCCAGCCGGCGCGCGCCTGCAGCGAGCCGCGGCGCCAGCCGTCGGCGTCGGGGTTCTGGCCTTCCCGGGCGCTGAAGCCGTTGCTGTCGCTCCAGCCGGCCGACAGCGCGTAGTCGACGCTGCCGGTGGCGCCGGACAGGCCGGCGTCGGCCTGGCGCGTGCCGCGGCTGCCCCAGCCCAGGCCGCCGCGGGTGCGCAGCGCGCCCTGGCCGCGGCGCGTGAAGAGCTGCACGACGCCGCCGACGGCGTCCGAGCCGTAGACCGCCGCCGCCGGCCCGCGCAGCACCTCGATGCGCTCGATGCGCTCCAGCGGGATCTGCTCCCAGGGCGCACCGCCGGTGCTCTGCGAGTCGACACGCACGCCGTCGACGTAGACCGCGGTATGGCGCGTCTCGCCGCCGCGCACGTAGACGCTGGTGCTGGTGCCCGGGCCGCCGTTGCGCGCGATCTCGATGCCCGGCAGGCGGGCCAGCAGGTCGGCGACGTTGCTCGCGCCGCTGCGCTCGATCGTGCTGCGCTCGACGAGCGAAACGTCGCCCAGCGTCTGCGACAGCCGCTCTTCGAGGCGGCTGGCGGTGATGACGATCGGGTCTTCGCCGGCCTGGGCGAAGGCGGCCGGACAGACGGCAGCGGCAAGCACGAGACGGGCAGCAAGAGCGCAGCAGCGCGGCGGGGCGTTGCCGCCCGGGACGGAAGTCGACATGGAAAAGTCAGAGTCGGCGCGGCCGACCACCTCCCCGCAGCCGCCGCTGTACGGTGCACGCGCAGCCTGCGCACGCACCCCCTCGTTGGCCGGTATCCGGGCTGGCGGTGCGACTCGTGTGCCCTTCCCAGGTGTTCACCCAGTGGATTCGACACGAGCGGAAGCCTGCGAAGGCTCCGACCGCTTACCGTTGCGGGGGCAGCTCAGGTTGGGGGCGCGGCGCGACGCCGTGTCGCCCCTTCCTGATTCCCGTTGAACTGTCCCGGACGACGCCGGGGACGAGCACCAACGGCGCGCATGATAGGCAAGGCCTCGCCGGCGTCGGGACACGTTGCGCGTTTCCTTGACGACAATCAAGCGCGCCTCGGCCGTCTTCCTCGCCCGGCGCCCAAGCTCATGCGCATCGCGCAAGAGCCGTGCGCCGGGACGACCGGCAGCCGCCGCGACAATGCCGCCATGCCCACTGCGGAAGAACTCGACGCCCACCTGCGCCTGCTGCTGGCCGGCGCCTTCGTCATCGGCGCGGCCTTCGGTGCCGTCTCGCAGCGCACCCGGTTCTGCACCATGGGCGCGCTGGCCGACGTCTTCGCCTTCGGCGACCACACGCGGCTGCGGGCCTGGGTCGCGGCCGTCGCCGTCGCGGTGCTGGGCTTTCACCTGATGGTGGGCCTGGGCTGGGTGCGCGCAGGCGACAGCCAGTACGGCGGCCCGCGCGTGGGCTGGCTGTCGGCGCTGGCCGGCGGCGCGATGTTCGGTGTCGGCATGGTGCTGGCATCGGGCTGCGCGGCACGCAACCTGGTGCGCCTGGGCGGCGGCAGCCTGAAGTCGCTGGTCGTCGTCTTCGTCGTCGGCGCCAGCGGCTTCGCGGCGATGAAGGGCGTGAGCGCCGTGCTGCGCGTGGCCAGCGTCGACCGCGTCGCCTTCGAGCTGCCGGCCGGCCAGGACGCGGCCGGTGCGCTGGCCGTCGCCACCGGCCTGCCGCTGCAGACGCTCGCCCCCTGGCTCGGCGCGGCGGTGGCCGCGGCGCTGCTGGCCTGGGTGCTGGCACGGCCCGAAGGCCGCGGCCGCGAGGTCGCCGGCGGCGCGGCCATCGGTGCGCTGGTGGTCGCCGCCTGGTGGCTGTCGGGCCGGCTGGGTTTCGTGCCCGAACACCCCGAGACACTGGAGCCGGCCTTCCTGGCGACGAACTCGCGGCGCATGGAGTCGCTGAGCCTGGTCGCGCCGCTGGCCTGGGGGCTGGACTGGCTGTTGTTCTTCAGCGACAGCCGCAAGACGCTGACGGTCGGCATCTGCAGCGCCGCCGGCATCGTCGCCGGTTCGGCCCTGGCCGCGATGGCCACACGCAGCTTTCGCTGGGAGGGTTTCGCCGGCACCGAGGACACGGCGCTGCACCTGTGCGGGGCGGTCCTGATGGGGACCGGCGGGGTCACCGCGCTAGGCTGCACCGTCGGGCAAGGCATCGCAGGCCTGTCGACGCTTTGCGCACAAAGCGCCATCGCCGTCTCGGCGATGGTCCTCGGCGGCTTCGCGGGCCTGCAGTTCCAGCGCTGGCGCGTCGAGCGCGGCGCCTGACGGCCCGACACCCCGATCCACGACCGGAGGAACCGAACATGAGATCGCCGATGCGACCGCTGCTGGTCGCGCTGGGCGCCGCGAGCCTGGCACTGCCGGCCGCCGCCGAGCTGCGAGCCGACGAGGCGCTGGCCGCGCGCTCGGTGGCCGCCACCTGCGCCAACTGCCACGGCACCGACGGCCGCTCGCGCACCGCGATCAAGTCGCTGGCGGGGCAGCCGGCCGAGCGCATCCTGCAGTCGATCGCCGACTACCGCAGCGGTGCGCAGCCGTCGACGATCATGGCGCAGATCCTGCGCGGCTACAGCGACGAGCAGCTGCGGCTGGCGGCGCACTGGTTCGCGGCGCAGCCGGCCCGGCCGGCCGGCGCCCGCTAGGAGCGCGGCGATGCAGCATCCCGAACGTTTCGCCCTGTCGCGCCGCCGCCTGCTGGGCGCCGGGCTGGCCGGTGGCACGCTGGCGCTGGCCGGCTGCGCCGGCAGCCGCGTCGCCAAGCCGACACCCGGGCGCGTCGTCGTCGTCGGCGGCGGTTATGGCGGCGCCACCGCGGCGCGCTACCTGCGCCTGTGGGGCGGTGTCGAGGTCACGCTGGTCGAACGCGAGGCGGCCTTCGTCTCCTGCCCGATCTCCAACCTGGTGCTCGGCGGCTGGCGCACGCTGGCCGACATCACGCGCGGCTACGACGGCCTGGCCGCCGCCGGCGTCAAGCTCGTGCGCGGCGAAGCGGTGGCGATCGACACCGAACGCCGGCTGCTGCATCTGGCCGACGGCAGCACCCTGCCCTGGGACCGGCTGATCGTCGCGCCCGGCATCGATTTCGACACCGCGGGCATCCCGGGGCTGCAGCCGGCGCTGGACGCCGGCACCGTGACCCACGCCTGGAAGGCCGGCCCGCAGACGCTGGCGCTGCGCCGCCAGCTCGAGGCCCTGCCCGACGGCGGTGTCGTCGCGATCACGATCCCGCGTGCGCCGTTCCGCTGCCCGCCAGGGCCTTACGAACGCGCGGCCGTCATCGGCAGCTGGCTGAAGCAGGCGCGGCCGCGCGCCAAGCTGCTGCTGCTCGATGCCAACACCGAGATCCAGTCGAAGAAGGCCTTGTTCCAGCGCGCCTTCGGCGAACACCTGAAAGGCATCGTCGAGTACCGCCCCGACGCCGAGCTGCGCGAGGTCCACGGCCGCCTGGCGCGTTTCGACTTCGAGGACGTCAAGGCCGACGTGCTCAACGTCATCCCGCCGCAGCGGGCCGGCCGGCTGGCGCAGGACGCGGGGCTGGTGACGGTCAACGGGCGCTGGGTGGGTGTCGACTGGCTGACGCTGGAGTCGCAGGCGCTGCCGGGCGTGCACGTGCTCGGCGACGCCACCTTCTCGGCGCCGCTGATGCCCAAGAGCGGGCACATGGCCAACCAGCACGCCAAGGTGGTGGCGGCGGCGGTGATCCAGCGGCTGCGCGGCGAGCCGGTGAACCCGGCGCCGCTGGTGATGAACACCTGCTACAGCTACCTGTCGGCGACGCACGCGGTGCACGTCGCCTCGGTGCACCCCTACGACGCCGCCGAGAAGACCTTCAAGGCGGTGCCGGCCTCGGTCGGCGTGTCCAGGGACTGGAACACCGCCGAGGCGCTGTACGCGCAAGCCTGGGCCGAGAACATCTGGGCCGACGCGCTGGCGCTGTGAGCTTGCGGGCGGCACCCGCGGGGGTGCCGCCCGCCGCCGCCGTCAGCGAACGACGGCGATCTCTTCGCGCTGGCCGCCCTTGAAGGTGTAGAGCGTCAGCGCGCCGTTCTTGATGTCGCCCTTCTCGTCGAAGGCGATCGTGCCGGTGACGCCGGGCATGCTGATCTTGGCCAGCACCGGCAGGTACTTCGCCGGGTCGGCCGAGCCGGCCTTGACCATCGCCTCGACCAGCACCTTGGTCGCGTCGTAGGTGTAGGGCGAGTAGATCTGGACCTCGGTGCCGAACTTCTTCTTGAAGTCGGCCTTGAACTTGTCCATCACCGGCTTCTGCGCACCTTCGACACCGCCGGCGATCGCGCAGACCACCTGGCCGTCAGGCACCTGGCCCGACGCGAGCTTGGGCAGCTCGGCGGTGCAGACGCCGTCGCCGCCCATGAACTTCGACGTGATGCCCAGCTGCTTCATCTGGCGCAGCATCGGGCCGCCGACGGCGTCCATGCCGCCGTAGAAGATGACGTCGGGCTTGGCGGCCTTGATGCCGGTGAGGATGCCGGTGAAGTCGGTCGCCTTGTCGTTCGTGAACTCGCGCTTGACGACGTTGGCGCCGGCGGCCTTGGCGGCCTTCTCGAACTCGGTGGCCACGCCCTGGCCGTAGGCGGTGCGGTCGTCGATCACGGCGACGGTCTTGGCCTTCAGCGTGTTCACCGCGTAGCGGCCCAGCGTGCCGCCGAGCTGGGCGTCGTCGGCCACCATGCGGAAGGTCGTCTTGAAGCCCTGGCGGGTGAAGCGCGGGTTGGTGACCGACGGCGCGATCTGCGGGATGCCGGCGTCGCTGTAGATGCGTGCGGCCGGGATCGCGGTGCCCGAGTTCAGGTGGCCGACGACGCCGTTGACCTTGCTGTCGACGAGCTTCTGCGCGGCTGCGGTGCCCTGCTTCGGGTCGCCGCCGTCGTCTTCGGCGAGCAGCTCGAACTTCACCGGGCGGCCGCCGATCTGCACGCCCTTGGCGCTCAGCTCCTGGATCGCCATGCGCACGCCGTTCTCGTTGTCGCGGCCGAGGTGGGCGGCCGGGCCGCTGAGCGCGGCGACGTGACCGATCTTGACGACGATCGGCTCGGCGGCCGACGCGGAAACGGCCACGCAGGCCAGGGCGAGCAGGGAAAGGCGCGGATGGAAGGCAGTCATGTTCGGGTCTCTCAGCAGGACGTCGTAGGCATGCCGGCGCCGCGCCCTTTGCGCAGCGTCACCCCCTCTGTCCTGGAACCTGAGAGATTCACAGCGGCCGCCCGGCGCCGTTTGCTCCTTCGGCGCACCGGCGGACGTCACGCAGCCGGCGCTTCTTCAGAGTTCATCCAGGGCATCGGTCCATGGTGCCTGAGAGTTTCCGGGGTGGTTGCTCCTTCGGCGCCGCGCGAAAAGGGTGGACGCGCGGTCTCTCCCGATGCCATTCGGGCTTTTGGCCTGCCCGGCGGCGGAATCACCACCAGCCGGGTTAGAAGCAGTCGATTATGCCTGCGAACCCGGTGGAAACCCGCAGCAAGCTCCCACACCGGATCAGGCGATCACGGCCTCGGCGCTGCGGCGTTCACCCCGCGTGTCGACCCAGGAGACAGCGACCCGCTGGCCGGCCCTGCCGCCCCGGAGCGCAAAACGCAGGAACGGGTTCTTCGACACCGACGGGCCGAAGCGCAGCGTCAGCACCGGACGGCCTTCCAGCGTCACGGCGACGTCCTGGATGTGCCAGGCCGGGATCGGCCGGCCGTCGCCGTCCTTGCGCTGGCCGGACTCCATCTCGTGGGCCATCAGCACGCGCACGACGGTGCGATCACCCTGCTGCTGGGCGCGAAGAAGGATCGGGGCAGCGGCCATGGCGTGTCCCCTTCAGGCGGCGCAGCCGCCGAGCGTCACGCGGATGTCCCGGCGCGCGTAGAACACGCGGCCGTCGGCGGTGGTGGCCACCGCCCAGACATTGCACGACTGCGCCATCTTGACGCGGATGACGAACTCCGGGACCACGTCCTCGCCGAGCTCGAACAGCGCCGACAGCACCGCCGGGTTCTTCTCGACCAGCAGCAGCAGGCGGCGCGCGCCGGGCAGCGTCGTGGCCAGCGTCAGTTCGACGGCGGCGCCGTTCTCGGCGATGTCCGGGCCGGCGAGCGTGACCGCCGGGCTCGGCAGCGGCGCTGTCCAGCCCAGCGCGGCATTCAGCTCGGCCAGCGATCGGGCCTCGAAGGCCTGCGACAGCGACGCCGCGCTGGTTTCGCGCGGCCACAGCCCCTGTGCCAGCAGCAGCGCCGCGACGGCGGCGGAGGCACTCAGCGCCTCTCGGCGTCGCGGGTCGGGCGGGGGGCGGTCCATCGAAACATTGTGGCCCAGCCCGGCGCCCGCCACGTTCTGGACCGAGTCCGAGCCCTGGGCCCATTCTTTGAGTTACGACAAGTTTCTTGCCTTGTGTCGGGCGCCCAATGCCACCGATCGATACAGATCAAGCCCGCCGAGGAGCCCCTGACATGACTGCGATGACCGTCCTCTTTTCCACCGACGTCGGCCTGATGAGTCTGGCCGTGATCGTCGTGACGCTGGGAATGGGTGCGTTCTACCTGCGTTATTTCCTCAAGCACATGCGCGAAGACAGCGCACGCGCTGCTGCCGAAGCGGCCCAGGCTCGCCGCTGAGCCCGGGCGGCGCCAACCGGGGCGCCTCAGCAGCCAGAACGCCGGCCCCGGGCCGGCGTTTTCACGTGTACAGCCCGCGCTGGCGGGCGAACAGCCGCGTCAGGCCGAACAGCGCGTCGATCGCCGGCGTCGGCCGGCCCAGGCGCTGGCCGAGTTCACGCATCGCGCCGACGATGGCGTCGAGCTCGATCGGCCGGCCGGCCTCGACGTCCTGCAGCATCGAGGTCTTGAAGGCGCCGAGCCTGGCGGTGATGGCGTGGCGGTCCTCCGGCGTCTGCCCGATCGGACAGCCGACGAGCGCGCCGATCGCCGCGGCCTCCTGCATCGCCTGCGAGCAGAACGCCCGCACCAGCGGGTCGGCGAGCACGCGGTCGGCGCTGGCGCCGGTGATCGCGCTGACCGGGTTCATCGTCAGGTTGCCCCAGAGCTTGTACCAGACGTCGCGGCGCACGTCGGCCGAGGCCGTGACGTCGAAACCGGCGTCGCGCAGCAGCGCCGCCACGGTGTCGACGCGCACGCTGGCGCCGCCGGCCGGCTCGCCGACGATCAGCCCGGCGCCCATCTTGTGAACGACGAAGCCGGGCTCGGCGGTGAAGGCCGCGGCGTGCACGACGCAGCCGAGCACGGCCTCGAACGGGATCGCCGCGCCGGCGACGCCGCCCGGGTCGACCGACTCCAGCGGCGCGTCACCCAGCGCCGCGACGCCGTGGCCGAACCACCACGGCACGCCGTTCATCGCCGGCAGCACGACGGTCTGCGGCCCGATCAGCGGCGCGATGCCCCGCGCGACCTGCGTCAGCGCCGGGCCCTTGACGGCGATGACGACGAGGTCCTGGACGCCGAGTCCGGCGGCGTCGTCGGACGCCGCCACGCACGGCGCCTGGATCGACTCGCCGCCCTGCTGCAGCCGCCAGCCGTGACGCCGCAGCGCCTCCAGCGTCGCGCCGCGTGCGATGGCCGAGACCTGGGCCTGGCCGCGCGCCGCGAGCCGGGTGCCGATGAAGCCGCCGATCGCGCCGGCGCCGAGGATGCAGACCTTCATGTCGTCGAGCCGCCGGCGGCGGTGCTGGTGGAAGACGGGGCGTCGCCGGCGTAGACCGCGGCCGCGGCACGCAGGCGGGCGGCGACCTTGGCGCGCAGTTCGGGCGGCGACAGCACCTCGGCGTCGGCGCCGTGGCGCATCAGGTCCATCACGAGCTCGGTGTCGTCGGTGTAGGGCAGTTGCAGCTCGTAGCGGCCGTCGGCGAGCCAGCGCCCCTGCTGCTCGGGGTGCCAGGCCTCGCGGCTCACCCAGGCGGCCGCGGACGCCGCGAAGGCCACCGTCGCCCAGCGCCGCGTGCCGCCGGCGTAGATGCCGTAGCCGGCATCCATCTCGGCCTGCACACGCGCCAGCGGCAGCTCCAGCGCCTTGGCCTCCAGCACCGCGGCCTGCTCCATCGCGTCGAGCGCGAAGCGGCGCAGGCCCTCGGCGCGGTGGCACCAGGCGTCCAGGTACCAGGTGTTGCGGTAGTGCACCAGGCGCTGCGGCGAGACCTCGCGTTCGCCGACCTCGCCGCGTGTGCGCGTCAGGTAGCGCAGGTGCAGCCGGCGGCGCTCCAGCAGCGCCTCGGCGACACGCTCGAAATGGCGCGCCGGCACCGCACGCCGCGCCGCGGCGACGATCCGCACGCGCTGCATCAGCGTCGCATCCTCGGCGCTGCCGATCATCTCGCGCACGCGTTCGAGCAGCGGCTGCAGGTGGCGCGCCAGCGTGCCGTCGTCGTCCAGGCTGGCCAGCAGCTGGTGCGCGGCGAGCAGCGAGTACAGCTCGCGCTCGTCGAACCACAGGCCGGGCAGCTCGTGGCGCGTGCCGCGCGCGCCTTCGTCGAGCCGGTAGCCGTTGAGCTCGCGGTCGTAGACGATGGGCGCGCCCAGCCGGCTGCGCAGGTACTCCAGGTCACGCTTGAGCGTGGCGCGCGAGACCTCCAGCTCGTCGAGCAGCGTCTGGAAGGCGACGTGCCCGCGCTGGCGGATCAGGCGCTCGATCTTGTAGAGGCGTTCGGCGTTGGACATGGGGCGGCGACGGTCAGAATAAACCGACGACGCGCCCGTCCTCCGTGAGGTCGATCACCTCGGCCGCGGGTGTCTTGGGCAGGCCGGGCATGGTCATCACGTCGCCGCAGACCATGACGATGAACTCGGCGCCGGCGGCCAGCCGCACCTCGCGCACGTCGAGCACGTGGCCCTCGGGCGCGCCGCGGCGCTTGGCGTCGGTCGAGAAGCTGTACTGCGTCTTGGCGATGCAGATCGGCCAGCGGCCGTAGCCCTCGGCCTGCAGATGCTCGATGCGCGCGCGCACCGCCGCCGGCGCCTCGACGCCGGCGGCGCCGTAGACGCGCGTGGCCACCTTGCGCAGCTTCTCCCACAGCGTGTCCTCGTCGTCGTAGACGAAACGCGGCGCGCTCGGCTGCTCGAACAGTCGCACGACCTCGCGCGCCAGGTCCTCGGCGCCGGCGCCGCCCTCGGCCCAATGGCGCGCCAGCGCGATTGGCACGCCCCAGCCCTGCACACGCTCGCGCAGCAGCGCGTGTTCGGCCTCGGTGTCGGCGCTGAAGTGGTTGACGGCCACGACGCAGGGCAGCCCGTAGACGCCGCGCACGTTGTCGACGTGGCGGCGCAGGTTGTCCAGGCCGCGCTCGAGCGCGCCCAGGTCCTCGCGGCCGAGTTCGGCCAGCGGCGCGCCGCCGTGGTGCTTGAGCGCGCGCACGGTGGCGACGACGACCGCCGCGTCGGGCCGCAGCCCCGACTTGCGGCACTTGATGTCGAGGAACTTCTCGGCCCCCAGGTCGGCGCCGAAGCCGGCTTCGGTGACGACGACCTCGGCGAGCTTCAACGCCGTCTTCGTCGCCAGCACCGAGTTGCAGCCGTGGGCGATGTTGGCGAACGGGCCGCCGTGCAGGATGGCCGGCGTGCGCTCCAGCGTCTGAACGAGGTTGGGCGCGAAGGCGTCCTTGAGCAGCACCGCCATCGCGCCGTGCACCTTGAGGTCGCGCGCGCGCACCGGCAGGCGCGAACGGGTCTCGGCGACGACGATGTTGCCCAGGCGCTGCTTCAGGTCGGCCAGCGACGTGGCCAGGCAGAAGATGGCCATCACCTCGCTGGCGACGACGATGTCGAAGCCGTCCTCGCGCGGCACGCCGTTGCCGGGGCCGCCGAGGCCGACGGTGATCTCGCGCAGCGCGCGGTCGTTCATGTCCATCACGCGCTTGAAGCCGATGCGGCGCACGTCGATGTCCAGCGCGTTGCCGTGGTGCACGTGGTTGTCGATCGCCGCGGCCAGCAGGTTGTTGGCCAGCGCGATGGCGGCGAAGTCGCCGGTGAAGTGCAGGTTGATGTCCTCCATCGGCACCACCTGCGCGTGGCCGCCGCCGGCCGCCCCGCCCTTCATGCCGAACACCGGACCCAGCGAGGGCTCGCGCAGCGCGACGATGGTCTTCCTGCCGATGCGGTTGAGCGCGTCGCCCAGGCCGACGGTGGTCGTGGTCTTGCCCTCGCCGGCGGGCGTCGGCGTGATCGCCGTCACCAGCACCAGCTTGCCGTCGGGGCGCGACTCCAGGCCGCGGATGTAGTCCAGCGTGAGCTTGGCCTTGTAGTGGCCGTAGGGCACGAGGTGCTCGTCGGCGATGCCCAGGCGCTCGCGGGCCAGGTCGGTGATGCGCTGAAGGCGGGCTTTCTGGGCGATGTCGATGTCGCTCGGCACGGGCTCTCCGGATCAGAGGACGGGCAAAGCGGGCGATTGTGCTGCCGCAGGCCTGTTTTTGCCCCGCCCGCGCCCCTTTGCCGGGGCCCGGCGTCGGGCGGGCACGACGCCTGCACCCGTCCTCCGCCCGGCGGCTTGATCGACAACGCCAAAAACCGCTCACAACATAGGACAATCCCTAGTGTGGACTATCCTGAATACGACCCTTCCCTGCAGACCACGCCGCTCGCCGACGACGAACTCGACGAACTGGACGCGCTGCTGCAGGAACTTCCCGCCGACGAGGCGATGAACGTCGAGGCGCTCGACGGTTACCTGACCGCGCTGGCGGTCGGCCCCGGCAGCCTCGTGCGGCTGCACACCCGGCAGTGGATGCCGGTGATCTGGGGCGGCGACGGCGACGGGCCGGCACCGTTTGCCAGCGGCAAGCGCCGCAAGCGCGTCGTCTTCCTCGTGCTGCGACACCTGCACGCGATCGAGAGCGTGCTGAAGACGCGGCCCGACGAATGGCAGCCGGTGTTCAGCGTCGCCGAGACCGAGGACGGCGAGATCATCGACGCCGAGGACTGGTGCATCGGTTTCCTGGCCGCGGTCGGCCTGGACGCCGCGGCCTGGGAGCCGCTGTTCGACGACGCGGCCTACGGCCCGGCGCTGCAGCCGCTGGCCCTGCTCGGTGGCGACGACGAGGCCCTGGCGCCCGCCGACCGCGAGCGGCTGGCGGACCCGCTGGAACGCGACGAACTGTCGCGTGCGGTCGCCGAGGTCGTGCCGCGCATCCGCGAGTTCGCCGCCGCGCTCTGACTCCGGCCGACGCGCGCGGCCGCTCAGCCGCGCCGGGCCGCCCGGCGGCCCAGCCAGTTCAGCAGCACCGTGTACAGCTGGGCCGGCTCCACCGGCTTGGCGACGTGGTCGTCCATGCCGGCAGCCAGACAGGCCCGGCGGTCCTCGCCGAAGGCGTTGGCCGTCATCGCGATGATCGGCGTGGCCGCGTGCGCCGCCAGCGCCCGGATGCGGCGCGTGGCCTCCAGCCCGTCGACGCCGGGCATCTGCATGTCCATCAGGATCACGGCGTAGTCACCGCGTGCGGCCAGCGCCGCCGCCGCCTGGCCGTCGTCGGCAACGTCGACCTGCAGCCCCGCCATCTCGAGCAGCTCGCGGCCGACGTCCTGGTTCACCGGGTTGTCCTCGGCCAGCAGCACCCGCGCGCCGGCGAAACGCTGGCGCAGCTCGGCCTCGCCGTCGAGCGGCGCGGGGCCGGCGGCGGCCACCGGCACCCCGGCCGACAGCCGGACGCTGAACCAGAACCGGCTGCCTTCGCCGGGACCGCTGTCGACGCCGACATCGCCGCCCATCAGCGTCGCCAGACGCCGCGTGATCGCCAGCCCCAGCCCGGTGCCGCCGAAACGCCGCGCCATCGACGCGTCGCCCTGCGCGAAGGCGGTGAAGAGCTGCTCGCGCTTGCCCGGCTCGATGCCGATGCCGGTGTCGGCAACCGCGAACTCGAGCTTCATCGACTTGCCCTCGCGCTCCAGCAGCCGCACCTCCAGCGAGACACCGCCGCGCTCGGTGAACTTCACCGCGTTGCTGAGCAGGTTCAGCAGCGACTGCGACAGCCGCATCGCGTCGCCGTGCAGGGCGTCGGGCACGTCGCCGACGTCGACCTGCAGCCGCAGCGACTTGGCGGCGGCACGCTCGGCGATCTGCGCGGTGCAGCGCTGCACCAGCTCGCGCAGCGAGAAGTCGTGTTCGTGCAGTTCGAGCCGGCCGGCCTCGATCTTGGAGAGGTCCAGGATGTCGTTGAGCAGCACCAGCAGATGCTGGGCCGCCCCGTCGACACGCGCCAGGCGCTCGGCCGCCACTGGATCGTGGGCGTCGCGGCGCAGCAGGTGCGTGAAGCCGAGGATGGCGTTGAGCGGCGTGCGGATCTCGTGGCTCATGTTGGCCAGGAAGGCGCTCTTGGCCTGGTTGGCGGCATCGGCCTGCTCGCGCGCGGCCTCGAGTTCGGCGGTGCGGCTGGCCACCAGCATCTCCAGGTGGTGGCGGTGGCCGTCGAGCTCGCGTTCGAGGCGGCGGCGATCGGTCACGTCCTCGTTGACGGCGACGTAGTGCGTCACGCGGCCGTCCTCGCGCCGCAGCGGCGTGATGACCGCCGACTCGACGAACTCGGTGCCGTCCTTGCGGCGGTTGATGAACTCGCCCCGCCAGGTCTCGCCGGCCTGCAGCGTGCGCCACAACGAATCGATCGTCGACGCCGGCGTGCTCTCGGAGTGCACCAGCGCGGGCGTGCTGCCGATGACCTCCTCGCGCGTGTAGCCGGTGTGCGCGAGAAAGGCGCGGTTGACGTACTGGATGCGGCCCTCGGCGTCGGTGATCAGGATGCTGCTGGAGCTCTGCTCGACGGCCAGCGACAGCTCGCGCAGGCTGGCGTTGGCGGCCTCGGCGCGGGCACGCGCCGACAGCGCGTCCTGCATCAGCTGCTGGGCCTCGATCTGGCTGCGCCGCAGCGCGTCTTCGGAAGCGCGCCGGCGCGCGGCGGCGTCGTCGAGCAGACGGCGCACCGCGGCGATCTCGGCCACGCGGCTGACCGCGTCGGGCGAACCGGCCGGCGCGGCCAGCGAGCCGACGTCGCGGCCGAGCCGACGGCCGGCGAGCGTGCCGCCGAGCACGCCGATCAGCGTCGCACCGAGGATGCCGGCAACCAGCGGCAGCGCCTCGGCGAGCACCGCGTCGTACAGCACTTTCGGCGGCATGCGCGCCACGGCCTCCCAGCCCACGCGCTGCAACGGCGCATGGCGCCGCCAGCCGCCGTCGTCGCCGATGGGTTCGCCGCGCCGTGCGACGACGCCGCCCGCCGCATCACGCAGCTCGAGCGACCAGCCCGCGGGCAGCAGCAGGCGGTCCAGCAGCGGCTGGAACTGGCGCGCCTCGATCGTCGTCAGCAACGCCCGCGGCGGCAGGCCAGGCTGTTCGGGCATCGGAACGGCGACCATCACGATGGGCAGGCCGGCGATGGGCCCCAGGAACTGGTTGCCGACGACCGGGCGAGCGTCGCGCAGCGCGTGCAGCACCGTGTCCATCGCCGCGGGGCGTGGCAACGCGGGCTGCAGCACCTCCTGCGGCAGCCGGCTGTTGAGCAGCACGCGCCCCTCGGCGTCTGCCAGCAGCACGTGGCTGCCGAAACCGCGGGCGTAGCTTTCGCCCAGGCGGCGCAACTGGCCCAGCGACACCGACGGCTCGACACCCTGGGCCATCATCACGAGCCCGCCGATGCGCGAATCGAGCATCTGGTCGCTCAGCAGTGCCAGCCGCGCGACGATGCGCTCGGCGGCCTGCTGGCGCTGTTCGAGGCCGGACTGGATGCGGTGCACGGCCAGCCAGGCGCCCAGCAGCAGCATCGGCCCGACGCACAGCCAGATCAGGCGCCGCAGGTAGACGCGCAACGGCAAGGCCCTGCCCGCGGCCGGCGCGCGGCCCGGTGAAACGTCGGGGGCAGGGTCGCTCGACATGGACGGCGGTTGCGGCCGATCATAGGCAGGGCCTGGGCCGCCGGCGGCTCAGGCGCATCCCGTATCCCGAGACCGACATCCCCCGAGTGAACGACTCCATCACCTTGCCGCCGTCCTTCGTCGCGCTGTACCTGCCCGAAGGCCGCACCCGGCCCGAGCGGCCGCTGCGCGAGATCGCCGAGCGCCACGAACTCTGCGAAGACATGGCCCAGATGCTGGCCGAGCCGGCACGCATGCTGCCGCTGGCACTGGGCATCACCGAAGCCGACGTGCTCGAGCGCATGCGCGCCGTGGCCGGCGCCGAGGACACGGGCCTGCAGCCGGCCGAAGCCGGCTGGGTCGTGCGCCGGCTGGCCGAGGTGCTGGGCTGGCCGGATCCGGGCGCCTGAATCGGGCGCTCAGCGCACCAGGCCGTCGGCGCGAAGCGGCGCCAGGGCTTCCTCGTACAGCGCGAGGTACTCGCGCGCCGGCCCTTCCCAGGAGTGCTGCTGGGCCATCGCACGCGCGCGCAGCCGGGCCCACAGCGCGGGCTGGCGCCGCGCCTCGAGCGCCCGCTGCACCGCCTGCGCAAAGGCCTGCGGGCTGGGTGCGTCGAAGACGAAGCCGGTGGCGCGGTCCTCGGCCACGGCCGCGGCGCTGGCATCGACGACGGTGTCGGCCAGGCCGCCGACGCGGCGCACGATGGGCAGCGTGCCGTAGCGCAGGCCGTAGAGCTGGGTCAGCCCGCAGGGCTCGAAACGCGAAGGCACGGCGATCGCATCGGCGCCGGCGATCAGCCGGTGCGCGCGCGCCTCGTCGTAGCCGGTGAAGACCTGCGCCCGTCCCGGGAACTGCGCCTGCGCAGCGCGGAAAGCCGATTCCAGCACCGCATCCCCGGTGCCCTGGATCGCGAACTGCACGCCCTGCCCCAGCAGCTCGGGCAGCGCCGCGAGCACCAGGTCCAGGCCCTTCTGCGAGGTCAGGCGCGACACGATCGCGACCACCAGCGCCGCGTCGTCGAGGTCCAGCCCGGCCTCGGCCTGCAGGGCACGCCGGCAGGCGGCCTTGCCGTCGGGACGCGCGGCGTCGTAGGACGCGGCGAGTGCCGGGTCGGTGGCCGGATTCCAGACCGCGGTGTCGATGCCGTTGAGGATGCCGCGCACGTGCGCCGAGCGCGAGCGCACGACGCCGTCCAGGCCGCAGCCGAACTCGATCGTCGAGATCTCGCGCGCGTAGGTCGGGCTGACCGTCGTCACTCGGTCGGAGAACTTCAGCCCCGCCTTCATGAAGCTCAGCTGGCCGTGGTATTCCAGCCCGGCGGGCGACATCAGCCGGGAAGCCAGCCCCAGCGGCGCCCAGTCGTGCATCGGGAACAGGCCCTGATAGGCCAGGTTGTGCACGGTGTAGATCGACGCCGCCGGCGTCGCCGCGTGGTCGGCGATGTAGGCGCAGCTCATCGCCGCGTGCCAGTCGTGCGCGTGCACGACGTCGGGCGCCCATTCGGGGTCGGCGTCGCCGGCGGCCAGGTGCGCGGCGATCCAGCCCAGCAGCGCGAAACGCTGCAGGTTGTCCGGCCACTCCTCGCCGTGCGCGTTCTGGTAGGGGCTGCCGCCGCGTTTGTAGAGGTAGGGCGCCTCGACGACGTAGACCATCAGCCCGTCGCCGGGCAGCCGCGCGCGCAGCAGGCGCACGCGCAGCGCGCCGAAGCAGGCGCCGATGTCGATCACGCAGCGCAGGCCGCTGACCTGCTCCAGGATCGCCGGCAGGCCGGGCAGCAGCAGGCGCACGTCGGCGCCCTGCTGTGCCTGCGCCACCGGCAGCGCGGCCACCACGTCGGCCAGGCCGCCGGTCTTGACCAGCGGGAACACCTCGGCCGCGACGTGCAGCACCTTCATCGCGTGAGTCGTCATTGCAGCGCGCGCAGCATCTCCCGCGTGACGAGCACGATGCCGGATTCGGTACGGAAGAAACGCGCCGCATCGGCCGCCGGGTCCTCGCCGATGACCATGCCGTCGGGGATCACGCAGTCGCGGTCGACCACCACACGCGTGACCCGCGCGTGCCGGCCGATCTGCGCGCCGGGCAGCAGCACCGCCCAGTTGACCGCGGCGTAGGAGTGCACGCGCACCTGCGAGAACAGCACCGAGCGGTAGACCGCGCCGGAGACGATGCAGCCGCCGGAGACCATCGACTCGATGGCCAGCCCGCGCCGGTCGTCCTGGTTGTGCACGAACTTCGCCGGCGGCAGCTGCGGCTGGTAGGTCCAGATCGGCCAGTTGGTGTCGTAGAGGTTGAGCAGCGGGTCGGTCGCCGTGAGGTCGATGTTGGCGTCCCAGTACGCGTCGATCGTGCCGACGTCGCGCCAGTACGGGCCGGTGCCGGCACGCGTGCCGACGCAGCTCAGCTCGAACGGGTGTGCCACCGCGACACCGGCACGCACCATCTTGGGGATGATGTCCTTGCCGAAATCGTGGCTCGAGTTCGGGTCGGCCATGTCGCGCTCGAGCTCGCGGTACAGGTAGCGCGCGTTGAAGACGTAGATGCCCATGCTGGCGAGCGCGCGGTCGGGCTTGCCCGGCATGCACGGCGGGTCGGCCGGCTTCTCGACGAAGTCCAGGATGCGGCGGCTCTCGTCGACGTGCATGACACCGAAGGCGGTGGCGTCCATGCGCGGCACCTCGATGCAGCCGACGGTGCATTCGCGGCCCTGGGCCACGTGGTCGGCCAGCATCAGCGCGTAGTTCTGCTTGTAGACGTGGTCGCCGGCCAGGACGACCACATAGTCCGCCTTGTAGGCCGCCAGGATGTCCTGGTTCTGGTAGACCGCGTCGGCGGTGCCGCGGTACCAGCTTTCCTCGTCGACACGCTGCTGCGCCGGCAGCAGGTCGACGAACTCGTTCATCTCGGACTTCAGGAAGGCCCAGCCGCGCTGCAGGTGGCGCAGCAGGCTGTGGCTCTTGTACTGGGTGATGACGCCGATGCGGCGGATGCCCGAGTTCAGGCAGTTGGACAGCGCGAAATCGACGATGCGGAACTTGCCACCGAAGTACACCGCGGGCTTGGCGCGGTTGTCGGTGAGGTTCTTCAGACGCGTGCCGCGCCCCCCGGCAAGGACCAGCGCGATCGAACGACGCGGGAGGTCGAAGCTTGAGGCGGGATCGATGGGTTTCATGACTGTCTCCTGGCCGGTATGACGTTCGGTTGAAGCAACGGAATTACAAAGCAGGAACACGCCCCGTGCCGTCGCATGGCCAACGCGACGTCACGCCAGGGCGCGAAGATGGGGGGAGGAAATGACGCCAACGTGCTGTCGCGACTGCAGTTCGGCGCGTGTGCGTGGCTAGAATCGTTGTCGGACACCGAAAGCAGGCCGGCATTTTCTGTAGTTTTACTACACGACGATACCGACATCCGGCGTCGTCGCTCGCGCAAGCATCCCGGAAATCGGGGACGGCGCGGCACGGCACGGCGCATGCATCGGTGCCGGCCACCGGCCCCGTGTTCGCCCAACCGCTGCAGACCGCCATGAATACCTCGACTGCCGCCCTGACCGCCCCGGACCGATTCGAGGCCCAGGTCGACCGCCATCTGCTTTCCACCGTCGGCGTCGCGCCGGCCGATGCCTCGCACTCCGACATCATGCATGCGGTGGCGCAGGTGGCTCGCGAAGCATTGTCCCGCCGCTGGGTCGCCTCGGATGCGACAGATCGCAAAGCGCGTGCCCGCCGCGTCTGTTACTTGTCAATGGAGTTCCTGATCGGACGCACGCTGGGCAACGCCCTGGCCGCGCTCGGCATGGAAGGCGAGGCCGCCGCCGCGGCGCGCCAGCACGCCGCATCGTTCGAGGACGTCGCCGGCGCCGAACTCGACGCCGCGCTCGGCAACGGCGGCCTCGGCCGGCTGGCCGCATGCTTCCTGGACTCGATGGCCACGCTGGGCCTACCCTCGTTCGGCTACGGCATCCGCTACGAGTACGGGATGTTCGCGCAGGCGATCGCCGGCGGCCGCCAGGTAGAGCACCCGGACCCCTGGGTCGAGGACGGCACGCCGTGGGAGTTCCCGCGCCAGGCGGTGGCCTACCCGGTGCGTTTCGGCGGCTGGGTCGAGCACCCCGAGTCGCCGGCCGCCGCGCCGGTGTGGCGCCACGCCGGCCAGGTCAGCGCCAAGGCCTACGACATGGTGATCCCCGGCCACGGCACCGAGCGTGTCAGCACGCTCAGGCTGTGGAAGGCGGTGGCCCCGGCGCAGATCGACCTGCACGCCTTCAACAGCGGCGACTACCAGCGCGCGGCCGAGTACAAGAACCAGTTCGAGAACATCTCCTGGGTGCTGTATCCGAACGACAGCACGCCGGCCGGCCGCGAGCTGCGCCTGCGCCAGGAGTACTTCTTCACCAGCGCTTCGATCCAGGACATCGTCGCGCGCCACCTGGCCGAACACGGCCGGCTCGACAACCTCGCCGAACAGGTCGCGATCCACCTCAACGACACCCATCCCGCGATCGGCGTGGCCGAGCTGATGCGCCTGCTCGTCGACGAGCAGCGCCTGCCCTGGGCCGAGGCCTGGGCGCTGACGCGGCAGGTCTTCAGCTACACCAACCACACGCTGATGCCCGAGGCGCTGGAGACCTGGCCGGTGGCGCTGATCCAGCACGTGCTGCCGCGCCACCTGGAGATCATCTTCCGCATCAACCACGAGTTCCTCGTGACGGCAGCCAAGGCGCGCCCGGGCGACGACGCCTTCCTGCGCCGGCTGTCGCTGATCGACGAGAGCGGCGAGCGCCGCGTGCGCATGGCGCACCTGGCGGTGGTCGGCAGCCACAAGGTCAACGGCGTCTCGGCGCTGCACTCCCGGCTGCTGGTCGAGACGATCTTCGCCGACTTCGCGGCGCTGTGGCCCGAGCGTTTCATCAACATCACCAACGGCGTGACGCCGCGGCGCTGGCTGGCGCAGGCCAACCCGGGGCTGGCCGGGCTGCTCGACCGCACGATCGGCGACGGCTGGCGGCTGCACCTGGAGCAGCTGTCCAAGCTGGCGCCGCACGCCGCGGACGCCGCGTTCCGGCGCGAGTTCCTGGCCGTCAAGCACGCCAACAAGGTCCGCCTCGCCGACCACATCCGCACCGCCACGCGCGTCGTCGTCGACCCGGACAGCCTGTTCGACGTTCAGGTCAAGCGCATCCACGAGTACAAGCGCCAGCTGCTCAACGTGCTGCAGATCGTCGCGCGCTACCAGGCGATGCTGGCCGAGCCCGACCGCGACTGGGTGCCGCGCACCGCGATCTTCGCCGGCAAGGCGGCGTCGAGCTACGCGATGGCCAAGAACATCATCCGGCTGATCAACGACGTCGGCGCGGTCGTCAACCACGACTCCCGCCTGCGCGGCCGGCTCAAGGTGGTGTTCGTGCCGAACTACGGCGTCTCGGTGGCCGAGGTCATCATGCCCGGGGCCGACGTCTCCGAGCAGATCTCCACCGCCGGCACCGAGGCCTCGGGCACCGGCAACATGAAGCTGGCGATGAACGGCGCGCTGACCGTCGGCACCGACGACGGCGCGAACATCGAGATCCGCGAGAACGTCGGCGACGACAACATCTTCATCTTCGGCCTGAAGACGCCCGAGGTCGAAGCCACGCGTGCCGCCGGCTATCAGCCGCTGCGGATCTACGAAAGCAACCCGAAGCTCAAGGCGGTGCTCGACGCGATCGCCGGCGGCACGTTCTCGCCGGAGGAGCCGGCACGCTACCGCGGCCTGGTCGACTCGCTGCTGTGGGGCGGCGACCACTACCTGCTGCTGGCCGACTTCGACGCCTACTGCGAGGCGCAGGCCCGGGTCGACGCGCTGTACCGCGACCGCGACGCCTGGGCGCGCAAGGCGATCGCCAACGTCGCCGGGATGGGCATGTTCTCGTCAGACCGTACGATCGCCGAGTACGCACGGGAGGTCTGGCGGCTGCCGACCGACCGATAGTCCGTCACCGAGGGGCGCGATGATCGCCCCGCCGCCCTGCCCGTCCGAGGAGAACGCGTCTTGATGCTCGAGCCCCATGTCGTCGATCTGGTCTGCAGCGGGCGCCACGGCGATCCGTTCTCGGTGCTCGGGCCGCACGCCGACGAGACCGGCGCGACCTGGGTCCGGGCCTTCCTGCCGGGCGCGGCGGCGGTCGAGGCGCTGGGGGTCAAGGGCGGCCGGCGCGGCAAGCTCGCACAGCGCCACCCCGACGGTTTCTTCGAGGGCAGGCTGCGCACCGGCGGCACCTACCGCCTGGGCGTCACCTGGCACGACGGCAGCACGTCGGTGCTCGAGGACCCGTACCGCTTCGGGGCCGTGCTCGGCGAGATGGACGTCTGGCTGCTCGGCGAAGGCTCGCACCTGCGGCCCTTCGAGGTGCTGGGCGCGACGCCGCGCACTTTCGACAGCGTCGCCGGCACCGCGTTCGCGGTCTGGGCACCGAACGCCGAACGTGTCTCGGTCGTCGGCGACTTCAACTTCTGGGACGGCCGCCGCCACCCGATGCGGCTGCGCCGCGAATGCGGCGTCTGGGAGCTGTTCCTGCCCGGCGTGGGCACGGGCTCGCGCTACAAGTTCGAGATCCTGTCGCGTTCGGGCGAGTTGCTGCCGCTGAAGGCCGACCCGTATGCGCGCCAGTCCGAGCTGCGCCCGGCCACGGCCAGCGTCGTCGCGCAGATGCCGCTGCCGGTGCCACCGTCGTCGCAACGCCAGCACGCCAACGCGCTGGACGCGCCGCTGTCCATCTACGAGGTGCACCTGGGCAGCTGGCGGCGCAAGCCCGAGGACGGCAACCGCTGGCTGAACTGGGACGAACTCGCCGACGAGCTGATCGCCTACGCCCAGGACATGGGCTTCACGCACCTGGAGCTGCTGCCGGTCAGCGAGCACCCGTTCGACGGCTCCTGGGGCTACCAGCCGCTCGGGATGTACGCGCCGACCTCGCGTTTCGGCGACGCCGAAGGCTTCCGCCGCTTCGTCGACCGGGCGCACGAGGCCGGCGTCGGCGTGCTGCTGGACTGGGTGCCGGCGCACTTCCCCGGCGACGCCCACGGGCTGGCGCAGTTCGACGGCACCCACCTCTACGAGTACGCCGACCCGCGCGAAGGTTTCCACAACGACTGGAACTCGCTGATCTACAACTACGGCCGCACCGAGGTGCGCAACTTCCTCGTCGGCAGCGCGCTGTACTGGCTCGAGCGCTTCGGCGTCGACGGCCTGCGCGTCGACGCGGTGGCCTCGATGCTGTACCGCGACTACAGCCGCAAGGCCGGCGAGTGGATCCCCAACGTGCACGGCGGCCGCGAGAACCTCGAGGCCATCGCCTTCGTCAAGCGCACCAACGAGGTCATCGGCAACGAACGCGCGCAGGCGATCACGATCGCCGAGGAGTCGACCGCCTTCCCCTCGGTCTCGCGCCCGACCTACGCCGGCGGCCTGGGCTTCCACTTCAAGTGGAACATGGGCTGGATGCACGACACGCTGAAGTACATGGCGCGCGAACCGGTGCACCGGCGCTTCCACCACGGCGAGATGACCTTCGGGCTGATCTACGCCTTCCACGAGAACTTCATCCTGCCGCTCTCGCACGACGAGGTCGTGCACGGCAAGGGCTCGTTGCTGGGCAAGATGCCGGGCGACCGCTGGCAGCAGTTCGCCAACCTGCGCGCCTACTACGGCTTCATGTGGGGCCACCCGGGCAAGAAGCTGCTGTTCATGGGCGGCGAGTTCGCCCAGCAAGCCGAGTGGAACCACGACCAGAGCCTGGACTGGCACCTGCTCGGTGACGAGCAGCACGCCGGCACGCAGCGCCTGGTGCGCGACCTGAACCGCCTGTACCGCGGCAGCCCGGCGCTGTACACACGCGACTTCAGCGGCGACGGCTTCGAGTGGATCTGCCACGACGCCGCCGACGAGAGCCTGCTGAGCTTCGTGCGCCGTGGCCGCGACGGCCAGCTGATGCTGGTGGTCAGCAACTTCACGCCGGTCGTGCGCCACGGCTACCGCGTCGGCGTGCCGGCGGCCGGGCGCTGGATCGAACGCCTGAACACCGACTCGGGCTACTACGGCGGCGGCAATGTCGGCACGCCGTACGGCGCCGCGGCCAGCGAGCCGCAGCCCTGGCAGGGCCGCGACCAGTCGATCGTCGTCACGATCCCGCCGCTGGCCACGGTGTTCTTCGAATGGACCGCCTGAACGGCATGCTCCAGGCCGGCCGCTCGTGGCCGCTGGGCGCGAGCTGGGACGGCCACGGCGTCAACTTCGCGGTCTTCTCGGCACACGCCGTGGCCGTGGAGCTGTGCCTGTTCGACGCCGAGGGCGCGCACGAGATCGCCCGCGCGGCCCTGCCGGCGCAGAGCGCCGACGTCTGGCACGGTTACCTGCCCGGCGCCAAACCGGGGCTGATCTACGGCCTGCGCGCCCACGGCCCCTGGCGTCCGGAACGTGGCCACCGCTTCAACCCGCACAAGCTGCTGCTGGACCCCTGGGCACGCGAGATCGTCGGCAGCTTCGACTGGAACGGCCCGCACTTCGCCAACGACCGCGAACATCCGCTGGACCTGGACCTGCACGACAACGCCCGCCAGGCGCTGAAGGCGCGTGTCGTGCACGACCACGTCGACTGGCACGGCGACCGCCATCCGCGCACGCCGCTGGCCGACACCGTGATCTACGAGCTGCACGTCAAGGGCTTCACGCGCCGCATGCCCGGCGTGCCCGAGGCGCTGCGCGGCAGCTACGCCGGGCTGGCCTCGGATGCGGCCATCGCCCACCTGCGCCGGCTCGGCGTCACCGCCGTCGAGCTGCTGCCGGTGCACCAGCACCTGGACGAGCAGCGGCTGGCCGCCAGCGGGCTCGGCAACTACTGGGGCTACAACACCGTCGGCTTCTTCTGCCCCGAGCCACGCTACGCCGCCACCGGCCACCCGCGCGACGAGTTCCGCACGATGGTGCGGCGACTGCACGCCGCAGGCATCGAGGTCATCCTCGACGTCGTCTTCAACCACACCGCCGAGAGCGACGAACACGGGCCGACGATCAGCTGGCGCGGCCTGGACAACGCCAGCTGGTACCGGCTGCCCGCCGAGCAGCGCTCGGCCTACGAGAACATCACCGGCACCGGCAACGCGCTGGACCTGCGCCAACCGCGCGTGCTGCAGATGGTGCTCGACAGCCTGCGCTACTGGGTGCAGGAGATGCACGTCGACGGCTTCCGCTTCGACCTCGCGCCGGTGCTGGCGCGCGGCGACTGGGGTTTCGAGGCCTCGGGCGGCTTCTTCAAGGCGCTGGCGCAGGACCCGGTGCTCGCCGGCGCCAAGCTGATCGCCGAGCCCTGGGACCTCGGCCCCGGCGGCTACCAGCTCGGCCACTTCCCGAGCGACTGGCTGGAGTGGAACGACCGCTTCCGCGACTGCGCACGTGCCTTCTGGCTCGGCGGGGATTGCACGCGTGGCGAACTCGCGCTGCGCGTGGCGGGTTCGTCGGACATCTTCCAGGCGCGGCGCCGGCCGCCCACCGAGTCGGTGAACTACGCCGTCTCGCACGACGGTTTCACGCTCGCCGACCTGGTGAGTTACGACTTCCGCCACAACGAGGCCAACCTCGAGGGCAACCGCGACGGCCATGGCCACAACCTGAGCTGGAACTGCGGCGTCGAGGGCCCGAGCGACGACCCCGACGTGCTGCGCCTGCGCCAGCGCCTGCAGCGCGCGCTGCTGGCCACCGTGCTGCTGTCGCAGGGCACGCCGATGCTGGCGGCCGGCGACGAGCTCGGCCACACCCAGCACGGCAACAACAACCCGTACTGCCAGGACAACGAGACGACGTGGATCGACTGGAGCCGCGCCGACGAGGCCCTGATCGCCTTCACCGCCCACGTCATCGCGCTCCGGCGGCGCTACCTGCCGCTGTCGCAGCGCTGGTACACCGGGCTGCAGGACATGCGCGGCCGCCACGACCTGAGCTGGCTGCGCCGCGACGGGCAGGTGATGTCGCTGGCCGACTGGAACGACCGCGTCTCGCGCGTGCTCGGCGCCTACATCGGCGCCCCCGGGCGCACCGACTCGCCGCTGCTGCTGCTGGTCAACGCCGTCGATGCCGACACCGGATTCCGGCTGCCGCCGGGCGACTGGCACGCCGAACTCGACACCGCCGAGCCCGACGGCCGCAGCCGCTGGCGCGGCAGCAACGTCGACTTCCCGCTGCGCGCACGCAGCCTCGTCCTGCTGCGCAACGCCGCGGCCTGACCCGGAGGGCACGATGCGACTTCCCCGATCGAGCGGGATCCTGCTGCACCCCACCTCGCTGCCCGGCCCGCACGGGTCGGGCGACCTGGGGCCGGCGGCCTACCACTTCGTCGACTGGCTCGCCAGCGCCGGCCAGCGCCTGTGGCAGGTGCTGCCGCTGGGGGGCATCGGCCCCGGCGACTCGCCCTACATGAGCCCGTCGGCGTTTGCCGGCAACGTGCTGCTGATCGACCTGGGCGAGCTGCACGGCCAGGGCTGGCTCGACACGGCCGACCTGGAGCCGGCTCCCGGGCTGTTCGCCACCCACGTCGACTACCGGGCCGTCACCCGCTTCCGCATGGAACGCCTGGCGCGCGCCGCGGCAGGATTCGCCGCGTCGGCCAGCGAGACGTCGCGCGCGGCCTTCGACGCCTTCTGCGAGTCGCACCGCGACTGGCTCGACGATTACGCGCTGTTCATGGCCCTGAGCGAGGCCCACGAAGGCGTCGACTGGTGCGACTGGGCCCCCGGCCTGGCGTTGCGCCGCCCCGGCGCGCTCGGCGCGGCGCGCCGCGCGCATGCCGAGCGCATCGGCTTCTGGCGCTTCTGCCAGTGGAACTTCTTCCGCCAGTGGGCGCAGCTGCGCGAGTACGCGGCGCGCAAGGGCGTGAGGATCGTCGGCGACGCGCCGATCTTCATCGCCCACCACAGCGCCGACGTCTGGTCCCGGCCGGGACTCTTCGAGCTCGACGCCGAAGGCCGGCCGACCGTCGTCGCCGGTGTGCCGCCGGACTTCTTCAGCGCCACCGGCCAGCGCTGGGGCAACCCGGTGTACCGCTGGAGCGCGCACGCCGCGGACGGTTACGCCTGGTGGATCGAGCGGCTGCGGCGCAGTTTCGAACTCTTCGACCTGGTGCGCATCGACCATTTCCGCGGGTTTGCCGCTCACTGGGAGATCCCGGCGTCGGAGCCGACGGCGGTCAACGGCCGCTGGGTGCCGGGCCCGGGAGAAGCACTGTTCAAGACCGTGGAGCAGGCGCTGGGCGTGCTGCCGCTGCTGGCCGAGGACCTGGGCGTCATCACGCCCGACGTCGAGGCGCTGCGCCGGCGTTTCGAGTTCCCCGGCATGCTGATCCTGCAGTTCGCCTTCGGCGGCGACGCGGCCAACCGTTACCTACCCCACAACCACGAGCACGACGCCGTGGTCTACACCGGCACGCACGACAACGACACGGTGACGGGCTGGTGGGCCGGTGCGTCCGACCGCGAACGCCATTTCGCCCGCGGCTACTTCGGCGTCGACGGCCACGACATGCCGTGGACGCTGATCCGCGCCGCCTGCATGAGCGTGGCCGACACCGCGATCCACCCGATGCAGGACGTGCTCGGCCTGGGCGGCGAACACCGCATGAACCGCCCCGGCGCCGACGAAGGCTGCTGGCGCTGGCGCTTCCAGTGGCACGACGTGCAGCCCTGGCACGGGCGCCGGCTGCAGGAGTTCTGCCGCCTCTACGGGCGACTGCCGGCCGCCTGAGGAGCCGGCGGCCACGGCCGAGAAAAAAGGGCGCCCGAGGGCGCCCTTCGTGTCTCGTGTGCCGAAGACTCAGCGCACGACGGCGATCTGCTCGCGCTTGCCCGCCTTGTAGGTGTAGAGCGTCAGGGCGCCGTTCTTGATGTCGCCCTTCTCGTCGAAGGAGATCGTGCCCGTCACGCCGTCGTAGCCGCTGGTCTTGGCCAGCACCGGCAGGTACTTGGCCGGGTCGGCGGAACCGGCCTTGACCATCGCGTCGGCCATCACCATCGTGGCGTCGTAGACGTACGGGGCGTAGATCTGGACGTCGGCGTTGAACTTCTTCTTGAAGTCGGCCTTGAACTTGTCGAGCTTGACCTTGCCCGCGCCGTCCACACCGCCGGCTTCGGCGCAGAAGACCTGGCTGTCGGCCATCGTGCCGGCGGCCAGCTTGGGCAGCTCGCCCGAGCAGATGCCGTCGCCGCCCATGAACTTGGCGGTGATGCCCAGCTGCTTCATCTGGCGCAGCATCGGGCCGGCCACGGCGTCCATGCCGCCGAAGAAGATGACGTCGGGCTTCTTGGCCTTCAGGCCGGTCAGGATGGCGGTGAAGTCGGTCGCCTTGTCGTTCGTGAACTCGCGGCCGACGACGTTGCCGCCGGCGGCCTTCACGCCCTTGGCGAACTCCTCGGCGACACCCTGGCCGTAGGCCGTGCGGTCGTCGATGACGGCGATGTTCTTGCCCTTGAGTTCGGTGACGGCGTACTTGCCCAGCGTGCCGCCCAGATGCACGTCGTCGGCGACGACGCGGAAGGTCGTCTTGTAGCCGTTACGCGTGTACTTGGGGTTGGTGGCCGACGGGCTGATCTGCGGAATGCCTGCATCCGAATAGATCTTCGAGGCCGGAATCGTGGTGCCCGAGTTCAGGTGGCCGATGACACCGTTGACCTTGCTGTCGACGAGCTTCTGCGCCGCGGCGGTGCCTTGCTTCGGGTCGGCCGCATCGTCTTCGGCCAGCAGTTCCCACTTGACCTTCTTGCCGCCGATCGTCGCGCCCTTGGCGTTGAGCTCGTCGATGGCCATGCGGGCGCCGTTCTCGTTGTCCTTGCCCAGGTGCGCGATGCCACCGCTGGTCGGACCGACGTGGCCGATCTTGACGACCATGTCCTGGGCGTACACCGCGCCGGTCATCAGGATGGCGGCCGCGCCGACGACCACATTGAGCTTGAATTGCATGCTGGAAAGCCTCCGGTGAAGGTTGTCGATTGACTCGACACTAAGGATGTAAGCGCTTGGAACAACAATACTCGAAAAGCACCTGTCGCCGACTCCGTGACAGCCCGCGGACGACAAGCGGCGTTTCGGTGCCGCTACAACGCAACAGCCGTGCCCTGAAGAGACAGGGTAAGTGCCTAGTTATTCGCCGCCGAATGGTGCGTCGGCACCATTCCATGCGCTTTCCAGGTGCGCCAGCGCTCGCGCGCCGCACCGGCTTCGTCCGGCGTGTCGCCGACGATCTCGATGACGCGCACAAAGCGTGCAGCCGACACGGGGACTTCGGCGCCCAGGTTCAGGAGGATGTCCGGCGCCTCGGCCGGGGGCTCGCCGTCGACGAGCCAGATCGGCGTGCGCGCGGCCTGCGCCGTCCCGGCGTTGGCCGCGCTCACGCGCAGATGGGGCACGAAGTCGCGTTCGTCGAAGGTCCACAGCGCGCGGTCCAGCGCCGCGAGCGCAGGCCCCGGCGCCGTGACGACGACACGCGCGCCCTGGCGGCAGGCCTTGCGCAGCATCCGGCACGCGAAGCCCAGCGGCTCGGCGATGCCGGTGTGGAAGACGACCTCGGCCACGGCCCCGCGCCGGATCAGCGCGCGGCGGCGCGCTGCAGCAGGAAGTGCGTCAAGAGCGGCACCGGGCGGCCGGTGGCGCCCTTGGCGGCACCGGACTTCCAGGCCGTGCCGGCGATGTCCAGGTGCGCCCAGCGCTGCTGGGCGGCGAAGCGCTTGAGGAACATCGCCGCGGTGATCGAGCCGCCGGCGCGCGGGCCGACGTTGCCCATGTCGGCGAAGCTGCTCTTCAGGCCCTCGTCGTACTCCTCGTCCAGCGGCAGGCGCCAGGCGGGGTCGAGCGCGGCCTCGCCGGCGGCCAGCAGCTCGGCGGCCAGCGCGTCGTCCGGGCTGAAGAGGCCCGAGCGGTGGTGGCCCAGCGCGATGACGCAGGCGCCGGTCAGCGTCGCGACGTCGACGATGGCCGCGGGCTTGAAGCGCTCGGCGTAGGTCAGCGCGTCGCACAGGATCAGCCGGCCTTCGGCGTCGGTGTTCAGGATCTCGATCGTCTGGCCCGACAGGCTGGTGACGACGTCGCCCGGCTTGACCGCGCGCCCGCTGGGCAGGTTCTCGCAGGCCGGCACGATGGCCACGACGTTGAGCTTCAGGCCGAGTTCGGCGACGGCGCGCATCGTGCCCAGCACGCTGGCCGCGCCGCCCATGTCGAACTTCATCTCGTCCATCTCGGCCGAGGGCTTGATCGAGATGCCGCCGGAGTCGAAGGTGATGCCCTTGCCGACCAGCACCACCGGCGCCTCGGCCTTGGCCGCGCCCTGCCAGCGCGCGACGATGAACTTCAGCGGCTCGTCCGAACCTTGCGCCACCGCGAGGAAGGCGCCCATGCCGAGCTTCTCGACGTCCTTGCGCTCGAGCACCTCGACCTTCAGGCCGTGCTCCTTGCCCAGCGACTTGGCGGTCTGCGCCAGGTAGGTCGGCGTGCAGTGGTTGCCCGGGCGGTTGGCGCACTCGCGCGCCAGCTCGACGCCGGCGGCGACGGCACGGCCGACGCGCAGGCCTTCGTCGACGGCGGCGGCTTCGGCCTTGGTGCAGACCAGCGTCACCGACGCCAGCTTGGGCGCCGCCGGGGCGCTCGGCTTGGTCGCGCGGTAGACGTACAGCGTCTCGGCGACGGCGGTGACGACGGCCTCGCCGTGCGCAGCGTCCAGCGCCTCGAAGCCGACCGCGGCGATCGCCAGGTCCTTCGTGCCGCCGCTCTTGAGCGCGGCGACGCCGGCGGCCACCGCCTTGCGCAGTGCCTTGGCGCTGGCGGCCTCGCCGGCGGCGACGACGGCCAGGCGTGCGGCCTTGAGCCCCTGCACGCGGTGGGCGTAGAACACATGGCCCGGCTTGAAGACAAAGTCACCGGCTTCGACCGCGCTCTCCAGCACCGCCGCGACGGCTTTGGGCAGCCCCGGCGGCAGCGACGCGCCAGCCAGCACGACCAACAGCGCGTCGGCGCTCGTGGCGCCCCAGCCTGCCGTGCCCGCCACCTGCGTCTTGAAGTCCATAATTACCCCCATTCAGAAGAGCCGAAGATGTTATTCGATTCAACCGTGCGCCGCGAACTCGCGCGGACCTTCGGCGCCACGCTCGTCGTGATCCTGACCATCGTGCTGACGATGTTCCTGATCCGCACGATCGGCCAGGCGGCCAGCGGCGTCGTCGCCCCGCAGGACGTCGTGCTGCTGCTGGGCTACGTCGCGCTGGGCCACCTGCCGACGATGCTGACGCTGTCGCTGTTCGTCGCCATCGTCATCACGCTGGGCCGCATGTACCGCGACAGCGAGATGGTGATCTGGTTCGCCGGCGGCGTGGGCCTGGCGCGCTTCGTGCGCCCGGTGCTGCGCACGAGCTGGCCGGTGCTGCTGGTCATCGCCGCGCTGCTGCTCTTCGTCTGGCCCTGGGGCAACCGCAACAGCCTGGAGCTGCGCCAGCGCTACGAGCAGCGTTCGGACCTGTCGCGCGTGACGCCGGGCGTGTTCCAGACCTCCAGCGACGGCAGCCGCGTCTTCTTCATCGAGCGCGACAAGCGCGAGGGCGCCGACGCGCGCAACGTCTTCATCGTCGCGCAGACCGCCGAGACCGAGGCCGTGACGTCCGCGCGCAGCGGGCGCCTGGAACGCGAGGGCAGCGACCGTTTCCTGGTGCTCGAGCGCGGCCAGCGCAACGACGTCGACCTGAAGACCGGCGAGAAGGCCTTGTCGAGCTTCGAGACCTACCGCGTGCTCGTCGACGAGAAACGCGCCCGCGACGCCGAACGCCAGCCGCCCAAGGCGATGGACACGCTGGACCTGCTGAACGACCCGACGCGCCAGAACCAGGGCGAACTCGCCTGGCGCTTCGGCCTGCTGACCGGCGCCGGCAACATGCTGCTGCTGGGCATCGGCCTGGCCGCGGCCAACCCGCGGCGCGCCAGCAACTGGAACCTGCTGCTGGCGCTGCTGGGCTTCGTCGTCTACTTCAACCTGATCAACCTGTCGCAGGCCTGGGTCGCCAGCGGGCGCGTGGGCATGGGCGCGGCGCTGGCGGGCGTGCACGGCACGGCTTTCGCCGTCGCGCTGGCGCTGCTGTGGTGGCGCGACCATGCCGCGGTGTTCAGCTGGGGCCGCCGCCGGGGAGCACGTGCATGAGGACCGTCCGCCGCCTGCTGTACCGCGACATCGTCGCCTCGGTCGTCTTCGTCGCGCTGGCCTTCCTGTCGCTGTTCTTCTTCATCGACCTGGTCGAGAAGCTGGACAACGTCGGCCGCGCCGGCCGCACGACCGGCCTCGCGGTGCTCTCCGCGCTGCTGGAGCTGCCGGGCCACTTCTACGAGCTGATGCCGATCGCCGTGCTGATCGGCACGATCTACTCGCTGGCGCGCCTGGCCCAGTCCTCCGAGTTCACGATCCTGCGCACCGGCGGCCTGGGCCCCGGGCGCGCTCTGTCGCTGCTGGCCGCGCTGGGCGTGTTCTTCGCCGCCATCACCTTCGTCGTCGGCGACTACGTCGTGCCGGCGGCCGAACGCAAGGCCGTCGCGGTCAAGACCCAGGCTGCCGGCGGCATGCGCCTGGGCGGCCGCACCGGCGCCTGGCTGAAGGAAAGGCGCATGACGCCCACCGGCGAGCACAGCTGGTCGGTGAACCTCGCCGGCACGACGCGCGACGGCCACCTGCGCGGCATCCGCATCTTCGAGTTCGACGCCGACGGCCGGCTGTCGGTGCGCATCATGGCGGCGACCGGCACGGTCGCCGCCGACGGCACCTGGACGCTGGTCGACGCCCAGGTCACGCACTGGCCCGACGCCGACCAGCGCCAGACCGACACCCGCGTCGACGAGGAGCGGGTGCCCGAACTGCACTGGGCCAGCACGCTGACGCCCGACGTCGTGGCCGCCGCCGTGCTGCCGCAGGACTCGATGACGACGGCCGAGCTGTGGCGCTACAGCGCGCACCTGTCGGACCAGGCGCAGGCGGCGCAGAGCTACGAGATCCTGTTCTGGAAGAAGGCGCTGTACCCGCTGGCCTGCCTGGTGATGATGGCGCTGGCCCTGCCCTTCGCCTACCTGCACGCGCGTGCCGGCAGCGTCAGCCTGAAGGTCTTCGGCGGCATCATGCTGGGCATCGCCTTCGTGCTGCTGAACAACCTCGCGGGCCACGTCGGCCTGCTGCGCAACTGGACGCCGTGGATCGCCGCGGCCACGCCCAGCCTGCTGTTCCTGCTGCTGTCGCTGGGCGCGTTCGCCTGGCTGGTGCGCTACCGATGAGCCGCGGCCTGATCCTCTTCGCCCACGGCGCACGCGACCCGCGCTGGGCCGATCCCTTCCAGGCGGTCGTCGAGCAGGTGCGGGCGGCGCGTCCCGAACTCGCCGTGCGCCTGGCCTTCCTCGAGTTCATGACGCCCGACCTCGCCGCCGCCGGTGACGAGCTGGCCGCTGCCGGCTGCACCGAGGTCGCCGTCGTGCCGCTGTTCCTCGGGGCGGGCGGCCACGTGCGCCGCGACGTGCCGGGGCTGCTGGACACGCTGGCGGCGCGCCACCCGGCCACGCGCTTCGTGCTGCGGCAGGCCGTCGGCGCGGCGCCCGAAGTCGTCGCCGCGATGGCCGCCGCGGCGGCCCGCGCGCTCGACCCCTGACCCCCGCGAGGCCCGGATGAACCTGCACCAGTTCCGCTTCGTCCAGGAGGCGGTGCGCCGCAACCTGAACCTCACCGAGACCGCCAAGGCGCTGTTCACCTCGCAGCCCGGCATCAGCAAGGCGATCCTCGAGCTCGAGGAGGAGCTCGGCGTCGACATCTTCGCCCGCCACGGCAAGCGCCTGCGCCGCGTCACCGAGCCCGGCCAGGAGGTGCTGAAGTCGATCGAGATCATCATGCGCGAGGTCAGCAACCTCAAGCGCATCGGCGAGCAGTTCTCCAAGCAGGACGCGGGCACGCTGTCGATCGCCACGACGCACACCCAGGCGCGCTACTTCCTGCCCGGGCCGGTCGCCCAGCTGCGCAAGCGTTTCCCCAAGGTGCAGGTCGTGCTGCACCAGGGCATGCCCGAGCAGGTGGCGCGCATGCTGCTGGACGACGTCGCCGAGGTGGGCCTCGCGACCGAGGCGCTGTCGCACTACGAGGAGCTCGTCACCCTGCCCTGCTACGAGTGGCAGCACGTGATGGTGGTGCCGCCGGATCATCCGCTGGCCACCGTGGAGCGCATCACCCTGGAACAGCTGGCCGCCGAGCCGCTGGTGCTCTACCACGCCACCGTCTCGGGCCGCACGCGCATCGACCAGGCCTTCGCGCGCGCCCGTCTCAAGCCCTCGGTGGCGCTGGAGGCGATCGACTCCGACGTCATCAAGACCTACGTGCGCCTGGGGCTGGGCGTGGGCATCGTCGCCGAGACCGCGGTGCGCGACGATCCGCCCGACTCCGGCCTCGTCTGGCGCCCGCTGGGCCAGCTCTTCGGCAGCAACGTCACGCGCGTCGCGTTCAAGCGCGGCGCCTACCTGCGCCACTTCGTCTACGCCTTTGCCGAGCAGCTCTCCGAGCGCCTGTCCGCGTCGCTGGTGCAGCGCGCGATGGCCGGCGAAGGCACCGACTACGACCTCTGATGACCGAACCCCGCACCCCGCAACTGCCCAGCCGGCTGCCGAACGTCGGCACGACGATCTTCACCGTGATGTCGGCGCTGGCCGCCGAATGCGCCGCCGTCAACCTGGGCCAGGGCTTCCCCGACTTCGAGTGCGACCCGGCACTGCTGGATCGCGTCGACGACGCGATGCGCGAGGGCCTGAACCAGTACCCGCCGATGGCCGGCGTGCCGGCGCTGCGCCAGGCCGTCGCCGCCAAGATCGCGGCGCTGTACGGCCACCGCTACGACCCCGAGCGCGAGATCACCGTCACCGCCGGCGCCACCCAGGCCATCCTCACCGCGGTGCTGGCCTGCGTGCACCCGGGCGACGAGGTCGTCGTGCTCGAGCCCTGCTACGACAGCTACGCGCCGAACATCGAGCTCGCCGGCGGCACCGTCGTGCGCGTGCCGCTGACGCCGGGCACGTTCCGCCCCGACTTCGTGCGCATCGCCGCGGCGATCGGGCCGCGCACCCGGGCGATCATCGTCAACACGCCGCACAACCCGGCGGCGGTGGTCTGGACCCGCGCCGAGATGCAGCGCCTGGCCGATATCCTGGCGCCCACCGAGGTGCTGCTGATCGCCGACGAGGTCTACGAGCACATGGTGTTCGACGGCGCGGAGCACGTCAGCGCGTCGTCGATACCGGAGCTGGCGGCACGCGCCTTCGTCGTCTCCAGCTTCGGCAAGACCTTCCACGTCACCGGATGGAAGGTCGGCACGGTGGCCGCACCCGCAGCGCTGAGCGCCGAGTTCCGCAAGGTGCACCAGTTCAACGTCTTCACGGTGAACACGCCGATGCAGCATGCGCTGGCGCGTTACCTGGCCGACCCGGCGCCCTACCTGGGCCTCGCGGCCTTCTACCAGCGCAAGCGCGACCTGTTCCGAGCCGGGCTGGCCGGCAGCCGGTTGAAGCTGCTGCCCTGCGAAGGCAGCTACTTCCAGAGCGTCGACTATTCGGCCGTCTCCGACCTGCCCGAAGCCGATTTCTGCCGCTGGCTGACGCGCGAGGTCGGCGTCGCGGCGATCCCGATCTCGGCCTTCTACGACGGCGGCTTCGAGCAGCGAATCGCCCGGCTGTGTTTCGCCAAGCGCGACGACACGCTCGAACGCGCGCTGGAGCGCCTGGCCCGCCTCTAAGCCGGGACGTGCGAGGCCGGAAGGCCTTGCACGCCAGGATCAGGCCCGAGCGCGATTTCACGCGCGAGGGCTGAACCGGGACGTGCGAGGCCGGAAGGCCTTGCACGCCAGGATCAGGCCCGGGCGCGATTTCACGCGCGAGGGCTGAGCCGGCGCCGCGCTCAGCCGCGCGGCGGGATCAGGTTCAGGCCGCCGTCGGGCGCCGTCGGCGGGCCCGGGTCGGGCTGCGGTTCGCTCAGGTCCAGGTCGATCGACACCACCGCCGCGGGTTCGGCGATGCCCGGGTCGAAGACCGAGTCGCGCTCCAGCGTCAGGTACGGATGCGGCGAAGTCATGCCGAAGTCGCCTTCCTCGGCCAGCGGCAGCAGCAGGTCGACGGTGCCGCTCTCCGCGGCCTCGCGGTCGAGCAGGTCGCGCGCCAGCGAGTACAGGAACAGCACCTCGCGATAGGCCGGCAGGTCGAAGAGCTCGCCACGCGACTTGCGGAACAGCAGCGCCTCCAGTTCGGCCATCGCGTCCAGCGGCCTGCCCCAGACCTGTTGCAGGCGCGGCAGCACGCCGGGGTAGTCGTCGAGCGAGCGACCGTGCTGCAGGTCGGCGTCCCACTCGGGCGCGTAGGCGTTGAAGCGGCGGTTGAACCGCTCGCGCGTGCGTTCGTAGGCCTCGCGTTCGCCGCGCCGGCGGTAGATCTCCAGCAGCTTCAGGTAGGGCAGCGGGCTGCCGCCGCCGGTGTCGCGCAGGTGCTCGACCAGCAGGTCGATCGCGGCGTCGTCCTGGCCGAGCACGATGAAGAACTCGGCCTGCTGCTCCAGGTCCAGCAGTTCCTCGATCGTCACGTCGCGCGGTGCGCCTTCGTCGGCACGCGAACCGGTCGGCAGGATCTGGGTGCGTTCGCTGTGGATCTCGTGCACCTCGGGCCCCGGCGTCGGCGGCACGATCGGCGGCCGCGTCGGCGGCACGACCGGCGGCATCGGGATCTCGCTGGTCATCAGCGGCAGCTGCGAAGTCGGTGTCGGCGGCCGCGGCGGGGCATCGGCTGCGGCCGCGCGGCGCCAGGCACGCTGGCGCTCCTGCTGCAACGCACGCAGGCGCCACCACAGGCCAGCGGCCAGCGCCAGCAGCGCGGCGATGGTCAGGACCAGCGGCAGGCGCCAGCGGTCCTCGCGCGCCTCGGCGAGTTCGCGGCGCAGCTGGGTCACCAGCTGGCGGCTCTGGTCGGCATCGGCACGCAGCTGCCGCACGCTCTGCTCGAGCGTGGCGACCCGAGCCTCGGCCGCCGAGGCCGCCGAGGCGGCAGCCTCGGCCGCGCTGGCGGCACGCGAGACGGCGGCCATCGCGTCCTGCACGGCGCTGGCCGCGGCGGCGGTCGCCGTCGCACGCGAGGGCAGCGGCTCGACGGGATCGAGCTTCAGACGGGGCGCCGGGGCGCTGCTGCGCGGCACGGCGCGTGGGCGCATCACGCCGGACGACGGCGCCCGCGGCCGGTCCTCGGCGCGGGGGGCCGTGGCCGGACGCGGCGGCGGCGGCAGCGCGGCCGCCAGCGGAACCGACGCCGCCGGCGCAGCCGCAGGAGGCAGGTCGACCGGGCGCGAGGACGGCACCGCCGCGGCGAGCGGAGCGGTCGCCATCGGCGCCGGGTCGGCAAAGAGCACGAAGCGCCGCGACAGCTTCATCGGGCAGCCGACCGCCAAGGTCACCGTGACGACCGGCTCGTCGATCGTCGGCTCGGTCAGGACCCGCATCGTCAGCGACTCGGCGCTGACGTCGGCGTGCACGTGCACCAGCGCCGAAGGCAGCACCCGCTCGCCGGTGGCCACCTCGGCGCGCACGCACTCGGGGGGGATCTCGTCGCCCGGATCCAGGCGCAGCGTCGCGGAGAAGGCCAGCGGACGCCCGAGCACCGCGGCCTGGTCGGCACGCGCCCAGCCGAGCGCATCGGCACTCTGGCTCGCGAACAGCAGGGTGATGGCGATCCAGAGCGTTGACGGTGGCCGCTTCTGTTGCATTCTTGGAATCGTCGTCGGCACGGCGCGGGGCACTCTATCACGAAGGGTTACAACTTCGGTTTCAAGCTCGCCACCGGGCTGCCGATGCACGATGACCGTCCGAAGCCGCCGGAGAGGCCCGGCACGGTCGCCCGCATCCTAGCCCAGGGCCGGGCCTGCGAGCCCCTCGGCCCGTGTTCGTGGGCGCTGCCCAGCGCACCGATGTCACGAACCGGACGCCACGCCGTCCTCGGCAGGCGAGTGCACGATGCCGCCGCCGTCGCGCACCCCAGCGGCGGCCGACGGCCACCGGATGTCGGCGCGGGCGCAGCTCCGGCGCCAAGGCGCGCAAGAATCGTGTCGCGACCCCTTTGTCGCCGCCGAGACAAGACATGACCACCCCGGTTCTTACACTCGAAGAGCGCCAGAACATCGACAACGGCGCATGGTTCGCCAAGCTCTCCCCTGCCCTGCGCGATGACATCCTCGAACGTTCTCACGTGCGCCGCCTGCCCGACGGGGCGCCGCTGGTCGCCCGCGGCGCACGCGCCGAGGAATGGTGCGGCGTCGCGCGCGGCGCGGTGCGCATCAGCACGATCTCGCTGGGCGGCAAGCAGGTGACGCTGACCTACGCGGAGCCCGGCGTCTGGTTCGGCGACATCGCGCTGTTCGACGGCCTGCCGCGCACCCACGACGCCGACACCCACGGCGAGACCACGCTGCTGGTCGTGCGCAAGCCCGACTTCCGCGAGCTGCTGGCGCGCCACGTCGAGCTCTACGAGGCGCTGCTGCGCCTGAACTGCCGCCGCCTGCGGCTGATGTTCGACCACTTCGAGGACGTCAACACGCGCCCGCTGCAGGCCCGCCTGGCGCGCCAGCTGCTGCTGCTGGCGCGCAGCTACGGCGTCGAGGAAGGCGGCGAGCTGCGCATCGGCCTGCAGCTGGCGCAGGAAGACCTGGCGCAGCTGCTGGGCGCCTCGCGCCAGCGTGTCAACCAGGAGCTGAAGGGTTTCGAGCGCGAAGGCGCGATCCGCGTCGAGCCGACGCGCCTGGTCGTGCTGGCGCGCGGGAAGCTGATGGAGATCGCCGAACGCTAGGTCCAGGCCGCGCCGGCGACGAAGACAACGACAGGAGACAGACCTTGGATTCGTACACCGGCACCCGCCCGATGGCGGCCAGCCACGCCTTCGACGTCGCCGCGCTCGAGCGCTGGCTGGCGCATGAACTGCCCGGCTTCCAGGGCCCGCTCTCGGTCGAGCAGTTCAAGGGCGGGCAGTCCAACCCGACCTACAAGCTCGTCACACCCGGCGGCGCCTGGGTGATGCGGACCAAGCCCGGGCCGGGGGCCAGGCTGCTGCCCTCGGCGCACGCGATCGAACGCGAGTACCGCGTGATGCAGGCGCTGGCGGCCACCGCGGTGCCGGTGCCACGCATGGTCGCGCTGTGCGAGGACGAGGCCGTCATCGGCCGCGCCTTCTACCTGATGGACTTCGTCGCCGGGCGCGTGCTCTGGGACCCGGCACTGCCCGGCATGAGCCCGGCCGAACGCGGCGCGATCCACGACGAGGCCAACCGCGTCATCGCCGCGCTGCACACCGTCGACTTGGCGGCAGTGGGCCTGGCCGACTACGGCCGCCCGGGCAACTACTTCGAGCGCCAGATCGCCCGCTGGAGCAAGCAGTACCAGGCCTCGGTCACCGGGCCGATCGCCGAGATGGACCGGCTGATCGACTGGCTGCCGCAGCACCTGCCCGCCGGCGCGCGCGACGAGCGCCAGGTCGCCGTCGTGCACGGCGACTTCCGCCTCGACAACCTGGTCTTCGCACCCGATGCGCCGCGCGTCGTCGCGGTGCTCGACTGGGAGCTGTCGACGCTGGGCCACCCGCTGGCCGACTTCAGCTACCACTGCATGGCCTGGCACATCCCGCCGGGAATGTTCCGCGGCCTCGGCGGGCTGGATCTGGCGGCGCTGGGCATCCCGTCCGAAGCCGATTACGTGCGCCGCTACTGCGAACGCACCGGCCGCGCCGACCCCGAGGCGCTGATGGCCGACTGGAACTTCTACCTCGCCTACAACCTGTTCCGCCTGGCCTCGATCACGCAGGGCATCGCCAAGCGGGTCGTCGACGGCACGGCGTCGAGCGCGCAGGCCAAGGCCACTGGCGCGGCGACGCGGCCGCTGGCCGAACTGGCCTGGCGCTTCGCCTCGCAGGCCTGAGACCGGAGCACACGATGGACTTCGCCTATTCCGAACGCACCCAGGCGCTGCGCAGCCGGCTCTCGGCCTTCATGGCCGAACACGTGGAGCCGGCCGAAGCCGAGTTCGCGGCCGAGATCCGCGCCAACACCGAGGCCGGCCGGCGCTGGACGCCGCTGCAGACGATCGAACGCCTGAAGCCCGAGGCCCAGGCCGCGGGCCTTTGGAACCTGTTCCTGCCCGAGAGCGAATACGGCGCCGGGCTGACGAACTCCGAGTACGCGCCGCTGGCCGAGATCATGGGCCGCGTGCCCTGGGCCAGCGAGGTCTTCAACTGCTCGGCGCCGGACACCGGCAACATGGAAGTGCTGGTGCGCTACGGCACGCCCGAGCAGAAGCGCCAGTGGCTGGAGCCGCTGCTGCGCGGCGAGATCCGCAGCGGCTTCGCGATGACCGAGCCGGCCGTCGCCTCGTCGGACGCGACCAACATCGAGGCGCGCATCGAGCGCGACGGCGATGACTACGTCGTCAACGGCCGCAAATGGTGGACCAGCGGCGCCGGCGACCCGCGCTGCAAGGTCCTGATCTTCATGGGCAAGACCGACCCGCAGGCGGCGAAACACGCGCAGCAGTCGATGATCCTGGTGCCGATGGACGCGCCGGGCGTCACGGTGCTGCGCCCGCTGGGCGTCTTCGGCTACGACGACGCGCCGCACGGCCACATGGAGGTCGACTTCGTCGACGTGCGCGTGCCGGCGGCCAACCTGCTGCTCGGCGAAGGCCGCGGCTTCGAGATCGCCCAAGGCCGGCTAGGCCCGGGCCGCATCCACCACTGCATGCGCCTGATCGGCCTGGCCGAACGGGCGCTGGAGCTGATGTGCCGGCGGGCGCTGGCGCGCAGCGCCTTCGGCCGCACGATCGCGCAGCAGACCGTCACCCAGGAACGCATCGCCGAGGCGCGCTGCCGCATCGAGCAGGCGCGGCTGCTGACGCTGAAGGCGGCGTGGATGATGGACACCGTCGGCAACAAGGCGGCCAAGGCCGAGATCGCGATGATCAAGGTCGTCGCGCCGACGATGGCCGGCCAGGTGATCGACTGGGCGATCCAGGCCCACGGCGGCGCCGGGGTCTGCGACGACTTCCCGCTGGCCTACGCCTGGGCCAACGCGCGCACGCTGCGCTTCGCCGACGGGCCCGACGAGGTGCACCGCAACGCCATCGCGAAGATCGAGCTCGGGCGCTGGGCGCCGCGTCAGGGCTGAGGCGGCCGCGGCGCGGCCGCGGGGGCCGGCTCCGCGCCAAAGGCTTCGGAGCCGGCGCGCAGCGCCTCGTGCACCGCGACCTCGAACAGCGCCAGCCAGCGCTCGAGCGCGGCGTTGTCCGGCTCGGCCTGGGCCACACGCAGCGTCAGCCGGCCGCGCGCGGCCATCAGCACGAAGGGCGTCTCGCCGCCGGGCGCGGCGGCCAGGCGCTCGCCCAGCGGGCCGGCCAGCCACTGCATCAGCCAGGGCTTGGCGCTGGCCATCGCGACGTAGCGCTCGCGCAGGTCACCGAGCTCGAGCCCGGTCAGGCGCGGGAACATCACCAGCCAGCGCATCTCGGGCGGCGTCTGGTCGTCGATGCGTGTCTGCACGCCTTCGACGTACTGGTCGAAGACCTGCTTCTCCAGCCGCTGCTGCAGCTCGCGGCCCATCACCAGCGCCTGCAGGTCCGGCGGCAGGCCGCAATCCGAGCGCAGGCGCAGCTCGGCGCCGACGATGTACGGCCGCTGCGACGGGCCCCATTCGAGCCGCCAGGGCCGCGTGCCGCGGAAACGCCCCTCGACGACGAAGCCGTCGTGGTCACGCACGCCGCGAAAGGCCCACTGGCGCGTCTCGGCCCAGGTCGACACGGCGTCCCAGCGGTGGGAGCCGGACGACGGGCGAGTGGTGAACAGACGTTTCAGGCCTTCCAGCATGTCTTAGAGTCCGCACGAGGCGGCCGACGTTCCGGCCGCGACGGGGGACGGGATGATCGAAGTGTATTCGTGGGCCACACCCAACGGGCACAAGGTGCACGTGATGCTGGAGGAGTGCGGCCTGCCCTACCGCGTGCACGCGGTGGACATCGGCGCCGGCGAGCAGTTCACGCCGGAGTTCCTGGCGATCAGCCCGAACAACAAGATCCCGGCCATCGTCGACCCCGACGGGCCCGACGGCCAGCCGATCTCGCTGTTCGAGTCGGGTGCGATCCTGCTGTACCTGGCCGGCAAGACCGGGCGTTTCCTGCCCGAGAGCGTGCGCGGCCGTTACGAGACGCTGGAGTGGCTGATGTTCCAGATGGGCGGCGTCGGCCCGATGCTGGGCCAGGCGCACCACTTCCGCATCTACGCGCCCGAGAAGATCGACTACGCCGTCGATCGCTACACCCACGAGGCCAAACGCCTGTACGGCGTGATGAACCGCAAGCTGGCCAGGACACGCTACATCGCCGGTGACGAGTACACGATCGCCGACATCGCGATCTTTCCCTGGCTGCGCAGCTGGAAGAACCAGGGCATCGACTGGAACGACTACCCGCACCTCAAGGGCTGGTTCGACGAGATCGCCGCCCGCCCGGCGGTGCAGCGTGGCTGCGAGGTGCTGGCCGACCGGCGCAAGCCGATCACCGACGACAAGTCGCGCGAGGTGCTGTTCGGCGCGACGCAGTACCGGCAGCGCTGAAACGACGACGGCCGCCCCGCGGGGCGGCCGTCGCAGCCGGCTTGCGGCGGCAGGACATCAGAACGCCGGCACCACGGCGCCCTTGTACTTGTCCTGGATGAACTTCTTCACCTCGGGCGAGTGCAGCGCGGCCACGAGTTTCTTGATCGCCGGGGCGTTGGCGTTGTCCGGCCGCGCGGCGACGAAGTTGGCGTACGGCGAATCGGCGCCCTCGATGAACAGCGCGTCCTTCGTCGGCACCAGCTTGGCTTCGAGCGCGTAGTTGGTGTTGATCAGCGCGAGGTCGACGTCGTCCAGCGCCCGCGGCAGCTGCGCCGCCTCGAGTTCGCGGAACACCAGCTTCTTCGGGTTGGCCGTCACGTCCTTGGCGGTAGCGAGGATGTTGGCCGGGTCCTTCAGCTGGATCAGGCCCTGCTTCTGCAGCAGCACCAGCGCGCGGCCCGAGTTCGACGGGTCGTTGGGGATCGCCACCGTGGCGCCGTCGCGCAGCTCGGCGATCTTCCTGATCTTCCTCGAGTAGGCGCCGAAGGGCTCGACGTGCACCTTGCCGTCGGCCACCGGCACGATGTGCGTCTTGCGATCCTTGTTGAAGCTGTCGAGATACGGCTTGTGCTGGAAGTAGTTGGCGTCGAGCTGCTTCTCCTCGACGGCCAGGTTGGGCTGCACGTAGTCGGTGAAGACCTTGACCTGCAGATCCACGCCCTGCGTTTTCAGCACGGGCTTCACGAACTCGAGGATCTCGGCGTGCGGCACCGGCGAGGCGGCGACCTTCAGCACCTCGTCGGCCTGGGCGGCAAACGGCAGCACGGCGACGACCAGCGCCGACAGCGCGTGTTTGAACGACATTTCTTTTCCTTGGGAAGCGGTTGAACGGACACCGCGGTCGGCGACCACGGCATGCGTCCAGGCTACCCAGCGCCGCTTATCCGGTGAACGGACGTTTGGCTGTTTGAAAACTCGCTTCCCGCATGAAGCGGGAGGCCGCCGCTCAAGCTTCGAGGTCGAGCAGGCTGGCCATCATCGCGTCCTGCGCGCGGAAGGCCATCAGGTTGGCGCCGAAGGCGTGCTGCGCCTCGATCATGCCGACGGTGTCGGCTTCCAGCGCGTTGCCCGCCTCGGGCATCTGCGCGATCGAGACCGTGACGCCGGCGGGCTGGGCCGTGGCCGACTGCGCGACCTGGCGCCGGAAGCCCTCGGTCTGCAGGTTGGCGACGTTGTGCCCCGCGACGTCCAGACGGGTCTGGGCGGCGTTCAGGCCGGAGAGGCTGGCGGAGGCAGCGGGTGTCACGGTGTCGGCACTCGGAGGGACGGCCGCCCGATGATCGCCCGGATCGCGTCCGGCGCGCAGGCGCCGAACGCGAAGCTCTTCACGCCAGCCCGGATCAGAACGCCGTGCGCAGCGTCACGCGCAGCGTGCGAGGTTCGGCCGGATGCACGTGCTTGTCGGCCACCGGCGCCGCCTCGCCCGGCAGCTGCGACTCGTACCAGTACTCGATGTCGTTGACCTTGCGGTCGAAGAGATTGAAGACGTCCAGCGTCAGCTCGGTCTTCTTGCCCAGCCGGCGACCGATGCGCAGGTTGGTCGTCAGCGAGGCCGAGGAGCGCACGCTGTTGTCCTCGACCAGCGCGCCGCTGCCCAGATAGCGCCACTGCAGGCTGGCCGACCAGGGCCCGAGTTCGCGCGCCGTGACGGCCAGCGACGCCACCTTGTCGACCGCGTTCGGGATGCGGTCGCCGGCCGGGTCGTCATCGGAGAAACGGGCGTGCGTCCAGGCCAGATCGGCGTCGACCAGCAGCCAGGGCCGCGGCAGCCAGCGGTTGTTCCACTCGACGCCGCGGCGCTTGCTCGGGCGGTTGGCTTCGGTGGCGCCGGCGTCGCCGACATAGACCAGCTCGGAATCGAAGTCCAGCGTCCACAGCGCCAGCGAGCTCTGCAGCCCCGGGATCCACTCGGTGCGCGCGCCGAGTTCGTAACCGCGTGCGGCCACCAGCCCGGGCGCGGGGTCGACGGCGGCCGTCGCGCCGCGCGCGTCGTTGCTGTGGAAACCGCGGCCGGCGTTGACGAAGAACTCGGTCTTCGCCCAGGGGCCGAGGATCAGCGACAGCTTGGGCGACACCAGGTGGTCGTTGGCCGAACCCGAGTTGGCGTCGTCGCTCAGGCCCTCGACGTCGAAGTGCACGCGGTCGGCACGCAGGCCGACGATGCTGCGCAGCCAGGGTGTCCACTCCAGCGTCGTCTGGCCGTAGGCGCCGGCCATCGTCTCGCGCACGCGGTCCTCGCGCGTGGTGCCGGTGATGCGGCGCGCGTCGGTCTCGAACAGGCCGACACGGATTCGGTCGTGGCGCAGCTGGGCGCCGAACTCGGTCTTCGCCGGCAGGCCGGCCAGCGTGTGCTCGAAGGCGTGGCGCAAGGCGGCGCCGTAGAGGCTGCGCTCGTCCTGCTGCGAGAACTGGTCGCCCTGCTGAGGGCGTTCCATCGCGTAGGTGAAGTTGGAATAGAGCTTCAGCCCGTAGTCGATCACGTAGGCCGAGAGCTCGGTGGACGCGCCGTCGCCGCGGCGGTGCCATTCGCCCGACAGGCTGCTGCGGTGCGTGCTGCCGCCGTCGGTTGCATCCAGCGTGTCGTAGCGGCCGAAGGAGCGGCCGTCGTAGGTGCCGGCGTCGATCAGGCGCTGCGGCACCTGGTCGGTCGAATCCCAGCGCGCGTCGTAGGCCATCAGGCTGGTGCTCCAGCCGGCGGCGCGGGTGCCGGCCGACAGCGTCAGCACCGCGTTGCCCTTGCGCAGATGCTCGGGCACGGTCCAGGGGCCGTCGTTGTGCATCAGCTCGACGGCGCCTAACAGGCGCAGGTCTTCGCCCAGCGCAGCGGAGCCGCCACCGACGAGACGCTGGTAGTCGCGCTCGCCCAGCGTCAGCGCCGCGAACGGTTCGTCCAGCGTCTGGCGGTAGACGATGTCGGCCGAACCCGCGGCCGAGAAATCGCCGTTGCGCGCGAAGTACGGGCCCTTGCGGTACTCGATGCGGTCGACGAGTTCGGGGATCAGGAAGTTGAGGTCCGAATAGCCCTGGCCGTGGCCGTGCGAAGGCATGTTGACCGGCATGCCGGCGACGCTGGTCGCGAAGTCGGTGCCGTGGTCGAGGTTGAAGCCGCGCAGGAAGTACTGGTTGGCCTTCCCGTCGCCGGAGTGCTGGGTGACGATGACGCCGGGCACGAACTCCAGCACCTCGCCCGGGCGCAGCGCCGGCCGGCTCTGCAGCAGCTCGGCGCGGATCGTGCCTTGCGACGCCGCGTCGGACGTGCCGACGGCGTTGTCGTAGTGGCGGCCGGTGATCTCGATGCGTTCGGTGGTGGCGCCCGGCGCGGCTTCAAGCGTCTGCTGAGCCTGGGCCAGGCCGGCCGCGCACAGCAGCGCGGCCAGGGCGAGGGGGTGCGGGCGGCACGGGGTGTTCATCGCGCGCATGCTGCGGCCGACCGATGTCGCGGATATGAAACTCATCGTGTTCCTCATACCGCGATCGCGGGTGTTCCGTTGCGGGCGGGCGCGAGCTGCCGGCGCGCCGCGTCGGGCAAATCCGCGCAAGCCGCAGCAGCCTGCGCAGCGGTATGAAGAGCAGCAACTTCCTCATACCGACTGCCCCGCTCTCGCCACGGGACACCGGCGGCTCAGCGCCGCCGCGCGCCAGGTCGGACGGCCGGCCCCGGGTATCCGTGGCCCTGCGCGCCGCTGGCCGCCAGCGGGCCAGCGCGCTGCCAACTACAGCCGCTGACCGGCAGCAGCAAGCGCCGACAGGCACGCATCCCGCGACACGCCGCTTACGGCCGGTTGCCGGCGGAACGCCCGGTTCGTGTGGTGCCGGCAGGCCCCTGCGCTGTCCTACCCTGCCCCGACCCGAGGCGAAAGCCCGCCACCCCGAGGAGACGACATGCGACAACGATGGTTCAGACTTGCCGGCGCGCTCGCCATCGCGGCCAGCCCCGCGCTGGCCCTGGCGCTGGACGGCATCACCGACCGGCCCGACGACTTCCTGTCGAGCTTTGCCGGCAGCAGCTCCAGCACCGACCTCGACGTGCTCGCCGCCACCGTGCTCTACGACCCGGGCGCCGACCTCTTCCAGCTCTCCAGCACCCTGGCGGGCGCCGTGGGCACCACCGACTCGGCGCTCTACGTCTGGGGCGTCAACCGTGGCGCCGGCACGGCAGCCTTCGCGGCCGACGGCATCGACGGCGTGCGTTTCGACCGCGTCGTGCTGCTGCGCGCCGACGGCAGCGGCAGTGTCGGCGGCGTCGGCGACCTGGCCGCCGGTTCGGTCACCGTCAGCGGCAACACCATCACCGCCCTCGTTCCGGGCTCGATGCTCGTCTCCACCGGCTTCGACAAGCGCGACTACACCTGGAACCTCTGGCCGCGCGACACGAGCTTCGCCGGCTTCGCGGCGATCTCCGACTTCGCGCCCGACAACGCCAACTTCACGACCACCATCGGCGTCGTGCCCGAGCCCGGCACCGTCGCGATGATGCTGGCCGGCCTGTTGCTGCTGGGCGGCCAGGCGAGGCGCAGCGCCAGCCGCGGGCCCAAAGCCCCGAGGCACGAATACCGGCACACGAATGCGCCCGTTCGTGTACGATGGCTTCGCTGATCTGCACAAGACCGTCCGCTCATAGGTCTTTCTTCACGCCCCGGTGCTCTACCGGCCGTCGCGTTGAATCCCCTCTTGAAGATTTTCTTGGCGTTTCTCCGCTGGGTGCGATCTTGCGCCCCGCAAACTTCGAAAGGTATTCGACATGACGACTCAAACCGGCACCGTGAAGTGGTTCAACGAAGGCAAGGGCTTTGGTTTCATCGCCCCCGATGGCGGCGGCAAGGACCTCTTCGCCCACTTCAAGGAAATCCAGGGCAGCGGCTTCAAGACGCTGACCGAGAACCAGCGCGTGGAGTTCGAGGTGACGCAGGGCCAGAAGGGCCCGCAGGCCTCCAACATCCGCAGCCTGGGCTGATCTCCTGCGGCACCGAGAGGTGACGGGCACGGCCCGGCGCCTCGACCGAAAGCGCGGCTCGGCCGCGCTTTTTCATTTCCGCCGAAGGAACCGCCGTGAAGAACCTGCAAGAAGCCACCGAGCGCATCTGCGAACTCAAGGGCAGCCTGGTGGCGCTCGACGCGCTCGTGCCGGCGGTCATCGAAGCGCTGTCGGAGCCCACGCGTGCCCGGCTGGCGGACTCGTTCGACGCCTACGCGGAAGCAGCGCGCACGGTGCTGCTGCACGCGGAGATCTCCGACGTCGTCCTGGCGAGCTTCGAGCGCGACGTGGCGCGCAACCGGGCCGTGCTGCAGGGCAGCCGGCATGCGGGGCCGCCCACGGTGGACGCGCTGCTGCTGGCCACCACGCGCATCGGCACCTTCGACGGCCCGCGGGCGCTGACCAGCGCCAGCGGCTTCTTCTTCCGCCGCGGCGAGCGGCTGTTCCTCGTCAGCAGCCGGCACGTGTTCGCCGACGCCGAGAGTTCGCACTACCCCGACCGCATCGAGTTCGTGCTGCACACCGACACCCACGACCTGGCGCGGCACGCCGTGGTCTCGCTGCCGCTGTACCACGACGGGCTCGGCCAGTGGCGCGACGGCACCGACGGCGGCGGCGCGGTGGACGTGGCCGCGATCGAAATCCCGCCCGGGCTGCTGCCGGCCGGAGCCACGCTGCAGGCTTTCGACGAGAGCCACCTCGATGCTCGCGGCGAGGACGTCGCGATCGGCGACACGCTCGGCATCGCCGGCTTCCCGCTCGGCTTCCAGGACACGGTGCACCACCTGGCCGTTCTGCGCAGCGCGTCGATCGCCTCGGCCTACGGCGTGCGGTTCCAGCGCCAGGGGTATTTCCTCACCGACGCCCGCACGCACCGGGGCAGCAGCGGCTCGCCGGTGGTGCGCCGGCGCAGCCAGGGCGGCGCCACGGCTTCGCCACTGGCCTGGCAGCTGCTGGGCGTGCACTCGACGCGCATGGACATGCGCTCGCGCGACCAGACCGAGGACGAGTCGCTGGGGCTGAACTGCGCCTGGTACGCCGACGTGCTGCTGACGCTGACCGAAGAACGCTGAACGCGCGGCCACCGCCGACCGCGTGACGCCGTGCGGGCATTGCCCGCCGGCTAAGCTGCCCGCATGGGCGCCACCGAGATCGAAACCGTCTACCGCGAACACGGACGCCGCGTGTTCTCGACGCTGGTGCGCCTGCTCGGCAGCCTCGACAGCGCCGAGGAGGCGCTGCACGACGCCTTCGTGGCCGCCGCCGAACGCTGGCCGGCCGACGGCGTGCCGGAGAACCCGGTGGCCTGGCTGGTGTCGGCCGGGCGTTTTCGCGCCATCGACCGGCTGCGGCGCGAGCGCCGCTTCATCGCCTGGGACCCGGCCCTGGCCGACACGCTGGCCGACCCCGCACCCGGCCCCGAACAGCTGGCCGAGGCACGCCGCGAGATCCCCGACGACCGCCTGAGGCTCGTCTTCACCTGCTGCCACCCCAGCCTCTCGGAGGACGCCCGCATCGCGCTGACGCTGCGCGAGGTGTGCGGCCTGAGCACCGAGGCCATCGCCGCGGCCTTCGTGCTGCCCACGCCGACCCTGGCGCAGCGCATCGTGCGCGCCAAGGCCAAGATCGCCGCGGCCCGCATCCCCTACGAGGTGCCCGGCCCGGCCGAACTGCCGCCGCGCCTGGCGAGCGTGCTGCGTGTCGTCTACCTGGTGTTCAACGAAGGCCATGCGGCACGCGACGGCGGCCTGGCCGGCGAGGCCATCCGCCTGGCGCGGCTGCTGCTGGCGCTGATGGCCCCCGAGCCGCCGGCCGAGGCGCGTGGCCTGCTGGCGCTGCTGCTGCTGAGCGACGCACGCCGCGCCGCACGCCTGGACGCCGACGGCGTGCTGGTGCCGCTGGAACACCAGGACCGCCACCTCTGGGACCGCGAGCTGATCGCCGAAGGCTGCGCGCTGGCCGAGGCGGCGCTGCGGCAAGGAGGTTTCGGCGCCTACGCGCTGCAGGCGGCGATCGCGGCGGTGCATGCCGAGGCGGGCGACGCCGCCGCCACCGACTGGCGGCAGATTGTCGGCCTGTACGACGCGCTGTGGCGCCTGGAGCCGACGCCGGTGGTGGCGCTGAACCGCGCCGTCGCGGTCTCGATGCACGCCGGGCCGCAGGCCGGTCTGGCGCTGCTGCGGCCGCTGCTGCCGCAGCTGCCGGGCTACCCCGCCGCAGCCGCTGCCGCCGCCGAGCTGTGCCGCCGCGCCGGCCAGCTCGACGAAGCACGCCGGCACTACCGCGACGCCGTGTCCCTGGCGCGCCAGGCGCCCGAACGCGCCTTCCTGGCTGCCCGGCTGGCGGCGCTGGCCGATTGAAACAGGTTGTCGGCAGCGGTCGAAACCGACGTCGCCCGTTCGACCAGTGGAGACCGGCTTGCCGGTTCACCCCCCGAACCCACAGGAGACGACATGGCCACCACGCTCACGCCCTACCTCAGCTTCCCGGGCAACACACGCGAGGTCTTCGCGTTCTACGCCCGGGCGCTGGGCGCCAGCATCGAGGCGATGATGACGCACGGCGAGATGCCGCCCCCGCCCGATGACCAGCCGGCGCCCGAAGGCTGCGGCTTCGCGCCGCCCCCGGTCGATGCCATCCTGCATGCCTGCCTGCTGCTGCCCGGCGGCGCTCGGCTGATGGCCGGCGACGCACCACCCGACATGCCGTTCGACGGTGTCAAAGGCGTGATGCTGGCGCTGCAGTACGACAGCGTGGCCGAGGCCGAACGCGTGTTCGCCGCGCTGGCCGACGGCGGCAGCATCACGATGCCGCTGGCGCCCACCTTCTGGGCCAGGAGCTTCGGCATGCTGACCGACCGCCACGGTGTGACCTGGGCCGTCAACGGCGAGCCCGTCCCGATGGCCTGAGCCGCAGCACCGCAGGAGACCCCCGTGACCGACACCCCTCGCGCCGGCGTGGCCGGCGAACACGACCCGGTGATCACGCGCGACATCGCGGCCCGCCCGGCGGCGCTGGCCGCGACGCACTGAGCAGGCGACGATGAAGTACCTCTGCCTCGTGTACCTGGACGCCGAACACTGGGACGCCTGCCCCGACGCGGACTGCGCCGAGTACGCACGCGCGCTGGCCGGCAGCGGCCGCATGCTGGCCGCCGAGCCGCTGCACGGCACGCACACCGCGACGACGGTGCGCGTGCGCAACGGCCAGGTCACGCTGTTCGACGGCCCGTTCGCCGAGACCCGCGAGATGCTGGCCGGCTTCTACCTCGTCGACGCGAAAGACCTGAACGAGGCGATCCGCATCGCCTCCGGCATTCCGCCGGCGCGGCACGGCAGCGTCGAGGTGCGGCCGGTGCGGGAGCTGGTGGCCGGGCCCGTCGAGCGGACGGGCTGATGCGGCGCCCGATCCGATCAAGGCCCCGGACGAGCGCCGCGGCGCCGCCAGGAGCCGCGGGTCCGGGCGCTCAGTGGGTCGCCGCGGGGCTGACCTGCGTGGCGCGTGCCTGCGGCGCGGCGATCGTCGAGTCCCACCGCAGTTCGCCCCGCGGCGGAATGACCAGCGTCGTGTACTCGGCGTACTTCGCCTCGGGCAGGTCGCGCAGGGCCAGGCGCTCGATGCGCGGCTTCTCGATCGGCAGCCACGCCGCCTCGTACAGGATGACCTCGTGCTCCGGCGCATACCAGCGCAGCAGTTTGTCCACCAGCGCCGTCAGCCCGTCGCGCTCGGCGTGCAGACGCGTGCAGCTCAGGTCGCCGGCCAGCGCCACCTGCCACAGCAGCACCAGGCTGGCGCTGTCGAGCTGGCGGTCGTAGACCATGAACTGGGTGGCCTCCATCGACTGCACGCCACGCCGGCCCGGGTCCAGCCCGAGGTCGGCATACAGGCAGGCCTCGGCCGAGATGCCCGGCTCCATGCGCGCCGGGATGCCTTCGGCGCGCGCCTTGCGCACCACCACGTGCGGCACGTCGGCGAACACGCCCGGGTGGCCGTAGAACACGGCGCAGACGCGTTTGCCGGCACGCACCTCGGTCATGATGCGCTCGTCGATCTCGCGGTAGGTCTCGCGCCGGTCCTTGCCCGGCGCGTAGTGCAGGCCGAGGTTGATGGCGTCGGGCCGCAGACTGCAGATCATCGCCAGCGCCATCGGATTGACCAGGCAGAGCACCACCTCGGCCTCGCGGATCTCCGACAGGCAGCGCTCGCTGGCATGGCGGCCGAAGTCGATCCCGCTGCCCACCACCACCAGGCCCGCCGGCCCGCTCTGGCGCGCCTCGCCGCCACCGGCGCGCACCACCCGGTTGCGCCCGCCGTGTTTGGCGCGATACAGCGCCTGGTCGGCCTCGTGCACCAGCTGCTCCAGCGTGCGCACGTGTTCATTGGCCTCGCAGAC
>NZ_SLXD01000003.1 GCF_004340905.1 Rubrivivax gelatinosus
CGAGCCGGCAGCGCCGCCACCGACTCCCAGCCGGCCATCGTCGGCCAGCGTGTCGAGCTGCAGCTGCTGACCACGCTGCGCTGCAACCTGAAGTGCAGCTACTGCTCGATCGCCGAAGGCGACGTGCGCGAGTCGCAGGGCCACGTGGCCTACACGATGGACCAGCTCGACGCGTTCATCGCCCGGCAGCTCGCCGGCAAGGAGGTCTACGTCACGTTCTACGGCGGCGAGCCGACGCTGAACCGGCCCTTCATCGAGGCCGTGATGCAGCGCCACCCGCTGTTCCGCTTCCAGCTGCAGACCAACGGCACGCTGCTCGACGACCTCAGCCACCACGTGCTGCAGCGCCTGTCCAACGTGCTCGTGTCGATCGACGGCGGCCAGGAGGTGACCGACGGCTACCGCGGCAAGGGCATCTACCGGCAGATCCTGCGCAACGTCGGGGTCGTGCGCGACAGCCTGGGCGGCACGCTGACCGCGCGCGTGACCTGGTCCGACGAGACCATCAGCTTCGAGGAGCTGGACCAGCTGACGAAGGCCTTCGACTACGTCTACTTCCAGTTCGTCGCCGGTGACGCCTACGCGGGCCAGTCGGTCGAGCGTCGCAAGGCGGTGCTGACGCAGCTGGTCGAACGTTTCTTCGCCGACACCGACCGCGTCTACCCCTTCATCCCGCTGATGGGCGCGGTGCGCAACAAGCTCTTCCCGTCGCGCGCCGTGGAGCAGTGCGGCGGCGGCACGGCCTGCCGCGTGTCGACGCACATCCTCAACGTGATGCCCGACGGCCGCATCTTCGCCTGCCCCGACCTGATGCACCTGCCGGAGATGCAGACCGGCGACGTCGTCGGCAACTGGCTGCGCCGCAGCCCGCTGCAGCCCGACCCGAAGATGCCGTGCACGAGCTGCGAGGCGCAGAGCTGGTGCCGCGGCAACTGCATGAAGAACCTGTACCTCGGCTACGTGCGCGAGGACGGCGACTGGCGCGAGAAGGTCACCGACCCGATCTGCGAACTCGTGCGCCACCTGGGCCGCGAGATCGACCGCCACGATGCCAACGCCTGGTTCGAGCAGCTGCCGCTGCCGCAGCGGCGCGTGCTGCTGGACTGCGAGGTCTACCAGTACGTCGAGGTCATGCCCTGAAGCCTGCCCGGGCCCGTCAGCGCGGGCGCGGGTCGACCACCCGGGGCAGCAGCCCCAGCACGACGAGCGCGAGCGCGGCAGCCAGCACCGCGGTCGCCTCGCGCCCGAGGCCGCAGGCGACGCCGATCGCCGCGGTCATCCAGATGCCCGCGGCCGTGGTCAGCCCGTGCACACGCTGCGCCGACGAGGTCTTGACGATCGCGCCGGCACACAGGAAGCCGATGCCGGCGACCACGCCCTGGATCACGCGGCTGAGGTCCGCGACCTCCATGCCGGCGAGGTCGGGCACCATCACGAACAGCGCCGCGCCCATCGCCACCAGCATGTGGGTGCGCAGGCCCGCGGCATGGCCGTGGTGCTCGCGTTCGTAACCCAGCACCCCGCCGACGAGCGCCGCGAGCAGCAGGCGCACCAGGATGCGCGTGACCTGTTCGAGGTCGGGCGCGTCGGAGAATTCCTCGCTGACGGTGGCGGCGATGCGGTCCCACACGCGCCGGCATCGGCAAGTCGTGTACCTGAAGGCGGAAAAAAGAAGGCCGATCGGGGCATCGGAGGCGCCCCGACCGGCCAAGTCCGCCGCGCGGTCGCGCGGCGCCGTCAGAAACCGTTCGTCTGGATTCGGCATTTGCGAACCCGGATTGATGGCAATGGTATCACTTTTGCCGACAAGAGTGACGTTTTTGCATCCCTAGCAAAGAAAAAGGGGCCCGAAGGCCCCTTGCCGCTGACGCCTGCCGGTGCTCAGGCGGTGGCCGCCGCTTCGGCCGCCGGCTTGGCCGGACGTGCACGGCGCGTCTTCTTCACCGGCGTGGCCTCGACGGCCTGCACGACCTCGGCGGCCGCCTTGCGCACGCGGCGCGGCGCCGGCTTGACCGCTTCGGCCACGGCCTTCGTGCGCTTCTTGCCGACCGCCGCACGCGTCGGCTTGCGGGCCTTCGGGGCGCCCGCGACGTCGACGAGACGCTCGGCGCCGCGCACGACCGTCGTCGACAGCTTCAGCGCGAACTTCGCGCCGGGCAGCGTGACCTTGGCGGCGGTGTGCAGGCCGTTGGCGAGCATCGTGTTGTCGACACCGGCGGCGATGTCGGCCATCTTGGCCACCTGGGCCGCGGCGGTGTCACCGCTCAGGTCCACGAGCTTGACGGCGCGGTCGGCGACCTCGTCGATGCTCTTGTCCACGGTGCCGGCCACCGTGCCGCGCAGCGCGTTCATGCGGTCGGTGGTGCGCGGCGCGAAGCGCGCGGTGCGCGCGTAGACGCCTTTCTCGATCGCGACGTCGACCAGGCCGACCAGGCGGTGACTGCCGAAACGGTAGGCCGCGACCGTCTTCTCGGCAGCGTTGCGGTAGTTCTCGATCGTCTTCAGCGTGACGCTGGCAAGGTCTTGGGTCGACATGGCTGCCTCCGTGGATGGTGGGTGGAATTCCTGACACCACCGAGTCTCGGCGCCGGGCCTAGAGAGGGCACCTCAGGACGGCCGGGATTTCTAGAGAGTGCTCTCCAGAGCGCCCGGCGCTCAGTGCGCCATCAGCACCGGCAGCGTCATCGTCCGCAGCACCGTGCGCGTGACGCCGCCGAGCACCAGCTCGCGCGCCCGGCTGTGGCCGTAGCAGCCCATCACGAGCAGGTCGGCGTCGGTGTCGGTGGCCAGCGAGAGCAGCGCCTCGCCGATGCCGGTTCCCGCCAGGCCGTGGATGTGGATCGGCGCCGTGACGCCGCTGCGGCGCAGCCAGCGCTCCAGTGCCGAGGTGCCGGTGCGTTCGTCGTCGCGGCGCGCGAGCGTGCAGCCGACGTGCACCGACTCGGCCGCCAGCAGCCAGGGACGCGCGGCGGCCACCGCACGGGCCGCCTCGCGTGTGGGTTTCCAGGCGATCAGCACCTGCCGCCCGGGCGCCGCCAGCTCGCCGGTGGTCGGCACGACGAGCGCCGGCTTGCCGCTGTCGTGCACCAGCGAGGCCACCAGGCCGCGCGGCACCGGCCCGGTCTCGCGATCGTCGGCGTCGTGCTGGCCCAGCACCAGCAGGTCGGCGAACAGCGCGTGTTCGGCCATGGCCACTTCCAGCGTGTCGTGGCGGATCTCGACCCAGTGCATCGGTGCGCCGCCGACCGCCTCGCGCTCGAACATCTCGCGCGCCCGGGCGCGCAGCTGGCGGTCGGTCTCCTCGAGCAGCGAGGCGGCGGCGTAGGCGCCTTCGGCCGCGGCGAAGGGCGCCGCGACCATCGCCGGCAGCACGGCGAAGACGACGGTCAGTTCGGCACCGTGTTCACGCGCCAGGCGGTGGGCGAGCGCCAGGCGGCGGGCCGAACGCGGGGAGGCGTCGAGGTGGACGAGCATGCTTTTCATCGTGCGCTCCTGCCCGGGGTGGCGTCACGCCCGCCCCGGGTGACGGGTGGGGGTTCGAACCATGCTCCGCCCGGGGCGCGGCGGTGTCAATGCGCCGCCTCAAGCGGCCGACGGGCTCAGCCGTGCAGCGCGGCGGGGCGGGCGTAGCGGCGCCAGCAACGCCCGGCAACGGCCGAGGGCTCGGCCGGCCGGAGTCCGGCGTCGGCCGGCGGCAAGGCCTGGGCACGCTGCGGCCACGGCGGCTGCGGCACGGCTGCAGCGGCGGGCTCGGGGTCGAAGGGGTCGGTGACTCGCAGGGCGCACATCGTGGTGGCCCGGCGGCGCGTGCAGGCGCTGCCGGGTCGGGCGCGATCCTCGCGAACCGGGCCCGCCGGCGGGTTGACCGTCGGCAAGGGCGCGTGCGCTCGCCCGCTTGCGCCCGGCATCGGCGCCGAATCGGTCACGGAGCGGCCAGCAGCGTGTCCCAGTCCGGCGTGTGATCGGGGCTCACGCGCAGCGCCTGCGCGGCTTCGGCGGCGTCCAGCGGGTCGCCCGAGCGCAGCTGGGCTTCGAGCACCGCGAGGTCGGCGTCGGAGGCGTCGTCGCCGCGACGCGTGCGGGCGGCGACACGGCTGCGCAGCGTGGCCTCGTCGGCGGCGAAGTCCAGCAGCACGAAGCGGGCGCCGCGCGCGGCGGCGAAGCGGCGTGCGGCCTCGCGTGCCGGGCGGTGCAGGAAGGTCGCGTCCAGCACCACCGGGAACCCGCCGTCGAGCACGGCCGCGGCGGCGTCGAGCAGCCGGGCGTAGGTCGCCGTGCCGGCCTCGGCGCCATAGAGGCGGGGCACGAGCGCCGCGTCCGGACGCTCCAGCGGCGACAGCCCGAACAGGCGCTTGCGCTCCAGGTCGGCGCGCACGCGCAGCGCGCCGCGCTCGACGAGCGCCTGCGTGAGCGTCGTCTTGCCGCTGCCGCTGACGCCGTGCGTGACGAACAGCGTCGGCGGCATGCCGCGTGTCGCGTGCTCGGCCAGCGCGACGTAGCGCAGCGCCTCGGCCTGCGCGCCCGCGGGCGCGCCCGGCTGCGCCGCCCGCAGCGCGGCGACCTTGGCGCGCACCAGCGCCCGGTGCACGCGGTAGTAGCGCAGCACGCGTGCCGCGTCGTAGTCGCCGCAGGCGGCCATCCAGCCGTCGACGAACCGGTGCGCGAGCGCCGACAGTCCGTGGGCCTGCAGGTCCATCGCCATGAACGCCACCTCGCTGGCCACGTCGATCCAGCGGAAGCCCTCGTTGAACTCGATGCAGTCGAAGACCGTCGTGCGGCCTTCGATCTCGACGACGTTGCCCAGGTGCAGGTCGCCGTGGCACTCGCGCACGCGCCCGGCGGCCAGCCGCGCGGCGAACACCGGCGCCAGCGCCGCGAAGCGCCGTGCCTCCCAGGCGCGCAGGCGTTCGAGCATCGCGGCCGCCGGCGTCCCGGCCAGCAGCGGCTGCAGCACGTCCAGGTTTTCCAGCATCGGCGCGCGGACCTGCCCGGGCGTGCCGAACTCGCCGTCGGCCGGCGCGACGTCCGCCGTGGCGTGAAAGGGCGCGACGACGCCGACCAGCGCGTCGACCTCGGCCGCGCCCAGGGCGCCGCGCGCGGCCAGCCGGTCCCAGAGCCCGTCCTGGGCGAAGGCGCGCATCTGCAGCGTCCAGTCCAGCGCCTCGCCGGGGCCGCCCAGGCGCGGCGCCTCGGGCGTGCCGGTGACCGGCAGCACGCACTCGTACAGCGCCGGTGCGAGCCGGCGATTCAGGCGCAGCTCGGCCTCGCAGAAGTGCCGCCGCAGTGCGCGGGTCGTGTAGTCGAGGAAGCCGGGCGCGATCGGCTTCTTGAACTTCCAGGCCTGCGTCGGCGTCACCAGCACGCGCGAAACGTGGGTCTCGAAGGCCTGGACGGGGCCCTCGGCCTCCAGCGTGCGGGCCAGCCGCGCCACCAGCGCGGCCTGCGCCGCGTCGTCGAGTTCGGCGGCGCTCATCGCCCGGCCGCGGCGGCGCGCCGCTCGCTCAGTTCGGCGGCCATCACGGCGCCCAGCACGGCCGGCCGCACCCGCTCCAGCGTCGAGGGCGCGAGCTCGAACTGGCGTTCCACGGTGAGCCGCGGCGCGCCGATGCGCAGTGCCCCGGTGGCGTCGGGCGCCAGCGGGTACTCGCGCAGCCGGGCGACCAGCGTGCCGGCCGCGGGGTCGGCGAAGACCGTGGTCTCCAGGATGCGCCCGCAGTTCGCTGCCGCGGCGCGTTCGAGCACCGCCCGCACCGCCGTGGCCGGCTCGTCGCTGGCGCGTGCGACCAGCGGCAGGACCGTCTCGCCGCGTTCGCCCAGGGCCTGCGCGACACGCTGGTTGAACGCCAGGTTGACGCCGTCCCACTGGCGCGCCGCCTCGGCGTCGCCGGGCGCGACACCGCGCCCCTGGCCGAACACCAGCGTGCAGTCGTCGGCGGCAGCACCAGGCGCCGCGGCGCAGGCGAGCACCAGGAGCAGCGGTCGTATCACGGGCGGCAGGCAGCAGGCAGGCACTGCCCATGCTAGCGCCGCGGACACGTTTCTTTGCGTCGCGGGTGCATGCTGTCGTCAACGGCGCGGCCTCGCGCCGCATTGAGAAGCCGTCAACCCCGATGCCTCGGCTCGAAAGGAACCCCGATGACCAAGCTCTTGCCGGCCCTGCTGCTGGCCGTTGCCGCCTCGCTGTCCACCGGCGCGTTCGCCCAGTCCGCGGGCAGCGAGCGCCGCGAGGCCATGAAAGAGAAGTGGGAGTCGATGACGCCCGAACAGCAGGCGCAGGCGCGCGACAAGCTGCGCCAGCGCTGGCAGCAGATGACGCCCGAGGAGCGCGAGGCGGCGAAGAAGCGCCTCGCGGGGCGCCGCGGCGCCAAGGCGGACGCGGCGCCGGCCGCGGCGCCGGCGGCGTCCGGGTCCTGAGCGCGGGCGCACGCCGGGCCGGGTTTGCCGTGCCTTCGCGCGCAGGCACAATGCCCGGCTTGATGATGCGCCTGACGACCCGCCTCGCCACCTGCCTCGTCGGGCTTGCCGTCGCCGGTTGCGCCACGCGCTCGGTCGACGTGCGCCCGCAGCAGGCCGACCCCGCCGAGTTCGCCCTCTGGGACTGCGAGCGCCTGGCCGACGAGACCGACGCCGTGCAGCAGCGCGCCGCCGATCTGGCCTACACCGTCGACGACATCGCCGGGCGCAACATCGTCGCGCTCGGTGTCGGCGTCAGCATCTTCTGGCCGGCGCTGTTCGCGCTGCGGCCCAACGGCGTGGAGGCGCGCGAGCTCGCCGAGTTCAAGGGCCGCTACGAGGCCTTGAAGACGGCGTCGCTCGATCGCGGCTGCCCGCGGCCGATGGAGCTGTCGCCGGAGCACCTGGCGGCGCTGCCGATCGCGCCCGGCGACCTGCTGGTCTACGAGGAACGCAGTGCCGCCCGCGGCGTGGCGGGCGAGTGGACGCTGCAGGTCGTCTCGCTGCGGCGCGACGTCTTCGAGTTCCGCGTCAGCCAGGCCGGCCCGCCGCGGCCCTGGCGCCAGGACCGGCAGGGCAACGTCGTCGCCGCGCCGGCCGGCCAGCTCGAGTGGCAGCGGCTGTTCCGGCGCGACATCGCGCTCGGCGACGTGCTCAGCGGCGAGCTGCGCATCGCCGGCGACGGTTACGCGCGTGCGCTGGTGCGCGGCCAGGTCGTAGCCACCGGCCGGCAGACGATCGCCGGGCGCAGCTTCGACGTTGCCGTCGTCGAGCTGTTCGGCGACGCGCAGAACGGCGAGGTCAGCTCGCGGCTGGACGGCGCGATCGTCGTCGACCGCGCCAGCGGCCTGCTGATCCGCCTGGACATCCGCAGCGCGACGCCGGGCTTTCGCCTCGAGCGTCGCCTGGTGCGCGTGCAGCCCGGCCAGCCCTGAGCCCGGCGCGCGAAGGCCGCGGCCGACAAGCTTCTTTACCCGCCGGGCACGGCCGCGACACCCGCGGCCGGCACAGTGAGCGTCATACCGTCACCCATGACCTTCCTGGTGCCGCGATGACACTCACCAACCGCCCGCTCGCCTCCCGAATCCTCGCTGCAGCCGCGCTCGTCGCGGCCAGCGCCGCCGCCGTCGCCGCGGCCAGTGCCGACCGGCCCGACGGTCCGCCACCGCCCGATCGCCCGATGGCCGCACACGGCATGCCGATGGGCGGGCCTTCGATGGCCGGCCCCGACGCGATGCCCTGGCTGGGGCACCCCTTCATGCTGCAGCGCCTGCTCGACGACGTCGACGCGACCCCGGCGCAGCGCAAGCAGATCCGCGAGATCGTCGGCAACGCCCAGGACGAGTCCCGCGAACAGCGCGACGAGCGCCGCCGGCTCGCCGAGCAGATGGCCGAACTGTTTGCCCAGCCCAGCGTCGACGCCAAGGCCGTCGAGGCGCTGCGCCAGAAGATGCTGGCCCAGCACGACCAGTCCAGCCGGCGCATGACCCAGGCGATGCTGGAGGTCAGCCGCGTGCTCACCGCCGAGCAGCGCCAGCAGATCGCCGAGACGATGAAGACGCGCCGCGAGGCCATGGACGCCCGGCGCGGACCGGTAGAGCGCCCCCGGCGCTGACACCCCGCCCCGTCATCGTTATCCTTTTCCTCCTGTGGCTTTGACATGAAGCCTTCGCCCCGTGGCTCCGGCCCCGGGGCTCTTTTCGTTCGAGAGCGACCGTGACGAGCCGACTGCTGCTGATCGACGACGATTCCCGCCTGACCACGATGGTCGGCGACTACCTGCGCCGAAACGGCTTCGAGGTCGACACCGCCGGGTCGCTGGCGGCGGGGCGCGAGCAGCTGCGCCTGCGCGGCTACGACGCGCTGCTGCTGGACCTGATGCTGCCCGACGGCGACGGCCTGGACCTCACGCGCGAGCTGCGCTCGGACACGCGCACGCGCCGCCTGCCGCTGCTGATGCTGACCGCCCGCGGCGAACCGATGGACCGCATCGTCGGCCTGGAGCTCGGCGCCGACGACTATCTGCCCAAGCCTTTCGAGCCCCGCGAGCTGCTGGCGCGCGTCAAGGCGCTGCTGCGCCGCGCCGCGCCCGAGCCCGCCGGCGACGAGGTGCTGCGCTTCGGCCGCCTCGAGGTCGACCTGGGCGCCCGCCAGGCCCGCCTGGACGGCCAGCCCTGCGACCTGACCAGCCACCAGTTCGACCTGCTCGTCGTGCTGGCGCAGAGCCCGGGCCGGGTGCTCTCGCGCGACCAGATCATGGACGCGCTCAAGGGCCACCCGCTGGAGGCCTTCGACCGCAGCATCGACGTGCACGTCTCGCGCATCCGCGCGGTCATCGAAGAGGACCCGAAGAACCCCAAGCGCGTGCTGACGGTGCGTGGCGCGGGCTACGTGTTCGCGAAGAAGCAGGACGCCGAATGAGCGCCGCTTCGGCCGGGCGGCGCTGAGATGCGCTCGCTGTACATCCGCATCTATCTGACGGTGGTGGCGGCGCTGGCGCTGTTCGCACTGGTGTCGGTCTGGCTGCTGCAGAGCCACCTCGAACAGGAGCGTGCGCGTGTCCAGAGCACGCTGCAGGAGCGTGTGGCCGCCTGGGCCGAACTGCTGCAGCGCTCGCTGCCGCGCGCCGACGCGCCCGCCGAGGTGCAGGCCGAGGCGCTGCGCGAGTGGTCCGAGCGCCTGCGCCTGCCGATGGCGCTGGACGACGAGCACGGCCGGCGCCTCGGCGCCTCGGACACCTTCGCGCGCCGCCAGGGCGGCGGGCCGGGGGCCGGGCGTGCCTATCCGATCCGCCTGGACGACGGGCGCACGCTGTGGGTGCTGCGCCCGACGCTGATGCGCGGCGGGCTGGCGCGTCCCGACGGTGACCCGGGCGGGCCCGGCGATCCCGCCGGGCCCGGTGGCCCGGTCGACGCCGGCCCGGGCGGCGACGAGCAGCGTTTCGCCGGCCTGCCGCCGCGCAGCCCCTGGCTGCCGCCGGGGCCGGCTTTCGACGGCCTGGGGCTGGCGGCGCTGCTGGTCGTGCTCTTTGCCGCGGTGGCCGCCGGCGCCTATCCGGTGGTGCGGCGGCTGACGCGGCGGCTGGAGGCGCTCAAGCGCGGTGTCGAGGCCTTCGGCGCCGGCCACCTGCAGCAGCGCGTGGCCGAGGACGGACGCGACGAGGTCGCCGCGCTGGGCGCCAGCTTCAACCTCGCCGCGGCGCGCATCGAGGCCCTGCTGCGTTCGCATCAGAGCCTGCTGGCCAACGCCAGCCACGAGCTGCGCTCGCCGCTGGCGCGGCTGAAGATGGCGGTGTCGATGGCCGACGAGGCCACGCCCGAGCAGCGCGAGGCGCTGCGCCGCGAGATCGACACCAACATCGCCGAGCTCGACGCGCTGGTCGAGGAGGTGCTGCTGGCCAGCCGCCTGGATGCCGCGATGACCGTCGACCGCCGCGACCCGGTGGACCTGCTGGCCGTGGCCGCCGAGGAGGCCGCACGCGTGCAGGCCGCGGCGCTGGGCGAGGACCTGCGTGTGGCCGGCGACGAGCGCCTGATCCGTCGTGCGGTGCGCAACCTGCTGGAGAACGCCCGCCGCTATGGTGGCGAAGACGTCGAGGCCCAGGTCGTGTCCGTGGGCACGCAGGCCGAGCTGCGTGTCTCCGACCGCGGCCCGGGCGTGCCCGAGGCCTACCGCGAGCGCATCTTCGAGCCCTTCTTCCGCCTGCCCGGCCACGCCGAGCGCGAGGGCGGCGTCGGCCTCGGGCTGGCGCTGGTGCGCCAGATCGCCGAGCGCCACGGCGGCAGCGTGCGCTGCACGCCGCGCGACGGCGGCGGCAGCTGCTTCACGCTGTCGCTGCCGCTGTCGGCCTGATTCAGGCCGCCACGCGGCGCTGCCGGCGCAATATCCAGGCCAGGAAGGTGGCCAGCGCCACGGCCGTCAGCACCAGCCCGGCGGTCGACGCGATCCAGAAGCCGCGGGCGCCGTGCAGCGCCGGCGGCACCAGACCCAGCGGGTCGAAGGCGAGCAGGTAGCCGCCGCCCAGCCCCACGCCCCACAGCGCGGTGGCGTTGATGACCAGCGGCACGGTGGCGATGCGCCAGGCACGCAGCACGAAGGCGGCCACGGTCTGCGTCGCGTCGGCGACGTGGAACAGGGCGACGAAGGCCAGCAGCGGCAGCGCCGCGGCGGCCACCGCCAGGTCACGCGTGTACAGGCCGATCACCGGCTCGCGCAGCAGGTACAGCGTGCCGCCGTTGACCACCGCCAGCCCGGCGCCGAGGATCACGCCGTGCCAGCCCAGCCGGCGCGCCGCGGCCAGGTCGCGGGCGCCGATGCGCTGCGCCACCAGCGTCGAGGCGCCGTTGGCGATGGCCAGCGGCAGCATGAACAGCAGCGACACCAGGTTGGCCGCGATCTGGTGCCCGGCCACCGGCGTCTCGCCCAGCCGGGCGATGAAGATCGCCATGAAGGTGAAGCCCGAGACCTCGACCAGCACCGCCGCGCCCGAGGGCAGGCCCAGGCGGAGCTGGGCGCCGATCGCCGGCCGGTCGGGCGCGTCCAGCCCGCGGCCGCGCAGGCGGAAGCCGGCATAGAACGGGTCGCGGCGCAGCAGCACGAAGGCGCCGAGGGTCTGGGCCCACATCGCCACCGCGGTGGCGATGCCGCAGCCCAGCACGCCCAGCGACGGCAGCCCGAGCGCCGGCACGCCGAACACCAGCGCCACCGACAGCGGGACCTTGAACGCCAGCGCACCGAGCTGCAGCGCCATCACTGCCTTGGGCCTGGACACCGCGACGTTGAACGCCCGGTAGGCGGTGAACAGCAGCGAGGCCGGCAGCGCCACCGCCAGCGCCGCGAGGTAGCCGCGCACCTTGCCGGCCTGCTCGGGTGTCGCCTGGGCCAGCGCCAGGAAGGGCGTCGGAAACAGCAGCAGCGCGCAGCCGATGGCCGAGAAGAAGAGCGCGATCCACACCGCCTGGTGCAGCTGGCGCCCGGCGTCGGCCGGGCGGCCGGCGCCGAAGAGCTGGCCGACGATGGGCGCCAGCGCCATCACCACGCCCATGAAGCCGACGAAGGTCGTGACGTAGGCGGCGCTGCCCACGGCCAGTGCCGCCAGGTCGGCGGCCGAGTGGCGCGCCACCAGCAGCGTGTCCACCGTGCTGAAGGCCAGCACCGAGAGCTGGCCGACGAACACCGGCCAGGCCAGCTTGGCGATGCGCCGGCCGCTGTCGGCCAGGCGTGCCGCGCGGCCCGGCGGCGGTGCGGGGAAGGGTTCGGGAACCGGCTCGTCGCGCCCTGTCGCCGGCCCGATTGCGCTCAAGCGGCCCCCCGCGCGGCACGTTCGGCATAACGGTTGAAGCGCCAGGCCGTGCCGTCGGTGGTGATGCGGCGCCAGACGGCGCGTTTTTCGGCCGGGGTCATCACGGTCCAGTGCTGGACCTCGTCGAAGCTCCGGCCGCAGCCTTTGCAGACCGCGTCGCCCTGGGTCGTCGAGCAGATCGCGATGCAGGGCGCGTCGGGCGTGCTGGCGTACCAGGCGAGCCAGGCGGCGCGGGCCGCCGGCGGCAGCGTGTGCTCGTCGATGCCGCTCAGGCGCGCGCGCACCAGCGGCGCGTAGACCTCGGCCAGCGCACGCACCTCGGCGCAGGCGCTCACGCCGTCGGGCGAGGGGGAACGTTCACGCCACCAGTTGATGGCGGCTTCGAGGTCGTCGAGGTGCAGGTCGGCCATGCGGGCGATGTCGGGGCAACCCGGCATTGTCGGCGCGACGGCCCGGCCTTGGTGCCGCCGGGGCGGCTTTCAGCGGCTGCGGGCGGCCTTGATCACGGTCGAGGCCGCCAGCTCGGCGTTCAGGGCCTCCTCGAGCGGCGAGCGGCACAGCCCCGCGTGTTCGTAGTGCAGGTTCTCGTAGAGCTCGGCGGTCGCCGGGGCGATGGCCAGCAGCGCCGGCAGCGACTCGTCGCCTTCGGCTTCGGCGAGCAGTTCGCGGATCTGCTGCACGACACCGCGGTACTGCCCGGCACTGGCCGAGCGCGGCTGGCGCTCCAGGCGTTCGAGCAGGGCAGCCATCGTGGCCAGCGCGTGCAGCCGGGCGGGGAGGCGGACGGTTTCGGTGGGCATGTCCTGAAGCTGGGGCGCCCGGCGCCGAAATCAAGCCCGCCGCCGCGGCAGCACGCCGGTGGCCAGCGCGGTGCCCAGCAGCACGACGGCGCAGCCGGCCACCGTCGCCACCGACAGGCTTTCGGCCAGGAACAGCCAGCCCCACAGCACCGCGAAAGCCGGGACGAGGAAGGTCACCGAAACCGCGTTCGCCGGCCCGGCGTGGGCGACGAGGCGGAAGAACAGCCAGTAGGCGAAGCCGGTGCAGGCGAAGGCCAGCACCGCCGCGCCGCCCCAGGCCGCGGCACCCGGCATCTGCGCCGGCCACCACCACAGCGCCGGGCCGAGCGTGAACGCCGCCGCGGCGAGCTGGCTGCCACCGGCCACCGCCATCGGCGGCACGCCGGCCAGGCGCTTCTTGGTGTAGCTGGCGGCGATGCCGTAACACAGCGTCGCCACCAGGCACAGCACGATGCCCAGGGCCGGGCTGACGCCGTGTTCGCCGGGTTTGAAACTGGCGTTGTGCAGGCCCACCGCCAGCACGCCGGCGAAACCGATCGCCAGCCCCGCTAGCCGCGGCCGCGTCGGCCGGTCGCCGAGCCAGGCCCAGGCGATCAGCGCCGCCCACAGCGGCGTCGTCGCGTTGAAGATCGACGACAGCCCGGCGCTGAGCACCAGCGCCGCGACCATGTAGCAGGCGAAAGGCAGCGCCGAGTTCAGCAGTCCGACCACGGCGATCGGCCGCCAGTGGCGGCGCAGCGCCGCGCCTTCGCCACGCAGCAGCACCAGCGGCAGCAGCATCAGCGCCGCCCCGGCGACACGCACGAAGACCAGCGCCGCCGGGCCGAAGTCGGCCGCGCCCAGGCGCATGAAGAGGAAGGAGCCGCCCCACAGCGACGCGAGCAGGAACAGCTCGGCGAGGTCGCGCCGCGTCACCGCGCGGCCCCGCGCTCCAGCGCGAGCAGCGCCTGTTTGCGGTCCAGCCCGCCGGCGTAGCCGGTCAGCGCGCCGCCGCCGCCGATGACGCGGTGGCAGGGCACGACGATGGACAGCGGGTTGCGGCCGACGGCCGCGCCGACGGCCCGCACCGCGCTGGGCCGGCCGATGCGGCGCGCGATCTCGCCGTAGCTCGTCGTCGTGCCGGCGGCGATGGCGCGCAGCTGGTCCCACACCGCGCGCTGGAACGGCGTGCCTTCGGCGTCCAGCGGCACCGTGAAGCCGTCGGCCTCGCCGCGGAAGTAGGCGCTCAGCTCGGCCGCCGCCCGGGCGATCAGCGGATGCGCCGGGTCGAGCGGCAGGTCCAGCGCGCCGGGGTGGTGGCGCTGGGCGTCGAACCACAGGCCGGCCAGGCCGGCGGCGCTGGCGGCCAGCGTCACCGGGCCCAGCGGCGTGTCCAGGCGCGATTGCGCCTGGAGTCGGGGGTGTCTCATCGGGTGTCTCCAGGGCGCCAGAGCGCCATCGCGGCATAGGCGCGCCAGGGCCGCCAGGCCTCGGCGGCACGTTCGTGTTCACGCGCGTCACGGGTGCCCAGCGCGACGGCGAGGCCGGCGTCGCCGGCGGGCCAGGCGTCGGGCCAGCCGAGCACACGCAGCGCGACGAGCTGCACGGTCCAGGGGCCGAAGCCGGGCAGGGCGGCCAGCGTGGCCAGCGTCGGCGCCAGTGCTGCGCCGCGTTCGAGCGTCAGCGAGCCGCCGGCCACTGCGGCGGCCAGCGCCTGCAGCGCGCGCACGCGCTGGCGCACGATGCCCAGGCGGCCGAGCTCCTCGGGGTCGGCGGCGCCCAGCGTCTTGGCGTCGGGGAAGGTGTGCGTCAGCGCGGCGAACGGCGTCTGGACCGGGCGGCCGTAGCGCCGCACCAGGCGCGCGGCGAGCGTGCCGGCGGCGGCCACCGTGACCTGCTGGCCGAGCACGATGCGCACCGCGGTCTCGAAACCGTCGAAGGCGCCGGGCAGGCGCTGGCCCTCGGCGGCCAGGCCGCCGGCGGCCAGCGCCGCGGCGATCGGTGCCGGGTCGGCGTCCAGGTCCAGCGCCTCGCGCACGCGGCGCAGCACGGCGCCCAGCACCGGCGCCAGCGCCGGGGCGGTGCGCAGGTGCAGCTCGTGGCGCTCGGGCACGAAACGCGCCTCGATCCAGCCGTCGAGCACGGCGCCGCGATGCGGCCAGGCCAGCGTGCGCCGCCAGGCCAGGCCTTCGACCTGCTCGACGCCGGCGAGCGCGCGGCGCGCGGCAAAGCCCAGCATCGTCTGGATGTCGTAGGGCGGCCGCCAGGCCAGGCGCAGCACCGGATCGGCCGGGGTCTCGCCGCGGGCGCGCCGCAGCGCCGTCGGCGCCAGACGGTAGCGTTCCAGGAAGGCGGCGTTGAAACGGCGCAGGCTCTCGAAGCCGCTGGCCAGCGCCACCTGGGCCACCGGCAGCGTGGTGTCGGTGAGCAGCTGCTTGGCCAGCAGCAGGCGCTGGGTGGCGAGGTATTCACGCGGCGCGACGCCGTGCGCGGCGGCGAAGATGCGGCGCAGGTGGCGCTCGCCGATGCCCAGGCGTGCGGCCAGCGCCGGCAGCACGACCGGGTCGCCGGCCTGCACCGCGGCTTCGATCGCCCGCGCGGCGCTGGTGGCCAGCGCGTCGGAGGAGTCCATCTCCGACAGCCCGGGCGCGATCTCCGGGCGGCACTTCAGGCAGGGGCGGAAGGCCGCGGCCTCGGCCTGCGCCGGGCTGGCGAAGAAGCGGCAGTTCTCGCGCCGCGGCGTGCGCACGCGGCACACCGGGCGGCAGTAGATGCCGGTGCTGGTGACCCCGACGAAGAAGCGGCCGTCGAAACGCGCGTCGCGGGCGGCGAGCGCGAGGTAGGCGGCGTCGGGGTCGGGGAACATGCGGGGGCCATGATAGGTGGCGCGCCGGAGGCGGACTCGCCGTTTCCGGACATGTCCATCGGGCCGCCGATGTCCGAGGGCGGCCTGGGGAAACGCGCGGTGCGCCGGGCGCCCGGGCGAAGATCGCGCCCTTTGCCAACCGCTCACGCACCCGCCGCCGGGCTGCGCCTTCGATGACTCCCGAAACCGCCTGGGTGCTGGCGCTGCTGGCCGTCTGCGTCGTCTGCTTCGTGCTGAACCGCCCGCGCATGGACGTCGTCGCGCTGGCGGCGCTGACGCTGCTGGTGCTGGGCGGCACGCTGACGCTGCCCGAGGCGCTGGCCGGCTTCAGCGAGCCGGGTGTGATCCTGATCGCGCTGTTCTTCGTCATCGGCGAGGCGCTGGCGCGCACCGGCATCGCGTACCGCGTCGGGGACTGGCTGGTGGCGCGCGCCGGCGGCCGCGAGGCCCGGTTGCTGGCGCTGCTGATGGCCGCCACCGCGGCGCTGGGTTCGGTGATGAGCTCGACCGCGGTGGTGGCGATCTTCGTGCCGGTGGCGCTGCGGGTGGCCCAGCGTGCCGGTAGCGCGCCGGGGCGGCTGATGATGCCGCTGGCCTTCGCCGGGCTGCTCAGCGGCATGCTGACGCTGGTCGGCACGCCGCCCAACCTCGTCGTGCAGGCCGAGCTGCAGCGCCGCGGCCACGAGGGCTTCGGCTTCTTCGACTTCACGCCGATGGGCGCGGTGCTGCTGGTGCTGGGCATCGGCTACATGCTGGTGGCGCGGCGCTGGCTGGCCGCGCGCGAGGCGCCGCGCGGCGGTGGCGGCGAGGGCCGGCGCCGGCGGCTGCGCGAACTGGCCGCCGACTACGGCCTGCTCGACCGCACGCGGCGCCTGCGTGTCCCGGCCGCGTCGCCGGCCGTCGGGCGCACGCTGGGCGAGCTGGAGCTGCGCGCGCGCCACGGCGCCAACGTCATCGCCATCGAACGCGAGCGCGGGCTCGGGCCGGCGGTGGTCGACACCTCGGCGCACCAGCAGATCCTGCCCGGCGACGTGCTGCTCGCCGACTTCGCCGCGCCCGACGGCGCGTTGCAGGCGCAGCGTGTGGTCGAGGCGATGGGCTTCACCGAGCTGCCGTTCCGGCGCGACTACTTCTCGCGCCTGTCGCGCGAGATCGGCCTGGCCGAGCTGCTGGTGCCGCCCGGCGCCGCGGTGATCGGCCAGTCCATCCTCGAACTGCGCATGCGCTCGCAGCGCGGCATCAACGTCATCGGCCTGCGCCGCGGCGGCCGCCTCGTCGACGAGGATCCGCTGCACACGAAGCTGAAGATGGGCGACACGCTGCTCGTCGCCGGCGCCTGGAAGGACATCCGTGGCCTGGCCGGCGCGGCGCGCGACTTCGTCGTGCTGACGCTGCCGGCCGAACTGGACGACGTCGCGCCGGCCGCATCGCGTGCGCCGCTGGCGCTGGCGGTGCTGGCGGCCACCGTCGCGCTGATGGTCTCGGGGCTGGTGCCCAACGTCGTCGCGGCGCTGCTGGGCTGCCTGGCGATGGGGGCGGTGCGCTGCATCGACGCCGAGTCGGCCTACCGCGCGATCCACTGGCAGAGCCTGATGCTGATCGTCGGCATGCTGCCGTTCGCCGTCGCGCTGCAGAAGACCGGCGGCATCACCTGGCTCGTCGACGTGATGCTCGCGGCCACCGGCGAGGCCTCGCCGCGCGCGGCGCTGGCCGGGCTGTTCGTGCTCACGGCGCTCGTCGGGCTCTTCGTGTCCAACACCGCCACCGCGGTGCTGATGGCGCCGATCGGCCTGGGCCTGGCCGATCGCCTGGGCTGCGCGCCGGAGCCTTTCGCGATGATGGTCGCGCTGGCGGCGTCGGCGGCCTTCATGACGCCGGTGTCCTCGCCGGTGAACACGCTGGTGCTCGGCCCCGGGCGCTACCGCTTCGTCGACTTCGTCAAGATCGGCGTGCCGTTCACCGCCGTCGTCGGCGTGGTCTGCGTGCTGCTGCTGCCGGTCCTGTTCCCGTTCTGACGCGGCCTCGCCCGGGCGCAAGCCGGCCCGGGCGGCGGCTGCCTACAATCGCCCGCGACTTCAACCCGGCCTCCGGCCCGCCTTCCATGCAAGTGCATTCCTCGGTGTTCAAGGCCTACGACATCCGCGGCATCGTCGGCCAGACGATCGACGAAACCTTTGCGGAGCACCTGGGACGAGCCTTCGGCACCGAGGCGCTGGCCGCCGGCGAGCGCGCCGTGGCCGTCGGCCGCGACGGCCGTCTTTCGGGCCCCGGCCTGGCGGCGGCGCTGGTGCGCGGCCTGGTGTCCACCGGCCTGGACGTCGTCGACCTCGGCGCCGTGACGACGCCGATGCTCTACTACGTCGCCGCCACCCGCGGCGAACACGGCTGCAAATCCGGCATCCAGGTCACCGGCAGCCACAACCCGAAGGACTACAACGGCTTCAAGATGGTGCTCGGCGGCCGCGCGATCTACGGCGAGGACATCCAGCGCCTGAAGCGCCGCATCGAGGCCGAGGACTACGCGCAGGCGCCCGGCCGCAGCGCGGCGATGGACATCCTGGCCGAGTACACGCAGCGCATCGTCTCCGACTGCAAGCTCGCGCGGCCGATGAAGATCGTCGTCGACTCCGGCAACGGCATCCCGGGCGCCAGCGCGCCGGGCATCCTGAAGGCCCTGGGCTGCGAGGTCATCGACCTGTACAGCAAGGTCGACGGCGACTTCCCCAACCACCACCCGGACCCGTCCAAGCCCGAGAACCTGGCCGACCTGATCAAGGTCGTGCACGCCACCGGCGCCGAGCTCGGCCTGGCCTTCGACGGCGACGGCGACCGCCTGGGCGTGGTCACCGCCGGCGGCAACGTCATCTACCCCGACCGCCAGGTGATGCTGTTCGCGCGCGACATCCTGTCGCGCCACCCGGGCGCCGAGATCATCTTCGACGTCAAGTGCTCGCAGCGCCTGCCCGAGGCGATCCGCGCCGCCGGCGGCGTGCCGCTGCTGTGGAAGACCGGGCATTCGCTGATCAAGGCCAAGCTCAAGGAGACCGGCGCGCCGTTCGCCGGCGAGATGAGCGGCCACCTGTTCTTCAGCGAACGCTGGTACGGCTTCGACGACGCGATGTACACCGCGGCGCGGCTGCTGGAGATCCTCTCGCGCGAGGCCGACCCCAGCGCCTTCCTCGACGCGCTGCCCACCAGCTTCAGCACGCCGGAGCTCAACGTGCCCTGCGCCGAAGGCGAGAACCACCGCGTCGTTGCCGAGCTGCTGACACGCGCCGCCGACGGCCGCCTGGCGCTGGCCGGCGGCGAGCTCGGCACCGTGGACGGGCTGCGCATCGACTTCGCCGACGGCTTCGGCCTGATCCGCGCGTCGAACACGACGCCGGTGCTGGTGCTGCGTTTCGAGGGCCACACGCCCGAAGCGCTGGAGCGCATCCAGGGCGACTTCATGGCCGCGCTGCGGGCGGTGAAGGCCGACGCCCGCGTGGAGGCCGCCGCGCACTGAAGCGCAAGGCGGGCGCCCGCCCGCCGCGGAACCCACCATGGCTGCCGACGGCGCTTTCGCCCGCTGGGTCTACTCGACCGGGCTGCGCCTGGCCGTGCCGCTGTACCTGGGCAAGCTGTGGTGGCGCGGGCGCGACGAGCCGCCGTACCGCAGCGCCTGGAACGAACGTTTCGCCACCGGCGGCGGTGACGGCCGCAGCGGGCGCATCTGGGTGCACGCCGTCTCGCTGGGCGAGACCCGTGCCAGCGAGCCGCTGCTGCAGGCCTTGCGCCGCCTGGCGCCCGGGCGCGGCCTGCTGCTGACGCACGGCACCGCCACCGGCCGCGAAGCGGGCGCGGCGCTGCTGCAGCCCGGCGACGCCCAGGCCTGGCTGCCCTACGACACCCCGGGCGCGGTGCGGCGTTTCCTGCGCCGCCACCGGCCGGCGGTCGGCGTGCTGATGGAAACCGAGATCTGGCCCAACCTGCTGGATGCCGCGCAGGAAGCCGGCGTGCCGATGGTGCTGGCCAACGCGCGCCTGTCCGAACGCAGCTTCGCCAAGGGCAAGCGGCTGCGCGCGCTGCTGCGCCCGGCGGTCGCGAGCTTCGCGCGGGTGCTGGCGCAGACCGCCGACGACGCGCGCCGGCTGCAGGCCGGCGGGGCGCCTTCGCCGCAGGTGATGGGCAACCTGAAGTTCGACGTCTCGCCGAACCCGGCGCTGGTCGAACGTGGCCGCGCCTGGCGCGCCGCGCTGGACCGCCCGGTGGTGCTGGCCGCGTCGACGCGCGAAAGCGAGGAGGAGCTGCTGCTGGCGGCCTGGAAGCGCCTGGACGCGCCGCGGCCGCTGCTGCTGCTGGTGCCGCGCCATCCGCAGCGGTTCGATGCCGTGGCGCAGATGGTCGCCGCGCACGGGCTGACGCTGGCCCGCCGCAGCGGCTGGGGCGAGGCGCCGCCGGCCGACGCCGCCGGCGCCGACGTCTGGCTCGGCGACTCGATCGGCGAGATGCCGCTGTACTACGCCGCGGCCGACGCCGCGCTGCTGGGCGGCAGCTTCGCGCCGCTGGGCGGGCAGAACCTGATCGAGGCCGCGGCCTGCGGCTGCCCGCTGGTGATGGGGCCGCACACCTTCAATTTCGAGCAGGCCGCCGAGATGTCGCTGGCCGCCGGCGCCGCGCTGCGCGCCACCGACATGGCCGACGGCGTCGTGCGGGCGGTGGCGCTGGCGCGCGACGAGGCCCGCGGCGAACGCGTGCGCTCGGCGCTGGCCTTCTCGGCCCAGCACCGCGGCGCCGCCGAGCGCATGGCGCGTGCGATCGTCGAGCTGCTGCCGGCCGGCCTTTAGCGCGCCAGCAGCGCGTTGACCGACTCGACGTCGGTCGGGCCCAGTTCGCCGGCCGCCTGGCGCAGCTTCAGCGTGTTGACGAGCACGTCGTAACGCGCGCGCGCCAGGTCGCGCTGGGTGGCGTAGAGCTGGGTCTGGGCGTCGAGCACGTCGAGGTTCACGCGCACGCCGACGCGGTAGCCCAGCTGCGTGGCTTCCAGCGACAGCTTGCTCGACGCCTCGGCGGCCTCGTAGGCCTTGACCTGGGCGATGCCCGACTGCACCGCGAACAGCGCGGTGCGCGCGTTCAGCGCGACGTTGCGGCGCGCCGACTCGAGGTCGTTGCGCGCGCTTTCCTCCAGCAGCAGGGTCTCGCGCACGCGGTTCTGCACCGAGTTGCCGGTGTACAGCGGCAGCTTGAACTGCACGCCCATGCTGTAGGTGTTGGTGGAGCCGCTGGACGAGGAGATCGCGATCGAACTGCCGCCGATGCGCTGGCGTTCGGCCGAGGCCACGAGGTCCAGCGTCGGCAGGTGGCCGGCGCGCGCACGTTCGGTTTCGAGCCGCGCGATGTCGAACGCGACCTGGGCCCGGCGCACCGTCGGGTGGCTGCCTTCGGCGCCGCGCACCAGCTGCTCGGGGTCGGCCGGCCTGGGCTCGGGCAGCAGTACCGGCGCGGCCAGCGGCTTCGGGTCGGTGCCCAGGCGGCCGACCAGCGTGTCCAGCGCGGTGCGGCGCGTGCGCAGCAGGTTCTCGGCGGCGATCTCCTCGGCGAGCACGAGGTCGTAGCGCGCCTGGGCTTCGCGCGTGTCGGTGATCGTCGCGGTGCCGACCTCGAAGTTGCGTTTGGCCGAGGCCAGCTGCTCGGTGATCGCGGTCTTGCTCGCCCGCGTCGTGCCCAGCGCGTCCTGCGCCGCGAGCACGTCGAAGTAGGCCTGCGCGACACGCACGATCAGGTCCTGCTCGGCGGCCTCCAGCGCTGCCTGCGACGACGCCAGCGAACGTTCGGCCTGCGCGATGGCGACCGAGTTGGCGCGGTTGAAGATCGGCATGCTGGCGTCGATCGAGGCCGTCGCGGTGTTGTAGGTGCCGCGCTCGACGCGCTCGGGGCGGTAGTCGCTGCCGGTGGCGCTGGCGTTCAGTGCCGCGGCCGGGCGGTTGAGCGCGCGCGTCTGCGCCACCTGGTACTCGGCCGACTCGGCCTGGGCCCGCACCGCGAGGTAGGTCGCGTCGTAGGCGCGTGCGGCCTGGTAAAGCTCGGACAGGCTCTGGGCCTGGACGGCCGCCGGCAGCGCGAGCGCGAACGCGGCGGCGCTGGCCAGGGCGAGGCGGGTGAATGACGGACGCAACGGACGCATGAAACGGTTCCCTCGGTTCTTCGTGTGTCGGCGGGACGAGCCGCGGTTCTAGCGCCGTCGTGTGCCCGGCGCCGCCGTCATGCGACGGGCGGCGGCGGACAGGGGGCCGACGTGCCGCCAGCGGCGATGGACGGCAGGCCGGACGCAGTCCATTGCCGGGCTCAGAACGCGAAGCGCGGGCGCTCGGCGAAGCCCTGCAGCCGCGGGGCGACGGTGTCGAACAGGTCGACCTCGGACCAGGCCTCGGGGCCGACACGGGTGTAGATCCGGGCGCGCATGATCGGCAGCTCGCCGACGATGGCGGCCAGGCGGCCGCCGACCTTGAGCTGTTCGAGCAGCGCACGCGGCACCTCGGCGACCGAACCCGACAGCACGATGGCGTCGAACGGCGCCTCGGCCGGCAGGCCGCGTGCGCCGTCCTCGGGCGTGACCTCGACCACCCGCACGGTCGTGACGCCGGCACGGCGCAGGTTCTCGCGCGCCTGGGCGACGAGCGCGGCGCGGCATTCCAGCGTGTGCACCTGCTGGCCGCGGTGCGCCAGCAGCGCGGCCATGAAACCCGAGCCGGTGCCGATCTCCAGCACCTTCTCGTGGCGCTGCACCTGAAGCTCCTGCAGCAGCTTGGCCTGGATCTTGGGCTCCAGCATCACCGGGCCGTGGGGCTCGTCGGCGATCAGCGGCAGCTGCAGGTCGGCGAAGGCCAGCGACTTCAGCGCCGGGGGCACGAAGTCCTCGCGCCGCACCGTCGCCATCAGGGTCAGGACATTCTGGTCGAGCACCTCCCAGGGGCGGATCTGCTGCTCGATCATGTTGAAGCGGGCGAGTTCGGTGTTCATCGCTATATACCGTGGAGGGTATCAGAGTCCGGGCTGTCCGGATTCTAGGCGGCGTTCGTCGCGTGCGCCGCGGCAGGAATTGCCGTCGCCGGCCCGTCGCGGCGTTCGATGCCGCGCAGCAGGATGTCGATCTGCAGCGCCAGCAGTTGCTCGACGGGCCGCACCGGCGGTGCCCACAGCGTGCCGCCGTCCAGCGCACGCATCAGCAGCGGCGCGATGAGGGCGTAACACGCCTCCTCGACCGGGATGTCGCGGAACTCGCCGCGTTCGATGCCGCGCTGCAGTGCACGCGCGAACAGCCGGTCGGCCGGTGCCACCACCTCGTCGGCGTAGAAACGCTGCAGTTCTGGGAAGTGGCTCAGCTCGGCCAGCAGCACGCGGTGCAGGCCGGCGGCCGGACGGCTGCCGATGCGCTCCCACCAGATGCGGCCGATGGCCAGCAGCAGTTCGCGCGTCGACCCTTCATGGCGCTCGGCGAGTTCGGCGCCCTCGGCGATCAGGTTGGACAGCGTCGCGCGCACCACGGCCTTGAACAGCTCCTCCTTGCTCGGGAAATAGAGATAGAGCGTGCCCTTGGAGACGCCCGCGCGGCGGGCCACCTCGTCGGAGTGCGTCGCCGCATAGCCGTTCTGCACGAAAAGCTCGAGCGCGGCGTCCAGCAGCTCCTGCGGCCGGGCCTGCTTGCGCCGCTGGCGACGCGGCCGGGAGTCGGGTTCTAATGACTTGCTGGTCATTAATCCACTTTACCCACGGGGACCTCGGGAGCGCAAGCCGGCCTTTCTAGAATCGCCCCATGGACCGCCGGATGGCTGCCTTGCGGCGCAGGCTCGTTCTCGCACTCGCGGCGGCCGTCGTGCTGCCCGGCTGTGCCGGCCTGGGGCCGGGGCGCACGCTGCGTGTCGAGGCAGCGGAGCTTCAGCGCCTGGCGGCGCGCGAGTTCCCGCGGCGCCAGCGGGTGCTCGAGCTCGTCGATCTCGACGTGTCGGCGCTGCGCCTGCAGCTGCGGCCCGAGCGCCAGCGCGTCGCGGCCAGCGTCGATCTGAGCGCGCGCGAGCGTGTCTTCGATGTCCGTGCCGACGGGCGCCTGGACTTCGACGCGGCGCTGCGCTGGGCCGCCGCCGACCAGACGCTGCGCCTGGCCGACGTGCGTGTCGAGCGCCTGGAGCTCGACACCCGGGGCGAGCGCGCGCCGCTGCCAGCCGAGCGTCTGGCCGGCCTGGCGGCCGAACGCGCGCTCGAGGGCCTGGTGGTCTGGCGCCTGGCGCCCGAGCGTGCCGAGCGCCTGCGCCGTGCGGGGCTGGTGCCCGAACGTGTCGAGATCGAAGCCGACGCGCTGCTCGTGCACTTCACCGACGCGCCGAAGTGACATCGGCAGCCGCAACCGCCGCCTCTATGATCCCCGGCTTCGTGTCATGGGGGGAAACGTTTGGATCTGCTGCTGCTGGCCAAGGCCGCGGTCATGGGCCTCGTCGAAGGCTTCACCGAGTTCCTGCCGATCTCCTCCACCGGACACCTGATCCTCGCCGGCTCGCTGCTGGACTTCACCGGCGAGACGGCCAAGGTCTTCGAGATCGCGATCCAGACCGGCGCGATGCTGGCGGTGGTCTGGGAGTACCGCCAGCGACTCGGGCGCACCGTCAGCGGCATCGGCCATGACCCGGTGGCGCGGCGTTTCGCCCTCAACGTGCTGATCGCCTTCGTCCCGGCCGTGCTGCTCGGGCTGCTCTTCGGCAGGATGGTCAAGGAGCACCTGTTCCACCCGGTGCCGGTGGCGACGGCCTTCATCGTCGGCGGCATCGTCATCCTGCTCGTCGAACGCCGCCACCGGCGCGCTTACGGCGAGCGTGACCTCGAAGGCGGCCGCCGGGCGCGGGTCGAGAGCGTCGACGACATGACGCCGATGGACGCGCTGAAGGTCGGGCTGGTGCAGTGCCTGGCGCTGATCCCGGGCACCAGCCGTTCGGGCTCGACGATCATCGGCTCGATGCTGTTCGGCTTCTCGCGCCGCTGCGCCACCGAGTTCAGCTTCTACCTCGGCATCCCGACGCTGGTCGGCGCCGGCGCCTACTCGGTGCTCCGGCAGCGCGACGCGCTGCACTGGGGCGACGCGCCGATGTTCCTCGTCGGTTCGGCCTTCGCCTTCGTCAGCGCGCTGCTGTGCATCCGCTGGCTGATCCGCTACGTCTCGACGCACGACTTCACGGTCTTCGCCTGGTACCGCATCGTCTTCGGCGGCCTGGTGCTGCTGACCGCGTCGACGGGCGTGGTCAGCTGGTCCGAGTGAAGACCAGATCCCAGACGCCGTGGCCCAGGCGCAGGCCGCGGGCCTCGAACTTGGTCAGCGGCCGCCAGGCCGGGCGTTCGGCGTAGCCGGCGGCGGTGTTGGCCAGCGTGCTGGCCGACAGCACCTCGAGCATCTGCTCGGCGTAGGGCTGCCAGTCGGTGGCGCAGTGCAGATAGCCGCCCGGCGCGAGCCGGCTGGCCACCAGCTCGACGAGGGCCGGCTGGATCAGGCGGCGCTTGTGGTGGCGCTTCTTGTGCCAGGGGTCCGGGAACCAGACGTGAACGCCGGCCAACGAGGCCGGCGGGATCATCTCGCGCAGCACCTCGACGGCGTCGTGGCGCACGATGCGCACGTTCTCCAGGCCGCGTTCGCCGATGTGGCGCAGCAGCGCGCCGACGCCGGGCTCGTGCACCTCGACGCCGAGCAGATCACGCTCGGGTGCGGCGGCGGCGACCTGGGCCGTCGCGTCGCCCATGCCGAAACCGATCTCCAGCACCACCGGTGCGCTGCGGCCGAAGACGGCGGCGTAGTCCATCGGCTGCGCCGCGTAGGGCAGCACGTAGCGGGGGCCGAGTTCGGCCAGCGCGCGTTGCTGCCCGGTGCCCATGCGGCCGGCGCGCAGCACGTAGCTGCGGATCGGGCGTTGCGGAGAAGGTGTGTCGTCCATGAGGGCGCGCAGTGTAGCGAGCGCCGGCCGCGCCGGGCCGGGGCCATCGACACGAGGCGCGCGCGGCAGCGCTAGAATGCCGCCCCAGCGCGGGTGTAGTTCAATGGTAGAACGGCAGCTTCCCAAGCTTCATACGAGGGTTCGATTCCCTTCACCCGCTCCAAGACGCCATGAAGCGCCTGTCCCCCGGACAGGCGCTTTTTGTTTGTCTGCCGCACGATGAAAAACGCCCCGGCGTGCCGGGGCGTCGATCACCGCAGGGGGCCTGATCAGAACGTGTGGCGGATGCCGAAGCCGAACATCTTCGTGTCCGCGTCGATGTTCATGCCGGCGCCGGAGAACAGCGGCACCTCGGTCGAACCCAGCGGCACCAGCAGCGCGACCGGGCCGCCTGCCAGGCCGGCGCCGCCGAAGGCCGGGATGCCGTTGGAGATGTTGCCGCGGTCGTCCTTCACCCGGCCGGCGCGCGCGAAGATCGAGGTGCGCTTGGAGAAGTTGTAGTCGGCGCCGAGCATGAAACCGGTGTCCTTGCCCTTGGTGAAGTTGGTGAACTTCGCCTGCATGACCTGGCCGATCAGGTCCAGCGACCCGATCGTGTGCTTGGCTGCGATCGCCAGCACGCGCATCTTCGGGTCGGTGTCGCCGGTCTCGTCGAGCTGGCCCTGGTAGAAGCTGCCGCCGAGCTCGGTGCCGAAAGCGAACTTGTACTTCGCCGCGAGCATGTAGCTCGTGAAGCTCTCGGTTTCGAACAGCGGCAGGAAGCCGTCCGGCGACAGCGGGGTCGCGCTGAACGGCAGGCCCAGTTGCGCCTTCGACAGGTCGTTGCGGTTGTACGCGGCCACGGCCTTCAGGTCGTCGCCCAGGTAGGCCAGCATCGCGCCCCAGGTCTTGCCGCGGCCGTCGCCGTTCTCGCCGCCGGCGGTCAGGCCGCCGAGGATCTGGCCCAGCTGGGGCGCCGAGCCCGACGGGGGGATGGTGCCGGTCGGCGTGGTGGTCGCCGTCGAGCGCACCGGGCTGATGCGCGCCGCGGCACCGGCGTTCGGCGAGTACGACACCCGGCCGGCCCAGGCGCCCTGGCGCAGGCCGTAGCTGATGACGTTGTCCTGGTAGGTCTGCAGGTTGTTCAGCGCGACGCCGGTGGCGAACAGGTCGGTGCCGCCGATGCCGTCGAGCGTGCCGAGGAAGTAGGCGGCCAGCATCGGCGAGACCTGGCGGCCGAGGCGGATCTCGCCGCCCGGCGTCGTCAGCGCGACCCAGGCCTGGCGGCCCCACATGCGGCCGTCGTTGCCCATCGTGCCGGTGTCGGCGATGACCGAGCCCTCGAGCGTGAACTTGGCTTCCCAGCCACCGCCCAGCGGCTCGGTGCCGCGCACGCCGATGTGCGACTGGCGCGTCATGCTCGGCGCCAGACGGGTCTGCTTCTGCGCCGGCGAGACGAGCGAGTTGGGGCCGGCCAGCCCCTGGATCGCGCCGGTGACGTTGCCTTCGGACTTGTCGATCCGGTCGACGCTCAGGTCCAGCGTGCCGTAGATCTGCACGCTGCCGTCCTGCGCCTGCGCGGCGCCGGCGAACACCGCCGCGGCGGCCAGGGCGACGGCCGACAGGCCGTTGAGTTTCGAGATCAAGTGAGGTCTCCTGTTTGTACTTCGATGCGAGCCGGCCACCCTGGGACGGGACAGCCGAGGGACACGGGGACAACGCCGGCACGTTACGTAAACGGAAGGGGGGCCGACATACCGGCTAACACCAACGTCGCACCGTCGCCACAAGGGTTCTCCTGGACGCCGCGGGCTCGCGCACGAAAGCGGGTGGGCCGCCCTGCGGCCGCGGGTACAGTGGGGCGGACCTGTTCCCGGGCGAAGCTGCCCCGTGTTCCCGGGGGCTCGGGCCAAGGGGTCGCGCAGGCGACATCAGGCCCTTCAGACGACGATTTGCGCGATGGATCCAGTCTTCCGTGTGCTGTGCCTGGGCGCCGACGCCCCCGATCTGGTGGCGTCGTCCTACGGCCCCTTCGTGGTCCAGGGCTGCGGCTCGCTGGATGAGGTGGCCGTGCGCCTGCGCGAAGAGGCCCATGACGCGCTGCTGCTGTATTCCGACGCCCCGGCGGCGCTGGCGCAGTGGCCCGCGCTGGCGCAGGCGGTGCTGGACACCGCGGTCATCGTGGTGCTGGGAGCGCCTGCGCCCGCCGAGGCGGTGGAACTGCTGCAGTTCGGTGTCCAGGACGTGCTCGCCGATGCCGGCGATGCGCCGCGCGCGCTGCGCCTGGCGATCGAGCGCCGGCGGCTTCAGGCCGCCGCGGGCAGGGGCTATTCGACCGACCTGCCGACCGGCCTGCCCAATCACGCCCAGCTGCTCGAGCACATGACCCACCTGCTGGCGCTGCGCGAGCGCGAGCCGGCGCCGATGGCGCTGATCGTGCTGCGGGTCGACGGCCTGGCCGCGGTGGCCCAGACGCTGGGCCAGGAAGCGGCCGACGTGCTGCGGCGCAAGGCCGCGGTGCGGCTGCGCGCGGCGCTGCGCGCCAGCGACGTCGTCGCCTCCATCGGGCACGACGCCTTCGCGGTGCTGCTGGCCTGGATCGACTCGCCGGCCGACGGCGAGCGCGTGATGGACAAGCTGGCCGCGATCCTGTCGCAGCCCTACAGCGTTGCCGGGCGCGCGCAGCGCCTGCTGCCGCATGCCGGGCTCGCTTCGTACCCGGAGCATGGCAAGAACGCCGAGGCGCTGATGCGTCGGGCGCTGGGTGCGGCGCTGCAGTTCACGCCGATGGGCCGCGACGTGATGCTGCCCGCCGACCGCGGCCCGGCCGCGGCGGCCAACGACGAGGAAGCCTGAGGCCCTACCTCAGGATGTCGCCCAGGCAGAGGTACTTGGCCTCGAGGTAGTCGTCGATGCCCTGGCGCGCGCCTTCGCGCCCCAGGCCCGACTGCTTGACGCCGCCGAACGGCACCTCGGCGGTCGAGATCAGGCCGGTGTTGACGCCCACCATGCCGTACTCCAGCGCCTCCGAGACGCGCCAGATGCGGCCGATGTCGCGGCTGTAGAAGTAGCTCGCCAGCCCGAACTCGGTGGCGTTGGCGAGTTCGACGGCCTCGGCCTCGGTCTCGAAGCGGATCACCGGCGCGATCGGGCCGAAGGTCTCCTCCTTCGAGCAGCGCATCTCCGGCGTCACGCCGGCGAGCACCGTCGGCGCGAAGAAACGTTCGCCGATGCGCTCGCCGCCGGTCACCAGGCGCGCACCCTGCGCCAGCGCGTCGGCGACGTGGGCCTCGACCTTGGCCATCGCGGGCTCGTCGATCAGCGGGCCCAACTGCACGCCGGGCTCGAAGCCGTTGCCGACGGCGATCTGGCGCGCACGCGCCGCCAGCTTCTCGACGAAGGCGTCGTGGATGCCGGCCTGGGCGTACAGCCGGTTGGCGCAGACGCAGGTCTGGCCGGCGTTGCGGTACTTGCTGACCAGCGCGCCTTCGACGGCGCTGTCGAGGTCGGCGTCGTCGAAGACGATGAACGGCGCGTTGCCGCCGAGCTCCAGCGAGAGCTTCTTGACCGTCGACGCGCACTGCTTCATCAGGATGCGGCCGACCTCGGTGCTGCCGGTGAAGGACAGGTGGCGCACGACGTCGCTGGAGCACAGCACCTTGCCGATCTCGACGGAGTTCGCGGCGTCGGCCGGCAGCACGTTGAACACGCCGGCCGGCATGCCGGCGCGCTGCGCCAGCTCGGCCACCGCCAGTGCCGACAGCGGCGTCTGTTCGGCCGGCTTGACGACCACCGGGCAGCCCGCGGCCAGCGCCGGCGCGACCTTGCGCGTGATCATCGCGATGGGGAAGTTCCACGGCGTGATCGCGGCGCAGACGCCGACCGGCTGGCGGATCACCAGGTAGCGCTTGTTGCCGTCGGTCGTCGGGATGGTCTCGCCGTAGACGCGGCGCGCCTCCTCGGCGAACCACTCGATGAAGCTGGCGCCGTAGACGACCTCGCCGCGCGCCTCGGCCAGCGGTTTGCCCTGCTCGGCGGTCATCAGCCGCGCCAGGTCGTCGGCGTGCTGGTGCAGCAGCGCGAACCAGCGCATCAGCACCGCGCCGCGCTCCTTGGCGGTCTTGGCGCGCCAGGGAGCCCAGGCGCGCCCGGCAGCGGCGATGGCCGCGGCGCAGTCGATGGCGCCCAGGTTGGCCACCTGGGCCAGTTCGCGGCCGGTGGCCGGGTCGTGCACGGCGAAACGGCCGGCGCCCTCGATCCATTCGCCGTCGATCAGGCCGGCGGTCTTCAGCAGAGAGGGGTCGGCCAGCGCGGCCAGCGGGGAAACCGTGTCGTCCATCGTTCGTCCTCGGATTCGGGTTCTGTCGGGGCGGCGTCAGTCCAGCGTGTACTCGAAGGTGCTGACGACACGCAGCCGCTTGACGCGGGCGCTGGAGTCGTCGAAACCCTCGCCGCCGGCGGCGCCGATCTGGATCACGCCCTGGTTGGCGTTGCGCAGCCGGCCCAGCGTGGCGCCGGCCTCGGCGGCGAACTTCTCGGCCTGCTCGCGCGCGTTGCGCGTGGCCTCGGCCAGCAGCGGCGCCTTGGCCTCGTTGAAGGCGCGCAGCTGGTAACGCGGCCCGGCGGGGCCGTCGCCGCCGAGCTGCACGCCGGCCTGGATCAGCGGGTCCACGGCCAGCGCCGCGGCTTCCACGGCCTGGGGCCGTGCCGATTTCACCAGCACCTGGGCCGTGCCCTGGAAACGCAGCGGCTGGTTGTTGCCGCCGTACTCGCGCGCCCACAGGTCCTGGACCTGCAGCGGGCGGATCTCGATCTCGGGCTCGCCGAAGCCCTGGGTCTTCAGGAAGGCGACGACGCGGTCGCGGTCCTCGGCGAGCTGGCGCTGCACGGCGCCGAAGTCGTTGCCGGCGCGCCGGAATGCCAGCGGCCAGACGGCGTAGTCGCTTTCCACGTCCTTCTCGGCCAGCCCCTTGACGGTCACCGAACGGTCGGCGGCGCGGAAACGCTCCAGCCCCTTGCCGACGCCGTAACCCCCCGCGGCCAGCCCCACCGCCAGCACGAGCGCGGCCACCAGCCCCACGGAACGCGTGTTGTCTGCCATCACGGACCTCCTGGCCCCCATTCTGGACGATGGCCCAACCTTAGAATCCGCGGCATGAAAGCCTCCGAGATCCGCTCCACGTTCCTGAAGTTCTTCGAATCGAAGGGACACACGATCGTTCCGAGTTCGCCGGTCGTGCCGGGCGACGACCCGACGCTGCTGTTCACCAACGCCGGGATGAACCAGTTCAAGGACGTGTTCCTCGGCTTCGACAAGCGGCCGTACACGCGTGCGACGACCAGCCAGAAGTGCATCCGCGCCGGCGGCAAGCACAACGACCTGGAGAACGTCGGCTACACCGCGCGGCATCACACCTTCTTCGAGATGCTGGGCAACTTCAGCTTCGGCGACTACTTCAAGAAGGACGCGATCAGCTTCGCCTGGGAGCTGCTGACCGAGCACTTCAAGCTCCCGAAGGACAAGCTCTGGGCGACCGTCTACGCCGAGGACGACGAGGCCTACGACATCTGGCTCAACGTCATCGGCCTGCCGGCCGAGCGCATCGTGCGCATCGGCGACAACAAGGGCGCGCGCTACGCCAGCGACAACTTCTGGATGATGGGCGACACCGGCCCCTGCGGCCCGTGCTCGGAGATCTTCTACGACCACGGCCCCGACGTCGCCGGCGGCCCCCCGGGCAGCCCCGAGCAGGACGGCGACCGCTACATCGAGATCTGGAACAACGTCTTCATGCAGTTCAACCGCACTGAAGACGGCGTGATGCACCGGCTGCCCAAGCCCAGCGTCGACACCGGCATGGGGCTGGAGCGCCTGGCCGCGGTGCTGCAGCACGTGCACAGCAACTACGAGATCGACCTGTTCGTGAACCTGCTGGCGGCGGCCAGGTCGGCCGTCGAGGCCGCCGGCGGCAGCGAGGTCGACGCCGAGAGCCCCAGCCTGAAGGTCATCGCCGACCACATCCGCGCCTGCGCCTTCACGGTGGCCGACGGCATCATCCCCGGCAACGAAGGCCGCGGCTACGTGCTGCGCCGCATCGCCCGCCGCGCGATCCGCCACGGCTACAAGCTCGGCGCGCGCAAGCCCTTCTTCCACACGCTGGTCGAGGCGCTGGCCACCGAGATGGGCGAGGCCTACCCCGAGCTGCGCCGCGACAAGCTGCGCATCACCGAGGTGCTGAAGGCCGAGGAAGAGCGTTTCTTCCAGACCATCGCCCACGGCATGGAGATCCTCGAAGGCGCGCTGGCCAGCGGCGCCACCGTCATCGACGGCGAGACCGCCTTCAAGCTGCACGACACCTTCGGCTTCCCGCTGGACCTGACGGCCGACGTCTGCCGCGAGCGCGGCGTCAGCGTCGACGCCGCCGGCTTCGACACGGCGATGCAGCGCCAGCGCGAGCAGGCGCGCAGCAAGGCCAAGTTCAAGATGGCCCAGGGCCTGGCCTACGACGGCGAGGCGACCACCTTCCACGGCTACGAGCACCTGGTCTGCGAACACGCCAAGGTGAGCGCGATCTACGTCGACGGCACGCCGGTGACGAAGGCCAAGGCCGGCGACGACGTCGTCGTCGTGCTCGACCACACGCCGTTCTACGCCGAGAGCGGCGGCCAGGTCGGCGACCGCGGCGAGCTGCGCAACGGCCGCGCCCGTCTGGTCGTCGAGGACACGGTGAAGATCCAGGCCCAGGTGCACGGCCACCAGGCGCGCATCGTCGAAGGCGAGATCGAGATCGGTGACGAGCTGGTCGCGCGGGTCGACGCCGAGCTGCGCGCCAGGACGATCCGCAACCACAGCGCCACGCACCTGATGCACAAGGCGCTGCGCGAGGTGCTGGGCGGTCACGTGCAGCAGAAGGGCTCGCTGGTGACGCCGGAGCGCACGCGCTTCGACTTCGCCCACAACGCGCCGGTGACCGAGGCCCAGATCGCCGAGGTCGAGGCGCTGGTCAACGCCGAGATCCTGGCCAACGCCGCCACGCAGGCACGCACGATGGCCATCGACGAGGCGCAGAAGCTGGGCGCGATGATGCTGTTCGGCGAGAAGTACGGCGAGACCGTGCGCGTGCTCGACATCGGCGGCAGCCGCGAGCTCTGCGGCGGCACGCACGTGCAGCGCACCGGCGACATCGGCCTGTTCAAGATCGTCGCCGAAGGCGGCGTCGCCGCCGGCATCCGCCGCGTCGAGGCGGTCACCGGCGACAACGCGCTGGCCTATCTGCAGCAGATCGAAGGCTCGCTGGGCGGTGTCGCCGCGACGCTGAAGGTCACGCCGGCCGAGGTGCCGGCGCGTGTCGACGCGGTGCTCGAGCAGCTGCGTGCGCTGGAGCGGGAGATCACCGCGCTGAAGGGCCGGCTGGCCTCGGCCCAGGGTGACGAGCTGCTGGCGTCGGCCGTCGACGTCAAGGGCGTCAAGGTGCTGGCCGCCACGCTGGCCGGTGCCGACGCCAAGGCGCTGCGCGAGACGATGGACAAGCTCAAGGACAAGCTGAAGAGCGCGGCCATCGTGCTGGCCGCCGTCGACGGCGCCAAGGTGCAGCTCGCCGCGGGCGTCACCGCCGACCTCGTGGCCGGCGGCAAGCTCAAGGCCGGCGAGCTGGTCAACTTCGTCGCCGCCCAGGTCGGCGGCAAGGGCGGCGGCAAGCCCGACCTGGCGATGGCCGGCGGCACCGACGCCGCCGCGCTGCCCCAGGCGCTGGCCTCGGTGGCCGGCTGGGTGGGCGAGCGCGCCTGAGGCGCCGGGCAGCGCGAGGTGGCGATGGACGCTTCCCCGACGCTGCTGCTGCGCCGGGCGACCGTGCACGACGCGGCCGCCTACGCGCGCATCCTGGGCGATCCGCAGGTCCTGCCCGGAACGCTGCAGATGCCGTATCCGAGCGAGGACCTGTGGCGCAACCGCCTCGCCGACAGCCTCGCGCCGGGCAAGCCCGACCTGCTGCTGGTGGCCGAACGCGACGGCGTCGTCGTCGGCACGGCCGGCCTGCATCCGCAGCCCCAGCTGCGCCGCCGCCACGTCGCGTTGCTCGGCATCTCGGTGGCGACCGAAGCCCAGGGGCAGGGCGTCGGCCACGCGCTGATGGGCGCGATGTGCGACTGGGCCGACCGCTGGGCGCAGCTGCTGCGCATCGAGCTCACGGTCTTCGTCGACAACGAACGCGCGATCGCGCTGTACCGCCGCTTCGGCTTCGAGGTCGAAGGCCGGCTGCGCGCCTACGGCCTGCGCGACGGCCAGTACGTGGACGTGCTGGCGATGGCCCGCTTTCACCCGAACCCGCCACGGCTGCCGCCGGCCGCCGGCTGAACCCGCCGGCTGCGGCCGGCAAACCGCCGGCCGCAGCCGGCAGCACACGATGAAACCCGCACGCCAGAACACCGAGGCCGAGATCGAGGCCTTCAGCACCGTCTGCCAGCGCCTGGGCGGCTTCGACGGCCGCCTGTCCGCCGAATGGTGCGACGGCTTCCTCGCCGCGCTTGCCGCCGGCCCGAAGCCGCTGCCGATCGCGCAGTGGCTGCCGGCGATGGCCGGAGAGGCCTACGAACGCGCCTTCGCCGACCCCGAGGACCAGGCCGCCGCCGAGCAGGCGCTGGCCACGCGCGCCGCGGCGCTGGCGGTGCAGTTGGACGCCGAGTCCATCGACGAGGACCCCGACGCGCTGCGCCTGGCGCCGCTGATGTACGTCTGGGACGAAGCCGGCCGCCAGGAGGCGATCGAGGTCGACGGCCTGACGTCCGAGGAGGCCGCGGGCCTCGTCACCGGCGCCGAGTGGGCCGACGGCTTCTTCGCGGCGCTTCAGGCCTTCAGCGCCGACTGGCGCGCCGACGCCGGCGAGGACTCGATGGCCGCGTTCGAGGAGCTGCTGGCCCAGGTGCACGCGCTGCGCCTGGCCGAAGGCAGCGAGGAGCTGGCCGCGCACGTCAAGGCCGTCTACGGCGACGAAGGCGCCGACCGCGACCGCCTGATCGACGAGGCCTGCTATGCCGTGCAGGACCTGCGTCTGTGGTGGGTCGACCATGCGCCCAAGCCCGAGACCCGGCGCGTCGAGAAGACGCCGGGCCGCAACGACCCCTGCCCCTGCGGCAGCGGTCTCAAGTACAAGAAATGCCACGGAGCCTCGGCCTGAAGCCGGCCCGCGCTTACAGTCCCGCCCCATGTCCGATCGCCAAGACCTCCTCGGCCGCCACGTCCTGCTCGGCCTGACCGGCGGCGTCGCCTGCTACAAGGCCGCCGAGCTGACGCGCGAGCTCACGCGCGCCGGCGCCACCGTGCAGGTGGTGATGACCGAGGCCGCGCTGCAGTTCATCACCCCGGTGACGATGCAGGCGCTCTCGGGCCGCCCGGTGTTCACCAGCCAGTGGGACGCGCGCCCGGCCAACTCGATGGCCCACATCGAGCTGTCGCGCGAGGCCGACGCCATCGTCGTCGCGCCGGCGAGCGCCGACTTCATCGCCCAGCTGGCGCAGGGCCGCGCCGGTGAGCTGCTGGCGCTGGCCTGCCTGGCGCGGCCGGCCGAACGTGTGCCGCTGTTCGTCGCCCCGGCGATGAACCGCGAGATGTGGGCCCACCCGGCGACGCAGCGCAACGTCGCCCAGGTGGCCGCCGACGGCGCCGTCGTGCTCGGGCCCGCCAGCGGCGCCCAGGCCTGCGGCGAGACCGGCGACGGCCGCATGCTGGAGGCCGTCGAGCTGCGTGACGCGCTGGTCGCGCACTTCCAGCCCAAGGTGCTGGCCGGCCGCCGCGTGCTGATCACCGCCGGGCCGACCTTCGAAGCCATCGACCCGGTGCGCGGCATCACCAACCACTCCAGCGGCAAGATGGGTTTTGCCGTCGCGCGCGCCGCCGCCGAGGCCGGCGCCGAGGTGACGCTGGTCGCCGGCCCGGTGCACCTGCCGACGCCGCTGGGCGTGCGCCGCCTCGACGTCTGCAGCGCCCAGCAGATGCACGACGCGGTGCTGCCGCTGGCGCCCACGCACGACGTCTTCGTCGCCACCGCCGCGGTGGCCGACTGGCGGCCCTCGCAGTTCAACGAGCAGAAGATCAAGAAGGACGGCAAGAAGGTCGCGCCGAGCTTCGAGCTCGCCGAGAACCCCGACATCCTGGCCGCCGTCGCCCGCCTGCCGGCGCAAGCGCGCCCCTGGTGCGTCGGCTTCGCCGCCGAGAGCCACGACCTCGTGCGCCACGCGCGCGAGAAGCTCGAGCGCAAGGGCGTGCCGCTGATCGTCGGCAACCTCGGCCCCGCGACCTTCGGCCGCGACGACAACACGCTGCTGCTCGTCGACGCCGCCGGCGAACGCGAGCTGCCCCACGGCGACAAGCTGAGCCTGGCGCGCGATCTCGTGCGCGAGATCGCCTCCCGCATCACCCGATTCCCGACCTGATGACGACCATCGACCTGAAGGTGCTGGACCCGCGCATGGCGGATCAGCTGCCCCGCTACGCGACGCCCGGCAGCGCCGGCCTGGACCTGCGCGCCTGCCTGGACGCGCCGCTGGAGCTGGCGCCCGGCGCCAGCGCGCTGGTGTCCACCGGCATCGCGATCCACGTCGCCGACCCCTCGCTGGCGGCGGTGATCCTGCCGCGCTCGGGCCTCGGCCACAAACACGGCATCGTGCTCGGCAACCTCGTCGGCCTGATCGACAGCGACTACCAGGGGCCGTTGATGGTCAGCGTCTGGAACCGCGGCAGCACGGCCTACGTGCTGAACCCGTTCGAGCGCATCGCCCAGCTCGTCGTCGTGCCGGTGGTGCAGGCGACCTTCCGCATCGTCGACGAGTTCGGTGCGTCCGAACGCGGCGCGGGCGGCTTCGGCTCGACCGGCGCCCGCTGAAACGCCGACGGCGGCCCGCAGGCCGCCGTCGTGCACCCGCGCGCCCCGGCTCAGTGCAGCGGTTCGTCGGGCGTCGCGCCGTCCAGCACCGTGAAGGCGTTGTTGCCGACGCTGCGCGCCTCGGTCTCGGCCTCGTCGGCCTCGCGCACGCCGCGCACGCGGATCGTCAGCCGCAGCGCCATGCCGGCCAGCGGGTGGTTGCCGTCGAGCACGACGTGCGACGGGTAGACCTCGCTGACGACGTAGATCGTGTCGGCCGGCATGTCCGGCGTCGCCGCGCCGGGCGGCAGGCCTTCGAAGGCCATGCCGGTCTCCAGCGCCTCGGGGAAGAGCTTACGGTCCTCGAAGCAGACGAGTTCGCTCTTGTAGTCGCCGAAGGCCTGCTCGGGCTCGAGCTGCACGCGGACCTCGTCGCCTTCGACGTGGCCGGCGAGCGCTTCCTCGACCGGGGCGAGCAGGTCGTCGCCGCCGAAGAAGAACTCGACCGGTTCCTTCAGTTCGTCGATCGGGTGGTTCTGTGCGTCGGTCAGCAGCCAGGTGAGGCTGACGACGCAGGGAGCTGCGATGTTCATCGGGCGATGATCGCACAGCGTCCGCGGGACAATGGGGCATGGATCTCAACGCACCGACCGCCCTGCTGGGCGGGCTCTCGCCGCAGGCCTTCATGCGGCGCCACTGGCAGAAAAAGCCCTTGCTCGTGCGCCAGGCGCTGCCGGGCGTGACCCCGCCGCTGGCCCGCGCCGCGCTGTTCGACCTCGCCGGCAGCGAAGACGTCGAGTCGCGCCTGGTGCAGCGCGACGGCGGCCGCTGGTCGCTGCGCCAGGGGCCGTTCGCGCGCCGCACGCTGCCGCCGGCCTCACGCCCGGGCTGGACGCTGCTGGTGCAGGGCCTGGACCTGCACCTGCCGGCGGCGCACGAGCTGCTGCGCCGCTTTGCCTTCATCCCCGAGGCGCGCCTGGACGACCTGATGCTGTCCTGGGCCAGCGACGGCGGCGGCGTCGGCCCGCACCTGGACTCGTACGACGTGTTCCTGATCCAGGTCCACGGCCGCCGCCGCTGGCGCATCGGCCCGGTGGCCGACGAGACGCTGCTGCCCGACATGCCGGTGCGGCTGCTGCAGCACTTCGAGCCCGCCGAGGAGTGGGTGCTCGAACCCGGCGACATGCTCTACCTGCCGCCGCGCTGGGGCCACGACGGCATCGCCGAGGGCGAGTGCATGACGGCCTCGGCGGGTTTTCGCGTGCCGCTGCAGACCGGCCTGGCGCGCGAGCTGCTGCAGCGCCTGGCCGAGGACGACGAACTCGGCGACGGCGCGCTCTACCGCGACCCGCGCCAGCCCGCCACCGCGACGCCGGGCCAGATCCCGGCGGGGCTGCGCGAGTTCGCCGGCCGGGCCGTCGAGCGCCTGCTCGCGCGCCGCGGAGCGCTCGACCGCGCGCTCGGCGAGATCCTCAGCGAACCCAAGCCGCGTGTGTGGTTCGAAGGCGAGGAGGTCCAGGGCGACGAGGCCTTCGCCGCCGGCGTCGCGCTCGATCCGAAGAGCCGCATGCTCTACGACGAGCGCCACGTCTTCCTGAACGGCGAGTCCTTCGTCGCCGGCGGCCGCGACGCGCGCCTGATGCGCCGGCTGGCCGACGAACGTGCCTTGTCGCCACGCGACTGTGCCGGCCTCAGCGAGGGCGCACGCGAGACGGTGGCCGGCTGGATGGAGAGCGGCTGGGTGCGCCGCAGCATGCGATGAGCACGGGCGCGGCGCTGTTCGACTCGCGCGGCGCGTTTCAGGATGCCGTGCGCCAGGCCTTCGTCGCCGCGATCGAACGCGGCGCGCGGCGCATCGTCTGCTGCGATCCCGACTTCGCCGACTGGCCGCTGGACGACACCACGCTGCATGCCCGCCTCGTGCCCTGGCTGAAGCTGCCGCAGCGCCGCCTCCTGCTGCTGGCCGCCGACTGGAGCGTGCTGCCCCGCCGGCATCCGCGGTTTGTCACCTGGCGTGCGCCCTGGGTGCACGCGGTCGAGGGCTGGACGCCGGCCGAAGGCGACGATGCCGAGCTGCCGCGGGTGCTGGTCGACGACGGCGACGTCTTCCTGCACCTGCGCGACGCCGAGCACTGGCGTGGCCGCGCCGGCCGCGACACGGCCGAAGCGCAGCGCTGGCGCGACACGATCGACGGGCGCATTGAGCGTGCGCAAGCCGCTTTTTTCGTGCGTCCTTTGGGCCTGTAGGGGAATGCACCTATTCGGCGCTATACTTTTAGGCTAGGCATGGGAGAGGCATAAACGCCGTCCTTGCCTTTGGGGGTGGAGGGTTTCGAGATCCGGGTCGGGTCACCCGCCATCCCTTGAGGTTCCGTCGACCCACAATTCCCTGAGGACACACGCATGAACAAGTCGATCGTTCTGGCTTCGCTGGTCGCCGCGATGGCGCTGGCCGCCTGCGGCAAGAAGGAAGAAACCCCCCCGCCGCCGCCGCCGGCCGCTGAACCGGCCCCGGCCGCTTCGGAAGCCGCTTCGGCTCCGATGGAAGCCGCGTCGGAAGTCGCTGCCCCGGCTTCGGAAGCCGCCTCGCAATAATCGCGAGACCGAGCGACTCGTACGCTCTGAAGCCGCCTTCGGGCGGCTTTTTTCATGCCTGCGACAAACCCGCAGGGCCAAGAAAAAGGCCGCCCGCAGGCGGCCTTCGTGCATGTGGATGTCCTCAGTGCAGTTCGGCGGCCAGGATGCCGGCGATGCGCTCGCCGGCTTCACCGGCCGAACCGGTGCCGCTGGCCGGCTGCACGGTGACCGTCGTCTTGTCGCCGTCGGCCTTGACCAGCACGCGGTAACGCTGCGGCCCCTGCGGGGTGTCCTTGGCGCCGAAGAGCTTCGAGAAGAAGCCCGGCTCGTCCTTGCCGATGTCCTTCGGGTCGATGTAGCGCACGAAGTACAGGCCGGCGGCGCGGTCGCGGTCCTCGACGGTGAAGCCGGTGCGGTCGAGCACCAGGCCGACTCGGCGCCATGCGCGGTCGAAGCCTTCGGCGATCTCCACCGTCGCCGGCGTGCCGGTGACCAGGCGCGCTCGCTGCGGCGCGGTCGCCGGGGTGGCGACGGCCTCGCGTGCCTGAGCCTCGGGTGTGCCCAGCTTGACCATCAGCCGCGCCAGCATCTCGGCCTCGAGTTCGGGATCGCTGGCGCGCGGCCGCCATTCGGTCGCCTCCTGCCGCTCGCCGACGTAGACCTCCTGCAGCCCGCGGTGCGCGATGTAGACCTCGCTGCCGGTGGCGGTGCGCTCGATGCGCATGCGGAAGCGGTCGCGCTCGCCGGTGTCGTACAGGTTGCCGAAGACGCGGCCGATCGTGCTGCGGATGAAATCGTGCGGCAGCTTGGCCTTGTTCTCGGCCCAGTCGGTCTCGAGGATGCCGGTCTGCGGATCCTCGGTCTCGACGATGAAGCCGCGCTCCTGCCAGAAGGCCTTGATCTGCGGCCACAGCTGTTCAGGGGCCATCGGAACGACCAGCCAGCGCTCGTTGCCCAGGCGCTCGATGCGGGTCTCGCCGCGCGCCACCGGCGCCACCGCCGCCGCGCCGGACACGGGCGCGCCGGTGGCCGAGGGCACGGCGGTCGAGTTGGCGGCGCTGATCACGCCACCCTGGCTCTGGTAGCGGCTGTCGCGCGAGAGCTGGCTCAGGTCGGGCGGCACGTCCAGCGGCTGCTCGCGCACCTTGGTGCTGCGGTAGTCCACCTTGTCGCCCGACAGCATGTCGCCGAGCGAGGAGCAGCCGGCCAGCACGACGGCAACGGCGAGCGCGGTGGTCCGGGCTGCGGGAACGACGGGAAAACGATTCACGGTGACGGTCTCCGGCGCGGCCGGTCTTGGCCGCGGGTGCAAGGTGAGGGGCTTCAGAGGAGCACGCCGGCGTCGGCGAGCGCGGCGTCCACCGCGGCCTGGCCGGCTTCGGTGACGGGCAGCAGGGGCAGGCGCAGCACGTTGGCGCAGCGGCCGAGACGATGCAGCGCCCACTTCGCGGGCGCCGGGTTGGACTCGCAGAACAGCGCGCGATGCAGTGCCAGCAGCTGGAGGTGGATCGCCGTCGCGCGGCGTGCGTCGCCGTCGACGGCGGCCATGCACAGCTCGTGCATCAGCTTCGGGGCGACGTTGGCGGTGACGCTGACGTTGCCCTTGCCGCCCAGCAGCATCAGCGCGACGGCGGTGCCGTCGTCGCCGGAGTAGACCGAGAAGCCCTCGGGCGCGTGCTTGATCAGCCAGGCGGCACGTTCGATGTTGCCGGTGGCTTCCTTGATGCCGAAGACGCCGGGCACCTGGGCCACGCGCAGCGCGGTCTCGGGCAGCATGTCCGCGACCGTGCGGCCGGGCACGTTGTAGAGCATCAGCGGCAGGTCGACCGCCTCGGCGATCGCGCGGAAGTGGCGGTAGATGCCTTCCTGCGACGGCTTGTTGTAGTAGGGCACGACCTGCAGCGTGCAGTCGGCGCCGACTTCCTTGGCGAAGCGCGTGAGCTCGATCGCCTCGGCGGTGGAGTTGCCGCCGGCGCCGGCCATGATGGGCACGCGGCCCTGGGCGCGCTGGACCGAGAAGCGGATCACCTCGCAGTGCTCGGGCACCGTGAGCGTGGCCGATTCGCCGGTGGTGCCGACGACGCCGATGCAGTCGGTGCCCTCGGCGATGTGCCAGTCGATGAGCCGGCCCAGGGCGTCGTAGTCGACGCTGCCGTCCGGGTGCATCGGCGTGACGAGCGCGACGATGCTGCCAACAATTGCCTTCATGCGCTTAAAGCCGTAGCCGCGGTAAATCGGCGATTTTAGCTGCCAGACTGCGACGCTCCGGCGAGCACGAGGGCGCCGCCCGGCGGCGCGACGGCGACGATGCGCTGCACGCGCCGTGGCGGCCCGTCGAGCAGCCCGTCTTCGTAGGCCAGCACGTGCAGGCCCGCGGCGGCTGACAGCAGTTCGCCGGGCGCCAGCAGGAACTCCGGCCGCGACGGCCGGCCATAGGCTTCCTGGCCGCGCGCGAAGGTCTCGTAGACCAGCACGCCGCCGTCGGCCAGCGCCGCGCGCAGCGCCGGCAACAGCGGCCGCCAGAGGTAGTTCGTCACCAGCACCGCGTCGAAGCGGCGGCCGGGCAGCGGCCAGGGGCCGGCCTCCAGGTCGGCGACGACGGTCTCGGCCACGGCCGACAGCGGCGCCAGCGCCTGGGCGTCGCGGTCGATGCCGGTGACGCGCAGGCCGCGCGCGGCCAGCCAGCGCACGTGGCGGCCGCTGCCGCAGGCGACGTCGAGCACGCTGCCGCCGGCGGGCAGCAGGTGCGCCCAGCGTTGCAGCCAGTCCGAGGGCGGGGCGAGGCCCGGCATCAGAAGCAGGACCAGACACGTGTCGCCAGGTCGACGACGGTGTCCGGGTCGCGGTAGGCGGCGAATACCGCGGCGAGCACCGCCGCCGCCACCAGCCAGGCCAGCACACGGCCGAGCTTCATGCCGCCACCGGGCGCGCCTCGGCGCGTTCGATCGCCGTCTCGCGCACCGGCAGGTTGACCAGCGCCGCGAACACGCCCAGTGCAACCGCGATCCACCAGACGACCTGGTAGCTGCCGGTCGCGTCGTAGAGCCGGCCGCCCAGCCAGACGCCGAGGAAGGAGCCGACCTGGTGGCTGAGGAAGACGATGCCGCCGAGCATCGACATGTAACGCACGCCGAAGATCTGGGCGACGATGGCGTTCGTCGGCGGCACCGTCGACAGCCACAGCACGCCCATCGTCGCGGCGAAGAGGTAGACGCCCCAGGGGGTGATCGGCGACAGCACGAAGACCGTGATCACGACCGCACGCAGCAGGTAGATCACCGCCAGGATGTGGCGCTTGGCGAGCTTCTGGCCCAGCACCCCGGCGGCGTAGGTGCCGAAGACGTTGAACAGGCCGATCAGCGCCAGCGCGGTGGTCGCGACCTCGGGGCCCAGGCCCTGGTCCTTCAGGTAGGCCGGCATGTGCACGCCGATGAACACGACCTGGAAGCCGCAGACGAAGTAGCCGGCGGTCAGCAGCAGGAAGCTGCGGTAGCCCAGCGCCTCGCGCAGCGCCGCGCCCACGCTCTGCGCCGGGCCGGTGTGCACGCCGGCGCCTTCGGGCTCCTTCAGGCCGAAGGCCAGCGGCACGATGGCCAGCGCCGCGCAGCCGAGCAGGAACAGCGCGTTCTGCCAGCCCAGCCCGACGATCAGCCAGTTTTCCACCGGCACCATCAGGAACTGGCCGAACGAACCCGCGGCGGCGGCCACGCCCATCGCCCAGGAGCGTTTCTCGGGCGCGACGTTGCGTGCGATGACGCCGTAGATCACCGCGTAGGTCGTGCCCGACTGGGCGATGCCGATCAGCAGCCCGGCGCCGCCGGTGAAGGCCAGGCCCGAGGTCGCCAGCGCCATCGACACGAGGCCCAGCGCGTACAGCACCGCGCCGACGATCAGCACGCGGAAGGCGCCCCAGCGGTCGGCCAGCATGCCGGCCACCGGCCCGGCCAGGCCCCAGGCGAGGTTCTGCACCGCCAGCGCGAAGGCGAAGGTCTCGCGCGTCCAGCCGCGGTCCATCGTGATCGGCTGCAGCCACAGGCCGAAACCGTGGCGGATGCCCATGCTGAGCGTGACGATCGCGGCGCCGCACAGCAGCACCTGCGTCATCGACAGGCGCGGGGCGGTCGTGGCGGTGGTCATGGGGGCGCAATGTATCCAATGCGCCGTGGTCGCGTCGGCGGCGCGGTCGGGGTGGCGGCGCGCTGACGGTGATCGTGCTCCACCGTGGTTCCTTCGTGCACTTTGAAGGTTCAGTTGCAGGCGATTCGGTGCATACGTGATTGAATGGTGAATCGTTAGGAGGATCTCGGGAAACTATGGTGAAAGCGTCTGCGTGACGGTCGGTAGAGTGCGCCTCTTCAACGGCAACGGCAGCGGCGCATGAAGGTCCTGGTCCTGGGCAGCGGTGTCATCGGCACCTCGGTGGCTTACTACCTCGCGAAGTCGGGGCACGAGGTCGAGGTCGTCGACCGCCAGAGCGGCCCGGCGCTGGAAACGAGCTTCGGCAACGCCGGCGAGATCTCGCCGGGTTATTCGTCGCCCTGGGCCGGCCCGGGCGTGCCGGTGAAGGCCATCAAGTGGATGCTGATGCAGCACTCGCCGCTGGTCGTCAGCGCGCTGCTCGACCCGAAGATGTGGCGCTGGGGCCTGGCGATGCTGGCCAACTGCAACGCCCGCGCCTATGCGCTCAACAAGAGCCGCATGGTGCCGATCGCCGAGTACAGCCGCGACTGCCTGAAGGCGCTGCGTGCCGAGACCGGCATCGAGTACGACGACCGCGCCCAGGGCACGCTGCAGCTGTTTCGCACCCAGAAGCAGCTCGACGGCATCGCCGGCGACGTCGAGGTGCTGCGCCAGTACGGCGTGCCCTTCGAGGTGCTGGACCGCGAGGGTTTCGTCAAGGTCGAGCCGGCGCTGGCGCTGACGAAGGACAAGTTCGTCGGTGCGCTGCGCCTGCCCAACGACGAGACCGGCGACTGTTTCAAGTTCACCAACCGCCTGGCCGAGATGGCGCGTGCGCTGGGCGTGCGCTTTCGTTTCGACACGACGGTGCAGGGTGTCGAGGTCAGCGGCGGCCGCGTCTCGGCGGTGCGCACGACGGCCGGCACGCTGACGGCCGACCGTGTCGTCGTCGCGCTGGGCAGCTTCTCGCCGCAGTGGATGAAGCCGCTGGGCCTGGACCTGCCGGTCTACCCGGTCAAGGGTTATTCGATCACCGTTCCGATCACCGACGCGGCGGGCGCACCCGAGTCGACGATCATGGACGAGACGCACAAGGTGGCCGTCACGCGCCTGGGCGAGCGCATCCGCGTCGGCGGCACGGCCGAGCTCGGCGGCTTCGACCTGACGCTGCGCGGCGGCCGCCGGCAGACGCTGGAGCACGTCGTCACCGACCTGTTCCCGCGCGGCGGCGACGTCTCGCGCGCCGAGTTCTGGTGTGGCCTGCGCCCGATGACGCCCGACGGCACGCCGATCGTCGGCGAGACCCCGGTGCGCGACCTGCTGCTGGCCACCGGCCACGGCACGCTGGGCTGGACGATGGCCGCCGGCACCGGGCGTGTCATCGCCGACATCGTCTCGGGCCGCCCGCCCGAGATCGACGTTACGCCGCTGAACATCGCACGCTACCGCTGACCCGCAGCCCCTTTGCCGGCCGCCCGGCGCGCGGCTTCCTAGAATCCGCGCCATGGTGATGAAGCAAGGCAGTTACGGCGAAGCCTCGATCCGCGTCTTGAAGGGCCTGGAGCCCGTCAAGCAGCGGCCGGGCATGTACACGCGCACGGACAACCCGCTGCACGTGGTCCAGGAAGTGATCGACAACGCCGCCGACGAGGCGCTGGCGGGGTTCGGCAAACGCATCGCGGTGACGCTGCACGCCGACGGCTCGGTCGCCGTCGAGGACGACGGCCGCGGCATCCCCTTCGGCCTGCACCCCGAGGAGCAGGTGCCGGTGCTGGAGATCGTCTACACGCGGCTGCACGCCGGCGGCAAGTTCGACAAGGGATCGGGCGGCGCCTACAGCTTTTCCGGCGGCCTGCACGGCGTCGGCGTCAGCGTGACCAATGCGCTGGCGACGCGGCTGGAGGTGACGGTCTGGCGCGAAGGCCAGTGCGCGACGCTCGCCTTCGGCAACGGCGGCGAGGTCGTCGAGCCGCTGGTGGTGCGCAAGGCGAGTTCGAGCGAACGCCGTCATGGCACGCGGGTGCGGGTCTGGCCCGATCCGAAGTACTTCGAGAGCCCCGAACTGCCGCGCGCCGAGCTGCTGCACCTGCTGCGCAGCAAGGCCGTGCTGATGCCCGGCGTCACCGTCACGCTGGCCACCGAGAAGAGCGGCGACACGCAGACCTGGTGCTACCAGTCCGGCCTGCGCGACTACCTGATGCAGAGCCTGGCCGCCGAGCCGCTGATCCCGCTGTTCGAAGGCGCCCAGTACGCCGCCGCCAACGAGACCGAGAGCTTCGCCGAAGGCGAGGGCGCGGCCTGGTGCGTGGCCTTCACCGACGAAGGCACGACGCTGCGCGAGAGCTACGTCAACCTGATCCCGACGGTGGCCGGCGGCACCCACGAGTCGGGCCTGAAGGACGGCCTGTTCCAGGCGGTCAAGGGTTTCATCGAGCTGCACGCGCTGATGCCCAAGGGCGTCAAGCTGATGCCCGAGGACGTGTTCTCGCGCGCCAGCTTCGTGCTCTCGGCCAAGGTGCTGGACCCGCAGTTCCAGGGCCAGATCAAGGAGCGGCTGAACAGCCGCGACGCGCTGAAACTCGTCGCCAGCTTCGTGCGCCCGGCGCTGGAGATCTGGCTCAACCAGCACGTCGAGTTCGGCAAGAAGCTGGCCGAACTCGTGATCCGCCAGGCGCAGACGCGCCAGCGCGCCGGCCAGAAGGTCGAGAAGAAGAAGGGCTCGGGCGTCGCCGTGCTGCCCGGCAAGCTGACCGACTGCGAGAGCCGCGACCTGAGCTTGAACGAGGTCTTCCTCGTCGAGGGCGACTCCGCCGGCGGCAGCGCCAAGATGGGCCGCGACAAGGAGACCCAGGCCATCCTGCCGCTGCGCGGCAAGGTGCTGAACTCCTGGGAGGTCGAGCGCGACCTGCTGTTCAAGAACAACGAGATCCACGACATCTCGGTGGCGATGGGCGTGGACCCGCACGGCCCGGCCGACGAACCCGACCTGTCGGGGCTGCGCTACGGCAAGGTCTGCATCCTGTCGGACGCCGACGTCGACGGCTCGCACATCCAGGTGCTGCTGCTGACGCTTTTCTTCCGCCACTTCCCGAAGCTGATCGAACGCGGCCACGTCTACGTCGCGCGGCCGCCGCTGTACCGCATCGACGCGCCGGCACGCGGCAAGCGTCCGGCGGCCAAGCTCTACGCGCTGGACGACGGCGAGCTTGAAGCGGCGCTGGACAAGCTGCGCAAGGAAGGCGCGCGCGAAGGCTCGTGGACCATCAGCCGCTTCAAGGGCCTGGGCGAGATGAACGCCGAGCAGCTCTGGGACACGACGCTGAACCCCGAGACGCGGCGGCTGCTGCCGGTGGCCTTCGGCGCGCCGGGCTTCGACAACACGGTCGACCTGTTCACTCGGCTGATGGGCAAGGGCGAGGCGCAGGCGCGGCGCGACCTGATGGAACTGCGCGCCGACGCGGTCGAGATCGACGTCTGAGGCGGCGCCATCCGCGTTGTCCTGACGCCGGGATCGGGGGTTGACGCTCCGGGCGGCGGCCGGAAAAGTCAAATACTTCGTTTGTTTGTGGCTTTTCTTTGCCGGAGTGAATCCATGACCCAGGTTTTCAAGCCGCTGCGCACCGCCGTCGTGCTGGCAGTCTCGGCGTTCGTGTGCAGTGGGGCGATGGCCGCGGCCAGCGCCGACGCTGGCAGTGTGCGCGTCATCGTCGCGTACAAGGCCGGTGCCGCCGCCAAGATCCGCAGCGGCCTCGCGGCGCTGGGTGGCAAGGTGCGCGCCGATCTCGCTGACGACAGCGCGATCGCGATCACCGTGCCCAAGGCCAAGCTCGCCAAGCTGAAGAAGCTGGCGGGTGTCGACTACGTCGAAGAGGACTACGTCCACAAGATCCTTGGCAAGCGCAGCACCTCGGTGAAGAGCCGCAAGGTCGCCGCCGCCGCCGCCTCGACCCAGACCGTGCCTTACGGCATCACGCTGGTTCAGGCCGACCAGGTCAGCGGCACGCCGGCCTGGACGCCCAAGGTCTGCATCGTCGACTCCGGCATCGACGGCACCCATGAAGACCTGGTCGGCAACAAGCTGGCGGGCCAGAACTTCTCCGGCTCGGGCAGCTGGAACACCGACGAGAGCGCGCACGGCACGCACGTCGCCGGCACCATCGCGGCGCTGGACAACGACCTGGGCGTTGTCGGCGTCAACGGCAAGAAGCAGGTCTCGCTGTACATCGCCAAGGTGTTCGACGCCAGCGGCAGCGCCAGCGCCTCGACGATCACCAAGGCCATCAACGCCTGCGGCCGCGCCAAGGCGAACATCGTCTCGATGTCCCTGGGCAGCAACGGCGCCAGCAAGACCGAGAAGCGCGTCATCGACCGCCTGGCGAAGAAGGGCATCCTGTTCATCGCCGCCGCGGGCAACGACGGCACGACCGCCGTGTCCTATCCGGCCGGCTTCGACAACGTGATGTCGGTGGCTGCCGTCGACGAGAACAAGGCCTGGGCCACGTTCTCGCAATACAACTCGACCGTCGACATCGCCGCTCCGGGCGTGGCCGTCGTCTCGACCGTGCCGCCCAATGTGCTGACGATGGGTGTGCTGAAGGTCGGCGGCGTCACCGTGCCTTCGCTGTCGATGGAAGGCTCGCCGGTCACCGGCGCCACCGGCCCGCTGGCTGACTTCGGCTTCGGCGACACCGCGGCGGCCGGCTCGATGACCGGCAAGGTCTGCCTGATCTCGCGCGGCAACATCTCCTTCGCCGACAAGGTCGTGAACTGCCAGACCAGCGGCGGCATCGGCGCGGTCATCTACAACAACACCGCGGGCGAGCTCGCCGGCACGATGGGCGAGGTCGTGACCACGATCCCGTCGGTCGGCATCACCCAGGCCGACGGCGCGACGCTGATGGGCAAGCTCGGCACCTCGACCTACGTCGCGATCGAGCCGGATCCGGCCAAGTACTCCGCGTTCAACGGCACCTCGATGGCCACGCCGCACACCTCGGCCGTCGCCGCGCTGGTGTGGAGCTACTTCCCGAGCTGCACGGCGTCGCAGATCCGCGCGTCGCTGATCAACAGCGCGCTGGACATCGGCGACACCGGCCGCGACGACAAGACCGGCGCCGGCCTGGTGCAGGCCAAGGCCGCGATCGACCGCATCAACACGATGGGCTGCGGCAACTAAAGCCTGATCCGCATGGCCGCAAGGCCGTGCACGATCTCCCGAAACCGCCGGCTGCGCCCGGCGGTTTTCTTTTGGGCCGCGCCGAACTGCACCGCGTGCACGGCGGTGTTCGAACGATCGCCGCGCGGTGCGCCGCCTACGATGCGGCGATCGTGTCCCGCTCCCGTCTCTCCCGCCTGCGCCCGGTCGCGCTGTCGCTGCTGCTGGCCGCCGGCTCCGGCGCGCACGCCGAACTCTGGGGTTATGTCGACGCCCAGGGCGTGGCGCACTTCGCCTCGCGCGCGGTCGACTCCCGCTACCGCCTGGTGCACGCCGACACCGCCAGCACCGGCCCGCGCGTGCCCGGCAAACGCGACGGCGCCGACGCGCTGCTGACCTGGATGGAGATCGCGCCCGAGGCCAAGGCCCTCGTGCCCTGGGTGCGCGAGGCCGCGCGTGCGCACGGCGTCGACGCCGAACTGCTGACCGCCGTCATCGCCGTCGAATCCGGTTTCCGGCGCGACGCGGTGTCGCCGCGTGGCGCCATCGGGCTGATGCAGATCACCGCCGTCACCGGCGACCGCTACGCCACCCCGGCCGAACGCCGCCAGCCCGCGGCCGAACGCCTGTTCGACGCACGCACCAACATCCACACCGGCGCGCGCATGCTCGCCGACCTGACGCGCCGCTACGGCCACATCGAGCTCGCGCTGGCGGCCTGGAACGCCGGCGAAGGCACGGTGCGCCGCCATGGCGGCCTGCCACGGCTGGCCGAGACCCGCGCCCACGTGCACCTCGTGCTGGAGCTGTACTGGGCGCTGCTGCAGCGCAGCCAGGCGGCGCGCGCGACGCGGCTGGCGCTGGGCTGATCGGCGCCGCGCCGGCGCCGCCCGGCGGCGTTTGCGAGAATCGCCGCCTTTCCAAGCCGAGCGGCCCCGGCCGCCCGCCCTGCATGCGAGACCTCTTCGACTTCGCGGCGGCCGAACCCGCCGACGCCCTCACGCTGGCCGACTACGCCGAACGCGCCTACCTCGAGTACGCGCTGTCGGTCGTCAAGGGCCGCGCGCTGCCCGACGTCTGCGACGGCCAGAAGCCGGTGCAGCGCCGCATCCTCTACGCGATGCACCGCATGGGGCTGGGCTTCAGCGGCAACGTCGGCGCCAAGCCGGTGAAGAGCGCGCGGGTCGTCGGCGACGTGCTCGGCCGCTACCACCCGCACGGCGACACCGCGGCCTACGACGCGATGGTGCGCATGGCGCAGGACTTCAGCCAGCGCTATCCGCTGGTCGACGGCCAGGGCAACTTCGGCAGCCGCGACGGCGACGGCGCGGCGGCGATGCGCTACACCGAAGCCCGGCTGGCGCCGATCGCGCGCCTGCTGCTCGACGAGATCGACGAAGGCACGGTCGAGTTCCAGCCCAACTACGACGGCTCGACCCAGGAGCCGCGCCAGCTGCCGGCGCGCCTGCCCTTCGTGCTGCTCAACGGCGCCTCGGGCATCGCCGTCGGCCTGGCCACCGAGATCCCCAGCCACAACCTGCGCGAGGTCGCGGCCGCCGCGGTGGCGCTGATCCGCGAGCCCGAGCTGGCCGACGACGCGCTGTTCACGCTCCTGCCCGGCCCCGACTTCCCCGGCGGCGGACAGATCATCAGCAGCGCCGCCGAGATCCGCGCCGCCTACGCCAGCGGCCGCGGCAGCCTGAAGCTGCGCGCGCGCTGGACGATCGAGGACCTGGCGCGCGGCCAGTGGCAGCTGGTCGTCAACGAGCTGCCGCCGGGCACCAGCGCCCAGCGTGTGCTCGAGGAGATCGAGGAGCTGACCAACCCCAAGCTGCGCCCCGGCAAGAAGGCGCTGACGCAGGAGCAGCAGCAGCTCAGGCAGACCGTGCTGGCGGTGCTCGACGCGGTGCGCGACGAGTCCAGCAAGGACGCGCCGGTGCGCCTGGTCTTCGAGCCCAAGAGCCGCACCGTCTCGCAGCCCGACCTGATCACGACGCTGCTGGCCAACACCAGCCTGGAGTGCAACGCGCCGGTCAACCTGACGGTGGTCGGCGCCGACGGCCGGCCGACGCAGAAGAGCCTGCGCCGCATGCTCGAGGAGTGGATCGGCTTTCGCCAGGACACGGTGCAGCGGCGCACCCGGCACCGCCTGGACAAGGTGCTGGAGCGCATCCACGTGCTCGAAGGCCGGCAGCTGGTGCTGCTGAACATCGACGAGGTGATCCGCATCATCCGCGAGAGCGACGAGCCGCGCGCCGCGCTGATCGCGCGCTTCAACTTGAGCGAGCGCCAGGCCGACGACATCCTCGACCTGCGGCTGCGCCAGCTGGCGCGGCTGGAGGCGATCAAGATCGAGCAGGAGCTGAAGGAGCTGCGCGAGCAGCAGGCCAGGCTGGAAGAGATCCTGGGCAGCCCGGCGGTGCTCAAGCGCACGCTGATCCGCGAGATCGAGGCCGACGCCAAGGCCTTCGGCGACGAGCGCCGCACGCTGATCCAGGAGGAGCGCCGCGCGGTCGCCGAGATCCGTGTCGTCGACGAGCCGGTGACGGTGGTCGTCAGCCAGAAGGGCTGGGTGCGGGCGTTGAAGGGCCACGAGGTCGAGCGTTCGACGCTGGGCTTCAAGGCCGGCGACGCGCTCTACGCCACCTTCGCCAGCCGCAGCGTGGACACGCTGCTGGTCTTCGGCGAGCGCGGCCGGGTCTACAGCGTCGCCGTCTCGTCGCTGCCCGGCGGCCGCGGCGACGGCGTGCCGATCACGACGCTGATCGAGCTGGAGGCCGGCACCACGATCGCCCACTACTGGGCCGGCGCCGCCGACACGACGCTGCTGCTGGCCAACAGCGGCGGCTTCGGCCTGCTGGCCAAGGCCGCCGACCTGCACGGCCGCCAGCGTGCCGGCAAGAGCTTCCTGACGCTGGAAGCGGGCGAACGGCCGCTGGAGCCCTGGGCGGTGGCCGCCGGCCAGAGCAACGCCGCCTGCCTGGCGGCCGACGGCCGGCTGCTGGTCTATCCGCTCGACGAACTCAAGCACCAGCCCAACGGCGGCCGCGGCCTGACGCTGATGGACGTCGACGCGGCAACACCGCTGGTCGCGGTGGCCGCCTGCGCGCAGTCGGTGCAGGTGGTCGGCAGCGGCCGCGGCGGCAAGGCGCGCGAGGAGGAGATCCGCAACAGCGCCTTCACCAGCTGCATCGGCAAACGCGCGCGCAAGGGGCGCAAGCTGGAAGGCTTCCAGAAGGTCGCGGCGCTGCGCACCCCCGCGACCTGAGGGGGCGGGGGCCTCGTCCGGCGTGATCTGCGTCACGCCGCGACAGCGATCGGGACGCTGCGTCCCCGGACCGCGGGGATGCAGCCGTCCGTAAGCAAAAGTATCGTCAACCCCCAGGAAACCCAAGGAACGACGATGCTCCAACGTCCGCTGCGTGCCGTCATCGGCGCCATCGCACTCACCGCCGCCTGCGCAGGCGCCCAGGCGGCCACCGTGACGCTCGACGGCTGGGCCTACGACCGTTTCTCCAACGTCTCGGTGACGGGTTACAGCGGCAAGGCCGGCGCGTTCGGCGGCACGCTGAGCGATGCCGGGGCGTTCTCGAGCGAGGACTTCGTCACCTATTGCATCGAGCTGGGCGAAGGCGTCTCCTTCGGCCAGACGATCTCCGGCTACCAGATCGCCGATGGTGTCGACTACTTCGGCTCCGACAAGGCCAGCCTGCTGGGCAAGCTGATGACCGTCGCCTCCTCGCTGGACTACACCGACGAGAGCTGGAAGAAGGTCGGCGCCCTGCAACTGGCGATCTGGAACGTGGTCTACGACACCGACCTGACGCTGTTCTCGGGCGACTTCGAGTCCGCCAACTACTGGCTGAGCGTCGGCGCCGACCAGCTGCTGGCCGCCGCGGCCGCGCTCACCGACTCCGACTACGACGTCTACGCGCTGAAAAAGTCCGGAGTGCAGGACCTGCTGCTGGTCTCGCTGAAGGACTCCGGTGGCGGCGGTGGCAGCGTGCCCGAACCCGGCACGGCCGCGCTGGCGCTGCTGGCCCTGGGTGCCGCCGGCGCCGGGCTGCGCCGCCGCAAGGCCTGACGGCGGCGGGCCGCGGCTCTAGCGCCGCGGCTGCGCCATCACCGTGATGGCGCCCAGCGCCGACAGCACGAACAACGCCAGGCTCCAGAACTCGTAAGGCAGGCCGAAGAGGTGGGCCGCGGCGTCGGCGCAGCTGGTCATCGCCATGAAGAGGTCGGGGTAGCGCGCGTCCAGCCCGAGCGCGCCGATGAAACGTTCGGCCCAGGACAGGTCGCACGAGGCCTCGCTGGCAGCGACGAAGTGCTGCCACAGCGCAGCGCCGATGCCGCAGCCGGCGAATCCCAGCGCCAGCAGCGCCCCGATGCGCCGGCCCAGCGGCGAACGCCAGACCAGCGCCAGCGCGGCCGCGGCCGCCAGCGCCAGGAAGATCAGGCGCTGCAGCACGCACCAGGGGCAGGGCTGCATGTTCCAGGCGTGCTGGGTGTAGTAGGCCGCACCGACGGCCGCGGGGCCGCCGAGCGCGATCGCACCCAGCACCAGGTCGGCGCGCTTCACTTCAGCTCGGCGATGAGCTCGATCTCGACGCAGGCGCCCAGCGGGATCTGCGCCACGCCGAAGGCGCTGCGTGCATGGGCGCCGATCTCGGCGCCGAAGACCTCGGCGAAGAGCTCGCTGGCGCCGTTGGTCACGAGGTGCTGCTCGGTGAAGGTCGGCGTGCTGTTCACCAGGCTCATCACCTTGACGATGCGGGCCACGTTCTCCAGGCCGCCGGCGGCAGCGGCCAGCGTGCCCAGCAGGTCGACGGCGATCGCCCGTGCCGCGGCCTGGCCTTCGGCGGTCGTCATCGTCAGGCCGAGCTGGCCGACCCAGGGCTTGCCGTCGCGCTTGGCGATGTGCCCGGAGATGAAGACGAGCTTGCCGGTCTGCACGAACGGCACGTAGGCAGCGGCGGGCACGGCGACGGCGGGCAGCGTGATGCCCAGCTGGTTCAGGCGGTCTTGAATGCTCATGGTCGGCTCGGGAGGGCACGCCTTCGGGGGTGCCGTTCAGGGGAACGGGGCATCCTACACTGGGCCGATGAGGGGCCGGAACGAGCCTGCGACACGAGGGTGGTGGGCGCCGGCGGCCGGCTGGCTGGCCGGCACGCTGCTGCAGTTGCAGCAGCCGGCGCTGCGTTCCCCGGCCGAGCAGGCGCTCTTGGCCGCCGCGGCGCTGGCCATCCTGGCGCTGGCCTGGTGCTGCCGGCCGCCGGCCTGGCGCCACGCCGGCCTGGCGGTCGCCGCCGCGGCGCTGGCCTTCGCCGCGAGCGACTGGCGTGCCGCACGGCGGCTCGACCAAGGGCTTGCTCCCGAGCTGGCCGGCGCCGAGCTGGTGCTCACCGCAGTCGTCGTGCGCCTGCCGGCGGTGCACGCCGGCGGCGTGCGTTTCGTCGTCGAGACCGAGCGTGCGACGACCCCCGACGGCCGCCCGGTGACGCTGCCCCCGCGCATCGTGCTCGGCTGGTATGCCGACGGCGACGCGCGCCCGCCGGTGCCGGCGGTCGGTGAACGCTGGCGCTGGGGCGTCAGGCTGAAGCCGCCGCACGGCGCGTTCAACCCTCATGGTTGGGATGCCGAGCTGGCCTGGTTCGTCCAGGGCATCGGCGCCACGGGCAGCGTGCGCAGCGCCCCTGCGCCGCTGCGTCTGGCGGTCGACACCGCAGCGCCGCTGGAGCGCTGGCGCCAGCGGGTGCGTGATGCGGTCTTCCGGCAGGTCGGCGACCCGGCTGCCGCCGGCGTGCTGGCGGCGCTGGCCATCGGCGACCAGGCGGCGATCGACCGCGAGGACTGGGAGGTCTTCCGCCTCACCGGCGTCGCCCACCTGATGAGCATTTCCGGCCTGCACGTGACGATGTTCGCCTGGCTGGCCGGCGCCGCGATCGGCCGGCTGTGGCGGCGCAGCGGGCGCGGGCTGCTGTGGCTGCCGGCGCCGCAGGCCGCGCGCTGGGGCGGGCTGGCCTGCGCGACGGCCTACGCGCTGGCCGCCGGCTGGGGCGTGCCGGCGCAGCGCACGGTCGGCATGCTGGCCACCGTCGTCGTGCTGCGCAGCGTCGGCCGGCGCTGGCCGCTGCCGGCGGTGCTGCTGGCTGCGGCGCTGGCCGTCGTGCTGATCGACCCCTGGGCGCTGCTGCAGCCGGGTTTCTGGCTGTCTTTCGTCGCCGTGGCGCTGCTGGCGATGTCCGGGCCAGCGCCGGCCGCGCGGCCGGCGCTGGCCGACGAACCGCGTCCGTGGAGGCGCCGCTGGACCGCGCTGCGCGAGGCCGCGCGTGGCGGGCTGCGCACCCAGGCGGTGGCCAGCGTCGGCCTGGCGCCGCTGTCGATGCTGTTCTTCCAGCAGGTCTCGGGGGTCGGCTTCGTCGCCAACCTGCTCGCGATCCCGCTGGTGACCCTGGTCGTGACGCCGCTGGCGCTGGCCGGCGTGCTGCTGCCGCCGCTCTGGAGCCTGGCGGCCGGGCTGCTCGACCTGCTGCGCTGGGGGCTGGCGACGATGGCGGCCTGGCCCTGGGCCTCGTGGACGGCGGCCGCGGCGCCGCCCTGGGCCGTCGCCGCCGGGCTGCTGGGCGGACTGCTCGCGGTGCTGCCGCTGCCGTGGCGGCTGCGCTGGCTGGCCGTGCCACTGATGCTGCCGCTGCTGGCGCCGCCGGTGCCGCGGCCGGCCGAAGGGCGCTTCGAGCTCGTCGCCGCCGACGTCGGCCAGGGCAGCGCGCTGCTGCTGCGCACCGCGCGCCACCTGCTCGTCTTCGACGCCGGGCCGCGCTGGGGCCCCGAGGCCGATGCCGGGTCGCGCGTGCTGCTGCCGCTGTTGCGCGCACGCGGCGAACGCCGCATCGACCTGCTGATGCTCAGCCACCGCGACACCGACCACGTCGGCGGTGCCGCCGCGCTGCTGGCGGCGCTGCCGGTCGGCGAACTCGTCGGTTCGCTGCCCGACGGCCACCCCTTGCTCGGCGCCGTGCCTCATCGGCGCTGCAGGGCGGGTGAACGATGGCGCTGGGACGGCGTCGAGTTCGAGCTGCTGCACCCGCCGGCCGGCATGGTGATCGCCGACGCGGCGTCGAACGCCACGAGCTGCGTGCTGCGTGTGCGCGGCTCGCTCGCCAGCGTGCTGCTGCCCGGCGACCTGCCGGCGGCGCAGGAGCTGGCGCTGGTGGCCTCCGGCGCGCCGCTGGCGGCCGACGTGCTCGTCGTGCCCCACCACGGCAGCCGCAGTTCTTCGAGCGAGGCCTTCGTCGCCGCGGTGGCGCCGCGTTTCGCCGTCGTGCAGGCCGGCTACCGCAACCGCTTCGGCCACCCGGCGCCGGAGGTGAGCGCGCGCTTCGCCGCGCGCGGCATCCCGCTGCTGCGCAGCGACGCTTGCGGCGCCTGGACGCTGTCGGCCGATGGCCTCGGCTCCTGCGAGCGCGAACGCTCGCCGCGCTACTGGCATCATCGGCCGTCGTCGCCCTGATCGCCCGCAACGTGTCCGCCGCCGCAGAATCGCTGTTCGCCCAAGGCACGCGTGCCTTCGCCGACGGCGACCTGGCCGCCGCCGAGGCCGCGCTGCGGGAGGCGATCGCCTTGCAGCCCACGCTGGCCGAGGCCCACGCCAACCTCGCGCTGACGCTCGAACGCCGCGGCCGTGCCGACGAGGCCGAAGCCGCCTACCGCGAGGCGCTGGCGCAGGCGCCGCAGGCGGCGCCGATCTGGAACCTGCTGGGCACGCTGCTGCTGACACGCCGGCGCCGGCTCGACGCCGAGGTGGCGCTGACACGCGCGGTCTCGCTGGATCCGGACTCTCCCGCGGGCTGGACGCATCTGGGCCTGCTGTACGCGGCCACCGGCCTGGACCGCCTGGCCGAAGGCTGCCACCGGCGCGCGCTGGAGCTCGACGCCGGCCACGTCGACGCCGCGCTCAACCTCGCGACGCTGCTGCTGCGCCAGGGCCGCTGGGACGAAGGCTGGACGCTGTTCGACGGCCGCCGCTGGTCGGGCGCGCTGGCCGCACGGCTGCCGATGCCCCGCTGGGCCGGCGAGCCGCTGGCCGGGCGCTCGCTGCTGATCGGCACCGAGGCCGGGCTGGGCGACATGATCCAGTTCGTGCGTTATGCCGCCATCGCCAAGGCGGCCGGTGCCGGGCGTGTCGGCGTGCTGGCCTATGCGCCGCTGGTCCGCCTGCTGGCCGGCGCCGACGGCGTCGACGAGGTCGTGCCGCTGTCGGCCGACATCACCGCCGGTGACTGGGACCTGTGGGTGCCGCCGATGAGCCTGCCGCGGCACCTCGGCACGCGGGTGGACACGGTGCCGGCGATGCTGCCCTACCTGCGGCCCGACCCGGCGCTGGTCGTGCACTGGCGCGGCGTGCTCGGCGACGCCGGCGGCCGGCGCCGCATCGGCCTGGTCTGGCGTGGCAACCCGCGCTTCGAGACCGATGCCTGGCGTTCGCTGCCTTCGCTGGCCGAACTGGCGCCGCTGGCCACGCTGCCTGGCGTGCAGCTCGTCAGCCTGCAGAAGGGCGCCGGCGAAGACGAGGCCGCGGCACCGCCGTTCGCGCTGCTGGACCCGATGCCGGCCGTCGCCGACCTGGCCGACACCGCGGCCATCATCGAGAACCTGGACCTCGTCGTCAGCGTCGACACCGCCGTCGCCCACCTGGCCGGCGCGCTGGGCACGCCCTGCGCGCTGCTGCTGCCCGACTTCAACGTCGACTGGCGCTGGCTCGAGGGCCGCGCCGACACGCCCTGGTACCCGGGCGTGATGCGGCTGTTCCGTCGCCCGGCGGCCGGCCGCTGGGCCGACGCGGTGGCCGAGCTGCAGGCCGAACTCGAAGCCGCGCTCGCCGCCTGAGCCGCGCTTGCGCGGCGGCGTGCGGCCGTCGCCGTCGCGCTGGCATCATCGCCGCAGCCCGCGCGCTGCATCCGTGGCCCGGCACTTGCAACACCGCGGCATCCCGCCGCAGGAGCTCCGTCCGTGTCCATCCACGTCGCGCTGAACCACGTCACGCACTACCGCTACGACCGCCGCGTCGGGCTCTCGCCGCAGGTGGTGCGTCTGCGCCCGGCGCCGCACTGCCGCACGCCCATCGTCTCGTACTCGCTGCGCATCGAGCCCGGCGAGCACTTCGTCAACTGGCAGCAGGACCCGTTCGCCAACCACCTGGCGCGGCTGGTGTTCCCGGAGAAGACGACCGAGTTCAAGGTCACCGTCGACCTGGTGGCCGAGATGTCGGTCTACAACCCGTTCGACTTCTTCCTCGAGCCCGAGGCCGAGAACTTCCCGTTCGCCTATGCGCCGGAGCTGGCGCACGACCTCGCGCCCTACCTGGCACGCGACGAGGCGACGCCGCTGTTCGCCGAGTTCGTCGCCAGCATTCCGCGCGAACGCGTGCGCACGATCGATTTCCTGGTCGAGATCAACCGCCGGCTGCAGCACGAGATCGGCTACCTGATCCGCCTGGAGCCCGGCGTGCAGACGCCCGAAGAGACGCTGGCGAAGAAGTCCGGCTCCTGCCGCGACACCGGCTGGCTGCTGGTGCAGGCGCTGCGCCACTGCGGGCTGGCCGCGCGTTTCGTTTCCGGTTACCTGATCCAGCTGAAGCCCGACCTCAAGTCGCTGGACGGCCCCAGCGGCGCCGAGACCGACTTCACCGACCTGCACGCCTGGTGCGAGGTCTACCTGCCGGGCGCCGGCTGGATCGGCCTGGACCCGACCTCGGGCCTGCTGGCCGGCGAAGGCCACATCCCGGTGGCCTGCACGCCCGAGCCTTCGACCGCGGCGCCGGTCTCCGGCGCGGTCGACGCCTGCGAGGTGAGCTTCGGCCACACGATGCAGGTCACGCGCGTGCACGAGTCGCCGCGTGTCACCAAGCCCTACACCGAGGACCAGTGGCAGGCCGTGCTGGCGCTGGGCGAGGCGGTGGACCGCGAGCTCGAACGCGGCGACGTGCGCCTGACGATGGGCGGCGAGCCGACCTTCGTCTCGGTCGACGACCGCGACGGCGCCGAATGGAACACCGACGCGCTGGGCCCGACGAAACGCGGCCTGGCGACCGAACTCGTGCACCGGCTGCGCGCGCACTACGGCGAAGGCGGTTTCCTGCACTTCGGCCAGGGCAAGTGGTATCCCGGCGAGCAGCTGCCGCGCTGGGCGCTGACCATCGCCTGGCGTGCCGACGGCCAGCCCTGCTGGCACGACGCCTCGCTGTTCGCCGACGAACGCGACACCCACACCAACACCGTGGCCGACGCCGAACGTTTCGGCGCCGCGCTGGCGCGCCGCCTGGGCCTGGACCCGAAGTGGCTGATGCCCGGCCACGAGGACGCCTGGTACTACCTGTGGCGCGAACGCCGGCTGCCGAGCAACGTCGACCCCTTCGACTCGCGGCTGGACGACGAGATGGAGCGGGCGCGCCTGCGCCGCGTGTTCGGCGCCGGGCTGGACGCGGTGACCGGCTACGCCTTGCCGCTGCGCCGCGAGTGGTTCGCCGGGGCCGAGGGGCCCGAGTGGATCAGCGGCTCCTGGTTCCTGCGCGACGCCCGCCTGCTGCTGATCCCCGGCGACTCCCCGATGGGCTGGCGGCTGCCGCTGGATTCGCTGCCCTGGGCCGAGGCGGGCGACCAGCCGGCCTCGTTCGCGCCCGACCCCTTCGCGCCGCAGTCGCCGCTGCCGCCGCCGGCCAGCGTGCGCGCCCAGCCGCGCGGCTGGGACGCGCACCGCGAAGGCGGCGGTTTCGCCGAAGGCGGCACGGTCGCCTGGCGCGCGCTCGACGGCGGCCCGGGCCTGCCCCCTCTCCCGCTCGCGGGAGAGGGCTGGGGTGAGGGGGCCGGCGCGCCCACAGCCCTCACCCCGACCCTCTCCCGCGCCGCGGGAGAGGGCGATCAAGCCGCCGCCCGCGTCCCCGTCCAGCCCCATCCGCAGGCCCCCGACACCCGGCCGCAGCGCCACGAGTCGGCCGGCTGGATCACGCGCACCGCGCTGTGCGTCGAGGTGCGCGACCCGCAGCGTGCCAACGGCCCGAAGGCCGAGGCCGCGCACGGGGGCAGGAGCGGCGTGCTCTACGTCTTCATGCCGCCGCTGCCGCACCTGGAGGACTACCTGGACCTGCTGGCCGCGGTCGAAGCGACCTGCGCCGAGACCGGGCTGAAGGTCGTGCTCGAAGGCTACCCGCCGCCGCGCGACGCGCGCCTGAAGACGCTGGCCGTGACACCCGACCCCGGCGTCATCGAGGTCAACATCCACCCGGCGCGCGACTGGGTCGAACTCGTCGAGCACACCGAGTTCCTCTACGACGCCGCGCACCGCACGCGGCTGGCGAGCGAGAAGTTCATGCTCGACGGCCGCCACACCGGCACCGGCGGCGGCAACCATTTCGTGCTCGGCGGCGCGACGCCGGCCGACAGCCCCTTCCTGCGCCGCCCCGACCTGCTCGCCAGCCTGCTCGCCTACTGGCACAACCACCCCAGCCTGAGCTACCTGTTCAGCGGCCTGTTCATCGGCCCGACCAGCCAGGCGCCGCGCATCGACGAGGCGCGCAACGACCAGGTCTACGAGCTGGAGATCGCGCTGGCCGAACTCGAGCGCCGCATCGCCGAAGACGGCGGCGCGGTGCCGCCGTGGCTGGTGGACCGCAGCCTGCGCAACCTGCTGATCGACGTCACCGGCAACACCCACCGCAGCGAGTTCTGCATCGACAAGCTGTACTCGCCCGACGGCCCGACCGGCCGCCTGGGGCTGCTGGAGCTGCGCGCCTTCGAGATGCCGCCGCATGCGCGCATGAGCCTGGCGCAGCAGCTCTTGCTGCGTGCGCTCGTCGCCTGGTTCTGGCGCGAGCCCTACACCGGCCGCGGCGCGACGCGGCTGACGCGCTGGGGCACCGCGCTGCACGACCGTTTCCTGCTGCCGAGCTTCGTGCAGCAGGACTTCGACGACGTGCTCGCCGAACTGGGCCGTGCCGGTTTCGCTTTCGACGCCGCCTGGTTCGCGCCGCACTTCGAGTTCCGCTTCCCGCTGATCGGCGAGGTCGCGGCGCTGGGCGTGAAGCTGACGCTGCGCACCGCGCTCGAGCCCTGGCACGTGATGGGCGAGGAGGGCGCGGCCGGCGGCACGGTGCGTTACGTCGACTCGTCGCTGGAACGGCTGGAGCTGAAGGTCTCGGGCCTCAACGACAACCGCCACGTCGTCACCGTCAACGGCCGCGCGGCGCCGCTGCAGCCCACCGGGCGCAGCGGCGAGTACGTCTGCGGCGTGCGCTACCGCGCCTGGGCGCCGCCGTCGGCGCTGCACCCGACGATCCCGCAGCACGCGCCGCTGACGGTGGACCTCGTCGACCGCTGGCTGGAACGTTCGCTGGGCGGCTGCCGCTACCACGTCGCGCATCCGGGCGGGCGCAACTACGAGACCTTCCCGGTCAACGCCTACGAGGCCGAGAGCCGGCGCCTGGCGCGTTTCTTCCGCTTCGGCCACACGCCCGGCACGCTGAAGGTCGAGCCGGCGGCACCCAGCCTGGAGTTCCCGTTCACGCTGGACCTGCGCCGCGGCTGAACGCCGTGGCACGATCGCGCCGGTGAACGCCTCCCAGAGCACGCTGCCTTTCGACCCCGACGCCGCCGCCGGCGGTGCGCTGGCGATGCTCGCCGAGCGGGCGCTGCCGGCCGAGCCCGGCGTCTGGGACGAGCTGCGCGACAGCGACGGCAGCGTGCGGCCGGCCTGGCGGCGCTTCGCCGACTGGATGCCCGAGCCCGCCGGCGCCGACCTCGCCGCCGACCTCGACCGCCGCCTGGTGCAGATCGCCCAGCAGATCCGGCTGGACGGCGTCACGCACAACGTCTTCGACGATCAGGGCGCGCCGATGCGGCCCTGGTCGCTGGAGCTGCTGCCGCTGCTGATCGAACCCGCCGACTGGGCCGAGATCGAGGCCGGCGTGACGCAGCGTGCGGCGCTGCTGGAGCGTGTGCTGGCCGACCTGTACGGCGAGCGCCGCCTGCTCGCCGAAGGCCTGCTGCCGCCGGCGCTGGCGCTGCGCCACCCGGGTTACCTGCGGCCGATGATCGGGGCCCACGTGCCGGGCGGCCTGCGCCTGCACATCGTCGCCTTCGACCTGGCGCGCGGCCCCGACGGCCGCTGGTGGGTCGTCGCCCAGCGCACGCAGGGGCCCTCGGGCCTGGGCTACGTGCTGCACAACCGGCTGCTGGTCTCGCGCCAGTTCCCCGACGCCTTCCGCGAGCTGCGTGTGCAGCACCTGGCGGCGAGCTACCGGCGCCTGCTCGACACGGTGGAGGCCGCGGCGCGCGAGGTCGCCCGCGGCGCCACGCCGCGCCTCGCGCTGCTGACGCCGGGGCCGTACAGCGAGACCTATTACGAACACGCCTACCTCGCACGCTACCTCGGCCTGCCGCTGGTCGAAGGCGGCGACCTGACGGTGCGCGACGAGCGGGTCTTCCTGAAGACCGTCGAAGGCCTGGAGCCGGTGCACGCGCTGCTGCGCCGCCTGGACGACGACTGGTGCGACCCGCTGGAGCTGCGCCCCGATTCGACGCTGGGCGTGCCCGGGCTGCTGCAGGCCGCCCGCGCCGGCAGCATTGTGATGGCCAACGCGCTGGGCAGCGCCTTCCTCGAATCGCCGGCGGTGCAGGGCTTCCTGCCCGGCATCTGCGAACGCCTGACCGGCGAGCCGCTGCGCATGCCGGCGCTGCCGACCTGGTGGTGCGGCGAAGCCGCCGCCTGGCGCGACGTGCACGACCAGCTCGACGGCAAGTTCGTGCGCAGCACCTTCCCGAAGGGCGGGCGCACGTCCCAGGTGCACGATGGGCACCAACTTCGGGTGCACGAGGACCCCGACGCGTGGACGATCCAGGGCCGGCTGCGCTTCTCGCGTGCGCCGATCTGGGGCGGCGGCGCGCTGAATCCACGCCCGGCGATGGTGCGTGTCTACGCGATCGCCGAAGGCGACGGCCGCTGGCACGTGCTGCCCGGCGGCATGACACGCGTCTCGCGCCGCGAGGATGCCTCGGTGTCGATGCAGCGCGGCGGCTCCAGCCTGGACACCTGGGTGCTGACCGACGGCCCGGTCGACACCTTCTCGATGCTGCCGCGGCGGCTGGAGGTCGACGACATCGCCGCGCGCCGCCGCCCGGTGTCCAGCCGCACCGGCGAGAACCTGTTCTGGCTCGGCCGCTACACCGAACGCACCGAGCAGCTGGTGCGCCTGGCGCGTGCGACGCTGCTGCAGATCGACGCCGAGAGCGACGCCGACCTCGCGGTGCAGCGTGCGCTGTCGGCGATGGCCGTGGCCAGCGGCCTGACGCCGCCGGGCGTGCCCACGCTGGAGCAGTCGGCCTCGCGTTTCGAGCGTGCGCTGCTGGGCGCGCTGGGCGACGCCGACGGCGCCTGGAGCGTGGCCTTCAACCTGCGCGCGCTGGAGCAGGCGTCGCAGGCGCTGCGCGAACGCCTGTCCTCCGAGCAATGGGGGCTGATCCGTTCGATGCGCGAGGCCTTCGAGGCCGCGTTCCCAGGCGGGCCGACACGCCCGCCGCCGCTGCCCGAGGTGCTGCCGGCGCTGGACCGCCTGGCCTTGCGCCTGGCCGCGGTGACCGGCGTGCAGACCGACCGCATGACGCGCGACCACGGCTGGCGGCTGCTGGCCGTGGGCCGGCTGCTGGAGCGCCTGATCGGCCTGTGCTCGCGGCTGGAGGCGCTGCTGCAGGCCGGCGCGCTGGGCAGCGCGGCCGGTGTCGACCTGCTGCTGGAACTCTTCGACAGCGCGATCACCTTCCGCGCGCGCTACCAGCGCCACGAGGACCTGCTGGCGCTGGCCGACCTGCTGGTCTTCGACGACTCCAACCCGCGCGCCCATGCCGGCGTGCTGCGCCGGCTGCGCACCGAGCTGCGCAAGCTGCCGCTGGACGCGGCCGGCGTCGCCGCGCTGCTGGCGCGCCTGCCGGCCGAGGGCAGCGGGCTGACGCTGGAGTCGCTGCGCGGCGCCAGCGACGCCGTCATCGTCGAGCGCCTGCTGGCGCTGTCGGTGTCGCTGCGCGCTGCGGCGATGGCGCTGGCCGACGACGTCGGCACGCGCTTCTTCACGCTGGCGCACGGACAGGACCAACGCGTGTGACCGAACTCGAGGTCGTCCACGAGACACGCTACGACTACGCCGCGCCGGTGACGCTGGCGCACCACCTGGCGCATCTGCGGCCGCTGGACGACGCCGGCCAGCGCCTGCTGGCGCACGAGCTGGACATCGAGCCCGGCCCGCAGCAGCGCCGCGACGACACCGACGCCTTCGGCAACCACCAGAGCCACTTCACGCTGCTGCGGCCGCACCGCACCCTGGTCGTGCGCGCGGCGAGCCGGGTGCGCCTCGCGGCGCGTTTTGCCGCGCTGCAGGCGCCGCGCTCGCCGGCCTGGGATGCGCTGGCGGCGCGGCTGCGCTACGTCGCCCGCGCGCCTTTCGAGCCGGCAGCCGAGTTCGCCATGCCTTCGCCCTACGTGCCGCGGCTGGAGCCGCTGCGCGCCTGGGCCGCGCCCTCGTGCACGCCGGGCCGGCCGGTCGCCGAGCTGGCGATCGAGCTGATGCGCCGGCTGCACCGCGAGTTCGAGTACGAGAGCCGCAGCACCGAGGTCGACACGCCGCTGGCCCAGGCCTTCGAGCAGCGGCGCGGCGTCTGCCAGGATTTCGCCCACCTGCTGGCGGGCGCCTTGCGCATGCACGGCCTGCCGGCGCGCTACGTCAGCGGCTACCTGCTGACACGCGGCCCCGAGGACGGCGCGGCGATGGTCGGCGCCGACGCCTCGCACGCCTGGGTGCAGGCCTGGTGCCCCGACACGCCGGGGGTCGCCGGCGGCTGGCTGGACCTGGACCCGACCAACGACCTGGTGCCCGGCAGCGGCCACGTGCGGGTGGCCGTCGGCCGCGATTTCGGCGACGTGACGCCGCTGCGCGGCGTGATCCGCGGCGGCGCACAGCACACGCTGGCCGTCGGCGTGACGACGCGCGTGGTGGGTCCGGTTGTTGCTAACCCCGGCTGAAGAGGAGCGATTCCGACGATGAAGCCCAGCTTCGACGAGATGAGCGCCGCCGACGGCGCCGTGCGGCCCCATTACCGGAGCTACGAACGCTGGCTGCGCCAGCAGCCGGCCGACGCGATGCAGTCGGCACGCAGCGAGGCGGAGATGATCTTCCGCCGCGTCGGCATCACCTTCGCCGTCTACGGCGCCAAGGACGAGGACGGCGCCGGCACCGAGCGCCTGATCCCCTTCGACGTCATCCCGCGCGTGATCCCCGGCGCCGAGTGGCGCGAGCTGGAGGCGGGCCTGGCGCAGCGTGTCACCGCGCTGAACCGCTTCCTGCATGACGTCTACCACGGCCAGGAGATCCTGAAGGCCGGCGTCGTGCCGGCCGACCTCATCCTGCGCAACAGCCAGTTCCGCCCCGAGATGATGGGCGTGGACGTGCCGGGGCAGGTGTATTCGCTGATCGCCGGCATCGACATCGTGCGTGCCGCGCAGAGCGACGGCAGCGGCTGCTACTACGTGCTGGAGGACAACCTGCGCGTGCCCAGCGGCGTCAGCTACATGCTCGAGAACCGCAAGATGATGATGCGGCTGTTCCCCGAGCTGTTCGCCAGCCACCGCATCGAGCCGGTCGCGCACTATCCCGACCTGCTGCTGGAGACGCTGCGCGAGGTGCGGCCCACCGCCGCCGACGATCCGACGGTCGTCGTGCTGACGCCCGGCATGTACAACAGCGCCTACTTCGAGCACGCCTTCCTCGCCCAGCAGATGGGTGTCGAGCTGGTCGAAGGCCAGGACCTGTTCGTGCGCGACGGCTTCGTCTACATGCGCACCACGCAGGGCCCCAAGCGCGTGGACGTCATCTACCGCCGCGTCGACGACGACTTCCTCGACCCGCGCGCCTTCCGCCCCGACTCGACGCTGGGCTGCGCCGGGCTGCTGGACGTCTACCGCGCCGGCAACGTGACGCTGGCCAACGCCATCGGCACCGGCATCGCCGACGACAAGAGCGTCTACCCGTACGTGCCGCGCATGATCGAGTTCTACCTCGGCGAGAAACCCATCCTGCACAACGTGCCGACCTGGGTCTGCCGCGAGCCGGGCGACCTGGAGCACGTGCTGGCGAACCTGGGCGAACTCGTCGTCAAGGAGGTGCACGGCGCCGGCGGCTACGGCATGCTCGTCGGCCCGGCGGCCAGCAAGGCCGAGATCGCGGCCTTTCGCGAGCAGCTGCTGGCCAACCCGTCGAACTACATCGCCCAGCCGACGCTGGCGCTGTCGACCTGCCCGACCTACGTCGAACGTGGCATCGCCCCGCGCCACATCGACCTGCGGCCCTTCGTGCTGTCGGGCAAGACGGTGCAGATGGTGCCCGGCGGGCTGACGCGCGTGGCGCTGAAGGAAGGCTCGCTGGTCGTCAACTCGTCGCAGGGCGGGGGCACCAAGGACACCTGGGTTCTCGAGGACTGACGCGCGCAGGAGGAACAAGATGCTGTCTCGTACCGCCGACCACCTGTTCTGGATGGCCCGCTACATGGAGCGGGCCGTTCAGGCGCGAAGCGCCTCCGGCGAAGCCAAAATACCGCGGCGCGCGGCAGCGCGCGGCGGGGTTTTCGGCCTGATGGAGGACCACCATGCTGTCTAGGACTGCGGATCATCTGTTCTGGATGGCCCGTTACATGGAGCGGGCCGAAAACACCGCCCGCATGCTCGACGTCAACTACCAGACCTCGCTGCTGCCGCAGTCGGCGGACATGGCCGAGCAGGGCTGGCAGGGGCTGCTGTCGATCAGCGAACTGAGCTGGAGCTTCCAGCAGAAGTACCGCGAGCTCACGCCGCGCAACGTCATGGACTTCATGGTGCGCGACGAGACCAACCCGTCGAGCATCCTGTGCTGCCTGCGCGCGGCGCGCGAGAACGCACGCGCGGTGCGCGGCGCGCTGACCACCGAGGTCTGGGAGACCCAGAACCAGACCTGGCTGGAGTTCAACCGCCTGCTCAAGGAAGGCCGCTTCGAACGCGACCCGAGCATGATCTTCGAGTGGGTCAAGTACCGCTCGCACCTGTCGCGCGGCGTCACCGTCGGCACGATGCTGCAGGACGAGGCGATGCACTTCCTGCGTGTCGGCACCTTCCTCGAACGCGCCGACAACACCGCGCGGCTGCTCGACGTGAAGTTCCACGCGCTGTCCTCCGAGTACTTCGGCAACGGCAACGTCAAGGAGACCCAGGAGGTCGACTTCTATCACTGGAGCGCGATCCTGCGTTCGGTCTCCGGCTTCGAGATCTACCGCAAGGTCTACCGCAACGTGATCCGCCCGGAACTCGTCGCCGAACTGCTGATCCTGCGCCCGGACATGCCGCGTTCGCTCGCCGCCTGCCTCAACGAGGTCGTCGCCAACCTGGAGCCGGTGGCCAACCAGCAGAGCGCCGAGACGCTGCGCCGCGCCGGCCGGCTGCGCGCCGACCTGCAGTACGGCCGCATCGACGAGATCCTCGCCACCGGGCTGCACGCCTACCTGACGCAGTTCATGGACCGCGTCAACGACCTCGGCGCCGGCATCGGGCGCGACTTCCTGGTGCCGGTGGCGGCCTGATTCAGCGCGCGGCCGACGCGCTGCTGGCCGCCGGGTCGGCCGCCACTGCGGCGCGGGTCGCGGCATGCGCCTGGGCCACCGCGTCGCCCAGCGTGATGACCGCCATCGCGTAGTACGACGAGGCGTTGTAGCGCGTCAGCACGCGGAAGTTGGCGGTGCCGGCGACGTAGCTCGGCGCCGCGGCGCCGTTCTGCAGCTCGACCAGCGCCATCGGGCCGGCGTGCGCGCGGCCGGCGGCGTCGAGTTCGGCCCCGGCGGCGGCGAACTCGGCCGCCGTGAAGCTGGGCTCGATGTCCGGCGCCAGCAGCCGCGCACGCGCCGCCGTGTCCACCGGCGGCGCCACCGCGTGTGTCGTCGCCATCCCGGGCTGCCAGCCGTGCGCCGACAGGAAGTGGGCGACGCTGCCGACGGCGTCGATGCCGTTGCCGCCCAGGTCGACGTGGCCGTCGCCGTCGAAGTCGAGCGCCAGCCGGTTGAGGTTGCTGGGCATGAACTGCGGCAGGCCGATGGCGCCGGCAAACGAGCCGCGCACGGCCTGCGGGTCCAGGCCTTCGCGGTCGGCCCAGACCAGGAACTCCTCGAGTTCGCGGCGGAAGAAGGGGCTGCGGTCGCTGCGGCCGCCGGGGAAGTCGAAGGCCAGCGTCGCCAGCGCGTCGACGATGCGAAAGCGCCCCATGATGCGGCCGTAGAAGGTCTCGACGCCGATGATGCCGACGACGATCTCCGGCGGCACGCCCCAGCGGGCCTGGGCGCGCGCCAGCGCGTCCTCGTGCTCCTGCCAGAACGCCAGCCCGGCGGCGATGCGCCGCGGTTCGACGAAACGCGCGCGGTAGGCCGCCCAGTCCTTGGCCGTGCCGGCCGGCGGCGGCATCACCAGGCGCTGCACGCTGTCCAGGCGGCGCGCCTGGGCGAGCTGGGCGGCCACCCAGTCGGCGTCCAGGCCGCGGCGCTCGGCCACCTCGGCGGCGAAGCGGCGCATGTCCTCGCGTTCGCCGTAGAGCGGCGCGGCGGCCACGGCCTTGGCCTTGGGTTTCTTCTTCGCCGCGGCGTGTTTCGCGGCGGTGGCTTTGCGGGCGGGCTTGTCGGCGGCGTGCACCACGGGCGGTGCGGCCAGGGCCAGGGCGATCAGCGCGATGCTCGCGAGGGCGGACTTCGGGGCGGGCATCGGCCGATTATGGGCGGCCCACCTGGCGCAGGGCCTTCGCGAAGCCCGGCCACCAGCGTCGCGCCGGCTGCACCACGCCGTCGCCGTAACGCAGCCGGTCCAGCGCCTCCAGCTGCGCGGCCAGCGGCTCGCCGGCCGTGCCGAGCGCGGCGCGCACGCGCTCGGCACGGGCACGCGGCCCGTGCTGCGGGCCGACCTCGACGCCGCGCACGGCCAGCGCCCGCTGCACACGCGCCTGCAGGCGTTGCCAGGGGTCCTGGCGATGGCGGTCCCACAGCGCCCAGCCGGCGCCCGCGGCGGCGGCCGCGGCGGCCAGCAGCACCAGCGCACGCGCCAGGTCCTGCCAGTCGGGCGACTCGACGCCCAGCGCACGCAGCAGGTCGAACTGGCGCTGGCGGGAGTAGTTCAGCACCGCCTGGTTCCAGCGGTTGTTCAGCGTCTCCCAGGCTTGGCGCAGACCTGCGGCGAGCGCCGGGTTGACCGCGCCGATGGTGCCGGCGACGAGGCCCGGCGTCGGCGGCAGGCTGCGGCCGCGCTGCACGCGTTCGGGCGCGACGGCGGCCGTCGGGTCGGCGCGCAGCCAGCCGACCCCGGGCTGCCAGTACTCGGCCCAGGCGTGGGCGTTGCTCTGGCGCACGATCCACCAGCCGTCCACGGCCACCGGGTCGGTGCCCTGGTAGCCGGTGACCACCCGCGCCGGCACGTCCATCGCGCGCATCGCGACGACGAAGGCGGCGGCAAAGTGCTCGCAGAAACCCAGCTTGCGTTCGAGCCAGAACTCGTCGATCGCGTCGCGGCCATAGGGGCCGGGCTCGAGCGTGTAGCCGTAGCCGCCGTCGGCGACGTGGCGCATCAGTGCCGCAGCCAGCGTGCGCGCGTCGGCGCCGGCCAGTTCGGGGCGGGTCCGCAGTTCCCTCGCCCATGCCAGCGTGCGGGGGTTGTAGCCCGGTGGCAGGCGGCGCAAGTCGTCGAGCGCCGGCGTCGCGGTGCGCGGGCCGTGGCGGTACGTGGTCCAGGCCGTGGCCTGCAGGCGGACGCGGTCGGTCAGCGGCCGGTCGAGCTGCCACTGCAGGTCGGTGCGCAGGCGCAGGCTCCAGCCGTCGATCTGCGGCCCGCCGTCCGCCGGCGTGGCCTCCAGCAGCGGCAGCATCGCCAGGCGGCTGGGCTCCAGCGTCATCTCGTAGCGCAGCGGCGCGCCCAGCGTCTGCACGCGCGCGCGCAGCGGCGGCTCGGGCAGGCGTGTCCAGTCCAGGCCGTCGAAACGGGCGAGCACCGGCCCGCGGAAGTACATCGCCTCGGGCGGCGGCGCTGCGCCGTCGAAACGCACGCGCAGCGCGATCGATTCGTCGTTGGCGACGCTGGCCACGCCGCCCAGGCGCATCGTGCCCGACAGTCCGGTGCGTCCAGCCGCGTCCTCGGGCACGCCCCACAGCGGGCCCAGGCGCGGGAACAGCAGGAACAGCGCCACCATCACCGGCGCCCCCAGCAGCGCCGCGCGTGCGGCCAGCGCGCCGGCGCGCGCCAGCGGCGGCCGGCCCACGGGCATGTGCGCCAGCACCAGCGCCGCCAGCAGCCCCCAGACCGACAGCAGCATCGACGCCGCCACCAGCAGGCTCTGCGAGTACAGGAAGTTCGTCAGCACGACGAAGAAGCCGAGGAAGAAGACGACCAGCGCGTCGCGCCGCGCACGCAGCTCCAGCGTCTTCAGCGTCATCAGCACGACGAGCAGCGTGACGCCGGCCTCCTTGCCCAGCAGCGTGCGTTCGCTCCAGAAGGTCAGCCCGCCGGCGGCCAGCAGCAGCGCGACGAGCACCCAGCGCCCGGGCAGCGGCCGGTTGCCGACCGCCAGCCAGCCCCGCCAGGCGAGGATCACGCCGGCCAGCAGGCTGCACCAGGCGGGCACGTGGGCGGCGTGCGGCAGCAGCGTCCAGCCGATCACCGCCAGCAGGAACAGGGTGTCGCGTGCCTCGCGCGTCATGCGGGCCGCGATCGTCATCCGGGCCAGCCCGCCAGCAGGTCCAGCGCGGCGCGGCGGCGTTCGTCGCCGCTGCCCGGTGCCAGTTCGCGCCCCGGCAGGCGCAAGCCCCAGGGGCGGCCGGCGCGTTCGCAGGCCAGCACCCAGGCGGCCAGCCGCGCCAGCCGGCGTTCGGTGTCGCCGCCGGTGTCGGCCCAGTCCAGCCAGAGTTCGCGCCGGCCGTCGGCGCGGGCGTCGCGGCTGACCAGTTCGCCGGTCTGCGCCACCTTCTTCCAGACGATGCGGCGCAGGCTGTCGCCGCGGCGGTAGTGGCGCACGCCGTCGAACTCCTCGCCGCCCTGCCCGGTGGCCGGCGCGGCGGTCTCGCCGGGCTGCGCCGTGGCCGTCGGCAAGGGCGGCGGCGGCGTCTCCGGCCGCGGCCAGGCGAGCACGCGCGAGGCCGGCCGCCAGACCGTCCAGGCGCGGAACAGGCCGAGCGGGAACACCGTTTCGGCGACGACCTGCGGCAGCGGGTGCCAGCCGCGCTGCGCCGGCACGAAGGCCAGCTGCACCGCGGCCTGGGCGCCGGCGGCGACGTCGCACCAGGCGAAGCCGCCGTCGCCGCCGGCGCGCCGGCGCCAGTGCAGCGCGATGCCGTGGCGCGTGCGCCGGCCGGGGTTGGTGAGCACGATCTCCACCGTGGCGGCGTCGCCGGCGTGGCCCGGCCGAGGGGGCTTCAGGTGCAGCACCAGCCCGCGCAGCGTGCCGTGCGTCTGGTGCATCGACACCACGCCGGCGCCGGCGAGCAGGAAGGTCAGCACGTAGCCCAGGTTGAGCTGGTAGTTGATCGAGGCCAGCAGCATCGCCAGCAGCGTGGCCGCGAACGCCAGCCCGGCGCGCGTGGGCACGATGTAGACGCTGCGCTGGGTCAGTGCCCAGCTGTCGGCGGCCGGCAGGCGGCGCTCGAGCCAGCGCTCGAAGGCGGCATGCGCGGCGGCGATCACGGGACGGGCGTGGCCTCGACCAGCGCGCGCACCTGCTCGACGGCGCCGCGCCCGGCGCCCGGCACCGGCTGCACGCGGTGGGCGATGGCCTGCGGCAGCAGCGCCTGCAGGTCCTCCGGCGCGACCCAGTCGCGCCCGGCCATCAGCGCGCGGGCACGCGCCACACGCAGCACGGCGATGCCGGCACGCGGCGACAGGCCCTGCACGAACCACCGGCCGGAGCGCGTCGCGGCGATCAGCGCCTGCAGATAGTCCAGCAGCGGCTCGCTGGCCTTGACGCGCTGCACCGCCTGCTGCGCGGCCAGCAGCCCGGCCGGGTCCATCACCGGCGGCAGCCGCGTCGCCGCCTCGCGCCGGTCCTCGCCGGCCAGAAGCGCACGTTCGCTGGCGCGGTCGGGGTAGCCCAGCGTGATGCGCAGCAGGAAGCGGTCGAGCTGGCTCTCGGGCAGCGGGTAGGTGCCGAGCTGGTCGCTCGGGTTCTGCGTCGCGATGACGAAGAAGGGCCGCGGCAGCGCGCGTGTCTCGCCGTCGATCGAGACCTGGTGCTCCTCCATCGCCTCGAGCAGCGCGCTCTGGGTCTTGGGGCCGGCGCGGTTGATCTCGTCGGCCAGCAGCACCTGCGCGAACACCGGGCCGGGGTGGAAGACGAAGGCGTCGCGCTGGCGGTCGAAGACGCTGACGCCGACCAGGTCGCTGGGCATCAGGTCGGCGGTGAACTGCGCGCGCGAGAAGGAGAGCCCGAGCGACATCGCCAGTGCATGCGCCAGCGTGGTCTTGCCGACGCCGGGCACGTCCTCGATCAGCAGGTGGCCGCCGGCCAGCAGGCAGGCCACGCTGTCTTCGATCTGCGGGCGTTTGCCGACGATGATCGTGCTAATCTGGTCGACCAGCCCGGAGATCTGGCGCGCAAGGCTCGAATCCATGCGCGGGACCATACCCCGAAACGATAACGACGACTCATGACGACCGCGTTCTACAGCCATGCGGAGTGCCGATTGCACGACATGGGGCCCGGACACCCCGAGTGCCCGCAGCGGCTGGACGCGATCTCCGACCACCTGCTGGCCACCGGGCTGGACGTCGCGCTCGACTTCCGCGACGCACCGCCGGCCACGCTCGAGCAGATCGAACGCGCGCACAGCGCCGGCTACGTGCTGCAGCTGCAGGACGCGCTGGTGCAGATCCAGGAGAGCGGCCAGGCGCGGGCGCTGGACCACGACACGATCGCCTGCCCCGACACCTGGCGTGCCGCCCTGCGCGCCGCCGGTGCCTGCGTCGCCGCCACCGACGACGTGCTCGACGGCCGCGCGCGCAACGCGTTCTGCGCCGTGCGCCCGCCGGGCCATCACGCGACGCGCGACGAGACGATGGGCTTCTGCTTCTTCAACAACGTCGCCATCGCGGCGCGCCACGCGCTGGACGTGCGTGGCTTGAAGCGCGTGGCGATCATCGACTTCGACGTGCACCACGGCAACGGCACCGAGGACATCATCGCCGGCGACGAGCGCATCCTGATGTGCAGCTTCTTCCAGCACCCGCTGTACCCGTACAGCGGGGCCGTGCCCAAGGGCGAGAACATGGTCAACGTGCCGATCCCGCCGTACACGCGCGGCGGCGAACTGCGCGAGACGCTGATGGCGATGTGGATGCCGCGGCTGGAGGAGTTCTCGCCCGAGATGGTCTTCATCTCCGCCGGCTTCGACGGCCACCGCGAGGACGACATGGGCCAGCTCGGCCTGGTCGAGGCCGACTTCGAGTGGATCACGCGCCAGGTCGTCGGCGTCGCCGACCGCTGCTCGCGCGGGCGCGTGGTCTCGGTGCTCGAAGGCGGCTACAACCTGAGCGCGCTGGCGCGCAGCGTGGCCGCGCACATCCGGGTGCTCGCCGACGTCTGATGGTCCGCGCCACGACGGCCGAACGCCTCGGCCAGATCTTCGATTCGCTGCGTGCGCCGGGTGCGCTCGTCGAGCTGGGCATCATCGTGCTGTGCCTGGCGCTGGCCTGGGCGCTGGTGCGCCAGATCGCCTCGCGCGTCGAGCACAAGGGCTCGATCTGGCTCGGCAGCCGCGGCGTCGACGGCGTGCTGTTTCCGGTGCTGGCGCTGTGTTTCGCGCTCGCCGGCGAGTGGATCCTCGGCGACGCGGTGCCGCGCGCGGTGTTCCAGCTCGCGGTGCCGGTGCTGCTGTCGCTGCTGCTGATCCGGCTGACGGTGCGCGTGCTGCAGCAGGCCTTCCCGCAGTCGGGCGTGATGCGTGTCGTCGAGCGCAGCGTCTCCTGGGTCGCCTGGATCGGTGCGGTGCTGTGGATCACCGGCGTGCTGCCGCTGCTGATGGCCGAGCTCGACCAGATCCAGTGGAAGGTCGGCAGCGTGCGGCTGTCGGTGGGCAGCGTCATCGAGGCGGTGTTCAACACCTCGATCGTGCTGGTGCTGACGCTGTGGATCTCGCAGGTGCTCGAGCAGCGCCTGCTCAAGGGCGCGGGCGACAACCTGTCGGTCCGCAAGATGGCGGCCAACCTGCTGCGCTCGGTGCTGCTGTTCGTCGGCCTGATGGTCGCGCTGTCGGCCGCCGGCATCGACCTCACGGCACTCGGCGTGCTCGGCGGCGCGATCGGCGTCGGCCTGGGTTTCGGCCTGCAGAAGCTGGCCTCCAACTACGTCAGCGGCTTCGTCATCCTCGCCGAGCGCAGCGTGCGCATCGGCGACATGGTGACGGTCGACGGCTTTGCCGGCCGCATCACCGACATCAACACGCGCTACACGGTGATCCGCGCGCTCGACGGCCGCGAGTCCATCGTGCCCAACGAGATGATGATCGTGCAGCGCGTCGAGAACGCCTCGCTGGCCGACACCCGGGTCTGGCTGTCGACCGTCGTGCAGGTGGCCTACGGCACCGACCTGGACCGGCTGATGCCGCTCATCAGCGCCGCGGTGGCCGCCGTGCCGCGCGTGCTGGCGGACGCGGCGCCGTCGGTCCAGCTCAGCAGCTTTGCCGCCGACGGCCTGGAGCTGACGATCGGCTTCTGGATCGGCGACCCGCACAACGGCCAGGGCAACGTGCGCTCGGCGGTCAACCTCGCGCTGCTGCGCCTGCTGAACGCCGAAGGCGTCGAGATCCCGTTCCCGCAGCGCGTCGTGCACCAGGTCGCCCAGCCCCCGGCGTGATGATCAGGCCTGGCGGCCGATCGCCTGGGCCAGCCGCGCCCAGCGCGGCGCCGACACCTGCGCACGCACCACGCCGAGCAGCGCCTCGACGGCCTGCGGTGGCGCCTTGGCGCGCAGATCGGCGAAGAGGATCGCCAGCTCGGGCACGCTGAGCGCCACCGCCAGCCAGCGCACCGTCAGCGCCATCTCCTGCGGCGGGATCGTCGCCATCAGGCGGTCATGCAGCTCGGCCAGTTCGTCGTCGCGGTACAGCGCCCACAGCGCGGCGTTGTTGCGTGTCTCCTCGACCTGCATGTGCACCAGGTTCTCGCCGACGAAGGCGGCGAGGTGGCGGTACAGGCGCAGCGCCAGCAGCGCGCGCTGCGCCGGTGCCGCCGTGCGCAGCGCATGGGCCTCGTCCTCGAGGTTGGCGATCGCCTCCAGGTGCTCGACGTGGTCGCCGGCGGTCTCGGCGGCGCCGCCGGCGCGGCGGGCTTCGATGGCGGTGTGGATGAACTCGTTCTCGTGCTGCACGTGGCCGCGCAGCGTGGTCAGCAGCAGCTCGACCTGGTCGCAGACGTCGGCGCGCTCGCTGCAGTCGTCCACGTCCATCGCGCCGACGGCGGCGAGCGTGTGGTGCATGAACTCGCGCAGCGCCTTGTGGATGAAGACGTAGATGTCCAAGCGCGCGGCCGGCGCGTCGGCGGCGGCGTAGGTGTTGCCCGGCAGGGCGGAGATCGTGTCCATCGGGGTTCCTCGTGATCGCCGGCGTCCTGCGGCCGGCGTGGAACCGAAGTCTGGAGACCGGCCGTCGTGCCGGCATCGCCCGCTGGAGCCATCGGGGCAGCAGCGGCGGGCCATCGGCGGCGGCTCAGCCGCGCTGCACGGCGTACCAGGCCGCGGCCTGCCCGCGCGAGCCGGCGCCCAGCTTGTCGAGGATGTTGGCGACGTGGCGCTTGACGGTGTGCGGGCTCAGGTCCAGCGCGCGTGCGATCAGCTTGTTGCTGTCGCCGGCGGCGATGCGCTCCAGCACCTCCCACTCGCGCGTGCTCAGGCCGCCGGGCAGCGGTGCCGGTTGCGCGGCCGCCCGTGTGAAGGCCCGGCCCAGCCAGCCGCCGAGCACGCCGACGGCTTCGTCGGGCAGCGCGCCGCTCCAGTCGGCGGCGGCCAGGGCCTCGATCGCCGGGCGAGCGAACAGCGCCGCGCCCACGCCGGCGCCGCCGGCCACGCGGCGCACCGCGGTCGCCAGCTCGGCGGCAGCCGACTCGCGCCGGCCCTGCGACAGCAGCGCCGCGGCGCGGTACAGCCGCAGCTCGACGGCGTGGCCCAGGCGGTCGATGGCCTCCTCGCATTCGAGCGCCCGGCTCCAGCAGTCGATGGCCGCATCGCGCCGGCCCGCCAGCCGTTGGACGTGGCCCGCCAGGGCCTCCAGCTGGCTCGCCTGCGCGGCGGCGGCGAAGCCGTCGGCCGACGGATGGCCTTGCAGCCAGTCGAGATGGCGCACGAGGCGCTCGCGGTCGTCGAAGCGTGCGGCCACGCGGGCCGCATGCAGCCGCTGCACCCACAGCGAGGCCGGGCCGCGTGCCGTCGGATGTTCGTCGACCATGCGCTCGGCGGCGGCCAGCGCCGGCTCGCGTTCGCCGCGCAGCGCGTGCACGAAGGCCGCCAGCAACTGCGCGCTGCCGGCGACGTTGGGCGGCTCGCCCAGCCAGCGGCAGTCTTCCAGCACGGCGGCGAGTTCCTCTTCGGCGGCGGCCAGGTCGCCGCGCTGCCAGGCGTGGTGCCAGCCGGCCTGCACGCGTGCCAGCGCACGCAGCGGCAGCGGCCGGTCGCCGGCCACGCCCAGCGCGCCGCGCACGTAGCGCTGCAGCGCGGCCTCGGTGCCGGGCAGCCCGTTGAGCCGCGGCAGCGGATGCGCGCGGTACCAGAGCGAGGCGTCGTCGCAGGTCTCCAGCAGCGCCACCAGTTCGTCGAGCAGCGGTCCCAGCCGGTGCAGCGAGCCCAGGTCCAGCGCATGCCAGGTGCAGGCGACGAGCACGACGACACGCGTCTCGCGCGACATCGTTTCGCGCCGCAGCGGCCCCAGCCGCGCCGCGCTCTCGACGTGGCGGCCGAGCGCGTTGAGCGCCAGCGACTGGTAGGCCACCGCGGCACGGGCGCGGTCGGCCTCGGCGCGCGCGCACCAGCCGCGCTCGGCGGCACGCATCGACTGCAGCATCGCCTGGAAGTCCCAGCGCGCCCACGCCAGAAGGCCGCGCACCTCGTGCAGCGCCGGCGAACCGGCGGCGAACTCGGGCGGGAACAGCGCCAGCAGATGCGCCACGGTGGCCAGCGCCGCTTCGGTCAGCAGCGTCGGTGCCTGCGCCAGCAGCGCGGCCGCAGCGCCGTCGACGTCGCCGGCGTTCAGCAGCATCGGCAGCTGACGTGCCGGGTCGCTCTCGCCGGCGGCAGCGCGCTGCCACAGCGCGGCGCACTCGTCGGGCCGCTCCAGGCGCAGGCGTTCGAGCAGCGTCTCGCGGAACAGGTCGTGCAGGCGCAGCGTCGGCTCGGCGGCCTCCAGGCTGCTGACGAACAGGCCCAGGCGCTCGAGGCGTTCGATCAGCGCCGCGGCGCGGGCGTCGCCGGTGACGGCGGCAGCGCGTGCGGCGGTGAGCTCGGGCAGCACCGCGCTGCGCAGCAGGAAGTCGCGCAGGTCGGCCCGCAGCGGCTCGATCACCTCCTCGTCGAGGAAGTCGCGGATCGCACGTTCGCCGGCCGCGGCGCTGCGCGCGCCGTGCGCCAGCGCCAGCCGCAGGCCGGCGGGCCAGCCCCGTGTGCGTGCTGCCAGCGGGTTGGTGTCCGGGCCGGCGGCTTCGAGCACGCCGGCCAGCGCCTCGGCTTCTTCGGCGGCGAACTGCAGCTCGTGGCGCCGGAACTCGGCCAGCTCGCCGGCGGCGCGCCAGCGTGCCAGCGACAGCGGCGGGTCCTCGCGCGCCGCGACGGCCACCGTCCAGCGCGGGCCCAGGCGCTCGAGCACGCCGTCGAGCAGCTCGAAGAAGGCGGGATCGGCGACGCGGTGCAGGTCGTCGAAGACGATGACGCCATGCGCCACCTCGCAGGATTCGAGCGCGTCGAGCAGTTCGGCAGCCATCCGGGCGCGGCCGCCAGCGTCGTCGACACGCGCCAGCAGCGCCTCGGGCGCGGTGCGCCACGGCAGGTCATAGGGTTCGAGCGCGGCGACCAGGCACGCGAGCAGGCGGTGCAGGTCGTCGTCGGCGTCGGCTGACACCCAGGCCAGGGCGGTGCCGGCGGGCAGCCGGGCGAGCTGGCGTGCCAGCGCCGTCGTCTTGCCATAGCCGGCGGCGGCACAGACCAGCACCAGCCGCTGCGACAGCAATGCGCCGAGCAGGCGGGCGTCGAGCGCCGGGCGCTCGATCCAGGTGCCGGCGCTGCCGGCGCGTGGCCGCGGCGGCTGGATCTTGGTGCGGGCGAAGCTCATGCCGCGGACCCCCCCGGTGGCGGCGGACGCCGGATTCTGCGTCGAGCGCCACCGGCCGCGCCTCGGGAGTGTCCGCGACAGGGTTTGCGCGCTGTCCATCGGCGCATGGTCGCGTGCACCGCGTGCCGGCGCCCGTGATCTGCGACGAAATGCACGCCTGCCGCGACGAATGGCGGCGTGGCGCCCGGCCACGACGCTGCGTCAAGGTCGCCGGGTGACCTCTGGTTACACTCGATCGAGCGGCGCCCGGCGCCGTTCCAACGAGGGAGAACTGATGTCAAAACGAATTCAATGGACGGCGCTTGCCGCCGCCGCCATGCTCGCCGGCTGCGCGACGGAGTCGTCGCGCACCGTCGAAGTGGCGAAGGTCTCGACCGCCGCCGCACCGTACGTCGGTGTGCGCCTGCCGGTGTCGATCGGCAAGTTCGACAACCGCTCCAACTTCATGCGCGGCGTCTTCACCGACAACGTCGACCGGCTGGGCAGCCAGGCCAAGTCGACGCTGATCTCGCACCTGCAGCAGTCGCAGCGTTTCAACGTGCTTGATCGTGACAACCTGAGCGAGACGCGCCAGGAGGCGCAGTTCAAGTCCCAGGCGCAGGCGATCCGGGGCGCGGACTACGTGCTGACGGGCGACATCACCGAGTTCGGCCGCAAGGAGGTGGGTGACCATCAGCTCTTCGGGCTGCTCGGCAAGGGCAAGTCGCAGGTGGCTTATGCGAAGGTGACGCTCAACGTCGTCGACAGCTCGACGTCGGAGGTGGTCTATTCGGTCCAGGGCGCCGGCGAGTACCAGTTGTCGACGCGGGAAGTCGTCGGCTTCGGCGGCACCTCCAGTTATGACGCCACGCTCAACGGCAAGGTCCTGGACCTCGCCATCCGCGAGGCCGTGGAGCGCCTCGTGGGCGGGGTCGATGGCGGCCAGTGGGGCCGTGCGGGAGCGCGTCGATGAGCCGTCGCGCCCTCGCCGCGCTCGGGGCCGTGCTGGCCGCGACGCTGGCCGGGTGCGCCACGGCGCCCCCGACGCTCTATCACTGGGGCGACTATCAGCGTCAGATCTACCAGTCGCTGAACGCGGACGACAGCAGTCCTCAGGAGCAGCTGCAGCAGTTGCAGCAGCAGGCCGAGAAGGCGCGCGCCGGCAATGCCGCGCTGCCGCCGGGTTTCCGCGCCCATGTCGGCCTGCTGATGCTGCGCCTCGGGCGTGATGCCGACGCGGCCGCGCAGTTCCAGGCCGAGAAGCAGGCGTTCCCCGAGTCGACCGCCTACATGGACTTCCTGTTGCGACGCCTGCAGCCCGCCCAGGCTGCGGCGCGCTGAGGTGACCCGATGACGATTTCCAAGTTGTCCGCTGCCCGTGCCCCGCGCTGGGCGTTGGTGGCCGCGGTGGCGGCTGCCCTGGGCGGCTGTGCCACGACCGCGCCTTACGACTACACCGCGTTCAGGGAGAGCCGCCCGGCGTCGATGCTGATCCTGCCGCCGGTCAACAACACCAACGAGGTGAAGGCGACCCACGGCGTGCTGGCCCAGGCGACCCAGCCTCTGGCCGAGGCCGGCTACTACGTCCTGCCGGTGGGTCTGGTCGACGAGACCTTCAGGCAGAACGGCCTGACCCAGGCGGCCGACATCCAGGAGGTGTCGACGGCCAAGCTGCGCGAGATCTTCGGTGCCGACGCCGCGGTCTACCTGAAGGTGACGCAGTACGGCACGACCTACAAGGTGCTGAGCAGCGACACCACGGTCGCGGTCGAAGGCCGCATCGTCGACCTGCGCAGCGGCCGTGTGCTCTGGGAGGGCAGTGCACGCGCGTCGTCGGCCGAGCAGAGCAGCAGCAATCAGGCGGGGCTGATCGGCGTGCTGGTCGAGGCGGTGGTCAAGCAGATCATGCACACCGTGTCGGACGCCAGCTATCAGTACGCAGGCACTGCCGATGCGCGCCTGCTCACGCCGCACAAGCCCAACGGCGTGCTCTACGGCCCCCGCTCGCCGAACTACGGAAAGGACTGAGTCCGGACGAGCAAGGCCGGAAGGCCTTGCTCGCCGGACTCAGGCCCGAGCGCGATTTCACGCGCGAGGGCTGAGTCCCCAAGGAGGCCGGAAGGCCTTGCTCGCCGGACTCAGGCCCGAGCGCGATTTCACGCGCGAGGGGTGACTCCTGCCTCGGGCCTCGCGCTCAAGGCGCCAGCCGCTCCCGCACCCACGCCCCGCCGTCCAGGCGGTAGCGCAGCCGGTCGTGCAGCCGGCTCTTGCGGCCCTGCCAGAACTCCCAGCCATCGGGCACGAGGCGGTAGCCGCCCCAGTGCGGCGGCCGCGGCGGGGACAGCGCGTAGCTCGCCGCGTACTTCGCCGCGTTGGCGACCAGCGTCGCGCGCGAGGGGATCACCCGGCTCTGCGGCGAGGCCCAGGCGCCGATGCGCGAGTCCAGCGGCCGCGAGGCGAAATAGGCGTCCGACAGCTCCGGCTCGGTCTTCTCGACCCGGCCTTCGATGCGCACCACACGCTCCAGCTCGATCCAGTGGAACTGCAGCGCGGCAAAGGGATGGATCTCCAGCTCGCGGCCCTTGCGGCTCTCGTAGTTGGTGTACCAGACGATGCCGCGTGCGTCGAAACCCTTGATCAGCACGACGCGGGTCGACGGCCGGCCGTCGGCGCCGACGGTGGCCACGGTCATCGCGTTCGGTTCGGGCACCTGGGCGTCGATCGCCTGCTTCATCCAGCGCTCGAACTGGCGCAGCGGGTCGGCGTCGGAGGCGGTTTCGTCGAGCGCGTCGCGCTCGTAGCTCTTGCGGAGGGCAGCCAGGTCCATGGGCCGAGTATAGGAAGCCGCCGGCGCCGCCCCCGCCGGCGCGCGCCCCCGCGGTGCTTCCCTTACGTGGAACGCCGTAGGTGATGGCCCCACTGCCGGCGGCCCCCCGGCGCGGCCATTCTTGGCGCCACGGGGAGCCGACGGGAAGGCGAGCGCCATGAACACGAGCCCGACGATCGTCGTGCTGGCTGCCGGGCAGGGGAGACGTTTCCACCCGGCGCGGCACGAGCTGGAACAGCCGCTGGCCGGCTCCACGGTGCTTGGCACGACGGTGGGCCACGCTCGCCAGACCGGCTTGCGCGTGCTCGTCGTCACGACCGAGCGTCTAGTGCCGCTGGTGCTGCCGCAGCTGAATCTGCGCGACCTGCTGGTGCTCGACGAGGCCAACGCCCAGCGCGGCGCGGGCCACTCGATCGCCGCCGGCGTGCGCGACAGCCCCGACTCCGCGGGCTGGCTGGTGCTGCCCGGCGACATGCCGATGGTGCGGCCGCAGACGATGGCCGCCGTGGCGCGCTCGGTCGCGCTGCACGCGGTGGCGTTCGCGCAGCACGGCGGACGCCGCGGGCACCCGGTGGGGTTCGCCGCCGAGCTGTACTCGGAGCTGGCGTCGCTGCGGGGCGACGACGGCGCGCGTCGCCTGCTGGCGCGTTATCCGGCCGTCGGCGTCGAGGTCGAGGATCCGGGCGTGCTGGCCGACGACGACACCGACGACGACCTGGACTCGCTGCGCCGGCCGACGCGCCGCGCCGCAGCGGGCTGATCGTCGGTGTGCACCGGCAGCCCGGCGCCGGCCGCAACCCGCATCAGGCGCTCGATCTCACGGTCGTGCACACCTCGCTCGCGCAGCGCACCGGCGGTCTCGGCCAGGTACTGCAGCGTCGTGCCGTAGCGGCCGCGGGCGTGGCGCAGGATCGCGACGACGTCCTCGTCGCAGAGCCGGCCGGTGTAGTGCTCGCTGCGCCGGCTGAGCGTGAAGGCCAGCGCCGCCACCGTGCCCTGCGGCGTCTGGCAGGGCAGGAAACGCGGGTCGTAGATGCCGCCGCCGACCATCTCGCGGTCCCACAGGCGCTCGAGTTCGGCCTCGGCGGTTTCCGGGCGCATGCGGTAGACGAAGCCGCGGCAGGCCCCGCCGCCCATCAGCGCGAAGACGAGGCCCGGCTGCTGCGGCGTGCCGCGGTTGATCTGCGAGCGCATGCGCAAGGCGCGGTGCCAGCCGCGCACCAGCGCGGGGCGGTGCTCGGCGGCCTCGAACTCCGGGCGCCAGATCAGCGAGGCGTAGCCGAAGACCCACAGGTCGCCGCGCCCGCCCCACTGCGCACGCAGCAGCGCCAGCCGGGCGGCGGGATCGTGCGGGCAGGCGCTCACGGGTGCGAGCGCGCCTTGGGGCGCGAGAGCCGGTTCATGGTCTTCATTGTCGGCAACGGAAGCATTGCAATGACGGTGCCGCAGCCGGCGCCACGATGTCCCCGGGAAGCCCTTCACGAAATCGCGATGTAACTAGATTACCCCGTTTTCGGTGCTATGGTTACGGCTGGAGGTCAGCATGAAGCCCGCCATCCAAGCCATCACCGATCGCATCCGGGAACGCAGCGCCGACACGCGTGCGGCCTATCTTCAACGCGTGGACCGCCTCGCGCGCCGACCGCGCGGCGCCGACCGCATGGGTTGTGCCAACGTCGCGCACGCCTTCGCGGCGCTGCCGGGCGACGCCAAGCTGAGGGTCGTCGCCGAACACGCACCCAACCTCGCGATCGTCACCGCCTACAACGACATGCTGTCGGCGCACCAGCCCTTCGAGGGTTTCCCGGCGGTGATCCGCGACGAGGCCCGGCGCCACGGCGCCAGCGCGCAGGTCGCCGGCGGCGTGCCGGCGATGTGCGACGGCGTCACCCAGGGCCTGCCGGGCATGGAGCTGAGCCTGTTCTCGCGCGACACGATCGCGATGGGCACGGCGATCGCGCTGTCGCACGACGTCTTCGACGGCGCGCTGATGCTGGGCATCTGCGACAAGATCGTGCCGGGGCTGCTGATCGGCGCGCTGCACTTCGGCCACCTGCCGACGGTCTTCGTGCCCGCCGGGCCGATGAGCACCGGGCTGGCCAACGAGGACAAGGCCAAGGTGCGCGAGCAGTACGCGCAAGGCCTGGTCGGGCGCGACACGCTGCTGGCCGCCGAGTCCGCCGCCTACCACGGCCCGGGCACCTGCACCTTCTACGGCACCGCCAACAGCAACCAGATGCTGATGGAGGCGATGGGCCTGCACGTGCCCGGCGCCGCCTTCGTGCACCCGCACGAAGGCCTGCGCGAGGCGCTGACACGCGAGGCCGTGCGCCGTGTGCTGGCGATCGGCGCCGGCGGCGACTTCACGCCCATCGGCCGCCTCGTCGACGAGCGTGCGATCGTCAACGCGATGGTCGCGCTGCTGGCCACCGGCGGCAGCACCAACCACCTGATCCACTGGGTGGCGGTGGCGCGTTCGGCGGGCATCACGATCGACTGGAGCGACTTCGCCGCGCTGTCGGCCGAGGTGCCGCTGCTGGCGCGTGTCTACCCCAACGGCGCCGCCGACGTGAACCAGTTCCAGGCCGCCGGCGGCCCGGGCTACGTGATCGGCGAGCTGCTGCGCGCCGGCTGCCTGCACCCCGACGTGGCGACCGTCGCCGGCCCCGGCCTGGAGCGCTACGCGACGCGGCCGGCGGCCACCGAGGCCGGCGCTCTCGACTGGACGCCGGTCGGCGCCAGCGGCGACGCCGCGATCCTGCGCCCGGCCGACGCGCCGTTCTCGCCGACCGGCGGCTTGAAGCTGCTGCAGGGCAACCTGGGCCGCGCGGTGATCAAGGTCTCGGCGGTGCCGGCCGAGCGCCACGTGATCGAGGCGCCGGCGCGTGTCTTCGACGACCAGGAGTCGCTGCAGGCGGCGTTCAAGGCCGGCGAACTCGACCGCGACCTCGTCGCCGTCGTGCGTTTCCAGGGGCCCAACGCCAACGGCATGCCCGAGCTGCACAAGCTGACGCCGCCGCTGGCGGTGCTGCAGGGCAAGGGTTACCGCGTCGCGCTGGTCACCGACGGCCGCATGAGCGGCGCTTCGGGCAAGGTGCCCGCGGCGATCCACGTCAGCCCCGAGGCGCTGGCCGGCGGCCCGCTGGCCCGGGTGCGCGACGGCGACCTGCTGCGCCTGGACGCCGACGCCGGCACGCTGCAGGCACTGGTCGACGCCGTCGAATGGGCCGCGCGCACGCCGGCCACCATCACCCCGGACCAGGCGGCCGCCAATGGCCACGACCTGGGCCGTGAACTGTTCGCGGGCCTGCGCCGCAACGCCCGCTGCGCCGAGGAGGGCGCCGTCACATGGCTCTGAAGCCGATCGAACTCGCCGCCCCGGGACCCGTGATCCCGGTCATCGTCATCCAGCGTGTCGAGGACGCGCTGCCGCTGGCCGAGGCGCTGCTGGCCGGCGGCGTGCGCGTGCTCGAGGTCACGCTGCGCACACCGGCCGGGCTGGAGGCGATCCGCCGCATCGCGCGCGAACTGCCCGAGGCGCTGGTCGGCGCGGGCACCGTGCGCAACGTCGCCGACGCCCAGGCGGCGCTCGACGCCGGTGCACGTTTTGCCGTCAGCCCGGGTTACACCGCCGAGATCGGCCGCGCCTGCCGCCAGATCGGGCTGCCGCTGCTGCCTGGCGTGGCCACGCCCGGCGAGGTGCTGGCGGCGATGGCCGACGGCTACGACTTCCTGAAGTTCTTCCCGGCCGCCGCGGCCGGCGGCATCCCGGTGCTCAAGGCCCTGGCCGGGCCGTTCCCGGACATCGCCTTCTGCCCGACCGGCGGCCTGACGCCGGAGAACGCGCGCCAGTACCTGGCGCTGCCCAACGTCAAGGTCTGCGGCGGCTCGTGGCTGTCGCCGCAGGCGACGATCGACGCCGGAGACTGGGCGCAGATCACCCGGCTGGCGCGCGCCGCGCAGGCGCTGCGCGAGGACTGAGATCGACCCGGCGGCCTGCCGGCCGCCGGTGCGCCCGTCAGGCGCGCAGCGAGTCCGCGGGCGCGGCCGCCTCGGCGCGCTGGATCAGCTCGACCTTGTAGCCGTCGGGATCGGTGATGAAGGCGATCACCGTCGAGCCGCCCTTGACCGGGCCGGCGTCGCGCGTGATGTTGCCGCCGGCGGCGCGGATCTTGTCGCAGGCCGCGTAGGCGTCGGGCACGCCGATGGCGATGTGGCCGTAGGCCGTGCCCATCTCGTACGACGACACGCCGTGGTTGTAGGTGAGCTCGATCTCGGCGTGCTCGGGGTTCGAGCCGTAGCCGAGGAAGGCGAGCGAATAGCCGTGGGCGGCGTTGTCGCTGGTGCGCAGCAGCGTCATGCCCATGACCTTCGTGTAGAAGTCGATCGACCGTTGCAGGTCGCCGACGCGCAGCATCGTGTGGAGCAGTCTCATGGCGCGGATTGTCCCGCAGCCCGCTGCGGCCCTCAGACGGGCACGGTGTAGTTGAGCGTCATGCGCCCGCCGTCGACGACGACGATCTCGCCCGTGACGTAGCTGGCGGCGTCCGACAGCAGCCAGGCGCAGACGTCGGCCACCTCGCCGGGCTCGCCCAGGCGCTTCATCGGCGTGCGGCTCATGATGCGCGCCTTGGCCTCGTCGCTGGTCAGCACCGCGTTCTTCGCCAGCTCGGTGGCGATGGTGCCCGGCGCGACGGCGTTGACACGCACGCCGCGGTCGGCGAGCGACAGCGCCATCACGCGCGTGAGCTGGTCGACGGCGCCCTTGCTGGCGTTGTAGCTGGCGATCGACGGGATCGTCAGCCGGCCGTTGACCGAGCTCATGTTGACGATCGCGCCGCCCCCGGCCTTGACCAGCTCGCGCGCGACCGCCTGGCCGACGAGGAACGAACCCTTCAGATTGACGGCGATGACCGCGTCCCAGTCGGCTTCGTCGACCTCCAGGAAGTCCGCGGCCTTGAAGATGCCGGCGTTGTTGACCAGGCCGTCGACACGGCCGAAGGCCGCCAGCGTCGCCGCCAGCGCGGCCTCGACCTCGGTCTTCTGCGAGACGTCGCAATGGGCGTAGACGGCGCGGTGGCCGGCGGCCGTCAGCTCGGCGGCCAGGCGCCGGCCGGCGTCGTCGGCCACGTCCCAGAGCGCGACCGCGGCGCCGTCGCGCACGAGGCGGCGGGCACAGGCCTCGCCGATGCCTTGCGAGGCGCCGGTGATGACGACGACGCGGCCATCGAGGCCGAAATGAACGCCTTGCTGCATGGGGACGGGCGGCCGGGCCGCGGCGGGTTCGACGGGCCCGCAGTGTAAGCACGCCCGGCGCGCCAGGCGTGTCGACCCCTGCAGCTGCGGTGGCGGCCCCGCGCGGTCTAAGAGTCCCCGGCGGACTTGCTACGCGAGCGCTGCCGCGTGCGCGCCGGTGCGTGCGGCGCGGCGCAGCGAGACGGCATCGGCGGGCGCGGCCGCGGCATCGCGGCCGGCGTCGAGGTGGAACAGCTGCACCGCTTCGGTCACGGTGTCCGCCTTGAAGCGCAGCTGCTGCGCGGCGGCCGCGATCTCCTCGACCAGCGCGGCGTTCTGCTGCGTGATGCCGTCGATGCGCGCGACCGCGGTGTTGATCTGCGAGATGCCCTGCAGCTGCTCGTCGGCGCCGTGGCTGATGCCCGAGACGACGCTGCCCACCCGCTGCACGGTGCCGACGGCCGCGGCGATGGTCTCGCGCGCGGCCGCGCTCAGCCGGTTGCCGGCCTCGACCTTCTCGGACGAGTCGACGATCAGCTGCTTGATCTCGCGGGCCGCGGTGGCCGAACGCTGCGCCAGCGCACGCACCTCGCCGGCCACCACGGCGAAACCGCGGCCCTGTTCGCCGGCGCGTGCGGCCTCGACGGCGGCGTTGAGCGCCAGGATGTTGGTCTGGAAGGCGATGCCGTCGATGACCTGGATGATCTCGCCGATGCGCCGCGACGAGTCGCTGATCACCTGCATCGTCTGCGTCACCTGGTCGACCGCCTCGCTGCCGCGGCGGGTGACGGCCGATGCCTCGTCGGCGAGCTTGGCAGCCTCGGCGGCGGCCGAGGCGCTCTGGCGCACCGTGCTCGTGATCTGCTCCATCGACGAGGCCGTTTCCTGCAGGTTGGAGGCCTGGGTTTCGGTGCGCACCGACAGGTCCTGGTTGCCGGTGGCGATCTCGCAGGTGGCGTCGCGCATGTGCTCGACCTCGTTGCGGGCGTCGCGCACGATCGAACGCAGGTTGACGTTGAGCTGGTTCAGCGCCTTCGCGAGGTTGCCGAAGGCGTCGTTGCCCGGCTTCGGCAGGCGTTCCGTCAGGTCGCCGGCGGCCATGCGGTTGGCGAAGTTGAGCAGCGGCGACAGCGGCGCCAGCACCAGGCGCGCAAACACGGCCGCCCCGGCGGTGCAGCCCAGCAGCACGCAGGCGATGACGGCGTACCAGCCCATGAAGTGGCCGACCATGGCGCTGCTGCCCGCCAGCAGCGCGGTCGCCAGCATCAGCGGCACGTGCCGGCGCAGGCGCGACAGGCGCCGCAGCCGCCCCAGGGCCGTGGCGCGGTACGGGGTGCCCGCCGCGAGCTTGAGCGTCGTGCGGCCGCTTTCCTTCTCGCTGCGCATGCGGGCATAGAGCGCCTCGGCGCAACGCACCTCTTCGCGCGTGGGCTCGGTGCGCACCGACATGTAGCCCACCGGCCGGCCGTCGCGCATCAGCGGCGTGACGTTGGCCATCACCCAGTAGTAACGCCCGTCCTGGCGCCGGTTCTTCACCGGAGCCGACCAGGGCTGGCCGGCGCCGATGCAGGCCCACATGTCGCGGAAGGCCTCCTCCGGCATGTCGGGGTGGCGGATCAGGTTGTGCGGCTGGCCCAGGAGATCGTCCTTGACGTAGCCGCTGACCGAGATGAAGGCCGGGTTGCAGTAGAGGATCCGGCCCTTCAGGTCGGTCGTCGAGACGAGGGTTTCACCCTTGGGAAACGGATACTCCTCGTTGCTCACGGGCAGGTTCACACGCATCGACATCCTCCACTGGCATCAGTGATTGCTGGAATCGGTCCAGACGCTCGACGATAAAGATGCGATGCCTGCTAGGGATGCGAAAAAGTGTGCGAATCGCTGATTGATTTTTGCGAATAGGGCCGAGGTGATGCTGCTCGGCAAGGGGTCGGCCGGGTGCGCCTGGACTTGAGCGACGTTGCGAACGTTTACCGGCTGGCGCCGGCTTCGCGGTCCAGCCAGATCGCCATGCCCTGGGCATTGAGTTCGATGTCCAGTTCCAGCAGCTGCCGCAGTGCCGCCGGCGCCAGCGTGCAGCCGTGCTCGGCCAGGCTGGCGCGGTAGATCGCCTCCAGGCCCTCGCGAAGCGCGGCGTGGCGGGCTTCGCCGACCCCGGCAACGCGACGCCCCAGGGCCACCATCTCGTCCAGCAGCGCCAGCAGCAGCGCGCCCAGGCGCGGCACGTCGTCGACGCGGCCGTAGTGGGTCAGGAACATCGAGCGCGGCGAGCGTGCGAGCAGGCGCCGGACCGAGGCCTTCAGGGCCTCGGGCTCGAACTGCACCGGCGTCGAGGTGGGCAGCAGCCAGGCGCCGCGCTCGCTGTCGAACTCGCGGTACGACAGGCCGAAGGTGTCGCCGGTGAACCAGCCCTGCGAGGCTTCGTCCCAGATGCAATGGTGGTGGCGGGCGTGGCCCGGCGTGTCGGCGAACTCGAGCGTGCGGCCGGCCAGCGAGATCCGCTGGCCGTCGCTGCTGCTGTCCACGCGATCGGCGGGCACCGGCACCAGCGTGCCGTAGTTGCGCTGCATCTCGGCCTCGCCATAGACCGCGCTGGCGCCGGCCCAGATCTGCGACGGGTCGACGAGGTGGCGTGCGGCGCGTGGGTGCGCCATCACGCGTGCCGCCGGCAGCGCCTGCATCAGCAGGCCGACGCCGCCGGCGTGGTCGAGGTGGATGTGGGTGGGGATGACCCAGTCGACGGCGTCGTGCGGCAGCCCCAGTGCGGCCAGCGCCTCGAGGATGCGCGGCAGCGCGTGGTTGGTGCCGGCGTCCACGATCGCCGCGCGGCCGCCGTGCAGCACGAGGTAGGCGGCGTCGAAGCGCGGGCGGTGGAAGCCGGTGTCGACGGCGTAGATGTCGTGCCCGCAGGGCTCGACGAAGGAGGGAAGGGCGGTGGCACTCATGCGCCGATTGTCGGCGCGGCCGCGGCCCGGGTGGCGCCAGACCGTGCAGGCGGCCCGCCTTCAGCGGGCCGCTCGGGGCTGGTCAGTGGGCCGCCAGCCAGAGGTGGGCGATCTCGGCGACGCCGTCGTGGCCCTTGACGCTGCGCAGCGTCTGCGCGGCGGCCGCCTTCTGCCCGGCCTGTGCCTGCGCCTGGCCCAGTCGCAGCTTGGCGTCCTCGGGGCGGCGCAGGCCGCCCTTGGAGATGCCCTTCTGGATCAGCGCCGCACCCTTGTCGGCCTGGCCCATCGAGGCGTAGGCGAAACCGACCTTGACCAGGTCGTCGCCGCTCTTCTCGGCAGCGGCCGCCTCAGCCTGCTGCGCGATGTCGGCCTTGAGCTGGGCCTCCTGCTTGAGCGCCAGGTCGCGCAGGCGCTGGTGGCGCGTGGCCTCGGCACCGCTGCCCAGCGCGCCGGCCTTGTAACCCTGCTCGACGATGCGCACGGCCTCGCTCGGCAGGCCGGCCTGCAGCGCGAGCTGCGCCATCTCCATGTACTCGTCGGTCTTGCCCAGCGCGCCGACGGCCAGCTTCAGCCGCATGACGTCGAGCGCGAAACGGTCCGCGAACCCGCTCTTGCGCTGCAGTCGGCCCAGGTAGGCCGTCCAGTAGTCCTTCTTCGGGTAATAGGTGACCAGTTTCTCGAGCGTGCCGACGTAGCCGTTGGTGTTGCCGGTGCGCTGCTGGGCGTCGGCCAGGCGCAGCAGGTCGCCTTCGTCGGGCTTGCGGCCGGCCTGCTCGGCGGCGGCCACGGCCGCGCCGGCGTCGCGCGCGATCGCGTTGTAGTCACCGCTGGCCGACTGCAGATAGGCCTGCAGCTGCTTGATCGTGGCGCTGTTGTTGCCCGCAGCCACCGCCTTGTTCAGCCATTCGTTGGCCTTGGCGGTGTTGCGCAGCTGGGCATAGGCGGCGGCGAGCTGCTCGGCGAGCTGGCCGAGCTCGTTGCCGCCGGCCTTGGCGGCGAGCGCCTCGAGGGCCTGGGCAGCGACCGCGTAGTCACCGGCGCGCTGGGCGGCGGCGGCCTTCATGCGGTCGATGGTCTGCTGTTCGGCAGCGCTTCGGCCGCCGACGCTCTCGGCCTCGCGCACCTTGGCGAGCGCCTCGCGCGCCTTGCCCGCCTTCAGCAGTTCGCCCGCCTGCTGCAGCGGCTTGCCGATCTCGGCACGCAGCCCCTGGGCCCCGGCGACGGACAGCCAGCCGGCGGTGACGAGGCAGAGGGCAAGGGTTCGCAGCTTGGTCTTCATCTCTTGGGTTCCTCGGCGAACCGCCTGCCAGCAAACGGCACGCCAGGTGGAGGGGTGCGGTAATGTCAAGCGGACGCCGCGGACGGGCTCTGCCCGCCCGCTGGCGTCGCCCCCTCGAGGGGGAGCGGCGCAGCCGCTTCGGGGGTGGTCGTCAATTCATGAACTGCTCGTTGCCGACGATGCCGATCTTGGTCACGCCCAGGCGCTGGGCGCTGGCCATGATCATCGCGACGACCTTGTAGGTCACGAGCTTGTTCGGGCGCAGGTGCACCTCGGCCTGGTCGGCCGCGGCGGCGACGGAGGCCAGCTTGGCTTCCAGCGTCGCGCGGTCGGGCACGATCTCGCCGTTCCAGCCGATGGTGCCGTCGAAGTCGACGTCGATGCGGATGATCTCCGGCGGCTGCGGCGGCGGCGCCGCGTTGTTCGGCGTCGGCATGTTCATCTTCACCGCGTGCGTCTGGATCGGGATGGTGATGATGAACATGATCAGCAGCACCAGCATCACGTCGATCAGCGGCGTGGTGTTGATGTCCACCATCACGTCGTCTTCGGCGGCGGAACCTACTTGCATGGCCATGGTTGTTCTCCTCAGCGCGGCGCGACGCCGGCAGGCGGCTCGGTGATGAAGCCGACCTTGAAGATGCCGGCGCGCTGGCAGGCCACGACGACACGGCCCACGGACTCGTAGCGCACCTCGCCGTCACCGCGGATGTGCACCTCGGGCTGCGGCTCCTTGACCGATTCGGTCTTCAGGCGGTTCACCAGCGCCTCGATGTCCGGCAGACGTTCGATGCCCCAGAAGATCTCGCCGTCGCGGTTGACCGCGATGACGATGTTCTCGGGCTTGGTCTGCAGCGGGATGTTGCGTTCCTTGGGCAGTTCGAGCTTGATCGACTGCGTGACCACGGGAATCGTGATCAGGAAGATGATGAGCAGCACCAGCATCACGTCCACCAGCGGCGTGGTGTTGATCGAGCTGTTGAGCTGCTCCTCCCCGCCGTTCTCGGCGGGGCCTACTTGCATCGCCATCGCGATCTCCTGGAGGACGACGGCCGCCCGGTGCCGCACGCGCTGCCGTGCCCGCAGGCACGGCCGTCACGGCGGCGGCGGCCGATCGGCATCACGTCAGCGCTTGCCGGCGATCAGCACGTTGTGCAGGTCGGCGCTGAAGCTGCGGACCTGGTCCAGCACGGCCTTGTTGCGACGGATCAGCCAGTTGTAGCCCATGACGGCCGGCACGGCGACGGCCAGGCCGATGGCGGTCATGATCAGCGCTTCACCGACCGGGCCGGCGACCTTGTCGATCGAGGCCTGGCCGCTGATGCCGATGCGCACCAGCGCGTTGTAGATGCCCCAGACGGTGCCGAACAGGCCGACGAACGGCGCGGTCGAGCCGACGGTCGCCAGGAAGGCCAGGCCGTCGGTCAGGCGGCCCTGGATGTTGCCGACGGCGCGCTCGACGCTCATCGTCACCCAGGTGTGCTTGTCGATCGACTCGACCATCGTGCCTTCGTGATGATCACTGGCCTTGATGCCCGACTCGGCGATGTAGCGGAAGGCCGAGCCTTCCTCGAGTGCGGTGACGCCGGCCTTCACCGAGTTCGCCTTCCAGAAGGCCTCGGCCGACTCGCGCGCGCTCTTCATCATCGAACGCTGCTCGTACAGCTTGGTGAAGATGATGTACCAGCTGCCCATCGACATGATCACGAGGATGATCAGCGTGCCCTTGGCGACGAAGTCGCCTTGCTGCCACAGGGCCTGCAGGCCGTAGGGGTTGTCCACCGCTTCGTGTTCGGTGGCGTCGGCCGGCGCCGTGGCGGCCGGCGGGGCGGCGGTGTCAGCCTGGGCCAGGGCGGGTTGGGTGCCGAACGCGGCGACCAGCGCGACCATCATCGCCGCCAGCGACGATCGCATCAGTTTCATCAAGGACATCGTGCCTCCAAGGGGAAAGAACGCCGGCTCGAGCGCCGCACGTGGGTAAGAGCGTCGCCGCGCGGACGCGGCGAGACGCGACAACAGGGTGCCTCGTTACTCGAGGTTCCAGACGTATTCGACTTCGGCCTGCCCGCCGACCGGGTTGCCCTGCTCGTCGGTGCCCGGCTTGAACTGGCACTGGCTGAGCTTGCTGACGGCCACGCGGTCGAGCAGCTTGTGCTCACGCGACGGGCCTGCCGAACGCACCAGTTCCGATTTCGCGACGCGACCGCTCGCGTCCACGGTGAACCGGACCTTGGTGGTACCCGTGGCCTCGGCGCGCACCGCCGCGGGCGGGTAGTCGTCGCGCGTCGGGGCGCAGGAACGGGCACTGATGATCGTCGGGCGCACGTTGCGCGGCGCCGGCGGTGCTTCGGCGCGCGGGACCGTGACGGCCTGCGGCGGCGGCGCCACCGTGGTCGTCGTGATCGTCGGCGCCGGCGTCGGCGGCGGGTTGACGTTGACTTCGGGCGGCGGCACGAACGACGGCGGCGGCGGCGCGAACTTGGGCGGCGGCGGGAGGTTCTCCGGCGGCGGGGGCTCCGGCGGCTTGACCTCCTCGATGATCTTGGTTTCGATCGGGGCCTTGATGACCTCGACCATCCGCTGTGCGAGACCCGAGAGCAGCGCCCAGCCGAGCAGCAGGTGCAGGGCGAGAACGATGCCGATCCCAACGGCGTGCTTGCCCGGGTTTCGTTGTTGCTGGGCGTAATCCACTCAGAATCCTCCAGGAGTTCCCGCTCCGCCATCCGGAGCCGGAACCCGTGACCAAATGCTCGCGCGGCCTCGTGGACCGCAGGCGGCCTGGTCGACCGCGAAGCGCGGGACTATAGCGCGAAAGTCAAGGGCTCCCGGCCGGGGGCTTGCCCTGGAACGGAAGCGCCTGTCCACGCTCCTGCCGTGCGATGCAAGTTCGGGGCCAGCCGCGTGCCTGCTGTCGCGCCCTTGGTGTGCCGGCGCTCGGGGGCCCGATCTCCGGGCTTCGACGCCCCGGCCGGCGACCCCTGGATCGGGGGCCAGCGGCCGTCCGCGGCGGGCCGGCCGGGCACGAAAGTCGGCGTCAACTGTCAAGCGTTGACATTGTGGCGGGGCCTCGCCTCAAGGCGCGGCGGCTGGCCGTCGAAGCTGCGGACAGCGGCGCGGCACCAGCGGGCGGCTCGCGTGGAACGTCCACCGAGCGCATCCGAGGCGACCCGAGCGTCGCCTACCGGAAAGCACTGCACATGAAGCTCAACTCCCTGCGTGTCGGACAGCGCCTGTGGCTGTTCGTCGGCACCTTCGCGCTCCTCGTCATCGCCGTCGTCGGCATTGCCGGCCGCTGGCTCTACGTCTCCGAGCAGGAGGCCGAGCAGTCGATCTCCGTGGCCGTACGGAAGGTCGAACTCGCCAACGCCTGGCTGCATCTGGTCGAGGTCAACATCGGGCGCGAGTACGCCGCGGCCCTCAGCACCGAACCGGCCGTGCACGCGGCCATCCTGCCGCTCAACGAGGCCAACGTCGAGAAGATGAAGACCGACATCAAGCCGCAGATCAATGCCCTGGCGACGAGCGAGGCCGAGAGGGAGATGCTCAAGGCGATCGACGTCAAGCACGCCTCGGCCCGTGCCGCGGCGCTGGCGATCTCGGACTTCAAGCACCGCGGTGACAACGCCGGCGCGCGTGCCGCGCTGGAGACGCGCTTCCTGCCGGCCATGGACATCTTCATCCCCGCGGTGCGCGAGTTCATCGCCAGCCAGCGTGCGAACGCCGACGCGGTGCGCGAGCGCGTGCTCGCCGAACGGCTGCGCATCGTCGGCGTGGCCGGCGCGCTGATCGCCGTCGTCATCGTCGCGGCGGTGCTCGGCACGATCGCGCTGCGACGCTCGATCCACGGCCCGCTGCTCGATGCGATGGCCGTCGCCGACACCATCGCCTCGGGCGACCTGACGCGCCCGGTCGTGTCCACGCGCGGCGACGAGTTCGGCGACCTGCTGCGGGCGCTGGAGTCGATGCGCCAGTCGCTGCGCACGCTCGTCGGCTCGGTCCACGCCGGAACCGAGGGCATCCAGGGCGCCAGCCGCGAGATCGCTGCGGCCAGCCGCGACCTGTCGCAGCGCACCGAGGAGTCCGCCGCCAACCTGCAGCAGACGGCCGCTTCGATGGAGCAGCTCACCGGCACGGTGCGCCAGTCGGCGCAGGCCGCCCAGGAGGCCGACGCCTGCGCCGCCGAGGCTGCCGGTGTGGCCGCGCGCGGCGGCGCGCTGGTGCAGGAAGTGGTGACGACGATGGAGTCCATCCACGGCAGCTCGACGCGCATCGCCGAGATCATCGGCGTCATCGACGGCATCGCGTTCCAGACCAACATCCTGGCGCTCAACGCGGCCGTCGAGGCGGCACGTGCGGGCGAGTCGGGCCGCGGTTTCGCCGTCGTCGCCGGCGAGGTCAGGGCGCTGGCGCAGCGCAGCGCGCAGGCGGCCACCGAGATCAAGTCCTTGATCGGCGCCTCGGTCGACCGCGTCGAGGCCGGTTCGCGCCTGGTGGCCGATGCCGGCACGACGATGCGCGACATCGTCGGCCAGGTCGGGCGCGTGGCCGCGCTCGTGGGCCGCATCAGCGCGGCGACCGGCGAGCAGAGCGACGGCCTGGAGCAGGTCAACGTCGCGGTGGCGGCGCTCGACCGCATGACGCAGCAGAACGCCGCGCTCGTCGAGCAGACCAGCGCGGCGGCCAAGGCGCTGGAGGACCAGTCGGTGCAGCTCGCGGGACAGGTCGCGCGCTTCCAGGTCGAAGGCGGCTGAGCGCCCGGGCGCAGCGCGCGCGGAACTTCGGCCGCGATCGCGGACTCTTGTAGCGGTGCGGCCCGCCGATGGAGCGGCCGCCGACGCGAACCTCCGGAGCGCGCCGACCGTCCTGCATCGTTCCTCCCCGGAGCCCGTGCGCGGTGGTGCGCGGCCGGCATACCAAGAGGAGGATGTTCCCGATGCAGTTGTTCCTGTCCGCCGGCCTGATCGCGGCGATCGTCGCCTGGGGCCTGGTCTCCCCGGCGTCGCTGGGCCTGGTCTTCGACCGCGCCCTGGCGACGATCACCGTGCACTTCGGCTGGTTGTACCTGTGGGTCGTGCTCGGCCTCGTCGTCGTCTGCGCCCTGCTGGCCTTCAGTCGCTACGGCGACCTGAAGCTCGGCGCCGACGACGAGGAGCCCGAGTTCTCGCGCGGCACCTGGTTCGCGATGCTGTTTGCCGCCGGCATGGGCATCGGCCTCGTGTTCTGGGGCGTGGCCGAACCGATCTCGCACTTCGGCGCACCGCCGCCGGGCATCACGCCGGGCACGCCCGAGGCGGCCAACGCCGCGATGCGCTACGCCTTCTTCCACTGGGGGCTGCATCCGTGGGCGGTGTACGGTGTCGTCGCGCTGGCGATCGCCTTCTTCACCTTCCGCCGCGGCCAGGCCGCGCTGATCAGCTCGGCCACCGAGTCGCTGCCCTGGCGCGGCGTGCGCATGCTGTCGCCGCTGTTCAACGTGCTCGCGGTGATCGCCACCGCCTTCGGCGTGGCGGCGTCGCTGGGCATCGGCGCGCTGCAGATCAACAGCGGCCTGAACGCCGTCTTCGGCGTGCCGGTGGGCATCGTCCCGCAGATCCTGATCATCGCGGTGACGACGGCACTGTTCCTGGGCTCGGCGCTCACCGGGGTGACGCGCGGCATCAAGTGGCTGTCGATCGTCAACCTGCTGATCGCCGCCGCGCTCGGGCTGTTCGTCTTCGCCGTCGGCCCGACGGTGGCGATCATCGACACCTTCACGACGACGCTGGGGGCCTACGTCAGCGAGTTCGTGCGCATGAGCCTGCGCATGACGCCGTTCCGCGACAGCGGCTGGGTCGGCGGCTGGACCATCTTCTACTGGGCCTGGTGGGTCGCGTGGTCGCCCTTCGTCGGCCTGTTCATCGCCCGCGTCTCGCGCGGCCGCACGATCCGCGAGTTCGTCGTCGGCACCGTGTTCGCGCCGACGCTGGCCGGTTTCCTCTGGTTCGCGATCTTCGGCGGCACGGCGCTGAACCTGCAGATCTTCGGCGGCGTGCCGATCGCCGACGCGGTCAAGGCCGACGTCTCGACGGCGATGTTCGCGATGTTCGACGCGCTGCCGCTGGGCACCGCGTTGTCGGTCGTGGCCACCGTGCTGGTGCTGGTGTTCTTCGTCACCTCGGGTGACTCGGCGACGCTGGTGCTGGGCATCATGAGTTCCAAGGGCGATCCCGATCCGAAGGGGCGCGTGAAGCTCGTCTGGGGCCTGCTCGTGGCCGGCATCGCCGCCAGCCTGCTGCTGTCCGGCGGCATCAAGGCGGTGCAGACGGCGACCATCGTCTTCGCGCTGCCGTTCACGATCGTCATCGTGCTGATGACCGCCGCGCTGTGGCGCGCGGTGCGCGAGGACTGGCAGGCCGAGCAGCGCCGCGAACGCGAGCTGCGCCGGCGCCTGCGCGAGATGGTCGGCCCCGGCCTCAACTGATGGGACTCGAGGTCGGGGCGCTGCTGCTGGCTTTCGGCAAGGCGCTGCTGTTCGCGCTCGCGACGCTGCTGCCCATCCTGAACCCGGCGGCGACGGCGCCGATCTTCCTCGGCCTGACCGAAGGCGCGAGCGACACGACGCGTGCGCTGCTGGCGCGGCGCATCGCACGCAACATGTTCGCGCTGCTCGTCGGCTCGATGCTGGTCGGCTCCTACGTGCTGGACTTCTTCGGCATCTCGCTGCCGATCGTGCGTGTCGGCGGCGGCCTCATCGTCGCCGCCACCGCCTGGCGCATGCTGAGCGTGACCCCGGCGACGATCGAGTCGCGCAGCGAGATCGCCCAGGCCTTCACGCCCGAACAGGCGCGGCGCCAGGCCTTCTACCCGCTGACCTTCCCGATCAGCTGCGGGCCGGGTTCGATCGCCGCGGCGATCACGGTCGGCGTGTCGCTGCACGACACGACGATCTCGGTGTCGCTGGCGCGCATGGGCGGGGCGATCGCCGCGCTGGTGCTGATCGGCGTCGTGCTCTACGTCGCGTTCCGCTACGCCCGGCTGCTGCTGCGCCCGCTGGGCGAGGCCGGCGCGGTGGTCTTCCTGCGCCTGTCGGCCTTCATCCTGCTGTGCCTGGGCGTGCAGATCGTCTGGGACGGCGCGAGCGAGCTGCTGCTGGGCGTGCTGCGGCCGCTGTAGCCGCCCGCCGCCGCGGGCCGCGGGCGCGCCGCGGCGTGCGATGCTGCCGTACGGCGTCCTCAAGCGCATCCGGTCGGTGCCGATACAAGGGCAAACGCTGGGGAGAGGTCCGTCAGGCTCCTTGGACCGGCTTTCGCAGCCATCAATCCTGGGGGAGATCCGTGGGACTTCTTCGTGACATCCGCATCGGCGTACGCCTGGGCGGCGCATTTCTCGGTCTCGTGGTCCTGCTCGCCGTGACCGGGGCGATCGGCCTGAGCAGCCTGCAGGCTACCCAGGCGAGGCTGGAGTCCGTCTACGGCGACCGCGTGGTGCCGCTCAGGCAGCTCAAGCTGATCGCCGACGCCTATGCCGTCAACGTCATCGACGCGGTGAACAAGGCCAACGCCGGACGCATGCCGGCCCAGGAGGCCGCGCAGCAGCTGGCGGCGGCCCAGGCCGCGATCGCGCAGTCCTGGAAGGACTACATGGGCACGCGGCTCACCGAACAGGAGGCGCGGCTGGCACGCGAGGCCGAGCAGCTGTTCGAACCGGCGAACCGGGACATCGAACGTGCGCGCCAGGCGCTGCTGGCGCTGTCGGGTTCCGCGGCCGGCCAGCTCGTCCAGCTCGACGGGGCGCTCTACGACACCGTCGACCCGATCAGCGCCAAGATCGCCGAGATCACCGAGCTGCAGCTGCGTGCGGCCAAGCAGGATGTCGACGCCGCGTCCGCGACCTACGCCTGGACCCAGGCGGTGATCCTGGGCGTGACCTTGGTCTCGGTGATGCTGGCGGCCGTCGGCGGGCTGGTCATCACCCGGTCCATCACGCGCCCGGTGCAGGGGGCCGTGCTCGCGCTGCAGGCGGTCGCGGCGGGGGATCTGGGGGCACGGGTCGAGGGCTCGTCGAAGGACGAGATCGGCCAGCTGCTGGCGGCGCTGCGCACGATGAAGGAGGAGCTGTCGCAGATCGTCGGCACCGTGCGCTCCAGCAGCGACAGCGTGGTCACCGCGTCGACGCAGATCGCGCACGGCAACCAGGACCTGTCCGGCCGCACCGAGGAGCAGGCCAGCGCGCTGCAGCAGACCGCGGCGACGATGGACCAACTGGGCAGCACGGTGCGCAACAACGCCGACAACGCCCGCCAGGCCGATCAGCTCGCCCGGGCTGCCGCGCAGGTGGCCGCCCAGGGCGGCGAGGTCGTCGGCCAGGTGGTGACGACGATGGCCGGCATCAGCGACTCCAGCCGCAGGATCGGCGACATCATCGGCGTCATCGACGGCATCGCGTTCCAGACCAACATCCTGGCGCTCAACGCCGCGGTCGAGGCGGCGCGTGCCGGCGAGCAGGGCCGCGGCTTCGCGGTGGTGGCCAGCGAGGTGCGCACGCTGGCCCAGCGCAGTGCCGAGGCGGCCCGGGAGATCAAGGCCCTGATCACGAGCAACGTCGAGCAGGTCGGGCAGGGGGCGTCGCTGGTCGATCGCGCCGGCCAGACGATGGACGAGATCGTCGGGTCGATCCGGCGTGTCAGCGACATCGTCGGCGAGATCAGCTCGGCGACTTCGGAGCAGAGCAGCGGCATCCAGCAGGTCGGCGACGCGGTGAGCCAGATGGACCAGGTGACCCAGCAGAACGCCGCGCTGGTCGAGGAAGGCGCCGCCGCGGCCGAGAGCCTGAAGCAGCAGGCCCAGCAACTGGCGCGTGTGGTGTCGATCTTCAAGCTCGACGCCGAGGCCTCCCGCGTGTCCGCCTGAACCCCGCCCGAGCCGCCCGGCGGTTCGGGCCGGCCGCAAACGAAAAAGCCGCTGATCCTGCGATCAGCGGCTTTGTTGTTTTGGTGGAGACGAGGAGGATCGAACTCCTGACCTTCGCATTGCGAACGCGACGCTCTCCCAGCTGAGCTACGCCCCCGAAACAGCTAGCAGTATAGCACCAAATACGGGCTTGTCATCAAGTCGATGCCCCGCGACACGTCGGCACACCGGCGGCGCTATCGTCGCCGCATGGACCCGAACACCTTGCCCGGGCCGCACGACGGCCTGCTGTCGCCCGTCGTCGCCGGCTGCTGGCGGCTGCACGAATGGGGCCTGGATGTCGCGGCGCGCGTGCGCTGGATCGAGCGGGCGCTCGAGCTCGGCATCACGACCTTCGACCACGCCGACATCTACGGCGGCTACCGCGTCGAGGCGCTGTTCGGCGAGGCGCTGGCCGCCGCGCCGGGGCTGCGCGAGCGCATCCGCCTCGTGACCAAGTGCGGCATCAAGCTGGTCGGCGACGCACGGCCGGCGCACACGATCAAGTCCTACGACAGCTCGCGCGGCCACGTCGTCGCCTCGGTCGAGGCCTCGCTGCGCGCGCTGCGCACCGACCGCCTGGACCTGCTGCTGCTGCACCGGCCCGACCTGCTGGCCGACCCCGACGAGATCGCCGCCACCTTCGACGCGCTGCGCCGCGCCGGCAAGGTGCTGCACTTCGGCGTCTCCAACCACACACCCTCGCAGTTCGCGCTGCTGCACCGGCGTTTCCCGCTCGTGACGAACCAGGTGGAGCTGTCGCCGCTGCAGATGCAGGCGCTGGCCGACGGCACGCTGGAGCAGGCGCTGGACCTGCGGCTGCCGCCGATGATCTGGTCGCCGCTGGCCGGCGGCCGGCTGTTCCGCGGCGACGACGGGCAGGCGCGGCGCGTGCGCGCGGTGCTCCAGGCGCTGGGCGCCGAACACGGCGTCCCGGCGGCCACCGTCGCCTACGCCTGGATCCTGCGCCACCCGTCGCGGCCGGTGCCGATCACCGGCTCGTCGCGCGTCGAGGCGCTGGCCGAGGCGACGGCGGCGCTCGCGCTGCGCCTGCCGGCCGAGGCCTGGTACCGCGTCTGGCAGGCGAGCATGGGCCACGAGGTGGCCTGAGACCTCAGGACTTGTCCGGGGCTCACTCCCGCTGGGCGGGACCGGCCGCCAGGCCGAAGGGTGCTCCCGTGATCCCCTGACGCCGGCGCGGTCTCGCGTTCGGCGCGGTGGCCGCGCCGGCCGCATGATGGGGTGGTGCCGCGTGTCGTCTTCACCCCGCAGCTCGCCCGCTTCGTCGGCCCCGTCGACGCGGTGCAGGCCGACGCGGCCACGCTGGGCGAGGCGCTCGCCGCCGCGTTCGCGCGCCACCCGAGGCTGCGCGGCTACGTGCTCGACGACCAGGGTGCTCTGCGCGTCAACGTCGCCGTCTTCGTCGACGGGCAGCGCCGCACGGCGCTGGACGACACGCTCGTGCCCGCCAGCACGGTGCACGTGCTGCAGGCGCTGTCCGGAGGCTGAAAGGGGACCACGATGGACCACGACCGCGCCTGGGCCGCGACGCGCAAGGGCCTGTTCGAGCTGCGCCACGACGGCGCCGGCGCCTGGCGCGTGGCCGGCGTCTCCTTCCTCGGCGAGCCGGTGTCGATGCTGCTGCCGCCCGACGCGCGTGGGCGCATGCTGGCCGCGCTGGACCTGGGCCATTTCGGCGTCAAGCTGCACGCCAGCGACGACGCCGGCGCGAGCTGGCGCGAGCTCGCCACGCCGGCCTATCCGCCGCAGCCCGAGGGGGCACCCGGGCCGGCCTGGACGCTGGTGAAGGTCTGGGCGCTGGAGCGCGACCGCGACACCGTCTGGGCCGGCACCTTGCCCGGCGGGCTGTTCCGCAGCGAGGACTTCGGCGCCTCGTGGCACCTGGTCGAGGCCTTGTGGCACGCGCCCGGCCGGCCCGAGTGGTTCGGCGGCGGCTACGAGGTGCCGGGGCTGCACTCGATCTGTCCGGACCCGTCGCGCCCGGGCGCGCTGCTGGTCGGCGTGTCCTGCGGCGGCGCCTGGGCGAGCGAGGACGACGGCGCGAGCTGGACGCTGGCCGCCCGCGGCATGCACGCCGAGTACATGCCGCCCGAACGCGCCGCCGACCCGGCGGTGCAGGACCCGCACCGCATCGTGCGCTGCGCCGCGGTGCCCGAGGTGCTCTGGTGCCAGCACCACAACGGCATCTGGCGCTCGTCCGACGGCGCACGTTCCTGGCAGCGTGTGCAGGCGCCGCTGTCCTCCTTCGGCTTTGCCGTCGCGGTGCACCCGCGCGACGCCGACACCGCCTGGTTCGTGCCGGCGGTGAAGGACGAATGCCGCGTGCCGGTGGGCGCCGCGCTGGCCGTCAACCGCACGCGCGACGGCGGCGCCAGCTTCGAGACGCTGCGCGCCGGGCTGCCGCAGCGCGACTGCTACGAGCTCGTCTACCGCCACGCGCTGGACGTGGCCGCCGACGGCACGAGCCTGCTCTTGGGCAGCACGACCGGCGGCCTGTGGGCCAGCGTCGACGGCGGCGAGCAGTGGCACACGGTGGCGACGACGCTGCCGCCGATCCACGCCGTGCGATTCGGTTAGGAGCCTGGCCGGCGGCCAAGCCCCTAACCTGCGGGTGAACGTACGGCTCCCCCGAGCCCCCTCCGGGAGGGTGCTCCAGTTCGTTCGACGGCTCCCTCCAGCCTCCCTCCGAGAGGCAGGCTCCAGTCAGGAGGACGATGGCGGCCGGGTCCAGCCTGCGCGCTGGTTCTTATCGAATTTCGCCGTCGACGTAATACCAGCGGCCGTCTTCGCGCACGAAGCGGCTGGTCTCGTGCAGGCGCAAGGCGCGCCCGGCGAGCTTGCTGCGGGCGACGAACTCGACCGTCGCCGCGTCGCCGTCTTCGCGGGCGCGGCGGACCTCCAGGCCCAGCCATTTCAGGCCGGGTTCGGACTCGACGCGCTCGGGCCGCGTGCTGGCGTGCCAGGTGGCCAGCAGGTAGGGCTCCAGCTCCAGCACGTAGGCGCTGTAACGCGAGCGCATCAGCGCCTCGGCACTCGGCGCCGCAGCGCCGGCATGCCAGCGGCCGCAGCAGTCGTCGTAGTCGGCCTTCAGGCCGCAGGGGCAGGGGGTCATCGTCTCGTCCTCGGGCGGCGCGAGCATACGGCGCCGTGCGGCCGGCCGGAATGCGCTGGCTACACTCGGGCGCAGCCGGCTCGTGCACGCGTCGCGTGCACACCACCGTCCCGCCAGGAACTCCCGATGCTCGACCCCCAAGCCCGCGCGCTGCTGGACCTGATGATCGACAAGCGCGTGCCGCCAGTGCACACGCTGCAGCCGGCCGAGGCCCGGCGCTTCTATGCCGAGCGCCGCGCCTTCACCCAGCCTGACGCGCCGCCGGTGGCCGAGGTGCGCGACCTGGCCACCGACGCCGGCCTCGCGCTGCGCCTGGTCCGGCCGGGCGAGGGCGTGCTGGCGCTGCTCGTCTACTTCCACGGCGGCGGCTGGACGATCGGCGACCTGGACACGCACGACGTCGTCTGCCGCACGCTGGCGCTGGCCTCAGGCTGCGCCGTGCTGTCGGTGGACTACCGCCTGGCGCCGGAACACCGTTTCCCGGCCGCCGTCGACGACGCCGTCGCCGCCGTGCGCTGGGCGCGGCGCGAGGCCGTCGCGCTCGGCGTCGACCCGGCGCGTGTGGCCGTCGGCGGCGACAGCGCCGGCGGCAACCTGGCCGCCGTCGCGGCGATCGCCGCACGCGACGCGCACGAGCCGCTGGCCGCGCAGCTGCTGATCTACCCGGTGACCGACATGCGCGCCATCGCGCCCTCGCACGCCGCCAACGGCCAGGGTTATCTGCTGACCAGCGACAGCATCGCCTGGTTCCGAGGCCATTACGTGCCCGACGAGGCCTCGTGGACCGACTGGCGCGCCTCGCCGCTGCTGGCGCCCGACCTGAGCCGGCTGCCGCGTGCGCTGGTCATCACCGCCGGCTACGACCCGCTGCGCGACGAGGGCCTGCAGTACGCCGACGCCTTGTCGGCCGCCGGCAACCGCGTGCAGTACGTCGGCTTCGAGCGCCAGATCCACGGCTTCGTGACGATGGGGCGCGTGCTCGACGAGGCGCACACCGCGCTGGCGCTGGCCGGCGCCTTCCTGCGCGAGGCGCTCGCGCCGGTGGCGGCCTGAGCGTGCATTGCGCTTCGCAGCGGGGGCGCCGATGAGCGGCGGCCACCCCAACCAGTTCGCGCTGCTGGCCCAGCGCCGCTTCGCGCCGTTCTTCGCCGTGCAGTTCCTCGGCGCGGGCAACGACAACCTGTTCAAGTTCGCCTTCACCGTGATGGCGACCTACCAGCTGCAGCTCGCCTGGATGCCGCCGTCGCTGGCCGGGCTGGTGATCGGCGCGGTCTTCATCCTGCCCTTCGTGCTGTTCTCGGCCACCGCCGGGCAGCTCGCCGACAAGCACGACAAGGCGCTGCTGGCGCGCTGGGTCAAGTCGCTGGAGATCGCGATCATGGCCGCCGCGGTCTGGGGCTTCGTGCACGCCGACGCCGTCATGCTGCTGGCCTGCGTCTTCGGCATGGGGCTGCACTCGACACTCTTCGGCCCGGTGAAGTACGCCTACCTGCCGCAGCACCTGGACGAGCGTGAACTGACCGGCGGCAACGGACTGGTCGAGATGGGCACCTTCGTCGCCATCCTGCTGGGCAACCTGGCCGGCGGCCTGCTGATGGCGGTGCCCGAGGCCGGCGCGCGTCTGGTGGCCTTCGCCTGCCTGGGCGTGGCGCTGCTGGGGCGGCTGGTGGCGCAGGCCGTGCCGCGTTCGCCGGCGCCGCAGCCCGACCTGGTGATCAACTGGAACCCGTTCAGCGAGACCTGGCGCAATCTGCGGCTGGCGCACGAGGACCCGGTGGTCTTCCGCTCGCTGCTGGGCATCTCGTGGATGTGGGCCTTCGGCGCGGTCTTCCTGTCGCAGTTCCCGGCCTTCGCCAAGGACGTGCTGCACGGCGACGAGCAGGTGGCCTCGCTGCTGCTGGTGCTGTTCTCGGTGGGCGTGGGCGTCGGCGCGCTGCTGTGCGAGACGCTGTCGCGGCGCCACGTCGAGATCGGCCTGGTGCCGCTGGGCGCGGCCGGCATGAGCGTCTTCGCCGTCGACCTGTATTTTGCCGCGCACGCGCTGCCGGCCTCGGCGCTGATGCCGGTCGGCGCCTTCGTCGCCCAGCCGGCGCACTGGCGCGTGATGGCCGACCTCACGCTGCTGGCGCTGGCCGCCGGCGTCTACAGCGTGCCGATGTACGCGCTGATCCAACTGCGCAGCCCGGTGACGCACCGCGCCCGCATCATCGCCGCCAACAACATCCTCAACGCGCTGTTCATGATCGCCAGCGCGCTGGGCGCCGGCGCGCTGCTCGGCGCGGGGCTGTCGATTCCCGGCGTGTTCCTCGTCGCCGGCGTTGTCAACGCGCTCGTCGCCGGCGCGGTGTTCTGGTTCGTGCCCGAGTACCTGCTGCGCTGCCTGGCGCTGCTGCACGGCCGGCTGCTGCGCCGGCTGGGCGTGGCCGGCGTGCCGCCGCCGGCCGACGGCGCCGCGCTGCTCGTCGGCCCGGCGCCCGAAGGCGCCGATCTGCTGCTGCCGGCGGCCGCCGGGCCACGGCCGCTGCGCTGGGTCGTCGACCGCCGCCGGCTCGCCGGCCCCGGCCTGGGCGCGCTGCTGCGCCGTGCCGGCGCCGTCGCCTGGGTGCCGGCGCACGAGGACGCGGCGGCGCACGCCGAAGCCGTCGAGCGTGCGGCGCAGGCGCTGGCCGCCGGCGAGCTGGTCGGCCTCTTCGTCGCCGACGAGGCCGGGCGGGCGGCGACGCTGGCGGCGGTGCTCGCGCGTCAGCCGGTGCCGGTGCTGGAAGTGCGCTACGTGCCGGGGCGACCGGCGGTGTTGTCGCTGGAGGCGCGGCCCGGCTGACCGTGACCGGATGCCGCCGGGGGCGGCGTGCGGTGCTTGCAGCGAATACTGTATGGGCATACAGTCTCCCCCATGGAGACGCTGCCCCTGTTCGCCCCGTCGCCGCCGGTCGCCGTGCCGGCGGAGGGGCGGCGTGCGCGGCGCTCGTGGCCCGTGTCGCCGCCGTCCGTGGCCGGCGGTGCGGCAGCCGGGCTGGCGGCCCCGGTTGCGCCATCGCCCGCACCGTCACCAGCACCGTCGCCGGCATCGCCGGCCGTGCCGCCGCGGCCCGCGGCGCTGGAAGACCTGCACCCGGCGCTGTGGCGTGCGCACCAGCTCGGCCGCCAGCACGAGACCACCTGGTCCAGCGGTTTCGCCGCGCTCGACGCCGTGCTGCCGGGCGGCGGCTGGCCCTCGCGAGTGCTGACCGAGCTGCTGCTGCCGCGTGCCGGCCTGGGCGAGATGCGGCTGCTGGCGCCGGCGCTGGCCGCGGTGCAGCGCGGCGAGGGCTGCGTGATGCTGTTCGACCCGCCGGCGCTGCCTTTCGGCTGGGCGCTGGCCGAATGCGGGCTCGACCTTGGGCGGCTGTTCGTCGTGCGCAGCCGCCAGGCGCAGCGCGGCCGGGCGCGTGGCCCGCTGCCGGCCGCCGACGTGCTCTGGGCGCTGGAGCAGGCGCTGCGCTCGGGCCAGGTCGGTGCCGTGCTCGCCTGGCTGCCGGCGCGGCTGCCGGCCGACGCGCTGCGCCGGCTGCAACTGGCCGCGCAGACGCACGACGGCCCGGCCTTCGTGCTGCGCGACGACGCCGCGCGCACCCGGCCCAGCGTCGCGCCGCTGCGGCTGTGGCTGTGCGCCGCCGGTGCCGACGCGCTGCGTGTGCACCTGCTCAAGCGCCGCGGCCCGCCGCTGGCCCAGCCGCTCGCGCTGGCCTTGCCCCCGGTGCTGCCGGCCGCGGCACGCGCCCGCGCGGCGGCGCCGGCGGTGGTGCGGCCCGTGTTCGCCCAGGAGGTCCCGCGATGAACCATGCCGCCGGCGTCTTCGGCCTCAGGCTGACACCCGCATCGGCGAGTTTCCGGCCGCCCGGCGGCTGGACAAGCTCCCGGCCAGCCCGGCGGCTGGACAAGCGTTACCCCGGCCCGCTCGACGCCCTCGGCCAGCCGCGGCTGGAGCTCATCGTCGTGCCCGACTTGGGCACCGGCGCGCTCGCCAGCCTGGCCGGGCGGCCGGGCACACGCGTCACGCCCGACGGCCGCCACTTCTACGATCTGGACTACGAGTTGGCGCATCAACAGGAGGACCCACAAGCATGAGCTCTCCCGCCTTTCTCTCCGGTGGCGCTGCCGTGCCGGCCCCGCCCGGGATCGATGCTTCGCCGCCTTCGGCCGCCGGCGGCCCCGCCGTGGGTGCAGCGGCGCTGGTGCACGAGTTCTGGCGCCGCATGGCGAGCAACGACTTCGCTTCGGTCGGCGAGCTGCTGGCCGAGGACTTCGTGCTCGACTGGCCGCAGTCGGGCGAACGTTTCCGCGGTCCCGGGCGTTTCGTGCGCATGAACCAGGAGTACCCGGCGAACGGGCCCTGGCGTTTTCGCGTGCACCGCGTCGTCGGCGGCGCGCACGACGCGGTGTCCGACGTCGGTGTCACCGACGGCGTGCAGCAGGCGCGCGTGATCTCGTTCTTCGACTGCGACCTCGCCGCTGGCCGTGTGCGCCGCCTGGTCGAGTTCTGGCCCGAGCCTTATGCCGCGCCGTCCAACCGCGCCCACCTGGCCGAGCCGATCGACGACGCGCAGGGCGAGGGCGGCTGAGCCCGGGCGTCGTTCGCGCGCGGGCGAGCACCGGGTGGCCCGGGCAGCGCCGGCGCTGGCGTTCCTGATGGCGGCGTTTGCGGCCGCCCTCCCGCCGGCCCTCCCGCCTTCCCCTGCCGTCCCGCCGGAGGCTCCGTGTTCTGGATCGCACTGCATGCCCCGCGGCTGTCGCTGGAGTCCTGGCGCGCCACGCTGGGCGCGGCCGAGGCTGCCCGGCCGCTGGCGCTGGTGGCGGCGCACCGCATCGCCGCGGTCGACCCCCGGGCCGCCGAACGTGGTGTCCAGCCCGGAATGCGGCGTGGCACCGCGCTGGCGCTGGCCCCCGATCTGGTGCACGGCGAGGCCGATGCGGTGCGCGACGCCGCCGCGCTGACGGCGCTGGCGCACGCCGCGCTGGCCTTCACGCCGAGGGTCGTGCCCGAGCCGCCGGCCACGGTGCTGCTGGAGGTGGCCGCCAGCCTGCGCTGCTTCGGCGGCGGGCCGCGGCTGCTGCAGCGGCTGCAGGCGGCCGTCGAGCCGCTGGGGCATGCGCTGGCCCTTGCCAGCGCACCCACGGCGCGCGGCGCCTCGCTGCTGGCGCGCTGGCGCGGCGAGCACGCCGGTTTCATGCTCGCACCGGGCGACCGGCTGCAGGCGCTGCAGGCGCTGCTCGCTGAAGTGCCGCTGGCGCTGCTGGACGCCGGGCGTGAACACGCCGTGGTGCTGCAGGGCATGGGCGTGCACACGCTGGGCGAACTGCAGGCGCTGCCGCGCGACGGCGTCGCACGCCGTTTCGGCACCGCGCTGCTGGCCGAACTCGACCAGACGCTGGGCCGCGCCGCCGACCCGCGCGAGCCCCTCGTGCCGCCAGCGGTCTTCGAGAGCCGGCTGGAGCTGTTCGCCCGTGCCGACACCGCGGCCCAGGTGCTGCACGGCGCCGGCGTGCTGCTGGCGCGGCTGCTGGCCTGGGCGCAGGCGCGCCAGGTGCGCATCGCCGCCTTCACGCTGGTGATGCACCACGACCGCCACCGCGGCGACGCCCCGCCGGCCACGCGGCTGCGGCTGGAGCTGGCCGAGGCCTCGCTCGACCCCGGGCACCTGCAGCTGCTGCTGCGCGAACGCCTGGGCCGGCTGGAGCTGGTGGCGCCGACGCTGGAGCTGGAACTCGAATGCCACGAGACGCTGCACGCGCCGGCGCCCAACGCCGAGCTGTTCCCGTCGCGCCAGGGTCAGGCCCAGGGCCTCGTGCGCCTGCTGGAGCGCCTGCGTGCGCGCCTGGGCGACGAGCAGGTGCTGCGCCTGGTGCCGCAGCCCGACCACCGGCCCGAATGCGGCGCGCGGCTGCTGCCGCTGCAGGCCGCGCCCGGCCGTGCCGCGCGCGTGGCGTCCGGCCCAGCACGGCCCGCCGCCGGCGCCCTGCGTCGGCCAGCGCCGCCCGCGGCGGCGAAGGGGGTCTCGCCGGCGCCTGCGCCGGCAGCGCCGGCCGACCCGGCACAGGCCCTGGTCGCCTCGCTGCTGGCGCGTGCGGCGCCGGTCGTGCCCGAGGCCGCACGCCGCCGCCGTGCCGCGCTGCACCGCCCGGTGTGGCTGCTGGACACGCCGCAGCCGCTGCCCGAGCGCCAGGAGCGCCCGCAATGGCTGGGCCGGCCGCTGCGTGTGCTGGCCGGGCCGGAGCGCATCGAATCGGGCTGGTGGGACGGCGCCCTGGCGGTGCGCGACTACTTCGTCGCCCAGGCCGAGGACGGCGCGCTGGTCTGGGTCTACCGCGAACGCCTGCCGGCCGACGACGCGGCCGGCGGCTGGTACCTGCAGGGCTGGTTCGGCTGACGAAGCCGGCTCAGGCCAGCACTTTCAGCAGCCAGCGCTGCAGCGCCTGCAGCTCTTCCAGGCAGACCGAGTGCTCCATCGGGTAGTCGTGCCACTCGACTTCGAAACCCTCGCGGCGCAGCGCCTCGCGCGCCGCCTGGCCGCGCACCAGCGGCGCGACACCGTCCTCGCGCCCGTGGGCGAGGAAGACCGGCGTGCCGCTGCTCGCCGGGTGGCGCTCGGCGGCCAGCGTCTCGGGCAGCGGCAGGTAGCCCGACAGCCCGGCCAGGCCGGCCAGCCGGTGCGGCAGGCGCAGCCCGCCGCCCAGCGTGAGCGCGCAGCCCTGCGAGAAGCCGGCGAGCACGATGCGCGAAGCCGGCACGCCGCGCGCGATCTCGCGCTCGACCAGCGCCTGCACCGCGGCGAAGGACTCGCGCAGCCCGGCCTCGTCTTCCCGGCGCGGCGCGTCGGGCCCGAGGATGTCGTACCAGGCGCGCATGCGGTAGCCGCCGTTGATCGTCACCGCACGCTCCGGCGCCCGCGGCAGCACCCAGCGCACGGGCCCCAGCGCGTCCAGCCGCAGCTCGTCGGCCATCGGCAAAAAGTCGGTGCCGTCGGCGCCCAGCCCGTGCAGCACGATGACCGTGGCCACCGGCGCCACGCCCGGGTCGAGTTCGATCGTCTGCAGCGCCATCGTGTCTCCTTGCTCGGTCCATCGCCCGCCGCGGCGGGATGTCAACGCGCATTCACTCCGCGAAGAAGCGTTTGCCAGAGCAGCGCACCTTCAAGCTCCGCCAGCACGCACACGGCGCCTCAAGCGGCCGCCGCGGCCCGGCTTTGCCGGGTCGCTGGCGGCGCCCCCCTGGGGGGGAGCGCGTGAGCGCTCCGGGGGGGGATCAGTAAGAAATGCCCATTGCCTCGCGAACGTCCTTCATCGTCTGCCGGGCCACCGTGCGGGCACGCTCGGTGCCCATCTCGACGATCCAGTGCACCTGCTTGGGGTTGGCGGTGAAGGCCGCAGCGCGTTCGCGCCAGGGCTGCTGTTCCTTGACGATGGTGTCGATGACCGGCTGCTTGCACTCCAGGCAGCCGATGCCGGCCGTCGTGCAGCCCTTGCAGACCCAGTCCTGGGTCGCCGTGTCGCTGTAGACCTGGTGCAGGGCCCAGACGGGGCACTTCTCGGGCGTTCCCGGGTCGGTGCGGCGCACACGCGCCGGGTCGGTGACCATGCCGCGGATCTTCTTCGCGACCGTGTCCGGCTCGTCGCGCATCAGCACCGCGTTGCCGTAGCTCTTGCTCATCTTCGCGCCGTCCAGGCCGGGCAGGCGCGCGTTCTCGGTGTACAGCGCCTGCGGCTCGACGAGGATGGTCTTGCCGCTGCCCTTCAGGTGGCCGGCGAGCAGCTCGCCGTCGTGCGCCGTCCAGCCTTCGACGCTGGCGGCGGCCTTCTTCAGGATGCCTTCGCCCTTGGCCAGCGCCTCGGCGGCACCGGTCTCGCCGAAGGCCTTGCGCTGCTTCTCGAAGTAGCGCTGGTCGTCCTTGGGCAGCTTGGCCAGCGCCGCCGCCACCTGCTCGGTGAAATCGGGCGCGCGGCCGTACAGGCTGTTGAAGCGGCGCGCGACTTCGCGCGTCAGCTCGACGTGCGAGGCCTGGTCCTCGCCGACCGGCACGTAGGCGGCCTTGTAGATCAGGATGTCGGCCGCCTGCAGCAGCGGGTAGCCGAGGAAGCCGTAGGTCGCGAGGTCGCGGTCCTTCAGCTTCTCGATCTGGTCCTTGTAGGTCGGCACACGTTCGAGCCAGCCCAGCGGCGTGCCCATCGCCAGCAGCGTGAACAGCTCGGCGTGCTCGGGCAGACGGCTCTGGATGAAGATCGTGCTCTTCTCCGGGTCCAGGCCCGCGGCGAGCCAGTCAATCACCATCTCGTAGACGTTCTTCTCGATGACGTCGCGCTCTTCGTAGTGCGTGGTCAGCGCGTGCCAGTCGGCGACGAAATAGAAGCAGTCGTACTGGTCCTGCAGCCGCACCCAGTTCTTGAGCGCGCCATGGTAGTGGCCGAGGTGCAGGGAGCCGGTCGGGCGCATGCCCGAAAGAACGCGGGGTCGCATGGAGGTTTGCCGGGACAACGAAAGCGTCGATTGTCTCAGGTCGTCGTGGCCCGATCGCTACACTGCGCGCCCCATGAAGCGCATCGTCATCCTGATCTCCGGCCGCGGCTCGAACATGGAGGCGATCGTCCAGCGCTGTGCCGCGGAAGGCTGGCCGGCGCGCGTCGCGGCCGTGGTGTCGAACCGGCCGGACGCTTCGGGCCTGGCCTTCGCCGCCGCGCACGGCGTGCCGACGGCGGTGGTCGACCACCGCGGCTTCGCCGGCGACCGCGAGGCCTTCGACGCCGCGCTGGCCGCCGAGATCGACCGCCACGAGCCCGACCTCGTCGTGCTCGCCGGCTTCATGCGCATCCTCGGCGACGCCTTCGTGCGCCGCTACGCCGGGCGCATGCTGAACGTGCACCCGTCGCTGCTGCCGGCCTTCCCGGGGCTGCACACGCACCGCCGCGCGATCGAGGCCGGCTGCAAGGCCGCCGGTGCCACCGTGCACTTCGTGACGCCCGAGCTCGACCACGGGCCGATCGTCATGCAGGCCGTCGTGCCGGTGCTGCCGGGCGACGACGAGGCGGTGCTAGCCGATCGTGTGCTGGCCGCCGAACACGTCATCTATCCGCAGGCCGTTCGCTGGTTCGTCGAAGGGGCGCTCAGCCTCGCCGACGGCGTCGTGCGCCAGCGCGACGGCCAGGCACAACTGCTCGTCTGAGACGCCCGCGGCGGCGGCCGTCGCGCCCCGATCCGGGGCGCGGGCCGCGCTCACGGGATAATCGCGCCCCTATGCATCCGAACGCCCTGCTCGACCTCGCCACCGATCTGCTGCGCAGCGTGCTGCGCCTGGACCAGCCGGCCGACGCCGTCGTCTCCGCGTTCTTCCGCCAGCACCGTGCACTCGGCGCGCGCGACCGTCATGCGCTGGCCGAGACCGCCTACAACGTGCTGCGCCAGCGCCTGCTGTTCGCCCATCTGGCGCAAAGCGGCAGCGGCGCGCTCGAACGCCGGCTGGCGATCCTCGGCTGGCAGGGCGGCGACAGCTTCCTGCGCGGCGCGCTCGGCCCGCACGAGCAGCAGTGGCTGGCGCAGGTGAAGGCCGTCGACCGCACGACGCTCGCCGACAAGCTGCGCCACAACCTGCCCGACTGGCTGGCCGGCGCGCTGCAGGCGCAGCTCGGCGAGGAGTTCTGGCCGCTGGTGCAGGCGATGGACGCCGCGGCGCCGCTGGACCTGCGCGTCAACGTGCTGAAGACCAAGCGCGACGACGCCGCCAAGGCGCTGGCCGCCACCGGCATCACGGCCGAGCCGACGCCGTTTTCGCCCTGGGGCCTGCGCATCGACGGCAAGCCGGCGCTGAACAAGCTCGAGCTCTTCACCCAGGGCAGCGTCGAGGTGCAGGACGAAGGCAGCCAACTGCTGGCGCTGCTGAGCGGCGCCAGGCGCGGCGAGATGGTCGTCGACTTCTGTGCCGGCGCCGGCGGCAAGACGCTGGCGCTGGGCGCGATGATGCGCAACACCGGCCGGCTCTACGCCTTCGACGTCTCGGGCCACCGCCTGAACAACCTCAAGCCGCGGCTGGCGCGCAGCGGCCTGTCCAACGTCTACCCGGCGCAGATCGCGCACGAGCGCGACGAGCGCGTCAAGCGCCTGGCCGGCAAGATCGACCGCGTGCTGATCGACGCGCCGTGCTCGGGCCTGGGCACGCTGCGCCGCAACCCCGATCTGAAGTGGCGCCAGTCGCCCAAGGCGGTGCAGGAGCTGCAGGCCAAGCAGCAGGCCATCCTCGCCAGCGCAGCACGTCTGCCCAAGTCCGGCGGCCGCCTGGTCTACGCGACCTGCAGCCTGCTGGCGGCCGAGAACGAGGAGATCGTCGCCGCGTTCGATGCCGAACATGGCCGCGACTTCGTGCGCCTGGACCCGGCGGAGCTGCTGCGCGAGCAGGGCGTGGAGCGCGCCGACGAGCTCGTCCAGAACCAGTGCCTGCGGCTGTGGCCGCACCGCCACCGCACCGACGGCTTCTTCGCCGCCGTCTGGCAGCGGCGCTGAGCGCCCGGCGCGGCGAGGCCGCGCTTGCCATGAGTTGCGCCTGAAAGCCAGGCGAAATCGCAAATCACCTTGCGAAACCAGGCTCGTACAATGCCAGGATTGAGCTAACGCAAGGCGAAAGAACGCGATGATCCAGTTGTTGACCCTCCACGACGCCCTCGTCGACTGGCTCGCCCACGGGCTGCTCGGCGCGTCTTGGTGGCAGATCGTGCTCTTCACGCTGGCGGTGACGCACGTGACGATCGCGGCCGTGACGATCTTCCTGCACCGTGCGCAGGCGCACCGCGCGCTGGATCTGCACCCGGTCGTCTCGCACTTCTTCCGCTTCTGGCTCTGGCTGACCACTGGCATGGTCACCAAGGAGTGGGTCGCGATCCACCGCAAGCACCACGCGAAGTGCGAGACCGAGGAAGACCCGCACAGCCCGGTGACACGCGGCATCAAGACGGTGCTGCTGACCGGCAGCGAGCTCTATCGTGCCGAGGCCAAGGTGGGTGAGACGCTGGCCAAATACGGTCACGGCACTCCCGATGACTGGATCGAGCGCCATCTCTACAGCCGCTTCAGCTGGCAGGGTGTGGCGCTGATGCTGATCGTCGACCTGCTGCTGTTCGGTGCCGTCGGCGCGACGGTGTGGGCGGTGCAGATGATCTGGATCCCGATCCACGCCGCCGGCATCATCAACGGCCTGGGCCACTTCTGGGGCTACCGCAACTTCGAGGCGGCCGACGCCTCGACCAACATCTCGCCCTGGGGTGTGCTGATCGGCGGCGAGGAGCTGCACAACAACCATCACACCTACCCGACCTCGGCCAAGTTCTCGGTCAAGCGCTACGAGTTCGACATCGGCTGGGCCTACATCCGTGGCATGCAGGCGCTGGGGCTGGCCAAGGTGCGCAAGACGCCGCCGCGGCTGGCGCTGGGTGAGCTCAAGCCGCTGGCCGACGGCCAGACGCTGGACGCGCTGATCGCCAACCGCTACGAGGTGATGGCCGGCTACGCCCAGGAGATGCGCCGTGCGGTGCGGGCCGAGCTGGCTCGCCTGAAGGCGCAAGGCGCCCAGAACAGTGCGCACTGGCGCGATCTGGTGCTTGCCAAGACCTGGCTGCACCGCGACGAGGACAAGATCCCGCAAGGCGTGCGGCAGCACCTGACGCAGGCGCTCGGCGCCAATCCCAGCCTGGCCAAGCTGGTGGCGATGCGCGAGGAGCTGCGTGCGCTGTGGACTCGCACCAACGTCTCGGCCGAGCAGCTCGTCGTCGATCTGCAGGCCTGGTGCCGCAAGGCCGAGGACAGCGGCATTGCCGCGCTGCAGGAGTTCTCGCTGAAGCTGCGCTCGGCGCGCGCCTGAGCGGCAGCGGGTGTATGAAACGACGAAGGGGCCTTGCGGCCCCTTTTTCATGTCCGCCTCGGCGGAGGGGCGGAACGATCCGCCCAAAACAAACGGGGCCCGCGGGCCCCGTCGTCTCGGTCCGTGGCCACCTTCTGGTGGCCGGACGATCACTTCAGCTTCACTTCCTTGTACAGGACGTGCTTGCGAGCCTTGGGGTCGAACTTCAGGAATTCGAGCTTTTCGGGCGTCGTCTTCTTGTTCTTGCTCGTGGTGTAGAAGTGGCCGGTGCCCGCAGTGGACTCCAGCTTGATCTTTTCGCGTCCGCCTTTGCTGGCCATGTCGCTCTCCTAACGGTCTGTCAGATTTCGCCGCGGGCACGCAGGTCGGCGACGACCTTGTCGATGCCCACCTTGTCGATCAGGCGCAGAGCCGCATTGGAAATGCGCAGGCGCACCCAGCGGTTCTCGCTCTCCATCCAGAACCGGCGGTACTGCAGGTTCGGCAGGAAGCGGCGCTTCGTTTTGTTGTTGGCGTGGGAAACGTTGTTCCCCACCATCGGGCGCTTGCCCGTGACTTGACAGACGCGTGCCATGACGCTTCTCCGAAAGGTTCGAGGGTGATGGCCGCCTGCGAAAGATACCGAGCTCCCAGCGGAGCCGGGCCATCAAAGGCAGCAAAGCCGAAAATTATAGCCCAGATTGTTCGAGGTACCGTTGGGCATCGAGCGCAGCCATGCAACCGGTGCCGGCGCTGGTGATCGCCTGGCGGTAGACATGGTCCTGGACGTCGCCCGCGGCGAAGACGCCGGGCACGCTGGTCATGGTCGCGAAACCCTCGGAGCCGCCCTTGGTCAGCACGTAGCCGTCCTTCATCTCGAGCTGGCCCTTGAAGATCTCGGTGTTGGGCTGGTGGCCGATGGCGATGAAGCAGCCGTTGAGCTTCAGCTCCTCGGTCGAGCCGTCGTTCACCGACTTCAGGCGCACGCCGGTCACGCCGCTGGCGTCGCCGAGCACCTCGTCGAGCGTGGCCCACAGGTGCAGCACGATCTTGCCGGCCTTCACCTTGTCCATCAGCTTGTCGACCATGATCGGCTCGGCGCGGAACTTGTCGCGGCGGTGGATCAGGTGCACGCGGCTCGCGATGTTCGACAGGTACAGCGCCTCCTCGACGGCGGTGTTGCCGCCGCCGACGACACCGACCTCCTGGTCGCGGTAGAAGAAGCCGTCGCAGGTGGCGCAGCCGCTGACGCCACGGCCCATGAAGGCCTGTTCGCTGGGCAGGCCCAGGTACTTGGCGCTGGCGCCGGTGGCAATGATCAGCGTGTCGCAGGTGTAGGTGCCCGAGTCGCCGGTCAGCACGAAGGGCCGCTGCGAGAAGTCGACGGCGTTGACGTGGTCGAAGACCATCTTCGTGTTGAAGCGCTCGGCGTGCTGCTGGAAGCGCTGCATCAGGTCCGGGCCCATCACGCCGTTGACGTCGGCGGGCCAGTTGTCGACTTCGGTGGTCGTCATCAGCTGGCCACCCTGGGCGATGCCGGTGACGAGCACCGGCTCGAGGTTGGCGCGGGCGGCGTAGATCGCGGCGGTGTAGCCGGCCGGGCCAGAGCCGAGGATCAGGACGCGGGCGTGGGTGGTGTTCTGGGTCATGGAAGCTCGAGAAAAGGTCCGGCGGGCGGGCCGAGAGGGGCACGCGACGGCGTCGGGCGTCGCGCCGATCCGATATGCGAGGATACCGCCCGCGAGGTGCGCCGGCAGCCCGGTGCGCTCAATGGGCACAATAGGAAATAACTTTCCGCGTCCGACCGCGGCGGTCGGGCGGGGAGAGAACACAAGAGGAGGTCCCCGTCGTGTCGATGCTCTCGAACCTGGATCTGATCCGGCGCGTGCCGCTGTTCTCGATGCTGACGGCCGAACAGGCCCAGTCGATCGCGGACAGCGTCGTCAAGCGCCGCTTCCGCCGTGGCGAACTCGTGGTCGAACAGGGGCGCAAGAGCAACGCGCTGTTCATCCTGCTCAACGGGCGTGCGCGCGTGCTGACCTCCGACTCGCGCGGTCGCGAGGTCATCCTGGCAGTGCTCGAGTCCGGCGACTACGTCGGCGAGATGAGCCTGATCGACGGCGAGCCGCACTCGGCCACCGTGCGTGCCGAGATCCAGACCGACATGCTGGTGCTGCAGCGCGCCGACTTCGCACGCTGCCTGCCCGAAGGCTCGACGCTGTCCTACGCCATCCTGCGCGGCCTGGTGCGCCGGCTGCGCAACGCCGACCGCCAGATCGAGTCGCTGGCGCTGCTGGACGTCTACGGCCGCGTCGCACGCACGCTGCTGGACATGGCCGAGGACGACAAGGGCACGAAGATCATCCGCCACAAGGTCTCTCGCCAGGACATGGCCAAGGTCGTCGGCGCCTCGCGCGAGATGGTCAGCCGGGTCATGAAGGACCTGGAGGACCGCGGCGTCATCGAGACCCAGGAGAACGGCTCGGTGATCATCAAGGAACGGCTGCAGACCGACTGAAACGGCAGCGGCCGGGGCGTTCGGCCACAATCGCCGGATGACGTTCCCGCTCGGATCCCTGGGTGCCGGCGCCGCTGCGGCGAAGGCACCGCGGCCGGTTCCGGCCCCGGCGCGCTGGCGCCAGCAGGCCTTGCTGGCCGCCGGCGCGGTGGCCTGGCTGCTGCTGGTGCTGGCACTGGCCACCCACCATCCCGCCGACCCCGCGTTCACGACCTCCGGCACCGGCGAGCCGGTGCACAACGCCGCCGGCCTGGCCGGCGCCTGGGTTGCCGACCTCGCCTACTTCCTCTTCGGCTTCTCGGCCTGGTGGCTGGTGCCGGTGGGCCTGCGCGCCTGGCTGTCGCTGCTGGCGCAGACGCTGCGCAGTGGCGATGACGCGCCCGCAGAGTCCCATCACGTGCGGCTGCGTTTCTGGGCCGGCTTCGCCCTGTTGATGATGGCCGCCACCGCGCTCGAGTGGACCCGGCTGTACCGTCTGGAAGCACTGCTGCCGGGCCACTCCGGCGGCGTGCTCGGCTACGCGCTGGGGCCGCTGTCGATGCGCTGGCTGGGTTTCGCCGGTTCGGGCGTGCTGTGGATCGTGGTGCTGGTGCTGGGCCTGTCGCTGGCGCTGCGTTTCTCGTGGCTGAAGCTGGCCGACGCGATCGGCGAGCGCGTCGACGGCCTGCGCGAGCGCCGTGCCGAGGTGCGCGAGCAGGAAGAAGACCGTCGCATCGGCGAGCAGGCCACGCGCGAGCGCGAGCACGTCGTCGAGGTCGAGCGCCAGATCGTCGAGGAGCACGTGCCGATCGTCATCGAGCCGCCGGTCGTCGAGGTGCCCAAGTCCGAGCGTGTCGCCAAGGAGCGCCAGAAGCCGCTGTTCGTCGAACTCGCCGACACCCGGCTGCCGCAGGTCGACCTGCTCGACGCCGCGCCGGGCCGCCAGGAGAGCGTCACGCCCGAGTCGCTGGAGATGACCAGCCGGCTGATCGAGAAGAAGCTCAAGGACTTCGGCGTCGAGGTGCGTGTCGTCGCCGCGTCGCCGGGCCCGGTGATCACGCGCTACGAGATCGAGCCGGCCACCGGCGTCAAGGGCGCGCAGATCGTCAACCTCGCCAAGGACCTGGCGCGTTCGCTGTCGCTGATCTCGATCCGCGTCGTCGAGGTCATCCCGGGCAAGAACTACATGGCGCTGGAGCTGCCCAACGCGCGCCGGCAGACGATCCGCCTGGCCGAGATCCTGGGCTCGCAGATCTACCACGAGGCTTCGTCGCTGCTGACGATGGGCCTGGGCAAGGACATCGTCGGCAACCCGGTCGTCGCCGACCTGGCCAAGATGCCGCACTGCCTGGTCGCCGGCACCACCGGTTCGGGCAAGTCGGTGGGCATCAACGCGATGATCCTCAGCCTGCTCTACAAGGCCGAGGCGCGGGACGTGCGGCTCATCCTGATCGACCCGAAGATGCTGGAGATGAGCGTCTACGAGGGCATCCCGCACCTGCTGGCGCCGGTCGTCACCGACATGAAGCAGGCGGCCAACGCGCTCAACTGGTGCGTCGGCGAGATGGAGCGGCGCTACAAGCTGATGAGCAAGCTCGGCGTGCGCAACCTCGCCGGCTACAACAAGAAGATCGCCGACTCGGCGGCGCGGGGCGAGAGCATCGGCAACCCGTTCAGCCTGACGCCCGAGCAGCCCGAGCCGCTGGAGCGGCTGCCGCACGTGGTCGTCGTCATCGACGAACTGGCCGACCTGATGATGGTCGTCGGCAAGAAGATCGAGGAGCTGATCGCGCGCCTGGCGCAGAAGGCGCGTGCCGCCGGCATCCACCTGATCCTGGCGACGCAGCGGCCCAGCGTCGACGTCATCACTGGCCTCATCAAGGCCAACATCCCGACCCGGCTGTCGTTCCAGGTCTCCAGCAAGATCGACAGCCGCACCATCCTCGACCAGATGGGCGCCGAGGCGCTGCTGGGCCAGGGCGACATGCTCTACCTGCCGCCGGGCAGCGGCATGCCGGTGCGCGTGCACGGCGCCTTCGTCAGCGACGACGAGGTGCACCGCGTCGTCGAGTACCTCAAGACCCAGGGCGAGGCCAACTACGTCGAGGGCATCCTCGAAGGCGGCGTGCTCGAAGGCGATGCCGACGCGATGCCCGAAGGCGGCCCCAGCGGCGGCGGCGAGGACGATTCGATGTACGACCAGGCGGTGCAGGTCGTGCTGCAGCACCGGCGGGCGTCGATCTCGCTCGTCCAGCGCCATCTGCGCATCGGCTACAACCGCGCCGCGCGGCTGCTGGAGCAGATGGAAAAGTCGGGCATCGTCTCGGCCATGGGACACAACGGGAACCGGGACCTGCTGGTGCCCAAACGCGAAGAATGAAGAAGCTCCTGATCGCCGCCGCGCTGGCCGCGGCCAACACGCTGGCGCAGGCCGACGCCGTGCAGTCGCTGCGCGCCTTCGTGCGCGACGTGAAGACCGGCCGCGCCGAGTTCACGCAGACCGTCACCTCGCCGGACGGCGCGAGGAAGAAGACGTCCTCGGGGCGCTTCGAGTTCTCGCGCCCTGACCGCTTCCGCTTCGGTTACGAGAAACCGTTCCAGCAGACCATCGTCGCCGACGGCCAGAAGGTCTGGATCCACGACCCCGACCTGAACCAGGTCAGCTCGCGCCGCCTGTCGCAGGCGCTGGGCGCGACGCCGGCGGCGCTGCTGGCCGGTGGCTCGCTGGAGGCCGACTTCGTGCTGTCCGACGGCGGCAGCCAGGGCGGGCTGCAGTGGGCGCAGGCCACGCCGCGCACGCCCGACGGGCCGTTCAAGTCGATGAAGGTCGGATTTCGCGGCAGCGAGCTGGCGGCGGTGGAGATCGTCGACAGCTTCGGCCAGCGCTCGCGGCTGGACTTCAGGGGCTTCGAGGCCGGCGTCGCGCTGCCGGCCGATCGTTTCCGCTTCACGGTGCCGGCCGGCGCCGACCTGCTCGAGCAATAGCCGCAGCGGCCGGCTTCAGAAGGGCTCGGCGTCCATCAGCCCCATGTCCGGGCTGCGCACCAGCGCCTCGATGTCCAGCAGGATCAGCAGGCGCTCGTCGTCGCCGGTCTTCAGCGTGCCCAGGCCCGTGATGTAGCTCGCGTCGACGGCGGCGCTGAACTCGGGCGCCGGCCTGACCTGTCCGCTGCCCAGTTCGAGCACGTCGCTGACCGAGTCGACCACGATGCCCACCGTGCGGCCGGCGACGTCGAGGATGATGACGACGGTGAAGCCGTTGTACTCGGCATCGGCCAGGCCGAAGCGCAGCCGCATGTCGACCACCGGCACGATCACGCCGCGCAGGTTGACGACGCCCTTGATGAACAGCGGCGCGTTGGCAATGCGGGTCGGGGGTTCGTAGCCGCGGATCTCCTGCACCTTCAGGATGTCGATGCCGTACTCCTCGGCACCGAGCTTGAACGAGAGGTACTCGCGGGCGTGGAGTGCCGTCGCGTCCTGCGGGCTGTCGGTCGCGGCGGCGGGGCGGTCAAGGGCGAGGCTCATGCGGGCTCCTGGAGCAGGTCTCGTTCGGCGCCCGGTCGCGGCCGCCGTGGCGGCGATTCTGGCCAGCGCCTGCAGGGGGTGATGCCGTGATAAGCGCCGCCGGCGGCTCCCAATTCCCGCTCGGCGACAATCGGCCATGGACGCTCAGGACTCCCTGTTCGCCGACGAGCCGCCGCCACCGCGGCAGTCCGCCGCGGCGCAACCCGGCGCGCCGCTGGCCGAGCGGCTGCGCCCGCGCACGCTGGCCGAGGTCATCGGCCAGCAGCACCTGCTGGGCCCTGGCCGGCCGCTGCGCGTGGCCTTCGAGAGCGGCCGCATCCCGTCGATGATCCTCTGGGGACCGCCGGGCGTCGGCAAGACGACGCTCGCGCGCCTGGTCGCCGGCACGGTCGATGCGCAGTTCCTGGTGCTCTCGGCGGTGCTGGCCGGCGTCAAGGACATCCGCGAGGCGGTCGAGCAGGCCAAGGATGCCCGCCGTCGCGGCCAGGCCACCATCGTCTTCGTCGACGAAGTGCACCGCTTCAACAAGGCGCAACAGGACGCCTTCCTGCCGCACGTCGAGTCGGGCCTGTTCACCTTCATCGGCGCGACGACCGAGAACCCGTCGTTCGAGGTCAACTCGGCGCTGCTCTCGCGCGCCACGGTGCATGTGCTGAAGCCCTTGGCCGACGAGGACCTGGGCACGCTGCTGGACCGCGCCCGCACGCTGCTGGGCGCGCCGCCGCTGACCGATGCCGCGCGCGCGCGCCTCGTCGCCCACGCCGACGGCGACGCGCGCCGGCTGCTCAACGCCTACGAGAACCTGGTCGCGACCGCCGGCGACGTGGCCGAACTCGACGAGGCCGCGCTGGAGCGTGCGCTCGGTGAACTGCTGCGCCGCTACGACAAGGGCGGCGACCAGTTCTTCGACACGATCTCGGCGCTGCACAAGTCGGTGCGCGGCTCCGACCCCGACGCCGCGATCTACTGGCTCGCGCGCCTGCTCGACGGCGGCGCCGACCCGCGCTACGCCGCCCGCCGCATCGTGCGCATGGCCGCCGAGGACATCGGCCTGGCCGATCCGCGCGCGCTGCGCCTGGCGCTCGACGCCGCCGAGGTCTACGAGCGCCTCGGTTCGCCCGAGGGCGAACTGGCGCTCGCCGAGGCCGTGGTCTATCTCGCGATCACGCCCAAGTCCAACGCCGTCTACAAGGCCTGGAACGAGGTGCGTGCGCTGGTGCGCAGCGACGTCAGCCGTCCGGTGCCGGACCATCTGCGCAACGCGCCGACCCAGCTGATGAAGTCGCTCGGCCATGGCCGCGACTACCGCTATGCCCACGACGAGCCCGAAGGCTACGCCGCGGGCGAGCGCTACCTGCCCGACGGCCTGGTCGGGCGGCGCTTCTACGCCCCCGCGGGCCGGGGCCTGGAGGCGCGCATCGCCGATCGCCTAGCAGAACTTCGTGCTTTGGACGATGCGGCGACTACCTCCGATTGATGCGAATTTTCGAGCGAGAATCGCGCCCTTGCGCGACGGCCGGCCGGCGTCGCCGGGGTCAGGGAACCTCGCTTTACATACAAATTGAGATGATCCGGCCGAGTTCTTGCTAGCTCTCGACACGGCGCGCGGGACGACCGCGCGGATCACCCCCGGAGACTCCCTTTCGATGGAAACATTCTTCCAGCAGATCATCAACGGTCTGGTGCTCGGCAGCATGTACGCGCTGGTGGCGTTGGGCTATACGATGGTCTACGGCATCATCAATCTGATCAACTTCGCGCACGGCGAGGTGTTGATGGTGGGCGCGCTGACGAGCTGGACCGTCGTCACCCTGCTGGCCGACTCGGGTCTGCCGGGCTGGGCGATGATGCTGATCTCGCTGCCCGTGGCGATCCTCATCTGCTCGACGCTGAACTTCACGATCGAGAAGCTGGCCTACAAGCCGCTTCGCAGCGCGCCCCGGCTGGCTCCGCTGATCACCGCGATGGGCATGAGTCTGCTGCTGCAGACCGTCGCGATGATCATCTGGAAGCCCAACCCCAAGCCTTATCCGCTGCTGCTGCCGACCGATCCGATCGACCTCGGCGGCCCGGTCATCACCGTCACGCAGTGCCTGATCCTGGGGCTCACCGCGGTCATCCTGTCGTCGCTGATGTACCTGGTCAACCGCACCAAGCTCGGCCGCGCCATGCGCGCCACCGCCGAGAACCCGCGTGTCGCGACGCTGATGGGCGTGCGCCCCGACATGGTGATCTCGGCCACCTTCATCATCGGCGCGACGCTGGCCGCCGTCGCCGGCGTGATGTGGGCCGCCAACTACGGCACGGTGCAGCACTCGATGGGCTTCCTGCCCGGCCTGAAGGCCTTCACGGCGGCGGTGCTGGGCGGCATCGGCAACCTCGCCGGCGCGGTGGTCGGCGGCCTGCTGCTGGGCCTCGTCGAAGCCATCGGCGCGGGCTACCTCGGTGACCTCACCGGCGGCGTGCTCGGCAGCCACTACGCCGACATCTTCGCCTTCGTCGCGCTGATCCTCGTGCTCACGCTGCGTCCCGCCGGCCTGCTCGGCGAACGCGTCGCCGACCGCGCCTGAGTTCCGGGTCGATTCCCATGAAGAACAAGCTCTTCCTATTCATCATCGCCGCCCTGGCACTGCTGGCGCTGCCGCTGTTCGCGCAGCAGTTCGGCCAGGGCTGGGTGCGCATCCTCGCGCTGGCGCTGCTGTACGTGCTGCTGGCGCTGGGCCTGAACATCGTCGTCGGCTACGCCGGCCTGCTCGACCTGGGCTACGTCGCGTTCTACGCCGTCGGCGCCTACATGTACGCGCTGCTCGCGTCTCCGCACCTGACGGAGAACTTCGAGTGGATCGCCAGCGCCTTCCCCAACGGGCTGCACACGCCGATCTGGCTGGTCATCCCGTTGGCGGCGGGATTGGCGGCACTGGCGGGCGTGCTGCTGGGCACGCCGGTGCTCAAGCTGCGCGGCGACTACCTGGCGATCGTCACGCTGGGCTTCGGCGAAATCATCCGGGTGTTCATGAACAACCTGGAGTACCCGGTGAACATCACCAACGGGCCGCGCGGGCTGGACCGCATCGACTCGATGAACCTGTTCGGCTTCGAGTTCGGCAAGGCGCTGACGATCGGCGACTTCACGATCCCGGCGGTCACGCTGTACTACTACCTGTTCCTGGCCCTGGTGATCTTCAGCGTGCTGATCAGCTACCGCCTGGAGCGCTCGCGCATCGGCCGCGCCTGGATGGCGATCCGCGAAGACGAGATCGCCGCCAAGGCGATGGGCATCAACACGCGCAACATGAAGCTGCTGGCCTTCGGCATGGGCGCCACCTTCGGCGGCGTCTCGGGCTCGATGTTCGCGTCGTTCCAGGGCTTCGTCTCGCCGGAGTCGTTCTCGCTGCAGGAGAGCGTGATGATCGTCGCGATGATCGTGCTCGGCGGCCTGGGCCACATCCCCGGCGTCATCCTGGGCGCGGTGCTGCTGGCGGCGCTGCCCGAGGTGCTGCGTTACGTCGCCGGCCCGCTGCAGGAGATGACCGGCGGGCGGCTCGATGCCGCCATCCTGCGCCAGCTGCTGATCGCGCTGGCGATGATCTCCATCATGTTGCTGCGTCCGCGCGGCCTGTGGCCCTCGCCCGAACACGGCAAGGCCGCGCCGCGGCCGGTCACCAAGCTGATGCGCTGAGAAGGGACGCGAAGCGACATGTCGGAAACGATTCTCAAGGTTCAAGGCGTCTCCAAGCGCTTCGGCGGGCTGCAGGCCCTGTCGGACGTCGGCATCGAGATCCGCAAGGGCCAGGTCTACGGCCTCATCGGCCCCAACGGCGCCGGCAAGACGACGTTCTTCAACGTCATCACCGGCCTGTACATCCCCGACGCGGGCACGTTCGAGCTCGGGGGCGAGTCCTACAAGCCCAGCGCGGTGCACCTCGTCGCCAAGGCGGGCATCGCCCGCACCTTCCAGAACATCCGCCTCTTCGCCGAGATGACGGCGCTGGAGAACGTGATGGTCGGGCGCCACGTGCGCACGCGCTCGGGCCTGGGCGGCGCGGTGTTCCGCACCGCCGGCTTCAAGCGCGAGGAGGCCGAGATCGCCGCGCGTGCCAAGGAGCTGCTGGACTACGTCGGCATCGGCAAGTACGCCGAGTACAAGGCGCGCACGCTGTCCTACGGCGACCAGCGCCGGCTGGAGATCGCTCGCGCGCTGGCCACCGACCCGAAGCTGATCGCGCTGGACGAGCCCGCCGCGGGCATGAACGCGACCGAGAAGGTCGTGCTGCGCGAGCTGATCGACCGCATCCGCCGCGACGGCCGCACGATCCTGCTCATCGAGCACGACGTGAAGCTGGTCATGGGGCTGTGCGACCGCGTCACCGTGCTCGACTACGGCAAGCAGATCGCCGAGGGCACCCCGGCGGACGTGCAGAAGAACGAGAAGGTCATCGAGGCCTACCTGGGCGCGGGCGGACACTGAGCATGAGCACCACGACGATGTTGAAGGTCACCGGCCTGAAGGTGGCCTACGGCGGCATCCAGGCCGTCAAGGGCGTGAACTTCGAGGTCCACCAGGGTGAACTGGTGAGCCTGATCGGCGCCAACGGCGCCGGCAAGACGACGACGCTGAAGGCGGTGACCGGCACCCAGCCGGTGGCCGAGGGCACGATCGAATACCTGGGCCGCAGCATCCGCGGGCAGGGCGCCTGGGACCTGGTCAAGCAGGGCCTGGTGATGGTGCCCGAAGGCCGCGGCACCTTCACGCGCATGACGATCGTCGAGAACCTGCAGATGGGCGCCTTCATCCGCAACGACAACGAGATCGACGCCGACATCGAGAAGGTGTTCGTGCTCTTCCCGCGCCTGAAGGAGCGCCGCAACCAGCTCGCCGGCACGATGTCCGGCGGCGAGCAGCAGATGCTCGCGATGGGCCGCGCGCTGATGGCGCGCCCCAAGGTGCTGCTGCTCGACGAGCCCTCGATGGGCCTGTCGCCGATCATGGTCGACAAGATCTTCGAGGTCGTCAACGACATCCACCAGCGCGGCACGACGGTGCTGCTGGTCGAGCAGAACGCCAGCCGCGCGCTCGGCCTGGCCAACCGCGGCTACGTGATGGATTCGGGCGAGATCACGATGACCGGCGATGCCAAGGCGCTGCTCAACGACCCGAAGGTGCGCGCCGCCTATCTCGGCGAGTGATGCCCTCCGGCGCCGCGAGGCGTCGGCTGACGGACGAGGCCGCCTTCGGGCGGCCTCGTCGTTTGCGGCGTTCAGTCGACCTGGGCGCCCGACAGCTTGACGACCTTCTGGTACTTGGCCAGCTCGGTCTTGACGAAGGCCGCGAACTGTTCGGGCGTCGTCGGCGCCGGCTCGATCATCAGCGTCGCCATGCGCGACTTCAGCTCCGGCGTCGCCAGCGCGTCGGTGAAGGCCTTGTTCAGCCGCAGCGTGGTGTCCTGCGGCAGGCGGGCCGGGCCGAAGAGGCCGAACCAGGTGCTGATGTCGAAGCCCGGCAGGCCGGCCTCGATGGCCGTCGGCAGCTCGGGCATCGCGCTTGCGCGGCGCGCCGTCGTCACCGCCAGCGCCTTCAGCTTGCCGTTGCGGATGTTGCCCGAGGCCGCGGCCAGGTTGTCGATGTTGAAGTCGACCTGGCCGCCCAGTAGCGCGAGCTGCGCCGGCGCCGCGCCGCCGTAGGGAATGTGCACGGCGTAGATGCGGGCCAGGGACTTGAGCATCTCGCCGGCGAGGTGGCCGGCGCTGCCGTTGCCGCCCGAGCCGTAGTTCAGCTTGCCGGGGTTGCGCCGGGCGTAGGCCAGGAAGTCAGTCAGCGTGGCGATCTTCAGCCGCGCCGCGGTCCCGGCGTTCATCACCAGGACGTTGGGCACCTGGGCCACGAGCGTGATGGGCGTGAAGTCGCGCACCGGGTCGTAAGGCAGCTTCGCGAACAGCCAGGGATTGATGGCGTGCGTGGCGACCGCGCCCATCACGATCGTGTGGCCGTCGGGCGCGCTGCGGGCCACGTAGTCGGCGCCGAGGTTGCCGCCGGCGCCGGGTTTGTTCTCGACGACGACCAGCCCCAGGCCGTCCCTGGCGCGTTCGGCCAGCGCGCGCGCGACGGTGTCCAGCGGGCCGCCGGGCGGGTAGGGCACGACGAGGCGGATCGGGCGGTTGTCGGCGGCGAACGCCGGGGCGCCGGTGGCGGCCAGCGCGCCGGCCGCGAGCAGGTGGCGGCGGGAGATCATCGGGCGGTCGGGCCGTGTTTGTCGGCCTCCGAGGTGAAGGAGTCGGCGTAGAACTCGTCGGCCGGCAGGCCGCAGCGGGCGACGAAGTCGCGCTGCGCGGCTTCCACCATCGCCGGCGTGCCGCAGGCGTAGACCTGGTGGCCCGACAGGTCGGGCCAGTCGGCCATCACGGCCTGGTGCACGAAGCCGGTGCGGCCGTCCCAGGCGTCGTCGGCCGTGGGCTCGGAGAGCACCGGCACGTAGTGCAGGTTCGGCATCGCCGCCGCGGCTTGGACGCACCAGTCGTGGCGGTACAGGTCGGCGCGGCGGCGGCAGCCCCAGTACAGCACGACCGGGCGCTCGATCTTCTCCAGCCGCATCTGCTCGAGGATCGCCTTCACCGGCGCGAAGCCGGTTCCGCTGGCCAGCAGCACGATGGGCTTGGCGCTGTCGGTGCGCAGGAAGAAGCTGCCCAGCGGGCCTTCCAGGCGCAGGATCTCGCGCTCCTTCATCGCGCCGAAGACGTGGTCGGTGAACTTGCCGCCCGGCATGTGGCGGATGTGCAGCTCGATGGCCGGCGGCTCGCCGAGCTGCTGCGGGGCGTTGGCGATGCTGTAGGCGCGGCGCGCGCCGTCGCGCAGGATGAACTCGACGTACTGGCCGGCGCGGTACTGCAGGTTCTGGTTGGCCGGCAGCTGCAGCTTCAGCAGCGCGACGTCGGCCGCGGCGCGTTCGATCGCGAGCACACGCACCGGCATCTTCAGCACCGGGAACTGGCCGGCGGCGGGCACGCCGCGGGCCTCGACGGCGCAGTCGGTCAGCGGCACCGCGCAGCAGCTGAGGATCTGGCCGGCGGCCTCTTCCTCGGGCGTCAGCGCCTTGCGCTGGTGCGCGCCGTGCGTGACGCGGCCGTCGAGCAGGCGGCACTTGCACGAGCCGCAGGCGCCGTCGCGGCAGCCGTAGGGCAGGCCCACGCCCTGGCGGATGGCGGCGGCGAGCATCGTCTCGTCGCGCTGGACCTCGAACTCGACCCCGGCGGGCTCGACCTTGACTCTGAAACTCATGGCAGGCGGCACACGTAAACTAACCCGTCATTGTGCCCCGTCCCACCTTGCTCATCGTCGGCTGCGGCGACGTCGGCTGCCGCGTCCTGAAGCGGCTGGCCGGCCGCTGGCGCGTGCTGGCGCTCACGTCCTCGCCCGAACGCATGCCCGCGCTGCGTGCGGCGGGCGCGGTGCCGCTGGTCGGCAACCTCGACCACCCGGCGACGCTCGGCCGCCTGGCCGGCCTGGCCGACCACGTGCTGCACCTGGCGCCACCGCCCGGCGAAGGCGAGGGCGACCCGCGCACCCGGGCGCTGCTGCAGGCGCTGGCGCGCGCCGGCCGCGTGCGCACGCTGGTCTACGCCAGCACCACCGGCGTCTATGGCGACGCCGGCGGTGCACGCTTCGACGAGACACGCGCCGTCGCGCCGGCCACGCCACGCGCCCGGCGGCGTGTCGACGCCGAGGAACAGGTGCGGCGCTTCGGCCGCCGTCACGGCGTGCGGGTCGCGGTGCTGCGTGTGCCGGGCATCTACGCCCCCGACCGCGAAGGCGGCGACCCGCGCGAGCGCGTGCGCCGCGGCGCGCCGCTGCTGCTGCCGCCGCACGACCCGTACACCAACCACGTGCACGCCGACGACCTGGCGCGCATCTGCGTCGCCGCGCTGCTGCGCGCCGCGCCGCAGCGCGTTTATCACGCCAGCGACGACGGCGAGTTCACGATGGGCGACTATTACGAACTCGTGGCCCGCCTCGCCGGCCTGCCGGCGCCGCGCCGCGTGTCGCTGGAAGAAGCCCGGCGCACGCTGGGCGCGATGACCCTGAGCTTCATGGGCGAGTCGCGCCGCCTCGACAACACGCGCCTCAAGCGCGAGCTGCATGTCGTGCTGCGCTACCCGACGGTCGTGGAAGGTTTGGCCTCCAAGGGCTGAGCCCTACGAGACTTCGTCAAACCATCTGGAGCCTCCCTCCAGGAGGGAGGCTGGAGGGTGTCGTTGAACAAGCTGGAGCCCCTTCGTGGAGGGGGCTCGGGGGAGCCCAACGTTCAGAGCCGGAGGCTAGAGACCCTGCGGCAAAGCCGCAGGGTTCTCTAGCGCCTCCGGCGGCCGCCGAAAGGCGGCTGGCGCCGCCAGTAGCGGATCATCAGGAAGCCGCCGACCATGCCGCCCAGGTGGGCGAAGTGGGCGATGTCGCCGCGGTCCATGAAGCCCAGCAGCAGTTCCAGCGCGCCGAAGACGACGACGAAGGTGCGTGCCTTCATCGGGATCGGCGGGATCAGCAGCATCACCTGCCGGTTCGGGAAGAGCATGCCGAAAGCCAGCAGCAGCGCGAACAGCGCACCCGAGGCGCCGATCGTCGGGTTCTGCGAGCCGGTCAGTGCCGTCACCGCCATCTGCGCCACGGCCGCGGCCAGCGCGCCGGCGAGCAGGAACTGCAGGTAGCGCTTCTGGCCCCAGACACGCTCCAGCTCCGAGCCGAACATCCACAGCCCCAGCATGTTGAAGAACAGGTGGAACAGGCCACCGTGCAGGAAGGCGTAGGTGACGACCTGCCAGGGGCCGAAGAGGCCGCTGCCGACGGGCCACAGTGCCAGCCACATCGTCAGCGATTGCGGCACGAAGGTCTGCAGGCAGAACACCGCCGTGCAGATCAGGATCAGCGTCTTGGTGACCGGGGGAAGCGGCGGCATGGATCGGGCCGGACGGGCACGCCCGGCGGAAACGGTCGGGGTGGGATGGTGCCCGCGGCCAGACTCGAACTGGCACGCCTTGCGGCGGCGGATTTTGAATCCGCTACGTCTACCGATTTCGTCACGCGGGCGCGCGGGGCGGCGCTGGGCTCGCCCGGGTTCGAATGATTATGTCATGCAGGGTTCCGGCGTCCGGGCGTGGGCGCTGCCACAATGCCGCAGAGGAGCGAAGACGATGGACCCAACGGCCGCCCAGGCCTATCCGACCCTGGAAGAAGCGATCGGACGCACGCCGCTCGTGCGGCTGCAGCGCCTGCCCGGCGCAGACGGCGCCGCGCGCGGCAACGTCATCCTCGGCAAGCTGGAGGGCCACAACCCGGCCGGCTCGGTCAAGGACCGGCCGGCGATCAGCATGATCCGTCGTGCCGAGGAGCGCGGCGACATCAAGCCCGGCGACACCCTGATCGAAGCCACCTCCGGCAACACCGGCATCGCGCTGGCGATGGCTGCGGCGATCCGCGGCTACCGGCTCGTGCTGATCATGCCGGAGGACCTGTCGATCGAACGTGCGCAGACGATGAAGGCCTTCGGCGCCGAACTCATCCTGACGCCGCGTTCGGGGGGCATGGAGTACGCGCGCGACCTGGCCGAACGCCTGCAGCGCGACGGCAAGGGCCGCGTGCTCGACCAGTTCGCCAACGCCGACAACCCGCGTGTGCACTACGAGAGCACCGGCCCCGAGCTGTGGGAGCAGACCGGCGGGCGCATCACGCACTTCGTCAGTGCGATGGGCACCACCGGCACGATCACCGGCGTCTCGCGCTACCTGAAGGAGCGCAACCCGGCGGTGCGCATCGTCGGCGCGCAGCCGGCCGACGGCTCGCGCATCCCCGGCATCCGCAAGTGGCCCGAGGCCTACCTGCCGAAGATCTACGACCCGGCGGCGGTCGACGAGACGGTGCTTGTCAGCCAGGCCGACGCCGAGGACATGGCGCGCCGCCTGGCGCGCGAGGAAGGTTTGTTCGGCGGCATCTCGGCGGCCGGCGCCTGCTGGGTCGCGCTGCAGCTCGCGCGCACGGTCGAGAACGCGACGATCGTCTTCGTCGTCTGCGACCGCGGCGACCGCTACCTGTCCACCGGCGTCTTCCCCGCCTGAGCCGCCGTGGACGAGGAGGCCCGCTTCTGCCTGCGCTGCGGCACGGCGCTGGCCTGGATCACGCTGGACGAGGACGGCGGCCCGAAGGCGCGGCGGCGCTGCCCGGCCTGCGGCTGGACCCACTGGAACAACCCGACGCCGGTGCTGGCGGCGATCGTCGAATGCGCCGACCGCGGCGGCCGGCTGCTGCTGGCGCGCAACGCCGCCTGGTCAGGGCGCCTGTTCGCGCTGATCACCGGCTTCATGGAGGCCGGCGAGAGCGCCCAGGATGGCATCCGCCGCGAGGTCGCCGAGGAGACCGGTCTCGTCGTCGAGACGCTCGACCTGGTCGGCGTCTACGACTTCCAGCGTTTGAACCAGGTGATCATCGCCTGGCACGCGACGGCGCGCGGCGAGATCCGGCTGTCGCCCGAACTCGCCGAGTACCGGCTGTTCGAGCCCGCCGAGGTGCGCTGCTGGCCCGCCGGCACCGGCTACGCGCTGGCCGACTGGCTGCGTTCGCGTGGCCACGAGCCGGTGTTCATCGACTGGCCGCCGCGCGAGACGGCGACGTCGGCCGCCTAGAATCCGGCCCGATGGACGCTCTGCCTTTCGACAAGGAACTCGACACCCGCGGGCTCAGCTGTCCGCTGCCCATCCTGAAGGCCAAGAAGATGCTGGCCACGATGGCCAGCGGCGAGGTGCTGAAGGTCGTCGCCACCGACCCCGGCTCGATGCGCGACTTCCAGGCCTTCTCGCGCCAGACCGGCAACGAACTCGTCGACCAGCACGCCGAGGGCGCCGAGTTCGTGCACTGGCTGCGGCGGCGCTGAGGCCGCCGGGTCTTCAGAGTTCCAGCCCGCGCAGGTAGTCGCGGAAGCCCGGGCCGAGATCCGGGTGCGCGAGCGCGAGTTCGACGTTCGCCTGCAGGAAACCTTCCTTGCTGCCGCAGTCGAAACGTTTGCCTTCGTAGCGGTAGGCGAAGACCTTCTCGCGCCGCAGCAGGCTGGCGATGCCGTCGGTGAGCTGGATCTCGCCGCCGACGCCGCGCGGCTGGCTCATGATCTCGTGGAACACGCCCGGCGTCAGGATGTAGCGGCCGGCGACACCCAGGCGCGACGGCGCGTCCTCGGGCGCCGGCTTCTCGACGATGCGCGTGACGTCGACGATGCGGTCGTTGATCGCCGTGCCGTCGACGATGCCGTAGCGGCGTGTCTGTTCGGCCGGCACTTCCTGCACCGCCAGGATCGAGGCGCGCCACTCGCCGAACTGGTCGACCATCTGCTTGAGCACCGGCGGCTGGCCGACCATCAGGTCGTCGGCCAGCAGCACCGCGAACGGCTCGTTGCCGACCAGCCGCCGCCCGCACAGCACCGCGTGGCCCAGGCCCAGCGCCTGCGCCTGGCGCACGTAGATGCACTCCATGTCGTCGGGCTTGACGCTGTGCACGACGTCCAGCAGCTCCTTCTTGTTGGCCTGCTCCAGCGCCACTTCGAGCTCGAAAGTCATGTCGAAGTGGTCCTCGATCGGGCGCTTGTGGCGGCCGGTGACGAAGATCATCTCGCGCACGCCGGCGGCGTAAGCCTCCTCGACGGCGTACTGGATCAGCGGCTTGTCGACGACCGGCAGCATCTCCTTGGGCTGCGCCTTGGTCGCCGGAAGGAATCGCGTGCCGAGGCCGGCGACCGGGAATATTGCCTTCTTGACCAACATTTGGTTACATACAATGAGTTGATTCGAATTCATTCTGGCACGTGACCCGAGGCGTCCAACCCGGCTCATGTCAGTGCCTGTTTCCGCCATGGACGTGCTGATCGTCGAGCCGCTGGAGCAGCGGGCGCTCGACTGGCTTGGCAAGCGGCGTGCCGTACATCTGGACCCGTCGCTCGCCGCGGAGCCGCGACGTTTCGAGGCGCTGCTCGCGCAGGCGCGTGCCGTGGTCGTGCCGGCGTCGATGCCGATGGACGCACGCACGCTGATGTCGGCGCCGGCGCTGCGTGCGGTCGGCCGGCTCGAGGGCGGCCCCGGCACGATCGACCTGATCGCCTGCGAGAGCGCCGGCATCGCCGTCGTGCAGCCGGCCGGCGCGGGGTCGGTGGCCGAGGCCGAGTTCGCCACCGCCGCGATGCTGCAGCTGCTGCGCCGCGTGCCGGTGCACGAGGGCCACGGCGTCTACGTCGGCCGCGAGCTGTCCTCGTCGACGGTGGGCATCGTCGGCATGTCGCCGACGGCGCGGCTGCTGTCGCAGCTGGCGGGCAACTTCGGCGCGCGTGTCGTCGGCTACGACCCCGCGCTGCACGCCTCGGACGTCGCCTGGCGCCAGGCGGGCATCCGCGCGGTGCCGCTGGCCGAGCTGCTCGAGACCTGCGACGTCGTCGTCGTGCTGCTGGCCTACTACTCGCGTTACCACGGCCTGCTCGGCGAGCGCCTGCTGGAGAGCTGCAAGCGCGACCAGGTGCTGGTCTGCCTGTCGCCCGCGGCGCTGTTCGACGAGCAGGCACTGGCCGCGGCACTGCGCAGCGGGCGCATTGCCGCCGCCTGGTTCGACCGGCTGGAGCCCGGCTGGCTGGACATCGGACGTCCGCTGAGCGGCGTCGACACCTTGCACGTCACGTCCCGTCTGGCGCCGTCCACGCGCGAGGCGCGTGCCCGCGGCGCCTGGGCGCTGGTGCGCCGGATCGACGCGCTGCTGGGGGTCGCCGACCCCCAGGCAGCCTTCAGCGAGACGGTGCCAGACGTGCTCGCTGGGCTTGCAGGCGGTCCAGCGCCTGCGTGAAGCCGTCCAGCCGAGCCGTTTCCTGCTCGACCACGGCCGCCGGCGCGCGCGCGACGAAGTTCTCGTTGGCGAGCTTGGCGCGCGCCTTCGTGATCTCGCCTTCCAGCCGCGTGATCTCCTTGCCCAGGCGCGCGAGCTCGGCCTCGACGTCGATCTCCACGTGCAGCGCCAGGCGCAGCCCGCCGGCCAGCGCCACCGGTGCGGCCTGGGTCGCGGCGGCGAAGGCGGCTTCATCCGCCGGCATGCGCACCTCGGCCAGGCGCGCCAGCGCCTTCAGCAGCGGCGACGCGGCGTCGACGAACGCGGCGTCGCCATAGGCCACCAGCGGCACGCGTTCGCCGGGTGACAGGTTCATCTCGCTGCGCAGGTTGCGCACGACACCGACCACCGCCTTCAGCCGCGCGACCCATTCGTCGGCCGCGGCGTCGATCTTCTCCGGCTGGGCGACGGGGTAGGGCGCGCCGGCCACCGAGTCGGCCACCTTGCGGCCGGCCACCGGGGCCACCGTGTCCCACAACTCGGCGGTGATGAAGGGCGCGATCGGGTGCAGCAGGCGAAGCACGGTCTCGAGCACGCGGATCAGCGTGCGACGCGTCGCGCGCTGGGCGGCGGCGTCGCCGGTGGCGATCTGCACCTTGGCGATCTCGAGGTACCAGTCGCAGTACTCGTCCCAGACGAAGGCGTAGATCGTGTTGGCGACGTTGTCCAGGCGGTACTCGGTGAAGCCCTGGGCCACCGCCTGCTCGACACGCTGCAGCTCGCCGACGATCCAGCGGTCGGCCGGCGAGAACGTCATGTACTCGCTGCAGCTGCCGCTGGCGCAGGCCGCGTCGGCCTGCTCGCCGAGACCGCAGTCCTGGCCTTCGCAGTTCATCAGCACGAAACGCGTGGCGTTCCAGAGCTTGTTGCAGAAGTTGCGGTAGCCCTCGCAGCGCTTGGAGTCGAAGTTGATGTTGCGCCCGAGGCTGGCGTAACTCGCCATCGTGAAGCGCAGCGCGTCGGCGCCGAAGGCGGGGATGCCGGCCGGGAACTCCTTCTCGGTCTCCTTGCGCACGCGCGGCGCGGTCTCGGGGCGGCGCAGGCCGGTGGTGCGCTTGTCCAGCAGCGCCGGCAGCTCGATGCCGTCGATCAGGTCGACCGGGTCGAGCACGTTGCCTTCGCTCTTGCTCATCTTCTTGCCCTGCGCGTCGCGCACCAGGCCGTGGATGTAGACGTCGCGGAACGGCACCTTGCCGGTGAAGTGCGTGGTCATCATGATCATCCGGGCGACCCAGAAGAAGATGATGTCGAAGCCGGTGACGAGCACCGAAGACGGCAGGAACAGGTCCTGCTCGACGGTCTTCTCGGGCCAGCCCAGCGTCGAGAACGGCACCAGCGCCGACGAGTACCAGGTGTCGAGCACGTCTTCGTCGCGCTTCAGTTCACCGGTGTAGCCGGCGGCCGCGGCGCGCGCGCGCGCTTCGTCCTCGCTGCGCGCGACGAAGAGCTCGCCGCCCGTGCCGTACCAGGCCGGGATCTGGTGGCCCCACCAGAGCTGGCGGCTGATGCACCAGTCCTGGATGTTGTTCATCCAGTGGTTGTAGGTGTTGACCCACTGCTCGGGCACGAAACGCACCTGGCCCGAGGACACGGCGTCGATCGCCTTGGCGGCGATGCTCTTGCCGTCGGCGCCGGGCTTGTTGACGGCGACGAACCACTGGTCGGTCAGCATCGGCTCGACGATCTGGCCGGTGCGTTCGCAGCGCGGCACCATCAGGCGGTGTTTCTTGGTCTCGACCAGCAGGCCCAGCGCGTCGAGGTCGGCGACGACGCGCTTGCGTGCCTCGAAGCGGTCCAGGCCGCGGTAGGCCACGGGCGCGTGGTCGTTGATCGTCGCCTTGAGCGTCAGCACGCCGATCGACGGCAGGCCGTGGCGCTGGCCGACGGCGTAGTCGTTGGCGTCGTGCGCCGGCGTCACCTTGACGACGCCGGTGCCGAATTCGCGGTCGACGTAGGCGTCGGCGATGACCGGGATCGTGCGCTCGGTGAGCGGCAGCTTGACGCGCTTGCCGATCAGCGCCGTGTAGCGCTCGTCCTCGGGGTGCACCATCACCGCGGTGTCGCCGAGCATGGTCTCGGGCCGCGTCGTCGCGACGACCAGGCTGCCCGAGCCGTCTTCCAGCGGGTAGCGGATGTGCCAGAGGAAGCCGTCTTCCTCTTCGCTGGCGACCTCCAGGTCCGAGACCGCCGACTGCAGCACCGGGTCCCAGCTCACCAGGCGCTGGCCGCGGTAGATCAGGCCTTCGTCATAGAGGCGCACGAAGGTCTCGGTGACGACGCGCGAGAGCTTGTCGTCCATCGTGAAGTACTCGTGGTCCCAGCTGACGCTGTCGCCCATGCGGCGCATCTGGCGCGTGATCGTCGCGCCCGAGGCGTGTTTCCAGTCCCAGACGCGGGCGACGAAGTTCTTGCGGCCGAGTTCGTGGCGCGACTGGCCTGCTTCCTGCAGCTGGCGCTCGACGACGATCTGCGTGGCGATGCCGGCGTGGTCGGTGCCCGGCACCCAGAGCGTGTTGTCGCCGCGCATCCGGTGGTAGCGCGTCAGCGAGTCCATGATCGTCTGGTTGAACGCGTGCCCCATGTGCAGCGTGCCGGTGACGTTGGGCGGCGGCAGCTGGACGCAGAACGAGGGCCTGGACGGGTCCAGCGTGGGCGCGTGCGCGCCGCTGGCCTCCCAGATCGGGGCCCAGCGGGCTTCGATGGCGGCAGGTTCGAACGACTTGGCGAGTTCGGGCATGGGGCTCGTCGGCGGAAGAACGCCGCGGCGCGCACGGACGGCGCGCGCGGGCGGACGATTGGGGGAAGATCGGGATTGTAGGTTGCCGCCCCCTCTGGAGTTCCGCCCATGAGCCACGCCTCCCGTCCGCTGTCCGCCGTCCTGCGCCGTGCCGCGCTCGCACTGCTGCCGGCCGTGCTCGCCGCCTGCGGAGGCGGCGGGGGCGGCAGCGACGGGGCCGAGGACTGCACGGTGCGCTCGCGCCAGGTCTGGCTGCGCGACTACATGGACGACTGGTACTTCTGGTACCAGATCTCGCCCAGCCCCTCGCCCTCGGGCTACTCGACGCTGGAGAGCTACTTCGACGCGCTGCTGTACACCGGCAGCAGCGCCGACTTCCCCGCCGACCGCTGGAGCTACTACGACAGCACCGAGGACTTCAACCGCTTCTGGGGCGAGGGCCGCACGATGGGCTACGGCGTCTCGGTCGCCGGGCTCGAGGTCGAGGACCGGCCCGACCAGCCGCTGTACGTGCGGGCCGTTGAGGCCCGCTCGGACGCCGCGGCGCGTGGCGTCGCGCGTGGCGACGAGATCGTCTCGATCGACGGCGTCAGCGCCGCCGAGCTGATCGCCGATGGCAGCTTCTCGGTGCTGACCGCCGGCGGGACCGGCGACACGATCACGATGCTGCTGCGCCGCGACGGCGCAACGCGCAGCGTCACGCTGACGGCCACCGAGTACGCGCTGACGCCGGTGCCGGTGACGACCGTGCTGACGACCACCGGCGGGCGCAAGCTGGGCTACGTCGCCGTCAAGGACATGATCTCGCAGGTGAACACGCCGCTGGCCCAGGCCTTCGCGTCCTTCGCCACCGCCGGCGTCGACGAGGTCGTGCTCGACCTGCGCTACAACGGCGGCGGGCTGGTGTCGGTGGGCGCGACGGTGGCCTCCTACGTCACGGGGGCGGCCAAGTCGGGGCAGGCCTACGCCCGGCTGCTCTACAACGACCGCCACCAGGACGAGAACCAGACCTTCGCGTTCCAGAACCCGTCGTCGGCGGCGGGCGTCTCGCGCGTGTTCGTGCTCGTCGGCCCGCGCACCTGCTCGGCCAGCGAACAGGTCATCAACGGCCTGCGCGGCGTCGGCATCGAGGTCGTCGCGATCGGCGACACGACCTGCGGCAAGCCGGTGGGCTTCCTGCCCGAGGACGACGGCTGCGGCAGCACCTACAGCGTCGTGAACTTCGAGTCGGTCAACGCGCGCAACGAAGGGCGCTACTTCGACGGCTTCGCGCCGACCTGCGCCGTGGCCGAGGACTTCACGCGCACGCTGGGCGGTGCCAGCGAGCCGCTGCTGGCCGCGGCGGCCACCTACGCCGACTCCGGCGCCTGCCCGGCGAGCAGCACGGCGCGGGCCGCGACGCTGCGCGGCAGCGGCTGGCGCACGCCCGAGCCCGACGAGCGCCGCGGGATGATCGCGCGCTGAAGCCGCGTTCAGGCGCCCGGCTGCACGCCGGGCACGACGCGGTTCTTGCCGCTGCGCTTGGCCTCGTAGAGCCGGGCGTCGGCGGCGGCCAGCAGCGCCTGGCGGCCGTCGGCCTCCTCGCGCTCGGCCAGGCCCATCGACAGCGTCACGCGCTGCAGCTGCGGCTCGACGGCCGACCAGTCGTGCGCCTCGACGGCCGCGCGCATCGCCTCGCAGGCGCGCAGCGCGTCGTTCGCCGAGGCCTCGACGAAAACGACGCAGAACTCCTCGCCGCCGTAGCGGGCGACGAGGTCGATGTCGCGGCAGTGCAGGCGCAGCAGCGCCGCGACATCGCGCAGCACGGCGTCGCCGATGGCGTGGCCGTGGCGGTCGTTGATGCGCTTGAAGTCGTCGATGTCGATCATCGCCACCGCCAGTGCGTGGCCGTGGCGCGCGGCGCGCGCGTATTCGTCGCGCAGGCGCTCGTCGAGCTGGCGGCGGTTGGCCACGCCGGTCAGCGCGTCGGTGCGTGTCTGCTCGGCCAGGCGCGCGCTCTCCAGCCGCGCCATCGCCGCGTCGTGGCGCGCGCGGGCGAGGTCGAACTGCACCTGCAGCGCGCGCAGCTTGCGGTCGGACTCCTCGTTGAACTGCGCCCGCTCGGCGGCGTGCAGCGCCTCGTGGTGGGCCAGCGCGTCCTCGAAGCGGCCGGCCTTCTTGTGCAGCGCCCACAAGGCCTTGTGCACGCGTGCGGCGTGCTGGCCGGCGCCGCGCTGTGCCGCGACCTCGGCCGCCCGTTCGAGCGAGCGGCGCGAGCCGGCTTCGTCGCCGTCGGCCGCCTGCAGCTCGCCCTGCAGCACGAGGCCGAAGCACTCGGCGTTCGGGTAGCCCGCCGCCTGCGCCGCCGGCACCACGCCGGCCAGCACGGCGCGCGCCTCGTCGCGCCGCCCCAGCGCCAGCAGCGGCTCGACGCTGTTGAGCCCGGCGATGATGCGCGCGCCCCCGGGCTGCGCTTGGTTCTCGTCGATCTCGATGGCCCGGCGCAGGTGCTGCAGCGCCTCCTCGTGCCGGCCGAGGTTCTTGCAGTTGATGCCCATGTTGTTGAGCACGTTGACGCTGCGTGTCGGGTCGCCGGCCTGCTCGTACAGCGCCAGCGCCTCGCGGTACTGCACGAGGCCGGCCTCCGGGTCGCCGCCCTTGGACAGCACGACGCCGACGCTGAGCAGGGTGCTGGCGAGCTGCACCGGGTCGGCCAGCGTGCGCGCGACGGCGGCGGCCTGCGAGCCCCAGTCCAGCGCGACGTCGAGCACGCCGGCCTCGTCGCTGGCGATGGCCAGCGCGCGCAGCACCTGGCACTCCAGCAGCAGCTCGCCCGGGGGCACCAGGCCGCGTGCGGCCTGCAGCTCGTCCAGCGCCTCGGCGTGGCGGCCCAGGAAGCTCAGCGCCAGGCCGCGCACGCGCCGCGCCGCGGCCAGCGTGGCCATCGGCAGCGGGCCGGCCAGTGACAGCGCCTCGTCGGCCAGGCGCAGCGTCGCCGCAGGCTGCGTGTAGTACAGCGTCTCGGCCTCGGCCAGCAGGCCGCCGGCCATGCGGACGTCGGCCTCGACGTCCGCGTCCTCGCGCTGCGGGGCGGCCAGCGTGTTCACATGAACAGGTGTTCGCCGGCGTTCTCGCCGCCCAGGATCACGTAGTTGACCTTCTTCAGGTCGGCCAGCGTGCGCCCGCCGGCGTAGCTGATCGAGCTCTGCAGGTCCTCGCGCATCTCGCGCAGCGTGTCGGCCAGGCGGCCCTTGATCGGCTCGAGGATGCGCTTGCCCTCGACGTGCTTGTATTCGCCCTTGTTGAAGTCGCTGGCCGAGCCGTAGTACTCCTTGTAGAGCTTGCCGTCGACCTCGACGGTCTGGCCGGGGCTCTCCTCGTGGCCGGCGAAGAGCGAGCCGATCATCACCATCGTCGCGCCGAAGCGCACGCTCTTGGCGATGTCGCCGTGGTGGCGGATGCCGCCGTCGGCGATGATGGGCTTGGTCGCCACGCGCGCGCACCACTTCAGCGCCGACAGCTGCCAGCCGCCGGTGCCAAAGCCGGTCTTCAGCTTGGTGATGCAGACCTTGCCCGGGCCGACGCCGACCTTGGTCGCGTCGGCGCCCCAGTTCTCGAGGTCGATCACGGCCTCGGGCGTGGCGACGTTGCCGGCGATGACGAAAGCCTGCGGCAGCCGCGTCTTGATGTGCTCGATCGTCTTGCGCACGCTCTCGGCGTGGCCGTGGGCGATGTCGATCGTGATGTAGTCGGCGCCGACGCCGTCGGCCGCCAGGCGGTCGATGGTCTCGTGGTCGTGCGGCTTGACGCCCGAGCTGATCGACACGAACAGGCCCTTGTCGCGCATGCGCCGCGCGAAATCGACGCTGTCGAGGTCGAAGCGGTGCATGACGTAGAAGTGGCCGGACGCGGCGAGCGTCTCGGCGATCGTCTCGTCGAGCACCGTCTTCATGTTCGCCGGCACCGCCGGCAGGTTGAAGCGGCGCCCGCCGAAGACGATCGAGGGGTCGCACTCGCTGCGGCTGTCGACGCGGCATTTGCGCGGCAGCAGCAGGATGTTGTCGTAGTCGAAGATTTCCAAGGCCGGGCTCCGTGATCCGTGAGAGGCGATGGACCCGGCTGCAGCGCGCCGGCGGCGGGCGCGTCCTGACATGGCGGCCGGTGTGCCGGACGCAAGAAATCGAGTCCGGTGACCGATTCTACGCAGCGGCGTCCGGAGACGGCGCGTGGTGGACTTGTGCGCGGGCCGTCGCTGTCACCACGTGTTACGCTGCGGCGTCACAGAGCGACCGGCCAGGGACGGGCCGGATTGCACATGAACACCGCCCTCGACGCGCTGACCCAGCGGCTGCGGCAGGAGCGACTGGCCCTCGCCCTGCTCCTGCTCGTCGTCGCCTTCTCGCTCGGCGCGCTGCGCCTTCGCGCCCGCGACGACGCCCTGGCCGCCGAAGGCGCCCGGCTCGCCGACCAGGCCGTTGCCGTGCGCCAGGTCCTGGCGCTGCAGGTCGGCGCCGCCCGCAGCGCGCTGGTCGCCCTGCGTTCGGAGTTGGCCGCCACGCCGGGACAGGCCTCCGGCCGCCTGAAGGCCTTCGCCGAGTCGACGCCCGCCGTCGGTGACGTGCTGCGCCTGGACGCGCACGGCCGTGTCCTCGCCGCCAGCCGCGTGCTGCCCGAGCACAGCCGCGTCGGTCCGCTGCCGACGGCCCGCGCGAGCGACCGCCTGGTGCTGCTGCCGCCCGACGAGGACGAGCGCGGCCGGCGTCGCCTGCTGATGCTGCTGCCGATGCCCGACGGCGGCTGGCTGGCCACCGAGCTCGATGCGGCGCACGCGCGTGCCGTCTTCGGCGCCGTGCGCTACGCCGCGGACATGCGTATCGCGCTGGCCCATGGCGGCGGCCGCCTGCTGCTGACCGAGCCGCCGCGGGCCGACCTCGCCCAGATCGATCTCCTGCGCAGCAGCCCGGCCTTCGTCGCCCACCGCGACAGCGGGCAGGACACCAGCGTGCAGCGTGCACACAGCGCGCTGTCGACCGACGAGCGGCTGTTCGCGCTGACCACGCTGCGCGCGCCGATGCTGCCGCTGGACGGCCAAATCGAGTTCGCCACCAGCCGCAACGTCGATGCGGTGCTCGAGCCCTGGCGCACGCAGACACTGCTGGTCGCCGCGGGCTTTCTCGCCGTGTCGCTGGTCGCTGCCGCGGGGCTGGCGCTGATGCAACGCCGCCAGCGCGAGGCGATGGACCGGCTGAGGGTCGAGGGCGAGCGGCTCGAGCTGGCCTTGCGCGGCGCCGACCTGGGCCTGTGGGACAACGACTGGCGGCTCGACCATGGCACCGTCAACGCCCGCTGGTGCGAGATCCTGGGGCTGCCGCCTCCGGACGGCCGCGACATGCGTGCGGTCTGGCTCGAGCGCCTGCACCCCGACGACCGCGAGACCGTCATCGCCACCGAGCGGCGCCACCTCGAGGGCCGCAGCCCGTCCTACGAGGCGATCTACCGCCTGCGCCACGCCGACGGCCGCTGGATCTGGGTGCTCGACCGCGGCAAGGTGCTGCTGCGCGGCGCCGACGGCCGACCGCTGCGCATGACGGGCACGCTGCTGGACATCGACAAACGCATGCGCGAGCAGCAGGCGCTGGCCGCCAGCGAGCGCCGGCTGGCGATCACCTTGCGGTCGATCGGCGACGGCGTCATCGTCACCGACCGCGAGACCCGCGTCACGCGCATGAACACGACGGCCGAACGCCTGACCGGCTGGCCCGAGGTGGAGGCGCTGGGGCGGCCGCTGGTCGAGGTGTTCCGCATCGTCAACCAGCGCAGCGGCGAGACGGTCGCCAACCCGGCCGAGCAGGTCATCGCCACCGGCCGCATCGTCGAGCTGGCCAACGACACCGCGCTGCTGGCGCGCGACGGCCGGCGCCTGTTCATCGAGGACAGCGCGGCGCCGATTCCCGGCGACGACGGCGCCATCTCCGGCGTCGTGCTGGTCTTCAGCGACGTCACCGAGCGCTACGTCGCACGCCAGGCGCTGCGCGAACGCGAACGGCTGCTGGCCGGCATCACCGACGCGCTGCCCGGCCCGGTGGCGCGGCTGGACCTGGAGGGCCGCTACCGCTTCGCCAGCGCCGCCTACCGCGACTGGTTCGGGCTGGACCCGGCGACCGTCGTCGGGCGCACGATCAGCGAGGTGCTGGGCGAGCCGCTGCACCGGCTGGGCCTGCCCTACCTGCGCCGCGTGCGGGCCGGCGAGGTGGTGCGCTTCGACCTGCCGCTGAAGACCGCCGACGGCCAGCAGCGCCACGCCTTCGTCACCCTGCTGCCCGACCGTGACGCCGACGGCGCGGTCTGCGGCCACTTCGCGGTGACCTTCGACGTCGGCGAGCTCAAGCGCGCCGAGGAGGCGCTGCGTGCCAGCGAGCGCCGGCTGCGCGCGCTGCTGGACAACCTGATGACCGGGGTCGTCGTGCACGAACCGGACCTGTCGGTGCGCGAAGCCAACGCGGCGGCGCTGCAGATGCTCGGAGTGCCGGACGTGAAGGCCATGCTGGCGCGCGGCGCCGACGACTGGGCGGTCGTCGACGAGCACGGCCAGCCGCTGGCCCAGGACGAGCTGCCGGCGATGCGGGCCCGGCGCAGCGGCCGTCGCGTCGCCGACATGGTGCTCGGCGTGGGCCGTGCCGACGGCCGCCAGCTCTGGGCGCTGTGCAACGCCGTGCCGCTGCACGACGACGACGGCCGGCTCGAGTCCATCGTCGTCGCCTTCGCCGACATCACCGCGCGGCGCGAGGCCGAACGCCTGGAGCGCCGGCTGCGCGACACGCAGAAGATGGAGGCCATCGGCACGCTGGCCGGCGGCATCGCGCACGACTTCAACAACATCCTCGCCGGCATCCTCGGGCGGCTGACGCTGGCGCGCGAGGACGCCGCGGCCTCGCGCCCGGTGCACGAACACCTGGACCAGGCGATGCAGGCCGGCCTGCGCGCGGTGGCGCTGGTGCGCAAGATCCTCGAGTTCAGCCGCGGCGAGACCGGCGCGATGACGCTGCAGCCGGCCGCGCCGGTCGTCGAGGAGACGCTGGGCATGCTGCGCGCGATGGTGCCCGGTGGCGTGCAGCTGCACGCCGTGCTGCCGTCCGAACCGGTGGCCGTGCGTGTTGACGGCACCCAGCTGCAGCAGGTGCTGCTGAACCTGGCGACCAATGCCTGGCACGCGTTGCCGGCCACCGGCGGGCGTGTCGAGGTGGGCCTCGAGCGCCTGGACGCCAGCCAGGCCCGCGCGCAGGGCGAGCCGGCGCTGGCCGAGGGGCCCGTGGCCCACCTCTGGGTGCGCGACGACGGCCACGGCATCGCGCCCGACGTGCTCGCGCGCATCTTCGAGCCCTTCTTCACGACCAAGCCGGTGGGCAAGGGCACCGGGCTGGGACTGTCGGTGGTGCACGGCATCGTGCAGGCGCACGGCGGCGCGATCCGCGTCGAGAGCCGGCTGGACGCTGGCAGCACCTTCCACGTCTACCTGCCGTCGCCCGAGGCGCCCGCAGCGGCGCCGCCGCCGGCGGCCGGCACCGCCGCCGCGCCGCGGCCGGCGGCGTCGGGCGCCCGCGTGCTGCTCGTCGACGACGACCCGATCGTCGCCGCGGTGCACGGGCAGCTGCTGCGCCGCGCGGGTTACCTCGTGCAGGTCTGCGACTCCGGCCGCGAGGCCCTGGCGCTGCTGGAACGCAGCCCGGGCGGCTTCGATGCCGTCGTCACCGACCACAACATGCCCGACACCTCGGGCATCGAACTCGCGCGCCGCATCGTGGCCACGGCGCCGCAGCTGCCGGTGCTGCTGTGCTCGGGTTTCGTCGACGATGCGCTGCACGCCCAGGCGGCGGCGGTCGGCGTGCGCCGCGTGGTGCCCAAGGAGGATGCCTACGAACGCCTGGCCCCCGCCCTGGCGGCGGTGCTGGCCGGGGAGGGCGACTCCTAGAATCCCGGGATGCATCTCCAAGACGCGCAGCTGCTGCGCAACCTGAATCCCGAACAGCACGCCGCCGTGACGCTGCCGGCCGTGCCCGCGCTGATCCTCGCCGGCGCCGGCTCCGGCAAGACGCGCGTGCTGACCACGCGCATCGCCTGGCTGCTGGCCACCGGCCAGGCCTCGCCCGGCGGCGTGCTTGCCGTCACCTTCACGAACAAGGCCGCCAAGGAGATGCTCACGCGCCTGGGCGCGATGCTGCCGTTCGCCGTGCGCGGCATGTGGATCGGCACCTTCCATGGCCTGTGCAACCGCCTGCTGCGTGCGCACTGGAAGGCCGCCGGGCTGCCGCAGAGCTTCCAGATCCTGGACAGCGGCGACCAGCTCTCGGCGGTCAAGCGTGTCGTCAAGGCGATGAACCTGGACGAGGAGCGTTTCGTGCCCAAGCAGGTGACCTGGTTCATCGCCGGGCAGAAGGAGGAGGGCCGCCGGCCGCGCGACGTCGAGGCCTTCGACGAGCACACGCGCAAGCTGGTCCAGGTCTACGAGGCCTACGAGGAGCAGTGCCGGCGCGAGGGTGTCGTCGACTTCGCCGAGCTGATGCTGCGCAGCTACGAGCTGCTGCGCGACGACGAGCCGCTGCGCGAGCACTACCGCCGCCGCTTCGGCCACGTGCTCGTCGACGAGTTCCAGGACACCAACCGGCTGCAGTACGCCTGGCTGAAGATGTTCGCGCCGCCGGGGCAGGCGGGCCAGGGCGTGTTCGCCGTCGGCGACGACGACCAGAGCATCTACGCCTTCCGCGGCGCGCGTGTCGGCAACATGGCCGACTTCGAGCGCGAGTACCGCGTCCAGCGGGTCATCAAGCTCGAGCAGAACTACCGCTCGTTCGGCAACATCCTCGACGCCGCCAACGCGCTGATCGCGCACAACGCGCAGCGTCTGGGCAAGAACCTGCGCACCGACGCCGGCCCCGGCGAGCCGATCCGCGTGCAGGAGGCGGCCAGCGACTACGCCGAGGCGCAATGGCTGCTGGAGGAGGCGCGCGAGCTGCACCGCGGCGGCCTGCCGAGGAGCGAGATCGCGGTGCTCTACCGCAGCAATGCCCAGAGCCGGGTCATCGAGAGCGCGCTGTTCAACGCCGGCGTGCCGTACCGCGTCTACGGCGGCCTGCGTTTCTTCGAGCGTGCCGAGATCAAGCACGCGCTGGCGTATCTCAGGCTGCTGGAGAACCCCGACGACGACACCAGCTTCCTGCGGGTCGTGAACTTCCCGGCGCGCGGCATCGGCGCGCGTTCGGTCGAGCTGCTGCAGGACGCCGCGCGCGCCAGCGGCCGCAGCCTGGCGCAGAGCGCCGGCGCGGTGCCGGGCAAGGGCGGCATCAACCTCCAGGGCTTTGTGCACAAACTCGATGCGATGCGCGCCGCCACCCAGGGCCTGACGCTGCGCGAGATCATCGAGCACGTGGTGCACGAGAGCGGGCTGCTGGACTTCTACCGCACCGAGAAGGAAGGCCAGGATCGCATCGAGAACCTGCAGGAACTGGTCAACGCCGCCGAGAGCTTCGTCACCCAGGAAGGTTTCGGCAAGGACGCGGTGGCGCTGCCGCTGGACGAACACGGGCCCGGCACGCTGGCCGGCGGCGGCGAGACCGCCGTCCCGGTGCCCGACGCCGAGACCGGCGAGATCGTCTCGCCGCTGGCGGCCTTCCTGACGCACGCCTCGCTGGAGGCCGGCGACAACCAGGCCCAGGCCGGCACCGACGCGGTGCAGCTGATGACGGTGCACTCGGCCAAGGGCCTGGAGTTCGACGCCGTGTTCATCACCGGCATCGAGGAAGGCCTGTTCCCGCACGAGCAGTCGCTGTCGGACGCCGACGGCGTCGAGGAGGAGCGGCGGCTGATGTACGTGGCGATCACGCGCGCCAGGAAACGCCTGTACCTGAGCTTCAGCCAGACCCGCATGCTGCACGGCCAGACGCGCTACAACGTCAAGAGCCGCTTCTTCGACGAGCTGCCCGAAGGCGCGCTGAAGTGGCTGACGCCGCGCCAGCAGGGCTTCGGCTCGGGCTACGCGCGCGAGTACCGCCAGGCCTGGGACCGCGGCCAGGGGCTGTCGGGCATCGTCGGCGCCGGGCGTGTCGAGCGTGCCGAGCCCTGGCAGCAGCCGGTGCCGTTCACGCCCAAGGCCCCGCCTGCGGCGCCGGGCCAGCCGGCGCTGCGGGCCGGCCAGGCGGTGTTCCACACCAAGTTCGGCGAGGGCGTGGTGGTCACGCTCGAAGGCAGCGGCGAGGACGCGCGCGCCCAGGTGCGTTTCGGCCGCCACGGCGTCAAGTGGCTGCTGCTGGCGATGGCCAAGCTGACGCCGATCGAGTGACCGGCAGGGCGCCGGCCGGGCGGTCTCAGACCGGCTCGACCGGCGGCCGCACCGCGTCGGCGCCGCCGAAGCTGTCGTTGAAGGTGAACAGCAGCGACACGTAGAACACGGTCGAGAACAGCAGCCCCGCCGGCAGCGCCAGCATCGAGGCCGCGCTGTGCGCGCCGAGCAGCGAGAACACCAGCGCCGCGACGATGCCGAAGACGGTGGCGACGACGAACCAGGCCAGGCCGTAGACGAAGAACGCGCCCTTGCAGCGCCAGACCGCCAGCGTGCTGGAGAACAGCGACTGCGCGACGCCCTGGCGTCCCCAGTGCACCAGCGCCGGCGCGTGCCAGAACGGCACCGACAGCAGCGTGCCCAGCACCAGGCCGAGCACGGCGGCGGTGGTGACGCCGGGTTCGGCCATCAGCGCGTCCAGTTCCTCCTGCGGCACCGTGCCCTGGGCCATCAGTTCCTGCAGGCGCTGCATCGCGCCGCCGGAGACCAGGTCGCAGATCACCAGGATCGCGATCGCGCACAGGCCGTACAGCGCGCACAGCACCAGCAGCGAGGTGCGCCGCCGGGCGTCGCTCTTGAGCGGCTCGACGAACTGCGCCGGCGTCACCGGCCCGCCCAGCAGCGCCGATTGCGCCGCCACCATGAAACCCAGCGACAGCATCGGCAGCGACATCATCTGCAGCACGCCGCCGAGGATGGGCACCAGCGACACCGCCAGCGCAGCGAACAGGAACACGGCGAACAGCGCCGTGAAGGCCAGCGGGCGGCGGGCGTAGAGCGCGAAGGCGTCGCGCAGCCAGCGCGCACCACGCGCGGGATCGACCGTCTTCAGTTGCAGCGGCATGCGGGGATTCAGGGGCTGGGCGTGGCCGGCGGGTGCCACGGATTGTCGATGCGCTCGCGCAGCAGGCGTTCGAAGTGGGCGGGGTCCTTGGGCTGCAGCAGCGCGGCGTCGCGCGGCAGGTGCCAGTCGCGCAGCCGCGAGAGCCAGAAGCGCAAGGCCGCGGCGCGCAGCAGACCGGGCATCAGCCGGATCTCGGCATGCGTCAGCGGGCGCACCGCCTGGTAGGCGGCCATGAAGGCGAGCGCGCGTTCCTCGTCGAGGCTGGCGGTCGTCAGGTCGGCGCACCAGTCGTTGAGGCAGACGGCGATGTCGAACAGCAGCGTGTCGGTGCCGGCGAAGTAGTAGTCGAAGAAACCGCACAGGCGGTCCTCGCCGGCGGTCTCGTCGAACATCACGTTGTCGCGGAACAGGTCGGCGTGGATCGCGCCGCGCGGCAGCGAGCGCCCGGCGGCCGAGGCCGCGAGCTGCTGCTGGAACACGAGCTCGTCACGCAGCAGTTCGGCCTGTGCGGCGTCGACGAAGGGCAGCACCTCGGGCACGGTGGCCGTCCACCAGTCCAGCCCGCGCAGGTGCGGCTGCTCGAGCGGCAGGTCGGCGACAGCCAGGTGGGCGCGCGCCAGCATCGCGCCCACCTGGGCGCAGTGCGGGGCCTCGGGCGCGAGCCGGTGTCCGCCGGGCAGGCGCGTGACCACCGCCGCCGGCTTGCCGGCCAGCGTGTGCAGCAGGCTGCCGCCGGCATCGGCCTGCGGCGCCGGCACCGGGATGCCGTGCTGGGCCAGGTGCTGCATCAGCGCCAAGTAGTAGGGCAGCTCGTCGCGCGACAGGCGCTCGAACAGCGTCAGGACCCACTGGCCGCGCGCCGTCGTCGCGTAGTAGTTGGTGTTCTCGATGCCCGAGCGGATGCCGCGCAGCTCGCTCAGCGCGCCCAGGCCCAGGCGGCGGAGCAGGGCGTCGGCCTCCTCGAAGCCGACTTCGGTGTAGACGGCCAAGTCAGGCTCCCGCGAGGACGGCCGCGGCGCCGCGATGCTGCGCGCCCACGGTCAGAACGACAGCATGTGCCAGAGGCGCTGGCCCGACAGGTCGCCGGGCTGCGACGGATCGCGCGCGCCACTGGACGGCACGATCTCGTAGGGCTTCACGCCAGGCAGCTTGCTGCGCACGGTGATGCTCTGCGTCTGGCCGCGCACCTTGAGTTCCTCGATGCGCACGTTGTCGTCCTCGGAGACCTGGCGCTGAATGGCAGGTTCGGGCACGCGCGAGGCGGGTGCCGAGGCCGAGGCATCGGGCGGCAGGGCCGTCTGGGCCGTCTGGGCCGAGGCACAGCTGGCCGCGGCCGCGAGGGCCAGCAGCGGGAGGATTCGGACAGGACGGCGCGCCATGGGCCCGATTCTAGGTCGGGCCCGCGGCTCAGCGCCGCGTGCGGCGTCGATCCCGCATCCGCGCAAGGCCTCCGAGCAGCGACAGGCCGCCCAGCCACAGCGCCCAGGTTGACGGTTCGGGGATCGCGGCGGCCAGCGGGCCGGCGGCCAGCAGGTACTCGAAGCCGACGGCCTGGTCGCTTGAGCTCTCGAAGCTGAAGCTGATGACTAGGTCGACCATGCCGTCCAACGTGCCCAGGATCAGCGGCTGGTCCTCGAAGTAGGCCTCGGCCCCGGCCAGCGTCGTGAAGCTCTGTGTCACCAGCGTCGTATCGAAGTTGCTGACGCTGAACGAGAAGTCGATTGGATCGCCGCTGTCGCGGCCGACGAGATCCAGGAGGCCGACGACGACGGGGCTGGCTGCAGGCAGCGTGAACTCGTAGCGGGTGCTGCCGACGAATGTCTGCGTTCCATTCACCGACGCTTCGTGGTTCGCGCCGCTCCCGGCGACGCCGATCACGCCCACGGCCTGCGACGCCAGCGCCGCTGCCACGCGCGGGGCGTCGAGAAGGCGTTGCTCGACGCTCAAGGGGTCCGGCGTCCCGTTGACGATGGCAAAAGCCTGTGGCCAGAACGTGTTGCTCGTGTTCGGCAGCGTCGGGATGTTGGCGCCGTGCGTCGCCTGGGCGTCCACTTCGGTCTGCCCGTTCGTGCTGGCGCTGGCGGTGGCGGTCGTCCTCAGGCCGTGAGAACCGGTCGATTCGGCAAGGCCGGAAGCCCGCCCCGAGACCCCCTCGGTCTGCGACCTCGCGTGCGACAGTGCCGAGTCCAGCGAATAGCTCCGTGCGTCTGCGTTCGCCTGGCCGGTCGGCGAAGCTGCCAAGGCCCGAGCCTCGACCGAACCGTATGCCAGCATCGAGCGTGCGGTCGAACTGGCGTCGGCGCGGCCGCTGCCGGTGCTCGACAGCCCGCCATGGGCTTCGGCGGTGGCGGAGGCGGCGCCATGCGCGACCACGCTGGCGCGTGCGAACGCCTCACCTCCGGCACCTCCCCCGCGGGTGCTTCCGCCTGTCGCGATCACGGTTGCATCGGCGGTGCGCAGCTGGGCGAGGCTGTCGAGCCGGACCTCCGCGCGCGCGTTCCCGCCGCGCCCGCCTGCGCTTCCCGCGCCGCCTGCGCCGCCTGCGCCACCGGTCGCGGCCACCTGCGCGGAGACATCGTTCGTGCCTGGCTCCGCGTATGACAGCAGGCTGATCGCGTTGCCGCCATCGCCGCCGCGAGCGGACAGCGAAGTGCCGCCGCCGCCGCCGCGCGCGTTCTGAACCAGCAGCAGGGAGCGGCTCGTGGCGCCGCCCACCGCATTCGACAGCTCGACGTCACCACCTCGACCGCCGTGGGCGCCGGCGTCGCCATAGCCGCCGTTGCCGGCCGTGGCCGTCATCTCGGCCCAGGCGATGCCGCTGCTGCTGAAGGCTCGGGATTCGCCGCCCGCCGTGCCGCCGGTGCCGGCGGAAAGGCCTGCGCCCCGGCTTTCGCCTCCATCACCACCGTAGGACTGCACCCAGGACCGAGCGGAGCCGTCGCTGGCCGCCGTGACGCTGCCGTAGGCCAGCGCCGTTCCTCCGGAGACGCCGGAGCGTTCCCAACTGCTGCCACCGTGTCCTCCAGAGCTGAGAACGGTCGCGGTCACTTCGTCGTTGCCGGCGATCGTCGCGCGCGCGATCGCATCGCCGCCACGACCGGCAGCGCCGTCGCTGAAGCTGGTCCCGCCGAGGCCGCCCGTCGCAGCGACCGTGGCTTCCAGATGCCAGGCGGAGGCGTTCGCATAGTTCAGCGAGGACGATGCACCACCGCCCGCTCCCGCTTGGCTGTCGCTGGCGTTTCCACCGTTGCCGGCGATCGCCATCTGCTTGAGTTGCAGGTAGTTGCCCGTGCCTGACAGCGCGTCTTCGAGCGTCACCGTGGCACCGCTGCCCCCGCTGGCCGATTCGACCGCCGCGCCGCCGTGGCCCCCTTGCGCCACCACCTCGATGGCCGACACGTTCTGGCCCTGCGCCTGCGCGAATGCGCTGCCCCCGTCCCCGCCACGGTATCCGGCGCCGCGTGCACTGCCGCCGTTGCCCCCCTGCGCAGAGGCGCTGACCTTTCGTGCGGACGTGGGTGTGTTCGCCGTCAGCGAGGCGTGCGCCGCCGCGTCGCCACCTTTCGCGCCCTCGCCGAAAGAGCCGTTGCCGCCATTGCCGCCGACGGCCTGAGCAAAGACAGACGACCCTGGACCGCCGGTGACTGCAGCCATCGCTGTGGCATTTCCTGCAGTTCCCGCGGTCTCACCGTTGCCGCCTGTGCCACCGAACGCGGTCACCGACACGGACACGCCGTAGGCGACGAGATCCGCGAAGCTCAGTCGAGAGCTTGCTTCGCCGCCCGTGCCGGCCAGCGCGCCGCTGTCGCCGCCCCGGCCGCCCACGGCGGACTGGGTCATCGTCAGCGTGCCCGACGTCGCGCCTCGAACCGCGTCGACCGCGCTGGCGTCTGCGCCACGCCCCCCGCGCGCGCCCCCACCGCTTTGCCCGCCTGCGCCACCGGTGAGGGTCAAGCTCACTGACACGTCACGCGACTGGCTGTAGGCGGCGGCCTGGCCTCGCGCCGTGCCCCCAGCGCCGCCGGCAAATCCGAAGTAGCCGCTGCCGCCCGCCCCGCCCGTGGCACTGACGTTGACGCCCGCGCCGCCGGAGTCCGTGGATGTCGCCGTCCCGGAGGCCACGGCGTCTCCTCCAGCCCCGCCATCGTGGCCGGCCGCGACGTAACTACCGCCGCCATCCCCGCCCGCGGCTCGGGTCTCGAGGAACACATTGCCGGGTACCGAGAGATTCGCATTTGCCGCCGCATCGCCGCCGCGGCCGGCCGTTCCGTAGGTCGTCCAGCCTCCGTCACCGCCAATGGCAGACACGCTGCCGCGCAAGAACGCGGCCGTAGCGATGTCGGCGAACGACAACGACGAGCTTGCTGCCCCGCCGGCTCCGGCGAGACCGTCTTCGCTTTCTCCGCCCGCTCCGCCCTCTGCGGTCTGCGTGAGCGACAGTTCGCCGGCGCCGAACGCAGCGACCGCATCGTTCAGCGTGACGCTGCCGCCGTCTCCCGCCGCCGCATTGCCCCGGGCCCGGCCGCCGAGGCCGCCGCCTGCATACAGCGACGCGGTGGCGTTCCCGCTCCCTGATTGCGCCCGAGCGCTCCCGGTGGCCGTGGCGCCGTCGGCCGCTCGTGACCCGCTGGTGGACGCTCCGCCTCCCTCGCCGCCGATCGCGCGCGAGCTTGCAGTGGCTGACCCATCATCCTGTGCGCGGGCATCGGTGATCGCCCGTGCTGCGCCGCCCGCACCAGCGAGGGCGAGCGAGCCGGGGCCTGCGCCACCATCGGCTCCCGGCGATCCGGCGTGTCCGCCCCGTCCGCCCTCGGCGACGGCGACAGCGGTCGCGGGGCCGCCCAATGGAGCCGAGACCGCGGTCGCGGCGGCGTCGCCGCCGGCTCCGCCGTGGCCCGCTGCACCGCCGACGGAGCCCGCATCGCCCGGAGCGCCGTGGCCGCCGCTGCCGCCAGATCCGCCTAGGGCGTACGCGTCGTTCGACGCGTCGCCGTTGCCGACTGCATCGGCGCTGGCGGCCCCACCGTCCCCGCCAGCGGTGCCGGCCTGGCCCGTCGTGACGCCGTCCGAGCCGTCGGCCCCGGGAGGACCCTGGTCGGACACGCTCGCGCCCCAGGACTGTGAAATCGCAGCGGACAGCAGCGTCGCCAGCAGCGTGCGTGGCAGCCAAGGTCTGCGATGGAGTCTGTGATTCATCTCTAACCTCCCGTCGTCCGAGGCACGGCCCGGCAATCGCCGAGCCACCGCGTGCAGCATCGACTTCGGCTTGATAGTGAACAAGACGGGAGGGCGGCGTCCGGCTGTTCGCTCGAGGGGGTGCCGGGTAAGCGTTCGTCAGGAACACCAACAGGCGTGTCGCTGGCCTCACGGCGCATCCCGGCTGCACCCGACCGGAAGGCGTGATCGCCTGACCGACAATCGCCGCATGGACGACACCCGCCCCACGCTGCTGCTGGTCGACGGCTCCAGCTACCTCTACCGCGCCTACCACGCGCTGCCCGACCTGCGTTCGCCCGACGGTTTCCCCACCGGCGCGCTGCACGGCATGGTCGCGATGATGAAACGCCTGCGCGAGCAGGTGCCGGCCGAACACGCCGTCTGCGTCTTCGACGCCAAGGGCCCGACCTTCCGTGACGACTGGTACGCCGACTACAAGGCGCAGCGTGCGCCGATGCCCGAACCGCTGGTGCAGCAGATCGCGCCGATCCACGAGGTCGTGCGTCTGCTCGGCTGGCCGGTGCTGGAAGTGCCCGGCATCGAGGCCGACGACGCCATCGGCACGCTGGCCTGCGTTGCCAAACGCGCAGGCCACCGCGTTGTCGTCTCCACCGGCGACAAGGACCTGGCCCAGCTCGTCGACGAGCACGTCACGCTGATCAACACGATGAGCAACGAGACGCTGGACCCGGCCGGCGTGCTGGCCAAGTTCGGCGTGCCGCCGCAGAAGATCGTCGACTACCTGACGCTGGTCGGCGACGCCGTCGACAACATCCCGGGCGTCGAGAAGGTCGGCCCGAAGACGGCCGTGAAGTGGATCGCCGAGCACGGCTCGCTGGACGGCGTGATGGCCGCCGCCGCGACGATCAAGGGCGTGGCCGGCGAGAACCTGCGCCGGGCGCTGGACTGGCTGCCCCAGGGGCGGCGTCTGGTCACCGTGGCCTGCGACTGCGACCTCGCGGCCCACGTCGCCGGCTGGCCGGCGCTGGACGCGCTGGCGCTGCGCGCCGCCGACGAGGCCGGGCTGCTCGACTTCTACCGCCGCTACGGCTTCAAGACCTGGGGCCGCGAGCTGGAGGGCCGGCAGGGCGGCGACACGCCCGCAGCAGCGCCCTCGACCGGCGCCGCGCCGGCCGCCCCGGCCGTCGAGATCGCCCGCGAGTACGAGACGATCGCCAGCTGGGAGCGCCTGGACGCCTGGCTGGAACGGCTGCAGGCCGCGGAGCTGGTCGCCATCGACACCGAGACCGACTCGCTGGAGCCGATGAAGGCGCGCATCGTCGGCATCAGCTTCGCCGTCGAGCCCGGCCGCGGCGCCTACGTGCCGCTGGCGCACGCCGGCCCCGACGCGCCCGAGCAGCTGCCGATGGACGCGGTGCTGGCGCGCCTGAAGCCCTGGCTGGAGGACGCCTCGCGCGCCAAGCTCGGCCAGAACCTGAAGTACGACCGCCACGTCTTCGCCAACGCCGGCATCCGGCTGGCCGGCGTGCGCCACGACACGATGCTCGAGAGCTATGTGCTCGAGGCGCACAAGCCGCACAGCCTGGAAAGCCTGGCCGAGCGCCACCTCGGCCGCAAGGGCCTGTCCTACGAGGACCTGTGCGGCAAGGGCGTGAACCAGATCCCGTTCGCCCAGGTCGACGTCGCGCGTGCCACCGAGTACTCGGCCGAGGACAGCGAGATGGCGCTGCACGTGCACCAGGTGCTGTGGCCCGAGATCGAGGCCGACGCCGGGCTGCGCCACGTCTACGAGGCCATCGAGATGCCGGTGGCCGAGGTGCTGGCGCGCATCGAGCGCCACGGCGTGCTCGTCGACCCGCAGGAGCTGGCGCGCCAGAGCCGCGACCTGGCCGAGCGCATGGTCGCGCTCGAGCAGGAGGTCTATGCGATCGCCGAGCAGCCCTTCAACCTGGGCAGCCCCAAGCAGATCGGCGAGATCCTGTTCGGCAAGCTGGGCCTGCCGGTGAAGAAACGCACCGCCAGCGGCGCGCCCAGCACCGACGAGGACGTGCTGAACGAACTCGCCGCCGACTACCCGCTGCCGGCGCGCATCCTCGAGCACCGCAGCCTGGCCAAGCTGAAGGGCACCTACACCGACAAGCTGCCGCTGATGGTCAACCCGGCCACCGGGCGCGTGCACACCAACTACGCGCAGGCGGTGGCCGTGACCGGCCGGCTGGCGAGCAACGAGCCCAACCTGCAGAACATCCCCATCCGCACGCCCGAAGGCCGGCGTGTGCGCCGTGCCTTCGTCGCGCCGCCGGGGCACGTGGTGCTGAGCGCCGACTACTCGCAGATCGAGCTGCGCATCATGGCCCACATCAGCGAGGACGAAGGCCTGCTGCGCGCCTTCTCCGAAGGCATCGACGTGCACCGCGCGACCGCCGGCGAGGTCTTCGGCGTGCCGCTGGAGGCGGTGACGAGCGAGCAGCGCCGCTACGCCAAGGTCATCAACTTCGGCCTCATCTACGGCATGGGCGCCTTCGGCCTGGCGAGCAACCTGGGCATCGAGCAGAAGGCGGCCAAGGACTACATCGACCGCTATTTCGCGCGTTTCGCCGGCGTCAAGCGCTACATGGACGAGACCCGTGTGCGCGCCAAGGAGAAGGGTTTCGTCGAGACCGTCTTCGGCCGCCGGCTCTGGCTGCCGGAGATCAACTCCGGCAACGGCCCGCGGCGCAGCGGCGCCGAGCGCCAGGCGATCAACGCGCCGATGCAGGGCACGGCCGCCGACCTGATCAAGCTGGCGATGATCGCCGTGCAGCAGGCGCTGGACGCCGAGGGCCGTGCGACGCGCATGGTCATGCAGGTGCACGACGAACTGGTGCTCGAGGTGCCCGAAGCCGAGCTCGACTGGGCGAAGGACGCGATCCCGCGCCTGATGGCCGGCGTCGCGGCGCTGAAGGTGCCGCTGGTGGCCGAAGTCGGCATCGGCGCCAACTGGGACGAAGCCCACTGAGTGAGCCCCCAAGCTCGCTAGCGCTCGCTACCCCCCAAGGGGGCCGTCCGCCGACGGCCCGGCAAAGCCGGGCCGTGGCGGGAAGCTTGATCGCGCACGCCGTCTCGGCCGCGCGCGCTCGCTGACATCGTTCTTTCGACGTTGCTTGGCACGATGCTCCTTCCTTGGACCGAGCATGCGTGAAAGTCCCGGTGACCTTGTCACGGTTCTGTCGCGCGGCGTTCATAAACTGCTGTCATGGCCGACGACACGAGCGTCGGCGAGGCCTTGCTGGCAATGCCGGCCGCCTCGCCATCCCCGACGCTGCTCAACCGCGAAAGCTCCATCCTCCAGTTCAACCGCCGCGTGCTCGCCCAGGCGCGCCGGCCCGACGTGCCGCTGCTGGAGCGGCTGCGCTACGTCACCATCGTCTCGTCCAACCTCGACGAGTTCTTCGAGGTTCGTTTCGCCGACCTGGCCGAAGCCTCGCGCCGGCCCGGCAGCGGCGTCTCGCGCGACGACCTGGCCGCGGTGGCCACCGCCGCGCACCAGCTGATCGACGAGCAGTACGCGATGCTCAACGACGAGGTCGTGCCCGAGCTGCAGCGCCACGGCATCGTCGTCGTCAACCACGCCGACCGCGACGAGGCCCAGCGCCGCTGGGTGCGCCGCTTCTTCGAGCGCGAGGTTCGGCCGCTGCTGGTGCCGCTGGTGCTCGACCCCAGCCACCCGTTCCCGCTGGTGGCCAACAAGTCGCTGAACTTCATCGCCCGGCTCGGCGGCCGCGACGCCTTCGGGCGCGAGAACTCGATCGCCATCGTCAAGGTGCCGCGCGTGCTGCCGCGCGTGATCCGCATGCCGGCGGCGGTGAGCGGCGGCCGCCAGGCCTTCGTGCTGCTGACCAGCGTCATCCGCGCCCATCTGGAAGAGCTGTTCCCGGGGCGCAGCGTCGAGTCCTTCTCGCAGTTCCGCGTCACGCGCGACTCCGAGCTGGAGTACGACGCGGAGGACGTGACCAACCTGCGCCAGGCGCTGCGCAGCAACCTCAGCAAACGCCACTTCGGCCTGGCCATCCGGCTGGAGGTGGTGCACAGCTGCCCGAAGGAGCTGCACGACTTCCTGCTGCGCCAGCTGCAGCTGCCCGAGTACGCGCTGTACAAGGTCAACGGCCCGGTCAACCTGGCCCGGCTGACCGAGCTGATCGACCAGGCCGGCGCCGACACGCTGCGTTTCCCGCGTTACGAGCCCACCTGGCCGACGGCGGAACTGCCGCCGGGGCGCTCGATCTTCGCCCGGCTGCACGACGGCGACCTCGTGCTGCACCACCCGTTCGAGAGCTTCGATCCGGTCGTGCAGTTCCTGCGCGAGGCGGTCGAGGACCCGGACGTGCTGGCGATCAAGCAGACGATCTACCGCACCGGCAGCCAGAGCGTGCTGATGGACCTGCTGATCGAGGCCGCGCGCCGCGGCAAGGAGGTGATGGCCGTCGTCGAGCTCACCGCCCGCTTCGACGAGGAGGCCAACATCAACTGGGCCGAGCGCCTGGAGGCTGTCGGCGCGCAGGTGGTCTACGGCGTCGTCGGCCTGAAGACCCACGCCAAGCTGATGCTGGTGACGCGCCGCGAACACGGCCGGCTGCGGCGCTACGTGCACCTGTCCACCGGCAACTACAACCCGAAGACCGCGCGGCTGTACACCGACCTGGGCTACCTCAGCACCGACCCCGAGCTGACCGCCGATGCCGACGCGGTCTTCCAGCAGCTCGCCAGCCAGGGCCGCATGCGCACCCGGCGCATGCTGACCGCGCCCTTCGTGCTGCACCGCACCTTGATCCGCCACATCGCCCAGGTCGCCGAGGCGGCGCGTGCGGGGCGCCCGGCGCGCATCGTCGCCAAGGTCAACGCGCTGACCGACCCGGGGCTGATCGGCGCGCTGATGGAAGCCGGCCGCGCCGGCGCGAGGATCGACCTCGTCGTGCGCGGCGCCTGCATGCTGCCGCCGGGCGTGCCGGGGCACACCGACACCATCCGCGTGCGTTCGGTCGTCGGCCGCTTCCTCGAACACACCCGCGTGCTGTACTTCCGCTGGGGCGAGGGCGACGACGACGAGATCCTGTACCTGTCCAGCGCCGACTGGATGAGCCGCAACATGTTCCGCCGCATCGAGCTGGCCTGGCCGGTGCGCGACAAGGCGCTGCGCCAGCGCATCATCGACGAGGCGCTCGTGCCCTACCTGCACGACGAGCTCGACGCCTGGACGCTGGACGCCGACGGCGAGTACCGGCGCGTCGCCGAGGCCGGCCTCAGCGCCCAGCAGGCGCTGATGCAGCGCTACCGCTGAACGGGGGCCGCACGATGGACCTGATCCTCTGGCGCCACGCCGAAGCCTTCGACGCACGCGAGGGCCAGGACGACCTGGAACGCGAGCTGACACCCAAGGGCGAGCGCCAGGCGCGGCGTGTCGCCGAGTGGCTCAACCGCCAGATGCCGGCAGGCGCACGTGTGCTCGCCAGCCCCGCGCGGCGCGCCCAGCAGACGGCCGCGGCGCTGGAGCGGCGCGTGAAGACGGTGGCCGCGCTGGCGCCCGACGCCTCGGTCGAGTCGCTGCTGCACGTGGCGCGCTGGCCCGAGGCGCGCGAGCCGGTGCTGGTCGTCGGCCACCAGCCGATCCTGGGCCTGACCGCAGCGCTGCTGCTGTCCGGCGAGATCCAGCCCTGGGCGGTGCGCAAGGCCGGCGTCTGGTGGCTGCGCTCTCGGGAGCGCGGCGACACGATGCAGGTCGTGCTGCACGCCGTCGTAGGGCCCGAGGCGCTGTAGGCCCGGTCCCGGCGCGCCGCGGTCAGCGCGGCAGCAGCAGCTTGCGCGGGCCCGAGCGGGCCCAGGTCTGGGCCTCCTCCTCCAGCAGGAAGACGGTGCGCGGGTGCGCCTTGGCCCAGGCGGCGTCGTAGTCCAGCACGGCGTCGCGGCCGCGCACGCGCAGCGCCAGCGCCCTGGCGTCGACGTCGGCACGTGCATGGCACTTGATCGACGCCAGACGCAGGCACATGACCTGCCAGCCCAGCAGTTCGCTGGCCAGCGCGTCCTCGATCTTGCGCAGGCCGCCGCGCTGGCCCAGCACGAGCTGGCCGACGCGCCGCTGCTGGCTCTGCGAGAAGCCCGGAGCATCGACATGCGCCAGCAGGTAGGCGCTGTGGCGGTGGTGGTCGTGGTGCGAGACCATCAGCCCGATCTCGTGCAGGTCGCAGGCCCAGCCGAGTTCGCGCCGGGCCTCGGCGTCGGCCTGCGGCATCACGCCGTCGAACAGCGCCAGCGCCACCGTGGCCACGCGTCGCGCCTGGCGCACGTCGACGTCAAAGCGGCGCTGCAGCTCGTGCACCGAGGCGTCGCGCATGTCGCTCGGGTGGCTGCGCTTGAGTCCCGCCAGGCGCTCGTGCAGGTCGACGACGACGCCCTGGCGCAGCGCGCCCTTGGCCGGCCACAGCGTGGCGATGCCGAAGTTCTCGGCCAGCGTCTGCAGGATCGCCAGCCCGCCGGGGATGACGGCGCGGCGCTCGGGCTTGAGCCCGGGCAGCTCGAGCCGGTCGACGTGGCCGGCGGCGATGCAGCGCTGTTCCAGCCAGGCCAGGCCCTCGGGCGTGATGCGGCCGTCGCTGACGCCGCTGGCCGCGAGGATCTGCGACACCGCGCCGGCAGTGCCCGAGGAGCCCAGCGCCTGCTGCCAGTGGCGCGACGAGAACGGCTCCATCGCCTCCTCGAGTTCGGCTCCGGCGGCCACGCGCGCGGCGCGGAAGGCTTCGGCATCGATGCGGCCGTCGCCGAAGAAACGCAGCGACAGGCTGACGCAGCCCACCGCGAAGGACTCGGCGCGTACCGGCGTGCGGCCGCGGCCCAGGATCAGCTCGGTCGAACGCCCGCCGATGTCGACGACCAGGCGCGGCTCGTCGGCCGGCTGCAGCTGGGCGACGCCGGCGTAGATCAGCCGTGCCTCCTCGCGCCCGGAGATGACCTCGATCGTGTGGCCCAGTGCCTCCTGGGCGCGCAGCAGGAAGGCGTCGCGGTTGCGCGCTTCGCGCAGCGTCTGCGTCGCCACCGCGCGCACCTGCGCCGGCGCGAAGCCGGTCAGGCGCGCGGCGAAGCGCCGCAGGCAGTCCAGGCCACGCTGCACCGCTTCTTCGGTCAGCAGGCCCTGGTCGTCGAGGCCCGCGCCGAGGCGGACCATGTCCTTGTAATAGTCACTGCGGCGATAGCGCCCGCGCTGGACCTGTGCGATCTCGAGACGGAAGCTGTTGGAGCCCATGTCGACCGCGGCCAGCGGCAGGTCGGGCGTGGTGATGTCGGCCATGGGCCGATTGTGCAAGAGGGCTCTCGCGGCACCGTGACGGCGTTCCTAGAATCGCCTCGACTTGTTGGAGGTCAAGGAGGCGAACATGCAGCAAGCCGAGTTCGATTCCCTGGTGTCGCCGCGCGACCCCAGCCGGCGCGACTTCGTGCGCACCGCCGTCGGCGGCAGTTTCGCCGCTGCGGTGCTGCCGGTGGCGGCGCAGACCGTCATCACCACCGACAGTGCCGGCCTCGTATCCGGCGAGGTCACGATCCCCGTCGGCGACTTGCGCATGCCGGCCTACCGCGCCGCGCCGGCGAACCGCCCGAACGCGCCGCTGGTGCTGGTCGTCAGCGAGATCTTCGGCGTGCACGCGCACATCGCCGACGTCGCGCGGCGCCTGGCCAAGGCCGGCTACTTCGCCGTCGCGCCGCAGCTCTTCGTGCGCCAGGGCGATGCCGGGGCCTACACCGACATCCCGCGCCTGATGAGCGAGGTGGTCTCCAAGGTGCCCGACGAGCAGGTGATGCGCGACCTCGACGCGACTGTGGCCTGGGCGGGCGGGCAGGGCGCCGACACGACCAAGGCCGGCATCACCGGCTTCTGCTGGGGCGGGCGCATCACCTGGCTGTACGCCGCGCACAGCCCGCAGATGAAGGCCGGCGTCGCCTGGTACGGGCGGCTGGTCGGCGACAAGACCGCGCTGCAACCGATGCAGCCGGTGGAGCTGGCGTCACAGCTGCGTGCGCCGGTGCTGGGCCTGTACGGTGGCCAGGACGGCGGCATCCCGCTGGACAGCGTCGAACGCATGAAGGCCGCGCTGGCCGGCGGCAGCGTGGCGGCGAAGCAGTCGCGTTTCGTCGTCTACCCCGAAGCCGGCCACGCCTTCCACGCCGACTACCGGCCCAGCTACCGCGCCGACGCGGCCCAGGACGGCTGGAAACGCACGCTGGCCTGGTTCGCCGAGCACGGCGTGGCCTGATCCAGGGCCTCAGGGCTCAGGGCGGCGGCCAGTCCGCGTCGGGCGCACGCGGCGCCTCGGCCGGCGGTGCGGTCGGCGCCAGCACCGGCGGCGGCACGTCGATCGCACGCTGCACGAAGGCGTCGACCAGCTTGTCGGCGATCTTGTCGAACACCGGGCCGGCCATGCGCGTCATCACCACGCTGTCGAACTCGTAGTCGAGCAGGAAGTTCACCTTGCAGGCGTCCTCGGCCAGCACCTTGAGCTGCCACTCGCCGTAGAAGCGGCGGAACGGCCCGCGCTCGAGGTGGATGGCCATGAATTCCGGCCGCCGCTTGGGGTTGCGCGTGCGGATCTCGAAGCCCACGCCCTTGAAGCGGATGCTGATGTCGGCCGAGACCACGCTGTCGTCGCGCACGAGGATGGTCGCGCCCGAGCACCAGGGCAGGAAGGCCGGGTAGTGCTCGGCACCTTCGATCAGGTCGAAGAGGTGGCTGGCCGGGCGGGCCACCAAGGCGCTGCGGCGGACCTGCACGCCCTAGGCCCGGACGGTGTGCTCGCCCGTCATCGGGCGATCATCGAGCCGAGCAGGGCGCCGGCGGACAGCAGCGCGGCGAACCACAGCTCCAGGCGGAAGGTGCGGAACAGGATCTCGTTGAAGGCGATGCCGCGCGGGCAGTGCACGAAGTCGCGGCGCAGCTGCAGTGTCGAGGGCAGCAGCCCCAGCGGCAGCAGCAGCGTCCAGGACTGCGACAGCATCGCCATCGGCACGAGCAGCACGAACGGCAGCAGCAGCAGCACGGTGTACAGCGCCACCGAGCCCGCTTCGCCGAAGGTCACGGCGAAGGTGCGCCGGCCGACGAGCCGGTCGTGCGCGATGTCGCGGTGGTTGTTCACCGCCAGCGCCGCCGCCGCCACCGAGCCCAGCGCCACCGAGGCGAGCACGGTGACGAGGCCGAAGCTGCCGGTCAGCACCCAGTCGGTGCCGACGACGGCGATCAGGCCGAAGAAGACGAAGACCGTCAGCTCGCCGAACGGTGTGTAGGCGATCGGCTTGGGGCCGCCCATGTAGGCCAGCGCGGCCAGCAGCGACGCGACACCGATGGCCAGCACCGGCCAGCCACGGTAGGCGACGAGCGCGATGCCCAGCGCCGCGGCCAGCAGCGCCGCGACGACGATGCCGGCACGCACGTGGCGCACGCTCAGCCAGCCGTTGGCCGTGGCACGTGGCAGGCCGGTGCGCGTGCCGGTGCTTTCGCCGCCGCGCACCGTGTAGCCGACGTCGTTCTGCATGTTGGTGATCACCTGCATCAGCAGCGCGGCGCCGAGCACCAGCAGCGCGGCGATCATGTCGATCGCGCCGGTGCGGTCGAAGCCCAGCGTCGCGCCGACGAGCACCGGGCTCACGGCCACCGGCAGCGTGCGCGGCCGCACGGCGACGGCCCACGCCTCGATCGATCCGGTGCGGACCGCGCGCGTGCTGTTCACCGTGGCTCTCTCTCCGGGCATGTACGCGGTCTCCGTGCGGGCAGGGGAAAACGAGGATCCGATTGTCCGCGTCGCGGGGCGACGCGCTGCTTGTGCAACATCAAGCGGTGCCGGAAGGCCCGGCCGCGGCCGGGCGCGTGCCGATGTGCACGCTGGCGATGCCGAAGCTGAGGTCGTGCCAGCGCACCTGCTCGAAGCCGGCTTCGCCGATCATCGCCGCGAAACGCGGCTGGTCGGGGAAGCGCCGGATCGACTCGACGAGGTAGGTGTAGGCCTCGGGCGAGTTCGCGATCCACGCGCCCAGACGCGGAATCACGGTGAACGAGAACAGGTTGTAGAACGGCCTGAGCCACCACGCCGGGGTCGAGAACTCCAGGCACAGGAAACGGCCGCCGGGCTTGAGCACGCGGTGGATCTCGCGCAGCGCGACGTCGATGCGCGTGGCGTTGCGGATGCCGAAGGAGATCGTCAGCGTGTCCACCGAGGCGTCGGCCAGCGGCAGCTGCTCGGCGCTGCCGACCAGCCATTCGACGTGCGCGTGGCCGCGCGCCTGGCCGACGGCCATCATCTCGGCGCTCGGGTCGACGACGGTCACGCGGCGGTCGGCGGCGGCCATCAGCGCGGCGACGTCGCCGGTGCCGCCGGCCAGGTCGACGATGTGCTGGCCGGCCTGCGGCGCGGCCATGCGCACGAAACGACGCTTCCAGAGCCGGTGGATGCCCAGGCTCATCAGGTCGTTCATCAGGTCGTAGCGCGCCGCCACGGCGCTGAAGACGCGGCGGATGCGCTGCTCGCGCTCGCGTTCGTCCACGCTCTGATAGCCGAAACTGCGCGACAGCGGCGTGGGTTCGTTCATGGGTGTTGGCAGGCCTCGGCCGAGGCGGGTGTCAGGTGGGCTCGACACTTTAACTGCGCCGTCGAATGCCCGTCGGACGCGGCCCATCCCGTTGACCTGTGTCAACCGGCGGGTCGTGCGCCCGACTAAGGTTCGCCCCAACGTCAGGCTCGAACCCACTGCGGCGTTCGAGACGTCTTCATGAGAACGCCTTCCCCATCAGACGACAGCACCGGCGATCGTCCTCCGGCCAGCGTGCTGAAGATCACCAAGCTCGACGCCGGCGCGTCGATGTGCTGGCAGCCGACGCCGGCGACGAATCCGCTCGTGCAGGGCATGCCGCCCGGCGGCGCCGCATCGGCGCGTGCGCTCTACGACGCGGCGCTGCAGGCGCTGGCCGCGCGCCCGGACGAGCCCGTGGCCGTGTCCACGCGCGTGCCGTTCTGCGCCGCGCACTGCTTCTGCTGCGACCGCGACATCCGCGCCGCGCAGCCCGACGAGATCATCGACGACTACGTCAGCGGCCTGGTCGAGGAGATCCGCGAGGTCGCGCAGGCGATCGGCGGGCGCCGTGAACTGCTGCAGTTCCACCTCGGCGGCGGCACGGCCAGCGAGCTGACCGGCTCGCAGCTTGCGCGCCTCGTGCAGGCGATGCAGTCGGTCTGGCGTATGCCGGCGGACATCGACATGTCCTGCGAATGCGACCCGCGCCGCGTCAGCCAGACCATGTTCGAGGTGCTGCGCGGGCTGGGTTTCCGCCGTGTCTCGCTGGGTGTGCTCGACCTCGACCCGAACGTGCAGCAGGCCATCGGCCGGCGCCAGTCGGCGGCGCTGATCGACGACGTCTGCGAACTCGCACGTTCGGCGGGCATCGAGTACATCAATCTCGACCTGATGATCGGCCTGCCGCGCCAGACCATGGCCAGCTGGTGCGCCACCGTCGAACGGCTGATCGCGATGGGCCCCGAGCGCATCCGCCTGGCGCGCTACCACCATCGGCCCTGGCACGCGCCGGCGCAGGTGGCGATCGACACCGAGTCGCTGCCGTCGCCGGCGCTGATGGCCGAACTCGCGCGTGCCAGCGCCGAGATGCTGCGCAACGCCGGTTACCGCTGGATCGGCGCCGACCAGTTCGTGCTCGAGCACGACGAACTCTCGCGCGCGATGGACGACGGCCGCCTGCGCCGCAGCCTGATCTCCTATACCGCCGCGCCGGCCACGCCGATGATCGGCCTGGGCGTCGGAGCGGTCGGCGAGATCGACGGCTCGATGTTCTGGAACGACGGCTCGCAGGCCGCATGGCGCAACGCGCTGCGCCATCAGCACCTGCCGGTGGCGCAGGCGCGGCCGGCCACGCCCGAGCGTGTGCAGCGCCGCGCCGCGGTCGAGCGCCTGCTGTGCACGCTGGAGCTGCCCGCGGCCGACGCCCGGGGCATCGAGGAAGGTTATGGCCGTCTGGCCGCGCGCGAGGCCGACGGCCTGGTGCGGGTGCTCGACGACCGCATTCTCGTCACCGAGGCCGGGCGCCATGCGCTGCATGCGCTGTGCACCGAACTCGACGAACCCGGCGCACAGCCGGAAGGGAGGTCCGCCCGGTGCGGTTGCTGAACTGGCGCACGGCGGCGGCGTCCTTCGCCGCCGCCGTGGGCCTCGCCTTCGCGCTGGGGCTTCCAGCGCTCGCTCCGTCCGATGCCGATGCGGCCTCCGCCGCAGCGGCCCCCGCAAGCGCCGCTGCGCTGGCGCCCGGCGCCGTGCCCGTGGCGCCGGCCAGCGAGGCGGCGCCCACGCACCGCCCGCTGCGCGACAACCTGCCGCCGCAGCCGCCGAACCCGCAGGAGCCGCTGGTCTTCGGCGGCTACCTCGACGCGCCGGCCTTCAGCGTCGTGCCGCGCAAGCAGCATCTGGCGCTCTACCCCTGCGCCCAGTGCCACAAGGTGCTGCCGCTGAACCGCCAGCCGCGCGCGCTGGTCGCCGCACCGCACGTCGCGTCGCTGCCGCACGGCCGCGGCCGCATGTGGTGCCTGGACTGCCACGTCGCGGAAGACCGCGACTGGTTGCGCACCGTCGATGGCCGGCGTGTGGACTTCGACCAGTCGCAGCTCGTCTGCGGCCAGTGCCACGGCCCGCGCCACCGCGACTGGGCCTTCGGCGCGCACGGCAAACGTGCCGCCAACTGGCAGGGTGAACGCCAGATCTACGCCTGCACCCACTGCCACGACGCGCACGACCCCAAGATCCCGCCGCGCGAGGCCGCGCCGCCGCCGCCGGTGCGTGCCGGCCTCGAACGCCCGGCGCTGACGCCGGCGCACGCCGCGCCGCCCTGGCAGCGCGCGGCTTCCGGAGCCCGATGATGAGCCGCCAGCCCGATTCCGATCCGCCCGCAGGCGAGGGCGCAGGCTTCAGTGCCTTCCGCCGCCGATTCCTCGCCGGCGTCGCCACCGCCGGCGGCGCCGTCGCCACCGCCCAGGCCACCGGCGCCTGGGGCGGCCAGACGCTGCAGGACGCCATGGGCAGCCTGCTGCAGGACCACTACCAGCGCATGTCGAAGGACGAGATCCACGCCGCGCTGCAGCGCATCGAGCGCAACGCCAGGCGACGCTACGGCGTCGACGTGCGCTGCGAGGACGTGCCGCCGCTGCCCGACACCGTCTTCGGCTACGCGCTGAACATCAGCAAGTGCAAGGGCTACCGGGACTGCGTCGAGGCCTGCGTCAAGGAGAACAACCTCGGCCGCGACTCGCAGATGCAGTACATCCGCGTGCTGCAGATGCCCGACGGCACGATGGACCTGGAGAAGGCCGAGCACTACTACGACGCCGGGCAGGTGCCGCAGCCCGGCCACTGGTACCTGCCGGTGCAGTGCATGCAGTGCGACAACCCGCCCTGCGTGAAGGCCTGCCCGACGAAGGCCACCTGGAAGGAGCCTGACGGCATCGTCGTCGTCGACTACGACTGGTGCATCGGCTGCCGCTACTGCATGACGGCCTGCCCGTACTGGGCACGCCACTTCAACTGGACCGAGCCGCAGATCCCGGCGGCCGAGTTCAACCCGAACCTGAACTACCTCGGCAACCGCCCGCGGCCCAAGGGCGTCGTCGAGAAGTGCCACTTCTGCACCCAGCGCACCCGCAAGGGCCGCCAGCCGGCGTGCCAGGAGGCCTGTCCGACCGGCGCACGCGTCTTCGGCAACCTGCTCGACCCGAAAAGCGAGATCCGCTGGGTGCTCGAGCACAAGACCGTCTTCCGGCTGAAGGAAGACCTCGGCACCGAGCCCAAGTTCTGGTACTTCAGCGACGACCGGGTGAGTCCGGCATGAATCCCTCCCGCTTCGTGCTCGACGGCCTGCGCGCGATGGCCTCCGGCGGCGCGGCCTACCGGCGCTGGCTGGGCGCGCTGGCGGCGGTCGTCGCCGCCGGCCTGTTCGCCTACGGCGGCCAGCTGCAGCAGGGCATGGTCGTCACCGGCATGAGCGACCAGGTCTCCTGGGGCTTCTACATCGCCAACTTCGCCTTCCTCGTCGGCATCGCCGCGGCGGCGGTGTTGCTGGTCATCCCGGCCTACCTGTTCCACCGCGCCGACGTGAAGCAGGTCGTCATCTACGGCGAGGCGCTGGCGGTCGCGGCGGTGGTCGCCGCGATGCTGTTCGTCACCGTCGACATCGGCCGGCCGGAACGCATCTGGCACATGCTGCCGCTGGTCGGGCGCTTCAACTGGCCGCAGTCGATGCTGGCCTGGGACGTCGTCGTGCTCGTCGGCTACCTGCTGCTCAACCTCGGGCTGCCGGCCTACGTGCTGCACGCGCGCTGGCGCGGCGAGGAGCCGGTGACGGCGCGCTACTTCCCGGTGGTGATCGTCGCGATCTTCTGGGCGATCTCGATCCACACCGTCACCGCCTTCCTGTTCTCGGCCAACGCCGGGCGGCCGCTGTGGCACAGCGCGCTGCTGGCGCCGCGTTTCATCGCCTCGGCCTTCGCTTCGGGGCCGGCGCTGATCATCCTCGCGCTGCTGGCGCTGCGCCGCTGGGGCGGGCTGGCCGTGAAGCAGACGGTCATCGACTTGCTGGCCGTGGTCATGACGGTGGCGCTGCAGATCAGCCTGTTCTTCGTCGGCGTCGAGCTGTTCACCGACTTCTACAACGAGACCTCGCATGCGGCCTCGATGCGCTACCTGTTCTTTGGGCTGGCCGGGGCCGGCCAGCTGCAGCCGTGGATCTGGGGTGCACTGGCGCTGAACCTCGTGGCGGTGGTGATCCTGTCGATCCACCCGCTGCGGCGCACGCCGAGGCTGCTGGCGCTGGCCTGCGGCCTGGCCTTCCTCGGCATCTGGATCGAGAAGGGGATGGGCCTGGTGGTGCCCGGCTACATCCCGACGCCGCTGGGCGAGATCTTCGAGTACGCGCCGAGCTGGCGCGAGTGGCTGGTGTCCGCTGGCATCTGGGCCTGCGGCGCGCTGGTCTTCACGCTGCTGGCGAAGGCGGCGCTGGCCTTCGACACCGGCCGCGCGCGGGCGCGGCCGGCGGCTGACGTCAAGGCGTCTTGAGGATCCAGTCGATCACGAGCTTGAGATCGGCGTCGCTGATGCGTGCCGGCGGCGTGGGCGTCATCGGCAGCTTGCCGAAGATGCCGACGCTGCCCTTGCGCACGCGTTCGGCCATCAGGGCCGGGGCGCCGGCCTGGCCCTTGTACTTCTTCGCGATCTCCTGATAGCTCGGGCCCAGGCCCTTGGCCGTGGGTTGGTGGCAGACGGCGCAGCCGGCCTTGGTGGCGAGTTCGGCCGGCGTGGCGGCGTGGACTGCGGCAGCGCCGAACACGAGGCCGGCGGCGAGAGCGAGGTGGGAAACAGTGCGGTTCATGCGTTCCATTCGGCCAAAGGGTGCGTGCTAGGGACTTGAGCCTTGTCAGTTCCGCTTTCTTGACAGGGGTCTGCCACCTGTCAAAATCAGTTGACACTTTGGGGTGACATGACGACCTTACAGCGGTGCGCCATCCGGTGCCGGGTCGCCGGAGGAACTCGATGAACACGATCAATCGCATCGAACAGGCGCTGGAGGCGGCCCTCGTCGCCAACGAAGGCGCCGGTTGCCCCCCGAAGCTGGCCGCGGCGATCCGCCACGCCGTCTTCCCGGGCGGCGCGCGCATCCGGCCGCAGCTGTGCATCGCCGTCGCGATGGCCAACGGTGATACCGACCCGGCGCTGGCCGACGCCGCCGCGTCGGCGATCGAACTGATCCACTGCGCTTCGCTGGTGCACGACGACCTGCCGTGCTTCGACGACGCGCCGACGCGCCGCGGCCAGCCGTCGGTGCACAAGGCCTTCGGCGAACGCCTGGCGGTGCTGGCCGGCGACGCGCTGATCGTCACCGCCTTCCAGACCCTGGGTGCCGCCGGCGCCCGCCACCCGCAACGTATGGCGCACGTGCTGCAGACCGTGGCATGCGGCGTCGGCACGCCGCTGGGCATCATCGCCGGCCAGGCCTGGGAGTGCGAACCGCGTGTCGCGCTGTCCGACTACCAGCGTGCCAAGACGGGGGCGCTGTTCGCCGCGGCGACCGCTGCCGGTGCGCAGGCCTCGGGCGGCGACGGCGAGACCTGGCGTGCGCTCGGCGACTGGCTGGGCGAAGCCTATCAAGTGGCCGACGACGTGCGCGACGCGCTCGCCGACCCCGAACAACTGGGCAAGCCGGTCGGCCGCGACGTCGCGCTTGGCCGCCCGAGCTCGGCGATCCAGCACGGCCTGGTCGGCGCCGTCGAACATTTCGAGCGCCTCGTGCAGGGTGCGATCGACGCCATCCCGGAGTGCAAAGGCGCCGGCATGCTGCGCCAGATCGTGCGCATGGAGGCCGAACGCCTGGTGCCCAAGGCCTGGTGCGCCAACATCGAAGCGCTCGCAGAGCGCGCCGCGGTTCGTGCCGCCGAGCGGTCCGCCGCTCCGACCCAGACCGCCTGACCGTTTCTCCCATGGACAGAGCCGAGACGAGGCCGCAGGCCGGGCCGCGCCGTTCCCCGACGCTGGCCGAACGCTTTCGCGACTGGAAACACCGCACGATCGCCCGCCCCGGGTTCCAGAAATGGGCCGCGGCCTTTCCGCTGACGCGCCCGGTGGCGCGCAAACACGCGCGTGAGCTGTTCGACCTGCTGGCCGGCTTCGTGTATTCCCAGATCCTGCTGGCCTGCGTGCGCCTGGGTGTCTTCAAGATGCTGGCCGACGGCCCGCTGCCGCTGGAGACCGTCGCCGAACGCTGCGGGCTGAGCCTGGAGGCCGCGCGCCGCCTGGTTGCCGCAGCCGACTCGCTCGAGCTGCTGGACCTGCAGAGCGGCGACCTCGTCACGCTCGGCCGGCTGGGCGCGCCGCTGGTCGCCAACGAGGCGATCACGGCGATGGTCGAGCACCACGCGACCTTGTACGGCGACCTCACCGACCCGGTGGCGCTGCTGCGCGGCCAGGGTCGCCCGGCGATGGCCGGCTACTGGCCCTATGCCGCCGCCGCCGAGGCCGGCCCGGGCCAGCCCGCGGCGCTGGCCACCGAGAGGGTCGCCGAGTACTCGAAGCTGATGACCGCGTCGCAGCCGCTGGTGGCGCGCGAGGTCATCGCGGCCTACCGCTTCGGCCGCCACAAGGTGCTGATGGACGTCGGCGGTGGCGAGGGCGCTTTCGTGCGCTGCGTCGCGGCCGAGGTTCCGGGTGTCGAGCTGCGGGTCTTCGATCTGCCGGCAGTGGCCGAGCGCGCCAACGAGAACTTCCAGCGCTGGGGCCTGGCCGGCCGTGCCCAGGCCTTCGGCGGCGACTTCTTCGCCGACGAACTGCCGCGTGGTGCCGACGTCATCTCCCTCGTCCGCGTGGCCTTCGACCACCCCGATGAACGGGTGTTGACGCTGTTCAAGAACGTGCGTCGCGCCTTGCCCGACAACGGCACCCTCGTGCTCGCCGAGGCGATGGCCGAGGTGCCGGGTGTCGAGCCGATCGGCGACGCGTACTTCGGTTTCTACCTGCTCGCGATGGGTCGCGGCCGGCCGCGTTCGGCGGCCCGGCTGACGCAGCTGCTGCACGAAGCCGGGTTCGCCAGCGTGCGCCCGCTGCCCACGCACATGCCTTTGCAGGCGGGTGTGCTGGTCGCTCGCTGCACTGCTTAAGGTTTCCTGATCTAAGGCATGTCCAGCCACCTTGACACAGTGGACTGTCAGCTTAAGATGACGTCGTGATGTTGAAGCCGATGAAGCACCGTTTGCCTGCGTGGCCTGTGATGCCACCGATGGCCCGTCCGCTCTCGGCATGGAGGGCTGCATGAAGACTCAAGCCATCGTGCTCGAGCAGCCCGAGCACCTCGTTCTGCGTGAACTCGAACTGACGCCGCCGACCGACGAAGACCTGGTCGTCGACATCGAGTACAGCGGCATTTCCACCGGCACCGAGAAGCTGCTGTGGAGCGGGCGCATGCCGGCCTTCCCCGGCATGGGCTACCCGCTGGTGCCGGGTTACGAATCCGTCGGCCGCGTCGTGCAAGCCGGCGCCAACGCCCACCACAAGGTCGGGGAACGTGTGTTCGTGCCCGGCGCGCTGTGTTACGGCGAGGTGCGTGGCCTGTTCGGCGGTGCCGCTTCGCGTGTTGTCGTCGCCGGCTCGCGCGTCTGCGCGGTCTCCGACTCCCTGGGCGAACAAGCCGTGCTGCTGGCGCTGGCCGCCACCGCCTATCACTCGGTGGCCGGCGGCGGCAAGCGCACGCCCATCGTCGCGCCCGACCTGATCGTCGGTCACGGCGTGCTCGGCCGCCTGCTGGCTCGCATGACCGTCGTTGCCGGCTTCGCGCCGCCGACCGTCTGGGAAACCAATCCGACCCGCGCGCAGGGCGCGACGGGTTACACCGTCGTCCACCCCGACGAAGACCCGCGCCGCGACTACCGCGCGATCTTCGACGTGAGCGGTGACTCCTCCATCCTCGACCGGCTCGTCCAGCGCCTGGCGCGTGGCGGCGAGATCGTGCTGGCGGGCTTCTACACCGAGCCGCTGCACTTCAACTTTGCGCCCGCGTTCATGCGCGAAGCGCAAATCCGGTGCGCCGCCGAATGGCAGCGCCCCGACCTTCTGGCGGTGAAGGAACTGGCCGAAACCGGGCGCCTGTCGCTCGACGGCCTGATCACCCATCACGCCAATCCGTCCCAAGCCGCCGACGCGTACCGCATCGCGTTCGGTGACCCGGACTGCCTGAAGATGGTTCTCGACTGGAGCAGTACCCGATGAGTCAGACCACCTCGCCAGTCATCCTGATGCGCGACGAGCGCCTGAAGGACGAGGCAGCGATCGAGCCCGATGCGGTGTCCACGAATCCGGTGACCAAGACCACGCAGATCATCGCGATCTACGGCAAGGGCGGCATCGGCAAGAGTTTCACGCTTGCCAACCTGAGCTACATGATGGCTCAGCAGGGCAAGAAGGTCCTGCTGATCGGCTGCGACCCGAAGAGCGACACGACCAGCCTGCTGTTCGGCGGCAAGGCCACGCCGACGATCATCGAGACCAGCTCGAAGAAGAAGCTGGCCGGCGAGGCCGTCTCGATCGGCGACGTCTGCTTCAAGCGCGACGGCGTCTTCGCGATGGAGCTCGGCGGCCCCGAGGTCGGCCGCGGCTGCGGCGGGCGCGGCATCATCCACGGCTTCGAAACCCTGGAGAAGCTCGGCTTCCACGACTGGGGCTTCGACTACGTGCTGCTCGACTTCCTCGGCGACGTGGTCTGCGGCGGCTTCGGCCTGCCGATCGCGCGCGACATGTGCCAGAAGGTCATCGTCGTCGGCAGCAACGACCTGCAGTCGCTCTACGTCGCCAACAACGTCTGCAGCGCGGTCGAGTACTTCCGCAAGCTCGGCGGCAACGTCGGCGTCGCCGGCATGGTGATCAACAAGGACGACGGCACGGGGGAGGCCCAGGCCTTCGCCGCCAACGTCGGCATCCCGGTGCTGGCCGCGATCCCCGCCAACGAGGACATCCGCCGCAAGAGCGCCGCCTACGAGATCGTCGCCCGTCCGGGCACGACCTGGGGCCCGCTGTTCGAGCAGCTCGCGACCAACGTCGCCGAGGCGCCGCCGGTGCGCCCGACGCCGCTGTCGCAGGACGCGCTGCTGGGTCTGTTCTCCTCGGAGACCACCGGCCGTGACGTCGTGCTCGAGCCTGCCACGGTGCAGGACATGCTCGGCAAGGACGAGATCGTCCGCCCGACGCTCGAAGTCGTCTACGACGCCGCCTGAGACCCGCGATGAGCGAGCAACACGTCTCCAATCCTGGTGCGCCCGTGGCCGACGACGGCCTGGGCTGCCACGCGGGTCGGGAACAGATGCTGGCCGCGGCCGCCGCTTCGGGCAACGGCGAGATGCTGCAGCAGTACGCCCGCGACTACCCGATGCCCGAAGGCGCCGGCCCGCACGACCAGCCGCAGAGCATGTGTCCGGCCTTCGGCTCGCTGCGTGTCGGCCTGCGCATGCGCCGCACCGCGACCGTGCTGTCCGGTTCGGCCTGCTGCGTCTACGGCCTGAGCTTCACCGCCCACTTCTACGGCGCGCGGCGCTCGATCGGCTACGTGCCGTTCAGCAGCGAGACGCTGGTCACCGGCAAGCTGTTCGAGGACATCCGCGAGGCCGTCCACAAGCTCGCCGACCCGAAGCAGTACGACGCCGTGGTCGTCATCAATCTGTGCGTGCCCAGCGCCTCGGGCGTGCCGCTGCGCCTGCTGCCCAAGGAAATCGACGGCGTGCGCATCATCGGCATCGACGTGCCGGGTTTCGGCGTGCCCACGCATGCAGAGGCGAAGGACGTGCTCGCCGGCGCGATGCTGCGCGTCGCGCGTGGCGAAGCCGAAGCCGGCCCGGTGGCCGCGCCGCGCGGCGGCGTCAGCGAGAAGCCGACCGTCACGCTGCTCGGCGAGATGTTCCCGGCCGACCCGGTGGGCATCGGCATGATGCTCGAGCCGATGGGTCTGGCCGCCGGTCCGGTGGTGCCGACGCGTGAATGGCGCGAGCTGTATGCCGCGCTGGACTGCGCCGCCGTCGCCGCGATCCACCCGTTCTACACCGCCAGCGTGCGCGAGTTCGAGACCGCGGGTCGCCCCGTTGTCGCTTCCGCCCCGGTGGGCCACGACGGCACCGAAGCTTGGCTGCAGGCCGTCGGCCGCGCCTGCAACGTGCCGCAGGCGATGATCGACGCGTCGAAGAACAAGTGGCTGCGGGCCATCAAGGGTGCGCTGGCCGCCACGCCGATCAAGGGCCGTGTCGTCGTCTCCGGCTACGAAGGTTCCGAACTGCTGGTGGCGCGCCTGCTCGTCGAGAGCGGCGCCGAGGTGCCCTACGTCGGCACCGCCTGCCCGAAGACGCCCTGGAGCGCGCCCGACCTGGAATGGCTGCAGGCGCGCGGCGTGCACGTGCAGTACCGCGCCTCGCTCGAGCAGGACATCGCCGCGGTGCGTGAATGCCGCCCCGACCTGGCGATCGGCACCACCCCGGTCGTGCAGGCCGCCAAGCAGGCGACGATCCCCGCCCTGTACTTCACGAACCTGATCTCCGCGCGCCCGCTGATGGGCCCCGCCGGTGCCGGTTCGCTGGCGCAGGTCATCAACGCGGCGATCGCCAACAAGTCGCGCTTCCAGCAGATGCGCGAGTTCTTCGGCGACGTCGGCACCGGCGACAACGCCGGGGTCTGGGAAGACGTGCCGCAGATGCGCCCCGAATTCCGGGCCGACACGCGCCGTCAGGTCATCAAGCTCCAGAAGCGCCGCAAGGCCGAGGAGATGATCTGATGTACGTGATCGACCACGACCGCGCGGGCGGCTACTGGGGCGCGGTGTACGTGTTCACCGCGATCAAGGGGCTGCAGGTCGTCATCGACGGCCCGGTGGGCTGCGAGAACCTGCCCGCCACCGCCGTGCTGCACTACACCGACGCGCTGCCGCCGCACGAGCTGCCGATCGTCGTCACCGGCCTGGGCGAACAGGAACTGGGTCGCGATGGCACCGAAGGCGCGATGAAGCGCGCCCACGCGGCGCTCGACCCGGACCTGCCGGCCGTCGTCGTCACCGGCTCGATCGCCGAGATGATCGGCGGCGGCGTCACGCCCGAAGGCACGACGATCCAGCGTTTCCTGCCGCGCACGATCGACGAAGACCAGTGGCAATGCGCCAACCGCGCGATGTTCTGGCTGTGGAGCGAGTACGGCCTGCGCAAGATCCCGCAGCGCGTGCCGTTCGAGCAGCGCCCGGCCGGCGAGAAGCCGCGCGTGAACATCATCGGCCCGAGCTACGGCAGCTTCAACATGCCGAGCGACCTGGCCGAGATCCGCCGCCTGGTCGAAGGCATCGGCGCCGAAGTGAACATGGTGTTCCCGCTCGGCAGCCACCTGGCCGACGTGGCCAAGCTGGTCGACGCCGACGTCAACGTCTGCATGTACCGCGAGTTCGGCCGCATGCTGTGCGAGGCGCTGGAGCGCCCGTACCTGCAGGCGCCGATCGGCATGCACAGCACGACCGCGTTCCTGCGTGAACTCGGCCGCCTGCTGAACCTCGACCCCGAGCCCTTCATCGAGCGCGAGAAGCACACCACGCTCAAGCCGATCTGGGACCTCTGGCGCTCGGTCACGCAGGACTTCTTTGGCACCGCCAACTTCGGCATCGTCGCCGGCGAGACCTACGCACGCGGCGTGCGTCACTTCCTCGAGGACGAGCTGGGCCTGCCGTGCAACTTCGCCGTCGCCCGCAAGGCCGGCGAGAAGACCGACAACGAGAGCGTGCGCGAGATGGTGCACACGAAGACGCCGCTGGTGCTCTTCGGCAGCTACAACGAGCGCATGTACCTGGCGGAAACGACGTCGGGCCATGGGCCGAAGCCGGCCTACATCCCGGCCTCGTTCCCGGGCGCGATCATCCGCCGCCACACCGGCACGCCCTTCATGGGCTACGCCGGCGCGACCTACCTGGTGCAGGAGTTCTGCAACGCGCTGTTCGACGCGCTGTTCAACATCCTGCCGCTGGGCACGGAGCTCGATCGCATCGACGCGACGCCGTCGCGCCGCGGCGACTCCAAGCCCTGGGACGACGAGGCCCAGCAGGTGCTGCGCGACTACGTCGCACGCCAGCCGGTGCTCGTCCAGATTTCCGCTGCCAAGCAGCTGCGCGATCGCGCCGAACGCGAAGCCGGCGCCGCCGGCGAGGAACGCGTCACCGCGATCCGCGTGCGCCAGTTGCTCGGCCAGAAGGAGCCCGCGTGATCAAGGGCTTCGTTCAAAGTTTCCTGTCCGCGATCAGTGGACAAACCGAATGTCGTGGCACTCTGCCGCGGCTGCCCACCGTGCGCGGGTCTTGTGCGCACGCGGCCATCTGGCCGCTTATGAAGGAGTTTCCTCATGGCTGAAAGAAAGGGCTCGATCTCCGGGCTTACCGACGACGAGGCCCAGGAGTTCCACAAGTTCTGGGTCCAAGGTTTCGTGGGTTTCACGGCGGTCGCCGTCGTCGCCCACTTCCTGGTCTGGGTCTGGCGTCCCTGGCTCTAAGTACCTGGTAGTAACCCGTCACAGGGGAGCGTTATGGCCCATATCGAATCTGCAATGCCCCGGCCGGTCGCGGCGGGTGACTCCAGAAGTTTCTGGATCATCTTCGCGCTCAGCTACGTGGCGTTTCTGATCATTGCCCTCGTCGGGCAATTGCTCGGTTGGCACTGGCGTTCCTGGTTGCCGGGTGCCGAAGGTGTGAAATCTATTTTTGGCGGCGTCAAGGCAGCGGTTTATACCTTCATGTCGCATTTGCTATAGGAGCTTGGATTATGTGGAGAATTTGGCGTCTGTTCGATCCGATGCGCGCCATGGTGGCCCAGGCGGTGTTCCTTCTCGGTCTCGCCGTCCTGATTCACCTGATGCTGCTGGGCACGAACAAGTACAACTGGATGGACGGCGCGAAGAAGGCGCCGGCGGCGACGGCTATCGCCCCGGTTCCTGCCGAAGTGACGTCCCTGGCGCAGGCGAAGTAAAGAGCGCCACGCCAGTGCATGCGGGTGAGACCGGTCGTGACCGGTTTCGACCCGCTGCAACTACAAACTCGCCGTTCGGGTTGTCGGTGGCGACCCGTCGGTCGGAGGAATCAATATGGCAATGCTGAGTTTCGAGAAGAAATACCGGGTGCGCGGCGGCACGCTGGTCGGGGGCGATCTCTTCGACTTCTGGGTCGGACCGTTCTACGTCGGCTTCTTCGGCGTGACGACGCTCTTCTTCTCGGTCCTGGGAACCGCGTTGATCATCTGGGGCGCTTCGCAGGGGCCGACGTGGAATCTTTGGCAGATCAGTATTGCGCCCCCTGACCTGAAGTACGGGCTGGGCGTTGCACCGCTGATGGAAGGCGGGCTCTGGCAGATCATCACGGTGTGCGCGATCGGGGCTTTCGTCTCCTGGGCGCTGCGTGAAGTCGAGATCTGCCGCAAGCTCGGCATGCAATACCACGTGCCGATCGCTTTCGGTTTCGCGATCTTTGCCTACGTCACGCTGGTCGTCATCCGCCCGGTTCTGATGGGCGCTTGGGGCCACGGCTTTCCGTACGGCATCTTCAGTCACTTGGACTGGGTGTCGAACGTGGGCTACCAATATCTGCACTTCCACTACAACCCGGCACACATGCTGGCGATCACGTTCTTCTTCACGACGACGCTCGCCATGTCCATGCACGGGGGCCTGATCCTGTCGGCGGCCAACCCGAAGAAGGGTGAGCCGATGAAGACGACGGATCACGAAGACACGTTCTTCCGCGACGCCGTCGGTTATTCGATCGGTTCGCTCGGTATCCACCGCCTGGGCCTGTTCCTGGCGCTGTCGGCGGCCTTCTGGAGCGCGGTCTGCATCGTGATCAGCGGTCCGTTCTGGACGCGTGGCTGGCCGGAGTGGTGGGGCTGGTGGCTGAATCTGCCCGTCTGGAGTCAGTGGCCGCTCAACTGAGCCCGCAGGAGAAACCCAATGGCTGAGTATCAAAACATCTTCACGCGTGTGCAGGTCGCAGGGCCGGCGCACATGGGTGTGCCGCTGCCCGAGAGGGACAGCCCGCGCACCGGCAAGAAGCCTTGGCAGATCCACCTGCTCGGGCGTCTGGGCATGGCGCAGATCGGGCCGATCTACCTGGGCCCGCTGGGCATCCTGTCGATCGTCTTCGGCAGCCTGGCGACCATGATCATCGGCTTCAACATGCTGGCTTCGGTCGGCTGGAACCCGATCGAGTTCTTCCGCCAGTTCTTCTGGCTGGCGCTGGAGCCGCCGTCTCCGCAGTACGGCCTGAAGCTGCCGCCGCTCAACGACGGCGGCTGGTGGCTGATGGCGGGCCTGTTCCTGACGATCTCGATCCTGCTGTGGTGGGTCCGCATGTACACCCGCGCCCGCGCTCTGGGCATGGGCACGCACGTGGCCTGGGCCTTCGCGGCGGCGATCTGGCTGTACCTGGTGCTGGGCTTCATCCGCCCGGTGCTGATGGGCAGCTGGTCTGAAGCCGTGCCGTTCGGCATCTTCCCGCACCTGGACTGGACCGCCGCGTTCTCGCTGCGCTACGGCAACCTGTTCTACAACCCGTTCCACGCGCTCTCGATCGCCTTCCTGTACGGCGCGACGCTGCTGTTCGCGATGCACGGCGCGACGATCCTGGCCGTCAGCCGCTTCGGCGGCGAGCGGGAACTGGAGCAGATCGCCGACCGTGGCACCGCCTCGGAACGTGCCCAGCTGTTCTGGCGTTGGACGATGGGCTTCAACGCGACGACCGAGTCGATCCACCGCTGGGCGTGGTGGTTCGCCGTGCTGTGCCCGCTGTGCGGCGGCATCGGCATCCTGCTGTCGGGTACCGTCGTCGACAACTGGTATCTGTGGGCCGTGAAGCACGGCGTGGCACCGGCCTACCCGGCGGTGTTCGCGCCCACGATCGACCCCGCCACCCTGCAGGGAGTCAAGTGATGGCACTCGCGGTTCGTTTTACGACCCTTACCGTCGCCGTGACCGCGGCGGTCCTGCTCGCGGGATGCGAGCGTCCGCCGGTGGAGTCGGTGCAGCGGGGCTACCGCGGCACCGGCATGCAGCACATCGTCAACCCGCGCACGCTCGCCGAGCAGATCCCGACGCAGCAGGCTCCGGTGGCAACGCCGGTGGCCGACGACTCGGGCCCGCGCGCCAACCAGGTGTTCCAGAACGTCAAGGTTCTGGGCCACCTGTCGGTCGCGGAGTTCACGCGGCAGATGGCGGCGATCACCGAGTGGGTGTCGCCGACCGAGGGCTGCAACTATTGCCATACCGAGAATCTCGCCGACGACTCGAAGTATCAGAAGGTCGTCTCGCGCCGGATGCTCGAGATGACGCAGAAGATCAACGCCCAGTGGACGCAGCACGTCGCCGCTACCGGCGTCACCTGCTACACCTGCCACCGTGGTCAGCCGGTCCCCAAGGAGATCTGGTTCACCGCCGCGCCGCAGAACAAGCGTTCGGACTTCATCGGCAACCTCGACGGCCAGAACCAGGCCGAGAAGGTCGTCGGGCTGACCTCGCTGCCCTACGATCCGTTCACGACCTTCCTGAAGGACGACACGAACGTTCGTATCTACGCGACGACGGCGCTGCCGGCAGGCACTTCGACGGCCGACATCAAGCAGGCCGAGAAGAGCTATGGCCTGATGATGCACTTCTCGGGCGCGCTGGGCGTCAACTGCACGTACTGCCACAACACCAACGGCTTCGGCAGCTGGGAGAACGCCGCGCCGCAACGCGCGACGGCCTGGTACGGCATCCGCATGGCGCGTGACCTCAACAACAACTTCATGGACGGGCTGACGAAGTCCTTCCCCGCGCATCGGCTTGGCCCGACGGGCGACGTGGCGAAGATCAACTGCGCCACCTGCCACCAGGGTGCCTACAAGCCGCTGTACGGCGCGCAGATGGCCAAGGACTACCCGGGCCTGAAAGCGCTGCCGCCTGCGGCCGCTCCGGCCGTGGAAGCCGCTCCGGTCGACGCCGCCGCGTCGGCCGCGCCGGTCGCCACGGTGGCTACCGCCGCGAAGTGACGTGTTGAACGGCGGCCGCGGCCACCGCCGCGGCCGTTGCGCATGACAAACGAACTCAGCACTGCCGCCGGCGCCCCCCAACAGGGCCCGGCGGTTTCTTCTTTCTCGGTCCAGCCCCCGCCAGCGGTCACCGCCGGCGGCGACGTGCTCGTCCTGTTGCTGGTCGATGTCGCCCCGGCCGCGCGCTTCTGGGGCTACGGGCGCTTCATCGCCGGCACCGTGCCAGCGCTTGCCGAGCCCGGTGCACGTTTCGCCAAGCAGTTGGGCACCGGCTACGAAGGCGGCTTCGGCTTGCGCCCGAGCGCCACGCGCCAGGGCCTGTTCGTGCTCTTCGAGGACGAGGCCGCGGCCGATGCCTTCATCGACCACTCCGAGCTCGTCCGCAGTTACCAGCGCAACGCGCGCGAGCTCTGCATCGTCAAGGCCCGTCCGTACAGCGCTCGCGGCAGTTGGGACGGCCACCAGCTGCGTGTCGGCTCTCCTGCGCCTGCCGGCGGGCCGGTGGCGGCCTTGACGCGTGCGTCGATCCGTCTGTCGCAGGCGCACCGCTTCTGGCCCAACGCCGGGCCGTCGCAGGACTCGCTCGAACGCGCCCAGGGGTGCCGGCTGGCGGTGGGGCTCGGCGAGGCACCGTTCCTGCGACAGGCCACCTTCAGCGTGTGGGACAGCGTCGCGGCCATGGATGCCTACGCACGCACCGGTGCCCACCAACGTGCGATCCAGGCCTCGCGCGAGTTCTTCTCCGAGTCGATGTTCGTGCGCTTCGTGCCGCTGGCCATCGACGGCGTCTGGAAGGGGCGCCGCTATGGCTGATGCACAACGCACGCACCGGGTGGTCGTCGTCGGCGCCGGCATCGCGGGGCTGACGAGCGCGCTGCTGCTGGCGGCCCGCGGTCTGGACGTCACCCTCGTCGAGAAGGCCGCGGCGCCGGGAGGCAAGATGCGTCGGGTGCTGGTCGACGGGGCGCCGATCGACGCCGGCCCGACGGTGTTCACGATGCGCTGGGTCTTCGACCAGATCTTCGCCGCCGCCGGGGCGAAGGTCGAAGACCACCTGAAGCTGCAGCCGCTGGGCGTGCTCGCACGGCACGCCTGGCGCGGCCACGAGCCGCGGCTGGACCTGTTCGCCGACATCCGGCGTTCGGCCGAGGCGATCGGCGAGTTCAGCGGCCCGCAGGAGGCGCAGCGTTTCCTCGGTTTCTGCCGCCAGGCGCGCCAGCTCTACGACCACCTGGAAGGCCCGTACATCCGCTCCGAGCGTCCGACGCTGGGCAGCATGGTCGGAGATCTCGGGCCGCGCGGCCTGATGGCGCTGATGCAGATCGGCCCGTTCTCCAACCTCTGGCGCTCGCTGTCGCGGCACTTCCGCGATCCGCGGCTGCAGCAGCTGTTCGCCCGCTACGCCACCTATTGCGGCGCCTCGCCGTGGATGGCGCCGGCGACGCTGATGCTGGTCGCGCAGGTCGAGCTCGACGGCGTCTGGGCGGTCGAAGGGGGCATGCATGCCGTGGCCCAGGCCTTCGCGGCGCTGGCCGAGGCGCGCGGCGTCAAGCTGCGTTTCGGCTGCGCCTGCGAGCAGGTGCTGGTGCGCGACGGCCGTGCCGTCGGCGTGCGCCTGGCCGATGGCGAGCAGATCTCCGCGGACTCGGTGGTGTTCAACGGCGACGTCAACGCGCTGGCTCAGGGCCTGCTGGGTGACCCTGCACGGCGCGCGACGGCGGCGGTGGCACCCGCGCGGCGCTCGCTGTCGGCGTTGACCTGGCTGGTCAACGCACGCACCAGCGGCTTCCCGCTGGTGCGCCACAACGTGTTCTTCGACGAGGACTACGCGTCCGAGTTCGACGACATCTTCCGCCAGCGCCGCCTGCCGCGGCGCGGCACCGTCTACGTCTGTGCGCAGGATCGCACCGACGAAGGCACCGGGTCGGACGCCCCCGAGCGCCTGCTCTGCCTGGTGAACGCACCAGCCGACGGGGACCGACGGCCCTTCGACGTTTCGGAGACCGAACCATGCGAGCAGCGGAGTCTGGCGCTGATGCGCGAGTGCGGCCTGTCGATCGAGTGGAGCCCGCAGACGCACCGGCTGGTGACGCCGGCGGACTTCGAGCGGCTGTTCCCGGCGACGGGGGGGGCGCTGTACGGCCCGGCGACGCACGGCTGGATGTCCTCGTTCCACCGAGCGTCGTCGACGAGCCGGCTGCCGGGGCTGTATCTGGCGGGCGGGAGCGTTCACCCGGGGCCGGGTGTGCCGATGGCGGCGATGTCCGGCCGGCTGGCGGCCGAGACGCTGATGGCGCACCTCGATTCGACCAGCCGGTCCCGCCGGGTGGTTATCTCTGGTGGTATGTCGACGCGGTCAGCGACGACGGGCGGCATGGCCTGACCTTCATCGCCTTCGTCGGCAGCGTCTTCTCGCCTTACTACGCCTGGGCCGGAGGGCCGCGGGCCGACCGCGCCGACCCGGAGAACCACTGCGCGCTGAACATCGCGCTGTACGGCGATGCCGGCAAACGCTGGACGATGACCGAACGCGGCCGGCGCTGGATGCGCCGCAGCCGCGACGAGTTCGTCATCGGCCCGAGCCGGCTGCACTGGGACGGCGAGTCGCTGCTGGTCGAGTTCGACGAGATCGGCGCACCGATCCCGCGTCGGGTGAAGGGCAGGGTGCGCATCTGGCCGAAGGCGCTGTGCCGCTTCGTCACCGCGCTGGACAGCGGCGGGCGCCACCGCTGGGGCCCGATCGCGCCTTGCAGCCGCATCGAGGTCGAGCTCGACAGCCCGCGGGTGCGCTGGAGCGGCCACGCCTATCTCGATTCGAACGAAGGCGACGAGCCGATCGACCGCCCGTTCCACGAATGGGACTGGTCGCGCGCGACCATGGCCGACGGCAGCACCGCGGTGATCTACGACGTGCGCCAGAAGGTCGGAGGCGACCGCGTCATCGCCGAACGTTTCCTGCTCGACGGCAGCACCGAGAGCTTCGAGGCGCCCCCGCGGCAGCCGCTGCCGACGACGCTGTGGCGCATCGGCCGCACGATGCGTACCGAGCCGGGCGTGCCGGCGGCGGTGGAGCAGACGCTCGAGGACACGCCGTTCTACGCCCGTTCGATGGTCCGTTCGGGGCTGCTCGGCGAGGTCGTGACCTCGGTGCACGAGACGATGCTGCTGCCGCGCGTGATCACGCTGCCGGTGCGGCTGATGCTGCCCTGGCGCATGCCGCGCCGGGGCTGAATACGGGCCGGCGGGGCGCCGGCCTCACTCCTGGTGGTCGTCGGCGCGGCGGCCGTTGAAGGAGCTGGGGCGGTAGACGTTGCCTTCGCGCTGCACGTTCGGCGCGCCGCGGCGCGCGCGTTCGATGACCTCGACGGCCTCGCGTTCGGCGCTGCGGCGCTGCCGGTTCCAGCGCCAGGCAGAGCGCGTGCGCTGCACCATCTCGGCCACGCGACCACGACCGATCAGCATGCCCAGCAGCAGGGCGATGCAGACGGCCAGACCGATGGCAGCGAGAACCTTTTCGACCATGACGGAAATCTAGCGCGCTTCAGGTCCGGCGTGGCGCCACTTCTTCGCGCCAGACCGGTCCGTCTTGACTGTCGTCAGCCTCGCTCCCGCGTTCGTGGGTCGCGCGAGGCGGCCTCAGACGCCGCGCCGCGCGGCCTGGCGCTCCATCAGCTCGAGCACCCAGCCCAGGCGCTCGTTGAACGAGCGCGGCAGCGGCCGATGCCCCGGGAGCGTGGCGGCGGGGGCGACGGAAGCATCGACGAGGTACTGGATCGCCGGCAGCGGCGTGATCGAGGCCTGGGTCCGGCTCGGCATGTTCAGCGCCGCGGATGCCGCACGCGCCATCAGTGCCGCCTTGCGGCGGGCCGGCACGACCACACGGCGGTTGACCGAATCCAGCCCGTCGCGTTCGAGCCGGTGCCCGATCTCGGCGTAGACCAGCCGTGCGGCTCGAATCGCCGGGCGGCAGTCACGCGGCAGCGCAGCGATGCCGTGCTCCGAGCGTTCGTAGAGTTCGTCGGCGGCGCGCAGAAGCCGTCGCACCGTCTGCGCGACGGGCGGGCAGTGCACCGGATTCTTCAGCCAGGCGTCGACGTCGAGGCCGGCTTCGCGCAGCCACTCGCGGGGAAGGTAAAGCCGGCCGTTGCGGGCGTCCTCGCCGACATCGCGTGCGATGTTCGTGAACTGCATCGCCACGCCGAGCTCGCAGGCGCGCGCCAGCGCCTGCGGCGAGCGTACGCCCATGATCACCGCCATCGCGGCGCCGACGGTGCCGGCGACGCGCGCGCCGTAGGCTTCGACATCGGCGAGGGTCTCGTAGCGGCGGCCGTCGGCGTCCCAGAGGAAGCCCTCGAGCAGCGCATCGAGCAGCACGCGCGGCAGGCCGTGGCGGTGCACGGTGCAGGCCAGCGCGCGGTCAGCGGCGATCGGGGCTGGCGTGCCGGCGTAGACGTCGTCCAGCCTCGAGCGCAGTTCGGCCATCGCCGCATGCGGGTCGCCGCTGAGGTCGACGGCGTCGTCGGCGACGCGGCAGAAGGCATACAGCGCGGTGGCGGGTGCACGTACGCGCTGCGGCAGCAGCAGCGAGGCAGCGAAGAAGGACTTCGAGCCGCCGCGCATCAGTTCGCGGCAGGCCTGCATCTCGGAGGAGATGCGCAGGTCAGCGGGCATGGAGCAGGTTGTTGTCCGGCGGGGGCACGAGAAGCGGAGGCGGATCGCGCGGCTCCCCCGGCTCGCGCGAGCGCAGCGCCCAGCGCCACAACGCGGCGACCGGCAGCGGCAGGACCATCATCCAGTGCTCGATGACGGCCATGCCGAGCATCGTCGCGACCAGCAGCAGGCCGACGTGCATCGCCGGCGCGGTGGACGGCAGCAGCGCCTCCTGGACCATCAGCCCGGCGATGATCGTCGGCACCGTGACCGAGATCGGGAACAGCAGGTTCATCGCCCGGCGGCGGAAGAAGCTGACGAGGTACTTCAGGTGCTCCGGCAGGAACTCCTCGCTCAGGTTGCGCACGCCCAGGAACAGGTTGAGCTTGGCGCTGGCGCGCATCGTCCAGAGCACCAGGTAGGTCCAGGTGCCGACCTGGTTGGGCTCGCCCCAGGTGACGGCGATGATCGCGATGCCCACGCTGATGATCGCGATCTCGTGCCACAGGATGGCCTGGATGGCGTGCACGAAACGTGTCCAGGTGCCGGCCCCGGGCGGCGTCGCGGTCTTGCGCGGCCCGGTGATCCAGCCGGTCAGGAAGGCCAGCTCGTGCCAGCCCCAGACCAGCAGCGCGCAGGTGAACGCGCAGTACGCGTCGGCCGGCGTCGTGTTGCCGGCGGTGTGGACCAGGGCGCCGAAGGCCGTCGCCGCGAGCGCGGTCGAGATGACCAGGCTCCAGCGGAAGGTCTTTCTCGGCAGACCGTCCAGCAGCAGGATCAGCCCGGTGCTGAACCACCAGACGAACACCGCGAACAGCACCGGGATCGCCACGCTCAGCATCGTGTCCTCGCTTTCACCATGCGGCTGCCATGCGCACCTGAGACGGCAGCGCGTGACGGCGCACCGGGATCAGGTACATGCGGGCGAAAGTGGCGGCGCCGGCAACGGCCCAGGCGGCCTGCTGCAGACGGCCGACCAGGCCGCCGCGCGCCTTGGCGGCATCGACGCGGATCTTCACGCGCACCAGGCGCTCCATGCCGGCCCGGAAGGCCGGATGGTCGATGTCCAGCGAGATCGGGAAGACCTGCTTGGAGATCTCGTTGGTGATCTGGAAGACGCGATAGTCGTAGTCGGTCGACTCCAGCCCCATCGCCTCGTGCAGCAGGGGCCGCATGTGGTCGCGCACGTACATCGTCGCGTACACGGCCAGCAGGAAGAAACGCACCCACAGCAGGTTGGCGCCGGAGATCAGCTGCGGATGGGCGCGCAGGATCAGCGCGAACGACTCGCCGTGGCGGAATTCGTCGTTGCACCAGCGTTCGAACCAGCGAAAGATCGGGTGGAAACGTTTGTCCGGATGGCGCTCGAGCTGGCGGTAGATCGTGATGTAGCGCGCGTAGCCGATCTTCTCGGACAGGTAGGTCGCGTAGAAGATGTACTTCGGCTTGAAGTAGGTGTAGGCCTTGGTGCGCTTGAGCCCGCCGAGGTCGATGCCCAGCCCGAAGTCGCGCAGCGCCTGGTTGATGAAGCCCGCGTGGCGCGACTCGTCGCGCGCCATGTAGCGCATCAGCGCCTTGACGTCCGGGTTCTCGACGTTCTTCTGGATCTCGTTGTAGAGCACGCAGCCGGAGAACTCGGACGTGACCGACGACACCAGGAAGTCCAGGAACTCCTGGCGCAGCTCCGGCGACACCTGCGAAAAACGCTCGGCCACCTCCTGCGTGAACTCGGGCGTGCGCTGGAAGTGGTCGTGGTTGTTGTCGCCCTCGTACTCGGCCAACATCGCGTCCCACTCCGCGCGGATCGACGAGACGTCGATCCGGTTCATCGCGGCGTAGTCGGTGGTGTAGAAGCGCGGGCTCAGGAGCGTGCTCTCCTTGGCCCTGCGGGCGGCCTCTTCGGGTGACTCGATCGTCGGGGTCGCGAGCATGAGGGTCTCCGTGGTGTGTCAGCGGGCCGGGGCCTGCTGGGGTTCGACGTTCAGCAGGCGCGCGAACACGCCGGCGTTGGTCGGGCCGAAGGACTCCAGGTCGATGCGCTCGCCCGTTGCCGGGTCCATCAGCGTCAGTCGACCATCGTTCCGGGCGACGAGTTCGAACGCCTGCTCGGGGCCGAGGCCCCGCTTCATGCGTTCGCGGGCGAGTGCACGCAGGGCCCCACGGAGGAACCCGGCCTCGCCCTGCACCGAATCGAGCTGGACGCCGCTGCGTCCATCGATGACGGCAATGCTGCCGTCGGGTCGATCCTCGAATCGGAGGGCGCGCGTCGCGACGGCATCGCCGTCGGGCACGCGGATGGACTGCCCACTCAGGCGCACCGCGGCGACGCCGACGATGACGGCCACGAGCAGCACGCCGATGGCGATCAGCGGCGTGCGGGGCAGGTCGTTGGATCGGGGCATGGTGTCGCTCATGCAGCGGCACCCTGGCCCGCGAGATTGCCGGCAGCGGGCTTGCCGCCGGGCGCCGCAGCGGGCACGGCGGGCAGCTCGGTGGCGCGCGACCAGGCCTCCGACAGCTGCCGGGCCACCGCCTCGGCCTCGGGGACGCAGCGCAGCATCGGCTCCGGCTTGGCGTAGCGCCACGGACGGGCGTGCGGCCACAGGTGCAGGTAGGCGATGCGGTCGCCGCCGACAAGCGTGATCGGGATGTCGCCGCTGCCGTCGCGATGACGGCGCAGGCCGGCGGCCGCGATGCGCTTGAACGGGATGTTGAAGGTCACCGTCAACACGATGCCGATGCGCATGACGACGCGCCGGTCGGTGATGGTGTAGACGGCGCCGCGCGCGGTCAGCCAGGCGAGCCCGGTGATCAGCACGAGCGCGAAAACGACCAGAGGCAGCAGTACGACGAGCGCGCGCAGTGCGTCGCCGGCGCTGCCGCCCTGGCTCAGCACGTAACCGGCACGGGCCGCCAGGACGGCGGCGAAATACAGCACCAGCGCAGGCACGTGAAAGGCGCGCCGTGCGAGGGCGCGCCAGTCGGGACTGCCCTGCCAGAGGATGTGCTCCTCGGCAGGGAGGACCTCCGGCAGTCCGTGCACGGGCTCGTAATCGTGCTCGTGCCCGGTGGTGTGCCGGTGGCCGTGTGTCACAGCAGGGGCTCCTGCCGTGCGGGCTCGGCGTACAGCGTGCCGGCGCCGTAGTAGGCGCAGATCTTCTCTTCTTCGAGCATCGTCACCTGTTCCGGATGCTTGGTCGCGGGCACGTCGGCGAACTGCGAGCCGAGGATGGCCTTGACCTTCACCGCGTCACGCTTGAAGTTGACGAAGTTGATCGGCAGCAGCTTGCGCGCACCGCCGGGCAGTTCGACTTCGAGGTAACGGAACAGGTTTTCCGGCGTGTCGACCCAGAGGTCGATGACCGTGCCGGCCTCGACGCCGTCGGCGCCAACCACCGGCAGGCCGCGCGGATCGCGGTCCTGGTGGGCAACGTCGAAGTCCGGCACCAGGCGCAGCGGCAGGATGCGAACGCCACCGTCGCCGTCGGTGTCGACGCGGTCGGCACGTTCGGTCCAGGCGCCCGGGCCGACGCCGGCCAGCAGCGGATTGCCGGTCGGGACCAGCGGCGCTCCGATCCAGGCGTGGGCCGGTTCGGCGGCGAGATTGTCCTGCGGCGCTTCGGCCTTCGGCACGACGTGCTCGTGGCCGTCGGCCAGCTTGAAGGTCTTGGCTTCGGGCACCGGCCAGCCGGTGATGACACCGCGGCCCGTGCCGCTGTCCATCTCGGGGTAGCCCTCGCGATGGTTTTCACGGATCAGGTAATAACAAAGGCCCGCGAAGAACGCCCAGAAGGCGTACAGCACGAGCTGCGCAACGTCGACGTAGGATGTGATGGCACCGGTTCCCATGGGGTTCTCCTTCTCGCGAATCTCGCTAGCCGGGGAAATCGGCCAGTCCGAATTGGTTGTGGTCAGGCTGCTGCCGCCGCCCCGCGCGGCGCACCAGCGGGCCGATCGCGACGAGCGCCGCGAACAGCAGGATCATCTCGAGGTGATACACGAAGCTGTAGCCGGTCACGGGGCTGACCAGCACCTGGCCCAGCAGGCCCTGCGTCGCCATGCTCGACACGAGGTCGCGCATCGCGCCGCCGGCTGCAACCGCACCGCCGGCGGCCGTGGCCTGAACGGCGCCCCAGGCGCCGAGGGCCAGACCCACGTGCTCCTTGCGCTCCATTCCCATCGCCGCCGTCAGCGTGCCGACCGAGAACAGACCGCCTCCGAAACCGATCATCACCGTGCCGATGCGGAACATCGCCGGTGAATCCATCGGTGCGGCGAAGACCACCAGCGCGAACGCCGGCAGTCCGCAGACCGCACCCAGGGCCGCGACACGCAGCGGATCCCAGCCGCGCGCCAGCATGCGTGCGGCGAGCGCGAACGCGACCAGCGCACCGCCGGCCAGCAGGGCCGTCAGGGTGCTCGTGGCGGCCACGCTCAGCTTCAGGATCTCGCCGCCGTAGGGCTCGAGCACGATGTCCTGCATGTTGAACGCCGCGGTCCCCAGGCCGACCATCCAGAGGAAACGCCGCGCCTGCGGCTGCTCGATGAAACCGCGCCACATCGTGCGGAACTCGGGCGCCGGCTGGTCCTTGCTGCGGCGGCGGTTCGGGTCGCGTGCTTCCTGTTTCCAGACGGCGATCAGGTTCAGCGCGACCGTCAGCACCGCCGCACCCTGGACCACCTGCACCAGCCGTTGTTCGGAGAAGTCCGACAGCAGCGCCGAGCAGGTCATGCCGCCGCCGACCAGGCCGACGAGCAGCATCACGTACATGAGCGCGACGACGCGCGGGCGCGACTCTTCGCTCGCCAGATCGGTGGCCAGCGCCAGGCCCGTGGTCTGCGTGGTCTGCAGGCCGGCGCCGACGAGCAGGAAGGCGATGCCGGCGAAGATCTGGCCCACCCAGCCCAGGCCGAGCTGGCCCTGGCCGGTCAGCACCAGCAGCGCGAACGGCATGATCGCCAGGCCGCCGAACTGCATCAGCGTGCCCAGCCAGATGTAGGGCACGCGGCGCCAGCCGATGACCGAGGCGTGGATGTCGGAGCGGAAGCCGACGAAGGCCCGGAAGGGCGCCGCCAGCATCGGCAGCGCGACCATCATCGAGACGATCCAGGCGTGCACGCCCAGCTCGACGATCATCACCCGGTTGAGCGTGCCCACGAGCAGCGCGGTGGCTAGGCCGACCGAGACCTGGAACAGCGCCAGGCGCAGCAGGCGCGACAGCGGCAGCCCGGGGCTGGCCGCGTCGGCAAAAGGCATCAGGCGCGGCACGACGCGCTGCAGCCATTCGCGCAGCGGGTCGGGCAGGGCCGGGGGCGCCTTCACGAGCGTTTCCACTCCGTGGCCTGCGAGGTGTAGAAGCCGCTGGCGATGCGCTCGCTGCGGCCCCACTGCCAGTCCTTCAGCCCCGGATGCGCGGCCATCAGCGCACGCAGCTGCTCGGGGGCGACGGGCACGATCGAGGGCGATCGGTCGCCGCGCGGGAACAGCTTGCCGACGGTCCACATCAGCGACAGCAGCGCGGTGCGCGGCGCGAAGGTGAAGACCATCGAGGTCGAGGTGCGCTCGGCGAGCTTGGCGAGCGCTTGGACCGCGTCGGGCGCGTCGTAGTGGATCACCGAGTCCATCGCGATGACGTGGTCGAAGCGGCCGAGCGCCGGGTCGAGCATGTCGCCGCTGCGGAAGTCGATCGAGCCCGGGCCCAGCGACTCGGGCAGGCGCTCGCGGGCGTAGCCGACCAGCGTCGGCGACAGGTCGATCGCGACGACCTCGGCGCCGCGGCGCGCGAGTTCGATCGAGGCCGCGCCGGTGCCGCAGCCGGCATCGAGCACGCGGCGTCCGCGAAGGTCCTGCGGCAGCCAGGACAGCAGCGTCGTGCGCATGCGGTCGCGGCCGGCACGAACGGTGGCGCGCACGCCGCTGACCGGGGCGTCCGAGGTCAGCCGCGCCCAGGTCTGGGCGGCGGTGCGGTCGAAGTAGTGCTCGACTTCGCCGCGGCGGTTCTGGTAGCTCGCGTTGTCCATGGCGTTCAGTCGAAGCCCAGCAGGTCGAAGATGTCGCGGTCCTTCATCGGCTCGCAGTACAGCGGGTCGACGCCGTCCCACAGGCGCTGGGCGAGCTGCAGGTACTCGGCCTGCACCGCGCGCACCTCGGGCGTGTCCTCCATCTCGAACAGCGTGGCCTTCTTCAGCCGGCTCTTGCGGATGACGTCCAGCGCCGGGATGCGTGCCATCGTGCGCAGGCCGATGCGGTCGTTGAACTTGTCGATCTGGTCGGTGGCGTCGGAGCGGTTGGCGATGATGCCGCCCAGGCGCACGTTGTAGTTCTTCGCCTTGGCGCCGATCGCCTGGACGATGCGGTTGGCGGCGAAGATCGAGTCAAAGTCGTTGGCGGTGACGATCAGCGCGCGATCGGCGTGCTGCAGCGGGGCGGCGAAACCGCCGCAGACCACGTCGCCGAGCACGTCGAAGATGACGACGTCGGTCTCTTCGAGCAGGTGGTGTTCCTTCAGCAGCTTGACGGTCTGGCCGACGACGTAGCCGCCGCAGCCGGTGCCCGCCGGCGGGCCGCCGGCCTCGACGCACATCACGCCGTTGTAGCCCTCGTAGACGAAGTCCTCGACACGCAGCTCCTCGGGGTGGAAGTTCACCGTCTCGAGCACGTCGATGACGGTGGGCACCATGCGCTTGGTCAGCGTGAACGTGGAGTCGTGCTTGGGGTCGCAGCCGATCTGCAGCACGCGCTTGCCGAGCTTGCTGAAGGCCACCGACAGGTTGCTCGAGGTCGTGCTCTTGCCGATGCCGCCCTTGCCGTAGATCGCGAACACCTTGGCGTTGCCGATCTTGGCGCCGGTCTCCATCTGCACCTGCACGCTGCCTTCACCGTCCGGGCGTCCGCCACGGCCGATCTGGCTGGGGGAGATCGTGGCGGTGTTCATGCCTGCGTCTCCGTGGTCCGGGCGTACTGCCCCGGGGTCGTCGTCATGCTGGAGTTCCTTCGTATACACCTTCGAGGCGGTCTTCCAGCTCTTCGCCGGCGCGGCGCAGGGCTTCGAGCACTTCCGGGTCCGGGCTCCAGTACTGGCGCTCGGACGCTTCGATCAGGCGGTTGGCCACCTTCGCCGAGGCGGCGGGGTTCAGACGCGCGAGGCGCTCGCGCATCTCGGGGTCGAGCATGAAGGTCTCGGTGAGCTGCTGGTAGACCCAGGGCTGCACCTGGCCGGTCGTCGCCGACCAGCCCATCGTGTTGGTCACGTGGACCTCGATCTGGCGCACGCCTTCGTAGCCGTGTTCCAGCATGCCTTCGTACCACTTCGGGTTGAGCATGCGCGTGCGGGTCTCCAGCGCGACCTGCTCGGACAGCGTGCGCACGGTGCCGTCGCCCTTGGTCTGGTCGCCGATGTAGACCGGCGTCGCGGTGCCGCCCTTGGCGCGGCGCACCGCGCGGCTGATGCCGCCCAGCGTGTCGAAGTAGGTGTCGATCGTCGTCACGCCCAGCTCGACCGAGTCGAGGTTCTGGTAAGCGAGGTCGACATCGGCGAGCACGCTCTGCAGCAGCTCGGCCTTCTGCATCGGCTTGCCGGCGCGGCCGTAGGCGAAGCCCTTGCGGCGGCTGTAGGTCTCGGCGAGTTCGTCCTCGTCGTCCCAGCGGCCGTTCTCGACCAGGTTGTTGACGTTGGAGCCGTAGGTGCCGTCGGCGTTGCCGAAGACGCGCAGCGCGGCCGTCTCCATGTCGCAGCCGTGCTGCTGCATGTAGGCCAGGGCGTGCTTGCGCACGAAGTTCTGCTCGGCCGGCTCGTCGGCGGTGGCCGCCAGGTAGGCGGCCTCGGCCAGCAGCTTGATCTGCAGCGGCAGCAGGTCGCGGAAGATGCCCGACAGCGTGATCACGACGTCCACGCGCGGGCGGCCCAGCTGCTCCAGCGGGATCAGCGTCGCGCCGGCCAGGCGGCCGTAGCTGTCGAAACGCGGCGTCGCGCCCATCAGCGCCAGGGCCTGGCCGATCGGGCCGCCTTCGGTCTTCAGGTTGTCGGTGCCCCAGAGCACCAGCGCGACCGACTCCGGCAGCGCGTTGCCGTCGGCGACGTGGCGGTCCAGCAGCAGCTGCGCCAGGCGCGTGCCGTCCTTGACGGCGAAGGCACTGGGGATGCGGAACGGGTCGAAGCCGTGCAGGTTGCGGCCGGTGGGCAGCACCTCGGGCGTGCGCAGCAGGTCGCCGCCCGGCGCCGGCGGCACGAAACGGCCGTCGAGCGCACGCAGGATGCCCGCCACCTCGGTGTCCTGGGCCAGCAGCCGGTTGGCGCGCACCAGGTCGTCATGGCCGCTGACCGCCTTGCCGGCGACGATGGCCTCGACCACCGAACGCTCCGGCGGGGTGTCTCCGGCCATCGACATCAGCATGTCGACACGCTGGACTTCGGTCAGCGGCTTGCCGACGACGTGCAGGCCGTGCGGGATCAGCGTGTACTCGAGTTCGAGCACGGCGGCGGTCAGGCGCTGGACTTCGGTCTCGGCCTGCTCCGGCGTCCAGGCCGGTTCGGCGGCGGCGAGTTCGAGCTCGGCGGCCTGGGCCTGGATCACCGACACGTACTCGGCGCGTTCGGAGGCATCCGGTTCCAGCGCACGCCAGCGTTCCAGCGAAGCCTTCAGCTCGAGCAGGCCGCGGTACAGCCCGGCCTGGGCCACCGGCGGCGTCAGGTAGCTGATCAGCGTCGCGGCGGCCCGGCGCTTGGCGATCGCGCCTTCGGACGGGTTGTTCGACGCGTAGAGATAGAAGTTCGGCAGGTCCGAGATCAGGCGGTCGGGCCAGCACATGCCGGACATGCCGGTCTGCTTGCCGGGCATGAACTCGAGCGCGCCGTGGGTGCCGAAGTGCAGCACCGCGTCGGCCTTGAAGTCGTCGCGCAGCCAGCGGTAGAAGGCCGAGAACGCGTGCGTCGGCGCGAAGCCGTGCTCGAACAGCAGGCGCATCGGGTCGCCTTCGTAGCCCATGCTCGGCTGGATCGCGACCAGCGCGTTGCCGAACTGGGCGCCGAGCACGAAGATCGAGCGGCCGTCGGTCAGCTGGCGGCCGGGCGCCGGGCCCCACTGGGCCTCGATCTGCTTCAACCAGCGTTCGCGGCGCACGTGGTCGTCCACCGGGATGAACGCGTGCACGTTGGCGTCGGCGCCGTAGGTCTGCGAGTTGCCCTTCAGCACCGCGTCGCGCAGCGCGTCGACGCTCTCCGGCACCTCGACGGCATAGCCCTGGGCCTTCATGCCCTTGAGCGTCTCGTACAGGCTCTCGAAGACCGACAGGTAGGCCGCGGTGCCGATGTTCCCGGCATTGGGCGGGAAGTTGAAGATGACGACCGCGACCTTGCGCTCGGCGCGCCGGGCGCGGCGCAGCGACACGAGGCGCGCGACACGTGCGGCCAGCGTGGCGGTGCGCTCCGAGCAGCTGCGCATGTCCTGCGAGTTGTCGCTGGTGCTGAACTGGCAGCCCTTGTCGCAACCGGCACAGGTGGTGCCGGCGGCGCCGCAGCGGCCGCCGAAGATCGTCGGGCTGGTCGCACCGTCGAGCTCGGGGATCGCGACCATGATGGTGCTTTCCACCGGCAGCAGGCCGCGGTCGGAGCCGCCCCACTCGCCCAGCGTCTGGAACTCGACCGGGTGCGCGGCGATGTAGGGCACGTCGAGCTGGGCGAGGATCTCCTCGGCCGCACGCGCGTCGTTGTAGGCCGGGCCGCCGACGAGCGAGAAGCCCGACAGCGAGACGACGGCATCGACCGTCGGCTTGCCGTCCTTCATGAAGAAACGTTCGATCGCCGGGCGCGAGTCCAGGCCCGAGGCGAAGGCCGGCACGACCTGCAGTCCCTGGACCTCGAGCGCCGCGATGACGCCGTCGTAGTGCGCGGCGTTGCCCGCCAGCAGGTACGAGCGCAGCAGCAGCAGGCCGACGCGGCCCTGGCATTCGCCGTCCTTGACGAGCTTGGGCAGCGCAGCGGCGTCCTCGCCGATGCGGCCCTTCATGCGCGGGTGGTAGACGCCGATGTCGGGGTACTCGACCGGCGCCGCGGGCTTGCCGCGGCCACGCAGCGCGGCGCGTTCGCCGGCCGCGTAGCGGTCGACGAGGAAACGCACCATGTTGAAGATGTTCTCTTCCGAGCCGCCCAGCCAGTACTGCAGCGACAGGAAGTAGGCGCGCACGTCCTGGGCGGTGCCGGGGATGAAGCGCAGCAGCTGCGGCACGCGGCGCAGCATCTTCATCTGCGCGGCGCCGCCCGTGGCGGCCTTGTCCTTGTTGCCACGCAGGCGCTTGAGCAGCGCCAGCGGCCCCGAGGCCGGCTTGTCCATGTCGAAGCCGCCCAGGCGCGTCAGCTTGACGACCTCGGCGGCCGACATCGCGCAGACCATCGCGTCGCACTGCATGCGGCGCTCCTGCAGCACCGGCATCAGCGGCAGGAAGTGGTCCTCCAGGAACAGCATCGTCACGATGACGATGTCGCCCTGGCGGATGTCGTCGATGCAGCGCTTGAGCCCTTCGGGCTCGTTGGCCCATTCCGACGCGGCATGCAGCGTCAGTTCCAGCCCCGGCAGCACGCGGCGCAGGTTGACCCGCGCGCGCTCTGCAGCGCTCGCCAGGTGGGTGTCCATCGTGACGATGACGACCCGGATGGGCGTCGCGTCAACGCCCGAAGTGCGCCTTGGCGTCATACAGCGTTTCCACGGTGATGGTGGCGAGGCCGCGCTCGGCGGCGAATCGCTCGGTGTTTCGGCGCGCCTTGCCGCGCACGAAGAACGGGATCTTCTGCAGTTCCTTCTGCGCGTCCGGCGCCCACTGGGCGACGGTGATCGGCGCGGAAGCGGCGGGGGCGACGGCAGCCTCGGCGGGCGGGGTGTCGTCGGCCGCGTCGACGCCGGGCGCCGTGCTCACGGCCGGCGCCGGAACGGCGGCACGGCCGAGATGAGAGGCCGCCGCGCCGTCGTGGAACTCGAAGTCGCCGCGGAACATCGTCAGCAGGTGCTCTTCCAGCCCCATCATCAGCGGGTGCACCCAGCTGTCGAACAGCACGTTGGCGCCCTCGAAGCCCATCTGCGGCGAGTAGCGCGCGGGGAAGTCCTGCACGTGCACCGGGGCGGAGATCACCGCGCAGGGCACGCCCAGGCGCTTGGCGATGTGGCGCTCCATCTGCGTGCCCAGCACGAGCTCGGGGTGCAGTTCGGCGACCTTGGCCTCGACTTCCAGATAGTCGTCGGTGATCAGCGCCTCGACGCCGTAGAGCTTGGCGGCCTCGCGCACGTCGCGCGCGAACTCGCGGCTGTAGGTGCCCAGGCCGACGACGGTGAAGCCCATCTCCTGATGCGCGACGCGTGCCGCCGCGACGACGTGCGTGGCGTCGCCGAAGATGAAGACACGCTTGCCGGTGAGGTAGGTCGAGTCGACCGAACGCGAATACCAGGGCGAGCGCGACATCGCGTCGGGCAGCGGCGTGTCGGCTGGCAGTCCGGCCAACTGCAGCACTTCGGCGATGAAGGCCTTGGTCGCGCCGACGCCGATCGGGATCGTCTTCGTGAAGGGCTGGCCGAAGAAGCGCTGCAGCCAGCTCGCGGCCTGCCCGCCGGTTTCGGGGTAGAGCACGACGTTGAAATCGGCTTCGCCCAGGCGGGCGATGTCGCCGGCCGAGGCGCCCAGCGGCGCCACCGTGCGCACCTCGATGCCCAGTTCGCCCAGCAGGCCGGTGATCTCGCGCACGTCGTCGCGATGGCGGAACCCCAGCGCGGTCGCGCCGAGGATGTTGCAACTCGGCTTGGCGCCGGGCTCGCGCGCGGGCCGCGGCGTGCCGGGTGCCGGCGCGTTCGGGCCGGCCAGCGTGCGCACGACCTGATAGAAAGTCTCGGACGCGCCCCAGTTCTCCTTGCGCTGGTACGACGGCAGCTCCAGCGGGATGACGGGAACCGGCAGCGCCAGCGCGCGTGCCAGGCCGCCGGGGTCGTCCTGGATCAGCTCGGCGGTGCACGAGGCGCCGACCAGCATGGCGTTCGGGCGGAAACGCTCGAAGGCCTGGGCGCAGGCGGTCTTGAAGAGCTCGGCGGTGTCGCCGCCGAGGTCGCGAGCCTGGAAGGTCGTGTAGGTGACCGGCGGGCGGCGCGGCAACCGCTCGATCATCGTGAACAACAGGTCGGCGTAGGTGTCGCCCTGCGGCGCGTGCAGCACGTAGTGCACGTCGTCCATCGCGGTGGCGACGCGCATCGCGCCGACGTGCGGCGGGCCTTCGTAGGTCCAGAGGGTCAACTGCATGTCAGGCGACCAGTTTCATCCGCCGGGCGAGCGGGCGGGTGAACAGCTCGGCCAGGTCGGCGGCCTGGTCGAAGCCGTGCACCGGCGTGAAGACGAGCTCGATCGACCACTTGGTCGTGAGCCCCTCGCTTTCCAGCGGGTTCGCGAGGCCCAGGCCGCAGACGACGATGTCGGGGCGGGCGGCGCGGCACCGGTCGAGCTGACGCTCGAGATCCTGGCCCTCGGAAAGCTGGGTGCCCGCCGGCAGCAGCGCGAGTTCGGACGCGACGAGCTGGCGGTGCAGGTAGGGCGTGCCGACTTCGACCGGCACCATGCCCATTTCGCGCGCGAGAAAACGGGCCAGCGGAATCTCGAGCTGCGAATCGGGGAAGAAGAAGACCTTGCGGCCCTCGAGCTGCACGCGGTGGTGCGCCAGCGCGCGTGCGGCGCGCTCGCGGCGCGGCCCGATGACCGAGACGAACTTGGTCGCCTCGACCTGGAACTCGCGCGCGATCGCCTGCAGCCACAGCGTCGTGCCTTCGGCGCCGAAGGGGAAGGGGGCCGCCAGGCGGCGTGCGCCGCGGAGTTCGAGAGCCCGCGTGGTGTCCGCCAGGAAGGGTTGGGCGAGCACGAAACGCGTTCCCGGGCCGACCGGCGGCATCTCGCCGGCGTGGCGCGCGGGGAAGAAGTGCACCGGGCCGATGCCCAGGCCGTCGAAGACGCGGCGGAACTGGTCCTCGACGATGTCGGCGATCGAGCCGACGACCATCAGCGCGCGTTCCTCGCTGGCCGGCAGCTCGGGCACCAGCGCCGCCAGGCAGGTGTCCTCGCCTTGCGTGAAGGTGGTGTCGATGCCGCTGCCGGTATAGGACAGGATGCGCACGCGCGGCGTGAAGCTGCGCGACAGGCGCTCGGCGGCGCGCGACAGGTCCAGCTTGATGACTTCCGACGGGCACGAGCCCACCAGGAACAGCATCTTGATGTCCGGGCGGCGCTCGAGCAGGCGCGTGACGACGCGATCCAGCTCGGCGTTGGCGTCGGCCAGGCCGGCGAGGTCACGGTCGTCGATGATCGCGGTCGCGAAACGCGGCTCGGCGAAGATCATCACGCCGGCGGCCGACTGCAGCAGGTGCGCGCAGGTGCGCGAACCGACGACAAGGAAGAAGGCGTCCTGGATCTTGCGGTGCAGCCAGACGATGCCCGCGAGACCGCAGAACACCTCACGCTGCCCGCGCTCGCGCAGGACAGGGGCGTCGCCACAGCCCTGCTGCGTGGGGGCAGGGGCGATGTCGATGACGGCATTCATGCGTAGGCTTCCGACTGGGCGCTCAATCGCGCGGCCCGGAGCTTAAGGAGGAACTGCCCGGCGTTAATGACGTAGGTCGCGTACGCTGCAAGTGCCAGCCACATTTGTTGACGGTCATCAAGCCAGCCGGTGGCCAGCGACACGAGGTAGGCCGTGTGCAGCGCCAGCACCAGCATGCTGAACACGTCTTCCCAATAGAAGGCGGGGGCGAAGAGGTAGACGCCGTAGACGTCCTTCTCCCAGATCGCGCCGGTGATCATGATGGTGTAGAGCACCACCGTCTTGATCACGATCGAGATCGTCGCCGCGTCGTGGCCTTGACCTGTGATCAGGTAGCGCACGACGAGCGCGAGGCTCACGAGGAAGACGAGGAACTGCAGCGGAGCGAGCACGCCCTGCACGATCGTCCAGGGCGAACGGTCGCGCCGAATGCGCTCTTCGGGCGTGTACAGCGGAGGCACGCGCGGCGCCGTGGGTCCGCGATCGAGGTTGGTCTTGTGACCCATGGCACAGAATCTAGACGGGGACACCCCTGATGTCAACAGGGGTTGACGTCATGCGAACCTGACACTACCCTTGACTCATGCGGGATCAGTTCGCCCGCGCCTGGGGAGTTGCTCGCATGACCGAAGCCGGAGCATCCGGTTCGCTGACGCGCCGCGCGCGCGGCGCGACGGGCTTGCGTGAAGGTCACCGCGAGGTCGCCGCGTTGCCGTCCGGAGTCCCGTCGTGAGCCCGGCCGCCTGCGCCGCGAGGGTCGACTGTCCGGCGACCGTCGAGGACGTCCAGGCCGTCGTCACCGAGGCGCGTGTGCCGCAGCATCTGGCGCGGCTGGCGCGCAGCATCGAAGGCGAAGTCGTGCCGCTGCTGTCGCGTGCGGTTCGTGTCGACCCGGCGGCGACTCTCTCCCCTGACGATCTCGCCCGTTTCATCGAGTTCACGCTTGCTCCGGGTGATGCGGGCTGGCTCGAGATGGTCGGCGCACTGCGCGAGCGTGGTGTTCCCGTCGAGCTCATCTATCTGGACCTGCTGGCGCCGGCGGCGCGGCGTCTGGGCGAGATGTGGGAGCAGGACCTCGTGATGTTCAGTGACGTCACGGTCGCTCTCGGTCGCCTGCACCGTATCATGAGAGGGCTGAGTCCTTCGCTCGGGCACGATCTGCATGTCCCGGTCGAGGGCCGCCGCGCACTGCTGCTGCCGGCCCCCGGTGAGCAGCACACCTTCGGCCTGTCGATGGTGGCGGAGTTCTTCCGTCATGCCGGCTGGGAGGTGGTCTGCGAACTCGACAGTCGTTCGATAGATCCCGTGCGCCGCGTGCGCCGGGAGTGGTTCGACGTCGTCGGGGTGTCCGTCGGCGTCGACGCGCGCCTGGACTGGCTTCGTGATGGCATCACGATGATGCGCCGGGCGTCCCGCAACCGCGGGATGTCGGTCATCGTCGGAGGCCCTGTCTTTGCCCTCCATCCCGAACGCGCCGCCGAAGCGGGCGCCGACGGCACCGCGCGCGACGCGCGCGAGGCCCCGGTCCTGGCATCGAGGCTCGTCGCGGCGAAAGCGGGGAAACGATGACGGCACGACGCTGGTGTCCGGATTTCGGGAAGCTGCCGCATGAACCAAGTGCTGCCGTTTCGATCAACGCAGTTTTTATGAGCTGAAAGGCGGGTCTCCGAATGAGACCGTTTGGAGCACCGGAGAAGACGTTCGGCGGCGTGACCGCCGCGACGGCCGGGTCGCTGCTGTCGGTTGCGAACGACATAACGTTGGTGGTCGACGCCCACGGTGTCGTGCGTGACCTCGCCTGTGGTGGCGACGACTTCGCCCGCGAGGCCGGCGCCGAGTGGATCGACAAACGCTGGGTGGACATCGTCACGCCGGAAAGCCGTGACAAGGTCGAGGCCCTGCTGCGCGAGGCCGCGCCGGACGCCGCCGGTTCCATCCGCTGGCGCCACCTGAACTTCGTTCTGCCTGGCGACCGCGAGGTGCCGCTGCTGTTCGTCGCCGTGCGTCTCGGTGGCGCCGAGGGGCGTGCCGGCCATGTCCTGGCCTTCGGTCGCGACCTGCGTGCCGTCGCGGCGCTGCAGCAGCGCCTAGTCGAGGCGCAGCAGGCGATGGAACGCGACTACTGGAAGTTCCGCCACGCCGAGACGCGTTATCGCCACCTGTTCCAGGTCGCGTCGGAGGCCGTGCTCGTCGTCGACGCGACGACCCAGAAGATCCTCGAGGCCAACCCGGCCGCCGCGCGCCTGCTGGCCGACGGCGGGGTGGCCAGCCTGGTCGGCGTGACCTTCCCGACCGGGATCGAGGCGCGTGCGGCCGAGCAGCTGAACCTGCTGCTCGCCGGCGTGCGCGCCACCGGCCGTGCCGACGAGGGTCGCGCCGAACTGGCCGACGGCCGAGGCGAGGTCACGGTCGCGGTGTCGACCTATCGCCAGGACCTGGTCTCGCACTTCCTCGTGCGCCTGTCTCGCGTGCAGTCGCAGGTGGTCGCGGAGATGGCGCCGTCGACCGGGTCGATGCTGCTCAAGCTGGTGCAGAGCGCGCCCGACTGCCTCGTCGTCACCGACCTCGAAGGCCGCGTGATCTCGGCCAACCCGGCCTTCGTCGAGCTGGCCCAGCTGACGACCGAGGAGCAGGTGCGCGGCGAGACCCTCGACCGCTGGCTCGGCCGCACCGGCGTCGACCTGAGCGTGATGATCTCCAACCTGCGCCAGCGTGGCCAGGTGCGGCTGTTCGCGACCACGCTTCGCGGCGAGTACGGTGCCGTCACCGACGTCGAGATCTCGGCGACGATGGTCGCGCAGGGGGATCGGCCCTTCCTCGGTTTCACGATCCGCGACGTCGGCCGCCGCCTGGCGGGCCACGACGCGCGCACGACGCGCGAGCTGCCGCGCTCGGTCGGTCAGCTCACCGAGCTGGTCGGGCGTGTGCCGCTGAAGGACATCGTCGGCGAGACCACCGACCTGATCGAGCAGCTGTGCATCGAGGCGGCGCTCGAGCTCACGCGCGACAACCGCGCATCGGCGGCCGAGATGCTCGGCCTGTCGCGCCAGAGCCTGTACGTGAAGCTGCGCCGCTACGGCCTGGGCGACCTGGGCAGCGGCACGCCGGCCGAAGCCGAGAAGTAGAGCGGCCGGCAGCTGCCGGCCGTCTTCGATCGCTTCAGCGGCGGAACGTCGCCGGGTCGGGCAACACCGACTCCAGCGCCTTGGCCGACATGATCACGCCCGGCACGCCGGCGCCCGGGTGGGTGCTGGCGCCGACCATGAACAGGTTCTTCACGTCCTCGCTGCGGTTGTGCGGGCGGAAGTAGGCGCTCTGCAGCAGCAGCGGCTCCAGGCCGAAGCCGGCGCCCTTGTACGACAGCAGCCGGTGCTGGAAGTCCAGCGGCGTGGTGCAGAAGGACACGCGCAGGTGCTTGCCAAGGCCCGGCAGCACGGTGCGTTCCAGGGCTTCCTGGACCGACTGGCGGTAGGGTTCGGCCTGCGTCGTCCAGTCGGTGCCGCTGCCCAGGTGCGGCACCGGCATCAGGGCGTAGAAGGTGTCGCAGCCGGCGGGCGCCATCGACGGATCGGTGGCGGTGGGGCGGTGCAGGTAGATGCTGAAGTCGCTGGCGAGCTTCTTCTTGCGGAAGATGTCGTCGAGCAGTTCGCGGTAGCGCGGGCCCAGCACCATCATGTGGTGTGGCACGTCCTCGTAGCGCCGGTCGGTGCCGAAGTACCAGACGAACAGGCCCATCGAGTAGTGGCCGCGTTCGATGCGCGCGTCGGTCCAGTGCTTGCGCCAGCGTGCGTCGACGAGGTTCTTGTACAGGTAGCCGGTGTCGCCGTTGCAGACGACGATGTCCGCCGGGATGCGCTCGCCGTCGGCCAGCGTGACGCCGGTGGCGACGCCGTTGTCGACCTCGATGCGCTTGACCTCGGCCTTCAGCCGCATCGTGCCGCCCATGCCTTCGAAGACGTCGACCAGGCCGCGGATCAGCTCGCCGGTGCCGCCCATCGCCCAGTGCACGCCCCACTGGCGCTCGAGCGCGTTGACGAGTGCGTACATGCTCGTCACCGAGAACGGGTTGCCGCCGATGAGCAGCGACTGCAGGCTCATCGCGACACGCAGCTTCGGATGCTTCAGATGGCTGGCCACCATCTGGTGCAGGCTGCGCCAGCCGCGCAGCTTGATGATCAGCGGCGCGGCCTTGATCAGGTCGCCGACGGTGTCGAAGGCCTTGTCTCCGAGCGAGCGGAAGCCCAGCTCGTAACACTGGTCGGCCTCGCGCATGAAACGTTCGAAGCCTTCGGCGTCGCCGGGGCTGATGCGCCGCACCTCGGCACGCATGCGCGCCGGGTCGCCGCTGTAGTCGAAATGGTCGCCGTCGTCGAAACGGATGCGGTAGAACGGATCCAGCGACTTCAGTTCGATGTCGTCGCTGAACTTGCGCCCGGCCAGCGCCCACAGCTCGTCGAAGAGGTAGGGCACGGTGACGATGGTGGGCCCGGCGTCGAAGACGTGGCCTTCGCGGTGGTGCACGTAGGCCCGGCCGCCGGGGGCGTCGAGCTTTTCCAGAACGGTGACCCGGTAGCCTTTGGCCGCCAGGCGTACCGCGGCGGCCATGCCGCCGAACCCGCTGCCCACCACCAGCGCCACCGGCGCCTGGGGATCCTGCTTTCCGGCCGCGCCCGTGGCTGCGGCATCCGACTTCATCAGCATCCGTCGAGCTTGTCCTAAGGCAGGGATTGTGTCAACGACAATTGACGCTCTGTTTTGTCAAGCGCAAGATTCAGCCCCATGGCAAGGCCCGCGTTGTCCGCTGTAGCGGAGTTGCTCAAACCGATCACCTGGTTCCCTCCGATGTGGGCCTTCTCGTGCGGCGTCGTCGCATCGGGGCAGCCGATCACGGCGAACTGGTTTCTCGTCTTCCTCGGCGTGCTGCTCGCCGGGCCGCTGGTCTGCGCGACCAGCCAGGCCGTCAACGACTGGTTCGACCGCCACGTCGACGCGATCAACGAACCGAACCGTCCGATCCCCTCGGGCCGCATCCCCGGCCGCTGGGGCTTGTACATCGCGATCGGCTGGACGGCGCTGTCGCTGCTGGTCGCCACGCAGCTCGGCCCCTGGGGCTTCGGCGCTGCGGTGCTGGGGCTGATCCTGGCCTGGGCCTACAGCGCGCCGCCGGTGCGCCTGAAGCAGAACGGCTGGTGGGGCAACGCCGCCTGCGGCATCAGCTACGAGGGCCTGGCCTGGGTCACGGGTGCCGCAGTGATGGCCGGCGGCGCGATGCCGGCCTCGCATTCGCTGGCGCTGGCGCTGCTCTACAGCATCGGCGCGCACGGGATCATGACGCTCAACGACTTCAAGGCCATCGAAGGCGACAAGAAGATGGGCGTCGGCTCGCTGCCGGTGCGCCTGGGTGTCGACGGCGCCGCGCGCACGGCCTGCGTCGTGATGGCGGTGCCGCAGATCTTCGTCATCGGCATGCTGGTGCAGTGGGGTGCCGTCTGGCACGCCGCGGCGATCGGCGCGCTGCTGGTCGCGCAGGGCGTGCTGATGCTCTGGTTCCTGAAGGACCCGGTCAAGCGCGCGCTGTTCTACAGCGGCTTCGGCGTGCCGCTGTTCGTCAGCGGCATGATGGTCAGCGCCTTCGCGCTGCGCGCGACCGGGGGCCTGGCGTGAGCGGCTCCGGCGTGCACTTCGGCTGGTTCACCGTCTTCCGCCTGGGCCTGGTGCAGGCCTGCATCGGCGCGATGGTGGTGCTGACGACCTCGACGCTCAACCGCATCATGGTCGTCGAGCTGGCGTTGCCGGCGCTGCTGCCGGGCCTGCTGGTGGCGGTGCACTACATGGTGCAGATGCTGCGCCCGCGCATGGGCTTCGGCTCCGACGTCGGCGGGCGGCGCACGCCGTGGATCATCGGCGGGCTCGCGGTGCTGGCCGCCGGGGGCATCGGTGCGGCGGCTTCGGTGGCGCTGATCCCGGTGGCGCGCGTGCCGGGCATCGCCGCGGCCTTCGTGTCCTTCGTCGTCATCGGCCTGGGCGTCGGCGCCGCCGGCACCTCGCTGCTCGTGCTGCTGGCGCAGCGCGTGCCCGAGCAGCGCCGCGCACCGGCGGCGACCATCGTCTGGATGATGATGATCCTGGGCCTGGCGGTGACCGCCGGCGTCGCCGGCAAGCTGCTCGACCCGTATTCGCCGGCGCGGCTGATGACCGTCGTGACCGGTGTCGCCGTCCTGGCCTTCGTGCTGGCGACGCTCGCGCTGTACCGCGTCGAAGGCGAGGGGCGGGCGCCGGCTGCGCAGGCCGAAGCCAAACCCGATTTCCGCCAGGCGCTGTCCGAGGTCTGGGCCGACGGCGACGCGCGCCGCTTCACGGTCTTCATCTTCGTGTCGATGCTCGCGTTCAGCGCGCAGGACCTGATCCTCGAGCCCTTCGCCGGCACCGTCTTCGGCTACACGCCGGGCGAGTCGACGACGCTGTCGGGCATGCAGCACGGCGGCGTGCTCACCGGGATGATCCTGGTCGCGCTCGCCGGCCAGCGGCTGGGCTCGCTGCGCGCCTGGTCGGTCGGCGGCTGCCTCGCGTCGGCGCTGTGCCTGGCCTCGCTGGTGGGCGCCGGCATCGTCGGCCCGGGCTGGCCGTTCAAGCCGACGGTCTTCCTGCTCGGCGTGGCCAACGGCGCGTTCTCGATCGCCGCGATCGGCTCGATGATGCGCCTGGCCGGCGAGGGCAAGCCCGGCCGCGAAGGCGTGCGCATGGGTTTGTGGGGCGCGGCGCAGGCCGTGGCCTTCGGCCTGGGTGGCGTCGTCGGCACCGGCGCCAGCGACCTCGCGCACTGGCTGCTGGGCGAGTCCTCGGTGGCTTATTCGAGCGTCTTCGGTGCCGAGGCGCTGCTTTTCGTGGTGTCCGCCGTCCTGGCGGCCAAGATCGACGCCCGGCGCCGCGCCACCGCGACGCCGCGCCTGTTTGCAGAACCCGCGGTGGCAAAGGTGGAGTGAGATGCAACTGGAGACCTTCGATGTCGTCGTCGTCGGCGGCGGTCCGGCTGGCGCCACGGCGGCCACGGAGATCGCGCGGCAGGGCCGCAGCGTTCTGCTGCTCGACCGTGCCGGCCGCATCAAACCCTGCGGCGGTGCGATCCCGCCGCGCGCGATCCGCGATTTCGGCATCCCGGACGAGCTGATCGTCGCCAAGGCCTTGTGCGCGCGGATGATCTCGCCCACCGACGTCAAGGTGGACATCCACATCGAGAACGGCTATGTGGGCCTCGTCGACCGCGAGCAGTTCGACGAATGGCTGCGCGAGCGTGCACGACAGTGCGGCGCGGTGCGCCGCACCGGCACCTTCGAGCGCATCGACCGCGATGCCGACGGCTGCGCCATCGTGCGCTACCGCCCGCACGAGAAGGGCGAACGCGGCGAGGGCCAGGAGGCCGCGGTGCGCGCCCGGGCCATCATCGGCGCCGACGGCGCACGCTCCGAGGTGGCGCGCCAGCAGATCTCCTGCGCGCACGAGGTGGAGTACGTCTTCGCCTACCACGAGATCATCGAGGCGCCCGAGCCCGGCCACCCCGACTACGACCCCTCGCGCTGCGACGTCTACTACCGCGGCACGATCTCGCCCGACTTCTACGGCTGGGTGTTCCCGCACGGCAAGACGATGAGCGTGGGCACCGGCAGCGCCGACAAGGGCTTCTCGCTGCGCAACGCGACGGCCAAGCTGCGCGAGGACGCCGGCCTGGCGAACTGCAGGACGATCCGCCGCGAAGGTGCGCCGATCCCGCTGAAGCCGCTGCGCTGCTGGGACAACGGCCGCGACGTCGTGCTCGCCGGCGATGCCTCGGGCGTCGTCGCGCCGGCTTCGGGCGAAGGCATCTACTACGCGCTGGCCGGCGGCCGCTTCGCCGCCGAGGCGGTGCTGGAGATGCTGCGCACCGGCGACGCGAAGGCGCTGGCCGCCGCGCGCCGCAACTTCATGCGCGAACACGGCCGCGTCTTCTGGATCCTCGGCATCCTGCAGCGCTTCTGGTATTCCAGCGACAAACGCCGCGAGCGTTTCGTCAGCATCTGCAAGGACAAGGACGTGCAGCAGCTGACCTTCGATTCGTACATGAACAAGCGGCTCACGCGGCGCAAGCCGATGGCGCACGTGCGCATCTTCTTCAAGGACATCGCGCACCTGCTCGGGCTGGCGCGGGTCTGACGGCCGCGCGTGGCGCTCGTCGACCTCGTCATCGCCGTCACGCTGCTGGAGGCGCTGGTGCTGTGGATCTGGCACGCGCGCACCGGGCGTGGCCTGGCGCCGCGCGACTTCGTCGCCAATCTGTGCGCCGGCCTGGCGCTGATGCTGGCGGTGCGTGCGGCGCTGGCCGGCGCCGCCTGGACCTGGGTGGCGGCCGGCCTGGCGGCCGCCGGTCTTGCCCACCTGCTGGACCTGCGGCGGCGCTGGCGCCGCTGAGGCCGTTCGACGTTCAGCCGTCTTCGTCGGGCGTCTGGAAGTCGGGCACCCGCATCTCGCAGGCGATGCCGCGCGGATGGTTCTCGCGCCAGCGCACCTCGCCGCCGAGCAGCTTGACGCGTTTGCGCACGCCGCCCAGGCCCAGCCCGTGGGCCCAGGACTGCGGCTCGCGGCCGTCGCCGTCGTCGGCGACCACCAGCACCAGCCGGCTGCCCGCCAGCACCATCTGCACGTCCACGCGCGTCGCGTGGCCGTGGTAGAGCGAGTTGGTGACGAGTTCGCGGATCACCCGTGTCAGCGCCGACCACTGCACGACGGTCAGGCGCACGTCGCGATCGAACTCGACCGACCAGCCGAGCTGCACCTGGGCCGCGGTGAGGCGCTGGGTGAGGTCGGCCTTCCATTCGGCCGACGCGTGCGACAGCCGGTGTTCGGCCGCGGCGAGCCCGCGCGTCAGGGTCTTCAGGTCCAGCAGCGTGTGGCGGATGTAGTCCTCCATCTCCGGCGTCTGCGCCTGGTACATCAGCGTCAGCAGGCGCGCGCCGATGTCGTCGTGCAGGTCCTGGGCGATGCGCAGCCGCTCCTCGTGGCGCCCGCGTTCGACGGCCTGGTCGTAGGCCACGGCGCGCTTGAGCTGGTCGACGACGCGTTCGGCCAGCCGGGCGTCGTCGCGCGAGAACAGGCGCTGGCCGCGGCGTGCGAAGCGCAGCACCAGTGACAGCGGCCGGCCGCCGCCGCGGCCGCTGCGCACCGGCACGACCAGCGCCGCGCCGCCGCCGACGACCGAGGCATGCGCAGAGTCACGTTCCAGGCGCAGCACTTCCAGCGGCTCGAACAGGTCGCGCAGCAGATCGGCCACCAGCGTCGAGTAGCGCGTTGGCTGCTTCTGCAGCTCGCGCGCGACGCGATAGAGCTGCTCGAAGGTGCGCTCGGTCGTCAGCACCTCGGAGCCGATCGTCTGGTTGAGGATCCACTGGCGTGCGCCGGCGTAGACGCCCAGCGCCAGGAACACGGCCAGCGTCAGCGACGTGAACTGGCCGAGCGAGAAGATGGCGACGAACAGCAGGTCCAGCGACACCGCGATGGTGCTGATGCCGGCCAGCATCGCCAGCTCGCGCAGCGCCAGGCGCGAGCGCGAGAGGAACGGCACCAGCAGCAGCAGCGAGCTGAAGAACAGTGTCCAGACCAGCGGGCCGGCCGCGGCCACCGAGTTGGGCGGGCCCGGGTTGCCGGCCGCTGCCGCCATGCCGAGCGTCACCAGCGCGAAGGCGCAGAAGGTGATGACACCCAGCCGGCGCAGCACGGCGGCGAACGGGTTGGCCTCGATGCGGTAGGACCAGCTGATCGTCGCCAGCGCGGCGCCGCCCTGGGCCAGCAGCGCAGCCTGGGTCCACCACCAGGCCTCGGGCAGCAGACCGCCGTGCGCCAGCACCGGCAGCACCACGACCGGCAGCCAGCCGGCCGCCGCGATCGCGTGCCGATGCGGCAAGGGCCGCGGGTGCAGCGTGAACGCGTGCAGCACGCCGGCGCCTGCCACGAGATCCAGCACCATCCGGGCCCATGGCTCGACGCTCGCGAAGCCGGGCGGCAGCCCCAGGCCGCGCATCGAGCCCACGGCGATGAACAGCAGCGTCGCCGCCTGGCTCAGCACGACGACGAGATAGACGACGTTGCGGCCCTGCGGCCGCGCGAGCAGGACGACGATGCCGACCAGGTAGACGGCAAGCGCGAGTGCGGCCAGCGGCCAGAACAGCAGGCCCAGTCCGCCGGCACCACGCGGCCGGGCCAGCACCGGGATCTCGACGCCGTTGCGGAACTCGACGAAGACCTCGCGCCCCTGCAGCACCGCGGCCAGCGCTTCCTGCCCGGCGACGATGCGGGCGCGCACCGCGTCGTCGACCTGCCACCGCGACGAGTGCTCCATCAGCAGCGCGTCGACCAGCACCTCGCGGCCATCGGCGTTGCGCAGCGCGACCGGCGGGCGCCCGACCATCGGTTCGAGCGCCGGGACACCCGTCGCCATCACGGTGGGGGGTGCGTTCGGCGGTGCCAGCAGCGCGATGTCCAGCGCCGGGCTGGCGGCGACCCAATGCACGAGGCCGAACAGGCCGAGGCCGCCAAGCACCGTCAGCAGCACGAGCAGCTGGCGGCGCCAGCCGACCCAGCGCGCGGCGATGTCGGCGCCGAGCGCGGGCTCGAGCGCCGAATGGCCAAAACTCGAGTCGCCGGGGACGGCGGGGCGTTCCGTCATGGCGACGATGCGGCGGCCGGCGGCCGCGGGATCAGACCAGGCCCTGCTTGCTCGCGAGCACCGCGGCCTCGGCCCGGCTCGACACGTTCAGCTTCTTGTAGATGGACTTGATGTGGTCGTTGACGGTGAACCACTTGATGCCCATCAGGCTCGCGATCTCCTTGATCGTGAAGCCCTTGCTGAGGTAGGTGAGCACTTCGCTTTCGCGTGGCGTCAGGCGTTCGTGCTCGGGGAGCGCCTTCTCCATCGGCACCGGCCGGCTGGTCGTGAAGCCGGTGGTGTTGACGAAGCCACTGTCGGGTGCGACGTCGGGGCCGGCACCGTGGCGGAAGTGCGTCAGCAGCCGACGTGCGATCGCCGGCGACAGCGGCGGCTGGCCGCGCACGATCTTCTGCAGCTCCTCGACCAGGACCTCGAAGCGGTCTTCCTTCAGCAGGTAGCCGTCGGCGCCGTGCTGAAGGGCCGGGAAGAGGTGCTCGTCGTCGGAGTACAGCGTCGTGACGATCTTCGTTGCCGGGTAGTGCGCCAGCTCGGCCAGCAGCTCCATGCCGTTGCCGTCGGGCAGTTCCAGGTCGATCAGGATCAGCTTGAAGGGGTCCACGCCGTGCAGTCCGGTCGCGCCGCCTGCCAGCGTGATGTGGCGGCGCGCGGTCTCGAGGTCGCCCGCCTCGGTGATGTGGTTCGCGTCGCTGAAGCTTTCGCGCACCACCCGGCAGAGGAAACTCCGCGCCACCGGGTTGTCTTCCAGGATCAGCACCTTCACGGCCATAGCCGACCTCCCCGTATTCGATCGGGTGTCATCCTAGCGCGTTGCCCCCCTGGCCGTAACGGTGCCACCCCCTGCCTCAGTTGCCGCAGACGAACAGCAGCTTGCCCAGGGCGCGGCGCGCGGCCATGCGTTCGTAAGCCTGGGGCAAGTCTTCGAGGGCGAAACGGGCGCCGACGACGGGCTTGACGCGGCCTTCGGCGTACCAGCGCGCGAGCTGGCCGATGGCCGTCGCGCTGGCCTGGGGCTCGCGGCGCACGAACTCGCCCCAGAAGACGCCGACGATGGACGCGCCCTTGAGCAGTGCGAGGTTCCACGGCAGCGCCGGGATCGTGCCGGCGGCGAACCCGACGACCAGGTAGCGCCCGCGCCAGGCGATCGAACGCAGTGCCGGCTCCGCGAGCTCGCCGCCCACCGGGTCGTAGATCAGGTCCGGTCCGCGGCCCGCAGTGAGCGTCTTCAGGGCGTCGCGCAGGTTTTCCACCGAATAGTCGATGACGGCGTCGGCGCCCAGTTCGCGGCACAGCGCGCACTTCTCGGCGCTGGACGCGGCGGCGATGACACGTGCCCCGGCCGCCTTGGCGATCTGCAGCGCCGCGGTACCGACGCCACCGGCGGCGCCCAGCACCAGCACCGTCTCGCCGGCGGCGAGCGCGCCGCGGTCGATCAGCGCGTGATGCGAAGTGCCGTAGGTGAAGGCGAAGGCCGCCGCGTCCTCGAGATCGAAGTCCGGGGGCAGCGGGATCGCGCGCCCGGCCTCGACGCAGGCGTGGGTGGCAAAGCCGCCGTGCGTGCCGATGACGGCCACCGGCTGGCCGATGGCCAGCGTCGTCACGCCAGTGCCCAGGGCCTCGACGACGCCGGCGAACTCGGCGCCCGGCACGAAGGGCAGGGGAGGGCGCGCCTGGTACCTGCCCTCGACGATCAGCAGGTCGGGGAAGTTCAGGCTCGCGGCGCGGATGGCCACGCGCACCTCGCCGGGCGCCGGTTCGGGCGTCGGCATCTCGCGCCAGTGCATGCCGGCCACGCCGTCCAGCGATTCGCAGAGCCAGGCCTTCATCGTCGTCTCCTCTCCAGGGTGGGCGGCATCTTAGGCAGCGCGGCCGGCCGGCGCCGTCGCGCAGGCGACGCCCGCCCGACTCCCTACAATGCCCCGATGCGCATCCTGATCGCCAACGACGACGGTTATCTCGCCCCCGGCATCGCGGCGCTGGTCAAGGCCTGCGAAGGCCTGGGCACGATCGACGTCATCGCCCCGGAGCAGAACGCCAGCGGCACCTCCAACGCGCTGACGCTGAACCGGCCGCTGTCGGTCTTCGAGGCGCGCGGCGAGCCGGTGCAAGGTTTTCGGGTCGTCAACGGCACGCCGTCGGACTCGGTGCACGTCGCGCTGACCGGCCTGCTGCCGCACAAACCCGACCTGGTGCTCTCGGGCATCAACCAGGGCGCCAACATGGGCGACGACACGCTGTACTCGGGCACCGTCGCCGCGGCGATGGAGGGCTACCTGTTCGGCATCCCGGCGATCGCCTTTTCGCAGGTCGAGAAGGGCTGGACGCACCTCGACGCCGCTGCTGCCACCGCGCGTGCGATCGTCGAGCAGGTGCTCGCCGGCGGCCCGCCTGCAGGGCCCTGGCTGCTCAACGTCAACATCCCCAACCGGTCCGATGCCGCCTCGCTGCCGCGTTCCGTGACGCGGCTGGGACGCCGCCACGCGAGCGAGCCGGTGATCCACCAGACCAACCCGCGCGGCGAGCCGATCTACTGGATCGGCCCGGCCGGCGATGCGCGTGACGCCGGCGAAGGCACCGACTTCCACGCCGTCGCCCACGGCGCGGTGTCGATCACGCCGCTGCAGGTGGACCTCACCGACCACGCGATGCGCGGCGCCTGGGCGTCGCGGCTGGGCGTCCCGCTCGCATGAGCCCTCAGGACTTGTCCGGGGCTCATTCCCGCTCGGCGGGACCGGCCGCCAGGCCGAAGGGTGCCCCAGTGAGCCCTCAGGACTTGTCCGGGGCTCATTCCCGCTTGGCGGGACCGGCCGAAGGCCGAAGGGTGCCCCAGTGAGCGGCAAGCCGCCGCGTTTCCCTCTCGGGCTGCATCACGTGCAGCCGCGATCGTCGGCGCGCCCGGCAAGCGACCTCCTGCGCCCGCAGCGTCCGCTGCACGAGGCCGCGCGTGACGCCGCGCGCCGCGTCGCGCCCAGCGGGCTGGGCCTGGACTCGCCCGCGGTGCGCGAACGCATGGTCGCGCGCCTGCACGCCGACGGCCTGCGCTGCGAGCCGGTGCTGCGTGCCTTCGCCGCGGTGCAGCGACACCGCTTCGTGGACAGCGCGCTGGCGATCCAGGCCTACGAAGACACCAGCCTGCCGATCGGCCTGGGCCAGACGATCTCCAAGCCCTCGGTCGTCGGCCGCATGCTGGCGCTGCTGTTCGCCGGCGAACGTGCGGCGGCCGCGGGCCACCTCGGGCGCGTGCTCGAGATCGGCACCGGCTGCGGCTACCAGACGGCGTTGCTCGCGCAGCTGTCGCGACGCATCGTCTCGATCGAGCGCCTGAAGCCGCTGCACGACAAGGCGCGCGAGAACCTGGCCGCACTGCGCCTGCCCGGCGACCTGCGCCTGCTCTACGGCGACGGACGCCTCGGCCACGCGCCGCTGGCGCCGTACGACAGCATCGTGGCCGCCGCCGGCGGCGAGGACATTCCGCAGGCCTGGCTGGACCAGCTTGCCGAAGGCGGGCGCCTGGTCGCGCCGATGCACGACGCCGCTGCCGGCGGGCAGGTGCTCGTCGTCGTCGACCGTCGCCCGGAGGGCTTGCGCCGCCAGGTTCACGATGCCGTCCACTTCGTCCCCCTAAAATCCGGCACGGCATGACATACGACGCAACGATCGAGATTCCCCGTCCCGGCTCCCGGGTCCGCCCGGCGCCTTCCCTGCTGCTGATGGCCGTCGTCGCCACGGTGGTGGCCGGATGCGCCAACCCTTCGCACCGCGCCCCGGTCGAAGACCGCAGCGGCCGCCCTGTCGGCACGAGCACCGAGGCTGCCGCACCCGACTCGGCCGCCAAGCCGCCGCCTCCGGGCCAGGAGAACCTCGGCAAGCCCGGCTACTACGCCGTCAAGCCGGGCGATACGCTGATCCGCATCGGCCTGGAGAACGGCCAGAACTGGCGCGACATCGCGCGCTGGAACAACCTCGAGAACCCGGACCGCATCGAGGTCGGGCAGGTGGTGCGAGTCGTGCCGCCGGCGGCCGACGCCAACGGCGTCGTCGTGCGTCCCGTGCTCCCGGCTGCACGCGCCGATGCCCGCACGGCGGGTGGCGCGGCGTCCGGGGCCTCTTCGGCGGCGTCGACGGTGGCCACGCCGGCGCCGACCAGCGCGAGCGCCGGCTCGGCGCCTTCGGCCGCCACTGCGGCGCCGGCTCCGGCGGCGCGCGAAGGCGACGACGACGTGCACTGGACCTGGCCGGCCTCGGGCAGCGTCGCCACCGGCTTCGACGAGGTGCGCAGCAAGGGCCTGTCGATCACCGGCAAGGCCGGCGATCCGGTCTACGCCGCCGCCGACGGCCGCGTCGTGTACGCCGGCTCGGGCCTGCGCGGCTACGGCAACCTCATCATCGTCAAGCACAACGCCACGTACCTCTCGGCGTACGCGCACAACCAGACGCTGCTGGTCAAGGAGGACCAGGCGGTGCGCCGCGGCCAGAAGATCGCCGAGATGGGATCCAGCGACGCCGAGCGGGTGCAGCTGCACTTCGAGATCCGGCGCCAGGGCAAGCCGGTCGATCCGGCGAAGCTGCTGCCCTCGCGGTAGCGGCCACGGAGCCGGGCGGATGGTCACGCGGCGCGATGCGCACGACGGCCCCGCCGAAGGCTCCGACGCGTCCGAGCCGGGCGCCGCTCCCGAGGCGCCCGAACTGCCCGCCGCGCCGTCCTCGGACGGCGAGGCTGACCATGGCAACACGCTGCAGAGCTATCTGCGCGACATCCGCCGCGCGCCGCTGATGAGCGCCGAGGAGGAGCATGCGACCGCGGTGCGTGCCCGTGGGGGCGACTTCGCGGCGCGCCAGATGATGATCGAGCGCAACCTGCGCCTCGTCGTCAGCATCGCCAAGCATTACGTCGGCCGCGGCATGCCGATGATCGACCTGATCGAGGAAGGCAACCTCGGCCTGATGCACGCCACCGGCAAGTTCGAGCCCGAGCGCGGCTTCCGCTTCTCGACCTACGCCTCGTGGTGGATCCGCCAGAGCATCGAGCGGGCGATCATGCACCAGGCGCGGCTGATCAGGCTGCCGGTGCACGTCGTGCGCGAGCTCAACCAGGTGCTCAAGGCTCGCCGGGCGCTGGAGTCCTCGCGCCGCGGCGAGGCCGAGCGGCCGGTCTCGGTCGAGGAGGTCGCCGCTGCGCTGGGCCGGCCCGTCGAGGATGTCGCCGAGCTGCTGAAGCTGGCCGAGCAGCCGACCTCGCTGGACATGCCGCTGGAACGCGAGGGCGGCGAGTCGATGCTCGACACGGTGGCCGACGACGACGCCATCGACCCGCTGGGCCTGACGCTCAGCCGCGAGGCGGTGCACCTGCTGGACAACGGCCTGGCCGAGCTGAACGACCGCGAGCGCGAGGTGCTCGCCGGCCGCTTCGGCCTGCGCGATCGCGAGCCCGAGACGCTGGAGGAACTGGCCGCGCGCCTGGGCCTCACGCGCGAGCGCATCCGCCAGATCCAGCAGGAAGCGCTGCTCAAGCTCAAGCGCCGCATGCAGCGCCGTGGCGTCGACCGCGACGCGCTGTTCTGAACGGGTGCGCAGGCCCGGGATAATCCGGGCATGAGTTCAGGAACGGAATGGCTGCAGGTCGAGTCGCTCGACCTCGAGGCCCAGGGCGTCGCGCACCGCGCCGACGGCAAGGTGGTGTTCATCGAAGGCGCGCTGCCGGGCGAGACCGTCCAGGTGCAGGTCGCGCGGCGCAAGAACCAGTGGGAGCAGGGTGTGCTCGCCGCGCTGGGGCGCGAGAGCTCGCAGCGCGTGCGCCCGGGCTGCCCGCACTTCGGGCTGCACGCCGGCGCCTGCGGCGGCTGCAAGATGCAGCACCTGCATCCGGCGGCCCAGGTGGCCGTCAAGCAGCGCGTGCTGGAGGACAACCTCTGGCACCTCGGCAAGGTCAAGCCCGAGCGGCTGCTGCGGCCGATCCACGGCCCGGCGTGGGGCTACCGCTGGCGCGCGCGGCTGTCGGTGCGCTACGTGCCGAAGAAGGGCACGGTGCTGGTCGGCTTCCACGAACGCAAGTCGCGCTACGTCGCCGACATGCTGGAGTGCCCGGTGCTGCCGGCGAAGGTCAGCGCGATGCTGCCGGCGCTGCGCGAGCTGATCGGCGCGATGGAGCAGCGTGACCGCCTGCCGCAGATCGAGCTGGCCGCCGGCGACGAGGTCATCGCGCTGGTGCTGCGCCACCTCGAGCCGCTGTCCGCAGGCGACGCCGCCAAGCTGCGCCACTTCGGCGCCGAACACGGCGTGCAGTGGTGGCTGCAGCCCAAGGGGCCGGAGACGGTGCACCGGCTCGATGAAGGCGGCCCGCAGCTCGCCTACTCGCTGCCCGAGTACGGCGTGACGATGCCGTTCAAGCCGACCGACTTCACGCAGGTGAACCCGCAGATCAACCGCGTGCTCGTCGACCGCGCGGTGCGGCTGCTGGATCCGAAGCCGCACGAACGCATCGTCGACTGGTTCTGCGGCCTGGGCAACTTCACGCTGCCGCTGGCGCGGCGCGCGGCGGCGGTGCACGGCATCGAAGGCAGCGAGACGCTGGTGCAGCGCGCACGCGAGAACGCCGCCGCCAACGGCCTGGCGGCCAACACCAGCTTCGCCGCGCGCAACCTGTTCGAGATGAGCGCCGACGAGCTGATGACGAGCGGCGCGGCCGACGCCTGGCTCGTCGACCCGCCGCGCGAAGGTGCGTTCGCGCTCGCCAAGGCGCTGGCCGATCTGCGCGGCCGCGAAGGCTGGACGCCGCCGCGGCGCATCGTCTACGTCAGCTGCAACCCGGCGACGCTGGCGCGCGACGCCGGGCTGATCGTGCACCTGGCGGGCTTTCGATGCGTGGCGGCGGGTGTCGTCAACATGTTCCCGCACACGGCGCACGTCGAGAGCGTCGCGGTGTTCGAGCGCACCGAGGCGGCGCTGAACCCTCGTCCCGAGGGCGAGGCGGCGCTCGAACTCGCCGCGGAGCCGGGGCCGGACGGTCCTGTCTGAGAACGCGTCCGCCAAGAAAAACGGGGCCCTAGGGCCCCGTTTTCGTCGATCGATCGATCGTCAGTCGCGTTCGCCGCCGAAGATGCCCAGCAGCATCAGCAGGCTCTGGAACACGTTGTAGATGTCCAGGTAGATCGCCAGCGTGGCGCTGATGTAGTTGGTCTCGCCGCCGTCGATGACGCGCTTGACGTCGACCAGCATGAAGGCCGAGAAGATGCCGATCGCGGCCACCGACAGCGTCAGCATCAGCGCGCTGGACTGCACGAAGATGTTGATGATCCCGACCACCAGCAGCAGGATCGCGCCGACGAACAGGAACTTCGACAGGTTCGACAGGTCACGCTTGACGACCGTGGCGAGCGATGCCATCGCAAAGAACACCGCCGCGGTGCCGCCGAAGGCCATCATGATCAGCGACGCGCCGTTCGAGAAGCCGAGCACCGCCGCCAGGATCCGCGACAGCATCAGCCCCATGAAGAACGTGAAGCCGAGCAGCACGCCGACGCCGGCGGCCGAGTGCTTCGTCTTCTCGATCGCGAAAATGAAGCCGAACGCGCCGCCGAGGAACAGCATCGCGCTCATCCCCATGCCGATGCCGGAGAGGATGCCGGTGGTGACGCCGATCCAGGCGCCGAGCACGGTCGGGACGAGGGACAGCGCGAGCAGCGCATAGGTGTTGCGCAGGACGCGGTTGCGCTGCGCGGTCAGAACGCCGCCGCCTGCGAAACCGCCGTAGGTGGGCGAAGTGCGATCCATCAGACCTCCAAAGGGGGTTGGGTGAAAGACGACTCATGGAGTCGGAAAAGCAATTGTAAGTTCCGTGAATCGTCGAATGGCCCTGCACCGCCACGGGCTGTTGGATCTCGGGGGCAACGGGGCCGCAGCTGCGCGCGGCCGCCCTGCGAGCAGGGTCGGTGACGGCCGCGATGTCGACGGTGTTCGCGATGCGGCTATACTCCGTAGGTTTACCCGCCATCACCGCAGCCCCAAGCGAAACTCCGTCGTCGGTTTCCCCTCGGATCCACCTGTCGCCAGGTGGCGCTGGGCGCGCGAATCCCGGAGCTTTTCACTTGCTGCCCGTCCTGCCCCCCGCACTCCTCGCACTCGCAGACGGCACGACCTTCCTCGGTCACTCGATCGGCGCGCCCGGTCGGACCGTCGGCGAGGTGGTGTTCAACACCGCGCTCACCGGCTACCAGGAAATCCTCACCGACCCGAGCTATTGCCGGCAGATCGTCACGCTGACGTATCCGCACATCGGCAATGTCGGCGTCAACGAGGAAGACGTCGAGGCCGCCAAGGTTCACGCCGCCGGCCTGGTCATCAAAGACCTGCCGCTGCGCGTTTCCAACTTCCGCGCCACGCTGTCGCTGTCGCAGTACCTCGAGCGCGAGGGCACCGTGGCCATCGCCGGCATCGACACGCGCCGGCTGACACGCGTGCTGCGCACGACCGGCGCGCAGAACGGCTGCATCGTCAGCTTCGCGCCCGGCAACACGGTCGGCGAAGCCGAGATCGCTGCGGCCGTCGCCGCCGCGAAGGCCGCGCCGTCGATGGCGGGCCTGGACCTGGCCCAGGTCGTGTCGGCCGACACGACCTACGAGTGGACCGAGACCTCCTGGCAACTCGGCCGTGGCCACGGCACGCTGGCCGACGCCAAGTTCCACGTCGTCGCCTACGACTTCGGCGTCAAGCGCAACATCCTGCGCCTGCTGGCCGACCGCGGCTGCCGCGTCACCGTCGTGCCGGCCAGGACGCCGGCCGCCGAGGTGTTCAAGCTCCAACCCGACGGCGTCTTCCTCAGCAACGGCCCGGGTGACCCGCAGCCCTGCGACTACGCCATCGCCGCGGCGCGCGAGATCATCGACGCCGGTGTGCCGACCTTCGGCATCTGCCTGGGCCACCAGATCATGGCCCTGGCCTCGGGCGCCAGGACCTTCAAGATGAAGTTCGGCCACCACGGTGCCAACCACCCGGTGAAGGACCTGGACAGCGGCCGCGTCAGCATCACCAGCCAGAACCACGGCTTCGCGGTCGACGAGAAGACGCTGGGTGCCAACCTGCGCCCGACGCACGTCAGCCTGTTCGACGGCACGCTGCAGGGTCTGGCGCGCACCGACCGCCCCGCCTTCTGCTTCCAGGGACACCCCGAGGCCAGCCCCGGCCCGCACGACATCGGCTACCTGTTCGACCGCTTCGTGGCACTGATGCAAGAGAGAGCCTGACCCATGCCCAAGCGCACCGACATCCACAAGATCCTCATCATCGGCGCCGGCCCGATCATCATCGGCCAGGCCTGCGAGTTCGACTATTCCGGCGCCCAGGCCTGCAAAGCGCTGCGCGAGGAGGGCTACAAGGTCATCCTCGTCAACAGCAACCCGGCGACGATCATGACCGACCCGGAGATGGCCGATGTCACCTACATCGAGCCCATCACCTGGCAGGTCGTCGAGAAGATCATCGCCAAGGAGCGCCCCGACGCCATCCTGCCGACGATGGGCGGCCAGACGGCGCTGAACTGCGCGCTGGACCTGCACCGCCATGGCGTACTCGCCAAGTACGGCGTCGAGATGATCGGCGCCAACGAGCACGCGATCGAGAAGGCCGAAGACCGCATGAAGTTCAAGGACGCGATGACGGCCATCGGGCTGGAATCGGCCAAGAGCGGCATCGCGCACAGCATGGAGGAAGCGCTCGCGGTGCAGCGGCGCATCCAGTCCGAGATCGGCGGCACGGGCTTCCCGATGGTCATCCGCCCGAGCTTCACGATGGGCGGCACCGGCGGCGGCATCGCCTACAACCCGGAGGAGTTCGAGGAGATCTGCAAGCGCGGCCTCGACCTGTCGCCGACCAAGGAACTGCTGATCGAGGAGTCGCTGATCGGCTGGAAGGAGTACGAGATGGAAGTCGTCCGCGACCGCGCGGACAACTGCATCATCGTCTGCTCCATCGAGAACCTCGACCCGATGGGCATCCACACCGGTGACTCGATCACCGTGGCGCCCGCGCAGACGCTGACCGACAAGGAATATCAGCTGATGCGCAACGCGTCGATCGCGATCCTGCGCGAGATCGGCGTCGACACCGGCGGCTCCAACGTCCAGTTCTCGGTGAACCCGGACAACGGCCGCCTGATCGTCATCGAGATGAACCCGCGCGTGTCGCGTTCGTCGGCGCTGGCGTCCAAGGCCACCGGCTTCCCGATCGCCAAGGTCGCGGCCAAGCTGGCCGTCGGCTACACGCTGGACGAGCTGCGCAACGACATCACCGGCGGCGCGACGCCGGCCAGCTTCGAGCCCTCGATCGACTACGTGGTCACGAAGATCCCGCGTTTCGCGTTCGAGAAGTTCCCGGCCGCCGACCCGCACCTGACGACGCAGATGAAGTCCGTCGGCGAGGTGATGGCGATGGGCCGCACCTTCCAGGAAAGCTTCCAGAAGGCGCTGCGCGGCCTGGAGACCGGCATCGACGGCCTGACCGAACGCAGCACCGACCGCGACGAGATCGTCGACGAGATCGGCAACGTCGGCCCCGAGCGCATCCTGTTCCTGGCCGACGCCTTCCGCATCGGCATGACGCTCGACGAGGTCTTCGAGGAGACCGCGGTCGACCCGTGGTTCCTGGCCCAGATCCAGGACCTGGTGGCCACCGAGCAGCAGGTCGCCGCGCGTGCCGACCTGGCCGCGCTGTCGGCCGCCGAGCTGCGCTGGCTGAAGGCCAAGGGCTTCTCCGACAAGCGCCTGGCCAAGCTGCTGGGCACGAACCAGCACGCGGTGCGCGCGCGTCGCCACGAGCTGGGCGTGCGCCCGGTCTACAAGCGCGTGGACACCTGCGCCGCCGAGTTCGCGACGCAGACGGCCTACATGTACTCGACCTACGACGAGGAGTGCGAGGCCGAGCCGACCGACAGGAAGAAGATCATGGTGCTCGGCGGCGGCCCGAACCGCATCGGCCAGGGCATCGAGTTCGACTACTGCTGCGTGCACGCGGCGCTGGCGATGCGCGAGGACGGGTACGAGACCATCATGGTCAACTGCAACCCGGAGACCGTGTCGACCGACTACGACACCAGCGACCGCCTGTACTTCGAGCCGGTGACGCTGGAGGACGTGCTCGAGATCGTCGACAAGGAGAAGCCGGTCGGCGTCATCGTCCAGTACGGCGGCCAGACGCCGCTGAAGCTGGCGCTGGACCTCGAGCGCGCCGGCGTGCCGATCATCGGCACGACGCCCGACTCGATCGACATCGCCGAGGATCGCGAGCGCTTCCAGAAGCTGCTGCACGAACTCGGCCTGAAGCAGCCGCCCAACCGCACCGCGCGCACCGAGGAGCAGGCGCTGGCGCTGGCGCACGAGATCGGCTATCCGCTGGTCGTGCGCCCGAGCTACGTGCTCGGCGGCCGCGCGATGGAGATCGTGCACGGCGACAAGGACCTCGAGCGCTACATGCGCGAGGCGGTCAAGGTCAGCGACAAGAGCCCGGTGCTGCTCGACCGCTTCCTCGACGACGCGGTCGAGGTCGACGTCGACTGCATCGCCGACGCGGCCGGCAAGGTGCTGATCGGCGGCATCATGGAACACGTCGAGGCCGCCGGCATCCACAGCGGCGACTCGGCCTGCTCGCTGCCGCCGTACTCGCTGTCGCCGGCGCTGCAGGACGAGATGCGCCGCCAGGCCGCGGCGATGGCCAAGGCGCTGGGCGTCGTCGGCCTGATGAACACCCAGTTCGCGGTGCAGGGCGAGGGCGATGACGCCGTCGTCTACGTGCTCGAGGTGAACCCGCGTGCCTCGCGCACCGTGCCCTTCGTCAGCAAGGCCACCGGCCGGCCGCTGGCCAAGATTGCCGCGCGCTGCATGGCCGGGCGGTCGCTGCACGAACAGGGCATCGGCGAGGAGATCGTGCCGCCGTTCTTCAGCGTCAAGGAAGCGGTCTTCCCGTTCAACAAGTTCCCCGGCGTCGATCCGATCCTCGGCCCGGAGATGCGCTCCACCGGCGAGGTGATGGGCGTCGGCAGGACCTTCGGCGAGGCGATGCTGAAGAGCCAGCTCGGTGCCGGCTCGCGCCTGCCCGAAAAGGGCACGGTCGTCATCACGGTGAAGAACAGCGACAAGCAGCGCGCCGTGAAGGTCGCCGCCGAGCTGGTCGCGCTGGGCTACGAGGTGCTCGCCACCAAGGGCACGGCGCAGGCCATCGCCGACGCCGGCGTGCCGGTGAAGCTGGTCAACAAGGTCAAGGACGGTCGCCCGCACATTGCCGACAAGGTCAAGGCCGGCGAGGTGCAGCTCGTCTTCACGACGGTGGACGAGACGCGCACGGCGATTGCCGATTCGCGTTATATCCGTACGGCAGCGCTGGCCAATCGTGTCACCTATTACACGACGATGGCCGGCAGCGAGGCCGCCACCGAGGCGCTGAAACACCAGGATGACCTCGAAGTCGTTTCGCTGCAGGAATTGCACGCGGAACTGAATTAGACTTCGGGCCTTCGCTGATCCGCCGCAGGCGCCCGACCGGGCCCCTGCGGCGGATTCACTTTGTCCGAACACAAGACGCTCACCATGGCCACCATCCCCCTGACCCGGCGCGGCGCCGAAAAGCTGAAGGAAGAACTGCAACGCCTGAAGACCGTCGAGCGCCATGCGGTCATCCAGGCCATCGCCGAGGCGCGCGCGCAAGGCGATCTGTCCGAAAACGCCGAGTACGACGCGGCCAAGGACAAGCAGGGCTTCATCGAAGGCCGGATCAAGGAACTCGAAGGCAAGCTTGCCGCGGCCCAGGTCATCGACCCCTCGGCGCTGGACGCCGGCGGCAAGGTCGTGTTCGGCGCGACCGTCGCTCTGGCCGACGAGGACACCGGCGCCGAGGTGAGCTATCAGATCGTCGGCGACGACGAGGCCGACCTGAAGGAAGGCCGCATCTCGATCAGCAGCCCGATCGCGCGAGCGCTGATCGGCAAGATGGCCGGCGACGTCGCCGAGGTGCAGGCGCCGGGCGGCGTCAAGCACTGGGAGATCGTCGAGGTGAAGTACCTCTGACGATGGCGCTGCAGCGCTGGCAACGCCTGCTGCCGGGCCTGTGGGCCGGCTGGCTGCTGTGTGTCGCGCTGCTGGCGACGCCGGCGGGTTTCGCGCTGCTGCCGCAGGCCGATGCCGGCCGCCTGGCCGCGCGCATGCTGGCGCAGGAGGCCTACACCAGCCTCGCGCTGGGCCTCGTGATGGTGCTGCTGGAACGCGGCGCCGCGCGGCGCGACGGCGGCCTGCAGTTCTCTTGGGGTTTCGGCCTGGCGCTGGGGGCGATCTTCTGCACCGTCGCCGGCTACTTCGCGATCCAGCCGATGATGCCGGCGGCGCGCCTGGGGCAGGGGCCGCTGTCCTTCGGCGCCCTGCACGCGATCAGCAGCTCGTTCTACGCGCTCAAGTGCATCCTGGTGATGACGCTGGCCTGGCGCGCGACGCTCAGTCCGCGACCTTCTTCTTGACGCTGGTGGCGCGCGGCTTCACGCGCTTGATCTGGCCGCCGGCGGTGACACGCTGGTTGCCGTAGACCTTGACCTTGGTGACCGTGGCGCGGTGGTTGCCGCTCTTGGAGAACTTGACCAGCTTGACGACGCGCGGCCCCGGCTTGCGGTCCTCGCGTTCGGTCTTCTCCTTGGCCGGGATCGGGCGCCACAGCACCAGCAGCTTGCCGATCTGCTGCACCGGCGCGGCGTTCAGCTCGCCGGCCAACTGGGCCATCATCGCCGCGCGGGCGTTGCGGTCGTCGGAGAAGATGCGGACCTTGATCAGTCCGTGGGCCTTGAGCGCCGCGTCGGTCTCCTTGACCACCGCGGGGGTCAGGCCGTCGGCCCCGATCAGGACGACAGGGTCGAGGTGGTGGGCGTCGGCGCGGTGTTGCTTGCGCTCGGCAGGCGTGAGTTCAATGGCGGGCATCGCCGTATTATCGACTGACGAATGAAATCATCGAAGAGCAAACGCGTCAATCGCGCCTGGCTGCACGATCACCTGACCGATCCGTACGTGAAAGCGGCGCAGCGCGATGGCTACCGTTCGCGCGCCGCCTACAAGCTCAAGGAGATCGACGAGGCCCTGGGGCTGATCAAGCCCGGCCAGGTCGCCGTCGATCTGGGCGCCACGCCCGGCGCCTGGAGCCAGTACCTGCGCCGCCGCTTCGCACCCGACGGTGCCGCCGCCGGCGCGCTCGACGGCACGATCATCGCGCTGGACATCCTCGACTTCGAGCCGATCGAGGGCGTGACCTTCCTGCAGGGCGACTTCCGCGAGGACGAGGTCGCCGCGCGTCTGGCCGCCGAGCTGGCCGGCCGCCCGGTCGACATCGTCGTCTCGGACATGGCGCCCAACCTGTCGGGCATTCCCGTGTCGGATGCCGCGCGCATCGCGCACCTGGTGGAACTGGCGGTCGAGTTCGCGCTCCAGCACCTCAAGCCCGAGGGCGCGCTGGTCTGCAAGGCCTTCCACGGCAGCGGCTACAGCCAGCTGGTGAAGCTCTTCAAGGAGAGCTTTCGTGTCGTCAAGCCCATCAAGCCCAAGGCCTCGCGCGACAAGTCGGCCGAGACCTTTCTGGTCGGCATCGGCCCCAAGGGCGGCAAGGGCGTCGCCGAGAGCGGAAAATGAACGCGTCCGGTCCTGTTTCACCCGGTTTTTCTCGCCCAGGTCCATACCCTTGTGTCGAATAGAATGATCCCCACCTACCGTGCAATTCGGTTGGCCCGCGTGGTGGCCTTCCGCGCCGTTGAACTGGAGAAGGAGCCGCGGTGAACAATCAGTGGTTTTCCAAGGTCGCCGTCTGGCTGGTGATCGCCCTCGTGCTCTTCACCGTCTTCAAGCAGTTCGACCGGGGGGCGGCGGCGGGCAACCAGATCGGCTACTCCGAGTTTCTCGACGAGGTCCGCAGCAAGCGCATCAAGTCCGTGACGCTGCAGGAGAACCCCGGCGGCGGCACCGAGATCATCGCCACGACGAACGACGACAAGCGCCTGCGCAGCACGGCGACCTACCTTGATCGTGGCCTCGTCGGCGACCTGATCAACAACGGCATCAAGTTCGACGTCAAGCCGCGTGAAGAGCCGTCCGTGCTGATGAGCATCCTCGTCAGCTGGGGGCCGATGCTGCTGCTGATCGGCGTCTGGGTCTACTTCATGCGCCAGATGCAGGGCGGCGGCAAGGGCGGCGCCTTCAGCTTCGGCAAGAGCAAGGCGCGCATGCTCGACGAGGCCAACAACTCGACCACCTTCGCCGACGTCGCCGGCTGCGACGAGGCCAAGGAAGAGGTCAAGGAACTCGTCGACTTCCTGAAGGACCCGCAGAAGTTCCAGAAGCTGGGCGGCCGCATCCCGCGCGGCGTGCTGCTGGTCGGCCCTCCGGGCACGGGCAAGACGCTGCTGGCCAAGGCCATCGCCGGCGAGGCCAAGGTGCCGTTCTTCAGCATCTCGGGTTCCGACTTCGTCGAGATGTTCGTCGGCGTCGGCGCGGCGCGTGTGCGCGACATGTTTGAGCAGGCCAAGAAGAGCGCACCCTGCATCATCTTCATCGATGAAATCGACGCCGTCGGCCGCCACCGCGGTGCCGGCCTGGGCGGCGGCAACGACGAGCGCGAGCAGACGCTCAACCAGATGCTCGTCGAGATGGACGGCTTCGAGACCAACCTCGGCGTCATCGTGATGGCGGCCACCAACCGGCCCGACATCCTCGACCCGGCGCTGCTGCGCCCGGGCCGCTTCGACCGCCAGGTCTACGTGACGCTGCCCGACGTGCGCGGCCGCGAGCAGATCCTCAACGTGCACATGCGCAAGGTGCCGGTCGGCCAGGACATCCGTGCCGACATCCTGGCGCGCGGCACGCCGGGCTTCTCGGGTGCCGACCTCGCCAACCTCGTGAACGAGGCCGCGCTGTTCGCCGCGCGGCGCAACGGTCGCGTGGTCGAGATGGTCGACTTCGAGAAGGCCAAGGACAAGATCATGATGGGCCCCGAGCGCAAGTCCATGGTCATGCCCGAGGAGGAGCGCAAGAACACGGCCTACCACGAGGCCGGCCACGCGCTGGTCGCGCGCCTGCTGCCCAAGACCGACCCGGTGCACAAGGTGACGATCATCCCGCGCGGCCGTGCGCTGGGCGTGACGATGCAGCTGCCCGAAGGCGACCGCTACAGCATGGACAAGGAGCGCATGCTGTCGACGATCTCGGTGCTGTTCGGCGGCCGCATCGCCGAAGAGGTGTTCATGAACCAGATGACCACCGGCGCCAGCAACGACTTCGAACGTGCGACGCAGATCGCGCGCGACATGGTCACCCGCTACGGCATGACCGACGAGCTGGGCCCGATGGTCTACGCCGAGAACGAGGGCGAGGTCTTCCTCGGCCGCTCGGTGACGAAGACGACGACGATGTCCGAGGAGACCATGCGCAAGGTCGACGAGGTCATCCGCCGCATCATCGACGAGCGCTACGTCGTCGCGCGCAAGCTGATCGAGGACCACAAGGACAAGATGCACTCGATGGCCCAGGCGCTTCTCGAGTGGGAGACCATCGACGCCGAACAGATCGAGGACATCATGAGCGGCAAGCCGCCGCGTCCGCCCAAGGACTGGACGCCGTCGGCCGGCAAGACCGGTGGCGGCACGCAGCCGCCGGCGCATCCGGACGGCACGCCGGCGACGGTCTGAGCGCCAGCATCCCATCACGCGCGGGGCTTCGGCCCCGCGTTTCGTTGGGGCCCTGAGAGCGGAGGTTCCGATGAACGACAGCCCTGCCGCGGTCTGGCAGACCGCACGTTTTCGCGTCGACCTGTCGCGCCCGCGCGTGATGGGAATCGTCAACGTGACGCCCGACTCCTTCTCCGACGGCGGCCGCTACGCCGAGCTGGATGCCGCCAAGGCGCGCTGCGAGCAGCTGCTGGAGGAGGGCGCCGACATCCTCGACATCGGCGGCGAGTCGACCCGCCCGGGCTCGCGGGCACCCGACCTCGACGAGGAGACGGCCCGCGTGCTGCCGCTGGTGCGCCATGCGGTGACGCTGGGCGTGCCGGTGTCGGTGGACACCAGCACGCCGGAGCTGATGCACGCGGTGCTCGACGCCGGTGCCGACATCGTCAACGACGTGCGCTCGCTGGCCCGGCCCGGCGCCGTGGCGGCAGTGGCCGCGCATCCGAGCGCCGGCGTCTGCCTGATGCACATGCGAGGCGAGCCCGGCACGATGCAGACGATGACCGACTACGGCGACGTCGTCGCCGAGGTCGCCGCCTTCCTGCACGAACGTGTCGGCGTCCTGGAGGCGGCGGGCGTCGCGCGTGAGCGCATCGCGCTGGACCCGGGCATCGGCTTCGCCAAGACCGCCGCGCACAACCTCGAGCTGATGGCGCGCCAGCACGAACTGCTGGCCGCGGGCCTGCCGCTGCTGCTGGGCTGGTCGCGCAAGTCCACGCTGGGCCAGGTCACCGGCCGCCCCGTGGAACAGCGCCTGGCGGCCAGCGTCGCCGCGGCACTGATGGCCGTCGAACGCGGTGCGCGCATCGTGCGCGTGCACGACGTCGGCGCCACCGTCGACGCGATCAGGCTCTGGACGGCGGTGGCCGGCCGCCTGAGCCCGGCCGCCTGAGCCGGCTCAAATCCTCGGTTGCGGGGGCGCCGGGCGGCGCCGCCAGCCGCGACAATCGCCCCATGAGCAGAACCCATTTCGGCACCGACGGCATCCGTGGCACCGTCGGCCGTGCGCCGATCACGCCGGACTTCATGCTGCGGCTGGGCCACGCCGTCGGCCGCGTGCTGCGCCGCGGCAGCACGCGCCCGACGGTGCTGGTCGGCAAGGACACGCGCATCTCGGGCTACATGATCGAGTCGGCGCTGGAGGCCGGCTTCGCCTCGGCCGGTGTCGACGTGCTGCTGAGCGGCCCGCTGCCGACGCCCGGCGTCGCCTACCTGACGCGGGCACTGCGGCTGGACCTGGGTGTCGTCATCAGCGCCTCGCACAACCCGTTTGCCGACAACGGCGTGAAGTTCTTCTCCGCCGCCGGCGAGAAACTGCCCGACGAGTGGGAGCGCGAGGTCGAGTCCGCCCTCGGGGAACCGGCGCAGTGGGTCGACTCCGCCGGCCTGGGCAAGGCGCGGCGGCTGGCCGATGCCAGTGGCCGCTACATCGAGTTCTGCAAGAGCACCGTGCCGCACAGCCTGTCGCTGCGTGGCTTGAAGATCGTCGTCGATGGCGCGCACGGCGCGGCCTACCACGTCGCGCCGGACGTCTTCCACGAACTGGGCGCCACGGTGGTCAAGATCGGCTGCGAGCCCGACGGTCTGAACATCAACGCCGGCTTTGGCGCGACGTCGCCGAAGGCGCTGGTCGCGGCCGTTGCCGAACACCGTGCCGACTATGGCGTCGCGCTCGACGGCGACGCCGACCGGCTGCTGATGGTCGACGCCGAGGGGCGGCTCTACGACGGCGACGAGCTGCTGTACGTGCTCGTGCACGACCGCCTGGCGCAAGGCCGCCCGGTGCCCGGTGTCGTCGGCACGTTGATGACCAACATCGCCGTCGAGCAGGCGCTGCAGCGGCGCGGCGTGCCGATGGTGCGCGCCAAGGTCGGCGACCGCTACGTGCTCGAGGAACTGCTCGCGCGCGGCTGGCAGCTCGGCGGCGAAGGCTCGGGCCACCTGCTGGCGCTGGACCGCCACACCACCGGCGACGGCATCGTCAGTGCGCTGCAGGTGCTGCTGGCGGTGCGACGCCAGGGCCAGCCGCTGGCCACGCTGCTCGAAGGTGTTCAGCTCTTCCCGCAGACCCTGCTCAACGTCCGCCTGCCCGATGGCAGCGACTGGACGCGCAACGCCGCGCTGCAGGACGCACGCGAGACCGTGGAACGCGAGCTCGGGGACGGCGGCCGCGTGCTGATCCGCGCGTCGGGCACCGAGCCGGTGCTGCGCGTGATGGTCGAGGCGCGCGATGCCGCGCTCGGCCGGCGCTGCGCCGAGCATCTCGCCGCCGCTGCCGCGCGCGGTTGATACGACACGAGCCGCGGGCCCGGTGGCCACGCGGCTCGTCGTCAGTGAGGGCCGCCCGCGGCGGCCCGGGAATCACTTCTTCGGCGGCATCAGCACGCGGTCGACGACGTGGATCACGCCGTTGGTCGCCGGCACGTCGGCTTTCTGAACCAGGGCTTCGTCGACGGTGACGAAGTCGCCGGCGTGCGAGACCGCGACCTTGGCGCCCTGCAGCGTCGCGACCTGGCCGTCCTTGACCTCGGCGGCCGTCACCTTGCCCGGCAGCACGTGGTAGCCGAGCACGGACTTCAGCAGCTCCTTGTTCGTCGACAGCTCGGCCATGGTCTTGGCCGGCACGGCCTTGAAGGCCTCGTCGCTGGGTGCGAAGACGGTGTAGGGGCCGCTGCCGCGCAGCGTGTCGGCCATGCCGGCTTCCTGGATGAGACGGTTCAGCGTCGACAGTTCGGGCGTGCGCGCCGCGGTGTCGGCGATCGAGGCCGGGGCCGGGGTCGTGGCGCAGCCGGCGAGCCAGGCCGAGGCCGTGACGGCCAGGGCGCCGAGGAAAAGGCGGGGAGTGCGGGTCATCTATGGGTCTCCGGTCTGAAGGGGAATCGTCGGGGCGCAAGGCTAGGCGCACGTCATGACGGTCCCGTGACGAAGACATGACAGGAAAGCGTCTGTGACAGTCTTTCCGCGCTTGTCACAGCACCGTCACGAAGCCTTCCTAGAGTGCGCTCCGAAGCGGACGGAACCCTTTCCCTCTCATCCCACGCAAGGTGCACTCGATGACTCTGAATCTCACCCGCGGTATCGCGCTGGCCGCCACGATGGCGCTCGGCTCCTCCTTCGTCTGGGCTCAGGACGTGACCGGCGCCGGCGCCTCGTTCCCAGCACCGATCTACGCCAAGTGGGCCGATGCCTACAACAAGGCCACCGGCGTTCGCATCAACTACCAGTCGGTCGGTTCGGGCGCGGGCATGAAGCAGATCCGCGGCAAGACCGTGGACTTCGGCGCCAGCGACGCCCCGCTGAACGACGCCGAACTGGCCAAGGACGGCCTGATCCAGTTCCCGACCGTGATCGGCGGCGTCGTGCCGGTGGTCAACGTCGCCGGCATCAAGCCGGGCCAGCTCAAGCTCACCGGCCAGGTGCTGGGCGACATCTACCTGGCCAAGATCCAGAAGTGGAACGACCCGGCGATCGCCGCGCTGAACCCTGGCGTCGCGCTGCCGGACGCGAAGATCGCCGCGGTGCGCCGCGCCGACGGCTCGGGCACCAGCTTCCTGTTCACCAACTACCTGTCGAAGGTGAATCCCGAGTGGAAGTCGCGTGTCGGCGAGGGCACCACGGTCAACTGGCCGACCGGTGCCGGCGGCAAGGGCAACGAGGGCGTGTCGAACTTCGTGCAGCGCCTGCCGAACTCGATCGGCTACGTCGAGTACGCCTACGCCAAGCAGAACAAGATGGCGCACGTGCTGTTGAAGAACCGGGCCGGCAACTTCGTCGCCCCGGACGACAGCGCCTTCAAGGCCGCCGCCGCCGGCGCCGACTGGGCCAAGAGCTTCTACCAGGTGCTGACCGAGCAGCCCGGCAAGGACAGCTGGCCGATCACCGGCGCGACCTTCATCATGATGCACAAGGCGCAGGACAAGCCGGCCAGTGCCGCAGCCTCGCTGAAGTTCTTCGACTGGGCCTACGCCAACGGCGACAAGATGGCCGAGGAACTCGATTACGTGCCGCTGCCCGCGTCGGTCAAGGACCTGATCCGCAAGCAGTGGGCGGCCGAGCTGAAGGACGGGGCCGGCAAGGCCATCGCCTTCAAGTGATCGGCTGATCGAACGACGCGTCACCAGGGAACCGGAGCTCCTCTTGGCCGCTACACTCCCCGCGACCCCTTACGAGCAGGATCGCGACATGGCACGAGCGGCCCCGAAGGGCCAGCCGCCGCGCAAGCGGCGGGACGGTCCCTGGGCCGACGCGCTGTTCTCGGCGCTGGCCCACGGCGCCGCGCTTCTCACGCTGGCGCTGCTGGCCGGCATCATCATCTCGCTGCTGATCGGCGCCGCGCCGGCGATCCAGGAGTTCGGCCTGGGTTTCCTCTGGTCCAAGGACTGGGACCCGGTGCAGCAGAAGTTCGGCGGCCTGGTGATGATCTACGGCACGGTCGCCACCTCGCTGATCGCGCTGCTGATCGCGGTGCCGGTCAGCTTCGGCATCGCGCTGTTCCTCACCGAGCTGGCGCCCAAGTGGCTCAAGCGGCCGCTGGGCATCGCCATCGAGCTGCTCGCTGCCGTGCCCTCGATCGTCTACGGCATGTGGGGCCTGCTGGTCTTCGGGCCCATCCTCGCGACCTTCGTGCAGTCGCCGCTGCAGTCGATGTTCGGCGAGGTGCCGGTGCTCGGCGCGCTGTTCAGCGGCCCGCCGGTGGGCATCGGCATCCTGTCGGCGGGCATCATCCTGGCGATCATGGTGATCCCGTTCATCGCCGCGACGATGCGTGACGTCTTCGACGTGACGCCGCCGATGCTCAAGGAGTCGGCCTACGGCCTGGGCGCGACGACCTGGGAGGTCGTCTGGAAGGTCGTGCTGCCGTACACCAAGACCGGCGTCGTCGGCGGCGTCATGCTCGGCCTGGGCCGCGCGCTCGGCGAGACGATGGCCGTGACCTTCGTCATCGGCAACTTCAACCAGCTCGACTCGCTGTCGCTGTTCGAAGCCGCCAACAGCATCACCTCGGCGCTGGCCAACGAGTTCGCCGAAGCCGAGGCCGGGCTGCACCAGGCTTCGCTGATCTACCTGGGTCTCGTGCTGTTCCTCATCACCTTCGTCGTCCTGAGCCTGTCGCGGCTGCTGCTGATGCGCCTGCGCAAGGGCGAGGGGAGCCGTTCATGAACCTCGCCGACTCCTTCGGCCCCGGCCGGCTGGCGATGCACCGCCGCCGCAAGCGGGTCAACCTGATCGCGCTGACGCTGGCGCTGGCCGCGATGGCCTCCGGCCTCTTCTGGCTGATCTGGATCCTGATCGAGACGGTGCGCCTGGGCTGGGCCGGTCTCGCGCTGCAGGTGTTCACCGAGTCGACGCCGCCGCCGCTGGCCGAGGTCGGCGGCCTGGCCAACGCGATCGTCGGCTCGCTCGTGATGGTGGGGCTGGCGACCTTCGTCGGCACGCCCATCGGCGTGCTCGCCGGCATCTACCTAGCCGAGTACGGCCAGCGCACCTGGCTCGGCCGCACGACCGAGTTCATCAACGACATCCTGCTGTCGGCGCCGTCGATCGTCATCGGCCTGTTCATCTACTCGGCGGTCGTGGCCCACACCCGCAGCTTCTCGGCCTATGCCGGCGTTCTGGCACTGGCGCTGATCGTCATCCCGGTCGTGGTTCGCACGACGGCGACGATGCTCGGCCTGATCCCGAACTCGCTGCGCGAGGCCGCCTACGCGCTGGGCACGCCGAAGTGGAAGGTCATCTCCGCGGTGACGCTGAAGGCCTCGCTGGCCGGCGTCGTCACCGGCGTGCTGCTGGCGCTGGCGCGCATCTCCGGCGAGACCGCGCCGCTGCTGTTCACGGCGCTGTCCAACCAGTTCTTCACGCTGGACATCAGCCAGCCGATGGCCAGCCTGCCGGTGACGATCTTCAAGTTCGCGATGAGCCCGTACGAGAACTGGCAGAAGCTCGCGTGGGCCGGCGTCTTCCTCATCACGCTGGGCGTGCTCGGGCTGAACATCCTCGCCCGCGTGCTGTTCCGCAACAAGCAATAAGGCGGTAAACCGCGATGGATCGTCATGTCGACCTGCCAACGACCGAGAAGGTCAAGGTCTCGGTTCGGGATCTGAACTTCTACTACGGCAGCTTCCATGCGTTGAAGCGCATCAACCTGGACATCCCCGAGCGCAAGGTCACCGCCTTCATCGGCCCGTCGGGTTGTGGCAAGAGCACGCTGCTGCGCACCTTCAACCGGATGTTCGAGCTCTATCCCGAGCAGCGCGCCGAGGGCGAGATCCTGCTCGACGGCGACAACATCCTGAGTGGCAAGACCGACGTCTCGCTGATCCGGGCCAAGGTCGGCATGGTCTTCCAGAAGCCGACGCCGTTCCCGATGTCGATCTACGACAACATCGCCTTCGGCGTGCGGCTGTTCGAGTCGCTGCCGCGTGTCGAGATGGACGAACGCGTCGAGTGGGCGCTGAAGAAGGCGGCGCTGTGGAACGAGGTCAAGGACAAGCTCGGCCAGAGCGGCTCCGGCCTGTCCGGCGGCCAGCAGCAGCGCCTGTGCATCGCACGCGGCATCGCCATCAAGCCCGAGGTGCTGCTGCTCGACGAACCCTGCTCGGCGCTGGACCCGATCTCCACCGGCAAGATCGAGGAGCTGATCCACGAGCTCAAGGCCGACTACACGGTGATGATCGTCACCCACAACATGCAGCAGGCGGCGCGCTGCTCCGACTACACCGCCTACATGTACCTGGGCGACCTGGTGGAGTTCGGCGCCACGACCGACATCTTCATGAAGCCGAAGAAGAAGGACACCGAGGACTACATCACCGGCCGCTTCGGTTGATGCCCCCCGCGTCGAGGACCCGACCATGACCGACAAACACCTTTCGACGCAATTCGACGCCGAGCTCAGCGGCATCTCCAACCGCGTGCTGGAGATGGGCGGCCTCGTCGAGGCCCAGGTCGCGCAGGCGATCTATGCGCTGACCCAGTTCAGCGGCGAGACCGCCTCGCAAGTGCTGCAGCAGGAGGAGCGCGTCAACCAGTTCGAGGTCGAGATCGACCGCGACCTGTCGGCCATCATCGCCCGCCGCCAGCCCACCGCGCGCGACCTGCGCCTGCTGATCGCCGTCAGCCGCACGATCGGCAATCTCGAGCGTGTCGGCGACGAGGCGGCGCGCATCGCGCGCACCGTGCAGCGGCTGATCAACACCGGCGTCTCCAGCCGGCTGCGCCTGCCGGTGGCCGACCTGGACTTCGAGGCCAACCTCGCGCTGGCCCAGCTGCGCAAGGCGCTCGACGCCTTCGCCCGCCTGGACACGGCGCGCGCGCTCGAGGTGCTCAAGCAGGACGACCAGATCGACCAGGAGTTCGACGGCCTGCTGCGCAAGCTGATCACCTACATGATGGAAGACCCGCGCACGATCTCCTCGAGCATCGACCTGGTCTTCGTCGCCAAGGCCATCGAGCGGGTCGGCGACCACGCCAAGAACCTCGCCGAGGCCATCATCTACGTCGTCAAGGGCACGGACGTGCGGCACGCCTCGGTCGAGGCGGTCGAGAACGTCGTGCGCTGAGGAAACCAGGAGGCACGATGAGCCACGTCCTCGTCGTCGAAGACGAATCGGCGATCGCCGAACTCATCTCGATCAACCTGCGCCACGCCGGCTACGAGGTCACGATCGCCGCCACGGCCGACCAGGCCCAGGCCGCCGTCGACCGCGTGCTGCCCGATCTGGTGCTCGTCGACTGGATGCTGCCCGGGCAGAGCGGGCTGCAGCTCGCGCGCCGCTGGCGCGCCGAGGCGCGCACGCGCGAGATCCCGATCATCATGCTGACGGCTCGCAACGAGGAGGCCGACAAGATCGCCGGCCTCGACGCCGGCGCCGACGACTACCTCACCAAGCCCTTCTCGCCCAAGGAGCTGCTCGCGCGCATGCGCGCCGTGCTGCGGCGCAAGGCGCCCGAGGCGCTGGACAGCCCGGTCGAGGTCGCCGGCCTGCGCCTGGACCCGGCCACGCGCCGCGTCACGCGCCGCATCGACGGCGAGGCGCGCGAGGTGAAGATGGGTCCGACCGAGTTCCGCCTGCTGCACTTCCTGATGACGCACCCCGAGCGCGTGCACAGCCGCGCGCAGCTGCTCGACCGGGTCTGGGGCGACCACGTGTTCATCGAGGAGCGCACGGTCGACGTGCACGTCAAGCGCCTGCGCGAGGCGCTGGCGCCGGTGCAGTGCTCGGCGCTCATCGAGACCGTGCGCGGCGCCGGCTACCGCATGACGCAGCAACTGGGCAGCGTCGCCGCCTGATCCCCGCATGGGTGCACTGCTGTCGCGCGCCGTCTGGGCGATGCTCGCTGGCGCGCTCGGTGCTCTGGTCGGCGACGTGGCCGGGCGCTCCCTGGGCCAGCCCGGCCTCGGCGCACCGCTGGGCGCTGCGCTGTTCGCCGCGCTGGCGGCGGTCGTCGAAGGCTGGCGCGGGCGCCGGCTGCTGAACTGGCTGCGCGGCGACCAGGCCCGCGGCGCACCGCGCGACACCGGTTTCTGGGGCGAGCTGGGCTACCGCGTCGAGCGCGCGCTGCGCCAGCGCGAGACGCAGATCGAACGCGAGCGCGAGCGTCTGGAGCAGTTCCTGTCGGCGATCGAGGCCTCGCCCAACGGCGTCATGCTGCTCGACGCCGGCGGCCAGATCGAGTGGTGCAACTCGGTGGCCGCCGATCACTTCGGCCTCGACCCGGTGCGCGACCGGCGCCAGCGGGTGACGAACCTCGTGCGCCAGCCGGCCTTCGTGCAGTTCCTGCAGGCCGGCGACTTCGCCGAGCCGATGGCCCTGGTCGACCCGCTGGGGCGGCGCAGCTTCTCGGTCATCGTGCGCGAGTACGGCGAGGGCCTGCGCCTGGTGCTGTCGCTGGATGTCACCGAACGCGAGCGCGCCGATGCGATGCGCCGCGACTTCGTCGCCAACGTCTCGCACGAGATCCGCACGCCGCTCACGGTGCTGGCGGGCTTCGTCGAGACCATGGCCTCGCTGCCGCTGACGCCGGTCGAGCGCGAGCGAGTGCTCAAGCTGATGGAGCAGCAGACCAACCGCATGCAGGCGCTGGTGGCCGACCTGCTGACGCTGGCGCAGCTCGAAGGCAGCCCCCGCCCGCCTCCGGACCGCTGGTGGCCGGTGACGACGCTGCTGCGCCGGGCCGAGGCCGACGGCCGTGCGCTGTCGGGTGGCCGGCACGAGATCGTTGCCGCCGGGGGCGAGGACGTCGAGATCGCCGGCAGCGAGACCGAGCTGCTCAGCGCCATCGGCAACCTCGTCGGCAATGCGGTGCGCTACACGCCCGAGGGGGGGCGCATCGACCTGCGCTTTCGCCGACGCGACGACGGAAGCGCCGAGATCGAGGTCGCCGACACCGGCGTCGGCATCGCGCGCGAGCACCTGCCGCGGCTGACCGAACGTTTCTACCGCGTCGACGGCAGCCGCTCGCGCGAGACCGGCGGCACCGGGCTCGGGCTGTCGATCGTCAAGCACGTCGTGCAACGCCACGGCGGCGAGATCGAGGTCTTGAGCGAGCCCGGCAAGGGCTCGCGCTTCAGGCTTTTCTTCCCCGCCGCGCGGCTGCGTCAGCGTGCCGCGGTCGCCGGCGCTTCGGCCGCCGCCTGACGGCGGTACAGCGCGAGCCGCTCGCCGCGGTCGTGCATGCGCTGCAGCGTCGCGACATGGCGCCAGCCCGGCGGTGCCGGCGGCGCCTTGACGCCCCGCACCCGGTACAGCAGATGCTCGCAGCCGCCGTCCAGGGCGCCCGGGCGGGCATCCACGCGGTAGTGCCCGAAGACCTCGAGCGCCGCGACGGCGACCGCCGGCGCCGACGGTGCGGCCAGGCAACTGCCGGCGGCGACGTAGCGGCCCAGGTGCTCGACCTCGGGGCGTGAGCTGCGCGCATAGTCCAGCGGCGCGCGCCAGAGGGTCATCAGCAGCAGCCAGCACAGCGCGACGCCGCCGGCCGGGATCACCATGCTCTTCCAGAGCGCCTCGCGGTGGCGCCCCGTGCGCCAGCGCAGCAGCCACAGCCAGGCCAGCGTGCCGGCGAGCGCGAAGACCAGTTCGACGGGTTCGAAGCGCACGACGAAACCGGGCACCAGGCGCAGCGCGTTGGCGGCCGGCTTGGCCGGCACGCCGGTCTGCATCGCGACGTAGAACAGCCAGATCGCGATGGCGCCGAAGGTGAAGAAGAACATCGAGAACCAGTCGATCGCCGCCGAACTCGCGCGCTTGAGCGTCGGCAGCGCGAACGCCGCGAGCACCGCCAGCCCGGGGATGGCCAGCATCAGCACGCGCTCGTTCATGTTCGTGGCGACGGCCGAGACCATCGCGACGACGACGGTCACCAGCGGCACCGAGATGTGGCGATGCGTCAGGTGCCGGCGCCAGCGCCAGATCGTCCACAGCACCAGCGGCCAGACCGGCCACAGGAACCAGGCCCACTGGCGTGCCAGCGTGACCGCGTCCTCGGCGTCGGGCCAGGAGGCGCGCCATTGCCACGCGCCCAGCCAGGCGGCCAGCGCGGCCGAGGCCAGCGTCGCCGCGCCGACCCAGGGCACGAAGCGGCGCACGCTGTCGTAGGCCGAACGCGCGCAGACGAGCATCCCGCCCAGACCGATTCCCATCGCGGTCGCCGGCGCCCCGCTGCCGGCGAGCACGAGCAGCGCGGCGACGACGGCCACACGCGGCTGCCAGCGGCGAAACGGCGCGATCGCCAGCGCCAGCATGAACAGGCCCACGCCCACGAGCTGGCCGAGTTCGGGTGTCGTCTCGTGGCCCAGCTGCAGCAGGCCGAGCGTCGCGATCAGTGCGAGCAGCGCACCATCGGCGATCGCGCGGGCGTAGTCGACCGGGTCAGCTTCACCGCCGAAGGCGAAGGCCACCGGCTGCGCCGCCTGCGTGCGCGCGAGGTAGTAGGTGGTGTACCAGACCAGTGCCAGCGTCAGCGCCAGCAGCAGCGCGAACGGCACGCGCGCGGCGAAGGCGCCGTCGCCGAACAGCGGCCCGAGCCACTGGATCGCCAGCGCCCCCAGCCAGTGCGGCAGCAGCGCGGCGTCGGCGGGCACGCCGCCCAGCGACGGTGTCAGCCAGTGCACACGGCCTTCGGCGATCGCCGACATCAGCCCGTAGGCGACGAGGTCGGCGTTGCGCCAGGGGTCGCGGTGGAAGACGCCCGGCAGCACGTAGGCGGCGCAGAACACCAGCAGGGCCAGGCGCGGCAGGCGGCGTGCGCCGCGCTGGGTGACGAGGGCGGGATTGGGACTGCTCACCGGTGGGCGATGATGCGCGAAGACGGCGGAAAAAAGAAAAGGCAGCCGAGGCTGCCTTGTCCTGCGGGGGCCGCACGCGGGCCCCGGCGGGCACGCCTCACTTCTTGAGGCCGACCCGCGCGAACTTGTTGCGGAACTTCTCGACGCGGCCACCCAGGTTGTCCACGCTCTTTTGCGTACCGGTGTAGAACGGGTGCGTCTCGCTCGTGGTTTCGAGCTTCACCAGCGGCAGCTCGCGGCCATCGTCCAGCTTGATCGATTCCTTGGTCTGAACGCACGAACGCGTCACGAACTTGAAGCCGTTGGACAGGTCCTGGAAGCAGACCTCGCGGTAGTTCGGGTGGATGCCTTCTTTCATGGTGCCTCTCGAGTGCAGGTGTGGCAGCCACGCCGAAATGTCGGCGCACTTGCCCGGTGGCGGAAAAACCGCTGATTCTAGCGTGAAACGGGGCCCCTGGGGGCCCCGCGTGCGCGCCCGGGGCGCGCGGAAGACGACATGAGCCCCTCTGGCTCACCCGCCTCTTCGCATCATGTCGAAGAAGTCCAGGTTGTTCTTGGTCGCCTTCATCTTGTCGAGGATGAACTCCATCGCCTCGATCTCGTCCATCGGATAGAGCAGCTTGCGCAGGATCCAGGTCTTTTGCAGGATCTCCGGCTTGAGCAGCAGCTCTTCGCGGCGGGTGCCCGACTTGTTGATCAGGATCGACGGGTAGACACGCTTCTCGGCCATGCGGCGATCGAGGTGGATCTCGCAGTTGCCGGTGCCCTTGAACTCTTCGTAGATCACCTCGTCCATGCGGCTGCCGGTGTCGATCAGCGCGGTGCCGATGATCGTCAGCGAGCCGCCTTCCTCGACGTTGCGGGCGGCGCCGAAGAAACGCTTCGGGCGCTGCAGCGCGTTGGCGTCGACGCCGCCGGTCAGCACCTTGCCCGACGAGGGCAGGACGTTGTTGTAGGCGCGGGCCAGGCGGGTGATCGAGTCGAGCAGGATCACGACGTCCTTCTTCAGCTCGACCAGGCGCTTGGCGCGCTCGATCACCATCTCGGCGACCTGCACGTGACGTGCGGCGGGCTCGTCGAAGGTCGAGCTGATGACCTCGCCGCGCACGGTGCGCAGCATCTCGGTCACTTCCTCGGGCCGCTCGTCGACGAGCAGCACGATCAGGTGCACCTCGGGGTGGTTGGCGACGATCGCGTGCGCCAGGTGCTGCATCATCACCGTCTTGCCGGTCTTGGGCTGGGCGACGAGCAGCGCGCGCTGGCCTTTGCCGATCGGGGCGATCAGGTCGACGATGCGGCCGGTGATGTTCTCTTCGGCCTTGAGGCCGTCACGCTCGAGCTTGAACTGCTCTTTCGGGAAGAGCGGCGTCAAGTTCTCGAACATGATCTTGTGCTTGCTCTCCTCCGGGGTCACGCCGTTGACACGGTCGACCTTCACGAGGGCGAAGTAGCGCTCGCCGTCCTTGGGCACCCGCACTTCGCCTTCGACCATGTCGCCGGTGTGCAGGTTGAAGCGGCGGATCTGGCTCGGCGACAGGTAGATGTCGTCGGTCGAGGCCATGTAGCTGGCTTCGATCGAACGCAGGAAGCCGAAGCCGTCGGGCAGGACTTCGAGCACGCCGTCGCCGAAGACCTGTTCACCGGCCTTCGCGCGCTTCTTCATGATCGCGAACATCAGCTCCTGCTTGCGCAGGCGGGCGACGTTCTCGATCTCCAGCGCTTCGCCCATCTTGATGAGCTCGGAGACGTGCTGCGCTTTCAGTTCGGACAGATGCATGGGTCGAGACCCTGGTCACGCGTGGCGCGTGCCCGTGGTCGGGGCAGGGCGCCGAGGCGTCGAGAGGCTGAAGGGGGGAGCCTGGCCCGCGAGTCGCTGCCGATCGGGAGGCCGGCGAGTGAGCCGGCGGCAGCGGGGCGGGTGGCGTACCGTCGGCGCCTTCGAGCGAGTCGCTCAGGCGCCGATCGGCCGCATTATAGATGGCTGTCGATGAAGGCCGACAGTTGTGCCTTGGAAAGCGCGCCGACCTTGGTCGCGGCGAGCTGGCCGCCCTTGAAGATCATCAGCGTCGGGATGCCGCGGATGCCGAACTTCGCCGGCACTTCGCGGTTCTCGTCGACGTTCATCTTGGCGATCTGCAGCCGGCCGTCGTAGGCAGGAGCGAGTTCGTCGAGCACCGGCGCGATCATCTTGCAGGGGCCGCACCACTCGGCCCAATAGTCCACGAGGACGGGCTTGTCGGACTGCAGGACGTCGCTGGGAAACGACGCATCGGTGACGTGCTTGATCAGTTCGCTGCTCATGGGGGTGATCTCCGGGCGCCGCGGTCGCCCGGGGGGGGGCAGGCGCAGGATGGGACGGAATACCGGACGGTGCGCGTCGGGCGTGCGCCGGATTCTTGCACAAAGGGGCACGCCGGCCGTGAGGACGGCGGCTATCGCCGCAATAGTGTCGGGGCGTGCAAACTGTCGCGGAAAACCCCGGCAGATCCGGGTATCGGCTGGCGAAGCGACGGTTTCCAATCCGGATCATGTCCAACCCTGTTACCGCCATGGAGGCGGCACCGCGCCCGGCCGCGCTGCGCTTCTTCGGTTCCTACCAGCTGCTGCGGCTGGTCGGCAAGAGCGAGCGCACGATGGCCTGGCTGGTGGCCGACACGCGCGGCGGCCGCGACCTGCTGCTGGTGCTCCCGCGCGTGCAGCCGGCCGACCTGGCGGCGCTCGAACGCTGGACCGAAACCGTGCAGCGCGCCTCGCGGCTGCAGCACCCGCAACTCGCCGTCGCCGTGGACATCGGGGTGCAGGACGGCTGGCCCTACGTCGCCTACGACCTCGAGGACGCCGCGCCGCTGGTCGAGCGTGTCGGGCCGCAGGGCCTGCCGCCGCCGGAGTGCGCCGCGCTCGTCGCACGGCTGCTGTCCGGCCTCGCGTTCGCGCACCAGGCGGGCGTCGCGCACCAGGACCTGCAGGGCTTCGTCGTGCTTGTCGACGACCACGGCGGCGTGCGCCTGGCCGGGCTGGAGGTCGCCGCCGCGGTCGGCGAGGCGCCGTCGCTGGCCGCCCAGCGTGCCGCGGCCCAGCGCGACGTGCTCGCCGCCGGGCTGCTGCTGCACCACGCGCTGGCCGGCGTGCACGCCCTCGATGAGCCCGACACCGCGCGTGTCATCGAGCGCCTGCCGCCGCTGGGGCGCGAGATCGTGCGCCTGCCCTGGGCCACCTCGCACCTCGTGCCCGAGCCCTTGCGCGCGATCGTCAACCGCGCCACCGACCGCCAGGAACGCCATCGCTACCGTACGGCGCGCACGCTGTCCCGGGCGCTCGAGGGCTGGATCCAGGCCGAGTCCGGCGCCAGCGGTGCACTGACGCTGCTGTCGGACCGGCTGCGTGCCGCCGGCGTGCTGCCGGCCCAGCCCGGTGCCGCCGGCCGGCTGAACCGGCTGGGCGCGATGGAGCGCCAGCGCACCGACGAGATCGCCGAGGTCGCGCTGCAGGATCTGGCGCTGGCATTCGAGCTGCTGCGGGTGGTCAACACCGCCCAGGTGCGCGGCGTGCAGGTCTCGGGCAGCGGCCCGGTGCTGACCGTGCGGCGCGCGATCGCGATGCTCGGCATCGACGGCGTGCGCCGTGCCGCCACCGCGCTGCGCCCCTGGCCCGGCCCGCTGACCGAAGACGCCGCGGCCGAGCTGCTGCAGCTCATCGCGCGCGTGAAACGCGCCGGGCGTGTCGCCACGGCGCTGCGGCCAGCCGGCTACGACGCCGAGGTCGTGACGCTGATCGCGATGCTGCAGAACCTCGGCCGGCTGGTGCTGCAGTACCACTTCCCCGACGAGGCGCAGCAGATCCGCCGCCTGATGCTTCCCGCGCCGGGCGCCGAACGCGAGGACCCGGGCATGAGCGAGCAGGCCGCGTCGTTTGCCGTGCTGGGCATCGACGTCGAGGCGCTGGGCCACGCCGTCGCCCGCCATTGGGGCCTGGACGACGTCGTGCTGCACATGATCCGCCGCCTGCCGCTGGAGACCCCGGTGCGCCATGCCGACGGCGACACCGAGCTGCTGCGCCAGGTCGCCAGCGCCGGCAACGAGATCGTCGACGCCTACGCCATCTCGGGCACGGCGCCGGCGCCGGCACTGCAGCGCATCGCGCAGCGTTATGCGCGCGCCCTGGGCCTGTCGGTCAAGGAGCTGCAGGAGGCCGTCGCGGCGTCGATGCGGCCGGCCGGCGCGGCCCCGGCCGCCTCCTCCGACCGGCGCGCAGGGGTTGCGGGCAGGGCGGTGTCATGAGCCCGCAGGACTGGTCCGGGGCTCGTTCCCGCCTGGCGGGACCGGCCGAAGGCCGAAGGGTGCTCCAGTGAGCGCCGGTGCCGTCGGCCGCTTCGAGCTGCGGCGCGAACTCGGTCGCGGCGCCCAGGCCAGTGTCTGGCTGGCGCACGACCCGCGGCTGGACCGCGACGTCGCGCTCAAGCTGCTCAACGACAGCGTCGGCAGCTCTGACGTCGATGCCTGGCTGCACGAGGCGCGCAGCGTCAGCCGGCTGACGCACCCGAACATCGTCCCGGTCTTCGAGGCCGACCGCCACGGCAGCCAGCCGTACTTCGTCTTCGAGTTCGTGCCCGGGCGCACGCTAGCCGAGACGCTGCGCGAGCGCGGCGCCTTGCCGGCGCGCGAGGCGGTGACCCTGATGCTGGGCATCCTGGACGCGCTGGCGGCCGCGCACGCCCAGGGCATCGTGCACCGCGACCTGAAACCGTCCAACGTGCTGCTCGGCGAGGACGGCCGGCCGCGCGTGATGGACTTCGGCATCGCCACGCGCGTCGACGCCGGCAGCGCCCACCGCGGCGTCATCGTCGGCACGCCGGGTTACCTCTCGCCCGAGGCCGCGCGCGGCGAGGCGCCGACGCCGGCGCTGGACGTCTTCTCCGCCGGCATCGTGCTCGGCGAGATGCTGGGCGGCACGCGGCTGCTGCCCGAACGCGACGTGCGCCGTGCGCTCGAACGCGTGCAGCGCGAAGACCTGGCGATCCCGGCCGAGGCGGCTGTCGAGGAGACGCTGCGCGCCGTCGTGCGCCGCGCGCTCGAACGCGACGCCACCCTGCGCTGGCGCTCGGTGCAGGAGCTTCATGCCGCGCTGACGCGCTGGCTGGACCCGGACGTCGAGGCCGAGCCTTCGTCGCCCGCCGGCCACGGCACGCTGGACTTCCTGCTGCGCCGCATGCGCCACAAGGGCGACTTCCCGGCGCTGTCGGAGTCGGTGGTGCGCATCCAGCGTGTGGCCACCTCGGAAACCGAGAGCCTGAACCGCCTGTCCTCGGAGATCCTGAAGGACGTCGCGCTGACGAACAAGCTGCTGCGTGTGGTCAACACCGCGCACTTCAGCGCTGCCGGCGGCAGTGTCAACACGGTGTCGCGGGCGGTCGCGCTGGTCGGTTTCGCTACCGTGCGTGACCTGGCGATGTCGCTGGTGCTCCTGGAGCACATGCGCGACAAGGCGCACGCCAACCAGCTGAAGGAGGAGTTCCTGCGCGCCCTGATGGCCGGCACGCTGGCCGACGAGCTGAGTTCGGGCTCGCGCGAGGGCGAGGAGACCTTCCTCGGGTCGATGTTCCAGAACCTCGGCCGCCTGCTGACCGAGTACTACTTCCCCGAGGAGGCCGAGCAGATCCGCGGCCTGCTCGACGGCCCCGACGCGCCGGCCGCGGCGCACGAAGCCGCCGCCGCGCGGGTGCTGGGCATCGGTTTCGAGGAGCTGGGCATCGGCATCGCGCGCTCCTGGGGCCTGCCCGAGACGCTGCTGCGCACGATGCGCTCGCCCACCGGCGACGCGCCCGGGCGTGCCGTCGAGCGCGGCGTCGAGCGCCAGCGCTGGGTCGGCCGGCTGGGCAACGAGATGGCCGACGCGATGCTGTTCCTCGAGCCCGAGGCGCTGCCCGAGCGCCTGGCCGAGCTGGGCGCGCGCTATGCGCCGACGCTGGGTGTCGCGCCGCGCGAGATCGCCAAGGCCGCCGACGCCGCGCGGCTGCGCCTGGCCGAGCTGGCGCCGGCGATGGGCGTGCAGACCGCTCGCGGCGCGCGCGTGCGCCGTCTGCTGCACGCGCAGGCGCCGGCCGCCGAAGTCGATACGCTGACCGCGCTGCAGCTGGACAACCAGACGGTCGCCATCGCCCAGGACACCAACGGGCGCATCGCGCCGCCGCCGCCGGCCATGGCCGACGTGCTGGCCGCCGGCATCCAGGACATCACGAACACGATGGTGGCCGACGACTTCCGCCTCAACGAGGTGCTGCGCATGGTGCTGGAGACGATGTACCGCGCGCTGGAGTTCCGCCGCGTCGTCTTCTGCCTGCGCGACCCCAAGACCGAGACGCTGACCGGCCGCTTCGGCCTGGGCGACGGTGTCGAGGCGGTGAGCCGCGTGTTCCGCGTGCCGTTGCGGCCCACCGGAACGCCGGACCTGTTCTCCGCCGTCTGCCTGAAGGGCATGGACACGCTGATCGCCGACGCGACCGCGTCCAACATCGCCGCCCGGCTGCCGGCCTGGTACCGCGAGCAGGTGGCTGCGCCGTCGTTCCTGCTGCTGCCGATGACGCTCAAGAGCGCCACCTTCGCACTGATCTACGCCGACAAGGCCCAGTCCGGCACGCCGGGGCTGGGCGAGAAGGAGCTGTCGCTGCTGCGCACGCTGCGCAACCAGGCGGTGATGGCCTTCCGCCAGCGCAGCTGAGCGCGCCGCCGCTGCGGGCGGCGCCGTCGTCGGCTAGGCGCCCTGGCTGACCTTGTGGGTGATGTCGTTGGCCATGCCTTCGCCGATGAAGGTGTAGACCGCGCCCGTCGTGCCGGTGCCGGTGCTGAGCACGGCAAAGGTCCGGGGCGCGTCCTCGTAGTCGACGTTGTCGTCGATCCAGGTGCCCGAGTTGAGGTAGCGCTTGCCGTTGCCCAGGCTCCGGTACGAGGGCACGTGGGTGTGGCCGAAGACGACGACGTCGACGTTCTCGTCCGGGTTCTCGAGATACTGCGCCCGCGCCTGGGTGTAGAAGGACTCGTAGTCGACGGCGCCCGTCACCGCCGTGATGAAGCTGCTGGGCACCTTGACCCGGTTGAGCGCCTGGCGATCGGCCCAGGTGCGCTGGATGTTGCGGAACAGCACCGGCGCGCTGATCGTGCCGTCGGCCTGCTGCGCCGGATAGAAATCCAGGTAGCTGTAGCTGTCGTTGAAGCCGCAGATGTGCATGTCGAAGATCTTGTCCTCGAGGCCCTCGTAGGGCGTCATGCGCGTGGAGATCTTCTTCAGGACCGAGTGATAGAGGTAGGCCCCGTACTGGTCCACGTTCGACGCGTCGGGAATGTCCGTCACCGTCGGCAGGTTCTTCGGCACGCTCGGCTTGCCTTCCAGCACCCAGGTTGCGGCGTAACGTGCATAGAAATAGCCGGCGGGCAGGAAGGTGTCGTCGTTGCCGCAGAGCTCGGCATTGGTCAGCGTGTCCGGCGCCGAGAACAGGTCGTAGCGGTGGCCGTGCTCGATGACGATCTCGTTGCGGTCGCCGGTGTAGTAGGCGCCCAGCCCGCGGACGTCGCGCACCTGAACCAGGCCCGGAATGGCCGCCTGCAGCACCTCGGCTTCCAGCGTCAGATCGTGGTTGCCCGGGACGTAGACCAGCTTGATGCCACGCGAGACGACGCGGTTGAGTTCCTGGAAGACCTCCAGGTTGTTCGCGATGACGCTCCGGTAGAACTGGGCCTGGTCGGTGTAGACGGGGTAGTGGACCGGCAGGAACCACTCGTCGAGGAAGTCGCCGGCGATGACCAGTTCGCGCACGTCGCCGGTGTTGCGCAGGCATTGCAGGAACTTGACCAGCAGCGGCCGGTTGGCCAGCGTCTCGGTATACCGGTCGTCGATGCCCAGGTGCAGGTCGCTGATGACGACGATCTTGTTGCGGTTGCCGTTGGCGGCCCACAGCGGCGCGGCGTCGGGCGCCGGGTCCGAGCCGTCGTCCCCGCAGCCTGAGAGGTTCAATGCCGCAAAACACGTGCCGGCACCGGCGCCCAGCGTCTTGATGAAGTTTCTGCGCGAGAAAGTCATTTTGAGCTCCGACAAGCGGATGCTGTCTTGTAAAGTTCTGCGCTGAATCCTATCTCCCGGTGTCACCGATTTTTGCGTTGCACTCAATCGGCTGGTTTTTGCGCTCGAAAACGTCGGGGCGCTGTCTCGGTGAATATCACGCGACGTTTCTACGATGGCCCGCGAGAGCCACTGCGCGCCGTTTCGGGAATATTTCGCGGGCCACCGGAAAACGCTCGCGCGAGGTGTTCGTGATTTGCCCTGGGACAAATCGCGGCGCCGTCCGCTAGACCAGCAGGCGCACCCGGAAGAGGCCGTTCTCGATCCGGTACAGCAGTTCCGCGTCGTGCTTCTTGGCGAAGGCCGCGACGCTCTTGCTGCCGATGCCGTGGCCCGCGTCCCGTGCCAGCGGCTGGCCGGCCGCATCCAGCGCCGCGTCGCTGCCGCAGCTGTTCTCGATCTCGAGCAGCAGCCGCCCGGCGTGGCGGCAGATGAAGCGGATGACGGGCGGGCGTCCCGCGGGCAGGCGTTTGCAGGCGTGAAGCGCGTTCTCCAGCAGGTTGGCCACCACCATCGCGAGCTCCAGCGCGTCCACCTTCAGCTCGGCCGGGATGTCCAGTTCGATCCGCGTGCGGATGCCGGCCTGTTCGGCGAGGCCGGCGTAGTGCCCGACCGCGGCATTCACCGCGGCGTTCTCACAGTAGGCCGGGGCGAGTCCGGGGCCGGCGCGGTCGTCGCGCTGCAGCAGGGCCGCCGCCTCGGCGGTCTGCCCGCGCTCCAGCAGCCCGGACAGGATGCGGTTGAGGTGCCGGCGGTCGTGGGCGGCACGGCTGTTCTGCAGCGAAGCCGCTTCCATCAGCTGCAGCCGCGCCGCCATGCCGGTCGTCGCCAGCTGCAGGAATTCACGCTCGGCCTCGACGGCGAGTTTCTGCTCGCGCAGGTGGTACTGCCCGGTGATCGTCTTCAGCGAGTGCACGATCGCGATGTAGACCGACAGGCCGAGCAGGCTGAGAAAGAGCAGCGGCGAGTCGCGGTCCGTCAGCATCTGCCGGATGTCGCCGCCGAGAAAGTGGCCGAGGAAACACAGCAGCAGCGCCGACGCCGGCAGGATGTAGATGTGCCAGTAGTCCAGCACCTGCCGGTACAGCGGCGACACCCAGCGGCGGAATGCCAGGATGGCCGCCGCGAAGAAGATCAGGCGGAGAAACGTGTTGCCGTATGCCGGATCGGGAAATGCCTCCCGGAAGTAATAGCTGAGGAAGACGACGGCGGCATATATGTTGATCATCGTGATGTAGCTGAAACACCACTGCATGATGCTGTCGATGAACAGAGGTTTCAGCGCGATGCCGATCACGAGCAGCATCGCGAGGTCGACGTAGAAAACCGCGGTGTAGTCCCCGGCGAGATAGAAATAGTAATTCGCGCCGAGATTGGCGAAGAGGATCAGGGCCGTTGCCGCGATATAGATCCGCGGGTCGCGATACTTCGGCATGGCCATCGTCCAGAGCAGCAGCATCAGCATCAGGTCGGTGACCAGTGCGCGCAGCAGATCGGGGAGATGGGCGCTCACGGCCGGCTTGCCAGGTAGTCCATGTAGGCGTCGCGCACCGTCGCGTAGCGCTTCTCGGCGATCGGCACGAGCTTGCCGCCGCGCAGCGTGAAGCTGTCCTTGGAGAAGCGCTCGACGTGCCGCATGTTGACGACGAAGGCGGCGTGGCACTGCACGAAGCGTGGGTCGCCGAGGGCCGGAGCGCAGTACTCGGCGAAACTCTCGCGGAAGCTGCGGCTGGCCAGTTTCTCGCCGCTCTTCAGGGCGAAGACGGCGGTGTGGTGGTGGTACTCGCAGCAGGCGATGTCGGCCAGCCGGATCACGCGCAGGCCGTCGGCGGTCTTGACCGCGAAGGTCCGCTCGTCGCCGACGTCGGCCCTGGCGACGGCCAGCGCCAGGGTGTCGAAGAACTGCGTTTCGGCGATCGGCTTGACGAGATAGGCCAGCGGCTGGACGGCATAGGCGCGCAGCGCGAACTGCGGTTCGGTCGTCGTGTAGACGATCTGCGCCTCGCGGTCGACGCGGCGGATCTCCTGGGCGAGTTCCAGCCCGCTGATCATCGGCATGACGATGTCCAGCAGGTACAGGTGGTAGTTGCGCGTCTCGATGGCGGCCAGCAGCGCATCCGGGTCGGTGAAGCCGGTGACCTCCGCGTTCAGGTCCTGGCAGGCCGCGTAGTGCTGAGTCAGCGCCGTCAGGCGTGCGACTTCTTCAGGCAAGTCGTCGCAGATGGCAATACGAATCATCGGTCCGTCGGGGGGGCTGGCGGGATTATGCTGGATTGCGTTGCGGAGCTGCCTTTCCTGGTTGACAGGCGTGGAAAGGCCCGCCGAAGCGGGCCTTTCGAGATCGGGAGGAGTGACTCCCCGATTAGAACTTGTAGCCCAGGCCGAAGGTGAAGCCGTCGACCTTGACGTCGTCCTTGTTGTAATAACGCATGTAATCGACAACGCCGTACATGTTCTTCGAGAACGCGTACTTCATGCCCACGCCGAACGAAACGTCGTTGTCGCTGTCGGAGTTGCTGAACTCTCCGACCAGGGTCGCCTTCAGCTTGCTTTCGGCGAAGCCGACGCGGGCGAAGAGTTCGAGGCCTTCGCTGACGTCCACCTTCGGCTTGACGTAGAAGCCGTAGCTGTGCTCGAGCTTCAGCTTGACGGTGTCGCTGCCGGCGCGCACCGAGTCGTCGCTCGTTCCGAGAGCGAACATGGCTTCGAGCGCGACGTTCGGGTGCACCTCGTAACCCAGGATGCCGCGCACGGCGCCGAGGTCGAAGTCGGTGCCGACGACGTCGGCGTTCAGCAGCGAATAGCCGATCTCGCCGTAAATCGGCGAGGCAACCGTTTGCGCTTGGGCAGCGCCGCAGGCCAGAACGGCGGCGGCAATCATTGCGATCTTCTTCATTATTTCCCTGTCGTTTCTTCACTGCATGGCCGAATGCCATGCAGGGTGAAGAAATTACCGGCGCGTTCAGGCTGCGTCAACGCCGCGTCGCCTGATGGCGACATGCGGCTGTTGGCGGTTTGCGCCGGATCAGAGGAGGAGTTCGTCGGGCCGAACTCGGGTGCCATCGCCCGCAGGTTCGTGGGCTGGCACTGGCAAGGGAGGGTGACGAGCCTTACCCCCGGCACTGGTTGCAACGCTTAGGGCTGCTTGGTTCCCCACCTGACCCGGTTGGGCGCGCTTCCATGCGGGGAGGCCCGTCAGGGCGCATTCTAGCCGCAGTGCGCGGCGGGCCCGCCGGTGCCGGGGTGGCACCGCGGGCCATGGGCTCTCAGCGCAGCTGCAGCGCGTCGTCGCCCCACTCGATGCCCAGCGGCTCGACGACGAGGCGCTTGGGACCGGCCTCGACGCGGCCGGCGACGAGGGCCTCGATGCCCTGGGCACGGGCGATCTCGACGGTGCGCTCGGCGTCCGCGGCGGCGACGTAGAGCGCGAAGCCCGCGCCCATGTTCAGCGTGCCGTAGGCCTCGGCGTCGTCCTGGCCGGCGTGGCGCTGGATGAAGGCCAGCACCGGCGGCACCTTCGGCACCGCGCTGATGCGGTAGGTGAAGCTGCCCGGGTGGCGCAGCAGCTTGCGCCAGCCGTGGCCGGTGACGTTGGCGGCGTAGTGCACGCGCACGCCGGCCGCAGCCAGGGCTTCGGTGACCGGCGAATACAGCGTCGTCGGCGCCAGCAGCGCGTCGCCGTACGTCAGGCCCGGCTCGACCTCGGTGAGGTAACCCTCGGGCAGGCGCTCGACGAGCTTGCGCGCCAGGCTCAGGCCGTTGGCGTGGATGCCGCTGGAGGCCAGCAGCACGATCGCGTCGCCGGCGGCCAGATCGTCGCCCAGCGACAGGCGCTGCTTCGGGTTGACGATACCGGTGCACGAGGCGGCCAGGTCGATGCGGCCGCTCTCGACGATGCCCGCCAGCGCCGGCGTCTCGCCGCCGCCCCAGGCGACGCGGCAGGTGTCGCAGGCGGCTTTCCAGCCGGCCACCAGGGCCTGTGCACGCTCGGCGTCGCCGAACCAGTCGCTGCCGCCGGCGGCCCAGTAGGCCTGCACGACCAGCGGTGTGGCGCCGACGGTGATCAGGTCGTTGACCGCCATCGCGATCGTGTCCTGGGCGATGCCGGCGTAATAGCTGCGGCCGGTGAGCTTTTGCATCTCGTCGGCGACCAGGGCCTTGCTGCCCAGGCATTCGACGATGCTGGCGAGGTAGAACGGACCGACGTCGACGACGTAGGCGGATTCGCCGCGCGAGGCCTTCACCTCGGTGAAGCCGTGGCCCGCGAGGTGCGGGGCGGTGGCGGCGGCGGCGCGTTGCGCGGCCACTTTGAGCGGGTCGATCAGGTCGTAGACGACGCCGGACTGCTCGTAGCTCAGCGGAGTGTTGGCGGGTGCTTGCATGGGCCGGGATTATCGCCCCCCGCCCGTAGAATGCCCCGCGTGAGCTACGTCGTCCTCGCGCGCAAATATCGTCCCCGCAGCTTCGACCAGATGGTCGGTCAGGAGCACGTCGTCCGTGCGCTGAGCAACGCGCTGGAGCAGCAGCGGCTGCACCACGCCTACCTCTTCACCGGCACGCGCGGCATCGGCAAGACCACCGTCTCGCGCATCCTGGCCAAGAGCCTGAACTGCACCGGGCCCGACGGCACCGGCGGCATCACCGCGCACCCCTGCGGCGTCTGCAGCGCCTGCACCGAGATCGACGCCGACCGCTACATCGACTACATCGAGCTCGACGCGGCCAGCAACCGCAGCATCGACGAGATCCGCGACCTGATCGAGCGCGCGGCCTACAAGCCCGGCATCGGGCGCTTCAAGGTCTTCATGATCGACGAGGCGCACCAGCTCACCAAGGACGCCTTCAACGCGCTGCTGAAGACGCTGGAGGAGCCGCCCGAGTACCTGAAGTTCGTGCTCGCGACGACCGACCCGGAGAAGATGCTGCCGACGGTGCTGTCGCGCTGCCTGCAGTTCAACCTGCGGCCGATGGCGCCGCAGACCGTGCACGATCACCTGCAGAAGGTGCTGGCCGCCGAGCACGTGCCGCACGACGAGGCCTCGCTGCGCCTGCTGTCGCGCGCCGCGCGCGGTTCGATGCGCGACGCGCTGTCGCTCACCGACCAGGCCATCGCCTACGGCGGCGGGAGGGTCGACGAGGCCGTCGTGCGCGGCATGCTCGGCAGCGTCGACCGCGGCCATGCGCGCCGGCTGGTCGAGGCGCTGGCCGCCCGCGACGGCGCCGCGGTGCTGGCCACCGTCGACGCGCTGCGTGCGATGGGCCTGTCGGCCGCGGCGACGCTGGAGGAACTGGCCTCGCTGCTGCAGCAGATGGCGGTCGAGCAGGCCGTGCCCGGCGCGCTCGACGTGCAGGATCCGGACACCGAAGACGCGCGGGCGCTCGCCGGCGTGCTGGCGCCCGACGAGACGCAGCTGCTCTACAGCATCGCGCTGCACGGCCGCGCCGAGCTGGCGCTGATGAGCGACGAATACGGCGCGCTGACGATGGTGCTGCTGCGCCTGCTGGCCTTCCCGCCGGCCGGTGCCGCGCCGCTGCCGCCGCGCGAAGCGCCGCGTTCGGCGCCGCTGCGCGCGCCGTCGCCGCCGGCGATGACGATGCCGGTGGCCAAGGCCGCTGCGCCGGTCGCGGCACCTCAGCCGGCGCCGGCCGCGCCGGTGGCTGCGCCGCCGACCGCCGCGCCCGCATCGCGACCTACCGCGGCGCCTGTCGTTGAACGCCGACCGGAAGCGCCCGTGCCCGCGCCGGTGCCGCAAGCCGCCCCTGAACGCGCCACCAAGCGCGCGGCTTCGCACGATGACGACGGGCCCCCCTGGGATCCTGACGACGAGCCACCGCTCGAAGGCGAGTTCCGACACGCCGTTGCGGCGCCGTCGCGCAGGCCAGCCGAAGTGCCGGAGCCCGAGCGCTTCGAGCCCGCTCCCGTCGACGCCGTGCCCGACGAGCCGCAGCCCGTCGAGCGCCGCCCGCGCCCCGTGCGCCGCGACGAGCCGCCGGCACCGCCGCCGCGCACCCCGCTGGGCGACCGCTGGTATGCGCTGTGCCAGACGATGGCCGAACGCGGCGCGGTTTCGGCGCTGCTGCGTGAACTGGCCTGGCAGGGCGGGCTGGTCGAGGTCGACGAGGCCGCCGCGCCGCCACGCTGGCGGCTGCAGGTCGAACGCGAGTCGCTGCGCACCAACGCGCTGCGCGAGAAGCTGGCGGCCGCGATGGCCGCCGAGCTCGGCGCGCCGGTCGAGCTGGTGCTCGAGCCCGGCTCGCCCGAGGACACGCCGGCCCGGCGCGATGCCTGGGAGCGCACGCGCCGCCAGCAGGAGGCCGAGCACACGATCCGCCACGATCCGGTGGTGCTGGAGCTGATGCGTCAGTTCCCCACGGCACGCCTGGTGCCGAACTCGATCAAGCCGATCTGAGCGCCAGCGCCGCACGACGATAATCCCGCGTTTTCGGCGGCCCTGAAGGCCGCCACGAAAGGACACGACGATGATGAAGGGCCAACTCGCCGGGCTGATGAAGCAGGCCCAGGCGATGCAGGAAAACATGAAGCGCGCCCAGGAAGAGCTGGCGCAGCTGGAGGTCGAGGGCCAGTCCGGCGCCGGCCTGGTGAAGGTCGTGATGACCTGCAAACACGACGTGCGCCGCCTCAGCATCGACCCCAGCCTGCTGGCCGACGACAAGGACATGCTGGAAGACCTGGTGGCCGCGGCCTTCAACGACGCCGTGCGCCGCGCCGACGAGGTCAGCGCCGAGAAGATGGGCAAGCTGACCGCCGGCATGCCGATGCCGCCGGGCATGAAGTTCCCGTTCTGACGCCTTGCCGATGGCCGACACCGCGCTCGATGCGCTGATCGAGGCGCTGCGGCGGCTGCCGGGCGTCGGCCAGAAGTCGGCGCAGCGGGTGGCCTTCCACCTGCTGCAGCACGACCGCGACGGCGCGCGCCGCCTGGCGCACGCGCTGGACGTCGCCGCCGAGCGTGTGCACCACTGCGCGCGCTGCCACACCTTCACCGAAGACGAGGTCTGCCCCGTCTGCCGCGACCCCGAGCGCGACGCCCGGCTGCTGTGCGTCGTCGAGACGCCGGCCGACCAGCACGCGCTGGAACGCAGCGGCGGCTACCGCGGCCTGTACTTCGTGCTGATGGGCCGGCTGTCGCCGCTGGACGGCATCGGCGCCGGCGACATCGGCGCCGCCGAGCTGATCGAGCGCGCCAGCGACGGCACGGTGCAGGAGGTCATCCTGGCCACCAGCTTCACCGCCGAAGGCGAGGTCACCGCGCACGCGCTGGCGCAGGCACTGCGTGCACGCGGCCTCAAGGTCACGCGCCTGGCGCGCGGCGTGCCGGCGGGCAGCGAAATCGAATACGTCGACCTGGGCACGATCGCCCACGCGCTGGTCGACCGGCGCTGAACGGGCTCCCTCTCCCGCGTGCGGGAGAGGGCTGGGGTGAGGGTGGCGGCGATCCGCGTGAATGCCTGCGGCGTGCGCGGCCCCTCACCCCAGCCCTCTCCCCCTTGCGGGGGCGAGGGAGAAGAGCTCAGGCGCGCGACGCCGGCCGTGTGCGGTAGAACGCCATCGGTTGCGCCTTGGCCTCGCGCAGCACGCTCTTCCTGATGCGGCCGACGACGTGCATCTCGCAGGGCTTGCAGTCGAAGCGCAGCGTCAGGCGCTCGCCGCCGGAGACCAGCGTCAGCGGCTCGGCGCGCACCGTGCCCTGCACGCCGATCACGCCCTTGGCCTGCTTGGGGCACAGCGACAGCGACCAGCGCACGCAGTGGCGCGTGATCATCAGGCTGACCTCGTCGGCGCGCTCGTGGCTCTCGTAGGCGGCTTCGACGACCTTCACGCCGTGGCGGGCGTAGAAGGCTGCGGCCTTCGTGTTGTGCACGTTGGCCAGGTAGCTCAGCGTGTCCTCGGGGTAGGGCGCCGGCGGGTCTTTGGGCGTCGCGCGCGGCAGCGGCTCGAAGGCCGCGGCGCGCGCCGCTTCCAGGGCCGCGACGGCGTCGCGGCGCAGCGCGTTGGCCACCGACGCCGGCACGAACCACGGCGCCACGATGTCGACGCCACGCGCCTCGAAGATCGTGCCGCCCAGGCGCGCCAGGTTCTCGCGCAGTGTCGATTCGTTGCGCGCCGCGTCCTTCGGCAACTGGTGCGCGTGCACGACCTCGGCATGCGCGTAATGGCCGTCGGCGTCGACGAGCTGCAGCGCGAAGCCTTCGCCGGTGGCCTCGAAACGCAGGTCGACCGCGATCAGTCGCTCGGCCGACTTCTTCTCCAGCAGCCGGTCCCAGGCCATGTCGCGGTTGCGGCTGATCGCAGCGTCGCGGCGCAGGTCCTTCAGCGTCTCGATAGGCGCGTTGGGCTGCACGCGCCAGGCGCGGCCGCCCAGCGACGTGGCGACGTTGACCGGCACGCCCTGCAGCTCGCCCTGGCGGTCCCACCAGGTCAGCGCGTCGCCGTTGTTCAGCGCCGCCGAGGCGTCGGCGAGCGTGAGGTCGAAGTGGTCCTTGCCGACCCGCGTGACGTGGCCGATCTCGATGCCGGCGTGTTTGGGCGTGTCGAAGGCGCCGATGTCGCTCTGGCGGCCGTTGACGAAGTAGTCGGTCGCGCCGCGGTTGAAGCTGCGCGCCGGGTCGGGCGTGAAGCTGTAGCGGCAGCGGCCGCTGGAGGCGGCGCGCAGGTCCGGGCGCTCGTCGAGCAGGCGGTCGAGCAGCTGGCGGTAGTGCGCGGTGACGTTCTTCACCGTGCCCATGTCCTTGTAGCGGCCCTCGATCTTGAAGCTGCGCACGCCGGCGGCCACCAGCGCCGGCAGGTTGGCGCCCTGGTCGTTGTCCTTCAGCGAGAGCACGTGCTTCTCGTGCGCGACGATGCGGCCCTGGGCGTCGGTCACCGTGTACGGCAGCCGGCACTCCTGCGAGCACGAACCGCGGTTGGCGCTGCGCCCGGTGTGCGCGTGGCTGATGTAGCACTGGCCGCTGTAGGCCACGCATAGCGCGCCGTGCACGAAGAACTCCAGCACGACGCCGGGCGCGGCGGCGGCCACGGCCTCGATCTCGGCCAGCGTCAGCTCGCGCGCCAGCACCAGCTGCGAGAAGCCAGCGTCCTGAAGGAAACGCGCCTTCTCCGGCGTGCGGATGTCGGTCTGCGTGCTGGCGTGCAGCTGGATCGGCGGCAGGTCCAGCTCCAGCAGGCCCATGTCCTGGACGATCAGCGCGTCGGCGCCGGCGCGCCAGACGTCCCAGGCCAGGCGGCGCGCGTCTTCGAGCTCGTCGTCGCGCAGGATGGTGTTCAGCGTGACGAAGACACGCGCGTTCCAGCGGTGCGCGTGGCGCGCCAGGCGTTCGATGTCGGCCAGCGGGTTGCCGGCCTTGTCGCGCGCGCCGAAGCTCGGGCCGCCGATGTAGACGGCGTCGGCGCCGTGGTTGACGGCTTCGATGCCGACGTCGGCGTCGCGCGCCGGCGCGAGCAGTTCCAATGTGTCTCGCACGGCGGGACGGCGGCCGTTCAGCCGCGCAGGCGCGCTGCAGCGCCGTCGATCGACGCCTTCAGCTCGTCGTAGTTCCGGTTCACCGGGAACTGCGGGAACTGCGCAACGATGCTCTCGGGCGGGTGGATGAAGAAGCCGGCGTCGGCGGCGCCGAGCATGCCGGTGTCGTTGTACGAGTCGCCGGCGGCGATGACCTGGAAGTTCAGCGACTTCAGCGCGTTGACCGCGTGGCGCTTCTGGTCGGGCTGGCGCAGTTTGTAGTCGGCGACGTAGCCTTCGGCGTCGATCTCCAGCCGGTGGCAGAACAGCGTCGGGCGGCCGAGCTGGCGCATCAGCGGGTCGGCGAACTCGTAGAAGGTGTCCGACAGGATGATCACCTGGTAGCGCGAGCGCAGATCGTCGAGGAACTCGCGTGCGCCGGGCAGCGGTGCCATGCCGGCGATGACCTCCTGGATGTCGGCCAGCTTCAGGCCGTGCTCGCGCAGCATCGCCAGGCGCCAGCGCATCAGCTTGTCGTAGTCGGGCTCGTCGCGTGTCGTGCGCGAGAAGGCGGCGATGCCGGTGCGTTGCGAGAACGCGATCCAGATCTCGGGGACCAGCACCCCTTCGAGGTCGAGGCAGACGACTTGCATGGGGCGCGATCCTAGCGCAGCGCTGCATCGTGCCGTCGCCGCCGCATCAAGCGTGATTTCTCCACGACCGGAGGGTCGTCAAGCCCCCAGCGGACGTCGGATGCGCGTGGCGCGGCGCGCCGCCGCTATGCTTTCCGGCTGGATCAACCGATGGATACGTGATGGCCGAGGGCAAGGCCGACGGCCAGGAGCCGGCCGGCGCCGAACTGCTGGACAAGGTACGCCGCGAACTCTCGCGCCAGCAAGGGCGCGCCGAGGGTCCGCTGTACCGTGTCGTCGAGGTCGGGCGCGACAGCGACGGGCGGCTCGTCAAACACGCCCAGATCTGGCACAGCGACCTGTCGGTGGCGCGGCGTTTCGGCCGCGCGCTGGCGGCCAACTCGGTCGCCCAGCAGGTCACCGTGACTGACAGCGCCGGCAACGTGCTCGAGGAGATCTCCCCGCCGCCGCCTGGCGTGCTGCCGCCCGGCTGGGATGGCTGGCGCGACCTGCCGCTGCCGCCGCTGCCGCGGCCCAAGCCGGCGAAACCCAAGCCCACCTTCGGCAGCGTGCCGGCGGCACTGGCGCGCTCGCACCCGCCTGCACCGTCTGCACCGCCTTCGCCGCCGCCGGTGCTGCCGGTGCTCGGGGCGGCTGCGGCCGCGGCCGCGCCGGCTGGCGACGCCGCGCCCCGGACACTGCTGCCGCAAACCGCGCCGCCGCCGGCTGGCGATGGCAAGCCCCCGGGCGAAGACGGCGACGACGTCGCCATCGTGCTGCCCTGAGGCGTCCGCCGTTCAGGGCGTGCTGCCGTACTGGCTGTCGAGCCAGCGCATGCGCCGGGTCAGCCAGTTCTTGAGGTAGCGCACTTCCTCGTCGTAGGTGTCGTAGACGACGTGGTTGGGCCAGACGTAGCTGCCCAACAGCGGCCAGCGCTGGAAGTTGCGCTGCTGCGCCTCCTGCAGCGCCTTGACCGTCACGTCGACATGGAACTGCAGTGCGTCGGCCCGGGCATACAGCCGGCTCCACTGGCGCCGCACCTCGGTGTCGAAACCCGGGGTCTGGAAGGCGTGGTTCATGTAGACGCGATGGCGCATCGAGAAGCCCTCGGTCTTCCAGTCGTCGTTGAAGTCGACGTTGCCCGCGGCGATGTCGAAGTCCCAGACAGGCCCGAAACGCAGCGGCCCGTCGTCACGTCGGTACATGAAGGTGCTGCTGTTGAACGCGTCGGTGTTGCGCATCAGTTCGTTGACCAGATAGAAGCTGGCCATCGACGCGACATCGGCGCGCTCGAAGCTCGCCGGCGAATGCGCGTACAGCGCGTCCTCGAAGGCGTTCATGAAGTCGCGGATCGCCTCGGTCTGCGGCCCGGTGGCGTCGGACTTGACGACGTAGGGACTGCCCCGCGTGGTCTTGAACCAGAGGTCCTCGCTGGCGTAGCGCGTATCCCACTCGACCAGGAAACCGGGGCTGGCCTCGTCCTCCGCACCGATGTCGACCCGGTCCTCGCCGGTCTCGACGTGCTCGGTGAGCTGGTACAGCCCCTGGTACTCGCCGTTGAGCTCGAGCTCGACGTAGCGCGAGCGCGGCACGTACTCCATCTCCAGCAGCCTGGCGACGCAGAACGCCACCTCGTTGCGCAGCATCGTCTTGTCGGAGTAGTTGGCCAGCAGCGCCCAGTCCTTCTCGGCGGGCATGCCGTACAGCGGGGTCGACTCGTCGAGCTTCAGGCGGTACGGCTTCTTGGGCATCGTCCAGGTGCTGTTGCCGCGGCCGCGGATGCGCGTGTCGAGCTTGCGGCCGTCGATCCAGACCTCGGCGTCGACGTAGTCCTCGGTCGACAGGATGTCCCGGCCCCCTGCGGTGCGGATGGAGACCGTCTGCGGGCGAGCGGCGCCGCAGGCGGTTTCGGGCAGAGTGCCGGTGTCCGGCGGGGTGGTGTCGCCGCCACCGCCGCCGCAGGCGGCCAGAAGCGCCACGGCGGTGCAGCAGAGAGCGGATCGAAGCAAGGTGAACATGTCGGGGGCATGACGTGGTGTAACCGGGCGAGGCTAAGGCAATGTCGCCGCCGGCTCGTCCGGCTCATCCCCCTGACGAGGGTGCGTACCCGCTACTCGGCGCTGCCCAGCGTCACCGTCACGCTGCGCGACTGGCCGGCACGCCAGACGGTCAGCGTCACGCGTTCGCCCGGCTGGCGCGTCTCCAGCAGCGACAGGATGTCGTCCAGGCTGTCGACCGCCTCGCCGGCCACCGCGGTGATGACGTCGCCGGCGACGATCTGCGAGCCGCGCCCGCGCTGGAAGGGTTTCAGGCCCGCCTTGGCCGCCGGGCTGCCCGGCTGAACCTGCACCAGCGGCACGCCGCGTGGCAGGCCCAGCGCCCGCGTCAGGTTGGCCGGGCCGGCGGTCACGCCGAGAGCCGGGCGCAGGAAACGCCCGTCGCGGATCAGCCGCGGCACGATGCGGTTGACCTCGTCGACGGGGATCGCGAAGCCGATGCCGGCGCTGGCGCCGCTGGGGCTGGCGATCTGGGTGTTGACGCCGATCAGCCGGCCGGCGCTGTCGAGCAGCGGGCCGCCGGAGTTGCCGGGGTTGATCGCGGCGTCGGTCTGGATCACGCCGCGGATCGTGCGGCTGTTGAAGGACTCGATCTCGCGCCCGAGCGCGCTGACGATGCCGGTGGTCAGCGTCTGATCCAGCCCGAAGGGGTTGCCGATGGCGTAGACCCGCTGGCCGACGCGCAGCTCGCGGCTGGTGCCGAGGGCGATCGGCGGCAGCTTCTCGCGCGGCGCCTTGATGCGCAGCACCGCCAGGTCGCGGTCGGGGAAGGCGCCGACGAGTTCGGCCTCGAAGCTCGTCTGGTCGGCCAGCGTCACCTGGGCGCCGCTGCCGCCCTGGATGACGTGGAAATTGGTGACGATGTGGCCGGCCTCGTCCCAGACGAAGCCGGTGCCGGTGCCGGCCGGCACCTGCTGCACGTTCAGCGAGAAGAAGTCGCGCCGCGCCGCCAGCGTCGTGATGTGCACGACCGAGGGCGAGGCCTTGCGGAAGAGTTCGATGTTGGCCGTCTCTTCGGCGGCCAGCGGGCCGCGCGGCGTCACGGCGCGTGGCCCGGCTTCGGTGCGCGCCTGCAGCGGCAGCGCCAGGCCGGCGAGGATCAGGGCGAGGGCGATCGGATGTCGTTTCATCGTCTGCGGGGCGGGCCGGCGGCACCGCCAGAGGCTCGGACCAGGCCTGATTTTCGCAGCCGGTGCGGGTGCTTCAGCTCACGATGTACGAGCCCGAGCCGGTGGCGACCAGCTGGCCGGCGTCGTCGACCAGCCGCATCTGCGTCGAGCCGACACGCCCGCCCAGCCGCGTAACCTCGGCGTGGGCGACGTAGCGTGGCGCCAGCCCGGGGCGCAGAAAGTCGGTGCGCAGGTCGATCGTGCCCATGCGTGCAAAACGCTGCAGCACCTGCTGGGCGTCGTCGGCCGGGTGGCGTTCGGCGATCGCGACCATCAGCGCCAGCGCGCCGGTGGCGTCCAGCGTCGCCGAGATCGCGCCGCCGTGCAGGCGCTGGTGCAGGAAGTGGCCGATCAGCTCGGGCCGCATCTCGAACGACAGCCGCACGTCGCCCGGCACCAGCGACTCGACCTTCAGCCCCAGCACGCGGTTGAAGACGATCTGCTGCTCGAACATCTCGGTGAAGGCCGCTTCCAGCCGCTGCTGCTCGGCGGCGCTGCGGCGTGGCGCGGGTGGCGTCGTCACGGCGCCAGCCCCAGGCGCGCGCGCGCCTGGGCAGGGGTCGCGATGGCGCGGCCGGCGCGGCGTGCGCAGTCGGCCAGGGCTTCGATCAGCTCACCGTTGCCGCGCGCGCGCCGGCCGTCGGGCAGATAGAAGGTGTCCTCGAGCCCGGTGCGCAGCATGCCGCCCAGATCGGCCGCCTGCTGGTGCACCGGCCAGATCTCGGCGCGGCCGATCAGCGTCGCCTGCCAGACGGCGCCCGGCGGCGCGTAACCCGGCAGCAGCGCCAGCAGCGCGGCGTCGCAAGGCATGCCGCTGGCCACGCCCATCACGAAGTTCAGCTCGGGCGTGCCGTCGACCAGGCCGGCTTTGGCGAACAGGCCGACGCTGCGCACGATGCCGACGTCGAAACACTCGAACTCCGGGTGCGTGCCGCATTCGCGCATCACGGCGATGAAGCGTTCGATCTTGTCGACCGGGTTGTCGAAGACCATCGGCGGCCAGGCCCAGCGGCCGTCTTCGCGCAGCTTCAGGTAATTCAGGCTGCCGGCGTTGCAGGCCGCGATCTCGGGGCGCACGCGGCGGATGCAGGCCGCCGGGCCTGCTATGTCGGGGCCGAGCACGCCGGTCGTCAGGTTGAGGATGACGCCGGGGCAGGCCGCGCGGATGGCGTCGCAGACGGCGGCGGCGACCTCCGGGTCCCAGCTCGGCATGAAACCGCGGCCGGGCGCCTGGTCGCGCAGGTGCACGTGCATCACGCTGGCGCCGGCGTCGAAGGCGGCGCGCGCCTCGCGTGCCATCTGCTCGGGCGTCACCGGCACCGGGTGCTGGTCGGGGTTGGTCAGCACGCCGGTCAGCGCGCAGGTCAGGATCGCGGGTTCGAGGCTCATGCATCCAGCTCCAGTTCGACCAGCAGCGCCCCGGCGGCTACCGGGTCCTTGGCGGCGGCGTGCACCGCGCGCACGCGGCCGGCGGCACCGGCCTCGAGCCACATCTCCATCTTCATCGCCTCGACGCAGGCCAGGCGCTGGCCGGCTTGCACACGATCGCCCGGCACCACCAGCACCTGGGCGACGACGCCGGCCATCGGCGCGCAGGCGCGCGAGGCGTCTTCGGCCACCTCGCGTGCGCCGGCCGCGGGCTCGCTGAAGACGAAGACCTCCCCGTCCAGCGCCAGGTGCAGCGTGGCGCCGTCGCGGCGTGCCAGTGCGTCGCGCTGCAGGCCGTCGGCTTCCCAGCGCACGCGGCCGTCGTCGGCCCAGGCGAGCACGCGCAGGCCGGGCGGCGGCGCTCGCAGCGTGCGGCGCTCGCCGTCGCAGGCCAGCGTCAGATCGCTGCCCGCCAGGCCGGCGGGCCGCCAGCCGGTGCCGGTGGCGATCAGCGCCGCGGCCAGCGACCACGCGGCCTCGGGCGGGCAAGGGCGCTGCAGCAGCGGTTCGCCGTGTTCGGCCCATTCGTCCAGGCGTGTCGTCGTCAAACGCGCGGCGACGAAGTCCGGGTGTGCCAGCAGCGCGCGCAGGAAACCGGCGTTGCTGCGCAGGCCCAGCAGCGGCGCATCGGCCAGCGCGCGGCGCAGCCGGCGCAAGGCGTCGGCGCGGTCGCGGCCGTGGGCGACGAACTTGGCGACCATCGCGTCGTAATACGGCGGCACTTCGCCGCCTTCGGCCAGGCCGTGGTCGACGCGCAGCCCGGCGTCTTCGGGCCGCCAGTGCAGCACACGCCCGGTCTGCGGCGTCCAGCCGGCATACGGGTCCTCGGCGTAGAGCCGGGCTTCGACCGCGTGGCCGTCGAAGCGTATCTGGTCCTGCGTCAGCGGCAGCGGCTCGCCGGCGGCGATGCGCAGCTGCCATTCGACCAGGTCCAGCCCCGTGATCGCCTCGGTGACAGGGTGCTCGACCTGCAGCCGGGTGTTCATCTCGAGGAAGAAGTGCCGGCCCTCGGCGTCGACGACGAACTCGACGGTGCCGGCGCCGCGGTAGCCGACGGCCAGCGCCGCGGCCACCGCGTCGCGGCCCATCGCGGCGCGCATTTCGGGGCCGACGATCGGCGAGGACGCTTCTTCGACGACCTTCTGCCGCCGCCGCTGCGCCGTGCAGTCGCGCTCGCCGAGGTGCACGGCGTGGCCCTGCGCGTCGGCGAAGACCTGGACCTCGACGTGGCGCGCGCCGGTGATCAGCCGTTCCAGCATCAGCCGGCCGTCGCCGAAAGCGCTCTCGGCTTCGCGCCGGGCGCCGGCCAGCGCCGCGGCCAGCTCGTCGGCGCGGCGCACCAGGCGCATGCCGCGCCCGCCGCCGCCGGCCACGGCTTTCACCAGCAGCGGCAGGCCCAGGGCTTCGGCCTCGGCCGCGAGCCGCGCCTCGTCCTGCTCGTCGCCCAGGTAACCCGGCGCGCAAGGCACGCCGGCGGCGAGCATGCGGCGCTTGGCGCCGGCCTTGTCGCCCATCGCGCGGATGGCTTCGGCCGGCGGGCCGATGAAGACGAGACCGGCGGCCTCGACCGCGGCGGCGAAGTCGGCGCGTTCGGACAGGAAACCGTAGCCGGGGTGCACGGCGTCGGCGCCGCTGCGGCGCGCTGCGTCCAGCACCGCGGCGACGTTCAGATAGGACTCCGACGCCGGCCCCGGCCCCAGCCGCACGGCGACGTCGGCCTGGCGCACGTGCGGCGCGGCCGCGTCGGCGTCGCTGTAGACCGCCACCGTGCGGTAACCCAGCCGCCGAGCGCTGCGCATCACGCGGCAGGCGATCTCGCCGCGGTTGGCGACGAGCACGGTCTCGAAGGGCCGGCTCATCGGGGTGCCCAGGCCGCGGCGCGGCGTTCGAGGAAGGCCGTCGTGCCTTCGACGCCTTCAGGCCCGAGCGCGGCACGCGAGAACAGCTCGGCCGCGTGCGCCACCATGCCGGCCGCCGGCTGCAGCCGCGCCTGCGCGACCAGCGCCTTGCTCGCGGCGATGGCGCCGGGTGCGCAGCGCAGGATGTCGCCGAGCACCCGCTCCAGCGCGTGGTCCAGCGCGCCGGTGGCGTGCAGCTCGTGCACCAGCCCGAGCGCCAGTGCGGCCTGGGCGTCGAGCTTGCCGCCGCAGACCGCCAGCCGCCGCGCCTGCGACGGCCCCAGGCGTTCGACGAGGAAGGGCGCGATCTGCGCCGGCACCAGCCCGAGCGAGGTTTCGGGCAGGCGGAAGACCGCGCTGGTCGCGGCGACCGCGACGTCGGCGACGCAGGCCAGCCCCAGACCCCCGCCCATCACGCTGCCTTCGAGCAGGGCGACGGTGGCCAGCCCCGTCTGCGCGAACGCGACGCAGAGTTCGCCGAAGGCGGCACTCACCTTCTCGATCGCCTTCGGGTCCTCGGCCAGCCGCAGGCGCGCCGCGGCCATGTCGGCGAGGTCGGCTCCGGCGCAGAAGTGGCCGCCGGCGCCACGCAGCACGACGATGCGCACGCGGCCGCCGGCTTCGGCCTCGGCGAGCGCGCTGCGCAGCGCCAGCACCATCTCCAGCGACATCGCGTTGCGCACCTCGGGGCGCGAGAGCGTCAGCGTCAGCACGCCGCGCCCGTCTTCGTGGACGAGGACCGGGGTGTTCATCGACGCCCCGGCAAGGTGCCTTCGAGCTTGCAGAGGATGCCCAGCATCACCTCGTCGGCACCGCCGCCGATCGACACCAGGCGCGAGTCGCGCCAGGCCTGAGAGATCGGGTTCTCCGGCGTGTAGCCCATGCCGCCCCAGTACTGCAGGCAGCTGTCGGTGACCTCGCGCGAGAGCCGCCCGCACTTGAGCTTGGCCATGCTCGCCAGCCGCGTGACGTCCTGGCCGGCGACGTAGAGCTCGACGGCGCGGTAGGTCAGCGCACGCAGCGCCTCGACCTCGGTGCGCAGCTCGGCCAGGCGGTAGTGCACGACCTGGTTGTCGAGGATGGACTTGCCGAAGGCCTGGCGCTGGCGGGTGTAGTCGATCGTCAGGTCGATCAGCCGGTCCAGGCTTTTCAGCGACGAGGCCGCGCCCCACAGCCGCTCCTCCTGGAACTGCAGCATCTGGAAGGTGAAGCCCATGCCTTCCTGGCCGATCAGGTAACGCCGCGGCACACGCACGTTGTCGAAGAACAGCTGCGCGGTGTCGCTCGAATGCATGCCGATCTTGCGGATCTTCTGCCGCGTGATGCCCGGCGCGTCCATCGGCACGACGATCAGGCTCTTGTTGCGGTGCGGCGGGCCCTCGCTGGTGTTGGCCAGCAGGCAGCACCAGTCGGCCTTCAGGCCGTTGGTGATCCACATCTTCGTGCCGTTGATGACGTAGTCGCCGCCTTCGGTGCGCGCCGTCGTCTTCACCGCGGCGACGTCGCTGCCGCCGCCGGGCTCGCTGACGCCCAGGCAGGCGACGTAGTCGCCGGCGATCGTCGGCACGAGGAATTCGCGCTTCAGCTCCTCGCTGCCGAAACGCGCCAGCGCCGGCGTCGCCATGTCGGTGTGCACGCCGATGGCCATCGGCACGCCGCCGCATTGGCAGGCGCCCAGCGCCTCGGCCATCACCATCGAGTAGCTGAAGTCCAGCCCGGCGCCGCCGTATTCGGTCGGGTACTTCAGGCCCAGCAGCCCCAGGTCGCCGAGCTTCTTGAAGACCTCGTGGCTGGGGAACTCCTCGGCCGCCTCCCAGGCGGCGACGTGCGGGTTCAGCTCCTTGTCGACGAAGCGGGTGACGATGTCCTCGATCTGGCGGTGTTCGGGTGTGAACTGCATCCGGTGTCTCCTCGGTGTTCGCGGGGTCAGAAGCGCGCGACGCCGTAGCTGTTGGGGCGCAGCTGGCGGCACCCGGCCTCTTCGGCAATCGACAGGCACAGGCCCAGCACGCGGCGCGTGTCGCGCGGGTCGACGATGCCGTCGTCCCACAGCCGCGCGGTGCCGAACAGCGCCGTGCTCTCGGCGTCCAGGCGCCGGCGCAGCGCGTCGCTCATCGCCGCCAGCGCGGTTTCGTCGGCGGGCAGGCCCAAACGTTTCAGCTTCTGGCGGTTCAGCAAATCCATCACCTGCGCCGCCTGGGCGCCGCCCATCACCGCGGTGCGCGCGCTGGGCCAGGCGAAGATGAAACGCGGGTCGAAACCGCGCCCGCACATGCCGTAGTTGCCGGCGCCGTAGCTGCCGCCGAGCACGACGGTGAACTTCGGCACGCGCACGTTGGCCACCGCCTGGATCATCTTGCTGCCGTGTTTGATCGCGCCGGCGCGTTCGGCCTCGCGGCCGACCATGTAGCCGGTGGTGTTCTGCAGGAACACGAGCGGCGTGCCCGACTGGTCGCACAGCTGCATGAACTGCGCCGCCTTGGTCGAGCCGGCGGGCTGGATCGGGCCGTTGTTGCCGACGAGGCCGACGTCGTGGCCCATCAGCCGCGCGTGGCCGCAGACGGTGTCGGGCGCGTAGCCGGCCTTGAACTCGAGGAACTCCGAGCCGTCGACGAGACGGGCGACGACCTCGCGCACGTCGTAGGGCGTGCGCTCGTCGGCGGGCACGATGCCCATCAGCTCCTCGGCCGGGTACAGCGGCTCGGGCGCGGGCGGCGGCGCGGCGACCGTGTCCCAGGGCAGGCGGGCGAGCAGCTCGCGCGTGATCTGGATCGCGTGCGCGTCGTCCTCGGCCAGGTACTCGCCCAGGCCGGTGAACTGGGCGTGCAGTTCGGCGCCGCCCAGCTCTTCGTCGGTCGCGTCCTCGCCGATCGCGGCCTTCACCAGCGGCGGGCCGGCAAGGTAGATGGTGGAACGCCCGCGCACCAGCACGACGTAGTCCGACAGCCCCGGCAGGTAGGCGCCGCCAGCGGTGGACGAGCCGTGCACGACGGCGATCTGCGGAATGCCGGCAGCCGACAGCCGCGCCTGGTTGGCGAAGCTGCGCCCGCCGTCGACGAAGATCTCCGCCTGGTACATCAGGTTGGCGCCGCCGGACTCGACCAGCGCCACCAGCGGCAGCTTGTTCTCGCGCGCCAGCTCCTGCGCACGCAGCGCCTTCTTCAGCCCCATCGGCGCGACCGTGCCGCCTTTCACGGCGCTGTCGCTGGCGCTGACCATCACGCGCCGCCCGGCGACCGTGCCGATGCCGACGATGGCGCCGCCGCCGAGCACGCTCTTGCGGCCATCGTCGTCGTGCATGCCCAGGCCGGCCAGCGGCGACAGCTCGAGGAAGTCGCTGCCGCGGTCGAGCAGGCGCGCGACGCGTTCGCGCGGCAGCAGCTGGCCACGCGCGGCGAACTTCTCCGCCTTGCTGGCCGACTCGGCGACGACCTTGGCTTCGAGTGCGCGCACCTCGGCCAGGCGTTCGTGCATGCGTGCCGCGTTGGCGGCGAAGGCCGCCGAACGCGGGTCCAGCCGGGAGGCGAGCGCGGGCATCAGCGCAGCACCTCGGGCGTCGTGGCCCGGTGGAAACCGTCGAAGGGCGCCGAGCGTGCCGTGCGCCCCATCGGGAAGCTCTGATTGCCCAGCGGCGCGCCGCCGTCGATCGGCAGCGTGACGCCGGTGACGAAGGCCGCCGCCGGCGACAGCAGGAAGACGATGGCCGCGCTCACTTCCGCCTCGACGCCCAGCCGGCGCAGCGGCACCTGGCCGGCGAGCGAGGCGATGATGGGTTTCATCTCCGGGCCGTAGCGGTCCAGGCCGCTGGAGGCGATCCAGCCCGGCGCGACGGCGTTGACACGCACGCCGGCGTGCGCCCACTCGAAGGCCGCCGTCATCGTCAGATTGGCCATGCCGGCGCGTGCCGCGCCGCTGTGGCCCATGCCGGGCATGCCGTTGCGGAAATCGGCGGTCATGTTGACGATCGCGCCGCCACCGCCCTGCATGCTCTGCAGGAACACCTCGCGCATCATCAAGAAGCCGCCGCTCAGGTTGTTGGCGACGACGGCGTCGAAGCCTTTTTTCGAGATCGCCATCAGCGGCGCCGGGAACTGGCCGCCGGCGTTGTTGACGAGGCCGGCGATGGCGCCGTGTTCGGCGACGACGCGGGCGACGGCGGCCTTCACCGCGTCTTCGTCGCGGATGTCGAGCACCACGGCCTCGCAGCGGCCGCCGTCCTCGGCGATCTCGGCGGCCACACGCGCCAGCTTGTCGGCCTGACGGCCGCTGACGACGACCGTGGCGCCGAGTGCCGCCAGCTCGTGCGCGACGCAGCGGCCGATGCCGCTGCCGCCGCCGGTGACCCAGTGCAGCTGGCCGGCGAACAGGCCGGGACGGAACACGCTGCGGTAGCCGGACTCGTTCATCTCGCCTCGCCGTCGTGGTGATGCGCAGGCATTAGGCGCGGTGGGTAACGTTAACGTCAACCGGGTGACGGGTTGGTGATTTCCATGATCTCAAGGGCATGCGCGACGACTACGATGCGCCGCACCCACCCAGGAGCCCCGATCCGATGGACCTTCAAGCCTGCACTGAGGAACTGCGCCGCAAGGTCGGCGAGTCCAGCGGCCTGAACGCGACGCTGAAGTTCGACTGCGGCGCCGACGGCGTCGTCGTCGTCGACGGGCGCGCCGTGCCGAACACCGTCGACAACGTCGACCGCGAGACCGACTGCACCGTCGGCATCACGCACGACAACCTGGTCGCGATGATCAAGGGCGAGCTGCAGCCGGCGACCGCGTTCATGACCGGCAAGATCAAGGTCAGCGGCGACATGAGCGTGGCGCTGAAGCTCCAGCGCATCGTCTAGCATCCCGCGATGCTCGACACCCCGGATCGACCCGATGACACCGCCGCACAGGCGGTGGTCGCGTCGCACCGCGACACCGACACCGGCGAGCTGTTCGGCATCACCGAGCTGTGCCGCGAGTTCGGCATCACGCTGCGCACGATCCGCTTCTACGAGGACAAGGGCCTGCTGGCGCCGCGGCGTGTCAACGGTGCGCGGGTCTACACCCGGCGCGACCGCGCGCGGCTGGCGCTGATCCTGCGCAGCAAGGCCATCGGCGCCTCGCTGGCCGAGATCAAGCACTACCTGGACCTCTACGGCGACAACGGCGAGGGCCGCACGCAGCAGCTGGCCTACGTCGTCGAACGCACCGACCTGGCGATCCGCGAGCTGGAAGCCAAACGAGCCGGCCTCGACGCCACGCTGGCCGAGCTGCGGCTGATCAACGAGACCGCGCGCCGCCAGCTCGACGGCGGCTGAACGCGGCCGCGCGCTGGCGTGGCGTCCGTTTTTGGACTACGATGGTTTTGTAGTCTGATGCTGGATGCCATGCGCCTCGTCGCCACCGAATCGATCCCCGCCTTTGCCGACGTCTGCGACGAACGCATGGCCGCGGCCGGCCTGCGCGCCTTCGGGCGCATCGCCGAGGCCTGGGGCTTGAGCGTCGACGAGCAGCTGGTGCTGCTGGGCCAGCCGGCACGCTCGACCTTCTTCGCCTGGCGCCAGCACCCCGAGAAGGCGCGGCTGTCGCGCGACACGCTGGAGCGCCTGTCCAACCTGCTGGGCATCTACAAGGCGCTGCAGATCCTGCTGCCCGAGCCGGCCGCCGCCGACGCCTGGGTGCGCCAGCCCAACAGCGCCGAGGCCTTCGGCGGCCGCAGCGCGCTTGAGCGCATGCTGGCCGGCAACGTCGGCGACCTGAACTTCGTGCGCCGCTACCTCGACGGCGTGCGCGGCGGCGGCTGGTCCTGAACACGCCCGACGTCCGCCGCGTCCGCTGGACGCAGGCCTGCCGCATCGTGCCGACACGCTACCCGTCGGTGACGCTGTTCGACCGTGTCGCCGACGCCGAGGACTTCGACGCGCTGTACGCCCTGGAGGCGCTGACCAACGAACGCCTGCGCGAGGAGCTGGGTCACGTCGAGCGCGTGCCGCGTGCCGAGCGTGTCTTCGGGCCCGGCAGCGGGCCGGTGATGGCCGCGTTCACCCACGTGAACCCACAAGGCAGCCGTTTCTCCGACGGCCGCCAGGGCGTGTTCTACGCCGCGCACGACCGCGCCACCGCGATCGCCGAGACGCGCTACCACCACGCGCGTTTCCTCGCCGCGACGCGCCAGCCGGCGATGCACCTGCCGATGCGGCTGTACCACGTGCCGATCGACGCCCGGCTGCACGACCTGCGCCTGCCCGGCGCGGTCGACGACGCGGTCTATGCGCCGGGCGACTACAGCGCCTCGCGTGCGCTGGCCGCCACGCTGCGCGCCGCCGGTTCGCACGGCGTCGTCTACCGCAGCGTGCGCCATGCCGGCGGCGAATGCGTCGGCCTGTTCCGCCCGCGTGGCGCCGGGCCCTGCCTGCACGCCGCGCACCTGCTCTACGCCTGGGACGGGCAGGGCTTCGCCGACGTTTACGAGAAAACAGCATGAGCCGGGGGGCTGAACGCTTCGACCGCCTGGACGCGCTGCGCGGCCTGGCCATCGTCTGGATGGCGGCCTACCACTTCGTGTTCGACCTGAACCACTTCCGGCTGCTGGATGCGCGCCAGGACTTCTACGGCGATCCGTCCTGGACGCTGCAACGCACGGCCATCGTCAGCCTGTTCCTGTTCTGCGCCGGGCTCGGCCAGGCCGCGGCACTCGACGCCGGCCAGGGCTGGCCGCGTTTCTGGCGCCGCTGGGCGCAGGTGGCGGGCTGCGCGCTGCTGGTCAGCGCCGGCTCGGCGACGATGTTCCCGCACAGCTGGATCAGCTTCGGCGTGCTGCACGGCATCGCGCTGATGCTGATCGTCTCGCGCCTGGCCGCGCCGCTGGGGCGCTGGCTGTGGCCGCTGGGCGCGGTGGCCGTCGTGCTGCCCTTCGTCTGGCAGCACCCGTTCTTCGACACACGCTGGGCGAACTGGGTCGGCCTGGTGACGCACAAGCCGGTCACCGAGGACTACGTGCCGCTGCTGCCCTGGCTGGGCGTGATGCTCTGGGGGCTGGCGGCCGGGCAGTGGGCGCTGGAAAGGCGGCGCGGCTGGCTGACCGGCGTGCTGCCGCGCGCCCTGGCGCCGCTGGCGCTGCTGGGGCGCTGGTCGCTGTCGTTCTACATGGTCCACCAGCCGGTGTTCATCGGCACGCTGACGGCGCTGCTGTCGCTGGGGCTGATCGGGCGCTGATCGGTGCGCCGTCCGGGCGGCTACGATGCGCGCCTTCGTCCCGCCGCCCCTGCGGCGGGCGCAATTCCAGGTGAACCCCGTGAGCAACAAGGTCCTGTTCGGCTTCCATGCCGTGACGGTGCGGCTGAAGACCGCGCCGCAGTCGGTCAAGGAGATCCACGTCGACGCGACGCGCCGCGACGCGCGCATGCGCCAGTTCGTCGAGCGGGCCGAGGCCGCCGGCGCGAAGCTGGTCGACAGCGACGGCGATCGCCTGACCCAACTCGCCGGCAGCGGCCGCCACCAGGGTGTGGTGGCGCGCGTGACGCCGCTGGCGCCCACGCATTCGCTGGACGACGCGCTCGACGCCGCCGCCGGCGCGCCGCTGGTGCTGGTGCTCGACGGCGTCACCGACCCGCACAACCTCGGCGCCTGCCTGCGCGTGGCCGACGGCGCCGGCGCCTGCGCCCTCGTCGCGCCCAAGGACCACGCGGTCGGCCTGAACGCGACGGTGGCCAAGGTCGCCAGCGGCGCCGCCGAGACCGTGCCCTACCTGATGGTGACCAACCTCGCGCGTTCGCTGGGCGAGATGAAGGAGCGCGACATCCGCGTCATCGGCACCTCGGACGACGCGACGAAGACGATCTACGACGTCGACCTGAGCGGCCCGGTGGCGCTGGTGCTCGGCGCCGAGGGCCACGGCATGCGCCAGCTCACGCGCAAGACCTGCGACGAGCTGGTGCGCATCCCGATGCAGGGTGCGGTCGAGAGCCTGAACGTCTCGGTCGCCGCCGGCATCTGCCTGTACGAGGCACTGCGCCAGCGCTCGCGCTGAGGCGGCGCCGATCTGCCGCAAGGCCGCGCCGGTGGCCACTGGCTACACTGGCGGGATCACCGAATTCCGAGTTTCAACATGCCTGTCATCGAAGTCCGCCACCCGCTGGTGCGCCACAAGGTCGGCCTGCTGCGCGAGAAAGACATCTCGACGAAGAAGTTCCGCGAGCTGACCAACGAGATCGCGCGCCTGCTGGCCTACGAGGCGACGGCCGACTTCCCGCTGGAGCCGATCCAGATCGACTGCTGGAGCGGCCCGGCGACGATCGAGCAGATCGCGGGCCGCAAGGTCACCGTGGTGCCGATCCTGCGCGCCGGCATCGGCATGCTCGATGGCGTGCTCGACATGGTGCCCAACGCCAAGGTCAGCGTCGTCGGCCTGTCGCGCAACCACGAGACGCTGCAGCCCGAGCACTACTTCGAGCGTTTCGTCGGCCATCTGGACGAGCGCACCGCGCTGATCGTCGACCCGATGCTGGCCACGGCCGGCTCGATGATCGCGACGATCGACCTGCTCAAGCGCCGCGGCTGCAACGACATCCGCGCGCTGGTGCTGGTGGCGGCACCCGAGGGCATCAAGGCGCTGAACGCCGCGCATCCGGACGTGCGCTGCTGGACGGCGGCCATCGACAGCCACCTCGACGAGAACGGTTACATCATCCCCGGCCTGGGCGACGCGGGCGACAAGATCTTTGGCACGAAGTAGGAGCCCCGGCCGCCTGGCGGCCGCCCCCCGAGGGGGCAACCTGACCGGACCGGGAGACCCGGATCCGGTCAGGCGCGTTAACACTGCCGCTCCCCCTGACCGCCTTCGGCGGTCTGTCCCCGAGGGGAAGGCGGGCTTGCTGTGCGCTTCTCCTGACCGCCTGCGGCGGTCTGTCCCCGAGGGGAAGGCGGGCTTGCTGTGCGCTTCCCCTGACCGCCTGCGGCGGTCTGTCCCCGCGGGGACGAAGGCGTCACGTTGTCTGGCTTACCGGAGCACCTTCAGGGCGTCCGGGTTGACGATGTTCGTCGGGTTGTTGTTGACGAAGTTGATGACGTTGTCGAACGCGGCGCCGAAGTAGGTTTCGTAGCTGTCCTGCTCGACGTAGCCGATGTGCGGGGTGCACACGGCGTTCTCCAGGCGCAGCAGCGGGTGGCCCTGGAGGATGGGTTCGCTCTCGAAGACGTCGACGGCGGCCATGCCGGGGCGGCCCTTGTTCAGGGCCGACACGAGCGCGTTCTCCTCGACGATCTCGGCGCGCGAGGTGTTGACGAACAGCGCCGTCGGCTTCATGCGTGCCAGGTCGTCGAGCTTGACCATGCCGCGTGTCGTCTCGCCCAGGCGCAGGTGCATGCTGATCACGTCGCACTGCTCGAAGAAGGCGTCACGGCTCGGCGCGGACTGGTGGCCGTCGGCCCCGGCGTGGGCGCGCGACTCCTCGCTGCCCCAGACCATGACGTTCATGCCGAAGGCGCGGCCGTAGCCGGCGACCATGCGGCCGATGCGGCCGTAGCCCCAGATGCCCAGCGTCTTGCCGTGCAGCACCATGCCGATGCCGAAGTTCGGCGGCATCGACGCCGACTTCAGCCCCGACTGCTGCCACGCGCCGTGCTTGAGGTTGCCGATGTACTGCGGCAGCCGGCGCATCGAGGCCATGATCAGCGCCCAGGTCAGCTCGGCCGGCGCCACCGGCGAGCCCACGCCCTCGGCCACGGCGATGCCCAGCCGCGTGCAGGCGGCGACGTCGATGTGCGGGCCCACGCGCCCGGTCTGGGCGATCAGCTTGAGCCGCGGCAGCTTCTCCAGCAGCGCGCGCGGGAAGTGCGTGCGCTCGCGGATCAGCACCAGCACGTCGGCGTCGCGCAGCCGCACCGAGAGCTGGCCGATGCCCTTGACCGTGTTGGTGAACACCTTCGCGTTCAGCGGCTCGAGCCGGGTCGCGCAGCGGAGCTTGCGGACCGCGTCCTGGTAGTCGTCGAGGATGATGATGTTCATGGGCGTATGGCCGCATTGTCGCGGCGCGCGGCGCCCAAGGCCGTGCCCGGCCGGGGGATGCCGGGCGCCGCCCGCTCAGCGCAGCTTCTTCGTCGAGACCTTGGCCTTGGCCTTGGGCGCAGGCGCCTTGGTCGCCGTGGCCTTGCCCTTGGCGGCCTTGGCCACCGGCCGCTTGGACGCCGCCGGCCTGGCGCTGCGCGCCGGGCCCGAGGCGACCATCACGACGATCTTCTGCCCGGGCTTGAAGCTCGCCCGCGTGCCGACGCCGTTCCATTGGGCCACCTGCGAGGCGCTGACCTTGTAGCGCCTGGCGATCGTCGCGACGGTGTCGCCGCGGCCGGCCTTGAGCGTCAGCCTGCGCATCGGCCGGGCCTCGGGTGCGAGCACCATCATCGCGTTCTCGGCGACGTGTTCGTCGACGTCGCGGGTGGCATGCGCGGCACGCAGCACCAGCAGCGTCGAGCCGACCTTGACCAGCATGCGCGGCGGGATGCGGTTGATCTCGCGCAGCTGCGCCTCGGGCATGCCCACCTGACGCGCGGCCTCGGCAGGCTTGAGCGTGCGCGGCGCCACCCAGGCCGTCCACGACGCCAGCGGGCCGCGGTGCTCCTTCAGCCGCTGCACGAACTCGTTGGCGTTGTCGTAGGGCAGCAGCACACGCGGCGTGGCCGCGGCCAGGATCACCGGCTTGTTCATCTGCGGGTTCAGCGCCTGGAACTCCTCCAGGCTCAGGCCCGCCAGGCGCGCGGCGAGCGCGACGTCGATGTCGCGGTCGATCGGCACGCTGAGGAAGAACGGGTGGTTCTCCAGCGCCGGCAGCGAGATCGAGAAGGCCTCGGGCTGCGAGATCAGGTTCTTGACCGCCTGCAGCTTGGGCACGTAGTTGCGTGTCTCGGCCGGCATGCGCAGCGAGGCGTAGTCGGTCGGCAGCCCGGCCTTCATGTTGCGCGCGATCGCCCGCTGCACGTTGCCCTGGCCCCAGTTGTAGGCCGCCAGCGCCAGGTGCCAGTCGCCGAACTGGCTGTACAGGCGCTGCAGGTAGTCGAGCGCGGCACGCGTGGACGCCAGCACGTCGCGGCGGTCGTCGCGAAACAGGTTCTGCTTGAGTTCGAAGTCGCGCCCGGTCATCGGCATGAACTGCCACATGCCCGCCGCACGTGCACTGGACAGCGCCTGCGGATTGAAGGCGCTCTCGATGAAAGGCAGCAGCGCGAGCTCGGTCGGCAGGCCGCGGCGCTCGACCTCCTCGATGACGTGGAACAGGTAGCGGCCACCACGCTCGGTCATGCGCGCCACGTACTCGGGCCGGGTGGCATACCACTGTTCCCACTTGTGCACGTAGTCGTCGTCGAGCTCGGCCATCGAGAAGCCGGTGCGCACGCGGGCCCAGAGGTCGACGTCGGCGGCCGCGGCGACATCGGCGCGCGTCGCGTCGGCGGCGGTCGCGGGCTCGGCTTCCAGCGGCGGGGCCGGCACCAGCTCGGGCCGCGAGGCGCCGTCGCGGGAGAGGATCAGTGCACCGGGTGTCGGGCCGTCGGCAGGGCGCGGGCCGGCGGCAGGCGCCGAGTCCGGCTTGGCGGAGATCGCCGCCGTCGGCTCGCCGCCGGCAGCCGGTGAGATCGGCGTGCCGGCGCAGCCGGCCAGAAAAGCCGCCAGCGTGGCGGCTGCCAGGGCGCCGAAGCGCCTCGGCGAAGGCGTCGGGGGAGTCATCGGTATCGGTTCTTCCAGTCTCGCAGGGCGGCGAAAACGTCGACTTCTTGCGGGGAGGCGGCGCCCTGCGCCTGCGCGGCCGCCACGACGGCGGCCACGCGGCAACGCAGGAACGGATTGATTTCGCGCTCGGTGGCCAGCACCGCGGGCAGTGTGAGCCGGCCCGCCGCGCGACGGGCCTGACACAGCGCAGTGTAGGCCGCGATCGTCTCGTTGCCGGGTTCTACCGCCGCGGCGAAGGCCAGGTTGGAGAGCGTGTACTCGTGTGCGCAGCACACGCGGGTGTCCTCGGGCAGTGCGGCCAGCCGGGCCAGCGAGGCGGCCATCTGCGCCGGCGTGCCCTCGAACAGGCGGCCGCAGCCGGCCGAGAACAGCGTGTCGCCGCAGAACAGCAGCGGTTCGCGCCCGGCGTCGCGCTCGAAGAAGGCGACGTGGCCGGCCGTATGGCCCGGCACGTCGATCACCTCGAAAGCGTGGCCGAACAGCTCGATGCGGTCGCCGTCCGCCACGGGCACGAAGGGGGTGGGGATGGGCTCCCGGGCGGGCCCCCACACGGGGCCCTGCAGCCGGGACCGAAGGGCGGCAATGCCGCCGACATGGTCCCCGTGGTGGTGCGTCACTAGAATCGCGCCGAGGCGCAAGCCGCGGGCGTCGAGTTCGGCGGCCACCGGCGTCGCGTCCCCCGGATCGACCACCGCGGCGTCGCGGCCGTCGTGCAGCATCCAGATGACGTTGTCGGCAAGGGCGGGGATGGCGACCAGATTCATATGACGCGCGACCAGTCGATTATAGAGTTGGGGGTCTGGCTCCGATCCCCGGCCGGCCGCTATCTGCTGGAGTGGGAGCAGGACCGCCTGGATCACGCGGTGACCGATGCTTTCGGTTTTCACGCGTTGCAACTGGGCATGCCCGAGATCCAGGGCCTGCGTGCCAACCGCATGCCGCACCGCTGGGTCGCCTGCGGCTCGCTGGTGCCACCCGAGAGCATCGAACTGCCACCGCCGCGTGACGTGCTGATCACCACGCGCCCGGCGCCGGTGTCGCTGTACTGCGAGTTCGACGCGCTGCCGTTCCCCCAGCACAGCGTCGACCTGGTCGTGCTGCCGCACGCGCTGGAGCTGGCCGCCGACCCGCATCAGCTGCTGCGCGAGGTCGAGCGCATCCTCGTGCCCGAGGGCCGCGTCGTGATCTCCGGGCTCAATCCGGCGAGCCTGTGGGCGCTGCGCCAGCGCGCCGGCAACGCGCGTCGCGGCATCGGCCTGGGCCGCGGCAGGCCCACCTATCTGCCGCGGGCCGGCGAGTTCATCGGCTACTGGCGGCTGCGCGACTGGCTGCGGCTGCTGGGTTTTCACATCGAGAGCGGGCGCTTCGGCTGCTACCGCCCGCCGCTGTCGTCCGAGCGCTGGCTCCAGCGTTTCGACTGGATGGACCCGGTGGGCGACCGCTGGTGGCCGGTGCTGGGCGCGGCCTATTTCCTGGTGGCCGTCAAACGCGTGCGTGGCATGCGCCTGGTCGGCCTGTTGAAGAACGAACGCCGCCGCGTCAAGGCGGCGACGGCCGCGGTCGCGAACCGTGAGCCGGTGGAAGCGGACATCTGAATGAACGAAGTGGTGATCTACACCGACGGTGCCTGCAAGGGCAACCCGGGGCCGGGCGGCTGGGGCGCCTGGCTGCGCAGCGGCGAACACGAGAAGGAACTCTGGGGCGGCGAGCCGCTGACGACCAACAACCGCATGGAGCTGATGGCGGTGATCCAGGCGCTCGCCAGCCTGAAGCGGCGCTGCAAGGTCGCGATCTACACCGACAGCGAGTACGTGCGCAACGGCATCACGAGCTGGATCCACGGCTGGAAGCAGCGTGGCTGGCGCACCGCCGACAAGAAGCCGGTGAAGAACGCCGAGCTCTGGCAGCAGCTGGAGGCGCTGGCCTCCTCGCACGACACGTCCTGGCACTGGGTGAAGGGCCACGCCGGCGACCCGGGCAACGAACGTGCCGATGCGCTGGCCAACCGCGGCTGCGAGACGGCGCGGCGCTGAATGTCCCGATCCCTGCGGGCGTGAGCGCCCTCCGTAACCGGCTGTCGCAACGAAACGCTACATTCGGCGGTTCGCCTTTCGACGGAGTGCAGGGGTCTTGAAGCGGGTTCACACGATCGTGGCGGTGCTGGGCATCGCGCTGGCCGGAGGTCTTGCCTGGTGGTGGCAGCAGCGCGGGCCCGCGCCGGCGGCCGCCGCGGCGCCGGCGGGCGCGGCCGCGACGACGGACGTCGCCGCCGTCGAGATCGGCCGCGTGCGCCGCATGCGCCTGGCCGACGAGGCGCAGGCCGTGGGGTCGCTGCGCGCCGCGCAGACCGTCGTGCTCCGGCCCGAGGTGGCCGGCCGCATCTCCGCCTTCGGCTTTCGCAACGGCGAGCGTGTGCGCCGCGGCCAGCTGCTGGTGCAGCTCGACGACACGCTGCAGCAGGCCCAGTTGCGCCAGGCGCAGGCCCAGGCGCAGATCGCGCGCACCAACCTCGCGCGCAGCCGCGAGCTGCTGGCCCAGGGCTTCATCAGCGAGAGCGCGGTCGACCAGAACGCCGCGACGCTGGACGTCGCCGAGGCCCAGGTGGCGCTGGCGCGTGCCGAGGCGCAGCGCATGCGGCTGGTCGCGCCCTTCGACGGCACGGCCGGCATCCGCCGCGTCGACCTGGGCGGCTTCGTGCAGGCCGGCGCCGACATCGTCACGCTGGACGACCTGTCCTCGCTGTCGGTGGACTTCACGCTGCCCGAACGTTACCTGCCGCGCCTGGCCGCCGGCCAGGCGGTGGCGCTGGAGCTGGACGCGCTACCCGGCCAGTCCTTCGTCGGCCGCATCGAGGCGCTGGACACCCAGGTCGAGGCCGAAGGCCGCGCGGTGCTGGTGCGTGCCCGCGTCGCCGACGCCGCCGCGCGCCTGAAGCCCGGCATGTTCGCGCGGCCGCGCGTCGTCTTCGCGGTGCGCGAGGACGCGATCGTCGTGCCCGAGGAAGCGCTGGTGCCCGAAGGCGGTCGCCAGTACGTCTGGAAGGTCGTGCAGGCCGACGGCGGCGCGCGCGCCGAACGGATCGAGGCGCGCATCGGCATGCGCCGGCCCGGCGTCGTCGAGCTTCTCGGCGGCGTGGTCGAAGGTGATGCGGTCGTCACTGCGGGCCATGGCCGGCTGCATGGCGAGCGGCCGGCGGTGCGTGTCGTCGAGCTGCGTTCCGGCGGCGCCGCACCGGCGGCGGCGGCTTCGGCCGCGGCCTGACGGAGGGCCGCGCCGTGCGCCTGTCCGAAACCTCGATCCGCCGCCCGGTGCTGGCGACGGTGATGTCGCTGCTGCTGCTGCTGATCGGCCTGGTCTCGTACCGCGAGCTGACGGTGCGCGAGTACCCGAAGATCGACGAGCCGGTGGTCACGGTGTCGACGACGCTGGTCGGCGCGGCCTCCGAGGTCATCGAGAGCCAGGTGACCAAGCCGCTCGAGGACTCGATCGCCGGCATCGACGGCGTCGACATCATGACCTCGATCTCGCGCACCGAACGCAGCCAGATCACGGTGCGCTTCAAGCTCGAGAAGGACCCGGACACCGCCGCCGCCGAGGTGCGCGACCGCGTCTCGCGTGTGCGCGGGCGGCTGCCGGATGCGGTCGACGAGCCGGTCATCGCCAAGGTCGAGGCCGACGCCACGCCCACCGTCTGGATCGCCTACACCGGCGAAGGCGTCGACCCGCTGCAGCTCACCGAGGTGATCACGCGCGTCATCAAGCCGCGGCTGCAGACCGTGCCCGGCGTCGCCGACGTGCAGATCGGCGGCGACCGCGCCTACTCGATGCGCGTCTGGCTCGACCCCGACCGCCTGGCCGCGTACCGGCTGACGGTGCAGGACGTCGAGGACGCGCTGCGGGCGCAGAACCTGGAGGTGCCGGCCGGCCGCATCGAGAGCCGCCAGCGTGAGTTCAACGTCACCGCGCGCACCGATCTCAACACCGCGGCCCAGTTCGAGCAGGTGGCGCTGAAGACCGTCGCCGGCTACACGGTACGGCTGCGCGACGTCGCGCGCATCGAGGAGGGCGCGGCCAGCGAACGTTCGCGCGTGCGCCTGAACGGCGTGCCCTCGATCAGCACCGGCGTGATCCGCAACGCCACCGCCAACCCGCTGGACGTGTCCGCCGGCGTGCGCGCGCTGCTGCCCGAACTGCAGCGCGAGCTGCCGCCCGGCGTCACCGCGACGCTGGCCAACGACAACTCGGTCTTCATCGACCGCTCCATCAAGGCCGTGTTCCACACCATCGCCGAGGCGGTGGTGCTGGTCGCGCTGGTCGTCTTCGTCTTCCTGCGCACGCTGCGTGCGTCCTTCATCCCGCTGGTGACGATCCCCGTCAGCCTGATCGGCAGCTTCGCGCTGATCGCCGTGGCCGGCTTCTCGATCAACACCCTGACGCTGCTGGCGCTGGTGCTGGCGATCGGCCTCGTCGTCGATGACGCGATCGTCGTGCTGGAGAACATCTTCCGCCACATCGAGGAGGGGCTGACGCCGTTCCAGGCGGCCTTGAAGGGCGTGCGAGAGATCAGCTTCGCGGTCGTCGCGATGACGCTGACGCTGGCCGCGGTGTTCGCGCCGCTGGCCTTCACGCCGGGGCGCACCGGGCGGCTGTTCGGCGAGTTCGCGCTGACGCTGGCCGGCGCGGTGCTGGTCTCGGGCTTCGTCGCCCTGACGCTGACGCCGATGCTGTGCAGCAAGCTGCTGCGCCACGAGACGAATCCGACACGCTTTGACCGCTGGATGGAGCGCGGCCTGGAGCGCCTGTCGGCCGCCTACGGCCACGCGCTTGCGGCGGCGCTGAACCTGCGCTGGGCCGTCGTCGTGGTGATGCTGGCCTGCGCGGCCGCCAGTGCCGCGCTGTTCATGACCGCCAAGAGCGAGCTCGCGCCGATCGAGGACCGCGGCGTGATCATCATGCCGGTGCGTGCGCCCGACGGCTCAACGCTGGAGTACACCGCGCGCTACCTCGACGAGCTCGACGCGATCGCCGCCACCTACCCCGAGTTCGACCGGCGGTTCATGTTCGTCGGCGGCGGCCAGGTCTCCAGCGGCACCGCGGTGATGCGCACCACCGACTGGAGCGAACGCGATCGCACGACCCAGCAACTGGCGCAGGCCCTGCTGCCCGAGGTGCGCCAGCTGCCCGGCGTCAACGTCTTCCCGATCACCCCGCCCAGCCTGGGCCAGGGCTTTCGCGAGCGGCCGCTGAACTTCGTCGTCGTCAGCAGCGACTCCTACGACAACATGGCCAAGGCGACACGCGCGCTGATGGCCGAGATGGCACAGAACCCCAACCTCGTGCAGGTCGACAGCGACCTGGAGCTGAACAAGCCCGAGATCTACCTCGACGTCGACCGCCAGCGTGCCGCCGACATGGGGGTCTCGGTCGACGCCGTCGCGCGCACCGTCGAGACCATGCTCGGCAGCCGCAACGTCACGCGCTACAAACGCGACGCCGAGCAGTACGACGTCATCCTGCAGACCGGCACCAGCGGCCGCGCGACGCCGCAGGACATCGAGAAGCTCTTCGTGCGCAGCGCCGGCGGCGCGATGGTGCCGCTGTCCTCGCTGGTGAGCTTGCGCGAGTCGGTCAGCCCGCGCGAGCTGAACCACTTCAACCAGCGGCGTTCGGTCAGCATCACCGCCTCGCTGGCCCCGGGCTACTCGCTCGGCGAGGCGCTGGCCTTCATGGACGAGGCGGCGGCACGCACGCTGCCGGCCGGCTACGCGACCGAACTCAACGGCGTGAGCCGCGAGTTCCGTGCGTCCTCGGGCGCGCTGGGGCTCGTTTTCGTGCTCGCGCTGCTGTTCATCTTCCTCGTGCTGGCGGCGCAGTTCGAGAGCTTCATCGACCCCTTCGTGATCCTGCTGTCGGTGCCGCTGTCGATGGTCGGTGCGCTGCTCGCGCTCAAGCTCTCGGGCGGCACGCTGAACGTCTATTCGCAGATCGGGCTGGTGACGCTGGTCGGGCTGATCTCCAAACACGGCATCCTGATCGTCGAGTTCTCCAACCAGCTGCGCCGCCAGGGCAAGGCGATGCACGAGGCGGTCGTCGAGGCCGCCAGCCTGCGCCTGCGGCCGATCCTGATGACCACCGGCGCTATGGTGCTGGGTGCGCTGCCGCTGGCGCTGGCCAGCGGCGCCGGCGCCGAGAGCCGGCATCAGATCGGCTGGGTCATCGTCGGCGGCATGTCGCTGGGCACGCTGCTGACGATCTTCGTCGTGCCGACGGTCTACACGCTGCTGGCGCGCGAACGCGTGCCCGGCGAGATCACCGAGGCCGAGGCGGCGCCGGCCGCCTGAGCGCCGCCTTCAGCCCAGCGAGTCGAAGGGCAGGACCTCGACCCGCTCGCCGGCGGCCACCGGCCCACGCTCGTGCGCGAGCACGATCAGGCCGTCGGCGCGGCTCATGCTGCTGAGCATGCCCGAGCCCTGGTCGCCGGTCGGCGTGACTTCCCAGTCGCCGTCGGCGCCGCGTGAGAGCACACCGCGCTGGAACTCGCTGCGGCCCGGGCGTTTCTTCAGCGCCACCGTGGCGCGGGCGACGACGGTCGGCAGCGGGCGCGGCGTTGCGCCGGCCAGGCGCAGCAGCGCGTCGCGTACCAGCACCTGGAAACACACCATCGCCGCCACCGGGTTGCCGGGCAGGCCGAAGAACAGCGTGCCGCCGTGCAGCCGGCCGATCGCCATCGGCCGCCCGGGGCGCAAGGCCAGGCGCCAGAACAGCACCTCGCCGGCGCCGGCCAGCACGGCACGCGTGTGGTCGGCGTCGCCGACGCTGACGCCGCCGGTGCTGACGATCGCGTCGCACTCGGCGCCGGCGCGCAACGCGTCGGCGAGGGCCTGCCGGTCGTCGCGCACATGCCCCAGGTCGACGCCTTCGACGCCCAGGCCTGCGAGCAGCGCGCCCAGCGTCGTGTGGTTGCTGTCGTAGATGCCGCCGGGCGGCAAGGGCTCGCCGGGCGTGGTGAGTTCGTCGCCGGTGCTGAAGAAGGCGATGCGCGGCCGGCGGCGCACGGCGAGCGTCGCCTGGCCCAGCGAAGCGGCGAGGCCCAGGTCCGACGCGCGCAGCCGGCGGCCGGCGGATACGGCGACGCCGCCCTGGCGCAGGTCCTCGCCGCGGCGGCGGCAGTGCTGGCCGGCGCGCACGGCGCCGGCGGGGATCGTCACGCGGCCGTCGGCCAGCGTCACCAGTTCCTGCGGCACGACGCTGTCGTGGCCGGCCGGCAGCGGCGCGCCGGTCATGATGCGGATGCAGGCGTCGGCCGGCGCTGGGCCGTCGAAGCCGTGGCCGGCCAGCGCCTTGCCCGCGACCGGCAGCTCCGTCGCGCCGCCGGCGGCCAGCGCGGCGCCGGCGAACGAATAACCGTCCATCGCCGAGTTGTCCTGCGCCGGCACGTCCAGCGGCGAAACGAGGTCGACGGCCAGCACGCGGCCCAGCGCCTCCTTCAGCGGCAGGATCTCGGTGCCGGCGACCGGCTGCGCCAGGCGGGCAAGCGCGTCCTGCGCCGCGGCCAGCGGCAGGTCGGCTTCGCCGTGGCTCGCCAGGTCCTGGGCGATCGCCGCGATCGGCGTCATGGCCTCAGCCATCGTTGAGCGTCTCCGGGGTGTTGAAGTTGGCGAACGCGGCCTCGTCGTCGAAGTCGACGGCGACACCGCCCATCGTGCGCAGCCAGTGCTCGACGCGGCGTTCGCCGCCGGAGAGCGCGGCTTGCAGCGTCTCGGCCAGCGCCGTGTCGACGAGGCAGAACACCGGATGGGTGCGCGCCGCCCGAGCGTAGCCGATCGGCGCGCCGCCAAGGCCGGCCGCCAGGCGTGCGACGAGGTCGGCCGGGAAAAACGGTGCGTCGCAGGGCACGACGGCCAGCCAGCGCGTGCGCGTGTGGCGCAAGCCGGCCAGCAGCCCGGCCAGCGGCCCGAGCGAGCCGGGCAGCGTGTCGGCCAGCACCGGCACGCCGAAGCCCGCGTAGGTGTCGAGATGGCGGTTGGCGCTGACGGCCAGCGCGCCGACCTGCGGCGCCAACCGTTCGAGCGCGTGCCAGGCCAGCGGCCGGCCGTTCCAGGCGAGCAGGCCTTTGTCGGCGCCGCCCATGCGCCGGCCCAGCCCGCCGGCGAGCACGAGGCCCGTGACCTCGTCGCGCGAGATCTCCGTGGCTGCCATCAGCCGCCGATGTAGTGCATCTCGATGCGGCGCTCGCCTGGCGCGGCGGTGTGTTCGCCGCGCTGCTCGGAGTAGCGGTCGGCGCGTGCCGCCCAGACCAGCCCGATCGCGCCGGCGATCTGCAGGTCGCTCGCGCCGCCGCGCAGCAGCGTGCGCAGGTCGTGCCCGCGCGAGGCGAACAGACAGGTGAAGAGCTTGCCTTCGGTCGACAGCCGGGCGCGGCTGCAGTCGCCGCAGAAGGCCTTGGTGACGCTGGAGATCAGGCCGATCTCGCCGCGCCCGTCACGCCAGCGCCAGCGTTCGGCGGTCTCGTCGGGCGAGGCCGGCAGCAGCGGCTCCAGGCCGAAGGCGGCGTCCAGGCGCTCGCGCACCCGTTCCGACGGCAGCACCTCGTCCAGGCGCCAGCCGTTGCTCGTGCCGACATCCATGTACTCGATGAAACGCAGTCGCACCGCCGGGCCCCAGGTGTCGCGCACGTGGCGCGCCAGCGGCAGGATCTCGTGGTCGTTCACGCCTCGGCGCACGACCATGTTCAGCTTGACCGGCGCGAGGCCCGCTTCGAGCGCCGCGTCGACACCACGCAGCACGTCGGCGACCGGAAAGTCGACGTCGTTCATGCGCCGGAAGACCGCGTCGTCCAAGGCGTCCAGGCTCACCGTCACGCGCGTCAGCCCGGCCTCGCGCAGCGGGCGGGCCAGCCGCGCCAGCAGGCTGCCGTTGGTCGTCAGCGTCAGCTCGGGCGGCGTGCCGTCGACGGTGCGCAGCGTCGCGAGCTGTTCGACCAGCGTCGGCAGCTGCTTGCGCAGCAGCGGCTCGCCACCGGTCAGGCGGATCTTGCGCACGCCGTGGGCCAGGAAGACCGAGGCCACGCGCGTGATCTCCTCGAAGCTCAGCAGCGCCTCGTGGGGCAGGAAGCGGTAGCGCGTGTCGAAGACTTCGCGCGGCATGCAGTAGCCGCAGCGGAAGTTGCAGCGGTCGGTGACCGAGATGCGCAGGTCACGCAGCGGGCGCTCGAGCCGGTCGACAAGGTGTCCGCTCGGCGCTGCCGGGTCGGCAGGCACCACCAGCGGTGCCGCGGCCACGCGCAGATCGGCCAGAGGAATGACGCTTTCGCCCATCCCGCGATTGTGCCGGGTTGACGTCCGGCAAGCGCGTCGGGGTCTCCCGGTCAGTTCCGGGGCTGGACGGTCTCGGCCCGGGCCGCGTCGTCGAGGTCGGCGCGGCGTGCGCCGTTGAAGCGCTTCATCCAGTAGGACTGGCGCATGTCCTCGATGCGGACTTCGCTGCCGGTGCGCGGCGCGTGGATGAACTTGCCGTCGCCGATGTAGATGCCGACGTGCGAGAAGGCGCGCCGCATCGTGTTGAAGAACACCAGGTCGCCGGGTTTGAGCTCGTCGCGCGAGACCTTGGTCAGCGCGCCGTCCTTGGCCTGCTGGTCGGCGCGGCGCGGCAGCACCAGGCCCAGGCTGCGTTCGAAGACGTGACGCGTGAAGCCGCTGCAGTCGAAACCTTCCTCGGCGCTGTTGCCGCCGCGGCGGTAGGGCACGCCGAGGAAGTTCATCGCCGACATCACCAGGTCGGACGCGGTGTCGCGCACCTGCTGGACGAGGCCCTGGGTGGTGTCCGACACGGCCGTTGCCGACGGCACCAGGCCCTTTTGCAGCAGCAGCTGCATTACGGCATCGCTGTTCTGGGAGGGGGTGGGCGGCGTTTCCGGGGCCGCCGAGGCGCCGAAGACTGCGGCGGCGGCGAAGCCGGCGACACAGAGGCGGAGAAGGCGGGGACGGAAAGGCATCGGCGGGCGAGCATAGGGGCCAACCCCAGCAGTGTCAACGTTGGCTGCAGGGGCACTATGCTCGGCCGTGCCGGATGCACGTTTCGAAGTTGTCGACGCGCAGGCCGGCGCACTGTCTTGGAGGGAACGCATGTTCCGTGGATTGCTGTTGGAGAAGGGCGAGGGCGGCTTCGGCGCGCGCCTCGCGGAGATCGACGAATCGAGCCTGCCGGGTGCCGACGGCGCCGACGTGCTGGTGCAGCCCGAGTACTCGACGCTGAACTACAAGGACGCACTGGCGATCACGAACCGCGCGCCGGTCGTGCGTGCCTGGCCGATGGTGCCGGGCATCGACGGCGCCGGCACCGTGCTGGAGAGCGCCCACCCGGACTGGAAGCCCGGCGACCGTTTCGTGCTCAACGGCTGGGGCGTCGGCGAGACGCACTGGGGCTGTCTGGCCGAACGTGCGCGCCTGAAGGGCGACTGGCTGGTCAAGCTGCCCGCGGCCTTCACGCCGCGCCAGGCGATGGCCATCGGCACCGCCGGCTACACGGCGATGCTGTGCGTGCTGGCATTGGAGGCGCACGGCGTCGTGCCCGGTGATGGCGAGGTGCTGGTCACCGGCGCCAGTGGCGGCGTCGGCAGCGTCGCGATCGCGCTGCTGGCCAGGCTGGGCCACCGCGTCGTCGCGGTCAGCGGCAAACCCGACGCGGCCGACTACCTGAAGTCGCTCGGCGCCGCCGAGGTGCTCGACCGCGCCGCGTTCACCGCCCCCGGCAAGCCGCTGCAGAAGGAACGCTGGGCCGCCGCCGTCGACGCCGTCGGCAGCCACACGCTGGCCAACGTGCTGGCGCAGACACGCTATGGCGGCGTCGTCGCCGCCTGCGGCCTGGCGCAAGGCCTGGACCTGCCGGCCAGCGTCGCGCCGTTCATCCTGCGCGGCGTCACGCTGGCCGGCATCGACAGCGTGATGGCGCCCAAGGCGCGCCGCGAAGCCGCCTGGCAGCGCCTGGCGCGTGACCTCGATGCGACGCTGCTGGAGCGCATCGCGAGCGAGGTTTCACTGGATTTCGCGATCGCCAAGGCTGCCGAATTGATGGAAGGCAAGGTGACCGGGCGAGTGGTGGTGCGTATCGCCTCCTGAGTCAGCGGCTCGTCAGCGCCTGGTCTCTTAATCCGCGCCCATAACGAGGAGACAACGATGACCGATTACGCCGAGTTTCATCGTCGATCGCTGCAGGATCGCGACGCGTTCTGGGCCGAACAGGCCAGGCTGATCGACTGGCACAAGCCTTTCGAGCAGGTCTGCGACTACAGCCGGGCGCCGTTCGCGAAGTGGTTCGTCGGTGGCGAGACCAATCTCTGCCACAACGCCGTCGACCGCCACCTCGCGACGCGTGCCGACCAGAACGCGCTGATCTACGTCTCCACCGAGACGAACCAGGAGCGCATCTACAGCTACCGCGAACTGCACGCCGAGGTGCAGCGCATGGCCGCGACGCTGCAGAGCCTGGGCGTGAAGAAGGGCGACCGGGTGCTGGTCTACATGCCGATGGTCCCCGAGGCGGCGTTCGCGATGCTCGCCTGCACGCGCATCGGCGCGCTGCACTCGGTGGTCTTCGGCGGTTTCGCCAGCGTCAGCCTGGCCACGCGCATCGACGACGCCGAACCGACGGTCATCGTCAGCGCCGACGCCGGCAGCCGCGGCGGCAAGGTCGTGCCTTACAAGCCGCTGCTCGACGAGGCCATCCGCCTCGCCAACCACAAGCCGCAGAAGGTGCTGATGGTCGACCGCGGCCTCGTCGCCTTCGACCGCGTCGAAGGCCGCGACGAGGACTACGCCAGCTGGCGCGAGTGCCACTTCAAGACCGAGGTGCCCTGCGAGTGGGTGGAGGCCACGCACCCGAGCTACACGCTCTACACCAGCGGCACCACCGGCAAGCCCAAGGGCGTGCAGCGCGACACCGGCGGCTACGCCGTGGCGCTGGCCGCCAGCATGGAGAAGATCTACCTCTGCAAGCCGGGCGAGACCTTCTTCTCGACCAGCGACATCGGCTGGGTCGTCGGCCACAGCTACATCATCTACGGCCCGCTGCTCGGCGGCTGCGCGACCATCATGTACGAGGGCCTGCCGATCCGCCCCGACGCCGCCGTCTGGTGGAGCCTGGTCGAGAAGTACAAGGTCACCTCGATGTTCAGCGCGCCGACCGCGGTGCGCGTGCTGAAGAAGCAGGACCCGGCGGCGCTGAAGAAGCACGACCTGTCCAGCCTGCGCGCGCTGTTCCTCGCCGGCGAGCCGCTGGACGAGCCGACCGCGACCTGGATCGCCGACGCGCTGGGCAAGCCGATCATCGACAACTACTGGCAGACCGAAACCGGCTGGCCGATCCTCAGCCTGTGCAACGGCGTCGAGGCCGCGAAGAGCAAGTTCGGCTCGCCGGGCAAGGCGGTCTACGGCTACGACGTCAAGCTGCTCGACGAACACAGCGGCGAGGAGCTCAAGGGCGCCGGCCAGAAGGGCGTCGTCGCGATCGAGGGCCCGCTGCCGCCGGGCTGCATGCAGACCGTCTGGCGTGACGACAAGCGTTTCGTCAACACCTACTGGAGCAGTGTGCCCAGCAAGCTGGTCTACAGCACCTTCGACTGGGGCATCCGCGACGAGGACGGCTACTTCTTCATCCTCGGCCGTACCGACGACGTCATCAATGTCGCCGGCCACCGCCTGGGCACGCGCGAGATCGAAGAGAGCATCTCCAGCCATCCGATGGTGGCCGAGGTCGCCGTCGTCGGCGTCGCGGACCACCTGAAGGGCCAGGTCGCGATGGCCTTCGCGGTGCTGAAGGACCCGTCGGTCATCGCCACCGAGGCCGACGCGCTGAAGCTCGAGGGGCAGGTGATGAAGCTCGTCGACGATCAGCTCGGCGCCGTCGCGCGCCCGGCGCGTGTGCGCTTCGTCGCCACGCTGCCCAAGACCCGTTCGGGCAAGCTGCTGCGCCGCGCGATCCAGGCCGTCTGCGAGGCCCGCGACCCGGGCGACCTGACGACGATCGAGGATCCGACGGCGCTGCAGCAGATCCGCGACCTCGTCACGCCCGCGGCCTGAGCGCGCGCCCTCCGCGGAGGGCGCCCCGCGGAGCGATGGAGCGGTGCCGCCGGCGCCGCCAGACTCGGCCCCCGACGCTGATGCGAAGGGGGCCGAATGCTGTTGACTCGACGCGATTTCTGGGCGGCTGCGCTCGCCTGCTGCAGCCTGCCGGGCCGCGCGGGCGAGGCGCCGCCGGCCGTGATGCTGGCGCGCGAAGCGCGGCTCGGCGTGGACCCGGCGGGCTTTCTCGTCAGCGAGAAGCTCGACGGCGTGCGGGCGGTCTGGGACGGGCGGCGCCTGCGTTTTCGCAGCGGCCGCGACGTCGTCGCGCCGCCGGGCTTCGTCGCCCGGCTGCCACCGGTGGCGCTGGACGGCGAGCTCTGGCTGGGGCGCGGCACTTTCGAGGCCGTCTCGGGCCTGGTACGGCGCGAGTCACCCGACGATGCCCGCTGGCGCGCGCTGCGTTACTGCGTCTTCGACCTGCCCGGCGCACCGGGGCCGTTCGCCGAGCGTGCGCGCCGCCTGGCCGACCTGGCGCGCGGCACGACCGCCTTCGTCGCCGTCGAGCAGCGCACGGTCGCGTCGGCCGGCGCGCTGAACGTCTGGCTCGACGAGGTCGTGACCGGCGGCGGCGAAGGCCTGGTGCTGCACCGTGCCGACGCCGTCTGGCAGCCCGGCCGCAGCGACGCGCTGCTCAAGCTCAAGCCGCAGCAGGACGCCGAGGCGGTGGTCGTCGGCCACGTCGGCGGCCAGGGCCGGCTCGAAGGCCGGATGGGCGCCTTGCGCGTGCGCGCCGACGACGGCACCGAGTTCCTGCTCGGCACCGGCTTCAGCGACGCCGAACGCGCGGCGCCGCCGCCCGTCGGCACGGTCGTCAGCTACCGCTACCGCGGCCGCACCGCGGCCGGCGTGCCGCGGTTCGCCAGCTTTCTGCGCGTGCGCGAGTTCTGACCCCGGGCTTTAAAGCACCTCGCTCGCGAAGTCGGCCAGGCGCGAACGTTCGCCGCGCGCCAGCGTCAGGTGGCCGCCGTGCGGCCAGCCCTTGAAGCGGTCGACGGCGTAGGTCAGGCCGCTGGAGCCTTCGGTCAGGTAGGGCGTGTCGATCTGCGCCAGGTTGCCCAGGCAGACGATCTTCGTGCCCGGGCCGGCGCGCGTGATCAGCGTCTTCATCTGCTTGGGCGTCAGGTTCTGCGCCTCGTCGATGATCACGTACTTGTTCAGGAAGGTGCGTCCGCGCATGAAGTTCAGGCTCTTGATCTTGATCTTCGCGCGCACCAGGTCGTTGGTCGCGGCCCGGCCCCATTCGCCGGCGCTGGCGTCGCTGCGCGCCAGCACCTCGAGGTTGTCGTCGAGCGCGCCCATCCACGGGCCCATCTTCTCTTCCTCGTTGCCGGGCAGGAAACCGATGTCGTCGCCCACCGGCACCGTCACGCGGGTGACGATGATCTCGCTGTAGCGGCGTTCGTCGAGCACCTGGGCCAGGCCCGCGGCCAGTGTCATCAGCGTCTTGCCGGTGCCGGCGGTGCCGGTCAGGGTGACGAAGTCGCACTCCGGGTCCATCAGCAGGTTCAGCGCGAAGTTCTGCTCGCGGTTGCGCGCGGTGACGCCCCAGACGGCGTTCTTGCCGTGGGTGTAGTCGCGCAGCGTCTTCAGCACCGCGGTCTTGCCGGTGATCTCGGCCACGCGCGCGTACAGCGGCGCCGCGCCCGGGGTCTCGAGGTAGACGAACTGGTTGATCAGCAGCGCCGGCACCAGCGGCCCGCTGATGCGGTAGAAGGTGTTGCCGCCCTGCTGCCAGCTCTCCATCGTCTTGCCGTGGCGCTCCCAGAAGTCGGCCGGCAGCGGCAGCACGCCGGTGTAGAGCAGGTCGCCGTCTTCCAGCGTCTTGTCGTTGAAGTAGTCCTCGGCGGGCAGGCCCAGCGCACGCGCCTTGACGCGCATGTTGATGTCCTTGGACACCAGCACGACTTCGCGGTCTTTGCGCTGCTCGCGCAGCGCCTGCACGACACCCAGGATCTGGTTGTCGGCCTTGCCCTGCGGCAGACCGGCCGGCAGCTTCACGTCCAGCAGCATGGTCTGGAAGAACAGCTTGCCGCCGGCCTCGCGGTGGCCGGTCTTGGCCAGCGGGATGCCCGACTGGGAATCGACGGAGCCGTTCTCGCCGGTGAAGGTGGCCAGCGCGTCGAGTTCGCGGCTGACCTGACGCGCGTTGCGCGCGACCTCGCTCATGCCCTTCTTGTGGCCGTCGAGCTCCTCCAGCGTGATCATCGGCAGGAAGACGTCGTGCTCGTCGAAGCGGAACAGGCAGGTCGGGTCGTGCATCAGCACGTTGGTGTCGAGCACGAAGAGCTTGACCGGGCCGGTGCCACGCGGCGAACGCGTGCGGGCGCGCGGCGTGGGGGCCGGAGCCGGCGTCGGGGCGGCGGGCGCCGGCGCGGGCAGCGGCGCCGGCCGGCGCGCGGAGACGACGGCGCCGCCGTCGTGCAGTTCCAGCGGGGCTTGCTCCGGCACGGCTTCGGGCGCCGCGGCCTTCAGCGTGCGCTTGCGCGGTTTCGGGGCGGCCTGCGACTCGTAGTCGGCGGCAGCGAGCAGGTCGGCTTTCTTCGTCGGAGGCTTGGGCAGGGGCATGGTGGGCTCAGGAAAAAGCAAAAAGCCGCACGGCGGACCGTGCGGCTTTCGGCGGGAGCGGGGAGAGGGCACCGCAGCGGCGGTGCCGGACACGCTGGCGTTCGATCTCAGGCTGCCTGCTTGAGGGCTTGCACGGCCTTGAGCACTTCATCGACGTGGCCGGCGACCTTGATGCCGCGCCACTCGGCACGCATCACGCCGTCGGCGCCGATGAGGAAGGTGCTGCGTTCGATGCCCTTGACCTTCTTGCCGTACATGATCTTGTTCTTGACCACGCCGAACATGTGGCAGAGCTTCTCTTCGGTGTCCGCGATCAGCTCGAAGGGCAGCTCCAGGGCCTGCTTGAACTTCTCGTGCGACGCGAGGTTGTCCCGCGAGACCCCGAAGACCACCGCGCCGGCGGCGAGGAAGTCCTGGTGGCGGTCGCGGAACTGCATCGCCTCGGTGGTGCAACCGGGCGTGGCGTCCTTGGGGTAGAAGTACAGCACCACCGCGTGGCCGAGGTTCGCAGATGGCGTGAACTTCACGCCGCTGGTCGCGAAGGCTTCGAATTCCGGAAGGGTCTTGTTGACAACAGGCGTCATGGATGGTGTTCTCGGAACGTAGGCAGCCGTCGCCGGCTCAACACGTGATTATAAAACGCCGGCATTACGCCCCATCGCCCTCCAAAACCAGAGCCGCCACGACCTCCCGTTCTTCGGCTGCCAGAACGTTGTAGGTACGGCACGCCGCGGCGGTGTCCATGGTCTCGAAGCCGATGCGGCGCTCGATCAGCGGGCGCAGCAGCGCCGGGGGCAGGAAGCGAAGGCGCCGGCCCGAGCCGAAGATCACCAGCTCCGGCCGCAGCGCGGCGATGCGCTCGAAGTGCTCGGCAGTCAGCGTCTCCAGCGACGGCGCGTCCCAGGGCAGCACCTCCCCCTTCCAGGGCACGACGATGCTGTGCTCGTGGGCGGTTGGCCCCACCCACACCCGGCCGGCGTCGTGACGCGTGATCACGTTGCCGCCGCTGAAGCTGTCCGGCTGGAATTTCATGCGTGGATAATTCTAGGTTCCCTCACGAAAGCCGCCTGCCTTGAAGCCCATCGCCAAGTCCAGCAAGCTCGCCAACGTCGGTTACGACATCCGCGGTCCGGTGCTCGACAAGGCCCGGCAGATGGAGGAGGAGGGCCAGCGCATCATCAAGCTGAACATCGGCAACGTTGCCGCCTTCGGCCTGATGCCCCCGGACGAGATCGTCCAGGACATGATCCACAACCTGCCGTCGCAGGTGGCCGCCGGCTACACCGACAGCAAGGGCCTGTTCGCGCCGCGCAAGGCGGTGGTGCACTACACCCAGGAGAAACGCATCGCCGGCGTGACCGTCGACGACGTCTACCTGGGCAACGGCGCTTCCGAGCTGATCGCGATGAGCATGAACGCGCTGCTCGACGCCGGCGACGAGGTGCTGATCCCCTCGCCCGACTACCCGCTGCACACCGCGGTGGTGTCGCTGTCCGGCGGCACGCCGGTGCACTACCGCTGCGACGAAGGCTCGGGCTGGCTGCCCGACCTCGACGACATCCGCGCCAAGGTGAGCCCCAACACCAAGGCCATCGTCGTCATCAACCCGAACAACCCGACCGGCGCGCTTTACCCGGTGGACCTGCTGAAGGACATCGTCGAGATCGCGCGCCAGCACCAGCTGATCGTCTTCGCCGACGAGATCTACGACAAGACGCTGTACGACGGTGCCGAGCACACCAGCATCGCCTCGCTGGCCGACGACGTGCTCTTCGTCACCTTCAACGGCCTGTCCAAGAACTACCGCTCGTGCGGCTACCGCTCGGGCTGGATGGTGGTCTCCGGCGAGAAGCGCTACGCCAAGGACTACATCGAGGGCCTGAACATGCTCGCCTCGATGCGCCTGTGCGCCAATACGCCGGGCCAGATGGCGATCCAGACCGCGCTCGGCGGCTACCAGAGCATCAAGGACCTCGTCGCCCCGGGCGGCCGGCTGCTCAAGCAGCGCGACCTCGCCTGGGAGATGATGAACGCGATCCCCGGCGTCAGCGTCGTCAAGCCGAAGGCGGCGCTGTACATGTTCCCGCGGCTGGACCCCAAGGTCTACCCGATCGCCGACGACCAGCAGTTCGCCTACGAGCTGCTGGAGCAGGAGCGTGTGCTGATCGTGCAGGGCACCGGCTTCAACTGGCCCGAACCCGACCACTTCCGCCTCGTCTTCCTGCCCAACCTCGACGACCTGACCGAGGCCATCGGCCGCATCGAGCGTTTCCTCGCCGGCTACCGCAAACGCCACTCCCTTTAAGCCACCCGGGCCGCCGCGCCGGCCCTCGTTCCCGGAGAGACCCCGCATGAAACCCATCCAGGTCGGCCTGCTCGGCATCGGCACCGTCGGCAGCGGCACCTTCACGGTGCTCAACCGCAACCAGGAGGAGATCCGGCGCCGCGCCGGGCGCGGCATCGAGATTTCGATGGTCGCCGACCTCGACGTCGAACGTGCGCGCGGCATCGTCGGCGACCGTGCCCGCGTCGTCGCCGATGCGCGCGAGGTCATCGCCAACCCCGAGATCGACATCGTCGTCGAGCTGATCGGCGGCTACGGCATCGCCAAGACGCTGGTGCTGGAGGCGATTGCCGCCGGCAAGCACGTCGTCACCGCCAACAAGGCGCTGCTGGCGGTGCACGGCACCGAGATCTTCGAGGCCGCCCGCGCCAAGGGCGTGATGGTCGCCTTCGAGGCCGCGGTGGCTGGCGGCATCCCGATCATCAAGGCGTTGCGCGAAGGCCTGACGGCCAACCGCATCGAGTGGGTCGCCGGCATCATCAACGGCACGACCAACTTCATCCTCTCGGAGATGCGCTCCAAGGGGCTGGACTTCGCCGCCGTGCTCAAGCAGGCGCAGGCGCTGGGCTACGCCGAGGCCGACCCGACCTTCGACATCGAAGGTGTCGACGCCGCGCACAAGGCGACGATCATGAGCGCCATCGCCTTCGGCGTGCCGGTGCAGTTCGACAAGGCCTATGTCGAGGGCATCACCGCGCTGCAGGCCGCCGACATCCGCTACGCCGAGCAGCTCGGCTACCGCATCAAGCTGCTGGGCATCACCAAGCGCCGCGACGACCTGACGACCGCGCCGGGCGGCGCGGGCGGCATCGAGCTGCGCGTGCACCCGACGCTGGTGCCGTCGCAGCGCCTGATCGCCAACGTCGAAGGCGCGATGAACGCCGTCGTCGTGCAGGGCGACGCCGTCGGCAGCACGCTGTACTACGGCAAGGGCGCCGGTGCCGAGCCGACCGCCAGCGCCGTCATCGCCGACCTGGTGGACATCACCCGGCTGCACACCGCCGACCCCGACCACCGCGTGCCGCATCTGGCTTTCCAGCCGGGTTCGCTGCAGGACACGCCGATCCTGTCCATCGACGAGGTCGTCACCTCTTTCTACCTGCGGCTGCAGGTCGCCGACCAGGCCGGCGTGCTGGCCAGGATCACCGGCATCCTGGCCGAGCACGAAATCTCGATCGACGCCGTGCTGCAGCGCGAGAGTGCCGAGGGCGAGAAGCAGACCGACCTCATCATCCTGACGCACGACACCGTCGAGGGCCGCATGCGCGCCGCGCTGGCGCAGATGCAGGCGCTGCCGACCGTGCTCGCCCCCATCGTGCGCATCCGCAAGGAGGAGCTGAAGTGAAGTACCTCAGCACCCGCGGCGACCGCACGCCGCGCGGCTTCTCCGACATCCTGCTTGAAGGCCTGGCGCCCGACGGTGGCCTGTACCTGCCGACGCACTACCCGCAGGTCGACGCCGCGACGCTCGCGCGCTGGCGCGGGCTGTCCTACGCCGACCTGGCGTTCGAGATCCTGTCGCTTTACATCGACGACATCCCGGCCGCCGACCTGAAGCGGCTGGTGCACGCCACCTACACCGAGCCCGTCTTCGGCACGCCCGAGATCACGCCGCTGAAGCCGCTGGGCGACGGCCTCTGTCTGCAAGCCCTGTCCAACGGCCCGACGCTGGCCTTCAAGGACATGGCGATGCAGCTGCTGGGCCACCTGTTCGAGTACGAACTGGGCCGCCGCGGCGAGACGCTGAACATCCTCGGCGCGACCTCGGGCGACACCGGCAGTGCCGCCGAGTACGCGATGCGCGGCAAGACGGGCGTCAACGTCTTCATGCTGAGCCCCCACGGCCGCATGAGCCCGTTCCAGCAGGCGCAGATGTTCAGCCTGCAGGACGCCAACATCCACAACCTGGCCGTCGAAGGCGTGTTCGACGACTGCCAGGACATCGTCAAGGCCGTCAGCAACGACCTCGAGTTCAAGCGCCGCCACAAGATCGGCACCGTCAACTCGATCAACTGGGCGCGGCTGCTGGCCCAGGTCGTCTACTACTTCGCCGGCTACTTCCAGGCGACGAAGACGAACGACGAACGCGTCAGCTTCGCCGTGCCCTCGGGCAACTTCGGCAACATCTGCGCCGGCCACGTCGCGCGCTCGATGGGCCTGCCGATCCACCGCCTGGTGCTGGCGACCAACGAGAACGACGTGCTCGACGAGTTCTTCCGCACGGGGACTTATCGCGTGCGCGGCGGCGCCGAGACCTTCGAGACCTCGTCGCCGTCGATGGACATCAGCAAGGCGAGCAACTTCGAGCGTTTCGTCTTCGACCTGCTGGGCCGCGACGCGGCGCGCACGCGCGAACTGTTCGGCGCCGGCGTCTCGCAGCAGGGCGGCTTCACGCTGACTGCCGACGAGCACGCGCGCTGCGCCGGCTTCGGCTTCGTCTCGGGCCGCAGCACGCACGCCGACCGCCTGGCGACGATCGCCGCCACCTGGCGCGAGAGCGACGTGCTCGTCGACACCCACACCGCCGATGGCCTGAAGGTCGCACGCGAGCACCGCGACGCCGGCGTGCCGATGATCGTGCTGGAGACCGCGCTGCCGGCCAAGTTCGCCGCGACGATCACCGAGGCGCTGGGCGCCGACGCGCCGGTGCCGCCGCGCCCGGCGGCGCTGGCCGGGCTCGAGGCGCTGCCGCGCCGCTTCACCGTCGTGCCGCCTGACGCGGCGGCGGTCAAGGCCTTCATCGAGGCGCACGCCGGATGAACGCGTCGCAGCCGCTGATCTCGCTGGACGAGGCGCTGGCGCGCCTCGTGGCCGGCGTCGCCCCGCACCGCATCGTCGAGACCGAGTCGGTGCCGACCTCCGACGCGCTGGGCCGCGTGCTGGTGGTCAACGTGCTGTCGATGCTGGACGTGCCGCCCGGCGACAACAGCTCGATGGACGGCTGGGCGGTCAACACCGCCGACGTGCCGGCCGCCGGCACCGTGCTGCCGGTCTCGCAGCGCATCCCGGCCGGCGTCGTCGGCCAGCCGCTGCGCCGCGGCACCGCCGCACGCATCTTCACCGGCGCGCAGATCCCCGCCGGCGCCGACGCCGTCGTCATGCAGGAGCGCTGCGAAGCGATCCCCGGCGACGGCCTGGGCGCGGTGCGCATCGACGAGCTGCCGGCCTTCGGCCAGTGGATCCGCCGCCGCGGCGAAGACGTGCTGCACGGCGCCATCGTGCTGCACAAGGGCAGCCGGCTGACGCCGCAGGGCCTGGGCCTGGCGGCCTCGGTCGGCGCGGCGACGCTGGCCGTCTGCCGCCGCCCGCGCGTGGCGCTGTTCTCCACCGGCGACGAGCTGGTGATGCCCGGCGAGCCGCTGAAACCCGGCGCGATCTACAACTCCAACCGCTACACGCTGCGCGGCCTGCTGCAGGCCGGCGGCTGCGAGGTCACCGACCTGGGCATCGTGCCCGACCGCCTGGACGCCACCTGCACGGCGCTGGAGCGTGCGGCGCGTTTCCACGACCTGATCCTCACCAGCGGCGGCGTCTCGGTCGGCGAGGAAGACCACCTGAAGGCGGCGATCGAGGTCCAGGGCACGCTCGAGCACATGCAGATGGCGATCAAGCCGGGCCGGCCGCTGGCGTTTGGCACGGTGCGCCGCGACGACGGCACGTCGGCGCTGGTCGTCGGCCTGCCGGGCAACCCGGTGTCGAGCTTCGTCACCTACCTGCTCTGCGTGACGACGGTGCTGCGTGCGATGCAGGGCGCGCCGGCAGAGCTGCCGGCCGGGCTGCCGCTGCGCGCCGACTTCGACTGGCCGCGCCCGGACCGGCGGCGTGAGTTCCTGCGTGTGCGCCTGAACGATCAGGGCGGCCTGGATCTCTTCCCCAACCAGGGTTCCGGCGTGCTGACCTCAGCCGCCTGGGCCGACGGCCTCGTGGATATCCCGGCGGGCCAACGCGTCGTTTGCGGCGAAACGGTACGCTATCTGCCGTTATCCGAACTGATCGCCCGATGAAGATCCAAGTGCGCTACTTCGCCTCGCTGCGCGAGGCGCTCGGCCCCGGCGAGACCGTCGAGCTGCCCGAGGTCTCGACGCTCGGCGGGCTGCGCGACGGCCTGGCCGCACGCGGCGGCCCCTATGCCGACGTGCTGGCGCGCGGGCGAGCGGTGCGTTGCGCACTCAACCAGGTGATGAGCGACGAGGCGGCCGTCGTGCGCGACGGCGCCGAGGTGGCCTTCTTCCCGCCGGTGACCGGCGGCTGACCGTGACGCGCGTCGCGATCCAGAACGAAGACTTCGACGTCGGCTCGCTGTTCCAGGCGCTGCACGCCGCCGATGCCGGCACCGGCGCGGTGGTCGGTTTCGTCGGAACCGTGCGCGGCCGTGACGGCGTTCACGACGTCCAGGCGCTGGAACTGGAACACTACCCGGGCATGACCGAACAGGCCATCGAGGCCATGATCGACGCGGCCGTCGGCCGTTTCGGCCTGCGTGCCGCGCGTGTCGTGCACCGTGTCGGCCGCCTGGCGGCCGGCGAGAACATCGTCTTCGTCGGCGTCGCTGCTCCGCACCGGCGGGCCGCTTTCGAAGGCTGCGAATTCCTGATGGACTATCTGAAGACCCAGGCGCCGTTCTGGAAGAAGGAAACGACGCCCGAAGGCACGCGCTGGGTCGACGCCCGCGCCGCCGACGACGCGGCGCTGGCCCGCTGGGGCCTGGACTCGGACAACGCCGCGAACGCCTGATGCAAGCCCTGGACCCCTCCGACCCCAAGCAGCTGCGCCGCGCGCTGGGCCACTTCGCCACCGGCGTCACGCTGGTCACCTGCACCGACGCCGACGGCCAGCGTGTCGGCCTGACCGTCAGCTCCTTCCAGGCCGTCTCGCTGGACCCGCCGCTGGTGCTGTGGTCGCTGCGCGAGGCCAGCCCCAGCCTGCCGGCCTTCCGCCAGGCCGGGCACTTCGCCGTCAACGTGCTGGCCGAGGCCCAGCTCGGGCTGTCGCGGCGTTTCGCCTCGCCGGTGCCCGACAAGTTCGGCGAAGGCGACTGGCACGCAGGCGAGGGCGGCGCGCCGGTGCTCGCCGGCAGCGCCGCGGTCTTCGAATGCGAGACGGTCTCCACCCAGGCCGCCGGCGACCACGTGCTCTTCATCGGCCGCGTCTGCCGGCTGGCGGATGACCCGGTGGCGCCGCTGCTCTACCAGGGCGGACACTACCGCCGGCTCGGCGCCCCCCTCTGACGCACGCCTCGGCACGCGGCGGCGGGCTTGAAAAGCCGCCGTCCAGCCCGAACTGCGGGGCAACGGAGGATTCCCATGCGTGCTGACAAACTGACGACGGCGTTCCAGCAGGCGCTCGGTGACGCGCAAAGCCTGGCCGTGGCGCGCGACAACCCCTACATCGAGCCCTCGCACCTGCTCGCGGCGATGCTGCAGCAGCCCGACGGCCCCAAGGCGCTGCTCGACCGCGCCGGCGCCAACACCGCCGCGCTGACGATGGCGATGGAGACCGCGATCCGCAACCTGCCCCAGGTGCAGGGTGGCGGCCAGCCGGTGCAGCCCGGGCGCGACCTGATGGCGCTGCTGCAGGCCGCCGACAAGGAAGCCACCAAGCGCGGCGACCAGTTCATCGCCAGCGAGATGTTCCTGCTGGCGCTGGCCGAAGCCAAGACCGACCTCGGCGGCATCGTGCGCGGCCACGGCCTGACCCGCAAGTCGCTGGAAGCGGCCATCGAGGCCGTGCGCGGCGGCCAGAAGGTCGATTCGCCCGAAGCCGAAGGCCAGCGCGAGGCGCTGAAGAAGTACACGCTGGACCTGACCGAACGCGCCCGCCAGGGCAAGCTCGACCCGGTCATCGGCCGCGACGACGAGATCCGCCGCGCGATCCAGGTGCTGCAGCGGCGCAGCAAGAACAACCCGGTGCTGATCGGCGAGCCGGGCGTCGGCAAGACGGCGATCGTCGAAGGCCTGGCGCAGCGCATCGTCAACGGCGAGGTGCCCGAGTCGCTGAAGAACAAGCGCGTGCTGTCGCTGGACATGGCCGGCCTGCTGGCCGGCGCCAAGTACCGCGGCGAGTTCGAGGAGCGGCTGAAGGCGGTGTTGAAGGAGGTGTCGGCCGACGAGGGCCGCATCATCCTGTTCATCGACGAGCTGCACACGATGGTCGGCGCCGGCAAGGCCGAAGGCGCGATCGACGCCGGCAACATGTTGAAGCCCGCGCTGGCGCGCGGCGAGCTGCACTGCATCGGCGCGACCACGCTCGACGAGTACCGCAAGTACGTCGAGAAGGACGCCGCGCTCGAGCGCCGCTTCCAGAAGGTGCTCGTGGACGAGCCCAGCGTCGAGGCCACCGTCGCCATCCTGCGCGGGCTGCAGGAGAAGTACGAGGTGCACCACGGCGTCGAGATCACCGACCCGGCGATCGTCGCCGCGGCCGAACTGAGCCACCGCTACATCACCGACCGTTTCCTGCCCGACAAGGCGATCGACCTGATCGACGAGGCCGCGGCCAAGATCAAGATCGAGATCGACTCCAAGCCCGAGGCGATGGACCGGCTGGAGCGCCGCATGATCCAGCTGAAGATCGAGCGCGAGGCGGTGAAGAAGGAGCAGGACGAAGCCTCGCAGCGCCGGCTCGGCCTCATCGAGGAAGAGCTGCTGAAGCTGCAGCGCGAATACAACGACCTCGAGGAGATCTGGACCGCCGAGAAGGCCCAGGCCCAGGGCAGCGCCCAGGTCAAGGAAGAGATCGACCGCATCAAGTTCCAGATCGAGGAACTCAAGCGCAAGGGCGACTTCAACCGCGTCGCCGAGCTTCAGTACGGCAAGCTGCCGGAGCTCGAGAAGCGCCTGAAGGAAGCCCAGGCCAAGGAGGCCGGCAAGGCCAAGGGCGGCCAGGGCCCGCAGCTGCTGCGCACGATGGTCGGCGCCGAGGAGATCGCCGAGGTCGTCTCGCGCGCCACCGGCATCCCGGTCAGCAAGCTGATGCAGGGCGAGCGCGACAAGCTGCTGCAGATGGAGACGAAGCTGCACGAGCGTGTCGTCGGCCAGGACGAGGCCATCGTCGCGGTGGCCGACGCGATCCGCCGCAGCCGCGCCGGCCTCTCCGATCCGAACCGGCCGCTGGGCAGCTTCCTGTTCCTGGGCCCCACCGGCGTCGGCAAGACCGAGCTGTGCAAGGCGCTGGCCTCGTTCCTGTTCGACAGCGAGGACCACATGATCCGCGTCGACATGAGCGAGTACATGGAGAAGCACTCGGTCTCGCGGCTGATCGGGGCGCCCCCGGGCTACGTCGGCTACGACGAGGGCGGCGCGCTGACCGAGGCGGTGCGGCGCAAGCCCTACAGCGTGCTGCTGCTCGACGAGGTCGAGAAGGCGCATCCGGACGTCTTCAACGTGCTGCTGCAGGTGCTCGACGACGGCCGCCTGACCGACGGCCAGGGCCGCACGGTGGACTTCAAGAACACCGTCATCGTGATGACCAGCAACCTGGGCTCGCATCTGATCATGCAGATGGCCGGGCAGCCTGACGAGCTCGTGCGCGAGGCGGTCTGGGGCGAGGTGAAGAGCCACTTCCGGCCCGAGTTCCTGAACCGCATCGACGAGACGGTGGTCTTCCATGCGCTCGACGAGAAGAACATCGAGGCCATCGCGAAGATCCAGCTGAAGCTGCTCGAGACGCGGCTGGAGAAGCTGGAGATGAAGCTCGAGGTCTCGCCTGCGGCGCTGGCCGAGCTGGCCAAGGTCGGTTTCGACCCGGTGTTCGGCGCGCGGCCGCTCAAGCGCGCGATCCAGCAGCGCATCGAGAACCCGGTCAGCAAGCTGATCCTGCAGGGCCGCTTCGGGCCCAAGGACGTGATCCCGGTGGACGTGGTCGACGGGCAGTTCGGCTTCGAGCGCACGGTGCACTGAAGGGCGCCACGGCCCGAACGACGCCGCCTTCGGGCGGCGTCTTGTTTTGTCAGACCGCCCCGCTGGGCGGCGGCGTGATGCGCTCGAGCTGCATGCGCGCCAGCGTCAGCGCGTTGGCGCTCCCGTGCAGCACCAGATGCAGCACGACGCCGGGGTGCCCCCGCACCGGATGCAGCAGCAGGTGCTGCAGGTCGTAGCTGATCGCCGCCTGCGGGGCCGCCGCACCCAGGCCCAGCGTGCGTGCGGCGCCGGCCATCGCGTCGATCAGCAGCGCGCCCTGGCTGGCCAGGCGCTCGGGCAACGGCGTGCTGCCGGCATGCGCCAGCGCACGCTGCGAAGCGAGATCGAAGATGCAGGCGCTGACGGCGCTCTTCACGCCGACGCAGCGCTGCACGTAGTCGGCCCACAGCGCCGCCTCCGGCGCCGCCACGGGCCGTGCCGGCGCCGACGGCGCCGCCAGCCGGGAGCCCGACATCCCGCTGCTGGCCGGCAGCAGGTCCATCGCCATCGTCGGCGCCTCGGGCAGCGGCACCGGCGGCGCGGGCAGCGCCTGCTCGATGTCGGTGTTCAGCGCGGTCTGGCTGGCCCCGTGGCCGCTCATGCGGTTCCAGGTGCCGCTGATGAAGGACCAGGCGTCGTTCGGCCGTGCCGCCAGCGGCGTGACGCGCACCACGATGCCGCTGGAGCCCATCAGGCGTGCGGCCTGCGCCGCCAGCGTGCCGGCCGAGGCCAGCGGCAGCAGCAGCAGGTCGCGGTTGGGCCAGGGCGCGCGCGCGATCGCGTCCTGCAGCGGCTGCAGCATCGACTGCAGCGCGTGCGCCGGCAGCTCCCCGATCATCAGCACGCCCAGGCGGCTGCGCCCCATCAGCACCAGCGCCAGGGCCTGGCGTGTCTGGGTGTCGGCGTTGAGGTCGGTGGAGTAGATGCGCACGTGGCTGCCATCGGCCAGCGGCACCTCGACGAACTGCATGACGGCGAGCGCGACGCCGTGGCCCTGGCGGCGGATCGTCAGCCGCTGCACGCGTGCGCCAGCGGCACCGGCCAGCGCGCCCAGCAGGTGCAGCGAAGCCTTGGTGCCGACGTCGTGCAGTGTGATGAACTGCGGCGCCTGGCGCTCGAACTGCTGCTGCAGCGCGGTCGCCGGGTCGGTGCTGACGAAAAGCTCGACCTGGTCGTCGGCGATGCGCCGGCCGACGTCGCGCAGGCCCTGCCCCAGGTAGTCCTCGCGGTCGCGCACGATCTGGGTCGCCGGGGCGAGCAGCTCGGCGTTGCGGCTGGACCGGTAGGCCGGCGGCGGCCAGGGCAGGTCGTCTTGGGAGCGGGGCATGGCGCGAGGCTGGGGCCGCCCGGCGGACGGCTCGCGTCATCATAGGTAAAGCAGCGGCCCCGGCCGATCAGGGACTTCGGCTCTAGGGGGGCCTTCAGGTGCTGCCGCGAACGACGGGTTCGTAGCCCCGGTCCATCGACGCCGGCTCGACGGCCTCGCCGCGCATCAGGCGCAGCAGCATCGCCGCCGCGGCGCTGCTCGACGGCCCGGTGGGCCAGAAGGTGATGGCGACGCTGCAGCCCAAGGCCTGACCAACGGCGCCCGGCCGGTGGCCAGGCTGGAAGACCTCGCTGGCATCAAGCTGCGCGTGATGCAGAACCCGGTGTTCCTCGACACCTTCAAGACCCTGGCGCCAACGCGATCCCGCTGCCGTTCTCGGAGCTGTTCAGTGCGCTGGAGACACGCGCCGTCGACGGCCAGGAGAACCCGTACAGCACCATCCTGTCGAGCAAGTTCTACGAGGTGCAGAAGTACCTCACGGTGAGCCACCACGTCGACAGCCCGAGGATCGTCCGCCCAGGTCGGCCAGGACCTCTGGAACGAGACCCAGCAGGAGCTGCAGAAGCTGCGTGGCGGGCGTTGACGACGGCGTCCGGCGCAGGGAGGGCGCGTTCGTAGAATGCCCCTTTCCTCACGGGAACCAGCGGCTCGTCGCGCCGCGCCACCATGTCCACGGATTCCACTGTTCCGGGCACCGCGCCCGTCGTCGTCATCGGGGCCGGCCTGGCCGGGCTCGTCGTCGCGCTGAACACCGCCGACACGCGGCCGGTCATCGTGCTCGCCAAGCGCAGCCTGGGCGAAGGCGCCACCGCCTGGGCGCAGGGCGGCATCGTCGGCGTGCTCGGCCAGGACGACAGCATCGAGTCGCACGTGCGCGACACGCAGGAGGCCGGCGCCGGCCTCGTCGACGAGAACACCGCACGTTTCATTGCCGAGCGCAGCGCCGCGGCGATCGCCTGGCTGGTCGACGCCGGCGTGCCGTTCTCGGTCGACCCCGACGGCCCGCTGGGCCTGCACCTGACGCGCGAAGGCGGCCACGCGGTGCGCCGCATCGCCCACGCCGCCGACGCCACCGGCCGCGCGATCCACGACGCGCTGCTGGCGCGGGCCGCCGCGCACCCCAACATCAGCCTGCGCGAGCGCTGGATGGCGGTCGACCTGATCACCTCGCGCCACCTCAGGCGCGACGAGACGCCGCGCTGCTACGGCGTCTACGCGCTGGACATGGACCGCCGCCGCGTCGAGACGCTGGCGGCCTCGGCCGTGGTGCTGGCCACCGGCGGCCTGGGCAAGGTCTACCGCTACACCAGCAACCCCGACACCGCCACCGGCGACGGCGTCGCGATGGCCTGGCGCGCCGGCTGCCGCGTCGCCAACATGGAGTTCGTGCAGTTCCACCCGACCTGCCTGTACCACCCGCAGGAGCGCAGCTTCCTGATCACCGAGGCGCTGCGCGGCGAAGGCGGCCTGCTGCGCCTGCCCGACGGCACGCGCTTCATGCCGGCGCACGACGATCGTGCCGAGCTCGCGCCGCGCGACATCGTCGCCCGCGCGATCGACTTCGAGATGAAGAAACACGGCCTGGACCACGTGTGGCTGGACGCCACGCACCTGGGCGAGGACTTCCTGAAGTCGCACTTCCCGACGATCCACGCGCGCTGCCTGGAGCTCGGCATCGACATCGCGCGCCAGCCGATCCCGGTGGTGCCGGCCGCGCACTACAGCTGCGGCGGCGTCGTCACCGACCTCGACGGCCGCAGCGACCTGCCCGGGCTGTACGCGATCGGCGAGACTGCCTACACCGGCCTGCACGGCGCCAACCGTCTGGCGAGCAACTCGCTGCTGGAGTGCGCTGTGCTCGGCCGCACCTGCGCCGAGCGCATCCTGGCCACCGACGGCCATCTGCCGGCGCTGCCGCCGCCCTGGGACGAGAGCCAGGTCGAGGACGCCGACGAGGAGGTCGTCATCGCCCACAACTGGGACGAGCTGCGCCTGCTGATGTGGAACTACGTCGGCATCGTGCGCACCACGCGGCGGCTGGAGCGTGCGCTGCACCGCATCAAGCTGCTGCGCGACGAGATCGACGACTACTACGCCAACTTCCGCGTCACGCGCGACCTGCTGGAGCTGCGCAACCTCGTCGGCTGCGCCGAGCTGATCGTGCGCTCGGCGCTGCGCCGCCACGAAAGCCGCGGCCTGCACTTCAGCCGCGACTTCCCGGACACGCTGCCGGTCAGCTTCCCGACGGTGCTGACCCGCCCGGCGAAGAGCCCCAAACGCTGATCAGCCCAGGCGGAAGCCCCGCACGACGCCGGCCAGGCGCTCGGCCTGCTCGTGCAGCGACTGCGCGGCGGCCGCCGACTGCTCGACCAGCGCCGCGTTCTGCTGCGTCGCGCGGTCGAGTTCGCCGACCGCGGCGTCGGCCTGCACGATCTCCTCATGCTGCGCCGCCGCGGCGGCGGTGATCTCGCCGATCGTGTCGTTGACCCGCTGCACGCCGGCGACCAGTTCCTCCATCGTGCGGCCGGCCTCGGCCACCAGCGCGGCGCCGTTCTCGACCTTGTCGACCGAGGCGCCGATCAGGCCCTTGATCTCGCGTGCCGCCGCTGCCGAACGCTGCGCCAGCGCGCGCACCTCGCTGGCGACGACGGCGAAGCCGCGGCCTTCCTCGCCGGCGCGCGCCGCTTCCACTGCCGCGTTGAGCGCCAGGATGTTGGTCTGGAAGGCGATGCCGTCGATGACGCCGGTGATGTCGGCGATGCGGTGCGAGGCCTGGTTGATCTCGTCCATCGTCGTCACGACTCGCTGCACCACCACGCCGCCGCGCGCGGCGACCTCGGCGGCGCGGGTCGCCAGATCGTGCGCGACACGCGCCGAGTCGGCGCTCTCGCGGCCGGTGCCGGTGATCTGCTGCATCGCGCTGGCGGCGCGCTGCAGGCTGGCGGCGGTCTGCTCGGTGCGTGCCGACAGGTCGGCGTTGCCGCCGGCGATCTCGCCCGCGGCGACGTGAACCGAGTCGCTGGCGTCGCGGATCTGGCGCACCGCCAGCTCGATCTTGGCGACGAAGGCGTTGAAGTGGCGTGCGATGCTCGCGAGTTCGTCGCCGCCGTCGCTGGGCAGGCGCCGGCTCAGGTCGCCGTCGCCCGAGGCGGCTTCGGCCATCGCGTGTTCCAGCGCCTGCAGGCGGCGCAACTGGCGGCCCAGCGTCCAGGCCAGCAGCAGCACGGCCAGCACCGTCACCACCAGGCTGGCGGTCACTGAGCGCCACAGCGCGGCGCTGGCGCCGGCCAGGGCTTCGTCGCGGTCCAGTGCCAGCACCAGCAGCCAGTCGGTGCCTGCGATCGGCTCGGCGCGCACCAGGCGTGCCTGGCCGGCGATCTCAAGCTCGGCCAGGCCGTCCTGCCCGGCCAGCGACGCCAGCGCCTCGGGCGCCAGGCCCGCGGACAGTTCGGCCGCCGGCTTCAGGACCCGCGCCGCGTCCTCGTGCACGACCACCTGGCCGGTGCGCGAGACGATGAAGGCGCCGGTGCCCGGCGTCGGCCGGATCGAGCCGACGACGCGCACGACGCCGTCCATGAACACGTCGCCCGCGACGACCGCCTGGCCGCCTGTCACCGCCTGGGCGAAGGTGACGACGAGCTTCTTCGTCGCCGCGTCCAGGTAGGGCGCGGTCAGCACCGGCCGGCCGGCGGCGGCCGTGGCCTGCTGGTACCAGGGGCGTGCGGTCGGGTCGTAACCGGGCGGCAGGTCCTGCGGCTTGGAGAAGAGGATGCGCCGGTCGGCGTGGCCGACGTAGGTGGTGTCGAAGCCGCCGGCGGCTTCGGCCTGCTGCAGCGCCGGCAGCGGGTCGGCGGCCGCGGCACTGCCGGCCATCGAGCTCACGACCTGCTGATGCTGCGCGACCCAGCCGCCGATGTCGGCGGCGTGCGCGCGCGCCAGCGCGCTGCTCTGGGTGCCGAGCTGCTGCAGCGCCTCGGTGCGGGCGCCGATCGCGTTGACGACGGTCAGACCGGCCAGGCCGGCGAGGACGAGGCCCGCGGTGGTCGCGACGAGTCGCGCGCGCAGCGAGGCCGAGCGAAAGTACTTCATCGGTCCAGAGGTGAAGGGTGGGACGGAGCCCGGTGGGCTACGGGTTAACCCCGATATCGACCGATGGCCGCGCGACTGAAGCGCGGGCGGCGACGCCGTCGGGCGCCGCCTGCGTCAGATCAACTGCGGGCGCGCATCGCCACCCGGGCCTGGACGAAGCCGAAGGCGAAGTCCACCGCCTCGGCGATCTGGCGCTCGCTGTCTTCGCGCTCGCGTTCGCTCAGGTAGAAGGAAAAGTCCACGGCGTGGCGGATGTAGCGCGGCTGCAGCCGGTTCAGCGCGACGCAGGCGACGTCGGCCAGCAGCTCGCCGTTGCCGGCCAGCCCCGGGTGCGCCGGGGCCGCGGCCAGCACGGCCTCGAAGACGGCGTTCTCGTTGTGGTTGTGGATCGACGTGAAATCGACGCTCATCGGGAGGCCTCGCGCTGGTTTTCGTGCTTGCGGTTTATCGGCCGCGGCGCGCCGGACTTGAGGCCGCGGCGATCAGAACTCTTCGACGACCCGCATCGAGAAGTCGACCGCCCTGACGTCCTTGGTCAGCTTGCCGATCGAGATGCGGTGCACGCCGGTGGCCGCGATGGCGCGCAGCTGCTCAAGCTGCACGCTGCCCGAGACCTCCAGCAGCGCGCGGCCGGCGTTGATCGCCACCGCCTCGCGCATGCGCTCGAGCTCGAAGTTGTCCAGCAGCACGCTGGTCGCGCCGGCGGCCAGCGCTTCGCGCAGCTGCTCCAGCGTCTCGACCTCGATCTGGATCTCGACGCCGGCGTTCAGCGCCCGCGCGTTGGCCAGCACCTGGCTGACGCCGCCGGCCGCGGCGATGTGGTTCTCCTTGATCAGGATGCCGTGCCACAGCGCCAGGCGCTGGTTGCGGCCGCCGCCGACGCGCACCGCGTACTTCTGCGCCTGGCGCAGGCCGGGAATGGTCTTGCGCGTGTCCAGGATGGCGCAGCCGTCGGGCAGCGGCGAGGCGCCGGCCACCGCCTCGACGTGGCGGCGGGCCTCGGTGGCGGTGCAGGACAGCAGCTGGATGAAGTTCAGCGCCGGGCGTTCGGCGGCCAGCAGCGCACGCGCCCGGCCCTCGATCTCGACGATGGGCGCGTCGGGCACCATCCACTCGCCTTCTTCGACCCGCCAGGCGATGCGCGCCTCGGGGTCCAGCGTGCGCACGACAGCGTCGAACCAGTCGCGGCCGCAGAGCACGGCGCGTTCGCGCGCGATGACACGCGCCTTCACGCGGCGTTCGGCCGGCACCAGCATGCCGGTCCAGTCGCCGTCGCCCAGGTCCTCGGCGATCGCGTCGCGCACGTTGCGCTCGCGCGCGATCTCCAGCGTCTCGTTCATGCAGCCCCCACGTTCGGAACAAATCCTTGCGCCGGCTTCGCGACGGCCGCCGGATGGCGCTGCACGAAGTCCAGCATGCGTTCGATGCAGCCCAGCGCCTGGGCGCGTGTCGTCTCGGGCACGTGGATCTCGCCGGCACCGTGCTCCAGGCAGGCGAGCACGCCCTGCAGCGCGTTCATCGCCATCCACGGGCAGTGCGCGCAGCTCTTGCAGGTGGCGCTGTTGCCGGCGGTCGGCGCCTCGATCAGCGTCTTGCCCGGCGCCAGCTGGCGCATGCGGTGCAGGATGCCGTTGTCGGTGGCGACGATGTAGGCCGGCGCGTCGCCGCGGATCACCGCATTGAGCAGCTGCGAGGTGCTGCCGACGACGTCGGCCTGCGCGACCACCGAGGCCGGCGACTCCGGGTGCACCAGCACCATCGCGCCCGGGTGCTCATGCTTCAGCAGGTCCAGCTCCAGGCCCTTGAACTCGTCGTGCACGATGCAGGCGCCGTTCCACATCAGCATGTCGGCGCCGGTCTGCTCCTGGATGTAGCGGCCCAGGTGGCGGTCGGGCGCCCAGAGGATCTTGCGGCCCTGGTTCTTGAGGTGTTCGACGATCGCCAGCGCGCAGGAGCTGGTCACCATCCAGTCGGCGCGCGCCTTCACCGCGGCGCTGGTGTTGGCGTAGACGACGACCTCGCGCTCGGGGTGGGCGTCGCAGAACGCGGCGAACTCGTCGGCCGGGCAGCCCAGGTCCAGCGAGCAGGTGGCGTCCAGGTCGGGCATCAGCACGCGTTTGCCGGGCGACAGGATCTTGGCGCTCTCGCCCATGAAACGCACGCCGGCGACGACCAGCGTCTTCGCGGCGTGGTCGCGGCCGAAACGCGCCATCTCCAGCGAGTCGGCGACGATGCCGCCGGTGGCCAGCGCCAGGTCCTGCAGCTCGCCATCCACGTAGTAGTGGGCCACCAGCACCGCGTCGCGGGCCTTCAGCAGCTCGGCGATGCGCGCCTTGGCGGCTTCGCGTTCGGCCGGCGGCAGCGCGGCGGGCACCTTGGCCCAGGCGTGCGCGGTGCAGCTGGCGCCGCTGGCGTCCTGGCGGGTGTAGTCGTAGACGATCTCGTCGGTGTCCATCGATGTCTCTCGTGCGGCCTGAGGCCGCTGCAGAGGCCAGATTGTGGCCGTTGCCCGGGAGTCAACCCGCCTCAGGCGGATCAGCCCGCGTTGAAGAAGCGGCTGGGCGGCATGCCGACCGCGCGCCGCACCATCGCGCTGAAGGCGCTGGGGCTGGCGTAACCGAGTTCGGCGGCGATGTGGGCCATCGGCCGGCGTGCCGCGGCCATCGACAGCGCCTTGGCCAGCAGCACCTGCTGGCGCCAGGCGGCGAAGCTGGTGTCCAGCTCCTGGCGGAACAGGCGTGCGACGGTGCGCACGCTGGCGCCGGCCTCCTGCGCCCAGCCGTCCAGGCCGTCGTGGCGCGCCGGGTCCTCGATGACGGCCTCGCACAGCGCACGCAGGCGCTTGTCGGCCGGCAGGCGCACGCCCAGCGGCAGCGGGCGCGCGCGCGCCAGCTCGTCCTGCAGCAGCGCGGCCAGGCACTGTTCGCGTGCCGGCTCCTGCACCACCGCTTCGTCGGCCAGCTGCGCCACCAGCTCGCGCAGCAGCGGCGAGGCTTCGAGCACGCGGCAGCGGCCCCAGTCGCCGGCGGCCGTGCCGGCCAGCGGCCGCGGGCCGCTCAGTTCGTCCTGCAGCACGTACATCGTCACCAGCTCGGCGTCCTCGACGACCGAGACGAAGTGCTCGACGTCGGGCGGCACCCAGACGACACGCGTGGGCGGCACGATGAAGGTGTGGTCGGGCACCGTCAGGCGCACGACGCCGGTGGCCGAGAACGCCACCTGCGCCCACGGGTGGCGGTGCGGCACGATGCGTGTGGCCGCGCTCAGGCGGCGCTTGCGTACCCAGACCGGGTGGGCGGCGCTGGGCGCGTGCACCGCCGGGTCCAGCGGCAGTTCGCTGCGCGAGGCGCGGGGGCGGGCAGGGCGTGGCACGAATTCGACAGAAGTTGGCCGACCATCGTAACTGCGCCGCGAAGCGCGCCGTTACGCTGCGCCGCATGACCCCGACCGCCATCACGTCCGCCGGCGACGCACGCCGCGACGTCGCGACCATCTCGCTGATCGGCCTCGCGCACGGCAGCTCGCACTTCTTTCACCTGCTGCTGCCGCCGATGTTCCCGGCCTTCATCCGCGACTTCGGCCTCAGTTACTCCGAACTCGGGCTGCTGGTGACGGTGTTCTTCGTCGTCTCGGGCATCGGCCAGGCGCTGGCGGGCTTCGTCGTCGACCGCATCGGCGCGCGCCCGGTGCTCTACGGCGCGATGGCGTGTTTCGTCGCCGGCTCGCTGGCGGCGGCCGCGGCCCAGGGTTTCGCCGGCCTGGCGCTGGCCGCGGTGCTGGCCGGGCTGGGCAACGCGCCGCTGCACCCGGCGGACTTCACGATCCTCAACCGGCGCGTCTCGCCGCAGCGCCTGGGCCACGCGTTCTCGGTGCACGGCATCAGCGGCAACCTCGGCTGGGCGCTGGCACCGGTGTTCCTGATCGGGCTGACGACGGCCTTCGGCTCCTGGCGCGCCGCCTACCTGGGCTGCGCCGTGCTGGCCGCGGCGGTGCTGGCGCTCTTGGTGCTGCGCCGCGACCTGATCGACGACCACCACCAGGCCCACGTCGCCGCCACGCGCAGCGCCGCGGCCGGCGGCGGCGAGCACCCGATGGCCTTCCTGAAACTGCCCAGCGTCTGGCTGTGCTTCTCGTTCTTCTTCTGGACGACGGTGGCGCTGGCGGCGATCCAGAGCTTCGCCAGCCCGGCGCTGGGCCGCATGTACGGTCTGCCGCTGGAGGCCACCGCCTTCGTCGTCACCGGCTACATGCTGGCCAGCGCCGCCGGCATGATCGTCGGCGGCTTCCTCGTCGACCGCACCGAACGCCTGGAACGCATCATCGCCGCGGCGATGGCGCTGGCCGCGGCGATGCTGCTGCTGGTGGCCAGCGGCTGGCTGCCGGGCATGGTGGCGTTGGCGGTGGCGTCGCTGGCCGGTTTCGGCACCGGGCTGGCCGGGCCCTCGCGCGACATGCTGATCAAGCGCGCCGCGCCGCCGGGCGCCACCGGGCGTGTCTACGGCACCGTCTACTCGGGGCTGGACACCGGCAACGCGATGGCGGCGCCGGTGTTCGGCGCGCTGATGGACGCCGGCCTGCCGCAAACGGTGTTCGGCGGCTCGGCCGTGGCGATGGCGCTGGGCGTGCTGTCGGCGTCCTTTGTCGGCCTAGCGGTGCACCGGCGGCGGCTGGCGCTGGCTTGAGCGCGGCCGCGGCGGCGTTAGAGTCGCCGCCATGAACGACAGCACCCGTTCCCGCCTCGCCGGCCATGCGCTCGTCGAGGCCCTCGTCGCCCAGGGCGTCACCACCTGCTTCGGCGTGCCCGGCGAGAGCTACCTCGCGGTGCTCGACGGCCTGCACGAACACCGCGAGCAGATCCGCTTCGTCGCCTGCCGCCACGAAGGCGGCGCGGCCTTCATGGCCGAGGCCCAGGGCAAGCTCACCGGGCGGCCCGGCGTCTGCTTCGTCACGCGCGGCCCCGGCGCGTCGAACGCCGCGATCGGGCTGCACACCGCCTTCCAGGATTCGACGCCGATGCTGCTGTGCATCGGCCAGGTCGCCGGTGACCAGCGCGACCGCGAGGCTTTCCAGGAAGTCGACTACCGCCAGATGTTCGGCCCCGGCACGCTGGGCATGGCCAAGTGGGTGGGCGAGGTGCACGACCCCGACCGCCTGCCCGAGTACGTCGCCCGCGCCTTCCACACCGCGATGCAGGGCCGGCCCGGCCCGGTGGTGCTGGTGCTGCCCGAGGACATGCTGACGCGCGAGACCGCCGCGCCGGTGCTGCCGCGTGTCGAGCCGGCGCTGGCCTGGCCGGCGCCCGGCGCCTTGCGCGACCTGCGCCGGCTGCTGCTGGAGGCCCAGCGGCCCATCGTCATCGCCGGCGGCAGCGGCTGGGACGCCGAGGCCGCCGCGGCGCTGCAGCGTTTTGCCGAGAACTGGCGCCTGCCGGTGGCCTGCGGCTTCCGCTTCCAGGACACCTTCGACAACGCCCATGCGCTGTACGCCGGCGACGTCGGCATCGGCATCAATGCGAAGCTCGCTGCGCGGGTGCGCGACGCCGACCTCGTCATCGCGCTCGGCGTGCGCCTGGGCGAGATGACGACCGGCGGCTACACGCTGCTGCAGGCGCCGCGCCCGGCGCAGAAGCTGGTGCACGTGCACGCCGGCCCCGAGGAACTGGGCCGCGTCTACGCCGCCGACCTGATGCTGCAGGCCTCGATGCGCAGCGCGGCCAAGGCGCTGGAGGCGCTGACCGCGCCCCCGGGCCGCGACGGCGCCTGGGCCGAAGCCGCGCGTGCCGACTACGAGGCCAACCAGGTGCCGACGCCGGTCGAGCCGCTGGACCTGGCGGCCGTCGTTCAGACCCTGCAGCGCCGTCTGCCCGAGGACACGGTCTGGACCAACGGCGCCGGCAACTACAGCGGCTGGCTGCACCGTTTCCTGCGCTACCCCGGCCTGCAGCACCACGGCCGCACGCAGCTGGCGCCGACCTCGGGCGCGATGGGCTACGGCCTGCCGGCGGCGGTGGCCGCGGCCGTGCTGCAGCCCGGGCGCCAGGCGGTGGCCTTCCTTGGCGACGGCGAGTTCCTGATGACCGGCCAGGAGCTGGCGACAGCGCGCGCCGCGGGCGTCGAACAGCTGCTGGTCGTCGTCGTCGACAACGGCAGCTACGGCACGATCCGCATGCACCAGGAGCGCGAGTACCCGGGGCGCGTCAGCGGCACCGGCTTGTGCAACCCCGATTTCGCCGCGCTGGCGCAGGCCTATGGCTGGGCCGGGGAGACGGTCGCCAAGACGGGCGACTTCGAGGCCGCGCTGGAGCGCGCGCTCGCAGCCGGCAAACCGGCGCTGCTGCACCTCAAGCTCGACGTCGAGGTCAGCACCTCGCGCGCGACGCTGGCGCAGATCCGCGCCGCGGCCGCCCGGCGCTGAATCAGCGCCGCCCGGCCAGCAGCAGCACGACGCTGGCGGTGACGATGCCGGCGGCCAGCATCTCGCCGGCGCCGACGACCTCGCCGCCGACCGTCACGCCCAGCACCATCGCGATCACCGGGTTGACGAAGGTGTAGCTGGAAGCCAGCGCGGTGCTCGCGCGCTGCAGCAGCACCATGTAGGCGCTGAAGCCGATCAGCGAGCCGGCGACGACGAGGTAGACCCAGCAGGCCAGCGAACGGGCGTCCGGCGGCAGCGTCGGCTGCTCGCCGGCGGCCCAGGACATGCCCAGCAGCAGCAGCCCGCCGGCCAGCATCTGGCTGGCATAGCCGGCGGCGCCGGGCGCCAGTTCCAGCCGGCGGCCGCCGGGCAGCCCGTGTTTGGCCCAGACGCTGCCGGCGCACCAGGCGGCGCAGGCGACGGTCATCGCCACCAGCCCCTCGCCCGAGGCACCGAAGCCCTCGCCCTGCGTCAGCAGCACGATGCCGGCCAGGCCGGTGGTGATGCCCAGCGCCTCCAGCCGCGACGGCCGCAGCCCGTAGGGCAGCTCGAACAGCGCGACGACCGCCGGCACGACGGCGATGAAGGCCACCACCAGCCCCGAGCTGATGCTCTGCTGGGCGAAGGCGGTGGCGCCGTAGCCGCCGCCCAGCATCAGCGCGCCGAGCACGAAGGCGCTGGTCCACTGCGACCGGTCGGGCCAGCCCGCTCCGCGCCAGCGCGCGAACACACCCAGCACCAGCCCGGCGACGACGAAACGCGTGCCCATCTGGAAGAAGGGCGGAAAACTCACCAGCGCCCACTTGATCGCCAGGTAGGTCGAGCCCCAGATCAGCCAGGTGGCGGCCAGGCAGGCCAGCAGCAGCGGCGACAGCCGGGCGGTGGTGGTGGGCAGGGCGGCGGTGGACATGGGGCGAGATGATAAAAAGCTCCATGGCCACGATCCATGCAGAATCGAAGGTCGTGTGCGATTCTCGCCGTTGAAACGAAGGTTATGAATGAGTGGCACCTTGGACAGCTACGACACCCGCCTGCTCGCCGAGCTCCAGGCCGATGCCCGCCTGAGCCTGGCCGAACTGGGCCGGCGTGTGCACCTGAGCCAGCCGGCGGTGGCCGAGCGGGTGCGCAAGCTGGAAGCGGCCGGCGTCATCACCGGCTACCGCGCGACGGTCAACCTGGGTGCGCTGGGCTACGGCATCCGCGCGCTGGTGCGCGTCGGCCGCACCGACTACGAGCGCATGCTCGAGCTGATCGAGCAGACGGCCGAGGTCGTCAACGGCTGGAACATCACCGGCGAGGACAGCTGGATGCTGGAGATCGCGGTGACCGACGTTGCCCACCTCGACGCCGTGGTGTCGCGTCTGTGCCTGCTGGCCGAGACGTCCACGTCCATCATCCTGAAGACGGTGCGCGAGCACCGCGTGATGCTGCCGCCGGCGTCGCGCGAGCCGGCGCCTTAGAGGGCCGGCGTGGGGCTTTGGCCGCGGCCGGCGCGGCGCGCTTAGGATTCTTCCCAGGGAGACCGACGATGGACGACTTCTCCACCTGCGACCTCTGCGACGTGCACAAGGACGCCGGCGATGGCGGCGAGTTCCGCGTGCTGCCGCCGGTGTTCACGAGCTACGGCGGCCGCGTGCGTTTCGCCGGCCCGGCGAGCACGGTCAAGTGCCACGAGGACAACAGCCTCGTGAAGGCCGCGCTCGACGAGCCCGGGCGCGGGCGCGTGCTCGTCGTCGACGGCGGCGGCTCGCGACGCCGCGCGCTGGTCGGCGGCAACCTGGCCGCTGCGGCGGCGAAGAACGGCTGGGCCGGCCTGGTCGTCGACGGCGCGGTGCGCGACCTGGCCGAACTGGCCGCCTGCGACGTCGGCATCCGCGCGCTGGCCGCGATGCCGATGCCCACCGTCAAGCGCAACGAAGGCCAGCGCGACGTGCCGGTGCAGGTGCAGGGCGTGCGCGTGGTGCCGGGCGAGTGGGTCGTCGCCGACGAGGACGGCATCGTCGTGATGCCGGCCAGGCCCTGACGATGGCCGCCCCCGGGGACTGGGTCGTGGTGCCCGGCACCGAGGCCGACATCGAAGCTGCGGCGGCTCGCGCGCGGCGTCTGGTCACGCGGCGCGCGCTGGTGGCCGCCGGTGTCGCCGCGATGCCGATCCCGGGCATCGACTGGATCACCGACGTCGGCACGCTGGTCAAGCTGCTGCCCGAGATCAACGCCGAGTTCGGCCTCAGCGCCGAGCAGGTCGAGCGCCTGGCGCCCGACCGGCGCCTCGTCGTCTACAAGGCGATCAGCGTCGGTGGCGGCGTGCTCGTCGGCCGGCTGGTGACGCGCGACGTCGTGCTGCGCATCGTGCGCACCGTCGGCGTGCGGCTGACGACCAAGCAGGCCGCCAAGGTCGTGCCTTTGGCCGGCCAGGCGGTGTCGGCGGCGCTCACGTTCTCGGCGCTGAAGATCGTCTGCGAACAGCACATCCGCCAGTGCATGGACGTGGCGCGGCAGCTGCAGCTGCCGGCGGCGGCCGAGTTGATCTGACCCCCCAGCGCGGCGGCCGGCCCCGCAGGGGGGCGACGGCTACAATCGTCGGCTTCGGGGTGTAGCGCAGCCTGGTAGCGCAACTGCTTTGGGAGCAGTGGGTCGCACGTTCGAATCGTGTCACCCCGACCATCCAACTTGTTGATTCCGTTGCGGCAATCGCTCCGCGGCAGCTGCAACGTTCTTGTGCAGCTTTCTAACGGAATCGGATTCTTCTAACGGAGCAGGCGAGTCGCTTCGCCAGATGAGGCTCCGGCGACCTGGTCTGAAGGGCCCGTCGCGGCCTCTTGAGTGCCTTCCGTCACGCCGTCGCCCTCGTCTTCCACGCAGCCGCGGGCTCCACTCGACGAGACCGCGTTGTCGGTCTTGTGGCGACGGAAGAACACGCCGTCCTTGTGAACGTGCGGCTCGTCAGGGTGGAGCGGGTCACGTTGATCCCGAAGTCGGATCATCACCGAGACGTCCTGCCCGGTCAGGTAGGGGCCTCAATCCGCCTTCAGCGAGGCCATGTCGATGACGAAGCGGTACTTCACCTCGCCTCGTTCCAATCGCTGCCAGGCCTCATTGACTTGCTGCATCGGTATGACTTCGACGTCGGCCGTGATGCCGTGACGGCCGCAGAAGTCGAGCATCTCCTGCGTCTCCCGGATGTTGCCGATGGCCGAACCCGAGACGCTACGGTTGCCGAGGATCAGCGCGAAGGACGACAGCGCCAGCGGCCTGGCCGGTGCGCCGACCAGCGTCAGGTCGGCATCGAGCTTCAGCAGCGCGAGGATGGAGTTGATGTCGTGCTCGGCCGACACGGTGTCGAGGATGAAGTCGAAGCTGCCGGCGTGCGCAGCCATCGCCGCAGCGTCCGTCGAAACGATTACTTCGTGCGCGCCCAGGCGACGCGCGTCGTCGGCCTTGCGCGGCGATGTGGTCAGCACGACGACGTTGGCACCGAAGGCGCGTGCGAGCTTTACCGCCATGTGGCCGAGCCCGCCCAGGCCCACGATGCCCACCTTCGAGCCCGGTCCGACCCCGGCCCGCTTCAGTGGCGAGTAGGTCGTGATGCCGGCGCAAAGCAGCGGCGCGGCACCGGCCAGGTCCAGATTCCGCGGCACCCGCAGCACGAAGTGTTCGTCGACGACGACGCTCGACGAGTAACCCCCGTAGGTCACCGGCGCGGTGCCGTGGCGGTCGGGCGAGCCGTAAGTCAGGACCTGGCCCGGACAGAAGTTCTCGCGCCCGGCACGGCAGATCGGGCAACTGCGGTCAGAGTCGACCAGGCAGCCTACGCCGACCAGATCGCCGACGGCGTGCGCCGTCACCTCGGCACCGACCGCGGTGACGCGACCGACGACCTCGTGCCCTGGCACGGCGGGATAGGTCGCCGGCAGCGTGTCGTGCCAGTCGTCGTGCGTGTAGTGCAGGTCGGAATGGCAGACGCCGCAGTAGAGGATCTCGATCTGTACGTCGCGTGGCATTGGCGCGCGGCGCGCAATCTGGAGTGGCGCCAGTGGTGCGCGGGCACCCCGTGCGGCCCAGGCGCGGGCGAGATAGGTCGAGTCGTCCGGGGTGTCGCGCGTCGTGCTCATGCTCGGTCCTTCAGGTGCTGGTCGAAAAACGCTGCCATCGCGGCGAACGGGATCTTGTCGAACTGGTCGTACAGGTCGACGTGGTTTGCGCCAGGGACGATCAAAAGCTCCTTCGGCTGCGCCGCGGCCGCGAAGGCGGTCTCGCTGAAGTAGCGCGAGTGGGCCTTCTCGCCGTGGACAAACAGGATTGGCCGAGGGGAGATTTCCGCGATATGGCTCATCAGCGGGGCGTTCATGAACGACAGCGGTGTCGTCAGTGTCCACGCGCCGTTGGAGTTGACCGCACGCGGATGGAAGCCGCGTTGGCGGGACTTGTAGTACTCGGCGTACTCGACGACGAACTCTGGTTCACCGCCCTTCAGCTCCAGAGAGACCTGGCCATAGGCGGGGCGCCCCTTCTCGGCATCCTCCCAGCGCTGTCGACCCAACTGCTCCAGGGTCCGGGTGCGCTGCTCGGCCGTCACGCTGTCGTTGTAGCCCTTGGACATGAGTCTGGACATGTCGTACATCGTGCTGGCCACGACGGCTTTGATCCGCTTGTCCGCGGCGACGGCGTTGAGTGTGATGCCCCCCCAGCCGCAGATGCCGATGGCGCCCAGCCGTTCGCGATCGACAAAGGGCTGAAGGCCGAGGAAGTCGACGGCCGCGCTGAGGTCCTCGGTGTTGATGTCGGGTGACGCCACGTTGCGCGGTTCGCCGCCGCTTTCGCCGGTGTACGACGGATCGAAAGCGAGCGTCGCGTAGCCGCGTTCGGCCATCGTCTGCGCGTACAGGCCGGAAGACTGCTCCTTGACCGCACCGAACGCCCCGCTGACGACGATCGCGGCGAGCGCGCGGCTGCCGCGGTCGCGGGGCAGGTACAGGTCGCCTGCCAGCGCGATGCCGTAGCGGCTCTTGAACACGACCTTGCGGTGTTCGACTCGCGGGCTCTTGGGGAAGGTCTTGTCCCAGGCGTTGGTCAGGGCGAGCGGCATGGCGGTCGGGGTGGCGTCGGCGGTTGGGGCCGCGGCCTGCGCGGCGGTCGGGCGGGTCAAAGCCGTCGCGGCGGCTGCGGCGGTGGCGCGCAAGAAGGTCTTGCGGGACAACGAGGAAGTCATGGTGGGGTGGCTCCATGTCGTGGCATGGATTGCATTTTTTGACGCCGGCTGTCGCAACGGTAGAACGTTCCTCGCCATTTCTTGCCTGATCCTGCGCCAGGGTGGTGACCTGGCTGCTGCAGGTGCGAGCCACGCCTAGGATGTCTCATCCTCTCGAAAGTCCTCGATGCCCAGCAGCACTGCCAAGCCCTTGCCCCAAGCCCCTGACCGGACGGCGCAGATGCAGTCCGAGATGGCGCGCGTCATCGACCGCTGGACCGAGGGCTTGGCCGACACGCCGACCGCCGTGCCTGGGCTGACCTTGTTCCGCCGCGAGGCGCCGGCACGTCCCGCGGTCTGCATGGTGGAGCCCAGCGTCATCATGGTCACCCAGGGCACCAAGCGTCTGATCGCAGGCGGCGAAGGCCACGTCTACAACGCCGAGCGCTTTTTGATCACCTCGCTGGACCTGCCGGCCAACTCCGAGGTGGTCCAGGCCTCGCCGCACGCGCCGTGCCTCGGCTTCAGCCTGAAGCTGGACATCAGGATGCTGGCCGAGTTGATCGCCCAGGGCGAGCTTGCGCCGCCGCGGCCGCCGACCCAGGACGCCAGCGTCGGCGTCGGGAGCATCACGGCGGCTGCGCTCGACCCGTTCGTGCGCCTGCTGGGCCTGCTCGACGAGCCCGGCGCCGTCGGCGTGCTGGCACCCTTGATCCAGCGCGAGATCCACTATCGCCTGCTCGTCAGCGGCCAGGCGCCGCTGCTGTGGCAGATCGCTTCAGTCGGCAGCCAGAGCCAGCGCATCTCCCGCGCGATCGACTGGCTGAAGCTGCACTACACCGAGCCGCTGCGTGTCGACGAGCTGGCGGCCCGGGTGCAGATGAGCCCGTCGAGCCTTCATCACCACTTCCGGCGGCTGACGGCGATGAGTCCTCTGCAGTACCAGAAGTGGCTGCGGCTGAACGAGGCGCGGCGGCTGATGCTGGGGGAGGGCGCCGACGCGGCGAGCGCGGCGTACCGCGTCGGCTACGAGAGTCCGTCCCAGTTCAGCCGCGAGTACAGCCGCCTTTTTGGCGCACCGCCACGGCGCGACGTTCAGGCCCTGCGGCCACGCCCCGACGCATGCGATCAGGCGGACCGTCCCGACTCGGCAAGTTCGTCCAGGCCTCGCAGCGCATCGACCACCGTGCGCAGCGCGCGCGTCGGGTGACGGCGGCTCGTGTAGTAGGCGTGCAGCCCCGGGAAGCTCGGGCAGCTCCCCGCCATCACTGCCTGCAGCAGCCCGGCCTCGACGTGGGGCCTGACCATCGTCTCGGGCACGAAGGCCAGGCCGTTGCCGCTGATGGCCGCCTGCAGCATCTGATACGCGCTGCTGAAGATCGCCTGGCCGCCGACACGAACTTCCACCGGGCGTCCTTCGTGCACCAGCTCCCATGCGTACAGACCGCCGCTGCTGGCCAGGCGCAGCGTGATGCAATCGTGGCGCATCAAGTCCAGCGGTGTCTCGGGTACGCCGTGCGCAGCGAAGTAGGCCGGTGAACCGACGATGCAGATGCGTTCGTCTGGCGTCAGCCTCACCGCCACCATGTCCTTCTGCACCTGGTCGCCCCAGCGGATGCCGATGTCGAAACGCTCGGCGGCGATGTCGACCATGCGGTAGTCGGTGCTGATCTCCACACGCAGCGACGGATGGCGGTGCAGCACCGGCGACAGCCGCGGCCAGATGATCCAGTCGACGACATGGTCGATGGCGGTGATGCGGATCGTCCCGGCGACCTTCTCGCCGAGCTCGCTGACGGCGGCGATCTCGGCTTCGATCTCGGCCAGCCGGGGGGCCACGGCCTGCATCAGCCGCTGGCCCGCCTCGGTGGCCGAGACGCTGCGGGTGGTGCGCGTCAGCAGGCGCACGCCCAGGCGGGTCTCCAGCCCGCGCACCGAGTGACTCAGCGCCGACTGCGACACGCCCCGCCGGGCCGCAGCACGCGTGAAGCTGCGCTCCTCGGCGACGGCCAGGAAGTCCATGATCTCGTGCAAGTGGTCTCGCATCGTGCGGTCCTGTCGGTCTCGTGCCACGGCCGGGCGGATGCCGCGGCCGGTTCATTGATGATTCCAGCTCATGGGGCCGTGCGCCCCTGGCCGCACCGCCCGCAGCCCGCCTGCCTAGCATGAGTCCGTGCGCAAGCGGACGGTGGCGTCCGGCGCCGCATTTCCGGACTCGTCATGACCCGCATTCTTCCCGGTCTGCTGTCGGCCGCGGTGGCTTGGCTGCCGATGGTGGCGCTGGACGCCGCCGCCCAGGCCGCACCCCAGCGCGTGCGGCTGGTCGGCACCGACGCCGTACTCACCGCAACACTCGACGTGTCGCCCTCGGCAAGCGACTTCGTGTCGCTACTGCCGCTGGAACTGACCCTCGAGGACTACGCCGCGACCGAGAAGATCGCGTACCTGCCGCGCAAGCTCACGACCTCCGGGGCGCCGGAGGTCACACGTCCGCAAGCGGGTGACCTGGCGTACTACGCGCCCTGGGGCAACCTGGCGCTGTTTCACCGCGGCGCCGCCCCTGCGCGCGGCTTGATCCGCCTCGGCCGGCTCGAAGGCGACCTCGCCCCGCTGCGTCGGCCCGGGCCGATGCGCCTGCGGATTGAACGACTTCCATGAGAACCTTGCGATGAAACCCGATTCTTCCAACGCCGTGGCTGCCGCCCTGCTGACCGCGGCCGCGTGCCTGGGTCCCGAAGCCTGCGTTGCCCGCGAGCCTGAACTCGTCATCACCCGGGTCGGCAGCACGCCGTCCGCGGTGGGCGCCGAGCCCGCGAACTTCAGTGGCCGAGTGCGCGTGGACATGCTGCACCTGCCGGTGGCGCCGGGGCGCGCATCGGCGGCGAGCGTGAGCTTCGAGGCCGGTGCGCGCACCGTCTGGCATACCCATCCGCTGGGCCAGACGCTCGTCGTCACCTCCGGCCTCGGGCGCGTCCAGCGCGCCGGCGGGCCGGTCGAGACGATCCGCCCTGGCGACGTCGTCTGGATACCGCCGGGCGTCAAGCACTGGCACGGCGCCTCGCCGACCGTCGCGATGACCCACCTGGCGATCACCGAAGCGCTGGACGGCCAGGCCGTTGTCTGGTTCGAGCCGGTGGTCGACACGCCGGCCACGCCCTGAGCGGCGCGGCCGCTGCCTGCCTCAGGCCGGCTCGAGGCAGTCAGCCATGCGCTGCGCAAAGGCCTGGCCGATCCCGGCGAGCCGCGCAGCGTCGGCATTCATCACGCCGTAGAACGCCAGCGGTGGCTCCCAGCGCATGCCGATGTACAGCGCGCTGGCCTTCAGCGGCGTCAGCACCTCGTCCATCGTGGAGCGGATCAGCCCTTGGTGGGAGTAGGTCGCCTCGGCGGCCCCGGCGCTGACCACCACCTGCATACGCTTGCCGCGCAGTGCGGTGCCACCGGGACCAAAGGCCCAGCCATAGGTCCAGACCCGATTCATGTAGGCCTTGAGCATCGGCGTCAGATTGAACCAGTGGATCGGGAACACGATGACGATGCGTTCCACGGCGTCGTGCGCTGCCTGTTCGGCCGTGACATCGAAGCGCGCCGCGTCGTCGCCGTACCGCTCCTCCAGGTGCCGCACCTCGGTGTCGGGCAGCGACTCGGCCACCTGCTTGATCGTGCGTGTGACGGCCGACTGCTCGAAGCCGGGATGGGAAACGATGACCAGGGTCTTCATGCGGGGAGTCCTTCGATGAGATGCAGGCGGCTGCTTGAGCTCGCGAGGCGGTGCGGCAGCAGGGCCTGGTAGGCCGGCGAGGCGTGCCAGGCGCGAGCCGCCTCCAGGCTGGGAAAACGCAGCAGCACCACCATGCCGCGCGGTGGTTCTCCTTCCACGGCCTGCGGCGCCGGGACCGAGGCCAGGCGCACGCCGCCGAAGGCCTGAAGCGTTGCCTCCACGCCAACGCGGTAGGGTTTCACAGGCTGGCCTCGAAGACCCGGCGCGCGAACTCGGGCGTCACGTCGCCGTGCTCACCCAGCCGTGTCGAGCCGTGGGCGTTCAGGCGCTCGACGAGTTCGTCCAGCGCGTCGGCGCCGATGCCGTAGTCGGCCAGGCGGGTCGGCACGCCCAGCGATTCGAAGAAGGTGCGGGTGCGGGCGATGGCCCCGTCGATGCGCTCGTCCTCGGGGCCGTCGGCGAGCTGCCAGACGCGCTCGGCGTACTGCAACAGCTTGGCGCGCTTGGCTTCGCGGCGCAGGTCCAGCATGGACGGCAGCAGGATGGCCAGCGTGCGGGCGTGGTCGATGCCGTGGCGCGCGGTGAGTTCGTGGCCGACGATGTGCGTCGCCCAGTCGTGCGGCACGCCGGCGCCGACCAGCCCGTTGAGCGCCATCGTCGCCGCCCAGGTCAGGTTGGCGCGCGAGGCGTAATCGGGCTCGCCGTGCACGACCTCGGGGCCGATCTCGATCAGCGTCTGCAGCAGCCCCTCGGCCCAGCGGTCCTGTACGCGGGCGTCGACGGGGTAGGTGAGATATTGCTCGACGACGTGGGTGAAGGCGTCGACGACGCCGTTGGCCAGTTGGCGGGGCGGCAGCGTGTAGCCGAGCTCCGGGTCCAGGATCGAGAAGCGCGGCGCGACCTGGGGCGAAGCGAAGAAGGCCTTGGTGCCGGTGGACTCGCGCGTCACGACGGCGGTGTGGTTCATCTCCGAGCCCGTGGCCGGCAGCGTCAGCACGACGCCCAGCGGCAGCGCCTCGCGCACCACGCCGCCGAAGCTCTCGAGGATCGCCCACGGGTCACCGGCGTGCCGCGCGGCGGCGGCAACGAACTTGCTGCCGTCGATCACCGAGCCGCCGCCGACGGCGAGCAGGAAGTCGACCCGCTGCGAGCGGAGCAGCTCGACGGCGCGCAGCAGCGTCTCGTAACGCGGGTTCGGCTCGATGCCGCCGAACTCGGCGTGCCAGCGCGAGCCCAGGGCGCTGCGCACTGCGGCCAGCGTGCCGTGACGTTCGGCGCTCTGGCCGCCATAGAGCACGAGCACGCGCGCGCCGGCGGGCACGAGTTTGTCCAGCTCGGCCATCTGTCCGCGGCCGAAGACGATCCGGGTGGGGTTGTGGTACTGGAAGTCCAGCATGGCGATCCTTCTGTCTGCGAATGGCGGGATTGTGGAAAGCGCCATTCATCACGAGAAGAACGGATCAGGTTGTGGCATTCTCAACCTCGTGTTGAGAATGGCGGCCAGGCGCCGCTCTGGACCATGGACTCATCGCAGCGCGTGCGCGCCATCCTGTCTTTCGTGCAGGCGGCCGATGCCGGCAGCTTCGCGGCCGCAGCCCGCTCGCTGGGCGTGTCGTCGGCGGCGGTCAGCAAGAACGTCGCCGGGCTGGAGCGCGCGCTCGGCGTGCGGCTGATGAACCGCACGACGCGCACGCTCAAGCTCACCGAGGAAGGCGAGGCCTTCCTGCGCCAGGCGCGTGTCGCCCTGCAGGCGCTGGACACCGCCGTCGACACGGTGGTCGCACAGCGCGCCGAACCGGCTGGCCGCGTGCGCCTGTCGACCAGCGCCGGCTTCGGCCGCGAGCAGCTGACGCCGCTGCTGCCGGGGCTGCTGGCGCGCCATCCGGGTCTCTCGCTGGAAGTGGACTACGACGACCGCGTCGTCGACCTCGTACGCGAGCGCTACGACCTTGCGCTGCGCGGCGGGCGCATCGCCGACTCGTCGCTCGTGTCGCGCCCTGTGTGCCGGTTGCGCCTGGTGCTGGTGGCCTCGCCGGCCTACCTGGCACAGGCAGGCGTGCCGCGCCAGCCGGAGGACCTGGTGCGGCACCGTCTGCTGGTGCGGCGTTTTCTCGGCGGACGCGTCTCCCCCTGGCACTTCCGCGCCGCCGACGGCAGCGTCACCACGGTCGACACCGAGGCGGCGGCGCTGACGCTGTCGTCTCCCGAGGCGCTGGCCGATGCCGCCGTGGCCGCCGCTGGCATCGCGGAGGTCGGTGTGCACCACGCCTGGAAGCACCTGCGCACCGGCAAGCTGAAGCTGCTGTTGCTGGGCACCCACCACCCGGGCGACTACGAGATGGCGCTGCAGTACCCGCACCGTGCGCTGTTGGCGCCGCGCGTGCGGGCGACGGTCGAGTACCTGCTCGAGGCTTTCGCGCAGCGCGAGGAGTTGCACGTGCCGGGGCCTGCGCTGGCGGGCTACGCCGCCTGAACCCGGCTTAACCGACCATCGGCAGCACGACACTGGTGGCTTGGGCGAGCGCGTCGAGCAGCCGTTCCTGGAACGCGGGGTCCCGCGCCGCGGCGTGCGGGGCCTGGCGCCGCCGGTGGTACCAGTAGCCTCCGCCGACGAGGGCCCCGGGATCGTCGGCAGTGACCAGCCATTCCTGCGTCCAGTGGCCCTCGCGCAGGTCGTCGGTGGCGTGCGGGCCGCCCATGCGCGTCGGCACCCATCCGGGGTCGACGGCGTGGCTGGCTACCTGGGGCCACCGCCGCGCCAGTGCCAGGGCGAGCGCGGTGATGCAGAGCTTGCTGTCGGCGTAGGAGATCGGCAGCCCGGCGGCCAGCGCCTCGGCGGCCGACTCGTGACCGTCGCGGTGCAGGCCGCTGCTCAGGTAGACCAGGCGTCGAGGCGGCGCGATCAGCGCCGTCAGCAGATAGGGCGCCAGCACGTTGACCTGAGCGATCGCCGGCCCGGTGTAGACCCCGGCGTTGTGGATCACCGCGTCCAGCGGTCCGAGCGCGTTCGCCTGCGCGGCGAGATCGTGCGTCTGCCCGGCGTCGGCGAGGTCGCCGATCACCAGGCGCGCCGGGCCTGCGAGCAGGTCCTGCACCGCGGCCATGCGGTCGCGGTGGCGCAGGTGCACGACGACCTCGTGCCCCTGGTCGAGCAGCGTCGCTGCAGCGGCGCGCCCCAGACCGTCAGCCGAGCCGGTGATGAGGATGCGGGCCATCAGTCGGCGGGCGCGGTGGAGGTATTGGCGACTGCCGGCCGGGCCGCGGCCTCGGCCTCCGGCGACCGCCACCAGGCCTCGGTCGGTTCGGGCGCGACCAGGTCCAGCCGGGCGCCAAAACGCGGTGTCAGCAGCTCGACACCCCGGGCGTGGGCTTCCCGGCTCACGCGTTCCAGCGGTTCGTCCCAGCGGTGGAAGGCGAGGTCGAACGTGCCGTTGTGGATCGGCACCAGGCGGCGGGCGCCGAGGTCCCGGTGGGCCTGCACGGTCTGCTCGGGCGTCATGTGCACCTCGGGCCAGCGCCGGTCGTAGGCACCGGCCTCGAGGAAGCTGACGTCGAACGGGCCGAGCCGCGCGCCGATCTCGCGAAAGCCGTCGAAGTAGCCCGAGTCGCCGCCGAAGAAGAGCTTGAGTTGCGGGGACTCGATCACCCAAGAGCACCACAGGCGCCGGTTGCGGTCGAAGAGCCCGCGGCCGGAGAAGTGCCGCGCCGGTGTGGCGGTCAGGCGCAGGCCGGCGACGGTGGTGTGTTCCCACCAGGCCAGCTCGCGCACCCGGGACGCCGGCACGCCCCAGTCGACGAGCAGTTCGCCGACACCCAGCGGAGCGACGAAGACCTCGGCACGATGGGCCAGCGCGCGGATCGTCGGCTCGTCGAGATGGTCGTAGTGGTCGTGCGACAGCAGCACCGCCGCCAGCGGCGGCAGCTCGTCCAGCGCGATCGGCGGCGCGTGGAAGCGCAGCGGCCCCAGCCAGTCCACCGGCGAGCTGCGGCGCGAGAACACCGGGTCGGTGAGCCAGAAGCGGCTGTCGAGCTTGAACAGCAGCGTCGAGTGCCCCAGGCGCCAGGCGCTGCCGTCGGGCGCGCGTGCCAGATCCTGTGCGGTGAGCCGCTGCACCGCGATCGGCCCGACGGGCCGGGTGCCGGCAGGTTTGTCGAACAGCATCTGCACGGTCAGGTGCAGGCTGGCCAGGCCGTCGGGGGTGCTGGCCGGAACGGCGGCGTGAGGAAGTCGCGAGGGCAGGGAGTGCATCGGGTCCGGCGGGGGTGGGGTGCAGGCAGGCAGCCCGGCCGTCAGTATCAGCGCCAGCAGCGTGGCGCGGCGCAGGAGCTTCACCGTCGGCCCTCGGAGAGCTGAGGCCGTGTGCCGGCCGGCCAGTCCACCCGGGCCGGGGCCAGGCGACGGCGCAGGGTCTCCAGGTCCTGCTCGGTATCCAGGTCGACGACATGGCACTCGTCTTCGCAGGCCAGCGCCTGCACGGCCTGCGGATTCGCCGCGAGCCAGTCGCGCAGGCCGACACCCGCGGCGGCGGCGTCCAGTCTCGCGGCGGCGGCGGCCGACAGCAGCACCGGATGGCCACGCTGCCCGCCGACCCAGGGCACCAGAGCCTGGACGTGGTGCTCGCGGCGGTGCCAGGCCGCCACCAGAGCCCGCACGGCGCCGGCGTGCAGCAGCGGCAGGTCGGCGACGCAGAACATCAGGTCGTGGCCGGGCCGGCGCTCCAGGCCGGCGCGCAGGCCCAGGCGTTGCGATTCGGCGCGGCTCGCGTCCTTTTGCCGGTGTTCCAGCACGAGGGCGCCGACCCGGCTCGCCAGCGTGTGCCAGGTGTCGAGGTAGGGGCCGACGACGACGAGGACCTCGGCCGCGCCGGCACCGCGCAGCGCCTGCACCACGCCGTCGAAGAGGCTGCGGCCGTCGATCTCCAGCGCCGCCTTGGCGCAGCCGCCCAGCCGGCGGCCCTGGCCGGCGGCGAGCACGACGGCGCACAGCGGGGCCGGATCCACGGGCGTCTCAGGCATCGCAGGCGGCGCCCGGCCGGGCCGAGTCGTGCGCGGCCTTGCCATCGGCCACGGCGCGGCCGGCGCCCGGCACCACGCCGTTTCGTGCCGCGACGAGCTCGGCCATGATCGACAGCGCGATCTCGGCCGGCGTGCGGCTGCCGATGTACAGGCCGGCCGGGCCGCGCAGGCGCTGCAGTTGCGTGTCGTCCAGCCCGAAGTGCGTGCGCAGGCGTTCGCGGCGCCGCTCGCTGTTGCGCCGCGAGCCGATCGCGCCGACGTAGAACGCGTCCGACTGCAGCGCCTCGATCAGCGCCAGATCGTCGAGCTTGGGATCATGCGTCAGCGCGACGACGGCGGTGCCGTGGTCGGGGCGCAGGCGCAGGATCAGGTCGTCGGGCATCTCGGTGCTGAGCTCGACGCCTGGCCAGGCCTGGCCCTCGTGGCGCTCGGTGCGCGGGTCGCAGACCAGCACCTCGAAGCCCAGGCCGCCGGCAATGCGACTCATGAAGGCCGCGAGGTCGCCGGCTCCGATCAGTACCAGCCGGGCGCGCGGGCCGTGCACCGTCACGAACCGGTCGACGTCCAGCCGCGGCTCGGCGTCATGCGCGGCGTCGCGCAGCTCGACGCGGCCGTCGTCCAGGTGCAGTACGCGCTCGACGCGCCGCCGCTCTCGCCGGGCCTGCAGCAACTCGTCGAGCCGGCTGTGCGCCGAGACCGGCTCGAGGACCAGCTCCACCGTGCCGCCGCAGGGCAGGCCGAAGCGCTGCGCCTGCTCGGCCGACACGCCGTAGCGCCGCAGCGCCGGCCGGGCGGCGGCGCACAGCGCCTCGACGCCTCCGGCACGCACCTGCTCGATGAGGTCGTCCTCAAGACAGCCGCCCGAAACCGAGCCGACCGTCGCGCCGCGGGCGTCGATGGCCATCAGCGAGCCCGGCGGCCGCGGCGACGAGCCCCAGGTGCGCGCCACGCAGACCAGCAGCGTTGGCCGCCCCAGCGCGTGCCAGGCGGCGGCGGCCTGCAGCACCTGCATGTCCAGGTCGTCCATCGCCGCCGCTCAGCCCAGGTCGAAAGGCAGGCTGCGCAGCCGCCGGCCGGCCAGGCGCGCGATCGCGTTGGCGAAGGCCGGTGCCAGCGGTGGCAGCCCGGGCTCGCCCATGCCGCTGGGCGGCTCGGCGCTGGGCACGAGGTGCACGTCGAAGGCCGGGATGTCGGGCATGCGCGCGATCGTGAAGTCGCCGAAGTTGCCCTGCACGACGCGGCCGTCCTCGAGCGTGATCGCCGAGCCCGGCAGGCAGGTCGACAGGCCCATGATGGCCGCGCCCTGCAACTGCGCCTCGATGCCGCGCGGGTTGACCGCGAGGTTGCAGTGCACGCCGGCCGTCACGCGGTGCAGCACCGGCCGGCCATCGTCCAGCGAGGCTTCGACGACGTAGGCGACCACGGTGCCGAAGCACTCGTGCACCGCCACGCCCCAGGCCTGTCCCGGCGCCAGCTTGCGCCGGCCGTAGCCGCTGCGCTGCACCGCCAGCTCCAGCGCCGCACGGTAGCGCGGGTGCTCCGCGCCGATCAGCGCCAGGCGGTAGGCCACCGGGTCCTGACCGGTGCGCTGCGCGATCTCGTCGATCAGGCTCTCCATCACGAACGCGGTGTGCGTGCTGCCGACGCTGCGCCACCAGTGCACCGGCACGTTGACCTTGGGGTGGTGCACCGTCAGGCGCATCGGCAGCGGATACGGGTCGCGCATGCCCTCGGTGCAGGTCGAATCGATGCCGTTCTGGATCGCGTAGCGGCCGAACAGCGTGCCCTCGGTGATCGACTGCGCGACGATGACGTGGTCCCAGGCCAGGACCCGGCCACGATCGTCGAAACCGATGCGGGCGCGGTGCAGGTGCAGCGGGCGGTAGAAGCCGCCGCGCATGTCGTCCTCGCGCGTCCACAGCAGCTTGACCGGCGCGTGGATGCCCGCCCGGCGCATGGCCTGCGCGACGCGGCAGGCGTCGACGACGTAGTCGCGGTGGCCCATCGCCCGGCGCCCGAAGCCGCCACCCGAGGACTGGACGTCCAGCCGGATCTTCTCCGGCGCCAGCCCCAGCACCTCGGCCGCCGCGGCGGCGTCCACGCCCGGCATCTGCGAGCCGGTCCAGATCTCGGCGCCGTCGTCGGCCAGGCGCACGGTGCAGTTCAGCGGCTCCATCGCCGCATGGGCGAGGTAGGGGAAGACGAACTCTGCCTCCAACTGCCGCGGCGCCTGCGCCAGCGCTGCCATGTCGGCGTCGAACTTGCGCGGGCCGGGCCGGGTGGCCAGTTCGCGGTACTGCACGAGCTGGCGTGCGCTGTCGACCTTCTCGACGCCGTCCAGGTCCCATTCCAGCCGCAGCGCGTCGCGGCCGCGGCGCGCCTGGAAGCTGCCATCGGCGACGACGGCCACGCCTTCGCCGCCCAGGTCCAGTGGCACGCGCAGCACGGCGCGCACGCCGCGCACGGCACGCGCCTCCCGCTCGTCGACCAAGCGCAGCCGTCCGCCGAAGACCGGTGGCCTGGCGATGACGGCCGTCAGCAGGCCGGGCAGCTGCACGTCGATGCCGAAGGACTGGCGGCCGCTGCTCTTGGCGCGCGCGTCGAGCCGGGTCGTCGGCTGCCCGATCAGGCGGAAGTCCCGGGGTTCCTTCAGCGTGACGCGGGCCGGCACCGGCAGGGCCATCGCCGCCTCGGCCAGCTCGCCGTAGCCGGCTTCGCGACCGCCGGGACCGAAGACGCGGCCCTCGCGCGTGGACAGGCGCCCGGCGGGCAACTGCCAGCGCCGTGCGGCGGCCTCGACCAGCATCGCACGCGCGCGGGCACCGAGTTCGCGGTACTGCAGCCAGCTGGTGCGGATGCTGGCCGAGCCGCCCGTCAGCTGCATGCCGCGCATCGGGTCGGCGTAGGCCGCGGCGACGCCGGCCAGCCGGCTCCGGACGCGGCTCCAGTCGGCATCCAGCTCCTCGGCCAGGATCAGCGGCAGAGCCGTCTGCACGCCCTGGCCGAACTCCAGCCGGTTGACGGTCACCGTGACGAGACCGTCGGGCGCGATCTCGACGAAGGCCGCGGGCTGCTGCGTCGGCGCCAGCGGCGCGGGCACCGCTTCGTCCTTCGCCTCGGCGGCGAGCGGGTAGGCGCCGAGCGCCAGGCCGACCGCGCCGGCCAGCTTGAGGAAGCGGCGGCGCGGCATCGGCTCGGCGGCCAGCGGCTCGGCCAGCAGGCGCTGCAGCACGGGCGGCAGCTCGTTTTGCGAAACGGGGATGGCCATGCGGGGCTCCGGTCAGGCGAGGGCGCGCGCGGCGTCGGCGACGGCAGCGCGGATGCGGGCGTAGGTGCCGCAGCGGCACAGGTTGCCGGCCATCGCGGCGTCGATCTCGGCGGCCGTGGGTTGCTGCCCGGCGGGCAGCGACTTCAGGAAGGCGGTCGCCGTCATGATCTGCCCGCTCTGGCAGTAGCCGCACTGGGCGACGTCGTGGCGCACCCAGGCTTCGTGCACGGCGGTGCCGACGCGGTCCTCCGATGCCGTGACCTGCTCGACCGTCGTGATGCGCCGGCCCTGGGCGGCCGAGACCGGCGTGATGCACGAGCGCACCGCCTGGCCGTCCAGATGCACGGTGCAGGCGCCGCACAGGCCGGCGCCGCATCCGAACTTGGTGCCGGTCAGGCCCAGTGTGTCGCGCAGCGCCCAGAGGATGGGAGTCTCGGGGTCGACGTCGACCGTCAGGTCGCGGCCGTTGATGTTCAATCGGGGCATGGCAGGGGGTTCCTCGGCAGCGGAGTCAGGGGGCCGGCGGCTCGGCCGCGCAGCGGGTAGAGGGCAGGCAGGCACCGCGCAGTCGGCGACCATCGCCGAGCGACACGGCCGCCGCGGCCAGGAGGGCCGCACCGCCGAACAGCGGGGCCGTGACGCCGACGTGGTCCAGCAACAGGCCGCCGACGCCGGCACCGAGCAGGATGGACAGCTGGATCGCGGCCACCATCAGCCCGCCTCCTGCCTCGGGCGCGTCGGCAATGCCATGAGTGAGCCAGTGGAACCAGGCGACCGGCAGCGCTGCATTGAGCAGCCCCCACGCAAACAGCAGCAGCGCCAGCGCCCAGTGCGCGGCGCCGACCCACGGCAGGGCCAGCGTCACCAGCCCCAACGCCAGAGGGAGCAGCCGCAGCAGCGCCTCGCCGTGACGCTGGACCTGGGCGCCAGCCGCCCAGGTGCCGGGGAAGCCGGCCACGCCGAGCGCCAGCAGCAGCAATGACAGCTGTGCCGCATCGGCGTGCCCGTGGCGCTCCAGGAAGGGTCGGAAGTAGGTGAAGGCGGTGAACGCGCCGCCGAAGGCGAGCATCACCCCCGCCACCGCGCGCCGCACTGGCGCGCGGCGCAGCAGCGACAGCACCTGCCCTTGCGCTTGTGCTTGCGCTTGCGACTGGCGAGTGGCCGCCGACGGCAGCGCTCGCCACTGCCAGAGCAGCGCGGCGGCGGCCAGCGGCACCAGCCCCCAGAACACACCGCGCCAGCCCACCAGCGCGCCGGCGAAGCTGCCGATCGGGGCCGCGAATGCCGTCGCGGCGGCATTGCCCAGGTACAGGACGCTGAGCGCGCGGGGCATCGACTCGGCCGGTACCAACTGCACCAATGTAGCCGTTGACAGCGACCAGAAGCCGCCGATCGTGACGCCCAACAGCGCGCGCGCCAGCATCAGCAAGCCGAAGTTCGGCGCCAGCGCGATCAGCACGAGAGATAGCAGCATCGTCGCCGTGAGCGCGCACAGCAGCCGGCGCCGGTCGAAGGAGCCGGCCACGCCGGTGATCAGCAGGCTGGTGAGAACGGCGACGCAGCCGGAGACCGAGATCGCCTGGCCGGCCAGACCTTCGGTGGCGCCGAGATCGTGCGCAATCGGCGTCAGGAGGCTCACCGGCATGAACTCCGAGGCGATCAGCAGGGCGACGCACATCGACATCGATCCCACCGCGCTCCAGTTGGAGGATGGCGGCGTCGCCAGGGGCAGAGACTTCATCATCGCGGCATGCTAGGAACCCTCTGGCGCGTTGGCATGTCTCGGCCTGAACGGACTTATGAGCCTCATTCACTAATTGAGAGCCCGTCGGCATACAGTGAGAGCCGGCCGGCATACAGAGGGCCGCGTGCGGGGAGAGTCGTGCGGGGTGCCGCCACCGGATGCACCCAGACGTCCGGATGCTCTAACCGTCCGTGAACACCCAGGGTTGGCCCAACTGGTTCGGATGTAGGTCATCCTCCGCACTTCTCAGCCGACCTGCTAACGCCTCCGACCTTCCAGGGGGGCCAAGCGGGTACTTCGGGGCGGCTGCAGTTAGCAGAGGCCGCGCTAAGCCGTTGATTCAAAAGTATCTCTCCACTGCTCTGGGAGCAGTGTGGCGCACGTTCGAATCGTGTCACCCCGACCATCCAACTCCTTGTGGCCCAAGGACTTCCCGGTCTGCGGCCGGTGCCGCTGAGCAGCGGGGCGATTCGCATCGCACTCACGGCGTGGGGGCCGGGCAGACTGTCGTCGGAGTCAGCTCCGGCCCCGGGTTCACGGGCGTGCCGGGTGAGGTGCGATTGCGGAGTGATGGCTGCGCATCAGCAGGATCGCTCCCGCAGCCAGCAGGCACGCTGCCCCGGCGGCCGTCAGCGCCGGCGAATAGGAGTTCATCACCGCCCGCGACCAGCCGCCGCCGAAGGCTGCTGTCGCCGCGCCGAGCTGGTGTGCGGCGAACACCCAACCGAAGACCAGGGCCGCCCGCTCGGGACCGAAGTGCTGCGCCGATAGCTTGACCGTCGGCGGGACGGTGGCGATCCAGTCCAAACCATAGAACATGGCGAACAGCGACAGGCCGGTCAGCGTGAAGTCGGTATAGGGCAACCAGATCAGCGATAGGCCCCGGAGCCCGTAGTACCAGAACAGCAGCTTTCGGCTGTCAAAGCGGTCGGACAGATAGCCCGAGACCGTGGTCCCCACCAAGTCGAACACACCCATCATCGACAGCACCGAGGCTGCCGGCACGGGGCCGAGTCCGCGGTCGCCGCACAGCGATATGAAGTGTGTCTGGATCAGACCGTTGGTGCTGAGCCCGCAGATGAAGAACGTCGCCGCGAGAACCCAGAAGGCCGGCACGCGCGATGCTTCGGACAGCGTGCGGAACGGCAGACGCCAGTCCGCGATCGGCGCCGCTGCTGCGGCAACGGTCTGCGCATCGGCACCGTAGGGCTTCAGTCCCAGGTCGGCCGGCTTGTCGCGCATGAAGGTCAGGACGAGCACGACCACCACCGCGGTGGCCGCGACCACGGGAACCAGCGCCCAGCGCCAGCCATGCTGGTCTATCAGCCACGTCGCCAGCGGCAGGAACAGCAACTGGCCGGTGGCCGTGCTGCCGGCCAGCAGGCCGAGCACGAGCCCCCTGCGCTGCACGAACCAGCGATTCGCGACCGTGGCCCCCAACACCATGGCCGTCAACCCGGTGCCGAAGCCCAGCACCACCCCCCACAGGACGAAGGCCTGGGTCAGGTCGCGCATGAAGATGCCGAGTACCAGCGACGAGCCGATCACGGCCGCCGCGAAGGCCATGACCCGGGACAACCCATGACGAAGCAGCACGGCGCCGGCGAACGGCCCAAGCAGCCCGAACAGGGCAAAGCGCGTTGCGAAGATCGACGAGAGTTCGGTGGCGCTCCAGCCGAACTCGCGCGACAGCGGCTGCATCAGCGCACCCGGCAGGCCCAGCGCGGCCGAGGTGGTGAGCATGGCCGCGAAAGTGACCGCCGCGACCACCCAGGCGTAGTGAATGCCACGTCGTCGCAGGCGTGCCGCGAGTCGCTCTGCGATCATGCTCTGCTCCTTTCGCTGGCCGGTCGATCGTCACGTTCGCCGGCGAAGCCGGACGCCAAGGCGAGGCGTTGAGCGCCGCTTTCGCGCGCGCGTTCGCGGCGTTGCGCGACGGCGTGCAGGGCGTTCTGTGCCCCCAGGCAGCACTCCGCCGATGCGAGGTCCGCGGCGACGCTTGTCGTGGCGGCGCCCCCACGGCGTACCCGATGACGTCGCGGCGGCCGTCTCGAGAGGCTGAGGCGTGCCGGCGATCGGTTCGCCAGCGGGCTGCTAGCTTGCGGCATGGATGTCACGCTCCGAAGCCGGCTGCGGCTGGCTCCCCGACGTGGTTGTCGACGGCGCTTGCCACCCTCCGCCCAGAGACCGGAAGGCTCCGACGGCGGCGCGCGCCGACTCGATCTGGGCCTGGGCCCGGGCATCCGAGGCGCGTAACAGCGAATCGTCGGCCTGCAGCACGTCGATCAAGCTCGCGGCGCCGCGGCTGTAGGCCGCGAAAGACGATTGCCGAGCCTGCGACAGCGAGGCTTCGCCCTGGCGCAGCGTGGCGGCCTGTTCGTTCCGGTTCACCAGGGCCGAGAAGGCGTTTTCGACGTCCTCGGTGGCGCGCAGCACGGTACGGCGGTAGGCGGCCAGGGCTTCGGCGTCCTGCCCCTTGGCGAGGTCGATCTGTGCGTTGATGCGTCCGAAGTCGAACAGGCGCCACCGCAACCCGACCACGGCGGCGGCCTCGCTCGCACCGCTCGTGAAGAGATTGCCTCCGGATACCGCGGTGGCGCTGCCGATCAGGCCGGTCAACGAGAACTTGGGGTAGTACTCGGCAATCGCCTCGCCGATGCGGGCGTTGGTCGCCACCAGTCGACGTTCGGCCACGATGAGGTCGGGGCGGCGCTGCAGAAGGTCGGCCGGCGAACCCATGCTGGCAATCGTCGGCGTCGCCGGAATCGGTGCCGGCGTTTCCAGCGCGGGGCGGTTCGTGCCCGGCGGTACGCCCAGCATCACATCCAGCGCATTCATCGCGGCATCCAGGCCGGTCCTGAGCACCGGAATGCTGGCCTGCACTGCCGCCAGTGCCGCTTGCGTCTGCCGCACCTGGTAGGTGGCCGCCAGGCCTTTGGCATGCAGCAGGCTCACCTTGGACAGCAGATCCTGCTGGGTCTTCGCCTGTCGCTGGGCGATGTCCAGGCGTGTCTGCAAGCCGCGGATCAGGATGTAGGTGTCCGCCGTCTGCGCCGCCACCGCCAGCCGGGTGGCCATCTCGCCGGCCCGGGAGGCCTCGTAGTCAGCCAGCGCAGCCTCGCGCCCGCGCCGCAGCCCGCCGAACACGTCGATCTCCCAGCTCGCGCCCAAGTCCATCTGGTAGGCCGTGCCCCAGCGGTCGTAGCCGGGCGTGGCGTCGAGAACCTGGCCCAGAGGGGTTTCGATGGACTGGTCGGCCCGCGCCGCGGAGCCGCTGACCGTGCCCCAGGGCCGCAAGGCTGCATCGGTGGCGCCCAGCCCGGCGCGGGCCTGGCTGACCCGGGCGGCCGCCTGTGCCAGGTCCAGGTTCTGCGCCAGGGCCTGGTCGATCAAGCGTGTCAGCAGCGGGTCGTTGAAAGCCTGCCACCAAGTCGCCAGCGCCCCGGCGGAGGCCTCGGTCGTCGGGGCCGCGGCCTGACCCATGTAGTGGCTGGGCAGCGGGGCCTCGGGGCGTTGGTAGTCCGGGCCGACCGCGCACCCGGCGGTCACGCTGGCGCAGAGGACGAGGGGGGCGAAGCGATGGGAGAGCATGCGAATCCTTTGGCGACAGGCATGCGGTGACTATAATACAAAACGGTCACTGGTTATTGGCTGCTCACGGTCCGAGGTAAGCTCTCGACATGACGAAAGCGCACATGCCCGCGCCCCAGCTCCGGGGGCCCTCGGATCACGAAGTTCGGGAGCAGATCATCGAGGCTGCGACCGAGTGCTTCGGCCGCTACGGCTACGTCAAGACGACGGTGTCCGATCTGGCCAATGCCATCGGTTTTTCCAAGGCCTACATCTACAAGTTCTTCGACTCCAAGCAGGCCATCGGCGAGGTGATTTGCGCCAACCGCCTGGGCACGATCCTGGCGGCGGTGGAGGCTTCGGTCGCCGGTGTGCCGGCGGCGTCCGAGAAGCTGCGACGCATGTTCCGGGCGCTGGTGGAGGCCGGAAACTACCTCTTCTCGCAGGACCGCCAGCTTTACGATATCGCCGCGACCTCGGCGGCGGAGTCCTGGCCGTCCGTGGTGGCCTACCAGGACCGGCTTCGGGGCCTGATCCTGCAGATCCTTCGCGAGGGCCGGGAGGCCGGTGAGTTCGAGCGCAAGACGCCGCTGGACGAGGCCGCCAACGCCATCTACCTGGTCATGCGGCCGTACATCAATCCTTTGCAGCTGCAGCACAACCTGGACAACGCGGCCGAAGCGTCCAACCAGCTGTCCAGCCTCATCCTGCGCAGTCTGGCACCCTGAACGCGATGGTGACTATTGACGAACTTGGTCACTAGTCAAAGAATATGGGAACTTGTCTTCGTCAAGAAGGGTTCCCATGCTCAGGCGCAAGCTCGCTCCCCTCGTTCTCTGCCTGTCGCTTGTCCTGACGGCATGCGGCCGCGATGACCATCGCTCCGACCCCCGCACCGAGGCTCCGCTGGTGCGGGTCTCGGCCGTGCAGGGCGCCGGCAGCGCTTCCCGATCCTTCACAGGGGTCGTCGCGGCCCGTGTGCAGAGCGATCTGGGCTTTCGCGTTCCCGGCAAGTTGCTGGAACGCCTGGTCGACACCGGGCAGTCCGTCAAGCGTGGCCAGCCGCTCATGCGCATCGACCCGATCGACCTGGGCCTGCAGGCGCGAGCCCAGCAAGAGGTGGTGGCTGCCGCGCTGGCCCGCGCCAGGCAGACGGCCGAAGACGAGGCGCGTTACCGTGATCTGGTCGCCGAAGGCGCCGTGTCCGCGTCCGCCTACGACCAGATCAAGGCTGCTGCCGAAGCGGCGCGGGCGCAGCTGAAGGCGGCCGAGGCGCAGGCCGAGGTGGCGCGCAACGCCTCGAGTTACGCGCTGCTGCTGGCCGATGCCGATGGCGTGGTGGTCGAGACGCTGGCCGAACCGGGGCAGGTGGTGAGTGCCGGCCAGCCGGTGGTGCGCCTGGCTCGAGCGGGCCAGCGCGAGGCGGTGGTGCACCTGCCCGAGACCTTGCGGCCAGCGGTGGGCTCGGTGGCCAGAGCCACCTTGTACGGGCCGCGGTCGGAGCCCGTGTCGGCCAGGCTGCGTGTGCTGTCCGATGCGGCCGACCGCGTCACCCGCACCTACGAGGCCCGCTACGTGCTGGAAGGCGCGCTGGCGAAGGCCCCGCTGGGCGCGACGGTCACCGTCGAGATTCCGGCCGGCGCGTCTTCCGCGCCCGCGGTGCAGGTGCCGATCGGCGCGGTGTTCGATCCCGGCAAGGGGCCGGGTGTCTGGGTGGTGGAGGGTGAGCCCGCCAAGGTGGCGTGGCGAGCGGTCCAGGTGCTGGACCTGTCCGATGAGCTGGCGCGGGTGGCTGGCAACCTCAAGGTCGGCGACCGGGTGGTCTCGCTCGGGGCGCATCTGCTGCAGGACGGTCAGGCCGTTCGGCCGGCCGGGAAGGCCCAGGCCGCACCTGCGGGAGAGCGTCGATGAGCGACGGGCGTTTCAACCTCTCCGCGCTCGCGGTGCGCGAGCGCGCCGTCACGGTATTCCTGATCTTCCTGATCTCGGTGGCCGGCGTGCTGGCGTTCTTCCAGCTCGGGCGCGCCGAAGATCCGCCGTTCACGGTCAAGCAGATGACCGTCATCACGGCCTGGCCCGGCGCCACCGCGCAGGAGATGCAGGACCAGGTGGCCGAGCCCCTGGAAAAGCGCATGCAGGAGCTGCGCTGGTACGACCGCACCGAGACCTACACCCGTCCGGGACTGGCCTTCACGATGGTGTCCCTGCTCGACACCGCGCCGCCCTCGGAAGTGCGCGAAGAGTTCTACCAGGCCCGCAAGAAGCTGTCGGACGAAGCCCGCCGGCTGCCGGCCGGTGTCATCGGCCCGATGGTCAACGACGAGTATTCGGACGTGACCTTCGCGCTGTTCGCGCTTCAGGCCAGGGGAGAGCCGCAACGTCTGCTGGTGCGTGATGCGGAGACGCTGCGCCAGCAGCTGCTGCACGTGCCGGGGGTCAAGAAGGTCAACATCATCGGCGAGCAGTCCGAGCGCATCTTCGTGTCCTTCTCCCACGACCGCCTGGCCACGCTGGGTGTGTCGCCGCAGGACGTTTTCGCCGCGCTCAACGCCCAGAACGTGCTCACCCCCGCCGGCGCCATCGAGACCGATGGTCCGCAGGTCTTCGTGCGTGTCGATGGCGCGTTCGACAAGCTGGAGAAGATCCGCAACACGCCCATCAGCGCGCAGGGCCGCACGCTGAAACTGTCGGACGTGGCCGTCGTCGAGCGCGGCTACGAGGATCCGTCGAGCTTCCTGGTTCGCCGCAATGGCGAGGCGGCGCTGCTGCTGGGCATCGTCATGCGCGACGGCTGGAACGGGCTGGACCTGGGCAAGGCGCTGGATGCCGAAACCGTCAAGATCAATGCCCAGCTGCCGCAGGGCATGACGCTGAGCAAGGTGACGGACCAGGCGATCAACATCAGCTCGTCCGTGGACGAGTTCATGGTCAAGTTCTTCGTGGCCCTGCTGGTGGTGATGCTGGTGTGCTTCGTCAGCATGGGCTGGCACGTGGGCATCGTGGTGGCGGCGGCGGTGCCGCTGACGCTTGCGGCGGTGTTCGTCATCATGGCGGCCACCGGCAAGAACTTCGACCGCATCACGCTCGGCTCGCTGATCCTGGCCCTGGGCCTGCTGGTGGACGACGCCATCATCGCCATCGAGATGATGGTGGTGAAGATGGAGGAGGGCTACAGCCGCATCAAGGCCTCCGCCTACGCCTGGAGCCACACGGCGGCGCCCATGCTGTCGGGCACGCTGGTCACGGCCATCGGCTTCATGCCCAACGGCTTCGCGCGTTCGACGGCCGGCGAGTACACCAGCAACATGTTCTGGATCGTCGGCATCGCCCTCATCGCTTCGTGGGTGGTGGCGGTGGCGTTCACGCCCTACCTGGGCGTCAAGATGCTGCCCGACCTGAAGAAGGTCGAGGGCGGACATGACGCCATCTACGACACGCGCCACTACAACCGTTTCCGGCAGGTGCTGGGGCGTGTGATCGCGCGCAAGTGGCTGGTGGCGGCGGCGGTGGTGGGCCTGTTCGTGCTGGCCATCGTGGGCATGGGCTTGGTCAAGAAGCAGTTCTTCCCGACCTCCGACCGGCCCGAGGTGCTGGTCGAGCTGCAGATGCCCTACGGCACGTCGATCGGGCAGACCAGCGCCGCGACGGCCAAGGTCGAGGCCTGGCTGGCCAAGCAGGCCGAAGCCAAGACCGTGACGGCCTACGTCGGCCAGGGCGCGCCGCGGTTCTACCTGGCCATGGCCCCCGAGCTGCCGGATCCGTCGTTCGCCAAGATCGTGGTGCTGACCGGCAACCAGGAAGAGCGGGAAGCCCTGAAGTTCAGGCTGCGCCAGGCCGTGGCCGATGGCCTGGCTTCCGAAGCGCAGGTGAGGGTGACGCAGCTCGTGTTCGGGCCGTACTCGCCGTTCCCGGTCGCCTATCGCGTCATGGGGCCCGACCCGGATCAGCTGCGCGAGATCGCCGCCCGTGTCAAAGCCGTCATGCAGGCCAGCCCGATGATGCGCACCGTCAACGTCGACTGGGGCCCGCGTGTGCCGACGCTGCATCTCACGCTGGACCAGGATCGGCTGCAGGCCGTGGGCCTCAACTCCAACTCCGTGGCCTTGCAGCTGCAGTTCCTGCTCAGCGGCATCGCGCTGACGGAAGTGCGAGAGGACATCCGTTCGGTGCAGGTGGTGGGCCGCGCGGCGGGGGACACCCGCCTCGACCCGGCGAAGATCGCTGCCTTCACGCTGGTCGGGGCGGCGGGCCAGCGCCTGCCGCTGTCGCAGGTGGGCACGGTCGAGGTGCGCATGGAAGATCCCATCCTGCGGCGCCGTGACCGCACGCCGACCATGACGGTGCGCGGGGATACGGCCGAAGGCCTGCAGCCGCCGGACGTCTCCAGCGCCGTGATGAAGGAGCTGGAGCCCATCGTGCAGTCGCTGCCCGCGGGCTACCGCATCGAGCAGGCCGGGTCGATCGAGGAGTCCGCCAAGGCCACCAAGGCCATGGCGCCGCTGTTCCCGATCATGATCGCGCTGACGCTGCTGATCATCATCCTGCAGGTGCGCTCGATCGCGGCGATGTTCATGGTGTTCGCCACCAGCCCGCTCGGTCTGATCGGCGTGGTGCCGACTTTGCTGGTCTTTCAGCAGCCCTTCGGCATCAACGCCCTGGTCGGCCTGATCGCGCTGTCGGGCATCCTGATGCGCAACACGCTGATCTTGATCGGCCAGATCCACCACAACGAGCGGGAAGGGCTGAGCCCCTTCAATGCGGTCGTCGAGGCCACCGTGCAGCGCGCCCGACCGGTGATCCTGACCGCCTTGGCTGCGGTGCTGGCCTTCATCCCGCTCACCCAATCGGTGTTCTGGGGCACGCTGGCCTACACCCTGATCGGCGGCACCGTGGCGGGAACCGTCCTGACGCTGGTGTTCCTGCCTGCGATGTACGCCATCTGGTTCCGGATCCGGCCGACACCGGCGGCCCACTGAACTCAGCCCGGCCGAACGCTTCGCGCCGGCGCGATTCCGCGCCTTGTCCCGCGGTCAGCGCCGCTGTCCCCACTCGAGGCACAGGGATAAAGTGTCATTCACTGCCAAAAGACATTGAGCGACATACGATATCGAGAGACAAATGACGCTTGGGCTCTCGTGTCGCTGCGCGCTGTCTGCAGGTGCACTCCAACTGAAAGGAAACTCCATGTCTGCTCCCGCCTATACCGACCTGTACCTCTGGATCAATGGACAGAAGCTGTCCGGTGGTGGCCGCCCGGAGAGTGCGGTGATCAACCCCTTCGACGGCAGCACCCTGGGCCAGATGCCGCACGCCACGGCGCAGGACCTGCAGGCCGCGCTCGGCTCTGCGGACCAGGGCTTCAAGACCTGGCGCGCCGTGCCCGCCTGGGAACGCGCCGCCGTCATCGAGCGTGCCGTGGCCTGGCTGCGCGAGCGCAGCGAGCAGCTGGCCACGCTGCTGACGCTGGAAGTCGGCAAGCCCTTGGCCGAGGCGCGCATGGAGCTGGGCCTGACCTTCGAGTCCATGATCTGGTGCGCCGAGGAGGCCAAGCGCATCTACGGCCGCACGCTGGAGCCGCGCATTCCGCACGGCCGCGCCGTCGTCACGCGCGAGCCGGTGGGCCCGGTGGCCGCGTTCGCGCCCTGGAACGTGCCTGCGCTGCTGACCGGCCGCAAGATCGCCGCGGCGCTGGCGGCCGGCTGCTCGATGGTGATCAAGCCCTCCGAGGAAACGCCAGCCACCTGCCTGCTCATCGCCGAAGCCTTCGCCGCCGCCGGCCTGCCTGCCGGCGTGTTGAACGTGGTGCTGGGTGATCCGGACTTCATCTCGCGCACGCTGCTGGCTTCCAGGATCATCCGCAAGGTGTCGTTCACCGGGCCGGAGCCGGTGGGGCGCCAACTGGCCAAGCTGGCCGCCGACAACATCACGCCGATCACGATGGAGCTGGGCGGCCACGCCCCCGTCATCGTCTGCGACGATGCCGACATCGATGCCGCGGTGGCCGCTTCGGTGCCCAACAAGTTCTTCAATGCCGGTGCCAGCTGCATCGCCCCGACGCGCTTCTACGTGCAGGACTCGGTGTTCGACCGCTTCGTCGCGGCCTTCGTGCAGGGGGCGCAGTCGCTGAAGATGGGCAGCGGCTTCGATCCCGAGACCCGCATGGGCCCGCTGGCCAATGCGCGTCGTCTTGCCGCGATGGAGCGGCTGATCGCCGACGCCGTGGCGCGTGGCAGCAAGCTGGAGACCGGCGGTGCGCGTGTGAAGGGCGACGGCTTCTTCTGGGCGCCCACGGTGCTCACCAACGTGCCCGAGGACGCGGACATCATGAACCATGAGCCCTTCGGCCCGGTGGCCACCATCTCCCGCTTCAGCACCCTGGACGAGGCGATCGAGAAAGCCAACCGACTGCCGTTCGGCCTGGGCGCCTATGCCTTCACCCGCTCGCTGCAGCGCGCACACCAGCTGGCCGACCGCATCGAAAGCGGCATGGTGGGCATCAACACCTACTACTTCGGCATGCCGGAGGGCCCGTTCGGCGGCGTCAAGCAAAGCGGCTATGGCAGCGAAAATGGCACCGAGGGCATCGATGCCTACCTGGTGACCAAGTTCGTTCACATGGTCTGACGACGCACGGGGCGACGGCGCGGCGCCGCCGCCCCTCCCCGAGGAGGGCATGGCTTTGGGATTGAGGGAGTCCAAGAAGGACAAGACGCGCCTGCAGCTGCTGGAGAAGGCGCTCGACCTCTTCAGCCGGCAAGGCTACGAAGAGACCACCATCGCCCAGATCGCGGCCGAGGTGGAGGTCTCGCCCCGCACGCTGCTGCGCTACTTCCCGACCAAGGAAGACATCGTGGTCAGCTGGATCGAGGAGAGCATGTCCAACTTCCTCACCCGCCTGGACGGGCGACCGGCCGGTGAAACGGTGCAGCAGTCGCTCATCGCATGCGCGCGCGGGCTGTTGGCCGCCTACGAGGCCCGCAAGCCGTTCTACCTGAGCCTGGAACGCATGATCGCCGCCTCGCCGGCCATCAGCGACCGCAAGCAGGGCATGACGGCCCGTCTCGCCGACGAGGTGGCCGACGAGATCGCCCGTTCACGCGGAGCCGAGGCACCCGATGGGCTGGCCCGGCATGTCTACCCGCATGCGCTGTTCGCGGTGCTGCGTGCGGTGATCACTCAGTGGGTGCGGGCCGACGGCGCGCCCAGCCTTCAGCAGCTGCTGGACCAGGCGCTGCGGCTCGTGGACTTCGAGCCCGCGCGCGCTTCCTGACGAACGGTTGAAGAACTCTGGGCGCCCGGCTTCCGGGCGCGCCGACAAGGCCTGCTCCACGCGCTGCGCGTCCGGTTGCACGCCTGCGCCTGTCGCTTTCCGCCGGGGCCGCGCCCCAGCGGCTCGAACGCGTCGCGGTCCTGGCTGCCGCTTCAGCAGCGGGTCCAGGCGGTCGGCGAGCGCCTTGCCGGCGCGGCCGGCGCTGGTGGTGTTCGTTCCGTCCGAACTTATTCTTCGGCGGCGGCCTTTTTAACTTCGGCGAGAAACTCTTCGCTCGCACGCAAGCGGAGGTATTCCTGATAGGCCCGCTTATAGGCTTCAGTGTTGAAGCCGTATGACGCTTCTGTCTCGTACCGGTCGACCCCGGCGCGCTTCCACAAGGCAAGATCCGCCTTCACTTCGGCTCGCGTCGGGCCTGCTCCTTCGCTGCGTGCAAGCTTGTCCTGCGCGTGTGCAGGAGACCATGCCACGAGGAGCAGCGTCAACAACGACGTCAGCGCGACGGGGTTGGCGCGAGCGCGGGTGATGGATCTGGCATTCGATCGGGTGGGGTTCGGCGACATATAAGTCCTCATGCACGCATGGATGAATTCATCTGGTTTCCTGGATCGTGGATTTGGCGCGCCAGGAACGTGTTTTCGGCGAAGGTCGATCTGATGGTGATGGGCGAAACCCTCCTGTCGAGAGCCAAATCATCTTTGCCAGCGGCTGGAATCAGGCACAGACCAGGAAGGACGTCGCGCCGGCCCGATTCACCCGTGCGCCGGCCTTGTGAAGAGCGCGGCCTGTGGTGGGCTGGGACAAGACAATCGCGGCGGAACGACACGGGAACGGGTGCCCTTTGAAGGATGCCATCTGGCATTGGTGACTATAAACCAAAACGGTCACATGTCGATTGTCGTGTTACGGCCCAGTGAGCTACGAGCCACGACCCGTCTCTCCTTCTTCACCACGACGGATCGTTGGCCGACTGATCGCGATGTTCCGAGTCAGCGAGTCATCGCGGCGGCGGAGCACTCTCGCCTCTATGGCTGCGAGCGGGTGTCTGGCCTGACGAAGGCGGTGGAGCGCTCATTCCGAGTCGAGTGACCATAAAGGTCAATGGAAACCTCTGGGCACGAACTGCACTTCACGCTCGCGTCGGGCCAGACGCTGCGGAGAGACCGGTGGCGGTGTTGCGCTCGCTCGGCGCCGTGGAGGTCGGCGTCGGCTGCGGCGACGCCTTAACGCCGGCCCAGGTCGCCGAAGCGCCAGGCGGCGGTGACGCCTCCGTCGACGAGGAAGTCGCTGCCGGAGATGAAGCCGCCGTCAGGGCCCATCAGCAGCGCGGCGACCTGGGCCAGCTCGTCGGCGGTGCCGGCGCGGCCGGCAGCGCAACCATCGATCATGCGGCGGTCGCTGTCGCCGCGCGGCGGCCCTGTCGGAGCAGGGCCCGGAATCGACCGGCCTCGTGGCCGCACCGGATGCGGCGCTGTGTTCACGGCCGGCTCGAAGGCAGCCGGCCGGGCCCGGTCAGCGCGCGGCCAGGGTCTCGATCGCCAGGCGCACGTCCGGCGGCTCGTCATCCACAGGCATGTCTCGCTGGTCGCGCAGCCCGTCGATCTCGCCTGGCGCGTCGGCTTGCAGCGCCCCGAACAGCGGCGCGAGGTCGACCGGCGCCGGGCCGCGTTCGGCCACCAGCTCGAAGGTCTTGCCCACGGCCTCGTCGCACAGCAGGCTGGCGACCAGCACCTCGGCGATCTGCCGGCGTGCGACGACGCCGTCGGCGGGGGTGCCGGCATGCCGGGTGTCGCCCTGCAGCAGGGTCAGCCGATGCTGGTCGGGCGCGTGGTAGTCGAACCAGCCGGGGCGCACGATCGTGTAGGGCAGTCCGCTGGCACGCACCAGGCGCTCGCCCCGGCGCTTCCAGTCATGCGCGCCGGTCGCGCGGTTGTAGGCACCCTGGTGGTCGGTCACACCGATGGCCGTCATCAGCGCCACGCGCAGGGGCGGCCGGCCCGCCTTCTGCCATGCGTGCAGCACGTTGAGCACGCCGCCGTAGTCGACGGCCTGCACGCCGGCCCGCCCGCCGCCGGTGCTGCCGTGGGTGAAGACCAGCGCATCGACACCGGCCAGGGCCGCCTCCAGCGTCTGCGGCTGCCGGAGGTCGCCGATCACGCGCTCGGCGGGCGCGGGCAGGCCTCGAGCCCGGGTGAGGTCGCGCACCAGGGCACGCACCGCCAGCCCGCGGCGCAGCGCCTCGGCCACCACCAGACGGCCGATGCTGCCGGTGGCGCCGACCACCAGCACGCTGGAAACCGCGGGGCTCACGCCGCAGCCTCCTGCTTCAGCGAGGCCATGTCGATGACGAAGCGGTACTTCACGTCGGCCTTCAGCAGCCGCTCGTAGGCTTCGTTGATGTCCTGGATGCGGATGAGCTCGACGTCGCAGCTGATGCCGTGCTCGCCGCAGAAGTCGAGCATCTGCTGGGTCTCGGCGATGCCGCCGATCAGCGAGCCGGCCAGCGCCTTGCGGCTGAATACCAGGGGGCCGGTGTCGAAGTTCTCCAGCGGCCCCAGGTAGCCAACCATCACGATCGTGCCGCCTGCGGCCAGCGTCGGCACGTAGGGGTTCACGTCGTGCTGGTAGGGCACGGTGTCGATGATCAGGTCGAAGCGCCCGGCCACCGCCGCCATCTGCGCCGGGTCGGTGGAGATCACGACGTGGTCGGCTCCCAGGCGGCGCGCGTCGGCCTCCTTGCCCGGCGAGCGGCTGAACAGCGTCACCTCGGCGCCCAGGGCCTTGGCCAGCTTCAGCCCCATGTGGCCCAGGCCGACGATGGCGACGCTGCGGCCCGGGCCCGCGCCCCAGTGGCGCAGCGGCGACCAGGTGGTGATGCCGGCGCACAGCAGCGGCGCGGCAGCGGCGGCGTCCAGCGTCTCGGGGACCTTGAGCACGAAGGACTCGCGCACGACGACCTTCTCGCTGTAGCCGCCGTAGGTGCGCGTGCCGTCCACCGGATCGGCGTGGTTGTAGGTGTAGGTGGCGCCGTTCTCGCAGTACTGCTCCCAGCCTTTGCCGCAGGGCCGGCAGTGGCGACAGGCGTCGACCAGGCAGCCCACGCCGACCAGGTCGCCGACGGCAAAGCGCGTGACCTCGTCGCCGACCGCCAGCACGCGGCCAACGATCTCGTGGCCCGGCACCATCGGGTAGCGCGCGTTGCCCCAGTCGTTGCGCACGTTGTGCACGTCGGAGTGGCAGACGCCGCAGAAGAGGATGTCGATGACGACGTCGTCGGGGCGGGCGCTGCGGCGTTCGAAGTCGAACAGCCCAAGCCGTCCGGTGGGGCTGTGGGCGGCGTAGCCGCGCACGGAGTAGCTCATGGTGAGGTCTCCTCGGAGGGGAGGGGCGGGCCTCAGCGGCCGGCGCGCGCGGCCAGTGCCGGCGGGTAGCGGTCGCCGGTGACGGTGATGGCGTCCAGCGCCGCGTGGATGCGCGCCAGGTCGCCCGCCGACAGTTCCAGCGCGGCGGCGCCCAGGTTCTCGTCGAGTCGGTGCAGCTTGGTCGTGCCGGGGATGGGCACGATGTCCGGGCGCTGCGCCAGCAGCCAGGCCAGCGCGATCTGCGCCGGCGTGGCGCTGCGCTCGGCAGCGACCTGCTTGAGCGCGTCGACCAGCGCCTGGTTGGCCTGCCGCGCAGCGGCGGCAAAGCGCGGCACGACGTTGCGGAAGTCGTCCGGGGCGAAGGGCGTTGACGCGTCGATGGTGCCGGTGAGGAAGCCCTTGCCCAGCGGGCTGAAGGGCACGAAGCCGATGCCCAGTTCGGCCAGCAGCGGCAGCGTCTGCTGCTCGGGCTCGCGCCACCACAGGGAGTACTCGCTCTGCAGCGCAGCCACCGGCTGCACGGCGTGAGCTCGGCGGATCGATGCCGCGCCCGCTTCGGACAGGCCGAAGTGCAGCACCTTGCCTTCGGCGATCAGCGCCTTGACGGTGCCGGCCACGTCCTCCATCGGCACCGCCGGGTCGACGCGGTGCTGGTACAGCAGATCGATGCGGTCCGTGCGCAGCCGCCGCAGCGACTGCTCCACGACCACGCGGATGCGCTCGGGCCGGCTGTCCATGCCCAGGTTCGCGTTGCCGTCGCGAAAGCCGAACTTGGTGGCGATCACCACCTGGTCGCGAACCGGCGCGAGCGCCTCGCCGACCATCTCCTCGTTCAAGGCGCCGTAGGCCTCGGCGGTGTCGAAGAAGGTGACGCCGCGCTCGAAGGCCTGGCGGATCATCGTGATGCCGGCGGCGCGGTCCACGCCGGGGCCGTAGCCGAAGCTCAGGCCCATGCAGCCGAAGCCGAGGGCAGACACCTGCAGGCCGGTGCGGCCCAAAGTGCGCTTGTGCATGTTGGTTCTCCAAGAGACGCCGCTGCGCCGGGGGGCGATGCGGCCTGGGAGCACTTTAGGTAGCGGGTTCATCAACCGGTAGCGCACTGCCACTTGTTGAACTCGAAAGCAGAAGTTGACAATGCCGGTCGTCTCGACCCGTCACACTCCGCACCGCCATGGCCATCAACGAACTGCGCGCGATCGCCACCTTCGCCAAGGCCGTCGAACTGGGCAGCATCCGCCGCGCAGCGCAGGCCCAGGGCGTCACCCCCCAGGCTGCCAGCCAGGCGCTGGCGCAGCTGGAACAGCATCTGGGCGTGCGCCTGCTGCACCGCACGACGCGCAGCCTGGCACTGACCGAAGAGGGGCGACACTTCCTGGAGCACACCCAGCCGGCGCTGGCGGCGCTGGACCGTGCGCTGCTCGCCGCGCGCGAAACCAAGGACGAGATCGCCGGGCCGCTGCGGGTGGTCGGCCCGAGGTCTTCGTTCGCGTCGCTGCTGATGCCGCTGCTCGACGAGTTCTGCCGCGCCCACCCGGGCATCCAGCCCGACGTGCAGCTCGACGACAGCCTGGGCGACTGGGTGCGCGACCGCGTCGACGTGGGTTTTCGCATGGGCCAGTCGGCCGATGAAGGCGTGGTCGGCCGGCTGCTGTTTCCGATCCAGCTCATCGTCTGCGCGAGCCCGGACTACCTGGCCCGGCACGGCGTGCCCGAGACGCCGGACGACCTGGCACGGCATCGCTGCAGCGTGTTCCGCCACCCGGCCAGCGGCCAGCTCACGCCCTGGTACCTGCAGCTCGGCGGCGAGGTGGAGCGGCGCCCGGTGAGTCCGTCGTTCACGACCAACGACACCGAGCTGGAACTGCAGGCCGTGCTCGCCGGGCAGGTGATGGGCCAGCTGGCCAACTTCGCCGCCGCGCCCCACCTGCGTCGCGGCGAACTGGTGCCCGTGCTGCTGCCCCAGATGAGCGCGCACATCGGCCTGCACGTCTACTACGGCAATCGCACCGCGCTGCCCAAGCGGGTGCGTGCCTTCGTCGATCTGGCCGTCGAGCGGCTGCAGGGCGGCGGCGCCCACATGCTGACCGCACGCGAACTGGGCGCGATGGCCCAGGCGAACGCCAAGGGCCGACGCACGCGCTGACGCGGTGCCCCGGCCGCTCCCAGACATCGGCCAGGCGGCCGTTTCGAAAGATTGGGTTGCGGCTGGAGCAAGCCGCTGCCGGCTATTCGTCGGCGAATCAGGTCCATACAGTGGCGCCGATGAACGATGCATCGCCCACAGTGGAGCAAGCCTCCGATCGCGTGGCGCCTCAGATCGGCATGCCGCAGTCCGGCTGGGGCCTCAAGGCCATGCTGGCCGCGCTGATGGCGCTGACCTCGCTGTCCACCGACATCTACCTGCCCGCGATGCCGACGATGCAGCGCGAGCTGCATGGTGACGCGGAGCTGACCATCACCGGCTTCCTGATCGGTTTCGCGCTGGCGCAGCTGGTCTGGGGGCCGGTGAGCGACCGCATCGGGCGCAAGCGGCCGCTGCTGATCGGGCTGGCGCTGTTCGTCGTCGGTTCGATCGGATGCGCGCTGTCGCAGTCGATCGCTGCGGTGGTCTTCTGGCGCGTGTTCCAGGCCTTCGGCGCGTGCACCGGTCCGATGCTGGCCCGGGCGATGGTGCGCGACCTGTACGAGCGACGGCAGGCCGCCGAGACACTGTCCACGCTGACCATCGTGATGGCTCTGGCGCCCATCGGCGGGCCGCTGCTCGGCGGGCAGATCCTGCGGCTGGGCGACTGGCACGACGTCTTCTGGCTGCTGGCCGTCGTCGGCAGCCTGATGCTGTGGACCTTGCGCCGTCTGCCGGAGACCCACACCCCGTCGCGCCGTGCGACGACGCCGGCCCGGACCGCGCTTTCCGACTACCGCACGCTGCTGGCCCACGGCCCGTTCATGCGCAACACGCTGTGCGTGGCCTTCTTCTACGTGGGCGCCTACGCCTTCATCGCCGGCTCGCCGCGTGTGTACATCGAGCACTTCCATATCGATGCCCAGCACTACGGCTGGCTGTTCGGCGTGAACATCGTCGGTGTCATGGCGCTGAGCGCCGTCAACCGGCGCCTGGTGCGCCGCTTCAGCCTCGGCGCCTTGCTGCGCGTGTCCACCGGCATCGCGGCCGCGGCGATGCTGGCCGGGCTCGGGCTGGGCCTCGGCGGCGACGGCGGCCTGCTCGCGGTCGCGGCGCCGGTCTTCGTCTTCTTCACGATGAACGGCATCATCGCAGCCAGCGCCACCGCCGCGGCGCTGGACGGCGTGCCGCGGCTGGCGGGTTCGGCCGCGGCCTTGATCGGCGCTCTGCAGTACGGCAGCGGAATCGTCTCGTCGCTGCTGCTGGCCGCGCTGGCCGACGGCTCGCCACGGGCGATGGTCGGCGTGATGACCGTCTTCGCGCTGGCCGCCGCCGCCATGGCCTTCATGTCCCGCGAAGACCGCAGCACCGCACCGTCGGCGCGGCTCGACGCGCCGCGACCGTGATCTGTTCACGCCCCCGTGGTGTTGACGGCCATGCCACGGCGAGCGAGCGGCTTGACACCCGAAGGTATGACGCTCATCATATGACGATCATCATGCCAAGCATCCCCAGCCGCAAACAAGTCAGCCACGAGCGCATCGTCGATGTCGCTTCGCGTGCCATTCGTCGTGCGGGCGTACGAGGGGTGGGCGTCGCGGACATGATGAAGGCTGCGGGCCTGACGCACGGCGGCTTCTACGCGCACTTCGAGTCGCGAGACGCACTGGTGGCCGAGGCCCTGCAGCGGGCGTGGCGAGACAGCTCCACGGTGCTCGAGGACGCGGTCGGGAGCCGCGTGTCGCGTGGCGAGAGCCGGTTCAGCGCGTTGGTGCACACGTATCTGCGCGACAGCCATCTCGAGCACGTCGAGGACGGCTGTCTCGTGGCGGCTCTCGCTTCGGAGATGCACCGGCTGGAACCTCCTGTTCGCGACGAAGCCCGCCGCGGAGTCGCCGCGCTGGTGGATCTGGTCGGCTCGGCCCTGCCAGGCGACAACCGCGCGCAGGCCGAGTGCGTCGCCGCGGCGCTGGTGGGTGCGTTGCAGCTGGCGCGCGTGCTCGGCGGCAAGGCGGGCCGCGATGCCCTGGCGCGCGCTCGCGAGCAGATCGTCGCGACCTTCGAACCCGTTTCCCCCCGCTGAGGCCGTCGACCGGTGATGTCGCGGCCTCGTCTTTTGCTCATAAATATGATGAGCGTAATATTTTGGAGATTCTCATGAAGATCGCCGGATCCACCGTCCTCGTCACCGGAGCCAATCGCGGCATCGGACTGGCATTCACGAAGGCTTTTCTCGCCCGGGGCGCCCGAAAGGTGTACGCGGGCGCACGTGATCCGTCCAGCGTGACGCTGGACGGCGTCGTGCCGCTCAAGCTCGACGTGACCTCGCCCGAGGATGTCGAAGCCGCAGCCCGCGAGGCGGGCGACGTGACCATCGTCGTCAACAACGCGGGCATCGCGGCCACCGGCAATCTTCTGGACCCGAACGCGGAGTCTTCTCTTCGCAGTCACCTGGAGACCAACGTCTTCGGGGTGCTGCGCGTGAGCCAGGCGTTCGCGCCGGTGCTGGCACGCCATGGCGGCGGCGGCTTGCTGAACGTGGCCTCGATCGGCAGCTGGTTCACGACTCCGATGCTGGCCAACTATGCGGTCTCCAAAGCCGCCGTCTGGAGCCTGAGCAACGGGCTGCGCCACGACCTCCGCGCGCAAGGCACGCAGGTGATGACGCTGCACATGGCCTTCGTCGACACCGACCTCACCCGAGGCATCGACGCGCCGAAGTCCACCCCCGAGGAGATCGTGGCGTACGCCCTCGACCAGTTCGAGGCGGGCGCCGAGGAAGCGCTCGCCGACGATCTGACGCGGCAGGTTCATCGTGGTCTTTCCGCGGTGCCCGCCGTGTACCTGACGGCGCGCTGAGCGGCGCAGGTGGCGTCTCATCACGTCGACGGCCGCGGCTGCCGCCCTCATCCCCAAGGAGAAGCGAGATGGAACACGTGATCGCGGAGTGGGAATCACAGGAGCGGGCCGTGCGCGCCCGGTTGCGGCCCGCGGGGGCGCCGCCGCCGACGATGTCGCTCGCGGCGCTGTCCGGCCTGCAGGTTCTGGAGGCCATCTTCGCCGGTGACTGGCCCCCGCCGGCGATGGGGGACACGCTCGACTTCCTGCCGATCCGTGTCGAGCCGGGCCTGGCCGTCTTCCAGGGGCGCCCGTCACCGCGGCACTACAACCCGATGGGCACGGTGCACGGCGGCTGGTTCGCCACCCTGCTGGACTCGGCCGTCGGGTGCGCCGTGCACTCGACGCTGCCGGCTGGCTCGGCCTACACGACGCTGGAGATCAAGGTCAACATCGTCCGCCCGCTGACCGACGCGGTGCCCCTGGTGCGTGCCGAGGGCAAGGTCGTTCACACGGGGCGCCAGGTCGGCACGGCCGAAGGGCGCATCGTCGGGCCCGATGGCAAGCTCTACGCGCATGCCACCACGACCTGCCTGATCTTCGAGAGTTCGCCGCGTGCGCGCTGACACGGCGGGGGTGTGGCCCGCCACATGATTCCACCGCCGCGGTGTCCGTCTGTCTGTGGCGCGGTCCTATTTCGCGCCTGCGCAATGTGCTTGAGGAGCGCGACCCGGTCACGACGGCCGGGTCGAGGCGCCCGCAGGCTGCTAACGCGGGTCCGGTCTTCCCAGGGAGCAAGCCGGCTCTTCGGGACGGCTGTGGATAGCAGAACCCCGCGCTAAGCTGTTGATTCGTAAGGATATCCTCGCTGCCTTGGGAGCAGTGGGTCGCACGTTCGAATCGTGTCACCCCGACCAACTGACTTCTTGTGGCCCAAGGACTTTTTGGCCTGCGGCCGGTGGCTCGAAATGAGGCGGTTTGCCAACCGACTCCCGGTTTGCCAACGGCTCAGGCCGTCGGGCTCGTCTTGCGGGCCGACTTGCGCCGCACGTCGTCGGCCGTCTGGAACTCCGTCGAGTGCGCACCCATCGCGTTCGCGGCCCGTGTTCCCCCGCGATCTTCCGTGTCCGTCAGGGTGTGCGCTACGGTGGCGTTCGCTTCGCGTTGCGCGCGACGCTGGATGCAAACGTATCGCGCTTGCCGCATCGGCGTCCAGGGGCCTCTCCGGCTCGCCGCCGGCCTACTTCAGGTAGGACCTCAGGGCGCCCAGCACCCCTTCGACGTCCTCGCGCCGCGTGCTGGCGTCCGAGTCGGCTCCGAGGTGCTCGCGGATGTGCCCCTCCAGCACCTCGGACATCAGCCCGCTGACGGCACCGCGCACCGCGGCGATCTGGTGCAGCACGGCCAGGCACTCGCTCTCGCCCTCCAGCGCGCGCTCCAGCGCCTCCACCTGGCCCTTGATGCGGCGCACTCGTGCCAGCAGCGGTTTCTTCGTCGCGATCGTATGGGCCATGGCTTCTTGTCGAAGGTCGTGCAAAATAGGATACCACCCTATGGTATCTGGAGCGGACATGCAGGCGCCCGACCTCGCGAAGTGGCAACACGCGCACGCCTTCGACGACGGCAACAGCCGGGCCGAGCGCGGCACGCGCCTGGTGATGTGGGTGACCGCCGTGACGATGGTGGCCCAGATCGCCGCCGGCTGGTTCTTCAACTCGATGGCGCTGCTGGCCGACGGCCTGCACATGAGCAGCCACACGGTGGCGATCGGGCTCAGCGCCTTCGCCTACGCCGCGGCGCGTCGCCATGCACGCGACCCCCGCTTCGCGTTCGGCACCTGGAAGATCGAGGTGCTCGGCGGCTTCGCGAGCGCGGTCTTCCTGCTGTGCGTGGTCGCGTTGATGCTGTTCGGGTCGCTGGAGCGCCTGTGGCAGCCCGCCGAGATCCACTACCGCGAGGCGATGCTGGTCGCCTCGCTCGGCCTCGTCGTCAATCTGGTGTCGGCCTTCATCCTCGGGCACGCGCAGGACCACGCCGGGGCCCATGCGCACGGGTATTCTCATCCGGGCCACGCCCACGCCCACGAGGACCTGAACCTGCGCTCGGCCTACCTGCACGTGCTCGCCGATGCGGCCACCTCGGTGCTGGCGATCGTCGCGCTGGCCGGCGGCTGGCTGTTCGGCTGGGCCTGGCTCGATCCGGCGATGGGCATCGTCGGCGCCGTCGTCGTCGCGGTCTGGGCCCGGGGGCTGATCGCCGATACCGCCAAGGTGCTGCTCGACCGCGAGATGGACCACCCGGTGGTCGACGAGATCCGCGAGGTGCTCACGCAACACGGGCCGGCCGGCACGACGCGGATCGCCGACCTGCACGTCTGGCGCGTGGGCCGCGGCGCCTATGCCTGCGCGATGACGCTGGTGACCCGGGAGGCCGGGCTGGACGCCGACGAGGTGCGGCGCTGGCTCTCGGTGCACGAGGAGATCGTGCACTCGACGATCGAGATCCACCACACCCCGCCCGCGCCGTAGCGGCGCCTGCCGCGTGCCGGATGTCTGGCCCGCGTCAACTCGTGCCCGCTGCCGGGCCGCAAGAATCGGGGCTCGATCTCCGTGCCGGCATTACCCGGCAGCGGGCCCGATGATCTCCGAATCCCCTGAGCATCCCACCCTCTACCGCGTCGTCGAAGTCCGGCGCGGCGCGGATGGCCGCCTGGAGAAGGTGTTCGCCGCCTACCACCCCGATCTCCAGCGCGTGCGCCGGCACGCCGACTTCGTGCTGCGCGCCACCTCGGCCAACCGGGTCTACATCACCGACCACGCCGGGCGCGTCATCGACCGCCTGCTGTAGCCGGGGCGCCGTCGGCCCGCCCGACGCTGCGGCAGCGGCCGTGGCTGCCACCCGGGCGGCGCGACGGCGCCAGGCCATGCCCGCGGCGCCGCGGTGTCGAACGCCTGGCGCGCGGTCAGACCGCGACACGCACTTCCAGCGGCCCGTCCTGGCGCCGGATCTGCACGCCGACGTCGCGGTCGTGGCGGCGCAGCAGCAGGTCGACGCTGGCCTCGCCGATGCGCAGGTCGTCGAGTGCCAGCCAGTCGACGAAGGCCGGCAGGCGCGGCGAGCGCAGCGTCAGCAGCCTTGCCGGGGCGTCGATCTCCAGGCCGAGCTGCGCCTGCAGCATGCCGAACAGCGCCGCCGCCGACCAGGCCTGCGGCGCGCAGGCCACCGGGTACAGCGTCGGCCCTTCGCCGTCGCGGCGGTGGAAGCCGCAGAACAGCTCGGGCATGCGGTGCTGGGCGAAGTGCAGCGTGGCCTCGAACAGCCCTTCCATCACGCGCGCGGCAGCGTCGGTGTGGCCGTAGCGCGCCAGGCCCATCGCGATCAGCGCGTTGTCGTGCGGCCAGATCGAGCCGTTGTGATAGGACATCGGGTTGTAGCGCGCCTGGCCGGCGGCCACCGTGCGGATGCCCCAGCCGCTCCAGAAGTCGGGTTCGCCGAAGCGCCGCGCCATGCGCGCGGCGTGTTCGGGCGAGGCGATGCCGGTCCACATCGTGTGGCCGGCGTTGGAGGCGGCGACCCGGCAGGGCTGCTTGGCGCCATCCAGCGCGATCGCGTACAGGCCCAGCTCCTCGCACCAGAAGCGCTCCTGGAAGGCCAGGCGCAGCGCCTGCGCCTGGGCGCGCAGCCGCTCGGCCAGTGCCGGTTCGCCGAGCGCGGCGGCGAGTTCGGCGCCCTCGCGCCGCGCTTCGTAGACGTAGGCCTGCACCTCGCACAGCGCGATCGGCGCCTCGGCCAGGCGGCCGTCGGCGTGGAACACCGAGTCGTGCGAGTCCTTCCAGCCCTGCTGCGCCAGGCCGCGGCTGCTGCGCCGCGCGTACTCGACGAAACCGTCGCCGTCGCGGTCGCCCCAGCGCTCGATCCAGTCGAGCGCCGCGCGCACGTGGGGCCAGATCCGGCGCACGAAGCCGAGGTCGGCCGTGCGGCGCCAGTAGGCGCCGGCCAGCGCCACGAACAGCGGTGTCGCGTCGATGGTGCCGTAGTAGCGCTCGAACGGCACCTCGCGCGTGCGCGCCATCTCGCACTGGCGGGCCTCGTGCAGGATCTTGCCGGGCTCGGCGTCGCGTTCGTCGTCCTCGGCCACGGCCTGGGACGCCGCCAGGTACTCCAGCACGCCGCGCGCCAGCGCCGGATCGGCCCAGAGCATCTCGCGCGCGGTGATCAGCCCGTCGCGGCCGAAGGTCGTCGAGTACCACGGCACGCCGGCGTACGGATAGGGGCCGGTCGGCAGCTCGGTGGTCAGCATCGCGACGTCGGCGACCGAGCGCTCCAGCCAGCGCTCGACCAGCGGGTTGGAGCTGTGCACGCGGCAGGTGCTGCGTGCCTGCTGCTCGCGCGCCTGGGCGTTGGCGCGGAACGCGGCGTCGTAGCCGGGCGCGCGCAGCCGGGGTGCGCCGGCGACGTCGCAGCACACCGTGCAGTAGAGGTGCAGCTCGGCACCGGGCTCCAGGTGCAGCGTGTAGCGCGCCTCGCGTTCGCCCCAGGCGTCGGGCGAGGGCTGCAGCGTCACGCGCGTCGTGCGCTGCTGGCCGTCCAGCCCGTCGTAGGCGAACTCCAGCGTGTCGCCCTGGCGGCGTGGGGGCTGCGCCACGCCGCGCCGCGTGCGTGCCGTGCCGCGCACCTCGAACAGGTCGCGGAAGTCGGCGTCGAACTGCAGCGCCAGCTCGATGTCGGCCGGCGCCAGGCCGTGGTGCGTGAAGCGCAGATGCTCCCAGCAGGCGTCGTCCCAGAGCAGCTTGGCGCGGAAGACGTGGACCTCGCCCTTGGGCACGCGCAGCTCGCCTGCGGTCAGCAGGTCGGGGTTCATCGCCTCGACGATCAGCAGGTTGTTGCGTTCCTTGACCGTGGCGCCCAGGAACATCGGCCGCAGACCGTCGACCAGCAGCTCGTGGCGCGACAAATAACGCGTGTCGCGGTGGTACAGGCCCTGCTCGCCCTCGCCCCAGGCGCGGATGTCGCCCAGGCGGTCGAACAGCGCGAAGCTGTCGTCGCTCTTGAGCACGTAGGGGTTGTTGTCGGCGCGCGCGGCCGCGACCGTGACGTACCACTGGTCGCCGATGCGGATCGGTGCGCTCACGATGACCTCCTGCAATGGCCGTCGAGCAGCGACTGGTAGACCTCGACGTAGCACGAGGCCATGCGCTCGACGGTGAAACGGCGTTCGAACTCGGCGCGGCAGCGCCGACGGTCGATCGTGCCGATGCGGCGTGCCGCGTGCACCGCGCCGGCCTGGTCGTCGACGATGAAGCCGGTGACGCCGTCGTCGAGCACCTCCGGCACCGAACCGCAGCGGTAGGCGAGCACCGGCGTGCCGCAGGCGAAGGCCTCGATCATCACCAGCCCGAAGGGCTCGGGCCAGTCGATCGGGAACAGCAGCGCGCGTGCCTTGCCCAGCAGCTCGTTCTTCTCGCGGTCGCCGACCTCGCCGAGGAAACGCACCAGCGGGTGCTCCAGCCGGGGGGCGATGTCGTGCTCGAAGTAGGCCCGGTCCACCGGGTCGACCTTGGCCGCGATGCGCAGCGGCACGCCGCAGGCGATGGCGATCTCGATCGCGCGATCGACGCGCTTTTCGGGGGAGATGCGGCCGAGGAAGACGAAGTAGTCGCCCGGCTGTCCGTGGAAGCGGTACAGGTCGCGCGGCAGGCCGTGCTGCACGGTGGCGCACCAGTTGGCCTCGGGCAGCGGCTGGCGCTGGTGCTCGGAGATCGAGACCAGGGGATGGGTGCGAAAGTGCTCGTGCAGCGGCCGCAGCTCGGGCAGGTCCAGGCGCCCGTGCATCGTCGTCAGGCTGGGCGTGGCGGCGCGCCGCGCCAGCGGGTAGTGCAGGAAGTCGATGTGGAAGTGGATGACGTCGAAGGCCGGCGCCTGCTCGAAGACGCGGTCGACCATCATCACGTGGCGCATCAGCCAGTCCGGGCGCGTCGGGTCGCCGCGCAGGCTGCGGCGCGACATCGGCTGCAGCGTGGCGCGGGTCAGCGAGTCGCCGCTGGCGAACAGCGTGACCTCGTGCCCCTGCGCCGCCAGCGCCTCGGTGAGGTAGGAAACGACGCGTTCCGTGCCGCCGTAGGTCTCAGGGGGCACACGTTCGATCAGCGGGGCGACCTGGGCGATCTTCACGAGGCGACCGGGCGGCAAGGCCTGTGCCCGCCGCGCGCGGCCGCCATCGGGTCAGCTCAGCCCCAGCGACTTCATGAAGGCTTCCACCTGCTCGGTGTAGCGCGCGTCCTTGCCCAGTTCGGCGTTGATGCCGCCGTGGTTGAAGTCGATCGGCAGCACCTGGGCCCGCCCGCCGGCGGCCTGCGCCTTGGCCGCGAAACGTTCGGCCTGGCCGCAGCTCTCCTTGCGCTGCGACGAGCACACCAGCAGCATCGGCCGCGGCGTGCCGGTGAGGCGGTGGTAGGGCGAGTTCTCGCGCCAGACCGCGGGGTCCTTGCCGAAGACGCGGTCGTAGAAGCGGTAATGCGAGCCCTCCATGACCTGCACCACGTCCAGCGCGGCGCTGTCCAGCGCGACGGTGCCCGGCCAGGGGCGTGCGCCGCGCCGTTCGGCGATGCGCGGGTCGGCCGCCAGCAGGGCGACCAGATGGGCGCCGGCGGAGTGGCCCATCAGCAGCACGCGCTCGGCGTCGCCGCCCCAGCCGGCGGCCTTGTGCTGCACGAAGGCCAGCGCGCGGGCGACGTCGTCGGCCTGCTGCAGCGGGTCGGGCGCCCGCCGGTCCATGCGGTAGTTGGTCGACACGACGATCCAGCCGCGCGGCAGCCAGCGCGCGACCTTGGCCGGCGCGACGCCTCGGTTGGCCTTGTCGCCGACCATCCAGGCGCCGCCGTGCACCATCAGCAGCACCGGGCGGCGCCCGCCGTCGCCGGCCGGGATGTAGACGTCGAGCTTCTGCGCCGGGTCCTCGCCATAGGCGAGGTCGAGCTCGGAACGTGCGCCGGGTGGCAGCACCACAGTGCCGCGGGCGCCGTCGTCGCGTTCGAGTTCGCCTTCGCCTTCGTCACGGCCGCGCAAGCGGCGCACCAGCCCGCCGAGCAGCCCGCTGCCGCCTTCGGCCTGCGCCGCGCCGGCGGCCCCGGCCAGCAGCAGCGTGAGCGCTCGGCGACGTGCCGGCAGCATCGGGCCGGAGGGCAGGGTGGGGCGGCGCATGAAGGGCATCGCGGCAGACGTTCTGGGTGGGAGAAAGGGATTCTGGCCGAGCGATCCGTGACGCCTCGCCGGGGCGGCGGTAAAGAAGCGTTGCGGCCCCCCGAACCCGGGACTCGGGACTCAGGACGGCCCGATGCCGCGCCAGCGCGCCACCGTGTGGGCCGCGATCGCGTGCGCCAGCTCGGCCTCGGCGACGAAGACCCGCGCCACACCGGCGGTCTGCAGCAGGGCGTCGGCATCGGCGCCGGCCGAACGCGCGATGATCTCCAGGCCCGGGCGCAGCACCAGCGCGGTCTCGGCGACACGGCGCACGTCGAAGGTGTCGGGCGTGGCGACGACGAGCACGCTGGCGCGTGCGACGTGGGCCTGCACCAGCACCGTCGGATCGGCGGCGTCGCCCCAGACGGCGTGCAGACCGTCCGCGCGCAGCGCCTCGACACGCTCGCGGTTCTGGTCGACGACGATGAAGGGCACGCCGGCGGCGCGCAGCGCCTGGCTCACGGCGCGGCCGACGCGGCCGTGGCCGACGACGACGACCAGGCCTTCGAGCCGCCGCGTGTCCACGTGCCCGGGCAGCGCGGCCAGCGGGTCCTCGCGCGCCTCGAAGCGGCGCAGCGCCGGGGAGCGTTCGCGCAGCCACGCCATCGCCGGCTCGATCGCGGCGAACAGCAGCGGGTTGGCGGCGATCGAGATCAGCGCGCCCGCCAGCACCAGGCTGCTGCCTTCGGCCGGCAGCACGCCCAGCGCGACGCCCAGCCCGGCGAGGATGAACGAGAACTCGCCGATCTGCGCCAGGCTTGCGCCCACCGTCATCGCGCTGCCCAGCGGGTAGCGGAAGGCGAGCACCAGCACGATCGCGGCGAAGGTCTTGCCCAGCATCACGATGGCGACGACGGCGAGCACGCGCAGCGGCTCGGCGACCAGGATCGCCGGGTCGAACAGCATGCCCACCGAGACGAAGAACAGCACCGAGAAGGCGTCGCGCAGCGGCAGCGACTCGTCGGCGGCGCGGCGCGCGAACTCCGACTCGCGCATCATCATCCCGGCGAAGAAGGCGCCGAGCGCGAACGAGACGTCGAACAGCTTGGCCGAGCCCCAGGCGACACCGACCGCGGCGGCGACGACGCACAGCGTGAACAGCTCGCGCGAGTTGCTGCGCGCGGCCAGCCACAGCAGCCCGGGCAGCACGCGGCGGCCGACCAGCAGCATCAGCGCGATGAAGCCGCCGACCTTGGCGGCGGTCCACAGCAGCGCCTCGCCGAGCTCCCCGCCGGCGGGCGCCTGGCCGTCCAGCAGCGCCGCCACCGGCGGCAGCAGCACCAGCGCCAGCACCATCACCAGGTCCTCGACGACCAGCCAGCCGATCGCGATGCGGCCGTTGACGGTGTCGATCTGGCCGCGCGCCTCCAGCGCGCGCAGCAGCACCACCGTGCTGGCCACCGACAGCGCCAGCCCGAAGACGAAGGCCGCCGCCGGGCGCCAGCCCCAGAAGCTCGCGGTGGCCATGCCCAGCGCCGTGGCCACGGCGATCTGCAGGACGGCGCCGGGCACCGCGATGCGGCGCACCGCCAGCAAGTCGGCGAGCGAGAAATGCAGCCCGACGCCGAACATCAGCAGCATCACGCCGATCTCGGCGAGCTGGCCGGCGAGCGCGACGTCGGCGACGAAGCCCGGCGTCGCCGGCCCGATGGCGATGCCCGCGAGCAGGTAGCCCACCAGCGGCGGCATCTTCAGGCGCGCCGCGAGGTAGCCGAACACGAGGGCCAGGCCGAACCCCGCGGCGATCGTCGCGATCAGCGAGGTCTCGTGCGGCATCGGCCCAGTCTAGGGCCCGGGTCGCGGCGCGCCGGGCAAACCCGGTGCCGGCGGCGGGGATCAGGCCGGGGCGTGCAGGCCGCGGAAGTAGGCGTCGAGCAGCGCCTCGCCGCAGGCGACGAGGTCGAAGGCGCCGGGGTCGAGCATCCAGTTGTGCAGCAGCCCGTCGATCAGCGCGTGCAGGCCGCCGGCGGCGGTCATCGCCGGCATCGCCAGGCGGATCTGCCCGGCGGCCTGGGCGCGCTCGAAGATCGCGGCCAGGTGGCCGATGCGCTCGACCAGGCAGGCGATGCGGCGCTCGCGCACGCCCTGCATCTCGTCGACATACTCCACCTTGTGCAGCGCGATCTCGAACACACGCTGTGCCTGCACGTCCTCGACCGCGGCGCGCAGCGCGCCCAGCGTCGCCTGGCGCACCACGGTCAGCGGGTCGGTGACCTCGGGGTCGCCGGCGCGCAGCATCTCGGTCTCCAGCGGGAGCACGACGCGGTCCATCATGGCTTCGAAGAGCGCTGCCTTGTCACGGAAATGCCAGTAAATTGCGCCGCGTGTCACGCCGGCCGCGCGCGCGATGTCCTCCAGCGACGTTCCGGACACGCCGTTGTTGTGAAATTCGCGTTCTGCCGCATCGAGGATCCGGGCGCGGGTCGCCTCGGCTTCCTCCTTGGTGCGTCGGGCCATGGCTTCAGGCTGGCTTAAACATACATACGCGATTGTATGTATAGTCGGCGCCTTTTGGCCCAGGGGTTGCTCCACCCGGGCCGTTGGGGGCTTGTTCCCCCGGTTCGCGAACAAGAAAGGTTTTCCGCATGTCCTCGACGCCTCGTGTCGTGAAGTTGCCGGGCCGTGTCATCGCCTGGCCGCTGCTGGCGGTGCCGCTGGCCGTGGTGCTGGCCGCCTGTTCCAAGCAGGATCAGGCGCAGGCCGGTGGCCAGGCTCCGCCGCCGCCCGCCGTCGGCGTCGTCACCGCCTCGGTGCAGACGGTGCCCGTCGTCACCGAGCTGCCGGGACGCACCGAGGCCTCGCGTGTCGCGCAGGTGCGCGCGCGTGCCGCCGGCATCCTCGTCGAGCGCCGCTTCACCGAAGGCAGCGACGTCAAGGCCGGCCAGGTGCTGTTCCGCATCGACCCGGCGCCGTACGAGGCTTCGCTGGCCAGCGCCCGCGCGCAGCTCGCGCGCGCCGAGGCGACGCTGACGCAGGCGCGCGCCCAGGCCCAGCGCTACGAGCCGCTGGTCAAGGCCAACGCGATCAGCCAGCAGGACTACATCGACGCCGTGGCCACCGCCAAGGCGGCCGAGGCCGACGTCGCCGCCGCCCAGGCCGCGCTGCAGACCTCCAGCATCAACCTCGGCTACGCCACCGTCACCTCGCCGATCGCCGGGCGCATCGGCCGCGCGCTGGTCACCGAAGGTGCGCTCGTCGGCCAGGGCGAAGTCACGCAGCTGGCCACGGTGCAGCAGATCGACCCGATGTACGTCAACTTCACGCAGCCGGTGGCCGACGTGATGCGGCTGCGCCAGGCGATCGCCGCGGGCAAGTTCAAGAGCGTCGGCGGCGCCGTTCCGGTGCGCGTCGTGCTCGACGACGGCAGCGTCTACCCGACCGCCGGCAAGCTGCTGTTCTCGGACCTGACGGTCGACGAGACCACCGGCCAGATCACGCTGCGCGCCGAGGTGCCCAACCCCAAGGGCACGCTGCTGCCGGGCATGTACGTGCGCGTGCGCCTGGAGCAGGCGGCCGCGTCCGACGCGATCCTCGTGCCGCAGCAGGCGGTGACGCGCAGCAACCAGGGCGACACGGTGCTCGTCGTCGGCGACGACGGCAAGTTCGCGCCGCGCCCGGTGAAGATCACCGGCGGCCGCGACGGCCAGTGGGTCGTGCTCGACGGCCTGGCCGCAGGCGAGAAGATCATGGTCGACGGCTTCCAGAAGCTGCGCGGCGCGACCGTCGTCAAGCCGGTGCCTTGGACGCCTTCGGCCTCGCAGCCGGCGGGCGCCGCCCCGGCGGCGTCGGCTCCGGCGTCGGCGGCCTCGGCGGCCAAGTGAGGGGCGTCTAGATGGCACGCTTCTTCATCGACCGCCCGGTCTTCGCGTGGGTGATCGCGCTTTTCGTCCTCGTCTTCGGCGGGGTCGCGATCACGCAGCTGCCGGTCTCGCAGTACCCGCCGGTCGCGCCGCCGTCGATCGTCGTCACGGTCTCGTACCCGGGCGCTTCGGCCCAGACGCTGGAAGACAGCGTGCTGAGCCTCATCGAGCGCGAAATGAACGGCGCCGAGGGCCTGATCTACATGGAGACCGTGTCGCAGGCCAACGGCAGCGGCACGATCACCCTCAGCTTCCAGCCCGGCACCAACCCCGAGCTGGCGCAGGTCGAGGTGCAGAACCGCCTGAGCCGCGCGACGCCGCGGCTGCCGCAGGCGGTGACGCAGCAGGGCGTGCGCGTGGACAAGTCGCGCTCGAACTTCCTGCTGTTCGCGATCCTGTCCTCGGACAACCCGGCCTACGACCCGATCGCGCTGGGTGACTACGCGGCGCGCAACATCGTGCCGGAACTGCAGCGCGTGCCCGGCGTCGGCCAGGTCCAGCAGTTCGGCACCGAGCGCGCGATGCGCATCTGGATCGACCCGGCCAAGCTCGTCGGCTACAAGCTGGCGCCGGCCGACGTCACCGCGGCGATCACGGCGCAGAACGCGCAGGTCGCCTCGGGCACGATCGGCGACCGGCCCAACGTGCCGGGCCAGCCGATCTTCGCCACCGTGGTCGTCGACGGCCAGCTGACCACCGTCGAGCAGTTCGGCGACATCGTGCTGCGCGCCAACGCCGACGGCTCGACCGTGCGCCTGAAGGACGTCGCGCGCGTCGAGCTCGGCGGCCAGGCCTATGCCACCGAGGCGCGCCTGAACGGCAAGGCCTCGACCGGCGTGGGCGTGCAGCTCTCGCCGTCGGGCAACGCGATGGCCACCGCCACGGCGGTCAAGCAGCGTCTGGACGAGCTCTCGAAGTTCTTCCCGCAGGGCGTCAAGGCCACCGTCCCGTACGACAGCTCCAAGTTCGTCGACATCTCGATCAAGCAGGTCGTCGAGACCCTGGTCGAGGCCGTGTTCCTCGTGTTCCTCGTGATGTATCTGTTCCTGCAGAACATCCGCTACACGATCATCCCGACGCTGGTCGTGCCGATCTCGCTGATGGGCACCTTCGCGGTGCTGCTGGCGCTGGGCTTCTCGATCAACGTGCTGACGATGTTCGGCATGGTGCTGGTCATCGGCATCGTCGTCGACGACGCGATCGTCGTCATCGAGAACGTCGAGCGCATCATGAGCGAGGAGGGGCTGCCACCACGCGCGGCGACACGCAAGGCGATGGGCCAGATCTCCGGCGCCATCATCGGCGTGACGGTGGTGCTGGTCTCGGTGTTCGTGCCGCTGGCCTTCCTGTCGGGCGCGATCGGCAACATCTACCGCCAGTTCTCGGCGGTGATGGTGGTGTCGATCCTGTTCTCGGCCTTCATGGCGCTGTCGTTCACGCCGGCGCTGTGCGCGACCTTCCTCAAGCCCGTCGAGGCCGGCCACCACATGGAGAAGGGCGGCTTCTTCGGCTGGTTCAACCGCACGTTCGCGCGCACCGCGCGCGGCTACGAAGGGCGCGTGGCCTGGGTGCTGCGACGCGGCGGGCGCATGCTGATCATCTACGCGGCGATCGGCGGCGCGCTGGTACTCGTGATGTCGCGGCTGCCGACCTCGTTCCTGCCCAACGAGGACCAGGGCACGCTGATCGTCAACGTGCAGCTGCCCCCGGGCGCGACCACCGAGCGCACCAGCGCGGTGATGAGCCAGGTCGAGGACTTCATGCTCAAGCAGCCCGAGGTCTCCAGCATGGTCAGCGTGCTGGGCTTCAGCTTCTCGGGCAGCGGCCAGAACGCGGCGCTGGGCTTCGTCACGCTCAAGGACTGGGGCGACCGCGACCTGACGACCGGCTCCGCGCAGGCGCTCGTGGGCCGGGCCTTCGGTGCGCTCTCGCAGATCCGCGACGCCTTCATCTTCCCGGTGAGCCCGCCGCCGATTCCTGAACTGGGCACGGCCAGCGGCTTCGCCTTCCGCCTGCAGGACCGCGGCAGCAGCGGCCACGAGGCGCTGCTGGCGGCACGCAACCAGCTGCTGTTCATGGCCTCGCAGAGCAAGGTGCTCGCGGGCGTGCGCCCCGAGGGCCTGGAGGACGCGCCGCAGCTCAAGCTCAACATCGACCGCGACAAGGCGGCGGCGCTGGGCGTGGGTTTCTCCGCGATCAACACCGCACTGTCGACCTCGCTCGGTTCGTCGTACGTCAACGACTTCCCGAACACCGGGCGCATGCAGCGTGTGGTGGTGCAGGCCGACGCCCCGGCACGCATGCAGCCCGAGGACCTGCTGCGCATCAACGCGCTGAACACCTCGGGCAAGCTGGTGCCGCTGTCGGCGTTCACGACCGCCGAGTGGGTCAGCGGCCCGATGCAGACCGTGCGCTACAACGGCTACCCGGCGATGCGCATCGCCGGCGAGGCCGCGCCGGGCTACAGCACCGGCGACGCGATGGCCGAGATGGAGCGCCTGGCCGGGCAGCTGCCGCCGGGGTTCGCCTACGAATGGACCGGCACCTCGCGCGAGGAGAAGCTCTCGGGTTCGACCGCGACGATCCTGTTCGCGTTCTCGCTGCTGGCGGTGTTCCTGTGCCTGGCAGCGCTGTACGAGAGCTGGTCGATCCCGCTGTCGGTGATCCTCGTCGTGCCGCTGGGCGTCGTCGGCGTCGCGCTGGCGACGATGCTGCGCGGCTTCGAGAACGACGTGTACTTCAAGGTCGGCCTGATCACCGTGATCGGCCTGGCGGCGAAGAACGCGGTGCTGATCATCGAGTTCGCCAAGGACCTGCACGCGCAGGGCAAGGGCCTGGTGGAGTCGGCGCTGGAGGCGGCCCACCTGCGCTTCCGTCCGATCATCATGACCTCGCTGGCCTTCATCCTGGGCGTGCTGCCGCTGGCGATCTCGCACGGCGCGGGCTCGGCGAGCCAGAACGCGATCGGCACCGGCGTGATGGGCGGCATGATCACCGCGACGGTGCTGTCGGTGTTCTTCACGCCGCTGTTCTTCGTCATGGTGCGCAAGCTGTTCAAGGGCAGCGAACGACAACGGCGCATGTATGCGCACGAGGCGGCCGAGGGCGATGCCCAGGCGGCCGGCGAGGAGAAGAAGTGATGGCCGCGCGTCGAATGTTCCCGGGCCTGACGCTGGTCGCGACGGCGGTGCTCGCCGGTTGCGGCACGCTGGCGCCCGACTACCAGCGCCCGGCGGCGCCGGTGGCGGCGGCCTTCCCCGACGCCGCGGCTTCGGCCGCCGGCGCGGTCACCGCGGCTGACCTGCCGTGGCAGCAGTTCTTCCGCGACGAGCGTCTGAAGGCTCTGGTCGGCCTCGCGCTGGCCAACAACCGCGACCTGCGTGTCGCCGTGCTCAACATCGAGCAGGCGCGTGCGCAGTACCGCGTGCAGCGCGCCGACCTGTTCCCGACGGTGGGCGTGGGCGTCAGCGGCGACCGGGTGTCCACCGACACCAGCATCAGCAGCACCTACCAGGCCGGCCTGGCGGTGTCGAGCTACGAGCTCGACCTGTTCGGCCGCGTGCGCAGCCTGAAGGACGCGGCGCTCGCCAGCTACCTGGCGACCGAAGAAGCGCGCAAGTCGGTGCAGATCAGCCTGATCTCGTCGGTGGCCACCGGCTACCTGACGCTTCAGGCCGACGACGAGCTGCTGCGCGTGACGCGCGAGACGCTGAACACGCGCGCCGAGTCGCTGAAGCTGACGCAGCTGCGTTTCGACGTCGGCGCCTCGTCGCAGCTGGACCTGCGCCAGGCGCAGTCGCTGTACGAGGCGGCGCGCGCGACGCTGGCGCAGCTGCTGCGCCAGCGCGCCCAGGACGAGAACGCGCTCGTGCTGCTGCTCGGCCAGCCGATGCCGGCGGATCTGCCGGCGGGGCTGCCGCTGTCGGAGCAGGCCTCGCTGCCCGAGCTGCCCGCCGGGCTGCCGTCGCAGGTGCTGACGCGCCGGCCCGACGTGCTGCAGGCCGAACAGCAGCTGATCTCGGCCAACGCCCAGATCGGCGCGGCGCGCGCGGCCTTCTTCCCGCAGATCACGCTGACGGCCACCGCCGGCAGCGCGAGCACCGAGCTGAGCGGCCTGTTCAAGAGCGGCAGCACCGGCTGGACCTTCGCGCCGCAGCTGCTGCTGCCGATCTTCGACGCCGGCCGCAACCGCGCCAACCTGGACTCGGCCAACGCCGGGCGCGACATCGCCGTGGCGCAGTACGAGAAGGCCGTGCAGTCGGCCTTCCGCGAGGTCGCCGACGCGCTGGCCGGCCGCGCGACGCTGGGCGAGCAGCTCGCCGCGCTGCAGGCCCAGGTGAAGGCCGAGCAGGGCCGTGTCGAACTGGCCGACCTGCGCTATCGCAACGGGGCGGCCAGCTACCTCGACCTGCTGGACGCGCAGCGCTCGCTGTTCACGGCCCAGCAGAGCGAGGTGCAGGTGCGTGCGCTGCAGGCGCAGAACCTGGTCACGCTGTACCGCGTGCTGGGCGGCGGCTGGCGCGACGGCGAGGCCACGGCCGCGGCTGCCGCTGCCGCTCCGGCGGCCAGCGCGGCGCGCTGAGCCGCAAGGCAGGGCGCTCGACGGCGTCCTGCCTTGGGCTGCGGCCCCGAGCGCGATCCCGGGCACGAAGCCTGACGGCCTGACGGCCTGCCGGGCCGCGGCCTCGCGGGGCGCCGTGCCGGCACCCGCAGCGCCGCCGCCTCGGCCTCAATGACCCGGCTCGGTGTCGCGTGCAACGCCGAGCGTCGTCTCCAGGCGCGACAGCGCCTGCTCGTCGGCGACCACCTCGCGCAGCCAGGCGTGCAGCGCCAGCCCGGCCCAGCGCGCTGCCTTGTCGGCGAGATAGGCCGCCGGGTTGTGCGGCTCGGTGCGGCGCAGGAATTCCGCGATGCGCCGCAGCTGGGCGATGGCCTCGTCGCGGCCGATCGGGGCACCTGTCGGGCCGATCTCGTGGCCGGCGGCTGCGGCAGGCCGTCGCAGTGCCTGCGGCTCGCCTCCAGCCGGTGCGAGGTGGCTCGCGTCCCCGGCCTGCTGCGCCGCGGGAGGCACCGGCTGCGGCGCGAGGCCGCAGTCGCGGGCCAGCCGCGCCAGCGTGTCCGCGGCCCGCTCGAGCGCGTCGCGCGCGCCGTCGAACGATGGCGAGGCCTGTGCGAGCCCGGCGTCGCTGCAGGCTTGCAGCCGGTCCAGCGCGGCCAGCGTGCGCCGCAGCGCGGCAACCCGGGCCGAGAGGCCCCCGGCGCCGGTGCCGCGCATCGCCTCGTGAACGGCCTGCATCAGCATCGCGTCGACGCCCTCGGCGGCCGCCGCGGCGCTGCGCCGGGCACGTTCGATGTCGGCCAGCCCGAGCGTGCGGCGGCCGACCTGCAGCACCGGCGCCGTCGACACCAGCCGGGTGCTGCGCGCGAGCCACCAGCGCATCGCCGCGGCGCGGGGCTCGGGGTCGCCGGCCTCCGGGCGCGGGTGCAGCGTCGCCCACCAACGCTCGCACAGTGCCGCCATCAGTTCCATGCCGTCGGCCAGCCCCGCCAGCCCTTCGCGCCAGGCCGTGGCCTCGGCCCACCAGCCGGCCAGGCGCAGGTCCTTGCTGCGCGTGCGCAACAGCGACGCGGTTTCGCGCTGCACCGCTTCCCAGTCGGCCTGCCGCGGCGTGCCGCGCCCATCACCCGGCCCGAGTGCGGTGTCTTCCTGCTCGCGCCAGCGGGCGATCGTCTCGAACTCGGCCCCCAGGCCCAGATCGGGGCCCGCGCCAGGGCCGTCGGGCAGCGGGGCGCAGAGATCGTCGGCTCGCATCGGCATCTCCTCGGGGCGGCACGGTGGCACGGGCACTCAGCAGCTGTGAAGGAACCCGGCGTGCCCCGTGCCGCATGGGCGAGCCGACGAGCGACCCCGAGGCAGTGCCGGGCGCGCTGCGATCGACGCCCAGATGTCGTCGCGCCGTCGCACGTTCGTGGTCGCTGGGCGGATCGGCGCGGGCATGGCGGGTTCTTTCCCTCTCAGTCCAGCGGGCGCAGCTCGATGCGGCGGTTGCGCGCGCGGCCGTGCGGCGTCGTGTTGTCGGCCAGCGGTTCGCTGGCGCCGGCGCCCCGCACCTGCAGCCGCTGTGGCGGGATGCCGCGGTCGACCAGATGCGTCCGCACGGCTTCGGCGCGCTGCAGCGACAGCGCCAGGTTGGTGTCGGGCGTTCCAGCGTCGTCGGTGTGTCCGACGATCATCAGAAGCTGCGGCGGCCGCATCCCGAGCTGGGCGGCCACGGTGTCCAGCTGCCGCTGTGCCGCGACGGTGAGCCGTGCGCTGCCGGGCTCGAACTCGACCCCACGCATCGCGGTCGCCGCGGCGCCGGTGCGAGCGGTGGTGGCGCCTGCGCCTGATGCCAGGCGCAGGGCGTCGGCCGGCACGGCGCTTCCTCCCGCCAGCGCCTGGCGCAGTTCGTGGCGTACGGCGTCGTCGGCCACCTCTCCGGCCAGATGCACCTGCAGCGCACGCAGCTCGAGCCGCCCCCCGCGCACCTGGCGCAGCCCGGGTGCGAGCAGGCGCAGCGTTTCCTCGCGCCAGCCGGGCGGTGTGGCGACGGTGCCGACCTGCAGCCGGTCTTCGATCTGCGCCTGGCCAAAGACCTCGCCCGCGCGCGCCAGGATCGCCTGGCGCGTGAGCTCGTCGGGCACCACGCCCTCCAGCACCACCGGCGCCGCGTGCAGCCCCAGGGCGCACGGCAGCAGCATGCTGGCGGCGAAGGTCGCGGGCTTCACCACGAGCCCTCCGCAAAAGCCTCGCGCCAGGCGGTTGCCGCCAGCCCGAGAGACAGTGTGCCGTGCGACAGGTAGCCGGCCAGCCTGCGGGTGCGTTCGTCGCGTCCGGCGACCTCGTCCGCCCATTCGGGCGCGGCGAGGTCCACGTAACGGGCGGCCAGGCGTTGCGGATCCCAGACCGCCTGCAGCGCGGTCGGCGACGCCCCGGCCAGTTCGACGAGCAGCCGCGGCGCTGCACCCCGCCCGTCGTCTAGCCGCATCAGCAGCCAGTCGTGGCCGGCGGCCGCCACCGCATCGGCCACCAGCCCAGTCCACCAGGCCGCGACCCAGGCCTGATCGGACGCCGCCGGCGGCAGAGGCAGGCTGACGCCGCGCGACGGCGCCTCGCAGCCTCGACGCGTCAGGGGCTGCAGCAGTGCTCCCAGGGCCAGCAGCGCGGCCCGCAGGTCGATGCAGTCCTGCCCGGTGCGCAGCCGCCGTTCCAGGCCGGACAAGGTCTCCAGCGCTTCGTGGTCGGCCCAGGCGGCGTCGTAGTCCCAGGGAGCCGGCACACGAATCGATTCGAGTTCGGCCTCGCAGGACAGGGCGGCGCTTCGGCCCGACGCCCCTGTGGCGCGGCGCGCGGCTTCGGAACAGCGAGCCCACAGCCGCGCGAACACCAGCGGTGCACGCGCCAGCCGCAGGCGCGGCGACGGTGTTTCGCACTGCAGCGCCACGACGAAAGGGAAGCGGCGCCCGCGGGCGTCGATGCTCGGCCGCAGGTGGCCGACGACGGCGCTGGCCGACGCCGGACCGAGCACGGCGAAGTCGACAGCCGGCGCCGCGTCGAACAGACGCTTCCAGTGCGCGTCGCCGGCGGCGGCCTCCAGGGCCGGGCTGACCCAGCGGTCGATCCAGGCGGCCAGCCTTGGGCGCCTGCCACCCGGCAGGAAGTCGGGCTGCGAGGGCAGCTTGCCGAAGCACACGGCCTGCGCCGTCGCGCTGTCGGGGCCGCACACGAGCCGCGTGCTCATTTTCCGCCCCCGGTCGTCGCGGCTGCAGCCGAGGTCCCGGCGACGACGGCTGGCAGCCGCAGGCCGCGCCAGGTGGCGGCGACGGCAGCGCCGTCCGGTGCTCGCACGACACGCAGCAGCACCCGCAGCCGGTGGCCGTCGCGCGACCAGGCGAGCTCGACGCCCCCGTCGGCCTGCCGGGTGCGCTGCGCCAGCTCGAAGGCCCGGTCCAGGCCGAAGGTGCCCGGCGCCTCGACGAAGGAAATCGTCGTCCCGTCGGCCGTCGTGCCGCGGATGTGCACGCCTGACCGGCCGGACGGGTTGGGCCAGACGAAGTCGGTCCAGCCCGCGGCCGCGTTGCGGTAGCGCAGTGCCTGGCCGTCGATGTCGACGCTGTACTCGACCAGCCCGGCGCTGGCCAGCGGCTGGAGCTGGAACGCGGTCGATTCGGCGCCCGGGCCGGCGCCGCCGGCACCCGCTGCCAGCCAAAGCGGCAGGCCACGTGCCAGTTCGGGCCGCAGCCGGATGCCGAGTTCACCCCAGCGCCGCGGTTCGAGCACGTCGCCGTGGCGCACGACCAGCGGCCCGAGCGCGGTCTCGGCGAACCTGGCGAGGCTGCCGCCGGGGCCGAAGACGCGCGCGATCTCGTCGGCACTGGCCTCGACGCGGGCGGTGGGCTGGAAGGGGTACTTGGCCCCCGGGCCGCGCACGAAACCGTCGTGCACCTCGTTCGCCCAGCGCCGGTTGAGTTCGGCCTCGGTCACTGGCACCAGCACGGCGACGCTGGCGGCCAGCGGGCGGGCGAGCAACGGGCGCAGCAGCGAGCGCGCCGACGGCGAGGCCTGGGCGAGCAGCTCCTCCGTGAGCCGCAGCGCGGCGGCGATCTCGGAGCCTTCGGCATCCGCCAGCGTGCCGGCGAGCAGCTCACGCGCGCCGGCGCCGGGTTCGCCCTGGCGCGCGATGGCCTGCAGGCGCGAACGCACGCGTGCCAGGGCCTGCAGATAACGCTGCAACGGCGCCTGTGCGTCGCCGGCCGCGCGCAGCCCGGCGAAGGCCTGCAGGTCCAGCGTGGCCCTGCCGCCGGTGGTGTCGGCCCCGGCCGCTGCGGAGGCTGCGGCGGCGGGCGCCGAGCGTCCCCAGGCCGAACGCATCCAGACGCCCCAGGTGCCCGCGCCGGCGGCCACCGACAGGTCCGGGCCAGGTTCGTCGAGTGCCGAATGGCGGGCCATCCCGATGACGAGGCGGCGCAACGGCGACACGACCGGGTCGCACAGCGGCTCGAGGGCGGTGATCGCGTCGTCGAGATCCCGGAACGGTGCGAGCGTCACGCCGTCGGCGAACTGCTGCCACGCGGCCGCGTGCTGCTGCCGATGTTGGTCCGCGAGCGTCTGCTTCAGGCGCTGCGGGCTGGCACGCAGCGTCAGGTCTTCGCGGGAGCTGGTCTCGAGCACCCAGTCGCGGTGCTGCAGCGTGCCCTCGGCCGCAGCGCGCATCGACGGGGCGACGGTCTCGAGCCAGGCCTCGCGCGTGTAGGCGCCCGACACCAGCGTGCTGCTGCCCAGCGTGCCGGGCGGCGTGTCGTCGCCGAGCACCACGGCCAGGGTCAGCGGAGCGTGGCGCGCGGCGGCGCGGGTGCGGATCTCGTCGTAGACGCGCTCTTCCGGAGCACGTGCGTCGCGGGCTTCGCGCAGGCGGCTGCGCACGGCCTCGACGAGCGCGCTGCGTGCTTCGAGCCGAGGAAAAGCGGCGTCGCCGGCCCGTGCCAGCGCGAACGCGGCGACGGTGCGCGCACGGCGCAGCAGTTCGTCGGCAGCCAGCGTGCCGCGCCGCGCCTCGAGCCAGCCGCGCCAGTGGCGTGCGATCTGTTCGTTCAGGTGGGCGGCTTCGCGCCGGCCGGGCTCGCCCAGCATCAGATAGGTCTTCAGCGTGTCGTAGACCGCCTGCTGTTCCTGCGCTGTCCCGGGCGCGCCCGGTGCCCGGACGAAAGCGTCGAGATCGCGCTCCAGCGCCGTGCCGACCGGCACCAGCATCAGATCGCGCACCCCGGCGTGGTAGTCGGCGAGCAGGCGCTCTTCGAGAGACGCCCCTGGATCCAGCCCCAGCCGCGCGGACCAGCGAGCCGTGTCCGGGCGCTGCGCCAATGCGTCCAGCCGCCGCTGCAGCCGCTCCAGGGCCTCGAGGCGCGATCCGAGGTCGTCGCGTCCGTCTTGCAGGGCGGAGATCTGTCCCATCTCGGTCACCGTCTGCGACAGCAGGCGCCCGCTCTCGAGGTAGGCGAGGCTGAACGCGCCGAGCGTGGCGGCCAGGGCCGACAGCGCGAGCGCGTAGCCGGCGTGCTGCAGGTGCCGGCGTCGGGGCGACAGCTGGCGGCGTACCAGGCCGCGGTCGCCGCCCAGCACGCGGGCGAAGACCTGGCCGAGAAAGAACGCACGCGACGCATGTCCGCCCGCCGGGGCCTCGGCCGGCGCCGCGGGCGGCAGCGAGAAACGGCGTGCAGCCACCTCGGTGGCCCGCGGTCGGGCCTCACCCGCCTGCAGCGCGCTGCTGAAGTAGAAGCCGCGCAGCATCGGGCGCAGCTGGTAGGGGTTGTCGTCGAACAAGGTGGCGACGAAGGTCGCCAGCGCTGGCTCGAGGGCAGCGAACTCGAGCCCGAATCCGAGCGTCGCTGGCGAGGCCGATGCGCACGAGGACTCCAGCCGCATGAGCGCGCGCTCGCGCAGCCCGGCGCGCAGTTCGGCGAACGCGAGTTCGAAACGCCGCGCCGCGCCTTCGGCGCTGTCGCGGCAGGACAGCGTCGCGCCCCAGACACGCTCACGCTCGTCGCCGTCGGCGTCGGCGAAGAAGTCTTCGAAACCGGCGATCAGGTCGGCTTTCGTGAACAGGAGGTAGACCGGCATCGCGACGCCGAGTTGCTCGGTGAGTTCGTGCACGCGCGAACGCAGGCTGCGCGCCAGTTCGATGATCGTGTCGGCCGTCTGCGCGGCGAGCTGGTCGATGCTGGCCGCGACAACGACCCCGTCGACCGGCGCACGCGGCCGCGTGCGGCGCAGCAGCGCCAGGAAGCCGAGCCACTCGCCCCGGTCCTGGGGCTGGACGGCGTAACGCCCTGCGGTATCCAGGACGATGGCCTCGGTGCCGAAGAACCAGTCGCAATGGCGCGTTCCGCCGACGCCGCGCACGCCTCCCCCGTCCCCGGGCGTGATGCCCAGACCCGCGGCGAGCACGGCGCTGCTCTTGCCGGCGGCCGGCTCGCCGATGACGACGTACCACGGCAGCGCGTACAGCGCCGCACGCCCGTGTGCCTGCCACAGCCGCGACTCGCGCAGCCTGCGCAGCGCCTCGTCGCGCTGCTGCACCAGCGCGTCGTCGTCGCCGCCCGGGGCGGCTGCCGACAAACCCTGTTCCAGGCGGCTGCCTCGGCGCCGCGCCCGGAGCCGTCCGAACCACCAGACGGCGATGGCCGCAGCGGCGACCAGTGCCGCGGCTGCCGCTGCAGCCGGCGTTCCGTGGCCGGCACTGGCCACGGCGCTGCCGAACCCGGCGGCGAGCACCAGGATCGCGGCGCCGCCGGCGAGGAGGGCGGCACGCAGACGTGGCGCCCGCATCTCAGTCGCTCGTGGTCGCCCGCGAGGCGACCAGCCGTGCGCCGCAGGCGCAGCGGTCGCCGTCGCGTGCCGCGGGACGGCCGTCGATCAGCAGGCCGGGGTCGCCGCTGATGATCCGGGTGCGGTGCCCATGGCCCTTGCGCGGACAGCTGACGGCGTCGCCGACACAGGCCATCGCACGCCCCAGGCGAAGCGTCGCGGGGTTGCCGTCGAGCACCACACCGCCGTGCGTGCTGCGGTCGCCGACGAAGACGTAGGGCCGTGTCATGGGGCCTCCGGTTCAGCGCGCCGCCGCCAGCATCGGCGCGCCGGCCTGGGGCGTGGCGGGCTGGGCGGGATCACGCCACTCGACGTGGCCGAAGTCGCGCAGCGACGGCCAGTGGCCACCCCATTGCAGCCCGAGCGTGGTCGCGATCTCGCCGACGTGGCGGTAGGCCTGCAGCGTCCACGGGTCGCGCTCGGACAGCTGCAGACGGCCGTCGCGGATGAAGGCGAGGTCGGCGGCGAGTCCGGCCTGGTGCCGGCTGCGCTCGGGGCCGGCCAGCGTCGTCGCCGGGCCCAGGGCCGCCAGCTGCGCCTGGCGCGCCGGGCTGCGGTAGCCCTCCAGCAGCACGAGGTCGTAGCCGTGGCGCTCGCGTGCGATGTCGAAGAGTTCGAGCAGGCGCTGGCGGAACTGCGGCTGCAGCCGCGCCCAGTCGTGGCCGACGGCCGACCGTCGTTCGTGGGATGGCGTTGCCGCCGCCCCCCAGGCCGGCGGCGTCGGTGTGGCTGTGCCGGGCCTGCCGAGTTCGAAGAGGGTGGCAAAGCGCCCATCGACGCCCTCGGCGGGCGGAGCTTGTCGCGTGTCGCCGGCCGGCTCGTGCAGCAGCAGCGCGCCGACCGGGCCTGCGGCGACCAGCACCGCGGTCAGCAGCGCCAGCACGGCCATGCTCGGCGGCAGCGTCTCGGCATCCAGCGCGGCCTGCAGTGCGCTGGGCGCGCGGTCGGCAGCAGGTGCGGGGCGAGGGACGCGGCGCAGCCGTGCGACCAGTTCGGCAGCCTGCTCCTGCCAGCTGGGCAGCATGATCAGGCCGAGAACGAGGCTGACGAGGCCGAAGTAGAGCAGGACTGCGGCAAGGACGACCGGGCTGGACATGGCGACTCCGTGGTGACCGGGACGGGACGGCCGGGGCAGTGTGCCGACGGCGTCTCGCGCAGCCATCCCTCCGCGGAGGGGACCGATTTCGGCGCCTCCACGGAGGGTGCGGCGTGGCACTCCGGCGCGGCGTGGGCCGTCTACGATGCCCGCGCCGTGGCGGCCGCCGGCTGCCCGCCGGAGAAGGGAGTCGACCGATGTCCGCCACGCCGCCGCCCGCCCCCCGTCTGCCCGCCCCGGGCCGGCGCGGCCCGTGCCTGCCACGCCGGGCGCGATGACGACGCGCTGCGTGCACGCCGCTGACGCCGGCCCGCGCGGTTGGCGCTTCGCGCTCGACGCACCCGGCTTGCCACCGTGCCTGGTCCTCGAAGCCTGGGCTGCCGACGAGGCGCTCGACCGGCCGGGCGAGATGCTGCTGAGTTGCCGCGCTCCCGACGCGACGCTCGACGCACGCGCTTGGCTCGGCCAGCCGCTGGCGCTGCTGGCCAGCGCCGCCGGCGCGTCACCGTGGCGGCGTTGCGGCCGTGTCGTCCAGGTCGATGCCGACGATGGCGACGGCGGCCTGGCGCGCTACCGTTTGCGCGTGCGCAGCTGGTTCGCGCTGCTCGAGCACGGGTTGCACAGCCGGGCGTGGCGCGACCGCGGGCTGGCGGAGATCCTGGCCGACGTGTTCGAGCCGTATGCCGATGTCGCACGCTGGCAGCTGGCCGACGCCGCTGGCGCCCTCCCGCGCGAGTTCACGGTCCAGTACCGGGAGCGTGACCTCGATTTCGTGCTCCGTCTGCTCGCCGCCGAAGGCCGGACGCTTCGCATCGACCCCGCGACCGATACGCTGCACCTGCTGTCCGACACCCGCGACGAACGCCAATGCCCGCAGGATCCGGCCTCGGCCCGCGCCGGTGCGCTTGCCCGTCGGCGCCCCGGCCCGGACTGCGCCGACGAGGCGGTGACGGCGCTCGAGCGCCGTACCCGGCTGGCGCCTGCCGGGCGGCGGGCGGGCTGGATCGATCCGGTGTCCGCGCGCGTGCTCGGGGCCGCGGTGGTCGCGGGCGACGGCGTGCCCCCCTCGCGACAGGCCTGGCGCGAGGGGGCGTTCGCCGATGCCCAGGCCGGCCGCCGCCTGCTGCAGCAGCTGCAGGACGGCGAACGTGCGCGCGCACGGTCCTGGCACGGCCGCAGCACGGTGCGCAGCTTCGCGCCGGGAACCTGGGTGCAACTGGGCGGCGATGACGCGGTGCCGGCGATGCTGCTGACACGGGTGTGCCATGCGGGCGTCGGCGACGCGGCACGCACGCCGGCGGCGCATCCACCGGACGGGCCCGGCGGCTGGCCGTTGCAGGCGCCTTGGCTGGATCCGGCGCTCGGCGAGTCCGCCTGGACGGGCGGCTACGCCAACGCCTTCGATGCCATCGAGCGCGAGCAACCCTGGCGGCCGGTCGGGGAGGGCGCGGTGCCGGCGCCGCCGCGCCGGCCGCTGCGGGGTGTCGTCGGCGCCGAGGTCGTCGGTCGCGACGGCGACCCGCCCGGCGCCCTGGCGGCCGACGAACACGGGCGCCTGCGAGTGCGCCTGGACTTCCAGGCCCCTGCCGTGGCCTGCACGGGGGCTTCGACGGCGGCGGCCACCGGGTGGCTGCGTGTGGTCCAGCCCTGGGGCGGGGCCGGCGTCGCGGCCCAGTGGCTGCCCCGCGTGGGGCAGCGTGTGGTCGTCGGCTTCCTCGACGGCGATGTCGAACGGCCGGTGATCCTGGCAGGCGTGCACGACGGCGTCGGCGAAGGCGGCGTCGACCCCACGCCGGGCGGGCGCGCCGCGGCCCCGGCCGCGATGCCGCCCGCCGGCAGCGACCATCAGGCCTCGGGGCAGGGCAACCGTGTCGCCGGTGCGCACGCGCCGCCATGGCATGGGGCGGCGCCGCAGCCAACCGCGGCCGGCGGGCAGGCCAACGCCGCCGCGATGAGCGGCTGGCGCAGCCGCGAACTCGCCGGGGAAGGCGCCAACCAGCTCGTCTTCGACGACAGCGACGGGGCGCTGCGTGTGCAGCTCGCGAGTTCGCACGCCGGCTCCCAGCTCAACCTTGGCTGGCTCGTGCATCAGGCCGGCAATCGCCGCGGCTCGGCCCGTGGTCTGGGCTTCGAGCTGCGGTCCGACGCCGCCGGCGTGGTGCGGGCCGGGCGCGGCCTGCTCCTGAGTGCCTGCGCCCATCCGCCCGGCGCCGCCGCGGCGGACAACGCCGCCGGCTGGGCCGCCGCGCGGGGTCTGGAAGGCCTGGCACGCACGCTGGCCGCAGCGGCTGCCGCGCACCGTGCGGCACCGTCGGGCGCATGCGAACCGGCGGGCGGCAGCGCGCTGAAGGCGGCATGCGAGGCGCTGCACGACGATGGCGCCGGTGACGGCGGCCGTGCCGGGCCGGCCGCCGCCCTTCTCGCCGGACATGCGCCTGGCGGTGTGGTCGCCACGGCCGAGTCGCTGGTGGAGGCGGCTGCCGGGACGCTGACCCGCGCTGCCGGTCGCGACCTCGCCATGGCCGCGGGTGGCCTGTGCCGGCTGCAGGCCGGGGGCCGCGTGGCGGTCGTCGCCGGGGCCACGGGTGGTACTGCCGCCCAGCCGCCCGGACTGGTGCTCGCGGCAGTGGCCGGCGGGCTCGAGCTGCGCAGCGACGACGGCGATCTCGCCCTGGAGTCCCGCGACGCGGCGACGCTGCAGTCGGTGTGCGATGGTGTCGAACTGCGTGCGGGGCGGCGGGTCGTGCTGGCCGTCGACGGCGGAGCCGGCATCGTGCTCGAAGGCGGCACGCTGCGCATCGAGTGCCCGGGCACGCTGCGTGTCGAGGCGGCGGCCCGACGATTCGAACCGCCGGGCTGACATCGGGCTCGGGCGGCCCGCGCGGCTTGCCCCCGGTCACGCCTGCGTTGCGGCGGCCGCGATAATCGCCCCCCCATGGACCGTGCCACCTGCCCGACCTTCCTCCGCCGTCTCGTGCCGGCGCTCCTGGTGACGCTCGCCGGCTGCGGCGGTGGAGGCGGCGGAGGCGGCTTCAGCGATGCGCCGACGCTGGCCGAGCGCATCGCCGCGGCCCGGTCGGTGGCCGAGACGGCGGCCGACTGCGAGCAGATCCGTCCGTTCTACTGGGAAGTCGGCGACGCCTCGGGCCCGCTGGCCTCGGGCAGCTTTGCCGGCCTGCTGCTGACGATCGATGCCGATACGACGCTGCCGATCGCGTCGGCGTCGAAGTGGATCTACGGCAGCTACGTCGTGCAGTCCAAGGCCGGTGTGCTGAGCGACGACGACATCAGGTTCCTCGGCTTTCGCAGCGGCTACACGAACTTCCGCGCCTGCGGCTCGGACACGACGGTGGGCAACTGCCTCGATGTCGAGGGCCGCGACGGCGGCACCAACGGCGACTACGTCGCCGAGAACGACGGTTTCTTCGTCTACAGCGGCGGTCACATGCAGAAGCATGCGTCGATGAACCCCGCGCTGGCCGACCTCGGCCCGTCGGCGCTGGCCACCGAGATGCGTCGTGTGCTCGGCACCGGCATCACGATGTCGTACTCGGGCCCGCAGCTGGCCGGCGGCGTCGAGACCAGCGCCACCGACTACGCGCTGTTCCTGCGCCGCATCCTCGACGGCACGCTGAGCTACGAGCGCGCCGCGCTGGGCACGCACCCGGTCTGCGTCGACCCGGCGAGCTGCAGCACGGCCAAGTTCACGCCCTCGCCCGAGGGCGAGCAGTGGCACTACTCGATCGGCCACTGGGTCGAGGACGACCCCGACGTCGGCGACGGCGCCTTCAGCAGCCCCGGCGCCTTCGGCTTCTACCCCTGGATCGACGCGTCCAAGACCTGGTACGGCGTGATCTCGCGCCTGTCGCTGCTCGACAGCGACCCCGACACCTCGGTGGCGGTCGACTCGGTGCAGTGCGGCCGCGCCATCCGCGCCGCCTGGCTGAACCCCGCCTCGCAGTGACCGACACCGAACTGCAGCACGAGCGCGACCTGCGCGCGATGGCGATCGCGCTCGACCAGGCGCAGAACGCCTGGCTGGTCGGCGAGGTGCCGGTCGGCGCGGTCATCGTGCGCCCGGGGCCCGAAGGCCCGCAGGTCGTCGCCACCGGCTACAACCGCCCGATCACGACCCACGACCCGACGGCGCACGCCGAGATCGTCGCCCTGCGCCACGCCGCCACGATGCTGGGCAACTACCGCCTGCCCGAGTGCGAGCTGTACGTGACGCTGGAGCCCTGCGCGATGTGCGCGATGGCGCTGATGCACGCGCGTTTCAAGCGCATCGTCTACGGCGCGCCGGATCCCAAGACCGGCGCCGCCGGCTCGGTCGTCGACCTGTTCGCCGACCGGCGCCTGAACCACCATACGCAGATCGTCGGCGGCGTGATGGCCGCCGAATGCGGCGACCTGCTGCGCCGCTTCTTCGCCGAACGCCGTGCGCTGGCTCGCGAGGCCCGCGCTGCGCGGGCGATCCCCGCCGGCGAGACACACGAACTCGACAGCTGGCCACCCACGAACTCATGACCCCCCATACCGATCACGATCACGATCACGGCCCCGGCTGCGACTGCGACTGCGACTGCGGCCACGAGGTGCCTGCGGCGCAGACGCTGTCGCTTTACACCCCGGCCGGCGCGCTGCCCTCGGCCGCGCCCCTTCGCCGTGCCGCCAGACGCCTGGCCAAGCTGGGCTACGAGGTGACGATCGACGAGTCGGCGCTGGCACGCCAGCAGCGTTTCGCCGGCGACGACGAGACGCGGCTGGCCGCGATCCATCGCGTCGCCGAGGCGGCGCCGTCGATCGCGATGGCCACGCGCGGCGGCTACGGCATGACGCGACTGCTCGACCGGCTGGACTGGGCGCTGCTCGCGCGCAGTGTCGAGCAGGGCACACGCTGGGTCGGCCACAGCGACCTGACGGCGCTGCAGCTGGGCCTGCTGGCCCACGGCGGCGCACGCAGCTGGGCCGGGCCGCTGGCGGCTTCCGACTTCGGCCGCAGCGACGCCGACGGCGGCGTCGACGAGGTCACCGAAGGCTGTTTCGTCGAGGCGATGAGCGGCGAGCTGGAGGCGGTGGGTTTCCGCACCGAGGCCGGTTTCGACGGTCTGGCCGCCAAGGGCAAGCTCTGGGGCGGCAACCTGACGGTGCTGTGCTCGCTGCTGGGCACCCCGCACTGGCCCCGCATCCGGGGGGGCGTGCTGTTCCTCGAAGACGTGGCCGAGCATCCGTACCGCGTCGAACGCATGCTGCTGCAGTTGCTGCAGGCGGGCGTCCTGGGGGCGCAGAAAGCGGTGCTGCTGGGCAGCTTCAGCGACTGGAAGCCGGTCAAGTCCGACCGTGGCTACAAGCTGAAGACGGTCGTCGAGCACCTGCGTGCGCAGACTGGCGTGCCGGTGCTCACCGGGCTGCCGTTCGGCCACGTGCCGACCAAGGTGACGCTGCCGGTGGGCGCCAAAGTCGAGCTCGCGGTGCAGGGCCGCAACGTACTCGTGGGTTGGTAAGCCCGCGCTGGCCCCTAGAATCGCGGGCTTTTCCGCCGGAGCCCGTCACGAGCGAGGCCCGCACGCGGATCTGGAATTGATGCCGCCGGCGGCGGGGCCCCATCCGGCCCGCGGCCGGCGCCGCGAGGAGAGCGACCGCATGCGCGGGAATTCGATCGTCGTCCGTCTCGGGCTGGCCTTGGGCCTGGCCGCGGCCCTGCTGTCCGCGGGCTGCAACAACAGCCCGTATCCCGCCGGCGCCGAACGCCAGAACACGATGTTCTATTCGTTCGACGAGCGCTCGCCGCGCTACCTGGACCCGGTGGCCTCCTACGCCAACCCCGAGTCGGCGTACACCTACCAGATCTACGAGCCGCCCTACGGGTACCACTACCTGAAGCGGCCGTACACGCTGATCCCGAAGGCGGCTGCCGAGGTCGCCAAGCCGCGCTACGTCGACCGCGACGGCCACGAGCTGCCCGAGAACGCGCCGCCGGAGCAGATCGCCGAGAGCGTCTACGACGTCAAGATCCGTCCGGGCGTCATGTTCCAGCCGCATCCGGCTTTCGCCAAGGATGCGCAGGGGCGCTACCGCTACCTGAACCTGACCCGCGATCAGCTCGGCACCAAGCGTTCGCCGCTGGAGTTCGAGCATCAGGGCACGCGCGAGCTGGTGGCCGAGGACTTCGTCTACGCGCTCAAGCGCCATGCGACGACGCGCATCGAGGCGCCGATCTTCGCCATCTTCTCCGAGTACGTGGTCGGCCTGCGCGAGTACGCCGACTTGGTCAAGCGCGAGGACGCCAAGCTGCTCGCCGGCCTGCCGCGCGACGTGCGCGACAAGCCCTTCCTCGACTTTCGCAAGTGGCCGCTGGCCGGCAGCGTCGCCGTCGACAAGTACACCTGGCGCATCCGCATCAAGGGCAAGTACCCGCAGTGGAGCTACTGGATGGCGATGCCCTTCCTGGCGCCGATGCCCTGGGAAGCGGACGCCTTCTACGCCCAGCCGGGCATGAGCGAGAACGGCCTGTCGCTGAACCAGTGGCCGGTGGGCACGGGCCCGTACATGATGGTCGACTTCGTGCGCGACCGCCGCCACGTGCTGCAGCGCAACCCGAACTACCACGGCGAGACCTATCCCTGCGAGGGCATGCCCGGCGACCAGGAAGCCGGCCTGCTGGCCGACTGCGGCAAGGCTATGCCCTTCGTCGACAAGCTCTACGTGACGATCGAGAAGGAGAAGGTGCCGCGCAAGGAGAAGTTCAAGCAGGGCTACTTCGACGTGCCGGAGATCGAGCGTCCCGAGTGGGGCGTGGACTTCCGCAACGACGCCGACGACTCCGACGCGGTGCGCAAGCTCTACGAGGAGCGCGGCTTCCAGTTCCCGCTGATGACCGACATCTCGAACTGGTACCTGGGCTTCAACATGCTCGACCCGGTGGTCGGCAGGGGCGACACGCGCGAGCAGCAGGCGAAGAACCGCAAGCTGCGCCAGGCTTTGGCCATCGCGATCGACTGGGAGGAGGGCTACGGCCGCATCTTCAAGTCCAAGGGCGGCGTGGCGGCGCACTCGCCGGTGCCGCCGGGCCTGTTCGGCTCGCGCGAGGGCCAGCCCGGGTTCTACAACCCGGTGACGCACAGGCTCGTCGACGGCAAGGTCGTGCGCCGGCCGATCGAGGACGCGAAGAAGCTGCTCGCCGAAGCCGGCTACCCGGGCGGCCGCGATGCGACGACCGGCAAGCCGCTGGTGCTGAACTACGACTTCCAGCGTGCGCCCACGCCCGAGAGCAAGAGCGAGAACGACTGGATGATCAAGCAGTTCGCCAAGCTCGGCATCCAGCTCGAGGTGCGCGCGACCGACTTCAACCAGTACCAGGACAAGACGCTGCAGGGCCGGCACCAGATCTTCTGGGGTGGCTGGCTGGCCGACTACCCGGACGCCGAGAACTTCCTCTTCCTGCTCTACGGCCCGCTGGGCCGCTCCAAGAGCCAGGGCGACAACTACTCGAACTACGACAACGCCGAGTACGACGCGCTGTACGGCCGCCTGAAGTCGCTGGACGACGGGCCGGAGAAGCAGGCGGTCATCGACAAGATGGTGTCCATCGTGCAGGAGGACTCGCCCTGGTGCTTCGGCTACTTCCCCTGGGGAGGCCTCGCGTTCCAGCAGTGGGTGCACAACGGCAAGCCTTCGATCCTGATCCGCGACATGGCCAAGTACTACCGCATCGACCCCGAACTGCGGGCACGCAAACAGGCCGAATGGAACCACCCCATCGTCTGGCCGGTGGCGCTGCTGGCGCTGGCGCTGGCCGCGCTGGTGTGGATCGGACGGCGCAGCTTCAAGGCGCGCGAGACGGCGACGGCCCGCGGCACGGCCAGCACGGCGGAGGCGAGCTGAGATGGGTACCTACATCCTGCGCCGCCTCGGCTACGGCCTGCTGATCCTCGTCGGCGTCAACCTGCTGACCTTCTTCCTGTTCTTCACCGTCAACACGCCCGACGACATGGCGCGGCTGAACATCGGCGGCAAGCGCGTGACGCAGGAGCAGATCGACAAGTGGAAGTCCGAGCGCGGCTACGACAAGCCGCTGTACTGGAACGGCGAAGGCCAGGGCGCCGAGCAGCTCACCAAGACCGTGCTCTGGGAACGTTCGATCTCGCTGATGAAGGGCGACTTCGGCCGCAGCGACTCGGCGCGTTCGGTGGACATCGGCCACGAGATCGCCACCCGCATGGGCGTGAGCCTGCAGCTGGCGCTGCCGCTGTTCCTGCTGCAGCTGATGGTCAGCGTCAGCTTCTCGCTGATGCTGGTGTTCTTCAGGCACTCGAAGATCGACTTCTGGGGCGTCGTGCTCTGCGTGCTGATGCTGTCGATCTCCAGCCTCTTCTACATCATCGTCGGCCAGTTCCTGTTCTCGCGTGTGCTCAGGCTGGTGCCGATCTCGGGTTACGCGCCGGGGCTGGATGCGCTGCGCTTCCTGGCGCTGCCGATCATCCTGTCGCTGCTCGCGCGGCTGGGCGGTGAGGCGCGGCTGTACCGCGCGATGTTCCTCGAGGAGATCGGCAAGGACTACGTGCGCACCGCACGCGCCAAGGGCCTGGCCGAGCAGGTGGTGCTGTTCCGCCACGTGCTGCGCAACGCGCTGATCCCGATCATCACCAGCGCCGCCGGCTACCTGCCCTATGTCTTCCTCGGCAGCCTGGTGTTCGAGAGCTTCTTCGGCATCCCGGGCCTGGGCGCCTTCGTCATCGACGCCATCGGCGGCCAGGACTTCGCGATCGTGCGCACCATGGTCTTCGTCGGCTCGGCGCTGTACATCGCCACCAACATCCTGCTGGACATCGCCTACACCTGGGTGGACCCGCGGGTCCGCCTGAACTGAGCCGGGGAACGCCATGGGATTCAAGTTCGTCCTGCTCTGGACCGACCTCGCGCTGTGGGCGCTGTTCGCCGCGCTCGTCGGCTACACGATCCGCGTGCTGCGCAGCGAGCCGCTGCGCGCCACCTGGAAGAAGGTCTTCCGCGACCCGGCGGCGCTGTGCTCGGTGCTGGTGCTGCTGGTCTTCCTGTTCATCACGGCGCTGGACAGCGTGCACTTCCGGCGCCAGCTCGCCGATGCCCAGGGCCAGGCCTCGGGCCAGGTCTTCTACGACACGCGCACCCAGTCGCTGCTGGACCTCGCCTTGTCCCGCCAGCTGGCGATGCGCGAGTCCAGCTACTCCGAACCGCTGGCCTACCGGGCGCTGAACAAGCAGAGCGTCACGCGCGACGGCGTCGCGCTGCGCGAGTTCCCGCGCCTGGAGCACGGCGGCGCGCATCTGAAGGACCCCGAGACGCAGTGGGCCGGCGACGTCTCCTCGCGCGTGCTCGCCGGTGCCGGCAGCGGGCTGCTCGTGGCGATGGCCGCGGTGCTGCTGCTGGCCGCCGCGCTGGCACGCCAGCACGCGGGCTTCGGCCAGGCGCTGGCCGACCTCGCGACCGACCGCACCGAGCTGCCCTGGCGTGCCGCCGCGCTCACCTTGGCGCTGATCTGCGTGCTCGCCGGCGTCATCGCCGCGCTCGCCGGCCACTACCACGTCTTCGGCACCGACCGCACCGGCAACGACGTGCTGGTGCAGACGCTCAAGAGCGTGCGCACGGCCTTCGTCATCGGCACGCTGGCGACGCTGGCGACGCTGCCGGTGGCCATCGTGCTGGGCATCCTCGCCGGCTACTTCCGCGGCTGGGTCGACGAGGCCGTGCAGTACCTCTACACGACGCTGTCCTCGGTGCCCAGCGTGCTGCTGATCGCGGCCTGCGTGCTGATGGTGCAGGTCTGGCTGGACAAGCACCCCGACTGGTTCGAGACCGGCGTCGAGCGCGGCGACCTGAAGATCTTCATGCTCTGCGTGATCCTGGGCCTCACCGGCTGGTCGACGCTGTGCCGCCTGGTGCGCGCCGAGACGCTGAAGCTGCGTGAGCTCGACTTCGTGCAGGCGGCGATGGCCTTCGGCGTGAAGCCCTCGCGCATCATGGCGCGGCACGTCTTCCCCAACGTCGTGCACCTGGTGCTGATCACGACGGTGCTGAGCTTCAGCGACCTGATCCTCTACGAAGCCGTGCTGACCTACGTCGGCGTCGGCGTCGACCCGACGACCTCCAGCTTCGGCGGCATGATCAACCTCGCGCGCAGCGAGATGAGCCGCGACCCGGTGGTCTGGTGGAGCTTCGCCGCGGCGTTCAGCTTCATGGTCGTGCTGGTGCTGGCCGCCAACCTGTTCGCCGACGGCGTGCAGCAGGCCTTCGACCCGCGCGCGCGTGCCTTCCGCCCGCGCCTGGGCTTCAAGAAGCGAGTCTCGGCATGATGAAGATCCAGGACCTCGAGGTCGTGCTCGACGCCGACGCCGGCCTCGTCAAGGCGATCGACGGGCTCAGGCTCGCGATCGAACGCGGCGAGACCTTCGCCCTCGTCGGCGAGTCCGGCTGCGGCAAGAGCATGACGGCGCTGGCGCTGATGCGCCTCTTGCCCGAGAACGGCCGTGTCACCGGCGGCCAGGTGCGCATCGGCGACGTCGACGTGCTCGACCTGCCCGAAGCCGGCATGCGCGCCGTGCGCGGCGGCCGCCTGGGCATGATCTTCCAGGAGCCGGCGACCAGCCTGAACCCGGTGATGAAGGTCGGCGACCAGATCGTCGAGGCGATCGAGACCCACACCGCGCTGCGTGGTGCGGCGGCGCGTGCGAAGGCGATCGACTGGATGCGCCGCGTCGGCATCCCCGAGCCCGAGCGCCGCATCGATGACTACCCGTTCCGCATGAGCGGCGGCCAGAAGCAGCGCGTGATGATCGCGATGGCGCTGGCCACCGAGCCCGACTTCCTGATCGCCGACGAGCCGACGACCGCGCTCGACGTGACGATCCAGGCGCAGATCCTGGACCTGCTGAAGGACCTGCAGCGCGAGCAGCGCATGGGCCTGCTGCTGATCACGCACGACCTGGCGGTCGTCTCCGGCATGGCGCAGCGCGTGGCGCTGATGTACGCCGGCCAGATCGTCGAGGTGGCGCCGGCGGCCGAGTTCTTCTCGCGCCCGCTGCACCCGTACGCGCAGGCCCTGCTGCGCGCGCTGCCGGCGGGCGACCGCCGCGGCGTTGCGCTCGAGGCCATCCCCGGCACGGTGCCTCCGCTGTGGCTGCAGTTCGAGGGCTGCCGCTTCGCGCCGCGCTGCGCGGCGGCGATGCCGCACTGCGCCTCGACGCTGCCCGAACTGGTGAATGCGAGCGAAACGCACCAGGTTCGGTGCCTGCTGCACAAGCCCGGGGTGCCGGCTGCACCGGAGCGGGTCGCGGCGCCCGCGGTGCCGGTGCCGCCACCGCCCGCGCCGGTGCGCGAGGCGGCGCCGCTGCTCGACGTGCAGGACCTGAAGGTGCGTTTCCCGATCCGCGGCGGACTGCTGCAGCGCGTGACCGGGCACTTCGACGCCGTCGCCGGCGTGTCGTTCCAGGTCGCACGCGGCGAGACGCTGGCGCTGGTCGGCGAGTCGGGCTGCGGCAAGACGACCACCGGCAAGGCCATCGTGCAGCTGCTGCGCCGTATCGCGGTGACCGAAGGTCGCGCGATGCTCGACGGCCAGAACCTGTTCGAGCTCGACGGCCCGGCGCTGCTGGACGCGCGCCGCAAGGTGCAGATCATCTTCCAGGACCCGTTCGCGTCGCTGAACCCGCGCATGCGTGTCGTCGACCTGCTCGAGGAGGGTCTGGTGGCGCTGCATCCGGACCTCGATGCCGCCACGCGGCGTGCGCGCATCGAACGCCTGACCGACCAGGTCGGCCTGCGCCGCGATGCGCTGGAGCGTTATCCGCACGAGTTTTCCGGCGGCCAGCGCCAGCGCATCGCGATCGCACGCGCACTGGCGGTGCAGCCGCGGCTGATCGTCTGCGACGAGCCGACATCGGCACTCGACGTCTCGGTGCAGGCGCAGATCCTCAATCTGCTGCGCGAACTTCAGCGCGAACTCGGCGTGTCCTACCTCTTCATCACGCACAACATCGGCGTCGTCGAGTACATCGCCGACCGCATCGCGGTGATGAAGGCCGGGCGCATCGAGGAGCAGGGCAGCTGCGCCGACGTGCTGGCGCGGCCGCAACGCGACTACACGCGCACGCTGCTGGCGGCGGTGCCGCGTCTCGTGACGGCCTGAGACGGTCGACGAGCTCGCGCCCGGCGCCTTGGCCGGGCGCGCTTATCCCACGCGCACGCCTTCCGTCCATCGGTCGGGGCGACGGTGCGCGGCCGGATCCCTCGTTCTCCCGCACAACCTGTCGCAAAGTGTTGCTGCGGCCCTACACGGGTGCGCGGTTGCGGGGGTGTGTCAGACGGGTTTCACAACAGCTGCCGCTATCGTCGCGCGATGGCTTTTTCGTGCCGGCGTCGCAGTCGTCCGAGGTAGGACGCGGGAGATTGCGGCGGCGGGCGCGGCCTCGTGAATTGGCGCGTTCAGGCGAGTCATGGCTTTCCCGTGCAGATCGGACCATGACGCGCCTTGACAATCCGTTCACGGATCTCCGGGTCGGACTTGCAAAGCATTAATGCGGCACAGGGCTTGCTCGGGGGAATCGGTCTTTCGATCAACTCACCACAGGAGTGAAGTTAATGTTCAAGCGAACGAAAGTTTGCATGGGAGTTCTGGCGGCCCTTGGCGGCGCGCTGGTGCTCACGTCGATGCCGGCAGCCGCGCAGGACGCCGAGCGCATCGAGATCACGGGTTCCCGCATCAAGCGTGTCGATGCCGAAGGCGCCCTGCCGGTCACGACGATTTCGCGCGAGCAGCTCGAGTCGAGCGGCGCGACCACCGTCGCCGAGTTCATGCGTTCGGTCTCGTTCGCGTCGGCCGGTAACTTCCGTCCGCAATCGGGCTCGTCGGCCCAGTCGTACGCCGGCATCGACCTGCGTGGCCTGGGTGACGGCCGCACGCTGGTGCTGCTGGACGGCCAGCGCGTGCCGGTGGCCCCGATGCTGGGTGAAGGCGGCGACCTGAACGCGATCCCGATGGCGATGATCGAGCGCGTCGAAATCCTGACCGACGGCGCGTCCGCGGTCTACGGTTCCGACGCCATCGCCGGCGTGGTGAACTTCATCACCCGCAAGGACTTCCAGGGTGTCGAGGTGATGGTCGGCTACTCCAACCCCGTCAACGACGGCGGCGAGAAGCGCGAGATGTCCGCTGCCATCGGCATGCAGGGCGAGAACGGCCGCCTGATGGCCGGCTTCGGCAACACCAAGCGCGGCATGGTCTACACCCGCCAGCGTCCTTGGGGCCAGGAGCTGGGCGTTTCCAGCTACGGCAACAACTACCGCACCGTCGACGCCAACGGCACCCCGATCGGCCCGACCACGGCCTGGACCGCCCTGCCCGGCGGCTGCACGGCCGAGAACTTCTGGCTGACGGATTCGGGCTCCTGCTCGTACAACTACAACGCCGTCGCCGCCGACGAAGCCGAAACCGAGAACACCAGCCTGTTCCTGCGCGGCGAGTACCAGTTCTCCCCCGACTGGACCGCCTTCGTCAACGGCTCGGTCAGCCGCGTCGAGAGCTTCGGCCGTCCTGATTAGCAACGTGCCTCAGCAGTCTCACGCAGTGAGCCAGTGAACTTCTACGCTGGCAGCACCGCTCACGAGGAGACGCTGATGGCGATGA
>NZ_SLXD01000004.1 GCF_004340905.1 Rubrivivax gelatinosus
GAGACCTGCGGGACGGTGGATGGCCCGGGGATCCGCTACGTGCTGTTCCTCTCGGGCTGTCCGCTGCGCTGCGCGTACTGCCACAACCCCGACACTTGGCATCGTCACGACGGCACGCTCACCAGCGTCGCCGAGATCCTGACGGACATCGGCCGCTACCGCGGCTTCATCCAGGCCAAGGGGGGCGTGACGCTCAGCGGCGGCGAGCCGCTGACGCAGCCGCGCTTCGTCAAGGCGCTGCTGCGCGGCTGCAAGGCGATGGGCCTGCACACCGCGCTGGACACCTCGGGCTACCTGGGCGCCAAGGTCGACGACGAGATGATGGCCGACCTGGACCTGGTGCTGCTGGACATCAAGGCCTTCAGCGAGAAGAGCTACCACCGGCTGACCGGCGCCGAGCTCAAACCCACGCTGGACTTCGCGCGCCGGCTGGCCGCCGCGGCCAAGCCGATCATCCTGCGCTACGTGCTGGTGCCCGGCTGGACCGACCACGACAGCGAGATCCGCGCGCTGGCTGCCTTCGCCGCCCGGCTGGGCAACGTGCAGCGTGTGGATGTGCTGCCCTTCCACCAGATGGGCGAGCACAAGTGGCACGAGCGTGAGCTGAACTACCGCCTGGCCGGCGTGGCGCCGCCGTCCGAAGAGCTCGTCGAGCGCACGCGCTCGATGTTCCGCGAGGCCGGATTGCAGGTCACCTGAGCGCCCGCCGAACCCCGCCCCCGACCGAATCAAGACACCGGGCACGACCCCGGTCGGGCCTCCTGTTGCCCGCGAAACCGCACAGACCGCCATGCTGACCGAAACCCGCCCCACCGCCGCGCTGCACGACGGCGCCCGTTTCCAGGCCGCCGCCGCGACGCCGCGCCCTCCCGTGATCGACGCCGACGACGGCGTCAGCGAGAACCTGCCCTACGACGAGATCCTCGTCGGCCAGTCGGCCGCCCGCACGCGGGCGCTGACGATGGACGACGTGCGGCTGTTCGCCACGGTCTCCGAGAACCGCAACCCGGTGCATCTGGACCCGCGTTTCGCCGCCGGCAGCGGCCACGGCAAGGTCATCGCCCACGGCATGTGGACCGGCGCGCTGGTCTCGGGCCTGATCGGTTCGCGCCTGCCGGGCCCGGGCACGGTCTACCTCAGCCAGGACCTGCACTTCCTGCACCCGATCAGCGTCGGCGACCGCATCACCGCCACGGTGACGGTGGTCGAGAAACGCGACGCCGACCGTGTGGTCGTGCTCGATTGCGGCTGCGTCAACCAGGACGGCATCCTCGTGGCCGGCGGCATCGCCGAAGTCGTGGCGCCCGTGGCCAAGGTCCGGACCGCGCCGGTCGATCTGCCCGAGGTGCAGCTCATCGGCCACCACCAGCACGACGCGCTGCTGAAGAAGTGCGAGCGCCTGGCGCCGGTGCCCACCGCGGTGGCCTACCCCTGCAACGAACCCTCGTTGCGCGCTGCGGTCGACGCCGCCGAGGCCGGGCTGATCGAGCCGGTGCTGGTCGGGCCGGCGCGGCAGATGAAGGCCATCGCCGCCGAACACGGGCTGGACATCTCGGCCTGCCGCATCGTCGACGTCGAGTTCCCGAAGGACGCCGCCGAAGCCGCCGCGCGCCTGGCACGCGACGGCGAGGTGCAGGCGCTGATGAAGGGCTCGCTGCACACCGACGAGCTGATGGGCGCGGTGGTGCGCAAGGACAACGCGCTGCGCACCGCGGCGCGCATCAGCCACGTCTTCGTGATGCACGTGCCGACCTACGAACGCACGCTGCTGATCACCGACGCGGCGATCAACATCTCGCCGACGCTGGACGACAAGATGCACATCGTCCAGAACGCGATCCACCTCGCGCAGGCGCTGGGCGTGAAGACGCCCAAGGTGGCGATCCTGTCGGCGGTCGAGAACGTCAACCCGAAGATCCCGTCGACGCTGGAAGCGGCGGTGCTCTGCAAGATGGCCGACCGCGGCCAGATCACCGGCGGCGTGCTCGACGGCCCGCTGGCCTTCGACAACGCGATCTCGGCCGAGGCCGCACGCACCAAGGGCATCGTGTCGCCGGTGGCCGGGCAGGCCGACATCCTGCTCGTGCCCGACATGGTGGCGGGCAACATGCTCGCCAAGCAGCTCAGCTTCCTGGCCAACGCCGACGCCGCGGGCATCGTGCTGGGCGCCAAGGTGCCGGTGATCCTGACCAGCCGCGCCGACAGCCAGCGTTCGCGCCTGGCCTCGTGCGCCATTGCCGCGCTGCTGGCCCAGGCCCGGCGCGCCGCCGCCGAGTGAGGCCGCGATGAGCCGACACCAATCCTGCCTGGTGCTCAACGCGGGCTCGTCGAGCCTGAAGTTCGCGGTGCTGCGCCGCGACGAGGCCACCGAGGACCTGCATCAGGTGCTGAACGGCCAGATCGCCGGCATCGGCACCGACGCCCGCTTCGAGGCCCGGGACGCCAACCGGCGCGTCGTCGCCCAGCGCCGCTGGAGCGCCGAGGACTCGCAGCGCCGCCCGGCGCTGCTGGAGTACCTGCTGGCCTGGCTGGGCCAGGCGCTGCCCGAGGACCGCATCGTCGCCGCCGGCCACCGTGTCGTGCACGGCGGGCGCGGTTTCAGCCGCCCGGTGCGCGTGACGCCCGAGGTGCTCGCCGAACTGCAGGCCCTGGTGCCGCTGGCGCCGCTGCACCAGCCACACAACCTGGCGCCGATGCGCGCGCTGGCGGCCAGCCACCCCGAACTGCCGCAGGTCGCGTGTTTCGACACCGCCTTCCATGCCGAGCTGCCCTGGGTGGCGAGCACCTACGCGCTGCCACAGGAACTGAGCTACGAAGGCGTGCAGCGCTACGGCTTCCACGGCCTGTCCTACGAGTACGTCTCGCAACGGCTGGCGGCGCTGCGGCCCGAGCTGGCCAACGCGCGCGTCGTCGTCTGCCACCTGGGCAATGGCTCCAGCCTGGCGGCCGTGCACGCCGGCCGCGGCGTCGACACGACGATGGGTTTCACGGCGCTGGACGGCGTGCCGATGGGCACCCGCAGCGGCTCGCTGGACCCCGGCGTGCTGCTGTACCTGATGCGCGAGAAAGGCATGGGCGCCGACGCGCTGGAGGACCTGCTGTACCGGCGCTCGGGCCTGCTCGGCGTCTCGGGCGTGTCCAGCGACATGCGCGCGCTGGAGCAGTCCACCGACCCGGCGGCGCGCCGCGCGATCGAGCTGTTCTGCTTTCGTGTCGCCAAGGAGGTGGCGGCGATGGCCGGCTCGATGGGCGGCATCGACGCCCTCGTGTTCACCGCCGGCATCGGCGAGAACTCGCCCGGCGTGCGCGCCGAGGTCTGTTCGCGCCTGGGCTGGATGGGCCTGGCGATCGACGACTACGCCAACGGCCGCAGCGCGCTCGAGATCTCCGCCGACGACTCGGTCGTGCCGGTGTTCGTGCTGCCGACGAACGAGGAAAAGATGATCGCGCTGCATACGCTGGCCGTGCTGGCCGCAAGCGCGCCGAACGGCCGTGAGGCCGATGAAGGACAACCATGCTCGACCGCACGCACCCCCGCCACCTGCTGAACGGCGAGGAGCCGGCTGCCGCCTACGGCGCGGCCGCCCCGCGTTCGCTGTTCGATCCGCTGGCGCCCGACGCGGTGGCCTGCGCCGCCGAGGAGATGGGCGTCAAGAAGGCCAAGGCCGCGCCGGCCCAGCAGTTCGGCCTGGCCGTGCTCGGCGGCGCCTTCGTCGCGCTGGGCGCGATGTTCGCCACGATTGCCATCGCCGGCGCCGAGCACATGCTGCCCTGGGGCGTGATGCGCCTGCTGATGGGCGCGGCGTTCTCGATGGGGCTGATGCTGGTCGTCGTCGCCGGCGCGCAGCTCTTCACCAGCGACGCGCTGATGGTCATGGCCTGGGCCAGCGGCCGGCTGGACACGCGGCGCATGCTGCGGGTCTGGACCCTCGTCTGGTTCGGCAACCTGGTCGGTGCGCTCGGCACCGCGGTCATCGTCTTCCTCGGCGGCCAGTACGGCTTCGGTCACGGCGAGGTCGGCGCCAGCGCGCTGTACCTGGCCGCCAGCAAGGCCAGCCTGCCGCCGTTGAAGGCGTTTTCGCTGGCCATCCTGTGCAACGTGCTCGTGTGTCTCGCGACCTGGCTGTCGCTGGCCGCACGCAGCGTGACCGACAAGATCGTCGCGATGTTCCTGCCGATCACGGCCTTCGTCGCCGCCGGCTTCGAGCACTGCGTGGCCAACATGTACTTCGTGCCCTACGGCCTGATGGTCAAGTGGTTCGCGCCGGCGAGCTTCTGGGCCGAGCCCGCGGCGCAGGCCCGGGCGGCCGCCGAGATCCCGGTGGGCCAGTACCTGATCAACCTGGGCGTCGTGACGCTGGGCAACTGGGTCGGCGGCGCGCTGCTCGTCGCCGGCGCCTATTGGTGGCTGTTCCGGCGCGGCGCACGCGCCGCGGCCAAGACCGCCTGAACGGAGGAGGACGCGATGTCCGGATTCATCGACTACACCGCCACCGCGCGCGAGACCGAACGCGCGCTGCTGCGCGCCGGGCTGGCGCTGGGCCTGGACTGGGACGATGCCGTCGCGGTGCAGGCGCTGGCACGCGAAACGCTGGACCGCCGCCAGGGCCGACGCCGCGCCGCCGCGCGCGTGCCACACGGGCCCGAGCGCCAGCGGCTGAACCTGTGTGCGCTGGTCGTGCTGCGCCGGCGCATCGAGGTCGAGTACGACCATGCCGGAGCCTGCGTCGCCGGCCGGGCCTGGCAGGCGATGTCGCAGGCGCTGGACCGCGAACTCGAGGGTCGCCTCGTCGCCTGAGGTCCGGCGTGGCGCCGGCGAGACGCGCCGCCGGACTTTCCGGCGAGCGGTCGCAGATCGGCCCCGAGCGGTTCCCGGGCAGGCCCCGGCGGTATTTTCTCCGGGGTTTCTTCGGTGAATTTCGGGGGGCATCCGGCGGCCGCTTCGCGGGAGCCCTGGACAGTATCTCCGGGCTGGATTATGTTGGAACCAGAAGATTCTCCGGGGAGACCGGAGCGAAACCAGTCGAGGTTGTGATGTGCTGTGAATTCGAAGAAATGGCGATCGGTCTCGCGCGCAAGGCGCGGCGTTGTGGCGGCGAGAACAGCAAGCTCGTGCAGTCGCTGATGCGCCTGCTGCGCCAGCACGACGGCGGCCTCACGTCGCTGGCGGCACGTTTCGACGCCGAAGGCTGCGGCGAGGCGATGCGTGGCTGGATCACCCACGGCGCCGACAACACGATGGACGGCGCGACGATGCGCCGCGCGCTCGGCGAGCGCCTGTACGACAAGCTGGTGCGTCGCCTGGACCTGGACCCGGTCGACGCCGCCCAGGTGCTGGCCGAGATCGTGCCGATGGCCGTGAACCGCCTGACACCCGATGGCCGCATCGACGTGCAGCCGGTGCGCGCGGGCGTGCAGGGCTGGTTCGCGCGCGTCGTCGCCGCGGTCTGATCAGGCGAAGCCCAGCTTCTCCTTCAGTTCGCCGAGCAGCCGGCGGCTGACCGGCACGCGCCGGCCGCCGTGGGTGACGATCTCGGCGCCGCCGAGCTCCTGGAACACGATCTCGAGGATCTGCTCCGGGTTCACGAGGTACTGGCGGTGGCAGCGCAGCAGCGGCGTGCGCTCCTCCAGCGTGCGCAGCGTCAGCTCGGTGAAGTGCTCGACGCCGTCGGTCGTCACGAGGAAGACCCCGGTGCCGGTGGAGTTGGCGTACTCCACCTGCTCGACCTTGACCAGCTGCACGCGCTGGTGGCCGGGGCAGGGAATCTGGCGCAGCGGTGCTGCCAGCTTGGAGAGGTCGGCCGTCGGCGCGGCGTCGCGGCGCAGGCGCTGCAGCGTGACGTCCAGCCGCGCCGGGTCCACGGGCTTCAACAGGTAGTCGAAGGCGTCCTGCTCGAAGGCCTTCAGCGCGTACTCGCTGTACGCGGTGAGGAAGACCACGCGAGGCATCTCCTCGGGGTCGAGCATGCCCAGCAGTTCCAGGCCGCTGATCTGCGGCATGTTGATGTCGAGGAAGACGACGTCCGGGTGCAGGTGGTTGATCGCCGCCAGCGCCTCGACGGCGTTGGCGCACTGGCCGACGATGCTCACGTCGGCCACCCGGGACAGCAGGCGCGCGATCTCCTCGCGTGCCGGGGTTTCGTCGTCGACGATCAGGACGTTCATCACAGCCTCGCGGTTCAGGGCTCGCCGGTGGACAAGGGCATGCGCAGCGTCACGCGCGTCATGACCTCGGGCTCGCATTCGATGTCCATGCCGTAGCCGGCGCCGTAGCGGTTGGCGATGCGGCGGCGCACCAGGTTCACGCCCAGGCCGTCGTTGCCTTCGGCCGGCGGCTTGTACAGGCCGGCATTGTCCTCGACGCACAGCCGCAGGTCGTGGCCTTCCTGGCGCGCCGAGATCTTCACCCGGCCGATGCCCAGCAGCTGCGAGGTGCCGTGCTTGATCGCGTTCTCGACCACCGGCTGCAGCGAGAACGCCGGCAGGCGCACGTGCTGCAGCCGGTCGGGCACGTCGAACTCGACCTGCAGCCGGTCGCCGAAACGCGCCTGCTCGATCTCCAGGTAGGACGAGACGTGGGCCAGTTCCTCGATCAGGCGCGCGTCCTCGCTGGGGCGCTTGAGGTTGCTGCGGAAGAAGGTCGACAGGCTGAAGACCAGCGTGCAGGCGCGTTCCGGGTCGCGGCGGATCACCGCGATCAGCGTGTTCAGCGCGTTGAACAGGAAGTGCGGGTTGATCTGGGCCTGCAGCAGCTTGATCTCCGACTGCGCCAGCATCTCGCGCTGACGCAGGTAGCGCCCGGCGAGGATCTGGTTGGACAGCAGCCGGCCGATGCCTTCGCCGAGCGTGCGGTTGATGTTGGAGAACAGCCGGCTGCGCGGCTCGTAGAGCTTGATCGTGCCGATGACCTGGTTCTCCTCGTCGGTCAGCGGGATGATCAGGCACGAGGCCAGCGGGCAGCGGGCGTGGATCGAGCAGCGGTAGGGCACCTCGTTGCCGTCGGCGTAGACGACTTCGTTGCGCTCGATCGCCTGCTGCGTCAGCTTGGACTCGATCAGCGTGCCCGGCAGGTGGTGGTCGGCGCCGATGCCGGTGAAGGCGACGAGCTGGCGGGTGTCGGTCATCGCCACCGCGCCGACGCCGGTCTCCTCCTGGATGACCTTGACGACGCGGGTCGCACGCGCCGATCCGTCGGGGTCGAAACCTTCGCGCAGCAGGCCCTCGACGCGCGCGGCGATCGCCAGCGCCTTGGTCGAGAAGACGGTCGACTGGCGTTCGTAGAGCTTGCGCCGGTCGACGAGGATGCGCATGAACATGCCCGCGCCCAGCGTGTTGGCCACGCCCATCGGGATCGCGATCTGCTCGACCAGGTGCCAGTTCGCCGGTGCCTTGAGCATCAGCAGCAGGATCGCCATCTCGACGACGATCGACGCCAGCGTCACCAGCGCCACCGGCACCGGGCGGAAGACGGTGGCGGCCTTGCCGCGGCGGATCATGTAGAGGTGGTAGCCGCCGCCGATCAGGCCGCCGACGACGGTGGCGATGGCGCAGGGCAGGGCGGAGCTGCCGCCCAGCGAATAGCGGTGCAGGCCGCCGGTCAGGCCCACCGCCAGGCCGACCACCGGGCCGCCGAGCACGCCGCCGAGCACCGAGCCGATGGCGCGCGTGTGCGCGATCGAGTCGTCGATGTGCAGCCCGAGGTAGGTGCCCATGATGCAGAACAGCGAGCAGACGACGTAGCAGGCCGTGCGCTGCGGCAGCCGGATCGTCACGTGCATCAGCGGAATGAATATCCGGGTGCCCGCCAGGAGATAGGCCACGACGAGGTAGACGCAGGTTTGCTGCAGTAGCGTGAGGCTTAGCGCAATGGAATTCATGAAAATCGGCCCCAACGACCGAAAACCGCCTGCGATGCAGCGTGACAACCGTCAGTTTGGCAGTCGCCGGGTATTCCGGCAACCGCTTCCAGATATCTCGCGGAGAAACACTGCGGTGTTCCCCGGGAAGCGTGCCGCGGGCTGCGTCCGGCGTCAGCCCACGGGGCCGGCCGAGGCACCACGAATCAGCGCCTCGAGGTCCGCCGCCGGCATCGGCCGGCCGTACAGCCAGCCCTGCGCCGACTCGCAGCCGGCCTCGAGCAGCAGCTCGCGCTGCGTCGGCGTCTCGACGCCTTCGGCGACGGTGTGCATGCGCAGCGTGCGCGCGAGGTTGACGATCGCGGCGACGACGCTGTTCTCGCTGGCGCCGGGCGCCAGGCGCGAGACCAGCGAGCGGTCGATCTTCAGCGTGCCGGCCTGGAACAGGCTCAGGTGCGAGAACGAGGTGTAGCCCGAGCCGAAGTCGTCCAGCGCGATGCGCAGCCCCATCGCACGCAGCCGTGCGATCTGGCGCGCCGAGCCTTCGGGGTCGTCCCAGGCCATGGTCTCGGTGAGCTCGATCTCCAGCCAGGCCGGGTCGACGCGGTGGCGCTGCAGCAGCTCGGCGACGAGGTCGGCCAGCCCGGCCTGGCGCAGCTGCACGGCCGACAGGTTGACCGCCATGCGCAGCGGCCGCAGCCCGGCGTCCAGCCACGCACGCTGCTGACGCAGCGCGGTGTCCAGCACCCAGCGGCCGATGACCGCGATCTGGCCGCTGCTCTCGGCCAGCGGCACGAACTCGGCCGGGCCGATCCAGCCCAGCTCGGCGTGGTTCCAGCGCAGCAGCGCCTCGACGCCGACGACGTGGCCGTCGGCCGCCGAACACTGCGGCTGGTAGTGCAGCTGCATCTCGTGGCGTTCGAGCGCGCGGCGCAGCGCGTTCTCCACCCGCAGCGTGCGCGCCATCTGGGCCTGCATCTCGGCGGTGTAGAAGCTGAACGTGGCGCGGCCGGACATCTTGGCGCGGTACATCGCCGCGTCGGCGAAGGCGAACAGCGTGTCGTAGTCGGCCGCGTCGGTGGGGAAGATCGCGACGCCGATCGACGGCGTCACGGTCAGCTCGTGGCCCTCCAGCTGCAGCGGCTCCTGCACGATCTGCAGCAGCTTGTGCGCGACGTGGGTGGCGCCGGCCGCGTCGGTGCCGGGCAGCACCAGCACGAACTCGTCGCCGCCGACGCGCGCCAGCGTGTCCTGGTCGCGCAGCACCGGGCGCATGCGCTGCGCCAGCGCGACGAGCAGGCGGTCGCCGACCGGGTGGCCCAGCGTGTCGTTGACGTTCTTGAAGTGGTCCAGGTCGAGGAACATCAGCGCGACCGTCTCGCCGTGGCGCACCGCGATCTGCAGCGCCTGGGCGGCGCGCTGCTGCAGCAGCGCGCGGTTGGGCAGGCCCGTCAGCGGGTCGTAGTACGCCAGGCGGCGCACGTTCTCCTCGGCATGCTTGCGCGCGGTGATGTCGCTGAACGAGGCGACGTAGTTCTGCGTCTGCCCGGCCTCGTCGACGACGCGGCCGACGGACAGCCACTCCGGATACACCGTGCCGTCCTTGCGCCGGTTCCAGATCTCGCCTTCCCAGCGCCCGCGTGTCTGCAGCTCCTGCCAGAAGCGGCGGTAGAAGTCGTCGTCGTGCAGCCCGGACTTCAGCAGCCTCGGGTTCTGGCCGATGACCTCGTGCTCGGCGTAGCCGGTGATGCGCGTGAAGGCGTTGTTGACGGCGACGAAGCGGCCGCCGAGGTCGGCGATCGCCAGCGCCTCGTTGCTCTGCTCGAACACGCGTGCGGCCAGCGACAGCTTGTTCATCGCGTCGCGGCGCGCCGTCACGTCACGCTGCACGCCGACGAACTGCGTCAGCGTGCCGTCGTCGCCGCACACCGGGACGATCTTCAGCTCGTTCCAGAAGGGCGTGCCGTCCTTGCGGTAGTTCAGCAGTTCGGCACGGAAGGGCTCGCCGCGGTCCAGTGCCGCGCGCATCGCCTGCACCGTCTCGGCCGAGGTGCCGGGGCCCTGCAGCAGCGCGCACGACGAGCCGATCATTTCCTCGGCCGTGTAGCCGGTGAGCTCGACGAACGCGGCGTTGACGTAGGTGATGCGCCGGTTGGCGTCGGTGATCAGCACACCCTGCGAGATCGCGTCGAGCGCGCTCTGGTGCAGCTTGAGCAGGCGCAGCACGGCGTCGTGCACGGCATGGAACTCGGCGTCCCCGCCTGCGGGGTGGCCGGTCTCGTCCATGCCCGGGCGGGCCGGGTGGGGGGTGCGCACCGGGGCGGTCTTTCGATTCGTGGGTCCGCCGGCCTGACGAAGACAGTCCGGGAGAACCCCGATTCTGGCCCCGTCGGCGCGGGTCACGGCGCCGGAATCGATGAAGTCGTGAGTTGCTGCCGCGATTGATTCGATTCACGGGACGTCCGGCGCCTGGCGGCGCCGGACATCGGGCCGCGGCTCAGAAGCTGGTCCAGTCGTCCTCGCCTGCGGGCGCGGCCACGCGTGCCGCATTCGGGCGTGCCGGGGCGACCGGGGCGGCCGGCGCGGTGGCCGTGGTCGACGCGGGGGCGGTCTGGCGTGTGGCCGCTGCCGCGGGGCGCGGCGCGGTCGGGCGCGGCGCGTGCAGCTTCGCCGCCGCCGGGGCGGCCGCCGCCGGCGTCGTCGCGGCGCCGCCTTGCGCGAGCTTGAAGACGCCGACGAGTTCGGTCAGGCGCGCGGCCTGCACCCGCAGGCTCTCGGCGGCGGCGGCACTTTCTTCCACCAGCGCGGCGTTCTGCTGCGTGACCTGGTCGAGCTGGCCGACGGCGTCACCGACCTGGCCGATGCCCGAGGACTGCTCGACGGTGGCGTTGGTGATCTCGCCGATGAGCTGGCTGACCCGCTGCACCTGCGAGACGATGTGCGTCATCGACTCGCCGGCCTCGTCGACCTGGCGCGTGCCGATCTCGACCTTCTCGACGCTGGCGCCGATCAGACTCTTGATCTCCTTGGCCGCTTCGGCCGAACGGCTGGCCAGCGTGCGCACCTCGCCGGCGACGACGGCGAAGCCGCGGCCCTGCTCGCCCGCGCGGGCGGCTTCCACCGCCGCGTTGAGCGCCAGGATGTTGGTCTGGAAGGCGATGCCGTCGATGGTGCCGATGATCTCGGCGATCTTGCGCGACGACTGGGCGATGTCCTGCATCGTCGTGACGACGGTGCCGACGAGGGCACCGCCCTGCGAGGCGGCGTCGGCAGCGGCACCGGCCATGCGGTTGGCTTCACGGGCGGTTTCGGCGTTCTGCTTGACGGTGCTGGAGAGCTGCTCCATCGAAGCCGCGGTTTCCTGCAGGTTGCTCGCCTGTTCCTCGGTTCGCTGGCTCAGGTCGGCGTTGCCGGTGGCGATCTGCGAGGAGCCGGTGGCGATGCTGTCGCTGCTGGCGCGCACCTGCGCGACGATGCGGCTCAGGCTCTGCTGCATCGCGGCCAGCGACTCGAGCACGCTGTTCCTGGGCGCGTGCTCCGCGCCGGCCACCGGGCTCAGGTCGCCTTCGGCGACACGCTGGGCGATGCGGCCCAGCTCACCCGGCTCGGCCCCGAGCGCGGCCTTCAGGTTGCGTACCACCAGCCAGGTGGCGGCGGCGCCGATGGCGGCCATCAGCAGTGCCAGGACGGCGAAGACCATCGAGTCGAAGCCGGCCTTGGCCACCGCGCTCGCGCCCAGTTCCCTGGCCAGTTGCTGCTGCATGTGCATGGAGTCGTCGACGGCCTTGAAGACGATGCGCTGCTTCTGCAGCGACTCGCCCATCAGCAGCACGGCGGCGGCCTGCGCCTCGCCCTTGTCGTCCAGCGCCAGCGCCTCGTCGATGAGGCGGTTGTAGTCGGGGCGCGTGTCGTTGATCGTCTTCAGCAGGGCCCGGCCCTCGGGCATGACGATGATCTTGTCGAGTTCCCCGAGCAGGCGGCCGTTCTCGGCGCGCATCTCGGCGATCTTCTTGCGTTCGGCGGCTTCGATGGCCGGATCGGCGACGATGACGATGTTGCGCGCATAGCGCGCGATCGCGTTCATGTTGTCCTTGACCGCGGAGAACTTCTCCACCTTGCTCATGCGGTCGGACGCGAGCGTGTCGATGTCGGACGACAGGCCCCGCAGTTGCAGGGCCGAGTAGAGCGCCGTCGCGACGCCGAGCGTGGCGACGGCGGCAAAGCCGATGATCAAGCGGGTGGCAACCCTCATTTCAGATTTCTGGGCCATCGCGGACTCCTGATGCGACGTGGTCGGGCGCGTGGCGCCCTGATGGAACAAGTCAGTTCTAGCAAGCGAGATCGGCTTGTTTCCATACACGCTATAGGGAGTCTTTCGGTGCCACGTGACGCGCTTCACGGGTGCTGAACTTCGTCGCGGAGCCGCCGGGGCCGTGGCAGCGCGCAGCCATGTCCAGGTGTTTGGCCGGCCATGGGCGCGCGCGCCTGCGAACCGGCGCCGGGCGCCGGAGCGTCGTCTGTCAGAAGCTGGTCCAGTCGTCCTCGCCTGCGGGCGCGGCCACGCGTGCCGCATTCGGGCGTGCCGGGGCGGCCGGGGCGGCCGGGGCGGTGGCCGTGGTCGACGCGGGGGCGGTCTGGCGTGCGGCCGGTGCCACGGTGCGTGGCGCGGTCGGGCGCGGCGTGGGCAGCTTTGCCGCGGCCGGCGCCGTCGCGGCGCCGCCCTGCGCGAGCTTGAAGACGCCGACGAGTTCGGTCAGGCGCGCGGCCTGCACCCGCAGGCTCTCGGCGGCGGCGGCACTTTCTTCCACCAGCGCGGCGTTCTGCTGCGTGACCTGGTCGAGCTGGCCGACGGCGTCACCGACCTGGCCGATGCCAGAGGACTGCTCGACGGTGGCGTTGGTGATCTCGCCGATCAGCTGGCTGACCCGCTGCACCTGCGAGACGATGTGCGTCATCGACTCGCCGGCCTCGTCGACCTGGCGCGTGCCGACCTCGACCTTCTCGACACTGGCGCCAATCAGGCTCTTGATCTCCTTGGCCGCTTCGGCCGAACGGCTGGCCAGCGTGCGCACCTCGCCGGCGACGACGGCGAAGCCGCGGCCCTGCTCGCCGGCACGGGCGGCTTCCACCGCCGCGTTGAGCGCCAGGATGTTGGTCTGGAAGGCGATGCCGTCGATGGTGCCGATGATCTCGGCGATCTTGCGCGACGACTGGGCGATGTCCTGCATCGTCGTGACGACGGTGCCGACGAGGGCACCGCCCTGCGAGGCGGCGTCGGCGGCGGCGCCGGCCATGCGGTTGGCCTCCTTGGCGGTCTCGGCGTTCTGCTTGACGGTGCTGGAGAGCTGCTCCATCGAGGCGGCGGTCTGCTGCAGGTTGCTCGCCTGTTCCTCGGTGCGCTGGCTCAGGTCGGCGTTGCCGGTGGCGATCTCCGACGAACCGGTGGCGATGCTGTCACTGCTGGCGCGCACCTGGCCGACGATGCGGCACAGGTTGTCGTTCATCTGGCCCAGCGAGCGCATCAGGTCGGCCATCTCGTCGCGGCCCTCGGCTTCGATGCGGCGGCTGAGGTCACCCTCGGCGACCGCAGCGGCCAGGTCGACGGCACGGCGCACCGGGGCGACGATGGAGCGGGTGATCAGCACCGCGGCGCCGATGCCCAGCGCCAAGGCCGTGACGACCATCGCGATCAGCACCATCCGGGCCTGCGAGTAGGTGGCGGCCGAGTTGTCAGCCTGCGCCTCGGACAGCTTGACGTTGTAGTCCCACCATTGGCCGACGGCCGAGAGCGCAGCCTCGTACGCCGCGGTGGATTCGCCGGAGTACGCCGCCGCCGCCTTCGCGGCCATCGATGCGTCGGCCGACATCTGGCGCGACATCGGTTGCAGCGTCTGCCAGGTGGCGAAGTAGGCACCGATGGTCTTGCGTGTCTGGGCGAGCAGTTCGCGGTCCTTGTCGTCAGACGTCAGCGACTTCTCGTAGAGGTCGAGCTTGTCGTGGACGATCTTCTGGCGCTCGGTGATCAGCTTTTCGAGCCGGTCCATGTCGCTCGTGCGATCCGACAGGATGTGCTGGGCCTCGAAGCGCCGCGAGTCGCCGAGTGCGACCGACAGTTCGCGCTGCGCCTCGTACGAGGGCACGAGGTTCTCGGCGTAGTAGGTCGAGTTGTCCGCCAGCTTGGACATCTGGAACGCGGCCACAGCGGCCATGACGCCCAGCAGCGCGAGCAGGAGGCCGAAGGCGAGCGCCAGGCGCTGGCCGATCTTGAGGTAGCTGAGCATGGTGATGAAGGCTCTCAGAAGCTGGTCCAGTCGTCGGCCCCGGCGGGGGTCGACACACGTTCGGCCGGAGTGCCGGAGACCGGCGCGGCCTTGCGGCGGGCGGCCACCGGCGGCACGGTCGGCTGGGTGCGCGCCGGCGCGGCCGGGCGTGCCGCGGCGGTCGTGGCGGTCGCGGTGGGGGGCGCGCCGGCGTCGGTCTTGAAGACGCCGACGAGCTCGGTCAGGCGGGCGGCCTGCAGGCGCAGGCTCTCGGCCGCGGCGGCGCTCTCCTCGACGAGCGCGGCGTTCTGCTGGGTGACCTGGTCGAGCTGGCCGACGGCGTCGCCGACCTGGCTGATGCCCGAGGACTGCTCGACGGTGGCGTTGGTGATCTCGCCGATCAACTGGCTGACACGCTGGACCTGCGAGACGATGGCGGTCATCGACTCGCCGGTCTCGTCGACCTGGCGGGCGCCGATCTCGACCTTCTCGACGCTGGCGCCGATCAGGCTCTTGATCTCCTTGGCCGCTTCGGCCGAGCGGCTGGCGAGGTTGCGCACCTCGCTGGCGACGACGGCGAAGCCGCGGCCCTGTTCACCGGCACGCGCGGCTTCGACGGCGGCGTTGAGCGCCAGGATGTTGGTCTGGAAGGCGATGCCGTCGATGGTGCCGATGATCTCGGCGATGCGCTTGGAGGAGTGGCTGATCTCCTGCATCGTGTTGACGACGGTGCCGACCATCTCGCCGCCGCGCGCGGCGGCCGCGGCGGCCGAGGAGGCCATGCGGTTGGCTTCCTGGGCGGTCTCGGCGTTCTGCTTGACGGTGCTGGAGAGCTGCTCCATCGAGGCGGCGGTCTGCTGCAGGTTGCTGGCCTGTTCCTCGGTGCGCTGGCTCAGGTCGGCGTTGCCGGTGGCGATCTGCGAGGAGCCGGTGGCGATGCTGTCGCTGCTGGCACGCACCTGGCCGACGATGCGCGTCAGGCTCTGCTGCATCGCGGCCAGCGACTCGAGCACGCTGCTCCGGGGCGCGCTGTCCGCGCCGTCGACCGGGCTCAGGTCGCCTTCGGCGACACGCTGGGCGATCAGCCCCAGATCGGCCGGCTCGGCACCCAATGCGGCCTTCAGGTTGCGCACCATCAGCCAGGTCACCACCGCGCCGGCCGCCGCCATCAGCAGCGCCAGGCCGGCCATCAGCATGCCGCTGGTGCTCGCCGAGGCGAGGGCGTTCTTCGCCAGCGTTTCGGCTTTGGTCTGCTGCAGATCGATCGACTCGTCGACGGCCTTGAAGACGATGTTCTGCTTCTCCCGCGCGACGTTCATCAGCAGATCGCCGGCGGCCTGCGCGTCGCCCTTGGCGTCCAGCGCCAGCGCATCGTCGACGAGACGGTTGTACTCGGGGCGCGTGTCGTTGATCGTCTTCAACAGCGCCCGGCCTTCGGGCAGCACGACGGACTTGTCCAGTTCGCCCAGCAGCTTGCCGTTCTCGGCGCGCAGGTCCGCGATCTTCTTGCGTTCGCCGTCTTCGAAGGCCTTGTCCTCGGTGATGACGATGTTGCGCGCATAGCGCGCGATGGCGTTCAGGTTGTCCTTGACGCGCGAGAACTTCTGAACCTTCACCATGCGGTCGTTGGCAACTTCGTCGATGTCGTGGGACATCGTTCTCATCTCGACCGTGCCGACCACCGCGGCGGTGACGCCGAGGGTGGTGACGACTGCGAAGCCGATGATCAGCCGCGTGGCGACTTTCATGTTGGACGTGGTGGCGCGCACGGGACCTCCGGGGGGCGTTGGGGGCTCGGCGCACGGTGATAGGCGCCGTCATATCTGCACAAATGATCGGCGTGGCGTCCTCATGATTGAGGGTGGTGGGCGCCGACCAAGGGTTAACCTCCACATGACGAGAGGCTTATTCGCCAACTCGGACACGCCGAAGCCTGCTCTTTCCGCCTCGTGGAGTCATCTGCTGCAGCGTCCTCCTGCGTGAACGGGCGTCGTCCCGCACACGGGGTTGCGCTCCGTTCTCGCCGACGGACTGCCGCTGTCAGCAAATGCGTCAGATATTAGAAATGAGTTATTTGTTCAGTGTGCGACGCTGGCCGTGAAGGTCGTCACGGCCTCCCGATCGGCGTGATCAGTGCTCGTGTCCGCCGGCGCTCTTGCGCGGGCGTTGCACCCACACCGTGACCTCGACCGTGCCCGCGTGCTCGAAACGCAGCGTCAGCGGGAAACGCTCTCCGTCGCGCAGCGGCGCCGACAGGCCGAACAGCATCAGGTGGGCGCCGGCTTCGCCGTGGCGCAGCCGGACGCTGGCGCCGGCCGGCAGCTCCAGCGCCTCGATGGCGCGCATGCGCATCACGTTGCCGTCCATCGTGCTCAGGTGGACCTCCACGCGTTCGGCGCGCGGCGTCGAAGCGCCGAGCAGGCGGTCGGCCTGGCGCCCGCGGTTCTCGATCTTGCGGAAGTAGACCGCTCCGGTGGCCAGCCCTGCGGGTGTCGGCGTGGCGTACGGGTGGTCGATGGCGAGTTCGCCGGCGCGTGTGCCGTGCGCCCGCGCGCTGCCGGCGCAGGCGGCGGCCAGCAGCAGGCCGAAACGGCGGCGCGTCAGGCGCGAACGGTCGGCGGTGTCGTGGGCATTCACGGCCTGATCTCCTTCAGGTCGGGTTCGCTCCAGATCAGGCGCAGCGCGAGCTGCGACAGGTGTTCGCCGGCCCCCCACTCGCGCCCGGTCTCCAGCGCCAGCGTCAGGCCCGGACGCCAGGTCCAGAGCGCCGCGGCGGTGGCGCGGTGGCGGCTGTCGGCCGCGTCGAACCCGGCGGCGCGCGCCAGCGACACGGTGCCGACGCCGTCCAGCTTCTGGCGCGGCACCAGCCGCTCCAGGCGGCCGGCCAGCGTCCAGGCCGGCGCCGCGCGCCAGGCGGCGTCGACCCAGCCGCCGGTCACGCGCGAGCGCAGCCCGGCGCTGCCGTCGGTGGCGTAGAGCTCGCCGCGCTCGCGGCGCAGCATCCCGGCGGCGGCCAGCGTCCAGTCGCCCGCGTCGTTCTGCCACTGCAGGCTGGCGGCCAGCACGTCGGCCGTGCCGTCGAAACACACGCGCTGCTGCAGGCTGGCGCGGCAGTCCAGCGTGCCGTGCGTGTGCGCCGGCGCGCCGACGGTGGCGGCTGCCGAGCCGCGTGCGTCGGGCTGGAAACGTGCCGCGCTCAGCTGCGCGTCGACGTGGCCCCAGCCCAGGTGCAGGCGCAGCGACGGCACCGCCGGGCCGTGTTCGGCGCCGGGGAAAACGCGGCCGCGCCACAGCCCGGCCTCGACGCCGCGCAGCCCGTCGGCCAGCGGGTCGCGCCAGGCGAGCGAGGCGCCGTCGTCGATCCACTCGTCGTCGAACACGGCGCGTTTGGCCAGCGGCGTCTGGATGAAGCGGTCGTAGTGGCCGGCGCCGTCGATCACGCCACCCAGGCGCACCGTGTCGCGGCCGAGCTGCAGCGCGTACTCGCCGCCGTGGCCGGCCCAGCGCAGGTGCAGCCCGGCGGCCTCGACGTGGGCGCCGTCGCCGTCGTGCCAGCCGACGGCCGCGGCGGCGCCGAAGTGGGGCGTGAAGCGGGCCGCGGCGTCCAGCGTCGCGTGTTCCAGTGTCAGGCCGCCGCGCTGATCCTCGGGCGGGCTGCCGCGCTGCAGCACGCCGGGCAGCGTGGCGGCGGGCCAGCGGCGGCCGGCGTCGGCGGCGAAGACGGCTGCGGCGGCGCCGACGCGCCAGCCCGGGTCTTCGGGCAGCGGGTCGGCACCCGCCTCGTGGGCCTGGGCGGCACCGGCCAGCAGGGCGGCGGCCAGGGCGCACAGCGCGTCAGTGCGTGGTGAACGGGTCGGCATGGTTCGGGTCGGTGAGGAAGTCGTGGTCGGTCAGCGTCTTCAGGAAGGCGACGATGTCGGCCTGTTCCTGCGCGTCGAGTTCGATGCGGCTGACCAGCGGGTCCTTGTAGGGGTTGGCGCGCCCGTCGCCGGCGTAGGGGCCCGAGGCGATGTGGCGCCCGCCGGCGGCGTAGGTGGCGACGACCTCGGCCAGCGTCGCGATGCTGCCGTCGTGCATGTAGGGCGCCGTGACCTCGACGTTGCGCAGGCTGGGCGCGCGGAAGGCGCCCATGTCGGCGGCCTTGGCGGTGAGTTCGAAGACGCCGCGGTTGTCTTCCGGATAGGCGCCGGTGCCGCCCAGGTTGTAGAGGCCGGTGTTGTGGAACGGCGTCTCCACGACGCGGCTGCGCGCGTGCACGATCTGGTCGTTGAAGTTGAAGCTGCCGTGGCAGTGGAAACACTCGGCCTTCTCGCCGAAGAACAGCTTCATGCCGCGCTGTTCGGCCTCGGACAGCGCGGCCTGGCCGGCCAGCCACTGGTCGTAGCGGCTGCGGCCCGAGATCAGCGTGCGCTCGAAGGCGGCGATCGCCTTGATGACGTTGGCCCAGCTGACGGGTTCGGCCTCGCCGGCGAAGACCGCGGCAAAACGCGCCGGGTAGCCGGCAATGCCGCTGTCCGCGCGCAGGCGCTGCAGCACCGCGGCCTTGTTGGCGTCGTTGACGCCCATCTCGACCGGACGCTCGCCGAACAGCGGCGTCTCCATCTGCCGCTCCAGCGTCACCAGCGACGGGTTGGCCCAGGTCAGCGTCGCGTTGTAGACGACGTTGGACAGCGGCTGCGCCGCACGCGGGTGGGCCTCGCCGGTGGAGCCGACGGCGGTGGCGCGGCCGTCGGTGAAGGCCAGCGCCTGCAGGTGGCAGCTGCCGCAGGACTGCTCGCCGTTGCCCGACAGACGCGGGTCGTAGAACAGGAAGCGGCCGAGCTCGACCTTGGCCGCCGACATCGGGTTGTCGGCCGGCACCTTGGGCTCGGGGAAGTGGGCCGGCAGCGTCCAGGTCCACGCGGCGCTGCCGCCGGTCTCCTCGTTGAGCGTCGTGCCGCCGCCGCCGCAGGCCGCGACGGCGGCCAGCACGGCGGCGGCGGCGCCCGCCGCGATGACGGGGGCGCCGCGCTTCACTTGGCCACCGCCCGGAACAGCGTCTGCGCCGCGCCGCCGTCGACCGGCAGCCCGCTGCCGCTGCCGTCGGCCTTCCAGGCTATGGCCAGCGCCTCGAACACCGCGGCGCACTCGGGGTCGGTGCCGCCGGACATGCAGCCCGGGGCGCCGGCCTGGTTGCGCGTGATGTCGTTGCCGGCCAGCAGCGCACGCAGGTCGACGGCGATCTTCTGCGTCGCCGGGTCGAAGGCGGCGAGCGCGAAGTCCATGCGGTTGGCGGCGACGCAGGAGACGGTCTCGCCGTTGGCCGGGTTGCCGCTGCAGCCGGTCGAGCCCAGATGCACGTAGAAGCTGTGCGCCGTCCAGTCGCCTTCGGCGCCATCGGGGTCGACGACCTCGATCTTGGCGAACTTGCGCCCCGACTGCCAGCTCCAGGCCATGGCCTGCACGTCCAGCGGCGCCGGGGCCGAGGCGTAGTCGGTGTGGTTCAGCGCGAACGGCACGCCCATCGTCATCTTGACGCCGACGTAGTCGCCCGCGGGTACCGTGCCGGTGAGCGTGGCGTGGGTTTCGGCGGTGCCGGCGCTGCAGCCGCCGCTGCCGTCCTCGAGGTCGATCAGCGTCACGGCGTTGCCGCCGGCGCTGTAGTTCCAGTCGTCGTTGGCCGGCAGGGTGAGCGCGACTTCGCTGCCGTTGGCCTTCACCAGCTTCACGTTGGAGACGTAGAAGCGGAAGTCCTGCACCTTGGCGTCGACGGCGCCGCTGCCCAGGCCGCTGACGGTGCTGCCGCAGCCGATCGGCGTGCTGCCGGCGACGGCGGCGAACTCGATCGTGACGGTCCTGGGCGTGTCGTCGCCGTCGCTGCCGCCGCCACCGCCGCAGGCGGCGAGCGTGGCGAGGGCGGCCAGGGGCAGGGCGGAAAGAATGAAGCCTTGTCGGGTCATGGGAATCTCGTGTTCGGAGGGCGGCACCACGTGTCGCGGGGCCGCATGCGGGCTCGGGAGGCGGCGGACGCGGACGGCTGCCGCAGGCCCCGCGCGTGTCGCGCTGGCCTCGGGCTTGTCCGATGGGTCCGGGGGCGGTCAGTCCGCCGCGATGAAACGGCGCCGGCCGGCGCGCCGCGTGCTGCAGCGCGTGGTGGCGCGTCGGGCGTTCAGCTCAGCACGAACGGCGGCGCGCGCGGCTGTGCGCTGCGCCAGGCGTGCGCTGTGCGCGGCGCGTGCCGAAAGGCGGGGGGCAGGGTGGCGTCGCGGCCGGCGGGCGGCACGACGAGCCGGTCCGCCGGCGGCAGGCCCGGCGTGGGCGCGTGCAGTGAGCAGAAAGGGCAGTGCTCCAGGCCATGGGCCTGGGCGGGGAGCGAGTCGGTGTCTTCGGCGCCGGCGGCGACCCAGCGCGAGCCTTCCGCGGTGCAGACCTCGACCCAGCCGACGCCGCGCGAGAACTGCAGCGCATGCGAGACCGAAGGCGCCAGAGCCGCGAACAGCAGCACCAGGCACGACAGCCAGGTGGCGAAGCGGCGGTTGACGCAGGTCCACGACATTGCAAAGAAGTGTACGTGGACCTCGCCAATGCGCAGTGTTTTTGCGCTGGCGCAACCGACTGCGCCGCTGCGGCATGCGGCGCCCGGTGCGAATCGGTGTTAGCCGGGCCCGAGGCCCGGCCCTGGTCAGCCTTCGAGCTTGGACAGGTCGCGCACCGCGCCCTTGTCGGCCGAGGTGGCCAAGAGCGCGTAGGCCTTCAGCGCCGCCGAGACCTTGCGCGGGCGCGGCTGGGCCGGCTTCCAGCCGAGCACGTCCTGCTCGGCGCGGCGCGCGGCCAGCGTCTTGTCGTCGACGAGCACGTCGATGCGGCGGTTGGGGATGTCGATGCGGATGCGGTCGCCGGTCTTCACCAGGCCGATCGTGCCGCCGGCCGCCGCCTCGGGCGAGCAGTGGCCGATCGACAGCCCCGAGGTGCCGCCGGAGAAGCGCCCGTCGGTCAGCAGCGCGCAGGCCTTGCCCAGGCCCTTGCTCTTGATGTAGCTCGTCGGGTAGAGCATCTCCTGCATGCCGGGGCCGCCCTTGGGGCCCTCGTAGCGCACGACGACGACGTCGCCGGCCTTCACCTGGTCACCGAGGATGTGCTCGACGGCCTCGTCCTGGCTCTCGACGACGTGCGCCGGACCTTCGAAGACCAGCAGGCTGTCGTCGACGCCGGCGGTCTTGACGACGCAGCCGTCGGGCGCGATGTTGCCGCGCAGCACCGCCAGCCCGCCTTCGCGCGAGAACGCGTGTTCGTTGGAGCGGATGCAGCCTTCAGCGCGGTCCAGGTCCAGGCTGGGCCAGCGGCTGGCCTGGCTGAATGCGACCTGGCTGGGCACGCCGGCGGGGCCGGCGAGGTAGAAGGTCTTCACCGCGTCGCTGGGCGCGCGCGCGATGTCCCACTCGTCGAGCGCGTGCTTGAGCGTCGGCGCGTGCACCGTCGGCACGTCGGTGTGCAGCTTGCCGGCGCGGTCGAGCTCACCCAGGATGGCCATGATGCCGCCAGCGCGGTGCACGTCCTCGATGTGGTACTTCTGCGTGTTCGGCGCCACCTTGCACAGCTGCGGCACGTGGCGCGACAGGCGGTCGATGTCGGCCATCGTGAAGTCGATGCCGGCTTCCTGGGCGATCGCCAGCAGGTGCAGGATGGTGTTGGTCGAGCCGCCCATCGCGATGTCCAGCGTCATCGCGTTCTCGAAGGCCTTGAAGCCGACCGCACGCGGCAGCACGCTCTCGTCGCCGCCTTCGTAGTGGCGCCTGGCGAGTTCGACGACCAGGCGGCCGGCGCGCTTGAACAGCTGCTCGCGGTCGGCGTGCGTCGCCACCACCGTGCCGTTGCCCGGCAGCGCCAGGCCCAGCGCCTCGGTCAGGCAGTTCATCGAGTTGGCGGTGAACATGCCCGAGCACGAGCCGCAGGTCGGGCAGGCCGAACGTTCGACCTCGGCGACGGTCTCGTCCGAGACCTTGGGGTCGGCGGCCATGATCATCGCGTCGATCAGGTCGAGCTTGCGGAACTCGACGGTCTGCGTCGCCGGGTTGGCCAGCCGCGTCTTGCCGGCTTCCATCGGCCCGCCGGAGACGAAGACCACGGGGATGTTCAGCCGCATCGCGGCCATCAGCATGCCCGGGGTGATCTTGTCGCAGTTGGAGATGCACACCAGCGCGTCGGCGCAGTGCGCGTTGACCATGTACTCGACCGAGTCGGCAATGATGTCGCGGCTGGGCAGCGAGTACAGCATGCCGTCGTGGCCCATCGCGATGCCGTCGTCGACGGCGATGGTGTTGAACTCCTTGGCGACGCCGCCGGCGGCCTCGATCTCGCGCGCGACGAGCTGCCCCAGGTCCTTCAGGTGCACGTGGCCCGGCACGAACTGCGTGAAGCTGTTGGCGACGGCGACGATGGGCTTGTCGAAGTCGCCGTCCTGCATGCCGGTGGCGCGCCACAGCGAGCGTGCACCCGCCATGTTGCGGCCGGCGGTGGAGGTCTTGGAACGGTAGGCGGGCATGGGCGGCACTCGTGGCTGGGGTTGTCCTGGCGGCGACGGCCCCGCAGCGCGGGGCGGGCCGACCCGGGATTCTCGCGCAGGCGTGCGCGGGTGGCCGGGGCGACTTGTATACCGTTGACAGTTGGTGGGGGCGGAGCTCGCCAGGGGGAGGCGTGGCATGAGCAGCCTACTCCCTGCGGTGGAAGCCCGCGTGGTGGTGGCCCGCCTCGGCGCCGTGGCGAGCGGCGACGCGAACAGAATGGCCAGCGCATCCATCGTCACACTCGAGGAATTTCCCGATATGTTGCCGCGCCTGCTGATCGGACTTTTTGCTGCCACCTCGATCTTTCTATCCGGTTGCGCTGGCACGCCGCTGAAGGCCGATGTCACCGCCCGCGAGTTGGACTCCAAGTCGGTCGTCATCCTGTCCGTCTCGCACGACGCCAGCGTCGGAGCCGGTGCGAAGGCCATCGTTTACCTCGACAACGAGGGTTCCGAGCGTGCCGTTCTGGTGTCTATGGATGACGTGATCCTGATGCCGCCCGAGAGCGACTTCTCCAGTCGGCGTGGGCTGTTGTACGTGCTCGAGCTGTCTCCTGGCCGGCATTCCATCGACGCCTGGCAGGTCTATTCCGCGGGTGTGCGGATGTCCAGCGAGGCCCCGAAACTCGAGTTCGATCTGCCTCCCGGCCAGGTGATCTACCTGGGCAACCTGCACGCCGAGCTCCTGCCCGGGCATCGCATGCTGTTCGGCTGGCGCGCCGCAGCAGACGCCCGCATGGTGGTCCGCGACGCCAGTCAGGAGGACATCGTGCTGGCCGAGCGGCGAGTGCCTGCACTCGCCGGTCGGGTTCGCGCGGCCCTGCTGACGCAAGGCCTGTGGTCTGAGGAGAGCGCCGGCTACCGCCGCATGGATCCGATCATCCTTGCGCCGGTGGGGCGTTGAACGTGATCTCGCGCTCGGTGCCCGCGGTTCAGCCCCTGGGCAGGCTGACTCGCCTTCGCCGCTTCCAGAGCACCTTGAGCCGCCAGATGGCCGAGACCACGAAGTAGGTCGTGATGCCGACGCCGGTGGCCATCATCGCCAGCCCCAGCAGCAGCGGCTTGCCGACGCCGAGGATGCGCTGGACGGCCCGCTGCCACCAGCTGACGTCGGCGGCGGGCTCGACCTCGGGCGCCACCAGCGCCGCCGGCGGCTGTGCGGGCTCGCCGAGCACGGCGCTGCCCAGGCGCCAGGCAGCGTAGTACAGCGGGCCGAAGGTCAGCGGGTTGCTCACCAGCGTGCTGGCGACCGCGGCGGGCACGTTGGCGCGCAGCGCCACGGCGGCGGCGGCGCTCAGCGGGATCTGCGCCAGCGGGACCAGCAGGCCGAAGAAGAAACCCAGCGCCATGCCCAGGGCCAGGCCGCGCCGGCTGAGGTGCCACAGGCGGGGGTGGTGCAGCGCCGGGCCGAGCCAGCGCAGCCAGCGGTTGGAGCGGATGGACTCGGCATCGGGCAGCCAGCGCCGCAGCGGTCTCACGTGCCGGCCTCCCGGCCACGGCGCGCCGCCGCGCGGGCGCCACGCCTGCCCTGCAGCGACGGCGCGGCGAAGACGCCGATCGCCGAGCCGCCCAGGTGGTGGCTGAAAGCCTTGACGCTGACCGAGTTGTGCCGCGGCGCGTCGGCGATCACCAGGTCCAGCGTGTGCGTCGCCAGCCCGGACAGCAGCCGGTCCAGGCGCCATTCACGGCAGACGATGCTCACCGGCTGCGCCACCTTCAGCGCCGGCTCCACGAGGTGTGGGCGATCGACTTGGGCACCCGGTGCGGCTGCCGGCTGGCCGCCGCCACGCTGCCGGTCCCGGCGACTTGCAGGAAGTAGTGCAGGTGCTTGTAGTTCACGGCGTGCGCGTTCCCCAGGGCCGCCCGGTGCTGCGGCGCGGGCGTCATCAGATTTGTGCGACGGTTCGGCGGCGAACCATCGAGTCTACGTTCGAGCGCACGGCGCGCCGCGTGTTCCGTGCAGGCCGTGGGGCGCCGGCGCCCGGTGGGGGGTCAGCCCAGTAGCGCGACGGCCGCGGCGCCCGGCGCGACGACGATCACCGGCGACACGCGGCCGTGGATCAGCGGCCCGAAAGCCGCCGGCGCCAGGCCGAAGTCGGCGTGGCTGCCGATCGCGGTGGTCCAGACCGGGGCACACCGCGCCCTGAGGTGCGGTTGACGGTGAAACCGAACTCGACGTCCTTGCCGGCGTTGGACAAGGTGCCGCTGCTGACCTCCTAGTCGTCCCGCACCCACGGGCAGCCCTGGGTGCCGACGTCCCGGTCGTGGTACTCGATGCGCCCGATCTCGCCGCTGGCGAGGTTCAGGCGAGCGCTGGCGGTGACGATGTCGTCGGCGAGTTCATCGGTGAGGGTGATCGGCACGGGAAGGTCCAGGGTGGGCGATAGTCCGCTGAATCTTGTGCCCTGCCGCGGCGCTCAGTAGCGCAGCTCCGTCCTGATCGTGCACCACAAGGCCACGAGCAGCGTGGCGCACAGGTACAGCGCCACCGCATAGCCGCTGTCGAAGCGGTTCAGCAGCATCAGGCAGATCGTTGGCGCCAGCGCGCCGCCCAGGATGCCGGCGGCCTGGAACCCCAGGCCGGTGCCGGTGTAGCGTACGTTCACCGGGAACAGCGCGGGCAGGTGCGCGGCCAGCGGGGCCCACAGCGCCGCCAGCAGGAACAGCGCGACGAAGGCCCCGGCGATGATCCACGGCAGTTGCATCGTGTCGAGCAGGTAGACGTAGGCGAAGCACCACACGATGTTCAGCACGGCGCCGATGGCCAGCACGCGCTTCGTCCCGTGGCGGTCGCTCAGGTAGCCGAACAGCGGAATGCCGCACATCTGCCCGACCGCCGCCGCCATGCCGACGACCAGCGCCGTCTCGCGCGGCAGGCCCAGGTGGGGCAGGTACACGAGCGGGAACAGCGCGAACACGTAGAAGGCGATGTCGCTGCCGGTGCGCGTGCCGACGGCCAGCAAGACCGGCTTGAGATGGTTGCGCGCGACCTCGAGCACGGGCGCCACCGGCTCCTTCTGCTGCATCTGCAGGAACTCGGGCGACTCGGCGAGGTGCAGGCGCATGTAGACGCCGACGCCCACGAGCAGGGCGCTGAGCAGGAACGGGATGCGCCAGCCCCAATCGAGCAACTGGGCCTCGGTCGTCAGGCTGGTGACGGCGGCGAACATGCCGCCGGCCAGCAGGAAGCCCAGCGGCGAGGCCATCTGCACGATGCTGCCCAGCAGCGCCTTGATCCTGCTGCCTTTGGCGTACTCGCTGACCATCAGCGTGGCGCCGCCCCACTCGCCGCCCAGCGCGATGCCCTGCAGCACGCGCAGCAGGCACAGCAGGTAGGCGCCGGTGGCGCCGGCCGTCGCGTAGTCGGGCAGGCAGCCGATCAGGAAGGTCGACGCGCCCATCAGGACCAGCGCGACGACCAGCACGTCGCGACGTCCGATGCGGTCGCCGAAGTGGCCGAAGATCACCGCGCCGAGCGGCCTTGCGATGAAGGCCACGCCGTAGGTCACCAGCGACAGCAGCAGCGCCAGGTTCGGGCTCATCTGCGAGAAGAACACCCGCGGGAAGATCAGCGCCGCCGCCGACCCGTAGATGAAGTGGTCGTAGAACTCCAGGGTCGTCCCGACCATGCCGGCCAGCGTCACGCGCAGCATGGCCGATCGTTTCGGAACTTCGTTCTCGGTGGACACGGTCGGCCTTTCAGTGGGTCGGCACAGGGAAGAGGTTGCCGATGGCCTGGGTGAACGGCTGGATCAGCGGATGGCGCTGGCGGAACAGGTCGTGGACATACGAATCGATCACCCCGCTCTGGTTCTTGGGCCGCACCAGCGACATCGGCGACGGCGCCCGGAAGACGCCGGGAACGTTCAGCCGGTGCAGCCGGCCGGCCTCGACATGGGGCTGGGCCACGACCTTCGGCAGGAAGCCGACGCCCAGCCCCAGCAGGTGCGCGTTGATCTTCGTCTCCATGTCCGGCACCAGCATTTCCTGCTGCCCCGTCAGGCGCCACGCCTGCCGCTTGTGCAGGTGGCGCGAGGTGTCCTCGATGTTGATGACGGGGCAGCGCCGCACGTCGTCCTCGGTCAGCGTCGACGCCCGGCGCACGAGCGGATGGCCGGCGGCGCAGACGAAGTCCCACTCGATCAGCCCCAGCGGCAGGCAGTGGTAGGTGTCGTCGATGGCGTGCAGGCCGGGCGCGCCGATGCCGGCGTGGGCGTTCTCGTGGATCACGTAATCCCAGACCCCCATGTTCACGGCGCGCTCGATGCGGAAGATCGTGCCGGGGAATCTCTCGTAGAGGTGGACCAGCAGCCGGGCCGCCCCGAGGGATTCGTACAAAAGATTGTTGAAGACCAGCGTGAAGCTCGGCTCGACACCCGAGGCCACCTTCTTGAGCTCTCGCGGCAAATCCTGCTGCCAGTCCAGCAGGTATTTTGCCTTTTCGATCAGGAGCAGGCCCGCGGCGGTAGGCGTGACCGAATGCGTGGTCCGGTTGATGAGCTTGATGTCGAGTATCTCTTCGAGATTTTTGATGCGATAGCTGATTGCCGACGTCGTTTTGTGCATCATTTCGGCGGCAACCGAGAAACTCTGGTGCTCGACCACCAGGAGAAAGGTATAAAGAGTTTCGAGGTCGAAGTTGTGCGGCGGCTTCGAATAACTTGTCATGGGGCGTCGTTCCCGAGGTGATGTCCGCACGGAGGTGCCGCCCACGCCGTCGTCCGGCGGCGTCGCGGCGAGCGCGAGACTAAGCCCTTGCGGGCTTCGCGTCATCGTCGCTTGCCCCGGGGCGGGCGCCGTCCGCATGCCGGCCCCGCCCGCGGCCGTGCCGGCCCGCGCGACGGGGTGACGCCGGGCAGGCTCCCGGTCGCGCCGGGACGCGCGGGTGACGGCGGCGTCGGCCTTGACGGCGTCGGCGTGGGCAGCGGGTGATCGCGGACGAAACATCTTGGGCGGTGATTCGATGGCGGCGACGACGGCCTCGGCGCGCGTCGCGGCGCCGCGGCGGTGATGGTCCGGCAGCGAACCCGGGAGAATTTCAGGCAAATCCTAGCGGGTAAATTCGCGGCGCCGCGGCAAACTTGTTGAAAAATTTTGCATGCGGATCGCATGAGTTTTCCGGAAAGCCGCTCGGGGCGCCGTCTAGAGTTGCTCTGCGGGCAATTGGTTGCCACGCAAGCCTTTCGGAGCAGCAAATGACAGGTGGAAAATTGGCTGTCGTCGCGATCGGTGGCAATGCCCTGATCAAATCGGCGGCGGAAGCCGAGGCCCAGGATCAGTACGACACGATCCGCGGCATCGCGACGCACGTCGCGAACATGATCGACGCCGGCTGGCGGGTCGTCATCACGCACGGCAACGGCCCTCAGGTGGGTTTCCTGCAGCGCCGTTCGGAAATGGCCCGGGGGGAAGTCCCGGTGGCGCCGCTGGAGCATTCGGTGGCCCATACCCAGGGCTCGATCGGATTCATGTTCCAGAACGCCCTGCACAACGAGTTCATCCGCCGCGGGCAGGCCGCGCGACGCGTCGTGACGGTCGTCACCCGCGTCGAGGTCGACGCCGCTGACGCGGCGTTCGCGAATCCCGACAAGCCGATCGGCGGCCACATGTCGTCGGAGCGGGCGCACGAGCTGGCGGCGTCGCAGGGCTGGTCGATCGCCGAGGATTCCGGGCGCGGCTGGCGCCGGGTAGTGGCGTCGCCCAAGCCCCGGGCGATCCTGGAAGAAGACAGCATCCTGCGGCTGCTGGCCGACGACACCGTGGTCATCGCCTGCGGCGGCGGCGGCATCCCGGTCGTGCGCAGCGCCGAAGGCGGCCACGAGAGCGTGCAGGCGGTCATCGACAAGGACCGTGTCTCGGCCCTGCTCGCCGTCAGCCTGCAGGCCGACCTGTTCGTCATCCCGACGGCGGTCGACAAGGTCGCGATCCGCTTCGGCCAGCCCGACATGCAGCCGCTCGGTGTCGTGCACGCCGACGAGGCCCGCCGCTACATGGCCGCCGGCGAGTTCGGCGTGGGCAGTATGCAGCCGAAGGTGGAGGCCATCCTGACCTACCTCGATCGGCGTCCCGGCGGGCGTGGCGTGATCACGTCCATCCACCAACTGGAGCAAGCCGTCGGCGACCGTGCCGTCGGCACGCAGTTCCACACCGAACAAGCCTGAGGTCAGACATGAAGTCGATTGGCTACATCAAGAAGAACACCTACTTCGATTCCGTCACGCTGATGGGCATCTCGAAGGGGCTGCTGGAGCTGCCCGGCGTGCTGCGCGTCTCGGTCAGCATGGGCACCGAGATGAACAAGCAGCTGCTGGCCGACGGCGGTTTCGACACCACCGAGGCCGCCGGCGCCGAGCCCAACGACGTGATGATCGTCTGCCAGCTCGACGACGCCCAGGACGAGTCCGCGACGCTGCAGGGGATCGAGGCGGCGATGAGCCGCCGCGCCGAAGCCGACGACTCGAAGCAGGCCAACCCGCGCACGCTGCAGGCGGCGGTGCGCCAGCTCGACCCGAACGTCGCGGTCATCTCGCTGCCGGGGCTGTATGCCGCGGCCGAGGCGCGCAAGGCGCTGCTGGCAGGGCTGCACGTCATGCTGTTCAGCGACAACGTCAGCCTCGAAGACGAGCGCTCGCTGAAGGAGCTCGCCCGCGACAAGGGCCTGCTGATGATGGGCCCCGACTGCGGCACCTCGATCATCGGCGGCACCGCGCTGTGCTTCGCCAACCAGGTGGAGCGCGGTTCGGTGGGCATCGTCAGCGCGTCGGGCACCGGCGCGCAGGAGATCTCGGTCCTGCTGAGCCGCGCCGGTGCCGGCGTCAGCCAGCTGATCGGCGTCGGCGGCCGCGACCTGAGCGCGCAGATCGGCGGCCTGATGATGTTCGAGGCGCTGGACGCGCTGGCGAACGACCCTGCCACCGAGGTCGTCGTGCTGATCTCCAAGCCGCCGCACCCGAGCATCGCCGAGGAGATCCGCCGCCGCGCCCGCGCCTGCGGCAAGCCGGTCGTGCTGTGTTTCCTCGGCGCCGCCGGCTCCGGCGAGCCCGACGGCAACGTGCTCGGCGCCTCGACGCTGGAGGCCGGCGCCGCGCAGACCCTGCGCGCGCTGTCGCGCCCGGTGCCTGACTGGATCGGCCAGGAAGGGCGGCTGCCGGCCGACTGCACGCCCTCCAGGAACGGCTACGTGCGGGCGCTGTTCTGCGGCGGCACGCTGACCGAGGAGTCGCGCCTCATCTTCCGCCAGGAGCGGCCGAACGCGCCGTGCTTCGGCAACACCGCCAAGAAGGCCGAGGAGCAGCTCGCGGACCCACTGCGCAGCCAGGCCCACACCTTCCTGGACATGGGCGACGACGTGTTCACGCGCGGCAAGCCGCACCCGATGATCGACCCGGAGGTCCGCAATGCGCGCATCGTCGCCGAGGGTTCGGACCCCGAGACGGCCGTGCTGCTGCTCGACTTCGTGCTCGGCTACGGCGGGCACCCCGATCCGGTCGGCTCGGCGCTGCCGGCGATCGAGAAGGCGCTGGCCGAGGCCCGGCGCCAGGGGCGCCGGCTGACGGTCGTCGCCTACGTGCTGGGCACGCCGAAAGACCCGCAGAACTTTGCCGACCAGTGCGCGCGCCTGCGTGATCTCGGCGTGCTGCTCGGTGAGACCAACGCCCATGCCGCCCGACTGGCGGCCCGCCTCGTCCAGGAGAACTGATGATGTCCAAAGTCCAAGAACTGTTCGGCTCGCCGCTGAAGGCGGTGAACCTGGGAACGGAGAACTTCTTCCACGACCTGCTCGACCAGGGCGTGTCGGCGGTGCACGTCGACTGGACGCCCCCGGCCGGCGGCAACCCCGAGCTGATGCGCGCGCTGTCGCTGCTGGAGAGCCCCGAAATCGATGCGGCCAACCAGGTCGCCATCGACCGCTTCCTCGCGGCCTCGCCGTTCCTGGTCGACTGCCGCCAGGCGATCGACGTCATCCCGGGCATGAAGCCCAACATGGTGCTGCACGCCGGGCCGCCGATCAGCTGGGACCGCATGTGCGGCCCGATGCGCGGCGCAATCATCGGCGTGATCATGCTGGAGGGCTTCGCCAAGACGCCGGAAGAGGCGGAGCAGGTCGCGGCCTCCGGCCAGATCGAGTTCTCGCCGTGCCACGACCACGACACCGTCGGCGCGATGGGCGGCGTGATCTCGGCGCACATGGCGGTCCACGTGTTCCAGAACAAGAAGCACGGCAACTTCGCCTATTGCGCCGTGCCCGAGGGCATGGGCGGCAAGCTGCTGCGCTACGGCGCCTTCGCGCCCGAGGTGCTCGAGCGGCTGCGCTGGATCGGCAGCGAGTACTGCAGCGTCATGCACGAGGCGCTGTCCAACAGCGAGGGCATCGACGCGCGTTCGCTGCAGTTCCAGGCGCTGCACATGGGTGACGAGGGCCACAACCGCAACAAGGCCGGCACCAGCCTGCTGCTGCGCGCGCTGTTCCCGCTGCTGCTGAAGACCGGGATCTCGCACGAGCGCCTGTCGCGCGTCGTCGACTTCGTCAACGGCAACGACGGCTACTTCCTCAGCATCAGCATGCCGGCGTCCAAGGTCTGCCTGGACGTGGCGCGCGACGTCCCGAACAGCACGATGGTGACGGCGATGTGCCGCAACGGCGTCGACTTCGGCATCCGCGTCTCCGGCCTCGGCGACACCTGGTTCGTCGGGCCGGCGCAGCGTGTCGTCGGGCTGTACTTCCCGGGCTTCGGCGACGACGACGCCAACCTCGACATGGGCGACTCCTGCATCACCGAGACCGCCGGCATCGGCGGCTTCGCGCTGAGCGGCGCGCCGGCGATCGTGCAGCTGATCGGCGGTTCGCCGTCCGAAGGCATCGAGATCTCCAAGCGCATGTACGACATCACGCTGACCGAGAACCTGAACTACTCGCAGCCGGTGCTGAACTTCAGGGGCTCGCCGACCGGCATCGACATCCGCAAGGTCGTCAGCACCAACATCCTGCCGGTCATCACGACGGGCAGCGTGCACAAGGAGCCCGGCATCGGGCAGGTCGGCGCCGGCATCACGACGCCGCCAATGGAGTGCTTCAGCCGCGCGGTCCTGGCGTTCGCGCAGCAATGGGCGCAGAACTGAGGCAAGGCCATGGACGAGATCATCAACAGCCCGCTGTTGTGGGCACTTTGCAGCGTCACGGTCGCGGTCGTGGCGTTCCAGGCGGTCGCGTACTTCCGCCTGACCAAGCGCCAGGCCGCGCGTGTCGACGTCAGCGAGGCGCAGTGCCGACAGGCCATGCGCATCGGCATGATGACCGCGGTCGGCCCGGCGCTGGGCATCCTCATCGTGATGGTCGGCCTGATGGCCGTGCTCGGCAACCCGCTGACCTGGATGCGGCTGTCGATCATCGTGTCGGCGACCAATGAGCTGGCCGCCGCGAAGATCGGCGCCGAGGCCGCGGGCGTGACCTTCGGCGGCGCCGACTACACGAAGGAGGCGCTGATGGTGTCCTGGTTCGGGATGTGGCTGAACGGCGTCGGCTCGCTGCTGGCGGTCGTGCTGTTCGCCAAGCACCTGGCCGGCATCCAGCGCAAGGTCGTCAGCCGCAACCCGCGGATCCTGGCGATCGTCAGCGGCGCCGCGATGTGCGCCATCTACGGCAACCTGAGCTCGGGAACGCTGCTCGGCGGTGGCGACTTCGTCGCCGCCTGGGCCGCGGCCGGCATCGCCACCTTCGGCTTCTATCAGATAGCGCAGCGCGTCGAGAAGCTGAAGGAATACAGCCTGGGTCTGGCGATGATCGTCGGAACGCTCGCCGGTGCCGCCTGGCACGGCCTCGCCTGAATCAGAGGTGAATGAAATGGACAATGCTGTCTACGAAAAGGAATGGGTTCGCCCGGTGCACCTCATCGGGAGAATCACGCTGATCGGCGTGTGCCTGTCGTCCTTTCTTCCGGTCGCGTACCTGTACCTGGTGCATGGCGTCGTTCCGCCGATGGACTGGATCATCAAGGACGTGCTGCTGATCACCGCGTCGTTCGGCTTCATCTGGCTGATCGAGCCGATCACGTTCTACCCGGCCCTCGGGATGATCGGCAGCTACCTCGCGTTCCTCACCGGCAACATCGGCACCAGCAAGCTCCCGGCGTCGGCCGTGGCGCAGGACATCATCAAGGTCGAGCCGGGCTCGCGGCAGGCCGAGGTGGTGTCGTCGATGGCGATCATCGGGTCGATCATCACGACGGTCGGCTTCGTCTGCGTCGGGGCGCTGGCGGGCACGGTGCTGCTCGCAGCGCTGCCGGCCGAGGTGCTGAACGCGATCAAGTCCTACACGGTGCCGGCGGTGTTCGGCTCGCTGATGGTCTCGTTCGCCATCAAGTACCCGAAGGTGATCCCGGTGGCGATCGGCGTGCCGCTGCTGCTCAGGCTCTTCGCCAAGGGCTTCGTGCCCGGTTATCTGTTCATCGTCTTCACGATCGTGGCCACGATTGCGGCGGCGCTGCTGATCTACAAGAACCAGATCTGGAAACAGCAGGAAAGCTGAACCGGTCGATCACGTGACCCTGCGCCGGAGGAGACTCCGGCGCTTCTTCGCCGTCTGCCATGCGGTCTCTTGAAGTCATCACGCGCTGCGGCCTGACGCTCGGCCCGTCCGGCGACGGCGTGGTGCATTCGTCGTTCCGCCAGGCGCTGAACTTTCGCCTCGACGGCGAACTGTTCAGCCTGCTGGGCCAAGGCCAGGCGCTGGCGCCTGCCGGCATGATCGTCGGCGGCCGGCCGGACTTCACGCGCTTCGCGCCCGGCGTGCGCGTGCTCCTGACGGCCGACGAAATCGTGGTGGCCGGGCAGCCGTTCTCGCTGCGTGCCGCCGCGGTGGCGAGCACCGCGATCGCCGATCACGGGCCGCCGGACGAGCGGCGGATCTCGGAACTGGCGGCCGTGCTGTCGCAATGGCTGTCGCGCGATCCTCCCGCGCACGGCTGGTTCGACTCGCTGCACGACGAGGCTTCGCCTTACGCGCCGGCGGTGCGCCGGGGCTGGCTGGCGTTGCAGGCGGCGGTGCGGGCGGGCGACGAGGACGCGCTGGTGCGCGCGTGTTCGGGCCTCGTCGGGCTCGGGCCGGGCCTGACGCCGTCGGGCGACGACTTCCTGCTCGGCATGTTCCTGGTGCTGCACTGGCGGGCGCCTGCGCTGGGCGCCAGGATCCTGGCCCAGGCCGCGCATGGCGCGTCGACGACCGACGTCAGCCAGGCCATGCTCCGGCGAGCGCTGCAGGGGTACGCGAGCCTGCTCTATCTGGCGGTGCTGGACCCCGGCACGGACCTGGAGTCGGCCTTGGCGAGGGCCGGGGCGTTCGGCCACTCGTCCGGGCACGACTGCCTGTGCGGGATGCTGTTTGCGGTGCAGCACGGGTAGGGGGGCCGGGGGGCGGTGACGCCCGAACTGCACGGCCGATTCCTGGGTGCGGCTGGAGGGGAGCAGGTCAGCGGGTGGAAGCGTGTCAAGTTCTTGTTGAGCGGCACGCAAAACTGCCTGCGGGCTTAGAACGTTGGAGCAGTCCGCGCCAGTGGCGCGACCTGAGCCGCGGGGGTCGTTGGCAATACGCCCGAGTACCCCGGTGCTGCTTGCTCAGTCGGCAGGTGCGAGCAGCGCTTGCACTTCCGCCCGGTTCCTCAAGGCAATCTGTTGCTCCTCGGGTTTGGTAGCGCCTGTGAGGTCCAAGCGCAGGTGCCTCAAGGCGTAGAACAAGAACGCCTGCCTGCACTCGAAGACGGCATAACCGTTCTGCATCCCGTAGTCCAGTTCGATGGCCCGCCTGTGCGATGCAGACAAGTCCGGGTGCGGCACCAAGACAAGCGGCACGAGCCTGTGCCAAGCCAGGTCCTGTTCGGGTCTGGCCCCCGCCTCCTCGAAGCCATCGACTTCGAGCATCCGGGCGATGACGAAGTCCAGGAACTGCTTACGCGTGTGGCAGTAGGCGCGCACATGCCAGCGAAAGCCGTCATGCGCCAATGCATGCGGCGTCATCGTGCGAGACACCGGCTGTGGTCGACTCATCGACTGGTACAGCACGCGCAGGGCGCACTTGTCCCGGATGGCTCGGAGCAGTGCCACCAACACCTCGGTTTGGAAGGTCCGACCCGGACTGGGGACTGTGGCCACCGCTGGAGTCCATCCGAGCAAGCTGGTCTGGTCGGCGTTAAGACCCGCCGCATGGGCCAGCAACTCGTTCAGAAAGCGGCCCGGGTCGCTCGACGGGTACAGCGGAGCGAACTCCGGAGTCGATACGTAGACCCGCGCGCTTCGGTCGTAGGCGAGGTTGGACGGAGCCAACTCGGAGTACTTCGCAATGTCCAGTGAGGACTGCGGCACTGAGATGCCGAAGAAGTCCATCAGGTCGCTGCGGTTGAGCCGTCCATCCCAGCGGAGCCTGAAGTCGATGAATTCCAGGCGCCTGTCTTGACTCCACCGGCCAGATGACGGGCCGCCAGCGGCCGCTGTGGCGCCCGCGGAACTCCGTGGTACTTCAGTCATCGTTGAATTGTGGCGCCAGGACAAAAACTAGACTAGCATAAAAACTAGTCGTATAGTGTGCCGCGAGAGGTTGCACTGGAGATGCTTGTGGACAGCGTCATCGGTCGTTGGAGCACTGGGAGCGTCGGGTGAAAGCGCTGCGGGCTGCGGCTGCTTTGCGCAACCTCCGGGAGCAGCCACTGTGGCGGCTCCTTGCGGCGATAAGGGCGCCGGTCGTGCTCGCGCTGCTGCAGTCGCTGTTCGGGGACACCGACAAGTCGCTGCCCAGTTCAGTCGTGCTGGAGCGTGTGGCGCGGGACATCGATGCGCTGCGTTCGAGCGGCGAGGACCTGCCGCAAGCGCCACAGGCCTATATCGCCGAATGGCTTGTCCAAGGTTGGCTCACCCGGCGCTTCCCCGCTGGTGCTCCCGAGGAAGAGTACGAACTTTCCGCTGAGGCGTTGACTGCGCTTCGGTTCGTCACGGGGTTGCTGAAGCCTCGGACGACGGCCACGGAAAGCCGGCTTTCGGTGGTCATCCACCAGTTGTCGCGGCTGTCTGAAGAGACCAACTCGAACCCCGAGGCCCGCTTGGCGGCACTGCGAGCCGAGCGTGACCGCATCGACGCGGCCATCGCGGAGGTCCAGCGCGGCGGCGTCACCACCCTTGCGCCTGACCGCGCTTTGGAGCGCGCACGCGAAGTCATCGCGCTCGCCCAGGAACTGGCGGGGGACTTTCGAAGCGTTCGTGACGAGTTCGAGCGCCTGAACCGCGGCCTGCGTCAGAGCTTGATGGAGAACGAGGGCAGCCGTGGCGACGTTCTCGAGCAGCTCTTCGCGGGTGTCGACCTCATCGGCGAGAGCGACGCGGGCCGGACGTTCAACGCCTTCTGGCGCTTGTTGACCGACAGCGAGCAGGCGGCGACCTTGCGCGAGTCACTCGACGAGGTGACGAGCCGACCGTTCGCCCGGCAACTGGAGTCACCCGAGCGCAAGTTCCTCCTGGGCCTGACGGGCACCCTGCTGGATGAAGGCCGCGGTGTGCACGACGTGCTCCAGAACTTCGCCCGCAGCCTCAAGAGCTTCGTGCAGAGCCGCGAGTTCCTGGAGCACCGGCGCCTGCACGGCCTGCTGAAGGAGGCGACGCAGGCCGCGCTGAGTGCCAAGGACGCCATCCGCGCGAACGAACAGGTGGATTTCGAGCTCATGCAGTCCAGCAGCCGCATCCGGTCGGTGTCGCAGTGGGCGCTGTACGACCCGGCCCAGCGGGTGACTGACTCGTCGATGTTGGCCGCGGAGCCCTCCGAACTCGACCTGGAAACCGTCGGCGAGCTCGTCCGGCAGTCCGAAATCGACTTCCGCACGCTCAAGGCGCACGTGCGGACCCTCCTGGAGCGTCAGTCCCAGGCAACGATTGGCCAAGTTCTTGCCGAGTTTCCGGCGGAGCAGGGCCTGGGAAGCGTTGTCGGCTACGTGGCCCTTGGCTCCAAGTGCGGAGAGGTCACGGACGGCTTCGAGGTCGTCTCGTGGGAGGGCGGTGACGCGGTGCAGCGGCGCGCCAGGGTACCGACCATCTACTTCATGAGGGAGCGCTATGTTGAGCTCGTCGACTGACCTGTCGGAGGAACCGCTGGCGACCGACACCGGTACCCACGGCGCGGCCGGCGATGCCTGCGCCTTTCTGGGCGATACCGGAGCGCTTCCCGTGGACACCCGGCGTGTCTTGGTCCAACTGCTGCTGGGGCCGTCGGTCGACGCCCGGCGCCAGTCCAAACTCTGGCCGGTCCTGCTGCGGGACGAGTCTGTCATCCGGTCGCGCTTGCACGAGCTCTTCCTTGAGGTCGTCATCGACCACGAGCAGCGCGTCGCGTTCACTCGTCAGGTCGTCTCCGACGAGCTCGATGTTCCCGTGCTTCTGCGAAAGGCGCAGCTGACATTCCTCGAGACGGCGCTGCTGCTCTACCTGAGGCAGAGGCTCACGCAGGCCGATGCGCAAGGCGAACGTGCCGTCGTGTCTCTCGACGAGCTGCAGGAGCATCTCTCGGTGTTCGAGCGAACCGGCAACTCCGACCGCGCCCGGTTCCAGCGCCAGAGCGTGAACGCCGTCGACAAAGCCAAGAAGCTCAGCCTTCTGCAGGCGATTCGAGGCTCGGGGGACCGCTACGAGGTCTCGCCGACGCTGAAGCTGCTGTTCTCCGCCGAGGAAATCCAGCACCTGACGCGGACCTACACGGCCCTGGCATCCGGCCATCGCGACGGCGCCGTGGGTAGCGAAGCTCGCGAAGAAGACGACGGGGAGGACTTGCCGATGACCGACGACGAGGAGTCGCTGTGAACCCCGTTGGCCAAGGCAGCTTGCTGGACGGCAGCGGCGAGCAGTTCCGTCTCGCCCGCATCCAGACCTTCAATTGGGGCACGTTTTCGAACGTCTTCGACTTCCGAATCCCGAAGGAAGGCTACCTCTTCGTGGGTCCGTCCGGCTCCGGAAAGTCCACCATCCTGGATGCCCACGCCGCGTTGATGACCCCGCCGAAGTGGGTCGACTTCAACGTCGCAGCGCGGGAAGCCGAACGTCACGGTCGCGACCGCAACGTCATGACCTACCTGCGCGGTGCTTGGGCGCAGCAGACGGGAGATTCCGGCGAGTTCGTCTCGCAGTACCTGCGAAGCGAAACGACCTGGTCGGCCATCGCCGAAACCTACCGCGACGACCACGGGCGCATCGTCGTCCTGGCGCAGGTTTGGTGGGTGAAGGGCAAGTCCACCGCTCGCGCGGACGCGAAGGGGCTGTTCCTGACCCTCGAGCGCGAGTTCGACGTTCAGGAACTCGAGTTCTTCGCCAGGAGCGACTTTGATACGCGGCGCTTCAAGCGCGACCTCCCCGACGCGAGAGTCCATACCGAGTTCAGCGCGTACCAGGAGCGTTTTCGCCGGTTGCTGGGCATCGACAACGAGCGAGCGCTGCGTCTTCTGCACAAGACCCAGTCGGCCAAGAACCTCGGGGACCTCAACGTCTTCCTGCGCGACTTCATGCTCGACGAGCCGGAGACCTTCGGCATCGCCACGAGCTTGGTCAACGAGTTCGGCGAGCTGAACGCCGCTCACCAGGAAGTCGTGGCCGCACGCAAGCAAGTCGAGACGCTCAGGCCGGCACGAGACGAGTACGCCGAGCTGGAGGGCGTCAAACGGCAGCGCAACGACCTTCTGGCCGTTCAGTCGGCCATCGACCAGTACCGGGAGCATCGCCGCAAGCTCTTGCTCGACGAGCGCATCGCCGAACTGGAGGTCGACAGAAAGGGCTCCGCGCAGGAAAGCCAGCGCCTGGCGGCCATCGCCGCCAACGAGGCTGAAAAGCTTTCCGACCTGCGAGGGCGCAGGTCGGAGATGGGGGCGGACGTTTTGGCCCGCCTGGAGAAGGACATCGAGCAGGCCGAGGCCGAGAAGCCCCTCCGCTTGACCAAGCGTGACCAGGCCGCGGCTGCGTGCCAGGCGATGGGATGGGCGGTCCCCGACAGCGTGGTCGGGTTTGTTCAGCGTGTGGAAGCGGCCAAGCAGCGGGTCCTGAATGCCCGCGAGATCAAGGTCGAACTCGAGAGCCGCAAGGACGGGTTGAAGGAGCAGCGGCGTCTGGCTGCCGACGAGTTCAAGAGGACGGTTACCGAGGTCAGGGCGCTCGAGCGCCAAAAGTCCAACCTGCCGGCTGAACTCGTGGACCTTCGAGCGGACATGGCTCGCGACCTCTCCATCCCCGAGGAGAAGCTACCCTTCGTCGGCGAGCTTATCGAGGTGCGGCCGGATGCCGCCGCGTGGCAAGGCGCCATCGAGCGGGTGCTCGGCGGCTTCGCCCGTTCCATCCTGGTCGACGACAAGCACTACGCGGCCGTCTCCGCCTACGTGAACGACCGGACCATCCAAGGGCGGCTCGTGTACTTCCGCGTCATCCCGCAGGTCACGGCCCGCAGTCCGGGGCCCAACTCCCTCGTGCGCAAGCTCAACGTCGCCCCCGGCCCGTTCGGCGAGTGGGTCAAGGATGAGCTGAAGGTGCACTTTGACTTCGAATGCGCCGAAACGCTCCAAGCGTTCCGCAACGCTCAGCGTGCCGTGACCCGGGAAGGGCAGGTCAAGCACAACACGATGCGGCACGAGAAAAACGACCGGTACCCGGTCAGCGACCGGAGCCGCTGGGTGCTGGGCTTCGACAACAAGGCGAAGCTGGCGCTGTACCGGGATAAGGCCGCGGAGCTGGGCGCTCGCGTTGCCGGTTTGGAGGCTACGCTCAACAAGCTGGTAGACGAGGAAGACGTCCATCAACAGCAGTTGCTCCACTGTCAGACGCTTTCGAACCTCTCCTGGAACGAGGTCGACGTCGGCTCTCTGCTTTCCCGCATCGACGACCTGAAGGGGCGTTTGGCTGCTGAACGCGCGGCGAGGCCCGACCTCGCCGTGCTGGACGACCGCATCAAGGCCCAGCAACAGGTCTACCAAGCGGCCCTGGACTCCAAGCACGGGGAGGATGTGCGTGGCGGGGGCATCTTGCGCGAGTTGAAGGCCCTGGAGGTCAAGCGCGATGAGCTCGTGCGCATGTGGCCGACCTGCGACAGAGTGCCCTCGTTCGCGGAGGCCATCGCGGCGCGATTCGCGGCGACGGGAAAAGCCTTGACGCTGGAGAGCCTGGACCAGGTGGCGGTGCAGGTTGAGCGGGCGCTCGGCACCGAGCTGCGAGCGCTGGACACCCGCATAGGCGAGCTCGGCAGCTCCATCGTGCGGCGGTTTGCGGAATTCAACCGCCTCTGGCCGGCGGTGGCTGGAGGACTCGACGCGACGCTCGCCAGCGCCGAGGACTATCTGGCGAAGCTCAAGCGACTCGAAGACGACAACCTGCCCGCGTTCGAAGACCGGTTCTTCAAGCTGCTTCGCGAGCAGAGCGACCAGAACCTGACGCTGCTGGCCACCAAGCTGGACGAGGAGCGCTCGGCCATCCGCTCGCGCATGGAGCTCGTCAACGAGAGCCTGCGCACCGCGCCGTTCAATTCGGGCACGCATCTCGTCATCCAGACCCTGGAGAAGTCCCTCGAGGACGTTCGGCTCTTCCGCGCGAGCTTGAGGGAGTCGCTGAGTCATTCGTTCTCGAACGACCGCGCGCTGGCCGAGGAGCGCTTCGAGGTCTTGTCGGTACTGGTCAAGCGTTTGGCCAGCCAGGAGACGGTCGACAAGAACTGGCGCAGCCTCGTGCTCGATGTCCGGCAGCACGTCGAGTTCGTCGCCCGAGAGTTCGACGAGGACGACATGGAGGTGGAGGTCTACCGCAGCGGCGCCGGCAAGTCCGGCGGCCAGCGCCAGAAGCTCGCTGCGACCTGTCTGGCAGCGGCGCTGCGCTACCAGCTCGGCGGCCAGGACCGGGCGCTGCCGAGCTACTCCACGGTCGTGCTCGACGAAGCATTCGACAAGGCCGACTCCGAGTTCACCGCGATGGCGATGAACATCTTCAAGACCTTCGGTTTCCAGATGATTGTGGCCACGCCGCTGAAGTCGGTGATGACGCTCGAGCCGTTTATCGGCGGCGCGTGCTTCGTGACCATCAAGGACCGGAAGAGGTCGGCCGTACTCCCCATCGACTACGACGAGGACACCCGCCGACTGAAGCTCCCCCTAGAAGCGCGCCATGCCGAAGAAGCTGCTGCTTCCTGAAGCCGTGCGTGACCTCCTGGTCCGCCGCTTCAACAACCAACACCAGGCCTGGCTGATAGGCGGCGGAAGCTGGCCGCTGGTCGTCTCGCTCGGGATACCGACCGAGAAGGACATCGCCGGGGACCCGCAGGCTGTCCGCGCGTGGGCCGATGCCTGGCAGGCGCGAACCGGCCCCGGCCGGGTCGTGTGCGAGGAGCGGCAGTTCGCCCGGCTGGGACGGCACAGTCTTCCGGTCCACCTGGAACTTTCGGACGCTGGTCAGGTCGCCGCGGTAGTGGGTCAGGCCCGCCGCTGGACGACGGCCTCCGAGCGCTTCCGTGAGCTGGTCGAGCGCTGGCCAGTGCCCGCGCTCCGTGCAGAGCTCGCGTCTCGATTCGATGTCCTGGCCGACTACTCCAAAGACGACTTCATCCGATTGACTTCACTGCTCGCATGGCTGGAGCGGAACCCGAAGTCCGGTCTTTACCTGCGGCAGGTACCCGTGGAAGGGCTGGACACCAAGTGGCTCGAGAAGCGGACGGCGCTCGTCGCGGCGCTTCTGCGGGCTTTGCGGAACTCAGATGGCTCGGAGGAAGCGGACTTTCATGAGCTTTGCGGTCTGCGCAAGCCCGCGCACCGCGTCCGCATCCGGCTGCTGTGCCCCTCGCTGCGAAGTCTGGTCGGCGGTCTGGGCGACCTCGAGGCACCGGTGGGCGAACTCGCGAGCCTGCCGCTGAGGCCAAAGTCTGTCGTCATCGTCGAGAACCTCGAGACGGGGCTTGCGCTGCCGGACATCCCGGGAACGGTCGCCATCATGCGGCTCGGGAACGCGGTCAGCGCCTTGGGTGCGCTGCCCTGGCTGCAGGGCGTCCCCGCGGTTTACTGGGGCGACATCGACACCCATGGCTTCGCAATCCTGAACAGAGCGCGCGGCCCACTGCCACAGTCTCGGTCGGTCCTGATGGACGAAGAAACGCTGGTGGCCCATCGCGCGCTGTGGGGGCTAGAGGCCTCGCAATGCTCCGACCTCCAGTTCGACCGGTTGACGTTGGATGAGCGCGCCGTGTATCAGAACCTGCGGGCGGGCACCTGGGGTCCCCGTGTCCGCCTGGAACAGGAACGCCTGGATTGGCCGAGCGCGGTGGAGGCTTTGATGTCGGCGCTCGACGACGTGCAGCACGCATCAACCGCCGACGAGGCGAAATTCGCCGAAGCGGCTCTCCCGAACTAACAACAAACCATGACCGAAACACAGTTCTTCGTTCTGCTGGCGCTCGGCGCTGGGCTGCTCCTTCTTCAACTCATCGTGCTGCTTCGCAAGGTGAAGCTCGAGACGCCGCCTGAGCTGGCCGCCCGGCTGTCGTTGCTCGAGCAGGCGTCGCAAGGCCTGGTTCAGACGGTCTCGCGCAGCGAAGGCGGCATGCAGCGCATCGAGCAGCAACTCCGGGCCTTCACCGAGACGACCGGTGACAGCCTGTCGGCAGCCCGGAAGGCCATCGACGAGCAGTTGGAGCGGTCGGTCGCCGAGGCCAGAAGCGGACGTGGCGAGCTGAGCCAGTCTTTTCAGTCGTTCGAGGGGCGCCTTGCGCAGCAGATTACCTCACTGGCCGGTAACGTCGATGCGCGGCTCTCGGCACTGCAGACGACGACCAGCGAAAGCCTGGAGGCCAACCGCAAGGTCGTGGACGAGAAGCTGGGCCAGTCGCTGGAGGAGGCCCGGAGTGGCCGCGTCGAACTGACCAACGCGTTCGGTGCGTTCGAATCGAAGCTAGAGCAGCGGTTCGCGACCTTCGACCAGGCGCTCGGGGGCCGGTTCGACGCGTTGCAGGCCGCGCTCACCGACCGTCTGGATGCGTCGAGCAAGGCGCTGCTTGACCTGCTCACCCAGGCGCAGACCGATGCCGCGCTTGCTCGCGCCGAAACCACACAAGCGTTGACCGGCTTCCGGACGGAGATGGCGACCCACCTCGCAACGGTCTCTCAGGAGACGGTCATGTCCAGAGAGGCACTGGCCGCGAGCGCTGCGGCGTTCGAGCAGCGCATCCAGGAGCGCTTCGAGGCCCTGACAAACGCCACTCGCGGAACGCTCGATTCGCTGAAGGCCGATGTGCTGAACCAGCTGGGCGTCATGTCGACCGCGATGAAGGAGCAAATGGACCTCAATGGAACCCAGGTCGAACAGCGGTTCGCCGCGTTCGGCACGGAGCTGGGGACCCGCTTCGAAGCACTTCAGGCCGCGCTTAACGACCGACTCGAGGCGTCGAGCAAAGCACTGCTGGACCTGCTTAGCCAGGCGCAGACCGACGCCGCGCATGCTCGCGCCGAGACCGCGCAGGCCTTGACTGGTTTCCGGACCGAGATGGCGACTCATCTCGCAACCGTCTCGCAGGAGACCGTGAAATCGAGAGAGGCGCTGGCCGCGAGTGCGGCCGCCTTCGAGGAGCGCATCCAGGAGCGGTTCGAGGCCCTGACGGTCGCGACCCGAGGAACTCTCGATTCCCTGAAGGCGGATGTCCTCAGTCAGCTTGGCGTGATGTCGACGGCGATGAAGGAGCAGCTGGACGGCAATGGAAACCAGGTCCGCAACCAGTTCGCCACGTTGCAGGACGCAGTCGCTCAGCAACTCGGCGCCATGGCGCAAGGCTCGCAGACCAATTCCGAGCAACTACGCAGTGCGCTGAACGAGCGGCTCGCGGCCATCCAGAAGGACAACACCGAGAAGCTCGAAGAGATGCGGCGCACCGTCGACGAGAAGCTGCACGCGACCCTCGAGCAGCGACTCGGAGACTCCTTCAAGCTGGTCAGCGAGCGCCTGGAGCAGGTCCACACCGGCCTGGGCGAGATGAAGAACCTCGCGGGTAGCGTCGGCGACTTGAAACGTGTCATGACCAACGTGCGCAACCGCGGCACATGGGGCGAGGTGCAGCTCGGCGCCATCATCGAGAGCCTGCTGACGGCGGAGCAGTTCGCGCGCAACGTGAAGACCGTTCCGGGGAGCAACGACCTCGTCGAGTACGCGGTGAAGATGCCGGGCAGGTCAGACGACGCGCCTGTCTGGCTTCCGATGGACTCGAAGTACCCGGTGGAGCACTACCAGCGACTGCTCGATGCGCACGAGACGATGGAGAAGACGGTCATCCAGCAAGCGATGGGCGCCTTCGAGTCTTCCATCCGCGCCGAGGCGAAGAAAATTGCGAGCAAGTACGTCAGCCCCCCTCACACGACCGACTTCGCCATCCTTTTCTTGCCGACCGAGGGCCTGTTCGCCGAGGTGGCGCGCATCCCCGGTCTGGTCGAGGCACTGCAGAACGAGCATCGAGTCGTCGTCGCCGGGCCGACCACGCTGGCGGCGATGCTCAACAGTTTGCGACTCGGCTTCCGGACGCTGGCAATCGAGAAACGGTCGTCGGAAGTCTGGGGCATCCTGGGCAGCGTCAAGACAGAGTTCAGGAAGTTCGGCGACATCGTCGAATCGACCAAGAAGTCTATCGACGCCGCGGCCAAGAAGTTCGACGAGGTGGGCGTACGTACCCGCGCGGTTGAGCGGAAGCTTCGCGATGTGCAAGAGCTGCCTGCTGTGGAGCGCGCGCCGGCGCTGACGGCGGGCGACCTGTTGCCACTGGAGGAGGACGGCGCCACCTCCGGGGTGGCGCTTCCGGGCTGATGCTGGCCGCGATGCGCAATGGCGACCGCGAGCACCCAAGCGATGAGCCCGGTCGTGATGGTTGGGCTGAATTCCGACACGCATGGCCTCCTGCGGCCCCAGGCGCTGGACGCGCTGGCAGGTGTCAACCACATCGTCCACGCCGGCGACATTGGGTCGCTGGACATACTCCGGCGCTTACCACAACTCGTCAAAAAAGCAAAATGTGTCCTATGGGTAGTGAAGCCATAACGCGGCAGACGGCCACTTTATGGTTAACGGCACATTCCATCCGCTGGGTCGCGATGGGCCCCCCTGGCGGAAGCGGTGAGATTCGAACTCACGGACGGTTGCCCGTCGCCGGTTTTCAAGACCGGTGCAATCGACCACTCTGCCACGCTTCCAGGGTCGTCCGGCCTTGCGCCGGAACCCTCGATTCTAGGTCGGCGCGCGCCCCTGCGGCGCGGGCTCAGGCGCCCGGCCGCTGCGCCTGGCTGCAGCCGACCTGCACCAGCTCCTGGCGGCCGCCGTCCACGCGCACCGCGCTGAGGCGGCCGCCCCAGACGCAGCCGGTGTCCAGCGCCATCAGATCGGGCTCGACCACCAATCCCAGCGTGCTCCAGTGGCCGAAGGCGATCGGCTCGCCGGTGGTCCTGCGGCCGGGTACCTCGAACCACGGCATCAGCCCCGGCGGCGCCTCGGCGGCGCCGTCCTTGGTCTTGAAGTCCAGCGTGCCGTCGGCACGGCAAAAGCGGATGCGCGTCAGCGTGTTGACGACGAAACGCAGCCGGTCGGTGCCGCGCAGCCCGTCGTCCCAGCGCGCAGGCTCGTTGCCGTACATGCGCTGAAGGAAGGCCTGCAGGTCCGGGCCGCGCAGGCAGTCCTGCACCTCGGCGGCCAGCGCCAGCGTCTGCGCCCTGTCCCATTGCGGCACCACGCCAGCATGCACGCACAGCCAGCCGGCCTCGACGTGCGCCAGCGGGCGCTGGCGCAGCCATTCGACCCAGGCCGCGGCGTCGGGCGCGGCGAGGATCTCGCCCAGCGTGTCGTTCCTGTGCAGCGGCCGCACGCCGTGCGCCACCGCCAGCGTGTGCAGGTCGTGGTTGCCCAGCAGGCACACCGCGGCGTCACCCAGCTCGCGCAGCCGGCGCAGCACGGCCAGGTTGGCCGGTCCGCGGTTGACCAGGTCGCCGAGCACGACCAGGCGGTCGCGCGACGGAGAGAAGCCGGTTTCGGCGAGCAGCCGTTCCAGTGCGTCCGCACAACCCTGCACGTCGCCAGCGAGGTAGATCATGGCGCGGATTCTGCTACGCTCGCCCGCCTTCCCACAGCCCGTCGCCGCCGTGTCGCGGCGGCTCGAATGGACGTCTCCCTCCTCGTCTTCCTCATCCTGCTCAACGGCGTGTTCGCCATGTCGGAGATGGCGCTCACCGCGTCACGCAAGATCCGGCTCCAGGTGATGGTGGAAGACGGCGCCCCCGGCGCCCGGGCCGCGATGGCCCTGCATGACGACCCCACGCGTTTCCTGTCGGTGGTGCAGATCGGCATCACCTCCATCGGCGTGCTCAACGGCATCGTCGGCGAAGCCGCGTTCTCGGCGCCGCTGGGCGACTGGCTGATCGAGCTCGGCGTCCAGGAGAACACCTCGCGCATCGGTGCCACCGCGATCGTCGTCGTGCTGATCACGATCGTCACGATCATCTTCGGCGAGCTGGTGCCCAAGCGCCTGGGCCAGCTCTACCCCGAGACGGTGGCGCGCCTGGTGGCGCGGCCGATGACCTGGGTCTCGCTGGCCGCGCGGCCGCTGGTGCTGCTGCTGTCGGCGTCGACGATGGCGGTGCTGCGCCTGCTGGGCATCCGCGAGGACACGCAGCGCGCGGTCACCGAAGAGGAGATCGCCGCCAGCCTGGAGGAAGGCCTGGACGCCGGCGTCATCGAGGCCCAGGAGCACCAGATGGTGCGCAACGTCTTCCGCCTCGACGACCGCCAGATCGGTTCGATGATGATCCCGCGCGCCGAGATCGCCTGGATCGAGGCCGACGCCCCGATCGGCGAGGTGCTGGCGCAGATCGCCGAGCATGGCCACTCGCGCTACCCGGTGTGTCGCGGCAGCCTGGACGACGTCATCGGCGTGCTCGGCGCGCACGCGCTGCTGCAGCCGCTGGCGCGCGGCGAGACGCCTCAGCTGCAGACGCTGCTCACGCCGCCGGTCTTCGTGCCCGAGACGCTGTCGGGCATGGAGCTGCTCGAGCACTTCCGCCAGTCGCGTGCCGACCTGGTGTTCGTCGTCGACGAGTACGGTGCCGTTCAGGGCGTGATCTCCGAGCGCGACCTGCTCGAGGCGATCACCGGCGAGTTCGGCAACCAGACCGACGAGGACGCCTGGGCCGTGCAGCGCGAGGACGGCAGCTGGTTGATGGACGGGCTGATCCCGGTGCCCGAGCTGAAGGACCGGCTCGAGCTGAAGGAGCTGCCCGACGAGGAGCGCGGCCGCTACAACACGCTGGCCGGCATGGTGATGCTGCTGCTGGGCCGGCTGCCGAAGACGGCCGACGCCGTGTCCTGGCAGGGCTGGCGCTTCGAGGTCGTCGACCTCGACGGCAAACGCGTCGACAAGGTGCTCGTCTCGCGCACCGACAACACAGGAGAGAACGAATGATCATCCCGCTGCTGCACCGCAAGCCGGTGCCGGTGGACCTGGGCCAGCACCGCGCGCTGAAGCTGGCGCTGCCGGTGCGCGACTGGAGCGTCGCTGGCGAGCTGAACTCGGTCTTCATCGCCGCGATCGAGTTCGTCGACGCGGCACGCGAGTACCCGATCTTCTTCGTCACGACCGGCAAGGACGATGCGGGCAAGCCGCAGATCGCGCCGATCGCGGTGTTCGGCCTGCAGCCCAAGCAGAACCTGTTCGTCGACCAGGGCCAGTGGCGCGCGCAGTTCATGCCCGCCGTGCTGACGAGCTATCCGTTCTGTGTCGGCCGGCTGGACAACGAGCGCTTCGCGGTCTGCCTGGATGCCGACTGGAAGGGCCTGGGCGACGAGGGCGAGGCCCTGTTCGACGCCGAGGGCAAGCCCGGCGCCTCGCTGCAGGCCGTGCGCGGCCAGCTCGAGGCGCTCGAAGGCGAGGCGCAGCGCACGCGCGTGCTCTGCCAGCGCCTGGCCGAGCTCGACCTGCTGCGGCCGATGCGTTTCGACGCCAACCTGCCCGACGGCAGCAAGCTCACCGTCGACGGCTTCCTGACCGTGGACAACGCCAAGGTCCAGGCGCTGGACGCGGCGACGACGCACGAGCTGCTCAAGAGCGGCCTGCTGGGCCTGATCTACGCCCACTTCGTCTCGCTGGGCCACATGCGCAAGCTGCTCGAGTGGCACCTCGAACGCCTGCCGGCCGCCCCGGCCGCCCCCGCGGCCTGACGCGTCAGGCGCCGGCTTCGGCCGGCGCCGTCTCGCCGAACATCAGCGCCTCGACGCGGCGCGCGTCGTTGGTTTCGCGGATGCGCGCGAAGGCCTCGCCGGCCTCCGGGAAACGCCGCCGCATCAGCCCCAGCCACTGCTTGAGCCGTCCGGCGCGGTGGCGCGGCTCCACGCGTGCGCCCACGCTCGCCCAGAAGCGCCGCAGCTCGGGCTGCAGCGCCGCCCAGTCGGGCGCCGGCTCGCCGCGGATCGTGCGCGCCAGCCCCGGGTCGGCGACCATGCCGCGGCCCAGCATCAGCGCGTCGCAGCCGCTCTCAGCCAGGCAGCGGTGCGCGTCGTCCAGCGTCCAGACCTCGCCGTTGGCGACCACCGGCAGCGCCACCGCCTCGCGGATCTCGGCGATGCGGTGCCAGTGCGCCGGCGGCCGGTAGCCCTCGGCCTTGGTGCGTGCGTGCACGACGAGCTCGGCGGCGCCGCCGTCGGCGATCGCGTGCGCGCAGTCCAGCATGCGCGAGTCGTCCAGGTGGCCCAGGCGCATCTTGGCCGTCACCGGCAGCGCGGCCGGCACCGCGCGCCGCACCGCGGCGACGATGGCGTGCACGAGTTCGGGTTCGTCCAGCAGCACCGCGCCGCCGCGATGGCGGTTGACCACCGGCGCCGGGCAGCCGAAGTTGAGGTCGATGCCGGCCGGCGACAGTTCGGCCAGGCGCGCGGCGTTTTCGGCCAGGCAGACCGGGTCGCCGCCCAGCAGCTGGGCACGCACCGGCGTGCCGGCGGCGGTGCGGCCGCCGGCCAGCAGCTCGGGTGCGATGCGCGTGAACACACGCGCCGGCAGCAGCTGGTCGGTGACGCGGATGAACTCCGAGACGCACAGCTCGACGCCGCCGACACGCGTCAGCACGTCGCGCAGGCTGTGGTCGAGCAGGCCTTCCATCGGTGCGAGCAGCAGGCGCGGGGCGGCGGGCGGGGCAGGGTGCGCGGACATCGGGGCGCGCATGATGCCGCAAGCGGCCGCCGGCCGCGCCCGCGACGCGGGACAATCACCGCTTTTGCCTTGTCGCCCGCGGGCGACCTGCCGCCGATGTCCGTCCTCCTGAAGAAGCCCACCGCCCGTGCGACGCCGATCCGCGTCGTCGACCGTTCCACCATTGCCGAGCAGCTCGCCGCCGCCCCGGCGCCGACGCGCCGCTGGCTCGAGGCCACGGGCTTCACCGGCGCGCCCGACACGCACGCGCTGGTGCCGGCGGCCGACGGGGCCGTCGCCGAGGTCTGGGCCGGCGTGCGCGCGGCCTCGCATCCGTGGGCGCTGGCGGCGCTGCCGCGGGCGCTGCCGGCCGGCAACTACCGCCTGTCGGCCGAGGGCCTGGCCGTCGCGCCCGAGGTGGCGGCGATGTCCTGGGAGCTGGGCGGCTACCGCTTCGACCTCTACAAGCCGGCCAAGACCGAGCCGGCGACGCTGCTGCTGGCCAAGAGTGCGGCGGCCGAACGCGGCCTGCTGCTGGCCACGGTCATCGCCTCGGTGCGCGACCTGGTCAACACGCCGGCCGAGCACATGGGCCCGGCCGAACTGGCCGAGGCCGTCAAGCTGGTGGCCGAACAGCACGGCGCCGAGTTCCGCCAGACGGTGGGCGACGCGCTGCTGAAGGCCGGCTTCCCGGCGATCCACGCCGTCGGCCGCGCCGCGGCGCGTGCACCGCGGCTGATCGAGCTGCACTGGGGCGACCCGAAGCACCCGCAGCTGACGCTCGTGGGCAAGGGCGTGTGCTTCGACACCGGCGGGCTGGACATGAAGTCGGCCGACGGCATGCGCCAGATGAAGAAGGACATGGGCGGCGCGGCCAACGCGCTGGGCCTGGCGCAGATGGTGATGGCGCTGGGCCTGCCGGTGCATCTGACGCTGCTGATTCCGGCGGTCGAGAACGCCGTCGCCGGCAACGCCTACCGCCCCGGCGACGTGATCCGCACGCGCAGCGGCCTGCACATCGAGATCGGCAACACCGACGCCGAAGGCCGCGTCGTCCTCTGCGACGCGCTGGCCTACGGCGCCGAAGCCAAGCCCGAGCTGATGATCGACCTGGCGACGCTGACTGGCGCGGCGCGCGTGGCGCTCGGCGCGCAGCTGCCGGCGCTGTTCTGCCGCGACACGGCGACCGCACGCGAGCTCGTCGACCTGGGCCTGGAACTGAACGACCCGCTGTGGCACATGCCCCTGTGGCGCGACTATCACGGCGGCATCGAGAGCGAGATCGCCGACATCGTCAACACCGGCCGCGGCCCCCAGGCCGGCGCGATCAACGCCGCGCTGTTCCTCGAGGACTTCGTGCCCGAGGCGCTGCCCTGGCTGCACGTCGACCTCTACGCCTGGAACGACGCCGCGCGCCCCGGCCGCCCGGCCGGCGGCGAGGCGCAGACGCTGCGCACGCTGCTCGCCTGGCTGGAAACGCGCTACCGCTGATCAGGCACGCGCCGCGCCGGGCGCGGCCGGCCGGCGCGGCGGCACGACGACCCGCAGCGCGCGTGCCGGCGCCACCGGCGTGCCCACCGGCTGCGCCGTGCCGGGCGTCACGCGCCGCGGCTGGCGCGCCGTGGCGGCGTCGACCGCGCGCTCCAGCAGCCGCAGCACGCCGGTCTCGCCCAGGCCGAAGGCGAAGGCCTGCCAGCGCTGGTTGACGCGGCGGTCGGCCCAGGCGTCTTCGAGCGCCTGGCGCACGGCCCGCGGGTCCTCGCCGGCACGCGCTTCGATGATGCGTGCGGCCAGCGCGCCGGCGAGCAACTGGAAGTCGTGGCGCAGCGCGTCGCCGCCTTCGGGCGGCAGCAGCGCGGCCAGGCGGCGGATGCGCTCGCTCCAGCCGCCCGAGGCGAACTGCAGCGTCACCAGCGCCTGCAGGCGCTGCGCGGCGTTGACCGGCCGCAGGCCCGGCGGCGGCAGCACGCGAAGCGGCACACGCACCGACTCGACGAAAGGCAGCGGCGTCGCCAGGCTGGCCAGCACCGCCAGGCGCCAGGCTTCGGCCGGCGCCAGACCGCCCGGGGCGTCGGCCAGGCCGGCCTGGGCCTGCGCCGCGCGGCGCAGCAGCGCTGCGGCGTCCAGGCCTTCGCGCGCCGCCTCGGCCTGGGGGCAGAGCATCGCCAGCGCGCCGGGCGCGTAGCCCTCATCCGGGCCCAGGCGGGTGACGACGGGCGCATCGGCGCCGCCGAAAGCGCGCCGCGTCACCGGGCAGTGGCTGATTTCGATCTCGCAGAGGTGACGCCATGTGACACGCGTCGGGTCGAGCGCGAGGCCGCGCCGCCAGGCGTCGGTGCGCAGCGCCAGCCAGCGCCGCACCAGGCGCGTGGGGGTCAGCGTGCGCCGGCCGAACACCGCCTTGGCGGCGCGCCAGCCCTGGCCCACCGGCGTGCCGTCGAGCAGCAGCCCGGGCGCCGGCACGAGGCCGTGGCGGGCGTGGTCCCAGCCCAGTTCGAAGCCGCTGCGGTCGCAGGCCTCGGCCTGCGGGTCGAAGTCCAAGATCGCCTGGTTCATCACGGTCTCCCGGTCGGCGGCCGGGCCCGATGCCCGACGCTGGAAGACAGTGTGGAGGCTCAGTGGCTCATGGACAGAGCCACCACTGTAAAGAAGCTCAGGTGTGGCTGCCGCGCCCGAAGAGCCGCGCCAGCCCCCAGGCCAGCACGATGCCGGCCGCGTCGGCGAGCACATCGGCGGCGTCGGCACTGCGTCCGGGCACGAAGGCCTGGACGAACTCGATCAGCAGCCCGTAGGCCAGCAGCGCGGCCCCGATGCGGGTGAAACCGCGTCCTGGCCAGGCCCGGGCCGCGGCCAGCCCCATCGTGAAAAAGGCCAACCCGTGGTTGGCCTTGTCCCAGCCGGTGTCCGCCTGCGGCGGCGGATTCGGCGTGAACGCCAGCCAGGCGACGCCCGACACCAGCAGCAGGAGCAGCAGGCGCCAGGCGAGGCGGGCGGGCGGGGGGGAGTTCAGTCAGCGATCCTTGCGCAGGACACCGGTCGGCGTGCTGTTGCCGCCGAGCAGGAACACAGTGTAGACGCCGTAGGACTGCAGGTTGGCGTCCTCCTGCGTGTACAGGTAGTCGCCGCCCGAGGAGGTCGTGATGTCGATGCGCGCCTCGTCGTTGTAGGTCGCGGTGACGAAGCTCGACGCGCTGCCCGGGGAGACGTCGGTGACCAGCGCCGCGTAGTCCACCGACAGCGTGATCGGGTCGGTCGTCGAGGCGGCGTTGATCAGGCGCATGCGGTAGCGCGTGGACGAGGTCGGCAGGCGGTTGTCGTCGCTGATCAGTTTCACCGCGGCGTCGCTGCCGGCGGTGCCGTAGGCGATCAGCGTGTAGTCGGCACCGGGCTTGAAGGTCTGCGTCGCCGAGCTCACCGTGGTGCCCGCGACCTTGACCGTCAGCGCGCCGTCGCCGGCGCTGATGCGCTGGTAGCTGCCGACCGAGGGCGAGACCAGCGTCGCCAGCGTGCTGCCGTCCAGCGTGGCGTTGACCGTGCCGCGCGACTCGGCGCCGGCAATGACGCGGATGCGCGCCTGGGTGTTCTTGGCCGTCGTCAGGTCGCCCTGCTGCACCAGCACCAGGCCGTTGACCAGCACGCCGCCGGTGCCGGCGGTGATGATCAGCGTGGAGTACTCGTACTCGTTGATCGTGATGTCGCTGACGTCCAGGCGCACGTCGTCGACGTCGCCGGCGGTCGTGACACGCAGGCGGTAGCTGCCGATGCCGACGTCCTTGTAGCTGCCCAGCGTCGACGAGCTGACGCTGCTGGCCAGCGCGCTGGAGTCGGCCAGATCGGCGTCTTCCTGCGTCAGGTAGACGTCGAACGAGCCGGCGTCGGTGGTCGCGTTGTAGACCCGCAGCTGGCCGTAGCCGTCGTCGATGTCGTCGGTGTCCGAGTCTTCGGGCAGCGTGACGAGCTTGAGCGCGCCGCTGCGGCCCCAGACGATGCCGGTGTAGTGCTTGCTCTTGGACAGCGAGTAGGTGCCGGTGACGAGCGTCGACGAGGCGCCGTTGGCGCGCACCTTCAGCGTGTAGCTGTCGGCGTCGATCTTGGTGTAGGCGGTCACGGCGTCGGAGGCGACGGCCGAGAACTCGGTCGTGCCGTCGACGTCGAGGTCGATCGAGTCGACGTCGGTACTGGCATTGAGCACGCGCAGCTGGGCCGAACCGTCGCTGCTGCCGCCGCCGCAGGCAGCCAGCAGCAAGGCGGAAGCCGCGAACAGCGCGTACATGCCGCGCCGCGCGAACAGGGATAGCATCATCGTCGTTCCTTCGAAGGGTCTGGCGCCTTCGGGCGCCGCCCCGCGATTGCACCGCCGGCACGCGACGCCGACATTGCCTGTCGGTTGCCGTCGGAAACCGCTGATGACGCCGGATGTCGGCCGCCCCTGCACGCCGCGCTACCGCATCTCAACGCTGCGCTACATACGGAAACACGGCGCGACTACGCTGCCGGCCATGGACACGACCCCGCACCACCTCTTCGTCGTCGAGGACGACCCCGCGATGCGCGACATGCTGTCGGCCTACCTCGAGAAGCAGGGGTTGTCGGTGACGCCGATGTCCAGCGCCGAGGAGATGATGCGCCGCATCCATCGGCGCCGGCCCGACCTGATCATCCTCGACGTGATGCTGCCCGGCGAGTCCGGCATCGACGCCTGCCGTCGCCTGCGCTCCGAAGGCGACCGCGTGCCGGTCATCCTGCTGACCGCGCGTACCGAGGAGGTCGACCGCGTGCTCGGGCTGGAGATGGGCGCCGACGACTATCTCGGCAAGCCGTTCTCGGCGCGCGAGCTGCTGGCGCGCATCCGGGCGGTGCTGCGCCGCACGAACTCGCTGCCCGGCGTGCCGGCGCCCAGCGACCGCGAGGTGCGCATCGGCGCGCACACCTTCGTGCCGGCGACACGCAGCCTGCACGCAGCCAGCGGGGAGCTGCGTGTGCTGTCCACCGTCGAGTACTCGATCCTCGCCGAGCTGGTCGCCAATCCGCACGTGCCGATCTCGCGCGAGCGGCTGCTCTCGGTGTCGCACACGCGCGGCGAGGAGCTGCTGGCGCGCACCGCCGACGTCGCGGTGATGCGGCTGCGCAAGATCGTCGAGCCCGACCCGGCGATGCCGCGCTACATCCAGACGGTGCGCGGCCACGGCTACATGTTCGTGCCCCACCTGCCGCGGCCGCTGGCCGCCTGACGCGGCGCGATGGGCAACGCTGCCACCGGCACGCTGGTCGGCCGCCTGACGGCCGGCGTCGCGCTCGTCGGTGCGCTGGCCTTCCTGACGCAGGCGCTGGTGCTGCATTTCTGGCTCTCGCCGGTGCTCGACGAGCTCGGGCACGAGACCGCGGCGCACGCGGCGACGATCGCCACGGCGCTGGCGGCGGCGGCACCGACGGACCGCCCGGCACTGGCGCGGCGCCTGTCCGACGACCGCGTGCAGGTCGGCATCACGCCGCCCTGGGGCCCGCCGCCTGGCCAGGACGCGCGTGGCCCGGGCTCGCCCGAGGACCCGGGGCCCGGCGACGGGCCGGGTGGCGCCGAGGGGGCGCCGCCGGCGCTGATGGCGTCGTCCACGAACCGCGGGCTGGACCGCGTGCAGCGCGAGCTGCAGCGGCGGCTGGGCCCGGACGCGGTGGTGCGCGACGGCTTCGGCCCCGCGGGCCCGTTCACGCTGCTGATCGGGGTCTCGGTGGACGGGCAGCGCTGGTGGATCGCGTTCAACCACCAGCTGCCGCGGCCGGCGCTGTTCGAGACCCTGCTGGCCTGGCTGGGCGTGCTGTCGGCACTGGTCTTCGGCGCGCTGCTGCTCTCGGCGCGTTTTGTCGCCCGGCCGATCCGGCACCTGGCCGACGAGATCTCGCGCCAGCGTGCGCCGCTCAAGCCGATCGCCGAGCACGGACGCGGCAGCGAGGAGCTGCATTCGCTGGCCGCCTCGTTCAACTCGCTGGTGCGGGTCGTCGAGGCCGGGCGGCAGACGCGCCAGAACCTTCTTGCCGGCCTGTCGCACGACCTGCGCACGCCGCTGGCGCGGCTGCGCCTGCGCGCCGAGACGCAGTGCGAGCCGGCGGTGGGCGACGCGCTGGCCGCCGACCTCGGCTCGCTGGAGCGCATCGTCGACCAGTTCCTCGCCTACGTGCAGCTGGAGCGTGCCGACGCCGTCGGCCGTGCCGCGCCGCTGTCAAGCAGCGTCGAGGACGTCGTGCGTCGCCACGTCGAGCACGGTGACCCGGTCGAAGCCGCCATCGCGCCGCTGGACTGGCCGATGCCGGACCTGCCGGTGCAGCGCCTGGTCGGCAACCTGGTCGACAACGCGCTGGCCTACGGCCGCGCGCCGGTGCGCGTGGAACTCGTCGAACACGAAGGGGGGGGCGCTGCTGCGCGTGCTCGACCACGGCCACGGCATGAGCGCCACCGAGTTCGAGCTGGCGCAGCAGCCCTTCGTGCGCCTGTCGCCGGCGCGCAGCGGCGAAGGCCACTGCGGGCTCGGGCTGGCGATCGTGGCCGAGATCGTGCGCCAGTGGGGCGGCGAGCTGCGCCTGGCGCCGGCCGGTGTCACGACCGGCATCGAAGCGACGATCCCGCGCCGCTGAGCGCAACACGGACGCAACGCTGCGTCATCTTCACGGTTTTTCACGGCGCTCTTCGGCGATTCGGCGCGCCGGGGCGGGAAGACGATGCAGGCCTCGGCGGAGCGTCAGCCGCCGATGGAGAAAAGCCATGACCCGACCCCCTTCCCGAAGCGAGCGGCGGCCCTGCGTGCCGAGCCCGGACGCCAGCACGCCCGACGACGATGCAGCGCTGTCCGCGCTGTTCGAAGCCTTCCGCGACGGCCGCAGTCCGGCGGCGCAGATCGCCGGCCGGTTGCGCCGGGCGCTGGGCGACGAGGCCGAGCCGGCCCGTGCACGCCCCGGGGATGCGCGTCCGTCCTAGACTTGCGGCCCCCGGCCCACGAGGCCGGCATGGAGCCGCGATGGGTGCACCCGAATCCCTTGAATCCCCCGATACCGACCCGCAGGAGACGCGGGAGTGGCTGGAAGCGCTGCAGGCCGTCGTCGCCGACGCGGGGCCGGAGCGCGGCCTGTACCTGCTCGAGCAGCTCGAGCGCCAGGCCCAGCAGCTCGGCGTCGTGCCGCACGTGCCGCCGTACTCGGCCTACCGCAACACGATCCCGCTGGAGCGCCAGGGCGCCTACCCGGGCGACCTGCGGCTGGAAGAGCGGCTGCTCGCCGTGCTGCGCTGGAACGCGCTGGCGATGGTCGTGCGCGCCAACGAGGCCTACGGCGAGCTCGGCGGTCACATCGCCAGTTATGCCTCGGCCGCCGAGATCTTCGAGGTCGGCTTCAACCACTTCTTCCGCGGCAGCGCCGCCGCCCAGTCGGGCGACCTCGTCTTCTTCCAGCCGCACTCGGCGCCGGGCATCTACGCCCGCGCCTTCCTCGAAGGGCGCTTGAGCGAGCAGCAGCTCGCCAACTACCGCCAGGAGATCGCCGGTCCGGGCCTGTGCTCGTACCCGCATCCCTGGCTGATGCCCGAGTTCTGGCAGTTCCCCACCGGCTCGATGGGCCTGGGGCCGCTGAACGCCGTCTGGCAGGCGCGTTTCATGCGCTACCTGCAGGCGCGCGGGCTGCTGCAGACCGAGGGACGGCGCGTCTGGGGCGTGTTCGGCGACGGCGAGATGGACGAGCCCGAGTCGATCGCCGGCCTGACGCTGGCCGCGCGCGAGCAGCTCGACAACCTGTGTTTCGTCGTCAACTGCAACCTGCAGCGCCTGGACGGCCCGGTGCGCGGCAACGGCCAGATCATCCAGGAACTGGAGTCGCTGTTCAAAGGCGCCGGCTGGAACGTGATCAAGGTGCTGTGGGGCAGCGACTGGGACGCGCTGTTCGCGCGCGACACGCGGCACGTGCTGCTGAAGGCGCTGGCCGGCACCGTCGACGGCCAGTACCAGACGCTGGGCGCCAACGACGGCGCCTACAACATCGAGCACTTCTTCCGCGTGAACCCCGAGGTGCAGCGCCTGGTGGCGCACATGAGCCCGGCCGAGATCGACGCCTTGAAACGCGGCGGCCACGACCTGCGCAAGCTGCACGCCGCCTTTGCCGCCGCCCGGGCGCACCGCGGCCGGCCGACCGTCATCCTGGCCAAGACCAAGAAGGGCTACGGCATGGGCGGCGCCGGTGAGAGCCGCATGACCGCGCACCAGGCCAAGAAGCTCGACGTCGAGGCGCTGAAGGCCTTCCGCGACCGCTTCGCCTTGCCGCTGGACGACGCCGACGTCGCCGCGCTGAAGTTCTACAAGCCGGCCGACGACAGCCCCGAGATGCGCTACCTGCGCGAGCGCCGCGCCGCGCTCGGCGGGCCGCTGCCGCGGCGCAACCCCGCCGCGCCGGTGCTGCCGGTGCCGCCGCTGGCGGCCTGGGGCAGCTTCGCGCTCGACGCCGACGGCAAGGAGATGAGCACGACGATGGCCGCCGTGCGCCTGCTGGGTGGCCTGCTGAAGGACCCGGTGCTCGGCCCGCGTGTCGTGCCCATCGTCGCCGACGAGGCGCGCACCTTCGGCATGGCGAGCCTGTTCCGCCAGATCGGCATCTACGCGCCCGGCGGCCAGCGCTACGAGCCCGAGGACGCGGCCTCGATGCTGTACTACCGCGAGTCGGCCGACGGCCAGCTGCTGGAGGAGGGCATCAACGAAGCCGGCGCGATGAGCTCGTGGATCGCCGCGGCGACGAGCTACGCGGTGCACGGGCTGCCGATGCTGCCGGTCTACATCTACTACTCGATGTTCGGCTTCCAGCGTGTCGGCGACCTGATCTGGGCCGCCGCCGACCAGCGGGCGCGCGGCTTCCTGTTCGGCGCCACCGCCGGCCGCACGACGCTGGGCGGCGAAGGCCTGCAGCACCAGGACGGCTCCAGCCTCGTCGTCGCCGCGACGGTGCCGACCTGCCGCGCCTGGGATCCGGCGCATGCCGGCGAGCTGGCGGTGATCCTCGAGCACGGCCTGCAGCGCATGCTGGTCGAGCAGCACGACGAGTTCCACTACGTCACGCTGACCAACGAGAACCTCGCGATGCCCAGCCTGCCCGAAGGCGTGCACGAGGACCTGCTGCGCGGGCTGTACCGGCTGGAGAGACACGGCGACGGCCCGGCGCGGGTGCGGCTGGTGGGCTCGGGCGCGATCCTGCGCGAGGTGCAGGCGGCGGCGCGGATGCTGGCCGCCGAGCACGGCCTCGCCTGCGAGGTGTTCAGCGCCACCAGCTTCTCCGAGCTGGCGCGCGAGGCGGCCGAGTGCCGGCGCCTGGACCGTCTGCAGCCGCAGGACGCGCAGCGCGTCTCGCACGTCGAGCGCCTGCTGGCCGGGGACGCGCCGGTGGTCGCGGCCACCGACTACGTGCGCGCCTGGCCGCAGCTGATCGCCGAGTACGTCGACGCGCGCTACGTCACGCTGGGCACCGACGGCTTCGGCCGCAGCGACACGCGCCGGCGCCTGCGCGAGTTCTTCGAGGTCGATGCGGCGAGCATCGTGCAGGCGGCGCTGCAGGCGATGAGGATGCCGCGGCGGGGCTGAAAACGACGACGCCCGGGTCGCGGCCCGGGCGTCGTCTGCCGGAACCGGGCCTCGCGGGGCCCGGCCGGTTTCAAAGCCCCTGAGGAGTCAGCGCATAGGGCAGCAGCGGAACCAGGCTGATGGCCAGGATCGCCAGCAGCGCCCAGCGGTCCAGCTGGCGAAGTTCGGTCTCTTTGGCAATGGCAGTTTCGTGACGCATGGCAGTTTCTCCGACGGTAGTGAGAGTGACGCTAGAGCAGACAAACGCGCCGGTCATTTGGTGACTGCGCAGTCACGAAATATACGGATCGGGAGAATCGTCGTCGGGTGGCGCCCGTTTGCCCGTGTGTCGAGTGCGGGCTTGATCGGTCGTCTTGAGGCCGGGCATCCGGTTCGCAGGGGCGGCGGCAACATCCTCCCAGGAATTTGCTGGGAGCCGCGAGAAGCGTGCTATAGTCATGGGCTTACGCCGCCGGTGTAGCTCAGTTGGTAGAGCAGCGCATTCGTAATGCGAAGGTCGGGAGTTCGACTCTCTTCACCGGCACCACATTCAGCCCCGATCCCTCCTAGGACAAGCACTTAGGGCGGCATCGGGGCTTCGTTTTTGTGTCACTCGCCTGTGTCGGTCAACCTCTTGACCGACGAAGCAGACGACGTGCGCGAACCTGGCCTGTACAGGCGCTGCTCCAGTGTCAGCGGGCAGGTGCGGCGGTGGCGGCGACGGTGCCCAGTTGCCCGTCGCTCTGGAGCGCCTTGCGCCCTCAAGTCCCGTTCTCCGGCCCGCCACTGATCTCTTCGGTCTGGAATGCCCGCGTGAAGTCGCAGCATTCCTGGGCCAGCATCACGATCGACGAGATCAGCGTGCTTCTCTGCTCGTTGCGGTAGATCGCGTTGTACTGGATCTCCGGCAGGGAGGGCGTCACGTCCACGACGTCGAGCAGCCCGGCCGCCACCAGCGGCTCCATGCACTCGTGAGGCAGGTGGCTGATGCCCAGCCCGGACACGGTCATGCCGATGATCGCGACGAGGTTGTTGCTGGCGATCGTCTTGGCCGGACTGAAACCGAAGGACTTGAACCAGCGCTCGTAGGCGAGACCTGTACCTGAGCGCTCGCCCTGCGTCAGCAGGCGATGCGACACGAGTTCATGGACACGATAGGTCCTGTCGCGCCGCAGGACGCCGGGCTTGCACATCCAGGCGTTCTGCACCCGGGCCAGGGGTTTGGCCACGATGCGCTCGTCGTCTGCCAGCGCCGGCACGATGGCCAGGTCGAGCTGGTCGGCCAGGAGCTTGTCGCGCAGCGAGACGCTCGCGTCGACGTCGGGTTCGATCACCAGCATCGGATAGTGCGTGTTGATGTTCCCGACCAGGCGCGGCAGCCAGGTCATCGCGGTGAGCTCGGTGACGCCGATGCGCAGGCGTCGCTTGATGATCTCCGGGCGCTGGAAGCGCTGCACCACCTCGTCGCGTTCGGCGAGAAAGCGCGAGGCGATCGCGAACATCTCCTCGCCTTTCTCGGTCAGCCGCGCGGTGCGCTGCGTGCGGTCGAACAAGGGTGTCTCGAACGCCCCTTCGAGCTCCTGCACCCGCTTCGAGATCGCCGACTGGGTCGTGTGCAGCTTCTGCGCCGCCTGGGTGAAGCCGCCCAGCTTGGCGACCCAATACACCGCTTCCAACTGCTTGAACGTGATCATGACGCACCATCTTTGGGCTGGTTGGGGTTCAGATCGCGGGTTGACCCTCATTCGATTCCGAAAACTCATCATAAAGCATGGAAATTAATCGCTTTTCACGATCCTCCAGGATTCCCACAATCAGACCCAATCCCACGCAACGGGTCATGCCGCTCCCCACCCCTCTGGAGGTCTACATGTTTCGGTTCCTGTCAAACCGTGCCCGGCGCACGCTCTTCGGCACCGTCGTCATCGCTCTGTGCGCCACGTCCACCGCGGCCCAGGCCAACCGGCTGGAGGAGATCAAGGCACGCGGAAAGCTGATCTGCGCCACGCTGTCCGGCTCCGAGCCCCTGGCTTTCCAGGATCCGAAGACGCGCCAGTACGTGGGCTTCGACGTGGACACCTGCGCTGCGATCGCCAAGCGCCTGGGGGTGGCACTGGAGCACAAGCCGATCGCGGTCGAAGCCCGCATCCCCGAGCTCGCGCTCGGCCGGGTCGACGTCGTCGCGGCGGCGATGGGCTACACCAAGGAGCGCGCGGAGCAGATCGCTTACACCGACATCCACTACCAGATCCCGCTGAAGATCATCGTCGCCAGCAACTCCGGCATCGAGAAGTTCGCCGATCTGGCGGGCAAGAAGATCAGCGCGAACAAGGGCAGCACGCCCGAGCTGTACGCACGCAGCAAGATCCCCGGCGCCGAGGTCGTGACCTATCAGGACGGCTCGACCGGCTTCCTCGCGCTGGCGCAGGGCAAGGTCCAGGGCTTCGCGATCGCGCAGGCCACCGGCGCCCGCTTCATCGAGACGACCGGCGGAAAGTTCAAGTTCCTCGACGAGTCCCTCGCGTTCGAGCCCACCGGCCTGGGCATCAAGAAGGGCGAGCCGGAGCTGCTGGCCGCCGTCAACAAGGCGCTGCGCGACATGGAAGCCTCGGGCGAGCTCGACGCGCTGTGGACCAAGTGGTACGGCCCCGAGACGCGATTCAAGATCGTGCGCGAGAAGAAGCTGACGCCGGTCTCCGCGTTCTCGAACTGAGCGCCGGGTCCATACGCGCAGAGACACGATGATGGAGTCGCTCGATTTCGGCGCCGTCCTGCAGGGACGCTACCTGCAATGGTTCGTGGCCGGGGCGGCCAAGACGCTGCTGCTCTTTGCAGCGTGCTGGCTGGCTGGCTTTCTTCTGAGCTTCGTCGTCGTGTCGCTGCGCCAGTCCAGGGTTCGGGGGCTGGAGGCGCTGGCGCGCCTGTTCGTCGACTACCACCGCAACGTTCCGGGCCTGGTCCAGGTGTTCATCTGGTACTTCGGGATCCCGCAGCTGCTGCCCGATGCCTGGCAGGCCTGGATCAACGCGCAGGGCAGCGAGTTCCTGCTGGTGTGGATCGCGCTGTCGCTGAACGCAGCGGCCTACATGTCCGAGGACCTGCGCAGCGGCATCCGCTCGCTGCCCGCGACGCAGATGGAGGCCGCGCGAGCCCTGGGCATGAGCTTCGTGCAGGCGATGCGGCTGATCGTGCTGCCGCAGGCGCTGCGGGTGGCCATCCCGCCGCTCGTCAACCAGTCGCTGAGCCTGTTCAAGTCGACGAGCCTCGCGATGGCCGTCGGCCTGGCCGAGATCACCTACGTGTCGCGGCAGGTCGAGAACGAGTCGTTCCGCACCTTCGAGGCCTTCGCCGTGGCCTCGGCCTTCTACTGGATCTGCTCGTTCACGATCATGGCCCTGGGGCACCTGGCCAGCCAGCGTCTCAATCCCGCGGTGAGCACCCGATGATCGACATTCTTCAGGACTACGGGCTGCTGCTGCTGGTCGGGCAGTTCCCCGACGGCCCGCTGGGCGGCCTGGCGCTGACGCTCGTGCTGGCGATTGCCGGTCTCGTGCTGTCGTTCCCGCTGGCGGTGCTGATGGGCGTCGCGCGCACGAGCCCGATCCGGGCGGTGCGCATGCCGGCCACCGCCGTCGTGCAGGCGGTACGCGGCCTGCCGGTGCTGATGCTGATCTTCTGGGCCTATTTCATCGTCCCGCTGCTCGTGGGGCGCAGCGTCTCGGGCATCACGACCGTGATCTGTGCCCTGGTGGCCTACGAGCTGGCGTTTCTCGGCGAGGTGGTGCGTGCCGGCATCGAGGCGATCCCGAAGGGGCAGGTCGAGGCGGCGCGCTCGCTGGGCATGAGCTACGGCCAGACCATGCGCAAGATCGTGCTGCCCCAGGCCCTGGTGCAGATGACGCCGAGCATCCTCAACCAGTTCATCAACCTCATCAAGAACACGTCGCTGGGTTACATCATCAGCGTCAACGAGCTGACCTATTCCGCCTATCAGGTCAACGCGCAGTTGCTGACGCGGCCGTTCGAGGTTTACGCGATTCTCGCCTTGACCTACTTCCTGCTCTGCTGGCTGTTGGGCCTGGGTGTCAACCAGCTCGAAAAGAGCATCAACCGGCGGCGCCAGGCCGTGCCGCGGAGCGCCTGACATGATCAGCTTCGACAAGGTCGAAAAGTATTACGGCGACTACAAGGCGCTGGACGGCATCAGCGAAACGGTGGCCAAGGGCGAAGTGGTCGTCGTCTGCGGCCCTTCCGGTTCCGGGAAATCGACGCTCATCCGGACCATCAACCGGCTCGAGCCCATTTCCGGCGGCCGCATCGTCGTCAACGGGCAGGACGTGCATGCGCCGGACGTCAACGTCAATCAGCTGCGCAGCCATATCGGCTTCGTCTTCCAGAGCTTCAACCTGTTCCCGCACTTGAGCGTGCTGCAGAACGTGTCGATCGCGCCGGTCACCGTTCTGAAGACGCCGCAGGCCGAGGCCCGCGAGCGCGCGCTGGCCTTGCTGGCCAAGGTCGGGCTGCAGAACAAGGCCGATGCCTATCCGCCGCAGCTTTCGGGCGGGCAGCAGCAGCGTGTGGCGATCGCCCGCGCGCTGGCCATGCAGCCTCCGGTGATGCTCTTCGACGAACCCACCAGCGCGCTCGATCCGGAAATGGTCGGCGAGGTCCTGGCGGTGATGAAACAACTCGCTGCCGACGGCATGACCATGGTCTGCGTCACCCACGAAATGGGTTTCGCGCGCGAGGTCGCGAATCGCATCCTGTTCATGGACGCCGGTTCGATCCTGGAGCGCTCGACGCCCGAAGCCTTCTTCACGAATCCGCAGCATCCGCGGGCGCGGAAGTTCATTTCCGACATCCGCCACGCCTAGTCGCCTTCAGCACCATGAGCTTTCTTGCCGAGTCACTGTCCCGCATCAAGCCGTCCAGCACCATTGCCGCGACACAGCGCGCGCGCAACCTGGCCGAACAAGGCCGGGACGTCATCACGCTGAGCACGGGCGAGCCCGATTTCGACACGCCCGACAACATCCGGCTGGCGGCGATCCGCGCCATCACCCAGGGCAGGACCCGCTACACGCCGACCGGCGGCATTCCCGAGCTGCGCGACGCCGTGGCGCGCAAGTTCGAGCGCGAGAACGGCCTGCGTTTCAAACGCGAACAGATCATCGTCTGCAGCGGCGGCAAACACGTCATCTCCAACGCCTTCATGGCGACGCTCAACCCGGGCGACGAAGTCATCATTCCCGCGCCTTACTGGGTGTCGTATCCCGAGCTGGTGGCGCTGTGCAACGCGACCTCGGTCGTCGTGCCGACCTTCGCGGCGAGCGGCCTCAAGCTGACGGCCGAGGCCCTGGAGCGCCACATCACGCCGCGCACCAAGTGGCTGGTGCTGAACTCGCCGTCCAACCCGAGCGGCGCGGCCTATACGCGCGACGAACTGCGCGCGCTGGCCGAGGTTCTCCTGCGCCATCCGCAGGTCTGGACGCTGTGCGACGACATCTACGAGCACCTCGTCTACGACGGTTTCGAGTTCACGACGCTGGCCCAGGTCGAACCGCGGCTCCAGGACCGCGTCCTGACCGTCAACGGCGTGTCCAAGGGCTATGCGATGACGGGCTGGCGCATCGGCTTCGCGGGCGGGCCGGCGATGCTGGTCAAGGCGATGGAGATGCTCCAGGGGCAGACGACCTCGGCGGCCAGCTCGATCGCGCAGTGGGCAGCCGTCGAAGCGCTGAACGGGCCGCAGGACTTCATCGCGCCGCGCCGCGAAGCGTTTCGCGAGCGCCGCGACGCCGTCGTCGCGCGCCTGAACGGCTGCCAGGGCCTGAGCTGCGCGGTCCCCGAGGGCGCGTTCTACGTCTTCCCTTCGTGCCGGGGCACGATCGGCAAACGCGCTCCCGGTGGCAAGGTGATCGCCAGCGACGCTGATTTCGCACTCGAGCTGCTGAACGCCGAAGGCGTTTCCGTGGTGCACGGCGAAGCCTTCGGCGCGCCGGGTTTCTTCCGCATCTCCTACGCCTCCAGCATGGAGCAGCTGATGCAGGCGTGTTCGCGCATCGAGCGTTTCTGCGCCGCACTCGGCCGCTGAGGACCTGCCATGAGTACCGACAATGCGTGCATCCGGCGCGACTTCGAGCGTGTTCCCGCCGACCTCGTCGCGCAGGCGGCCGGCTATCAGACCGCCATCCTGGCCGACGTCGCCGGACGCCGCGGAGCCCTGAACGGCCGCATCCAGGCCTTGCGTCCCGGCATGCGGCTGGCCGGCCCGGCACTCACGGTCGAGGTGCGTCCGGGTGACAACCTGATGATCCACGCCGCCATGCAGATCGCCCGCCCCGGCGACGTGCTCGTCGTCGACGGCAAGGGCGATCTGAGCAGCGCGCTGATGGGCGCGCTGATGTTCACCGCCTGCAAGAAGCTCGGCCTGGCGGGTGTCGTCATCGACGGCGCCGCGCGTGACAGTGTCGAGCTGCAGGACCTCGGATTCCCCGTGTTCTGCCTGGGAACGAACCCGAACGGCCCGACGAAGAATGCGGCCGGGCGCATCGGCCACGCGGTCAGCGTCGGCGGCGTCAGCGTGCAGGCCGGCGACCTCGTGCTGGGCGACGAGGACGGCGTCGTCGTCGTCGAGCGCGAGCAGCTGGCGGCGCTGCTGCCTCTGGCGGCCGCGAAGGTCGGCGACGAGGCCAGACGCCTGGACGCGATCCATGGCGGCCGCATCGCCGCGAGCTGGCTGGACGGCGCATTGCGCTCGGCCGGCGTGCTGCAGGCCGGAGAGGCGCTGTGAACACGCCGGGCCGCCAACGGCGCTGGAAACAGTCGCCGCCCGGCAGCCATTGGGGCGAGTTCGGCGACGACGACCAGCTCGGGCGCATGAATCTGGTCGACAAGGCCAAGCTCATGCAGGGCCTGGCCGAGGTGCACGAAGGCCGCACGTTCTGTCTGTCGCTGCCGCTGGACCATCCGGGCGGCGCGGCGCTCAATCCGCGCCGCTTGCCGGCGCAGCGCTTCGCGACGCTGCGCGACGGTGCCAGCGCCGGGGCCCAAGGCTTCTGCTGGTCGTATTCGAGCGAGGACGAGACGCTCACCGACGTGGTCTGCGACGACGTGCTGCTGATGAACACGCAGTACTCGACGCAGTGGGACAGCCTGGCCCACATGGGCAGCCGCTTCGACGCCGATGGTGACGGCGTCGCCGAGGTCGTGTTCTACAACGGCTATCGCGGCGGCAGCGACGTGCGCGCGGCGCCGCAGAACCCCGAACCCATCGCCGACTGGGCGAGGTTTCCCGGCCCCAGCGCCGATCGCCTCGGCATCGAGAACCTCGCCGAACACGGCGTCCAGGGCCGCGGCGTGATGGTCGACCTCGAACGGCACATCGGCCGCTGCCGCGAAGCCGTGGGCTACGAGCGCCTCATGCGGGTTCTGGACGCCGACCGCGTCGAGATCGAGCCGGGCGACATGGTGTGCCTGCACACCGGATTTGCCGACACGCTGCTGGCGATGAAGCGGCAGCCCGACGTCAAGCTGCTGCACCAGACCGGCAGCGGCCTGGACGGGCGCGACGGCAGGCTCCTGAACTGGATCGTCGACACCCGGCTGTCCTGCCTGATCGCCGACAACCCGGCGGTCGAACTGGTTCTGCCGCGCCTGACAACGCCTGCCCCCTTGCGCAGGCCCAAGCTGCCGCTTCACGAGCACTGCCTGTTCAAGAACGGCATCCACCTCGGTGAGCTCTGGCTGCTGACGCCGCTGGCCCTGTGGCTGCGCGAGCACCAGCGAAGCCGCTTCCTGCTGACCGCCCCGCCGTTGCGCCTGCCCGGCGCGGCGGGCTCGCCCGCGACGCCGATCGCGACCGTCTGAACTTCCTGCCGACGCCGCCAACATGAGCAGTCCCCACGGCCTTCTGTTCCCCGACTCGCTGCAGCGCGAGATCAAGAGCCGCTTCCACTTCGTCGACCACGACCACCACGGGCGCGAACGCCTGTTCTTCGAGAACGCCGGCGGCTCGCTTCGCCTGCGCTCGGTGATCGAGCGGGTCGCCACGGTCGACGCGATGCCCGACTGTCCGGAGCGCATCCACGAGGTCGCGCTCGAACTCAAGGACATCCAGGCGTGTGGCACCGACGACGTGCGGCTGGTGCTCAACGCGCGTGGCGGCGCGGTCTACGCCTCGCTCACGGCCTCGGGGGGCATGTTCGCGGCGGTGAGGGCGATTGCCGAGAACGTGCCCGGCAAGAACATGGTGACCACGGTGCTGGAGCACCCGTCGTCGTTCGACGCCATGGCGCAGTACGCCGAGCGCAGCGCGCGCGAGCTGCGGGTCGCACCGAGCAACCCGGCGACCGGTGGCATCGACGTCGCCGAGGTCGTGCGTCTGATCGACGCCGACACCTGCGTGCTCAGCGTCATCTGCGCGTCCAACATCTCGGGCGCCAAGATCGACATCGCGGCCATCGTCGAGCAGGCCAGGGCGGTCAAGCCGGACCTCTACATCGTCGTCGACGCGGTGCAGCATGCACCGCACGGCCTGATCGATCTGCAGAAGACTCCGGTCGACGCCATCAACTTCGCGCCCTACAAGTTCTTCGGCTCGCGCGGGTCCGGCTTCACCTGGCTGTCGGACCGTGCCGCCCGGCTGCCGCACGACAAGCTGAGCGGCAAACCCGAGAACTTCTGGGATCTCGGCAGTGCCGCCCCCTGGCAGTTCGCGGCGGTCAGCGAGATCGTGGACTACGTCTGCTGGCTGGGCCGGCGCGACACCGCCAGCGCCGACCGGCGGACCCAGTTCGTGCACGGCATGCAAGCCATCGAACTGCACGAGCGCGCGCTGCTGGCGCGCCTGCTCGAAGGCTCGGACCGCGCGCCGGGGTTGCGCCACATCGACGGCGTGCAGGTGTTCCTCGACCATCCGGACCTGACGCGCCGCGATCTGATCCTGGCGATCAGCATCGACGGGCTGGAACATGCGCAGACGGTGCGCGAGTACGAGAAGCGCGGCGTCATCGTCTACGAGCGTGTGGCCTCCAGCATCTACTCGAAACGCATGCTCGAGTCTTTCGGGCTGCAGGGTGCGGTACGCGTCTCGCCGTTGCACTGCCATGGCCCGGACGACATCGACAGGTTCCTGGAGATCACGCAGCGGCTGGCGGCCGGGGCCGCCTGAGCCGGCCGGTCAGCGATCGCCCCCGGACCGCGAGGGCAGCCGCAGGTCCTGGGGGCAGCAGGCGGCCGTCAGCAGCACGTCGGTCGACGAGTTCAGCGCGGTCTCGAACGAGTCCTGCACGACGCTGATCACGAAGCCGATCGCGACGACCTGCATCGCGACGTCGGCCGGGATGCCGAACAGGCTCGTCGCCATCGGGATCAGCAGCAGCGAGCCGCCGGCGACGCCGGAGACGCCGGCTGCGGCCAGCGACGCGACGACGCACAGCAGCAGCGCGGTCGGGATGTCGACGACGATGCCGAGCGTGTGCGCCGCCGCCAGCGACATCACGCTGATCGTGATCGCCGCACCGGCCATGTTGATCGTCGCGCCCAGCGGGATCGAGATCGAGTAGGTGTCCTCGTGCAGGTTCAGCCGCTTGGCGAGCGCGAGGTTCACCGGGATGTTCGCCGCCGAACTGCGGGTGAAGAAGGCCGTCAGGCCGCTGTCGCGCAGGCAGGTGAAGACCAGCGGATACGGATTGCGGCGCAGCTTCCAGAGCACCAGCAGCGGGTTGACGACGAGCGCGACGAACAGCATGCAGCCGACCAGCACCAGCAGCAGCCGCCCGTAGCCGAGCAGCGCGCCCAGGCCCGATTCGGCCAGCGTCGCGGCGACGAGGCCGAAGATGCCGAAGGGCGCGAAACGGATCACCGTCTGGACGATCCGCGAGATGGCATCGGCCAGATCGAACAGCATCGTGCGCGTCGCCTCGCCGGCGTGGCGCAGCGCGATGCCCAGGCCGATCGCCCACGCCAGGATGCCGATGAAGTTGGCCTCCAGCAGCGCCTTCACCGGGTTCTGCACCGCGCTGAGCAGCAGGTTGCGCAGCACGGCGACGATGCCCGCCGGAGGCGTGCCTCCGGCCGGTGGCACCGTCAGCACCAGCGTCGTCGGGAACGCGAAGCTGGCGAGGACCGCGACCAGCGCCGCGGCGAAGGTCGACACGAGGTACAGCAGCAGGATCGGCTTGACGTGCGTCGGCTGGCCTTTCTCGTGCGACGCGATCGCCGCAGCGACGAGCACGAAGACGAGCACCGGCGCGACCGCCTTGAGCGCCGAGATGAACAGGTCGCCGAGCACGGCGACCGAGCGCGCGCTCTCGGGTGCGAACAGCGCCAGCGCGACGCCGAGCACGAGGCCGACGACGATCTGGCCGACGAGCGGCGTGCGGAGGAAGAGGCGCGAGATCGCCTGGGTGGCCGAGGCCATGGGGGACTCCAGTCGGAACGGGGTGGCGGCGGCGCCGCGCCGGCCGGCGACGGCGCGCCGTGCGTCGGCAGTCGGCGTGCCGCGGTAGACGGTTCGCACGCGGCGCGGGCCGCGCGCGCAGGGGTGCGTGTCAGCGCTTGCGCACGACGACGCTGCCGATCGAGTAGCCGGCGCCGAACGAGCAGATCACGCCCAGCTGGCCCGCGGCGAGGTCGGCACGGTGCTCGTGGAAGGCGATGATCGAGCCGGCCGAGGCGGTGTTGGCGTACTCGTCCAGGATCAGCGGCGCGATGTCGTCGCCGACCTCGTGGTCGACCAGCTTCTTCAGCACCAGCTGGTTCATGCCGACGTTGGCCTGGTGCAGCCAGAAGCGGCGCACCGCCGTCGGCTCGTGGCCCAGCGCGGCCAGGTGGGCGGCGATGTGCGCCGCGGCCATCGGCACGACTTCCTTGAAGACCTTGCGGCCTTCCTGGCGGAACTTCTTGTCGCGTGCGTCGGGGTCGCTGTCCTCGGCCGAGTTCATGAAGCCGAAGTTGTTGCGGATGGCGTTGGAGAACTTCGTCGCCAGCTTCGTGCCCAGCACCTCCCAGCAGTCGGCCGAGGTCGCGGTGTCGGCGGCCTCGACGACGAGCGCGGTGCAGACGTCGCCGAAGATGAAGTGGCAGTCGCGGTCGCGCCACTCGATGTGCGCCGAGGTGATCTCCGGGTTGACGACGAGCACGCAGCGCGCGCTGCCCGACTTCACCGCGTTGACCGCCTGTTCGAGCGCGAAGGTCGCCGACGAGCAGGCGACGTTCATGTCGAAGCCGTAGCCGCCGGCGCCGATCGCGTTCTGGATCTCGATGGCCATCGCCGGGTAGGCGCGCTGCATGTTCGACGCGGCGCACAGCAGCATGTCGACGTCGGCGCCGGTCTTGCCGGCCGCGGCCAGCGCCTGGCGCGCGGCATCGGCGGCGATCTCGGCCATCAGCGACAGCTGCTCGTCGGGCCGCGGCTCGAAGCGCGGAACCATGCGCGCCGGGTCCAGCACGCCGTCCTTCACCAGCACGTAGCGCTGCTTGATGCCCGAGGCCTTCTCGATGAACTCGACGCTCGACGGGGTCATCGGCTGGCGTTCGCCGGCGGCGATGGCGTCGGCGTGGCGTTCGTTCTGCAGCTCGGCGTAGCGGTTGTAGGCCTCGACCAGCTCGGCATTGCTGATGACGTGGGGCGGGCGGTACAGGCCGGTGCCGCTGATGACGACTCGGGTCATGGGTGTGTGACGGGGTGATGAACGGGCAAACGCGCCAGTGTAGAGCGTGGGCACCGGCGCGGTGCGTTCCGCTGCTGGAGTGCACGCTCCAGAACGGCGCCGGCGTGGCGCCGCCGTTGCATCCGCGTTCAGCGCGCGCCGTCCAGCACCAACCTGACCGACAAACGCGGCGTCACGAGCACCGTGGCCGAGGCCAACGGCGTCGGCGAGGCGGTGCTGCGGCCGCGCACCTTCGGGCTGACCGCGAACTGGCACTTCTAGGCGCCCTCGACTCGACCCGGGGATGGCGCGCTTGCCTGCCGGCCGCGACGATGCGGCCGATGAGTGCCCCGCTGTCCACCCCGTCCGTCACCGACCGCCCCGCGCCCGAGGCCCTGCAGGCCCTGGACGCGGGCCTCTCGGCTTTCAACGCCGCGCAGCCCGCCCTGGCCCAGGTCCGGCCGCTGTTCGTCGCCGTGCACGACGCCGGGGGGCGGCTCGCCGGCGCGGCCTCGGGCCGCAGCTGGGGCGAGTGCTGCGAGCTGCAGCAGCTGTGGGTCGACGCGGCCTGCCGGCGCCGGGGCCTGGGCCGGGCGCTGGTCACCGCCTTCGAGGACGAGGCCGCGGCACGCGGCTGTCGCCTCGTCTACCTCGACACCTTCTCGTTCCAGGCGCCCGCCTTCTACGCCGCGCTCGGCTACGAGGTCGCGCTGGTCACCTGCGGCTACGCGCCGGGCATCGAGAAGACGACTTTCCACAAGCGGCTGCGGCCGGCCCCGTGAACGGCCGCGCACCTCGGCAAGCCGAGCGCTTCGCCGCGCTGGACGAGGCGCAGCACCACGCGCTCGACGCGCGCCTGGCGGCTGCCGAGCACGCACGCTGGCAGGGCTTCTACGCCGACCGCACGCGGCCGCGTCCGTTCTTCGTCGAGACGCCCGACGAGAACCTCGTCGACTGGCGGCAGCGCGGTCTGCTCGCGCCGCCGGGCCGGGCGCTGGACGTCGGCTGCGGCAACGGGCGCAACGCGGTCTGGCTGGCCGGGCAGGGTTTCGAGGCGCACGGCGTGGACCTGTCGGCGCAGGCGCTGGACTGGGCCGCCGAGCTCGCCCGGCGCCGCGGCGTCGTGCTGGCGCTGCAGCAGGGTTCGGTCTTCGAGCGTGGGCCGGCGGCCGCGAGCCTGGACCTGGCCTACGACTCGGGCTGTTTCCACCACCTCGCACCGCACCGGCGCCTGGCCTACGTCGAGCTGCTGGCGCGTGCGCTGCGCCCCGGCGGCCGACTGGGCCTGGTCTGCTTCGGCCCGGGTGCCGGTTGCGGCTGGGACGACGAGGAGGTCTACCGCCGCGGCTCGCTCGGCGGCGGGCTGGACTACACCGAGGCCGAGCTGCGTGCGTTCTGGGGCCGGGACTTCGAGATCGTCGAGTTGCGCCCGATGCGCGCGATGTCGGCCGGCGACGAACGCTTCGGGCTCGAGGGTCTGTGGGCGATGCTGGCGTTGCGGCGTTGAACACCGCGGCGAGAATCTGTCGCACATGCCCGCGCAACTCCATCTGCTCGACGCTGGCGGCGTCTTCGGCGTGCTGCGCCCACGTGTCGAGCAGGCTTTCGCGTCGACCATCGGCCTCGTCGGTCGGCTGCTGCCGATCGGGGCCGTCGACGTCGTCGTGCAGCACGACCCGCGCCTCGTGATTCCGGAGCTCGGCCTGGGCGGCTACACGCCGGCCGCCGATCGGGTGTTCATGACGCTGGACCTCGGCCATGCCGGGCTGCGCCAGCGGCTGGAGCCGGTGTTCACGGCGCTGCTCGCGCACGAGCTGCACCACACCGTGCGCTGGGCCGGCCCGGGTTATGGGCGCACGCTGGCCGAGGCGGCGGTCAGCGAAGGCCTGGCCTGCTGCTTCGAAGCCGAACTGCCCGGTGGCGAGCTGCCGTTCTATGCGCGGCCGCTGCCCGCGGCGGAGCGCGAACGCGTCTGGGCCGCGTTCGCCGCCCAGCGCGACGCATCGAGCTACGACCACGAGGCCTGGTTCTACGGCCGCGGGGCGCTGCCGCGCCACGCCGGCTACGCGCTCGGTGCCGAGATCGTCGCCCGCCATCTGCAGCGCTGCGGCGGCTCGGCTGCGGCACGGGTCCAGGCGCCGGCCGCGACCTTGCTCGAGGGCTTCAGGCCAAGCTCGTGATCGACTCCCGGAAGCGCTTCAGCGAGATGCCGAACAGCAGCACGCCGATCGCCGCGATCGCCAGCAGCTGCGGCCAGACCACGTCCAGCCCGGCGCCGCGGTAGAGCACGGCCTGGGCGGCGGCGACGAAGTGCGTCGTCGGCGCCACCAGCATCACGTCCTGCACCAGCGCCGGCATGCTCTCGCGCGGCGTCACGCCGCCGGACAGCAGCTGCAGCGGCAGCAGCACGAGCACCAGCAGCATGCCGAAACGCGGCATCGAACGCGCCATCGTCGCCAGGAAGATGCCCAGCGAGGTGGTGGCGAACAGGTGCAGCGCCGCGGCCAGCAGGAACACCGCGATCGAACCTTCCACCGGCACCTGCAGCACGCGCTGCACGACGACGGCCAGCGAGAACCAGGCTGCCGCCAGCACCACCAGCCCCATCGACCACACCTTGGCGACCATGATCTGCGCCGGCGTCACCGGCATCACCAGCAGGTGCTCCAGCGTGCCGTGCTCGCGCTCGCGCAGCAGCGCCGCGCCGGTGAGGATGATCGACAGCATCGTGACGTTGTTGATCAGCTCCATCAGCGAGCCGAACCACATCGATTCCAGGTTCGGGTTGAAGCGCATGCGCAGCGCCAGGTCGACGCCGGTCGTGCCGCCGCCGCGTTGCCGCGCGACGAACTCGGCCACCTCGGCGGCGACGATCTCCTGCACGTGGCCGCCGCCGGTGAAGGCCTGGCTGATGCGCGTCGCGTCGACGTTGAGCTGCACCGCGGGCTGGCGCCCGGCGAGCACGTCGCGCTGGAAGCCCGGCGGGATGTCGAGCACGAAGGTGTAGTCGCCGCGGTCCAGCGCCGGGTCGACCTCGGCGATCGTCAGCGGCGCCGGGCTGCGGAACTGCGGCGGGTAGAAGGCCTGCGTGATGCGCTGCGACAGCGGCGAGTCGTCCTCGTCGACGATGGCGATCGTCGCGTGGTGCAGCGGCTCGGGCATCGCGGTGGCCGCGGCGTAGATCGCCACCGTGAAGGTGTAGGCGATCAGCGCCAGCATCATCGGGTCGCGCAGCAGGCTCCAGAACTCCTTGACGCCCAGGCGGTAGACGGTGGCGAACCAGTCTTTGCGCATCACCGCTCCTGCTTCTTCAGCAACACCAGCGCCAGCCCCAGCACCACCGGCACGGTGAGCGCCAGCGCCCAGTACGACGGCGCCAGGTCCGCAGCGTCCAGCCCCTTGGCGAAGATGCCGCGGCTGATCGTCAGGAAGTGCGTCGCCGGGTAGACGCTGCCGACCACGCGGCCCAGGCCTTCGAGCGAGCTCGTCGGGTGGATCAGCCCGGAGAACTGCACCGCCGGCAGCACGGTGCCGATGATCGTCACGAACATCGCCGCGATCTGCGTCTTCGTGAAGGTCGAGGCCAGCAGCCCGAAGCCGGTGGCGATGACGACGAACAGCAGCGCCGCCAGCGCCAGCGACACGAAGCTGCCTGTGATCGGCACGCCGAAGACGGTGACCGCCAGCACGCACATCAGCACGAAGTTCAGCATCGCCAGCAGCACGTAGGGCAGCTGCTTGCCGAGCAGGAACTCGGCGCGCGTGACCGGCGTGACGTAGAGGTTGACGATCGAGCCCAGCTCCTTCTCGCGCACCACCGACAGCGCCGCCAGCATCGCCGGGATCATCAGCAGCAAGAGCGGGATCACCGCCGGCACCATCGCCGGCAGGCTGCGCACGTCGGGGTTGTAGCGGTAGCGCAGCTCGATCGAGCTGGGCGCGGCCAGCGTCGCGCCCAGGCGCTCGCGCGCCTGCGTCGCCAGCCACTGCCGGTGCATCGCCTGCACGTAGCCGCGCACCGTCTCGGCACGCGAGGGCATCGCGCCGTCGATCCAGACGCCCAGCGTCGGCGTGCGTCCGCGCAGCAGGTCGCGCTCGAAGCCGGGCGGGATCTCGACGGCCAGCGCGATCTCGCCGGCGCGCATGCGGCGGTCGATGTCGTCGTGGCCGGCCAGCGGCGCTTTCTCGATGAAGTAGCGGCTGCCGGCGATCTGCAGCGCGTAGTCGTGGCTGAGCACGGTGCCGTCGCCGTCGAGCACCGCGAACGGCAGGTCCTCGACGTCCATGCTGATGCCGTAGCCGACGATGAACATCAGGATCGCCGTGCCCAAGAGCGCCAGCGTCGCGCGCACCGGGTCGCGGCGCAGCTCCAGCGCCTCGCGCGAGCTGTAGCTCAAGAGCCGGCGCAGGCTGAACCAGGCGTGGCGCCGGGGGGGCTTCGCCGGCTCGGGCCGCGGGGTCGCGGCCGGTTGCGCTGCGGCGGGCGCGGGCGCCGCGGCGTCGCCGCCGCCGGCTTCGCGCAGCCAGGCGATGAAGGCCTGCTCCAGCGTCGCCGCGCCACGCGCCTCGCGCAGCGCCTGCGGCCGGTCGCTGACCAGCACACGCCCGGCGTGCATCAGCGAGATGCGGTCGCAGCGCTCGGCCTCGTTCATGAAGTGCGTGGAGATGAAGATCGTCACGCGGTCGCGGCGCGCCAGCTCGATCAGCAGCTCCCAGAAGCGGTCGCGGGCGATCGGGTCGACGCCCGAGGTCGGCTCGTCGAGGATCAGCAGCTCGGGCCGGTGGACCATCGCCACCGCCAGCGATAGGCGCTGGCGCATGCCCAGCGGCAGTTTCTCGGGCAGGGCCCCGGCCTCGGCCTGCAGGCCGAAACGCTCGAGCATCTCCTCGACACGCGGCTCGATCTCGTGTTCGGCCATCTGGAACAGCCGTGCGTGCAGCACCAGGTTCTGGCGCACCGTCAGCTCGCCGTACAACGAAAACGCCTGCGACATGTAGCCCACGCGCCGGCGCGTGCCGATGTCGGCCGCGTCGACCTCGTGGCCGAAGAGCCAGGCCCGGCCTTCGCTGGCCGGCAAGAGGCCGGTCAGGATCTTCATCGTCGTCGACTTGCCGCAGCCGTTGGAGCCGAGGAAACCGAAGATCTCGCCCCGGCGGATGCGGAAGTCGACGTGGTCGACGGCGGTGAAGTCGCCGAAACGCATCGTCAGCCCCTGGGCCTCGATCGCGATCTCGTCGGCGCCGCCTTCGACCAGCGGCGGCACGACGACCTCGCGGTGGCCGCGGCGGCGTTCCTCGGGCAGCAGGGCGATGAAAGCCTGTTCCAGCGTCGCACAGCCGGTGCGCGCACGCAGCTCGGCCGGCGTGCCGGTGGCCAGCACGCGGCCGGCGTCCATCGCCACCAGCCAGTCGAAACGTTCGGCCTCTTCCATGTAGGCCGTGGCGACGACGACGCTCATCTGCGGCCGGTCGACGCGCAGCGAGTCGATCAGGTCCCAGAACTGCGAGCGCGACAGCGGGTCGACGCCGGTCGTCGGCTCGTCCAGGATCAGCAGGTCCGGGTCGTGGATCAGCGCGCAGCACAGCGCCAGCTTCTGCTTCATGCCGCCGGAGAGCTTGCCCGCGGGGCGGGCCAGGAAGGGCGCGAGGCCGGTGGCCGCGGTCAGCGAATCGATGCGGCGGCGGCGTTCGTCGGCGCCGTGGCCGAACAGCCGGCCGAAGAACTGCAGGTTCTCCTCGACCGACAGCGTCGGGTAGAGGTTGCGGCCCAGCCCCTGCGGCATGTAGGCGATGCGCGGGCAGGCGGCGCTGCGGTGCGCGGCGTCGGCCATGTCGCCGCCCAGCACCTCCAGCCGGCCCTGCTGCAGCGCACGTGCGCCGGCCACCAGCGACAGCAGGCTGGACTTGCCGACGCCGTCGGGCCCGATCAGCCCGACCCGGCAGCCCGCCGGCAGCGCCACCGAGACCTCGGCCAGCGCCTGCACCGCGCCATAGGCCAGCGTCAGGCCTTCGGCGCGCACCACCGGCGCGGCCGTGCTTGCGGTCACGGCCTGCCTTTCGGCGTCAGGCGTTCGGGCCAGGGCTGCGCCGGGTCGGTGCGCACCCAGGCGACGCCGGGCAGGCCGGTCTTGACCTGCTCGCGGTAGCGCTGCAGCAGCTCGGGCGCGATGCGCGCCTTCACGCGGAACATCATCTTCTGGCGCTCGCTGGCGGTCTCCACCGTCTTCGGCGTGAACTGCGCGGTGCTGGCGACGAAACTCACCTGCGCCGGGATCACGACGCCGGGCGCGGCGTCGAGCTCGATGCGCACCTCCGAGCCCAGCGCCAGCCGGCCGGCGGCGGCCTCGGGCACGAAGAAGGTCATGTAGACGTCGGCCAGGTCGACGAGGTTGAGCACCTTGCCGCCGGCGCCGACCACCTCGCCCGGCTGGGCGACGAGGAACTGCACGCGGCCGGCGCGCGGCGCGGTGAGCACCGTGTCGTCGAGCTCGGAGCGGATGCGCGCCACGGTGGCGCGTGCCGCCTCGACGGTGGCCAGGGCGCCGTCGACCTGGGTGCGCGCGGCCGAGACCGCGGCCTCGGCGGCGGCGACCTGGGCGCGGGCGGCGACCAGCGCCGCCTGCACGCCGCGCACGCGGGCGTTGTCGTCGTCGACTTCCTGCGCCGACGAGGCGCCTTCGGCCTGCAGCGAGGCCGAGCGTTCGCGCCGGCGTGTCGCCGCGTCGAGCTCGCTCTCGCGCTGGGCGACCAGCGCCTCGGCGGCGCGGCGGTCGGCCTCGCGCACCGCGACCTGGGCGCGGGCGCTGGCCACCGTGCTCTCGGTCTGCGCCAGCCGGGCCTTCGCTTCGTCGTGCTGGGCCTGCAGCGAACTCGTCTGCATCGTCGCCAGAGGCTGGCCGGCCCGCACGAAGTCGCCTTCGGCGACGCTGATCCTCTCGACCCGGCCGGCCATCTTGGCGGCGACGTCGATCTCGGTGGCCTCGAGCCGGCCGTTGCCGGAGACGAGGCCGGTGTCGTCGGCCGGGCCGCGCGCCTTCAGCACGGCGAAGGCGGCCGCGGCCGCCACGGCGGCCAGCACGATCCAGGTCGAGGGCTTGCGGAGTGCTGCGTTCATGGCGTGACGGGATCCGGTTCGGGAGAAGAGGTGACGGGGGTGCCGCCGCCGAGCGCGGCAAACAGCGCGACGCGGGCGGCCAGCGCCGCGCGCCGCGCCTGCACCTCGGCCTGTTGCGCGGCCAGCAGGTCGCGTTCGGCGTCGAGCACGTCGAGGAAGCTGGACGCGCCGGTGTCCCAGCGCAGCCGCGCCAGCCGGGCACGTTCACGCTGGGCGGCCAGCGCGTCGCCGGCGATGCCGGCCTGCTCGTCGTACCAGCGCCGCGCCGACAGCGCGTCGGCCACGTCGCGGAACGCCGCCTGCACGCTCTTCTCGTACTGCGCGACGGCGATGTCGCGGCGCGCCTCGGCGAGGTCGAGGTTGCGCGCGCGCAGCCCCCAGTCCCACAGCGGCAGCGCGATCGACGGCGTGAACAGCCACTGCCGGCTGCCCGACTCGAACAGCCCCGACAGCTCGGCGCTGGCGCTGCCCCACTGGCCGGTCAGCGTGAGCTGCGGGAAGAAGGCCGCACGCGCCGCGGCGACGTTGGCACGGCTGGCGCGCAGCTGGGCCTCGGCCGCGAGCAGGTCGGGCCGGCGCTCGAGCAGCGTCGCCGGCAACCCCGGCGCCAGCGGCGCGAGCGCGGCCAGCGTGTCCAGCCGCGGCAGCGTCTCGGGCAGCTGCGGGCGGGCGCCGGCCAGCAGCGCCAGCGCCTCGACCTGGGCGGCACGTTCGCGCTCCAGCGTCGCCACCAGCGACTGCGCCTGCGTCAGCAGGGTGCGCACCTGCAGCAGCGTCAGCTTCGAGCTCGAACCGACCTCGACACGGCGGCCGGTGATGCGCAGGCTCTCGCGGCGGCTGGTCACGGTCTCGCGCGCCAGCGCCAGGCGTTCGTCGAGTTCGCACAGGCCGAAGTAGCCGTCGGCGACCTGGGCGACGAGCTGGAGTTCGATCGCGCGCCGCGCGGCTTCGCTGGCCAGCCAGCGTTCGCGCGCGCTGTCCGACAGCGCCCGCAGGCGGCCGAAGAGGTCCAGCTCCCAGCTCGAGAAGCCCAGCCCCGCGCTCTGCGCGCCGGCCGTCTGGGCCTGGCGGGTGAGGCTCAGGTCGGCCGGCGCGTGGTAGCGGATGCCGCGCGCCTGCAGGCCGAGCGTCGGCCCGAGTTCGGCGCGCTGCAGGCCGTAACCGGCGGCGGCTTCGTCGACACGCCTGGCGGCGATGCGCAGGTCGCGGTTGTTTGCCAGCGCCTGGGCGACAAGCGCCTGCAGGCCCGGTTCGGCGAAGTACTCGCGCCAGCCGGGCACGGTGGCGCCGGCGTCGGCGGCACGGATGACGGCCGGCGGCGCCGCCGGCGGCACCGGCGCGGCACCGCGGTCAGGGGGGGCTGCGCAGCCGGCGGCCAGGGCCGCGAGCGCCAGCGCGGCCCGCGTCCGGCGCGGCACGCGGCGGGGTACGGCATCCGCCAGGGTTCGGATCATGCGAGTTCCTTCCTTGGTCCCGATCTTAGCGACTGATGAGTCGTTAGTGAACCACATCCCCGGGCGCGAGATAACATTGCGCCATGGAAACCGCCCCGGCCCCCGCCAGCGCGCCGCGCCGCCGGCTGTCGCCCGCGGTCCGTATCCAGCAGATCCTCGATGCGGCGCTGGTCGAGTTCTGCGAGCGCGGCTACGGCGACACGCGCATGGACGACATCGCGCGCCGCGCCGGCCTGTCCAAGGGCGGTTTGTACGCGCACTTCGACAGCAAGGACGCGGTGTTCGAGGCGCTGCTGCGGCGCTCGCTGGCGATGCCCTCGCTGGAGGGCATGCCCGAACCCGACGCCCATGTCCCGACCCGCGAGTTCGCCGCCTGGCTGGTGGACCGCCTGTACGCCCAGATCGCCGACCCGGCGGGCCTGCGCGTGCTGTGGCTGATGATCGCCGAGCGTGAACGCGTCGGCCATCTGCTGGAGCTCTGGGACCGCCAGGTCATCGGCCCCTACGAGGTGGTGCTGCAGCGTGCGCTGGCCGCGCGCGAGGCTGCCGGCGCCAGGCCCAGCGTGCTGTCGCGTGCGCCCTGGCTGGCCTTGTCGCCGCTGATCCACGCGACGATGCGCGAGCTCGTCATCCGCGCGCCCGGCGCCGCCGAGATGGCGCAGTGGCGCCAGGCCCACGAGGACCTGCTGGTCGAGCTGCTGGACCCGGCGTCGCGGCTGGCGCGCTGAAGCCGGCGGCGCACGGCGCCGTTATCCTCCGCCGCCATGCTCCGCCCCCTGCCGCTGGATGTCACCACGACCTGGGTGCTGGTCGGCCTGGTCCACCTGGGCGTGGCCGCCGCGGTCTGGAACGTCCTGACCGGGCGCCACGACCGCTACAGCACGCTGCTGTGGTGCGCCGGCACGGCGCTGGCCGGCGTGATGATGGTGGTCTACGCGACACGCGGCGTGCTGCCCCACCTGCCGGTGATCATCGTCGCCAACGTCTTCGGCTACACCGGCTTCGCGCTGCGCTGGGCGGCGCTGCGCCGCGAGCGCGAGCAGCCGCTGCCCTGGTGGACACTCGCCGGCCTCGTCGTCGTCGCCTGCACCGCGGTGCCGCTGCTCGACGCCGTGGACTCGCGCTGGCGCGTGCTCGGCAACCTGACGCTGAACATGCTGGCCTCGCTGGCACTGTGTCTGGAGGCACGTTCACTCGCCCGGGCGCGCAGCAGCCGCAGCGCGGCGATGCTGGGCTGGGCCTACGGCGTCGTCGCGGTCGTGCTGATCGCCCGGCTGGCGGCACTGTCCTCGGGGCTGAGTTCCAGCCCCGGCCCGCTGGCGACGGCCTTCGATACCGAACTGCTGCTGCTGGCCTGGATGCTGACGGCGCTGTGGGCCAACCTGGGCTACGTCGGTTTCGCGATCGAGATGGCCGAACGCCGCGCGCGCCTGCGCGGTGCCCAGCTGGCCGCCGCCACCGAACAGCGCGAGCAGGCCGAGCAGCAGGCGCAGGCGCTGCGTGCACTGTCCGAGGAGCGCCAGGAACTGCTGCGCGTGATCTCGCACGAGGTACGCCAGCCGCTGCACAACGCCCAGGCCGTGCTGCAGGGCGCGGCCGACGCGCTGCGCGGCGCCGCAGGCGTGCCCGGCCTGGAGCGTGCGCGTTCGGTGCTGGGCGAGATCACGCGCTCGCTGGACAACACGCTCGCGGTCTCGACGCGGCTCGTCGAGGAGCGTGCGCCGCCGTTGCGCGACACCGACCTGGAGATGCTGGTCGAGCTGGTGCTGGGCGACCTGCCGGCGGAGGGCCGGGCGCGCGTGCGCGTGTGGCGCGACAGTGCGGCGCGCACCGCGGCGCTGGACGTCGGCCTGATGCGCCTGGCGCTGCGCAACCTGCTGAACAACGCGCTGGCCTACGCCACGCCGGGCACGCCGGTGGCGCTGCGCATCGTCGACGGCGAGGAGCCGCTGGCCATCGTCTTCGAGGTCGCCGACGAAGGCCCGGGCATCGCGCCGGCGCTGCTGCCGCGGCTGTTCGAGCGCGGGGTGCGCGGCCGCCACGACGTGCATGGGCAGGGGCTGGGGCTGTTCATCGTGCGCCGCGCGCTGCAGATGCAGGGCGGCACGGCCGAGGTGCGCAGCAAGGCCAGTGGCAGCGTCTTCACGCTCACCGTGCCGCAGGGGCAGGAGGAGGCGCCCTGAGGCGCGCCCGTCAGAGCGACTTCAGCGGCGCGCGAAAGACGTAGCCCACGCGCGGCTCGGACTGCAGCGGCACCAGGCTCGTCGAGGCCTTCTCGATGCGCCGGCGCAGGCGGTAGATCGTCGCGTGCAGCGTGTTGTCCAGCGTGCTGGTGTTGTCACGGCCCAGGCGCTGGATCAGCGCGTCGCGCGTGACGACGCCACCTTCGGCTTCGAGGAAGCAGCGCAGCACGGCGAGGTCGGCGTCGCTCAAGTCGACCTTGGCGCCGTCGGGCGCCTGCAGCTGCGCCGCGCGCAGGTCGACGACCCAGCTCTGGTCGCGCTGGCCGCGCATCACCGCGCGCCGGTGCAGCGCGCGGATGACGAGCAGGATCTGCTCCATCGAGACCGGTTTCTCGAGGTACATGTCGGCGCCGGCGTCGACGACGGTGGCGAAGGTCGACGCGCCCACCTTGCCCGAGACGACGAGCACGCCGGCGTCGGTGCGCCGGCGCAGGATGCGGATCAGCTCGTCGCCGACGACGCCGGGCAGCATCAGGTCGACGACGTAGAACTCCCAGCCGAAGGGCGACTCGCTGGCGAGCAGGTCGTTGCTGTCGCCGAAGACGCTCACCTCGACACCCTGTTCGCGCAGGAAGGAGGCGAACGCGTCGGTGAAGTCGACGTCGTCGTCGACGAGGGCAATCGTCTTGGGCAGCATGATCTCTGCGAGCGGGCCTGATGTCATACCGGCAAGTCTAGTGCCCGGACCCCCAAAAACACCTAAGTTTAGGGATTGTCAGGCTTCAGTCGGCGTTACGGTGGTAGTCGGTGACACGCTCCACCTCGTTGCGCGAGCCCAGCAGCACCGGCACGCGCTCGTGCAGCTTGGACGGCACGACGTCGAGGATGCGCTCGCGGCCGTTGGTCGCCGCGCCGCCGGCCTGTTCGACGAGGAAGGCCATCGGGTTGGCTTCGTACAGCAGGCGCAGCTTGCCGGGCTTGTCGGGCTCGCGCTCGTCCCAGGGGTACATGAAGATGCCGCCGCGCATCAGGATGCGGTGCACGTCGGTGACCATGCTCGCCACCCAGCGCATGTTGAAGTCCTTGCCGCGCGGGCCGGTCCTGCCGGCCAGGCACTCCTCGACGTAGCGGCGCATCGGCGGCGCCCAGTGGCGCATGTTGGACATGTTGATCGCGAATTCCTTCGTGTCCTCGGGAATGCGGATGTCCGACTGCGTCAGCACCCAGGAGCCGGTCTCGCGGTCCAGCGTGAAGGCGACGACGCCGTTGCCCACCGTCAGCACCAGCTGGGTCTGCGGGCCGTAGATGCAGTAGCCGGCCGCCGCCTGGTGCTTGCCCGGCTGCAGGAAGTCGTCCTCGCTGACGCCACGCGTGTGGCCGACCTTGCGCAGCACGCTGAAGATGGTGCCGATCGAGACGTTGACGTCGATGTTGCTCGAGCCGTCCAGCGGGTCGAACAGCAGCATGTACTCGCCCTGCGGGTAGCGGTTGGGCACGACGTGGATCGAGTCCATCTCCTCGCTGGCCATCGCCGCGAGGTGGCCGCCCCATTCGTTGGCCTCGATCAGCACCTCGTTGCTGATGATGTCCAGCTTCTTCTGCACCTCGCCCTGCACGTTCTCGCTGCTGGCCGAGCCGAGCACGTCGCCGAGCGCGCCCTTGTTGACGGCGATCGCGATGCGCTTGCAGGCGCGCGCGACGACCTCGATCAGCAGCCGCAGCTGCGCCGGGATCATCCCGTGCTCGCGCTGCTGCTCGACGAGGTACTGGGTCAGGCTGACGCGCTTCATTGCTGGGCCTCCAGCGCGCGGCCGAGCACCTCGCGCACGTCGTCGCTGAGGTCGGGCTTGGCGGCCACGCGCGCCAGCGCCTCGCGCGCGGCGCTGCGGTAGGGCTCGGCCAGCGCCGTCCAGCGGTCCATCACACGCGCCAGGCGCGCGGCCAGCTGCGGGTTGATCGGGTCGATCTCCAGCAGGCGCTCGGCCCAGAACACGTAGCCGGCGGCGTCGGCGCGGTGGAAGGCGGCGGGGTTGTTCATGCACAGCTGGAAGATCAGGCTGCGCGCGCGGTTCGGGTTCTTCAGCGAGAAGTCCGGGTGCTTGAGCAGCGCCTTGGCGCGTGCGAACGAGCGGCCGGCACCGGCGCCCACCGGCTCGCTGGCCTGGCCCTGCAGCGCGAACCACTTGTCGACGACCAGCGGCTCGCCGGCGGCGATGGCGTGGAAACGCTCCAGCGCCGGCTCGGCCAGCTCGGAGTGCGAGTGCACCAGCGCGGCCAGCGCGCCGAGGCGGTCGGTCATGTTGCTGGCGTCCTTGACACGCTGGTAGGCGCGGCCCGGCCACACCGGGTTGCCGCTGCGCACCGCGTGCAGGCACAGCATGGCCAGCGCGAGGTTGGCGAGCGCGCGGCGGCCGGCCTGCGCCGGCGTCGGCGCGTAGCCTTCGTGCACCAGGTTGGCCTCGAAGGCCTCGGCCCAGTCGGCGTGCAGCGCGCTGGCCAGCTGTTCGCGGAAATGCTCGCGCACGGCGTGGATGCGCTGCGGGTCGAACGTGGCGAGCTGCTCGGCGACATAGCCTTCGCTGGGCAGCGTCAGCACCAGGTCCTTGAACGCCGGGTCGAGTGCCGGGTCGCGCAGCACGCGGCGCATCGCCTCGACGAAGGGCTCGTCCAGCGTCACCGGCGCCGTCTCTGCGACCGCCGCCAGCAGGCGCGCCAGCGCCAGGCGCTGGCCGGCTTCCCAGCGGTTGAAGGCGTCGCTGTCGTGCGCCAGCAGCGTCAGCAGCTCGGCGTCGCCGAGGCCGTCGTCCAGGATCACCGGGGCGCTGAAGCCGCGCAGCAGCGACGGCACCGGCTCGGCGTCGACGTCCTCGAAGACGAACTGCTGCTCGGCGCCGTCCAGCACCAGCAGGCGCTCGGCGGCCAGCGTGCGGCCGTCGCGGCCCAGCAGCGCGGCCAGCACCGGGATCACGAAAGGCTGCTTGGTCGGCTGGCCGGGCGAGGGCAGGGCGGTCTGGGTGAGCGTCAGCGTGTAGCGGCGCGCTTCGGCGTCCCAGGCGCCACGCGCCTTCAGGCGCGGCGTGCCGGCCTGCGCGTACCAGCGCTTGAAGGTTTCCAGCCGCGTGGCGAGCTCGCTGCCCGGGTTGGCGTCGGCGATCGCCTGGGCGAAGTCGTCGCAGGTCACGGCCTGGCCGTCGTGGCGCTCGAAGTACAGCGTGATGCCGCGCGCGAAGCCTTCACGGCCGACCAGCGTCTGCATCATGCGCACGACCTCGGCACCCTTCTCGTAGACGGTCGGGGTGTAGAAGTTGTCGATCGCGGCGTAGCTGTCCGGGCGCACCGGGTGGGCCATCGCGCCGGCGTCCTCGGGGAACTGGCTGGCGCGCAGCGAGCGCACGTCCTCGATGCGCTTGACCGCGCGGGCCGACGCGCCGCCGGCCATGTCCATCGAGAACTCCTGGTCGCGGAAGACCGTCAGGCCTTCCTTCAGCGACAGCTGGAACCAGTCGCGGCAGGTGATGCGGTTGCCGGTCCAGTTGTGGAAGTACTCGTGGCCGACGACGCTCTCGATGCCGGCGAAGTCGACGTCGGTGGCGGTGGCGGGGCTGGCCAGAACGTACTTCGTGTTGAAGATGTTCAGGCCCTTGTTCTCCATCGCGCCCATGTTGAAGTCCTCGACCGCGACGATCATGAAGCGTTCGAGGTCCAGCGGCAGGCCGAAGCGGGCTTCGTCCCAGACCACCGAGGCCACCAGCGAGGCCATCGCGTGCTCGGTCTTGCCGAGGTCGCCGCGGCGCACGAAGACCTGCAGCAGGTGCTCCTTGCCGGCGCGGGTGCGGATCTTCTGCTCGCGGCAGACGAGGTCGGCGGCGACCAGCGCGAACAGGTAGCTGGGCTTCGGGAACGGGTCGTGCCAGACGGCGAAGTGGCGGCCGTTGTCCAGCTCGCCCTGCTCGACGAGGTTGCCGTTGGACAGCAGCACCGGGTACTTGGCCTTGTCGGCGCGCAGCGTCACCGTGTAGACCGCCATCACGTCGGGGCGGTCGAGGAAGTAGGTGATGCGGCGGAAGCCCTCGGCCTCGCACTGCGTGAAGAAGCCGCCGCCCGAGGTGTACAGGCCCGACAGCTGGGTGTTCTTCTCCGGGCTGCAGGTGTTGCGGATCTCGAGCACGAACTGCTCGCCCGCCGGCGGGTTGTCGATGACCAGCAGCTTGTCCTCGTGGCGGAACGAGACGCTCTCGCCGGCGGCCATCACGCGCAGCACGGTGATGTCCTCGCCGTGCAGCTTCAGCGCCTGCGGCTCGGCGGCCGGGTTGCGCTCGATGTGCAGCTTGCTCGAGACGATGGTCTTGACGGGGTCCAGGTCGAAACACAGCTCGACCTTGCGGATCCAGTACGCCGGGGCGGCGTAGTCCTGGCGGTGCACGACGATGGCGGGGCCTTCACGCATGGCGGGGTTCTCGCGGGATGAAAGTGGTCGGGTCGACGCCAACGAAATCGGGGATCGTGGCGAGGAGGTTCGGATAGCCGTCGAAAGCGCTCGGCGGCAGGGTGGTGGCCAGCGCCACGGCGTCCATGCCGGCGCGGCGCGCGGCTTCGACGCCCAGCGGCGCGTCCTCGAAGACGAGGCAGTCGGCCGCGGCGACGCCCAGGCGCCGCGCGGCTTCGACGAAGATGTCGGGGTGCGGCTTGCCGCGCAGCCCGTCGGCGGGGCTGGCGACGGTGTCGACGAGGCGGTCCAGGCCGAAGCGCTCGAAGACGATCTGCAGGTTGGCCGCCGGCGACGCGGTGCAGACGGCGAGCTTGAAGCCCGCCGCCCGCGCCTGCTGCAGGAAGGCCTGGGCGCCGGCGATGTACTGCAGCGCGCCGGCCGCGGCTTCGCGGTACAGCGCCTCCTTGCGCTCGGCCAGCGCCGCGCGTTCGGCCGCCGGCATCGCCGGGAACAGGCCCAGCAGGACCTCGTCGTTGGCGCGGCCGGCCGTCTGCTCGAAGAAGCGGGCGTCGTCGAAGGGCAGGCCCAGCTCGGCGTGCCAGCGGCCCCAGGCCTGCTGGTGGATCGGCATGCTGTCGATCAGCGTGCCGTCCATGTCCAGCAGCAGCGCGGCGTGGCGGCGCGCCGGCATTACAGGCCCTGCTTCAGGCTGGCCTCGATGAACGGGTCGAGGTCGCCGTCGAGGACCTTCTGCGTGTTGCTGATCTCCACGCCGGTGCGCAGGTCCTTGATGCGGCTCTGGTCGAGCACGTAGCTGCGGATCTGGTGGCCCCAGCCGACGTCGGTCTTGCTGTCCTCGAGCTTCTGCTGCGCTTCCATCTGCTTGCGCATCTCGTGCTCGTAGAGCCGGCTGCGCAGCATCGCCCAGGCCTCGTCGCGGTTGCGGTGCTGCGAACGGTCGTTCTGGCACTGCACGACGATGCCGGTCGGGATGTGCGTCAGGCGCACCGCCGAGTCGGTCTTGTTGATGTGCTGACCGCCGGCGCCCGAGGCGCGGAAGGTGTCGGTGCGCACGTCCGCCGGGTTGATGTCGATCTCGATCGAGTCGTCGACCTCGGGGTAGACGAAGAGGCTGGCGAAGCTGGTGTGGCGCCCGCCCGCGGAGTCGAACGGGCTCTTGCGCACCAGGCGGTGCACGCCGGTCTCGGTGCGCAGGTGGCCGAAGGCGTAGTCGCCTTCGATCTTCAGCGTCGCGCTGCGGATGCCGGCGACGTCGCCCTCGGTCTCTTCCATGACCTCGGCCTTGAAGCCCTTCTTCTCGCAGTACTTCAGGTACTGGCGCAGCAGCATGCTGGCCCAGTCGCAGGCCTCGGTGCCGCCGGCGCCGGCCTGGATGTCGATGAAGCAGTTGCTCGGGTCCGCCGGGTTGGCGAACATGCGGCGGAATTCCAGCCGCTCGACCGTCTCGCGCAGCGCGTGCGCCTCGGCCTCGATCGCGGCGAGACCGTCGAAGTCCTCGTCGGCCTTCGACATCTCGTAGAGCTCGAGGTTGTCGGAGAGGTTGCCGGCGAGGTGGTCGATCGTGCCGACGACGTCTTCCAGCGACTTCTTCTCGCGGCCCAGTTCCTGGGCGCGTTTGGGTTCGTTCCAGACGCTGGGGTTCTCCAGCGCGGCATTGACTTCGTTCAGCCGCAGAGCTTTGCGGTCGTAGTCAAAGATACCCCCGGAGCTGCTCGGTGCGGGCACTCAGGTCGGCGAGCAGCGTGCCGATCGAGTTGATGTGTTCGATGTCCATGTGTCTTCTTGGGTTTGGCGCCGCGGGGGCGCAAACCGTCATTTTCTCATGCCGATGTGCCTCGGCGCGCATCGGGATGTGCCTGGGGCTCAGCCGAGGAACGACGCCAGGCGCCGCGCCAGCGCCTCGGGCTGGTCGTGGTGGACCATGTGGCCGCAGGGGGCCAGGCGCTCGCGCTCGACGCAGGGCACGACGCCCAGGCGCGACTCGAAGTCCTCGCGCGGGTAGCGGTGGCCCCACCAGGTCTCGAACTCGCCGCGGTCGCCTTCGACGAAGAGCAGCGGTGCGGCGATGCGCCGCCAGGTCGCGACGGCCTCCTCGCGCCGGTACAGCACCGGGTTGACGCGTTTGTGCGCCGGGTCGGCGAGCAGCCGCCGGCAGCCCTCGGGCGTGGGTGCCGACCACTGCGTCGCCAGCCAGGCCGCCTTGTCGGCCGCGAGCAGCGGGTTGTTCTTCCTCAGCCTCGCGGCGACCTCGGCGCAGTTGGCGTAGTCGCGCAGCACCGGCGCCGTCTTCAGCTCGTCGAGCCACTGCACGAGCCGCGCCGGCGCGTCGTCGGGCGCGGTGGCCGGCAGGCCGTAGCCTTCCAGGTTGACCAGCCGCCGCACGCGCTGCGGGCGCAGCGCGGCGTAGCTCATCACGACATTGCCGCCCATGCTGTGGCCCAGCAGGTCGACGTCGCCGTCGGGCACCAGCGCGTCGAGCAGCGCGTCCAGGTCGGCCAGGTAGTCGGGGAACCAGTAGGCGTCGGTCGGCGGCGCCGCGGTCAGGCCGAAGCCGCGCCAGTCGGGCGCGAAGACCTGGCGTTCGAAACCCTCGGCCTCGGCCAGCGCGTCGACCAGGAACTGGAACGAGGCGCCGCAGTCCATCCAGCCGTGCAGCAGCACCAGCGGCCGGGTGCCGGCCGGTGCGGCCTCGCCCCAGCGGCGCAGGTGGTAGCGCAGGCCGCGCAGCGCGACGGTCTGGGCGGCGGGCGTGCGCCGCGGCGTGTAGGTGGGGTCGTCCATCGGCACCGATGCTAGGCGCCGCGCGGCGGCCGTGCCGGTCCTGCACGCGACAATGCCGCCATGGACACGCCCGCCTTCTCCCTGCGCCCGGCCGAGCGGCGCGACCTGCCGGCCATCGTCGGCCTGATCCGCGAACTCGCCGAGTTCGAAAAGCTTTCGCACCTCTGCCAGGCCACGCCCGAGGCGCTGGAGCCGCATCTGTTCGGCGAACGCCCGGTGGCCGAGGCGGTCGTCGCCGAAGGCGGCGGCGCGGTGATCGGCTTCGCGCTGTTTTTCACCAACTTCTCGACCTTCATGGCGCGGCCCGGCCTGTACCTGGAGGACCTGTACGTGCAGCCGGCCTGGCGCGGCCACGGCATCGGCGAGGCGCTGCTGGCGCACCTGGGCGCGCTGGCGGTCGAACGCGGCTGCGGCCGCTTCGAGTGGAGCGTGCTCGACTGGAACGAGAACGCGATCGGCTTTTATCGCCGCATGGGCGCGACGGTGCTGCCCGACTGGCGCATCTGCCGCGTCAGCGGCGAGGCGCTGCAGCGTTTCGCGCGCTGATCAGGCCAGCGCCAGCTGCATCAGCTCGTCGGCCGTGAACTCGCGGCCGAAGGCGTGGTCGCCGACGACGCCGGAGACCGTGTGCACACGTTCGGCGGTGTCCACACGCTGCGGCGCCGGCAGCGGTCGGCCGCCGGCGCCGATCAGGCAGGCGACGATCGGCGTGGCCACCGTCGGCCCGCGGCCGACGACGACACCCAGCGCGCCCGAGACCAGGCGCACGAAACAGCCCGGCGGGTAGATGCCGAACTCCTTGACCAGCGCCGCGGTCATCGGGTGTCCCGGGTCCTGCATGAACATCTGCCGTCCGGCGACGTCGGCGGCCAGCGCGCCGCGGTGGCCGCGCGCGGCGAGCTTGGCGGTGTAGGTGTCCACGCGCCGCACCAGCGACGCGATCTCGCCCACGTCGCTGGTGCCGGTCGGGTAGCCGCTGCCGTCTTCGTTCTCGTGGTGGCGTTCGACGGCGATCAGCCAGTCGCGGTCGGCGATGCCGGCCTGCTCCAGCATCTCGCGCCCGAGATGCGGATGGCGCAGCACGGCGGCGTGCTGCTCCGGCGTCAGCGGCGTGCGTTGCTCGGCCAGTTCGCCCTGCAGCGCCAGCATCGCCAGGTTCATCGTCAGCGCCACCTTGAAGCAGCGCTCGATCGCCTCGGCGTCCCAGTGCAGCCGGCGTGCGATCAGGTAGGCGGTGATCGCCGCGCCCACCGAGCGCCGCGCGCCATAGGCCGCACGCTCGCCGCCTTCCTGGCGCAGCACCTGGAAGATCGCCAGGTCGGGGTCGCGTTCGATCAGCGCCAGCACCGGTTGCGCGGCGTTGTCCAGCGCGTCGCGAAAGCCCGGTGCAGGCGAGGCCTGCAGCACCTCGGCGACGCGGCTCAGCCCCTCACGCCAGAAGGCCGGGAGCTGTTCGCGCGGCAGCTGCGCCAGGCGCTCGCGGTCGCCCAGCAGTTCGGCGAGGTCGACGAGCGCGCCCCGGTCGAGCAGGGCCTGCAGCTGTCCGGCGGTCGCAACACGATGGCCGCGCGCCAGCAGCAGCGTGCTGTCGGCGTTGCGCACGTTGAACGGCAGTGGCTGGCCGACCTGGATGCGATGGGCGACGGCGGCAAGAGCGGTGTAGGACATGTCGGTCCGGTGTGTTCTTCGGCCGTGGCGCTGACGAACGCCTGGCCTGCTCTCGTGGCATTTCGGCGCCCTGGCGTCGAACTTGAAGGTTCTCGGTGTTGGACCGGGTTCGCGCCCGGGGGATGCGCTCCTAAGCTGGGGCGATGCACCACACCGTCCCGATGGATTCCATCGATTCCTACGATTTGCTGCACCGTGCCTGGCGCTGGCAGGTGCCCGAGGAACTCAACCTCGCCGAACTCTGCTGCACACGCTGGGCCGCCAGCGGCCGCAACGCGCTGCGCTGGGAAGACGAAGCTGGCGCCTCGGGCATGCTGGCTTACGCCGAACTCGAGACCCAGGCGCGCGCCTTCGCGGCCGGCTTGGCCGCACGCGGCGTTGGCCGCGGCGACCGCGTCGCCATCGTGCTCGCCCAGCGCCCCGAGACCGCCGTCGCGCAGATGGGCGTGGCGATGCTGGGCGCGGTGGCGATGCCGTTGTCGGTGCTGTTCGGCCCCGATGCGCTGGTCTGGCGCCTGGCCGACAGCGGCGCGCGTGTGGCGGTGGCCGACGAGGCGACGCTGGCCCACCTGCTGCGCCTGCGCGACGAGTGCCCGGCGCTGGAGCTGATCGTCGGTGTCGGCCCGGCCGAAGGTGATGCCGACTGCGGCTGGCGCGCGCTGCTGGCCGGCGGCGCGGCCGGCTTCGAGCCCGCACGCACGCGCGCCGACGACGCCGCGGTGCTGATCTACACCAGCGGCACCACCGGCCCGCCCAAGGGCGCGCTGATCCCGCACCGGGCCCTGCTGGGCAACCTGCCGGGTTTCGTCTGCAGCCAGAACGGCTTCCAGGGCGAGGCGGTGTTCTGGAGTCCGGCCGACTGGGCCTGGACCGGCGGGCTGATGGACGCGCTGCTGCCGACGCTGTATTTCGGCCGCGAGATCGTCGCCTTCCGCGGGCGTTTCCAGCCCGAGCGTGCCTTCGAGCTGATGCAGCGCCACGGCGTCACGCACACCTTCCTGTTCCCGACGGCGCTGAAGGCGATGATGAAGGCGGTGCCGGCGCCACGCGAGCGCTACGTGCTGAAGCTCGACGCCGTGATGAGCGCCGGCGAAGCCGTCGGCGACGCCGTCTTCGCCTGGTGCCGCGACGCACTGGGCGTGCCGGTCAACGAGATGTTCGGCCAGACGGAGATGAACTACATCGTCGGCAACTGCGCGCGCGGCGTCGACGAGGCCGGCCGCGCCGTGCCCGGCTGGCCGGCGCGCCCCGGCAGCATGGGCCGCGCCTACCCGGGCCACCGCGTCGCCGTCATCGACGACGAAGGCCGCGAGTGTCCGCCCGGCGTGCCCGGCGACGTCGCGCTGCACCGGCTGGACCGCCACGGCGACCCGGACCCGATCTTCTTCCTCGGCTACTGGCGCAACGACGCCGCGACACGCGCCAAGTACACCGGCGACCCGGCCTCGAGCTGGTGCCGCACCGGCGACACCGCGGTGATGGATGCCGACGGCTACCTCTGGTACCAGGGCCGCAGCGACGACGTCTTCAAGGCCGCCGGCTACCGCATCGGCCCGAGCGAGATCGAGAACTGCCTGGTCAAGCACCCCGCGGTGGCCAACGCCGCGGTGGTGCCCAAACCCGACGCCGAACGTGGTGCGCTGGTCAAGGCCTACGTCGTGCTGGCGCCCGGCGTGCACGGCGACGAGGCGCTGGTCGGCGAACTGCAGCAGCACGTGCGCGAGCGCCTCGCGCCCTACGAGTACCCGAAGGAGATCGAGTTCATCGACACGCTGCCGATGACGACCACCGGCAAGGTGCAGCGCCGCGTGCTGCGGCTGCGGGAGGAGGAGCGCGCGCGGCAGCTCGGCGGCGTCTAGCAGCGCCCGGCCAGCTTGGGTGCCATGCGGGATGCCTGGTTGAACGGGTCGAGCACGGTGGCCTGCGAGTCCTTGACGATGATGCATTCGAAGCCGCGGCGGTAACGCCGGCTGCCGTCGGGCAGCAGCTCTTCGGTCCAGTCCTTCTCCAGCGTCTTCGCGATGCGCGCCTCCAGGCTCAGGTGCTGGGTGTTGGCGCGCGGGTCGTCCAGCGCCGGCGGACGTTCGACGCGCGCCGCGGGGCCGCGCGGCAGCGTCAGCTGAAGCGGCGCGGGTTCGGCCGGCCGGGGCGTCGGCGCCACGGCTTCGGCCGCGGGCAGGGCGGTCGCGGCGGGCGCCTGCAGCGTCGGCGCGGGCCGGGCCGCCGGCCGTGCCTTGGGTGACGGCGCGGCGTCGCGCGGCGGCGTCGCTGCGGGCTCGAGCAGCAGGCGCAGCCAGGTGACCGATGTGCCCGCCGGGGCCACCAGCCGCTCCGCGGGCGGGGCCAGCTTCAGCAGGCCGGCGACCAGCAGCCCGTGGGCGGCGAGCGCCAGCGCCAGACCGCGGCGGCGCCGGCTGCGCGCGGGCGCGGCGAAGAGGGGGTGCACGGCGGTGGCGTCGGCCATGGGCGCAGATCGTAGGGCCCCGCGCCCGGTGCCCGCGACTGGCCTTTGGCACACTTGCGTCATGGACAGTACGACTCTCGGCCTCGGCGGCCCGCGCGTCTCGCGCATCTGCCTGGGCACCATGACCTTCGGCGAACAGGTGGGCGAAGCCGACGCCCACGCCATCCTCGACCGTGCCGTCGAGCTCGGCATCGACTTCCTCGACGCTGCCGAGATGTACCCGGTGCCCGCGCGCGCCGAGACCCAGGGCGCGACCGAGGCCATCATCGGCCGCTGGCTGGCCGCGCGCCCCGGGCTGCGCGATCGCCTGGTGATCGCGAGCAAGGTCGCCGGGCCGTCGCGCAACATGCCGTGGATCCGCGGCGGCGCGCCCGACCTGACGCCGGCGGACATCGTCGCCGCCTGCGACGCCAGCCTGGCGCGGCTGCAGACCGACGTCATCGACCTCTACCAGATCCACTGGCCGAATCGCAACGCGCCGATGTTCGGCGGCCTGTACTTCGACCCCACGAAGGACCGCGAGCAGACCGGCATCCGCGAGCAGCTCGAAGCGCTCGCCGGCCTGGTGAAGGCGGGCAAGGTGCGCCATGTCGGCCTGTCCAACGAGTCGCCCTGGGGCCTGCTGGAGTTCGTGCGCCTGGCCGAGCAGCACGGCCTGCCGCGCGTCGTCAGCGTGCAGAACCCGTACGCGCTGGTCAACCGCAGCGTCGACAACGGCCTGGACGAGGCGATGTACCGCAGCGGCGTCGGCCTGCTGGCGTATTCGCCGCTGGGTTTCGGCGCGCTGACCGGCAAGTACGACCGCTCGGGCTTCGAGGATGCGCCCGCGGCCACCGGCCGCCTGGCGCAGTTCGCCAGCATGCGCCTGCAGCGCTGGGCGCGTGACGAGGCGCTGGTGGCGGCGCGCGAATACAACGCGCTGGCCCGTCGCCACGGCCTGACGCCCACGCAGCTCGCGCTGGCCTTCTGCTACCGCAACTGGCGTGTCGCCAGCACCATCATCGGCGTGACCAGCATCGCCCAGCTCGAGGAGGACGTCGCCGCCTGGTCGGTCGAGCTGTCGCCCGAGCTGCTGGCCGGGATCGACGCGATCCGCTGGCGCCACCGCGACCCCGCCCAGTGAGCCCATGGCCAGGAAGAACGCCCACGTCAGCGAGACCCCGGCGACGCAGTTCCTGCGCCGCGCCGGCATCGAGTTCAGCGAACACGTCTACGACTACGTCGACCACGGCGGCACCGCCGAGTCCTCGCGCCAGCTCGGCGTGGCCGAGCACGAAGTCGTCAAGACGCTGGTGATGCAGGACGAACACGCCCAGCCGCTGATCGTGCTGATGCATGGCGACCGCCAGGTCAGCACGAAGAACCTGGCGCGCGAGATCGGCGCCAAGTCGGTCGAGCCCTGCAAGCCCGAGGTCGCGCAGCGCCACAGCGGCTACCTCGTCGGCGGCACCTCGCCGTTCGGCACGAAGAAGGCGATGCCGGTCTACGTCGAGGCCAGCGTGCTGGAGTTGCCGCGCATCCTGATCAACGGCGGCCGGCGCGGTTTTCTCGTCGGCATCGACCCGCGTGTGCTGCCAGGCGCCGTGGGCGCCCGGCCGGTGCACTGCGCGCTCGCCGGCTGATCAGCCGGCCATCGCCGCCGCCAGCGCCTCGGGCGTCAGCGGCTTGATGAGCAGCGGGATGCCTTCGGGCAGCGGCCCGAACCGTTCCAGCGACGCGCCGGTGTGGCTGGTCGCCAGCACGATGCGCATCTTCTGCGTCGCGGGGTTCTCGCGCAGCTTGCGGATCATCTGCAGGCCGTCGAGCCCGGGCAGGTCGATGTCGGTGATCAGCCAGTCCGGCACGTCACGGCCGGCGTCCAGCAGCGCGGTGAAACCGTCTGAGAAGACCCGCAGCCGCGCTTCGGGGCGCAGGTCGGAGAGCTGCGACTCGATGAGAGCCGCGGTCACCGGATCGTCTTCGACCAGCATGATGGACTCGATGCCATCGGCGGCCTCGATGCGCGCGCGCCGTTCGGCGACCATGCGCTCGACGGCGTCCGCGTCGAGGCGGCGGTGACCGCCCATCGTCTTCCAGGCCGGAAGATGTCCGGCGTCGACCCATTTCTGGATCGTCTGCGGCGAAACACCCAGGCGCTCCGCCGCCTGGGCCGTCGTGATCGTTTTTCGTTGCATTCAGGCGCTGCCGGGTTGTCGTCGAAAGGGGCTCCCTGGGCGGATCCGCCCACTCCGACGTCTCCATCCGGGGCGGCAGTCCCCGGCGCGACGTCATATCTGCGCGAGCCGACACAATCATCTCACGAATGAGCGTTGTGGCCGCAGGGACGCAGGTGTTCGGACCCTCGCCATCACTGTAGCCGCCCTGAGGGCCAGATGCTGTCACCCGTGCATCGCGGGCGGCCTCGGGACCCTCGACGGCCCCCTTACACTTGCGCCCCATGTTCTCGCTTCCTGCGGCGGCCGCGATCCTGGCCGCCTACCTGCTCGGTTCGCTTTCGTTCGCCGTCCTGGTCAGCCGCACGATGGGGCTGGCCGACCCCCGCAGTTACGGGTCCGGCAACCCCGGCGCCACGAACGTGCTGCGTTCAGGCAACAAGAAGGCGGCGCTGATGACGCTGCTCTTCGACGCGCTGAAGGGTTTCGTGCCGGTGCTGGCGGTGCTGCTGTTCGGCGCACGCTGGGGCCTGGACCCGGCCGTCGCGGCCTTCGTCGGCCTGGCGGCCTTCGTCGGCCATCTGTGGCCGGTGTTCTTCCGCTTCCAGGGGGGCAAGGGCGTGGCCACTGCGGCCGGCGCGCTGCTCGGGCTGAACCCGGTGCTGGGTGGCTCGGTGCTGGTGATCTGGCTGCTGGTCGCGTTCGCGACGCGCTACTCGTCGCTGGCCTCGATCGCCGCGGCGTTCAGCGCGCCGCTGGTGCAGGCGCTGGTCTGGGGTGTCGATGCCTCGCTGCTGGCGATCGTCGGCATGAGCCTGCTGCTGGTCTGGCGCCACGAAGGCAACATCCGCAAGCTGCTCGCCGGCACCGAGTCGAAGATCGGCCAGAAGGCCACCGCGCCGGCCGCGCACGCCAAGGCTTCGGCGCATCCGCCGCGCCACCTCCATCCCCACGCTCCCAAGACCGGCCATGGCCGGAAAGGACACCGCAAATGATCCAGCGCTTCGACGTCGGCACGCGCCTGTCGGAAATGGCCGTGCACAACGGCGTGTGTTACCTCGCCGGCCAGGTGGCCGCCGACGACACGCAGGACATCGCCGGCCAGACGCGCCAGGTGCTGGCCGCGATCGACGCACTGCTGGCGCGGGCCGGCAGCGACAAGTCGCGCCTGCTGATGGTGCAGATCTTCATCGCCGACCTGGCCGAGTTCCCGGCGATGAACGAGGTCTGGGAAGCCTGGCTGCCGGCCGGTGCCGCGCCCCCGCGCGCCACCGTGCAGGCGGCGCTCGCGCGCCCGGGCTGGAAGGTCGAGATGGTGGTCACGGCCGCGCTCTGAGCACTATGGCCGGGTGCTCACATCTGCTTGCAGATCGCTGAAATCGCACCCGCTTAATCCGCTCGGAGGAGGGCCGTAGATCGGGGCATGAGCCCCGTCAACACTCCTCTTCGTCTCGTCAGCCTCGCTTGCCTGCTCGCGCTCACCGCCTGTGGCGGCGGCTCCGACGGCGACGAAACGGCCACCGCCGAGCAGGCTACGGCCGCCACCGTTTCCGACGCCGAACTGGCGCAAGCATCGGCGCTGCTGGACACCAGCTCCGACGCCACCGGCTGGACCGATGCCGAAGGCACTTCCGAGGCCGATTCGGCGGACGAAGAGGCCACGCTGACGGCCAGCGCCGTCGCGACCGCCTCGCGCACGAGCAAACGCGGCAGCTCGACGACCACCACGACGACGACCACCACCACCGTGGCCGACTCCGCGCGCATCGCCGCTGCCGCGGCCACGGCGCAGAGCAGCAGCAACGCCTGCTCGAAGGTCCGTCCGTTCTACTGGGAGATCGGCGACTCCGCCGGCAAGAAGACCAGCGGCTCGGTGGCCAGCGGCAGCACCGCGGCGGTGAAGTCCTCGGCCCCGATCACCATCGCCTCGGCCTCCAAGTGGCTCTATGGCGCCTACGTCGCGCAGGCCCGCTCGGGCACGCTGAGCGCCACCGACCGCAAGTACCTGGCGATGACCGCCGGCTACGTCTCGCTCAAGAGCTGCAGCGGCCTCGCCAGCGTCGACGCCTGCCTGGCCTCGGGCAGCAACGGTGTCTACTCGTCGGGCTACGAGGGCGTCTTCAAGTACGACGGCGGCCACATGGAGAAGCACGCCAGCCTCAACGGGCTGGGCAAGCTGACGACCAAGGCGCTGGCCACCGAAGTGCGCGCCAAGCTCGGCACCGACGTTTCGCTGATGTACTCGCAACCGCTGATGGCTGGCGGTGCGGTGATCTCGACCGATGCCTACGCGCTGTTCCTGCGCAAGGTCCTCGGCGGCAAGCTGCAGATGAAGTCGCTGCTGGGGACCGGGTCGGTCTGCACGAATCCCAGCACCTGCATCACCGCCGCCTACGCGCCGCTGCCCTTGAGCGAGAGCTGGCACTACTCGGTGGGCCACTGGGTCGAGGATGACCCCAAGGTCGGCGACGGCGCGTTCAGCAGCCCGGGGGCCTTCGGCTTCTACCCGTGGATCGACGCCACCAAGACCAGCTACGGCATCGTCGCACGCGTGTCGGCCAACGGCGCGCTGGGTTCGGTGAACTGCGGCCGGCTGATCCGCTCGGCCTGGGCCACCGGCGTCGCGAAGTAGTTCAGAGGCCGAGGCGGGAGAGCTCGCCGCGGCCCTGGCGCACCAGCACCGGGTCCTCGGCGGTCATGTCCAGCACCGTCGTCGGCTCCATCGGGCAGGCGCCGGCGTCGATGATCGCCGGCAGCAGCTTGCCCAGCCGGTCCTGGATCTCGTCGACGTCGTTCAGCGGCTCGTCGTCGCCCGGCAGGATCAGCGTCGTCGCCAGCAGCGGTTCGCCGTAGGCGGCCAGCAGGTCCTGCGTGACCTGGTGGTCGGGCACACGCAGGCCGATCGTGCGCCGCGAGGGGTGCGAGACGCGCCGCGGCACTTCCTTCGTGGCGTCGAGGATGAAGGTGTAGGGCCCCGGCGTGCCGAGCTTGAGCAGCCGGTACTGGCGGTTGTCGACACGCGCGTAGTTGGCGAGTTCCGACAGGTCGCGGCACAGCAGCGTCAGCAGGTGCTTGTCGTCGATGCCGCGCAACCGGCGCAGCTGCTCGGCGGCGGCCTTGTCGTCGAGCCGGCAGACCAGCGCGTAGCTCGAGTCGGTCGGCACCGCGAGCACGTCGCCGCCGCGCAGCAGCTCGGCGGCCTGCTTCAGCAGCCGCGGCTGCGGGTTGTCGGGGTGGACCTCGAAACGCAGCGTCACCGCTTCTCCTGCATTACGCGACGACGACCGGGATCTTGCCGATCTTCGCCTGCCACTCCTGCGGCCCGGTCTGGTGGGCGCTGGTGCCGCCGGCGTCCACCGCCACCGTCACCGGCATGTCGACGACGTCGAACTCGTAGATCGCTTCCATGCCCAGGTCGGCGAAGCCGACGACCTTGGCCGCCTTGATCGCCTTGGAGACGAGGTAGGCGGCGCCGCCGACGGCCATCAGGTAGGCGCTCTGGTTGTCCTTGATCGCCTGGATCGCGACCGGGCCGCGTTCGGCCTTGCCGACCATCGCGATCAGGCCGGTCTTCTCCAGCATCATGCGCGTGAACTTGTCCATGCGCGTGGCCGTCGTCGGGCCGGCCGGGCCGACGACCTCGTCGCGCACCGGGTCGACCGGGCCGACGTAGTAGATGACGCGGTTGCTGAAGTCCACCGGCAGCGGCTCGCCGCGTTCGAGCATGTCCTGGATGCGCTTGTGCGCCGCGTCGCGGCCGGTGAGCATCCTGCCGTTGAGCAGCAGCGTCTGCCCCGGCTTCCAGCTCGCCACTTGCGCCGGCGTCAGCGTGTTCAGGTCGACACGCTCGCTCTTGTTGTAGTCGGGTGCCCAGTGCACGTCGGGCCACAGGTCCAGGCTCGGCGGCTCGAGGAAGGCCGGACCCGAGCCGTCGAGCACGAAGTGCGCGTGGCGCGTCGCGGCGCAGTTCGGGATCATCGCGATCGGCTTGCTCGCGGCGTGCGTCGGCCAGGTCTTGATCTTCACGTCGAGCACCGTGGTCAGCCCGCCCAGGCCCTGCGCGCCGATGCCCAGCGCGTTGACCTTCTCGTAGAGCTCGATGCGCAGTTCTTCCAGCTTGTTCGCCGGGCCGCGCTGCAGCAGCTCGTGCATGTCGATGTCGTCCATCAGCGACTCCTTGGCGAGCAGCGCGGCCTTCTCCGCGGTGCCGCCGACGCCGATGCCCAGCATGCCCGGCGGGCACCAGCCGGCGCCCATCGTCGGCACGGTCTTGAGCACCCAGTCGACGATCGAGTCGCTGGGGTTGAGCATGTAGACCTTGCTCTTGTTCTCGCTGCCGCCGCCCTTGGCGGCCACCGTCACGTCGACCTTGTCGCCGGGCACGACGTCCATGAAGACGACGGCCGGCGTGTTGTCGCGCGTGTTCCTGCGCTCGAAGATCGGGTCGGCCAGCACCGAGGCGCGCAGCTTGTTGTCCGGGTGGTTGTAGCCGCGGCGCACGCCTTCGTCGACGGCGTCCTGGATCGAGCCGGTGAAGCCTTCCCACTTCACGTCCATGCCGATCTTCAGGAACACGTTGACGATGCCGGTGTCCTGGCAGATCGGGCGCTTGCCTTCGGCGCACAGGCGCGAGTTGGTGAGGATCTGGGCGATCGCGTCCTTGGCCGCCGGGCTCTGCTCGCGCTCGTAGGCGCGGGCGAGGTGGGCGATGAAGTCGGCCGGGTGGTAGTAGCTGATGTACTGCAGCGCGGCGGCGACCGACTCGATCAGGTCGGCCTGGCGGATCGTCGTGGTCATGGGCGGGTAGTCCGGTGGGTCAGTCGTTGGCGTGCTGGGCGTGCACCATCACGCGGTCGGCCAGCGCGATCGCCAGCGCCGAGAACAGGAAGGCGATGTGGATCACCGTCTGCCAGATCAGCACCTTCTCGCTGTAGTTGGCGGCGTTGATGAAGGTCTTCAGCAGGTGGATCGAGCTGATGCCGATGATCGCCGTGGCGAGCTTGACCTTCAGCACCGAGGCATTGACGTGGCTCAGCCACTCGGGCTGGTCGGGGTGGCCTTCGAGGCCCAGGCGCGAGACGAAGGTCTCGTAGCCGCCGACGATGACCATGATCAGCAGGTTGCTGATCATCACGACGTCGATCAGCGCCAGCACGACCAGCATGATGATCGTCTCGTTGAGCCCGGTGACGGCGGCCTCGCTCTGGTAGCCGACGTTCTTCACCAGCAGTTCGAGCGCGTGCTGGTCGCCGAAGGCCGCCTCGATGAGGTGGACCAGTTCGACCCAGAAGTTGAAGACGTAGACCGCCTGCGCCAGGATCAGCCCCAGGTACAGCGGTAGCTGCAGCCAGCGGCTGGCGAAGATCAGCGCAGACAGCGGCCCCAGCTTGGGGGCCGCGCCGGAGAGTTCTGGCTTCATGGAGGAGGGGAAGGGCGCGAATGCGCGATGGCGTAAATTGTAGTTCGCGCCTTGAGCCCGGACAGATCCGGGCCACGGCGCCGGACGGGAGAGTAAGCGGTTCGTAAGAGCCCTTGCCTACCTTCCGAGCCATCGGTCGACACCGAACCGAGCCATCAAATCTAGGAGACTGACATCATGTCGAGCGCCGACGCTCCCACCGAGTACTCCCTCTACCCGCCGCCGGCCGACGCCGTCGCCCGCGCCCACGTGTCGGGCCAGGCCGCCTACGACGCGCTGTGCGCCGAGGCCGAGGCCGACTACGAGGGCTACTGGGCGCGTCTGGCACGCGAGCTGATCAGCTGGAAGACGCCGTTCACGCAGGCGCTCGACGAGTCGAACGCGCCGTTCTTCAAGTGGTTCGCCGACGGCACGCTCAACGCCTCGTACAACTGCCTGGACCGCAACATCGAGCGCGGCCTGGGCGACAAGACGGCGATCATCTTCGAGGCCGACGGCGGCGAGGTGCGCCGCGTCAGCTACAAGGAGCTGCTGGCCATCGTCAGCAAGATGGCCAACGGCCTGAAGTCGCTGGGCGTCGGCAAGGGCGACCGCGTCATCATCTACCTGTCGATGGGCATCGAGGGCGTGGCCGCGATGCAGGCCTGCGCGCGCATCGGCGCGACGCACTCGGTGGTCTTCGGCGGCTTCTCGGCGCAATCGCTGCGCGACCGCATCGAGGACACCGGCGCGGTGGCCGTGATCACCGCCGACCAGCAGCAGCGCGGCGGCAAGGCGCTGCCGCTGAAGACCATCGTCGACGAGGCGATCGCGCTCGGCGGCTGCGGCAGCGTCAAGCACGTGCTGGTGCACAAGCGCACCGGCGCCGACATCCCGTTCGACGCCTCGCGCGACCTGTGGCTGGCCGACCTCGTGGCCGGCCAGAGCGAGGTCTGCGAGCCCGAGTGGGTCGAGGCCGAACACCCGCTGTTCCTGCTCTACACCAGCGGCTCCACCGGCAAGCCCAAGGGCGTGCAGCACAGCACCGGTGGCTACCTGCTGCACGCGGCGCTGACCACCAAGTGGACCTTCGACCTGAAGGACGACGACGTCTTCTGGTGCACTGCCGACATCGGCTGGGTCACCGGCCACACCTACATCACCTATGGCCCGCTGGCACTCGGCGGCACCGAGATCGTGTTCGAAGGCGTGCCGACCTTCCCCGATGCCGGCCGCTTCTGGAAGATGATCCAGGACCACAAGGTCAGCATCTTCTACACCGCGCCGACGGCGATCCGTTCGCTGATCAAGGCCGCCGAGGCGACCGAATCGGTGCACCCGAAGAACTACGACCTGTCGTCGCTGCGCATCCTGGGATCGGTCGGCGAGCCGATCAACCCGGCGGCCTGGGAGTGGTACCACAAACACGTCGGCGGCGGCCGCTGCCCGATCGTCGACACCTTCTGGCAGACCGAGACCGGCGGCCACATGATCACGCCGCTGCCGGGTGTGACGACGCTGGTGCCGGGCTCGTGCACGCTGCCCTTCCCGGGCATCCAGGCCGCCGTCGTCGACGAGACCGGCAAGGACGTGCCCTGGGGGCAGGGCGGCATCCTCGTCGTCAAGAAGCCGTGGCCGAGCATGATCCGCACGATCTGGGGCGACCCGGAGCGCTTCAAGAAGAGCTACTACCCGGCCGACTTCCACGGCAAGTACTACCTGGCGGGCGACGGCGCGATCCGTGACCCGAAGACCGGCTACTTCACGATCACCGGCCGCATCGACGACGTGCTCAACGTCTCGGGGCACCGCATGGGCACGATGGAGATCGAGTCGGCGCTGGTCAGCCACACCGAGCTGGTGGCCGAAGCCGCGGTCGTCGGCCGCCCGGACGACACCACCGGCGAGGCGATCTGCGCCTTCGTCGTGTTGAAGCGCCCGCGCCCGACGGGCGACGAAGCCAAGAAGCTGGCGGCCGAGCTGCGCAACTGGGTGGCCAAGGAGATCGGCCCGATCGCCAAGCCCAAGGACATCCGCTTCGGCGAGAACCTGCCCAAGACGCGCTCCGGCAAGATCATGCGCCGCCTGCTGCGCTCGATCGCGCGCGGCGAGGCGATCACGCAGGACACCTCCACCTTGGAGAATCCGGCGATCCTGGATCAGTTGTCGCAGACGAACTGATCCAGGCCGCGCGAGAGCGCGGGCGGCGCGACAGCGCCATGCGGGATTCGGGGAGCACTCATGCCGCGCAGCGGCGTGACGTGCTCACCAAGATCCCGCGATCCTGGATCCGTTGTCGCAGACGAACTGATCCTCCGGCCGGCGTGTGGACAGGGGCTCCTCGGAGCCCCTTTTTCATGGCCGCTTCAGCGCAGCGACAACACCCAGGCCACCAGCCGCTGTGCCTCGTCGGGCGTGACCTTGGGGTTGGCCGGCATCGGCACCGGCCCCCAGACGTTGGCGCTGCCCTGGCGGATGGCCTGCGCCAGGCGCGGTGCCGCGTCCTTCTGGCCGGCGTAGCGCGTGGCGATGACCCTGAACGGCGGGCCCACGCGCTTGGCGCTGACATCGTGGCAGCCCATGCACAGCCGCTGGCGCGCCAGGTCGGCATCGGCGCGCGCCGCGCTCGACGCGCACAGCACAAGTGCGCAAAGCATCATGGCGGCGGCTCTCATCGGGGGCCGGGCTTGGGCTACAGTCATCGTTGTCATGGTAGCGGGGTCGCCGGAGAGCGAAGGATGTGGTTCCTGATCATCGGGCTGTTGCTGCTGGGCCTGTACCTGGCCGGCGTGGAGCCCGTGTCGGCCTGGCACTGGGTGTGGATCGCGCTGCCGTTCGGCGCCGCGGTCGCCTGGTGGACGCTTGCCGATGCCTCCGGGCTGACGCGCAAGCGGGCCGAGGAGAAGATCGAGGAACGCAAGCGTGCCCGGCGCCAGCGCGACATCGACGCGCTGGGCCTGAACCCGCACCAGCAAAAGCGTGTGCACGAACTGCGCCGCGGCGACGCCCCCGCCGCCGCGAAGGAGCCACGTCGACGCGACCCGAGTCTCTGAGGGGCGAACGCACGTCACGCCAGTGACGTCCCGCCGAAGGCGGGAGCCGGCGCGAAAGCACCGGCTCCCGGCCTTTGTTTCCCGCCCCGTGCAGGGCTGCCCGGGCTCGATCGCCGACGGCGGCACAATCGCCGCTCCCCGACTCGACGCCAGGAAAGGCCGCCCCCGATGCTCGTGCATCCGCAATTCGACCCGGTCGCGATCGCGCTCGGACCGGTCCAGATCCACTGGTACGGGCTGACCTACCTCGTCGCCTTCGGGCTGTTCCTGCTGCTGGCGCGGCTGCGTGCGGCGCAGCCTCAGTTCGTGCAGGCCGGCTGGACGAAGCAGGACGTCGAGGACCTGCTGTTCTACGGCGTCGTCGGCGTCATCGTCGGCGGCCGCCTGGGCTACGCGCTGTTCTACAAGCCGGGTGACTACCTCGCCAACCCGCTGGAGATCCTGCAGGTCTGGAAGGGCGGCATGTCCTTTCACGGCGGTCTGCTGGGCGTGATCGGTGCGATGGCGCTGTTCGCTCACCGCAAGGGCCGGTCTTTCCTGCAGGTGACCGACCTCGTGGCGCCCTGCGTGCCGACCGGGCTGGCCTCGGGGCGCATCGGCAACTTCATCAACGGCGAGCTCTGGGGCCGTGCCGCCGACCCGTCGCTGCCCTGGGCGATGGTGTTCCCGCAGAGCGGCAGCCTGACGCCGCGCCACCCGTCGCAGCTCTACCAGTTCGCGCTCGAAGGGCTGCTGCTGTTCGTCGTGCTGTGGCTGTACGCGCGCCATCCGCGGCCCACCGGGCGTGTCTCGGGCGCCTTCCTGATCGGCTACGGCAGCCTGCGGTTCATCGCCGAGTACTTCCGCGAGCCCGACAGCTTCCTGGGCCTGCTGGCGCTGAACATGAGCATGGGCCAGTGGCTGTGCGTGCCGATGGTGCTGGCCGGCATCGGGCTGTGGGTCTGGTCGGGCCGGGCGGTAGGATCGGCGCGATGAGACAGATCTTCCTCGACACCGAAACCACCGGCCTGTCGGCCCTCGACGGCGACCGTCTGGTCGAAGTCGGCTGCATCGAGATGCTGAACCGGCGCCTGTCGGGCCGCACGCTGCACCACTACCTGAACCCACAGCGTTCGAGCAATCCGGAGGCGGTCAAGGTGCACGGCCTGACCGACGAGTTCCTCGCCGACAAACCGCTGTTCGCCGCCGTCGCCGACGAGTTCATCGAGTTCGTGCGCGACGCCGAGCTGATCATCCACAACGCCGCGTTCGACGTCGGCTTCCTCGACGCCGAACTCACCCGTCTGGGCAAGCCGCGGCTGGCCGAACTCGGCTGCACGATCACCGACAGCCTGCTGATGGCGCGCGAGCAGTTCCCCGGCAAGGCGAACTCGCTGGACGCGCTGTGCAAGCGGCTGGAGGTGGACAACAGCAACCGCGCGCTGCACGGCGCGCTGCTCGACGCGGGGCTGCTGGCCGAGGTCTACATCCGCATGACGCGGGGCCAGGACTCGCTGGTCATCGACGACGTGCAAGAGGGCGGTTCGGCGCTCGAAGTGGCGGCCATCGACCTGTCGCAGTTCACGCTGCCGGTGCTCGCCGCAAGCGAGCAGGAGACGGCCGCGCACGAGGCTGTGCTGGCCGAACTCGACAAAGCGAGCAAGGGGCACACCATCTGGCGCCAAGTCATGGCATAATGCGAGGCTCACCGGCGCTGATCGCTTTTCAACAGTGGTCAGGCCAGCCGGGCGGTTAGCTCAGCGGTAGAGCACTGCCTTCACACGGCAGGGGTCGCAGGTTCGAACCCTGCACCGCCCACCAAGAACATCAGCTGTATCAACGACTTGCGCCACCTTCGGGTGGCGTTTTCGTTTGGGGTGTCCAAAAAGTGTCCAAAAGCGGGGGCGCGGACCGGAGGGAGGTGCGGCAAGAAAACTTGGACTGGTTACACCCCGATCCCCAGCGCCTTGCGGTGCTCCGGAGGGCTGCGTGAGCCGAGCGACATCTTGATTCGCGCCTCGTTGTACCAGCGCACATAGGCGTCGAGCTCTGCAATGAACTCGTCGATGGTCGTGGCCAGCCAGTCCCTGGCGTAGAACAGCTCGTTCTTCAGTCGGCCGAAGAGGCCCTCGCAGGCAGCGTTGTCTGGTGAGCAGGCCTTGCGCGACATCGAGCGCACGAGACGCGCCTCAGCAATCCGAGTAAGCCAGCCTGGCCAGCGGTAGTGACCTCCGCGATCGGAGTGCACCACGGGTCGGTCATCACCAGCAACGACGGTGTTGATCGCCGCGTCGAGCATCGTGTTGACGAGCTCTGCATCGGGCCGAGTGCCGATGGACCAACTGACCGCCAGCCCGTCGAAGCAGTCGATCATTGGGGAGAGGTAGATCTTGCCGGTCGGGATCTGGGACTCCGTGATGTCGGTGAGCCACTTCCTGTTGGGCGCACTGGCGGTGAAGTCCCGATTGAGGAGGTTGTCCGGTGCTGGACTGATCTCGCCCATGTACGAGCCGTAGCGCCTTCGCTTGCGCAAGGCCGGCACCAGGCTCTCTTCCCTTATCAAGCGCCGGACGACCTTCTCGGGGATGGTCACCGACTGCCTTGCGAGCGTCGCGTGCATCCGGCGAGAGCCGTAGCAGTGGTAGTTGCTCTGGAAAAATGTGGGCCATGACGGTCCGAATGGCGGCGTACTTGTCGCCGAGTTCAAGCCGCCCTCGGTGGTAGAAGTAGGAGCTGCGCGGTAGCTTGACCTCCGCCAGAAGGTCTGCGAGGGCGTGTATTGACCGCAGGGCATCAACCAGCTGGGTCTTCTCCCGGTTCGTCAGGAGCCGCTCATCGATGCTCAGCTCTTTTTTGGCAGTTCGTTCGCCTTCTTCAGGATGTCCTGCTCGAGCTTCAGACGCTTGACGTCTCGTTGGAGGTGCTCGACCTCGCGTTCGAGATCATCGCGCTCGGGGCTTGGCGGCCGGTCCTGCTGGGGCTTCATCGATGCCAACGCCTCGTTGTTGAGCAGCTGATTCCTCCAGTTGTACAGCGAAGGTCTGGACACACCCAGCTCCTGAGTCACCTCCTGGGCACTTCCTTGCCGCAGGCACAACGCCATGACCGCGGACTGCTTCGCCTGCGATGACAGTGCCTCGTGAGCTCGACCCACCTGAAGACGCAGTTGCGGATGCGCGTCCCGGATCCAGCTTGCCAACAACGACCTGGACGGGTGGCCCAGCGCCTTGATCGTGACGGCAAGGCAGCGAGGCCTTGAGCGCGTTCTTCGTCGGATAGCCAAGCTGCCGGATGGTCAGCCCGGCGCGCTTGCCCAGCTTGATGCGGAGCTGAACAGCTCGCAGTCGATCGTCGTATGAGTACATGAACTACCCGTCAAGGGAGTCCAAGAAATCGTCCGCACCTCCGCACCTCCGGGTGGTCAAAATTCGGTCTGTGCCAACACCCTGGAAGTCAAAACACACTTCCAGGAGGTTAAACTGGAAGCATCATGGAAGATCAAAGCTACTTCCACACCTTCCCGGCGGCGCAGGGCACCCAGGCGGGGCGCCCATTCTTCATCGCCATGTGCCCACTTAGGGTTATCCCGAAGCTCTTCGTCTTTGACGAGGAGGAGGTGCCTGCCGAACTCCGTGCACAGCGAACGCTGAACCGTGCCCGAGTGCCGGAGATCGCCCACTACTTGTTGAGCCGTCGCGATGCCTATGTGATGTCGGCTCTAACGGCTTCCGTCGACGCGGCAGTGAAGTTCCTGCCGTTCGAGCCTGAGAAGCAGTCATCACTGGGATACCTTCAGATCCCAATGGAAGCACGGATCCTGATCAACGATGGCCAGCACCGCCGTGCGGCCATCGAGGAGGCCATCAAGGAGAACCCGGGGCTTGGGTCGGACAACGTACCTGTCCTGTTCTTCGTCGACGAAGGCCTTGTGCGAAGCCAGCAGATGTTCGCGGACCTGAACCGCTATGCGGTCCGGCCCAGCGACTCGTTGTCCACTCTCTACGACCGTCGTGACCAAAGTTCTGAACTCGCGCGGTATCTGGCTGCCGAATGCACGACGTTCAAGACACTCACAGAGTTCGAGAAGTCGACTATCTCGAACCGCTCGACGAAGCTCTTCACGCTGAGCAGCATCAAGCGCGCCAGTCGCGCCTTACTCAGAAAGGGCCCGAAGGAAGAAGTCACGCCCCAGGAGAGGCTCATCGCCAAAGAGTACTGGGAGGCCGTTGCTGAGCAGATTCCCGACTGGGTCAACGCGAGGCAACGCAAAGTCTCCACAGCTGATCTACGACAGGACTTCATCCACGCCCACGGTGTGACGCTTCAGGCTCTTGGTATGGCAGGCGCCGAACTCCTCGCGACCCATCCCAAGAACTGGAGATCCAAGATCAAGGCGCTGCGAAAGGTCGACTGGTCTCGCACCAACTCACCCGCGTGGGAGGGGCGCGCCATCGTGAACGGTCGAATCAGCAAGTCCACTTCCAGTGTGCACCTAGCGTCCAACTACATCAAACAGGCCATGGGACTGACGTTGTCGCCCGGTGACCGCGAGATCGAGTCACGCCGCAGCGGCCGCTCCTCCAACTGAACGGCCAAGAAGATCAAAGTTATTCATGGACCACCTTCCAGCTTCGCGCGAAGACATTTTGCGTATCTACCAGGGTGATGCGCGGCCCTGGGTCATCGGCTACAGCGGCGGTAAGGATTCGACTGCCGTCACAAGGCTCGTGTTCGAGGCGTTAGCGGCACTCCCGCCCGAACGTCGAACGAAACCCGTATTCGTCGTGTCGTCGGATACGTTGGTCGAGACACCCCTCGTCGTCGACCTCATCCGCCAGACGCTCGATCAGATGCGGCACGCAGCCCGCGATCAAGGGCTTCCCATCGAAGTCGCTGAACCCGTGACCCCCAAGGTGTCGGAGACTTTCTGGGTCAACTTGATCGGCAAGGGCTACCCGGCCCCTACGCGACAGTTCCGGTGGTGCACGGAGCGAATGAAGATCGATCCAGTCAGCGAGTTCATCACCGACAAGGTTGCCCAGTATGGGGAAGTGGTCGTCGTGCTGGGTTCGCGCATGCAGGAGAGCGCATCGCGCGCGCAGGTCATGAAGCGCCATCGGATCGATGGCTCACGGCTTGCGAGACACGCGGGCCTCGTAAACGCCTATGTGTTCACGCCGATCGACGAGTGGTCGGCCGATGACGTTTGGGAGTACCTCTTCTCGGGACCCGCGCCTTGGGGAGCAGATCACCAAGCCCTCTTCGACCTCTACAAGGGTTCGAACGCTGGCGAGTGCCCGTTGGTCATCGACACGTCCACGCCATCCTGTGGCAACTCCCGCTTCGGCTGCTGGACGTGTACCGTGGTTCAGAAGGACCGCGCTATGGATGGCCTCATCGAGAGTGGTCACACCTGGATGGTTCCGTTGCGTGACTTCCGCAACCTGCTCTTCTCAACCACAGACCCTCAGCGAAAGGGCGAGTTTCGCAACGCGCGGCGGCGTGACGGATCGGTAACCGTCCACCTCAAGGCAGACAAGGCTGGCGGTGAGGTCGAGGAGAAACACGTGCTTGGCCCATACCGGCTCGAGTTTCGGAAGCAGCTTTTGCGTCAGCTGTTGGAGAACCAAAAGCTGGTGAACGAACATAACCCGGGCTCTCCGTACGAACTGATCACCAAGCCCGAGCTGGAGCAGATTCGCATCGAGTGGCGCCTGGACCCGAACGAGCCCGACTGGGAAGACAGCGTTCCGCGGATCTATCGCGAAGTGTTTGGAAGTGATCTGGCCTGGGATCTGAACGATGATTTCATCTTCACCGGCGTAGAGGCCGCGCTGCTCGATCGGCTGTGCGCAGATCATCAGCTCCCGAAAGAGCTCTTCATGAAGCTGCTTGAGCTCGAGATGTCGTTCGAGGGATACGCTCGGCGCTCTAACCTTCAACGCGACCTACGCGCGCTGCTAACCCGCGACTGGTCGAGCGAGAAAGCGGCCATCGCCGCTGCAGGTGATAGGAAGCGATCGCAAAGCTACTTCGAGTTGAAAGAGCAGCAGCTGCAGAAGCGCTACGCCGACTATGGAAAGGTGCTCGGCGATGCTGCTTGAGACGCTCACGCTCAACGACGTCGGCACTTTCCGCGGCCGACACGCGTTCGATCTCGCACCGGCCCACAAGGGCGGGAGAACGCGTCCCGTCGTCCTGTTCGGCGGACTCAACGGCGCAGGCAAGACAACGATTCTGAACAGCATTCGTTTGGCACTGTACGGTCGTCAGTCACTGGATGCATTGGTCACCAACAAGGGTTACGAAGAGTCCCTGCGCGGACTCATCCACGTTCCCCTCAATCAGCTAGTGCGCTCCAGCCAGGCCAGCGTGGAGATTGTCTTCACCTACGCACGACTAGGAGAGCGGGCCCGCTACCGAGTCGAGCGCAGTTGGGAGGACACGCGTACCGGCATCACCGAATGGCTGCACGTCTACAAGGATGGGGCGAACGCACCGTTGCTTGATGGCGAAGCCGCTCAGGGATTCCTCGCCCAACTCATCCCGCCGGGAATCTCGCAGTTCTTCTTCTTCGATGGCGAGCGGATTGCAGACCTCGCCAACGACAGCTCTGATGAGGTTCTCGCTGACGCCATCCGTCGGCTGCTTGGGCTGGACATCGCTGATCGACTGGACAGTGACTTGTCTGTGTACCTTCGCGGACAACGAGCTGAAGGCATGGACTCGGGGAGCCGCCAAGAACTCCGAAGACTAGAGAACGAATACAAGGAACTGGCCGCGCAGATACAGGCCGACGAACGTGAACTGACCGATGGCCTAATGCCAGAGATCGATGCCGCACGCATGGAGGTCGAGAAGGCTCAAGCACTGCTCGTGGACCAAGGAGGCGCGTGGGCCGTCGATCGGCAGGCGCTTGAGCGTGAGCTCGATGAACTGAGTGAGGTTAGACGCGCCGAGGAGGCGCTTGTGCGCGATGTGCTTGCTGGCGCAGCCGTCTTCGCTTTGGCCCCGGGCCTCGTCGACAAGGTCGTCAAAACAGCTCAACAGGAGCGGGAAGAAGGCGATCGGATCGCCGTCGCAGACTTTGTTCGCTCTCAGGCCACTACGCTGAAGGAGCAACTCAAGGCACTCGCCGGTAGTCGAACTGCACAAAGGGAGCTCCTTGCGTGCGTCGACACGTGGGTCGCCGGATTCGCCGGTCCGTCCAAGAAATCTGTGCGCAAGATCGTTCACGGCCTGGCGCGCACCGATACCGAGGCACTCACGCTGTTGCTGAGCGCGCAGGCCCTCTCCGGGGTCGAGGAACTCTCCCGCCGCGTCGCCAGTATCAGGCAGGTTCAGTCGAGAGAGGAGGACATCCTGGATCGGCTGGCGCACGCTCCATCGGAGGAATCAATCCAGCGTGCCTTCGACCACTATCAGTCGGCGACGGCCAAGCATGCTGCGCTGGATCTGAAACGCAAGCAGCATATCGCCAATCTGCGCTCGCGCATCTGGATGGCCATTACGTTGAACCGAAAGATGCGAAGAGTCGAGGAGCAGGTCCACGACGCAGGCTCGGCCGGCAAGGCCGAGCAGCTGGCTGAGAACGTCAGGCACATGATCGGTGTTTTCAAGGAAGAGGCTGCGCGCGAGAAGTGCCTCCTACTCGAACAGCATCTGACGAAGGCCTTCGCTCGCCTGTCTCGTAAGGAAGATGTGATCAGCGGCGCCAAGATCGACCCGACCACATTCAGGGTCACGCTGTTCAACCGCTCGGGCGTCGCAACGCCCAAGGATCGGTTGTCGGCGGGCGAGAAGCAGATCTTTGCGATCGCGATGCTGGAGGCGCTCGGGAAGACCTCAGGCCGAAACCTACCCGTCATCATCGATTCGCCGCTGGGCCGGCTGGACAGCGCCCATCGCGCCAATCTGCTTGAGGCCTACTTCCCGCAGGCCAGCCACCAAGTCATCGTCCTCTCGACGGACACGGAGGTGGACCAGCGCTTCTACCAGGGACTGCGCCCGCATATCTCGCACGCGTACCACTTGGTATTCGATGAAGTAGAGGGCTGCACCCAGGTCTCCCCTGGCTACTTCTGGCGCACGCAGGAGCTCGCCCATGCTGCCTAAGCGCCTGCGCATCTCGAAGTCTGCAACCGATACGCTCAAGCTGCTGAAGGCCCGCACCGGCCTCACGCCGAACATTGTCTGCCGCATGGCCCTCATCATGTCGCTTGAACTTGGCAGACGCGGCGGCGAGTCCCATCCCGAGCTGATTGGGAGCGAGTTCAATGCGACGACCTTCTTCGGCGAGTTCGCTCTCGCTTTCGAGGCGCTCCTGACTCAGGTCCATGGCAAGCTAGATGCCAAGGTGTGCGCGATGGTTATCGCAAGCCATGTAGACAACGGGCTGGAGATTCTCCGGAAGTCGAGAACACTGCTTGAGCTCATCGAGCACAGCGCGCCGAAGTCCTCGCAGGACGTCGGTGTCCGTGCATGACCAGCCGCGAATCCAGCAGCACCTCAACTTCGGGCGACGAGGTTGCCGCTGCGTTCTTATCTGATCTCGATCGGATGGGAATCTACGTATCGCCGAGCGGCCATCGCGCCGTTCATAAGCCTCTGCTGGTCCTTCTAATGCTCGCCCGAGTTCAAAGCATGCACTCGGCGCGCGCGACCTTCAATGACATCGAAGAACCTCTGGAGCGACTCATTGCCGAGTTCGGGCGCACGTCCGAGCACAAGCCGCGGGCGCACTACCCCTTCTGGTACTTGAAATCTGACGGCTTCTGGACCGTGGATTCATCGGATGAACTCGTTCGACGCCAGGGCAAGCCTGAACCCAAGGTCAGCTCGCTCCGTGAGCTAAGCGTCACTGCGGGGTTTGCCGAACCGATCGCCTCACGTCTCCTCGCCAGCCAGGGGTTAGTACGCGAGGCTGCGACCCGCGTGCTCAAGAACGCCTTCCCCGAGACACGGTACGTCGATGTACTCGATGCCGTTGGACTCCAGCTCGCCATCGAGGTCCTGTCCACGCGACGTGACGCAGCATTTCGTCGCGAGATCCTGCGCGCGTATAACGCGAGATGCGCGGTCTGCGGATACGCAGGTCGCTTGGGCGTGCAGCCGGTAGGCATCGAAGCCGCCCATATCAAATGGGTCCAGTTCGGAGGTCTAAATGAGATCACCAACGGCATCGCCATGTGTTCCCTTCATCACAAACTGTTCGATGTCGGCGCGTTCACCGTGCGTTCGAAAGACCTGCGACTTCTGGTCAGTCCACAGTTCGATGGCATCGACGGATCGTCGGCCGCGCTGATCAAAATGGCCGCCGCGGATGCTACTCTCGCTGCGCCACTGCGTGATCAGGAGCACCCCAATGCGCGGTTCCTCGAGTGGCATGCCGCCGAGGTCTTCATCTCCGGTTCGAGAAGCGCAAGCACGTCTCGTACATCCTCACATCGCTGACAAGTCCTCCTCCATGAAGAAGCCCAGTGCCAAGAAGCCTCCCTACTCATTCGAGAAGTGGGGCAATTTCGGCATCTTTCGGTCAGGCGACTCGCTGCCGGTCCACTACCTCCTCACAACTATCACCGTCCCCGAGCTCGAAAAGCTGAAGCTTGCTCGCAGTGTGCGGCCTCAGAAGATCGACTTCGAGTTACTGATGCAACGAGACATCAACGTCGATCGCGTCGATGGCGAAATCGTTAAGTACCTTGTACCTGGTGTCGAGAAAACGGAGTCCGAGATTCACTCGCGGCCACTGTTCTTTCCACCTCTGCTCGTGGCCGTGATCCCGGTGCTTGATCAGGTGATGCAGCAGTTCATGCCCAATGAAGAAGTCACACCGCAGCTAGTCGAAGGTAGTGAGGGCGTGAGACGCTCCTGGGGTGACGTGGTAAACCTGAACTACTTTATCGCGGAGAGCGACAGCGATGGCATCACGCTTACCGACGATGGAGGAATCCAGCACAAGTGCCAAGACGCCCCAGTCCAGATCCAGCTGCGTCAACCGCTTCCAAACAGCGGTGTCGTCGGTGCCGAGCTAGTCGTCTTCGACGGCCAGCATAGGTATGAGGCACTGAAGAAGCTGGCGGATTCAGCTCTTCTCCAGGAATTGGCGATACCGATCTGCATCGTCCTTTCACCGAACTCGACATTGGCCCACAAGGAAGCCGCCGGGCACTCGACACTGCCGGCACCTGACGTGTTTCGAGCCTTGTTCGTCGACGTCAACAAGAACTCCGTGGCAGTCGGTGGCCACTTCAACACCTTGTTGTCCGATGCCAGCGTCGGTTCCATAGCCTGTCGCATCTTCTGTGAGGCGGTCCTTGACGCGGAGACGGTCACCGGCTTGGCTGTCGTTGAGTGGAACGTTGCCGCCAAGAAAGATGCCACGCAGATCAAGCGCCCGTACTCGATCACCAGCATTGGGGTGATTGAGCAAGCTCTGACCAAGTCGTTGTCTGACAAGCGCGAGCATGCCGGCCTATTGAAGTACGTTCTCGATTTGGACAAGGTCAACGACAAGCTGTATCCGCCGTCTTCGGAAGGAGAACTGCCGATCGTCGAGTGGGATCGGTTCTCGCCCTCGCAGCGCCGCGTTCTTGAAGGTCAGATCAAGGGCAAGCTGGTCAAGGAGGGACTGCTGCGCCTGTACTTCGAGACGGACGAATTCTACAAGGCGGTTGCGAGCTTCCGGGAAGTCGTCGAAAAGTATCGTACCGACATCGCTGAGAAGAATCCAGGCTTCAGGGACCGTGAGGCCGTGCTCGATGAGGTCCTTGAATACAACCCGATCGCCGACCATCACAAGACACTCCGCGCGGCTGTCGGAGTGTTTGAGAGAGAAGTGCAGGAGAAGTTTGAAGCAAGCATCAACCCGATCATTCGGTATGGCATCTTTCAGCGGGCAATGATCGCGGCATGGCTGATGGTCATCACCCGGCTGAAGAGCAACCCCGAGTTCACGTTCGCCAGTCTGACCTCGGGATACATTGCAGTCTTGAACTGGGTGCTGGATCGAGGGCGAGCGGTGTTCTCCGAGCGCAAGCGCCCCTACATGATTCACAGCGTGTTCCGGCCGACATCACAGATCAAGCCCACCGAGTCCACTCGTGAGGCACTGACATCGCTGATCTTGGCATCGCTTGGGAACAAGGCCGTCGCGGCGTCGTTCGTGCAGGCTGCGCTGGGTAAGGCAAACCCTGGCCTTGAGAGCGTCCTTGTGGAGATGGGCCTCGATTCGGCGACGCGCTTCGCGGGGATTCTGCGCAAGGAACGGCTGGCCGAGTTCGCACGCTCCTACCAGACCGACTTCAATATACCTAGCGACGAGCGCCAAGAACTATCAATGCTCGAGAAGCGGAGGGATGAGCTTCGGCGCAAGGTTCGGGAGAAGAGCGCCAACATCTCGGAATACAAAGCCGCCCGAAATGCCTTCGAAAGCGAGCTTGAGCGACGCGTCGGCCAAGAGGTCACGCTCGGTCTCAATGAGCTCAAGACCGCACTCGCATATGAATCCGCCGTGATCGAGGCGGGCGATATTGAGGGCGCCGACGTTGCTGAGGACGTCTAGTGCTCTTGGCGTCTTGCGCGGCAGCCCTGGGTGACGACGCAGTCATCGAATGCGGCGTCTGGATCGAAGCGAAGGTCAATCTGGGTCTTCGTGTCGTAGTCTTGTTCGATGACGCGGCTAGTTGCACAGCGGTACGAGCCGTCGCACCCTCATCGCCACTCCTGAACTGTCTTCACGTCGCGAACTGTGTTTCGCATGACGATTTTGTCGTGTTTGCTGCGCTATATGCGGCAGCACAGGGAGTGGCGCCCGTCGACCTACTGCGCTTCACTGGCACTGAATTCGAACCGCTCGCTATCGAGATCGAGCGCGCGTCGCACTTGCATCGGTTGGCGTGCGAAGTCAACGCAGCGCTGAGTCACGGCGACGCCGACCGAGCCCGGAGCGCTATTGGCATCCTGCGGACAATGCTGCAAACGTACTCGGGCACGTTGTCGGCGGAAGCGTACCGTCGCGCGGGAGAGTGCAAGCTGCTGATAGACGCGTGCCAGAACCGACACCACGCTGCACTCCAGGATGGGTCGCTTATGGTGCGTTCCAAGCTGAAGCCGATCGAGACCTGGGCGGAGTTTTTCCCGCTGCTAAACGTGGCCAACACGATGTCTGCGCTCAAAACTTGGCCTGAAGTCGCGCCGGACCTTCAGCGCCTACGCGGCTTCGTGGACAGCGGAAATGCGGCTCTAGCAAGCGACCTCGCCGCGTTGAAGCTGGGCAAGAATCCCACGCTCACCGTGATGCTTTGGTTGGCGGCCTACCTCGTGCGAACTAGCGAGCATCACCTTGCACGGAGTGACGGCGCCGCTGGGCTGGCGCTCAGCGTGTGTGCCCTGGAGTCTTACGTCAACTTCCGCCTCTTCGAGCTGAACGTCCTAGCCTACGACCCTCTCAGAAAAGAACTGTACCCGACGTCGACGGGCCGGAATCTCTTTGCGAAGTACAGCCTCGGGGACGGGGTAAAGGGATCGTTGATGGTCCTGGCGGATTCGGCAGTACTGGGAACGATGGCGACAGGCGACGTGGAGGAGGTCATTCGCTTGCGTAATCAGTGCATTCTCACGCACGGTGTTCAACGGCTGTCGCTCAACGACGCCACAGAAGCATTGCGGAGGGTGAAAGCTCTCATCAAGGCAGCGGAGGCCAAGACATCTGCGGTGGGCGCGCGCTGGAACAACCTCCTAGTCGACTCGTTTGTTATCGACTGGACAAAGGTTGGACCGAAGACCTTTGCCCCACTCTTGTCATAGCGCAGGGGTAACGCTCATGTAGGCGCTTTGATTCGCCGAGGCAGAAGGCGACCTGATGGACCACTCCGCATCTCGAAAGCCTCGTGCGCCTCCGACGGCGCGTAGCTCAGGTGGATTGGTCAGTACACCGCGTCGAGTTCGTTCGCCTTGGCGCAGGCCGCCTCGATGACCTGCTGGGGGCCGCCATCCCTGACGCGAACACAGTCAGGCCGGCGTCGCCGCCGGCGGTCCTTGAGGCTGCGGCCCTGTCCCGTGTCCGCCGATCGCGGGCCTGATTGCCCTCCCGCTGCGCGTGAGCGCGGCCCGCTCGACGAACTGACCCGCGCCGCGCAGCCCTGCCGGACGCTTCGCTCTGCGCGTCACCGGCCAGATCGTCGCCCCGGACACCCGCCAAACCCGTCGCCGGGCCGCTGCTGAAGACCGAAGTCCAGCAGCCGAACAGCCGGGGAGCCAAGCAGCCAAGCAGCCAAGTGCAGAGCCTTGCTCACCCCGGCTCGGCCGACGCGCCAGTCGCTGCGCTTGGTGTCACGCCGGCCGCGTAGCCGCCGGGGCTCGTGTCCTGGGGCGGGCCCTCGGGCGGCGTCCGTCGCGCCAGGCTTTGCCTGTCACGCCTGCCGCTGTCGCCGGGCCCTCTGTTGAACTCCCGCGCGCTCGCCGGTAACGACCCACCGCGCTCCCCCCACAAGCCCCCCATGACGGGCGAGGGGGACTTGTGGGGGGATCTTCAATGCGGTGGGCCGGGTGAACCGGCTCATCGCTTCGCGCTGCTCCCGAACGCACCCCACCCCCCGCCCGCCCCAGAGGGGCGGGAGCGAGGGAGTCCGAGCGAGAGGATCAGTTTTCAGCAGCCTGAATCCCGGGCTGTGCTGGTCGTCTCGATATCGGAGTGCATCGCCATGGCAAACGTTCGAGTCGAGCAGCGCAACGCTCATCTGGCCGGCCCGGTCCGCCTGGAGTACGTCAACGGCCGCGAGGGCCAGGTCGCGAAGGCGACGATTACCGTGATCTCCAACAGCCGCCGCGGCAGCGGCGACGAGCGCGAGGAGGAGGCGACCTCGCTGCTGTGGACGCTGTGGGGCCGGCAGGCGGAGAACGCCGCCGAGTACCTGGGCAAGGGCAGCCACGTCAACGTCATCGGCCGGCTGCGCAACAACAACTTCCGCAACGCCGAGGGCTTCGACGTCTACATGCTGGCGTTCACCGTCGAGGAGATCGACTACCTCGACAGCCGCGCCGAGTCCGAGGCGCGCCGTGCGCGCAGCGAGGGCCGGGCCGAGCCGCCCGCGCCGGCACCTGCGCCCGCCGCCAAGCCCGTCAACGGCCGCCGCCCGGCGCGACCGCAGTCCCAGGCCTGAACGCTTCCGGCGGGTGCCGTCCCGCCGGACCACCCCTGCACCGCGGACCCCGCGGGGTCCGCTTCTATCGCACGAGGACCACCATGCAAGCCATCCATCCCACGCTGGCCACGCGTTTCGGCCGCCGCACCCACGTCCTGCGCAGCCACGAGCCACTGGCCGAGGACCAGATCCGCGCCGTGGCACCTTCGGTGTTCGCCGAGGGCAAGCACGCCAGCCGTTCCGAGCGCTACACCTACATCCCGACCATCGAGGTGCTGCGCGGCCTGAAGCGCGAAGGCTTCGAGCCCTACATGGCCGCCCAGGGCCACAGCCGGCTGGAGGACCGGCGTGCGTTCACCAAGCACATGCTGCGGCTGCGCCATGCCGGCCAGGTGCAGGCGACCGAGACCCGGGCGCGCGACACCGTCAACGAGATCATCCTGATCAACAGCCACGACGGCGGCAGCTCTTACCAGATGCTCGCCGGGCTGTTCCGCTTCGTCTGTTGCAACGGTCTGGTCGTCGGCGACGTGGTCGAGGACATCCGCATCCCGCACAAGGGCGACGTGCGCGACGAGGTCATCGAGGGCGCTTTCCGGGTGCTGGAGGAGTTCGACGAGGTCGACGAGCACGCCGAGGCGATGAAGGCGCTGCCGCTGGAGCACGGGGAAGAGATCGCGTTCGCCACCGCGGCGCTGGCGCTGCGCTTCGGCGAGCGCGCGCTGGAGGAGGGCGGCCACGCCCCAGCGCCGGTGACGGCCGAGCAGCTGGTGGAGGCCCGGCGGCCCGAGGACCTCGGCCACAACCTCTGGACCACCTTCCAGCGCGTGCAGGAGAACGTCATCCACGGCGGCCAGCCCGGCCGGGCCGCCACGGGCCGGCGCATGCAGACCCGGGCCGTCAACGGCATCGACCGCGCCGTGAGCCTGAACCGTGCGCTGTGGATGCTGGCCGAGGAGATGCGCAAGCTGAAGGCCTGACGGCCGGTGCCTCCGGACGCTGGATCCGGAGGCAAATCCAGCGCGTCGGCGGGCCTCGGGTCCGCCGACCATCAGAGGTCAGTGCGGCCGCCGCGGCCGCGGGAGCCTGCCATGGACGACACCTCCGACGTCGGACGCGTGATCGACGCGTTCTTCCTCTACACGCAGCGCGCCACACCGGCGACCGAGAAGGGCGCCCAGGCCCTCGACCGCCTGCTGCGACTGGCCGAGCACCACGACTCGGGCCAGGTCGCCCGTGTCGCCGGCTTCATCGCCAGCGTGCACGACGGCGCGACCTTCCGCTGGGACCCGTTCGAGCTGCGCATGCTGGACGTCGAGATCAGCGACGACATGCTGGCCTGCCTGGACGCGCTGCGTTGGGGCCGGCACGACCTGCACCGCCTGGTGCCCGACGGCGAGCGCCGCGTGCTGCAGGTGCTGCGCGCCTGGGGTCTCGTCCCGACGGCCGCGAGGCCCGACGCCGGAGGCCCGCGATGAAGACGCTCGTGCTCGCCAACCAGAAGGGCGGCGTCGGCAAGTCGGCCGTCGCCACGCTGCTGGCCCACCACCTGCGTCGCGCCGGCCGGCGCGTGCTGGCGCTGGACCTGGACCACCAGGGCAACCTCAGCAGCGTGCTGCAGCGCTCCGGGCGGCCGCTGGTGGCATCCGTCACGGCCGACCTGCTGCTGACCCAGGCGCAGGTCGACGTGCCGGCCGAGCCCTTCGTGCTCGTGCCGGCCGCCGACCCGCTGCTGTGGCTCGAACGCCAGCCGGCGCAGCACACGCCGTTCGCGCGCAACCTGCGCGCGTTCCTGCGCGCGCGGGCCGGCCGCTTCGACGTCTGCATCGTCGACACCAACCCCAACCCCGACATCCGCCTCATCGCCGCGCTGGCGTCGGCCGACTTCGTGCTTTCGCCGATCCAGCTCAACCAGGAGGCGATCGACGGCGTGCGTGGCCTGCTGCACCACCCGCGTGTCGGCGTGCACAAGATCCGCGTGCTGCTGAACCCGGCGCTGCAGCTGGTCGGCCTGCTGCCGGTGATGGTGGAGGCCACGCCGTTCCAGCGCGCCAACTTCGCCGAGATCGTGCGCCACCACCAGTCGCTGCTGATCCCGCTGACCGACAAACCTGGCGAGTTCGCGTTCATCCCCAAGCGCTCGGCCGTCGCCGAGGCCCAGGCGAGCGGCGACCTGCTCTGGGAGATGAAGAAGACCGCCGCGCGCGACGCCTGGGCCGAGATCGAGCCGACGATGCGGCGCCTGGCCGAGATCGTCGACCCGCAGGAGCAGCGCCATGTCGCTTGACCTGACCGTGCTGGACGACGCCGTGCCCGCGCCGGCCGGCGGCGCACCGCTGGAACTGCCGATCGACACGATCGACGAAGACCCCGAGCAGCCGCGCTTCGAGTTCGACGACGAGCCGCTGGCCGAACTGGCCGGGACGATCCGACAGCGTGGCGTGCGCCAGCCGGTGTCGGTGCGCCCGCACCCCGAGCAGCCCGGCCGCTGGATGCTGAACTTCGGCGCGCGACGGCTGCGCGCCTCGCGCATGGCCGGGCGGCAGACCGTGCCCGCCTTCGTCGACCTCGCCGCCGACAGCTACGACCAGGTCATCGAGAACGAGCAGCGCCAGAACCTGCAGCCGCTGGAACTGGCGCTGTTCGTGCAGCGGCGGTTGCGGGCGGGTGAGACGCAGGCGGACGTGGCGCGGTGCTTGGGCAAGTCTCGGGCATACGTCACGTATGTGGTTGCACTGATCGACGCCCCGGATCCGGTGATGGCGCTCTATCGCAGCGGCCGGTGCCGCGGGCTGACGGAGCTTTATGACCTGAGGCGGCTGCACGAGCTGCGGCCGCAGGCGGTGACCGAATGGCTCAACACGGCGGACAAAGTGACTCGGACCGAGATCGATCGGCTGAAGCACGAACTGCGGTCGCCCACGGTGCCCGTCCCTGAAGCGCTTGCACAAGATGCCCGCTCGGCTGGTGGTGAACCTGTCAGGAACGCCGGCGACATGGAGCCTCACCCCCAAGCAGAGTCCGCGACCGCCGAATCTGCTGCCTCAATCCCTGTTCCTGCGGCCGGCACTAGGGCCTGTCCGCCTGACGCGTCTCACGGCACACCTCGCCCACCGTCCCGGTGGCAGCTGATCGCGGAGCTCGATGGCACCGATGTCGTGGTCGAAATGCGCCGTCTTCCGCAAAGCGAAGAGCAGGTGTTCGTTTCTGGTCTCGGCGCCAAGGACGTGGTCGCGGTCGACATCGACCGCCTGCGAGCACTCCGTCTCGTTCGCACGGCGGCTTGAGGCGCCCTCAGCGGCGATGGGCGCCGGTGGTGCCTGTTCTTCCTCGCCAGTTGCGCAGCCTCATCAGTCGACCAACGCTTGTTAAGCCGCTAAACACGCAGTGGATGCGGCGACGGCACGCGCAGGCGCTGCTGGACGGTCTGCCGCTCGCGGACCCGGTGCTCCCGCCGGCGGACCTCAACCCCGCCGCAGGATCATCTCGTTGGCGTAGGGCACGAAGCCCAGGGCGCGGTACATGGGTGCCGCCTCTTCCGACGCCGCAAGGCTGAAGACACGGATACCGGCTTCGGTGCAAGCGCCCATCACCCTGTCGACGAGAGCCTTGGCGATGCCTCGCTTGCGCCAGGGCTCCTCGGTGTAGACGTTGACGATGCGTGCGCGAGTCCCGGATGCCTCGCCCCGCGTCGGCCCCCAGTCGAGCAGGACGGCACCCGCGCTGCCCACCACCTGGCCTTCGGCTTCAGCGACGAAGCCGATGTACGTCCCGCGCTCGATGCGCGAGACGACCCACGCGGCATAGGCGTCGAGGTCTTCCTGCGGTTCGCCCCTGAAGTAACGATGCCGGGCGATGCTCGCTGCATCGTCGGGGCCTACCGTGCGCACAGTCCACGTTGCAGTCATTCGACCATTCTGCCGGCCGATCTGCTCCGCTCGTGAGCCCTTCGAGTGTTCAGCGGCTTAACAGCGGCAGCCGTTTCCCGAGGCCCGCATGCCTTCCTGTCGCCGAGCGAGGACTGTCCGACGGCCGATCGTGCCCTGCTCGCCGTGCTGGAACTCGGCCCGATTCCAGCGCCAGCCAAGCAACGATCCAGACCAATACTGAAGTCCAGATGAGTGCAGGATAGGCGCCGTGGCGCCGATGTAAGACAGGCCTCCGTGATGGACTCCGCCACCTCTTCGGCTGCTGGTCACCGTGACCTCGTCACGGTGGACTTGCGAGGCATGAAGTCCGCCTTGCTGGCGCGCGCTGCAGCACGCGGCGTCTCCGTCTCGGCGCTGGTGCGCGAAGCGCTTTCGGCCGCCGGTGTCGACGAGAAGGAAGAGCTAGCTCCGCCGGAGACGGTGGCTCGCGGCCGGCCCCGTGTGCGCATCGGCCTGCGCCTGGCCGCCGACGAAGCGCGTGAACTCGCCGCCCGCGCTGCAACGGCCGGCCTTCCCGTCGGGGCCTTCGTTCTCGCGGCGGTTCGTGCAGATGGCGGAGTCCTCTCTGCCGAACAGCGCGAGGCCCAGCTCGCCGCCCTGACCAGCTCCAACGCCGAACTCGCCGCCGTCAGCCGCCATCTGGGCCACCTGACGTCGCTGCTGCGCATGGGCGCCGTCGACGCTGCCCGCCAGTACCGCGAGAGCCTCGACACGCTGAATGCCGACGTGCGTGCGCATCTCGCGCTCAGCGCCGAACTGCTGTCCGAGCGCTGGCCAAAGCCCTCGCGCTACTCCACCCACCCGAGGAGGCGACATGCCCGACCCGAAGTCGATTGATGGCGTCCTGGTCCAGTGGGGCGACCGGCTGTTCTACCCCGGCAACCGCCGTGTCGCCGAGAGGCCAGAGCCGCGGCTACGGCTTCCGCCGCTTCACCAGCGGGCCGGCGCCATCCGCCGCCGCATCGAGGCCACCGTGATCCGGCGGGCGCCGCAGGTCATGGTCAAGGTCACCGGCGGCGGCCGGGGCATGAAGGCCATCGCCGCGCACTTCCGCTACATCAGCAAGAACGGGCGGCTGGAGATGGAGAACGAGCGTGGAGAGACGTCCAGAGGCAAGGACGCCCTGCGTGAGCTGGCCGACGAGTGGCGCTACGGTGGCTCGCTCATCGGCGATGAGAGTCCGCGCCGCGAGGCGTTCAACATCATGCTGTCGATGCCGCGCGACTCGGCGCCGCCGGAGATCGTGCTGCGGGCCGCCCGCGAGTTCGCCCGGGAGGAACTGGAAGGGCACAAGGTCGTGATGGTGCTGCACGACCACCAGGCCAACCCGCACGTACACCTCAGCGTGCGTGCCGAAGGTGCCGATGGCCGCCGGCTCAACCCGCGCAAGGCCGACCTGCACCGCTGGCGCGAGACCTTCGCGGAGAAGCTGCGTGGCTGGGGCATCGATGCCGAGGCCACCCGGCAAGGCACTCGCGGCATCGCCCGGCGATACGACGCGCTGTGGCAGCAGAGGGCGAGGGCGGAAGGCCGGCTGCTGCGCGACCGGCCCGCTGGGCAACTGACCCCGGCGTCGAGGCGGACTCTCGACGAGGGCCGGCACGCCTGGTCGCAGATCGCCGACGCGCTGCAGCGTTCAGCACTGGCCGGGGATCAGCGACTGGCTGCGGGCGTGCGGGCGCATCTGCGCGACCTTGATCGGTCGCTGGACACGGAACGCGAGATGTCTGGGCCACACCGCGGCTGAGCTGTAGCGGAAAGCCGGGTCGACCTGACCCGGCGCCAGGAGCCAGCGTCCGATGCCTCGGGCCCTCACATCGAGTGGTTCGGGGTGAAGGGTTGGGCATCTACTATCCGCCCATGTGCAACCGGTACGTCGCCCCCGACGCTGCGGCCGTCGAACGCTACTGGCATGTCGGTGCCCGCCAGCCCTGGCGCGGAGCCGAGATCTTCCCGCGAGCCCAGGGGCCGTTCATCCGTGCCGCGCGCGATGACAGTGAGGCCAGGCGCGAGGTGGTCGTCGATCAGCTGGAACAGCGTGCTGTCGGTCAGGCCGGCGCGGGCGTCGACCAAGCGCTTCGTCAGCGCCTGGCCGTCGCGATCGGCGTCGCCGGGCCCGCCGTCGCTGCCCAGCTTGTACGGCATCGCGCGCAACAGGCCGACATCGAACGGCAGCGGCCCGGTGTTGCCCGCGAAGATCAAGGTCTGAACGGCTTGGCACCGTGGCGAACCCCCAGCGCGTAGAAGACGTTCGGGTTGCGGTGGTCAGGTCGGCCACCGCGTACTCGCAAAGCACGAGCCGCTCGAACATCGCCTTGTGGATGATGCCGCCGGCCTGCTCCTTCTCGGCGCGCACGGTCTTGGGGCCGGCGCCCAGGACGGCGGGTCGGATCAGGCGGTTCCAAACGGCGTCGACGTCGATCGACACCCCGCCGGGGCCGGGTTTGACGCCGAACGGTATCAGCACGAAGCACAACGGCATGGCCTCTCCTTCGCCGCGACGGCTCGTCAGGCCTTCGGCAGCGACGCCGCCGCGAAGCGGAGCGTCGTTGACGAACGAGGCTTGCCGACGAATTGCAACTCGTACGGACCGGGTCTGGCGACCGCAGGCAGTTCCAGGCGCAGCCGGGAGACGCCCGGCCCGCGATAGCCCAGCCGGCACAACACCTCGTCGCTCCCCGGCACCGGCTCGCCGTCGTCGTTCAGGCGCCGCAGAACGAGCTCGCCGTCGAACTGGGCGACGGGCGCCGCCGGGACTAGCAACAGCTCGAACTCGTGCCCGCACTCGATGACCGGCGTCGGCATCGACAGGCGAAGGCCTTCTTCGTCGCTCGTCACCACCGCCGTGCGCTCGTCCGCGGTCAGCGCCTCCAGCGGCGGCCCGGCGTCGCCGCCGAGCAGGCGGTAGAAGACGCGCTTGAACGGCATGCCGCGAAACGCCTGGCTGTGTTCGTCCACCACCAGCTGCCTGCTTCTGCCCGGCACGCGGCAGCGCACTCCAGAACGGCACCGTCCGGCGTGCGTCACGGCCTTCGTCGCATGCCACCAGCAGTCGCGTCGCGACGCGTCGCAGCGTCCGAGGGCCGCCTGGACTTCGTCGAGGTAGGCACGCGCGGTACGCGGCGAGGGCCTCGCGCATGAAGCTCCCGCCGAGGCGGCCTTCGGGGTCCGGCGTGTCCATCAGCAACTGCTTGTACGCGCGGCCGAGCAGGCCGTCGAACTCGTCGGCCTCGGCGCCGCAGGCGCCGAACCGGGTCTTCGCCTGCGGCAGCAGCGCCACGGCGACGGTGAGGCGCCGGGTCTCGATCAGTGCCTGGGCATGCAGCCTGGGCACGACCGGCTCGTCGGCGCGATACCGCGCGACGTGCTCGGCCAGATCGCATAGGCGGGGAACTCGCGTGCATCGCGAAGCGGCTTCAGGAGCGCCGCCGCCTCGGCGACGAAGGCTTCGGTCGGCTCGGTCGCGAGGATCTGGCAGAGCGCGTCGGCCCTGGCCAGCGCGGCGTCGTGTCCGGTGCTTCGATCGTTCGCCACGGTTGGCTCCGGTTGCGGCGATCAGCGATCGTAGCCAGCTGAGGTTGCCGAATGCAGCGGTATCGACCCGGCCATCCCTCGAACCGGACATGCGGACGGTCCACGGCGGCAATGAACCGGTCCGGCTGTTGCCCTCTACCGCGTTCGCGCGCTGCGTTTAGCAATCGGCACGTGGCGTCAGGCAGCGTCGCCCGGGGCCGTCGAGGGCCTGCCGGTCACCCCAGCGTAGGCGCCGACGAGCCGGCGCCGCGAGTCGGGCCAAAGGTTCCATGAAACGCGCGGACAGCATCGTCCTGTCGGCGGTGAGGCTCTCCGGGAGCGCCGGCGCGGCCGCTCTGATCGGCAGCGGCAGTTCGGGCGCGTCGTCGTCGTGAACTCATCCAGACCCGCTCTTCCGGCAGCGCCCGGCGCCACTCGTGCGTCTGCAGCCGCCGCATCACGGCCGGTCGCGACATCGCGACGAGAAACAGGGGGGGCGCGGAACGCGATGCAGCCGATCCTGGCCGCGATGGACCCGATCGCCGGCCATTGCGCTAGCAGGCCGTTGAAAAACCGACCGCCGGCACGTTCCAGCCCGTGAAGATGAGCCATCCCGAGGTCATCCAGTACGTCTCCGCGGCAAAATTGACCTCCCGAAGGCCCTTGAGGCGCCATTCCTGGCCCCGAAGTCGGCAATTCGGCGGTTCGTGGCCCTCATTACGCCCCCTGCGGACGCACTACGGCCAAGCTGCGCAGCCGCGTGAGGTTGTAGGCGGCCATCGTCAGCGTGAAGAGCTGGTCGACCTTATCCAGTCCGCGCAGCATCACCTGCCGCATCGGGCCGACGACCTTGCCCCAGCCGAAGCACTGCTCGATGCACTTGCGACGCCGCTGGCTGACGGCGTAGCCGCCGTGCCGCGTGGTGCGCCCGTCGATGGCGCTGCCGCCTCGACGGCCCAGGTTCTGCGCGACGTGCGGCGTGACCTCGTTCTCCCGGCACGCCTTCACGAAGCCGCGCGTGTCGTAGGCCTTGTCGGCGCCCACGGTGATGCGCCGGCCTGCGGCCCTGGCCGCGTCACCGAGCATCTGCGCCGCCACCTCGCGTTCGGCTCGGCCGTCGCTCTGGCTGGCCTGCACGTCCACGACCAGGCCGTGACGGTTGTCCGTCATCACGTGCCCCAGGTAGCTCGGCAGCGCTGGCGCTGCGTCGCTCTTGCGATACAGCTTGGCCTCGGGGTCGCTCTTGGATTCGTGCGTGTCGTTGCTGCGCGGCTCGCCGCGCCAGTCCTCGGGCGGCCGGTCGTCGTCGCTGCCGTCCTTGCGCCGCACGCTCTTGTGGCTGGCCCAGGCCTGGATCAGCGTGCCGTCCACGCTGAAGTGCTCGCCCGACAGCAGCCCGCGCGAGCGCGCCGTCTCCACCGTCGCGTTGAACAGGTCCGTCACCACGTCGTGCTCTATGAGGCGGTCGCGGTTCTTGCTGAAGACGGAGTGGTTCCACACCGTGTCCTCGATGGCCAGGCCGACAAACCAGCGAAACAGCAGGTTGTAGGAGATCTGCTCGACCAGTTGCCGCTCGCTGCGCACGCTGTAGAGCACCTGCAGCAGCATCGCGCGCATCAGCTTCTCCGGCGCGATGCTCGGGCGACCGCCCTTGACGTCGGCCTCGTACATCGCGGCGAACTTGCCGTCGAGCCGCGACAGGGCTTCGTTCATCCACTGCCGGATCGGTCGCAGCGGGTGGTTCGCCGGAACGAATTCCTCCAGCCGCACCGTGCTGAACAGCGATTCGTTGTAGCCGTCGGCGCCTCGCATCGGCCTCGTCCTCCGTCCTCGATGGCTGGATGCTCTACGCCGCGAGGCGCAGCGTCCAGAGGTTCTTCAACAGCCTGCTAGTCCTGGTCCACCGCCGCACAAGCACGGGCGATCGACGAGTTCGGGGGAGAACTTCGCTGACTTAACCATGCTGGCTCCACTCTCAAGCAAAGGAACATCCGCGGAAGTAGGCGGGTCGGACTGGGATCGGCGGTGACGCCGTCTCCCGCTTTCGATCGCTTGACCATCCCCCACATCTTTGCCTGCGGGGCTTGACTGCGCCACGGCCGAGCCCAACATCCTGCACCTGTCGTTCCAGCGAACGCTGATATAGGGGGCCACAGATGGACGCAAATGATACCTTTGCAGCTGGGTCAATCGTGACGTTGGCGGTCGGATCAAGCTTATTGCTCACGGTGCCCACGGCGACCGCAATTGAACTCGCGCAGGCAGCTGACTCCGATGCGGTTCGCATGCTTAGGCAAGCGGTACTCAATGTGCCAAGCTCCATCCGCATGACTTTTGTTGATAGTCAAGGCTCCGTCGTTGTGGCGCAGTTCGATAACACGTTCGAGAAGTTCAACAACAATTTCGACAAGGCCGTCGTGTGAAGGTTGGGCCGGTCGAGCTTTTAATCCTTCAGGGTACGCCATTCTGCAACATTGATTGCGGATACTGTTACCTCCCCGGCCGTGGAGACCGATCACGCTTAGCCGTCGAAACGGTTAGCCGACTGGCAGACAGACTTGCCGTCGAAGGTTTACTTGGGACAAAGCTGGAGGTGTTATGGCACAGCGGGGAGCCTTTGACACTGCCTATCGGCCTGTACGAAAGTTACTTCTCAACGCTTCGCTCTCGATTGAGCGATGAGACTGAGGTGGGTTTGTCGGTGCAGACTAATGCGGTCCTGATAAACAAAGCGTGGTGCGAACTCTTCAAGCGTTTCGAAGTCAAGGTCGGCGTTAGTCTTGATGGACCGGCTTTCCTCCACGATCGCTTTCGTCGCGACCGCCGCGGAAAGGGTACGCACAATGATGCCTTCGCCGGGCTTCGACTGCTACAGCAGAATGGGCTAGAGCCTCATGTAATTTGTGTGCTTACGAAGGATTCGCTTCAGTTTCCCGATGCGATCTTTGAATTCTTCCAAGAGGCTGGCGTCGGCACCGTCTGCTTCAATGTCGAAGAGGCTGAAGGAGCACACCTTAGCACGTCTCTCCAGTACAGTCATGTTGCCGAAGATGCGCGTGGCTTCTTTAGCCGCTATTTTGAGTTACTCGAGCGAAAGGGCTCGCACTGGTTGAGGGAGCGGGACACCGCGATGCGTGCGTTGATGTCGCGCTCCCACAAAAACAGCCTCGTAACCCCGTACTCAATCATCACGGTCGGATGGAACGGCGACTACTCCACCTTCTCTCCCGAGCTGCACAACCAGCCTGTCGGGGGCGAGCGCTTCGTTTTTGGCAGCGTCGTCGATCCGCGAGACACCTTTTTGGGTTCGCTACGTCGGCGCGATCAATGGGTCAAAGGTATCGCGGCGGGCGTGCAAATATGTCGCGAGTCATGCAGATACTTCGATATGTGTGGCGGCGGGACTCCATCTAATAAGCTGTGTGAACATGGAACTTTCGAGGCATCCGAAACGCTCAAGTGTAGGTTAGCAACGCAACTCCCGATAGAAATTATGGCTCGGCGTATCCAGAGTCAATTGCGCTCCGCCCTGACCAAAAGTCCCACCTCCACTCCGGTGCAGTAGGCGCGAGCCGAACTAGGTCGGCACGTTTAGTTTCCGGCGGCGGCAGGTTTTGTCTTTCTGGTCAGTATGCTCAGCAGGCGTCGATCCGTCTATGTCTCGTCGACATTCGTCGATCTGGTGGAGCACCGAAGGCGAGTCATCATGGTGCTTGAGCAGGCAGGTTTTGATGTCGCCAGCATGGAAAAGTACCCGGCATTTGAACTTCGTCCGGTCGAAAAATGCCTACAAGATGTGTCGAACTGCGAGTTTTACGTGCTCATCGTGGCTCGTCGATACGGATACGTGCCGGAATCGGTTAATCCAGAGAAATTGTCGATAACGCACTTAGAGTACTTGAGGGCAAGAGTCACACGCAAGCCGTGCTTTGTATTCATGCTCGATGCAGGTGCGGACTGGCCGGAACAGCACGCGGATGTCCCCGACTCACCCTCAGGCCGCCAGTTGGCAGCGTTTATTGCATCGTTGCGCGCACGTCATGGTGTGGGAACATATGTCGATCCCGCGTCGCTCGCGGTGGGCGTGCTTGCCGCCATCAATAATTCGCGGGAACGGGTACTTTGGCAGTGGAAGTTTGGAGGCGGCGTAGCTTTACTGGCCGCGCTCGTGACTCTTGCCAGCATAGGGTACTTCAATCGCTGGGAGGTCAACGATGTGTCTTCGTCACAGTGGACAAAGGCGCTCTTTCATTACCAGAGCGAGCGTCTCTCAGGGTCTGCGGGAAGTGCGAACAAGTCGACGCCGTCACGCGATGACGGTAGTTACGCTGAGCGGGCCATCGCTGCCGGATTTGCTTGGGAATCATTTCGCCTAGCACTCTCTGGTGCTTCCATTTTGCTCGACCAACTGGGGTTCGGCTCACGCAGCGACTTGCTGCGGCGCGCTTTGTATGGTCAGGAGGTCGAGCCCCTAATCAAGGCGCTTACTGAGGCGCAACTACCGGCAAGTAAGGAGCCGATGCGTCAGTTTGTCATTGGCTCGTTCCTCGAATTCTCCGGTCGGTTCGATGAAGCCATGGCGGCCTATCAAATGGCGTTCATCGCAGATCCCGGCAATGTGCGCTACTCGACGGCGGCACTTAATCTCGGTTTTGCTATCGGTAGGCAGAACGAGTTGCTCGGAATCGTCGATTCGCAGCTTTCTGCGGCGCGTCGGTTGGGCTCCAGCCGGGATGTGCTGGCGGCCATTACTGGGTATAAGGGCCTGGCGCTGTTCTATTTGGCTCGTGCAGAGGAAGCTGATGCCGAATTCAAGAATGCGATCGCGCTCGCTGGGGATGTGAACGTACGGGCACGCGTTTTGAACGACGCTAGCGCCGTATACAGCGGCCGAGGCGACTTCGGGAGGGCTGAATCAGCGTTAATCGAGGCATCAAGTCTCTATTCCTGTGCGCTTGGTTCTGGCCATCAGTTGACGCTGAATAGCAAAATGAATCTAGGCAGCACCTACACGCGACAAGGGAGGGTGCGTGCGGCCGCGGAAGTCTTCGGGCTGGTGCGTAAGGCGCTCGACGGTGAAGAGTTCAAGCGTAATCCATATCCGTACAGGATCGCTCAGGAACGCGTTGGCGCAGGGCTCGTTTACCATGCCCAGGGACAGTTTTCGCAAGCCGAGGAGGCATTACGAGCGGCCCGGAGAATGTACCGCGATCTCCAGCTTGGGAACTCCGGTCCGTTCGCTCGCGCCGGGCTTTATCTTGGGTATGCATTGATGGGAAGCGGACAAGTGTCCGAGGCGCAGAAGGAACTAGAGTCGACGGTGGGACTGGACATCAGCCTGTTTGGAGTTCAACACTCCGAGACGCTGGAGGCGCGCCTTGCTCTAGCACGGGCCCATCTCATGGCAGGCGACGCCGATTCGGCCCAGAACGAGCTGGTTTTAGTATCGCACGCTGTCGATGATGCACGCAGTGCCAGGTTCACCGAACGCGTCGCCGCAATTTCGCGTCAGATTGAGGTGGCACAGTCGGTCCAGGCCACAGGGGGCAGCGCAGTAGGCGTGCCTGATTCTCTTGTCGCATTGCGCGATAGCTGCGCTGCGCTGCAAGGCCGGCCGACTTGGGATCCGCAGGAGCCATCGGAATGTTGGCGCTCGCTTTTATCTCATCCGCAGGTTCGAGGAACTGACATGGAGCACGCGGGACGGTGGGCTCTGCAGGAGATCCAATCTCGGTTGACCTTGGAAGAACCGTCAAATGCACTGCGGGCAACGCCAAACTGCCCCGACCTATCCTCACGTTGAGACAGCGAAGCCGCGACGCCGCTGGGGATGTGGCCTGACGATCTAATCGAGGGAATGCATCGGATACATTCTGGGTGCGTGCAGCCGGCGTTTACTTCCGACGCTGAGTGTCTGCTTCCCGGCCCGCAGGCCGGCGGTATGAGCAGCAGCCATGGGTCGAAAGCGAGCGTTCACGAAGGCTTCGCCGGCAGGCCGCACTCAGTCTTAACCTGTCAGTCACCCGCCCGCAGTGGTCGCTCGTCAGTTGGAGAGGGATGTCGCAGACCTGCGTCGGCGAGTCTTCGACGGAACCGCTGTTCGTCGCTCCGAGCCCGGGCTCAGGAGTCTTCTGCCGCTGTTGAAGAGTCCGCGCGAAGCTCCGCGACGCGATAGCCTTCCTTCCCGAGCGCCCGGCGAAGCCATTCAGGCTGCGCACCCATCCCGTTCCACGACTCACCGGTGACCGGGTGCCGGTACTTGACGGCCGGCATCGCGTCCGGTTGAGTTGGGCTTGACAGGCGCCCGGCGAGTTCTCGCGGTTCGATGCGCCAGAACTCGACCAGTTGTCGGGCGACATGCAGGGCGCGCTCTCGGGCAAGTCGGTGCGCCTGCTCGGCCTTGCGGCTTTCGATCAGCGCCTGCTTCTCCCGCTCCCGCTCGACTTCGTGCAGCACCCGGCGAAGGTCCGTCTCGCTGATCCGGTAGCGGCTCACAAGCTCACGGACCTCTCGGGCGGCGCGCTCGCGCGCGGCGGTGCCCATCTCTTCCGATTCCGGCAGAAGTTCCAACGTCCGATTTCCCAGTGCCATTGCGCGAGATGCTACGGGGTCTTGGCTTCGGCCTGGCGCTCGGTGGTCATCTCCGCCGTCCTCCGCGCGGCTGATTGCGCAACGGGGGCATCGCGGGTGACGCGCACCGGGTCCAGGATCTTCTCGAAGCGCTTGTCCTCGGCGACAAGCTTGTCGAAGAAGGTCCGTTCGTCCTCGTTTGCCACCGGGATCCACCCCGAGCTGCACGCCATCAGCGCAAGCTCAAGCAGTGCCGGTGGTCCTGCGGTGGCAGCGACCGCGGTCGCCGCGGCGACCAGGTGCACGTCCGCGTGAGCGCGCCACAGGGCAAGCTCGTCACCGAACCTGGCTTCCGCGGATCGAAAGGCCGCTTCGCGCAGGGCGAACGGGCGGTCCGGCAGATGCTTCAGCCAGACCTCGACGAAGCCGCCGGGGTGGCGTAGCGCCTTGATCTCGCCGATCACCACCATCAAGGGCAACTCGCTGCCGAGGCCGCTCATCGACCGCCATCGGGCCTCACGCCGCTCGCGGATCTGGTCCTCGCGTGCAACGTTGAAGACCTCCGGCACGTACAGGCGCTCGGCGAGCATGCCGGTGTACGTGCGCGTCTGCCGGGCGGCCAGCAACAGGTGTCGGCGAACGACGCCCCAGTGGCGCTTGCCTGCGAAGCCCGGATGCCAGCGGGTCAGCTCGGCGCGCGTCCAAAGCTCGTGCAGCAGCGCGAGCAGCGAGATGCGGTTGCCAGGGGCGAGTTCCTCGTGCTGGTCGGCGGTCCCTCCCGGCAGACCTGGAGATGCCGAAGCGGGCTTCGATACGCCGGGCGTGACCCCCGCAGCAGTGGAAGCGGCGTCCCTGCCGCGGTGGCCGCGCTCCGGCCCCGGCTCGTGGTGCGGGCAGTCCGGCGCGTGCTGCCAGCCCGACAGCGGCATGCGCTTGACCAGCAGGCGGGCGCTATGCCGGGCCAGGTACATCGGCACGCCGCCTGGCACGCACAGACACAGCGGCCGGTCGTCGCGATGGTGTCCGGCTGCCATCGCCTCCTGCAGCCCCGCATAGATCGGCCGCCTGCCCGCCACGGCCCCGATTGCCGCGTGCATCGCCTCACCTCGTCGGCTGCGTGAAGGCGCGCTCCACGGCTGGCACGCGCGACGGATCTCGCGTCGGCTTGGGTTCCGTGCGCCGCGACGGCGCCTGCGCGTCGTAGACCTTCACCCGGTGCGTCTCGCCGTCACGCATCCGCCTGGCGAGGTTCTGTTCGGCGGCGGCCATCACGGCGGCGCGCTGTTTCGGTGGAACCTTGCGGTCCACGAGCACGGCTTCCAGCGCGGCGAGCACCGCCTTGCGGCCACCGCCGCCGCGGCCCGTGTTGCCCTTGGCCTTGGCGCCTTCGGCAGAGGCTTCGGCCGGCGAGGTCGCCTGTTCCCGCGCGGGCTCGATGCGGTTGTGCTGGCGGGCCTCGCGCTCGCGCTGCACCAGCTGCAGATCGGCAGCGTCTGGCTCGTAACCCAGTGCTCGCACACCGCGCACCGTGGCTTCCATCCAGACCTGGCGCCTGAACGTGTCGCTGCCGGTGACGCGCAGCGCCTTCCAGTTGCGCGCTTCGGCGACGTCGACCATCGACCGCGCGACAGAAGGGTGGTCCTGGTCGGTGGTCAGCTTGAAGGCTGTCTCGGTGAAGGCCACGCGCTGCACGTCGCCACGGAAGCGGTACTCGGTCCGGCGCAGCGGCGTCAGGTCCCCGGTCAGCGTCGCGTGCTTGACGACGTAGCGCTCGTTGAGGCCGGCCTCGATCTCGGCGGCACGTGCCGCGCGCAGGGCCTCCAGTTCATCGCGGGCCGTCGGCGCGGTGGCAGGCTTGCGGGTCTCAGTCTGCGGTGGTGTGTCGCGGCCTGCGGTCTCGCGCGGGGCGGCGCGCTTGCCGGTGGTTCCTGCCTCGTCGCTGACGGCTTGCTCCGGCGCCGGCGGCTGAGGGCGCAGCGTCGGCTGCCGCTCCCAGTGGCCGCCGATCTTGTGGATCGGCGTGCGCGAGCCGTCTTGGCCCACGGCGACGATGCGCGTGGCCTGCAGCCGGTCGGCGTGCGCGACGATCTCCTTCATCGTTGGCGTTCGATAGGTCGTCTCGTTGAGCGGGTCACGCAGTTCGTAGGTCTCGCCTCGCTGTGGCGGCGTCTGGGCGCGTGCCTTCGCGATGGCGGCGCGGTCTGCGGGTTCGACGCTGCCGCCTCGGTCGCGCCCGGTGGTGCTGTCCTGGTCCATGTTCACCTCGCTGGCGTGCGCTGCACGCGTTGAAGCTCACGGGTTTGCCGGTTGGCCGGCGGTGACGAACCGCGGCGCGGTCCGGTAGATCTCGATCTCGACCCGGCGGTTGAGCGCCCGCCCGGTCTCCATGCCGTTGTCTCCCGCGTGGTCGCCAACGGGCTGCCAGGTGGCCCGGATTCGGGCCGGGTCCGCCCCGGCCCGCACCAGCCACGCCTGAACGGCCGCGGCACGTGCTCGCGCGACACGGCTCTCGGCAGCGCTCTCCCGGGTGCCGTCGGTGCGGCCCCGCAGCACCACCAGCGGTGCGTCGCGTGCGGCCTCGGCGATCTGGCGCGCTTCGTCGGGCGACAGGTCCAGGTCGCTGCTGCCGGGGCGGAACCGCAGCACGAAGATCGCGTTGGCTGCGGGTGGCGTCGCAGCGGCGGCGCGCGCCTGCATCAGCACGGCCTGGGTGCGGACAACGTCAGCTTCGCGCCGGGCCTCCGTGGCAGCGATCCGGCTGTTCTGCAGGCTGCTGCGGCAAGCCTGCAGCTCGACGGCGGCAGCCGTGTTGGCCGGGCGCCGGCTGGCTTCGTCCGCTTCGGGCGGCCGCGGCGGCGATGAGCCGCAGCCGGCCATCACCGTGGCAGTGAGCGCGATTGCGATGAGGGCGGGGCGCATGTGGTTCCTCCTTGGCGTCATTCGCAGATCACCTGCTCGATCTCGCCTCCGGCGGCAGCCTTCGCCACGCGCGTCTGGGCGAAGAAGGCGTCGACGACTCCGCCGATCTCTTCCGGCCCGGCGTCTTCCGCGAGCGGGGGCACTGACGAGAAGTCGTGCGCGAGCTGCTCCAGCGAGAAGCCGTCGTCCGGACCCATCTCCTCGGGCGCTTCGCTCACGCGGCGCTGCACGCGGGCGAGATGCAGTTCGACGTCCATCGCCGGCACGGCCGGCGCGGGGCGCAGCCGGTCGCGGAACACCGGCTCGCGGTGGTAGCGGATCTTGTCGGCCAGCACCGGCTTGCAGTTCTCCAGGATCAGCACCAGGCGTTCGCTGCCCAGTTCCTTGAACTCCTGCGGCAGCAGCAGCGGGCGGCGCTGGTCGCTCTCGTTGCGGCTCACCGTCGTGTGGCTGCGCATGCCCAGCGCGCGGCTGCGCCCGCGCGAGGTCGCGCGCTCGGTGAAGGTGCCGAGCATGGCGCTGTACTCGTCGGCGTCGCGCTGTTCGCGCGGGGCGTAGAGGATCTGCAGGCCGTGGTTCGTCGCGAAGGTGCGCGCTTCCTTGTCGCCGTAGACGGCGTCGAGCTGCGACATCGCCTGCACCACCGTCAGCAGGCGCACGTTGTAGCCGGCCAGGAAGGCCGCCGCGCTGGTCAGGATGCCGACGCGGCCCATCGCGGTGAACTCGTCGTTCACCAGCAGGCACTGGTAGCGCAGTGAGCCGTCCTCCTCGGGCCGGGTGCGCGTGTTCAGGCTGACGACCTGCGAGAAGAACAGGTTGAGCAGTGGCCGTGCGCTGGCCAGCCGGTGCGGCGGCACGCGCACGTAGACCGACATGCGGCGGCGGCGCGGGTCCTGCAGGTCGAAGTCGTCGGCGCTGGTGGCGGCGTCGACCACCGCATCGGCGAAGATCGTCAGCGGCGCATTGAAGGTCGCGACGATGCTGGAGAGCGTGTTGTCGGAGTTGCCCAGCAGCCGCTGCAGCGCATCGGCGCATTCGTCGCTCAGCGGGTTGTCTGCTTCCCGCCGCCCGCGGAGGGTGTCGTTGAGGTGCTCGCGCAGCGAGCGCCCCTGGCCGGAGGACTGGCGCAGCATCTCGCCGATCGTGCGAGGCAGGTCGGGGCTCTCCAGCAGCAGCAGCCCGAGCCCGAGGAACAGGTTGCGCGCCTGGTCGTTGAAGAAGGCTTCCGACGAGGTGTGGCCGCCGTCGCTGGGATAGAGCACCTGGCCGATCTCCAGCAGGTCGCCGATGCGGTGCAGCGGGCCGGTGCGCACATGCGACAGCGGGTTCCAGCGGTGGCTGTGGCCCTGCTCGTCAAACGGCGAGAAGGCGTAGACGGCCTGTCCGCAGGCGACCCGGAAGCCCGCCGTGATCGAGTGGATCTCACCCTTGATGTCGAGTGCGATGACCGAGTCCGGCCAGTTCAGCAGGTTCGGGATGACGATGCCGACGCCCTTGCCGCTGCGCGTGGGCGCCGAGAGCATCACTGAGAGCTGTCCGGGCAGTGAGAGGTAGCGCCGGCCGAACCGACCCACCAGGATGGCCGGGCCGGAGGCCGGCGTGGCGAGCAGACCCGCCGCCGCGATCTCGGCACCGTTCGCGAATCGGGCGGCGCCGTGCAGAGGCCGCTTGCGACGCATGGCGGCGAGCACCGCTGCAGGCAGCACGACGAAGCCGGCGGCGGCTGCGCCCGTGCCGGCTACGACCAGCCGGCGGCGCAGCACCGCGTCGTCGCCGTAGAGCCGCCAGTAGTCCAGGTAGGCCAGCGGGCGGGCCTGGCGCACGTCCGCGCCGCTCAGCAGCAGGAAGAGCGCGGCCGAGGCATGCAGCGCCAGCGCACCCAGCAGCGAGATCGTCACGACGCCGAAGGTGACCGCGGCCACAAGCCGCGCACGGGACCAGCGGGCCAGCGCGCCGTTCATTGACCGCCTCCCAAGGCAGCCGTACCGCTGGCCAGCCGCAACGCCCTCGGCTGGTACCGCACTTCGGAGACATGCCGGCCGCGCTCGTCGTGCTCGATCTGCACGATCACGTCGACGACCATCGAGAGCAGCTGCTTGATCTCGTCCATGCGCAGCCCGCCGCCGGCGCCGCTCTCGCGGATCATCAAGGCCATCTGTTCCAGCGCGAGTGCGCAGCTTCCCGCGTGGGCGGTGGTGATGCTGCCTGGATGCCCCGACGCCGCCAGCCGCACGAAGGAGAAGCACTCTTCGCCGCGCAGCTCGGCAAGGAAGATGCGGTCGGGCCGCATGCGCAGGCAGGCCTCCAGCAGCGACTTCGCGCTCACGCGCGCGGTGCCCTGCGCGTCCTTGCTGTAGAAGAGGTGGACGGCGTTCGTGTGGCCTGCCAGCTCCAGTTCGGCCGTGTCCTCGATGGTCACCAGCCGTTCGTGGCGTGGCACCTCTTCGCACAGGCCTTTCATCAGGCTCGTCTTGCCCGAGCCGGTTCGGCCGCTGACGACGATGGTCTGACGCTCCCGCACCGCGAGGCGCAGGAAGTCGGCCCAGTGACCGCGGCTCTGCAGTTCCAGCAGCCGCTGCTCGAAGGGTTGCATCCGCCGGGCGCGTTCCCCTTCTGGGGGCGCCGCCCTGGCGAACAGGCCTTCGCGGTCGAAGTCGTCCAGCGTCCGGATGACGTCGGCCGGGCGGCGGATCGTGATGGAGACCGTCCCGCGCGTCACCGCTGGCGGGATGACGAACTGCGCACGCTGGCCCCCCGGTAGCGTGGCCGACAGCAGAGGGCGTTCTTGGTTGACCTGCTGGTCGGTCCAGGTGGCCACCGCGGTGGCCAGCGACAGGCAGCGTTCCAGCGTCATCTCGGGCGCCGGCAGGGTGCGCCAGCCGCCGCCGGTCTCGACCAGCAGTTCGCCGGGCCGGTTGATGCAGACCTCCAGCACGCCGGGCGCGTCCAGGTGCTGTTGCAGCGGCCGCAGGAACTCGGTCACCGAGGTGGCGTCGCCGTTCCAGGCGGCACCGTCGCGACGGGTGGCTTCGAGGGCGGCGTGCATCACCGCGGCTCCAGCGGCCCGCCGGGCCGCAACTCGTAGACCGACGAGAAGTCGACGTCGCGTGCGACGTAGATGCCGACGATGCCGCCCTGGTTCTGGTAGATCAGCGGCGGGATGTTGATGGTGCTGTCCAGCACCTTCTCGGCCAGCTTGCTGGTGTTGCCGGTGGTCGACGGCAGCACGATCGTGTCGGCGTCACGCTGGCTCGTCTGGTTCTGGACGACGAGCTGCACCGAGTCGTCGATCAGCGACAGCAGCATCGCGGCGCCGATGCGTTCGCCCCAGCGGTTGTCGACATGACCTTCGATGCCGGACTCGCCGAGCTGACCGGTGCCGGGCGACTCGACGTCCACGGTGATGCCATGCGGCGTGCGGATGCGCGTCCACAGCACGGGGATGCGCACCATGCCGGGCCGCACGGCATTGATGCGGTACTCGCCGTCCAGATGCGAGCCGCGCTCGATCAGCAGCACGCGGCCGTCGTCGCCGTAGACGTTGCGCTGCACCTGGCAGCCCACCATGCCCGAGGTCGCGCTGATGACGCGGGTCTTGAGCGCGCAGGTGAAGGCGGTGCCCTTGGGCAGGGTCAGGCTGCGGTTTGCCAAGGTGCCGGCGGCCACCCGCGGTGTGGTCGAGCCTTCAAGCTGGCCTCCGAAGAGGGGGCCCTTCGTGGTGCCTGCGTTCGGGGGCACCCGAGCGGAGGCACTCCCGAGCAGGCCCCCCATCGGGGAGCCTGCCGAGGAGGGCGCCGACGGGTCGAGCGAGCGCATCAGCTCGCGGAGCTGGCGCTGGTAGGCGTCCAGATTGCGGCGCGTCTCGTCGAGCGGGCCCTCCTCGGGGTGTCCCTCCGAAGTGGGTGCCGCCGTTCGTGGGGCCTCGGAGGGGCGGCTCGTCACCAGCAGGACGGGGGCGTCCTCGGGCGCCGCCGCCCGAGACGCGCCATCCACCGCACGGGTGTCCCCCGTTCGGCGGACGCCGATCGGCTCCGCCGGCAGATCGGCCGCCGGGTCGATCGCCGGCACCAGATGGCCGGCCTGGGAGCTGGGCGATGCCGGCCGTGTCGCGAGGTCCAGACGCTTCGGCTCCGCCGTGGCGGCCGATGGCCGGTTCGCGGCCGGTGCCTGCTTGGGTTCGCCCGACGTCGCTCCGCCCGCGCCGAAGCGCGCGATCGAGACGCCGAACACCGTCACCAGCGAGACGACCAGCAGGGCGACCGCGAGCAGCCCCTTCTTCGACATCGACGGGCCTCGTGCCGTGGCGACGTTCGGGATGCCGGGCTCACCCGGCAGCGGCTGCACGCGGCCATCCTCCGGCTCGGCCGGGTCGGATGCAGGCGGCGTGTGCTTGGCGTCGTTCGTCATGGCCGCTCTCCTGTCTCGGGCTCGCGGGTCGGTTCGCCGGGCGACTTCAGGACCCGCGCCACGCCGGGCACCGTGGTGCCGTCGACGGGCGGGTGGCCGTCCAGGTCGAAGGCGTCGTTCCAGACGCCTACGACGGCGCTGCCGGCTCTCAGCTTCAGCAGCCGGCTGACGCGGTCGACGACCAGCAGTTCGCCCTCCATGCGGCTGTTGACCAGCGTCTCGCTGCCGTCGCCGAGCACATGGAAGACCGCCGGCACTTCGCGATTGCCTGGGAAGCGGAAGTAGGTGAACCGCCCGTCGTCGAAGACCAGCGTGGGCACGATGTCGGACGAGCCCCGGCCTTCGGCGATCGAGTACGAGGTGTTGACCACTTCGGGGGCTGCCGACAGGCGCTCCTGCAGACGCTCGGCATCGGAGGGCGGATCGGAAAGCGGCGGCGGCGCTGCCTGCGCGCTGGCGCTGCCCGCACGCGACGGGCTGATCGACGCCGGAGGCGTCACCAGGAGCCGGTAGACGGGCTCCCGCCGGTCCTGATCGGCCAGGACGACGAAGCGGAACGCGTGCGTGCGGCGGTCGCTCACGACGGCGACGTTGTTCGGTACGGCGGCGCCCGCCTTCGGCTTCACGAAGATGCTGCGGTCGCCGGCCTGGGCCGTGATGCACCAGAGGGCCTCGGGCTTGCTGCAGTCGCCGCCCTGGCCGGCCGCGAGCTGCTGGAGCACCTCGTCTTCGCCAAGCAGCACGTGCGTGACGACACCGCGGCGCACCGGGACCGTGACCACGGCGTTCGCGTCGTAGACCACCGTGCGCAAGCGCGCGTCGGCCGCGGTGGCCGGGGCCGCGACGGAGACAGCCAGCAGCGAGCACACGAGCCAGAGCAAGCAACGGCGGCTCACGGCTTGCCTCCGGTCGTGGCGATCTCCGGATCGGAACGGTATGCGGTGACGACGAAACCGAACGGGTTCTCCAGCCGGTCGCGCTCGCGGGCCAGCACCTGCGGCTGGTACTCGTAGACGATGCTGGCGACGTGGCGCGTCGTCACGTCGGGCAGGGCGCGTTCGGTGAGCCGGACGACCTTCTCGTAGGTCACCGTGCCTTCGCCGCGGTTGCCGCTGCGGCCGGTGGGCGACAGGCGCACGCCGACGATCTCGATGCGCCACTCCTCGGTGGCGCCGATCTTCTTCTGCAGCGCTCCGTCGCCCTCGAACAGCCGCGTGTAGTCGGCGAACACGGTCGGCACGGCCATGCGCGCGACCTGGTCGAAGTCACGCTGCAGCCACATCCAGCTGTAGCCCTCGCGCGCCCGCACGAAGGTCGCGAGGTTGTGCTTGTCCAGCGCTTCGAGACGGGGAATGGTCTCGACGTCCAGGCGCTGCTGAATCGTCGTCTCGCCGGTGAGGCGGTCGACCACGATCGGGATCTCGACGATGCGGCGCAGCGGCCCCTGCACGAACACCGCCGCGATGCCGATGACGCCGAAGGCCGCGGCCACCCAGGCCACGCGCCAGGCACGGCGCTCCGAACGCTCCAGCATCAGCGCGCGGTCGAGTTCCCAGTCGCGGTTGGCGCGGTAGGCGGCATCGTCGGCCGCCTCGGGAGCGGCCGTGCCGGCGTCATCCGGCCATGCAGCGGCCTTGCCCAGGCCGGGCACTGCTTTCATGGGGCGTCTCCTGGGGGCTGCTAGGGCAGGTAGGCGGACACCCGGCCCGTGCGGCCGAGCGTCTCGTACTGGCGTTCGCGGTCACGCGAGCGCTGGATGCGTTCCTCGCTGTCGGCCATGGCCTGCAGCATCTGGATGCGCGTCAGCTCGTGCGCGAGCTGGGCGTTTTCGGCGCCGATGCGCGACTGGATCTCCAGCGCGCCCTTCTGGTCGGTGGTCGCGTCCACCTGGGACATCAGCGTGCGGATCTGCGCGATGCGGCCGTTGGCGGCGCCCATCGCGTCCTGCAGCAGCCCCTTGTGCTGGTACGGCCGGGCGAGGTCGGCCTGGCAGCGGATGCGGGCGTCGCCGGCCAGGTCCTCACAGTTGTAGACCAGGCCGGCGTCACGCAACGCCTTCGCGGTGCCGGTCAGGCCGGCGTAGCCCCGGCTCTGCACCGCACCCAGCAGGGCGGGGGCGTCGGGCGGCACGTAGTCGTTCAACGCCGGGTCGCTGGCGATCGTGCCCAGGCCCCGGTAGCCGTTCATGCTGCCGAGCTGGTGCTGCAGCTCGGTGATCTGCTGAAGCTGGTTCTCGATCTGCGTCACGGCGTGCAGGACCTGTTCGATCGACTGCGCGAGGTTGGCGCGGTCGAAGACCGGGATGCCTTGAGCGTGGCTGGCCAGCGGCGCCGAGGCGACCGTGAGGGCGAGGACGAGGCGCTTGAACGGGTTCATGCGGGACTCCTTCAAGGACGGGTCAGGCAGCGCCGCGCTGGGCGGCGAGGCGATAGGCGGGCAGCCGTGGGGCGGCGTGTCCGGCGGGAGTGCGCAGCGCGCGCGCGGCCGAGCGTGCGGCGCGGCCGGCCGTGTGGGCCAGACCGCCGCCGGCGCGCACGGTGTTGGCGAGCGCGGCCGGTGCACCGCCACGGGAGGCGGCCACCGAGCGCAGGCCCGCCACCATCAGCACGTTCTGCAGCATGTGCACGCCCTGCTGCACCGCGGCTCCGCCGGTGAGCGCCGCCGCCAGCCCCGGCGCCTGGAAGCAGACGATGCCCATCAGGATCATCACGATGCAGTAGCGCGTGGCTTCCGACAGCACGTTGAACGCCTCGCCCAGGAAGCCGCCGCCGGAGTTGATGGCCTGGAAGATCTGGTTGCCCGCGAAGGTGCTGATGCCCAGCGCGAAGAACGCGAACCAGGTCAGCACGACGGCGTTCAGCAGCATCGACAGCCAGCTGTCGAAGAAGCGCTGCGTTGGCCGCCACGCCAGGCACAGGATGAACAGCGGGCCCACCGCGATGACGAAGGTGAGGAAGACCTTGGACAGCGACACGACGAACAGCGTGATGCAGAGGAAGACCACCGACCCGAGCGAGAACACCCCGGCCGCGAACAGCAGGTCCAGCCGGAAGATGCTGGCCTCTTTCATGATGTCCGACACCTGCTCGCTGGCCCGGTCGTTGAACTGGTCCAGCAGCGCGTAGGGCGAGCTGACGACGGCGGGGTCGGCGCCGGCCGGCACGAAGGTCGACGCGACGCCCATCGCCAGGCCGTTGGCGGTGTCGGCGACATTGCCGACGTAGAAACCCGCCTGTAGCGCGAACGCGAAGACGAAGCCGATGCGCACGACCTTCCACAGGAAGGTGGGCAGGGTCTCGGGCACCTCGTTGCGCAGCACCGCCCAGCCGAACAGCAGCACCCAGAGCGTGAACACGGTGAGTGCCAGCGGCGCGAGCGCGCTGGCCAGCGCCGAGACGACGCCGAGCACGTAGCCGCCGAGCAGCGTGTCGAGTTGGGAGCCGAGCCAGGTGAACATCGTGCGTCCTCCGTGCTGCCGCCGTCACTGGACGACGGCCACCAGCAGGTTGGCCGGCGGCCGAGCGTGCATGTCGACGCAGCGGCTGCCCATGTCGGGGTACTGGCACCACTGCCAGGTGGTGCCGCGCTTGACGACCCACAGCCGCGCCAGCTTGCGGCTGCCGTAGCTGGACGGCCGGCAGGTGCCCGGCCGCGCCGTCGGCTCGGTGCATTCGCGCAGCCCGTCGGCGGTCTCGACCATGTGCCAGGGCCCGGCATGGCAGCCGGCGTCTGCCGCGCAGGCCGGCATGCGGCTCATCGACTTCAGCAGCGGCGGGGTCTCGGGGCGGCCGAAGCGCACCGCCTCGTTGCCCTTGACGTACTGGGCCAGGGCCGGAGCGGCTGCCGAGAAGCCGGCGAGAAGAACGAACAGTGCGAGATGCTTCATGACCGGCTCCTCGATGCCTGAAGACGTCGATCGTGGACCCGGCGCTGCAGTTCGGGGAGCCAGCGAAACGGATCGTCACCAAGCTGCGCCCGCAGCTCGTCGAGCAGCGCGACGTTGTCGGTGGTGGCCGAGAGCACGGTGACGAAGTCGTCCAGTCCGGACAGGTCCAGCTCGCACAGCGTGCTGGTGTGGCCCTGCTTGACCAGGAAGCGCCGGCCACCGCGCGCGCCCAAGGTGCGCACGATCTCGTACTCCGCCTCGCTGAGGCCGAAGCCGTCGACGTATTCCTCGCGCACCGCCTCGGGGTTGGCGAGAAAGATCTTCGTCACGCTCTGTTCGACCATCGTCCGGCCGATCGAGTGGCGCAGCACGTCGGACGGGCTCTGCGTGTCGAAGATGCCCAGGCCGTTCTGCTTGCGGATCGTCTTCTGCTTCTGCTTGGCGAAGTCGCTGAAGATCGGGTGGTCGAGCGCCTTCCAGAACTCCGAGATCACGTAGATCAGGCGCCGCCCGTCGACCAGACCTTCCATGACGTCGAGCAGGTACAGCATGACCGGCGTGCGCACCTCCGGCAGGTCCAGGAACTCGGTCGTGTCGAAGCCCACGATCGCGGTGTCCTGCAGGTCGCCGAGGCGGTCGTCGGCTTCGTCGAACACCCAGCCGAGCGCACCGCCCTGGCACCAGCGTGCCAGCCTGTCGTGCAGGCTGTTGGCGCCGGCCTTCGGCAGGTTCTGGCGCAGCGTGGAGAAGCGGCGCAGCGCGCGCGGCATCAGCGCCACGGCCTGCACCGCGTCGGCGATGGCGCGTTCGTCGGCCGGCAGCAGCGGCAGGGCGGGCGTCTCCAGACAGGTGCGCACGAGCTGCTGCCAGAACTGCAGCCGCGCCGGCGTCGGCTCCTGCTGCAGCGGGTTGCAGCCGGTCGGTGTGCCGGCTTCGAGCGTGAAGTAGCGCCCGCCGAGCGCACGCATCGCGATCTCGCAGCCGCGATCGAGGTCGAACAGCACCAGCCGGGGCGCGGGCTGCCACTTGCGCGTCAGCGCTAGCAGGAACATCTCCAGCGTCGTCTTGCCGACACCCGTGGAGCCGATCAGCAGCGTGTTGCCGGGCAGCTTGCGGTCCAACGAGTCCTCGCCTTCCGGGCTGCTGTGCAGGTTCAGGTAGAAGGGCTGGCCGGAGGGCGTGCGCATCAGCGCCAGCGCCTCGCCCCAGGGGTTGCCGTCGCGCTTGCCGCGCGGGAAGTTGTGGGCGGCGGCGAGCGCCGCGAACGCGCGCGACGACAGCTTGGCCTCGCGCGGGCGCCACTGCCAGTTGCCCGGCATCTGCGCGAACCAGGCGGCATCGGCCACGAGGTCGACCGGGGCCATCTGCAGGCTGGACGCCTCGCCCACCGCGCCGACGGCACGCGCGGCGCGGCGGCCGGCGTCCGCCACGTCGGAGCCGAAGACGACGAGGCTGTAGTGGTACTCGCCCATGCAGAACTGGCCGTCGCCGAGGTCGTTGATGGCGACGTCCATGTCGGCGATCTGGCTCTCGACGACGTCGTCGCTGGCGACGAGCTGGCTGCGCTGCAGGTCGAGCGCACGCAGCGCTTCGCGCCGCGGCAGGATCGAGAAGCTCTGCGTCTCGATGAACTCGCTGTCCTCGTAGAGCAGCGTGTCCAGGATGCCGGGCTGCACGTCGTCGGCGTACTCCTTGATGTCGACGAGCGCCGCGTAGCGCACGTCGCCGCCGTGCCGCAGTTCGAGCTTGTCGCCGCCGAAGGTGAGCCGCGTGACCGGCAGCGTGCGGAACAGCGGGCCGGCCGCCCGTGGCACGGGCCGCCAGTGGCCGTTGACCAGCAGGCCTAGGAACTCGGCGACCTCGCTGTAGCAGCGGTCATGCTGAACGCGCTCGCCCAGGCAGCGCGGGCCGAAGCCCCGCAGCGTGCGTTCCACCAGCGCGGCCTTCTCCTCGATGACGCGCAGCGCCTCGGCCTGCGCGCCCGCGATCTGCTCACGCGAGCGCCGGGTCGACTGCAGCGCGCGCCCGACCTTGGAAGCCTGCGGCCGGTAGGCCAGCGTCAGGTAGACCTCGTTGCTCATCATCGGCTGCTCGGCGAGCTTCGCCTGGTAGGCCTGCGACAGCAGGCGGGCGAAGCCCGGCTGCGCCGGGTCTGCCAGGGCGTCATGCACCCTCCGGTGCAGGCGGTGCATCCACACCGCCCACTGCCCGCCGGCCAGGTTGCGCAGCAGGCTGCACATCGCCTCGTGGCGCTCGGTCACGACGCTTTCCTCGGCACACTCGAATGGCACGCCTTCCAGGCGCCAGATGCGCAGGTAGTCGCCGCCGCGCGTGATGACATCGTGCGGCCCTACCAGCGATGAGAACGGCACGACGCGCGCCAGCGGATGCTCGGCCAGCGCCTGCTTCCACAGGCGCGGCTGCAGCGGAGCAGGGCGGGGCGGCGGTGGCGGCCGCCGAAGCCAGGTCTCAGGCATGCCACGCATCGCGGCCTCCCCGGTAGACGGTAGGCGAGTAGCTGCGCCCGGCCCAGTGACGGCGGTTGCGGTCGTGCAGCCGCAGGCGGATGGAGACGAAGATCTGGCGGAAGCGCTGGTCGTCGCGCCGCGTGACATAGCGCATCCAGACGAGCACGGGGGCCACCGCCGCAACGACGGCGAGTGCCAGCCACCAGCTGACCAGGATGCTGCCCCAGAGCACCAGCAGCATCGAGGTGCCGGCCAGCAGCACCAGCGGCACGAGCGGGATGCCCAGCTTCATCGCCGGGCGCGTCGCGCCCTTGTAGATCGGTTCGGCGACCATCGTCGGCCTCAGGCGACGATGTAGCTGGCGAAGGCCGCGGCGCCACCGACGAGCGTGCCGCCGATCAGCACGTTCGCGACGTCGGCGAGCCGGGCGCCCTGGAAGATCATCTTGAAGCCGGCCCAGATGATCGCGATGGTCACGACGGCGATCGAGATCGTCACCAGGATCGTGTTGACGTTGGTGACCGTCGTGTTGATCTTCTCGAACCCTTGCGCGAACGCGGCGGCGGGCAGCGCTGCCGCCAGGACGGCTTGGCGACGCAGGACCGGAACGAGGCGAGACTTCATGGCGACTCCTTCGAGGTGCTGACGGGGAGAGAAGGGGATGCGGCTGCGGCGCCGACGACCTTGCGCACGTAGCCGTGACGCAATCCGGTGCTGAAGTCGCCGCTGTAGTAGCAGGACAGCGCCTTGCGCAGTGCGCGCTGCCCGGTGACGTCTGGACGAGAGGCGCGGCCGTAGCACTCGGACAGCACGGTCTGCATGGCGGCCAGGTTGGCGCAGGGGTCGAGCGCGGACGCTGCGTCGAGGCCCAGCCGTGCGAAGTTGCGGCGGTTGATCTGGGCGAGCCCGACGCTGTTGTCCCAGCCGCCGCGCTCCAGACGGCCGATGGTGGCCAGAGCTTCCTGCCGGTGCCGGGGCTGCCGGACCAGCCGGCCGCCCACCACACCGATCGCGTTGGGGTTGGCGCCGCTCTCCGTGGCGATCAGCGCCAATGCCGTGGCCGGATGGACCTGCGGGGCGCAGGCCAGCACGAGCGCGGCGAGGTCGGCGGTCTGCATGGCGAGCGCTCAGCAGTCGCATGACGGCGCCTCGGGCGGCTGGCTCGCCTTCCAGCGCGCGAGGTCTTCATCGAATCGCGTGTTCCATTCCTGGAGCCCTGCCTTCGCGGCGTCGGTGAACTCGGTGACGCTGTCACCCCGGTTCCACCAGGTACGGCTCCAGAGCTGGCCGTCCACCTGGACCGAGATCGCGCCGCTGTAGTCGCAAACGTACTCGGTGCCGCTCTCGCCCGAGACCTCGTGGGTGTACTGCGGCGGGCAGAAGGCCGGCGCGCTCGCCCAGCGGTGATTCGAAGAGTTGCCAGGACCGGCCATGTCGCAGGTCGGGAAGGGCCGCCCGCGGCGCAGGTCGTGGAAGAGCTGGTGGATTGGCGGCACGCACTGGGGGATGGCGTGCCAGTTGGGGGCCGCGAGGCAGAGGAGGACGAGGCAGCCGTCGAGGGCTTTGGCCTGCTGGGGCCCGGCAGCGAGGGATGCGGCTGCGCAGGCCAGTGCCGCGGCACGGACCGTCAGACTGCGCGTCGAACTGGCGTGTGCGAGCGGGGAAGGTCGCCGTTCGCCATCGGGGAGTCGCTGGTGCACTGCCGTCCTCCAGAGGGTTCGTCAGCTGGGGTGATGAACACACTCTAGGAACGATGGGGCTCAGCTCGGGCGCTGGATTCTGGCGATGTTCCAGCGAGCCGAAGCATCGGGCGAGCGCTGCGGTCGTCCTATAACAACCTGCGCCCGTAGTCCAAAGGTCTACCGTCAAACCACGTAGCCCTCTTATCAGCGCACTCAGGCTCCATCCACCCGTGGAGGGATGAGTGAGCGCAATAACCCGAGCGTGCACACCGAGAATGCCCCTGCATACGAGCTGCTCGGGTTCCCTACTAAGTCTGAAGAAGTGGCGGAAAGTGTATATATTAAATTCGCCACATAATGGCAATTATCGACAGGCGGCCTGATAAAGATGATCGTCTGCCTGCGTGATGACCTTGAGAGCTCTCGGCGCGGCGGAGACGACGTCGATAACGAGACGCACGAAGAGGCCCTTGAGGCCAAGAACGCGGCGGAAGCGTCAGACGAAGCCGGCAAGGTACGCGTCCGTGTACTTGCGAGCTTGGAGTTGTGGTGCGCGCCTTCTATGGAACGCATGCGATTGCCCTGCAGCACTCGGCGGCCCTGATGTCGCATCGCACAGCGCGCATGGATGCTGCAACGAGCGCAGGCAAAGATGTTGGGCCAGCGCGCAGCTTCGACCGCCGACACGCCTTGCTCCTCGGTGCTGAAGCAGCGCAGAAACTCCCCAATCGGCAGTCCAGACAGAAACGCGATTCGGTTCATCGCCAGCGTTTCCTTGGCGAGCCGTGCAGCCGACGCGGAACTCAGCAAGTGAGACTGCTGAGGCGCCTTGCGAAGACGGATAGGTCATATGGCGCTGCGACCGCGAGCAGCGCGTCTGGCATCTGCGTCCAACACTATAAATGGTCGGCATTCCGACGACACCGATTCTAATCTGTGATGGCGTCCAGGCCTTATACCGTTCGCGTCGTCCGCCAGGGTTCGGTACAAGAAATCCGAATCTTTGCCGCCAACGACGCGGACGCGCGCCTAAAACTATCTGGTAACGCTGAAGCGATTTTGACTGTTCGCGCTGAGCGCGTTACGCGGCTGGCCGCAACTCCGAGACAGCGCAGTGAGGTTGCTTGGTGGTGTGGCGAGCTGCGCTCGCTTGTTTACTCCGGCATGACTGTCGTTGAAGCTATGGAGACAATGGCTGTGGCGGCCGATGCCGGGAGTCGACGAGAGCTGGTGCAGTCATCTTTGCTGCAGGAGTTGAGAGCCGGTCATCCACTATCCAGCGCGATGAGTCGAGTATCTGGATATCCACCTGTGCTTGTGGCCAGTGTTGCTGCAGCAGAACAAAGTGGGAATCTCGGCGAGTCTCTCGATGAGTACTTGCGCTATCACGAAATGGTTGATCGGTTCAGGCGTCAAGTCACGAGTGCCGCCATATATCCGGCGCTGGTGACGGCCCTTGGAGTGATTATAATTATTGCATTGTTGGTATTCGTGATACCTAGGTTTGCTGCAATGTACGCGGAGTTGCCTTCCGCGATGTTAAGTGGTGCAACTAAACTGGTTGTTGGGCTAAGTAAATTCCTAACTACGCATCCGCTGCCTGTTTTTTTCGTTCTTGCGGCCACGGGTATTGTGGTCGCTCTTGCGCATCGTCTTGGGATGCTGGTGAAGTGCGGTCATCTAATAATGCGCCGGCTTCCATGGCTCGCGCGTCAGATTCAGCACTATCAACTAGCCCAGTTGTATCACGCATTGGGCCTAATGATGCGGGGAGGGTATCCGCTACACGAGGCTCTGGATGTATGCGCAAAGACGGCGATCGCAGACGCTATTCATCAGCGCCTTATTGACGTTTACGACGAGATTTCACGTGGGCTGCCGATCGGTCAGGTATTTTATCGCGCGGGATTGGCGGATGCTGTCTCATCTCGTCTGCTCTCCGTTGGGGAGAGAACTGGTAACTTTCACGTGGTTCTTCAAACTATATCCGACAGGCACAGAGAGAGCTTCTCAATCTTTGTTGATCGAGCAACTAAGATAATAGAGCCGCTTCTTCTGCTTTTGGTGGCTCTCCTGATTGGCGGAATTGTGGTCGTGATGTATATGCCAATATTCGATATTGCCGGGCAGGTTGGAGTTGGCCGATGAACCAAGTGGTAGGGCTTGAGCTTGGGTCCAGGTTAAATTCAGTTCGGGCTCAGTCTAAGGAAGAAGGAAAGTGTCTGCTTGACCTGTTGAGGAATTGTGTGCCCGATAGGGCAGCACTCAAGACGACGCTTGAGGAAGCGGCAGGAATCGTGCTGCTTGAGGATCTGGGGGGCGACCCGGAGGGCTTTCGTCTCGATGAAAAGACATGGCCCTTAAGTCGGGCGTTAGAGACTCGCTCTGCACTCTTGAAGCAAAGCGACGGTGTCTATGTGTTGGCGCTCGAGGATCCTTGGGTAGGTGGAGTATTAGAAATAATTGCTGAGTCACTCGGGGCGTGGCCGCGTGTCGCACTGGCTGACCGCCAACAAATTGACCGGCTGTTGGGCCAGGTCGGCGTCGAGTCGTCGCGAATGGGAGCGGTTGGCGATGGCGGTGGTGGTCCGGTGGTCAGCTTTGTCGATGACGCCATGCGCAATGGTTTTCGATCTGGAGCCAGCGATCTCCATTTTGAATGCGGACGTGATGGCGTCATCGTTAGAGTGAGAATGGACGGTGTTTTGACCGCCTTGGCTCGTTTGAACGGCAGCGAGCTTGCCCGGCAGGTAATCTCTCGAATTAAGGTGCTTGCCGCACTTGATATTACGGAGAGAAGAACGCCGCAGGACGGTCGAATTCGTTTAAACGTCGATGGGTCAGAGATTGACCTTCGCGTTTCAATTATGCCAAGTGTCCATGGCGAGGATGCTGTCCTCCGTCTTTTGGATAAGGCCCAGTGGAGAGCACAATCCGTTGTATCTCTAGATACGTTGGGGTTCCAGGCTGACGCCGCACGTTCCATCCGATCACTGGCATTCAGTCCGAGCGGAATGCTCTTGGTAACCGGCCCCACTGGGAGCGGCAAGACGACAACTGTATACGCTGCGCTTAGTGAAATAAATAACGGCCTGGAAAAGATTATAACGATCGAGGATCCTGTTGAATATGAATTGCCCGGGGTCCTGCAGATTCCTGTCAATGAGCGAAAGGGGCTCACATTTGCGCGTGGCCTGCGATCAATTCTGCGGCATGACCCAGATCGAATATTGATAGGTGAAATTCGCGACGCCGAAACCGCCGAGATTGCAGTTCAATCTGCCTTGACTGGGCACCAGGTATTTACTACCGTTCATGCCAACGGAGTAGGGGACGTCATCGGGCGCTTCCGGCATTTTGGAATCGACATGTTTGGTCTTATGTCGGCACTCAATGGTGTTGTGGTTCAGCGTCTATTGCGCCAGGTTTGTCCGGATTGTGCGGAACCGCGAAGGGTGGATGACAATACAACATACCTCGCGCATACCGTCGGATGCAGTTTGATTGAGGAGTTGCACGGGAAAGGCTGTGATAGCTGTCGCGGAACCGGCTACAAAGGAAGATTTGTGGTCGCTGAAATCCATGTTATGGACGACGAACTGCGCGATCTCGTGGTCACTGGCGCCCCTTTGTCGGCACTCCGCGCTCACTCTGTGCGGCGGAACGTTCGCGGCCTATTGGCACAAGGCCTTGCTCACGTCAGCGACGGTCGCACTACCGCGACTGAGGTCGAGCGGGTCATAGGTGGCGCGGCTTGAACACTCGCCTCTATTTTGGCAGGCGAGGCGCCGCCGTAGTGTACGCCGACGGCAAGAATGCGGCGCTTAGCTATGAAAGAGGGGGACTGGCTCTTGAGGAATGCATTTCAAGAGCTTGGAGCCTACTGCCCGAGCCTCCGCGATGGAGAGGTCGACTAGCCGTTTCGCTCAGTGTCGCTTGGGCGCGTCCATTTTGGGTGGGCCCAATGTCTGGCCTTCGAAACCGTTCTGAACTCATGGCCTGGGCGCGAGCCGAATGTGGCGCCAAACTCAGCGCACCGTGGCGAACGGAAGCGCACCTCTGGATCGATGCGTGGTCGAAATCGGGCGGTGCACTGGCAGTCGCTACACATCCTGAGGTTGGGGTCGCTCTCAAATTACAGGCCAAAATAACGGGCTGGCGTCTTGTATCTTTGGGGCCCTGGTGGGTGTCGCGAGCGTCAGATTATTCGCCCCAGCCATCCAATGAGTTGTTAGTGGCTGAGTGTTCCGACGGAATCGCGTGGTTGGTTGGCGATCAAAATTCCATTAACGGTGTCGGTGCATGGTGTCCGACACCTGACGCTGAAACTCTAGATGCGCTTAGACGACGCTTGCAACTGCAATATCAAGTGTCTCTGGTGCGGCACGTATTCTGGACCGACGACTGGCCGGCGCCGACATGAGAGTGCCAACAATCAACCTGCTTGAGACCTCTCCTCCGAGCAAAGTAGCTTGGTGCTGCGTCGTTCTATTAATGGCCGCTACGGCATTTACGGCTTATCGATACTTGATGACGACTCGGTACCACCATGACTTGAAACGGCAACTCGCGGCGCAGCGAGCACACATAGAGCATGCCGCCAAGGTCGACGCTGCAAGTCAAAAGCAGCCATTCGAACTGCATTGGTGGCATACATATTGGCTCGATAACAAGTTGCCATGGCCGGAAGCGTTATCGGCAATCGAGTCTGTGGCAGTTCCCGAAATGAATCTGGTGTCCGTGATCGTGGCAGTTCCAGAAGCCTCGGTGAAAGTTGCCGCGGAGACCAGTGATTTGGCGGTACTTTTGGATTGGTCCTATAAGGTTGCAGAGGTTTCGAAACAGCAAGGCGCGGCTTGTTGGCGCTGGAAAGTCTTGGATCTCGCGCTGCAGCCCAGCGGTCGATATTCAGCGCGCCTGATAGGCGTTTGCAATCAAAAGAGAACGAAGCAGTTGGGTGGATGATTTATGAAGCTTGATCTGTGCTCGATCAGTCCCAATAACTGGCGCCTGCGATACGACGGAAAAGTGGCGTGGCGTATGTGGGGATGGAGCACAGCGCTCTTGCTCGCTTTGTGTTCTCTGTTCATATTTCTTGATCATGGGGAAAAGGCGAAGGCAGAAGTCGTGAGTCAAATCCTTGTCGTGGAGAGCGCCAGCCCGACGGAAGTTGCTGCAATTGAGGCAACGACCGATTACTCGACGATACTGCCTGTGGTTTTGTCCGATGAAATACTGGCTGCAGCCAACAGGGCAGCAGCTGAAGCCGCGGTCCGCGTGATACAGGCATCCATCAAGCCTGAACGATCTCCAGATGAAATGACTATGCGATGGAAGTTCGAAGCGCGATTCGCTGGGGATTATTTAAACACCAAGGCCGTTTTGTCGAAACTTCTAGTGTTGCAACCAACCGCAACCGCCGACCTTATAACTTGGTCTAAGGGTTCTGATGGGGGGATGGAAATGGTGGTCCAGTTGGGTGTGTTGTCGCGCAGACCGGCTGATCTATGAGGCCAATGCTATCAATAATACTAGCGTTGACGCTGGGTATAAGCGCGTACGTCGTCCTGCGCGACTGGGTTGATATAGGCCTCGCCGCGCCGGACTCTGCGGGAATGATTCCTGAGCAATCCGAAGTTAAGCAGGGTGCGCATCCGGCGAAACCGAATGCCCCTATTCTTGCTGCTCCAGTCAATTTCCCGACGGCTATTCAAGTCAGTAATGCTACCAGAGATATATTCCAGATATCCCTGCCACCAAATGACGAGGTGCGTTCTCCGGAGCCGTACCGGCTGGAGCCCAAGGTAATGCAGGATAGTGCGTCGACGAAGCACGCGCCCAGGTATGTGTACGGGGGGCGAATGGTGACGCCGGATGGGCAGGAAATGCTCTGGCTGCGTATTTCGGATGTCATCTATCCTGTTGCCATTGGTCGAAGACTCGACGAAACATTTGTCATTAAAGATATAACGACCCGCGGGATTGAGTTGGAGGATTCAGGATCCGGTGAAGTTTGGTTGGTCGAGGCTCCTTCGGGGAATAAAGAGCAGTGAATCAGTTTCGACACATTAATATATGTTCTCTTCGATATCGCTTGCTGCTTCTTGAGGTTTGTCTGCTAATGATCCTGGTGGGATGCAGCGCAGAAAGAATTCGCAATAGAGCTGGCGACTATTTGGCGTCTGGAGAGTATGAGAAGGCGCTCGATCTGATTGAGAAAAGTGAGCAGAGCGATCCAGAATCGGCCGTCCTGCGCGCGGGTAGTCTCCAACTTCGCGATCAAGCTGTCATGCAATTGCTGACTCGCGCTGGCCTTGAGCGGGCCGCAGGCAGATTAGACAGCGCTGAGAAACTCCTTCGAAGAGCACTTCCGTTCGATAGGAGCGGAGATCGTGTTGGGGCTGCACTGGCTGAAGTGGATGCAGAGCGCAGACAGCGTGTAGCCTTGGAGAAGGCATTGGAGCTGTTCGATCGCGACCCGAGTACTGCTCTTGCAATAGTTCAAGGAGCATTGCGTGAGAACCCTAGCAATCGTGATCTCTTATCAGCGCGTCAAAGGCTCGATGCGAAGCTACGAGAAGGGCGACTCTATGGTGCGGCGACTGGTCTCACGGAATCGCGACCGGTTACTCTAGACTTTAGAGATGTAAACCTACGACTGCTTCTTGAGACAATCACTCGTAATAGTGGCGTCAACTTTGTTTTGGACCCGGACGTAGGGCGCGAAATTCGGGTGTCCATTTTTATGAAGTCCGTCCGCGTTGAGGAAGCAGTCGAAATTATTGCCAGCACTCATGGGCTAGCAAAGAAGGTTCTCGATGAGCGCACAATACTCGTATATCCTAACACGCCGGAGAAGCGGCGTGAATATCAAGAACAAGTGGTCCGAATATTCCACTTGAGTAACTCGCAAGCGAAGGATGCGGCAGGGTTCTTGCGCGGAATGCTAAAGCTTCGTGAGCCATATATCGATGAGAGAACGAATTTTTTGGCTTTGCGTGAGACGCCCGAAAATATTTTGCTGGCTGAGCGGCTCCTGACCCTATACGACTCTGCCGAGCCTGAGGTCGTTCTGGAGCTTGAGGTGATTGAGGTGAAGGCAACACGTTTGCTCAATCTTGGAGTCAAGATCCCGGAATCGATCACCCTAACGCCGCTGGGACCCGACGGCAGCACCGGTAGCTTGACTCTAGGCAATATCGGCTCTCTTGGGCGTTCGGATGTTGGGCTAACACTTGGAAGTATTCTGCTAAATCTCAAGCGGGAGGTCGGTGACTACACAACCCTTGCCACCCCCAAAATAAGAGCACGAAGTAAGGAGAAAGCCAAAATTCTCGTTGGAGACAAGGTGCCCATTGTGACGACTACCACCAGTACGGGCGGGTTTGTGTCAGATAGCGTCAGTTATCTCGATGTAGGCCTGAAACTGGAGGTGCAGCCAACTGTGTACGCGAACAACGAAGTGGCCATGCAAGTGGCCCTAGAGGTGAGCAGCGTAACCCGGGAGGTGCAAACGGCAGGCGGAGGATTGGCGTACGAAATAAGTACTCGTACGGCAGGCACGGCGCTACGACTGCGTGACGGTGAAACGCAGATTCTTGCTGGTCTTATAAATAGAGAAGAGCGTTCCAACGCGAGCCGTATACCCGGTCTTGGAGATCTTCCTATTGCCGGTCGACTGTTCTCGAGTCAAAGCGACAACAATACGCGAACTGAACTGGTTTTGGCAATAACCCCAAGAGTGGTTCGGAACATCACTGTGCCCGATATCGGGGACAGCGAGATTTGGATCGGAACTGACTCAAATACCCGATTGAGGACGCCTGTTGTCCCTGGCCAAATGACTCCACCTGCTGACGCACCTGGAGAGCCCCGATTGAGAAATGATTTGTCCGAACCGTTGAAGGTCGCCAGTTCCCCGTCGGCAACAACATCGGAAAGCGTTGCCCCGCATAAACAGAAAGAAACGCCTGACAGCACAGTAGCTCTGTCATGGAACGGACCGCGAAGTGCCATTGTCGGGGAGTCCGTGGCCCTGATCGTGGATGCAGATCGAACGCCACAGCAGGACTGGTCCGGAACCTTGTCCTACGATGCGTCCAAACTCGAGTTGGTTAACGCGAGAGAGTTGGAAGCTCTTCGCAGTATTGGAGGTCGAGTCAACGTCACCAAAGAAATAGTGCAAGGACGGGGTAAGGCGCACATCAATATTTATAACGTCAAGTCCGCACAAGCGCAATCACAAGAACTTACAAGGTTGGTTTCGGATGCGGATGCTGGCGGTCGTCATCTCGAAATTCGATTCTTGGCGCGTTCTGCGGGAAAGACCGCAATTGAATGGGTAGAACTTGGCGTCTCGGGTTCTGTCGATATTCAGAAGCCGTATGCGCACTCTATCGAGATAACTCCGTGATAACGTCACGCCGTTCGGCGGGCGGCTTCACCTTAGTGGAGCTTCTCACGGTCATGATGATTCTTGCTATTTTGGGGTGGATTTCTACTCCAATGTGGCAGATCGCTGTGCAGCGAGAAAGAGAAAGGGAACTCAAGCGGGCATTGTGGGAGATTCGAGATGCTCTTGATGCGCATCGACGAGCAGTCGAGGATGGCATTATTGAGGGGGGGGCTTCGGGGTATCCTGGTACGCTCAGGGAATTAGTTGAAGGTAGGCCAAATCTCAAGCGGATTGGTGAAAAGGTCTACTTTTTGCGTCGCATTCCGGTGGATCCTTTCGCTCCTACAGGCGATGCGGCAGAAAAATCTTGGGGCGTGCGCAGTTATGAAAGTACATCGGATGACCCTCGGCCGGGAAATAACGTCTTCGACGTTTTTAGTCAGTCCAAGGTCATTGGTTTAAACGGCGTGGCAATCAACAAGTGGTAGGCGCAGTGTGCGACGAGGGTTCACTTTAATTGAAATGCTTGTCGTCATGGCAGTTGTCGCGCTGTTGGCAGCTTTGGCGATGCCCAGCTATTTTATCTACGTAGACCGCGCCCGAGAGACCGTACTGCGTCACAACATTAAGGTGTTGAGGGAGCGCATTGATCAATTTTATAGTGATCGGTCTCGTTATCCCCGTGGATTGGACGAGCTGGTTCGGGCCGGCTACCTGCGAGAAATACCGATCGATCCGATGACGGAACGTCCGGATACATGGAAAACGATAAGCCCATCCGGACAGTTAGGCGAAGACGGTGGTGTCGCAGATGTTCGCAGCGGGGCTGTGGGCCGGTTCTCAGATGGCACTGCCTATGAGGCCTTTTAGACGTCGGCGCCTTAACGGCGGTTTCACCTATGTAGCGATGCTGGCGCTACTTGCTGCTTTCTCGATAGGTATGGGTGCTGTGGCAGAAAAATGGCATCATGATTATTTGCGAGGCAGGGAGGCTGAGATTATAAGAGTTGGCATCGAATATGCTGAGGCGATATCTCATTACTATAGAATGTCGCCCGGTGGTCAGCGCTCGCTACCCGACAAACTGGATGCCCTTGTCTCGGATGTGCGAGGGGGCACAACGGTCAGGCACTTGAGAAAGCTCTATCCGGATCCGACGATGCCGACGAGGCCTTGGCAGGTCGTGAGGAACGCCGATGGGCGCATCGTTGGGGTCTTCATCTCTTCGGATGAGCATCCCGTTCGTACCACTCCACTGACCGTAAAGAAAATCGTGTTGCCTGTCGCATCGGAGTATCGGCAGTGGTTGTTTATTCCCGCTCTGGATAATCAATGAAGATGACACCTCCACGCCGCCTTGCAGAGCAAGAAGGCTTCACCCTCGTAGAGTTGCTGGTGGTGATTTTGATCATTGGTCTGCTCACGGGCATCGTCGCGCCGCGACTTCTAGGGCAAGTCAATAGGTCAGAGGTGACGGCAGCAATCGCGCAGATGAACGCGTTTGATAAGGCGTTGCAGGCCTATCGTATTGATGCAGGGGAGTTTCCGTCCACGGTTCAGGGGCTGGAGGCGTTAGTGCGGCGTCCCAGCGAAGTGGGTAGGTGGAATGGCCCATATATGCGAGATGAAATTCCCGGAGATCCATGGGGTTCAAAGTATCAGTATGTCAGTCCTGGTCCGAATGGGAAAGACTACGAGCTAAAGAGTTTGGGTCGAGATCGTGCGCTTGGTGGCTCTGGCGACGACGCTGATATTGTCCGATGAATCCAGAGGGGTGCTTTAGGTTCTCTGGGCTTATCATAACGATAGCGGAAGAAGGATAGATACCATGAATGGGGGGCAGGTGAGGTATTCTTGTAAAGCAGCGATAATCGGTGGCCTCTTTCTGGCCGCCGCCTGCAATGCACAAACGTCGCCAGATAAGTATGTGTGGGAGGAGTTCAGTAAGCGGGTACAAGCAAGCGAGAAGGTTACGCCTTTGGGGCCGAATTTCGCAGGCGAAGCAGTCAGCCTTTCCAATGGAGATTTGTCCTTCTCTGCGACTGACGTGAGTTTGCCTGGAAATAGTAATCTGAAAGTCGAGTTTTCGCGGAAATACTCTGTTTTCAGTCGAAAGAATTTCAGCAACTTGGGGATGCTAGCGGACTGGGTCGTGGATATTCCGAGCATCAGCGCAGTATTTGCACCTGATTGGGTTGTCGGATCGGCTGCATCGCAGCAGAGATGTACGCTGGGGCAAATTCCGAAAGTTGATTCGCCGTTCTCAGTTGCCGATTTCTGGCAAGGTATTCAGCTCAACATTCCGGGCGTGGCGAGCGGAGAGCTTCTGCGCACTAGTGCAAGCACCAAAAAGCCTACAGACGGTGCGACCTACTACTGGGTGACAAACGAGCAGGTGCATGTTTCCTGCTTGAGTGTGATCAAAAACGGTTCCGGCGAAGGGTTTCTGGTTCGTACGCCAGATGGTACCAAATATTGGTTTGATTGGATGGCGCAAACTAATGAACCGGGTATATCGATGATGTTGGTGGATGGTGGCGGTGCGCGCACAACCCACTCACTCGCGGTTAAAAAGAACTATCTCTATGTGACACGCGCGGAGGATAGATTCGGCAACTGGGTAAGTTACGTATACGGCAATGCCAGCGATGATCCGGCTCGGCTCACAAAGATTGAGGCGAGCGATGGCCGTGTTTTGACGATTAGTTATTCGGGTTCCACCATCTCTACTGTATCGGACGGCACTAGAGATTGGCTGTATGAATATGGTGACACTTCGTCGGGGCGAAAAACGCTTCGAAGTGTGACTCTTCCCGACGGAAGCAAGTGGGGCATCGGGCTATCTGCATTCACCAATGCAGAAATTAAATACGATGTATACCCGACCGGTGGCGAAATTCTACGTGACTGCACTTCAAATGCCATTCCACACAATTTTGACGATCGCTTCGTCGGCTCGATAACACATCCGGCAGGGGCGGTAGCGACGTTTACTGTGGGAATTCTCGAGCATGGTCGCAGTTACGTGCCAATTAGCTGCAATAATGTCACCGTTTTGGTTACGTCGTCGGGGAATACGCAGCTATCAAATGACCCGAACGACGATATGAATCTGTGGGCAATTGGCGGGTATAGCTTAACTCTGCTGAAGAAGGAGGTGTCGGGTCCAGGCATGGATTCAGCGCAGTGGCAGTATACATATATACCAAATATGAGCACGTATGCCTACCCGGGAAATAAATACCAAGTGTGCGATTGGGCAAACTATGATTGTCAGCAACCGCCATGCAAAAACGATTCCTGCGCTAAGTTCAGCGTGACCACTGTCGTTGGGCCAAATAGTGAGTGGGTGCGTTATATTCATGGGAACACATACCGCTATAACGAGGGCAAGTTGCTACGCGTAGAGACTGGTGGTGGACCTGAAGTGCTTTTGAAGACTGAAACCCACACTTATGATTTTACGCAAATGGATAAGGTATATCCTGCGCGATATGGTCAAAGTTTGCGCCTTAGAGGTGAGGGCTTTCAGGGTGAGTATCACAGGCCCAAGATTCGAGTCGAAACTGTTCAGCAGGGCACTACGTTTTCGCGGAATGTCGATGGTTTCGACTACTTTGCCAGGCCAACCGCCGTTACATCCTCCAGTTCAGACGCTTCTGACTCCGAGGCGCCCTATCTGGATGTTCCCGTGCTTTCGGTTCCCGCTAATGGTGTCGCAGGTAAGTCTCATACTTTAAACTGGACTACTGTGCATAGCGTAGTCCTTTATGAGGTTCAGCGCAGGTTGTCCGGTGGTGCTTATACATTGGTTTATAGCGGAAGTGGCACAAACATAGGTCTGACCTATACCGGCAGCGGTACTCTGGGATATAGGGTCCGCGGATGCAACTCGTATGGTACTTGCGGTTCGTATTCCGCAGAGAGATCTATTGTGATCGCCCCAGCGGCAATTGCTACTCCGACTATTGCGGCTTCGAGCCCGCATGGGGTCGGTGTTTCATTTAATGTGTCCTGGACGGCAGTATCGGGCGCGACGCAATACGTTCTTGAAAGAAAAGTCGGGTCGGGAGCATATGTGGCTATTTATACAGGATCCGGACTAAGTAAATATGTTAGCTACGGAACTGCGGCCGCGCTTTGGTTTAGGGTAAAAGGCTGTGCGGCTGGCGGCGAATGCGGTATGTACTCCGCTGAGGTGAAGGTGCAAATTAAGAGTTCTACGGGTGGGGGGGGTGATGACATCGAGCCTTGAAATGCCCGTTCAAATGGGGTCAGCGATGAAGGGCCTCGTAGAGCGCCATTCTGCAGAGCGGGGTTCGTGTCCCGCAATGTCCCCTGTTTCGACTCTTGTCATCGCGTCGTGTCTCGTCTGGGGAGCAACTAGCGCATGGGGATATTCCAAGACTGAGTCCTATGTTTACGAGGATAACAGCCAAATCTGGGTAATCGGCCAGGTCAAGCGCGTGGTTTGCGTGAGTTCAACCGAACCCGGTTGCTCCAATACTGAGGTCGCTTCCGCAACGTACGATCCGGCAACCGCCACTCAGCTTACGTTTCGTTCCTTCGGCAAGCTTGCGCAAACGCTGACATATAACGCCGACGGCACAGTCGCGACTGTCAAGGATGGGAACGAGCAAGTTACGCGCCTCAGCGCGTGGTATCGAGGTGTGCCACGTACTGTGACTTACCCTGATGCCACGGTGGACTCGGCGGAAGTTAGTGATCTAGGGTGGATTCGGTCCGTTACGGATGAGAATGGATTCAAGACGTGTTATAGCTATGACTTGATGGGGCGGGTGAGGTATGTAACCTTTCCGTCAGAAACTCAACTGCGGACCTGCGATACATCCTCTTGGACTCAGATTAAGCGAGATTTTGTTCAGGTTGCAAGCGCTGAGTATGGAGTTGCAGCGAATCATTGGCGATTGACTGAGCAGAATGGTAATGGGTATAAGATAAGCTATTTTGATGGGCAATGGCGCCCGGTGCTTGTTTATGAGTATGACGCTGCTGCTCTGAACTCGACCAAGAGATTTCAGCGATTTAGCTATGATCATGAAGGTCGGACCACATTTGAGTCGTATCACGGGGTGACGGATTCGTTGGCTGCGGGCAAACGAACGTCATACGATTCGTTAGGTAGAATAAGTAGGCAGGAGGCTGATAGCGAGCTTGGGGTTTTGGCTACTCAAACTGAATACTTGTCTGGATTTCGCACGCGAGTAACGGATCCTCGTGGCTATGCGACAACAACGCATTATCTTGCGTATTCTGAGCCCAAAACTGAATCGATCATCGCGATAGTTCATCCGGAAGGGGCGTATACGGATTTCACGCGCGATGCATACGGGAAAGCTCTTGCGATAACCCGGCGGGACTCCGCGGCTTCTTTGAGCGCTACTCGCACTTACACGTACAACTCAAATAACGAGTTATGCCGTAGTGTTGAGCCCGAGAGTGGGGCAACGCTGTTTGGTTATGACGGTGCCGGTAATCTGAAGTGGACGGCGGCCGGTCTAAGTGCTGGCCAAGCATGTGACAGCGCTGGAACGGCTGCTGCGGTGGCGGCTCGCCGCGTAGACCGTACGTACGATTCGCGTAACCGGCTGAAGACCTTCACTTTCCCGGATGGGATGGGAAATCAAAGTTGGAGCTACACGCTCGATGGGAGGCCGGCCAGCGTTAGCGTTGTTAATCCAAAGGTTTCGGGCGATACCGTCACCACATATGAGTACTTTCGCCGAGGGCTTTCGAAGAGTGAGAGAGTTACGATTCAGGGGGGCACGTACACTTCCAGTTGGGATTACAACGCCCGCGGCGATCTAGTCAGTCAAACCTACCCATCGGGTTTGAATGTCACCCTCGCGCCGAACGCGCTGGGGCAGCCCACACAGGCCGGTAGCTTTGCGACTGGCGTAACCTATTATCCCAACGGCGCAATCAAGACTTTTAGCTATGGTAATGGCGTAGTTCATACCTTGCTGCAGAATGCACGTGAGTTGCCCAGTCGCAGCACGGACTGTCGGGTTGCGGGGACATGCGCCGTAGCTGACATGCGGCTGGATCTAAGCTACACGTACGATGCCGGGGGTAATGTCGCTTCGATCGTCGATGGCCTTTATGCACGCCAGAACCGTGCTATGACGTATGACGGTCTTGGGCGGTTGCGATCGGTGGCATCGACGATGTTCGGTAATGCGAGCTACAGTTACAACATTCTCGACGATTTAACGCAGATCGCGGTCGGCGGCGGCAGTCAAGCTCGTACTCAATCTCTGTGCTATGACTCTGCGAGGCGTCTCACGAGTATCCGTACCGGCAGTTGCAGTGGGGCCGTGGTGCGGGCGCTAGGTTATGACGTTCAGGGCAACCTGAGTTCCCAGGCTGGGCAGAGTTATATATTCGATTTCGGTAATCGGCTTCGAGAAGCGGTGGGGAAGGAGTGGTACGCCTACGATGGCCATGGCCATCGCGTGATAAGTTGTGAAACTTCGGATTGCGCCACCTTCGTCTACACCAGCAAGGGGCAGTTGCTCTATACCTACGACGTGCGTAACAACAAGCAGGTTGACCATGTTTATTTGGGCGCCAGTCTGGTTGCGCTTAGAGAGCGGACCATTGGGTCCGGCGGCGAGACGGTGAAGTACCAGCATACCGATGCACTCGGCACGCCCATCGCGGTTACCAATTCAACAATGGCTTTCGTAAGCAAACATGAGTACGAGCCGTTTGGACTTTTGGTTAATGGTGCCGTTCAAGATGGCCCGTCCTACACCGGGCATATGGAGGACGCGGCTACCGCATTAGTCTACATGCGGCAACGATATTATGATCCGCGTGTGGGAAGGTTCCTGAGTACCGACCCGGTCACGGATGAGGCAAGTCGAGGTAATCGCTATAGCTATGCCGCCAATAATCCGTACCGCTTTATAGATCCGGATGGGCGCATGACTTGTAGCCCGCGTGACCATGCGTGTTCGGAACGTGTAAGGCGCTGTGAACGAAAATTCGGGGTTTGCTACGGCAGTGATTTGCAATCGGTAATTTCGTTCGTCGATAGGTATGTTACCGGCGGCTTCGGTCGTCGGGTGGATGAAGCAATACACAGCCGCGATTTTATCGGGGCGGCGGTTTATACGTTGGCCGGTGCGGGTGTCGGTCTAGTGGATGCTTTGGGGGGAGTTGGAGGCCTTGCCGCAAAAGGCGCAAGGGAGACTGTCAGGGTTGGCACACTGATCGCCACTCACGGTAGGGTGATGAGCAATAAGGAGTTGAGCGGACTCATCAAGAGCGTCCGTTCCGAAGGGATCCGGGAACCGTTGACAGTTACCGAGCACCAGGGCAAGCTGTACATCCTTGATGGTCATCATCGAGCGCTCGCGGCGCCGCGTGCAGGTGTTGCGGAGGTTCCGATCAACAGGGTTGAACTGCCCTTCGGTGCTTACAAGACGCCAGCTGACTTGACCTTTACGCCGGGGAGCTTCTGATGACCACAAGACAGGCGATTGCCGAGGGCTTGATCTCCTGCAGGAACATCCTGCTGGGCGACCGTACAAACGAGCACGTTCTGCCGTGCCTGGAGAAGGTCTTGGCCGATCTCGATTCGATAACGGTCTCGAGCACCAGGAAAATCGTCGAGTGTTGTGCGGCGGAGGCGGTCGATCAGATCAAGGGCGCCAATTTCGTTAGCGCGGGACGGATCTTGAATTTGATCCACAATCTGCCATTGAATCAAGCAAGCGAACAGCGGTGGGACGTCGACTACTTCCTCTCGATCGAGCTGCCGACATTCTTGGAGCACTTCGAGGAAATCAAGTCTGCAAGGCTGATCGCGCTCTTCGTCTGCAAACAGATTGCGTGCCAGTACTTGCCGGACGGCAGTTGACTCGACGCCCGCCTTGTGCGGGCGTCTTCATGAGGGACTGAGGCTCAATCTGACCTGCGCTCTTCAGCCGTACCAAGGAGAAGGAAGTGAAGTCCGCTCATCAGGAGAATGACGGACATGAGGAAGAGCAGGTTCAGCGATGAACAGAGCATCGGGTTTCTCAAGCAGGCCGAGGCCGGATGGCGATGGCGGAGATCTGCCGTCGAGACGGGGTCAGCGACGCGACGTTTTACAAGTGGCGCTCGAAGTTCGGGGGCACAGAGCCGTCGTACGCCAAGCGGCTGCGTGAGCTGGAGCAGGAGAACGCGAAGCTCAAGAAGCTGGTGGCCGAGGCGCACCTTGACATGCACGCGCCTAAGGAAGGTCTGCACAACAGGCCGCGCAGCTGGATTGGCGCGACATCGTTAGCGACGGCGATGGGCAGGAGCGCATTGCGGACACGAGCCGGCGTTGTGGGGTGAGGAAACGAAGCAAATGAAGCCCAGCTGGGGGCGTTTGGTGCCCACCGGACGCACCCGTCCCCGCACCGCCATGAGATGCCTTCGCGCCATCCACAGATTCGCCAGCGCGAACAGCGTCTGGATCTGCGCCGTGTTCTTGGCCAGCGCAAGGCCACGTGCCAGGTCGGCCCTCGCGCCTCGGGCCTCTTGTGCACGCCCTGGTAGCCGGCGTCGCCGAAGGCTACTGCTGGACTTCGCCGAGCTCATCGCCTCGCCGCAGTTCCCCGAGCGGGCGCGCCATCCGGACTTCCCTCGCGCTTTCACGCGCTCCTGGCAGCTGCCTCTGCCGGCGCCGGTCGTCTTGCTGCTGTCGATGCGCGCAGGCTCGCAGCGGGCCATGCTCGACGGCTAATACGCCGCGCTGCCGGGCCTGAAGCATCGCCGCCGGCACCTGGAGGCCGTCTCCGGCCGGAGCCGGCAGGCGCTCATCGTCGACGTCGCCGCCGCGCTGGCCGCGCATCCCCCGCGCAACCCGCAGCGCCGCTGCCCGCGCAGCTACGCCAGCCTCCTCGTGCCGCGTCTGCTGCCGGCCGTCCTGCTGCTCGTCGGCGACGTCCTCGGCCTCGTTTGCCAGGGCCTGCGCCAGCTCGCGGCCAACACCCAGCGCTTGTGTCCGGGGCGATCCCGTCCACGTCCGCCGAACCGCGTCAAACCCCATGCGCGTTACGCCTACAAAGGGTGAGCGGGCTTAAGTTCGGTGGATTGGCTGCTGGCTCCCGGCATCGATCACGGCCGCGCCGTACACTTGAGGTGGGTGTTCAATCGAATTTTGCAGGACCGACTTGACTAGATCAGCCCATGCACCTTCGCAATCCGCCAAGCCTCTCGTCGGCTAGCGACCCGCAGCTTTGCGATGATGCGCTGGAACCTGCAGTCGACTGTCTTCGCCTCCGTGTTCAGCGCAATCGCGATGGCCTTGCTGCCGTGCCCCTGCTCCTCGTGTCGCAGCAGATCGATCTCGGCCTCCGTGAGGCGGCTTTCGGCGAGCAGGTCGCGACGCATCTGGACGTGCAGCCACTCGTGAAGCTCCATCGCGAGCGATCTGCCCACGACCTTCATCCTGAACGCCAGTAGCGGATCCTGTTCGAGACGGCCTACGACACCGGAGGCCAGGTAAAGCACGCCGATCCGGTCCTCGCCGACCGATGAGATGGCCGGGATGACCCAGGTCGAGCGCAGCCCAGCGGCGTGAGCGGCGGCGACGGTGTCTTGTTGATCGACGCTATCGGCAGGGATGGCGCTGCCGAGTACCGGGTCCGTTCCCCTGCGGGCGTGCAGCAGCCATGGATCGTGTTCGAAGCGCTGGCGGAACAGGTAATCGGATGCCCAGGCCGGATCGCAGGCGGCGATCAGCCGCTGCGCGCGCCGCGACGCCGACACCCGCACCGAACCGATGAAGCAGGCTGCGTCCGCGCTGAGCTGACTGGCGACCTGGGACAGCAACTGCACGACATCGGCTTCGTCAGTCGATTCGTGCAGCCTCGCCACGGTGTCCCAGACCGTCGGGACGGGCGCCACCACGTCAGCGGCTGGATCAGCCGCGCTCGCCGAATACCTCATGGCCGAACCTGCACAGTTGAGCCAGCATCAGCGGTTCTCCGAACCGCGCGGGATCGGCGCCGCACCAGGACTCGAAAGCGCTAGCGCTGTCGAACAAGACGGACAAAGTCACTGTGGAGCCGCCGGGCAACTGCTGGCTGCGTTCCACGTAGAGCTGAGATGGCCACCGACGGGCGAGCAGCTGGATCGCTCCGTCGCTGCTGGCGAGCCGCAACGTCGTCTGTTCGCCGACCGGATGCACGCCGGGCGGCCGGAGTCCTCGTGCGGCGACACGGGTTGGCCGCTGGCTGGTTTTGGTCCCTCGGCCCGGTGCTCGCCGGGTGCGGCGTGCAGCCGCGGTCCGGGTGAAGGTGTGGGCATCCAGCATGGGCGGCTCCTCGGTCGGCACACACGGTTGGAAACGTTCCGAGCTTGCGGAACGTCATGCTGGGTTCCATGATAGGAGGTGCATAGCTTCCGTCAATAGGAAGCTAAAGCTTCTCTGTATCGGAAATCAACAGAGGGATCGTCGTGACCTCATTCACATCGGGTGGTCGCCGGTACATGATCCGCACCCAGGACCGCGCCTGCTCGGCGGGAGTGCTGGTAGAACAAGATCAACGCCGATCCTGGAGGGCACATGGCCCCTGTGCGAGTGCTGCTCGCGGACGATCATCCGGTCATCATCGAAGGCCTGCGGGCAGCCTTGGTGCGCCACGACGTAGAAGTCGTGGGGCAGGTGGAGTGCGCGCAGCAGGTTGTTTCCGCGTATCTGGAAGCGAAACCCGACGTTCTGGTGCTGGACGTTCGTTTCGGCCCCGGGCCGACGGGTCTGGACGTGGCCCGCAGCCTGCGGGAGCGCGCGCCGGCAGCGCGCATCGTCTTCTACAGCCAGTTCGATCAGGACGAGGTGATCCGCGAGGCCTACCGGCTCGGGGCCGCCGCGTTCATCACCAAGAACACGCTGCCGGCAGAGCTGGCGTCCGCGATCCACGCGGCGGCGAACGGCAAGACCTACTTCCTGCCGGCCATCGCCGAGCGGCTGGCCCTGCTGGGCTTGCGCGGGGAGGAGTCACCCCGGGCGAGGCTGGAGGCGCGCGAGCTGGACATCTTCGTGCAACTGGCCACCGGCGCGACCAACAACGAGATCGCCGAGCGCATGGGGCTGTCGACCAAGACGATCAGCACGATCGCCCAGGCGGTCAAGGAGAAGCTCGGGGTGCACCGTCCGGCCGAGATCACCCGGCTGGCGATGCGGTACGGGCTGATCGAGCCCTGAACCGGCGCCGGCACGAAGCCGGCACGTCTCGGGGCTGACGCCATGGCGGTGGCATTCCTACTGCTGGCCACCGCGATCCTGGCGATCTGGCTGCCGTGGTCGCCGGATCGGCACCGCGTGCCGGCCCCGTGGGTTGTGCTCGCGGGGGCGGCGGTCCTTGCGGCGACGCTCTCGGGCTTGATCGAGGCGGCGGGGCTTCTCGCCATCGCTGCCTTGTGGGCCCTTTGCGCCGGGGCGGTGCACTTGCGGCAGCGCGGGGCTCGCTACGCGGCGGCTTTGGGCGCGCTGACCTTGGCGCTGGCGTTCACCGTGCACGCCGTCCCCGGAGTGCACGCCTGGGTGGTGGCGGACCAGATCCGGCTCTCGCCGGATTCGGCGCCGATGACGCTGCGGCTCAACTTCGACAAGGGCGTCGCCGGGCTGCTGTTGCTCGCACTCTGGTGCCGCCATCGTCCGGCCGGTTACCTCGCTCGTTCGCTCCTGCTGGGACTGGGCGTGGGGTTGGCTACCGCCGTTCCGGTCGTGGGCGGCGTCTGGGCCTCCGGCTTCATCGGGTTCGCCACCAAGTTGCCTGCCGTCGCCCCGGCGTGGATGTTCGCGAACGTCTTCCTCACCTGTGTCATGGAGGAGGCGTTGTTCCGCGGGCTCCTGCAAGAGCGTCTGGCGCTGGCACTCGGCCCGCGTCCGTCGGCACGTTGGCTGCCGATCGCGATAGCCAGCCTCCTCTTTGGCTTGGCGCACGCCGGCGGCGGGCCGGCGCTGGTGCTGGCTGCGGGCCTCGCCGGGGTGGGCTACGGGCTCGCGTATCGCCATGGCGGCATCGAGGCCGCCATCGTCGCGCACTTCACGCTCAACGCCGTGCACTTCTTCGGCTTCACCTACCCCTATGCAGCGAGGTGAGCACCATGAGGAACCGCCACTTCTGGATCGTCGTCGCCTCGGTGGTTGCGGGCCACGCCTGGTCGCAGCCGGTCGAGCCGGATCCCGCGGTCGACGGCATGCCGGTGGTCATCACGCCGACGCGGCTGAGGCAGTCATTGGCCGATGTGCCCGCCAGCGTGACAGTGATCACGCAGGAGATGTTCCGGCGCTGGGGCATCACGTCGATCGCCGAGGCGCTGCGGTTCGTTCCGGGCATGGCGGTGACGCGCGGGACCGACCCTGCCTACCGCATCGGTTACCACGGCACGAACGTGCTGTCGCCCCGGCGCATGAACGTCCTGATCGACGGCATCTCGGTCTACCGGCCGGCGTTCTCCGAGGTGATCTGGTCGCAGCTTCCGGTCGTCATCGACGACATCGACCGGATCGAGGTCACCCGGGCGCCCAGTTCGGCGAGCTACGGCCCGAACTCGATGCTGGCCGTCGTCAACATCATCACCCGCCATCCGGCCGATGTCGGCAAGGCCTACGGCGCCCTCAGGCTGGGCACGCAGGAGAGCGAGGCGGTGGCGCGCACGGGGCTCGATCTTGGGCGCACCTCGCTGAGCCTCACGGCGGCACGCAGCCGCGACAACGGCTACGACGAACTCGCACGCGACCCAGCCGGGCACGACGGGCTGACGCTCGACCGCTTGAACCTGCGATCGTCGACGCGGATCTCCGACGCGGCGTCGCTGGACCTTCAAGGGGCGGTGGTCTCCGGCGAGTCCGAAGTCGAATTCGCCGACGACTTCCAGCAGAGCTATCCCGACCGGCAGGTGCGTGACCTCTATCTCGGCGCGCTCGGCCGCTGGCAGTTGTCGCCGCGGCACGAGCTGCAGGTCCAACTGACTCACGCCCGACAGCGCAACCGGCAATCCTGGCGCAGCTGCCCACCCGCCGTGGCGTTGCTGCCCGAGATGTACGCCATGTGGCGCGCCAATCCGGCCTACGCCAACGCCATCCTCGCGGGTCAGCAGCCGGTGGGTGGCAGCCCACAGGACGATCTGCTCGCGCTGGCGGCGCTGCAGGCGATTGCCGCGCTGGGACCTGCGGCGGTTCAACCTGTCTGCGGCACGCTGAACCAGGATGCGGTGCAGAGCCGCACCGACCTGGAGATCCAGGACACCTTCGTCGCCTCCGACGCTCTGCGGGTCGTTGCGGGAGCCGGCATGCGGTGGCAGGGTGGCGACAGCCAGACCTTCCTCGGCGGCTCGGTGACCAGCCGCCTGCACTGGCTGTTTGCCAACGTGGACCTGCGGCCGCGGAACTGGCTCACGCTCAACATCGGCGGCTACTACGAGGACAGCGACCTATCGCCGTCGACCTTCTCCCCGCGTGTCGCGGCGAACTTCAGGTTGTCGCCACGCCAGACCGTGCGTTTCGCGGTGTCGCACGGCACACGCAGCCCCGACATCCAGGAGCAGCGCACCAACTGGAGCTACACGCTGACGGACCTCGATCCACCGCTGGGCGGTGCGACGACGGCGCGCTTCTACCAGAGCCGGGTGGGGCCCGGCTCGCTGACCAGCGAGCAGGTTCGTTCGCGCGAGGTCGGCTATCTGCTGAACGTGCCCGAGGTCGGCCTGATGCTCGACGCCCGGGTCTTCCGCGAGCGGCTCTACGACCTCATCTCCGAGCGGACCAACCTGGCGGGTCTGCCGCCGACGAACGACAACCGCGTCACGCTGCAGGGGGCCGAAGTGCAGCTCTCCTGGCAACTGTCCGAGCGCAGCACCGCGTTCGTGAACTACGCTTACCTGGACAGCCGCGGCGCCAGCCACCCCTTGGAGCGCTCGCAGTACTCGCGACACAGCGGCTCCGTGGGAGTGCGCCGGGAATTCGCCGCTGGCTGGTTTGCTTCCGCCGCCTATGTCGGGGCCTCGGGCAACGGCCTTGCCGAGTCGGCCTACGGGCGTGAAGACCTGACCTTGGGGCGCGAATGGGCGACAGACGGCTGGCGGTGGTCGTTCGCGGCGGGCCTGCGACGACTGGACCGGCCGGTGACGACCTACTCGAACGGCGATCCGAACGGCTTGTTCGGGAGATACGACAGCCGTCTGCAGGGCTACCTCCAGATGTCGGCCCGCATGCGCTGAGCGCGCGTCGATGCTCGATCGGCGCGCCTTCGCTGCGCGGCTGGCCGCTTTGGGTGGCGCCTGTCTGACGCGGGCGCTGGGGGCTTCCGGCCCGGAGATTCGTCTCATGGCCGGGGAGAACGCAGAAGCGCGGGAGCTGCTGCAGCGGATCAAGGGGCGCTTCTCCGGGGCCAGCGATTACGCGCCGGGTGTGTCCCGGATCAGGGCGCCGGGCGTTCTGGTTGCGCTGGGGCCTCAGGCACTGGTGCGTGCCGCGGCCGAAAGGTTCGACGCGCTGCTGGTCTCGCTGCTGGTGTCGCGTCAGGGCTACGAGCGCCTGCAGCCCGAGCTGGCTGCGCGCGGCCTGCGCAGCACGGCCGTCTACGCCGAGGCATCGCCCGCGCAGCAGATGCGCCTGATCGCCGCGATCTTCCGGCGCGAGGTCACGGTGGCGACGCTGGTGTCACCTGCTTCGGCAGGTCTGGTGCCCGAGCTTCAGCGCGCGGCGACCGAGGCGCGGCTTCGGCTGCTGGTCGCCGAGGCGTCGCCGGGCGTGACGATGTCGCGCCTGCTGTCTCGCGTCGAGGATGCCCAGGCGCTGCTGCTGTTCCCGGACGCGACGCTGTTCACGCCCGCCAGCCTGCGCGAGCTGCTGGAGGCCAGCTATCGGCGCCGGCTGCCGGTCATCGGCTTCTCGCCCTCGTTGGTCCGGGCCGGAACGCTGGCGTCTGCCTATGCCGATGCCGACGGGCTGGTGGCCCAGCTCGTTGCCATCGTCGACGCGGCCACGGGCCGGCAGCCGCCGGTGCCGCAGTACCCGCGCTTCTGGCGGGTCGCCGTCAACGACAGCGTCGCGCGCTCGCTGGACATCGTCGTCGACGACGACGTGCGCCGCCTGGGAGATCGGCCATGAAGATCCTGCTCCTGCCGTCGTCCTGGAGCCTCGGTGCACGACTTCTGACCCTGGCGCTGGTGCCAGCGTGCGCGATGGCGCTGGTGGTCTCGGTGGTGCTCTACGTCGTCACGAGCACCGAGGTCAGCGAGGCCCTGGAAGAGCGCGGCCGCTTCCTGTCGGTGACGCTGGCCGAGGCGGTGCAGTACGGCGTCGTCTCGGGGAACACCTCAGCGGTCGAGGCCACGCTGCACGGTGTCGCCGAAGCGGATCCGGTGGTCGCGGCGGCCCGAGTGCTCGACGCGGACCGCCGTCCGGTCGTCGAAGTTCGTTCGCGCGCGGGCCAGGCGGCCGAGTGGCGGTTCGAGGCGCCCATCTCGCTGAAGCCGCTCGACGTGGACCTGTACGACACGGCACCGGGCGCGCGGGGTACGGCCCATTGGCTGGGATGGGTTCAGGTGGACCTGTCGCCACAACCGCTGCTGGCCGGCTCTCGACGTCGCCTGCTGCTGGGCGTCGCCCTCGTGCTGGTGGCGGCGGCCCTGGGGGCTGCGGCCGGGCTGCTGATGGCACGCCGCCTGCGGAGGCCGCTGGAGAACGCCATGGGTGCGCTGCGCTCGATCCGCGATGGCGACTACGCCGTTACCCTGGCACCGCGTGTGTCCGGTGAACTGGGTGAGCTGCAGGACTCGATCGCGACGATGGCCCGCGCCGTGAAGCTCAGCCGCCAGTATCTGGAAGAGCAGGTGAGAGAACGCACCCGGGAACTGCAGCAGGCCGTCGAGCGGCTCACGGCCGCTGACGCCGAGAAGCGCCGCCTGATCGCCCGCGGCAACCGGCTGGTCGAGGAGGAGCGTCGCCGCATCGCAGTGGAGATCCATGACGAACTGAACGCCGCGTTGGTGTCGATTCGCCTCATCGCCTCGTCGTTGGCGGACGACACGCGGGGGCAGGGCATGCACACGGCCGCGGATGCCGCGGAGCGGATCGCCCGCCTCACCGATGACCTGTACGGCAGGGCGCGGGCGATGGTGAAGCAGCTACGACCCGAGGTGCTGGATGCGCTCGGCCTGGCGGGCGCAGTCGAGGAGATGGTCCGGCAGTACGACGAGATCCATCCGCGCTGCGGCTTCCGTCTCAAGGTCGACCGCGACATCGGCCCGCTGTCGTACGACCAGGCCATCGGCGTCTACCGGCTGATCCAGGAGGCGCTCACTAACGTGGTCAAGCATGCCGAGGCGACGCAATGCTCGGTGACGCTTGCGCGGACACAGCAAGGGGCCGGGTTGCGCGTCGTCATCGAGGACAACGGGGTTGGGATGCCGGCGGCTGTCGCTGCGAATTCGGGTCTGGGACTCGTCGGGATGCGAGAGCGTGTCGCCGCGTATTCCGGGGAACTGACGATCGAGCGGGTGCCCGGTGGAGGAACGCGGGTCGAGGCGGTGCTGCCGATAGCCAGCGCGGATGACCACGCGTAGCCGCTCGCAGCTTGGTGACGGCGAGGTGCTTCCTATCGCCCGCGACGCTGGATTTACGTCGGAATCCAGCGCGTCGCCTTGCCGGGTGGTGCCGCAGACTGTTCGTCGGCGGCGCCGACGCGTCGTTCAGAACGGAGCGATGCCATGTGGTTCTTCTTCGTGCGCGGCCCCCGACCCGATCTGCATGTCTGGCCAGGCCGCCGCTGGATCTCGGCCGCCGACGCGCTGGCTTGGCCGATTGCAGCGATGGTGGCAGTCGTCGGAATGGCCGGTGCCGGCGGCCGTTCGTCCGGTCTCATCGTGGCGGCACTCTGCGTGCTGGCGGCCCGGCGTCTCCTGCGGGCCGTCTTGTTCAACCAGCGCTACCGGATGACCACAGTCTGGCTCGCCAAGATCGCCGCCGTTCCGCTCCTGTTGGGAGTTCTGACGAAGCTCACGCAAGGGTTCACGGTGTGAGGTGGGAGCCGGCGTGGTGATCCGCCGGCTCGTGAGTGCGGTAGGCAAAAATGAACCCTTTTCAGCAGCACCGCTGCACTCCGTGTGGCGCCCAACAGATGTACGACGATCAACGACGGCTTGACGACCAGCGACGTCTTGACGAGCAGCGCAGGCAAGACCAGAAGCGTCTTGACGATCAGCGGCGCGAGGCCCAGCGCCGCGACGAAGAGCGCCGTGAGCAGCAGCGCCGTGATGATCAACGCCGAGCAGATGAAAGTCGCGCAGCAGAACGATTGGCCGACGACAGGCGCAAGCAGGACGAGGCGCGCCGCGCCGCAGATGCGGCGGCAGAGAAGCGTCGGCGGGACGAGAAGGCCCACTACGACCAACGCGACCGAGACATCAAAGCCAGCTACGACAAGAAGGACCAGGTTAAACGCGACCACTTCGATCGCCTGGACCAGCAGCGTCAACAAGGCGCAGACGCGGCTGCACGCCAGGAGGCAGCGCAAGCGGTGCGCAGACGAGGGCCTGAGGGCGGATGGCCGTCTGAGCTGACGTCCGGTGTCAGCACCCTGCCCGCCGCCAACAGCGCGAGCGGAGGTAGTGCCCGCCAGTCGCCGATAGCGTCCGCGCTTGCTGGTGCTGGCCGGACTTCCGCAGAGGAAGGAACTCCACCAATTCAACCTCGAGCCCATGTGGGTCCGTTTGGCGCGAGTTCGCCTACCCAGGGAACCTCTAGTACGCGCCATGCAGCGGCAGCACCAGGCAGCTCTGGGGGCGCCACGCCAACCGGCAAGAATCCTCGCACGCGTACACGCATCGCGTATGGATTGATGTGGGTGGGCTTTGCTGTAGGAGTTTGCGTTGTCGGGTACATCGCGTCCGGCGCCCCAACGGAAGCGAGGCTCAGTGCGGTTTCGCAGCCTTCGACACTCGTCGGCGAGGATCAGAGGCGCACCCCGTCGAGCGCCGCGCCCAAGTCAAGCTCCACCGACACGCACATCTCAATGCGCCAGTCGGCCCTTCAACAGGCAGCATTGACTGCGGAGGAACTACGCTCCCGAGGCCCAACGCCCACTGAGATCGAGGCGCTTCCTCGGGCACTGCAGGCAGGCGCACGAACGGCAGCAACGCTGTATACGCTTTTCCCGAAGGGGTCCGAGAAGCCGTTCGACCGCATCGTTGAGATGCTCAATGAAAAGAGGTATATCGACGCCGGCTCGGCGATGACCCGAGACGACACGATGAAGTTGCTGAGGGAGTTGAACGCCCCCGCTTCAACGCAGCGGCTGACGCCCGACCAAGTGGCCGACAGGCTGGCGCAGAACAGAGCGGTGTTTGTCTTCAATCGCGATGGAATTCTGATGCGAATCGTTGCCGCCAATCGAGATGAGGCGGGAGCGGTGGCCACTTTCGACCTCTACGACCCAACAGGCAATACTCCAAGGATCGATGTCGCCAGTGACCGTTCGCAGCAACTGCTTACATCTGGTTTTGTCGTGACTGACGGCGCGCGGAACTGATGCCCGGATTACTGGTCGGTTCGCCTGGGACTTGAACTCGGCGCAGTGCACGCGCCGCGAGTAAATGGGTTGCATGGGCGCCGACCTGTCGGAATTGGTGGGCACCATCGTCACGCGCCTATAGGGGCGGGGACAGATGGTGCGGCTGGACGCTCACGAACGACGCGTGCGGCCGCGCAGCAGCGTCAGCCGTTCACGCTGGGGCGCTCGTTGCTCCAGCGCTCCAGGTCTGCCCGTCGCCAGGCGATGGCGCGCGGGCCCAGGCGGACAGGCTGCGGAAAGCACTGCTCGTCCACCATTCTGTAGATCGTCGTCCGACCGAGTCCGGTGAACCTCACCACCGAAGCCATCCTCATGAAGGCGGGTTCGGTCGCGGCGGCGCTGTTGGGGATCTTGGAGTCTCGGCGCATGGTTTGCTCCTTCGTGGCACGGATGAAGCCACTCTAGGAGGCCGGCGGACGAGGTCGGTTGCTGGATTCCGGCGAAATTCCTGCGTGACAGCCATCTGGCGTTCAGAGCGCCAGGTGGCCCAACGCTGTCTTCGCATGCTCCCGGAGCAGGTGCCCGTAGTTGCGTTCGATCATCAGCAGGCTCGTGCCGGCGAGCTGCGCGACGGTCATCGTGTCGAGCCGGTGCAGCGCGATCAGGTCGGTGATGGCCGAATGGCGCAGCGCGTAGGCGACCGTTCCGGCGGGCAGCTGGGCATCGGCCGCTGCCTGCTTCAACGGCTTCTTCCAGGCGTCCTTGTTCCACGCACTGCCGTCGGCACGCGACACGAGGGGATCGTCCGGCTGCTTGCCCTTTGCCTGCTCCGCGAAGAAGCTCGCGGTGGCCTCGGGGAGGGCGATCTTGCGGTCGCGTCCCGCCTTGTCCTTGCCGATGGTCAACGTTCCGAGGCGAACATCGAAGGCGCCAGCCGTCAGCGCTGCCACGGCACCCGGACGCAGCGGCAGCACGGCAAGCGCGTGCAGAAGCGCCGCCAGGTCCGCGGGCGCCTTGGCGATCAGTGCCTTGCGCTGCGCCGCGTCGAGGTACACGTCACGGCGCCCGTCTGCGTTCCTCGCCGGCCGCAGCGCCACGCGCCAGGCCTGGTCGGTCGCCACGTGTCCGTGCAGCCGCGCCAGGTTCAGCGCCGCGCGCAGGCTGCTCATGTCGCGATTCAGCGCGCTGAGCGACCGGGGCTTCGGTTCCTTGGGCGTTGCCCCCGAAGGGCGGCGAACGGGCGTCTCGGCCAGCCGGGCCCGCCAAGCGGAGAGCGCCCTCGACGAGAGCTTCATGAGGTCGGTCTCGGCCAGCTTCTTGTCCGGATAGATCCAGCGCTTGAATCTCGCCATCGCGTCGTCGGCGGAATCAGGTCGCCGGGTCGCCTTCAGGTGCTTGACGTAGTCGTCGCAGGCATCGGTGACGGTCACGGTCTTCGCGCTGGCGCCGGCGCCGCGGTGCGCAAACCACTTCTCGGCCGCCGCGCAGGCCGCGTCGAACCGGGCCGCCGGCAGCGTGTCGTCGAGGGCACCGAGGCTGTGGACGGCCTGCTTGCCGTGTTCCTCGTCCCGGAAGCGTGCCAGCCAGGCGCCTGCCCCCGTCGCCGAGACCTTGCGGTAGCCCACGTAGCAGCCCTTGCGGACCCGGTGCCAGTACGCGGTGTGTCGCGGCTTCAGACTGTCCCGGCCGCGAACGGTGTCGATCTTGCTGGGCATGGTGGTGTCCAAAAAGTGTCCAAAACCTGATGGCAAATTTTGGTTCCTCTTGGTGCCTCTCACCTATGAAGAAGTGGTCCGGAGATGCCCCAAAAGGGCTGGCAAACCGGCCTTCACACGGCAGGGGTCGCAGGTTCGAACCCTGCACCGCCCACCAAGATTTCCAAGAAAATCAACGACTTGCGCCACCTTCGGGTGGCGTTTTCGTTTGGGGTGTGCCCAAAGTGTCCAGAAGCGGGGCCGCAAAGGTCCGCTCCTTCGCCTCAGGGTGCCCAGGCCCCAGCCCAGCCGCCCAGCCGCAGTACCGCGCAAGCGTCCGATGCCGCATCAGGCCTGCATGCTCATGGCGCCAGGTGTGTTCGCCAGCGTACAGACAGCACCGGCTGAGCTGCCCACGCTGGCGCCCAGGAGGATGCTGCGATGCTGGTTCGTTTCCGCTGCAAGGTCCGGGGTGACGTCGCGATGCTGCCGGCAGACGTTGATCGCCTGCTGGGCGCGATGGGTGTCGCGCCGGCTCCCCAGGGCATCCTGAAGCCCGAAGCCATGGCGGCCGCCCGCCGGAGCATCGAGGCCGCGATCGTGCAGGACGAGGCGGCCCCGGCCGCCGCGCCGGCGGACGACGATGCCGTGTCGCTGCGCCAGCGCGCATGGCCCCTGCTCGAGATGATGAAGGCGGCGCAACAGGAGGGCGAGGCGATCGTCTGGGGTGGCTGATCCTCCTCGCCACCGGCCGCGTCTGTTGGTGCCGGCCGGCGCCGCACGGCGCTGTCCAGCCGGGCCGCGGGCATCCGCTACGCGCTGATCGCGGCCGTCAGTTCGGCCAGGCCTGCAGGCTTGCTCAGGCAGTGATCGAAACCAGCCGCCCGCATCGCCCCGCGGTCGACCTCGCAGGACCCCGACAACGCGATCAGGCGCGGGCACGGCCTCGCCGCGTCGCCTCGGATGCTGCGCGCCACCTCGCGGCCGTCGAGATCGGGCAGCTCGAGGTCCAGGATCACGGTGTCCGGCTGCCAGCGTGCCGACTGCCGCAGCGCGCTGCGGCCGTCGAAGGCGACCGCCACCGCGTGGCCGTCCAGCTGCAGCAGTTGCTGCAGCCCGGCGGCCATGTCGGCGTTGTCCTCGACGACGAGGATGCGTCGCGCCCGCGTCGCCTCCGGCGCCAGCGTGAGCGGGAGCGTCACGTCGAAGCGGCTGCCGGCTCCCGGGCCGTCGCTGTGCGCGACGACGTGGCCGCCGTGCAGTTCGACCAGGCCGCGCACCACCGACAGGCCGATGCCCAGGCCGTCGCGAACGCGTGCCGTCGCGCTGCCGTCCTGGGCGAACAGGTCGAACACCGTGGCCAGGGCCTCGTGGGCGATGCCCACGCCCTCGTCGCACACCGACACCGTGACCTCCTGGGCGTCCTCGGCCGGCTCGACCTTCACGACCACGCGGCCGTCCGCGGCACTGAACTTGGCGGCGTTGTGCAGAAGGTTGTTGAACACCTGCGCCAGGCGCGCCGGGTCGCCACGCACCCAGCATTCCGTCGGCGGCGCAACGAGCTTGAGGGTCAGCTGGCGAGCCTCGACCTCGGCGCGCAGATCCTCGATGGCGTCCTGCAGCAGGCTGTGCAGCCCGACCGTCTGCAGTCTCAGATGCGCCTTGCGGTGGGTCAGGCGGGTGGACTCGCCGAGGTCGTCGACGAGGCGCGCCAGATGCTGCACCTGGCGCTCGATGACCCTGGCCGGCTCCGCCAGGTTCCCCGCCAGGGCTGCGCTGGCCGCACGCAGGCACTGCAGCGGCGTGCGCAGCTCGTGCACGAGGACGGCCAGGAACTCGTCCTTGCGGCGGTCCGCGTCCTGCAGTTCCCGCAGCGCGCGCCGGCATCCGGCGATGTCGCCCGAGATCCCGTGCGACCCCGGCAGGTTGCCGGCAGCCCGGCCGCCCAGGCGCGTGTCTTCGGCGATCCAGCGACTGCTGCCCTGGGCGTCGACGCCCCGGTACTCGATCGTGCAGGGGGCGCCATGGGCCAGGTCGCGCAACGCGGCCCGCAGCAGCGTGCGGTCGTCGGCACGAGCGCGGCCCAGCCAGCGCTGTGGCGGCGCACGGGGCACCTGCCCGCGCAGGACCCAGCGCTGTCGGAACGCAGGGTCCACGAAGAAGAAACGCTCGGCCCGCGGGTCGTAGAGCCAGCAGCCGTCCGGGCGGGTCTCCTGCGGACCCGCCGAGGCGCAGGGATCGAGCCTCGAGGGCCGCATCCGGGTCGCAGTGCAACGTTGCGCTGCGCGGCGAAAGGTTGTCGAACGGGGATGCATGGCAGGCTTTCGTCGCGTGGCAGACGCAGGGGCAGGGAAGACCCGCATCGTCGTCTGCGGCGCGCGCGGCATCTGTGCGCCGCCGCACACTGGGAGATCCGTCCTCCCGGCTGCGCTCATACTGGAACCATGTCCGACGCCCCCCCGCCTTCCCCCAGCGAGCCTGCGCAGACCCTCGAGGTCGTCGGCCTGGGCGCTTCGGCCGGCGGTCTGGAGCCGCTGGAGCAGTTCCTGGCCGCGGTGCCCGCGGACAGCGGCCTGGCCTACCTCGTCGTGCAGCACCTGGACCCGACGCGCGAGACGCTGCTGCACGAGCTGCTGCAGCGCGCCTGCGCGATGCCCGTGCTGCCGGCCTTCGACGCCCAGCGCATCGAGGCCGACACGGTCTACGTCATCCCGCCCGATGCCGAGCTGACCGTGCAGGCCGGCGCGCTGCGCGTCGTCCGGCCGGCCGAGCCGCGCGGCCACCGCTGGCCGATCGACGCGCTGTTGCGCTCGCTGGCGCGGTCCTACGGCGAACGCGCCGTCGGCGTCGTGCTCTCGGGCATGGGCTCCGACGGTGCGCAGGGCCTGCAGGCGATCCAGGCCCAGGGCGGGCTGACGCTGGCGCAGTCGCCGGAGTCGGCCGCTTTCGACGCCATGCCCAAGAGCGCGATCGCCGCCGGCGGCGTGGACATCGTCGCCCTGCCGGCCGAGATGCCCGGGCGCATCGTCGCCGCCGCGGGCCCGGCGACCCCCGGGGCCGGGCCCCTCGCGGACGACGCGGCGCTGCGCCGCATCCTCGCGCTGCTGCGCGAGCACACCCGGCACGACCTGACGCAGTACAAGCCGAACACGCTGATGCGGCGCGTGGCCCGGCGCGTCGCCGTGCACGGCCTGGTCTCGATGTCGGCCTACGCCGAGTTCCTGCGCGCCAACGGCCAGGAGCTGGACCTGCTGTTCAAGGAGCTGCTGATCGGCGTCACCGCCTTCTTCCGCGACCCGGAGGTCTGGCAGGTGCTGCAGCAGCGCGTGCTGCCCGAGCTGATCGCCCGGCAGGCGGCGCTGGGCGGCCCGCTGCGCGCCTGGGTCGCGGGCTGCTCGACGGGCGAGGAGGCCTACACGCTGGCGATGGCCTTCACCGAGGTCGTCGAGGCGCTGCCGCCGGCCTCGCGCTGCGAGTTGCAGGTCTTCGCCACCGACCTCAACGCCGACGCCATCGCCGCGGCGCGTGCCGGCTGCTACCCCGCGGCCGTCGCGCGCGACCTCGGGCCGCAGCGGCTGGCGCGCTTCTTCGCCGAACGCCCCGGCGGCGGCTACCGCGTCGACCAGCGCCTGCGCGACCGCGTGCTGTTCGCCCAGCACGACCTGACGCAGGACCCGCCGTTCACGCGCCTGGACCTCGTGTCCTGCCGCAACCTGCTGATCTACTTCGACGCCGCGCTGCAGAAGCGGCTGATCCCGCTGCTGCACTTCGCCATGCGCCCCGGCGGCGTGCTGCTGCTGGGCAGCTCGGAGACCGTGGGCCGCGTGCCGGCGCTGTTCCGGCCGCTGGAGCCCAAGTCCCGGCTGTACCGCCGCGGCGACAATGGCGCCAGCCCCGGCCCGGTGGTCTTCCCGACCGCGCGGCGGCCGGCGGCCCGAGCCACCCCCTGGGAGACGACCCTGCCGCCAACCGACGCCTCGCCGGCCAACCTCCAGCCGCTGGCCGACCAGCTGCTGCTGCAGACCTTCGCGCCGCCCGCGGTGCTGGTCAACGAGGCCGGCGACATCCTCTACATCAGCGGGCGCACCGGGCGCTATCTGGAGCCGGCCGCGGGCAAGGCCAACTGGAACGTGCACGTGATGGCGCAGCCCTCGCTGCGCACCGAGCTGGGCGTGGCGCTGCGCCAGGCCCTTCAGGCGAAGACCACGCTGGAGCTGCGTGGTCTGCCGCTGGACGAAGAGGCCGCGGCGCTGGTGGACGTCACGGTGCAGCCCGTGCTGCGGCCCAAGGCGCTCGAGGGCCTGGCGATGATCGTCTTTCGCGACGTGCCGGCCGCCGCGCCGCGCCGGCGGCGGCGGGCCAGGCCCTCCGAGACGCCGGACCCGGCGGTGGCCGAGGAGCTGCTGCGCTCGCGCCAGGAGATGCAGTCGCTGCGCCACGCGATGCGCGTGTCGCAGGAGGAGCTGCAGGCGGCCAACGAGGAGCTGCAGTCGACCAACGAGGAACTGCAGGCCGCCAACGAGGAGCTGATGACCTCCAAGGAGGAGGCGCAGTCGATGATCGAGGAGCTGCAGACGATCAACGGCGAGCTGCAGTCCAAGCTCGACGACCTGGCGCTGGCGCAAAGCGACATGCAGAACCTGCTCAACAGCACCGACATCGCCACGCTGTTCCTGGACAACGACGGCAACGTGCGCCGCTACACCGAGCAGATCGCGCGTGTCATCCACCTGCGCGAGAGCGACATCGGCCGCCCCTTGAGCGAGCTGGCCAGCACGCTGCTGTACCCGGAGCTGCACGCGGACGTGAAGGAGACGCTGCGCACGCTGGCCTTCAGCGAGAAGCAGATCGCCACCCGCGACGGCCGCTGGTTCACCGTGCGCATCATGCCGTACCGCACCCTGAGCAACGTGATTCAGGGGGTGGTGATCACCTTTGTGGACATCACCATTGCCAAGGAACTCGAGGCCCGCTTGCGTCAGGCGTAGAGTGGGTGGCACCGCCACGTGTCGCCCGAGGTGAGAATGCCCGACCTGAACGAACGCCCCCCCAGCGCGGCGGACATCCTGCGGCTGGCCGAGTTGCGCCGACGGGCGGCCGTTCGCCTGCGGGGCGGTGCCGGCGGTCAGGGTGCCTACGGCGGCGCGGCCGAGGCGCTGGACGTGCTGCATTCGATGGCCTCGTCACCGGGTACGGCGGAACAGGCATTGGCGCTGCTGCATGAGTTGCAGGTCTACCAGGTGGAGCTCGAGCTGCAGGCGCAGGAGCTGCGCGACGCGCGCACCGAACTGGAGGAGGCGCTGAGCCGGCAGGCCGATCGCCATGACCACCTGCCGGCGGGCTGCCTGGTGCTCGACGCCGGGTTGCTCGTGAGCGACCTGAACCTGACCGCGGCGCGCCTGCTCGGCGCCGCCCCCGGCGAGGCCCTGGCCCTTGCGCCCGAGGTCTGGCTCGATGGCGAGTCCGCGCGCAGCCTGAGGGCGGCGGCCGCGCGCGTCGACGCCGGCGTGCGGCGGGCGGCCTGCCCGCTGGTGCTGCGCTCCCGCAGCGCAGACGCGCTTGCCGTCATCGGCCAGCTCGCGGCCGATCCGCAGTCGTCAGGCTACCTGCTCGTTCTGACCGACGACCGCGACGAAGCCCGGCCCGCCTGAGCGGGCGCCGCGGCGCTGTGTGCGCCAGCGCACCGACGCGGCGGGGCACGGCCCCCAGGCTTGCGGGTGCAGGTCCGGAAGGCCGCGGCGGTCGCGGTGGTCGCGAGCCTCTGGAGATCGACATGGTTGCCCCCCGCCCCGCCAAGAGCGACGTCCGTGCCGGCACACAGCCCGCGGGGTCGCCGTCGCATTCGCCGTCGCATTCGCGCCCGGCCCAGGCGCTTCCCGTGCAGCCACCGCCGATGGCCCTGCCGCCCGCGGGCCCGGTCCTGCGCCGCTTCAGGCGCGGCCGCTGGACGCTCACGCCGGCGTGATCCGCATCGATCTGGCCGTCGAGCTCTGCTACGAGGTGGAGGGCGCCGGCGGCGCCGACTTCGTCTTCAACATCCAGGCGGCGCAGACGCCGTGCCAGGTCGTCGACCACGAGCGCCTGCGGCTGAGCCAGGCGATCACGCCTGCGCAGGCCACCGATCCGGCCACCGCGTCGCGTTTCGTGCGTCTGCACGCGGGTCCGGGCGAGTTGCGTGTGAACTACGAGGCCGTGGTCGAGATCCGCCACCACCTCGCCGAGCCCGACGCCCTGCAGGAAGTGCCGGTGCGCGACCTGCCGCTGGAGGTGATGCCCTACCTGTATCCCAGCCGCTACTGCCAGTCCGACCGCCTGCTCGCGCTCGCGGCGCACGAGTTCGGCGGCCTGGTGCCCGGCTACAGCCGTGTGCTCGCCGTGCAGCACTGGGTGCAGAAGCAGGTGCGCTTCGTCGCCAACTCGAGCGACTCGACGACCTCGGCGGTCGACACCCTGATCGAACGCGTCGGCGTGTGCCGCGACTTCGCCCACCTGATGATCGCGCTGTGCCGCGCGCTGAACATGCCCGCGCGCGTGGTGTCGGGCACCGACTTCGGCGCCGACCCCGCGCTCGGGCCGCATGACTTCCACGCCTACGCCGAGGTCTACCTCGGCGACCGCTGGTACCTGTTCGATCCGTCGGGCACCGGCGTGCCGATGGGATTCGTGCGGCTGGGCACCGGCCGCGATGCGGCCGATGTGGCGTTCGCGACGCTGTTTGGCCGCGTGCGGGCGAGCGCGCCGCGGATCGTCGCCCAGGCCCGGACGGACGAAGGTGCGCAGGCGCCCCGCCACTGCCGGGAGGCGCTCTCGAGCACCGGCCCGACGCCGGTGGCCGCCGACGGCCGCATCGCCTTCGGCACGAGCGTCCGCGGGCTGGCCGACGAGGCGACGCCGCGTCGCTGCCTGCCGCGGTGAGCCCGTTCGCCGTGGCGGGCCGCGCGCAGACCGCCTTGCACCTGAGCACGGCGACGGTCTGCGGCGGTGGCGTCCTCAGCTGTACGGCTGGCGACGTTCGGGGTACCGTCGGCCCGCCGCTCAACACCCTCATGCCCTTTCCCCACGATCCCCGCACCAACCGCCTGCTGGCTTCCCTGCCGGATGCCGAATGGCAGCGCTGGCGGCCGCTTCTGGAGAGCGTGGACCTGCCGTTGGGCAAGGTGCTTCACGAGCCGGGAGTGGCGTCGGCCTACGTGTACTTCCCCACCTCGGCCATCGTGTCGATGCTGTACGTGCTGGCCGACGGGGCCTCGGCCGAGATCGCCGTCATCGGCCGCGAGGGCCTGGTCGGCGTCACGCTCTTCATGGGCGGCGGCAGCACGCCGAGCCGGACGGTGGTCCAGAGCGCCGGGCAGGGCTTTCGCCTGCCGGCGCCGGCGATGCTGGAGGAGTTCCAGCGGGCCGGCCCCGTCATGCACCTGCTGCTGCGATACACGCAGGCCCTGATCACGCAGATGGCGCAGACCGCGGTCTGCAACCGCCACCACTCGCTGGACCAGCAGCTGTGCCGCTGGCTGCTGCTCAGCCGCGACCGCCTGCCGAGCGACGAGCTGGTGATGACGCAGGAGCTGATCGGCAACATGCTCGGCGTCCGGCGCGAAGGTGTGACCGAGGCGGCGGGCCGGCTGCAGGCGGCCGGCCTGATCCGCTACGCGCGCGGCCGCATCACGCTGCTCGACCGGGCCGGTCTCGAGGCCCGCACCTGCGAGTGCTACCGCGTGGTGAAGTGCGAGTACGACCGCCTGCTGCCCGACGTGCCCGCCACCTGAAGGGCGGTGGCGCGCCACGCACTTCGATCCGAGGCCTGCGCAGCATCAGGCCCGGTGCCGCGCCGCTCTGTGCGCCAGGCCGCGCCCCCGGCCGCCGCCGGGCGCGGCGTCTCCCCGGTTCAGGCGGCCAGCGTCAGCACCACCTCATGCCCCAGGCCGTCGTCGGCCAGCGGCAGGGACGCGCCTTCCAGCGCCTGCCCGTCGAGCGTCAGCCCGGGCTGGCGGCCTCGCGTCACCTCGATCCGGTAGCGCGTCTCGTGGCGGCGGTAGTCCACCGTGAAGCCGGGCCATGACGCCGGGATGCACGGGCGCAGGTCCAGCCGCGCGCCGCGCTCGTCGACCTGCAGCGTCAGCCCGAGCAGCGACTCGAGCACCAGCCGGTACATCCAGCCGGCCGACCCGGTGTACCAGGTCCAGCCGCCGCGGCCGCCGTGCGGCGCGATGCTGTAGACGTCGGCCGCCATCACGTAGGGCTCGACCTTGTAGACCGCCACCTGGCCGGCGTCGCCGGTGTGGTGCAGCGGGTTGACGAGGTCGACGATGGCCCAGGCGCGCTCGGCCTCGCCCAGCGCCGCCCAGGCCATCGCCACCCAGACCGCGCCGTGGGTGTACTGGCCGCCGTTCTCGCGCACGCCGGGCAGGTAGCCGGCGATGTAGCCCGGGTTCGGCCCGCGCCGGTCGAACGGCGGGTCCAGCAGCTGGACCAGGCCGGCGTCCGCGCGCACCAGGTGCGTCTGCACGGCCTCCATCGCCTGGTGCGCACGCGCCGGGCCGGCGACGCCCGAGAGCACCGCCCAGCTCTGCGAGATCGAGTCGATGCGGCACTCCACGCCCTCGTGCGTGCCCAGCGGCGTGCCGTCGTCGAAGTAGGCGCGGCGGTACCAGCCGCCGTCCCAGCCGGCCTCCTCGAGTCTTGCCGCGAGCGCGTCACGCTCGGCCTCGCAGCGCGCGGCGAAGTCCGCGTCGCCCCGCCGCCGTGCCAGCGGCGCGAAGGCGCGCAGCACCTCGCAGAGGAAGAAGCCGAGCCAGACGCTCTCGCCGCGGCCGTGTTCGCCGACGCGGTTCATGCCGTCGTTCCAGTCGCCCACGCCCATCAAGGGCAGCCCGTGTTCGCCGAAGGACAACCCGTGTTCGACGGCGCGCCGCGCGTGCTCGTAGACGCTGGCGACGCCCGCTGCGCGCCCGGGCAGGTCGTAGCGCGACTCGTCCGGCGGCAGCACCGGCGGCGCGTCGAGAAAGCCGACCTCCTCCTCCAGCACGCCGCTGTCGTGCGTCGCGCCGACGTAGCGCGCCAGCGCCAGCGGCAGCCACAGGTAGTCGTCGGAGATCCGCGTGCGCACGCCGCGGCCGGCCGGCGGGTGCCACCAGTGCTGCACGTCACCCTCGGCGAACTGGCGGCCGGCGCAGCGCAGCAGCTGCTCGCGCAGCAGTTCGGGCCGCGCGTGCACCGTGGCCATCGCGTCCTGCAGCTGGTCGCGAAAGCCGTAGGCGCCGCCGGACTGGTAGAAGCCGCTGCGCGCCCACAGCCGGCAGGCCACCGTCTGGTACAGCAGCCAGCCGTTGGCCAGCAGGTCCAGCGTCGGTGACGGCGTGTGCAGCTGCACCGTGCCGAGCAGTTCGCCCCACTGCGCGCGCACGGCCTCCAGCACCGCGGCGGCGCGCGCGTTGCCGCGGTTGGCGAGCACCAGCCGGTCGGCCTCGTCGGTGCTGCGGCCCATCCCGAGCCGGAACACCACCTCCCGCGTCTGCCCCGGCGCGAGGTCCACGCGCACCTGGATCGCGCCGCAGGGGTCGAGCCCGGCGCCGCAGCGTCCCGACAGCGTCGTCCGGCGCAGGGCCTCCGGGCGCCGCAGCGACTGGTTGCGGCCGATGAACTCGGCGCGGTCGCCGGTGACCGAGCCGCCGACGCGTTCGGCCGGGTCGACGTCGAGAAAGCCGACCCAGTCGCCGAAGTCGCTGCCGTAGCGGTTGCGCGCGTACAGCGCGCCGTGCTCGGCCGAGATCTCGGTCGCCACGTGCGGCGCGGTCTTCTCGCGCTGGTCGCCCAGCACCCACTCGACGTAGCAGGTGACCGACAGCCGGCGCGTGCGGCGGCCCTCGTTGCGCAGCACGATGCGCGAGAACTTCAGCGCCTCGTCCGGCGCGACGAAGACCGTCAGCGTGCTGTGGACCGCGCTGCGCCGGTGCTCGAACGCGCTGTAGCCGAAGCCATGGCGTGCGCGGTAGGGCGGGGCGCCGGGAGGCTCGCCGCCGAGCGCCGGTGCCGGCTCGCACAGCGGCGACCAGACCTGGCCGCTCTCCTCGTCGCGCAGGTAGAACGCCTCGCCGCACGGGTCGGTGACCGGGTCGTTGTGCCACGGCGTGAGCCGCAGCTCGTGGGCGTTCTCGCACCAGGTGTAGGCGCTGCCGGTCTCCGAGACGACGGTGCCGAAGCGCGGGTTGGCGATCACGTTGACCCACGGCGCCGGCGGCCGCTGCAGGCCGCAGGTGACGACGACGTACTCGCGCCCGTCCGCCGAGAAGCCGCCGCTGCCGTTGAACCGCACGAGCCCGGTGCGGGCCGCGGCGAGTTCGCCCGCCAGGGCCGCCGGCGACGGCGCGTCGGCGGCGCGTGGCGCCACCGGCAGCGCCGGCGGCAGCGCCCGCGGGCGGGGATCCTCCAGCTGCTGCTCCAGCGAACCGCGGCGGTCGCTGATCACCGCCCGCGCGACCGCCTGCAGCAGCACGCGGTCCTCGACGGCGATCTGCTCGGCATGGCGCACGAAGATGCCGCCCGGACGGTCGACGACCGGCGACTCGACGCTGCTGGCGATCAGGCCGACGATCTGCTCCTGCAGCTGCTGGCGGTAGACGTCGCGCTCCTCGTTCCAGATGACGAGGTCGACGGCCAGCCCCTTCATCCGCCACCAGGCGTGGGCCTGGACGAGCCGGCGCACGAGATCCATGTTCGCGGCGTCGCCGATCTGCAGCAGCACGATCGGCAGGTCGCCGGAGATCGCGTAGCCCCACAGCCCCGACTGGCCGCGGCGGTTCTGCAGCAGCGTCGCGCCTTCGGGCCGCCAGCTCGGCTGCGAGAACACCACCGCGTTGGCCAGCCGGGCGTAGGTCTGCGCCGAGGCCTCGCTGGTGTTGATCTGCCGCAGCAGCACCTGGCTGTGGGTCCACGCCAGCTCGAACACGCGGTCGGCCAGGCGCCGGTCGGTCGCCTTGCGGGCCAGCGCGACGCAGGCGTCGCGGCTGTCGGCGGCGCCGTAGACGATGTCGACGACCGTGGTCTGCCCGGGCTCCAGCGTGACGACGCGGCGCGTCGCCACGACCGGGTCGAGCACCGCGCCGGCGGTGCCCGACAGCGGGCCGTGGGCCTGCAGCGCGGCCGGGGCCTGCAGGCTGCGGCCGCGGCCGATGAAGCGCGCGCGGTCGGTCTCGTGCGAGACCTCGCCGTGGCCCGCGCCGTGCACCGTCACGAGGTGGAACATCGACGGCGGGCGTTCCTCGGCCGAGCGGGGCCGGCGCGTGCAGACGATGGCCGGCGGCTGCTCGAGCAGCTCGGTCTGCACGAACAGCTTGCCGAACGCCGGGTGCGCGGCGTCGGCCGCCGCCGGGGCCAGCGCGACCTCGCTGAAGGTCGTCAGCTCGATCGAGCGCCGGCCGCGGCTGCGGTTGGACAGGCGCATGCGGCGCAGCTCGAAGTCGTCCTCCGGCGAGACGACGATCTCGGTGTGCACGTCGATGCCCTGGTCACGGCGGCGGAACTCGGCCCGGCCCTCGCTGAACACCGCCTCGAAGCTCTCCGGCGTCCAGCGTGTCGGCTGCGGCGTCGCCGACCAGACGATGCCGGTCTCGGTGTCGCGCAGGTAGCAGAAGCTGCCCCAGGCGTCGGTCGTGCCGTCCTCGCGCCAGCGCGTCAGCGCGGTGCCGTTCCAGCGGCTGTAGCCGCCGCCGGCGTGGGTCAGCATCACGTGGTAGCGGCCGTTGGACAGCAGCTGCACCTCGGGGTGCGGCGTCTGCGCGCTGGTGAAGACGCGCGCCGGCAGCTGCTCCTCGGGCTCGCCGGCGCGGGATTCGGGCGGCTCGGCCACCGGCGGCACCACCGGCCCGGCGCGCGGCACGCGCTCCTGCAGCAGCAGCAGCGTCGCCTGCAGCGCCGGGTCGGACGCGAAGCGCCGCTGCATCGGCTGGTCCAGCAGCGCGTGGGCCAGCGCCAGCAGCGACATGCCCTGGTGGTGCGCCATGTACGAGCGCACGACGGCGCGGCGCTCGCCGGGCGGCAGCCGCGACGGCGTGTAGTCCACCGCCTCGTGCAGCCCGAACACGCCGGCCAGCCCTTCCGTGGCCAGGTGCCGGATGTTCTGCAGCGCCGCGCGCGGGTCGACCATCACCGCCATCACGCTCGCGTACGGCGCGACGACGAGGTCCGCACCCAGCCCGCGCCTCAGCCCGAGCCCGGGCACGCCGAACGCGCGGTACTGGTAGTTCAGCCGGGCGTCGGTGGCGTTGTAGCCCGACTCGGAGATCCCCCAGGGCACGCCGCGCTGGCGGCCGTGGCGGATCTGGCGCTCGACCGCGCCGAGCATCGTCTGGCCGAGCAGCGTGTCGTCGTAGTTCGGCATCACCAGCATCGGCATCAGGTACTCGAACATCGACCCGCTCCACGACAGCAGCACGCCGCGCCCGCCCAGCCGCGACACCTGCCGCCCGAGCGCGAACCAGGCGCGCTGCGGCAGCTCGCCGAGTGCGATCGCGACGAAGGCGCCCAGCCGCGCCTCCGAGGCCAGCAGGTCGTAGTAGCCGGCGTCGCGGCGGCCGTCGTCGACGTTGAAGCCGATCGTCAGCAGGTCGCGCTCGGCGTCGTAGAGGAAGCGGAAGTCCATCGCCGCCATCGCCTCGACACGGTCGGCCAGCTGCCGCGCGTCGCCGCTCCAGTCGCTGGCGGGCGCGTCGATCTCCTCCAGTGCCGCGGTGCACTGGCGCTGCAGCGCGCGCGCCCAGCGCTCGGCCTCGTCGGGCGGCGACCAGACGTCCAGCAGCGCGTCGTCGGCCGCGTCCGGCGGCGAAGCGTCGGCCAGCGCCCGCGCCATGGCGGCCAGCTCGGCCAGCGGCTCGCGCAGCGCCTGGCCCTGCGCGGCCTGCGCCACCGCCGCGGCCCACCGCGCCGCAAAACGCTCGACCTGCGCCTGCTGCGGCGTGTCGTCGGCGGCCTGCTGCAGCAGCCGCAGCGGGTCGGCCAGCCCGAGCAGCAGCCGCCGCGGCTGCGGCGGCGCGGCCGCCAGCTCCAGCAGCCCGGCGCGCAGCGTCAGCAGGTGGCCGGCGAGGTTGCCGCTGTCGACGGTCGAGACGTAGGCCGGGCGCAGCGGCTGCAGCGTCTCGGTGTCGTACCAGTTCAGCCAGTGGCCGCGGTGGCGCTCCATCCGGTCCAGCGTGTCCAGCGTCGCCGCGGTGCGCTCGAGCAGCTCGGCGCCGCCGAGCCAGCCGAAGTCGTGCGCCGCCAGCGTCGCCAGCAGCGACAGGCCGATGTTCGTCGGCGAGGTGCGGTGCGCCAGCCGGGCCACCGGCTGCAGCTGGACGTTGTCCGGCGGCAGGTGATGGTCGGCCGGCCCGACGTAGGTCTCGAAGAACGCCCAGGTCCGGCGCGCCAGCAGCCGCAGCTCGCGGCGCTCGGCGTCGTCGAGCGCGGCGACGCGCCGCGGCAGCGGCTGGTCGATCCACCAGACGACGAACGGCGAGAGCAGCCAGGCCAGCAGCAGCGGCGTCGCCAGCGGCAGCACCTCGGGCCGCCAGACGGCGAGGGCCTGATGCACGAGCACCGCCAGCAGCGGGCCCGCGGCCAGCCGCAGCGCCGTCTGCGCCAGGGCCGGCAGCGCGCCGGCGGCCCGCGTGCGGCCGAGCTCCGACGACGGCTGCCACTCGAGCAGCCGCCGCCGCGAGACGTGCAGCCGCCACAGCGTGCGCGCCACGGCGTCGAGGCTGTAGTGCGCCTCGTGCGGCAGCACCACCAGCGTCAACGCCGCCTGCTGCAGGTGGCGCCAGGCCGATTCCGCGGCGGTGCCGGCCTGTGCGCGCAGCCCCGCCGGCCCCGGCCGGCGCAGCAGGTCGCCCAGCAGGCCGAGCACCGTCGGCGCGACCAGCACGGCCGCCACCGCCGCCGTCCACAGCGCCGGCAGCGGCAGCAGCAGCCAGCCGAGCAGCAGCAGCGCGAGCAGCGCCGGCGCGACCAGGCTGCGGCGCAGGTTGTCGGCGATCTTGGCGCGCGAGAGCATCGACAGCGGGTTCGCCGCGCGCCGCGTGCGCCCGGCGCGGCCGGCCCGGGTGTCGGGCACCGGCACCCACGGCAGCGCCCAGGCGGCGATCTGCCAGTCGCCGCGGATCCAGCGGTGCCGGCGCCGGGCGTCGACGTCGTAGCGCGCGGGCGGCGCCTCCGACAGCTCGACGTCGCTCAGCAGCCCGCTGCGCGCGTAGCCGCCTTCGAGCAGGTCGTGGCTGAGCACGCGGTTGTCGGGCAGCCGGCCGGCGAGCACGGCCTCGACCGCGTCGACGTCGTAGATGCCCTTGCCGATGAACGAGCCTTCGCCGAACAGGTCCTGGTAGACGTCGCTGACCGCGCCGGTGTAGGGGTCGATGCCGGGCTCGCCGCCGAACAGCCGGCCGTAGCGCGTCTGCCCGGCGCCGACCAGCGTCGTGCCGACGCGCGGCTGCAGGATGCCGTGGCCGGCGACGACGCGCTGGGCGCCGGGGCGGCCGCCGAGCCGCGGCCGGTTCAGCGGGTGCGCCATCGTCGCGACGAACTGGCGCGCGGCGTCGCGCGGCAGCTGCGTGTCGGTGTCCAGCGTGACGACGTAACGCACGCCGGGCAGCTTCCCGGCATCGCCGACGACGAGCGAGAAGCTGTCCGCGGCGCCGCCGCGCAGCAGCTGGTTCAGGTCGGCGAGCTTGCCGCGTTTGCGTTCGCGGCCGATCCACGCGCCTTCGCGTGGGTTCCAGCATCGCGGCCGGTGCAGCAGCAGGAAGGGTGCGCCGGGGTGGCGCAGGTTCAGCGCCTCGATGCCGCGCCGCGTGTGCGCCAGCAGCGCCTCGTCGCCGGGCAGCCGCTCCTGGGCCGCGTCGACGAAGTCGGTCAGCAGCGCGAACAGCAGCTGCGGGTCGCGGTTGGCGAGGTGGCGCACCTCCAGCGCTTCGAGCAGCGCGTCGGCGCCGGCCGTGTCGCCCAGCAGCGTCGGGACCACCACCAGGGTGCGGTCGGCCGGCGGTATGCCGTCGGTGTAGTCCAGCCGCGGCAGCGCGTCCGGTGCCGCGCCGCGCATCGCGACCGCGTTGACCACCGTCACCGCGAACTGGCTGGCCGCCAGCAGCAGCGCCAGCACCGTCGCCGCGGTCCAGGCCGCGCCGGCGGGCGCGACCGCGAAGGCCTGGGTCGCGGCGGCCAGCACCGCGGCTGCGGCCGCCAGGCTCACCGTCGCGACGCCGCCGCCGTACGCCGCCAGCGGGTGGCGGGCGAGCGCGTGCCGGGCGCGTTCCGCCCACGGCGTGCGCATCGCCACCGCGCGTTCCAGCGCCGGGCGGCCGGCGTCGACCAGCCACCAGCCGACGTGCGACTGCGGCAGCTGCGCCGCCGCCCCCGCCAGGCGCAGCGCCGCCTCGGCCACCTGCTGCTCGCTGGCCGGGGCGTGGCGCGCGATGCGCTCGACGGCATGGCGGTAGCGGTCGCGCGTGGCGAAGTCCATCCGGCGGTAGACGCCGGGCGGGTCGGCGTGCAGCGTGCGCTCGACGACCGACTGCGCCTCGACGAAGTCGCGCCAGTCGGTCGAGCCCAGCAGGCGCAGCCCGGCGATGCTGTTGCTGACGGCCACCTGCGCCGCAGCCTGGCCCTGCGCCTCGGCCTGGACCAGGGTGTCGACGGTGGCGCCGTGCTCGGCCAGCCGCTGCTCGACCCAGCTCAGCGCCAGTGCCAGCGCCGGCCCGGTGCCCTGCAGCCGGCGCGACAGCTCGGCGACGAACGGCGGCGTCAGCGGCGGCTTCGAGCGCGCCATGTCGGCGACGACGAGGATCAGGTCGCCCGGCTCGCGCCGGGCGACCTCGGTCATGCGGTCGGCCCAGCGGCCGGCGATCTCGCGCTCGTTCAGGCTGCGCGCGACGCCGGCGGCGACGCGGCGCAGGTTCTCGATCAGCGCCAGCCGCAGCATGATCGGCACCGCCCACAGCTCGCCCAGCTGCAGCGGCTGCAGCGTCTGGTACGAGGCGACGAAGCGCACCAGCACGCCGCGGTCCAGCCGCCCGTCGGTGTGGGCGACGGCCAGCAGCGACAGCGCGTAGACGCGCGGCCTGCCCTGCTGCGGGCCGTCGAGCAGGCGCGGCAGCTCGCGGCTGTAGCCCGGCGGCAGGTGGCGCCGCGCGGTGAGGATCTCCTCGCCGATCAGGTACCAGTTGTCCAGCAGCCACTCGCCGGCCGGCGTCGCGCGCTGGGCGGCGTCGGCGCGGCCGGCCAGGAGCGCGCAGGTGCTTGCCAGCGCGTCCTCGTTGTCGGCCAGGCGGGCCAGCAGTTCGTCGCGTCCGGGCGTGGCCCCGACGCGGTGCTCCGATGCCAGCTGCAGGCCGAGCTGCTCCATCTGGTCGGCCGTCAGCAGGTCGGCGCGCATGGGCGCGTCTTCGCCCGCCGCCGCCGCGGCGGCCGGCCGCACGCGCCAGGCCCGCCCGGGCATCCGCCAGCGGGTGGCTCGCCAGCGTGCGAACGGGGTCAGCGGTGTCGGCATCGGGTCCTGGCCCCGGGGCAATCGGGGTGCCCGGGGCGCGGCCGGTGGGCCGCCCGGGGCGGCTCCGCTATGATCCGGGCGTCCCAGGACACCCCTCAATGCGTTTGAAACCCGCCCTTGCACGGCGGAGGCCGCAGGCCCGAAGCCTGCGCAGCCCATCAGGACATCGACGCAACGCCACCCACGGGTGGCGTTGTCGTTTCCGGTCCGCGGCCCAACGAATCTCGACGATGCAGCGTGACATCCAAGCCGGCCCCGCCTGCGGCCACGTGACCCTGCTGGGCGCCGGCCCCGGCGACCCCGAACTGCTGACGCTCAAGGGCCTGAAGGCGCTGCAGGGCGCTTCGCTGCTGCTCTACGACGCGCTGGTCAGCGACGAGATCCTGGCGCTGGCGCCGGCCTCGGCCGAGCGGCTGTACGTCGGCAAGCAGGCGTCGCGGCACGCGCTGCCGCAGGACGAGATCATCGCCCTGATGCTGCGCCTGGCGCGCGAGGGCCGCTCGCTGGTGCGGCTCAAGGGCGGTGACGGCTACATCTTCGGCCGCGGCGGCGAGGAGGCGATCGCGCTGGCCGAAGCCGGCGTGCCCTTCGACGTCATCCCGGGGCTGAGCGCCGCGCAGGGCGCGGCGGCAAGCGCCGGCATCCCGCTGACGCACCGCGACCACGCCGCGGCGCTGGTCTTCGCCACCGGCCACCTGCGCGCCGACGGCCAGGGCATCGACCTGGACTGGGCGGCGCTGGCGCGGCCGCGGCAGACGCTCGTCATCTACATGGGCGTCGGCACGCTGGCGCTGATCTGCCGCGAACTGGTCGCCCACGGCCTGCCGGCCGACACGCCGGCGGCCGTCGTCGAACGTGCGACGCTGCCCGACGAACGCTGCATCACCGGCACCGTGACGACGCTGCCGCAGCTGGCGCTGGAGCAGCGTGTGCGCACGCCGGCGCTGATCGTCGTCGGCGGCGTCGTCGGGCTGCGGCCGCTGCTGCGGCGCGAAATCCCGGACGCCGCCCCATAAAATCCGGCGCTCGCCTCGCCCAGGGTGTCGTGCCCTGACGACCGCTGGCGCCCCGCAGGCCGTCGTGCCGGGGCCCGCTATTCGATCGGTTGGCTGCGGCTGCCGTACTAGCCGATGGCTCGAACCACAGAACAACCCGCCCCGTCCCCGCTGTCCGCCCTCTGGCTCGCGCCGCACCGGCCGCTGTTCCTGATGGCCGGGCTGTGGGCGCTGGCCGCGCTGTCGTGGTGGCAGTGGGGCTGGTGGTGGTGGCCCGGGCTCGGCCTGCCGACGCTGGGCACGCCGGCCGTCTGGCACGTGCACGAGATGGTGTTCGGCTTCGGCGGCGCCTCGGTCGCGGCCTACTTCCTCACCGCGGTGACGAGCTGGACCTCGCGGCCGATGATCGCCGGCCGGCCGCTGATGCTGCTCGTCGCCTTCTGGGTCGCCGCGCGGCTGGTGATGCTGCAGGCCGCGCATCTGCCGCTGGCATTGCTGCTGGCGCCTGGCGCGCTGTACTTCGGCATGGTGACCTTCTGGCTGCTGCGCGACATCGCCGCCGCGCGGGTCTGGAACAAGCTGGGTTTCCCGGGCGCGATCCTGGCGCTGGGCCTCGTCGACGCGCTGCTGGTCGTCGCCGCGCGCGAAGCCTGGCCGCTGGACGTGCTGGCGCTCAAGCGCGCCGCGGTGATGTTCTTCGCGATGAAGGTCGCGATCATCGCCGGCGGCATGATCCCGGCGTTCACCGCCAACTGGCTGCGCCAGAGCGGCTCGGCCACGCCAGCGCCGCGCGAGAACCGGCTCGCCAACCGCCTGGGCCTGGTCACGCTGTACCTCGCGCTGGGGCTGACGCTGGCCGGCGCCGAGACCGCCAGCGGCTGGGCGCTGATCCTGGCCGCGGCGGTGCAGGCCTGGCGCTTCTCGGGCTGGCGCTCGCATGCGGTGGGCGGCAACACGCTGCTGGTGATGATGCACACCACCTTCTGCTCGCTGATCGTCGGGCTGGTCATCGTCGGCGTCTCGCGCCTGGCGCCGGAGTTCTGGCCCGAACGCGACGCGGTGCACGCGCTGACGATGGGCGCGATGGCCGGCATGGTGCTCTCGATCGCCTCGCGCGCGGCGGCGCGGCGTGGTGACGGCGGTGCACTCGACGCCGGCCGGCTGCTGCCCACCGCGTATGCGCTGGTCTGGCTGGGCGCCTGGCTGCGCACGACCGCACCTTTCCTCTACGGCTGGCTAGACAACCCGGTGGCGCTGGCGGCGCAGCTCTGGTGTGCCGGCTGGCTGGTCTTCCTCGCCGCCTTCGTCCCGACCCTCCTCGGCCCGCTGCTGCGCCCCGTCTTCAGCGGCGCCAAGGCCTGAACCTCCGTCCCCCATGCCCCACGTCTACGAAACCGACGGCGCCGCGATCTACCGCCGCTCCTTCGCCACCATCCGCGCCGAAGCCGATCTCGCGCGTTTCGACGCCGACGAGGAGCCGGTCGTCGTGCGCATGATCCACGCCGCCGGCATGGTGGGGCTGGAGCGCCAGGTGCGCTTCACGCCCGGCATGGCGGCCGTGGCGCGTGCCGCGCTGGCCGCCGGCGCACCCATCCTCTGCGACGCACGCATGGTCAGCGAAGGCATCACGCGCGCCCGGCTGCCGGCCGACAACCGCATCGTCTGCACGCTGGACGCGCCCGAAGTGCCGGCGCTGGCCGCGAAGATGGGCAACACCCGTTCGGCCGCGGCGCTGGAGCTGTGGCGCCCGATGCTCGCCGGCGCGGTGGTCGCGATCGGCAACGCGCCGACGGCGCTGTTCCACCTGCTCAACATGCTGGAAGACCCGGCCTGCCCGCGGCCGGCGGCGATCATCGGCTGCCCGGTCGGGTTCGTCGGCGCCGCCGAATCCAAGGCCGCGCTGATCGAGGCGCCGCCGGTGCCGGCGGTGGTCGTCGAAGGACGGCTCGGCGGCTCGGCGATCACGGTGGCGGCGATCAACGCGCTGGCCAGCCGCAAGGAGTAGCGCGTTGGCCAAAGTGATCTGCGCCGGGCTGGGCCCCGGAGACCCCGACCTCGTGAGCCTGCGCGCCGCGCGTGTCATCGGCGCCGCCCGCCAGGTGGCCTACTTCCGCAAGGCCGGCCGCCCGGGCCAGGCGCGGCGCATCGCCGCCGAACTGCTGCACCCCGAGGCCGTCGAGCTGGCGATGGAGTACCCGGTGACGACCGAACTCCCGGTCGACGGCGACGAGTACAACGACGCGCTCGCCGGCTTCTACGACGACTGGGCCGGGCGCCTGGCCGCGCTGCCCGGCGAGGTGGTCGTGCTCTGCGAAGGCGACCCGTTCTTCTACGGCTCGTTCATGCACCTGTACGTGCGCCTGCGCGGGCGGGTCGAGCTGGAGGTCATCCCCGGCATCCCCGGCATGGCCGGCTGCTGGAACGCCACCGGCGAGCCCATCACCTGGGGCGACGACGTGATGACGGTGCTGCCCGGCACGATGCCCGAGGCCGAACTCGTCGAACGCATGCGCGCCGCCGACGCGCTGGTGGTGATGAAGACCGGCCGCAATCTCCCCAAGGTGCGGCGCGCGCTGGCCGCCGCCGGCCGGCTGGACGCCGCCTGGCTGGTCGAACGCGGCACGATGCCCGGCGAGCGGGTGCTGCGCCTGGCCGAGGCCGACCCCGAGGACTGCCCGTACTTCGCGATCGTGCTGGTGCACGGCCACGGGCGGCGGCCGGAGGTTCGGGCATGAGCGGTTGGATCGCTGTTGCCGGGCTCGGCCCGGGCGCCGAGACGCTGGTCACGCCCGAAGTCAGCGTCGCGCTGGCCGAGGCCACCGACATCGTCGGCTACATCCCCTACGTCGCGCGTGTCGCCGCCCGCCCCGGGCTGCGCCTGCACGCCAGCGACAACCGCGTCGAGGTCGAGCGGGCGCGCCACGCGCTGGAGCTGGCGGCAGCCGGCGCGCGGGTCGTCATCGTCTCCTCCGGCGACCCCGGCGTGTTCGCGATGGCCTCGGCGCTGTTCGAGGCGCTGGAAGCCGCGCCCGAACACCAGCAGCTCGACATCCGCGTGCTGCCCGGCATCACCGCGATGCTGGCCGCCGCCGCGCGTGCCGGGGCGCCGCTGGGCCACGACTTCTGCGCCATCAACCTGTCGGACAACCTGAAGCCCTGGGCGCTGATCGAGGCCCGGCTGCGCGCCGCGGCCCAGGCCGACTTCGCGATGGCCTTTTACAACCCGCGCTCGCGCAGCCGCCCCGAAGGCTTCGCGCGCGTGTTGGAGCTGCTGCGCGAAGCCTGCGGCGGCGAGCGCCTGATCACCTTCGCCCGCGCCGTGTCGACGCCCGAGGAGCAGCTCGTCACCGTCACGCTGGCCGAAGCGACGCCCGAGATGGCCGACATGCGTACCGTCGTGCTGGTCGGCAACTCGGCGACGCGCCGCGTCGGCCGCTGGGTCTACACGCCGCGTTCGGCATGAAGCCAGGCCAGCACCTCGGCGACGGTCTCGACGCTCGCGCGCGGCGGCAGCGCCGGGCGGTCGACGACGATCACCGGCAGGCCCAGCGTGCGCGCCGCGTCGAGCTTGGCGCGTGCGCCTTCGCCGCCGGCGTTCTTGGTCACGAGGCGCGTGATGCGGCGCGAGCGCAGCAGTTCCAGGTCGTCGTCGTAGCCGAAGGGGCCGCGCGAGATCACCGCTTCGGCGTCGGGCAGCGGCAGCGCACCTTCGGGCGGGTCGACCAGGCGCAGCAGGTAGTGGTGCTGCGGCTTCGCCGCGAAGGCCGCCAGGTGCTGGCGGCCGATCGCGAGGAAGACACGTTCGGGCGTCTCGGGCAAGGCCGCGGCCGCAGTCTCGATGTCGGCCACGTGCGTCCAGTCGTCGCCCGGGGCTGCTGCCCAGGGGCGGCGCTCCAGCGCGATCAGCGCCGTGCCGGTGGCGGCGCAGGCGGCCACCGCGTTGCGGCTCATCTGCGCCGCGAACGGGTGTGTCGCGTCGACGACGTGGCTGATGCCTTCGGCGCGCAGCCAGGCCGCCAGGCCTTCGGCGCCGCCGAAGCCGCCGACCCGGATCGGCAGCGGCTGGGCCACCGGCGCCGCGGTGCGGCCGGCGTAGGAAAACACCGCCTCGACGCCGTCGCGCGCGAACGCGGCGGCCAGACGGCTGGCTTCGGTGGTGCCTCCCAACAAGAGGACGCGTGTCATGTCTGAACCCTGGCTCTCGATCATCGGTCTCGGCGAGGACGGCCTCGCCGGCCTCGGCACGAACGCGCGGGAAGCGCTCGGCGCGGCCGAGATTGTCTTCGGTGGCGCCCGCCACCTCGCGCTGGCCGACGTCGGCGCGCGTGGCCGCGAGTGGCCGCTGCCCTTCGACGTCGCGCCGGTGCTGGCCTTGCGCGGCCGGCCGGTCGCCGTGCTGGCCTCGGGCGACCCGTTCTGGCACGGTGCCGGCGGCACGCTGACGGCGCGGCTGGCGGCGGGTGAATGGCGCGCCTATCCGGCGGCCGGCTGCGTGTCGCTGGCCGCGGCGCACCTGGGCTGGCGGCTGGAAGAGACGGCCTGCCTGGGCCTGCACGCCGCGCCCTTCGAGCGCCTGCTGCCGCATCTGGCGCCCGGCGCGCGTGCGCTGTGCCTGCTGCGCGACGGCGCCGCCGGTGCGGCGCTGGCCGCCTGGCTGGCCGAACACGGCTGGGGCGCCAGCCGCGTCTGGCTGATGGAGGCGCTGGGCGGCCCGAACGAACGCGTGCGCGAGACCACCGCTGCGGCCTACGCGCTGCACGACGCCGCTTCGCCTGCGCTGCTGGCCGTCGAGGCCGCCGGCGGCCGCCCGCTGCCACGCTGCGCCGGCCTGCCCGAGGCGCTGTTCGCGCATGACGGCCAGATCACCAAGTCGCCGGTGCGTGCGCTGACGCTGGCCGCGCTGGCGCCGCGCCCGGGCGAGCTGCTCTGGGACGTCGGCGCCGGCTCCGGCTCTGTTTCGATCGAGTTCTGCCTCGCCGGCGGCCGTGCGCTGGCCGTCGAGACGCGTGCCGAACGGGTTGCCAACATCGAAGCCAACGTGCGCCGCTTCGGCCTGCAGGACAGGCTGACGGTCGTCGAAGGCCACGCGCCGCAGGCGCTGGAAGCGCTGCCGGCGCCCGACGCGGTGTTCGTCGGCGGCGGCCTGGACAACGCCGTGTTCGAGGCGATCTGGGCGCGCCTGGCGCCCGGCGCGCGCCTGGTGGCCAACGGCGTGACGCTGGAGACCGAGGCGCTGCTGGCGACGCTGCACGCCCGCCACGGCGGCGAGCTGCTGCGCATCGAACTGGCGCGTGCCGCGCCGCTGGGACGTTTGCGTGGCTGGCAGCCGGCGCGTCCCGTGGTCCAGTGGACGGTCTGCAAATGATCGTCGCCGGCCTCGGCTTTCGCAGCAGCGCCGGCGTCGAGTCGCTGCGCGCGGCGCTGGCCGCCGCGGGCGGGCAGGGCGCCGACGCGCTGGCGACCAGTGAGCGCAAGGCCGGCGCGCCGGCGATGCAGGCGCTGGCCGCCGAGACCGGCCTGCCGGTGCTGGCGCTGCCCGAAGCGCTGCTGGCGACGCAAGGCACCCTCACCGAGTCGGCGCGTGTGCGCCGCCTCACCGGCGCCGGCAGCCTGGCCGAAGCCGCCGCGCTGGCCGGCGCCGGCCCCGGCGCGCGGCTGCTGGGCGCGCGCGCCGTGTCGGCCGACGGTCTGGCGACCGCGGCCCTGGCCCAATCCGCGAAGGACGAACGATGACGGTCCATTTCATCGGCGCCGGCCCCGGCGCCGCCGACCTGCTGACGCTGCGTGGCCGCGACCTGATCGCCGCCAGCCCCGTCTGCCTGTACGCCGGTTCGCTGGTGCCCGAAGGCGTGCTCGCGCACTGCCCGCCGGGCTGCCACATCGTCAACACCGCGCCGCTGAGCCTGGACCAGATCGTCGACGAGATCGCCGCCGCCCACGCGCGCGGCCAGGACGTCGCGCGCCTGCATTCCGGCGACCTGTCGATCTGGTCGGCGATGGGCGAGCAGCTGCGCCGGCTGCGCGCGCTGGGCATCCCCTACGACGTGACGCCCGGCGTGCCCTCGTTCGCCGCCGCTGCCGCCGCGCTGGGCGCCGAGCTGACGCTGCCCGGCGTCGCCCAGTCGCTGGTGCTGACACGCACCTCGGGCCGCGCCAGCGCGATGCCCGAGGGCGAGAACCTCGCCGCCTTTGCCGCCACCGGCGCCACGCTGGCCATCCACCTGTCGGTGCACGTGCTCGCCCAGGTCGTTGCCGAGCTGCGCCCGCACTACGGCGACGACTGCCCGGTGGCCGTGGTCTGGCGCGCCAGCTGGCCCGACCAGCGCGTCGTGCGCGCGACGCTGGCGACGCTGGACGCGGCCGTCGGCGCCGAGATGGAGCGCACGGCGCTGATCCTCGTCGGCCGCACGCTGGGCACCGAAGACTTCGACGAGAGCCGGCTCTACGCCGTCGACTACGACCGGCGCTACCGGCCGACGGGCGCCTCGCCGCGTTTCCCCGAGACCCGATGATCCCGCCCGGGCTGCTGGTCGCAGCGCCCGCCTCGGGCTGCGGCAAGACGACGGTGACGCTGGGCCTGCTGGCCGCCTGGCGCGCCGCCGGGCTGGCCGTGCAGCCGTTCAAGAACGGCCCCGACTACCTCGACCCGGCTTTCCACACCGCGGCCGCCGGCCGCGCCTCGTTCAACCTCGACAGCTGGGCGATGGGCCGCGAGCGCGTCGCCGGCCTGCTGGGCGCGGCCGAGGGCTGCGACCTGCTGCTGGCCGAAGCGTCGGTGGGCCTGTTCGATGGTGCCGTGACACCCGGCGAATGGGGCCGCGGCGCCGGTGCCGACCTGGCCGAAGCCTTCGGCTGGCCGGTGCTGCTGGTGCTGGACGTGCGCGGCCAGGCGCAGTCGGCCGCCGCGGTGGCGCTGGGTTTCGCGAGTCTGCGCCCGGGCCTGAAGCTCGCCGGCGTGCTGCTGAACCGCGTCGGCAGCACGCGCCACGAGGCCACCGTGCGCAGCGCGGTCGAAGCCGCCGGTTTCCGCGTCTTCGGCGCGCTGCCGCGCGACGCTGCCGTGGCGCTGCCCGAACGCCACCTGGGCCTGGTGCAGGCCGAGGAACTGCCCGAACGCGCCGCGACGCTGGCCGCGCTCGGCCGTCTGGTCGCCGACCACGTGGACCTGAACGCGCTGCGCGCCGCCGCCGCCGGCGCCTGCGAGCCCACGCCGGCGTTGCCGCTGCCACCGCCGGGCGCCCGCATCGCGCTGGCGCGCGACGCTGCCTTCTCCTTCGTCTACCCGCACCTGCTGGACGCCTGGCATGCGGCCGGCGCGGCGCTGCTGCCGTTCTCGCCGCTGGCGGACGAAGCGCCCGACGACAGCGCCGACGCCTGCTGGCTGCCCGGCGGCTACCCCGAGCTGCACGCCGGCCGTCTGGCCGCCGCCACCCGCTGGCGCGACGGCCTGCGCGCCTTCGCGCAAACGCGGCCGGTGCACGGCGAATGCGGCGGCTACATGGCGCTGGGCTCGGTGCTCGAAGACGCCGACGGCACGCGCCATCCGATGGCCGGGCTGCTGGGTCTGGAGACCTCGTTCCGCCAGCGCCGCCTGCACCTGGGCTACCGCCTGGCCGAGCTGCAGGCGCCGCTGCCCGGCTACGCCGCCGGCACGCGGCTGCGTGGCCACGAGTTCCACTACGCCAGCGTGTCCGCCCAGCCCGACGCGCCGCTGGCGCGCATCGTCGACGCCGACGGGCGCGAGGTGGCCGAGACCGGCTCCTGGCGTGTGCTGGACGGCGGCGGGCGCGTCAGCGGCAGCTTTTTCCACCTCGTCGCGCCGGCGGGCGGCTGAAGCCGGCGGCGCGACGGCGCGGCGCTCGTTCGATCAGGGGACGCCATGCCCCTGCCAAGGGCTTATGCCGCTGGCAGCCGGCCGCCGCGGCGCATACGGTCGTGGCGGGTTCGGGGCTTGCCTCGGGCGCTGGCGTCGACAACCTGCAACGGCTCTGCCGGAGGGTCCACATGGCGCGTCGAATGGACCGGGCATCGCCCGACGCCCCGTTGCTGCGCGGGCGTGTTGCGGTGGCGACGGTCTTCGTCATCGCCATCGCCGTCGCGCTGGCGGTGCTGGCCGTTACCAGCATCGGCAAGCTGCGCAGCGACGCCCGACAGGTCGCCCACACCAGCGAGGTGCTGGCGGCGCTGGGCCAGGCGCTGGAACGCACGGTCGACGCCGAGACCGCCGAACGCGGCTTCGTGCTGACCTCCGACCCCGAGTACCTGCAGCCCTACCGCCGTGCCGCGCGGTCCAGCCTGCTCGAGCTGGACCGGCTGCAGCGCCTGGTGGCCGACAACCCCGTGCAGACGGCCCGCCTGGCAACGCTGCGCGAGATGACCGAGAAGCGCCTGGACCTGATCGACCAGGTCGTCGACCTGCGCACCGTGAAGGGCTTCGAAGCCGCACGGGCGCTCATCGCCAGCGGCGAAGGCAAGCGCCTGCAGGACCGCATCCGCGCCGCCGTCGAGCAGATGCGCGCCGAGGAGCGTGCCCTGCTGGCCGAGCGCGAACGCCGCTCCGCGCGCAGCGCGATGGCGGCGCAGGTGCTGATCAGCGGCGCCGCGGCCGTGATGCTGGCGGTGGTGCTGTGGGCCTGGGCCCGGCTGGAGCAGCGCAACGAGCAGCTGGCGCAGGCGAACGCGGTGAAGTCGGACTTCGTCGCCAGCATGAGCCACGAGATCCGCACGCCGATGAACGCCATCATCGGCCTGACGCAGCTGCTGGAACGCGAGCCGCTCGCGCGCGAGCAGGCCGAGATGGTGCTGCGCATCCGCAGCGCCGGGCGCTCGCTGATGGCCATCATCAACGACATCCTGGACCTGAGCCGCATCGAGGCCGGCCGCATGCGCCTGGACAGCCGCAGCTTCGTGCTCGGCCAGCTGCTGGCCCAGATCGACAGCCTGCTGGCGCCGATGGCACGCGACAAGAGCCTGTCGCTGCGCATCGAGTCCGCCCAGGCCGCGTCGCTGCAGCACAGCCTGATCGGCGACCCGCAGCGCCTGGAGCAGGTGCTGGTCAACCTGGTGGGCAACGCGATCAAGTTCACCGAGCACGGCGAGATCGTCGTGCGCACGCGTGTCCTCGAGCAGGACGGGACGCAGGTGCGGCTGCGCTTCGAGGTGCAGGACACCGGCATCGGCATCCGGCCGGACCAGATCCGCGAGCTGTTCGAGCCTTTTGCGCAGGCCGACTCGGGCCTGGCGCGGCGCCAGGGCGGCACCGGGCTGGGGCTGTCGATCAGCAAGCGGCTGGTGGAGCTGATGGGCGGGCAGATCGGCGCCGACAGCGCGCAGGGCGTGGGCAGCACCTTCTGGTTCGAGCTGCGCCTGGCGCTGGGCAACGGGCACGATGCCCAGCACCCGGTCTACGCCCGCGCCCCGATGGCGCCCGAGGGCCCGCGGCTGCGGGGCATGCGGCTGCTGGCGGTGGACGACAACGACACCAACCTCGACCTGCTGGGCCGCGCGCTGCGGCTCGAAGGCGCCGAAGCCACGCCGGCGCGCGACGGCCAGCAGGCCGTCGTCATGCTGCGCAGCCAGCCCGGCGCCTTCGACGCCGTGCTGATGGACCTGCAGATGCCGGTGATGGACGGCTACGAGGCCACGCGCGTCATCCGCGAGCAGCTGCGCCTGAACGAGGTGCCGATCATCATCTTCTCGGCGGCGGTGCTGGTGGAGGAGCAGCAGCGCGCGATGCAGGTGGGTGCGACGCAGTTCCTGTCCAAGCCGGTGGACATCGAGGAGCTGGTGGCGGTGCTGTCGCGCCATGTGCGGCCCGGCGCCACGGCACCCCAGGCCGCGCCCCTGCCGCCGCTGTCGGCCGAGGCGCCTTTGGCGCCGGCGCCCGCCGCCGTGGCCGTCGGCGAGGACTGGCCGGTCATCGACGGCGTCGACGTCGCGCGCGTGCACCGGCTGCTCAAGGGTGACTTCGCCCGTTTCGTGAAGCTGTGCGTGAAGCTGCTGGAGCAGGGCGACGGCGCCGTCGCCAGCGTGCGCGCCGGGCTGGCCGAGGGCGACAGCAAACGTGCGCTGGAGGCGCTGCACAGCCTGCGCGGCGCCGCGCTGACCGTGGGCGCTGCGGACCTGGCCGCCACCGTGGCCGCGCTGGAGGCCGCCGTGCGCGCCGGCAACCTGTCGCCCGACCCGGCGCAGCGGCTGGCCGAGGCGCTGCAGACGCTGCAGCGCAGCGTCGCGCCGTGGCGGCATCTGGCGAAGGACGGGACGGCGGCTTGAAAGGGTAGGGCCGGGGGGCTCTCGCGTTCAGTGCCGGTCTTCTTCGCGCTGGTGCGTGCTCTGCCAACCGGCTACCACCCCTCCATCCAGGTCGTCAGCTGCAGCAACGCCTTGGCGATGTGATGCTCCACCGTGCTGGTGCTGATCTGGTAGCGCCGGGCGATCTCGTGATGGCTGAGGCCTTCGATGCGCTGCGCCAGGAAGACCTCGCGTGAGCGCGGGCTCAGCCGCGCCAGGCACACGCTGAGGCGGGCGAAGCGTTGGCGAGCGAGCAGCACCTCCTCGGCGGTGGGCGACATGTCGACGAGCACCACGTCGTCGAGCAGCACTTCGGTGCCGTGCGCCAGGCGCGAGCGGTAGGCGTCGATGGAGAGGTTCATGGCCGCCCGCATCAGAAAGGCCTCGGGCTTGTCGACCGGCTGCTCGCGTGCGTAGCAGGCGAGGCGCACCCAGGCCTCTTGCAGCAGGTCTTCGGCGTCGTGCTCGGTGCGGCCGCGGCGCATCAGCGCGGCCTTGACCCGGGCCAGCACCGCCCGCAGGTCGTCGGCCATCGTGGTCGTGAGGTCCATGGCCCCGCCTCAACGGCCCGGCGCAGCACTGGCCGCTGCCGTGCCGGCCGGGCGGCGGGCAGTACGCGCGGCGTGCTCGGCGTCGAGGCGGCGTTCCAGCCGCCGCCAATGACGCTGCAGGCTGGCGAACGCCGACTCGGCGCTGTCGAAGCGGCCGCCTTGGCGACGCGCCGCGCGCAGCATGGCGGCGTGCAGGCGCTGGGCGACGTCGTCGGACTTGGCCAGCAGGCGTTTCGTACGAGGCGGCAACACCGGCACCGGCGTGGAAGCGTCGTGCCAGTGCACGACCTTCGTGAGCTCGGCATCTGCGGTGGCGGCCGGTGGGGCGCCGCCCGGCACGACGGCCCATTCGATGCGTTCGGCACCGCGCGTCCACAACTCGGCCAGCAACTCGGGCCAGGCGATGTCGCCGTCACGCGGGACGCACCAGGCGCCGAGCAGCGCGTGGTGGCCGTCGGCGTGGGTGGCGACGGCCCAAGTCAGCGCCGTGGATGCGGCGGCTGCGTCGTCGCCGATGGCGCCAAGGGAGGCGAAGCGCGCAACGAGGTAACGACAACACAGAGCATCAGCAAGCGGCTCAGTTGACCGATCGCCTTCAGGTCTGCTCATGGCCGGCTCCTTGTCGTCATGGAGTGGTCGCCAGCACAGCTGGCGCGTTCGGCGCGTGACCGCGCCTCTCATGGCTCGCCGTACACTATACGGCATATATGCCGTGGCCAACTAGCGGCGAGTTCACGAGCCTCAGGACGTGGTCCAAGCCCGTCCTGCCTCCAAGAGTTCCGTCCGCCCCCGGGTCTCCCGCTCCGATTCGTTCGACCCGGCGGTCGCCATTGCCTGTGGCGTCGTGCTGAGGGAGCTGCGGCTTCAGCGCGGCGTCGCGCAAGACGCATTCGCCTTGCTGGCCGGCGTCGACCGCTCTTACTACGGGAAGCTGGAGAGGGGAGAGCGCCAGCCTTCGCTTGCCGTGCTGTTGAAGTGCGCTGCTGCCTTGGGTCAACCGGCGGCCACGCTGGTGGCGGCGATTGAAGGTCAGCTCAAGGGCAAGTAGATTGTGGCTGACTATGGGTGGTCATTCAGTGGCCGCTACGCAGCAAGTGCAGTCGGCCACGGGGATGGAGTCAGGTGGCGGTGTCGGCTCCGTTCCGGTCGTTGAGTCGTCGTGCTCAATACGGCATAAAAGACCGGTGCCCGAGGTGTTCCCGACTTTGAACGTATCAATGCTGGTCAGGCGCGGTTTCAGCCAGGCCCGTGACCGCTCTCCCAAGCGGCTGCAGTCACGTACACGACCCCTTGCAGCGCTTCGCCTAGTGCGTACGTAAGGCTTCTGGTCGGTCGCAAGCGGTCACTCATCACAATACCTAGCACGATCCTCGATCGGTATGGATGACGGATACGCTGGAGGCTACGGAGGTGTTAGCCTGCTCCGCCAAAGATTGGGCGCATCAACGGACTATCGATCCACGCATTTGAAGGAGCACATGAGCACTAGCAACCGCGTTAAGGGGCGGATCGGTGTCAATACCGTCGCGGCGATCGTCGAGAACCTCTGGGAGAGCGGCTGGCAGGAGTACGGTGCCTCCAACGACGACGCCATCGATGGCGTTATCCTCATGCGCAAGGGCTCGGCAAAGCCTGCGGATACGGGTGGCATCGTGTTTGTGCAGGTGAAGTGCGGCGGGGAAGGCTATCGCCAGGATCAAAAGCAACACCCAGAACACATCGGCGTTGCACTGGGACCGGCGTACATCGCGAAGCACCGCAGCCGATGGCAACGAGTGCCGGGTCCCGCTGTCCTAGTCTTCGTTGACGACACCAAGGACAAGCTCGCGCCTCCGGCATGGTGGGTGGATCTCAGAGACCCCGCGTCCTACTCGACGACCAACGCGGGAATGATTCTGATACCGAAGTCGCAACGGTTCTCGCATCATTCGAAGGGCGACTTCCACCGGCTGTGTGGTGCGCGCACTCACGACCGCCTTTTGGAGACGTTCTCACTGGAGCGGAGCGATACGCTGCTGCCGGTCCTCGGAAAGAACGAGTCACTGCGCAACGACGCATGGGGGTACTACAAGGCTTGGCGCGACGACTCTGCGGCGAGGAAAAGCCCGGTGCTGGGAGAGATCCTCGTCAATCGTGAGGGCTGGAAGCACATCACGCGCCGCGGTCGGCTACCTGAACGGATCGTCCAGTCCTGGATGCTTCTCGGCGCCGCCAAGACGTTGGTTACCAAATCCCGGCAGGTCTTCAACCTGGGACGCGCAAGGGTCACGAAGTTTGCGGATGGCAACTCGGTCACCGAAGATTATCTTGGGTTGCGCGGGATCATCAGCTTCCCGTACCGCCATCAATCGGTGGTGCAGGTCGTCTTGAAGCGAAATAGGCTTGTATCGCCGAGCGACCCAAGGAGGGAGCGCGAGAAGATCTGGTTCTACTCGGTGTACGAACTGCGCCGAGGAACGTTGCAGGGGGTGTGAGGTGCGCGACCGCCTACCACGGCCGGAATAGACTTGAGCGAAAAATCGGTTGAGAAGCCCGATACGCCATTACTCTTCAATAGCAATGGGGCTAGTCGCGCAACTCGATTCTAGCGAGGTTGCGCTGAAACCAGGGCCCGCACTAGTCGCAAGCGACAGTTTGGTGGCGGACCTGTGGCGCCGCTCGCACATGGCGCGTGTCAGAGCGTCAGTCGCCTTCTCGGGAGAACGAATGGGCATGGCCTAGGGGTCAGTTGACTGATCTCCACCTCTCGCGGTCGTGGGAGTCGGTCCGACTGACCGACGAGGTGCGTTCCAGGGCGAAGGCGTTCGCGGTGGAACCGTTCGGATAAGGCCACCTGCGCGCCGCGTCGCTCGAAACGCTGGCCGGCGGCGCTGTCGGCGGCACCGGCCAGGTAGACCTTGCAGCAGAGACCCTCAGACATCGCTGGGCGCGATCAGGCCGGCCGGCTGCCGGCATCGAACTTTGCGTGCGCCGTTGCACGTCGATCGCCGCGGCGGGGACCTCCAGGCGCACTAGCGCGCTCACCGCGGTGCCCGCCCACGGTACGACGCTGCCCCTTCAGCTCTCAGAGCCAGCCGCCGCCCGCCCCCATCCCCATCAAGCTCCCCCGCACCCCCACGTGCACCCGCGGCGTCCCCCCGTACTCGAACGCATTGCGCGGCCCGTTGCCCGCCACGCGCGAGAACACCCCGATCACCTCGCCATGGGCATCGAACACCGGTGACCCGCTGCTGCCCATCGACCCGTCCAGGTCGCTGACGAAGCTGTCGTCGTCGCCCAGCGCGGTGACCTGGCCGTGCGAGACGCGCAGCGAGCCGTCGGCGTCGTCGTAGTCCAGCGCGGCGCGTGTGGCGGCCGGGCGGGCGCTGCGCAAGGGGAAGCCGGCCATCCAGACCGGCTCGCCGACGACGGCCGGGCGGGCCGCCAGCGTCAGCGCGGCCTGCGGCGACGGCTCCACGCGCAGCAGCGCCCAGTCTTCGCGCAGCTCGCCGCGGCCGTTGCCCAGGTCTTGGATCGCGCGTGAGGCCGGCGGGTTGGAGACCAGCCAGACACGCTCGGCCGGCAGCAGCGCCCAGCGACCGTCGGCGCCCAGGCGGGCGACTTCGGCGCGCACGCCCAGGCAGGGCTGCTCGACGCCGAGCACGCCGGCCTGGCGCCCCAGGCGCTCGATCTCGCCGGCGACGAGGTGGTAGTTCGTCAGCACGTGGCCGGCCGCGTCGATGCAGAAGCCGCCGCCTCCGCCGACCAGCGGCACCTCGACCGGGAAACACGCTCCGGCGCGCACGGCCAGCGCGAACTCGTGCTGCACCATCGCCATCGCGAACACCGGGTCGTCGGCGCGTGCCAGATCCTCGTGCGTGAAGGCGCGGTGCCAGACCTCGGTGCCGTCGGCCCGCGTCTCGTTGCGCGCGGCGGCGAAGGCGGCCTCGCGGCTGTCGGCCAGACTCAGCCGCAAACGGGTCGTCGGCAGCACACGCACGAGGGCGGCGCTCAGGCGGTCGGCGGGTACGCCGGGGACGGCCAGGCGGGCAGGGGAGAAGAGACCTTCGGGCATCGGCGGCAGCAGGAACTGCCGACGACGATAGCGGCGCCCGTCATGGCGGCCCGGCCTGCCACCGCCCGGGCCTCCGTTGCCGGACCGAGGCTCGGGCGGATGGACGGGCCGTGATGCCGCGGGGCCGCGGGCCGCTCACTCCAGCGCGTAGATCAGCACCGAGTAGGCCCCGACGTTCACCACCGCGCTGGCGCCGAAGCCGTCGTAGGGCTCGTCCTCCGCGACCACCGACTGCGCCGTCTGGCCGTCGAAGTCGGCGCCGTAGACCGGCGCATCGGAGTTCAGCAGCAGCGTCCAGCGGCCGCCGGTGGGCATGCCGATGCGGTAGTCGCTGCGCGCCTCGTGGCTCAGGTTGACGACCACGACGACGTCGTCGCCGGGGCCGTGGTCCTGCCAGCGCTGGAAGGCCAGCACGTTGGCGTCGTTGTTCAGGTGGTAGACGTGGATGTGCTGGCCCTGCAGCCCACGCGTCCTGCCGGCCAGGTTGCGGCGCAGCGCGATCAGGTCGCGGTACAGGCGCAGGATGCCGCGGAACTGCTGGCTGTGGTCCCAGTCCAGCGGCACGTCGTCGCGGAACCAGCCGCCCTGCAGGAACTCCTGGCCCTGGAAGATCATCGGGATGCCCGGTGCCGTGAACACCAGCGCGGCGGCCGCGGTGGAACGCTTCTGCGCGTGCCAGCCGGTCGGGTCGTCGGGGTGGATGTCGGCCGGCACCCGGGCACGGCCGTTGGCCACCTCGTCGTGCGACTCGGTGTAGATGACGCGCTGGAAGGCGTCGCCGTTGTAGCGGGTCTGCAGCGCGTCGCGCACGCGGTGCAGGTCGCGGTGTTCGTCGTGGGCGACGATGGCGGCTTCGCGGATCGGGTGCACGAAGGCCCCGTCCCATTGCGCGTGGAAGGCGGCGCCGTGCTCGCCCACCTGCGAGATCTCGGGCAGGTGCTGCATGTCCTCGGCGATCAGGATGCGGCCCGGGAACTGCTCGCGCACCGAGGTGTTGATCCAGCGCATCAGGCTCCAGCCGTCGGGGATGTCGTGGCCGTTGCCGCCCACGCTGCGCATGTAGGGCGTCATGTCGTAGCGCAGCCCGTCGAGGTGGAAGTCGCGCAGCCACGAGATCGCGTTGTCGTGGATGAAGCGGCGCACCGCCTCGCGGCCGTAGTCGGGGCGCGTGTCGCCCCAGGGCGTGGCCGAACGATCGTCGTTGTAGAAGTAGATGCCGCCCTTGTCGTTCTCGCTCCAGCCGTCGAAGCGCCACAGGTCCAGGTCGGACGGGCCGAAGTGGTTGTAGACCACGTCCAGCACCACCGCCAGGCCGCGCTGGTGGCAGGCCTTGACGAAGGTCTTGAAGGCGTCGGGGCCGCCGTAGGCCGACTCGACGGCGAAGACGTGCGCCGGGTTGTAGCCCCAGGAGTAGTCGCCGGCGAACTCGGCCACCGGCATCACCTGCACGACGTTGACGCCCAGCTTGACGAGGTGGTCGAGCTTGGCCAGCGCCAGCTCGAAGCTGCCCGGCCGGCCTTCGCCCTCGCGCACGAAGAACGAGCCGACGTGCAGCTCGTAGATCACCAGCTCGTTGTGGCCGCGGATCTGCGGCTGGTCGTCGCCCCAGTCGAAGGCGGCGTGGTCGTAGATGACGCCGTTGCCGACCGAGGAGGTGACCTGGCGCGCGTACGGATCGATGCGGAAGAACTGCTGGCCCGCGTGGTGGAGCACGTACTTGTACTGCTGGCCCGCGCGGGCCTCCTCGACGAAGCCGTACCAGTAGCCGTCGGCCTCGGGCTGCAGCGCATGGGCGTCGGGCGCGAAGCCGTTGAAGTCGCCCGCGACGAAAACCGCCTCGGCATGCGGCGCCCAGACCCGGAAGGCGCAGCCCTCGGGCGTCGGCAAGGCGCCCATGCCCTCGACGACGGGGCGGACGGACGAAGCGGTGTGGCGGACGTTCATGCGGCGGTCTTCTTTCGTGCGAAAGAGCGGGCTCCGGGGCTGCGGCTGGGGCAGGCTCCGGGACGGAGTGCGGGAGGCGCATGCCTGTCATGTGCATGACGGCGTTCGCCGGGGACACGGGCCGCGGTCAGATCTGTCGGACCGTGGCGGGCGGCAGGCGGATGCTCAAGGCCGAGGCGCGCGATGCGGGTCGGACAAGGTCGCGGTCGAAGGCAGGACGGGGCCGCGTGGGGGCTCTTGTCGACGTCAGAGGATCGTTGGAACGGGCGGAGTTCGGGGGATGAGGGGCGGGTTTGCAGCGGGTGCTGTCGTTCGGCGGTCGGAGCTGAATGACAGCTTCTTGTACGGGGCAGTCATCGATTCACCCAGTCGGCCACTGGCATACATGAGATCTCAAGATCTCAACGGCGGATCTGTCATCCAGCCGGCGGGCGCACACTTGGTGGAAATCAAAGCGCTCGGAGTGGTCGCACCTGATGGTTCAGCTACGCTTCGAAGGGCGTTACAGTTTGCGAAAGCGCCTCAACCGCCCCACGCGTTGGATCGGTCAGGGGAAGATGGCCGCGGCCAACCAGCGGAGATTCAGGGGGACGACGTGAGTTCTACGACTACGGCCGCAGTAGATGATCACTCCGCCATCGATGCAGCGCTGGGGTTTTATTATCAATCGCTATACGGACTGCTGGCCATTCTCAAAGCCGTTGAAGACGACGCCACGGTATGTCTGGAGCGCCTAGACGATGTGGAGATCGCCCTCAACGGCCGGTCGCTGCTTGTTCAGCTGAAGCACTCCCTTAGCAAGAAGCCGGCGGGAGTAAGCCTGGCGTCAGCGGCCCTCTGGAAGACACTCAGGGCATGGATCGATGTGCTGCCAAAGGTGAGCCTTGACGATACGCGCTTCCAACTCGTCACCGTGGCTCCGTTGCCGCCTGGCAGCGTTTTGGCGCCTCTCCTTGATGAAAAGGCGTCGCGCACCGGTCTCTTGAAGCTCTTGGAAGCGGAGGCTCAGCGCGTAGTGGATGAGCACGCTGAGGCCAAGAAGAATGGCAAGAGCCCCTTGCCGCACGCCGAGCGACTGCTCGGTTGTTCTGCCTATATCGCTCTCCCGGAGGTAACCCGGGAAAAACTCCTGTCCAGAGTGAAGATTCAACCTGCCGCGAACAATATCAACGAAATTCAACGCGGCATCACGAATGCGCTCCATAACTTTCCTCCTGACCAGCGTGAAGCGATTTCGCAGCGACTCATGGAATGGTGGGATTTGCAGATTGTTTACTCGTTCTGCACAAAGAGAGAGCGGTTCATCACTAGACTTGAGGTTCAGCAGCAATTGCTCGAGATGGCCGGCGAGCTGGCGCGCGACGAGCTGCTCGCCGACTTCCAGTTCGAGACCCCACCCGACGACCACAATCCGCCGTCGATGATCGCCACGCAGCTAAAGCTCGTAAACTGCACCAACTCCGAGATTCATTCGGCGCAAAGCGAAGAATGGAGGGCAAGGTCCCAGCGCCACAAGTGGATGACCGAGCGAGCGGACATGGCTGTACGTATCGATCGATACGACAGGTATCTGGTGCGGGAATGGAGATTCCGGCACGAGCCGATGGTCGAGCAACATCGGTCAGCCGCGGAAGATGTGAAGCGGGCTGCAGGGTTGGATGTATTTCGGTGGTCGTTCAGCCAAGCCCACAAGGAAGTCGATGTCTTCGCAAAAAATTGGAGTGCTTCCTACTACGTGCGTGGCAGCTATCAGGTTTTAGCGGCTGAGCAAACCGTCGGCTGGCACCCTGATTATTTGACCCTGTTGAAGGGGTGTCAATGATTGCCGCGCGTGACGTCTTCGCCGAGACCAATCCGGCGTTCTGCGGCGCGGTGCTCGCACAGTTCTGTTCAGCCTACGAGGTGACACGGCTTGGAGTCTGCCCGGCGGCGGCGTTGGTATACCTAGTCGTGCCCCTCGCGATCTCGGAAGACCTGGCGTCGACCTTTGATGGCTGCAATCGGGAGACCGGCTTGACGCTGTGGATGAGTCGACACCCGAAGGTGTCAGTCGACTTGGCAAAGAAGGTCAACTCGACGCTTGAAATCACGACGACTGCCATTCGCTTTGGCTGCATCGCCGGAATATTCAAGCTCACAGCAGACGGCGGCATCCAGAGCACCCGGAAGACGCAACCGGCAGCGGTGGCGACCGGCGTGACTGGTGCGGCCTTGAAGCGGTCCCGCCTGCTTGGGATCTGGATGGCCGGGATGGGCTCGCCTAGGTCCGTGCTGGAAGCATTAGGAGTTTCTGTATGAAGCGATGGAACATCGCAAGCGTCTTCTTAATTGGCGAGGAAGGAGCCTTCCGCATCATCGAACTGGACGCTGATCGTGTGAATATCATCACCGGCGCATCGGGCACAGGTAAGTCGGCGGTTATCAAGGCATTGGATTACTGCCTGGGGTCGTCGAAGTGCCAGCTTCCTGTCTATGTGAGACGCCGGTGCGTCGCCGTCGGAGTCAAGTGGGTAAGGGGTGTTGATGAACTGATCTCGTGCCGCCAGGTCCCGCTTGTCGGCAAGGCGCCCAATTCCTACATGTATGTAACTACGGGGAGAAACTTGAAGGTTCCTCGCTCCGTGGAAGAGTTTGAAGGCAGAGGGCCTGTGGCAGTCAGTAAGGCCAGGTTGGGCGAAGCGTTCGGGATCGAGGCTATGCCTATAGCAGATTCCGATCAGCTCGAAAGAGACGCGCTGGACAGACCGTCGATTCGCCAGTTCACGCCATACGTATTCGTCACCAAGGAGGTTATCGACAGCGAGACGGTCCTGCTGCACGGTCTTGACGATGCTCGCAAAGCGGCCACCATCATCTCGACGATGCCTTACTTCCTAGGCGTTGTTAATGGGTCAACGGCGGCGGCCGAGCGACGCCTTCGACAGGCGCGCAGAGCTTTGGAAATCGACGCCGCTCGTGAGGAGGCCCGTGTCGCAAAAGACAGCTTGCTAAAGCAAAGGTGTCGGGTTCTGCTTGGTGAGGCTCAGCAGCTTGGACTTGTAGAGCGACCAACCGAAGAAGTTGACGAAGCCTTCCTCGTCGGCATGTTGCGCAGGGCTGTGTCGCCAACAGCTCGTCCGCTGCAGTACCCAAGTGCTGACCATCTTGACGCCTTGCAGCAGCGCCGACAAGCCACACTCAAGGAGTTGAACCAAACCAAGCGCAAGCTTCGAGCGCTGGCCGTGACGGAACAGGATTCGTTGGAATACGAAGCTGCGGTCAGTACCCAACAGCAGAAACTCCAGATCGCCGAGCACCTTAACCTGCTGGAGGTGCCCACTAAGTGCCCAGTTTGTGAATCTGAAACTTCCGCTGGCGCAGAAATCGCAATCGCTATGAGGCGATCGCTCGAAACCATTCGCGCAGAGACGAGCGCAGTTGGACGCCTTCGGCCAAAAATCGCCGAAGCGCAAGAGCAGTTGAACAAGCGGGTTGAAGAGCTCAGCGGCCTTCTGAGGGAGCTCGATGCAGCAGTCGCATCCGCACTGAGCCAGATTGCCGAGGCCAAGCACTTCGCCGATCTTGCTCAGCTCCAGTCTTTCTTCCGTGGTAGGGCGACATACTTTCTTGAAACCATCGACGACCAGCTTCTAAAGCCCGCCAAAGACCTGACTAAACAGCGCGACGAAATTGCGGAGCTAGAGGCGAAGGTCGACGCTGACAACCGACGTGTCCGCATGCGCCGTGCGGAAACCACTGTCTCACGGTACGCCTCTGAAGCGTTCTCAAAGTTGCCAAAGGTTGAGCCCTGCGTTGATGCAGAGCTAATGTTTTCGGCACGGGAGCCGTCGGTCTCTATCATTGAGGCCGGGACCGATGGTGCGGTGCTCTCGATGGCGGATCTTGGTTCCGATCAGAACTGGCTGGCAGTCCATGTAGCACTGGCGTTTGGACTGCAAAGGCATTTCGAAGAAGAGCGCAGGCCTGTACCTGGCGTCATCGTCCTCGACCAACTCAGCCGTCCTTACTTCCCCAATCAGAGTAGGGACGTCGATGAAGCGGAGGATGAAGGCGACGAGGACGTCGCCGAGGTCGAACCTGAAGTGGATGAGGCCCGGCCGGACGAGATTTCGATTTCCGACGACGAGGACTATGTGGCAATGCGACAGCACATCGACTTTCTCTTCAAAGAGGTGGAGGCGCGCAGCGGCTTGCAAGTACTCCTGCTGGAGCATGCCTATTTTCCATCGGACCCTCGCTACGTTTCAGCTACGAAAGAGCGCTGGACCAAGGCGTCGGGTCAGGGCCTTATTCCTCGGAACTGGAGGCGACGGTCTAAAAATTAACTGTCGAGGGGTGCGTCTCTGCACCGCATGCAGACTGATGTCTGGCGCCGAATTGGCAACCGGCGACTAGGTCAATCTAGCCGGACAGCCGGGAGTGAACCTACTGGCAAGTCATCTTGAAGCTGACCACGTGGTACCAAGGAGGTGGCCGAGTGACGATCGCCCGAGACGCACCCTAGCAGTTCTGCCGTAGAACTCAAAACCGACTGCGCTTAGCGCTACAGCCAGACGGTAGCGTGATTCTGCAAATTGTGCGGCAGCATCACATCGGGCAAGCCGGAGATATAGTTCATCACCGAACTCTCAAGCTCCCTTGTTCTAATGTTGGTTGCTGCGTCAGTAGTCGTCACCTGAGAGGTCGAGTTCAACTTCAGCGGCTTCTAAGCTGTACTTTCCTGAGCCGACCTCCACCTCGGTTTCCCAGGTATCAGGGTCCGCATCTAGCTTCACCGCATAGCATGTGAGGTAAACCTCGACCTCAACTTCCTCTGAAAAGGTGTGTTGCTGGCCGCCAATCGCGAGTTCCTCTCGGTCGATGGAGTCCCACAAAAAGAACCGGACATCGACTGACACGTCAACCTGCACGGTCGCGGTCAGCTCTACCACCCATGCGCCGGGCTCATCATCCACCTTCCAAATGTTGAGCGACTCGGTATCAATCGAGTATCCCGCCAACTCAGCCGAAGAAGCCTCGGCCTCGAAACGGTGGCTGGCACTGTACAGTTCTTCCATGCCCCATTCGGCATTTGAAAGGTGTACTCGAAGCAATTCCGAAACCTGAGTCCGAACGGCGGAGCTCTCATCCGAAACCACCGCTTCAATCTTCGCTCTGACCGCCTGCGCATGTTCGTCCGTTGCGGAGAAGAGAGAGGTCAGCTCGTCAAGCGATGCAACGCAGTAGATGCGCTCCGATTGCTCTGCAAACGCCTTCCACCCGCCGTCCTTCGAGGCGACGATGGCCTTCGTGTTTAAACCCTTAGCTCGTTCCTCAAGCAGTTGCAGCGCCGCTGCGTCTGGAAACTCGGACTTCTTCTCTGCTTTCACTCCGAATGGCGGACTCGTTGCAAAGTAGCCATCGAAAAGTTGCCCGGAATTGACATCCGCCAGCTTAAGGACCTCGCCTCGGCACTGTCCGACGTAGTGTCGAACGTCGTCCTCAAACCGTTTCGTCGCAGAGGCAATCACATCAAGCTGTTCAAAGTGCTGGCTCGCAGGCGCAAAGTCCATCGCCGTCAATCGAACCAGTGCCTGCGTGGCGGCGAGGAACTTCTCTGATGCCTCTTTGACCGGAACCATGCGGTGCCCAACGACTTCTCGCAGGACAACTTCAGTCAGCTTCAATGACATGGATTGAGGCAACTGCCGAGGGAGTTGGTTGAGCGCGCCCTTCTCGAAGTTGTATCCCGCACCCTGAATCACGTCCGTATCCAAGGAGAAGAATGTAACCTCGCCATCGACGAGTTCCTGGGGAGTCGGAGTTCCATTTGGCATGAAGAAGATTATCTACGGGATAGCGTCAGGCGATCAAGCCGCCCGTGAGTTGATCGGTCATGCTCCTCGCAGGTAAAGACCCGTTGTCATAATCTCCTGGCGTCACGCGGCTGTAGAAGCTATCGGACCAAAATGATCGGCGTTTCGTGCGGCAGTTGCGGGTCGATCTGAGCAGATCGCGGTGATCGAGAACTGCAATTGACCAACCGAGCTTGCGAGGGATACGAAATGACGACTGCCGGTCTCGGCGAAGTCGGTTCGCGCTTGGGATGTTGAATGGCAGGTTTCGGCAGCCACTTCCATTGGCTGCCGAATCGCGAATGACCGAGCCCAGTCTTAAGCAGTCCTCCCCGCTGTTGATCGCCCCCACGCGAAGTTCCACCTGAACCGTACCCACGCGCGTCATCCACGCGACGCCCAGCACGCTGGAATCGTGAGCGAGGACGCCCCCTTTCCAGCCCCGAGGCCCGCAAAGATCCGCCCGTAGGCCCCGACCTGGAGTCCTCCAGCGCCCGCCGCATGTTCTCGGCGTCATGCCGCACGAAGCAACTGCGGTGACCACAGCAGCGTCGCCGCTCGGACACGGGATGTGATCCCCGTCCGATCACGGGCCGGCGCCCTCTCGCGTGCGGGCGCCGCTCAGGCGAGCGTGGGCGCGGCGGCCCCCGGACAAGACGAGCGCGACGCCGTCAGAACGTCACGCCGGCCACCAGGATGACGTTGGCGTAGGGCGTGCACTCTCCCGTGCGCACGATGACCCGGGCCTGCTGCGTGAGGCGCTTGAACTCTTCGTGCGTCAGGGTGCGGGGCGTCAGCGCCAGGTGGCGCGTGTACCAGCCCGGGCAGGCGCCGCCGGCGCGGTCCAGCGTTTCCTGGGCCAGCCACGCCGACTCGACCTGCATCTCGCCGAGCACCGCGGCCAGCACGTCTTCCAGCCCCGGCAGGCCGGCGCGCACGGCGAGGTCGATGCGTTGCGGGCCGGGCGGCACCGGCAGGCCGGCGTCGGCGATCACGACCATGTCTCCGTGGCCGAGGGCGGCGATGCAGCGCGCCAGCTCCGGGTGCAGCAGGCCGTTCTTCTTCATGCTTGGCTCCAGGTTGCGGGGGCGGCGCCGCCGGGCAGCGGCACGGCGGGCGGGGGTTCTGCGCAGGCCAGCGCGCTGTCGCGGCGCGGGATGCTGGGCTGCGCGCCGGCCGTCTGCACGCACAGCGACGCGGCGCGCGAGCCGGTGCGGGCCGCCGTGTCGAGGTCGCGGCCGGCCATCAGCTCGGCCACGACGGCGCCCAGGAAGGTGTCTCCGGCGCCGGTGGTGTCGACCACCTGCGCCACCGGCACGGCCGGGTGCAGGCGTTCGCCGCGGGCGTCGCTGACGACCACGCCGTGCTCGCCCAGCGTGACCAGCACCTCCGCGCAGCCGCGCTCGCGCAGCGTGCGCGCGGCCTGCGCCGCAGCCGCGGTGTCGGCCACCGGCATGCCGGTGTAGGCCTCGGCCTCGCTCTCGTTGACGATCAGCAGCGAAACCAGCGGCCACCAGCTCTCGTCCAGCGGCAGGCTGGGCGACGGGTTCAGCACCACGCGCAGGCCGCGCCGCTGTGCCGTCTCGGCCACCTGGCGGGCCGTGGTCAGCGGCGTTTCGAGCTGCATCACCACGGCGGCGCAGCCGTCCAGGGCCTGTTCGCAGGCGCTGTCGTTCTCGAAGGCCAGCGTGGCGTTGGCGCCAGCGTGCACGACGATGCGGTTCTGGCCGCTGGCCTCGACGACGACGACGGCGGTGCCGGTCGACGCCTGCGCGTCGCGGCGCAGCCAGCGCACGTCGATGCCTTCGGCGCGCAGGCCGTCGGCGAGCCGCTCGCCCGGCGCGTCGGCGCCGACGCAGCCGATCATGCGCACCGGCGCGCCCATGCGCGCGCAGGCGACCGCCTGGTTGGCGCCCTTGCCGCCGTTGACTTGCTGCAGGCCGTCGGCCTGCACCGTCTGCCCGGCTTCAGGCGCGTGCTGCACGCGCAGCACGAGGTCGAGGTTCAGGCTGCCGACGACGGCGACGGTGGGGCTGCCGGCGGACGGGCTGGGGGGCGGGGTGGAGGCTGGCATGGCGTTGTCCTAGAGGGCAGGTGCGGCGGCGGCCACGCGCGGGGCGGCGCTCGACGCGCGCACGACGAGGCTGGGCGCCAGCGCGCGCGTCTGCGCCTCGTGCCGCCGGCGCTCGATGCGTTCGATCAGCAGATCGACCGCCAGGCGGCTCATCTGCTGCTTGGGTTGGGCGACGGTGGTGAGTGCCGGATGCACCCAGTGCGCCAGGTCGACGTCGTCATAACCGACGATCGACACGTCCGCCGGCGCGGCCAGGCCGGCCTGGGCCAGCGCGCCGAGGGCGCCGATCGCCATCGCGTCGTTGCAGGCGAAGACCGCCGTCGGCGGCTGCGGCTGCTGCAGCAGGCGCTGCATGGCATCGAAGCCGCCTTGCGCGGTGAAGTGGCCGTACTGCACCTCGGGCGCCTGATCCGCCAGCCCGGCCTCGGCCAGGACCTCGCGCCAGCCGGCTTCGCGCTCGCAGCTGACGGCCGTCGCCGGGCTGTCGCCGATGCAGCCGATGCGCCGGTGGCCCAGGCCGACGAGGTGCTGCACGGCCAGGCGCGCACCGGCGCGGTTGTCGTTGCAGACGGCGTCGAAGCGCATGCCGGCCAGCGGCCGGTCCAGCAGCACCACCGGCATTCGCAGGCCGTCCAGCTGGGCCAGCACCGTGGCGTCGTCGCCGGTGGGCACCAGCACCAGGCCGTCGATGCGGCGCTCGGCCAGCACCTGCAGATAGGCGCTCTGGCGGCGCGGGTCGTCGTTGGAGTTGCACAGCACGACGTGGTAGCCGGCGCCGAAGCCATGGTCCTCGACGTACTGCACGATCTCGGCGAAGTACGGGTTCGACGAGTTCGGCGTCATCATGCCGATGGTGTGGGTCTGCCGCTGCTTCAGGCTGCGCGCGATGGCGCTGGGCACGAAATCGAGATCGCGCATGGCGGCCTCGACACGCGCGCGCAGCGCGTCGCTGACGTGGCGCGTGCCGTTGAGCACGTGCGAGACGGTGGCCACCGACACCCCGGCGCGTTCGGCCACGGTGCGGATGGTGCTGGGGGACGATTTCGAGGTCACGGCGAGCCGGGGTCCGGGTAACGCTGGTGCCGACCTGACGCCTCAATGGCGCGCCGCCTGGCTGCGCTGGCGCAGCGTGTCGGCGATGACGGCGGCGACGATGACGAAGCCGGTGATGATGCGCTTGCTCGGGTCCGACGCCCCGATCTGCGCCAGCCCGGCGTCGAGCACCGCGATGATCAGCACGCCGAACAGCGTCGTCACGACCGAGCCGCGCCCGCCCATCAGGCTGGTGCCGCCGATGACCACCGCGGCGATCACCTGCAGCTCGATGCCGGTGCCGGTGTTCGGGTCGGCGGCTTCCAGCCGTGCCGACTGCATCAGCCCCGCCAGCCCGGCCAGCAGCCCGGTCACCGCGAAGACGGCGATGCGCACCGGCCGCGGGTCGATGCCGGCCAGGCGCATGGCCTCCTCGTTGGTGCCGATGCCGATGATGTAGCGGCCGTAGGTGGTGCGCGTCAGCACGAGCTGGCCCACGACGACCAGCGCCAGCGCGATCAGGAACGCGACCGACATGCCGCCCCACACCGGCGCGGCCAGCGCGGCCATGGACTGGCCGACGTACTGGGTGCGCGAGTCGGTCACCAGGTAGGCGCCGCCGCGCAGCGCTTCGAGCATGCCCAGCGAGACGATGAACGACGGCAGCCGCCAGGCCACCGACACCGCGCCCGTCACGGCCCCGCAGGCCAGGCCCACGCCCAGCCCCAGCAGCGAGGCCAGCCAGGGCGCGGTGCTCCAGTTCAGCATCGCGCTGGCGGCCACCGCCGCCGACAGCGCCATCACCGAGCCCACCGACAGGTCGATGCCGGCCAGGATCAGCACGAAGGTCATGCCGACGGCCATCACCGTCAGCGCCGGGATCTCGTTGACGATCGACAGCAGCGTGTCGCGGGTGAAGAAGTACTCGCTGAGGCTGGAGAACAGCAGCACCATGCCGACCAGCACCGCCGTCAGCGCCAGATAGGTGCCGGCCTGGCCGCGCAGGGCCGACCAGGCGCCGGCGGGCGTTGCGCGGGTATCGGGGGCTGCGTTCATCGTCGTTCTGTCCTGCATGGGGAGGTGTTCAGTGGGCGGCCACGGGTGCGGGCTTGGAGGCCGCGGCGCCGCCGGTTTCGCTGAAGGCGGCTTCGAGCAGGCCCTGCTGGGTCCATTCGCCGCGCTTGAAGGTGGCCACCAGGCGGCCGCCGCTCATGACGCCGATGCGGTCGCTCAGCGCCATCAGCTCGCGCAGGTCGCTGGAGACGACGAGCAGCGCCTTGCCGGCGGCGGCCATCGCGTCGAGCTGGGCGTAGAGGTCGGCGCGTGCGCCGACGTCGACGCCGCGTGTCGGCTCGTCGAGCAGCAGCGCCTGGCAGTCGCGGCGCAGCCAGCGCGCGAACACCACCTTCTGCTGGTTGCCGCCCGACAGCGTGCCCACCGGCTGCTCGGGCCCGGTGCAGCGAACGCGCAGCGTGTCGACCCAGCGGCCGGCTTCGCTGCGTTCGGCGCGCTGGCGCAGCCAGCCCAGCCCGGCGGTGAAGGCGCGCAGGTCGCCCAGCGTGGTGTTCACGCGCACCGACTGCGGCAGCAGCAGGCCTTGCGACTTGCGGTCCTCGGTGACGAGGCCCAGCCCGGCGGCGATGGCCTGCTGCGGCGAGCGCCAGCCGCAGCCTTCGTAAGCCACGCGCTCGCCGTCGTACAACGTCAGCCGGCCGCGGTCGGCGCGGTCGGCGCCGAACAGCAGCCGCAGCGCCTCGGTGCGCCCCGAGCCGACGAGCCCGGCCAGGCCCAGCACCTCGCCGGCGTGCAGCGTGAAGTCGAGGTCGCGCACGGCCTGCCCGCGGCCCAGCCCCTGGGCGCGCAGCACGGCGGCGCCGGCCGGGCGCGCCGGGCGTTCGGCGTGGTCGTCGACCTCGTGGCCGACCATGGCCTGCACGATGTCGGTCTCCGCCACGCCGCGCATCGGCCGCAGGCTGACCAGCGCACCGTCGCGCAGCACGGCCAGCGTGCCGGCGATGCGCAGCACCTCGTCGAGCCGGTGCGAGATGTAGATGACGGCCACGCCGCGGGCCTTCATCTGCTCGATCTCGCGGAACAGCTGCTCGATCTCGCGCGGCGTCAGCATCGCCGTCGGTTCGTCGAGGATCAGCACGCGCGTACCGTCCTGCAGGTTGCGCGCGATCTCCACCATCTGCTGCTGGCCGATGCCCAGCGCGGACACCGGCAGCATCGGGTCGATCTGCGTCAGGCCGACGCGTGCCAGCTGCGCGCGCGCCTGCGCGGCCAGCGCGCCGCGGTCGACCCAGCTGGCGCGGTTGGGCAGGCGGTCGATCAGCAGGTTCTCGGCCACCGTCAGGGTCGGGATCAGGCCCAGCTCCTGCAGCACCATGCGCACGCCGGCGCGCTCGGCCTGCGTGCGGCTGCGCGGTGCATGCGCCACGCCGGCCAGCGACATGGCGCCGCCGCTGGGCTGCTCGAGCCCGCAGATGATCTTCGACAGCGTGCTCTTGCCGGCGCCGTTCTCGCCCGTCAGCGCCAGCACCTCGCCGGCGTGCAGCTCGAAGGACACGTCGGTCAGCACACGCGCCGCACCGAAGGACTTGGCGATGCGGTCGACCCGCAGCACGACTTCGCTCACGTCGTTGGGACTCCGTTGAAACGTTGGCGGCCGGCGCGATGACGGGCGTCAGCCCATCCACCGCGCCCGGCCGGGGCGATTACTTGCCGCCCTTGGTCACCAGCACGACGTCGGTCTTGACCTGCGCCGGCATGTCGGCCTGCTTCTGCTTGGCCTGCAGCGCCTTGAGCGCGGTCTCGATGCCGAACACGGCCTGCTTGGCGCCGTACTGGTCGGCCGTGGCCAGCATGCGGCCGTCGGCCAGCATCGGCTTGACGGCCGAGATGTTGTCGTAGCCGACGACCAGCACCTTGCCCGTCTTGTTGGCCGCCTTCACGGCCGCCACCGCGCCGATCGCCATGCTGTCGTTGCCGGCCAGCAGGGCCCGCAGATCCGGGTGCTCGCGCATCATGCCGGCGGCGACGGTGTTGCCCTTGTCGATCTCCCAGTCGGCCGACTGCACGCCGACGACGGTGATGCCGGCGGCCTTCATCGCGTCCTGGAAGCCCAGGGTGCGCTGCTGGGCGTTGAAGGTCGTCGAGACGCCTTCGAGGATGCCGACCTTGTCGCCGGCCTTGAGCGACTTGGCGAGATAGTCACCGACCAGGCGTGCGCCGACGCGGTTGTCGGGGCCGACGAACGGCACCTTGAACTGCTTGTCGGCCAGCGCGGCGGCGTCGAGCTGGTTGTCGATGTTGACGATCAGCACGCCCTTGTCGGCGGCGGCCTTGAGCGCCGGCACCAGCGCCTTGGAGTCGGCCGGCGCGATGACGATGGCATCGACGCGCTGCGCCACCATCTGCTCGACCATCTTGATCTGCGCGGCGGTGTCGGTCTCGTTCTTGATGCCGTTGGCGATCAGGGTGTAGGTCTTGGCGTTGGCCTTCTGGTGCGCCTTGGCGCCGTCTTCCATCGTGCGGAAGAACTCGTTGGCGAGCGACTTCATCACCAGGCCGACCTTGGCCGGGGCGGGGTCGGCGGCGTAGGCCGGAAGGCTGACCAGGCCGCCGAGGGCCAAGGCGGCGGTGACGAGCGTCAAGCGACGAGTGATGTCCATCAACGATCTCCTCTGGATAGGTTGTAGGCCGGCGGCCGCCGGCGAATCGCGCTGAAGCGGGCCCCTGACGACGCCACCCGACGCTTCGGCGATGCTCCGTCGGCACTGCCGAAGCGTTGGGATGAGACCTGCTGAACACGATTTGGACACCAAAAAAACGTTTACGCAATCGGTTTTCTGCACCCCAAATCCAGGGTTTTCCCTTGGTTCTGACGGCGATGGGGCACGACGATCGTGTCGACGACACGGGGCGCGCTGCATGGTCCGGCGCCGGCGGCCGTTGGCGCAAACGAGTGTCCGCCCAGGTGGAGCGGATGAGGACGACCTGCGGCGCTCCGGCGCGGCGCTGACTGGCGGACGGCTGGCGATCGAGGCAGCAGGCCGCGGTGCCGGTCAGTCGGGGATCGGGGCTTGGGCCTGCGTCGGCGAGCCGGCCATCGCAGCGCGCGAACATGACTGCCATGCAGCGAGGGCGAACTGTCGTTGGAAGCTGCTGAGTGACTGCAGGCGGCCAGGAGCAGAACTTCGCCAAGGTCCGCCTTGTGGCGTCTGGCGGCGGACAGCGCGTCCAAAGGACAGCAGTGGCGGCAGCGGGCCTGCGTCTGCCTGGGCCGGCCGCAGGCGCCTGCGTGCTGGCGCCAACGCGTCAAGTGGTGGCAGCATACCGTCCTCCTGAGTTCCGGCGAGGCGCAGAAGTCGTTGCAACAAGCTGCCGGACTTGCGGGCCAAGTTGGTGCTGTATTCACATACAGTAAACAGGCGGAAAGTTGCAGTGCAGCAAGCACTTGGGTTCGCTGACCCGTCCGTCGTTATGCGGCACGCGTCGATTTTAGGGCGCGGCGTCTGTCTCTCTACAACACGTTGAACACAAGCTGCATCATGCACATCCGCCCCTTTCGCATTGGTGATGAAAGTGATTTGTTCGCAGTCTTTCATTCGTCAATCCATGGCCTCGCGGCCAGAGATTATTCGGCTGATCAAATCAATGCGTGGGCGCCAGATAATCTAGATCAAGATGTGTGGCGAGAGCGGATGCAAGGCATCTCACCTTTCGTGGTTGAGCATGATGCACAGATCGTTGGTTACGCAGATATACAACCTGACGGCTATATTGATCACTTCTTTGTTTCTGCGAAGTTCGCTCGGATGGGCGTTGGAAGAATGCTAATGCAGCACTTGCATGTCGTCGCAGCCGAACGCTCGATTGCTACTCTCTGTTCTGACGTAAGCCGTACCGCACAGCCGTTCTTCGAGCGCTTTGGTTTCTTGGTGGTAGAGCAAAGAGCGCCAATCATTCGGGGGGTTGTTGTTCCCAATTTGCTCATGCACAAGACGCTTGTGTCTGACACTACAGTCGAGGGAATCGCCACAAGCTGCGCTTGTGTTTCCTCCGCGCTGCGCGCTGCGCGCTCCGGCGCCCCCTCGCTTCCACGTTAGGCGTCACATGCTGCATGATCTGTCAATCGAACTGGCGAAGCCCGAAGAGAAGATGCTTCTGTCTCGTCTTTTGCAGCTGTACTTCTTTGACTCGACACACTGGAGCGGTGAAGACATCCAAGAGGACGGCAGGTACGACTGCAATGACGACAACCTGCTCGACTACAGCGACTCTGCCAGCACCTATCGTGCATACATTCTCAGAGTCGACGGAAAACCTGCTGGTTTCGCTCTTGTTGAAGACGTCGAGTTTGAGGGGAATCGAATATCAGAATTCGCGGATCTTTTTGTCTTGCCGAAATATCGCAGGCTTGGTCTTGCATCGGCAGCTACGACAAAAATCGTTATCAACAGTGAGCGGACATGGCTCTTCGCGGTCTTCCGAAAGGATGAGCAAGCCTTGCGCCACTGGCAGTCCTCATTCAAAAGACTGCCCTTCAGAAGCGTGCGCGCCGTCGAGGATCAAGAAGACGACCGCTTTCATTTGTTCGTCATTAACGAGGTCGCAGCAGCGGGTGACGCCCAACCATTCGCTCCAGAATGAACACAGATCAATGCGCTTCGCTTGCCAAACATGATCCGTTCTCTGAGCTGATGCGGCACCAACGAGCGGCCATCGAGGCCGCGGATTCGAGTGCGTGGTTCGCAGTGGTGGCTACCGTGGGTAGCGATGGCTATCCTTGCTGTAGGACCTTGACGATACGCTCCATTGGTGAGGGAGAAATCACTTTTCATGTAAGCGAACATAGCCCGAAGATTCGTCACCTTGAACAGAACGGGAAGATCGAGCTACTCTTTCTTTGGGCGAAGACACTTCGCCAGGTAAGAGTTCGTGGCCGGGCGAGTTGGCGGCAGGACGAGCAACTTAGGAACGCATGGCGCAACAAGCCCGCAGGCAGCAAAGTGGCGGACTTGATGCATGCGCACCAATTGCGGCAAAGCAGTGTCATTTCAGGCCGGAATGAGTTGCTCTCGGAACGAGCCTGCGCTGCGGACCGGCTTCGTCCGGACAGCCAAGTTCCTGCAACGGTCGTGACCATGCGCGTTGAACCCGACTTCTTCGAGTTCTGGGTCGCATCGCCGGAGGACAGGATGCACGATCGACGTAGATACTCGTGTCAGGGCTCAGATTGGATTCTTGAGCATCTGGTGCCGTAGGTGCGGCCTAACTCGAACGCTGAGCGACAGTCATCCACTACAGCGCGGGCGCATCCGACCGAGCGACCGGCGTCCGGCGTGCCGCGGCCAGTTCGTCCTCGAAGTTGCAGCTGGGCACGCTGCGCAGGCCCTGCGCATCGAGGCGGTTCAGCAGCCCGGCCAGCGCCGTGATGAATGCGGGCTGGGCCATGTCCGCGTCCATCGGCTCGACCTCCAGGCAGACCGGCCAGCGCACGAAGTCGTCGTCGGCATCGGTGGCCTTCCAGCCGGGCTGGCCGTTGTCGAAGACCTCGACCCTCAACCCGGCCACCTGCGCGCCGCGTCGCTCGAACCGCTGGCCGGTGGCGGCGCTGATCGCGGCCTTCGCGGCGGCGCTGTCGGCGGCACCGGCCAGGTAGACCTTGCAGTAGAGATCGTCAGACATCGGTGGGCGTGGCCAGGTGCCGGCCGGCTGCCGGCATCGAACATTGTGTGCGCCGTTGCGCGTCGAATGCCGCGCCAACCCCCAGGCCACCATCGCGCCGGCCACCGGCACCACGCTGCCCCCTCAACCCTCGGAGTCGGTCGCCGCCCGCCCCATCGCCGTCACGACGCTCCGCACCCCCACGTGCACCCGCGGCGTCCCCCCGTACTCGAACGCATTGCGCGGCCCGTTGCCCGCCACCCGCGAGAACACCCCGATCACCCCGCTCTGGGTGTCGAACACCGGCGAGCCGCTGCTGCCCATCGAGCCGTCGTGGTCGCTGACGAAGCTGTCGTGCTCGCCGCCACCGCCGACGAGCGGCAGCTCGACCGGCAAACGCGCCCCGGCGCGCACGGCCAGCGCGAACTCGTGCTGCACCATCGCCATGGCGAACACCGGGTCGTCGGCACGCGCCAGATCCTCGTGCGTGAAGGCGCGGTGCCAGACCTCGGTGCCGTCGGCCAGCGTCTCGTTGCGCGCGGCGGCGAAGGCGGCTTCACGGCTGTCGGCCAGCGACAGCCGCAGACGGGTGGTCGGCAGCACGCGCACGAGGGTGGCGCTGAGGCGGTCGACGGGAACGCCGGGGATGGGCAGGCGGGCAGGGGAGAAGAGGCCTTCGGACATGGGCGGCAACCGGAGCTGCCGTCAACCATACCGGCGCTTGCGGGGCCCGGACGGCCGGCCCCGCCACGGCTTCCCTTGCTGGAGCGAGACGGTGGCGCATCAACGCTGCCGTGGCCCTCCCGCGCTCGGCCCCGGGACGTCGAGCAGGACGCCGAGATCGTGCCGATGGGGTGAACAGCCCGCGGCGCACCGCTGCGCGGCCGCTCAGCCTGCCTTTCGCGCCATGGCCACGCGGTTCTTCAGGCCCCGGGTGCGCTCACGGGCCAGGGCCGCGCTCAGGTGCTCGAAGCCGCCGCCCGCCGCCAGGGGCCGAAAGCCGTGCCGGCCGTAGAACGGCGCATTCCACGGCAGGTGGCGGAAGGTGGTGAGCGTGACGACATCGAGCGTGTCGGCGCCTTCGGCGTGGTCGATCGCCTGCCGCAGCAGCGCCGAGCCGATGCCCCGTCGGGCGGCACCGGGCACGACGTCCATCTCGGCGACGTGCAGCGCGCGGCCGACCGTCTCGCAGGCGACGAAGCCGAGCGCCGCCCCGTGCTCGTCTTGTGCCACCCAGACCAGCCCACCGGCGACGAGCCGCTCCAGCTCGGCAGCGTCCATCGGCTGCGCGAGTGCGGGTGGCAGATCGCTCGGCGCAAAGACCGCGGCGGCCTCGGCTTCGATGCGCTGCAGCGCCGGGACGTCACCGTGCCCGGCCAGCCGCACCGTGACGGCGAGCCGAGCCGCGGGAGGCGGGGGGTCCAGAGCGTCCGGCGTCATGCCGTGTCTCGCCGCGGCCTACAGCGAGTCGCCGCGCCGCGCCACCACCTCCCACAAGGCCTTCTGGCGCACGTACTTGCGCGTCGTCTGGTGCTCCATCGCCAGCAGCTGCCAGCCGCTGGCGAACAGCTCGGCGGTGGCACGTTCGTCGAAGAAGCGCTTGGGCTGGCCGTCGACGAGGTAGTAGTCCGGCTCGATCGCGGGGTGGCCCGTGGCGCCGAAGTGCTTGTCTTCGACGGAGTTCAGCCGGCACAGCAAGAGCCCGCCCGGCTGCAGGGTGTCGCGAACACGGCGCACCAGGTCCAGCGTCTCGGCCCAGGGGAAGTAGTGCAGCGAGAGACTCGCGATCACCGCGCCGGCTTCGCCGGTGCCCGGCGGGAAGGGCGCGCGGACGTCCTGGCAGCTCACCTGCGCGCCCGGAACGCGCGCCCGCGTGGCGGTGGCGGAAGCGGCCGACAGGTCGAACGCGACGACCGCGAAACCCGCTTCGGCCAGCGTGGCGGTGTCGGCGCCGGTGCCGCAGCCGATCTCCAGCACGGGCCGGGTGCCGGCGCAGTCCTTCAGCAGCGGCAGCCAGCGGGAGAGCCAGGGGTCGTGGAGCATGGTTTCGTGGGCCGGGCGCGGCGCCGTGACGGTGTGCCGGGCGGCATTGTCGACGTGACGGCGGCGTTGCCGCTGATGGCCGACATCCGGTGCGAGCGTTTCGCCCTCGACCCGCGGCTGCGCGGCCAGTGAATCGCCTCGCCTGCGCGCGAGCGACCGCCAAGCCGTCACCCGCCATGTCAAGCTTCGCCCTCGATGAAGACGTTCCTGGACCACGACGTGGCCGAGACGACGGAGACTTCCATCACGTCGTGACGCGCGCAGAGCCAGACAGACCCAATGGACAAACAGCAAGCAGACGCGATCGCGCAAGCCATCCTCCAGCCCGGCCTCGATGAGCGGGAGAAGATGCGTCAGAAGCGGGAAGCCCGGCAACGCAGCCTGGCCGACCGGCGCCTGGTCGCCTGGGTGACGATGCCCGGCTTCGCCATCGGCGCGCTGGTCGCCTACTGGACGGGGCACCGTTTCGCGGAGGGCGTCGTCTGGGGCGGGTTCGCAGGCAGCCTCGTCGGCTGGATGCTGGTCTGGTGGCGCCGCCGCCGTTCGGCGTCCTGAGTTCTGTTTCGGGTGGGCGTCGCGTCGTGGCACGCCACTCTGTTGCCGCCGCGACCGAAGTCGATGTCGCGGGGCCCCTGCGGCATCATCGGCCCATGCCCGCCCCCAGCTTCCGCCCCCCGCAGCTCCTGCTCCCGCGCGCCGATCTGGACCTCCAGCGCTGGAGCGTCATCGCCTGCGACCAGTACACCAGCGACCCCGGCTACTGGCAGCAGGTCGAGCAGGCCGTCGGTGACGCGCCCTCGGCTTTGCGCCTGATCTACCCCGAGGTCTTTCTCGCCAGCGCCGACAAGCCCGAGCGCATCGCCGCCATCCAGACGGCGATGCGGCGCTACGCCGCCAGCGGCCTGCTGCGCCCGCATGCCGGCACGGTGCTGGTGGAACGCACGCTGGCCGACGGCCGCGTGCGCCGCGGGCTGATGCTGGAGCTGGACCTGGAGCAGTACGACTACACGCCGGGCTCGGCCAGCGCGATCCGGCCGACCGAAGGCACGATCGTCGAGCGCATCGCGCCGCGGCTGGAGGTGCGCCGCGACGCCGAGCTGGAGCTGCCGCACATCCTCGTGCTGATCGACGACCCGGCGCGCACCGTCATCGAGCCGCTGGCCGCCGAGCGTGACCGTCTGGCGCCGCTGTACGACACGGCGCTGATGCTGGGCGGCGGCCGGGTCGCCGGCTTCGCGCCCGACGCCGCGCTGCAGGCCCAGGCGCTGGCTGCGCTGCAGGCGCTGGGCGACGCCGACGCCTTCGCGGCGCGCCACGGCCTGCCGGCGGGCACGGCGCCCATGCTGTTCGCGGTCGGCGACGGCAACCACTCGCTGGCCACCGCCAAGGCGAACTGGGCGCGCCTGAAGTCCACCGCCGGCCCCGAGCACCCGGCGCGCTGGGCGCTGGTGGAAGTGGAGAACATCCACGACCCGGCGATGGAGTTCGCGCCCATCCACCGCCTGCTGATCGGCGTGACGGCCGACCTGCGCGCCGCACTGGCGGCGCACTTCGGCACCCGCGTGCAGATCGTCGAGCAGCCCGACGCCGCGGCGATGCGTGCCGCGCTCGCTGCCCAGCCGCGCTCGCTGCACGCCGCCGGCCTGCTGCAGCCGGGCGGGCGCCACGCGCTCGTCGTCGTGCAGGGCGCGCCGGCGGCGCAGCTGGACGTCGCCAGCTTCCAGGGCTTCGTCGACGCGCTGCTGGCGCAGGGCGGAGCGCAGGAGGTCGACTACGTGCACGGCGACGAGGCGCTGGCGCGGCTGGCCGCCCAGCCCGGCCACGCCGGCCTGCACCTGGCGACGCTGGGCAAGAGCGAGCTGATCGCGCGCGTGGCGCAGCACGGGCCGCTGCCGCGCAAGAGCTTCTCGATGGGCGAGGCCGACGAAAAACGCTTCTATCTCGAGGCGCGCCGTATCCGGCCGTAGCGCCGCCCGGCGCTCAGCCGGCGCGGCGCCGCAGCAGGTAGATGTCCATGATCCAGCCGTGGCGCGCGCGCGCTTCGGCGCGTGCGGCCAGGATCTTCGGCGCCGCCTCGGCCAGCGGCCCGGCGACGGTGATCTGCTCGGGCATGCCGACGTAGGCGCCCCACCAGATCTCGACGCCCTGCGGGTCCAGCGCCTCGAAGGCGCCGCCGGCGTCGAGCATGACGACGACGGTGTCGACACCCGGCGGCCAGCCGTCTTCGCGCAGCCGGCGCCCGGTGGTGACGACGAAGGGCGCGCCGATCTCGTTGAGCGGGATCGCGTGCGCCGCGGTCAGCGCGTGCACCGAGGTGATGCCCGGCACCACCGTCACCTGCGGCGGCGGCTGCAGCCGCGCGGCGATGCGCAGCGTGCTGTCGTACAGCGAGGGGTCGCCCCAGACCAGCAGCGCGACGCGGCGTGCGCCGGGGTGCGCGGCGATCGTCTGCATCCAGACCTCGGCGATGGCGTCGTGCCAGTCGTCGACGCGGCGGCGGTAGTCGGCGGTGGCCGCATCGCGCACCGGCAGGTCGAACTCGGCGACGACGGTCCGGGCGTCGCGCAGCACCTCGGCGCAGATCGTGCGCCGCAGCTCGGCCAGGTCGGCCTTGTCCTCGCCTTTGCGCGGGATCAGCACCAGGTCGGCCGCGGCCAGCGTGCGCATGGCCTGCAGCGTCAGGTGTTCGGGGTTGCCGGTGCCGATGCCCACCAGCGCCAGTTCGATCATCGTCGTCGGTCCTCGTGCCGCCGCCCGCGGCGGCGCGCGCGAGTGTACGGCGCGCGCGGCGCGTGTCAGCCGGCCGCCGGCGGCTCGACCGGGTCCGGCGCGGCCGACTCGGGGTTGGCCGGGTAGCGCCGCGTCTGCGGCAGCCCGCGCCAGTGCACCGGGCGCTCCAGCCACTTCTGGATGAAGCCCCAGGACTGGCGGTAGCCGTCGTGCGGCAGCGTGCAGGCCGAGCAGTCCTTGCGTTTGACGCCGTTGGCGCTGACGAAGACCTGGTAGTTGCCCGGGCACTCCAGCGCGCTCAGCGGGCAGTAGCAGAACAGGCAGTTGAACTCGCGTTTGACGCCCGGGTGGCAGGGATAGAACGGGCAGTCGCTGTTCGTGAAGCCCTTGTAGGCCTCGTTCGTCGTCGTGTCCTTGGGTTCCATGGTGTCTCCTGGTCGGCTGGCGGGGGCCTTCCGGCCCCTCGGCGGGCTGCGGCGTCGCACGCTCGGCCCGGGCGGGGCAGGGCGAGCGTGCTGGGGGCGGGCGTCCGGGCCTGGGCGGGCGGACGGGTGTGCCGGGTGGTCGCGCGGCGCCGCTTCCCCGCGGTGTCGCGCCTCACGGCGCGCCGCTCGCGCGGCACGCCACCTCGTTGGCCGGTATCCGGGCTGGCGGACATCGTTCGCGACGCCTTCCCGGCCCACGCCGTGCAGGACGACGTGGTGCCAGTGGCCCTGTCGCGAGCCGGAACGCCAGGAGCCGTTCCGTCCGCTTACCGTTGCGGGGGCAGCTCGGGTTGGGCGTCCGCCCTGCCGGCGTCGGCCTCCCCGATTCCCGTTGAACCGTCTCGGCCGAACGCCTTGACGAGCACCAACGAAGGCCATCATAGCGTCGGCCTCAGGCCGACGCGTAAGGCTCGCGCGGGCGCATGTCTTCCTCGATGCGCAGGGCCCGGCCCAGCGCCGGGTAGGCGCGCTGGGCGCAGTCGTGGCGCTCGCAGACCTTGCAGCCCGGGCCGATCGGCAGCGCCGCGTCCGCGCGGTCCAGCGCCAGCCCGCGGCCGTAGACCAGCCGGCCGGCGTGGCGCAGGTCGCAGCCCAGCGCGACGGCGAACCGCCGTCCGGGCCGGCCCCAGCCGCCGTCGTGCTGCGTCACGCAGCGCGCGATCCACAGGTAGCGCCGGCCGTCGGGCATCTGCGCCAGCTGCGTGAGCACCTGGTCGGGCTGGGCGAAGGCCTCGTAGACCGTCCACAGCGGGCAGGTGCCGCCGGTGCGCGAGAAATGGAAGTCGGTCGCCGACTGGCGCTTGGAGATGTTGCCGGCGCGGTCCACGCGCACGAAGAAGAAGGGCACGCCGGGCGCGCCGGGCCGCTGCAGCGTCGACAGGCGGTGGCAGGCGGTCTCGAAGCTGACGCCGAAGCGCCGCGCCAGCAGCTCGATGTCGTAGCCCAGCGCCTCGGCCGCGCCGAGAAAGGCGCCGTAGGGCAGCAGCAGCGCGCCGGCGAAGTAGCTCGCCAGGCCGATGCGTGCCAGCGCCCGCGCCTCGTCGGAGGGCAGCGCCGGGTCGGCGACGAGCGCGGCCATCGGCGCGCCGGCCTCCAGCCGCGCCAGCTGCACCGCCATCTGGAAGCAGCGCTGCCCCGGCGCCAGGTCGGCGTGCAGCTGCAGCGTGCGGCTGGCCGGGTCGTAGCGGCGCAGCCCGCTGTCGGCGGCGCCGACCTGCACGCGCACGCCGTGCCGGCGCTCCAGCCGCTGCTGCAGCGCCGGCGCCAGGTCGGCGGCCGAGGGCGAGGCCGCGCCGAGTTCGGCGTGCAGCGCCTCGGCCAGCGCATCGAGCTCGGCGACGTGGTTGTGGCGGGCGTAGAAGAAGTCGCGCACGGCCTCGTGCGGCTGCGCCGGGCCGACACGCGCCAGCAGCTCGCGGTCGCCCACCTGGCCGGCCAGCGCCTCCAGCCGTTGGCGCGTGTCGTGCGCGTGGCGGTGCAGCTCGATCACGCGGCGCGCCAGCCCCGGCATCTGCCGCGCCAGCGCCTGCAGCTCGGCCTGGGCCACCGGCTCGGCGCCGCCGCTGCCGGCCACGGCCTCCTGCAGCTGCGCGAGCAGGCGCGCCTCGTCGTCCTCGCTGAACCACTGCAGGTCCACGCCCAGCGTGGCCTGCAGCTTCAGCAGCACCGGCACCGACAGCGGCCGCTGGTCGTGCTCGATCTGGTTCAGGTAGCTCGGCGACAGGCCCAGGCGCTGGGCCAGCGCCGCCTGCGTCAGGCCGCTGCGTTCGCGCAGCGTGCGCAGGCGCACGCCCATGAAGGTCTTGCGCATGGTTCGGGTGCTTCGCAATCTTCGCAAGATGGCGAAGACGGCTTTGCATTCATTCGCTATTTCAAGCGTTGCCGGAGGTGTGGAGCATAGCGAACATTGCGAACATTCCAGCCCCCCCGGGCGCCGACGCAAGCCGTCGAACACCAGGAGACACGATGAGCGACAACAGCTCCCCCGCGCCGACGATCAAGCCGAAGAAGTCGGTCGCGCTGTCCGGCGTGACCGCCGGCAACACCGCGCTGTGCACCGTCGGCCGCAGCGGCAACGACCTGCAGTACCGCGGCTACGACATCCTGGACATCGCCGAGGTCTGCGAGTTCGAGGAGATCGTCCACCTGCTGGTGCACGGCAAGCTGCCGACCGCGGCCGAGCTGCGCGCCTACAAGACGCGGCTGCGTGCGCTGCGCGGCCTGCCGGCCAGCGTGCGCGAGGCGCTGGAGCGCCTGCCCGCCAGCGCGCACCCGATGGACGTGCTGCGCACCGGGGTCTCGGCGCTGGGCTGCATCCTGCCCGAGAAGGACGACCACAACCTGCCCGGCGCGCGCGACATCGCCGACCGCCTGCTGGCCTCGCTGGGCTCGATGCTGCTGTACTGGCATCACTGGAGCGCGCAGGGCCGGCGCATCGTCGTCGAGACCGACGACGACTCGATCGGCGGCCACTTCCTGCACCTGCTGCACGGCGAGAAGCCGCAGGACAGCTGGGTGCGGGCGATGCACACCTCGCTGAACCTCTACGCCGAGCACGAGTTCAACGCCAGCACCTTCGCCGCGCGGGTCATCGCCGGCACCGGCAGCGACGTCTACTCGGCCGTCGCCGGCGCGATCGGGGCGCTGCGCGGGCCCAAGCACGGCGGCGCCAACGAGGTCGCCTTCGAGATCCAGAAGCGCTACGACGGCCCCGCCGAGGCCGAGGCCGACATCCGCCGCCGCGTCGAGGCGCGCGAGGTCGTGATCGGCTTCGGCCACCCGGTCTACACGATCGCCGACCCGCGCAACGAGGTCATCAAGGGTGTCGCGCGCCGCCTGTCCTACGAGGCCGGCTCGCACAAGATGTTCGACATCGCCGAGCGCATCGAGCGCGTGATGTGGGACGCCAAGCGCATGTTCCCCAACCTCGACTGGTTCAGCGCCGTCAGCTACCACATGATGGGCGTGCCGACGGCGATGTTCACGCCGCTGTTCGTCATCGCGCGCAGCAGCGGCTGGGCGGCGCACGTCATCGAGCAGCGCCAGGACAACAAGATCATCCGCCCCAGCGCCCACTACACCGGCCCCGGGCCCCAGGCCTTCGTGCCGCTGGCCGAGCGCCACTGAGCGGGGTGATGCAAGAGGACATGACTTCCGCCTTCCGCAAGCCGCTGCCCGGCACGACGCTGGACTACATCGACGCCCGCGCCGCCGTCGAGGCCCTGGTGCCCGGCGCCTGGGACACGCTGCCCTACACCGTGCGCGTGCACGCCGAGAACATCGTGCGCCGCGCCGAGCCGGCGATCGTCGGCGAGTGCCTGCGCCAGCTCGCCGAAGGCCGGCGCGACCGCGACTTCCCCTGGTACCCGGCGCGCGTGGTCTGCCACGACATCCTCGGCCAGACGGCATTCGTCGACCTGGCCGGGCTGCGCGAGGCCGTCGCCGCACGCGGCGGCGACCCGGCGCTGATCAACCCGGTGGTGCCGGTGCAACTGGTCGTCGACCATTCGCTGGCCGTCGAGTGCGGCGGTGACGACCCCGACGCGCTGCGCCGCAACCGCGAGATCGAGGACCGCCGCAACGAGGACCGCTTCGACTTCATCGAGTGGTGCCGGCAGGCCTTCGACCAGGTCGACGTGATCCCGGCGGGCAACGGCATCATGCACCAGCTCAACCTGGAGGCGATGTCGCCGGTGGTCCAGGTGCAAGGCGGCCTGGCCTTCGCCGACACCTGCGTCGGCACCGACTCGCACACGCCGCACGTCGACGCGCTGGGCGTCATCGGCGTCGGCGTCGGCGGGCTCGAAGCCGAGAACGTGATGCTCGGCCGCGCCTCGTGGATGCGGCTGCCCGAGATCGTCGGCGTGCGCCTGAGCGGCCGCCGCCGCCCGGGCATCACCGCCACCGACATCGTGCTGACGCTGACCGAGTTCCTGCGCCGCGAGAAGGTCGTCGGCGCCTACCTCGAGTTCCACGGCGAAGGCGCCGCGGCGCTGTCGGTCGGCGACCGCGCGACGATCGCCAACATGGCGCCCGAGTACGGCGCGACCGCGGCGATCTTCCCGATCGACGCCCAGACGCTGGCCTATCTGCGCCTGACCGGGCGCGAGCCGGCGCAGGTGGCGCGGGTCGAGGCCTACGCACGCGCCGCCGGGCTCTGGGCCCAGACGCTGGCGGCGGTGCATTACGAGCGCACGCTGAACTTCGACCTGGGCAGCGTCGAGCGCACGCTGGCCGGGCCCAGCCAGCCGCACCGGCGGCTGCCGCTGGCGGCGCTGAAGGCGCGCGGCATCGCCACCGGCCTGGACGCGGCGCGTGCCGACGAGGCTCAGGGGCGGCTGCCCGACGGCGCCGTCGTCATCGCCGCGATCACCAGCTGCACCAACACCAGCAACCCGCGCAACCTCGTCGCCGCCGGGCTGCTGGCGCGCAACGCGCGCCGGCTGGGGCTGGGGCGCAAGCCCTGGGTCAAGACTTCGCTGGCGCCGGGCTCGCGTGTCGCCGAGCTCTACCTGCGCGAGGCCGGGCTGCTGGCCGAGCTGCAGGCGCTGGGTTTCGGCATCGTCGGATTTGCCTGCACCACCTGCAACGGCATGTCGGGTGCGCTGGAGCCGGCGATCCGGCGCGAGATCGCCGAGCGCGACCTGTTCACCACCGCGGTGCTGTCGGGCAACCGCAACTTCGACGGCCGCATCCACCCGCAGGTGCGCCAGGCCTTCCTGGCCAGCCCGCCGCTGGTCGTCGCCTACGCGATCGCCGGCACCATCCGCTTCGACATCGAACACGACGTGCTCGGCGTCGTCGACGGCCGCGAGATCCGGCTGCAGGACCTCTGGCCCGACGACGAGGAGATCGACGCCCTGGTCGCACGCGCGGTGCGGCCCGAGCAGTTCGTGCAGGTCTACCGGCCGATGTTCGGCGCGCGCGAGCGGGCGAAGGTCGCCCCGCTGTACGCCTGGCGGCCGCGGTCGACCTACATCCGCCGCCCGCCGTACTGGGACGGCGCGCTGGCCGGCGAACGCAGGCTGGCGCGGCTGCGTGCACTGGCCGTGCTGCCCGACAACGTCACCACCGACCACCTGTCGCCGTCCAACGCGATCACGCCCGATTCGGCGGCCGGCGAGTACCTGGCACGCATGGGCCTGCCCGACGAAGACTTCAACTCCTACGCCACGCACCGCGGCGACCACCTGACGGCGCAGCGCGCCACCTTCGCCAACCCGACGCTGGCCAACGAGATGGTGCGCGCCGCCGACGGCAGCGTGCGCCGCGGCTCGCTGGCGCGGCTGGAGCCCGAAGGCCGCGTGATGCGCATGTGGGAGACCATCGAGACCTACCAGCAACGCCGCCAGCCGCTGATCGTCGTCGCCGGGGCCGACTACGGCCAGGGCAGCTCGCGCGACTGGGCCGCCAAGGGCGTGCGCCTGGCCGGTGTCGAGGTCGTGCTGGCCGAAGGTTTCGAGCGCATCCACCGCAGCAACCTCGTCGGCATGGGCGTGCTGCCGCTGGCCTTCGAGCCCGGCGACACGCGGCTGACGCTGGGCCTGGACGGCAGCGAGCTCTACACCGTGCTCGGCGAGCCGGCCCCGGGCGCGCGGCTCGAACTGCTGATCGAGCGCCGCGACGGCCGCAGCGAGCGGCTGGCGGTGCGCTGCCGCCTCGACTCCGACGAGGAGGCCTCGATCTACCGCGCCGGCGGCGTGCTGCAGCGCTTCGCGCAAGACTTCCTGGAGACCCAACGATGACGACCGCGGCACAGCTGCGAATTCCAGCCACCGTGATGCGCGGCGGCAGCAGCAAAGGCGTGTTCTTCCGCCTCGAAGACCTGCCCGAGGCCGCGCAGCGGCCCGGCGCCGCACGCGACCGGCTGCTGCAGCGTGTGATCGGCAGCCCCGACGCCTACGGCACGCAGATCGACGGCCTGGGCGGTGCCACGTCCAGCACCAGCAAGTGCGTGATCCTGGCGCCGTCGACGCGCCCCGGGCACGACGCCGACTACCTCTACGGCCAGGTCGCGATCGAGCGTGATCTCGTCGACTGGTCGGGCAACTGCGGCAACCTGTCGGCCGCGGCCGGCGCCTTCGCCGTGCACGCCGGCTACGTCGCGCCAGAGCGGGTGCCGCCCGACGGCGTCTGCAGCGTGCGCCTGTGGCAGGCCAACATCGGCAAGACCATCCTGGTGCAGGTGCCGGTGGCCGGCGGCCAGGTCCGCGAGAGCGGCGACTTCGTGCTCGACGGCGTCGCCTTCCCGGCGGCCGAGATCGTGCTCGAGTTCCTGGACCCGGCTGCCGACGACGGCGCGATGTTCCCGACCGGAAACCTCGTCGACGAACTCGAGGTGCCCGGCGTCGGCCGGCTGCAGGCGACGCTGATCAGCGCCGGCATCCCGACCGTCTTCGTCGAGGCGCAGGCCGTAGCTTGCAACGGCACCGAACTGCGCGAGGCGATCAACGCCGACCCGGCGGCGCTGGCGCGTTTCGAGGCCATCCGCGTCGCCGGCGCGCTGCGCATGGGGCTGATCGACTCGCCCGAGGACGCGCTGCTGCGCCAGCACACGCCCAAGATCGTCTTCGTCGCGCCGCCGGCCGACTACACGACGTCCAGCGGGCGCCGCGTGCAGGCCGCCGAGATCGACCTGCTGGCGCGTGCGCTGTCGATGGGCCGGCTGCACCACGCGATGATGGGCACCGCCGCGGTGGCCATCGCCACCGCCGCCGCGGTGCCAGGCACGCTGGTCAGCCGCGCCACCGGCGGCGGCCCGCGCGAGCGCCTGTGTTTCGGTCACCCGGCGGGTCTGCTGCGTGTCGGCGCGCAGGTGCGCGCCGAGGCCGGCCGCTGGCTCGTCACGCGCGCGGTGATGAGCCGCAGCGCCCGCATCCTGATGGAAGGCTGGGTCCGCGTGCCCGCCGACAGCTTCTGAGGTCCACCATGTCCACCCGCAGCCGCCTTCGGGCGCTGGCCGAGGCCCGCCGCGGCGTGCTCGTCCCCGGCGCCTTCAACGCCTTGTCCGCCCGCATCGTCGCCGACCTCGGTTTCGAGGCCGTCTACGTCACCGGGGCCGGCGTCACCAACATGTGGTTCGGCCTGCCCGACCAGGGCTTCATGGGCCTGGCCGAGATCGCCGAGCACACCGCACGCATCCGCGACGCCGTGGAACTGCCGCTGATCGTCGACGCCGACACCGGCTTCGGCAACGCGCTGAACGTGCGCCACGCGGTGCGCACGCTCGAGCGTGCCGGAGCCGATTGCATCCAGCTCGAAGACCAGGTGGCGCCCAAACGCTGCGGCCACTTCGCCGGCAAGGAGGTGATCCCGCTGGACGAGGCGCTCGGCAAGATCAAGGCCGCCGTCGACGCGCGCCGCGACCCCGAGCTGCTGATCCTGGCGCGCACCGACGCCGCCGCGACCCAGGGTTTCGAGGCCGCGGTCGAACGGGCGCAGGCGTTTGCCGAAGCCGGCGCCGACCTGCTGTTCGTCGAGGCGGTGACCCGGGCCGACGAGGTGCGTGCGCTGCCGCAGCGCCTGGCCCGGCCGCAGCTGATGAACATGGTGATCGGCGGGCGCACGCCGATCTTCGGCGCCGACGAGCTGGCCGGGCTGGGCTACGGCCTGGTGCTCTACGCCAACGCGGCGCTGCAGGGCGCGGTGCATGGCATGCAGCGTGCGCTGACGGCGCTGCGCGATGCGGGCGAGCTGCACGAGGCGAGCGGCCTGGTGACGCCGTTCGCCGAGCGCCAGCGCCTGGTCGGCAAGCCCGAGTGGGACGCGCTGGAGCGGCGTTATGTCTGAGGCCGTTCCCCCGCTGGACGACACCCGGGCCGACGTGCCGCGCCTGCCCCGGGCGGCGCTCTGCGACGCCATCGCCGAGAGCCTGCGCGCGCGTGTGCTGGCGCTGGAGTGGGCGCCCGGCGAGGCGCTGGACGAACTCGCGATCGCCCGCGACTACGGCGTCAGCCGCACGCCGGTGCGCGAGGCGATGAAGGTGCTGCAGCACGAAGGTCTGCTGCAGGCCTGGGTGCGCCGTGGCGTCGCCGTGGCGGTCGTCGAGCCGCAGGAGCTCCAGGAGGCGGCCGAACTGCGCCGGCTGCTGCTGGCGCACGCCGCGGCGCGCGGGGCGTCGGCCGGTTCGCCGCTGCTGCAGCGCATGCTGAGCCTGGCCGAGCAGCGGCTGCGCCTGGGGCAGGCTGGCCTGCCGCCGGCGGCGCCTGGCGCGCTGCCGCCGTAGCGACGGCCGGCAGCCGGGCGATCAGCCGATCAGCCGCCCGCCGCCGCCCGCGACTGATCGACGAAACCGCGCAGGTAGCCGATGTCGGCATCGGCCTCGCGCACGCCGAGGTGGATCTGCTTGTGCACGCCCTGGTCGCCCAGGCGCAGCGCCACCAGCGGCAGCTGCGGCGCCGCCTCGGGCAGCAGCCAGCGCGGCAGCGCCGTCACGCCGCGGCCGCTGGCCACCATCTGCAGCAGGATGTCGGTGGTCTCGATCGTCTTGTGCTGGCGCGGCGCGACGCCGGCCGGCGTGAGGAAACGCGTGAACACGTCCAGGCGCTCGGGCGCGACGGGGTAGGTGATCAGCACCTCCTGCGCCAGGTCGCCGGGCTGCACCTGGCGCGCGCCGGCCAGGCGGTGGCCGCGCTGCACGACCAGCACCTGTTCGTAGTCGAACACCGGCTCGAAACGCAGCCCGGGCTTGTACAGCGGGTCGGGCGTCACCAGCACGTCGATCTCGTAGCCGAAGAGCGCGCCGATGCCGCCGAACTGGAACTTCTGCTTGACGTCGACATCGACCTCCGGCCACGCCGCCAGGTAGGGCTCGACGACCTTCAGCAGCCACTGGTAGCAGGGGTGGCACTCCATGCCGATGCGCAGCGTGCCGCGTTCGCCGCGTGCGATGCGGCCCAGCTGCGCCTCGGCCTGCTCCAGCTGCGGCAGCACGCGCCGCGCCAGCGCCAGCACCTGCTGGCCGGCCGGTGTCAGGCGCAGGCTGCGGTGTTCGCGCCGCCAGATGTCGGTGCCCAGCTGCTGTTCGAGCTTGCGCATGCTGTGGCTGAGCGCCGACTGCGTCAGGCACAGCCGCTCGGCGGCGGCCGTCAGCGAGCCCTGGCGCTCGACCTCCAGCACGACGGCGAGGTGGATGCGCTCGATCATGATCGGTGAATGTTGCTCATGGATCGGTGAGGAATGACCATTTTACGTAATGGATGGCGCTGCCTAGGATGCGCCCGCTCCATCACGACCTCCCGACTTCCATGACCACGCTGCACAACCTCGGTTTCCCCCGCATCGGCGCCCGGCGCGAGCTCAAGTTCGCGCTCGAGGCCTACTGGAAGGGCGACTCCTCGCCCGAGACCCTGCAGGCGCTGGGCGCCGAACTGCGCCAGCGCCACTGGGCGCAGCAGGCCGGCCTGGACCTGGTGCCGGTGGGCGACTTCTCGTTCTACGACCAGGTGCTGGACACGAGCTTCATGCTCGGCAACGTGCCCGAGCGCGCACGCGGACACGGCGGCGATGCGCTGGACGTCTACTTCCGCGTCGCGCGCGGGCGTTCGGCACCGGCGGCCGAAGCCGGCTGCTGCGCCGGCGGTGTCGCTGCCGGCGAGATGACCAAGTGGTTCGACACCAACTACCACTACATCGTGCCCGAGTTCCACGCCGGCACGCGCTTCGTGCTCGACGCCTCGCGGCTGCTGGCCCAGCTCGCCGAGGCCCGCGCCCAGGGCGTGGCCGCCAAGCCGGTGCTGCTGGGGCCGGTCAGCTACCTCGCGCTGGGCAAGTCCAAGGACGGCTCGGACCGGCTGGCGCTGCTGCCGGCGCTGCTGCCCGTCTACGCCGAGCTGCTGCGCCGCCTGGCCGCCGAGGGCGTGGACTGGGTGCAGATCGACGAGCCGGTGCTGGCCACCGACCTGGACGCGCCGTGGCGAGACGCTTTGCGCACGGCTTACGCGGCCTTCGCCGACGGCGGCGTGCGCCTGCTGCTGGCCAGCTACTTCGGCCCGCTGCAGGACAACGCCGAGCTCGCGCTGGGCCTGCCGGTGGCCGGGCTGCACGTCGACGCCGTCGCCGCGCGCGACGAGGCCGAGGCCCTGGCGGCGCGTCTGCCCGCCGGCCGCGTGCTGTCGCTGGGCGTGATCAGCGGCCGCAACATCTGGAAGACCGACCTGACGGCGCTGCTGGACTGGCTGGAGCCGCTGGCGGCGCGGCTGGGCGAGCGGCTGTGGCTGGCGCCGTCGTGCTCGCTGCTGCACGTGCCGGTGGACCTGTCGATCGAAGACGGGCTGGACGCCGAGCTGAAATCCTGGCTCGCCTTCGCGCTGCAGAAGCTCGACGAACTGCGGCTGCTGGGCCGCGCGCTGCGCGAAGGCCGCGCCGCCGTGCATGCGGAGCTGCAGGCCAACCGCGACGCGCTGGCCACGCGCCGCGCCTCGGCACGCGTGCACCGGCCCGAGGTGCGCGCGGCCGTGGCCACGATCGACGCCGGGATGGGCCGCCGCCGCAGCGTGTATCCGGTGCGGGCCGAGCATCAGGCCGAGTGGCTGCAGCTGCCGCCGTACCCGACGACAACCATCGGCTCGTTCCCGCAGACCGCCGAGATCCGCCGCGTGCGCGCCGAGTTCAAGGCCGGGCGGCTGGAGCAGGGCGCCTACCGCGACGCGATGCGCGCCGAGATCGCGCACGCCGTGCAGGTGCAGGAGGCGCTGGGCCTGGACGTGCTGGTGCACGGCGAGGCCGAACGCAACGACATGGTCGAGTACTTCGGCGAGCAGCTCGAGGGTTATGCCTTCAGCCGCTTCGGCTGGGTGCAGAGCTACGGCTCGCGCTGCGTCAAGCCGCCGATCCTGTTCGGCGACATCGCCCGGCCGCAGCCGATGACGGTGGACTGGAGCCGCTACGCCCAGTCGCTGACGGCCAGGCCGATGAAGGGCATGCTGACCGGCCCGGTGACGATCCTGAACTGGTCCTTCGTGCGCGACGACCAGCCGCGTGCCGACACCTGCCGCCAGCTGGCGCTGGCGATGCGTGCCGAGGTGCTGGACCTGGAGCGCGCCGGCGTGCGCGTGATCCAGATCGACGAGGCCGCGCTGCGCGAGGGCCTGCCGCTGCGGCGTTCGGCCTGGCCGGCGTACCTGGACTGGGCGGTGGAGTGTTTCCGCATCACCGCCAACGGCGTGCGCGACGAGACGCAGATCCACACCCACATGTGCTACTCGGAGTTCAACGACATCATCGCGGCGATCGCGGCGATGGACGCCGACGTCATCACGATCGAGACCTCGCGTTCGGACATGGAGCTGCTCGACGCCTTCGAGCACTTCCATTACCCCAACGAGATCGGCCCCGGCGTCTACGACATCCACTCGCCCAACATCCCGAGCTGCGAGCACATCGTCGCGCTGATGGAGAAGGCGGCGCGGCGCATCCCGCCGCAGCGGCTCTGGGTCAACCCCGACTGCGGGCTGAAGACGCGCCAGTGGGCCGAGGTGATCCCGGCGCTGGAGCAGATGGTGGCGGCGGCCAGGCGGCTGCGCGAGCGTCAAGGCCGGCCGGCCGCAGCCGCCTGAGTGAGCCCAGGGCCCGGCGCCTCTGCGATCATCGGCCGTCTCGACCGCCTTCCTGCCGCCCCACGATGCAGACCCCGCCGGGGCCGACTGAACCCCTGCACATCGCGCCACTCGCCGCCGCCGACGTGCCCGCCGTGCGCGCCCTGCTCGTCGCCGGCCTGACCGAACGCTGGGGCGGCTACGAGCCGCGCTTCAACCCCGACATCGAGGCCCTGGGCCGCGCCTTCGACGGCCGGCTGACGCTGGTCGCGCGCCAGGGCGCGGTCATCGTCGCCACCGGGGCGCTGCGCCCGGCCGGCGCCGGGCGCTTCGAGATCGTGCGCATGTCGGTCGCACGCGGGCAGCGCCGCCGCGGCGTCGGCGCGCGCGTGCTGGCGGCACTGGTGGACGCGGCGCGCGAGCGCGGCGCCCGCGAGCTGGTGCTCGAAACCACGCTCGGCTGGCAATCGGCCATCGACTTCTACGAGCGGCACGGCTTCCGGCGCACGCACGTGCAAGGCGAGGACCTGTGGTTCGTGCGGCCGCTGGCGGCCGGCTGAGCGGCTTCAGCCGGGCTGGAAACCGCGCGCCGCGACGCAGCGGTTGCGGCCCTGGCCCTTGGCTTCGTACAGCGCCAGGTCGGCCTGCTGCAGCGCGGCGCTGACCGGCACCGCGCTGCCGTCGGCCCAGGCGCAGCCGGCGCTCACCGTCACCTCGCCGATGCCGCCGAAGTCGTGATGCTGGATCGTCTCGCGGATCTTCTCGGCCACGCGCATCGTGTCGGCGCGTTCGCCCAGCTCGGGCAGCAGCACCGCGAACTCCTCGCCGCCCAGGCGCGCGGCCAGGTCGGTCTCGCGGATCGAGCTTTCCAGCAGCCGCGCGATCTGCTGCAGCACGCGGTCGCCGGTGGCGTGGCCGAAGCGGTCGTTGACGTTCTTGAAGTGGTCGATGTCCAGCAGCAGCAGGCCGAAGCCGCTGCCCGAGCGCCGGCTGCGCGCCTGCTCCTCGGCGGCGCGCTGCTCGAACGCACGCCGGTTGGCCAGGCCGGTGAGCGCGTCCTGCGCGGCCAGCCGGGCGAGCTCGTCGTTGGCACGCGAGAGCTGGCGCGTGCGTTCGGCCACCGTCTCCTCCAGGTGGGCGTTGGCCTGTTCCAGCCGCGCCTCGCGGTCGAGCAGGGTCTCGGTCATCACGCGCACCGCGTCGGACAGCGCGGTGATCTCCGGCGAACCGCCGTCGCGCGGGAAGGCCGCCGCGCCGCCGCGCCCTTCGCGCACCGCCTTCACCGCGGTCACCAGGCGCTCCAGCGGCCGGCTGATGCGCGCGGCCAGCACGTAGGCCAGCGCGGCGACGATCAGCGAGGCCGCCAGCCCGATCATGAACAGCCGGTCGCGCAGCTGCAGCACCGGCGCGGTGGCGGCAGCCGAGGGCTGGCGCAGCACGACGCTCCAGCCCAGGTCGGAGTGCTGGGTGGCCGGAACGCGTGCACGGGCCACCAGGAAGGTGCTGCCGCCCGGGTCGGCCTGCATGCCGAAGCGGTCCAGCCCCGGAGCGCCGGGCAGCGGCGTGCCGGGTGGGCGCAGCGGATACAGCACCGAGCCGTCGCGCCCGAGGATCAGGACCTCGGTCTGCGCGGCCGTCGGATCCTCGTGCACGGCGCGGCGCAGCGCGGCGGCGATCCAGTCCCAGTGCACGTGGGCGGCCAGCACGCCGCGCACCTCGCCGGCCGGGCCGATCACCGGCGTGGCCAGGTCGATGAAACGCGGCGGCTCGCCGCCGGGCGCGCGCTCGCCCATCAGCTCGGCCAGCAGCGCGGCCTCGTGCACGTCGCCGGTGTGGAAGCCCACGAGCCCGGCGCTGAACCAGGGGCGCGCGCGCACGTCGGCGCCCAGCAGCAGACCGCCGGTCGCGTTGAGCACCCGGCCGTCCAGGCTGGCCACGCCCATCCAGGCGTACTCGGCGTTGGTCTCCTTGCGCAGGGCCAGCGAACGTGCCACGCGCTCGGAATCCAGCGGGTTCTCGGCCAGCGAGGGCACGCGGCCGAGGATCTCGATCTCCTTCTCGCGCTCCTGCAGCCGCGACGCGAGCCCGAAAGCCGCCGAGCGCGCCGCGCTCAACAGCTGGTAGCCGCCGAAACGTTCGCGCTCCAGCGTCGCCAGGCGCGCCGCGTACAGGCCCACGCCGAGCAGCGTGCACAGCGCCAGGCCGCCGGCCCCCAGCGTGAGCCGCAGGCGAAACGAGCCCCAGGCCCGCGGCGAGGTCTCGGGCGAGCCGCTCACGCGGCCGCCCGGCAGTCGGCCGGCCATTGCCGTGGGGCGGGAACGGTGCCCGGACGAGGCCTCATGACGGCTGGCCGTGGCCGGCGCTGGCGGACGGCTTGCGCTTGCACATGGCCGCGACTGTGACCGAGCGCGGCGGCGGTGTCACCTGTCGTCATGTCGCGCCCGGGGCCGGCGTTTCGCCCACGCCCGGCCGGCCTTACATTCGGGCGGCCCGGCGCGGGCCCTGCCCTGCGCCGTCCGCGGCTTGCGTGGCGGCCGCTCCCCTGGATCGGGGGCGTCCCCGTGCGGCAGGCGGCCGGTGCGGCGATGCTCGGCGCGCATCTGTCCGACCGTTCCACGCCAACGAGCTTTTTCGCCCCGACGCCCATGGATTTCGTGCTCGCCTATCTCGCCCGGCAGGAGATCCTGCTGCTGTTCCTGCTCGTCGGCTTCGGCGCGCTGGCCGGCCATGTCAGGTTCTCCGGCGTCTCGCTGGGGGCCGCCGCGGTGCTGTTCCTGGCGATCGCGGCCAGCGCCTGGGCCAAGTCGCGCGGCCACGAGTTCGTCGTGCCCGAGGCGCTGGGCACGCTGGGGCTGACGCTGTTCACCTTCGCCATCGGCGTGATGTCGGGGCCGGGCTTCTTCGCATCGCTGCGGCGCGGCATCTGGCCGATCCTGGCCACCGTCGCGGTGCTGTCCAGCGCGGCGCTGGTGGCGGTGCTCGGCGGCCGGCTGCTGGGGCTGGACCCGGCGCTGGTGTCCGGCGCCTTCGCCGGTGCGGTGACCAACACGCCGGCGCTGGCGGCCGCGCGCGAGGCCTCGGGCAACAGCCCGCTGCCGACGATCGGCTACGCCGTGACCTACGTCTTCGGCGTCATCGGCATGCTGCTGGCGGCGCAGCTGGCGCTGCGCGGCCGCGCCAACGACCGCGACGCGCCGGCGCCGCTGGTCAACCGCACGGTGCGCGTGGAGACCAGCGACGAACCGCGCATCGGCGAGATCGAACGCCGCCACGAGGGCCGCGTGCGTTTCTCTCGCGTCAAGCACGGCGGCAGCCGTTTCCCGACCCAGGCCCCGGGCGACGAGAACGTGCTGCGCCGCAACGACCTGGTCACCGTCGTCGGCCCCGAGGACATCGTCGCGCGCGTGGCCAACGAGCTGGGCCACGCCTCCTCGCACACGCTGCACGCCGACCGCAGCGAACTCGACTTCCGCCGCATCACGCTGTCCAACACCCAGCTCGCCGGCAACACGATCTCCGGGCTGGGGCTGATGCGGCGTTTCGGCGCCACCGTCACGCGTGTGCGCCGCGGCGACGTCGACATGCTGGCCAACGACGACCTGGTGCTGCAGCCCGGCGACCGCGTGCGTGTCATCGCGCCGCGCACGCAGATGGCGGCGGTGTCGGCCTTCCTCGGCGACTCCGAGCGCGGGCTGTCGGACATCAACCCGATCGCGCTCGGCCTGGGCATGGCCGCCGGCATCCTGCTGGGCAAGTTCGTCTTCCCGGTGCCGGGTGCCGAGTTCTCGATCGGCTCGGCCGCCGGCACGCTGGTGCTGGGGCTGGTCTTCGGCCAGCTCTGCCGCATCGGGCCGATCGTCACGACGCTGCCGCATTCGGCGGCCCAGGCGCTGGCCGAGCTGGGGCTGCTGATCTTCCTCGCCCAGGCCGGCACCAAGGCCGGCGGCCAGCTCGGTGCGGCCTTCGCGTCCGGGGCCTGGATCGACCTGCTGCTGCTCGGGCTGATGGTCACGGCGACCACCGCCCTGGGCATCACGATCCTGATGCGGCGTGTCTTCGGCATGGGCAGCACGCGGCTGGCCGGGGTGCTGGCCGGCACGCAGACGCAGCCGGCGGTGCTGGCGTTCGCCAACGGCCGCACCGGCCACGACAGCCGCGTCGCCCAGGGTTACGCGCTGGTCTACCCGGCGGCGATGATCACCAAGATCCTGCTCGGCCAGCTGCTGGGCGGTCTGTAGCGGCGGCGCCGTCGCCCGCGTGTCCCCGCGGCGCGCGGGCCGGCGCGGTGCGCGCCCATAATCGCGCCCGTTCCGACACCGCCCCCCGCCGCCGCCATGAGCGTCCACGTCACCGACTCCCCCGCGGGGGCCTCGCGCCCGCGCATGAACCTCGTGCGCCTGCGCGAGATGGCCGCACGCGACGAGCCGATCGCGATGCTGACCTGCTACGAGGCCACGCTCGCCCGCCTCGTGGACGCCGCCGGCGTCGACGTCGTGCTCGTCGGCGACTCGCTGGGCAACGTCGTGCAGGGGCGCTCGAGCACGCTGCCGGTGGACCTGGGCCACATGGCCTACCACACCGAATGCGTCGCGCGCGGCCTGTGCTCGGCCTGGCTGATCGGCGACCTGCCGTTCGGCAGCTACGAGGCCTCGCCGCAGCAGGCGCTGGAGTCGGCGATCACGCTGATGCGTGCCGGCGCCCAGATGGTCAAGCTCGAAGGCGGCGGGCCGATGGTCGAGACGGTGCGTTTCCTCGCCGACCGCGGCATCCCGGTCTGCGCCCACCTCGGGCTGACGCCGCAGCGGGTGCACGCGCTGGGCGGCTTTCGCGTCCAGGGGCGTGACGCCGCGGGCGCCGAGACGCTGGTCGCCGAAGCCCAGGCCATGGCCCAGGCCGGCGCGGCGATGCTGGTGCTGGAGCTGGTGCCCTCGGCCGTCGCGCGCCAGGTGCGCGCCGCGGCGCCCGGGCTGATCACGATCGGCATCGGCGCCGGCCCGGACACCCACGGCCAGGTGCTGGTGCTGCACGACATGCTGGGCTGGACGCCGGGCCGGCGGCCGCGTTTCGTGCACGACTTCAGCCGCCACGGCGAACACACGCGCAGCGTGCAGGACGCCGCCGCCGCCTACGTCGCCGAGGTCAAGGCCCGGCGTTTCCCCGACCCCGTGCAGCACGGCTACTGAGTCCACGATGAAGACGATCCACACCATCGCCGAGCTGCGCGCCGCGCTCGCCGGCTGCACGCGCACGGCCTTCGTGCCGACGATGGGCAACCTGCACGACGGCCACCTGGCGCTGGTGCGCCAGGCGGCGACGCTGGGCGGCCCGGTCGTCGCCAGCGTCTTCGTCAACCGGCTGCAGTTCCTGCCGCACGAGGACTTCGACCGTTATCCGCGCACGCTGGCGCGCGACGCCGAGCTGCTGGCCGGCGCCGGCTGCGACCTCCTGTTCGCGCCCGACGAGGCCGAGCTCTACCCCGAGCCGCAGGTCTTCCGCGTGGCGCCGCCGTCGGCGCTGGCCGACATCCTCGAAGGCGAGTTCCGGCCGGGTTTCTTCGGCGGCGTCTGCACCGTCGTGATGAAGCTCTTCGGCATCGTGCAGCCGGCGATCGCGGTCTTCGGCCGCAAGGACTACCAGCAGTGGCGCGTGATCGACGCGATGGCGCGCCAGTTCGCGCTGCCCACGCAGGTGGTGGCCGGCGAGACGGTGCGTGCCGCCGACGGCCTGGCGCTGAGTTCGCGCAACGGCTACCTGAGCGAGGCCGAGCGCGCCGAGGCGCCGGCGCTGGCGGCGGCGCTGCGTTCGCTGGCCGAGGCCACGCGTGCTGCGGCCGACCCGGCGGCACTGGCCGCCGCCGAAGCCGAGGCCACCGCGGCGCTGCGCGAGCGCGGCTGGGCGCCGGACTATCTGACGGTGCGCTGTCGTGAGTCGCTGCTGCCGCCCGACGCCCAGGCGCTGGCCGAAGGCCGGCCGCTGGTGGCGCTGGCCGCCGCGCGGCTGGGCGCGACGCGCCTGATCGACAACTTCGAGTTCTGAGGCTGGACGTGCAGGGCCGGAAGGCCCAGCACGCCTGCCGAAGGCCGGAGCGCGACTTCACGCGCGACGGCTGAGGCGGCCAGCCGAAGCGGCACGAACTGTCAACGCTTGTGGGTTCGTCGAGCGGACCCGAGGGTTTTTTCGGAGATAATACGTGTGCGTCGCGGCCTTCAAGTCGTCGACGTTCGTCTATTTCTCTTCATGACCTTCAATATCCCGCGGGCTTGCCCGCGGGATACTTTTTTGAAGAGTTACCGACGAGTTTCACGCGCCGATCGGCAGGATACTCCGGCCATATTGCGCGTGGAGCACCTCGGCCATCGCCAGGTAGATCGCCGAGAGACCGCAGACGATGCCCTCGAAGCCGGCGATCACGCCGATCGTCGCCGAGCCGCTGAAGTCGCGCGCCGCGAGCAGCGCGAACAGCAGCGTCAGGCTGCCGAAGACGAACTGGATCGCGCGGTTGCTGCGCCAGGTGCCGACCCACATCCAGGCCGTGAACACGCCCCACATCACCAGGTACCAGCCCATGTAGCCTTCGGGCGTGGCGTCGGCCCAGCCGATCTTGGGCAGCACGATCAGCGCCACCAGCGAGAGCCAGAAGAAGCCGTAGCTGACGAAGGCGGTGAGGCCGAAGGTGTTGCCCTTGCGGAACTCCAGGATGCCCGCGAGGATCTGCGCGGCGCCGCCGTAGCACAGGCCCATGGCGAGCACCATGGCGCTCATCGGGAAGAATCCTGCGTTGTGGATGTTGAGCAGGACGGTGGTCATGCCGAACCCCATCAGGCCGAGCGGCGCAGGGTTGGCGAAATGATCGGTGGAAGCTGACATGCGAGCCCTCGCGGAGGCTGGATAAAAAGGCTCGCGACTGTATCAGGGTATACCCTAAATTCTGATATCCGATGGTTTTTCTGTGGATTTCCGCGGGAATTAACGGGATATTCGATGGCGTGATCGCCGGTGCCGCTCGGTGGCCTGGTGCTTCATTCGAATTTTTGCAATCGAGGCGTCGAGACGAGCGAACGCCAGGCCCCTGCGGCGCGCCCAGAATCGTCGCTGTACCGAAAGCGCCCTCGGTGACGCCGCCCCAGGTGGCGTGTGCAAACCGATCGAACGGCGCCACCGGCCCGACTTCCTACAGGACTGCACGATGAAGATCCTCCAGATCAATGCCAGCGCCCGCCGCGAAGGCGCCAACTCGACCCGCGTCGCCCAGGACATCGTCGCCCGCCTGCGCGCCGAGCATCCCGATGCCGAGCTGACCGTTCGCGACCTCGCCGCCGACCCGCTGCCGGTGCTCGACGAAGCCGCACTCGCGGCGCTGTTCACCCCGGCGGCGATGCGCACGCCGGAGCAGGCCGCGCGTGTGGCCGTCGCCGACGCCGCGGTGGCCGAGCTGCAGGCCCACGACCTCATCGTGCTCGGCGTGCCGATGTACAACTTCGGCGTGCCGGTGCAGTTCAAGAACTGGATCGACGCCGTGGCCCGCGCCGGCCTCACCTTCCGCTACACCGCCAACGGCCCCGAGGGCCTGGTGACGGGCAAGAAGGTCATCGTCGGCCTGGCGCGCGGCGGCATCTACCGCGACACGCCGGCGGACTCGCAGGTGCCCTACCTGAAGTCGGTGCTCGGTTTCCTCGGCATGACCGACCTGCGTTTCGTCTACGCCGAAGGCCTGAACATGGGCCCCGAGGCCGCGGCGCGCGGCTTCGATCAGGCGCAAGCCGACATCGCGGCCGCCCTGGCATGATCGTCCGCGGCGGCGGCTGCCGCCGCAGACTTTCACCGAGGACCCCGTGACGATCGCCTTGCCCGCCCACGAACTGCAGATGACGGTGCTGATGACACCGGACACCGCCAACTTCTCGGGCAAGGTGCACGGCGGGGTCATCCTGCGCCACCTCGACCAGGTGGCCTACGCCTGTGCCGCGCGCTACGCCGGGCGCTACGTCGTCACGCTGAGCGTCGACCAGGTGATGTTCCGCCAGCCGATCCAGGTCGGCGAGCTGGTCACCTTCCTCGCCTCGGTCAACCACACCGGGCGCTCGTCGATGGAGATCGGCATCAAGGTGCTGGCCGAGGACATCCGCGCCGGCGTCGTGCGCCACGTCAACAGCTGCTTCTTCACGATGGTCGCGGTCGACGACGGTGGCCAGCCGGTGGCCGTGCCGGCGCTGGAGCCGCGCACGCCCGACCAGAAGCGCCGCCACGCCGCCGCCGAGATGCGCCGCGCGATGCGCCGCGAGATGGAGGCCAAGGCCGCCGCGATCCACGAGGCGCACGCGCGCGGCGAGTGAGCGCCGCCGCGGCGGCGCTCAGCCGCCGGCCACGGCGTCGGCCGGTGCACGCCAGGGGCTGGGCGGCGGCGGCTCGGGCGAGAGCTCCAGCGGCTGGCCGTGCGGCGTGGCCAGCGCGCGGTCGACCAGCGCGCGCGACAGCGGCGAGGCGAAGGTCTGGATGAAGTCGTAGGCGTAGTCGCGCAGGTAGCTGCCGCGGCGCACCGCCAGCCGCGTCGTGTTCACCTCGAACAGATGGCGCACGTCGATCGCGTGCAGGCCGTGGTCGCGCGCCGGGTCGTAGGCGATGGAGGCGACGATGCCCACGCCCAGGCCGAGCTCGACGTAGGTCTTCACGGCGTCGGCGTCCATCGCCGCGAGCACGATCTCGCGCTCCAGGTGCTCGCGCTCGAAGGCCTCGTCGATGTGGCGCCGGCCGGTGTAGCCGGGTTCGTAGGTCACCAGCGGGAACTGCGCCAGGCGCTCCAGCGTCAGGCGCTCGCCGCGCCGGTCCTCGTCGGCCAGCGGATGCGTCTGCGGCACGACGACCACGTGGCTCCAGCGGTAGCAGGGCAGGGCGACGAGCTCGTCGAAGTCGGCCAGCGCCTCGGTGGCCACGCCGATGTCGGCCTCGCCGTCGATCAGCCAGCGCGCGATCTGGCGCGGCGAACCCTGGTTCAGGTGCAGCGTGACCTGTGGGTTGGCGGCGAGGAAGTCGCGCACCACCGGCGGCAGCGCGTAACGCGCCTGCGAGTGCGTCGCCGCCACCGTCAGCGTGCCGCTGCCGGCACGCGCGAAGTCGGCGCCGGCGCGCTTCAGGTTGTCGGCCTCGGCGAGCAGGCGCTCGATGATCGGCAGCGCCACCTTGCCGGGTTCGGTGAGCCCGGTCAGGCGCTTGCCGACCCGCACGAAGAGGTCGACGCCGAGTTCGTCCTCGAGCTCGCGGACCTGGCGGCTGACACCCGGCTGCGAGGTGTGCAGCACCTCGGCGACCGAGGTGAGGTTGAAGCGTTGCCGGACGGCTTCGCGGGCGGCGCGCAGTTGCTGGAAGTTCACGCCGGCGATGTTGGCGGCGCAGCTTGCGCGCACGAACGAATCGATTCGCCGACCCTCATGCGCTGGCCGCATATGGACGGGTGCCTGGGCCGGTGCCTGCCGGCGGTTTAAGAAATTCCGCGCGCCGTCGCCCTGTGTGGACGAGACCGAGGCGCAACGTTCTCGGACCACCACCCCACCGGAGCACCGTCATGCTGAGCCTTCACACCAACGCCGCCTCCCTGTCCACGCAGAACTCCGTCGGCAACACCCAGCGTTCGCTGTCCTCGTCGATGAGCAAGCTGGGCACCGGCTACCGCGTCAATTCCGCGATGGACGACGCCGCCGGCCTGCAGATCGCCACCCGCCTGGACGCCCAGACGCGCGGCATGGCCGTCGCCCAGAAGAACACCCAGAACGGCATCTCGATGATGCAGACCGCCGAAGGCGCGCTGAGCGAGGTGACCTCGATCGTCCAGCGCATGAAGGACCTGGCCACCGAGTCGGCCACGGCCTCGACCTCGGAAGACGACCGCACCGCGCTGCAGTCCGAGTACGACGCGCTGGGCACCGAACTCGGCAACATCCTGAAGAACACCTCGTTCGGCGGCGCCAAGCTGTTCAGCGACGGCACGACGACCGACGGCACGGGCGGCCTGCTCGACGCGACCGAGCTGACCTTCCAGATCGGCGCCTCCTCGGGCGAGACGATGAAGGTCGACACCCAGACCGGCCTGGGCGCGCTGGCCACCGCGCTGGACGCGATCAGCTCCAACTACGCCGCCAGCGGCACCGCCGGCACCGAGCTCGGCACGACCGACCCGGCGACGGCCAACGGCATGATCGACAAGCTCGAGGACGCGCTCGACGCCATCGGCACCTACCGTTCGACGCTGGGCGCGGCCTCCAACCGCCTCGACCACGTCTACAACAACCTGGCGAACATGAGCACCAACACCTCGGCCGCCAAGAGCCGGATCATGGACGTCGACTACGCCAGCGAGACGGCCAACATGACCTCGCAGCAGCTGCTGCTGCAGGCCGGCACCTCGATGCTCAAGCAAAGCGGCAGCATGTCGCAGCTGGCCCTGTCGCTGCTCAGCTGATCCCCCGGACGCGGCGCATCGGCGCCGCGCGGCGCGGGCCAGATCCGCGCCCCCCAGGCCGACCGGCGAGCGCCGGCCGGCCTTCGTGCCGTGTGCAGCGGCAGCCGAGCGAGGAAGACACGATGGGAAGTCCGGCAGTGCAGGCCCGCAGCGGGCGCGATTCGTCCTGGCAGGCCGGGGTGGCCGCCGCCGAGCGTGGGCGCTGGGATGAAGCCGAGCGTGCGTTCCAGCGCGTGCTGCGCACCGAGCCGCGAGCGTCCGAGGTCTGGCTGGCGCTGTCGCGCGCGCGGCTGCACCTGGGGCGGGCGGAGGCGGCCGCCGCCGACGCGCGCCGCGCCCTGGAGCTGCAGCCTTCCGTGCTCGGCGGCCTGCAGCTCGCCGCCTGCCTGGGCCGGCTGCACCGCCATGCCGAGCTCGCCCAGGCGCTGCAGCCGCTGGCCGAGCGCCTGCCGCCTTCGGCCGATCTGCTGTCGGCGCTGGGCGGCGCGCTGCTGCTGGCCGATCGCCCGCAGGAAGCGCTGCAGCCGCTGATCCGCGCCAACACGATGCGCATCGACGACGCGCTGTCGCACTACCGCCTGGGGCTGGTGTTGAAGCGCCTGGGCGCCGAGGCCCAGGCGGCGATCTGCTTTCGCACCGCGCTGGCCGTCGACCGCGAGCGTGCGGTGGCGCCGCTGGTGCTGCCGCTGCTGGTGCACTCGGCGCAGCAGAGCTGCGACTGGAGCGAGCTGGACAGCGACGCCGCGGCGCTGCTGGCGCTGGTCGAGCGTGGCGGTGTCGCCGATGCCGGCCAGGTCTCGCCGTTCACGCTGCTGCCGCTGGCCAGCACGCGCGCGCAGCAGCGCCGCGCCGGCGAGCTGAGCCTCGCCCACCAGCTGCGCGGCCTGCGCCCGGTGCTGCCGCCGCCGGGGCGCCGCCGCGAGGGCCGGGTGCGCGTGGGCTACCTGTCCAACGACTTGCACGACCACGCCACCGCGGCGCTGATCGTCGGCCTGCTCGAACATCACGACCGCGAGCGTTTCGAGGTCTTCGTCTACGACCACGGCCCCGGCGGCGCCGGCGCGCTGCGCCGGCGCGTGCTGGCGGCCTGCGAACACATCGTCGACGTCGGTTCTATGGACGACGCCGCCGCCGCGCGCCGCATGCGCGCCGACGGCCTGGACATCGGCATCGACCTGAAGGGCCACACCAAGGGCTCGCGCATGGCGGTGTTCGCGCAGCGACCGGCGCCGGTGCAGCTGTCCTTCCTGGGTTATCCGGCGAGCACCGGTGCCGACTTCCTCGACTACGTGATCGGCGACACCGTCGTCACGCCGCTGGCCCACGCTGCCGACTACAGCGAGTGCATCGCCCAGATGCCGCACAGCTACCAGCCCAACGACGACCGGCGCGTGCTGCCGCCGGCGCCGTCGCGCGCCGCGCTCGGCCTGCCCGAAGAGGCGACCGTGCTGTGCTGCTTCAACCAGAGCTACAAGATCACGCCCGAGCTGGTGTCGCTGTGGGCGCGCATCCTCGGCGAACTGCCCGGCGCCGTGCTCTGGCTGCTGGCCTGGAACCCCGACGGCCAGCGCCGGCTGCAGGCCGAGCTGGAGGCGCGCGGCGTCGCGCCGGGGCGCGTCGTCTTCGCCGCGCGCCTGCCCGTCGAGCAGCATCTGGCGCGGCTGCGCTGCGCCGACCTGTTCCTCGACACCTGGCCCTGCAACGCGCACACCACCGCCAGCGAGGCCCTGTGGGCCGCGGTGCCGGTGCTCACCGTGCCCGGCGAGACCTTCGCCTCGCGCGTGGCCGCCAGCCTGGTGGCCGCCTGCGGCCTGCCCGAGCTGGCCTGCGCCGACGCCGAGGCCTACGTGCGCAGCGCCGTCGAACTCGGCCGCTCGCCCGAACGCCTGCAGGCCCTGCGCCGCCATCTGGACGAGCAGCGCCCGCTTCTGCCCTTGTTCGACACGCAGCGCTACACGCGCGACTTCGAGGCGCTGCTGCTGCGCATGCACGAGCGCCGGCTGCAGGGCCTGGCCCCGGCGGCGCTGCCCGCGGCCTGAGGAGCACGCCGACGGTGCTCAAGGAGATCGCGGTCGCCGATCTGCGGATCGGCATGTTCGTGCACAAGATCTGCGGCTCGTGGATCGAACACCCGTTCTGGCGCACGCGTTTCGCGCTGCGCGAGGCGCAGGACCTGGACAAGCTGCGCGCCAGCGGTGTCGAACGCGTGCTGATCGACCTGGAGCGCGGCGTCGACGTGCTGCCGGCGCTGGTGCCGGTCGACGAGCCGCTGCCCGACGCCGCGCCCGAGCCGGCGCCGCAGCCCGAGCCGCCGCGCGTCGGCCGCAGCTACGTGCAGGCCGCGGCGCTGTGCCGGCGCAGCCTGGCGCCGCTGCGCTCGCTGCACGACAGCGTGCGCCTGGGGCGCGCGGTGGCCACCGAAGCCTGCGAGCACCTGGTCGACGAGATCGTCGATTCGGTCGAGTACGAGCCGACGCTGCTCGTCGCCGTCGCCCGGCTCAAGGCCGCCGACGAGTACCTGTACCTGCACGCGCTGGCGGTGTCGGCGCTGATGGTGGCGCTGGCGCGCCAGATGGGGATGGCGACGCCGCAGCTGCGCGAGGCCGCGCTCGCCGGGCTGCTGCTGGACATCGGCAAGGCACGGCTGCCGGCCGAGCTGCTGACGCGCCCGGCGCGGCTGCAGGGCGACGAGCTGGCGCTGATGCGCCGCCACGCCGAGATCGGCCATGCGCTGCTCGCGCGCCTGGAGGGCGTGCCGGCTTGCGTGCTCGACGCCGTGCGCCACCACCACGAGCGCCTGGACGGCAGCGGCTACCCCGACCGGCTGCGCGGCGAGGCCATCCCGGCCTTCGCGCGCATGGCCGCGGTCTGCGACGCCTATGACGCCGTGACCTCGCGCCGCCCCTATCGCGCGCCCTGGGACCCGGGGCTGGCGATGCGCCATCTGGCGCAGTCGCCGCGCGAGTTCGACGCCGTCGTCGTGCAGCACTTCGTCAAGGCGGTCGGCATCTACCCGACCGGCACGCTGCTGCGGCTGAAGTCCGAGCGCCTGGCCGTCGTCATCGGCCGCGGCGGCTCGCTGCTGACGCCGCGGGTGCGGGTCTTCTACTCGGTGGCCGAACGCCATGCCATCGAGCCCTTCGAGCTCGACCTGTCCGACCCGCGCTGCGACGACGCGGTGGCCGGCATCGAGCCGCCGGAGGCCTGGCGTTTCACGGGGCTGGAGCAGCTCTGGCTGCGTGGGTGATCGGCGTTTGGCGGGCAGGCGGCTCTAGCGCTGCTGCTCGCGGACGGGCTCTGCCTTGCTTCGTTCGTGAACTTTGGCTGTGAGGGAAGGCCGGCGTGCTGGGGCCGCAGCGAGCCACGGTCGCCGGGTGGCCGGTTCCGTTCATGTCCCCCGGCCCGGCAAGCCGGGCCTCCTCCTAATACTTCACTCCTCCGGCCACCCGGCGCCCGCGGCAGGGCGGTACTGGGGCTGTTCGCTCGGGGGTGGTGGGCCTCCCCCCGAAGACGGGCGGTGGGCTTGGCGGCGGACGCGGGGCGGCTCAGAATCATCTGTAACCGACGCCGCTTTCGGCGTCATTTTTACGCCTGCACCGCGGGTCGCTCGGCGACGGAAATCTCAAGCGCGACAAGAACTTGAGCCTTCGTCCGAGGTGCTTGTTACGCGAGCGTTGGATTTGTTATGCGGCGTCTGGTTGCTGCATATAACAACAGTTAGGCCATCACCTTGCCACGCTGTCGTTTTCTTCGGGTTCCCTCTCAAACTTATCAATCACCAGTTCCAAAATGAATTCAAAAATCTCGTATGCATTGCTTCTCCTTTTGACCGGTTGTGCTTCAACCGGAATCATGAAGGCCGGCGAAGATCGATTCCTTGTATCCAAGACGAGCCTCCAGGTAGGGTTTGGCGCGCCAACCGCTGTTTACGCGGAAATCACCCAAGAGGCAGAAGCGTTTTGCAAAAATCAGAGCAAAGAGATGGATGTAGTCCGCACCGACATCCAGCATCCGGCACTAGGCAAGCCTGGCTCAGCCACGCTAGAGTTCCGTTGCAAGCAAAAGTCGCAGTAAGCACATCGTCTCACTGTGCCTTCGCTCCATAGCCTAACTGGTCTTTGCACACGGACGCCCATGCTTTGCATGGTCGCCGGTGAAATTGGGCGTTAGGCCTCATACAAATGACCGTCGCTCTACGTCTGCGCATTGAACACGATACCGATGGCACAGCCGAGCTATTCGTTGAGCTTCAACACAGATCCTATGCCGGTACAGGTTCCGCGTGGTTCGATGCAGAGCAACTGGCCGAAATTGGAAGGCGCCTTGCTACAACGTACCCGTTGAAGCGAGAGCATCCCATCGAGCTCAGTGGAGGCTACTGGAGTCGAAGCGGTAGCACCATCGATCAACTACACGTCGGGTTCAAGTTCTATCCAATCGGCGGCACTGGCACCATCGGTGTTCATGTCCAGCTGGCTACAGACCGCCAAGCTGACGAGCGCCCCGAAAGCCAATGCAAAGTCGCGGCCGAGATCAAGACGAACTACGAGGAACTTCGGCGCTTCGGCCTGGCGTTGAGTTCTCTCGCGGAGGGCTCAACATCACTTGCCGAGCTTCGCGCCGATGAGGCCTCTCAAGAAACTCCTCCCAAGTGATTGATGCAGGCGGAGTTTTCTAGGCGGTGGCTGAGTCAGGCGTGACCGGAACGAGCGACATGCCGAGCCGCTGCGCCTTGCGCTGCAGGTTGTGCAGCACACGCTGGCGGTATCGCTCCTCGTAGTAGGCCTGACCTTGATCGGGTGTACTCCTGGCCCTTGCTCAGCAGGCTGTAGATCAGCCGGGCGAGTTTGTGTGCGGCCGCCGTGACGGCTTTGGCCTTATCCATGCGGGCACACAGCCGCCGGTAGTACGCGCCCAGCGCCGACTGGCTGGTGCGCAGCGCCGCAGCAGCCAGCCGCAGCGCTTGGGCGGCGCGGTTGGCCGTAGGGTGGGTCCTGCCGCTCATGACCTTGCCGCCGGTGATCTTGGTGCCCGGGCACAGGCCCATCCAGGATGCGACTTCCCCTTTCCAGCGTCGGATTGCTGACTTGCACCTTCAATCCTGACGTCTCGACGTCGTGCTGGGTTGTGGGAAGTCCCTTCGTATTCCCTCCACCGGCCACCCGACGCCCGCGGCAGCCACCGGCGGTGGCGTGCGCGTGGTGTGCCACCAAAGCCTCGGAGCCGGACGTCGGGGCGTGTCCCGGAGTGAAGTATTAGGAGGAGGGCGGGCGCAGCCCGCCCGGGGGACATGAACGCAGGGACACGCCCCGGCGGCCGGCTCTTGCGCTGCTGCTCGCGGACGTGCTGCCTTGCTTGGTTCGTGAGCTTTGGCTGTGATGGAAGGCTGGCGTGCGGAGGCCTCAGCGAGCCACGGCCGCCGGGCGGCAGGAGACGCCGCAAGGGGTTTAAGCCGCATAGCCGGCAGGTCGCCCTCAATCGGTGCGCGGGGCAGACCCGCAGCTTGCAGAGGTGGATATGTCCTGGTCCCGGCTGAGCGCCGTCGCTCCGATCGTTTTCGACGCCGCCGCCGCGAGGGGCCGCGAAGCGCCGGCTGCTGCTGCGGCGCTGGCCGGCGCGCTGACGCCGCCGTTGCCCACGGCCGCCGCCGCGCCGTCCGTGCAGCCGGCCATCGTCGAGCTGCCTCCGGGTGTCGCCGTCGGCGACGTGCTGAGCTTCGAGGTCGTCGAGACCGGCGCGCGGCTGCGCCTGGCCGCACGCGGCGCGGCCGGCGCGGCGACGCCGCCGGGCTGGCAGCTCGACCCGCTGGCGCTGCGCCAGGTGCGTGGTGCCGCGCCCGACGACGCCGCGGCGCTGGCCGTGGCCTGGCGCGCCGGCATCTCGCAGCGCCTGCGTGTCGCCGCCGGCGAGCCCGGCGCGCTGGCCGCGCCGCAGACGCCGCTGCCGCCCTGGCCGGCGTCGTGGCTGGGGCTGCCGCTGGCGCTGACGATCCCGCTGCCCGACGACGGCGAAGAGGCAGCACCGCCGCCGCCGGGGCTGCGGCGCGCGCCGGCGCTGCTGCTCGTCGTCGACCTGCCGCGGCTGGGGCGTGTCGCGGCGCATCTGCAGCTGGGTGTGGGCGGGCTGTGGCTGGGCCTGGCCTGCGTGCGCCGCGAGACGCTGCCGGCACTCAAGCGTCTGCTGCCGGCGCTGGCCACGGGTTTGCGCGACGCCGGCCTGGCGCTGCTGCGCTGCCGCGTGCAGGTCGGCAGCCTGGCCGCCGGCGCGGTGCCGCTGGGCGTGCTGCCGGTGGGCTCGCTGCTGCCGCCGTCGCTGTTCGCCGCCGCGACCGAGGTCGTGCTGGCGCTGGTGCAGGCCGATGCCGGGGGAGACGACGGCGTGGACCGCCTTACCCGAGCGTCCCGATGACGCTGACCTCGCGCGACTCCGGGATCTCGTTGTACGACAGCACCGCCAGCCCCGGCGCGAACAGCCGCGCGTAACGCGCCAGCAGCGGCCGGATCTGCGGCATCACCAGCAGCACCGGGGCGGCGGCGAGCTGCTTCATCTGCTCCAGCACCATCGGCATGTGCGTCTGCAGCTGCGACAGCAGCTGGGGGTCGACCGGGAAGTTGTCCAGCGCGACCTTGGCGCCGCCCTGGCGCGCGCTGTTCAGCGCGCCCAGCAGCAGGTTCTCCAGCTCGGCGCCGAGGCTGAAGGCGCGCATCGTCGGCCCCGGGCCGGCGATGGTGTTGACGATCTGGCGGCGCAGCGTGCAGCGCACCTCGGCGGCCAGCAGCACCGGGTCCTTGGTCGTCTCGGCGTTCTCCAGCAGCGTCGTGGCGATCGGCACGATGTCCTTGATCGACACGTTCTCGGCCAGCAGCAGGCGCAGCACCTTCAGCAGCTGGCTGTGCGTGTAGGCCTTGTCCAGCGCCGCGGCGAGCTTCGGCGCCAGCGCGCCGCAGCGTTCGACCAGCGCCGGCACGTCCTCGTGGCGCAGCAGCTCGCCGAGATGCTCGCGCACGAGCTTGGAGACGTGCGTGGCGACGACGCCCGCGGGCTCGACGACCTGGTAGCCCAGCCCCAGCGCGTGCGCCTTGTGCTGCGGCTCGATCCAGGTCACCGGCAGCTGGTAGGCCGGCTCGATGCCGGGCACGCCGTCGAGCTCACCGTAGGTCTGCGGCGAGGGCAGGGCCATCAGCCGGTCGGGGAAGACCTCGGCCATCGCGATCGGCGTGCCGCCCAGCAGCACCGCGTACTGCGTCGGCCGCAGCGACAGGTCGTCGCGTGCGCCCAGGCGCGGCAGCACCAGGCCGAGCTGCTCGCTCATCGTCTGGCGCACGCCCTTGAGCCGCTTGGCCAGCGGCGCGCCCTGCGCCGGATCGACGAGCGCCGCCAGGCGGTAGCCCACGGTCACCGCCACCGGCTCGACGACCGGCAGCGAAGGCCAGTCGATCTCGGCCTCGCGTTCGGCGACCAGCGCCTGCTCGACGGCCTTGGTGGTGTCGTCGGCCGGGGCCACCACCGGGCGGCGCGCCATGCGCCAGGCGACGAAACCCAGCACCGCGGCGAAGCCGACGAAGGTCGGCCAGGGCATGCCGGGGATCGCGGCCAGCGCCAGCATCACGCCGGCGGCGCCGTAGAGCACCGGCGGCGAGGCCAGCAGCTGGCGGCCGATCTGCTGCTCGACGTCGCCCGAGTCGCTGACGCGGGTGACGATGATCGCCGCCGCCGCCGACAGCAGCAGCGCCGGGATCTGGGCCACGAGGCCGTCGCCGATCGTCAGCAGCGCGTAGGTGCGGAAGGCCTCGCCCAGCGGCAGGCCGTGCATCCAGGCGCCGATCGCGACGCCGCCGATCATGTTGATCAGCAGGATCAGGATGCCGGCGATGGCGTCGCCGCGCACGAACTTCGACGCGCCGTCCATCGCGCCGTAGAAGTCGGCCTCGGAGCCGACCTCGCGCCGCCGCGCCTGCGCCTTCTCCTGGTTGATCAGGCCGGCGTTCAGGTCGGCGTCGATCGCCATCTGCTTGCCCGGCAGCGCGTCCAGCGTGAACCGTGCCGAGACCTCGGAGATGCGCTCGGCGCCCTTCGTCACGACGACGAAGTTGATGATCATCAGGATCACGAAGACGACGATGCCGACGACGAAGTTGCCGCCGATGACGACGTTGCCGAAGCTCTCGATGACGCGGCCGGCGGCGTGCGTGCCCTCGTGGCCGTTGAGCAGCACGACGCGGGTGGACGCGACGTTGAGCGTCAGCCGCATCAGCGTCGTCGTCAGGATGATGGTCGGGAAGACCGCGAAGTCCAGCGGCCGCTGCGTCGTCACCGCGACCAGCACGACGATCACCGCGAGCACGATGTTGAACGTGAACAGCACGTCCAGCAGCAGCGGCGGCAGCGGCAGCACGACCATCGCCAGGATGGCCAGCAGGAAGACCGGGGCGGCGAGGCGGTTGCGCTTGAGCGCGGCCAGCAGGGTCTGGGTGGGGGTGGTGCTCATCGGGGCGGGTTCTCGGCCAGGTGCGCGGGCACCGGCAGGTCGTCGGGCAGTTCGGGGCGGCGCGCGCGGCGGCCGTCGCGGAAGGCCTGCAGCTGCATCACGTAGCCCAGCACCAGCGCCACGGCGCGGTACAGCGCCGCCGGCACCTGCTGGTTGACCTGGCTGGTGTGGTAGATCGCGCGGGCCAGCGGCGGCGCCTCGACGACCTGCACGCCGTGCTCGGCGGCGACGCGGCGGATGTACAGCGCCATCTCGTCGACGCCCTTGGCGACGACGAAGGGCGCCTGCGCGCGGCGTTCGTCGTATTTCAGCGCCACGGCGTAGTGCTCGGGGTTGACGATCACCGCGTCGGCGCCGGGCACGGCCTTCCTGACGCCGCGCTGGGCCATCTGGCGCTGCAGCTGGCGGATGCGCTGGCGCACCTCGGGGCGGCCTTCGGTGGTCTTGTGCTCTTCCTTGACCTCTTGCTTGCTCATGCGCTGCTGGCGGCGAAAGAGGAAGGTCTGCAGCGGCAGGTCGATGAGCGCGAAGAGCACGAACACCGCGACCATCGCCAGGATGCCGCCGCGTGCCAGCGCCAGGCCGTCGGCGAGCGCGCGGTCCAGCGTCATGCCCTGCAGCCGCAGGTAGTCCTGAGGCGCGCTGCTGGCCACGTGCCAGAGCACGGCCACCAGCGCCAGCGTCTTCAGCAGCGAGCCGGCGAACTCGGCCCAGTGGCGCGCGCCGAACAGCCGGCCCAGGTTGCTTGCCGGGTTCAGGCGCTCGGGCTTGGGCTCCAGGTTCTTCGTGCTCGCCACCCAGCCGCCGGGCATCAGGCCGGCCGCCACGGCCAGCAGCGGCACGGCCAGCAGCGGCAGCACCATCTTCAGCAGCAGCAGGACGGAGGTGCTGAACAGCGTGGACCAGGTCTCGGCGAGCGCGGCGTCACCGTCCAGCGGCACGAAGGCGGCGCCGAACAGCAGGCGGAAGTCGGCCAGGTAACCCGGCAGCAGCATCACGAAGACCTGCAGCCCGACGACGATGCCGGCGGCCGTCGCCCAGTCGCGCGAGCGCGGCACCTGGCCCTGCTCGCGCGCCTTGCGCAGCTTCTGCGGCGTGGCCTTCTCGGTCTTGTCGCCGGTGCTGTTGTCAGCCATGGCGCGTCCTCAGGCCGTGTTCGATCAGGTCGAGCACACGCTGCATCATCGCCAGGTAGTGCTCGGGCAGGTGGCGCACCAGCGCCACCAGCATCAAGAGGCCGAAGCAGGTGACGACGGCGAAACCCAGCGAGTACAGGTTCAGCGCCGGCGAGACGCGGTTGAGCAGCCCCAGGCCGATCTGCACCACCAGCGCCGACAGCACCAGCGGCAGCGCCAGCAGCATCGCCGCCGAGAACACCCAGGCCACGGCCAGCGGCAGCGCCTGCAGCGACAGCCCGGCGAGCCCGCCGCCCACCGGCCAGGCCTTGAAGCTGGCGCCGGCGACCCCGGCGACGACGAGGTGGCCGTCGACGGCGAAGAACACCAGGATGCCCAGCACCTGCAGCAGGCTGGAGACGACGTCGGAGGACTCGCCGTTCATCGGGTCGTTCATCACCGCCATCGACAGCCCGATCTGCGACGAGGCCAGGAAGCCCAGCGTGCCCAGCACGGCGTTGACGAGGTGGAAGGCCAGGCCCAGCACCAGGCCGATCAGCGCCTGTTCGACGGTGGCGGCGACGCCGGCCAGCGAGAACGGGTCTATCGGCTGCGCCGGCTGCGCGATGGGCAGCAGCACGACGGCCAGCACCAGCGCGAGCAGCACGCGCAGCGTCACCGGCAGCATCGCGTCGCCGAGGATCGCGGTGGCCGCCAGGAAGGCGAGCACGCGGCAGAAGGGCCACCACAGCTGGCCGATCAGTCCCAGCCACTGGCCGTAGATCGCTTCCATCGCCGTCAGCCCACGAGCGTCGCCGCGCGCTGGAACACCGAGATGCAGAAGTCCATCATCGAGCCGACCAGCCAGCGCCCGGCCAGCGCGACGACGAGCAGCGTCGCCAGCAGCCGCGGCAGGAAGCTCAGCGTCTGCTCGTTGATCTGCGTGGCGGCCTGGAACAGCGCCACCAGCAGCCCGACCAGCAGCCCGGGCACGACCAGCACCGCCACCATGCGCGTCACCAGGCCCAGCGCCTCGCTGACGAGGTCGGCGGCGATCTCCGGGGTCATCATCGCCGCGGCCCCTAGAACTTCTGCACGCTGGTGACCAGCGTGTCCACGGTCAGCGTCCAGCCGTCGACGAGCACGAACAGCAGCAGCTTCAGCGGCAGCGAGATGACCAGCGGCGACAGCATCATCATGCCCATCGCCATCAGCAGCGAGGCCACGACGAGGTCGATGACCAGGAAGGGGATGAACAGCATGCAGCCGATCTGGAACGCGGTCTTCAGCTCGCTGAGCACGAAGGCCGCGAGCTTGACGGTGAAGGCGTGCTCCTCGGGCTTGGCCACCGGCGGCTCGCCGGCCAGCCGCGAGATCTGCGCCAGCGCGGTCTTGCTGGTCTGGGCGAGCATGAAGGCCGAGATCGGCTTCTCGGCGCGTTCCAGCGCCTCGCTCATCACGATGCGCTCCTCGTCGTAGGGCACGAGGGCGTCGGTCCAGACGCGCTCGCCCACCGGGCGCATCACCAGGCAGGTGAGGATCAGCGCGACGCCGGTGATGATGCGGTTGGGCAGCCCCTGCTGCAGCCCCAGCGCCTGGCGCAGCAGCGCCAGCACGATGACGAAGCGCGTGAAGCTGGTCATCATCAGCACGAGCGCGGGCAGCAGGCCCAGCAGCGTCATCAGGATGACGATCTGGGTCTTCACCGTGAAGTCGGTGGTCGCGCCGCGCGTCGTCGTGCTGAGGACGGGCACGCCGTTGGCGGCCAGCGCCGAGGCGCCGGCCACCAGCAGCCCGGCGGCCAGCGCCCAGCGCGCCGCACGCGTCCAGCGCGGGGTGCCCGGGGCGAGACTCATGCCTCGGGCAGCCCGAGGTCCAGGTCCGAGACCTCGACGACCTTCAGCCCGTACTTGTCGCCGGTGACGACGACCTCGGCACGGCCGACGGTCGTGCCGTTGACCTTGATCGTCAGCGGCTCGCCGGCCAGCGTGTCCAGCGGCACGACGCTGTCGGGGCGGATGCGGCTCAGGTCGTCCAGCGAGATGCGCGCCGAGCCGACTTCCAGCGTCAGCGTCACCGGGATCTTGCGCATCAGCTGCGCCAGCTTGCGCCGCGGCCCGGGCGCCTCGGGCACCACTTCGGCGGTGTCCAGGTCCAGCGTGTCCAGCGGGTCGAGTTGGATCGGTTCGCTCATCGTCGTGGCTTTCAATCGGAGTCGGAGAAACAGGTGAGGCACAGCCGGCCGTCGTGTTCGGCGACGCGGGCCTTGAACAGGCGCAGGCCGTCGACCAGGGCGTCGGCTTCGCCCAGCGTGATCGGGAGCACGTCGCCGACCTTCAGCGCGGCGACGTCGGACAGCGGCAGCTGCTTCTCGAGCAGCTGCGCGACGAGGCGGAACTCGAGCCGCGTGGCCAGCGGCGCGACGGTGGCCTGGGCGCTGGAGGGCAGGCGCTCGGTGGCCAGCCGGGTCCACAGCCGCTCCAGCCACGAGGGCGCGAGCGCGATGCGCAGCCGCGCGGGTTCGGCCATGCCGGCTTCGACGACCGTCGCGTCCAGCACCCAGGTGCCGCGTGCCGGCGCGGCGGCCGCAACGCCGCCGGCGGGCGCCGCCACCGTGGCCGGCTCGGGCGCCAGCCCGGCTTCCAGCCGGCGGGCGGCCAGGCCGGCCCAGGTCGCGCCCAGCTGGGCCGCCAGCCGTTCCTCGGTCGTCGTGGCCATCGTGTCCTCGGCCGGCGCCTCGGTGCCGAAGCGCCTGGCCATCAGCGCCAGCAGCAGCCGGCGGTCGGCGCCGCAGACCAGGCTGCCGCGCTCGAGCGTGTAGGCGTGCCATCCGCTGCCCTCGGCCTCGTGCTCCAGGCGCGCGAGCGAGGCGCCCCGCACCTCGAAGCCGGCGCGGTGGCGCTGGTTGACCTGGCGCCTGAGCCAGCCGGCGAGGTCGGCCTGCCAGCGCCGCGCGAAGGCGTCGAGCAGGTGCACGGGGCGCCCGAGCGAGGTCGGGTCGATCGGACGGTGAGACGGAGCGGCGGTTGCGGTCATTGAGATCCTGGGCGACGTCGAGGCAATTCTAGAAACGTCATCGCGGACCGGGCTCGACAATTGAACCGGAAGTCGGCCGCTTTCTTGAATTACTCACGCTGCGCTCTCATCGACCGTCGCGTGCGGATGTTGAGTTCTTTCTCCCGTCTTTTCCAGCTGACGATCCCGATCGAAAGAAAACGCGCCATTCGCGCAAAATGTCGGTCACGCCAGCGATGTCATATGTATCAACGCGCGGTTTCAATTCGATCATATTGCCGGCGGGTTGCGGATCTTCGAGCGAATTAGTTCACGTGAGCGAACATCTGCGAGCGTTACTTCATGCAACCGGCGGACGCATCCATTAGCATGGTCCGCATCAGGGCACACCCGTGCGAAAGCCGGGGTCGCAAAGCTTCCGGCCTACCCGTCCCCCGAAGAGGGACGCAGGGCAGCGGGGCCGCCGGGCGAAGCCGCCTCGTCACACCTCCTTCCCCGGGGTGTGCTCGGCTTGGTCCGTCCGTGGCGCGGTGCGCCATGGAGACCTCCTGCGACCGCGCGTGGCGTGCCATTGCATGACTGCGCCGATGTCCACACCACCGCCATCCCTCGTCGATCCACCTGCCTCGCGTGGCATGCCTGGCGCTGCGCGCCGGCATCGTGATGGCCACGGAAGATGCGGGTTTGACGGCTCAAAACAGGCCAGTTCATTCGCTCTCGAATCTCGTCGGCCGTTAGCATCGGCTGCAATTCAGGTGTTTTCAGAGTCGTCGAGCATTCGTTTTGATCGGCGGCTTCGCGGTGTAAGAAATCTGTAATGCGCGAAGGACTTCAGGATTCCTGAAGTCCTGCCGATAAGCGCACATCCCCGTTCTTTTGCATGAATGAGGTCCATGCGGCCAAGGCTGCCGCATGGTCAAAAATAACGTCAGATGCCGGCAGCGGAGCCGGCAAACAAAGGGAGTACGGATGTCCCAGATGTTGTTGTCGGTGCTGGCCCAGGCGCAGCGCATCGCCGGCAGCGGCGACGAGCTCGCCGCCGGCGTCGGCATCGCCCCCGCTCTCGAGGTCGGGGCCGAGGGTGGCGGCGCGGCGGGCTTCGCCTCGAGCCTCAAGGACGTCATCCATGCCGTCGACGCCCAGGCCCACGCCGCCTCGGAGCAGCTCGCCGCGGTCGACTCCGGCCGTTCCAGCGACCTCGTCGGCGCGATGCTCGCCAGCCAGCAGGCCGACCTGTCGTTCTCGATGCTGCTGCAGGTGCGCAACAAGGTGGCCGGCGCGGTCGACGAGCTGATCAAGCTGCAGCTCTGAGGACGACGCCGTGGCCAACCTGATCGCCTCCACCCTGCGTCCCGCGCTCGCCCGGCTGCGTGCCGGCGGCCTGCCGGCGCTGCCCGCCGGCCTGCTGCGTGGCCTGACGCCGCTGCTGCTGGCTGCCGCCGCGGTCACCGCGCTGCTGCTGGCCTTCCAGTGGCGCGACCAGTCCAGCTACAAGCCGCTGTTCGGCGCCCGCGAGAAGGTGGCCGCCGCCGACATGATGGCCGTGCTCGACGCCGAGCACGTGCCCTACCGCGTGCACCCCGACAGCGGCCAGGTGCTGGTGCCCGAGGCCGAGCTGGGCCGCGTGCGCATGCTGCTGGCGGCCAAGGGGGTCACCGCGCGGCTGCCCGCCGGCCTGGAGCTGATGGACCGCGACGACCCGCTGGGCGTCAGCCAGTTCGTGCAGGACGTGCGTTTTCGCCGCGGCCTCGAAGGCGAGCTGGCGCAGAGCATCATGACGATGGATGCGGTCGAGGCCGCGCGTGTCCACCTGGCGATCGCGCGCAGCTCGTCCTTCGTCACCGCCGCCGACGACCGCAGCTCGGCCTCGGTCGTCGTCACCACCCGGCCGGGCCGCACGCTCAACGCCGAGCAGATCGCCGCGACGATCAAGCTCGTCGCCGGCAGCGTCGCCAACCTCGACGCCTCGCGCGTGAGCGTCGTCGACCAGGCCGGCAACCTGCTGTCCGCGCGTGTCGACCTGGAGGACGGCCTCGAAGGCCTGGCCTCCGGCGGCATGGACGCGCGCCACCGCTACGAGGCCGACACGCGCCGCGGCGTCGACGACCTGCTGGGCCCGGTGCTCGGCGCCGGCAACTACCGCGTCAGCGTCACCGCCGAGGTCGACAACGACCGCGTGCAGGAGACGCGCGAGGTCTACGGTGCCGACCCCAAGGTCACCAGCGAGGCGCTGCGCCAGGAGATGGACCGCCAGGGCCTGGCGCTGGGCGTGCCCGGTTCGCTGAGCAACCGCCCGGTGGCGGTGGCCGCCGCGGCCTCGGGTGCCGATGCCGCCGGCCAGGCGCAGCGCAACGCCAGCACGCGCCAGTACGCCTACGACCGCAACATCACGCAGATCAAGCGCAGCCGCGGCCGGCTCGAACGCCTGAACGTCGCCGTCGTGCTCGCCAGCGCTGCCGCGCCCGGCGGTGCCGGCGCCTGGACACCGCAGCAGATCGCCGACGTCGAACGCACCCTGGCCAGCGGTCTGGGCATCAGCCAGCAACGCGGTGACCGCCTCGTCGTCTCGGCGATGCCGTTCCCGGCGCCGCCGGCGCCGACGCCCTGGTACGGCGAACGCAATCTCTGGGTGGACGTCGGCGGCTGGCTGCTGTACGCGGTGGGCGGCCTGCTGCTGTTCTTCGGCGTCGTGCGTCCCGGCATGCGCCTGCTGCAGCAGCGTGCCGGCGCCGCGCCCACGCCGCTGGTGCCGCTGGACGGCACCGGCCCCGACCTCGGCGCCGCCGCGGCGCTGGCCGGCTCCGGGGCCATGGCCGCGCTGCCCGGGCGTTCGCCGGTGGCGCCGCTGCTCGCCAACTACGACCTGCCGCCGCCGGGTTCCGCCGTCGACGTGCTGGTCGATCACCTGAAGGTGCTCGCCTCCAAGGAGCCCGAGCGCGTCGCCGAGGTCGTCAAACAGTGGGTTCAGAAGCATGACCGAGCCGAGTAACGCCGTCGCCGATGCGTCGGTCGCGCCGCCGACGCCGATCGAACGCGCCGCCATCGTGCTGCTGAGCATGGGCGAGGAGCCCGCCGCGGCGGTGCTGCGCTGCCTGTCGCGCGAGGAGCTGCTCGAGGTCACGCAGGTGATGTCGCGCCTGAGCGGCATCAAGGTCGAGACCGTGCGCCTGTCGCTGCAGCACTTCTTCGACGACTACCGCGAGCAAAGCGGGGTGCACGGCGCGTCGCGCTCGTACCTGCAGCGTTCGCTGGACCTGGCGCTGGGCCGCGAGGTCGCCGGCAGCGTGCTCGACACGCTCTACGGCGACGCGATCCGGCCGAAGATGGCGCGCCTGCAATGGGCCGCGCCGCGCTGGCTGGCCGACCAGATCGCCCACGAGCACGTGCGCATGCAGGCCGTGTTCCTGGCCTTCCTGCCGTCGGCGCTGGCCGGCCAGGTGGTCGAGGCGCTGCCGGCCGAGGGCCGCGACCGCGTGCTGCTCAACGTCGCGAGGCTCAAGGAGATCGACCGCGAGCTGCTGGCCGACCTGGACGCCCTGGTCGAACGCTGCCTGGCGAGCTTCAGCACCCAGGCCACCGCCGTCGAGGGCCTGCGCCAGGCCGCCGAGATCCTGAACCGCCTGCCCGGCGAGCGCCAGACGCTGGTCGAGCAGCTGCGCGCGCACGATCCCGGCGTCGTCGCCGAGATGGAGGTCAGCCTCTACGACTTCGGCATCCTGGCGCGCCAGACCGAGGCCAACATCACCCGCATCATCGAGGCCGTGCCGCTGGAGCAGTGGGCCGTGGCGCTCAAGGGCGCCGAGCCCGCGGTGCGCGACGCCGTGCTGCAGTCGATGCCGCGCCGCCAGGCCCAGGCCTTCGAGGACACGATGCGCCGCAGCGGCCCGGTGCCGCTGTCGCGTGTCGAGCAGACGCGCCAGCAGATCATGGCGCAGGTGAAGGCGCTCGCCGAGGCCGGCGAGATCGAGGTCCAGCTCTTCGCCGAGGCCGTCGTCGAATGAGCAGGACCCGGCCCTACCGCTTCCCGCCGCTGGCGGGCCTGAGTGCCGGCACGGCGCTGCCGGCCGTCGCCGGGGCCGACGCCCAGGCGGCCGCGGCACGCGGTTACGCCGAAGGCCAGCAGCGCGGCTGGCGCGAGGGCTACGACGCCGGCGCCGCCCAGGGCCGCGAGGACGGCTGGGCCGCCGGGCTGGCGCAGGCCAACGAACAGGCCGAAGCCGAGCTGCGCCGGCGCGTCCAGGAGCGCCTGGCCGAGAGCGCGCGCCCGCTGGAGGCGGCGCTCGCGGCGCTGCAGAGCGCGCAGGCCGAGGCCCAGGCGGCGATGCGGCGCGAGCTCGTCGACCTCGTCGGCCGTGTCGCGCGCCAGGTCGTGCGCTGCGAACTGGCGCTGCAGCCGCAGCAGATCCTCAAGCTCGTCGACGAAACGCTGGCGACGATGCCGCCGCCGCACGAGACGGTGGACGTGCGACTGAACCCCGAGGACCTGCGCCGCATCGAGGAGATCGACTCCGAGGCCACCAGCCGCTGGCAGCTGCTGGCCGACCCGCGGCTGGCGCCCGGCGAATGCCGCGTGCGCAGCGGCCGGCGCGAAGCCGACGCCGGCTGCCGTCAGCGCCTGGACGCGGTGATGGAGCAGGTCGGCGCGCAGCTGCTGGAAGCGCCGGCCGAGCCGGTCGCCCAGGCTCCGGCCGTCGAGGAGGCCGGCGCATGATCGGCCGCGCCCTGAAGAGCGTTCGCCTGGCCGAGGTGCCGGTGGCCACGCCCACCGGGCGCCTGGTCGGCGCCAGCGGGCTGCTGCTGGAGAGTGTCGGCTGCGCCTTGCGCACCGGCCACCGCTGCAGCATCGAGACCGTCGGCGGCGAGTGGATCGACGCCCAGGTCGTGGGTTTTCGCGACGAGGTCAGCTACCTGATGCCGTTCCGGCCCGCGACCGGGCTGTGCACCGGCGCACGCGTGCTGCCCGGCGCCGAGGACACGACGCAGCTGATCGGCCCGTCGTGGCTGGGCCGCATCGTCGACGGCCTGGGCGAGCCGGTGGACGGCCGCGGCCGGCTCGGCGGCGAGCACGTGCTGGCGGCGCACCCGCCGCGCATCAATCCGCTCAAGCGCCGCCCGGTCGACGCGCCGCTGGACGTCGGCGTGCGTGCGATCAACGGCGTGCTGACGCTCGGCAAGGGCCAGCGCGTGGGCCTGATGGCCGGCTCGGGCGTGGGCAAGAGCGTGCTGCTGGGCCTCATCACGCGCCAGACGGTGGCCGACGTCGTCGTCGTCGGGCTGATCGGCGAACGCGGCCGCGAGGTGCGCGAGTTCATCGACCTGTCGCTCGGCGAGGCCGGGCTGCGCCGCGCGGTGGTCGTCGTCGCGCCGGCCGACGAGTCGCCGCTGATGCGGCTGCGCGCCACCGAGCTGTGCCACACGATCGCCGCGCACTTCCGCGACCAGGGCCAGGACGTGCTGCTGCTCGTGGACTCGCTGACGCGCTACGCGATGGCGCGGCGCGAGGTCGCGCTGGCGCTGGGCGAGCCGCCGGCCACGCGCGGCTACCCGCCGTCGGTCTTCGGGCGCCTGCCGCAGCTCGTCGAGAGCGCCGGCAACGGCGAGAACCCGGCCGGCAGCATGAGCGCCATCTACACCGTGCTCGCCGAGGGCGACGACCAGCAGGACCCGGTCGTCGACACCGCGCGCGCCATCCTCGACGGCCACATCGTGCTGTCGCGCGAGCTGGCCGAACGCGGCCACTACCCGGCGATCGACATCGCCCAGTCGATCAGCCGCTGCATGGGCCTGGTCACCAGCCACGCCCACCAGGCCGCGGCGCGCCAGTTGAAGGCCATGGCCGCGCGCCACGCCCAGGTGCGCGACCTGCTGCCGCTGGGCGCCTACGTGCCCGGCGCCGACCCCGCCACCGACCGCGCGGTGCAGACCTATCCGCGCATCGAGGCCTATCTGCAGCAGGGCACGCGTGAAGCCGCCCCGCTGGCCGACAGCGTGCAACGTCTCGAGGAGCTGACCCGATGAACCGTGCCCAGGCTTCGTTGCAGGCCGTGCGCCGGCTGGCCGAGCTGCGCGCTCGCGACGCCGAGCGGCTGCAGACCGAACTCGCCGAACGCCAGGCGCAGCGCCGCCGCCAGGCCGAGGCCGTCGAGCGGCTGGGCGCCTTGTGCGCCGGCGTCGGCGCCAGCGCCGTGCAGGCCGTGGCGCTGGCCGCCAACTGCGCCGCCTACAAGGAGTCGCTGATCGAGCTGGGCCGGCGCCAGCAGGACGTGCTGGCGCGCCACGACGCCGATGTCGACGCCGCCCGCCTGGCGCTGATCGCCGCCTCGACGCGCCGCATGGCGCTGGAGCAGGCCGTCGACGGCCGCCAGCAGCGCCTGGACCGCGACGCCGCCGGGCGCGAGCAGAAGCGCCAGGACGACATCGCCACCCAGGTCTGGCTGCGGGGGCAGCGATGAACACGCCGCTTCAGGAAGCGCGCGCCGCGGTCGCCTTGTCCTCTGGAACAAGGGCCTGACGCCCGGGAGCCGCGACCATGTCCACCACGATCGACCCGACCACGATGGCCACCCAGCTGGCCACCGCCTACACGCAGAACGCGTACACGCTGCTGTCCACGCAGAGCACGGCCGCGCAGACGACCTCGGCCGCGCTGAGCAAGCTGAAGACCGCGCTGACGACCTTCGACAGCGCGCTGTCCTCGCTGTCGACGTCCAAGGGCGTCAAGGTGCTGTCGGCGAGCTTCGACGACACCACCTACGCCAGCGCCACGGCGACCAACAAGGCCGCCGCCGGCACCTACTCGTTCTTCGTCGAGCAGATCGCCACCAGGCACCAGACCAGCTTCGCCGCGCTGCCCTCCGCCGCCGCCGCGAGCGCCGGCACGCTGGGCCTGACGATCGGCGGCTCCAGCTTCGACGTCGACCTGGGCGCCGCCGACAGCGACGGCGACGGCGCGGTCAGCGCCGCCGAGATCGCGCGCGCGGTCAACGCCAGCGGCGACAACGACGGCCGCATCGTCGCCAGCGTGCTCACCGTCAACGGCGCCAGCACGCTGGTGCTGACCGCCGCCGAGACCGGCGCCGACGGCGCGATCACGCTGGACACCAGCGGCGTCGGCGACAGCGCGCTGGCCGGCGCGCTGGGCACCGAGAAGCTGCTGGTGCAGGGCCGCGACGCCGTCGTCTGGCTCGGCGAGCAGGGCAGCGGCGTCAAGGTCCAGCAGGCCAGCAACACCTTCACCGGCATCACCGGCGTCACCGTCAGCCTGAGCAAGGCGATGGACAGCGGCGACACCCCGGTGACGCTGACCGTGGCCGACGACCTCAGCGCCACGGCCGACAAGATCAAGAGCTTCGTCAGCGCCTACAACACGCTGGAGAGCCTGCTCGACAGCCTGACGGCCAACGCCGACGCCAGCAGCGGCAGCGCCGCCGCCGCCTTCGCCAGCGACTCCGGCGTGCTCGCGCTGAAGAGCCGCCTGGGCACGCTGGCGCGCCAGAGCATCGGCGGCGTGCGCCTGGCCGACTACGGCGTGTCGATCGCACGCGACGGCCAGATGTCGCTGGACAACGACAAGCTCGAGACGGGGCTGGAGACCAACCCCGACGGCCTGAGCGCGCTGTTCGGCAGCGCCCGCACCGGCTCGACCAGCGGCGTGCTCGGGACCATGGCCGAACTGGCGCGCAGCTGGAAGTCGGCCGACGGCCTGATCGCCAACCGCCAGGCCTCGGTCGAGCGCACGCAAAAGAGCATCAGCACGCGCCAGACGGCGCTCGATGCGCGCTACGAGAGCCTCTACCAGATCTACCTGAAGCAGTTCAGCAAGCTGCAGGAGCTGCAGAGCTCGATCAGCAACACGACCAGTCTCTTCGACTGAGCGCCCATCCGGAAGACCCGCCCGTGATCCAAGACGCCTACCACAGCTACCACGCCGTCGACCTCGGGGCCCGCACCGCGCAGGCCTCGCCGGTGCAGCTCGTGCTGATCCTCACCGACGGCCTGATCGAGGAGCTGGCGCGCGCCCGCGCCCACATCGTCGCGCGCCGCTACGAGGCCAAGGCGCAGAGCCTGGACAAGTGCGTCGCCATCCTCAACGGGCTGTCCAGCGCGCTCGACCTGGAGCAGGGCGGCGAAGTGGTGCAGAACCTCGAACGCCTGTACGACTTCTGCGCGCGCCAGCTCTACAAGGCCGGGCAGCAGCTCGAACCCGGCCACGTCGACGAGGTCACCGCGCTGCTGCAGACGCTTCGCAACGGCTGGCAGGGCCTGCAGGCGCGCCATGGCTGAGGCGCAGGCGATGGACCGTCTGGGCGCGGCGCTGCGCCAGGCCGCCGAACGCGGCGACTGGGACGCGCTGGCCGCCGCCGACGCCGCCACGGCGGCGCTGCTGCGCGAGCGCCAGGCCCGCGGCGCGGAGGCCGGCGACGCCGCCGCGCTGGCCCGGCTGCGCGCCGCGCACGCCCATGCGCAGCGCCGCTGCGCCGAGGCCGCTGCCGACGCCGGCCGGCGCCTGCTCGAACTCTCCCGCCGGCAGGACGCCGTGCGTGGCTACGCCGCCGCCGGGGAGGGCGCATGATCGCCGACACCCTGCCGTCCACGCCGACACGCGCTGCAGGCGACGCCCCGGTGCGCCCGGCCGCCGCGCCGGTGCCCGCGGCGCCAGCAGCCCCGGCCAGCGTGCCGCTGCCGGCCTGGAACGATGCCGTGCTGGCCGCGGCGCTGCTGGCGCCGGCCGCCCCGGCCGCCACCGCCGATACGCCGGCCCTTCCCGACGGCGACCAGACCGCTGCCGGCGACACGACCGAGGCTGACGCGCCGGCCGACTGGCCCGGCGCGCTGCAGGTCGACGTGCTGGCGACGCTGTGGCGTGCGGTGCAGGCGCCCGAGGCGGCCGCCGTCGCCGCCGGAGCCCAGGCGGGCGCCACGGTCGACGCTGACGGCAGCCCGCCGGTCGGCGCCGCCGGCGCCGCCGGCGCCGCCGGCGCAGCGATGGCGACCTCGCCGACGCTGCCCGCGCCGCTGCCCCTGGCCACCGCCGTGGCGGCGCCTGCGACTCCGGCCGAGCCGGCCGCGCCGGGCGTGCCGGCCGCCCAGGCGACGCCCACGCTGCCCGAAGCCGTGCGCACGATGCCGGCGGCGACGCCGGCTGCGCTGGCGGCCGAGTCCATGCCTGCCGACGATCCGGCGCCGTCTACGGCCCCGACCCCGGCCGGCAGCGCCGCGGCCGAGCTGCCGGGGGCCGCCCGCACGCCGGCGGCCACCGACGCCGCCCCGGCGCTGAAGCTGCCCGCCGCGCGCGACGCCTGGAACCAGCCGCTGGTGCAGGCGCTGGGGGACCGCCTGCGGCTGCAGCTCGGCCAGGGTGTCGAGCAGGCGACGATCCGCCTCGATCCGCCCGAACTGGGCTCGATCGAGATCGTCGTGCGCCGCGAGGCCGGCGCCGTGCACGTGCAGCTCAGCGCCAGCCACCCCGACGTGCAGCGCCAGCTGCAGCAGCTCGGCGAGCCGCTGCGCCAGGAACTCGCGCAGCGCCAGGGCGCCGAGGCGAGTGTCGAGGTCGCGCGCCATGGTGCCGACGCCGACGGCCGCGGCACGCGCGAGCAGGAGCAGGAGCAGGCCGAGGCCGAGGTCGGCCGGGCACTGGCCGAAGCCGGCGACGACGCCGCCGCCCCGTTCACCTTCCCGACCCGGACCGCCGCATGAAGAAGTCCCTCGTCATCGCGCTGGCCGCTGCCGGTGCCGTGCTGATCGCCGCCGGCGGCGGCGCCTGGTGGTGGCATTCGCGCCAGGCCCCGGCCCCGGCCGACGGCAGCGCCGCGCCGGCGCCGCGCCACGACGTCGAGTACCGCTACGTCACGCTGGACAAGACCATCGTGATGCTGCGCCCCGACACCGGCGGCAACCACTATCTCGCGCTCGACCTGGTGTTCAAGACGCCGGTGAAGAAGGAGCGCGAGACCAAGGATCACCTGCCGCTGCTGCGCACCATCGTCGTCAAGGCGATGTCGGCGCACACGATGGAAAGCGCCAACAAGCTGGGCATCGAGGACTTCACGCGCGAGATCAACGACGCCTTCCGCAAGAGCTACGCCGCCGAGCAGGCCGAGCCGCCGTTCGACGAGGCGCTGATCGCCAAGCTGATCATCGAATGAGCGCGCTGCCCCAACTCCGCTACGACGCGTACGGCGAGCCGCCCGCGGCCGCCGGCGCGCTCGACGAGCAGCGCCTGCTGCTGGCGCACGCGGCCATCGTCAAGCGCGTGGTGCGCCAGTTGCACGCCCAGGTCGGCGGCGTGATGGGCCGCGAGGACATGGAGCAGGTCGGCCTGATGGGCCTGCTGGAGGCGCTGCGCCGCTACGGCCCGCCCGACGAACGTTTCCCGGCCTTCGCCGCGGCGCGGGTGCGTGGCGCGGTGCTCGACGAGCTGCGCCGCCAGGACTGGCGCCCGCGCAGCGTGCGCCAGGAGAGCCACCGCGTGCGCGACGGCGTGCGCGAGCTGCGCCGCCGCCTGGGCCGCGAGCCCAGCGACACCGAGGTCGCCGCGGCGCTGGGGCTGACGCTGCAGGCGCTGCAGGAGGCGCAGCGCGCCGAGAACGCCGAGGAGCTGGCGAGCTTCGACGAACTCGTCGCCGAGATGGCCGAGATCCCGTCGGACCAGCGTTCGCCCGAGGACGCCTACGTCGCGCGGCGCAGCCTGGAGCAGGCGCTGCGCTGCCTGGACGAGCGCGAGCAGCGGGTCGTGCAGCTGTACTACGAGTTCGACCTCGGCCTGCGCGAGATCGCCGCGGTGCTCGGCCTGACCGAGGCGCGCGTGTGCCAGATCAACAAGGGGGCGCTGCGGAAGATGAAGGTCTTCCTGCAGGGCGCCTGACAACGAAGGACCGCCATGCAATCGATCGTCGGCGTCATCATCATCCTCGGCTGCGTGTTCGGCGGCTTCATGCTGCACGGCGGGCGCTTCGAGGTCATCTGGCAGCCGGTGGAGCTGCTGATCATCGTCGGCGCCGGCGTCGGTGCGATCGTGCTCGGCAACCAGCGCCATGTGCTGGCCGAGATGTGGCTGCAGCTGCGCAAGGTGATGCTGCGCAAGAAGCAGGGCGACGAGTTCCACCGCCAGCTGCTGCTGCTGCTGTACGAGCTGCTGCAGACCGCCGCCGGCGGCCTGAAGGCGCTGGACGCGCACGTCGAGGCACCGCAGGAGAGCGAGCTCTTCAAGCGCTACCCGCTGGTGCTGCACGAGCCCAAGCTGCTGCACTTCATCGTCGACAACTTCCGCCTGATGGCGATGGGCAAGATCAACGCCCACGAGCTCGAGGGCGTGCTCGACCAGGAGCTCGAGGCGATCCACGAGGAGCTGTCGCAGCCGGCGCGCTCGCTGGCCAAGATCGGCGAGGCGATGCCGGGCTTCGGCATCCTGGCCGCGGTGCTGGGCATCGTGATGGCGATGAACGTCGTCGCCGACGGCGCCTCGACCGGCGAGATCGCGGTGCGCGTGGCCTCGGCGATGGTCGGCACCTTCATCGGCATCTTCTTCTGCTACGGCGTGCTCGACCCGATCAGCAACATGATGAAGCAGCTGGTCGACGAGGAGCTGAGCGCGCTGGAGTCGGTGAAGGTGGTGCTGGTCACGCACGTCTCGGGCAAGCCGCCGCTGCTGGCCATCGATGCCGGCCGCCGCCTGGTGCAGCTCAACGCCAAGCCCAGCTTCGCGCGTCTGGAAGGCTGGATCGACAAGATGCAGGACGCCGGTGACCCCGACGCCGTGCCGCAACGCCGTGCGGGGGACAAACGTGCCCAGCAAGCTTGAAGCCCTGGCCGCCAAGGGCGGCGGCCACGGCGAGACCATCGTCAAGCGTGCCTCGCGCAAGGGGCACGAGGGCGGCCACGGCGGCGCCTGGAAGGTCGCGTTCGCCGACTTCTGCCTCGCGCTGCTGTGCCTGTTCCTCGTGCTCTGGCTGCTGGCCGCACGCGACAAGGAGAAGGCCGAGGACGCGCTGCGCGCCAGCGGCGCCGGGCTGCTGGCCGACGGTGCCGGCGCACGCCCGGTGGGCATCGGCGACCGGCCCTCGGGCAGCCTGATCGACCGCACGCCGGTGCCCTGGCAGAGCAGCGCCGAGCGGCGCAGCCAGGAGCCGGGCGACGAGGAGCCGCTGATCGGCAAGACGCGCCTGGAGTCGCCCGAAGACCTGCGCGAGCTGCAGCAGGTGCTGGCCAGGCTGGGCGAGAAGGCCGGGCTGTCGAACAACCTGCAGAGCGTCATCACGCCGGCCGGGCTGCGCATCCTGCTGCACGACACCGAGCGCCTGGGCCTGTTCGAGCTCGGCAGCGCGCGCCCCGGCGCGCGGCTGCAGCAGCTGCTGCGCGACATGGGGCCGTTGTTCGCGCAGCTGGACAACCAGCTGCTGATCATCGGCCACACCGACGCCGTGCCCTATTCCGGCGACGGCCTGGGCTCGCTGTCCAACTGGGGCCTGTCCAGCGGCCGGGCGATGGCCGCGCGCACCTGGCTGCGCATCGGCGGCATGCCCGACCGCAGCGTGCTGCAGGTCGTCGGCATGGCCGACAGCGCGCCGCTGGAGCCCGAACAGCCGCGTGCCGCGGTCAACCGCCGCATCGAGATGCTGCTGCTGACCGCCGCCCAGGCGAAAGCGATCGAGACCATGTTCGGCGCCCCCGTCTCGCGCGTGCCGCTGACCGAAGGCTCGGACGCCGCCGGCGGCCCGGCCGAGAACTCGCTGCTGCGCCAGCTGCTGCCGGCGCGGCTGGGCGCGCGCTGAACCGGACCCCGGCGATGAGAACCAGAACGAGAGGAAGCACCATGAGGATCGTCAGCAACGGCGCCGGCCCGGTGGCCGCCACCACCGCCCCCGGCGCCAGCGAACGCGTCGAGACCACGACCGCCGCCGCGCCGGCCGCCGCGGCCGTCGTCGCCCCGGCCGCGGCGCTGGAGTCCGCCGTGCTCAAGCCGGCCGCCGCGGCGCTGGCGGCGATGCCCGAGATCGACGAGGCGCGGGTCGCCGAGCTGCGCGACGCGATCGCCCGCGGCGAGATCGGCTTCGACGCCTCCAAGCTCGCCGGCCTCATCCTGCGTTACCACGGGGGCCGCGGGTGAACCGTCGCGAGGCCTACCGCCGCCTGCTGGCCGGCATCAGCGCCGACCTGGGCGCCTACGCCGGGCTCGCGGAGCTGCTGGAAAAGCAGTTCCACGCGCTGCTGGCGCATGACGCCAAGACGCTGCAGGCGCTGGGCGAACGCATCGAGGCCCTGGTCGCCGACCTGGACCTGCGCCGCAGCGAACGCGTGGAGCTGGTCGCCGCACTCGGCGCCGGCGACGTGCCGCGGCCGGTCGAGCGTGTGCTCGAACCGCTGCCGGCGGCCACGCGCGAAGCCACGCTGCAGGCCTGGCGCACGCTCGAGACGCGGCTGCACGTCTGCCAGCGCAAGAACACACGCAACTGCGAGCTGCTGATGGGCCAGCACGCGCGCCTGGTGCAGGCCAACGGCGGGGAGTCGGACACCTATGCTCCGCGCTGACGCCTTCTTCGCCACCCCGGCCAGCCCGGCCCTGCCGTCGGGCGTCGCGCCGGCCGGCGGCGCCGCGCCGTCGGCCGAGTTCCGCACGCTGCACGAGGAGATCGTGCGTTACGTGCGCGACGGCGAAGGCGCCGGCCTCGAACCGATGGCCGGCGGCGCCGCGACCACCCTGGGGGCCGAGGCGCGTGCGCTGCTGCTGCGCAGCGGCGGCGACGCCGGCGCGACCGACGACGGCGCCGACGCCGAGCAGCGCCGGCGTTTCGTCGAGCAGGTCGCGCCGCTGGCGCGTGAAGCCGGCGCGCGCCTGGGTGTCGCGCCCGAGATCCTGACGGCGCAGGCGGCGCTGGAGTCCGGCTGGGGCCAGCGGCCGCTGCGCGGGGCCGACGGCAGCGACAGCCACAACCTCTTCGGCATCAAGGCCGGCACCGGCTACGGCGGCGAGCGCATCGCCGCGGCGACCACCGAGGTCGGCGCGCAGGGCGCCTACGCCACGGTCGAGAGCTTCCGCCGTTACGACAGTGCCGCCGAGTCGTTCCGCGACGTCACGCGGCTGCTGCAGACCCCGCGCTACCGCGCCGTGCAGGGCACCGGCAGCGACGTCGGCGCCTACGCCGCCGGCCTGGTGCAGGGCGGCTACGCCACCGATCCACGCTACGCCGACAAGCTGCAGGCCGTCGTGCGCAGCCTGCCGCGGCCTTAACGGGGGGACGACAGCATGGACTCCGGCTCCACCTGCCCCGCCTCGACGACGCGCGCGCGGATCACCGTGCCGTTGCCCGTGTTGCGCACGCGGATCGTCTGCCCGCGCCGGCCGGCCTCCAGCGCCTGCCCGGGCACGACGACCTCGACCGCGTCGCGCCGGGCGCGGATCTGCACCGCCTCGCCGCGGCGCACGAGCAGCGGCTCGTCGAGCAGCCGTGCCGTCAGCATCTGGCCGGCGCCGATCGAGCGCCGCGCGACGCGGCCCACCGCGTCCTCGGCCGCGGCCAGCGGCGGTGGCGAGCCGGCGACGGCATGCCGTTGGAGCACGACGTCGTCTTCGGCGAGCACGCGCCCGGCGGGCAAGGCCGCGGCCGCCACCGGCACCTCGGCGCTGAGCCGTGCGCGCACCATGAAGGCGCGCGTGGAGCCGTCGGCGCAGCGCAGCTCGAAGCGCATGCGCGTCGGGTTCGTGGTCTCCGCCGCCCTGACCTCGGGCTGCGCGCAGCGCGCCGCCGCGCCGCTGCCGGCGGCCCGCACGTCCAGCGACACCTGCGGCTCGCGCCAGCCCTCGCGCTCGGCCTGCTGCAGCAGCAGCTCGCGCGCCGCCTCGGCGACGCGGGCCTCGTCTTTCGGCGGCTCGGCCGCCAGCGCGCCCAGCGCGCAGCAACCGATCAACACCGTATTCGTTACGCGGAGGACATGCATGGCAATCGATTTCACGAAGGCGCTCGGGGTGCACCCGCAGGCGCTGGCCCTGCGGGCCCGGCGCACCGAGGTGCTGGCCTCGAACATCGCCAACGAGAGCACCCCGGGATTCCAGGCGCGCGACATCGACTTCGCGCAGGCGCTCTCGCAGGCCACGGGCGAGGCCGGCGGCCCGGCATTAGACACCGACGGCGCGCTGCAGTACCGCGTGCCCTACCACGCACGCCTGGACGGCGGCACCGTCGAACTCGGTGTCGAGCAGGCCGCGTTCTCGCAGAACGTCTCGGACTTCCAGACCAGCCTGACGTTCGTGAACATGAAACTCAGAGGCCTCGCGAAGGCCATCGAGGGGCAGTGATGAGCTTTCGTCAGATCAGCGAGATCGCCGGCTCGGCGATGGCGGCGCAGACCGTGCGCCTGAACACCATCGCCAGCAACCTGGCCAACGCCCAGTCGGCCGCCGGTACCGAGGCCGAGGCCTACCACGCGCGCAAGCCGGTGTTCGCCGCGCTGGCCGCGCGCGGCGGCGACGGCAACGGCATGCGCGTGCAGGTGCTCGACGTGGTGCAGAGCACCGAGCCGCTGCGCAAGGTCCACGAACCCGACAACCCGCTCGCCGACGAGGAAGGCATGGTCTATTACCCGAACGTCAGCCCGGTCGCCGAGATGACCGACATGATGGCCGCGTCGCGCGCCTTCGAGACCAACGTCGAAGTCATGACGCGCGTGCGCGGCATGCAGCAGTCGCTGCTGCGCATGGGCAAGGAGGGCTGACGCGATGAGCAGCCTCTACACCCAGGCGGCGGCGAACGCCGCGTCCAGCGGCTCGTCGAACTCGATCTCGTCCAACGGCACGTCCTCGGACATGTTCACCTCGCTGCTGGTGGCGCAGATCCAGTACCAGAACCCGCTGGAGCCCACCGACGCGAGCGAGTTCGTCACCCAGCTGACGCAGCTCAGCCAGATGGAGTCGCTGCAGACGCTGAGCACCCAGGCCAGCGCCACCGCCGGGCTGATCACCGGGCTGCAGGCGCTGGGCTTCGGCGGCCTGGTCGGCAGCCAGGTCGGCGTCAGCACCGACAGCCTCACGCTGGACGGCCAGAGCACGGTGTCCGGCCGCTTCACGCTGGACGCCACCAGCACCGGCACGAAGCTGGTGCTGACCAACGACGCCGGCAAGCAGTACACGGTCGACCTCGGCAAGCGTGCCGCCGGCGAAGTCGAGTTCACGCTCGACCCGGCCGCCGCCGGCCTGCCGGCGGGCCACTACACGGTCGCCGTGACCGCCAGCACCGGCGAGAAGCCGACGCTGGAGGTCGACGGCACGCTGAACTCGGTGCGCCTGTCTGCCAGCGGCTCGCTGCTGCTGGACGTCGAGGGTGTCGGCGAGGTCGACCCCGATGCCGTCACCACCTTCACCGGCCGCAACGCCGCCACCGCCATCTGAAACCCGGGAGAACACCATGAGCTTCACGATCGCCCTGTCCGGCATCTCTGCCGTCACCTCCGGCCTCGACGTCATCAGCAACAACATCGCCAACGCCGGCACCGTGGGCTACAAGTCCTCGCGCGCCAACTACAGCTCGATCTACGCCGGCAGCCAGGCCGTCGGCGCGACGATGAGCTCGACGACGCAGAGCATCTGGAACGGCGGCAGCGCCACCGCCACCGGCGGCGCGATGGACGTCGCCCTGTCGGGCCGCGGCTTCTTCACCTCCAAGGACGCCAGCGGCGAGCTGGTCTTCAGCCGCGTGGGCATGTTCAGCGTCGACAAGCAGGGCTACGTGCTCGACAGCGTCGGCCGCCGCGCGCAGGGTTTCGCCGCCACCGACGACGGCACGCTGGGCGCGATGGGCGACCTGAAGGTGCCCAACGGCCAGATCGCCGCCGCCGCGACGAGCAAGCTGTCCTACGTCGGCAACATGTCGGCCGACTGGACGACGCCGACCGTCACGCCTTTCGACGCCAGCGACTCGCTGAGCTTCAACGGCTCCAACGTGACCATCGTGCACGACTCGCTGGGCACCGAGCACACGCTGACCCAGTACTTCGTGCAGGGCAGCGGCTCGAGCGTCGAGGTGCACTACGCGCTCGACGGCACGACGCTGGGCACGACGCAGACCCTGTCCTTCGACTCCAAGGGCCAGCTCACCGCGCCGACCGGCACCGTGGCGCTGAACCTGGGCACGCCCACCGGCGCCGACGCGCTGAGCGTGGCCGTCGACTACGCCGGCACCACGCGTTTCGCCGGCGACGCGACGACGACCTACAACAACGCCGACGGCTACGCCTCGGGCACGCTGGTGGGCACCTCGATCGACGCCAGCGGCGCCGTCCTCGCCAAGTACAGCAACGGCCAGTCCCAGATGGTCGGCACGCTGGCCATCGCGACCCTGCCCAACGAGCAGGCGCTGACGGCCATCAGCGACACCAGCTGGACCGCCAACGACGGCACCGGCGCGCCGCTGTTCTTCGCCGCCGGCGTCGGCATGGCCGGCACGCTGACCACCGGCATGGTCGAGCAGTCCAACGTCGACATGACCGGCGAGCTGGTCTCGCTGATGTCCTCGCAGCGCAACTACCAGGCCAACAGCAAGGTCCTCTCGGCCGAGAACGAGATGATGCAGTCGCTGATGCAGGCGCTGTGACGGCGGCGGGCACGACGACATGGATGCGCTGATCTACACGCTGATGAGCGGCGCCGAACGTGCGCTGCGCTCGCAGCAGATCCACGCCAACAACCTGGCCAACGCCGCCACCGACGGCTTTCGCGCCGACCTCGAGGCCGCCGAGGCGCAGACCGTGCAGGGCTACGGCTACGACGCGCGCCTGGTGACCGAGCTCGGCGACACCGTCGTGTCCTCGCGTTCGGGCCCGCTGCGCGAGACCGGCCGCGACCTGGACGTGGCGGTGCAGGGCGGCTACCTCGCGGTGCGCGCCGGCGACGGCGAGGCCTACACGCGCGCCGGCGCGCTGCAGCTCGGCGCCGACCGCACGCTGCAGTTGAACGGCCGCGCCGTGCTCGGCGACGGCGGCCCGATCGTGCTGCCCGAGTACGAGCGCCTGGCCATCGGCGTCGACGGCAGCGTCATGGTGCAGGCCGCCGGCGAGACGGAGATGCAGGTCGTCGACCGGCTCAAGCTCGTCGCGCCCGACCCGGCGGCGGTGAAGAAGAACGCCGACGGCCTGATCGTCGCCCGCGACGGCCGCCCGCTCGAGGCCTCCGATGCCGCCAGCGTGCGCGCCGGCCACCTCGAGGGCAGCAACGTCTCGGCCGTCGAGGAGATGGTCGCGACGCTGTCGCTGAACCGCGACTTCGAGATCCAGATGAAGTTCTACAAGGCCGCCGACGACATGGTCCAGGCCGGCAACCGCCTCGTGCGCGAATGACCCACGAAAGGATGACCCGATGAACCCCGCGATGTGGATCAGCAAGACCGGCGTGCAGGCGCAGGACGCCAAGCTGCAGGCGATCGCCAACAACCTCGCCAACGTCAACACCGTCGGCTTCAAGCGCGACCGCGTGCTGTTCGAGGACCTGTTCTACCAGGTCGAGCAGACCCCGGGCGCGCAGCGCAGCGACGGCACGACCTCGCCCACCGGCACGCTGCTGGGCAACGGCACGCGCATCCTCGGCACGCAGAAGGTGTTCACGACCGGCAACCTGCAGACCACCAGCCAGGCGCTGGACCTGGCCATCGTCGGCAACGGCTTCCTGCAGGTCGAGATGCCCGACGGCAGCACCGGCTACACGCGCTCCGGCCAGCTGCAGCTCAACGCCGACGGCCGCCTCGTCACCGCCCAGGGCCTGGCCATCGTGCCCGAGATCACGGTGCCGGCCGGCGCCACCGAGATCACGATCAGCGAGAGCGGCCTGGTCTCGGCCACCGTCTCGGGCTCGACGACGCCGCAGGAGCTGGGCCAGCTGCAGACCGCCGGCTTCGTCAACCCGGCCGGGCTGCGCGCCACCGGCGAGAACCTGTTCACCGAGACCGCCGCCAGCGGCACGCCGACCGTCGGCAACCCCGGCAGCGACGGCCTGGGCAAGCTGCGCCAGGGCTCGCTGGAGGCCTCCAACGTCCAGGTGGTCGAGGAGATGGTCGAGCTGATCGCCGCGCAGCGCAGCTACGAGATGAACACCAAGGTGCTGTCGGCGGCCGACAACATGCTGCAGACCCTGGCGCAGGCGGCACGATGAGGGCCGCCGCCGCCGTCGTGTTCGCCGCCGCGCTGGCCGGCTGCGCCGCGATCTCGCCGCCGCAGGCGCCGCTGGTGCCGGCCGGCGACCCGATGCCCGCGCCGGTGCGCGCGCGCGGCCAGGCCGGCGGCCTGTTCGTCGCCGACGCCGCCTGGACGCTGCACAGCGACACGCGTGCCTTCCGTGTCGGCGACGTGCTGACTGTCGCGCTGGACGAGACGACGCAGGCGAGCAAGAAGTCCGACACCCAGTTCGCCAAGGACAGCAGCGTGTCGCTGTCGCCGCTGGTCATCGGCGGCAAGGCGCAGAAGACCGGCGTCGATCTCGACGCCCAGCGTTCGTTCCAGGGCGGCGCCACCAGCACCCAGCAGAACGCGCTGTCGGGCTCGATCACCGTCGTCGTGCACGAGGTGCTGCCCAACGGCCTGCTGCGCGTGTCGGGCGAGAAGTCGCTGTACCTGAACCAGGGCGAGGAGTTCGTGCGCCTGGCCGGCTACGTGCGCGCCGGCGACATCGACGCCGACAACCGCGTGTCCTCGCAGCGCGTGGCCAACGCGCGCATCGTCTATTCGGGCCGCGGCACGCTGGCCGACGCCGGCAGCGCCGGCTGGCTGACGCGTTTCTTCAACAGCCCCTGGATGCCTTTCTGACCATGAAACAACGCCTTCTCGCCGCCGTGCTGCTGGCCGCCGCCACCGTCGCCGGCGCCGCGCCGCGTGCGCCCCAGGCCGCGCCGGCGCCGGTCACCCGCCCGCTGCAGGGCCTGGTGCATGTCGAGGGCGTGCGCGAGAACCAGCTCGTCGGCTACGGCCTCGTCGTCGGCCTCAACGGCTCGGGCGACAGCACCCAGGTCAAGGCCGCCGGGCAGTCGGTGAGCAACGTGCTCAAGCAGTTCGGCGTCAAGCTGCCCGAACGCACCGAGAGCAAGTCCAAGAACGTCGCCACGGTGATGGTCAGCGCGGTCTTCCCGCCGGGCTACCGCAAGGGCCAGCCGATCGACGTCACCGTGTCCTCGCTGGGCGACGCCAAGAGCCTGCGCGGCGGCACGCTGCTGCTGACGCCGCTGCGCGGCGCCGACGGCGAGGTCTACGCACTGGCCCAGGGCAACCTGGTCGTCGGCGGCGTCAGTGCCGCCGGCGCCAGCGGCTCCAGCGTCACCATCAACACGCCGACCTCGGGCCGTGTGCCCAACGGCGCCACCGTCGAGCGCGAGATCGAGACCGACTTCGACGCCCGTCCCGAGGTCCGGCTGAGCCTGAAGCGGCCCAACTTCGAGACCGCGACGCACATCGTCGAGGCCATCCGCCAGCGCTGGGGCCCGATCGCCACCACGCGCGACGGCACCAGCGTCGAGGTCGCGGCGCCGGCCGACCCGACCGAACGCGTGGCCTTCGTCGCCGCGCTCGGCCGCCTGCCGGTCGAGGTGGGTGGCGACGCGCCCAAGGTCGTCTTCAACTCGCGCACCGGCACCGTCGTCATCGCCGAGGGCGTGCGCGTGCGGCCGGCGGCGGTGTCGCACGGCGCGCTGCGCGTGGTCATCTCCGAGATGCCGCAGGTCAGCCAGCCCGAGCCCTTCTCCCGCCGCGGCGACACCGCCGTCGTGCCGCGCAGCGACGTGCAGGTCGAACAGCAGGGCGCCGGGCGCATGTTCCGCTGGCCGCCGTCGACCAGCCTGCAGACCATCGTCGACGTCATCAACGCCACCGGCGCCACGCCCGACGACGTGATGGCCATCCTGCAGGCGCTGGACGAGGCCGGCGCCATCGACGGCGAGCTCGTCGTCATCTGAAGGGGACGCGTTTGACACCGATCGCCGCACCGAACACCGTCGCCGCGTCGCGCGACGCCAGCTCCAGCGAGCCCGCGCCCGCGCCGGCCCTGGACGAGGCCACGCGTGCACGCGCCGAGAAGGCCGCCGTGCAGTTCGAGGGCTACATGATCGCGGAGATGCTCAAGCAGGCGCGCAGCGGCCTGCGCGAGCTCTCCGACGACGAGGGCCGCAGCCGCACGCACGACGAGATGCAGGACGTCGCCGACCGCGCGGTGGCCGACGCGCTGGCCGCCAGCCGCGCCTTCGGCATCGCCGACGCGGTGCTGCGCCAGGTGCTGCCGCCCGCAGCGCCCGCGGCGCTTAAGCCGGCGGCCGCCGCCGTCGCCCAGGGTGCAGGAGAGGGCGCGCCGTCGCGCGGCCCGCAACGAGACATCCGATGAGCATCATCAGCATCGCGCTCACCGGCGCCCAGGCGGCGCAGGTCGCGCTGTCCACCGTCAGCCAGAACGTCGCCAACGCCGCGACCGACGGCTACACGCGCCAGAGCACGCTGCTCGCCTCGCTGGGCTCGTCGCGCAGCGGCGTGTCCGCCGGGGAGGGCGTCAAGGTCAGCTCGCTGCAGCGCTTCAGCGACGGCTACAAGAACCTGCAGCTGTGGCAGGCGGCGTCCGAACTGGGCCGGCGCGAGTCGGCCCAGCCCTATCTGACGCAGCTCGAACGCATCGTCGGCGACGACGACAGCGGCATCGGCGCCGGCCTGGACGAGCTGTTCGCCGCCTTCAACGCCGCCAGCGTCGAGCCGACCTCGACGCCGCTGCGCCAGCAGGTCATCAGCGCCGCCGACGCGCTGTCGCAGCGCTTCGTCAGCCTGCAGCAGTCGCTGGCCAACCAGCGCTCGGCGATCATGCAGCAGCGCGACGCCCTGGCCACCGAGGCCACGACGCTGGCCACCGCGGTGGCCGACCTGAACCGCCAGATCACCGCCGCCCAGGCCACCGGCGGCAGTGCCTCGACGCTGCTCGACGAGCGCGACCGCAAGATCGACGCGCTGGCCTCGATCGCCTCGATCCAGGTCGTCGAGCAGAACGACGGTTCGCTCAACGTCACGCTGCGCAACGGCATGCCGCTGGTCGTCGGCACGCGCGCCGCGACGCTGACCATGAACCCCGGCACGACGCCGACGCTGCAGGTCGACTTCGCCAGCCAGTCCTACAGCGTCGCCAGCGGCGTGCTCGGCGGCGAGCTCGGCGGCCTGGGCAGCTACCTGGAGGAGGTGCTCGAGCCGATGAGCGCCAGCGTCGCCGAACTCGCCTCCAGCGTCGCGACCTCGGTCAACGGCCTGCTGGCCGGCGGCTACGACCTCGACGGCAACGCCGGCGCGCCGCTGTTCGTCTTCGACAGCGCGACCAACCGGCTGTCGGTCAACGGCGCGCTGAGCGCGCGCCAGCTCGCCTTCTCGTCGGACGCGGCCAAGCCCGGCAACAGCGACGTGCTGCAGCAGCTGATCGCGCTGCCCACGCAGAGCGTCACGCTGCCGCTGCTGGGTTCGGTGCAGCTCAGCGACGCCTGGTCGCAGCTGGTCGGCGACCTGGGCAGCCGCAGCGCGCAGAACCAGGCGGCGCTGAAGACCGCCGAGACCGTGCGCGACCAGGCCGAGCAGAACTGGAAGTCCACCGCCGGCGTCAACCAGGACGAGGAGGCCGCCAGCCTCATCCAGTTCCAGCAGATGTACCAGGCCAACATGAAGGTCATCGCGGTGGCCAACGAGCTGTTCGACAGCACCCTGCAGATGTTCGGCTGAGCACACGAGGAACGACGATGCGCATCTCCAGCACCCAGTACCACGGCACGATGACGCGTGCGCTGCAGCACGCCAACTCGCAGGTCGGCGACCTGCTGTCGCGCATCGCCAGCGGCAATCGCCTGGCCGTGCCCTCCGACGACCCGGTGGCCGCGGTGCGGCTGTCGCGCCTGTCGCGCGAGCAGGCGGCGATCGAGCAGTACAGCGACAACATCGGCGCGCTGCGCTCGCGGCTGCAGCAGAACGAGGCCCTGCTCGACTCGATGAGCGAGGACCTGCTGAACGCGCGCGACCTGCTGGTCTGGGCGGCCGACGGCACCAACACGCCCGACGACGTCGAGTCGATGGCCAGCTCGCTGGCCTCGCTGCGCGACAGCCTGCTCTACAGCGCCAACAGCCGCGACCAGGAAGGGCGCTATCTGTTCTCGGGCACGCTGAGCAGCACCGCGCCGGTGGCCTACGACGCCAGCCAGCCCGCCGGCAGCCGCTACAGCTGGGCCGGCAATGACGAGACGCAGTGGGTCGTCGTCGGCAACGGCGTGCGCCAGCCGGCCAACGTCTCGCTGACGACGATGGCCACCCTGCTCAACCAGCTGGACCTGGCGGCGGAGACGGCCGCCGGCGCGCCCACGGTCAGCGACCCGGCGGTGCGTGCGGTGTTCGCCGACGCGCTGGACGCCGTCGACGTCGAGCTGGCCGACGTCGGCCAGCTGATCGCGCGCCAGGGCGGCGTGCAGAACCTGCTGACGACGCTGGAAGGCAACCACGACAGCGTCAGCCTGGCCAACGACGAGGCCGCGCTGACCTACGGCGCGCTGGACTACAGCGACGCCGCGGTGCGCCTGGAGTCGTACAAGACCGCGCTGGAGGCGACGCAGAAGTCCTATGCCAAGGTGGCGGGGCTGTCGCTGTTCGACGTGATCTGACGGCCGGGACAGCGCGCCCGTGCAGGTCGGCAACCCCATTCCCGGCGTCCAGGCCACGCGCGGCGCCCGCCGCGACGAGGCTTCGGGCAGCGCGGCGGCGCCCGGCGCGGCCGCGTCCGCCGCCGAGCAGGCCAGGCGCACCGAGGCATCGTCGGCCAGCGAGCGCCAGGCGGCCCCGCTGCGCGCCGCCCGCCAGCGCGAACAGGGCCTGTCCAACACCACCGTGGCGGGCGCCCAGCGCACGCTGAACTACCTCGACGAGCTGCAGCAGCGCCTGAAGTCGCTGCAGGAGCGGCTCGCGCGTCGTGTCGCCGACGGCCAGTCCCAGGCCGGCGCGGCCGGCGGCGACGACGAGGGCCTGCTGGAATCGCTGCGCGCCTCGCTCGAGACCTGGCAGGCGCGGCGCGAGGCGACCTCGGGTTATCTCGACGACACGCTGCGTTTCGACGCCGATGGCCAGTCGCGCGTGCGTTTTCGCATGCGCGGCATGAGCAGCGCCTCGCTCGACGGCGGGCGTACCGAGACGCTGTCGTTCCAGGCCCGTGGCTCGCGCCGCACGATGAGCGTCGTGCTGCCCGAAGGCGGTGGCGCCGAGGCGGCCGTGCGCCAGCTCGACCGCACGCTGGCGCCGGCCGGCGTGCGTGCTTCGCTGGACGCGGCCGGCGAGCCGGTCTTCAGCGTCGCCGAGAACCGCTGGGCCGGCCTGCAGAGTTCGCTGAGCGTGGCCGGCGGCGGCATCCGCTTCCCCGCGGGCCAGGCGCAGCCGGTGCGGCTGCAGCGCCAGGAGGCGCTGGACCCGGCGCAATGGGGTGTCGGCGAGGCCGACCAGGCACGGCGCACGCTGCGCGAGGTGAGCCAGGCGCTCGAACGCGTGCAGCGTGTGGCCGAGTCGCTGCGCCGGCTGCTGGCCAGCGAAGCCTCGGCCGGTGCTCAGGACGCCGACTGGGCGGCAGGCTTCGTGGGTGACCTCAGCCTCACGCTCAACAGCGCGAGCTACGAGACCTATGTCGCCATCGCCCCGGCGCTGGGCGGCATCAGCCGCAGCCGGGTCGTCGAACTGTTGAGTCTGGGTTGATCGGCGAGGTTTTTAATACTCTGTGGTTATAAGCAGAGTCTGATTGATTCGTTGTGCGTCTGCGCGGCTTGGGCGAGCATCACGCTCCCGAAGAAGCCGGACACCGGCTCCACGAGCTGAGGACGACACGACGATGAGCGAACAGAACCCGCGCGCCCACTGGCGCTTCGAGACCCTGTCGGTGCACGGCGGCTACAGCCCCGACCCGACGACCAAGGCGGTCGCGGTGCCGATCTACCAGACGGTGGCCTACGCCTTCGACAGCGCGCAGCACGGTGCCGACCTGTTCGACCTGAAGGTGCCGGGCAACATCTACACCCGCATCATGAATCCGACGACCGACGTGCTCGAGCAGCGCGTCGCGGCGCTCGAAGGCGGCATCGCCGCGCTCGCGCTGGCGTCGGGGCAGGCGGCGGTCACCTACGCGATCCAGACCATCACCGAGGCCGGCGACAACATCGTCGCCTCGAGCGCGCTCTACGGCGGCACCTACAACCTGCTGGCGCACACGCTGCCGCAGTTCGGCGTCACGACCCGTTTTGCCGACGCCAGCGACCCGGCCAGCTTCGAACCGCTGATCGACGCCAGGACCAAGGCGATCTTCGTCGAGTCGATCGGCAACCCGGCCGGCAACGTCACCGACGTCGCCGCGATCGCCGCGATCGCGCACCGCCACGGCGTGCCGCTGATCGTCGACAACACGGTGCCCAGCCCCTATCTGTTCCGCCCGATCGAACACGGCGCGGACATCGTCGTGCAGTCGCTCACCAAGTACCTGGGCGGCCACGGCACCAGCCTGGGCGGCGCGATCATCGACTCGGGCAAGTTCCCCTGGGCCGAGCACAAGGAACGGTTCCCGCGCCTGAACACGCCCGACGTCAGCTACCACGGCGTCGTCTACACCGAGGCGCTGGGCGCGGCGGCCTACATCGGCCGCGCGCGCGTCGTGCCGCTGCGCAACACCGGCGCCGCGATCTCGCCGTTCAACGCCTTCCAGATCCTCACCGGCATCGAGACGCTGGCGCTGCGCATGGAGCGCATCAGCGACAACGCGCTGGCGGTGGCCCGGCACCTGAAGCAGCACCCCAAGGTGGCCTGGGTCAACTACGCCGGCCTCGAAGGCCACCCCAGCCACGCGCTGATCCGCAAGCACTACGGCGGCCGCGCTTCTGGCCTGCTGACCTTCGGCCTGAAGGGCGAGCCCGGCCAGGGGCGCGAGAACGGCGCCCGTTTCCTCGATGCGCTGCAGCTGTTCACGCGCCTCGTCAACATCGGCGACGTGCGCTCGCTGGCCACGCACCCGGCGTCGACGACGCACCGCCAGCTCGCGCCCGAGGAACTGGCCAAGGCCGGCGTCACCGAGGACACGGTGCGGCTGTCGGTCGGCATCGAACACATCGCCGACCTGCTGGCCGATCTGGACCAGGCGCTGGCCGCGGTCTGAGCGACGGGTGCCCGGGTCTTCACTCCCTCTCCCGCTTGCGGGAGAGGGTAGGGGTGAGGGCTTGCCGCGAACCACCACCTTCACCCCAGCCCTCTCCCGCACGTGGGAGAGGGGGCCAACGAGACAAACCGGGTTCCCGGGTCTTCACTCTCTCTCCCGCTCGCGGGAGAGAGAGCCAACGAGGCAAACATGACCCAGCGTCGCCAGATCCTCCAGTGGGCCGCCGCCGCCGCGCTGCCCGCGTTCGGCAGCACCCAGGCCCAGAACAGCGCCTTCCCGGCCAAGCCGGTGCGTTTTCTCGTCGGCAATACCGCCGGCAGCGGTGCCGACGTCGCCATCCGCATCGTCGCGCGCCAGCTGCAGGACGACTGGCGCCAGCCGGTGACGGTCGAGAACCGCACCGGCGCCGGCGGCCTGGTCGCCGCCGAAGCCACGGCGCGCTCGGACGCCGACGGCCACACGCTGTCGCTGTCGCAGGAAGGCGCGATCACGATCGCCCCGGCGCTGCAGGGCAAGCTCTCTTTCGACCCGCTGAAGGAGCTGGCGCCGGTGGTGCACCTGGCCGACAGCGACTACGTGCTCGTCGTCAACGCCGCCACCGGCTGGCGCACGATAGCCGAGATGGTCGCCGCAGCGAAGAAACGCCCCGGCGCCTACAGCTACGCCTCGGCCGGCGTCGGCTCGCTGCACCACCTGGCCTTCGAGCTGCTGAAGATCGAACGCGACTTCTTCTTCGTGCACATCCCCTACCGCGGCGGCTCGCAGGCGGTGGCCGATGTCGCCTCGGGCCAGGCGCAGGCGATGTGGGTCTCGGTGACCGCGGCGCTGCCGCACATCCAGTCGGGCCGGCTGCACGCGCTGGCGATCGGCGGCGCGCAGCGCAGCCCGCTGCTGCCGGCGGTGCCCACCGCCCAGGAGTCGATCCCGGGCTTCCGCGTCACGAGCTGGTTCGCGCTGTTCGCGCCGGTGCGCACGCCGGCGCCGGTGGTCGAGCGCATCGCCCGCGACGCCAGCGCCACGCTGCGCCAGCCGGCGGTGCTGGAAGCGCTGCGCAAGCAGGGCATCACGCCGGTCGGCGGCACGCCGGCCCAGCTGGCGCAACTGGTGCGGCGCGACTACGAGCGTTACGCCCGGCTGTCCGACCGCGTGAAGCTGGCCAGCGACTGAAGCCGGCCCGCTGCGGCCGGCGCGCTCGGCCACCAGACGGTGGCCGTGAGCGCGAGCACCGCGAGCGCGGCACGGCGGATGTCGGCGTCGATCACCGGCGCCAGCTCGCCGCCGGCCGCACGCGCGCAGCCGATTGCCGGCCTCACGAGGCGGGTGCAGGGCGGATGGCGGGGCTGGAGGGCGGCAAACGGCATGGTGTCACCTGTGGGGCGTATGCCGCCACGATAGGGCGCAGGGCCGGGTGCCGCCACGAATCAAAGCTCGCTTGCATATGCGGCCGCCGCAGGCTGCCGGCCGGAGCCGGCAGCCGATGTCAGCCCTGCCGCCCGGCCACCGGCCGCGCCGCGGCCAGGCGATGCAGCACCGTGACCAGCAGGTCGATCTCCTCGCAGGTGTTGTAGAAGGCCAGCGAGGGCCGCACCGTGGTTTCCAGCCCGAAGCGGCGCAGGATCGGCTGGGCGCAGTGGTGGCCGGTGCGCACCGCGATGCCTTCACGGTTGAGTGCCTGGCCGACCTCGTCGGTCGAGTAGCCCGCAAGCACGAAGGACAGCACGCTGGCCTTGTCGCGCGCGGTGCCGATCGGCCGCAGCCCCGGCACCTCGGCCAGACGGCCGGTGGCGTACTCGAGCAGCCCGTGTTCGTACTGCGCGATGTTCTCGATGCCGATGCGCTCGACGTACTCCAGCGCCGCGCCCAGGCCCACCGCGTCGGCGATGTTGCCGGTGCCGGCTTCGAAACGCGCCGGCGGCGGCTGGTAGACGACACGCTGGAAGCTGACGTCGGCGATCATGTTGCCGCCGCCCTGCCACGGCGCCAGATCCTCCAGCACTTCGCGCCGGCCATGGAGCACGCCGATGCCGGTGGGCCCGAAGACCTTGTGGCCGGAGAAGACGAAGAAGTCGGCGCCGAGCGCCTGCACGTCGACCTTCAGGTGCGAGACCGACTGCGCGCCGTCGACCAGCGTGCGGATGCCCGCGCGGCGCGCGATGGCCACGATCTCGGCCACGGGCACGACGGTGCCCAGTGCGTTGGAGACCTGGGTGACGGCGACGATCCTCGTGCGCTCGTTGAGCAGGCGCTGGTACTCGTCGAGCCGGACCTGGCCGCTGTCGTCGACCGGGATCACGCGCAGCGTGGCGCCGCGTTCGTCGGCCAGGCGCTTCCAGGGCACGATGTTGGCGTGGTGCTCCAGGTGCGAGACGACGATCTCGTCGCCAGCGCCCACGTGGCGGCAGCCCCAGGCCGCGGCGACCAGGTTGATGGCCTCGGTGGCGCCGCGCACGAAGACGATCTCCCCGGTCGACGCGGCGCCGATGAAGCGGCGCACCGTCTCGCGCGCGTGTTCGTAGGCGTCGGTGGCGCGTGCCGCCAGCGTGTGCGCGGCGCGGTGGATGTTCGAGTTCTCATGGGTGTAGAAGTGCGCGAGGCGGTCGATGACGGCCTGCGGCTTCTGCGTCGTCGCGGCGTTGTCCAGCCAGACCAGCGGCCGGCCGCTGACACGTTCGGCCAGCAGCGGGAAGTCGCGCCGCACGGCATGCACGTCCAGCGGCGGGGCGGCCTCGGCGAAGGGCGGGCGACGCTCGGCGGCGGCCTCGGGAACGAAGTAGAAGCGCGGTGTCGCCGCCGCCGCCGCCACCACCGCCGCGGGCGGCGGCGGGGCGGCGTGCGGCACGCCCAGCGCCTGCGCTTCGGCGAACAGGAAGGGCGAGGCCTGCGGCACGGCCAGCAGATGGCTGCCGAGGCGGCCGTCGCAGGCCGGCGCGGTGGCGAACAAGGTCTCCGGCACGCCGTTGCCGGCCGGCGCATGCGGCACGCGGGCCGGCCACGAAGCGCCGAGATTGGCCGCGCTCTGCGGCGACGTCGGCAGCAGGTGGGCGCCGGGCGGCGGGCCGCCGGGAATGGCCGCCGGCGTCGACGGGCCGAAGCTGCCGGGCGGCAGCGTCAGCCCGGCCGGGTGCAGCTTCTCGGGCAACGGCACGCCGCCGGTGGCCGGCCGGTGGCTGAAGAACTCGTTGGCCAGGCGCGCCAGCTGCGCCGGGTCGGGCAGGCCGGGCGGCAGCGCGGCGGCCGGGATTTCGGGGGTCGTCATCGGCGCCGGCTCAGCGGTAGTTCACCGGGTAGTCGTGGTACCTGCCGACCTCGACGTCATCCAGCACCGCCAGCGCGTCCTCGGTCTGCACTGCCAGCGAGCAGTACAGCGAGACCAGGTAGGACGCGATCGCGTTGCGGCTGATGCCCATGAAGCGCACCGACAGACCCGGGCTCTGTTCACCCGGCAGCCCCGGCTGGTACAGGCCGACGACGCCCTGGCGCTTGTCGCCGACACGCAGCAGCAGCACCTTGGTCTTGCCGTCGGCCACCGGCAGCTTGTCGCTGGGCACCAGCGGGATGCCGCGCCAGGTGAGGAACTGGCTGCCGAACAGGCTGACGGTCGGCGGCGGCACGCCGCGGCGCGTGCATTCGCGCCCGAAGGCGGCGATCGCCAGCGGGTGCGTCAGGAAGAAGGCGGGCTCCTTCCAGACCTTGGCCAGCAGCTCGTCGAAGTCGTCGGGCGTCGGTGCGCCGGCGAGCGGGACCACCACCTGGTCGGGGTGCACGCTGGCGAGCAGGCCGTAGTCGGGATTGTTGATGAGCTCGCTTTCCTGCTTCTCCTTGATCGTCTCGATCGTCAGGCGCAGCTGTTCCTTGATCTGGTCGTGCGGGCTGCTGTAGAGGTCGGAGACCCGGGTGTGCACGTCCAGCACGGTGCTGACGGCGTTCAGGAAGTACTCGCGCGGCTGGGTCTCGTAGTCGACGAAGGTGGTCGGCAGCTCGGACTCGTCGCGCCGGGCGCACAGCACCTGCACGTCCTGCGGGTTGCGCACCTGGTTCAGGCGGTAGATGCCGGCTTCGACCGGCACCCACTGCAGCAGCTGGGTCAGCCAGCGCGGGCTGATGGTCGCCAGGGTCGGCGCGGTCTTGGTGGCGTTGGCAAGCTGGCGGGCGGCGCTGTCGCCGAGAGCCAGTTGCACGGGCGCGGTATCGGCCATGGAAAACGTGTCCTTGTCGGGTTGGATCGCCGCCGCAGTCTCGGCAAGCGCGCCGCGGGGCGGCAACCGGCCATAGGCGGCGATCGCCTCGCGCCACGAGCCAGCGCAAGGCGCAGCCCGGCAGAATCGCCACATGAACCGACGCTCGTTGCACGCCTGGGCCGCGCTCGCGCTGGCCGTCGCCGGCTGCCCGGCTGCCGCACTCGACGCCGGCGACGCCGACGCCTTCGGCGCGATCGAACGTTCGGTCGCCGGGCGGCTGGGCGTCTGGGCCTACGACCTGGAGACCGGCCGCAGCCTGGGCCACCGCCAGGACGAACGTTTCCCGATGTGCAGCAGCTTCAAGTGGCTGCTGGCCGCGGCAGTGCTGGCCCGTGTGGACCGCGGCCAGGAGCGGCTGGAGCGCCGCATCGTCTTCGGCCGCGAGGCCTTGCTGGAGTACGCCCCGGCCACCTCGCACCGCGCCGGCGGTGCCGGCATGACGCTGGCCGAGCTCTGCGAGGCCGCGGTGACGCTGAGCGACAACACCGCGGCCAACCTGCTGCTCGACACGCTGGGCGGCCCGGCCGGGCTGACGGCCTGGGTGCGCACGCTGGGCGACCGCAGGACACGCCTGGACCGCCGCGAACCCGATCTCAACGAAGCCCGCCCCGGCGACGAGCGCGACACGACGACGCCGGCGGCGATGGTGCTGGCGCTGCGCCAGACGCTGTTCGGCGGCGGCCTGTCGCGCCGCGGCGCCGACCTGCTGCTGCAGTGGATGACGGCCTCGACCACCGGCCTGAAGCGTCTGCGCGCCGGCTTCCCGGCCGACTGGCGCGTCGCCGACAAGACCGGCACCGGCGGCGAGGGCACGACCAACGACGTCGCCGTCGTCTGGGCTCCGGGCCGGGCGCCGCTGCTGCTGGCGGCCTATCTGACCGAGAGCCCGGCGGCGATCGAGGCGCGCGAGGCGGCGCTGGCGCGCGTGGCGGCGAGGGTGAAGCTGGGGCTGCTGGGCTGAGGGCCCGGCCCCTCGCGCCGCAGCTGCCTAGGGCCGGTTGAGGATCTGCGCGCCCGGCCCCTTGGCGCCGAGCGCGTCGCCGGGGTTGCGCAGCGGGCAATCCTCCAGCGACAGGCAGCCGCAGCCGATGCACTGGTCCAGTTCGTCGCGCAGCCGGGTCAGCTTCTGGATGCGCTGGTCCAGATCGACGCGCCATTCCGAGGCCAGCGTCTTCCACTGGCCTGCCGTCAGCTTGCTGCCCGGCGGGTAGCGGCGCAGCGCCTCGCGGATCTCCTCCAGCGGGATGCCGGTGCGCTGCGCCACCTTGATGATCGCGATGTAGCGCAGCAGCACCGGCGCGTAGCGGCGCTGGTTGCCTTCGGTGCGCACGCTGCTGATCAGCCCCTTGGACTCGTAGAAGTGGATCGTCGAGACCGCCACGCCGCTGCGCCTGGCGATGACGCCGACCGACAACAGCGCGGTCGAACCTTCCGCAATCTCCTGCGTCATGCCTCTTGACCTCAAGTTAAGTTGAGGTTTTAGAGTCTATCGCGTCCGGTCCGGTTTCAAAACAGCAGTCTCGGTTTGGGTCCCGGCAAGGCAAATCCTCATGTCTTCGGGAGCCAGCATGGACGCCCCGTCCACCCCCGTCGCGCCGCGTGCGCGTCCCTCTTGGCGGTCGCTCGCCATCGCCGCCGTCCTCGTCGCCGCCGTCGCCGCCGCGCTCTGGGCCTGGCGCGGCAGCCGTGCCTCCGGCGGCGGCTACCAGCCGCCGGCGGCGATCGACGTCGTCGCGCTGCCGCTGCGCCCGGAGCCCGCCGCGGACCAGCTGCAGGCGCTGGGCGAGCTGCGCGCCGTGCGCCAGGTGAGCCTGGCCAGCGAAGCCGCCGGCCGCGTCGTCGCCATCGGCTTCGTCGCCGGCCAGTCGGTGCGTGCCGGCGCGGCGCTGCTCGACCTCGACGACAGCAGCGAGCAGGCCGACCTGCTCGCCGCCCAGGCCGCCGCGCAGTTCGCGCGCCAGCAGTGGCAGCGTGCCGCCGAACTGGCGTCGACCGGCGCCGTGGCGCGCGAGCTGCTGGAGCAGCGCCGCGCCGAGTTCGACCAGGCCGCCGCGCAGGTGCAGCAGCTGCAGGCGCGCATCCGCAAGCTGCACCTGCGCGCACCTTTCGCCGGCGTGCTCGGCCTGCGCCAGGTGGACCCGGGCCAGTACCTCCAGGCCGGCGAGCGCATCGTCACGCTGACCGACCTGGACGCGCTGTACGTCAACTTCGACCTGCCGCAGCAGGCGCTGCCGCGGCTGCGCATCGGCCAGCGTGTCCAGGTGCGCGGCGACGCGCCCGGCGCCGCACCGGTGCTGGCGCGCATCAGCGCGATCGAGCCGCAGGTCGGGCGCGACACGCGCAACGCCAGCGTCCAGGCCGAGCTCGCCAATCCGGGGCGGGCTTTGCGGCCGGGCATGTCGGTCGCGGTCGTGGTCGAGCTGCCGCCCCAGCCCGACGCGCTGCTGGTCCCGGCGACGGCGGTGCTGACATCGGCGACGGGCGACGCCGCGGTCGTCGTGCGCGCGCTCGACGCCCAGGCCCTGGGCACGGCGGAGATCGTGCCGATCCGGCTCGGGCGGCGCGTCGGCGAGCGTGTGCTGGTCGAGCACGGCCTGCGCGCCGGCGACCTCGTCGTCAGCGAAGGCCAGCTGCGCATCCGGCCCGGCGCGCGTGTGCACGTCGTGCCGGCGGCTGGGGCGTCCGCGCCCGCCGGGAGCGCACGATGAGCTTCACCGACCTCTTCATCCGCCGGCCCATCCTGTCGCTGACGCTGAGCCTGCTGATCCTGCTGTGCGGCACGGCCGCGCTGTTCGCGCTGCCGATGCGCCAGTACCCGAAGATGGAGAGCGCCACCATCGTCGTCGAGACGCGCTACCCCGGCGCGACGCAGGAGGTGATGCAGGGCTTCGTGACGACGCCGATCGCCCAGGCCATCGCCACCGCCAACGGCATCGAGTACCTCAGCTCCACCTCGACCACCGGCAGCAGCCAGATCAAGGCCAAGCTGGTGCTGAACGCGAACGCCGACCGCGCGATGACCGAGATCCTGGCCAAGGTGCAGCAGGTGAAGTACCGGCTGCCCGAGGGCGCGTTCGACCCGGTCATCGAGAAGATCACCGACGGCGTCTCCGCGGTCCAGTACCTGGCTTTCGTCGGCGACCAGCAGAGCATCGCCCAGATCACCGACTTCGTCGCCCGCGTCGCGCAGCCGCTGATCAACGCCGTGCCCGGCGTCGCCTCGACCGAGCTGCACGGCGGCCGGACCTACGCGATGCGGCTGTGGGTCGACCCGCTCAGGCTCGCCGCGCGCGGCCTGAGCGCCAGCGAGCTCGTTGCCGCGCTGCGCGCCAACAACGTGCAGGCCGCGCCCGGCGCGCTGCGCGGCGAGCAGACGCTGATGCCGATCACCGCCGCCACCGACCTGCGCAGCGTGCAGGCCTTCCGCGAGATGGTGCTCAAGCGCGGCGAGCACGGCGTCGTGCACCTGGCCGACGTCGCCACGGTCGAGCTCGGCGGCGACAACGAAGACAGCAGCTTCCTGAACGACGGCCGGCAGGCGGTCTCGCTGTCGGTGTCGCCGACGCCCGACGGCAACCCGCTGACCATCGTCGCCGGCGTCAACGCGCTGCTGCCCGAGCTGCAGCGCGCGGCACCGCCGGGGCTGGAGGTCGTCAACTCCTTCGACACCGCGCGTTTCGTGCACGCCTCCATCGACGAGGTCGTGCGCACGCTGGTCGAGGCCATCGTCATCGTCGTGCTCGCGATCTTCCTGTTCCTGGGCTCGCTGCGCGCCGTCGTCATCCCGATCGTCACGATCCCGCTGTCGCTGGTGGGCACGGCGGCGCTGATGCTGGTCTGCGGCTTCTCGCTGAACCTGCTGACGCTGCTGGCGATGGTGCTGGCCATCGGGCTCGTGGTCGACGACGCCATCGTCGTCGTCGAGAACATCCACCGCCATATCGAGGAAGGGCTGTCGCCGGCGCGCGCGGCGCTGGTCGGCGCGCGCGAGATCGTCACGCCGGTGATCGCGATGACGATCACGCTGGCCGCCGTCTACGCACCGATCGGCCTGATGGGCGGGCTCACCGGCGCGCTGTTCCGCGAGTTCGCGTTCACGCTCGCCGGCTCGGTGCTCGTCTCCGGCCACGTCGCGCTGACGCTGTCGCCGATGATGAGCAGCTACCTGCTGGGCGCGCGCGTGGCCGACGGGCGCCTGGCGCGGCGCGTCGAGCAGACGATGCAGGGCCTGGCGCGGCGCTACGGCCGCCTGCTCGAGCACACGCTGCGGGCGCGCGCCGCGGTGCTGCTGGTCTGCGTCGCGGTGCTGGTGGGCATCGCCGTGCTCTTTGCCGGCGTCAAGCGCGAGCTGGCGCCGCGCGAGGACCAGGGCTACGTTTTCGTCCAGACCAAGGCGCCGCAGTACGCCAACCTCGCCTACACCGAACGTTTCGCGCGCCAGGTCCAGGGTTTCTTCGGCGCGCTGCCCGACTACGCCGGCAGCTTCCTCGTCAACGGTGCCGGCAGCCAGAACATCGGCTTCGGCGGCGTCGTGCTGACGCCCTGGGACGCGCGCCGGCAGAGCGCCGACCAGGTGCAGAACACGCTCAACGCGCATGCCCCGGGCATCACCGGCGTCTCGCTGACGGCTTTCCAGCCGGCGCCGCTGCCGGCCGGCAGCGGCGGGCTGCCGGTGCAGATGGTGCTGCGCTCGCCCGACGACTTCGGCGCGCTCTACCGCACGATGGAGGAGATCAAGGACGCGGCCCGCGCCAGCGGCCTGTTCGCCTTCGTCGAGAGCGACCTCGCGTTCGACAGCCCGCAGCTGCGGCTGTCGGTCGACGCCGCCAAGGCCGGCGAGATGGGGGTGTCGATGAGCGCCATCGCCGACACGCTGGCGACGCTGGTCGGCGAGAGCACGGTCAACCGCTTCAACTGGTTCGACCGCTCCTACGACGTCATCGCCCAGGTGCCGCGCGCGCAGCGCAGCGCGCCCGACGACCTGGGCGGCTACTACCTGCGCGCGCAGTCGGGGGCGCTGGTGCCGCTGGCCACGCTGGTCCAGGCGCACGCCGCGCCGGCACCGAACCGGCTGCCGCAGTTCAACCAGATGAACGCCGCGACGCTGTCGGGCGTGCTGCTGCCGGGCGTGACGATGGGTCAGGCCGTCGAGTACCTGCAGCAGCTGCCGCTGCCCGCCGGCGCGCGTGTCGACTGGCTCTCCGACAGCCGCCAGTACGTCAACGAAGGCCATCGCCTGACGGTCTCGTTCGCCGCCGCGCTGGTGGTGATCTTCCTCGTGCTGGCGGCGCAGTTCGAGAGCCTGCGCGACCCGCTGGTGATCCTGGTGACGGTGCCGCTGGCGGTCTGCGGCGCGCTGGCGCCGCTGTGGCTGGGTTACGCCACCTTGAACATCTACACCCAGATCGGGCTTGTGACGCTGATCGGGCTGATCTCCAAACACGGCATCCTGATGGTCTCGTTCGCCAACGACATCCAGCGCCGCGAGGGTCTGCCGCCGGCGCAGGCCATCCAGCGTGCGGCCGAGATCCGCATGCGGCCGGTGCTGATGACGACGGCGGCGATGGTCGTCGGCCTGGTGCCGCTGCTGTTCGCCAGCGGCGCCGGTGCCGGCAGCCGCTTCGCCATCGGCATCGTCGTCGTCTGCGGCATGACGATCGGCACGCTGTTCACGCTGTTCGTGCTGCCCACCGTCTACAGCCTGCTGGCGCGTGACCACCACGCCGAGGCCGGCGGTGCGCGCTCGCGCGAACTGGCGCAGGAGGCCGGTCATGCGTGAGGCCCGCCTGCTGCCGGCCGTGCTGGCACCTGTGCTGCTGGCCGCCTGTGCCGCCGGCCCGCAGCACCTGGCGCCGCCGTGGCCGGCCGGCGCCACCGGCACTTTCGCTGCGGCAGGGGCGACGGCCAGCGCCGAGCCGCTGCCCGATCGCTGGTGGCGGCTGTACCAGGACCCGGTGCTCGACGCGCTGGTGCAGCAAGCCTTCGCCGCCAACACCGACCTGCGCGTGGCCGCTGCCCGTCTGGAGCGCGAGCGTGCGGTGCTCGCCGAGGCGCAGACCGCGCGCCTGCCGGCGACGCGGCTGGAGGCCGCACGCACCGACGGCGACAGCAGCTCGTCCACCGGCAGCGGCTCCGCCCTGGCGCAGCGCCAATGGACGACGACGGCCGTCGTGGCGCTCAGCTGGGAGCTCGATCTGGGCGGCCGCGTGCGCCGTCTGGTCGAAGCCGCGAACGCCGATGCCCAGGCTCTGGCGGCGGCGCGCGACGGCGTGCGGGTCGCCGTCGCCGCCGACGTCACGCGCCAGTACGTGCTCGCCTGCACGCTGGCCGAGTCGCTGGTGGCGGCGCAGGCCGCCGTCGACGTCGCCCGCCAGGCCCTGGAGCTGAGCGCCCGGCGCGAACGTGCCGGCGCCGCGTCGCGGCTGGAACTCGAACGTGCCGGCGCGCTCCTCGCCAACGCCGAGGCCGCACTGCCGCCGCTGCAGGCGCGCCGGCACAACACGCTGGCCGCGCTGGCGGTGCTGCTGGGCGCAGCGCCGACCGAGGTACCGCCGGCCGCGGCGGCCTGCGAGCGTGCGCCCGCGCTGGCGGCGCCGATCCCGGCCGCCGACGGTGCCGCCTTGCTGCGGCGGCGGCCTGACGTGCACGAGGCCGAACGCCGGCTGGCGGCGGACACGGCCCGCATCGGCGTCGCCACGGCCGAGCTCTATCCGCGCATCGAGTTCGGCGCCGCCGGCAGCCATCTGCAGACGGCGGGTTCGAACGGCGACGGCTGGAGCGTCGGCGTCGGCCCGCTGCTGTCCTGGAGCTTTCCGCAGCTGGGCGCGGCGCGCGCGCGCGTCAGGCAGTCCGAGGCGCAGGCCCGGGCCTCGCTGGCCGCCTTCGACGGCAGCGTGCTGAACGCGCTGCGCGAAACCGAGCAGGCGCTGGCCAGCCTGGCCGCCGAGCAGCAGCACCAGGACCGGCTGGCCGAAGCCGAGCGGCGCTCGGCCGCGGCCTACGAGCTGGCGCGCAGCCGCTACCGCGCCGGCAGCGTCTCGCAGCTGGAGCTGCTCGACGCCAGCCGCGAGCGCATCGCCGCGCAAAGCCTGCGGCTGGACTCGCTGCTCGCGCTGGCCTCTGCCCGCGTGGACGTCTTCCGCGCGCTCGGCGGCGGCTGGGACGTCGGCCCTTGAGCTGAGTCCTGTCGAGTCGACTGGCCGCTGCTGCCCGCCGTCGTGGTGGGCGCACGCGGCGCCACGCCCGCATCCATCCCATCCCATCCATCCCATCGGAGCCTGAACCCACCGTGCCGACATCCATCTCCCGCCTCTTCGCGACCCTGCGCCACACGCTGCTGCGGCCTTCCGTTCGTTATTCGCTGCTGACGCTGGTCGGCGCCGGCTTCGTCGCCGGCCTCGCTTTCGTCGGTGCCACGCATGTCGCCTTCGAGCTCACGAGTTCGCCGGACTTCTGCGCCAGCGCCTGCCACGAGATGAAGCAGGTCGCCGACGAGTACCGGCAGACGCCGCACCACGACAGCCGCTCGGGCGTGCGCGCGCAATGCGCCGACTGCCACATCCCCAAACCGCTGGGCGCCAAGCTGGTGAAGAAGGTCGAGTCGGCCGGCGAGCTGTGGGCCAAGCTGAACGGCAGCATCGACACGCCGGAGAAGTTCGCCGCCCGGCGGCTCGAACTCGCGCAGCGCGAATGGGCGCGCCTGAAGGCCAACGACTCACGCGAATGCCGCAGCTGCCACCACGCCGACGGCATGGCGGCCGACAAGCAGACGCCGCGTGCCCAGGCGATGCACGCGCTGATCGGCGCCGAGGGCCGCACTTGCATCGATTGCCACAAAGGCATCGCCCACCGGCTGCCCGACGACATGCCCGAGGGCACCTGAGTCCGTGTGCCGGGCGCCGTCGCCCTGTCTCCCCATTTCTTCAACCGGCTTGTTTCATGAAAGGAATCCCATGCCGCCCTTGATCCGTTTCGCGTTCGCCCTGCCGTGGGCCGTCGGCGCCGCCGCCGCCCTGGCCGCGCCCGACTGGAGCCGCATCCCGGCACGCGAGATCACGGTCTTCCACCCCGGTGCCACCTCCGTCGAGTGGCTGGCCAGCGGCCACCCCGGTGCCAGCGTGCTCAAGTCCGGCCAGCCCTGCATCGTCTGCCACGAAACGAAGACGGGGCTGGACTACAACGCCAAACGCCTCGCGCCGCGCGAGCCGGACGTGCAGGCGATGCCGCGCACCGTCAGCTTCCCGGTCAGCGTGCAGGCCGCGCTCGACAAGCGAACGCTCAGCGTGCGCCTGGCGTTCAAGCCGCCGGCCGACGCGCCGCGGGGCCGCGACGCGGCCCACGAGCTGAAGGCGGCGCTCATGCTGCTCGACGACCAGGTGCCGCAGGCGGCGCAGGCGGGCTGCTGGGCCACCTGCCACCAGGACCTGCGCGGCATGCCCGGCGGTGACCCGAAGAAGGGCAAGTACGTCGCCGCCGGCCGCTTCGAGCTGCTGCAATGGACCAGCGGCAAACCCGCCGCGCAGCCGGCCGGCGTCAAGGTGGCGAGCACGCAGGAGGGCGGCAGGACCGTCGTCACCTTCTCGCGCCAGCTGGGTGGCGCCGCCGTCGCCGGGCGCAGCGTGCCGTTCGGCATCGCGATCCACGCCAACCATGCCGCCGGGCGCCTGCATTACGTCTCGCTCGGCTACCGGCTGGCCCTGGGCGACGGGGTTGCCGGCGAGGTGCAGGCGCTGGGCCGATGAACCGCTGCCGGGGGGCGCCGGAGCCGGCCATCGCCGTCCTCGCGCGGCTGTAGCTGCGCACCGGTGGCGGCGCCGGTTTCCACCTGCTGTCTGGTGGCGCGGCCGGGCTGCGAGTCGTCGTCGCCGAACGGGACCCCGGCCGCGCCCAGGCGCTGAGCCGCCGCTCAGCGGCCGGCGGCGGGCATCAGCTCCGCCTCGTCCCCGGTCGGGTGCGGCGTGCCGTTGCGGTCCATGCGCACGACGCTGCGCCGCAGCGAGCGCACGCCGTCGCGGCCGATCTCCATGCGCAGCACCCAGCCGGTGTTGTTCTCGGGCTTGTCGAAGCCGTCGAAGACGAAGTTGCCCAGGCTGTAGACGATGGGCTTGCCGCGGTGGAACTCGACGTCCTGGACGACGTGCGGATGGGTGCCGACGACGGCGTCGGCGCCAGCGTCGATCATCAGCCGCGCCAGCGCGCGCTGGCGGTCGTTGGCCGTGGGCCGGCCTTCCTCGCCCCAGTGCATGAACGGGATCACCAGGTCGGCCATCGCCCGCGCGCGGCGGATGTCGAGCACGACCTGCTCGTCCTCGCTCCAGGCGACGCCGGGGTGGTCGTGGCCGGCTTCGAAATAACGCGGAAAGTACTCGTCGTAACCCAGCAGCGCGATGCGCAGCCCGCGGCGCTCGACGATCAGCGGCCGGTGCGCCTCGGCCAGATCGTGGCCGCCGCCGAAGTACGGCAGGCCGTTCGTGCGCAGCGCGCCCAGCATCTCGGCAAAAGCCTCGCGGCCGAAGTCGCCCGAGTGGTTGTTGGCCAGCGAGACGACGTCGACGCGGCGGCGCAGCAGCGCCAGCACACGCGGGTCGGCGCGGAAGGTCCAGGGTTTGTCGTCGGCCTTGCCGCCGCGGGCGACGACGCATTCCAGGTTGGCGATGCGCAGGTCGGCGCCGGCCAGCAGCCGCGCCGTCGGCGCGAACGGGTCGCCGCCGCGGCGCAGCAATCGCCCAGGGCCGTCGGCCAGCATCACGTCGCCGACGAAGACCAGGCTGACGCTGGGTTCCGATTGCGCACGCGCGGCCCCGGCCGCGGCCCAGGCGCCGGCCAGCAGCGCGGCGGTGGCGTCGCGGCGCTTCATCGGGCGGCCTCCGTGCCCAGCGCGCAGCCGTAGACCAGTTCGCGCCCCAGGCGCGAGGAGTAGACGTGGTTCCAGCCGGTCAGGCCGGGGATCGTGCTCGTCGCGGGGAAGGGCGGCCGCAAGACCACCTCGTGCACCAGCACCGGCGCGTTCTCCACCGCCATGTCGTAGGTGTAGAGCGAGACCGAGTCGACGCGCTCGGGCGTGCCCAGCACCACGGCCTTGAAGCGGAAACGCGTGCCGACGTCCTGCGCCGCCACCGTGTACGGGTCGGCGACCGGGCGGGCCTCGATCCGCATCGTCGTGCTGACATAGCGCAGTTCGCAGCGCAGCAGCGGCGCTTTGGCGGCCGACGGTGTCTGCGCCGCGGCACCTGCGAGGCCGGTGGCCGCCGCGATGCCGCACACCAGGCGTGCGATGGGGACGGCGTGGGCCGCGGGCGAGGGCGGGAACATCTGCATGCCGGCGACTGTAAGGCGCGGCGCCGCCGCGGCGAAGCGCCCGCCGGCCCGGCCTGACCCTGCCGAAACGAGGGTTCTCCCGCTCCCGGGCAGCCTGTTCCGGCCACCGGCGCCACACTGGCCGCCTCGCCGCCGCCACCTGCCCATGTTCGGATTGACCGCCCTTGAACTGGCCCGCATCCAGTTCGGTTTCACCGTCTCCTTCCACATCGTCTTCCCGGCCATCACGATCGGCCTGGCCAGCTACCTGGCCGTGCTGGAAGGGCTGTGGCTGTGGAAGAAGGACGTGGTCTACCGCGACCTGTACCACTTCTGGTCGAAGATCTTCGCCGTCAACTTCGCGATGGGCGTCGTCTCGGGGCTGGTGATGGCCTACCAGTTCGGCACCAACTGGAGCTACTTCTCGTCCTTCGCCGGCTCGGTCACCGGGCCGCTGCTGGCCTACGAGGTGCTCACCGCCTTCTTCCTCGAAGCCGGTTTCCTCGGCGTCATGCTGTTCGGCTGGAACCGTGTCGGCCCCGGGCTGCACTTCGTGTCGACGATCATGGTCGCGCTGGGCACGCTGATCTCGGCGACCTGGATCCTGGCCTCCAACAGCTGGATGCAGACGCCGCAGGGCCACGAGATCATCGACGGCGTGGTGGTGCCGGTGGACTGGCTGGCGGTGATCTTCAACCCCTCGTTCCCGTACCGGCTGGCGCACATGACGGTGGCCGCGTTCCTGGCCACGGCGCTGTTCGTCGGCGCGTCGGCCGCCTGGCACCTGCGCCGCGGCCACGACAACGCCCGCGTGCGCACGATGTTCTCGATGGCGATGGGCATGCTGATGTTCGTCGCGCCGCTGCAGATCGCTGTCGGCGACCTGCACGGCCTGAACACGCTGGAGCACCAGCCGGCCAAGGTCGCGGCGATGGAAGGCCACTGGCGCAACGGCCCGCCTGGCGAAGGCGTGCCGCTGGTGCTGTTCGGCTGGCCCGACATGCAGGCCGAGGAGACGCTGTACCGCGTCGAGATCCCGCGCCTGGGCAGCCTGATCCTGACCCACAGCCTGGATGGCCAGTACCCCGGCCTGGCCGAGTTCGCGCCCGAGGACCGGCCCAACGCGACGATCGTCTTCTGGTCCTTCCGCGTGATGGTGGGGCTGGGCCTGCTGATGCTGCTGCTCGGCGCCTGGGCCGCCTGGCGGCGCTGGCGCGGCCGGCTCTACGAAGGCGGCGCCTTCCTGCGTTTCGCGACCTGGATGGGGCCGGCCGGCGTGATCGCCATCCTCGCCGGCTGGTTCACCACCGAGATCGGCCGCCAGCCCTGGATCGTCTACGGCGTGATGCGCACCGCCGACGCGGTGTCGCACCACTCGGCGCAGGTGATGGGCACGACGCTGGCGGTGTTCGTCGTCATGTACTTCGCCGTCTTCGGCATCGGCCTGCGCTACATGCTCAAGCTGGTCGCCAAGGGGCCGCAGCCCGGCGAGGACGAGAACCCGCCGCAGGACCCGGGCCAGGCGCCGCGCCCGGCGCGGCCCTTGTCCGCCGGCCCCGACCACGTCGACCCCGTCTGAGGAGCGCGCCATGGACATCGACCTGCCGCTGCTGTGGTTCGGGGTCATCGGCTTCGGGCTGATGATGTACGTCGTGATGGACGGGTTCGACCTGGGCATCGGCATCCTCTTCCCGTTCGTGCGGGACCGCGAGGAACGCGACGTGATGGTCAACAGCGTCGCCCCGGTCTGGGACGGCAACGAGACCTGGCTGGTGCTCGGCGGCGCCGGGCTGATGGCCGCGTTCCCGCTGGCCTACGGCGTGGTGCTGAGCGCGCTGTACCTGCCGCTGATGGCGATGCTGGCCGGGCTGATCTGGCGCGGCGTGGCTTTCGAGTTCCGCTTCAAGGCCGACGACGCGCACAAGCCCTTCTGGGACCACGCCTTCGCCTGGGGCTCCTACGTCGCGACCTTCTCGCAGGGCGTGGCGCTGGGCGCCTTCATCGGCGGTTTCGAGGTGAAGGACGGCGGCTACGCCGGCGGCGTCTTCGACTGGCTGACGCCGTTCAGCCTGTTCACCGGCGCGGCGCTGCTGGCGGCCTACGCGCTGCTGGCCGTCGGCTGGCTGGTGATGAAGACCGAGGGCGCGCTGCTGCAGCGCATGCGCGATCTGGGCCGGCCGGTGACCTGGGCGGTGCTGGCCGCGCTGGCGGTGGTCAGCCTGTGGACGCCGCTGGCGCACCCGGCGATCGCCGAACGCTGGTTCTCGCTGCCCGACCTGCTGTTCTTCCTGCCGGTGCCGGTGCTGGTGCTGCTGGTCACCTGGCAGTTGCTGCGTGCGCTGCGCCGCAGCCATTCGGCGCTGCCCTTCCTGCTGTCGCTGGCGATGCTGTTCCTGGGCTACAGCGGCCTGCTGATCAGCCTGTGGCCGAACATCATCCCGCCCGGCATCTCGATCTGGCAGGCGGCGGCGCCGCCGCAGAGCCTGGGCTTCGCGCTCGTCGGCGCGCTGGCGATCATCCCCTTCATCCTCGGCTACACCGCCTGGTCCTACTACGTGTTCCGCGGCAAGGTGAAGCTCGGCGAGGGCTACCACTGATGGCCGCACCGGCAGGCCCGCGCCACCTCTGGCTGCGCCGGCTGGGCTGGCTGCTGCTGATCTGGGCCGCCAGCGTCGCCGCGCTGGGCGCGGTGGCGCTGGGCCTGCGCTGGGTGATGGGGCTGGCGGGCATGACGGCTTGAGGAGCCTCGCGCCGGCAGGCAACGCCTGCGTGTTATGTTTCCCGGAGAACAAGCAGCGTCCGGGGAGGACACGATGATTCGCCGCGCCATGCTCGCCGCCTGCGTTGCCACGATCGCCGGTTGTGCCAGCGCACCCACGCCCAAGAGCGCCGTTCCCGAACCCGTCGACCCGGCGACCGCTGTCACCCTGCACCTTTACCGGGCCGACACCGGTTACATCGGGGCGGCCGTCGATCAGTACGTGTATGTCGACGGCTTCCGTGTCGGGCGGCTGAACCGCCTGGAGTCCTTCGAGTTGAAGGTCGCCCCGGGAGAGCGCGAGGTCGTGATCCAGCCGCACACGCTGGGCATTCCCGACGGCAAGCAGGTCAAGCTCACCCTAAGGCCTCAGGCGAGGCAGGATGTGTACCTGCGTTATGCGCTCGGCGTTGCCGGCGTCTTCGCCATCGGCAAGACCGCCGCCGTGAGCTTCGACGTGGCGCTTCAGGAGGTTTCCGAGGCCGACTGGGCCGCTCGCCGCTGAGCACCGGCGCCTGCACGGCGCGATCGTCGTTCCTGTCAGCCGCCGCGGTCGTCGGCCGGCCTTTGCGCCATTCCCTGGGTCTTCAGCATCCGGTCGACCGCGGCCTGCAGGCGGGCCGCAAGGTCGAAGTCGCGCCGTTCCAGCGCGCCGTCGATGCCGCCGCGCGCCTTGGCGACGAAGTCGATGCGCTCGCCGTCGCTGGCCATGTCCACCGGCTCGCCGGTGGCCACCGAGATCTTCATCGTCATGCCGAGGAAGGGCGTGCTCTCGTCGAGGGACATCTTGCCGCCGCGGATCTGCTGGTTCATCCAGTCGAACAGATCCTGCCGCGTCATGCTCGTGAAGTCGGGGCGGTCCTCGTCGGCCGTTTGCGCGGCGGCCGGCGTCGTGGCCTGGGCGCCTGCCGCCGCGGCCAGCATCGAGGCGAACGAGGACGCCCCGCCGGCATTCGCCGCCGTGCTGCCGGTCGGCTGGGGGTGGGGCGGCGGCACGTTGTGGGCTGCGGGGATCTTCATCGGAGCGCTCTCTGACCGGATGCACGCGAGTATGGACGCACCGGCGGGGTGTCCGGCGCGTGGGTCACGTGCCGCCGGCCCTCAGGCGGCCATGATCGTCACCGCCCGCGTGTTCAGGTAGGCCTCGACCGCCTCGGGCCCGCCTTCGGAGCCGTAGCCCGAGTCCTTGACGCCGCCGAAGGGCATTTCCGGCGTCGGCGTGGCCGGCTGGTTGACCCACAGCATGCCGGCCTCGATGCGCTGCGCCAGGCGGTGCGCGTTGCGGATCGAGCGTGTGTAGGCGTAGGCCGCCAGGCCGTAGGGCAGGCGGTTGGCTTCGGCGATCGCTTCGTCCAGCGTGTCGTAACCGCGCACCGCGGCCACCGGCCCGAAGGGCTCGTCGTTGAACACCGAGGCGTCCAGCGGCACGTCGGCCAGCACCGTCGGGGCGAAGAAGAAGCCTTCGCTGCCGACGCGCGTGCCGCCGGTGGCCACGCGTGCGCCGCGGGCGCGGGCGTCCTCCACGACCTGGGTCATCGCCTGCACGCGCCGGGCGTTGGCCAGCGGGCCCAGCGTGGTGGCGGCGTCCAGGCCGTTGCCCAGCTTCAGGCCCTGGGCGTGTGCGACCAGCGCGTCGACAAAACGCGACTTGATGCTGTGGTGCACCAGGAAACGCGTCGGCGAGATGCAGACCTGGCCGGCATTGCGGAACTTGGCGGCACCGGCGGCCTTGACGGCCAGTTCGAGGTCGGCGTCTTCGGCGACGATCACCGGCGCGTGGCCGCCCAGCTCCATCGTCGCGCGCTTCATGTGCTGCCCGGCGAGCGCGGCGAGCTGCTTGCCGACCGGCGTCGAGCCGGTGAAGGTGATCTTGCGGATCACCGGATGCGCGATCAGGTAGCTCGAGATCTCGGCCGGGTCGCCGTACACCAGGCCGACCACGCCCGGCGGGACGCCGGCGTCGACGAAGGCCTTGATCAGTGCCGCCGGCGAGGCCGGCGTCTCCTCGGCCGCCTTGACGAGGAAGGAGCAGCCGGCGGCCAGCGCCGCGCCGAGCTTGCGCACGACCTGGTTGATCGGGAAGTTCCAGGGCGTGAAGGCGGCGACCGGACCGACCGGGTCCTTGAGCACCAGCGACTGCGCGTCCAGGTTGCGCGACGGCACGATGCGGCCGTAGACGCGGCGTCCTTCGTCGGCGAACCACTCCAGGATGTCGGCCGCGGCCAGGGTCTCGATGCGGGCCTCGGCCAGCGGCTTGCCCTGCTCCTGCGTCAGCAGCGGGGCGATCTCGTCGGCGCGTTCGCGCACCAGGGCGGCGGCCTTGCGCATCAGCGCGGCGCGTTCGTGCGCGGGCGTGAAGCGCCAGGTCTCGAAGCCTTCGCGCGCGGCCGCCAGCGCACGGTCCAGGTCTTCGATGCCGGCGTGCGCCACGCGCCCGATCACCTGGCCGGTGGCGGGGTTGAGCACGTCGCGGGTCTTGCCGCCGGCGGCGTCCACCCAGGTGTTGGCGATCAGGAGTCGGGTGTCGGGATAGGACATGGTTCAGCTCAGGTTGACGAGAAAGCGGCGTGCGGCCCGCAGGTCGGGCTCGACGCCGAGGCCGGCAGTGTCGTCCAGCCGGACGGCGCCTGCTTCGAGCACGAACGGCGGCTGCGCGAGCAGCTCGCGCAAGGGGTTGGGGTTGGCGTCGACCTCGACCATGCCGGAGCCGCCGACGGCCGCCTTCAGATGCAGCGAAGCCGCGAGCCCGATGCCCGCGCCCAGCCAGTGAGGGCAGAAACACTTGCCGTGGCGCTGCGCCAGCCGCGCCACCTGCAGGCAGGCGCTCAAACCGCCCCACTTGCCGACGTCGGGCTGGATGACCGACACGCCGTCGGCAGCGGCGAAGTCCTCGAAGCGGTCCAGCCCGGCCAGGTTCTCGCCACCGGCCAGCCGCAGCGGCTGGTCCTGCGCCAGCCGGCTCCAGTGCGCCAGCGGCGCGTCGGCGCGGATCGGCTCTTCCAGCCAGGCCAGCTCGTGGCCTGCCATGCGGTGGCCGGCGGCGACGGCTTGGTCCAGGCTCCAGGCCTGGTTGGCGTCGACCATCAGCAGGGCCTGCGGGCCGATGGCGGCACGCACCGCGGCTAGGTTGGCGTCGTCGCGTGCGGCACCGAAACCGACCTTCAGCTTGAAGGCGCGGTAGCCCTCGGCCTGGCGCTGCGCCGCCAGCCGCTGCGGGTCCGTGGGGTTCAGGCCCGAGGCGTAGACCGCCACCGGGCCGGGCCTTTGCAGCTCGGGCGCCAGCAGCTTGCACAGTGGCACGCCGCGCCGTCGCGCCAGCAGGTCCCAAATCGCGATGTCCAGGCCGGCGACGATCTGGGCCAGTGGGCCGGGCTCGCCGCACTGCAGCGCCAGCACCTCCAGCCGCCGGCTCACTTCGTCGAAGCAGGCCTGCGGCTGCGACCAGTGCCGGCCGCAGGCCAGCGCCGGCAGATAGGCCCGCGCCAGGCGCGCACGGTGCTCGGCACCGCCGCTGGGGAAGTTGCACCAGACCTCGCCCCAGCCGCTGGCCCCGTCGTCGCCGATGGCGCGGATCAGCAGCGCCGGCCGCTCGTGCATGACGCCGAACGAGGTCTGCACCGGCGGGTCGGCGGGCGCGCGAAAGAGCAGGACTTCGATCCGTTCCAGCCGCAGCGGCTCGCCGGGCGGCATGGCCATCGCGGGGCTGGTCGCGGCGCGGGCCTCGGCATCTGAGGGCATGGGACTGGCTTTTTTCATGGTCGATCCAGCGCGTGCAGCACCAGCGCCGCGCCGGTGCCCGACAGCAGCAGGGCGACGCCCAGGCGCAGCGCCGGTGCCGGCAGATGCGGCTGCAGGCGCAGCGCCAGCCGCGTCGTCAGCGGCACCAGCGGCAGCGCCAGCGCCGACAGCATCAGCGCCCGCAGCGAAAAGCCGCCGGCCGGCACGTTGAGCGCGAGCCGGACCACGGCATTGACGGCGAACATCAGCAGCAGCGCGCGGCGCACCAGCTCGGCCGGCAGCGGCTGGCGGTAGAGGTGGTAGACGATGGGCGGCCCGGAGGTGCCGAACAGCCCGCCCATCAGGCCCGACAGCAGTCCGGCGAACACGAACTGGCGCGGCGCTGCCGTTTCGCCGCGCGTGCCGGCGCGCACCAGCAGCAGCAGCGCGCAGAGCACGATGACGCTGCCCAGCAGCAGCTCCAGCGCCTGCGTGGCGGCCGTGCTCAGCAGGTGCAGCAGCGCGAGGCCGGCGCCGACGCCGACGCAGCCGCCCAGCAGGGCGGGCTTCATCAGCCCCCAGGGCAGCGGCTGCCGGTGCGCGCGGAAGTAGGCGAACGCGTTGCAGAGCGTCAGCACCGTGGCCACGTTGGCGGCGTCCTGCACCGTGGCCAGATCCAGCGCCGCGGCCAGGCTGAGGAACACCAGGCCGAACGCGAACCCGGTCAGCGTCTGCGCCAGCGTGGCCACGACGACGCAGCCCAGCAGCAAGGCGACGGCGGCAGGCGCGCCCAGGCTGGCCCCGAGAGAGTCGAGTGCGGGCATGCGAGGGCGCGCGCGGATCAGTCCTTGTCCGCGAGCCCGAGCCGGCGGATCAGCTGGCCGTAGGACTGGAACTGGCTGGCGGCGAACGCGGCGAAAGCCTTGGCGTCGAGGTAGGCCGGCGGTGTCTCCAGCCGCTCGGCCTCGGCCTTGTAGGCCGGGCTGTCGAGCGCCGTGCGGCAGGCCTTCTCGAGCCTGGCGAGCACCGGCGCCGGCAGGCCCTTGGGCGCGATCAGGCCGCCCCAGATCGTCGCCTGGACCGGCCAGCCGGCTTCGGCGACCGTGGGCACGCCGGGATAGGCGGCCAGCCGCTTGTCGGCGAACACCGCCAGCGGACGCAGCTCGTAGCGCCGGGCGATCGTCGGCGTCTCGTTGAACAGCATGACCTGCTTGCCCAGCAGCGCGGTGACCATGTCGCCCGAGCTCTTGAACGGGACGTGCAGGCCGCTGGTCGAGGCGCGGTCGAGCAGCATCTCCATAGCCAGGTGCAGCAGCGTGCCGCGCCCCGAGGAGCCGTAGACCAGTTCGCCGGGGCGCTGGCGCGCGAAGTTCACGACGTCGGCCAGGCTTTTGAACGGCGAGTCCTGCGGCACCATCATCATCAGCGGCACCGCGTAGGTGCCGCAGACGTGGTCGAAGTCCTGGTGGCTGTAGCCGGTCTTGCGGATCGCCGGCTGCAGCACCTCGGGGCCGATCACCGACAGCCCGACGGTGTAGCCGTCGGGCCGGGCGCGCATCAGCTGGCTCATGCCGATGGCGCCGCCGGCGCCGGCGCGGTTGTCGACGACCAGGCTCTGGCCCAGCGCCGTGCTCATGGAGCGCTCGAGGATGCGCGCCATGATGTCCGAGGTGCCGCCGGGGCCGAAGGGCACGACCAGCGTGATCGGTTTGTCGGGGTAGCTGCTCTGGGCCGCCGCGGGCAAGGCGGCCGTCAGCAGCGCGCACAGCAGCAGCCGGCGCCGCCAGGTCTGGCGAACAGTCATCGTTTGTCTCCTTTTTATGGTGCCGGCGGGGCCGGCGGGCGCTCAGTAGGTGCCGCCGTCGTAACCCGCGGCCAGCGACGGCCGGATCGCCTCGATGTAGGCCGAGGCCTGGCGCATCAGCATTCCCATGTCCGACGCCACGGCGACGAAGGCGTAGCCCAGTTCGACGAAGCGCGTGACCATCTCCGGCGTCGGCCCGACGATGCCGCAGGGTTTGCCGATGTCGCGGCAGCGGCGCGCGACCTCGGCGATCGCGGCCTGCACCTGCGGGTGGGCGATGTCGCCGATGTGGCCCATGTTCGCGGCCAGGTCGCCCGGGCCGAGGAAGAGCGCGTCGACGCCGGGCACCGCGGCGATGTCCTCGAGCGCCTGCAGCGCCGCCGGCGTCTCGAGCTGGATGATGGTGAAGACCGAGTCGTTGGCGCGCCGCGCGTAGTCGCGCGCCGTGCCGTAGCCCGAGGCGCGGTGCACGGCGGCGAAGCCGCGCACGCCCTGCGGCGGGTACTTGGCGTACGAGACCGCGCGTGCCGCCGCGTCGGCGCTGTCGACGAAGGGCACCATCACCGTCTGCGCGCCCATGTCCAGCGCGCGCTTGAACAGCGTCGGCTCGTTGGCGGCCAGGCGCACGACCGCGCAGGCGTCGGTGCCGGCGATCGCCTGGAGCACGCCGAGCGTGTCCTTCTCGTCCATCGGCACGTGTTCGAGATCGACCAGCAGCCAGTCGAAGCCGGCGCGGCCCAGCGCCTCGGCGGTGCTGCTGGTGCCGGACATCAGCCAGCTGCCGAGCGGGGCGGCGGGCTGCGAGAGGCGGCGGCGGAAGGGGTTGTCGAGCAGATCGGGGTAGGCAGGCATGGCGCGGCGCCGCGAGGCGCGGGGTCAGAAGATGGGAGGCTCGGGCGTCGCGGCGTTGCCGGCGAGCACGTCGAAGTCGCAGCCGAGGTGGGCCTGCGTCACCTCGCGCTGGAACAGGCGGGTGTAGCCGCGGGCGTAGGACGGCGGCGGCGGTGTCCAGGCGCGCCGGCGTTCGGCCAGTTCGGCCTCGGGCACCAGCAGGTCCAGGCGGCGTGCCGGCACGTCGATGCGGATCAGGTCGCCGCTTTGCACCAGCGCCAGCGGCCCGCCGATGGCGGCTTCGGGCGAGATGTGCAGCACGCAGCTGCCGTAGTGGGTGCCGCTCATGCGTGCGTCCGACAGGCGCAGCATGTCGCGCACGCCGCGCTGCAGCAGCTTCTTGGGCAGCGGCAGGTTGCCCCACTCGGGCATGCCGGGGCCGCCGACCGGGCCGCCGTTGCGCAGCACGAGCACGCTGTTCTCGTCGACCTCGAGCGCCGGGTCGTTGATCGCGGCCAGCATCTCGGCGTTGGAGTCGAACACCAGGGCCGGGCCGGTGTGGCGCATCAGCGCGGGAGTCGCCGCCGAAGGTTTGATGACCGCGCCGTCGGGCGCCAGGTTGCCGCGCAGCACGGCCAGCGCCTGGCCGGCTTCGGGCAGATCGGGGCTGGCGGCGACCACCGGCCGCTCCAGCGGGCGGATCACCTCGTCGTCCAGGCTGTGGCAGCCGGCGATCTCGGCGCCCAGCGTGCGCCCGGTGCAGGTGGCGGCGTCCAGGTCCAGGTGGGCGGCGATGCGCTGCAGCAGTGCCGGCAGGCCCCCGGCGTAGTGGAAGTCTTCCATCAGCCGGTCGCCGGCCGGGAACAGGTTGGCCAGCACCGGGATGCGGCGCGCCATCGTGTCGAAGTCGTCCAGCCCGAGCCTGATGCCGGCACGCCCGGCCATGGCCGGCAGGTGCACCGCGGCGTTGGTCGAGCCGCCCAGCGCCATCCAGGCGGCGACGCCGTTGAGGAAGGACGAGCGCGTGAGCAGGCGCGACGGGCGCAGGTCTTCCCACACCATCTCGACGATGCGCCGGCCGCAGGCCCAGGCCATGCGGGAGTGGCCCGCGTCCATCGCCGGGATGCTGGTCGAGCCGGGCAGCGCCAGCCCCATCGCCTCGACGATGGCGGTCATGGTGCTGGCCGTGCCCATGGTGTTGCAGGTGCCCGGGGTGCGCGTCATGCGCTCTTCCAGCTGCGTCCATTCGGCGCGGTCGATGGCGCCGACGGTGTACTGCTCCCAGTACTTCTTGGTGTGCGTGCCGGCGCCCACGGTCTGGCCGCGGTGGCGGTCGTTGAGCATCGGCCCGGCGGGGCAGAACAGCGCCGGCACGTCCATCGACAGCGCGCCCATCACGAGGCCGGGGGTGGTCTTGTCGCAGCCGCCCAGCAGCACCACGCCGTCCAGCGGCAGGCTGCGGATCAGCTCCTCGGCCTCCATGGCCAGCAGGTTGCGGTAGAGCATGGTGGTCGGTTTGACCATGACCTCGCCCAGGCTCAGCGCCGGCAGCTCCAGCGCCACGCCGCCGGCCTGCAGCACGCCGCGGCGGATGGCCTGCGCGCGTTCGCGCAGGTGGGCGTGGCAGGGCGAGAGATCGCTCCAGGTGTTCAGGATGCCGATCACCGGCCGGCCCATGAACTCTTCGCGCGCCAGGCCCTGCTGCTGCATGCGCTGGCGGTGGGCGAAGCCGCGGATGTCGTCGCTGGCGAACCAGCGCTGGCTGCGGAGTTGATCGAGGCTGCGGCGCATGGCGGGTCAGTCCATCTGCAGGCCGGCGTCCTTGGCCAGCTTGACCATCGCCGCGCTGTCCTTGCGGATCAGCGCCTCGAACTCCGCCGGCGTCGACGACAGGACTTCGTAGCCCTGGGCCTCCAGCGGCTTGCGGAAGCCGGGCTGCTGGAGCACCGCCACCATCTCGCGGTTCAGGCGCTGCACGACCTCGGCCGGCGTGCCGCGGCGCACCAGGATGCCGTTCCACACCGTCGAGACCACGCCCGGCACGCCGGCTTCGGCGAAGGTCGGCACGTCGGGCATCACCGCCGAGCGTTTGCTGTCGGCCACCGCCAGCACACGCAGCTTGCCGGCCTGCCGGTGGCCCAGCACCGCCGGCAGGTTGTTGAACATCATCGGGATCTGGCCGCCGAGCAGGTCGGTCAGCGCCGGCGGGCCACCCTTGTAGGGCACGTGCACGAGCCGGGTGCCGCTCTGCTTCTCGAACAGCACGCCCGTCAGGTGCATGGTGTTGCCGTTGCCGGCGGAGCCGTAGGTCAGGCTGTCGGGCTTGGCTTTGGCGGCGGCCACGACGTCGGCGACGCTGCGGTACGGCGTCTGCGCGCCCACCACCAGCACGTTGGGAATCTGGTGCGTCAGCGTGAGCGGCTGAAGATCCTTCAGCGGCTCGTAGCCCATGTTGGTGTAGAGCTGCGGATTGATCGCCAGCGTGCTGAGCGTGCCCAGCAGCAGCGTGTAGCCGTCGGCGTCCTGGCCACGCGCGACGTAGGCCGAGCCCAGGTTGCCGTTGGCGCCGGCGCGGTTGGAGATGATCACCGTCTGGCCCAGGCGGTCGCCGAGTTCCTTGGCGAAGCTGCGCGCGAACTGGTCGGCGACGCCGCCGGCGGGGTAGGGCACGACCAGCGTCAGCGGGCGATCGGGAAAGCTGCCCTGCGCCTGCACGGGCAGCGCCAGCGCTGCCGCGATGCACAGCGGGGCGCTCGCGAGGCAGTGCAGCAGGTGTCGTCGGGTGCTCATGTCGGTCTCCTCGGTTCTGGTGGTCATCGGTTCGCGGCGTGCCGGCGGCATCGCGCCGGGCCGTGCCGCCCGAATCTGTGGGTAGCGGTAACTGTTACCGATAACATGATGCTAGTCTAGAGACCTGTTCCCAGCCCAGACACTGGTGCTAACCATGAACCGCCCGGTCCATTCACGAGCGCCCCGCCGCAAGGCGTCCACGCACACGGTCCACGACATCGCCGCTCTGGCAGGGGTCTCGGCCATCACGGTGTCGCGCTACTTCAACTCGCCGGAGAAGGTGTCCGAGGCTTTGCGTGAGCGACTCAAGGAGATCGTCGACCGGCTGGGCTACGTGCCCAGCCAGGTCGCCGGCGGGCTGGCCTCCGGCCGCGGCCGTGTGGTGTGTGCGGTGATGCAGAACATCGCCAGCGCGACCTTCGCCGACCTCGTGCAGGGCATGACCGACGAACTGCAGGCCTCGGGGCTGCAGCTGCTGCTGGCCAACGCCCAGTACTCGCGCGATCTGGAAGAAGCGGCGATCCGCACCTTCGCCGGCTGGCATCCGAGCGCGCTGATCCTGACCCGCGACGACCACACGCCGGCGGCCGAGGCGATGCTGGCCGCGCTCGGCATCCCGATCGTCGAAGCCTGGGGGCTGGTGCCGGGCCGCCCCTACCACCAGGTCGGCTTCCCGCACGCCGAGGCCGGCGTGCTGCTGGCCGAACACTTCCTGCGCCAGGGCGTCAGCCGCCTGCGTTTCGTCCTGCCCCGCACCGAGGTCGACTTCCGCGCGCGCCAGCGCGGCGCGGGTTACGCCGACGCGATGCGCGCCGCGGGGCGGCTGCCGGACATCGCCGTGGCCGCGGTCGACGACGACTTCGAGGCCGGCGCGCGCGAGATCCAGGCCCTCGCGGCGACACCGCGGGCCCAGCGCCCGCGTGCGGTGGTCTTCGCCAACGACAACATGGCCGCCGGCGCGATCCTGCACGCGCCCGGGCTCGGCCTGCGCCTGCCGGCCGACTGCGCCGTCGCCGGCTTCGGCGACGCGCCGGTCTCGCGCCACCTGCAGCCCGCGCTGACGACGCTGCGCCCGCCGCGCTACCAGATCGGCCAGCAGGCGGCCCGGACGGTGTTGCGGCTGCTGGGCGAGCGCGACGGTTCCGCCGCCTCACCGACCCAGACCCTGCTCGCCTGCGAGCTGATCGAACGCGAAAGCAGCGTCGTGCGCGACTGAGCGCCGGATCAGATCGCCGCCAGGGCGCGCGCCAGGTCGGCGCGCAGGTCTTCGACGTCCTCGATGCCGACCGACAGCCGCACCAGGCTGTCGCCGATCCCGAGCGCCGCGCGCGTCTCGGGCGGGATCGTCGCGTGGGTCATGATCGCCGGGTGCTCGATCAGGCTCTCGACGCCGCCCAGGCTCTCGGCGAGCGCGAAGATCCGCACCGTCTCGAGGAAACGCCGCGCGCCGGCGAGATCGGTTGCCAGGTTCAGCGAGATCATCCCGCCGAAGCCCGACATCTGGCGCCGCGCCAGCGCGTGCTGCGGGTGCGACTCCAGCCCAGGGTAGTGCACACGCGCCACCTGCGGCCGGGCCTCCAGCCAGCGCGCCAGATCCAGCGCGTTGGCGTTGTGGCGTTCGACACGCAGCGCCAGCGTCTTCACGCCGCGCAGCGCCAGGAAGCTGTCGAAAGGCCCGGCGATCGCGCCGACGGCGTTCTGCAGGAAACCCAGGCGCTCGCGCACCGGCGCCAGGCGCTCGTCGCGGCCGACGACGGCGACGCCGCCGATGACGTCGCTGTGGCCGTTGAGGTACTTGGTCGCCGAGTGCACGACGAGGTCGAAGCCCAGCTCCAGCGGCCGCTGGTTGAACGGGCTGGCGAAGGTGTTGTCGGCAGCGGCGAGCAGGCCGTGTTCGTGGGCGACGGCGGCCACGGCGCGCAGGTCGGCGAGTTTGAGCAGCGGGTTGGTCGGCGTCTCGGCCCAGACCAGGCGTGTGTTCGGGCGGATCGCGCGGCGCAGCGCCTCGGGGTCGGCGAGGTCGACGTAGCTGAACTCCAGCCCCGCGCTTTGGCGCCGCACCTTGTCGAAGAGGCGGAAGCTGCCGCCGTAGAGGTCGTCGCCGCTGACGACGTGCGAGCCCGCCGGCAGCAGCTCCAGCACGGTGGCGATGGCCGCCAGCCCGCTGGCGAAGGCGAAGGCCTGGGCGCCGCCTTCGAGGTCGGCGACGGCGCGTTCCCAGGCCCAGCGCGTCGGGTTGTGCGAGCGGCCGTAGTCCAGGCCCTGGTGCACGCCGGGGCTGCTCTGCACGTAGGTCGAGGTGGCGTAGATCGGCTGCATGATCGCGCCGGTCGACGGGTCGGGGTGCTGGCCGCCGTGGATCGTGCGCGTGGCGAAGGCGAGCGGGCGGTCGGCGTCGGGGGCGGTGGTGTGGCTCATGCGGCGGCGGTGGACGCCAGCAGCTGCCGGCGCAGGTGGTTGAGCAGGTCGAAACGCGTGACCAGGCCGTGGAAGCCGGCTTCGTCGGCGACGATGGCCACCAGCCCGCGGTCGAGCACGGCGCGCAGCTCGGCGATCGAGGCGCCGGCCGGCAGCGTCTGCGGCGCGGCGGTCATCGCGTCGTGCACCGGGCGCTGCAGCGCCTGCGGCCCGGTCTGGGCGGCCACGAGCAGGTCCGATTCGTCGAGCACGCCGACCAGCCGGCCCTCGGCCAGCACCGGCAGCTGCGAGACCTCGGCCAGGCGCATGCGCTGGAAGGCGACGAGCAGCGTGTCCTCGGGCGCGACGGCGACGACGCCGCCGTCTTCGTAGCGGCGCGAGATCAGGTCGCGCAGGTCGCCGAAACGCGGCCGCGCGAGCAGGCCCTGGTCGATCAGCCACTGGTCGTTGTAGACCTTGGACAGATAGCGCGTGCCGGTGTCGCAGACCAGCGTCAGCACGCGTTTGGGCGTCGTCTGCTCGCGGCACCAGCGCAGCGCCGCGGCCAGCAGCGTGCCGGTGGACGAACCTCCGGGGATGCCTTCGCGTGCCAGCAGCTCGCGTGCGGCGCCGAAGCTCTCGGCGTCGGGGATCGAATAGGCGCTCTTCACCGAGCCGAAGTCGGCGATCGCCGGCACGAAGTCTTCGCCGATGCCTTCGACGGCCCAGGAGCCGGCCTGGCCGATGTGGCCGCTCTTCACGTAGTCGGCGAGGATCGAGCCCACCGGGTCGGCGAGCACGAACTCGAGCTCGGGCTGCACCTTGCGGAAGTAGCGCGACAGCCCGGTCAGCGTGCCCGAGGAGCCGACGCCGACGACGATGGCGTCCAGGTCGTGCCCGGTCTGGGCCCAGATCTCCGGGCCGGTGGCGGTTTCGTGGGCCAGCGGGTTGGCCGGGTTGTTGAACTGGTCGGCGAAGAACGAGCCCGGGATGCCGGCGGCGATGCGCGCGGCCAGGTCCTGGTAGTACTCAGGGTGGCCCTTGACTACGTCCGAGCGCGTGACGTGCACCGTCGCGCCCAGGGCCTTCAGGTGCAGCACCTTCTCGGTGGCCATCTTGTCGGGCACGACGAGCACCACCTTGTAGCCCTTGGCGCGCGCCACCAGCGCCAGCCCCAGGCCGGTGTTGCCGGCGGTCGCCTCGACGACGGTGCCGCCGGGCTGCAGCCGGCCGTCGCGTTCGGCGGCTTCGATCATCGCGACGCCGATGCGGTCCTTGATCGAGCCGCCGGGATTCTGCGACTCGAGCTTCAGGAACAGCGTGCAGCAGCCGGTGTCCAGGCGCGTGACGCGCACCAGCGGCGTGTTGCCGATCAGGTCGAGCACCGCGGGGCGCGTGGCGCTGTCGCGCGCGGCGCGGGGGAGGTCGGGGGAACGGGACATCGGGCGTGCCGGAGCGGCCAAAAGCTGGGCAGTCTGGCCGGCAAGCCGCGTGCCGCCAAACGCGTTCGGCGCATGAGAAAAGCCGCTGCCCGCGGATGGCGCGCTTGCTCGTTCGGCGCATATCGAGCGGCGTATCCATTCGTTGGGCGCTGGCTCGGGCCTGCCTACGCTGGCATCCGCCGTCTATCGCCGTCATCGCCCCGGGCGGGGCCGCGGCCGGCGGCCGAAGGAGAACCGATGAACGCCCTTGCCGAACTGCCTGCGTCCGTGGACGCCCACCCCGTGCTGCAGCGTGCGCGCCAGGACGCGCGCGCCGAAGGTCTGCCCCATGCCGGCGTCGTGCCGCCGCAGGACGCCTGGGCGCTGGTGCAGGCCGGCCTGGCCTTGCTGGTGGACGTGCGCAGCGCCGAGGAGCGCAAGTTCGTCGGCCAGGTGCCCGGCAGCCTGCACGTCGCCTGGGCCAGCGGCACCGCGCTGACGCGCAACCCGCGTTTCGTGCGTGAACTCGAAGCCCGCCTGGGCGGCAAGGACACGGTGGCGCTGCTGCTGTGCCGCAGCGGCAAACGCTCGGCTGCGGCCGCCGAAGCCGCCGCGGCCGCCGGCTTCACGAACGTGTTCAACGTCGGTGAAGGCTTCGAAGGAGAACTCGACGCCGCGCAGCAGCGTGGCCATCTGGACGGCTGGCGTCGGCGCGGCCTGCCCTGGACGCAGGACTGATCGCGCCGCCAGCCACCCGATCCGAACGACCGTCAGAGGAACACTTGCGATGACCCGCATCTACGACGACAACTCGCTGTCCATCGGCCGCACGCCGCTCGTGCGCCTGAACCGCATCACCGATGGCGCCGGCGCCACGGTGCTGGCCAAGATCGAGGGCCGCAACCCGGCGTATTCGGTCAAGTGCCGCATCGGCGCGGCGCTGATCCGGGATGCCGAGCAGCGTGGCCTGCTCGGCCCGGGCAAGGAGCTGGTCGAACCCACCAGCGGCAACACCGGCATCGCGCTGGCCTTCGTCGCCGCGGCACGCGGCATCCCGCTGACGCTGACGATGCCCGAGACGATGAGCCTGGAGCGCCGCAAGCTGCTGCTGGCCTACGGCGCCAGGCTGGTGCTGACCGAAGGCGCCAAGGGCATGAAGGGCGCCGTCGCCAAGGCCGAGGAGATCGCCGCCCGCGACCCGAAGGTCGTGCTGCTGCAGCAGTTCCGCAACCCGGCCAACCCGGCGATCCACGAGGCCACGACCGGCCCCGAGATCTGGGAGGACACCGAGGGCGCGGTCGACGTCGTCGTCTCGGGTGTCGGCACCGGCGGCACGATCACCGGCGTCTCGCGCTTCATCAAGAAGACGAAGGGCAAGGCCATCACCTCGGTGGCCGTCGAGCCCGCGGCCAGCCCGGTGCTGAGCCAGGTGCGCGCCGGCGAGGAGCCGAAGCCCGGCCCGCACAAGATCCAGGGCATCGGCGCCGGCTTCGTGCCCGAGGTGCTGGACCTGTCGCTCATCGACGCCGTCGAGCAGGTGACGAACGAGGAGGCGATCCACTTCGCGCGCCGGCTCACGCGCGAGGAAGGCATCCTCTCGGGCATCTCCGGCGGCGCCGCCGCGGCGGTGGCGGTGCGCCTGGCGCAGCGCCCCGAAAACGCCGGCAAGACCCTCGTCGTCGTGCTGCCCGACTCGGGCGAGCGTTACCTCAGCTCGGTGCTGTTCGAAGGCGTGTTCGACGCCAGCGGCCTGCCGCCGGCCGAAGCCAAGGCAGCCTGAGCATGGCGGCTCCCCACGACGACGCGGTCGCCGAACGGCCGGCCGCGGTGGCGGCGCACGCCCCGCCGCCGCGTGCGGTGGCGGTCGAAGACGCTTCGCTGGACCTGGCCGGCATCGTCGCCGGGCTGCGTGCCGCACGCACGCGCTGGCGCAGCGCGCAGCAGCGGCCCGAGGAACACGGCCACCGCGAGCTGCCGTCGCGCGAGGCGCTGGCCGCGATCGTCGACGGCCTGCGCGGTGCGCTGTTCCCGCTGCGCCTGGGCCCGCAGGACCTGCGCCAGGAGAGCGAGGACTACTACGTCGGCCAGACGCTGGACCGCGTGCTGGGTGCGCTGCTGCAGCAGGCGCGGCTGGAGCTGCGCTACCAGGCGCGCCTGGGCCGCGGCGACGAGGACGTCGACGCGCGTGCGCTGGCCCTCGTGCGCGCCTTCGGCGCCGCGCTGCCGCGGCTGCGCGCGCTGCTGGACACCGACGTGCTCGCCGCCTTCCGCGGCGACCCGGCGGCGCGCAGCGTCGACGAGGTGTTGCTGTGCTATCCCGGCGTGCAGGCGATGATCCACCACCGCATCGCGCACGCGCTCTACGGTCACGGGCTGACGCTGCTGGCGCGGCTGGTGGCCGAACGTGCGCACGCCGAGACCGGCATCGACATCCACCCCGGCGCGACGATCGGCGAAGGTTTCTTCATCGACCACGGCACCGGCGTCGTCATCGGCGAGACGGCGCAGATCGGCCGCCAGGTGCGGCTGTACCAGGCGGTGACGCTGGGCGCCAAGCGCTTCGCCACCGAGGCCGACGGCAGCCTGCAGCGCGGCGGCGCACGCCATCCGATCGTCGAGGACGAGGTCGTCGTCTACGCCGGAGCGACCATCCTCGGCCGCATCACCGTCGGCCGCGGCTCGGTCATCGGCGGCAATGTCTGGATCACGCGCGACGTGCCGGCGGGCAGCCGGATCACGCAGGCGCTCACACGAGAGGCAGGAAGCGATGACGGCATCGACGGCGCCGGTATTTGAAGCGCGGCACGTGCCGCACGAAGGCGTGGCCGAGCGTTTCGGTCGCGCCGTGCGCCGGCTGCGCCAGGCGCGCGGCTGGTCGCAGGAGCTGCTCGCCGCACGCGCCGAGCTCAACCGCACCTACATGGGCGAGATCGAACGCGCCAGCGCGATGCCTTCGCTGCAGACCGCGGCCAAGCTGGCGCAGGCGCTGGAGGTGCCGCTGGCCGAGCTGATCCAGCGCTGCGAGCCGTGGCCGCGCTGAGGCCGGCAGATCGCGCGCCGAGGGTCGTGCGATCTGCCGCGCCTCGTGGTGCCTGGCCGTCATCCTCTTCGTCCGGTATCGGTCTACAGTGCGCCCAGGGGGGGGCGCAATGCGCGGGTGGAGATCGTGGGCCGGCTGGGCCCTGGCCGCATCGCTGGTGCTGTGCACGGCACTCGGGCCGGCACGTGCGTCCGCGGCCGGCGACGCCGTCCAGGCCGGCGACGTCGTCACCGTCGGCCTGCTCGAGCGCTTCCCGCCTTTCCACGAATGGCGCGCAGGACAGTCCGAGCCGACCGGCATGGACGTCGAGCTGCTCGCCGAGCTGTCGCGCCAGACCGGCCTGCGCTTTCGCTACGAGCGTTTCGTCGAGTACCCGGCGCTGCTGAAGGCGCTGGCCGACGGCCGCATCCGGCTGGCCACCGCGATCGCCCAGACGCCCGGACGTGCGCTGACGCTGCGTTTCACACGGCCCTACGCGTCGGTGCAGCAGGCTTTCGTCGGCCCGGCGGCCATCACCTCGGTGCCGGCGACGCCCGACCTGTCCGGGCGGCGCCTGGCCGTCACGCGCGGCTACGTCGCCGAGAGCATCGCCGCCGAGCGTTTCCCGGCCGCGGCCCGGCCGGCCTACGCCACGGTGCAGGACGCCCTGGCCGCGGTGCAGCGCGGTGACGCCGACTTCGTCTTCGAAGCGCTGCCGACGCTGCGCACGCTGCTGGCCGAGCGCCCCGACGCCGGCCTGGCCGTGCTGCGCAGCTACGGTTTCCCCGAAGGCCACCTGCGCCTGGCCGCCGACCTGCACGACGCGGCGCTGGTGCGCCAGCTCGACGCCACGATCGCCGCGCTGGACCCGGCCTTCATCAAGGCGCTGCGCGACAAGTGGCTGCCGGCGACGGCGCCGCCGGTGCCCGCGCCCGCCGACGCGCTGGCGGTGGCGCCGCTGCGGGTGGGTTACCTGCCGGGCGACCTGCCGTTCAGCGCCGAGGTGCGCCCCGGTGTCGCCGACGGCCTGGGCATCCGCATGATGAACGAGGTCGCACGCCGTGCCGGCGTGCCGGTCGCGTCCTTCACGCCGATGGACCTGGCCAGCGGCCTGCAGGCGCTGGCCGACGGCCGGCTGGACGTGATGCTGGGCCTGACCGACGTCGCCGAGCGCCGGGCGCGCATGAGCTTCGTCGGCCCCTACCGTGCCAACCCGCTGGTGCTCATCAGCCGGCGCCAGTTCTCGGTCTGGGACCTGCAGCAGCTGTCGGGCCAGCGCCTGGCGATGATCCGCGGCTACTTCGGCACGCCCTACATCCGCGCCGCCTACCCGACGGTGGACGTCGTCGAGTGCACGAACTTCGACGAATGCCTGTTGATGGTGGAGCAGGGCCGCGCCGAAGCCTCGCTGTACGGGCTGCAGGGCGCCTACGCGCGCCTCGGGCCGCGCGCCGGCAGCACGCTGCACATCACCGGCACCGTGGCCGGGCTGTACGACGAACACAACCTGGGCGTGTCGCTGGCGCGTGCGACGCTGGCGCCGCGGCTGCGCGACGCGCTCAACGCCGTGCTTGCCGAGGACATGCCGCGCATCGAACGCGAGTGGGCCGAGGCCGAGCAGCAGGACCGCGTCGACTGGGCGCGCGTGCGCCTGTCGGCCTACGCCGCGGCGGCCGCGCTGGCCGCGCTGGCGCTGGCCTGGTGGTGGCACAGCCGCACGCTGCGCCGCGAGATCGAGCGCACGCGGCGCGCACGCCAGGAGAGCGAGCAGTACCTGGCCTTCCTGGCGCACGAGGTGCGCAACTCGCTGCAGTCGGTGAGCGGCGCCGTCGCGCTGCTGCGCGGCTCCTCGCCCGGGCCGGCCGAGCAGCCGCTGCTGGACGTGCTGGGGCGCTCCTCGCGCGCCACGCTGGGCCTGCTGAACGCGCTGCTGGACCGCCATCGCCTGCACGAGGGCCAGCTCGCGCTGGAGCTGCGCCCCGAGTCGCTGGAGCGCTGCCTGCGCGAAGCCGCCGACGAGGCGCGGCCGATGGCCCAGGCCAAGGGCCTGGCGCTGGCCTTCGTGCGTGTCACGCCGCTGGACGGCTGGTGGCGGCTGGACGCGCTGCGCCTGCAGCAGGTGCTGCGCAACCTGCTCGTCAACGCCGTCAAGCACACCGGGGCCGGGCAGGTGCGGCTGTCGGCCGCGCTGGAGCCCAGCGAGCGTGGCGAACGCTGGCGCCGGCTGGTCGTCGCCGTCGCCGACACCGGCAGCGGGCTGGACGGGGCGGCGCGTGAACACGTCTTCGAGCGTTTCCACACCGCCGGCGGCGACCGCCCGGGCAGCGGGCTGGGGCTGGCGCTCAGCCGCGATCTGGTGCGCGCCTTCGGCGGCACGATCGAGCTGCACAGCGGCGCCGGCGGGGGCGCGACCTTCACGCTGGCCTTCGACATCGAGGCCGCCGACGCGCCGGCGCCGGTGCAGCCGGGCCAGCTCGAACGCGTGCTGATCGTCGAGGACTCGCAGGTCTACGGCCTGCTGCTGCACCAGGCCTTCGAGAACCGCGGCGTGGCCGTGGTGCTGGTGGAGACGCTGGAGGCCGCACGTGCCGCGCTCGTGGCCTCGGTGGCCGGTGCCGGCGAGACGACACCGGCGCTGGACCTGGTGCTGTGCGACCGCTTCGTCGGCGACGGCGACGCCGGCGAGCTGCTGCGTTTCATGCGCGAAGCCGTGCGCCCGGGCGTGCGCCTGCCGCCGGTGATCTGCATGTCGGCCGAGGTCGAACCCGGCACGCGCGAGCGCCTGCTGGCCGAGGGCGCCTGCGAGGTACTGCTCAAGGAAAGCGACGTCAAGGCCTTCGTGCAGCGGGTGACGGCGCGCGTGGCCGCGCCGCCCGTCGCCTGAGCGCGTCAGCTCCACCTGCCGGGCGGGAATGAGCCCCGGCAAGTCCTGAGGGCTCATGCCGTCGGTCAGCCGTGTGCTGGCGGCCAGCGACGGCGCCGACGACCTGAAGACCGTGCCCGGCTTCAGCGCCCTGCGCAACGGCGGCACCCACGCCGACCCGGTGCTGCGCGCCATGTTCGGCTCGCGCCTGAACGTGCTGATCAACGACGGCGCCAGGCCCGGCGCCTGCCCGGGCCGCATGGACAACCCGCTGTCCTGCGTCTCGCCCGAGACCTACGACAAGCTGGTGCACGCCACCGGCAGCGTTCTGGCCGCGCCTTCGGCCGCGCCGGCGCGGTGCTCGACGCCACCGCCGGCTTCTCGCAGGGCTACGCGCGCCTGCCAGCAGCGGCGAGGCGATGCCGCAGAGGCCGCCGCTGGAAGCGCGTTTCAGCCTGCGCGGGGAGGAGGGCCGCTGGAGCCTGGGCACGCTGCTGCGCGCCGTGGCGGCGCAGCGCCGCGGCGCACTCGACCAGGGCAACGTCGTCGGCCGCGACCGGGGTGCCAGCGGCGGCTTCGCGACGCTGGCGCTCAACGGCGGCTACCGCTTCGACGAGCGCCTGCAGCTCACGGCGGGCGTCGACAACCTGTTCGACCGGAGCTGCAGCGAGCACCTGAACCGGGCCGGCAGCGCCGACTTCGGCTACCCGGCCGACCCGGTGCGCATCCACGAGACCGGGCGCAACGTCTGGCTGAAGCTGAACCACGCGTACTGACGGGCGAGCGCCGGGCCTGGCCGCGCGCGGGCCTGGCGCGCTAGTCTTGCGCGATGAAGATCGATTTCGACGGCGTGCAGGCCTTCGTCGTCGTCGCCGAGCTGGGCGGCTTCAACAAGGCGGCGCGTGAACTGCACGTCACGCAGACCGCGCTGACGCGGCGCGTGCAGAAGCTTGAGGCCTACCTGGGCCTGAAGCTGCTGGACCGCACGACGCGCCGTGTCGACCTGACGGCCGTCGGCCGCGAGTTCCTGCCGCAGGCGCGTGCCATCGTCCAGGAGATGACCGCCGCGGTGGAACAGCTGAAGGACATGTCGCGGCGCTCGACCGGGCACTTCACGCTGGCCTGCATCCCGTCGATGAGCTCGCACCTGCTGCCGCGCGTGATGCGGCGCTACGCCGAGCTGTACCCGGGCAACCGCATCCGGCTGCTCGACGGCAGCTCGCACGAGGTGCGCAACGCGGTGCTGGGTGGCCAGGCTGAACTCGGCATCGCGGTGCACGGCGAGAAGCATCCCGACCTCGCCGAGACGGTGCTGTTTGCCGACGCGCTGGTGCTGCTGTGCCGCAGCCCGCATGCGCTGGAAGCGCGCGAGGCGGTGACCTGGAGCGACCTGCGCGACACCGAGCTGATCGGCATCAGCAGCTTCACCGCGACGCGGGTCTTCATGGACTACCAGCTCGCCAAGCAGGGCATCCGGCTGCAAGGCAACTACGAAGTCCAGCACCACGCCACGGCGATCAACCTCGTCGCCGCCGGCGTCGGCTGCGCCATCCTGCCGTCGTCGGCCTTCGAGGAAGGCGACCGGCCGGGCGTGCGCAAGATCGCGCTGACCCAGCCGACGGTCAAACGCAAGGTGTCGCTGCTGCGCACGCGCCACGGCGGGCTGTCGCCGGCGGCGCAGGCGTTTCACGATCTGTTGCGGGAGACGCCGCTGGGGTAGGGCGGGGGGCGACCGGGCCTGGCGAGCGTGTCGGGGCGCGGGGGCGAGCGGGCTGGGCCGGCGCTACGGGGATTGGGCGGTGCGCTGTGGGGCGGCGCTGCGCGTGGGCGCGGAGCGGGTGCAGCGGTTGCAGCCGCTTCACCGACAGCGGTGGCGGCGGAGCTTCTCCGGACGGCAGGACAAGCCGCGCTGATCCGCGGGTGCGCGTCGATGGGATGGTCGGCGGTGGCCGCGGTGCCTTATCTTGATCATCCCTGCCGAGCCCTGAATCCCATGCGTCTATCCCTGCGTACCGGGCACATCACCACTGCGCTGGCGTTGCTGACGATGCAGCCCGGCGTCGCGCATGCGTCCGACGATCCTCAATACTTGCGCGCCTTCGGCAAGCTCTACGCCACGGCACGGCTCGGGGGCCTGGTGAAGGAGTGGTGCGACCTGCGCGCTCCGCTCACGCGCGAGGCGACGGACACGGCACTGGCCGCCTGGAAGTCGGCGCATCAGCTCGACGACATCGAGGCGCGCGCTGCCTCGGTGCTCGGCGCGCAGCTGCCCTCGATCGTCGCGGCCGTTCAGGCCGGTCGCGAGTCGGTGTTCCGCGCGCTGGACCAGGACAGCAAGAACGCCGATGCCGAATGCCGGCAGATGCTCAGCTACCTCAACCGGTCTGCCGATCCGCAGCGTGTGAGTCCCGCCGAGTTCCGACTCGTCATGGGTCAGAGTGGCCGACTGGCGTCCGCAGCGGGGGCGCCAATCACGACGCCTGCCACGACGCCGGCGCCGGGCGCAAAGCGCACCGCTGTGCAGCGCGACGAGATCCGTACGCCGCCCCATCGTGGCGTGATGATGGCGGACATCGACGGTGTCTATCAACCGGCGAAGCTGCGTTACAACCCGCTCACGCTGGGTTTCGAGCCGGACGAGACCACCTATCTTGTGCTGAAGGACGGCTGGCTGTACGACAACCTGCAGGTCAGCCCGCACGACCTGAACGTGGCCGAGTCACGGCGGCTCGAACCGCAGCACTGGCATCGGTGGAGACGCCGCGGCGGTGAGATCGAAATGCAGGCCTACGATGAGCACGGGCGCACCGACGGCAAGTGGTCGGTCCTGAAGGTGGTGGCGCGGCCTCCCGTAGGCGCGCGCCGTCTGAACGGCGTGTTCTCCGCGACCCGTTCGGCAACCGCCGGCCTCCTCGGCGGCGGCGGTGCGACGAGCATCGGCAAGAGCTCGTACACATTCCGTCCGGACGGCACCTTTTCGTGGGCGAACTTGACCCAGGGTTTTGCCTCCAGTGACTCCGGCACGGGGCCCGGCGGCGCCAGCATCGTGGTCGGCGGGGCGAGCGTGGGACCCGGCGGCACTTCCATCAGCACCGTGGGCGGCAGCGACGAGGCGGGGTCCTACGTGACGGACGGGTTCACCCTTGAATTGCGGGTCCGCAGCGGCAAGGTGCACCGCTTCCTGATTTTTTCCTGGGACGATGGCAGGTACCGCGATTTCCTCGTCATCAACGGAACAACGTACTCGCCGCTGAAGTAGCGCTGGCCGTCGGCTTCGCAGGATCCCAGGCGCAGCGCGTGATCCTCAGCATCCGCGCGGATCGCTGCGACGTGGCCGACAACTCAGTCTGAGGCACAGAGCGCAGGTTCGGCCGCTGTGATGAGCGGCCCCTGCATGCGCGGCAAGCCCCCCTGCGTCTGCGCTTGCGCGCAGCGACGGTCACCTGCGCCAACGGCCGCGCCGGTGACCGCAGGCTGACCGTCCGGGCACGGCTGACGGCTCAAACGGCCGCCTGCTCGGCGACGGTCGCCAACGCGTCGGGCCAGTCCTGCTCGGGCCGCGGCACCGGCGCGCCGGCGTCGAGCAAGAGGCGCAACACGGATGGGTAGTCGCCATTTGGCACCGGTTCGTTGACGCCGGCGTGCAGGCAACTGCCGAGCGCGTTGCCGCCGTAGCCGTTGCGCTCGTTCCAGCGCGCGCCGTGCTGGAGCAGCAGCGCCACCATCTCGGCATCACCGCGAAAGGCGGCCTGGTTGAGTGCGCTCGCGTCCCACGGCCCTGGCACCGACACCGGCCAGCCGAGCGCGAGCATCAGCCGCACCGACGCAATGTGTCCGCGTTGCGCCTGCTCGGGCAGCAGGCGCAGGTCCATCGGGTCGAGTTGCCGCAGCAGCCCGGGCTGCTCCACGAGCGCGGCGCGCGCCCTGGGTTCATCGGCCGCCGCGCAGGCGGCGAGGAAGCGCGACCGCAGGTCGTGCGCTGGCGCCGCATGGCCGATCGCTGCGAGCCAGGCGACGACATCGGTACGGCCCACACGCTCGGCGTGCCAAGCCACCGTCAGGCCTTGGCCGTCGCGCGCGGCCGGGTCGGCACCTGCGGACACGAGCGCCTGCACGAACGTCAGGCCGCGACCGCGCATCAGCGCGTGGTGCAGAGGCCGCGTGCCGGTGGTGGTGGAAAGCTCGTTCGCATCGGCAGCGAGCGCCAGCGCCTGCTGCAGACCCGGCAGGTCGTCGTGGTCGAGCTGGCGGAACAGCGCGTTGGTGCCGTGCCAGCGCGCACCGGCCTGCACCAGCGCGTCGACGATCGAACGGTCAGCCTGCTCGGTGGCGTGGTAGAGCGACTCGTTGTCGTTGGGGTCGGCGCCTGCGGCCAGCAGCGCGCGCACGATCTCGCCGTCACCGGCATGCGCCGTGGCGCCATAGAGCACCGGCAGGGGGTGGTCAACGCCTGGCACGGTCAGTTTGGCGTTTGCATCTGCCCCGTGCGCGAGCAGCCAGCGCACCGTGGCGCGCAGCCCCTCGCGGCACGCGGCGATGCGCCCCAGGCCCGAGAACGCGGCGATCGCGATCGGTGGCGCGGCCAGCGGCGGCAGCGGTTTGTGCACCTGCGGCGGCGGCAGCAGGCGTTGCACGGTGGCGAGGTCACCACAGGCGAGCGCGAGTACGAGCGCCGCGTCGCGCTGTGCCAGCGCACGCGTGTGTGCCAGCGCCCATGCACGCTCGGGCTGCGGCCGGCGGTAGCCCTGGCCGATCGCCCACGTCAGCCAGACGGCGACGAAGCCGGCCTCGTCGGCGGCGCGGGCGCGGCGCAGCTCGACCTCCTCGGCCAACAGCGGCCAGCTCGCGAACCCATGCTCGCGCGCAAGCACCAGTTGCGCCTGCGCGAGCGAGGCCCCGACATCGACACGGTACGGTGCCGCGCGCTGCAGCGCCGCGGCGTCGCCCCGCTTCAACGCACGATGGAGGTCCCGCGCCTGGCGGCGCAGATGCTCGAGGTGGGGGTGGTCGGGCAGAACGCCCGGGCGGCGGTCCGACGGCGCGGCCGCAGAGGAAGTGGAGTCAGGCATGAGGCCTCCCAGTCACAGGGCCTGCGATCCGCGCGGTTCAGGCCGACTGAGGGCATCGAGAGCGCCCCGCAGGGCATCTCAGCTCAGGTGGGTTCAACCCTGCCCGCGGATCCGGGGGCGCCCTGAACGCGCCGTGCGCGGATCTTACTGCGCGTCGTGGCAGCCGGGGCGCAGCAGAGGCAGCACGGTCGGGCGTTGAGCCACCTTGCGGTCGCTGCAGGGCGTGATCGCGAGATGGCTGTTGGCAGCGTGGCCAATGGCCTTCACGGTCTCGTAGGCGCGCATGGCGTCTTCCACCGTCCTGGGCCTGATCCAGCGGGAGGTCGGCCTGACCGTCCGACGCGCACGGGCGTCTTCGGCATGGTGTCCCGGTGCGCAGTGGCCCAGCCCCGAAGCCGCAAGGCCGAGTTATGCGCAAGTCGCAATAATCGCTGCGCGATATTCATTTCCCAGAACAATCGCCGGCTCCAAGAATCCGCCGTCCTCGTTCCCGGCGGTATTTTCTTGATGAGTCCCGACGTGCTGGTCATCGGCGGCGGCAACGCCGCCTTGTGCGCCGCCCTGATGGCGGCCGAAGCGGGCGCCAGCGTGCTGATGCTGGAAGCCGCGCCGCGCGCCTGGCGCGGCGGCAACTCGGCGCACACGCGCAACCTGCGCTGCATGCACGACGCGCCGCAGGACGTGCTGGTCGAGGCCTACCCCGAAGAGGAGTTCTGGCAGGACCTGCTGAAGGTCACCGGCGGCCTCACCGACGAGCCCCTGGCGCGGCTGACGATCCGCGCTTCGGCCACCTGCCGCGACTGGATGCGCCGCCACGGCGTGCACTTCCAGCCGCCGCTGTCGGGCGCGCTGCACGTCGCACGCACCAACGCCTTCTTCATGGGCGGCGGCAAGGCGCTGGTGAACGCCTACTACCGCAGCGCCGAGCGGCTGGGCGTGCGCGTGCGCTACGAGGCGCCCGTCGATCGCCTGGAGATCGTGGACGGCCGCTTCGTCGCCGCGCACGTCGGCGGCGAACGCATCGAGGCCGGCGCCTGCGTGCTGGCGGCCGGCGGCTTCGAGTCCAACCGCGAGTGGCTGCGCGAGGCCTGGGGCGAGAACGGGCGCGGCGAATGGCCGGCCGACAACTTCATCATCCGCGGCACGCGCTTCAACCGCGGGGTGCTGCTGCGCCACCTGCTCGAAGACCACGGTGCCGAACGCATCGGCGACCCGACCCAGGCGCACATGGTGGCCATCGACGCACGCGCGCCGCTGTACGACGGCGGCATCTGCACCCGCATCGACTGCGTCTCGCTGGGCGTGGTCGTCAACCGGCAGGCGCAGCGCTTCTACGACGAAGGCGAGGACTTCTGGCCCAAGCGCTACGCGATCTGGGGCCGCCTGGTCGCCCAGCAGCCGCAGCAGATCGCCTACTCGGTGATCGACGCCAAGGCCGTCGGCCGCTTCATGCCGCCGGTCTTTCCCGGCACACGCGCCGACACGCTGCCCGGGCTCGCCCGGGCGCTGGGGCTGGACGTCGAGGCCTTCATGCAGACGATGACGAGCTACAACGCGGCCTGCCGCCCGGGCCATTTCGACCACACGCGGCTGGACGACTGCCGCACCGAGGGCCTGGCGCCGCCCAAGACGCACTGGGCGCGACCGATCGACACGCCGCCGTTCCACGCCTACGCGGTGCGTCCCGGCGTCACCTTCACCTACCTGGGGCTGCGCACCGACGAGACGGCTGCGGTGCGCTTCGGAGGCCAGCCCAGCGATAACCTGTTCGTGGCCGGCGAGATGATGGCCGGCAACGTGCTCGGCAAGGGCTACACCGCCGGTGTCGGCATGTCGATCGGCACCGCCTTCGGCCGCATCGCCGGCCACAACGCGGCCCGCGCCGCCCAGCGCACGGGAGGCCGCCATGCGCACGCTTGAGGCGCTGACACGCGACGCCCGTGCGCTGGCCGAAGGCGAAGCCGTCGTGATCGCCGACGAAGCCGAAGTCGCCCGGCAGATGACGATCTGCAACGGCTGCCGCTACTGCGAAGGCTTCTGCGCCGTCTTCCCGGCGATGACGCGGCGCCTGACCTTCGGCAAGGCCGAGCTGCATTACCTGGCCAACCTCTGCCACAACTGCGGCGCCTGCCTGCACGCCTGCCAGTACGCGCCGCCGCACGAGTTCGCCATCAACGTGCCGCAGGCGATGGCCCGCGTGCGCGGCCAGACCTACGGCGACTACGCCTGGCCGCCGGCGCTGGGCGCGCTGTACCGGCGCAACGGCGCGACGCTGGCCGTGGCGCTGACGCTGGCGATCGCCGGCTTCCTGGCCGCGGCCGTGGCCTCGAACGGCCCGCTGTGGGCCGCCCAACCGGGCGGCAACTTCTACGCCGTGTTCCCGCACCACCTGCTGGTCAGCCTGTTCGCGCCGGTGTTCCTGTTCGCCATGCTCGCGCTCGGCCTGGGCGTGCGCCGCTTCTGGCGCGACCTGCTGCCGGTGACCAGCGGCCAGCCGACGAGTGCGCCGGCCGCGGCCGAAGCCGTGCACGACGTGCTGCGGCTGAAGTACCTGGACGGCGGCCACGGCCAGGGCTGCCCCAACGAGGACGACGCCTGCACGCTGGCGCGCCGGCGCTGCCACCACCTGACCTTCTACGGCTTCGCCGCCTGCCTGGCGGCCACCGCGCTGGGCACGCTCTACCACTACGCGTTCGATCTGCCGGCGCCCTACGACCTGCCCTCGCTGCCCAAGCTGCTGGGCGCGGCCGGCGGCCTGAGCCTGCTCGTCGGCACCGCGGGGCTGTGGCGGCTCAACCTTCGCCGTCACCCGCTGCATGGCGACGCGGCGCAGAAACCGATGGACCTGGGCTTCATCGCGCTGCTGTTCCTGACCAGCGCCAGCGGCCTGGCGCTGTGGCTGGCACGCGGCACGCCGGCGATGGCGCTGCTGCTGTGCCTGCACCTGGGTGCGGTGATGGCGCTGTTCGCCACGCTGCCCTACGGCAAGTTCGCCCATGGCGTGTTCCGCAGCGCGGCGCTGCTGCGCCACGCGGTGGAGAAACGCCAGCCCAACCCGGTCGGCCTGGGCGCCGACTGACACCACAAGAACGGAGACAAGCATGCACAAGAGACGACTGCTGCAAGGCGCCGCCGCGGCCCTGGCCCTGCTCGCGCCGGCCTGGGCCGCGGCCCAGGCCTTCCCGCCCAAGCCCACGGTGACCATCGTCGTCGGTTTCGCTGCCGGCGGTGCCGCCGACGCCGCGGCCCGCGTCATCGGCAAGAAGCTGGGCGACAACCTGGGCATCACCGTCGTCATCGACAACAAGCCCGGTGCCGGCGGCAACATCGCCCACCAGTTCGTCGCCAAGGGGCCGACCGACGGCGCGACACTGCTCTTCGGCTCGGTCGGGCCGCTGACGGTGGCGCCGCACCTGATGAAGCTGGGCTACGACCCGGTGAAGGACCTGGCGCCGATCACGATGGGCGTGAACTTCCCCAACGTGCTGGTCGTGCACGCCGGGCTGAAGATCCGCACGCTGGCCGAGTTCATCGATTACGCGAAGAAGAACCCGGGCAAGCTGGACTACGCTTCGACCGGCCCCGGCTCGGCCTCGCACCTGGCGGGCGAGATGCTGGACCACATGGCGAAGATCGAGACCGTGCACATCCCGTACAAGGGCGGCGCCCCGGCGATGCAGGACCTGCTGGCCGGCCGTGTGGCCGCGTACTACTCCACCTATTCCACCGCCCAGCCGCACATCGACAGCGGCGCGCTCGTGCCGCTGGCCAGCACCGGCCCGAAGCGCCTGGCGGCGCTGCCCAAGGTGCCGACGATCGCCGAATCGGGCTTCCCCGGCTACAGCGCCACCAACTGGTACGCCTTCCTGGCCTCGTCCAAGGTGCCGGCGGCCATCCTTGACCGCTGGAACGTCGAGCTGGTGAAGGTGCTGAAGTCGCCCGAGGTCGCCGCCGAGCTGAACCGGCACGGCATGCCGCCGCAGCCCGGCACGCGCGAGGAACTGGCGCGCGAGATCGAACGCGAGAGCGCCACCTGGGGCAAGGTCATCCGCGAGCGCGGGATCGTCGTCCAATAGCGGTCGATGGCGCTCGACGACGACAACGGCCTGCCCGGCCCCCGAACCCCCGCCGACCTGTTCTGGGCCTTCTCGGTGATGGCGCTGCAGGGTTTCGGCGGCGTGATGGCCGTCGTGCAGCGCGAGCTGGTCGAGCGCCGCGGCTGGCTGAGCAACGAGCAGTTCGTCGAGGACTGGGCCGTCGCCCAGGTGATGCCCGGCCCCAACGTCTGCAACCTGGCGCTTATGTTCGGCGACCGACGTTTCGGCTGGCGCGGGGCACTCGCCGCGCTGGCCGGGCTGCTGGCTTTCCCGCTGCTGCTGCTGCTGACGCTGGGCGCGCTGTACGGCCGTTTCGCGCAGCACGCGGCGATGGTCGGCGCGCTGCGCGGTATGGGCGCCGTCGCCGCCGGGCTGATCGCCGGCACGGCGCTGAAGCTGGGCGACAGCCTGAGGCGGCACCCTATGGGCGCCTTGCCGGCACTGCTGCTGGCCGCCGCGGCCTTCGCCGGTGTCGCGCTGGCGCGGCTGCCGCTGCACCTGATCGTCTTCGTGCTGGGGGCTGCCGCCTACACGCTCACCTGGCGCGCGCTGCGGCGCGGCGAGCGACGATGAGCCTGGCGGACTGGGCCCACCTGCTGCTGTTCCAGCTGTCGCTGTCGCTGCTGGCGGTCGGCGGCGCGGTGACGCTGGCGCCCGAGATGCACCGCTACCTGGTGACAGGCCAGGCCTGGCTGAACGACGCCCAGTTCAACGCCTCGATCGCGCTGGCCCAGGCCGCGCCGGGGCCCAACGTGCTGTTCATCGCGCTGCTGGGCTGGAACATCGGCCTCAACGCCGCCGGCCACGGGCCCGGCGACGCGCTCGGGCTGGCCAGCGGGCTGCTCGGCACCGCGGTCTGCGTGCTCGGCGTGCTGACGCCGAGCTCGCTGCTGACGCTGTTCGCCGCACGCTGGGCGCAGCGCCACCAGGACCGGCTGGCGGTGCGCGCCTTCCGCCAGGGGCTGTCCTCGCTGGTCGTCGGCATCATGCTGGCGACGAGCTGGCTGCTGGCGCGGCCCACGGGCCGCTGGCGCGAGGACGGCCTGCTGTGGCTGCTGACGGCGGTGACGGCGCTGCTCGTCTGGCGCACGCGGGTGCACCTGCTCTGGCTGTTGGCCGCCGGTGGCCTGCTCGGTGCCTTGGGTTGGGTGTAGGCCGGGCGCCGCTGCTACAGTCTCGCCCGCCGCGGGCAGGGTGCGCGCGGCGGCGGCAGGACGACCTGCCGGCCACTCGAAGCGCAGGGGACGGCCCCGCACGCAGGAGTGCGTATGCAGGGCCTGTCCCCGATGTCTGCCACCCGCCGCCGGGTGGTCCAGGCGGTTCTCTACGAAATCGGCGCCGTCGCCTTCGTCGGCCCGGCGCTGGCCTGGGGCTTCGACCAGCCGCTGGGTTCGTCGCTGACCCTGGCGCTGCTGATGTCGGCCGTCGCGCTGGCCTGGAACTACGTCTTCAACGCGCTGTTCGAGGCCTGGGAGTCGCGTCAGGCGGTCAAGGGCCGCTCGGCGCTGCGCCGCCTGGTGCACGGCATCGGCTTCGAGGGCGGCCTGGCGCTTTGGCTGGTGCCGCTGGCCGCCTGGTGGCTGCAGACGACGCTGCTCGCCGCGCTGCTGGCTGAAGCGGTGCTGCTGGCCTTCTTCTTCGTCTACGCGGTGACCTTCACCTGGGCATTCGACCGCGTCTTCGGCCTGCCACGTTCGGCCGGCGGCGCCTGAGCTTCAGGGCCTGTTGACGAACGGGTTCGCCGCCTCGTACTCGGCCTGCGTCTGGCGCCGATGTTCGCCGGCCAGCCGCACCGAGTCCATGGCCCGGTCGGCATAGAGCTCCGAACGCAGCGGCCAGTGGCGAGCAGCGTCGAAGAGTCCGGGCGTCAGCTCGTAGCCGCGGGGCTCTCCGTCTTGCGCGAGGTCACCGAACCACAGGTGCGAGCCGCAGCGCGGGCAGAAGGCACGCTCGGCGAAGCTCGACGAGCGGTAGCGCGTGACCTCGCCGTTCACCGTCACCGCCGAGGCCTCGGCCTCGAAGCACAGGAACAGCCCGCCGGACCAGCGCTGGCACATGCGGCAGTGGCAGGCCCCGACCTGCTCTTCGTGTTCGCCGGTGACGGTGATCGTCACCGCGCCGCAGAGGCAGCGGCCGGTCAGCGCTGCGAGGCGCGTGGGGCGTGGGTGAGTGGGGTTCATGCGGGCTCCTGGGAGGGCGAGGTGGTTGACGCCAGCAGACGGCGGGTCGAGGCGAGACGAGATCCGGTGCCGACTTCCGGCTTGAACACCTTACAATGAGAACGAGTCTCATTAAGTGGCGGCATGTCCATTCTTCCGGTCCCGTTTCCTCCCTCCGACGTGCCGGCAGTATCGGGCTCTTGCGGCGGCAGCGAGGCCGCCCGGCTCTTCGTGGACCATCAGCCCTGGCTGCTGCAGCGTCTGCACGCCCGACTGCGAAATCGCGCGGATGCCGAGGACCTGAGTTCCGAGACCTTTCTGCGCGTGATGAGCCAGCCGGGCGCGGTGGTGGTCCAGACGCCCCGTGCCTATCTGACGACCATCGCCAAGCGTCTGCTCATCAACCTCTGGCGTCGCCGCGAGCTGGAGCAGGCCTATCTCGACGCCATCGCCTTGCTGCCCGAGGCGATGGCGCCGTCGCCGGAAGAGCGTGCGCTGCTGCTGGAGTCCCTGGAGTCGATCGCGCAGGCGCTCGAGGCGCAGCCATCCAAGGCCCGCCAGGCCTTTCTGATGAGCCAGCTCGACGGCATGGGCTATGCCGACATCGCACGGGAACTGGGTGTCTCGGCGAGCACGGTCAGGCGCTACATGACCCAGTGCTGGGAAGCCTGCTGGCACATCCGCGGCCCGGCATGAGCCCTCAGGACTTGTCCGGGGCTCATTCCCGCTTGGCGGGACCGGCCGCCGGCCGAAGGGGGCCCCAGTGAGCGTGCCGCCGCTGGACCCCAGTGCACGCGAGGCCATCGCCTGGATGGTGCGCCTGCAGTCGGGAGAGGCCGGTGAGGCGGACCAGGCGGCTTTCGCGGCCTGGCTGGCGAAGGACGAACGCCATCGTCTGGCCTGGCAGCACCTCAGCGCGCCGGTCAGCCAGGCCCTGGCGCCTGTCCGTTCGTTCGGCCAGAAGCTGTCGGGGCAGGGCCGGCGCATGGCCCAGGCCGTGGACGAGGCGGCGTCGCGCATCCAGCGGCGTCGCCGCGCGCTTCGGGGTGCGCTGGCGTTGGGCGGCCTGGGCGTCGGCACGGCGGCGCTCGTGCAGCGCTGGGTTCCCTTGCAGGAGCAGTTCGCCGACATGCACACCGCCACCGGCGAGCGCCGGCGCTACGGGCTGCCCGACGGCAGTTCGCTGCTGCTGAACGCGCGCTCGGCCGCTGACCTCGCATTCGATGCGCGGCAGCGCGGCCTGCGGCTGCGGCGCGGGGCTGCGGTCGCCGACATCGTGCCCGAGCGCCACCGGCCGTTCAGCCTGCAACTCCTGCACGGGGAGGTCCGCAGCGTCGCCACGGCCGACACGGCTCGCGTTCTCGTGCAGCAAAGGGAACAGGACAGCCTCGTCGTGGCCTTGCAGGAGGCCGTCGATCTTGCGCCCCTGGCCGGACCCCGCCTCAGGCTGGCACCGGGCGAGGCGGCCTCGCTGTCACGGGATGGCGCGCGCGTGCAGGCCGAGGACGCCGCTGCGGCCGTTGCCTGGGCGCGGGGGCGGGTGGTGGCCTACGACCGGCCGCTCGGCGAGGTCGTCGACGCTTTGCGCGCCTACCGCGTCGGGCTGATCCGCATCTCCGAGGAGGCCGCCGCGCTCAAGGTCTACGGCAACTATCCGCTGGACGACACCCTGCAGGCGCTCGCCAGCATCGCCGAAACCCTGCCGGTGCTCGTGCACGTGCATTCGGGAGGCTGGCTGGTGCGCATCGAACTCGCGTGAGGGGCGGAGCGCGACTTTTTTCGTCGCGCCGTGGTCACTTTTTCGTTTTCGCGGGTCATCCCTTGTGAGAGGCCGCGCCGCGGCTGGTTCAAGAGTCGACCCCACCCATGCAAGAACGCTCGTCCCGCCACGCCTGCGTGGCCCACGCCCTGCGCCCCACGGTTCTGGCCGCCGCCGCCTGCTTCATGGCCCTCGCCCCGGTGGCGGCCCGGGCCCAGGCCGGCGTCGCCGAGTCTTCGGCGCTGCACCACTACGACATCCCCGCGCAGCCGCTGGGCGCCACGCTCACCCGCATTGCCGAAGAGAGCGGCGAACGCTTTTCGCTGGATGCACAAACGGTTCGTGGCATCGACGCCCCGGCCGTGCGCGGGCGCTACTCGGCCGAGCAGGCCGCGCAACAGGCGCTGGCCGGCAGCGGTTTGCGGCTGATGCGAACCGGCAGCGGGGCCTGGACGGTCCAGCGGGCCGGCCTGCAGCAGGGCCCCGGCGAATCCGAGGCGGCCGCCGCTTCGCCGGCCACGCTGCCGACCATCACCATCTCCGGCAAGGCGCCGGGTTCGACCTCCGAGGGCTCCGGCGCCTACACAACAGGATCGTCGAGCAGTTCCACCCGGTTGAACCTGTCGGCGCAGGAGACGCCGCAGTCGCTGACCGTGGTGACCCGCCAGCGCCTGGATGACCAGCGCAGCAACAGTCTGAGCGACGTGCTGGACACGGTGTCGGGCATCACCGTCACCCGCGACGGCCTGGGTGCCGAGAGCGACGGGTTCTGGTCGCGCGGCTTCGAGATCCAGAACTACGAGATCGACGGTGTTCCCACGGCGTCGCTGCTGAATCACTACGCCGAGAACATGGCCATGTACGACCGCGTGGAGATCGTGCGCGGCGCCACCGGCCTCATCAGCGGCCTGGGCAACCCGTCGGCCACCATCAACCTGATCCGCAAGCGCCCGACGGCGCGGCCCGAGGCCAGCGTCAGCGCCGAGGCCGGAAGCTGGAACCGCGCCGGATTCGGCGTCGACGCCTCCGGCGAACTCGGCGAAGCCGGCGCGCTGCGTGGTCGCATCGTGGCGGACTACCGCAGGCAGGACGCCTGGATCGACCGCTACGAGCAGCGCACGGGCCTGTTGTACGGCATCGTCGAGGCCGATCTCGACGCCGACACCTTGCTGACCTTGGGCTTCAGCCACCAGCGCATCGACGTCGACTCACCGATGCGCTCCGGCCTGCCGGCCCTGTATCCCGACGGCGGCGCGACCCGTCTGCCGCGCTCGACCAGCGCTTCGCCCTCCTGGTCCTACAACGACCACGAGCAGAGCACCGCCTTCGTCTCGCTGGAGCGTCAGTTCGCGAACGGCTGGAACGGCAAGCTGGAGTACGGCTTCAGCCGCGACAGCTACGACTCGGTCTACACCTATCTCAACGGCACGCTCGAGCGCGACGGCAGCGGCACCAGCCTGCTGCCCACGCGCTTCAAGGGCAAGCCGCGGCAGCACAACCTCGACGCCTACCTGACCGGGCCCTTCAGCCTCTTCGGCCGCCGGCACGAGTTGATCGGCGGGCTGACGCTGTCGCGCCTGAACGACGACGGTCCGTCCTACGGTGGCTGGCAGTACGACTACGCGTCCTCGGCTGCCGGCAGCATCCCCGACCTGTTCAGCTACGACGGCGAGAATGCCCCGCCCACGTTCTCCGTCAGCGGAAGCACGCGCAACAAGACCACCAACCATGCCGCCTACCTGACGGGCCGCTTCGACCTCGCCCAGGGCCTGAAACTCATCGTCGGGGGACGTGCCATCCGCTGGAGCCGCGACATCGTCTCCGTCGATGCCGCCGGCGTCGAAACGCCGGACCGGGACGACAGAAAGGTCTTCGTGCCTTACGTGGGCACGGTCTACGACCTGACGCCGCAGTGGGCGGCGTACGCGAGCGTGACCAAGATCTTCAACCCCCAGTCCTACGGCGTGCGTGACGAGAACAACGACACGCTCGATCCGATGGAAGGCCGGGGCGTCGAAGTCGGCCTGAAGGGCCGCCATCTCGACGGCAGGCTCGAGTCCAGCCTGGCCTTGTTCGACCTCCAGCAGGACAACCTGGCGGTCTGGCAGGCCGAGTATCCGGGCAGCAATGTCTACAAGGCCGAGCAGAACACGAGTTCGAAGGGCGTCGAGGCGCAGGCCAACGGCGAGCTCGCGCCGGGCTGGCAGCTGGCGGCGGGTTATGCCTACACGCTGACCGAAGACGCCGACGGCCATCGCATCAACACCGTGCTGCCCAAGCACAGCGTCAGGGTCTTCAGCAGCTACCGCCTGCCGGGCGCCTACGCCGGCCTGACGCTGGGCGCGGGCGTGAACTGGCAGTCCAAGGTCGGCAGCGCGGGGGTCGAGCAGGGCAGCTATGCCCTGTTCAGCCTGCTGGCGCGCTACGAGTTCGATCGCCACTGGAGCGCCGCGCTCAACGTGCACAACCTGCTGGACCGCCGCTACTACAGCTATGCCGGCTACTACAGCTTCTATGGTGCGCCTCGCAATGCAGTGGCGAGCCTGAAGTACACGTTCTGACCTGGCGCCGCGGCGCGCGGCGCGCGGCGGTGGCCGGCGCCGCCCCCGTCTCGTGTCCGCCGAAGACGTGTTGCGTCGCCTCGCCGCAGCGCCAACGTCCGGTGCGGCCGCTCGCTCGTTCGTGGAGGGCAGGGCTTCGTTCGAGGAAGAGGCCGCAGGCGGCAGGCGGCGCGCCGCGATCTTGCTGCCAAAATGCCGCGCCTGTCGTCCCCGCGAGCCCGCATGCCGCTCCTCGTCTCTCTTGCCCGCCGGGCTCGCCTGGCCCTGGCATGCACCCCCCTCGTCGCCGCCACAGCCGCGCTGGCCGCCGGCACGCCGCTGCCCGACGTCTCGATGCTCGCCGGCGCCTGCAGCAACTGCCACCGCGCCGGCCCGGCGACGTCCTCGCCGGCCAGCATTCCCACCCTGCAGGGCTTCAGCGAAGAGCAGCTGCGCCAGCGGCTCGCGGCCTTCCGCGCCGGCCAGGTGCCCGACGCCACGGTGATGCCGCGCCTGATGCGTGCGCTCGGCGACGACGAGATCGCCGCGCTGGCGCGCTGGTTCGCCCAGGGGCCGGCGCGATGAGGCCGATGTCCCGCCGCGGCCTGCTGGGCCAGGCCGCGGCCGCCGGCGCCGCGCTGGCGATGCCGGCCCTCGTGCGCGCGCAGGGCGCTACGGCGCGGGTCGTCGTCGTCGGCGGCGGCTTCGGCGGCGCCACCGCGGCGCGCCAGCTCAAGCGGCTGGCGCCGAAGGTCCAGGTGACGCTGGTCGAGCCGGCGAGCCGCTTCTTCACCTGCCCGTTCAGCAACCACTACCTCGCCGGGCTGCGCGACTGGGACAGCCTGGGCCACGGCTTCGACGGCCTGCGCGCCGCCGGCGTCGAGGTCGTCCAGGCGCTGGCCGACGACGTCGACACCACGGCACGCACGGTGACGCTGTCGACCGGGCAGCGCCTGGCCTGGGACCGCCTGGTGCTGTCGCCCGGCGTCGAGATGCGCTGGGGCGCCCTGGAAGGCTACGACGAAGCCGCCGCCGAGCGGGCGCCGCACGCCTGGAAGGCCGGCCCGCAGACGCAGCTGCTGCGCCGCCAGCTGCAGGCGATGGATGACGGCGGCGTCTTCGTGATGGCCATCCCCGACAACCCGTTCCGCTGCCCGCCGGGGCCGTACGAACGCGCGGCGCTGGTGGCGCACTACTTCAGGCAGCACAAGCCGCGCGCCAAGATCCTGCTGCTCGACGCCAAGGACAACTTCTCGAAGAAGGCGCTGTTCCAGCAGGGCTGGAAGGCGCTGTACGGCTCGATGATCGAGTGGGTGGGCCAGTCCGACGATGGTCAGGTGATGCGTGTCGACGCCAAGTCGCTGAGCGTCGAAACGACCTTCGGCCGCGTCGTGAAGGCCGCGGTGCTGAACGTCATCCCGCCGCAGAAGGCCGGGCGCATCGCCGAGCGGGCCGGCGTCACCGATGCCAGCGGCTGGGTGCCGGTCAAGGCCGAGAGCTTCGAGAGCCGGCGTGTGGCCGGCGTCTACGTCGTCGGCGATGCGACGATCGCCGCGCCGATGCCCAAATCGGGCTTTGTCGCCAACATGCAGGGCAAGATGGCGGCGGCGGCGATCGCCGCCGAGTTCACCGGCCACGAGCCGCCGCCGGCGGCCTACGTCAACACCTGCTACAGCCTGGTCGGGCCGGACTACGGCATCTCGGTGGCCGGCGTCTACCGCGCCGAAGGCGGCCGCATCGTCGAGGTGGCCGATGCCGGCGGCGTCAGCCCGCTGGACGCCGGCCCCGCCTTCCGCGCCGCCGAGGCGCACCACGGCGCCGCCTGGTACGAGGCCATCAGCGCCGACGTCTGGGGCGCCTGACATCACAGAACCCTGCAGAGGAGACCCGCATGAAACGACGCAACTTCCTGATCACGCCGCCGGCTGCCGCGCTGGCCGGCATGGCCGCCGCGCCGGGCCTGGCGCAGGCCGCGCCGACGATCATCACGCCGCAGTCGACGATCCTGCCGCGCGAAGGCGCCAAGCCGCGCATCGTCATCTGCGGCGGCGGCTGGGGCGGGCTGACCGCCGCGCGCTACCTGCGCGAGCTGATCCCGAACTCCGACGTCGTCGTGCTCGAGCGCAATCCGACCTTCTGGTCCGGGCCGATGAGCAACAAGTGGCTGATCGACATCGTCGGCACCGACTTCGTCAACCACGACATGCACAAGCCGGCCAACGCCTACGGCTACAAGCTGCTGCAGACCGAAGTCACCGGCGTCGACCGCGACCGCCGCCGCGTGCTGAGCGCGCACGGCCAGATCGAGTACGACTTCCTGATCCTCTCGGGCGGCATCCGCAACGACTACGAAGCCTGGTACGGCAACGACCACCGCGCGATCGAGCACACGCGCACGCACTTCCCGTCGGCCTACATCCCGAACGCCGAGATGTTCGCGCTCAAGCGCAAGGTGCAGGAGTTCAAGGGCGGCACGCTGGTGATGACGCTGCCGCCGCCGCCGCACCGCTGCCCGCCGTCGCCGTACGAACGCGCCTGCCTGATCGCCTGGCACATCAAGAAGAACCGGATCCCCGGCAAGATCGTGATCCTCGACCCCAAGCCGCGCATCGCGCCGATCGGCATGGGCTACAAGGCGGCCTTCGAGGAGCTGTACCCGGACATCATCACCCACGTGCCCAACGCCAAGGTGCAGGAGGTGGACCCGTTCAACAAGCGCATCAAGACCGCGGCTGGCGAGTTCCGCTTCGACGACGCGATCCTGATGCCGCCGCACCAGGCGGCCGACATGGTCTGGAACGCCGGCCTGATCGGCCAGGACGCGGCCGGCAAGCCCACCGGCTGGGCCGACATGCATCCGCGCCTGTTCCACGCGCGCAGCGACGACCGCGTCTATTTCGTCGGCGACCTGATGGGCCCGATCTCCGACCAGTTCGGCCACTACCCGAAGAGCGGCCACGTGGCCAACTACGTCGGCCGCATCGTCGCGCAGAACATCGCCGAGCGTGTGGCCGGCAAGCCGGTCGTCGCGCGCCTGCCCGACAACCTCTGCTACATGATGGTCAACGCCGATCCGCAGGAGGAGATCTCGGTGAAGTTCGAATACGAGGTCGACGCCACCGGCAAGGTCATCCAGACGCAGATCGACATGGACGTGCGCAACGAGGAGATCGTCAAGGAGGACTTCGACTGGATCCGGCAGAAGTTCCAGGACTTCCTGGCGATCTGAACGATGAAACGACGCGACTTCGTTCTGCGCGGGGCCTCGCTGGGCGGTGCGCTGGCGCTGCCGGCGGCCGCCAGCGCCGCCCCGGCCGCCGCCCCGGCCGGGCTGCTGGCGCCTGACCCGGCGGGCTTTCGCCAGGCGTTCGACAGCTTCGTCGGCAGCGCCCCCGTCGTCGAAGACGGCCTGCTGCTCGAGGTGCCGGCGCTGGGCGACAACCCGGCCGCGGTGCCGGTCAAGGTGCGGGTCACGCGGCCGATCACCGAGCAGCTCTATTGCGAGGAGATCGTCGTGCTCGCCGACCTGAACCCGGCCCCGCTGGCCTGCCGCTTCCGTTTCACGCCGGCCACCGGCACCGCCGAGGCGGCGTTTCGCATCCGCCTGAGCCAGAGCCAGACCGTGCACGCGCTGGCGCGCATGAGCGACGGCCAGGTGCTCGCCGCACGCCAGGCGGTCGAAGTCGGCTCCAGCGGCTGCGGCATGTGAGGCGCGCCCGATGACTGCACCACCCCGCATCTGGATCAGCAACCCGCGACCCGCGCCCGGCGAGACCGTGCGCGTGCGCGCCCAGGTCGAGCACGTGATGGAAAGCGGCCTGCGCGCCGACCCCGAGGGCCGGCTGCGCCCGCGCGACATCGTGCGCCGCTTCGAGGCCCGCCTCGGCACGATGCTGCTGCTCGTCTGGGAGCCCGGCATCGCCGTCGCCCAGAACCCCTACATCGAGTTCACCTTCGTCGCGCGCCACGGCGGCGAGCTGGTGCTCAGCTGGGTCGACGACCGGGGCGCGACGCAGGAGGTGCGCCGGCCGGTCGAGCTGAAGCCGGCCGCGGGGTGAGGTGACGTGCCCGACTGGCGTTGCCCGCTCCGATCAGCAGGCTCGTTCTGCCAAACGGTTCGAGATGTCGTGAGTCGGCAACAAGCCCAAGGTTCCATTCGCGGCACAGTACAGACCAGGAGTCCGGTTCCTCACGCAGCGATGGTCAAGACATCCGAGACAACTGTCCCGGCTCTGCACGCTCTTGGAGGCCGCACGTAGAAGTCATTCGGAGATGGGCATGGAGAGTTGCCGCCGCACCTACACCCCTTTCACCGCGAACGTCCGCGCGATGATCGACGCCGACCCGTTGGCGCAGGGGAGCGTGAACGCCTGGTGCAAGGCCCGAAAAATCCCGCAGTCCACGGTGGCGCGGTGGATGACCGGCGTGAGCGACGCGACCCTGGAGCAGGTGGATCGTGTGGCCCAAGCCACAGGCTTGCAGCCGTGGCAGTTGCTGCATCCTGAGTTCGATCCCCATCGCGCGCCGCCGCCGCTTGAGCCGGACGTGGCGTATGTCGCGCGCATCTTCTCCGGCCTTGCCGGTGCGGACCGCACGCGCGCCCAGAAGATCCTCGAGATCCTGGCAAGTGATTCGTCCGCCCGAGATCCTCATGTTTAGGCATCGCTGTCAGCCAGCCTGAACCCGCGCATCGTCTCTTCCAGCCGCTCCTGCAGGCTACCGGCGGCGGCCGCCTCCTCCGCCTGCTCGGCGTTGCGCTGCGCCTCGCCGTCGAGGCCGGGCACCGAGCGATTAACCTGGCCTAGCTGTGAAGCTTCAATAGGTTGTTGCGGGTGTTCACCCGGAGAGGTTCTGAGAGACTGGAAATCGCCAAACCCCCAGTCCACTCAACAACCGAATCC
>NZ_SLXD01000005.1 GCF_004340905.1 Rubrivivax gelatinosus
GAACGCGGCCTCGCCCAGCTTGCGCACCTGCTGGTAGTTGTAGAGCCGCGTCAGGCCGTCGTGCTCGGACTGCCAGCGGTAGCGCCGGCGCTCGAGCAAGGACCGCCGCAACAAGACGGTGAGCAGGATCGCGATCAGCAGCAGCCCGCCCAGGCCCGCGCCCATCAGCAACTGCCGGCGCTGCGTCGACGTGACCTGCAGCGCCGCGAGTTCCTTCTCCGCCTGCAGCAGCGCGATCTGCTGCTCCTTCAGGCGGGTGTCGAACTGCACCTGCAGGAAGGCCAGCCGGCGCTCGCGTGCATCGCTCTCGGCGGATGCCGTCGCCGCCGCCGTGGCCTTGTAGTGCACAAGAGCCTCGACGAGGTCGCCACGCTTCTCGGCCAGCCGCGCCAGGAAGTGCTCGGTCTCCGCGATCGCGAGGTGCGCCTCGTGGCCCCGGTAGTACTTCAAGGTGTCGGCCAGCAGCCGGCCGGCACGGCCCAGGTCGCGGCCCGACTCGATCAGGCTGCCGGCGAGCATCAGCCGCGTGCTCCACGCGCCGGCGGCATAACCGGCCTTCCCGAACTCCACCAGCGCCTGCTCGGCCCAGCCCAGCGCCTCGTCATGGCGCCCCTGCGAGGCCAGCATCTTCCCGATTCCATACTTGCCGTTTGCGGCATAGACGATGTCGCCGGCGCGCACGCAGGCATCGATCTGGCGGCGACGCCAGCGTTCGGCGTCGCGGAAACGACCCAGATGCTCCTCGGCGATGGCGATGTCGCTCAGGGCGAGGCACTGCGCACGCTGGTCTTGGCTCTGGTCGACCAGCGCCAGTTCGCGCATCGCGAGTTCGCGCGCTTTCTCGCTCTCCCCCACGAGGGTATGAAGATAGCTGGCCACGCCCAGCAGGCTCGCCGACTCCTGCGGCGCCCGGTCCAGGTCGGCGAGCGCCTCGTCGAGCCAGACGAACGCCCGCGACCACTCCTCGACATTCGCCGCGGTACTGATCGCGGTGCTGTAGACCCGGACCCGCAGCGCCGGGGGCAGCGGCTCGCGCAGCAGCGCCCCAAGGCCATTCATCGCCCCGACCTCGTCGCCCGACAGTCCCAACATGCGCAGGCGCACGAACTCCACGCGCTGCCGCTGCTCCCGGCTCAAGGCATCCAGTCGCGGCGACAGCGCCTGGATGCTCGCGTTCGCATCGCGCCAGCTCGAGGCGATGCCCAGACGCTCGATCTCGGCCACCTCGGCTTCAAGCGCCTCGTTGGCGAAGCTCGGCGCTGCGGCCAGCACCAGCCACAGCAGCGCACACGCCCAGGATCGGCGCATATCGGCGTTCGACGGCCGAAGCCGCCTACTGGTCGTAGGCGCGGATGACGTGGTTCGTGGCGAACTGCCCGTCTTGAAGCCCGGTGAGGCGCTTGATCGTGTCGTAGTCCTTGGCCAGCAGGGCGGCGCCCTCCTCCGCGGACAGACCGAAACGTTGGATCACCGCCTGCGGGTTCTGGTCGTACTCGGCGCTCAACGCGGCATCACTGCCCAGCTTCCTCATCAGATCAAGCAGCTTCGACATGACGGCTTATTCCTTATTGATGATCGACGACGTATCGCGTGGCGCTGCGTCCGACTGCCGCCGAACGGACCGACCGGCACTGGTTCACCGGTCGGACGCACCCTCTGTTTCGCGCGATACAAACGACCACCATAGTATAGGGGTCGACCCGTCGTGCAGGCCTATGTAGCGCCGATGCCGAAAGCATCGCCACAAGGCAGCACGCACACCCGGTTGCCACCCGCGCGCTTGGCGGCATACATCGCCTGGTCCGCGCGGTGGATCAGCTGGTCGCCGTCTTCGCCGTCCGCCGGGTAGCCGACGAGGCCGATGCTGGGCGACACCACGACGGCGTGCCCGGCGATCTCGAAAGGCTGGCACAGCGCCTCGCGGATCTTCTCGGCCACCAAGGCGGCGTCCCCGGGCGCGTGCAGCTGGGCGAGCAGCACGACGAACTCGTCGCCGGCCATGCGGCCGACGGTGTCGGAGGCGCGCACGCAGTGTTTCAGGCGCTGCGCCACCTGCTGCAGCAGGCCGTCGCCCACGGCGTGGCCGAAGCGGTCGTTGACCGGCTTGAAGTCGTCGAGATCCAGGTACAGCAGCGCCAGGCCGCCGCCGTCGCGCCGGGCGCGCGCCAGCGCCATCGCGACGCGGTCGCGCACCAGGCTGCGGTTGGGCAGGCCGGTCAGCGGGTCGTGCTGCGCCACGTGCAGCAGCCGCAGCTGGGTCTGTTTGCGTTCGATCGCGGCGGCGATCTGGGCCGAGACGAACTTCAGCAACTCGACCTCGGCCGCGCCGTAGCGCACGTCGCGCGAATGGCTCTTGAGCACCAGCGCGCCGATGACGCCCTGCGGCCCGCCAAGCGGCACCCCCAGCCAGTCGACCGCCGTGCGGCCGACGTCCGGGTGCATGGGCGCGGGCACTGCGTCCGCGGGATCGCGGCTGAACAACCGCTCGCGCCCGCTGCGGATGACCTCGGCGCACAGCGTCTCGGCGTCGAGCGCGCCGGGCGGCGGCGCCGCGTCGAGCTCGTCGACGAAGTACGGGAAGCTGAGCCAGTCGCCCGGGGCGTCGTAGAGGGCGACGAAGAAGTTCTTCGCCGGCAGCAGCCCGTCGATGATGCGGTGGATCCGCGCGAACAGCGCCATCAGGTCCTCGGCCGCGTGCGCCGCCTCGGAGATCGCGTACAGCGCCGCCTGCACCGCCTCGGCGCGTTTGCGCGCGGTGACGTCACGCGCCACGGCCACCCGCACCCCGTCGGCCGGCGACCAGCGCGCCGACCACATGAGGTGCACCACGCGCCCGTCCTTGCGCACGTAGCGGTTCTCGAAGATCGGCTTGTGATGGTCGGCGACGATCTCGGCCACCGCGTCGAGCGTGCGCTCGCGGTCCTCCGGGTGCACCAGCTCGATCATCGGCCGGCCGATCAGATCCTGCGGCGCATAACCGAAGATGCGTTCGCCGGCCGCGCTGACGAAGACGAAACGCCCCTCGGTGTCGACGACGCAGACGGCGTCGAGCATGAGGTCCATGACGTTCGCCAGGAACGCGCGGTCGAGGTGATCCATGTGAAATGCAGTCTCCGGGCTGCGCCGATTGTGGGGCGGCCCGGCGCAGGGCCGGAACTCACGGGCCTGCCGGCGACCGCATTCGGCGACACGCCGCCTCGGCGGGCGTGGCCGCGGCGCTCTCGGCCGCGGGCCCGGATGCTCTCAGGACTTGCCGCCGCGCACGATGACGACCACGGCGATCGCCAGCACGAGGATGGCACCCGCCTCGAACATGATGTTCTCCGGCTTCATCTCCTTGCCCTGGAGCACGATGAGGCGGGCGAGCGCCGTGATCGCGATGAACAGCGGATAGATGAAGGGCGAACCGCGGCCGGTGTAGAAGACCGCGATCATGCCGATGACCTCGGTGTACAGGAACATCAGCAGGATGTCCGCGAGGTCGATCTTGCGCGAGCCGATGACGCCCCAGATCTCGATCGCGGCGGCGCCCACGGTCATCAGCGCCACCGTGATCAACAGGCCGCGTTCGACGAGACGCAGTGCGCCGACGATCAGCGCCTCCTCGTCGTTGCCGACCTTGGGCGTCGCCGGGTCGGCGATGAGCTTGGGGGCCTCGTGGGACGGATCGTGCTCGGCACTCATGCGGCACAGGATAAGAGCTCGGACTTGTCCGTCATCCCGTGGGTGCGCTCGCAGCGTGGGCCGGCACCGTGAACTGGGCCGACTGGGCCGCCGCCGCACTCGGCGGCACCCAGGACGGCCCCTCGGGCTGGCCGCGTTCGCTCTGGCGATCCGGCACAGGCGCCCCACACGAGGGCGAGATCGCACTACTCTAGTGCATTGATGAAAGCGCGATAAAGCATAAAACCGCACATTTCCATCCCACTTCATTCCGTCACTGACCGGCGGCCAGCCGTCCAATCGAAGACGTTGGTCAGCCAATAAGCGCGAGCCGGTCGAACAAGCAGTCTCCGACGATGAGCGTTTCAGGGAACCCCCCGGGGTTTCCGGCCTGACGCCAATACCCGCCATCGCGGCCGGCTCTTCGTGCCGCGGGGTTCAAGAGCCAGAACGTTCACCCGGAGCACTCGCATGTCCCTGATCCGCAAGGCCACCGTGGCCAAGGAAGTCCCTCAAGCCGCGCACGGCTTCTCCGCCGCCATTCCGAAGAACGTCGCCCGTGACGCCGACGCCCAGCGCAAGCGCGCTCGCACGCTGGCCAAGCAGCAGCAGGCGTCGGAGCGCGTGGCGTCTGCGGCCAGCGAACTGTCCGCGGGCATCAACGAAGCCGCGTCGGCCGCCGAAGAGCTCAAGCGCGCCGCCGCGCAGATCGCCACCGGCGCCGAGGAAGCCTCGGGCGCGGCCCAGGAGTCGCTGGCCGCGGTGACCCAGGTCTCGACTGCGATCACGCGCCAGATGGCCGCCGTCGGCCAGGCCCAGCGCAAGGCCGAAGGCATGCAGAGCCTGGCCGGCGAGATCAACGGCCAGGTCGAGGCCACCGTCAACAACGTGACCACCGCGGCGCAGCGCCAGGCCGAGTCGGTGAAGATGGTCGCCGAGCTCGAACGCCAGGCCGCCAACATCGGCGAGATCGTCAAGGCCGTCGCGCGCATCGCCGACCAGACCAACCTGCTGGCGCTCAACGCCGCCATCGAGGCCGCGCGCGCCGGCAAGCACGGCAAGGGTTTCGCCGTCGTCGCCGACGAGGTGCGCACGCTGGCCGAGACCTCGGAGAAGAGCGCCAAGCAGATCCAGGAGCTCGTGGGCCAGATCCAGGGCGAGGTCAAGACCATCGCCGAAGGCATCAACGAAGGTGCCGAGGCGGTGCGTGCCGAAGTCGAGAAGAGCGCGCTGATCTTGAAGCAGCTCGAGCAGATCCGCCAGGACGCCGCCGCCATCGCCAGCGGCTCGGTCGAGATCTCCACCGCCGCGATGCAGAGCAACGTCGCCGCGCAGCAGGCGCTCAAGGGCTCGGAGCAGATCGCCGCCGCGTCGACCGAACAGTCCTCGGCCTGCGAGGAGGCGAACAAGACCGTCGAGGAGCAGACCACCGCGCTGTCGCAGTGCGAGCAGACCGCCGCCGGCCTGTCGGAGATCGCCGACGAGCTGAAGAACTCCACCGACATCGCCAAGAGCGCCGAGGAAGTGGCGAGCTCCGCCGAGGAGCTGTCCAGCGCCGTCCAGGAGATCAACCGCTCGGCCTCGCAGATCATGGTCGCGCTCGATCAGATCCGCAAAGGCGCGCAGGCCCAGGCCGCCGCCAGCGCCGAGTCGGCCGCCGCCGTGGCCCAGATCGAGAAGGGTGCGCAGATCGCCGAGACGCGCGCGACGCAGGCCAACACGCGCACCGATTCGATCGCCGAGCTGATGGCCGAGAACAAGAAGAACATCGACAGCCTGATCAGCGGCATCGCGTCGAACGTCGGCAGCACCGAGATCAGCATCAAGCAGGTCAAGGACCTGGAGCTGGTGTCGCGCAAGATCGACAAGATCGTCGACGCGATCACCCAGGTGTCGGTGCAGACCAACATGCTGGCCGTCAACGGCAGCATCGAAGCCGCGCGTGCCGGCGACTTCGGCAAGGGCTTCGTCGTCGTCGCCACCGACATCCGCAACCTGGCGCACGACTCGGCCGAGAACGCCGACCGCATCAAGGACATGGTGAAGTCGATCCAGGACCAGATCGGGCTCGTCGGCCGTGACCTCGGCGCCATCGTCGCGTCGGCGCTCAACGAGGTCGAGAAGGCCAAGGTCATCACGATGGGCCTGAACACGATCGAGGGCGACATCGTCGAGATCCAGAAGGGCAACCGCGAGGCCGTGGCCTCGGCGCAGGAGATCGCTGCGGCGGTCGCGCAGGTGAAGGTCGGCGTCGAGCAGGTATCGGCCGCCGCGGCCCAGGCCGAGAAGGCCGCCGAGCAGGCCGCCGCCGCGGCCAAGCAGCAGGCGCAAGGGGCCGAGGAGCTGTCGGCCGCGATCGAGGAGATCGCCTCGCTCGCCGACGAGCTGCAAAGCGCCTGAGGGCGTTCGCGCCGGGCGGCACCGACGCCGCGCGGCCGGGCCCGACGGGCCCGCCGCGCCGCCCGGGCGCCGGCGCGCCTGCCCTCTGCATCCGACCCCGAATCGACCACAGGAGGTCTGCGATGAACGCAGCCTTGACACCCAATGCGGGCATCCCCCCGACCGACGGCGACGAGCCGGACGACGACGCGGGCCATGCCAACCAGTTCGTCACCTTCGCGGTGGCGGGTGAACTGTTCGCGGTGCCGATGGCACCGGTGCAGGAGATCATCCGCGTGCCCGAGGTGGCCCACCTGCCGCTGGCACCACGCACGCTGGACGGCCTGGCCAACCTGCGCGGCCGGGTGCTGCCCATCATCAACCTGCGCCGCCTCTTCGGCTGCGACGAACGCGAGCACGACGACGCCACGCGTGCGCTCGTCATCAACCTCGGCCAGCCGCTCGGGTTCGTCGTCGACCGCGTTGCCAGCGTCGTCACCATCGAGCCCGGCGAGATCGAGCCGGCCGACAGCATCCAGAGCGTCGTCGACGCCGACTACCTGACCGGCGTCATCAAGCGCGCCCGCGCCGACGGCGGCCACGACATGCTGCTGGTCATCGACTTCGCGCGCCTGATCGAAGGCCAGTTCGCCCATTGCGGCGGCGGCGCCGAGCGCAGCAGCCGTGGCGGCGCCGGCCTGAGCGGCGCCGCGGCCCTGGCCGAGGCGAACGAGGACGGCGGCGCCGGCGACGAGCTGCGCCTGGTCTCGTTCTCGGTCGCCGAGCAGGAGTACGCGCTGGACATCGCCGAGGTGCAGGAGATCGTGCAGCTGCCCGAACGTGTCAACGAGCTGCCCAACACGCCGTCGCACGTGCTCGGCGTGATGTCGCTGCGCCAGCGGCTGCTGCCGCTGGTGAGCCTGCGCACGCTGTTCGGCCTGCCGCGCCTGGCCTACGCCGAGCAGCACCGCATCGTCGTGACCTCGCTGCCCGGCGGCCTCAACGTCGGCCTCGTGACCGACTCGGTGAAGGAAGTGCTGAGCGTGCCGCGCTCGCAGGCCGAGCCGATGCCCGGGATGCTGGCCGCCGGCGGCGGCATGGACGAGTTCGCGTCGATCTGCCGGCTCGAGGGCGGCAAGCGCCTGGTGTCGATCATCGCCACCGACAGGCTGCTGCGCATGCCGGCCATCGAGGCCGCGCTGGACGCCACGCGCGACGCCGGCACCCCACTGCAGCAGGAGGCCGCCATGAGCGCCGACATCGCCGAAGACGACAGCAGCACCGACGACGACACGCAGGTGGTGATCTTCCGCCTCGGCGCCGAGGAGTTCGGCGTGCCGATCATGAGCGTGCAGGAGATCGTGCGCCTGCCCGAGACGCTGACGCGCGTGCCGCGCACGCCGGCCTTCGTCGAAGGCGTGATCAACCTGCGCGGCACGGTGCTGCCGGTGATCGACCAGCGCAGCCGCCTGGGCCTGCCCGGCATCGAGCGCAACGACCGCCAGCGCATCATGGTCTACCTGCTGGCGGGCATGCGCACCGGCTTCATCGTCGACTCGGTGGCCGAGGTGCTGCGCATCCCGCGCGACCACGTCGTCGCGGCGCCGGCGATGTCCGACGAGCAGAGCCGGCTGATCAGCCGCGTCGCCAAGCTCGACGGCGACAAGCGCCTGGTGATGCTGATCGACCCGCAGCACCTGCTGCAGGGCCGCGAGATGCAGCAGATGCACCAGTTCGACAACGGCTCGCAAGCCCCGCTGGCCCAGGCCGCGTGAGCCCCGCCGACGCACCATGAAGAAGGTCCTGGTCGTCGACGACTCGGCGCTGATGCGCAAGCTGCTGATGGGCGTGCTCGCCGAGGGCGGCTACGAGGTCAGGAGCGCGCGCAACGGCGCCGAGGCCGTCGACGTCGTCGTCCAGTGGCAGCCCGACGTCGTCACGCTGGACATCAACATGCCGGAGATGGACGGCCTGACGGCGCTGTCGCTGATCATGTCGGCGCGGCCGACGCCGGTGGTGATGGTGTCCTCGCTGACCGAGAAGGGGGCGCTCGCCACCTTCGAGGCGCTGGCGCTGGGCGCCGTCGACTTCATCCCCAAGCCCGGCGGCACGATCTCGCTGCACGTCGACGACATCAAGTCGATCCTGCTGGACAAGGTGCGCAGCGCCAGCCGCGCACGGCTGGGCGGCCGCACGCCGGGGCAGCGCATGGCCGCCGCCGCGGTGGCGCCGCGCCGTGCCGAACCCGCGCCGCGGCGCGCCGTTCCGCCCTCCCCGCCCGTCGCCGGGGCCCCGGCGGCAGCGGCGGTGCCGAAACCGGCAGCGGTGCCGGGGCTGGTGCTGATCGGCGTGTCCACCGGCGGCCCGCGCACGCTGGAGGACATCCTGCCCAAGCTGCCGGCCGACTTCGCCTGGCCGGTGCTGGTGGCGCAGCACATGCCGGCCAACTTCACCGACACCTTCGCCCGGCGCATGGACGGCCTGTGCGCGATGAAGGTGGTGGAAGCCGCTGCGCCGATGCCGCTGCAGGCCGGCACGGTCTACATCGGCCGCGGCGGCACCGACCTCACCGTCAGCGACCGCGGCGGCGTGCTCTATGCCGCGCCGCGGCCCGAAAGCCCGGGCGTGCTCTGGCATCCCTCGGTCGAGGTGCTGGTCAACAGCGCGCTGCAGCACCTGCCGGCGTCCCGGCTGGTGGGCGTGATGCTCACCGGCATGGGCAACGACGGCGCCGCCGCGATGGGCCGGCTGCACGCCGAGGGCGGCCGCACGATCGCCGAGTCGGCCGACACCGCCGTCGTCTTCGGCATGCCGGCCGAGCTGATCGAGCGCCGCGGCGCCAGCCTCGTGCTGCCCTGCACCGGCATCGCCGCGCAGCTGCGCATCTGGCTGACATGAACACCAGGCGCTGAACGGCGGCGCCCACAACAAGGATCAGGCATGGCACTGAAAAAACCCGGCGACCCCTCGACCCTGCGCCCGATCGAGACGCGCGAGTACCCGCGCGACCTGGCCGGGCTGCTGGCGCAGCTGGGCGACCCCGACAGCAGCCGGCGCCGCTGGGCGGCGCGCGACCTGGCCGCGCACCCGGCCGCGGCCGCGGCGGTCTGCGCGCGGCTGGCGGTCGAGACCGAAGCCAGCGTGCGCGCCGTGCTCTTCAGCACCGCCACCCACCTCGGATCGCCCGAGGTGGTGCAGGCGATGATCGAGCTGCTGCGCAGCGAGGACCCCGCGCTGCGCAACGGCGCCATCGAGGTGCTAGCCAGCCTGCCCGGCGCGGTCGCCGAACACGTCGACCGCCTGCTCGCCGACAGCGACGGCGACGTGCGCATCTTCACCGTCAACCTGCTCGGCGAGCTGCGCCACCCGCAGGTGCCGGCCTGGCTGAACCAGGTGCTGCTGCACGAGGCGCAGGTCAACGTCGTCGGCGCCGCGCTCGAGGTGCTGAGCGAGCTCGGCGGCCCCGAGAACCTGCCGGCGCTGCAGCAGGTGCGGCGCCGCTTCGCCGCCGACGCCTACATCGACTTCTGCGTCGGCCTCGCGCTGGAACGCATCGAGGCAGCATGAGACCTCAGGACTTGTCCGGGGCTCAATCCCGCCTGGCGGGACCGGCCGCCAGGCCGAAGGGTGCTCCAGTGACATCGGGCACCGTGGCCGCGCCGCCCGTCATCACCGACGCGGACTTCCAGAAGTTCGCCGAGTTCTTCTACCGCAAGACCGGCATCCACTTCGACGAAGGCAAACGCTACTTCGTCGACAAGCGCCTGGTCGACCGCATCCAGGCCACCGGCGCCGAGAGCTTCCGCAGCTACTTCGTCGCGCTGCGCTTCGAAGCCGACGGCGCCGAGATGCAGCACCTCGTCAACTGCATGACGGTCAACGAGACCTACTTCTTCCGCGAGGCCTACCAGTTCGACTGCCTCGTCAACAACCTGCTCGACGAGGTCGCCGCGCGCAAGCGCCCGGGCCAGCGCATCCGCATCTGGTCGATCCCGTCGTCCACCGGCGAGGAGCCGTATTCGATCGCGATCTACCTGCTCGAACGCTGGCCCAGGATCGACGAGTTCGACGTCGAGATCCTGTCCTCCGACATCGACACCACGGTGCTCGCGTCGGCCCGGCGCGGCGTCTACTCGCCGCGCTCGGTGCAGTACCTGCCGCCGGCGTACCTGAAGAAGTACTTCACGCGCCACGGCCAGGACGAATGGGCGATCTCGCGCGACCTGGTGAGCGCGGTGGAGTTCAGCCGCGTCAACCTCTCGGAAGGCGCGGACACGCGCCAGTTCCGCGACATCGACATCGTCTTCTGCCGCAACCTGCTGATCTATTTCGACGACCTGTCGCGCCGCGTCGCGGCCGAGGCGCTGTACGACACGATGAGCCCCGGCGGCTTCATCTGCCTGGGGCACTCGGAATCGATGAGCCGCATGTCCTCGCTCTACACCGTGCGCCGCTTTCCCGACGCCATGGTCTACCAGAAGCCGCAGTGAGGACGACATGAACCACCCCCGCTGCGCCGACGGCAACACGGAAGACTGAGATGGCGAACACCACCAAGCACATCCTCGTCGTCGACGACGCCGCGACCGTGCGCATGTACCACCGCAAGCTGCTGGGCGACGCCGGCTGGGCCACCGACGAGGCGGTCAACGGCGTCGAGGCGCTGGAGCGTGTGCTCGCGCAGGACGCCGGCAGCGCCTTCGACCTCTACGTCGTCGACATCAACATGCCGCGCATGGACGGCTACAGCTTCGTGCGCGAGCTGCGCAAGCTCGAGGCCCGGCACCAGGCGCCGGTGCTGATGGTGTCCACCGAAGCCCGCAGCCAGGACGCCAGCAGCGCCTTCGACGCCGGCGCCAACGGCTATCTCGTCAAACCCGCCCGGCCGGCGGACCTGGTGCTGACCGCCGCCCTGCTGCTGGGCGACACCGCGGCCACGCTGAAGGCGGCCGAAGGAGCCGGAACATGAACCAGAGCGAACTGCTGGACCAGTTCGTGCTCGAGGCGCGCGAGTGCCTCGAGGCGATCGGCAAGGGCCTGCTCGAAGTCGAGCGCGAACCCGAGGACGCGACCCTGCTGAACGACCTGTTCCGCTCGGTGCACACGCTCAAGGGCAACTGCGGGCTGTTCGAGTTCAAGCCGCTGGAGCGTGTCGTGCACGCCGGCGAGGACCTGCTGGACCGCGTACGCAACCAGGAGCTGGCCTACAGCGCCGAACTCGCCGACGCGCTGCTCGACGCGATGGACTTCAGCGCCCAGCTCATCGACCAGATCGAAAGGAGCGGGCGCATCGAGGCCGGCGCCGACGCCCGGGCCCAGGCGCATGCGAAGGCGCTGCGTGCGCTGCTCGACGGCGCGCCCGCCGAGCCGCCGCAAGCCGCGCAAGCGGCCGCCGAGCCGGCCGCCCACAGCCCTGCCGGGACGGCGCAGACGGCGGCGCCGGACTGGCTCGACCGGCTCGACCCGGCGCTGCGTGCGGCCCACCCCGGCGCCACGGCCTGGCGCTACCAGCCCGAGGAAGGCTGCTTCTTCAAGGGAGAGGACCCCTGGCGCCTGGCCTGCACCACGCCCGGCCTGCTGGCGGTGACGGTGGCCGGCCAGCAGCCCTGGCCCGAGGGCGAGGCGCTGAACGACTGGGACTGCTACCAGTGCCGGCTCGACATCGTGCTGCTGAGCAGCGCGCCGCGCGCCGACGTGCAGGAGCACTTCCGCTGCGTGCTCGAACAGCTGCAGGGCTGGCAGGCACCGCCGGCGCCGCCGGCCGAGCCCACGGCCGCCGAACGTGCGGCCCGCGCGCGTGCCCGACAGCTCTGGGCCGACCAGCTGGCGCTGCTGGCGCGCAGCACGGTGGCGCCGGGCACGGTGCGCGCGGCGCGCCGCACGCTGCAGCGGCTGCTGGCCTGGCTGGACGACGGCAGCGCCGTCGCCGGCCTGCAGGCGCTGGCCGACGACGCCGACGCGGCCACGCTGCTGGCCTGGGCACGCCGGCACGCGCTGCCGGCCGAACCGGCCACGGCCGAGGCCGCGCCAGGCGTGGCCGAAGCGGCCGCCGAGCCCGCCGCCGCAGACCCCGGCCGCCGCGGCGGCGACGAGGCCAACGGCGCCGGCGCGCACAAGGTGCTGAAGGTCGGCCAGGAGAAGGTCGACCGGCTGATGGACCTGATCGGCGAGATGGTGGTGGCCAAGAACAGCCTGCCCTACCTCGCCCAGCGTGCCGAGACCGTCTTCGGCCAGCGCGAGCTGGCGCGCGAGATCAAGGCCCAGTACACGGTGATCAACCGCATCGCCGAGGACATGCAGCACGCCATCATGCAGGTGCGCATGCTGCCGGTGGGTGCGGTGTTCCAGCGTTTCGGCCGCCTGGTGCGCGACATCTCGCGCAAGCTCGGCAAGGAGGTCCACCTCGTCGTCGAAGGCGAGGAGACCGAGGCCGACAAGAACGTCATCGAGTCGCTCGCCGACCCGCTGATCCACATCCTGCGCAACAGCCTGGACCACGGCATCGAGACGCCGCAGGCGCGCCGCGACGCCGGCAAGCCCGCGGCCGGCACGATCCGCATCCGCGCGCACCAGGAAAGCGACCGCGTCGTCATCGAGATCAGCGACGACGGGGCCGGCGTCGACGCCGCCCGGGTGCGCACCAAGGCCGTCGAACGCGGCCTGATCCCCGCCGACCGCGCCGCCACGCTCGGCGACCACGACGCGGTGCAGCTGATCTTCCTGCCGGGTTTCTCGACCGCCGAGCAGATCTCCGACCTGTCGGGCCGCGGCGTCGGCATGGACGTGGTGCGCACCGCCATCGAGCGCATCAACGGCAGCGTCGAGCTGAGCAGCGTGCAGGGCCGCGGCACGACGCTGCGCCTGTCGCTGCCGCTGTCGATGGCCATCACCAACGTCATGGTCATCGAGAGTGCCGGCCGCCGCTTCGGCGTGCCGATGGACCTGATCGTCGAGACCGTGCGCGTGCACGGCGACGACATCCACTGCTTCAAGCAGGCGCGCACGACGGTGCTGCGCGGGCGCATCGTGCCGCTGCGTGCGCTCAACGAGCTGCTGGCGCTGGACACCGAGCCGCTGAAGAACGCCGACGGCGAACTCGCCGTGCTCGTGGTGCGCCTGGGCGCCGAGGCGGTCGGCCTGATCGTCGACCAGTTCCACGGCGCCAGCGACATCATCCTGAAGCCGCTGGAAGGCGTGCTCGCCGGCCTCACCGGCTTTGCCGGCACCGCGCTGATGGGCGACGGCGGCGTGCTGATGGTCCTGAACCCGAAGGAACTGCTGACATGGGCATCCGCTACCTGAAGAAACACGCCGCGCTCGAAGGCGTGGTCAGCGTCGACGACGCCGAAGCCCTGCTGCAGTGGCTGCTCAAGCAGCCGCGGCCGGCGGTGCACCTGGGCAAGTGCGAACACCTGCACGCCGCCGTGCTGCAGGTGCTGCTGGCGCTGCGCCCGCACATCACCGCCGCCCCGCCAGACGCCTGGCTGGCCCAGGCGCTGCAGCCCGCGCGCTGACCGTCAGCACTCAAGTCATCCGTCCAACTGCCGATAGACCACGGATACGACTCATGGCGCCAAGCGCCTTCGACGTCACGAGGAGGCCCCCGGCTGCCGACCCGCGACAGGTCACACAGCCGCCCAACTTCCCGATCCCATGAAGACCATATTCATCGTCGACGACTCCGCCACCATGGTCATGAGCGTCAAGAGTTCGCTCGAGATCGCGGGCTTCAAGGTGGAGACGGCCGCCGACGGCGAGCAGGCCATGGCCAAGATCAACAAGGGGCTCAAGCCCGACTTGATGATCACCGACATCAACATGCCGAAGATGGACGGCATCGAGCTGATCCGCCAGGCGCGCCGGGTGCTGCGTTTCACCCCCATCCTGACGCTGACCACCGAGAGCCAGCAGGCCAAGCGCGACGAGGCCAAGAAGCTCGGCGCCACCGGCTGGCTGGTCAAGCCCGTGGCCAGCGCCGACCTCGTGCGCGTGATCAAGCAAGTGCTGCCGGGAGCCTGAGGTGACGACCGAGCAGACCGGCTCGGCCCCAGCCCTGCCCTGGAGCACACGCTGGCGGGCGCGGCTGGCGAAGTGGATCGCCCCCGCAGCCGCGCCGGGGCAACGTGATCCCGACGGCGCGACGCTGGAAGGCATCCGCGAACTCGACCGTCAGGTGCTGCTGCAACTCGGGCGCGCGGTGGGCCTGTCCGAGACCGCGGCGCTGCAGTTCGTCGAGCGCCTGGCCGAGCTGCGCGGCCTGTCCAGCCGCCTGGTCACCTACCTCGGCCACGCGCAGACGCAGAGCGAGGCGATGCAGGCCGGCATCGAGTTCAACGGCCACATCATCCAGGAGCTGGCGGCCTTCGTGCAGACGCTGCCGGCGCAGATCGCGCAGGAGCGCGGCCACTTCAAGCAGCTGGTCGACGAGGTCAAGAGCCTGTCGGACATGACCGACACGATCCGCGCCATCGCGCGCCAGACCGAGATCCTGGCGATCAACGCCGCGATCGAGGCGGCCCGCGCCGGCGAGGCCGGCAAGGGCTTCGCGGTGCTCGCCGGCGAGGTGCGCCGGCTGGCGACGCAGGCCAACGAGACCGCGGCCAAGGCCAACGAGGACATCTCGCGCCTGGTCGGCACCGTCGAGGCCGGCTTCAGCGGCGACTTCGCCGAACGCACGCGCCACAACGAGGCCGAGGCCGACCGCCTGGGCCAGATGACGCGCCAGCTCGACGAGAGCTACGTCGACATGCGCCAGTTCTACGAGATGCTGATGACCGCCGTCACGCAGCACAACACCGACCTCGACCAGGGCATCGGCCGGCTGCTGGACACCGCGCAGTACCAGGACGTGTTCAAGCAGATCGTCGACCGCGTGGAGCCGGCCATAGCCAACCGCAACACCGTGCTCGCCGAGCTCATCGCCCGGCTGCGCAGCGGACGCCAGGACACGCAGGACATCGAGGGCCGCGCCCAGGCGCTGGCGCCCGAGTACCTGCAGCTCGAAGCCGAACACGCCGACCCCGACGCCGGCGCGCCCGCCGGCGCGCCGTCCGGCGAGCCGCTGCAGCGCATCGAGCTGTTCTGACGCAAGACGAGATGAAAGGTCGAGCGCCATGGCTCAGATCCTGCTGATAGACGACGACGAACTGCTGCGCGACACGCTGCGCCAGATGCTGGAGCTCGACGGCCACGCCGTCACCGAGGCGGCCGACGGCGAACAGGGCCTGGCGCTGTTCCGCAGCCGCGCCGGCCGCTTCGACGCCGTCATCACCGACATCCTGATGCCCGGCATCGACGGCACGCGTGTCATCGTCGAGCTGCACCGCACCCACCCGCAGCTGCCGGTGATCGCGATCTCCGGCGGCCGGCGCGTGCTGTCGCCGCAGTTCAACCTCGAGACCGCAGCCCTGGCCGGTGCCAGCTGCCAATTGAGCAAACCGTTCAGCCGCCATGATCTACAGTCGGCGCTGACTCAGGCCCTGGCGGCATCCCAACGATGACAGCAAGCCCCGACCCCCTGCTGCTGACGCTGCTGCGCCGCCGCAGCGACAGCCTGAGCGCGCGCTGGCAGGCGCGCCTGAAAGCCAGCGGCGGCAACTACCTGCGCGGCCTGACCCCGCAGACCGAGCTGAACGCCGAGATGCAGGCGCTGCTGGACGGCCTGGCCCAGGTGCTGGACTCGGGCAGCGAAGCCTTCGACCGTGACCCGGACCACCCGCTGTCGGCCGCGCTGCGCAGCGCCAGCCAGGTGCGCGTGGCGCGCGGCTTCACGCCGGAGGAATCGATCACCTTCGTGCTCGCCTGCAAGGAGTCGCTGATCGAGGAACTGCACGAGGACGTGGCGCTCGCCGACACGCGCCTGGCCGCGACGCTGCACGTCGAGCGCCTGCTCGACCGCTGCGTGCTGGTGCTGGCCTCGTCCTTCGTCGCCGCGCGCGAGGAGGTCATCAAGCGCCAGAGCGAGTCGCTGCGCGAGGTGTCCACGCCGGTGATCACGCTCTGGGACTCGATCCTGCTGCTGCCGCTGGTCGGCGTCGTCGACTCGGTGCGCGCGCAGCAGATCTCCGAGCGCCTGCTCGAGGCCATCGCCGCATCGGAGTCGGAAGTCACGCTGATCGACGTCACCGGCGTGCCGGTGATGGACACCAGCGTCGCGCGGCACATCCTCAAGACCGTCGCCGCGGCCGAGATGCTGGGCACCCGCGTCATCCTCACCGGCATCAGCCCGAGCACGGCGCAGACGATGGTCAAGCTCGGCATCGACATGTCCGGCGTGCCGACCCGCGGTTCGCTGAAGGCCGGCATGGCGCTGGCGCTGCAGCTCACCGGGCGCCGCGTGGCGCCGGTCTAGGCCCGTCCCGATGCGCGTGCCCATCCTGCGGCTCAACGCCCGCGTGCTGCTGGTGGCGCTGGGCGCCGACATCACCGACGAAGGCGTGATGGACTTCCAGGCCGCCCTGACCGAGCGTGCGGCCACGATGCAGGCACGCGGCGTCGTCATCGACGTCTCGGCGCTGGACCTGATCGACTCGTTCATGGCGCGTGTGCTCAACGACAGCGCGCGCATGCTGCGCCTGCTGGGCGCCGAGGTCGTGGTCTGCGGCATCCAGCCGGCGGTGGCGATGACGCTGGTCGAGATGGGCAGCCGGCTGGTCGACGTCAGGACCAGCTTCACGCTGGAACGCGCGCTGGCGCAGCTGGACGGGCTGATGGCGCGCGCGCTCGACCCGCCCGCCCCCGGCGCCGACGAGCCGCCGCGCCATGCTTGAGCTGCGCAGCGGCGAGGACATCGTGCGCGCCCGGCTCGCCGCGCGCGACCTCGTGCGCCAGGTGGGGCTGGGCGTCATGGACCAGACCCGCTTCGCCACCGCCGTCTCCGAACTCGGCCGCAACGCGGTGCGTTACGCCGTGCAGGCGCGCTGCGAGCTGGCCGACCTGTCGGACGCGCGCCACTGGCGGCTGCAGGCCATGATCAGCGACCAGGGCCCCGGCATCCGGGACCTCGACCTGGCGATGCAGGACGGCTATTCCACCGGCGGCAGCCTCGGTGCCGGCCTGCCCGGCGCACGCCGGCTGGTCGACGTCTTCGACATCCGCTCCGACGGCAGCGGCACCGTCGTCACGGTGCAGCTGGTGCGCCCGCGCCGGCCATGAACGCGGCGCAGGCGGCGCAGGCGGCGGCCGTGAGTTTCGACGTGCGCGGCGAGTACGACGTCGCGACCGTCATCGCCGGCGCGCAGCGCTTCTGCGCCGGGCACGGCGCGAGCCCGGTGTTCTGCGCCCACGTCGCGACGGCGGCCTCGGAACTGGCCAACAACCTGTGGCTCTACGCCGACCATGGCGGCCGGTTGCGGCTGACGCTGCTGCAGCGGGGCCGGCACCAGGGCGTCGAGCTGGTGTCCGAGGACGACGGCCCCGGCATCGCCGACCCGGCCCTGGCGATGACCGAAGGCTGGAGCAGCGGCGGCGGCATGGGCTGCGGCCTGCCCGGCGTGCAGCGCCTGATGGACGAGTTCGACCTGCAGACCGGGCCCGGCCGCGGCACGCGGGTGGTGGCACGCAAATGGTGGCCCCCGCTGCGCTGACGCCCGTGGCCGTGCATCGGCGCTGGGCGGCGGGCGTGGCCAGCGCCACGCGCGCGATGGAGCGCCAGGGCCCCTGCGGCGACGCCGCCGCCTGGTTCGACCTGAGCCCCGCCGGCGCGGCCGCCACGCAGGGCCTGCTGGCCATCGTCGACGGGCTGGGCCACGGCGCGGAAGCCGCCTGCGCCGCCGACGCCGCAGTGCAGGCGCTCGCCACCGCCCCCGAGGCCAGCCTGCCGGCGCTGATGCAGCGCCTGGACCGCGCGCTCGCCAGCCTGCGCGGCGCCGCGGTCGGGCTGGTGCGGGTGCAGGGTGACAGGCTGCGCCACGCGGGTGTCGGCAACACACGCTGCATGCGGCTGCGCGACCACCACATGCGCCGGCTGCCGTCGCAGAACGGCATCGTCGGTGGCGGCCTGCCGGCGCGGGTGTCGGAGTCCGAGCTGGACCTGTTGCCCGGCGACTGGCTGCTGCTGTTCAGCGACGGGCTCGACGAGTCGCTGCAGCTGCCGGTGCTGCTGCCCGAATGGGAGCGCGACCCCGGCCTGCTGTGCGCACACCTGCTGCAGCAGGCGGCGCCAGGCCGCGACGACGCCGGCGTGCTGGTGATGCGCGTCGGAGGCGGCTGATGGACCGCGTCGACGCGCTGCTGCCGCGCTACGTCGAGCTGCTGCGGCGCATCGCGCTGACCGACAGCGAGCTGGAACACGAGACGGCGCTGGGCGAAGCCACCGAGCTGGCCAAGACCAGCCTGGCCGACGGGCCGGCGATCGACCAGATGCACGAGCTGCACCGCCGCGCGCAGGTGGCGCTGGCGCAGGCCTGGCGCGATGCGCCGCCCGGCAGCGCCGAACACGCCGGGCGCGAGCGCCTGGTGCGCGGCGACGCGCTGCCGCTGCTGCTGGCGCTGATGCTGCCGCACGAGCTGGCCCAGCGCGCGCACCACGAGCAGCGCTGGCGGCGCGAGCACGAGACGCTGGTGGCGATGTTCGAGCAGACCGACGAGATGATCGTCGTACTCGACCTCGACGGCCGGTGCGACGACGTCAACCCGGCCTTCTGCCGCGCCACCGGCTGGACGCGACGCCAGGCGGTCGAAGGTGCGGGGGCCTGGGCCGAGCCGCCGGGCGGCACCCGGCCCGGCCGCCGCGTCGGCCCGCTGGCCTGCAGCGACGGCAGCACGCTGAGCGTGCAGTGGTCGATCTCGCCGATCCTGGGGCGCAAGGGCGAACTGCTGAACCACGTCTGCATCGGCCGCGACGTCGGCCGCCAGCAGCGGCTGGAGGACAGCCTGCGCGAGAACGACAAGCTGCGCGCCGTGGCCACGCTCGCAGGCGGCATCGCGCACGACTTCAACAACCTGCTGGGCTCGATCAACGGCCTGGCCGAACTCTGCGAGCTGGAGGCCGTGCCCGGCTCGCGCCAGGCGCGCAACCTGGGCCGCATCCGCCTGGCCGGCGACAAGGCCGCGGCGCTGGTGCGCCAGATGCTGGACTTCTCGCGCCAGAAGCCGCCGGCGCCGCAGCGCATCGGCCTGGGCGCGTGGCTCGCGCACGCCGAAGGGCTGCTGCGCGCCGCGCTGCCGCACCAGCAGACGCTGACCATCACCTTGGCCGCGGACAGCAGCGTGCGCATCGACCTGGTGCAGATGGAGCAGGTGCTGCTGAACATCGTGCGCAACGCCGCCCAGGCGATGGGGCCCGAGCGCGGGCAGGTGCGCATCACCGCGGATCGTGGGCAGCCAGCGACGGTCGACGCGGCGCCCGGCACGGCGCCGGACTGGGCGCGCGTGAGCATCGCCGACACCGGCAGCGGCATCCCGGCCGAGCTGCTGGGCAAGATCTTCGAGCCCTTCTTCACCACCAAGCCGGTCGGCGAAGGCACGGGCCTGGGCCTGGCGGCAGCACACGGCATCGTGCGCGCGCACGGCGGCGTGATCGAGGTCGACAGCCAGCCGGGCGAGGGCAGTACCTTCAGCATCTACCTGCCAGCCGCCGAGGATGGCGAGAGCGCCGGATGAGGCATTGGCGCCGCCGCGGCCGGCGGCATCGCAGCGACCAGGCCCCGCCGCTCAGGCGTAGCGCCCCACCAGCCCGCCGTCGACGACCAGCTCGGTGCCGGTGATGTAGGCCGCGGCGTCGCTGAGCAGGAAGGCGCAGGCATGCGCCACCTCCCAGGCGGTGCCCATGCGGCCCATCGGCACCTGGCGGTCGCGCGCGGCCCGGGCCTCGTCCAGGTCGGCGGCAAAGCGGTCGGCCACGGTCCTGGCGATGCGCGGCGTGTCGATCAGCCCCGGCACGACGCAGTTCGCGCGCACGCCGCGGCCGGCGTATTCGAGCGCGATCAGCTTCGTGAAGTGCGACAGCGCGGCCTTGGTCACGCCGTAGGCCAGGTGCGGGTAGCCCAGGTAGCGCAGCCCGGCCACCGACGAGATCGTGACGATGGCGCCGCGCCCGCGCTCGGCCATGCCCGGCAGCACCTGCTGCGCCGCCGTCAGCAGGCTGCGCACGTTGACGGCGTGGATGCGGTCCAGGTCGGCCGCGCTCGTCTCCATCGGCCCGCCGGTCTTGCCGATGCCGACGTTGTGGTGCAGCGCGTCGACCGGGCCGAAGTGCTCCGCCGCCTCCGCGAAGATGCGCACGATGTCGGCCTCCTGCGCCATGTCGCCGACGAAGGTCTCGGCGCTGCCGCCCTCGGCGCGGATCAGCGCGCTGGTCTCGTCGGCCGAGCCGCGGTCGCGGTCGGCGACGCAGACCTTCGCGCCCAGGCGCGCATAGGTGATGCAGGCCGCACGGCCGATGCTGAAACCCGGCCCGGCCGAGCCGCCGCCAGCGACGAAGACGACGCGGCCTTCCAGGCTCAAGGGCATTGCGGTTGGCATCGCGTTCATGCCGCCAGCCCCACCGTCATGCCGCCGCAGACGTACAGCACCTGCCCGGTGACGAAGCCCGCGCGCGAGTCGAGCAGCGAGGCGACCATGTGCGCCACTTCGGCGGGCTGGCCCATGCGCCGCAGCGGGATCGTGTCGACGATCTGCTGCGTGGCCGGCGCGCCCGGCGGGTTGACGCGGTCGAACAGCGGCGAGGCGATAGGCCCGGGGCCGATGGCGTTGACGGTGATGCCGTGCGGCCCGAGTTCGAGCGCCATCGTCTTCGCCAGGCCGTGCAGCGCGGCCTTGCTGGCCGCATAGGCGCTGCGTGTGGCCTTGCCGACGGCGGCGCGGCTGCTGATGTGCACGATGCGGCCGAAACGCGCCGCCTTCATGCCCGGCAGCAACGCCTGCGCGCAGACGATGGAGCCGCCGACGTTGAGCGCCATCACGGCCTGCAGGTCGGCCAGCTCGGTCTCCTCGAACGAAGCCGGGCGCACGATGCCGGCGTTGTTGACGAGGCGCGTGATCGGGCCTTCGCGCTCGAGCACCGCGGCCAGCGCCGCCCGCAGGCCGGGTTCGTCGGTCAGGTCGGCCTGCACGAAGACCTCGTCGGCGTGCGGCGCGGCGGCGGGCTGCAGGTCGAGGTTGACGACGCGATAGCCGTCGGCCCGCAGGCGCTCGACCATCGCCCGGCCCAGGCCGTGGCTGCCGCCGGTGACGAGCACACGTTCAGCCATGGTCGATGACCGTCGGCATCGCGTGCTCCACGGTGTCCCAGATGAAGCGGCCCGAAGGGCTTTGCTGTTCCTCGACGATGTGCGCCACCAGCCCGGCGGCACGCGAGATCACCGCGAAGCCGCGCATCACGCCGGTGGGCACGCCGATCTCGCCCAGCAGCGCGGCGACCGCGCCGGTGGCGTTGATCGTGATCGCGCGGCCCGCCACCTCGTCGACCGCGGCCGACAGCGTCATCAGCGCGGCGACCTTGTCGCCCTTCAGGTCGGGCTCGGCACGGCCCATCTCCAGCAGCTTGTAGGCGCGCGGGTCCACCGGCTTGTGCAGATGGTGGCCGAAACCCGGCACCGCGCTGCGTTCGGCCTTGTGCTGGCGCGCGATGGCCAGCGCCTCGGCCTTCTGCGCGTCGGCATCGCCCGCCGCCTGGATGCGGTCGAGCAGGCGCGAGCAGTTCTCCATCGTGCCGACGAAGCTGCTGCCCACCGCCAGCAGCCCGGCCGAGACGGCGCCCTGCAGGTTCTCGGGCGCGCTCATGTAGATCAGCCGCGTGGCGATGGCGCTGGGCGTCAGGCCGTGCTCCATCAGCACGATCAGCACCGCGTCGACGATGCGCATGTCCACCGGGCGCGGTTCGCGCGCCAGGATCTGCATCACCATCACCTCGGTGAACGTGCGCCGGCCCAGCAGGTCTTCGACGAGGTTCTTGTCGCGGTAGTGCAGGCTGGTCAGCGTGTGGCTGCACAGGCGGGTCTCGGGCACCTTCTGGGTCGTCATGTCGGGTCTCCGGATGTGGGTGCCGAAGACTCCAGCGCCATCTGGCGCACCTCGGTCTTCAGCACCTTGCCCACCGGCGAGCGCGGCAGGCTGGCGTGGAAGTGGATGTGTTTGGGCGTCTGCACGGGGCCCAGCTTCTCGCGCACCCAGGCGATCAGCTCGGCTGCCGTGGCGGTGGCGCCGGCGCGCAGCTGCACCGCGGCCTGCACGGCCTCGCCCCATTTGTCGTCGGGAATGCCGAAGACGGCGCACTCGTGCACCGCGGGGTGCTGGCCGAGCGCGTTTTCGACGTCGATCGGGTAGACGTTGAAGCCGCCGGTGATGACCAGCTCCTTCAGCCTGTCCTTCAGGAACAGATAACCGCGCTCGTCGATCAGCCCGCGGTCGCCGGTGTGCAGCCAGCCGTCGACCAGCGTCTCGGCGGTCTTGTCGGGCAGCCGCCAGTAGCCGCTCATCACCAGGTCGCCGCGCGCGACGACCTCGCCGATCTCGCCGGGCGGCAGCAGCCTGCCGTCGGGCGCCATGATCTCGACGTCGCTGAACCAGCTGCGCCGGCCCACGCTGGCCCAGTTGTCTTCGTCGTCGAAGTCCTCGGGCCGCATCAGCGTCAGGATCTGCGGCGCCTCGGTCTGGCCGTAGGTGGTGCCCAGCACCGGGCCGAAGAAGGCACGCACCTGGCGGATCTTCTCCGGCGGCATCGGCGCGCCGCCGTAGATCAGCCGGCGCAGCCGCGGGTAGTCGGCGCGGCTGCTGCCGGGCAGGGCCATCAGCATGTAGACCAGCGTGGGCGGCATGAAGCAGCAGGTGCCGGCGCGGTCACGAAAAGCCGCGCGCACCGCCTCGGCACCGGCCTGGGCCAGCACGACGTGGCAGCCGCCCTGCGCCAGGATCGGCATCACGTAGGTGCCGGTGCCGTGCGTGATCGGCGCGGCCAGCACGTAGCGCTCGTGCTCGTCGAAGCCCCAGCCGTGGATCTGGTTGGTGATGTTGGCCAGCCAGGCGCGGTAGGGCTGCATCACGCCCTTGGGCGCGCCGGTGGTGCCGCCGGTGAACTTGATGGCCTGCGTGTCGCCGTCCTTCAGGCCCAGCGCGGCGAGGTCGATGCGCGGTGCGCCCGCGTGCCGCGCGATCAGCGTGGCCAGCGTCGGCTGCGCATCGTCGCCGGGTGCGCCGGTCCAGATGCGCTGCGTGTTCGCCGCGGCGAGCAGCGCCGCGCTGTCCGGATCGACGACGACGATGCTCGGCTGGGTGATGTCGACGATGCGCTGGATCTCGGGCGCCGTGCTCTTCACGTTCAGCGGCACCCAGACCTTGCCGGCGGCCAGCGTGGCCAGGAACGCGAGCAGGTGCTCGCGCGAGTTCCTGGCCAGGATGCCGACGCGGCTGCCGGGCGTGGCGTCGAGCGCGCACAGGCCCGCGGCCAGCGCCGCCACCTCGCCGGCCAGCACGGCGTAGCTGGTCAGGCCTTCGGGCGCGTCGATCGCGCTGCGCTCGGGCCAGCGCGCCGCTGCGCGCCAGAAAAAGTCGATCGGGAACATGGAATCCTCGTGTCGGCTCGGCCGTCAGTCCGCCTTGGCGCCCGAGGCCTTGACCACGGCGTTCCAGCGCTTGATCTCGGCGCTGGCGAACTTGCGCATGTCGGCCGGCGAGCCGCCCGCCGGCGTGGCGCCCATCTCGGCCAGGCGCTTCTTCACCTCGGGCAGCGCCAGCACCTTGGCCAGTTCGGCGTTGAGCTTGCTGACGATGGCCGCCGGCGTGCCGGCGGGTGCGGCCAGGCCGAACCAGCTCTGCACGTCGAAGTCGGCGTAGCCCGACTCGATGAAGGTCGGCACGTCGGGCAGCAGCGGCGAACGCTGCGGGCTGGTGATCGCGATCGGGCGCAGCCGGCCGCTCTGGATGTGCGGCATCGCCGACGGCGCGTTGTCGAACATGCTCTGCACCTGGCCGCCGAGCAGGTCGCTCACCGCCGGCGCGCTGCCGCGGTAGGGCACGTGCAGCATGTTCAGCTTGGTCATCATCTTGAACATCTCGCCGGACAAGTGGATGGACGAGCCGCTGCCCGACGACGCGAAGGAGACGCCCTGCGGCTGCGCCTTCGTGTAGGCCACGTACTCGGCCAGCGTCTTCACCGGCACGTCCTTGTTGACGACCAGGATGTTGGGCACCTTGGCGATCAGGCCGATGGGCTCGAAGTCCTTCTCGGGGTCGTAGCCGAGCTTGGGGTACAGCGTCGCGTTGATCGTGTTGGCGATCGTGTAGACGTAGAGCGTGTAGCCGTCGGCCGGAGAACGCGCCACCGCTTCGGCGCCGACGTTGCTGTTGGCACCGGCGCGGTTGTCGATGACCACCGTCTGGCCCAGGCTGTCGCCGAGCTTCTGGCCGACCAGGCGCGCGATGACGTCGGTGGCGCCGCCGGCGGCGTAGCCGACGACCAGCTTGATCGGCTTGTTCGGGTAGGCGGGCTGGGCCAGGGCGGGCAGCGCGGCGCCGGCCCCGGCCAGGGCAGCAGCGGCGATCCAGGTGCGGCGGGTGATCCGGGTCATGTCGTGTCTCCTTCGTATGGCGGCGAGCCCGCGGTGTGCGGCGCTGCGACCTGAGAAAATTCTTCGTGATGGGGTCCGACAACACGCCTTCGAACGTCCGCCCAGCGGACGAACTTCGGGATAGTCCCAGGCCGCCGGGCGCGCGCGAGCAGCCGCCCGACGGTGAAGGCCGCACGCTGCGCCGCGGCCTGCTGCTGCTGGACCGGCTGCAGCGCGCCGGCGACGCCGGCCTGCGCGTGGTGGAGCTGTGCCGCGCCAGCGGCCTGCAGCGCGCCACCGTGCACCGGCTGCTGGCGACGCTGCTGGACACCGGCCACGTGCAGCGCAGCGGGCGCTTCCACTACGTCGCCGCGGTGCGGCGCGAGGCGCAAGGGGCCGGGGCCTCGGACCTGGCGCGGCGCATCGCGCCGGTGCTGGCGCGCGTCAGCAAGGGCTGTGGCGACGCGGCCTTCGCCGTCGTGCGCGAGGGGCACAGCTCCTGGTGCATCGCGCGCCACGTCGGGACCTACCCGGTGCAGATCCTGTCGGTACAGGTCGGCGCGCGCCAGCCGCTGGGCGTGGGCGCGGCCGGGCTGGCGCTGCTGGCGGCCTTGCCCGACGACGAGGCCCAGGCCGCGATCCACGCCCACGGCGTGGTGCTGGCGCGCTACGGCGGCATGACGCCCGAGCGCCTGGAACTGCTGGTGCGCAACACGCGCGAACGCGGCTGGGCGGTGGTCGGCAACCACGCGGTGCAAGGCGCGCTCGGCGTCGGCCGCGCCGTCTGCGACGCCGAGGGCCAGCCGCTGGCCGGCATCAGCGTGGCCGCGAGCACGGCGCGCATGACGAGCCACCGGCAGCGGTGGATCGCGGGCTTGATGAAGGAGGCGTTGGAGGACTGGGACCGAGGCGCAGCCTGACGTCGCGGGATCGCGGGACGAGCGCCCGAGCCCCCTCCACGCAGGGACCTCGGCGCCGACCTACCCGGCATCGCCCGTGGCCGGCCAGCTCAGCCACACCGCGCTGCCGCCGTCCGGCAGCGCCCGGTGGCCCACGCGCCCGCCGTGCGCCCGGGCGATCGCCTTGACGACCGCCAGCCCCAGCCCGCTGCCGCCGCTGCGGCGCGAGCGCGACGGGTCGCCGCGGCGGAAGGCCTCGAACAGCTGGCCTTCCAGCTCGGGCGGGATGCCGGGGCCGGCGTCTTCGACCGCCAGCGTCGCCCAGCCTTCGTGCAGCCGCGCGCGCACGTGCAGGGCGCCGGGGTCGGCGTGCATCAGCGTGTTCTCCAGCAGCGCCATCAGCGCCTGGCGGATGCGCACCGGGTCGCAGTCGACCGCGGCCGGCAGCTCCAGATCGAGCGCGAGCGTGAAACCGCGCGCCGCCAGCCGCGCCTCGACGGCGTGCACGACGGCCGCGATCTCCGCGCCCAGGTCGGCCGGCGTGCGCTGCAGGTCGAGGTGGCCGCTGTCGGTCAGGCTCAGCACGCGCAGGTCCTCGATCAGCCGGTTCAGGCCCTCGACCTGGCGCAGCAGGCTCTCGAAGAGCTGCGGCTCCGGCGCGAACACTCCTTCGGTCAGCCCCTGCAGCCGCCCGCGCAGCACCGTCACCGGCGTGCGCAGTTCGTGGGCGATGGCGGCGCTCCAGAAGCGGCGTTCCTCGGCCATGGTCTGCAGCCGCTCGGCCATCGTGTTGAAGTCGCCAACCAGCCGCGAGGCCTCGCCCAGCGACGGGTCGTCGCTGGCGGCACGCGCCTGGAGATTGCCTTCGGCGACCTCGCGCAGGCTTTCGGCCACCGAGTTCAGCGGCCGCAGGATGCGGCGCGACAGCCGCGTCGCCGCCAGGATCGCGATCGCCAGCGCCGCGGCCGTCGTCGCCAGCATCCAGGCCACCTCGGCACGGTTGGGCACCCAGCTGTCGGAGATGCTCGACGGCGAGTAGGTCATGAAGAACGCATAGAAGGCGTACGAACCCAGCACCGACAGCAGGATGACGGCCAGCGCCAGCGCCGCCATCGCCAGCACGATCTGGCGCCTGAGCCCGGAGGCCGCGGCGGCGCTCATTCGGCCGCCGCCAGGCGGTAGCCGACGCCGCGAATGCTGTGCGGCGAGCCCGTCACGCCGCAGGCCTCGAGCTTGCGCCGCAGCTTGCTCAGGTGGCTGTCGACGGTGCGCTCCTGGGCTTCGCCCTCGGGCAGGCAGCTGGCCAGCAGCTCCTCGCGCGTGTGCACGCGCCGCGGCGCCTGCGCCAGGCAGGCCAGCAGGCGGAACTCGGTGGCCGTCAGGTTCAGCGGCCGGCGCCGGCCGTCGACGAGCACCGCGGCCTCGTGGTTCTCGCGGTCGATCTCGAAGGCACCCGCGCGCAGCACCGGCGGCGCCTCGGCGGCGCGCCCGAAGCGGCTGCGCCGCAGCACCACCTGCACCCGCGCCACGACCTCGGCCGGGTTGAAGGGCTTGACGACGTAGTCGTCGGCGCCGATGCGCAGCCCGGTCAGCTTGTCGATGTCCTGGTCCATCGCCGTCAGCATGATCACCGGCGTCTGGCCGCGGTGGCGGATCTCGCTCAGCACCTTCCAGCCGTCCAGGCGCGGCATCAGCACGTCCAGCAGCACGAGGTCGGGCTTGAGCGACAGGTGCAGCGCCAGCGCCTCGCGGCCGTCACGCGCGTGCGCCGTGCGCAGCCCGCTGCGGCCCAGGTAGGCGGCGAGGATCTCGGCGATCTCGGTCTCGTCCTCGGCGATCAGGACGAGCGCGTTCAGCGGCTCGGCGGCGGTGGGCATCGCGTCTCCTCGGTTCGCCTCCATCGTATCTCCACAAAACCTCGATCGTCCCGCAGCCCGGCGCCACGACACTGCCGCGCCTCGACGCGCCGGGCCTTCCTTGGCGCGCGCTCTGGGTGTGGACATGAACGACAACTGGACTCGGCGGGCGGCGCTTCTGGCCGCGGTGGTAATGGCGGGCTGCACGCCGGCCGAGGACGACACGGGCCCGGCACCCGCGCCGCACGTCGCGGTGCAGACGCTGGCGCCGACCGCGCTGACGGTGTCCGAGGACCTGCCGGGCCGCGTGGCCGCCTGGCGCAGCGCCGAGATCCGGTCGCAGGTCGGCGGCATCGTGCAGCGCCGGCTGTTCGAGCAGGGCGCCGAGGTCGCCGCCGGACGGCCGCTGTTCCAGATCGACCCGCGGCCGTTCCAGGCCGAGCTCGAGATGGCCGCGGCGTCGCTGCAGCGTGCCGAGGCGGCGCTGGCGCGGGCGCAGCGGCAGGAGCAGCGCCTGGCGCCGCTGGTGGCGGCCGAAGCCGTCAGCCGCCAGGCGTACGACGATGCCCTGAGCGCGCGCGACCAGGCCGCGGCCGAGGTCGCGCTCGAACGCGCGACGCTGGCACGGCGCCGCCTGGACCTGCAGTTCGCCACCGTCACGGCGCCGATCGCCGGCCGCGTCGACCAGGCCCTGGTCAGCGAAGGCGCGCTGGTCTCGGCCAGCGACACGGCGCCGATGGCGCGTGTGCTGCAGATCGACCGCGTCTACGTCGACCTGCGCCTGCCCGGTGCCTCGGCCACCGCTGAATGGCCGGCCGAGGCCGAAGTCCAGATCCTCGACGCCGGCGGTGCCCCGACCGGGTTGACCGGGCGCGTGCTGATGACCGGCACCGCGGTCGACGTCGGCACCGGCGAGCGCCTGCTGCGCGTGGCCGTGCCCAACCCGCAGCGCCGGCTGCTGCCGGGCCAGTACGTGCAGGCGCGTGTGCCGCGGGCCCGTTACGAGGCGGCGCTGACGCTGCCGCAGCAGGCGGTGTTCCGCGTCGGCGGGCAGGCGCGTGTCTGGGTCGTCGACACGCAGCAGCAGGCCCATGCGGTGCCGGTCGAGCTCGGTGAACTGGTGCAGCGGCGCTACCGCGTCGCCGCCGGGCTGCAGGCCGGCCAGCAGGTCGTCGTCGAAGGTGGCGAACGCCTCGGCGACGGCCTCGTCGTGGCCGCCCGGCCCTGGGCCGAACCCGCGACGGCCCGCGCCGCGCGCCGCTGAAGCCGGAGCGCCGCATGCCGCAGTTCTTCATCCAGCGCCCGGTGTTCGCCTGGGTCATCGCGCTGTTCATCGTGCTCTTCGGGCTGATCGCGATCCCGCAGCTGCCGATCGCACGTTATCCGTCGGTGGCGCCGCCGTCGGTGTCGCTGGTCGCCAGCTATCCCGGCGCCACGCCGCAGACCTTGGCCGACTCGGTCGTCGCGCCGATCGAGCGTGAACTCTCGGGCGTCAAGAACCTGCTGTATTTCGACTCCTCGGTCGACGCCTCGGGCACGGCGCAGATCACGGCCACCTTCAAGCCGGGCACCGACCCTGAACTGGCCCAGGTCGACGTGCAGAACCGCCTCAAGGCGGTCGAGCCGCGGCTGCCGCAGGCGGTGCGCCAGAACGGGCTGCAGGTGGAGTCGGCCAGCTCGGGGTTCCTGATGCTGGTGGGCCTGGTGTCCGACGACGGCCGCCACGACGCGCTGGCGCTCGACGACTACATGGCGCGCCACCTCGTCGAGGAGTTGCGCCGCATCGAGGGCATCGGCCGCGTGCAGCTGTTCGGCGCCGAGCAGGCGCTGCGGGTCTGGGTGCAGCCCCAACGCCTGGCCGGCTACGGGCTGACGATGGGCGACGTGGCGCAGGCCATCGAGCGCCAGAACGCGCAGATCGCGCCCGGACGCCTGGGCGACGAGCCGGCGCTGCCGGGCCAGCGCGTCACCGTGCCGCTGACGGTGCAGGGCCAGCTGTCGTCGCCTGAGGAGTTCGCCGCCATCGTGCTGCGCGCCGGCCGCGACGGCTCCAAGGTCGTGCTCGGCGACGTCGCCCGGGTCGAGCTGGGCGCGCAGACCTATGCCTTCTCCAACCGCGAAAACGGCCGGCCGGCCACCAGCGCCGCGCTGCAGCTGTCGCCGGGCGCGAACGCGGTGCGCGCCGCGCAGGCGGTGCAGGACCGCCTGGACGAGCTGGCGCCGACGCTGCCGGCGGGCATGCGCCCGACGGTGTCGTTCAACACCGCGCCCTTCGTGAAGATCTCGATCGAGAAGGTGCTCTACACGCTGGCCGAGGCCATGGTGCTGGTCTTCCTCGTGATGTACCTGTTCCTGCAGAACCTGCGCTGCACGCTGATCCCGGCGATCGTCGCGCCGATCGCGCTGCTGGGCACCTTCGCGGTGATGCTGGCGATCGGCTTCTCGATCAACGTGCTGACGATGTTCGGCATGGTGCTGGCGATCGGCATCATCGTCGACGACGCCATCGTCGTCGTCGAGAACGTCGAGCGGCTGATGGCCAGCGAAGGCCTGTCGCCGAAAGCGGCCACCGCCAAGGCGATGCAGGAGATCACCGGCGCGGTGGTCGCGATCACGCTGGTGCTGACGGCGGTGTTCATCCCGATGGCGTTTGCCAGCGGCTCGGTGGGCGTCATCTACCGCCAGTTCAGCCTGGCGATGGCGCTGTCCATCGGGCTGTCGGCCTTCCTGGCGCTGAGCCTGACACCGGCGCTGTGCGCCACGCTGCTGAAGCCGGTGTCCGCGGTGCACCCGCGCAACCGCTTCTTCACCGCCTTCAACCGCGGCTTCGAGAGCCTGAGCGGGCGCTACGGCCGCGGCGTCGCCGCGCTGCTGCCGCGTGGCGGCCGCGTGATGGCGGTGTTCGTGGCGCTGTGCCTGCTGCTGGTGCTGGCCTGGCGCGAGCTGCCCTCGTCCTTCCTGCCCGAAGAGGACCAGGGCTACTTCATGACCTCGATCCAGCTGCCGGCCGACGCCACGGCCGAACGCACGCTGGACGTCGTCATGGCTTTCGAGGCCCACATCGCGACGCGCCCGGCGATCGAGTCGAACCTCGTGGTGCAGGGCTTCAGCTTCTCGGGCTCGGGGCCGAACGCGGCGATGGCCTTCACGACGCTGAAGGACTGGGACCAGCGCGACGGCGCCACCGCGATGGATGAGGTGGGGCGGGCGATGGAAGCGATGCAGGACACGGCCGAAGGCCAGGTGATGAGCATGATGCCGCCGGCCATCGACGAACTCGGCACCTCGTCGGGTTTCACGCTGGTGCTGCAGGACCGTGCCCGGCACGGCCAGGCGGCGCTGAAGGCCGCCGAGGCGCAGCTGCTGGCGCTGGCGGCCGAGAGCCCGCGGCTGCGCGAGGTCTACGCCGACGGCCTGCCCGCCGGCAGCAGCCTGCGGCTGGACATCGACCGCCGCAAGGGCGAGGCGCTGGGCGTGTCCTTCGACGCCGTCAGCCAGACGCTGTCGGCGGCGATGGGCTCGCTCTACGTCAACGACTTCCCGCACGACGGCCGCATGCAGCAGGTCATCGTGCAGGCCGACGCGTCGGCGCGCATGCAGCTCGACGACGTGCTGCGGCTGCAGGTGCGCAACGCCGACGGCGGCATGGTGCCGCTGCGCGAGCTGGTGACGCCGGTGTGGAGCGAGGCGCCGCTGCAGATGCAGCGTTTCCAGGGGGTGCCGGCGACGCGCATCAACGGCAGCCCGGCGCCGGGTGTGTCCAGCGGCGAGGCGATGGCCGAGATGGAGCGCCTGGCGGCGCAGCTGCCGCCGGGTTACAGCGTCGCCTGGACCGGGCAGTCGCTGCAGGAGCGCCAGTCGGCGGCGCAGGCGCCGCTGCTGATGCTGCTGTCGGCGCTGGTCGTATTCCTGGTGCTGGCGGCGCTGTACGAGAGCTGGTCGCTGCCGCTGTCGGTGATGCTGGTGGTGCCGCTGGGGCTGGTCGGCGCGGTGGCCGCGGTGATGCTGCGCGGCCTGCACGACGACGTGTTCTTCAAGGTCGGGATGATCACGATCATCGGCCTGTCGGCGAAGAACGCGATCCTGATCTGCGAGTTCGCGCGCCAGCTGCATGCCCAGGGCCACGGCCTGGCCGACGCGGCGCTGCAGGCGGCGCGGCTGAGGCTGCGGCCGATCCTGATGACCTCGCTGGCCTTCACGCTGGGCGTGCTGCCGCTGATGCTGGCCAGCGGCGCCAGCGCCGAGACCCAGCACGCGATCGGCACCGGCGTCTTCGGCGGCATGCTCAGCGCCACGCTGCTGGCGGTGTTCTTCGTGCCGGTGTTCTTCGTCGGGGTCGTCGGCGGCACCGAGCGCTGGCAGCGCTGGCGCGGCCGCCAGGCCGGCACCACGTCGCCGCAGGAGGTTTGACGATGCGGACCCCGTTTCTGGCCCTGCTGCCGCTGCTGCTGGCGGCCTGTGCCGGCGCACCGACACCGCTGCCGCAAGCCGACGCCGGCCTGCCGGCGGCCTTCCCGCTGGCCGCCGAGGTCGAACCCGAGTGGCGCGGTGTCTTCGCCGACCCGGCGCTGCAGCGCCTGACGGCCGCCGCGCGCGAGCACAACCGCGACCTGCGGCTGGCTGCGCTGAACGTCGAGATCGCACGCGCGCAGTACGGCATCGAACGAGCGGCACGCCTGCCCGCCGTCGGGCTGGAAGCCGGCGCGCAGCGCGAGCGGGCGCTGGCCGGCGACGGCAACAGCCGCACCACACGCTCGCAGCAGGCCAGCCTCGGCCCGGGCCTCAGCGCCTTCGAGCTCGACTTCTTCGGCCGCGTGAAAGCCCTGTCCGACGCCGCGCTGGCGCGTTACCTCGCCAGCGAACACGGGCGGCGCGCGGCCGAACTGGCGCTGGACGGCGCCGTGGCCGACGCCTGGTTCGCCCAGCGCATGGCGCTGGCGCAGCGTGACCTGGCCGAGCGCACACACGAGGACTGGCGGCAGACACTGGCGCTGCTGCAGCTGCAGCGCGAAGCCGGCCAGAGCAGCGCGCTGGATCTGGTGCAGGCCGAAGGCGAGCTGGCCTCGGCCGAAGCCGAGCTGCAGGCGCGCCGGCGGACGCTGGAGCAGGCCGGCAACGCGCTGCGGCTGCTGGTCGGGGCCACGCTGCCCGACGAGCTGCCGCCGCCGCTGGCGCCGGACGCTCCGCCCGTGGCCCTCCAGGCCCCGGCGGGCCTGCCGTCGCAGCGCCTGCTGCGCCGGCCCGACCTGCAGCAGGCCGAGCAACTGCTGGCCGCGTCCCAGGCCGAGGTCGGCGCCGCCCGTGCGGCCTTCTTCCCGCAGATCACGCTGACCGCGGCGCTGGGTGTCGCCAGCCCGTCGCTGGACGCGCTGTTCGGCGACGGCCGCCGCGTCTGGCGGCTGGCGCCGCAGGCCAGCCTGCCGCTGCTCGACGGCGGCCGGCGGCGCCAGGAGCTGCGGCTGGCCGAGCTGCGCCGCAGCGAGGCCCTGGCGAGCTACGAACGCGGCATCCAGACCGCGTTCCGCGAGGTCGCCGACGCACTGGCCGCGGCGGCGACGCTGGGGCCGCAGATCGAAGCCCAGGCGCGCGCCGTCGCCAGCGCCGCACGCCGTGTCGAGCTGACCGAGCTGCGTTATCGCGCCGGGCTGGAGGGGCGGCTGGAACTGCTGGACGCGCGGCGCCAGCAGCACGCGGCGCAGCTCGCGCTGCTGGAGCTGCGCCGCGCCGAGCTGGGCAACGCCGTGGCGCTGTTCCTGGCCTTGGGCGGCGAGGCGGCAGCGGGTCGGCGGGGTGAAGGCGGCGGCGGCTGAGCTTCTGGCTGTCTTGCGGGAGCGGCGCCCGGCGCGTGGGGGAGGCGGGCACCGCGGCAAGACAGGCCCCCCCCGTGCGCTTGCCGTGCCATTGCGCCCTGCCAACGGCGGCGCGGGCCGGTTGCCGACCCGTCTTCGCAGTCGTTTTGTTGGCTTCGCTCGTTTCGTTCGCTTCGTTCGTCGGCTGGTATCGATCGGTCCGTTGGAGAAGCCACCATGACTGCCCCCATGCGCCGCCCGCCGCAGCTGCCCAGCGATCACGAGATCGCCCAGGCCCGCGAAGCCAGCCGGCAGCTCGCCCGCCTGCTGCCGGCCGATGACGGCAGCACCCATGCCCCGGCGCTGCGCCTCGTCACCGACGACAACCAGCACGAGATGATCGCCATCCCGCCCGGCGCCCTGCGCCTGCTGGTGGACATGCTGACCCAGCTCGGCCAGGGCCGCGCGGTGACCCTGCGGCCGCAGAACGCCGAGCTCACCACCCAGGAGGTGGCCGACTACCTCAACGTGTCCCGCCCTTACGTGGTGAAGCTCATCGAGGAAGAGAAGCTGCCCGCCCGCAAGGTGGGCACGCGCCGCCGCGTCGCGTTGGAAGACCTGCTGCGCTTTGACGAACAGCAGCGTGCCCGCCAGCGTGCCGCTTTGGACGAACTGGCCCGCATCGACGCCGAACTGGGCCTCTGATTCCCGGCACGCCGCCCCTGCCAGATGAGCCATTTCACGGCCGTCCTGGACGCCAACGTCCTGCACAGCCAGCCGCTGACCAGCCTGCTGCTGGAACTGGCCGTGGCGCGGCTGTACCGCCCGGCCTGGAGCCAGGACATCCACGCCGAGTGGCGCCGATCCGTGCTGCGCGCCAGGCCCGAGGTGGACCCCGCCGCGCTGGACCGCCGCCGTGATGCGATGGATGCGGCCCTTCCGGACGCCTGTGTCAGCGGCTACGCACCCATGATCCAGGCGCTGACCCTGCCCGACCCCGACGATCGCCACGTGCTGGCCGCCGCCGTGCGGGCCAAGGCCCAGGTCATCGTCACCTTCAACGAGCGCGACTTCCCGGCCGACACGCTGGCGGGTTTTGACGTGGTGGCCCAGCACCCCGACGTGTTCCTGCGCCACCTGGTGGACCTGCAGCCGGCCCTGTGCGTGCACGCATCGAGCAGATGCTGAAGGGCTGGCGCCAGCCGCCCAACACGCCGGAAGCCTTCATCGACATGCTGGAGCGCGCCGGCCTGCCGGACACTGCCGCGGCGCTGCGAGAGCTATTCGCGGCGGGGTGAGGCCATCAGGGCCTGGTCTCTGCCCGCTTCGCGCGCAGCCGCGCCACCACTTCGGCCGCAGGCACGACCTCCCCGGCATCGACCTCCTGCTGGCCGAGCGCCAGCATCGCCAGCAAGGCCAAGGTCTCCTGCGTCTCCGTGTAGGAGGCCATGTCCTGAAGAACGGCCTTGGGCTCTCCGTTCTCCGTGAGCACCAAGGGCTGACGCTGAGCCGCCACCTCGGCGAGCACCTCCGAGGCATGCGCCACGAAGTCGCTGAACGGCTTCGTTCGAGACGGCTCACGCATGGCATTCCTCCAGTTGGATCGACGAAGCCGAGTTGTCGCCATCATCGGCCCACCTGGATGAAGGCGATCCGCAATCCTGCCGCCTGCAGCGACACCGCGAGCCGCGCGACCTCACCCCATCCCCCGCGTCCCCTTGCACCCCGGATAGTCGACACACCCCCAGAAAGCCGCCCCGGCGCTCGCGCCACGCTTGGCCACGCGCCGCACCATGCGTTTCCCGCAGACCGGGCAACTCGGCCGCTCGTCGCCATCCCGCTGCACGGGCGCAGAAGCAACGTGAGCCGCTGGCGTCTGCAGCGCCGGCTCCTGCCTCGCAGGCTGCGCGCCCCCTCCCCTCGCCTTCTGGAGCAGCTGCCGCAGCCGCGGCCCGTCGACCAGCTCGACGTTGCGCCCGCTCGCGAAGCGCCGCGCCTCGTCGGTGAAGCGCCCTGAGGTCACGACGAAGCCGCCGGCGGCACCCCTGGCGGCCATGACGCCGTACAGCTCGCGCACCACGTCGACGCCCACCTTGTAGGCGCGCCACTGCTTGCACTGCACGAGGTACTTCTCGCTGCCGTTCTGGCCCGGCCGCGACAGCACGAGGTCGACCCCGCCGTCGGCACCACCGCCGCCGGTCTCGACGACGCGGAAGCCCTGCAGCCGGAAGCCCTCGCCGACCAGCATCTCGAACTCGCGCCAGCTCATGCCGTCGAGCGCATCGGCCGACGGGTTCTGCGCCACTTCCGCCGCAAGGCGGCTGCGCTGGCGGCGGCGCCATGCCGACATCGCGGCCCCCACCAGGCTGAAGAACGGAAGAAGGTACTGCCCGAACGAGGCGAAGGTCTTCCACAAGGTCCGGGTGGCCATGGCGCCGTACTGGCCCACCTCGGTGGCGACCGGCACGGCCTGCGTCGCAACGGGATGCAGCAGCAGATAGAACAGCGGCGCCGCGATCACGCCCACCCACCAGGGCATGAGCGCGAACAACTCCATCACCGCCTCCGCGAGGCCTCCTTGGTTTCGCCTGGCCATTTCGTGTTTCTCCCTGCGCCGATTCTGTCGCGCAGAAACCGGCGCAAGCGCCTGCCGCACCTGCGGCCGTCGTCCCATCCGCCGAGGCGGATGGCAGCCATTTGCTGGCGCTCAGCCTATTCGGCCATTCAAGTCTTTCGTTCTCCTCGTCTCTCTCCGGACCGGCTCGCACGCGCCGGTGCGGCCCCGCGTTCACACCCATCCACGGGGTCGGACACTGCGACCCCGCCGCGTGAACCGAACACCCGCAGGCGGCGGCTGGCGACGCAGAAGGCGTTGAGAACGCTGATGGAGCCGTCGTGCGGACAGCCGACAAGCTGCACCGTCGCCACCCGAGACGCTGGCAAGATCGCCGCAAAGAACGAGGGAGGCTCCGCATGAACGTGTCCGAGCTGCAGGCCGAGTTGCGCCACTTCGCCGCCGAGCGCGACTGGCAGCCGTTCCACACGCCGAAGAACCTGAGCACCGCGCTGATGGTGGAGGCGGCGGAGCTGGCCGAGATCTTCCAGTGGATGACGCCCGAGCAATCGGCCCGCGCCCACGAGGACCCCGCCGTCAAGCAACGCATCGGCGAGGAGGTGGCCGACGTGCTGCTGTACCTGCTGCAGCTGGCCCACCACAGCCGCATCGACATCGCGCAGGCGGTGAAGGACAAGCTGGCGCTGAATGCGGCGAAGTACCCGCCCCTGCACACGATCGCGCGCATCCCGCCGGCACGGGCCGCGGCGCCCGGGCCGCACGTGCTGGTGGACTACGAGAACGTCCAGCCGACCGAAGGCGAGCTTCGGGAACTGGTGCCGGGCGCCGGCCAGGTCTGGGTCTTCCACGGGCCCCATCAGCACGAGGTCGAGCGCCGCTTCGCGTCCTTCGGCACGAACGCGACCGCGGTGCCGATCAGCCGGCCCGGCAAGAACGCGCTGGACTTCCACCTGTCGTTCTACCTGGGCTACATCGCGTCGCGAAACCCCGGCTCGCCGATCGTCGTGGTGGCCAACGACAAGGGCTACGAGCCGATGATCGAGCACGCGCGGGGCATGGGCTTCGCGGTGCAGCGGCTGGCGCATGGCCAGGTCAAGCCGGCGGTGGCGAACGCGGAGGCACCAAGCCCCGCAGCCAAGCCCGTAGCGAAGAGCGCACCCGCGAAGAAGGCAGCGGCCAAGAAGGTGCCGGTGAAGAAAGCAGCAGCCAAGAAGGCCGCTGCAAAGAAGGCTCCGGCCAAGAAAGTAGCGGCGAAGAAGGCCACGGCCGCGAAGAAGACCGCTGTCGCAACGGCGAGCGGAACGCCAGCGACTCAGAAGGCCGATTTGCCCGTCGGGGCGGAGTCAGCCAAGCAGGCCGGCGTTCCAGATACGACGACGAAGCCCGCGAAGGCGGCGAGCAGCGCCCTGCAGACGATGGAAAGGCTGTCCAACAGCCTGCGCAAGATGGGCGACAAACGGCCCACCAAGCTACCGTCGCTTCGGCGGTCGCTGAAGTCATTCCTGGGGATCGACGCGACTGACGATGCGGTCAGTGCGGCGTTGAACGGTTTGGTGGCGGCCGGAGTGGTGCAGGTCGATGACGGTGGTCGCGCGTCGTATCCAAGCTTCGGCGGCACGTGAGGTGGCCGCGTGGTGCGCGACGCGTCGAACCCTGCGGCTTCACCGGCTTGGTCGGCACAGAACGGCGGCTGTGCAGCGGCTGCTGCCCGTCGATCCGAGCAGGCGAACTCACGCCGACTGGCACCAAGCAGACATTCCGCACAGTGGCCGTGCGCCCAGTCAAGGTGAGCTAACCTAGCGTAGCGACGCGAGCAAAGTCGGCGCTGGTCGCAGCTTCAAGAACAGTGCAGAACAGCTCCGCGCACCACACTAGCGATGCAACGTCCTTGTCGTTTCATATGACGCCTAGCCCAGAGCCTTCTTGCTCCTGTTTTCGAAGTCGTCGCGCCATGCCTTGAGCGCTTCAATGTCTGCACGTAGCTCGGGCTCGTCGGGGATGAAGGCCGGAACCTCCATCGACTGACTGTGCTCATAGAAGGAGTACTTGGTCATCAAGCCGTCGATCTTCGCGCAGTCGGCAGGTTCAATTGCAGACAACGCGGATAGTCGGTTCTCCGTCGTCACACTCCGTCGATGCCTCTTGACGACCTCGTTGAGTAAGTCGTCTTCGACCGTTCGCTCAAGCAGTTTTCGGAAGTCGCTGCAGATGCCTTGCGCCAGGGCCCGATAGGCTTCGCTACCTCCACCGTCTCCGGCCTTTTTGGCGGCTTGAAGGCGAGTGAGCAGCAGGTTGTTTGCCTTGTCTGTCCGGAGTGTCCACACAGTCTCGGGCACGGGAAGGCCCGCGGAACCCGAATAGGCCTCGATACATCGCTGAACCAGGTGGTCCTTCTTCCATTGTTCGCCGTTCTTCTTGGCCACATCCTCCATTGCGCCATACAGCGACAGCCTGTGAGTGAATACTAGGACCTGGCGGGTCTTGGCGAGCTCTGCCAGTCGCTTGGCCACCGCCCACTCGAAGTCGTGGTCGAGGGACGAGATGGGATCGTCGAAGATAAATGGCGCGACGTGAGGTTTGGCGGTGACGTCTGCCAGGAAAGCTGCAAGGGCGACGATGCGCCGCTCGCCTTCGCTGAGCACTCCAACGGGGTCGTCGCCGCGCTTCGCACCTGTGAGCTTGAGCTGGTGCATGGCCTTGCCGCGCTCAATGCGGGTCTTAACGATGCTCACACGTACTCGCCTCGCACCAAGGGCTTCCAGTTCGGCGTTGAACCGGTTGACGTAGGCTTCGGTGATGATCTTCTCGGTCACCTCACCAGCCTTCATCGAGACCTTGCGCGAGCTGGCGAAACCCTTCCAGGTCTCGAAGTCCTGCCAGGACTTCAGCCGCTCGACCTCTTTGATGACGGCCGCCTTCTGCTGGTAGATCCACTTCTGAGCCTCTAGCGCGAGCTTCTCCCTGGCAGCTTTCGCGCGGTCGAACTCTCTGGCGTCTTTGTCGAGTTGGATCGCTTCCTCGTCAAGGCCCTTTGCTCGAGCCTGCAGCTTGGCTGCGAGAGGCGCCACGTCCGGAGCCGCCACTGCCGCCCCATTCGCCTCCTTCGCCACAAGTGCTGCATGGGTCGAGCGTGTGGGGACCCAGAACGCCTTCAGTTCATCCAGCCACGCAGCTTCGTCCAGCCCGGCAGCAGCGCACTGCGTCGTGAGCTGCTCGTCGGTCGGTGGTACTGGCAAAGCTGTGATCGCGTCGGCATGAGCTTTCTCAGCCGCCTTGGCTTCAGCTTCAAGCTTGCTTCCAACGAACTGCTCGAAGTCTTGAAGTCGCTGCTGTGCATCGGGCTGAAGCTCTTGGTGGCAAAGCAAGCAACGCGCCTTGTCGGTCACTGGGAACTGCTTCTGCGGGTACGCCGTCCGGGAGTACTCCCGCGCGGCGTCCCACATTGCACGCCAGGTTGCCTGTCCGACTCCGTCTAGAAGCGCGGAGCTGACTGTCGCTGCCTCAGAAGCGATTCGACGCTTGTCCTTTGCCGCCGTATGGAGCGTGCGGATGCTCTGGACGCCTGCAGATCCCAAGGCAATAGCTCCCTGGCCGAGAGCGGCGATGATCTTCTCGAGTTGAGCCTTTTTGGCCCTGCGTTGGGTAGCGCCCGCCGCGGGGTCGGCAACCTTGAGCCTATCGCCCAGGTCCTGGAGCGTCTTGGCCTGAGCCTCCGTCCAGCTTGTGAGCTGGTCGATATCCGCCTGCGTCATCGTGTGCCGCAGCTTCGTGTACTGACCTGCGGGAACCGTCCCCGCGTACTCCTGAGGAACTGCCGGCAGCGCACTGACCAACTTCTCTTGCTGCGTCTGCAGCTTTGCCTTAATGCCGTCGCACGCAGCTGCCAGTTGCTCGAACATCAGCACCAGAGGCGGCACGTAGCCAGCCGAGCTCTCCTTGGTGAGGTAGTGCACCGCTTCGTCGCTGTCAAAGATGTCGACGGCCCGCAAGGCTGGGACGGCATCACTGTCAGCAAGCCACACCAGAGATGCCGGGCTAGCTCCCTGCCCGTAGTCAATCTTGCACTGGCGGATCTTTGGCGGGTCTCCGAAGACGTTGGCCTTCAGTGCCGCGGCCCGCGGCTTGCCGCTCGCGCGCTTGAGTATTCGGGTGTAGCCGGACTTGCCAGAGCCGTTGTGGCCGTAGACGACCACAAGATTGCCCTTGCCGAAGTCCAACGGAGACTTGGGCGAGAGGTTCTCAATCCCTTCAACCTCGGAAATACCGAAGAGCCGAAGCTCGCCCGACGCGACGGGGGCCTGGGTTAGCGATGTAAAGGCACGGTGCTTCGTCACCTTGCGCCCGTCCTCAGTCTTAATCAGTTCCGCGGTCGCCTTCAAGTCCTCTTCGTGGAGCTGGCCGGAACTCAGCAGCCGGTCTGCTGCCTCCTGAAGCCAATTTTGCTGACTGAGCAGCCAAGCCTTCGTGTCCTCGTGAACAGTGCTCATTGTGGTCTACCTAGGTGAGGCACCTACTATTCATGTTAGCCGGCGCCACCGATGCGGCGTCAAGGATGTGTGGTGCCTTCTTTACGACGCGCATCGAAAATGCGCAGAGCGAGCCTGCATGAACCGCACGTCACCAGGGGCGGCGGCCAGAGTCAAGAATGCTCTTCCATCGCGGTAAACCCGGGGCTGGGCAACATCAAGACCGTGCTGGCCGTCAAGTACCGCTACCGCCTTCCTCGACGCTGGTCGTCAGCACTTTCTCGGCGTGCTGAAGAAAGGCTGTAGTGATCCTGTCTGCCATGGCGGAATGGTACTTGCGCGTCGAGCTGCTGCTGCGCAGCGAACGACCGATTCCCGATCAAGCTGTCGCTAGTCACGCAAGGCTCGACCGACCGCCCCCAGTCTAGAGCGCCCACTCGTCGGACGGCTGCTGTGCAGCGGGTGCGGTCCCCGACGCCCCGCCGGTGCCGTCCGCTTGCGGCTGCTTACCGGTTGCCGGGCTCGTCGGTCGATGCACGCCAGATCAGTTGCCGGAAGGTGCGCCGTTGGCGCAACGCAATCACGGCTCCCGTGCCCCCAAGCGCGCCAACCGCTCGCCGGCCGTCCGGCGTCGAAAAGATCTTGACCACCCGAACGAGGGGGCGCCTGATGCCTTCAGCAGCTGCTTTTCGCAAAGCTTGCGTTGATAAGCGGCGTAAGCTTATTGACAACAAACTTTTATTGCCCCCGCTCCATCGATGCGACGTCTCATCCCCGCAGCGGTGTTGGCCGTTGTAGCCGAAATCACGTCTAGCCGGGAGACCCACGCGTCTCTTGACAACTTGTTCAGCTACGCCGGCGCGCCAGGCGAACCACCTGAAGGAAGTAAGGCTGTGAAGGCGCAAGCGTGGCTGCGACTCACGAACAAGGATGAAACAGTCGACCCGCTTGCTGTTCTAGGGAAGCTCCTCGAGGTTTACATGGAGGAGCCGCTAGATCCCAACAGTACTTGGGACGTCCAAAAGCTCGAGAGTCGTCAAAGAATACAAAGGGTCTTGGCGCAGTGCCAGCTCCGGTACGTCGATGGAGGCAGGGTTACCGGTGCGCTTGCTGCGCCCTCAAGAACGCTCGAGGAGTTTATTCGCGATCGAGATATAGCATCGGTAGATGATGAGTTCTCGCGTGCTCTAATAAACGTCGAAACAAACCCGCGTGAGGCTGTTTCTGCGGCCAGCAATATCCTTGAGTCGATATGCAAAGTTTATATCGCAGAAGAGAATATCGAGGCACCCGCCAAGCTCGACCTCAAGCCAGTTTGGTCCGTTGTCCGGAAGCACCTTGGCTTCGATCCGGGTTCTCTGGAAGACCAAGACCTCCAGCAGATTCTCAGCGGCATAATCTCCGTCGTGGACGGAATTGGGGCCCTTCGCACACATGCCAGCTCGGCGCACGGCGCAGGCAAGAAGAGCTACAGGTTAGAGCCACGGCACGCACGACTTGCAGTGCATAGTGCGCACACAGTCGCTCTTTTCATTCTTGAATCGTGGCAGCGAAAGCGGGCCACCTAACCAAGTCCTTACGGAATAATCAGCGATCGTTCGCATCCGGAACGGCTTCCTGGATCGCCGAGTATCCGAGCCGCTCATTTGCGGTGGAATCGACTTCGGATTTCGTTTTGCATCTCCCCGTTCTGAATTCATGCGCTTGACCCCTGATCGAGAAATCGAGGCCTTCATAAAGGCATATGTACATGACCTCCAAAGTGACAGTGCTGCCATCTTTGCTGGGGCAGGAATGTCTAGAACCGTCGGTTATGTCGACTGGCGGGAACTCCTTGCTGACATAGCGCAGGAACTGGGCCTAGACATTAAACTCGAGCACGACCTCATTGCCGTCGCGCAGTATCACGTCAATCAGCGAGGCGGTAATTCCGATGGTGTGGCCAAGAAGATCCTCCAGGAGTTCAGCGAGCAGGCCGAACCTTCGGAGGTGCACCAACTAATAGCCCGCCTGCCCATCGGCACGTACTGGACGACTAACTACGACACGTTGATAGAGGAGGCGCTGCGCGCGGCGTTCCGCGTCGCCGACGTAAAGCACAAGATCGAGCAGCTAACGAGCACGAGGCCGAAGCGGGACGCCGTTGTCTACAAGATGCACGGCGACGTATCGGATCCGCATTCCGCCGTGCTCTATAAGGCGCAGTACGAGCGCTACCACGTTGAGCGCGCACCATTCGTTACGGCGCTTCTTGGTGATCTCGTATCAAAGACGTTTCTATTTATCGGATTCAGCTTTAGCGACCCAAATCTGGATTACGTACTGAGTCGTCTCCACGTCTACGGCGCAACTAAACGTACGCACTACTGCATCATGAAAGCAGCTGTTGCCGCAGATCCAGAAGACCAGCCTCTGGAGGAGCGCCGACAAGAACTTCGTGTCAACGACTTGAAGCGCTTCGGGATACAAACTTTGTTAGTGGCCGATTACGATGATATCCCCCGAATCCTGAAGCTGATCGAGAGCAGATTCAGGAAAAAGACGGTGTTCTTCTCGGGAAGCGCCGAAGAGTACGGCACTTGGGATCGGCCAACTGCCCTCACGTTTGTGCACAACCTGTCAATGGAATGTGTCAAGCTAAACTGCAGGGTGGTCAACGGATTCGGCTGGGGTGTCGGTAGTGCCGTAATAAATGGCGCCCTTGAGGCGATCTACGGAAGCCCGCAAAAATTTTCCGAAGACCAACTCGTCGTGCGGCCATTTCCACAGCATGGCGAGAATCTAAAGATATTGTGGGAGCAATATCGCCAGCGAATGATTTCGCTTGCGGGTGTCGCTATATTTGTCTTTGGCAACAAGCTTGACGACGCCCGCAACCTCGTTCCAGCCAACGGGGTTCGTCGAGAATTTGAAATCGCAGTGGCTAATGGTCTCGTCCCTGTTCCGGTTGGTGCCACAGGCTATGTGGCGGAGGAATTATGGAGTGAGGTCCTTAAAGATCCAGCCAAATATTACTCGGGCTTCGAGGCCTGGATCGTGCCTATCATCAAGGAACTCGGGCGGAAAGACCTCGAGCCGCATGTCCTGATGAAGCACGTCCTCGAGATTGTGCAAAAACTGAGCAAATGAGCGCAAGGCGCATTTTGCATTGATCCGCGACGCTGCTGAAACCGTTGCACAGGAAGCATTTGCGGATACGGCTTAAGTTCCGATTTGACAAACAGCGGCGGCCCTAATGAATATTAATCAGGCGACACTGCGGAGCGCAGGAAGTTCGATCGTCCCTCAGCGGCATTCGGCTCCGATTCAGAGGACGGCATTTCTATGTCACAGCCATCATGACCGTTCTCTAGCCTTGGGACTGCAGACCGTCCTTAAGCAGCATGGGATGGAGCTCTACATAGATTGGCAGGATAGCACCATGCCGGACAAACCATCGGCGGAGACGGCTAAGAGGCTACGCGCTCGAATCCAGGAATGTTACTGGTTCCTCTTTCTGGCAACCCAACAGTCCATGATGTCACGCTGGTGCCCTTGGGAGCTGGGACATGCGGACGGCACTAAGTTGAATGAACGAATTCTAGTCGTCCCCACAAATGACGATAGAGGATCGTACGGATCCGAGTACATCGACCTTTACCGTCGCGTGGAATTCGCGAACGACGGCCGCTTGGCCGCGTTCTATCCTCGCCAATCTAGTGGCCAGTACGTTAACTCACTTTAACCGCCATGGCTCGAAGGACGTTCTTTAGCTTTCACTATAAGCCGGATGTTCAGCGCGCGCAGGTTGTGCGCAAATCACAATTCTTCAAAGAGAATGGTGACGCTGGATTTTATGACGCGTCTGCGTTCGAAAGAGCAAAGAATGAGAACGCAGCTGCTCTTAGGCGCTTCCTGCGCGAGGAGATACAAGGCACCAGCGTCATTTGCGTGCTGATCGGTGCCGAAACGGCATCGCGCCGGTGGGTGCGGTTCGAGATCTCGCAGGCGCTATTCGACAATCGCGGCCTGATGGGTGTCAGGATTCACTCTATCGCCGACTTTGACGGAAATACGTCGCAGGCAGGTGACAATCCTTTCGATCTCGTTGGCGTCTACCGCAAGGATGACGTCCTTCAAGTCGTCGAGCGTAAGGCGGTTAGCGACAAGTGGACCTATACAACAGACTTCGGCAAGGAGGAAATCAAAAAGTGGCCGTACACGGCAAACCTCCCGCCGACGGGCTGCACAGCACTCAGCCGTTTCTTCTCCGTTCATAATTGGAGCAGCTCATCCCACGCGAACATTGGGCCTTGGATCGAAGCCGCGGCTAAGCAAGCAGGGTACTAAGCGTCTACGCTCGGCGCGCCGCAAAAGCGCCCCTCTAGTTGGCGTCTGAGCAGATCACTTCTCTTTCACAGCAAGCGGTATCCGCCGCGCTCAGAAGAGGAGGAAGTTGACGAGGGACTCTCATGGGGACGGTGCCGCCCCGCTCCCGGTGTTAGCTTTCGCAGGGACGGCGGAGGGCCATCGGCGGCACGATAGTTTATTCAGGAGGCGAATTGCGTCCTGCTAGCGAAGCCTGTGTTCGAGGCATGGCTTCGATGTTAGGTACTCGACGTTAATCCTTGGCGCCGCGGCGCGAAGGATGACCGTCGGGTTTCGTCTTGAGCAGTCTCATCACCTCCGGCCATCGAGCGGCAGCACCCAGTCTGAAGCGGAAGCTCATTCCCTGCGCTGCACTTGCTCCTGGCTCCCAGTCGATCTACCACCCCTCCATCCAACTCGTGAGCTGAAGCGTCGCCTTCGCGATGTGTTTTTCCACCGCGCTGACACTCAGCCCATGCAGCCGGGCGATCTCCTGGTAGCTCAGGCCTTCGATGCGATGCGCCAGGAAGACGGCGCGTGTCTTGTCGGTCAACCGGGCCAGGCAGACGCTCAACCGCGCCATGCGCTCCTTGGCCAACAACACGGCTTCGGCTGCAGGCGCGGTGTCGATCAGCACCACGTCGTCTAGCAGCAGTTCCTCGCCTCGCACTGCGCGTGCGCGGAAGGCGTCGATCGACAGGTTGAGCGCCGCGCGCATCAGGAAGGCCTCGGGCTCGGCAACCGTCTGCTCGCGCTGGTAACGCGCCAGGCGCAGCCAAGCCTCTTGGACCAGGTCATCGGCATCGTGCTCGGTACGGCCACGGCGCAGCAGCGCAGCGCGCACGCGGCCCATGACGACAGGCCAGTCGGGAATCATGGAAGGCGTTCCGCGGAGAGCGCAGCGGTCAGACGGCCGAAGCCGTCAAACAACGAACTCGCTGCCGGCAAATGGCGCCTGCAGCCAACGCGTTGGGCAGTTGCCCGCGCACGTTCAGATGCCGCTCGGCGCGCATCAACACGCCGGCGAGGAATGTGGTGGCGGAAGCTGCGTCGTCGAAGCCGCCCACACGAACCACCGCGCGCACGAGCGCCGCATTCAGCGGGCGCAAGGCCGCTTCGGCCTTCGCCGAGAGGACGAGCAAGCGGGCGTTCAATGGGCCGTAGGCAAGCTGAGACGGCGCAGTTTTTCGGCCCGAGGTTCGCTCAACCACGTGTCCCAACGATTCGACGCCGCGTGACCGCAAGTCATCGATGAGCCACGGCCGAAAAGGCCGAAAGGAATGCGACGGCCCGTCATCGAGCCAGACGCCCAGCAGGTCCGGTTCACGCGCTGAGAGCCAGCCGACAGCCCATCGGGCGATGACCGTCCTCGCTTCATCCGGCTGGCGGATTCGCACGGCCAACGCCTCGACGCAAATCAGCCGGTAGCTCTGGCAAAGCGGGCGCTGTTGCCATGCCTGTTCACGAGGCTGCAAGTCGATCTGCATGCCGGGCTCCCGTCGAAGGTCAGAGGCGAAGGCGGGCAAAGCTACGTATCTCGTAGTAGTCGGATTCTACGGAAACTACGACTCTCGTAGCAACATGAAAGCTACGGGTTCGGATTCAGCGACGGATGTCTGGCGCACGCGCCTGAAGCAGGCGCGCCTTTCGCTCGGGCTGAGCCAGAAGCAGCTCGGGGTCGACGCCGGCCTGGACGAGTTCGTCGCCTCGACCCGGATCAACCGCTACGAGCAAGGCGTGCACGCTCCGGACTATCCGATGTCCGTACGACTGGCAAAGGTGCTGGGCGTGCCGGTCGCTTATCTCTACTGCGACAGCGAAGAACTGGCCGAGCTGATGCTGGCTTATCACCGGGCGCCGAAGGCAGCGCGCAAGCGGGCGATGGCGGCGTTGTCGGGCGATGCCGGATAGCGGCAGCGCACTCCGATCGGTAGACAGGTCGCGTTTGCGGTAGACAACCGCAACACAGCCACGCGCCTAAGTCCTTGATTGATTGGCCTGCCCGGAGGGACTCGAACCCCCGACCTGTTGCTTAGAAGGCAACTGCTCTATCCAGTTGAGCTACGGGCAGCCGGGCGCGATTCTAAGAGGGTGCGCGCGGCTCGCGGCCGGGGCGTCGCGTGGTGGTCACGGCGACGCGGCGCCCTGCGGGATCGCGGCCGCCGCGCGCAACAGCTCCAGCAGGCGGCGCAGTGCCGGGCCGGCAACGGCACCGCGGCGGCGGATCACCGCGGTGCCGAAGGCCGGCAGGCTCTGGCGCCCCGCGCAGGTCTCGATCGGCAGCCGCACCAGCCGGCCGGCCGTCAGGTCCTCGGCGACCAGGTGGTCGGGCAGGCTGCCCCAGCCCGCCGCCGCCAGCAGCAGCTCGCGCTTGGCATGCAGCGAGCTCACCTGCCAGCGCTCTCCCGCCGGCACGCCGGTGCCCGCCTCGCCCCCGCCGGCTTCGCCCGGGGTCCACACCACCTGCATGTGGCCGCGCAGCGCCTCGGCCGGCAGGGCCCCGTCGTGCCGGGCCAGCGGGTGCGCCGGGGCGGCCACGGCCACCAGCCGGTGCTCGCCCCAGCGCAAGGCCTCGAACGCCGCCCCCAGCGGCGCGGTGTCGCTCACCGCCCCGAGCTGCGCCCGGCCGCTGGCCACCCACTCCAGCACCTGCGCCCGCGGCACGACCGACAGCGTCAGCGTCACCTGCGGATACGCGGCGTGCAGCTCGCGCAGCACGCCCGCCAGCGGCGCCTGCGCGACGAAGGGGTCCAGCGCGACGCTCAGCCCCGCCTCCAGCCCCTTCGCGAACGCGCCGGCTTCACGCTCGAAGCTCTTCAACTCCTCGATCACCCGGCGCGCGCGCACCAGCAGCGCTCGCCCGGCCTCGGTGAGCTCGGCGCGGTAGCCGCTGCGGTCGAACAGCAGCAGGCCGCAGGCCTCCTCCATCCTGCGGATCGAATGCGTGACGGCCGATTGCGCGCGCCCCAGCTTGCGCGACGCTGCGGCAAATCCGCCGCACTCGGCGACAGCCACGAAGACGATGAAATGGTCCAGCGAACAGCGGCTCACTCCATCAACTCCATCGATCGAATCGATCCACGCCGCCCCCTTCTGTCGCCGGCCCCGCACGGCGAGCATGTCGGGGTCCACAAGACCATCGCACCGGCCCCCGCCGCCCCGACACCACCGCCATGAGCCCTTCCGCGGACGAACGCGAGCCCTCCCCGGTCACCAGGCTGGTGCCGCGCCTGCTGGGCCGGCTGATCTTTCGCAGCGCCACCGTGCACGCCAACCGCATCGTCGGCCCCGGCCTGCGCCTGATCACGCTGCAGGGGCCGCAGCTGCGCGGCCTGCGCTGGCAGCCCGGCGACAAGCTCCAGATCCGCGTCGCCCCGGGCCTGATGACGACACGCGCCTTCACGCCCACCGGCTGGGACGAGCGCGGCGGCCGCACGCAGCTGCTGGTGCACTCGCTGTCCTGGGGCCCGGGCAGCGTCTGGGCGCGCAAGGTCGACCACGGCGACCGCGTCGACTTCATCGGCCCGCGCCGCTCGCTGGACCTGGCGGCGCTGGACCCGGCCGACACGGTGCTCGTCGGCGACGAGACCTCGGTCGCGCTGGCCGCCTCCTGGCGGCCGGCGCTGTGCGTGCTGGAAGTGATCAACGGCCACTCGGCGCAGGAGATGCTGGAGGCGCTGGCGCTGGACGCCGTGGCCGTCGAGCGCCGCGACGGCGGCCTGCACCTGGACGACATGGTCGCGGCGATGCTCGAGCAGGCCGGGCCGCAGACCCGCTTCGTGCTGACCGGGCGCGAACGCACGATCGGCAGCCTGCTGCAGAGCCTGCGCCGCGCCGGCGTCGCGCCGCGGCGCATCCTGGCCAAGTCGTTCTGGTCCGAACAGCGCACGGGCATGGACTGAGCCCGCGCGCGGCGGGCAGGCGGCCGGGGGCCGGCTCATCGATCGGCCTCGCGCTGGGCGCGGTAGCCGGCCAGCCCAGCGCTGCGCCGGGCCGCCCAGGCGCCGGCGGCGATCGCGGTGTCGACATCGGCGGCCGACAGCGTCAGCCGCGTCGGCATCTCGCGCATGCGCGCGGCCAGCTCGGGCGGCAGGCCCTCGAAACCGAGCACGTCCACCTCGACGACGAGATCGGCGCAGTCCCACGGCGACGCCTCCCCGCGCAGCGCCCGCACCCGCTCGGGCGGCAGGGCGCAGCGGTAGGCCACGAGCTGCTCTCGCCAGCGCGCCATCTCGCGGCGGAACACCTGCAGGCTCAGCCGGGTGGCGGAGTCGACGGCCGCGTCGGCCGCCGCCAGGCCGATGTCCACCGCGGACGGCCCCTCGGGCGTCATCGCCCAGTCGCCGTTGGGCGGGCGCCCGGCGTCGACGACGAGGAACAGCATCCGGCGCAGCGTCACGGCATCGGCCTCGGATAGCGGCGCGTAAGGCTTGTCGGCGACGGCACGCGCGACGAGCAGGCTCGACAGCCCCTGGTTGTCGGTCAGGCCGCCGTCGGCCAGCTTCACGTAGCGCATGCGGCCGGGGTTGCGGTAGTTCTTCACCGCGCGCGCCGTGCTCGCCAGCAGGTCGGCGCTGGCACTGCCGTCGGTGGGCTCGAGCCTGCTCCAGGCCGGAAGATCGTCGTCGCAGCGTTCGCCCCAGCTGCGCAGCACCACCGGCGCAAACGCCAGCGGCACGGCCATCGAGGCGGCCACCGCCTCGCTCACGCGCAGGCTGCCCAGGTCGCTGCACAAGGCGGCGAAGACCTCGGGCACGAACGGGAACGGCGTGCGGTTGTACAGGTCGGTGGCGTTGATCCAGACCTCCGGGCCGCCGCGCCCCCAGAGGGTGTCGAAGTCGGCGCCGCGGAAGACGTCGCGGTCGAGCACCCGGCCGAGGTTGCTGCGGTCGTTCATGCCGCCGGCCAGCAGGCGCAGCAGGTTGGCCGGCGACCACGGCGACAGCCGCAGATGCAGCTCGTAGTCGCGCAGCAGCAGCTCCTCGCGCGCGCTGTCCAGGCCGGGCCGGCCCTGCAGCGCCAGATAGGCCGCCGTCAGGGACCCGCCCGACACGCTGGAGATGAAGTGCACGTCCGCGTAGACGTCCTGCGGCGCCGCAGCCAGCTCGCGCATCACGCCCAGCGAGAACGCCGCGGCGCGCAGGCCGCCACCCGACAGCGACATCCCGATCATCTGGCGATCCGCCGGCTGCGGCGGGTGGGGCGCCACCAACGGCGCGCTGCCGTCGGCGGCCGGTCGGTTCAGCGGTACGTTGTCCAGCACCGCGGCACAGCCGCCGAACAGGCCGACCGCCAGCACGGCCAGGGCACCGCCCAGCAGGGTCGCCGGCACCCAGTCGAGCACGCGCCGCCGGCCCGGCCGCGCGCCCGCAGGCTCACGCGGTGCCACCGCCCAGCGCCTTGTACAGCGTGATGCCGTTGTCCACCTGCTGCTGGCGCAGGTCGACCAGGCCTTGCTGCGCGCTGTCGTGGGTGCGCTGCGCGTCCAGCACCTCCAGCCAGCTGTCGGCGCCGCGCTCCCAGCGCGCGCGCGCCAGCTCCAGCGCCGAGCCGCTGGCCTTTAGCAGCGCCTGCTGCGCGGCGATGCGCTCGCCCAGCGCCTCGCGCTCCGCCAGCGCCTGGGCGACCTCCTGGAAGGCGACCTGGATCGCCTTCTCGTACTGCGCCAGCGCGATGTCGCGCGCGGCGCGTGCGGCCTCCAGGTTGGCGCTGTTGGCGCCACCGTCGAAGATCGGCAGCGACACCTGGGGCACGAAGCTCCAGCTGCCCGAGCCGCCGTTGAACAGCCCCGACAGCTCGGCGCTGGCGCTGCCGGCCGAGGCGGTGAGCGCGATGCGCGGATAGAAGGCCGCCCGCGCGACGCCGATGTTGGCGGTGGCCGCGCGCAGCTGGTGTTCGCTTTCCAGCAGGTCCGGGCGGCGCAGCAGCAGCTCCGAGGGCAGCCCGGCGGCGATCTGCAGCCCGGCCGGCGTGGCCGCCGGGTCCAGCGCCTGCGGCGCCAGCGCCGGCGGCACCGGGCCGCCGATCAGCACCGCCAGCGCCTCGCGGTCGGTGGCGAGCACGGCCTTCAGCCGCTGCACCTCGCCGCGCGCGCTTTCCAGGCTGGACTGCTGCTGGCGCAGCGCCAGCGCCGAGTCGGCGCCGGCGGCCAGGCGGCGTTCGGTCAGCGCCACGGTCTGCAGCCGGCTGTCCAGCGTCTGCCGGGCCAGCGCCATGCGCTGCAGGTCGGCCGACCAGCCCAGGTAGGCCTGCGCGACCTCGGCGACGACGGTGATCTGGCTGGCACGGCGCGCCTCTTCGGTGGCGGCGTACTGGGCGAGCGCCTGCTCGCTGAGGTTGCGCACGCGGCCGAAGAAGTCGAGCTCGTAGGCGCTGATGCCCACCGTGGCGCCGTAGCTGTGCGAGACCAAGGTGCGCCCGGTGCCCGACAGGTCGGCCGGCGTGCGCGCGGCGTCGCCGCTGCCGGAGGCCTGCAGCGTCGGCCGGCGTGCCGCGTCCTGCACGCGGTACTGGGCACGCGCCTGCTCGACGCTGGCCACGGCCACGCGCAGGTCGCGGTTGTTGACCAGCGCCAGCTCGACGAGCTGCACCAGCCGCGGGTCGTCGAACTGCTGGCGCCAGGGGCGCTGGGCGTCCGACGCCGCATCGGCCCCGGCTGCCGGGAAGGCGGCGGGCACCGGCGCGGGTGGGCGTTCGTAGGTCGGCGCGAGGTTGGCGCAGCCGGCCAGCGCCAGCGTCAGCGCGGCCAGGGCGAAGGGAATCTTCCGGTTCATCTCAGTGAGCCTCCACCGCGGCCGCCGGGGGCGCCGCACGGCGCCTGAACAGGCGCTGGACGATGACGAAGAACAGCGGCACCGCGAGCACCGCCAGCAGCGTGCCGCTGAGCATGCCGCCGACGACCGCGGTGCCCAGCGCGTTCTGCGCGCCGGCACCGGCGCCCTTGGCGACCATCAGCGGCAGCACGCCGAGCACGAAGGCCAGCGAGGTCATCACGATGGGCCGCAGGCGCAGCCGCGCGGCTTCCAGCGCGGCCTCCACCGGCGTACGCCCGCGGGCGAGCAGGTCACGCGCGAACTCGACGATCAGGATCGCGTTCTTGGCCGCCAGGCCGATCGTCGCCAGCAGGCCGACCTGCAGGTACACGTCGTTCATCTTCCAGCTCAGCAGCGCCGCCAGCAGCGCGCCGAAGACACCCAGCGGCACCACCAGCAGCACCGCCACCGGCACCGACCAGCTCTCGTAGAGGGCGGCCAGGCACAGGAAGACGAACAGGATGGACACCGCGTACAGCGCGCCGGCACGCCCGCCGGCCTCGCGCTCCTGCAGCGACAGGCCGGTCCATTCGTAGCCGATGCCTGCCGGCAGCTCCGCCGCGTGGCGCTCGACGAGCGCCATGGCGTCGCCGCTGGACATCGCGCCGGGCATCGCCATGCCCAGGATCTCGACCGACGGCACGCCGTTGTAGCGCTCCAGGCGCGGCGAGCTGCGCGCCCAGTCGGCGCTGGCGAAGGCGCTGAACGGCACCATCGTGTCGGCGCTGTTGCGCACCTGCCAGCGCTCCAGGTCGGAGGGCATCATGCGCGAGGGCGCGTCGCCCTGCAGCATCACCTTCTTCACCCGGCCGTTGTCCATGAAGTCGTTGACGTAGCGCCCACCCCAGGCGATGGCCAGCGTGTCGTTGACGTCGCCGGCGGCCAGGCCGAGGCTGGCGAGCCGGTGCTCGTCGATGTCCAGGCGGTACTCGGGCGTGTCGTCCATGCCGTTGGGGCGCACCGCGACCAGGCCGGGCTCGCGGCCGAGCGCGCCGAGCAGCTGGTTGCGCGCGGCCATCAGCGCGTCGTGGCCGAGGCCGGCGCGGTCCTGCAGCATGAGGTCGAAGCCGGTGGCGTTGCCCAGCTCGGCGACCGCCGGCGGGGCCACGGTGAACACCGTCGCGTCGGGGATGGCCCCCAGGGCGACCAGCGCGCGGCGCGTGATCGCCGACACGCTCTGGTCGGCGCGGCGGCGCTCGTCCCAGGGCTTGAGCTTGATGAAGCCCATGGCCATGCTCTGGCCCGAGCCGGCGAAGCTGAAGCCGGTGACGGTGAAGATCGAGTCCACCGAGTCCTTCTCGTCCTGCAGGAAGTGCTTCTCGACCTGGTCGACGACCTCCTGCGTGCGCTGCTGGGTGGCTCCCGGCGGCAGCTGCACCATCGTGAACGCGAAGCCCTGGTCCTCGTCGGGCAGGAAGCCCGAGGGCATCTTGCTGAAGCCGACGGCGACCAGCAGCACCAGCAGCGCGTAGACCGCCATCGACACCCGGCTGCGCGCGATGACGCCGCGCACCAGGCCCTGGTAGCGCTGCGTGCTGCGGTCGAACCAGCGGTTGAACAGGCCGAAGAAGCCGGTGGTCCTGGCCTCGTGCGCCGGCGCCAGCAGCGTCGCGCACAAGGCCGGCGTGAAGATCATCGCCACCAGCACCGACAGCGTCATCGCGGTGACGATGGTCACCGTGAACTGACGGTAGATGACGCCCACCGAGCCGCCGAAGAAGGCCATCGGCACGAACACCGCCGCCAGCACCAGCGCCACGCCGACCAGCGCGCCGCTGATCTGCCCCATCGACTTGCGCGTCGCCTCCAGCGGCGACAGCCGGTCCTCGCGCATCACGCGCTCGACGTTCTCGACGACGACGATCGCGTCGTCGACCAGCAGGCCGATGGCCAGCACCATCGCCAGCATCGTCAGCGTGTTGATCGTGAAGCCGAAGACCGCCATCACGCCGAAGGTGCCCAGCAGCACGACGGGCACCGCCAGCGTCGGGATCAGCGTGGCGCGCAGGTTCTGCATGAACAGCAGCATCACCAGGAACACCAGGCCGATGGCCTCGGCCAGCGTCTTGACGACCTCCTGGATCGACAGGCGCACGAACGGCGTCGTGTCGTAGGGCTTCACCGCCTCCACGCCGGGCGGGAAGAAGGCGCCCAGACGGTCGAGCTCGGCATCCACGGCCTGGATCGTCGACAGCGCGTTCTCGCCGGTGCCCAGCTTGATCGCCAGGCCGGCGGCCGGGCGGCCGTTGTAGCTGGCCGACACGGCGTAGTTCTCGTTGCCCAGCTCCAGGCGCGCGACGTCGCGCAGGCGCACCGCGCTGCCGTCGGTGCGCGCACGGATGACGATGTTCTCGAACTCCTCGGGCGTCTTCAGCCGCGAGCGCGCGCTGATCGTCGCGTTGAGCTGCTGGCCCTGCACGGCCGGCAGGCCGCCGAGCTGGCCGGCGGAGACCTGGACGTTCTGCGCCTGCACCGCGTCGCGCACGTCCAGCGGCGTCAGCGACAGGCCGGTGAGCCGGTCGGCGTCGAGCCAGATGCGCATCGAGCGCTGCGCGCCGAAGAGCTGCGTCTCGCCGACGCCCTTCACGCGCGCGATCGGGTCCTGCACGCTCGAGGCGATGTAGTCGGCCAGCGCCCCGGCGTCCAGGCTGCCGTCCTTGGAGACGAAGGCGATGACGGCCAGGAAGTTGGTCGCCGACTTGGTCACCTGCACGCCCTGCTGCTGCACCTCCTGCGGCAGCAGCGGCGTGGCCAGCGACAGCTTGTTCTGCACCTGGACCTGGGCGATGTCCGGGTCGGCCCCGTTCTCGAAGGTCAGGGTGATCGTCACCGAGCCCGAGGAGTCGCTCACCGAGTGCATGTACTGCAGCCGGTCCAGGCCCTTCATCTTCTGTTCGATGACCTGGGTGACGGTGCTCTCCAGCGTCTGCGCGGAGGCCCCCGGGTAGCTGGCGGTGATGGAGACGGCCGGCGGGGCGATGGCCGGGTACTGCGCGATCGGCAGCGTGGCGACGGCGAACAGGCCGGCCATCATCGTGACGATGGCCAGCACCCAGGCGAAGACCGGGCGGTCGATGAAAAAGCGTGCCATGTCGGCTTCCTCAGCGAGCGGCGGCCGAGGCCGGCACCGCCTGCACCGCAGCCCCGGGCTGCGCCTTCTGCTGGCCCGTCAGCGCGATGCGGTCGCCGGCGGCGACGCCGCTGCTCAGCAGCCACTGGTCGCCGATGGCGCGTGCAGCGGTCACCGGCTGCAGGCTGATCCTGCCGTCGGCGCCGACACGCGAGACCTGGGCCTTGCCGCTGGCGTCGCGCGAGACCGCCTGCTGCGGCACGAGCAGCGCCTGCTCGAGCACGCCCTCCTCGATCACGGCGCGCGCGTACATGCCGGGCAGCAGCTCGCCGCGCGGGTTGGGCACGCGCACGCGCATCGTCACCGTGCCGGTGGTGGCGTCGACGCTGGTCTCGGCGAACTCCAGCGTGCCGGGCTCGGCGTAGGCGCTGCCGTCCTCGAGCTTGATCGTCACGCGGGCGGCGCCGTTCTTCATCTTGCCCTGGGCCAGCGAGCGCTTGAGCGCGAGCATCGCGCTGCTGCTCTGGGTGACGTCGAGGTAGATCGGGTCGAGCTGCTGGATCGTCGCCAGCGCGCTGGCCTGGTTGGCCGTGACCAGCGCGCCCGGCGTCACCGACGAGCGGCCGATGCGGCCGGTCACCGGCGCCGTCAGCCGCGTGTACTGCAGGTTGATGCGCTGGGTCTGCAGCGAGGCACGTGCCGAGGCGACATCGGCTTCGGCCTGCTCGAGCGAGGCTTCGGCGTCCTCGGCGTCCTGGCGGCTCACCGCCTGCACCTGCACCAGCTCGCGCTGGCGCTGGGCACGCAGCCGGGCGCTGGTGCGCGTGGCCTCGGCGCGTGCCAGCGTGGCTTCGGCGCTGGCGACCGCGGCCTCATAGGTCGCGGGGTCGATCTGGTAGAGCAGCTGGCCGGCCCGCACCACGCTGCCCTCGGTGAAGGCGCGCTGCTTGATCAGCCCGCCGACCTGCGGCCGCACCTCGGCGCTGACGACCGCGGCCACGCGCCCGGGCAGTTCGGAGCTCAGCGCCAGGCGCTGCGGCTGCAGCGTCATCACGGTGACCTGCGGCGTGCCGGCCTGCGGCGGCGCGCCGGATGGAGGATCGCCGCAGGCGCTCAGCAGCACGGCCGAGCCGAGAGCCGCGACGAGGGTAAGGGAGTAGGGAACGGTCGCCATGCGCACCTCAAACAAAAGTCAATACCGTACTGTACGGTTTACTTTAGGCTTGACCCGCGCCGGCTGTCAATCAAAAATGAACTCAGCGGTATCGTTATGAGAACTTTGGCATGAAGGTGCGAACCGAGGCGAAGCGCGACGCCATCATCGAAGAGGCCCGGGCGCTGTTCCTGGAGGTGGGTTACGAGCGCGCGTCGATGAGCGAGCTGACGCGCCGCCTGGGCGGGTCCAAGACCACGCTGTACGGCTACTTCGCGTCCAAGCAGGACATCTTCACGGCCGTCATCGAGGCCCTGTCCTCCGAGCACCTGGCGGGCGCGTCGGCCGAGCTGGAGAACATGCACGAAGTGGGCGTCACCGCAGCGCTGACGCGTTTCGCCGAGCACATGCTGACGCTGATGCTGAGCAGCGAGTCGCTGGCGCTGCAGCGTGTCATCCTGGGCGAGTCGGGCGTCTCGTCGGTCGGCGAGATCTTCGTCGAGCACGGCCCCAAGGTGAAGCTGGCCGAGATGGCGGCGGCGCTGCAGGCGGCGATGGACCGCCACGAACTGCAACCGGGCCCGGCCGAGGTGCTGGCGCTGCAGTTCTTCAGCCTGGTGCGCTCCGAAGTCGAGCTGCGCCTGTACCTGCGCGACCCGCCGCCGCTGCAGCCGCACCAGGTCAAGGCGATGGCACGGCGCGCGGTCGAGATGTTCCTGGGCGGCTGTCGCGCCGTCAGCACGCCCGAGCCGGCGGCCTGAGCGGCGCGCTCACAGCGCGTACTTCAGCGGCAGCGCCGTCGTGTACTTCAGCTGCTCCATCGCGAAGCTGGAACTCACGTCGTGCAGGTGGGTGCCGGCGATCAGGCGCTTGTAGACGGCGTCGTAGGCCTTGATGTCGGGCACGACGACACGCAGCAGGTAGTCGACGTCGCCGCTCATCCGGTAGAACTCGACGACCTCGGGGATCGCCTCGCAGGTCGCGCGAAAGCGCTCGAACCACTCCTCGGTGTGCACCGCCGTGCGCACGCTGACGATCACCGTCACGCCGACGTTCACACGCTCGGCGTCGACCAGCGCCACCTGGCGCGTGATGACGCCCGCCTCCTTCAGCCGCTGCAGCCGCCGCCAGCACGGCGTGCTCGACAAGCCCACGGCCTCGGCCAGCTGGGCCAGCGGCGTCGTCGCGTCCTCCTGCACCAGCTCCAGGAGGCGGCGGTCGATGGTGTCCAGCGAAATGGCGGCGCTCACGGTGTCCTTGGAATCTGATTCCGGTTATCGGATTCTATGGAGCATCCACTTGCGCCACACGGGCCCGTGACGCGAAATTGAGCAATCGCCTGCCCTGCCCCCGCGCGCACAGTGTCGTCATCACCAAACTCTCTCGCGCAGCATCGTGAAGACCATCGGCCTGATCGGCGGCATGAGCTGGGAAAGCACCCTGCTCTACTACCAGACCCTCAACCGCGAGGTCGCACGCCGCCTCGGCGGCCTGCACTCGGCGCGTGTGCTGATGCACAGCCTGGACTTCGAGGAAGTCGTGCGCGGCCAGCGCGCCGGCGACTGGGACGCACTCGCCGCGCTGCTGCGCCAGGCCGCCGAAGGCCTGGCCGCGGCCGGTGCCGACTGCCTGCTGATCTGCACGAACACGATGCACAAGATCGCCGCCCAGGTGGCCGGCGAGGGCCTGCCGCCGCTGCTGCACATCGCCGACGTCACCGGCACCGCAATCCGCGCGCGCGGCCTGCGCCGCGTGGCGCTGCTGGGCACGCGCTACACGATGGAGCAGCCCTTCTACGCCGAGCACCTGGCGCGCCTGGGTGTCGAGTGCATCGTGCCGCCCGAGGACGAACGCGCCGAGGTGCACCGCATCATCTTCGACGAGCTCTGCCGCGGCCAGGTGCTGCCGGCGTCGCGCCAGACGCTGCAGCTCATCGTCGCCGGACTCACGGCACGCGGCGCCGAAGGCGTGGTGCTGGGCTGCACCGAGCTGCCGCTGATCCTGGCCGAGGACGACGTCGCGCTGCCGGTCTTCGACACGACGACGCTGCACGCGCTGGCCGCGGTCGACTTCGCGCTGCACGGTGCGCAGCCGGCGCTGGCCGCCGCCTGAGCCGCGTCAGGCCGGGAAGTCGAACAGGCCCCGACGCAGCAGCGCCGGCGTCGAGCCGGTCCAGCGCTTGAACGAGCGCCGGAAGTTGGCCGCATCGTGGAAGCCCAGGTGGCGCGCCGCGGCTTCGTTGTCCAGGCCGCCGAAGCGGAACAGGCGCAGGCACTCGTGGCGCCGCACCTGGTCGAGTTCGGCCTGGTAGTGCGTGCCCTCCAGCGCCAGCCGGCGCTTGAAGGTGGCGGGGCTGAAGCCGAAGGCGGCGGCCGCCTCCTCCAGCGCCGGCGGGTCGCCGACGCGGTCGAGCAGCAGGTCGTACAGCGCGGCCAGCAGCGCACGCGGCATGGCCTCGGCGCCGGCGGCCTGTTCGGCGGCGCGGCTGGCGGCCACCGCACCGGGGTGCGCGGCGGCGGGCCAGGGTTCATCGAGCCAGTGGGCGTCGATCAGCATCGCGTCGAGCTGGCAGCCGAACCGCAGCGCCGTGCCCAGGTGCACCTCGTGCTGCTCGGCGTGGCGCGCGGCGGCGCGGTCGAAGCAGAAGGTCCAGGGCAGCGCGCGCCCTGCCAGCCAGCGGCAGCACGACGCCACCGCGCTCATCTGCATCTCCACCAGCGCAGGGCGCAGCGCGCCCAGGCGGCAGGCGTCGGTCCAGTACAGCACTGCCAGGCCGCCCTCGACGTGCAGCCGCGGCACCAGCAGCGGCGACAGCCGGGGCTGGAAGCGCACCAGGCGCTCCAGCGCGTCGCGCAGGCTGGCGGCTTCACGCAGCGCGTGGCTGGCGGCGCCGTAGTGGCCGGGCAGCAGGTGGCGGCCCAGCACGAACGGCGCTTCGGCCGAGCCGAAGGCGCGCAGCGTGGCGGCCAGCAGCTCGCGCCACTGCGCCAGCGTCAGCGCCGCCGGCATGTCGGCCAGGCCGGCGGCGGCACGGATGGCCCCGACGTCCAGCTCCTGCGCACGCGCCAGCTCCAGCACCAGCGCCGGCTGGTGCGTGAACGGCACCGTGGCCGCGGTGTCGCCGGCGGGTGCGGCGGCGCGCATGGCGGCCCTCAGGACGCGGCCCGCGCCGGGCGGGCGCCGGCGAGGTCCAGCGCCTCGAGCTCGCGGTTCAGGCGCGTCAGCAGCGCCTGGGCGTCGTCGTCGCCCAGCGCGACGGCGCTGCGCATCGCCAGCGCCACCGGGTGCTCGGCGTCGCGCGGGCTGAAGCGCATCGCCTCGACCATGCCCACGAGGTGCTGGGCGCGCCGGCGTGCCGTGCCCAGCTCGGCCTGCGGCAGCAGCAGCACGAAACGCGCGCCGGCGTAGCGGCACAGAAGCTCGCGCGGCGGCAGGTTCAGCAGCAACTGGTGGGCCACGGCCTGCAGCACGCGGTCGGCCTCGGCGCGGCCGTGCGTGCGTTCGATCTCGGCCCAGTTGGCCAGCTCCAGCACCGCCAGGGCGCAGGGCCGGCCGGGGTGCGCGGCGCGCTCCAGCTCGATCTGGCGGCGCAGGTAGTCGGCGTCGGCGAGCTGGGTCACGCGGTCGTAGGCGCGGTGGTCGCGGAAGACACGTTCGCGGCGCTGCAGCTGCTCGCTCAGCACAGCCTGCTCCTGGCGCCACAGCAGCAGGCCCCAGGTCAGCGCCAGCATGCCCAGCGGCGAGAACACCGACTCGATCCAGCTCAGCGGCAGCGGCGAAGCCGCGACGGCGAAGAGCTCGTCCAGGCTGTCGGCGAAGGCGCCCAGCATGATCGCCGCCAGCCCGCCGGCCAGCCACAGCGTCACCCGCCCGCCGGGCCGGCTGCCCAGCACCAGCCAGGCCCAGACGCCGGCCATCAGCGCGGTGCCGCCTTCGGCGGCGATGTCCAGCCACTGCCAGGTGGCCACCGGCTTGGCCGGCGCGAACGCGGCGAACAGCGCCAGCAGCAGCGTGGCGCCCAGCGGCAGCAGCGGCTGCCAGGAACGGGGAGAGGTCGACATCGGCGGCCAAGGTAACGACGGCAGATGACAGGCGTGCGTCAGCGCCGGGCCACGTCCGTCGGTGCGATGAACAGCCGCCACGCCACGGCAGCGTCGGCGCTGGTCGCTCCGGACAATGGGTCGCCATGCCCGCCGCGTCCCGCCCGCTGTCACGCCGCCTCGTCCGTGCGCTGCAGGCGCGAGGCCTGGCGCGGCCGGGGCGCCCTTTCGGCTGGTTCACGGACGCGCTGGGCGCGGGCTCGTTCCGCGGCTTCTGGCAGCACTGGAACCCGCTGTACGGCGCCGTCCTCCAGACCCTGGTCTACCAGCCGCTGCGGCCCCGGGTGGGCCGCGCAGCCGCCGGGCTGCTGACCTTCGCCGTCAGCGGCTGGCTGCTGCACGACCTGCCGGTCAACCTGATCGTGCACGGCGCGGCGCCGTCGCGGTGGTGGCCGCCGATCGTCACGGTGTCCTTCGTGCTCTGCGCGCTGCTGGCGCAGGCAGGCGACCGCGCTGGCCTGCGCTACGCCGCGTGGCCCGCCCCGGCACGCGTGCTGGCCAACCTCGCGCAGGTCGCGGCCTGCGGGGCGGCCGGCAGCGCGATCTGCCGGCTGTTCTGAGGGGGCGACGGCCGGGCCGCCGCCCCCCGCACTCAGGGCAGCTGCGTGATGCGCGGCTTCTTCAGCGCCGCGGCGGCCGGGTCGTAGGCCGCGGCCGGGGCCTTGTAGCCGGCGAGGTAGGCCACCAGCGCGTCCAGGTCCTGGGCGCCGCCCAGCACGTCGGCGCCGCCGGTCAGCGTGCTGAAGCCGTCGCCGCCGGTGGCCAGGAAGTTGTTCACCGTCACGCGCCAGGTCTTGGCCGGGTTGACGACGGTGCCGCCGCTGACGATGAGCTCGGTCGCCCCGGTGGCCACCGGCGGCACGACGCTCACGTCGGTCGGCGTGAAGCTCAGGTCGACGATCTTCGAGCAGGCCGGCGCCGACGCGCTCCAGCGGTAGGCCACGCCGTTGCTGACCTGCAGGATGCGCTGCGAGGTCTGGCCGGCACAGCCCGGGAACTGCTGCTCCAGCAGTTGCTTGAGCTGGGTGGAGCTCAGCGTCATCGTCACCAGGCTGTTGCCGAAGGGCTGCACGGTGAAGGCCTCGCCGTAGGTGACCTGGCCGTCGCCTTCGCCGGCGCTGCTGCCGGCGTAGCTGAAGCCGGGGCTGCGCACGCCGCCCGGGTTCATGAAGGCCATCACCGCGCCGCCCAGCGGCGAGGGCTGGGTGGCGGCCAGCTGGGCGTCGGCGATCAGGTCGCCGGCGGGCATCTCGCCGGCGGCGTTGGCACTGTTGGGCAGCTCGGCGGTGATCGAGCCGATCACCGCGTTGGCCAGCGGCGCCTGCATCGTGTTGTAGGCGTCGACGATGGCCTTGACCTCGGCGTTCGGCGTCACCGTGGGGTCGCTGCGGTCGACGAGGCGGTTGGTGGCGGCCACCGAGATCACGTCGTGCGTGCGCGGGTCGATCTGCAGGTCGATGTCGGTGAGCACGCGGCCGAAGGCGCTGGCGCCGGTCACCGGGATCTTGCGGCCCGCCTTGTTGGCCAGGCCGGTGGCGCGCGGCGTCGTGCCGTTGTCCACCGTGCTGGCCGAGCAGTTGTAGGCGTTGTGGGTGTGGCCGGTGAGCACCAGGTCGACGGCGTCGTCCAGGCGGCCGACGATCTCGGCCACCTCGCTGCCCGCGAGGTCGCCGACGCAGCCGTTGATGTCGCTGAGGTTGCCGCTGCCGCTCTGCCCGCCGCCCTGGTGCAGCGCGAGCACGATGGCCTCGACGCCGGCCTGGCGCAGCCGCGGCACCAGCGCGTTGACGGTCTCGGCCTCGTCCTTGAACGTCAGGCCCTGCACGCCGGTGGGCGTGACGATGCCCGGCGTGCCGCGCAGCGTCAGGCCGATGACGGCCACGCGCACGTGGCCGAACTTGCGCAGCACGAACGGCGGCAGCAGCGGACGGCCGGTCTGGTCGCGCACGACGTTGGCCGCCAGGTACTGGAACTTCGCGCCCTCGAACGGCACCGGCGTGCCGGCCTCGGCGCCGCGGCAGCTGTTGGGGTCGGTCGAGCGGTCCTCGAGCTTCTTGCAGCCGCCGCGCTGCAGGCGCAGCAGCTCCTTCCAGCCCTTGTCGAACTCGTGGTTGCCGACGGCGCTGACATCGACGCCGATGCGGTTGAGCACCTCGACGGTCGGCTCGTCGTGGAACAGCGCCGAGATCAGCGGCGACGCGCCGATGTTGTCGCCAACGCTGACGACGATCGAGTGGGGCTGCGTCGCGCGCCACTTGGCGACGTGGCCGGCCAGGTAGTCGGCGCCGCCCACCGGCGGGCGCTGGGCCGAAGGCACGCCGGTGTTCTGGCCGAAGCTGCCGGGGCTCAGCAGGTTGCCGTGGAAGTCGTTGAACGCCAGGATCTTGACCGGGATCGGGGCGCGTTCGCGGGCCTTGGGCGGGTCGGCCTGGGCCGTGGCGGCGCAGGCGGCAAGCGCCGCGGCGACGAGGATCGAGCGCTGGAACATCGGGTGTCCTCCTGTGGATGTCGTGCCGGGATGCCGGCCGCGCCGCGCACGATCGCGGCGCAGCATGACGCCCGCATGACCCGGCGCTCGGCCGACTTGGGGGGGCCCCGCGGGCCGGGGGTCCGAACGGCTCACGGCCGCGGCACCGGGGCCCGCGGGGGCCACCGGCTGCGAGGTGGCGACGCCGGGGCCGGCCGGCTCAGCGCCCGCCGCGGGCGCCGCAGACGGCCGGCACGGCGCGGCCACCGTCACCGGACGGACACGGGCGCTGCCTACCGTGCGCCGCCGAACCCACCCCGCTGCCGGCGCCTGCAGAGCGCCGCGGCTCCACCGGAGTCTTCCCGTGTCCCTGAACCCCAAGCGGCCGCGCACGCCGCACACGCTGCTGGCGCTGGCCGCCGCGGCCGCCTTCCCGGCCATCGCCCAGACCCTGCCGGTGGAGACGATCGTCATCACCGGCCAGGCACTGGCCACCGACCGCGCGCTCAAGGACCAGGCCGCCGCCGACAACGTGGTCAGCGTCGTGCGCGACGACGGCATCGGCCGCCTGCCCGACAAGAACACCGCCGAGGCCCTGCAGCGCCTGCCCGGCGTGTCGATCGAGCGCGACCAGGGCGAAGGCCGCTACGTGCGCATCCGCGGCCTGGGGCCGGACCTCAACAGCGTCACCTTCGACGGCAGCCTGCTGCCTTCGCCCGAACGCGACCGCCGCGCGGTGATGCTCGACGTGCTGCCCTCGGCGCTGGTGCGCTCGCTGACCGTCAGCAAGACGCTGCTGCCCGAGCAGGACGCCAACTCGATCGGCGGCACGGTGGACGTGCAGACCGTCTCGGCCTTCGACCGCCCGGGGCGTTTCGTCGCCGCCGAGCTGGGCGAGTCCTACGAGACCAACACCGAACGCTCCAGCCCCAACGGCTCGCTGCTGTGGAGCGACCGTTTCCTGGGCGGCAAGCTGGGCCTGGCGGCCGGCTTCAGCCACGAGGTGCGCAAGTTCGGCTCGGACAACGTCGAGACCGGCGGCGCCTGGGACGGCGACGCGCTGGAGGAGTTCGAGCGCCGCGACTACCGCATCACACGCGAGCGCACCGGCCTGGCGCTGAACGCCGAGTACCGCCCCGAGGCGGGCACCGAGTACCACGCCCGCTACCTGCACAGCCGCTTCAGCGACGACGAGCAGCGCCAGGCGCACGTCATCGAGTTCGACGAGGCCCAGGAGCCCGGCGCCGTCGGCGAGGCCGAGTCCACGCGCGAGCTGAAGGACCGCAAGGAGACGCAGACCATCCGCTCCTTCGTGCTCGGCACGACGCAGGCGCTGGGCGACTGGAAGCTCAAGGCCGAGGCCGGCACCAGCCGCTCGGAGGAAGACACGCCGCTGCACATCGCCACCGCCAAGTTCGAGGCCGAGGACACGTTCGACGGCGTCGGCTACACCGGGCGCTCGCGCCCGCGGCTGGTCGCGCCGGCCGGCATCGACGACGCCTCGGCCTACGAGCTCGACGAGATCGAGATGGAGAAGTCGCTGGTGCAGGACCGCGAGCACAACCTGCGCCTGGACCTGTCGCGCCCGTTCGAGCTGGCCGGCATCGACGGCGAGCTGAAGTTCGGCGCCAAGACCAGCCGGCGCAAGAAGACCAGCGAGCAGACCACCTGGGTGATCGACGACTTCGGCAGCGCCGACACCAGCCTGGCGGCCTACGCCTCGGGCAGCGTCGACTATCCCTGGGGCACGTTCGGGCCGCGCATCGCCGCCAGCCCGCTGTACGCCCTGGCGCGTTCGGTGGACCTGGGCGACTTCGTCGACGATGAGGAGTCCACCGTCAACGACTACCGCATCGACGAGCGGGTCGACGCCGCCTACCTGCAGACCACCATCGACCTCGGCGCCACGCACCTGATCGCCGGCCTGCGCCACGAACGCACGCGTTTGGACGCCGCCGGCACCGGCGTCACCGACGGCGTCTTCGAGCCCATCCGCGCGCGCCGCGACGACCACCACTGGCTGCCCGGCCTGCACCTGCGCCAGGACCTGGACAAACGCACGACGCTGCGCGCCGCCTGGAGCAACTCGGTCGTGCGCCCGGCCTTCGGCCAGATCGCGCCGGGTTACGTCATCGACGGCGACGAGGCCAGCTTCGGCAACCCGGACTTGAAGCCGCTGCGCTCGGCCAACCTCGACCTGGGCATCGAGCGCAGCCTGGGTTATGCCGGCGTCGCGTCGGCCTACGTCTTCCACAAGCGCATCCGCGACTTCTCTTACCAGACCGACGTCGCCGGCACCGGCGCCTGGGCCGACTTCGACGAAGCCGTCACCTGGGCCAACGGCGACACGGCGCGTGTCAGCGGCATCGAACTCGCCTATTCCAAGGCGCTGCGCGAGCTGCCGGCGCCGTGGAACGGGCTGGTCGTCGGCGCCAACGCCACCTTCTCCAGCTCGCGCGCCAGGATCGCCGGCGCCGACGGCGGCTCGACGGTGTCGCGCAACATCCCGCTGCCCAGCCAGTCCAAACGCGTGTTCAACGCCGTCATCGGCTACGAGACCGCCGACTGGAGCCTGCGCGTGGCCGCCAACTACAAGTCGCGCTACCTGCTGGAGGTGGGCGACACCACCGACGCCGACCAGGACCTCTACGTGAAGGCCCAGACGCAGTGGGACCTGTCGGCCCGATACTCGCTGACGAAGAACCTCTCGCTGGGCCTGGAGGCGCTGAACCTCACCGACCAGCCCTACGAGGTGACGACCGGCCGCACCGACCGCAACGCGCAGTACGAGACCTACGGCCGCACCGTGCGCATGAACCTCAAGTGGGCGATGCAATGACGCGAGCGAGGACGCTGAAGACGCTGGCCGGCGCGCTGGCACTGGCCGCCGCCACCACGGCGCAAGCCGCACCCGCGGCGCCTCCGGCCGCCGTGGCTGGCGCGCGCGAGATCGCCGCGCTGTCCGACGGCGCCTGGCTGGCGCTGGACAAGAAGGCGCTGCGCCTGCTGGACGCCGACGGCAGCGAACGCGCGCGCCTGGCGCTGCGCGCCAAGCAGCTGGACACGCGGCCGGCGCCGCACGGCGCGCTGGCCGTCGTGCTGGACGCCGACACCCAGCGCACGCTGGCCATCACCGTCGACACGCGGGCGATGACGCTGGCCGCGCGGCCTGCGCTCGAGTCGCCGGCCTTCCCGGTGGAGGCGAGCTGCCTGTTCCGCGACGCCCAGGGGCTGGATCACCTGTTCGTCGTCGGCGACGAAGGCCTGGCCGAGCAGTGGCTGCTGGGCGCCCAGGGCGCGCGCCTGGTGCGCCGGCTGGCGCTGCCGCCGCAGACCGAGGCCTGCCGCGTCGACGACGCCGCAGGCTGGCTGTACGCGCAGGAAGAGGACGCCGGCGTCTGGGCCTACCGCGCCGAAGCCGAAGGCGTGCCGCACCGGCGCGCCGTGGCGCTGGCCGGGCCGCTGGGCCCGCTGCGCGGCGGCGCCCGCGCGATGGCCGTCGTGCCCGGTGGCCTGGCCACCGTCGACGGCCGCGGCCGGCTGCAGCTCTGGCGCGAGGCCGACGGGCGCTGGCGCGCCGACGGCCAGCCGCGGCCCACCGGCGCCGAGGCCGTCGAGGCGCTGGCCGCCAAGGCCGACCGCACCGGCCTGCGGCTGGCCTGGCACGACGAGGCCGCCGGCCGCTGGGCCACACGCGCCCTGCCCTGGGCCGCGCCGGCGCCGCGCGCCGTGCTGCCGGTGGTGCGCGCCATCGCCCAGACCGACCCGGTGCCGCGTTTCGGCGACGCCGCCGACGACCCGGCGATCTGGGTGCACCCGGCCGACCCGGCGAAGTCCCTCGTGCTGGGCACGAACAAGAAGCAGGGCCTGTTCGTCTACGGCCTGGACGGCCGCCAGCGCCAGGTGCTCGAAGCCGGGCGGCTGAACAACGTCGACGTTCGCCAGGGCCTGCGTTTCGGCGCGCTGGCGCTGGACCTGGCGCTGGCCACCCAGCGCGACGAGAAGGCGCTGGCGGTGTTCACCATCGCCGCCGACGGCACGCTGGCCGACGCCGGGCGCATCGCCACCGGGCTGGACGAGGTCTACGGCACCTGCCTGTACGCGCCGCCGGCCGGCGGGCTGGAGGCGCTGGTCAACGACAAGGACGGGCGCGTGGAGCGCATCCGCGTCGAGGTGGCGCCGGGCGCCGACGGCAGGCCGGTCTTCAGCGGCCGCGTCGTGCAGCGCTTCAAGCTGGCCTCGCAGCCCGAAGGCTGCGTCGCCGACGACGACAGCGGCCGGCTGTTCATCGGCGAGGAGGACCGCGGCGTCTGGGTGCTGGACCTGAACGCTGCCGAGCCGAAGCCGCAACTCGTGCTGAAGGTCGGCGGCCTGCTGCAGGCCGACGTCGAAGGCCTGGCGCTGTACCACGACCGCGAGGCCGGCCGCCGCTGGCTGGTCGTCAGCAGCCAGGGCAACGACAGCTACGTCGTCGCCGAGGCCGCGCCGCCCTGGCGCGTGAAGGGTGCGCTGCGCATCGGGCTGGACCCGGTGGCCGGCATCGACGGCGTGTCCGAGACCGACGGTCTGGAAGTCACCAGCACGCCGCTGGGCCCGGCGCTGCCGCGCGGCGCGCTCGTCGTGCAGGACGGCTTCAAGCGCCTGCCCGACGGCGCGCAGAACTTCAAGATCGTCGACTGGCGCGAGGTGGAGCGCGTGCTCGGGCTGCGCTGAACACGCGCAGGGCGGCGGCCGATAATGGCCGCCGCCATGCGAGTGCTCATCGTCGAAGACGACCCCGACCTCGGCGACGCGCTGCGCGCCGGCCTGCGCCAGGCCGGCCACGCCGTCGACCTGTTCCCCGACGGCCAGCTGGCCGACGCCGCGTTGCGCGACGCGCCCTACGACGCCGTCGTGCTGGACCTGGGCCTGCCCGGCACCGACGGCGTGACCTGGCTGCGGCGCTGGCGCGAGCGCGGCGTCGCCAGCCCGGTGCTGATCCTCACCGCGCGCGACGGCATCGAGCAGCGCATCGAGGGCCTGGACAGCGGCGCCGACGACTACCTCGTCAAGCCGATCGCCATCGCCGAGCTGGCCGCGCGGCTGCGTGCGATGGCGCGGCGCAGCGCCGGGCGCTCGCAGTCGGTGTGGACGCACGGCGCGCTGCGCTACGACCCGGCCAGCAAGCAGGTGCACTGGCGCGGCCAGCCGGTGGAGCTGCGCGGGCGCGAGCTGGCGCTGCTGGAGGTGCTGCTGATGAACCCGCAGCGCGTGCTGAGCAAGGTGCAGCTGCAGGAGAAGCTCTACGACTGGGGCGGCGCCGAGCCCGAGAGCAACGCGCTGGAGGTGCACATCCACCACCTGCGCCGCAAGATCGACCCGGCGATCGTGCGCACCGTGCGCGGCGTGGGTTACGCGCTGGGCGCGGCCGACGGGGACGAGGCGTGAGCGAGGACACCGGCCGCCGGCCGCAGAGCCTGCAGCGCCGGCTGCTGCTGGCGGTGCTGGTGGCCGCGCCGCTGCTGTGGGCCGTCACGGTGGGCGTGGCCACCGACAGCGCGCAGACCGAAGTCGACGAGATGTTCGACAGCGAGCTGATCCGCCTGGCCGGCACCGTGCACGGCGCGCTGTCGGGCATGGCGGCCAAGGGCGAGCTGACCGAGATCGAGCTCAAGCCGCCGGCCGAAGGCGGCACCGGCGCCGCCGAGCTGGAGGACATGGGCCTGGCCGCCTGGGACGCCGAGGGCCGGCGGCTGCTGTACGACGAGCAGGGCGCGCGCCTGCCCTGGCGGCGCGACGCCAGCGGCTTCGTCGACATGCAGGTCGACGGCATCGCCTGGCGCGTGTACTACCAGCAGGCGGCAGACGGCCGCTGGAGCGTGGCCGCCGCGCAGCGCCAGGAAGAGCGCGACGAGCTGATCTGGGGCCTGCTGTCGGGCCAGCTGGTGCCCTGGCTGCTGATGCTGCCGGCGCTGCTGCTGGCGCTGGCCTGGGCCTCGCGGCGCGCGCTGGAGCCGGTGCGCCGCATCGCCGGCGACCTGGAAGGCCGCGACGCCGACAGCCTGCGCCCGCTGCCGCTGGACGAGACGCCCGCGGAGCTGCGGCCGATCGTCGGCGCGATGAACGCGCTGTTCGAGCGCATCGAAGCCGCGCGCCAGCGCGAGCGGCGTTTCACCGCCGACGCCGCGCACGAGCTGCGCACGCCGCTGGCGCTGCTGCGCGCGCAATGGGACGTGGCGCGCAACAGCAGCGACCCGGCCGAACGCGCGCACGCCGAAGGCCGGCTCGAAGCCGGCATCGCACGCATGGACCGGCTGGTGTCGCAGATGCTGGCGCTGTCGCGCGTGGAGGCGGCCGAAGGCCTGCCGCAGCGCAGCCCGGTCGACTGGCCGCCGATCGTCGGCCAGGTGATGAGCGACACGCTGCCGCTGGCCGAGCGCCGCCGCATCGAGCTGGGCTGCGACTGGCCCGAGCCGCCGGCGTTGCCGCTGCCGCTGGACGGCGACCCGGCGCTGCTGGAGATCCTGCTGCGCAACCTGGTCGACAACGCCACGCGCTACGCCCCGGAAGGCGGCAGCGTGACGGTGGTCTTCGAGCCCGACGCGCTGCGTGTCGAGAACGACGGCCCGCCGCTGGCGCCCGAGCTGCTGCAGCGCCTGGGCGAACGTTTCCGCCGCCCCGAAGGCCAGGCCGAGAGCGGCAGCGGGCTGGGCGTGTCCATCGTGCAGCGCATCGCGGTGCTGCACGGGCTGGAGATGCGCTACGGGGCGCGGGCGGATGGGACGGGGGTGGTGGCGCGGGTGGGGCGCGACACTCGGCGGGCCATCAGTCGCCCAGTTCCTTCTGATGGCGAACGGCGAGGATGACGACGCTGTCGGGGCCGATGCGGTAGCGCGCCACGTAGCCGCTGTCGCCGAAGTCGATGATCCAGTCGCGGAACTCGTCGGGCAGATCGTCGACGGGGCGACCGATGGCGGGATGCTGCCCCAGCAGCCTGGCCCCCAGGCGGATGGCCTTCACCGCGCGCTTCGCGGCGTCGGGGTTGTGCGGCGAGAGAAAGCGGTACAGGCGGTGATCGTCGAGCAGCGCCGCCTGCGACCAGATCAGCCGTGGCATGCCGGGGGGGCGAGGTCTTCACCCTCTTCCAGCTTGGCCAGCCAGGCGTCGGCCTCTTCGGCGGACAGGTGCAGCCCGGTCGCGCGGTACGTCTCCCAGGCCTTCAGCGTGTCCTGCCGGAAGGCCTCGCGCTTCTCCTCCCGCTCCACGTACTGCGTGATCGCCTCGCGCATCAGCCAGTGGGACGTGCGCTGACGCGCGTCGGCCAGGCGCTTCAGGCGCGCCTTGGTGTCCTCGTCGAGCTTGATCGCCACGGGGCGGACAGTGGCGGCGGGCATGGCGGCCTCCGGCGGGATGTTGAGGTAATACCTAAGGATACCTGCGGGTGGAAAGGCGTGAGGAGGGACGTAACTGCCGCCCCTCAGGGCAGGCCACCAGCGGCAGCGGGCGCGGCAGCCGGCTGAGCCGCGCCAGTTCGTTCGGCGACCACCCGGCTGCGGGGCGGTCGCCGTCGAGAACAGCCGGTCAGCGCAAGCCCGCCCGGCGCCGAACAAGCCACCATCCCGTTGCCGTGCCCCAGCGTCGCACGCGCCTTTCACAATCACATCGATGAGCACTCCCGAAACCCCGCCGGCACGCAAAGTCAAGCAGCCCCCCGTCCTCTTCGCCAGGACGCAGTCGGTCATCGCCCGCGTCAGCGCCCTGGTGGGCGGGCCGCTGGTGACGTACTGGAACAACCCGCGCGGCTCGGTCTGCGGCAGCGACGTCATCGCCCTCAACGAGATCCTCGGCCAGCTCGGCTGGCACGAGACGATCTACCTCTTCATCAAGTCCGACGGCGGCAGCGGCCAGGTCTCGCTGCGCTTCGTCAACCTGCTGCGGCAGCACTGCCGCCGGCTCGTCGCTCTGATTCCGCTGGAATGCGCCTCCGCGGCGACGATGATCACGCTCGGCGCCGACGAGATCCGGATGGGGCCGACGGCCTTCCTCACCGCCGTGGACACCTCGCTGAACCACGCGCTGTCGCCGGTCGACCGCGACAACGACCGCGTCAGCGTCAGCCTCGACGAGCTGAACCGGGTGATCCGCCGCTGGCGCAGCGAGCAGCACGACTCGACCGAGAACCCGTACAAGAGCCTGTTCTCGTACGTCCACCCGCTGGTCATCGGTGCCATCGACCGGGCGGAGTCGCTGTCGGTGATGCTGTGCCGCGAACTCCTGGCCTACCACATCGCCGACGAGGCCCGCGCCCACGAGATCGCCGCCACGCTGAACTCCAAGTACCCGTCGCACAGCTATCCCATCCTGCTGAACGAGGCGCGCAAGATCGGCCTGAGGGCCACCGCGCTGGAGCCCGAGGTCAACGCGCTGCTGCTGGAGCTGAACCGCCTGTACAGCGAGATGGGACAGAAGGCGACCACCGACTTCGACGAGATCCGCGCCCACGGCAACGAGATCCTGAACATCCTCGAAGGCCCGGATCTCCAGGTCTTCTACCAGCACGACAAGGACTGGTTCTATCGCAGCGAGGAGCGGCGCTGGATCACGATGAACGACGAGAGCAGCTGGCGGCGCATCGCCCGCGTCCGGGGCCGGCTGCAGCGCAGCATCATGCACGTGGCCTAGCCGCGCCCCGGCAAGCACCGGACCGGCCCGCCCCATGCACGCACGCCTGATCGCCCTGCTCACGCTGCTCGCTGCCCTGCTCTGCGGCTGCGACCAGAACGCCGTCTTCGACCGCCTCATCCCCCAGGAAGAAGCGCGCCAGGCGCAGGTCTTCGTGGCGAAGATCGCGGCCCGCGACTACGCGGCCCTCGACGAGGCCCTGGACCCTGCCCTGAAGACGCCGGACCTGGTGCCGCGCCTGGAGGAGATGAGCCGGATGCTGCCGCCGGGCCCGCCGGCTTCGGTGAAGACCGTCGGCGCCCACACGATGAAGACCGACGCCGCCACGACGTACACCATCACCCTCGAGTACGAGTACCCGGACACCCGGCTGCTCGCGGCGGTGGTCATGGAACGGCGCGACGACAAGCTGCAGCTCAAGGGCATCAACTTCGTGCCGCGCACCCAGTCGCTCGAAGAGGAGAACCGCTTCACGCTCGACGGCAAGGGGCCGCTGCACTACCTGGTGCTGGCCCTGGCGGTGGCGATCCCGCTGTTCGTGCTCTACGCGCTCGTGCTGTGCGCGCGCACCAGGTTCCCCCGCCGCAAGTGGCTCTGGCTGCTGTTCGTGGCCGTCGGCTTCGTGCAGTTCCAGTTCAACTGGAGTACCGGCGACTGGGGCGTGCAGCCGCTGAGCTTCCTGCTGCTCGGGTCGGGTTTCGCCAAGAGCGGGCCTTACGCGCCGTGGATCTTCACGCTCGCGCTGCCCGTCGGCGCCGTCGTGTTTCTGCTGCGCCGCCCGTCGTTGCAGCGCCCCGCGGCCTGACATCACCAGCAGCCGCGGCCGGGAGTTCATGAGCACGGTGTCGACACGCCGGGCGGCCAGGCCATCAGGCAGACTGCCGCCAACCTAGAACCTGCCGCCATGCCCACCCGCCTCGCCTCCTGCTCCTGCGGCCGCCTCACCGCCACGGTGAGCGGCGAGCCGCTGCGCGTCTCGATCTGCCACTGCCTGGCCTGCCAGCGCCGCACCGGAAGCGTGTTCGGCCAGCAGGCGCGCTTCCGTCGCGAGGACGTGGTGCTCGCCGGCGCGTCGACCGAGTTCGTGCGTGTCGGCGACGACGGCGGCCGGGTGCGTTTCCACTTCTGCCCGGCTTGCGGCGCGACGGTCTGGTACGTCGTCGACGACATGCCGGAGTCCGTCGCGATCCCCGTCGGCGCGTTTGCCGACCCGGACTTCCCGGCCCCCATCGTCTCGGTCTACGAAGCGCGCAAACACGGCTGGGTGCAGCCGCCGCCCGACGCCGAACACATCCCCTGAGCCCGGCGCCGCCGGCCCATCGACGATGAAACCCCTGCTTGTCTCGCTCGCCCTGGCGCTGGCCGCGGCGTCGGCCACGGCCGCCGAACCCGTGCGCCGCATCGGCGTCTACGTGCTGCCCTACTACGCCGCCGCGGCCGACGACGGCGGGCGCCCGCAGGTGGCGGTCGGCAAGGCCTTCGACGAGCGCCTGGCGAGCGACGACCCGGCCGTCATCGCCGAGGTCGAGAAGTCCATCCGTGCGGCACCCGAGCTCGTCACGCCGATGACGCTGATGGTGCTGGCGATCCGGCTCTACGACGTCGGCCTGCGCGACGAAGCCGTGTTCTGGTTCTACGCCGCCAAGGACCGCTACGCGACGCTGGCCGCGGTGCTGGACATGTCGCATCCGGCGCGGGCCCAGGTGGCCCAGGCGACGAGGGACTTCGCCGTCACCGCCGGGCCCGACCTCAACGGCTATGCCTTCTGCGACCTGGGCCGCCAGGCGCGGCAACGGCAGGCGGCGCTGGACTGGGTGGCGGCGAACCCGTACCGGGCGCTGTTCATCGACGCGCTGCCGGCGCGCCCGGGGGACCGCCAGGCCCACCTCGAGGCCGCGCTCGCCGAGCTGCGCACGCAGGCCGCGCGCGAACGCGACGCGCTGGCGACGCCGGAGCTTCGCGCCCGCGTCGCGGCCACCCGCGAGGCCAACCGGATGCAGGACAAGTACTGCTGGTAACTGCTGGTAAGGGGGTCAGGGTCGCCGGGCGTGCGCCGGCTCAGCCCGCTGCGTCCCCGGCCTCGTAGGCCGCGGGCGTCACGCCAGCGCGGCCCAGGAAGGCGCGCACGTGCAGCACCGACTGCCGGTCGATCTCGTCGCCACCATGCGGCCGGTGCAGGATGTCTTCCACCCGGCCCAGCGTGACGCGCAGGCGCGCACCGGAGATCGGCTCCAGCGTGGCCCCGACGTGCTTGAGCAGCGACTCCACGTCGCGCCAGTGCAGGTTGTGCGGCGGCGGGTCGTGGAACAGCGCGCGGATCAGGTTCGTGTGATGACGGCTCATGCACGGCTCCCCGGAACTGGAGCACGAGCGTAGCCGATGGTCGCCGCGCCGGGCCGCGAAGGATCAAGCCTCGTCCGGTTCGCGCAGCCATGCCGGGAGGTCGCGCTGGCCGTGCAGCACGCGCCAGACGTCCACCTGATCGTCATGCTCGACGTAGAACACGAGGTACGGGTAGCGCTTCAGCGGCCAGGCGCGCAGGCCGGGGAGGTTCAGCTCGTGCCCCAGGCGCGGCGAAGCGCTCGCCGGATGCCGGCCGATGTGCGCATACGCCTGCTCCAGCGCGTCGACGAAGCCTGCAGCCGCCGCCCCTGCCCCTTCGGCGAGGTAGAAATCCAGCGCCTGCGCGACATCGTCGACGGCCTGCCGGCGCGCGACGACGGCCTTGCGCTTCACGCTTTGCGGCGCGATGCAGTGGCCGTACGCACGCGCTCGCGCAGCCCGTCGAAGTAGGCGTCGTCAGCCACCGCGGCCGGCGCCGACGCGGCACCGGCCAGCAGCAGGCCGCGCAGCTGCTGGCGCTCCTGGTCCTGGCGGATCAGCTCGCGCACGTACTCGCTGCTGGTGCCGTAGCCACGCTGGCTGACCTGCTCGTCGACGAAGCTCTTCAGCGCATCGGGGAGGGAGATGTTCATCGTGCCCATCGCACGAGCCTAGGTGCTTTGGCAAAAATTGGCAAACGTGCGACTGCAAACCGCTTGCAGGCAGCCCGGAAACCAGGGCGCCACGGCGTCCCTCCGGCAAGCGACGCCCCGGCGCCACGCCACCCGAAGCAGGGGATGCCGCGGCACGGCCGCCGCCTATGCTGTCGGCCGCACACCCTGCCCCCATGCTCCGCCGCCTGCTCGCCCCTCTCGCCCGTCTGGCCCTGCTCCTGGCCACCGCCACTGCAGCCACTGCTGCCGCCGCGCAGCCTGTCCCGCTGGACGAGGACGGGTTCACACGCCACGCCGCCGGGCTGCTGCAGCGCACGTCCTCGTCCGGGGCGGTCACCGTGCTGGGCCCGCTGACGCTGGGCCTGGGCGACGCCCAGATCAACCTCGACCGCATCCACGCCTTGTGCCAGCGTGACGACGAGGGCTGTGCCGAGCGGCTGGACGCCTTCCTGCACGACGTCACCACGGCGATGGGCGACGCCCAGGCCAAGCCCAGCGCCGACGCGCTGCGCGTCGTGCTGCGCTCGGCCGCCTATGTCACCAGCGCCCGGGCCTCGATCGCCCGCGGCAGCGTCCCGGGCCGGCTGGACGCCCGGCCCTTCTTCGGCGGGCTGATGGCCGTGCCGGTGCTCGACGGCGAACGTTCGGTGCAGCTGCTCGGCAGCAAGCAGCGTGAAGAGCTCGGGCTCGACGACGACCAGGCCTACGCCCGCGGCCTGCAGAACCTGCGCACGCGCCTGGTGCCCCTGGCGGTGGCAGCGCCGCCGGTCGCGCCGGGCCGGCTGGGCGTGCTGGCCGACGACGTCTACCAGCCCAGCCGGCTGCTGCTGCACGATAGCTGGGCCGGCCTGGCCGAGGCCCAGGGCGGCGTGCTCGTCGTCGCGGTGCCGGCCACCGATCTGCTGCTGTACTCGGCCGACGACTCGCCGGCCGGCCTGACCGCGTTGCGTGCGCTGGTGGCCGACACGATGGCGCGTGCGCCCAACCCGCTGGCCCCGCTGCTGCTGCGCTGGCGGCCCGAGGGCTGGGAACTCGTGCCCGCCCGCTGAAAACCTGTTTCAACGCCGAACGACATGTTCCGACGTCTCGCCACCCTCGCCACCCTGCTCGCCGCCTCGCTGATCGCCGGCTGCGCCGTCACGCTCAACGGCGTGACCGTCCCTCCCGCCACGCTGCAGAAAGCCAAGTCGATCGCCGTCGTCTCGGTGCTCGGCGACACCGTGCGCTACACGCGCCAGGGCTTGCTCCAAAGCGACGACGTTCCGTTCGACGTGCCCGGCTGGGGTTTGGACGAGCGCTATGCCGACCTCTACGCCGAAGCGATCACGCATTCGTTCGGCATCAGCGCCCGGCCCGTGCACGGGCCACTGCAGAAAGACCTGCTGCGCACGCTCTACGTGCGCAAGGGCATTACCGGCAAGGACCTGCCCAACTGGGAAGTCGCGGCACCGCAGCTGCGGGCCATCGTGCAGCAGACGCAGGCCGATCTGCTGGCCGTCGTGGTGCGCGACTGGACCCAGGCCCCGGTGGCCTTGGCCCAGTACGTGGTCGAAGGCCTGGGCTTCACCGGCGGGCGGGGTCTGTGCGCCACGCACGCCTACATGCTGGTGGCGCTGGTCGACGGCAGCAGCCTGGAGCCGGTGGCCGGCGCGGCGCTGAGTTGGCGCGATCCGCAATCGCGGTGGCACATGCCCGTCGCGCCCTTGCCACCGGAGATCTGCGCCCACGCCGCAAGCGGCAGCCTGTCGCCGCAGGAGCTGGACATCGTGCATCGGTCGGTCGTGCAAGCCGCCGCGCCGGAGGTCATCGAGCAGACGGTCAAGCGCCTCGTGAAGGCGCGCTGAGGCGAGCCCTTGGCCGGCGCGCGCCGGGTGCTCGGGCAAACTCCCGGTTCACGCCCATCGCCACCCGCCATGCGCATCGACATCGACACCCTGGACGAAGCCCAGCTGCTCGACCTCAACCGCCGCATCGTCGCGCGCCTGAAGCTGCTGCACGACATGAAGGCGCACGTGCAGATGATGGACTTCCGCGTCGGAGAGAAGGTGTCGTTCCAGCCCGACGGGCACCCGGTGCTGTTCGGGATCATCACCAAGTACAACCGCAAGACGGTCACCGTGATCACCGAAACCGGCATGCAGTGGAACGTCGCGCCGGCCTTCCTGCGCAAGCTGAAGACGGTGGACGAAGCCCCGGCCGCGGGTGCCGTGGCCCGGCATCACCCGGGCTGAAGGCCGGCCCGGCCTCAGCCGCCGCAGTCCACGACGCGCAGGCCCAGACTCTCGAATGCCTCGAAGTCGCGGTCGGCGTGCAGCAGCGTCAGCCCGTCAAGCAGGCAGCGCGTCGCGATCAGCATGTCGACCGTGCCGCGCACGGTGACGCCGGCCGCACGCAGACGGCGGTACAGCCGCGCCGCCTGCACCGCCACCTCGAAGCCGCCGATCTCGACCGGCTCCAGGCGGCCCAGCAGTTGCCTGGCCTCCTCGAAGCCGCGCTCGTCACGAAAGCCCTGCAGCACCTCGGCCAGGATCAGATCGCCGATGGCGAAACGTTCGAGGCCCAGGTGACGGTCCAGCCACTCGGCCTGGGCCGTAGGCTTGCCGCGGAAGAAGTCGATCCAGACGCTGGAGTCGACGAGGATCATGCGTCGCGCCGCATCGCGTCCAGGTCACCGACCCACTCGTACTTGCCACGCAGCCGCCGCAGTTCGGTCTGCTGCTGCAGCCGCAGCAGCGTGCGCAAGCCGGCCTCGACCGCCTCGCGCTTGGTCTTCAGCCCCGTGGCCTTCAGCGTGGCGGCCATCAACTCGTCGTCGATCACGATGTTGGTGCGCATGTGTGTACTCCATGTCGACTGAATACACATCATAGCGCCGCGCGCTTCACGCGAGGCGCTGAGCCTCGCCCTTCCGGGCCCGGCCTCAGCGCTTGATCTTCACCAGCAGCTGCCGCGCCTCCTCGCGCCGCCCGGCGTCGGCGATCTGGCGGCCCGGGCGGGCGGGCGCGTCGATGGCGCGCTGCAGGTAGGTCACGGCGTCGGCCTCGTGGCCGGTCTCGACCAGGTACTCGCCGTAGAAGTAGTTGGCGTCGATGCCCTGCGGGTTCAGCGCCAGCGCCTTCTGCAGCATCTGGCCGGCACGCGCCTTGTCGCCGAAGCCCAGCGGCCAGCCCGGCACCTTGTAGTACAGCACGCCCAGGCTGTTGTAGGCCGAGCCGTCCAGCGCGTTGCCGTCGATCTGGATCGCACGCTCGTACAGCGCCCGGGCCTGCTTGACCAGGCCCAGCGCGCCCAGCCCGCCCTTCTCGCCGGCCAGCGAGCTGACGATGATGCCTTCCCAGACCAGCGGCTCGGCGCGGCCGGGGAAGCTCTCGCTGGTCTTGTGGGCGTTGGCCACCAGCGTCTCGAAGCGCTTCTCGCGCTCGGCGGCCGGGGTCTGGTAGCGGATCACTTCCCAGTCGTGCTGCAGCGCGGTGACGGCGTCCTCGACCGGGCCGGCCAGCGCGGCGGGCAGCGCGCCCAGCAGGGTGGCGGCAGCGACGAGGGTGCTCAGCAGGGTGCGGCGGATGTTCATCGGGTCTGTCCTTGGGTGGGGGCCGCGGCCGGCAGGCTGCGGCGATGTTTGTTGAAGCCGGCGTCCATCCAGGCGCCCAGCAGGCCGTTCAGGCGGGCGAACACGCGTTCGCCGCCGCCCAGCGTGCGCTCGGGCGCCTCGCTCTCGATGAGCTGCAGCAGCGCCTGGGCGACGAGCTCGGGCGTGTCGCTGGCGGCGCCGGTGGAGACGTTGTAGGCCTGCGCCGCCGGGTCGTTGAAGCCGGTGCGCGTGGTGCGCGGGGCCAGCGTCTGCACGCACACCGGGCCGTCGGCCAGTTCGCGCCGCAGCGCCTCGGCAAAACCGTGCAGCCCGGCCTTGCTGGCGCCGTAGACCGAGAAGCCCGGCAGGCCGATGCGCCCCAGCACCGAGCCGACGAAGACGATCTGCGCCCGCGGCAGGCGCTGCAGCTGCGGCAGCAGCGCCTGCGTCAGCAGCATCGGCGCCAGCAGGTTGGTCTGCAGCACCTGCTCGATGCGCGCCGCCGGCACCTGGGCCAGCGCACCGAAGGCCGGCACGCCGGCGGCGTGCACGACGACGTTGGCGTGCCAGTCGGCCGCCGCCTGCACGACGGCCTGACGGCCTTCGGGCGTGGCCAGGTCGGCACGCAGCCAGGACGCGCCGGGGCCGCTGGCGCCGCGGCCGACGCCGAGCACCGCGGCGCCCTGCCCGGCCAGCGCCTGCACCATCGCGCGGCCGATGCCGCCGGCCGCGCCGGTCAGCACGACACGGGTCTGGGCGATCTTCATGCCGTCTCCTTCACGGGCTGCGGCTGCGGCAGCGGCAGGCTGCGGAACACGTCGCCGTACAGGCGGTAGAACACCCGCGCGGCGTGCACGATGGCGGCCTGGTCGGCGGGGTCGTGGATCTGGTCCATCAGCAGCTCGAAGTGCTGCACGTGCTCCTGGTCCAGCGTGCCGTGCGAGCGCAGGTAGCTGAACGCGGAGTCGGGCAGCGCCAGCGCCTGCTGGATGGCGTCGGCGGCGTGCAGCGCCAGCGACACGCTGGTGCCTTCGAGCACCAGCACCATGCCGAAGAAGCCCAGCGGGTTGCGCCGCGCGATCGTGTCGTAGGCGTAGGCGACCATGACCTCGGTGGCGACGCCGGGTGCTCCGTGGCGCACGGCCTCGGCGTCGCCGCCGGCGTGGGCGATGTCGTCGAGGATCCACTCGTCGTGGCCGGACTCCTCCTCGATGTACTCGTCCAGCGGGCCTTCGAGCCAGGCGTGGTGCGCGGGCAGCGCGGCGCGCACGGCCTTCAGCAGCGGCACCGTGTGGCGCACGTGGTGGAAGGCCTCGCGCAGAAAGGCCAGGTAGCTGGGCCGCGAGACCTCGCCGCGCAGCGCGCCCTGGATGATCGGCGTGGCGAGCAGGCCGTTGCGGGCCTCGGTGGTCTGTTCGAGCAGGGTGGCGTGGAATCCCATGGCGTGTCAGCAGGTGGCGATGGCAGGGGCCGCGCCGAGCCCGAGGGCGTCGGCATGGCGGGCGAGGATGGCGTCGCGGCGCGGGCGGCCGTTGGCGGTGGCCAGGCCCGAAGCGGCGTCGAAGGCGTCGGCGGCGCGGGTCCAGCGGGCGACGCGGGCGTAGTCGGGCAGCGAGGCGTTGGCGGCGGCCACGGCGGCGGCGAGCTGGGCATCGTCAACCGCCGGCGACGACGGCCACAGCACCGCCGACAGCGCCGGCTGGCCGTCACCGAGCACCACGGCCTGGGCGACGGCCGGCTGGCAGCGCAGCGCGGTCTCGGGCCATTCGGGCGAGACGTTGCGGCCGTAGCCGGTGATCAGCAGGTTCTTCTTGCGGCCGACGACGTGCACGAAGCCGGCGTCGTCGACGCGGCCGAGGTCGCCGGTGGGCCACCAGTCGACGTGGCAGGCGGCGGCGTCACCGACGTAGCCGGCGAACAGCGGGCCGCCGACCTCCAGCTCGCCGTCGGCGGCGACGCGCACGCGGGCGTGCGGCAGCGGCCGGCCGGCGCTGCCGGCGCAGTCGGCGCAGTCGGCGCAGTCGGCGCCGGGCAGGTTCAGCGTCTGCACCGAGGCGCCTTCGGACAGGCCGTAACCTTCGTAGGCCGGCAGGCCCAGCGCCCGCGCGGCCTGCAGCACCGGGGCGCCGACCGCGGCGCCGCCGACGGCGACGAAACGCAGCGAGGCCGGCGCGCGCCGGCCGCTGGCGGCCAGCCAGCCGCACCAGGCGCGCAGCATCTGCGGCAGCAGGATCAGGCTCTGCGCCTCGTGGCGCTCCACCGCGGCGTGCAGCCGCGCCGGATCGAAGCTCGACGAACCCGTCAGGCCGACCTCGGCCAGCGGCAGGCAGATCACAGTGCTGCCCTGGCGGCGCGGCGCCATCAACCCGGCGACGTTCTCCAGCAGCACTGCGTAAGGCAGCGCGGCGAGGTGGCGTTCGATGGCCAGCGGCGCCAGCGCCTGCACCAGGCCGTCGGCCACGGCGTCCATCGCCGCGGCCGTCAGGCACACGCCCTTGGGCGTGCCGGTGCTGCCCGAGGTGTAGGTGATCTTGGCGGTGCCGGCCGGCAGCGTCGGCCGCAGTGCCGGCAGGCGCGCGGCGGCGAGCGTGCCGGCAACGCTCGCCAGCGGCTGCCAGTGCAGCCCGGGCCAGCGCGCGGCCAGCGGCGCGGCGGCCACCAGCGTGTCGACGCCGGCCGAGGCCAGCACGTGGCCCAGCATCGCGGCGTCGAAGAACAGCGGCAGCGGCACGTGCACCACGCCGGCGGCGCGCGCGGCGTCGTCGAGCACGGCGAAGGCCGCGCCGTTGTCCAGCAGCGTGGCCAGCACCTGCGTGCCCTGGGCACGCAGCCAGCCGGCGGCGGCCTCGGTCGCGGCGGCGAGTTCGGCGGCGCTCCAGGCGCGGGCGCCGTCGACCAGCGCCGGCTTCAAACCGTGCCCCCGCGGCGGCGGAAACGCATGATCGCGGCGTCCAGCCGGCCGGCCAGCACCAGCGGCCGGTGGTCGTAGTAGGTGCCCCAGCGCACGGCATCGCGGCCCAGCACCGCCGGGTCGGCGACGCCCAGCGTCACCGGCGCGATGCCCAGGCGCACGAAGAGATGGCGCAGCTCGACGGTCAGCGTGCAGACCACCCAGTCGTAGCCCTGCGCGGCCAGATGCGGGCCGATGCGCGTGATGAGGCGGCGGCCTTCGCCGGCGCGCGCGGCGGCCAGGTGGCCGACCTCGACGATGCGCTCGCGCACCGCCGGTTCGCCCAGCAGCTGCTCGACCGGCGCGTCGAGATAACGTTCGAGGAACAGCGCGCCCTCGCGCGCCGGGCGATAGCCGGCGGCGGCGACGAGCTCGCCGCTGCCGTCGTGCAGCCCGACCATCGCCGGCGCGAACTCGCGCACGTCGGCTTCGTAGCGCTCGCGATAGACACGGCGCACCAGCGCCTCGACCTCGGGCCGGCCGCCGGACCCGCCAGGATGGACGCGCAGGCGCGGCTCGGCGCCCGGACGCTGGACGAGGCTCATGGCCGGCTCCCGCAGCATGCTCGGCATGCAGACTCCCTTCAGGCGCTGCCGCGGAATGCGGCAGCTGACGGGACGCATGCTCGCGGCCGACGATTAGCGCGGCATTAACGCAACGCGCACCGATGCCGCGCGGATGTGCGGCGCGTCACGCGCCGAGCACCGAAAACCCGCGTCTTGGCAACGCTTTGGCGCGTAACCCACGGGTCCGAGCGGTTTCCTGCCCCGGCCCGGTGCAGAGCCTGACAAAATCGAACGATCGTTCGAAAAGACCGTCCATTGCGGCATGTCAACGCAGCACTCCCCCGCCCTCGATCTCGATCCCGTCCGCACCCTGCCCGAGCTGCTGCGCTGGCGCGTCGCGCGCAGCCCCGACGCCGAGGCCTACCGTGAGCACGACGACACGCGCGGCTGGGTGAGCTGGACCTGGCGCGACTTCGGCGACCGCGTCGAACGCTGCGCCGCGGCGCTGGACGTGCTGGCGCCGGCGCGCGGCGCGCGCATCGCGATCCTGCTGCCCAACGGCCTGGACGCGGTGACGCTGGACCAGGCGGCGCTCGCGCGCGGCTGCGTGCCGCTGCCGATGCACGCGCTCGACAACCCGCTGTCGATCGCCTACATCCTGGCCGACAGCGGCGCCGAGCTGCTGGTCACGCAGACCGAGGCCCAGTGGCAGGCGATCGCCGGCTGCGGCGCGCTGCCGGCGACGCTGCGCCAGGTGGTGATCCGCGAACGCGACGAGGGCGCGCCGGCCGCCGCCGGTGGCCCCGAGCGGCTGTCGCTGGCGCAGTGGCTGGCACGCGGCCACGCCGCGGCGCCCGCCGCCGTCGAGCCGCCGCACGAGGACGACCTGGCGGCGCTGGTCTACACCTCGGGCACGACCGGCAAGCCCAAGGGCGTGATGCTCAGCCACCGCAACGTGATGGCCAACGTGAAGGCGGTGCTGGCGCGCATCGCGCCGCGGCCCGACGACGTCTTCCTGTCCTTCCTGCCGCTGTCGCACACCTTCGAGCGCACCGCCGGCTACTACCTGCCGATCGCCGCCGGTTCGACGGTGGCGTTCGCGCGCTCGACGCAGCACCTGCCCGAGGACCTGAAGACGGTGCGGCCGACGGTGCTGATCTCGGTGCCGCGCATCTACGAGCGGGTGTTCGTCAAGCTGCAGACGATGCTCGAAGGCTCGGCGCTGAAGAAGCGCCTGTTCGAGACCGCGCAATCGGTCGGCTGGCGGCGCTTCTGCCGCGAGCAGAAGCTGCCGGTGCCCGGCTCGGTGCCGGCGGCCTGGGACGCGCTGGTCTGGCCGCTGCTGGCACGGCGCGTCAGCGCGCCGCTGCAGGCGCAGTTCGGCGGCCGGCTGCGGCTGGCGGTGAGCGGCGGCGCGGCGCTGTCGGCACCGATCGCGCGCTGCTTCCTCGGCCTGGGCCTGCCGATCGTGCAGGGCTACGGCATGACCGAGAGCACGCCGGTCATCAGCTGCAACACGCCCGAGGACAACGACCCGGCGACCGTCGGCCGGCCGCTGGACGGCGTGGAAGTGTGCATCGGCGACAACCGCGAGCTGCTGGTGCGCGGCGCCAACGTGATGCGCGGCTACTGGAATCGCCCCGAGGACACGGCGCGGGCACTCGAAGGCGGCTGGCTGCACACCGGCGACCAGGCCAGCCTGGACGGCGGGCGCATCCGCATCGTCGGCCGCGTCAAGGAGATCATCGTCACCGCCACCGGCGAGAAGATCGCGCCGACCGACCTGGAAATGGCCATCGTCGCCGACCCGCTGTTCGAGTCGGCCTGGGCCTTCGGCGACAACCGGCCGTTCATCGCCTGCATCGTGGTGCTGGCCGCCGGGCCGTGGGAGCGGCTGGCGCGTTCGCTGGGCCTGGACCCGGCCGACCCGGCGTCGCTGCAGGCGCACGCGGCCCGCGAGGCGGCGCTGGTGCGCATCCGCGCCGCGACGGCGGCCTTCCCGCACTACGCCCAGCCACGGGCGGTCTGCCTGACGACCGAGCCCTGGACCATCGAGAGCACGATGATCACGCCGACGCTCAAGCTGAAGCGCAACAACCTCGAGTCGCGCTACGGCGAGCAGGTCGAGGCGCTGTACCGGCGCTGAAGCTCAGCGCGCGACGCGGAACACCGCCACCGCACGCGCCAGCGTCGCAGCACGTTCGCGCAGCGCCTGGCCGGCGGCGGCCGACTGCCCGGCGAGCACGGCGTTCTCGCCCGCGGCCGCGTCGATGCGCGCCACCGCCCGCGTGGCTTCGGCGACACCACGCGCCTGCTCGTCGGTGGCGGTGGCGATCTCGCGCTGGCGGTCTGCCACGCAGCCGACGGCGTCGACCGCGGCCTCGACGTCGGCCAGCGCCGCGCCCGCCCGGCGCGAGCCTTCGGCGACCTGCACGGCACAGGCCGAGACCAGCCGCGACACCTGCTGCGCCGACGACCGGCTGCGATGCGCCAGGGCACCGATGCGCGACGCCACCACGGCGTAGGCGATGCCCTCCTCGCCGGCACGCGCCGCCGCGGCCGAGGCTTCACGCGCCAGCAGTTCGGTCTGGTCGGCGATGTCCTCCATCAGCTCCACGGTCTCGGCAGCGGCACGCGTGGCACGTTCGATCGCGCTCATCGTCGTCAGCATCTCGGCCACCGACTGGCCGCCGCGCCGGGCGGTCTGGCGCGCGCCGGCCGCAGCCTGGTCGACCTCGCGCGCGGTGGCCGCCACGGCCTCGGCCGAACGCGTGATCTGTTCCATCGCGACGGCCGTCACCTGCACGTCGTCCGACTGCAGCGCGGCCAGGCGCGACAGGCCCAGGCTGCCCTGGGCGATGCCGTCGGCACCGCTTTCGATCGTGCGGATCTCGTGGCGCACGTCCTCGACGACGGCGCGCATGTTCAGGTTGGCCAGCCAGATGCCGTGCAGCAAGGTGGACAGCGGCTCGGCACGCGTGTGCTCGCAGTGCATGGCGAGATCGCAGCCGGCCAGGCGGCCGGCTGCGTCGGTCGCGGCCTGCAGGCCGCGCGCGACACGGCGCTCGAACCGCAGCACCAGCCACGCGGCCACCCCCAGCAGCAACGCCGCGTGCACGGCCATGCCGAGACCGAGCGGCGCGAGGGCGAGCACGACGAGCAGCAGCAGCCCGGCGGCCAGCTCCAGCGTCAGCCGACGCGGCGCATCCGCGCCGGGCGGCGCCGGGCGCGGCGCGGCGCCGCCCCCGTCCCGGGCGCGGGCGAAAGCCGCAAAGCGCGCTTCGGCCGCCTGCACCTGCCCCGGCGTGGGCCGGTGGCGCACCGACATGTAGGCGGCGACACGGCCGGCGTCCAGCACCGGCGTGACGTTGGCGACGACCCAGTAGTGGTCGCCGTTGCGGCAGCGGTTCTTGACCACCCCGCTCCAGGGCCGCCCCGCGCCGAGCGTGGCCCACATGTCGGCAAAGACCTCCGGCGGCGTGTCGGGATGGCGCACGACGTTGTGCGCACGGCCCAGCAGCTCGTCGGCGGTGTAGCCGCTGAGCTCGGCGAACGCGGCGTTGCAATGCGTGATGCGGCCCTGGGGGTCGGTCGTCGACACCAGGGTCAGGTCATCGGCGTACCGGCGCTCCACCTGGGTGACCGGCAAATTGAGCTTCATGGCGGAGCACAGCCCGTCGGGCAAGGTCGCAGGAATATCAATTTTGGCATTTCAACGCACAATCCCCGAACGGGACGCCTTCGGCGCCCGGGCATTTCCGCACGATCGGCACGGCCTTTGCCCCGGCTTGGCATGGACCCCGACATCCCTCCCCCTGCCCCCGACGCGGTGATCGACCTCCACGACGATGCTGCGCTGCACCACTGGGCCGAACACTTCGGCGTCACGCCGACCCAGATCGAGGAAGCGGTACGCGCCGCCGGGCCGCGTGTGCACGACGTGCAGCGCCACCTGCTCGACCAGGGAGCGAGCGCCGGCGCCGGCTGAACGCACTCAGCCGAGCCGGGCGCGCAGCGCCTGCACGAGTTCCGACAGCGGGGGCCAGGGGGCGGCCGCGAGGGGCTCGCGTGGCTCGTAGTCGACCCGCACGACGCGCTCGGGCACCGCTTCGTGGCGCGCATGGCCCTGGGCGTCGAGCCGTCCTTCGACCGTGCCACCGCCTTCGAAGTGGATGACGTAGCGCTGGCCGGCGAACGCCTGGCCGTCGGCGTCGTGGTGCTCGATCTCGATCCAGTTGGGTTGCGCCTGCGTGCACTGCTGCGGCAAGGCCGGCCGCGGCGCCTGCACCCGGCCCGGGCCGGGAAAACGGTGTGCGGCCGCGGCCAGCGTCAGCGTGCCGGGCGTCGTGATGTGGACGTCGGCCCCGTCGAGCACGATGCTGGAGCCGCCGCCGCGCAGCACCAGCCGGCGCCGTGCCACCAGGCGCAGTTCGCCACCCTGCGCGTGTACGCGCACCGCGCCTTGCGCCCGCAGGGCCAGCGTGCCGCCATGCGCACGCACCGCTGCGTCGCCGCGCGCGGCCACGAGGCTGGCGTCGCCGGAGCAGGCGAGCAGCTGCAGCGCGGCGCCTGCCACCAGCGCCGCGTCCTGCCCGGCGCTCTCGTGGCAGTCGGCGCCGACGACACCGGCCAGGTCGGCAGCGGCCGTGTGCACGATCTCCGCGCCGCTGGACAGCGCCAGCGTGGCACCGGACGCCAGCGCGAGCCAGGCGTCGGCCGCCTGCGGCGCCGCCTGGCCGTCCGGCGGCGCCGCCCCCGGCCGCTGCAAGGCCTGCACACCCGCAGAGAACACATCGCCCGCGCCCAGCGCCGCCGGAAAGGGGCACGGTGCCGCCTGCAAGCTGCGCTGCAAGGCCAGAGCCGACGCCTGGGCCCGGTCGAGCCGGGCGCTGGCCTCGGCGGCGTCCATCTGGCAGCCTTCGCAGGAGCCGCCGCGGGCGTGCCGGGCGTGGGTGGACAGCAGCAGGCCGCCGGCGGCCCGCAGCGTCACGCGCCCGGCGGTTGCGGCTTCGAAGCCGGCGCCGCGCGCGGCCCCACGCGACGTGCTGCCGCTGCCCTGCGCCACCAGCCATCCGAGGCCCAGTTCGGCCGCCAGCGGCAGAGTGGCAAGGCGTGTGCGCAGCTGTCCGGTGGTGTCGTCGAGCACCCATTCGCCCGAGGCCCCGGCGCCCGGTGCCAGACAGGCGCTGAGCACGCCGGACAGCGCCGAAGCGGCGTACGGCGGCCGGTCGCGGCCGTTGAACAGCGCACCGAGCACGACCGGGCGGTCGAGGTCGCCATCGAGATGGCCCACCAGCACTTCGGCCCCCACACGCGGCACGAACGCCGCGCCCCAGCCGCTGCCGGCGGCAGGCTGGACGACGCGCACCCAGGCGCCGCCACGTCGCCCGGCGGGCTGACGCAAGGGCCACGGCTGCTGCATCACGCCGTCCGCGGCCGTGTCGACATCGGCATCGGCCTGCCAGGCATGGCGAAGCTTGACGCGCAAGGCGCCGTCGGTCATCGGCCAGGCGTGTTCGACGCCGACGACGGTGGCCGTCTGCAGGCCAGGCGCCGTCGGCCGACGCGGCGCTGGCGGGGCCACGGGCAGCTCGGCCGGCACGGCGTCGAAACGGTTGCGATAGCGGCCGGCTTCGAGCTCGGCGTCGGCCAGCGTGCGCGCCAGGCCCGGGCCGAGTGCGTTGGCGGCCTCGTGCTGCACACGTAGCAGCAGCAGGCGGCGCGGGGGGCCGGGCAGGTCCTCCAGCGTGAACACCGCGCCGGCTGCCAGGTGGCGCACGCTGCCGCCCCCCTGGACCAGATGGCGGCGCAGATCGAAGTGGCGCAGCCGGCGCTCGGCGCACGCGGCGGCGGCCTGACGGTCGGCAAAACGGTCGACGCCCTGGCCGTCGTAGTGCTCCAGCCGCGGCCCGGGCGCGGTCTCGGACTCGCGGCACGCGGCGTGGCCGCCGCGCACGCCTGGGGCCCAGGAGCCGACGGTGACACGCGCCGGGGCACCGAACCGGTGCTCGGCGAACGCACTGACCGCGTCGCGCTGGCCCGGCAGCACCGCGGTCGGGTGTTCGGCGGCGAAACGCGCCGTCCCGAGGTCCACCCGCGTGGCGGCCTCGTCGGCGACGACCAGGCGGTGGCGCCAGCGTGCCGACTCCGCCTCGGCCGCGCCGAGGGCCTCGAAGTGCCAGCTCCAGCCTTCCTCGGCCATCAGCCGGGTGCAGAACTCCCAGTCGGTCTCGGCGTACTGCGTGCACGAGGCACGGCGCGCCGGCTCGCCCGACAGGGCCAGGCGCCAGCAGGCGCCGGGCACGGCGCGAAAGACACGTTCCAGGATCTCGGCGGCCGTCCTGTCCTCGTGACGCACGCAGTCGTGGCGCCGCTGCAGCAGGGTGGTCCAGGGACGCAACTCCAGCCGCCAGCGCACACCCGGGCCGGCGCGGCCGACACGCGTGGTCTCGACCGCGAGCCCGAACCAGCGGCGCTCTTCGCCATCGGCCTGGCGCAGGTGCACACCGACCTCCAGGCCGAGCAGCAGGTCGATCTCGGCGTCGGCCGCGGCAAGCGCGTCCACCCGCAGCACGAAGCCGTCGCCCAGGGCCTCGTCGGCGACGAGCCGTTCGGCCAGCATCGCGGCGCAGCCGGCCGGCGTCTCCAGGCGCAGCAGGCGCCCGTGGAGCGACCAGCCGCAGACCGTGTCGTCGAAAGCGGCCGCAACGCTGCCGGTCACGGCGCCGGTGAAGCTGCTCACGGCCAGGTGACCGTCAGCCGGGCGGGCTCGGGCAGCGGCTGCACGACGGCCGGAACCTGCGCCAGCTCATGCTCCGTCCGGTGCACGAGATGCAGGTGCAGCCCCGCCCACGCCAGCAGCACCAGCCCCGCCAGCACCGCCGCCACGGCCCAGCCCGGCACCTGGCGGCGCAGCCGGTGCACGACGTGGTCGGGCGCCTGCGCCCGCGGCGCGAAAGGCGCTCGGCCGCCGCGCCAGCGCAGGATCTCGTCGCCCAGCCGCTGCAGCAGCCAGGAGCGCGCCTCGGGCGGCTGGAACGCGTAGCGGCCCTGATAGCCCAGCAGCAGACACATCCGGAACACCTCGAGCACGGCCAGGTGCCTCGGGCCCTGCTCGCGCAGGCGCTCCAGGTGCTCGAAGAAACGCTCTCCGGCCAGGGTCTCGTCGAAGAGTTCGTGCTGGAGCGGGCGCTGCAGCCAGGCCTCGCGCAAGGGCCCCGGCGTGCCCAGCGCCAGTTCGTCGGCCAGCGCGGCAAACGCGAAACAGGCCAGCCGGACGTCCTCGGCGTCGAGGCCGAGCCTGCGCGCCTGCGCCTGCACGCCGCCCAGCCAGTCGCACAACGCCCGCCGGAACGCCGTGCCATCGGCGGGGCCGCAGCCGCGGCGCACCAGCAGCAGCGCGTAGAAACCTTCGTGCAGCAGGTCGAGCAGGTCGCGGCCGGGCGGCGAGGCGACTGCTTCGGCGGTGCCCGCGTCCATCGTTCAGCCGGCCAGCACGTGAAGCGCCAGCCGCAGCTGCGGCAGGCCCTCGGGCACGTGCACCGCGAGCGCGCGCGCGTCGAGCAGGCGCTGGTACCACGGCCCCAGCGGCTCGACGAGGAAACAGCAGGCCCCCGGTGGCAGCGGCAGACCCGGTGGCAGCTGCGCCGCGTGCACCAGGCGCACGCCGGCCACCGCGGAATGCACGAGGCGCTCGAGGTCATCCGGCGCGCCGAGCTTCAGGCGCGCCGGCACGGCCTCGATCAGTGCCGACAGCGGCATCTCGGCCTGCGCCGACAGGTACAGCGCCGCGCCGGGGCCGGGTTCGGCGGCGTCCAGCCGCGCGAGCTGCCAGGACGGGCGCGTCGCGTCCAGGCGCAGCGTCGTGCAGCGCCTGGGCACGGCGGCGTCCAGCAACTCCCGCAGCAAGGCTTCGAGCGCCTGGAAGCCGGCCGCCGCGGCCACATGCCCATAAGCCGGCAGCTCGGCCAGCGAGCGCCCGGGCACGAAGGCGACCAGCGCGCCGGCCAGTTCGAGCATCACGCCGAACAGGCTGTCCGGCGTGGCGGACGGGCCCAGGTGCGACAGCCGGGCGTAGGCGGCGCAGCAGATCTGCAGCAGACGCGAGGCGGGGCCGTCGGCGGGGTGGCCGATGACGCCCTGGCCCTCGGCGCCCGGGCCGCTGCCCTGCAACGCCGCGACCTTGGCACGCAGCCGGTCGAGCAGACGGCGCTGCAGCGCCTGCAGCGCCGGCACCGCACACAGCACCAGCGCCGGCGGAACGAAGGTGGGGTCGAGCTCGAAACCGCCGGCGGCTCGGCGGCGCAGGCGCAGCAGCGGCAGGCCGGTGCCGGTGTCGCCGGCCGGCTGCAGGCGGGGCCGGCGACGCAGCACGACGAGCTCGGCCTCGGGTGCGCCGGTGAACCAGTCGGTGGCACTCAGCACGTGCGCCCCGTAGCGTGCGCCGACACGCCGGTCCTCGCCCGCGGCGTGGTTGGCGGCGTCGGCTCGGAACGGTTCGAGCACGACCTCCCAGACGGCCGGGGCGGCAGCGCCCGGTTCCAGCGCCACCGGCTCGGGCAGTTCGTCGTCGCGCGGAGCGCAGACGAACTCGCCGTCGGGCATCACGGCGCGCAGCGTGTGCACCCGCAGCAGGCCGGCAGCGAGCGCGTCCTCGTCGACCTCGAGCGCGGCCAGCCCCCAGGCGTGCGGCAGCAGCCAGTGCATCGCCTGCGCCAGCCGGGCCTCGTGGTAGGCGTCCTGGCGCTGGAAATGCTGCGGCCGCAGGAACAGGCCTTCGCCCCAGAGGATCTTGGCGGACGCGATCATGGCAGCCCCGTGGCGGTCAGTCGGTGGAGGGGCAGCGCAAGTCGCCCAGGCGGTCGGCGCCGGCCGGGGCCTGCCAGGCGGTGCCGGAGGCGATGACGAGCGCGCAGCGGTGCAGCGACAGCCGGATCGGCTGCATCGCCGGCAGCGGAAACACCAGCTTCCAGCGCCCGGGCGCCGGGGCGCGGAACAAGGCCACGACACCCAGTGCCCGTGCACCCGCGGGGGCACGCTCGCGCAGCGTCACGCTGCGCCCGGGTGCGACGACGAGTTCACGCGCGCCGTCGCCGCCCGCCAGGCGTTCGTACGGGGCCCGCTGGAACGCCGCCGGATCGTCGAGCCAGCGCAGCTGCACGACCGCCGGCACCGCCACGCCGTCGGCCGCGGCGTTGAGCAGAGGGCTCGCGTGGAGTTCGAGCACCGTCTCCGCCGGCGGCGGGGGCGCCACCGGGGCCAGGCCCAACGCGGCCAGGGCCCGCGTCGTCCAAGGCGCGGGCGCCTCACCCGGGGCGGCGCAACCGCACAGCAGGCAGGACAGCAGGCAGGACGGCAGCGTGGACAGGAAGGCGTGGATGCGCATCGCGGGACCTCGTGGTGTGCCATTGCAGCGCGCCACGGCGCCGGTGCACGCCCCCCGCGTGGGCGGCCCGTGAGGGGGAGTCGGCGCGCCCCACGGCCTCCTAGAGTGCCCGGCATCGGTCTCGCACCGCCGCCCCGGAGGTCGCCCTCATGTTCAGCACGCCCCCGCCCGCTTCGCCCGGCGCCCTTGCCGCCGGCCTGTTCGCCGTCGTGTCGCTGCTCGGCGCCTGTGCGTCGCCCCCGGCCCAACCGAGTGCGCCGCTGCCGCTGGCCGAGCAGCTGCGCCAGGCCGAGGTGGCACGCGCCGAAGGCGTGCCGGGCCAGGCGCGCAGCCTGTGGCTGCAGGCCGCCCGCGACCACCCGACGAGCAAGCAGCCCTGGCTGCAGCTGGCCGACGACCACGTGCGCGCCGGCGAGCACGGCGGCGCCATCGCCGCCGCCCAGGAGGCCGTGCAGCGCGACCCGCTGGACCGCGAGGCCCAGAGCATCCTGGCGCTCAGTGGCCTGCGCATCGCCACCGTGGCGCTGGCCGGCCTGCGCGAGCACCCCGAGGGCCTGCCCGGCACGACCCGCGGCGAAGCGAGCGCGCTGACACGCCTGCTGAGAGAGTCGCTGGGCGAGCCGGCGCCGCCCGTGGCACCGGCCGCGCCGCCACCCAAGGCCCGCACCCGCGGCACGCGCCCCGCGGCCGCGCCACAGCCAGCCGCGGCTAAGCCCGCCGCACCAGCTCCGGCCGCACCCGCTCCGGCGCCAGCAGCACCGGCCGCACCGGCCGCAGCGGCACTTCGCAGCACCGTCGTGCTGCCTGCCGCCGTGCCCGGCCGGCCACCGGCGGCGGCCGTGCCAGCGCCCAACCCCTTCGACCGCCTGCGCTGAACGCGCCCGCCCCGACACGCAGCTTCTGCGAGGAGTCCACATGCCCCGATACGACAGCATCCAGTCGCGGCTGGAAACGGTACGCCCACCGCGCGTGCGCCTGACCTACGACGTCCAGGTCGGCGACGCGATCGAACACAAGGAACTGCCCTTCGTCGTCGGCGTTCTCGGCGACTTCAGCGGCGCCGACGGCGGCACCGCGGCAGAGCGGCCCCGGCTGAAGGACCGCCGATTCGTCCCGGTGGACGTCGACAACTTCGACGAGGTGCTGCGCGGCATCGCGCCGTCGCTGCGCCTGCGCGTGGCCGACCGGCTGTCGGCCCAGGTCGGCGGCCCCGGCGGCGAACTCGGCGTGGAGCTGCGCTTCGAGCGCCTGGAAGACTTCCGCCCGGAGTCGGTCGTGCGCCAGGTCGAGCCGCTGCGCCGGCTGCTCGAAGCGCGCACGCGGCTGGCCGACCTGCGCAACAAGATGGCCGGCAACGAACGTCTCGAAGAGCTGCTGGTGCATGCACTGCGTGAACCGGCGACGCTGGTGGCGATCGGCCACGACGCCCCGGCGGCATCGGAGTGAGCACCATGGAAGACGCCGTCCTGACGCCGGTCACCGCCCCGCCCCGCGACCTGCTCGACCGCATCGTGCTCGACAGCCGCGTCGCACGCGGCGACGCCGAACACGGCCGCGCCCGCGACCTGATCGTGCATCTCGCGCACGAGGTGCACGCCGGCACGGTGGCGGTGTCCGAGAACCTCGGCGTCGCGCTCGACGCACGCATCGCCGAACTCGACGAGCTGATCTCGGCCCAGCTCGACGAAGTGCTGCACCACCCCCGCTTCCAGCGCCTGGAGGCGGCCTGGACCGGCCTGCACTACCTCTGCCGACACGCCGCCGGCGGGCCGCAGCAGAAGATCGCGCTCTTCGACGCCACCCGGCACGAGCTGGTGCGCGACTTCTCCACCGCGATCGACTTCGACCAGTCGGCGCTGTTCCGCAAGGTCTACGAGGAGGCCTTCGGCAGCTTCGGCGGTGCGCCCTTCGGCGCGCTCGTGGGCGACTACGAGTTCGGCCGCGGCGCCGAGGATCTCTACCTCGTCGAGCAGATGTCGCACGTCGCCGCGGCGGCCCACGCACCGTTCCTGGCCGCCGCGGCGCCCGAGCTGCTGGGGCTCGAGGACTTCACCGCGATCGGCCGCCCACGCGACCTGGCCAAGGTCTTCGACACCGCCGAGTACGCGCGCTGGAAGAGCCTGCGCGCCAGCGAAGACGCGCGCTACGTCGGCCTGGTGCTGCCCCGTTTCCTCGGCCGGCTGCCCTACGACGCACGCCACGGCCGTTCGGTCGAAGGTTTCAACTACGTCGAACGCGTGGACGGCAGTGAGCACGCTCGCTACCTCTGGGTCAACGCCGCGTTCGCGCTCGCGGCGCGTCTGAACGCGGCCTTCGCGTCCTACGGCTGGTGCGCGGCGATCCGCGGCGTCGAAGGCGGCGGCCTGGTCGAAGGGCTGCCCACGCATGCCTACCGCACCGACGACGGCGAACGCGCGCTGAAGTGCCCCACCGAGGTCGCGATCACCGACCGGCGCGAGAAGGAACTGGCCGACCTCGGCTTCATCCCGCTGGTGCACTGCCGCAACACCGACTACGCGGCCTTCTTCGCGGTGCAGTCGGTGCACCGGCCGCGGCGTTACGACAGCGACGCCGCCAACGCCAACGCGGCGCTGGCGGCCCAGCTGCAATACGTCTTCAGCGTCTGCCGCATCGCCCACTACCTGAAGGCGATGATGCGCGAGAAGGTCGGCAGCTTCGCCTCGGCGGCCAACGTCGAGGAGTTCCTCAACCGCTGGATCCGCCAGTACGTCGTCGAGGACGACGGCGCGACCCAGGAGACCAAGGCCGCCTACCCGCTGCGCGAGGCGAGCGTGCAGGTCAGCGAGATGCCCGGCCGCGCCGGCGCCTACCGCGCGGTCGCCTTCGTGCGGCCGCACTTCCAGCTCGACGAACTGACGGTCTCGCTGCGCCTGGTCGCCGACCTCGCGCCGCGTGCCGCCTGAACCCACCCACGGAGCACGTTCATGAAGGACATCTACGTCAAGTTCGAAGGCGCCAGCGAACTGCAGGGCGACAGCAGCGACAGCCGGCACACGCAGGAGATCGAGGTCTCGGCCTTTCGCCACCGGGTGTTCCAGCCCAAGTCCTCGACGGCTTCGTCGGCCGGCGGGCACACGGCCGAACGCACCGAACACGGCGAGATGCTGTTCACCAAGCTGATCGACCGCGCCACGCCCAAGCTGCTGCGTGCGGCCTCGGCCGGCACCGTCTATCCGAAGGTGCAGGTCACCTTCTACCGCGCCTACGGCGGCAAGAACGCGACGGCGACCTCGCAGACGCGCATCGACTACTTCCGCATCGCGCTCGAGGACGTGGTCGTGTCCTCGGTCGAGACCAGCGTCGACGGCTCGGAACTGCCCTGCGAGACCTTCGGCCTGCGCTACGGCAAGGTGGCCTGGGAGTACAAGCAGCACAAGCTCGACGGCTCGGCCACCAGCACCGGCGTCGCCGGCTGGGACCTGCGCCGCAACGTCGCCGTCTGAGGCCGGCATGCGCCCACCGTCGCTGCTCGATGCGCTGCTTGGTGATGCCGGGCCTTGCGGAGCCGCTGCCGCGGACGACACGCTGCCGCAGCGGCTGGCGCGGGATCTCGAGCGGCTGCTCAACACCCGCTGCGCCTGGACACCCGAGCAGCTGGCGCCGTGGCCTCGAAGCGCGCGCTCGGTGCTGGCCTTCGGCCTGGCCGAAGGCGCGGGCCCGGGAGCCGACGGCGCCGAAGCGCTGCGGCGGGTTGCCGAACGCATCCGCCAGAGTCTCGCCGCACACGAACCGCGCCTGGCCGAGGTGCGCGTGGCCCCGCGACCGGGCGCCGGGCGGATGCCGGGCTTCAGGATCGAGGCTGCGCTGCGCCGCGGCGCACACACCGCCGGCCTGTGTTTCGAAGCCGAACTCGGCGCCGGCACGCGCCACTACCGCGTCAGGCCCGCCACCGGGCCGGCCGCCTGACGATGCAGGCGCTGCTGCCGCACTACGAGCGCGAGCTCGCCTGGTTCGACGAGGCGTCCAAGGCCTTCGCGCGGCGTTACCCGCGCATCGCCGGCCGGCTGGCCGCCGGCGGCGAGCTCGCCCAGGACCCGCACGTCGAGCGCCTGATCCAGGCCTTTTCGCTGCTGGCCGCCCGGCTGCACCGGCGCCTGGACGAAGACCTTCCGCGCATGGCCGAAACGCTGCTCGAACTGCTGCACCCGCTGGCGCTGCGCCCGTTTCCTTCCTGCAGCATCGTGCGCTTCGACGCGGCGCGCAGCCTGGCGCAGCTGAGCACGGCGCGGCGCATCCCGCGTGGCACGCTGCTGCACAGCACGCCGGTGCAGGGCGTGAGCTGCCGCTTCACCACCGCCTACGAGCTGGCCCTGGCGCCGCTGCGCGTGGCCGCGGCGGCAATCGGGCCACCCGCCAGGCCGGGCCTGCCGGCGGGCGCGGCGGCGGCCTGGTTCTCGGTGCGGCTGGAACTGCTGTCGCCCGCGGCGCAATGGGCGACGCTGGACCTGCCCTGCCTGCGCCTGTTCCTGGACCTGCAGCCCTCGCAGGCCGCGGCGCTGCGCGAGGCGCTGTTCGAGCGGGTGCGCGGTGTCTGGCTCGACGACGGGAACGGCGCCGCGCGGCCGGTGGCCGGCGCCGCACCGCGGCCTGTGGGCCTGGCCGACGACGAGGCGCTGCTCGACGGTGCCCCGCGCGAGCGCGGCGCCGAGCGGCTGCTGGCCGAGTACTTCGCGTTTCCGTGCAAGTTCGACTTCGTCGACCTGCCCCTGCCGGCCGCGCTGCGGCACGGCCAGAGCCGCAGCGTCACGCTGCACTACGCGCTGGCCGAGCGCCCGCGTGCACGTGCCGCCGGCTGGCCCGAGCTGGAGGGCATCGGCGCCGGACAGCTGCTGCCGGGCTGCACGCCGGTGGTCAATGCCTTCCGCCAGCGCGCCGAACCGATCCGCGTGACCCAGGCGCGCGAAGCCTATCCGGTGGTCGTCGACGCACGCCACCCCGGGGCCTACGAGGTGCTGCGCGTCGACCGGGTACGCCGCATCCGCCAGGACGCACGCGGCGCGGCCTTCGAGGACCTGCCACCGCTGTACTCGCTGCGCCACGCGTCGGCCACCGCGGCGGGCAGCTCCGACAGCTGCTTCTGGAGCCTGCGCCGCGACGCCGAACGCGCCGAGCTGGCGCCCGGCCACGAGGCCGAGCTGACGCTGGTGGACATGCGCCTGGATCCCGCGCTGGCTGCGGCCGAGACCTTGTCGGTGGACGTGACCGCAGGCAACCGCGACCTGCCGTCGCAGCTGCCGCTGGGGCGCCCCGGCGGCGACCTGCAGGCCGACGACGGTGGGCTGGCCGAGCAGATCGTGCTGTTGCGGCGGCCGACGCCGGGTTCCCGGCCGGTGCGCCTGGCCGATGCACCGTGGCGGCTGGTGTCGCTGCTGGCGCTGGACCGCTGCGCGGCTGCCGACGGCCTCGAACGCCTGCGCGAGTGGCTGGCGCTGCACGATCCCGGCAGCGACGCCTCGGGGCGGGGCCTCGCGTCCAGCCTGCTGAGCGCCGAGCGGCGGCCGGCACTGGCCTGGCTGCCCGGGCCGCCGGCGCCCTGCCTGGTGCGCGGCAGCGAGATCCGGCTCGTCGTCGACGAGGCCGCGTTCGTCGGCTCGGGCGTGGGCCTGTTCGGGCGTTTGCTGGCCCACGCGCTGGCGCTGCGTGCGCCGGTCAACGGCTTCACGCGGCTGACGCTGCACTCGGGCGCCGACGGGGCGCTGCTGTACGACGGCGGGCTGCCGCGGGCGCAGCCGGCAGCGGCCTGAAGCGGCGCCGGGGACTGCGACACGATGACCCGCTCACCGATCGAACGTCTGCTGGCCGAGCCAGGCGCCTTCGCGCCGTATCCGGCCCTGCGTCTGCTGCGCCGCTGGCTCGCCGACGAGGACCCGCGGACCTCGCGGCGCGTGCGCAGCCGCACGAACCCCTCGCTGTCGCCGTCCCCCGGCGAGATCGAATCGCTGCGGCTGCTGCCGGCGGCGTCTGGCGAGGCGCCGGCCGTCGAACTGGTCGCGGCCTTGGGATCGCTGCTGGGGGTGCACGGGGCGCTGCCGCTGCTCTACACCGAGACCCTGCTCGAGCGCCGCGACCCGCAGGCCCTGGCCTTCGTCGACCTGTTCCAGCAGCGGCTGGGCGCGCTGGGCGAACAGGTCTGGCGCCACGGCCGCCTGGCGATGGGGGCCGAGGCCGCGTCGGGCGACCGGCTCCTGTCGGTGCTGCTGGCGCTCGGTGGGCGTGGCGCCGCGCCCGGGCTGGCACCGCCGGCGCTGGCGTTCCATGCCGGCGCGCTGGCCTCGGGCCGGCCGTCGGCGGCCACGATCCAAGCCGTGCTGGGGCACTACTTCGACACGCGCGTGGACCTCGAACCCTGGCAGGGACGCTGGCACCCCCTGCCCGAAGGCGCGCAGGCGCGGCTGGGGCTGCGTGCCGTCACGCCGGGCCACGACGCGACCGTCGGGGCCCGCGTCTGGCAGCGCGACCTGTGCGTGCGGCTGCGGCTCGGGCCGCTGGCACGCGCGCGTTTCGACGCGCTGCTGCCCGGCGGGAGCGGGGCCCGCGCGCTGCAGGCCTGGTGGCAGGCCCTGGTCGGCGACACGCTGTGCGCCGAGCTGCGCCTCGTGCTGCGCGCCGAAGACGTCGTCACGGCCACGCTGGGCGCCGCCGCCGGCGCACGCCTCGGCCTGGACGCCTTCCTGCCGTCGTCGAGACTGGCGCAGGATCGCGACGACGCCGGCTACCGGCTCGGCGGCATCGGCGACGCACGATGACGGCGCTGTCGCAGCACGGCCGCCTGCTGCGGCTGCACACCGCGCTCGGCCCCGAACGCCTGGTCGTGCACGACGCCACGATCTGGGAGTCGATCGGCCCCGGAAACGATCCGGACCTGGAGCCGCCGCCGCGACTGGCCCATCCGGCCGGCGGCGGCGAGCACGAGGCGGCGGTGGGTTTCTGCATCGAGATCGTGGCGCTGGCCGCCGACCGGGCGCTGGACCTGAGCACGCTGCCCGCAAGCCCGGCGCTGCTGGAGATGCAACTGCCCGACGGCACGCAGCGCCCCTTCCACGGCCTGGTCAGCGAAGCCGGCTGGGTGGGCGGCGACGGCGGCCTGGCGCAGGTGCGGCTGCTGCTCGAACCCTGGCTGGCCTGGCTGCGCCACACCCGCGAGGCCTGGGTGTTCCACGAGGCCGACGTCGTCGAGATCGTCGAGCAGGTCTTCACGCGCCAGCGCCCGGGCTGGCAGCCGCCGGCCTGGCGCTGGGACCTCGCCGAAGCGGCGGCCCTGCCGCGGCGCGGCTGCTGCGTGCAGGCGCACGAGTCCGACCTCGCGTTCGTCGAACGGCTGCTGCTCGAAGAAGGCCTGTGCCACTGGTTCGAACACGAGGCCGATCCGCAGGCGCCTGGCCTGGGCCGGCATCGCCTCGTCATCGCCGACCACGCCGGGGCCTTTGCGACGAACCCGCAGCCCCATGTGCGCCTGGCCCCGGGCGGCGGCGGGCCGGGTGAAGACCTGTTGACGAGCTGGAGCACCCGCCACCGCCTGGGTTGCACGGCGCTGCGCTGGGCCAGCCGAGACGACCGCAGCACCCGGCTGCGGCCGGTGACCGCCGGCACCCAGGGCAGCCCGGGCACGCCGCGGCTGGAAGGTGTCGACGTGGCCGAAGGCTATGCCTATCCGACGCGGGAGCACGGCGAACGCCGTGTGCGCGACCGGCTGGACGCGCTGGCCGCCGCCGCAACGCGCTGCCATGCGCGTGGCCGCTGGCGCCAGGCGGCCGCGGGCACGAGCTTCACGCTCTGCGATCACCCTCGGCAGCGCGGGCAGGAGGCACCGCGAGATCGCTTCGTCGTCACCGCGTCCTGGCATCGTGTACACAACGATCTGCCCACCGGCGCGCCGGCCACCCGTCGGGCCGACGCCGGGCCGGGGCATCGCTGCGAGCTGCTGGCCCGTCCGGCGGCGCTGGCGCCGCGGCCGCTGGCGCTGGACGAGTCCGGCCGCCCCGAGCTGCGCGTCGTGGGCAGCGGCGACACCGCGGGGCCCACCAGCGCCCTCGTCGTCGGCGACGGCAGCCCGGTGACGACCGACCGCGACCACCGCGTGCAGCTGCAGTACGCCTGGCAGCGCGGGCGGCACTCCGCCCTCGGCCTGGCGTCGCCGCACGGCGACAACGCCAGCGCCGCGGCCCGCACCGGCGGCTGGGTGCGAGTGGCCACCCCGGTGGCCGGCGACGACTGGGGCGGCGTGCATCCGCCTCGCGCGGGCCAGGAAGCACTGCTGGCCTTCGTCGGCGGGCGGCAGGACCGTGCGCTGGTTCTGGGAGTGCTGTACGGCACCTCGGCCGACGAAGCCGGCGTCGGCACTGGGGGCACGACCCCACCCTGGCGGCCCGAGCCGGCCGCCGGCGATCCGGCGCCCGGGCCGGCGAATGACGGCCGGTTTGCCGGCTGGCGCAGCCGCAGGCTGCAGGCCAGCGGCGCCGCCGCCGGCGACGGCAACCAGCTGGTATTCGACGACAGCCCCGGCGCCGAGCGTGTCGAACTCTCGAGCGACGCCGCCACCACGCGGCTGCAGCTCGGGCGGCTGCGGCACCAGCAGGACGGCCGGCCGCTGGTGCCTCGGGGTGAAGGCCTGGACCTGCGCACCGCCGCCTGGGGTGCGCTGCGCGCCGGCGCCGGCCTGCTGCTGAGCGCGCATGCCCGTCCGGGCAGCCAGGAGGCCGGCCAGCAGCTGGACGCCGAGGAAACCACCGCGCGCCTGCAGGCGGCGCAGACGATCGCCGGGCAGCTGGGCCAGGAGGCGGCGGCTCACGCCGCCGGGCCGGCGCCGGTGCCGACGCTGGACGCCCTGTGCACCCGCCTGGCCACCGCCGCTCGGGCCGCGCCGGTGGCCTGGACACAGCCCGACCTGCTGCTCGCGGCGCCGGGCGGCGTGCTGCTGGGCTGCTCGGGCCACCGCGCCGACGCGGTGGACGGCAGCGCCGAACGTGTCGCCGGGCGGCTGCAGCACCTGGCCGGCCGCGACCTCGGCCTGGTGGCCGGCCGCGGACTGCAGTGTTTCGCTGCCGGCCACATGGCGCCGGGCGCGGCCGTCCTGCCGACGCTGTGCCTGCACGCGGCCCAGGGCCCGGTAACGCTCGAACTGGCTCGTGAAGCGCGGCTGCAGGCCAGCGGCGACGTGCGCCTCGCTTCCAGCGAAGACTCGCTGGAACTGGCCGGTGCACAAGGCCTCGTGATCGAGGCCGGCGGCGCGACACTGCATCTGGGGCCGCAGGGGGTGCGGCTCGGGGCAAGCGGCGCGGTGGTGCTCGGCGGCGCCCCGGTGCGCTTCGAGGCGCCTGGCACGGCGCCGCCCTGAAGCGGCACGCCCGGGCTCAGGAGACGAAACGCAGCGTGGCCGCCAGCGCCAGCGCCACCAGAACCGCCCAGCCCGAGAACAGCCAGCGCCAGAGCACGAAACGCGGCACGAAACCGACGCCGCGCACCAGGCCGGCGCTCATCGCCCACAGCAGCGCCATCGCCAGGCCGTGGTCGGCACGGCCGGCGGCGTCGGCCAGCAGCGGCGGGTAGACCGAGCCGCCGAACATCAGCACCAGCCCGACCAGCAGGCAGGGCCCGTGCAGGCGCGGCCGCGCCGCGCCTGCCGGCTCACTGGCCGCCGTCTTCATGGGCCCGGGCACGCGCTTCCTCGTGCTCGCCCCACATCGCGTTCATCACCGCCAGCAGGATCGCGAAACCGACCCCCAGCATCCAGGTGAAGTACCACATGGCTCGTTCCTTTCGTGCCTTCAGTAGGCGCTGTGCGTGTTGGCGCGGATCTGCTCGACGGTGACCTTGCCGCGCATCACGCGGTAGGCCCAGCCGGTGTAGAAGACGATCAGCGGCATGAAGATCAGCGTCGCCCAGAACATCAGCGACAGCGTCAGGTGGCTGGAGACGCTGTCCCAGACGGTCAGGCTGGCCGAGGGCGTGGTCGAAGAGGGCATGACGAACGGAAACATCGCCGCGCCCGCGGTGCCGATGACGCCGGCCAGCGCCAGCGACGAGGCGACGAAAGCCGTCAGCGTGCGCCGCGCCGCCACCAGGGCCGCGGCGGCCAGCGCGCCGGCGATGCCCAGCGCCGGCAGCACCCAGATCGCCGGCTGGCGCTCGTAGTTGATCCACCAGGCGCCGGCGTCGCGCAGCACGGTCTTGGCCAGCGGGTCGGGCAAGGCCGCCGGGTCCAGCGCCGAGCTGATCGCATAGCCCTCGATGCCGCCCCAGCGCAGCCAGGCGCCGGCGGCGACGAAGCCGACGACCGTCAGCACCGCCGCGCCCACCGCCGCCTTCACCGCCCTCGCCTGGATCGCGCCTTCGGTGCGGTGCGCCAGGTAGACGCCGCCGTGCATCGTGATCATCGCGCTGGAGACCCCGCCGGCCAGCAGCGCGAACGGGTTCAGCAACTGCCAGAAGCTGCCGGTGTAGGTCGGCACCAGGAAGCGGTCGAAGTGGAAAGGCACGCCCTGCAGCAGGTTGCCGAAGGCGACGCCGAAGATCAGCGGCGGCACCGCACCGCCGACGAACAGCCCCCAGTCCCAGGTGCGGCGCCAGGCCGGATGGGCGATCTTGCTGCGGTAGTCGAAACCCACCGGGCGGAAGAACAGCGCCCACAGCACCGCCAGCATGGCCCAGTAGAAACCGCTGAAGGCGCTGGCGTAGACCAGCGGCCAGGCGGCGAAGATCGCGCCGCCGCCGGTGATGAACCACACCTGGTTGCCGTCCCAGTGCGGGCCGACGGTGTTGATGACGACGCGGCGCTCGTCGTCGCCCTTGCCGACGAAGGGCAGCAGCGTGCCCACGCCCATGTCGTGGCCGTCCATGATGGCGAAGCCGACGAGCAGCACGCCCACCAGCACCCACCAGATGATTTTCAGGGTCGGATAGTCGAACACGTGTCGCTCCTTCAGGCGTGCGTGGGTTCCATCGCGTAGCGGCCGGTGCCCAGGCTGCCCGGGCCCTGGCGCGCGAACTTGACCATCAGATAGACCTCGACGACGAGCAGCAGCGTGTAGAAGCCGATGAAGCCGGCCAGCGAGCCGTACAGGCTCTGCACGCTGAGCGTCGAGACGCTCAGGTGCGTGGGCAGCACGCCGTAGATCGTCCAGGGCTGGCGGCCGTACTCGGCGACGTACCAGCCCAGTTCGCAGGCCAGCCAGGGCGCCGGCAGCATCAGCAGCGCCCAGCGCAGCAGCCAGCGGCGGTCGAAACGCCCGCGCACGGTGGACCAGAACGCCAGCGCGAACAGCGCCAGCATCAGGAAACCCAGCCCGACCATCGCGCGAAAGCTCCAGAACAGCGGCGCCACGCGCGGCACGGTGTCGTCGACGGCACGCTCGATCATCTCGGGCGTCGCCGCGCGAACGTCGGTGGTGTACTTCTTCAGCAGCAGGCCGAAGCCGAGGTCGGCCTGGTGGCGCTCCAGCGCCGCGCGCGCGGCCTCGTCGCCGCGGTCGGCGCGCAGCGCCTCCAGCGCCGCGACGGCCTCGATGCCGGCGACGATGCGCTGCCGGTTGTGGGCCTTGATCTCGCCGATGCCGGGGATCTGCTTGTCCAGCGAGCGCGTGCCGATCAGGCCCATGACCCACGGGATCTCGACTTCCCAGGTGTTGCGCTCGCCGGCCTCGTCGATGCCGGCGGCGAGCTTCAGGCCCGCGGGCGCGGGCTCGGTCTGCCACATCGCCTCGATCGCCGCCATCTTGGTCTGCTGCGCCTCGCCGACGGTGTAGCCGCTCTCGTCGCCGAGCACGATCACCGAGCAGACGCTGGCCAGGCCGAAAGCCGCGGCGACGCGGAAGCTGCGCTTGGCGAACTCGATGTCCCGGCCCTTGAGCAGGTACCAGGCGCTGACCGACAGCACGAACATCGCCCCGGTGACGTAGCCGGCCGAGACCGTGTGCACGAACTTGGCCTGGGCGTCGGGGTTGAAGACGATGGCCCAGAAGTCGGTCATCTCCATGCGCATCGTCTGCCAGTTGAACTCGGCGCCCACCGGGTTCTGCATCCAGCCATTGGCCACCAGGATCCACAGCGCGCTGAGGTTGGTGCCGATGGCCATCAGCAGCGTCACCATCAGGTGCTGGGCCTTCGTCAGCCGGTCCCAGCCGAAGAAGAACAGGCCGATGAAGGTGCTCTCCAGGAAGAAGGCCATCAGGCCCTCGATGGCCAGCGGCGCGCCGAAGATGTCGCCGACGTAGTGCGAGTAGTAGGCCCAGTTCGTGCCGAACTGGAATTCGAGCGTGATGCCGGTGGTCACGCCGAGGGCGAAGTTGATGCCGAAGAGCTTGCCCCAGAAGCGGGTCATGTCCTTCCACACCGTCTTGCCGGTCATGACGAAGACGGTCTCCATGATGACCAGCATCCACACCATGCCCAGCGTCAGCGGCACGAAGAGGAAGTGGTACATGGCCGTCGCGGCGAACTGCAGCCGCGACAGGTCGACGAGTTGTTCGGATATCAAGGTCGTGCTCCTGCGCCGCCCGCGGGCGCCGGCGCCGTGACCCGCAGCGCGGCGGTGTCGGCGTCGACGTCCACCCGGGCGTCGCGTACGAAGAGCCACCACAGGCCGGCCAGCAGCACGAGCTTCACGAGCACGGCCAGGGCGAGGTGGCGGAGAAGGCGGTGGTCCGCGCCGGCGCGCCCGGTGCGCGCCGGGCGGGCCTCAGGGGCGCAGCTGCGCATGGCCGTCGGCGTCGAAGGACCAGGGCGGGGCCTGGTCGCGCGGGTCGGCGGCACGGCGCGGCACGGGTTCGGCCGCCGGCTCGAGGCGCGCCGGCGCGACCTCGGGCGATGCGGCGGCGACGGCCGGATGTTCGTCCGGCGGCAGCGCGTCGACCCAGCCGCCGCCCCACCACAGGGCCAGGCCCTGGAAGGCGGTGAGGCCGGCGACCAGCGCAACCGCCTGGCGACGAGGACGAGTTCGATCGGCGTCACGCTGAAGCGGACGCGGCTCAAGGCTTGTCACGGTGTTCTCCCGTGGACCGGGCGCGAGGCCCGGTGGTCGACGAGGCACCGCGCGTCGACCGACGCGCGGCGGCGAGCGCTCAGACCGGGAGCGGAGGTGCGCGTGGGTGCGCGTCGGGCCAGCCGGGTTCGGCCGGCAGCGGGGTCGCGGCCGGCGGCACCGGCAGCGGTCGGCGATCGGGCCCGGGCTGCACCGCCACCGGCGCCGGCAGCGGCGCCAGGTCGGCCGCCTGCACCGAGCAGTAGGCGCAGTGTTCCGCGAGCTGCAGCGCCGCCGGGGCGACCGGCTCGCCACCTTCGTCGATCAGGAGGCGCTTGGGGCCCTGGGCACCGCAGATCTCGACCCAGGACACGCCGCGCGCCGACTCCAGTGCATGCGAGACGGCGGGCGCCAGTGCCGCGAACAGCATCGCCAGGACGGCGACCCAGCTAGCACAACGGACCCGGGCGCGAAAGCGGAACATGTCAAGCCAGTATAGGCAGCCAGCCGTGATCCGGACGAATGTCTGACCAGGCTCAATGCCGCTGGCATGATACCCACAAGGGTATCGAATGTCACGATCCGCGGCGTCCTGCCGCGGGCCTCAGAAGCGGGCGCGGGCGGCGAAGAAGTCGTAGATGGCCCGGTCGTCCATCTGGCGCGCGTTGGCCAGCTCGCCGGCCTGGGTGACGTAGAGCACGCGGCCCTCGGGCGAGAGCACGGCCACCGCCGGGATGCCCTGCTTGAGCGGCACGCCGTAGCGCTCGGCGAGCGCGACGTTGCGGTCGAAGCGGCCGACGTCGACCTTGACGACCTTGAAGCGGCTGGCGATCAGCGGCGCCGCGGCGCCCTGCTTGAAGGCCATGTCCAGCACCTTGCAGTCGCCGCACCAGTTGGCGCCGAAGACGACCAGCACCGGCTGGCGCGTGCCGGCAGCGGCCTGCAGCGCCGCGGCGATCTGCGCCGGCGCGTCGGCCCGTTCGTCGTAGGCCGGCTCGGCCGCGGTGGCGGTGGCGGCCGCGAGGGCCAGGCAGGCAATCAGGCGTCGCATCGTGTTCACTCCCGGGGCGCGACTGTACGTCAGCGCCGCGCCGGCCAGGCCAGGCGCAGCAGCGCCGGCCGCCAGGCCAGCGCCAGCGCGACGGCCAGCGCGGCGCCGGCCAGCAGCATCAGCCAGACCAGCACCGCCATGCTCGGCGGGTCGGCGCGCAGGCAGGCCACCAGGGACAGCACCACCGCGGCGGCGCCCAGCAGGCGCAGCGCGCGCCGCGGCAGCGCCGCAGCACCGCCCTGCACACGCTCCCAGTGCTCGTCCATCGCCAGCGCCAGCCAGGCGAAACCCGCCAGCGCGCACAGCGTCGCGGCCACCAGCATCCACGCGGGCTCAGACATGGCCTGCCTCCACGACGGCATTCGGCACGGCGGCTTGCGCCGGCCGGCGACGCGACAGCCGCCGCGCGGCCCAGGCCGCGACGCCGGCCGACACCAGCAGCGCCAGGTCCAGCCCGGCCACCGGCCAGTAAGGCTCGGAGATCGTCTTCAGCAAATGGTCGCCGGTGGTGACGGCATTGAGCACGACGGCGGCCACGGCCAGCGCGGCGATCGCGATGCACTGCTCGCGCCAGGCCGGGTTGGGCCGCCCCAAGGCCACCGGCGCGCTGCGCCAGGCGGCGTGCAGCGCGGCCAGCGCCCAGGCGCCCCAGAACACCCCCTGCTCCCAGGTGCCGCGTGCCGGCAGGTCCTCGGGCAGCAGCCGGTTGGCGACGAGGATCGCCGCCGTCGCCACCAGCATGCCGGTGACGGTGGCCACCGCCAGCGCGTCGACGACGCGTGCGCCCTGGCCGCCGTCGCGGGCGTGCTGGCGCTTGCGCTTCTCGACGAAGAGCACGAAGCCGGTGGCGATGCAGACCGCACCCAGCAGCCCGCCCAGCACGTACAGCCAGCGCAGCAGCCAGTGGCGGAAGTGCTGCAGGTGCAGCCCGGTCAGGAACTCGTTGACGCTGTCCACGGCCGTGCGCGGCGGGTCCTCGCGCAGCAGCTCGCCGGTCGAGGCCTTGAAGTGCATGCCTTCGCCGGTCAGCGCGATGCGGTCGGTGCCGGCGCGGTAGATGCTGACGTAGCCGTTGGCGTCGCCGACGTGCTGCAGCCACAGGAAGCCCACCTCGCCGGCGCGCCCGCGTTCGGCCCAGCGCCGCTGCGCCTGGGCGACCATCGCGTCGACCGAGGCCAGCGGCGCGGCGACGCCGGCGCGCTCATGCGGCAGCCCGGTCTCGACGGCTTCGATGCGCTCGTGCATCTCGTGCAGTTCGTGCAGCTGGGTGTGGCCCACCGGGAAGTACAGCCCGGCGAAGATCACCAGCCCGGTGAAGGCGAAGAAGAAGTGGAAGGGCAGCGCCGCGACGCCGCTCAGGTTGTGCAGGTCCAGCGTCGAGCGGCCCAGGCTCTTCCAGGGGCGGAAGGTGAAGAACTCGCGGAACAGCCGGCGGTGCATGACGATGCCGCTGACCAGCGCCGCCAGCATCACCAGCGCCGCCAGGCCGACGATCCAGGTGCCCAGGTCCTTCCAGTGCAGGTTCAGGCTGTAGTGCAGCGGGTAGAAGAAGCGGCTGCCGATCTTCAGACGGTCGTCGCTCAGCAGCGCGCCGCTGCGCGGGTCGACGGTGCGCGTGCCCCAGACGAGCTGCTCGGGGTCGTGCGCGTTGGGCACCTCGTAGGAGGCGAAGACCGACAGCACCGGGTCGCGGTGCGTCGTGTACGCACCCCAGCTGGCGACGGTGTCCCAGCGTTCGGGCAGCGGGCCGTCGACCAGGCCGCGCAGCGCCTGCACGTTCTCGGCGTCGGGCTGCATCTGCTCGAAGATCGGCCGCAGCATGCGGTCGAAGGACGGCATCGGCTGGGCCTCGAAACGCGTCTGGGGAATCGCCCAGCGGTCGATCTCGCGGTCGAAGACCGACAGCGCGCCGAAGAAGAAGGCGACGGCGAGCACGTAACCCAGCACCAGACCGAACCAGGTGTGCAGCCAGGCCATCGCGAGGCGGAAGTTGGCGAACATCGGCGGCTCCTTCAGACCAGCAGCGACTGGATGAACGACGCCGCGCCAGCCAGCGCCGCGCCGCCGGCCAGCAGCACCGCCCAGACCCGCACCAGGCTGCGTGCCGCGATCGCCCACAGGAAAACGACGAGGTAGGCGACGAAGGCCAGCATCGCGCTCAGGTGTTCGGCGTCGTGGAAGTCCATGCCGGCGGCATAGAACCCGGCCAGTCCGAAGGCCGTAAGCCCCCAGCAGAAGGCGTAGCCGCCGACGACGGCGGCGAGCACGCGCGAAACGACTTGCACGCGGGAAGGAGATGCGAGGGTGGCGGCCATGCGGTGGATCCGGTCGGGTGCCGAGGGGCCGGCCGGCAAGGGGCGCCACCGCCCCCCCGCCGGCCGGTGCGTCAGAAGCGGTAGTCCAGGTTCAGCGCGACGGCGCGCGCCTCGCCCCAGCTGTAGGTGCTGTAGACACTGAAGATCGTGTAGTACTTCTTGTCGAACAGGTTGGTGACGTTCAGCCGCCCGGTGAGCCGCGGGCTGAAGCGGTAGCTGACCATCGCGTCGGCCACCCAGTAGCCGTCGACCTCGTGGCGCACCGAGCCCAGCGTCGGGTGGCTCACGTCGCCCCAGGTCTTGTCCTGCCAGCGGGCGCCGCCGCCCAGCGTCAGGCCGGGCACGGCAGCCGGCTTCCAGCTGCTGAACAGGCTGAACTGGTTCTCCGGCGTCAGCGTCGAGACCTTCTCGCCGTCCTGACGCGAGACCTTGTGGCTGTAGCCCGCGTGCAGCTGCCAGTTCGGCGCCACCTGGCCCGAAAGCTCCAGCTCGTAGCCCTTGGTGCTGACGCCGTCGATCGCGCGGTAGGCCGTGCCGCCGCTGGGCGTCAGGCCGCCGGTCTCCTGGGCGTAGTTGTCCTGCTTCAGGTGGAAGACCGCGGCGCTGGCGTTGAGCCGGCCGCCGAAGAACTCGGCCTTGACGCCGGCCTCGAGGTTGCGGCCTTCCTGCGGGTCCAGCGTCTTGCCGGCTTCGGTCTGCGCCGACTGCGGCATGAAGATCGTCGTGCCGCTGGCGTAGACCGAGAAGCGCTTGTCCAGGTCGTAGACCAGGCCCAGGTAGGGTGTGAAGACACCGGACTCGTCGATGTCCGGGGCGTCGTAGTTCAGCACGCGCGCGCCGCTGATCAGCTTCAGGTCGTCGCGCAGGTTCCAGCGCACGGCGCCGTAGAGGCCGTTCTCGCGCGTGGTCTCGCGGTTGCGGCCCTTCCAGCTGGCGTTGTCCCAGTCGGGTTCTGGCAGGCTGCCGTCCCAGGCGTCGTAGTCCGGCACCTCGTTGCTGCCGGCCCAGTAGCCGCGGTTGGTCCAGCGCCGTTTGGTGACGCTACCACCCAGCACCAGCTCGTGGCGCCGGCCGAGCAGCTGGAACGGCCCGCTGGCGTAGACGTCGACGGCGTCGGCCACCGTCTTGCCGACGTACTTGCCTTCCCAGGTCGTGATGCCGCTGCCGTCCACCGGGTCGGGGAAGCCCGAGCCCGCGGAGCCCAACTCCGCGTCGTAACCGTTGATCTGGTGATTGAACTGCGCCTTGAGCACCCAGTCGTTGTCGAAGAAGTGCTCGACGGTGGCGAAGACGGTGCGCGTGTACTGGTCCCAGTGGCTCCAGTCGGCGCCGTTGTTGAAGGAACGCGGCCGCTCGTTGAAGCTGCCGTCGGCCGCGAAGATCGGGATGCCGCCCCAGGTCGAACGTTTCGGATCGTTGTTCTGGTAGTCGGCACCGACGGTCAGCAAGGTCGAAGGCGTGATGTCGGCCTCGACGACGCCGTAGAGCACCGCGGTCTTGCGCTCGTGGCCGTCGAGCTGCGACTCCTTGTGCTGGTAGGCGGCGACGCCACGCGCGCGCACCCGGCCGGCCTCGTCGACCGCGCCGCCGACGTCGACCTGGCCGCGCAGGTCGCTCCACGAGCCGACGCCGACGCTGGCCTGGCCCTGGAACTCGCGTGTCGGCTTCTTGCGGATCAGGTTGATCGTCGCGCCGGGCTCGCCGCTGCCGGTCAGCAGGCCGGTGGCGCCCTTCAAGACTTCGACGCGGTCGTAGATCGCCATGTCGCTGAGCGTGTTGCCCGCCGAGTAACCCGAGTCGCGGCGCATCGGGATGCCGTCGTACTGGAAGTTCTGGATCGCGAAGCCGCGTGCGTAGTACTCGGTGCGTTCGGTGTCGTAGGTGACGATGCTGACGCCCGGCGTGTGCGCCATGACCTCGTCGATCGTCGTCAGGCCGAAGTCCTCCATCTCCTGGCGGGTGACGACGCTGACGGTCTGCGGCGTCTCGCGCGGCTTGAGCACCAGCCGCGTCGCGGTGGCGATCGCGCCCGGCGTGTAGTTCCCCGAGCCTTCGGTGATCTCGCCGAGCTGGTTGGCCGTCGCGGTGAGCGCCGGCAGCGCCGCCGCCGAGGCCTGCACCACGGCCGGCGCCTGCGGCGGCGCGGCGCGCAGCACCCAGCCGCCGCCGTCCTGGCCCACCGCCTGCAGCCCGCTGCCGGCGAGGATGGCCGTCAGGCCGTCGGCGACGCCGTAGCGGCCGGCCAGGCCGGGGCTCTTCTTGCCGGCGGTGAGCGCGGCGTCGATCGTGATCATGAAACCGGCGCGCGCGGCGAAGCGGTTGAGCACCTGGTCCAGCGTGCCGGCCGGGATGTCGACCTGCAGGCCGGCGGCGGGCGCGGCGGCCTGGGCCTGGGCGGCGGGCAGCTGGGCGAAGGCCAGGCCGGCGAGCACGGCAGCCTGGGCAAGCGGGTGGCGAACGAAACGACGGCGCGGGGCGCGCGGCAGGCCGGAAGGCATCGGGATTCCTTTTCGTCGGGAGTCAGGGCGGCCCACCGGACGGCAGGCCTCATCTGCATTCCCGGACGAGCCGAAAAAAGTGCTACGCCCGGCCACGGGCGGGCTCCACGGTCAGCCACCAGCGCGTGGCGCGCGTCACGCGCACCGGCAGCGCGCGCACCAGCGATCGCAGCACGGCGTCGGTGTCGGCGAGCGGAAACACGCCGGAGACCCGCAGCTCGGCCACGGCCGGGTCGCAGCGCAGCACGCCGCGGCGGTAGCGCCCGAGCTCGGCGACGAAGTCCGCCAGCCGCAGACGCTCGGCCACGAGCAGGCCGCGTGTCCAGGCCGAGGCGGTTTCGTCCAGCACCTCGGGCGCGCCGACGGCCGAGGCGTCGAACGAGAGCTGCCCGCCGGCGTCCAGGCGCCGCGGCGCGCCGCCGTCGCGCGGGCGCAGCTCGACGGCGCCTTCGAAGACCTGCACGCGTGTCGCCGCGTCCAGGCAACGCAGCGCGAAACGTGTGCCCAGCGCCTGCACGCGGCCGGCCGGCGTCTCGACGACGAAGGGGCGGCGGGCGGCGTCGGCCGCGGTGCTGATGAGCACCTCGCCGGCGAGCAGGCGCACCCGGCGTTCGGTGGCGTCGTAGCGCAGGTCGATCGCGGTCGCGGTGTTCAGCATGAGGCGGCCGCCGTCGGGCAGCACCAGCTCGCGGCGCTCGCCGGTCGCGGTGCGTTCGTCGGCACGGGCAAGCTGCCAGGCGGGTGTCTCGCGCAGCAGCGCGGCCGAGCCCCCGGCACCGGCCAGCAGCAGCAAGGCGCGCAGCGTGCGACGCCGGCCATTGCCGGCGCTGGTCGCGCGCAGCACCGCGCCGGCAACCCCGCCAGGCAGCGCCTGCAGGCGGCCGCCGGCGCGCTGCAGGCGTTCCCAGGCAAGGCGGTGGGCCTCGTCGGCCGCCAGCCAGGCCTCGAAGTCGCGGCGCTCGGCCTCGCCGGCTTCACCCGACCAGAAGCACACCTGCCACTGCAGCGCGGCGCGCTGCACCGGGTCCAGCCGCGCGCCGGCCTCAGCCATCGCTGTCCAGCGCCAGGAAACAGGCTTCACCGGCTTTCAGCATGTACTTGCGCACCGTCGCCACCGCAATGCCCTGGCGCGCGGCGATCTCGGCATAGGTCAGGCCGTCGAACTGCGACAGCAGGAAGACCTCGCGCACCGCCGCCGGCAGCGCGGCCAGCGCCGCGTCCAGCAGCAGCAGCGACTCGATCGCCGCGGCGCGCTGCTCGGGCGACGGCGCCAGCACCTCGGGCATCGCGGCCAGCGCGTCGAGGTAGGCGCGCTCGACGAGCTGGCGCCGGTGGCGGTCGATCACCAGGCCCTTGGCGATCTGCATCAGGTGCGGCCGCGCCTGGCCCGGCGGCGGCGTGCGGCCGCTGACCAGCACGCGCAGATAGGTGTCGTGCGCCAGGTCGGCCGCATGGTGGGCGCAGCCCAGCCGGCGGCGCAGCCAGGCCTGCAGCCAGCCGTGATGCTCGCCGTAGAGCACTCGGACTTGCTGTTGCAGGGCGGGTTCGGCGGCAGCGTGCACGACGGGAGAGCGAACGGCAGGGCTCGTTAATAGGAATTGTTCTCATTCTATGACAAGCCCCCTGCCCTGCCGACGCAGACCTCAGAAGCGGTAGGCCGCGTTCAACGATGTCTTGCGCCGGCTGCCGTAGTAGCAGTAGCCGCTGCTGCAGTTGGTGATGACGTCCTTGTCGGCGAGGTTGGAGACGTTGAGCGCCAGGCTCCAGGCGCGCCAGTCCCAGCCCAGCAGCGCGTCGTACAGCGTGTAGCCGGGCACGTCGCGCGCGGCGGTCTCGCCGATGCCGCGGTGCGAGCCGACGAGGCGTGCGCCCAGGCCGAGCTTGAGCCCCGAGGCGAAACGCTGGTCGGCCCAGAGCGACAGCCGGTGGCGCGACACCGCGGTGGCCTGCTTGCCGACTTCGGCCGGGTTGGCGCTGCGCGTGACGTCGGCCTTGGGCGTGAAGGCATAGGACGCGGTGAGGTTCATGCCGGCACGCGGTTCGGCCACCGCTTCCAGCTCCAGCCCGCGCACCGTGACCTCGCCGTCGGCCGAAGGCACGTAGTCCAGGTCGTAGCTGACGTAGTTGCGGCGGCGAAGCTCGAAGACCGCGGCGCTGTAGCTGGCGGCGTGGCCGGCGGGCTCGAAGCGCACGCCGGCCTCGAGCTGGCGCCCGGTCTCGGGGTCGAAGGGTTTGCCGGTCGCGGGGTCGACGACGGTCGAGGGCGCGAACGAGCTGGAGTAGCTGGCGTACGGCGCCCAGCCGCCGGCGGCGCGGTAGACGACGCCGGCGCGCGCGCCGGTGTGGTGGTCGCGCTGGCGCGTCGAGCTGCCGGCCAGGTGGTCGTCGGTGTCGACGCCGGCGCGGTCGTGGCGCGCGCCCAGCGTCAGCACCCAGGCGCCGTGGCGGATCTGGTCCTGCAGGTACAGGCCGGTCTGGCGCAGCACGGTGCGGGTGTCGACCGACGGGTCGTCCAGCACGACGTCGACGCCGTAGACCGGCGCGTAGAGATCCAGCGGCGCTACCGTGGCGCCGAAGACGCTGACCTGATCGGCACGGCTGCGCTGCAGGTCCAGCCCGGCGAGCAGCGTGTGGCGCCAGTCGCCGAACACGAACTCGCCCTGGATGCGGCTGTCGACCACCAGCGAGTGGATCTTCTCGCGGCTGGTGGTGGCCGTGCGGCCGAGCACGCGCCAGGACGCCGGGTCCAGCGGGTCGGCGGGGTCGGGGTCCAGGTAGCCGGTCTGGTAGGCGTTGCGCATGTCGGCGTCCAGGCGCGCCCAGCGCAGGCTCTGCGAGAGCGTCCAGCGATCGTCGAGCCGGTGCTCGATCTCGTAGCCGAGCATCGCCTGGTCCTGGTCGAAGCGGTTGAACTCGGGGTCCTCGGCGAAGACCGTCGCCGGCAGGTGCGTGCCGGCCGGCGTGGGCACCAGCGTGCCCAGCTCCGGGAACACACGCGCATAGACGCCGGCACGCGTGCGCAGGAACTGCGACAGCAGCGTCAGCCGGGTGTCGGCGCCGAACTGGAGCGTCAGCGACGGCGCGAGGTACTGGCGGTCGTCGGCCATGCCGCCGGCGGGCAGTTCAGCGTCGCGCAGCAGGCCGACGAGGCGCCATTGCGCCGCGTCGCCTTCGCCGAACGCCCCCGAGAGGTCGGCCGCGAGATCGCGCCGGGCGTCGCTGCCCAGCGTCAGCCGCAGCTCCTGCGGCAGGTCGGCGGCGGGGCGTTTGCTGACCATGTTGATCATGCCGCCGGGCCCGTTCTGGCCCCACAGCACCGAGGCCGGGCCGCGCTGGATCTCGATGCGCTCGACGCCGTAGTTCTCGGTCTGCCAGACGGCCCACCAGGCGTTGTTGCGCAGCTGCAGGCCGTCCAGGTAGTAGCCGGGCGTCAGGGTCTCGAAGCCGCGCACCGCGATCCAGTCGTAGCGCGAGTCGTTGCCGTAGATCGTGGCGTCGACGCCCGGCGTGTAGGCCAGCACCTCGCCCAGGCGCGTCGCGCCCAGCGCCTCGATGCGCTCGGCGCCGACCACCGAGACCGACTGCGGCGTGTCCAGCAGCGCGGTGTCGGTCTTGGTGGCGGTGGCGCTGCGGCGCGCGACGTAGCCGCGCACCGGGCCGGTGGCGGTCTCGGCGGCGGCGCGTGCGGTGATCGCCGGCAGCGCCTCGGCGGCGGCGCCGTCGGCGCCGCGCCGCACCAGCGCCCAGCCGCCCTGCGGCTGTTCGCGCGCCTGAAGCCCGGTGCCGCGCAGCAGCAGCTCCAGCGCCGCGCCGACCTCGTGGCGGCCGCGCAGCCCCGGGCTCTGCCGCCCGGCGACCAGTTCGCTGGGGAAGGACAGCAGGATGCCGGCCTCGCGGCCGAAGCGGTTGAGCGCCGTCTCCAGCGGCCCGGCGGGGATGTCGTAGTCGGCACTGGCGGCCTGCGCCGCGGGCAGCAGCGTGGGCGCCAGCGGCAGCGCACAGGCCAGCGCGGCGGCCAGGGCCAGACTGGCCAGCGGCCGGCGGGGACGGTCGGTGATCGAAGACATGCGGTTCCTCTCGGACGTCAGGGGTTCGTCCTGCTTGTCACGCGAGAAACGAAAACGGCTCAGGTTTTGGCGTGCAGCGTCAGCCACCAGCGTGTGCGCCAGACGGCGGTGATCGGCAGCACCGCCGGCAGCGTGGCCAGCACGCGGTCGACGTCGGTCAGCGGGTAGCTGCCCGAAACCCGCAGCGCCGCGACCTCGGGCGCGCAGTCCAGCCGGCCGCGGCGGTGGCGGCCGAGCTCGGCGAGGAACTCGTCCAGCCGCAGGCCGCTGGCGACCAGCATGCCGTCGACCCAGGCCGCGGCGTCGGCATCGGCCGCCTGGCGCGGGCCGACGCCGGCGGTGTCGAAACGCGCCTGCTCGCCGGCGGCGAGCACCCGCGCGGCGCCGGTGGCCGGGCGCAGCTCGACCGCGCCTTCGTGGACCGCGAGCTCGAACTCGTCGCCGCGATCACGGACACGAAAACGCGTGCCCAGCGGGCGCAGCTCGCCGGCGCCGGTCTGCACGACGAAAGGCCGGCGCGCCGGGTCGGGCGCGGTCTCGACGAGGATCTCGCCGCGGCGCAGCACGAGGCGGCGCTCGGTGGCGCCGTAACGCAGGTCGACGGCGCTGCCGCTGTTCAGCGCCAGCCGCGTGCCGTCGGCCAGCACCAGGCGGCGGCGTTCGCCGACGCCGGTGCCCAGGTCGGCCAGACGGGCCTGCACGGCCGGGTCGCCGTGCAGCTCCCAGGCGGCGCCGCCGGCCAGCACCGCCAGCAGCGCCGCGCCCAGGGCGCGCCGGCGCGACGGTGCAGCTTCGGCAAGCGCCACCTGCACCAGCGCAGAAGCCCCGGGCACGCCGGCCAGCCCCTGGTGCACGCGGCCGTTCAGGCGTGCGCCGACGGCTTCCAGCCGCGCCCAGGCGCGGCGGTGGACCTCGTCGCGCGCCAGCCAGCGCTGCCAGCGCCGGCGCAGCGCCTCGTCGGCGTCCTCGGACTGCAGGTCGACCCACCAGGCGACGGCGCGGCGCGCCACGGCCGGCGGAATCGGCACCTCGGCGGCGTCCATCAGCGCAAGGCGAAGAAGCAGCGTGCGCCGGCACGCTGCAGATGGCGTTTGACGGTGGCCAGCGACAGCCCCAGCTCGGCGGCGATCTCGGCCAGCGGCAGGCCGTCGAGCTGGGCCATCAGAAAGGCGCGGCGCACGACGGCGGGCAGGCCGTCGAGCAGGCGGTCGATCTCCAGCAGGGTCTCCAGCAGCATCGCGCGCTCCTCGGGCGAGGGCGCGACGATCTCGGGGTGCGCCGCCAGCGCCTCCAGGTAGGCGCGTTCGAGCTGCTCGCGCCGCCAGTGGTTGCCCAGCACCCGCTGCGCCACCGTCGTCAGGAAGGCGCGCGGCTCCTGCAGCACCAGCGGCTCCTCGCGCGCGAGCAGGCGCACGAAGGTGTCGTGCGCCAGGTCGGCGGCGCGTTCGCCGCAGCCCAGGCGGCGGCGCAGCCAGCCGTGCAGCCAGCCATGGTGCTCGGCGTACAGCGTCTGGACCTGCGGATGGAGCGCGGAATCGGTCGCCATGGCCACAACAAATGAGAATCACTCTCATTGTAAAGCCCTGGCGGACGGCCTCAGTAGCGCAGGTTCAGCCCGACGTTGACGCTGCGCGGCGCGCCCCAGGTGTAGTGCAGCGCGCCCCAGTCGGTGACGCCGGCGAAGTACTTCTTGTCGAAGACGTTGGCGATGTTGGCGCTGACGCTGAGGCGGCGGTCGATCTCCCAGCGCGCCATCAGGTCCCAGACCCAGTAGGCGTCCTGGCGCAGCCGGGTGGCCTCGGTGCCGGCCGAGATCGTGCTCTGCCAGCGCGTCGCCGCACCCAGCGTCAGGCCGTCGAAGCTGCCGCCGCTCCAGCGGTGGCTACCGGCCAGCTTGAACTGGTGGCGTGGGCTGCTGCCGGCGCTCTCCAGGCTGCTGTCGTTGAGCACGTAGCTGCCCTGCGCCTGCCAGCCCGGCGCCGGCGCGCCGGCAAGCTCGAACTCGTAGCCGTGGCGGCGTGCGCCGGAGACCGCGCGGTAGATGCTGTCGCCGCCCGGCGTCAGCCCCACTTCCTCGGCTTCGTTGTCGGTCTTCATCCAGAAGAAGGCCGCGCTGGCGATCAGGCGCTTGGCGAAGAACTCGCCTTTGGCACCGATCTCGTAGGACAGGCCTTCCTTCGGCGGCAGCGTGCGCTCGGCGGCGTCCTTGGCGCTCTGGGCCTCGAAGATGCTGGCGTAGCTGGCGTACAGCGACACCTGGCGCGAGACGTCGACGACGACGCCGGCATACGGCGTCGTGACGCCGTGTTCGGTCATGCGGTACTGGTACCAGCTGATGTCGGTGAGGTCCTTCTGGCCGTAGTCGGTGACGCGCACGCCGGTGATCAGCTTCACCGGGTCGGCAAGGTTCCAGCGTGCGGCGCCGTAGGCGTAGCGGCGGTGGCGGCTGAAGAGGTCGTCGGACGCGGCGAAGCCGCTCCAGTCGGGCTGGGCGATGGCGCCGCCGCCCGCGGCGTAATCGATCGTGCCGGCCGGGTCGTTGACGTTGATGCGCGCCAGCGTCGTGCGGCTGTTCGACGCGCCGGCGCCCAGCAGCAGCTCGTGGCGGCGGCCCAGCAGCTCCAGCGGCCCCTGGACGTCGAGCGCGATGCTCTTGTTGCGCGCCTCGACGTCGCGGTAACGCGCCAGCCCGACCGCCCCCGACGCGTTGCGCAGATAGCCGAAACGCACATCGGGCGTGTCGACGCTCTCGTGCGCCACCTGCAACCTGGCATTCCAGCCGCCGTCGAAGCGGTGTTCGAGCCGCGCGAACAGGTTCAGCGTCTCCTGCTCGTAGCCGGCCCAGGACGCCCCGAGGTTGAACGAACGCGGCTGCAGGCCGACGAACGTGCCGTCGTCGGTGTAGGCCTGGATCGGCGTCGTGCCGCCGGCGCCGCGCAGTTCACGCTGGCGCCAGCTGAGGCCTGCGGTCAGCAGCGTCGACGGCGCGAGGTCGAACTCGGCCGTGCCGTAGACCAGCGAGCTGCGGGTCTTCTGGCGGTCGCGGAACGAACCGGCGTCTTCGTGCGAGGCGACCAGCCGCGCGCGCAGCCGGCCCTCGCGGTCCAGCGGGCCGGAGACGTCGGCCTCGGCGCGGTAGCGATCCCAGCTGCCGGCCAGCACGCCGGCCGAAGCCTGGAACTCGGCCGTCGGCCGCTTGCGCACGAGGTTGACCGTGGCACCCGGATAGCCGTCGCCGTTGACCAGGCCCGAGGAGCCCTTCAGCACCTCGACACGGTCGATCTCGGCCATGTCGTCGTTGGTGTAGAGGATGTGGGTGTTCCAGCCCCAGCCGTCGCGCGCCTGGCGCAGGCCGTCGGTCTGCAGGTTGACGTCGGCACCACGCACCGTGAAGGTCGTCATGTCGTTCTGGCGGCTGACGGTGACGCCGGGCGTCTGGTCCAGCACCGCGCTCAGCGTGTCCAGGCGGAAGTCGTCCATCAGCTGGCGCGTGACGACGGTGACCGACTGCGGCGTCTCGCGCGGCGTCAGCGCCAGGCCGGTGGCCGCGGCGCTGCGGCCCGGCGTCGCATAACCGCCGCCTTCGCTGCGGTCGTCGCTGATCGCCGCGGCACGCGCCTTCAGCGCCGGCAGCGCGGGCTGGTCCGGCGACATCGGCGGCACGGCGCGCAGGCCGTAGGCGCGGGCGCCCTGCGGCTGCAGCTCCAGCCCGCTGCCGCGCAGCAGGCGCTCGAAAGCCTCGTCCAGCGTGTGGCGGCCCTGCAGCCCGGCGCTGTGCCGGCCCGCGACCAGCGCCGGGTCGAAGGCCAGCTGCACGCCGAAGGCCGCGGCGCACTGCGCCAGCGTGTCGCCCAGCGGGCCGGGCGCGATGCTCAGCGCCTGCGCGCCGGCCTCGGCGGCATGCGCGGCCGGCGGCACGGCGACCAGCACCGCGCCGCAGAGCACGGCGATCGCCGCCTGGATGGCCACGCCGGCGGCGCCGGCCTTCAGGGCAAAGGCGCGCTGGCGGCGCCCGGAGGTCTGCTTCATGTTCTTCCTGTGCTGGGGATGCGGCGGCCGCTCGGCACGCCTTCATCCGCTACACCGGACGAGCGCCGGAAAGTGATCACCTGCGCTTCAGCGCGGCGCCAGGGTCACCCAGAACCGCGTGCGCCGCTCGACGCGCAAAGGCAGCGTGCGCGCCAGCAGCGCCAGCGCGGCGTCGGTGTCGTCCAGCGACAGCGCGCCCGAGACACGCAGCGCGGCCACCGCCGGGTCGCAGCGCAGCAGGCCGCGGCGGTGGCGCGCCAGTTCGGCCGCCACCTCGTCGAGCCGGCGGCCACGCGCCAGCAGCATGCCGCGCTGCCACAGCGTGTCGTTCTCGTCGGCAGCGCCGACACCGAGAACGCCGCCGGCGTCGAACTCGGCCTGCTCGCCGGCGTCCAGCCGCCGCGGCGTGCCGGCCGCCGGCTGCAGCTCGACCGCGTGTTCGTAGACCGCGACGCGGCAGCGATCGCCGTCCAGCCGCACCGAGAAGCGGGTGCCCAGCGCGCGCACGCGGCCGGCCGGCGTCTCGACGACGAAGGGCCGCGGCGAGGCCTCCTTCCCGGTCGTCACCAGGATCTCGCCGGCCCACAGGCGCAATCGGCGCTCGCCGGCGCCGAACAGCACGTCGACCGCGCTGGCGGTGTTCAGCACCAGCCGTGTGCCGTCGGGCAGCACGGTGTCGCGGCGTTCGCCGGTGGCGGTGGCCAGATCGGCGCGCCATTCGTGCCACGGCGCTTGTTGCCAGGCCAGCCAGGCGGCCGGCGCGCCGACGGCCAGGCCGCCGAGCGCGGCCAGCGTGCGCCGCCGGCCGCCACGGCCCAGCGCATGCAGCGCCTGGCGGCCGGCGCCCTCGGGCACACGGCCGAAGACCTCGAACACCGCCTCGGCGCGCGCCCAGGCCGCGGCGTGCTCGGCGCTGCGCGCGCGCCAGCGCTCGAAGGCCTCGCGCTCTTCGGCCCCGCCCTCGCGCAGCGTCAGCGCCCAGTCGGCGGCTTCGGACAGCAGCGCGGCGGACGGCTCGGCGCTCGCCATCAGACGCAGGCCATGCAGGCGACCAGCGCCTTGTGCACGTGGCGGCGCACGGTGATGACCGGCATCGCCAGGCGTTCGCCGATCTGCGCCAGCGTCAGGCCGTCGAGCTGAGCGAGCAGGAAACACTCGCGCGTGCGCGGCGCCAGGCCGGAGAGCAGCGTGTCGATCTGCACCAGCGTCTGCAGCAGCGCCAGCCGCGTCTCGGGCGACGGCGCCTGGGCCTCGGGCATCGCCGCCAGCGCCTCCAGGTAGGCGCGTTCGACCTCGCGCCGGCGCCAGTGGTCGACGACCAGCCCCTTGGCGACGTGCGTCAGCAGCGCCCGCGGTTCGTCGCCGAAGTGCTCGCGCCGCCCGGCGAGCAGGCGCACGAAGGTGTCGTGCGCCAGGTCGGCGGCCTGCTGCGAGTCGTCCAGCCGGCGCCGCAGCCAGGCCTGAAGCCAGCCGTGGTGCTCGAGGTAGAGCGTGCGGACCTGGTGCTGGAGGCTGACGTCAGGAGCGGACACGGGAGGGGCGCCGAGGATTCAAGGCTAATGAGAATGACTCTCATTATATCGAGCGACCCACCCGCCACCGTGCCGCGTCAGGCGGCCGCCGCCGGCCCCGAAGCCGCCTCGGCTGCTGCCCGGCCCGACCACACGCTGTCTTCGGCCCCCACCCGCACACGGCGCGCGGTGGCGCGCGCCAACACCACGAAGACCAGCGCGCCGGCCGCCGCCGTCAGGTCGACGCCGAGCGCAGCGCCGCTGCCGTGGGCCCAGAGCCCGAGCGCGGGCAGCGCCCAGGCCGCCAGCGTCGTCGCCGGGATCGCCGCGGTCGCCGCCGCGGCAGCCCACAGCAGATGCACCGAGGCGCGCGCCGCGCCCAGCACGAAGGCCCAGCCGATGGCGCCGAAGAAGACGGCGTAGTAGACGAGCTGGTGCGCCAGCGTCAGGTCCTCGACGCGGCCGTACAGCCATTTGCCGGCCACCAGCGTCGCCGAGATGCCGACGACGCAGCCCAGTGCCACGCCGACCGTCAGCGCCGCCATCGCACGCACGTCGCGGCGCTGCGCCGGCAGCGGCACGTCGCCGCGGCGCGCCTTGCGCCGCGACTCGACCCACAGCAGGTTGCCGCTGTAGAACAGCCAGGCCCCGGCCAGACCGAGCACGAAGTACATCCACTGCAGCGGCGTGCCGCCGAAGGTGGCGAAGTGCAGCGCGAACACGGTGCTGATGACCGTGAAGGCTGCCGTCTGTCGCTTCGGCAGGTAGTCGGTGGACAGCACCCGGCCCGTGTACGGGTCCAGGACGGCGAACCCGCCGGGAACCCGCGGCGACAGCGTCGCGGCGTCGCGCCCCCAGATGCGCACCGTCGGCCGCGGCCCGTCCAGGCGGGCGTACTGCAGCATCGTCGGCTCGAAGCCGGGCGCGAGCGCACGCGCCTTCTCGACCAGCAGCGCCGGCGCCAGCATCGCCGCCGGGTCGCGCACCGCCGATGCATCGCCGCTGCGCGGCGGCGCGAACGTGGCGCCCAGACGGCCGTCGTGCAGCAGCCGGTCCTGCAAGGCGTAGATGCCGTCGTGGAAGGCGAAGCCCACCGCCGTCAGCGCCATCAGCAGATGGAACGGCAGGCTGACGATGCCGACGACGTTGTGCGCGTCCAGCCACATGCGCTTGAGGTTGCGGCCCAGGCGCAGCGCGAAGAAGTCCTTGACCAGCGTCGGCAGCAGCACGACGACGCCCGAGACCAGCGCCAGCACGTAGGCGACGCAGACCGCGCCCATCAGCCAGCGGTGTTCGTCGCTGTCCACCGGCAGGCCGACGACGCGGTGCAGCACGTCGATGAACTCGGCGACGCGCGAGCCGTCGGCCTCGGCGCTGCGCAGCGAGCCGTCGGCGTCGAGCACCGCGGCCATGCGCCGGCCGGCCAGTTCGTCATGGTCGTCGGCGCCGGGTTCGTGCTCTTCCCAGCTCAGCCGGCCGGCGCGGTGTTCGGCCGCCACCAGGTGCAGGCTGAAACCCTCGGCCGCCTGCGGGTGGGCCGCCAGCGTGCGCGCGATGAGTTCGGGGGCCGCGGCCAGCGGCGTGGCCTCGACGCCGGCGGCCGGCGGCGCGCTCCAGCGCTGCAGCGGCTCCTTGAACACCGTCAGCGCGCCGGCATAGAAGGCGATGAACAGCGCCAGCCCGGCGACGATGCCGGTCCAGGTGTGAACGCTCTTGTAGACACGGATGAAGTCGGTACGCATCGTGCCTCCTCAGAACGCGCGCGCCACGGCCAGCGCGCCGAAGACCAGCGTGTTGGCCGCCACCAGCCAGAGCCAGGCACGCAGGCCGCTGGCGAAGAAGTAGACGCCCGAGAACACGCCCAGCCAGACCGGCATCACCGCCCACATCATCAGCTGGCTGCGCGCCGGTGCGGCCACGCCCGCCAGTGCCAGCCCGAGCAGCCCGCTGGCGCCGACGGCCAGCGTGAAGCCCAGCAGCAGGCCGGCCAGCGTCTTGGCGAGCCAGTCCCGGCGCAGCTCGCGCCGGCCCGTGGCCGCGCTCACCGGCCGCCTCCGCGCAGCGTGCGCCCGGCACCCAGGTAAGGCAGCAGCGTGAACGCCAGCATCGCCCAGGTCGCCAGCACCAGCACCGCGGTCAGCGGCAGCAGCGCCTGCAGCAGTGCCACCAGCGCGGCGGCCCACAGCAGCGCGCCGGCGGCACGCGCCGGCCGTGCCGGCCAGGCGCGCGCCGCCAGCCGCTGATGCGGCGACGCGAGGTAGACGCAGGCGCCGCCGGCGGCGGCCAGCAGCAGCCCGGCGGCCACGGCCGCCGCCATCAGAAGTCCACCGTCGCCGACAGGCTGACGGTGCGCGGCTGGCTGAGCGAGGCGTAGCCCTCGCCGTGATAAGGCCCGGACCAGTAGTCCTTGCCGAGCAGGTTGACGACGCTGCCGCGCCAGGTCGTGGCGCGCCCGGCGATCGTGGTCTTGTAGCGCAGGCTGGCATCGACGCGGGTCCAGCTCGGGATGCGCAGCGTGTTCGCCGAGTTCAGGTACTGGTCGTCGGTGTGCACGACGCGGCCGCCGACGGTCAGCCCGGGCAGCCAGGGCAGGTCCCAGTCGGCGCCCAGGTTGGCCTGCCAGTCGGGCACGCCGTAGGCATCATTGCCGTCGTTGGCGCCGGTGCTGGTGTGCACCAGTTCGCCGCGCGCCAGCGTCAGGCCGCCGAGCACGCGCAGCCCCGGCCTCGGCGCGCCCATCGTCGTCCATTCCAGGCCGCGCACGCGCTTCTCGCCGTCGACGCTGTAGATGTTGCTGGCGTCGTAGACCATGCTGGGCTGCTTGATCTCGTACAGCGCCAGCGTGTGCGCGAAGCTGCCGCCGTCCCACTTCAGGCCGATCTCCTTCTGCTTGGAGACGTAGGGCTCGAAGACCTCGTTGGCGTTGGCCGCCGTCACCGGCGCGGTGTCGCCTTTGCTCAGCCCTTCGACGTAATTGGCGTACAGCGCCAGCCGCGGCGACCAGGGCTTGACGACGAGGCCCACCGCCGGCGTCGTCACGCGCTCGTCGTAGTCGGCCGTCTTCGCGCCCGTGGTCGAGCTGTAGCTCCGGTCCTCGACACGCTGGCTGCGGATGCCCAGCGTCAGCGCGCCCTTGCCGCCCAGGAACGAGACGGTGTCGGCGATGGAGATGCCGCCGAGATCGGTCTCGCCGGTCTTGGGCGACTTGCCCGGGTCCGCTGCCAGCGCCGGTGTGGCCGGGTCATAGATGTTCGAGCCGAAGCGCGCGCTGCGGGTGTAGACCATGCCGCTTTCCAGCGACAGCCCGTTGACAGCGAACACCGCTTCGTGTCGCAGCGGCCCGGTCTCGAAACGCGCCCGCAGGCCGATCTCGTAGCTGACGCTGTCCTTGTAGCCGTTCTGGTTCACGGTCACGCCGGAGTAGCTGCCATCGGCGGCGACGCTGGCGGCGTTGGTGCCGTTGATGTAGCCCTTGTAGTCGGTGCTGCGCCGGCCGAGCGCGGCATAGGCCTCCAGGTGTTCGTTCAGGTCGGCCTCGACGCGCAGCGCGGCGGCGCTGTTGTCCATCTCCGAATGGGTGCCCTTGAAGGCATTGGTCGACGAATCGGGCGCCGACAGCACCCGGGTCGCGAACGACACGATCAGCGGCGTGCCGTTGTCGGTCTTCTCGTGGCTGTCATAGAGGTCCAGCGTCGCGCGCAGGCTCTCGCCGCGGTAGTCCAGCGCGACCGCGCCGAGGCGGCGCCCCTTGTCCTGGCCGTCGACCTCGGTGCCGCCGTCGCGGTAAGCGGCGTTGACGCGGATGCCGAAGGCCCCGCGCTCTCCGAAGCGGCGGCCGAGGTCCGCGTGCAAGCCCGCCTGCGAGGCGCCTTCGTAGTCCAGCGTCAGGCGCGTCAGCGGCGTGTCGCCGGCGCGTTTGGGCACGAGGTTGACGACGCCGCCGACGGCGCCGTCCGGCGCCATGCCGTAGACCAGGCCGCTGGTGCCCTTCAGGATCTCGACGCGCTCGATGAACTCGGTCGGCACGTGGCCGTAAGGTGCGACGCCGTAGAGCCCGTTCATCGCCATGTTCTCGGCGGTGACGAGAAAGCCGCGGATCTCCAGGTTCTCGGTCATGTGGCCCGACGGCGTCATGAAGCGCACCGAGGGATCGTTCTGAAGCACGTCGGCCAGGGTCTTGGCGTTCTGGTCGGCGATCAGCTCGCTGGTGTAGGACATGGTGCTGAACGGTGCATCCATGAAGTCCTGGTTGCCCAGCAGGCCGACGCGGCCGCCACGCGCGGTCTGGCGGCCGTAGGCCTCGGGCGTGGCATCCGGATCCTGGATGCGGGAGGCGCTGGCGCGCACCGCCGGCAGGCTGGTGCCGGCCTCGCCGCCGGCGGCCGCCGGCGCGGCCAGCAGCACGTAGCCGGCGGCGGTGCGGCCGATGCGCCAGCCGCTGCCTTCGAGCAGGCGGGCAAAACCCTCTTCGACCGTGACCGCACCGCTGAGCCCCGGGCTCCTCAGGCCGGCGATCTGGCCGGCGTCGACGACCAGCGCCACACCGGCCTGCAGCGCGAAGCGGTTGAGCGCCTGCGCCAGCGGCCCGGGCGGCACGTCGGCCTGCACGGCGGCGGCAGAGCCGGCCTGCGCGTGCGCCGGCAACGCGGCAGCGCCGGCCAGCACGGCAGCCAGCGCCAGATGCGCGGCCAGGGCGACGGCGCGCCGTCGGGGTGCGCCGGAGACGGCGCCGCGGTTCTTGATGCGGGACATGGACGGTTCCTGGACTCTCGAAGCGGATGCGGACCACCCGCGCCGCGACGCGGCGGGGCAACGGACCGGCTGCATCGCCGGTCTTCAGATGCATTGACGAACGAGACGCCCGAACAGGAACCGGCGGCGGCGAAAAATCTCAGCCGGGCCTGTCGACCAGCACCAGCCAGCGCGTCAGCAGACGCACGCGCAGCTGCGGGAAGCTGTTCTGCAGCAGTTGCAGCGCGCGGTCGGTGTCGTCCAGCGGCAGCACCGCCGAGACCCGGATGCCGGCGATCGCGTCGCGGTCGTAGCGCAGCAGGCCGCGGCGGTGGCGTGCGAGCGCATCGAGCACCTCGGCCAGCGGCAGGTCGTCGGCGACCAGGCGCCGGTGCTGGAACGCCTGTTCGGCCGCGCCGGCGTCGACCGCGCCCAGCAGCGTCACGCCACGAGCGTCCAGGCGCGCGCCCTGCCCGGCAACGACGACGGTCTCGCCGCCGGCGGCCGGCGGCGCGGCGCTGACGGCGGTGCTGGACTCGATCATCGTCAGCAGCGTCGTGTCGGCGTCGCGGCGCACGATGAAGCGCGTGCCCAGCGCACGCACGCGGCCGTGCGCCGTCTCGACGACGAAGGGCCGCGCCGGGTCCTTGGCGACCTCGACCAGCACCTCGCCTTGCAGCAGCGAGACGCGGCGCGTGCCGGCGTCGAAACCGACATCGACCGCGCTGCCGCCGGCCAGCGTCAGGCGCGAGCCGTCGGCCAGCACGCTGAGGCGCTGCTCGCCGGGGCCCGTGGCCAGGTCCGCCAGCAGCGCGGTGGCCGGCTGCAGCCGCAGCAGCGCGGCGACACCGACGGCGACGAACAAGCCGAGCGCGGCGCCGGCCAGGTGCCGGCGGCGCGGCGTTGGCGCCAGCACGCCGCCGAGCGCACTGCGCGCCGCACGCCGGGCCGGCGCGGCGGCGCCGAGCCGGCGCGTGCCTTCGACGAACGCTTCCAGCCTCGCCGCCACCGCCGCATGGCGCGGATCGGCCGCTTTCCAGGCCTCGAAACCGGCACGCGCGGCCTCGCGTTCGGCGCTGTCGTCGGCGCTCAGACGCACGATCCAGCCGGCCGCGGCGGCCGCGACCGCATCGTCGCCGCCCGGTGCAGCACGGTTCACGGGCACACCGCCGGTCGCACCGGCTTGTCCTGCCGTCCCATCACGCGGCCTGCAGCGCGTGGCACTGCAGCAGCACCCGCGCCAGGTACTTCTGCACCATCTTCGTCGACACGCCGAGCTCGGCGGCGACCACCGCATGGGTCTGGCCGTCGAGGTAGTGGCGAACGAAGGCGCTGCGCGCCTTGGCCGGCACCGCCTCGAGCACCGCTTCGAGCTGGGTCAGCGCCTGGACCGCCGCCAGCGTCTGCTCGGGCGACGGATAGGCGGCGCCGTCGGCGGCGCGTGCCAGCTCTTCCAGCCAGGCCTGCTCGAGGCGGCGGCGGCGCGCCTCGTCGATCACGAGCCGAGTCGCCGTCGTGCTCAGCCAGGCGCGCGGCTGCTGCACGCCCAGCAGCGCGTCGCGCGCGGCGATGACCCGTACGAAGGTGTCGTGGGCGATGTCGGCGGCGTGCTGAGGACAGCCGAGCTTGCGCGCCAGCCAGGCATGCAGCCAGCCGTGATGGTCGCGGTACAGGAGCTGGAGCTGCCGCTGCAGCACGTCGGCGGAGGACAAGACAGGCCGCGGGACGCGGCTGTGCGCCGTCGTCGCTGGTTTATTGGTTGAGAATCGTTCTCATTCTATGGATCAGGAGAGCGTTGGGCAAGCCGCTGCGGCTCACCAGCGATAGGAGACGCTGCCCGTCACGCGCCGCGGCTCGCCGTAGAAACACAGGTAGGTGCAGGACGCGACGTAGGTCTTGTCGCCCAGGTTGGCGACGTTGAGCGCCAGCCGCCACGGGCCTTCGGTCCACGACAGCATCGCGTCGACGACGGTGTAGCCGGGCACGTCCACATCGAGCCAGACGCCGGGCGCCGAGCCGACGTGGCGCAGGCCGGCGCCGGCCTTCAGCGCCGGCAGGCCGAAGGCGCCGAAGCCGTAGTCCGCCCAGACCGAGGCCTGGTGGTACGGCACGGCGCCGGTGCGCTGGCCCTCGGCCTCGGGCGTCAGCGGGCTGCTCTTCAGCGTGCGCGCGTCGGTGTAGGCGTAGGCGGCGACGAGATTGGCGGCGCCCACACGCGTACGAGCCTCGAGCTCCAGCCCGCGCGAGCGCACCTCGCCGAGCTGCACCGAGTAGTTGGTATCCACCGGGTCGGTGACCAGCACCTTGCGCTGCGTGAGCTGGTAGAGCGCCGCCGACAGCAGCGTCTGGCTGCCTTCGGGCTGCCAGCGCAGGCCCAGCTCCCACTGCGTGCCGCGGGTCGGGTCGAAACGCTGGCCGCCGCGGTCGGTGCCGGTCTGCGGCTCGAAGGACTGGCTGAAGCTGACGAAGGGCGCCAGGCCGTTGGGCGCGAGGTAGACCAGGCCGGCGCGGCCGGTCGTGGCATTGGACTTCTCGCCGTCGGCGGCGACGTCGTCGCTGAAGACCGCGCTTTCGTCGTAACGCACGCGGTCGTGGCGCAGCCCGGCGACGGCGACCCAGCGGCCGGCGATCTTGGCCTGTTCCTGCGCGTAGAGCCCGACGCGGCGCAGCTCCGAGCGCGACGAGAACGAGTTCGGCTCGGGCGCGCCGAACGCGCCGCCGTAGACCGGGTCGTAGAGATCCAGCGGCTCGGCGCTGCGGTCGTAGCGCACGGTGCGGAAACGTTCGCGCACGACGTCCAGCCCGACCAGCGCCGTGTGCTCGACGCTGCCGCTGCGCCACTTCGATTGCAGCGAGGTGTCGGACATCAGCGCCCGCGCGCGGTCCTCGCGGTCCTGGGCGCCGCGGTAGGCCGTGGTGCGGCCGTCGGCCTGAAGGCCGGAGATCCAGATCGAGGGCATGTCGACGTCGGCGCGGTAGCTTCGCAGCGAATGGCGCAGCGTGAACCGCTCGTCGAAGACGTGTTCGAACAGATAACCCAGCGAGCGCCGCTGCAGGTCGTAGCGGTCGTAACCGGGCTCGCCGACGAAGGTGTCGCGCGGCAGCCGGCCGCTGGGGTTGGCCAGCACCGTGCCTTCGGCCGGCAGGCCGTAGACGTAGGCCGTGTGGTCGTGCTGCAGGTCGGCCTGCAGCGTCAGCGAGGTCGCGGCGTCGGGCTGCCAGCGCAGCGACGGCGCGAGGTAGCGGCGGTCGTCGTCGACGTGCTCGACGAAGCTGCCGCTGTCGCGCACCAGCGCGGTCAGCCGGTACGACCAGACGCCAGCGTCGTCCAGCGCACCGCCGAAGTCGCCCGAGAGCTGGCGCCGGTCGAAGGAGCCCAGCTCCAGGTTCAGCTCGTGCAGCGCCTCGTTCGTCGGGCGCTTGCTGACGGTGTTGATGATGCCGCCCGGCGCCGAGTTGCCGTAGAGCACCGAGGCCGCACCCTTGAGGATCTCGATGCGCTCCAGCCCGTAAGGCTCCTGGCGGCCGTCGTAGAGGTTGACGCTGTACTTGCTGCCGTCGCGGTAGAGGTTGCCCTGGCTGGCCGTGGCCTGGAAGCCGCGCATCACGAAGCCGTCGCCGGTGCGGTCCACGCCTTCGGAGCGCAGCACCGAGGCGGTGTAGCCCACCGCCTCGGCCAGGCTGTCGGCCTTGCGCACCTCGATCTCCTCGGCGCCGACGACGGTCAGCGTCTGCGGCGTCTCCAGCATCGGCGTGTCGGTCCTGGTCGCGGTGGCGCTGCGCCGCGCGGCGTAGCCTGTCAGCGGCCCGGTAGCGCTGTCGCCGGCGGCGCGGGCGGTGATCGCCGGCAGCGAATCGGCCGCGGCCTGCGGCCGGCGCTGCACGGTCCAGCTGCCGTTGGGCTGGCGCACGGCCTGCAGCGCGTGGCCGGCGAGCAGCGCGGCGAAACCGTCCTCGGCGCCGTAGCGGCCATCGAGCCCGTTGCAGCGCAGGCCGTCGAGCAGCGCGGTGTCGACGCTGAGCTCGACACCCAGCGCCGCGGCGAAGCGGTTCAGTGCCGCGCCCAGCGGGCCGGGCGCGATCTTCAGCGCACGCGGCGCCTCGGCGGCCGGCTGCGCCGACGCGATGCGCGGTGCGAGCGGCGCCGCGGCGGCCAGCATCAAGGCCAGGCAGGCGGCGGCGGTGGGACGTTGGCGGAAGAAGGCGGTGTGCTGCATCGGAGGGCCGAAGTGGTGGGGGTTCAGCCCGTCTTCCGGACGAGAACGCAAAACCCTCAATCGCCCGGCGGGCGGGCGTTCAGCGGCGCTCCGGGTCGGCCTCGACCGTGATCCACCAGCCGCCGACCCGGCGCAGGCGCAGCGGCAGCGCCAGCGTCAGGTTCTGCAGCGCACGGTCGGGGTCGTGCAGCGGAAAGACGCCGCTGACGCGCAGCGCGCCGACCGCCGGGTCGCAGCGCAGCACGCCGCGGCGGTAACGCGCGATCTCGGCGACGAGCTCGTCGACCCGCCGGCCGTCGGCCAGCAGCAGGCCGCGGGTCCAGGCGGTGTCGGCTTCGTCGGCCGGGCCGCCGGGCGTGACGCCGTCGTCGGCCAGCCGCGCCGACTGGCCGGCGTCCAGGCGCCAGGGCGCCGACGCGCGCTTCGCCGGCTGCAGCTCGACCGCGCCTTCGTAGACCACGACCCGGTCGGCCGCGCCGAGATCGCGCACGAGAAAACGCGTGCCCAGTGCCCGCACCAGGCCGTGGCGGGTGCGCACGGCCAGCGGCCGCCGCGCCGCGTCGGGCGCGCTGGTGACGAGGATCTCGCCGGCGCGCAGCACGATCAGGCGCTGTTCGGCGTCGTAACGCAGGTCGACGGCGCTGGCGCTGGCCAGCACCAGCCGCGTGCCGTCGGGCAGCGACAGGGTGCGCACTTCGCCGGTGGCGCAACGTTCGTCGGCGGCCCACAGCGCCCAGGCCTCGCTTCGGCGCACGGCTTCGCCGCTGCCGATCACGGCCACCGCCAGCCCCAGCGTGCGCAGCACGCGCCGGCGTGTCGCACCGGGCGCCTGCAGCGCGCGGCGCGCGGCCTCTCCGGGCAGGCCGCGCAGGCGGGCGTCGAAGCCCTGCATCGCCTGCCAGGCGCGTTCATGCTCGGGATGCGCGGCGCGCCAGCGCGCGCAGGCGGCGTGGTCCTCGGCGGCCGCGTCTTCGGCCCACAGCCGCGCCATCCAGCGCGCCGCCTGGCGCGCGACCTCGGCGTCTTCGGCTGCGGCGCTCATCGCGGCTGCAGCGCCTGATGGCAGGCCAGCAGCGCCGCGGCGACGTACTTCTCGACCGAGGACACCGAGACCCCCAGCCGCGTGGCGATCTCGCGGTAACCCAGGCCGTCGAGCCGGCACATGAGCAGCGCCGCACGCGCCTTGGGCGCCAGCGACTGCAGCGCGGCGTCGAGCTGCACCAGCGCCTCGACGGCCAGCGCGCGGTCTTCGGGCGACGGTGCCTGCGCGGCGGGCAGCGCCGCCAGCGCCTCCAGGAAGGCGGCTTCGATCGCGCGCCGCCGGTATAGATCGACGACGAGACCGTTGGCCACCTGAGCCAGATGCCGGCGCGACTCGTCCTGCGGTGGCACGTGGCCGCTGCGCAGCAGGCGCAGATAGGTGTCGTGCGCCAGGTCGGCGGCATCGCAGGCGTTGCCCAGCTTGCGCCGAAGCCAGTCGCGCAGCCAGCCGTGGTGCTCGGCGTAGAGACGCTCGAGCGGATGCGGTGGGGCGAGGTCGGTGGCCGGCACGGTTCGGAACCCGGCTCGACCGGGTGGGCAAGGGCGACGAATGAGAATCGTTCTTGATTGTAGCCGTCCCCACCGCCCCCGCAAGCCGCCGCGGCAATCCAACGATTCACGCGATTCGCCATAAACGGAATTGCGATTAATGGGTTTGTTGCATTGATGGCGATCAGACGAAGTGAATTGCGTTATTTGCGAATGACTCATCGCGTGAATTAGTGCCAGGCCATTTGCGGAATTGAGCGCCATTTCGGGCCCGGGGACTCTCACGACCGGAGAGCGCAAGCCGAAATCGAGGCAACCCCTTCGTTCGCCTCAGGAAGCCCATGACCCGCTTGAGAATCGCCCTGCGCCTCGCCCTCGCGTTCGCCCTCGTGCTCGCGATCACCGTCGCCATCGCCGCCGTCGCCGTCTGGCAGCTCCAGGTGCAACGTGACGCCACGGCGTCGATGGTCGAGCGCGAGATGCAACGCAACGAACTGACCCAGCAATGGGCCTCGCTGCTGCGCATCAACCTGTTCCAGGTGAGCTCGGCGCTGAAGACCAGCGACGCGGCCTACGCCGCACGCCTGCAGTCCGACGCGCTGGAAGGCTCCAGGACTGCGGTCCCGCTGCGCGAGAAGGTCGTGCAGCTCACCGACGACGGCGAAGGCAAGGCCTTGATCGCGGCCATCAACGACGTGCGCCAGAAGTACCTGGACGTTCGCACCGACCTCTTCAAACGCAAGGAGGCCGGTGGCGAGGTGTCGGCCGCCGTCGATCAGGAGCTGCAGCCGCTGGCCGAGGCCTATCTGGCCCGGCTGCAGGAGGTCGTCGACCACTCGCACCAGGTGCTCGACCGCAAGATCGAGGCGCTGGACGCAGGCACCCGGCTGAGCCAGTGGGCGATGGCCGCCGGGGCGCTGGTCGCCGTCGCGCTCGGCGCGGTGTTCGCCCTGCTGGTGAGCCGCTCCATCACGCGACCGATCTCGCGCGCCGTCTCGGCGGCCGAGGCCATCGGCGGCGGCGACCTGTGCACGGCAATCGACTCGCGCGGCAGCGACGAAAGCGCGCGCCTGATGCAGGCGCTGGCCGGCATGCAGGCCAGCCTGGCCCGCACCGTCGCCGAGGTGCGCCAGTCCGCCGACAGCGTGGCCACCGCCAGCCAGCAGATCGCGCACGGCAACGCCGACCTCTCGGCACGCACCGAGCAGCAGGCCAGCGCGCTGCAGCAGACCGCGGCGTCGATGGAACAGCTCAACGCCACCGTGCGCCAGAACGCCGACAACGCGGTGCAGGCCAACCAGCTCGCCGCCGCCGCCAGCAGCGTGGCCAGCGACGGCGGCCGCATGGTGGGCGAAGTGGTGCAGACGATGAACGGCATCAGCGACAGCTCGCGCCGCATCGCCGACATCATCGGCACGATCGACGGCATCGCCTTCCAGACCAACATCCTGGCGCTCAACGCCGCCGTCGAGGCGGCGCGTGCCGGCGAGCAGGGCCGCGGCTTCGCGGTCGTCGCCGGCGAGGTGCGCACCCTGGCCCAGCGCAGCGCCGAGGCGGCACGCGAGATCAAGGCGCTGATCGGCACCAGCGTCGAACGCGTGGAGGCCGGCAACGCGCTGGTGCACCAGGCCGGCACGCGCATGAACGACGTGCTGGCCTCGATCCGCCGCGTGGCCGACATCGTCGGCGAGATCAGCAGCGCCAGCGCCGAGCAGCGTGACGGTGTCGGCCAGGTCGGCGACGCGGTGGCCCAGATGGACCAGGCGACGCAGCAGAACGCCGCGCTCGTCGAAGAGAGCGCCGCCGCCGCCGAAAGCCTGCGCACCCAGGCGCGCCAGCTGGTCGACGCGGTGGCCGTGTTCAGGCTGTCGCCCCAGGCGGACAGCCGCCCCGTGGCCGCCGCGCCGGCTTCCGCAGCGCGCCCCGCGCCGTCCCGCGCTGCCGCGCCGGCCAAGGCAGCGGCGGACTGGGCAAGCTTCTGATCATCAGGAGGGAGGGCGCCGCCCCGGCCGGCGCTTGATCATTCGCAAGCCCTGCCACGGCGGCCCGGTCGAGACTGCATTCGGCCGGGCCGCCATGATCTTCGTCCTCGACGACACAGCGCCGGCCCTTACGCGAGCCAGCCTTACGCCAGCCAGCGTCGTGCGGCGCGCCGGTCGTCGCCCACGACGCCCGGACTGCGGCCGTAAGGTTCACCAGGAGCTTCTCGAATGCTGCATCTCGTCCCCTTCGCCGCCGGCGTGGCCGCCGGCGTGTTCGCGCTGCGCTGGATCCAGCGCGGCAAGAACTCCAGCGCCGCCGACATGGCGCCGCCGGCCCCGGCAGCGACGCCGGCCGATCCCGCACCGGCTGAGCCGGCCGCAACCGACAGCGCCGCGCCGCGTGCACGGCGCCCGCGCAAACGCGCCGCGGCGGACGAGGCGGCGGCGTGACGCGCGCGCTCGCGGACGGCAGCTTCACGCGCGGCTTCGTCGCCGCCGCCTGCCTGTCGGCCTTCCAGGACCGGCCCGGCTTCGACGGCCGACGTGTGCTGCGCCATGCGCTGCAGGGCGGTGCCGCACTGACGGCGGGCACGCAGGCGGCGCGCTCGCTGCAGCGCGGCCAATGGGTCGGCGCCCTGACCGCGGTGGCCGCCGGGGCGGCGGCCGTGCAACTGATCGAAACCCTGCTCGGCGAACCTGCCGGGCGCGACGAGGAAAACGAACGTGGGTAAGAAGGCGAAGAAGAAATCGAAGATGGCCTGCCCGGGCTGCCCGGCCTGCGGCTGGAACGGCGGCAACGCGCCGGCGGGCTGGAACGCCGGCAATGCCGGCAACGGCGGCGGCCTGTTCGGCAACCTGCCATCGTGGATCCCGGGCAACCCGGCGCAGCAGCAGTTCCTCGTCGGCCTGGCGCTGGGCGCCGGCGCGGCCTGGTTGCTGGGCGACGAGGACCGCCGCGCGGCGCTGCTGAAGACCGCGATGAAGCTCTATTCCGGCCTGGCCGGCGGCTTCGAGGAACTGAAGGAACAGGCCGCCGACATCCGCGCCGAGATGGACAGCCAGCTGCACCAGGCGCCGTGACGGGCAGCCGCTGGCTGGCGGCACTCGAACCGGCGCACGCCTGCGCCGGCCGGGTGCGCTGGCGCTACCGCGTCGAACGCGGCGGCGCGCTGGACGCCCGTTCGCTGCGCCGGGCCGCCGAGGCCTTGCGCGGCGTGCGCGAGGCGCGGGTCAACGCCGCGGTGCGATCGCTGGCACTGCGTTATGACCCGGCGCTCACCGACGTGGCGACGCTCGCCGCGCAGCTGCTCGCGCTGGCGCCGCCCGGGCGCGCCCCGGCCGCCGGCTCGGCGCCCGAGCCGGCGCTGGGCAACGTGCTGGGCACCGGCGCGGCACTGCTGCTGGGGCCGGCACTGCCGCTGGCGCTGCGCGGCCCGGTGGCCACCGCCAACGCCGTGCCGCTGCTGGGCGAGGCGCTGGAGGACTTCCTGCGCGCCGGCATCACCTCCCACGTGCTGGAGGCGGTGGCGGTGGCGATCTCCATCGGCCGCGGCGACCACGTCGCGGCCAACACCACGTCCTTCCTGCTCGCCCTGGGCGAGTACCTCGAACACTCGATCGAGCGCCGCTCCGACGCCCTGCTGTCGCAGCTGCTGCGCCCGGCCGACACCGAGGTCTGGGTCGAGCGCGAGGGCCGCGAGACCCGTGTCGACGCCGACGCGGTGCAGGTCGGCGACACGGTCATCGTCGCCACCGGCGCGGTGATGCCGGTCGACGGCACGGTGCTCGGCGGCGAGGCGCTGGTCAACGAGGCGACGATGACCGGCGAGAGCGTGCCGGTGGCGCGCCGCCGCGGCGACCACGTGCTGTCGGGCACGCTGGTCGAGGAAGGCCGGCTGCGCGTCTATGCCGAACGTGTCGGCCGCCAGGCGGCGGCGGCGCGCATCGCCGACTTCGTCGCCCAGTCGCTGGAGACCAAGGGCCAGACGCAGCTGGAGGCCGCGCGCCTGGCCGACCGCCTGGTGCCGATGGTGCTGGCGCTGGCCGCCGGCACCTGGGCGCTGTCGCGCGACGGCCGCCGTGTCGCCGCGGTGCTGCAGGCCGACTACTCCTGCGCGCTGAAGCTGGCGACGCCGGTGGCCTTCAAGTCGGCGATGGCCGAGGCCGGGCGCAGCGGCATGCTGATCAAGGGCGCACGCGCGCTCGAACGCCTGGCCGCGGCCGACACCTTCGTCTTCGACAAGACCGGCACGCTGACCACCGGCCGCCTGCTGGTCACCGACACCGTCGCGCTGGACCCGGCGCTGACGCCGGCGGACCTGCTGAACCTCGCCGCCTCGGTCGAGGAGCACTACTTCCACCCGATGGCGCTGGCCGTCGTCGAGGCCGCGCACCGCCTGCCCGAGCGCCAGCACTTCGACCACGCCGAGGTCGAGTTCATCGTCGCCCACGGCGTGGCCAGCGAGATCGAGGGCCGGCGCGTGGTCGTCGGCTCGCGCCACTTCGTCGAGGACGACGAAGGCATCGCCGTGGCGCCGCACGCCGCGCGCCTGGAGGCGCTGGAGGCCGACGGCAAGACCCTGCTCTACATCGGCTGGGGCGGCACGCTGATCGGCGTGCTGGCGATGCGCGACCAGCTGCGCCCCGACGCCGCGGCCACCGTCGCGCGGCTGCGCGAGCTGGGCGTGCGCCGCGTCGTGATGCTCACCGGCGACCACCCCGAACGTGCACGCGAGAGCGCCGCCGCGCTGGGCCTGGACGACTACCGCGCCGGCCTGATGCCCGAAGACAAGGCGGCAGTGCTGCGCGAGCTGGCCGCCTCGGGCGCGCAGATCGCCTTCGTCGGCGACGGCGTCAACGACGGCCCGGCCCTGAGCGGCGCGCACGTCGGCATCGCGATGCACCGTGGCGCCGACGTCGCCCGGCTGGCCGCCGACGTCGTGCTGCTCGAGGACCGCATCGGCCACGTCGCCGAGGCCAAGGCGCTGGCGCTGGCCACGCGCGAGCTGATCGACACCAACTTCAGGCTCACGATGGGGCTGAACTCGACGATCCTGGGCGCCGCCGCGCTGGGCGCGCTGAGCCCGGTGGCCGCGTCGATGCTGCACAACGGCAGCACGATCGCGATCCTGCTGCGTGCGCTGGCCGGCGCCGGGCTGCCGCGCGGACGCCGCCAGAAGGGCTGAGTCAGCGCAGCAGGCTGCGCCGGTGCATCGCCAGGTGCACGCCCAGCAGGCCGAGAAAGACGCTGCCGGTGGCGACGTGCGCGGCTTTCGCGCCGGCAGCGGCCAGCGCCAGCGAGCTGCCCAGGCTGGCGAGCATGCCGACGTTCGTCGCCCGCGCCAGCTGGCGCCGCCGGCCGGGGCGGCGCGGCCGGGCAGCCGCCGGTGCGGGGCTGGGCGCCGCCTCCCGGGCAGGCAGCCACGGCGCGACGGCGTCGAGCACCTCGCGGCACATCGCGGCCTCGTCGACACGCGTGCCGTCGTACTCGACGACGACGCTGCCGGCGGCCGCGTTGGCGCGCAGCGTGCGCAGCGCCGGCAGCGAATCCAGGCGGGCCAGCACCGCGTCACGCAGCGCATCGCGGCGCAGGCGCGCGTCGCGCAGGCGCAGCCGTCCAGGCACGGACGAGACGATCGGGAGAGAGCGGGCGGTGTCCATGCCGTCGTTTTACCGCGCCCCGCACCGCAGCGGACGGCAGTGGGTCAACAGCGAACGCCGTGCGCGCCCCGACGCCGAGCGCTCGTTTCACGCGGCATAATGCGAACCATTCTTATTTGATCGCACCCCAGACCAGCCAGCCGCCAGTCTCCCGCCCGCCGGTGCCGGGCCTCCTGGATGAGTTCGGCCGTGCTGGAGCGTCATTACCGCGAACTGCTCAACTTCCTCTGCCGCCTGGTCGGCGACCGCCATGCCGCGGCCGACCTGACGCAGGAGAGCTTCATGCGCGTGCTCGCGCTGCAGCAGGCCGGCCAGGCCGTGCTCGACGGCCGCGCCCTGCTCTACCGCACGGCGCGCAACCTCGTCGTCGACCGCCACCGCCGCGCCGCGGTGCGCCGCCACGACGCGCTGGAAGAACTGGCCGAAGACGAACACCCGAGTGCGCCGCCGCGCTGGCAGCCCGACGAAGCGCTGGCCTCACGCCAGGATGCGCAGGCCTGCCTGGCGGCCATCGAGGCACTGCCGCCGCGCTGCCGCGAGGCCTTCGTGCTGCATGTCTTCGACGAGCTGAGCCAGGCCCAGGTCGCCGAACGCATGGGCATCTCGGTCAGCATGGTCGAGAAGCACGTCGCGCGCGGCCTGCTCGCCTGCCGCGACGCACGCTGCGGAGGATGAGGACACGCGGCCGCTCGTGCGTCTACCGTCACGACGACCGCCCCGACGATGCAGCCGCCCCACGAAGGACCGCCCCGAGCGCCGACCGAGCCTCACGAAGAGGAGGCGGCGCGCTGGGTCGCACGCCGGCGCGACGGCCTGGACGCCGCGGGCCGGCAGGCGCTGCAGGCCTGGCTGGACGCCGACCCGCGCCACCTGCGGGCCTTCGCCGAGCTGCAGGACACCTTCGTGCGTGTGGCCGCGCTGCCGGCCGGCGGGGTTGCCCGGCTGCGCGCGGGCATGGCGCCGCACGGGCCCGCGCGGCCGTCACGGCGGCTGGGGCGCAGGCTGGGCGCTGCGCTCGCGCTGGCCGCGCTGGGCCTGGGCTGGACGGCCTGGGACCGCTGGTCGATGCAGCCGCGTTTCGATCAGCACTACGCCACACAGCGGGGTGAACAGCTCGCCGTGACGCTGCCCGACGCCGCCGGCGGCGGCAGCCGCGTGCGCCTGGACAGCGCGACGCGGCTGGACGTTCGCCTCCACCGCGACCGGCGAGAACTGCGGCTGCACGAGGGCCGCGCCAGCTTCGCCGTGCATCACGACCCCGCACGCCCGTTGCACGTTCGCGCCGGGCCCCTGGACGTGCTCGTCACCGGCACCCGATTCTCGGTGCGCCACACGCGCGAGGGCCTGGACGCCGGGCGTGTCATCGTCGAGGTCGAGCAAGGCCGGGTGCGCGTCAGCTCCGAGGCCGGCAGCGGCAAGGCGGCCGCGGTGGAACTGCGCGCCGGCCAGATGCTGGGCACCGACGCGGCCGGCGTCCCGGGTCCGGTGCGCCCGCTGGTCGCGGCCGCCGCCACGGCCTGGCGCGAAGGCCGCATCGCCTTCGACGGCGTGCCGCTGGCCCAGGCGCTGGCCGAGTTCGAGCGCTACGGCCCCACCGGCGTCGTCGTGCGCGACCCTGCGGTCGGCGCACTGCCGGTCGGCGGCAGCTGGCGTGTCGGCGACGCGCGGCGCTTCGCCGAGACGCTGCCCGAGCTGCTGCCGGTGCGGCTGGAGTTGCGCGACGGGGTGATCGAGCTCGTCGCGCGCCCGTCGCCAGCGGGTCACGCGACTTAACGCGAAATATTCTCATTCGCGACGTGAGGGTTGGGCGCAGCCGTGCGTCTGCATCGGCAGGAACGGGGCGGCCACTGCGCGTCCCGCGATCAAGAACCGACCGAGAACCCCTGCAATGCGCCGAGCGCGATTCACCCCTGCCCCCCTGGCCCTGGCGGCCGCCGCCGTCGTCCTGAACCTGGCGAGCACCCTGCCCGTGCAGGCCCAAACCAGCACCACCGCAGCCGCGCCGCTGACGCTGGACCTGCCGGCCCAGCCGCTGGGCCAGGCGCTCAACGAGCTGGCGCGCCGCGCCGATCTGCAGCTCAGCTTCCCGGCCGAAGCCGTGGCCGGCAAGACGGCGCCGGCCGTTTCCGGACGGCTGACGCCGGCACAGGCGCTGGAGCGCCTGCTGGCCGGCAGCGGCCTGGCCGCCAGCGTCGACGGCCAGCATGTCGTCGTCAAGCCGGCCGCCACCGCGCGCGAATCGGCGCTGCCGGCGGTCAAGGCCAGCGCCGGCGCACTCGCCAGTGAACTGCCGGCGCCGCATGCCGGCGGCCAGGTCGCGCGCGGCGCCCGCGTCGGCGCGCTGGGCAACCTGTCGGTGATGGACACGCCGTTCAGCACCGTGGCCTACACCTCCGAACTGATCGCGCAGCAGCAGGCACGCACCGTGGCCGAGGTGCTGACCAACGATCCGGGCACGCGTTTCACGACCTCGGCCGGCCACGCCTACGAGAACTTCCGCGTGCGCGGCTTCGACGTCAACGCCGGCGACCTGGCGATCGAGGGGATGTACGGCCTGGCGCCGGTGGGCCACTCGCCGGTGGAGTCCCTGGAGCGTGTGGAGCTGCTGAAGGGCCCGAGCGCGCTGTTCAGCGGCATGCCGCCCGGCGGCGGCGTCGGCGGCGTCGTCAACCTGGTGCCCAAGCGCGCCGGCGACGACCCGTTGACCCGCGTCAGCTTCGGCCTGCAGTCCGAGTCGCAGGCCGAGCTCGCGCTGGACCTGGGCCGGCGTTTCGGCGAGCACAAGCAGTGGGGCCTGCGCGTGAACACCGCCTACAGCGACGGCGACACGACGCTGGACGAGCAGAGCAAGAAGCGCGAGTTCCTGTCGGCCGCGCTGGACTACCGCGGCGAGGCGCTGAGCGCCACGCTGGACGCCTACACCAGCACCGAGAAGTTCGACGGCGGCACGCCGGCGATGTACTGGTTCGCGACCACCGACATCCCGGGCGCGCCGGATCCGAGCACCAACCAGTTCCGCAACGGCTGGGGCGAGCTCGAGAGCAAGGCCGTCATCGCACGCGCCGAGTACACGATCAACGCGCAGCTCGACGCCTTCGCCGGCATCGGCCGCCGCGACCACGATTACGCCGGCTTCATCAACGGCACGCACGCGCGCCAGATCGACGCCGACGGCAACTACACCGGCCGCATGGTCGGCCAGCGCGGCTACAGCGACTCGAGCTCGGCCGAAGCCGGCCTGCGCGGGCGCCTGGACACCGCCGGCATCCGGCACGAGCTGGTGCTGCACGCGACGCGGTTGAAGCAGGAGGACGGCTCGGCGGTCAACATGAGCACCTTCACGTCCAACATCTACGACCCGGTGACGCCGGTGATGGTGGCCGTGCCGGGCAGCGCGTCCAAGACCGGCGAGACCACGCTGGACAGCCTGGCGCTGGTCGACACCCTCTCCTTCCTGGACGACCGCCTGCGCCTGACGCTGGGCGCGCGCCACCAGGGCGTGGAGACGAAGAGCTTCAGCACCGCCGGCGCGGTGACCGCGCACTACGACGAGAGCGCGCTGACGCCGGCCGTCGCCGTCGTCGTCAAGCCCTGGGGCCAGGACGTCTCGCTGTACGCCAACTACGTGCAGGGCCTGAGCAAGGGCGACACCGTCACCGACACCGCGGCGACCAACTACCAGCAGGTCTTCGAGCCCTACAAGACCGAGCAGATGGAGTTCGGCCTGAAGTGGACCAACGGCACCTTCACGAACAGCCTGAGCGTGTTCGAGATCACCAAGCCGACGATGATGGCCACCGGCGACAGCGCCGCACCGACCTACAGCGACGACGCCGAGAAGCGCGTGCGCGGCATCGAGTGGAGCAGCTTCGGCGCGCTGACGCCGCAGCTGCGCGTGCTCGGCGGCGCCAGCTACAACCAGGGCATCCTGACCCAGACCGCCTACGGCCAGTACGACGGCAACACCGCGGTCGGCGCGCCGCGCTGGCTGGGCAACCTGGGCGCCGAGTGGGACACGCCCTGGGTGCCGGGGCTGACGCTCAGCGCACGCACGACGGTCACCACCGGCCAGTTCCTCGACGCCGCCAACACCCAGCGCATCCCGGGCTGGAGCCAGGTCGACGTCGGCGCGCGCTATGCCACCGAGCTGATGGGCCGTGCGACGCAGTGGCGCCTGGGCGTGACCAACCTGTTCGATCGCCACTACTACTCGGGCAGCTTCAGCGACAGCACGCCGATCGCCACGCTGGGCCCGGCACGCAGCGTCGCGGCTTCGGTGACGGTGGACTTCTGAGCGCCGTGCGCGCGACGACCCTGAGGCGCGTGTTCGCCGGCCTGGCGCTGGCGTTGGCCGCCGGCGCCGCGCCGGCGGCCGACGCGCCGGTGCTGCTGCCCGGTGCACGCCAGTTCGACATGGCGTCCGAGGCCACCGGCCAGCGCTACCGCATCTTCGTCTCGGAGCCCGACGCGCCGCCGCCGCCGGCGGGCTACCCGATGCTGGTCGTGCTCGACGGCAACGCCGCCTTCCCGGTGGCGGCCTTCCTGGCGCGTTCGGTGGCCGCGCGGCGCGAGGTCACCGGCCACCCGCCGGTGCTCGTCGTCGGCGTCGGCTACCCCGGCGAGGCCGACTTCGACGTGCCGGCGCGGCGGCGCGACTACACCGTCGGCGTCGGCGAACGCGGACACGCCGGCCAGGAAGGCGGGGCCGAGCGTTTCCTCGACTTCATCGAACGCGAGCTCAAGCCCCGCATCGCCGGGCGCCACCGGCTCGATGCACGCCGCCAGGCGCTCTTCGGCCATTCCTTCGGCGGCCTGCTGGTGCTGCACGCGGCGCTCACGCGGCCGGCGAGCTTCTCGACCTTCTTGGCCTCCAGCCCGTCGATCTGGTGGAACGGGCGGCGCGTGCTCGACGGCCTGGACGGCGCGCTGGCGCTGCCGGCGGCGGCGCTGCCGCGGCTGCAGATCAGCGTCGGCGCGCTGGAGGACGAGCCGCCGCCCGGGCGCCTGTCGCCCGAGACGCGGGCCCTGCTGGCGCAGCGGCCCATGGTCGGCGAGGCGCGCTCGCTGGCCGCGCGGCTGCAGGCGCAGCCGTCGTGGCAGGGCCGCGTCGCCTTCCACGAGTTCGCCGGCGAGAACCACGGCTGGGTCTGGCTGCCGGCGCTGTCGCGCGGCATGCAGTTCTTCCTCGATCAACCCGACGCGCCGGCGCCCGCCGGGCGCGACAAGGACCGCTCATGAGCTTCACGCTCCTCGGGCTGATCGCGACGCTGGCCGGCAGCGCCAGCCTGTACCTGGCGTCAGCGCACCAGCGCTGGCGCCCGCGTCCCTGGCCGGCGCGTCCGGCGCGCGCGGCCGCCTGGCTGCTGTGGGCCGCGGCGATCGGGCTGTTCGGCCAGGGCCTGCAGCCGCTGGCCGCGGCCTTCTGCTTCGCCACCGCGCTGATGCTGACGCTGACCGTGCTGCCCTACCTGGGCGCGCTGCGCGGCATGCTGCGGAGACCCGACGATGGCCCGCGCTGAACCGATCCGCCGCGACTGGCTGGCCAAGACGCTGGCCGGCACCGTGCTCGGGCTGACGCTGGGCCTGGGCTGCAGCGCGGTGTTCAGCGTGCTGGCGACCGGCCTGCCGCTGCCCGTGCGCGCCCAGCTCGCGATGTGGATGGTGGCGCCGATCTGGCTCGGCACGCTGTCGGGCTGCTACTTCTTCGCCGACGGCTGGCGGGCATGGCGGGGCCTGGGCCTGGCCAACCTCGCCGTCTTCGGCGCCTGGGCGCTGCTGCGCCAGTTCCTTTCCTGACCCGCCATGCGAGCCGACGTCCTGCGCATCTACAAGTCGGTCCACACCTGGACCGGCATCGTCTCCGGCATGGCGCTGTTCATCGCCTTCTATGCCGGCGCCCTCACCGTCTTCAAGGAGCCGCTGGAGCGCTGGGCCAGCCCGCCGGCGCAGCAGGCCGCGGTGCCGCTGGAGCGTGCCCAGGAGCTGATCCTGCGCACGCTGCAGGCCGAGCCGGCGGCCGCACGCGGCTTCACGCTGCATCTGCAAGACACCGAGAACGTGCCCGGCCGGCTGAGCTGGACGGTGCGCGACGGCGACGGGGACGACCACGACCACCGCCACGTACGCCACTTCGCCGCCACGCTGGACGCCGAGGGCCGCGCCGTCGCGCAGCCGGCGGCGCCGTCGCAGCTGGGCGACTTCATCGACGTGCTGCACCGCGTCGTCGGCCTGCCGGTGGACAACGACCCCAACCGCTGGGTGATGGGCGTGGTGTCGGCGCTGTACGCCGTCGCGCTGGTGTCCGGCGTGATCGTGCTGCTGCCGTCGCTGGTGAAAGACTTCTTCGCGCTGCGCCTGGGCCGCAACCTCAAGCGCATGTGGCTGGACGCGCACAACGTCGTCGGCATCGTCAGCCTGCCCTTCCACGTCGTGATGGCGCTGACGGCGGTGGTCTTCGCCTTCCACGACGGGATCTACGCCTTGCAGGACCGCCTGCTGCACGAAGGCCGGCTCGCCAGCGCCTTCCAGCGCCCGGCGGCCAGTGCTGGCGCGGCGCCGCGCGACCTGGCGGCGATGCGCGCGCCGGCCGAACTGCTGGCCGCGGTGCACGCCGTGGCGCCCGGCTTCGAGCCGACGGCGATGCAGTACGTTCAGGTCACCGGCCCACGCGCCGCGGTGCGCGTCTGGGGCCAGGACGAAAGCGCGGTGGCGCCACGCGCGCGCGGCGGCTTCGTCGTCGTCGACCCGTACAGCGCACGCGTCGTCAACCACGATTCGCTGCCCGGCCACCAGTCCGCCCCCAACCAGGTCATCAGCAGCTTCTTCGCGCTGCACATGGCCTCGTTCGCCGGCGACCCGGTGAAGTGGATGTACTTCGGGCTCGGGCTGGCCGGCGCCTGGCTGTTCTACAGCGGCAACCTGCTGTGGATCGAGAGCCGGCGCAAACGCGGCGCCGAGCCGCCGCGGCGCACGCGCTGGATGGCCGCGGCGACGATCGGCGTCTGCCTGGGCAGCGTCTGCGGCCTCTCGGCGACGATCGCGGCGGCCAAGTGGCTGCCGGGGCTGGTCGACGACGTCGGCGCCGGCCACCGCTGGCTGTACTACGCGGTGTTCTTCGCTGCGCTGGGCTGGGCCTTCGTGCGCGGCAGCGCGCGGGCGTCGGTGCACCTGCTGCGGGCCGCGGTGGTGCTGACGGCCGCGATCCCGGCCAGCTCGCTGGTCGGCGTGCTCGCGCCCGGGCTGGGCCCCTGGGCGCCGGCCTCGGGCGCGGCCCTGGCGGTGGACCTGACGGCCACCGCCGGCGCGGCGCTGCTGGCCTGGATGGCGCACGCGACCGCCCGGCGCGTGCACCACGGGCCGGCGCCCAGTGTCTGGGCGGCGCCAGCCGTGTGCGCCGACGCGACGCCGGCATTCGGCGGCCGCGAGCGCTGACCGGGCGGGCCGCCGACCTCAGCGCCGCCGCGCGGCTTTTGTCAGCCAGTCCCGCGGCGTGCAGCCGACGTGGCGCGTGAACGCGGTGCTGAAGTTGCCGGGATGGGCATAGCCCACCTGCCAGCCAGCCTGGGCCACCTGGCAGCCGGCGTCGAGCAGCGCCTTGGCCCGCTCCATGCGCAGCTGCAGCAGCATCTGTCCGGGCGGAACACCGAAGGCCTCGCGGAAACCGGCCTTGAAGCGAGTCTCGCTCATGCCGACTTCGGCGGCGAGGCCGGCAATCGTCAGCGGTCGGTCCAGCCGCGCGTGCATCAGGTCGCGGGCTCTGGCCAAACGGTCGTGCTCGTGGCGACGCGACGGCCCTGACGCGGCGGGCAACGACAGGCCCAGCACGCGCACCTGCTCGGCCAGCAGGCTGAGCGCATGAATCCGGCGGTCCAGGGCCGCCAACCCGCGCGCCCCGGCGCCGCGCAGCAGGGCCTGCGCGTGGGCGATGCCGCCGGGCGACGAGCGCGCCGAGCTCAGTGCACGCACGCCACGCGCCGGCATCAGGCGACGGCAGACCTCCGGCCCCAGCCACCTGGCGACCGCGTCCTCGTCCACCAGCAGGCGCAACTGCACCACGCGCTCACCGGCTGCATAACAGCGCTCGCCGGCGCTGCAGACGAAAGCCGCGGCGGTGACGTAGCCCGCCGCGAAGCCGAGGTGCTCACCGCGTGCGCCACGGAAAGCCGATCGCCCCTCGAGGCCGACGGTCAGCACCAGCGTGCCGCGGCCCGGCGGGTTGGTGCTCGCCTCGCGCACTTCATCGCGCGGCAGCACGCTCGAGCGCACCACCGTCAGCCCGGGTTCGATGTCCAGCTTCTCCACCGTGCTGCCCGGCAGCGCCGGCAGGCGCTGCCAGCCGGCATCGGCCGGGGCCGCCAGAGCGGTATCCGGCGCAGCGTGCTCGCAATCGAGGGGCATGGGTATCGGGACGGAACGGTCCGCACGCAGACGAATGAGGCCGGCTCGCAGAAGAACTCTAATGATAGTCATTCTCATCTGAAGAGAGACTGGCGAGGTCCGAATCCCGGCTGCCGCACCGCAGGAAATCCACTCCGTGACCTCTCTCCGGCTCTGTCCCGATCTTCCCCGCGCGCTCGGCGCGCTGACCCTGGCCGGTCTGGGCCCGCTCGCCCAGGCGCAGGACCCCACCGCGCCGCCCTCCGTTCTGCCGGCCATCACCGTGACGGCCCACAAGCAGGCCCAGCGCATCGAGGCCGTGGCGGCCAGCGTGACGGTGCACGACGGCGAGCTGCTCGACGCCGACGGCGTCGATCGCCTGGAAACGCTGGAGCAGATCACGCCCGGCCTGTCCTTCCAGCCCTTCGGCCAGGCAGGCGTGCACTCGGCGGTGATGCGCGGAGTCTCGGCCCAGTTCTTCTCGTTCTCCTCGTCGACGCTGCTGCTGGTCGATGGTGTTCCGACCCTGATGGCCCAGGGCTTCGAAGACGGTCTGCTCGGCGTCGAGCGGGTGGAGGTGCTGCGCGGCCCGCAGTCCACGCTGTACGGCCGCAACGCCGAGGCCGGGGTGATCAACATCCAGACCCGCCAGCCCGGCAACACGCCACGCAGCGCGGTGTCGGCAGGCCTGTCCAGCCGCTCGGGGCGTTCGTTGCGCATGGAACTGAGCCGCCCCCTGGTTCAGGACACGCTGTATGCGAGCTTCGCCGGCGACTGGAGCCGTCAGGACGGCTTCATCGACAACCTGGAGACCGGCCGGCGCGCCGACGACCGCCGTCGGGAACAGCAGAAGCTGGCGCTGCGCTGGACTCCCGACAGCCGGACCGACGCCACGCTGCGCTACGCCCGCCAGGCCTTCGACGACGGGGCCGCCCTCTGGGGCTCGCCTTCGGCCCGGCGCGCGACCGTGCGCTCGGGCACGCCAAGCTGGAACCGCTCTTCCGGCGACACGGCATCGCTGAACCTGGCCCGCGAGCTCGGCGGCAGCCTGAGCCTGCACTCGGTCACGGCCTACAACCTCTACCGCGACCGGGTCCAGCAGGACACCGACTTCGAGCCCGCCGACAGGCTGCACATCGCGCGCGACCACCGTTTCCGGAGCCTGTCGCAGGAACTTCGGATCGAGGACCGGGATGCGCGCGCGCCCTGGCTGCTGGGCCTCTACGCCGACCGCGACAACCACGACCTGCTCAACGTCCAGCAGATGGCCGCGACGAGCCTGCGCTCGCCAGCCACTCTGCAGGGACACGGCATGGCGCTGTTCGCCAACGGCAGCCTGCCGCTGACCGCACGCTGGACGCTGCAGGCCGGTGCGCGCGTCGAGCGCCACGCGATCGAGTTCCAGCCACGAGGCCAGGACCGGCAGTCGACGCGCAGCACCCCGGTCTCGCCGCGGCTCGCGCTGCAGTACCAGCCCGGCGCGGCGACCGCGCTGCATGCGAGCCTGAGCCGCGGCGTGCGCGCCGGGGGGTTCAACGTGTTCGTTCCTGCCGCCGGCTACGCCGCCTATGCGCCCGAGAAGCTGCAATCGCTGGAACTGGGCGTCAAAGGCACGTTGGCCAACCAGCGGCTGCGCTATTCGGCGTCGCTGTACCGCATGCGCATGGACGACATGCAAGTTCAGCAGATGCCCCAGCCGGGCCTGGTCTACATCACCAACGCCGCCCGCGGCCACGCCACCGGCGCGGAGCTGGAGCTGGACTGGCTGCTCGGCGAGGGCTGGCAGTTGCAGTCCGGGATGGCGCTCAACCGCACGCGCCTGGACCGCTTCCGCGACGGCAGCGCGGTCTACGACGGCCACCGCAACCCCTTCGCCCCGGACGCGTCGGGCCACCTCGTCCTGCGTCACGACGCGGCGGCCGGCTGGCACGTCCAGGCCCAGCTGTACGCGACCGGCAAGGTCCACCTCGACGCCGCGAACCGCTACAGCCGCCCCGGCTACGGGCTGCTGAACCTGCAGGCCGGGCAGCGCCTGGGGCGCTTCGAGATCGGCGCCTACGTGCGCAACGCCGCCGACAGGCGCTACGACGCCGTCGGCTACCAGAACGGCAACGTCACCGTCTACAGCCCACCCCGCGAGTTCGGCCTGCGCCTGGACTGGCGAATCTGAGGACCCCCCTGAACATGAACAGCTCGTCTCTTCACCCCCTTCACGCCTGCTGGGACCTGGCAGCCAGCGCCGTGCGCGCCGAAGCCCTGGACACGGCGCTCGACCTCGGCTTGTTCGAGGAGCTGCTGCAGCCCTCGACGGCCGCGCAGCTGGCGGCTCGGCGCGGCCTGCATGCCGCCAACACCGCCCATCTGCTGGAGCTGCTCTGGAGCATCGGGCTGCTGCAGCGGCAACCCGGAGAACCGGCCCGCTACGAACTCGCGCCGGTGGCCCGGGAACACCTTGCACGTCCGTCGCCGCGCTTCTGCGGCGACGCCTGGCGCTACCGGCTGGCCTCGCTGCGCTGCCTGTCGGGCCGACTGCGCCAGCACGTCGAGAAGGGCCCTCGCCTGACCGACAGCCCGTTCCAGTCAGCCACCGGCGCCGGCTGGGCCAGCGCGGCACGCGCCCAGATCGGGCAGGAGCAGCGCGCGGTCAGCGCGGCTGCGGCTCTGGCGATCCTGGAGCGTCTGCCCCAGGCGGCGCAGGCACGCCGGCTGCTGGACCTGGGCGGGGGGCCGGGCTGGATCGCGATCGCGCTGGCGCAGCGCTTCGCGCAACTCGAAGGCGTGGTGTTCGACTGGCCCGAGACCGCTGCCGTGGCACACGAGAACATCGAGGTCGCCGGCCTCGGCGGGCGCCTGCAGGCGCAGGGCGGCGACATCGCCGCCGACCCGCTGCCGACCGGCTTCGACCTCGTGTGGTGCTCGTCGGTGCTGCACTTCGTGCCCGAGGTCGCGGCCACGCTGGACAAGCTGATGGCGGCCATGGTGCCGGGCGGCTGGCTGGTGTGCGTGCACGCGGAACTGTCGGCCGAGGCCGAAGACGCCGCGTGCGTCATGCCCTTCTACCTGCCGATGCGCCTGGCCGGGCGCCACGTGCTGGCGCAAGGCGGCACGGCTGCCGCGCTGGCCGCCGCCGGCTTCTCCGACATCGAACAGACCACCTCGGGCCTGTTCCCGATGGCGCCGGTGCAGGTCGTGGTCGCGCGCAAGCCGGCGGCGCCCGCACAGGCCCAGGCCTGCCATGTCTGAGCGGGTGCGCCTGCTCGGCCTGCAGGCGTTGTTCGGCTGGCTGAACCTGGCGCTGACGGCACCCAGCGTCTACCTGTGGCTGGGCCTGCCGCTGCTGATGCGCCAGCACGGATGGTCGGGCGTGGAGATCGGCCTGTTCCAGCTCGCCGGGCTGCCCACGGTCTGCAAGTTCCTGCTCGCACGGCCGCTGGAGCACGGCCGGCAGCCCTCGCTGCGCTACCGGCAATGGGCCTTGGCGCTGTGCCTGCTGCTGGCGGGAAACCTGCTGCTGCTGGGCTGGAGCGATCTGCTCGGCAGCCCGTGGAGGCTGTTTGCGCTGGCCTTCAGCGCCGCGTGGCTGGCCACCTGGGCGGACGTGCCGGTCAACGCGCTGGCCATCCGCTGCCTGCCGGCGGACCAGCGCCTGCGCGCCGGCAGCCTGCGCTCGGCGGCGCTGTCGCTGGGCGCCATCGTCGGCGGCGGCCTGATGCTGATGCTCCAGCTTCGCTGGGGCTGGCGGGCCCCGTTCCTGGTGCTGGCCGGCATGCTGCTGGCGGGCGCCGTGCTGCTGCTGCCGCTGCGCTCCAGTGCCGCGAGCGAAACGGAGCGTCGCCGTGCGCCGGGTCCGGGACACAAAAGCCTGCGCCGGGACCTGCACGGCTTCATCGCACGACCGGGGGCGCTGACCTGGAGCGCGCTGCTGCTGCTTTACTTTCCGTTCGTGGGCACCGCCTGGTTCTACCTGAAGCCGCTGATGCTGGACCAGGGCTTCGAGCCCGGGCAGGTGGCAGGCCTGGCGGGCGTCGGCGGCGGCACCGTCGCCGCGGTATCCAGCCTAGCCGCCGCGGCCCTGGCGCGGCGCATCGGCCTGCGCCGCGCGGTGCCGGCGGGCGCCTGGCTGGGCTTCGCCGCGCTCGCCGCGCTGGCCCTCGCCACCTCGCGCCACAGCCCGGGCCCGCTCATCGTCGCCGCCGCAGCCGGCCTCGCTGCGGCGATGGGCTACATCGCCGCACTGGCCTTCGCGCTGACGATGCACTTCTCGCGGCAAGACCTCGCGGCCGCCGACTACGGCCTGCAGTCGAGCCTGTTCGCGCTCGGCCGGCTGGCGGTGCCCGTCCTGGGCGGCCTGCTGCTGGACCGCACCGGCCACGTCGGCCTGCTGCTCGTGCTGGCGGCACTGATGTTCGCCGTCGGCGTCCTGTGCAGCTGGCGCGCGAACGATCTCCCGCCCCGCCTGGACCGGGCGGCGCGGGGGCAGACGACGCCTCGCGGCCGGGTACCGGCACGCCCGACGCCGCGCCGAGCCTGAGCGGCGCGCGGGCGACACGGCTGGCCGGGGTCCAGCCAGCGCGGCGCGCCGCGGACCTCAGACCGGCTGCCAGCGCCCGGCGATGTTCTTCAGCAGCTGGTTCACCGCCGCGAGCTGGCGGTCGCGCAGCGCCAGCCAGCTGCTCTCGCTGGTGTAGGCGGCGGTCTGCGCCGTCACGACGGCGAGGTAGCTCGCCGTGCCGGCACGGTACTGGTCCTGCGTGATCTCCAGGTTGCGCCGCGCCGCCTGCAGCGCCCGCTGCTGCCACTCGGCTTGCTGGCGCAGCTGGTCGGCGAGCACGAGGTTGTCTTCCACCTCCTGCAGCGCCGTCAGCACCGTCTGGCGGTAGCTGGCGCTCGCCTGGTCGGCGCTGGCACGCGCCTGGGCGCTGGCCAGCCGCTGTGTTGCTGCCGGCCCCCGATCGCGTCAGGCCGGGCGCCGCTGCACCAGGCTCAGGGCCTCTTCGAACGAGTAGGCGGTGTGGTGGTGGCGCTCGGACGACAGCGGGTCGCGCGGCGGCTGCGCCGCCATCTGGGCCGGCAGCAGCGCGACGACACGCGCCTGCGGCAGCTGCGCCAGGCAGGCGTCGAGCGCACCGACGTCCTCGGCCGAGGCCTCGCCGCTGCAGACCACGAAGACCACGCCGACGGCGTCGGCGCGTGCGTCCGGCGGCACCTCGGCGAGCTCTTTGACGGTCGCGTGGCGGGCGTCTAAGCGCTCGCTGCGCAGCACGCGCACCAGCAGCTCGGCGCTGAGCTCGGAGCCGGGGTCGGGCAGGCTGACGCAGAGCATCAAGGAGCCCGGCGGCACGTCCAGCGGGCCCTGCCAGCGCCCTTCGACGCTCTCGCGTTCGCGGCGCAGGCGCAGGCCCAGGCCGCTGCCGTCGAGCACCGCGGCGCGGCGGCGTGCCGGCAGCGGCGAGCGTGTCAGCTCGGCCAGCACCTGCAGGATCACGCGCTGCGCCGCGGCCTGCTGCTGCGGGCTGATCTGCTGGCGTTCGAAATCCTGCCGCGCCAGCTCGAAGGCCGGCATCACGACCTTGTCGCAGTACGCGGCCAGCGGCTTGCGCTTCAGGAATGCACGGGCGTCGGCCAGGATCTCCACCGCGTCGCCGCTGATCGAGCGCTGGTAGAAGCGCTGCGACAGGTCCAGCGCCGGCGCGTCGCCCAGCAGCAGGTCGAGGAAGGCGAGCGACGGCACATGACGCCCGGCGACCACCAGGCACAGCGTCAGCGGCGTCGACAGCAGCAGACCGACGGGCCCCCACAGCGCGCCCCAGAAGATCGCCGCGACGACCACCGAGAACGGCGACAGGCCGGTCGTGTGCCCGTACAGCTGGGGCTCGACGACGTAGGCGGCGGCGAGTTCGACGGCGAGGAACACGGCCAGCGTCTGCAGCATCAGCTCCCAGCCCGGCACCATCGCCGCGGCCATCGCGCCGGCCAGCAGCGCCGCCGCCGGGAAGCCGACGTAGGGCACGAAGCGCAGCAGGCCGCCGAGCACCGCCCAGACCGCCGCGTGCGGCACGCCCAGCAGCGCCAGCAGCCCGCCGATCGCCAGGCCGACGCCGGCGTTCACCGCGAACTGCGAGATGAAGTAGCGCGACAGACGCTGGCCGGCGTCGTCGAGCGCGCTGGTGGCGGCACGCAGGTCGCGCCCGCCGACCAGCCGCACCAGCCGGTCGCGCAGCGCGCCCTGCTCGAGCAGCGCGAACACCAGCACCAGCACGACGACGCCGACGAAACCCAGCGGCCCCCAGACCGCGGCCACCAGCTGGCCGGCCAGCGAGACGCTGGCGCCGTCGTCGGCCGGCTGCGGCGCGGCAGGCTCCGCCGACGGCGCCGGCCCGAGATCGCCGACGATGCGGCCGGCGCGGCCCTGCACCTCCTGCAGCGGCCGCAGCATCGTCTCGCGCAGCGTGCCGATCTTCTGGCGCACGTTGTTCTCGTAGCGCGGCAGTTCCTGCGACAGATCGCCGAGCTGGCCGACGATGACGCTGCCGATGGCGCCCACCACCGCGCCGACGAGCAGCAGCGCGACGATCGCCGCCGGCGCCTGGCCCAGGCCCAGGCGGCGGATGCGGTGCACGATCGGCGCCATCACGAAGCCCAGCATCATCGCCAGCGCGATCGGCTCGAACACGTCGCGGCCCATGTAGAGCAGACCCAGCAGCGCGACGCCGACCAGGATCTTCAGGGCCAGGGGCTGCGGCGTCGGCGAAGTCATCGCGGGAATCGGAACGGCATGGCAGACGCGAGTATCCCAACACTCGCCGCACCCGGCGTGCGCCGCCACGATGGCGTAGGCTTGCGCCCCGCCCGGCGTCGGTGCGCGCCGGCGGAGTCCACGACCGATGCCACGCCTTCCGATCCCCCGGCGAATCGTCTCGATGCTGACGGCCTTGGCGGCCTGCACCGGGCTGCTGGCGGCCAGTGCTGCGGCGGCCGCGCCGCCGCAGCCCGTCGAGATCCCCACCGCCGGCCTGTCCTCGTCGCCGGCGCCGCTGGCCGGCTTCGTCTTCGCGCCCGAGGGCGCCGGCTCGCACCCGGCCGTCGTGATGATGCACGGCTGCGGCGGCGCCTACGGCCGCGACGGCACGCTCAACCCGCGCCACCGCATGTGGGGCGAGTTCCTCGCCGCGCACGGCTACCTGGCGCTGATGCTCGACAGCTTCGGCCCGCGCGGCGTGCGCGAGCTCTGCACCCAGCCGATGAAGGAGCGCACGCTGAAGGAACACGACCGCGCCGGCGACGCCGACGCCGCGCTGGCCTATCTGCGCACGCGGCCCGAGGTGGCGGCCGGACGCATCGCGCTGCTGGGCTGGTCGCACGGCGCCGGCAGCGTGCTGGCGACGATCACCGGCCAGCGCCCCGGCGCGCCGCGCTACGACGCCGCGATCGCCTTCTACCCCGGCTGCAGCGCCCGCGCCCGCCATCCCGAGGACTTCCACCCGGCGGTGCCGCTGCTGCTGCTGATCGGCGAGGCCGACGACTGGACCCCGGCCGAGGCCTGCCGCGTGCTGGCCGCCAGCGCCAATGCGCGTGGCGACTCGGTGCGCCTGGTCACCTACCCCGACACCTTCCACGACTTCGACAACCCGGCGCTGAAGGCGCCGCGGCACCGCGCCGACGTGCCCAACGGCGTGCATCCCGGCCAGGGCGTCACGGTCGCGCCCAACCCGGCGGCGCGTGAGGACGCCCAGCAGCAGGTGCTGCGTTTTCTGGCCGAGCGGCTGGGCAGCACGCCGACGCTGGCCGAGGTCGGCTTCGAGTTCCACCGCCACAGCGTCGTCGTCCAGGCGATGCTGGCCGGTTCCGGGCCTTACGAGGTGCTGCTGGACACCGGCGTCAACCCGTCGGGCATCGACGCCGCGACGGCCCGCGAGCTGGGCCTGCAGACCACCGGCCCGGCAGCCGAGGTGGCCGGCGGCGGCGCCGGCCGCAACCCGGCGCGCGAGACGCGCATCCCCAGCGTGGCCCTGGGCGCGCTGCAGGCCCGCGACGTGGACGCGCTGGCGCTGGACCTGTCCCAGGTGCGCGAGGCGCTGGGCCGCCCGATCCGCGCGGTGCTGGGCTACAGCCTGCTGGCCGGGCGCGTCGTGCAGTTCGAGTATGCGCAGCGGCGCATCCGCTTCCTGGCCGCGATGCCGCCCGCGCTGGACGCGGCGGCGCTGCCGTTTCGCGACGAGGACGAGATCCTGATCGACGGCGCGCTGGTCGACGGCCACCGGCTGGTCGCCAACCTGGACACCGGCTCCAACGCCAGCCTGCAGCTGACGCCGCGCGCCGCCGCGGCGCTGGGCCTGGACGGGCGCCTGGACGAACTGCCCGCGGCGAGCTCGGTCGGCATCAACGGCGCGGCCACGCACCGCCGCACCGAGGTGGGCGAGTTCCGCCTGGGCCCGGTGGCGGCGCGCCGGGTGCCAGCCGTGCTCTACGCGCCGGGCTCGGGCCACGACGACGAGCGCTGGGATCTGCGCATCGGCAACGCCTTCCTGCAGGACTACGTCGTCACGATCGACTACCCCCGGCGGCGCATCAGCCTGCAGCCGGCCGCCCCGGGCCGCTGAGATCCGGCGGCCCCGCGCCGCGTTTTCACGAGGAGACAAGATGCCATTCGCGGAGCTTCATCCGGTCGCGCTGGTCTGCACCGCGCTGCTCGGCCTGCTGCTGTTCGGGCTGGGCCTGGCGGTGTCGGGCGCCCGCGGCCGCAGCCGGCGGCTGATCGGCGTGGACGACGATCCCGACAGCCTGCTGAACCGGCTGGTGCGGGCGCACGGCAACACCGCGGAGTACGCACCCTTCCTCGGCCTGCTGTTCCTGCTGCTTGGCAGCCGCTCGCCTTCGGGCCTGGTGCTGGGGCTGATCGTCGCGGCCACCGCCGCGCGCCTGCTGCTGGCGCTGGGGCTGCTGACGGCCAGGACGCTGTCGCGGCCGTCGGCGCTGCGCTTCGTCGGCGCCGCCGGGACCTACGTCACCGGCGCCTGGCTGTCGCTGCTGCTGCTGACGGGCGCGTAGGCGGCGCGCGGCAAGGATCCGGCGCGCGGCTCCCGGCCTCAGGGCGCGGCACCGGGCCAGTAATGACGGTCCGGCAGCGCACGGGCGCCGAAGATCGCCTGGCCGACGCGCACGACGGTGGCGCCCTCCTCGACGGCGATCTCGAAGTCGCCGGACATGCCCATCGACAGCTCGTCGATCACGAGCCCTGACGGAGCGTCCTGCCGCAGGCGCTCGCGCAGCCCGTGCAGCAGACGAAAGCACTGGCGCACGCGTGCCGCGTCGCTGGAGAACAGCGCCAGCGTCATCAGTCCGCGCACGCGCAAGGCACTGAAAGCCGGCAGCGCCCGGACGAAGGCCGGCAGGTCCTCGGGCGCCAGCCCGTACTTGCTCGCTTCGCCCGAGGTGTTGACCTGCACGAAGACGTCCAGCGCCCGCCCTTCGAGCTGCAGGCGGCGGTCCAGCGCCGCGGCCAGCCGCAGGCTGTCCAGCGCCTGGAACTCGCTGGCGAAACGCGCCACCAGCCCGGCCTTGTTGGTCTGCAGATGGCCGATGAGCGACCAGCGCAGATCGGCCAGGTCCTGCATCGCCTGCCATTTGAGATGCGCTTCCTGGACCTTGTTCTCGCCCAGCTGGCGGCAGCCCGCGGCATGCGCCAGGCGCAGGCGGCTCTCGGGTTGGGTCTTGCTCACCGGCAGCAGGCGCACGCCGGCCGGATCGCGGCCGGCACGCCGGCAGGCGGCGGCGATGCGGGCCTGCACCTCGGCCAGGTTGCGGCCGATGTGCTCGACGCTCGTCGCCTCGGGATAGAGCCCGTGGCGGTCGTGGCCGGTGGGCGTGTCCATCAGACAGCCCGCCTGTCGGCCGGCAGCGCCACGGCGGCCGGCTGCCGCCGCGGCCAGCGGCCGTTGAGCAGCGCGTGCGCGGCCAGCCCGATCACCAGGCCCCAGAAAGCGCCGCCGACGCCCAGCAGCTGGATGTTGGCCGCCGCTGCCAGGAAGGTGATCAGCGAGGCCTCGCGGGTGCGCGGCTCGGCCATCGCCGCGGCCAGGCTGCCGGCGATCGTGCCCAGCAGCGCCAGTCCGGCCAGCGTCGTGATGAAGGTCGACGGGAAGGTCATGAAGACCGCCGCCAGCGTCACCCCGAAGACGCCGACGAGGATGTAGAAGACGCCGGCGGCGATGCCGGCGATCCAGCGTTTGGACGGGTCTTCGTGCGCCTCGCGGCCGGTGCAGATCGCCGCCGTGATCGCGGCGATGTTGAAGGCGTGCGAGCCGAACGGCGCCATCAGCAGCGAGCCGAAGCCGGTCAGCGCGACGATCGGGTTGGCGCTGCAGCGGAAACCGTCGTTGCGCAGCACCAGCATGCCGGGCATGTACTGGCCGGTCAGCGTGATCAGGAACAGCGGCAGCGCGACGCTCAGCAAGGCGTTGAGCGAGAACGCCGGCATCGTGAACACCGGCCGGGCCAGCGTCAGGCTCAGGCCGCCGAGGTCGACACGCTGCTGCAGCAGCAGGAAGGCCAGCCCCAGCACCAGGATGCCGACCACCGCATACCGCGCGGAGAAACGTTTGAAGCCGACGTAGGCCAGGATCAGCAGGCCGGCGAGCAGCGGGTCCAGGCTCATGCCGCCGAAAGCGCCGATGCCGAAAGGCAGCAGGATGCCGGCCAGCAGCCCGGCGGCCACGCCCGGCGGGATCAGCCGGATGACACGCTCGAACCAGCCCGACAGGCCCAGCAGCACGAAGGCCGCGGCCGAGACGAGGTAGGCGCCGACCGCCTCGGCGTACGGCGTGCTCGCCAGCGCCGTGACGAGGAAAGCCGCCGCCGGCGTCGACCAGGCGGTGATGACCGGCTCGCGCGACAGACAGCTGAGCACGATGCCGGTCACGCCGACGCCGATCGACACCGACCACACCCAGGACGCCGTCAGCTCCGGCCCCAGGCCCGCCACCCGGGCCGCCTGGAACACCAGGATGAAGGTGCCGCCGTAGTTGACGATCACCGAGATCAGCCCGGCGACGACGGGATGCGCGACATCGCGCCAGCGAAACGGCGAAGAGGACGGGACGGACGACATCGGGCGAAGGCTCCTGGCGGCGACATGCAGCGGCGGTGACGCCGTTTATAGTTTTGCAATGGCCGGATGAGCCCCGCCATTTTTCCAACAAGCACCAGACCAATTGTTCAAACACGCCCAGCTCGAGTCGGTGAAAGCCTGGATCGGCGACCCGGCGCAGCGCGCGCTGCCGCTGCATGCCCGGGTGCAGCGCGCGCTGCGCCAGCTGATCCTCGACGGCGTGCTCGACGTCGGCCGGCCGCTGCCGGCGTCGCGTGCGCTGGCGCGCTCGCTGGGCGTGTCGCGCGACACCGTCGAATCGGCCTACGCGCAGCTGCATGCCGAAGGTTTCATCGAGCGGCGGGTCGGCAGCGGCAGCTTCGTCTCCGAACGCGCCCGCCGCCTGCCGGGGCGCGGCCAGCCGCGGCCCGCGCCTGCGGCCCCGGCGCCGGCGCTGCGGCTGAGCCGGCGCGGCCAGGCGATGTTCGACGGCGGCGGCGTGCACGACTTCCCGGCGCCGCGCCCGTTCGCGCCCGGCGTGCCCGACACGCGCGGTTTCCCTCTGCCGACCTGGGAGCGGTTGGAGCGCCAGGTGCTGAAGGAACACGGCGCCCGGGCGCTGCTGCACAGCCCGCCGCAGGGCGTGGAGGCGCTGCGGCGCGCCATCGCCGACTACGTCAACCTCGAACGCGGCGCCCGCGCCAGCGCCGAGCGTGTGCTGGTGCTGACCAGCTCGCAGCAGGCCCTGGCCTTGTGCGCCCAGGTGCTGCTCGACGCCGGCGACCCGGTCTTCATCGAGGACCCGGCCTATCACGGCGCACGCAAGGCTTTCGACGCCGCGGGGCTGGCCTGCGTGCCGGTGCCGGTGGACGCCGACGGCCTGTGCGTCGAGCGGCTCGTCGCCGCGCCCTGCCCGCCCGGCGGCGCGGCGCCGGCCGTGTTCCTGACGCCGTCGCACCAGTTCCCCACCGGAGCCACGCTGGCGCTGGACCGGCGCCTGGCGGTCATCGAATGGGCGCGGCAGCGGCAAGGCTGGATCATCGAAGACGACTACGACAGCGAGTTCCACTACGCCGGCAAACCCACGGCCTGCGTGCAGGGCCTGGACGCGCACGAGCGCACGATCTACATCGGCACCTTCACCAAGTCGCTGTTCCCCGGCCTGCGCATCGCCTACATGGTGTTGCCGCCGCCACTGGTGGCGCCAATGACCGTGGCGCGCACGCTGATGGACGGCCACAGCGCGCCGATCCCGCAGCTGACGCTGGCGCGTTTCATCGAAGGCGGCCACTACGGCGCCCACGTGCGCACGATGCGTGCCGTCTACGCCGAACGGCGCGACGCGCTGGCGCGGCTGCTGCGCGAGCACCTGGCTGAGCTCGTCGAAGCGCGTGTGCCGGCCGGCGGCCTTCAGATGCCCTGCGTCTTCGTGCGCGACATCCCCGAACGCGACGCCGTGGCCGCGGCGCGCCGCGCCGGCATCGACGTTCTGGGGCTGACGGCGCTGCACGCGTCGGGCCGCCACGAGGCCGGTTTCCTGATGGGTTATGCGGCCCACGCCCCGCACGAGATGGAAGCGGCGGTGCGCACGCTGGCCGAGGTGTTGCGGCCGCTGTGCCAGCGCCCCGGTGCGGCGGGCGCGGCCGGTTCGTGAACTACGCCCGCCTGCCCCGCAAAAGCAGCTTGCCCATCGGGTTTGATACCGCGCCGATCGTGTGATACGCACGGCCGGCACCGTCAAGCGGGATCGCGCACGGCCGAAGAAAACGAGGCCATCCGGAGGAGTAATAGATGAGCGTTTTGAAGCGGTTCAGCATTTCCCAGCGGCTTTACGCGGTCTCGGGGGCCTTGATCCTCGCGTTGGCGAGCCTGGCGGTTTCCAGTTGGGTGCAGCTCGGGCAGGTCTCGGCCCTGGCCAAGGACGCGGGGGCGGTGAAGATGCTGCAGCTCGAGCGCATCGCCAGCACCGAGCTGGCCGTCACCCAGGTGATGGCGGCGATCCGCCACGCGCTGCTCGTGACCTCGCCGGCCGAGGTCGAGGCCGCAGCCAAGGAGATCGCCTCGCGCCGCGAGCAGATCACGCGCAACGACAACGCCTTCCTCGCCGACATCCCGACCGAAGAAGGCAAGCAGGCCTTCAAGCAGGTCTGGCTGGCGATGCAGGACCGCACCTGGCCCGTTGCCGTGGAGAACATGAAGCTGGTGCAAGGCGGCCAGAAGGACGCCGCGTTCGAGATGCTGCTGAAGACGACCGTGCCGACCTTCGCCGGCATGCAGCAGTGGCTCAGCGAGGAACGTGGGCGCCAGAGCAAGCTGCTGTCCGACGAGGTCGCGGAGGTCGAGCACAAGGCCGACGCCACGCGGCTGCAGCTCGGCGTGCTGGTGGTGCTGATCACCGTCGGCCTGATGGTGTTCTCGTGGAGCATCGCGCGGCGCCTGAAGACGCGCGTGGCCGCGGCCCGCACCGTCGTCGAGCGTGTCAGCGCCGGTGACTTCACGGTGCCGGTGCGTGACGACGTGCGCGACGAGCTGTCGCCGCTGCTGCAGACCATGTCGCAGATGCAGGACTCGCTGGCCAAGGTGGTGCACTCGGTGCGCCAGAACGCGGACAGCGTGGCCACGGCGAGCGTGCAGATCGCTCAGGGCAACCAGGACCTGAGCCAGCGCACCGAGGAACAGGCCAGCGCGCTGCAGGAAACCGCGGCGACGATGGAGCAGCTGGGTGGCACGGTGCGCAACACCGAAGGCAACGCCAAGCAGGCCAACCAGCTGGCCCAGGGCGCTGCCGACCTGGCGGGCCGCGGCGGCGAGGTCGTCGGCGAGGTCGTCAGCACGATGCAGGGCATCAACGGCTCCAGCCGCAAGATCGGCGACATCATCGGTGTCATCGACGGCATCGCCTTCCAGACCAACATCCTGGCGCTCAACGCCGCCGTCGAGGCCGCGCGTGCCGGCGAACAGGGCCGCGGTTTCGCGGTGGTGGCCGGCGAGGTGCGCACGCTGGCCCAGCGCAGCGCCGAGGCGGCGCGCGAGATCAAGGCGCTGATCACCCGCAACGTCGAGCAGGTGGAGCAAGGCAGCGCGCTGGTGGACAAGGCGGGCCAGACGATGCAGGACATCGTCGCCTCGGTGCGCCGTGTCAGCGACATCGTCTCGGAGATCACCGCGGCCACCGTCGAGCAGAGCGGCGGCGTGCAGCAGGTCAGCAGCGCGGTCGGCCAGATGGATCAGGCGACGCAGCAGAACGCCGCGCTGGTCGAACAGAGCGCCGCCGCCGCGGAGAGCCTGAAGGTGAAGGCCCAGCAGCTCGTCGAGGTGGTCTCGGTGTTCAGGCTGTCGGCGACGGCCCACGGCTGAGCCGCCGGCTTCACATCGAGAACCGGACGGTCAGCGGCGCGGCCCCCGGCCGGTTCACCGTCGCGATGGCCTTCGCGCCCTTGCCGACGACGATGCCGGCGGCGTCCAGCCGGTTGCCGCCGGCCGGCTTCAGCGCGGCTTCGGTCTTGCGCGTGCCGTTGAGCACGACCAGCCGGCCGCCCATCGCCGACGCATCGGCCGGCTGGCCGTGGTCGACGACGTAGAGCGCCGCGCCGCCGGGCTGCGCCACCAGCTCGAACTGCAGGTCCGACACCACCTGGACGACACCGCCGTACATCGGCGTGGCGTCGCCGTGCGCCTGCGCGGGAACGGCAAGCGCCCACACGAACGTGGCGGCCAGGGTCAGGGCAGTCTTCTTCATCATGATCTCCGACAGGGGGTTCAGAAAGCCTCGCGCGGCCGGCCCGGGGGCTCGTCGGACGGCGAAGCGAGCAGACGTTCGGCGGCTTCGCGGCCCCAGCGCAGGAACATCACCGGCGTCAGCAGCGTGTCCAGCAGCGTCGAGCTCACCAGGCCGCCGAAGATGACGACGGCCACCGGGTGCAGGATCTCCTTGCCCGGTGCGTCGCCCGACATCAGCAGCGGCGTCAGCGCGAACGCGGCCACCAGCGCCGTCATCAGGACCGGCGTCAGCCGCTCGAGCGAGCCGCGCACGACCATCGCCTCGCCGAAGGGCTCGCCTTCCAGCCGCATCAGGTTGAGGTAGTGGCTGATCTTCAGGATGCCGTTGCGCGAGGCGATGCCGGCCAGCGTGATGAAGCCGATCATCGAGGCCACCGACAGCGTCACGCCGGCCAGCCAAATCGCGACGACGCTGCCGATTAGCGCCAGCGGGATGTTGGCCATGACGATCGCCGCCAGCAGCGCCGAGCGGTAGCGCGAAAACAGCACCAGGAACACCATCGCCAGCGACACCAGCGACAGGGCCGCGATCAGCCGCGTCGCCTCCTCCTGCGCCTGGAACTGGCCTTCGAGGCTGACCGAGACGCCCGGCGGCAGCGCCGTCGCGGCGATCGCGGCGCGGATCTCGCCGACGATGCGCGCCATGTCCGAGCCGTCGCTGTTGGCGTAGACGACGATGCGCCGCCGGCCGTTCTCGCGTCCGATCTGGTTCGGGCCGTCGGTCTGCTCGACGGTCGCGATCGCCGACACCGGGATCCGGCCCGAGGGCGTGTCGATCAGCGCCTGCGCCAGCGGCCGCGGGCCGCGCGCGTCGTCGGGCAGGCGCAGCACCAGGTCGTAGCGGCGGGCGCCGTCGATGATCTGCGCCGCCGGCACGCCGTCGGTCAGGGCCTGCAGCACGCGCACCGCCTCGCCCGGCGACAGGCCGGCCTGCGCCGCCTTGCGATGGTCCAGGCGCACGACGAGCTGCGGGATCAGCACCTGCTTCTCGACGCTCAGGTCGACCAGCCCGGCCACGCCGGCCAGCCGCTGGCGCAGCTGTTCGGCGACGCCGCGCAGCGTGTCGGTGTCCTCGCCGAAGACCTTCACCGCGACCTGCGCGCGCACGCCCGACAGCAGGTGGTCCAGCCGGTGCGAGATCGGCTGGCCGACGCTGACCTGCGCCGGCAGCACCGCCAGCACCCGCCGCAGATCGGCCATCACCGCCTCGCGGCCGCGCCCGCCGGGCTTCAGGTCGACCTCGATCTCCGACGAGTGCACGCCCTCGGCGTGTTCGTCGAGCTCGGCACGGCCGGTGCGGCGGCCGACCTGGGCGACCTCGGGCACCGTGAGCAGCAGCGACTCGGCGAGCGCGCCCATGCGCCGGCTCTCCTGCAGCGAGGTCCCGGGGTCGAACAGCAGGCCGACGACCGCCGAGCCTTCGTTGAAGGCCGGGAGGAAGGCCCGCGGGAAGAACGGCACGCTGGCCGCGGCGGCGGCCACCGCGACGGCGGCCGAGCCGATCAGCAGCGTCGAGCGCCGGAACGACCAGGCCAGCAGGCGCTCGTCCCAGCGCTTGAGCCGGGCCACCAGCGCGCTGTCGCCGTGGTCGAGGTTCTTCATGCGCGGCAGCAGCCACGACGCCAGCGCCGGCGTCACCGTCATCGACACCCCCATCGACGCCAGCACCGAGACGATGTAGGCGATGCCCAGCGGCGTGAACAGCCGCCCCTCGATGCCCGGCAGCGCGAACAGCGGCACGAAGACGAGCACCACGATGACCGTCGCGTAGACGATGCCCGAGCGCACCTCGACGCTGGCCTGGCGCACGACCTCGAACACCGGCAGCGGCTCGGCCAGCCGGCGGTTGTGCCGCAGCCGCCGCAGGATGTTCTCGACGTCGACCACCGCGTCGTCGACCAGTTCGCCGATGGCGATCGCCAGCCCGCCGAGCGTCATCACGTTGATCGACTGGCCCAGCGCCTTGAAGACCAGCGCCGTCACCGCCAGCGACAGCGGGATCGCCAGCAGCGAGATCAGCGTCGTGCGCGCCGACAGCAGGAACGCGAACAGCACGATCGCGACCATCAGCGCGCCGTCGCGCAGCGCCTCGCCGACGTTGGCCACCGAAGCCTGGATGAAGTCGGCCTGGCGGAACAGGACCTCGGGGGCGGCCAGGCCGGCCGGCCGCGCGCGCGCGAGCTCGTCGAGCGCGGCCTCGATCGCGCGCGTCACGCGCACCGTGTCGGCGTCGGGCTGCTTCTGGATGCTGAGGATCACCGCGGGGGCGCCGTCGTGCCCGGCGTCGCCACGCTTGACGCCGGCGGCGAAGCCGACCCGCGCGACCTGCTCGAGCAGGATCGGCCGCCCGTCGCGCCAGGCGACGGCCAGGCCCTGCAGGTCCTCGGCACGCGTGGTGCGGGCGAGGTGCCGGATCAGGACCTCGCGGCCGCCGAGATCGACGAAGCCGCCGCCGGCGTTGGCGGCGAAGCCCTGCAGCGCGGCCTCGATCTGGCCGAGCGAGACGCCGGCCAGCGCCATGCGCGCGGTGTCGGGCTCGACACGCAGCTGGCGCACCTCGCCGCCGATCGGGATCACCTGCGCGACGCCCGGCACCGACAGCAGCCGCGGCCGCAGCACGAAGTCGGCGTACTCGCGCGCCTGCATCGGCGTCACCGCCGCGCGCGCCGACGCGTCCAGCGGCAGCGCCAGCAGCATCACCTCGCCCATGATCGACGAGACCGGCCCCATGGCCGGGTTGACGCCCGCGGGCATCTGCTCGCGCACCAGCGCCAGCCGTTCGGCGACGAGCTGCCGGTTGCGATAGACGTCGGTGCCCCAGGCGAACTCGGCGTAGACCACCGACAGGCCGACGCCGGAGGTCGAGCGCACCCGCGTGACCCCCGGCATGCCGTTGAGCGCCGTCTCCAGCGGGTAGGTCACGCGCTGCTCGACCTCCTCGGGCGCCATCCCGCCGGCTTCGGTCATGACGGTGACGACCGGCTTGTCGAGCGCCGGAAAGACGTCGACCGGCATGCGCAGCGCGCTCAGCGCGCCGTAGACCAGCAGCAGCGCCGCGAAGGCCAGCACCAGCAGCCGGTTGCGCAGGCTGTGGCGCACGATCCAGTTGAACATGGCGTCTCCCGGGGCTTCAGCGGATCTGGGCGATCAGATTCGCGCCCTGGACGACGACGCGCACGCCGGGCTCGACGCCCTGCACGACGACCCGCGTCGCATCCAGCGGCTGCGCGCGCACGGGCTGCGGCACGAAACGTTCGGCGCTGGTCTTGAGCCAGACCACCGGCTCGTTGGCGGCGTTGCGCACCACGGCGTCGGCGGGCAGCACGACGCCTTTCAGGCTGCCGGCCAGCCGGGCGACGACCTGGACGGGCTGGCCCAGCGCCAGCGCCAGCGGCAGCGCGCCGCGACCCGAGGCGCGGAAGCTCACCGGCATCGCGCCGTCGCGCAGCGAGCGCGCCGCGCCCAGCAGCTTCAGCTCGACGCCGGGATGGCCGAGCAGCGCCGCGCCGACGATGCCCGCCGCGATCGCCGGGTCGGACGTCGTCGCCTCGATCAGCAGCCGGCCGGGATCGACGACCTCGAACAGCAGGTCACGCGGCTCGACCACCTGGCCGGCGACGACGTCGGCGCGCGCGATGACGCCGTCGACCGGGGCCAACAGCGCCTCGGCAGCGCCGACGCTGCCGGCCAGGGCTCGCTCGCGGCCGGCCAGGCTCTGCACCGCGGCCTGCGCGGCCTCGATCTCCCGGCGCGCCACCGTGCCTTCGAGCGACTGCAGGCGCTGGGCCTGCTGCCGCGCCAGCTGCAGTTCGGCGCGGACCTCGGCCAGCTGGGCGCGCTGATTGGCGCGCTCGAGCGGGCTCGGCTGGAACACGACCCGGGCCAGGACCTCGCCCTTGCGCACACGCTGCCCCGGCACCGGCAGGCCGCGCGGCCCGGGATGCACGGTGCCCCCGGTGGCCGTCTGCACGCGGCCGCTGCTGTTCGGGTCCATCACGACGCGCGCCGGCAGCTCGACGCTGGCCGCGGCGTCGCTCAGCTCGCCGAGCTGGGTGCGGATCTGCAGCCGGCGCTGCGCCGGCATCGGCAGCACGACGCTGCCGTCGGGCAGGCGGGCCAGGACGTCGGCGCTCGCCGCGGCGGGCGCCGCGTCCAGGTGCTCGCCGTTCGGGCCGTGGGCCCCCGGGCCGGCGTGGGCCGCGGCGGCCAGCGCCAGCAAAGGCAGGACGAACAGGCGCTTCATGCCGTGGTCTCCGGGAAGCGGCGCCGGCGTCGGCGCCAGACGATGCCCAGGCCCGCCGCAGCGGCCAGGACGAGCAGCGCGGGGCCGGCCAGCCGGCGCAGGCCGGGCCCGGCGTCGGGCGTCTCACCGGCCACCGGCGCCGCCGGCATGTCCAGCGTCGCGTCGAGCAGGTCGGCCTCGTCGCCGGCGGTCACCGTCAGCACCAGCGGGTGCGGACCGGGCCGGGCCAGCGCGGCGACGAAGGCGGCATCCTCGACGCGGTAGTCGCCCCGCGCGGCCCGGTAGCGGGCGACCGTCTGCAGCGCATCGAGCTGGAGTTCGAGCGCCGCCGCGGCCACCGGCTCGCCGCTGGCGAAGCGGTTGAGCCACAGCGTCAGCGCGCCGTCTTCCAGCCGGCCGACGAGCTCGAACAGCGGAGTCGACGCCTCGAAGCGCGGCCCGGTGGCGGTGGCGGCCGCCGGCGGGTGCGGGGCATCGCCGTGCGGTTCGTCGCCGTGGGCGACGGCCGCGCCGGCGGCGATGGCCAGGGCCATCGCCCCGGCGTGAAGCAGTGGGTTCATGGCATCACTCCTCGTGCCTGTTCGAGCCGGATCACCGCCAGCGCCGCGGCGACCGCCTGGCGGCGCGCCGCCGCCTCGGCCTGCGCGGCTTGCGACAGCGCCCGCAAGGTGTCCGGCAGCGGGGTCTGCCCGGCGTCGAACGAGGTGTGGATCAGCGCGGCGCGCTCGCGCAGCAGCCGGGCCCGGGCGGTCTCGTTGTCCAGTTGCCGGCGGGCCGCCTCGGCCTCGCGTTCGGCGTCGCCGAGCTCGAGGTCCAGCCGGCGCCGGACCTCGGCCTCGCCGGCCTCGGCCAGTTCGACCTCGGCCAGCGCGGCGCTCATCAGCGGCTCGTTGCGGTCGGCGGTGGCCAAGGGGATGCGCAGCGCGACGCCGATGCCGCGCGTGTCGGGCTCGCCGCCGGCCACTTCCTGGTGGGCGCGCACGATGAGCTCGGGCGCGTCGCGGCGCGACAGCCGCACCGACTCCAGGCGCTTGCGGGCCAGCGCCAGCCGGGCCGTCGCTTCGCGCAGCAGCGGGTGCTCGACGGGCGCGCCGGACGGCGCCGCGCCGCGGGGTGCCGGCGGCGGCGGAGGCATCGCTGCCAGTCCGGTCAGCGCGGTCCAGCGCGCTTCGGCCGCCTGCAACTGCAGCTTCGCCTGCGCCTGCGCATCCAGCTGGGCCAGATGCTCGGCATCGGCGGCGAGCGCGTCGGCACGCGCCAGCTCGCCCGCCTTCACGCGGCGCGCGACGTCGGCGGCCAGGGCCTGCAGCGCCTGCGCCTGCAGTTCGGCGGACTCGAGCTCGGCGCGCCGGGCCAAGACCGCCGCCGCGGCGTCCAGGACCGAGCGGGCCATCTGCAGCCGCGCGGCGTCGGTGGCCGCGGCCGCCGCCTGCGCCTGGGCCTCGGCGGCCGCCAGGCGCGCGTCGCGCTGGCCGGGCAGCCAGAGCGGCAGCGCGATGCCGAGCTCGGTCTCCCGGCTGGCGACGCCGGGCCGCTGGCGCTTGCGCAGCTGCTCCAGCTCCACCGCCGGCGAGCCGGCCCAGAACGAGGCCGCCGCCGCACGCTCGGCCAGGGCGGAGCGCCGCTGGCCGCCGGCCTCGGCCGCCTGCACGCTGCGCTGCCAGGCCGCTTCGACGGCGCTGCGCCAGTCGCCGGCCGGCACGGGAGCCGCCGTCTGGGCCGCCGCCTGCAGCACGAAGGCCAGCCCCAGCAGGCCGCTCGCGTGCCGGATGACGATGCCGGCCATGTCAGCGCGGGCCGCGGGAGGGAGCGCCCATCGTCCCACCCTCGCCGGCCCTGCGGGCATCGGGCGCGGGAGGGGCGAAGAAGGGGGACGTCGCGTGCGCGACGTCGACGGCAGGCAAAGCCAGGGAGGGCATGGGACACCTCGAAGATCTGACGCGTGGACCGCGGGTCCACGCAGCGGCCCGCGCCGTACGGGCGCGGGTGCTCACGGCCTCAGGCGAGGCCGGACGGGGTCAGATGCTTCGGGGTGGGCGCTCCTGGCCATCGGTCAGATGGCTGGGAGCGGGGGCGTCGAGCGACGACGCGTGGGACTCCGGGGCCCAGCCCGGAGCCGGGACGACCGGCATCGCGCCGAGCAGCGGCGACATCGAGCAGCTGGCGCTGCAGGTGTTGCACTTGGCGGCGGCGCCCGATGCGCCATGAGGGTCGGCGGCGGCTTCCTCGGCCTCGTGCGCGCCGTCCGCGTGGTCGGCCACCGCCGGCTCGCAGTCGTGCTGCGCCACGGCCGTGACCGCGTGCTCGCCATGCGACACGGCGGCCGCATGCCCGGCGCACAGCAGCACCTCGGCCACCGCGCCCCGCAAGGGCAGCAGCAGCGCCAGGAGCACCAGCACCAGGAGGCGGATCGTCTTCACGCGGGGGAGCTTAGCACCGTCGCTTCAGGCGCGGAGGGGGCGGCTCACTCCCACTCGATCGTCGCCGGCGGCTTGCTGCTGACGTCGTAGGTGACGCGGTTGATGCCGCGGACCTCGTTGATGATGCGGCTGGAGACCTTCTTCAGTAGCGCGTACGGCAGCTCGGCCCAGTCGGCGGTCATGAAGTCGCTGGTCTGCACGGCGCGCAGCGCGACGACGTAGTCGTAGGTGCGGCCGTCGCCCATCACGCCGACGCTCTTGACCGGCAGGAAGACGGTGAAGGCCTGGCTGGTCAGGTCGTACCAGGTCTTGCCGCTGGCCTCGTCGCGGAAGTTGCGCAGCTCCTCGATGAAGATCGCGTCGGCGCGGCGCAGCAGGTCGGCGTAGTCCTTCTTCACCTCGCCGAGGATGCGCACGCCCAGGCCCGGGCCCGGGAACGGATGGCGGTAGACCATCTCGTGCGGCAGGCCGAGCGCCACACCCAGCTCGCGCACCTCGTCCTTGAACAGGTCGCGCAGCGGCTCCAGCAGCTTCAGGCCCAGCTGCTCGGGCAGGCCGCCGACGTTGTGGTGGCTCTTGATCGTCGTCGCCTTCTTGGTCTTGGCGCCGCCCGACTCGATGACGTCGGGGTAGATCGTGCCCTGGGCGAGGAAGGTCGCGCCCTTGTGGCCGCCGGTGCCGGCCTTCAGCTTGGCGGCCTCGGCCTTGAAGACGTCGACGAACAGGCGGCCGATGATCTTGCGCTTGGCCTCGGGGTCGGAGACGCCGGCCAGTTCGCCCAGGAACAGCTCGCTGGCGTCGACGCGGATCACGCGGGCGTGCAGCTTGCCGGCGAACATGTCCATCACCATGTCGCCTTCGTTCAGGCGCAGCAGGCCGTGGTCGACGAAGACGCAGGTCAGCTGCTCGCCGATGGCGCGGTGGATCAGCGCCGCGGCGACGCTGGAGTCGACGCCGCCGGACAGGCCGAGGATGACCTCCTCGTCACCGACCTGCTCGCGGATGCGGGCCACGGCTTCCTCGACGTGATCACGCATCACCCAGTCGGGCTTCGCGCCGGCGATCTGCAGCACGAAACGTTCGAGCAGCGCGCGGCCCTGCACGGTGTGCGTGACCTCGGGGTGGAACTGCACCGCGTAGTAGCCGCGTGCCTCGTCGGCCATGCCGGCGATCGGGCAGCTCGGCGTGCTGGCCATCAGCTTGAAGCCCGGCGGCAGCGCGGTGACCTTGTCGCCGTGGCTCATCCAGACCTTGAGCATGCCGTGGCCTTCGGCCGTGGCGAAGTCCTGGATGCCTTCGAGCAGCTTCGTGTGGCCGTGGGCGCGCACCTCGGCGTAGCCGAACTCGCGTGTCTTGCCGCCCTCGACCGCGCCGCCCAGCTGCGCGGCCATGGTCTGCATGCCGTAGCAGATGCCCAGCACCGGCACGCCCAGGTCCCACACCGCCTGCGGCGCGCGCAGGTCCTCGGCCTCGTAGGTGCTGGCGTGGCTGCCCGACAGGATGATCGCCTTGGGCGCGAACTCGCGCACGAAGGCGTCGGAGACGTCGTTGGGGTGGATCTCGCAGTAGACGTGCGCCTCGCGCACGCGACGTGCGATCAGCTGGGTGACCTGCGAACCGAAGTCGAGGATGAGGATCTTGTCGTGCATCGTCGGGCTCTGAAGCGAAGAAGGCCCGCCGCGCGCACCACGTCTTGCAGGACGGGGCGGCGAGGCAGGCGGGAGTCGGTCACGCGGCGTTGGTGGCCAGCCGCGCTCGGCGTTGTTTGCGGAAGTGGGCGATCGCGAAGGCCAGCGCCAGGGCCTGCAGCACCGCGGAGAAGAACATCGGCGTGCCGATGCGCCAGTCGCCCTGCGGCAGGTTGGACACCAGGCCCAGCAGCGGCGCGGCCAGCGTCGGCGCGACGACGGCCATCAAGCTGTTGAGCGAACTCACCGAGCCCATCGTCTGGCCCTGGTTGTCGTGCTGCGCCGCGCCCGAGACCAGGCCCTGCAGCGACGCGGTGATGGTGTTGCCGAGGATGTTGGCGGCGATGACGACATACATCATCCAGCCCTCGGTGACGAGGCCGAAGGCGACGAAGGCCAGTGTCGACGACAGCAGCCCCATCACCGCCAGACGCTGCGCGCCGTAGTGCTTGAGCAGACGCCCCAGCAGCCCGCCCTGCACGATCGCCGACACCAGGCCGATCGCGAACAGCGACCAGCCGTTCTGCGCCGGGCCCCAGCCGAACTTGAAGGTCGTGTAGAGCACCCAGGTCGTGTACAGCGAGAACTGCGCCAGCGCGGCGCAGGCCAGCACGATGACCAGCGCGCCGACCCCTTTGAGCTGCGCCAGCTCCCTCAGCGCCGACAGCGGGTTGGCGCGCTTCCACTGGAAGGGCCGGCGCTTGTCCAGCGGCAGCGACTCCGGCAGCACGAAGTAGCCGTAGGCCAGGTTCAGCAGCGCCAGCGTGCCGGCGACGAAGAACGGCAGGTGCGGGTCGATGCCGCCGAGCAGCCCGCCGATCACCGGCCCGAGGATGAAGCCGATGCCGAACATCGCGCCCAGCATGCCGAAACGTTTGGCGCGCTCCTGCGGTGGCGTGATGTCGGCGACGTAGGCGTTGGCGACCGCGGCGTTGGCCTGCATCGCGCCGCCGACGATGCGCGACGCGACCAGCATCCAGATCGACGTCGACAGCGCGGTGACGAAGAAGTTGAACGCCAGGCCGCAGAAGCCCAGCAGCAGCACCGGGCGGCGGCCGTAGCGGTCGGACAGCGCGCCCAGGATGGGCGCGCCGATGAAACACGCCACCGCGTACGAGAACGCGACGACGCCGTACCAGTAGGTCTGCTCGGCCGGGCTGGTGGTGAAGACACCGACCAGCGCCGGCAGCACCGGCGAGATGACGCCCACCGCCAGCATGTCGATGAGCACGACCAGCATGATGAAACGCATCGCTGCCGGCCGGCCGCCGGGATGCACCGGCGCGGGGGACGTCTCCAAGCCGATCACTCCATGCGGTAGTTCGGCGCTTCCTTCGTGATCTGCACGTCGTGCACGTGGCTCTCACGAATGCCGGCGGCGGTGATCTCGACGAACTCGGCCTTGCTGGCCATCTCCTCGACCGTCGCGCAGCCGCAGTAGCCCATCGACGCGCGCAGGCCGCCGGCCATCTGGTAGACGATGGACAGCATCGAACCCTTGTACGGCACGCGGCCCTCGATGCCCTCGGGCACGAGCTTGTCGGCGTTGGGGTTCGAGGTCTCGTCGTTTTCCTGGAAGTAGCGGTCGGCGGAACCGGCCTTCATCGCCCCGATCGAGCCCATGCCGCGGTAGCTCTTGTAGCTGCGGCCCTGGTAGAGGATGACCTCGCCCGGCGCTTCTTCGGTGCCGGCGAACATGCCGCCCATCATCACCGTGCTGGCGCCGGCGGCGACGGCCTTGGCGATGTCGCCCGAGTAGCGGATGCCGCCGTCGGCGATCAGCGGCACGCCACTGCCGCGCAGCGCGGTGGCGACGTTGTCGATCGCGGTGATCTGCGGCACACCGACGCCGGCGATGATGCGCGTCGTGCAGATCGAGCCCGGGCCGATGCCGACCTTGACCGCGTCGGCGCCGGCCTCGACCAGCGCCAGCGCGGCCGCGCCGGTGGCGATGTTGCCGCCGATGACGTCGACCTGCGGGAAGTTCTTCTTCACCCAGCGCACGCGCTCGATGACGCCGGCGCTGTGGCCGTGCGCGGTGTCGACGACGAGCACGTCGACGCCGGCCTTGACCAGCAGCTCGACACGCTCCTCGGTGCCCTCGCCGACGCCGACCGCGGCGCCGACACGCAGCTTGCCGTGGCTGTCGCGCGCGGCGTTCGGGAAGTCGGTCTGCTTGGTGATGTCCTTCACCGTCATCAGCCCGCGCAGCTCGAAGGCTTCGTTGACGACGAGCACACGCTCGAGCTTGTGGCGGTGCATCAGCTCCTTGGCCTCGTCCAGCGAGGCTTCCTCGCCGACCCAGACCAGACGCTCGCGCGGCGTCATGACCTCGCGCACCGGGGCGTCCAGGCGGGCCTCGAAGCGCAGGTCGCGGTTGGTGACGATGCCGACGACCTTCGGGCCTTCGAGCACCGGGAAGCCGGAGAAGCCGTGCTGGCGCGACAGTTCGCGCACCTCGCGCACCGTCGTCTCGGGCGTCACCGTGATCGGGTCGCGCAGCACGCCCGACTCGTAACGCTTGACGCGTGCCACTTCCGCCGCCTGCTGCTTGGGCGTGAAGTTCTTGTGCACGATGCCGATCCCGCCCTCCTGCGCGATGGCGATCGCCAGGCGCGCTTCGGTCACCGTGTCCATGGCCGCCGACACGAGCGGCAGGTTCAGGGCGATGTTGCGGGAGAGACGGGTCTTGAGGCTGGTGTCGCGGGGCAACACCTGGGAGTACGCCGGCACCAACAACACATCGTCGAAGGTGAGCGCTTTGCCGAGTAGGCGCATGCTGAGGAAAGCTCCAGACGCAAAAGCGGATTATAGGGAAGAGTCGACGCCCTCCGCAGGTGCTGCGCTTTCGTCAAATGCCGGCCCGCCGTGGAGCACTACACTGCCCCGATGCCGCCCGTCCGCCCGTCCCTGCTGCGCCCGCTCGTCCTCGCCGCCTGCCTGCTCGCCTTCGTGGGCACGGTCCAGGCGCAGTGGATCTGGCGCGACCGCAACGGCCAGATCACGGCCAGCGACCTGCCCCCGCCGCGCGAGGTGGCCGACAAGGACATCATCCAGCGGCCGTCCAGCGCACGCCGCCTGCCCCCGCCGCCCGCGGCCGCCAGCGCCGCCTCGGCACCGACAGCGGCCAAGGTCGACCCCGTGCTCGAGCAGCGCCGCCGCGCCGCCGAGCAGGAGCAGCAGTCCAGGCTCAAGGTCGAGCAGGAGCGCGTGGCCCAGGCGCGCGCCGAGAACTGCCGCCGCGCCAAGGCGCAGCTCGCGGGGCTGCAGAGCGGTCAGCGCATCGCGCGCCTCAACGAGAAGGGCGAACGCGAGTTCCTCGACGACAAGGGCCGCGCCGAGGAGTCGCGCCGCGCCGAGGGCATCATCGCCTCGGACTGCGACTGAACCCGGTTCAGCGAGCGCCGCGGTAACGTTGCCGGCGCGCTTCTTTCGGGTCCACCGTCAGCGGGCGGTACAGCTCGACGCGGTCGCCGTCGCGCAGCACGGTCCGGGGCGGTTGCACGCGGCCCCAGATGCCGGCGTCCAGCGCCCCGAGCGCCAGCCCGTGGCGTTCGGCCAGACCGCTGGCACGCAAGGCCTCGACCAGCGTCGTGCCGGCGGCGAGTTCCAGTTCGACGCGGTCGGTGGCGTGCGGCGCGGCGCAATAGACGACTTCGACGCGCATCGTGTGCCCGGCGTGCTCAGCGAGCGCCGTAGACCGACTCGGCGCGTTTGACGAAGCAGTCGACCAGCGTGTTGGCGACGCGGTCGAAGACCGGGCTGACGACGGTCTCCAGCGTCTTGCCCGCGAAGGCGTAGCGCAGGTCGAGCTCGACCTTGCAGGCACGCGCCTCGGGCCCGGCACCGCCCAGCGGGTGGAAGAGCCAGGTGCCTTCGAGCAGCGAGAACGGGCCGTCGACCAGCTTCATCAGCACGCACTCGGGCGGCGTGTTCTCGTTGCGGGTGGTGAACGCGTGTTTCACCCCCATGTAGTGCATGCCCAGCCGAGCGGTGACGCCGTCCTCGTGCGTCTCCAGCACGTCGGCGCGGTCGCACCAGGGCAGGAACTGCGGATAGTGGTGGACGTCCGTCACCAGGTCGTACATCTCCCTCGGGGAGTACCACAGCAGGACCGACTTCTTCACGTGCTTCATACAATGCTTCGATTGTAGGGGGCTGCCCCTTCACGACGACTCCATGGCCAACATCGCAGAAAACCGCCGCGCCCGATTCGAGTACCACATCGAGGAGCAGTACGAGGCCGGCATCGTGCTGTCGGGCTGGGAGATCAAGGCCATCCGCGCCGGCCAGGTGCAGCTGACCGACGGCTACGTGCTGGTGCGCGACGGCGAGCTGTTCCTGATCGGCTGCCGCATCAACGCGCTGCGTTCGGCGTCCACCCACGTGCTGCCCGAGCCCGACCGCACGAAGAAGCTGCTGATGAAGAAGGACGAGATCCGTCGTCTCGTCGGCAAGGTCGAGCAGAAGGGTTTCACCCTCGTGCCGCTGAACCTGCACTACAAGGGCGGGCGGGTGAAGGCCGAGATCGCGCTGGCCAAGGGCAAGGCGCTGCACGACAAGCGCGACACCGAGAAGAAGCGCGACTGGGAGCGCGAGAAGGGCCGGCTGATGCGGCACAAGGTGTCGGGGCCGGCGAAGGACTGACGCCGGGCGGCATGTCCCCGCTGTCGGGTTCGTTCAAGACGCCGGCGCCGGCATCGCGCAGCATCGGGCCTTCACCCGCATGCCCCGCACCATGAAGCTCGCCTACACCATCCTCTACGTCGACGACGTCGCCGCCAGCCTGGCGTTCTACCGTGCCGCCTTCGGCCTCGCGCAGCGCTTCCTGCACGACAGCGGCGACTACGGCGAACTCGACACCGGCAGCACGACGCTGGCCTTCTCGTCGCGCCGCCTGCTGCGCGAGATGGGCCACCACCCGCAGCGGCCCGACGCCCGGGCGCCGTGTTTCGAGATCGCGCTGACCACCGACGACGTGCCCGCGGCGATGCAGCGCGCCATCGAAGCCGGCGCGCTGCCGATGCAGGAGCCGCGGCAGATGCCCTGGGGCCAGACCGTGGCCTACGTCGCCGATCCGGAAGGGTTCCTGGTCGAGCTCTGCACGCCGGTCACGGCTCAGGCGTAACCGGGTTCGGCCAGCAGCGCCAGCAGGTCGGCGCGCCGGCGCAGAGCGCCCGGCGCCAGCCCGAACCAGGCGCGCAGTTCGCGCGTCAGGTGCGCCTGGTCGGCGTAGCCGTGCTGCACGGCCAGGTCGGCCAGCGGCAAGCCCGTGGACAAGGCACGGGCGGCACGCCGTGCACGCGCCAGGCCCTGCCAGTAGCGCGGCGGGCGGCCGGTGGCCGCGTGCAGCAGGCGCTCCAGCGTGCGCTCGCCGACGCCGAGCTGGCGGCGTGCCGCCAGCACGCCCCCAGCCACGGCCAGCGCCTGCAGCGCCTCGTCCAGGCGAGCGTCCAGTCGCACGTGTTCGGCGATCAGCGCCAGCGCCTCGGCCTCGTCGCGCTCCGGGCGCGCCTGCAGCGCGGCCAGCAGCGGCGCCGCGGCGATGCAGGCCGCCGGGCGCAGGCGAAAACCGACGAAACGGTCGCCGGCCTCGCTGCGCACGGTATAGGCGCGGGCCGGCAGTTCGGAGACGAACCAGGCTGGCCGCGCCCCGTTCGGGCAGGACAGGATCAGGTCGCGACAGCCGTCGGGCAGCACCGTCGCGTCGACGACCTCGACGGCCAACGATCGCCAGCAGGCCAGGACCGCCGGCGCCTCCATGCGCTTCAGTCCGCCAGCGCGGCCAGCGTCTGCTCCAGGTCGGCCTTCAGGTCGGCCACCTCTTCGAGGCCGATCGAGAAACGCACCACGGTACCGTCGTAGGCGGGCCGGGCGCGCATCTGCTTCAGGTCGTAGGGCACGACCAGGCTCATCGGCCCGGCCCAGGAGTAGCCGATGCCGAACAGCTGCAGCGCGTCGACGAAACGGTCGACCTGGGCGCTCGTGAAACGCGGGTCGACGATCACCGAGAACAGGCCGGCCGCGGCACGGCAAGTGGTTTTCCAATGCTCGTGGCCGGGCGCGCCGGCCAGCGCCGGGTGCAGCACACGCGTGAACTCGGGCCGCGTGGTGCACCAGGCGGCGAGTTCACGCCCTGCCGCGTCAGCGGCGTGATAACGCAGCGACAGCGACGGCAGCGAACGCAGCATCGCCTCGGCGTCGTTGGCGCCGACGCCCTGCCCCAGCCGGCCGTGCGTCATGTGGATGCGGTCGGCCAGTTCGGCGTCACGCGTGACGACCGAGCCCATCAGCACGTCGCCGCCGCCCGAGGGGTACTTGGTCAGCGCCTGCATGACGACGTCGATGCCGAGATCGAAACCGCAGAACGCGAGGCCCGCACCCCAGGTGTTGTCCAGCGCCGTCGTCACGCCGCGTGCGCGGCAGAGCTCGACCAGCGCCGGCAGGTCCGGGAACTCCATCGTCACCGAGCCCGCAGCCTCCAGCCAGACGAGTTTCGTCGCCGGGCCGATGGCCGCGGCCAGCGAGGCCGGGTCCATCGGGTCGTAGAGCTTGTGCGTGATGCCCCAGGCGGCGAGTTCACGCCGCGCCAGTTCACGGCTCGGGCCGTAGACGTTGTCGGGCAGCAGCAGCTCGTCGCCGCTCTTCAGCAGCGCCATGTTCACCAGCGCGATCGCCGCCAGCCCGCTGGGCACCAGCACGCAGTGCGTGCCGCCTTCCAGCGTCGCGATGCGTTCTTCGAGCGTGAAGGTCGTCGGCGTGCCGTGCAGGCCGTAGGTGTAGCCGTTGCGGTGGCGCCAGTCGCGCGCACGCATCGCCGCGACGTCCGGGAACAGCACCGTCGAGGCCTTGTGCACGCCGACCTGCGGCGCATCGAAACCGGCCGGCGGCCGGTACGGGTGGTGGATCAGTCGGGTGGTCATGGAAGGTTCAGGGGGTCAGAGCGCCATCGCGACGAGATCGTGCCCTTCGGCGGCGACGATGCGCGCCCGCACGAACTCGCCGACCTTCAGCGTGCGCGAGGCCTTCTGCGGCGGCAGCAGGCGCACGCTGCCGTCGATCTCGGGCGCGTCGGCATAGCTCCGCCCGACGCCGCCCTTGCGGCCCAGCGCCGGCGCGTGGTCGACCAGCACCTGCATCGTCTGTCCGACGCGGCGCTGCAGCCTGGCCACCGACACCGCCTCGGCGACTTCCATGAAACGCGCGCGGCGCTCCTCGCGCACCGCGTCGGGCAGCGCGCCCGGCAGCTCGTTGGCCGGGGCGCCGGCCACCGGCGAATAGGCGAAGCAGCCGGCGCGGTCGATCTGGGCTTCGCGCACGAAGTCCAGCAGGGTCTGGAACTCGGCCTCGGTCTCGCCGGGGAAACCGGCGATGAAGGTCGAGCGCACGACGAGCTCGGGGCACAGCTCGCGCCAGCGTGCCAGGCGCTCGAGGTTGCGCTCGCCGCTGGCCGGGCGCTTCATGCGCTTCAAGACGTCCGGATGGGCGTGCTGGAACGGCACGTCCAGGTACGGCAGGATGCGCCCTTCGGCCATCAGCGGCAGCACCTCGTCGACGTGCGGGTACGGGTAGACGTAGTGCAACCGCACCCAGGCGCCGTGCGCCTCGGCCAGCCTGGCCAGCTGCTCGCAGAGCTCGGCGAAACGGGTCTTCACCGGGCGGCCGTCCCAGAAGCCGGTGCGGTACTGGACGTCCACGCCGTAGGCGCCGGTGTCCTGGCTGACGACGAGCAGCTCCTTGACGCCGTTCTCGAACAGCGCCTTCGCTTCGCCGAGCACCTCGCCGACCGGGCGCGAGACCAGGTCGCCGCGCATCGTCGGGATGATGCAGAAGCTGCAGCGGTGGTTGCAGCCTTCGCTGATCTTCAGGTACGCGTAGTGGCGCGGCGTCAGCTTGATGCCGGCCTCGCCGCGGAACTCGGCGCGCACTTCGGGCACGAGGTCGACGAAGGGGTCGTGCGGCTTGGGCACGTGGCGGTGCACCGCGTCCATCACCTCCTGCGTCGCGTGCGGGCCGGTGACCGCCAGCACCTTGGGGTGCACCTGCTGCACCATGTTGCCGCCGGCCTCACCGGCACGTGCGCCCAGGCAGCCGGTGACGATGACGCGGCCGTTCTCGGCCAGCGCCTCGCCGATCGTGTCCAGGCTCTCCTTGACGGCGTCGTCGATGAAGCCGCAGGTGTTGACGATGACGAGGTCGGCGCCGGCGAAGGTTTTCGAGGTGCGGTAGCCCTCGGCGGCGAGCTGGGTGAGGATCAGCTCGGAGTCGGTCAGCGCCTTGGGGCAGCCCAGCGACGCGAAGGCGACGGTCGGAACGGTTTCATGCATCGACGGATTTTCCCAAATCCGCCGGCACCCCGGCTGTGAACGCTTAGCGCTTTCCCGGCGGGAAGCGCCCGAACACCGCCATCTGGTCCTGCATCGCCTCGAACACGGCGCGCGACTGGTCGAGGTAGCTCGTCATCAGGTTCGGGAACACCGGTGGCTTGCCGCCGACGAACTGCTGCTGCAGTTCGACGAAGGCCTTCAGGTTCTGCTCGAGCATCGCGCCCATCGGGCCCTGCATCGCGCTGCCGTAGAAGCGGATGATCTGCGCCAGCATCTCGGTGCTGAACATCGGCACGCCGCCGGACTCTTCCTCGAGGATGATCTGCAGCAGGATGCTGCGCGTGAGCTCGTCGCCGGTCTTGGCGTCGCGCACCTCGAAGTCCTCGCCGCCCATCACCATGCGCTTGACGTCGGCCAGCGTGATGTAGCTGCTGGTGCGCGTGTCGTAGAGACGCCGGTTGGGGTACTTCTTCAGCGTCCTCGGTCCGGGCTGGGCGTTGGCGTCGGCGGCCGGAGCACGGCGGGACGTGGGCATGCGGCAAGGCTCCTGTCGGTGGGTCGAGCGCCGATTCTAGAAGCGCAGCGCCCGTGCACCGCCACGGATTACCCTGCGGCCGCCACCGGCGCGAAGACCTCCGCCAGGAAGGCGTCGACGGCCTCGGTCGGCTCGCCCTCCTGCCCCAGGCGCTCGTTGAGCTCGGCGTGCGTCAGCGCCAGCGGCAGCGAGCGCGCGCGGCCGCCGCGTTCGACCAGCCGGGCGGCGAAGCGTTCGGACTGGCGCACCGAATCCTCGCGCAGCGACGAGCACACCAGCAGCACCGGGGGCGGTGCCGTCAGCGTCGCCGCGCGGTGCCAGGGTGAAGCCGATTCCCAGCCCTCGCGCGCATCGCCGAAGGCGCGGTCGTGCAGCGGCAGGTGCACGCCCTGCATCACCTCGACGACGTCGAGCGCGGCGCTGTCGACCAGCACCGCGGCGGCCGGCGGCTTGCACCCGGCGTCGGCCGCCAGCGCCGTGTCGGCCAGCACCAGCGCCGCGAGGTGCGCGCCGGTCGAATGGCCGAGCACGACGATGCGCCCGGCGTCGCCGCCCCAGCCGGCGCACTCGCGCTGCACGAAGGCCAGCGCGCGCGCGACGTCGGCGGCCTGCTCGCGTGGGTCGGCCCAGGGCAGGCGGCGGTAGTTCAGCGCGACGAGGATCCAGCCCTTCGGGCCCCAGTGCGCCAGCTTGTGGCCGACGACCTGCGGCTGCTGCTTGTCGCCGGTGATCCAGGCGCCGCCGTGCACGACGACGAGCACCGGCGCGGCCTGCGCCTGCGCCGGACGGTAGACGTCCAGCCGCTGCGCCGGCCAGCGGCCGTAGGCCAGGTCGGCGTCGAAGACGACGCCCGGCGGCAGCGCAGGCGCCGGCTCGGCGCTGTCGCGCCGCCGCAGCCAGCCGCCGGTGTCGGGGCTCACCGCTTCAGCGCCTCGTTGGCGGCGAAGTGGATCTCGCAGCCGCCGCGCGGGTTGGGCACGTAGCGGTCGCCGCCCAGCGGCATGATCTTCGGCCCGAACGGGTTGGCGGTGCCGCAGAACAGCCCGTACGGCGAGGACACCAGCGTGCGCAGGCCCATGTTGTACGGGTTGTCGAAGCCGTTGTTCGTCACCGGCACCCAGTTCTCGCCGTCGAAGCTGCGGTACAGGTCGAAGCCCGAGTGGTGGTCGAAGATCGCCTGCGCGCCGACGTGGTTGATGACGTTGGCGAAGGCCTCCGGCCAGCGGCTGCGGTTGGCGTAGCCGACCAGCGTGCTCCACTCGAAGGTGCTGAGGTAGAGCCAGCCGTCGTGCTCCACCATGCGCCAGAAGTAGCCGTTGAAGAAGTTGTTGAAGCCGGGCATGTAGCCCGACAGCGGGATCTTTCGGCCCTGCGGCGTGTCGCGCTCGTCGCCGACCAGCAGGTCCCAGGAACCGTCGGGCCAGACCCGCACCAGTTCCGGCGGCGCCGGGCCGACCTTGTTGGCGGTGTCGATGCCGCCGCCCTGGATGCCGCTGCCGATGTAGAGCGCGCCCTTGAAGGGCAGCATCGACAGCGTGCACTGGTTGAGCTTGCCGCGCCCGGCACCGCGCTCGATCACCTTCTCCCAGACGTAGGGCTTCTCGCCTTCGCAGGTGCTGCGCCAGACCTGGTAGCCCTCGAGGTTGAAGGTGCCGACGTAGAGATGGTCGCCGAAGCCGCACATCTCGAAGATCGTCTTGTTGCCCGGGTCGCCGAAGCCGAAGTCGCTGACCGGCTCCCAGCCGCCGTGCGAGGGGTCGGCGCTCTCGTAGACGACCGAGTGCGCGGAGATGTTCGGGTTGCCGCCGCGCGAGCCCGCCGGCGTCGTGAACAGCCGCCCCTTGAACTCGGTGACGGTGCGGATCGTCGTCACCGGCAGCCCGGTGAGGCCGGGCTCGCAGGTCGGCACGAAGTTGCGGCCGTCTTCCGAGCGCAGCAGGTGCGGCCCCGGCCCGCGCGCCGGCGACCAGGTGCTGACGAACAGCGCCGGCGGCTCGACGCCGCGGCCGGAGTAGACCAGCATGCCGCGCAGCCCCAGCTCGCGCGGGATCGGCTTGCCGTGGCTGCCGAGGATCGTCGGCGACTTGAACACGCGTTCCCACTCGTCGGTGAGCGGGTCATAACGCCAGATCTCGGCGTGCATGTCCAGGTCGAACGGGTTCTCGGGGCACTCGACCGGCCAGACGTCCATCGCGATCGGCAGCCGCGCCTTCATGAACGGGAAGTTGCCGCGTGTCGTGCCGACGTAGAGATGGCCGTTGAACCAGGCCATCGAGTGCGCGTAGGCGTTGTTGCCGTCGCCGAAACCGCCGCGTGCGACGCAGCGGAAATCGCGCCGGTTGAGCCCGGGCCAGATCCCGAGCCGGTTGGCTTGAACCATCAGACCGTCACTGCCATGTCGGAGATGTAGCGTGCGAGTGCGTCGTGGGCCTCGTCGGGCGTGGCGTACGGCCCGATGTGGCCGCGCTCGCGGGTGCTGAAATGCCAGGCGCCGTCGACCTTGAAGACACGGTCGCTGCGGAAGTGGCGGCGTTGCTCCTCGCCCGAGCGCACGACCGGGCGGCGCGAGTAGTCACCGCGCCAGAAACGTTCGCACTCGTGCATCACGTCGGCGGCGCGCGAGACGGGGAAGAAGTGGCCGGCGTCGCGCACGCGGCGGAACTCGCCGTGCGGCCAGACCTCGAGCAGTTCGCCGCCGGTCAGCCGCGCCTGCGAGTGGTCGCCGTAGAGCGCGAGGATCGGGAACAGCAGCCGGCGCAGCGACTCGAGCGTCAGCCCGTCGTCGCCCATCAGCTGGGTGCCGGCGGCGGTCTCGTCCATCAGCTTGACCCACTGCATCGCGGTGCGCTTGCCCTGGCGGCCGAGCATCGGGCCGACGAGCGCGAGCAGGTCCTCGCCCACCGGCTCGTGACGGATCTGCAGGTGCGCCACCTCGGTCAGCAGGCGGTGGCCGAAGTACGGGTCGTGCGTGTCCAGCGCCAGGCCGTGGCGGTCCAGCACCGACTGCACGTAGGCGCGCCGGCTCCATTCGCGCGGCACCGCGTGGCGGCGCACGGCGGAGATGTGGCTGTCGCAGAGCACCAGGCTGGCGAAACGCGCCGGGTCGCTGCAGGCGGCGTTGAGCGCGACGACGCCACCGAAGCTGTGCGCCACGAGGTGGGCGCGGGCGATGCCCAGCTCGTCCATCAGGCCGAGCAGGTCCTGGCCCAGCGCCTGCGGCGTGTAGCCCTCGGGCGTGATCTCGGAGCGGCCGTGGCCGCGCAGGTCGAACAGCGTGACCCGGTAGCGCTTGGCGAAGGCCTGCGCATAGGGCAGATACCAGAACGCCATGTTCGCGGCGAGGCCGTGGACCATCACCAAGTCCTCGCGCGCAGCACCGTGATGGTGGTGATGCGGCTCGTCGACCTGGAGGACGTTCAGGCGCGCGCCGCGGACCAGCGCGTGCGGCATGCGTCTACTCCATGTAGCCCAGCAGCTGCAGCTGGGCCATGATCTGCGCCTTCTCGTCGTCGGCCATCGCGTCGCCGTCGCCGCGCTTGGCGCCGGTGGTCGGCGCGCCGATGAGCACCGGATGCGCCTCCTTGTGCGCCGCGGTGAACATCGCCTCGGGCACCTGGCCCTCGAAGTCGCTGGGCACCGGCAGGCCCAGGCTGTAGAGCAGCGTGGCGCCGACGTCCATGATGCGGCGCCGGCCGATCTGCTTGCCTTCGGAGATGCCGGGGCCGCAGGCGATGAACACGCCGTCGGGGTGGTGGGTGCCGGCGGCTTCGGGGCGCTTCTCGACGACCGGCAGCTTGTTCTTGATCGACACGAAGCCGAAGTCGCGCAGCACGAGCTGCAGGTCGGGCGCGTCACCCATCGCCGAGCCCGGGAAGACGTCCTCGCGCTTGTGGATCTCGGTGACGATGCGCTCGCCGGTCTCCGGGTCGCGGAAGTCTTCCAGGTCGCGGATCAGGCGTTCACGCGTGGCTTCGTACTCGGCCAGCGGGATGCCGGGCTGGCCGGGCTCGCGCGCGACGCGGATATTGATGCCGTTGCTCGACGGCGTGCGGCAGTAGGCCACCGTCTTGCTCCAGTCGAGGTAGGCGAACATGCTGTCCTCGCGCCGGCGGCCCTCCTCGGTGTCGGGCACCGGCTTCCACGCCAGCCAGCCCTTCTCGCCGAGGTAGGTGTTGATGCGCACGACCTCGGTCGTCGCGGTGAAGCCGTGGTCCGAGGCCATGAAGACCTGCACCTCGGGGCCGGCGGCGGTGACCAGGGCCTCGATGAAGCTGTCGAGCTGGCGGAAGTAGTCCAGGCACAGCGCACGCATGCGCAGGTGGTATTCGCCGTCCTCCGGGCTCTGCAGCGCCGGGTCGAGGTACTGCCAGGCCTGGTGCTGCAGCTTGTCGACCCCGTCGAACATCACCGCCATCAGGTCCGGCGCTTCCTCGCGCATCAGGTATTCGGCGATGCGGAACCACTGCTTCTCGCGCGGCAGGTGGTAGCGCACCCAGTTCTCGCGGTCGTGGTCCGACAGGCTTTCCATCGCCTGCTTTTCCTGCTCGAAGTCCCAGGCGAGTTCCTGCGCGCTGAACTCCGGAATCGCCTTCAGGCGGTCGTACAGGTCCGCCGGCGTCGTGTTGCGGCGCAGGTGGCGCCAGGGCACGAAACCCGGGACCATGAAACCGTTGAGGTCCTTCGGCGGCGGCGCCGTGAACGGGAAGTTCAGCGCCGCGACCTTCTTGCCCTGCCGGCTGGCGATCGACCAGATCGTCTCGACGCGGCAGTCGCGCGAGTCGTAGAGCGTGAAGAACACGTCCTCGCCGCGCTCCTCGGCACGGATGAAGTCGAACACGCCGTGGTGGCCGGGGCTGCGCCCGGTCATCAGCGACACCCAGGCCGGGGGCGTCAGCGGGTTGGGCGTGGAGCGCAGCTTGGAGCGCGTGCCGCGCTTGAACAGGCTGCCCAGGAAAGGCATCACCGGCGCGCCGTCGGCGGCCGTGGTGAGCTGGTCGAGGACGGTGAAGGTGGCCCCGTCCATCCCGATGAAAAGCGTCTTGACGGTCACGTCGCGGTTCCCCCGCCTGCGGCGATACGGGTTTCGATGAAGGCGGCGATCTGGCTCACGGACAAATCGCCGACATAACTGCCATCGCGCATCAGGAGATTCTGGAAACCGAGTTTCCGGGAATAGGCTTCCTCGAGCGCGACGCAGAGCTGGATGATGTCGACGGAGGCGAATTCGAGATTCGCCACGAGTAACGTCGAGGGGCCGACGCCGCCGTCTAGCTCGAGCCCCCAGTCTTGAATCAGATCCTCGATCACCGCAATCACGGTGGCCTCGGCGGTCGCCTTCAGCAGACTGCTCATGCCCTTATCCTGATACCTTTTCTTGATATTCGGCGAGTGCAATCACCGAATTCCCAACACGTTCAAGCAAAACTGGGACCATGATATCACCGGAGGTGACCACGGCCCGGCTCGCGACCCCCGATTCGAAGGCCACCGCGAAGGCCTCGGGCGCGCCTTGCAGGCCGGTTCCGAGAAATTTTGCCGCCGCTTCCTTGGCACACCACACGCGCAGCAGCGCGTCGTCGCGCGCGGGGGCCGGCTGCGCCGCCAGCCAGGCCCGTTCAGCCGGCGTGAACGCGGCTTCGAGCAGGTCCGGGCGCTGCACGCGGCCGATCTCCTCGGCATCGACGCCCACCGGCGCACCATCGTCGCGCAGCGCTGCGACATTCCAGCGCGTGCCGTGCGTCAGCGAGACCGCGGGTGCCGCCGCCAGGCTCTGCGTCCACCAGCCGTCGACGAAGGGCGCGCCGCGTTCGTCGTGGCCGACGACCACGTCCGACGGGTAGACGAGCTGGCCGGTGCTTTCGTGCAGCCAGTGGCGCACCAGCTCCTTCAGCGCCAGGCGGCCGTGCAGCCACTGGCGACGCTGGCGCAGGTTGTCGGGCAGCGCACGCCAGGCTTCACGCTCCTCCCAGGCCAGCGTGGCGTGCGCCAGCATGCGCAGGAAGATCGCGTTGGACTGGGCGCAGAAGGCCTCGGGCAGGCTTTCCAGCTGCCACAGCCGCGCGGCGCCCACCGGCGCCAGCGGCTCGCCGAGCCAGCCGCCCAGCGGGTCGCGGCGCACCTGGTAGAAGCGGTGCGGGACGTGGAAGAAGACGTTGACCAGGCCGTCCACGCGCACCAGCGGCCGGCCGTCGGCGCCGCAGGCCTCGAACTGCCAGCGCCGCGCGGCGGCGATGTCGCCGGCCTGCGAGGCGTCGACCGCGCGCTGGCGGCCGCGCAGCAGCAGGCCGGCCTCGGCGGCCGGTTGCCGGCCGAGCAGCTCGATGCGCTCGATCGTCGACGGGAAGCAGTTGAAGTCGGTGCCGACGTGCTCGGCCACCCAGCAGGCGGCGAGCTGGCCCATCGCGTCCATCAGCACCGGGTTCAGCACCATGGACGGCGTCGTCTCGCCGTCGAAGAAGCCGGCCAGGCTGCAGTCGCTCAGTTCGCAGTCGATGCCGCTCTCGTCCCAGCCGCGCACGTGCGCCAGGCTCTGGAAGATCGGCCCGTGGAACATGCCGACGTCGTAGATCGCCTGGCCGTCCCAGCGTGCGGCTCGCGGCGCGGCCAGCGCCGGCAGCGGCGCCAGGCGCGGCGTGTCGGCGAGCCGGAACAGCGCCGTCACGGCCGGCGCACCCCGCTGCGACAGCGTCGCGCGCCAGAGCCCGGTCTCGCCGGCCACCGGCTCGGCGACGACGTCCAGCGCCTGCGCCTCGTCGTCGAGCGCGATCCAGTCGAAGGCGCGCACCTGCTCGATGCTGGCGAAGTCGGCCGTGCCGGCCAGCGCCGCGGCAGCCTCGGCGAGGATCTCCAGGCTGGCCATCAGCGGCACGCAGGCCAGGCCGAAGAGATCGGGGTCGGTGTCCGAACCGCGGCCCGACAGCACGTGATCACGCAGGAAGGCGTCGCGGTGCACGGCGAGGTGGCAGCGCGCGACCAGGCGCTCGGGCGAGGCCTCGACCAGTTCGTCGAGGAACGGCGCCCAGGCCAGCGGGTCTTCGGCCGCCGGCTGCGGCTCGGCCGCGCCCGGTTGCCAGGCTTCGAGCAGCGACTGCTGCTGCGCCAGGAAGGCGCGCATCGTCGCGAAGTAGTCGGCCATCACCGCGGCGCGTGCGGCGGCCTCGCCGTCGTCGGGCCCGGCTTCGGGTTCGGCGGCCACCGCGGCCACTGGTTCGGCGGGCACCGGGACCTTCACCTCGACGACCGGCGCGCCGGCGGCACCGATGCGCTGCAGCAGCGCGCGGTCGGCGTCGGTCAGGCGCAGCACCGGCATCGTGTTGTCGAGCATCGGCCGTTCGCGCGGCACCGGCGCCGGCGCCGTCAGGTCGACGACGGCGACGCGGCGGCGGGCGTACAGCGCCTGCAGCGACATCGGCCGGCCGTGCACCCAGAGCTGGGCCAGCGTCGCCAGCAGCTGCTCCAGGCCGTGCTTGCGGCGCTGGTTGGAGGCCAGCGCCAGGTGCGGCTGGTCGGCCAGGATGTCGTCGACGAAGGCCGTCAGGTTGCCCGAGGGGCCGACCTCGACGAAGGCGCGCACGCCGTCGGCGACCATGGCCTGCACCGTCTCGCGGAAACGCACGGTCTGCGACCACTGCGCCCCGGCCAGCTTGCGCACCGCCGCCGGCGACGCCGGGAACAGCCCGGCCGACGCGCAGGAGTACAGCGGCACCCGCGGCGCGCCCAGCTTGATCGCCTTGTAGTGCTCGGCGAAGGCCGCGCTCATCGCGCCGAAGGACGGCGTGTGATAGCCGCGGTCGAAAGGCAGCGGCATGCAGATCGCGCCGATCGCGGTGAGCCGCGCCTGCACGGTGTCGATCGCCTCGCGCGTGCCGTACAGCACCAGCTGGTTGGCGCAGTTGTCCATCGCGACGTCGATCGCCAGCCCGGTGGCGGCCACCGTCTCGTGCACCATCGCCGAGGGCAGCGCGCCGACGGCCAGCAGCGCGCCGGTCGGGATCCTGCCTTCGGCCAGCACCTGGGCGTAGACGGCGTTCAGGTCGCGGATGAAATCGGCCAGGCGGGTGCGGTCCTCGGTGGGCAGCGCGCCGCTGGCGGCCAGCGCCGACGACTCGCCCGAGCTGTGGCCCAGCATCACGTCGGGCTCGACGCCCAGCGCACGCAGCAGCGAGTACATCGCCTGGCCGCCGATCATCACCGCCTCGCTGCCGACGTCCATGTCGTGCAGCCGCGCCTCGAGCTGCTTGCGGCGCTCGGGCGTCAGCTCGGTGGCCGGCGGGTAGACGATGTCGGTGCGGGTGTCGCCCGGCGCGTCGTCGTACAGGCCGCGCCAGAAGTCCAGCCAGTCGCGCACCTCGTCGAAGCACTGCGCCAGGTCGGCGAACATGCCCAGGTACTGCGAGCCTTCGCCGGGGAACAGGAAGGCCAGCTTGCCGTCCAGCGGGCGCGGCGAATAGAAGACGCCGGCGCGGGTCGCGAACGCCTTGTCGCCGGCGCTGCGCAGCTTGGGCAGCGCCTGCGCCAGGCCCTTGGCCAGCGCCTCGCGGCTCTTGGCGACGATCGCCAGGCGGGCCTCGCCGCCGCGGTCGGCGGCGGCCAGCGCGGCGGCGATCTCGGCCAGCGTCCAGCGCGGTTCACGCGCCAGTGCGGCGACCAGCGTCTCGACGGCGGCGGCCAGCGCCGTGGCGTCGGGCGCCGACAGCACGCAGAGCTCGAACGGCCAGCGCGCCAGCAGCGGCGGCCGCGCGGCGGACGCCGGCGCCTGCTCGACGATGGCGTGGGTGTTGATGCCGCCGAAGCCGAAGCTGTCGACGCCGGCGCGGCGCGGCTGGCCCAGCGGCGCGATCCAGGGCATGGGCTCGGTGTTGACGAACAGCGGCGTGCGTTCGAGGCCGAGCTCGGGGTTGACCTGCTCGCACAGCGTCGGCGGCAGCACGCGGTGGTGCAGCGCCAGCGCGGTCTTGATCAGCCCGGCGACGCCGGCGGCCGGGATGCAGTGGCTGATCATCGACTTGACCGAGCCGATCGCGATGCTGCCGCCGGCACCGCGGCGCGGGCCGAAGACGTTGGCGAGCGCGTTGATCTCGGTCTTGTCGCCCAGCGGGATGCCGGTGCCGTGGGCCTCGATCAGGCCGACGGTCGCCGGGTCGACGCCGCTGTGTTCGTAGGCGCGGCGGATCGACAGCGTCTCGCCGTCGACGCTGGGCGCCAGCAGGCCGGTGCCGCGGCCGTCGCTGGCCTGGCCGATGCCGCGCAGCACGGCGTAGATGCGGTCGCCGTCGGCCAGCGCGTCGGACAGGCGCTTGAGCACGACCATGCCCAGGCCTTCGCCGAGCAGCGTGCCGTCGCTGCCGGCCTCGAAGGGGCGCACGCGGCCGCGCGCGCTCAAGGCGCCGAGCTGGGTGAAGATCGTCGAGACGTCGGCGGGCAGCGAGGCGTTGACGCCACCGGCGATCATCATGCGGCTGCGGCCGGCGCGCAGTTCGTCGACCGCGGCGCTCACCGCCAGCAGCGACGACGAGCAGGCGGCGTCGACGAGGTAGTTCGGGCCCTTCAGGTTGAGCCGGTTGGCGATGCGCCCGGTCATCACGTTGGGCACCAGGCCCGGCGCGGTGTCGGCGCAGTGCGGCGGCAGCTTGGCCAGCAGCGCGCGGCGCAGCTCGGCCTCGCCGGCGGCGTCCAGCCCGGGCAGCGCGGCCTTCAGCAGCGCCATCGTCTGGTCGAGCACGATGTTGTGCTGGATGACGGTGACCTGGCCGCGGTGCAGGTAGGTGCTGTGGCCGAGGATGATGCCGGTGTCGCGGTGGTCGGCGTCGTGGCCGAGGTAGCCGGCGTCGGCGAGTGCGTCGCGCGCCACGCGCAGCGCCAGGTACTGGTCGGGTTCGCCGCCGTCCATCGAGTTCGGCATGATCCCGAACTCCCGCGGGTCGAAGCGGTACAGGTCCTTCAGCCAGCCGCCGCGCGGCGTCTTGATGCGGCCGTCGGCCAGGTAGCGCTCGGCGTCCCAGTTCTCCACCGGGTCGCCGACCGCGTCGACGCCGTCGAGGATGTTGTTCCAGAAGGCCTGCAGGTCCGGCGCGTCCGGGAAGATGCAGGCCATGCCGATCAGCGCGATCGGCTCGGGCGCGGTGTTGGGCGGGTTTCGGCTCATGCGTCGATCGCCGTGCGCGCGCTGCCGCCCAGGCGGTTCAGCGCGGCGCTGGCGATGCTCTCCAGTTCCTCGATCAGCATCACGGGCTCACCACGTTCGTCGCTGAACACCACGTTGGCGCGGATCAGCGTCGGGTCGTCGGTCGGGATGCGTTCGTACTCCATGCGCAGCCGTTCGGGGAAACGTTCGGCGTAGCGCACGACGCGGCCGAACTTCGCCGGCAGCGCCGATTCGTCGCGGAAGGCGCGTGCCCACAGCCAGGCCATCTGCGCCGCGGCGTCCAGCAGCGCCGGGTCGAAGACCCAGCCCGGCGCGTCGGCCGGCGTGCCGCGCAGCCAGCTCGACGGGTGCGTGGAGCGCACCGCCGTGCCGGCACCCTGCTGCGACAGGCCGTCGAAACGTTCGATGACCTGGAAGCGCGGGCCGTGGAACAGCCACTCGCCGTAGGCGCGTTCGACGGTCAGGCTCTTCTCGCGGTGCGGGCGCGGCACGATGCGTTCACCGGCCGGCAGCTGCTGCTCCAGCCGCACCACGCCCTTGTAGTGGGTGATGAAGCGGCCGGCGGCCAGTTCGCTCTGCAGCGCCGCGACGACCTCGAAGCCTTCGCTGCTGCCGTAGGGCGGCGGGCTGACCAGCACCCGCAGCGCACGCGCCGGCTCCTTCAGCTCGACGCCCTTCATCAGCCGGAACTCGCGCACCTCGACGACCTTCCAGCCCGGCCACAGCGTGGCCGCGGCCTCGGCGGTGATCTCCAGCGCGGCGGCCGCCGGCAGCACCGGCGTCGCGTCGATGACGTGTTCCTGCAGATAGAGGTGGCGCGCCACGTCCAGGCGCAGCGCGACGACCTGCTCGCCGCGGCCGGCGTCGAGCACACGCGCGGCGCCCAGCAGCGCGCCGAGCTCGGGGCCTTCGGGCTCGGGCGCCCGTTCGCGCCAGGCGCCGATCTCGGCTTCGTGGCGCTCCCAGGGGCCGGCGCCGCAGACCACCTCGACCGGGCCGCCGGCCGGGCGCGAGATCTCGTCGGCGAAGAGCTTGCGCCCCACGGCCGCGCTGACCAGCGTCACGCCCTTGGCAGCGAACTTGGCCTCGGTCTCTTCGGTCACCATGCCGGCGCCGAACTTCGTCGGGCCCCACGGGCCCCAGCACAGCGCGCTGACGGCGACACGGCCGTCCCAGCGCCCGCGCAGGTGCTCGCAGATGCGGTTCATCAGCTCGTTGGCGGTGGCGTAGTCGCCCTGCCCGCTGTTGCCGTAGCGCCCGGCGACCGAGCTGAAGACGGTGAGGAACTTCAGGCTCTGCGGACGCAGCCACTTCTGCAGCAGCAGCAGGCCGACGACCTTGGTGTCGACGACGCGGCGCCAGCTCGCCGTGCTCTTGTCGGCGATCAGCTTGTCCTCGATGACGCCGGCGCCGTGCACGACGCCGTCGAGGCGGCCGTGGCGGGCGTAGACGCCGTCGAGCAGCGCGCGCATCGAGCCCTCGTCGGTGACGTCCACCGCGTGGTACTCGACGGCGGCGCCGCTGGCGCGAAAGTCGGCGATGTTGGCGCGCATCTCGCGCAGGCCCAGCAAGGCCTGCACATGGCGGTTGATCTCGCCCGGCTTCATCGCCAGCGCGCCGCGGCGCACCTCGGCGATGAAGTGGGTGCGCAGCGCCGCGGCGTCGGCCAGCGCCGCCAGCTCGGCGGGTTCGGCCTCGGGCAGCGTGCTGCGGCCGGTCAGCACCAGCGTGTTGCCGGGCCGTGCCAGCTCGCGCAGCACCTCGGCGGTGATGCCGCGTGCACCGCCGGTGGCGAGCACGACGACGCCTTGCAGCGCGACACGCGGCGCGTCGGCCGGCAGCTCGGCCACAACGCTGCGGAACACGGTGCGCTGGCCGCCGGGGTAGCCGACTTCCTGGCGGCCGCCGTCGAGCTCGAGCTCGTCGAACAGCGCCTGGGCGTGGGCCAGCGCGGTCTGCGTCGGGTCGAGGTCGACGGCCTTGACACGCAGCGTCGGCCGCTCCTCGCGCAGCGACTTCAGCAGGCCGGGCGCGCCGCCGGCCAGCGGCAGCGCCTCGGGCGCGCGGCCGCGGCCGAACAGGCCGCCCAGCGTGCTGGCGGCGAGCACATGGGCCTCGGGCACGAAGGCGGCGCTCAGTTCACGCAGCAGCACGAACAGCGCCTGGTCGCCGGCGGCGAGCGCCGCGCGCCAGTCGTCGGGGCCGGCGTCGGCACCGGGTTGCGGCGCGTCGACCGGGCTCAGGAAGACCAGCCCGGCGACGGGCGCGACGCGGTGCGTGGCGCACCAGGCGACCAGCGCCGCCTCGTCGGCGAGCAGCGCCGGGTCCAGGCGCTCGACCGTGGCGCCGCGTTCGGCCAGGCGCGTGGCCAGGCCGTCGGCGAGCGTGCCGCGGTCGGGCACGATCAGGTAGCGCCCGGCGGCGAGACGGCGCGCGGCCGTCCCGGGCAGGGCTTCGGGTGTCGGTTCGATCAGATGCCGAGACGGGGCATGGCCGGCGACGACGGCGCCGGCCACCGGGGTGCCCGCCTCGGCACGTTCAAAAGGGACGGCCGCCCCTTCCTTGGCCGAGCCGATCAGGTCGAGCATGCCGTTGAGCGTCGGCTGCGTGTTCAGCTTGCTGCGGCGGTCGACCAGCGCGGCGCGCCAGCCTTCGGGCAGCGCCTGCAGCATCGCGCCGACGACCTCGATGCGCTTGATGCTGTCGATGCCGAGGTCGGACTCGAGGTTCTGGTCCAGGCCGACCATGTCCTTCGGGTAGCCGGTCTTCTCCTCGACGATCGCGAGCAGCATCTCGGCGAGCTTGTCGCGCGACAGCGCGGCAGCCGGGGCGGCCGCGGCCACCGGGGCGGGGGCGGCGACGGGGGCGGCGGGTGCCACCGGCGCGACCGGGGCCGCGGCGACCACCGGGGCCGGCGGCACGACCGGTGCGACCGGAGCCACGGGGGCCGCCGGCACGACCGGCGCCGACGCGACGACGGGCGCCACGGGCACGGCCTCGGCGACCCGCGGCAACACCATCGTCGGCATCGGGCGGGCGCGCAGCGCACGCGCCGGCGCGGCCGGCTGCTGGCCGAGGAAGGCGGCCATCACGCGTTCCTGCGACTCCAGGAACTGGCGCATCGTCTCGAAGTACTCGGCCAGCACGGCGGCGTCGGCCGTGGCGGGCATTGGTCGTCGTTCATCCATCGTTCGGACCCTCCGGGAAAACTGGGACGTGATCGGGGTTGCGGAGCGCACTGGTGCGGCCGCGGGCATGACTTGCGGGACGGCCGCCGGGGCGGCCGCGGGGTTCGGGGCGAGCTGCGGGGCAGCCTGCGGGGCGGCCGCAGCGGCCGCGGGCGGCGCCGCCAGCGCGGCCTGGGCCTGCTCCAGCGTCACGCCGACCGGCTTGACCGGGTCGGCGAGGCGGCGCACGCCGGCACCGTTGATGACCCAGGCGGTGCGCGCCGGCGTCTCGCGACGGTCGATCGAGGCCAGCCGTTCGGGGTCGCCGACGCGGCAGTCGCGGCCGGCGAACAGCGGCTCGACGTCGAGCGCGGCGCCGGCCACCAGCAGCTGGCCGATGCCGGCCAGCAGCCCGGCCAGGCCGCTGCCGTCGTCCAGCGCGACGGCCACGTGCGGCTGTTCCTGCAGGATGCGGCCGACCAGGCGCGACAGCACCGCCTTCGGGCCCACCTCGACGAACAGGCGGGCGCCGTCGTCGTGCATCTGGCGCACCTGGGCGACGAACTCGACCGGCTTGACCAGGTGCTCGGCCATCAGCTGGCGGCTGCGCGCCGGCTCGGCCGGGTGCGGCCGCGCGGTGGCGTTGGCGTAGACGGGGATCGCCGTCGGCTGCCAGGGCGTGGCGTCGATCAGCGCCGACAGCGGCCCCTGCGCCGGCTTGACCAGCACCGAGTGGAAGGCCGCGGCCACCGGGATGGCCTGCGCCTCGATGCCGGCGGCGGCGCACTTGGCCACAGCCGCCTCGACGCCGGCACGCGTGCCCGAGACGATGCTCTGCAGCGGCGCGTTGTGGTTGGCGACGATGACGTCGGGCAGGTCGGCGATCAGCTGCTCGACGACACCGCGCTCGGCCGGCACCGCGGCCATCGTGCCGAGCTCGGCGCCGGCATCCTGGGCGGCGTCGACGATGAAACGCCCGCGTGCCGCCGACAGCGCCATCAGCGCACCGAAGTCGATCGCGCCGGCGGCATGCTGGGCGACGAACTCGCCGTAGCTGTGGCCGGCGGCCATGTCGGCCTGGAAACCCAGCGCCTGCAGCAGCCGCCACAGGCCGACCTCCAGCGCGCCGAGCGCGGGCTGGGCGACGTCGGTGCTGGTCAGCGCACGGCGCGCGGCCTCCTGGGCGGCGTCGTCGTAGGCCGCACGCGGGAACAGGAACTCGCCCAGCGTCTTGCCGAAACGCTGCTTGAACGGCACCCGCAGCGCGGTCTCGGCGTCGGCCAGCGCGTCGGCCACTGGCGGCAGGTACAGCGCCGCTTCGCGGCCCATGCCGGTGTACTGCGAGCCCTGGCCCGGGAACAGCACCGCGACCTTGCCGCCGAGCGGCGCGCCGGCGCGGTGGAACACCCCCGGCGGTGCGGCCTTGGCCTCGCCGCGCAGGAAAGCTGCCGCCGCGGCGAGTTTGGTCGCCAGTTCCTCGGGGCTGCGCGCGACCAGCGCCAGGCGCTCGGCGGCGCCGCCCTGCCAGCGGCGCGCCAGGCTGGCGGCCAGGTCGCGCAGCTCGACCGGCGTGGCCGCCAGCTCGGCGTGCAGCGCCGTCAGGCGCGAGACCAGCGCCTCGCGGCTGTCGGCCGAGAACAGCAGCAGCTCGGCCGGCCAGCGCCGCGCGGTGGCGCTGCGCAGCCAGGGCCGGTACTCGCGCTGGTACTCCTCCATCACGACGTGGAAGTTGGTGCCGCCGAAGCCGAAGGCGCTGCAGGCGGCACGCCGCGGCTGCTCGCCGGGCAGCCAGGGCAGCGCGTCGCCGATGACGTGCAGCGGCGTGTCGGCACGCTTGAGCGTCGGGTTCGGATCGCTCACGCCCAGGTGCGGCGGCAGCACCTTGTGGTGCAGCGCCAGCGCGGCCTTGACCAGGCCGGCGACGCCGGCGGTGGCCTTGGTGTGGCCGATCATCGTCTTCACCGAGCCGACGACGGCGCCGTGGGCGCGCGCGCCCTCCTCCAGCATCAGCCGCGTCGTGCTTTCCAGCTCCGCGGTGTCGCCGGCGACGGTGCCGGTGCCGTGCGCCTCGAACAGGCCGACGGTGGACGGGCCGAAGCCGGCCATCTGGTAGGCGCGGCGCATCGCACGCAGCTGGCCCGCGGGCAACGGCGCGGTCAGGCCCTTGGCGTTGCCGTCGCTGGAGCCGCCGACACCCTTGATGACGGCGTAGATGCGGTCGCCGTCGCGCTCGGCGTCGGCCAGGCGCTTCAAGGCCACCATCGCGATGCCTTCGCTGATGACGATGCCGTCGCCCGAGGCGTCGAAGGTGTTGCAGCGGCCGCGCGGCGACAGCGCCTGCGTCTTGCTGAAACACAGGTAGCCGAACGGGCCCTGCACGGTGTCGACGCCGCCGGCGATGACGATGTCGCTGCGCCCGGCGGCCAGTTCGGTGACGCCCTGGTAGACCGCGGCCAGCGACGAGGCGCAGGCGGCGTCGGTCGTGAAGTTGACGCCGCCGAAGTTCAGCCGGTTGGCGATGCGCCCGGCGATGACGTTCAGCAGGATGCCGGCGAAGGAATCCTCGGTCCACTCGGGCAGGCGTTCGGCGACCTCGGCCGGCAGCTGGCCCGAGAAACGCGGCAGCTCCGAGCGCAGGCCGTACTGCGAGCCGACGTCGCCGGTGCCGCCGCTGGCGCCGACGATCACCGAGGCGCGTTCGCGGTCGAAGGGCTTGCGGTCGTAGCCGGCGTCGGCGAGCGTGCGGCGCGCGACTTCCAGCGCCATCAGCTGCATCGGGTCGACGGCCTCGATCGACTTCGGCGGCATGCCGTAGCGTGTCGGGTCGAAGACCAGGTCGTCGATGAAGCCGCCCCACTTCGAATAGATCTTGTCCGGCGCGTGGCGGTCGCTGTCGTAGTACAGGCGCCAGTCCCAGCGGTGCGGCGGGATCTCGGTGATCGCGTCGACCTTGGCCAGGATGTTGTCCCAGTAGGCGGCCAGCGAGTCGGCCTTGGGCAGCAGCGTGGCCAGGCCGACGATGGCGATGTCGACCGGGCCGGTGGCGGCCACCGGCGCGGCCTGGCGCGCGTCGGCCGCAGCGGCGAGCAGCGCGGCGGCGCCGGCCGTCACGTCGTCGTGCAGCGAGGCGACGGTCGTGACGCCGTCGCGCAGCGTCGCCACCTGGCCGAGCATGTACATGCCGTCGGCGTACTGCTGGTGTTCGTCCAGCGTCGTCAGCTTGCCTTCCTCGCCGATGCGCGTCGTGCCCTTGGAGGCGATGCGCAGCCGGCCCATGATCAGGTCGTCGAGCACGCGGCGGCTCTCTTCGCCGGCCACCTTCTGCTCGCGCAGCTCGGCGCGCTTCTTGAAGAACTCCTGCGCGAACGGCGTGTAGCCGCAGCGGCTGGCGTGGCCGGGGCCGGACTCGAGGCTGACGGTGTGGCGGCAGGCGATGACCTCCTGCTGGAACTTGGCCACCACCGCACCCGAGGCGACGATCTCCTCGGTGAACAGGTAGGCGCTGCCCATCAGCACGCCGACCTTGACGCCGCGCGCGACCAGCGGCGCGGCCAGCACCTGCACGAAGGCCGACGAGGCGGCGTCGTGGATGCCGCCGGCGAACAGCAGCTGCAGCTCGGCCGGCGCGACGCGGCGCGCGTCGATCTCGTCGGCGATTCGGTCGACCATCGTCGACCAGAGCACGAAGCTCGACAGCGGGCCGATGTGGCCGCCGCACTCGCGGCCCTCGAAGATGAAACGCCGCGCGCCTTCCTGGACGAACAGCGGGATCAGGTTGGCCGAGGGCACGTGCAGGAAGGTCGGCACGCCCGAGGCCTCGAGCTTGACGGCCTGGTCGGGCCGGCCGCCGGCGATCAGCGCGTAGGCCGGCTTGTACTGCGTGGCCAGCGCGAGCTGCTCGTCGAGCAGCGCCTGCGGCGCGAAGCCCAGCAGGCCGATGCCCCAGGGCTTGCCGCCCAGCAGCTGCTGGGTGCGCGCGAGCAGCTTGTCCAGCGGCGCACCCTTGAGCAGCGCGAAGGCGACCATCGGCAGGCCGCCGCCGTCGGCCACGGCCTGGGCGAAGTCGGCGACGTCGGAGACGCGCGTCATCGGGCCCTGCACGATCGGGAAACGCAGGCCCAGCGCCTGGGCCAGCGGCGCGCCTTCGGCAACCGGCGGCTGGGCCGCGACCAGCGCGAGCTGGGTCGCGACCGCACCGTCGAAGGCCTTCAGCACCGCGGCCAGGTGGCCGTAACGCTTGCGCCAGTCGGCTGCGAAGCAGACGTCGTGGCCCACCGGCAGCAGGCCGGCGCGCGGGTCGTCCCAGTTGATGCGACCGGCGACCTTGGCACGCAGCGCGGCAACGCCGCAGCCGTCGCCCTCGGTGATCAGCGCCTTGGCCACGGCGTGGCCCGGGCGGCTCAGGATGCGGAAGTACTCGCCGTGCTCGCCGTCGCCGACGGCCACGGTCTCGTTGCCCGACAGGCCGGCGATGACCGCCTGGCCGGCTTCGCCCAGGCGCGCCTCGTCGAGCAGCAGGACCTGCGAGTCGAGCGCGCCGCCGGCCACACCCAGCGCGGCGCAGCCCGCGGCGACGGCCGGCGTCAGGCCGCCGCGCACGTGCAGCGGCAGCGCCGTGCGGCCGCGCCACTTCTGCAGCAGGATGAAGCTGGCGTCCTCGCCGACGAAGCCACCGGCCTCGTTGCCCTTGAGCAGCAGCGCGTCGACGTCGGTGTCCAGCGGCCCGGCCGGCCAGTCCGGCGTCGTCAGCTCGGCCATCACACGCAGGCCGGCGGCGCGCAGCGCGGCCAGCGTGTCGCGTGCGGCCGGCACCGCGGCGGCATCGATCAGCAGCCAGGCCAGGCCCGCGGCACGCGCGGCGACCAGGCGCTCGGCGTCGCCGTCGGCCAGCGCCGGCAGCTTCAGCGCGTGGCCGCCGTCGGTGGCCGCGGCCACGGCGGCGAGCGCCGGGGCCCAGCGCGCCGGGTCGGCGTCGAGCTCGTGGTTGACGACGCCGACGGCGCCGGCGCGGCAGGCCGCGATCGCCAGCGACACGTCATCGTGTCCGGCCGGGGTGAGGACGAAGGTCTGGAAGAGGCTCATCTCAGGGGCGGGACAAACCGAGGCCGACGAGGGCCGGGGCGGCGTCACGCATCGTGCGATGCGTCACCGAAGAGGTGCCCACGCGGCAGGCGCGTGAACAAAGGTGAAGAAACGGGAAGCGGTTGGAAACTGAGAGCATCGTGAGGCTTGGTAACCCCGGTCCGGCGGGGTCGCGCTCCGACCTCTTCTTCCCGTGCACCAATTTCGTACTGAAGTTATCACGAGAACGCGTGCGTACCGGGCGTGGCAGGGCTCGCGTCACCCACCCGAGGGGGCCGCACTCAGGGCGTGCGCGAACAATCGCACGGCCCGACTCGGCGCGGCTTCGCGTGACGGGCGTTGACAGTGCATTGCATTGCACCAAATGGCTTAACAGACGCGACACGAGAGCCTCGTGTGCAAGTCCGATGCCGCCAAAGCCGCCGGAACGCGCCGATCCCGGGATCCGGGGGGAGCCGGGGCCGGAACACGGCCCGGAGAATGCTCGCGCCCGTCCCGGTCGCGCCGCTGGACTCGGCCCGCGCGTCACAACCGGCCCTCGGAGGAAACCATGCCCAATGCCACGGCGCGGCAGCGCTGCCGCACCCGCTTCCGGCTCGCCGCCGCGGCACTGGCCGCCTCGGCGGCCTTCCTGCTGCCCGCCTGGGCGGGCACGCCGCTGCGTGCGGTCGAGACCGATCTCGCGAGCGACAACGAACGCATGATCTCGTACCGCCACCAGCAGCACATGTGGCTCACGCCCGACGGCGCGATGCACCTGGTGATGAACCGCGGCAGCTACGAGCCCGGCGGGCTGGCGCTCTACAGCAGCCGTGACGGTGTCGCCTGGCAGCTGGCCCACGCGTTCGCCGACACCGACGACAAGTCCACCGCCGACGTTCAGCTGCAGGGCGAGGACGCGCACGTCGTCTATCACACGGCCGCCGGCAGCGTGGTGCACGAGCTGCTGCACTACGACGCGGCGGCCGGCTGGGCCTCCTCGGGCGCGCAGGCCGCGTTCGCGAGCAACCGCATCTCGGCGCAGAACCCGGCGATCGCGGTCGACGCGCAGGGCGGGCTGTGGGTCGGGTTCCTGGCGCGCACCAAGCTGTCCAACCAGGGCAACCTGCGTGTCGTGCACCGCCCGGCCGGCGGCGGCTGGACCGACCCCGGCCTCGTCTTCGGCCCGACCGACAACCGCGCCGTCGAACGCAGCGCGCGCCCGGCGGCCATTCCCGGGGGCGTCGGCATGGTGTGGACGGTGCGCGAGGTGACCTACTTCTCGCGCCGGCTCGACGGCGATGCCCCGGGGGCGCCCTGGAGCACCGAGACCGTCCACGTGGGCACCGTCGAGAGTTCGCTGGCCGACCCGTACGCGAGCCACTTCAACGTGGTCACCGACGCCGCCGGCGGGGTGCACCTGGTCACGGTGGACAACTACGACATCCTGCACTTTCGCCGTGACCCGCAGACGCAGTCCTGGGACGGGCCGCGCCTGGTCGACGACACACGCAAGGTCGCCTATGCCCAGATGGGCCTGTTCAACGGCAACCCGGTCGTCGGCTACACGGTGCAGCGCGGCAAGGGCACCTTCGAGACGGGTGACGCGCTCGGCCTCGCCTGGGACCCGACCTACGAGCTGGCCATGGTGCCCGCGGTGCCCGGCATCAACTACAACACCGCGCGCATCGAGCTGCCGGCAGCCGCCGCCGGCACGATGCCGGTGCTGCAGCAGTACGACGTGTCGGGCGTGCAGCGCCTGATGCTGTACCGGGTGCCGACACCCTGAAACGACGAAGCCGGCGTCCACGCGGGCGCCGGCTTCGTGTCAGGCCGGCGCGGCGGCCGGCCTTGAGTTCAGAGCCCGGGGTCGGCGAACCAGACGCCGTCGGAGCACTCGGGCTTGCGGCAGGTCTTGTAGCGGCCGCTGTCGGAGACGTCGGGCACCAGGCGGTTGTAGTAGACGCGCGGGCCGGCATCGGTGATGAAGACCTCGGGGTCGGTGCGCGTGCGCAGCGGCTCGGTCGGCGTGATGCGCTTGAAGACCGGCGCCGTGGCGTCGATGTTGGAGACCCAGACCTCGGAGCGGAACTTGTTCGGCCGCACCGTCTGCGACATGAAGATGTAGGACTTGCCGTTCCAGGTGAAGGGCTCGGGCGAGTAGATCTTGTTGCCGCGCACCGCGCTCTGGCTGTAGACGGCCTTCCAGCTGCCCGAGACCTTGCGGTAGACACGCAGCTCGGTCTGGTCGACGAGCGTGAAGAACACCAGCTCGTGGCCGTACTCGGGCGCGCACCACATCCAGACCTCGTACTTCTGGCCCGCGTCGAAGGTCAGCTGCTGCGAGGTGTTGCTGTCGAAGTCGCGGTAGAAGACCTGGTCGACGCCGTCGACGGTGACCGGATAGACGACGGCGCGCGAGCCGGCGATGTCCGGGCGCGAGCAGATCACGTGGCGCACCGGGTAGTTGGAGTCGGGGAAGTCCTCGATGCGGCGTTCGGTCGACGGCGCAAGCAGCTCGGCCCAGTAGTGGACCTCGCGGTTGTCGACGTAGCTGATGCGCGGCGAAGGATCGCCGGCGAGGTTGCTCCCGTACGGTGCCTTGCGCACCGCATCGGACAGGAAAGTGCTCGTCCAGGTGCCGTCGCCGTTGTCCCAGGCCAGCCCGATGCGCGAGTTGCCGTCGGTGTGGCGGCCGTTGTACTTGGTGTGCACCAGCACTTCGCCGGTGGCCGTCGGCACCCATTCGGGGCCGTTCTTGGTCTTCTGAGCGTCCTGGAAGGTCATCGAGTTGGCGTCGACGACGATGCCGCGGCCGTCGGCCGGGACGAACTTGCCGGTGGCGCGCTCGACGCCGGCGACCCACAGGTTGCCCAGCGTGTCGTTCCAGGCGATCTGGGCCCGCGACTGGCTGAACTCGTAGTCGATCAGCTCGGCCTCGGGCGAGGCCTGGGTCTCGTTCGGAGCCCAGGTCTGGGCCGGCGCGTTGGCGGACAGTGCGGCCAGCGCGGCGGCAGCGAGCGGCAGCCGCCAGCACAGCAGCGCGCGGGTCAGGACGGATGAGGGCATGGAACCTCGCGAAGAGTCGGACAGTGGGACAAGCCAAGCAAACCGAGGACCGGAATGCGTGTAACTGGACCTTAACGAGCCCCCGATTCGCGGGCAACGCTCGGCGGCGCGCCGGCACACGAACACGGGGTGCACGAGGCCGACGGGCTTTACATCCCGACCCCGCGAAACGAGGGGCAGCCCGCCATCACCGGTTCGGGGCTTGCTTGCTAGGATCATCCGAACCAATGGAGTCGCCATGAACGACAAAAGCTCTCCCCGCCGTCCGCGTCAGGCGGGCGTCGCCGCAGCGCTGGGCGTCGCCTGCCTGGCCTTCGTGCCCGCGGCGCGTGCCGCCACCCTGCCCGAGGTCCAGGTGACCAAGGCCGCGATTCCCGACTTCGAGTTCGACTCGGCGCGCAACGGCAAGCTCTGCGCGAGCTGCAATGGCGGCCAGAGCAACTCGCTGTTCGCGTTCACAGCCGCCGACGGCAAGCTCTGGGTCGCGACGGTCGACTTCCAGACCGGCGCCTTCTACCCGCCCGACGGCCACGGCGTGCTCGTGGACACCGAGACCGCGCCGGTGGTCGACTTCGGCAACGGCCCGGAGTGGATGTCCGGTGCCTCGGGCTCGCGCATCGTCTACACGCGCTACAAGAGCGGCGCCACGCACAGCGAGAGCACGGCGCAGATCGGCATGGCGACGATGCTCAATGGCAGCTGGACGCCCTCGGTGCTGGCCAACTCCGCCGGCCGTGCGACGCCCGACGGGTCCAAGGACGACACCGACACCGACCCGCGCATCAACTACATCGCCGCGGACAAGAGCGCGCTCTTCTGGCGCAAGATGTCCAAGAGCTCGACCGAGGTCACGATGCCGATCTCGGATCTCACCGGCGGCAACTCCCGCCGCTGGGTCCCGGGCACGCGCAAGATCATCTTCCAGGGCCACGTCGCCACCGACCCGCGCCTCGTCGACCAGGTCTTCACCTACGACACCGACAGCGGCGCCGTCGAGCAGCTCACCTTCGACAAGGTCGGCAAGTACGGCGGCTTCATGTGGAAGGCGCCCGAGTACAACAACGAGTACGTCTTCTTCACGATGGCGGACTTCCGCCGCAAGATCCTCGTCTACCGCAAGGTCGCCGGCACCGACGGCGTCAAGCGCTGGACGGTGACCAAGACGATCACGCCGCCGACCCAGCTGCCCTTCTTCTGGTCGCCCGAGGTGTTCACGCACAACGGCCGCTCGTACATCTTCACCGTCGTCAGCCCGTCCAACAAGTTCTGGGACAAGGCCTACCCGACGCACCTGGCGATCACCGGCATCGACCCGCTGAAGCAGAACTTCAAGATGCTGACGAACGACACGACCAAGCCGCGCGTGCGGCTGGACCCGGAGTACTTCATCACCGCCAAGGGCCCGTTCATCTACTACAACCGCATGGTGCCGGTGACGGACAAGTACCCGGAAGGTGTCAACGACGGCGTCTGGTACGTCGACACCGGACTCGGCGCGCCGGTCTCGAAGTAAGGCCTGGGGCCGCTTCAGGCCAGACGGAAGCCCCCGACCAGCGTCGTCAGCTTGCGCGCCTGCTCGCGCAGGCTGGCGGCAGCGGCGGTCGATTCCTCGACCAGCGCCGCGTTCTGCTGCGTCGACTGCTCGATCTGCACGACCGCGACGTTGACGCCGCCGATGCCCTCGCTCTGCGCGGCCGTCGTCGCGCTGATCCCGTCGACGACCTCGCCGACACGCTGCACCGCGGCGACGATCTCGGCCATCGATCGCCCGGCGTCGCCGGCGCAGCGTGTGCCCGACGCCACCTCGCGGACCGAATCGTCGATCAGCGCCTTGATCTCGCGCGCGGCCTCGGCCGAGCGCTGCGCCAGCAGGCGCACCTCGCCGGCGACGACGGCAAAGCCGCGCCCCTGTTCGCCCGCACGCGCGGCCTCGACCGCCGCGTTGAGCGCCAGGATGTTGGTCTGGAAGGCGATGCCGTCGATCGTCGCGATGATCTCGGCCACGCGGCGGCTGCTGCGCTCGATCTCGGCCATCGAGCGCACGAGCTGGTCGACGACGCCGCCGCCGCTGCGCGCGACGTCGCCGGCTGAACGCGCCAGCGCATCGGCGTTGCGCGCCGACTCGGCGGTCTGACGCACCGTCTCGGTGAGCGTCTGCATCGTGCTGGCCGTGGCCTCGAGGCTCGAGGCGGTGCTCTCGGTGCGCGCGCTCAGGTCGGCGTTGCCGGCGGCGACCTCGCGGCTGGCGACCTCGATCGACTCGGCCACCTCGTGCACCTGGCCGACCAGCGAACGCAGCGCCTGCTGCATGTGGGCGATCTCCGCGCTCAGACGGTCGGTCTCGGCCTCGCCGGCAGCACGCGCGAGCGGCTGCGCCAGGTCGCCGTCGGCGATGCGCCGTGCCGCCGCCTGCAGCGTGGCCAGCGGCCGCGTGATGCCGCGCGTGAGCGTCCAGCCCATCGCGACCGCGGCGACGATGGCGACGATCGACACGACGATTGCCGTGGCGCGCAACTCCTCCATCGCGCTGACGGCCCGGGCCGAGATCTCGCGCTGGCGCTGCTGCTGGAAGGCCAGCATCTGCGCCGACACCTGGATGTACTCGGCCGTGACCTGCTGGAAACGCGCGCCCTCCTCGGCGACGCGTGCGCTGTCGTCGCCTGCAGCCAGCAGCGCCTTGCGCTGGTCGAGGTAACGCTGACGCACCCCGCCGAGCGCCTCGAGGCCGGCGCGCCCGCCCTCGGTGGTCTCAAGTTCGGTGTATCGCTTCTGGATCTCGCTCGTGCGCGCGGTGACGGCCTTCATGCGCTCGGCGAAGGTCCGCTCCAGCCCGGCGTCGCGCGTCAGGCCGATGGCCAGCGCCCGCTGCGAGTTGACCTGGATGTTCTGATGCCACTCGTGCGCCAGCGCCAGACGCTCCGCCTGGACGCCGACCAGCTCCTCGCTGGACCGCTCGGCTCGTGCGATCAGCGCGAGCACCGCGCCGAGCACCACCAGCATCAAGGCGACGACGACGCCGAAGCCAAGAGCCATCCTGGCCCCGATGCGAAGACGCGAGAGCACCGACATTCCGACCCCAAAGGTGTAAAACTGACATCAAATGATACCTATGACACTACCCAGGGTATGCGGAAAAATGCACGCGGCCCGGGAGCCGAAGCCGCCGGGCCGCGTCGTCCACCCCTCGGCGGGGCGGGGTCGGGTTCAGTCGATCAAGGCAGCCACGACCAGACCTGGACGTTGACGAAGCGCACCACCGCCTGGCTGAAGGCCTGCCAGACCGGCATCGTGCCGGCGTCGACCTTGGCGTAGCCGGTCATGCCCGACTTCAGGTCACCGGCGCCGTTGTCGACGACGGCGACGACCTTGACGATGCGTCCGGTGGGCTTGACGCTGACGTTGCCGTCGATGCGGTCGACCTTGCCGACGAAGGTGCGGTCGTTGAACGCGTTCGGCCGTACGCGCACCGGCGCGCCGACCTTGACGTAGCCGATCTCGCCTTCGGGCACGTCGATCTCGACCGTCATCGAGCCGACGGCCTCGACGGTGGCGAAGGGCGCGCCCTTGTCGAGCACACTGTTGAGACGGTCCTTCAGGTGCAGCGACAGGATGGTGCCGTCGAAGGGCATGGCCATCACGGTGCGGCCGGCGCGGCCCTCGAGCTCGGCGCGCTGCTGCACGAGCGACTGCAGCGTCGCCTCCTCGGCGGCGATGCGGTCCGGCGGCGTGCCGGCCTTGACCAGCGCCAGCGCGGCTTCGCGCTGCACGACTTCGCCGCGGTCGACCTCGGCTTCCTTGCGCGCGGTGTCCAGCTCCTCGAACGAGATCGTGCGTTCCTTGAACATGCGCTCCAGGCGCGGCACGCGTTCGCCGCTGAAGCGGGCGCGCTGGCGCGCGGTCTCCAGGTCGCTCTGCGCGACCGCGACCTCTTCCTTGCGCGGCCGCGACTTCAGCTCGGCCACCACCGCCCGCTGCGCGGCGATGCGCGCGTCGAAGGTCTGCAGCTGGGCCTTCATGTCGGTGCTGGCGACACGGGCGATGACCTTGCCCTTGGCGACGCTCTCGCCGCCGTCGAAGTTGACTTCCTCGACGATGCCGCCGACGTCGGTCGTGATGACCTGGCGCGCCGCGGGGAAGATCTCGAAGTCGCCGCCGGCGTCGTACGGGTAGGGCAGGAACAGCAGCAGGATGAAGGTGACGACGAGCGCACGCTTCATGTAGTACCAGGTGCGGCTCTTCGGCGCCTCGGCCTGCGCCTGCTCGGACGCCTCGGAGGGCAGCGCGCGCTTGCGCCAGCGTTCGAACTGCTGCGAACGTTCGTAGGCGCGCGTGATCAGCTGGAAGCGCCGCGTCGTGCGCACCGCGAGGAACACACCGAGCGCGACGACGACGATCAGCGCCGCGCCGCCCAGGCGCATCTCCTTGATCAGGAAGTGGCCGCTGACGTAGACGATCAGCAGCACCACCAGGTAGGCGTAGACGAAGCTGGCGAGCGCGAAGGTCGTCAGCAGCATCTGGCCACGCTCGGTGCTCGCACCGCCGCGCAGGCGGTCGAGGAAGGCGCGGTAGGCCTTGCCACGCAGCTGCGGCTCGTCGACGAAGGCGGCCAGCAGGTGGTAGCCGTTGCCCTTGACCAGCGGGTTGCCGCCCTCGACGAGCAGGTTCACCGCGCACAGGAAGGTCAGGCCCAGGCCGATGTTGGTCAGGCCCTCGTAGCGGCCGCGCGCGTTGTACCAGATGAGCACGCCGATGCTGAACAGCAGCACGCGCGTGAGCAGCGGGCCGGCGTGCATCCACATGCGCTCGCGACGCGACAGCTGCATCGTGTGCCGGATCGGCACCATGAAACGCGGGAAGAAGCCGAAGCGCAGGCCGATGCCCAGATCGCCCAGGCTGGCGCGGAACTTCTGCGCCACCAGCGACTGCGTCACGACGACGGCCAGGTTGATCGTCACCAGGCTGAACAGCGCGTGCACGGCCAGCGTCGTGGCGCTGCGCAGCGAGGTGATGTCGCCCCACAGCAGCTGGAAGTTGCGCAGCACGAGGATCAGCGCCACCAGCGCGATCAGCGGCAGCAGGTAGATCGCGTACTTCAGTGGCTCGACGATCGGCAGCAGCGTGGACGCCAGCGGCTGCATCGGGAAGAACTTGAACAGCTGGCGCGTCTGGCGCGGGTCCAGGCTGTCGGCCTCGTTGACGCCGGCCGGCAGCACCGCGTCCTCGGGCAGTTCGTCGGGCGCGCCGGGCGTCGGCCCGGGCGCGGGCGAGGCGCCCGGCGCGGTGCCGGCCTTGGGCGTCTGCGACGCCATCTTGACCGCCAGCTCCTCGAAGGACTTGGGCTTGATCAGGCCCTGCTCGAGCGCGTAGCCCTGGCGCGTGAACGGCTTGAGCAGCGGATGTTTGGCAGCCTCGTCGTCGAGCAGCTTCTGGTCGGCCAGCTGGGCGAAGAAGCTCATCACCTCGTGTTCGGTGATCTCGCGGCCGAAGCGGTCGGCAAACACCGACAGCAGCTTGTCGGCGGTCTCGCAGCCGGGCAGCACCTCGAGGATGAAGAACTGCCACTGCTCGACGTCGTAGGTCTTGTCGGCGAGCTTGTCGCGCAGCACGTAGCTCGTCTTGTCGCCCCGGACGATGCGGAAGGCCTGGAGGCGGCGCGGCAGGTAGGCGGGCAGCGCCACCAGCTTGGTTTGATCACTCATCGGGAGGTCGTCGTCGATTGGGCGGTGGAAGCGGTGACGGCAGGCAGCGACCAGCCGCCGCCCAGCGCCTTGTAGAGGGAGACGAAGGCGTCGGCGCGCGCGTAGCGGGTCTGGTTCTGCAGCTGCAGCCCCGAGGCCAGCGAACGTTCGGCGTCCAGCACCTGGAAGTAGTCGTCGCGGCCCAGGTCGTAGCGCCGCTGCGCCACCTCGCGCTGGCGCTCCAGCACGGCGATGTTCTCGTCGCGCAGCGCCATCTGCGTCTCGATCTTCTGGCGGCCGACGAGCGCGTCCTGCACCTCGTGCAGCGCGGTCTGGACCGACTTCAGGAACTCGATGGCGGCCTGGCGCTGCAGCGCCTCGGCCTCGCGCACCTGGCCGGTGAGCCGGCCGCCGGTGAAGATCGGGCCGAAGAAGGTCAGGCCGAAGCTGCCGAAGTTGGAGGTCAGCTGGTCGAGCTTGCCGAGTTCGCTGCTGGCGAAGCCCGAGCTGCTGGTCAGGCCGATCGTCGGATAGAACTGCGCCTTGGCGACGCCGATGCGGGCGTTGGCCGAGATCAGCTCCTGCTCGCGCTGGCGCACGTCGGGGCGCTGGGCGAGCAGGTCCGCCGGCAGGCCGGCGGGCACCACCGGCAGCTTCAGCGCCTGCAGCGAACCGCGCGGCAGCGCCCCCGGGTTGCGCCCGGCGAGCGCGCCGAGCGCGTTCTCCAGCGCCGCGATCTCGGCCTCCTTGGCCGGGATCTCGGCGGAGCGCTGCTGCCACTGCGAACGTGCGTGCAGCACCGGCAGCTCCGAGCTGCCGCCGTTGTCCCAGCGCGATTGCGCCAGCGCCAGCGCATCGGCCTCGACCTTCACGCTGCGCTGGAGCAGTTCGAGTTCGCGGTCCAGCGACAGCAGGCGCAGGTAACCGGCGGCGGCCTTGGCGACCATCGCCATCTCCAGCGCACGGCGGCCTTCCTGGCCGGCCATCAGGTTGGCGAACGCGGACTCGTCGGCGCGACGGAGCTTGCCCCAGAGGTCGAGCTCCCAGCGGATCGCGCCGGAGACGGTGTAGTTGTTGTCCACCGGCTCGGTGCCGCGGTTGAGCGGCGACTGGCGGTTCTCGCTCAGCGTGTCGCGCGTGCGCTGGCCTTCGTAGCCGACCTGCGGCAGGCCTTCCGAGCGGCTGACCTGCAGGAAGGCGTCGAGCTGCTCGACCCGGTGCGCGGCGATGCGCAGGTCGGGGTTGTTCGCCAGCACGTCGTGCACCAGCGTGTCCAGGTTGGGGTCGCCGAAGGCCGACCACCAGGCGGTGTCCAGCGCCTCGTGCGCGGCGGCCTGCGGCGCGGACGCGGCCTCGGCGTAGCGCGCCGGCAGCTCGGTTTCAGGACGGCGGTAATCGGGGCCGGTGGTGCAGCCGGCCAGCAGCGCGGCAAGCGCGACGGCCGCGAGCGCGCCGGGCGGATGAAGAGGACGGAGGTCGGGCATGGGGTCGGGATCTCTACTCGCGCTCGGTGCGCTCCAGGACGTCGAGCGCCAGCGCCTCGATCTCGCGCACGCGCAGCAGCCGCGTCTGCAGCTCCAGCAGCATCGCCTCGAACCAGCGGACCTGGTACTCGAGCTGGCGGCGCTCGTCGATGATGTCCTCGATCGGCGCGTTCGCCGGCGGCTGGCCGTGCTCGTCGAAGAGGATCTTGATGGACTCGGCGACCTGGCGGTTGCCGTTGATGTAGTGGACCTGCTTCTCGACGAACTTCTTCGCCTTGCGGGCCTTGAACTCGCGCAGCAGCGCGTCGCGCAGGCCACGCTGTGCCGGCGACAGCCGGCTCAGGTCGGGGTGGGTCGTGACCGGCTTGCCGTCGATCGGGCCGAGCTTGGGGCGCTGGCCCAGCGGGGGGGTGTCGGAATCACTCATGTCAGAAACGTGTTGGCCCAGTTGCGGGGCCAGGCAGCGAACCGCACTCGACCCGCAGGCCCATGCGATCAAGCTTCCCGCCGCGGATCCGGCTCTGCCGGTCCGCCGGCGGACGGCCCCCTCGGGGGGTAGCGAGCGAAAGCGAGCTTGGGGGCCTCATGTCAATAGCCGAACTCGCGCGCGAGTTCGACGACCTCGGGCTTCAGGCCCTGGCCGTCCTCGCGCCAGGGCACCGGCTTGTCCAGCGGCGGCACCTTGACCTTGTGCGGGCGGAAGGTCGGGCCGGAGAGGAAGTTCGGGTCGTTGCCGAACAGCGCATCCAGCGGCCCGAAGCAGGCGAACGGCGAGCGTTCGGGATGCATCATGTCGTCGAGCGCGTCGGCGTCGTCGCGGATGCCCAGCCAGCGGCAGATCATGCCGAGGAACTTCGGCGGGTCGTTCATCACGTCCTCGCCGCGGATGCGCATCTGGCGCTCGGCGGGGATCGTGTCGAGGAAGTTCAGGATGTTGATGTTCAGGTCGTACCAGGCGAACTGCGGCTCGACGATGGCGCGGTCATCGAGGAAGTCGATCGAGTTGACGAAGAGCGCGAAGGTGCCCTCGTACAGGCTCATCACCGACTTGCACTGGCCCACCGGGTGGCGCGTCAGGTGCAGGTAGCGGGCGTCGGGGAAGGCCTCGCGGATGCGCAGCAGGCGCTGGATGTCCACCGTGTAGGCCGGGCTCTTCTCGACCGCGATCAGCGGGTCGATCTTGTCGACCAGCTCGCGGTAGATCTCGCCCGACGTCAGGTTCTGGCGCGCCGCGCACCAGTGGGTGGCCATGCGCACGCTGTCCATCGTCTGCTCGCCGCCGTAGATCTCGGCGACGGCACGCAGCAGGCCGTGGCGCGTCTTGGCCTCGCTGCCCATCTCGTCGGTGGAGCGCACCCACAGGTCGACGAGGCGCTCGACGTTGAACAGGCACAGCTCCGGCAGGCCGAAGCACTGCGGATGCTGGCCCAGCATCGCGTTCATCAGCGAGGTGTAGGACCTCGGCGGCGCCAGCAGGAACAGAGGCGCGGCCATTCAGCCCAGCCGTCCCTCGACGAAGGGAACCTCGAAACACTTCTCGTGCATGATCGGCCCGTGGCCGAAGAAGCCGTCCTCGCCGAAGAGTTCGCCGTGGTCGGCGGTGACGATGAAGTGCGTGTTCGGCGGCGCCATCTCCATGATGCGGCCGATCTGCACGTCGCAGTACTCGATGCACTTGATCTGCTGCAGGCGCAGCATCTCCATCTGCCCGGGCTCGAAGCCGCGTTTGCCCTGGGTGGCCTCGGCCACCGCGTCCATGCCCTTCAACGCGCCGTGCAGGCCCGAGATGTGCGGCAGGTCGGCACCCGACAGCATGTACGGGTAGTGCGTCTCGCCGACGTTGAAGAAGTAGTAGTGCGGCTCGTCGTCGGGGAACTCCATCTCCCCGACCATGCCCTTGAAGTCGTTGTGATTGGGCATGAGCTTGTAGTCGTCGAAGTCGCGGCTGATCAGCGTGCTCTTGTTGAGCACCGGCATCGAGACCTTGGCGACGGTGCGGTAGCCGAGCTTGCGCAGCACCTTGGGCAGCGACAGGTCGGGCAGGAACTCCTTGAACGCGATGTCGGCGCAGCCGGTGCGCTCGCGCCACTGGGCGAACTCGTCCTTGTAGACCTCCGAGGCGAAGACATCCTTGGGGCTCGTGTGCGGCAGCATGCCCATCGCGAAGGTGTGGTGCGACGGCGCCGTCCACGAGGCGTACGAGTAGCGCTTCTGCGCCGCGCCCAGGCGGTCGACGTTCGGCGTTTTCGCGGCGACGAAGCTGTCGTAGCGGCAGCTGTCGAGGACGATGAAGACGATGTGGTTCAGGCTCATTCGGATTCCTTGGGGCGCGCTCAGGGCAGCGCGATCTGCAGCAGGCCGCTGAGGTTGGTGACGCCGTCGGCAGCGGCCGGGGCGCCCCCGACGATCACCAGCGGGTAGTTCTGCATCACCCACACCGGCGAGCCGGAGTACTGCGTCGTGAGCGTGGTGTAGAAGAACGAGGTCGGCTGCTGGTTGTTGGCGGACTGGAGCACGCCCTGGTCGGTGAGGGCGTCGCTGACGACGCCGTAGGTCAGCGCGGCGGCGTCCAGGGTGAGCGCGACCCAGTCCACGTCGGAGGACAGCATCCCGGGCCCGGCGAAGCTGCCGGCGAACAGCCCGATGCGCTCTTCCTTCAGGCCGCCGAGCCACTGCAGGCGGCCGTCGCTCGAGGCGCTGGTGCCGATCGACAGCAGAACCTCCGAGTCGCCGACCTCGGCGATGCGAAAGCTCATCGACGGCACGCCCGAGGTCGACGAGGTGGCGGTGAAGACGCCGTCGGCGATCGTCACCGTGTAGAGCCTGGCGTTGCCGCTGCCGCAGGCCGAGGCGTTGAGCACCTCGGTCTCGCTCTCGCAGACCTTCAACGCGCCGCTGGACAGCGTGGCCGTCGCCGGATGCGTGGTCGCGCCGCTGCCGTCGCTGGCAACGCGGCGGAACATCAGGTTGTAGTTGCCGGCGGCGCCGGTGGTCGAGGTCAGGAAGCTGTTGGCCGCGATGTAAGGCGTGGCCGTGCCGCCGAAGCTGTGCACGCCGACGATGACGCCGTCGGTGGCGCGCAGACGCTCGGGGCCGCTGCCGACGATGTAGCCGCCGGCGCTGTCGGCGGCGAAGCTGCGCGTGTCGGAGACACCCTCACCGCTCATGGTGTAGGTGCCGGCGTCGAAGTCCACCGTCATCTCGTAGGCCTTGCCGTCGGCGGCGTAGACCTCGTAGCTGTCGTTGCGCGCGTCGACGGCCACGGTGGTGGCGCTGGCGGTGTTGTCGCTCGCGTCGGCTTCCTCCGCGGTGGTTGCGACCGCGGTCGCGACGACGTCGCCGCGCGTGGCCGACGGCAGCGTCACCGTGTACTTGAAGACCAGCTGGCGCTGCGCGGGCAGCGTGTCGATCGTCGTGCTCGCGCCCACCGTGGTGGGGCAGACGGCGCTGCTGGCGCTGGTGCAGCTCACCGTGGGCTCGCCGACGTCCACGTCGGCGACCGACCAGGCGAGCGTCACGGGAACCGAGGCGACCTGCGCGGTGTTGGCGACGACGACGGTGAAGGTCACCGATTCGCCGGCGCCAGTGCTGGCCTGCACCGTCTGGGTGAGCGAGATGTCGGCCATCTCGCGGCTCTCGGAGCTGCTGCGGCCGCCGCCGCAGGCGACGAGCGCCAATGTCGCGGCAAGGATCAGCCCCTTCGCGGCCGAGGCCGCGATCTTCCCAACGCTTCTACACATTCGTTCGACTCTTGTGACTTCCGTGAACCGATTGTTAGCGAGCCCCGACCTCAGGGAAACGGCCGGAATGCACGCTCACCTCATGCAAGTGCGGGACCATCCCCGCGACCGCGGGGGGGGTTTCAGCGGTTCGCCGAAGCGACGAAATGCGGGTTGTCGAAACCCGGCTTTCCATAGCGCAGCGGGACGCCGGCAACGGTGTCGACACGGCCACCGGCAGCCGCCAGCACGGCATGGCCGGCGGCGATGTCCCACTCCATCGTGCGCCCCAGGCGCGGATAGAGATCGGCCTCGCCAGCGGCGACGAGGCACAGCTTCAGCGACGAGCCGGCATTGGCCAGCGCCGCCACCTTGCGCCCGGCGAGGAAGGCGTCGAGCGCCGCGGCGTCCCCGTGCGAACGGCTGGCGACGACGGTCAGACCGGCTTCGGGCACCTCGCGGCAGCGGATCTCGCGCACCACGCCGGCTTGTTCGACCCGCGCGCCCTGCCCGCGTGCACCGGCGAAGAGCCGATCGAGCGCCGGAGCGAAGACCACGCCCAGAACCGCCTCACCACGGTGCACGAGGGCGATGTTCACGGTGAACTCGCCGTTGCGGCTGATGAACTCCTTGGTGCCGTCCAGCGGGTCGACGAGCCAGAACCACTCCCCGACTTCGGGGGCCGCGCCGGCCGCGACGGCCTCTTCGGCGACGACCGGCACCTCGGGCGCGAGCTCGCGCAGCGCCGGCACGATCAGCTTCTCCGCACGTTCGTCGGCCTCGGTCACGGGCGACGCGTCCTGCTTGCCGCGCACCGCGAAATCGGTGGCGTAGATCTCCATGATCAGGGCGCCGGCCCTGCGGGCAATGGCGGCAACGTCGTTCAACAGGCCCGGGGCGGCCACTCGATCTTCGGTCATTCGGGATCCTCCTGACGGCAACTTTAGCGGCGCGCAACACGCATCCGGCTGACGCCGCCGACGCCCCGACCCCCTCATCTCCTGGGGCGGGCAGTTGCCAGGACCTTGGGAGATACTCACGGCCCCGCGGCATGCACCTTGCTGCGGCGCAGCACGCGAGATCATCCACACCACGCCTATGCACCCATCGATCAGCCTCACCCATCTGCAGCGCCTGGAAGCGGAGAGCATCCACATCCTGCGGGAAGTCGTCGCCGAAGCCGACAAGCCGGTGATGCTCTACTCGATCGGCAAGGACAGCGCGGTGATGCTGCACCTGGCGCGCAAGGCCTTCTATCCGGCCCCGCCGCCGTTCCCGCTCCTGCACGTGGACACGACCTGGAAGTTCCGCGACATGTACGCGATGCGCGAGCGCATGGCGCGCGAGCTCGGCATGGAGCTCATCGTCTATCACAACCCCGAGGCGATGGAACGCGGCATCAACCCGTTCGACCACGGCTCGCAGATCCACACCGACATGTGGAAGACCCAGGGCCTGAAGCAGGCGCTGGACCACTACGGCTTCGACGCCGCCTTCGGCGGCGCGCGCCGCGACGAGGAGAAGAGCCGCGCCAAGGAACGCATCTTCTCGTTCCGCACCGCGCAGCACCGCTGGGACCCGAAGAACCAGCGCCCCGAGCTCTGGCACCTCTACAACGGCCGCAAGCACAAGGGCGAGTCGATCCGCGTGTTCCCGATCTCGAACTGGACCGAGCTCGACATCTGGCAGTACATCTACCTTGAGAACATTCCCATCGTGCCGCTGTACTACGCGGCCGAGCGGCCGGTGGTCGAGCGCGACGGCACGCTGATCATGGTCGACGACGATCGCATGCGCCTGAAGCCCGGCGAGCAGCCGATGATGAAGAAGGTGCGCTTTCGCACGCTGGGCTGCTACCCGCTGTCCGGCGCGGTGGAGTCCGATGCCGAGACGCTCGTGGACATCATCCAGGAGATGCTGCTCACCCGCACCAGCGAACGCCAGGGCCGCATGATCGACCACGACACGGCCGCTTCCATGGAGAAGAAGAAGCAAGAGGGGTACTTTTAGCCCCCAGGCTCCCTCCCGGTCGCCACCCCCCGAGGGGGCTCTGGCAGCGGCCCGGCAGAGCCGGATCCGCGCCAGCGGCTTGATCGCACGCAACGCCACGTTCTCGCGCGCTCGCTGACCGCGACGCGCAGCCAAACAGGAACCGTCCTTCCATGGCTCACGTATCCGACCTCATCGCCACCGACATCGAGCGTTATCTCGAACAGCACGAGAAGAAGAGCCTGCTGCGCTTCATCACCTGCGGCTCGGTCGACGACGGCAAGAGCACCGTCATCGGGCGCCTGCTGTACGAATCGAAGATGCTCTTCGAGGACCAGCTCGCCGCCATCGAAGCCGACTCCAAGAAGTGGGGCACGCAAGGCGGCGACATCGACTTCGCGCTGCTCGTCGACGGCCTGGCCGCCGAGCGCGAGCAAGGCATCACGATCGACGTCGCCTACCGCTTCTTCAGCACCGACCGGCGCAAGTTCATCGTCGCCGACACGCCGGGGCACGAGCAGTACACGCGCAACATGATCACCGGCGCGTCGACCGCCGACGTCGCGGTGATCCTCGTCGACGCGCGCAAGGGCGTGCTGACGCAGACCCGCCGCCACAGCTACCTCGTCTCGCTGATCGGCATCCGCAAGGTCGTGCTGGCGATCAACAAGATGGACCTGGTGGACTATTCGCAGCAGGTCTACAACCGCATCGACGAGGAGTACCGCGAGTTCGCCAAGCAGATCGGCCTGGCGGACATCACGACCATCCCGCTGTCGGCCCTGAAGGGCGACAACATGACCGAGGCCAGCGAGCACACCGGCTGGTACCACGGCCCGACGCTGATGGGTTTCCTCGAGACCTGCGAGATCGACGAGACGCGGCTGCAAGGCGACCCGCTGCGCCTGCCGGTGCAGTGGGTCAACCGCCCCAACCTCGACTTCCGCGGCTTCTGCGGCCTGATCGCCAGCGGCAGCGTGCGCCCGGGTGACCGCGTGCGCGTGCAGCCCTCGGGCCGCGAGAGCACGGTGGCGCGCATCGTCGCCCACGGCGGCGACCTGCCGGTGGCCGTCGCCGGCCAGTCGGTGACGCTGACGCTGGCCGACGAGGTCGACATCTCGCGCGGCGACGTGATCTCCGGCACCGACGCGCCGGCCGAGGTCGCCGACCAGTTCGAGTGCTCGATCGTCTGGATGGCCGACGAGCCGATGCTGCCCGGCCGCCCCTACCTGCTGAAGCTCGGCACGCGCACCGTCAGCGCCTCGGTGACCGAGCCCAAGTACAAGGTCAACGTCAACACGATGGAGCACCTGGCGGCCAAGCAGCTGGAGTTGAACGAGATCGGCGTGTGCAACATCGCGCTCGACCGCGCCGTGCCCTTCGACGCCTACCAGGCCAACCGCGACACCGGCGGCTTCATCCTGATCGACCGGCTGACGAACAACACGGTCGGCGCCGGGATGCTGCACTTCGCGCTGCGCCGCGCGCACAACATCCACCTGCAGCACGTCGACATCGACAAGGCCGCACGCGCGCTGCAGAAGGGCCAGAAGCCCGCGGTGCTGTGGTTCACCGGACTGTCCGGCGCCGGCAAGTCGACGATCGCCAACCTGGTCGAGAAACGGCTGCACGCGCTGGGCCGCCACTCCTACCTGCTCGACGGCGACAACGTGCGCCACGGCCTGAACAAGGACCTCGGCTTCACCGAAGCCGACCGGGTCGAGAACGTGCGCCGCGTCGGCGAGGTCGCCAAGCTGATGGTCGACGCCGGGCTGATCGTGCTGACGGCCTTCATCTCGCCGTTCCGCGCCGAGCGCCGCCTGGCGCGTTCGCTGGTCGCCGAGGGCGAGTTCATCGAGGTGCATGTCGACACGCCGCTGGACGTGGCCGAGAGCCGCGACGTCAAGGGCCTGTACAAGAAGGCGCGCCGCGGCGAGCTGCGCAACTTCACCGGCATCGATTCGCCCTACGAGCCGCCTGAGAATCCGGAGATCCGCATCGACACCACCGAACTGACCGCGGAACGTGCGGCCGATCGTGTGATCGAGCTGCTGCGCGAGCGGGGTTTCATCGCCTAACGGTGCGGCAGCTGCCAGGAGCCGCGCGTGCCCACCGGGACGCGCGGCTTTTTCATTTCCGGCCTGTCATAGCCGTGGTCAATGGTCCTGATTGAAACGATCGACTGCCAACATCAGCACCGGCCGCTACAGTCTCTCCGTCGCGTTCTCCTTCACTCGCGTCTCTCACCGACCCACCCTCAGAGGAGCAAAGAACCCATGTCGCTGATCAACACCCAAGTCAAGCCGTTCAAGGCCACCGCCTACCAGACCGGCAAGTTCTTCGACGTCACCGAAGAAAGCCTCAAGGGCAAGTGGAGCGTCGTGGTCTTCTACCCGGCCGACTTCACCTTCGTCTGCCCGACCGAGCTCGAAGACCTGGCCGACACCTATGCCGAGTTCCAGAAGCTGGGCGTCGAGGTCTACGGCGTGTCGACCGACACCCACTTCGCGCACAAGGCCTGGGCCGAAACCTCGCCGGCGATCCAGAAGGTCAAGTACCCGCTGATCGGTGACCCGACCGGCACGCTGACGCGCAACTTCGAGGTCATGATCGAAGAAGAAGGCCTGGCGCTGCGTGGCACCTTCGTCATCAACCCCGATGGCCAGATCAAGCTCTGCGAGATCCACGACAACGGCATCGGCCGTGACGCCAGCGAGCTGCTGCGCAAGGTCAAGGCGGCCCAGTACGTCGCCTCGCACCCGGGCCAGGTCTGCCCGGCCAAGTGGCAGGAAGGCGCCGCGACGCTGACCCCGTCGCTGGACCTCGTCGGCAAGATCTAAGCCGTACGGCAACCCCGGCCCGCCACGGCGGGCCTCACGGACGCCCGGCTCGCCCGGGCGTTCTGCCGCCAGGGCCTGCCACCGCAGGCCCCTGTCGCCAGCCCCCGAAGCGGGACGGGCGCTGACGACAGGGCGCGACACCCTCCCTCCCCGCCTCGAATCCAGGAGCCACGCATGCTCGACGCCAACCTCAAGAACCAGCTCAAGGCCTATCTCGAGCGCCTGCAGCAGCCGATCGAACTCGTCGCCTCGCTCGACGACCGCCCGGCCTCGGCCGAGATGCGTGCGCTGCTCGAGGACATCGCGCCGCTGTCGCCGCTGATCAGCGTGCGCTACGACGGCTCGGACGCTCGCCGGCCCTCGTTCTCGATCAGCCGCGCCGGCGCCGACATGGGCCTTCGTTTCGCCGCCATCCCGATGGGCCACGAGTTCACCTCGCTGGTGCTGGCGCTGCTGCAGGCCGGTGGCCACCCGCCCAAGCTGGACGCCGACACGATCGCGCAGATCCAGGGCCTCGAAGGCGACTTCGTCTTCGAGGCCTACATGTCGCTGACCTGCCACAACTGCCCCGACGTCGTGCAGGCGCTGAACCTGATGGCGGTGCTGAACCCGCGCGTTCGCCACGTCGCGATCGACGGCGGGCTGTTCAAGGCCGAGGTCGACGCGCGCCAGATCATGGCCGTGCCGACCGTGTTCCTGAACGGCCAGCCCTTCGGCTCGGGCCGCATGGAGATCGGCGAGATCCTGGCCAAGGTCGACACCGGCGCGGCCGCGCGCGACGCCGCCAAGCTGGCGAAGAAGGAGCCGTACGAGGTGCTGATCGTCGGCGGCGGCCCGGCCGGCGCCGCGGCGGCGATCTACGCCGCGCGCAAGGGCATCCGCACCGGCATCGTCGCCGAGCGTTTCGGCGGCCAGACGCTGGACACGCTGGCGATCGAGAACTTCGTCTCGGTGATGGAGACCGAAGGGCCGAAGTTCGCCGCCGCGCTGGAAGCCCACGTGCGCGCCTACGCCGTCGACGTCAACGTCGGCCAGCAGGTGCAGGCCGTGGTCCCGGCGCCGCAGCCGGGCGCCTACGCGACCGTCAAGCTGGTCAACGGCGCCGAGCTCAAGGGCCGCACGATCATCCTGGCCACCGGCGCACGCTGGCGCAACGTCAACGTGCCCGGCGAGCAGGAGTACAAGACCCGGGGCGTGGCCTACTGCCCGCACTGCGACGGCCCGCTGTTCAAGGGCAAGAAGGTCGCCGTCATCGGCGGCGGCAACTCCGGCGTCGAGGCCGCGATCGACCTCGCCGGCGTCGTCGAGCACGTGACGCTGATCGAGTTCCTCGACCAGCTGAAGGCCGACGCGGTGCTGGTCGACAAGCTGAAGAGCCTGCCCAACGTCACCATCCACACCAACGCCCAGACCACCGAGATCACCGGCGACGGCCAGAAGGTCAACGGCCTGCGCTACAAGGACCGTGTCTCGGGCGCCGAGCACCACGTCGAGCTGGCCGGCGTGTTCGTGCAGATCGGCCTGGTGCCCAACACCGAGTTCCTGAAGGGCACGCTGGAGCTGAGCCGCTTCGGCGAGATCGTCATCGACCCGAAGTGCACGACCAGCGTGCCGGGCATCTTCGCCGCCGGCGACGTGACGACCGTGCCGTACAAGCAGATCATCATCGCCACCGGCGAAGGCGCGAAGGCGGCACTGTCGGCCTTCGACTACCTGATCCGCACGCCGGCCGCCCAGGCCTGAGGCCCGGCGCCCGTTCCCGCCCTGGGAACGGGCCTTGCCATCGGGGGCTGTGCCCCCGATGCACCCCACCTCACTCACCCCCGCCCGCCCCGGCCCGCGCGACTGGCTGGCGCTGGCGCGCCGCGCCTTCGACGCCTGGCTGCAGGACTACGCCCCGAGCATGGGCGCGGCGCTGGCCTACTACACGGTGTTCTCGCTCGGCCCGGTGATGCTGCTGGTGATCTCGATCGCCGGCCTGGTCTTCGGCGAGGAGGCGGCGCAGCGTGCGCTGTTCGGCGAGCTGCAACGCGTGATGGGGCGCGACGCCGCCGAGGCCGTGCAGGCCGTGCTCGCCACCTTCCGCGACGGCAGCCGCGCCGGCACCGGCACCGCGATCGGGCTGGTGCTGCTGCTGGTCGGCGCGACCACCGTCTTCGCCGAGTTGCAGGACGCACTCGACCGCATCTGGCGCGCGCCGACACGCGGCCGGCCGTCGGGGCCCTGGGCGCTGGTACGCGCGCGTTTCCTGTCCTTCGGGCTGATCCTGGGCATCGCCTTCCTGCTGATGGTCTCGCTGGTGCTGAGCGCCGCGGTCTCGGCGCTGGGCAGCTGGTGGGGCACCTGGTTCGGCGCCTGGGAGCTGCTGGCGCAGGCGCTGAACCTGGTGCTCGGCTTCGCGATCACGACGCTGGTCTTCGCGCTGATCTACAAGCTGATGCCGCGCGTGAAGGTGCGCTGGCTCGACGTCTGGCTGGGCGCGGCGATCACGGCGGCGCTGTTCAGCCTCGGCCAGGTGCTGATCGGGCTGTACATCGGCAAGACCGGCGTCGCCTCGGGCTGGGGTGCGGCCGGTTCGCTGGTCATCGTCTTCGTCTGGGTCTACTGGGCGGCGCAGGTCTTCCTGCTCGGCGCCGAGTTCACCTGGGTCTACGCCAAGACCTGGGGCTCGATGCGCGGGCTGGTGACGCCACCGCCGGCCGAGGGCCCGGCGCCGTCACCCGGCGAGGCCGTGACGGCGACGCCGCGCGCCACGCTGGAGCCACCGGGCGCCGCGCTGCCGCCCTTCGACGGCCGCGTCGGCGCCTCAGCGCTGGGCCGCGGCGGGGGCTGAACCGGCCGGTGCGGCCAGACGCTCGACGGCCTTCATCGTGTTGGCCACGTGCTGGTCCGGGTCCAGGCTCTCGTAGACGTAGGCCACGCGCCCGTCGCGGCCGATGACGTAGGACACACGCTTGGCCATGCCCGGCAGGAAGGCGATCTTGGCGTCGTAGGCGCGGATCACGCGCGAGTCGGCGTCGGAGGCGACGGCGAACTTGTCGCGGCAGGCTTCGCTGGAGAACCGCTGCAGCGTCGGCAGGTCGTCGTTGGAGACACCGATGACGGTGGCGCCCAGCTTCTGGAACTGCGGTGTCGCTTCGGCGAACAGGTGCGCCTCGACCGTGCAGCCCGAGGTGAAGGCCTTGGGGAAGAAGAACAGCACCACCGGCCCTCGCGCCAGCGCGTCGGCGAGCGCGAAGCGCGTGGGTTTGCCGGCCAGCGCGGCGTCGGTCGTGAAGTCGGGCGCCTTGGCGCCGACCTCGAGCGCAGCCAGCGCGGCCGGCGAGACGGCGGCCATCGCGGCGGCCGCGGCGAAGGGAAGGATCGTGGAACGCAGCATCGCGGGACTCCTGTTGTGCAGGCAGTCTGCCAGCCTCGCACCGCGCCCGCCCGGCGACTTGCCGAAAACCCCGGCTCAGCGCGCCGGGCGATACAGCGTGCGGCTGACCGCGGCGCCCTGGATCTCGGCCGCCGTGACGCGGAACGCATAGGTCTCGTTGGTCAGCCAGCGGGCGAGGAAGCTGGCGTAGTGCTCGCTGCCGAGCACGCCGCTCTGCCCGCCCGGCAGGATCGACCGCGCCGGGATGCCGCCCGGGCCGGGGGCCCCGACGTAGCGCCGGTTCGGGCCCGACGAGAACATGAAAGCGCCGTCATCGGCGGCCCGCACCCCGTGGTTGGCCACGTCCACCGTGCCCAGCCCGCCGTCGACCGCCAGCCCGGGCAGCCCGGCCACCGAGGGTTCGAAGCCCGGCGTCGCGCCGGGAATGCTCGCGTCGGCGAAGACGGCACGCAGCACGATGCGGTGCAGCTTGCCCCAGCGCCAGTCGGCCTGGTTCGTGGAGCGTGCGAAGGCACGCTCGAAGGCCGGGCCGGAGAGCAGGTCCAGCGCGTCCTGCAGCGCCTTCAGCAGCACGTAGTCGCGGCGCTGCGACGCGTCGGCCAGCCCGGTCCAGGCGAAGAAGTCGACGCCCGAGAGGCCGAGGCCGTCGCGCTCCATCAGGTGGCGCAGCGACTTCAGCGTCTCCAGGCTGCCGGGCTGCGGCAGACCGTGAGCGGCCAGCGTGCGGTCCAGCCCGAGCGCGACCGCCTGGCCGCGCCAGACGGCGTGGATCGTCGCGGCGACGCTGGCGTCGATCTCGCGCTGCGTCGGCGGGCGGCGCTGGCCGTTGAAATCGCTCGCGTCGTAGCCGGTGTCCAGCCCGGTCGGGGTGTCGAAACCCCAGCGGCGCAGGCGTTCGGCGGCTTCGGCGACACGCGCATCGGCGGCCAGCGCCTGCAGTGCCGCCGGTGCGCCGCCCGCGCGGGCGCCGTCGTAGGCGCGCAGCAGCATCGGCACGAAGACCTGGGCGTCGACGAGCACGGTGTCGGCCTGGATGCTGGCCATCTCGCGGCGCGTGACCGGGCCGGCGGCGATCGCCGCACGCAGGCGCTGGGTGATGCGGCCGGCACGCGGGCCGAAGTCGTAGCCCGGGCCGAGGTAGTAGAGGCCGCCGCCGAGGCGGCGCTGGTTCAGCGGGTCGTTGTCCAGCGTCAGCGCCGCCGGGTCGTTGTTGGCGTTGACGAAGAAACCTTCGGGCGGATCGATCAGCTGCGGCATCTCGGCGTACGGCAGCGTCTCGTAGCCGCTGGCGTCGGTGGGGCCGGGCGAAGCCTTCTTCAGCCACTCGTTGCCGCCCTGGCCGTTGCGCACCAGGTAGGGCGGCGCGCCGGCCAGTGTGCCGGCCTGCAGATCCTCGCGCAGCGGCACCTCGCCGCTGGTGAACCAGGCCATGCGGCCGTCGACGTCACCGACAACGAAGTTCTGCGAGCCGACGTCGAAGTACTGCAACGCGGCGCGCACGTCCTCCAGGCTGGCGGCGCGGTTGAGCAGCCGGTAGGCGTCGAGTTCACGCGTCGCGCCGGCGCCGATCCACTGGATCGTGATCGCGCTGCCGGCGGCCGTGTCCAGCTGCACCACCGGCCCGTGGCGCGGCACCAGCAGCACGTAGGGCGGCACTTCGGCGCTCGGCGGCACGGTGTCCAGCGCATCGGTGCGCGAGGGGTCCAGCGCGTTGACCTTGAACGTGATCGGGATCGGCACGATGGCCTCGTTGCGGCCCTGGTAGACCGAGGCCAGGCCGCTGGCGGTGCTGGCGGGCACCACACGCTCGGCATAGGCATCGGTGACGTCGTAGTGGGTCGTCGTCGAGCCCCAGGCGACACGCCGGTTCTGGCCGAGCACGATCCAGGGCACGCCGGGGAAACCGCTGCCGATGGCGTCCAGCCCGTCGGCGGCCACCAGGTGCAGGTCGTACAGGTTGGACGGCAGGCCCAGCGACAGGTGCGGGTCGTTGGCGATCAGCGGCCGGCCGTCGGCACTGAGGCGCGCGCTGACCGCCCATTCGTTGCTGCCGATCTGGTGCTGGCGCCGCGCCATCACGCGTTCGAGCAAGGGCACGGCTTTCGTGCGCTCGATCTGGCGCGCCAGCAGCGGCGCCAGCGCTGCCGGCACCGCGGCCGGGTGCGCCGCCACCGCGTCCGTGCCGATCCAGGGCAGCGGCGCGCCGGCGTCGGTCAGCGTCGAGGCCGGGTCGAAGGGCGCGGTGCGGAAGACGTCGCCGAAGAACAGCGCCTGCGCCACGCGGTCGTCGCCCAGCGCCTGGCGGTAGCTCAGCCAGGCGCTGGTGAGCTCGGTGTCGAAGTCGAACGAGAGCTGGAACGACATCAGCTTGCCGATCGCCAGGCTGTCCACCGGCGTCCAGGGGCTGAACTGCGTCAGCCGCAGGCGGGCGTACTCGGCCGGCAAGGCGTGCGCCGCGACCCAGGCGTTGACACCGGCGGCATAGGCCTCGAGCCCGGCACGCAGCTCGGGCGAGGCCGCGGAGAGCGACTTCTCGGCCGCGCGGCGCAGGCCGATCGTGCGCAGCTGCACGTCCTGCGCAAGCGCCGAGGCGCCGACCAGTTCGGCCAGCGTGCCGCTGGCGGTGCGGCGCAGCGTGTCGGCCTGGAACAGCCGGTCCTCGGCGTGCAGCCAGCCCTGCATGAACAGCGCGTCGCGCTCGCTCAGCGCACGCACATGGGCGACGCCGTCGACGTCGCGCACCACGCTCACCGGGCCGCGCAGCCCGGCGACGGTGATGCTGCCGTCGTCGGCAAGGGCTGGCGGCGCGACGCACGCGAGCCAGGCGGACAAGGGCAGGACGGCACAACGCAGCCAAGAGCGCATGGGGTCTCCTCGTGTCGGGGCCGCGGCAGCGTAGGCCGGCGCCGGTGACGCGTCCATGAAGGCTGTCCCGGCCCCTACCCCCCGCGAACCCGGGGGCCACGCGCTTACATCTTGCTGCTCAAGTGCCCGCGCGGCGGGCCGTAGAGCCGGCATCACCGTCGAGGAGGCTCCCGATGCAGCGCCCGCAGCCCGCCCCTGCCCCCGGCCCCGCGGCCACGCGCTGCGATCACGTCGTCGCCTCGCACGCCGGCCGCCTGGTGAGCGCCTCGGGCTGGTACCGCTTCGTCGGCGAGTACGCCGCGGCGGCGCACTTCCACCATCTGGCGCAGGCCTCGGTGCCGGGGCTGCCGCCGCCGGGCGCCGTGCGCGCCCATGCCTTCTGCCTGGCCTGCGGCGCGAAGCTGGACGCCGCGGCCGTCGAGACCTCGACCCAGGACGCGCTGCTGCAGGCCGTCGACGCGGCCGTCGGCAACGGCCACGAAGAGCCGCGCGGCTCGGCGCTGGACCCGGCGCGTTACCTCGCCTGGGTGGCGCCGCAGATCACCGCGCGCTGACCCGCGCGAGGCCTGGCGCCCGCCCGCGCCTCAGCGGTGCACCAGCACCGGGATGCGCGTGTGCGTCAGAACCTTCTGGGTCTCGCTGCCCAGCAGCAGCGCGCCGACGCCGCGCCGGCCGTGCGAGGCCATGAGGATCAGGTCGCAGCCCAGGCGTTCGGCCGTGCGGATGATCCCTTCGTAGGGTTTGTCGCTGACGAGCACGACGCTGTCGGCGGCCACGCCGGCTTCCTGCGCCAGCGCGTCGGCCTCGGCCAGGATGTCGTGCGCGGCGGCGTCCAGGCGTTCGTGCGCGAGCTGCAGCGCGTGGGCGTTGATGACCACGCCGGCGCCGTCCATCGGCACCGGGGCATTCGGCTCGGCGTGGAAGAAGGTGATGCGCGCGCCGAAGCGGCGCGCGAGCGCGATGGCCTGGGCGACGGCACGCTGGGACAGCGGCGAACCGTCGGTGGGCACGAGCAGATGGCGGAACACGTCGGCTTCTTTCGTGGACGAGGGAATCAGTGGCCGCCGGCGCCGGGCTCGACCGCATTCGCGGGCCGCGGCGCCAGCCAGATGATCGCGGCGGCGAACAGGAAGATGACGCCGATGCCCGCCATCACCTGGTTCGTCGACAGCATCACGCTCTGCGAGGTCAGCATCAGGTCGACGGCCTGGTTCTGCGCGTCGGGCGTCATGCCGCCCTGGGTCAGCAGCGTGCGCACGCTGCCGTCGCGGTCGGCCAGGCCGACGAGCTCGGCGTGGTTGCGTGTCGTCTGGTCGCTCCAGACCGTGGTCACGATCGAGGTCGCGAAGGCCCCCGACAGCGTGCGCACGAAGTTCATCAGCCCGGCGGCCGAATCCATCTCGTGCGGCTCGACGCTGCCCAGCGCCATCCCGGTCGACGGGATGAAGAAGAACGGCATGCCCAGGCCCATCACCGCCAGCGGGATGGCGATGTCCCAGAAACCCATGTCGGTCGTCGCCACCGTGCGCCACAGCGTCGTCAGGCCGAGCACCAGGATGCCGACGAAGACCAGCGGCCGCGGGTCGTGCTTGCTCGCCGCCTGGGCGACGAAGGGCGCGACGAACAGCGCCGTGACCCCGGTCCAGGCCGTCGCCAGCCCGGCGTCGGTGGCGGTGTAGCCCATGAAGCTCTGCAGCCACAGCGGCGTCAGCACGTTGACCCCGAAGAAGGCGGCGAAGGCGAAGCAGATCGTCGCCACGCTGACCGTGAAGCCGCGGTGGCGGAACACGCGCAGGTCGACGATCGGGTGCGGGTCGTGCAGCTCCCAGATCAGGAAGGCGGCGAAACCCACCGCCGCGACGATGGACAGCGCGACGATCTGCGGCGAGCCGAACCAGTCGAGGTTCTTGCCTTCGTCGAGCACCAGCTGCAGCGCCGCCACCCAGACGACGAGCAGCGCCATGCCGACGAGGTCGATCGGGCTGCGCCGCGCCGCCTCCTGGTAGCGCCTGAGCAGGCCCCAGGTCCAGACGCCGAAGCCGATCGCGATCGGGGCGTTGATCAGGAACACCCACGACCAGCTGTAGTCGTCGCACAGCCAGCCGCCGAGGATCGGGCCGACGACCGGTGCCACCAGCGTCGTCATCGACCAGATGCCGATCGCCGCGGCCACCTTCTCGCGCGGGAAGATGCGCATCAGGAGCGTCTGCGACAGCGGCATCAGCGGCCCGCCGCACAGCCCCTGGAAGACACGCGCGACGACCAGCAGGCCCAGCGAGCTGGACAGCCCGCAGATCACCGAGAAGACGCCGAACAGCACCATCGACCAGACGAACACGCGCACCGAGCCGAAACGCGAGGCCAGCCAGCCGGTCAGCGGCACGGTGATCGCCTCGCCGACCGCATAGGACGTGATGACCCAGGTGCCCTGGCTCGACGCCGCGCCCAGCGCGCCGGCGATGTTGGGCACGGCGACGTTGGCGATCGTCATGTTGAGCACGGCGATGAAGTTCGCCGAGGCCAGCATCAGCGCCGCCAGCCAGAGCTGGCCGCCGGTGAGCGGCTGCGGCGCGCCGGGCGCAGCGGGAGAAGCGGTGGCGCTCATCGCGTCAGTTCGAACGCGTGTCGATCTCGGCCGTCATCGACAGGCCCACGCGCAGCGGGCTGGCCGCCAGCTCGGCCGCGTCGAGCTTCACGCGCACCGGCAGGCGCTGCACGACCTTGATCCAGTTGCCGGTGGCGTTCTGCGCCGGGATCGCCGAGAAGGCGGAGCCCGAGCCGCCGGAGAAACCTTCGACGACGCCGTGGTAGACGACGCTCTTGCCGTACAGGTCGGCGTGCAGCTCGACCGGCTGGCCCACACGCACCTTCTCCAGCTGCCGCTCCTTGAAGTTGGCGTCGACGTAGATCTGGCCCACCGGCACGACCGACATCAGCGGCACGCCGGCGGCCACGCGCTGGCCGGCCTGCACCGTGCGCTTGGCGACGACGCCGTCGATCGGGGCGCGGATCACGGTGCGCTCGAAGTCCACGCGCGCCTGCTCGGCGCGGGCACGTGCGGCCAGCACCTCGGGGTTGGTGTCGGTCGTCGTGCGCACGATCAGCGTCGCGTTGGCTTGCCTGGCGGCGACGGCGGCGGCGGTGCCGGCGCGGGCCTGGGTCGCCGCGGCCTGGGCGGCGTCGAGCGCGGCGCGCGCGGCGGCGAAGGCGTTCTGCGCGCGCGTCAGCTCGTCGCCCGACACCGAGCCCGAGCCGACCAGCGCCTCGCGGCGCTTCAGGTCGATGCCGGCGCGCTCGAAGTCGGCCCGGGCCGCGGCCAGCTGCGCCGCGGCGCGTTTCTCGTCGGCCGCGTGCGCGGCCACCTGCTCGGCCAGCGAGCGGTCGGTGGCCTGGTAGCCCTGCACGCGGCGCACGGTGCGGTCGAGCTCGGCTTCGGCGAAGGCCAGCGCCAGGCGCGCGTCGGTGGGGTCGATGACGACGAGCACGTCGCCCTTCTTCACCGCCTGCGTGTCGCTGACTTTGACCTCGGCGACGGTGCCGCCGACGGCCGGCGTGATCTGCGCCAGCTCGGCGGCGGTGTAGGCGTTGTCGGTGGCGACGAAGTGCTGGCCGTGCAGCAGCCAGTAGGCCGTGCTCACGCCGCCGAGGGCGACGACGGCCAGCGCCAGCGCGGCCAGGCGGGTGTTGCGGCGGCGGCGCGTGGCCGCGTCCAGGGTCGTGTCTTGGGTCATGGTCGGACTCTCGGGAATCAGGGGTTCAGCGGGACTGTTCGCGCCAGCCGCCGCCCAGGGCGCGCTGCAGCGCGACGTCCAGCGCCAGCGAGCCGGCGCGCAGGTCGGCCTGGGCGTTCAGGCTGGCGAGCATCGTGTCCTCGGCGGACAGCACCTCGAGGTAGGTGGCGAGGCCGCCGTCGTAGCGCTCGCGGGCGACGCGGTGCGCCTCGTCGGCCGCGGCCAGCGCCTCGTCGGCCTTGGCCAGGCGCGGTGCCAGCGCCTTCAGGCTCACGGCAGCGTCGGCGACGTCCTGCAGCGCATGGGTCACCGTGGCGTCGTAGCGCGCCACGGCCTCGGCATAAGCTGCCTGGGCGCCACGCAGCTGGCCGCGCAGGCGCCCGCCGGTGAAGATCGGCAGCGACACCGCCGGCCCGATCGAGCCCATCGTCGAGCCGGTGCGCGTCAGGTTGTCCAGGCCCAGCGACTGCAGGCCGACCATCGCGCTGAGGTTGACGTTCGGATAAAAGGCCGCGGTGGCGACGTCGATGCGCCGGGCCTGGGCCTCGGCCTGCAGCCGCGCGGCGACGACGTCCGGGCGCCGGCCCAGCAGTTCGGCGCCGAGTTCGGCCGGCAGGCCGAAACCGTGGTCGAGATCGAGCGCCGGCGGCGTGATCGCCAGGCCGCGGTCGGGCCCGGCGCCCAGCAGCGCCGCGAGGCGGTTGCGCTGCAGCGCGATGCGTTCGTCGATCGCCAGCAGCGCGCCTTCGGCGGCGGCCCGGCCGGCGTCGGCCAGGCGCACGTTGCCGCGGGTCTCCAGGCCGTTGCGGTAGCGCTCGGCCACCAGCTCGGCGCTGCGCGTGCGCACCTGCACCGAGCGCGCGGCGGTGTCGCGGTTGGCGTAGAGGCGGCCGAGTTCGGCGTACTGCGCCGCCACCGCCGAGGACAGCAGCAGCCGCGCCTGGGCGTACTCGGCGCGTGCGGCCTCGGCCTCCGAGGTCGCGGCGGCCAGCGCGGCGCGGTTGGCGCCCCAGAAGTCCAGCTCCCAGCCGACCTTCAGCGTGGCGACGCCGACGTCGTCCCAGCCGTCCGGCAGGATCGACGCCGGCGTCACGTGGTTCTTGCTGAAGCGGTCCTGGGTCGCGCTCGCGGAGACGCCGACCTGCGGCTTCAGCGCCGACGAGGCCACCTGGGAGAACGAGGCGGCGCGCTGCAGCCGCGCGGCGGCCGCCGCGAGGTCGGGCGAACCGGCCAGGGCCTCGTCGACCAGAGCGTCGAGCTGGGCATCGCCGTAGGCCTGCCACCAGCGCGACTCGGGCCAGGCGGCGGCCGGCGCGCGCAACGATTCCTGAGCGGCATAAGCGCCCGGCGGCCGCGGGCCGGGTGTCACGACCGGGTCGGGCAGCTGCGCACAACCGGCGAGTGCGGCAGCCGCCAAGCCGACGGCGGCCAGGGGCCGCCAACCGGGGCGGGGCGATGCGGGAGAAGTGTGGAACATCGCGGGCCTTAACTGAACTGGTCGGTACAGTTTAGCTTTGAGATCGACCCCGGCGCAAGCTAAACTGAACCAACTAGTTCACTTGACTTCCCCTTCCGGATGCGTACCAAGAGCGAAGCCCGCCGCCAGGCGATCGTCGACGCCGCCACGGCGGTGTTCCAGGAGACCGGCTTCGAGCGCGCCTCGATGGCCCAGATCTGCGAGCGCATGGGCTGCTCCAAGGCGACGCTGTACAGCTACTTCGTGTCGAAGGAGGAACTGTTCGTCGAGGTCGTGCTGGCCTCGACGCTGGCCGAGTTCGAGGCCCTGCTCGCTTCGCTGGACACCTCGTACCAGGACGTCGCGCGTTCGCTCGACGGCCTGGGCCGCGGGCTGCTGGCACTGCTGTACTCGCCGCAGGTGCGCGCCGGACGCCGGCTGATCGTCGCCGACGCCGGCCGCGCCGAACTCGGCCGCCGCCTGTACGACCTCGGCCCGGCCCGCGGCGAGGCGGCGATCGCCGCCTACCTGGCCGGCGCGATGGAGCGAGGCCTGCTGCGCCAGGCCGAACCGCGTGTCGCGGCCAACCACCTGAAGGGTCTGCTCGAAGCCGAGTGGATCGACCGTTTCCTGTTCCACGTCGTCGACGAGGTCGACGACGCGAGCCTGGCGGACACCGCGCGCCGTGCGGTGGAGGCCTTCCTGCGCGCCTACGCGCCCGAGACGGCGAGACCGGCGCCGAAAGCGGATACGCTTGGCGCGTCCGACCCGAACCCCTAGACCACGATGCCCCGTTCCCTGCTCCGCCCCGCCCTGCTCTGCGCCGCGCTGATCGCCGCGGCCTCGGTGCCCGCCCGCGCCGACAGCCTCGTGTCCTCGGCCTCGGGCGCCGGTTCGGCCTCGTCGGCCAGCGTGTCCGACTCGTTCGAGGCGTCGAGCGACGGCTCCAGCAAGACCCGTGATGCCGTCGCCGGCGACTACCGCGTCGTCGACGTCGCCGACGCCGCCGGCCGCCCCGGCACGCTGCGCGTGACGCTGCAGCCGCTGGCCGACGCCGCCGCCGCGCCCTTCGTGCTCTACCTGCCGCGCCAGGCGGTGGCCGGCGCACCGCTGGCCGCCGGCGAGCGCGTGCAGGCGCGCGAGCGCGACTACGGCTACGAGTTCCGTCGCGGCGAGGCCGCCGAGACCTTCTTCCTCGCCCTGCACGACGACCGGCAGCGCGAGCTGGCGCCGCGCGCCGTCACCCTCTGAAGCCGCTCGCCGCGGCCGCGGCGCTGGTGCTGGCCACGCTGGCCGCGCCGGCGCAGGCCGGCCTGCCCGGCCTGTGCGACCGGCCGCCGACGCTCGGCGCGCTGCAGCAGGCGCGGCTGCTGCAGTTCTCCGAGCTGATCCGGCGCGAGCTGGCGAAGGCGGACACCGGCACCGCGCTCGTCGCGCGCTCGGGCACCGACCTCGGCCGCTTCGGCATCCGCTATTCGCACGCCGCGCTGGCGCTGCGCGACAACCCGCTCGCTCCCTGGGCGGTGCGCCAGCTCTATTACGCCTGCGACGAGGCGCGGCCGCGGCTCTTCGACCAGGGCCTGGCCGGTTTCGTCTCCGGCACCGACGACGCCGAACGCGGCTTCGTCTCGGTGCTGCTGCTGCCGCCCGAGGACGGCCGCGCCGTGCAGGCCGCGGCGCTGGACAACCCGCGCGCGCTGCGCCTGCTGGGCGCGACCTACAGCGCCAACGCCTACGCCTGGGCGACGCGCTACCAGAACTGCAACCAGTGGGTGGCCGAGCTGCTGGCTGACGCCTGGCAGCCGCTGGCTGACGCTTGGCAGCCGCTGGACGGCAGCAGCACGCCGCGCGATCAGGCCCAGGCCTGGCTGCGCGCGCAGGGCTACGTGCCGACGCCGGTGGCGGTGGGCTCGCACGCGCTGGTCTTCGCCGCCCAGCTCGTGCCTTACGTGCACACCGGCGACCACCCGCTGGCCGACCTGCAGGCGCTGACGATGCGCGTCAGCCTGCCGGCGTCGATCGAGGCCTTCGTGCAGCGCCGGCTGCCGGGCGCGCAGCGGCTGGAGTTCTGCCACGCCGGCGGCCGCGCCGTGCTGCGCCGCGGCGGCGGGCCGTTGGACGCGGCCTGCGAGGCCGGGCCGGGCGACGAGGTCGTTGCGCTGGACGACTGACGGCGCCTCAGCGCCCCGCCATCTCGACGCAGCCGAAGGGCACCTCGAAGGAGAAGGCCTCGATCTCCTGGCGGTAGAGCCGGCGCACGATCTCCACGCACTCCTCGTCGTAATAGGCGGCGACGGGCTTGGCCTTGTTGCGGACGCCGGTCTTGGCGGCGATGGTGCCGATCGAGACCTCGAAGCCGAGGCGGGCACTGAGGGCCGCCAGATCCTCGTCGATGGTCTCGAAGCGGCCGATGAAGTCGGCCGCGATGACGTCGTCGATGGTGTAGATCGGCCAGTTCGACACCGTCATCGGGCGAACCTTCTCCGGGTCGGGGCGGTCCGGATCCTGCTGCCGCAGCAGGAACTCGCGGAAGCCGACGGTGGGCAAGGTCTTCCTGCAGCACCACTCGTAGTGCGACACGGCGTGGCTCCAGGGGTTGCGCACGAAGGTGAACTTGAATGCCCGGGCCCACAGCTCGGGGTCGAAGCGGCGCACGATCTCCGCCGGGGTGTGGGCCTCGGCGACGAAGCCGTGGCGGCTGCGGAAGTGATGCTTGATCTGGTTGTTGACGAAGCTGCAGCGCGGCGCGAAACGGCCGTGGCGTACGACATTCTTCAGCGTCGACGTGGTGCAGCGCAGCGGACTGCGCAGTGCGACTCCGAGCGCGAACGCGTTGTAGGGAATGCGGTGCCGGCAGGCGTCGGTCCAGCCGCCGATCATGATGTCGTCGGGCCGCATGTCGCGCGCCAGGGACAGCGACACGGAAGTCCCTGCGGTCTTGGGCGTGTGCAGAAAGATGAAGTTCCTGCCGCGGCTGATGAACATGCTCTGAAGGCCCCGCAAACACAGGCAGCCGGAGAGGCTCCGGCGGGCGACAACCGTGGAGCTCACGGCGCGATCGACCGCCCGGACAGGGTCCGGGGGCCGGCGCACGCAGTCTGGAATGCCACTGTTGCCGGGAGCTTGCGTCAATGTGTCGGTGCCGCCGCTCGCGTGACGGTCCGGCCGCCGGGCAGCGCTGAAGGCCCCCGGCGCCAACGGCTCAAGGGCAGGCCGCAGGGCGTCGGCTGAGCACCGCGCCGCACACGTAGCCCCGCGAGGCCATCGCCCACGGTGCCAGCGTTGCCGCGGTGACGCGCCGCCCGCCGGCCAGCTGCCCGGCGACCCACGCCGCCCGCGCACGTTCGGCCGTGGCCAGCGAGTCCCACCAGACGCGCAGCGTCTCCAGCGGCGCCGGCTGCAGCCACAGGTCCCAGCACGCCTCGTCGGGGCCCAGGCGCCGGAGACCGTCGTGCACCGCCTCGGCGAACCAGCGCAGCCGCACCTGCTGGGCCTGCAAGGGCGACGCGGGCAGGAAGGCCTTGACCAGCGCGTTACGGCCCGCCGCGCTGCACGAGCGCAGCGTGAACAGGCGCTGCACCTGCTGCTCGGCCAGGCGCAGCGAACGCGCCGGCAGCGGCGCCACCAGCGGCAGCAGCGGCGCCTCGGCCGGGCGCGTCGCATGGCAGGGGCCGAGCATCAGCACCGCCAGCCGCAGCCACTGCGCCGGCGTCAGCTCGCCGGCCGGGCGCTCGCCGCGTGCGGCGGCCAGCACCTCGGCGAAAGCGAGCGCACCCTTGGCGCGATTGGCGCGCACGCTCATCACGGCGAGGTTGCCGCTGGCGTAGGCGCCCTCGTTGTTGAGCCGGTCCACCGAGGCGTCGCTGTCGGCGCGCAGGCCGTGCGACAGCGGCTCGCGTGTCACCGGACAGTGCTCGAGGTCGAGCTCGCGCAGCAGCGCCGGCGTCACGTCGGCGGCCACGGCGCGGCCGCGCTGCCAGGCCCCCAGGCGCAGCTGCAGCCACTTGCGCTCGAAGCGGTCGGCGGCACGGCGCCGCAGGCCCCGCGCGGCGGCTTCGGCAAAACCTTCCTGGACGGGTTGCGGCCACTCGGGCCGCGCGGGCTGCAGGCTGCAGCACCAGAGGTCGTGGCCGAGCTGGCGCCCGGCCTCGACGGCGTCAAAATCGTCTGGAGTCATCGAACCCCCTGGCACGGCCCGGCCGCCGGCGATGACACGCCGGCGGCCGGGCCGCGAACACGAGAACCGGCGCGACACGGCGCGCCGGGCGACGGACGGGGCCGGGTCAGGTTCGAGGGGGACGTTCGGAGAGCTCGGGCACGGCGTCGCACCAGCGCGCCGCTTCGGCGGCCGGCCAGCGGACCTGGGCCACCGCCGGGCGCGGCAGCTGCCACCGCGGCGCCAGGGCCAGCGGCATCGCGGCGCTGCCGGCCGTGGCCTGCGCCGAGGCGTCGGCCAGCGAGCCGGCCGCGCCGTCGAGCGCGACGACCGAGTCGTCGTGCGGGTCGTGGCGGTGGCGCTCGAAGACACCGTGCGCGTGCCGGTGCGCCGGCGCGCCGGCGGCATGCAGGTGCGCGAGGCCATGTTCGTGCAGCCGGGCGTGGGCCTCGGCTTCGCCGGGCGCGGCGTCCTGCGGCAGCAGGCGCTCGTGCCAGCGCTGGCGCAGGTCTTCGACCTGCTGCAGCAGCGCGGCGGTGGCGTCGAGCAGGTCGCCCCGTTCGGCGGCGCCGGCGTGGCGGTGCGCCGGGCCCAGCAGCTGCACGAGCACCGCCGACTGCCCGTAGGCCAGCAAGGCCAGCACGAGCAGGCACAGCAGCGGCCGTCGCACGGCCGCCAGCGGCGGGAAGACGGGGTGGCGATTCATGCGCAGTCCGCGGGCCGTCGCACGCTAGCGCCGCCCGATGTCGGCGCCATGACAGCGCAGGCCCCGGCCCCGGATGCGGGGGCCGCGGCCGGCGTCGCCGGTCAGACGCGCGGCAGCCGCACGCGCGCCATCAGCCCGCCGCCGTCGCGCGGCTCGAGCGCGAGCTCGCCGCCGTGGGCGCGCGCGAGGTTGCGCGCGATCGCCAGCCCGAGGCCGGAGCCGCCGTCGTCGCCACGCGCCGCCGCCCCGCGCACGAAGGGCTCGAACATGCGCTCCAGATCGCCGCCGGCCACCCCGGGGCCACGATCGAGCACGCGGATCTCCACGCCGTCGGCGCGCTCGGCGAGCTCGATCTCGGCGCTGCCCGCGTAACGCAGCGCGTTGTCGACGAGGTTCTGCAGCAGCCGCTGCAGGGCGCGCGGCGCGGCGACGAGCGTGACCGCGCCGGCACCGGCGTAGCGGCAGTCCTGGCCGAGGTCGCGCGCCTGCTCGGCGATGTTGTCCAGCAGCGCGTCCAGGTCGACGGCCACCCGCGTTTCCTGCAGCCGCTCGCTGCGGGCATAGGCCAGGCCTTGCTCGACGAGGGCGTCCATGAGGTCCAGGTCGTGCTCCAGGCGGCGGCGCAGTTCGGCGTCCTCCAGCGCCGCGCTGCGCAGCTTCATGCGTGTCAGCGGCGCCTTCAGGTCGTGGGTCACCGCGGCCAGCAGGCTGCTGCGCGCGCGCAACTGGCGCCGCACTTCGCGCTGCAGCGCGTTGAGCGTCTGTGTCAGCGTGCGCACCTCCTCGGGGCCCTGCTCGGGCAGCGGCTCGCGCTCGAGGTCGGCGGTCATCGCGCGCGCCGCCGCCGCGGCGTCGCGCAGCGGGCGCGTGAGCTGCGACACCAGCCGCCAGGCCGCCGCGCCGACCAGCAGCGCAACCGCCGCCAGCCAGGCCAGCAGCTCGGCGCCGCTCGGGCGTGTCGTCGGCAACTCGTCGCGGAACACCATCATCAGGTCCTGCCCGCCGTCGAGCGCGACACGCAGCGCCGGACGGCCGTCATGGCGCGTGGCTGCGGGCCGCGGCAGGCCGGCCTGCGCCGCCGCCCGCACGAGATCGCCGAGGTCGGAATCGTGCACCGGTGCCGCCGGCTCGCCCGAGGCGAGCAGGCGCCAGCCGTAGGCGGCACGCTCGCGTCCCTGCAGCGCCGCCGCACGCGCCGCCGCCGGCAGCACGGCGAGCCGGGCACGCTCGTGCCGCAGTTCCTCGACGATCAGCCCGTTGGCCAGCACCCGCGCCTGCCAGCCGCGCCAGGCCCCGAGCGACAGCAGGCTCAGCGCCTGCAGCGCGACGATCGTGCCCAGCACCGCGAGCAGCAGCCGCGCGTGCAGGCTGCCCGGCCAGCGCGACGCGGAGCCCGTCACGCCGGCACCCGGCGCCGCGGATCGGCGGACCAGCGCACCTCGCGCGCGAGCACGTAGCCTTCGTGGCGCACGGTCTTCACGTAGCCCGGCTCGCGCGCGTCGTCGCCCAGGCGCTTGCGCAGGCGCGAGACACGCAGGTCGATCGAACGGTCGAAGACCTCGGCGTCGCGGCCGGCGAGCTGCACCAGCAGCTGATCGCGCGTGACGACCTGCTGCGCGTGGTCGAGCAGGAAGGCGAGCAGGCCGAACTCGGCGCCGTTGAGCGGGGTGACCGTGCCGCCGGCGTGCACCAGGCTGCGTTCGGCCAGGTCCAGCGTCCAGTCGCCGAAGTGGGCATAACGCAGGCGCTGCGCAGCCTGGCCCGGCGGCAGCATGCGCGCGCGGCGCAGCACCGCGCGGATGCGCGCCAGCAGCTCGCGCGGCGTGAACGGCTTGGGCACGTAGTCGTCGGCGCCCATCTCCAGGCCGATGACGCGGTCGACGTCGTCGGCCAGCGCGGTGAGCATGATCACCGGCACCGCCGCGTGCGGGCCGCGGCGCAGCGCCTGCAGCAGCGCCACGCCGTCGGTGCCCGGCAGCATCACGTCGAGCACGACCAGGTCCACCGGCGACTGCGCCAGCACGGCCCAGAACTCGCGGTCCTGGGCGGCGGTGCTGACCCGCAGGCCCTGGCGCTCCAGCTGCTGGGCCAGCAGGCGGCGGATCTCGGGGTCGTCGTCGACGACGAGGATGTGGTCGGGAGGGCTCACGGAGAGCCAGTGTAGGCAGCGCGCACCGGCGCTTTGTATCCCAGCTTGTCCGCCGGCCGCCCTGACGCAGTACGACACCCGGCGGCGGGCCGCACGACACCTTCGCGCGGCCGGGCGCGGCTGCAATCGGTCCCGGCCCGCCGGTGGCGGCGGGCGACGAAAGGACCGCCATGCAAGGACCCGATCCCCTGTGCCCGGCCGCCGGCCGCGTGCGCCTGCGCGGCGTGCGCCGGGTGTACCGCCAGGGACGCGCGCCGGTGGCCGCCGTCGACGGCGTCGACCTGGACATCGCGCCCGGCCGCTTCACGGTGCTCGCCGGCCCGTCGGGCAGCGGCAAGAGCACGCTGCTGCAGCTGATCGGCGGGCTGGACCGGCCCGACGAAGGCGAGGTGTCGCTCGACGGCACCCGGCTGGACACCCTGGACGACGACACGCTGACGCGGCTGCGCGGCGAACACATCGGCTTCGTCTTCCAGTCCTTCAACCTGATCCCGGTGATGAGCGCGCTCGAGAACGTCGAGCTGCCGCTGCTGCAGGCCGGCCCGAGCAGCACGGGCAGCCGCGAGCGCGCGCGTTCGATGCTCGAGGCGGTGGGGCTGCAGGGCCTGCAACGGCGCCGGCCCGGTGAACTGTCCGGCGGCCAGCAGCAGCGGGTGGCCGTCGCGCGTGCGCTGGTGCACCGCCCGCGCCTGGTGCTGGCCGACGAGCCCACCGCCAACCTGGACCGCGCGAGCGGGCAGGCACTCATCGCGCTGATGCGCACGCTGCAGCGCGGCACCGGCGTCACCTTCGTCTTCTCGTCGCACGACCCGTCGCTGCTGGACGAGGCCGACGTGCGCGTGCAGCTGCTCGATGGGAGGCTGGCATGAGCCCGCAGGACTTGTCCGGGGCTCATTCCCGCTCGGCGGGACCGGCCGCCAGGCCGAAGGGTGTCCCAGTCACCCCCCGCGAGACGTCCGCCTTGCTGCGCCTGGCGTGGCGCAACCTGCTGCGCAACCGGCGCCGCAGTGCGCTGACGCTGGCCATCGTCGCGGTGGCCGCCGCGTCCAGCACGCTGCTCGGCGGCTACCTGGCGGCCACCGTGCGCACGCTGGAGACCGACACCGTGCGCCAGGTGGGCCACCTGCAGATCGTGCGGCGCGGCGCGCTGGACTTCGGCCGCGGGCAGGCCGCGCGCTACGCGCTGCACGGTGGCGACGCGGTGCTCGCCGCGCTGCGCGCCGACCCGGTGCTCGCGCCGCGACTGGCCGTGGCGACGGCGATGCTGCAGGCCGGCGGCGTCGCCGGGCGCTTCGAGGCCGGGGCCTCGACGACCTTCTTCGGCCAGGGCTGGGAGCCGCAGGCGCGGGCCCGCATGCTGGGCTGGGACGGACACGCGCTGGGCATCGCCGCGCTGGCCTCGCCGCTGGACAGCGGCCGGCCGCAGGCCGGCGTCATCGGCGCCGGGCTGGCGCAGCAGCTCGGGCTGTGCGCCGAGCTCCGTGTCGACGGCTGCAAGCCGATGCCCGAGGCGGCGCCGGCCGCGCCGCCGGCCTCCGCGGCCGCCTGGTCCGAGGACCTGGACCGGCTCGGCGAACAGGCCGCGGCAGCACGCGCACCCGCCCGCGGCGGCGCCGAGATCGAGCTGCTGGCCTCCGGTGCCGGTGGCGCGCCGAACGTCGTGCGCCTGCAGCTGCTGGCGGCGCAGCGCCTGGGCCAGCGCGAAGCCGACGCCAGCCACGTCGCGATGCCGCTGCCGCTGGCGCAGCGTCTGGTCTTCGGGCCGGACTCGCAGGCGGTGTCGGCCCTGGTGCTGCAGCTGCGGCACAGCGCCGACCTGCCGCTCGTGCACGCGCACCTGGCACGCTGGCTGGCGCTGAACCGTCCCGATCTGGAACTGCTGGACTTCGAGACGGTGCAGCCGGCGTTCCGCCAGGTGGTGATGATGTTCAGCACGCTGTTTCGTTTCGTCGTCGTGCTGATGGTGGTGCTGACGCTGTTCTCGGTCGGCAACACGCTGAACATGGCGGTGAGCGAGCGCACGCGCGAGATCGGCACGCTGCGCGCGATCGGCTGGCTGCGCCGCCGCGTGCAGCGCCTGTTCCTCGTGGAAGGCGCCCTGATCGGCCTGCTGGGCGCGGCGCTCGGCGTGGTCGGCGCGGCGCTGCTGGCCGCCGGGCTGGTCAACACCGGAAGGTTCCAGTGGACACCGCCGAGCCGCGGCACGCCGGTGCCGATCGCCGTCGACCTGATCAGCGACCCGCGCCTGATCCCCGGCGTGCTGCTGCTGTTCACGCTGGTCGCCTGCCTGTGCTCGTGGTGGCCGGCGCGCCGCGCCGCAGCCCAGCCCATCGTGGAGGCGCTGCGCCATGTCTGAGAACCGCCTCTTGCCGCCGACACGCCGGCGTCTGCTCGCCGGCCTCGTGTCGGGCGCCCTGGCGACCCTGGGCGGCGCCCGCGCCGAGCCCGACCCGGCGCTCTGGCTGCACGACAGCGACCGCATCCGCAACCCGCCCGGCAGCTTCTCGGTCAGGCTGCAGCTCACCGAGTTCCGCCAGCGCCAGCCGGTAGCGGCCAGCACGCTGGTGGTCTACGCCCGCCCGGCCGACGACGGCGGCGAATACCGCAACCTGGTGCGTTTCGTCGCCCCGGCGCGCGACCACGGCAAGCTGATGCTGCGCAACGGCCAGGACCTGTGGTTCTACGACCCGGCCAGCCGCGCCAGCGTGCGCCTGTCGCCGCAGCAGCGGCTGCTGGGACAGGCCTCCAACGGCGACGTCATGACCACCCAGCTGGCCCGCGACTACGACGCGCGCTGGGCCGGCGACGAACGTATCCGCGACGGCGACGGGCGCGAGGTCGCGGCGCACCGGCTGGCGCTCGCCGCGCGCCGGGCCGGGATCGCCTACCCCGGCGTCGACTACTGGCTGGCCGTCGACGACCACCGCCCGCTGATGGCGCGCTACCGCAGCGCCGAAGGGCGGCTGCTCAAGAGCGCGTGGTTCCGGCGCTGGCAGCCGGTGCTGGGCGAGGTCCGCCCGACCGAGACCGTGATCGTCGACGGCCTGGACCCCGGCTGGGTGACGGTGATGCAGCTGTCCGAGCACACGCTGCGCGAGGTGCCCGTGGCCTGGCTGCAGCGCGACTTTCTGCCGCGCTGGAAGGACGAGCCGTGACGCCGCCGGCAGCTTTCGCGGCCTGCGTCCTGCTCGCCTGCGCCGCGGCCGCGGCGCAAGCGCAGGAGCCCGACCCGGCGGCCTTTCGCGTCGAGGCCAGTCCCGAGGCGCCGCCGCCCTGGGGGCTGGGATGGCAGACGACGCTGGAGCTGCGCGACTCCCGCCAGCCGCAGACCTGGGCCGACGCCGCGGCCCTGGAACAGGTGCTGGATCTGCGGCACGAGTGGCAGCCGGCACGCGGGCTGCGGCTGGCGCTGTCGGCACGCGCCGAAACACGCGTCATGCCCGCCGGACGCACCGGGACCGGCGGCGCGCTGCGCGAGGCCTACGCGAGCGCCGAGCCGGCTGCCGGCTGGTTCGTCGACGCCGGCCGCGTCAACCTGCGCCAGGGCGTGGCGCAGGGCTGGAACCCGTCGGACTGGCTGCGCGCCGGCGGCCTGGGCGCCGCCTGGCAGAACCCGGCGGCCGCACGCGAGAACCGCCTGGGCGCGGTGATGCTGCGGCTGCAGCGCAGCGCCGCCTGGGGCAGCGCCGAACTCGCCTGGCTGCCGGACCTGGCGGCGGGCGCCGACACCGGCCTCGCCGACTGGGGCCTGAACCTGGAGCGCGGCAACGACCGGCAGGCCCTGTTCGTGCGCGTCGCGCCCGCCCTCGGCGAGACGCTGACGCTGGACCTCGGCGCGCTGGCGCGAGCCGGCGAACACCCGGCATGGAGCGCCAACCTGACGGCGCTGCTGTCGCCGCGCTGGCTGGCGCTGCTGGAGCTGCAGTGGCAGACGCTCGCCGGCCTCGCCGCGCCCGACCGTTCGGCCCGCGCGGCACGGCCACGCCCGCGGCTGGCGGCCGGGGCCAACGTGACGCTGGACAGCGGCGCGGTGCTCGGGCTGGAGTGGCACCACGCCGCCGACGCCCTGGACCGCGGCGACTGGGCCGCCTGGCGCAGCGCGGCCTCGGTGTCGGCCGAGGGCCGCCAGGCGCTGGGCGCGCTGCGCGCCGGCCGCGCCGCCCGGCTGGACCCGCTGGTGCGCGACGCGTTCTACCTGCGCCTGCAATGGAACGACCCGTGGCACGACGGCCGCCACGACCTGGCCGGCCACCTGCGCTGGAACCCCGCCGACGACAGCCGCTGGCTGCAGCTCGAGGCGGCCTGGCATGCCCGCCCGGACTGGTCGCTGCGTCTCGTGCTCGCCGGCAGCCGCGGACGGCCCTACAGCGAGTTCGGCGCCCGCGCCGTGCGCGGCGTGGCCGCCTTGACGAGCGACTGGCGCTTCTGAGTCCCGCCGCCGGCCGCGCGGCGGGGCCGGCCGCTCAGGGCCGCTCGCCGGCGGCCAGTCGGCGCCCGATGTCCTCGACCACCGCTGGCAGCGCGGCGATCGTGTCGACGACGTAGTGCGGCCGCGCCGGCGCGAACTCGGCGGCGACGCGGCGGCGCGCCAGCTCACGATCGGCTTCGCTGGCGGCGAGGTACTCGTCCAGCGTCCAGCCGCAGGGGCTGCCCGACAGCGCCAGGCCGACGGTCCACATGCCGGCGTTGCGGCCTTCGAGCAGGCCCGGCAGCGTGTCGTCGACCTTCACGCAGTGCGCGACGGCGCCCAGGCCCAGTTCGAGCACGTTGGCCAGCGCCATCCACGGGCCCGGGCGCGCGCCGGCGCGCAGGTCGTCGGCGCAGACGGTGCAGTCGGGCCCGTAGCCCTGGGCCGCCGCCACCTCGGTCAGGCGCTGCATCACGGCGCGCGGGTAGCCGGTCGTCGAGCCGATCTTCAGGCCGCGCGCGCGCAGCGCCTGCACCGCGTCCAGCGCGCCGGGGATCAACTCGCCGTGCTGGCCGACACGTTCGACCTGAAGCGGGATAAAGGTCTGGTACAGGTGCTCGACGTCCTCGCGCCGCATCGCCAGGCCGAAACGCGAATGCCAGCGTGCGGCGATCTCGGGGTCGCGGCCCAGGGCCTCGATGTGCTGCCACTTGCCCAGGCCCATCGGCCGGCGCGCTTCGGCCAGGGTGATGTCGAAGTCGTAGGCCGCCTTGAAGGCGTCGACGAAGATCTGGGTCGGCGCGAACGAGCCGAAGTCGACGACGGTGCCGGCCCAGTCGAGGATCACGGCTTCTGCGTTGTGCTGCATGGTGGTGGTGGGCGTTCAGCCGGAAGTCTTGCGCGAGCGCGCGGCGCCGCAGGCGGCGAGGAAGTCGGGGGCGTGCGGGTCGAAGTCGCCCAGACGGCCGGGCGCGGCCGGTGCCGGGTCGACAAAAGGCGCGACACCCCGCACCAGTTCACCGACCAGCCGCCCCACCCCGCCCGACAGCGCGATGCCCGAACCGTTGCAGCCGGCGGCGACGAACAGCCCGCGCAGGCCGGGTGCGGCGCCGACGACCAACTGGCCATCGGGCGTGTAGGCGCTGGGCCCGCTGACGGCGTGCGCGATGCCCAGTGTCGGCAGCGCCGGCAGGTGGCGGCCCAGGTCCTCGGCGGCGGCGGCCAGCGTCTGCCAACCGTCGGCGTCCTCGGGCTCGAAGGCGAAGCCGCCCAGGTCGGGCGGCAGGCGGCGCGCGTCGACGACCGCCGGCCGCGGCTCGCGCACGCCGAACAGCAGGCCGCCGAGCTCGGGCCGGGCGTAGGCGCGAATCGCCGGCATCAGCACGATCGCGCCGTCACGCGGGAAACACGGCGCCGGCGTGCTGATCCAGTACTGGCTGCGCACCGGCGCCAGCGGCAGCGGCAGGCCGGCCGGGGCGCTCAGCAGGTTGGCCCAGGCGCCGGTGGCGAGCACGACCGTGTCCGCGGCGACGACGCCCTCGGCGGTCTCGACGCCGCGCACCGCGCCGTCGGCGACGACCAGGCGCCGCACCTCGGTGGTCTCGACCTGCACGCCGTGGCGCACGGCAACACGCAGGTAGGCGCTGGCCAGCAGATGCGGGTCCAGCCAGCCGTCGTCGGGGAAAAACAGCGCGTGTTCGAAAGCGCGCGGGTCAAGCCAGGGCGCGAGCGCCAGCGCCGCCTCGTGCGACAGCCACCGCGAGCCGACGCCGTTGGCGGCGCCGATCGCCGCGCGCGCTTCGAGCAGCGGCCGCCACGCGGCCGGCGCGACGTGCAGTGCGCCCGAAGCGTGCCAGCCCAGCGCCTCGCCCTCGGCCTGCAGCGTGGCGATCGCGGCCAGCGTCTGGCGCGCCAGCACGATCTGTCCCGGGTCGTCGCGCACCGCGGTGACCAGCGCCGCGGCGCGCGCGGTGGCGCCGGCGGCCGGCTGCAGCCGTTCGAGCACCCGCACGCGCGGCCCCCAGCCGTGGCGCGCCAGCTCGCAGGCCACCGCAGCACCGAAGACGCCGGCGCCGACGACGAGCACGTCGCGTCCGGCCATCTCAGCGCTGCGCCGGGATGCCCATCGTGCGCAGCGTGCGCGCCACCGCGTCGACGACGCCGTCGACATCGGCCGGCGCCAGCGCGCCGATGCAGCCGACGCGGAAGGTCTCGACCCGCGTCAGCTTGCCCGGGTAGAGGATGTAGCCGCGTTCGCGCACGCCGCGATAGAAGGTGTCGAAGTCCCAGGCCGGGTGGCGCGGTGCGTGGAAGGTGACGATCACCGGCGACTGCACTTCGGGCCGCAGGAAAGGCTGCAGGCCCAGCGCGCCCAGGCCCTCGACCAGGCGCCGGCCGTTGGCGGCGTAACGCGCGCCGCGGGCGGCGACGCCGCCTTCTTCGTCGAACTGGCGCAGCGCCTCGGCCAGCGCGGCGACGACGTGCGTCGGCGGCGTGAAGCGCCACTGCGTCGTGCGCTGCAGATAGCGCCACTGGTCGTGCAGGTCCAGCGCCAGCGAATGGCAGCGGCCGGCGCTGGCCTCCAGCGCGGTGCGACTGGCGATGACGAAGCCCATGCCGGGCACGCCTTCCAGTCCCTTGCCCGAGGCCGCGACGAGGGCGTCGAAGGGCGTCGTGCGCGCGTCGATGGCCACCGCGGCGTAGGAACTCATCGCGTCGACGATCAGCGCCCGGCCGCGTGCGGCGACGACACGCGCGATGTCCTCGAGCGGGTTCAGGATGCCGGTGCCGGTTTCGCAGTGCACGACGGCGACGTGGCTGAGGCCGGGGTCGGCGTCGAGCGCGGCGGCGATCGCCGCCGGCGACATCGGCTGGTCCTCGGGAACCGTCAGCTCGACCGCGGCGCGGCCGATCGTCGCCAGGATGCGCAGGATGCGCGCGCAGTAGGCGCCGTGGTTGGGCACCAGCACCCGGCCGTCGCGCGGCACCAGCGTGCCCAGCGCGGCCTCGACGGCGAAGGTGCCGCTGCCCTGCATCGGCACCGCGACGTGGGTCTCGCCGGCGTGCACGATGTCGACGAGCTGGCGGCAGACCTCGGCGGTGATGCGGTTGAAGGCTTCGTCCCAGGAGCCGCGGTCGTGCAGCATCGCCTGCTTGGTGCGCAGCGAGGTGCTCAGCGGGCCGGGGGTCAGCAGCAGCGGGTCACGGTCGATCAGGGGCATGGTCGTGGCGGGTCAGCGGGGGGCGAGGCGCCAGGCCTGGCGGCTCCTCAGCAGTCGTTCGGCGATCGCGTGCAGCAGGCTGTAGGCGGCCGTGGTCGCGACCACCAGCGCAGCCATCGCCGCGGCCGGGCCCAGGTCGCCGGCTTCGTCGAGGTTGAGGATCGAGACCGAGGCCGGCAGCGTCTCGGGCGAGTACAGGAAGACCAGCGCCGAGACGGTGGTCATCGCGTTGATGAACAGGTAGCGCGCGATCTCCATCACCGCCGGCCCGCACACCGGCAGCGTCACGCGCCAGAAGGTGCGCCAGCGTGCGACCTTCAGCGACGCCGACACGGCCTCGAACTCGCGGTCCAGGCTCTTCAGCGCCGTCAGCGCCGTCAGGTGGCAGGCGCTGTAGTAGTGCACCACCGTCACCGCCACCAGCAGCGGAAAGCCGCGGTACAGCCCGCCCAGCGGGTTGCCGGGGTGGTTGAAGAACAGGATGCAGCCGATGCCCAGCACCAGCCCGGGCACGCCCATCGGCAGCGAGGCCAGGGCCTGCACCGCCGCCGCCAGGCGGCCGTCGCGCAGCCCGGTCTTCTCGATCAGCCAGGCGGTGCCGAAGACGAAGGGTGTGCCCACCAGCGCGGTGGCCAGCGCCAGCCGCAGGCTGTTGAACCAGGCGTCGCCGACGCCGGCCTCGGCCAGGCCCCAGGTGTAGTGGCGCAGCGTCGGCGCCAGGTTGTAAGGCCAGAAGGTGATGAACGAGGTCGCCAGCGCCATGCCCAGCACCGCCAGCAGCGCCGCCGCGACGACGGCGACGAAGGCCAGCAGCAGCCCGTCGCGCAGCGGCTCGGGCCGGGCGACGTAGGGCACGGCACGCGCCGTCAGGCTGGCCTGCTGGCGGCGCTGCACCAGGCGGTCGACACCGAAGGCCAGCAGCACCGGCGTCAGCAGCAGGAGCGCGACGACGGCGCCGCGGCCGAAGTTGTGCAGGCCCACGGCCTGCACGTAGATCTCGACCGCCAGCACCGGGAAGTTGCCGCCGACGACTTTCGGGATGCCGAACTCGCTGACCGAGTAGGCGAAGACGACCAGCGCCGCGCTGACCAGGCCGTAGCGCGCCGCCGGCAGCGTGACGGTGACGAAGCGCCGCCAGCGCGAGGCCCGCAGCGCGTCGGCGGCTTCGTACAGCCGCGCGTCGGCATGGGCCAGCGCGACGACGAGGATCATCAGCGCGTGCGGAAACGCGGCGAACACCGTCGCCAGCACGATGCCCGGCGCGCCGTAGATCGACGCGTCTCCCATCCAGCTCTTGGCCAGCCCCTGGTTGCCGAACCACTGGATGACGCCGACCGCGCCGATGAGCGACGGCCCCAGCAGCGGCGACAGCCCGAAAACGCGCCACAGCGGCTTGCCCGGCAGCGTGCTGCGCTGCAAGGCGTAGGCGTAGACGAAGGCCAGCGGCACGGTGATCGCCGTCACCAGCGCGGCGACCCACAGCGTGTTCCAGGCCGCCGTGGCGACGCCCGGCGTCGCCGCGAACTCGCGAACCCGCGCCAGGCTCCACTGCCCGGCGTCGTCGACCAGGCTCTGGCCCAGCAGCGCCGCCAGCGGCGCCAGCAGGAACAGCGCCAGCAGCGCCGCCGCGCCCAGCAGCAGCAGGCGCGGGCCGGTCTCGGCCGGCGCGACACGCGGCCAGGGCACGGCGACGGTACTCACACGCCCTCCGGCATCGGCAGCAGGTGCTCGGGCGGGATCGCGACCCGCAGCGTCGCGCCTTCGGCGAGCGCGCGCCCGCCTAGGTAGTTGGCCGAAAACTGCGCCACCAGCGGCGCCGCGCCCGGCGGCTCCAGCGTCACCAGCGACACCGGGCCCAGGAACTCGCAGCGCCGCACACGCGCCCAGAAGGCGTTCTCGCCGCCGTCCAGCGTGTCCAGCAGGCGCACGTCTTCGGGCCGCACGCTGAAGCGGTAGCGCCGGCCGGGCTCCAGCGGCGCGCCGCTCTTCAGCGCCGCGCCGGCGAAGGCGACACGGCCGCTCTCGTCGGCCGCAGCTTCGACGAGGTTGCTGCGGCCGATGAACTCGGCGACGAAGGCGTTGCGCGGCTGGCGGTAGATCTCCTCGGGCGTGCCGACCTGCTGCAGCCGCCCGGCGCGCATGACGACGACACGGTCGGCCATCGCCAGCGCTTCCTCCTGGTCGTGCGTGACCATCAGCGTCGTCACGCCCAGGCGCTGCTGCAGCGCGCGGATCTCGCCGCGCAGGCGCACGCGTTCGATCGCGTCCAGCGCCGACAGCGGCTCATCGAGCAGCAGCAGGTCGGGTTTGGTCGCCAGCGCGCGCGCCAGCGCCACGCGCTGCTGCTGGCCGCCCGACAACTGCGCCGGGTACTTGTGCTCGATGCCCGGCAGGCCGACCAACTGCAGCATCTCGGCCACGCGTGTTCGCAGCGCCTCGCGCGCCGCGCGCCGGCCGTCCAGCCCGTAGGCGACGTTGCGGCCGACGTCCAGGTTGGGGAACAGCGCGTAGGACTGGAAGACGATGCCGTAGTCGCGCCGTGCCGGCGGCAGCACCGAGATGTCGCGACCGGCGTGCACGATGCGCCCGGCGTCCTGACGCTCCAGCCCGGCGATCGTGCGCAGCAGCGTCGTCTTGCCGCAGCCCGACGGGCCCAGCAGCACGACAAACTCGCCGCGCCCGACCGCCAGGTCCACGCCATCGAGCGCGACGAAGCGCCCGAAACGTTTGCCCAGGCCCGAGACCTCCAGGTGCGCCATCGGCCGCGCTTACTTCTTCGGCTCGGACTTGGCGCCGTAACGCTTCTGCCATTCGGTCAGCACCGCGTCGCGGTTCTTGGCCATCCAGCCGAAGTCGTTCTTCACCAGGCGCTGCTCGTAGTCGGTCGGCACGTACTTCAGCCGCGTCGCGATGCCCGGGATCGCGGTGATCGCGAAGTTCTTCGCGTACAGCTCGTTGGCTTCGCGCGTGCTCGCCCAGTCGGCCAGCTTCTTGGCCGCCTCGAGCTTGGGCGTGCCCTTGACGATGGCGATCGCCTCCAGGTCCCAGCCCAGGCCTTCCTTGGGGAAGACGACGTCGATCGGCGCGCCCTTGCTGCGCACGGCGTTGGCGCGGTACTCGAAGGAGATGCCGACCGGGAACTCGCCGTTGCCGGCCAGCACGCAGGGCTTGGAGCCGGAATGGGTGTAGACCGCGACGTTCTCGTGCAATCGGTCCATGTACTGCCAGCCGCCCTGCTCGCCGAAGAGCTGCAGCCAGGCGGTGACGTCGAGGAAGCCGGTGCCCGAGGAGTTCGGGTTGGGCATCACGATCTTGCCCTTGAACTCGGGCTTGAGCAGGTCCTTCCAGCTCTCGATGCGCGGCAGGCCCTGCTTCTGCGCCTCGACGACGTTGTAGCAGATGGCCGCGCCCCAGACGTCCATGCCGACCCAGGCCGGTGCCGCGCCGGGGGCGCGGAAACGCGTCTGGATCTCCTTGAGGTTGACCGGCGCGTAAGGCTGCAGCATGCCTTGGCGGTCGAAGACGACCATGCTCGACGCGGCCACGCCCATGATGACGTCGGCCACCGGCTTGTCCTTCTCGGCCAGCAGCTTGGCGGTGACGATGCCGGTGGAGTCGCGTGTCCACTTCAGCTCGATGTCCGGGTAGACCTTGTTGAAGCCTTCCTGGTAGGCCTTGAGCTGGTCGGTCTCCAGCGCGGTGTAGACGTTGAGCGTGGTCTTCTCGGCAAACGCCGGGAAGGCGGCGGCCAGCGCCAGCGTGGCCAGGACGGGAACGAGAGCGAAACGCGTCATCGGGTTGACTCCGGGAAGTGGGACAACGGGAACCGGCCGCGAACGGCGATGGGCGGCACCTTAGGCAGGCTCGATGTCTATTTGTTGACAATCTGCAGTCGACAGTCGGCAGTTGACGATCCGCCGGCGGCGTCTTTACGATCCGCGCCCGTCGCCCCCCGCCGCGCCCATGAGCACCTCCACCGTCACCCGCGAAGCCGCCCTGGCGCTGATGCAGAGCACCTCGCTCGCGCGGCTGGCCGCCGAGTCGGTGGAAGCGCTGATCCTGGCCGGCGAGCTGGGCCCCGGCGCGCGCCTGAACGAAGCCGCGCTGGCGCAGCGCCTGGGCGTGTCGCGCGGGCCGCTGCGCGAGGCGCTGCGCCTGCTCGAGGAAGGCGGCCTGGTGCGCCAGGAGAAGAACCGCGGCGCCTTCGTGCGCGAGATCCCGCTGGCCGAGGCCGCCGAGCTCTACGAGCTGCGCGCCGGCCTGGACGCCACCGCCGGCCGGCTGCTGGCCACACGCATCACGCCCGAGCAGCTGGCCGAGCTGCGGGCGCTGACCGCGGCAATGAGCGCCGTCGGCGAGCACGAGGTCGACCGCTTCCACGAGCTGAACCTCGGTTTCCACGACCGCCTCGTCGTGCTCGCCGGCAACACGGCGCTGCTGGAGACCTACCGCCGCACGACGCGGCTGCTGGCGCTGTTCCGCCGCCGCAACCTGCTGGCGCCGCGGGCGATCCCGCGCTTCGCCGAGGAGCACGCGGCCATCGTCGAGCGCCTGGCCGCCGGTGACGCCGCAGGCGCCGCCGAGGCGCTGTTCGCCCATGCCGACGGTGGCCGGCGCCGCATGCTGGCCGACGGCGAGCTCGGCTGACGATGAACCCCGCGCCCGACGCCTCCGAAGGCGACCTCAACCTCGGCCGGGCGCGCCAGGACTGGCAGGCCCGGCACCTGGACGAACCGACGCGCGCGCTGCTCGCCGAAGACGCCCGCTGGTTCTTCCACCAGGCGCTGTCCACGCCCTGCCTGAACGCGCTGGAGTCCGCTGGCGGCGGCTGGCTCACCGACACCGCCGGGCGGCGGATCCTGGACCTGCACGGCAACAGCCTGCACCAGGTCGGCCACGGCCACCCGCGTGTCGTCGCGGCGATCAACGAGACGCTGGCGACGCTGCCCTTCAGCCCGCGGCGCTACACCAACCGCCCGGCCGTCGAGCTCGCGCGCCGGCTCTGCGGCCTGGCGCCGATCCCGGACGCCAAGCTGCTGCTGGCGCCCGGCGGCACGGCGGCGATCGGCATCGCGCTGAAGCTGGCGCGCGTCGTCACCGGGCGCTTCAAGACGATCTCGATGTGGGACGCCTTCCACGGCGCCTCGCTGGACGCGATCTCGATCGGCGGCGAAGCGGCGTTCCGCCGCGGCATCGGCCCGCTGCTGCCGGGCAGCGAGCACGTGCCGCCGCACGACCCGCAGGCCTGCGCCTTCGGCTGCGGCGGGACGTGCGCGCTGCGCTGCGCCGACTACGTCGAGTACGTGCTGCGCAAGGAAGGCGACGTCGCCGCGGTCGTCGTCGAGACCGTGCGCTGCACCGACGTGCAGGTGCCGCCGCCCGACTACTACCGCCGCCTGCGTGCCGCCTGCGACCGCCACGGCGCGCTGCTGATCCTCGACGAGATCCCGATCGCGCTGGGCCGCACCGGGCGTTTGTTCGCCGTCGAGCACTACGGCATCGAGCCCGACATGCTGGTGCTGGGCAAGGGCCTGGGCGGCGGCTCGATGCCGCTGGCGGCGCTGGTCGCGCGCGGCCGCTTCGACGTCGCCCAGGCGATCTCGCTGGGCCACTACACGCACGAGAAGAACCCGGTGGCCAGCGCCGCGGCGCTGGCGACGCTGGACGTCATCGCCGACGAAGGCCTGGTCGAGCGCAGCCGCGACCTGGGCGCGGCGCTGCTGGCGCGGCTGCGCGCGCAGTGCGCCGGCCTGCCCTGGGTCGCCGAGGTGCGCGGCCTGGGCCTGCTGCTGGGCATCGAGCTGCGCGACGGCGGCGGCCTGGCGGCCGAAGCGCGCGCCGAGGCGCTGCTCTACCGCTGCCTGTCGGCCGGCCTGTCGTTCAAGCTCGGCCAGGGCCGCGTGCTGGTGCTGGCGCCGCCGCTGAACCTGCCGCAGGCCGAGCTGGACTGGGCGCTGGACCAGTTGCTGGCCGCGCTGCGCCTGGCCGACCCGCGCGCCTGACCTCAGGTCGCCGGCTCGGCCGGGCGCAGCGCCGTCAGCGGCGCCACGCCCTGCACGTGGATCGACGCGCCGGTCTGCTTGGCCGTCTGCTTGGCGCGCGCGGCGGCGCTGGCCACGTCCGAGGCGCTGCGGAACAGCGTGCCGGCCGCGACCTCGACGACGCCCATGTACACCGAGACGAAGCCGAAGAAACGTTCGACGCCGTGGCGGTCCTCGGCGCGGATGCCGCCGGCAGCCTGCGCGTCCGCGTCGTAGAGGCCGACCGCGGCGGCGTCGAAGTCGGCCACCATGCGCTCGCAGCGCGCGCGCCAGTCGGCGCTCTGGAACAGGACGACGAAGTCGTCGCCGCCGACGTGGCCGACGAAGTCGCGCCGCGGGTCGGCGTGGGCCTGGATCGTCGCCGCCAGCAGCTTGATCATGCGGTCGCCGCACCAGTAGCCGTAGTGGTCGTTGAAGGGCTTGAACTGCGCCAGGTCGGCGTAGCAGGCGACAAAACTCGCGCCGGCGGCCTGCAGGCGCTCGATGTGCTCGCTGATCGGGCTGTTGCCGGGCAGGAAGGTCAGCGGGTTGGCGTGGCGCGCGGCCTCGATGCGGCTCTCGGTCACCTGGCGCACCAGTTGCTGGCCGGTGCCCAGGCCGCGGTAGCGGCCGTTCTCGACGTAGACGAACCCTTCGCTGAGGTAACGCTGGTCGGGCGAGGTCAGCAGCTCGGCGAGTTCCTCGATGCCGGCGTTGACGTCGACCAGCGTGGGCTCGGTGTTGGCGAAGGCCAGGCAGGGTTTGCGCCCGCAGACCTCCTTGAAGTAGAGCTTGGCGTAGCGGTCCAGGCACTGCTGGCGGCCGACCAGCGCCACCGGGCGCTCGCCGTCGACGAGCGCGATCGCGTGCCACTCGGGGTGCGCGGTGAACATCGCGACGACCTGGTCATTGCTCGCGTCCAGCCCGACCGCGGGCACCTCGACGATCTTGGCCTGGCTCAGCCGGCGCGGCAGCGGCGCGGTGCGTTCGGTGGGCAGCACGGCGATCTGGCGGTCGTTCAGCACGGTCAGCGCCTCGGGCTCGGGCGCGGCGCGCGGCGACGGCGCCGGGCGGCCGAGCAGATAGCCCTGCACCAGCGGGCAGCCCAGGTCGCGCAGCACACGCAGGTCTTCCTGGGTCTCGACGCCCTCGGCAACGAGCATGGTGCCGAAGGTGTCGGCGATCTGCATCAGCGCGCGCAGCGTGCGCAGCCGTTTGGGCTGCTGGGCGATGTCGCGGCTGAAGTACTTGTCGATCTTCACGACGTCCGGGTTCAGCTCCGACCACAGCCGCAGGCTGGAGCGGCCGTCGCCGAAGTCGTCGAGCACGAAGCTCATGCCGGCGCCGTGCACGCCGTCGGCGATCTCGACCAGCAGCGGGATGTCGGCCACACGCTCGTGCTCGGTGATCTCGAAGGCCACGCACTGCGGGTTGACGCCCCAGCGCTGCACGCTGTGGGCGATGTCGCTCGCGCTGCGCCCGGCAAAGCAGCGCACCAGCGCCGAGGCGCTGATGTTGATGAACAGCCGCCCGGCCTGGCGCATCGCCGCCCAGCGTTCCAGCGCCAGCACCACGCAGGCGACCTCGAACTCCTGCAGCAGGCCTTCCTGGCGCGCCTGCGCCAGCAGCGCCTCGGCGCCGTGCAGCGCCGTGCCGCGCGGGCCGCGCACCAGCGCCTCGTGGGCGTGGATGCGGCCGTCGGCCACCGAGACGATGGGCTGGAAATGGATCTCCAGCGCCTGGTCCGCGAGCAGCCGCGCCAGCGGCCGGGAGGTGTCGCCGAGATCGAAGCGCATGGGGTCGGATGCGGGTTCGCAGTAGCGGTGGAAGTGCGGCAGCGCGCTCATTCGAGGCCTCCCTCGTCGAGCGTGCCGGTGCGAAAACGCGCCACCATGCGCACGAGCTCGTACGCCTGGCGCTCGAGCTCGGCGGTGGCCGCGGCGGTCTGCTCGACCAGCGCGCCGTTGTGCTGGGTCGCCGCGTCCAGCGCCTGCAGCGCGGCGGCCACGTGGCGCACCTCGCCACCCTGGCGCACCGCGCCCTCGGCGATCGTCGCCACCAGCGCGCGCGCCTCGCCGGCGCCGCCGACGATGGCCTGCATGCGTTCGCCGGCGCTGCGCACCACGGCGCTGCCGGCACGCACGCCGTCGACGTTCTCGCCGATCAGGCCCTTGATCTCGCGTGCCGCGTCGGCCGAGCGCCGCGCCAGCAGGCGCACCTCGGCGGCGACGACGGCGAAGCCGCGCCCCTGCTCGCCGGCACGCGCCGCCTCGACGGCGGCATTGAGCGCCAGCAGGTTGGTCTGGAAGGCGATGCCGTCGATCGTGTCGACGATGGCGGCGATGCGCCCGGCCGAGGCGTCGACACGCGCCATCGTGCGCACCGCCTCGTCGATCGTCTGCTGGCTGGCGCGCGCCGCCTCGGCATAGGCCTCGGCGGCCACGGCGGCGCGGCCCGAACGCTGCTCGCCGTCGGCGGCGTCGCGGCCGATGCGCTGCAGCGCGGCGTGCGTCTGCTGCAGCCCGGCGGCGGCCTGCTCGCTGCGCTGCGACAGGTCGCCGGCACCGGCGGCGATCTCGCGCCCGGCGCGTGCCACCGTCTCGGCGGCGGTGCGCACCTGGTCGACGACCGCGCGCAGCGACTCGCGCGCCGCGGCGGCGCTGCGCTGCAGCTCGGCGGCCTCGTCGCGGCCGGCCGGCAGCGTCGCCGGGCGCAGGTCGCCCCGGGCGATGCGGCCGAGTTCCTGGCCGACGGCGGCGAAGCCCGACTCCAGCGAGCGTGCGAAGCAGACGAAGAGATAGGCCGCCAGCAGCAGCGCGCCGGCCACCAGCGCGGCATGCAGCGCGACATGGCGGCCGCGTTCGGCACGCCGCTCGGCCAGCCGGGCGTCGACCACCGGCAGCGCCGCCGCGGCCTGCTGCCACAGCGTGTGCAGCGCGCTGCGGCCCTGGGCATAGACCTCGTCGGGCGTAAAGGCGTCGCGCACCAGCGCCGAGACGTCGGCCGCCTGCACGAAGGCTGCCGCAGGCGAGGCGGACTGGCCGGCGTCGGCCAGTGCCGCCTTCGCCAGCGCCTGCCAGGCGGCCTGGCGCTGGTACTGCGCCGGCCCGTCGAGCGCGCCGTGCACGACGCCGTGCACCGCCCAGCCCCACAGCGAAGCGCTGTCGGCCGCGGCGCGCGGCAGCGCCACCAGGGCCTGGCGAACCGGGTCGGCGACCTCGGGGTCGGCGTCGTGCGCCAGCCCGCCCTGGCCCAGCAGCGCCGGGATCAGCGCCGCGGCCTCGGTGGCCGCGGCATCGGCCGCGTCGGCCAGCGCCGGGTCGGCCGTGGCCTCGGCCGGCAGGCTGCCGAGCCGGCCGCGCAGCTTGCCCGGCGACGGCGCGCCGGGCGTGTCGCCCAGCGCCGCGGCCGCCGTACGCGCCTGCGCCAGCGCCTGGCGATAGTCGGCCGCGGCCGCCTCGTGGCCGGCGGCCACGGCGCGTGCGGCGCCTTGCAGCGTCTGCACCGCCTCGACCAGCGGCAGCAACTGGGTGGCGACGGCCAACGCATCGCGTTCGGCCTGAGCGGCCTGCGCCTGTTCAAGCCCGGAGCGCACCAGCGCGCCGCCGGTGACGAATGCCGGCGCCAGCAGCACGGCGCAGATGACGGCGGCCTTGGCACGCAGGCGAAGCGGGCCGAACAGACGCATGCCGGGAGACCAGAGGCCACCGGTCGACGGCTTCGTGGCTCGCAGGCCGCGCGTTGACGGGAGGACGGAATCAGGGAACGAGGTCATGGCAGCCGGCCGCGCGGCCGGTCGTCGGGAAAACGCCCGAAATATCGGCGTAAACCCCTAGAAAGTTAATCAACGAAACTCAAGAAAACAGCTGAAATATCGCCCCGGAAGTCATCAAAAAGTCATTTTCAGGCGACCGAAAGAGGCACTGAAGATAATCTTCAAGATATCGTCATGAAATTGACACAGAAACTTGAGAAGGGAGTCAGCGAGCGGCGCCGGGTCCGGACAGCACGAGTTCGACACGCTGCACGAAGAGCGCCGCGCGGTCCTGTCCGGCGGCTTCGGCGATGCGCCCGGCGCAGTCGCCCAGCCAGCGCTCGAACGAGGCTTCGTCCTGCACCTCGCGCCAGGACTCTCGCAGTTCGGCGTCGCGACCGGCCAGCATTCGCGCCGCCAGATCGATCGCGAACATGCGCGCCGCCGCCAGGCGCCGCCGCGCTGGCGTGGCTTCGGCCGGCTGCGGCGCGGGAGGCACGGCGTCGGCGATCCAGCCGTCGGCGGCCAGGCGTTCGATCAAGGTGCTGCCGTCCAGACCCAGGCCGGCGGCCAGCGTCAGCAGCTCGGTTTCGCTGCGCCGGCCGTCGACGGTGATCAGCCACATGCGCCAGGCCGGCGGCATGGCGGCGCGGTCGTTCAACAAACGGCGCGACAACTCGGTCTTGCGCCAGCGGCGGCCTTTGCGTTCCATGGCGTGGGGCAGGCGGACCGGCGGAGAGCAGCCCGTGGCGCGAGTATTCCCGGCGATTCGTGTCAAATCGTGACAGCGACGGCCTGCGGGGCGATTTCAGTTCCGCCCCCTGACGGCCGATAACCGGACATGACGAACGGCGGCAAGAGCCAGGCCCCGGGGAGGGCACGATGAACGTCCAGATGCCCACGGTGAACGCGAGCGCCAACGGCGGCAGTTCCGATGCCTCGCTGAAGTCGCGCATCCAGGCGCTGATCAAGCAGATCACGACGCTGTCCAAGCAGCTGCAGGAGGTCGCGCACTCGGAGCTGCCAGCCAAGGACAAGCAAAAGCAGGCCGAGCTGCTGCAGACGCGCATCGAGGTCGTACAGGCGCAGCTCGCGGAGCTGTACCGCCAGCAGGCCGAGCAGGCGCAACGACGCCAGGCGCAGGGCCGCAGCGGCATGACGGCCCCAGCCCCGGGCACCGACGACGCCGCCGCGGCGGCACGGCCCGGCAGCCGCAACGCCACCTCGTCGCTGATCGCGGTGGCCTGAGCGGGCGCGCGGCAATTCCCCGCGACGGGCGGCCCGCATACTCGGTGGCACCGAGATGCGGACGAGGAACGCCCGATGAGCCTGAACAGCAACCTGACGGTCGACCCGGCGGCCTTCGCCGAAGAGCTGCGCTACGTGATGGCCGGGCTGCGCGAGGTGCTGCACGAAGCCGGCGAGCCGGCGCTGGCCCAGGCCCTGCCCTGGGCGGACGAGGCCGCGCCGGCGGTGCCCGAGGACCTGCCCGCCGAACGCCTGGTGCAGGCGCTGTCGATCGCCTTCCAGTTGCTGGGCATGGTGGAGCAGCGTGCGGCGGCACGCTTTCGCCGCGGTGTCGAGTGCGAACGCGGGCTGGCCGCGCTGCCGGCGCTGTGGGGCGACACGCTGGCGCAGCTGCGCCAGCGCGGCGTGCCCGCCGAGGCCGTCGCCGCGGCGCTGCCCGAGATGCGCGTGGAGATCGTGCTGACCGCGCACCCGACCGAGGCCAAACGCGCCACCGTGCTCGAGCACCACCGCAGGCTGGACGCGCTGCTCGAGCAGCGTGCGCGGCCGGGCTGGACGCCACCCGAGCAGGCCGCGATCCACGAGCAGATCCTGGCGCTGCTGATGACCTTGTGGTGCACCGGCGAGATCTTCCTGGAGAAACCCGACATCGCCTCCGAGCGGCGCAACATCCTGCACTACCTGCGCTCGGTGTTCCCGGCGGTGCAGCCGCAGATGGACCTGCGCCTGCGCCAGGCCTGGCACGACGCGGGGCTGGACCCGGCGCTGCTGGCCGGCGTCGCCGCGCTGCCGCGTTTCGTCTACGGCACCTGGGTGGGCGGCGACCGCGACGGCCATCCGCTGGTCACCGCCGAGGTCACGCGCACGAGCTTCGCCGAGCTGCGCGCCCAGGCGCTGGACCTGCTGCAGGAGCAGCTGCAGGCGCTGGTGCGCCGGCTGAGCCTGTCCGACCGTCTGCAGGCGCCGCCGGCCGGGCTGCTGGCCCGCGTCGAGGCCACGGCCGCGACACTCGGCGAGGCCGGCGCCGCGGCGCTCAAGCGCAACCCCAACGAGCCCTGGCGCCAGTGGGTGAACCTGATGCTGGCGCGGCTGCCGGCCGGCGGCGCCGGCTACGCCAGCCCGGCCGGGCTCGACGCCGACCTGGCGCTGCTGGAGGACTCGCTGCACGCGGTCGGTGCGCGGCGCATCGCCGAGCAGGCGGTGGGGCCGGTGCGGCGCGCGCTGGCGACCTTCGGGTTCCACCTCGCGACGCTGGACCTGCGCCAGAACAGCCGCTTCCACGACCTCGCGCTGGGCCAGCTGCTGGCCGCCGCCGGGTTCGCCGAGCACCAGGTCGTCGACTGGGACGAGGCGCAGCGCCGCAGACTGCTGGACGCCGAGCTGGCATCGCCGCGGCCGTTCACACGCGCCCGCAGCGGTGCCGGCCTGGGCGCCGAGGCCGACGCCGTGCTCGACTGCTACCGCGTGCTGGACGAGGAGTTCCGGGCCCACGGCCCGGCCGGCATCGGCTCGCTGATCGTCAGCATGACGCGCAGCGCCGCCGACCTGCTGGTGCTGCACCTGTTCGCGCGCGAGGTCGGCCTGCTCGTCGACACGCCCGAGGGCCCGGCCTGCCCGATCCCGGTGGTGCCGCTGTTCGAGACCATCGACGACCTGCAGCGCAGCCCGGCGATCCTGGCCGAGCTGCTGGACCACCCGCTGACGCGGCGCAGCCTGGCGCTGCAGCAGCGCCTGGGCGGCGAGCCGCAGCCGGTGCAGCAGGTGATGGTGGGCTACAGCGACAGCAACAAGGACGGCGGGCTGCTCGCCAGCTTCTGGGCGCTGTACCGCGCGCAGGCGGCGATGAGCGAGGCCGGGCGCCGGCGCGGCGTGCGCATCCGCTTCTTCCACGGTCGCGGCGGCACGATCAGCCGCGGCGCCGGCCCTACGCACCGCTTCCTCAAGGCCCTGCCCGCCGGCGCGCTGGGCGGCGACCTGCGGCTGACCGAACAAGGAGAGGTCATCGCCCAGAAGTACGCCAACGGCGTGACCGCGGCCTACCACCAGGAGCTGCTGCTGGCCGGCACGGCCCGCACCCTGCTGCTGGACCGCCACGCGCCGCCGGGGCCGCACCCGCTGGAGGCGACGATGGACCGGCTGGCGGCCTGGAGCCGCGAGAGCTACCTGGCACTCGTCGGCGCCGAAGGTTTCCTCGCCTTCTTCCGCCAGGCCACGCCGGTGGACGCGCTGGAGGAAAGCCGCATCGGCTCGCGCCCGTCGCGGCGCAGCGGCCAGGCCACGCTGGCCGACCTGCGCGCCATCCCCTGGGTGTTCAGCTGGAACCAGTCGCGTTTCCTGCTGCCGGGCTGGTTCGGGGTGGGCAGCGCGCTGGAGCGGCTGCTCGCCGAGGACCCGGCGGCCTTCGCGGCGCTGGAGCGCGAGCTCGTCGCCTGGGCGCCGCTGCACTACGTGCTGAGCAACGCCGCGACCAGCCTGGCGACCACCGACCGCGAGGTCATGGGCTGGTACGCGGCGCTGGTGGACGACGCGGCGCTGCGCGAGTCGATGATGGCGACCATCCTCGACGAGCACGAGCGCACCGGACGCCTGCTCGAACGGCTGTACGGCGCGCCGCTGGCCCAGCGCCGGCCGAACATCCACGCCATGGTGCAGGTGCGCGCCGAAGGGCTGCGGGTGCTGCACCGCCAGCAGCTCGCGCTGCTGCGCCGCTGGCGCGCCGCGCGCGGGCGCGACGTCGCCGAGGCCGCGGCGCTGGCGCCGCAGCTGCTGCTGACCGTCAACGCGATCGCCGGCGGGCTGGGGTCGACCGGCTGAACCGGGAGGCCCGCGGCGCGCAGGGCCGATAATGCCGGCCGACCCAGCGCCCGCGCGACACCTCGATGCCCTCTGCCACCGCCAGCCGCCTGCCCTGCCGTGCCTGCCTCCCGGCCGGCGCGGTGGCGTGCCTGGCGCCCGGCGCGATGCGCGTCGGCCGCGCGCTGGCGGCGCTGCGCTCCTACGGATCTCCGGCCGTGCCCTCCGCGGCCGTGCGCGGACTTCGGCCCACCGTCCAGGCCTGAAGTCCACGCACGGCGGGCCGGCAGGGCCCTGCCCTGCACCGTGACCGCGGGTCGAGGGGCGCACAGGCGTCCCGTCTCTTGTTCCGGCGCACCCCTGCGCCGGCGCCGCCTCCCGACCTCCCTCTGTTCGCACGCGGCGCCGCCGCGTGTTTCGACACGAGCTTGTGCAGATGGAGATCTCCACGACGGCCCTGAGGGCCAAACGTTCCTGTGCCAGCGGCTACCGCTGGTTCGCCCGGCGCTTCACCAGCGCCGCCGAGTACCTGAAGGTCATCGACGCGCTGGTCGACGACGGCCGCATCGACGACGCCTGCTGGCTGATCGACCGTTTCGGCCCGGTCGACACGGTGCGCGTGCTCGACGAGCTGTCGGCCCCGGCCTTCGCCTTCCCCGGCTCGCTGCAGGTGCGCCACGGCGTCGAAGTCGACACCGTGCTGCGCGTCGGCGGCTCGCTGAGCGCCGGCGGCGGCGTGCGCGCCGGCACGCTGCTGGTCGTCGACGCCGACCTGCGCTGCGGCGGCGGCGTGCAGGCCGAGCGGCTGCGCTGCGGCGGCGACCTCGTCGCCGGCTGGAGCGTCGAGGCCCACGGCAGCCTGTTCTGCAGCGGCGACCTGCGCGTGCAGGGCGACCTCGGCTGCGTCGGCGCGCTGACGGTCGGCGGCACGCTGGTCGTCGCCGGCGACCTGGAGGTCGGCGGCCGCGCCGACTGCGGCAAGAGCCTGCGCGCCGGCGGCCACGTCGCCTGCGGCGAAGGGCTGCGTGTCGGCCACGGCGTGCAGGCCGCAGGCGACGTGCGCAGCGGCGTGCACCTGGACGCCGGCTGGGGCGTGGTGGCCGGCGGCGACATCGTCGCCGAGGGCGCGATCCGCGCCGGCGAGAGCCTGGTCGCCGGCGGCGAGGTGTGCAGCGGCGACGGCTACGGCGTGCACGCCGGCTCCAGCGTGCGCCGTGAAGCCTGGCCGTCCTGCGGGCGCGTGGTCTCGCGCACCCGGCCCGGCGAGCTGCGCAGCGGCGCCTGGCTGCCGTTGGCGGAGGGGGCATGAGCCCTCAGGACTTGTCCGGGGCTCGTTCCCGCCTGGCGGGACCGGCCGAAGGCCGAAGGGTGCCCCAATGAGCGCGGCCGCCTGGGCTTGGCCACCCTGGCCGCGGATGGAACTGCGCATCGACGTCGATCCCGACGAGGCGCGGCTGGAGCAGGAGCTCGACACGCTGCAGCGCCGCCTGCGCCGGCCCGGCGACACGCTGCACGGCATCGCCAGCGAACCGGCGGCGCAGCCGGGCTTTCGCCTGCACTGGCGCGAGGCCGACGGCGAGCTCTACGTCTACGTCGAGGACGTCGTGCGCCAGCGGCTCGCCGGCTACACGGTCTTCAACCGCCTGATCGAGCTGGACACACGCGCCGACCGCCACCTGCGTGCGCCGCACTCCAAGTACCGCGCCGGCTACCGCCGCCGCGGCCTGGCCAGCGCGGTCTACCGCCGCAGCCTGGACGCCGGCTGCTGCCTGATCACCGGCGCGCGCCAGTCGGCCGGCGCGCACGCGCTGTGGCGCCATCTGGCGGGGCACTACCCGCTGCGCTACGTGCAGCTGCGCGACCGCGAGCTGCGCGCGCTGGGCGAGCGTGTCGACCCGGCGCTGCACGACGAGCTGCACACCCGCATGCTGCTGCTGGGCCGCGGCTGGGACGAGGCCCGGCTGGCCGCCGAGGCCGGCCTGCTGCACGAGCGGGGCTGAAGCGCATGGCAGCGCCAATCCGGCACGCGGCGAGCGGGCATGCGTTGCCCGCCAGGGCTCCCTCGGCCGATACTGGCGCCATGGTCTCGCCTGCCCGCACCGCCTTCGCCGCCGCCCCCAAGCGCAGCGCCGCGGTGCGCGGCGCGCCCACGGCGCGCAGGTGCCGCGTCCGGGAGCCCTGGGCCCCGGCAGCACTTCCCCGGGCCCGGCGATAGCCCTCCACCTCAGCTTCAGCACACCTCTATCGCCGGGCCGGACCGTGCGTCCCGCGGCCAGCCGGCCGCGCCGTCGAGGGAGTCGCCGATGCCACCCGCCAGTACCGCCGAGCGCCGCGCCAGCGCGCTCGACTTCGCCCGTGCCCCGTCCCGGGCGCCGCAACCCGTTCCCGCCGCCACCGGCGCCCGCTGGCCGGTCGAGCTGCGTTCGATCACCGTGCTCGGCGAACTGTCCGAGGCCTCCGACATCGCGCTGCAGCGCGCCGCGGCCCTCGCCGCCGCGCACGGCGCGCGGCTGCGGCTGCTGGGCTGGGCCGGCCGCGGCGACATCGCCGACGGCCTGCTGCGGGCGCGCCTGAGCCGCATGGCGCGCCGCGCGGCACGCCGCAGCCAGGTCCCGGTCGAACTCGCCGACACGCCGATGCGCGGGCTGCGCGAGGTGCTGGGCGAGCTGCGCGACGCCGATCTCGTCGTGACGGCCAACCGGCGCTCCGACGGCCTGGCGTCGTTCTGGCGGCCCAACCCGGCCGTCCGGCTGGCCAGCGTGCTGCCGGTGCCGCTGCTGGTCGTCAACGAACCCTGCGGGCTGGCCTACCACGAGGTGCTGGCGGCCGTCGACCTGCAGGCCGAGCCTGAACGGCTGGCGAGCTGGGCGCTCGCGCTGGCCGGCGACGCCGAGGTGGCGCTGCTGCACGTGCTGCGCCAGTGGCGCCCGAGCAAGCGCGCCGGCCACGACGGCCTGCACATGCTGGAGCGCGACCTGCGCCGCCGCGTCACGCGGCTCGAGCGTGTCGTCGATGCGGTGGGGCCGCAGGCCGAGCGCCTGCGCATGATGCTGGCGCTCGGCGACGACGTCGCCGCCGAGCTGCTCGCCCGGCGCCCCGGCGCCGGCAGCCAGCTCATCGTCATCGGCCGTTCGACCGAAGCGCCGTGGCTGGACGCGCTGCTGGGCAGCGTCTCGCGCAGCGTGCTGCGCGCTTCGCCCTACGACGTGCTGGTGGTGCCGGTCGCATCGGCGCTGATGCCGGCGGCGCAGGGCGGGGCCTGAGGCCGCCGGCGGGTGCTCAGCGCACCGTCAGTGTCATCCGCGCCGTCCCCGTCAGGCCGCCGGGATCGCTGGCCGTCACGGTGAAGGCGTGTGTGCCGGCCAGCGGCTTCTTCCAGGCCAGCTTGCCCTTGGAATCGATGCTGAGGCCTGCCGGCGCGCCGGAGACCGTGAAGCGAAGCTTGTCGCCGTTGGCATCCCGGGCGGAGACCTTGAACGACCACTTCTTGCCGGCCGTCGCCGACATCGCGGCGCCATCGACGACGGGCGCCGAGGGCGGCGCGACGACCTTCAGCTTGATCTTCTTCGACACCGAGGCGCCGTAGGCGTCGCTCGCCTTGACGCTCACCGTGAACTTGCCGATGGTCGGCCGGGCCCAGCGGACGACGCCGTCCGCCGAGATGCTCATGCCGGCAGGCGCCTTCGTGAGCGTGTAGCTCAACGCATCGCCGTCGGGATCGGTGCCGGCGACCGTGGCCTCGAACGGCCGCCCGGCGAAGGCCGACCACGACGCCGACGGCAGCGAGGGCTTGCGGTTGGCCTGGCCGATGCTGAAGACCACCGTGCCGCGAGCCTTGTTGCCCTTGGCGTCGAGCGCCGTCAGCGCCACCGAATGGCTGCCGGCGGCCGGCTTCGGCCAGCTGAAGCTCCGGCTCGCGGCGTTGAAGCTCATGCCCTTGGGCAAGGCGCCTTCGACGCCGAGCGTGATCGCATCGCCGTCGGGATCGGACACGGGCACCGTGAACGACAGCGCCGACTTGACCCGCCCCGTGGCTTTCAGGCTGCCGAAGACCGGAGGACGGTTCGGAGCGGTCGCCGGCACCAGCCGGGTGAGCAGCACATCGACGTTGGGCGTGCCGATGCCGGAGGGGTGGTCGTAGCCGACGGCCGCGGTGCAGCCACGGCAGCTGCCGTTGGCACCCGAGGTGATGTCGCTGAACGACGGACTGCCCATCAGGCCGTACAACGAGATGTGGGTCGTCGACAACGCCCCCCAGCCGCGCCGCTGGCGCTGGGCGTTGGCGACGGCGAGGATGCCGGCCCACTGCGGCGTGCCGGCGCTGGTGCCGCCGAGCGCCAGCCACTGGCCCTCGTGGTAGACCTGATGGCCCGTGTACGGGTCGGCGTTGAACGACACGTCGGCGGTGCCGCGGCCGCCGAGCGCCGAGCCCTGCGTCTTGACGGCCAGCTGGTACGAAGGGCGGGAGAAGTAGAGGCTGGTGCCGCCGCCGCTGCCGGACCAGACGTTCTCGCGGCGCGGATTGACGCCGTCGTAGCTCAGCGTGGTGCCGCCGACGGCGAGCACCTCGGGGGTCACCGCCGGCCACAGGCTCTGCGTCCCGTCGTCGCCGACGGCGGCGACGTAGTTCATGCCCCGGCCCTTGAAGCTCGACTGCAGCGACGTGGCCCAGCTGGCTTCTTCAGCCCCCCAGCTCATGCTGACGACGCCGGCCCCCATGCGGTTGGCCAGTTCGACGGCCGGCAACATGTCGGCCAGCGTTTCGCTCGCCGCCTGGATCAGCACCAGTCTGGCCATCGGCGCCATCGCGTGGGCCCATTGCAGATCCAGCGCCGTCTCCATGCCCCACTCGTCGTCGCCGGTCGGCACCTGGCTGAGCAGCTGTCCGGAGGCGTCGACATTGGCCACCAGCAGCGAACATCCGCCCGTCGCCGAGGCCGCGGCGAGCGGCAGCCGGGTTCCCGGCGCCACGGTGGAGCCGCCGCTGCAGCCCGGCAGGCCGAAGCGTCTGGCGAAGACGTTCAGATCGGCGAATGCCGTCGAATGGCGGCCGGCGACGACGATGTAGATCGTCTGCCCGGCGCCTTTCGCCGCGGCATCGGCCGACGCAAGCTTGGGCAGGCGGTAGGCGCGACGGATCTCGTCGGGGTCGTAGACGGTCGCGACCGTCGTGTCGGCCGGCCGCACGATGCCCGACGCCGCGGCGGCACGGACCTCGGCGCGGCGGGCCTCGAACCGGGAAGGCGTCAGCCGCTTCGTGTCGATGCGCGAATCGACGCCGTCGAGCACGATCTGCTGCGGTCCTCCCAGCGCCTGCGCGCTGACCTCGCCGGCGGGCGCCGGTTCGGGCAGCAGCACCGGCAGCGCATGGAACATCGGCCGCACGCGGGCCGTCGCATCGACCGCGGCCGGCGCGACCGGCCCGGCTTCGGCCGTGGCGAGGGCGGCGGCCTGTGCCGAATCGGCATCCTGTTCGTCACCACCGCCGCAGCCGCCGAGGCCGGCGAAGGCGATGGCCACGAGAACGGCGAGCAGGCTGCGTTGGCCCGCGCGGTCACGTCCGTTGAGTCCTCCCACGAGATCCCTTTCCGAATGAGTTGAGCGTCATCCGGATTGTTTCCGCGTGTAAACCCGGGCGATCCATCAAACCCGTGACGACATACGTGAACAGCTGCTCGAATCGCGAGGCGCAAACGCAAGCCCCTGTCACAGCTCAACATTTCGGGTCACCGATGCGATTCTTCGGCGCCGCCGCCGCCAACGGCAGGCGCAGGAAAAAATGAAGTCCGCGTTTCGTTCGGACAGAGGATGGTCGAATCCCGCGGCGAATCGGTGGACGTGACCAAGAAAAAAGCCGCCAAGTCTTGCGACTGGGCGGCTTTCTCGTTGCAACCTTGTTCAGGCGGCGATTGTTCGCTTGGCGGAGTCGGAGTCTGCCGGATTCGAACTTCTGATGATTGCGCCGCGTTGCATATCGGGCGAGGCTCCGTAGGAGAGTGAGAGCGGGGGTGTTTCTCCACCGTGCATCGGATAACATCCAATTGCACCGCGTTTGGCGGGTTGTATGGCAGGAGAACCGATGCCGAAGATCGCAAAGGAGCTGAACGCGCTGGCCGTGTCCCGGCTGAAGGCGCCGGGCGTTCACCCGGTGGGCGTCGTCCCTGGACTGGCGCTGCAGGTTAGCGAGACCGGCGGCCGTAGTTGGGTGCTGCGGGTAATGGTCGGCACGCGCCGGCGCTGGATGGGTCTGGGCGGCTACCCGGAGGTGTCGCTGGCCGATGCCCGCGACAAGGCGCGCGCGGCGCGCGAGTTGGTCCGGCAGGGCGTCGACCCGATCGAGAAGGCGCGCGAGCAGCGCAGCGCGCTGAAGTCCAGTGCCGCACGGACCAAGACGTTCCGCGCCGTGGCCGAGGCCTATGTCGATGCGCACCGGTCTGCCTGGCGAAACGCGAAGCACGCGGCGCAGTGGGCAGCCACCCTGGAGACCTACGCCCACCCCGTCGTCGGCGATCTGCTGGTGGCCGACATCGAGCGGGAGCACGTCCTGGAGATCCTGCGGCCGATCTGGACCGAGAAGACCGAGACGGCGACGCGTGTTCGCGGCCGGGTAGAGTCCGTGCTGTCCTACGCGATGGCGGCCGGCTACCGGCCCGAGGGGCTGAACCCGGCGCGTTGGCGCGGCCACCTCGACAAGCTGCTGCCGAAGCCGTCCAAGGTCGCGAAGGTCGAGCATCACCCTGCCCTCCCGATCCCGCGCGTCGGCGAGTTCATGCAGCGGCTACGAGCGATGCAAGGTATGGGTGCCCGGGCGCTGGAGTTCGCCATCTTGACGGCGGCACGATCTGGCGAGGTGCGCGGCGCGACGTGGAACGAGATCGACATTGAGGCAGCCGTCTGGACCGTTCCAGCCTCAAGGATGAAGGCCGGCAAGGAGCATCGCGTTCCGCTGTCGACCGCAGCCGTGGACCTGCTGAAGGCGGTGCCCCGGCTCGTCAACGACGACAACCTCGTCTTCGTGTCGCCTCGCGGCAAGGCGCTGAGCGACATGACCTTGTCAGCCGTGACCCGGCGGATGGCAGAGTCGGCGGTGCCTCACGGGTTCCGCTCCACCTTCCGGGACTGGGCTGCCGAGCGCACCACATACCCTTCGGACTTGGCCGAAACGGCGCTGGCGCATGCGATCGGCAACAAGGTGGAGGCGGCCTACCGTCGCGGCGACCAGTTCGAGAAGCGGCGCCGGATGATGGCCGATTGGGCCGCGTTCCTCGCCCATGTGGAGCGCTCCCCCGAGGTCGTAGACCTGGCTGAGCGGCGCGCCGCAGGCTGAAGAGCCACACCAGCCAGGCAACTGGCGCCGGCACGCTACAACCGGATCAGCGAGCAGACGTGGTCGTACGCATGCTGCAACTCGGACTGGTAGTTCGGGAAGAGCGACACACACGCGGGGTCCCCCGCCACGCCGGCGAAACGTTCATGCCATGGTGACCCGTCTCGGAGGACGATCACAGCTTCGTCGCAGTCGGGGAACTGGTCTGCTGTGATGTCGACGACAAGGCTGCCTTGCTGAAGCCAAGAGTGATGGTGGTCGCCCCTTCGGCCCTCCACGTAGCGGAAAGGCCCACAGCCCCGATCGAGCAAGTACTGACCGAGCAAAAGCGAGGTGTCGCCGCAGGCGCCGCCCGGAAAGTCCCTGAAGTCCCGAGTCAGTTGCTGGCGATCCGCCGTCTCGATTGCAGCCCTGAACGCGATCGCAAGCGTTCGAACATATGCGGTGTCTTTCCTTCTTGGCATAGGCCAGCTCCTTCGCAGAGTTGTAGCTTCCTCACTCCGCCGCATCGATCCGAGAGGTCCGCACCGTACACCGTACCGATTACGGTATTCGCAACATTCGATCGGCGCTTACGGTAATCACTTCATCCGGAACTCACGATGCCGTCCACACTGACACCCGTTGCAAATCGTTTCGCGTGAGTGCATCGCGCGTGACAACGGAGGATCAGGATGCAAACCAAGAGCCGGTGCGCCGGCAACAGCGGCGACGGGCCGGAGCCGATGATGGAGAGGCTAGCCGCAATTCGGAACCCGGCAACCGCACCCGCCGCCGCCTTGCCGGTCGCACTCCGGGATTTCGACTCGCTGCCGGACTCGGCGTTCGTGCGTCGCCCCGTCGTGCTGGGGCTTCTCGGCGGTATCAACGCAGTAACTCTGTGGCGATGGACACAGAGCGGCAAGTGGCCGTCGCCTGCCCGGATCGGTGGCAATGTCGCCTGGCGCGTCGCTGACGTTCGCAAGGCCCTGGCCGACCTCTCCACTTCCTGAGGTGCGTCTACATGATGACGCCCAAAGAAAAGAGCCCCCAGCGTGGCGAAGCGCTGGGGGCGAAGCGAAGCCCAACCAAGGGCTCGAGCACACGAACGAGGGGAATGGTGCAGGACGGCGGAGGGCAGCGCGCACCCGCCTTTCCGTCTCGCCTGGCCCGCTGTCGCAGCCGCGTGAAGCTCGCCCGCCGGCCCCGACCCATGTCACCGACCGTGCAGTTCACGCTCGCTGGGCTACGCAAGTCCGGCTCGGTCTGGCTCGCCCAGGCACCTGCCGGCCAGACGTCGAGCGCAACTTGGGCGAGGTAGCTCGGCGCCCATGAACTTCTACAAGCACCACATCGGCGACTACGCCCAGGCGACGGCGCACCTGTCTTTCGTTGAGGACGCGGCCTACGCCCGGATGCTCCGGAAGTACTACGCCGAGGAGAAGCCTCTACCGGCTGACCTGAAGGCAGTGCAGCGCCTGGTGGGCGCCCGCACGCGCGAGGAACGCGACGCTGTCGAGCAGGTTCTGAGCGAGTTCTTCTACTTGGATGGGGACGGCTGGCACAACAAGCGCGCAGACGCAGAACTGGCGAGGGCCAGCGCGCAGGCGGAGACAAATCGTCGGATCGCAGAGGAACGAGAGGCCAAACGCCGCGCCCGTCGAGCGCCCAACGAACCGAGCACGAAGCGTGCGGCTACCGAACACGAACCGTTGCACGAATCGTTGGCTTGTCGTGAACCTAGCCAGACACCAGACGCCAGACACCAGACGCCAGAAGAGGAAGAAGAGAAAGAGGAGCGCATAGAACGCATGCGCGCCCAGGCTGAAGCCGATGGCGTGGAGCCCACTTCCGCAGGCCTTGCATGCCGGGTCATCCGAGCCGCCGGCGTGCAGGACGTCAACCCTTCCCACCCCGACCTCGCGAAGCTGCTGGCCGCCGGCGCCACGCCCGAAGAGCTCGGCGATGTGGCCCGCGAGGCCGTTGCCAAGGGCAAGCCCCGGTTCGCCTGGGTGCTCGCCACGGCTGCTGGCCGCCGCCGCGATGCCGCGGACTCGCCAGCCATCCCCATCAAGCCTTCTTCCAACGCTTCCGGTCCGCCAGGCGCCGACTTCCTGAACCGAGCCCGCGCCGCGGCCGGCCTGAAGCCGGAAGAGCCCGAGGACCAAACGATCGAAATGCCCGCCTGACCATGAGGAACGCCGACTTCGAGGAGTTCACAACCCGCCTGCGCGCGATGTTCGCGCTGCTGAGCCACGGCCGCTACGCGCCGGACGCCGACGCGTGCGGCTTGTGGTTCAAGGTGCTCGAGCCGTACCCGATGCCCGCGGTGGTGGCTGGCTTCAATGCGCACGTCCGCTCGCCAGAGACCGGGCGCACGTTGCCGATCCCCGGGGACATCGTCGCCAAGATCGAGGGCATCGTCGCCCGCGCCGACAGCCGGCCCAGTCCCGAGGAGGCCTGGGCGATTGCGCTGCAGGCGCGCGACGAGGCGTTGACGGTGATCTGGACGGACGAGATCGCGCAGGCCTGGGACGCGGCGCGGCGGGTGCTGGAGCTGGGCGACGAGGTCGGTGCCCGCATGGCGTTCCGCGAGGTCTACGGCCGGCTGCTGGAGGCCGCGCGCGCGGAACGCTCGCCGGCCAGGTGGCAGGCCTCGATCGGGACCGACAAGGCACTGGCCGCTGACGCGCTGCGCCGTGCGGCCGCGTCGGGGCGCCAGCTCGACGGGGCGGCCCCCGCCGAGGTGCTGGCGCTGCCGGCGCCGCGCGCCCCGATCCCGCTCCTGACGACCCCGGTCGACGAAGCCGGCCCGGTGCCGCCGGAGAAGCTGGCAGCACTGCAGGCGATCCGCGAGCGGCTGGTGCGGCGCATCGCCGCGCCGGCGGCGTCCAGCGCCGACGCCCAAGCGAAGCGGAGAACTGCACAACTCAGAGACCGAGCCCGTAGGGCCGCGGCCTCCTACGCAACCAACCTCGACGAGAGCATTCAATGAAGACCACCCTCCTGGGCAGCAAGTGGACTGGGCTCAATCCGAGCCTGCTCGCCAGCATCTTCCCGGTCGACGAGAAGGGGCTGCAGACGGACGGGCCGACGGTCGTCTCGCCTCCGCTTGAGTCGACGCTGGAGCTGACGGCCAACTGGCAGTCCGCGTTCGAACAGTCGGGCCTCGACGCCAGGCTGCCGCTGCTGACGCAGACGCTGCAGTCGGGCATCGGCGCGGCTGCGTTCGATTCGATGGGCAAGGCCACCGGCCCGGACACCACCGTCGGGAAGCTGCTCGAGATGGCCGCTGGCGTCATCAAGGAAGGCGCCGGGCGCAGCGGGATGACGAAGCTGAACAGCACACAGATCTTCTGCGGCGCCGCGCCGGTCAAGCTCCCGATCACGCTGAAGTTCCGCGCCTTCAGTGATCCGGCGTCCGAGGTGCAGGAGCCGGTCGACCAGCTCGCACGCTGGACCCTGGCGCGTCAGCTCGCGCGTGATGGCACCGTCGTCAGCGCGGTGAAGAACCTCTCCAACGGGCAGGGACTCCTCAAGTCGCTGCTGCCGTCCGTGGCGCCCCAGATGGTGGGCCTGCGCTTCGGGGGCTACCTCTTCTCGCCGCTTGTGATCGAGAGCATGACCTACAAGCTCACCGAGCCGCGGACTTCCAGCGGCGAACTGCTGCAGGGCACCGTGCAGCTCATGCTGGCCAGCCTGACGGCGCTCGACGCAGAGGACTGGAACCGGTCGCGCCGCGGCCTTCCGTCGCAGCTCTGGAACAACTGAGGGGCCACCGACATGCAGCAACGCGACCACGAGCTGTCCCCGTCCGACTGGGGCATCCCGGCACAAGACCAGCCCACGCCTCAGGAAGTCGCGCAGGCGCCGCGGCCGCCGCATCGCAAGCGCCGCAAAGGGAAGACCGCCTACGACACGCCGAACGACGAGAAGCGTGCATGGGGGCGGCGCCTGGCTGAGGCCCGTGAGGACGCCGGGCTGACGCAGACCGAGGCCGCGCACCGCCTCGGCTACAGCCAGCCGGTGCAGCTCTCCCTGATGGAGTCCGGGCAGCGCATGCCGCCCCTGGGCGTGCTGCTGCAGTGCACCGATCTGTACGGCACCACGATGGATTTCCTCTGCGGCCTGGTGCCCGACTCCGATCGCGACCCTGCTCTCGGCATCCAGCGGCAGCTCGCCGCCGGCGTGTCTGCGGATCTTCGCCGGGTCATCGAGGCGATGACGTCGGCATCGGTCGACCTGGTGCGGACGCTCGGCCCGAGCGCGGTCAGGCTGCGCCAGTTCGCGAGCCTGGTGCTTCTGGCGCAAGAGTGCCTGGAGCGAGTTCGGACGCTGTCACCGAACTTCGACGAGGAGGTGCGCGGCGGGGCGTCGCTGGTGCAGGCGCTCAGCGATGCAGCCGGAGCTGCGCAGAACGAACTGGCGGCGCTGGAGCGGGGTGAGCGCCTGATGCGCCAGCGTGGCCTTGGCGGCGTGCTGGAGGCCGCTGGTGGCCTGGACCTCGACCGGTACCTTCGTTGGCTGCCGCCCGGTCCCGGCAGCATGGACAACGTCCCCGAGCACGAGGATGACGACGATGAAGGCACCACCAGTGACGCACGGAGCCACTGACGTAAGGCGGCTGAGGCCCGCCGGAGAGCTACCACTGATGCGGGGCAGCGGGCTGGTTTCCTTCCGCTGAACCGCCTGCTTTGCCCCCTCCTTGCGTGCGCGCCCACGCGCGCAACAGGCGCAGCGGGAGTAAGTTACTCGGGCGGTCGCGTAACTACTCCCCGACGATGCCATCCGCCCTCGCGTCGTGCGGAAAGGCCTGCGCGGGCGGCTGGCGCGCGCAGGCAATGCTCCTGCACAACACGACACGAACGCGGCGCCAGCCGCAAGAGGCGAATGAAGAACACCGCGCGCAAGGCAGCCACGGGAGTGGCGTTGCCGGAACGAGAACCCCCAGGCAGTCAGCCAGCGCCCCCCGCTGGCGAACGCGCCGGCGTGCCCACCGAAGAGCTTCTGCGGCCCCGTGAAGAGGCGTTCGCAACGCTCCTCGCCAAGGGCAGGAACCAGACCGAGGCCTACCTCGAGGCGTTCCCCCGCTCGCGCACCTGGCAGCGCAAGACGGTCTGGTCGCGTGCTCACCGGTTGGCCAGCGAGGCCCACGTTCGCGAGCGCGTGCTCCACCTCATGGCCGTCGCGGCGAAAGCCAACGAGGTGGACGTCGCCCTGGTCCTGAGGGAGTACCTGGCCCGGCTGCGCGCCGATCCTCGTGAGCTGACCGAGGTCCGGGTATCGGCGTGCCGGTACTGCTGGGGTGCTGGCCACCGCCGGCAGTTCACCGACGGCGAACTCGAGGACGCCAGGGCCCGGCATGCTGAGCTGCGCACGGCGTGCATCGCCGCCAGCAAGGACGCCCCGGGCCCGTTCGACGAGCGCGGTGGTGGCGGCTACTCGCGATCGCTGACACCGAACGCCGACTGCCCGAGTTGCGGCGGAGACGGCGAAGCGCGCGTGCGGCTCCGCGACTCCAGCACCTACAGCGTCGGCGCGCTGGCGCTCTTCGATGGCGTGAAGGAGACGAAGGACGGCATCGAGGTGAAGCTCGCCGACCGTGACCATGCGCTGATGCAGGTGGCCCGGCATGTCGGCTTCTTCGAAGCCGACAACTCACGGGACGTGCACCTTGCCGTTGACCTCGCGGAACTGGACGCGATCTACGACGACGCGATGCGTCGGTCGCGAGAGGCGGGTGAGCGCGCCCGCGCGCGCGGCCAGACGATCGCGGCAGAGGCAGCAGGGGGCAGGGAACCGGCTGGCGACCTCTGAGCGCGCCCGACAGGGCGACGTCCGAGCTCCGCCGGAGCGCAGAACGTCGCCAACGAGGCGCGGCCAGGTCGCCGCGCTGCCCGACTTCAGCAACCCGGTCGCCGCGGCGCGCGCGTCGCTCCCGTGCACCAGACCGCGGTTGATCAGCATGCACGCAGCAGGCGGCCCGGAAAGGAAAACAGCCCCGAGAGGGGCTGCTTCCTGTGACGACTTCCAACGGCGAGGGTTCGGAACCTTCTCGCTTCGCGCGTCACCAGCGTGGCTTAGATCATCGGGCCAACCGGCGAGCCGTGTCAAGAACGCAGGTGCGGCCGCGGCTTCACCTGTGCATGCGCTCCGCAGGGTGGGTCCGACATGAGATGCAGCGGTCGGTAAGACCGTCTCCGCCGGTTCTGGAGAGCGCCCAGCATGGCTAGTGCAGTCACACGGAGTCCCGTGCTGCCGACTCAAAGGACCGATCATGAACCTGAACCTCGGGCCCCTTGGCCCACTCCCCGCGCAAGCGCCCGCGCTGCTCCTCGGACAGAGCGCCGATATCCGCCAGTTGGCTTGCAGTGCGATCAGCCGTCTCCGCACGTTGGTGTCGCGACTGGAGCCGAACGACCTGCTGCTGCGCGCAGCGCTGATGGACGACGGCGAGAGCTGGCTGCGCCGCCTGGTCACCGACGCGGAGGCGCTGCGCCACGAACTGGTGAGCGAACGGCGTGCCTTGGATGAGCTGCGCCGCGAGGACGCGACGCGTCGCAATGCGCTGGACCTTGCCGCCACCGAACTCATGTTCGCGGCCGAAGTAGAGCTCGCCGCGCTGAAGAAGACGGTGCTGGACGTGATCGACGCCGGCGAGAAGTACATGCGCGAGGTCCTTCGGGAGGCCGGCGTTCCGAGCGAGGAGATCGACCGCATCGTGGCCGAGAAGAGCGCCGCCCAGCGCGCGCAAACCGAAGAGCGCATCGAGGAGGCCTCGCGAGTGTCCAGCGTCCTCCAAGCTTTCCTTCGTGATCCGCTGCGGCGGGTGGAGCAACTCGACGAGAGCATGCGAACCGCGGTCGAGGAGCGTCACCGCCTCCGCTACGAGCAGGGCAAGGCCAGCGGCCACATCGCGTAACCGGCTGAAAGCACGATCACATGACGACGTCACCCAGGCGCGTTGCCACTACTGCGACCGATGGCCAGATCGACAAGGAGCTCTACGAGCGCGCCGCCTACTCTCTGATCTGGAAGTTCGACGCGATCGAGGAACAGGCTGCCAAGGGTAGGCCCGCCCCCCGCCCACAGCCCTTCACAGACCCTGTCGTCTATCGCGCCTATGCCGACAAGCTTGGCCAGCACGCGAACAACGTGGCCGGGGCAGCGCGATGCATCCAAGCACTCAACGGGTTCCTCTGTGATGCGCACATGCGGCTCGACCGCCTGGATCCATCGTTGCGAGCGGAGCTCGAGCAGAGGGCACGCGAACTCGGATCAGCGCCGTGGGGAGGCATCCCCCTCTCGGCGTTTCCGGACCCGGAAGACGTGGAGTAGCCGCGATGCACAAGCACGCCGCCATCGGCACGGGCGCGCCCCTGATCGCCTCGACGGGGCACCTTCTGACGTGGACTGAGGCCGCGGCTGTCATCGGGCTGTCCAGCCGGACGCTGCGCCGCCTGAATGCTGCCGGGAGGTTCCCGGAGCCGGTGGTGATCACCGGGCTCCGCGGTCGGCGGTTCCGCCGCGAAGACATCGCGCGGTGGCTTGATTCGGCCGGCGAGCAGCCCGCGCAAGGCGCATAGGCATGCCCACCGACCGCGCCCCTGCGTTGTCGCGCGACCAGCTCGCCGCTTCCTTGGCCGAGCTGCGTCGTCGCTCGCCGCGCATCCCCGTCGACCTCGACGCGGCGATGTCGACGGCGGTGTGGCGCACGCTCATCCGTGGGCACGCCACAGCACGCATGCTCGAGGCAACACGCGCCCGTCGGCGACCGCCGCTGTTGGATGGCCAGGTGAAGCTCAGGCCCATGCCGGACTTCGACTGCCGGCGTGCTGCAGCCGGCGATCTCCGCGACCTGTAGGCGGGGTGCTGGACCGCGCCCTGCGGCGCCAGGTGACCGCTCCCGACGGATCCGGCCTTGCGCCCCCGACTTGGCCGCTTGAGACGCCCTGACTCGCTCCTTGTGGGGATGCCGCCCCGCATTCGCGCGGGCCCGGTTCGCAATGAACCGGGTAAGGATCAGGCGAGGATCAGGCGAGGAATCTGGCATCTCGTGAGCCGTCGGCGGAGGCTCACGCGGGGCCGCAACTTCTGCCGATAAGGGAGCGATGGCGAGATGTCGATGACGTTGGTCTGGGAAGGCGGACCGGAGGCGCAGGCGGCATTCGACCGCAGGCCCGACCCCGAACTCTGGGTCGAGGCCCGTGACTTCGATCGGGAGCGCCGGCGCGCCGTGTTCCTCGCCGACCTCGTAGGCGGCCTGCTGCCTTCCGTGGCGGGCGACGCGTTCGATGCGTGCGTGGCGGCTGTTGGCCGCGAACTGAAGGAGCAGCCGGGCTCCGGACTGGAGCCTGATGCCGCGACGGCGTGGGTCGAGGCGGCCATGATCGTTCAGGCCGGCGGCCACCTGCTGTTCGAGACCCTGGTCTGTGAGCTCCAGATGGCGGCCCGCCGCGCGTTCGCAGCGCTCGATCGACGACAGCGCTTGATGCTTGGATGTCTCGTCAGCCAGACGAGTGGAACGAGCACGCCGAGCTCTGGGACCTCGACAGCCTGCACAGCTTCGACCCGCTGAACGGGAACACGGAAGCGATAGAGAACGAGGTAGCGCGTCAGGTCATCCGCGACCTGGCCTCAGTGCGGATTGAGACGACGGAGGAACGAGTCGGCGTCGACGACCCGGCGTGAAGGCGACCGCAACGTCGGATGTCGCCGTGGATTCGAGTCGGCTGACCGTCAGCGATAGTAGGTCGTCGGTGCCCCGATGCCGCCGCAACAGATGTGAGCGATCGACCTGTCGCGCACGTCCTGTGTCAGCGGGGCCTGGGCGACGACCGTGGTCGGAGCCGACGCCGAGCTGCTGACACGCTCCGGGATCGGTTCTGCCGCTGGTGCAGGCGGAACCGCCGCCACGGCAGGCACACGCGGCACGGTGGCGGCCATGGCTCCGGTGACCGCCACGGGAGATGCAACTCGCGGCGCTACGGCCGCCGTCGGCGCCCCTGCGGCACCGGCGACCGCTGCGGCCTGACGCAGCAGCATCTTCTCCGACGTCGCCCGCTGGAGCTGGCTGGCCCGCACTGCCGGGCTGCTGCTGCGGAAGTAGGCGTCGTTGAACTGGATCTTGCGGTCCTGGATCGCGTCGGTGATCTGCGCGTCGGTCATGCCTGCGAGATCGCGCCCCTTCAGCGAGGCGGCGATGATCTTCGAGGCATCGCCTCCGAACTGCGTCGCGGTCGAGAACACCGCTTCCCGAACCGATGCACCACGGCCGGACAGGTCGAAGCCCGCGGCCTTCAGCTTCGCCATCTCCGGCTCGTAGTGCGTGGCGATCATGAACCGCCGTTGTGCGTCGCCGAAGCCCTGTTCATCGCGCTCAACGACCTGACGGTACTTGGCGTTGAAGTCGGGCGTTCCCGGCGTCAGCCCGGCGAACTGCGCGCCGTACTGCGGGGCCCACCGCAGGAACTCGGCCATCGTCCCTGTGTTCGTCGCGAGCTGGTGCTTGCCGTAGCTGATACCGCCGCGGTCGCCTCTGCCGTTCGAGATCGTGCCGACACCCCGGTTGCCTGACTCGAAGCGCTCGCTGACCCAGCCGAGCTGGCCAGCCTTCTCGCCGGCCTTGCTGCCGAGGTAGGCCCCGAGGACACCGCCGACCACGGTGCCAGGGCCTGGCGCGATCATCGTGCCGAACGCAGCGCCGGCGGAAGCGCCTCCGACGGCCCCCGTGAAGCCGCCCACGTTCTCGGCCCGCTTTCGTGCACGCTCGTCGTCGGTCAAGCCGGCGTCGTTCGCGATTCTGCGGTCTTCCGCCAGGGCCAGCGCAGCCGTGGCGATCGTGCCGATCAGCGGCAGCTTCCCGAGTAACCCGCGCAGACCGCCGGGCTTCGGCGTCGCAGCCTTCGCTGGGTCTGCGTCCCCGGCACTGGCCAGCGCAGGGCCGATGAGCGGCAGCTTCGCCAGTGCGGCACGCAGGCCCGCCACCACGGCCACGACCTTCCCCGCCACGCTGGCGATGCTGGCCACTGCCGGTGCCAGGCTGACCAGCATGCCCAGGAGCCCGCCGCCGCCCTCGCCGCGCGCAGCTCCGGCCGCATCCTTGACGTCCTTCAGCCCTCGGTGCGTCGCACGCGCCGCCGCAGCGTCATCGCGGCGCGCGCCGCGGATCTCGCGCCAGAGCTTGCGCAGCCAGGGCACGCTGGGGTCGTCACGCTCGCGGCGCCGGCCGGAGAAGTAGCTCGCGGCGCGGCCCAGCGGAGCGACGACATCGCGCACCTCGGCCGCGGCGCCGATGATGGGGTCGATTCGTTCGGCGCCGGTGACGGCGGCGCTGGCGCCGGAGGTGATGCCGGTTGCAAGCCGGCCGGCAGTCGCCACGACGCCGGAACCATCGGACTTTTCGGCGCCGCTGCCGAACCGCCCACGGGCGTCGCGCGCCCGGTCGCGCCGCGCGTCGGCCTTGGCGTCCTTGCGCGCCGCCTCCGCGGTGCGTGCCATCTGATCTGCGGACCGCGCTACTGCAGCGGCCGAGCGCGAGTCGGCACCGCTGGAGGTGTCAGCACCTCGGCGCGGTGCGAATCGACCATCTTCACCACGAGTGAGGTTTCGGGAGTTCCACGTTCGTTCGGAGCGCGGAACAGGCGTGGCGATCTTGCGGGGCACCGTGGGGGAGTCAGCCGACGGGGCACGCGAAGCGCGGTCAGCCGAGCGCGGAGCTGGGGTGACCACCGGACGGTTGGAGGCGCCCTGGCGATCGGGGCGGCGCTGCAGGACGTCGAGGATCTTTCCGGTGGTGTCCCGGATGTCACCGAGCAGCTCGCTGTCTTCCTCGGCGGTGGTGTCGATTTGGGTGCCAACGAGCAGGCCGGAGGCGTCCGACTTGATGCGGTCGTTCATGTGAGGTCCTTCTTGTACGAGGGGCGGCGCCGCGGTCTGCATCGGGGCGGGCGCGGTGCGCGCGTCGCATGTTCTGACCGGTCTCCTCACCAGGTCGGGCCCCTTTCCGGCGCCCGCGCACATGGTCAACCAACGGCGGCCTCCCGGGTCGGCGGCCCGCTTCGTCTACGCGCGCTCGATGGATCCTGGGGTGGTGCCGACGCTCGAGCCGACCCCAAGCCTCCCGGCGAGAACGGGCGGTCAACGCCGGAGCCTCGCCGGACCTCAAGGGACGGTTGACCGACTCGCGCGCTCGTTCCGCCGGCACTTCGACTGACCGTTGGGCGGCGGCCAGGCGTCTGGACTGCCCAGGGCCGTGGGTCAGGGGCTGGGCGTACGTGGCCCGCCGCCTTGCGCCTTCTGGGACGCCTTGCGGGCACGCTGCTCCGCCTTGCGGGCACTCTCTGCGGCTCGCTCTTCAGCCTTTCGAGCGCGCTCGGCAGCACGTTGCTCCAGTCGCAGGCTCCGCCGTTCCGCCCAGCGCTGGAACGCAAGCGCACCCGCGACTTCGGCTTCGTGCGCCTCTCGTTGCCTCGCCTCCTCGGCAGAGTTCGGACTGCCTAAGTGCCCTCGGCAGACCGCCTCGTAGTGGGCTCGCTCGAGGATGATGGCGCCAGTCGGAAGGCGTCGCGCCCTCCAGAACCCGTGCTTGTGCAACTCCTTGAGCTGCTTCGCCGGCTGACGGAAGCCGGTCAAGGCGGCGATCTCCTCGGTCGACAGGATCACGCTCGGGAACACGGCATCGCGGCAGGGGGAGCCCTGGCCTGCTTCGTTCATCGCTTCCTCCGTGAGCACGCCTGAAGAACGCGGAGCGCGCCTCGGCGCATGGTTCCCCGGCAGTCTACGCATTGGCCCAGCGTTCGCGGCGTCGCGTTGACAGCTCCGGCCATCCTCTGGCACAGTTTCATCGCCTCGAAAGAGGTGGGGCGTCGAAACCCCAAGGAAAAGCGGAGGCCGCACCCGTCAGTCACGCGGCTTTTTTGCGTCCGTGCCATTCATTTTTGGATGGCCGAGAGGGCGGTTGTCACGGGGCAACCTGTGGCGGGGGAGCGAACCTCCTCGAAATACAAAACCCAGCGATGGGGAATACGCCCGCCTGGCTTTTCCCAGGTTTCGAACCTCTCGGCCATCTTGCCTGGCGCGTGTCGAAACGCTCCGGCAAGACGTTCTCAACGTCTCGAAAAGGAGCGTTCCATGCTCGACCGTCACACCCAGGCGCGCGCCGCCGCAGTTCCCCCCACCGAACAGCCCGCCGAGCGCGAGCAGAAGGTGATCATCGAACCCTGCTGGTGCTGGGAGATCACCGGCAGCCGTGCGCAACTCGAAGCCGATGGGATCAAGGTCCCTGCGGATGCTATTTGGCCTGAAGGAACCGGGGCGTACCGTTGGCGGTCCGGTCGTTGCAAGTTCGAGCTCAGCCGCGCGCTGCCCAACGGTCTGAAGGGCCCCCGCCGGAACCACCCCGACCTCGACTGGTGGTGCGTGTCGTGCCGCGACGCCGCTTTGCCCGGTCCCGCGGGCCGCGCCATCCTCTTGAAGCAGCGCGAAATCGAAGCAGAGATGCGCCGCCAGTCGCCCAATGGACAGCGCGAAGCCGCCACCTTCTGGTACGGCCTCTCGAAGGCGAGCCAGGACGGCGCATTCCAAGCGTTCAAGAGCCGTCTGCTGCAGCGGAAGCGTGGTCGTGAGCCCAAGACCGACGCCAGCTCCACCACCAACCCGCACCGGCCCGGCACCGAAGGCGCCCACCATGCGTGAAGCCCAGATCTAGGTCATCAACGACCGCCAGCGCGCTGCGCTGCAGTCCCGCCTCCTTCGCGGCCATGCCGCGATGCCCGAAGGCCAGCGCGGGAAGTTCCTCGAACGCGCCAAGGCCGACCTGGCGCGGCGTTTCGGCGTGAACTACGTCGAGTCGATCCCGGCCACTCGCTTCGCCGGCGCGCTAGAGGCCGCCGAGCAGATCGTCGACGCGGCCATCGCCGAGCTGCGCGTGCCGGCGGCGCCGCATCGACGGCCGCACCGCCAGCTCCCGCTGGTGGACACCACCGTGCCGGTACCCGCCGCGGCGCGGGCGAAGAATGTCGCGAACGACGCGCTGCCCGGCGCAGGTAAGTTGGCGCTCTCCAGTGGCGCCGGTGTACCGCTGACCATGTCGAGCCGTGAGATCGCGCAGCTGACGGGAAAGCGCCACGACAACGTGATGGCCGACATCCGCAAGATGCTGGTCGAGTTGCACGGCGAAGGGGGTCTCCTGAGTTTTCAGGACACCCACGCCAACGAGCAGAACGGCCAGAACTACCCCATCTTCCGGCTGCCGAAGCGCGAGACGCTGATCCTCATCGCGGGGTACAGCATCCCGCTTCGCGCGAGGATCATCGACCGCTGGCAGGAGCTGGAGGAGCAGGCCGCCGGCGTGCGCCAGGTCGCCGCACTGCCCGACTTCAGCAACCCGGCCGCCGCGGCGCGCGCGTGGGCGGAGCAGTTCGCCAGCTTCAGCGCCTCTTCTCGGTCTCAACCCACCGAGCGTAGCCGGCGATGCTGATGAGTACCGAGCCGTCGGGCGCCTTCCGGTACTCCTTCCCGACGCGCCAAACACCTTCGGCGATCTTCCGGCGGATCGCCTTCTCGGTGTAGCCAGTGATCCGCGACGCCAGGGGGATCCGGACGTAGGGCGCAGGCGCGACGATCTGGGCCACGCCCGGGTCATTCACGGTCTGGCCCTTCCGCGGGACGGGGAGGGAGTGCGGGGCCTCGGATGTGTCCATGCTCTCGTTCGCCTGTTTGCGCGGATGATGCCCGGGTCGCCGATGATGGGGCAACCTGCCGCCGTGCCGGGCTGCGATATGCCGACTCGTTGCTTGAGGTGTCTCGCCATGAGCCACCGCCGCGCGATGCTGCTGCCATGCACTTCAGAATGCCGGCCCTCCGGGCCCAGCCCTGCTGGCACTGCCAGCACTTTGGCGAGATGCGCGCTGCCGGCGCCTCTGCCCGCTGCATCCGCCGCAGCGCCGTGCACATCCAGTCGATGCCTGCCCATGGCTGCGCCTATTGGGAGCGCGAGGCGGGTAGCGACGATGAGCCCGGGCCGCCAGAGACGCGGGACGGTTCCAAGCCCCCGCCGCCTCTACGGCCGCTCGCGGCCGGCGCGGCGATCCGCACGCCACTGCCAGGGGGTGACCGGCTCGGCGTCCGCCCAGAGGCCGACACGAGCCCGGCGCGCCGCGGCCTGGAGGTCGTACAGCGTCAAGTCGCGGGCGTAGCGGTCGAACACCCAGGCCATGCCGGCGCGCACCTGGTCGGCGTTCGCGTCGACGCCGGAGCAGGTCACGCGCGCCACGGTGCGGCCGTAGCGGTCGAGGCCGGCTGATCCAGGCAGCGGGGCCACCTCCGCGCGCTGGCGGAAGCAGATCTGCGCCAGGCGCTGGCGCGATCGTTCGCCGAAGGGCTGGGCCTTCTCGGGCGCGTCGATCTCGGCCAGGCGCACGCGGATCGTCTGCTCGAGCTGGCCTGCAGCCGCGTCGCAGCGCGCGGTGAGCGTGTCGCCATCGGTGGTGCCGACGATCAGGCAGGAGAGGACAGCAGCGGCGATTGGCATGGAGCCTTCAGCGCGCGCAGGGCGCCGCTGGAGCGACCGAGAGGCTCAGTTGTGCACGCTGACGGTGGTCACGTTGCCGTCGTCGTCCATCGGGTGCTTGAAGCTGCTCAGGAGGACGGCGGAGCCGAAGAGGCGGTTGTACTCGTCGACGAAGAACTGGCGCTGATCCCACGCCTCGAAGCACCCCCGGTGCATCGCCGCGTCGGAGTACTTCCAGAGGGGATGGTCTTCCGAGGCGATGAAGTGCGTCGTGGCCACGATGGCCTGATCTTCTTCGATCACCCGCTCACAGAGGGGGCACCTGGACACACCTGGGAGCACGATAGCCATCGGTTCGCTGTCTTCGAGAGGACGACCCCAGATTCTGCGGCGGCCGGCGCGGGCCCGGCGTAAGGCAGCAGCGCGAAGGTCCACCGACCGCCGGACGGCCTGGCGGCGGCCGCGCGTCGCGCACCCCGCGTGATGGGGCCCCCCGCAAGCGTGATGCTCAGGGATCGCTGCGGCTTCAGGATCGCCCGGCGCCGGGACAGTGGGTGCCATTGGCACCTGGACGCGCGCCATTCGGCGAGGAGCAACCGTCCCGGCGCCCTACGCCGCAGGCCCGGCACCGAACACGTCCACGCTGGCCAGGCGGACCAGGGACGCGGCCTCGGCCGCCGTGCCGAACAGCCAGGCGTCGACGTCCTCGCGCTCGATCGGCACGACGGAGCGCTTGTCCTGCTCGTCCGGCGGCAGCTTCGGGTCGGGCTTGTGCATCCTGCTCATCAGCGGGCACGCGTCGGCGTTGAGCGTCAGCATCGTGTAGCTCTCGACCACCTCGCCTGTGGTGCGATCGGCCCAGGTGTTCCAGAGCCCAGCCAAGCCCCAGAGCCCGCCGTCCGCGCGCCGGAAGCGCCACCACACGTTGCGGCCGGTCTCCCAGCACGTTTCATCGAACGAGACCGCGGGGATGATGCAGCGCCGGCCCTTGGCCCAAGAGTCCTTGTAGGAGGCCTTCTGCCTGCCCTCCTCGAAGCGGGCGTTGTTGGTCGAGTAGGTCAGCCGAGCGGTCTTCGCGAACCAGGGCACGAGGCCCCACTGGCCGACGACCAGCTCACGCGCCGGCTCCGTGGACTCGCGGTCTACGCGAATGAACGGACCGAGCGCCCTCGGGAACACTTCGCCGCCCCGCCAGGGCTGCCGGCCACCGATGTGCCAGAACCGCTCGATGGCGGATTCATCGGGGGAGAGGTACCGATTGCACACGGCACGATCGTAAATCGGCCGACGGTCCCACGCTCGATGCAGCCGTCGCCTGACGAAGGTTCAAACGGCCTGTTGCGACGCTCCCGCGCACCCGCCGGGGGAGACACTTCCGGGGTTGGCTGGTCGGATGGCAGGTTTGCAGAGCAGGCAAGAAAAAACCCCAAGTAGATCAACTACTTGGGGTCACATCTGGCGGAGTCGGAGGGATTCGAACCCTCGATGCAGGTTTTGCCCACATACTCCCTTAGCAGGGGAGCACCTTCGGCCACTCGGTCACGACTCCAGCGAAGAGGCGGCATTGTAGCCGCACTTTTCAAGATTTTTTAAGCACCCTCTGCAGGCTGGTCGAGATCGAAGGCCTTGTGCAGCGCGCGCACCGCCAGCTCCATGTACTTCTCGGCGATCACGACGCTCGTCTTGATCTCGCTGGTGCTGATCATCATGATGTTGATGCCCTCTTCGGACAGGGCACGGAACATCGAGCTGGCGACGCCGACGTGGCTGCGCATGCCGATGCCGACGATCGACACCTTGCAGATCTTCGGGTCGCCGATCACCTGGGCGGCGCCGGTGGCCGGGGCGACCTGGTTCTTCAGCAGGTCCATCGCCCGCGGGTAGTCGCCGCGGTTGACGGTGAACGAGAAGTCGGTCTTCCCGTCGTGCGAGACGTTCTGGATGATGACGTCGATGTCGATGTTGGCATCGGCCACCGGACCGAGGATCTGGTAGGCGATGCCGGGCTTGTCGGGCACGCCCATCACGGTGATCTTGGCTTCGTCGCGCGTGAACGCGATGCCGGACACGACGGCTTGTTCCATCTTCTCGTCTTCCTCGAAAGTGATCAGCGTTCCCGAGCGGGCTTCTTCGGCGATGTCGATGTCCCAGGGCGTGAAGCTGGACAGCACGCGCAGCGGCACGCGGTACTTGCCGGCGAACTCGACCGAGCGGATCTGCAGCACCTTGGAGCCCAGGCTGGCCATCTCGAGCATCTCCTCGAAGCTGATGGTCGCCAGGCGGCGCGCCTCGGGCACGATGCGCGGGTCGGTGGTGTAGACGCCGTCGACGTCGGTGTAGATCAGGCACTCGTCGGCCTTCAGCGCCGCGGCCACGGCCACCGCCGAGGTGTCGCTGCCGCCGCGGCCCAGCGTCGTCACGTTGCCCAGGTCGTCGATGCCCTGGAAGCCGGTGATGATGACCACCTTGCCGGCGGCGAGGTCGGCGCGCACGCGCTCGTCCTCGATGCTGCTGATGCGCGCCTTGGTGTAGGCGGTGTCGGTGTGCACAGGCACCTGCCAGCCCGAGTAGCTGACCGCCGGCAGGCCCTCGGCCTGCAGCGCCAGCGCCAGCAGGCCGACCGAGACCTGTTCGCCGGTGGCGGCGATGGCGTCGAGCTCACGCAGCGCCTCGGGCGTCATCGTGGCCGGTTGCAGTTCCTTGGCCAGGCCCAGCAAACGGTTCGTCTCGCCGCTCATCGCGGACGGCACGACGATCATCTGGTGGCCGGCGCGGGCCCACTTGGCCACGCGCTTGGCGACGTTGCGGATGCGCTCGGTCGAGCCCATCGACGTGCCGCCGTATTTGTGAACGATCAGTCCCATGGATCGGTAACGAGCGAAAACGCGCGATTTTAGCCGGCCGTGCGGGTCAACCCTTGCAGCAAGATGACGGCGACCTCAGGCCGGCCGCCAGACCAGCGACAACTGGACCTCGCCGGCTACGGCCAGGCAGCGCGCGTCGATGCCCAGGCCGGGAACGAAGACGAGCTGCTCGCCGTTGAAGACCAGCGGGCCGGCCCGGTCCCAGGCGGCGACGCGGCGCGCCTGGAACTGCTTCTTCAGCGCGCGCGGCGTCGACCGCAGCTCGACCTGGAAGGACTCGCCGCCCAGGCGGGGCCGCAGCTCCGCGGCACGCAGCCAGGACGGCGAGACGCCGCCTTCGCCGACGGCCTGCACTTCGAGCGCCCCGCCCCAGGCCGGCAGCTCGACGACACCCGGGGACGACAGGTCCAGCGCCAGCGGCTCGGGCGCCAGCGTGGCCGCCTGCTGCGACGCGTAAGTCAGCCGTCCGTCGTGCAGCCGCAGTTCGCCGCCCGGCGCCGGCCAGCGGGCGTGGCCAACCGTCGGCAGTTCGTCGGCCAGCCGCCGCACCAGCGACTCGGGCACCGGCTGCGCAACGACGGTCTGCAGCCAGCGACGCAACACCGGCGGCTGCTGCGGCAGCGGGAGCTGCGACCAGCCGGCGACGTCGAGAACGCCGTCGTCGGCCAGCTCCGCGAGTCCGGCCTCGGCCAGCGATTGCAGCGCCGCCGCCGCTTCGGCGGCGCGGCGGGCCGACGCGGCGAGCTGCTGTTCGGCGTCCGGGAAGGCCGCCAGCAGCGCCGGCCAGACCTGGCGGCGCAGACGGTTGCGCGCGAAGGCCTCGTCGTCGTTGCTCTCGTCGTCGATCCAGCGCAGCCGGTGGCGGCGCAGATAGGCCTCGATCTGCTCGCGCGGACGGTCCAGCCAGGGCCGGGCCCAGACCAGGCCGTCGCGCTCGGCGCGGCGCGGCATCGCCGCCAGCGCCTCGGCGCCGCCGCCACGCAGCGCCTGCAGCAGCAGCGTCTCGGCCTGGTCGCGGCGGTGCTGGGCCAGCAGCACGAGATCGCAACCGGCGGACTTCGCCATCGCCGCGAGCGCGGCATAACGCTCCCGCCGCGCCCAGGCCTCGACGCTTTCGCCACGCGCCGGAGCGCTGTTCAGGCAGGTCGCATGGAAGTGCACCGGCAGGCCGGCACGCGCCCAGCGCGCGCACTGCGCACGAAGCTGGGTGAGCCAGCGGTCGGCCGAAGCCACGAGGCCGTGGTGCACGTGCAGCGCGTGCACCTCGAGGCCCAGGTCGCGCGCGGCGCGGGCCGTGGCGTGCAACAGCGCGGTGGAGTCGCGGCCGCCGCTGGCGGCCACCGCCACCGCGGCGGGCAAGTTCAGCGCTCCTTGGTGTCGCTGAAGCGGCCGTAGGATTGCAGGCGCTCGTAGCGGCGGTCCAGCAGCTCCTTGGGCTTCAGGTCGACGACCTGGCGCAGCGCGTCGTTGAGGCCGCGCTTGAGCTGCGCCGCCATCCACTTGGGATCGCGATGCGCGCCGCCGACCGGCTCGTTGACGATCTTGTCGACCAGGCCCAGCGCCTTCAGACGATGGGCCGTGATGCCCAGCGCCTCGGCGGCGTCGGAGGCGCGTTCGGCGGTCTTCCAGAGGATGGAGGCGCAGCCTTCGGGCGAGATCACCGAGTACACCGAGTACTGCAGCATCAGCACCTGGTCGCCGACGCTGATCGCCAGCGCGCCGCCGGAGCCGCCTTCGCCGATGATCGTCGTGATGATCGGCACTTCCAGGCGCGCCATCTCGAAGATGTTGCGGCCGATGGCCTCGGACTGGCCGCGTTCCTCGGCGCCGATGCCCGGGTAGGCGCCCGGCGTGTCGACGAAGGTGAAGACCGGCAGGCCGAACTTCTCGGCCAGCTGCATCAGGCGCAGCGCCTTGCGGTAGCCCTCGGGGCGCGACATGCCGAAGTTGCGCGCGGTGCGCTCCTTGGTGTCGCGGCCCTTCTGGTGGCCGATGACCATGCAGGCGTTGCCGTTGAAACGCGCCATGCCGCCGACGATCGACTGGTCGTCGGCGTAGTGGCGGTCACCGTGCAGTTCCTGGAAGTCGGTGAAGATCTCGGCGACGTAGTCCAGCGTGTAGGGCCGCTGCGGATGGCGCGCGATCTGCGTGACCTGCCACGGCGACAGGCTGGAGTAGATCTCCTTCGTCAGCTGCACGCTCTTGCCTGCCAGCCGGTCGATCTCTTCCGAGATGTCGACCGCCGACTCGTTCTGCACGAAGCGCAGCTCGTCGATCTTGGATTCCAGCTCGGCGATCGGCTGTTCGAACTCGAGGAAGTGGCGTTTGCTCATGCTTTGATCTCGCAGTCTGACGGACGACCCATCAAGCGGCCGCCGTGGGCCGGCTCTGCCGGACCACTGGCGGCGCCCCCTGGGGGGAGCGCCGAAGGCGCTACGGGGGGGTCCTAATAACTCACGGGAAGCGGATCCAGGCTCCGCCAAATATACCAAGTGGCCACCGAGCGGTACGGTGCCCACGCCTCGCCGACCTCGCGCGCCTCGGCACGCGACACCGGCTCGCCGCTGAAGTAGTTGAGGCTGATGCCCTTCAGCAGGCCGAGGTCGTCCAGCGGCAGGACGTTCGGTCGCATCAGGTGGAAGATCAGGAACATCTCGGCGGTCCAGCGGCCGATGCCGCGGATCGCGACGAGCTCGGCGATGATCGCCTCGTCGTCCATCTGCTGCCAGTCGGCGACGTGCACGGTGCCGTCGACGAAGTGGCGCGCCAGGTCGAGCAGGTACTCGGTCTTGCGCGCCGACAGCCCGGCAGCACGCATCGTCAGCGGGTCCAGCGCGTTGACGGCCTGCGGCGCGAGGTGCGTCGCCGGGCCTTCCACCAACGCGGAGAACTTGTTCCACACCGACTGCGCCGCCTTCACCGAGATCTGCTGGCCGACGATCGAACGCGCCAGCGTCGTGAAGGCGTCGCCGCGGCTTTCCAGCCGGGCTTCGCCGAAACGCGGGATCAGCTTCTTCATCACCCGGTCGCGGCGCGACAGGTGGCGGCAGGCGTCGTCCCAGTAGGCCGGCGTCACGGCGAGGACCTGGTCACGAGGGGACATGCGCTCAGGCCTTCACCCAGGTGGTGCCCTGCGGCGTGTCCTTCAGCACCACGCCTTTCGCGGCCAGTTCGTCGCGGATGCGGTCGGCGTCGGCGAAGCGGCGCTCGCGCTTGGCGGCAGCACGCGCTTCGATCTGGCGCTGGATCTCGGCGTCGTCGACGCCGGCACCGGCCTGCAGGAAGGCGCGCGGCGCCTGCTGCAGGATGCCGAGCACGGCGCCCAGCGACACCAGCAGCTTGGCCGTCGCCGCGTCGCGGCTGCGGTTGAGCTCGTTGGCCAGCTCGAACAGCACGGCCAGCGCGCCCGGCGTGTTGAAGTCGTCGTCCATCGCCGCCTTGAAGGCGGCGGCACGCGGCTCGGCCCAGTCGATGTCGCCGGCCGCGGCCTCGGCGCCGTCGAGCGCGGTGTAGAGCCGGCGCAGCGCGGCACGCGCCTCGTCGAGCAGCGAGTCGGCGAAGTTGAACGGGCTGCGGTAGTGCGTGCGCAGCATGAAGAAACGCACCGTCTCGCCGTCGAACTTCTTCAGCACGTCGGCGATGGTGAAGAAGTTGCCCAGGCTCTTGGACATCTTCTCGTTGTCGACGTTGAGGAAGCCGTTGTGCAGCCAGTAGTTGACGACCGGATGACCGTAGGCGCCTTCGCTCTGCGCGATCTCGTTCTCGTGGTGCGGGAACTGCAGGTCCATGCCGCCGCCGTGCAGGTCGAAACGTTCGCCCAGCAGCGCGCAGCTCATCGCAGAACACTCGATGTGCCAGCCCGGGCGCCCGGCGCCGAAGGGGCTGTCCCACTTGGCGTCGGCCGGCTCCTCGGGTTTGGCCGACTTCCAGAGCACGAAGTCCAGCGGGTCGTCCTTGCCGCCGGCCACCTCGACACGTTCGCCGGCCCGCAACTCGTCCAGCGACTTGCCGGAGAGCTTGCCGTAGCCGGGAAAACGCCGCACCGCGAAGTTCACGTCGCCGTCGTCGGCGCGGTAGGCCAGGTTGTTGCGCTCCAGCCGGCCGATGATGTCCAGCATCTGCGGCACGTAGTCGGTGGCGCGCGGCTCGTGCGTCGGCAGCGCCAGGCCCAACGCGGCGAAGTCGCGGTGCATCGCCTCGATCATCTGGTCGGTCAGCGCGCGGATGGACAGGCCGCGTTCGAGCGCGCGGCGGATGATCTTGTCGTCGATGTCGGTGATGTTGCGGACGTAGGTGACGTCGTAGCCGCTGGCCTCGAGCCAGCGGTAGACGACGTCGAAAGCCAGGTTCATCCGCGCGTGCCCCATGTGGCACAGGTCGTACACCGTGATGCCGCACACGTACATGCGCACACGGCCGGGCTCGAGGGGAACGAAGGTCTCGAGGCGGCGCGTCAGGGTGTTGTGGAGGCGAAGCGTCATGCAGTCCGGAATCTTCAGGGAGGCGCGCCGATACAATCTTTCAGTATAGCGGGCCACCTGTCGTGGCCTGCCCGTTCCGCCCCCCGATGCCGATGCTCCGTGCCCTGATCGCCGCGTTCGCGCTTTGCGTCGCCTCCCTCGTGCATGCAGACGATGTCGCCGACGCGCAGCGACTGCTTCAGGGCGGGCAACCCGAGGCCGCGCTCGCACGCGCCGAGGCTGCCCTCGCGCAGCGTCCGAACGATGCCTCGCTGCGCTTCACGCGCGCGGTGGCCCTGATGGACCTGGCCCGCGACGCCGAGGCGCTCGACGCCTTCCAGCGCATGACCCAGGACTACCCCGAACTGCCCGAGCCCTACAACAACCTGGGCCTGCTGTACGCCCGTGCCGGCCGGCTGGAGGAGGCACGCGTGGCGCTGGAGACCGCGTTGCGCAACGACCCTGCGCACCGCGTCGCACGGCGCAACCTCGGAGACGTCCTGCTGAGACTGGCGCTGCAGGCCTGGGAGGGGGCCGACGCCGCGTTGCCCGGCGACCCGGAGCTGCAACGCCGCATCCGCATCGGCCGCGAGCTGGCTGCGAGCCCCCGCTGAGCCCGGGGCCCGGCGCCAGCGCGCGACGGGCGTCGCTAGACTTCCCGCACCCGCCAACACGAGGCCTTTCATGCTCCGCCACGCCAAGTTGCTCGCCTTTGCCGCCGCCGCGGCACTGACCGCCCTGCCCGCCTTCGCACAGACCGTGCGCCTGGACACCAGTGCCGGCGACATCGTCGTCGAGCTCGACGCCGCCAAGGCGCCCAAGACCGTCGAGAACTTCGTCCAGTACGTCAAGGCAGGCCACTACGACGGCACGATCTTCCATCGGGTGATCCCCGGCTTCATGGTCCAGGGCGGCGGCATGAAGCCCGACATGAACGAGAAGCCGACGCGCAAGCCGATCGCTCTGGAGAGCCGCAACGGCCTGTCCAACGCCCGCGGCACGCTGGCGATGGCGCGCACGATGGTGCCCGACTCGGCGACCGCGCAGTTCTTCATCAACGTCGCGGACAACACCTTCCTCGACCAGCCCAACGCACGCGACGGCAACGGCTACGCCGTCTTCGGCCGCGTGACCGCGGGCATGGACGTCGTCGACAGGATCGTCGCGACGCCCACCACATCGTCGGGCCCGCACCAGAACGTGCCGGCCACGCCGGTGATCATCCGCAAGGCCACCCTGGAGAAATGAGATGAGCAAACAAGTGCAGTTCGAGACCACCGCCGGCAACATCGTCATCGAGCTCGACGACGAACGCGCCCCGGTGACGGCGGCCAACTTCCTCGACTACGTGAAGAAGGGCCACTACGACGGCACCATCTTCCACCGCGTCATCAAGGGCTTCATGGTCCAGGGCGGCGGTTTCGAGCCCGGCATGAAGCAGAAGCCTACCGGCGCCGGCATCCAGAACGAAGCCAAGAACGGCCTGCGCAACCTGCGCTACACGCTGGCCATGGCGCGCACCTCCGATCCGCACTCGGCCAGCGCGCAGTTCTTCATCAACACCAGCGACAACGGCTTCCTCGACAACGACCGCGCGCAGGACGGCTGGGGCTACGCCGTGTTCGGCAAGGTGGTCTCGGGCACCGAGGTCGTCGACCTGATCGAACGCGTGCGCACCGGCCGCAAGGGCTACCACGACGACGTGCCGCTGGAAGACGTGCGCATCGACCGCGCGACCGAGGTCGCCTGATGTCCGCAGGCAGCGCCGAAGGCGTGGCGGCGCTGCCCGCGTTCTTCGAGTTCGAGGCGCCACGCGATTGGCGCACGATCGACTTCATCTCCGACATCCACCTCGCGCCGGCGCTACCGCGCACGACCGCGGCCTGGCGCGAGCACCTGCTGCACACCAGCGCCGATGCGGTGTTCGTGCTCGGCGACCTGTTCGAGACCTGGGTCGGGGACGACGTGCGCAGCCGGCCTTTCGAGGCCGAGTGCGCCGAGGTGCTGGCGGAAGCAGCCAGCCGCCGCAGCCTGGCCTTCATGGCCGGCAACCGCGACTTTCTCGTCGGCGCGCGCCTGATGCGCGAGACCGGCGTGATGGGCCTGGCCGACCCGACGGTGCTCGACGCCTGGGGCCGGCGCGTGCTGCTGACGCACGGCGACGCGCTGTGTCTGGACGACCGCGACTACCTCGTATTCCGCGCAATGGTGCGCAGCGACGCCTGGCAGCGCGACTTTCTGGCACGGCCGCTGGACGAGCGCCTGTCCATCGCCGCCGACATCCGCCGCCGCAGCGAAGCGCGCCAGGACGACGCCGCGCGCTACGCCGATGTCGACACCGCGGCCGCGGTCGCGTGGATGCACGCCGTCGGCACGGCCGAGCTGGTGCACGGCCACACCCATCGCCCCGGCAGCGAAACGCTGGCGCCGGGCTACCGCCGCCACGTGCTCACCGACTGGGACCTCGACGACGTGCACGCCCCGCGCGCCGAGGTGCTGCGCCTGACGCGCGACGGCTTCCAACGCGTGCCGCCGGCCACGGCAGCCGGCGCCTGATGTGGCAGCGCCTGCTGGGGCGGCTGCGCGAGCGCCGCGACGAGGCGGCCGTCGCGCGCCGCCCGATCCCGGACGACCTCTGGAAACGCACGCTGGTGCGCTACCCCTTCCTCAGACGCCGTGACCCCGAGACCGCGGCCGCACTGCGCCGCCTGACCAGCCTGTTCCTGGACCGCAAGGAGTTCAGCGCCCAGCCCGGCGTGCGCCTGACCGACCACGTCGCGGTCGCGGTCGCCGCCCAGGCCTGCCTGCCGATCCTGCGCCTGGGGCTCGAGGCCTACGACGGATTCGTCGGCATCGTGCTGCACCCCGACCAGGTCGTCGCACGCCGCTCCACCGTCGACGAGGACGGGGTCGTGCACGAGTACGAAGAGCTGCTGTCGGGCGAGGCCATGGAAGGCGGCCCGGTGATGCTGTCCTGGCAGGACGTGCGCGCCGCCGGTCGCAGCGCCACCGACGCCTACAACGTCGTCATCCACGAGTTCGCCCATGTGCTCGACATGGCCGACGGCATTGCCGACGGCGTGCCGCTGCTGCCGCACGATCTGCCGCGCAGCGAATGGTCCGCGGCGCTGGACGCCGACTACGAGGCCTTCTGCCGTCGCGTCGACGCCGAGGAGGACACCGCGCTGGACCCGTACGGCGCGCAGTCGCCCGACGAGTTCTTCGCCGTCGCCAGTGAGGCGTTCTTCGTCGCGCCCGAGGCGATGAAAAAAGAACACCCCGTGCTGTACGAGGTGTTCATGCGTTTCTACCGGCAGGATCCGGCGGCCGAAGCCGCCTGAAACCGCAGCCTCAGGCCGGCGTCGCCTCGGTGCGCGGCTTGTCGCTGCGCTTGGGCGGCTGGATGTCGAGCTGCACCTCGTCCTTGTCGTCCAGGTCCACCGTCAGGCGGCCCCCATCGACCAGGCGGCCGAACAGCAGTTCGTCGGCCAGCGCGCGCCGGATCATGTCCTGGATCAGGCGCTGCATCGGCCGCGCGCCCATCAGCGGATCGAAGCCCTTCTTGGCCAGGTGCTGGCGAAGCTTGTCGGTGAAGGTGACTTCGACCTTCTTCTCGGCGAGCTGGCTCTCCAGCTGCAGCAGGAACTTGTCGACGACGCGCAGGATGATCTCTTCGTCCAGCGCACGGAAGGACACGATCGCGTCGAGCCGGTTGCGGAATTCGGGCGTGAACAGGCGCTTGATGTCGGCCATCTCGTCGCCCTGCTCGCGCCGGGTCGTGAAGCCGATCGTCGACTTGTTCATCGTCTCGGCGCCGGCGTTCGTCGTCATGATGATGATGACGCTGCGGAAGTCGGCCTTGCGCCCGTTGTTGTCGGTCAGCGTGCCGTGGTCCATCACCTGCAGCAGCACGTTGAAGACGTCGGGGTGGGCCTTCTCGATCTCGTCGAGCAGCAGCACCGCGTGCGGCTTCTTCGTGATCGCCTCGGTCAGCAGGCCGCCCTGGTCGAAACCGACGTAGCCCGGAGGCGCGCCGATCAGGCGGCTGACCGCGTGGCGCTCCATGTACTCCGACATGTCGAAGCGGATCAGCTCGATGCCCAGGATGTAGGCCAGCTGCTTGGCGACTTCGGTCTTGCCGACGCCGGTGGGGCCGCTGAACAGGAACGAGCCGATCGGCTTGTCCGGCTTGCCCAGGCCCGAACGCGCCATCTTGATCGCCGCGGCCAGCGCCTCGATCGAGGCGTCCTGGCCGAAGACGACGCTCTTCAGGTCGCGTTCCAGCGTCTTCAGCTTGTCGCGGTCGTCGCTGGACACCGAGGCCGGCGGGATGCGCGCGATCTTGGCGACGATCTCCTCGACCTCGTTGCGGGTGATCGTCTTCTTCTGCTTGCTCTTGGGCAGGATGCGCTGCGCGGCACCGGCTTCGTCGATGACGTCGATCGCCTTGTCGGGCAGGTGGCGGTCGTTGATGTACTTGGCCGACAGCTCGGCCGCAGCCTGCAGCGCGCCGAGCGCGTACTTGACGTTGTGATGGTCCTCGAAGCGCGACTTCAGACCCTTCAGGATCTCGATCGTCTGCTCGACCGAGGGCTCGACGACGTCGACCTTCTGGAACCGCCGCGACAGCGCCGCATCCTTCTCGAAGATGCCGCGGTACTCGGTGAAGGTGGTCGCGCCGATGCACTTCATCGAACCGCTGGACAGCGCGGGCTTGAGCAGGTTGCTCGCGTCCAGCGTGCCGCCCGACGCCGCGCCGGCACCGATCAGCGTGTGGATCTCGTCGATGAAGAGGATCGCGTTCGGCTGGTCCTTGAGCTGCTTGAGCACGCCCTTCAGACGCTGCTCGAAGTCGCCGCGGTACTTGGTGCCGGCCAGCAGCGCGCCCATGTCGAGCGCGTAGACGGTCGACTCGGCCAGCACCTCGGGCACGTCCTTCTCGGTGATGCGCCAGGCCAGGCCTTCGGCGATCGCGGTCTTGCCGACGCCGGCCTCGCCGACCAGCAGCGGGTTGTTCTTGCGCCGGCGACACAGCACCTGGATGACACGCTCGACCTCCAGCTCGCGGCCGATCAGCGGGTCGATCTTGCCGGCGATCGCCAGTGCGTTCAGGTTCTGCGTGAACTGCTCGAGCGGCGAGCCCTTGCCTTCACCGCCCGCTTCGTCGCGTTCGCCTTCGTTGCCGCCGGGGCTGTTGTCACTGGACTTCGCCGGCTCCGGCGGGTCGCTCTTCTTGATGCCGTGGGCGATGAAGTTGACGACGTCCAGCCGCGTCACGCCCTGCTGGTGCAGGTAGTAGACGGCATGCGAGTCCTTCTCGCCGAAGATGGCCACCAGCACGTTGGCGCCGGTGACTTCCTTCTTGCCGCTGCCCGTGCTCTGCACGTGCATGATCGCGCGCTGGATCACGCGCTGGAACCCGAGCGTCGGCTGGGTGTCGACTTCCTCGCTGCCCGAGACCGTCGGCGTGTTCTCCTTGATGAAGGTCGCCAGGCTCTTGCGCAGGTCCTCGATGTTGGCTGCGCAGGCACGCAGCACCTCGGCGGCGCTCGGGTTGTCGAGCAGCGCCATCAGCAGGTGCTCGACGGTGATGAACTCATGCCGCTGCTGGCGCGCTTCGACGAACGCCATGTGCAGGCTGACTTCCAGTTCTTGCGCAATCATGCGGCCTCCATAATGCACTGAAGCGGGTGACCGTCGCGGCGGGCCGCGGCGAGCACCAGTTCGACCTTCGTCGCGGCAACGTCCTTAGGGTACACGCCACACACGCCCCGACCCTCGTGGTGGATCTTGAGCATGATGTGCGTGGCCGTCTCCAGATCACGCTGGAAGTAGTGCTGCAGCACCATGACGACGAACTCCATCGGTGTGTAGTCGTCGTTGAGCAGCACCACCTGGTACAGGCTGGGCGGCTTGACCTGCTGGGTCTTGCGCTCGGCCACGACAGCGCCGCCCGCGCCTGCGTCCTGCTCAGGTCGGATCGGCGGCTTCACCGGTGGTACGGGCGGCTCGTCGGGCATGAAATCATTCTATCGGCGTTGTCGGGGCCTGCTCGCGGCAACTTTGCATGACCCGTGCCATGGTCATGTTGATGCGGCTGAGCGCAGTTCAAGCCCCCGCATCGCCGCGACCGCCCCGCGGTCGCCCTGGACGGTTTGACCAATGTTTGTCGAATCCACGACACAGCACGGCGCCCTCTCGCCTTGACACTTTTCCGAAGCCCTCGCCAGAATCATTTTCGATATTCGCGCGCAGTTAAGCGAGGTGGAAACAATGGCTGTCGGTACGGTGAAGTGGTTCAACGATGCCAAGGGCTTCGGTTTCATCGAACCCGAAGGAGGAGGCGCTGACGTGTTCGCGCACTTCTCCGCGGTCCAGATGGAGGGGTTCCGGACCCTGAAGCAGGGAAGCCGCGTCGAGTTCGAGCTCGTCCAGGGCCCCAAGGGCAATCTGGCACAGAACATTCGGCCGGCGGAGGGAGCCTTGGCTCCCGCCCAGCAAGCCCCAGCCTGATATCAGGCCCGCATTCGGCGTCGGCTCTTCCGCCAGCCAAGCCGGTATCGGCCGGGCCGCCCGGCTGCGCTTGATATCCATCAATACTCAACAGGCAACGCTGCCCTGAATACTCTTGCCGCCCCTTCCCGGTGGCGTGCGTGAAGCCCGGGACAGGACCCTCCGGGCATCGCACGCCAAACCTGTGTCGAACGGCGCCACGGCAGGGCGGCACGCGCCGGAGCGGTGAAAGCCGCAACCGGCAGACGGCACGGCAACTCAAGCCGCTGCACGGCCACCGCGGCGCCCGGAGCCGGCCAGCACGCCCGCCGACCGCTTCTTCTTGCGTGCAGGGCAATCCTTGCATCGTGGCTTGCTGCGACAGCATTTGCTCGCCTTGCACCGCAAGCCGTCCGTGAGGGCCTCGGCGGTGGCCGCCGACGCGCGGCGCAGCACGATGATCATGGGCTGCCAGACACTGCCGTCCGCCGTGATGCGCCCATTTCGCTCCATCGCTGTCCCATGCCTTCCGCGTCCCTTGCACCGGGCGCGATGATGAGACAAAAGCCGATCAATGGGTTTCAGCCTGGCGATTGCCCCAGTCTATCGAAAACAGCAGCACCGGGGCCGTGCACTCCCGGCTGAACGGCCGTCGCGCGCCCGCACCGCGACCGTATCGAGCACAGTCAGCCAAGCATGCAAGCCCACGATGGCCGACCTCTTTCTTTCCTACTCGCGCCAGGACAAGCACGCCGCTTCGCGGCTGCCGAGCGCGATGTCTGGATCGACTGGGACGACATCCCGTCCACCGCGGCCTGGTGGGCGGAGATCGTCGCGGCCATCGAGGCAACCGACGCCTTCGTCTTCCCGATCAGCCCCGACGCGGTGGCCTCGCAAGTGTGCGCGGAGGAACTGGCGCATGCGCAGGCGCTGGCGCTGGCCAAGCGTCTGGTGCCGGTGGTCGTGCGCGAAGCCGTGCCAGCGGCGCTGCGGGCCTTGAACTGGATCTTCCTGCGCGCCGAGCACGACTTCGATACCGGCGTGAAGACGCTGCTGACCGCGCTCGACACAGACCTCGAGTGGCTGCGCGCGCACACGCGGCTGCTGGTGCGCGGCGGCGACTGGCAGCGCCACGGCGAAGACCCGAGCTACCTGCTGCGGGGCGCCGACCTCGAGGTGGCGCGCCGCTGGCGCGAAGGCGCCGCAGGCAGGCAGCCGCAGCCGGCGCCGCTGCTCGAGCGCTATGGAGCGCTCATCACGGCCACCCGGGACGGACGCGTGCGTGAGTTCGACGCCACGACGCTGGCCGAACGGCATGTCCAGCAGCACCCCGGACGCGTGTGGCAGGCCGTGCTCTCGCACGACCAATCGCGGCTGGCAACGGCGGTGCATGGCGAGCCGCTGGCGCGCGTATGGCGCCGCGGCGCCAAGGCGCCCGAGCAGTTGCCGAGGCTGGACGCGCAGGTGCGCACGATCGCCTTCTCGTCCGACGATGCGCGGCTGGTCACGGGCAGCGACGACGGCCGGCTGCTGCTGTGGAGCCTCGCGGACGGCAGCTCGCTGTGGCAAGCCCGCCGTGGCGGCATCGTCTGGTGCGCCGCTATCGATAAGACCGGCCGGCGTGTGGCCAGCGTCGCCGACGACGGCGACCTCGTGGTCCATGACGCCGCCAGCGGCGCCGAGCCCGCTCGCCTCGCGCAAGGTGCCGTGCCGTCCGAAATCGCCTTCAGCCCCGGCGGCCGCTGGCTCGCACTCAGGTTCTCCTAAGAAGGGCCGCACGAGCTGCGGGTGTTCGACGCCCGCAGCTTCCAACAGCACGCCGACTTCCAGCACGACGAACAGGTGGCCGCGATGGCCTGGAACGCCGAAGGCACCCGGCTGGCCAGCGGCAGCGCCGACGGCTTCGTGCGCGTGTTCGAGGTGCTGGCGCAGCGAGAAGAGGTGCGGCTGCCGATCGGTGGCTACTGCGGCACACTGGCCTGGATCCCCCGCACGCAGCGGCTGCTCGTCGGCAGCACCCGGGGTGCGTGCGGATCGCGACCGTGGCCCCTCAGGACATGGTGCGCCTTGCCGAGGCGCGCGTGCCACGCCGCCTGAGCGCGGCCGAGTGGTGGCGCCACCTTCCGGACGAGCCGCTGCCCACCGCCCAGGCTTGCGGGCACGCCGGGGCCGCGCAGCACCCGCGTGCGAGGTCCTCAAGGCGGCCGCGCACCTGCTCGATGCCGAAAGAGCATGCCTCCGAGCGCCAGACGCCGCCGACGGCCAGCGGCGCCAGAAGAAAAAACCCCAGTCGAATCAACGATCTGGGGTTTTGCGCGGGGAGCTCCGGGACGACCGAATACGGCCCCGGGCCCGACTCACATGTGGTCGATCATCACCTTGCCGAAACCAGAACACGAGACCTGCGTCGCGCCGTCCATCAGGCGCGCGAAGTCGTAGGTCACCTGCTTGCTCAGGATCGACTTCTCCATCGCACTGATGATCAGGTCGGCGGCCTCGGTCCAGCCCATGTGGCGCAGCATCATCTCGGCCGAGAGGATCTCGGAGCCCGGGTTGACGTAATCCTTGCCGGCGTACTTGGGCGCGGTGCCGTGCGTGGCCTCGAACATCGCGACCGAGTCCGACAGGTTGGCACCCGGGGCGATGCCGATGCCGCCGACCTGCGCGGCCAGCGCGTCGGAGACATAGTCGCCGTTGAGGTTCAGCGTCGCGATCACCGAGTACTCGGCCGGGCGCAGCAGGATCTGCTGCAGGAAGGCGTCGGCGATCGAGTCCTTGATGACGATGTCCTTGCCCGTCTTCGGGTTCTTGAACGAGCACCACGGGCCGCCGTCGATCGGCTGGGCGCCGAACTCGCGCTGCGCCAGCGCGTAGGCCCAGTCACGGAAGCCGCCCTCCGTGAACTTCATGATGTTGCCCTTGTGCACGATCGTCACGCTGGGCTTGTCGTTGTCGACAGCGTACTGGATCGCCTTGCGCACCAGGCGTTCGGTGCCTTCCTGCGACACCGGCTTGATGCCGATGCCCGAGCTATCGGGGAAGCGGATCTTCTTGACGCCCATTTCCTCGATCAGGAACTTGATGACCTTCTGCGCCTTCTCGCTGCGGGCCTCCCACTCGATGCCGGCGTAGATGTCCTCGGAGTTCTCCCGGAAGATGACCATGTTGGTCTTCTCCGGCTCCTTCAGCGGCGTCGGCACGCCCTTGAAGTACTGGATCGGGCGCAGGCAGACGTAGAGGTCGAGCTCCTGGCGCAGCGCGACGTTCAGGCTGCGGATGCCGCCGCCGACCGGCGTCGTCAGCGGGCCCTTGATCGAGACGACGTAGTCGCGCACCGCGTGCAGCGTCTCCTCGGGCAGCCAGACGTCAGGGCCGTAGACCTTGGTCGACTTCTCGCCGGCGTAGACCTCCATCCAGTGGATCTTGCGCTGGCCGCCATAGCTCTTGGCAACCGCCGCGTCGACCACCTTCAGCATCACCGGCGTGATGTCGAGCCCGGTGCCGTCGCCCTCGATGTACGGAATGATGGGCTGGTCAGGGACGTTCAGCGAGAAGTCGGCGTTGACCGTGATCTTCTGCCCGCCCTCGGGCACCTTGATGTGCTGGTACATGAAAGAGGTCTCCACAAACCGCGCGTGCGGTGGGTCGTCGGGGATTGAATTCGCAGGAATTGATTCTAGGTCAACGACTGTCAACCGACTGACGTGCCAGGGCCATCGAAGGACAAGGCCTGGACATGCCCGAGCGCGAGCGCAACGCGGCAAGGGCTCAGGTCGCGCAGTAGGCCTGCCACTGCATCCACAGCCCGTGGCCCAGCGCCCAGCCAGACGCAACGGCCAGCAAGACACCGGCCGACCGTGTCGCCCAAAGCGTCGCCGACGCCGACTTGGACACGCCGAGCTTGAACCAGAGCATCGGGCCAAGCACCAGCCCGGCACCACTGGCAACGGCGAACGCACCCATTGCCGCGGCGCCCGCGACCGCAGTGTTGGCCAATGCCGCGACGACCAGCGCCGACTGCAGCAAACCACAAGGCCAGGCAACCCACAACGACCCGGCGGTTGCCGCGCGCGCCGGCCCGGCGACACGCTGCCAGCCGGAGGCATCGGCCTGAGGCGCACGACGCTGCATGCCGCGGCCGATGTTCTCCAGCCAGGCGGGCTGCCGCCCCTTCCACAGCAGCCACAGCCCGAGACCCAGGGCGGCCGCGTGCGCCAGCGTCCACAACGGGCGCAAGGCCGGGCTGAGTTCGCCAACGGCAGACAGCAGGTTGACGCCGGAGGCGACCAGCGCCCCGGCCGCCGCATAACCCGCGACACGTGCGAAGTGGAAACCCCAGAGCGCCGCACGCTGGCCCGCGGGCAGCAGCGCGGTGCAGGCAGCGCCGCACATCGCGATGCAGTGCGGCGCGCCGGCCAGCCCGAGCATCAGCGCGCTGACGACGAGCGCGAAGTCCACGCAGGGGCCCGGATGGTCATGGACGGATTATCCCGTTACGGGATAAGCCGCGCAGACTCAGATGATGCGGGAGAAGCGCTCGCGGTTGCCGCTGGCACGCAGGTGCTTGTCGAAGACCGCCGCGACGCCACGCACGTAGTACCAACCCATGGCGGTGATCTGGATCGCGTCGTCGCCGATCTCCACCAGACCGCCTTCGGCGAACGGCTTCAGGTCTTCGAGTTCGGCGGCGAAGTACTCCGGGAACTTGATCAGATGGGCGAGTTCGATCGACTCGTACTCGACCCGGCCCTGGCACATGATGGCCATGATGACGGCACGGCGCAGCACATCGTCGCGCGTCAGCGTGAGGCCACGCACGATCGGGAATTCTCCCTTGGCGATCGACTCGTAGTACTCCGGCAGCGTCTTGGCGTTCTGGCTGTAGGTGGAGCCCATACGGCCGATCGAGGAGACACCCAGAGCGATCAGGTCGCAGTCGGGCTGCGTGCTGTAGCCCTGGAAGTTGCGGTGCAGGCGGCCCTGGCGACGCGCAGCCGAGAGTGCGTCGCCCGGAAGCGCGAAGTGATCCATGCCGATGTAGGTGTAGCCCGCGGCGATGAAGCCGGCGATGGCACCCCCGAGCATCTTGATGCGCGACTCGCCCACCGGAAGATCCGGCGCCAGGATGCGGCGCTGGGGCTTGAACCGTTCGGGCAGATGCGCATAGGCATACAGCGCGATGCGGTCAGGCCGCAGTTCCGCGACCTGCTGGATCGTGCGCGTGAAGGACTCGGGCGTCTGCTTGGGCAGGCCGTAGATCAAGTCGGCATTGATCGACTCGAAGCCGTTGGCACGCGCGGCGACCACGAGGTCACGAACGCTTTCATACGACTGAACGCGGTGCACCGCCTCCTGGACGTCAGGATCGAAGTCCTGGATGCCGAAGCTGATGCGGTTGAAGCCCATCGCCGCCAGGCTGCGCAGCCGTTCGGGCGTCGCGGTGCGAGGGTCGACCTCGATCGAGATCTCGGCGCCGGCGACGATCTTGAACGACTCGCGCAGGCGCGCCATCAGTCGGCCGATCTCTTCGTCGGTCAGGAAGGTGGGCGAGCCGCCGCCGAAGTGAAGCTGCGAGACCGACTGTCCGCTGCCGAGTTCGACGACGTGCAGCGCGATCTCCGCCTCCAGCGCGTCCAGGTACTCGGCGCTGCGCTCATGGTGCTTCGTGATGATCTTGTTGCACGCGCAGTAGTAGCAGACCGACTCGCAGAACGGGATGTGGATATAAAGCGACAACGGCGGCGTACCGCCGACCGTGCCACCTTCGGCGCGCTGGCGCAGCGCCTGGCGGTACTCCGCTGGGCCGAAGGCTGGGCCAAAGCGGTCCGCCGTCGGGTAGGAGGTATAGCGGGGGCCGGGCACGTCGAGGCGCCTCAGCAGTGCTTCAGGAACAATCGTGTCCATAATTCATCCGGCCGTCATGCGGTACGGGCTGGACTGTGCCAAACCCTCACCCGATCGGCTTGATCTGTCTCAAGCGGCAGCCCGAGACGCGAGCGAAGAATCGAACATGCCCTTGAGCGACGTCATGAGCGATACTCGGGTCGCCCCCGCCACGCCGGACCGAACTGCTTCCAATCGTCGAATCCCTATGAACAACACGTCTTCCGGCATCCGGCTTGAACCGTTCAAGGTCGCCTGCTCGAGCTGTAACCTGCGTGAACTCTGCCTCCCGGTCGGCATGTCCAACGACCAGCTCGAACGGCTCGACACGATGGTCGCCACGCGGCGTGCGGTGCCGCGCGGGGAGACCTTGTTCCGCGCGGGCGACCCCTTCCTCTCGCTCTACGCAGTCCGCACCGGTTTCTTCAAGACCTGCGTGTCCTCGGAGGACGGACGCGACCAGGTCACGGGCTTCCAGATGGCCGGCGAGTTGCTCGGCCTCGACGGCATCGGCACTGACCGCCACACCTGCGACTCGGTGGCGCTTGAGGATTCGCAGGTCTGCGTGATCCCGTTCCAGCAACTGGAGGACTTGTCGCGCGAGTTCAGCGACCTGCAACGCCAGTTGCACAAGATCATGAGCCGCGAGATCGTGCGCGATCATGGAGTGATGCTGCTGCTTGGCAGCATGCGCGCCGAAGAACGCCTTGCCGCGTTTCTGCTGAACCTTACGCAGCGCCTGCAGACGCGCGGCTTCTCGCCGCACTCGCTGATCCTTCGCATGACGCGTGAAGAGATCGGCAGCTACCTCGGCCTGAAGCTCGAGACCGTGAGCCGCACTTTCTCCAAGTTCCAGGACGACGGCATCCTGGAAGTCAAGCAACGCCAGATCCGCGTGCTCGACCCGCAGGCGCTGCAGAAACTCGTCAACGGTTCGGCCGCCTGCTGAGACCGACGCCGCGACAACCCGGAACGCCGCGCACCGCGCGGCGTTCTGCATTTATCAGCCACGAAAACTGCGGCTATTGATCTCGCGTTCACTGCGCGAGAGCAGCAGCGTCACGCCCGCAGCGCCCGCACAAGCCGCCCAGAAGGCAAAGAAAGCGAGCGTGTAGACAGCGACGGGATCGCTCTCGAGCACGGGCTCACCCATCCATCTCAGTGACGCCGGGTCGAGCAGGGCAAACAGCGCCAGTTCGAGCAGCACAGCCGCAAGGAACGCCGGCCACAGCACGGCGCTCCAGTCACGCGCACGCCGTCTCATGGCATTGCCGCCGCCTCAGGGCGCCGCGGTCGCGGCGTGGTTACGCGCCGCGATGGCCGGCGTCTGGGCCTCGACCTGCCCCGCCTGCGGCACCGAGGAGGGCACCTCGGTGATCACGATGTCGGCACCGCGAATCGCGATCACCGCCGTGGCAATGGCGGCGACGACGACGACCAGGGGCCCGCCAAGAACGAGCCAGACCATCCCGATTCGCCACCAGGGCGTGGCCGGGTCTTGGGATACGGGGGTTGCGCTCATCTGGACTCCGGTCGGCGCCGCTCAGCGCGGGACGACGAATGTTGACTTTTCCGTGGCGTTCGCCAACGTGGCGTCTCGCGCGTCGGGCAAACGTTCGATGTGGAACTGTATCGCGTGGGCCCCAGGCCCTGCCTGCGTGGCGGTATCCGGCGGCACCCGCAGCGCGATGGTCACCCATCGGGCCTCGGCCGGAGCAACGTCGAACTCCTGCGGGCCGTCAGCCACCAACGCTGTCAGACCCTCGGCGCGCACGCGATAACGCTGCGGCGACTCGGTCGCGTTCATGACCTGCAGCCGGTACAGGTTCTCGATGTAGCCCTCGTCGACGATTCGCGCCAACGAGGCGCGGTCCCGCACGACGTCGACGCGGAAGGGGCTGCGCAGCGCCAGGCTGGCGGCAAAGGCGCCGACGATGACGAACAGGATGGCGGTGTAGATCAGCACCCGCGGACGCATCACCCGCTGGAGCATCTGGCCGGGCGACTGGTGCTGCGCCATGCCGTTCTGCGTGACGTAGCGGATCAGGCCACGCGGGTACTTCATCTTGTCCATCACGCCGTTGCAGACATCGATGCAGGCGGTGCATCCGATGCACTCGTACTGCAACCCGTCGCGGATGTCGATGCCTGTGGGGCAGACCTGGACACACAACCCGCAATCGATGCAGTCTCCCAGCCCCTGGCTGCGCGCGTCGATCTTGCGAGACCGCGTGCCACGAGGATCGCCGCGCTCGGCGTCGTAGCTGATGATCAGCGTGTCCTTGTCGAACATCGCGCTCTGGAAGCGCGCGTAAGGGCACATGTACTTGCACACCTGCTCACGCATGTAGCCCGCGTTGCCCCAGGTGGCGAAACCGTAGAACAGGACCCAGAAGGTCTCCCAGGGCCCCAGCGAGAGCGCCGCCGCCGAAGGCAGCAACTCCCGGATCGGCGTGAAGTAGCCAACGAAGGTCAGACCGGTCCACAGCGCGATCGCGATCCAGAAGAACTGCGTTGCGCTCTTGCGCCAGACCCGCTCGAAGGTCCAGGGGCCGGCATCCAGACGCATGCGGGCATTGCGGTCGCCTTCGAAGCGCCGCTCGACCCACATGAAGATCTCGGTGTAGACCGTCTGCGGACAGGCGTAGCCACACCACAGACGGCCGGCAACGGCGGTGAACAGGAACAGCGCATACGCCGAGATCATCAGCAGCGCCGACAGGTAGATCAGGTCCTGCGGATACAGGACCAAGCCGAAGATGTAGAAACGCCGTGTGCCGAGGTCAAAGAGCACCGCCTGGCGGGCGTTCCATTCCAGCCAGGGCAGACCGTAGAAAACGAGTTGTGTCGCCCAGACCAGCGCCCAGCGCCAGCGGTTGAACCAGCCCGAGACGGCGCGCGCGTAGATCTTCTTCTGCTTCGCATAAAGCGAAACGACCACCTCCGGAGCGGCCCCGGCTTTCGCCGGCGCCGCACCCGAGGCGGCCTCAGCCGCGGCGGGCCGGTCTTCGAGGTCGGCCCGCACCTGGCTCATGTCGCGAACCTCACCGTCAACGGGCAGCAACCGTGCTCGTCTGCGACAAACTCCAGACGTACGCACCCAGCACGTGGATCTGCTCGGGGCTCAGACGGGCCGCCTGCGCCGGCATGATGTTGACCTTGCCGTTGTTGATCATGTCGACGATCGCCTGCTCGCCGTAGCCGTGCAGCCAGATCTTGTCGGTCAGGTTCGCCGAGCCGATGGCCTGCATCCCCTTGCCGTCAGGACCGTGGCAGGCTGCGCAGACCACGAACTTGGGCTTGCCGAGTTGCGCTGCGACCTCGTTGTGCGGGCTGCCCGACAGGCTCAGCACGTACTGCGCGACGTTCTTGACGTCCTCGGGCGTACCCACCGCCGCGGCCATGGGAGCCATGTTGCCGACGCGCCCGGCGGTGATGGTTTCCTTGATCTTCTCGAGTGTGCCGCCATGCAGCCAGTCGTTGTCGGTCAGGTTGGGGAAGCCCTTGCTCCCGCGCGCGTCGGCGCCGTGACACTGCGCACAGTTGTTGGCAAACAGGCGCTCGCCGATCGCCATGGCCTGCGGGTCCTTGGACAGTTCCTCCGCCGACTGGCCGACGAACTTGGCGTACAGCGGCGCCATCTGCGCACGCGCCTTGTCCATCTCGGCCGAATGCTGGCCGGTGCTGGTCCAGTCGAGCGTGCCCTTGTTGCTGCCCAGGCCCGGGTACAACGCCAGATAGATCACCGCGAACGCGACGGTCACCAGGAACAGCCCGGCCCACCAGCGCGGCAACGGGTTGTTCAGTTCACGCAGATCCTCGTCCCACACGTGGCCGGTCGTGTTGTCGTCCGCCATGACCTTGCGGCGGCTGGCGATGATCAGCAGGACCAGGCAGAACACCAGGCTGACGATCGTGATGCCGGCCACGTAGAGTGACCAGCCCGAGTTGAAGAAATCGCTCATTTACGTTCTCCAGAGGCCTCGACGCCATCCTTCTCGTCGAAGGGAAGCATCGCAGCCTCGTCGAAGTGTCCGCGGCGCCGCCGCGACCAGGTCCAGACCACGATGGCGATGAAGAGCGCGAAGCTCACCACCGTCACGATGGCGCGGAGGGTGTTGATGTCCATGGTCGGTGAAGGCGTCACTTGACCGCCGTGCCCAGCACCTGCAGGTACGCCACGACGGCGTCGAGCTCGCTCTTGCCCTTGACGTCCTCGGCCGACTTGGAGATCTCTTCGTCGCTGTAGGGCACGCCGATCGTGCGCAGCGCCTTCATGCGCGGCGCGAGGCCTTCGGCGTCGACCGCGTTGCGGGCGAGCCAGGGGTACGCCGGCATGTTGGACTCGGGCACCAGGTCACGCGGATTGTTCAGGTGGATGCGATGCCACTCGTCGCTGTAACGACCGCCGACACGGTGCAGGTCGGGGCCGGTGCGCTTGCTGCCCCACTGGAACGGATGGTCGTAGACGAACTCGCCGGCCATCGAGTAGTGGCCGTAGCGCAGCGTCTCCGAGCGGAACGGACGCACCATCTGCGAATGGCAGCCGTAGCAGCCCTCGCGCTGGTAGATGTCGCGGCCCGCCAGCTGCAGCGCCGTGTACGGCTTCACGCCTTCCAGCGGCTGGGTCGTGGAACGCTGAAAGAACAGCGGGACGATCTCGACGAGCCCGCCGACGGCCACCGTCAGCAGGATCAGCACGATCATCAGGAAGTTGCTGGTCTCGATCTTCTCGTGACCGCCGACAGCATGGTTTTTTGCCATGGTCTTGTATCTCCTAGGGTTCGGGCGGTCAGGCGTGGGCCGGGACCATCGGGATCGGCGCCGGGACGACCTTGCCGCTCTTGATCGTCATGACGGTGTTCCAGGCCATGATGACCATGCCGGTCAGGTACAGCAGACCTCCGCCCAGGCGGATCACGTAGAACGGGTAGGTGGCCTTCACGCTCTCGACAAAGCTGTAGACCAGCGTGCCGTCGGGGTTGACGGCGCGCCACATCAGGCCCTGCATCACGCCGGCAATCCACATCGCAGCGATGTAGAGCACGATGCCGATGGTGGCGATCCAGAAGTGCAGCTCGATCGCCCGCGTGCTGTACATCGTCTGACGCCCGAACATGCGCGGGATGAGGTGGTACAGCGAGCCCATCGAGATCAGACCGACCCAGCCGAGCGCACCGCTGTGCACGTGGCCGACCGTCCAGTCCGTGTAGTGGGACAGCGCGTTGACGGTCTTGATCGACATCATCGGCCCCTCGAAGGTCGACATGCCATAGAACGACAGCGAGACGATCAGGAACTTCAGGATCGGGTCGTCGCGCAGCTTATGCCAGGCACCCGACAGCGTCATGATGCCGTTGATCATGCCGCCCCAGCTCGGTGCCAGCAGCACCAGCGAGAAGATCATGCCGATCGACTGGGTCCAGTCGGGCAGCGCGGTGTAGTGCAGGTGGTGCGGGCCCGCCCACATGTACGTGAAGATCAGCGCCCAGAAGTGCACGATCGACAGCCGATAGCTGTAGACCGGGCGGCCGGCCTGCTTCGGGATGTAGTAGTACATCATCCCGAGGAAACCGGCGGTGAGGAAGAAGCCCACCGCGTTATGGCCGTACCACCATTGGACCATCGCGTCCTGAACGCCCGCGTAGACCGAGTAGCTCTTCGTCAGCGTGACCGGGATCTCGGCGCTGTTGACGATGTGCAGCAGCGCCACGGCGATGATGAACGCGCCGAAGAACCAGTTCGCCACGTAGATGTGGCGCACGGTGCGCTTGCCGATGGTGCCGAAGAACACGATCGCATAGGACACCCACACGACGGCGATCAGGATGTCGATCGGCCACTCGAGTTCGGCGTACTCCTTGCCGGAGGTGAAACCGAGCGGCAGCGAGATCGCCGCCAGCAGGATCACCACCTGCCAGCCCCAGAACGTGAACATCGCCAGCTTGGGCAGAAACAGCGAAGCCTGGCAGGTTCGCTGAACGACGTGGTAGGACGTGGCGAACAGCGCCGAGCCGCCGAAAGCGAAGATGACGGCATTGGTGTGCAGCGGGCGGAGACGGCCGTAGCTGATGTAGGGAATGCCGAAGTTGAGGTCCGGCCACGCCAGCTGGGCGGCGATGATCACCCCCACCAGCATGCCGACGATCCCCCACAGCACCGCCACCACGGAGAAGTACCTCACCGGGGTGTCGTAGTACACCGGGGTCGCCGGTGACGATTCATGAGCCATACGGCTTCTCCTCGCGTCGTTCAGGAAGCAAAGTTGACGATTGTTCGGGCTTGATCTGGGATAGGGCTTGATGGCTGTCAACCACACCATCGTCGTCCCGGAGAATACGCTCGCCCTCGTGTTCGAGATCCTCGAACTGGCCACGGTGCAAGGCCCAGCCGAAGACGCCGAGGATGATCAGCACCAGCACCGCCGACAGCGGGATGAGCAGGTACAGGATGTCCATTCGACGTCTCTCAGCGCCCCGCACGCAGCGCGTTGAGCACCACGAAGAGCGAACTTCCCGCCATGCCCAAGCCCGCGGCCCATGGCGGCAGCCAGCCGATCAAGGCCAGCGGGATGCAGGCGGCGTTGTAGGCCGCTGCCCAGATCATGTTCTGCCGCACGATGCGCATCGCCCGCGCGGCCGTGCGCCGCGCCGCGACGATGTCCAGCGGCCTGTTCGACACCAGCACCGCGTCGGCCTGCGCACGGGCGACGAGCGCGCCCTGCCCCATCGCCAGGGAGACGTCGGCGCGCGCCAGCACCGGCGCGTCGTTGACGCCGTCGCCAACCATCGTGACGCGTTCGCCGGCGTGCTGCGCGGCGGCCACGGCCGCCAGCTTGTCTTCCGGACGCGCGCCGCCGACGAAGGAATCGAGGCCGAGGCGTCCTGCGAGTCGTGCCGCACGTGCGGGCGCATCACCGGACAGCAGCGTCACGCGCACGCCATCGGCCCGCAACTCACGCAGCGCTTCCTCGGCGCCGGCGCGCAGGAACTCGTCGAATCCGAAGCCAGCGACAGGCCGACCGGCACGCGACAACCACACCTGGACGTCCTCGCGTTCGGCGGCACCGGCAAATACGGCACCGCCCAGCCGCCACTCGACACCGTCCTCGTCGCTGGCACGCAAACCTGCGCCGGCGACTTCGTCGACGGACGACCAGGCGCGGCCCGAGGCAGGAAGCGACGCCGCCAGCGCCTGCGACAGCGGGTGCCGCGACCAGGCCGCGAGCGACGCCGCATGCCCTAGAGCGTCGACACCCTCGTCGAAGACGAGCGTCGTGGCAAGCACGGGCCGGTCCTCGGTGAGAGTGCCCGTCTTGTCGATGAAAAGGTGGCCCGTGCGCGCCAGATCCTCGAGAGCATCCAGGCGCTGAACGAGCACGCCGCGGCGGGCCAGCCCCGCAGCCGCGGCGATCATCGTCGCGGGCGCTGCCAGCGACAGTGCGCAAGGGCATGTCACGATCAGGACCGACACCGCGACCCAGATCGCCCGGGATGGGTCGACGACACTCCAGACCGCCGCGGAGCCGGCGGCCAGCACCAGAACCGCCCAAAGAAATGGAACAGCCCAGCGATCGGCCACGCGCGCCAGCGCCGGACGCTGCGACATCGCGTCGCGCATCATCGAGACGATCGCCTCGTAACGCGTGTCGGCACCGGCACGCTCGACCCGCATCGTCACCGGAGCGCCGAGATTGACGCTGGCCGCCACCACGGCTGCACCACAGGGTTTCTCGACGGCGACCGACTCGCCGGTGAGCAGCGACTCGTCGGCCTGCGTCGAGCCGTCGACCAGCACACCATCGGCCGGGAAGGCCTGCCCCAGGGCGACACGCACGTGGTCGCCCGCCACCAGGCGTTGCACGCTGACCTCGGTGACGCTGCCGTCGGCGCCCAGCCGCTGAGCAGTCTCGGGCAGGCGCGCGAGCGCACCTTCGAGCACGCCCGCAGCACGGTGCCGAGCCCGCAGTTCGAGATAGCGGCCGGCCAGCAGGAAACTGACGAACATCGTCAGCGAGTCGAAGTAGACCTCGTGGCCGAACACGCCAGCGGGATCGAAGGTCGCCCCGGTGCTCGCGACGAAGGTCACGGCCACCCCGATGCACACCGGCACGTCCATGCCGATGCGCCCCGTCCGCAACCCGCGCCAGGCACCCCTGAAAAAAGGACCGGCCGAGAACAGCACGACCGGGATGGACAGGACCCAGCAGCCCCAGTTGAGCAGCTGGCGCATTTCCATCGACAGCTCGCCCGGGCCGGCGACGTAGCTCGGCGTGGCGAACATCATGACCTGCATCGCGCAGAAGCTGGCGACGAACAGGCGCCACAGCGCGGCCCGATGTTCGGCACGGCGCATCTCGCGCGCCGGGGCCGCCGCGTCCGGCACGGCGTCGTAGCCCGCGCGACGGATCGCGTCGATCAGTTCGGACGGCTTCGTCCGGGCAGGATCCCAGCGCACCGTGGCACGCTGCGCGGCGGCGCTGACACGCGCCTCGCGCACACCGTCGACCGCGCCGAGCGCGTTCTCCAGGATGCCGGTGCAGGCCGCGCAGTACATGCCGGAGATCTGCAGCGCCGACTCGCCAAGCCGCACGCCGTCGCCTTCCTGGACCCAGCGGGTGAAGCGCGCGAGCTCCAAGGGGTCGTCGACAGCGGCCAATGAAGGTGCCGCTTGCTGGAGGGGGGCGATGCCGGAGAGACTCATGGAAGCTGAAGAACGGGCGCGATGCGCATCACCGCCTGGATATGTAGTTTCGCTTCCTGCCTCGAACATGACGACCTATATCAAAGTTTATAGCTATACGCGTTTGACCGGAGTACTTGCGCTCCTTGTCTCTTTTGCGCTACCCACAGCCCGCGCTCAGGGGGTGCCACAGCCCAGGTTGCCGACCGTTGCCCTGACAGCGGGCATGTACGTGATCCAGGCCGAGGTCGCACAGACACCCGAACAGCAAGCCACCGGGATGATGTTCAGGCGCGAGATGGGCGAGAACGAAGGCATGCTGTTCTTCAACCGCGAGGCAGGCGTGCGCTGCTTCTGGATGCGCAACACCTTGCTGCCGCTGTCGATCGCCTTCGTCGCCGACGACGGCACGGTCGTCAACACCGCCGAGATGCGGCCCCAAAGCGACGAATCGCACTGTTCTGCCAAGCCCGTGCGCTTCGCTCTTGAGATGCGTCAGGGCTGGTTCGCCAAACGTGGCATTGGAGCCGGCTTCAAGCTCCGCGGTGTGCCTTTTGGCAACTGAGCCGCACTGATTTACTCAAACAAAAAACCGACCGAGCCGGTTGGGCTTGCGGTCGGTTCTCAAGAACGCCCGATCAGGGCGTGATCACGCGCGATCAGGCTGCGTAGTTCGCCTCGGCAAACGACCAGTTCACGAGCTTGTCGAGGAAGGTCTCGACGAACTTCGGGCGCAGGTTGCGGTAGTCGATGTAGTAGGCATGCTCCCAGACGTCGACCGTCAGCAGCGGCGTGTCGCCGGTGGTCAGCGGCGTGCCGGCAGCCCCCATGTTGACGATGTCGAGCGAGCCGTCGGCCTTCTTGACCAGCCAGGTCCAGCCCGACCCGAAGTTGCCGACCGCCGACTTCACGAAGGCTTCCTTGAAGGCCGCGTAGGAACCCCACTTCGTGGCGATCGCCGCAGCCAGCGCACCGGACGGCTCGCCACCACCCTCGGGCTTCATGCAGCTCCAGAAGAAGGTGTGGTTCCAGATCTGAGCGGCATTGTTGTAGATGCCGCCGGACGACTTGCGCACCACCTCCTCGAGCTCGAGACCTTCGAACTCCGTGCCCTTCTGGAGGTTGTTGAGATTCACGACGTACGCGTTGTGGTGCTTGCCATGGTGGTACTCCAGCGTCTCGCGGCTGTAGTGCGGCGCAAGGGCGTCGAGGGCGTACGGCAGGGGAGGCAGCGTGCGTTCCATGGAATCGTTCCTGTGGGTGGATGAAAGTTGAGAAGGATTGTAGGCATCGCCCAGGTTTGATGCAGGCCCCTTCCGCCCGACCCCGAAGACGCGTATGGATGCCGCCCCATCGGCCCATACCGCGCGCAGGTCATCGCCCGGGCGCAGGCCCGCGGCCTGCAGAACCGGCCGGCCCGCAGGCGTCTCGATCCAGGCATAGCCGCGCTGCAGCACGCGCGCGGGATCCAGGGCCGCGAGGCGCTGACCCCCGAGCTCGAGCCCCGAACGCAGGCGTTCCAGCCGAGAAGACATCGCGGCACGCAGGCGCAGCCCCAGGGCCATCGAACGCTGGGCGCGTTGCGATAGCTGCGGCGCGAGCGCCTGCTGAAGGCGCAGCTCCAACGCCGCCAGCCGCTGGCGCTGCTGCGCCGTCCCGGCCGCCGGCCGCCCGAGGCGCAGCGCCGCGGTGTCCAGGCGCTGGGCATGACGGTCGAGCTGGCGCCGCAACGCGCGCCGCAGCGCATTCGCACGCGAGTCCAGCGCCTCCAGCAGGTCGGTGCGCGCCGGCGCCGCCAGCTCGGCCGCGGCGGTGGGCGTCGGCGCCCGCAGGTCGGCCGCCAGGTCGGCCAGCGTGACGTCGGTCTCGTGACCGACGCCGCAGACGACCGGGATCGGCGAGGCGGCGACCGCACGCACGACACGTTCGTCGTTGAAGGCCCACAGGTCTTCCAGCGAACCGCCGCCGCGCACCAGCAGCAGCGTCTGGGCCTCGGCGCGCTCCGCGGCCGTGCGCAGCGCCGCGGCGATCGCTGCCGGCGCCTCGCCGCCTTGCACCGGCGTCGGGTAGACGACGACCTGCACCTGGGGCGCGCGCCGCGCGAGTGCCGTCAGCACGTCGCGAAGTGCCGCCGCGCCCGCAGAGGTGACGACGCCGACCACCTGCGGGTGCGGAGCGATGGGCCGCTTGCGCGCAGCGTCGAACAGCCCCGCGGCCTCCAGCCTGGCCTTCAGCCGCAGGAACTCCTCGTACAAGGTGCCGGCACCCAGGCGCTGCAGCGACTCGACGACCAGTTGCAGCTCACCACGCGCGTCGTACACGCCGAGCCGGCCGCGCAACTCGACCTGCAGGCCGTCGCGCGGCACGAAGTCCATCAGCGCCGCGGCACGGCGGAACATCGCGCACCGCAGGAGCGCCGGCTGTCCGTCGTGATCCTTCAGGGAGAAATAGCAGTGGCCGCTGGCGGCACGCGTGAAACCCGAGATTTCGCCGCGCACGGCGACCGCACCGAAACGTGCGGCGAGCGCATCTCCGGTGGCCAGCAGCAGCGCCGCGACACTCCAGGCCTGGCGCGGCAACGCCACACCGGATGCGGCATCAAGCCCCGCCATCCGACCCTCCGGCACCGTGGAACTCCACAGATCGCGGCCTCCGGCCCAGCGTGCGCGTATACCACGTCAGGCGCCGGGATCGATCTCGCAAGTGCTTGATTTTCAAGAAGAAAAGTTTGCTGAAAATTCGAGCAATCCAGGCCCGGGCCAATCCTGGCGCGGGTTTGGCGCGACTGTCGGCGCCTTCTCCACAAAGTTATCCACAAATGCCGTGGATACGTGAAAGGCGGCCCTGGCCTTGCGTCAGGAGGCCGGCTCACGGCGCCCCTTGGGACATAATCCGCCGGCCGCGGCGGGCCTGCCGCACACCTCGAAGATCCCCTTGCTGTCGATCATACAAGCGGCCGGTTGGCCGATCTGGCCCCTGATCCTGTGCTCGGTCGTGGCGCTGGCGCTGATCCTGGAGCGGCTTTATCACCTGCGTGCGCCGCTGATCGCGCCGCCGACGCTGCTCGACGAAGTCATCGGCGTGTCGCGCAACAGCCTGCCCGCACCCGACGTCGTCACCAAGCTGGCTGAAAACTCGCTGCTCGGCGGCGTGCTGGCCGCCGGCCTGCAGGCGGTGGCGGCCGATGCCCGCATCACCGAGCCGGCGCTGCGCCAGGCGATGGAGAACGCCGGCCGCACCGCGGTGCACACGACCGAGCGCTATCTGAACACGCTGGGCACGATCGCCGCCGCCGCGCCGCTGCTGGGCCTGTTCGGCACCGTCGTCGGCATGATCGAGATCTTCGGGTCTCAGGCGCCCACCGGCGCGTCCAACCCGCAGATGCTGGCCCACGGCATCTCGGTGGCGCTCTACAACACCGCCTTCGGCTTGATCATCGCGATCCCCTCGCTGATGTTCTACCGCTACTTCCGCGGCCGCGTCGACGCCTTCCAGCTGACGATGGAGCTCGCCGCCGAGCGCCTGGTGCCGCACCTGATGCGCTTCGTCGTGCGCGCGGCCTGAGCGACGGCAGATCCCGATGCGCTTCAGCCGCCGCCGCCCCGAGGAACCGGAGATCAACCTGATCCCGTTCATCGACGTGCTGCTCGTCGTGCTCATCTTCCTGATGCTGTCGACGACCTACTCGCGTTTCACCGAGCTGCAGATCAACCTGCCGGCCGCCGACGCCGAGAAGCTGCGCGAGCGCCCGGCCGAGATCGTCGTCGCCGTCGCCGCCGACGGCCGCTACGCCATCGACCGCAAGCCGGTCGATGGCCGTGACGTCGACCAGCTCGTCGCCGCCCTGACCGACGCTGCCAAAGGTCGCCAGGACGTGGTCGTGATCATCTCCGCCGACGCCACGGCCGCACACCAGTCGGTGATCAACGTGCTCGACGCGGCGCGCCGCGCCGGGCTCGCGCGCCTGACCTTCGCTTCGCAGACGCCGAACGGCGCGCGCTGATGTCGCTCGCCGCGCGGCTCGAGGCGCTGCTGCTGCGCCACTGGTGGCAGCCGCGGCGCACGGCGCTGGCCGCGACGCTGGCGCCCCTCGAGTCGCTCTACGCCGGCCTGTCGCGCCGCGCCGCGGACGTCGAACCGCGGCGTGCGCCGGTTCCGGTGGTCGTCGTCGGCAACCTGATCGTCGGTGGCGCCGGCAAGACGCCGACCGTCATCGCGCTCGTCCGGGCGCTGCAGGCCGCCGGCTACACGCCGGGCGTGATCTCGCGCGGCTTCGGCCGCGACGGCGACGGCGTGTGCCCGGTCGAGCCCGACGCGTCGCCGGCCGAGGTCGGCGACGAGCCGCTGCTGATCCGCCGCCGCACCGCGGTGCCGGTCTGGGTCGGCCGCGACCGCCTTGCCGCCGCCCGCGCCCTGTGCGCCGCCCACCCGGAGGTCGACGTGCTCGTCTCCGACGACGGCCTGCAGCACCGCCGCCTGGCGCGCGACGCCGAGATCGTCGTCTTCGACGATCGCGGCGTCGGCAACGGCCGGCTGCTGCCGGCGGGCCCGCTGCGCGAGCCGCTGCCGGCGCAGCTCGCGCCCGGCCGCTTCGTGCTCTACAACGCGCCGGCACCGACGACGGCGCTGCCCGGCGCCTGCGCGCTGCGCACGCTGGGCCCGGCCGTGGCGCTGGAGGACTGGGCCGCCGGCCGCCCGACCGACGGCGTCGCGCTCGAGACGCTGCACGGCCGGCCGTTCCTGGCACTCGCGGGCATCGCTTCGCCCGAGCGCTTCTTCACGATGCTGGAGGCCGCCGGGCTGGAAGTCGACCGCCTGCCGCTGCCCGACCACCACGACTTCGCCACCCTGCCCTGGCCCGCCGGCACGCCGCAGGTGCTGGTCACGGAGAAGGACGCCGTCAAGCTTGCCGGCCGTGCGCTGGGCGGGACGCGCGTCTGGGTCGTCGGGCTAGACTTCACGCTTCCCGATTCACTCGTTCAGGACGTGCTGCGCCTTCTGGCGCCGCCGCGAACCCGATGACGCTCGACCACCGTCTGATCGAACTGCTCGTCTGCCCCGTCTGCAAGGGCCCGCTGGAACTGTCGCGCGACGATCTGCAGCGGCCGACCGATCTCGTCTGCAACGCCGACCGCCTCGCCTTTCCGATCCGCGACGGCATCCCGGTGATGCTGGAGACCGAGGCCCGCAGCCTGGACCTGCCGCCGGCACCGTGAGCTTCACGGTCCTGATTCCGGCACGGCTGCATTCGACGCGCCTGCCGCACAAGCCGCTGGCCGACATCGGCGGGCTGCCGATGGTCGTGCGCGTGGCCCGGCGCGTGACGCAATCCGGCGCCTCGCGCGTCGTCGTCGCCTGCGACGACGCGAGCATCGCCGCCGCCTGCGCGGCGCACGGCGTCGAGGCGGTGCTGACGCGCGCCGACCACCCGAGCGGCAGCGACCGCCTGGCCGAGGCCTGCACGCTGCTCGGCCTCGGCGACACGGAGCGCGTCGTCAATGTCCAGGGCGACGAGCCCCTGATCGACCCGGCCCTGGTGCGCCGCTGCGCCCTGCTGCTCGACGAGCGCCCGGACTGCGTGATGAGCACCGCGGCGCACCGCATCGACGCGGCCGAGGACTTCGCCAACCGCAACGTCGTCAAGGTCGTGCTCGATGCCGCGGGCCGTGCGCTCTATTTCAGCCGCGCGCCGATTCCCTGCTGGCGCGACGGCACGCCGGGCGTCTTGCCCGAGCCCGCGCCGCTGCGCCACGTCGGCCTGTACGGCTACCGTGCGGGCTTCCTGCGCCGCTTCCCGACGCTGGAACCGGCGCCGCTGGAACGCCTGGAGTCGCTCGAACAGCTGCGCGTGCTGTGGCACGGAGAACGCATCGCGGTGCACGTCGCCGGACAGGCGCCGGGCGTCGGCGTCGACACGCCCGAAGACCTGGAACGCGTGCGCGCACTCTTCGCCTGAGCGTCTGCCGGGGTCGCGCTGGCGTCAGGCTGGCGCGGGAGTGCGCGTGTTACGCTCCCTTCAATCGCGCCCGGCAGCGCCGGCCGCAGCAAGCATCACCACAAAGCTCGAGGAAGCGATGAGACTGATCCTGTTGGGGGCGCCTGGCGCCGGCAAGGGCACGCAGGCGGCCCAGATCTGCCGCAAGTACGGCATCCCGCAGATTTCCACCGGCGACATGCTGCGCGCCGCCGTCAAGGCCGGCACCGAGCTCGGCGTGGCGGCCAAGAAGGTGATGGACGCCGGCGGCCTGGTCAGCGACGACCTCATCATCGGCCTGGTCAAGGAACGCCTCGCCCAGAGCGACTGCGCCGGCGGCTTCCTGTTCGACGGTTTCCCGCGCACGATCCCGCAGGCCGACGCGATGAAGGCCGCGGGCGTCAGGCTCGACGTCGTGCTCGAGATCGACGTGCCCGACGAGGCCATCATCGAACGCATGAGCGGCCGCCGCACGCACGCGGCATCGGGCCGCAGCTATCACGTGAAGTTCAATCCGCCGAAGGTCGAGGGCATCGACGACGAGACCGGCGAGCCGCTGATCCAGCGCGAGGACGACAAGGAAGAGACGGTGCGCAAGCGCCTGGACGTCTACCAGAAGCAGACGCGCCCGCTCGTGGACTACTACTCCGCCTGGGCCGCCACCGGCGACGCGCAGGCGCCCCGCTACCGCCGCATCAGCGGCACCGGCACGGTCGAGGAGATCACCGGGCGCGCGTTCGCGGCGCTCGAGAGCTGATCGCCCCGGCCCTTTCTTTCCCCCGCACGCCCGTCAGAGGCGAAGGAGACAACGGATGGAAATCCAGGGCAAGGTGTTCATCGTCACCGGCGGCGCGTCGGGCCTCGGAGAAGGCACGGCACGCCGGCTGGCGGCCCACGGCGCCAAGGTCGTCGTCGCCGACCTGCAGGTCGAACGCGGCGAAGCCGTCGCACGCGAGATCGGCGGCGTCTTCGTGCGCTGCGACGTCAGCCAGGAGGCCGACGCACAGGCGGTGATCGACGCCGCGGTCGGGGCCGGCAAGCTGGCCGGGCTGGTCAACTGCGCCGGCATCGCGCCGGCGGTGAAGACCGTCGGCAAGGACGGCGCGCACCCGCTGGCGACGTTCACGAAGACGATCCAGGTGAACCTGATCGGCTCGTTCAACATGATCCGCCTGGCCGCCGCGGCGATGGCGAAGAACGAACCCGAGGCGACCGGCGAACGCGGCGTGCTGATCAGCACCGCCAGCGTCGCCGCCTACGACGGCCAGATCGGCCAGGCGGCCTACGCCGCGAGCAAGGGCGGCATCGTCGGCATGACGCTGCCGATCGCACGCGACCTGGCGCGCAACGGCATCCGCAACATGACGATCGCGCCGGGCATCTTCGGCACGCCGATGCTCTTCGGCATGCCCGCCGAGGTGCAGCAGGCGCTGGCCGCCGGCGTGCCCTTCCCGAGCCGCCTCGGCACGCCCGAGGACTACGCCAAGCTCGTGCAGCACATCGTCGAGAACGACATGCTCAACGGCGAGGTGATCCGGCTGGACGGGGCGATACGGCTGGCGCCGAAGTGACGTGGCGGCCCGAGGGGCCGCCGTCTCTCACTGGATGCGCCGCACCTTGAGCACCTGGGCCACGCCCTCGATCTCCATCAGGTAGTTGCCGACGACACCGCGGCGGATGCGGACCTTCGGGTCCTGCAGCGCATACGCGGCCCGGCTGCCGTCGGTGACTTCCCAGAGCTGCCCGTTGGCCAGACGCCAGCGGGTCTTGGGCTCCCAGCCGTCGAAACGGCCGGGAATGGAGCTTTCCACGGCTTCGGCCACCGTGGGCCTGTCCCGCCTGGGCAGCCCGAAGTCGGCCGGCGCCGCGCCGGTGGCGGGCCGGGCGGCCGGCGTCGCGGCCGCCGCCGGCGCCGGACCTGCTTGCGCTGCGGCAGCCGGCGCGAGCGGGATGGCGTCATAGCATGCCAGCCGCGCGGCGCCGTCGGTCAACGCACGGCAACGCGACAATGCATCGTCCTGCGCCAGCGCCGAGAAGGCGGCGGGAGCGAGCAAGGTGGTGAGCACAATGGATCTGATCATCGTTGGGGGCAGTTGCATCCAGGGGACCGCTGACGTCGGTCGGCGAGTCCGCATGCTATCGCGGCAGCGGTGGCGGCGGACGGGCTCCCGCTGCGCTGGATGACATGCAGGAACGCACGCATATGAACACCGCGCAAGAGCGCCGCCGTGCCTGGGATGGCTACTGGGCCAGCGGCGCGCTGCACTCCTGCGCCGGCAGCTTCGACGGCAACTACGGCGGCGCGATCGCCAGCTTCTGGCGCGAGACCTTCATGCATCTGCAACCCGGCGAGCGTGTCCTCGACCTGGCCTGCGGCAACGGGCCGCTCGGGCGCCTGCTGCTGGAGTGCCGCGACGACGCCTCGATCGGCTGCGACGCGGTGGATCTCGCCACCCCATCGCCGCGATGGCTCTCCGAGATGCCGGCGGCCCAGGCGGCGCGTTTGCGCTTTCACGGTGGTGTCGCCGCCGAGAGCCTGCCCTTCGACGACGGCCGCTTCGCTCTCGTGACCAGCCAGTACGGCCTCGAGTACACCGACCTCGCGCGCAGCGTGGCCGAACTGCAGCGCGTGCTGCGCAGACCGGGGCGGATCGCCCTGCTCGTGCACCACGCAGGCTCGCGCCCGGTCGCCCTGGCACACGACGAGATCACGCACCTCGACTGGCTCGGCGCCGAAGACGGTTTGCTGGATTCGGTCGCGCGCATCGTCCCGCTCGTCGACCGCGCCCAGACACCCCAGGGACGTGCCGCGCTCGCGCAGGACGCGAGTGCCGAACGGCAGCGCCAGCACTTCAACAGCCTCCAGCAGGCGCTGAGCCGGCGCGCCGAGGCTTCCATCTGTCCCGACGTCCTGTACGAAGTGCGCGATGCCGCGGCCCGGCTGTTCGCGCTGGCCGGTGGCTCGGGCAGCAGCGCGGCGCTCGAGGGGCTGGGCCGGCTGCGGCGTCACCTGATGGACAGCCGGATCCGGCTCGAGGACCTGTGCCGCTGCGCACTCGACGCCGACGGCGTGGCCGCGCTCTCGCAACGCCTCGCGCCGGCGGCCCGGACGGCCGAGCTGCACGAGTCGGGGCACCTGATGGGCTGGACGCTGGTCGCCACGCTGCCGGGCTGAGCAGGCCCTGCTGCGGCCGCCGGCAACGTCGGCACCGGTGGCCGGAACGAAAAAAGGGGGCCTCACGGCCCCCTTTCGGCTGTTCCGGTTGCCCGGATCAGAACGACTGCTTGTAGCGCGCGTACCAGGTACGGCCGTACGAGTCGTACAGGTAGAAGTTGAAGTTGCGGCCGTCGTAGTCGACGAGCGTCGGCTCCTTGTCGAACGCGTTCGCCGCACCGACGATGAAGGTGCCGCCCTTGATCGGCGTATCCCAGTCGAGTTGCAGGTCGTGCGTCGTGTAGCCACCGACGTGGTCGTCAGCGTTGTCCTCGTTCTTGCCGATGAAGTTCACGTTCCAGGTCACCGTGACCGGGCCCTTCGTCCAGGCATGGGCCAGGGTGGCACGGTGCTTCGGCAGGCCCAGGGTGCCAGCGAACTGGTCACCGTCGTCCTTGCGGCTCAGCAGACGCGAATAGCGGTAGTCCATGCGCATCTTGCCGGCGCTGCCCATGCCGACGTTCCACATCAGGTCGAGGTCGACACCGCGGGTCTTGATCGTGCCTTCGTTGGCCCAGCCGGTGAAGATCGACTCGATCGAACCGTCGGGGTTGCGCACGATGCCCAGACCCGCCGGGATCGGACGCGGATCGTCGCCGTTGTCGCGGTCGATGATGTCCTGCGCATCGACCTGGCCGATGGCGTCCTCGATCTCGATGCTCCAGTAGTCAGCCTTGAAGCTGACGTTCTGGGTCGCGTCCCAGACCAGGCCCATGCTCCACTGCTTGGACTTCTCGGAGTCGAGTTCGGCGTTGGCCTGGTCGTAGGTGTTGACCTGGACCAGATTCTCCGAGCAGTACTGGGCCGAGCCACCGAAGGCCAGGCAGGTCTGCAGATCGTCGACGGACTCGGCCGAGAAGGTGGTCTTCTGGTTCAGGACCGACAGCGACGGGGCACGGAAGCCACGCGCGATCGAGCCGCGCAGCGACAGGCTCGGCAGCACCTTCCACTTGGCGGCGATCTTCGGCGAGAAGTCGCTGCCGTAGTCGGAGTAGCGCTCGTAGCGGGCCGCGACCGAGGTCTCGAAGGTCTTGGTGACGGGCATCACCAGTTCACCGTAGAGCGCCTTGACGTTGCGCTCGCCGGCCGACGAGTTGCCCGCCGCGCCTTCGATCACGCCGGCTTCCTGCAGCGAGTCGTACTGGTCGGAGAAGACCTCCTTGCGGTACTCGAAGCCGACCAGGGCCGCAGCGGTGCCGCCGCCGAGCTTGAACAGGTCAAACTGGGCCGTACCGAAGGCCTGCTTGGTGTTCGTGACGGCGTCGCGGTTGATCGTCGCCTTGATCGAGTTCAGGACTTCTTCGTCGGCGCTGTACGGGTCGGTGAGGAGGTACTTGCCGGAGTTGATGTACTGCTCGGCCAGCGGACGCACGATGTAGTTGCGGCCCAGCTCGTAGTACTGCGACTCGGTTTCACGCAGGCCGAACTCGACGTCCACCTTGTCCATCACGCGGCCACGCAGGCCGGCGCTCAGGTCGTAGGTGTTGTTGTCGGTGTTCGTGTCACGGTTGCCGGCCGCGGCGAAGCGGTGGCGAACCTGCACGATGCTCGCACCGTTGGTCGGGTTGTTGATGCTGTCGGCGGCCACCGTCACCTGGGCCGGGGTCGGCGCGTAACGGCCGACCTGATTAGAAATGTTCGTCAGCCTGCCTGATCACCTTGCCAGTTCTCGGCGCGGCGCGAGCGACGTCGACTATGAGACGAGCGACGAGGCCCTT
>NZ_SLXD01000006.1 GCF_004340905.1 Rubrivivax gelatinosus
GGGCCTCGTCGCTCGTCTCATAGTCGACGTCGCTCGCGCCGCGCCGAGAACTGGCAAGGTGATCAGGCAGGCTGACGAACATTTCTAATCAGGACAATCGTTGCCCATTGTAGTGAGTGACCGCCCCGCCGTGAGCCAAAGCCGAACCTGGATGTGTCTGATCTGCGGCTGGATCTACGACGAAGCCGTCGGTGATCCGGAACATGGAATCGCCGCCGGCACCGCGTGGGCCGACGTGCCGATGAACTGGACCTGTCCGGAATGCGGTGCCCGTAAAGAAGATTTCGAAATGGTCGAAATCTGAAGACCAGCGGCGGCCATCGTGGCGGCCGCGCTCTCCAACAGGTGGGCAGTGACGTGAACGAAGCCGTGTCCCCGGGCGCCAAGGTCCTGGTGATCGACGACAGCAACACGATCCGGCGCAGCGCCGAGATCTTCCTGCGCCAGGGCGGCCACGAGGTCGTGCTGGCCGAGGACGGCTTCGACGCACTCGCCAAGGTCAATGATCACGACCCGGAACTGATCTTCTGCGACATCCTGATGCCGCGGCTGGACGGTTACCAGACCTGCGCCATCATCAAGCGCAACCCGCGTTTCGCGAAGGTGCCGGTCATCATGCTGTCGTCCAAGGATGGCCTGTTCGACAAGGCCCGGGGCCGCATGGTCGGCTCCGAGGACTACCTGACCAAGCCGTTCACCAAGGAACAACTCCTGCGCGCGGTGGAGGCCTTCCGCCGCGCCGCCGCCTGAGCCCGCGGCCCTGCCGCCCCCGTCAGAACACCAACTGCGTCCGCCGATGACCATCCGCAACATCCTCGTCGTCGACGACTCGAAGACCGAGCTGCACCACCTGTCGGACATTCTCGGCAAGCGCGGCTACGCCGTGCGCACCGCCGAGAACGGCGAGGAGGCCATGCGCCGCCTCGCCGAACAGGTGCCCGACCTGATCCTGATGGACGTCGTGATGCCGGGCCAGAACGGCTTCCAGCTCACGCGCCAGATCACGCGCGATCCGCGTTACGCCGAGGTGCCGGTGATCATGTGCACCAGCAAGGGCCAGGAGACCGACAAGGTCTGGGGCCTGCGCCAGGGCGCCCGCGACTACATCGTCAAGCCGGTGCAGGCCGACGAGCTGCTGGCCAAGATCCGCGCCTTCGACTGACCCGATGGCCAAGCGCGACGCCCTGCGCGACCTGCAGAGCCGCCTGGCCCAGCGGCTGAGTGCCGTGCGCACCGAGGCGCCGGCCATGTCCTGGCTCGCGCTCGAAAGCGCCGGTGTCGGCGTGCTCGTGCCGCTGGCCGGCGCGGGCGAGATCTTCCCGGTGGGCACCATTGCGCCGGTGCCGCACACGCGGCCCTGGTTCCTCGGTGTCGCCAACCTGCGTGGCGGCCTGCACGGCGTCGTCGACTTCGCCGCCTTCCTGGGCTTGCGGCCGACGCAGACCGCCGCCGAAGGCGTGCGCGAGCAGGCACGGCTGCTGGCGCTGAACCCGGCCGTCGGCAGCCATGTCGCGCTGCTGTTCGAACGTCTGGCCGGGCTGCGCACCGCCGCCCAGATGCAGCGCGAACCCGACGACGAGCTGTCGCGCCCGTCGTTCGCCGGCCCCCGATGGCGCGACGACCGTCAGCGCGTGTGGCAGGAGATCGATCCCGCCGCGCTCGTGCAGCACGACCAGTTTCTCGGCATCGCCCGATGACGAACGCCGCGAGGACCGAATGAGCCTTCTCGACAAGCTGAAAGGCCCCGCGCGGGGCCGCCCCTCGACGCCGACGGCGCCGACCCCAGAGTCCGTCGCCCTCGCCGGCGACGCGATGGACGCGACGATCCGCCTCGGCCCCGGCACGCTGGCGCCGGCCGAGACGCGGCCGCACGTCGAGGACTCGTCGATCATCTCCGAGGCCGCGCCCTCGGAACTGGCGGGCGAGTTCGCCAACACCCGTGTTCCCGAGGAGGCCGCCGCGCCCGCGGCCACCGGGCTGCCCTTCGTCGGCGGCCTGCCGGTCGCGCGCCAGCAGCAGCTGATGGCCTTCGCCTTCGGCATCGGCCTGACCGGGCTGGTGCTCAGCGGCGGCGCCGGCATCGTCGCGGCCAACCGCAGCGCGCAGCAGGTGTCGGCCGCCGGCCAGGCCCAGACGCAGTCGCAGCGCCTGGCCAAGTCGGTCACCCAGGCGCTGCTGGGCGCGCCGCAGTCCTTCCCCGAACTCAAGGAGAGCGCCGAGATCCTGGTGCGCAACGTGCACGGGCTGGCCGACGGCGGCGACGTGCCGGCCGTCTCCGGCGACCACGCCGAGCGCGTGCAGGCGCTGCTGCCGATGGTCGACCGCGCCGACAAGAGCGCGCGCGCGGTGCTCGCGCAGCAGAAGACGCTGACCCAGGTGGGCGCTGCGCTGCGCACCATCAACCGCCAGTCGGCCGACCTGCTGGAGACCGCCGAGACGGTGTCCTCGCTGAAGCTGCAGGGCGGCGCCTCGGCCGGCGAGCTGTCGGCCGTCGGCCAGCTCGTCATGCTGACGCAGCGCATCGGCAAGAGCGCCAACGAGTTCCAGACCACCGAAGGTGTCAGCGCCGAGGCGGTGTTCCTGCTCGGCAAGGACCTGAACTCCTTCCGCGAGATCGCCCAGGGCCTGCTCGACGGCAGCCCCGAGCTGCGCCTGCCGGGCACGCGCGAGCCGCAGGTGCGCGAGCAGCTGCAGCAGCTGCTCGCCCAGTACGACAAGACGCGCGTCGAAGCCGGCGCCATCCTCGGCAACCTGCAGGGCCTGGTCGGCGCGCGCGAAGCGCAGTCGGCGATCATCCGCGACAGCGAGCCGCTGCGCCGCGGCCTCGACGAGCTGCAGGGCGAGCTCGCCGGCTCGGGCGGCCTGCGCGCCGAGATCCTGGTGCCGGGGCTGTTGTCGGCGCTGCTGCTGGCCGCCGGCGCCTTCGGCCTGCTGCGCCTGTTCGTCGCCGACCAGACGACGCGTGCCCGCCTCGCCGAGGCCCAGCGCCAGGAGGCCGAACGCGAGGAACTCGAGGCCCGGCGAGTCAACGACGCCAACCAGGCCGCCATTCTTCGTTTGATGAACGAGCTGCAGACCGTCGCCGAAGGCGACCTGACGCAGCAGGCCACCGTCACCGAGGACATCACCGGCGCGATCGCCGACTCGGTGAACTACACCGTCGAGGAGCTGCGTTCGCTCGTCACCTCGGTGCAGAGCACGGTGGCGCGCGTGACCGACACGACGCAGCAGGTCGAGCAGACGTCCTCGGAGCTGCTGGCGGCGTCGACCGAGCAGCTGCGCGTCATCCGCGAGACCGGCGAGTCGGTGCTCGGCATGGCCGGCCGCATCACCGAGGTGTCGGCCGAGGCGCAGCGCACCGCCGAGGTGGCCCGCCAGTCGCTGGAGGCCGCGGCCACCGGCCAGCAGGCGGTGCAGAACACGATCGGCGGCATGAACTCGATCCGCGACCAGATCCAGGAGACCTCCAAGCGCATCAAGCGCCTGGGCGAGAGCTCGCAGGAGATCGGCGAGATCACCGAGCTGATCTCCGACATCACCGAGCAGACCAACGTGCTGGCGCTCAACGCCGCCATCCAGGCCGCCAGTGCCGGCGAAGCGGGGCGCGGCTTCAGCGTCGTCGCCGAGGAAGTGCAGCGCCTGGCCGAACGTTCCGCCGAGGCGACGCGCAACATTGCCGCCATCGTGCGCACCATCCAGACCGACACCCAGGACGCGGTGGCGGCGATGGAGCGTTCGACCCAGGGCGTGATCGAGGGCGCGCGGCTGTCCGACGCGGCCGGCAGCGCGCTGGCCGACATCGACCGCGTGACACGCGAGCTGGCCGAGCTGATCGGCCACATCGCGGCACAGGCCACGAGCGAAGCCGAGTCCGCCGGCGGCGTGGCGCAGAACATCCAGCACATCTTCGCCGTCACCGAGCAGACCGGCGAGGGCACGCGCTCGACCGCGCAGATGGTGCACGAGCTGTCGCGCGCGGCCGAGCAGCTGCGCGCGTCGATCGCACGCTTCAAGATCGCCTGACGCCGCCGGGATGAACGCCGTCACCGACAGTCTGAGCGGCAGCGCCGACGACCTGAGCCCGCTGGCCTGGGTGCAGGCCGAACTGCGCCGGTCGCTGGAACACGCGCACAAGGCGCTGCACCGGCACCTCAAGGAGGCCGAGGCGGCTGCCGCCTCGGACGTCGACGCGGTCGACCCGGCGGTGCTGCGCACCGCGCGCGTGCACCTGCACCAGGGGGTCGGTGCGCTCGAACTGGTCGGCCTGCCGGCGGCGGCGCAGATGCTGCGCGCCAGCGAGGCGGTCGTGCAGCGCTGGGCCGCCAAGCCCGGGCTCGTCGACGCCAAGGCCGTGCAGACGCTGGAGAAGGCCTCGTTCGCGCTGCTCGACTACCTGGCGCGCCTGCTGGCGCGCCGGCCGGTGTCGCCGGTGGCGATGTTCCCGCAGTACGCGGCGGTGCAGAACCTGGCCGGCGCCGACCGTGCCCACCCGGCGGACCTGTGGCCGCACGACTGGCGCTGGCTGGAGCTGCCGGCCGAGCCCGGCGTGCGGGCGCACGCGGCCGACGACGCGGCGCGTGCGGCGATGGAGTCGCTGTCGCTGGCGCTGATGCGCCAGCCCGACCCGTCGCGGCTGGCGGCGATGGGCGAGGTCTGCGCCTCGCTGGCTGCCGGCGCCGGCGGCCGCCTGGCGACGCTGTGGCACCTCGCGGCGGCCTTCTTCGAGGCCCAGGCGCGCGGTCTGCTCGCCAGCGACGTCTACGGCAAGCGCATCGCGTCGCGCCTGCTGTCGCAGCTGCGCACGACGATGCGCGGCAGCGACGAGGTCTCCGACCGCCTGGCGCAGGACCTGCTGTTCTTCTGCGCCCGCGCGCGGGCGCCGGCCCCGGGCGAAGCGCCGCGGCTGGCCGCGGTGCGCGAGGCCTGGCGCCTGGACGACAGCGCCGCGGCCGACTACGACGTCGCCCGCCTCGGGCGTTTCGACCCGGCCTGGATCGCCCAGGCGAGGAAACGTGTCTCCGGCGCCAAGGACGCCTGGTCGGCCGTCGCGGCCGGCGAGGCGCACCGCCTCACCGGGCTGGCCGAGCAGTTCACGCTCGTCGGCGACTCGCTGCAGCGCCTGTTCCCGTCCGGCGAGGTGCTGGCCACGGTGCTGCAGGACGCCGCCGCGCAGACCGTCGCCGCGCAGGACGCGCCGCCGGCGCCGCTGGCGATGGAGGTCGCCACCGCGCTGCTGTACCTGGACGCCTCGCTGGAGGACGGCGAGTTCGACCATCCGGCCCTGCCCGAGCGCGTGCAGCGCCTGGCGCGCCGTGTCGACGACGTGCGCCGCGGCCAGCCGCCGGCCGCGCTCGAACCCTGGATGGAGGAGCTGTACCGCCGCGTCAGCGACCGCCAGACCATGGGCAGCGTCGTGCAGGAGCTGCGTGCCAGCCTGTCCGAGGCCGAGAAGCAGATCGACGCCTACTTCCGCGACCCGACCCAGCGCGAGGCGCTGATCCCGGTGCCGGGGCAGCTGGCGGCGATGCGCGGCGTGCTCTCGGTGCTGGGGCTGGACCAGGCCTCGCAGGCCGTGCTGCGCATGCGCGACGAGGTCGACACGCTGGCGCAGACCGAGGTCGACCCGACGCACGAGCCGGCGCGGCTCGGTTTCGAGCGCCTGGCCGACAACCTCGGGGCGCTGAGTTTCCTCATCGACATGCTCGGCGTGCAGCCCGGGCTGGCCAAGTCGCTGTTCCGCTACGACGCCGAGGCCGGACGCCTGATCACGCTGATGGGCCAGGAGCCGCGTGCGGCGCTGCCGGCAGTGCCCGAAGTGCCGGAGCCCGAACCGCTGGCCCCGCCGCCGGCCACGGTGCCGCCGCCGGCCGGCGACGACGACGACATGCGCGCCGTCTTCCTCGAGGAGGCCGGCGAGGTGATTCCCGCGGCGCGCGAGGCACTGGCGCGCCTGGCCGACGAGCCCGAGGACCTGGGCGAGATGACCGCCGTGCGGCGCGCCTTCCACACCCTCAAGGGCAGCTCGCGCATGGTCGGGCTCAAGGACTTCGGCGAAGCCGCCTGGGCCTGCGAGCAGCTGTTCAACTCGCGCCTGGCGCAGTCCTCGCGGCTGGACCCGGCGCTGCGGGCCTTCACCACCGAGGCGCTGGACTACTTCGAGGCCTGGGTCGTCGCGCTTGCCGCCGGCCGCGACGACGGCCATGCCTCGGCGCCGGTCGTGCGTGCCGCCGACGGGCTGCGCCTGGACGGCCAGCGCCTGGCGATCTCGCCACCGGCGGCCCCGACGGCGCCGGCTGCGGTCGAGCCCGTGTCGGCGAACCCGCCAGCGCCCGAGGTTGGCGCGGCCGAAGCCGAGCCGGCCCCCGATTTCGAGTTCGACTTCGGCACCGGCACGGCCGCGCCGACGCTGGCCGAACGGGTGCCCGAGCTGCCCAGCGCGACCGACCTCGACCTGGACCTCGGCAGCGACGGCCCCGTGCCCGACGTCGCCGCCTTCGACCTCCCCGACCTTGAGCTCGACCGCGGCGAACCCCTGCCGGCCCTGCCCGAGGGTGTGCAAGCGTCCGAGCTGCCCGAAGGATTCGAGGCCATCGAGGCGCTGCAGCCGGCCGCGCCGATGCCCGCCCCCGAGGCCGGTTACGTCGACTTCGAGTTCGAGCTCGGCGACCTCACGCCCGCGGCCGTTCCCGAGCCGCTGCCGGCCGACGAACCCGCGGCCGACGAGACCGCCTGGCCGGAGCGCCGCGACGAACCGGCCGAGCAGCCGCTGCCGCAGCCGGTGTTCGCCGACTCGGCGCCGACCCCGCTGCCGGCCGCCGAGGTGCTCGAGGCGGACGAACTCGACTGGCCGCTCGAACCCGAGCCGCAGCCCGAGCCCGAGCCCGAGCCCGAGCCCGAGCCCGAGCCCGAGCCCGAGCCCGAGCCCGAATCCCCGCCGTTGCCGGCGGGTCTCGACACCGTGCCGGCAGCGCTGCCGGCGTTCGACGAGTCCGCCTTCGAGGCGGCCGCGTTCGCCCCGGTGCCGGGCACGCCCGGCCTGGCCGAGGCTTTTGCCGAGCTGCCGTCGCTGGACGACCTGGGCGCCATCGGCGCCGAGCCCCCGGCGGTCGAGGCCGATCGCGAGGCGGGCGAGGCCTTCGCCGCCGAACCCGCGCCCGACGAGGAGCCGGTGAAGGTCATCGGCCCGCTGCGCGTGCCGCTGCCGCTGTTCAACATCTACCTCAACGAGGCCGACGAACTCTCGCGCCGCCTGGGCACCGAACTCGCCGAGTGGGCGCTCGAGGCCGAGCACCGGCCGGTGTCCGACGGCGCGGTCGCGCTGGCGCATTCGCTGGCCGGCAGTTCGGCCACCGTGGGGTATGCCGAGCTGTCGGCGCTCGCACGTTCACTCGAGCACGCGCTGATGCGCTCGCGCGCCGGCAGCCGCGGGCGCGACGGGGAGCCCGAGCTCTTTGCCGAGGCGGCCGAGGAGATCCGCCGCCTGCTGCACCAGTTCGCCGCCGGTTTCCTGCGGCCCGCGTCGCCGGCCGTCGTCGAACGCCTGGCCGAACACGAGCGCTGGCCCGCGCTGCCGCCGCGCGCGGCGCCGGACACGCTGGGCCTGGGGCCGCTGGACACCGAGTTCGACGACGAGCTCGATGCCGAGGACGCGCTCGACCCCGAGCTGTTCCCGATCTTCGAGGACGAGGCCGACGAGCTGCTGCCGCAGCTGCTGGCGCGCCTGCGCGAGTGGGCCGACAACCCGGCCGACGGTGGCGCCGGCGCGGCCTGCATGCGCACGCTGCACACCTTCAAGGGCGGCGCGCGCCTGGCCGGCGCGATGCGCCTGGGCGAACGCGCGCACCGCATGGAGACCGCGATCGAGCGCCTGACCGAACGCGGCGGCGTGCATGCCGGCGAGGTCGAGACGCTGCTGGCGCGCGCCGACGCGATGGTCGCCGACTTCGATGCGCTGCGCGCGCCGGTCGCGGCGCCCCTCGCACCCGTGGATGCGGCCGCGTCGGCAAGCGCCGAGCCGGCGCCCGAGCCGCTGCCGCAGCCCGAGCAGCCGGCCACCGGGATCGACTGGAGCCGTTTCGCGGCCGCCACCGCAATGCCGTCCGCCGCGCCCGAGCGCCCGGCGCCGGCCGGCGCGGCGGCGGTGCGCGTGCGTGCTGCGCTGCTCGACCGCATGGTCAACCACGCCGGCGAGGTGAGCATCGCGCGTGCCCGCCTGGACGGCAGCGTGCGCCAGCTGCAGGGCTCGCTGGGCGAGCTGACCGAGAGCCTGGAGCGCATGCGCGCCCAGCTGCGCGACATCGAGCTGCAGGCCGAGTCCCAGATGGTGTCGCGGCTGGAGGCGGCCAAGGCCGCCGCCGAGACCTTCGACCCGCTGGAGATGGACCGCTTCACGCGGCTGCAGGAGCTCACGCGCTTCATGGCCGAGTCGGTCAACGACGTCGCGACGCTGCAGCGCAGCCTGCAGCGCACGCTGCAGTCGGCCGAGGACGACCTGGCGGCGCAGGCCCGCCTGGCGCGCGAGCTTCAGGGCGACCTGCTGCGCACGCGCATGGTCGAGTTCGACAGCGCCAGCGACCGCCTCTACCGCACCGTGCGCCAGGCCGCCAAGGAGACCGGCAAGAGCGTGCGCCTGGACATCCTGGGCGGAGCGATCGAGGTCGACCGCGGCGTGCTCGAGCGCATGACCGGCCCGTTCGAACACCTGCTGCGCAATGCCGTCGTGCACGGCATCGAGCCGGCCGCGGCACGCGCTGCCGCCGGCAAGGACACGACCGGCACGATCACGCTGGCGATCACCCAGGAAGGCAACGAGGTCGGCGTCGAACTGCGCGACGACGGCGCCGGGCTGGACCTGGCGCGCATCCGCGAACGTGCGTTCGAGCGCGGGATGCTGGCCGCCGACGTGCCGGCCGACGACGCGGCGCTGGCGCAGCTGATCTTCGCGCCCGGCTTCAGCACGGCGGCCGACGTGACCGAACTCGCCGGCCGCGGCGTCGGGCTGGACGTCGTGCGCGCCGAGGTCGACGCGATGGGCGGGCGCGTGCAGGTGAACCACCTGCCGGGCCAGGGCACGGGCTTCAAGCTGCTGCTGCCGCTGACGACCGCGGTCACCCAGGTGGTCATGCTGCGATGCGGCGAGATGTCGGTGGCGGTGCCTTCGACGCTGATCGAGGCCGTGCGGCGGGCGCCGACGGCCGAGGTCGAGGCCGCGTACGCGAGCGGTGTCTACGACGACGGGGGCCATGCGCTGCCGTTCCACTGGCTGGCCGCGCTGCTGGACGGGCCGGCACGCGGCGCCACGGCGGCGCGCAGCCAGGTGGTGGTCGTCGTGCGCTCGGCCGAGCAGCGTGTGGCGCTGCACGTCGACGAGGTTGCCGGCAACCAGGACGTCGTCGTCAAGAACGTCGGCCCGCAGCTGTCACGTGTGCCCGGGCTGGCCGGCGTCACGCTGCTGCCCAGCGGCGCGGTGGCGCTGATCTACAACCCGGTGGCGCTGGCCACGCTGTACGGCCCGGCCGCGCGGGCGCGGCTGGAGCACGCCGCCGCCGTCGCCGCCGAGCCCGAGGTCCAGGTGCTGGCGCCGGCGGTGCCGCTGGTGCTGGTCGTCGACGACTCGCTGACCGTTCGCCGCGTCACGCAGCGCCTGCTGCAGCGCGAGGGCTGGCGCGTCGTCACCGCCAAGGACGGCGTCGACGCGCTCGAGCGCCTGGCCCAGGAGCGCCCGGCGCTGATGCTGTCGGACATCGAGATGCCGCGCATGGACGGCTTCGACCTGCTGCGCGCGGTGCGTGCCGACGCCACCCTCGCCGGCCTGCCGGTCGTGATGATCACCTCGCGCATCGCGCAGAAGCACCGCGACCACGCCGCCGCGCTCGGTGCCGACCACTACCTCGGCAAGCCCTATGCGGAAGAGGAGCTGCTGGCGCTCGTGGCACGTTACGCGGGAGCGGCGCGGCCGAGTTAGAGCGTGTCCCGGGTTGCCGACCATCTCGCGGAACTGACCGGGTTCCGTGACCGCGACGCGCTCGACGCGACGCTGGTCGGTGCGCTGCACGACCTGCTGCAGCCGCTGGAGATCGCGATCTACCGCGTGGTCGGTGAAGGCGAGGACCGGCACTGGCTGACGCGCGCGCGGCTCGCCGCCGGCGACAAGGTACCCAGCGCCGACCCGCTGTGGACCGACCTGTCGGCGCTGCCGCCGCTGGCCGAACATCCGGCCCGCCAGAGCTGCCTGCGCCAGCGCGAAGGGCTGATGCTCGACGGCCAGCCGGCGACGACGCTGCTGCCGCTGGACCTGGAGCACGACTGCGACGCGGTGCTGGAGCTGCGCAGCGCGGCGCCGCTGTCCACCGAGCAGCTGCGCCTGATCGCCAGCGTGCTGCGCGTCTACCGCAACTTCCACTCGCTGCTGGACTACAGCGAGCGCGACACGCTGACCGGCCTGCTCAACCGCAAGACCTTCGACGAGAACTTCATGCGCAGCACGATGCCGGCGCCGGTGCAGGCCGAGTCCGGCACCGGCAAGCGCCGCGGCGGGCGCAGCGCCTGGCTGGGCGTCGTCGACATCGACCACTTCAAGCACGTCAACGACTGCCACGGCCACCTGATCGGCGACGAGGTGCTGCTGCTGCTGTCGCGCCTGATGCGCGGCGTCTTCCGCCAGGGCGACCAGCTCTACCGCTTCGGCGGCGAGGAGTTCGTCGTGCTGATGCGCTGCGACGACGCGGCCTCGGCGGCGGCCGCCTTCGAGCGCCTGCGCGCGGCGATCGAAGACCATGCCTTCCCGCGCGTCGGCCGCATCACGGTGAGCATCGGCTTCACCGCCGTGCGGCCCGGCGACACGCCGAGTTCGGCCTTCGAGCGCGCCGACCAGGCGGTCTACCACGTCAAGCAGAACGGCCGCAACCGGGTGGCGAGCCACGCCGCGCTGGTGGCCAGCGGCGACCTGGTCGAGCAGCGCACGGACGGCGACGACGTCGTCCTGTTCTGAGCCGGGCGCGCCGCGGCCGGCGTGGCCGCGCGCGGCCGGGGTCTCAGCCGCGGTCCTGGGCCGGCAGCCGGAACAGCTTGACCGCCTCGTCCAGCGCGGTGGCCTGTTCGGCCAGCGCCGCTGTCTCGCTCGCCGCCTCCTGCACCAGGCGCGCGTTGTCGCCGGTCACGCCTTCCAGGCCCGAGAGCGTGCGGTTGACCTGCTCGATGCCGGCCATCTGCTCCCGGCTGGCGGCGTCGATCTCCGACATGATGTCGGTCACGCGTTTCACGCTGTCGACGATCTCGATCATGGTCTGGCCGGCGCGGTGCGCCATGCGCGAGCCGCCGCCGACCTGCTCGACCGTCGTGTCGACGAGCGACTTGATCTCCTGCGCCGCCTGCGACGAACGCTGCGCCAGCGCGCGCACCTCGCTGGCCACGACGGCGAAGCCGCGGCCGTGTTCGCCGGCGCGCGAGGCCTCCACCGCGGCGTTGAGCGCCAGCAGGTTGGTCTGGAAGGCGATCTCGTTGATGACGCGGTTGATCTCGGCGATGCGCTTGGACGCCGCGTCGATCGAGTCCATCGTCGTCACGACCTGGGCGACGACCGCGCCGCCGGCCTTGGCGACGTCGGAGGCCGAGATCGCCAGCGCGTTGGCCTGGCTGGCGTGTTCGGCGTTCTGGCGCGTGGCGTCGGTCAGGCGCGACATCGACACCGCGGTCTCGTGCAGCGCCTGGGCCTGGTGCACGGTGCGCGACTCCAGCTCCTTGTTGCCGCCGGCGATGCGCGCCGAGGCATGCGCGATGGTGTCGGTGCCGTGGCGCACGCGGCCGACGATCGACGCCAGGCTGACGCGCATCTCGTGCAGCGCGCGCTGCAGGTGGCCGATCTCGTTGCGGCTGTCGACGACGACGTCGCGCGTCAGGTCGCCCGAGGCGATGCCGTGCGCCATGTCCACGCCCGCCTCCAGCGGCCGCGTGACGACGCGGCGGATGAAGGGGTAGATGACGATCAGCACCGGGATGCAGGTGACGATGGCCATCAGGATGGTCTGCCAGCGCTGGCGCGCCATCAGCGCGTTGGTCTGCTCCAGCGAGACCTTCATGCTGACCGCGCCCAGCACCGTGCCTTCGGGCACCTGGTGGCAGGTGGTGCAGTCCTTGCCGAGGTAGTTCTTGGACGCGATGGCCGGGCGCACGACACGCAGGTACTCGCCCTTGTCGTCGGTGGCGACGTGGATCTCGGTCTTGCCGCTGGCGAGCACGGCGCGCTCGTCGGCGTCCGGGTCGCTGGCGTCGGCGCCGGTGCCGTTGCCGAAGATCTTGTTGACCGCCTCGGCGCGCAGCACGCGCAGGTCGCGGATGTTGTCGAGCTGGCGCACCTGGTCCAGCAGCACGGCGCGCTGCGCCACGGTGCCCGTCACCATCATGCCGGTCAGGCCGGCCATCGTGGCGTCGTGCATGCTGCTGGAGAAGGCCGTCGCCTGCTCGATCGCTGCCTCACGGTTGACACGGCCCTGCCAGAAGATGCCCACCGCCCAGACGACGGTGAGAGCCACCGCGATGGTCGTGATCAGCTGAACCCAGATCTTCTTTTGTGCGACGTGCATCGCGCACGCTCCTGACGTCCAATGCCGGCCCCGGATGTTGGGCCAGCCGCATCGTCATATCGGCAGGAAATGGGGTGGAATGAAGTCTGAATTCACTCCCGCCCTGCCGCACGGAGGGCCATTGTTGAGCGAGGTCAGTCGGTGCGCATGCGCGCCGCCGGACGTGGCTTGGCCGCCTTGACGGCGCCAAAACGCGCCAGCGTGCGTTCGCGCGCTTCGTCGTGCGCGACGACCGGCGCGGGGTAGTCGCGGCCGAGCACCACGCCGGCGGCGGCCAGGTCGGCCGGGCGGGCGCGCCAGGGCGCATGCAGCAGTTTGTCGGGCAGCTTCGCCAGCTGCGGCAGGTAGCGGCGGATGAAACGCCCCTCGGGGTCGAAACGTTCGCTCTGGCTGACCGGGTTGAAGATCCGGAAATAGGGCTGGGCGTCGCAGCCGGTCGAGGCCGCCCACTGCCAGCCGCCGTTGTTGGACGCCAGGTCGAAGTCGTTCAAGTGGCGCGCGAACCAGGCTTCGCCGCGGCGCCAGTCGACGCCGAGGTCCTTGCTCAGGAAGCTGGCGCTGATCATGCGCAGCCGGTTGTGCATGTAGCCGGTGCGCGTGAGCTGGTGCATCGCCGCGTCGACGATCGGGTAACCGGTGCGGCCCTCGCACCAGGCGGCGAAGAGTTCGTCGGCGTGCCTGCCGTGTTCCCAGTGGATGCGGTCGTACTCGGGCTTGAAGCAGCCGCCGACGACCCGCGGGTGGTGGTGCAGCAGCTGGTGATAGAACTCGCGCCAGATCAGCTCCGACAGCCAGATCTCGGCGCCACGCGAGCCGGCTGTCGAACGCTGGTGGGCCTCGCGCGCCAGGCGGCGGATCGAGACCGTGCCGAAACGCAGGTGCGGCCCGAGGTAGCTCGGCCCCTTGACGGCCGGGAAGTCGCGCCAGTCGGCGTAGTGGTCGATGCGCTCGAGGAAGTCGGTCAGCAGCTCGCGGCCGCCGGCCGGGCCGCTGGGCAGCTTCAGCGCGTGCAGGTTGGTGGTCTCGAAACCGATCTCGGCCAGCGTCGGCAGCGTCTCGCCGGCCGGCCGGGGCGCCAGCGCGCCGGCGTGGCGCTCGACCGGGTAGGACGCGAGGTAGAAGTCGTCGAGCTTCTTCAGCCAGGCGTTGCGGTAGGGCGTGAACACCGAGAACGGGCCGCCGCCCTGGGTCAGCACCTCGTCGCGTTCGAAGATCACGTGGTCCTTCGAGCCGTGGAAGGCGATGCCGGCGTCGGCCAGCGCGCCGCGCACGCGGGCGTCGCGCGCCAGCGCCTCGGGTTCGTCGTCGTGGCTGGCGTAGACCGCCTGCGCGCCCAGCGCCAGCGCCAGGCGCGGGATCTCCTGCAGCGGCCGGCCGTGGCGCACGATCAGCCCGGCGCCGTCGACGCCGTGCGAGGCCGCCAGCGCACGCAGCTCGGCGTCGACGCCGACGACGCTGTCGCGGATGAACTCCACGCGCCGGTCGGCGCGCGGCAACGGCTCGAGGATGTCGGTGTCGAAGACGAAGACGCACCAGACCCGGCGCGCGGCGCGCAGCGCGTGGTACAGGGCCGCGTTGTCCTCGGTGCGCAGGTCGCGGCGCAACCAGACGAGGGCATGGTCGATGCTGTTCTTCACATCCGCCAGTGTGCCCGGGAATAAGATAGGAGGATGGCCGCCATCGACCTGTCGAACCAGTTCCTCATCGCCATGCCCGGCATGGCCGACGAGACCTTTGCCGGCGCCGTCGTCTATCTGTGCGAGCACAACGAGCGCGGCGCGCTCGGGCTGGTCATCAACAAGCCGATCGACATCAAGCTGCGCAACCTGTTCGAGCGTGTCGAACTGCCGCTGGACCGTGACGAGTTCGCCGAGCAGCCGGTGTTCTTCGGCGGCCCGGTGCAGACCGAACGCGGTTTCGTGCTGCACGAGAAGACCGGCGACGGCAGCGGCTACAGCTCGACGATGTCGGTGCCCGGTGGCCTGGAGATGACGACCAGCAAGGACGTGCTCGAGGCGATGTCGCAGGGCGGCGGCCCGCGCCGCGTGCTGGTGACGCTGGGCTACAGCGGCTGGGACGCCGGCCAGCTCGAGGAGGAGATCCGCCGCAACGGCTGGCTCAACGTCGACGCCGACCCGAAGATCATCTTCGAGACCCCCGTCGAGCAGCGCTACGACCAGGCGCTGTCGCTGCTGGGCTTCGACCCGCGCATGCTGTCGCAGGAGGCCGGGCACGCCTGACGCGTGGCCCGTCGCGTCGCCTTCGAATGAGCCCGGCCGCTCCGCCTGAACCCGCGCGCAGCTTTCTCGCATTCGATTTCGGCGTGCGCCGCGTCGGCGTCGCCGTCGGCAACACCTTGCTGGCCCAGGCGCGGCCGCTGAAGACCGTCGCCGCCGAGGGCGACGCACGTTTCGCCGCCATCGCCCGGCTGATCGAGGAGTGGCGGCCCGACGCGCTGGTCGTCGGCGTGCCGTTCCATCCCGACGGCGCGGAGCACGACAATACGCGCCGCGCGCGGCGCTTCGCCCGCCAGCTGCACGGCCGCTTCCGGCTGCCGGTGCACGAGGTCGACGAGCGCTACACGACCGTCGACGCGCTGGCCGCCGGGGCCCGCGACGCCGACGCCGCGGCCGCCGCACTGATCCTCGACCAACACCTGAGAACCCTCGCCCCATGACCGTCCTGCAGCTCGATGCCGAGGCGCTCTACGCCGAACTGCGCCAGGGCCTGCGCGCCGTCCTCCCGCCCGACGCGGTGCTCGTCGGCATCTGGTCCGGCGGCGCCTGGCTGGCCGAACGCCTGCAGCGCGACCTGGGCCTGCCCGGCGCGCACGGCGTCATCTCCAGCATGCTGCACCGCGACGACTTCGGTTCGCGCGGGCTGGCCGCCGGCGGTGACCCGACCCATCTTCCGTTCTCGATCGACGGCCGCCACGTGGTGCTCGTCGACGACGTGCTCTACACCGGCCGCACGATCCGCGCCGCGATCAACGAGTTGTACGACTTCGGCCGTCCGGCCAGCGTGACGCTGGTGGTGCTGGTCGACCGCGGCGGGCGCGAACTGCCGATCGCCGCGGCGCTGGCCGCGGCGCGCATCGCCCTGCCGGCCGGCCAGCGCCTGTCGCTGGCGCGCGCCGAGGACGGCCGTTTCACCTTCGCCATCGAGGAGGCCGCATGACCCCGTGCCGCCGCGACCACGCCCAGCAGCGGGAGGCCCGCTGATGCTCTCGCGCCGCAACCCCCAGCTCAACCGCCACGGCGAGCTGATCCACCTGCTGTCCATCGAAGGCCTGCCGCGCCCGGTGCTGACCCAGATCCTGGACACCGCCGGCACCTTCCTGTCGGTCAACGACCGCGAGGTGAAGAAGGTGCCGCTGCTGCGCGGAAAGAGCGTGTTCAACCTGTTCTTCGAGAACAGCACGCGCACCCGCACCACCTTCGAGATCGCCGCGACGCGGCTGTCGGCCGACGTCATCAACCTGGACATCAACAAGAGCAGCACCGCCAAGGGCGAGAGCCTGCTGGACACGATCGCCAACCTGTCGGCGATGCACGCCGACATGTTCGTCGTGCGCCACAGCGAGAGCGGCGCGCCCTACCTGATCGCCCAGCACTGCGCGCCGCACGTGCACGTGGTCAATGCCGGCGACGGCCGCCACGCGCACCCGACGCAGGCGCTGCTCGACATGTACACGATCCGCCACTACAAGCGCGACTTCACGCAGCTGACGGTGGCCATCGTCGGCGACATCGTGCACTCGCGCGTGGCGCGCTCGGACATCCACGCGCTGAACGTGCTCGGCGTGCCCGAGATCCGCGCCGTCGGCCCCAAGACCCTGGTGCCGGGCGACCTCGCCGGCATGGGCGTGCGCGTCTGCCACGACATGGCCGAAGGCATCCGCGACGCCGACGTGATCATCATGCTGCGCCTGCAGAACGAGCGCATGAGCGGCGCGCTGCTGCCGTCGGCCGGCGAGTACTTCAAGAACTACGGCCTGACGCCGGAGAAGCTGGCGCTGGCCAAGCCCGACTGCATCGTCATGCACCCGGGCCCGATCAACCGCGGCGTCGAGATCGAGTCCTCGGTCGCCGACGGCACGCACAGCGTCATCCTGCCGCAGGTGACCTTCGGCATCGCGGTGCGCATGGCGGTGATGTCGACGATCGCCGGCAACCAGGCCTGAACCCATGAAGATCCTCATCCGCAACGGCCGCGTCGTCGACCCGGCCACCGGCCGCGACGAGACGGCCGACCTCGCGATCGCCTCCGGCCGCATCGTCGGCCTCGGCGCCGTCGGCGACTTCCAGGCCGACCGCACGATCGACGCCACGGGCCTGGTCGTCGCGCCCGGCCTCGTCGACCTCGCCGCGCGCCTGCGCGAACCCGGCCAGGAGCACGAAGGCATGCTCGAGAGCGAGCTGGCGGCCGCGGCCGCCGGCGGCGTCACCAGCCTCGTCTGCCTGCCCGACACCGACCCCGTGCTCGACGAGCCGGGGCTGGTGGAGATGCTGAAGTTCCGCGCCCGCAAGTTGAGCCGCTGCCGGCTGTTCCCGCTGGGGGCGCTGACGCGCCGGCTCGAAGGCACGACGCTCGTGGAGATGACCGAGCTGACCGAGGCCGGCTGCGTTGGCTTCTCGCAGGTCGACGTCGCGGTCCAGGACACCCAGGTGCTGCTGCGTGCGATGCAGTACGCCGCGACCTTCGGCTACGCCGTCTGGCTGCGGCCGCAGGACGGCTGGCTGGGCAAGGGCGTCGCCGCGTCGGGCGCGGTGGCCACGCGCATGGGGCTGTCGGGCGTGCCGGTGGCCGCCGAGACGGTGGCGCTGCAGACCATCCTCGAGCTGGTGCGTGTCACCGGCTGCCGCGTGCACCTGTGCCGGCTGTCCAGCGCCGCCGGCGTCCGGCTCGTGCGCGCCGCCAAGGCCGAGGGTCTGCCGGTCACGGCCGACGTCAGCATCAACTCGCTGCACCTGACCGACGTCGACATCGGCTTCTTCAACGCCGACATGCGGCTGACGCCGCCGCTGCGCCAGCAGGCCGACCGCGACGCGCTGCGCGCCGCGCTGGCCGACGGCACGATCGACGCGCTGGTGTCCGACCACAACCCGGTCGCCGAGGACATGAAGAACCTGCCGTTCGGCGAGGCCGAGCCCGGCGCCACCGGGCTGGAGCTGCTGCTGAGCCTGGCGCTGCGCTGGGGCCGCGACCACGGCCTGACGCTGGCCCAGGCGCTGGCGCCGGTGACGCAGGCGCCGGTGCGGGTGCTCGGCGAGGCCGTCGGTTCGCTGGTCTCCAGCGCCGGCCGGCTGGTCGAGGGCGGCGTCGCCGACGTCTGCGTCTTCGACCCGGCGGCCGAGTGGCAGGTCGCGCCGGCGGCGCTGGCCAGCCAGGGCAAACACACGCCGTTCGCGTTCTCGTCCACCGGCATGGCGCTGCCCGGCCGGGTGCGTGCGACGCTGGTGGCGGGCACGGTCGCCTACGAGGCCGCTTGAGCGCGGTGCTGCGCGCGCCCTGGCGCGTCGCCGGCGTGCTGCTGCACGGCCTGCGCGGCGTGGTGATGGCGCTGTGGATCTTCCCGCGGCTGGACGCCGCGGGGCGCCACCGGCGCACACGCTGGTGGGCCGCGACGATGCTGCGCTGCCTGGGCATCGAGCTGCGTGTGCAGGGCGAGTTCCGCCCCGGCGCCAAGCTGATCGTCGCCAACCACCTGTCGTGGCTGGACATCATGGCGATCCACTCGGTCTGCCCCGAGGCACGTTTCGTCTCCAAGGCCGACGTGCGCCAGTGGCCGGTGGCCAACCGCCTGGTCGACGCCGCGGGCACGCTGTACCTGGAGCGCGAGAGCAAACGCGATGCGCTGCGTGTCGTGCACCGCATGGCCGAGGCGCTGCAGGCCGGCGACACCGTCGCCGTCTTCCCCGAAGGCACGACCGGCGACGGCCGCGAGCTGCTGCCCTTCCACGCCAACCTGCTGCAGGCGGCGATCGCCACCGGCGCGCCGGTGCAGGCGGTGGCGCTGCGTTACGCCGAACCCGGCCATGCGGTCAGCCCGTCGGCCACCTGGATCGGTGCCGAGACACTGGCGGCCAACGTCTGGAAACTCGCCCGCGCGCGCGGCGTCGTGCTGCACCTGACGGTGCTGCCGGCCGAGGCCAGCGCCCACGCCGACCGTCGCGCGCTGGCGGCGCGCTTGCGCGAACAGATCGCCGCTGCGCTGCCCGGCTGAAGGCCGTGAGCCGATGAACCGTCCGACCCTCGCCGTGCGCCGCCTCGGCATCGACACCTGGCGCGAGAACGTCGCCTTCCTGCACCGCGACTGCCCGGTGGTGCGGGCCGCCGGTTTCCAGGCCCTGTCCAAGGTGACGATCGCCGCCGGCGGCCGGAGCATCGCCGCGGTGTTGAACGTCGTCGACGACCTCCGGCTGCTCGAGCCGCTGCAGCTGGGCCTGAGCGAACAGGCCTTCGCACGCCTGGGGGCTGCCGACGGCGACAGCGTCTCGATCGAACACGCCGCGCCGCCGCCCTCGCACGCCGCGCTGCGGCGCAAGATCGCCGGCGAGCGCCTGGGGCGCGAGGAGCTGCACGCCGTCGTCGCCGACATCGCCGCCGAGCGCTACACCAAGGTCGAACTGGCCGCCTTCGTCGTCGCGACGCAGCAGTACGAGCTCGACCGCGAGGAGGTGCTGCACCTGACCGAGTCGATGATCGCCGCCGGCCGGCGCCTGGACTGGAACGGCAGCGGCGGCGGCCGGCCCATCGTCGACAAACACTGCATCGGCGGCGTGCCGGGCAACCGCACGTCGATGCTGGTCGTGCCCATCGTCGCCGAACACGGCCTGCTGTGCCCCAAGACCTCGTCGCGTGCGATCACCTCGCCGGCCGGCACCGCCGACACGATGGAGGTGCTGGCCGAGGTCGAGCTCGCGCCCGAGCGGCTCAAGCAGATCGTGCACGCCGTCAACGGCTGCCTGGCCTGGGGCGGAACGGCGGCGCTGTCGCCGGCCGACGACGTGCTGATCGCCGTCGAGCGCCCGCTGGCGATCGACTCGCCGGGGCAGATGATCGCCTCCATCCTGTCCAAGAAGATCGCCGCCGGCTCGACGCACCTGGTGCTCGACATCCCCGTCGGGCCGACGGCCAAGGTGCATTCCGAAGCCGCGGCGCAGCGCCTGAAGCGGGTCTTCGAGTTCGTCGCCGAGCGCCTGGGGCTGACGCTGGAGGTGATGCTGACCGACGGCCGCCAGCCGGTGGGCCGCGGCATCGGCCCGGTGCTGGAGGCGCGCGACGTGATGCAGGTGCTGCGCCACGACCCGCAGGCGCCGCCGGACCTGCGTGCCAAGGCGATCCGCCTGGCCGGCCGCATGATCGAGTTCGACCCCGCGGTGCGTGGCGGCGACGGCGAGCGCATCGCCACGCAGATCCTCGACTCGGGCCGCGCGCTGGCGCGGCTGGAGGCCATCGTCGACGCCCAGGGCCGGCGCGCCGACCCGCCGCCGCCCGGGCCCCTGGTCTTCGACGTGCCGGCGCCGGCCGACGGCGTCGTCGCCGGCATCGACAACCTGCGCCTGGCGCGCATCGCCGGGCTGTCGGGCGCGCCGCAGATGGCCGGCGCCGGGCTGGACCTGTTCGTCAAGATCGGCGACGCGGTGCGCCGCGGCGAGCCGCTCTACCGCATCCATGCCTGCGTCGCCGCCGACCTGGAGTTCGCGCGCCGCGAGGCGCTGCACGACTGCGCCTACGTCTTCGCCGGAGCCGCCCGATGAGCCTGCTGCTCGCCTTCGACGACGAACTGACGCTGGCCCGGCCGCTGGCCGCGGTGCTGGGCTGGCCGCTGGCGGTGGTCGGGCGCCACGTCTTCCCCGACGGCGAGTCGCGGCTGCGGCTGCCGCCGGCGCTGCCGCCGCGGGTCGCGCTGCTGCGCGGGCTGCAGCGGCCCAACGAACGCCTGGCCGAGCTGATGCTGGTCGCCGGCGGCACGCGTGAACTCGGCTGCCGCGAGCTGACGCTGGTCGCGCCCTATCTGGGCTACATGCGCCAGGACATCGCCTTCACGCCGGGCGAGGTCGTCAGCCAGCGCCACCTGGGGCGCGCGCTGGCCGCCTGGTTCGACGCCGTGATCACCGTCGACCCGCATCTGCACCGGGTGGCGACGATGGACGAAGTCGTGCCCGGGCGGCGCGGCGTCGCGCTGGGCGCCGCGCCGCTGCTCGGCCGGCTGGCCGCCGAACGTGTGCCCGGCGCGCTGCTGGTCGGCCCGGACGCCGAATCCGAGCAGTGGGTGACGGTGGCCGCCGAGGCCGCCGGGCTGGAGCACGCGGTCTGCATGAAGCAGCGCCACGGCGACCGCGACGTCGACGTCGCGCTGCCGGCGGCCGAGGTCGCCGGGCGTGCCGTCGTGCTGCTCGACGACGTCGCCAGCACCGGGCGCACGCTGCAGGCGGCGGCGCGCGGGCTGCTCGAGCGTGGTGCCGCCAGCGTCGACGTCGCGGTCACGCACGCGCTCTTCGTCGGCGACGCCCTGGCCGAGCTGCGCGCCGCCGGCGTGCGCCAGGTCTGGAGCAGCGACTGCGTCGCGCACGAGAGCAACGCCGTCTCGGTGGTGCCGCTGCTGGCGCAGGCCTTGGAAGACCCGTCCTAGCCGTTCCGTGGCCGGCTCCCTCTCCCGCGTGCGGGAGAGGGGGAACTCAGGCCTTGCCCTGGCTCGCCACCGCGGCGGCGGCCTTGGCCGCGGCCTCGGGGTCGCCGAGGTAGTAGCTGCGGATCGGCTTCAGGTCGTCGTCGAGCTCGTAGACCAGCGGGATGCCGTTGGGGATGTTGAGGCCGACGATGTCGGCGTCGCTGATGCCGTCCAGGTACTTCACCAGCGCGCGGATGCTGTTGCCGTGCGCGGCGATGACCAGGCGCTGACCGTCCTTGATGGCCGGCGCCAGGCATTCGTTCCAGAACGGCAGCACGCGCGCGACGGTGTCCTTCAGGCACTCGGTCAGCGGCACCTGCTCGGGCGCCAGCCTAGCGTAACGCGGGTCCTGGCGCTGGCCACGCGGGTCGGCGGCGTCGAGCACCGGCGGCGGCGTGTCGTAGCTGCGGCGCCAGACCAGCACCTGCTGGTCACCGTACTGCTTGGCCATGTCGGCCTTGTTCAGGCCCTGCAGCGCGCCGTAGTGGCGTTCGTTCAGGCGCCAGTCCTTGACGACCGGCAGCCAGGTGCGCTCCATCGCGTCCAGGCAGTGCCAGAGCGTCCAGATGGCACGCTTCAACACCGAGGTGTAGGCGACGTCGAACTCGTAGCCGGCGGCCTTGAGCAATCGGCCCGCTTCGCGCGCCTGGGCGACGCCGGTGTCGGTCAGCGGGACGTCGGTCCAGCCGGTGAAACGGTTCTCGAGGTTCCAGGTGGATTCCCCGTGACGGATCAGGACGAGCTTGTGCATGGGCCGAATTCTATAATTCGCGCCCTCTGCCGCCTTTGACCCCGACGCCTTGAACTTCCTCATCGAAAACTGGATGCTCGTCTTCATGGCCGCCCTCTCGGGTGGCCTGCTCGTGTGGCAGACGATCCAAGGCGGCGTCGGCCGCGGTGTGCCGCCTGCCGAGGCGGTGCGGCTGATCAACCGCGAGAAGGGCGTGCTGATCGACGTCTGCGAGAGCGCCGAGTACGAGAAGGGCCACGCCGTCGGCGCGCGCAACATCCCGCTGGCGACGCTCGTCGACGCCAAGGGCCTGCCGGGCAACAAGACGCTGCCGATCCTGCTGCTGTGCGCCTCGGGCGCCCGCGCCGGTCGCGCCGCCGCGCAGCTGCAGAAGGCGGGCTACGAGAAGGCCGTCGCGGTGGCCGGCGGCAACGCCGCCTGGCGCGAAGCCAACCTGCCGATGGAAAGCGGCGCCAAGGGCGACAAGCCCGAGAAGGTCGAGAAGGCCGAGAAGACCGACAAGAAGGCCAAGCCCGCCAAGGCCGAAGCCAAAGCCCTGCCGGCGCCGGCCGCCGAAGCCCCGGCAACGCCGGCGGCTCCCGTGGACGAGCCCGCGCCGTCGGTGGCCGAAGCCCCGGCGGTCGAGCCCCAGACCCCGCCGCAGGAGCCCAAGGGCGCCTGAGCCCGGTGCGCGGCACGCCCCGCGCGCTTCTGGGTCTTGTCATCCGCCGGACAATTTGCCCCGAGCCTGCCGTTCCAGCGCGGGCGAGGAAAGTGCATGAGTCCCGTCCGGATGTACACGACCCAGGTCTGCCCGTACTGCCTGCGCGCCAAGGCGCTGCTCAAGCAGCGTGGCGTCGGCACGATCGAGGAGGTCCGCGTCGACCTGGATCCCGCCCAGCGCGACGCGATGATCGCGCTCACCGGACGCCGCACCGTGCCGCAGATCTTCATCGGCGAGACCCACGTCGGCGGCTGCGACGACCTGATCGCGCTGGACCAGCGCGGCGGCCTCGCCCCCCTGCTCGCGGGCTGATCCGCCCGGGGCGGGAGCCCCGGTTCGGTGGTCCATAATCGCCGGCCGCTGCCGCCCGAACCCGGGCGGCCACCCCCCAACACGGAAGCACCATGGCCGACGAGACCCCCGTTTTCCAGATCCAGCGCATGTACCTGAAGGACTTGTCGCTGGAGCAGCCGAACTCGCCGCAGATCCTGCTCGAGCAGCAGCAGCCGGCGGTCGAGATCAACCTCGCGATGGCCGCCGAGGTCGTCGCCGACGGCATCTTCGAGGTCACCGTCACCGCCACCGTCACGACCAAGGTCGCCGACAAGACGCTGTTCCTCGTCGAGGCCAAGCAGGCCGGCATCTTCGAGATCCGCAACATCCCCGACGAGCAGATGCAGGGCATCCTGAGCATCGTCTGCCCGCAGATGGTCTACCCCTACCTGCGCGCCATCGTCTCGGACGTCTGCACGCGCGCCGGCTTCCCGCCGATCCTGCTGAACGAGGTCAACTTCCAGGCCATGTTCGAGGCCCGCATGCAGGCCGAGGCCGCCCAGGCCAACGGCGGCTCGCCGATCATCACCTCGGCGAACTGATCGCCTTCGCGGGGCCTTCGCGGCCCCGCCTTCGCGCTGCCGACACGATGAAGATCGCCGTCCTCGGCGCCGGTGCCTGGGGCACGGCGCTCGCCGCCGCGGCCGCGCCGCGCCACGACGTCCTCTTGTGGACGCGTGACGCCGCCCAGGCCGCCGACATCGCGGCCACCGGCCGCAACACCCGCTATCTTGGCGACGAGCCGCTGCCCGCCGGCCTGCGTGTCAGCGCTGACCGCGACGCCGCGCTCGCCCACGGCGAAGGCGGCCTGCTGGTCATCGCCACGCCGATGGCCGGGCTGCGTGAACACCTGGGATCGCTGCCTGACGAGCGCCCCGCGCTCTGGGCCTGCAAGGGCTTCGAGAGCGGCACCGGCCGGCTCGGCCACGAGATCGCGCGCGAGCTGCGCCCCGGCGCCGCCGGTGGCGTGCTGTCGGGCCCGAGCTTCGCGCTCGAGGTGCTGCGCGGCCAGCCGACGGCGCTGGTCGCCGCCAGCGAGTCCGACACGCTGGCCGCCACGGCGGTCGAGGCCTTCCACAGCGACACGCTGCGCGTCTACACCTCGCGGGACATCGTCGGCGTCGAAGTCGGCGGCGCGGTGAAGAACGTGCTCGCGATCGCCACCGGCATCGGCGACGGCCTGGCCGCCACCGGGCTCAACGCGCGCGCCGCGCTGGTCACGCGCGGGCTGGCCGAGATGACGCGGCTGGGCGTCGCGCTCGGTGGCCAGGCGGCCACCTTCATGGGTCTGTCGGGCCTGGGCGACCTGGTGCTCACCGCCACCGGCGACCTGTCGCGCAACCGCAAGGTCGGCCTGGCGCTGGCCGCCGGCAAGGCGCTGCCCGACATCCTGGCCGAGCTCGGCCACGTCTCCGAAGGCGTCTACAGCGCTGCCACCGTGCTGCAGCGCGCGCGTGCGCTGGGCGTCGAGATGCCGATCACCGAAGCCGTCGTCGAGGTACTCGAAGGCCGCGTCTCGCCCGAGACCGCGCTGCGGCGGCTGATGGGCCGCCAGTCGAAGGCCGAGTAGCCTTCGGCTGTTGACCACACGGCTCCCCCGAGCCCCCTCCGAGAGGGTGCTCCAGCTCGTTCGAGCGCACCCTCCAGCCTCCCTCCGTGAGGGAGGCTCCAGTTTGTATGACGTCCGATGCGCTGCGGGTCCGCCGCGGCCTGCGCGGACGGCTATGCGGCGCCGTCGTATCCGTTCTGCCGCCAGGCGTCGAAGACCGCGACCGCCACCGCGTTGCTGAGGTTCAGGCTGCGCTGGCCGGCGCGCATCGGCAGGCGCACGCGCTGCGTGTCGGGAAAACGCGCCAGCAGCTCGGCCGGCAGGCCGGCGCTCTCGGCGCCGAAGACCAGCCAGTCGCCTGCTTGCCAGCGCTGCTCGGCCAGCGGGTGCGAGCCGCGGGTCGTGAACACAAACATCCGCGCCGGGTCGGGGCGCTCGGTCTCCAGCAGCGCGTCCCAGCAGGCGTGGCGGCGCACCGGCGCGTACTCGTGGTAGTCCAGCCCGGCACGGCGCAGCTGCTTGTCGTCCATCGAATAACCCAGCGGCTCGACGAGGTGCAGCCGGCATCCGGTGTTGGCCGCCAGGCGGATGACGTTGCCGGTGTTCGGCGGGATTTCGGGGTGGACGAGCACGATGTCGAACATCGGCCGACCATAACTCAGTCCGGCGTGCGCGCCAGGATCCAGGCGTCGACCGCCGCGGCGCCGGCTTGGCGCAAGGCGGCGGCAGCTTCTCGCAGCGTCGTGCCGGTGGTCGCGACGTCGTCGACGAGCGCGACGCGGCGGCCGGCGAGCACGGTGCGCGCGGCCGGCGGCACGTGGAAGGCCGCGCGCAGGTTGGCCAGGCGCTCGGTGCGGCCCAGTTCGGCCTGCGGCGGTGTGTCGAGCAGGCGCTCCAGCAGGTCGGCGCGCGCCGGCACGCCGCGCCGGCGGGCGCAACGCCGGGCGATCTCCCAGGCCTGGTTGTAGCCGCGCTCGGCCAGGCGCGTGGCCGACAGCGGCACCGGCACGACGACATCCGGCGCCGGCAGCGCCGCCGCGGCGTCGGCCACCAGCGGCGCCAGCGCGGCGGCGAGTTCGACCCGGCCGTGGAACTTCAGCGCCGCGACCAGACCGTCCCAGGGGAAGCCGTAGTCGGCCGCGCAGGCCGTGTGTTCGAAGGGTGGCGGCCGCTGGCGGCACTCGCCGCAGACATCGCCGGCGGCCAGCGGCAGCGCGCAGCACCGGCAGCGCGGCCGCGGCGCGGCGAAGCGTGCGACGCAGTCGGCGCACAGCGCCGCGCGGGTGGCGCTGCGGCAGACCTCGCACTGTCCGGGCAGGCGGGCGAGCCAGGCGGCCGAAAGCATGGTCTCAATATACTGGCCGCATGCCCGAGACCGACGCCGCCGAGCGCTCCGCACGCCGCCCGCTCGACGAGGCGGCGCTGGCGCGCGTGCTGCGCCGCCTGCGTGCCGCCGACGAGCCGCCCTGGCTGCACGGCGAGGTCGCGCGCCGCATGGCCGAGCGCCTGTCCGTGATCCGCAAGCAGCCGGCGCGGGTGCTCGACTGGTGGGCCGCCACCGGCGCCAGCCGCAGCGTGCTGGCCGCGGCCTATCCGTCGGCCGAAGTCGTCGCCGTCGAACCCGAAACCGCGCCGGCACCGGCCGCGTCGCCGTGGTGGTCGCCGCGGCGCTGGGGCGGCGCGCGTGCGCCGCAGGTCCAGGCCGAGGCCGAGGTCGCGCCCGGCGGCGCCGAGCTGGTCTGGGCGAACATGATGCTGCACGGCGTCGCCGACCCGCAGGCCGCGATGTCGCGCTGGCACCGCGCCCTGGCCGTCGACGGCTTCCTGATGTTCTCGACGCTGGGCCCCGGCACGCTGGAGCGCCTGCGCTCGATCTACGCCGAACAGGGCTGGACAGCGCCGTTCGCGCCCTTCGTCGACATGCACGACCTCGGCGACATGCTCGTCGAGGCCGGTTTCGCCGACCCGGTGATGGACCAGGAAACCATCACGCTGACATGGCCTCACGCGGGAGCGGCAATTGCCGAGTTGAGGACCCTGGGCGGCAACGTCGACGCGTCGCGTCACCCCGGGCTGCGCACGCCTCGCTGGCGCCAGCGGCTCGAAGCGGCGCTCGTGCACGGCGCGGCTCCCGGCGGTCGCCCGGCACTCGCGTTCGAGATCGTCTTCGGACACGCCTTCCGGCCGCCGCCGCGGCCGCGTGTCGCACCGCAGACGGCGGTGCCGCTCGACGACCTGCGAAGCATGGTTCGCGCCGGCCGGAGACCTCCCGGCTAGCGACGCGCGAGCCTGATGGAGTCCAGCGATTTGAACGACATCCAGGCGAGCGCGAACGAAACAGCAGAAGGATTTACCGCCCGGCCGCGCCTGGCGCAGGCGCTGGCCGCCGTGCTGCTGCTGTCGGCGGGGGCGGCGCAAGCCGTCGAGGACCTCGCCGGCGGCCCCGGCGTGCGCCAGCTCAACCTGCAGCCGGCGGCCACCCGCATCGCGGTCGAGCAGTACTCGCTGCACAACGTCGTGATGCTCATCTGCCTGGTGATCTTCGTCGGCGTCTTCGGGGTGATGTTCTGGTCCATCCTGAAGCACCGCAAGTCGCTGGGCCACAAGGCGGCCAACTTCCACGAGAGCGTCACGGTCGAGATCGCGTGGACCGTCGTGCCCTTCCTGATCATCATCCTGATGGGCGCGCTGGCCACGCGCACCGTCGTGGCGATGAAGGACACGACCAACGCCGACCTGACGATCAAGGCCACCGGCTACCAGTGGAAGTGGGGCTACGACTACCTGCAAGGCGAGGGCGAAGGCATCGCCTTCCTGTCGACGCTGGACCCTCGCCACCGGCAGATGTCCGACGCCGGCCGGCCCGAGGGCAACGACTACCTGCTGCGCGTGGACAACCCGCTGGTGGTGCCGGTGCAGCGCAAGGTGCGCATCGTCACCACGGCCAACGACGTGATCCACGCCTGGGGCGTGCCGGCACTGGGCGTCAAGCAGGACGCGATCCCCGGCTTCGTGCGCGACACCTGGTTCCGCGCCGAGCGCACCGGCGACTTCTACGGCCAGTGCGTCGAGCTCTGCGGCAAGGAGCACGCGTACATGCCGATCCACGTCAAGGTGCTCGGCGCCGCGGACTACGCCGCCTGGGTGCAGGCGAAGAAACGCGAGATGGCTGCCGCGGCCGACGACCCGAGCCGCACCTGGACGCTGGCCGAGCTGGTGACACGGGGTGAGCAGGTCTACGCCGCCAACTGCGCCGCCTGCCACCGCCCCGACGGCAAGGGCGGCGGGCCGATCAAGCCGCTGGACGGCAGCGCCATCGTGCGCAACGAGCCGGCGCGCCAGATCGACATCGTGCTGCAAGGCGCCGCCAACGGCGCGATGCCGTCCTGGAAGGTGCTGTCGGACACCGAGATCGCCGCCGTCGTCACCTTCACGAAGAACGCCTGGAGCAACCAGACCGGCGCGCTGGTGCAGCCCGCGCAGGTCGCCCAGGCCCGTCCTTGACGCCGCCCGCAGGCGGCAGGAGCCCCGAATGAGCGTTGTCCTCGAGCCGCCGGTCGGCCCCGCGCACGGACCAGCACATGGCGCGCAGCACGAGCACGCCCACGGCATCCCGCAGGGCTGGCGGCGCTGGCTCTACGCCACCAACCACAAGGACATCGGCACGATGTACCTGCTGTTCAGCTTCGTGATGCTGATCACCGGCGGCGTGCTGGCGCTGGCGATCCGCAGCGAGCTGTTCCAGCCCGGGCTGCAGTTCTTCAACCCCGAGCTGTTCAACCAGCTGACGACCATGCACGGGCTGATCATGGTCTTCGGGGCCATCATGCCGGCCTTCGTCGGCTTCGCGAACTGGCTGATCCCGATGCAGATCGGCGCGTCGGACATGGCGTTCGCGCGCATGAACAACCTCAGCTTCTGGCTGCTGATCCCGGCGGCGCTGCTGCTCGTCGGCTCGTTCTTCATGCCCGGCGGCGCACCGGCCACCGGCTGGACGCTGTACGCGCCGCTGACGCTGCAGATGGGCCCCAGCATGGACGCGGCGATCTTCGCGATCCACCTGATGGGCGCCAGCTCGATCATGGGCTCGATCAACATCGTCGTCACGGTGCTCAACCTGCGCGCACCCGGCATGACGCTGATGAAGATGCCGCTGTTCTGCTGGACCTGGCTGATCACCGCCTACCTGCTGATCGCGGTGATGCCGGTGCTGGCCGGCGCGGTGACGATGACGCTGACCGACCGCCACTTCGGCACCAGCTTCTTCAACCCCGCCGGCGGCGGCGACCCGGTGATGTACCAGCACATCTTCTGGTTCTTCGGCCACCCCGAGGTCTACATCATGATCCTGCCGGCCTTCGGGATCATCAGCCACATCCTGCCGGCCTTCGCACGCAAGAAGCTGTTCGGCTACACCTCGATGGTCTACGCCACGGCCTCGATCGCGATCCTGTCGTTCATCGTCTGGGCGCACCACATGTACACGACGGGCATGCCGGTCACCGGCCAGCTGTTCTTCATGTACGCGACGATGCTGATCGCGGTGCCGACCGGCGTGAAGATCTTCAACTGGACGGCGACGATGTGGAAGGGCTCGATGAGCTTCGAGACGCCGATGCTCTGGGCCATCGGCTTCCTCTTCGTCTTCACGATCGGCGGCTTCACCGGGCTGATCCTGTCGATGGCGCCGATCGACATCCAGCTGCAGGACACCTACTACGTCGTCGCGCACTTCCATTACGTGCTCGTCGCCGGCTCGCTGTACGCGATCTTCGCCGGGGTCTACTTCTGGGGGCCGAAGTGGACCGGGCGCATGTACTCCGAGTTCCACGGCAAGCTGCACTTCTGGCTGTCGCTGGTGTTCTTCAACCTGGCCTTCTTCCCGATGCACTTCCTCGGGCTGGCCGGCATGCCCAGGCGCTATGCCGACTACCCGGTGCAGTTCGCCGACTTCAACGCCGTCGCGACGATCGGCGCCTTCGGCTTCGGGATCATGCAGGTCTACTTCTTCGTCTTCGTCGTGCTGCCGATGATGCGCGGCAAGGGCGAGCCGGCGGCGGCCCGGCCCTGGGACGGCGCCGAGGGCCTGGAGTGGGAGATCCCGTCGCCGGCGCCGTGGCACAGCTTCGAGACGCCGCCGCGGCTGGACGCCAGCGCCACGCGCATCCTGCGCTGAGGGCCGCGGTGATGGCGCTCGACGAGCAGCAGACCCGCCGGCGCGCCAACCGGCGCCTGGGGCTGTGGCTGGCGGCGCTGGCGCTGGCTTTCGGGCTGGCTTTCGTGCTGCGCATGAGCTGGGGGCGCGGGTGACGGCGCGGGCGCTGCTGGCCGACAACCGGCGGCTGTTCGCCAAGCTCGCCGTCGTCGCCGCGGCGATGTTCGGCTTCGGCTACGCGCTGGTGCCGATGTACCGCGCGATCTGCGACGCGCTGGGCATCAACGTGCTGGCGCGCGCCGAGCTCAACACCGTCGGCGCCGCGGCGCCGGCGGCCAACACGCAGGTCGACACGAGTCGCACCGTGGTCATCGAGTTCGACGCCAACGCGCGCGGGCCCTGGGAGTTCCGGCCGTCCCGGCGCACGCTGGCCGTGCACCCGGGCGAACTGGCGCGTGTCGACTACGTGTTCCGCAACCGCCAGCCGGTGGCGATGACGGCACAGGCGATCCCGAGCTACGCCCCGCAGGTCGCGGCGGCGCACTTCGGCAAGCTGGAGTGCTTCTGCTTCAGCGAATGGACGCTGCAGCCGGGCGAGCAGCGCAGCTGGCCGGTGGTCTTCGTCGTCGACCCGAAGCTGCCGCGCGAGGTGACGACGATCACGCTGTCCTACACCTTCTTCGCCGTCGGCGGGCGCACGCCGCCGGCTCCCGGGGGCGGCACGTGAACGCGCCGCGCCGCCTGCCGCTGGCCCGCACGCTGCGCGCCGTCGCCTGGTCCTTCTTCGGCGTGCGCCGCGGCGCCGCACACGAGGAGGACTTGCGCCACCTGAGTCCGGCGCTGGTGATCGCCGTCGGCATCGCCGCGGCGATCGCGCTGGTCGCCGCGCTGCTGCTGCTGGCGGCCTGGGTCGTCGACAGCGGCGTCGCCGCCTGAACCGCCACACGAGGAGTCCGCATGTCCGCCCATCCGCCCGCCCGGTCCGCGTACTTCGTCCCGCCGCCGTCGAGCTATCCGGTGCAGATCGCCGGCGGCATGCTGCTGGTGATGCTCGGCGCCTCGCAGTGGGTCAACGGCGCGCGCTGGGCGCCCTGGGTCACGGCGGCGGGCCTCGCCGTCTGGCTCTGGGTGCTGTTCCACTGGTTCCGCCAGGCGGCGCACGAGAGCGAGTCCGGGCTCTATTCCGAGCAGGTCGGCGGCTCCTACCGCTGGGGCATGGCCTGGTTCATCTTCTCGGAGCTGATGTTCTTCGCCGCGTTCTTCGGCGCGCTGCTGTACGCCCGGATGATCTCGCTGCCTTCGCTGGGCAGCCTGGACCATCAGCTGCTGTGGCCCGACTTCAAGCCGCTGTGGCCCAGCGAGGCGCCGGGGCTCACGGCTTCACCGGCCGGCGTCGTCGAGCCCTTCGGGATCATCGGCCCCTGGCCGCTGCCGACGCTGAACACCGCGCTGCTGCTGAGCTCGGGGCTGACGATCACCGTCGCCCACCACCGCCTGCTGGGCGGTGAACGCACCGGCACCATCCGCTGGATGCTGGCGACCATCACGCTGGGCCTGGTCTTCCTGTGCGTGCAGGCGATCGAGTACCACCACGCCTACACCGATCTGAACCTGAAGCTGACGTCGGGCATCTTCGGCTCGACCTTCTTCATGCTGACCGGCTTCCACGGTTTCCACGTCTTGGTCGGCCTGCTGATGCTCGCCTCGATCACGCTGCGTCTGAAGGCCGGGCACTTCACGTCCGAGCGCCATTTCGGCTTCCAGGGCGTCGCCTGGTACTGGCACTTCGTCGATGTCGTCTGGCTGGGCCTGTACCTGCTGGTGTACTGGCTGTGAACGCGGCGCTGTCAGACGGCGTTCGGCGTGATCCAGCCGAGCTGCCAGGCCAGCAGCACGCCGAGGAAGAGCGCGATCGACAGCCCGATGCGCCAGGCCAGCGCGCGCGCCATGCGGCGGTCGCGGGTGGCGGCGTCGCGGCGGCCGAGCAGCGCGACGCCGGCGGCGGCCAGCGCGCCGAAGACCGCAGCGAGCAGGGCGAGGATGGCGAACTTCATCGGCCCAGCGTAGCGCGCCGCCCGGCCCGGCGGGGCGCGGGGTTGTGGCTGATCGTGACGCTGGTGTTCGCCGCGCTGTGCGTGCGCCTGGGCTTCTGGCAGCTCGACCGTGCCGCCGCCAAGCTGGCGCTGCGCGCCGAGGTCGCCGAACGCGCGGCGCTGCCGCCGCTGGCGGCGGCAGTGCTGGCTGCAACGCCCGAAGCGGCCGCGGCGCAGCACTACCGCCGCGTCACGCTCGCCGGCCGCTGGCTGGCCGATCGCACCGTCGCGCTGGACAACCGCCAGGTCGATGGCCGGCCGGGTTTCGTGCTCGTCACCCCGCTCGTGCTGGCCGACGGCAGCGCGGTGGCGGTGCAGCGCGGCTGGCTGCCGCGCGACGCGGCCGAACGCAGCCGCATCGCCGCGCCGCCGCTGCCGGCCGCGTTGGTGCAGGTGGCGGGGCAGCTGGCGCCGCCGCCGTCGCGGCTGTTCGCCTTCGGCGCCGACGCCCCGGGCGCGGTGATCCGCCAGAACCTGGACCTGGGCGCCTGGAGCGCCGAGATCGGCGTGCCTCTGCGCCCGCTGTCGCTGGTGCAGCTCGACGGCCCACGGACGGCGGCCGACGGCCTGCGACGCGTGATGCCGCAGCCCAGCGCCGACGTCTCGCGCCACCGGGTCTACGCCGGCCAATGGTTCCTCTTCGCCGCGCTGGCGCTCGTCTTGTATGTCGGAATCCTGGTCTTCCGTGCCCGCCGGCCACGCTGAGCCGCCGCCCGGCCTGGTGCGCCGACGGCGGCTGACGATGCTGGCCGTCGCCACGGTCTGCGCCGCGCCGGTGCTGGCCTCGTATCTGGCGTTCTACGTCGTGCGGCCGGCGGGCGCGCCGCGCGCCGGCATGCTGGTGCAGCCGCCGCGCGAGCTGCCGGCCGACCTGTCGCTGGCCGGCCTGGACGGCAGGCCGGTGGCGCCGGCTTCGCTGCGCGGGCAGTGGCTGCTGGTGGTCGTCGCGCCGTCGAGTTGCGGCGAGGCCTGCGAGCGGCGCCTGTTCCTGCAGCGCCAGCTGCGCGAGATGCTCGGCCGCGAGCGCGACCGCGTCGACAAGCTCTGGCTGCTGCCCGACGCCGGCCGGCCGGCGCCGGCGCTGCAGGCCGCCGTCGAGGCCGCGCCGGCGGTGACGCTGCTGCGTGCCGACGCCGCGGCGCTGGCGCGCTGGCTGGGGCCGGCCGAGGCCGAGGACGCGCTGCTGATCGTCGACCCGATGGGCCGCGAGATGATGCGCCTGCCGGCCGGCGCCGACCCGTCGCTCGCGCGCCGCGACCTCGAGCGCCTGCTGCGCGCCTCGGCCTTCTGGGACCGCCCGGGGCGCTGACGATGGCCGCCGTCGACCTCGCCCCCTTGGGCCGCCTGCTGGCGCTGGCCGCGCTGCTGGCGGCGCTGCCGCTGGGCTGGTTGCTGTGGCGCACACGCGGCGGGCGGCCGCAGGCGCGGCTGGCGGCGCTGACGACGCTGACGCTGTTCCTCGCCTTCGACCTCGTCGTCTTCGGCGCCTTCACCCGGCTGTCGGACTCCGGGCTGGGCTGCCCCGACTGGCCGGGCTGCTACGGCCACGCCAGCCCGGTCGGCGCGGCCGATCACATCGCCGCGGCGCAGCAGGCGCTGCCTTCGGGGCCGGTGACCTGGTCCAAGGCCTGGATCGAGATGATCCACCGCTACCTGGCGATGACCGTCGGCGCGTTGGTGCTGGTGCTCGCGGTGGCCAGCGTGCGCGCCCGGCGCTCGCTGCCGCACGGCGCCGGCTGGGCGCTGGCGACGCTGGTCTGGGTGCTGGCGCAGGGGCTGCTGGGCAAGTACACGGTGACGCTGAAGCTGTTCCCGGCCGTCGTCACGCTGCACCTGCTCGGCGGCCTGGGGCTGCTGGCGCTGCTGGCCTGGCAGCAGGCGTCGTGGCGCCTGGCGCGGCCGTCGGCGCCACCGGGGCTGCGGGCGTTGGCGCTCGCCGGCTTCGCCGTGCTGATGCTGCAGGCCGCGCTGGGCGGCTGGGTCAGCAGCAACTACGCGGTGCTCGCCTGCACCGGCTTTCCGGCGTGCAACGGCGAGGCCTGGCCGGCGATGGACGCCGGAGCCGGCTTCGGCCTGTGGCGCGAACTGGGCCGTGGCAGCGACGGCGCCTTGCTGTCCTTCGAGGCCCTGGTCGCGATCCACATGGCGCACCGGCTGTTCGCGCTGGTGGCCGTCGCGGTCCTGGCCGCGCTGGCCTGGCGGCTGTGGCGCGCGCCGGGCTGGCGCCGCTTCGGCGCCGTGCTGGCGGCGCTGCTGCTGTTGCAGCTCGCCAGCGGCCTGTCCAACGTCGTGTTCGGCTGGCCGCTGGCCGCCGCGCTGGTGCATTCGGCCGGCGCCGCGGCGCTGGTCGTGCTGCTGGCCAGCGTCGTCGCGCTCGCTGCGCCGGCGGGTTCGCGACGTGCCAGCGTGCAGCCGCAACCCGTCGCCGCCTGACCCCCGAGGAGACCGCCCATGGCCCGTATCGCTGCCGCCCCGTTCGTGCTGCCGTCCAAGCCGGCGCAGTTCGTGCAGCTCACCAAGCCGCGTGTCGTGCAGCTGGTCGTCTTCTGCGCGCTGATCGGCATGCTGCTGGCGCAGCCCGGCTGGCCCGACCTGCCGCGTCTGCTCGCGGCGACGCTGGGCATCTGGCTCGTGGCCGGCGCGGCCGGGGCCTTCAACTGCCTGGTCGAGCGCGAGATCGACCGGCGCATGGCCCGCACCGCCTGGCGGCCCAGCGCACGCGGCGAACTGGCCCCGGGCGAGACGCTGGTCTTCGCCGCGGCGCTGTGCACGCTGGGCTGCGCCATCCTGCTGGCCTGGGTGAACACGCTGACGGCGCTGCTGACGCTGGCCACCTTCGTCGGTTACGCGATCGTCTACACCGTCGTGCTCAAGCCGCGCACGCCGCAGAACATCGTCATCGGCGGCGCCGCCGGCGCGATGCCGCCGGTGCTGGGCTGGGCGGCGATGACCGGCGAGGTCGGCACGCCGGCGCTCGCGCTGTTCCTCGTGATCTTCCTCTGGACGCCGCCGCACTTCTGGGCGCTGGCGCTGTACCGCGTCGAGGACTACCGCCGCGCCGGGCTGCCGATGCTGCCGGTGACGCACGGCAGCGCCTACACGCGGCTGCAGATCCTGCTCTACACGATCGCCCTGTTCGCCGCGACGCTGCTACCCTTCACGTCCCGGTCGAGCGGCGGGATCTATCTCGCAGCGGCAGTCGTCCTCGGCGCACGTTTCACCGTGCTGGCCTGGCGGCTGTGGCGCGAAGGGGGCGACGCGCTGGCGCGGCAGACCTTCCGCTTCTCGATCTGGCACCTGTCGCTGCTCTTCGCGGCCCTGCTGATCGACCACTACCTCTGGCCATGGCTGTCTTCTCCCGTCGTCTGATCCTTGCCGCCGCCGCGGCGCTCACGCTGGCCGCCTGCGACAGCGGCAACAGCCCGCCGCGTGCCGGCTTCGAAGGCGTCGACATCACCGGCGCCGACTACGCGCGGGAGCTGAACCTGCCCGATGCCGAAGGCCGCCAGCGCAGCCTGCAGGACTTCCGCGGCAAGGTGACGGTGGTCTTCTTCGGCTACACGCAGTGCCCCGACGTCTGCCCGACGACGATGGTCGAGCTCGCCGAGGTCAAGCGGCAGCTCGGCGCCGACGGCGAGCGCATCCAGGGCGTGTTCGTCAGCGTCGACCCCGAGCGTGACACGCCGGAGATGCTGAAGGCCTACGTCGCCAACTTCGATCCTGGCTTCGTTGCGCTGCGCGGCACGCCGGAGCAGACCAAGGCTGCGGCCAAGCAATTCAAGGTCTTCTACAACAAGGTCGCCGGCCAGACGCCGACCAGCTACACCATCGACCACACCGCCGGCTCCTACGTCTTCGACGCCCAGGGCCGGGTGCGGCTGTTCACGCGCTACGGCGCCGGCATCGACAAGCTCAGGCACGACCTGAAGATCCTGCTCGACGAGAAGGCGGCCTGAAAACGACGCGGGCCGCCCGAAGGCGGCCCGGCGGGGGGCGGGGCGGCGGCGTGCGTCAGGCGGCCGCTTCGAGCGCCTTGCGCATCTTCTTCATCGCCGCGACCTCGATCTGGCGGATGCGCTCGGCGCTGACGCCGTAGTCGGCCGCCAGCTCGTGCAGCGTCATGCCGCCGCTGGAGTCGTCGTTCACCTTGAGCCAGCGCTCCTCGACGATGCGTCGGCTGCGCTCGTCGAGCACCGACAGCGCCTGCGCGATGCCGTCGCCCGACAGCCAGTCGCGGCGGCGCGCCTCCAGCAGCCGCGTCGGCTCGCTGGCGTCGTCGGCCAGGTAGGCGATCGGCGCGAAGCTCTCTTCGCCGTCGTCGGTCTGGGGCTCCAGCGCGACGTCGCCGCCCGAGAGCCGGGTTTCCATCTCGACGACCTCGTCGGGCTTGACGTTCAGCTCCCGCGCGACGGTCTCGACCTCGGCCGGCGTCAGCGTGCTGCGGTGCAGGTCGGCGTCGGCGGCCTCGCCCTTCAGGCCCTGCTTCATCGAGCGCAGGTTGAAGAACAGCTTGCGCTGGGCCTTGGTCGTCGCGACCTTGACCATGCGCCAGTTCTTCAGGATGTACTCGTGGATCTCGGCGCGGATCCAGTGCAGCGCGTAGCTGACCAGGCGCACGCCCTGGTCGGGGTCGAAACGTTTGACGGCCTTCATCAGGCCGACGTTGCCTTCCTGGATCAGGTCGCCTTGCGGCAGGCCGTAACCCAGGTACTGGCGCGAGACCGAGACGACGAGGCGCAGGTGCGATAGCACCAGACGGCCGGCGGCTTCGAGGTCGCCGTGCTCGCGCAGGCGCTTGCCCAGCGCCGTTTCTTCCTGCGCGCTGAGCATCGGCAGGCGGTTGACGGCCGTGATGTAGGCGTCCAGGTTGCCGATCGACGGCACCAGGGCCCACGGATCGCGGACGGTCAGGGCGGTGGTGGCAGGGTTCATGGTCGCTTGGGAGTCCTGGAAGCGGTCTCGAGTTCCGTGGAATATTAGCACTCGCTCCGGGTGAGTGCTAAAGACCGCTTCGGACGGAATGTGTGCGCAGGCTCACTTCCTCCCGCGGGCTTGCCATGCCGGCTCACGCAGCAGCCCGACGGGGTGCCCGGCGGTCTGCGGCGCCGGGCGTGCGAGTCCCGGCCGCGTGCACCGGCCGGTTTCGGCGAGCCGGAGCGTGAAGGATTCACGCGCTCTCCCCCTCAACCGGGCGAGTGGGCGCACGGTGCCCCGCGGCTACGATTCCCCTGTTCACAAAAGAGAAATAAAGATACGCATGAAACGCGCCGTGCGCTTGATCACCGAAGCGTCGCTCGTGCTGCCGCTGCTGGCGGCACTGCTCCCGAGCCACGCACAGACGCTCTTGCCGGAGGTGCTGGTCACCAAGGCGGCGATTCCGGACTTCGAGTTCGACTGGGGCCGCAACGGCAGCCTGTGCACCAGCTGCAACTACGGCGACGGCAACGCGCGTTTCGTGTTCTCGGACCCCGCGAACAAGCTCTGGCTGGGCTACGTCGACCACCAGACCGGCGCCTTCTATCCCGCCGACGGCCACGGCGTGCTGCTGGACACCGGCGCTTCGGCGGCCACCGACTTCGGCAACGGCCCCGAGTGGATCGTCACGCCCGAGGGCTCGGGCGTGATGTACACCAAGTACGACATGAGCAAGCCGAAGAAGGCGGCCAACGCCGGCATCGCGATGGCCAGGCAGGTCAACGGCGCCTGGTCCGCGGGCTGGCTGCCCAACCCGATGCAGCGCCAGTCGCCCGACGGCACGAAGAACTTCGACGACGGCGACGTGCGCTTCAGCTACTTCGACCAGCGCACCAACCTCGTCTACTGGCGCTCGCTGCTGACGCCCGACGTCGAACGCTCCCTGCCGATCAGCGACGGCCGCAAGGGCATCGCCCGGCGCTGGGTGGCGGGCACCCGCAAGGTGATCTACGCTACCCAGGCCAAGGGCAGCGACGGCGTGCTGCGCGACCAGGTCTTCCTCTACGACACCGACACCGCAAAGAAGGAGCAGCTGACCTTCGAGCCGAGCTCCAAGCTCGGCGCGTTCATGTGGCGTGCGCCCGAGTTCGGCAACGACTGGGTGTTCTTCACCGTCGCCGACCGCACCAAGCTGCTCGTCTACCGCAAGCTGGCCGACGCCAAGGGGGTGCAGCGCTGGACGGTCATCAAGACCGTCAACACGCCCGCCCAGGTGCCCTACATCTGGTCGCCGGAGCAGTTCACGCACAACGGCAAGTCCTACGTGTTCTTCCAGCTCAGCTCGAGTTCGGTGTTCAACGACACCTCGGTACCCAACCAGCTGGCGATCACCGGCATCGACCCGCTGCGGGCGAACTTCCGCATGCTGACGAACGACCCGGCGACACCGCGTGTGCGCATCGACCCGGAGTACTACATCACGGCGCGGGGCCCGTACATCTATTACACGCGCATCATCCCGTCCAACGCGACCCGACCGCCGGCGAACGACGGCGTCTGGCGCGTGGACACCGGCCTCGGGCCGCCGCTGGTGAGCAAGAGCGCGGCGATGCCCTCGTCGGGGTCCTGACCCGGCGGCGGCGACCGCGCTTCGGTGAGCCGGCCGCCAGGCCTCAGGTGCCGTGCGGCAGGGCGCGCCAGGTCGGCGGCGCCCCGGCCTCGTCCGGCCGCGGGCCGTGCCGGCGAGACCAGAGGTTCGGAATCCAGGAGTTGGCGTAGCTGAACACGTGGGCGTGGGCTTCGCCGTGTTCGTCGAAGCCGAGCGACTGCAGCCCGGCGAGCACGCCGCCATAGACGTGGATCCCGACACCCGGCGCGTCGGCGTGCGGGTTGTCGATCTGGAACATCGGCATGCGCCCGGGTTCGGGCGGCAGCACCTCGCCCGGACGCAGGCGCAGCACCTCGTCGGCCGCGGCGGGGCGGCCGTCGGGCGCACGGTCGTGCAGCCGCAGCCGGTGTTCGCCGCGCAGCATGCCGAACACGCTCCAGACCCCCGTGTCGTGCACCGGCGACCGGAAGCCGGGCGCCGTGACGTAGCTGACCACCGAAAAACGGTCCACCGGGTCGGCGTAGAGCAGGTAGGTGCTGCAGCCCTGGCGCGGCCGGGCCAGTTCGGCAGGCAGCCAGTCGTCCTGGGCGAGCAGCGTGCGCAACTGCCAGGCCAGCAGCTGCAACGGGGGCTCGGTGGCGCCGCAGGCGTTGACGGCGAGGCTGGCGGCCTGCACGAAGCGGCGAAGAGGTTCGAGGCTCAAGACGGCGGTCCCTTGCATCCGACCCGGCCCGCGGCGGAGCCGCTGGTGCCCGAACGTCCGAGATGCGAAGCGGATCGTTCAGACAGTTCAGTCTAGACTGAACATTGGTGATCCACAAGCCGAAGGCCACGGTGCGCGTGCGGGCCGCGTGTGCCGGCGAGGCTGCGCCAGCGCGGCGTTGTGACGGCCTGCTCTTCGTTCTAGACTGATTTCGTGATCGTGGCCGTGCGTTGCACGCCGTCACGCCAACCGGCTCACCGAATCCCATGCCCGAAAACGACGCGGCCGTCGAGCGCTTCATCGAGACCCACGGCCTGCTGGCGGAGGCCGACGGCATGCCCCCGATCCTCGGCCGCATGGCGGCCATCTTCATGCTCGAGCCGGGGCCGTTCAGCTTCTCGGAGATCGGCGAGCGCATGCAGATCAGCCGCGGCAGCGTGAGCACGATGACACGCCTGCTCGAGAACCTGGGTGTGCTCGAACGCATCACGCGCCCGGGCGATCGGCAGACCTATTTCCGCCTCGCCGAGAACCCGGTGCAGGTCTTCACGCAGCGTCGCATCGCGCGCCAGCAGCGCTGCGTCGAGGCCATCGACGACCTGCTCGGCAAGGCGGCACTCGATCTCGAGGCCCGCGCGCGCCTGGCCGAGATCCGCCGCCACCACGCCGAGATGCTGGCGGCAAGCCAGGCCTCGCTCGACCGGCACCGGCCCACGACGTAGCCGGCGGTGTCAGAGCAGGCCCCAGCGCGTCTCGTGCGCGGCCAGGGCCTCGTCGACGGTGCGCAGGAAGCGGCGCACATCCAGCGGCTTGGTCACGTAGTGCGCCGCCCCCAGCGTCAGCGCCTCCTGCATGCGTGCGGTCGTCGCATCGGCGCTGACGACGATGACCGGGATGTCGGCGACGTCGCGGTCCTGCTTCAGGTGGCGCAGCAGCTCCAGCCCGCTGATGTCGGGCAGGTGCATGTCCAGCAGGATCAGGTGCGGGCGGTGCTGGCGCACCGCGGCCAGGCCGTCCAGCCCCATCATCGAGACCTCCAGCGCGATCTGCGGGCGCTGGGCGAGCACGCCGCGCATGACCTCGATGTTGGTCTCGTTGTCCTCGATGTAGTGCACGCGCCGCTTGGCGTAGGGCTCCAGCGGCGAACTGATCGTCGACGGCGGCGCGCCGGCCACGAGCTCGGCACGCGGCAGCGTCAGCGTGAACACCGAGCCGCGGCCGACGCTGCTTTCGCCCTCCAGCGTGCCGCCCATCAGCTCGGCCAGCCGGCGGCTGATGACCAGGCCGATGCCGGTGCCCTCGATGCCGCTCTGCTCGCGCCCCAGGCGGTTGTAGGGCTGGAACAGCCCCGCCACCTGCTCGGGCGTCATGCCCAGGCCGGTGTCGCGCACGCGCAGCTGCACGCGCTGCACGTCGGCTGCCGCCGACTCGACGACGACGGTGCCGCCGGGCCGGTTGTACTTGACGGCGTTGGACAGCAGGTTGGTCAGCACCTGCTTGAGCCGCGTGTCGTCGGCCAGCACCGCCAGCGCCTCGGGCGCGAGGTCGGCGTCGACCGTCACGCCCATGCGCTCGGCGGCGGAGGCGATCATCTCGATGCTCGCGCCGACCGCGGAACGCAGGTCCAGCGGGCGCAGGTCCAGCTGCACCGAACCGGTCTCCAGCCGCGCCAGGTCCAGCGTGTCGTTGATCATCGCCAGCAGGTGCCAGCCGGCGCGCAGCATCTGCGTCGACCATTCGCGCTGGTGCGGGGCCAGCGGCGGGGCGCGGTCCAGGCCCAGCAGCTGGGCGAAGCCGATCATCGCGTTCAGCGGCGTGCGCAGCTCGTGGCTCATGCGCGAGAGGAACTCGGTCTTGGCGCGGTTGGCGGCCTCGGCACGGTGCAGCGCACGTTCGGACTCCTCGAGCCGGCGGTGCTCGGTGATGTCCTCGGCAACACCGGCCAGGCGCCAGGGCAGGCCGGCGGCGTCGCGCAGCAGCGTGAACAGCGTGCGGGCGTGCAGCACCGCACCGTCCGCGCGCTGCAGCCGGGTCTGGCGGCGCACGGTGCTGGCCCGGCCGCTGCGCAGTTCCTCCAGCGCCTGGCGGTCGGCCTCGCGCTCGTCGGGGTGCGAGATGTCGTCCAGCGAGCAGCGCACCAGATCCTCGGCGCTGCGGCCGAGCATCGTGCACAGGCAGGGGTTGGTGTCGACGAGGCGGCCGTCGAGGTCGGCGAACATGACGCCGATCGGCACGTTGTCCAGGATGCCGCGCAGCCGGTCCTGCACCTCGCGCATCTCCTCCTCGGCGCGGCGGCGTTCGCTGATCTCGCGCCGCAGCTCGGCAGTGCGCTCCTCGACTGCCAGGCCGATGCGGTGGGCGCGCCCGGTGACGGTGAGCAGCAGCGCGCCCAGCACCGCGGCGGCGGCCAGGCCGGCCACCGAGAACACCCAGGCGTTGGTCTGCTGGCGTTCGCGCTCCCAGGCCGCCGTCGACGACACGCGCAGCTCCAGCGTGCGCGTGGCCAGCGCGATGCGGTGCAGCGCCACCCGTCGCCCGGCACGTTCGTTCTCGCAGCCGGCCGGCCCGGCCAGGCGCGGGCGCTCGACACCCGCTTCGGTGTCGACCAGGCACCAGCGCAGCCCGTGGGCGTTGTTGCCCGGCAGTCCGGCGAGCAGGCGCTCGGCGCGCACCGTGACGAAGAGCACGCCGCTGAAGCGCTGCAGGCGGCCGGCGGCGTCGTCCGGTTTGGCGCCGTCGTACAGCGGGTAGTAGAGGACGAAGCCGGTCTCGTCGTCCTGCGGGTCGGACTGCGACAGCCGGAACGCGGCGGAGGCGGCCGGTTCGCCGCTGCCGCGTGCCATGTCCAGCGCGGCGCGTGCGGCGGCGACCGTCGTCACGTCCACGCCCAGGGCGCGCTGGTTGGGTTCGCGCGGTGCGATCAGGTCGATGATGACGGCGTCGCCCGCGCCGCCGGGGCCGCGTGTGTAGACGGTGAACCCGGCCTCGCCGGTGTCGCGCAGCCGGGCCTGGAATGCGGCGATGCCGGCGCGCTCGACGCGGCTCGCATGGCCCACCGCACGCAGCTGCAGCGGCTGCGACAGCCACCAGCGGGCGGCGTCGTCCAGGGCCTCGGCGTTCATGCCGCCGGCGGCGCGGTAGGCGCCGGCCAGGGCCTGCAGCGCCTGCATCGGTTCGTGCAGCAGGCGGTCGGCGTCGGCGGCCAGCGAGGCGGCGTCGCTGCGGAAGGCGGTTTCGAGTCGGTCGCGGTCCCAGCGGCCGACGGCCAGCGTCGCGCCCGACAGCAGCAGCGTCGTGAGCAGCAGAGGGGCGGCCACCGTGCGGCGGCGCGGCTGCCAGGCTTCGGACGGGCGGCCGACCAGCGTCAACGCCAGCGGGGCGCCGATCATCACCCCGAGCGCGTCGCCGACCCACCAGGTCAGCGCGGTCAGCGCGATCTGGGACTCGCCGATCGCGCCGGTGGCCCACAGCGCGACCGTCGCCACCAGCGGGTTGACCAGACAGGCGACGATGCCGCCCCAGACGCCGGTGGCGGTGATGTCGCGTGCGCTGTCCAGCACCAGCGGTTGCGGCACGAGCCGGCGCACCAGCGCCGCGCCCAGCCCGGCCTGCAGCATCGCGCCCAGGCCGATGGCCAGCGGCGCGAGCGGCGCGGCGACGTCGGTCTGCCCACGCGCCGCGCCGAGCACGAGATTGACGAGGAAGCTGCCGGTGAAGACCCCCGGCAGCGCCGCGCGCCCGTAGACCAGCACCGCGACCAGCGCTATGCCCGAAGGCGGGTACAGCGGCGAGGCGTAGCCCGGTGGCACCGCCAGCAGCAGGGCGAGCCAGCCGACGGCCGCGTAGCACAGCGCGGTCGCGGTGGCGACCCGCCAGGCTGGCGGCCTGGCGACGGCGGGCGGAGCGTCGGCGTTCGGGCGCACGGGGGGCACTCTACCGCCGCCCGGCGCCGCGTGCCGCGACGCTCAGGAAATGGTCGTGGGGATCAGACGTTGAACAGGAAGTTCATCACGTCGCCGTCCTTGACGACGTACTCCTTGCCTTCGGCGCGCATCTTGCCGGCGTCCTTGGCGCCCTGCTCGCCGCGGAAGGCGACGAAGTCCTCGTAGGCGATCGTCTGGGCGCGGATGAAGCCGCGTTCGAAGTCGGTGTGGATGACGCCGGCGGCCTGCGGCGCGGTGTCGCCGATGTGGATCGTCCAGGCGCGCACTTCCTTCACGCCGGCGGTGAAGTAGGTCTGCAGCCCGAGCAGCTTGAAGGCGGCGCGGATCAGCCGGTTCAGCCCGGGTTCGTCCTGGCCCATCTCGGCCAGGAACAGCGCCCGGTCCTCGTCGCCCATGTCGGCGAGTTCGGCCTCGGTCTTGGCGCAGATCGCCACCACCGGCGCGTTCTGCTTCGCGGCGTACTCGCGCAGACGGTCCAGGAAGGGGTTGTTCTCGAAGCCGGTTTCGCTGACGTTGCCGACGAACATCGCCGGCTTGGCCGTGATCAGGCACAGCGGCTTCAGGATGACACGCTCTTCCTTGCTGAAGTCGATGCTGCGCACCGGCTGCGCCTGGTCCAGCGCCGCCTGGCACTTCTCCAGCACCTTCACCAGCGCCGCTGCTTCCTTGTCGTTGCCCGAACGCGCGGCCTTGACGTAGCGGTGCAGGCTTTTCTCCACCGTGCCCAGGTCGGCCAGGCAGAGCTCGGTCTGGATGACCTCGATGTCGGCGATCGGGTCGACGCGGCCGGCGACGTGGATCACGTTGTCGTCCTCGAAGCAGCGCACGACGTTGACGATGGCGTCGGTCTCGCGGATGTGGCTGAGGAACTGGTTGCCCAGGCCCTCGCCCTTGCTGGCGCCGGCCACGAGGCCGGCGATGTCGACGAACTCGACGATCGCCGGCACCACACGTTCGGGCTGCACGATCTCCGAGAGCTTGACGAGCCGCGGGTCGGGCAGCTCGACGACGCCGACGTTGGGCTCGATCGTGCAGAACGGGTAGTTCTCGGCGGCGATGCCGGCCTTGGTGAGGGCGTTGAAGAGGGTGGACTTGCCGACGTTGGGCAGGCCCACGATGCCGCACTTGAGGCTCATGGAGGGGCTTTCGAGAAAGGGAGCGTTCGGGGCGACGGCGGCGGGCGCCGGCGCGAAGGCGGCGATTTTCCTACAGCCGGCGCCTGCCGTGCGTGTTCAGAAGGCCCAGCTCGCGTTCGCCGCCTGGCCGCGGCGCAGCGTGCGGCCGAATCCTTCGACGATCACCGCATTCATGCCGAAGGTGATGCCGCCGTCCATGCGCGCGTCGGCGCGGAAACCGGCCAGCGTCGCGCCCGGCTCGGTGCCGGTCTCGGCGCTCGCCGGGTCGACGTTGGGGATCGAGCAGCGCACGCAGGGTTTGACGAGCTTGAGCCGCACCGGGCCACCGTCGGCCTCGATGACGATCTCGTCGAGATGGTCCTCGTCGAAGGGCTGCAGGCCGTCGAGCACGAGGTTGGGGCGGAAACGTTCGATGCCCACCGGCGGCTGGCCGCGTGCCGCCAGGCGCTGGTTCAGCTCGGCCAGCGAGGCGCTGGAGGCGACGAGGATCGGGAAACCGTCGGAGAACTGGTTCTCGGCCTCGATGTCGCCGGTCCAGCGGCGCGAGGACAGCCGGCGCTGCTCGGGGTCGAAACGCAGCAGGCGCGCCGGGCGGCCGAGGAAGTCGCTGAACCACTGCGCCGCCAGCGCGCCCAGGGCGTAGGCCGCGACCTCGTCGTCCCAGACGCGGGCGCGGGTGGCGCTCTCGACGCTGTCGATCGCCAGGTGCAATGTCAGCATGCCGGGCGCACGCAGCACCAGTTCGTCGCCGCGCAGCGTCGTCGAGACCAGCGCCAAACGCGGCCACTGACGCTGGGTCAGCATCGCGCCGTTCTCGTCGGCCACCATCCAGGCGCGGTCCAGGTCGAGGCCGGTCTCGACGACGAGCGCCTCGTCGCAGGCAATGCCGGCGCAGGACTTCACCGGATGGACGAACAGCTGCGAGACGCGGCAATCGAGATCGCTCAACTCAAGACTCCGGAAGGCGGACGGGAGCGCCGATTGTGCTCGGCGCGGCCTTCTACAATGACCGTCGCCGCGCTCCGTGCGCGGTCTCGCTGGGGGTGCTGGCCCCGCCGTCGTCCGACGGCCAGGCCGGCTGAGAGAGTCCCTTAGAACCTGATTGAGGTAATCCTCGCGCAGGGAAGTCGAGTCCGGAAGGGTTGCCGCCGTGCTGCTGCGCCGCCGCTTCCGGAGCCGGCCGACCTGCCATTTCGTTTCAAGGACGTCATGGCAAGAACCACGCTCCAGGCCCGCGATCTCTGGGCCGACATCGACGCCGTGCGGCAGCGCCGCCCGCTCGTGCACAGCATCACCAACGTGGTGGTCACCAACTTCAACGCCAACGTGCTGCTGGCCGCCGGGGCCTCGCCGGTGATGACCCAGGCGCACGAGGAGCTGGAGGACATGGTGGCCATCGCCCAGGCGCTGGTCATCAACATCGGCACGCTCGACGCCTACGCCGTCGAGGCGATGACGATGGCGCTGCGTGCGGCCAACGCGCGTGGCGTGCCGGTGGCGCTGGACCCGGTGGGCGCCGGCGCCACCGCCTACCGCAACCGCACGCTGGCAGCGCTGCTGGCCGCCGGCCGGCCGACGGCGATCCGCGGCAACGCCTCGGAGATCATGAGCCTGGCCGGCGAGGCCGTGGCCACGCGCGGCGTCGACAGCAGCGCCGGTGCCGAAGCCGCGCTGGCGCCGGCGCTCGCGCTGGCGGCCAACCACGGCGCCGTGGTCTGCGTCAGCGGCGCCGTCGACCACGTCGTCGCGCCCGACGGGCGTGTGCTGCGCCTGGGCAACGGCCACGAATGGATGACGCGCATCACCGGCGTCGGCTGCTCGCTGACGGCGCTGGTCGGCGCCTTCTGCGCCGTGCAGCCCGACGCCTGGCGCGCCACCGCGGCGGCCACCGCGCTGATGGGCGTGGCCGGCGAGATCGCCGCCGAGCAGGCGCGCGCGCGCGGCGCTGGCGTCGGCACGATGGCTGCGCTGCTGGTCGACGCGCTGCAGCTGGTCGACGAAGCCGGTTTCCTGGCGCGGGCGAGGCTGGTCGATGACTGAGCGCCGCATCCCGATGCACGGCTGGGGCGTCGAGGCGCTGCGGCTGATGCTGGTCACCGACGAAGCGCTGTGCGGCGGCCGGCCGCTGGAGCAGGTCGTCGCCGCCGCGGTGCGCGGCGGCGTGCGCTGCGTGCAGCTGCGCGAGAAGCAGCTCGGCACACGCGCCTTCGTCGAACGCGCCCGGGCGCTGAAGGCGCTGCTCGCGCCCTTGCGGGTGCCGCTGGTCGTCAACGACCGCGTCGACGTCGCGCTGGCCTGCGGCGCCGACGGCGTGCACCTGGGCCAGTGCGACATGCCGGTCGAGGACGCGCGCCGGCTGCTGCCGCCCGAGGTCTTCATCGGCTGGTCGGTCGAGACCCTGGACGACCTGCGCCGCGCCGCCGCGCTGCCGCTGGACTACCTGGGCACCAGCCCGGTCTTCGCGACGGCGACCAAGACCGACGCCGCGCCGCCCTGGGGGCTGGAGGGCCTGCGCGCGGCACGCGAGGCGACGGCCCTGCCGCTGGTCGCGATCGGCGGCCTGCACGCCGGCAACGCCGCGCAGGCGATCGCGCACGGCGCCGACAGCGTCGCCGTCGTCAGCGCGATCTGCTCGGCGGCCGACCCGGAAGTGGCGGCGCGCGAGCTGGCGCAGGCCGTCGCGGAGGGCGCCCGATGACGCCGCCGCCCTTCACCCACCGCTACGCGCGGGTGCTGATCATCGCCGGCTCGGACAGCGGCGGGGGCGCCGGCATCCAGGCCGACCTGAAGGCCGTCGCCGCGCTCGGCGCCTACGGCATGACGGCGATCACCGCGCTGACGGCGCAGAACACGCTGGGCGTGCGTGCGATCCAAGGCGTGCCGCCGGCGATGCTGCGCGCGCAGATCGACGCCGTCGCCGAGGACATCGGTGCCGACGCGGTGAAGATCGGCATGCTGCACGCGCCGGAGATCGTGCACGCCGTCGCCGCCGCGCTGGACGCCCACCGCCTGGCGCCGGTGGTGCTGGACCCGGTGATGATCTCCACCAGCGGCTCGCGCCTGCTGCAGGACGACGCGGTGCAGGCGCTGGTCGCCGAGCTCTTCCCGCGCGCCGCGCTGGTCACGCCCAACCTCGACGAAGCCGGTTTCCTGACCGGCCGCCGGCTGGACGACGAAGCCGGCATGGCGGCGGCGGCCGACGAACTGCTGGCGCGCGGCGCGCCGGCGGTGCTGCTCAAGGGCGGCCATCTGCCGGGCGACGAGGTCGCCGACCTGCTGGCCACGCGCGACGGTCTCCGGCTTTGGCTGCGTGCGCCGCGCATCGCCAGCGCCAACACGCACGGCACCGGCTGCACGCTGTCGTCGGCGATCGCCGCACGCCTGGCGCTGGGCGACGGGCTGCAGGCGGCGGTGCAGACGGCACACGCCTACGTGCGCCGGGCGCTGGCCGCCGGCGCGGCGGTGCGCACCGGCGCCGGCAGCGGGCCGCTGAACCACGGCGCGGCGCCCGAGCCGATGCGGCTGATCGCGCTGTGACGCCGTCGCGGGCTTGCGCGGCGTCGACCCGGCGCGCGCGGCCCGCTCCCTACAATCCGCCGCATGGCCTCCTGCGACGTCCTCGTCCGTGGCGCCGGCGCCGTGGGGCTGGCCGGTGCTCTGTCCCTCGCCCGCCAGGGCCTGCGGGTTGCGCTGCTCGGCGCCGCGCCGCCGGTGGCGCCAGCCGGCCGCGCCGACATCCGCACCTACGCGCTCAACGCCGCCTCGGTCGCGCTGCTGCAGTCGCTGCGGGTCTGGGACGCGCTGCCGCCGGATGCCCGCACGCCGGTGCACGACATGCGTGTCGAAGGCGACGTCCCGGGCAACTCGCTCGATTTCTCGGCCTGGTCGCAGGGCGCCGACGCCCTGGCCTGGATCGTCGACGCCGCCGAGCTCGAACACGCGCTGGGCACCGCCGCCCGTTTTGCGCCGCATCTGGAGCGTGTGACGACCGAGGTGCCCGCCGAGCTGATCGTGCTCGCCGAAGGCAAGGCCTCGCCGACACGCGAGCGCCTGGGCGTCAAGATGGCGCTGCATCCCTACGGCCAGCGGGCGGTCTGCGCCCGGCTTCAGACCGATCAGGCGCACGCCGGCCTGGCGCGCCAGTGGTTCCGTTCGCCCGACATCCTGGCGCTGCTGCCCTTCGACCGGCCGCGCGCCGGGCACGGCTACGGCCTGGTCTGGTCGGTGCCCGAAGCGCGGGCGGCCGAACTGATGGCGCTGGACGACGCCGGTTTCGAAGCCGCGCTGGCCGAAGCCAGCGGCGGCGCTGCCGGCCCGCTGCGCCTGGCCAGCGAGCGCGCCGACTTCCCGCTCGCTTTCGGCCGCGCCGAACGCCTCTGCGGCCCGGGCTGGGTGCTGGTCGGCGACGCCGCCCACGTCGTGCATCCGCTGGCCGGCCAGGGGCTGAACCTGGGCCTGGCCGACGTCGCCGCGCTGTCGGCGGCGATTGCCGGGCGTGAACCGTGGAGGACGCTCGGCGACGAGAAGCTGCTGCGCCGCTACGCCCGTGAACGCGAGCTGCCGACGCGTGCGATGGGCCAGCTCACCGACGCGCTGCTGCACCTGTTCGCGAGCGAAGAACCGCTGCTCAGGGAACTTCGCAACCGCGGCCTGGATCTGGTGAACCGTCTGCCGCCGCTCAAGCGTTTTCTCACCGAGCGGGCGCTGGACCGTCCCCCCGCCGTTTCGAAGGAACCCCGATGAAGACGACGACCGCGCGGCTGGCCCTGGCCGCCGCCGCCGTGCTCGCCTGCGGCAGCGCCGCGGCGCAGGAAGCCGCGATCCGCAAGGCGCTCGCCGAACGCCTGCCGACGATGCCCAGGATCGACGAGGTGCGCCCGGCGCCGATCGCCGGCCTCTACGAGGTGCGCTACGGCGGCACCGAGATCCTCTACGCCGACGCCAAGGGCGAGTTCATCATCCAGGGCTCGATCCTGGACACCAAGACGCTGAGCAACCTGACCGAGGCGCGCCAGGACCAGCTGACGGCGATCGACTTCGCCAAGCTGCCGTTCAAGGACGCGATCACGCTGCGCCAGGGCAGCGGCAAGCGCCAGGTCGCGGTCTTCGTCGACCCGAACTGCGGCTACTGCAAACGTTTCGAGCGTGACCTCGCCGGCGTGAAGGACCTGACGATCCACGCCTTCCTGATGCCGATCCTGGGGCCGGACTCCAACGCCAAGTCGCGCGACATCTGGTGCGCCAAGGACCCGGCCAAGACCTGGCGCGCCTGGATGCTGGACAACGTCGTGCCGCCCAAGGCGATGGGCGCCTGCGACGCCGGCGCGCTGGCGCGCAACGTCGCGCTCGGCCAGCGCCACCGCATCAACGGCACGCCGGCGGTGGTCTTCGAGGACGGCACGCGCAAGCCGGGTGCGATCCCGATCGACCAGGTCGAGAAGCTGTTGGCGGCCGCCGCCCGGAAGAGTTGACGTCCGGCGGCGACAATCGCCGCATGACTGCCACGCTGTCTCCCGCCGCGCTGCGGCTCGGTTACGCCGGGCTCGTGCCCTTCGTGCTCGGTGCCGCCCTGATCTGGCTCGTGCACCCCGAGGTGCTGCCCTACGCGACCTTGTCTCTGGCCGCCTACGCCGCCACCGTCGTGTCCTTCCTCGGCGGCATCCACTGGGGCATCGGTTTCCGCGAGGCGCAGCCCGAAGGCCGGCTCTTCGTCAACGGCGTCGTGCCGCCGCTGGTGGCCTGGGCCGGCGTGATGATGCCGGCCAATGCCGGCCTCGTCGTGCTCGGCGTGATGCTCGTCGTCTGCTACCTCGTCGACCGCGGCGTCTACCCGCGCCACGGCATGGGCCACTGGCTGACGCTGCGCTTCCGCCTCAGCGCGATCGCGTCGCTCAGTTGCTTCCTCGGCGCTGCCGGCGCGGGGAGTTGAGATGCCGCGCTACCGCATCGAGTTCGCCGACCTCAACGCCCACCTGTTTCGCGTCACGCTGACGCTGCCGCGGCCGGCGGCGGCGCAGCGGCTGGCGCTGCCGGCGTGGATCCCGGGCAGCTACATGATCCGCGACTTCGCGCGCCACCTGGTCGGGCTGCAGGCGCGCCAGGGTGAGCGCGAGCTCGTGCTGGAACCGCTGGACAAGACCAGCTGGCTGGCGCGCTGCGACGGCGCCGAGGCGCTGGTCGTCACCGCCACCGTCTACGCCAACGACCCGTCGGTGCGTGGCGCCTTCCTCGACGGCACGCGCGGTTTCTTCAACGGCACCAGCGGGCTGCTGCGCGCCGAAGGCCGCGAGCACGAGCCGCACCTGATCGAACTCGGCCCGCTGCCCGCGGGCTGGGAGGTCGCCACCGCGATGCCGGCCGCCGGCCGGCGGCGCTGGCAGGCCGCCGACTACGACGAGGCCATCGACCACCCGTTCGCCTTCGGCCGCTTCTGGCGCGGGCGTTTCGAGGTCGCCGGGGCCGAGCACGAGATCGCCGTCGACGGCGCCTGGCCCAGTTTCGACGGCGAGCGCCTGCTGGCCGACATCGAGCGCATCTGCCGCTGGCAGATCCGCTTCTGGCACGGCGTGCGTGGCAAGCCGCCGTTCTCGCGCTACCTGTTCCTGCTGCACGCCGCCGAGGACGCCTATGGCGGCCTGGAGCACCGCGCGAGCACGGCGCTGATCGCCTCGCGCCGCGACCTGCCGCGCCGCGGCGAGGCCGAGCCGGGGGATGCCTACGTCGGCTTGCTCGGGCTGTTCAGCCACGAGTACTTCCACACCTGGAACGTCAAGCGGCTGCGCCCGCGTGCGCTGGTCGGTGCCGACCTGGGCCGCGAGGCGCCGACCTCGCTGCTCTGGTTCTTCGAGGGTTTCACGTCCTACTACGACGATCTGTCGCTGCTGCGCACCGGCCAGATCACGCGGGACCGCTACCTGGCGCTGCTCGGCAAGCAGTTCGCCGGCGTGCTGGCGACGCCGGGCCGGCAGGTGCAGAGCGTCGCGCAGGCCGCGGCCGACGCCTGGACACGCTACTACCGCGCCGACGAGAACACGCCCAACGCGACCGTCAGCTACTACGCCAAGGGGGCGCTGGTCGCGCTGCTCGTCGACCTGCGCCGGCGCGCCGCCGGCAGCTCGCTGGACGAGGCGATGCGCCGGCTCTGGAAGCGCCACGCCGAACGCCCGGTCGACGAGGCCGATCTGGTGGCCGCGCTGGCCGACGGCGTACCCGGTCTCGCCGAGGAGCTGGCCGACTGGGTGCACGGCACCGGCGAGCTGCCGGTGGCCGAGGCGCTGGCCGGCTTCGGCGTCGCGACGCAGCTGGGCGCCGGCACGCTGGCGCAGCGCCTGGGGCTGCGGCTCGCCGAAGGCGCGTCCGGCTCGGTGGTGCGCCAGGTGCTGCGCGGCAGTGCCGCCGAAGCCGCGGGCCTCGCCCCCGGCGACGAACTGCTGGCCGCCGGTGGCTGGCGGCTGCGCCGGCTGGAGGACGTGCTGCAGTGGCTGCCGGCCGACGCGCCGTTCGAGCTGCTGGTCGCACGCGACCAGCGCCTGCACCGGCTCCGACTGGTGCCCGGTGCCGCGGCCTCGCCGACCGTCAGCCTGGCTGCCGACACCAGCGCCCCGGCCGTGGCGCTGGCGCGCCGCAAGGACTGGCTGGGCGGCTGATGGAGCGGCGCACGCGGCGGCGGGCGGCGCTGGCGGCGCTGGCGCTGGCGCTCGTCGCCGTGCATCTGCAGCTGGCCGACGCCGTGCTGCGCACGGGCTGGGGCGGCAACGACGACCCGCCGCCCAAGCCGCTGGACGTCAGCTTCGTGCAGACCCTGCTGCCCGCCGCGCCGCCCCCGCCCCCGCCGGCACCGGCCGCACGGCCCAAGCCGCGCCGTGCGCCGGTCGTCGCCGAGGCGGCCTCGGCGCCGGCTTCGGCGCCCTCCGCGCCCGAGCCGGTGATGGCCGAGGCGGCCCCGGCCTCCGAGTCGCTGCCACCGATCGGCGACGAGGCGCTGGCGCAGGCCGACCCGGTGCCGCTGCCGGCCTCGGCGGCCTCGGCCCCGGCCATGGCCGAAGGTGATCCCGATGCCGAACCCTTCGACTGGCCGCCGTCGACGCAACTGGCCTACGACCTGAGCGGCAACTACCGCGGCCCGGTGCAGGGCCAGGCCACCGTCGAGTGGCTGCGCGAAGGCGCGCGCTACCAGGTGCACCTGGAGGTGACGATCGGCCCGTCGTTCGCGCCGCTGGTCACGCGCCGGCTGTCCAGCGACGGCGAGGTCACCGAGCACGGCCTGCGCCCGAGGCGCTACGACGAGACGACTCGTGCCGCGTTCCGCGACCCCAAGCACCAGACGGTGCTGTTCGGCGACGAGCTCATCCGTTTCGCCAACGGACGCGAGGCGCCGCGGCTGCCCGGCGTGCAGGACAGCGCGAGCCAGTTCGTGCAGCTCACCTGGCTGTTCACGACCCAGCCGGCGCTGCTGCAGCCGGGGCGATCGGTGCAGCTGCCGCTGGCCCTGCCTCGCCGCGCCGACCTCTGGACCTACGACGTCATCGGCCACGAGACGCTGCACACGCGTTTCGGCGAGCTCGAGACGCTGCATGTCAAACCGCGCCGTGCGCCGCGGCCGGGCAAGGAGCTGACGGCCGAGATGTGGGTCGCGCCGACGCTGCAGTACCTGCCGGTGCGCATCCTCATCCGCCAGGACGACGACACCTGGGTCGACCTGCTGATCCGCCAGCTGCCGCGCCAGTCGGCGCCGACCTGAACGCGCTTGCGGCATAGTCGGCGCCGAGCCCGCACGGGCGCTTCACCGACAACAGGAGACCGCCGCATGACGACCCCCGAACCGCTGGTGCTGACCGAACTGCGTGGCGACGGCGAACGCCGCACCGCGCTCCTCACGCTGAACCGGCCCAAGCAGCTCAACGCGCTGAACGATGCGCTGATGGACCAGCTCGGCGACGCGCTCGCCGCCTTCGACGCCGACGACACGGTCGGCTGCATCGTCATCACCGGCAGCGAGAAGGCCTTTGCCGCCGGCGCCGACATCACGGCGATGGCCGGCTTCAGCTTCATGGACGCCTACAAGGGCGACTTCATCACGCGCAACTGGGAGCGCATCCTGCGCGTGAGGAAACCCGTGATCGCCGCGGTCTCCGGCTTCGCGCTCGGCGGCGGCTGCGAGCTGGCGATGATGTGCGACTTCATCATCGCCGCCGACACGGCGAAGTTCGGCCAGCCGGAGATCAAGCTCGGCATCATCCCCGGCGCCGGCGGCACGCAGCGCCTGCCGCGGGCGGTGGGCAAGGCCAAGGCGATGGACATGATCCTGACGGCCCGTTTGATGGACGCCGCCGAGGCCGAACGCGCCGGGCTGGTGTCGCGCATCGTTCCGGCGGCCGCGCTGCTCGACGAGGCGCTGGCCGCCGCCGAGCTGATCAACGCCCAGAGCGGCCCGAGCGTGATGATGGCCAAGGAGTGCGTCAACCGCGCCTTCGAGGCGGGCCTGGCCGACGGCCTGGGCTACGAGCGCCGGCTGTTCCACGCGCTGTTTGCCACCGAGGACCAGAAGGAAGGCATGGCGGCCTTCGTCGCCAAGCGCAAGCCGGCGTTCAGGCAGCGCTAGCTCAGGGCGCCAGCCAGTGCCCGCCGTCGGCGTCGAAGAGCGCGCGGCGCTGGCCTTCGGGGTGCAGCTCCAGCCAGTCCAGCGCATCGACGCGCATCGTCATCATCGCGAAGTGGGCGCGGGTGCCGCGTTCGGGCACCGGCTTGACGATGCGGCTGCCCGGCGGCAGCGGCGACAGGTAGTCCTGCGCGGCAGGCGTCATCATCAGCCTGGCCCAGCGCGACCAGACGGCCAGGCCCGTGGTCTCGACCGTCACGTGCACGTGGGCGCGCAACTGCCAGCCGCGGGTCGCCGACCACAGCACCAGCACGCCTTCGGGATGCGTCTGGACGTGCGCGACCTTGGGGCTGCGCGCGTCGGTGTAGACGATCAGCGAATGCGCCGCCGGCTCGACCTCGCGCAGCACGACGCTGCGGGCGTCGGCGCGCTGGCCGTCGGTGGTGGCGAGCACGCCGACGTGCCAGTCGTGGGCCGAGTCGGTCGCGCGGCCCAGTTCGTGCCAGACGGCGTCCTCGATGGCGGCGAGGTCGTGCAGGCGTTCGTTCATTCTTCTTCGTCTCCCGCTGCCGACTCGCCACCGTCGTCGCGTCAGGCCTCCCGTCGCAGCGCCGGGAACAGGATCACGTCGCGGATGCTGGGGCTGTCGGTCAGCAGCATGATGAGCCGGTCGATGCCGATGCCGCAACCACCGGCCGGGGGCATGCCGTACTCCAGTGCGCGGATGAAGTCGGCGTCGTAGTACATCGCCTCCTCGTCGCCGGCGTCCTTGTTCGCCACCTGGGCCTGGAAACGTGCCGCCTGGTCCTCGGCGTCGTTGAGCTCGGAGAAGCCGTTGGCGTACTCGCGCCCGGTGATGAAGAGCTCGAAACGTTCGGTGATCGACGGGTTGCTGTCCGAGGCACGCGCCAGCGGCGAGACCTCGACCGGATAGTCGATGATGAAGGTCGGCTGCCAGAGCTTGTCCTCGACCGCGGCCTCGAACAGGCCGAACTGCAGCTCGGCCAGCGTCCAGTGCGCAGGCGGCTCCTCGCCCAGCGCCTTCAGCTTCGCGTGCAGCGCCGCGGCATCGTCGGCCTCGCTCTCGCTGACGCCGGCGTGCACGACCAGCGAGTTGCGCACCGACAGCCGCGCGAACGGCTGGGCCAGGTCGACCTCGCGGCCGGCGTAGCTCAGCGTGGCGCTGCCGGTGGCGGCGCGCGCGGCGTGGCGCAGGACCTGTTCGGTGAAGTCCATCAGGTCGTGGTGCGTCCAGTACGCCGCGTAGAACTCCATCATCGTGAACTCGGGGTTGTGCCGGACGCTGATCCCCTCGTTGCGGAAGTTGCGGTTGATCTCGAACACGCGCTCGAAGCCGCCGACCAGCAGCCGCTTCAGGTAGAGCTCGGGCGCGATGCGCAGGAACATCTCCTGGTCCAGCGCGTTGTGGTGCGTGACGAAGGGCTTGGCGTTCGCGCCGCCCGGGATCGGATGCAGCATCGGCGTCTCGACCTCGAGGAAGCCGTGCTCGACCATGTACTGGCGGATCGAGCTGACGGCCTTGCTGCGGGCGACGAAACGCGAACGCGCGGTGTCGTCGGTCATCAGGTCGACGTAGCGCTGGCGGTACTTCTGTTCCTGGTCGGTCATGCCGTGGAACTTGTCCGGCAGCGGCCGCAGGCTCTTGGTCAGCAGGCGAACGCTGGTCGCCTTGATCGACAGCTCGCCGGTCTTGGTGCGGAACAGCGTGCCTTCGCAGCCGAGGATGTCGCCCAGGTCCCAGCGCTTGAATGCGGCCAGGGTCTCGGGCCCGACGGCGTCCTGCGTGACGTAGAGCTGGATGCGGCCGGTGGCGTCCTGCAGCGTCGCGAAGCAGGCCTTGCCCATCACGCGCTTGAGCATCATGCGACCGGCCACCGACACCGTGACGGCCTGGGGCTCGAGCTCCTCGTTGGGCACCTGGCCGTGTTTGTGGTGCAGGTCCGCGGCGTGGTGGCGGGGCTTGAAGTCGTTCGGGAAAGCCACGCCTGCGGCGCGGATGGCTTGCAGCTTCTCGCGGCGTTCGGCGATCAGTTGGTTGTCGTCGGTCATGGGGGGCCCGGTGATGTGCCGCAATTTTAGGCGCAGCCTAGAATGCCCGGTTCGATGAAAGTCAGCCCCTGCCTGCCGATCGTGCAGCGCCCGATCCGCTTCGCGCTGGTCGGATGCGGCCGCATCTCGGCCAATCATGTCGAGGCGCTGCGCCAGCACGCCGAACGCGCCCAACTCGTCGCCGTCTGCGACAACCGCCCCGAAGCGCTCGCCGCCGCGGTCGCCAAGACCGGCGCCGCCGGCTACGCCAGCCTCGACGAACTGCTCGAGGCCAGCGACTGCGACATCGTCACGCTGGCCACGCCCAGCGGCCTGCACCCGCGCCAGGCGATGAAGGCCGCGCGCGCCGGCCGCCACGTGCTCACCGAGAAGCCGATGGCGACCAAGTGGGACGAAGGCATGGAGATGGTGCGCGTCTGCCGCGAGGAGGGCGTCAAGCTCTTCGTCGTCAAGCAGAACCGGCTCAACCCGACGATGCAGCTGTTGAAGCACGCGGTCGACGCCGGGCGTTTCGGCCGCATCCACTGCGTCGTCGTCAACGTCTTCTGGACCCGCCCGCAGAGCTACTACGACGACGCGCCCTGGCGCGGCCGCTGGGACCTCGACGGCGGTGCCTTCCTGAACCAGGCCAGCCATTACGTCGACATGGTCGACTGGCTGGTCGGCCCGGTCGACAACGTGCACGCCTACACCGCGACGCTGGGCCGCGACATCGAGGCCGAGGACACCGGCGTGATGTCGCTGCGCCTGCGCAAGGGCGGCCTGGCCTCGATCAACGTGACGATGCTCACCCACGGCAAGAACTTCGAGGGCAGCATCACCATCCTCGGCGAGCGCGGCACGGTGCGCATCGGCGGCGTTGCCGTCAACCAGATCCAGCACTGGCAGTTCGACACCCCGGCGCCCGAGGACGAGGCGGTGAAGAACACCAGCTACGCCGCGCCCTCGGTCTACGGCCCCGGCCACCCGCTGTACTACGACAACGTGATCGGCACGCTGCGCGGCGAGAAGAGCGCCGAGGTCGACGGCTACGAAGGCCTGCGCTCGCTCGAAGTGATCATCGCCGCCTACCGCAGCGCGCGCGACGGCTGCCGCGTCGGGTTGCCGCTGGTGTTCTGATGCAACCGCCCGCCGACTCTCGCGGTCAGGCCCCCTCTCCCGCGAGCGGGAGAGGGGGCGAGGCGGTGCACCACAGCGCGATCATCGACGACGGCGCGACGCTGGGCGAGGGCACGCGCGTCTGGCACTTCGCCCATGTCTGCGGTGGTGCGCGCGTCGGCGCCGGCTGCTCGCTGGGGCAGGGCGTCTACGTCGGCAACGACGTCGTCATCGGCGACAACGTCAAGATCCAGAACAACGTCTCGGTCTACGACGCCGTCACGCTCGAGGACGACGTCTTCTGCGGCCCGAGCATGGTCTTCACCAACGTCTTCAACCCGCGCTCCGCCGTGCCGCGCAAGCACGAGTACCGGCGCACGCTGGTGCGCCGCGGCGCGACGCTGGGCGCCAACTGCACCATCGTCTGCGGCACGACGATCGGCGAATACGCCTTCGTCGGCGCCGGCGCCGTGGTCAGCCGCGACGTGCCGCCGTACGCGCTGGTCGTCGGCGTGCCGGCGCGCCGCATCGGCTGGATGAGCCGCCACGGCGAACGCCTGGCGCTGCCGCCCAGCGGCCACGGCGAGGCCGAATGTCCGGCCACCGGCGAACGCTACCGCCTCGACGGCGACACCCTCATTCCATGCAGTTCACCGACCTGAAGTCGCAGTACGCGGCGCTGAAGGGCTCGATCGACGCGCGCATCCAGCGTGTGCTCGACCACGGCCAGTACATCATGGGCCCCGAAGTCGCCGAGCTCGAGACCGCGCTCGCCACCTTCGCCGGCACGAAACACTGCATCACGGTGGCCAGCGGCACCGAGGCGCTGCTGATCGCCTTGATGGCGCTGGACCTGCAGCCCGGCGACGAGGTCGTCACGACGCCGTTCAGCTTCGCCGCGACGGCCGAGACCATCGTGCTCGCCGGCGCGCGCCCGGTCTTCGTCGACGTCGAGCCCGACACCGCCAACCTCGACGTCGCGCGGCTGGAGGCGGCGATCGGCCCGCGCACCAAGGCCATCGTGCCGGTGAGCCTGTACGGCCAGGTCGCCGACCTCGACGAGATCAACACCATCGCCGCGCGCCACGGGCTGGCGGTGATCGAGGACGCGGCGCAGAGCTTCGGCGCCGTCTACCGCGGCCGGCGCTCGTGCGCGCTGTCGACCTTCGGCGCCACCAGCTTCTTCCCGAGCAAGCCGCTGGGCTGCTACGGCGACGGCGGCGCGCTGTTCACCAGCGACGACCGGCTGGCGCAGGCGGCGCGCGAGATCCGCGTGCACGGCCAGAGCGCACGTTACCGCCACACCCGGCTGGGCGTCGGCGGCCGCATGGACACGCTGCAGTGCGCCGTCGTGCTCGCCAAGCTGGAGCGTTTCGACTGGGAGCTGGAGCGCCGTGCGGCGATCGGCGCGCGTTACCGCGAGGGGCTGGCCGGCGTCGAGCAGGTCACGGTGCGGCCCGACCGCAACTCGGTCTACGCCCAGTACACGGTGATGGTCGACGGACGTGAAGCCGTGCAGGCGGCGCTGAAAGCCGCCGGCGTGCCGACCGCCGTGCACTACCCGGTGCCGCTGCACCACCAGCCGGCCTACGCCGCCTACGCCACGCCCGACGCCTGCCCGGTGGCCGCGCGCCTGGCGCAGCGGGTGCTGAGCCTGCCGATGAGCGCTGACCTCAGCGAGGCCGACCAGGACACCGTCGTCGCGGCGCTGCGCCGCGCGCTGGCCTGAACTCCCGCACACCCCGATGAGCCGCGCCGTCGCCCGCGGCACCGCGATCAACCTCGTGGCCCGGCTGGCCGCCGTCGGCCTGGTGCTGGCGCTGACGACGGTCGCCGCGCGCCTGGGCACCGAGCAGCAGGGTGTGTTCGCGCTGTTCACCAGCGTCGAAGGCCTGCTGCTGGCGCTGATGTCCGGGTTCGGCATCGCGCTGGCGCGGCGTGTCTCGCACCACGGCCAATCCTCGCCGGCGCTGCTGGGCGCGGTGGTCCTGGCCTGCGTCGCCGCCGGCGCCGTGGCCGGGTTGGGGCTGTGGCTGTTCTCGCGTGTCGGCCCGCCGGCTTACGCCTCGCTGTGGATGCTGGCGCTGGCCGCGCCGCTGCTGCTGCTGGCACCCAACGTCGCCGGGCTCTGGCTGGGGCAAGGGCGCATGGCGCCGATGGCGCTGGTCTCGGTGGCGCCGCCGGCCATCGCGCTGGCCGCGCTGGGTGCCGTCGCGCTGGCCCAGGCGCTGGCGCTGCCGGCGCTGCTGGCCTGCTGGGTGGCGGCCAAGGTCACGGTCGGGCTCGTGCTGCTGGGGCTGCTGGCGCGCCGCGGCCGGCTGGCCTCGCCCGACCTCGGCGCCTTGCGCGCCGAGCTGCCTTTCGTCGCGACGATCGCGCTGTCCAACCTCGTCTCGCTGGCCAACTACCGCGTCGGCCTGTTCGTCGTCGAGCGCACGCTGGGGCTGTCGGCCACCGGCGTCTATTCGATCGCGGTGATGGTCGCCGAGCTGCTGTGGTTCGTCTCGGGCTCGTTGACCCAGGCCGTCTACGGCCGCATCGGCACGCCCGACCGCGAGCGCGCGGCCCAGACGACGCTGCGGGCGCTGCACCTCAGCTGGCTGGCGCTGCTGGTGGCCGCGCCGCTGCTCTGGGCGGCGGCGGCGCTGATCCTGCCGCGCGCGCTGGGGCCGGCCTATGCCGACAGCCTGCTGCCGCTGGCGCTGCTGCTGCCCGGCGTGCTGGCCTTCGGCGGCGCGTCGGCGATGTCGGCCTTCTTCACCAACCACGCCGGCCAGCCCCAGGTGCCGGCGCGCATCGCCGCCGGCTCGCTGGCGTTGAACGCGGCGCTGGCCGTGCTGCTGGTGCCGCAGTGGGGTGCGGCCGGGGCGGCGCTGGCGGCGTCGGTCGCCTACGGGATCTCGGTGCTGCTGCTGGCGCGGCGTTTCGCCGCCGCCGCCGGCTGGCCGCTGGCGACGGTGCTGCGCCCGGGCCGCCACTGGGCCGACGGCCTGCGGGCGCTAGCATCCCGCACCGGAGGTCCAGGGCGATGAAGGAGACGCTGCAGCGCTGGTGGCGCACGCTGTTCGGCCCGCGCATGTTCTACGGCTGGCGCCGCGGCGACGGCGTCTGGCTGGCGCACACGCGCATCAGCGGGGCTTCGCGGCTGGAGGCGCCCGAGCGCCTGCAGATCGAGGACCACGTCTACATCGGCCCGTTCAACTTCATCGACGCCTCGGGCGGGCTGACGATCGGCGAGGGCTGCCAGATCTCCACCCACTGCGTCGTGCTGAGCCATTCCAGCCACCAGGCGGTGCGCCTGGCCGGCCGCAGCTACTGGGGCGAGGCCGACCCGCCCGGCTACCGGCGTGCGCCGACCTCGATCGGCGCCTACAGCTTCCTCGGCTCGCACAGCGTTGTCGCGCCGGGCAGCCGCATCGGCCGCGGCGCGCTGGTGCGCGCCTTCAGCTACGTCAGCGGCGAGGTGCCCGACTTCGCGATCGTCGCCGGCCAGCCGGCGCGGGTGATCGGTGACACGCGCGAAGCCGACGAAGCCTGGTTCGCGGCGCATCCCGACGCACGCGCCGACTACGACGAGTGGGTGCGGCGCACCGGCGCGGGCGGTTCCTGAGGGCGGCGGTCCTCCAGCCGCGCGCCCGAGCGTTCAATCTTCGATGACTTCTCCCATCCGTTATGCGCTGATCGGCGACGCCGAGAGCCCGCACCTGCTGAAGTGGGCGCGTGCGCTGGCGGCGTTGCCCGAGCTGGAGCTCTGGGTCGCGTCCAGCCGTGGTTTCCTGTCCGGTTTCGACACCATCGTGCCGCCCGCGCGGCGGCTGGCGCTGGCCACGCGCCCCGACGCCGGCGGCGGCAACATCGGCCTGTTGAAGCAGCTGCCGCGGCTGGCGCGCTGGCTGCACCGCGTGCACCCCGAGTGGCTGCACGCGCACTACCTCACCTCGCACGGCACGCTGGCCTGGCTGGCGCAGCGGCTGTACGGCGTGCGCGGCCGGCTCGTCGGCTCGGCCTGGGGCAGCGACATCCTCGTCGCGCCGCAGAAGAGCACCGCGCTGCGCGCGCTGACGCGCCGCGTGCTGCGTGCCTGCGTGCTGACGACCAGCGACTCGCAGGCGATGGCCGAGAAGATGCGGGCCCTGGGTGCCTTCGACATCATGGTCTTCCCGTTCGGGCTGGAGGCCATGCCGCCGGCACCGGCGGCCAAGGACCCGGCGCTGTTCTTCGCCAACCGCGGGCTGGAGCCGATCTACGCCCCCGAGCGTGTGCTGCAGGCTTTCGCCGCGCTGCCGGGCGACGAGCTGCGCCTGGTCGTCGCCAACGACGGCTCGCTGCGCGCCGAGCTGCAGGCGATGGCCGATGAACGCACCGCCTTCGTCGGCCGGCTCGACGCCGACACCCAGGCCGGCTGGTACGCACGCGCGCTCTGGTATCTGAGCCTGCCGACCAGCGACTCGGTCTCGGTCTCGGTGCTGGAGGCGATGGCCCACGGCTGCATCCCCGTCGTCTCGGACCTGCCGGCCAACCGCGAGCTGGTGCGCGACGGCGACAACGGCATCGTGCTCGCCGCCGGAGAACGCCTGACGCCCGAGCGCCTGGCGCCGCTGGCCGCACGCGCCGGGGCGATCGCCGCCGCCAACCGCGCCTGGGTCGAACGCGAGGCCTTGTTCGCGCCGCGTGTGCGCGCCTTCGTCGACCGCCTGCTGGCGATGGAGCCGCGATGAGACTGCTGGTGCTGAACCACTACGTCGGCTCGCCGGCGCTGGGCATGGAGTACCGGCCCTACTACCTGGCGCGCGAATGGGTGCGTGCCGGCCACGAGGCGCTGCTGCTGGGCGCCGACTTCTCGCACGTGCGCACGCGCCAGCCGCCGCCCGGCGACCAGACCGTCGACGGCATCGGCTACCGCTTCTACGAGACGCCGCCGTACCAGGGCAACGGCCTGGGGCGGGTGAAGAACATCTGGGCCTATCTGCGCGCCGTCTGGGCCGACACGCCGCGCCTGGTGCGCGAGTTCCGCCCCGAGGTCGTCGTCGCGTCCAGCACCTACCCGATGGACATCTGGGTGGCGCAGCGCATCGCGCGCCGCGCCGGCGCGAAGCTCGTCTACGAGGTGCACGACCTCTGGCCGCTGAGCCCGATCGAGCTGTCGGGCATGTCGCGCCGGCACCCGTTCATCCTGCTGTGCCAGGCGGCCGAGGACCACGCCTACCGCCACGCCGACCGCGTGATCTCGATGCTGCCCAAGGTGCACGGCTACATGGCCTCGCGCGGGCTGGATCTCGCCCGGCTGCACGTCGTGCCCAACGGCATCACGCTCGACGAGTGGGAGGCCGAGCCGCCGCCGCTGCGCGAGGACGTCGCCGCCGCGCTGGACGCCGCGGCCGCCGCCGGCACGGTGGTCGGCTATGCCGGGTCGATGGGGCTGCCGAACGCGCTGGACACGCTGCTCGACGCGGCCAAGCTGGTGCAGCACGAGCCGCTGCGCTTCGTGCTCGTCGGCAGCGGCCACGAGCAGTCGCGGCTGGCGCGGCGTGTCGCCGACGAAGGGCTGGCGAACGTGGCGATGCTGCCGCCGATCCCCAAGGCCCAGGTGCCGGCCTTCCTGGCGCGCTGCGACATCGCCTACATCGGCTGGCAGCGGGTGCCGATCTACCGCTTCGGCATCGCGCCGAACAAGCTGATGGACTACATGATGGCGCGCCGCGCCGTGCTGCATTCGGTCGAAGCCGGCAACGACCCGGTGGCCGAAGCCGGCTGCGGGCTCACGGTCGCGCCGCAGGACCCGGCGGCCGTCGCCGACGGCCTGCGCCGGCTGGCGGCGCTGCCGGCCGACGAGCGCCGCGCGATGGGCGAACGCGGCCGCGCCTTCGTGCTCGCGGAGCACACCTACCCGGTGCTGGCGCGGCGTTTCCTCGAGGCCCTGCGCTGATGGGCGGCGCCGACGACGAGCCCGCCGCCGTCGCCGCGCGCTACGCCCGCCGCCACGACGGCGACCGTTATTCGCCGCTGCGCCCCGAGGTCTGGCAGACGGTGCAGGAGCGCGACCGGGCGCTGCTGCGCCGCCTGGCCGCGCAAGGCCTGCGCAGCCTGGCGCCGCTGGCCATCACCGAGGTCGGCTGCGGCGGCGGCGGCAACCTGCTGGGGTTGCTGCGCCTGGGCGCCTCGCCCGAGCGCCTGATCGGACTGGAGCTGATCCCCGAGCGCCACGCCCAGGCCAGGCGCGTGCTGCCGCCCGCCGTCGCGCTGCACCTGGGCGACGCCTGCGCCGCGCCGCTGGCGCCGGCCAGCCAGGACCTGGTGCTGCAGTACACGGTCTTCTCCTCGCTGCTCGACGACGATTTCCAGCAGCGCCTGGCCGGCGCGATGTGGCGCTGGCTGAAACCCGGCGGCGCCGTGCTCTGGTACGACTTCACCGTCGACAACCCCGGCAACCGCGACGTGCGCGGCGTGCCGCTGGCGCGGGTGCGTGCGCTGTTCCCCGAAGGCCGCGTGCGTGCCGAACGCGTGACGCTGGCGCCGCCGCTGGCGCGCGCCGCCTGCGCGCTGCACCCGGCGCTGTACCGGCCGCTGGCGGCGCTGCCGGGGCTGCGCACCCACCTGCTGGCCTGGATCGGCAGGCCGGCGTGAGACAATGATGCGACTGCATCAACGCATCAAGGTGCTGCCATGCGCACGACCCTGGACATCGACGACGACCTGCTGGCGGCAGCCAAGGAGCTGGCGCGCCGTGAAGGCCTTTCGGCCGGCCAGGTCGTGTCGCGGCTGATGCGCCAGTCGCTCAGCGGTGCCACCACGGCCGGTGCGCGGTCGGCCGAGGGTCGCAGCGTCGCCGGTTTCCGGCCCTTCGGCGCGCGCGAAGGGGTGGTCGCGACCAACGCCCAGGTCGACACGCTGCGGGATGGCGAAGCGCTCTGAGCCTGTGTCGGCCATGCCCGGGCGCGCGCTGCTCGACGTCAACGTGCTCGTCGCGTTGCTGGACGCCGGTCATCTGCACCATCACGCGGCGATGGACTGGATGGCCACCCACGAAGCCGCCGGCTGGGCCTCGTGCCCGCTGACGCAGAACGGCTGCCTGCGCATCCTGTCGCTGCCGTCCTACCCGAACCCGCAGCCGCCCGCGTTGGTGGCGCAGCGCCTGGCCGAAGCCGTCGTGCACGAGTCGCACGCCTTCTGGCCCGACGACCTGAGCCTGCTGCAGCCCGGCCTGCTGCGCTGGGACCGCGTGCTCAGTTCGCGCCACATCACCGACCTCTACCTGCTCGCCCTGGCCGTGCGCCACGGCGGGCGCCTCGTGACGCTGGACCGCTCGATCGCCCTCGAGGCCGTGCCCGGCGCCACCCCTGAACATCTCACCGTCATCGGAGCCTCGGCGTGAGCCAGCCCTTTCTTCCCTTCGCCTTGCCGGACATCGGTGAGGACGAGATCGCCGAAGTCGTCGACACCTTGCGCTCCGGCTGGGTGACCACCGGCCCCAAGGCGCGGCGTTTCGAGAACGATTTCGCCGCCTTCCTGGGCGGCGACGAGTACCAGTGCATCGCCGTCAACTCGGCCACCGCCGGCCTGCACCTGGCGCTGGAGGCGCTGGGCATCGGCCCCGGCGACGAGGTCATCACGACCACCTGGACCTTCACCGCCACCGCCGAGGTCGTGCGCTACCTGGGCGCCGACGTGAAGCTGGTCGACATGGACCCGGCGACGCTGAACATAGACCCGGCGGCGATCGAGGCCGCGATCGGCCCGCGCACCAAGGCCATCCTGCCGGTGCACTACGGCGGCCTGGCGGCCGACATGGCGGCGATCCACGACATCGCGCGCCGCCACGGGCTGAAGGTCGTCGAGGATGCGGCGCACGCGCTGCCCACCACCTGCGGCGGCGCGCTCGTCGGCACGCTGGCCAGCGACGCCACGGTCTTCAGCTTCTACGCCAACAAGACCATGACCACCGGCGAAGGCGGCATGCTGGTCACGCGCGACGCCGAACTCGCCAGGCGCGCGCGTGTGATGCGCCTGCACGGCATGAGCCGCGACGCCTTCGACCGTTTCACCGCGACCGTGCCGAGCTGGTACTACGAGATCGTCGCGCCGGGTTTCAAGTACAACCTGACCGACATCGCGGCGGCGCTCGGCATCCACCAGCTGAAGCGCGCCCACGCCTTCCAGCAGCGGCGCGAGCAGATCGCCGCGCTCTACGACGAGGCCTTGTGCGGCCTGCCGCTGATCACGCCGCCGCAGCCCGCCGCCGGCGACCGCCACGCGTGGCACCTGTACCCGGTGCGGCTGACCGACGACGCCGGCGTCACGCGCGAACGGTTCATCGAACGCATGTTCGAGCAGGGCATAGGCTGCAGCGTGCACTACATCCCGCTGCACCTGCACCCCTACTGGCGCGAGCGCTACCAGCTCGACGCCGCCGACTTCCCGCAGGCCCAGCATGCGTTCGAGCGCATCGCCAGCCTGCCGATCTACACGCGCATGACGGACGCCGACGTCGAGCGTGTCGTCGCCGCCGTGCGGGCCGCGCTGGGGCGCTAGGATGACGCGACGGAGGTGCGCGCGATGAACGTCCTGCCCAAGCCGAAGCTGAGCTTCGAGGCCTATCTGGCCTGGGAGAACCAGCAGCCCGAGCGCCACGAGTTCCACCGCGGCGAGGTGTTCGCGATGGTCGGTGCGCGGCGCGTGCATGCCGTCGTCGTCCACAACCTCGCGCGCGAGATCGGCAACCGCCTGAAGGGCTCCGGCTGCCGCGCCTTCTCCGAGTCGGCGAAAGTCCAGATCGGCGACGACACCGTGCTTTATCCCGACGTCTTCGTCACCTGCGACAAGATCGACCTGGCGACCGACATCGTCTTTCGCTCGCCGCTGCTGGTCATCGAAGTGCTGTCGCCGGCGACCGAGAGTTATGACCGCAGCCGCAAGTTCGCGCTCTACCGCCGCATCCCGTCGCTGCGTGAGTACCTGCTCGTCGACCCGGACTCGCGCCGCGTCGAAGCTTTCCGCCGCGACGCTGCCGGCCAGTGGTTCATCCACGACATGAGCGAGTCCGACACGCTGGAAGCCGCCAGCCTCGACTGCCGCATCACGATGGCCGAGGTCTTCGACGGCGTCGAAGCGCCGCCTGCCGCCTGATCCGTTGATCAAACGCCTCTTCGACCTCGCCGGTGCCGCCGTCGCGCTGCTGCTGCTCGCGCCGCTGCTGCTGCTGGCGGCTGCCGCCGTCAAGCTGGACTCGCCGGGGCCGGTGTTCTTCCGCCAGCAGCGTGTGGGCCGCGGCGGCGTGCCGTTTCGCATCCACAAGTTCCGCACGATGCGCGACGGCGCGCCGGGGCTGCAGATCACCGTCGGCGAGGACCCGCGCATCACGCGTGTCGGCCGCTGGCTGCGGCGCACGCGCATCGACGAGCTGCCGCAGTTCATCGACGTGCTGCAGGGCACGATGAGCCTCGTCGGCCCGCGCCCCGAGGTGCCGCGCTACGTCGAGTTCTACCCGCCCGAGCTGCGCGAGCGGGTGCTGTCGGTGCGCCCGGGCATCACCGACCCGGTGTCGCTGGCCTATGCCGACGAGAGCGAGCTGCTGGCGCGTGCCGCCGACCCCGAGCGCGAATACGTCGAGGTGCTGCTGCCGCGCAAGCTGCAGGCCGCCGCCGCGTATGCCGAACGCGCCACGCTGTGGACCGACCTGGGCGTGCTGCTGCGCAGCGTCGGCGTGCTGCTGGGGCGATAGCCGCGCCTGCGGCACGCGGCTAGGATGGCCCCATGCGCCTGACCGAAGAGCAACGCCGCCTGATCCGCGACACCGTGGCCTGCGCCCTGGGGCCGCAGGCGCGTGTGTGCCTGTTCGGCTCGCGCCTCGACGACGCCCGCCGGGGTGGCGACATCGACCTGCTCGTGGAGGTTCCGGCGCCCTTGTCTGACCGGCTGCGGCGTGAACTCGAACTCGGTGCCCGCCTGGAGCGCCAGCTCGGCGGCCGGCGCATCGACCTGCTGCTGCTCGACCCGGCCACGCCGCGCCAGCCGGTGCACGAGGCGGCCCTGGCCCACGGAGTGCCGCTGTGAACGCGGCCGACCCGTCCGGGCTGGCCCGCCTGCGTTTCCTGGGCGAGACGGTCGCAGCCGAGGCCGCGCATCTCGCCAGCACTGACGGCCGTCTTTTCGCCACGCCATTCGCCGAGACGCGTGCGCGCTCGCTGGCCGCCGCGCTGGAGGCCGGACACGCCTTCGTGCCGTTGTTGCTGCAGACGGCCGCCGCCCTGGGGGCCGAACTGAAGCGCCGTTTCAGTGGCGCCTGAGCGCCCAGGGCCCGGCGGGCCGCCTCATAGAATTGCAGCCACTTTCGCTTTCGAAGAACGCCGTCCGCGCCTCCCGTGACGCCCCCTGATCACCCGCGGACCCCGCGGCCCGCCGCAGCGGGCGGCCCTCCGACGATCTGGCACCGCCTGGACCTCGTGCTGGCGCGCATCCGCCCGCACCGCGAGCCGCTGTCGCTGCTGGCCGACGCGCTGGTCATCGCCTTCTGCTGGAACGTCACCTACCTGTTCCGCCTGGGCTTCGAGCGCTGGATCGAGGCCCGGCCGAGTTACGACCCCTGGGTGATGCTGGGCGTCGTCGGCGCCTACCTCGCCGCGTTCGCGGCGCTGCGTGTGCCGCAGGCGATGTGGCGCTTCTCCGGCTTCGGCGAGGTCAAGCGGCTGACGCTGGCCTGCGTGCTGGCCGGCAGCGTCTCGGCGGCCGTCGTCATGGGCCTGGGGCTGGTGAAGGTGCCGCGTGCGGTGCTGGCCCTGCACCCCTTCGTCGCGCTGATGGGCGTGTGCGTCGTGCGCGTGGCCTACCGCATGCTCTACGAACACGCGCGCCAGCGCATCACCGGCAGCGAACGCGAGATCCGGCGCGCCGTCGTGATGGGTGCCGGCGCCGCGGCACGGCTGCTGCTGGCCGGCATCCACGAGCAGGGCTGGATCGTGCTGGGCCTGCTCGACGACGATCCGGCCAAACACGGCGCACGCATCGCCGGCGTGCCGGTGCTGGGGCCGCTGGACGCGATCACCGACAAGGCCGTGCGCGGTGCGGCCACCCACGTCGTCGTCGCGCTGCCGTCGGCGACGCGCGCGCAGCGCCGACGCGCGCTGGACCTGGCCGCGGCCACCGGGCTGCCGGTCGTCACCGTGCCCGGCGTCGACGAGCTGCGCACCGGCCAGAGCCGCATCGAACGCCTGCGCGAGATCGAGCCCGAGGACCTGCTGGGCCGCGAGCCGGTGCGGCTGGACGACAGCGGCGTGGCCGCGGTGATCGCCGGGCGCACGGTGCTGATCACCGGTGCCGGCGGCAGCATCGGCAGCGAACTCTGCCGGCAGGTGGCGCGTTTCGCGCCGGCGCGCATCGTGCTGTACGAGCTCAGCGAGTTCAACCTCTACACGATCGAGCAGGAACTGTCGCTGGCCTTCCCGAACGTCGCGCTCGTGCGCCTGATCGGCGACGTCAAGGACCTCGCGCACCTGCGTGCGGCCTGCGCCGCCTGGCGGCCCGACATCGTCTTCCACGCCGCCGCGTTCAAGCACGTGCCGCTGATGGAAGAAGAGCACAACGCGCTCGCCGCGCTGCGCAACAACACGCTGGGCACCTACCACGCGGCGCTGGCCGCGGCCGAGGCCGGCTGCGGCCGCTTCGTGCTGATCAGCACCGACAAGGCCGTCAATCCGACCAACGTGATGGGGGCCACCAAACGCGCCGCCGAGATGGTGGTCAGCATGATGGCCGCCCGCCACCCGGGCACGCGTTTCATGGCCGTGCGTTTCGGCAACGTGCTGGGCTCCAGCGGCAGCGTGATCCCGAAGTTCAAGGAGCAGATCGCACGCGGCGGCCCGGTGACGGTGACGCACCCGGACATCATCCGCTACTTCATGACCATCCCCGAGGCCGCGCGCCTGGTGCTGCAGGCCGCGGCGGTGGGCGAGAGCGGCCAGGTGCTGGTGCTGGACATGGGCGAGCCGGTGAAGATCGTGGACCTGGCGCGCGACCTGATCCGCCTGGCCGGCCAGACGCAGGACATCCGCATCGAGTTCACCGGCCTGCGGCCCGGCGAGAAGCTCTACGAGGAGCTGCTGGCCGACGCCGACGACACCCTGCCGACGGCGGTGCCGCGGCTGCGCATCGCGCGGCTGGCGGCCGAATCGGGCGAGATCGGCGCGCTGCTGCACTGGGCCGCGGCCGCGCAAGGCGCGCGCGACATCGATGTGAGGGAGATGCTGCGTCAGGTGGTGGCCGAGTACCGGCCCGCGGCGTGAAACAATCCGCGCCGGCTTTCTTCGTGACGGACCATGACGATTCTCGTGACCGGCGGTGCCGGCTTCATCGGCAGCAACTTCGTTCTGGAGTGGCTGGCCGGAGGCGACGAGACGGTGGTCGATCTCGATGCGCTCAGCTACGCCGGCAATCTGGACAACCTCGCGGCGCTCGATGGCGACCCGCGGCACGTCTTCGTGCACGGCGACATCCGCGACCGTGCGCTCGTCGATTCGCTGCTGGCGACCCACCGGCCGCGCGCCGTCGTGCACTTCGCCGCCGAAACCCACGTCGACCGCTCGATCGCCCGGCCGCAGGACTTCCTGCAGGCCAACGTCGAGGGTACTTTCGTGCTGCTCGAGGCGGCGCGCGCCTACTGGAAGACGCTGGCGCAGCCGGAGGCGTTCCGCTTCCACCACGTCAGCACCGAGGAGGTCTACGGCAGCCTTGCGCCCGACGCGCCGGCCTTCACCGAGACCCATGCCTACGAGCCCAGCAGCCCGTACAGCGCCACCAAGGCCGCCAGCGACCACCTCGTCAACGCCTGGTTCCGCACCTACGGGCTGCCGGTCACGACGACCAACTGCAGCAACAACTACGGCGCCTTCCAGTTCCCGGAGAAGCTGATCCCGCTGATGATCGTCAACGCGCTGGCCGGCCAGCCGCTGCCGATCTACGGCGACGGCCTGCAGGTCCGCGACTGGCTCTACGTCGGTGACCACTGCAGTGCCATCCGCGCCGTGCTCGAACGCGGCCGCCCGGGCGAGACCTACAACGTCGGCGGCTGGAACGAGAAGCCCAATCTCGAGGTCGTGCGCAGCGTCTGCGCTCTGCTCGACGAACTGCGGCCCGACCCCGCCGGCCCGCACGCGCGCCTGATCACGCACGTGCAGGACCGCCCGGGCCACGACCGCCGCTACGCGATCGACGCGCACCGCATCGAGCGTGAACTCGGCTGGCGGCCGAGCGAGACCTTCGAGTCCGGTCTGCGCAAGACGGTCGCCTGGTACCTGGAGCACGCCCACTGGGTCGAACGCGTGCGCAGCGGCGCCGGCCGCGGCCCGTGCGCCCAGGGCGGGGAGCGCGCATGAAGCTGCTGCTGCTGGGCTGCGGGGGCCAGCTGGGCTGGGAGCTGCAGCGCTCGCTCGCGCCGCTGGGCGAGTTGGTCGCGCTCGACCGCGACACCGGCGCCGACTTCGCCGACCCCGGCGCGCTGCCCGCGCTGCTGCACGAACACGCGCCCGACGTGATCGTCAACGCCGCGGCGCACACCGAGATCGACCGTGCCGAGCGTGAACCCGAGCTGGCGCACGTGATCAACGCCGTCGCCCCGGGGCTGCTGGCGCGCGAGGCGGCGGCACGCGGCGCCTGGCTCGTGCACTACTCGACCGACTACGTCTTCGACGGCAGCGGCGAGCTCGCGCGCGACGAGGACGCGCCGGCCGCGCCGCTGTCGGTCTACGGCCGCAGCAAGTTCGAAGGCGAGCAGCAGGTGCGCGCCAGCGGCTGCCGCCACCTGATCCTGCGCACCAGCTGGCTGCATGCGGCACGCGGTGCCAACTTCGCCAAGACCATGCTTGCGCTAGCCGCCGAGCGCGACCGGCTGCGTGTCGTCGCCGACCAGGTGGGCGCGCCCACCGGCGCCGACCTGCTGGCCGACGTCAGCGCCCATGTGCTGCGCCGGGCGATGCACGACAGCACGCTGGCCGGCACCTACCACTGCGCGGCCGCCGGCGAGACCAGCTGGCACGGCTACGCGCGTTTCGTCGTCGAGCATGCGCGCGCCGCCGGCCTGCCGCTGCGGCTCGTGCCCGAGGCGATCGAGCCGGTGCCCAGCTGCGACTACCCGAGCGTGGCGCGCCGGCCGCTGAACTCGCGCCTGGACACGCGCCGGCTGCGCCAGCGTTTCGGCCTGCACCTGCCGCACTGGCAGGACGGCGTGCTGAGGCTGCTCGACGAACTGCTGGCCGGCGCCATGGGGCGTCCCGAACGATGAAGCTGCAACACACGCCGCTGCCGGGGGTGCTGCTCGTCGAGCCCACCGTGTTCGCCGACGAACGCGGCTGGTTCATGGAGAGCTTCAGCGAACCGCGCTGGCGCCAGGCGCTGCAGGCGCTGGGCGAGCCGCTGCCGCGGCCTTTCGTGCAGGACAACCACTCGTGCAGCCGGGCCGGCGTGCTGCGCGGCCTGCATTTCCAGCGTGCGCCCCGCGCCCAGGGCAAGCTCGTGCGCGTGGCGCGCGGGCGGACTTTCGACGTCGCCGTCGACATCCGGCGTGCGTCGCCGCACTTCGGCCGCTGGTTCGGCACCGAGTTGAGCGCGCACAACCGGCGCCAGCTGTGGATCCCGGAAGGTTTCGCGCACGGCTTCGTCGCGCTCGAGGACGACACCGACGTCCTCTACAAGACGACCGACACCTACGCCCGCGACTGCGAAGGCGCGCTGCGCTGGGACGACCCCACGATCGGCATCGTCTGGCCGCTGCCGCACGGGCGGCCGCCGCTGCTGGCCGAGCGCGACGCGCTCGCGCCCGGACTGGAGGCCGTGCCCTGATCCCCCGCAACCCGACGGCGACCGCCTGAACCTGTCCCGGATCCCGATGTCGACCGTCTATCTCAACGGCAAGTTCATTGCACAGCGCACCACCGGCGTGCAGCGTTTCGCCGCGCGTGTGGTGCTCGCGCTGGACCGGCAGCTCGCGCCGGGCGGCCGGCGCTGGGTGCTGCTGTGCCCGCCCGGGGGGCAGGCGCCGGCGCTGGCGCACATCGAGCTGCGCCGCGTCGCCGGGCCCGGGCGCTCGCTGCATGCCTGGGAGCAGCTGGCGCTGCCGCGGGCGGCGCACGACGGCCTGCTCGTCAACCTCGCCGGCTCGGCGCCGTGGTTCGCGCGCCGGCAGATCGCCACGCTGCACGACGCCGCGGTCTTCGACCACCCCGAGGCCTACACGCCGGCCTTCGTGGCCTGGTACCGCCGCCTGTTCCGGCGCCTGGGGCGGCGTGCCGAGCGGCTGCTGACGGTGTCGTCGTTCTCGCGCCAGCGTCTGGCCCAGGCGCTGGGCATCGCGGCGGAGCGTTTCGCCGTCGTGCCCTGCGGCGCCGACCACCTCGACGAGGTCGTGGCCGACGATGCCGTGATCGCCCACCTGGGTCTCGAGGGGCGGCGTTTCGTGCTCGCCGTCGGCAGCGAGAACCCGACCAAGAACCAGGCCGGGCTGCTGGAGGCCTGGCGCCGGCTGCGGCCCGACGCCGACTGCCGGCTGGTGCTGGTGGGCGGACGCAACCAGCGCGTGTTCCAGGACGAAGGGGCCGGCGACGACCCGCCGGGCGTGGTGCGCACCGGCTGGCTGCCCGACGCGCCGCTGGTGGCGCTGTACCGCCGCGCCGAGGCGCTGGCCTTCCCCTCGCACTACGAGGGTTTCGGGCTGCCGCCGGTCGAGGCGATGCGCTGCGGCTGCCCGGTGCTCGTCGCGCGTGCGGCCTCGATGCCCGAGGTCTGCGGCGACGCCGCGCTCTACGTCGACCCGGCCGACCCGGCCGCCATCGCCGCCGGGCTGCAGCGTCTGCTCGGCGACGAGGCGCTGCGTGCACGCCTGCGTGCCGCCGGGCGCGAGCGTGCCGCCGGCTGCACCTGGGCGGCGAGTGCCGCCGCGCTGCAGGCGGCCGTGGAGGCGGCGGCATGAAGATCCTGCAGGTTTCGAAGTTCTACCCGCCCGACCATGGCGGCATCGAGGCCGTCGCGCGAGACCTGAGCACCGGCTTCGTGCGCCAGGGCCTGGACGTCGAGGTGCTGTGCGCCAGCAAGAGCCGCGAGCACGTCGACGAACGCGACGCGCTGGGCGTGCGCATCACGCGTGCCGGCTCCTGGGGCATGTGGCTGTCGACCTCGATGGCGCCGGCGCTGGTGCGCGAGCTCGTCGCGCGCCGCGCCGACCACGACATCGTGCACGTGCACATGCCCGACCCGCTGGCCGCGCTCGCGGTCTGGATGGCGCGGCCGCGCGGCAAGGTCGTGCTGCACTGGCACAGCGACGTCGTGCGCCAGCGTGTCGCACGCCACGTCTACGGGCCGCTGGAGCGCTGGCTGCTCGCCCGCGCCGACGCCATCATCGCCACCAGCGTGCCCTACGCCGAGAGCTCCCCGCGGCTGCGCCAGATGCGCCCGAAGGTGCACGTGATCCCGATCGGCGCGCCCGCGCCGCACCCGCCCGATCCGAAGCGCGTGGCGCGGCTGCGTGCGCGCCATCCGGGCCGGCGCATCGTCTTCGCGCTCGGCCGCATGACCTACTACAAGGGCTGGGAGGTGCTGATCGAGGCCGCCCGCGCGCTGCCCGAGGACGTGCTGGTCGTCGTCGGCGGCGGCGGCAAGGTCGGCCTGGCGCAGTACCGCGGCCAGGTGCGGGCCGCCGGGCTGGAGTCGCGCGTGTTCTTCACCGGGCCGCTGTCGTCCGAGGACGTCGAGGCCTGGTTCGAGCTCGCCGAGGTGTTCTGCATGCCCTCGACGGTGCGCGCCGAGGCCTTCGGCGTCGCGGCGCTGGAGGCCATGGCGCGCGGCGTGCCGGTGGTCGCGGCCGACATCCCCGGCTCCGGCCTGGGCTGGGTGGTGCGCCACGAACGCTCGGGGCTGAAGGTGCCGGTGCGCGACCCGGCCGCGCTGGCCGCCGCGCTGCGGCGGTTGCTCGACGACGCCGAGCTGCGCGCGCGCCTGGGCGCCGGCGGCCACGAGCGCTGGGCCGCGCACTTCAGCGCTGAGACAATGGCGGACCACACCGTCGCCCTGTACCGCCGGCTGCTCGACTTGCCGGCGGCCCTCCCCCCGACCCCTCATCGACGCCTTGAGAATCCTTCTCGAAATGCGACCGGCGCTGGATGGCCACGCCGGCATCCCGCAGGAAACCCGTCTGCTGTTCCGCGGCCTCTCGACGATCGAGGGCCTGGACGTCGAAGGGCTGCTGCAGAGCAGCAACCGCGTCATCGCGCGCGGCCTGCCGCACCCGGACAGCGGCGCCTACCGCCGCATGAGCCTGGACAAGCGCATCCACCGCCTGTCGCGTGTCGTGCTGTCGCTGCGTGCCAGCGAGCGCCAGCGCATCACCGAGCACGTGAGCGACCTGCTGCGGCTGGCCGTCGCGCCCATCGGCATGACGGCGCGCGCCGCGCTCGGCATGTCCGAGACGCTGGGCGTGTTCGACGGCGCGCAGTTCCGCGACTTCGTCTGGCGCGACCTGTTCGCGCGCACGCTGCCGGTGTCCGACCTGGACACCGTGGCCGGGGCGCGCATGCGCGTGGCCCGTGTGCCCTGGAACCTGACGCACGCCACCGCGCTGGCGACGCGGCGTTTCGGTGGCCCGCTGTACCCGCGGCTGGACACGCGCGACTTCGACATCCTGCTGGCCGAGACGCCGTTCCCGGGGCGGGTGTCGCGGCGCACGCGCATGGTCGTGCGCTACCACGACGCGATCCCGATCCTGATGCCGCACACCATCACGGACAAGTCCTTCCACCAGGCCTCGCACTACCACGCGCTGGCGCGCAACGTGAAGGACGGCGCCTGGTTCGCCTGCGTCTCCGAAGCCACGCGGCGCGACCTGCTGTCGATCTTCCCCGAGGTCGAGCCGCGCACACGGACCATCCACAACATGGTCTCGCACCACTACCACGAGGAAGCGACGAGCGCCGGGCGGCTCTACGAGATCATCCGCACGCGGCGCAACGAGAAGGTCAAGGGCAGCGAGCCCGACCCGATGCGCTGGATGGGCGCCGACCACCAGTACCTGCTGATGGTCTCGACGCTGGAGCCGCGCAAGAACCACGTCACGCTGCTGTCGGCCTGGGAGATGCTGCGCCAGGAGCGTTTCCCCGACCTGAAGCTGCTGATCGTCGGCTCGCTGGGCTGGGACCACTCGGCCATCGTCAAGCGCTTCAAGCCCTGGCTGGCCAACGGCGACGTGCAGATGCTCGAGGAGGTGCCGGCCTCCGAGCTGCGCCTGCTCTACCACCACGCCGCGGCCACCGTCTGCCCGAGCCTGGGCGAGGGCTTCGACTTCTCCGGCGTCGAGGCCATGCGCTGCGGCGGCGCGGTCGTCGCCTCCGACATCCCGGTGCACCGCGAGGTCTTCGGCGACGCCGCCGAGTACTTCCACACCTACGCCCCGGCCGACCTGGCACGCGCCGTCGGCGCGGTCATCGACGGCGAGCATGCGGCCTACCGCTCGGAGCTGATCGAGCGCGGCCGCGTCGTCTCGCAGGCCTACCTGCCCGATCGCGTGCTGCCGCAGTGGCGGGAGTTCCTGCTCGGGCTGGCCGGCGGCTGATGCCGCGGGCTCGCGGGTGCCAGGACGGCGCCCGCGTGGTCTTCAGCGGCCGCGGGCGAGCGCCGGGTTGGGGTGCGACATCAGCGCCTCGCACAGCGCGATGTCGTCTTGCAGCCGCTCGCGCAGCGCCTCGTGCTTGCCGCCCCCTGGCCCGCGGTTCAGCCACGCGGGCGGCGCCGGGCGCAGCCCCAGCAGCGAACCCACGGCAGCCATCGTGACGTCGAGCCGCTCGGCCGGCAGCACGACGAGCCGTTCGTCGACGCGCAGGTCCGCCAGGTAGCAGCGGCCGTAGAAGTGGCGCACGTGCTCCAGTTCGACGAACTCCTCGATCGTCATGCGGCCGTCCTTGATCGCCCGCACCTCGGGATGCCGGCGCACCGTGACCTCGTTGTCGGGCAGCACGTCCCGGACGTAGCCGTAGTGCGACACCACCCGCGCCAGCGGCTCGCGCAGCACGAGGATCTGGCAGTCGAAGTCCAGCCCGTAGTACTCCCGGGGCGCGAAGTGGCCGAACACGATCCACGACGCCTCGTCGCGCAAGCGGGCAATCAGGCGCGCCTGCGCCTCGCGTCCGGCGCGCAGGTCGGCCTCGCACTGCCAGGTCGGATGGTGGTGATAGTCGGCGCGGTACCGGGTGTCGGATTCCAGCGCGGCACGGATCGACGTGCCGGCGCACTTGGGCAGGTGGGGGAAGAGGACTCTCATGACGGATATCGCAGGCGCACGCCGGCGAGGCAGGCGTTGGTCTTCACGGCGGCGTACGAGATGAAGCCGAACCAGTCGAGCGAGCGCCATGCCGGGCTCGCGAAGGGCAGGTCGCGCAGTTCGACCCGGGCCCGCGGCGGCGCGTGCACGCGCAGCGTCCAGCGCCCGCGAGCGGCGTCGCTGTCGATCTCGAAGCGTGTCCAGACGCCCGGTGTCATCGGTGCGACGACCCGCCCGGCGGCCTCGACGCCGCCGGCGGTGATGCGCAGCCGCGGGCCGGTGGCGAACGGGCGCGCCGCGTCGCGCCATTCGTGCACCACGTCGCCGTCGGCGTCGATGACGAGCTCGAAGCGCGCCAGGACCTGCCCGCCCTCGCGTTTCGGGTCGACGGACAGGTAGGGCTGCACGCGCGAGGCCAGCGACGGCGAGTCGGCGAGCTGCAGGCAGCGACCGTCGGGTGCGTCGGCGCGGGCGACGACGCCGACCGTGTCGGGTGCGTTCGGCGGCTGGATGTTCCAGCCCGGCGGCTGGCCACCCAGCGGCAGCGCGGCGGCGTCCAGGCTCCATTCGACGGCCGGCGGCACCATCACGGGCCCGGTGGTCGCCGGGTCGGGGCGGGGCTGCAATCCGTCCGCCGGCTCGCGCAAGGCTGCCGGGCGCGGGCCGGCCGCAGCGACGATGGCCGCCCAGGGACCGTCGTCGCCGACGACCTCCAGCGCACGCAGCGTCGCGCCGCGGCGCAGCGAGGCCGGGACCGGCCGGCAGCCGTCGGCGCAGGCCGCGCGAAGCGCTGCCAGGCCGGTCTGCGGCAGGGCGACGCGGTTGCCGGCGGCGCTCATCTCACCCGGCGCGGCGTCGCGGCGCAGCGCCGGGCCGGTGCCGGCGAGGATCAGGTTGTCCTCCAGCACCAGCCGCGTGCGGCCGGGATCGCTGCGCACGGCGACGATCTCGCCCGCGTCGGCGCCGGCGAACAGGTTGCCGCGCACGCGCAGGTCGCGGCCGCGGTGCAGGAAGTAGCCCCCGCCGTCGGTGCCGACGACGACGTTGCGCTCCACGCTCAGCTCGCTGGAGCCTTCGTCGTTGTAGATGCCGAAGGCGGGTGAGCCGTAGCCGCGCAGGCCGCGCACCTCGCGGATCAGGTTGCCGACGATGCGCGTGCCCGGCGCGCGCCCCAGCGTGTAGATCCCTCCCAGGTCCGACAGCGAGCCGTTGCCGATGTTCAGCAGCGCGTTGGCCTCGATGCGGTTGTCGCCCGACGAGGGCTCGCCGTAGCCCCATTGCCAGCCGACGCTGATGCCGGAGTAGGTGGTGTTGGCGACGAGGTTGTGCTCGACGACGTTGCCGAAGCTGTTGCCGATCCAGATGCCGACCCCGGTGGGCAGGCGCCGCCCGGTGCCGTCGATGCGGTTGTCGGCGACGCGGTTGCCGCCGGTGGCGCCCGGGTCGTCGCGGGGCGTGCGCGCCGCGGTGCCGATCTTGATGCCGCCGCCGCCCAGGTCCTGCAGGTCGCAGCGTTCGACGGTGCTGGCGCGCACGCCCTCGCGCAGCCAGACGGCGTAGTTGCCGGTGGCGACGATGCGGCAGTCCGCCAGCGTGAAGTCGCGCGCGAAGTCGACCTCGACCGCCGCGCCGATGTCGGGGCCGGCCTGGGGGTCGATGCGGCCGGCCGCCGGCGTCGCGTCCAGCGTGTGCGCGAGATCCAGTCCCTGCAGCCGCAGGTGCTCGACGTACGGGCCGCCCGGGCCGGCGCCGCGCACGACCACCAGGCGCTCGGCCACCGGCAGCTCGGCGTACGCCGGCGCGGCCTCGCCGGGCCGCAGCCGGTAGCGCACGCCCTCGGGCCCGCCGATCCACTCGCCCGCAGCGTCGTAGGCCGCGGCGGCGTTCTCGACCCACAGGCGCTGCAGCGTCCCGAAGTGGAGGAAAGCCCAGCGCGCCGGCGGCTGCAGCTGCAGCGTCTGCGGCCGCGCCGGCGTGGCCAGCCGATGGCGCGAGCCGGTCCAGGACTGCATCAGCTGCACGACGGCGCGTGCGCGGTCGGCGGCATCGAGCCGCGCGACCCAGTCCAGCATCTGCGGCGTCGCCCCGAAGGCCTGGCGGCCGGCGGCCTTCGGGTCTTCGCCCGGCACCGCGGCTGGCGCTCCGGCGGTCCAGAACCGGCCCGCATCCGGCTGGCGCGCCAGCACCGCCCGGTGTCCGTCGACGAAGAGCTGGGGCGCGGCGGCCCAGAACGCGGGTGCCAGCCCGGGGGCGTCGAACACCGCTTCGCCGGCCGCGGCGCGAGCGGCGCGCGCTGGGAGCCGGCGCGCGCCGCTCAACAGCACCGTGCCCGGCGTCGCCGCGCGCCAGACCGTGGGCGCGTCGGCGCTGCCGGAGTCCTCGGGCGTGAAGACCAGCGGCGCCTCGAGTTCGTAGCGCCCCGGCTGCAGCACGAGCTCGACGCCTTCGCGGCGGCCGGCCCCCGCCCGCAGCGTGGCGAGCGCCTTGCGTGCCTCCTGCTGGGCCTGGGCGAGCCCGACGACGCGTCCCGGCTCGCGCGTGTCGGCCTGAGGCCAGACCTGGATCGTCAGGGCCGAGGCCGGCAGTGCGGCCAGCAGCACGATGAGGATCGGCAGGCTTCGGACGGTCGGCCTCATGGCGCATTCCTCGAAGTGGACGACGACGCCCGCGAGGTTCCCGCCTCGCCGGGCTGCGGTCAACGGCTGCCGGGGGGCGGCGGGTCCAGGCCCAGCACACGCCGCAGCCGGCGCCAGGCGCGCCGCAGGGGGTCGGGTGGCGCCGAGGGGGGCGGCGTCGGTGCCGCCGCCGGCGGCGGCGCGTCGCCGCGGCGCGCGCGCTTGAGCAGCACGAGCGAACTCGTGTCCTTCGGGTCGATCGCCAGCGCCTGCTCCAGCGCCGTGATCGCCGCCGGCCAGTCGCGGCGTTCGAGCTTGACCATGGCGCGTGTGCGGTGCGCCAGCATGTTTCTCGGGTTGAGCTTGAGTGCGCTGTCCAGCAGCGACTCGGCCCAGCCCAGGTGGCCGTGGTGCAGGCAGGCCGAGGCCAGCACCTGGTGGTAGGTCGTCGAGACGCGGCGCTTGCCGCGCCGATCGAGCTTCGGGCGTGCCGCCGTCTCGCTGGTGAGCACCGCGCGCACGAAGGGCGCGATGAAGCCGATCTCGTGCAGGAACTGGTTCGACGGATGCCCGGAATAGGGCACGCGCACGAGCTCCGCGGCGCTGAACTGCGGCAGCACCTCGCCGTCGAGGTAACGCCGGTCCATCGGGTCGCAGGGGTCGTAGAGGATGATCGCGCGGCAGCGCACCGGCCGGGCCGGGTCCAGGCGCTCGTGCAGGAAACGCTGGCGTTCCTGCCAGTGGTCGACGCCGAAGACCGGGTGCGTCGAGTTGCGCGGCGAGCTCGCGATCACCGTCCAGGGTTCGTCCCGGCCGTAGTACAGGGCCGCATAGGCGCCCAGGCTGGAGCCGTAGCTGACGACGCGCGCATAGCGTGCGCTCACCGGCCCGACGACGGCGTCGAACTGCTCACGGCTCAGCGGCTGGTAGAAGTTCTCGGTCTTCTTGCGCACCGCGACCACGTCCAGCGCCTGCTTGCGCAGGAACTCCTGGCCGAACGGCGGGCGGTCGGCGAGGTAGAGGATGGGGTCGAAGGTGACGACCAGCGTGCCGCCTTCGCCGCCGCGGCGGAAGTGCTCGATGCGGATGTCCGCGGTCTCCAGCAGCACCGTCACCGCGCTGGCGTTCTGGCGCAGGTGGTCCACCTGGGCCTTGGCGGGAGCGGGCGTGCCTGGCGTGCCGTCGGCCGGGCGCGGCGACGGGGGGCTTGCGTCGGCGCTCATCAGCAGGGCTCCGCGGCTGCCAGCTGGAAGGCCATCGGCCGCGTGTCGCGCGAGCCGGGAATCGAGTCGGCCGGCACGAAGGAGGCGTTGGCGACGACCGTCAGATGCAGTTGCGCCCCGGGTTCGGGCGGCAGCGGGATCGAGACCTCGAAAGGCCCCGGGCGCGAGGTGCCGCCCTGCCAGGCGTCGCCCTCGGGGCCGAGCCCGCGCACGCCGAGCACCAGGCGGCCGCCGCGGGGCGAGTCGTGGCGGCCCCACAGCCGCAGGCGGCGGTACGGGCGCGCCGGCTGCCGAAGGCGGATCTTGAGCTGCGGCGGCACCCAGCCGTCGGGGTAGACGTCGGCGACCAGGTCGGGCCGGGCGATCTGCCAGGCGCGGTGGCGGCGCATCTGCATCTTCAACTGCTCCACGCCGCCCGGCACCAGCCAGGGTGCGGCGCGTTCGGCGAGTTCGTTCAGGTGCGCGCGCACCGTCTCGACCTGGGCCTCGAACGGGCAGGCGGCGAGCGCCTCGCCGGCGTGCGTGACGAGCCAGTGCAGCGGCGCCTTGCCGAGGTGGCGGTGCACGACCTCCATGCCTTCGAGCGCCACCTGTTCGCGCATGCGCAGCGTGATGCCGCCTTCGTGCAGACGCGACAGCGCCTGCAGCGCGTCGACGTGGCCGACGCGGCCCGGGTAGGCCTTGAACAGGCGCAGCCAGAACTCGTAGTCGAAGGCCGTGCGCAGGCCGCGGTCCAGCCCGCCGAGCGCCTCGAAGGCGTCGCGGCGGAAGAAGGCCGTGGGCTGGCAGATCCAGCAGCCGTCGACCCAGGCCGACAGCGGGGTTTCGGGGCCGCGTGTCGGGTAGCGGCCCAGGTCGCGGCCGTCGAGGTCGACATGGTCGCCCTCGCCGTAGACCATGACGAGTTCGGGCCGGGCGGCGAAGGCCTCGAGCGCACGCGCTGCGGCGCCGCGCACGTACAGGTCGTCGGAGTTGAGCCAGCCGACGATCTCGCCGCGCGCGCGCGAGACCGCCTTGTTGACGGCGTCGGCCGGGCCGGCATCGGGTTCGGAGCACCAGCGGATGCGGCCCGGATGGCGTGCCTCGAGTTCGGCCAGCAGCGCCGGCGTGCCGTCGGTGGAGGCGCCGTCGGCGATCACCAGCTCCAGGTCGGCCGCCGCGCCTTCGGCCTGCATCAGCACGCTGTCGACCGCCGAGGGGAGGAACTCGGCCTGGTTGCGCGTGGGCATGACCACGCTGAGCGCGGGAACCCGCTCGGTTACTGCCATGGGAATGGTTCGTCAGCCCGCCTGATCCGTCGGCACCGGTCGGTCGAACTTGATCAGCGCCACACCGCTGCCGAGCTGGTCGAGGTTCACGACCTCGAAGCCCATCTTGCGGATCTCCTCGACACCTTGCCAGCAGGTCACCGACTCGTGGGCGTGCGGGCGGGTGTCGTGGAAGGTGATCAGCGCGCCGCGGCGCATCAGTGGCAAGTAGTTGCGGAAGTCCGCCATCGCGCCTTCCAGCGAGTGGTCGGCGTCGATGTGCAGGTAGTCGATGCCGACGCCCTCGTCGGCCAGCCGCCGGGCGCCGTCGGCGGTGTCGGCGATGAGGACCTCGACGTCGGGGTAGGCCTGGCGGAAGAAGGATTGATCATCGGCCCAGTTCGGGCGCCCGTATCCTCCCTTGTTGCCGTCCACGAGGATCGTCCGCGAACTTCCTGCCATGCCGATGTCGCGCTGCGCCTGGCGCATCATGCGCGGGACGAAGGCGCCGCCGGAGCCCAGGCACACGCACACGCGCGAGCGCTGCATGTAGGGGATCATGTAGTACAGCAGGCCGCCGCCCAGGTAGTTTTTGTCCTTGTTGGCGCCGTGACTGAACTCGTAGGCTGCCTCCGGGAAGACCTTCTCGGCAAGGAAGCTGGTGTTGAGCAGCGCGCTGCCGCGCGTGTCGATCTCCGCCAGCGGCTCGACGAAGGGATTGAGGCTTCCGGTCTCGTTCATGGTCTTGTGCCGTGCGCTGAGGATTCGGACGTAGCGCTGGGTGCGCGGCGGCCATTCGTTCTCGTTGCCGAAACGGCTGAAATCATTGCCGTCGAGGTCGAAATGCACCTGCAGCAGCACGTTCAGCGACAGCCGCTCGACCAGTTGATCGTAGGTCTGCCGGCTGCGCTTCCACTGCTGGTCCTCGGGATACTCGACGACCACGATCTCGGCCTCACGGATCAGTCGCTCGAGCTTGGCCGTCAGCGGGATGTCCAACCCGAGCATCACGAGCGCGTACGGCCGGCCGCCGAACACCGGCAGCGACAGGCAACGGTAGTCCATCGTCTCGCTGCGCTGGGTTGGCGAGGCCTCGGCCTCGAAGACCAGCGGGTCGACCGCGAGGATGTGCTTGGACGGGTCGTCGACGAAGCGGAACAGCGGCGTCTTGTACGAGCCCAGTTCCAGGATGTGCTCGAAGCGTCGCAGCAGCCCGGCCACCAGGAGGTAGCGAGCCTGGAACGGTTCGGACGCGAGGTAATTCCACTGTTTGCTCACGGCAAGACACCCCAGGAGGCCAGCAGTTCGGTGTAATCGGCGTCGGACGTTGCGCGCATGCGGTGCGTGGCCTGCCGTGCACGATCGGATTCGTCGATGCCCTTTGGATGGATGCGCGACTTGAATCGGGCGAAGTCGCGGTTGTAGGACAGGTCGGTGGCGAGCAGCGGCTCCAGCGTGAAGGCGTCGATGGTCGGGTCCGCTGCGACGACGGCATGCAACCAGACGTCCGAGGTGTGCTCGATCCTGCCGAACGAGCGGGCGAGGAAGGCCGCCATGGCGCCGTTCACGATGTAGGCGGCATTGCTCATCGCCACCCGCTGCGTGCGTTCCAGCGCCTGGTCGACCACCGGTCCGGGATCTTCGCCGGACTGTGCCAGGCGGATCAGCACTCGCTGAGAACGCGGTGTGTACGCGCAAAGGAACGCTTCCAGACGATCGAGGGCTCCGTCGCGGAAGTGAACGTCGTCCTCGCAGATCAGGTGGAATGCGGCCGGGTCGTCCGGCAACGAGCGCCACAGCGTGACGAACGACAGCCAGTTGGCGACCTGCGGCGGGATGAGCACGTTGTTCCGGCAGTCGCAGGCCGGCTTGCCGCAACGGAAGCACGGCGGCCAGCGCTTGACGGTGCCATCGCGAAAGGCCACGGCGACGCGCGGGTCGTCGTGGCGCACGGCGGGCCAGAACCGATAGCGTTCGAGCCCGATCGTGGCGAAGTGCTCGACGATGTGATGGCGTCTCTGGACGTCATCGCGAAGCGAGACGACATGCGTATCGGCGAGCACCATCGGCATGGTCGGCGGCCTCCCGCGTTCAGCGTCGGGCGACGGCGTGATGCTCCAGGAACCACGCGTAGGCGTCGCGCAGCCCGTCCTCCAGCCCGATGCCCGCGCGCCAGCCCAGCGCCGCCAGGCGCGAGACGTCCATCAGCTTGCGCGGCGTGCCGTCGGGCTTGCTGGCGTCGAAGGTCAGCCGGCCCTGGAAGCCGGTGACGCGGGCCACCGTCTCGGCGAGCTCGCGGATCGTGCAGTCGACGCCGGTGCCGACGTTGATATGGCTGAGCATCGGCTCGGTGTGGGCGCGGTAGGTCGCGTCGTCCAGCCCCATGACGAAGACGCTGGCCGCGGCCATGTCGTCGACGTGCAGGAACTCGCGCATCGGCGTGCCGCTGCCCCAGATGACGACCTCTTGCTGGCCGCTGCGCACGGCCTCGTGGAAGCGGCGCAGCAGCGCCGGGATCACGTGCGAGTTCTCGGGGTGGTAGTTGTCGCCCGGGCCGTAGAGGTTGGTCGGCATGACGCTGCGGTAGTCGCGCCCGTACTGCCGGTTATAGCTTTCGCAGAGCTTGATGCCGGCGATCTTGGCGACGGCGTACGGCTCGTTGGTGCTTTCCAGCGTGCCGGTGAGCAGCGCGTCCTCGCGCATCGGCTGCGGCGCCATGCGCGGGTAGATGCAGCTCGAACCCAGGAAGAGCAGGCGCTGCACGCCGGCCACGTGGGCCGCGTGCACGACGTTGCACTCCATCATCAGGTTCTCGTAGATGAACTCGGCCGGGTAGGTGTTGTTGGCGTGGATGCCGCCCACCTTGGCCGCTGCGAGCACGACGTGGCCGATGCGGTGGTCGCCGAAGAACTGGCGCACGCGCGCCTGGTCGGTCAGGTCGAGTTCGGCGTGCGTCGCCGTCAGGATGTCGGTGTGGCCGAGCGCCTGCAGACGGCGCACGATGGCCGAGCCGACCATGCCGCGGTGGCCGGCGACGAAGATCGCCTCGCCGGACTGGATCATCGGCTGTCCTCGCGCGACACGGGCATCGCGTGGCCGTGGGCGCGCAGCAGCGCCGTGCGCTGCGCGGCCTTCAGGTCCTCGGCCACCATCTCGGCGCACATCTGCTGCACGGTGATCTCGGGCACCCAGCCGAGCCGGGTCTTGGCCTTGGACGGGTCGCCCAGCAGGGTCTCGACCTCGGCGGGGCGGAAGTAGCGCGGGTCGACCGCGACGATGCAGTCGCCGGGCTTGATGGCCGGGGCCTTGTCGCCGCTGACCGCCTCGACGATGCCGCGCTCGTCGACGCCGCTGCCCTCGAAGCGCAGCGTGATGCCGAGCTCGGCCGCCGACCAGACGATGAACTGACGCACCGAGTACTGCACGCCGGTGGCGATGACGAAGTCCTCGGGCTTGTCCTGCTGCAGCATCATCCACTGCATGCGCACGTAGTCCTTGGCGTGGCCCCAGTCGCGCAGCGCGTCGAGGTTGCCCATGTACAGGCGCTGCTCCAGGCCCTGGGCGATGTTCGCCAGGCCGCGCGTGATCTTGCGCGTGACGAAGGTCTCGCCGCGGCGCGGGCTCTCGTGGTTGAACAGGATGCCGTTGCAGGCGTACAGGCCGTAGGCCTCGCGGTAGTTGACGGTGATCCAGTAGGCGTAGAGCTTGGCCACCGCGTACGGGCTGCGCGGGTAGAAGGGCGTGGTCTCCTTCTGCGGGATCTCCTGCACCAGGCCGTAGAGCTCGGAGGTCGAGGCCTGGTAGAAGCGCGTCTTCTTCTCGAGGCCCAGGAAGCGGATCGCCTCGAGCAGGCGCAGCGTGCCCATCGCGTCGACGTCGGCCGTGTACTCGGGCGCCTCGAAGCTCACCGCGACATGGCTCTGCGCGCCGAGGTTGTAAACCTCGTCGGGCTGCACCTCCTGCAGGATGCGCGTCAGGTTGGAGCTGTCGGTGAGGTCACCGTAGTGCAGCACGAAGCGCTGGTGCTCGACGTGCGGGTCCTCGTAGAGGTGATCCACGCGCTGGGTGTTGAAAAGCGACGCGCGGCGCTTGATGCCGTGGACCTCGTAGCCCTTCTCCAGCAGGAACTCGGCGAGATAGCTGCCGTCCTGCCCCGTGATGCCTGTGATGAGCGCTTTCTTCATGTGGCGGATTGTGTCTCAAGCCCTGTCGCGGGCCGGTGTCAGCCGGTGTCGGGGCGGCCGTCGGCGCCCCCCGGTGCGGGGATGCGGTTCCGGCCGCGGCACGCTTCAGTCGCTCAAGGCCCAGGGCCACTCGAAGAACTGGTTCGATACCGTCCAGCCCTCGCCGTAACGCGCGAGCAGGAAGTCCGCAGGGCGCGCCGGCGTGGGCAGCGTGCGCCCGTAGAGCTCGATCGACGCCGGCGGGTAGACGATGTCGGCGTCGATCGCGCGCACCGTCATGCGCTCCATGTGGAGGTGCGCCTTGCCGTCGACCACCCAGCACGGGAAGACGTCGACCAGCAGGCCGCCGCGGCGCGGGTCGAACACGTGCAGGTTCAGGTACGGCGGCACCTGGCGCACCGTGAAGCCGGCGTCGGTGAGCGTCTTGGTGACGGCCTTCATCTCCTGCTCGACCTCGGCGCGCGACTGGCCGCGGCAGCGGTACAGCATGTCGACGTCGTCGTCGTGTGCGATGAAGCCGCCGTCGCGCACCGCGCCGAGCAGCGTGCCGTAGCAGATCATCGGCTCGCGGCCCTCGCGCTGCAGCACCTCGGCCACCTCGGCCATCGCGTCGACGTGCTCGCGGGTGCGCGACAGCAGCTTGGAGCGCTGCACGCCGTGGCGCGTCAGCACGTAGGTGCCTTCGCCGTGGACGGCCGAGATCTCGTTCATGCGCGCCTGCAGCCGCAGCACCTGGGCACGGTCCTGCAGCTTGGCCGTGAAGGCCATCAGCGGATCGAGCACGTGGGTGTACATCAGCCGCGCCGCCAGCACGGTGAGTTCGTCGTCACCCAGCGGCGCGGCGCCGTAGAGGTCGACGATCGGCAGGATGCGCTGCCAGGGCAGGTCCTTCAGCGGCAGGGCGCCGCGCATGATGGCCGCGGCGCAGGCGGCGAGCAGGCGCTGGCGCAGCTGCGCGGCCGGCTCGTCGGCGCGGAACTCGATCGGCCCGCAGATCGACAGCACCGCGAACAGCGACTGCAGCGCCGCGTCGGCCGAGCTGCCGTCGTGGCGCAGCGTCCAGTTGCCGTCCGCGGCGCGCGTGAACACGCGCAACGGGCGGGCGCGCCGGCTCCAGGTGTCGCGCAGGTTGAAGATGCGCACCTCGTCGGCGTCGACCGGCTCGGTGAACTCCACCGCCCACCAGGGCCGCATCTCGGACTTGGTGTGCATGCCTTTGGACGCCAGCAGCGTGTCCGGGCCGAAGCGCGCCTCGTCGCGGTGGGCGCTGCTCTGGCGTGCACGCCCCTTGCCCGCGACGTCCAGCGCGCGGCCGCCCTTCAGCAGCGTGATGCCGTGCAGGTGCAGCAGGCAGGGCCCGGTCGGGTCCTCGATCTGCACGCGCAGGCCGGTGATCGGCGCGTCCAGGCGCAGCTTCAGGGCATCCGCGGGGGTGAAAGCGAAGTAGCCCAGCGACGGCAGCAGCGTGGCCGTGTCGGTGAGGGCTGACGCGTGGCGGGCCAGCGTCGGAGCAGCGGCGGCCGGCCTGTTCGTCGCGGGCGGCGGCGGGGGCGCCGGAGCCTTGGGCGGCTCGGCGGGCGCCGGTGCCGCGGGCGGCGGCATGGGGGCTGCGGGCGCGGTTTCATCCGCCGCGGGGCCGCTGCGGCCCCGAATCCAGTTCGCGAGGCGCCCCATCGCGCCAGGCTGGTCACCAGTGGCCATGTCGTTTTGTCGTTCTGTTCGTGTCAGGGGGACGCGGTTGCCAAGCTGCCCGGGGCCGTTCAGTCCGGGGCGTCGCCGTCGATGCGGCAGCCGAGTTGCGAGACACCATAGTCGTTGGCCTCGGCGGCAAAGACGTGGCGCAGCCGGCCACCATTATGGTGAACCGGCACGCGTGCCTCGCCGCGCTCGGGCTGGAACGGCACCGGCACGGGACCCGCAGCACCGTCGTAGACCGCGCTGAGGGCGAGCGTGCCGCTCGATGTCGCGGCGCGCCGCCGCGTGACCACCAGGTCGCCGGCCTCCGCACCACGCGCCGCCGGCGCGACCAGCATCTCGCGCGTGGCGGCTCCGAGGTAGTTGGACGACCACAGACCGCCGAGGCGCTCGCGCGGATCTTCGGCCGGTTCGCTGCCGACGATGCACGCGAAGGCGTCGTTGAAGTCGGCTGCGATGCGGTCAGGGGCGTGGTCGGCGATCACGCGGGCGGCGAGCTCCTCGCGCCAGAGCTCGCGCTCGTCAGCGGGCATGGCGGCGATGCCGCTCAGCGCGTCGGCGAACGCGGTGGCCGAGTACTCCGTGCATACCGTGCCGGCGTCGTAGGCGCGCGCGAACTCCTCGCAGCCGTGGCCCGGCCCGACGATCGCCAGGCAGCCATAGGCCGCCGCCTCGACGAGCACGTTGGGCCAGTTGTCCTCGTGTGACGGGCAGATCTGCAGGTCGCTGGTGCGGTAGACCTCGACGAGCCAGCGGTGGTTCGTCAGCCGGCCGTGGGCCAGCAGTTCCGCTCCGGTCGCGCGCAGCGACCTCAGCAGCGACTCGTCGGCATTGCCCGCGACGTGGATGCGCACCGGGTTGTCTCGCCCCTGCCGCATGCAGAACAGCAGCAGCGCCTCGGCCGCCAGGCGCGCGCCTTTGCGGCGCTCTGTCAGGCTGTCGGCGACCAGCAGGACAGTGAACGGACGTGGCGGGACCGCGGTCTCGATCTCCAGCGGTGCGTACGGATTGCGCAGCAGATGCAGGCGCTGCTGCGGCACCGGCGCGGCGTGAGCCGCCTGCTCCAGCATGTAGCGGCTGGGCGCGGACAGGTGGACGTTGGGCCGTGCGAGCAGCGCGTCCTTGCGCGCCTTCACGCGCTGCACTTCGGCACGCGCGAACACCTCGGTGTTGACCTGGGGGCAGGCATGGCAACCCGAGAACAGACCGGTGCAGCCTGCCGCGTAGTGGCAGCCGCCGGTCACGTAGTTGGCGTCGTGCAAGGTCAGCAGCAGCGGCACGCCGGTGGCCGCCAGGGCCTCCAGGTCGGCGATGGACTGCAGGTAGGTCGTCCAGTGCGCGTTGACCAGGTCGTAGCCGGCCAGCGTTCGCACCAGCCAGGCGCGGTGCGCGGTGCCGTAGTCGGCGGTGAACTGGGTGTTCGACAGCCGCCCGTTGGTCACCGAGCGCTGCGGCGAGACCTCCTGGGAGACCGGGCCGGCGGTTTCGATGTCGAAGATGTCGACGCTGTGGCCGCCGTGCTCGCGCAGGGCGTGCGCCACGCGGCTGGCGGCGATGCCGGCACCGCCCGCCGAGGCGCTGGTCAGGATGGCGATCTTCACGCCGACTCCAGCGCGTCGATCTCGACGAAGGCGTCGGCCAGCACTGCCAGGCGGCGCTCCAGCTCGGCCACGCGCGCGAGCAGCGCCTGCTCTCGCAGCGACGGCCCGGAGGCGGGCGCCTCCTCGAGATCGCCGATCCGCCGTTCGAGCTGGTGGTGCAGGTCCAGCAGCAGTTGCATCGTCGCCGTCGCCTCGGCCTGGCCGCCGTGGCCGGCCTGAACCAGCGCCAGCTCGCTGATCGACTCGGCGCGTGCCGAGCGCGTCTTGCAGTCCTCGTGATAGACGCTGTAGGCGATGTCCAGCGGCAGGTGGTGCAGCGTGAACTGGCCCGCCATGCGCAGGAACAGATCCGCGTCCATGGAGTAGTGCAGGTCCAGCTTCACCGGCCCGGCGGCGTCCCAGGCGCGGCGCGAGAAGAACACGCTGGGCTGCACCAGGTGGTTGCGCGCGTAGTCCAGCAGCACCGCCTGTGTCAGTCTCTCGGGGCCGTAGACGAAGTGGCGGATCGGGCGAAGGTCCAGCTCGGTCATGTAGGCGTCGCCGACGACGACCTCGCAGCCCGGCGTGTCGCGAAAGCGCGCGCGCACCGCGTTCAGCACGTTGGGCAGGAACAGGTCGTCGCCGTTGAGCCAGCACAGGATGCGCCCGGTGGCGCGCGCCATGCCCTTGTTGATGGCGTCGGACTGGCCCTTGTCGCGCTCGGACTGCACGTGCGCGAACATGTCACGGTAGTGCGCCAGGATGGCGGGCGTCTCGTCCTTGCTGCCGCCGTCCATCATGATGATCTCGACGCCGGCGAGGTCGTTGCACAGCAGGCTTCGCAGCGTCTTCTCGAGGTACTTGCCGGCGTTGTACACGGGCATGACGACCGACAGCGTCGGCAGGTCTGCGGTCGCCGGCTCGACGTGGAGGTCGGCCTCCCACGGCAGCGTTGCCGCGGGGTCCAGGGGCATGGGGAGTCGGTTCATGTCAGGGCGCCGCGCAGGTCGTGCATCAGGGCGGCGAAGAGCCGCTCCTCCTGCTCGTGGCGGCAGTGCACGCGCAGGTACTTCAGCAGGTGGAGGTTGAGCACCGCGTGCTCGTAGAGATCGATCGCGAGCAGATCCAGGATGCGTTCGCGGCGCTGGACGGCATCGGCCTCGCCCAGGAAGCTCTGCAACTGCTCGGCGTGCGCGGAGCCCTTGGGGTAGTGAGTCGTCCAGCCGGTGCGGCCCTGCTCGCGCATCAGCGCCAGCGCCGCGCGCAGGGCGACCAGGTAGACGCTCAGCCGCGTGCCCCGCGTAGCGAGGTACTCGTGCGACAGGTGCAGCGTGCGCCAGTCCGGCCGCGCCTTCTGCGCCTGCACCAGCGAGCCCGGCAGCGTCTGCTGTTCAGGCGCGCGGCCGTCGGTGTCCGCACGCACGGCGGGCGGCACGGGGTCGGCCAGCGCGCTCTGCATCATCCTGGTGTCGGCCAGATGGCGGAGGCACTGGGCCCGGATGCGGGCGACGAATTCGGCGGCCAGTTCGACGTGGTCGTTCGCGGCGTAGCGGCCGCTGGCGAGCATCGCCGCAGCCTGTTCGGCGAACGGGTCGATCGACGCGTAGCCGGCGGCGTGCCGCGGATGGAGCAGGAAGCGCGCCTCCAGCAGGCGGCCGCCGATGGCCAGCACCTCGTGGCCCACGTACAAGTCCCAGCCGGGAACGCCGAAGGCCATGCGTTCGGCGGCCGGCTCCTGGCGCAGCCGCGCGACGAGGTCGGCCAGGCCTTCGGTGCGGAAGCAGAAGGCGTCCAGGCCGCCGTGGTAGGGCGCCTTCGGGGTGCCGGCCGGCTCGTCGACGGCGCTGCAGTCGCTGCGCACGTAGCCCGAGGCTGCGGCCTGCGCGGCCATCAGCGGCAGCGGGTTGCGGCTGACGGCAGGGAAGAGGTCCGAGTTGACGACGAGCACCACCTCGGCCTGGCCTGCCAGCAGCCGTTCGAGCAGCGGCACGATGCGCGGCATCGGCCGGCCGCCGAAGGGCAGCATCGTGTCCTCGTCGCCGATCTCCACCAGGGCCTCGGCCGGCAGCCCGGCCTCGATCAGGCGTTCGCGTTCGGCCGCGTGGTTGAAGCTCAGCGCCTCGACGCCCAGCGCGCGCCAGCGCTCGAAGCAGGCCCGCTGATGGGCGATGCGGTCATGCGGATTCAGGCTGGTTGCGACGACGGCCCGCCGCGTGGCTGGCGTTGCGACGCTCATGCCGCGAACAGCCGTCCGAGCAGCGGCAGCCGTGCCAGGCGCCGCCCGCGGCGGCCCGCGGCGGCGGCCTGCGCCTGGCGAAGCCAGCGCGGGGCGAGCTCGGCGAGCTCCGCGCGGCGCGCGGCGGGCGCGCCGAACGCGGCACCCTCGAGCATGGTCGCGGCCGGCATCGCGTCGAGCACCGCGACGACCATCGCCTTGTCGTTGTCGGTCAGGGCCTGCCAGGCTGCGGCGCGTTCGGCGGCGCCGCGACTGTCGGCCACCGGGATCTGCCATTCGACGGTCGGCAGGCCCTGGGCGTCTACCGGCCAGCCGGCCAGCGGCGGCTCGGTCACCTTGTCATCGCGCCGCCAGCGCAGTCCGGCGGCAGACCACAGCAGGCGGATCCTGCCGAGCTCGACAGGCCCGAAGCTGGCCCCGGAGAACTGGATCACGGTGACGTCGCCGGCCTCGGCGCCCACCGACACGCCGTCGTAGCGAAGGCGGTGTGGCAGCTCGGCGACCTGGCGCCGCAGCCGCCGTGCGGCCAGCGTGACCGCCGTGGAGGTGGCCTCGCCGAGCTCCGGCAGCTGGCGCCCGAGCAGCGTCGTCACGCCGGTCACCACGTACCAGTCGGCCGAGCCGAGGAACTGCAGGCGCTGGCGGTCGGCGGCGTCGGCCGGCCGGAACTGCATGTAGTCCAGTCCCTGTTCGGCGCCGTCGGGCTTCCAGGCCTGCACGACCTCGGGGGATTCGCCGGTGGCGTACAGGCGCAGCGCCGGTTGGCCGTCGACCAGCAGCAGGCGAGCGTCGACCCGGGGCAGGCGTCGCAGGCCGACGATGTCCAGCGGGCGCAGTTCGACGCGCACGCTGGTCGGCGTGACCTCGGTGAGGCGCATGTGGCCGGCGCGCGCGGCGAAGCGGCCGGAGACCGCGCCGCCCCGCATCTGGCTTTCCAGGTCACGCAGGCGCAGGTAGGTGTCCTCGAGCTCCTGCTGCGCGTCGGCGAGGCAGCCGCGCAGAGCCTGCTCGCGGTCCTCGGGGAGGGCGGGCAGAACCGCCGGCGGCGCGGCGGGCTCGGGGCTGCCAACGGCGGTGGGCGCGGCGGCGGGCGTGGCCTCGGGGCCGGCGACGATGCCTGACATTCGGAGTCGTTCCTTGAGGTGTTGGACGCCCGGGTGCGCCCGGGTCAGGCGCAGGGCGGCCTGCCAGAGGGCGGGGTCGGTGACCTGCGGGATGGGCTGGTGTCGCACGCGGATCCGGGACAGGCTCGGTGCCCAGGCTTGCAGGCGCTGCGCGAGAGCGCTGCTCTCGAGTGCGGCCGACTCTATCAGCACGACATCCAGCGGGTTCTGCTCGGCGGCCACCACAGCCTGTTCGGCCCGGGTCAGCCAGTGTTCGAGCGCCTCGCGAGGCGCTCGGCCGGCCGCCATCAGCCTGCAGATGGACGCCTCGGCAGATTCGATCAGGTAGAGAGCCCGGCTGCTGGCAGTCGGGGCGAGCGCCGACTCCCGCGGGACGGCCGCGATGTCTGCGTCCGCTTCCTTGATCGCCGCGGCCACGGCCGCGGCCTCCGCGCCGTCGCGGCGCCAGCTGACGATCTGGATGAGCGTGACTTGGGCGAGGGACTGGAGCGCAGGGGCGGAGGGGGTCATCAGATCGGTAGTGGGCGCGGACCCGGTCGAAGCAAATCCGCGGTGAACAAGGCGTTTGGCGCGCCGTCAACTGCCGCCGGACGCAAACCGGCAATGATAGTCGCGCAGGCTTGCGCTGTCGAAGTCCGTCGCCCTCTCCACGGTTGATCGTGTAGTATCGTCCGGTTGCTCGTGTTTTTTCTTTTTTCGCTTGTCGGTGATTTTCGAGGGGATGATCGGATTCGTCGGCATTTGTTTTCGTGGCGCTCGCCCGTTTTCGCACTCCGATGTCAACTGAAGAATTCGAGTCATGAGTCTGGTCGTTCTTTCGTTTGCCCGCTCCGGTAGCACCCATCTCATGTCGCTCTTGCGTCTCGTGGCGCCGCTGCGGGTTTACATGGAGATCTTTCACTACCGCCTGGAAATCATGAAGCAGGGCCTCGGGGTGGATGCTGAACGGATATTCCAGGATCTTCCGTGGGCTGTTTCCGGGGATGATTCGGATTCTCTTCGAAAGAGGATTGTCGATAATCCCGTGGAATATATTCGACGCCTTCGCGCGATCGACGAGGCTACTGTCCCGACGTTCAAGATATTTCCCGACCACCTGTCGTCCGAAGGCCTCCGGGCGGTGATTGCCGACGCGCACGGTGTCGTGCTGCTGACGCGCAACCTGTTGCAGTCGTTTATTTCCAACGAAGTCGCCATGCAGGTCGGGGTGTTCGGCGGGATCGACACCTCGGCGCAGCGCGTCGCCTTCGAACCCGAACGTTTCATCGGTTTCGTTGACTTCACGTTGAAGCACCTGCAATCCGGCTTGGCGGCTGCCCGCGACGCTTCCCGCTGCGTGGCCCCCATCGCCTACGAGGACCTCGTCGACGCGAGCCGCGATGACCAGGCCCGGCAGGTACTCGACCGGGTCCGGTGCATCGTGCCGGCGGCGACCTTGCCGGCCGAACCGCTGCACGACGGCCCCACCGTGCAGGACCGGCGCCGTGATGCCTACGACAAGGTCAGCAACCCGGAGCGCATGCGTGCCTTCCTGCGTGCCGTCGGCGCCGAGGCGGCCGCCGACGGGCGTCGGGATCTGACGCTGGACGAGTGGGCGGAGGTGGTGCGCATCGGTGTTCGCCTCTGCTGAGGGCAAGCGTGCTTGTGGGGGTGGCCGCCCTTTGGCATGCTGCACGGTCTTCGCAGCGATGTCCTCGACGATTCGCCGATCGTGCGTCTGCCAGTTGATCGGGCTCGACCTCGGGTTTATCTCGCGATGGCTGTCGGCGATTTCCCCAGGCGAGGTCCTACAGGGATGACTCGCCGCCTTTACCCGCTGCCCGTCCCGTTACCGCCATGAAGCATCCTTACCTCGATTTGCTGCACGACTTACGCGCTGCCATCCCGGTCTTTCGCCAGTACATCCAATTGCGCACAGGCGTCGGCGGCGGGATGCATCCCAAGGCTGCGGCCCTATGGAGCTATCTTCTGGCGGTGCAGAAGAGCTGTCGCGTGCAGGGCGATCTCGTCGAGATCGGCGTCTTCCAGGGCTGGGGCTCGTATCTTCCGGCGCATGCTCTCGCGCCCCGCGAGAAGCTGGTCCTGGTCGATATCGCCGCCCACTACCTGGACGCGGCCAAGAACTTCGTCACCAGCCATACCCCGGCGACCGCCGAGAGCATCGTCCAGGTCCAGGTCGACAGCGCCGCGGGGAACTTCTCCAACGCCATCGACAAGCACACCAGCCGGGCGCGCTGGATCCACATCGACGGCGAACACTCCTACCCCGCGGTGATCCGCGACCTCGACACCGCGGCCCGCGTCGCGACATCCGATGCGATCATCGTCGTCGACGACGTCGACCACGCGCTCGCGCCCTGCATCAACGATGCGCTGCTCGACTGGTTGCGCGGCAACCAGGGCTGGCGCCTGCTGATCCGCGGCTACAACAAGGCCTATCTCGTCAGCACGCGTGCCAGGGTCAACTGGAGGGAGTTCGTCGAGATCGTGCCCGAGGTCTTCGACCGCGAGTTCGAACTGAAGACGGTTCTGGCTTCGCAGACCTCGAGTGCCGACTCCCCCTATCTCTCGTACGGTGAGGGCTTCAACGACGCGAAGTACCTCCGCGTCAACCACACCAGCACCTCGCTCGAGGACTACGAGGGCCAGGACCCGCGCACTTTCTTCGTCGGCGTGCAACGGCGTCCCACCGTGCTGCTGTTCGGCAACTGCCAGATGCAGGTGCTGCACCACGCGTTGAATGCGGCTTTCGACGCCTGCGGGATGAACCTGCAGTCCTGCTACGTCGCCGATGTCCACGAACTCACGTCCGAGGGCGCGGACCAGCTCCGGGCGCTCGCCGCGAGCAGTCTGATGCTGATCACGCAGGTCGTGCGCAACGAGCGCTTCGCCGTCGGCAGCGAGGAACTGGAAGCCATCGCCGGCCCTGGCGCCTGCCTGCGCGTGCCGTCGATGCACTTCAACGCCTACTGGCCGAACCAGGGCGATCTGCGCACCCAGCCGGACAGCGACATGGCTGGTCCGGCCGACGCCATCGCCTACCTGATGCTCCAGGCCGGCCATGCGCCCGAGGCGATCAACTCCCTGCTGCTAGACCCCGGCCTGTACACGCCGGAAGAGCTGCAGCAGTGGGTCGCGGCGGCCACGACGCGCCTGCGCGAACGCGAGCACTACCACAAGCTCGACGTGAGCCTGTCCGACATCGTCTGCGCGGCGGACTTCGGCGAGCGTCCGTTCTACACCTTCAATCACCCGCGCAAGGTCATCCTGGACCGCATCACGGCCCGCGTCCTGGCGCTGCTGGCCCAGCGCTTCGCTCCGCGGGACCGGGCGGCGTTCGAGCGCCTCGTGTCCGGCCAACTGCGCGTGAGCTACGACATGTCGTCGATCGACTTCCTGGATTTCCCGTCGCTGCCTTCGGTTGCCAAGGGCCTGGGAATCGCCGAGGACGGCGCGCATGCGGGCGTCTACCGATACTTCCGCACGCGCGGCTCTGGTGCCGTCCACCGGCCGCTCTCGTTGGCGGCGGAGATCGCCGGCTTGGCCGCGCGCATGGCCAAGCTCAGCGAGGAACAGCATCGGTTCAACGCCGAGCAGATCCGATCGACGGTCCTCGTCCCGCAGCGTGTGGTGGCGCTCCTACCGCAGGCGCAGCCCGCGACCTGAGCCTCGCGCGCTTCAGTGGCCCGGCGCTTCGGCGCCGGATCGGCTCACGCCAAGTCGAAGCGGTAGCCGAACCGCGTGATGTCGTCGCGGTAGCGCATCGCAACGTAGTCGGCCGTCTCGTCGGTGTAGTACAGGCGATAGTCGTCGCGCCGCGAGCGGTTCTTGTGTGGCGGTGAGCAGCAGGGGATCCCGAGATGTGCGCAGACGCGCCCCAGGTCTTCGTTCAACCGTTCGAAGCGGATGACGTGGTCCGCGCTGACGTTGCCGTCGAGCGTCAGGTAGTCCACCTGCCGCCGTGGCAGGCGCAACTCGTCCGGGCGAAGGGTCCGGCCGACCGCCAGACCTCCGGGCGTGCCGAACGCGGTGTACGAGATCACCCGGTCCCACGGGTTGCGGACCGAGCAGAGCACGCGGTAGTCGCCCAGCGAACGGCCCAGGGCCGCGGCGTAGTCGGAAATGGCGGCGTGCTTGTGCGAGCCCGTGACGAAGCCGAGTTCCTCGTTGATGACGTCCAGTCCCTGCGTGCCGTCCTCCTCGAGCACCTGGCCGACGCTCGGGCGGTACACCAGGCGGTCGCTCGAATGCGGCCCGAGCACGGTCTGGATCGAGTTGCCTCCCGTCTTCGGGATGTGGACGTAGATGAACTTCAGGTGATGCGAGATCAAGGCGCACGCCAGCCGGAAGAACCGGCCGGGTTCAAGATGAAAAGTGAGGGCCTGCGCGCGCGCTCTGGCCGCCGGACCGAGGTCCGGTGGGCAGAAGTGCCGGGACGGCACCCGGGCAGGCAAGCCTAGGCTTCGTACAACTCCGCGTCCATGCGTTCGGCCACGCACGGCCAGCTCAAGTCGGCTGCTACCGAACGCGAGCGTGCGGCCTGCGGGTCGCCGCGAGCGCCGTCCAGTCGGCGCAGCATGCGCCCGACGCCCTGGGCGTACTCCGCCGGACGGTGGGCGCAGTACTCGGCCAGCCCGCGCGTGTAGAAACGCGTCGCCGGCAGGTCGGTGGTGACGATGGGCAACCCGTGTGCCAGCGACTCCAGGATCGCGTTGTTGGCCGCAGCCGCCGACAGCGGCAGCAGCAGCAGCGAGGCCCGGCGGTACAGGGCGTGCAGGGTCTCGTCGCTGACGCCGCGGTTGAGCACGACGAGGTTCGGGCGCCCGGCCGCATCGAGCGACAGGCCCTTGCTGACGGCGACGAAGACGCAGTCGGTGCGCTCGCGCATCAGGTCGGCCGTCGCGACGAAGGCCGGGTAGTCGCGCAGCCAGCCGCCCACGCACAGGATCACGGTGCGGGTACCGAAACGCGCCAGCGCTTCCTCCAGCTCCACGTCGGCCGGCTCGTCCAGCGGCGCGCTGCCGAAGTCCAGCAGTTCCGGCGCCAGGCCGTGGGGCACGATGCGCAGCCTGGACTCGTCCACGTGCGCCGCGAAGAAGTCGCGCTGGTCGGGAGCCATCAGGTGCAGGCGGTCGAAGCCGGACAGGAAGTCGGGCCGCTGCACGAGGTCGGCGCAGATCGCGCTCGGCTGGTGGAAGGTCGCCACCAGCCGCGGGCCCTGCAGCCCGTTCAGGCGTGCCAGCGCCGTCAGCAGCCCCGCGTGCTCGCCGTCGACGAAGTGCACGACGTCGTAGTCGCCGAGCACGCCCTGCAGCCGGGTCTCGTACGGCATCGCGTTGCCTTGATAGGACCGTACCCGGGCCTGGCAGCGCCTGAGCATCGTCTCGCCCAGGCCGCCCGGCCGCAGGTCCCAGGCGCTCTGGTGGCCCAGCGGGATCAGCCACTCGTCGACCAAGTGGCCCATGTCGCGCAGGGGCTGGACGAAGCCACCCGGGCCGCTGAGCGGGCTGAAGTGGCCGTAGCCGGTGCGCACGACGAGGATCCGCCGGCGATGTGCTGCCGCGCCGACGGCGTGGCGCAGCACCCGCGGCAGCACGCCACGCGGCGCCGGCATCGTTGCCGGGGGACGGGCCGTCTGCTCTAGCAGCCACTCGCCGTAAGGACGGCGCAGCAGTTGCAGGTAGCCGTCGTCGGCGCCCCCCGAAGCCGGCTTGGCGGCCGGTTGGAGCGCAGCGATCGCCTGCACGGCCGCCTCGGAGTTGCCGAAGCGCACTTCCTCGCGGGGCAGGCCGAGCTCGGCCAGTTCGTCGGCCAGCCAGGTGCCGCCGCTGACGACCCAGCGCAGGCCCGGCACGCCGAGCAGGTCCCAGAGCACGCCGGATGTCTTGAACCGGTACTCCTGCGGGTCATAGAAGAGGCAGGCCGCGTCGCAGCTGGCGACCAAGTCGCGGTAGGCGTCGCCTTCCAGCCGTTGCTCGATCACGCTGACGTTGCCGTGCGTCTCGCCGGCGGCGCGCAGGCGCGCCACGGCGGCGCGGAATGCCGCCGAGCCGGGAAAGCCGGTGTTGAAGTGGAAGACGAACTCGAGGTCGGGGAAGCGCGGGGCGGCCAGCGCGCCGACCTGGGCCGAGAACGACAGGCCCTTGTTCTCCTTGGGGCCGCCGAGGTAGAGCAGGACACGCTGGCGGCGGCCGCGTGGCGCGCCGCGCCCGGCGGATGCGCCGTCGAGCACGATGGCCGGATGCACGCGGACCGGCCCGCGTGTCCACAGCCCGCCGTAGGCGCGCTGATAGGCGCGGCACGAGGTGGCCAGCCGCAGCTCGACCGCCGTGGTCCCGGCCAGCGTGTCCAGCGCGCGGCGGTAGCGCGAGTGCTCGCGGGCGTCGAGCATCTCGGGTTCGCCGTCGGCCCGCCCGGCGTAGAGCCCCGGATGGAACATCAGCGACACGACGACCCGCCCGCGCAGGACGGAGGCCAGGCGCGCGAGCGCACGTGCCAGCCCTTCCAGGTGGAAGGAGTAGCCGGTATGCAGGTGCAGGTCGTCGTCGGGGCCGACGTAGCCGCTGTCGAGCAGCGCCTCGATCTCTGCTGCGAAGAGTTCGGCCAGGCGTTCGTGCTCGTCGGTGGCCAGCCGGTCGGCGTCCTGCGGGTAGCCGGGCGTGCGCCAGTACGGCGTGACCTGGGCGCCGGCCTGGGCGCACACGCGCCGCGCCTCGGGGGTCAAGCGGCGGCCGGCGACGATGAGCACCTCGCGCCCGGCGGCGGCGCCGGCCCGGGCGATGCCGGCGTTGACCGTGGCGTGATGTGCGTGGAGGTGCTCGAAGCCCGGATCCAGGACGACGAGGCGGCGGCGGTCTTGGAGGGTTGCGTCGTTCACGGTCATGCTTGGAGCAGGTCGATCCAGGTCCGCGCCTGGTCCGGCGGGCCGGCCGGCCGCTCGTCGGCCAGCGGGGCGGTCGAGCAGGACGGCCCGCTGGCCAGCAGCGAGGTCGCGCAGCGGGCGATGTCCCAGCGCTCCTCGTCCTGCCCGTGCCCGGCGGTGGTGCTCTGAACCCCCGCGTGGCTGACGAGCAGGCTGAGCATGCGCGGGTCGCGCTCCGGGCTGACGCCCAGCGATGCGAACTGCAGTTCCAGTGTGTGGATGGCGGCCCCGTCGTCCGCGGCGGTTGCGCCGACGACGAGGTAGGCGTGCTGGCCGTCCGGCCCGGGGTGCACCGCTTGCACGTCGGCCGGCCGGCCGTCCAGCCTAGCCTGCAGCGAGTCGGCCGCGCGTTCCAGCAGCGACATCGGGAAGCCGGCCACTGGCACCTGCATCACCAGCGTGCAGCGGCTGCCCGCCGGGGCGCGGAAATGCACGGCCGCCTCGCGTGCCAGCCATTGCACCCGGCCCCACTGCGCGTGGACCTCGGGGGCGTAGAAGCCGCTGTACAGCGCCTGGCGGGCCGGTTGGCGCACCAGGCTGCGAAGCTGCTGCAGCAGGAAGGCGCTACGTGTCGCCACCGCCCCCGCGTCGCCGCACAGCGATGCCCAGTGCCCTGCCGGTGACGGCGCGACGGGTTCGGACGCCGGCTGCACGGGCAGCCGGTAGAGGGTCTCCAGCTCGTCGGCGATCGTCTCGGGCGCGAAGCGCCGGGCGTGTCGCTCGGCCCAGCCCAGCGTGCTCGCCCGCAGTTCGGACAGCCGGCCCGGCTGCAGCAGCGCGGTCACGGCCGTCGCGAACCCGGGGCCGTCGACCTCGGGCACGAGCACGCCGTTGACGCCGTCCTCGACCGCCTCGGGTACGCCGCCGATGCCGAAGGCGGCGACCGGGCAGCCGCACAGCAGGGCCTCGAGGATGGTGTTCGCGAAGTTCTCCTCGCGTGAGGGAAACAGCAGCAGGTCGGCGGCGCGGAACAGCGCCATCAGCCCGGTCTCGTCCTGCGGACCCAGGTAGACATGTTCCAGCCATGGCGACGTCGAGCTCACGGCCGGCTCCTCGTGGCCGAAGGTGACGATGACGACGCGGCGGCCGCCGGTCAGCGCCGGCAGTTGCCGGTCCGCGGCGGCCAGCGCCTGCACCATCAGGTCGAAGCCCTTGCGCCGCTCCTTGTTGTTGTGCGCGCCGGCGACCAGCACCAAGTCGTCGTCGCCGAAGCCGTGCGCCGTGCGCAGCTCGCCGCGCTCCGGTGGCGCCGCCGGGCGCCACTGGTGGATGTCCAGGCAGTTGCGGATCACGTGCGCCTTGCCGCAGGCCGCGCCGATCGTCGAGCGGTCGAACTCGTCGGCCAGCCATCGGCTGGGGAACACCCACGAGGCGGCCAGCCCCGAGACGGCCTGCAGCTTGGTCCGGAACGAGGCCGCGGCCAGCTCCAGCGGGTCACGCTGCAGCTGCGCGCACCCCTGGCAGCCCAGCCGATGCCGCTCGCACCCGGCGGTGTAGTGGCAGAAGCCGGTGAACGGGTTCATGTCGTGACCCGTGAACACCAGCCTCACGCCACGCTCGGCCAGCTGCGCCAGGCTGGCCGACGACACCAGGTGCGCGATCCAGTGCAGGTGCACGACGTCGAACTCGGCCGCGATATCCACGAACGCCTCGTCGAACGGCAGCTCGGTTGCCCACAGCGACATCCATGTGTCGCTGAGCTCGCTGCGGTTGCCGTGCGCGTAAGCCGACGCCAGCGCACTGTTGAAGGAGGCCGGCGATCCCGGCACGCGCAGCCGGATCTGCCAGCCGTCGTGCTCGACGCCGATGTCCTGGCGCTTCCAGTCGTTCACCAGGTACAGCAGCCGCGCGTCGTGGCCGATGGTGCGAAGGGCTTCGACCTGGCGCCGCGCGGCGATCCCGGCGCCGCCTCCGAGCGAGGTGTTGCAGTGCAATATCTTCATCGGTCACCCGTCGAGGCCGGCGGAGGCTCCAGGCCTTCTTGAAGAGTCGAGGGCGCGTAGCCCAGGCGGGCGCACAGCGGCCCGACCTCGTGCGACGCGAGCAATTCGGCGCACAGAGGCGGCGGCGGCCGGCGGCGCGGGCGCTCGGCGATCTGCTCGCCGCCGCGGCCACTGTCGCCGGTCAGGCGGATCGCCGGGAACAGCTGCACGAAGTCCTCGCGGAACGGCAGTTGCAGCAGTTCGCACAGGGCCCGCATCGTCGGCTCGGGCCGCTCGACGAAGTCCTCGTACCGAACCGTCGGCAGAGCGTCGTGGCGGTCCAGGAAGGCCTGGTAGCGGCGGCAGTACTCGTCGAAGGTCCCCGGCGCGTGGTGGATCCAGCCGTTGCCGCTCAGCGCGATGTAGCTGTCGATCGGGTGTCGCACGGTCACCACCGAGAGCACCGGCAGGTCCGGCGGCAGCATCTCGCGCAGCGTCGGCCGCTCGGGGACCGAGTCGCCGACGCAGAAGTGGCTGTGGGCGTGGTCACGCAGCACCAGGTGCTGGCCCAGAGCGGCGCATTCGGCCTGGATCGCCAGCAGGTTCTGCGCGAACAGCCGCACCAGGAGCTCGGGGCTCACGCCGCGCGGGCTCTGGCGCAGCTGCAGCGTGGTGTCGGTCGGCGCGAACTGCGGTTGGATGCGGTTCCAGCGCAGCGTGCTCAGCGGGTCCACCTCGCTGAGCAGCTGCACGTTGGGCAGGGCCGCGAGGCACTTGCAGATCAACGTGCCGCCGGTGCAGGCGAAGTGATGCACCGTGCGCACCGGCTCGGCCGGGACGGCCGGCGCGTCGCGGCAGAGCTGCAGGCAGCGCTCGATCAGGTCGCAGGCCTCGCGTTCCGCCTGCTCCCCCGCCGGCGCACGCGGCGTGGCCACCAGGCCCGCCGTCTCGGCGAGCGCAAGCACCAGGGCGCGCGCCGTGTCTGCCGACGGCAGCGTGCCGCTCACGGCGTCGCCTCGAGCCTGCCGCGCGACCGTCCCAGGCACTCGTTGGCCAGGCGAAGGCCGTCGAGGACGCGTCCCAGCAACGCCTCGAGCTCCTGCACCCGACGGCAGGACTCGCCGTAGCGCTGCTGCAGCTCGCCCAGGTCGTTCTCGCGCAGGGACAGCAGCCTGGATGACTGGGCCTTGGCGCTGCGTTCGGCCTGGAGTTCGGCCTCCAGCCGGCTTGTGCGCTGCTCGATCTCGGCTTCGCGCTGAGCGCGCGCGCTGGCCTCGGTGTGTGCCTCGGCCAGCCGCGCCTCGGTATCGCGCAGTGTTTCCCGGGCCTGCTCGGCGGCCGCTTCGAGCTCGGCTGAGCGCTGTGCATGGGCCCGGGCGGCGGCATCGGCCGCGGCCTCGAAGGCCGCGAGCCTGGCGCTTAGCTCGGCGAGACGCGCCTCGCCGGCGGCGATCTCCTCGCGAGCGCGGCGCAGCGGCTCGCTGTGACGGTCGCGCTCGAAGAGCCATACCGGCCACAGCGGCTCGGATTCGGGGTCGCTGAGCAGCAGCCGGTAGCCCCGTCCGGCCAGATGCCGTGCCGCCGCGTCGGCGCCCAGCCGTTCGCAGCCGCGCAGCACGATCCAGTCGAAACGCGCCAGCGCCTCGTCAGACAGGCTGGACAGCAGTGTCGCCTCCTGCCCTGGCAGGTCGACGAGCAGCAGGTCCGGGTGCGAGGTCTCGTCGGTCCGCGGCGCCAGCTGTCGCAGCAGCGTGCCCAGGGCGACGGTGGCGACGGGGCGCGCTGCGGGTGACGCCAGCCGCGGATACAGCGCGCCTAGCGCGGCGTAGTCGACGATGCCGTCAAAGCGGGAGATCGGGTACTCGTGCCAGGTCGCGTCGGCGCCGTCCGCGCTCACGCAGCCGAGCACGATGCGCGGGTCGTGTGCCGGCCCCACGCGGCCCGGCGCCTCGTCGGCCAACCGCGGGTCGCCGTCGACGAGCACCAACTGCCCGGCGCGCAGCCGGCGATACACGGACAGGTCGGTGCCGCGGCGGGCGCCCAGGTGCAGCACCAGACCCATCTCCAGGTGGGACAGGCGCGACAGCAGGGCCGCGACACCTTCCAGGTGACCGGGGGTCGCGCTCATCGGCCGTTCCCCCCGCTGCGCCGGCGCAGCAGGCCGGCGGCCACCTGGCGCTGCTGTTCACGCCGGTCGTGCCTGAGCGCCTGGGCGAGCATCGAGCGTGCGGCCTGCGCCGCCGAGACGGCGCGGGTCGGGTCGGGAGCGCCGGCGTCACCGACGGCGGGCAGGGCATCGAGGATGGCCATCAGGGTGTGTCGGTCTTGCGGTCCCAGCCGTTGCCAGGCCGCGGGATGGGTCTGCTGCAGCGGCACGCGCAGCAACGCGGGGCCGCCGTCCGCGTCGGGCGTGACGGCGCCGAGAACCGGCCGGCCTTCGCGTGCCCCGGCGGGCGTCGACATCCAGGCTTCGGTCGGTCGGGCCAGCACGTCGACCCACTCGATGTCCACGTGCGGCCAGTGCCGCGGCCCCCAGACGACGTTGGCGAAGCGCACGCGCAGGCCTCCGGACTGCAGCGGCGTCGCGCAAACCGCGTCGTAGCGCCAGCGCCGGGGCGTCGCCTCCAGCAGGCCGCGCAGCGCGGTGGCCACCGCCGGCCAGCGGCCGCTGACGGCGCTCTGGTGCAGCGCCTGTTCGACCGCGCCCACGTACAGCAGGAGCCGGCCCCAGTCGCTGCTGCCCATGTGCGCCAGCCGCTGCGAAGAGGCGCCGTCCTCGGGAACCAGAAGCACGAAGGCGCGTCCGCCTTCTTCACCGTCGGGCTCCCAGCGGGCCAGGGGCCGGTGGCCGTCGGCGGTGTCGAACAGCGCCAGGCCCGGGCGGGCGTGATGCTCCACGAGTCGCAGCGACACGTCGGCGGCAGTACCTGCGCCGAGGCGGACGCCCGACAGCAGCAGGTTCAGCCCGAGGTGGGGGGCGACTCCGGTCGCCTGCCCGATGCGCACGGTGTCCACCGCGCCGCCCAGGGCACGCACGACGGCGCCGGCTTCGCCGCGGAAGTCCGGCATGGCGCTGGCGCTGCAGGGCTCGCCGTCGGTGTCGAGGAAGCGGATGCGCGTGTCCAGGGGTTCGAGCTCGCGCACCCGGCTTTCGAGGGCGTTAACACGCTGGCGCAGCGTCTCGCATTCGGTGCGGGCCGCGGCCAGGTCGCGGCCTGCGCGCTCACGGTCCGACTCGGCCTGGCGCTGCAGTTCGGCCGAGACGCGGCGCTGCTCGGCATGCAGGCGCTCGGAGGTCTCGGCACGCTCGCGCATGGCGGCAAGATCGCTGGTGGCGGCCCCCAGTTCACGCTGCCGGGCCTGGCCGACGTCCAGCGCAACGTCGAGTTCGGCGGTCATGCGCTGCAGCCGTTCGTGCCGCCAGCCCGCGTCGCGCAGCCGTCGCGCCTGGTCGCGCGCGGCCGCGCGCATCGTGTTCCAGCGCGCCGCAGCAGCCTGCACCGGGGCCTGTGTCCCGGCGATGCCACCGCCATCGGCCGGCTCGCAGCTCGCGAGCAGCAGGTCGTGCAGGCGCTGCGCCTCCGGGGCCTGCGACAGCATGGCCTGGACGATGGTCAGCAGCACCGGGTCGTCGCAGGTCCGCGGGGCGGGGGCGAGCCCCGAGGCCGGCGGTTCGACGCCGGCACGACGGAACGCGGCGCCCAGGTCGGCGCGCAGGTCGTCGGCGTGCAGCAGCACCGTGCGGTCGCGGTGCCCGCGCAGGTGCTGCAGCAGGCCACGCGCGCCGGCCGTCCACTGGGCCAGCACCTCGTCGACCTCGTCGCGACCCGACGCGATGGCGGTGGCCAGGGCTTCGGCCGGGCTCTGGACGAGCACCGTCACAGCCCCGCCGGGCGCCGGTGCCGCGGCGAACTCGCGTGCCGTCAACACCGTGACGCCGCCCAGCAATGGCCGGGCTGCCAGCAGCCAGGCCTCAAGATCGCTGTCGCCTGGGCCCGGGTCTGGGGTGCTGCCTCTTGGCGTCTCCGTCGATTTGGTCGGCACGGTCAAAGCCCCAGCGCGATGCGCGCCGCCACGGCGATCTGGTAGACGATCTGCGTGATGCCGCGCGCCACCTCGACGTTCTTGCTCTGCACCTTCGGCAGCACGAGGATCTCGTCGCCCGGGCGCAGCTCCGTCGCCGCCGGCTTGTCGCCGACGCGCGTGGCATCGGCAATGCTGCCGTCCTGGCGCACGACGAGCACGCGCGCGTCGTCGGCGGCCTGCGTGTAGCCGCCGGCACGGCGCACGTAGGTCTCGGCGTCGGCCTCGGTGTCATAGACCAGCGCGTTCGGCACCATGACCTCGCCGCTGACGAGCACGACGTTGCTGCGCTCCGGGATGCGCAGCACGTCGCCGTCTTCGAGCAGGGTCTCGCCCGCGCCCGCGCTCTGGCCGATCACGACCTGGCCGCGCGGCTGGATGTTGCGTGCCCGGTCGATGAACTGCAGGATCTGGTCGCCTTCCTTCTGGCGCAGCGCCGCCTCCTCGCTGGTGGCCGAGCGCCCGGTGAGGGCGTAGGTCTCCAGGCTGCGCAGCGAACCGTCGAGCAGTTCCTTCTGGCGCAGCGCGACCGACTTGCGGAACAGCTGCAGCGCCTCGACGTTGGCCTGCGGCGCGGGCTTGAGCCGCGCGATCGCGTCCTTCAGCCGCGAGCCGTAGGGCATGACCAGCGAGCGCTCGCCGAGGTTGGCCCCCTCGATGCGCACGAGGATCGTGCCCGGGTACTTGTCGGAGGTGATGGTCACCTCGTCGCCGTCCTGGATCGTGACCGAGGCCGCCTCCGACAGCGGGTGGTACTCGCTGCGCAGCTCGGCGCCGATCTTGCGCACCACGCTCATGTGCGTGGCGCTCGGGCGCGGACGCGCCAGCGCCAGCAGCTCCGCGCCGCTGACCGCCGGCCGGGAGAACTCGAACACGTAGGGGTTCAGCGCCTCGCCCGTGACCTGCACCGTGTGGCGGCGCGGCGTGACGACGACGGTGTCGCCGTCCTGCAGCTGCATCGGCTCGATGCGGCCGTCGAGCAGGAAGCTGTAGAGGTTGACCTTGGCGCGCGGCTTGCCGCCGCGCAGCACGTCGACTTCGAGGAAGCTGCCGCGCGCCGGGTCGATGCCGCCGGCGCGGTCCAGGTAGTACAGCACCGAGTCCGAGGACAGGCCGCCGTACAGCCCCGGCGCGCGCACGAAGCCGGTGACGTAGACCTTCACCGGCTGCGCCGCCTCCAGCGTGGCGTACACGCCCACGCTGGCGCGGAAGGTGCGCTTGATCTGGCTTTCGACCTGGGCGTTGAGGTCGGCGTTGCGCACGCCGAGCACGCTGATCGGGCCGACGTTCGGGATGAACAGGTTGCCCTGCGCGTCGACCGCCTGCGTGGCCTCGTAGCTGAAGCCGCCCCACATGCGCACCGTGACACGGTCGCCGACGGCGATCTGGTACTCGGGGTTGAAGCCGCTGAAGCCCTGGTTGGCGAAGCGGCCGCTGAACATCTGCTGGCCGAACATCACCGGCACCGGCGACAGCGACGGGTCCAGCGGCAGCGGCGGCAGCGGCGAGGCCACGCCCGGGGTCGGCAGGGCGCCGGGCGGCAGGCCGGGCACCTGCGGCATGGCCAGCGGCGCCGTCGCCTGGGACGGGTCGGTGCCCGTCAAGGCCGAGGTGGTCGTGCGCCGGGTGCCCGAGTCGGTCAGGCCGCGCGGGCCGCCGCTGAGCTGGTTCTGCGCCGCGACCGGCAGGGCGGCGGCTGCGAGAGCACTCGCCGCCAGCAGGCAGGAAATGGAACGGGCGATCGGCATGGCGTTCAGTCGTGGTGCTCGCGGATGGTGGCCAGCACCAGCCGCGCGATGGCGTAAAGCAGGATCGAGGCGGCGAGGACCGTGGCGAGGTCGTAGCCGACGTTCGGGTATTCGGCGGTCTGCGGGCGCGACGGCGGCTCGATGACGACCAGGCTCTTGATCTTGCGCGTCGCGTCGATGCGTGCGTTCTCGACGGCTGCCAGTGCCAGCTTGTAGGCGTCACGTGCGAACTCGGCCTGCAGCTGCAGCGCCTGGAAGTCCAGCGCCTGCTTGTTCAGCCGCGGGCCCTTGCTGTCGGCGTCGGTGGCGCGCTTGCGCTCGGCGTCGATCTGGCGGTCCAGCGCGTCGATGCGGCTCTTGAGCGCCTGCACCTGGTAGGCGTCCTCGTTGAGGAAGCCGCGCAGGCCGCCGAGCTCGGCCTCCAGCCGCGCCCGCATGCCTTCGAGTTCGACCGTGAGGGCGCCGGTGGCCTGCGCCTGCACGGTGGGGTCCAGCAGCTTGTTCTTGCTCTGGAAGCTGAGCACGGCATTGGCCGCGTCCTGAACACGCCGGCCGGCGAGCTGCAGCTCCGTCTCGGCGAACTGCAGCTGCTCGCGCGCGATGCGGTGCGAGGTCTCGTTGACGAAGCGCTCGCTGGCTTCGAGCACGGCGGCGTTGAAGCGCTGCGAGAACTCCGGGTCCAGGCCCTGGGTGCGCACCTTCAGCAGGGCCGAACGTTCGTCGTACTGGACTTCCACGTGGTCGCGGAAGTAGCGCACGTAGTCCTCGATCGTGGCGTCCGAGGGCAGCCGGTGCATCGGGTCGAGACGCACGCGCCCGAAGTGCTCGCGCAGCTTGAGCTTCTGGTCGAGCTGCAGCGCCAGCGCCTGCGAGTGCACGAACTCGCGCAGGTGCATCGTGTCTTCGTGCGCCGGCGGGTTGATGCCCGCCAGCAGCAGCGCGGCGCCAGGGATCGCCGAACTCGCGTTGCTGCCGGCCTGACGGACCGTCACCACCGACTCGCTGACGTAGCGGTCGGAGGCGAAGATGGCGAAATACAGCGCGAACAGCAGGAAGGGCACCGCGACGATCGCGATCTTCAGCGTCCGGGGGGTCAGCAATAGGAGTCGGTTCATTTGTCCTCGGGCTTGCCCTGGTAGGCGAGGATGCCCTGCTCGATGTCCTCGTACACGGTGACGCGCCCGGCGTCGACGTGGACCACGATGTTGCAGTACTGGCGGATGTCGCCCATGCTGTGCGTCGTCATGATGACGTTGGCCTTCCTCAGGCGCTGCATCATGACTTCGCGGCTCTTGCTCTTGAATTGCGCGTCGCCGACGGCCATCACCTCGTCGATGAGGTAGTAGTCGAACTCGAACGCCATGCTCAGCCCGAAGGCCACGCGTGAGCGCATGCCCGACGAGAAGGACTTCATCGGCAGGTCGAAGTAGTCGCCGATCTCGGCAAACGCCTCGACGAAGGCCACGCGCTCGCGCAGTTCGGCGCCGTGCGCGCCATGCACGCGGCAGACGAACTGCACGTTCTCGCGTGCGCTCAGGGTGCTGCTGAACCCGCCGGAAAGCCCGACCGGCCAGGAGATCCGCTTGTCGGTCATGACGGCGCCCTCGTCGGGCTGGTCGATGCCGCCGAGCAGCCTGAGCAGCGTCGACTTGCCGGCACCGTTGCGGCCGATGAGGCCGATGTTGGCGCCCGGCGGGAACGTGAAGTTGACGTTGCGGAAGACGTAACGCCGGCCGTTGAGCGTCGGATACGACTTGCTGAGGTTGCGTAGTTCGATCATCGCGGCGGCGTCAACTCGTCATCAGCCGGTTGCGCTCGACGCGATAGAGCAGCAGCGCCGCGGCGGCCATGGCCAGCGTGAACATCGTCGGGTAGTGCCAGTTCACCTGGGCCAGCGGCACATAGGCGGTGATGAAGGCGTGCCGCGACAGTTCCACCAGATGCAGCAGCGGGTTCAGCAGCAGCCAGTGCAGCACGTCGGGCGGCGCGAAATCCACAGGGAAGACGACGCCGCTGAGCAGATACAGCGGCATCATCAGCAGCTTGACGAACGTCTTCACCCGCGGCCTGCGGTTGGTGAGCACCGCACACAGCAACCCGTACGCGACGCCGAGACAGAACATCACGCATTGCACGCTGATCAGTTCCAGCGGCCCCGTGGGCAGCACGTGGAACCCGAGCCACCCCAGCAGGCCGAGCGTGAACGCGTAGACCACCATGTTCATCAGCGCCTCGACGACGGCGCGCGCCACCAGCGTGTCCAGCGGCTTGACCTGCCGGTACGCGAACAGCCCGCGGTTGGCTTCGATGCCGTCCATCAGGCGGTTGGCGAGGTTCTGAAACAGGAAGTACGGCAGCATCCCCGTGACCAGAAACACCGCGTATTCGACTCCGGCCACCGGGGCCTGGCGGTTCACGAACAGCGTGAACATCGCCACCAGCACCAGCACGTGCGACAGCGGCTCGAACAGCGTCCAGACCGCGCCGATCCACTGGCCTCCGACCCGCGCCTTCATCTCCCGCTGCAGCAGAGCGAAGACCACGGCGCGCTGCACCTCCCAGGCGTTGCGCGGCCTTCCGGCGGTGGCCATGCGCTGCGGCAGTCGGGGGGCGCTCATCGTTGGGTGTGCAGGAGAACTCGTCAGGAGGGCAGGGCGGCGCCGTCAGGCAGCCTCGCTGCCGCCATGCCGTCGTTGCGGCGCGCGATTCTAGTCCTCGGACGTGAAGGTCCCGCGCCGTTTCGTCCCCGGTCCAAATGCTGCTTGTAGACTCCTGAAATGATCGATCTGCTCCTGCCGTTTGCCATCTCGGCGGCCGTGACGCTGCTGCTGGTGCACTCGGCGCATCTGCACGGGGCGCACAGCGGCGACCACGACTTCTCCAAGCCGCAGAAGGTGCACGTGGTGCCGGTGCCGCGCATCGGCGGCCTGGGCATCGTGCTTGCGATGGCCGCGATGGTGCTGTGGTGGCGCCTGGTCGGCGAGCCGGATGCGTTCTGGACCCTGCTCATCCTGCTGGGGTGCGCCGCGCCGGCCTTTCTTTCGGGCTTCATCCAGGACTTCACCGAAGCCGTCACGCCGCGCGGCCGCCTGCTCGCCACGGCGGCGTCGGCGGTGGCGGCGTTCTACTGGCTGGATACCGGGCTGGTGCAGACCGACATCCCGGGGCTGGACTGGGTCGTGGGCTTCACGCTCGGATCTCTGGCGCTGACGGTGCTCACCGTGGCCGGCATCGCCAACGCGATCAACATCATCGACGGCTTCAACGGCCTGGCCTCGATGTGCGTGATGCTGATGCTGGGCGCCGTGGCCTACGTCGCCTTCCAGGCCGGCGACACGCTGGTCGGCTCGCTGGCGCTGGCGGCCATCGGCGCCGTGGCTGGTTTCTTCCTCTGGAACTTTCCCGCCGGGCTGATCTTCCTCGGCGATGGCGGTGCCTACTTCATCGGCTTCGTGCTCGCCGAGCTGTCGCTGCTGCTGCTCAAGCGCAACCCCGAGGAGGTCTCGCCGCTGTTCCCGCTGCTGGTGTGCATCTACCCGGTGTTCGAGACGCTGTTCTCGATCTACCGCCGGCGTTTCCTGCGCGCCAAGCCGCCGAGCCTGCCCGACGGCATCCACCTGCACTCGCTGATCTATCGCCGGCTGATGCGCTGGGCGGTCGGCAACCGCAGCGCCAAGGCGCTGACGCGGCGCAATTCGATGACCTCCCCTTATTTATGGATGCTGTGCAGCGTTCCGATCATCCCGGCCGTGTTGGTCTGGGACAACAGCGTCGCACTGTCGGTCTTCCTGGGCGGCTTCGGCGTCCTGTACGTCGCGCTGTACTGGCGCATCGTGCGCTTCAAGTCGCCGCGCTGGATGCGCTTTCCCCCGACACGGCCGCGCTGGGAGGCGACGGGAGATAATCGGCGTACATGACCGAATCCGAAACTCCCGCGGCGCCCGAGGCGCTGGCAGCCGCACCGCTGTTCGACACCCTCCCTCTCGACCCCAAGCTCCTGCGCGCGGTGGCCGATGCCGGCTATCGTGCGATGACCCCGATCCAGGCCAAGGCGATCCCCATCGTCCTGGCCGGCCGTGACGTGATGGGCGCGGCCCAGACCGGCACCGGCAAGACCGCCGCCTTCACGATCCCGCTGCTGCAGAAGATGCTGCGGCACGAGACCACCAGCATGTCCCCGGCGCGCCACCCGGTGCGTGCACTGGTCCTGGCGCCCACCCGCGAGCTCGCCGACCAGGTGGCCAACAACGTCAAGACCTACGCCAAGCACACCAAGCTGCGCTCGGCGGTGGTCTTCGGCGGCATCGACATGAAGCCGCAGACGCTCGAGCTGAAGGCCGGCGTCGAGGTGCTGATCGCCACGCCGGGCCGGCTGCTCGACCACATCGAAGCCAAGAACGCGGTGCTCAACCAGGTCGAGTACGTCGTGCTCGACGAAGCCGACCGCATGCTCGACATCGGCTTCCTGCCCGACCTGCAGCGCATCCTGTCCTACCTGCCCAAGACGCGGCAGACGCTGCTGTTCTCGGCCACCTTCTCGCCCGAGATCAAGCGCCTGGCCGGCAGCTACCTGCAGGACCCGGTGACGGTCGAGGTCGCGCGGCCCAACGCCACCGCGACCAACGTCGAGCAGCGCTTCTACGGCGTCAGCGACGACGACAAACGCGCCACCGTGCGCCAGCTGCTGCGCCAGCGCGAGCTGTCGCAGGCCATCATCTTCGTCAACAGCAAGCTGGGCGCCGCGCGCCTGGCACGTTCGTTCGAGCGCGACGGCCTGAAGACCCAGGCGCTGCACGGCGACAAGAGCCAGGACGAACGCCTGAAGGCGCTGGCCGCGTTCAAGGCCGGCGAGGTCGACCTGCTCGTGGCCACCGACGTCGCCGCGCGCGGCCTGGACATCGCCGACCTGCCGGCGGTCTTCAACTTCGACGTGCCCTTCAACGCTGAGGACTACGTGCACCGCATCGGCCGCACCGGCCGCGCCGGCGCCTCGGGCCTGGCGGTCACGCTGGTCACGCGCAACGACACGCGGCTCATCGGCGACATCGAGCACCTGATCAAGAAGAAGATCGAGATCGAGCCCTTCGAGATCGAGGACGACCGTGCGCGCCGGCCGCGCCGCCGCTTCGACGAGGAGCGCGAGGAGGCGCCGCGCGCCGAGGCCGCGCCGCGCCGCGCGCCGTCGCCGCCGTCGGACCCGATCTTCGACCGGCCGTACGAGCCTTCGCCGTCGGCCGCCGCCGCGCCTGCGCCGGCGCCTTCGGCCAGCGCCGCTCAAACGCCTTCGCGTGGGCTGGCGCCCGGCATCCGTCCCAAGCGCAAGGTCGCCGCGCTGCTCGGCGGCGGCCGCTGAAGCGCGCCCGCCGCGGCGCGCCGACGCCGTGATCGTCGTCTGCGGCGAGGCGCTGATGGACGTCTTCGCCGCCGGCGAGACGGCGTCTGGCCTGCAGCTGGACGCACGCTGCGGCGGCTCCCCCTTCAACGTCGCGATTGGCCTGGCACGGCTGGGCCAGCCGGTCGCCTACCTCGGCGGGCTGTCGGCTGACGCCGCCGGCCGCCGCCTTCGGGCCGCGCTCGCCGGCGAGGGGGTCGACACGCGCCTGGCGCCCGAACTCGATGCGCCGACGACGCTGGTGATGGTCGACGTCGGGGCCGACGCACGGCCCTGCTACCGCTTTCTCGGGGCCGGCGCCGCCGACCGGCTGCTGCCGCCGTCGGCCGCCGCGGCCTTGCCGGCGGACGTCCGGGCGCTTCAGCTCGGCTCGTACGCGCTGGTGGTCGCGCCGGTCGCCTCGGTGCTGCGTGCGCTGGTCGAACGCGAGCACCGGCGGCTCGTCGTGGCCTACGACCCCAACGTGCGCGCCGGCGTCGAGCCCGACGTTGCGCGCTGGCGCGAGGCGCTGCAATGGATGGCGCCACGCTGCCGGCTGTTGAAGGCCAGCGACGAGGACCTGGCCTGGCTGTATCCCGGTGTCGACCCGGCGGACATCGCGCGCGGCTGGCTGGCCGCGGGTGTCGAACTCGCCGTCGTCACGCGCGCCGCGCGCGGCGCCAGCGCCTGGACCGCGGTTGCCGAGTCGCACCGTGGCGCGCCGGCGGTCGAGCTGGTCGACACCGTGGGCGCCGGCGACACGGTGCAGGCGGCTCTGCTGTCCTGGCTGGCCGAACGCGGCCGGCTCGCGCCCGGCGGCCTGAGGCTCGGGCGCGAGGACCTGGCCGCCGCCCTGGGCTTCGCGCTGCAGGCTGCGGCCTGCACCTGCGCGCGCCGCGGGGCGGACCTGCCGCGCCGCGCCGAGCTGCCGCCGGCCTAGAGCTTGGCGATGACCTGCTGCAGGTGGTTGGCCGCCGCCTTCAGCTCGGCGAGCTTGTCGGCGTGCAGCGCGGCCACGAGCTGGCGGATCTCGGTCGTCGACACGTCCTGCGTGCGCGGCAGGTAGACGACCTCGCAGAGGTCGGCGAGGTCGTCGAACTTGCCGACCCAGTCGTCGCCCATCGCGAAGATCGTCGCGCCTTCGCGCACGATGTCGTGGCGCTTCTGCTCCCAGCTCTGCTCGGGGAAGGCGGCGTCGACGTAGCGCACCGAGCGCACGATCTCGACGCGATGCTCGTAGGAGACCACGGTCTTCTTGCCCTTGAGCGCGTTGAACTCGTCGGTGGACACGCCCACGACCAGCCGGTCGCCGAGCGCACGCAGGCGCTGCAGCAGCTTCAGGTGGCCGATGTGGAAGAGGTCGAAGGTGCCGTAGGTGATGACGGTGGACATGGGTGGAGCCGCGGGGTGAGGCGGGCAGGGACGGTTGAAATCTAGCCGGCGAGGAACGAGAACACTGCCGGCAGCCGCTCGGGCATCTCATGTGGCTTGGCGCGCCAGTCGGCGACCGGGCCGCTGCGCGACCAGCCGGCGCCCAGCGTCAGCCCGCAGGACACGGCCAGGCGGGTCGTCGGCGCCAGCGTTGCGGTCAGCGCCGCCAGCATCGCCGCGTTGCGGTACGGCGTCTCGATCAGGATCTGCGTCTGGCCGAGGCGGCGCGAGACGGCTTCGAGTTCGCGGATGCGGGTGCTGCGCGCGCCGGCTTCCTGTGGCAGGTAGCCGACGAAGGCGAAGTGCTGGCCCTCGAGGCCGCTGGCGGCCAGCGCCAGCATCAGCGAGCTCGGGCCGGCGAGCGGCCGCACCGGCACCCCGGCGCGGTGCGCGGCGGCCACCAGCGCCGAGCCCGGGTCGGCGACGGCCGGCAACCCGGCCTCGGACACCAGGCCCAGGTCGTGGCCCGCCAGCGCAGGCGCCAGCAGCGCCTGCCACTCGGCAGCGGGCACCGCTTCGCGGCTGCCCTTGCGCGGGCGCGGCAGCTCGACGATGGCGATCTCCTGCAGCGCACGCGCCAGCGGCACCACGGCGCCGATGCGCTTGAGCAGCGCACGCGCGCTGCGTGCGTCCTCGGCGGCCCAGTGCGTCAGCGCGGCGGCGCGGCGCAGCACGCCCAGCGGCAGCACCTCCTGCAGGTCGACGGTCTCGGTGCCCAGGTCCAGCGTGTTGGGCACCAGCAGCAGCGTGCCGGTCGTCATGCCGGTCGGGCGGCGAGCGGGTCCAGCCCGGCCTCGCGCAGCAGCGCACAGGTGCGGATCAGCGGCAGGCCGACGAGCGCGGTCGGGTCGTCGGACTCGATGGCGTCGAGCAGCGCGATGCCCAGGCCTTCGCTCTTGGCGCTGCCGGCGCAGTCGTAGGGGCGTTCGGCGTTCAGGTAGCGCTCGATCTCGTCGTCGCCCAGCGCGCGAAAGCGCACGCGCACCGGCGCCAGCAGCACGCGCGCGAAACCGGTGTCGGCGCGAGCGACGGCCACCGCGGTCTGGAACACGACCTCGTTGCCGCTCATGCGGCGCAGCTGACCGAGGGCGCGTTCGTGCGTGCCGGGTTTGCCGATCGGCTCGCCGCCGAGGTCGGCCACCTGGTCCGAGCCGATGACGATCGCCTGCGGATGCGCCGCTGCCACCGCCTGCGCCTTCGCCAGCGCGAGCCGCAGCGCGAGCGCTGCCGGGGTTTCGCCCGGGTTGGGCGTCTCGTCGACCTGGGGTGCGACGACGGAGAACGGCAGGCGCAGGCGCTCGAGCAGCTCGCGCCGGTAGCGCGAGGTCGAGCCGAGGATCAGCGGCGGAGTGTCCATGTCCCGGATTGTCCCATCCGTGGCTGGTGCGCCCGGCGGCTACACTCGGCGCCCCCGGATCGACATGTGGCTGTCACATGACACACGATCCGGCATCCCCTTGAACATGGCCCGCGAGAAGACCCAAGACCCCCGACGCCTGGACGTGCGTGCGTTTGCTGCCGCCGGTGCAGCGCTTTCCGGCGCCTGGCCGCAGGCCGGGTTCGAGCGCCTGGGCGCTTCGCTGATGCCCGGCGCGGCCGACGCGCCGCCCGGGGTCGAATGGTCGGTGCAGGGCGAGCAGCGCCCGGTGACGGGCGGCGCGCCGCAGACCTGGCTGCAGCTGACGGCCTCGACGACGGTCGCGCTGCAGTGCCAGCGCTGCCTGCAGCCGGTGGCCGAGACCCTGCTCGTCGAGCGCTGGTTCCGTTTTGCCGAAGACGAGCGCGAGGCCGAGCGCCTGGACGAGGAGCTGGAGGACGACGTGCTCGTCGCCTCGCGTGCCTTCGACCTGCACGAGCTGGTGGAAGACGAGCTGATCCTCGCGCTGCCGCTGGTGCCGCGTCACGAGTCGTGCCCCGAGCCGCTGCCGCTGCCGGCCGGCGACACGGGCGGCGACGCGCCCGAAGAGGCGGCGCCCAACCCCTTCGCCGCGCTCGCGGCGCTCAAGCGCCAGACGCCCGGTTGATCCGTGATGCATTGCGGCGAAAGGTGCGTGCTATACTGGCGGGCTTTGCGACGGCTGCGGTTGAGCGGTCGGCGCAGCATCAGCTTTGCCGCCGGCCGGATCGAGCATGTTGCTCGGCTCGCGAGGACCGCAGTTCCGGCGCCGACCCCAGGAGAGTTACATGGCCGTCCAGCAGAACAAGAAGTCGCCGTCCAAGCGCGGCATGCATCGCTCGCACAACGCGATCGCCGCTCCCGGTACGGCCGTCGAGCCGACGACCGGCGAGGTGCACCTGCGTCACCACATCAGCCCGACCGGCTTCTACCGTGGCCGCAAGGTCCTGAAGACCAAGGCCGACGCCTGACGTCCGGCCGGGTGCCTCGGCGCCCGCAGTTCCACGTGTCCGCGCCGGATTCGGCGCGTGTGCCGGGCTGATCCCTCGTGTCTGTGCATCCCGCCCTGGAGCCGCTCCCGCTGGTCCGCATCGCCGTGGACTGCATGGGGGGTGACCACGGTCCTTCGGTCACCCTGCCGGCCTGCCGCGCGTTCCTGGAACGGCATCCGGCAGCCGAGCTCGTGCTCGTCGGCACCGCCGAAGCGCTCGCTGCCGCGTCCGGTCTGCCGCGTACGCGCTGTGTCGTCGCGTCCGAGGTCGTCACGATGGACGACCCGGTCGAGGTTGCGCTGCGCAGGAAGCGCGACTCGTCGATGCGCGTGGCCATCGGCCAGATCAAGCTCGCCGATGCGGCGACGGCTGCGCACGCCTGCGTCAGCGCCGGCAACACCGGTGCGCTGATGGCGGTGTCGCGCTATCTGCTGAAGACCTTCGACGGCATCGACCGCCCGGCGATCGCCGCGCTGCTGCCCAACGCCCGCGGCCGCTTCACCAAGGTGCTGGACCTCGGCGCCAACGTCGACTGCTCGGCCGAACACCTGCTGCAGTTCGCGGTGATGGGCAGCGCGCTGGTCTCGGCGCTGGACGGCGTCGAGGAGCCCACGGTCGGCCTGCTCAACATCGGCGAAGAGGCGATCAAGGGCAGCGAGACGATCAAGCGCGCCGGCGAACTGCTGCGCCTGGCGCATGCCGGCGGCCACATCAACTTCCACGGCAACGTGGAAGGCAACGACATCTTCAAGGGCACCACCGACCTCGTCGTCTGCGACGGCTTCGTCGGCAACGTCGCGCTCAAGACCTCCGAAGGTCTGGCGGGCATGCTCTCGCAGATGATCAAGGAGGAGTTCACGCGCAGCGCGTGGACGAAACTGGCCGCGATCGTCGCGATGCCGGTGCTCAACCGCTTCAAGGCCCGCGTGGACCACCGCCGCTACAGCGGCGGCGCTTTGCTGGGCCTGCGCGGACTCGTTTTCAAGGCGCACGGTTCCTCGGACGCGCTGGCGTTCGAGACGGCGCTGGCGCGGGCTTACGACGCCGCGCGCAACCGCCTGCTCGACCGCGTGCATGACCGCATCGCGGAGACGCTGCAGGCCATGCCCTCCGGCGATACCGCGGCCCCGCAGGCCGCCTGAACGCGTGACCGCAGTACCGTACTCCCGCATCACCGGCACCGGTGGCTACCTGCCCCCGCGCCGCGTCAGCAACGACGACTTCGTGCAGCTGCTGGCCGCGCGCGGCCTCGAGACCAGCGACGCCTGGATCGTCGAGCGCACCGGCATCCGTGCCCGCCACTTCGTCGACGACGGCGTCAACTCGAGCGACCTGGCGCTGGAAGCCTCGCGCCGCGCGCTCGAAGCCGCCGGCCGCTCGGCCGCCGAGGTCGACCTGATCATCGTCGCGACCTCGACGCCGGACATGGTGTTCCCGTCGACGGCGACGATCCTGCAGGCCAAGCTCGGCGTGCACGGCTGCCCGGCCTTCGACGTGCAGGCGGTGTGCTCGGGCTTCGTCTACGCGCTCAGCGTGGCCGACGCGATGATCCGCGCCGGCAGCGCGCGCTGCGCGCTGGTGGTCGGCGCCGAGGTGTTCTCGCGCCTGCTCGACTTCGACGATCGCACGACCTGCGTGCTCTTCGGCGACGGTGCCGGCGCCGTGGTGCTGGAAGCCAGCGACGAGCCCGGCATCCTGGCCACCGAGCTGCACGCCGACGGCCGCCACGCCGGCATCCTGTGCGTGCCGGGCACGGTCTCCGGCGGCCAGGTGCTCGGTCATCCGCTGTTGCGCATGGACGGGCAGGCGGTGTTCAAACTCGCCGTCGGCGTGCTGGAGAATGCTGCCCGCGCGGTGCTCGCCAAGGCGGGCCGCACCGAGGCCGACGTCGACTGGCTGATCCCGCACCAGGCCAACATCCGCATCATGAACGGCACCGCGCGCAAGCTGAAGCTGGCGCCCGAGCGTCTCGTCGTCACCGTCGACGAGCACGGCAACACGTCGGCGGCCTCGGTGCCGCTGGCGCTGGACGTCGCGGTGCGAAGCGGCCGCGTGCAGCGCGGCGAGACCGTGCTGCTCGAGGGCGTCGGCGGCGGTTTCACCTGGGGCGCGGTGCTGCTCGACTTCTGAGCCGCAGCACCCGCCCGACGACAGGAGACAGACAACATGGCTGAGTTCGCATTCGTCTTTCCCGGACAGGGATCGCAATCCGTCGGCATGCTCGACGCCTGGGGCGATCACCCCGCCGTGCGCGCGACGCTCGAAGAGGCGTCGGCCGCCGCCGGTCTGGACGTCGGCGCGCTGATCCACGCCGGCCCGAAGGAGGCGCTGGACCTGACGGTCAACACGCAGATGGTGATGCTGGTCGCCGGCGTCGCCAACTACCGCGCCTGGCTGGCCGAGGGTGGCGCCGTGCCGTCGGCCGTCGCCGGGCATTCGCTGGGCGAGTACGCCGCGCTGGTGGCCGCCGGTGCGCTGACCCTGGCCGACGCCGTGCCGCTGGTGCGTTTCCGTGCCCAGGCGATGCAGGAGGCGGTGCCCGTCGGTGCCGGCGCGATGGTCGCCGTGCTCGGCCTGGACGGCGACGTCGTGCGCCGCTGCTGCGAGCAGGCCGCGCGTGACGCCGGCGAGTGCGTCGCCGCCGCCAACTTCAACGACCCCAAGCAGACCGTCATCGCCGGCACCAAGGCCGCCGTCGAGCTGGCCGCCCAGGCGCTGAAGGCCGCAGGCGCCAAGCGCACGCTGCCGCTGCCGGTGTCCGCGCCCTTCCATTCGGCGCTGATGCGGCCGGCCGCCGAGCGCCTGAAGGAAAAACTGGCGTCGACGCCGGTGGCGGCGCCGACCATCGCCGTCGTCAACAACATCGACGTCGCCGTCGAGACCGACCCCGAGCGCATCCGCGACGCGCTGTACCGCCAGGCCTTCGGCCCGGTGCGCTGGGTCGAGGTCGTGCAGGCGCTGCGTGCGCGCGGCTGCACCGCCGTGGTCGAATGCGGCCCGGGCAAGGTACTGTCGGGCCTGGTGCGCCGCATCGACGCCGAGATCGCGTCGACGACCCTCCTCGACCCGCAATCGCTGGCCGCTGCCAAGGATCTTCTGGGATGACCCACCCCCGTAGCGGCTGCGCCGCTCCCCCTCGAGGGGGCGACGCCAGCGGCCCGGCAAAGCCGGATCCGCGGCGTCCGCTTGAAGCGCCCGTTCCCCTCGCCAGCCAAGCCGACTTCCAGTACGGTGGATTCAATGACTGACACCCAACGCATCGCCCTCGTCACCGGCGCCTCGCGCGGCATCGGCCGCGCCATCGCCGCCGCGCTGGCGGCCGACGGCTTGCGCGTCATCGGCACCGCCACCAGCGAAGCCGGTGCCGCCGCCATCGAAGCCGCGCTGCCCGGCGTGCAGGGCCGGGTGCTGAACGTCACCGATGCCGCAGCCTCCGACGCGCTGATCGACGCGCTGGTCAAGGAGCATGGCGCGCTGCACGTGCTCGTCAACAACGCCGGCATCACGCGCGACACGCTGGCGATGCGCATGAAGGACGAGGACTGGGACGCGGTGCTGGACACCAACCTGAAGGCCGTCTTCCGCCTCAGCCGTGCCGTGATGCGGCCGATGATGAAGCAGCGCTGGGGCCGCATCGTCAACATCACCTCGGTGGTGGGCGCCTCGGGCAACGCCGGCCAGGCCAACTACGCCGCCGCCAAGGCGGGTGTCGCCGGCATGACGCGTGCCCTGGCGCGGGAGTTGGGCAGCCGCAACATCACCGTCAACTGTGTCGCGCCCGGTTTCATCGCCACCGACATGACCGATACGCTGCCCGAGGCCCAGAAGGCGGCGTTGCTGGCGCAGATCCCGCTGGGCCGCCTGGGTGCCGCCGACGAGGTGGCGCACGCGGTCGCTTTCCTGTGCAGCGAGAAGGCCGGTTACGTCACCGGCACCGAGCTGCACGTCAATGGCGGCATGTACATGGCCTGACGAGGCCGCCGTTTCGTCAAAAATCCGGCCCCTGCCCCACCGGTAGAATCGTGGGCTGTTTACCGATACCCCCCTCCTGGAGGAGTCATGAGCGATATTGAAGCCCGTGTCAAGAAGATCATCGCCGAGCAGCTCGGCGTGCCCGAGTCCGACGTCACCAACGAGAAGGCCTTCGTGGCCGACCTCGGCGCCGACTCGCTCGACACGGTGGAGCTGGTGATGGCGCTCGAAGACGAGTTCGGCATCGAGATCCCGGACGAGGAAGCCGAGAAGATCACCACGGTGCAGCTCGCGATCGACTACGCGGTCGCGCACCAGAAGGCCTGACCTGCGCATGACCAGGCGCAGAGTCGTCGTCACCGGCCTCGGGCTCGTCAGCCCGGTCGGCAACTCGGTGGCCGAAGGCTGGGCGAACATCGTCGCCGGCAGAAGTGGCATCGGACCGATCACGAAGTTCGATGCCTCGGCTTTCGCCTGCCGGATCGCCGGCGAGGTGAAGGGTTTCAACGTCGAGGACTACATCCCGGCGAAGGAAGCCCGTCACATGGACACCTTCATCCACTTCGGCATGGCCGCGGCGGTCCAGGCCGTCCAGGACGCCGGCCTGCCCCCGGGCAGCGAGCTGGACGAAGCCGCGGCCGAACGCATCGGCGTGATCGTCGGCTCGGGTATCGGCGGCCTGCCGATGATCGAGCAGACGCAGGCCGAGTACGGTGAACGCGGCCCGCGCCGCATCTCGCCGTTCTTCGTGCCGTCCTCGATCATCAACATGATCTCGGGGCACGTCTCGATCCGCTTCGGCTACACCGGCCCGAACCTGTCGATCGTCACCGCCTGCACGACCGGTCTGCACTGCATCGGCGAAGCCGGGCGTCTGATCGAGTACGGCGATGCGGACGTGATGATCGCCGGCGGTGCCGAGTCGACCGTCTCGCCGCTGGGCATCGGTGGTTTTGCCTCCGCGCGTGCGCTGTCGACCCGCAACGATGACCCGCAGGCCGCATCCCGCCCCTGGGACAAGGACCGCGACGGCTTCGTGCTGGGCGAGGGCGCTGGCGTGCTCGTGCTCGAGGAGTACGAACACGCGAAGAAGCGCGGCGCCAGGATCTACGCCGAGCTCGCCGGTTTCGGCATGGGTGCCGACGCGTACCACATGACCGCGCCCAACGTCGACGGCCCCAAGCGCTCGATGAAGGCGGCGCTGCGCAACGCCGGCATCAACGCCGACGAGGTGCAGTACCTCAACGCGCACGGCACCTCGACGCCGCTGGGCGACCTGAACGAGACCAACGCGATCAAGCTGGCCTTCGGTGAGCACGCGAAGAAGCTGGTCGTGAACTCGACCAAGTCGATGACCGGCCACCTGCTGGGTGGCGCCGGCGGCATCGAGTCGCTGTTCACCGTGCTGGCGCTGCATCACCAGGTCTCGCCGCCGACGATCAACCTCGTCAACCCCGATCCGGAGTGCGACCTCGACTACTGCGCCAACCAGGCGCGGGAGATGAAGATCGACGTCGCGGTGAAGAACAACTTCGGTTTCGGCGGCACCAACGGCACGCTGGTCTTCCGCCGCGTGTGACGAGCGCGTGCGCCATCCGCCGCCGGTCGCCGTGACCTGCTCGGGTGGCGCGCCCTGGCGCGCGTGCCAGGCCCTGCTGGCGGCTCTCGCGGCCGCCGCGCTGGCGGCCTGGGCACACGGCTGGCTGGCCGACGGGTACCCGTCGGCCTTTTTCTCCCTGGCCGCGGCGCTGGCCGCGGGCGCCTTCGCCTGGCGCCTCGCCGTGCCGCGGGCGGTCGATCTGCGCTGGGACGGCAGCAGCTGGAGCGCCGACGGCGCCGGCTGCAGGGCCGAGATCGTGATCGACCTGGGCCGCTGGATGCTGCTGCGCCTGGACGCGCCGCGGCGCTGGCTCGCGCTCGACGCGCGCGAGGCCGGCGGCCGCCTCCACCTGCTGAGGGCGGCGCTATATTCGCCCGCCGCCACCACCCCGCCATCGCCACCGGCCGCGCCGGCGCCCTTGCCATGACCGACGCCGATGCCGACGCCCTGCTGGTCGAGCGCGCCAAGCGCGGCGACGTGCGGGCGTTCGAGATGCTCGTCGTCAAGTACCAGCGTCGCATCGAGCGCCTGGTGGCGCGCATGGTGCGCGACGACGGTCTGGTGCAGGACATCGCGCAGGAGACCTTCATCCGCGCCTATCGCGCGCTGCCGCAGTTCCGCGGCGACAGCGCCTTCTACACCTGGCTGTATCGCATCGCCGTCAACACCGCGAAGAAGGCACTGGTCGAGTTGCGCCGTGATCCCCTGGTCACGGAGGGCTCGCTGGCATCGTCCGACGATGGCGATGAAACTTCTCGTGTCGAAAACGAACTAAGCGATGGCGCGACCCCGGACGCCCTGTTGGCGAGCCGTGAGATCGCGGCAGCCGTGAACGCGGCGATCGAGGCCTTGTCGGAAGATCTCCGGCAGGCGATCACGCTTCGCGAGATCGAAGGTTTGAGCTACGAAGAGATCGCCGACGTGATGAACTGCCCGATCGGAACCGTGCGTTCGCGCATCTTCCGCGCGCGAGAGGCCATCGCGACACGGCTGCGCCCGCTTCTCGACACGCGCGAAGGCGAACGCTGGTAACCCGGCCCACGCTTGCGCGACGAACCCACCGTTGACCCGATGAACCCGAACCGCACCAGCGCCACGTCTCCCGCGGATTCCACTGCCTTCCTGTTGTCGGCCCTGGCCGATGGCGACCCCTCGGCGCTGGACGAGGGCTGTTCGCGCTGGCGTGACGACCCCGAGGCCCGGCGCACCTGGCACGCCTACCAGCTGATCGGCGACGTGATGCGCTCCGAGGATCTGGCCAACACCGCGACGCACGACTCGGCCTTTCTGGCCGGCTTCCGGGCGCGTCTGGCTGACGAGCCGGTGGTTCTCGCGCCCCAGCCGCTCGAGCGCCCGGCGCCGTCGGCCGCTCGGGTGTCGCCCCGCCGACGCCACGCCTGGCTGGCGCCGGCCGCCGTGGCCGCCGGCTTCGTCGCCGTGGCCGGGGTCGTCGTCGTCACCCGCATGTCCAGCCTGGCGCCCTCGGGGGGGGCGGTGCTCGCCGATGCGCCGCCGGCCCAGCCCGGGCTCAGCCTGGCCACGACCGGCGCCGCGGCCCCGCGTGCGCTGGTCGTCGAGGGACGGCTGATCCGCGATGCCCGTCTGGACGCCTACCTGCGTGCGCACCGCGACGCGATGGCCGGTGGCCCGGCGGCGCTGCCCGGTGGCGGGCCGCGCAACGTCGAGGTGATGGCCCCCGAAGCCGCGGCGTCCCGCTGAGCCCGCCGATGCGTTCCGTCGTCCGGAGCTGGCTGCCGATCGCCTCGCTCGCCTCCCTGTTCGCCCCGCTCGCGTTCGTCTCGTCCTCCGCCGTCGCGGCGCCGCCCGACGCGCGCACCTGGCTGACGCGCATCCACACCGCCGCCTACGAACGCAACTACCAGGGCACCCTGGTCGTCAGTGCCAACGGCGTGGTGTCCAGTTCGCGAATCGCCCACTTTGCCGTCGGTGACCAGTCCTACGAACGGGTGGAGGCGCTCGACGGGCGCCAGCAGCGCGTCTACCGCGTCAACGACTCGGTGCACACCGTGTGGCCGCAGGCCGGCGTCGCGATCGTCGAGAACCGCCCCGCGGCGTCGCGGCTGCCGGGGTCGCGGCGCAGCGTCGATCCGCGTGCCCTCGACTTCTACGATGCCCGGCTCGAAGGGGTCGAACGTGTCGCCGGCCGCGACGCCCAGGTGCTGCTGCTTCAGCCCCGGGACGGCTGGCGCTACGCCCAGCGCCTGTGGGCCGACAAGGCCACCGGTCTGATGCTGCGTGCCGACATCGTCGGCCCCAACCGCACCGTGCTCGAGTCGACCGCGTTCTCCGCCGTCGAGCTCGGCGTGCGGCCACAGCCCGAGTCGGTGACCCAGCCGCTGCGCAAGCTCGAGGGCTACCGCGTCGTGCGCGCCCAGCAGTCGCCGACGGAGCTCGAGGCCGAGGGCTGGCAGCTGGAGCACCCGGTGACGGGCTTTCGGCTCGTCGGTGCGGTCAAGCGGCCGCTGGAGGCGGCGGCCAAGGACGAGGTGCTGCAGGCCGTGTTCACCGACGGCCTGACGCACGTCTCGATCTTCGTCGAGCCGCTGGAGGCCCGGCGCGACTACGCCGACCTCGCCGGCCAGGTCGGCGCCACCGGCACGCTGCGCCAGCGCCGCGGCCTGCACTGGATCACCGTGATGGGCGACGTGCCGCCTCTCACGCTCAAGGCCTTCGCCGAAGCGCTGCAACGCCGGCGCTGAAGCGGCGTTCGCCGCCCCGTCTTCTTCGCAACCGTCGCATCCGCTGCATGAACGACCGAACGATTCCCGCCGTTTCCTCTGCCGGCCGCGCTGCGCCGGTGCTGGGCGCGCTCGCGCTTGCCGCCGCCCTTGCCGGGCCGGGTGCCGCCGTCGCCCAGGCCGCCGCCGTGCCGGTGGCGGCCCCGACGGTCGCCCCGATGGCCGCGCTGCCGGACTTCAGCGCACTCGTCGAGCGCGTCGGCCCGGCCGTCGTCAACATCCGCACCACCGAGCGCGTGCGCTCGCGCGGCGCGCAGGACCTGGACCCCGGCATCGAGGAGTTCCTGCGCCGCTTCGGCATCCCGCTGCCGCGTTCGACGCCGCGTGGCGGCGGCGAGGACGAGGACGACAGCAACCCGCAGACCCAGCCGCGTGGCGTCGGCTCCGGCTTCATCATCAGCGCCGACGGCTACGTGCTGACCAACGCCCACGTTGTCGACGGCGCCGAGGAGGTCATCGTCACGCTGACCGACCAGCGCGAGCTGAAGGCGCGCCTCGTCGGCGCCGACGCGCGCACCGACGTGGCCGTCGTCAAGATCGACGCCACGGGACTGCCGGCGGTGAAGATCGGCGACACCGGCCGGCTGAAGGTCGGCGAGTGGGTCGTCGCGATCGGCTCGCCCTTCGGGCTGGACAACACCGTGACCGCCGGCATCGTCAGCGCCAAGCAGCGCGACACCGGCGACTACCTGAACTTCATCCAGACCGACGTCGCGATCAACCCGGGCAACTCCGGCGGCCCGCTGCTGAACCTGCGCGGCGAGGTCATCGGCATCAACTCGCAGATCTACAGCCGCTCGGGCGGTTTCATGGGCATCAGCTTCGCGATCCCGATCGACGACGCGATCCGGGTGGCCGACCAGCTGCGCGCCACCGGCCGCGTCGTGCGTGGGCGCATCGGCGTGCAGATCGCGCCGGTGACCAAGGACGTGGCCGAGTCGATCGGGCTGGGCAAGCCGGCGGGCGCGCTGGTGCGCAACGTCGAGAAGGGCGGCCCGGCGGAGAAGGCGGGCGTCGAGGCGGGCGACATCATCACGCGCGTGGACGGCAAGGCGATCGACCGTTCCGGCGAGCTGCCGCGCATCGTCGGCGCGATCAAGCCGGGTACCGAAAGCACGCTGACGGTGTTCCGCCGCGGCGCGACACGCGATCTGAAGGTCACGGTGGCCGAGTTCGAGGACGAACGGGCCGCGCGGCCTGTGACGCCCGACGGCAAGGCACCGGCGGCCAAGACGGCGCTCGGGCTGACCGTGGCCGACCTGAGCGAGGCGCAAAAACGCCAGCTCGGCGTTCGCGGCGGCGTGCGCGTGGACGCTGCCGACGGGGCGGCCGCACGTGCCGGCCTCCGTGCCGGCGACGTGATCCTGGCGCTGGACAACACCGACGTCGCCGACGCGCGCCAGTTCCAGGCGCTGGCGGCCAAGGCCGAGAAGTCGCGTGTCGTCAGCGTGCTGGTGCGCCGCGGCGACGCGGTGAACTACCTCGTCATCCGGCCCACGCGTTGAGCGGCGCCGGGCCCTCCCCGCGGGTGAGGGGCGCAGCTGAAAGACGTCATCGACGTGAGCGAACCCTCACTTCTTCTTGGCGTCGCGGGTGCCCGGGGTTCGCCTGCGTCTAGAATCCCCCCGCTTTCCGCGCCGCGTCGATGCGCCGGCCGCATGCTGCGGCGGTTCCTGCTGACGTGCCCCGCGGGAGGTGTCGCGCCTTGTGGACAACGTGTGGACATGTCGAGCCGATGACCGGGCCCGAAGCCCCGGGAAACGGTCGGCGGAGGGCTTGCCGGCGGGGCCTTTTGGCTACAATGGACGCCCAACAAGCAGTTGCCATACGTTCTGTTGGAAGGCGCGTCACCTCTTGGACGTGCCTTTTTTTTGTTTCCGGCACGGCATGACGCGAGGGCGGTTTGCGCCCCTGCGATGCCGGGTCCGGCCCTGGTGACAAGACCGCGCCGCGACCGCCGGCTGGTGAGCCGCATGAACCACATCCGCAACTTCTCGATCATCGCCCACATCGACCACGGCAAGAGCACGCTGGCCGACCGCATCATCCAGCGCTGCGGCGGGCTCTCCGACCGGGAGATGGAGGCGCAGGTGCTCGACTCGATGGACATCGAGCGCGAGCGCGGCATCACGATCAAGGCCCAGACCGCGGCGCTCGAATACAAGGCACGCGACGGCCAGGTCTACAACCTGAACCTGATCGACACCCCGGGGCACGTCGACTTCTCGTACGAAGTGAGCCGCTCGCTGTCGGCCTGCGAAGGTGCGCTGCTGGTCGTCGACGCCAGCCAGGGCGTCGAGGCGCAGACGGTGGCCAACTGCTACACCGCGCTCGACCTGGGTGTCGAGGTCATCCCGGTCCTCAACAAGATGGACCTGCCGCAGGCCGACCCGGAGAACGCGAAGTCCGAGATCGAGGACGTCATCGGCATCGACGCCGCCGACGCCATTCCCTGTTCGGCCAAGACCGGCCTGGGCATCGACGACATCCTCGAGGCCGTCGTGCACCGCATGCCGGCGCCGCGCGGCAAGCCCGACGCCGCGCCGCGCGCGATGATCATCGACAGCTGGTTCGACAACTACGTCGGCGTCGTGATGCTGGTGCGTGTCGTCGACGGCGTGCTGAAGAAGGGCGACCGCATCCGCATGATGGCGACCAACACCGTCTATCCGCTGGAGCAGATCGGTGTCTTCACGCCCAAGTCGATGCCGCGCGAGCAGCTCAACGCCGGCGAGGTGGGCTTCCTGATCGCCGGCATCAAGGAACTGCAGGCGGCCAAGGTCGGCGACACGATCACGCTCGAGAAGAAGCTGCCGAACAACGCCGGCCCGGCGAGCGAGGCGCTGCCCGGCTTCAAGGAGATCCAGCCGCAGGTCTTCGCAGGGCTTTACCCGACCGAGGCCAGCGAATACGACCAGCTGCGCGACGCGCTGGAGAAGTTGAAGCTCAACGACAGCTCGCTGCGTTACGAGCCCGAGGTCAGCCAGGCGCTGGGCTTCGGCTTCCGCTGCGGCTTCCTCGGCCTGCTGCACATGGAGATCGTGCAGGAGCGCCTGGAGCGCGAGTTCGACCAGGATCTGGTGACCACCGCGCCCAGCGTGGTCTACGAGGTCGAGCTCAACGACGGCACCGTGCTGCAGGTCGAGAACCCCAGCAAGATGCCCGACATGGGCCGCATCCGCGAGATCCGCGAGCCCATCGTCACGGTGCACCTGTACATGCCGCAGGACGCGGTCGGCCCGGTGATGACGCTGGCCAACCAGAAGCGCGGCATCCAGCTGAACATGGCCTACCACGGCAAGCAGGTCATGCTGACCTACGAGCTGCCGCTGGCCGAGATCGTGCTGGACTTCTTCGACAAGCTGAAGTCGGTGAGCCGCGGCTACGCCTCGATGGACTACGAGTTCAAGGAGTACCGCGCCGCCGACGTCGTCAAGGTCGACATCCTGATCAACGGCGACCGCGTCGACCCGCTGGCGATGATCGTGCACCGCGCCCAGAGCCAGTTCCGCGGCCGCGCGGTGGCCGCCAAGATGCGCGAGCAGATCCCGCGCCAGATGTACGACGTCGCGATCCAGGCCGCGATCGGCGCGAACATCATCGCGCGCGAGAACATCAAGGCGCTGCGCAAGAACGTGCTGGCAAAATGCTACGGCGGCGACATCACGCGCAAGCGGAAGCTGCTCGAAAAGCAGAAGGCGGGCAAGAAGCGCATGAAGCAGATCGGCTCGGTCGAGGTGCCTCAGGAAGCCTTCCTCGCGATCCTCCAAGTGGACGACTAAACACCTTGATGAGCACTCTGACCGCCGTCCTGTACGGCGCCCTGGTCGTCTATCTCGGCGGCTGGTTCCTCGGGCAGTGGACGGGCAACTTCTCGCTGCTGCTGTTCCTCCTCAGCGCCGTCACCCTCTGCTACTGGCTGGCCGAGCGTTTCCACTTCCGCCCGGCACGCGAAGCCGCGGCCGCGGAGCTGGAGCGCCAGGACGCGGCGCGCCGCGAGGATCTGGCGCGCCAGGGCATCGCCAAGGTCGACGGCGACGTCGGTGCGGCCAAGGAGAAGATCCTCGAGCAGCCCTGGTGGCTGGACTGGACCGCCGGGCTGTTCCCGGTGATCGTCGTCATCTTCCTGCTGCGCTCGTTCATGTTCGAGCCGTTCAAGATCCCGTCGGGTTCGATGATCCCGACGCTGCTCGTCGGCGACCTCATCCTCGTCAACAAGTACCACTACGGCATCCGGCTGCCGGTGATCAACAAGAAGATCATCGCCAACCACGACCCGGAGCGCGGCGACGTCGTCGTCTTCCGCTACCCCGTGGACCCGCGCGTGGACTACATCAAGCGTGTCGTCGGCGTGCCCGGCGACGAGATCCGCTACGTCGACCAGAAGCTCTTCGTCAACGGCCAGCCGGTGCCGGTGGCGCCGCTGGGCGACTTCTACAACGAGGACCGGCTGCGTTATTCGCCGATGTTCTCGGAGAAGCTGGGCGCCGTGGAGCACCGCATCCTCGTCGACCCGAACCGCCCGGCCTTCTATGGCCCGGAGCCCAAGACCTTCCCGATGCACGAGAATTGCCAGTACAGCGCCGAGGGCGTGACGTGCAAAGTGCCGCCCGGGCACTACTTCATGATGGGCGACAACCGCGACGACTCGCAGGACTCGCGCTTCTGGGGCTTCGTTCCGGACCAGAACATCGTCGGCAAGGCATTCTTCGTCTGGATGAACCTGGGCGACCTGGGGCGCATCGGCGCCTTCCACTGAGCGGGCGGGTGTTGCGGGCAAAGTACAACGAGAGGCGAACATGACTCCGGTTTCGCGCGGGCCGCGCGCCAACCAACGCGGCATCACCCTGTTCGGGCTGATGTTCTGGGCCTTGATCGTCGGCTTCACCGGCTACGTGCTGGTGCGTGCGGTGCCGACGGTCAACGAGTACCTGACGATCAAGCGTGCCGTCGAGAAGGTCGCGGCCAGCCAGCCGGCGACGGTGGCCGACGCGCGCACCGCCTTCGACCGCCAGAAGGAGGTCGAGTACTCGATCACCTCGATCGACAGCAAGGATCTCGAGATCACGAAGGAGAACGACAAGGTCGTCATCGCCTTCGCCTACGACAAGGAAGTGCCGCTGCTCGGCCCGGTCTACCTGCTCCTGAAGTACGAGGGGCGCGCGAAGGCGCCGTGATGGACAGCCGGCACGACGCCCTGCAGCAGCGCCTGGGTCACCGCTTCGAGCGCACCGGGCTGCTGACGCGTGCGCTGACGCACCGCAGCTGGGGCGCGGACCACAACGAGCGCCTGGAGTTCCTCGGCGACTCGGTGCTCAACTGCACCGTCTCGGCGCTGCTCTACGAGCGTTTCTCGGGCAGCGACGAAGGCGACCTGACGCGTGTGCGCGCCCACCTCGTGCGCGAGGACAGCCTGCACCGCGTCGCGCTGACGCTCGGCCTGCCCGAGGTGCTGCGCATGTCCGAAGGCGAGATGCGCGGCGGCGGCGCCCAGCGGCCGTCGATCCTCGCCGACGCCGTCGAAGCGCTGATCGGCGCGATCTTCCTCGACGGCGGCTACGAGCCGGCGCTGGCCGCCGTGCGCCGCCTCTTCGGCGAGGTCATCGCCGCTACCGAAGCCGATGCCTGGAGCAAGGACGCCAAGACCGAGCTGCAGGAATGGCTGCAGGCGCGACGCCTGCCGGTGCCGGCCTACCGCATCGTCGCCACGCGCGGCGAGAAACACGCCCAGACCTTCGAGGTCGAGTGCGCCGTCGCCACGCTGGGCCTCGCCGAACGCGGCGAAGGCCGCTCCCGCCGCACCGCCGAGCAGGAGGCCGCGCGCCGCCTGCTCGAAGGCTTGAAAGCCGACGACAAACCCGGCGGCCCCCTGCGCTCCTGAAGCGCCCGCCCACGCGATGAACACCACACCCTCCCCGGGCGACGAAGCGCCGGACGACTCGTCGTCCCAGGCTTACGAACTGCCCCCGATCCCGCCCGCACCGGCTGCCGTCGAGGGCCAGCGCTGCGGCCTGATCGCCATCGTCGGCCGGCCCAACGTCGGCAAGTCGACGCTGCTCAACGCGCTCGTCGGCCAGAAGATCAGCATCACCTCGCGCAAGGCGCAGACCACGCGCCACCGCATCACCGGCATCCGCACGGTGGGCGCGACGCAGTTCGTCTTCGTCGACACGCCGGGCTTCCAGACCACGCACCTCAAGCGCCACAGCGGCGCGATGAACAAGACGCTCAACCGCACCGTCACCGCCTCGGTGGCCGACGTCGACGCGGTGCTGTTCATGGTCGAGGCCGGGCGTTTCGGCCTCGATGACGCCAAGGTGCTGGCCCTGCTGCCGCCGGACAAGCCGGTGATCCTGGTCGCCAACAAGCTCGACGCCGTGCGCCGCCGCACCGACATCCTGCCCTGGCTCAAGAGCATGCAGGAGCGCCACGCCTTCGCCGAGTACGTGCCGATGTCGGCCACCACGGCCGCCGACGTCGAGCGCCTGTTCGCGATCGTCGAGCCGCATCTGCCCGAGCAGCCCTGGTTCTACGAGGAAGACGCGCTGACCGACCGCAGCGACCGTTTCCTGGCCAGCGAGATCGTGCGCGAGAAGCTGTTCCGCCTGACCGGCGACGAGCTGCCGTACTCGTCGACGGTGGTCATCGACAAGTTCGAGGAAGAAGGCAACCTGCGCCGCATCGCCGCGACCATCGTCGTCGAGCGCGACGCGCACAAGGGCATGGTGATCGGCGAGGGCGGCGAGCGCTTGAAGCGCATCGGCACCGAGTCGCGCCAGGAGCTCGAGCGCCTGCTCGACGCCAAGGTCTTCCTCGAGCTCTGGGTCAAGGTGCGTTCGGGCTGGGCCGACGACGAGGCGCACCTGCGCAGCTACGGCTACGAGTGATCCGGTGACCCAGGAGGCGCGCCGATGAGCCGCGCGGCCGCCGCGCCGCTGGCCGCCTACGTGCTGCACAGCTGGGACTGGAGCGAGACCAGTCTGATCGTCGAGCTGTTCACGCGCGAGCGCGGCCGTGTCGTCGTCGCCGCCAAGGGTGCCAAGCGCCCGACCTCGCAGCTGCGCCCGGTCCTGCTGCCGTTCCAGCGCATCGCCGTGCAGCTGGGCCGCACGCCGGCCGACGAAGCCGCCGAGATCCACACGCTGCGCACGGCGGAGTGGGGCGGCGGCGTGCCGCCGGTGCCGGCGGCGGCGATGTTCTCGGCCTTCTACTGCAACGAGCTGCTGATGAAGCTGCTGGCGCGCCAGGACGCGTTCCCGCAGCTGTTCGATGCCTACGCGGGGACGCTGGGCGCGCTCGCCGCCGACGAGGCGGCGGCGCTGCGCGCCTTCGAGCTCGTGCTGCTGCGCGAGACCGGCCTGCTGCCCGAACTGGGCAGCGAGACGCTGACGCTCGCGCCGCTGGCGGCCGCCCGCCGCTACACCCTGCATCCCGAGGCCGGCCTCGTCGCCGACGCCGACGGCCTGCCCGGCGCCGACTGGGTGCGGCTCGAGGCGGCCCTGATCGCGCAGCACGCAGACGCCCTGCGCGCCGCCTGCGCCCCGGTGAGCACCCCGCTGCGCGCCGCGCTGCGCGGGGTGCTTCACTATCATCTCGGCCATTCCCGGCTGCGCTCGCGCCAGGTCTTCCAGGACGTGCAAAAGCTCGTCGACACCGCTTCCCGATGAACCCTCTCGTCGCTCCCGAGGCCGCCGCCGGCGGCCTGACCAAGCTTTCGGTCAACGTCAACAAGGTCGCGCTGCTGCGCAACACCCGCCACCTCGGCATCCCGAGCGTGGTGCGCGCCGCCACGCTGTGCCTGCAGGCCGGCGCCGACGGCATCACCGTGCACCCGCGCCCCGACGAACGCCACATCCGCGGCCACGACGTGCACGAGCTGGCCGCGCTGCTGCGCGAGTGGCCGCAGGCCGAATACAACATCGAGGGCAACCCCTTCCACAACCTGATGGCCTACGTGCGCGAGCTGCGCCCGCAGCAGGTGACCTTCGTGCCCGACAGCGAGGTGCAGTTCACCTCCGACCACGGCTGGAACCTGCCGGCCGACATCGAGCGCCTGCGCCCGGTGATCGCCGAGGCGCATTCCTTTGGCGTGCGGGTGAGCCTGTTCATGGACCCGATCCCCGAGGCGATGGCCATCGCGCGCGAGATCGGCGCCGACCGCGTCGAGCTCTACACCGAGCCCTATGCCGCCGCCTGGGGCACGCCCCGGCAGGACGAGATGCTCGAGCGTTTCGCCGCCGCCGGCCGCGCCGCACTCGCCGCCGGGCTGCAACTCAACGCCGGCCACGACCTGAACTGCGACAACCTGCCCGACTTCCTGCGCGCCGTGCCCGGCGTGCAGGAGGTGTCGATCGGCCATGCGCTGATCGCCGACGCGCTGGAGCTGGGCCTGCCCGAGACGGTGCGCGCCTACCAGCGTTCGATCCGGTCGGCCTCGCAGGGCTAGCAGCGCGTGATCTACGGCATCGGCACCGACGTCTGCGACATCCGCCGCATCGAGGCGACGCTGGTGCGCCGTGGTGAGCGTTTCGCCGAGAAGGTGCTGGGCGACGACGAGCTGCGCATCTTCCAGGCCCGGCGCGCGCGCGTCGAGTCGCGCGGCATCGCCTTCCTGGCGACACGTTTCTCGGCCAAGGAAGCCTTCTCCAAGGCCATCGGCCTGGGCCTGCACATGCCGATGACCTGGCGCGCCTGCCAGATCCTCAACGAACCCAGCGGCAAGCCCTTCATCCGGCTGTCGGGGGACCTGGCCGCCTGGTTCGCCGCGCGCGGCCTCGTCGCCCACGTCACCGTCAGCGACGAGAGCGACTACGCCGCTTCCTTCGTCGTCGTCGAACACGCCGCGCCCAGCATTTCCAAGGACCTCCCGTGAGCCTTCATGCCCCCGTCGTGCTGGACATCGCCGGCACCTCGCTCAACGACGACGACCGCCGCCGCATCCGCCATCCGCTGGCCGGCGGCCTGATCCTCTTCGCGCGCAACTGGGTCGACCGGCGCCAGCTCGTCGAGCTGACGGCCGAGATCAAGTCGCTGCGGCCGGACCTGCTGATCTGCGTCGACCACGAGGGCGGGCGTGTGCAGCGTTTGCGCACCGACGGCTTCACCCACCTGCCGCCGATGCGCGCCTTCGGCGAGCTGTGGATGGCCGACGCGATGCGCGCCACCGCCGCGGCCACCGCCGCCGGCTACGTGCTGGCGAGCGAGCTGCGCGCCTGCGGCGTCGACTTCAGCTTCACGCCGGTGCTCGACCTGGACCACGGCCCCAGCCAGGTCATCGGCGACCGTGCCTTCCACCGCGACGCGCGCGTCGCGGCACTGCTGGCGAAGAGCCTGATGCACGGCCTGCTGCAGGCCGGCATGGCGTCCTGCGGCAAACACTTCCCCGGCCACGGCTTCGTCGAGGCCGACTCGCACCTGGCGCTGCCGGTGGACCGGCGTTCGCTGAAGGCCATCCTCGCGGACGACGCCAAGCCCTACGAATGGCTCGCCGGGACCCTGGACGCGGTGATGCCGGCGCATGTCGTCTACCCGAAAGTCGACGCGCTGCCGGCGGGTTTCTCGCGGCGCTGGCTGCAGGACATCCTGCGAGAGCGCCTGGGTTTCGACGGCGCCGTCTTCAGCGACGACCTCAGCATGGAGGGCGCCAAGGGCGTCGGCTCGACGCTGGACGCGGCGCTGCTGGCGCTGGCCGCGGGCTGTGACCTGGTGCTGCTGTGCAACCAGTCGACGGTGGACGGCGGCGCGCCGGTCAACGCGCTGCTCGACGGCCTGGAGCAGGCGGCCGCCGACGGCCGCTGGACGCCCGACGAGGCCTCCGAGGCGCGGCGCAGGGCGCTGCTGCCGCAGACCGAGCCGCTGGCCTGGGACGACCTGATGCACGCGCCGGCCTACCAGCGCGCGCTCGAGCGCCTGCCCTGAGTCAGGCGGCCGCGGCTTCGCGGCGTTTGGCGGCGCCGGCCAGGCGTTCGGCCTGGGCCATCGCGCTCAGGCCGATCAGCAGGTGCAGCAGCTGCATCGTCCAGTGGTACTCGCCCGGCACCAGCCGCAGCTGGAAGATGCCGAAGGCGACCACGATGACGCCCCAGTTGAAGGCCAGCACGGCCAGCTTGGGCGCGGCGCGGAAGCCGGCGAAAGCCAGCACCCACAGCGCGAGCACGAACACCGTGCCGCAGATCATGTGCAGCTGCAGCACCGTGCCCAGACCGAAGGCATGGGCGGCGCCGAGCGCCAGCGTCAGGGCGCCCGCGAGGCGGGCGAGCATCAGGGCGATCTTGGTCATCTGAGGCAACTCGGAAAGAACGGGAAGACGAGGGCGGCGGCAGCCTGCACGCCGCGTGCGGCCCCGCCACGAAAGAGGGCCGCGGGCCTCGCGGCCGGCGGCCCTCGTCCGGGGACGGCGGGTCAGGCGCCGAGTTCGAACGGCAGCTTCAGCTGCGACAGGTCCTTGCGCGTCTCGACGAGCACCAGCGGGCCTTCGTCGGCGACGACGACCGGCTTGGGTTCACGCGGCACGTGCACCGGCTTCGGCTCGGCGGCGATGGCTTCCTGGGCCGCGCGCACCTTGTCGGCGTCGGACTGCACCCACTGCAGGCCGGCGTCGGCGGCCAGCGCGCTCAGTGCCTCGGTCGGCAGCGCGTAGGGCTCGATGCGCGGTGCAGCCGGCGGCTGCGGTGCCGGCACCGCTTCGGCGACCGGGATCTCCGGCAGCTCGGCAACGGCTTCGGCCGGCGCCGGCGGCGTCAGCACGGCCTCGTCTGCGGTCTCGGTGTCAGCCGTCGTGTCGCTCGCCGTGGCCTCGCCTTCACGGCGCTCGCGGCGATAGCGGTCGCGGCCGCGGCCGCGGCGGCGGCCGGTCTCGCGTTCACCTTCGGGCTCGCCTTCACGCTCGTTGGCTTCGGGGAACACGCCTTCGGGTGCCGAGGCTTCGTCGACGGCCGGGGCGGCGGCGTCGGCGGCCGCGGGGACAGCGTCCTCGGCCGGCGCGCTGCTGCCTTCGACCAGCGTGCCTTCCTCGACACGGCCTTCACCGTTGCCGCGGCCACCACGGCGGCGGCGGCGGCGGCCACCTTCACGCGTCTCGCCGTTCTCGGCGACCGGCGCACCGTCGACCGGCGCCAGCGCCTCGGCGGTGGCCGGTGCCAGCGTGGCGGCTGCCGTGCTCTCCTCGGCACGCGGGGCGCGGTCGGTGCGCGGGCCGCGGTTGCCGCGTTCGCTGCGTTCTCCGCGTTCGGCGCGCGGCTCGCGGGTCTCGCTGCCGGCTTCGGCGGCGTCGCGACGGCCGTCGCGGCGGTTCTCGCCGCGGCCTTCACGCCCTTCGCGGGCTTCCTGGCGGGCTTCCGGTCGGCCGTTGCGGCTGCGTTCGCCGCGCTCGCCACGTTCACCGCGCTCGCCGCGCTCACCCCGTTCGCCACGCTCACCGCGCTCGCCACGGCCACCGCGGCGGCCGCCTTCACGCTTGTCCTGCGTCGCCGGTGCCGCTTCGGCGGCCGCGGCCGGCGCAGCCGGTGCCGCGGCCGGCGTCGGCTCGGGCATCGTGAACATGCGCTTGATCCAGCCGAAGAAGCCGCCGCTCGCGGGTGCCGCGGCCGGTGCGGCCGGCGCCGGGGCGGCGGCCGCCGGCTGCGGCGCGGGCTGCGCTGCCACCGGCTTGACCGGCGCCGGTGCGGGGGCGGGCGGTGCGGGCTGGTCGGGCAGCACGCCCTTGATCACCGGCTCCTGCTTGCTGCGGCCCTTGTCGTTGGCGTCGCGACGGCGGGTGATGCCGACTTCCTCGTCGGGCTCCTCGACCATCGTGTAGCTGGCCTGCAGGTTCTCCAGGCGCGGGTCGTCGTGGCGCAGGCGCTCGAGCTTGTAGTTCGGCGTCTCCAGGTGCTTGTTGGGCACCAGAATGACGGTGACGCGCTGCTTGAGCTCGATCTTGGTGATCTCGGTGCGCTTCTCGTTGAGCAGGAAGGAGGTCACTTCCACCGGCACCTGCACGTGCACGGCGGCGGTGTTCTCCTTCATCGCCTCTTCCTGCACCATGCGCAGGATCTGCAGCGCCGAGCTTTCGGTGTCGCGGATGTGGCCGGTGCCGTTGCAGCGCGGGCAGGTGATGTGGTTGCCTTCGGACAGCGCCGGGCGCAGCCGCTGGCGGGAGAGCTCCAGCAGGCCGAACTTGCTGATCGAGCTGAACTGCACGCGTGCACGGTCGGTGCGCAGCGCGTCGCGCAGGCGCTGTTCGACCTCGCGGCGGTTCTTGCTCTCCTCCATGTCGATGAAGTCGACGACGATCAGGCCGCCCAGGTCACGCAGCCGCATCTGGCGCGCGATCTCGTCGGCGGCCTCGAGGTTGGTGCGGAACGCGGTTTCCTCGATGTCGCTGCCGCGCGTCGAGCGCGCCGAGTTCACGTCCACCGAGACCAGGGCCTCGGTGTGGTCGATGACGATCGCGCCGCCCGACGGCAGGTTCACCGTGCGGCTGAACGCGGTCTCGATCTGGTGTTCGATCTGGAAGCGGCTGAACAGCGGCGCGTCGTCGCGGTAGCGCTTCACACGCGAGGCCGACTCCGGCATCACGTGGTTCATGAACTGCTGCGCCTGATCGTAGATGTCGTCGGTGTCGATCAGGATCTCGCCGATGTCCGCGGTGAAGTAGTCGCGGATCGCGCGGATGACGAGCGAGCTCTCCTGGTAGATCAGGAACGCGCCCTTGCCGGCCTTGGAGGCGCCGTCGATGGCGTCCCAGAGCTTGAGCATGTAGTTCAGGTCCCACTGCAGCTCGGCCGCCGAGCGGCCGATGCCGGCGGTGCGGGCGATCAGGCTCATGCCCTTGGGGTACTGCAGCTGCTCGAGGTTTTCCTTCAGCTCCTCGCGGTCCTCGCCCTCGATGCGCCGGCTGACGCCGCCGCCCTTCGGGTTGTTGGGCATCAGCACGAGGTAACGGCCGGCCAGGCTGACGAAGGTCGTCAGCGCCGCGCCCTTGTTGCCGCGTTCTTCCTTCTCGACCTGCACCAGCAGGTTGTCGCCTTCCTTGACGACGTCCTGGATGCGCGCGTTCTTCAGGTCGACGCCGTCCTTGAAGTAATTGCGCGAGATTTCCTTGAACGGCAGGAAACCGTGGCGATCCTCGCCGTAGTCGACGAAGCAGGCTTCGAGCGACGGTTCGACGCGGGTGATCACCGCCTTGTAGATGTTGCCCTTGCGCTGTTCGCGGCCTTCGAGTTCGGTCTCGAAGTCGAGCAGTTTCTGCCCGTCCACGATCGCCAGGCGCCGCTCTTCGGGCTGCGTGGCGTTGATCAGCATGCGTTTCATCGATTCTCCCGGCGCGCAGTCCGCCATGGCGGGACGCACGCGACTACCGCGTGCCGCTCAAGCGGCACGCGCTGCCTCGTTCGATGCAGGAGAAACGCGGAAGAACCGACTGGCGCGAAGTGCCCTGGACTGCGTTCGAACCGCGCTGAGAGAAACAGCGACGGATCAGCGGCGCAGCGTTGGCGCGTGCGTTCCGAAGGCGGCTGCCCGGGCCGGCGACGCTCCGTCGCACCGCATGTGGCGCGGCGACGCCATCGCGCCGGCCGCGCCGGCGTCTTGCCGGGGCCTCGGGGCGATAGCGAGGAGGATTGTCATGAACGGCACGTCAGCGCTGGGGTCCTGTCGGACGCGGGGTCGAGCTGGAGTGTCTCCGGGTCTCGACCCTCGGGATTTCGGGTGCCTCCCAAACGAGGCGGGTTCTTCTTCGAATCTCGTTCGCCCGCCGCCACGCGCCGCCGACGCGCTCTGGCGGCCGGCCCGCGCGCCCGCGGCCGGGCGCTGCATCACCTGTACCGTGGCGGCTTCTGCCACCACGGCGCTCCCGTCGTGTTTCTGTAAGCGCCGGGTAAACTCCGGAAAATCAATCACTTACCGCACGAACGTGGAGCGCCGGATTATAGGGGCCAAAGCCGGCGATGCAGCGCCGGCGGTGCAGAGAATCACCGTCGACGAGGAATCCGCCGGCCAGCGCCTGGACAACTTCCTGCTGCGCCATCTGAAAGGCGTGCCGAAAACCCACGTCTACCGTGTCATCCGCTCCGGCGAGGTGCGGGTCAACAAGGGCCGCGCCAGCGCCGACACGCGGGTGGCCGCCGGTGACGAGATCCGCGTGCCGCCGATGCGCATGGCCGAGAAACCCGCCGCCGCCGCGGTGCCGGCGCGCGAGTTCCCGATCCTCTTCGAGGACGAGCACCTGCTGGCGATCGCCAAACCCGCCGGCGTCGCGGTGCACGGCGGCAGCGGCGTGTCCTCGGGCGTCATCGAGCAGCTGCGCCGCGCGCGCCCCGACGCGCGTTTCCTGGAGCTGGTGCACCGGCTCGACAAGGAGACCTCGGGCGTGCTGCTGCTGGCCAAGAAACGCAGCGCGCTGACCGCGCTGCAGGACCAGTTCCGCGCCCGCGACACCGGCAAGAACTACCTGGCGCTGGTCGTCGGCGCCTGGCCGAAGCGGCTGAAGGTCATCGACCTGGCGCTGCACAAGGGCACCGACGCCGCCGGCGAGCGCCACGTGCGTGTCGTCGCCGCCGACGCGCCGGACGCGCGGCGCTCGATCACCATTGTTCGTTCGGTGCGCGCCGTCGGGCCTTGCTCGCTGCTGGAGATCGGCCTGAAGACCGGGCGCACGCACCAGATCCGCGTGCATCTGGCGCATTCGGGCCACCCGATCGTCGGCGACCCGAAGTACGGCGACTTCACGCTGAACAAGACCGTCGCGCGCGAGAAGCGTTTCGCGCGCATGTTCCTGCACGCCGTCGAGCTGGCCTTCGACCATCCGGCCAGCGGCGAGCGCATCACCTTGCACGCGCCGCTGCCGCCGGAGTGCGAGACACTGCTGGCCGCAATATGAGACCACGCCGCTTCGACCTCATCGTCTTCGACTGGGACGGCACCCTGTTCGATTCCACCGCGCTGATCGTGCGCTGCATCCAGGACGCCTGCCGCGACGTCGGTGCCACCGTGCCCAGCGACACCGACGCCGCCTACGTCATCGGCCTGGGCCTGGCCGACGCGCTGCAGCACGCCGCGCCCGGCCTGCCGCCCGAACGCTACCCCGAGCTCGCCAACCGCTACCGCCACCACTGGTTCGCGCGCCAGGACGCGGTCGTGCTGTTCCCCGGCACGCTGGCGCTGCTTCAGGACCTGCGTGCACGCAACCACTGGATCGCCGTGGCCACCGGCAAGAGCCGCCGCGGCCTGGACGAGGCACTGCGCACGTCCGACCTGAAGGCCATGTTCGACGGCACGCGCACTGCCGACGAGACGGCGAGCAAACCCAACCCGCTGATGCTCGAGCAGCTGATGCGCGAGTTCGGCACCGAGCCCGAGCGCACGCTGATGATCGGCGACACGACGCACGATCTGCTGATGGCGCAGAACGCGCGCGTGCCCGGCATCGGCGTCAGCTACGGCGCGCACGAGCCCGAGGCCTTCGCCGAGTACGCGCCGCTGCACGTGGCGCACAGCACGCGCGAACTGCACGACTGGCTGCTGGAGAACGCGTGAACGGCGCCGGCCCCGGCGTGCCGCTGTGCCCGTCGGCCGCGCTCGCCGAGCGCGGCGAGGCCCATGTCTGGGACGTGCTCGACGAACGCGGCCAGCCGGCACGCGCCTTCGCGCTGCGTTTCGACGGCCGCGTTGTCGCCTACCTGAACCGCTGCGCCCACCTGCCGGCCGAGCTCGACTGGCAGCCCGGGCGTTTCCTCGACGCCGACGGCCGTTTCGTCGTCTGCGCGATGCACGGCGCGGTCTACGAGCCCGAGGACGGGCGCTGCCTGGCCGGCCCCGGCGCCGGCGGGCGGCTCGTGCCGCTGGACGTCGCCGAGCTTGATGGCACGGTGACTTGGTATCCTTCCCGCGAGATCCGCCCGGCCCCGCCGGCCGACGAAAGCGCGACATGACCCCCACCGACGACAACCCGACGCCGGCGCAGCCGTCCGGCGCGCTTCCCCCTGCGCCCGCTCCCGCCCTCGCCGGGCTGGAGACCAGCCTCGAGAAGATCGCCCGCGAGCTGATGATCCAGCAGCGCGCCGACCGGCGCTGGCGCCTGTTCTTCCGTTTCATCTGGCTGGCGCTGGCCGTGGCCATCGTCTGGGGTGCGATGTCCGAGCGCTTCACGCCGACGGCGCCGAGCCGGCCGCACACCGCGCTCGTCGAGGTGCGCGGCGAGATCGCCCCGGACAGCGAGGCCAGCGCCGAGCTGCTGGTCTCCGCGCTGCGCACCGCCTTCGAGGACCAGGGCGCGCAGGCCGTCGTGCTGCGCATCAACTCGCCGGGCGGCAGCCCGGTGCAGGCCGGCATCGTCAACGACGAGATCCGGCGCCTGAAGGTGCTGCACAAGAAGAAGGTCTACGCCGTGGTCGAGGAGATGTGCGCCTCGGGGGCGTACTACATCGCCGTGGCTGCCGACGAGATCTACGTCGACAAGGCCAGCCTCGTGGGCAGCATCGGGGTGCTGATGGACGGCTTCGGCTTCACCGGGCTGATGGAGAAGCTGGGCGTCGAACGCCGGCTGCTCACCGCCGGCGAGAACAAGGGCATGCTCGACCCGTACAGCCCGCAGAACGAGCGTCAGACCGCCTACGCCCAGGCGATGATCGACCAGATCCACCAGCAGTTCATCGCCGTCGTGCGTGAAGGCCGCGGCAAGCGGCTGCAGGAGACGCCGGAAACCTTCTCCGGCCTGTTCTGGAACGGCGAGGAGGCGGTGCGCCTGGGCCTGGCCGACAAGATGGGCAACCTGGACTACGTCGCACGCGAGGTCGTCAAGGCCGAGGACGTCGTCGACTACACGCCGCGCGATAACGTCGCCGAGCGCCTGGCCAAACGTTTCGGTGCCGCGATGGGCGAGGGCGCCGTCAAGGCGATGCGCCAGATGTCGCCGATGCGCTGATCCCCCGCCTCCCCGTTTCCTGTTCCCCGAGGTTGCCGATGTCCGACCGGCTCGCGGTCCTGCCCCAGTACGTCCTGCCCAAGCAGGCGCTCACGCGCCTGGCCGGCGCCTTCGCCTCGGCGCGTGCCGGCGGCCTGACGACCGCGGCGATCCGCTGGTTCGCCGGCCGCTACGGCGTCGACCTGTCCGAGGCCGCGAATCCCGACCCGGCCAGCTATGCCAGCTTCAACGAGTTCTTCACCCGGGCGCTGAAGCCCGGCGCGCGGCCGCTCGCCGACGCGCCGCTGCTGTGCCCGGTCGACGGCGCGATCAGCCAGTTCGGCGCGATCGAGCAGGGCCGCATCTTCCAGGCCAAGGGCCACGACTACAGCGCCACCGCGCTGCTCGGCGGTGACGCCGAACTGGCCGCGCACTTCGCCGACGGCACCTTCGCCACCCTCTACCTCAGCCCCAAGGACTACCACCGCATCCACATGCCCTGCGACGGCCGGCTGCTGCGCATGGTGCACGTGCCGGGCGAGCTGTTCTCGGTGAACCCGCTGACGGCGCGTGGCGTGCCGGGGCTGTTCGCGCGCAACGAGCGCGTGGTCTGCGTCTTCGACGGCGGCCCGCTCGCCGGGCCCTGGGTGCTGGTGCTGGTCGGCGCGACCATCGTCGGCAGCATGGCCACCACCTGGCACGGCGTCGTCAACCCGCCGCGGCCGGGCGTCGTGCGCACCTGGAGCTACGACGGCCAGGACATCCGCCTCGCACGCGGCGCCGAGATGGGGCGTTTCCTGCTCGGCTCGACCGTCGTGCTGCTGTTCCCGAAGGCGCCGCTGCGCTTCAACCCGAGCTGGGCGCCGGGGCGCCTCGTGCGCATGGGCCAGGGCATGGCCGACCTCGGCTGAGGACGCCGGCGACGGTCTTCCCGCCCGAGTCCACGCCGCCGTCAGGGCGGACAGGCCGCGCCGCCCTGCAGGCAAATTGATGTTGTGGCAAACTTTGCCCAAGCAATTATTGCGAGGGCAATTGGATTGAGCGCAAAGCCAGCCAAGGCGTCGTTCTACAGCGGCGACAGCTACGACCCCGGCAGCAGCGTCGGCTACCAGATCCTGCAGCTGGGCACGCTGATCCGGCGCGAGGTCGACGTGCGCATGGCCCTGCACGACCTGACCGACGCGCAGTGGAAGCCGCTGTTCATGCTGAGCGCCGGCCGCGCCGAGACCGCGCACGAACTGGCGCGGGTGCTCGACTGCGACGCCGGCGCCATCACCCGCATGCTCGACCGGCTCGAGACCAAGGGCCTGCTCGAACGCGTGCGTTCCGAGACCGACCGCCGCGTCGTGCACCTGCGCCTGACCGAGGCCGGCCGTGCCGCCGCCGAGATCGTGCCGCACGTGCTGGCCGACGCCCACAACGACCTCTTCGCCGGCTTCAGCCGCGAGGAATGGATGCAGCTGCGCGACTTCATCACGCGCCTGATCACCAACACCAACCGCTTCGATCCGGGGAGACCCGCCGCATGATCCGCTTCAAACCCGCCGCGGCCGCCCTGGCCGCGGCGCTTGCCGCCGCGGGTTGCGCCAGCCCGGGCGACCTGCCGGCGGCGCACACGCTGGCCTCCGCTTCGGCCGCCGGTGCCAACGACACCGCCACGCCCTGGCCGGCCGAACGCTGGTGGACCGGCTTCGGCGACACCAGGCTCGACGGCCTCGTCGAGCGGGCGCTGGCCGGCCAGCCCAGCCTGCTGGTCGCCGCCGCGCGGCTGCGCCAGGCCGATGCCGCCGTCGGCGTCGCCGCCGCCGGCCGCCTGCCGCAGGTGCAGGGCACGCTCGACATGACGCGCCAGCGTTTCACCGAGAACGGCCCGTACCCGCCGCCGCTGGCCGGTTCCTACGAATGGAACAACGGCGTGCAGATCGGCGCCAGCTGGGAACTGGACCTGTTCGGCCGCGAACGCGCGACGATCGCCGCCGCGCTGGGCCAGCGCCGCGCGGCCGAGGCCGAGCTGCAGGCCGCGCGTGTGCTGCTGGCGGCCAACGTCGTCACTGCCTACGTCAACCTCGGCCGGCTGGCCGAAAGCCGCGAGGTCGCGCGCCAGTCGCTCGCCCAGCGCGAGCAGATCCTGGCGCTGGTGCGCCAGCGCATCGCCGCCGGGCTGGACACGACGGTCGAGCTGCGCCAGGCCGAAGGGCTGATCGCGCAGTCGCGTGTCGAGCTCGAGGCGCTGGAGGAGTCGACCGCGCGTGCCCGGCACGCGCTGGCCGAGCTGACCGGCCAGGGCCCGGGCGCGCTCGACGGTCTGACGCCGGCGCTCGCGCCGCTGCGTTCGACGCCGCTGCCCGCCGGGCTGCCGGCCGACCTGCTGGGCCGCCGCGCCGACCTCGTCGCCCAGCGCTGGCGTGTCGAGTCGGCGATGCGCGAGGTCGACGCCGCGCGGGCGCTCTTCTATCCCAACGTCAGCCTCACCGCGTTTGCCGGCTTCTCCAGCCTGGGGCTGGACGAGTTCGTGAAGGCCGGCTCGCGCAACCTGGGCGTCGGCCCGGCGCTGTCGCTGCCGATCTTCGAAGGCGGCCGGCTGCGCGCCAACCTGGGCGCCCGGGCGGCCGAGGTCGACGCCGCGGTCGAGGGCTACAACGGCGCGCTGCTGCGTGCGCTGCGCGAGGTGGCCGACGAGGTCGCCGGGCTGCAGTCGCTGGAGCGCCAGCAGCGTGCCCAGGCCGAGGCCGGCGCCGCCGCCGACGCCGCCTACGCGCTGGCGATCCAGCGTTACCAGGCCGGCCTCGGCAACTTCCTCACCGTGCTGAGCGCCCAGACCAACGTGCTCGCGCAGTCGCGCGCCGCCACCGAGCTGAAGGCCCGCCACCTGGCCAGCGAGGTGGCGCTGACACGCGCGCTCGGCGGCGGCTGGGCCGCTGCCGCCGACACGCTGCCCGCGCCCGTCGCCACCCGCTGAACCCCGAATCCGACCTCATCATGAGCGAACCGACTTCCACTCCCGTCGCCGACCCGGGTGCCAAGCGCAAGCCCGCGCTGCTCGCCGTCACCGCCATCACGCTGGCCGCCGCGGTGCTGTACGGCGGCTGGTGGCTGCTGACCCAGCGCCACCACGAGAGCACCGACAACGCCTACGTCCAGGGCCAGGTCGTGCAGATCACGCCGCAGGTCGCCGGCACCGTGCTCGCGGTGCTGGCCGACGACACCGACCTCGTGAAGGCCGGCCAGCCGCTGGTCCGGCTCGACGCCGCCGACGCCCGGCTGGCGCTGGCGCGTGCCGAGGCCCAGCTCGCGCAGACCGTGCGCGAGGTGCGCACCGTCTACGCCAACGACGCGACCTACGCCGCCAACGTGCGCCTGCGCGAGGCCGAGGTCGCGCGCGCCGAGGCCGAGGCCCGGCGTGCCGCCGACGACCTCGAGCGCCGCCGCCCGCTGCTGGCCAGCGGCGCCGTCGGCGGCGAGGAACTCCAACACGCCGAGACCACGCTCGCTTCGGCCAAGAGCGCGCTGGCCGCCGCCCGCTCGGCGCTCGCCGCGGCGCAGGAGCAGGCCACGTCCAACCGTGCGCTGACCGACGGCACGACGCCCGAGCACCACCCGAATGTCGAACGTGCCGCCGCCGCGGTGCGCGAGGCCTGGCTGGCGCTGCAGCGCACCGAGCTGCCGGCGCCGATCGCCGGGCAGGTGGCGCGGCGTTCGGTGCAGGTCGGTCAGCGTGTCGCGCCGGGCACGCCGCTGATGTCGGTGGTGCCGCTGGAGCAGGTCTGGGTCGAGGCCAACTTCAAGGAAGGCCAGCTGCGCGACATGCGCATCGGCCAGCCGGTCAGGCTGAGCGCGGACCTCTACGGCAGCCGCGTCGAGTACGAGGGCCGCGTCGTCGGCGTCGGTGCCGGCACCGGCGCCGCCTTCGCGCTGCTGCCGGCGCAGAACGCGACCGGCAACTGGATCAAGGTCGTGCAGCGTGTGCCGGTGCGCATCGAGCTCGACGCCCGCCAGCTTGCCGAGCACCCGCTGCGTGTCGGCCTGTCGATGCAGGCCAGCGTCGACACCGCCGACACGCACGGCGAGCCGGTGCTCGCCGCCGTGACGCGGCCGACCAACCGCACCGCCGTCTTCGACGCCGCCGGCGAAGCCGCCGAGCGCCGCGTGCACGAGATCATCGCCCGCAACCTGGGTCGCCCGGCCAAGGGCTGAGATGAGCGCCACCACCGCTTCCGCGCCGGACGAGGGCCCGGCGCCGCGGCCGGCCGCGCCGCCGCGGGCGCCGGCCTTCCCGCCGCTGCAGGGCGGCGCGCGCGTCGCCGGCACGCTGGCGCTGTCGCTGGCGACCTTCATGACGGTGCTCGACACCTCGATCGCCAACGTCTCGATCCCGGCGATCTCGGGCGACCTGGGCGTCAGCCCGCAGCAGGGCACCTGGGTCATCACCTCGTTCGGCGTCGCCAACGCGATCGCGGTGCCGCTGACCGGCTGGCTGACGCAGCGTTTCGGCCAGGTGCGGCTGTTCACCGCCAGCGTGCTGCTGTTCGTCATCGCGTCCTGGCTCTGCGGCCTGGCGCCGAACATCGAGTCGCTGATCGCCTTCCGCGTCTTCCAGGGGCTGGTGTCGGGGCCGATGATCCCGCTGTCGCAGACCCTGCTGCTGGCCAGCTACCCGCCGGCCAAGGCCGGCATGGCGATGGCCTTGTGGGCGATGACGACGATGGTCGCGCCGGTCGTCGGGCCGCTGCTCGGCGGCTGGCTGACCGACAACCTGTCGTGGCCCTGGATCTTCTACATCAACGTGCCGGTGGGGCTGTTCGCCGCGGCGCTGACCTGGTCGATCTACCGCACGCGCGACCCCGGGCCGCGCAAGGTGCCGGTCGACGCCATCGGCCTCGGGCTGCTGGTGCTGTGGGTCGGCGCGATGCAGATCATGGTCGACAAGGGCAAGGAGCTGGACTGGTTCGCGTCGACCGAGATCGTCGTGCTGGCCGTCGTGGCGGTGGTCGGCTTCCTGTTCTTCCTCGCCTGGGAGCTGACCGACCGGCACCCGATCGTCGACCTGCGGCTGTTCGGCCGGCGCAACTTCCTGTTCGGCACGACGGCGCTGTCGGTGGCCTACGGCGTGTTCTTCGGCAACGTCGTGCTGCTGCCTCTATGGCTGCAGCAGTGGATGGGCTACACGGCCACCTGGGCCGGCATGGTGACGGCGCCGGTCGGCATCCTGGCGATCGCACTGTCGCCCTGGGTCGGCAAGAACGTCGGCCGCATGGACCCGCGCAAGCTGGCGACCGTCGCCTTCCTCGGCTTCGGCCTGGTGCTGTGGATGCGCTCCTGGTTCAGCACCGAGGTCACGCCGGGCGTGATCCTGCTGCCCATCGTGCTGCAGGGCGCGGCGATGGCCTTCTTCTTCGTGCCGCTGCAGGCGATCATCTTCAGCGGCCTGAAGCCCGAGCAGATGCCGGCGGCCTCGGGGCTGTCGAACTTCGTGCGCATCACCGCCGGCGCGGTCGGCACCTCGCTGTTCACGACGCTGTGGGACCACCGCGCCTCGATGCACCATGCCCACCTCGTCGAGGCGATCAGCAGCGGCGCGCGCGACGCGACGACGCAGCAGGTGCTGGCGCAGCTGGCTGCCGCCGGCCAGAGCGCCGAGCAGGCCGGCGCGACGCTGAACCGGCTGATCGACCAGCAGGCCTACACGATGGCCGTCACCGACGTGTTCTACATGTCGGGGCTGCTGTTCCTGGCGCTGGTTGCGCTGGTCTGGATGACCTCGCCGCGGCGTGCGGCCGCCGGCGCCACCCCGGCCGACGCCGGGGGCGCGCACTGAACGCAGCGCGGACTCAGGTCCGCGCCGGCGCCTGCACCGGCGCGCCGGCGGCGATGGCGCGCAGGCAGTCGGGGCACAGGCAGCTCGGGTACAGCGACATCATCGCGCGCAGCGGCCGCGTGTCGAGCTTGACCTGGGTGCAGGCGCAGGGGCCTGGGCCGGCGATGCCGCAGTGGAAGGTCGCGCCGCAGCGCGGGCAGGTGTCGGTCTTGTCGTCGTTGCTCACAGCCATCCCAGTTTCTTGAAGCGCCGGTACATCAGCGCGCAGACGCCGCCGATCAAGGCCAGCGCCGCCGGATAACCCCAGCGCCAGTCGAGCTCGGGCATGTACCTGAAGTTCATGCCCCAGACGCCGACGAAGGCGGTGGCCACGGCGAAGATGCCGGCCCAGGCCGCCAGGCGCTTGGTGGTCTCGCTCTCCTCGATCGTCACCATCGACAGGTTGACCTGGATCGCGGTGCCCACCGTCTCGCGCAGCGCGTCGAGCGTGCCGTTGATGCGCATGAGGTGGTCCGAGACGTCGCGGAAGTACTCCTGCGTGCCGGCGCAGGCCGCCGGCGTGCGCCCGCCGTGCAGGCGCAGCACCGGATCGACGAGCGGCAGCACCGCGTGGCGCAGCACCGCCAGCCGGCGTTTGACGTCGTAGAGCTGCTCGATGCTGCGGCGTGCCGCGCCGGGCTCGAAGATCTGCGTCTCGATGCCGTCGACCTGGTTCTCCAACTCCTCGACGAGCGGGAAGTAGCGGTCCACCGCCGCGTCCAGCAGCGCGTAGAAGACGAAGCCCGGGCCCTGCGCCAGCAGTTCGGGGGACTGTTCGCAGCGCGCGCGCACGCCGACGAAACCCTGGCTGCTGCGGTTGCGCACCGAGACCACGTAGTTCGGGCCGGCGAAGATCGCCAGCTCGCCGAGCTGCAGCTCGTCGGTGGGGCCGTACTCGAGCAGGTGCACGACGGTGAACAGCATGTCGCCGTACTCCTCGATCTTCGGCCGCTGGTGGCCGTGGCGTGCATCCTCGACGGCGAGTTCGTGCAGCCCGAACTCCTGCTGCAGCGTCGCCAGTTCCTCGTCGCTCGCGTCGCGCAGCGCAACCCAGACCAGGGCGCCGGGTTCGGCGAGGTGATCGCTGATCGCCTCGACCGCGATGTCGGCGAGCTTGACGCCGTGGCGGTAGGCGACGCAGTTGATCAGCATGGGCGGGCAGGGCGGGCGGCAGCGGAGTGTCGCATGGCGCGTGGCCGTGCCGAGGCCGCACGCTGGCGGCGCGAGCAGAAGGCTGGATTGAAAGATGTCAAGACCACAGGTGGTTTTGCTTGTGCAAGGGTTTTGTCCAGGTCCATAATGAGAAATATTCGCATTTGACGCCGATCATGGGTTTTGGCAAATTCTTCAGCACCCCTTCGCCGGCACTGATGCCGGTGGCGAGTTCGCCGGCTCCGGCGCCCGGCCCCGGTGCGTCCCCCGCTGCCCAGTCCCTCGACGCCGCCGCCACCGGCCTGCCGTTGCGCGTGCTGTCGGTGGCCGCGCCTGCGCTGGCGCCCGACTGGGCGCGCTGGCTGGCCGAGATCGGCTTCCTGCCCGGTGAACGTGTCACCGTGACCACGCGCAGCGTCTGGGGCGGCGACCCGCTGGTCGTGCGCGTCGGCCAGTCGACCTTCGCGCTGCGCCGCGCCGAGGCCGCCTGTGTGCGCGTGGAGCCGCTATGAGCGGCTGCCACGAGACCGTCGTCCACTTTCATCCCGGCGGCCAGTTGGTCGCCCTCGTGGGCAACCCGAACTGCGGCAAGACGGCGCTGTTCAACCTGCTGACCGGCAGCCGCCAGAAGGTGGCCAACTACGCCGGCGTCACCGTCGAGCGCAAGGAAGGCGTTCTGCGCACCGCCGCCGGCAAGACGCTGCGTGTGCTCGACCTGCCGGGCGCCTACAGCCTGCACCCGCGTTCGCCCGACGAGCGCGTGACGGTCGACGTGCTCTACGGCCGCGCCGAGGGCGAACGCCGCCCGGACGTCGTCGTCTGCGTCGTCGACGCCACCAACCTGCGCCGCAACCTGCGCCTGGTGCTCGCGGTGCAGCGCCTGGGCCTGCCCTGCGTCGTCGCGCTGAACATGGCCGACATGGCCGCGCGCCGCGGCATCGCGGTCGACGCCGAGGCGCTGTCGCGTGAACTCGGCGTGCCGGTCGTGCCGACGGTCGGCATCAAGGCCGACGGCGACCGCGCGCTGCGTGCGCTGCTCGAGGACAAGAGCCTGTGGCGCGCGCCGCAGAAGGCGCACGAGACCCTGCACCACGACGGCGACCACCACGCGGTGCAGCGCATCCTGGAGCGCCTGGATCTCGACAAGGCGATGCCCGAGACCGCCAGCGACCGCATCGACCGCGTCGTGCTGCATCCGGTGGCCGGGCCGGCGATCCTGGCGCTGCTGCTGTTCCTCGTCTTCCAGGCGGTGTTCGCCTGGGCCGAGGCGCCGATGGGCTGGATCGAGGACGCCACGACCGCGGCCGGTGAAGCCGTCGGCAGCTTCATCCCCGAGGGCGTGCTGCACAGCTTCGTCGTCGACGGGCTGATCGCCGGCCTGGGCGGCGTCGTCGTCTTCCTGCCGCAGATCCTGATCCTGTTCTTCTTCATCCTGCTGCTGGAGGAGTCGGGCTACCTGCCGCGTGCGGCCTTCCTGCTCGACCGGCTGATGGGCGGCGTGGGGCTGTCGGGGCGGTCGTTCATCCCGCTGCTGTCGAGCTTCGCCTGCGCGATCCCCGGCATCATGGCCACGCGCACGATCGCCGACCCGCGCGACCGCATCGTCACCATCCTGCTCGCGCCGATGATGACCTGCTCGGCGCGGCTGCCGGTGTACGCGCTGCTGATCGCGGCCTTCATCCCCGCGCGCCAGGTGGCCGGCGGGCTGGAACTGCAGGGGCTGGTGCTGTTCGCGCTGTACATGGCGGGCATCGCCGGCGCCTTCGCGATCGCCTGGGTGCTCAAGCGCTTCGGCAGCGGCAAGAGCCAGGTGCGCACGCTGATGATGGAGCTGCCGGCCTACCACTGGCCGACGGTGCGCTCGGTGGCGCTGGGCCTGTGGCAGCGCGCGACGATCTTCCTGCGCCGCGTCGGTGGCGTGATCCTGGTGCTGACGGTCGTGCTCTGGGCGCTGTCGAGCTTCCCGGCGCCGCCGGAAGGCGCCACCGGGCCGGCGATCGAATACAGCCTGGCCGGGCGCATCGGCCAGGCGCTGGCGGTGGTCTTCGCGCCGGTGGGCTTCAACTGGCAGATCAGCATCGCGCTGGTGCCGGCGATGGGCGCACGCGAGGTCGCGGTCGCGGCGCTGGCCACGGTCTACGCGGTGGGTGACGCCGGCGACGAAGCCGGCAGCGCGCTGGCGCCGCTGCTGGCGCAGGACTGGTCGATGGCCACCGCGCTGGCGCTGATGGCCTGGTTCGTGTTCGCGCCGCAGTGCCTGTCGACGCTGGCGACGATCAAACGCGAGACCGGCGGCTGGAAGTGGGCGCTGATCACCGCCGGCTACCTGTTCGTGCTCGCCTACGTGGCGGCCTTGATCACCTACCGCGTCGCGCTCGCGTTCGGGCTCTGAGGCCTGCACGAGCACACGGGGCCCGCCGTCGCCGGCGGGCCCCGTGTCGTTTCGGGCCCGCGTGTTCAGCGCATCGAGTAGCCGCGCCCGTCCATGCAGGCCTCGACGGCGCGCTGGAACACCGAAGCGTCTTCCAGCGCCGCCTTCTGCGTCGTGGCCCAGCGGTTGCAGGCCTGGCGGTCGGCTTCGGTCTGGCGCTCGTCCTGGCCGTTGCGCGGGTAGATGATGGGCTCGGGCTTTCTCGGCGGCACCGACTCCGAGCCGCTGGGGCGCACCGGCTCGACGACGACCGGCGTCGTGTAGATCACCGGCGGCGCATAGATGACGGGCGGCGGCGGCACCGCGATCCACGGGCGGTAGACCGGCGGCCCCCAGTAGCGGGGGCCGTGCCAGTACGGGTCGCCGGTGACGACGCGGCCGTAGACCGGCACGCCGACCCAGCCCAGGTCGACGCCGACCGAGACCGAGGTGCGCGCCCCGGCCGCGCCGGCGGCGACCAGCACCAGCAGCGCGGCGGCGCACTTCAGCGGGGTGGAGATCGTTCTGCGCATGCGAGGCTCCTGGCGGAGGGGATGTCCGATCATCGCGCCGCGCCCGCCCGGCGTTGACGCCGACGCTGCAAAGAATCGTGAACCGGCGCCACTCAGGCCGTCAGCAGGCCCTTGCGCTCGATGAAGGCCACGACCTCGGCCAGGCCGGCCTGGGTCTTCAGGTTGGTCATCACGAAGGGCCTGGCACCGCGCATGCGGCGCGTGTCCTCGGCCATCACCTCCAGCGAGGCGCCGACGTGCGGCGCGAGGTCGGTCTTGTTGATGACGAAGAGGTCGCTCTTGGTGATGCCCGGGCCGCCCTTGCGCGGGATCTTCTCGCCGGCGGCGACGTCGATGACGTAGATCGTCAGGTCCGACAGCTCGGGGCTGAAGGTGGCGGCGAGGTTGTCGCCACCGGACTCGATGAACACGATGTCGGCGTCGGGGTACTTCTCCAGCAGCCGGTCCACCGCCTCGAGGTTGATCGACGCGTCCTCGCGGATCGCGGTGTGCGGGCAGCCGCCGGTCTCGACGCCGACGATGCGCTCGGGCTCCAGCGCCCCGGCCACCGTCAGCAGGCGCTGGTCTTCCTTGGTGTAGATGTCGTTGGTGACGACGACGAGGTCCCAGCGCTCGCGCATCGTCTTGCAGAGCATCTCGAGCAGCGTCGTCTTGCCCGAGCCGACCGGCCCGCCGACGCCGACGCGCAGCGGCGGCAGCCGGCGCGTGCGGCCGGGGATGGAGTGCAGTGCATTCGTCATGCCGCAGATGATGCAGCAACCGTGCCCGCGCTCAGGACCTGAACAGCCGCGAGTACTGCGCCTCGTGCCGCGCCGACAGCACGGCCAGCATCGGCGCGAAGGCGACGCGGCCGGCGTCGTCGGTGGCCAGCGCACGCTCGACGGCCGGTGGCAGTGCCGCGGCCAGTGCGGCCAGGATGCGCTGCGCCGCGGCCTGGCCCAGCGGCACGGCCTTCATCGCCGCCTGCACCAGGTTCTCGGCCCAGCCGAAGCCGAAGGCCAGCAGCGCCTCGCGTTCGGCGGCGCCGGCCAGCACTGCGGCGAGCGCGAAGCCGACCGGCCAGGTCGGCGCCGGCGGCAGCGCGGCCAGCGCGGCGATGCGCGCATCGCCGGCCTGCTCGCCGTTCTTCAGCCACTCGACCAGTGAACGCCCCATCTGCTCGGCCTGCAGCCGGAACTCGGCGCTCTCGCGGCTGGCCTGCACCCAGTCGTTGAGCTCGTGCACGCGCGCCGTGTCGCCATCGCGCCAGGCGCGCATGGCCTGCACCAGCACGGGGCCGTCGGCCCGCGCCAGCGTCAGCTCCAGCTGCGCCAGCAGCCAGTCGCGCGCGCCGGCCTCGCCCTGCAGCCGGCCGGCCTCGACCGCGGCCTCCAGGCCCTCGGAGTAGCTGAAGCCACCGACGGGCAGTGCCGGCGAGGCCAGCCAGATCAGGCGCAGCAGCGTCGGCGCCTGCACCTCAGCGTGGGCCGTGGTGGCCGCCGCCGCCGCAGCCGCCGTGGCCACCGCAGCCGCCGTGCCCCCCGCAGCCGCCGTGTGCATGAGCGTGGGCATGCTCGTGGGCATGGCCGTGCGCCTGCGGGTGTGCAGCCTCGTGCTCGTGGCCGCAGCAGCCGCCGGCGGGGGCGTGCCCGTGGTCGTGGCCATGGTCGTGGCCGCAGGCCGCCGCCGTGTCCTGTGCCGGGGCCTTCGTGTGGCCGTGATCGTGGCCGCAGCCGCCCGTCGCGTGCTCGTGGCCGCAGCCGCCGTGGTCGTGGGCATGTTCATGGCCATGACCGTGTCCCTCCGCGGCGTAGGCGCCGCCCTCGGGCTCGAAAGATTCGTGCGCCTCGGCGACGTCCAGCCCCATGCGGCGCAGCATCTCGGCGAGCACGTGGTCGGGCTCGAGTTTCAGGTGCTCGTGGCGCAGTTCCAGCGCGACGTGGCGGTTGCCCAGGTGGTAGGCGGCGCGCATCAACTCGAACGGCGAGGCGGCGCGCACGACGAGCACCGGCTGCGCCGCCGCGCCCACGCGCAGCAGCGAGCCGTCCTCGGCGACCAGCACGTCGCCGCCTCGCACCACGCTGCCGCGCGGCAGGAACACGCCGAGCGTGCGCCCGGCGCTGTCGGTGGCATCGAAGCGGCTCTTCTGGCGCGTGTCCCAGTCCAGCTCGACGGCCGGGGCGCGTTTGAGCAGCGCGCCGGCGAGGCCGCGACCCTGGGGGATGAGCTTGTTGACGGTGAGCATCGGGAGCGATCCTGTTCGGGGCGGCCGGGCCGCCCGGGGGCACACAGTCTAGCCTTCGCCGGGCATCAGGCCGGCTGCGCCAGCGTGCCGTCCTCGGGCTCGGGCAGCGTGAAGCTGAAGGCCGCGCCGGCGCCCGGCGCGCCGTCGGCCCAGACGCGCCCGCCGTGGCGGCGCACGACCCGTGCCACCGTCGCCAGGCCGACGCCGGTGCCGGGGAACTCGCGGCTGCTGTGCAGCCGCTGGAAGGGCTGGAACAGCCGGTGTGCGTGCGCGGCGTCGAAACCGGCGCCGTTGTCGCGCACGATGAAGACGCGCTCGCCGTTGAAGACCTCGGACGACACCTCGACCACCGGCTCCTCGGCGCGCGAGGAGTACTTCCAGGCGTTGGCCAGCAGGTTGTGCAGCGCGATGCGCAGCAGCCCGGGGTCACCGACGACGCTCATGCCGGCTTCGACCCGCAGGTCGACGTGGTACTCCGGGTCGGCGTCGGCCAGCTCGGCGGCGATCTCGTAGGCCATGGCGCTCAGGTCCACCGGCTGCGGCTCGAGTGCGCGCCGGCCCACGCCCGACAGCGTCAGCAGGTCTTCGGTGAGCCGCACCATGTTGGCGACGCTGTTCTCGGCGTGGTGAAGGATCTCCAGCGCCGGATCGGGCAGCGTGTGGCCGTGTTTCTGGCGCAGCAGCTGCATCACGCCGTGAATGCCGTGGAGCGGGCCGCGCAGGTCGTGCGAGGCCGAGTAGGTGAAGGCGCGCAGCTCCTCGTTGGCATGCTCGAGTTCGGCGGTGCGTTCGCGCACCTTGTGTTCCAGCGTCTCGCGGTGGCGGCGTTCGGCCTCGGCGCTGCGGCGGATCTGCGCCATCGCCACCCACAGCAGCACCGACAGCGCGGCGACGACGCCGGCGACGCCGAAGGCCAGCGTCAGCACCCGCTGGCGCCAGGGTGCCAGCAGCGGGTCCAGGTCCTGGCCGATGCCCACCAGCAGCGACGGCTGGCCGATCTCGCGGTAGGTCAGCAGGCGTTCGACGCCGTCGATCATGCTGGCCGCCTGCAGCGTGACCGGGCCGGTCAGCGGACGAGGCTGGCGAAAGACCGGCGACAGCACCGACATGTCCAGCCCGGGCGGCATCGAGGCGTAGTGCGGGTGCCGCAGCAGCAGCGTGCCGTCGTCGCGTGCGAGCACCAGGCTCTGCGCCGCGGAGAGCTGCAGCTCGCGGTAGAAACGTTCCAGATGCTCGGTGTCGAGCACCGCGACCGCGATGCCCGTCACGGCGCCGTCGGCGCCGAGCATGCGTCGCATCACCGGGATCGCCGGCGCCTGCGGGCTGCCGAGCGGCTGGCCGACCCGCAGGCGTTCGTCGGGGTCGGCCAGCCGCCGCGCCAGGGCCGCGCGCAGCGCCGTCGACATGCGCAGCACGTCGTCGTCGCCGCTGCTGGCCTGCAGATCGAGTTCGGGGCCGAAGACCGCGAGCCAGCGCACCTGCGGCAGCAGGGCCCGCTTGCGCGCCAGATCGCGCTGGATCGCCTCCGGGGCGCGCCCCGCCGCGGCGTCCAGCGCCATCGTCCCGAGCGCCGCGTCCACCGCGTCCAGACTGCGTCGCACGTGCTCCTCGAGCGCGCGCGTCAGCGTCGCGGCCTGTTCCGTGGCGGTGGCGAGGCGGTCGTGCCGCTCCTGGCGCCCGTAGAGGATCGCCGCCGTGCACAGCAGCAACACCGTCAGCAGGAAGGCGGCCAGCAGGCTCTGTTCGAGCCGCCGGTGGAAGAGATCCCGCGCCATGGCGGGCGATAGATTCATGGGCTGCCTGTTCCGCGCGGTACTACTGCGCGCCTTCGTGCATCCCCCCGGCAGATGAGGGGTTCCTGCGGGCGCGATTCTGCCCGGCCGGCCAGCAGTCTAGCGAGCCCGAGCGGGCGTTGCCGAGCGGACCATGCGGGATTTCATTGGTCGAAGTTCACGCGCAGCCCGATCCAGAACGCGCGCGGTGCGCCCGGGCCGACGAAACGTTCGTCGGTCCAGTCGTCGGGCGCGAGCAGCCTGCCCTGGGCGTCGAAGGCGTTTTCGCCCAGCGCGCCGGCGCTCGCCACCTCGCGGTCGAAGACGTTGGCGACGCGGCCGAAGAGTTCCACGCCGTGGGCGACGCGCCAGGTGGCCGTCAGGTCCAGCAGCGCGTAGCCGCCCAGCCGGCCGCTGCCGATGAACTCCTCGCCGTCGGCGCGGTGGCGTCCGTTCTCGTTGCCGCGCACGGTCTGGCTGGACAGCGCACGCCAGGTCGCGCCCACGCTCCAGGCCTGCGACGGCGCCCACTGCGCCGAGGCCTTGAGCTGGTGCGCCGGCAGCCCCGGCAGCCGGTCCCCGGGGCGCACCGCGATCTCGTCGTCGGCCGGGCAGGCCGGGTCGCTGCCGGCGCTGCTGTTGGCCTCGGACACCAGGCAGGCCGGCGACTCGAAGGTCGCGCGCAGCCAGTTGTAGGCCAGGCTCCACGACAGCGGGCCGGCCGCGCGCGAGGCGCCGAGCTCCAGGCCCTGGCGCCGCGTCTTGCCGAAGTTCTTGAAGTAGCCGGCCGATCGCCCGTTGCTGATGAACAGCAGGTCGTCGCGGTTCTCGGTGGCGAACAGCGAGGCGTTCCAGCGCCAGCCGTCGGCGCGCCCGCGCACGCCGGCCTCGGCGGTGCGCGAGACGACCTGCTCGAGCGGCGGGTCCGATTGCAGCGCGTTGGGCAGCACGCAGGCGTTGTCCGGGTCCGAACAGCCGAGTTCGATCGGGCTGGGCGCGCGTGTGCCCTGGCTGAGCTGGCCGTAGACCGTCAGCGCCGGGTTCGCCTGCCAGGTCAGGCCGGCGGCGGGGTTGAGCTTGCGGTAGCGCGCGTCGGCGTCGAGTTCGGTGTCCAGGCCGAGCTCGGCGCGCCCGCGGTCGACCGTCGTCACCTGCGTCTGCTGCCAGCGGGCCGACAGCGTCAGCTGCAGGGTCGGCGCCAGCGCGATCTGGTCGAGTGCCCAGACGCTGGTCGTGCGCGTGCGGCCGCGGATCCAGGCGTCGACCTCGGCCTCCTCGGCGTCGACCACGGCCCGTGTGGCATCGAGCAGGCCTTCGGCCTCGGTCTGGCGGAAATGGCTGCGCGAACGGTCGTAGGCGGCGCCGACGCTGACGCGGTGCGTCGCGCCGGCCCAGGTCGACTGCAGTGCCAGGCCTTCGCCGCGCTGTTCGGTCGCGGTGCGGTTCTCGACGCCGGTCTCCTCGATCTCGGGCGGGTCGTAGTCGTCGTTCAGGTCGCCGTTGAGCGTGCGCGCGTCGAGCCGGCGCAGGTAGGCGGTGGCCGCCAGGCGCTGCGTCGCGGAGACGTCCCAGCGGCCGTTGAAGGCCAGCATCGTCATGCGGTTGTCGGTGCGATCAGGGCGGGTGTAGATCTGCTCGCGGTCGGCCGCCAGCAGCGTCTCGGGCAGCAGGCCGTTGCCGATCAGCGAGTTGTCGGCATGCGTCAGCGCGAGGTCCCAGTCCAGGGCGCCGCTGCGGGCGCCGGCCTTGGCGAAGACCTGGCGCACGCGGGACGGCGAATGGTCGCGCCAGCCGTCCTCGTTCATCGCGTTGGCGGCCAGGAACAGGTGGCCGCTCTCGCCCAGCCTGCGGCCGTGCGCCAGCCCGGTCTCGATGCGGCCGAAGGAGCCGCCTTCGAGGCTGACCTCGGTGCCGGGGTGGGTGTCGCCGCGTTTGGTCTCCAGCACCAGCGCGCCGCCCAGCGTGTTCAGCCCGAACAGCGGGTTGGCGCCAGGCAGCAGCGTCAGCGACGCGATCGCGCCTTGCGGGATCAGGTCCCAGGAGACGATGTCGCCGAAGGCCTCGTTGACCCGCACGCCGTCCTGGTAGACCGACAGCCCCTGCGGCGTTCCCAGCAGCGGGCTGGCGGTGAAGCCGCGGAAGTTCAGGTCCACCTGGTACGGGTTGCCCTGGATCTCGTTGGCGCTGACGCCGGGCAGCGAGCTCGCGAGGAAGTCGGCGAGGTTGCGGCTCTGAGTGCGCCGCAGGTCCTGGTCGTCGGCGGTCTGCACGTTGGCCGGAACGCGGTCACGGGCGACACCGCTGCCGGGCAGCGGCGAGATGCCGATGATCTCGATGCGTTCGACGACCGGCTGGACCTGCGCATGGGCACAGGTCGCCAGGCAGGCGAGGGCGGCTAGGGCGGGTGCGCTCAGGCGCAGCGGGGCGGGCATGTTCTCTCCTGTCGTGGGTGCTCGGGCTCCTTGTCTCGAGTGGATGGGCGGGTCGGGATCGGGTACGGCCACGTTAAGCGGGTGCCTGGCCGGCGTCCCAGGGAAGAATTCCCGGCCTGCGGGTTCACCCTGTCGGGGATGTCACGCCCCCGCCGGGGCGATGACGCCGTGGCGCCAGGCCAGGTGGGCGAGCGCCGCGGTGGTCGCCACGCCGAGCTTGTCCTTGATCGCGCTCTGATGGTTGGACACCGTCTTGGCCGACAGGCCCAGCGCCTGCGCGCATTCGGCCGCCGAGCGGCCGGCGGCCAGCAGCCGGAAGACCTCGAACTCGCGCGAGCTCAGGCTGGACAGGCGCCCGCCTTCGGACAGCGGGTCGCGCCGGCGCCAGGTCTGTGGCAGGCCGGGGTCCAGCCAGCCCTGGCCGGCGTGCAGCGCACGCACCGCATCGACCAGCAGCTCGGGCGCGGCCGCCTTGCTGAGGTAGCCGCGGGCGCCGCTGTCGAAGGCGCGGCGTACCATGGCCTCGCTGTCGTGCATGCTGAAGACCAGCACCGCGGCGTCGGCGCGGCGCTGGCGCACGCGCGCCAGCAACGCCAGGCCGCCGCCGGGCATCGCCAGGTCGGTGACGAGCACGTCGGGCGCCAGCGCCAGCCAGGCGCGCTCGGCGCTGTCGGCGTCGCCGGCCTCGCCGACGACGTGCAGGCCGCCGGCGGCGTCGAGCAGGCGCCGGTAGCCTTCGCGCACCACCGGGTGGTCATCGGCGACGAGCACGCGGATCGTCATGCCGAGGCCTCCAGCGCCCGCGGCGCGTGGGCGGCGTGCCGCGGCAGCGTCAGCACCACGCGCGTGCCGGCGCCCGGCGCACCGTGCAGCGCCAGCGTGCCGCCCAGCGCCGCCGCCCGTTCGTGCGCGCCCAGCAGGCCGAGCCCGCGGCGCTGGCCTTCGGGCGGCAGGCCGATGCCGTCGTCCTCGACGACCAGCGCCAGCATCGGGCCTTCGTGCGCCAGCAGCACGCCCACGCTGCGGGCCTGCGCATGGCGCATCACGTTGGTCAGCGCTTCCTGGGCGACGCGGAAGACGACCAGCTCGACCTCGTCGTCCAGCTCGAGGGCGGCCGTGCGGGCGTCGTGGAAGCGGCACTGGACGCCGCTGCGGGCCTGCCAGCCCTCGCACAGCTCCTGCAGCGAGGCGGCCAGCCCCAGCGTGTCCAGATGCAGCGGCCGCAGGCGCTGCAGCAGCGAGCGCACGGCATGCAGCAGCGTCTCGGCCTGGCGGTCGGCGCGTGTCGCGGCGGCCCGTGCGGCGGCGGTGTCGTCGCAGGCGGCGGCGCGGCGCAGCAGCGCGGTCTCCATGCGCAGCGCGGTGCAGGCCTGGCCCATCTCGTCGTGCAGCTCGCGTGCGATCGCCGCGCGTTCGGCCTCCTGCAGCGCGATCAGGCCGCGGGCGAGCTCGCCGTTGCGTTCGGCCAGCCGTGCCGCGTCGGCCAGCGCGCGCTGTTCGGCCACCAGCGCCTGCTCGGCCTCGCGGCGGCGACGCAGGGCGTGCAGCGCCAGGCCGGCGGCCAGCACGCCCAGCGCGATCGCCAGTTCGTCGGCCTGCCAGGATTCGTGGCGCGCCAGGAAGGCCGACAGCGACTCGTGCAGGTCCAGCACCGACGCCAGCACCCAGGTCGCCAGCGCGGTGCCGACGACGGCGGCGAGTTCCAGCGCCGAGCGGCGGCGCAGGTGGGTGGTGGCGCGCGGGGCGGGTGTCATCTCAGCTGCGGCTCATGCCCATGCGGGCGGCGGCCTGCCGCTCGCGTTCGTACTCCTCGCGCAGCCAGCGGCCGTAATCGGCCGGGCCGAGGTAGGCGAGGTCCTGGTCGTAGCGCGCCAGTTCGGCGCCGAAGGCGGGTTCGAACATCGCCCGCCTGAAGGCCTCGTGCAGCGTGGCGACGACCGCCGGCGCCATCCCGCGCGGGCCGCCCAGGCCGTAGGGCGAGGTGGCGACGATCGGGAAGCCGAGTTCGCTGAGCGTCGGCACCTGGGGCCAGCGCGGCGAGCGCCGGGCGGCGAAGGTGGCGAGCAGCCGCAGCCGCCCGCCGTCGACCGCCGGAGCGAAACCGCTGGAGTTGACGCCAGCCATCACCTGGCCCGACTCGATGGCCAGCAGCTGCTCGCTGGTGCCGCGGTAGGGCACATGGATGTAGCGCAGGCCGCGCGCGGTGAACAGTTCCTCCAGCACCACGTGCGGCGTGGTGCCGACACCGTTGGTGGCGACGGTCAGCTCGCCGGGGCGGGCGCGCGCGAACGAGAACAGGTCCTCCAGCGAGCGCCAGGGGCTGGTGGCGCGCACCAGCACGCCGAAGCTCACGCCCGAGATCTGGAGGATCGGCGTGACGTCGCGGATCGGGTCCCAGAGCACGCGCTGGGTGTGCGGCACACGCAGCACCGGCTGCGGGATCTGGGCGATCGTGTGGCCGTCGGGCTCGGCCTGCTGCAGCACCGGCATCGCCAGCGTGCCGCCGGCGCCGCTGCGGTTCTCGATCAGCACGCGCTGGCCCAGGTGCGGCGCGGCGAGTTCGGCCAGCAGCCGCATCGTCAGATCGGTCGCCCCGCCGGGCGGCCAGGGCACCCACAGCGTCACCGGGCGGCTCGGGAACGCGGCCGCGCCGGCGCTGGCAGCGGCCGCGCCGGCTGCCGCCAGCGCGACGGCGGCCAGCAGCCGGCGCCGTGCCGGATTCAGCGCGCGACCCGGCACAGCTTCTCCGGTGCGTCGGCGCCCAGCGTGTCGAGCACGTTGCCCGGGTGCAGCAGGCCCTCGACCGGCGCCTGCGCGATCACGCCCTGGCCGTCGCTCAGCAGGATCGGCTGGCGCAGCTGGCCGTCCCAGGCGCGAAAGCTCATCGGCGTGCCCTTGGAGCCATCCAGCGTGCCGGCGGCCAGGGCCCTGGCCCAGGCCGCGGCCGGGCCCTTGGGGGCGGTGACGGCGGCGCCGACCAGCGCCTTGCCGGCCATCCACGCGGCCCAGTCCTGGGCCGTCATCGGCCGCTTGACGGCCTTGGCGAAGCGGCGCGAGACCTGCGGCGCGCCATAGCGTTCGAATTGCGCATGCCAGGCCAGCGGCACCAGCCCGGCGTCGCCGACCACCGGCCGCGGCAGCGCCGTGCGGTAGGGCAGGGCGCGGCCGAACTCGCCGTCGCCGTCGACGACCCAGACCACGTCGTAGGCGGCGTTGCCGGTCAAGAGCAGCGGGTTGGCGAGCTCGCGCTCGCGCGGGTCGGCCGAGAGCTTGAACGGCCGCTCGGCGACGAGCTTCAGGCCGTAGCGCTTGATCGAGGCCTGCGCGGTGGCCGCGCGCGCGCGGTCCTCGGGCGCCGGGCCGACGAGCATCAGCACCTGGCTCCACTTGCGCGCCACCAGCGTCTGCGCCAGCGCGTCGCTGCGCATGCGATCGCTGGGCAGCAGGTGGTACAGGCGCGGCCGGCAGTCGCTGGCGCGCAGGCGGTCGGCGGCGTCGCCGACGTTGAGCACCGGGATCTTCACCGCGTCGGCGACGGCCAGCGTCCAGTCGGCCGGCAGGTCGACGACGAGCGCCGCGGCGCCCGCCTTCTCGGCGGCGGCCGCGGCGGCACGCGCGGCGTCGCGCGAGGCGGCCTCCCGGGTGTCGACGGCGACGGTGACGCCGGCCGCGTCGAGCTCGAACTGCGCGTCGGTGACCGCCAGCGCCAGGCCGTCGCCGGCCGGGCCGCCGGGCTGGCCGAGGTAGGCGCGTTCGAGCCGCGAGCGCTCCAGCCGGGCATCGTCGGCCGGCAGCAGCAGCGTGGCCTTCAGCGTTGCCGCCGGCGCGGCCGTGCCGGCCAGCGCCAGGGCGGCGCAGGCCGCCAGCGCACGCGGCTTCATTCGACCAGCAGCACGCCGTAGGGCACGCGGCCCACCGGGATGCTCTTGATCGCCTTGGCGCTGGCGACGTCGACGACGGTGACGTCGTCGCTCAGGCCGTTGACGACCCACAGCCGCTGCCCGGCCTTGTCCAGCGCCACGTTCCAGGCGCGCCGGCCGACGAGCGCCAGTGCCGTCACCTTGCGTGTGCCGACGTCGACGAAGGCCACGTGGTTGGCCTTGCCCAGCGCGACGAAGGCCCGGCGGCCGTCGGGCGTCATCGTGATGCCCACCGGCGTGATGTCCTCGGCGCGTGCGCCGCGCACCTCGAACTTCAGCGTCGCGATCACCTCGTGCGTCGCGGTCGAGACGATGCTCACGCTGGCGTCCATCTCGTTGGTCACCCACAGCTCGCGGCCGTCGGGCGTGATCGCCATGCGCCGCGGGCGCTTGCCGACCAAGACGTTCTTCACCACCTTGCCCTGGGCGACGTCGATGACGTGCACCATGCTCGCGACCTCGGAGGTCACGTACAGCGTGCGGCCGTCGGCCGAGACCTTGACGCCCTCGGGCTCCTGGCCGACCTTGACCGTCCGGGTCACCTTGCCGCTTTGCGCGTCGACGAAGCTGGCCTCGCCCTCGTCCTCGTTGGAGACGTAGATCGTGCGCCCGTCGGGCGAGACGTCGAAGGCCTCGGGCTCGTCTCCCAGCGGCACGCGGCGCAGCGACCGGGCCGTCGCCGGGTCGAACACGTCGGCGGCATTGCTCTCGGTGCAGGCCAGCATCACGTGGCCGTCGGGCAGGCGCTGGATGTGGCGTCCGCGCTTGCAGGTCGGCACGGTGCCCTTGACGGCGAGCGTCGCCATGTCGATCAGCGTGACCGCGTCGTCCTTCTCGCTGGACACCCAGGCGGTCCCCTGGGCGAAGGTGGCGGTGGCGGCGGCGGCCAGGATGGCCGCGGCGATGCGGGGGAAACCTCGCACGGTCTGTCTCCTTGTGGTTCGGTTCTGACGGGGCCTCTTGGCGGGCCTCGGGCTGTGGCGATTCAACCAGATGTCGCGGCGCCGCGCCTTCCGCACGAACCAGCAAGGAACCCGCCAGCCCCGTGGCGCCCAAGGTGGCCGCAGGCGCCGCGCCGGCCGCCGGGCCGCGCCGATGACACTCTGTGCCGCAGGCGATGACACGGTTTCGGCGCAGCCTGTCCGCGTGCGGGCCGGCGCGGCGGGACGCGGCTTGTGCGCCCCGCGCCGCGGTGCCGGTGCTTTCCCTATCCGGGTCGTTGCGGAGGCCGGGCCGGGTGGTGGCCGCGACGGCGCCGGCCTTCGTAGGCCGTCGGTGCCCGCAGGCCACGGCGCCGCGCCGCCCGGCCTGCGGCGCGGCGCCGCGGCGGCCTCGAGCCGGCAAGGAACTTGCGGTCGGCCGCCCCGCCGTGTTCTCGACGTCGGGCGGCGGGTCGGTCATCGGGTGACTGGCCGCAGGCGTGAAGACCGGTCCATCAAAGCAAGGAGACAACGATGCGGATTTCGTGGCTTTCACGCCTGCCCTGGTCCGGGCTGGGTCTGGCGTTGGCGGCGCTTCCGGGACTGGCGCTGGCCAACGCGGACGTCGAGAAACTGACCGCCAACCCCAAGAACTGGGCGATGCAGGCGGGCGACATGTACAACCAGCGGCACAGCCAGCTCAAGCAGATCCATGCCGGCAACGTCGGCAAGCTGCAGGTCGCGTGGACCTTCTCCACCGGCGTGCTGCGCGGCCACGAAGGCTCGCCGCTGGTCATCGACGGCACGATGTACCTGCACTCGCCCTTCCCCAACAAGGTCTGGGCGCTGGACCTCGAGACCCAGAAGATCCTCTGGAAGTACGAGCCCAAGCAGGACCCGGCGGTGATCCCGCAGATGTGCTGCGACACCGTCAACCGCGGCCTGGCCTACGCCGAGGGCAAGATCTTCCTGCAGCAGGCCGACAGCAACCTCGTCGCGCTCGACGCCAAGTCGGGCAAGCTGATCTGGACGGTGAAGAACGGCGACCCCAAGCTGGGCGCCGTCAACACCAACGCGCCGCACGTCTTCAAGGACAAGGTCATCACCGGCATCTCCGGCGGCGAGTGGGGCGTGCGCGGCTTCCTCGCGGCCTACGACATCAACACCGGCAAGCAGGTCTGGAAGGGCTACAGCGTCGGCCCCGACGCCGAGATGCTGATCGACCCGGCGAAGACGACGACCTGGATGGACGGCGCCGTCAGGCCCGTCGGCCCCGACTCGTCGCTCAAGACCTGGAAGGGCGACCAGTGGAAGATCGGCGGCGGCACCACCTGGGGCTGGTTCAGCTACGACAAGGCGCTCAACAGCGTCTTCTACGGCAGCGGCAACCCGTCGACCTGGAACCCGGCGCAGCGCCCCGGCGACAACAAGTGGACGATGTCCATCTGGTCGCGTGACGTCGACACCGGCAAGGTCAACTGGGTCTACCAGATGACGCCCTACGACGAGTGGGACTTCGACGGTGTCAACGAGATGATCCTCGCGGACATCAACGTCAAGGGCAAGCCGACCAAGGCCCTGGTGCACTTCGACCGCAACGGCTTCGCCTACACGCTGGACCGCACCAACGGCGCGCTGCTCGTGGCCGAGAAGTACGACCCGGTGGTCAACTGGGCGACGCACGTCGACATGAAGACCGGCCGCCCGCAGGTCGTGTCCAAGTACTCGACGGCGCAGAACGGGCCCGACGTCAACACCAAGGGCATCTGCCCGGCGGCGCTGGGCACCAAGGACCAGCAGCCCGCGGCCTTCGACCCCGACACCAAGCTCTTCTACGTGCCGACGAACCACGTCTGCATGGACTACGAGCCCTTCCAGGTCGAATACACCGCCGGCCAGCCCTACGTCGGGGCGACGCTGTCGATGTACCCGGCGCCGGGCAGCCACGGCGGCATGGGCAACTTCATCACCTGGGACGCCAGCGCCGGCAAGATCGTGCAGTCCAAGGCCGAGAAGTTCTCGGTGTGGAGCGGCGTGCTGACCACCGCCGGCGGCATCGCCTGCTACGGCACGCTCGAGGGTTACCTGAAGTGCGTGGACAAGAAGAACATCTCCAAGGAGCTGTTCCGCTTCAAGACGCCCTCCGGGATCATCGGCAACGTGTTCAGCTACGAGCACAAGGGCAGGCAGTACCTGGGCGTCTTCTCGGGCATCGGCGGCTGGGCCGGCATCGGCATGGCCGCGGGCCTGGAGAAGGACCAGGACGGCCTGGGCGCCGTCGGCGGCTACAAGGAACTGTCCCAGTACACCGAGCTGGGCGGTTCGCTGACGGTGTTCGCGCTGCCGAACTGACGCGCGCTCCCCGGGCCGGCTCCCACCGGGGGGGCCGGCCTTTCCCGAGGGGGCGGCGTCCGACGCGGCGACGCCTCCTTTCCCACGAGGACCTCCGCACATGCTTCGGAAACTGCTGCTGGGTGTCGTGCTGTTCGCGGCCGGCGCGTCGTACGGCCAGAACCAGACCCCGCTCTACACCGTCGTCGACGGCTACAAGGTCGACGCGTTCACGATGAAGGGCTTCCGCACCTGGCGCGCCGCGGCCTGCGACCGCTGCCACGGTGCCAACCAGGAGGGCATGGTCGGCCCGTCGCTGGTCAACAGCCTGAAGGTGCTGAGCAAGGAAGAGTTCGTCAAGACGGTGCGCGACGGCCGCCTGGACAAGGGCATGCAGAGCTTCGGCAGCAGCCAGCAGGTGATGGACAACATCGACGCGCTCTACGCCTACCTGAAGGGGCGTTCCGACGGCGCCATCACGCGCGCCAAGGTGGAGCCGATCCCGCAATGAACACGCCACGAGTCTTCGCCGCCGCCGTGCTGGCCATGGCCTGCGGCGCCGCCTCAGCGCAGGACGCGCCGCGCCAGGCGCTCAAGGTCTGCCAGGACCCGAACAACCTGCCCTTCTCCAACGAGCGCGGCGAAGGCATCGAGAACCGCATCGCCGAGGTCTTCGGCAAGGCCCTGGGCCTGCCGGTGAGCTACTACGCCTTCCCGCAGCGCATGAACTTCATCCGCAACACGCTGCGCTACAAGCTGCCGGGGCAGGACTACCCCTGCGACGTCGTGCTCGGCGTGCCCGCCGGCTTCGAGCAGGTGTCGGCGACCAAACCCTATTACCGCTCGACCTACGCGCTGGTCTACGCCAGCGGCCGCGGCCTGGACGGCGTGACCAGCGGCGAGCAGTTCCTCGCGCTCGACCGCGAGCGCCTGGCCAGGCTGCGCATCGGCCTGTACGACCGTTCGCCGGCCTCGGCCTGGCTGGCCAAACACGGCCTCGTCGACAGCGGCGTGCCGTATCCGATCCTGAGCCCCGACCCCGACAACAACCCCGGCCAGATGCTCGAACGCGACCTCGCCGGCGGCAAGCTCGACGCGGCCATCGTCTGGGGCCCGATCGCCGGCTTCGTCGCCCAGCGCGTGAAGAGCCCGAAGCTCGTCGTCGTGCCGCTGGCCAGCGAGCCCGGCGTCAAGTTCGACTACGCGATCGCGATGGGCGTGCGCTACGGCGAACCCGAGTGGAAGCGGCAGATCGAGCAGCTGATCGACAGCCACCGCGGCGAGATCCGCCAGATCCTGCAGTCCTACGGCGTGCCGCTCCTCGAGACGGACGCCGGCACCAGATGAGCGCCGCCGCCCTCCAGACCCGCCGGCGGTGGCTGCGGCTGGCGGCCGCATGGCCGGCGCTCGCCGCCTGGCCCGTGCGGGCCGCCGACGCCTCGGCGCCGGTCGAGTACTCGGCCGCCGAACGTGCGCTGTTCGTCGAAGCCCATCTCGCCGGGCTGGAGCCGCCGCTGGAACTGGCCTACCGCTTCAGCCGCCGCGGCAGCCTGGAGCCCGCGCTCGACGACCGCGTCACGCTGGCGCTGGCCGCCAAGGACAGCGGCGGCTGCTGCCGGGCGCAGGCGCGTTTCCTCTCCGGCGCCGAGCAGCTCGAGCTGCCCGAGGTCGAGGACGCCCAGGGCAACCCGGTGATCCTGTACTTCCTCGAACGCGACGTGCGCGAGATGCAGCGCCGCACCCGGGGCCAGTCGGGCTACTTCCGCAAGCGCATCCGCATGGCGGTGGCGCAGTCGGCCACGCTGCGCGAGACCACGCTGCCCTACGCCGGGCGCCGCGTGCCGGCGCGCGAGGTCGAGATCGCACCCTACGTCGACGACCCGCTGCGCGCGCGTTTCCAGGGCCTGGCCGACAAACGCTACCTGTTCACGCTGTCGCCGGCCGTGCCCGGCGGCGTCTACGCCATCGCCACCCGCGCTGCCGGCCCGGCCGTCGGCGCGCCCCCGCTCGTCGCCGAGGAGTTGCTGGCCGACGGCGCCACCACGACGCTCGCGCGCCTCGCAGGCTGATGACCCCATGAAGCTGCTTCCTCTGCTCGCCGCCCTGATCGCCACGACCGCCGCCGTCGCCGCGCCGCCGAAGAAGGGCCACGACTACCCCACCGTCGAACGCGTGCTCTACGTGCAGCAGTGCATGCGCGAGCACCCCGGGCCGTTCTACGAGATGGCCAACAAGTGCTCCTGCGCGCTGGACCGCATCGCCGCCGAGGTCAGCCTGGACGATTTCGTCGAGATGAACACCGTCGTCAACGCGATGACGATCGGCGGCGAACGCGGCAGCGAGCTGCGCGACAACGCCGGCGCGAAGGAGCAGGTCAAGCGCTGGAAGGCGCTGCAGGCGCGCGTGCAGCCGGCCTGCTTCATCGGCGCCGGCCCGGGAGCCGCGGCACGATGAACACCCTGGGGCGCGCCGTCGCCGCCGTCGTGCTCGCGCTGGGGGCCGCCGTGGCGGCTGCCGCCGAGCCGGCGCCGCGCGGCTTCGCGCCCGATGCCGATCCGGCCGCCAGCCCGATCTGGCAGAAGGTGCGTGCCAGCCTGTTCGGCACGCGCGAGATCGCCCCCGCCGGCGCCGAGGTGCTGGAGCTGCAGGCGCCGCTGCGCGCCGTCGATGCCGGCGTCGTGCCGGTGTCGGTGCGCAGCCGCCTGCCGCAGACCGGCGCGTCCTACGTCAGCACGATCTACCTCGTCGTCGACGCCAACCCGTCGCCGATCTCGGCAATCCTGCGTTTCGCGCCCGAGAGCGGCCGCGCCGAGCTGCAGACCCGGCTGCGCATCGACCAGTACAGCCACCTGCGCGCGATCGCCGAAACCAGCGACGGGCGGCTCTTCATGGCGACACGTTTCGTCAAGGCCTCGGGCGGCTGCTCGGCCGCGCCCGGCGCCGACGCGGCCGCGGCGCTGGCGACGATCGGCCAGATGCGGCTGCGCCTGGTCGGCGACCCCGCCGGACGCGAGCCGGTGCTGGCGCAGCTGCAGATCAGCCACCCCAACCACACCGGGCTGGCGATGGACCCGTTGACCCGGGCTTACACGCCCGCGCACTACCTGCGCCAGCTCGAGGTGCGCCACGCCGGGCGAACGGTGTTCTCGGCCGACCTGGACTTCTCGATCAGCGAGAACCCCTGGTTCCGCTTCCCCTTCCTGCCGCAGGGCGACGGCCGCCTGGAGGTCGAGGCCGTGGACACCCAGGGGCGGCGCTGGGCCGGCGTGCCGACGCCGCAGGCCGAATGAGAGCGGCGCTCGCCCTGGCGCTGGCGGCCGCGGCCTGCGCGGCGCAGGCCGCACCCTATGCCTGGATCACCAACCAGGGCAGCCACGACGTCTCGGTGATCGACCTGGCCGAGGAGCGTGTCGTCGCCACGGTGCCGGTCGGGCGCTCGCCGGCCGGTGTCGTGGCTTCGGCGGCGGCCGGCCGGGTCTTCGTCTCCAACCCCGACAGCCGCACGATCTCGGTCATCGACATGCACGCGCGCCGCGTCGTCGCGACGCTGGACGCCGGCAGCGGCCCGGTCGGCCTGGACGCCTCGGCCGACGGACGGCGCCTCGTCGCCGCCGACTGGTACGCCAACCGCCTGCTGGTCTGGGACACGGCGCGTCTGGACGCCGCGCCGCGCGCCATCGCCGTCGGCCGTGCGCCGGCCGGCGTCGTGGTGCAGGCCGACGGGCGCGCCGCCTGGGTCGCCGAACGCGACGACGACAGCGTCGCGCTCGTCGACCTGGAGCGCGGCACCGTGACGGCGAGGGTGGCCGTCGGCTCGCACCCCTTCGCGCTGCTGCTCGACGCGCCGCGCGGGCGGCTCTATGCGCTGAACGTGCAGAGCGACGAGGTCTCGGTCGTCGACACCGCGCGTGCGGCCGTCGTCGCCACCGTCGCCGTCGGCCACGCGCCCTACGGTGCGGCGCTGGCCGCCGGCGGCCGGCTGCTGTACGTGACGAACCAGCACGACGACAGCGTCAGCGTGCTCGACGCCGAAGGCCTGACGGTGCTGCGCACGCTGCACGGCTTCGGCTACCCCGAAGGCGTGGCCGCCTGGGGCGACCGCGTCGTCGTCGTCAACTGGATGGACGACGCGGTCAGCGTGCTCGACGCCGAGACCGGTGCCGAGCGCCGCCGCATCGCCACCGGCCGCAACAGCCGCGGTTTCGGCGCCTTCATCGGCGCGCCGGCCGCTCCCTGACCCACGAGGAGAACGAACCCGATGATCAGCCGCAGAACCGTCGTCTTCACCGCCGCCCTCGTGCTCGCCGCCGGCGCCGCCGTCGCCCACGGGCCCTCGCGCCTGAAGGTGACCGAAACGATCACGATCGCGGCGCCGCCGGCCGCCGTCTGGGCGCGCCTGCGCAACTTCGACGCGCTGAAGGACTGGCACCCGGCCGTCGCGCAGAGCCCGGCCAGCCAGGGCAACGAGATCGGCTCGGTGCGCGAGATCGTGCTCAAGGACGGCGGCAAGCTCAGCGAGCGCCTGGAGCGCTGGGACGACACGGCGATGAGCTACAGCTACCGCGCCGCGCCGGGCGGCGCGCTGCCGGTGACCAACTACGCGTCGACGATCACCGTGCGCGCCGAAGGCGAGGGCAGCGTCGTCGAGTGGCGCGGCGCCTTCTACCGCGGCTGGCCGAACAACGACCCGCCGCCGGACCAGAACGACGACGCCGCGGAGCGCGCGGTCACCGCGGTCTACCAGTCCGGGCTGGGCAGCCTGAAGCGCCTGGTCGAAGGCCGCTGACGATGGACCGTCGCCGCCGCCGCGCCCTGCTCGCCCTGGCGCTTGCGCCGGCGGTGCTGGCCGCGTGCGCGTCGGCCGCGGCCGGCCCGGCGCCGCGTGCGCTGGCCGAGGGCGTGTGGTGGGTGGCCGGCAGCGGCGGCGCGGCGGCGCCGGCCAACGCGGGGCGAATCGGCAACAGCGGTTTCGTCGTCGGCCCGGCGGGTGTCGTCGCGCTCGACACCGGCACCTCGTACGCGCACGGCCGGGCGTTGATCGCGGCCATCCGCGCCACGACCGAGCGGCCGCTGGCGCTGGCGCTGATCACCCACGTGCGCCCGGAGGCCTTGTTCGGCGCCACCGCGTTCCGCGAGGCCGGCGTGCCGGTGGCGATGCACCGGCAGGCCGCACGGCTGATGCGCTCGCGCTGCGACGGCTGCCTGGCGCAGCTGCGCCAGACGCTGGGGGATGCGGCGATGGCGGGCTCCGCGGTCATCGCGCCGGACCACGAGTTCGACGGCCCGACGACGCTGCACCAGGCCGGCCGGCCGCTGGAGCTGCTGCACGACGGCCACGCCAGCGGGCCGGGCGACGTCGCGCTGTGGGACCCGGCGCGGCGCGTGCTGTTCGCCGGCGGCCTGGTCGAGAACCGGCGCGTGCCGGCGATCGACGACGCCGACCTGCCCGGCTGGCAGCGTGCGCTGGCGTCGCTGGCCGCGCTGCAGCCGCGGGTGGTGGTGCCCGCGCACGGCCCGGCCGCCGGGCCCGAGGCCATCGCCGCGACCTCGGCCTATCTCGCCGCGCTGGACGAACGTGCGCGCGCCCTGGTGGCCGACGGCACCTCACTGATCGACGTGCCCGAGGCCGCGGCGCTGCCGGCCTACGCCGGCTGGGACGAGTACGAGGTGATCCACCGCCGCAACGCCTCGATCGCCTTCCTGCGCGCCGAACGGGCGCTGCTCTTCGGCGAGGCGGCGCGATGAGCCCGACACGCCGCGACGGCCTGCGCGTGCTGGCGGCCTGCGTGCTGGGCGGCGCCGCGCCGGCGCTGCGGGCGGCACCCGGCGGGCTGCCGTCGGCGGCCGACGGCGACTCCTCGCCGGCCTGGGAGGTGCTGCGCGCCCGTCTCTTCGGCGAGCGCCCGATGGCGGCGCAGGACGCGGTGCAGCTCGTCGCGCCGAAGCGCGCGCCCTACGGCGCCTCGGTGCCGGTGAAGATCGTGCCGGCCTTCGCTCAGACGCCCGCGCGCTGGGTGAAGCGGCTGACGCTGGTCGTCGACCACAACCCCTCGCCGCTGGCCGCGGTGCTGGATCTGACGCCGGCGCTGGGCTTCGCCGAGTTCGAGACCCGGCTGCGTGTCGACCAGTACAGCCACGTGCGGGTCGTCGCCGAGCTGTCCGACGGCACGCTGCACACCGACTCGCGCTACGTGAAGACCAGCGGCGGCTGCTCCGCGCCGCCCAACCGCGACGCCCCGGAGCACATCGGCCGCACGCTGGTGCGCCTGCTGGAGCCGGCGCGGCGCGGCGTGGCTGGCGCCGCCGAGGTGACGGTGCTGCACCCCAACGACACCGGCTTCGAGCTCGACCAGAGCACGCTGCTCTACATCCCGGCGCACTTCGTGCGGTCGCTCGCCGTGCGCTGGGCCGGCGCGCCGCTGTTCGACGCCGAGCTCGACTTCTCGGTCAGCGAGAACCCGAGCTGGCGCTTTCGCTTCGTGCCCCAAGGCCCGGGCGAGCTGCACGCCGAGGTCCTCGACACGCATGACGAACGTTTCGTCGGCCGGCTGGACGTGGAGCCCGCGGCATGAGGCGGCGCCTGCTGCTGTCGCTGCCGCTGGCGCTGGCCGCCGTTGGCGCCGTCGCCGGCGTTCCGGTGGCCTATGCGCCCGTCGTCGTGCAGCCGCGCGCCGTCGACGGCCACCAGGAGTACGACCTGCGCCCGGCGCTGGAGCGTGCGCGGCGCGAGAACCGGCGGCTCTACGTCTACCTCGGCGCGCACGACTGCGGCTTCTGCAGGCGCTACGAACGTTTCCTCGAGCAGCACGCCGCCGAGCTCGTGCCCGAGTTCAACAAGGGCTGGATCGTCGTCGACCTGCGCAGCAGCCTGGCGACCGGCGCCACCCGGCTGTGGCTGCAGACCGGGCCGCAGGCGCTGGCCTATGGCGACTTCCAGCGTGCGCTCGGCGACGAACGAGCGCGCCAGCTGATCTATCCCAGCGTCTGGCTGCTCGACGGCCAGGCGCGGCCGCTGATGCCGATGCCCGCGGGCACCGGCACCTTCGAGACCGTTCCCGAGCAGCTGGAGATCCTCCGGCTCGAACAGTAGGGCGCCCAGCCAGCGCCGCCGAATCAACAAGGGTCCACCATGATGCGAAGCGAGACTGCTCTTCCCCTGTCTGCCACGGCCCGCGACCAGGCCCGCAGGACGCGCCGCCCCCTGCGCCCGGCCGCGCTGGCCGCCGCGTTGTCGCTGGTCTGCACGCTCGGCGCGGCCTGGGCGCAGGGGCCGGCCTCGAAGGCCGAGCTGCCCGCGGTGCAGCGTGCGGTGCACGTCTGCGCGTCCTGCCACGGCGACTTCGGCCGCAGCACGCACAAGGCCTACCCGGCGCTGGCCGGCCAGACGCGCGACTACATGATCCGGCAGATGAAGGACTTCCGCGACCAGGCGCGTGCCGAGACCGACATCCAGGCCTACATGTGGGGCATCTCGGCGCTGCTGACCGACGAGCAGATCGAAGGCCTGGCCGACTACTACGCGGCGCAGACGCCGCTGCCCGGCAAGTCGCGCAACGCCAGGCTCGAGGCCGAGGGCAAGCTGATCTTCGAGCAGGGCGTCGGCGACCACACGGTGCGCGCCTGCACCAGCTGCCACGGCACGAACGCCCAGGGCGACGGCGCCGCACCGCGCCTGGCCGGGCTGCACGCCGACTACGTCTTCCGCCAGCTGCAGGCCTTCAAGACCCCGCTGCGCCGCCACGGCAACGTGATGAAGTCCGAGGCGATGGCGCTGAACGACGTGCAGATGAAGGCGCTGGCGGCCTACGTGATGTCGAAGTGACGGGACGGGGCCGGGCTTGCCGCGCTGGGCTCGCAACCAGCGCCGGCCCGGCCGATTTCCGCGCTCGATCACGTGGACGATGTAATGCCCGGGGCCCGGCAGCTCGTATCGGGCCTGCCACGCGAATGGCTCCAGCGCATCCAATTCAAATTGCAATCGATGCGCGGTGCGCAGCCGCGGATGACCCGGTGCTCAGCCCATCGGCATCGTGCCGAACCCGCTGCCGCCAGCCCGGCAGGCCGCTGTCGACGGCAGGTGTCCGCACCGATTGACTTCAAGTGGGCCTGAGATAACTTGTTGCATCCGACCCACCTCGTTCGAGCCGATCCGCGCGCGTACGACCCCTCATGGATCTTGACCACATCGAGCTGTTCGTCGTTGTCGCCGACCTCGGCAGCCTCAGCAAGGCCGCCATCCGCAGCGACCTGAGCGCGTCCGCCCTGAGCCGCAAACTGGGCGCCCTGGAGGCGCAGTGCCAAGGCGCCCTGCTCCACCGCACGGGGCGCGGTGTCAAGCTCACGGCGCTGGGTGAACATGTGCTTCCGATGGCCCGGGTGCTGCTGGCGCAGGCGAAGGCACTGAAGCACGAGATGAGCGCGTCCACCTCGGTCTGCAGCGGCACCGTTCACGTCGGCTGCGTGCCGGCCCTGGTGTCCCCGGTGCTCACCCGCGTCGTGCGCGAGGCGCGCGAACGGTTTCCCCATGTGGTGGTGCATGCGGCGGAGGGGTACCCGAACCAGATCGAGGAGTGGCTGGTCGACGGCAAGGTCGACCTCGGCTTCGTGCTGCGCAAGCCGCCTGAGAGCGTCGACAAGCCGCTGGCGGTGGCCAGGCTCTGCCTCGTCGGCCCCAGGCAGGACCGCATCACGCAGCAGGCCGAAGTCGACTTCAAGGCGCTCGACGGCCTTCCGCTGATGCAGCCGGCAGCGCCGAGCACGTTTCGCAATGCCATCGCGGAAACCGCACGGCAGGTCGGCATCAAGCTCAATGTCGTGGCCGAGGTGGACTCCGTGCACCTGATGAAGGAAATGGCCTGCGCCGGCGTCGGCTACGGACTCCTGTCGAAGACCGCGGTGCAACGGGAATTGCGCAGCGGGGAGCTGAGCGCGACGCCGATCGTCAACCCGGAGATCGTGCGCTCGATCTATCTGGGCACATCGCCCCGCAAGACGGAAAGCCGGGCGACGCGCGAACTCGCGCAACTCATCCGCCAGGTCGCCGGGCAAATGGCCGAGAGCGGCGAGTGGGGTGACGAGGAGGCTTCCAGTTAGATTGTCCTGCCGATGAACTGGCGTAACTCGTCGGCAAACAGTGCTGGCGTCTGCAGCGGCATGAAATGTCCCGACGGATGCTCCACATAGCTTGCCTGGGGCATCCGTGCGGCGATCTCCCGGCTGCGCTGCGGCGGGCGGATGGCGTCATGCGTGCAGCCGATCACACGCACAGGGCATCCGATGGCCGACAGTCGTGGCTCCAGATCGAAGCTCGCCAGCATTTCATTGACGGCGATGAACGAGTCCGGGTCGATCGCCAGCCAGCGCTGCCGGTGCAGCCGGAAGGCCTCCTGACGATCGCGCAGCGGCGCTGGATACGTGACCTCGAGCATGGCGTCGGCCACGCCGCGCATGCCATGCGCCCGCACCTTGCGCATGCGGTCCTGCATGGCGTCACGCGCGGCTTGCGGCATGCCGCCGGTGGCCGGGCTCGAGACCACCAGCCCGGCGGTGCGTTGCGGGTATCGGAGGGCGAACGCCAGGCAGACGGCCGCACCGAGCGCCGCGCCCGCCAGCACCACAGGCTGTGCAATGTCCAGGCCGTCGAGCAAGGCGGCCAGGTCCGCCTCCAGCGTGCCGAGCGTGATGTCCCGGTTCTTCTCCGACAGGCCAAAGCCGCGCTGGTCGTAACAGAGCAGGCGATGCTCGCCCTCCAGGCGTTCGACGACGGCATCCCAGCTCTCGATCGAGCCCCCCATCTCGTGCACCAGCACCACGGTCAGCGGGCCCTGGCCGGACAGCGCGTAGCGCTGGCAGATGCCGCCGGCGTCGACCCAGCCCTTATGCCGCGCGCCCATACAGTCGTGCGGGGTTCTCGACGTACACCTTGCGGCGCAGCCCCTCGTCCGGCGTCCAGCGGTCGAAGAGGTCGATCTGCCTGCCGATATCCGGCAGGTCCGGGTCCAGGGCGATGTAGGGCCAGTCGCTGCCCCAGAGCGCGCGGTCGGGCACCGTTTGCAGAAGGGCGTCGTGGAACGGCCGAACATCGTCGGCCTCGCACCAGCGCTGGCGCGTGACACGCGTCGCGACCAGCTTGACCCAGGCATCGGTATCACCCAGCAGCGACAGGAAGCTGCGAAAACTGGCGTGCCCGGCGCCCAGCGACACGTCGAACTGCCCCATGTGGTCGAAGACCAGCGGGACGCCGCAGCCCGCCAGCCAGGACGCTGCGTCGGCGATGTGCTCGCACCGGGCCCAGATCTGCGCATGCAGCCCCAGGGCACGCAGCCGCGGCGCCATGCGCTGCAAGGCATCCAGCCCGAGCGTGCCCGAGGGTTTGGGCGCGCCGAAGACGGGGCCGGTCTCGGTGAAGCGCAGCGCGCGCACACCGTCCTGCCGCATGCGGGCCAGCTCGGCATCGCTCGTTTCCTCGCGCACGACCGCGACCACCGCCAGCCGCGAACGGGCGGCACGGGCCGCGTCCAGCACGGCGCTGTTGTCGAAACCGTTGGCCGACGCATGGACCAGCACGCCGCGTGCAAAGCCCGCCGCGTCCAGCGCCGCCAGGTGCAGTTCGGCAGGCCCCAGCGGCGGCTGGTAGCGGCAGTCGGCGGCCAGCGGATAACGGTCGAAGGGGCCGAAGACGTGGGCATGGGTGTCCCAGGCGCCGGCGGGCAGCGGGCGCGCCGGTGAGGACACCCCGCGAAGCGCCGGTTTCGGGGTTTCAGGGCTGCTCATGGCACTCCTCGATGAATTCGCGCAGCAGCGGGGCGAACAGTTCGGGTGTCTGCACGGCGACGAAGTGGCCGGAGTCGACCTCGACGAAGCGGCCGCCCGCGATGCGCGCGGCGAGTTCGGCGCACTCCCGCGCCGGCTTCAGGCCGTCCCGGGTGCAGCCCACGATCAGGGCCGGGCAACGGATCCGGCCGTGCAGCCCCGTCAGGTCGACCGTGCCGAATGCGCGTGTCAGCGCAGCGAAGCTCCGGGGATCGTTGGCGAGGTAGCGGTTGCGGTACTGCTCGAAGCGCTGCCGGTCGGTGCGCAACTCGGGCGGATACGAGCGCTGGAGGCTGGTGTCCGCGACGGCCCGCATGCCCTGCGACTCCACCAGGGTGGCCCGCTGCGCCAGCGAAGCCAGTGCCGCGCCGGGCAGCGGGCCGGTGACCGGGCTGCTGGCCACCACGCTGGCGACACGATCCGGATGCGCGGCAGCGCAGGCCAGCGCGATGCTGCCGCCGATGGCCGTGCCCACGAGGTGGCAGGGGCCGTCGACGTCCAGCGCGTCCAGCAGGCCCACCAGGTCGCGCACCATGCCTTCCAGCGTGAGTTCGCCGGTCTTCTCCGATTGGCCGAACCCGCGCTGGTCATAACGCACCGCCGGCCACGCGGCCGGCAGGCGCTGCACCACCTCGTCCCAGCTGTCGAGCGAGCCGCCCGCTTCGTGGACGAACACGACGGTGTCGCGGCCGGCGCCGCGGGTGTCGCAGCGCAAAGACACGCCTGCAGCGTCGACCCACTTCATGGCGTCTGCGCAGCGTCGGCGGCGTCGTCGGGAATGATGGGCAGCAGCAGGTGGGAGGGATGCCGGGCGTCGCGGTAGATCTTGTGCAAGGTGGTCCGGCTGCTGCAGACGTGGAAGGGGATGTACTCGACGTTCGTGTTGCCGCCCACGCCGGTCGGAAGATCGAGCGACGTGATCTCCAGGCAGATCCGGTGGCCGCGGCGGAACAGGTTCGCGGTGGACATCATCTCGATCGTGTACTCGTGGACTTCACCGGGCCGTACCTCCTGCTGCGCTTCGCGCGTCAAGCGGTGCCAGGGCTTCCAGGGCCTGGACCTCTCGGGGTCCAGGGCCCGGTGCGACGCCTTCAGCCAGCCGCGGCTGACCTCGCGCTCGGGCAGCTGCAGGCTCACGCTGCTCTCGCCGGGGCGCGCACTCTGGATCGACTCGTCCGGCCCGACGTCCTTGAGGATCGCGATCCAGTTGGTGTCGGGCTGATCGATCTCGGCGTGCAGGACCAGGGAGGCGGGTCCGATCACCAGGGTGTCCTCGGCCAGCGGCGGCGTCAGATAGCGCAGCTTCGAGATCGTGCGGGTCTGCGTCGGCGGCATCTGGACGAACGCGTCCGGGGCGTTGCACCCATCGCGGCTTTGCGGGGCAAAGGGCTCGGTGCGCAGCCGCTCCCAGCTGTCGAGGTAGAACGCCTTCCACTGCGTTTGCGGCAGCGGCCAGTCGTCGGCCGTGCGCCAGCGGTTGGCGCCCATCACGAACACCTTCACCGGCGGCTCGTCCATGATCCCGGTGTCGATGCCTTTGAGCCAGTGGTCGTACCAGCGCAGGATCTCGTCGTGGAAACCGCGGAAGGGCCGTTCGAGCTGGGCCATGCCGGTGAACATCAGCTTCTTCGGCGAGTTCAGCCCGGCATACCAGTGCTGCGCACCCTGGAAGTGCGACTTGTAGGTCTGCGAATACCAGCCCGTGCCCAGATAGGCCGGGATGCGGATGCGCTCGAACATCTGCTCGGCCTTGCGCACGGCTTCGGGGGTGTCGAACGGCCGGATCAGCGTGTTGAACAACACGTTCGCCTTCTGGCCCTTCATGCTCAGGATGTTGTAGAGCTGGTGGTACATGACGAGGTCGGTGTTCGACATCGCCTGCCGCCACAGCGCCTCGGTCTCGTCCGGCAGTGGCGCGGGCGCGCCCAGCGTGCCGTGGCTGACCGAGCCGGCATCGATGGTCAGCGCAAAGGTGTGCAGCACGCCGCCCGGGTTGCGGTCGCGGAACTCGCGGTAGGCCGGCCCGGGGTCGTAGGGGAAGATCGCCTTCAGATGCGGCGGCTGCTGTGCCGCCGCCTGGAGCTGTGCGGCGCCGTAGGCCGAGATGCCGATCATCCCGACGTTGCCGTCGCACCAGGGCTGCACGGCGATCCACTCGATGAGATCGTAGAGATCCCAGGCGCCGCTGCCGCCGCCTTCGGACGGGCCTGCGCCGCGCAGGGTCCCGACGACATGCACGTAGCCGCGTGCGACCAGGAAGTCGGTGTCCCCCGCCTCGACCGAGCCGGCCCACAGCGAAGACCAGGCCGGCTGGGGCGGCACGGCCGCCGCGTACTCCGGCGACAGCAAGGCCTTGTTGTACGGCGCCATGGCCAGCAGCGCCGGCAGTCGGTCCTGGGTCTTGGGGCGGAAGACGTCGATGCACAGGCGAACGCCGTCGCGCATCGCGACCATCACGTCGCGCTCGGTCTCGATGCCGCTGTAGCGCGCGGCGGGCCGGTAGGCGCCGGGCGGCTCGCTCGGGCCGCCGTTCACCCATCTGGACTTCGAAACCATGTTCGCCTCTGCAGAGTTGGCCAAGGACGCCTCCCGCCTCAGTCGCTCAGCTTGATGTTGAGTGCCTTGACCAGGGCCTGGTTGTCGCCGAACTCCTGCGCCAGGTCGGCCCTCAGGGCGCTGCCGTCGCGCAGGCTGGTCTCGAAGCCGATGCTCTGCAGCTTCGTGCGGACCTCGGGGCTGGAGAGGGCTGCGCTGAAGACCTGATAGATCCTGTCGGCCAGCGGCCTGGGCATGCCGGCCGGAGCGGCCAGCGAGTAGAACGAGCCCTCGGCGAGCTTCAGGTTGCCGAAGCCGGCTTCGGCCAGCGTGGGCACGTCCGGCATCTGCGCGATGCGCGTCCTGGCCGTGGTGGCCAGCACCCGGAGCTTGCCGGAGCGGGCCCATTCGGCGAACAGCGGCGCGTTCAACAGCGTCACGTCCACCTGCCCCCCGAGCAGCCCGGTGACGATGGGCGCGCCGCCGGTGTAGGGGACCAGCACGATGTCGGTGCCGGTGTCCTTCTTGAAGCGTTCGAAGTCGAGGTGGTGGGGGACCCCGAGCATCATGGCGTAGTTGAGCTTGCCCGGCTGCGCCTTGGCCAGCGCGACCAGTTCCTTCATGTTCCTGGCCGGCACCGAGGATGCGACGGCGAAGACGTTGGGCGTGTAGGCCAGTTGCCCGATGAAGGAGAAGTCCTCGAGCGGCTTGTAGGGCATCGAGCGCAGGATCGGCACCAGCGAGAACGCGGCGTTGGCCGTGATCAGCAGGGTGTAGCCGTCTGCCGGTTGTTTGATCGTGTAGCCGAGCGCAATCGCGCCCGAGCCCCCGGCCTTGTTTTCGATGATCACGGTCTGCCGGGTCTGCCTGGCGACCGCTTCGCCGACGATGCGGGCGAGCGAGTCGATCGGGCCTCCCGCCGGCGTCGTGACGACCAGGCGCACCGGCTTGTCGGGCCAGGACTGCGCTGCGGCGGCAGTGGCCGCCAGGCAGGCCGAAGCCGCGAGCAAGAGCCGGCAGGCGGCGCGTCCGATGGCGTGGCCGTGCTGCGGTGTTCTGAACATGGTCTTGTCTCCTTGGTGTTGTCGACGCCGGGCGCGCCCGCCTGCGAGACACCGCGCAACGGCGAAGCCCGATCGGCGCCGTCGCCGGCAGCCGCAGTCTGCCGTGCTGCCGCCTGCGCGCCGGCCGTGCGTGCCCACCGGGGCGTCCCGGCCCACTGGGCTGCGAAGGCGGTGGTGGATCGCTCCTGCGTGTTCTGTCCCTGGCTGTCGGAGCGAATCGTGGCCGGGGGGCGCGCGGCTCGTGCCGCAGATCGTGCAAACCAGCCCTGCAGCTTGTGCAGACGCTGCCGGCCGGGGCCGCGCCCGGCTCTCCGTGTGCACGGGCCACGTCGCAGCCTGCAAAGCAGCTCTGCAGCTTCCACGCATGCGGACCGGCGTCGTCCGCCTACGCTGACGCGTTCATGAACTTCGGACTGGAGACGCCGTGCACGACCTGAGCCAGCTGCGGGTTTCGATCACCGGGCACGTGGCCCTGCTGACGCTGAACGCCCCGCCGGTGAATGCGCTGACGAGAATCCTGAACGATGAACTGACCGAGGCGCTGGACCGGATCTCCGAACTCGACGAGGTGCGCGCGGTGATCCTGACCGGCGACGGCAAGGTCTTCTGCGCGGGCGCCGACCTGAAGGGCCGCGCCGAGACGATCAAGGGCCCCGGCGACCTGCCCGCGCACTCGCGGCGCACACGCGAGTGTTTCCACGCCATCCGCGAGTGCGCCAAGCCGGTGATCGCCGCCGTCAACGGAGCGGCGCTGGGGTCGGGCCTGGCGATGGTCGCTTCGTCGGACATCATCGTGGCGTCCGAGAAGGCCTCGCTGGGCCTGCCGGAGGTGGATGTCGGCCTGCTGGGCGGCTGCCGCCATGCGATGCGCCTGTTCGGCCATTCCCGGCTGCGCCGCATGGCGCTCACCGGCCTGCGTGTCGACGGCGCCGAGCTCTATCGGCTGGGCGTGGCCGAGACCTGCACGACGCCGGAGAACCTGCTGGCCACGGCCTGGGAGATCGCCAACACCATCGCCGCCAAGAGCCCGGTGTCCACGCGCATGGGCAAGCACACGCTGAACGTGATCGAAGACATGAGCCTGCGCGACGGCTACCGCTACGAGCAGGACATGACGGCGCAGATCGGCAAGACCGAAGACGCGCGCGAAGCCCAGCTCGCCTTCAAGGAGAAGCGTGCGCCGGTGTTCAAGGGGCGTTGACCCCGGCACCGGGCAGCGGCGCGCCGCTCAGACGCGTTCGATGATCAGCGCGATGCCCTGCCCGACGCCGACGCACATCGTGCACAGCGCGTAGCGGCCTGCCGTGCGCTGCAGCTGGTTGACGGCCGTCGTCACCAGCCGGGCGCCGCTGGCGCCCAGCGGATGACCGAGCGCGATGGCGCCGCCGTTCGGGTTGACCCGTGCGTCGTCGTCGGCCAGGCCGAGCTCGCGCAGCACCGCCAGCCCCTGGGCGGCGAAAGCCTCGTTCAGTTCGATGACGTCGATGCGCTCCAGGCTCAGGCCGGTGAGGGCGAGCAGCTTGCGCACGGCCGGCGCCGGGCCGAAGCCCATGATGCGCGGCGCAACGCCCGCGCAGGCCATGCCCAGGACACGCGCCCGCGGCGTGAGCCCGTGGCGCCGGGCCGATGCTTCGTCGGCCAGCAGCAGCGCGCAGGCGCCGTCGTTCACGCCGGACGCGTTGCCGGCGGTCACCGTGCCGTCGGGGCGCACGACGCCCTTGAGCGCGGCCAGCGCCTCCAGCGAGGTCTCGCGCGGATGCTCGTCTGCGCAGACGACGAGCGGCGCGCCCTTTTTCTGCGGCAGCGACACGGGCACGATCTCGCTGTCGAAAAAGCCCGCGCGCTGCGCGGCGAGGGCTTTCTGCTGCGACGCCAGCGCCATCCGGTCCTGCGCCGCGCGCTCGATGCCGAACTCGGCCGCGACGTTCTCGGCCGTCTCCGGCATCGAGTCGACTCCGTGCTGCTGCTTCATCAAGTTGTTGACGAAGCGCCAGCCGATCGTCGTGTCGTGCACGGCGCTGTGGCGCGAGAACGCGCTCTGCGCCTTGGGCATCACGAACGGGGCCCGGCTCATGCTCTCGACGCCGCCGGCGATCATCAGCTGCGCCTCCCCGCTTCGTATCGCGCGCGCCGCGCTGCCCACGGCGTCCAGCCCCGAGCCGCACAGGCGGTTGACGGTGCTGCCCGGCACGCCGACCGGCAGGCCGGCGAGCAGGGCCGACATGCGTGCGACGTTGCGGTTGTCTTCGCCCGCCTGGTTGGCGCAGCCGAAGATGACGTCGTCGACGGCGGCCCAGTCGAGATGCGGATGGCGCGCCATCAGCGCCCGGATCGGGATCGCTCCCAGGTCGTCGGCGCGCACGGATGAGAGCGCACCGCCGTAGCGACCGAATGGGGTTCGCACGGCGTCGCAGATGAAGGCTTGGCGGTTCATGGAGGTCCTCGCTCGGGTTCGGCGCCACCTTAGCCAAGGGCGGTGGCTGCGCCTGCCTCACCGCCTGCAAGGCAGCTATGCACGCGGCGAGCATTGCGCCGCACGCAGGGCAGCCTTGCAGGCCACGGCGATGCCCGACGGCGGCGGCTGCCTAGAGTCGCCGGCACCGCTTCAGCGACCAGCCACCACCATGACCCTCCGCAACGGCCCTCTGTCCCACGTCAGGGTCCTGGACCTGAGCCGCATCCTCGCCGCGCCGTGGGCGGGCCAGATCCTGGCCGACCTCGGCGCCGACGTGATCAAGGTCGAGCGCCCGGGTGCCGGGGACGACACGCGTTCCTGGGGGCCGCCCTTCCTGAAGGATGCCGACGGCCGGGACACTCGCGAGGCCGGCTACTACCTGGCCGTCAACCGCGGCAAGCGCTCGATCACGCTGAGCCTGGACAAGCCCGAGGGCCAGCGCGTCGTGCGCCAGCTGGCGATGCAGGCCGACATCGTGCTGGAGAACTACAAGGCCGGAACGCTGTCGCGTTACGGCCTGGACGAGGCCTCGCTGCGCAGGCTCAACCCGCGTCTGATCTATTGCTCGGTCACCGGGTTCGGGCAGACCGGCCCGCGACGCGACCAGCCGGCCTACGACTTCCTGATCCAGGCCATGGGCGGGCTGATGAGCGTGACCGGCGAGAAGGACGGCCGCCCCGGCGGCGGCCCGCAGAAGGTGGGCGTGCCCATCGTCGACCTGATGACTGGCATGTACACCGCGGTGGCGGTGCTGGCGGCGCTGGCACGGCGCAACGAGACCGGCGTCGGCGACGCCCTGGACATCGGCATGCTCGACGTCCAGGTGGCCACGCTGGCGAACCAGGCCATGAACTACCTGGTCTCGGGCCGGGTGCCGCAGCGCAACGGCAACGCCCATCCGAACATCCAGCCGCAGGACGTCTACGCCTGCGCCGACGGCGAGGTGATCCTCGTGGTCGGCAACGACGGCCAGTTCGCCAGGCTGTGCGAGGTCTTCGGAGTCCCGTCATGGGCCGCCGACGAGCGTTTTGCCACGAATGCGCAGCGGGTGCGCAACATCACGGCGCTGTCGGCGCTGCTGCGCGAACACTTCCGCGCCTGGGAGCGCGAACGGCTGATCGCCGCACTCGACGCAGCCGGCGTGCCCTGCGGCCCGATCAACAGCGTGGCCGATGTCTTCCAGGACCCGCAGGTGCGCGCGCGCGGCATGCTGCAGCACGTGCCGCACCCCTGCGGCGTCGACGTGCCGCAGGTCATGTCGCCGATGCGCTTTGCCGCGGCCCCGCTGACGCCGCGCCCGGCGCCGCCGCTGCTGGGGCAGCACAGCGACGAGATCCTGGCGGAACTCGGCTACAGCGGCGCCGACATCGCCGCGCTGCGCGCCAGCGGGGCCGTCTGATGACCTCGCTGCCAACCGGCCACGCGGGCGCCGCGCTGGCCGCGCAGCGCGCGGTGCTGGTCATCGGTGCCGGCACGATGGGCAGCGCCATCGCCCAGGTGGCGGCCACGGCCGGGCACCGGGTCTACCTGCGCGACACGAGTGACGCTGCCCTGGACCGCGGGCGGGCGCAGATCGCGCAGGACCTGGAGCGGCGCGTGCAGCGCCAGCGGCTGGACAGCGCGCAGCGCGATGCAATCCTCGAACGGGTGACGCCGGCGCCGGCCGGCTCGGCCGTGCACGGGGTCGGGCTGGTCATCGAGGTGATCGTCGAACAGCTGGAGGCCAAGGCCGCGGTGCTGCGCGCCGTCGAGCAGGAGGTCGGCCCCGACGCCATCATCGCGACCAACACCTCGTCGCTGTCCGTGACCGCCATCGCCGGGCGGCTGGCGCGGCCGGATCGTGTCGTCGGCATGCATTTCTTCAACCCGGCCACGGTCATGCCGCTGGTCGAGGTGATCGCCGGGGCGTCGACGGCGCCCGAGGTCGTGCAGAGCACCTACGCCACCGCGCGCGCCTGGGGCAAGGTGGCGGTGACCTGCCGCAGCACGCCCGGTTTCATCGTCAACCGCGTCGCGCGCCCGTTCTACGCCGAGGCGCTGCGGCTGCTGCAGGACCAGGCGACGACGCCGGCCACGCTGGATGCGGTGATGCGCGACAGTGGGGGCTTCCGGATGGGCCCCTGCGAGCTGATGGACCTGATCGGGCACGACGTCAACTTCGCCGTCACCCGGTCGGTTTACGAAGCCTTCTTTCACGAGCCACGCTTCAGGCCCTCGCCGCTGCAGCAGGAACTGGTGGCCGCGGGCTGGCTGGGCCGCAAGAGCGGCCGCGGCTTCTTCGACTATGGCGAGGCGGCAGCGCCGCCCGCCGTGAGCGACGTCGGCGCCCGCGCGCAGCGTCCGCGCAAGGTCCGCGTCGAGGGTGCTCTCGGTCCGGCGCGCTCGCTCGTCGACCTCTTGCGAACGTGCGGCGAGGTCGAACTCGAGCTCGTCGACGGACCGGGGCTGCTGCGTGTCGACGGCCATGTCGTCGCGCTGTGCGACGGGCGCAGCGCGACGGCGCGCGCGCAGGCGCTCGGCGAGCCGGTGCTGCTGTTCGATCTGGCGCTGGACTTCAGCCGCTGCCCGCGCGTGGCGCTGGCCGCCTGCGCGCAGGCCTCGCCGGAACACGTCGACAAGGCCATCGGACTCTTCACGCTGCTGGGCAAGAAGGTCTCGCTGCTCGACGATGCGCCGGGCATGGTGGTGACGCGCACGGTGGCCATGCTGGTCAACGAAGCCGCCGAGGCCCTGCAGCACGGCATCGCGTCGGCTCAGGACATCGACGCGGCGATGCAGCACGGCGTGAACTACCCGCTCGGGCCGCTGGCCTGGGGCGCCGCGCTGGGGTTCGACCACGTGCTGAGCGTGCTGCGCCACCTCGGCGCCGCCTGCGGCGAGGACCGCTACCGGCCTTCGCTGTGCTTGCAGCGCCAGGGCGCGTGCACGCTGCCTGGCGGGATGGCGCCATGACGCGCCTGGTGCATCACGGCAGGCAGGGGCGTGTCGGCCTCGTCACGATCGACCGGCCGGAGCGCCGCAACGCGCTGAACCTGCAGGTCAAGCGGGAGATCGTCGAGTCGCTCCAGGGGCACGCAGCCGACGACGAGGTCGCGGTCATCGTGCTGGCCGGTGCCGGCGGCTGCTTCGTCGCCGGCACCGACATCGCCGAGATGGCGTCGATGTCGCCCACCGACCACCTGCGGCTGGACACCGACCGTGTCTTCCAGGCGCTGCGCCAGTCACCGAAGCCGGTGATCGCCGCGGTCGAAGGGTATGCGCTGGGCGGCGGCTGCGAACTGGCCCTGGCGTGCGACATCGTGGTCGCGGCCGAGGACGCGCAGTTCGGCCAGCCCGAGATCCGGGTGGGCATCATGCCCGGCGCCGGCGGCACGCAGCGCCTGCTCAGGGCGGCCGGGCGCCACAAGACCGCGCTGTGGACGCTGACGGGCCAGACGATCCCGGCCCGCGAGGCCTACGCGTCCAACCTCGTCAGCCAGCTCGTGCCGCCTGGCCAGGCCGTCGAACGGGCGACGCAGCTCGGCCTGCAGATCGCGCAGATGCCGCCGCTGGCCGTGCTGTCGATCCGCGAGGCGCTGCGCCTCGGTGCGGACGTGCCGCTGGACACCGCGCTGGCGCTGGAGCGGCGCCTGTTCGAGCGTTTGTTCGACACCCAGGACCAGCGCGAGGGCATGCAGGCTTTCCTCGACAAGCGCAAGCCGGCCTATCGCGGCCGCTGAGGCGCTGGTGCCGCCGCTGCGTCCTGCACGGCCTGGTGCTGCGGCAGTGGAAAGGCCGGCTCCACGCCGGCGGGCAGCGGGATCTCGTGGGCGTTCAGGGTCATCGCGACCATCGTGTAGTAGCCGACCAGCGCCGTCAGCTCGACCAGGGTCTGCGCGTCGAAACGTTGCAACGCGACGGCGTAGGTGGCGTCGGACACCGAGTTGAACCGGTTGAGCTCGGCTGCAAAACGCACGACCGCATCGTCGTCGGCGTCCAGCCCCTGCGGATGTTCACGCGCCAGCAGCGCGTCGATGACGGCGCTTTCAATGCCCGCCTTTTCGGCCTCCTGGCGGTGCGCGTACCACTCGAACGGCGACTGGCATGCCCTGCCGGTCAGCAGGATCGCCAGCTCCGACTGCCTGCGCGTCAGGCGTGTGCGATAGCGCAGCAGCTCACCGAGGGCCTGCCAGCGGTCGGCCAGCTCGGCGTTGTACAGGGCGGCGCGCAGCGGCCCCTGGATCCTGCCGCGCGGCCCCGACACGATCTGGTCGTGGACCCGGCGCTGCTCGGCGTCCATCTCGGCCGGGGCGAGAAGCCTGATGCGCGGCATGTCGCGGCCCCGCTTCAGCGGACGTCGGGCCGGCGGCCCGCGTCGTGGTCCATGCCGATCACGAACCGGCTGAAACGCCAGCGCCCGTCGTCGTCCTTGCGCGCGCGCACGATCTCCAGGCGCGCTTCGTCATCGGCCCCGCCCCAGCGCTCGAAGCAGTCCTGGATGGCGAGCCGGTCCACCAGGCCCTGGGCGCCGGCGCCCGCCGAGGCGCACGCGGCGATCGACAGGCGGGCCAGCGCATGCCAGCCGGCGGGCGTGCCGGTAGCTTGGCTCATGAATGAGTCTTCCCGTTCGGTTGGATGGGCGAGCCGGCCCGGCGACCTGGCGCCGTCGCGCTCAGAAGCGGTGCGTCATGCCCAGACCGACAACCGTCTGGGTCGACTTCGACGACGGCCCTTCGAGGTACAGCGCCGCGACCTGGTTGGTGCCGCTGGCGCGCTGATGCAGCACCCGAAGGTAGACGTCGGTGCGCTTGCTCAGGTAGTAGTCCAGGATGCTGTAGGCGGTGTTCCAGGTGGAGCCGGCCATGCGCGTGTGGTTGAAGCCGGCGCCGGGCCGCAGGCCGACGTCGTTCGGGTCGCGCGTGAAGCCGAGCGCGGTCGTGCGCATCTTTTCCGTCCGGCCGAGGGCCTCGAGTCTGGTGTTCGTGTGCTGTCCCAGGACTCGCCAGCCGGCGATGTCGTAATACGCCCCCAGACCGAGCACGGTGTTGTTCGACAGGACCGTCTTTGTCGCCTGATTGGCGTAGCTGACGCCGAACAGCCGGTCGATGCCGGTGTCGCCGAACGGCCGCAAGGTCAGCCCCTCGATCTTCAGGTACGCCATCGACACCCGCAGCGGGCCCTGGATGTAGTTCAGCGATGCGCCCACCGATTTGCCGCTGTTGGTCGTCGAGCTGCCGTCTTCCTGCGGGCTGTACATCAGGCTGCCATTGACGCCGTCCAGGGTCGGCGAGCGGTATTTGATGACGTTGTTCACGTACACCCCGGCCGTGCGGTCGTAGTTGCCCACGTGCACGCCCGTCACCGAGTTGAACCGGGGCGGATCGACGGCCACCAGGTCGACGATGGTGTCGTATTGCCGGCCGATGGTCAGGGTGCCGTAGCGCGTCGAGCTCAATCCAACCAGCGCCTGACGGGAGAATCCGTTGGCCACGCCGGTGTCCACGGCGATGCTCTGCTCCATTTGATAGATCGCCGCCAGGCCGCCGCCGAGATCCTCCCGGCCGCGCAGGCCCCAGTAGCTGGGCTCGTGTCGTGTTTCGACCTTCTTGCGACTGCCGCCGCCGATGTTGCTGTTGTACGTGGTGCCGACGTCCAGGACGCCATAGATGCTGACGCTTCCCTGGCTGAAGGCGGGGCTGGCGGCCGAGGCGCCAACCAGGGCTGCGGTGAGGATGTCTCTTTTGATTTTCATGTTGGCCTCGGTGAATGCGGCTCAGCGCTGCGTGGTGGAAGCAAGAAACTCGAGGAGCACGGCATTGAAGGCTCGGGGCTGTTCCCAATTGGCGGAATGCCCGGCGCCATCAATGACACGCGTACGGCTGTCGGGGAACGCTCGAGCGATTTCGAATGCCAAGGCCGGTGGCGTGTACAAGTCCGCGTCGCCCGTCATCAATAGAACCGGCATGCGCAGCGTTTTCAGCGCCTCGAGCGTGAGCCTGTTTTCGAGCGTGGGACGCGCCGATGCCTGTGCCGCAGGATCAATGGCATTGGCCCGTTCGATCGCGAGCCAGGCGGCAACGCCGCTCGGGCAGCTGGCCCGGTATTGCGGTCCCAGTTCGCGGAACTCGGACGGCAGTTGGTTCAAAATGGCAGGGCGCAGTGCGGAGCTGCGTTTCATGTAGTCCGCATCGGCTATGGCGACGAGGCTGCCGGCGATCGTCAGGCTCAGCAGCCGATCGGGATGCGAGAGCGCGAAATCGGTGGCGTAGATGCCGCCGGCGGCAACACCGACGGCGTGAAACCGGCGGACCTTCAGTGCATCGAGCAGCTGCAGCAGGTCGCTCGCTGCCGGCGGCGCTGCTCCGGGCCCGGAGTCCGATCCCGCATGGCCCCGTCGCGAATAGCCGATCACGCGATAACCGGCGCCTGCCAGTGCCGGTTGTTGCCGGGTCCAGCTCATGAGGTTGCCGGTTCCCGGGTGCAGCAGCACGACGGCCGGGCCATTGCCGCCCGTGTCCCAGTAGCGCAACCGGGCGTCGCCGATGCTCAGCGTTCCTTCGACGACGCTTGCCTGCGCAAGGACCTCCGCTTCATCGCACGCCGGCTCGCTGGCCCGGGCGGGAAGGGTGACTGCCGTGGCCATCGCCGCGATCACGGCTGCAATGCAGGATTCGGCAACGTTCGAGCGCAGGGACATGGGGTGGCCTCGCAATGGCTGCTTGTGTCAGCGATGCGAGGTTAATCAACCGATTTCGAAGGCACGCCTCAGGCATTGCAATGCAGCCTTTCGTGAATCGCACGACGGCAGCGACCGCGTGCCTGCGCTCGCAGGCCGCGGGAGAGGGCGCAGGTTCAGCCCGCCAGCCGCCGCGACTCGGCCGGGCCGCGGAAGATGAGCGGCTGCTCGGCGACACCGGCTTCGGCGCGCGCCACCGCCTCGGTGATCAGGCCGTGCTGCGGGCTTTTGGGGCACACCGGGTCGGCGGCCTCGGGGTCGTGGGCGACGAGCCAGGCCTGGCAGCGGCAGCCGCCCAGGTCTTCTTCCTTCTTCTCGCAGCTCGCGCAGGGCTCCTTCATCCAGCCGGTGCCGCGGTAGCGTGCGAAGCCTTCGCTGTCGAACCAGACCGAACGCAGCGACATCTCGCGCACGTTGGGGAAGGCCAGCCCCGGCAGCATCTTCGCCGTGTGGCAGGGCAGGGCGGTGCCGTCGGGCGTGACGGTCAGGAACATGCTGCCCCAGCCGTTGACGCACTTCTTGGCCCGGCCTTCGTGCCAGTCGGGCGCGACGAAGAAGAGCCGCATCTCGTCGCCCAGCTTCGTGCGCCAGGCGTCGGTGACGGCTTCGGCGTGGCGCAGCTGCTCGCGTGTCGGCAGCAGCTGCGCGCGGTTCAGGTAGGCCCAGGAGTAGTACTGCGTGTTCGCCAGCTCGACGTACTCGGCGCCCAGCCGGTGCGCCATCTCGATGATGCGGTCGACGTGATCGATGTTGAGCCGGTGCAGCACGACGTTCATCACCATCGGCCAGTCGTTGGCGCGGATCGTCTCGGCGACACGCTGCTTCAGCTCGAAGGTCTTGGTGTGCGACAGGAAGTCGTTGGTCTCGCGCGTCGAGTCCTGGAACGACAGCTGCACGTGGTCCAGCCCGGCGGCCTTCAGCGCTGCGGCACGTTCGGGCGTCAGGCCGACGCCCGAGCTCAGCAGGTTGGTGTAGTAGCCCAGGCGGTGGGCTTCGGCGACGAGTTCCTCGAGGTCCTCGCGCAGCAGCGGCTCGCCGCCGGAGAAGCCGCACTGCACGGCGCCGAGTTCGCGGCCCTCGCGCAGCACCCGCAGCCAGTCGGCGGTGGAGAGTTCCCCGGGCTGCGCGGCGTAGTCGACCGGGTTGTAGCAGAACACGCAGTGCAGCGGGCAGCGGTAGGTGACCTCGGCCAGCAGCCACAGCGGCGGGCCCGGGCGCGGCGCCGTCATGCGCTGTCCCAGGCCAGCCAGCGGCGCTCGCCGGCCATCGAGACGAAAGCCAGCACGTCGGCGGCGAGTTCGGGCGCCGCGAAGACGGCTTGCAGTTCGGCGGCGATGTCGGCGATGCGGCGTTCACCGTCGCAGCGCTCCAGGATCGCGCCGGCGCTGCCGTTGAGCTTGACCATGCCCTCGGGGTAGAGCAGCACGTGGCAGCCCTGCGCCGGCTCCCACTGGAAGCGGAAACCGCGTGCCAGGCGCGGGCGGCTGTCCAGCGTCGCGGTGCTGGCGCTCATGCCGTCACGCCGTAACGCTGCGCCATCGCGTCGTTCATCGCCCAGAGGATGTCGAGCTTGAACTGCAGCACGTCCAGCGCGCGTTGCTGCTGCGCCTGCGTCGTGAAGTGCGCCAGCGTGATCGCCAGCCCCTGCTCGACGTCGCGCCGGGCCTGGCTGACGCGGTTGCGGAAGTAGGCCAGGCCCTCGGGCTCGATCCAGCGGTAGTGCTCGGGCCAGGTGGCCAGGCGCTGTTTATGAATCTCCGGCGCGAAGAGCTCGGTCAGCGACGAGCACACCGCCTCCTGCCAGGGCGCACGGCGCGCGAAGTTGACGTAGGCGTCGACGGCGAAACGCAGCGCCGGGATGACGTGGCGTTCGTCCAGCACCTCCTCGCGCGTCAGCCCGACGGCCTGGCCCAGGCGCAGCCAGGCCTCGATGCCGCCGGGGTCGCGCAGGCCGCCGATCTCGAAGCCGTCGTGGTCGAGGATGCGCTGCACCCAGCCGCGCCGCACCTCGCGGTCGGGGCAGTTGGCGAGGACGGCCGCGTCCTTCAGGGGAATAGCCACCTGGTAGCAGAAGCGGTTGGCGACCCAGCCGCGCACCTGCTCGGGCGTCGCGCGCCCGGTGTTCAGCATGACGTTGAACGGGTGATGGATGTGATAGGCCTTGCCGCGCTCGCGCAGCCGGGCCTCGAACTCGTCGCGGGTCCAGGGTGTGGTCATGGCGTGCTCAAGGTTCGACGGTCTGGCCGTCCTCGCAGACCTCGACGCCGCGGCGTGCCAGCTCGGCGCGTTCGGGCGAGTCCTCGTCGAGGATCGGGTTGGTGTTGTTGACGTGGATGAGCAGGCGCCGCGTGCGCGCCGGCAGCCGGTCCAGCCACTCGAGCATGCCGCCGGGGCCGGACTGCGGCAGGTGGCCGATGTCGCGCGCCGTCTTCTTCGACAGGCCCAGGCGGATCATCTCGTCGTCGGTCCAGAAGGTGCCGTCGACGAGCACCGCGTCGGCGCTGCACATCAGGTCGAACAGCGGCGGCGTGATCTCGCCCAGCCCCGGCGCGTAGAAGGCGCTGCGCCCGCGCCGCGTGTCCTCGATGACCACACCGACGTTGTCGCCGGGCACCGGCGCGTCGCGGTGCGGCGAGTAGGGCGCGGCCTTGCTCGCCAGCGCGATGGCGCGGAACTGCAGGCCGGGCACGCCGGGCATCGTGAACGCGCGGCCGTCGGGCTCGACCCCGTGGCGTTCGACGCCGCAGAAGTGGCCCAGCACCCGCAGCAGCGGCAGGCCTTGCGTCAGGTCCTCGGCCACCGGGTCGGTGCACCACAGCGGCAGCGGCAGTCCGCGCTCGCGCAGCATCAAGAGCCCCGTCGCATGGTCGACCTGGCCGTCGACCAGCATCACCGCGGCGATCGCCGTGTCGCGTTGGCCGCGCGCCGGCTGCAGTACCGGGTTGGCTTTGATCTGCTGCAGCAGGTCGGGCGAGGCATTGAACAGCACGCCGTCAGCGCCGCCATCGGGTGCGACGAAGATCGAGGACTGCGTGCGCGGCCGGGCGCGCAGCGTGCCGCGGCGCACGCCGTCGCACTGGCGGCAGTTGCAGTTCCACTGCGGGAAACCGCCGCCGGCGGCCGAGCCGAGGATGTGGATGCGCATGGTGCGATGCGGGGAGGCCGGCGCAGGGCGCCGGCCGGCGGCGTCAGCGCGCCGCGACGTACAGGGTGATTTCGAAGCCGAAGCGCCAGTCGATGGCGGTCGGGGTCTGCCATTGCGGGGTCTGCATCGTGTGTCTCCTTCGAAGCATGGGCACGCACCGGACGGTGCGCGCGGGACTCGTGTTCCCGTGGACCATGGTCGCCGCGTGGCCGCCGCGCTCACAGCCCCCCGGTCATGAATCGGCCCTCGTGAAATTCATGAAACTCCCCTGGTGTTGGCCGCGGCGCTGGACAGAATGGGCCGGGTGATGGCCGAGCCGACGCCCCTGTTCCCCGAGACCGCGCCGCGCCGCGTGCACGAGGGGGTGACGGGCGACGGCCACGTGCTGGCGCTGCGCGAATGGGGCGCCGCCGGCGGCCGCCCGGCGCTGGTGCTGCACGGCGGGCCGGGCTCGGGCGGGTCGGCGCTGCTGGCGCGTGTCTTCGACCCGGCGCGCTGGCGCGTTCTGGTGCCCGACCAGCGTGGCGCAGGCGCGAGCCGCCCACGCGGCGCGACGGTGCGCAACACCACCGAGCATCTGCTCGCCGACCTGCGCACGCTGCGGCATGAACTCGGCATCGCACGCTGGACCGTCGTCGGCGGTTCCTGGGGCGCGACGCTGGCCCTCGCCCATGCGGCCGACGAACCCGGGGCCGTCGACGCGCTGCTGCTGCGCTCGGCCTTTCTCGGCCGCGGCGAGGACCTCGCCGCCTTCTTCGACGCGTCGCTCGCGCCGGCCGCCTGGGCGGCGCTGGTCGACGCGGCCGGCGTGCCGGCCGGGGCCGCCGTGCCGGAGCTGCTGGCGGCGCTGCAGCAGGCGCTGCACGGCGAACACGCCGAGGCCGCCGCGCTGGCCTGGCGGCGCTGGGAGCGTGCGCTGTCCTCGTCGGCCGGCGACCGCGGCCCGGTGCAGGGCGAAGACGCCGCCGCGCTGGCCGACCGCTACCGCGTGCAGGTGCACTACCTGCGCCATGGCTGCTGGCTGCGCGAGCGACCGCTGCTGACGCGCTGCGCCGCCGTGCCCGCGGTGGCGACGCTGCTGCTGCACGCCGACGACGACCGCGTCTGCCGCCCCGAAGGCGCGCGCTCGCTCGCCGCGGCGCTGCCCGGTGCTGCGCTGCGCTGGGTGCCGGGCGCCGGCCACGACCCGGCGCACCCGGCGATGGCCGCCGCCAGCGTCGGTGCGCTCGCGGCGCTGGCCGCGCGGGGCGACTTCGGCGGCGGCGCATGACGCTCACCGCCCAGATCCGGTTCATCGTCGGCGGCCTGACGCTGCTCTTCGCCGTGGCCGTCGTGCTGCTGCAGGGCTGGGTGCTGCGTGCCTCGGTGCACGAGGAGGTCGTCGCCGCCAACCGCGTCGCCGCGCAGCTGCTGCACCGCACGGCGCTGCGCTACGCGGCCCAGGGCACGCCGGCGATGCTGGCCTATCTGCAGGGCATCGGCCGCATCCGCAGCAACGACCTGACGCTGTACGAAGGCGACGGCACCGTGCTCTACCGCTCGCCGCCGTCGCCGTACAAGGCCGGGCGCGACGCGCCGGGCTGGTTCGAGCGCCTGATCGCGCCGCGGCCCGCGCTGCAGGCGGTCGACTTTCCCGACGGCCGGCTGGAGGTGCGCTCCAACGCCTCGCGTGCGGCGCTCGACGCCTGGGACTATCTGGTCCGCCTGGTTGCCGGCGCGGCCGTGCTGCTGCTCGTCGTCAACGTGCTCGTCGACCTGCTGGTGCGGCGCACCGTGCGGCCCTTCGGCCGCATCGTGCAGGCGCTGGAGGCGCTGCAGGCCGGGCGTTTCGACGTCGTGCTGCCGCCGCTGCCCGGGCGCGAGGCCGGCGCCATCGGCGAGGCTTTCAACCGCATGGTCGGCGAGGTCGCGCAGCGCCTGGAGAGCGAACGCCGGGCGCTGCGCGCCGAGAACGAGCTGTCGGACCGGCGCGAACTCGCGCGCTGGGTCGACCGCCAGATCGAGGACGAGCGCCGGCGCATCGCGCGCGAGCTGCACGACGAGTTCGGCCAGTCGGTGACGGCGATGCGTGCGATCGCGCTGTCGATCGCCCAGCGCCCCGGCGCCGACGCCGACACGGCGCAGGCCGCGCGCCTGATCGCCGGCGAAGCCTCGCGGCTGTACGACGCGATGCACGGCATCATCCCGCGGCTGGCGCCGCTGGTGCTGGACGCCTTCGGCCTGGCCGAGGCGCTGGACGACCTGGCCGAACGCACGCGCGCCGCGCATGCCGGTGTCGCCGTCGAGGTGGCGGTCGAGCTCGGCGCGCTGCGCCTGGCGCCCGAGGCCGCGCTGGCGCTGTACCGCGCGGCGCAGGAGGGCCTGACCAACGCGCTGAACCACGGCGGCGCGCGCCGCCTGGTGCTGCGGGTCGGCGCCGACACCGACACGCTGACGCTGCGCCTGCGCGACGACGGCCGCGGCCTGCCCGACGGCGGCGCGCCGCGTGCCGGCCACTACGGCCTGCGCTGGATCGCCGAACGCGCCGAGGCGCTGGGCGGCACGGTGACGCTGGCGCCGGCGCCCGGCGGCGGCGCCGAACTGAGCCTCGTCCTGCCGCGCGCCGCGGCCGAGGCCGCCCCCGAACCCGCGAGCGCCGAAGCGCCGCTTGACCCGAGGCCCGCATGACCCGCGTGATGCTCGTCGACGACCATGCGCTGGTGCGCATGGGTTTCCGCATGCTGCTGGCCAACGCCGGCGTCGAGGTCGTCGGCGAATGCGACAGCGGCGAGGAGGCCTGCAGCGTGGTGCCGCGGCTCAGGCCCGACGTCGTCGTGATGGACCTGGCGATGCCCGGCATGGGCGGCCTGGACGCCGTGCGCCGCCTGCTGGCGCAGGACCCGAAGCTGCGCATCCTGGTGCTCTCGGCGCACGAGGACACCGCGCACCCGCAGCGCGTGCTGCGCGCCGGCGCGCTGGGCTACCTGAGCAAACGCGCCGCGCCCGAGGCGCTGATCGCCGCGGTGGCCGCGGTCGCGCGCGGCGAGGCCTATGTCGACGCCCAGACCGCACGGGCGCTGGCGATGGTGCAGGTCAAGGGCGACCCGAGCCCGGCCGAGGCGCTGAGCGAACGCGAGTTCTCGGTCTTCCTGCAGCTGGCGCGCGGCCGCAGCGTCGCCGAGATCGCCGAGGACCTGAAGCTGTCGACCAGCACCGTCGGCACCCACCTGTACCACGTGAAGCAGAAGCTGGGTGCCGGCAACCAGTCGGAGCTGACGCTGGTCGCACTGCGCTGGGGACTCATTCAGGTGTAGCGCCGCGGGTAAACCCGATTCCCCGGCACGCGTGTTGCCGGACATTGGGCGTGGGCGGCAGGGTTGTGACGCCGCCAGCGGGGTGCGAGATGCGCGCGACGACGGCGGCTTGGATCGTGGTGGCCTGGACGGCCGCGGCGCAGGCCGCCGATCCGCCGGCGATCGGCGAGGTGCTGGAACACTCGCAGCAGCAGCGGCTGGACGCCTTCCACGTTGCCCCCGACGGCCCGCGTGCGGCCGCCGTGCGCGCCAGCTTCGAGCGCCTGCGTGGCGTCGCCGCACCCGGCGTCCAGGTCGAGCTGCGTGTGATCACCGGCGAGACGATCGCCGAGACCCTGCAAGGCCACGTCATCGTCGCCCACGAGCGCCTGGCCGACCTGCCCGAAGGCCAGAGGACCTTCGTGCTCGCGCACGAGCTGGGCCACGTCGTGCGCGAGCACTGGGCGGCGATGGGCGGCGTCTACCGCCGCTGGGTGCCCGGCGAGGTGACGCCCGAGCGCACCGACCCGGTGGCCGGCGCGCTGGGCCGCGACGCCTCGGCGCTGGCCCACCGCCAGGAGTTCGAGGCCGACGCCTGGGCGCTGGAGATGCTGGGCCGGATGGGTTTCGCCAGCGAGGACGCGGTCGGCGCCTTCCTCAGCCTGGGCATGCAGCCCGACACCGCGACGCACCCGGCGACACGCAAACGGGTCGCGGCGCTGCGCGCGCTGATCGCCGAGCGTGCCGCGGCGCGCTGAAGGCCTTCAGTCGCCGACGCGGAAACTCGTCACCGCGGTGCCCAGCCGGTCCGACTGGCCTTCCAGCGACTTGGCCGCGGCGGCCAGCTGCTCGACGAGCGCGGCGTTCTGCTGCGTCATCGTGTCGAGCCGGCCGATCGCCTCGCTGAGCTGGCCGATGTCCTGACCTTGCGTGCTGCCGGCCTCGGCGATGTCGCCGATCAGCGCCGAGACACGCGCGATGCTCGTGTGCACCTCCTGCATCGTGCGCCCGGCCTCGCCGACCAGGCGCGCGCCGTCGCCGACCTGGGCCGACGAGGCCTCGATCAGCGTCTTGATCTCGCGCGCCGCGGTCGAGCTGCGCTGCGCCAGCGCCCGCACCTCGGAGGCGACGACGGCGAAGCCGCGGCCCTGTTCGCCGGCGCGCGCCGCCTCGACGGCCGCGTTCAGCGCCAGCAGATTGGTCTGGAAGGCGATGCCGTCGATGACGCCGACGATCTCGCCGATGCGCGCGGCGCTGGCGTGGATCTCGTCCATGCGCTGCACGACGCTGCGCATCGTCGACGCGCCGCGGTCGGCCACGGCGCTGGACTCGGCGACCAGCGTGCGCGCCGTCGCCGTGTGCTCGGCGTTGCGCTGCACGGCGTCGGCCAGCTGCTGCATCGAACTGGCGGTCTGCTGCAGCGCGCCGGCCTGGCTTTCGGTGCGGTCGGACAGGTCGACGTTGCCGCTGGCGATCTCGCGCGAGGCCTCGCCGACGCTGCCGGCGGCCAGGCGCACCTCCATCACCATCGTGCGCAGCTTCTTGCGCATGCCGTTGAGTTCGGCACGCAGCCAGGCGATCTCGTCGCGGCCGGGCGACTCGATCTTCGTCTCCAGGTCGCCGGCGGCGATGCGCGAGACGCAGTGCACCGTCGGCTCGACGGTGACGCGGATGCTGGCGCGGATCGCCCAGCCGGTGAGCGCCGAGGCCACCGCGCCGAAGCTCGCCAGCGACGCGACCAGCAGGTTCGCCGGGGTCGTCAGCAGGGCTTCGACGGCCAGCACGGCGAACAGCGCGAAGCTGAGCGCGAAGCCTATCGTCACGCGCTGCACCAGGCTGACGCGGCGAATCCATTCCATGGCGGCCTCCGGCGCCACCGTGGGCGCTACTGCATGCCTTGTGATCGGCGTGCTGCCGGGCCTGTTTGAGGCCGCCAGCCTCCTGACAAACCCCCGGCGCCGCGGTGTTCGGTCACGCTCGGAGCGTGTCGTGCACCGGCCAGCCGGCGGCCTGGGCGTGCGCGCGCAGCCGCGCGTCGGGCCTTATCGCGACCGGGTGCGTCACCGCCTGCAGCAGCGGCAGGTCGCTGGCCGAGTCGGAATAGAACCAGCTCTCGCCGAAGTCGGCCAGCGTGCGTGCGCCCAGCCCCGCCAGCCAGGCGGCGACACGTGCCGGCTTGTGCTCGCGGAAACAGGGCAGGCCGTCGATCTCGCCGGTCGGCCGGCCTTCGGCGTCCAGCACCGCCTCGGTGGCGACCAGATGCTCGATGCCGAAGGCCCGTGCGAAGGGTTCGGCGACGAAACGCGAGGTCGCGGTGACGACGGCGCACAAGTCGCCGTTGGCCTGGTGCGCGTCGACGATGTCGCGCATCGCGCCCGGCAGGCGCGGCGCGATCTCGGCGGCGAAGGCCTCGCGCCAGGCGCGCAGCTGCGCGGGCGCGTGGGCGGCCAGCGGCGCCAGCACCGCGCGGTGCATCGCGTGGATGTCCAGCGTGCCGGCGACGTACTGGTGGCAGAAGGCGAGGTAACAGGCCTCGGCGTCGGGCGGCAGCGCGCCGCGTGCGACGAGGAAACGTGTCCAGGCCTGGCCGCTGTCGAAGTCGATCAGCGTGTGGTCGAGGTCGAAGAGCGCGAGCCTCATCCGGCCAGCGCCGGGGCGCGGGCCGCGGCGGTGTCGGCGATGTCGGCGACTTCGAGCACGCCGCGCAGCGCGTTGCAGACGACGAGGGCTTCGGCGCGTTCGACGTCGGCGCGCGTCAGCGGCCGTTCGACCGCGTCCCAGGCCGGGTCGGCCAGCAGCGCCGCCCGCTGCACGCCGGCCAGCGCGCCGTCGGCCAGCGGCGGCGTGCACCAGCGGCCGTCGAGCCTCGCGAACAGCGTGCAGCGGCCGCCTTCGACGACGCGGCCGTCGGCGTTGCAGAACAGCGTGTCGAAGGCGCCGGCGGCCTCGGCGGCGCGCACGCCGGCGTCGTAGAGCGCGCGGTCGGTGGTCTTGTGCGCGGCCAGCGGGCGCGGGCCGGGCAGCGGGGTCTCGGCCCAGCGCAGCCGAACCGGGCCGGGCGGCAGCGGCGCCAGCGGCGCGCGCACGACGGTGATGCGGCCGTCGTGCGCCAGCGTCAGCCGCAGGCGCTGGGCGAGGCCGGCACCCGCGGCCGCGGCGGCCTGCAGCGCACGCCGAGCCGCGTCGGCGTCGAGTGCGAAACCCAGCGCGGCGGCGCTGGCCGCCAGCCGCGCGAGGTGGCGCTCCAGCAGCGGCATCCGCCCGTCGGCCTCGGCGCGCACGGTCTCGATCAGCTCGAAACCCGGGTCCAGGCCGGTGAGGAAACGCGCCTTCAGCCGGCACTCGTCGTACTCGTCGTCGGCGCGGCTGTCCTGCACGATGCCGGCGCCGACGCCCAGCGTCAGCGCGCGGGTGCCGCAGGCGTCGGGGGCGGCCAGCGAGAGCGTGCGGATCGCGACCGACCAGCACAGGTCGCCGAGCGCACGCCCGGGCGGCGGCGCGTCGAGCCAGCCGATGGCGCCGCAGTACAGGCCGCGCGGCGTCGTCTCCAGCCCGGCGATCAGGCCCATCGTGTGCAGCTTGGGCGCGCCGGTGATCGAGCCGCAGGGAAAGATCGCGCGCAGCAGCGCCGCTGCGTCGACCTCGGGCCGCAGCCGCGCCTGCACCGTCGAGGTCATCTGGAACACCGTCGCATAGGGCTCGATCGAGAACAGCGCCGGCACCTGGACCGAGCCGACCTCGGCGACGCGGCCGAGGTCGTTGCGCAGCAGGTCGACGATCATCAGGTTCTCGGCGCGGTTCTTGACGTCCAGCGACAGCAGCCGCGCCGTCTCGCTGTCGCCTTCGGGCGCGCCGGTGCGCGGCGCGGTGCCTTTCATCGGCCGCGCGGTGATCACGCCCGCCTCGTGGCGCACGAAGAGCTCGGGCGAACACGACAGCAGGTGCGTCGCCGGCCCGCCCGGCGGCAGCACGACGTAGGCGCCGTAAGCCACCGGCTGGCGCGCGCGCAAGGCGCGGTACAGCGCCACCGGCGCGCCCCAGGCGCGGCCGTGCAGGCGGTAGGTGTAGTTGACCTGGTAGGTCTCGCCGGCGGCGATGGCCTCGTGGATGCGTGCGATCGCGGCGCGGAACTCGTCGCGCGAGACGCTGGGTTCGAGCGCGCCGACGCCGGCCGCCTGGTCGGCGCCGGGCTGGGCGGCCAGCCAGGCGTCGGCCTGCTCGCGCGACAGGCGTTCCAGCCGGCGGAACATCAGCACGCGCAGGCTGGCCCCGTCGTCGGCCGCCAGCCGCGCCGTGCCGGCGCGCTGCAGCTTCGCACCCCACTCGTAGTCGGCCAGCAGCAGCGCGTGCAGCCCGGCGCGCTGGTCGGCCGCGACGGCGTCCCAGGTCGCGTCCAGCGTCGCCGGGTCGGTGCAGCGGTGCTCGTGCACGAAGCCGGTGTAGAGCCGGCTCGTAGTCGACGCCGGCGTGGCGTCGCGGTCGTCGAGCAGCGCGCAGACGTCCATCGTGGCTCTCAGGACCAGTCGTCCATGTCGTGTTTGATCTTGTGGCGATTCGCGATGAGTTCGTCGACCGACGGCTCGTCGTTCAATGCTCGCTTGATCGCCAGCTTCGTCGCCTCGTAGTTGGTGCGGTACATGTCGCGCTTGTCCAGGTTCGGGTCCTGGGCGCAGCGCGGGTCGATCCAGACCAGGCTGACGATGCACAGCTCGTGGGCCATCTCGCGCGGGATCACGTTCTCGATCAGGCAGTCGACCACCGCGTCGGCGGTGGCGCTCTGCACCACGCCGCCGAAGAGCTCGATGTTGGCGCTGTCCTTGAGCGTCACCTTGGGCACCATGATCGTTGCCGGGCGCACGAGCTGGTTGCAGGCGCGGATCGCGAACATCGCCGTGTGGCCCTTGCTCTGCGCCATCATGTTGGCGAAGGCCTGGCCCACCGGGCCGTCGGTGCGGCCGATCAGGATCTCGGGCATCGCGTCGGTGAACTGGCCGTCTTTGGCCAGCACGGTGGCTTCGCCGGCGTGGAAGAGGTAGTCGCGGGGCATCGTCGGTTCTCGCGGTCGTCGAAGAAGAGGGTCAGCGCACGGCGATCCACTCGCCCAGCCCGCCGGCGGCGAGGTCGCCGCGGTGGCGCACGATGCCGCGCCGGGGCAGGTCGGCGAAGGGGCCGCCGTGCCGGGCGAGGTCGCGCGCGAGCAGTCGCCAGAATACCGTCACGTCGTCCTGCGCCGGCACGAAGCTGGGCGCGGGCGGGCCGGCGTCGGGGTTGCCGAGCACGACGACGCTGCCGCGGCGCATGCCGTAGCCGGCGTGCACGCCGCTGCGGCCGGCGATCGCCACCGTGCCGGCCACCAGCCGCGACGCCGCCCAGTCGCCGGCATTGCCGAAGACGACGAGCGTGCCGCGGCGCATGCGGTCGGCCAGGCGCGCACCGGCGTCGCCGCGCACGACGAGCGTGCCGCCGCGCATGCCGTCCAGGCTGCCGGGCAGCGGGCCGGCGCAGAACTCGCCGACGTGGCCGTGGATCTCCAGCGTGCCGCCGCGCATCTCGCAGCCGGCCAGCGCGCCGGCGTCGCCGCGCACGTCCAGCGTGCCGCCGGCCAGACCCGCGCCGGCGTGGTCGCCCGCCGGGCCGTCGACGAGCAGCCGGCCGGCGGCCATCTGCCAGCCGATGCGGTCGCAGCGGGCGGTGTCGCCGGCGATCACCAGCGCCTCGTCGTCACGCGCGGCGACGTCGAAACATTCGCCCAGCGCCAGCGTGCCGCGTCCGTGGCCCAGTGGCAGGCGTGAGATCTCGGCAGCGCCCAGCGTGGCCAGCGCGGCCGGCTGCAGCGCGCGCAGGTCCAGGCGCAGCGGCGGCGGCTGGCGCAGCGTCAGCGTCCAGCCGCTCATCGCGCGCCTCCGGGCAGCAGCTCGTGAAGATGGAAGTGGAAGGGCCCGAGCTTGCCGCCGTAGTTGCCGGCCGAGACGCGCCGCAGCCCGCCGGCGGCGCCCAGCGCCAGCGCGGCGTCCAGCCCGGCTTTCATCGCCGCGGCGACGTCGGCCGCCGACAGGCCGTCGATGACGACTTCCATCACGCAGCCGACCTCGGGCGTCAGCTCGGTCCTGGCCACCAGCCCGACCAGCGACGGGCAGAAGGCGTCGTTGGTCGACGCCGACAGCGCCGGGTACTTGCTGCCGACCTTGGAGCCCGAGCGCACGACGCCGCCCGGGAACGGCATCACGACGTTCGGCACGCGGCGCATCGCGGCGACGGCAGCCTCGGCGGCGGCGAGCGCGGCGTCGGTGTCGCGCGCCAGCAGCAGCAGGTTGCCGCCGCCGACGGCCTTGACCACCGGCGTCGATTCCTGGGCGACGAACTCGCCGTCCATCACCGGCACGCGCCAGTGGCGCTGGCCGCCGATCTGCTTGGCGATCTGCCAGCCGTCGCCGAAGAAACGCAGGTTTTTGCCCAGCGCCACCGGCTCGCCGTCGGCCAGCCCGGCGTAGACCGCGGTCGTCGGGCAGGTCAGGATGCACTGGCCGACGCGGCGCTCCAGCTGCTTGGCCAGCTCCTTGCCCGACATCGCGAAGAACAGCAGCGCGACGCCGGGGCGACCGTCGGGGGTCTCCTCGGGCGACAGCCGGCGTTCGATGCCGGCTTCGCAGCCGCAGCCGATGACCGAGGTGGCGAAACCGGTGGCCGCCAGCCCCGCCTGCTCGGCCCAGTGCGGCGTGTGCGCGGTGACGACGATGCGCGTGGCCTTCATCGGGAAGGCTTCGGCGAAGGTGGCGTCGACGACGACGCCGTTCAGCACGACGGCTTCGCTCATCCCTCACTCCCGTCGAACAGCGCCGCCGGCAGCAGCCGCCCGCCGTGGCCGCAGCGGCAGAGTTCGTCGTGCGTGATGCACACGTGGTCGAAGCGCATCGAGCGGTTGTGGTCCCAGTGGCGGCGCAGCGTCTTCTCGATGATCGGGTCGTAACCCGGCTCGACGAAGTGCACGCCGCCGGTCGGCAGCGCGAGCACGCGGCCCGAACGTGCGACCGCGGCGCCGTCCTTGAAGACGTGGGTCGGCGTCGCGAACATCGCCTCCCTGTCAGCTTCGTCGCGGTAGACGGCGATGTCGGCCGCCGCGCCGACGCCCAGATGGCCGCGGTCGGCCAGCCCCAGCAGGCGCGCCGGGCCGGCGCGTGTCATCACCGCGATCTCGTCCAGCGTCAGCTCGCGGCTCATCGAACGCAGCGCGCAGTTGGTGGCCACGTCCGGGTGCAGCCGGGCGAGCTGCTCCTCGCGGAACGAGCGGTCCATCAGCAAGCGGATCAGATGCGGGTAGCTGGTGAATGGGCCGCCGTTCGGATGGTCGGTGGTCAGCACCACCTGCCAGGGGTTCTTCACCAGCAGGAAGAGCTCCAGCCCGATGACCCACTGCAGCGCGTTGACATAGCTTTGCTCGCGGTAGCGGAAGGGCACGACGCCGCAGCCGGCGGTGCATTCGATGTCGGCGCCGACCCATTTGCGTGGCGAGGCCAGATGCGACTGCGCGTGCTGGCGCATCGTGTCGCCCGAGGCGGTGACGGTCTGGCCGAAGATGATCTGGCCGACGTCGATGCTGACCTTCGGGTTCGCGTCTACCGCCTCGGCCAGCGCCAGCGCGGCCGACGAGAACTTCTTAGGTCCGTCCGTGCCATAGGCGTGGAACTGCACGTGCGTCAGGTGTGCCGGCAGGCCTTCGAGCGCTTCGATGGTCTCCAGCGTCGACGCGATGTTGCCGGCCACGCCCAGGTTGCTGCCGTGGATGTGCAGCGGGTGCGGCATGCCCAGCTCGTGCACCGCGCGCGCCAGCGTGCGCACCACCTGGCGCGGCGTCACGCCCCAGTGCACGTGGGCTTCGTCGACGTCGAGCTTCCTCTGGTTGAACTTGAAGGCCGAGATGCCGCCCGGGTTGACGACCTTCACGCCCATCGCCTTGCTGGCGTTGACGGTCCAGGCGACGTAGTCGCGGATCTGCGCGAAGTTGCGCTGCTCGGGGCCGCCGGCGGCCAGCAGTTCGAGGAACAGCTCGTCGCTGCCCAGCATCACGTAGGCGCCGTGGTCGAGCACCGGCATGTCGCCCATCTCCATGTGGGCGTGGCGTGCGTTGCTGGGCACCATCGCCGGCTCGAAGGCGGCGGTGTAGCCCATCTCGACGTAGCGGTAGGCGGTGGCCAGCGTGCCGGGCGTGCTGTGGCCGCAGGACGGCAGTTCCAGCGCATTCGTCGGCAGCGGGATGGGCCCGGCCTCGGCGCGGTGGTCGTCGGTCATCAAGAGCCGCGCCAGATTCACCTTGCCGCCGCCGACGTGCGTATGCAGATCGATGCCACCGGCCATCACGACGCAGCCGCTGGCGTCGACCGTCTCGTCGTGGGGACGACCAGGCTCCGGCTGGACGATGCGGCCACCGACCACGGCGATGTCGCGCACGGTGCCGCTGTTCGGGTTGGCCGGGTCGATGACTTGGCCGTTGCGGATCAGGAGGCTGCTCATCGTGGGTTCCGGACGATTGCCTTGGCAGGGCTGACGCCGGCGTGCTTCAGCAGCAGCGAGCCGCGGTCGCCGGGTGGCCGGTTCCGTTCATGTCCCCCGGCCCGGCAAGCCGGGCCTCCTCCTAATACTTCACTCCACCGGCCACCCGACGCCCGCGGCAGCCACCGGCGTGGCGTGTCGCGAGTGGTGGTGCGCCTGTGCTGTGCCGGAGCCGGGGAGTGGGGCGTGTCCCGCAGCGAAGTATTAGGAGGAGGCGGCGGCCGCAGGCCGGCGCCGGGGGACATGAGCGGAGGGATACGCCCCACTCCCCGGCTCTCACGCCAATGCGGAAACGCGTGCTTCATCGCCTCGCCTCCAGCACCGCCCGCAACAGCGCCTGGGCGACCTGGGCGACCGAGGGCAGGGGGTCGGGGCGCACGGCATGGAGCGGCATCAGCACCGTGCCGTCGGTGCGGAACAAATGGCCGTCGTGGCCGATGCCAGGCGTGGTGACGGGGATGAAGACCGTGCCGGGGCGGCGGCAGGTGGCGGCCTGGGCAGGGTGGCCGAGCACGACCGTCGGCAGATCGGCCGCCGGAGGGCCGGCATCGGGATCGAAGCTGGAGACCCAGAGCAGCGCGTCGACCGCCCCGTCGGCCAGCAGGCGCTCGCTGCCGTAGAGGAAGGGTTCGTGTTCCAGGCCGAGCGCGCTGGCGCGCGTGCGCAGCGGCAGGCCCGCCAGCCAGGTGAAGACCTGGTTGGCGGTGGCGGCGCCGTCGCCGCCGCCGATCCACAGCGCTGCGGCACGGGTCGTTCGGTTCAGGTGGCCGACCGTCGCGTGCACCGCCTCGATCGCCAGCGCCGCCTGCGGCCCCAGGCGCGCCGGGGCACCGACGAAGACCGCGTAGTGCGCGGCGCGCAGCCGCGCGGCCAGGGCCGCGAGTGCGCTGCCGTCGTCAGATGGCGGGCGCGGCACCCAGGTCAGCAGGCGCTGCAGCGTCGCGGCGAGGTCTTCGCCCGGCGCTGCCGGCAGCATCTCGACGCTGACCGTGTCCGAGGCCCAACCGGCCAGCGCCGCGTCGTCGCCGTCCGGTGCGGCAAGGGCGACCGCGTGGCGGCGCGGGCCGTCGCTGTCGCCCAGGCCGCAGCGCCAGGCGGTCAGTGGGGCGAGGTCGGCCGGCACGCCGCCGACGAAGACGATCAGGTCGGCGCGGGTGCGCACTTCGCCGAGCGTGGTGGTGAACTGGCCGCGATCCTGCAGCGCACGCAGACCGGCGAACAAGGCTTCGCCGCCGGCGGCGTCGCTGATGGCGCCGGTGGCGCAGGCCAGCGGGTAGAGCGCACGGGCGCCGGCGACGTCGGTGCCCAGCCCTGCGAACAGCGGCAGCGCCGCGCCGGCCAGGATGGCGGCGGCGGCGGCCAGCGCGGCGTCGTCGGAGGCCGGGCGGCCGTCGATCTCGGCGCGCGTCTGGACCGGGTGGCTGGCGAAACGCGCCAGCCGCGCCTCGGCGCGCGGGCAGCGCTCGCCGGCCAGCGCCAGCGCTTCGCTGCCGGCGCCCAGACGCACGCCGAGGTGGTCGCAAGCCAACGGGCAGAAGGGACAGGTCCACGCGGACGGGGCCGCGGCGAGCTCGCTCATGGCCTGCTTGACGCAACACATGTGCCACCGCACCGTTCCTGCGTGGACGGCCGTCGTCCGGCCAAAAGCGCAACACTGTGTCGCGCTTTTCGTGCCGCGAGTCCCGCCACCACCGGGGCAGACCGTCGTCCCGGCTCTCCGGGTAAACGCCCGGTGGCGGGCCCTGAAACGTGACGCCGCGGGCCCGCCGCGCGGCCCGGCCCGTTCAGCGGCGCGCCGACACCGGTCGTGGCACGAAACGTGAACGCGCGGCGCCCATGCCGAGACCGCTCCGCCCTGCCTACGCCCCCGGCGCCAGCCGGCCGTCGTGCAGCGCGCTCGCGACCAGCCAGGCCTCGGCGCCGGACTCGCGGGCGCGGCGCAGGTCGGCGCCGTTGCGCACGCCGCCGGCGCCGATGAAGTGGGTCGCGGGTGAACGTGCACGCAGCGCGGCCATCGTCTCCAGGTCGGGCCCGGCGTCGCTGCCGACCCGCTCCAGCGTCATCACGATGACCTGGTGCGGCCAGCACTCGGGTGTGTCCCAGGCGCCGGCGGCGTCCAGGCGCTGCGCGCCGCGGCGGTCCAGCGACAGGATGCCGGCTTCGGGCGTCGGGAAGCAGGCGTCCAGCGCCGCGCGCGAGACCAGCGATTCGCTGCCGAACACCGGCCGCACACGCGCCGCCGCGGCGCCGAGCCGCGCACGCAGCGTGGCGGCCGCGGTGGCGTCGGCGAAGCCCGCGTCGAGCCAGAGTTCGACGCCCGGCAGCGCCGCCAGCAGTGCGGCAATCGTCTCGGCCTGCGGCCGGCCGTCGACGATCGCGTCGAGGTCGGCCACGTACAGCGTGGCCGAGGCGCAGGCCCGGCACAGCGCGCGCGCCACGGCCACCGGCTCGTGGCCGTCGACCAGGCGCGAGACCAGCGGCCGGTACGTGCTGCGCTCGCCGCGCCGGGCGCGCACGGCCACGCCATGCATCAGATCGACGACGGGGATCAGCCGCATCGGCAGGCTCCGCAGCAGGACCAAGGGGGCGCGATGACGCGCGTGTTCGTCTACGAGTATCTCAGCGGCGGCGGCCTGGTCGACGGCGACCCGGCCGCCAGCGCGACGCTGCTGCCGATGGGCCAGGCGATGCGCGATGCGATCGTGCGCGACCTGCTGCGCGCGAATCTCGGCGCGGTGACGGTGGCCACCTGTGCCGCCGCCGGCCCGGTGCCCGCCGGCACCCAGGCCGTCTGCGCCGCGCCGGGCGAAGCGCCCGAGGTCTTCGTCGCGCGCCAGGCGGCTCGCCACGACCTGGTCTGGGCCGTGGCGCCCGAGTCCGACGGCCTGCTCGCGGCGATGCAGGCCGCCGTCGGCCGCACCCGCTGGCTGGGCTGCGACGCGGCGGCGATCGCGCTGGCCTCGAGCAAGGGCGCGACGCTGGCGCGGCTGCGTGCCCACGGCATCGCCACGCCGCACGACCTGGCGGACGAAGCGAGCCGCTGGGTCGTCAAACCCGACGACGGCGCCGGCGCGGTGGCGACCCAGGTCTGGACCAGCCGCGCCGCCGCCGCCGCCGACGCTCGCCGGCGCGAGAACGTCGGCGCCGCCGCCTGGCTGGAGCCCTGGGTCGACGGCGAGCCGATGAGCCTGTCGCTGCTGGCACGTGCCGGCCACGCCGAGCTGCTGTCGGTGAACCGCCAGCGCATCGCCGTCGACGGCGACGGCCTGGTGCGCTACGACGGTGTCGACCTGGACTGCGTGTCGCCGAACGACCCGCGCCGCGCCGTGCTGGCGGCGCTGGCCGGGCGCGTGGCGGCGGCGATCCCCGGGCTGTCGGGTTTCGCCGGTGTCGACTTCGTCTGGCATCCGGCGCGCGGGCCGGTGGCCATCGAGGTCAACCCGCGCACGACCTGCGCCTTCGTCGGCCTGTCCGAGCGCCTGGGGCGCTGCCTGGCGGCCGACATCGTCGCCGCGCGCCGGGAGACGCTGCATGCCTGAGGCGGTGATCGGCTGGGACGTCGGCGGTGCGCACGTCAAGGCTGCGCGCTGCGAGGGCGGCGCCGTCGTCGACGTCGTGCAGTGGCCCTGCCCGCTGTGGCAGGGGCTGGACAAGCTCGAGCGTGTGCTCGACGCGGCGCTGGAGCGCTGGCCCGACGCTGCGCACGCCGCGCACGCGGTGACGATGACCGGCGAGATGGCCGACTGCTTCGCCCACCGCGAGGACGGCGTCGCGCGCATCGCCGCAGGCCTGGCCGGCCGCCTGCCGGCGCCACGTTTTTTCGCCGGAGACGGCTGGTGCAGCGCCGCCGAATGCGGCCCGCGCTGGGAGGCCGTGGCCTCGGCCAACTGGCTGGCGACGGCGCGCCACGCCGCCGCCGCGCTGGCGCCCGCGACCGGTCTGCTGGTCGACGTCGGCAGCACGACGACCGACTTCATCGCCTTCGGCGGCGGCCGTGTGCTCGGCCCCAGCCGGCGCGATGTCGACCGCCTGGCCAGCGGCGAACTCGTCTACCACGGCGTCGTGCGCACGCCGCTGTGCGCGCTGGCGCGCCGCATCCCCTGGCGCGGCCGGTCGCTGAACGTGATGAACGAGTTCTTCGCGACGACGGCTGACGTCTACCGCCTGAGCGGCGAACTCGACCCGGCGCACGACCAGCACCCCGCCGCCGACGGCGGCGCCAAGGACGCGGCGGGCAGCCGCGCGCGGCTGGCGCGGATGATCGGCCTGGACGCGCGTGACGCGTCGGACGCCGAGTGGGACGCCTTCGCGCTCGCCTGGCGGGCCGAGCAGGCGGCCGAGCTGCGCCGCCAGCTCGCGCGTGTCGCCGCCGCCCGGAGCCTGCCGCGCGACACGCTCGCGGTGGCCGCCGGCTGCGGCGCTTTTCTCGTGGCCGAGATCGTGCCGCCGGGCTGGCGCGTTCAGCCCTACGTCGGCGCGGTGGCCGCGGTCGCGCCGCAGGCGGCGCCCGAGGCGCGCGCCTGGGCCCAGGTGGCGGCCCCGGCGGTCGCGGTGGCGGCGCTGTTCGAGCGGGAGGCCGGCCGATGTGGGTCGTGAAGATCGGCGGCAGCGTCAGCGAGGACGCGCTGTTCCCCGTCTGGCTGGACCTGCTGGTGCAGCTGGGCGGCGGCCGCGTGACGCTGGTCTGCGGCGGCGGCGGTTTCGCCGACCAGGTGCGCCACGCGCAGGCGCGCTGGCGTTTCGACGACCTCGCGGCGCACAACATGGCGGTGCTGGCGATGGCCCAGACCGCCTACCTCGCGCAGTCGCTGCAGCCGCGGCTGCGGCTGGCCGGCAGCCAGGAGCAGATCCGCGCCGTGCTGCACGCCGGGCAGACGGCGCTGTGGCTGCCGATGGAGTCGATGCGCGATGCGCCGAGTGCGCAGACGAGCTGGGAGATGAGCTCCGACAGCCTGGCGCTGGACCTGGCGCGCCGGCTGAACGCCGAGCGCCTGGTGGTCGTGAAGTCCTGCAGCGTCGACCCCGCTGCGACGCTGGCCGAGCTGGGCCAGCGCGGCGTGCTCGACGGCCTGTTCGCCGGCATCGCACGCGACGCGGCGTTCCCGATCGACGTCGTGCACCGCGCCGAACTCGGCCGGATGCGCGCGCTGCTGCTCGACCCGGGGCTCGCGCTCGGCGCCTGATCAGGCGGCGACGGCCGGCCGCGCCAGCGCCTGCGCCAGCGCGCGCACGCGTGCCGGCTCCAGCGTGCCGCCACGCCCGATGCTGCAGACGGCGCTGCGGAACCCGGCGAACTGCGGCGCCAGCGCCACCAGCCGCGGCAGGTCGGGCGTGCGCAGGGCGCCGGCCAGGCCGACCGGCACGCCGGCGGCACGCGCCGCCTCGACGAAGGCCGCCAGCGCGGCCGGCGGCACCAGGTCGAACAGCGAGCCGGCGTGTTTGTCCGCGGTGTCGGCCATCAGCGCCGGGAAACGCAGTTCCAGCGCCAGTGCCACGAGCGCCATGTCCAGCCCGCGGTCGGCGACGAAGACCGGCACGACGGCGTGGCCGCAGCCGGCCAGTGCACGCAGCCGTGCCGCGGCCCGCGGCCCGGCTTCGATGCCGACCTTGACGAAGCGCACCCCGGTGGCCGCCATTGCCGCAACCCGCGCCAGCAGCGTGGCGGGTTCGTCGTCGGCGGTGTCGCCGATCGTCGCGCTGGTCGCGCCGCCGAAGCCGCAGGCCAGCAGGCGCACGATGGCGGCGACGGTGGCCGTCGGCAGCGCGCCCAGCGCGCCGGCGGACGGGTCCTTGCAGTCGATGAAGTCGGCACCGGCGGCGGCCGCGGCCAGGGCTTCGTGCGGGTCGCGCACGCTGACGAGCAGCTTCATCAGGCGGCCTCGCTGCGGTGGCGCCAGGCGGCGACGGCGTCGAGCAGCCAGCCCCAGGCTTCGAGTTCGGCCGGCCCGGCGGTCTTGTCGATCGCGATCTGCAGGTAACGCATCTCGCTGTCGACCTTGTCCGGCGCCAGCATGAACAGCCGGCTGACCAGCACCGCGCCCTCGACGACTGCCGCCTGCGCGCGGTTGAAGCCGACGAAGGGCGCGTGCGTCGCTTCGTGCAGCGCCGACAGCCTCAGCACCGGGCGTTCGGCGTCGTCGGCCACCTCGTCCAGCCGCAGCTCGACGTGGCGCAGCGCGGCGGCCAGGCGCAGCCCGCGGATGCGCTGGGCGCGTTCCAGCGGCCAGTCGCGCCGTCCGGTCACGCAGCCGGCGAAGACACGCACGTCGGCGACGAGGTTCAGCACCGCGCAGCGTGTCGCGAGGATGTTGTCCAGCGTCGCCGACGGCCGGAACGGCATCAGCACGACGCGGCCGTCGCGGTAACGCACGCCCATCGGCGCGACGTGCGGCCGGCCCTGGGTGTCGACGGTCGTGACGACGGTTTCGAAGATCGGTTCGGTGCTCATCGGTGCTGGCCGCGCACCGGGCGCGGGATCAGGAGGCAGGTGTCGTCCACTCGAGCGACAGCGCATGCAAGCGCTCTGCCAGCGCCGTTTCCAGTTCGGCCGGCGAGGCGACGACCTGGCAGAAATCGAGCTGGCGCAGGCGTTCGACGTTGTCGAGTTCGATGCGCCGCGGGCGCAGTGTCACCCAGTCGTGCGGCGCCTTGGTGACGACCACCGGCTCGGTGTCGCAGGCGAAGACGATGCCCGGAATGCCCAGCTTGCCGGCCTGCGCCAGCATGTTGGTCGGCAGCGTGTCGCTGATGCCGAAGGCGCATTTGGCGACGGTGTTGCTGGTGGCCGGCGCGATGATCACCGTGTGATAGACGTCGGTGTAGAGCCGGCCCACCGGCACCGCGCTGGCGGTCTTGTCGCGCACGATGCGCAGCCCGGGCGGGAAACGCTCGCGCAGCACCGGCAGCGGCCACTGGTACAGGCCCAGCACCTCCTCGGCCGCCGAGGACAGGAACAGGTCCAGCTGCGGCAGCCGCGCCGCCAGCGCCAGCGACTCCTCGAGGTAGTGGCCCGAGCCGGTGATGCACCAGGCGAAACGTGAACGCGGCGCCGGCGGGCTGGCGAAGTCCTCGTCGCCGTCGGCCCGCGCGGACCCCGCCGGCTCAGTCGGGGTGGGAGACCTCGATGTGGAGCTTGTGCAGTTTGCGGTACAGGGTGTTGCGGCTGACATCGAGCGCCTTGGCGACGTTGCTCACGTTCCAGCGATGCTGTTCGAGCAGTTGGAGCAGGACCTGGCGTTCGTTCGCCTGGATGGGGTTGAGCTTGACCGGCAGCGGCTCGGGCGTGGCGGCGGCGGCCGGCGGCGCGGGCGCGACCGGCAGGGCCAGCGCCGGGGGCGCCGCCGCCGCCTGCAGCGACGGCAGGTGCTCGCGCGTGATCGGCCGGCCGTCGGCCAGCGCCGCGGCGCTGCGCAGCACGTGGCGCAGCTGGCGCACGTTGCCCGGCCAAGCGTGCTCCATCAGCAGGCGTTCGGCCTCGGGTGTCAGCGTCGCGTCGCCTTCGGACTCGGCGGCCAGCACCGAACGGATCAGCTCGCGCCGGTCGCTGCGTTCACGCAGCGCCGGCAGCGCGAGTTCGATGCCGGCGAGGCGGTAGTACAGGTCTTCGCGGAAGCGGCCTTCGCGCACCAGCGTCGGCAGGTGGCGGTGGCTGGCGCTGACGAGCTGGAAGTCCACCGGCTGCGTCTCCTCGGTGCCCAGCGGCGTGACCTGGCGTTCGTCGAGCACCCGCAGCAGCCGCGCCTGCAGCTCCAGCGGCATGTCACCGATCTCGTCGAGGAACAGCGTGCCGCCGTCGGCCTGCAGGATCTTGCCGCGCCGGCCGTTGCGCTGCGCGCCGGTGAAGGCGCCGGCGCGGTAGCCGAAGAGCTCGGACTCGATCAGGGTCTCGGGCAGGCTGGCGCAGTTGACGGCGACGAAGGCGCCGCCGGCGTGCGGGCTGCCTTCGTGCAGCGCCCGCGCGAAGACCTCCTTGCCCGAGCCGGTCTCGCCGGTCAGCAGCACCGGCGTGCGCCGGGCGACGACGCGGCGCGCCGTCTCGAGGTGGCGCATGAGGCGCGGGTCGCCGAAGGTCGTGCCGTCGGCGGGGCGGGCACTGCCGCGTGCGGCCGGGCGCGCCGTGTGGGCCGCAGCGGTGGCTGCCGGCGCCACGGCCGGCGCGTGGGGGTCGCTCGCCGGTCGGCGGGCGACGGCGAAAAACCGCAGCGCGGCGTTGGCGCGGTACATCACGACCGGGTGGAACGAGGCCGAGCTGCTGCGCTGCAGCATGTCTTCGAGCGAGGTCTCGAAGAGTTCGTCGAGGCGGCGGTCGCGGATCTCGTCCATGGACTGCAGCCCGAGCTGGAACAGCGCGCTGCGGTTGGCGGCGAGGATGCGGCCGTCCTCGCCGATCGCCAGCTTGCCTTCGTGCAGCGTGTAGACGAACTCCGGCCGGGCGTGGAAGTGCAGCGGGTGCGCGGCGCGGAAACGCGCGTCGAGCAGGCGGTTCTCGATCATGCGTGCCGTCATGCCCAGCAGCACCAGCAGGTGCTGCTGCATCAGGCTGGAGCGGCTGGTGACGTCGAGCACCGCGGCGATCTCGCCTTGCGGGTCGTAGACCGGCACCGCCGAGCAGGTGAGCTGGGCGAACTCGGGGAAGAAGTGGTCCTCGCGCCGCACCGACACCGGCCCGGCGGCGGCCAGGCAGGTGCCCATGCCGTTGGTGCCGGCGGCGGCTTCGCTCCAGCGGCCGCCGACGCGCAGCCCCAGCGGGCCGACCTCGGCGCCGAACTCGGGTGTCGAGACCATGTGCACGATGACGCCGTCGGTGTCGGTCAGCACGACGGCCGACTCGGTGTCGGCGAGCTGCTGGAACAGCGTCGTCATCTCGTAGCGCGCGCAGGCGATGACGTCGGCGCGGCGCGCGCGGCGGTCCTCGAGTTCGGCGCGCGAGACGACGGCCGGTTCGTGGCGGCGTGCCGGGTCGAGCCGGTACTCGTTGACGCAGCGCGTCCAGGACTGCGCGACGACTTCGTTGCCGTCGTGCAGGCCGCCGCGCACCCGTTCGAGGATGCGGTCGGCATGCCGGTGGGCATCCCGCAGGCTGAGGCTCATGCATTGTCTCCGTCGCGCCAAGGGCCGCGGTCGCCGCCGCGGTTTTTTCGATTCTTGGCGACGCGGCACCCGCGCCGTACCGGGTGAAACACGGGTGAGCTGCGCTCCAGGCCTGCAACTTGCAGCCGGCGACGCGGTTGTTACACGAAGGACACGCCGATGCTGCCCCAGCCCGCTTCCCGCCTGCACGCCGAGCCGGACGCGTCCGCACCGCTGGACATCGTCTTCATCGAGGGTTTCACCGGAGAGACCGTGATCGGCATCGACGACGGCGAGCTGCACGCGCCGCAGCCGCTGGTCATCGACCTTCACGCCGGCGTGCCGCGTTTTCGCGCCTGCGACACCGACCGCATCGCCGACACCATCCACTACGGCGTCGTGCGCGAGCGCCTGCTGCGCCTGCTGGCCGAACACCGCGTGCAGCTGCTCGAAGCCTTCGCCGAAGCGGTGGCCGAGATCCTGATCCACGAGTTCGGCGCCGCCTGGGTGCGCGTGAAGGTCGCCAAGCCGCGCAAGTTCGCCGACCTGCAGGCCGTCGGCGTGCAGATCGAACGCCGCGCGCCGCCGCCGGACCGCAGCGCGGCGCTGGTGCACCTGCTCGGCACGGGGCTGGCGCCGGCGCGGCGCTGAGGCTCGCGCAGCCCGCATGCAAAAGGCCGCCCGAGGGCGGCCTTCTTCGTGGTGTGCTGCGGGGTCAGGCCGCGGCGAAGGGGTGTTGAGCCGAGCCCTTCTTGGCCACGACTTCCGCCGCGGTCGGCGTGCCGGCGACGGCGCGCTGGATCGACTCGCGCGTGGCGCGGTAGTTGTAGTCCTGGATCTTCTTGTCGTCCTCGGCGAGCCAGTGGATGAAGACGCCGACGCAGATGAACAGGTTGTCGGCTTCGTCGGCCGGGATCGTGCCGTCCTCGACGCTGTCGGCCACCGCCATCGCGACGCCGCGCTGCGCCGGGCCGAACATCTGCACCGCCTGCTTGGCGCCCTTGATCGTGACCTTGTTGAACATCACGGTCGCCGGCTTGGTCAGCAGGTTGGGCGCGACGACGGCCAGCAGCGAGGTGAAACCGTCCTTGTTGTTGGTGAGCGCGTTCGCGAACGCGGATTCGGCCGGGCTGCCGCGCGGGCCGATGATCAGGTCGATGTGGGCGACTTCGTTGCCGTCGCCGACCAGGGATTCGCCGACCATCATGCGATCGATCTTTGCCATGGGGGGTTTGTCTCCTTCGGTGGGTGGGGATGGCGGTGGCCGTGGGCGCGTCCCGCGAGGGGCTGCGTAATCACGTTCCATGCCACTCGCGGGGCGCATCCCCCACGAGTGCGGCGGCGAACAGCGCGGCCACCGTCAGATCGGCGCTGGTGCCGGGGTTCAGCCCCTCGCGCTTGAGCTGCTCGTCCCAGGCGGCGAAGCCGGCGTCGCTGTCGGGCGCGGGATGGCCGCGCCAGCGCTGCGCCGCGTGCAAGACAGTCTGTGCCACGGCCTCGCCGTGTTTTCGAACAATGTGTGAATCGGGCCAGCGCGCCAGGCATTCGAGGTGCAGGCGCTGCACGACGGCCGTCGTCGCGGCCCGGTCGCCGCCCGGAAAACCCTCGTTCTGCGCCTGCGCGGCGAGTGCCAGCACGTCGGCGAAACCGTTGGTGTACTGCGCCGCGATGCGGTCGCGCCCGGCGGCCAGCGCCATCGCGGCACGCAGGTCGACGTCGGGCTCGGCGTGCACGTCCTGCTCGGGCGCCTGCCCCAGGCCGGCGGGCTGCGCCTGCGCGATCGCGCGGAAGGCCGCGGCAGCGTCGGCGACGTCGAGCGCGCCCAGCACGCCGGCCAGCGTGTCGCCCAGCGCCGCCAGCGAAGCCGTCGCGCCCGGCGCTTCGGCAGCACGCGCCAGCGGCGCGGCCAGCAGCACGATGCCGAGGTTGGTGTTGCAGCCGACCGCGGCCCAGGTGGCGGCGACGGCGGCTTCGATGCGTTCGCCGACGCCGGCGCCGGGCGCGGTGATCGGCGCCACGGCCGCGGCCGCGCTGGCGACGAAGTCCTCGGCCTGCATGCGGTGGCCCGGCGAGGCGCGGCTGACGTTGCCGGGCTTGCGCACTGCGACGTCCAGCGCACAGGCCAGCCGGAAGGCGGCGGCGGCGTTCACGCGCGGCGGCGCGCCGCGCCGGCGGCGACGCGGCGCTGCAGCAGGTCGTCGACCAGGGCCTGGGCGATGTCGAAGGGCGTCACACGCTGCAGCCCCTGCCAGGCGGCGACGCCGTTGACCTCCAGCACCTGCAGCGGCGCGGCGCCGGGCGCCGGGATGATGTCGACGCCGGCGTAGTCGAGTTCCAGCGCCGCCGCGGCGTCTTCGGCCAGCCGCGCCAGCGCCGGCTCCAGCGCCGCCGGCAGGCAGCGGGCGCCTTGCGCGACGTTGTGGACCCAGTGCGTGCTGACCCGCCGCATCGCTGCCACCGCACGCCCGCCGACGACGAGCACGCGCCAGTCGAAGCCGGGCTCGGCGAGCGCCGGCACACGGCGCTGCAGATAGGCCATGCGGCCGTAACCGGCGTCCAGCGCCGGCAGCGGCCGGTGTTCGCCGTCGATCCGGCCGACGAGCTGCAGCCCCTTGCCCTGCGAGCCGAACAGGGGTTTGAGCACCAGCGCGTGGCCGGCGGCGCTTTCGCGCATCACCAGGCGCTGGGCCTCGACCGGCGACTCGATCGCCCAGGTCGGCGGCGTCGGCAGGCCGGCGGCGTGCAGCAGCAGCGAGGTGGCCGACTTGTCGACGCTGCGTTCGATCGCGCGGGCGTCGTTGTAGACCGGCACGCCCAGCGCACGCAGCGCGTGCAGCACGCCCAGGCGTTTGGTGACCTGCTCGAAGCTGCCGCCGGCGATGCCGCGCACCAGGGCCGCGTCCGGCAGCTCGCGGCCGAAACCCGGGATCACCAGGCCGTGCCAGGCGGCCGTGGTGTCGATGCGGCAGTCGGCCAGGTCGACACAGCGGCCGAGCGCACCGCGCGCGCGCAGCGCGGCCTGCAGCCGGCGGGTGTGCCAGCCGGTCTCGTCGGCGAAGATCGCGACGCGCAGGCCGCGCATCACGACGCCTCCTGCCACAGGCGCTGCAGCAGGCCCAGGTCGGTGCCGCCGGCGTGCCAGCTGCGGCCGCTGTCGACGTTGCTGACCCAGACCTCGGCCGGCGCGAACAGCGCCGGGTCGATCTTGTAGAAGTCGAAGCCGGCGTCGCGGAAGGTCTGCGCGAAGGAGCGCCCGTAGTCCGGCGAGTTGCGGCAGGGCAGGGCACGCGCCAGGCGTTCGGCCTCGGCGTCGCTGCCGCGCACCGACAGGTGCACGCGGCCGCCGTAGAGGATGGCGTCGTTGCTGCGGCCCATCGCCTCGACGCCGTCCGGGTGCGGCGCCGGCAGCGGCGCCCAGCCGACGCCGTCGACGATGTCGGCGAGCGCGAAGTGCAGCTCGTGCGCCTTGTGCAGCGCCACCTCGAGCACGCGCGCGACGACCTGGGTCGTGCCGGCGGCGCTGCGTGTCGGCGTCAGCACGATGGTCAGGCCCTCGGGCGGCAGCGCGCAGTCGCGCAGGATCTTGTCGATGACGACGGCCGGCGGCGGCCGGTCGACCTCCATCACCAGCACGCCGCGCGTGCCCTGGTCGCGCCAGCCGAGTTCGCCGTACAGCGCCTCCTTGGCAGCGAGCGCACGCGCCGGCCCCGAGCCGAGCGCGAAGAACTTCTTGCCGCCGGTCTCCTCCTTGCTGGCCGCCAGGCTCCAGCCGGCGTACTGCGAGCCCAGGCAGGCCAGCACCGGCAGAGAACTGCGCACCTGCAGCCAGCTCGGCCAGTCGGGGCCGGGCGCGAGCTCGACGCGGCCCAGGCCGCCGAGGCAGATCTCGCCGACCAGCAGCCCGGCGGCGATGCTGCCCGGCGTGGCGATGCCGGCGTCGACGAGGCGCACGCCGCGTTCGTCGTGCGAGACCTCGACACCCAGCGCCGCGGCGTCGGCGCAGAGGCGCTCGACCCAGGGTGCGACGTGCTCGTTGAGCGCGATCGTGGCGCCGGGCAGCGGCGCGGCAGAGCGGTTGTTCATCGGTTCTCCAGGAAGGCGAGCAAGGCCTCGCGGCGCGTGGCCAGCGCCGCCAGCAGCTCGGCGGCATCGGCGCCGGCGGCGGCCAGGCTGCAGACCGGGTCGCCGACGTCGAAACGCTGGCCGCCGCGCGGCCAGTCGCGCGCCAGCGGCATGGCGGCGATGCGGGCCGCGGCGAGGTCGTCGAGCACCAGCGCACGGCGAGCGAAGACGATCTCGTGGCCCTGCACGACACGCGGCGGCGCCGGCGGTGGCGGCAGCTCGCCGGCGGTGATGGCGCGCAGATGGGCGCGCAAGGCGCCGCCGCGTCCGACCTCGGGGTAGAGCTCGGCGCTGGCCGGCGGCCGGGCGTTGAGTTCCAGCAGCTCGGCGTGTTCGCCGTCGAGCAGGAAGTCCAGGCTGGCCAGGCCGTGCAGGTCGAAACGCCGCGCCAGCACCGAGGCCGCACGCACGATGGTTCGTTCGACCGCCGGCGGCACCGGCAGCGGGCCGACGATGCCGGCGAAGACCCAGCGCCGGCCGGCGACCGGGCGCACGGTCTGCCGGTTGAAGCCGAGCACGACGGCGTCGAGCCCGTTGGCGACCAGCGTCGCCGACATCGGCTGGCCCGGGCGCCAGCGCTGCCAGTAGCGGCCGGGCGCGGCGTGGCGGCCTGAATCGGCTTCGCGCACGTGCCAGCCGCCGCTGCCGCCGGCGTCCTTCTCCAGCCAGCCGACGGGGTCGGCCGGCGGCTCGAAGCTCACCGCCGGATGCGGCAGGCCCAGGTCGTCCAGCGCGGCGAAGAAGGCGCGCGGATCGCGCAGCCGGCGCAGCGCGCTGCCGCCGGTGCCCAGCAGCGGCAGGCGCTCGGCGCCGGCGTCCAGCAGCTCGGGGCGGCCGTCGAAACCCGCGCCGGCGATCCAGCCGTCGACGTCGCCGTCGCGTGCCAGCGCTTCCAGCGCGGCCAGCAGCCGCTCGCCGTCGATCTCCAGCCGGCCCGGCGTGCCGATGGAGTGCCAGTGCGCGGCACGCCTGACGGTGTCGGCGTCGCCGAACACGTCGAGCGCGACGACCGTCAGCCCGTCGAGCGCCGCCAGGTCGACCAGCGCGCGTGCGGACAGCGCGGCGACGGCCAGCATCAGCCGCCCGCGGCCGCCTTCTCGGCTTTCTCGGCCAGCCAGCCGCGGGCGGTCTCGAAGGCGTCGCCGAAGCTGAAACAGACCGCCTTCTCGGCGTTGCGCATGCGCTGCAGCAGCCGGTGCTGGGTCTGGTACTTGACGTTGCCGATGGCCAGCGCGCCGATGCCCAGCGCCTGGGTGCCGGCCAGCGGCTGGGCGTCGTCCATCACGCCGACGCCGGCGATGCCTTCGGGCGGCACGGCGTTGACGTCGGCGGCGACCTTCAGCGCGCCAGCGTGTTTCAGATCCTCGGCCGAGACCGCCTGCACGCCGGCCTTGGCGCAGGACAGCACGATGTCGGCTTCGGCCAGCGAGTGGCGCACCGCGTTGGCGTCGCCGCCGGAGATGCCGTGCAGCGTGACGCCGAAGTGGCGCGCGGTCTCGGTGGCCGCCTCCTCGGCGGCGTCGATGCCCTGGCGGCTGGACAGCAGCACCGTCGCGCCGGCCTGGGCGGCGATGACCGCGGCGATGCGGCCCACCGGCCCGGTGCCGCCGAGCACGACGACGCGCTGGCCGGCGAGGCCTTCGCCGCGTGTCTTCAGCGCCTGCTCGACGCTGGCGACCATCGCCGCGGCCGTCGTGTAGGCGCCGCTGGGGTCGGCCATCAGCGAGACGACGAAGGGCTTGACCATCGCCGCCTGGGCCTTCTTCAGCATGTCGGCGGCGAGCAGCGCGTCGCGCCCGCCGATGAAGATGCCGGTGCGCGCCACGCCCTTGGGGCCGCGCGAGAAGATCGCGTCCTGCGTCATGCCGGCCACCGCGTCGAGGCCGACCTCGCCATAGGGCACGACGAGCTGGTAGCCGGCGTCGGCGGCCATGTTGACGTCGAAGGGGCTCATCTGCTTGCCCGGCGTGAACATGTGCAGGATGTACGGACGTTCCATCGTTTGGCTCGGCTGGGAGTTCAGGCGACGCGGGCGCCGTGGGCGCGCGCGGCCACGGTGGTGAGGGCCAGCGCCGGGGAGACGACGCCGGCGGCACGCGCCGCGTCGAGCAGGCGCGCCGCGGCGGCGGCCGACGGCACGATCGCGAAGCCGGTCGGGCCCCAGGAGCTCTGGCCGACGGCGGCGGCGTCGCCGGCTTCGGCGTGCATCCACTGCAGCAGCCGGCCGACCTCGGCGCTGGTGTAGGCGCTGCCGTCCTGGGCCGGCGCGAAATGGCCGCCGAGCAGGTCCTGCACGCGGTTCAGCCCGGCGGCGAAGGCCGTGAAGTCGTCGCCGGCGGCGCCCGGCAGCACGCGCATCAGCACTTGGTGGCAGAGTTCTGCGGCGCCTTCGGCCGGCAGCGGCGGCAGCGCGGCGATGGCGCGTTTCTCCTCGTCGCCCGACAGCCCGCGCCGCCCCGGATGGCGCACGACGACGACCCGCCAGGCCGCCGGCAGCGCCAGCCGCGCCAGCACCGGCGCCGGCGAGCCGTCGCGGCCCGGGCCGCCGTCGACGATCAGCCCGCCGGCGTCGAAACCGGCGATGCCGATGCCCGAGCGCCGGCCGCGGCCCAGCCAGGCGGCGATCTGCGGCGTCGACAGCAGCAGCCCGTGAAGCTGGACGAAGGCCCGCCCCAGCGCCAGCGCGAGCTGGGTGCCCGAGCCGAAGCCGGCGTGCGGCGGCAGCACACGCACCAGGCGCAGCGCCAGCGGCGCGTCGAAGCCGCTGAGTTCGCGCAGGCGCGTGAGGTGGGCGAGCGCACGTTCGAGTTCGGCCTCGCCGTCCGCGGTGTCGGCGACGGCCGAGTCGTGCTCGGCGAACGCCAGTTCGAGCTCGGTCTCGAAACCGTCGATGACCAGCCCCAGGCTGCCGAAACGCCGGCCCAGCGTGCCCGCCGGGTCGAGGAAACCCAGGTGCAGCCGGCCGGGGGCGCGCACGGCGACCTGCACCGGGGCCTCAGCGCGGACGGGCAGGGGCGACAGCATGGTCGGCTCGCGGACGGTGGACGGCGCTCATGCCGCCACCGTTGCAAGACATGTTCCCTCGCCGCGCGCGGCGCCCGACGTGCGGGAATACCCGCAGAAAAGCGCGGATCGCGGCGCTTTAGGGCGCGTTCGCTGTGCCGCGCCGGGGACACTGTGTCAGCGCAGCGGCGCCGATCACTCGTACTTGAGGTACTTGAAACGCGGGTCGTCGGGCGTGCCTTCGAACACCGGGTCGGCGTCGCGCCCGGGCTGCCACATCAGCACCTCGTCGATCTTCTTCGCCAGCGCGAAGTCCTTCTCGGTGATGCCCTTGGCGTCGTGCGTCTGCAGCTTCACCGTGACGAAGGCGTAGGACACCGTCAGGTCGGGGTGGTGCCAGGCGGCCTCGGCGAGGTGGCCGACGGTGTTGACGACCATCAGCGTGCCCTTCCAGCCGGCGGTCTTGTACTTGCGGCGGATCCAGCCGTCCTCGTAATGCCAGGCCGGCAGCTCGTCCTTCAGCCGGGCTTCGACCTCGTCGACGGCGAACGGCTCGTTCGCCGGCTTCCTGCGCCAAGTCGTCATCGTGCGTCCTTCCCGCCCCGGGTGGAGCGGCCGGGCGCGACGATGACACGAGGCCGGCGCCCGCGTGGGCGCCGAGGTTTATGCGCGCTTGATCGCCTTGAACTTCTTCGTCTGCTCGACGAGCGCGCCTTCGACCGGCAGGCGCTCCATGCTCGACGCACCGTAGAAGCCGTTGACCTCGGGGCAGTGGTCGAGGATGTACTGCGCGTCCTCGGGCTGGGCGATCGGGCCGCCGTGGCAGAGCACGATGATGTCGGGCTTCACCCGGCGCGCGGCCTCGGCCCAGGCGTTGATGCGCGGCACGCAGTCGGCCAGCGTCAGCGCGGTCTCGGCGCCGATCGCGCCGCCGGTCGTCAGCCCCATGTGCGGCACCAGGATGTCGGCGCCGGCGCGCGCCATGTCGGCGGCGCTGGTCTCGTCGAAGACGTAGGGCGTGGTCAGCAGGTCCAGCTCGGCCGCGGCGCGGATCATGTCGACCTCCAGGCCGTAGCCCATGCCGGTCTCTTCGAGGTTGGCGCGGAAGGTGCCGTCGATCAGGCCCACGGTCGGGAAGTTCTGCACGCCGGAGAAGCCGACGGCGATGAGCTGCTGCAGGAAGTGATCTCGCAGCATGAACGGGTCGGTGCCGTTGACGCCGGCCAGCACCGGGGTGCGACGCACCATCGGCAGCACTTCCTTGGCCATGTCGAGCACGATCTCGTTGGCGTTGCCGTAGGCCAGCAGGCCGGCGAGCGAACCGCGCCCGGCCATGCGGTAGCGGCCCGAGTTGTAGATGACGATGAGGTCGATGCCGCCGGCCTCCTCGCCCTTGGCCGACAGGCCGGTGCCGGCGCCGCCGCCGATGATGGGTTCGCCGCGCGCGATCTTGGCGCGGAAGCTGTCGAGGATCTGCTGGCGGGGAATGCGTGCCATCGTGTTCTCCTGCGCCGGCCTCAGCCGGCGATCTCCTTGAAGGCTTCGACCAGCAGGCGGGCGAAGCTCGGGTCGTTGACGTGCAGCGGGCTTCGGATCAGCCGGCGGTTTTCGGTGGCCTGGAAGTCCTGCTCGATGGTGTCGAACAGCGCCGCGTCGGCGGCCGGGTCCCAGAAGGGCAGGCCTTGCGCGTCGAGCATCGAGACGCCGCCTTCGGGCAGGAAGAAACGCACCGGCCCGTCCATGCGGTTGAGCTTGGCGGCGATGAAACGCCCCATCGCGACGTTCTCGTCGACGCTGGTGCGCATCAGCGTGACGTTGGCGTTGTGCTTGTAAAGGTTGCGCTGGCGGTAGCGCTCGGGCACGGTGTCGATGGCGCCGAAGTTCACCATGTCCAGCGCCCCGCAGGAGCCGACGTAAGGCACGCGGCTGCGTGCGATGGCGCCGAAACGCTCGGGCCCGGCGCTGAAGACGCCGCCCATCAGCTCGTCGGCGACCTCGGTCGTCGTCGCGTCGATGACGCCGGCCAGCAGGTGCGAGTCGGCGAGCTTCTCCATCGACTGGCCGCCGGTGCCGGTGGCGTGGAACACCAGGCAGTCGTAGTCGGGCTCCAGCAGCGCGGTCATCGCCTGCACGCAGGGCGTCGTGACGCCGAACATCGTCAGCCCGATCGCCGGCTTCGTCGACGTGAACTCGGCGCGTTCGCGCACCATGCCGCCCATCGCGTGCGCGGCGTTGGCCAGCACACGCTGGCTGATGCGGTTGAGCCCCTGCACGTCGGTGACCGAATACATCATGCAGATGTCGCTGGGGCCGACGTAGGGCCGCACGTCGCCCGAGGCGACGGTGCTGACCATCAGCTTGGGCACGCCGACCGGCAAGGCGCGCATCGCCGGCGTGGCCAGCGCGGTGGCGCCCGAGCCGCCGGCCGACAGCAGCCCGGCGATGTCGTCGCGGCCGCGCACGAAGTGTTCGAAGGCCTGCGCCATCGCGATCACCGCGCTGCCGCGGTCGCCGGTGAAGACCGCCGCCGCGCCTTGCGGATGGCAGGCGGCCACCTCTTCGGCCGTGACGTCGACGCCGGCGCCGCGGCCCTGCGTCGAGAGATCCACGGTGCGCGTGGCCACGCCCATCGCGGCCAGGCAGTCGCGCAGGAAGACGAGTTCACGCGCCTTGGTGTCGAAAGTGCCGGCGACGACGGCGTAGCGGGGGGCGGTCGGGTCCATGCTGCTCCTCGAGAATGGAGACGTCGGGCTGAATATGAGACGAGTGTCTCACTGCGCGACCTGTGTTGCAATCCGCGCCAACCCCAGCCCCGCGATGCCCAAGACGACCCGTTCCTCGCTGCCCGCCCTGCCGCCGACCGTCGAGATCGAAGGCGGCATCCGCGGCGCGACGCGGCGCCTGCTGCTCGACGCGGCGATGGCGCTGATCCGCGAAGGCCAGGTGCCGACGCTGCCCGAGGTGGCGCGCCGCGCCGAGGTCTCGCGCGCGACGGCCTACCGCTACTTCCCCAGCCGCAGCGCGCTGGTGACCGCGGTGATCGACGTCTCGCTGGGGCCGCTGCGCAGCTTCGACTCCAGCGAGCCCGACGGCCGTCGCCGCGTGGCCGAACTTTTCGCCTCGACCTTCCCGCGTTTTCGCGAGTTCGAGCCGCAGATGCGGGCCGCGGTGCAGCTGTCGCTGGAGCACTGGGCGCTGGAACGCGCCGGGCGGCTGAAGGAAGAGCCCTACCGCCGCGGCCACCGCGTCGGCATCCTTGCGCACGCGATCGAGCCGCTGGCCGCCGAGCTGCCGGCGGCCTCGCTGGCGCGGCTGCACCGCGCGCTGTCGGTGCTCTACGGCATCGAGGCGCGGGTCGTGCTGAAGGACTTGTGGGGCGCGTCGGACGCCGAGGTCGACGCCACCGTCGGCTGGATGGCCGAGGCGCTGGTCGACGCCTCGCTGCGCGAGACCGCCGCCGCCCCGTCCAAGGCCGGCAAGACACGAAAGACCGCAGGATGAACGACGCACTGCCGCCGCTGCCGACGATCGCCCTCGGCCGCTACCGCCACTACAAGGGCGGCGAGTACGAGGTGCTGGGCGTCGTGCGCCACAGCGAGACGCTGCAGCCGCTGGTGCTGTACCGCCCCCTCTACGCCAGCGCCGACACCTGGGTGCGGCCGTTCGCGATGTTCGGCGAGACGGTCGTCGTCGACGGCCACGAACGCCCGCGCTTCGAGCGCGTCGGCTGAATCACCCGGCCCAGCGGCCGTCGGCGGCGCCGCGTTCGCGGAACCACTGTTCCAGGAACTCGACCGCGACACGCAGCTTGGCCGAACGTTCCAGCCGCGTCGGGTAGACCGCCCAGACGTCGGCCGGCTGTGTCCAGCCCGGCAGCACGGTCTGCAGCCGCCCGGCGGCCAGCAGCGGCGCCACCTGCCAGACCGAGCGCAGCACGATGCCGCGGCCGTCCAGCGCCCAGGCCAGCGCCGCCTCGCCGCTGTTGCTGGACAGCGCGCCGCCGACCTTCAGGCTCGCCTCCCGGCCGTCGCCGCGCAGCCGCCAGACGCCGAACGGGTGGTCGCGCTCCTTGATGACCAGGCAGTCGTGGGCGCGCAGGTCTTCCGGCGTGCGCGGCGTGCCGCGGCGGGCGAGGTAGGCCGGCGCGGCGCAGAGCACGCGGTGGTTGGCCGCCAGCCGGCGGGCGATCAGGTGCGGCGCGATCTCGTCGCCGACGCGCACGTCGAGGTCGAAGCCCTCGGCGGCGATGTCGACGAGGCGGTCGAACAGCTCCAGCCGGACCTGCAGCCGCGGCTGGCGCTCGGTCAGCGCGCCCAGCGCCGGCGCGAGCTGGCGGCGGCCGAAGCCGAAGCTGCTGCACACGCGCAGCGTGCCGCGCGCCTGGGCGCGCGTGCCGCCGACCTCCTGCATCAGCTGGTCGAAGTCGTCGAGGATGCGTTCGGCCCAGCGGCAGACACGTTCGCCTTCCTCGGTCAGCGCGACGCGGCGCGTCGTGCGGTGCAGCAAACGGGTGCCGAGCTGCTCCTCCAGCAGCCGGATGCGCTTGCTGACGTAGGCCGGCGACGCGCCCAGGTCCTGCGCCGCGGCGACGAAGCTGGCTTTGCGCGCGACGACGGCGAGCACCCGCAGGTCGTCGGCGGCAGGCGTCTTATTGAGCACGGTTCGTGTCGGATCGGTTCACGGATCGGGCCAGTGTAGATGCCTCGTGCACGATTACGATGGCCGCCGTCCGATCACAGGAGCCGCCATGAGCCGCCCGTACCGCATCGCGCTGATCCCCGGAGACGGGATCGGCAAGGAAGTCGCCCCCGAAGGCATGCGCGCCGTGCGCCGCGCGGCCGAACGTTTCGGTCTGGCGCTGGAGTTCACCGAGATCGAGTGGGCGAGCTGCGACTACTACCTGCAGCACGGCACGATGATGCCGGCCGACTGGAAGCAGCAGCTCGGCGGCATGGACGCGATCTTCTTCGGCGCCGTCGGCTGGCCGGCGACGGTGCCGGACAACGTCTCGCTGTGGGGCAGCCTGCTGAAGTTCCGCCGCGAGTTCGACCAGTACGTCAACCTGCGCCCGGTGCGCCTGTTCGACGGCGTGCCCTGTCCGCTGGCCGGGCGCAAGCCGGGTGATCTGGACTACCTGATCGTGCGCGAGAACACCGAGGGCGAGTACACCAACGTCGGCGGCACGATGTTCGCCGGCACCGAGCGCGAGATCGTCATCCAGGAGTCGGTCTTCAGCCGCCACGGCACCGACCGCGTGCTGAAGTTCGCCTTCGAGCTGGCCGCCTCGCGCGCACGCCGGCACCTGACCGTCGCCACCAAGAGCAACGGCGTCGCGATCAGCATGCCCTGGTGGGATTCGCGTGCCGACGAGATGGCGCGCGCCTATCCGCAGGTAGCGGTCGACAAGCAGCACATCGACATCCTGACCGCGCGTTTCGTGCTGCAGCCGCAGCGTTTCGACGTCGTCGTCGCCAGCAACCTGTTCGGCGACATCCTGTTCGACCTGGGCCCGGCGACCGCCGGCACGATCGGCCTGGCGCCGTCGGCCAACCTGAACCCCGAGCGCCGTTTCCCGTCGCTGTTCGAGCCGGTGCACGGCTCGGCGCCCGACATCTACGGCCGCAACATCGCCAACCCGATCGCGATGATCTGGTCGGGCGCGCTGATGCTGGACTTCCTGACCGGCGGCCAAGGCGCCGGCCGCGCCGCGCACGACGCCATCGTGCGCGCCATCGAAACCGTGCTGCGCGAAGGCCCGCGCACGCCCGACCTGGGCGGCAGCGCCAGCACCACCGAACTCGGCGAGGCGGTGGCGGCGCTGATCTGAGCCTGCCCCTTCAGGGGGACGAGTCCCGCCTTGCCTGCCTCTCCTGGCGCGCCGACAGTCTTGCTCAGGAGGAGGCATGGTGGAACGAATCGATAGGCACAGGCATAGGCTATCGTCGAGCCGGTTCAAACAGCGCGAGGTCGATGCTTGTCTTCCCCTGGCCCGCTGTGCGGGCCGATGAGCATGCAATTGCTCTCGCACGAGGCGGTCACGCTGCGCATTGCCACCGTGCGCGGCCAGCGCGTGCTGCTCGACGCTGATCTGGCTGCGCTCTACGAAGTCGAGACCAAGCGGTTCAACGAGGCTGTCCGCCGCAACCGGGCCAAGTTCCCGGTCGACTTCATGTTCCAGCTCACCGCCGAGGAGTGGGGGGCTCTAAGGTCGCAAAATGCGACCTTAGACGCGGCACCCGTCGGGCGAGGCCGGCACCGTAAGTACCTGCCCTATGCCTTCACCGAGCATGGGGCGATCATGGCCGCGAACCTGTTGAACAGCCCGCGTGCCATCGAGGTGTCGGTGTACGTCGTTCGGGCCTTCGTGCACATGCGCGAACTGGCGGCGACGCACGGAGATCTGGCCAAACGTCTGGCTGAGCTGGAAGAGAAGACGGAGGCCCTGGCGGTGGATCACGACAGCTTCAGCCGCAATACGCGCAACCAGCTCAGGCAGGTCTTCGACGCCCTGCGCGAACCGATGGCGCCGCCCGACCCGCCGAAGCGGCCGATCGGGTTCGTGCAGCCGGAGCACAACAACGAGAAGGCGAAGGGAACGCGGTAGAGCCCCATCGGTCGCGGCGGACGGCCTTGCAGGCCGCGCCGGGCCAGTGGCCCGGCTCTTCGCCAGGCGCGATCCGTCCACTGGACGGATCGCGTCCGGGCTCAGCCTTGCAGGCCGCGCAGCGATGTCAGCGAGCACTGGCAAGGCACCGCGCCCTCCGCGATCAAGCTTCCCGCCACGGTCCGGCTCCGCCGGACCGTTGGCGGACGGCCCCCTCGGGGGCTCACAAGAATCTCTCGAGAAGCCTCTTCGACCGCCGATCCAGCGCCTTCGCGTCGGCGATGCGGTAGCCGATGCCCTGGCTGTCGGTGATCAGCAGCGCGCTGCCGTTCAGGCGGCGGATGTCTTCCTCGCCCTTGAGCACCAGCGTCGTGCGGCCGCGGTCGGTGTCCACCGTCCAGGTGCTGGGCGTCGAGAAGGTCGAGACTTCCAGCAGGCGTTCGATGACCGGGGCGAACTCGCGCCGCGCGAGTTCTTCGTCGAGCAGCGTCTTCGCCGCCGCGGGCAGGGCCTCGGGGCGGGCGATCCACAGCCGCTCGCGGCCGTCGGTGCCGACCAGCGACACCGGGCCGGCGGGGTCGGACAGCGGGAAGACGCGCACCGGCACGACGCCGACGTGTTCGACGCCCTCGGCGTCGATCAGCACCAGGCGGCCGTGGGCGTCGCGCTGCAGCGTGATGGGCATGGGAGCGTTCATCGCGGTTCCTCAGGCGGCGCCGGCCGGATGCGCCGCCGGCGCGGGCGGCGGCAGCAGCGGGCGCTCGCTGTCGCTCTCGTCGACCTGGCGCAGCTGCGCCTCGTACAGCCGCCAGTAGGCGCCTTCGCGCGCCAGCAGCTCGTCGTGCGTGCCGACCTCGACGATGCGGCCGCGGTCCATGACGACCAGCCGGTCGGCGCGGCGCAGCGTCGACAGGCGGTGGGCGATGGCGATCGTCGTGCGCCCCTGCACCAGGTTGTCCAGCGCCTTCTGGATCTCCTTCTCGGTCTCGGTGTCGACCGAGGACGTGGCTTCGTCGAGGATCAGGATGCGCGGGTCGATCAGCAGCGCGCGCGCGATCGAGATGCGCTGGCGCTCGCCGCCCGACAGCCCCTGGCCACGTTCGCCGACCACCGAGTCGTAGCCGTGCGGCAGGCGCAGGATGAACTCGTGGGCGTGTGCGGCGCGCGCCGCGGCGACGATCTCCTCGCGCGTTGCGTCGGGCTTGCCGTAGGCGATGTTCTCGGCCACCGTGCCGAAGAACAGGAAGGGCTCCTGCAGCACCAGGCCGATGTGGCGGCGGTAGTCGGCGACGCCGAAGCGCCGCAGGTCGACGCCGTCGACCTTGATCGCGCCGTCGGTCACGTCGTAGAAGCGGCAGATCAGGTTGACCAGCGTGCTCTTGCCCGAGCCGCTGTGGCCGACCAGGCCGATCATCTCGCCCGGACGGATGTCCAGGTCCAGGCCGCGGATCACCGCGCGGCTGCCGTAGCGAAAGCCCACGCCCTGCAGCGACAGCCCGCCCTGCACGCGCTCGATCTTCACCGGCTGCGCCGGCTCGGGCACGTTGCTGACGTGGTCGAGGATGTCGAAGATGCGCTTGGCGCCGGCGGCGGCCTTCTGCGTCACCGAGACGATGCGGCTCATCGAGTCCAGCCGGCCGTAGAAGCGGCCGATGTAGGCGATGAAGGCGCTCAGCACGCCGACGGTGATCGCGTCGCGGCTGACCAGCCAGATGCCGAAGGCCCAGACGACGAGCAGGCCGATCTCGGTCAGCAGCGACACGGTCGGCGTGAACAGGCTCCAGGTCTTGTTCAGCTTGTCGTTGACTTCCAGGTTGGCGCGGTTGGCGCGGCGGAAACGCTCGGCCTCGCGCTGCTCCTGGGCGAAGGCCTTGACGACGCGGATGCCGGGAATGGTGTCGGCCAGCACGCTGGTGACCTCGCCCCAGACGCGGTCGATCTTCTCGAAGCCGGTGCGCAGCCGGTCGCGCACCAGGTGGATCATCCAGGCGATGAAGGGCAGCGGCAGCAGCGTCGCCAGCGCCAGCGACGGGTTGATGCTGAACAGGATCGCCGCCGTCATGCCGATCATCAGCACGTCGGTGGCGAAGTCGAGCGCGTGCAGCGACAGGAAGACGCAGATGCGGTCGCTCTCGCTGCCGATGCGCGACATCAGGTCGCCGGTGCGTTTGCTGCCGAAATAGTCCAGCGACAGCCGCAGCAGGTGCTCGAAGGTGGCGGTGCGCAGGTCCGCGCCGATGCGTTCGCTGACCAGCGCCAGCAGCCAGGTGCGCAGCCAGCCCAGCGCCCAGGCGACGAGCGCGGCGCCGGCCAGCCCTGCCAGCAGCATCCAGACCAGGTGGGTGTCGATCTGCTGGCCGTTCTGGTACGGGATCAGCACCTCGTCCATCAGCGGGATCGTCAGGTACGGCGGCACCAGCGACGCGGCGGTCGACGCCAGCGTCAGCACGAAACCGAGCAGCAGCTGCCACTGGTACGGCTTGGCGAACCGGCTCAGGCGCAGCAGCACCCAGGTCGACGGCGGCGCCGCCGACTCGACGCCGAAATCGGTCTCCTCGGGCTCGGCCTCGTCGTCCGGGTCGGCCTCGCCGCTGGCCAGGCGGCGCTTCTGGCGCTCGAACAGGCCGAGCAGCTTCAGCGCCGCCGGGTCGCGGCCCAGCGTGTAGCGCCAGGCGGCCAGGCGGCCGCCGGCGTCGTGCAGCGAGAGCTGGCCGACGCCGCCGTGGTCGGCGTGCTGCAGCGTCAGCGCGGTGTCCAGCGGCCAGGCGAGCCAGCGGTCGGTGCCGGCGTCGCGGGCGAGAAGACGGCGTTCGGTGAGAACTATTTCGCCGGACGCGAAGCGCTCCTTCGCGTCCAGGTCAACGTCCAGGCTTGCCAGCGCGTTCTCCCCTCGTTCGAGCGGTGCGGAGGGCACCGCGGCGAGCACAGGAGACGGATCGGTTGAAGGCATGACAGGGTAGCGGCGAGCGCGGGATTGTCGCGTAACGCGCCAGCCCGGTTCCACGCCGACCGGCCGCCGCCCCGAAATCGCGCCGCAGGTCGCTCCGGAGCGAAAAACGCACGACCACGATGAAGATCTTCGACGACATCCGCCTGCTGCGCGTGACCTACCTGCGCGGCCCCAATCTCTGGACCTACCGCTCGGCGCTCGAAGTCTGGCTCGACCTGGGCGAGCTGGAACAGCACCCGTCGGACCGGCTGCCCGGCTTCGTGGACCGATTGCTGGCGCTGCTGCCGGCGCTGGAGGAACACCACTGCGGCGTCGGCGAACGCGGCGGCTTCATCCAGCGCCTGCGCGGCGGCACCTGGATGGGCCACGTGCTCGAACACGTCGTCATCGAGCTGCTGAACCTGGCGGGCATGCCCACCGGCTTCGGCCAGACGCGCAGCACCTCGAAGGCCGGCGTCTACCGCATGGTCTTCCGCGCCCGTGACGAGGCCGTCGCACGTTGTGCGCTGCAGCAGGGCCACGCGCTGCTGATGGCGGCGATCAACGGCCGCGGGTTCGAGATCGCCGCCGCCGTGCAGGCGGTGCGCGACGCGATCGACCGCGCCTACCTGGGCCCGAGCACCGCGCACATCGTCGCCTCGGCGACCGAGCGCCGCATCCCGCACCTGCGCCTGAACGACGGCAACCTGGTGCAGCTGGGCCACGGCAAGCGCCAGCACCGCATCTGGACCGCCGAGACCGACCGCACCAGCGCCATCGCCGAAGGCATCGCGCGCGACAAGGACCTGACCAAGCGCCTGCTGGCCGCCGTCGGCGTGCCGGTGCCCGAGGGCCGTGTCGCCGCCAGCCCCGCCGACGCCTGGGAGGTCGCCGAGGACGTGGGCCTGCCGGTGGCCGTCAAGCCCAGCGACGGCAACCACGGCCGCGGCGTGACGCTGGACCTGACGACACGCGAGCAGGTCGAGGCGGCGTTCGTCGTCGCCGACGCCGAAGGCAGCGAGGTCATCGTCGAGCGCTACATCCCCGGCGACGAGCACCGCCTGCTCGTCGTCGCCGGCCGGATGGTGGCCGCCGCACGCGGCGAGGCCGCCTGGGTCGTCGGCGACGGCCGCAGCAGCGTCGCCGAACTCGTCGAGGCCCAGCTCAACAGCGACCCGCGCCGCGGCGAGACCGAGGATCACCCGCTGGGCCGCATCCGCGTGCGCGAGGACGGCGCGATCCTCGTCGACCTGCGGCGCCAGAACCTGGGCCCGGACGACGTGCCCGCTGCCGCCCGGCGCGTGCTGATCCAGCGCAACGGCAACGTCGCCATCGACTGCACCGACGAGGTCCACCCCGACTTCGCGCGCGTCGCCTCGCTGGCCGCGCGCACCGTCGGCCTGGACATCGCCGGCATCGACCTCGTCGCGCAGGACATCACGCGGCCGCTGCGCGGCCAGCACGCCGCGGTCGTCGAGGTCAACGCCGGCCCCGGGCTGCTGGCGCACACCAAGCCGGCGGTCGGTTCGCCGCGCCCGGTGGGCCAGGCGATCATCGACCACCTGTTCCCGCCCGGCGACGACGGCCGCATCCCGATCGTCGGCATCGCCGGCGGCGAGGCGGCGACCCCGGTGGCGCGCCTCGTGGCCTGGCTGCTGCAGCTGTCGGGCCACCACGTCGGCCTGGCCTGCCGCGACGGGCTGTTCCTGGACACGCGCCGCATCGACGAGCGCGACGCGACGCGCGGCGACATCGCCGAGCGCCTGCTGCTCAACCGCGAGGTCGACGCCGCCGTCTTCGAGAACGGCGCCGCGACCCTCCTCGACGAAGGCCTGGTCTACGACCGCTGCCGCGTCGGCGTCGTCACCGACCTCGACGGCGCCGAGGCGCTGGAGCGCCACGACATCCACGCCGCCGACGACCTGGCGCGTGTGCTGCGCACGCAGATGGACGTCGTGCTGGCCGACGGCATCGGCGTGCTCAACGCCGACGACGCGCGCATCGCCGCGCTCGCCGAGCACTGCGACGGCGAGGTGACGCTCTACGCCACCGACGCCGCCGCGCTGGCCGCGCACCGCGAGCGCGGCGGCCACGCCGTGCTGCTGCGCGAAGGCCGCCTCTGGCTGTGCGAAGGCCATGCCGAGACGCCGCTGAACGTGCGCGGCCGCTCGCCGCTGCCCGCCGCCGTGCTGCTGCCGGCCGTCGCCGCCGCCTGGGCCTTCGGTCTGGCGCCGGCGCTGCTGGCCGCCGGCCTGGACACCTTCGATCTGCAGACCCCTGCCGACATCCGCTGAGACCGCCATGGACGTCACCCGCATCCGCGCGCTGCGCGGGCCCAATCTCTGGAGCCGGCACACGGCGATCGAGGCCATCGTGCGCTGCACGCCCGAGGAGTCGGCGATCGAGGCCGGCTCGACGCTGGAACGCCGGCTGCGTGAACTGCTGCCCGACGTCTCGCCGGTGCGCCCGGTCGGCACGCGCGAGCCGGTGCCGATGGCGCGCTGGCTGGAGCGCCTGGCGCTGGCACTGCAGGCGCGCGCCGGCTGCCGCGTCTCGTTCTCGCGCACCGCGGCCGCGCCCGAGCCCGGCGTGCATCAGATCGTCGTCGAGTACACCGAGGAGAAGGTCGGCCGGCGCGCACTCGAGCTCGCCGAACGCCTGCTCGCCGCGGCCGTCGCCGGCGAGGCCTTCGACACCGAGGCCGCGGTCGCCGAGCTGCGCGCCATCGACGAGGACGTGCGCCTGGGGCCGAGCACCGGCTCCATCGTCTCGGCCGCGCTGGCGCGCGGCGTGCCGTACCGCCGCCTGACCGAGGGCAGCCTGGTGCAGTTCGGCTGGGGCGCACGCGTGCGCCGCATCTGGGCCGCCGAGGTCGACTCCACCGGCGCGGTGGCCGAGTCGATCGCCCAGGACAAGGATCTCAGCAAGCGGCTGCTGGCCTCCGCCGGCGTGCCGGTGCCGCGCGGCCGCCCGGTCGCCGACCTCGAGGACGGCTGGGCCGCGGCGATGGAGATCGGCCTGCCGGTCGTCGTCAAGCCGCGCGACGGCAACCAGGGCAAGGGCGTGACGGTCAACGTCACCGACCGCGCCCAGTTCGAGGCCGCCTACCGCACCGCCGACGAGATCGGCGAGGTGATGGTCGAGCAGTTCCTGCCCGGCCACGACTTCCGCCTGCTCGTCGTCGGCGAGAAGCTGGTCGCCGCGTCGCGCCGCGACCCGCCCTACGTCATCGGCGACGGCGTGCACAGCGTGCGCCAGCTCGTCGACACGGTGAACGCCGACCCGCGCCGCGGCGACGGCCACGCCACCGCGCTGACACGCATCCGCCTGGACGACGTCGCGCTGGCGCGGCTGGCGCTGCTGGGCCTGTCGCCCGAGGCGGTGCCGGCCAACGGCCAGAAGGTCGTGCTGCGCCACAACGCCAACCTCAGCACCGGCGGCAGCGCCACCGACGTCACCGACGACGTGCACCCCGAGGTCGCCGCGCGTGCGGTGGCCGCCGCGCGCATGGTCGGGCTGGAGATCTGCGGCGTCGACGTGGTCTGCGAGAGCGTCGGCGTGCCGCTGGAGCAGCAGCGCGGCGGCGTCGTCGAGGTCAACGCCGCGCCGGGCCTGCGCATGCACCTGGCGCCGAGCTTCGGCAAGCCGCGTGCGGTCGGCGAGGCCATCATCGAGCGCCTGTTCCCGGCCGGCCAGGACGGCCGCATCCCGGTCGTCGCCGTCACCGGCACGAACGGCAAGACCACCGTCTCGCGCCTCATCGCGCACCTGTTCAACGCCGCCGGCTACAAGGTCGGCATGACCAACACCGACGGCGTGTGGGTCGACGGCCACCAGATCGACAGCGGCGACTGCAGCGGCCCGAAGAGCGCGCGCAACGTGCTCGCCCACCCCGACACCGAGGCCGCGGTGCTGGAGACCGCACGCGGCGGCATGCTGCGCGAAGGCCTGGGTTTCGACCGCTGCCAGGTCGCCGTCGTCACCAACGTCGGCGCCGGCGACCACCTCGGCCTGAACTACATCACGACGGTCGAGGACCTCGCGGTGCTCAAGCGCGTCATCGTGCAGAACGTCGCCGAGAGCGGCTACGCGGTGCTCAACGCCGCCGACCCGATCACGCTGCAGATGGCGCAGCACTGCCCGGGCGGCGTGATCCTGTTCGCTGCCGACGGCCACCTGCCGGCGATGGTCGCGCACCGCGCCCAGGGCGGGCGCACGGTGTTCGTCGACGGTGACGCGATCGTCGCCGTCAACGGCTCGGCGCGCGCGCGTGTGCCGCTGCGCGAGGTGCCGCTCACCCGCAACGGCACGATCGGCTTCCAGGTCGAGAACGCGCTCGCTGCGGTCGCCGCGGCCTGGGGCTGCGGCCTCAGCTTCGACGCCGTCAGCGCCGGCCTGGCCAGCTTCGTCAACGACGCGCACAACGCGCCGGGGCGTTTCAACGTCATGGACTACCGCGGCGCGACGGTCATCGCCGACTACGGCCACAACGCCGACGCGATGCGCGCGCTGGTCGGTGCCGTCGAGGCGATGCCGGCCCAGCGCCGCTCGGTGGTCATCAGCGCCGCCGGCGACCGCCGCGACGAGGACATCCGCGAGCAGACGCAGATCCTGGGGGCGGCCTTCGACGAGGTGCTGCTGTACCAGGACGCCGCCCAGCGCGGCCGTGCCGACGGCGAGGTCATCGCGCTGCTGCGCGAGGGCCTGCGCGGCGCGCCGCGCACCCGCCGTGTCGAGGAGATCCACGGCGAGTTCGTCGCCATCGACCAGGCGCTCGCGAACCTGCAGCCCGGCGACCTGTGCCTGGTGCTCGTCGACCAGGTCGAAGAAGCGCTGGAGCACCTGGCGCGCCGCATCGCCGAAGCCTCGGAGCCGGTCGCGGCCTGATACGACGCGCCGCCTGAGAGGGCGGCGCGCGCCGGTCAGAACAGGAAGTACTTCTGGGCCAGCGGCAGCACGGTCGCCGGCTCGCAGGTCAGCAACTGGCCGTCGGCGCGCACCTCGTAGGTCTGCGGGTCGATTTCCATCTTCGGCAGCCAGCCGTTGTGCACCATGTCGCCCTTCTTCACCTGGCGGCAGCCCTGCACCGCGGCCAGGCGCTTGGCCAGGCCCAGCTGCTCGCCGATCTCGGCCTGCAGCGCCGCCTGGCTGACGAAGGTGAGCGAGGTCGCGGCGCGGGCGCCGCCGAAGCTGCCGAACATCGGCCGGTAATGCACCGGCTGCGGCGTCGGGATGCTGGCGTTGGGGTCGCCCATCGCCGCCACGGCGATGAAGCCGCCCTTCAACACCAGGCTCGGCTTGACGCCGAAGAAGGCCGGCCGCCACAGCACCAGGTCGGCCCACTTGCCGATCTCGACCGAGCCGACCTCGTGCGCGATGCCGTTGGCGATCGCCGGGTTGATCGTGTACTTGGCGACGTAGCGCCTGACGCGGAAGTTGTCGTTGCGGGAGTCCTGCTCCGCGACACCGCTCTTGCCCTCACCCCCCGCCCTCTCCCGCGTTGCGGGAGAGGGGGCCTGGAGCCAGCCGCGCTGGACCTTCATCTTGTGCGCCGTCTGCCAGGTGCGGATGATGACCTCGCCGACACGGCCCATGGCCTGGCTGTCGCTGCTCATCATGCTGATCGCACCCAGGTCGTGCAGCACGTCCTCGGCGGCGATGGTCTCGCGGCGGATGCGGCTCTCGGCAAACGCCAGGTCCTCGGCGATGCCGGCGTCCAGGTGGTGGCAGACCATCAGCATGTCCAGGTGCTCGTCCACCGTGTTGGCGGTGTAGGGCATCGTCGGGTTGGTGCTGCTGGGCAGGAAGTTGGCTTCGCCGGCGACCCGCAGGATGTCCGGCGCGTGGCCGCCGCCGGCGCCTTCGGTGTGGAAGGCGCAGAGCGTGCGGCCCTGGGTCGCGGCGATCGTGTCCTCGACGAAGCCCGACTCGTTGAGCGTGTCGCTGTGGATCGAGACCTGGGTGTCGGTGGCCTCGGCGATGTCCAGGCAGTTGTCGATCGCGCTGGGCGTCGTGCCCCAGTCCTCGTGCAGCTTCAGGCCGATGGCGCCGGCGGCGATCTGCTGGCTCAGCGCCTCGGGCCGGCTGGCGTTGCCCTTGCCGAGGAAACCGAGGTTCATCGGGAAGGCGTCGGCGGCCTGCAGCATGCGGTGCAGGTTCTCCGGCCCCGGCGTGCAGGTCGTCGCGAAGGTGCCGGTGGCCGGGCCGGTGCCGCCGCCGAGCATTGTCGTGACGCCCGAGTTCAGCGCCTCGTCGATCTGCTGCGGGCAGATGAAGTGGATGTGGCTGTCGATGCCGCCGGCGGTGACGATCAAACCCTCGCCGGCGATGATCTCGGTGCCCGGGCCGATGACGATGTCCACGCCCGGCTGCACCTCGGGGTTGCCGGCCTTGCCGATGGCGGCGATGCGGCAGCCCTTGAGGCCGATGTCGGCCTTGACGATGCCCCAGTGGTCGATGATCAGCGCGTTGGTGATGACGCAGTCGGCCGCCTCGTGGTGGCCGGGGCCGTTGACCGCCTGGCCCTGGCCCATGCCGTCGCGGATCGTCTTGCCGCCGCCGAACTTCACTTCCTCGCCGTAACCGCCGGCACGCAGCGTGTAGTCGGCCTCGACCTCGACGATCAGCTCGGTGTCGGCCAGGCGCACGCGGTCGCCCACAGTCGGGCCGTACATCTCGGCGTAGGCGCGCCGTCCGATGGTCGTGCTCATCACAGACTTCCTTGGATCTCGGCCCGGAAGCCGCAGACACGGCGCTCGCCGCCGTAGGGCACCAGCTGCACGGTGCGCTGCTGGCCGGGCTCGAAACGCACCGCGGTGCCGCTGGCGATGTCCAGCCGCAGGCCGCGTGCCGCCGCGCGGTCGAAGCTGAGCGCCGGGTTGGTCTCGGCGAAGTGGTAGTGCGAGCCGACCTGGATCGGCCGGTCGCCGGTGTTCTCGACGACCAGCGTCAGCACCGGGCGGCCGGGGTTGAGCGTCAGCTCGCCGTCGTCGATCAGCAGTTCTCCGGGGATCATCGCCGTCCTCATGCGATCGGTTGGTGCACGGTCACCAACTTGGTGCCGTCGGGGAAGGTGGCCTCGACCTGGATCTCGGGGATCAGCTCGGGCACGCCGTCCATCACGTCGGCGCGGCGCAGCACCTGCTTGCCGGCGCTCATCAGCTCGGCCACCGTGCGCCCGTCGCGTGCGCCTTCGAGGATGGCGGCGGTGATCAGCGCGATCGCCTCCGGCACGTTGAGCTTCAGCCCACGCGCCTGGCGGCGCTCGGCCAGCAACGCGGCGGTGAAGATCAGCAGCTTGTCCTTCTCTCTGGGGGTCAGGTCCATGGGCGGATTCCTCTGCAAGTCCGGCGCCATGTCAAGGCTGGTGCGCTTCTTGATTGCCGCAGCCCGATGAGCCCGCCGGCCGACACCGCTGCCGCCCCCGCCGAAGCGCCGCAGCGTGTCGTCAAGACACGCCGCGACTACAACGCCTGGGTCGCCAGCGAGACCATCGAGGACTACGCGTTGCGTTTCACGCCGCGCTCGTTTCGCCGCTGGAGCGAGTGGCGCGTCGCCAACACGGCCTTTGGCGCCGCGTCCTTCCTGATCCTCGAAGCCGTCGGCGCGACGCTGCTGGTACAGCACGGCTTCGTCAACGCGGCGCTGGCGATCCTGGCCACCGGCCTCGTGATCTTCCTCGCCGGCTGGCCGATCAGCGTCTACGCCGCGCGCCACGGTGTCGACATGGACCTGCTGACGCGCGGCGCCGGTTTCGGCTACATCGGCTCGACCATCACCTCGCTGATCTACGCGAGCTTCACCTTCATCTTCTTCGCGCTCGAGGCGGCGGTGATGGCCTACGCGCTGGAGCTGGCCTTGGACATCCCGCCGGCGCTGGGTTATCTGCTCTGCGCGCTGGTCGTGATCCCGCTGGTGACGCACGGCGTCACGGCGATCAGCCGGCTGCAGGTCTGGACCCAGCCGCTGTGGCTGGCGATGCTGGTCGTGCCCTACGTCTTCGTGTTCCGCGCCGAGCCCGGGCTGCTGGCCGGGCTGTCGGCCTATGGCGGCGAACACGGCGTGGCGGGTTTCGATGTGCTCGCCTTCGGCGCCGCGACCACGGTCGGCATCGCGCTGATCACGCAGATGGGCGAGCAGGCCGACTACCTGCGTTTCATGCCGGAGAAGGTGAGCCGCCACGGCTGGCGCTGGCACCTGGCGGTGCTGGCCGGCGGCCCGGGCTGGGTGCTGCCGGGCGTGCTGAAGATGCTCGGCGGCGCGTTGCTGGCCTATCTGGCGATCACGCGCATGGTGCCGCCCGAGCGCGCCGTCGACCCGAACCAGATGTACCTGGCGGCCTACGAGACCGTGTTCTCCGACTACGGCGTCGCGGTCGCGGTGACGGCGGCCTTCGTGCTCGTCTCGCAGCTGAAGATCAACGTCACCAACGCCTATGCCGGCTCGCTGGCCTGGAGCAACTTCTTCTCGCGCCTGACGCACGCCCACCCGGGGCGCGTGGTCTGGATGGTGTTCAACACCGGGATCGCGCTGGTGCTGATGGAGATGAATGTCTTCCAGGCGCTGTCGCACGTGCTCGGGCTGTACGCCAACGTGGCCATCGCCTGGATGATGGCGGTGGTGGCCGACCTCGTCGTCAACAAGCCGCTGGGCTGGTCGCCGCCGGGCATCGAGTTCAAGCGTGCGCACCTGTACGACATCAACCCGGTGGGTGTCGGCGCGATGGGCATCGCCTCGGCGCTGTCGGTGGCGGCGCACCTGGGCGCCTTCGGCGAGCTGGCGCAGGCCTATTCGGCGGCGATCGCGCTGGTCACCGCTTTCGTCGCCTCGCCGCTGATCGCCTGGGCGACGAAAGGCCGCTACTACCTTGCGCGCACCAGCACGCTGCCGGCCGGCAGCATCCCGATCGTCGCCGAGCCGGCCGCCGCCGATGGCCGCTACGCCCGGCTGCGCCACCGCTGCACGGTCTGCGAACGCGAGTACGAGACCGAGGACATGGCCTTCTGCCCGGCCTACCAGGCGACCATCTGCAGCCTGTGCTGCACGCTGGACGCACGCTGCCACGACCTGTGCAAACCGCAGGCCAAGCTGATGGCGCAGTGGCGCGCGCTGCTCGCGCGGCTGCTGCCGGCGCGCATGGCGCCGCAGCTCGACGCGGGTCTCGCCGACTACCTGCTGCTGATGGGCCTGGTGACGCCGGCGCTGGCGCTGGTGCTGGGCATCGCCCACCGCCAGGCGCTGCGCCTGCTCGGCGACCAGGCCGCGGCGCTGGGGCCGACGCTGGCCCAGGGGTTCGTCAGCAGCTTCCTGCTGCTGTGGATCGCCGCCGGCGTCGGCGTCTGGTGGGGCGTGCTGGCGCACCGCAGCCGCGCCGCGGCGCAGGAGGAGTCCAACCGCCAGACGCTGGCGCTGCAGCGCGAGATCGAGTCGCACGCGCGCACCGACGCCGCGCTGCAGGCCGCACGCGAAGAGGCGGACCGGGCCCGCGGCCACGCCGAGTCCGCCAACCGCGCCAAGAGCCGCTACATCACGACCATCAGCCACGAGCTGCGCACGCCGCTCAACAGCATCCTCGGCTACGCCCAGCTGCTGGAGGAGGACGAGGCGATGCCGGCGCACCGCCGCCAGGCGGTGTCGGTCATCCGCCGCGGCGGCGACCATTTGCTGAGCCTGATCGAAGGCACGCTGGACATCGCGCGCATCGAGTCGGGCAAGCTGGCGCTGGAGGTGCGCGCGATGCGTTTTGCCGACGGCCTGGCCGAGATCGCGCGCCTGTTCGAGCTGCAGGCCGCCGGCCGCGGGCTGGCTTTCCGCTTCGCGGTCGACGGCCGGCTGCCGGCCGTCGTGCGCGCCGACGAGAAGCGGTTGCGCCAGATCCTCATCAATCTGCTGGGCAACGCGATCAAGTTCACCCAGGCCGGCCAGGTGACGCTGCGCGTCGCCCACCAGCGCGAGATGGCGCGTTTCGAGATCGCCGACACCGGCCCGGGCATGACGGCCGACGAGCTGGCGCGCGTCTTCGAGCCTTTCGAGCGCGGCTCGGCGGCCAGCGGCCAGTCGGTCGGCTCCACCGGCCTGGGGCTGACGATCGCACGCATGCTCTGCGAGCTGATGGGCGGCGAGATGACGGTGGCCAGCACGCCCGGCCAGGGCACCACCTTCCGCATCCGGCTCTTCCTGCCCGAGGTGGCGGCGGCGGCGCCCGAGGTCGACGCGCTGCGCGCGCGCCGCGTCGGCTACGAAGGCCGGCGCCGGCGCGTGCTGGCGGTCGACAACGAGGAGGCCGACCGGCGCCTCGTCGCCGACCTGCTGCAGCCGCTGGGTTTCGAGGTCGAGGGCGCCGCCAGCGGCGAGGCCGCGCTCGAACGCCTGGCCGCCGGCCCGCCCTGCGACGCGGTCTTCATGGACCTGGCGATGCCCGGCATCGACGGCTGGGAGACGATCCGCCGGCTGCGTGCGGCCGGCCACACGATGCCGCTGGCGGTGGTCTCGGCCAACGCCTTCGACAAGAAGCTGGACAACGACGTCGGCCTGCCGGGCGAGGACTTCCTCGTCAAGCCGGTGCGTGTCGGCGAGCTGCTCGACTGGCTGGGCGCACGCCTGGCGCTGGTCTGGCGCGACGGCGCGCGCGTGCCGGAGCCCGCGCCGCCGCCGGCCGACGCGCCGCTGCCGCCGCCCGAGCTGCTGCGCCCGCTGCGCGACGCGCTCGCCCTGGGCCACGTGCGCGGCGTCGCGCGCCAGCTCGACACGATCGAGGCCGCCGACCCGGCGCATGCGGGTTTTGCCGCCCGCATGCGGCTGCTGGCGCGCCAGTTCAACTACGACACGATGAACGACATCCTGGACAAGGCCCTCGATGAACCCCGCGCCGCCTGATGACCCCCGCGGCGGCGCCGACGTCGTGCTCGTCGTCGACGACGTGCCCGACAACCTCGCGCTGCTCAACGACGCGCTCGACGAGGCCGGCTACACCGTGCTCGTCGCGACGTCGGGCGAGGCGGCGCTGGCGCTGGCCGCACGCGCCCAGCCCGATATCGTGCTGCTCGACGCGGTGATGCCGGGCCTCGACGGCTTCGAGACCGCGCGCCGGCTGAAGGCCGACCCCGAGACGGCGCCGATCCCGATCGTCTTCATGACCGGGCTCACCGAAACCGAACACGTGGTCGCCGCCTTCGGCGCCGGCGGCATCGACTACGTCACCAAGCCGATCCGCCCGCGCGAGGTGCTGGCGCGCATCGCCTCGCACCTGCACCAGGCGCGCAGCCAGCGCCAGGCGCGCAACGCGCTCGACGCCTTCGGCCACGCGACGATGGTCGTGCGCGAGCGCGACGGCCGCCGGCTGTGGCAGACGGCGCTGGCGCGGCGCATGCTGGGCGAGCACTTCGGCGGCGAGGACACCGACACCCCGCCCGAGCTGATGGCCTGGGTCGCACGCGAGTCGCTGCGCCGCCGCGCCGGCGCCGAGCCCGCGGGCCTGACGGTGGCACGCGGCGCGCGGCGCATCAGCTTCATGCTGCACCCGATGCCCGATGAGAGCGGCGAGCCGGTGCCCGGCGAGTGGCTGGTCGTCATGCGCGAGAGCGACGACGCCGCGATCGTCGAGGCCATGTCGCTGTCGCTGGAGCTCACCGCGCGCGAAGCCGAGGTGCTGTACTGGGTGGTGCAGGGCAAGGCCAACCGCGACATCGGCGACATCCTCGGCACCAGCCACCGCACCGTTACCAAGCACCTGGAGCACGTGTTCCAGAAGCTCGGCGTCGAGACCCGCACCGCCGCCGCGGCGCTGGCGATGGCGCGCGTGAAGCAGCTTGGTCGCGGGAACTAGGCCGTTCGTCGCAACGCCCTTGACCCGGCGCTCGCCCGGCTTCAACACTTTGCGACTCCGCCGGGCCGACCCCAGCCGCCGCTCCCGGTTCCGATCCACCGCAGAATCCCCGTGCGGCCGTCGAGGTCGCGCCCTCCCCACCTTGAAGATGCACACCTTCGTCGCCGGCGCCGTCTGCGCCGCAGCCGTCTCGATGGCCGCCACCGCGATGGCCGCCAAGCCCGCCAGCCGCGTGCGCGCCGAGATCCCGGCGCAGTACCGCTGGGACTTCAGCCCGATCTACGCGAACTGGGACGCCTGGGAAGCCGGCATGCGCGAGATGGACCAGCGCATCGACGCCTTCGCCAGGCTGCAGGGCACGCTGAAGAACGGCCCCGACGCGGTGCTCGCCGCCTACCGCGCCTACGACGAGATCGGCCAGCTGCAGTACCGCATCTACCGCTACCCGCAGCTGCAGCGCGACACCGACACGCGTGACCAGAACGTCGCCGGGCGCTTCCAGCGTGTCGGCGCGCTGTTCGCCAAGTTCGACGCCGCCAGCGCCTGGTTCACGCCCGAGCTGCTGACGGTGCCCGAGGCGACGATGCGCGAGTGGCTGGACAAGACCCCGGCACTGAAGCCCTACCGCTTCCCGATCCTCGAGAACTTCCGCCGCCAGGCGCACGTGCTCGACGAGAAGGGCGAGCGCCTGATGGCGCTGGCCTCGCGCAGCAACCGCGCGCCCAACGCGATCTACAGCGAGCTCAGCACCTCGGACATCAAGTTCCCGACGATCCGCCTGTCCGACGGCAAGGAGCTGACGCTGTCGCCGGCCAACTACCAGGCGCTGCTGTCCGACAGCACGGTGCAGGCCGACCGCGCCGCCGCCGCCGCCGCGCACGTGGGCACCTACGGCCAGACCGCGCACACCTACGCCGCGATCTACGAGGGCATCCTGCAGCGCGACTGGTTCGTCGCCCGCGCGCGCAACTTCCCGACGACGCTGGACGCGGCGCTGGACGAGAACGCGATCCCGCGCCAGGTCGTCGAGACGCTGATCGAGGTCGCGCGCCAGGGCACCGGCCCGCTGCAGCGCTACGCCAGGCTGCGCCAGCGCCTGCTGGGGCTGCCCAGCTACCACCTGTACGACCAGTTCGTGCCGGTGTTCCGCAGCGACAAGACCTGGCCCTATGACGAGGCGCGCCGCCAGGCCACCGCGTCGATCGCGCCGCTGGGCCAGGGCTACGTGCAGCGCTACGAGAAGGCCATCGCCCCGGGCCGCGTCGACGTCTACGAGAACGAAGGCAAACGCAGCGGCGCCTACAACGCCGGCGTCTACGGCGTCGGCCCGTACATGCTGCTGAACTACAACGACACCCGCGACGCGATGTTCACCTTCGCCCACGAGGCGGGGCACGCGATGCACACGGTGCTGTCCACCGAGCACCAGCCCTACGCGACGGCGGACTACACGATCTTCGTCGCCGAGGTCGCGTCGACGACCAACGAACGGTTCCTGCTCGAGCACCTGCTCAAGCAGACCACCGACCCGAAGGAGCGTTTCCTGCTGCTGCAGGAGGCCGTCGACGCGATCGTCGGCACCTTCTACACGCAGGTGCTGTTCGCCGACTTCGAGCTGCGTGCGCACCAGCTCGTCGAACGCGACGAGCCGGTGACCACCGAGGTGCTGAACAAGCTCTACGCCGGCCTGCTGAAGGAGTACTGGGGCGACGCGATCACCCACGACGAGTTCTACCAGTACACCTGGGCGCGCATCCCGCACTTCTTCAACTCGCCCTATTACGTCTACCAGTACGCGACCTGCTTCGCGTCGTCGGCGCAGCTGTTCAAGACGATGACCGAAGGCCCGAAGGCCGGGCGCGAGGCGGCGGTCAAGCGCTACCTGGAGCTGCTGTCCTCGGGCGGCAACGACCAGCCGATGAAGCAGCTGCAGAAAGCCGGTGTCGACCTGACCCAGCGCCAGACCGTGCAGGCGGTCGTCGACCAGCTCGACGAGCTCGTCACGCGCATGGAAGCCGAGGCCGCGAAACTGCAGTCGACAGCCAAGTAAGCCGGCGCTCCCTTTCTGTCCAGGCCGCCCTCCGGGGCGGCTTTTTCATGGGTTTGCGCGATTCGCTCTGGTGCATCTGCGCGGCTGTGGTGCCTCGCCCACGCCCGTGGCAATGCCCTGCGGGAAAACCCCGGTCGGCGTCACGGGTATGTCACACAATGGCGCCCGGACCGCGGACTTGTATACAGACGCGGCATAACGCTTGCTTCCGCACAAGCCGTTTTCCTTCTCTTTCTTCCTTTCACCATCCGTTCCAGGAGTCTCCATGTCCCGTTCGCTGAAGGCCGCTGCCGGCGCCGCCGCGCTGCTGTGTGTCGGCCTGGCCCATGCCCAGTCCACCGTCAACATCTACGGTCTGATGGACGCTGCCGCCGGCAGCTTCCAGATGGCCGGTGCCGAATCGACCAGCAAGGTCCAGAGCGGCAACATGACGACCTCCTACATCGGCTTCAACGGCAGCGAAGACGTCGGCAACGGCCTGAAGGTCACGTTCGCGATGGAGCACTTCCTGCAGGCCGATGCCGGCACCGCCGGCCGCTTCGTCGGTGACCGCTTCTGGGCGCGCAACGCCTACGTCGGGCTGGCGACCAAGTACGGCGAGTACCAGTTCGGCCGCACGACGACGACGATGTTCGTCTCGACGCTGATGTTCAACGCCATCGGCGACTCGTTCGCGTTCTCGCCCAGCATCCTGCAGGTGCTGACCCCGCAGACCACCAACCGCCCGGCCGGCGCGCAGATGCTCGCCTGGTACGGTGACACCGGCTGGAGCAACTCGGCGCTGTTCAAGAGCAAGAGCTGGAACGGCCTGAGCGTGAACCTCCAGGCCAACCTCGGCGAGGGCGGCGCCAACGCCTACGGCCGCAACGTCGGCGGCAACGTGCTGTACATGAACGGCCCGCTGGCCGCGACGGTGTCGTACTCGAAGGTCGAGAACGACGTCATCGGCGCGCCGGCCGGCTTCGAGGACCAGCAGACCAAGCAGGTCGGCGCCTGGTACGACTTCGGCGTCGCCAAGGTCTTCGGCCAGTACACCGCGGTCGACACCACCGCGGCGGTCGACACCGGCACCGACATCTGGGGCCTGGGCGCCTCGATCCCGCTGGCCGGCGGCAAGGTCCTGGCCCAGTACGGCCACGCCAAGGAAGACGGCAACGCGGTCGAGAAGACCAACAAGACGCTGACCCTGGGCTACGACTACAACCTGTCCAAGCGCACCGAGGTCTACGCGATCTACATGCAGGACAAGGTCACGGGCTACGACACCGGCGACACCTACGCCGTCGGCATCCGCCACAAGTTCTAAAACCCTGGCGGGGGCGCCCGCCTAGGTACCTCAGCTTCAGCGGCACCCCCGGGTGCCGCTTTTTTTCGCCCGTACCAAACAAAAAAACAGCCACCGGGCGAACCACGGTGGCTGTCGATTTCGTCCCCTCTGGGGACAGACCGCCGCAGGCGGTCAGGGGAGCGGCGGTGTTAACGCGCCTGACCGGATCCGGGTCTCCCGGTCCGGTCAGGTTGCCCCCCTCGGGGGGGCGGCCGCAAGGCGGCCGGGGGCTCTCACTTCCCCGTAGGAACCTTGCCCTCGACCCCCTTGACGAAGAAGTCGATGCCGCCCAGGAACTTGTCGTCCGCGGCCTCGTCCTTCTTCAGCACTTCCTTGCCGGCGTTGCTGACGATCGGGCCCTTCCAGATCACGAAGCTGCCGTCCTTCAGGCCGGCCTTGACCTCGTCGAGCTTGGTCTTGGTCTCGGCCGGCACCTTGTCGCTGATCGAGACGATGTCGATCGCGCCTTCCTTGACGCCCCACCAGGTGGCCGTGCCGCCGGTCCAGCTGCCTTCCAGCGCTTCCTTGGTGGCCTTGATGTAGTACGGCGACCAGTCGATGATCGCCGAGGCCAGGTGCGCTTCCGGCGCGTAGGCCGTCATGTCGCTGTCCCAGCCGAAGGCGAACTTCTTGTTCTTGGCCGCGGTCTGCAGCACGGCCGACGAATCGGTGTTCTGGAACAGGATGTCGGCGCCGCCGTTGATCAGGCTTTGCGCGGCTTCGGTTTCCTTGGGCGGGTTGAACCACTCGTTGACCCAGACCACCTTGGTCTTGATCTTCGGGTTCACGCTCTGCGCGCCCAGCGTGAAGCTGTTGATGTTGCGGATGACCTCGGGGATGGGGATCGAGCCGACGACGCCCAGCGTATTGCTCTTGGTCATCGAGCCGGCGATGACGCCGGCCATGTACGCGCCCTCGTAGGTGCGGCTGTCGTAGGTGCGGATGTTGTCGCCCTGCTTGTAGCCGGTGGCGTGCTCGAACTTCACGTCCTTGGCGTCGGCGGCGACCTTCTGGATCGGCTCCATGTAGCCGAAGGTCGTGCCGAAGACCAGCTTGTTGCCCTGGCCGATCAGGTCGCGGAACACGCGCTCGGCGTCGGCGGCCTCGGGCACCTTCTCGACGAAGGTGGTGACGATCTTGTCGCCGAACTCGGCCTCGAGCTTCTTGCGTGCGTTGTCGTGCGCGAAGGTCCAGCCGCCGTCACCCACCGGGCCGACGTAGGCGAACGCGATCTTCAGCGGTTCGGGCTTGGCCGCAGCAGCCGAGGCCGGCGCCGACGCCGGTTCGGCCGCTGGTTGCGCCGCTTCTTCCTTCTTGCCGCAGCCGACGAGGGCGGCGGCCGCCGCGAGCGTGGACCAGCCGGCCAGCTTCAGCAGCGAGCGCTTCGATTCGAAAGACATCGGTCTTTTCTCCAGGGGGTGAGGAAAGCGGAAATTATTGGCCCGGCTTCAGGAGCCGGGGAAGAACGGTTTGCCGAGCGAGGCCGGCATGTTGACCCGGATCCACGCCGGATTGCGGGAGATCAGCACCAGCACGACGATGGTCGCGACGTAGGGCAGCATGCTGAGGAACTGGCTCGGGATCTCGACGCCCTGGCTCTGCAGGTGGAACTGCAGCATCGTGACGCCGCCGAACAGGTAGGCCCCAAGCAGCACTCGTGCCGGGCGCCAGGTCGCGAAGGTCGTCAGCGCCAGCGCGATCCAGCCCTTGCCGGCGACCATGCCCTCGACCCACAGCGGCGTGTAGATCACCGACAGGTAGGCGCCGGCCAGCCCGCAAAGCCCGCCGCCGGCGACCACGGCCGCCAGGCGGATCTTGCGCACCGGATAACCCAGCGCGTGCGCCGACTCGGGCGACTCGCCGACCGCACGCAGCACCAGCCCGGCGCGCGAGCGGTAGAGGAACCAGGCCAGCGCTGCGGCCAGCACGATCGCCAGGTAGACCATCGGGTGCTGGCGGAAGAAGGCCGGGCCGACGAACGGGATGTCCGACAGCAAGGGAACCGCGAACGAGGGCCGCTCGCCGAGCTTGCCCTGCACGTAGCCGATGCCGACGAAGGCCGAGAAGCCGGCGCCGAACAGGCTCAGCGCCAGGCCGCTGGCGTACTGGTTGGTGTTGAGCCAGATGACGAGCAGGCCGAACAGCGCCGCCAGCGCCGCGCCGGCGCCGATGCCGGCGGCAAAACCCAGCCAGTCGCTGCCGGTGTGCATCGCGGTGGCGAAGCCGGCGATCGCGGCGACCAGCATCAGGCCTTCGGCGCCGAGGTTGACGATGCCGGCGCGTTCGTTGATCAGCAGGCCCAGCGCGGCGATCGCCAGCACCGTGCCGGCGTTGAGCGTCGCCGCGATCAGCAGGGGGAGGGTGGTGAAGTCCATCGCGGTCTCAGGCCTTGGCGCGCACCGTGTGCCACCAGCGCACGCGGTAGTGGATCAGCGTGTCGCAGGCCAGCAGCGTGAACAGCAGCAGGCCCTGGAAGACGCCGGTCAGCGACTTGGGCAGGCCCAGGCGCGACTGCGCCAGTTCGCCGCCGATGTAGAACATGCTCATCAGGATCCCGGAGAAGACGATGCCCACCGGGTGCAGGCGGCCGACGAAGGCGACGATGATCGCGCCGAAGCCGTAGCCGGCCGGCACGTACGGCGTCAGCTGGCCCAGCGGCCCGGCCGCTTCCAGCCCGCCGGCCAGCCCCGCCATGCCGCCGGACAGCAGCAGCGAGGTCCACAGCGCGCTGCGCGACGAGAAGCCGGCATAACGCGCCGCCGCCGGCGCCAGGCCGCCGACCTGCAGCTGAAAGCCCCGGTAGGTGCGGAACATGAAGGCCCAGAAGCCGACCACCGCGACGAGTGCGATGACGACGCCGATGTTGGCGCGCAGGCCGTCGACGAGGCGCGGGATCCTGGTCAGCGCGTCGAAGGTGATGGTCTGCGGGAAGTTGTAGCCCTGCGGATCCTTCCAGGGGCCGTAGACCAGCCAGCCGAGGATCATCTCGGCGACGTAGACCAGCATCAGGCTGACGAGGATCTCGTTGGCGTGGAAGCGGTCGCGCAGCGCGGCGACGACGCCGGCCCAGACCATGCCGCCGAGCACGCCGGCGAACAGGATCACGACGACGATGCCGCGGCCCATCCAGGCCAGCGACGGCGCCTGCATCGCCACCCAGCCGGCGGCCAGCGCGCCGACGACGAACTGGCCCTCGGCGCCGATGTTCCAGACGTTGGAGCGGTAGCAGACCGCCAGCCCCAGCGCGATCAGGATCAGCGGCGTCGCCTTGACGCTCAGCTCCGACAGCGCGTACAGGTTCTTCACCGGCTCGACGAAGAACACCTGCAGCCCGCGCACCGGATCCTTGCCGAGCAGGACGAAGAGCACCACGCCGATCAGCACCGTGATCGCCAGCGCCAGCAGCGGCGAGGCGATCGACATCCACTTCGACGGCTCGGGCCGTGCCTCGAGCTTCAACATCAGGCCGTCTCCCGCGGCGCCCACAGGCCGCTCATCCATTCGCCGATCTTCTCGATCGTCGCCTCGGCGACGGGAATCGACGGCGACACGCGCCCCTGGGCGATGACGATCAGCCGGTCGCTGATCTCGAACAGTTCTTCCAGCTCCTCGCTGACGACCAGCAGCGCGCAGCCGGCGTCGCGCAGCTTCAGCAGCTCGCCGCGGATCAGCGCCGCGGCGCCGACGTCCACGCCCCAGGTCGGCTGGCTGACGACGAGCAGCTTGGGGTCGGCGTCGATCTCGCGGCCGACGATGAACTTCTGCAGGTTGCCGCCGGACAGGCTCTTGGCCGCCGCGCCCGGGCCGCCGGCCTTGACGTTGAAGCGGCGGATGATCTTGTCGGCCAGCGCCGTGACGCGCGCGCTGGGGATCCAGCCGGCACGCGACACCGCTTCGGTGCGCGTCAGGAGCGTGTTCTGCGCCAGGCTCAGCGTCGGCACCGCGCCGCGGCCCAGGCGCTCCTCGGGCACGAAATGCAGGCCTTCGTGGCGGCGCTTGCGCGCGCCGTGGTTCGCGATGTCGCGGCCGAAGAGGCGGATGCTGCCGTGCGGCGCACGCCGGTCCTCGCCCGACAGCGCGGCCATCAGCTCCTGCTGGCCGTTGCCCGAGACGCCGGCCACGCCGACGATCTCGCCGGCGCGCACGTCGAAGCCGATGTCCTTCAGGTCGACGCCGAACTGGTCTTCGCGCGCCAGCGACAGGCCCTTGACCGCCAGCACCACGTCGCCGGCCGGGCGCGTGCCGTGCTGCAGCTGCGGCGGCTCGGCGCCGATCATCAGCCGCGACAGGCTGGCGTTGCTCTCCAGCGTCGGGTCGACCTCGCCGGTGACCTTGCCGCCGCGCAGCACCGTGCAGTGGTGGCACAGCGCGCGGATCTCGTCGAGCTTGTGGCTGATGTAGAGGATGCTGGTGCCGCGCTCGGCGAGCTGGCGCAGCGTGACGAAGAGCTTGTCGACGGCCTGCGGCGTCAGCACCGAGGTCGGCTCGTCGAGGATCAAGAGCTGCGGGTCGGTCAGCAGCGCACGCACGATCTCCACGCGCTGGCGCTCGCCGACCGACAGCGTGTGCACCGGGCGCTGCGGGTCGACGTCCAGGCCGTAGGTGTGCGCGACTTCGGTGATGCGGCGCGCCACCTCGGGCAGCTTCATCGCCTTGTCCAGGCCCAGCCAGACGTTCTCGGCGGCGGTCAGCGTGTCGAACAGCGAGAAGTGCTGGTAGACCATGCTGATGCCCAGCGCGCGCGCCTCGGCCGGGCTGCGCACCGTCACCGGCCGGCCGTTCCAGCGGATCGTGCCGGCGTCGGGCTGCACGGCGCCGTAGATGACCTTCATCAGCGTCGACTTGCCGGCGCCGTTCTCGCCCAGCACGGCGTGGATCTCGCCGGGCTTGACGCGCAGGCTGACGCCGTCGTTGGCACGGACCGCGGGGTACTGCTTGGTGATGCCGTCGAGTTCGAGGCGGTGCATGGACTCAGGAGTGCCGCGAACGGACGTCGGCGCCGTCGGCGTGTTGGGGGTCTCGTGGATCGGGACGGGCCGCAAGCGCCGTGCCAATGCTGACATTTTGAAGCATGCGGCCGCGTTCGAAACGCGGCACGCCGGCCACCCAGGTGGCGGCGACGTTGCGCTCGTCGGCCAGCGTCATCCAGGCGAAGACGCGCGCGTGCAGGTCCTGCGCCGGCAGCGTGGCCACCGCGCCGCGTGCCACCGCGTCGCGGTGCAGGGCGGCGGCGCCGTGCGCCCAGTCCCAGGCGACGACGTCGGCCGCAGCGCCCACGTCGAAGTGGCCGATCTCGGCGCCCAGGCCCAGCGCCTCGGCGGCGCCGCGCGTGGCGGCGTGCAGCGCGCACCAGGCGGTGAGCCGCGTGCCGCGCAGCGCCTGCACCTTGTAGCCCTCGGCCAGCGTGCGCTGCATCGACAGGCTGGTGCCGCCGCCGACGTCGGTGGCGATCGACACCTTGTGGCCGTGGTCGACCGCCGCCTGCCAGTCGAACAGGCCGCTGCCGAGGAACAGGTTGCTCGTCGGGCAGAACGCGATCTGCGCGCCGGTGTCGGCGAGCAGGCGGCGGTCCTCGTCGTCGAGCCAGATGCCGTGCGCCAGCACCGAACGCGGGCCCAGCAGGCCGTGGCGGTGGTAGACGTCGAGATAACTTCGTGCCTCGGGGAACAGGCGCGCGACCTCGGCGACCTCGTCGCGGTTCTCGGCGACGTGGGTCTGCAGGTACAGGCCCTCGTGGCGCGCCAGCAGGCGGCCGGCCATCGCCAGCTGCTCCGGCGTGCTGGTGATCGCGAAACGCACCGTCACCGCGTAGGCGTTGCGGCCGCGGCCGTGCCAGCGGGCGATCAGCGCCTCGTTGTCGCGTTCGGCGCCGGCGACGTCGTCGGTCAGCGCCGGCGGCGCGCCGCGGTCCATCAGCACCTTGCCGGCGACGAGGCGCATGCCGCGCGCGCTGGCGGCGGCGAACAGCGCCTCGGCGGAGGCCGCGTGCACTGTCGGGAAGACGACGGCGCTGGTCGTGCCGTGGGCCAGCAGCGCGTCGAGGAACAGCCCGGCACCGGCGGCGGCGACCTCGGGGTCGGCAAAACGCTGCTCGGCCGGGAAGGTGTAGGTGTCCAGCCAGTGCAGCAGGCCGGGGCTCCAGCTCGCGATGACGTCGAGCTGCGGGCAGTGCACGTGGGTGTCGATGAAACCCGGCATCAGCAGCCGGCCGCTGTGCTCCTCGCGCCGCCAGTCCTCGCCGGGCGGCTCGCGGCCGGGCAGGGTGCCGGCGATGCGGCCGTCTTCGATCAGCAGCCAGTGGTCGGGGCGCCAGCGCACGCCGTGCAGCGCCGGGTCGCCCCAGCCGGGTGTGGCCTCGAAGTCCAGCAGGTCGCCGTGCAGCGCGAGCTTGTTCACCGGGCGCTCCGTTCCATGCCGGTGCACCGGGGCAGGCCCGCGGATTGCATGCAAAACGGCGCGCAGGCAGGCACGCGCATGCCGAGGGCAGCGCGCAGGTCGACCTCGGGGGCGCTGCGTTCGGGCTTCACGGTGGTGGTGATGTCGCGCCGGCCCTGTTCCGGGCCGCGTCGCGGGTGACGATATTTTGCCCGTGCCGAACGCCGCTGCCGCTTGCGCTGTACTGTCTTCCAACCGCATTCGATGCTGCCGATGAGCGAAACCCGTCCGATCCGCTTCTTTCACCGCCAGCGCATCGTCGAGATCGCCGACGTGCCGGCCACGCGCACCGTGCTCGAATGGCTGCGCGAGCAGCAGCGCCTGGTCGGCACCAAGGAAGGTTGTGCCGAGGGCGATTGCGGTGCCTGCACCGTGGTCGTCGGCGAGCTGGGCGAGGACGGCCGGCTGAAGCTGGAGACCGTCAACGCCTGCATCCGCTTCCTGCCGACGCTGGACGGGCGCGCGCTGTTCACCGTCGAGGACGTCGCGCCCGGCGGCGTGCTGCATCCGGTGCAGCAGGCGCTGGTGGCGCACCACGGGTCGCAGTGCGGCTTCTGCACGCCGGGTTTCGTGATGTCCTTGTGGGCGGCCAACGAACGCCACCAGGCCGCCGGCACGCGGCCGACGCGCCAGGCGCTGGCCGACGAACTGTCGGGCAACCTCTGCCGCTGCACCGGCTACCGGCCCATCCTCGACGCCGGGCTGGCGATGTTCGACGCACCGCCGCTGCGGCTGGACACGGCGCCGGTCATCGCCGCGCTGAAGCAGATGCGCGAGGCGCCGCCGCTGCACACCGCCTCGGGCTTTCACGCGCCGCGCAGCGTCGGCGAGCTTGCCGCGCTGCGCGAAGCGCGGCCCGAGGCGCGCCTGCTGGGCGGCGGCACCGACATCGGCCTGTGGGTGACCAAGCAGCTGCGTGTGCTGCCCGAGCTGATCTGGACCGGCGACGTCGCCGAGCTGCGCCGTGTGGAGCGCCGCGACGACGCGCTCGTCATCGGCGCCGCGGCCTCGCTTGAGGACGCCTGGGCCGCGCTCGCCGCCGAGCACCCGCAGCTGGCCGAGATGTGGCGCCGCTTCGCGTCGCCGCCGGTGCGCCACGCCGGCACGATGGGCGGCAACGTCGCCAACGGCTCGCCGATCGGCGACTCGGCGCCGGTGCTGCTGGCGCTGGACACACGCCTCGTGCTGCGCCGCGGCGAACGTGTGCGCGAGCTGGCGCTCGCCGACTTCTACGTCGACTACCTGAAGAACCGGCTGGAACCGGGCGAGTTCGTGCAGGCCATCGTCGTGCCGCACACCGCGCCGGGCACCGTCGTGCGCGGCTGGAAGATCTCCAAGCGCCACGACTCGGACATCTCGGCCGTCTGCGCCGCGTTCGCCTTGCGCCTGGACGGCGACCGCGTGCAGCAGGTGCGCCTGGCCTACGGCGGCATGGCGGCGACGGTCAAACGCGCTGCCGCTGCCGAAGCCGCACTGCAAGGCCGGCGCTGGGACGAAGCCGCGCTGCGTGCCGCGCAGGCGGCGCTGGACGCCGACTACACGCCGCTGACCGACCTGCGCGCCAGCGCGGCCTACCGCATGCAGGTCGCGAAGAACCTGCTCGAAAGGCTCTGGCTGGAGACCCGGCCCGACGCGCCGCTGCCCGCTGCGGCGCTGGACGTCTGGCAGCGGGAGGTGGAAGTTTGAACGCGCCGGCGCATCCGCTGCCCGCGGCCGGCGTCGTCGGCCGCTCGCGCCCGCACGAGTCGGCCGCGGCCCACGTCGCCGGCAGCGCGCCTTACACCGACGACCTGCCCGAACTCGCCGGCACGCTGCACGCCGCGCTCGGGCTGTCGCCGGTGGCGCACGGCGTGCTGCGCAGCGTCGACCTGGAGCGTGTGCGCGCCGTGCCGGGTGTCGTCGACGCCTTCTGCGCCGACGCCATCCCCGGCGAGAACCAGTGCGGCTCGCTGGTCAAGGATGAGCCCATCCTCGCCGGCGGCCCGGGCGCCGTGCTGCGCCACCTGGGCCAGCCGGTCTACGCCGTCGTCGCGACGACACGCGAAGCGGCGCGGCGCGCCGCGGCGCTGGCCAAAGAGGTGATCGCCTTCGATGCACTGCCGCCGGTGCTCGACGCGATGCAGGCCCACGCCGCCGGCCAGTACGTCGTGCCGCCAGTGCGGCTGGCGCGTGGCGACGCCGCCGCCGCGCTGGCCGCGGCGCCGCACCGTGTCGAACTCGACTTCGGCGTCGGCGGCCAGGAGCACTTCTACCTCGAAGGCCAGATCGCCTACGCCCAGCCGCAGGAGCAGGGCGGCATGAAGGTGCTGTGCTCGACGCAGCACCCGAGCGAGATGCAGCACCTGGTCGCGCACGCGCTGCACCGCCCGTCGCACGCGGTGCAGGTCGAGTGCCGGCGCATGGGTGGCGGCTTCGGCGGCAAGGAGTCGCAGTCGGCGCTGCCGGCCTGCGTCGCCGCGGTGGCGGCCGTGCGCAGCGGCCGGCCGGTCAAGCTGCGCCTGGACCGCGACGACGACTTCCTCGTCACCGGCCGGCGCCACGGCTTTCGCTACCAGCTCGCGCTGGGTCACGATGTCGACGGCCGCGTGCTCGGCGCCGAGGTCACGATGGTCAGCAACGCCGGCCATTCCGCAGACCTGTCGGGCCCGGTGATGACGCGCGCGCTGTGCCACTTCGACAACTGCTACTGGCTGCCGGATGTCGCGATGCAGGGTTACGCCGCGCGCACCAACACCCAGAGCAACACCGCCTTCCGCGGCTTCGGCGGGCCGCAGGGCGCATTCGCGATCGAGTACGCGCTGGACAGCGTCGCGCGCCGCCTGGGCCGCGACGCGCTGGCCGTGCGCCACGCCAACTTCTACGGCGTCGGCGAACGCGACCTGACGCCCTACGGCCAGCGTGTCGAGGACAACATCGTCGTGCCGCTGGTCGACGAGCTGGCCGCCAGCAGCGACTACGCCGCGCGCCGCGAGGCCGTCGCCGCCTTCAACGCCACCAGCCCGGTGCTGAAGAAGGGGCTGGCGCTGACGCCGCTGAAGTTCGGCATCTCGTTCAATGTCGTGCACCTGAACCAGGCCGGTGCGCTGGTGAACGTCTACCTCGACGGCTCGGTGCTGGTGAACCACGGCGGCACCGAGATGGGCCAGGGGCTGAACACCAAGGTCGCCCAGGTCGTCGCCCACGAGCTGGGCCTGCCCTTCGAGGCCGTGCGCGTGACCGCCACCGACACGCACAAGGTGGCCAACACCTCGGCCACCGCGGCCTCGACCGGCAGCGACCTCAACGGCAAGGCGGCGCAGGACGCCGCGCGCCGCATCCGCGAGCGTCTGGTGGCCTTCGCCGCGCGGCGCTGGGGCGTCGCCGCCGAGGACGTGCTGTTCGCCGACGGCCGCGTGCAGGCCGGGGCTGAAGCGATGTCCTTCGCCGAACTCTGCAACGCCGCCTACCTGGAGCGTGTGCAGCTCTGGAGCGAAGGTTTCTACGCCACGCCCGGCCTGTCCTGGGACCGCCAGACGATGAGCGGCAAACCCTTCTACTACTTCGCCTGGGGTGCCGCCTGCAGCGAGGTGCTGGTCGACACGCTGACCGGCGAGTGGCGGCTGCTGCGCGCCGACGTGCTGCACGACGTCGGCGCCTCGCTGAACCCGGCGCTGGACATCGGCCAGGTCGAAGGCGCCTTCGTGCAGGGCATGGGCTGGATGACGATGGAAGAGCTGGTCTGGCACCCGAAGACCGGGCTGCTGGCCACGCACGCGCCCAGCACCTACAAGATCCCGACCGCCAACGACCTGCCGCCCGAGTTCCACGTGCGCCTGTTCGGCCGGCCGAACCCGCAGGACAGTATCCACCGCAGCAAGGCCGTCGGCGAACCGCCGCTGCTGCTGCCGTTCTCGGTGTTCTTCGCGATCCGCGACGCGGTCTCGGCCGCCGGCGGCCACCGTGTCGACCCGCCGCTGTCGGCCCCGGCGACCAGCGAAGCCATCCTGGCCGCCGTGCAGGCGGTGCGGGGCGCCGCGTGAGGCTGGCGGCCACGGCCGCACGCTGGCGCCGCGAGCGCCGGCCGGCGGTCGTCGTCGAGCTGCGTGCGGTGCGCGGCTCGGTGCCGCGCGAGGCCGGCACGCGCATGCTGGTGGCGGCCGACACGGTCGAAGGCACGATCGGCGGCGGCCACCTGGAGCTGAAGGCGATCGAACGCGCCCGCGCGCTGCTGCGCGGCGAAGCCGTCGAGCCGCTCTGGGCGGTGCCGCTGGGCCCGGCGCTGGGCCAGTGCTGCGGCGGCCACGCGACGCTGGCCTTTGTGCCGCTGTCGGACTGCCCGCCCGAGGCCTGGCCGCTGCCGGCGCCGCGTTTCGTGCTGCAGCTGCACGGCGCCGGCCACGTCGGCCGCGCGATCGTGCGGGTGCTCGACGGGATCCCCTGCCGCGTGCAGTGGGTTGACGAACGCGAAGACGCCTTCGCCGGCGCCGAGCTGCCGCCTCAGGTCGAGGCCGTGCCCGCCGCCGCGGCCGCCGACGAGCTGGCGCGCGCGCCGGCCGGCGCCTGCGTGCTGGTGATGACGCACCGCCACGACCTGGACCTGGAGATCGTGCACGCCGCGCTGGTGCGGCCGGACCTGGGTTTTGTCGGCCTGATCGGCTCGCGCAGCAAGCGAGAACGTTTCCTCGCCCGGCTGGCGGCGCGCGGTCACGGCGCCGAGGCGCTGGCGCGGCTGGTGTGCCCGGTCGGGCTGCCGGGCATCGCCGGCAAGGAGCCGGCGGTCATCGCGGTGGCCGTGGTGGCGCAGCTGCTCGCGCGTGGCTGAGGCCCAAAAAGACGGGGGCCGAAGCCCCCGCGAACCTTCGACGTTTCCTTGAGGAGGAATCAGCCGCCGGTGGCGATCTGGCGCAGCGCCGGTGCGTCGAGCACCTGGACGTTGTAGCCGGCCACCGAAATCACGCCCTGACGGGTGAGGCTGCGCATCAGGCGCGACAGCGTCTCCGGGGTGATCGCGAGTTGGGACGCGATGTCGCGCTTGCGTTCGGTCAGGCGCACCACGCCGCGCAGGCCGGCGGCGTCGGTCAGCTCGATGCGCTGCACCAGCCACGCGGCGAAACGTGCCGGCGCGTCCTTGTGCATCAGCTCGTGCGTGTTCATCTGCAGCGTCTGCACTTCACGCGCGAGGCTGGCGACGAGGTGGCGGCCGAGCGCGGGGTAACGCTCGATCAGCGCCTGCACCGCGTCACGCGGCAGCTCGACGATGACCGCTTCGGTCGTCGCGCGGGCGTCCAGCGCGTGGTTCTCGTGCAGCCACGCGGAGCTCTGGTCCAGCCAGGCCGGGCCGCGCACCGGACGTTCGATGTGGAAGACGCCGTCGGCGCCGCGATAGCCCAGCGCGACGTCGCCGCTCTGGACCAGCACCAGCGCATTGGCGCTGTCGCGACGGTCGAACACGGCCGCGCCGGCCGGAACCGTGCGCATGCGCGCGACCGAAGACAGCGCGAGCTGCTCGGCGGTGGAAAGCGCCGGCGTGCCGAAAAGACCTTGCCAGGTGCGCGCGTCCGGACCACGGGTCTCGGGCCGGTCGTCGTCGCGCACCGGCGCGGCGCTCGGGCGAGCCGTCGTCGTCGGACGCAATGGCGGGCGCGCTGATCGTTCAGCCAGGGCGCCGTCGGGCATCTGGAAACTGTGTTGCATATTGTCACCCCTACCCGGCCTACAGGCGGGTGGAGGCACTTTCCAGTAGCCCCACGGGGTGCCGATTGCGCCAGATCAAGCGGGAGGCGCGGTAGGCGGCCCGCAAAAACGGCATCTGCGCCAGGACAAGTGGCTTGTCGCCACCTGCCTCGGTTACGAAGCGATTCCATCGTCTCGAGGGCGGAACGCGCGTGATGCGTGCGCGCGAGCCCCCCGCCGCCAGTCTTTGCACAACTATGCACGTCGGCATGCGCTCTGCGCCCGCGCGGCGGCAGCGCGGGCCTACAGTGCGTCCCATGTCCGACTTCCCGCGTGGCGCCGAGACGCCGCGCCCCACCGCCGAGCCTGCGTGCGCACGACGCGCGCGATGGCTGGCCGCGCTGCGCTGGCTGTCCGGGCCGGCGGCGGCTGCGGCCTGCGCGTACTGCGCGGTGCACTGGGCGGACCTGTTCGCGATGCACTGGCCGCGCCGGCACCTGTGGCTGTTCAGCGCACGAGACACGCTGGCCTGGGAGGTCGACCTGCTCAACGCCCTGTTCGGCCTGACCCTGTACGCGCTGGCCCGGCTGGTGTTCACGCCGCTGGCATCGGCGCTGCTGGGCATCACGCTGCTGGGCACGGTGGCGATGGTCTCCGAGCGCAAGATGCTCGAACTGGACATGCCGCTGCTGCCCTGGGACCTGTGGTTCGTCGGCGACCTGGCCGACTTCGCGGCCTTCCTCGGCTGGTCGCTTGCGGCGGTGGCGGTGTTGGCGGCGTCGGCTGCCGCGGTCGTCCTCGTGCTCGGGTGGCGTTTCCGGCAGGCGATCTTCCGTCGCCGCCGGGGGATCGCGCGGTCGGCCGCCGCCGCCGCCGGCCTGGTCGGCGTCTGCGCCTGGGGGGTGGTGCTGCCGTCGACGCCCCGGGGCCTGTCCGGCCAGGTCCACAACATCACCTGGGACCAGGGCGCGAACTTCGCCAACTTCGGGCCGTACTACGCGTTCGCGGTCAACCTGCCGTTCATCGGCATCCCCGAGCCTGCCGCCGCAGACCTGGCCGCCGCGAAGGCGCTGGACGCCGCCGCCGTACCGCCGGCCCAGGCGGCCGGCGAGCGACCCGACATCGTGCTGGTGCTGTCGGAATCCTTCACCCGGCTGCCGGAGCAGCTCTTCGGCCGGCCGTTCGGCTGCCTCGCCACGGCGCCCGAGTCACGCCTGGTGTCGCCGGCCTGGGGGGGATTCACGGCCAACGTCGAGTTCGAACTGCTGACGGGCTACCCCTACGCGATGCTGCCGCCGGGCTCGGTGCCGTTCCAGATGTACCTGTCGCGCCCGGTCGCGTCGGCCCTGCCGCGGTTGCTGCGTGATCACGGCTGGCGTACCGAAGCCGTGCACACCTTCCACCGCGACTTCTTCTCCCGCCCGCAGGCCTACGCCGCGCTCGGCATCGACGACTACGCCGGCCTCGAAGACATGCCGGGCGCGCCCCGGCGCGGCCAGTATGTCGACGACCGCGTGCTCTTCGACCAGATCCTGAAGCGCCTGGACGCCCCCGGCGACGGCCCCCGCCTCGTGCACGCCGTCTCGATGATGGCGCACCTGCCCTACGACTGGGACGGCCGCTTCCCGGTGGAGCCGGGCCTGGCCGAACGCCTGCCGGCCGGGCTGGAAGGCGACCGCCTGGCGCTGACCCAGTACGCGTCGATGATCTACGACCACGAGCGAGCGTTCTGCGGCTTCCTGGAGCGGCTGAAGTCCCGGCCGCGGCGCAGCGTCGTGCTCTTCTACGGCGACCATTACCCGTCGTTCGGTTCGCTGGCGGTCTACGAGCGCCTGAACCGGGCGCTGCACGGCACCGATGCACCGCTGAACCTGGAGCGTGACTTCTCCAAGCCGCCGCTGGCCCTGTTCGACAGCCGCGCCGGCTTCGTGACGCTTCCGGCCGAGGTGGCGGCCTACAACGTCGGGGCCCTGGTGCTGCAGCAGGCCGGGCTGGCGGCGCCGGGGCACTGGGCGATGCCACACAAGCGCGATCAGGTCACGCTGGTGCGGCGGCTCTACGTGGCGGCCAACCAGTCGAGCGGCACCCTGGGCGATGCGACCTTCGACTCCGGCAGCCCCGAGCTGCGCACGCTGCGTGCACATGCCTGGAGCCATCTGTTCGGGCCGGCCGTTGCCGAAGGCGATCAGGCCGCCGGCAGCCGGTAGTCCTTCAGCATCTCGCGCAGCTTGTTCTTCTGCATCTTGCCGGTGGCGCCCAGCGGGATGGCGTCGACGAAGACGACGTCGTCGGGCGTCCACCACTTGGCGATCTTGCCTTCGTAGAAACCGAGCAGTTCCTCGCGCGTCAGCTCGGCGCCGGGCTTGCGCACGACGACCAGCAGCGGGCGCTCGTCCCACTTCGGATGCGGCACCGCAATGCAGGCGGCGATGGCCACCGCCGGGTGCGCCATCGCGATGTTCTCCAGGTCGATCGAGCCGATCCACTCGCCACCGGACTTGATGACGTCCTTGCTGCGGTCGGTGATCAGCATGTAGCCCTCGGCGTCGATGCGTGCGACGTCGCCGGTGGGGAACCAGCCCTCGCGCAGCGGGTTGCCGCCCTCGCCCTTGAAGTAGCGCGACAGCACCCAGGGGCCGCGCACCAGCAGGTCGCCCGAGGCCGGGCCGCCCCAGGGCAGTTCGCGGCCCGCGGGGTCGACGATCTTCATGTCGACGCCGTAGACCGCGCGGCCCTGCTTGGCCATCACCGCGAAACGTTCCGCCTCCGGCAGCGCCAGGTGCTGCGGCTTGAACGCGGCCACCGTGCCGACCGGGCTCATCTCGGTCATGCCCCAGGCGTGCAGCACGTGCACGTCGTAGTCCTCGGCGAACTTGCGCAGCATCGCCGGCGGGCAGGCCGAGCCGCCGACCACGGTGCGGCGCATCGAGCTGAACTTCAGCCCGTTGGCGTCGACGTAGGCCAGCAGCGCCTGCCAGACCGTCGGCACGCCGGCCGAGACCGTCACCTGCTCGGCTTCGAACAGCTCGTACAGCGACTTGCCGTCCAGCCCCGGGCCGGGGAAGACCAGCTTGGCGCCGGTCATGCAGGCCGCGTACGGCAGGCCCCAGGCGTTGACGTGGAACATCGGCACCACCGGCAGGATGCTGTCGGTGGCCGAGCAGTTCAGCGCGTCGGGCAGCGCGATCGCGAAGGTGTGCAGCACCGTCGAGCGGTGGCTGTAGAGCACGCCCTTGGGGTTGCCGGTGGTGCCCGAGGTGTAGCAGAGCGAGCTGGCGGTGTTCTCGTCGAACTCGGGCCAGTCGTAGCGGTCGGAATGGGCGTCGACCAGGTCCTCGTAGCACAGCAGGTTGGGGATCTTCGGGTCGGCCGGCATGTGTGCGCGGTCGGTCATCGCGACGAAGTGGCGGATCGTCTTCGTGCGTCCGGCCACCGCCTGCACCAGCGGCAGGAAGCTGAGGTCGAAACACAGCACCTGGTCTTCGGCGTGGTCGGCGATGTAGACGATCTGGTCGGGGTGCAGGCGCGGGTTGACCGTGTGCAGCACCGAGCCGGAGCCGGAGACCGCGTAGTACAGCTCCATGTGGCGGTAGCCGTTCCAGGCCAGCGTGCCGACGCGTTCGGACGGTTTGACGCCCAGCGCCGCCAGCGCATTGGCCAGGCGGCGGGCGCGTGCGGCCATCTCGCGGTAGGTGGTGCGGTGGATGTCGCCCTCGACGCGGCGCGAGACGACCTCGCGGTCGCCGTGGTGGCGTTCGGCGTGCACCAGCAGCGAAGAGATCAGCAGCGGCTGCTGCATCATCAAGCCGTTCATTCCTGTCTCCTGGTCTTGTCCTGGCCCGGTGTCCGACGCGGCACGGGCGGCGCGACCCATTCTGTCCAAGGGCCCGGCCCTGCTGCATGCGGGGTGGCCCGCAGCGGTCGCTAAGGTGACTGGCGCCCGGAAGGGCGGCCCACCCGCCGGGGCGATGCGGCGGCGGGCGGCGGCGCGTATCAACGCGCCGATGCCGACGCCCGCCCCCAACCCGCTGGAAAACGCGCTCGCCTGGTTCACCAGCGCGCCGGCACGCTGGCGCAGCGACGCCGAGGCGGTGGCCGAGTGGGTCTGGGTCGTGCTGCAGGGCGACTTCGCCGAGAACCCGACGACGGCGCAGACGATCACCGGCGGGCTGATCTCGATGATCCCGCTGGTCGACCAGTTGAGCGATCTGCGCGACCTGGTGGCGAATGTGCGGGCGTTGCGGGAGGATGACCGCGATCCCTGGCGGTGGGTGGCGCTGGTATTGACGCTGCTGGGGCTGTTCCCGACCCTGGGCAGCCTGGTGAAGACCGGGTTGAAGGTCGTGGTCGCCGAAGCGCGGCGGGAGGTCTATCGAGCCGCCAAGTGGGCCTACAAGGGCCGGAACTGGCTTGACGGCCAGAAGCTATGGAACGAGACGGCCGAGTCCGTCGATCGCGGTATCGGGCGGCTGGATGCCTTGCTGGCCAGCGCACAGATGCGCAAAGCCCTGACCGGGCTACGGATCGATGAGCCCTATCGTTATCTGTCGACCGAGATCCGTGCTTTAGCAGCTTCGCTCGATGCCAAGAGCCTACGTGCCGCCTATGACCGCGGGCTCGAGGCGCTGGAATGGGTGCTTGGGAAGGTGCAACGGTGGGGCACGGCGGCGAGTGCCAGCGCTGCCGGCGAACTCCTGGCCTCGCTGCGCCGAGTCCGAGATCGCATGAACGACGGTCTTGCACAGGTCTTGGAGCCCCTGCGATATTGGCTCGCTTGCCTGGCGAGGCGGCTGGAGGTGCACGGGGACATGCAGTACCGGGCCATGGTCAATGCCCGGAATGGGCATAAGCTGATGCCGACAAGATTGCGGCGCGACATAGAGGTTGAATCGATTCGTTCCCGCAGGCCGCCGTGGGTTTATGAGTCTAGGCGCGCGCGCCATCCGTCACTAGCGCAGGCGCCGTCGGTGCCCGCTGGACACTTCGGGATTGGTGATGATGAGGCTTCGGTGGTGAAAGGGGCATTTCAGAGTTTCTCGGGAAAGGTCGTCGCGGACCGTCTCCCGCCCGGTACGCGTTTGGTGCGGGTCGTTGACCCGAGATCGCGTGATGACAGCCCATTTTGGATGTCTGAGAGAGATTTTTTGGCGCTGAAGAGTAAGGGTGAGTGGCGGGAGAAGTGCGCCGTTTGGGCGCACTGGAATGGCAATGGCGAGTACACAGTGTACGTTGTGCCGCCGGGCGGTGGTCTCCCTGTTTGGCGAGGCGCTGCCGCGTCACAGCGACTGGAGATTTCTGGGAAGCCGGTCCTCAATGAATCTGGAGAGATGTTCTGGTTATCCGGCGGTGCACAACAGTTCGTAGTGAATCCGGCGGATCTCGATCCAGCATTCTTGGAGCGCAGAAAAAGGACCGGGTGGAGTTATGCAAACGAGAGCGTGGATGATCTATTGATGCCGGTGGGTGTGCCGGTTCTAAAGAATCAATGGGGAAATGAACAGATATGACAGTCTCTTTTGATCCGTCTGAGCCTTTTCTGCTGCAGCGCTATGTTTCCTTGAGCTATTTTGGTTTGATGCGCGATCATTTTGCGGATTGTGTTGGTGCTGCGGAAAATGCGCTCGATCAGGCTCTTATGAGTCTTCCGCGGGACTACCGGAGTCGCCCGATTAATGCGCAGCCGGACATTACGTGGGGTGCTGTTGTCATTCCAAATATGGCAAGCGTTTTGGCGGGATTGAATGAGGCGTATATCCGTGTCTCGCACGGTCGCTTGGGTTTTCTTGCTTCTGCAGGTGGGCTATCGACCGTTTTTGTTTCCATAATGCGAGACTACGACACTCGCTGGATGCCGGGTTTTTATCTGGAACAGTTCGAGCAAGGGCGGCGAGACTCTTGGCGCATAGCCAGCAACATCGATCGCTCTTGCCAGTGCATTTGGGCGCCCGGTGATCTCAGCTGGGACTACAACGAGGAAGCGCGCGGCCCCCTCGACGCTCCGCCGTCCTGGCCGGTCTATCGCCTCAATCCCCAAGTTCGCGTCAAGACCGACGACAAGATCCAGGTCAGCGGTGTTTATCTCCCCGCTGAAGCCGGCTGCGCCCAGTTCCTGATTGCGGGTCAGCAAGCGCTCGGCGCCTTGCCTCCCGACGACCCAGACGACCTGCGGACCACGGACGAACGCGCCATCCCCACCACCTGGACCCTCGTCGAAAAGATCGCCGACTCCGGCGGCGGCATCCCCGGCGCTTCCGACCCCTGGCTCGCCGGCATCCGCGAGCGCTGCATCGCCGGTGAACCCTGCCCGCGCACAGGCTGGTGGACTACACCCGCAGCACCGGCGCGGCGCCGCTTCGTGGCCGGAACGGTGATGCCCGAACTCGGCGGCGACTGGGGCACGACGGTCTGGCAGCTCGACCAGCCCGATTGAGGCGCGAGCGGGGCGGGCCCGCCGCGGCGCGCGCGGTTCAGCGCTCGCTGCAGACGCCGCGGATCAGCGCGGCCAGCGTCGCGACCACCGGGTCCAGGCTCAGCGACTCGTCGCCGTAGACCAGGTACAGCGGCGTCTTGCGCAGCCGCTGCGTCGCCAGCGGCAGCCGGCGCAGCCGGCCGTCGTCGAGCAGCGGCTGGATGCGGTGCAGCGGCAGCCAGCCGTAGCCGACACCGCGCGCCACGGCCTCGATCGCCGCGTCGATGGTCGTGAACGACCACAGCGACGCCGGGTGCGCCTTGATCAGCCGCTGCAGCTGCCGGTCGGCGATGACGACCAGCGGGTGCGCGTCCAGCTGCGCCGCGCTCAGCGGCGGTTCGACGGCGTGCAGCGCGTGCCCCGGCTCGGCGACGGCGATGAAGTCCACCGACAGCAGAAAGTCGCTGGCCGCCGGGTCGTCCGGGCGCTGGGTGATCAGGTACAGGTCGGCTTCGTGCGCCGCCAGCAGCGGCTCGCTCTCGGTGCGCAGCACCTCGGTGACGTGCAGCTTCACCGCCGGATGGCGCTGCTGGAAGCCGCGCAGCGCGGCGAACAGCAGCTCCTTCGGGAACACGCTGTCGACGATCAGCGTCAGCGCCGTTCGCTCGCCGGCCTGCAGGCCGCGCGCGCGCATCTCGATCTCGCCGAAGTTCTTCAGCAGCGGCCGCACCTGCGCCAGCAGCGACTCGCCGGCGACGGTGAGCGCCGCCCGCCGGCCGCGCAGTTCGAGCAGCGTCACGCCCAGGCGCTGCTGCAAGGCGGCGACGGCGTAGCTGACCGAGGACTGGCTGCGGTGCAGCTGCTCGGCGGCCTTGGCGTAGCTGCCGGTCTCGACGATGGCCTGCAGCACCGCCCATTGTTCGAGGGTCGTCGCGGGCAGCATGGTGCGAGCTTAATCGATCTGAAAATCGAATCAGTCAGATCGAGATATCGCGCTCATCCATCGAATCTGCCGCCATAAGCTGGATCCACAGGCCGGAGCCCCGGCCATCCACCTGGAGCAACTCATGGCCCGTTTCGACCCGCACGACCTGTCCCGCTTCGTCGGCAAGCACATCGTCTACACCTATGACAACGGCTGGAACTACGAGGTCTACGTCAAGAACGCGAAGACGATCGACTACCGCATCCACTCCGGCATCGTCGGTGGCCGCTGGGTGAAGGACCAGCGCGTGTTCATCGCCCGCGTCGGCGAGAACGTCTGGAAGATCTCCTGGACCGAGCCCACCGGCACCGACGTCAGCCTGATCGCCAACCTCGACGACATGATCTACCACGGCACCATCTTCTTCCCGCGCTGGGTGATCCAGGACCCGAAGAAGACGGTCTGCTTCCAGAACGATCACATCCCGCAGATGGTGGCCTACCGCGAAGCCGGCCCGGCCTACCCGACCGAGGTCATCGACGAGTTCGCGACCATCACCTTCGTGCGCGACTGCGGCCCCGACGACGAGACGGTGATCGACCGCGCCGCCAGCGAGCTGCCGGCCGGCTACCCCGCCAACCTGCGCTGAGCGCCGCCGCGGCGCCCCTCAGTGGGCGCCGCCTTCGTACCAGCGCGCCAGCTGCGCACGTTCCTCGTCGCTGAGGCCGGTCGCGTTGTTCAGCGGCATCGCCTTCAGCACCACCGCCTGCTGGTAGATCGCTTGCGCGTGCTGGCGGATCAGCTCCGGTGTGTGCAGCGCGACGTTCTTCTGCTGCAGCTGCGCGTTGTGGCAGATCACGCAGCGCTGCTCGACGACGGCCTGCACCTGCGCCAGCGTCACCGGCGCGGCGCTGGCCGCCTGCGGCGCACGCGGCGCCGGCGCCAGCCAGACGATCAAGGCGACGATCGACACGACGCCGGCCGCGGCGTAGCCCCAGGGCGGCTGCACGCCGTTGAGCCTGGCCTTGTGCCGGGCAACGAAGAACTGGCGGATCGCCGCGCCGGCGGCCATCAAGACGATCAGCACCAGCCAGTTGTGCTCGCCCTGCGTCAACCAGCCGTAGTGGTTGGACAGCATCGCGATCAGCACCGGCAGCGTGAAGTAGGTGTTGTGCACGCTGCGCTGCTTGGCGCGCTGGCCGTGCACGGGGTCCACCGGCTGGCCGGCCTTCATCTGCGCGATCACGGTGCGCTGCCCCGGGATGATCCAGAAGAAGACGTTGGCGCTCATCGCCGTGGCCATCATCGCGCCGACCAGCAGGAAGGCCGCGCGCCCGGCGAACAGCTGGCAGGCCAGCCAGGCGGCGAAGACGACGACGACGGCGATCGCCGCGCCGACCAGCCGGTCGCCGCCGACGCGCCGCCCCAGCGTGCGGCAGATGAGGTCGTAGACGATCCAGAACACCGCCAGGAAGGCCAGCGCCGCGGCCACCGCGGCGCCGGGCGCCCAGTCCAGCCGCGTGCGGTCGACGAGGAAGCTGCCGGCCTGGAACAGGTAGAGCACGGTGAACAGCCCGAAGCCGGTCAGCCAGGTGCTGTAGCTCTCCCAGTAGAACCAGTGCAGGTGCTCGGGCAGCGCCTTGGGCGCGACGAGGTACTTCTGCGGGTTGTAGAAGCCGCCGCCGTGCACCGCCCAGAGTTCGCCGTCGACACCCTTGCGCTTGAGCTCGGGGTCGCTCGGCGGCAGCAGGCTGCTGTCGAGGAAGACGAAGTAGAACGACGAGCCGATCCAGGCGATCGCCGTGATGACGTGGGCCCAGCGCAGCAGCAGGTTGGCCCAGTCGAGAAGATAGGTTTCCATGGCAGGAATCGTCGCGAAGCGAGGGGGCTCACCACGGCGGGCGCTCTGAGCCGGATCGTGTCGCGCCGAGGGCAGCCCGCAAGACCGGGCCGCCCGCCCACGGCGACTGCGGAAGACAGGTTAACGCGTCGGGTCTTGCAAGCCCCGTGCCCTGTTCACGAGCCGCGGTAGGTCGAGTGGCTCCACGGGCTGACGAGCAGCGGCACGTGGTAGTGGCCGGCGGCGTCGGCGATGCCGAAGTCGACGGTCACGGTGTCCAGGAACGGCGGCTCGGGCAGTTCGACGCCACGCGCCCGGAAGTAGGGCGCCACCTCGAACAGCAGGCGGTAGCGCCCGGCGGCCATCTCGTGCGCCGCCAGAAGCGGGCCGTCGGCGCGGCCGTCGGCATTGAGCGTCACGCGCTTCAGGGTCGTCGCCGCGTCGCCATGCAGGCGCTGCAGCGTCACCACCATGCCGGCCGCGGGACAACCGTGCGCGGTGTCGAGCACGTGGGTGCTGAGGTGTGCCATGCGAGGTCCGATCGTGTTGTCGACCAAAGTGTATACACTATTGTTCACAGTCGCCAACACCATGCCGCGCCGCCCCGCCGACCCCCTGCCGCTCGCGCCCGACGAGGCGCCCAAGCGTGCGCCCGGCGCCGGCGCGACGACGCAGCAGATCGTCGACACGATCACCACCGCCATCGTCGAACGCCGGCTGATGCCCGGCACCAAGCTCGCCGAGCAGGCGGTGGCCGATCTCTTCGGCGTCTCGCGCACGCTGGTGCGCGAGGCGCTCAACCGCCTGAGCCGCGACCGCCTGGTGACGCTGGAGCCCGCGCGTGGCGCCTTCGTCGCCCGCCCCAGCGTCGACGAAGCGCGCCAGGTCTTCGACGCCCGCCGCCTGCTGGAGACCGGCATGGTGCGCGAGCTCTGCGCGCGGGCCGAACCGGCCCACCTCGTGCGCCTGCGCGCCCACCTCGCCGCCGAGGCCGACGCCGTGCGCCGGCACGACGTCGCCGGCCGCACGCGGCTGCTGGCGCAGTTCCACGTCGTGCTCGCCGAGTGCCTGGGCAACACCGTGCTGGCCGAGCTGCTGGCCGACCTGCTGAGCCGCTGCTCGCTGATCGCGCTGATGTACCAGTCGGCCGACGCCGCCGGCCACTCGCAGGACGAGCACGTGCTGATCGTCGACGCCATCGAGCGCCGCGACGCCGACGCCGCCACGCGCCTGATGGCCGAGCACCTGGGCAACGTCGTCGGCAACCTGCAACGCCACCCGAGAGTCGGCGACCTCGCCGACCTGCTGAGACCCGCCGCATGAGCACACCTTACGCACGCGACCTGCGCGGCCACGGCCGCAACCCCCCGCACGCCCGCTGGCCGGGCGGCGCGCGCATCGCCGTCTCCTTCGTCCTGAACTACGAGGAAGGCGGCGAGAACAACCCGCTGCACGGCGACCCCGCGAGCGAGACCTTTCTGTCCGAGCTGATCAACGCCCAGCCCTTCCCGAACCGGCACATGACGATCGAGTCGATGTACGAGTACGGGTCGCGTGCCGGCGTCTGGCGCATCCTGCGCGAGTTCGAGCGCCGCGGGCTGCCGCTGACGATCTTCGGCGTCGCCGACGCGCTGGAGCGCTACCCCGAGATGGCCGAAGTCTTCATGGACCGCGGCGACGAGATCGCCAGCCACGGCCTGCGCTGGATCCACTACCAGGCGGTCGACGATGCGGTCGAGCGCGAGCACCTCGCGCTGGCGGTGCAGAAGATCCGCCGCCTGAGCAACGGCCAGTGGCCGCTGGGCTGGTACACCGGCCGCGACAGCCCGAACACGCGCCGCCTCGTCGCCGACCACGGCGGCTTCGCCTACGACAGCGACTACTACGGCGACGACCTGCCGTTCTGGCTGAACGTGCGCAAGAGCGACGGCAGCCTGGCGCCGCAGCTCGTCGTGCCGTACTCGCTGGACACCAACGACATGCGCTGCGTGCAGGTGCAGGGCTTCAACACCGCCGAGCACTTCACCACCTACCTGCGCGACAGCTTCGACGCGCTGTATGCCGAAGGCGACCCGGCCGGCCTGGACCGGCCGAAGATGATGAGCGTCGGCATGCACTGTCGTGTGCTCGGCCGGCCGGCGCGCATCGCGGCGCTGCAGCGTTTCCTGGACCACATCGGCCGCCACGACGGCGTCTGGGTCTGCCGCCGCATCGACATCGCACGCCACTGGGCCGAACACCATCCGTTCGACGCGTCCACCGCCCACGTCTGGGACGGACGATGACGACGCTGGCCGCGCTGAATGCCGCGTCGCGTGACGAGTTCGTCGCGCTGCTGGACGGTGTCTACGAACACTCGCCGTGGATCGCCGCCGCGGCGTTCGAGCAGCGCCCGTTCGCCACGCTCGCCGCGCTGAAACACGCGCTGGTTCAGGCCGTTCGCGCCGGCGGCCGCGACGCGCAGCTGGCGCTGCTGCGCGCCCACCCGGAACTCGCCGGCAAGGCCATGGTCGCCGGCACGCTGACGGCCGAGAGCAGCGGCGAGCAGCAGCGCGCCGGCCTCACCGCCTGCACGCCGGAAGAGTTCGCGACCATCCAGCGCCTGAACGCGGCCTACAACGCACGCTTCGGCTGGCCGTTCATCGTCGCGGTGCGCGGGCCGCGCGGCAGCGGGCTCACGCGCACCGAGATCATCGCCACGCTGCAGCGCCGGCTGGCTTCGCACCCCGAGGTCGAGTTCGCCGAGTGCCTGCGCCAGGTGCACCGCATCGCCGAGATCCGCCTGGCCGAGAAGTTCGACACCCAGCCGCATCAGGGCCGCGCCGTCTGGGACCGCGCCGAGGCGCTGGCCGCCTTCAGCGAGCCGCCGTACGCCGAACGCGGCGAGCTGACCGTCACCTACCTCAGCGCCGCGCACCGCGACTGCGCGCGCCTGCTCGCGCGCTGGATGCAGGACTGCGGCTTCGACAGCGTGCGCGAAGACGCGGTCGGCAACGTCGTCGGCGTCTACGAGGGCGCCACGCCCGGCGCGCCGCGGCTGCTCACCGGCAGCCACTACGACACCGTGCGCAACGCCGGCCGCCACGACGGGCGGCTGGGCATCCTCGTCGCGCTCGAAGCCGTCGCCGCGCTGAAGGCCGAAGGCCGGCGGCTGCCGTTCGCGATCGAGCTCGTCGCCTTCGCCGAAGAAGAGGGCCAGCGCTACGCCGCCACCTTCCTCGGCTCCAGCGCGCTGACCGGCGACTTCGACCCCGCCTGGCTGGACCAGGCCGACGCCGCCGGCATCACGATGCACGACGCGATGCGTGCCGCCGGCCTGCCGGCGACGATGGAGGCCATCGCCGCCGAACGCCGCGACCCGGCGTGCTACCTCGGCTACGTCGAGGTCCACATCGAACAAGGCCCGGTGCTGGCCGAACTCGACCTGCCGCTGGGCGTCGTCACCTCGATCAACGGAAGCCGGCGCTGGACGGGCCAGATCACCGGCCTCGCCAGCCACGCCGGCACGACGCCGATGGACCGCCGCCGCGACGCCGCCGCCGCCGCCGCCGAGTTCGTGCTCGCCGCCGAACGCCGCGCCGCCGCCGTGCCCGACGCGGTCGCCACCGTCGGCATCGTCGAGGTGCCCGGCGGCTCGATCAACGTCGTGCCCGGGCGCTGCCGCATCAGCCTGGACGTGCGGGCGACGAGCGACGCCGCGCGCGATGCGGTGGCCGACGCTGTGCTCGCCGACCTGGCCGAGATCGCGCGCCGCCGTGGCGTCGACTTCACGCTGACGCCGACGATGCAGGCCCCCGCCGCGCCCAGCGCGCCGGCCTGGTTGGCGCGCTGGGAATCCGCCGTCGCCGCGCTCGGCCTGCCGGTGCACCGCCTGCCCAGCGGCGCCGGCCACGACGCGATGACGCTGCACCGGCTGATGCCGCAGGCCATGCTCTTCGTGCGCGGCGGCGAACTCGGCATCAGCCACAACCCGCTCGAAACCGTGACCGACGACGACGCCGAACTCGCCGTCGCTGCCTTCGCCACCTTGCTCGACCAACTCGCCCGCGAATGACCCCCACCGCCTACGACGCGCTCGACGCCTGGATCGCCGCCCACTTCGACGACGAAGTGGCCTTCCTGCAGCAGCTGGTGCGGGTGCCCACCGACACGCCGCCGGGCGACAACGCGCCGCACGCCGAACGCACCGCCGAGCTGCTGGCCGGCTTCGGCTACGAAGCCGAGCGCCACCCGGTGCCGGCCGAGCAGGTGCACGCCTACGGCCTGCAGTCGATCACCAACCTGATCGTGCGCCGGCGTTTCGCCGCCGGCGGCCCGACGATCGCGCTGAACGCCCACGGCGACGTCGTGCCGCCTGGCGAAGGCTGGACGCAGGACCCGTACGGTGGCGCCGTCGTCGACGGCCAGCTCTACGGCCGCGCCTCGGCGGTCAGCAAGAGCGACTTCGCGACCTACACCTTCGCGCTGCGCGCGCTGGAGTCGCTGGGCGGGCCGCTGGCCGGCGCGGTGGAACTGCACTTCACCTACGACGAGGAGTTCGGCGGCGAACTCGGCCCCGGCTGGCTGCTGCAGCACGAGCTGACGAAACCCGACCTGCTGATCGCCGCGGGCTTCAGCCACCAGGTCGTCACCGCGCACAACGGCTGCCTGCAGCTGGAAGTGACGCTGCACGGCCTGGCCTCGCACGCCGCCTATCCGCAGACCGGCGTCGACGCGCTGCAGGCGGCGACCCAGCTGCTGGCCGCGCTCTACGCCCACAACGATGTGCTGCGCGGCCGCCGTTCGCAGGTCGCCGGCATCACGCACCCGTACCTCAACGTCGGCCGCATCGAAGGCGGCAGCAACACCAACGTCGTGCCCGGCAAGGTGGTGTTGAAACTGGACCGCCGCATGATCCCCGAGGAAGACGCGGCCGCCGTCGAAGCCGAGGTGCGTGCGCTGATCGAAGCCGCCGTCGCCAGCTCGCCCGGCGTGCGGGTCGAGATCCGCCGCATCCTGCTGGCGCATTCGCTCAAGCCCCAGGCCGGCAACGGCGCGCTGGTCGCGGCGCTGCAGCGCCATGCCGAAACGGTGTTCGGCCACCCGGTCGAGGTCTCGGGCACGCCGCTGTACACCGACGTGCGCCTGTACGGCGCGCGCGGCGTGCCGGCCGTCATCTACGGCGCCGGCCCGCGCACCGTGCTCGAGAGCAACGCCAAACGCGCCGACGAGCACCTCGACCTGGCGGACCTGCGCGGTGCGACGCGTGTCGTCGCACGCACCTTGTTCGACCTGCTGTCCGCCCCGGTGCACCGCGGCGACGCATAGCGGCGGCGCGGGCACGCGGCGGGGTCGCCGCGGGTGAGCACGGAACTTGCGTTTTGCATACAGAAGTCCGCCTACGGAAGTTCCCGTCCACGTCCTCCAGGAGCCCGCCCGAATGACCTCGTTCCCGCTCAAGCGCCGCACCCTTCTCGCCGCCGGCGCGCTGCTCGCCGCGCCCGCGCTGGCGCTCGCCCAGGCCGCCACGCCGATCAAGTTCCAGCTCGACTGGCGCTTCGAAGGCCCGGCCGCGCTGTTCCTGGCCTCGCAGGCCAAGGGCTACTACAAGGCCGCCGGCCTGGACGTCACGATCGACGCCGGCAACGGCTCGGGCGGCACCGTCACGCGCGTGGCTTCGGGCACCTACGACATGGGCTTCGCCGACATGGCGGCGCTGATGGAGTTCCACGCCAACAACCCCGACGCGGCGAACAAGCCGGTCGCGGTGATGATGGTCTACAACAACACGCCGGCCGCGGTGCTGGCGCTGAAGAAGAGCGGCATCGGCAAGCCCGCCGACCTCGCCGGCAAGAAGATCGGCGCCCCGGTCTTCGACGCCGGCCGCCGCGGCTGGCCGATCTTCGCCAAGGCCAACGGCGTTTCCAACGTCACCTGGGTCAGCATGGACCCGCCGCTGCGCGAAACGATGCTCGCGCGCGGCGACGTCGACGCGATCACCGGCTTCTCGTTCACCTCGCTGCTCAACCTCGAGGCGCGTGGCATCAAGGCGCAGGACATCGTCGTGCTGCCCTACGCCCAGTACGGCGTGAAGCTCTACGGCAACGTCATCATCGCCAGCCCCAAGCTGCTGAAGGAGAACCCGATGGCGGTGCGCTCCTTCCTCGCCGCCTTCGCCAAGGGCGCCAAGGAGGTGATGGCCAACCCCGACGCCGCCATCCAGTACGTCAAGGCGCGTGACGGCATCATCAACGTCGCGCTCGAGCAGCGCCGGCTGAAGATGGCGATCGACGCCGTCGTCGCCAGCCCCGACGCGCGCATCGAAGGTTTCGGTCAGGCGGTGCCGGGGCGCCTGGCGCTGATGGCCTCGCAGGTCTCCGACGCCTTCGCGACCAAGACACGCGTCAACCCGACCTCGGTCTGGACCGACGCCTACCTGCCGCACAAGGCCGAGCTCAACATCCTCCCGCCGGTCAAGAAGTGAGCGCCTTCGTCGACTTCCGCGAGGTCTGGCTCGCGTACAACGACGAGCTGCTGGCCCAGGGCCAGTTCGCCGTCGAGGACATCACGCTGCAGGTCGGGGAGGGCGAGTTCATCGCCATCGTCGGGCCGTCGGGCTGCGGCAAGTCGACGTTCATGAAGCTGGCGACGGGCCTGAGGCGGCCCAGCCGCGGCACGATCATCATCGGCGGGCGCGAGGTCGACGGCCCGCTGAAGATCACCGGCATGGCCTTCCAGGCGCCCAGCCTGCTGCCCTGGCGCACCACGCTCGCCAACGTGCTGCTGCCGCTGGAGATCGTCGAGCCTTACCGCAGCAGCTTTCGCAGCAAGCGCGCCGAGTACGTCGAGAAGGCGCGTGCGCTGCTGGCCAGCGTGGGCCTGGCCGGCTACGAGGACAAGTACCCGTGGCAGCTCTCCGGCGGCATGCAGCAGCGCGCCAGCATCTGCCGCGCGCTGATCCACGAGCCGAAGATGCTGCTGCTCGACGAGCCTTTCGGCGCGCTCGACGCCTTCACGCGCGAGGAGCTGTGGTGCACGCTGCGCGACCTGCAGGCGGCGCAGAAGTTCAACGTCATCCTCGTCACGCACGACCTGCGCGAGAGCGTGTTCCTCGCCGACACCGTCTACGTGATGAGCAAGAGCCCGGGGCGTTTCGTCGTGCGCCGCGAGATCGACCTGCCGCGCCCGCGCGACCTGGAGATCACCTACACGAGCGCGTTCACCGAGATCGTGCACGAGCTGCGCGGCCACATCGGCGCGATGCGCAAGAGCGGCGTCGCCGTCCCGCAGTGAAGCCCTGAGGTGCACATGAAACTGGGCAAGAACTTCGAACGCTGGGCTCCCTGGGGCCTGCTGGCGCTGCTGCTGCTGCTGTGGGAGCTGTTCGTCGCCGGCTTCGACATCCCCGAGTTCATCTTCCCGAGCCCGATCCAGATCGGCCGCGAGTTCACCGAGTTCGGCGGCCCGCTGCTCGAAGCCGCCTGGAAGACCTTCTGGGTGACGATGCTCGGCTTCGTGCTGGCCATCGTCGTCGGCGTGCTGCTCGGCTTCCTGGTCGGCAGCTCGCGGGCCGCCTATGCCGCGCTGTACCCGCTGCTGATCGGCTTCAACGCGGTGCCGAAAGCGGCGGTGGTGCCGATCCTCGTCGTCTGGTTCGGCATCGGCCTGGGGCCGGGCATCCTGACGGCCTTCCTGATCTCGTTCTTCCCGATCACGGTGAACATCGCCACCGGCCTGGCGACGCTGGAGCCGGAGCTGGAGGACGTGCTGCGGGTGCTCGGCGCCAAACGCTGGGACGTGCTCGTCAAGGTCGGGCTGCCGCGTTCGCTGCCGTACTTCTTCGGCTCGCTGAAGATCGCGATCACGCTGGCCTTCGTCGGCACCGTGCTCGCCGAGATGACCGCCGGCGACTCCGGCATCGGCTACCTGATGCAGACCGCCGGCAGCCAGCAGCGTTTGCCGCTGGCCTTTGCCGGGCTGGTGACGATCGGCGCGATGGCGATGCTCATGTACGAGCTGTTCTCCTGGGTCGAGAAACGCACCACCGGCTGGGCGCACCGTGGATCGCAGAACCACTGAGCCCGCCGCGCGGGCGCCATCGTCGGCATGCCCGGCATGACGGGCCCGGCGCCCGATCGCCTGCTCGCCTGGCTGCGCCGCGCCAACGCGGTCGCGGCCCAGGCGCTGGCCGGGGGCCGGCACCCGTTCGGCGCCGTGCTCGTCGCGCCGGACGGCGACACCGTGCTGCTGGAGCAGGGCAACGTCAGCGCCGTCGAACACGCCGAGGCGGTGCTCGCGCGCGAGGCCGCGCGGCGCTGGGGGCCGGCCTACCTGGCCGGCTGCACGCTGGTGACGACGGTCGAACCCTGCGCGATGTGTGCCGGCACCCAGTACTGGGCCGGCATCGGCCGGCTGGTCTACGGCATGGAAGAGCGCGAGCTGCTCGCGCTGACCGGCGCCCACCCCGAGAACCCGACGCTGGACCTGCCGTGCCGCGAGCTCTTCGCACGCGGCCAGCGCGCCATCGAGGTCATCGGCCCGGTGCCGGCCGCAGTTCCGGAGATCGCGGCGCTGCACCGGGACTTCTGGCGCCGCGGCTGAGCGCCGCGCCCGGCGCCAGCAGCTCGGCCCGCACCGCGCCGTCCAGCGCCTCGACGACCAGCGCGCCGCGGCTGCCGGCCGGCAGCACGTGCTCGGCACCGGCGGCCAGCACCTCGTCATCGGGGCAGCCGCGGGCCGTCAGCCAGACCCGCCCCTGCAGCACACGCAGCCGGCGGCCGGCGGGGCCCGGCGGCAGCGTCAGCGCCTGGCCGGGAGCGAGGAGGAGGGCGGTGGTGTCCATGGCGCTGATCGTCGGGGCGCGGCCGGGCGCCCGCCAGCCACAGCGCCGCGCGGGCTTCACCGGCACAGATGGCCGCCGACGTGCGGCTGTGCTGGCCTGTTCGGGCCGCGGCTGTACTGGTCCGCGGCCGCGAGGCGCGCCCACAATGAACGCATGCACGCCACCGCAGCCGACGTTTCCCGCCCGCTGTACCGCCGCCTCGCCGACCACCTGGCCGGCGCCATCCGCGGCGGCACGCTGCCGGCCGGGGCGCGGCTGCCGTCGGTGCGCCAGGCGGCGCGCGAGCAGCTGGTGTCGGTGGCCACCGTGCTGCAGGCCTACCGCGCGCTGGAAGACGAACAGCTGGTGCAGGCGCGGCCCAAGTCGGGTTACTTCGTCGCCGCCGCGCCGCGTGGCGTGCGCCTGGCCGAACCCGGCACCTCGTCGCCGCCCGAAGCGCCGCTGGCGGTGGACATCGCCTCGCTGTACGAGCTGATGATCCAGATGCTGGGTGCGCCCGGCGTCGTGTCGCTGGGCGCCGCCTGCCCGGCCTCGGCGCTGTACCCGGGCGCGCGCATCCGCCGCGCCGTCAGCCAGGCGGCGCTGCGCCACCGCGCGCTGCTGACGCATTACCCCGGCAGCTTTGGCGAGGAATCACTGCGCCGCGCGATCGCGCGCCGTGCACTCGCCATGGGGCTGACGCTGGACGCACGCGACATCGTCGCCACCGGCGGCTGCAACGAGGCCATCGCGCTGGGCCTGCGCGCCGTCACCCGGCCCGGCGACACCGTCGCGCTGGAGTCGCCGACCTCGTTCGGCTTCCTGCAGATCCTCGAAGCCCAGGGCCTGCGCGCGCTGGAGATCCCGACCCACCCGCGCCACGGCCTGTCGGTGGACGCGCTGGCGCTGGCGCTGCAGACGCAGCCGGTGCGCGCGCTGCTCGCGGTGCCGACGCTGCAGAACCCGCTGGGCGCCTGCATGCCGGTGGGCGAGCGCCGGCGGCTCGCGCAGCTGCTGGCGCGGCACCAGGTGCCGATGATCGAGGACGTGATCTACAACGATCTGGCCGAACGCGACGAACACCGGCGCGCGGTGAAGTCCTTCGACACCGAAGGCCTGGTGATGGTCTGCGGCTCCTTCGCCAAGACCGTGGCGCCGGGGCTGCGTGTCGGCTGGATCGAGGCCGGGCGTTACAGCGCCGCCGTGAAGCGCGTGAAGCCGGCTTTCGGCGGCGGCAACACCGGCATCGTCGAGATGGCGATGGCCGAGCTGCTGAACCAGCCCGGCTACGAGCCGGGGCTGCGGCGGCTGCGGCGCGCGATCAACCCGCGCATGGCCGAGGCGCGTGAGCTCGTCGCCGCGCACTTCCCGCGGGGCAGCCGCGTCACCGACCCGGCCGGCGGCATCATGCTGTGGGTCGAGATGCCGGCGGTGGTGGACTCGATCGAACTCTTCCGCCGCGCGCTCGCGGCCGGCATCTGCGTCGCGCCGGGCACGATGTTCAGCGCCAGCGACCGTTATCGCCACTGCCTGCGCCTGAGCCTGGGCGGCGACTGGGACGACAGCCACCGCGGCGCCATCGCACGCGTCGGCGTGCTGGCCTGCGCGCTGGCGGCCGAAGCGGCCCGCCCGGCCACGCCGCAGGCCGCCAACGACGAGCCACGCGCAGCCTGAGTGCCGCGCTCTCCTACACTCCGCCGTCCCCAACCACCTCCGGGCGCCGCGTGCGTGCCCGCCTCGCATGGGCTGGCACGGCCACCTCCGCATCGACTACAGCCGCGACGGCGAACGCTGCATCGCGCTGGACCGCCACCACGGCCCGCTGCGTGTGCTGCAGCGGCTGTATCCCGAAGGCCCCGGCATCTGCCACCACGTGCTGGTGCACCCGCCCGGCGGCATCGTCGGCGGCGACGTGCTGGAGCTGGACGCCACGCTGGCCGAGGGCACGCACGCCGTGCTGACGACGCCCGGCGCGACACGTTTCTATCGCAGCGCCGGCGAGACCGCGCGCCAGCGGGTGAGCTTCGAGCTCGCCGCCGGCGCGCGCCTGGAATGGCTGCCGATGGAGACTATCGCCCACCGCGCCTGCCTGGCCGACAACGCCTTGAGCCTGCGCCTGGCGCCGGGCGCCGAGGCCATCGCCTGGGACCTGCTGGCGCTGGGCCTGCCCGCCGCCAGCGAAGCCTTCGACGCCGGGCGCTACGCCCAGCGCACCGAAGTGCCGGGTGTCTGGCTGGACGCCGGCGTCGTGGACGGCAGCGACCACGTGCTGCTCGACGGCCCCTGCGGTTTTGCCGGCCACCGCGTGCTGGGCACGCTGTTCTGCGCCGCGGGCGGCGCGGGTTTCGACGCCGCGCGACGCACGGCGCTGCTGGAGGCGGCGCGCGAAGTCATAGCCGCCGACACGCTGGCCGCCACCGCCGGCGTCACCTCGCCGCACGCGCCGGTGGTCGTGGCGCGGGTGCTGGCCGACCGCGTCGAGCCGGCGATGGCGCTGGCCGTCAAGCTGCGCGCCGCCTGGCGGCGTGTGCTCTGGGGCCTGGCGCCGAACCCGCCGCGAATCTGGCGGACCTGAGGCGCGCTCAGCGCGCCGGGGCGCCGCCGTCTGGGCTGTCGGCGGCCGTTTCGGTGACCCGGCCCAGCGTCGTCCACTGACCGCCCGGCTGCCGCTGCAGCGTGAAACTCCGCCGCCGGCTGGGGCAGCAGGCCGCGTCGCCCGGCGCGTGCGCCAGGCCCTCGACGCGCAGGCGCTCGGGGCCCAGCGCGCGGATCGTCTCCACCCAGCGCACCGGCATCTCCAGCCGCACCGCCGGCGACGACGCGCCGGGGTCGACGACGAAGCTGTCGCCGGTGCCGACCACGACGATGGCCAGGCGCGCGCGGTCGCTGCCCGAGCCGCCGCGGCAGCCCAGGTCGCCGTGCCAGACCACGGCGTAGCGCGCGTGCTCGCGGGCGGCGTCGTCGCGGTAGGGCCGCAGCGTGGCCACCCGTTCGGGCGGGATCTCGTCTTCGGTGCAGGAGACGGCCTGGGCGTAACGGGTGGCGGCCTGGGCCGCCGCGTCGCTGGCGTCCTGCGCCGAAGGCGCCGCCTGCGTGCCGGTGGCGGCGAGCGCCAGCGCGATGGAGAGCGGGGCGGTTTTCATGGCGTGGCGCCATTGTCCGCCGCCCCGGCGGTGCCTAGGTCAGCGCCGGCACGCCGTCCTCGGTCTCGCCGACCGCGGCTTCGCGCGTGCGTGTCGCGCGGCGCTTGAGCCACAGGTACAGGCCGCTGCCGAGCACGACGATGGTCGCCACGTCCAGCAGCGTCCAGAGGATCTTCATCGGCATGCCGGCGTAGTCGCCGAAGTGCAGCGGCCTGGACACCAGCAGCGCCGTCAGGTACCAGGGCAGGGCAGGCGCCGCGGTGACGCCGGCGCTGCGTGCGTCGACCAGCACCGGCTTCAGCAGCCTGGACGTCAGCGGCGTGTCGCCCTGCAGGAAGACGGTGACGTGGTGCGGGCTGGAGTAGGCGGTGCCCGGGAAGGCGAGGAAGGACACCTTCTGGCCCGGCGTGTGCGCCAGCGCCGCGCCGAGCGCCTGCTGCACCGGCGCACGTTCGGCGTCGGGCACCAGCGGCTGGCCGGCGTAGGGCGCCAGCAGCGCGCTCAGCTGCGAGTACTGCCAGTACTTCACCAGCGGGTCGGCCCAGGTGTTGATGACGCCGGTGAAGCCGACGACGGTGGCCCAGACCAGCGTCACGATGCCCAGCAGGTTGTGCAGGTCCAGCCACTTCAGCCGCGGCGATCTCTCGCGGCGCACGGTGCCGAAGTCCAGCCGGCGCATGAACGGCGCGTAGAGCACCACGCCCGAGACGATGGCGACCACCATCAGCAGGCCCATGAAACCCAGGAACAGCATGCCCGGCAGGCCGGCGAACAGGTCGACGTGCAGGCGCTGCATCCAGTACATGAAACCCTGGCTGGTCTTGGCGTCGCGCAGCACCTGCGCCGTGCGCAGGTCGACGGCGACCGACTTGTAGTCGTCGGTGGGCGCCGGCGTCGGCGTCAGCGTGAAGTGCCAGATCAGCGGCTGCTCGTCGTCGGGCGCGGCGTACTGCACGACGCGCTGCGGGTACAGCGCACGCGCCGCGGCCATCGCCTCGTCCAGCGGCCGCGCGGCCTGCGGCGCGGCCAGCACCGGCAGCTCGACCTCGTCGCCCGAGAGGTGCTCGATCTCGTGGTGGAAGATCAGCGGCAGCCCGGTCAGGCACAGCAGCAGCATGAACAGCGTGCTGATCAGGCTGGTCCAGGTGTGCACCCCGCTCCAGATGCGCAGCGAACGCGCCTTCATCGGGCGCCCCGCGCCAGCGAGTACCAGCCGCCCACCGCCACCGGCACGCCCAGCGCCAGCCAGGCCCAGACGTCGCCCCAGGCGTCGGACACGAGCGCGCTCAGCAGCCCGGAGGCGGTGAGCAGGCCCAGGGCCAGCGGCCAGGCCCAGAGGCGGCGGAATTCAGGCGACATGCGATCTCCGTGTGGCCGGTACCCCGTGTTCCGGCGCGCGGATGGTAATAGAAACGAGAAACGTTATCATCCGCAAAGAGGACGCCGTGGCCACGCGGCGCAGGGCGCAGCACCGGGATCGCACCGGGCCGCCGCCGTCAGATCACCACCCGAAGACCCCGCATGACCCGCAAACTGATGCTGAGCGCCTGTGCGCTCGCCGTGTGCAGCCTGGCCGCCCAGGCCCAGACCCAGACCCAGGCCGACGACACCGGCACCCAGGCCGCCGACGCCGGCGGCACCGAGAAGATCGTCGTCACCGCCAAGCGCGCGCAGCGCGTGTCCAAGGGCGCCACCGGGCTGCCGATGGAGATCAAGGACACGCCTCAGAGCATCAGCACGATCGAGCGCCAGGACATCGAGGACTTCGGCGCCACCGGCAGCAACGACGCGCTGCGCCTGGGCACCGGCATCAACGTCGAGCAGTACGAGACCAACCGCGTGGGCTACAACTCGCGCGGCTTCGACATCCAGCTCACGCAGATCGACGGCATCGGCATGAGCAACGAGTGGGGCGTCGTCGTCGGCCAGCAGGACAGCTACCTGTTCGAGCGCATCGAGCTGATCCGCGGCGCCAACGGCCTGCTGACCGGCGTGGGCAACGCCTCGGGCACGATCAACTATGTGCGCAAGCGTCCGAAGAACGAGGACGGCGGCGAGGCCAGCGTCACCTGGGGCCCGCAGGGCAGCAACCGCCTGGCGCTGGACTACAACAAGGTGCTCGCCGAAGACGGCTCCTGGGCCGGCCGGCTGGTCGTCGCGCGCGAGGACAAGGACTCCTACCTGCGCGGCCTGCGCGACCTGCGCAACACCGTCTACGGCGTCGTCGACGGCCAGATCGGCGAGCACGGCATGCTGACCTTCGGCTTCAGCCACCAGCGCAGCAACCAGGACTCGCCGATGTGGGGTTCGCTGACGCTGAACTACATCAGCGGGGGCCAGGCCGAGTTCGACCGCTCGTCGTCGACCTCGCAGGACTGGACCTACTGGGACACGCGCACCAACAACGCCTTCGTCGAGTACCGCCACGAGCTGGCGCCCGACTGGGAAGCCAAGTTCACCTACAACCACCGCCGCAGCTGGGAAGACACGGCGCTGGTCTACGCCTACTCGCTGACCGGCGGGCTGAACGACGACAACACCGGGCTCGTCGCCTGGCCGTATTCCAGCCACGGCGTGACGAGCAACAGCCTGTTCGACGCCAGCGTCAGCGGCGAGTTCGACGCCTTCGGCCGCCGCCACAGCCTGATCGCCGGCATCAGCCGCTCGCGCCAGAAGAGCGACGTCGACGCCCAGGGCTTCGGTGACGCGTATCTGAACGCGCCGCTGCCGGCCTTCCCGTACGGCGGCGACGTCTACGGCGAGCCCGAGTGGACCGGCGTCGCGTCGACGACCAGCGGCGAGCAGACGCTGACGCGCCTGTACGCCGCGTCGCGCCTGGCGCTGACCGACCGGCTGAAGGCCATCGTCGGCGTCAACGCGATCAGGCTGCAGCGCGAAGGCGCCAGCCGCTACGGCAACTCGGGCACCAACGGCGTCAGCTACCCCGACACCGAGGAGACCAGCCCCTACGTCGGCCTGACCTACGACATCACGCCGGCGGTGCTGGGCTACGTGTCGTACTCGACGATCTTCCTGAACCAGGACCAGACCGACTACGACAACGTCTACCTGGACCCGATGAAGGGTGTGAACGCCGAGGCCGGCGCTAAGGCCGAGTGGCTGGACCGCAAGCTGCTGACCACCTTCGCCGTCTTCACCGCCGAAGAGAAGGGCCTGGCCACCTACGCCGGCACCAACCCCGACACCGGCAGCTACTGGTACGTGCCCAAGGACGTGAAGTCGCGCGGCTTCGAGGCCGAGGCCACCGGCCGCGTGGGCGCCGACTCGCGCATCACGCTGGGCTTCACGCGCCTGAAGCTCACCGGCCCGGACGGCAAGGACACCAGCCTGTGGGTGCCGCGCACGACGGTGAACTTCCGCTTCGACACGCGCGTGGCGCAGCTGCCCCAGCTGCGCCTGGGCGTGGGCGGGCGCTGGCAGTCCGACGTCAGCAACGCCGCCCAGACCATGGAGCAGGGCGCCTACCTGCTGGCCAACGCCTTTGCCGCCTACGAGTGGAACGAGCGCACCACGGTGCGCCTGAACGTCGACAACGTCACCGACAAGAAGTACATCAACGGCCTGTCCAACGGCGCGATCTACGGCGCGCCGCGGCAGGTGTCGCTGACGGTGAACTACAAGCTGTAAAGCGGCGGGGCCCGGTCGCCGCCCGCGGCGCGGGACGGCCGCAACCGTCGTCCTGATTAGCAACGTGCCTCAGCAGTCTCACGCAGTGAGCCAGTGAACTTCTACGCTGGCAGCACCGCTCACGAGGAGACGCTGATGGCGAT
>NZ_SLXD01000007.1 GCF_004340905.1 Rubrivivax gelatinosus
AGGATCTTCTCCGGCGTGGCGTGCGCCACTTCCTCGATGTCCATGCCGCCTTCGGAGGACGCCATCAGCGCCACCTTCTGCGTCGCGCGGTCGGTCAGCGCGGCGACGTAGTACTCCTTGCGGATGTCGGCGCCTTCCTCGATCAGCAGCCGGCGCACCTTCTGGCCTTCGGGGCCGGTCTGGTGGGTGACGAGCTGCATGCCCAGGATCTGCGAGGCCAGGGTCTCGACCTCGGTGATCGAACGCGCGAGCTTGACGCCACCGCCCTTGCCGCGGCCGCCGGCGTGGATCTGGGCCTTGACCACCCACACCGAGCCGCCGAGCTTCTGCGCCGCCTCCAGCGCCTCCTGCACCGTGAACGCCGCATAACCCCGCGGCACGGGCACTCCGTGCGCGCGCAGCAGTTCCTTGGCCTGGTATTCGTGGATCTTCATGCCTGGTGGTCCTCGTCGTGAAGTCTTGCGAGTGTGGGCCGCGCATCTGACCCGAGCCTAACGGCGGTCAAGCCGCGGCTGCGAGCCCGTTGTCGAAGTGCTCGCGCATCAAGCGCCGCGCCGCCTCGGCGTCGTGGGCGAGGATCGCGGCCACGAGCGCGCGGTGCTCGGCCAGCGACTCCTCGATGCGCCCCTGCTTGAACAGCGAATGGTGGCGGTTGAGCTTCATGACCTTGCGCAGGTCGGTCACCACCTGCGTCGCCCAGCGGTTGCCGGCCGCGTCGAGCAGCGCCATGTGAAACTCCTCGTTGGTCGCGAAAAAGACGTCGCGATCACCGGTCTCGGCTTCCAGGCGCGCGTGCAGCCGGCGCAGGCGATCACGATGGGTGTCGTTGGCGCCGGTGGCGACGGTGGCCGCGGCGTCGCTTTCCAGCAGCGCCAGCAGGTGGTAGACCTGGGCCACGTCGGCGGTCGACATCTCGGTGACGTAGGCGCCGCGGCGCACCTTCATCGTCACCAGGCCTTCGGTGGCCAGGACCTTCAGCGCCTCGCGCAGCGGTGTGCGGCTGATGCCGAACTCGGCGCACAGGCGCAGTTCGTCGATCCAGCTGCCCGGTTCGAGCTGGCGGGCGAAAATCTGGTGTCGCAGCCGTTCCGCGACTTCCTCGTAGAGGGCGCGGGGTGACAGCGGGCGGGCATCGGGGCGTTGCGGAACGTCGGCCACAGGCGAGCAGGGCAGGGTGGTCGGCGAGGCCGAGGGCGAATCTGAATTCATAATTTTGCATCACGCGATCCTCGTGCCAGCCCCCGATGTTGCAGGGGAAACCCCAAAATCGCTGACCGCTTCTGGTGCCCCGCGCGCCCCACTGGTGCCGTGTTGGAACTGGTGGACATAGGCCGCTTTCTTCGCTTGATTGCGACCGGCGAGTCGCCATAGCCTGCGCTCCACCCCTAACTCACAGGTTCTGGTGCAGGCCGCGCTCCATGAGTCTCGTCGACGACCTCGTCCCCCACATGCGGCACGTGCTCTGCGCAGAGCGCGACCTCCGCGACCTCGGGCTGCTCTGGCAGATGATCGAAGCCACTTCCGCGATCGCGTGTCCGGAGGAAGCGGAGGACATCCTGCCGATGCTCACACGCACCCGCGAGCGCTTCATCGCGCTGCAGGCGCGGCTGGTGCGCCAGCTCGGCAGCGAAAGCCTCGCCGAGCTGGGCGATGAACTCGCTTCGGCGGCGCAGTGCACGATCGACATCCTCGTGCGCAACCTCTTCGAGCGCACTGCCGACGTCGGCTTCCTCGCCACCGACGCGGTGCTTCGGTCTTTCTGCGAATCGGCTGCGCGCGGCGCCGCCGACGTCGCGCCGCTGCAGCGCCGGCTCGCGGAGTACCGCGCGAAGTACAGCGTCTACGACGACATCGTGCTGCTGGCGCCCGACGCCCGCGTGCTGGCGCGCCTGGACGAGGGCGGCCCGGTCTCGCTGGCCGGCGACCCGCTGGTGCAGGAGGCGATCTCGCGGCACGGCTTCGTCGAACGTTTCGGGCCCACTCCCTTGGCCCGGGGCGCACAGCCGGCGCTGCTGTATGCGCATCGCATCGACGCCGACGGCGGGCGCTGCGTCGGCGTGCTGGTGCTGCGTTTTCGCCTGGTTGACGAGATGCAGCGCATCTTCGCCAGCGTCGAGCAATCCGGGCGCCACGTGGCGCTGGTGCTGCTGGATGCCGAGGACCGTGTCATCGCCAGCGCCGACGAGTCGCACGTGCCGGTCGGCGCCCGCCTGCAGGCTTCGCACGGCGGCGAAGTCGGCCTGGTCGCCTTCGGCGGGCGCGAGTACCTGGCCGTGACGCGGGCCGGTGCCGGCTTCCAGGGCTATCCCGGCCCGGGCTGGCGGGCCCACGCGATGGTTTCGCTGCTGACCGCCTTCGGTGGCCGCGACGACAGCAATGCCGACGCCGCACTGGCGCCCGACACGCCCGAACTCGCGCGCATCCGCGGCGAGCTCGACGCCATCAACGGCGACCTGCGCCGTGTGGTCTGGAACGGGCGCCTGTTCGCCGGCGCGCAGCAGCAGGCCAGTGCACGCCTGAAGGCGCTGCTGGCGCAGGTGCAGGAGGCCGGCCGGCGCACGCGCGACCGCGTCGACGAGGCCATCGTCGCGCTGCAGCGCAGCGGCCTGGCACGCCAGCGCAATGCCGCGCACGATCTGGCGCGGCTGGCCGCCGACATCATGGACCGCAGTCTCTACGAACGTGCGAACGACTGCCGCTGGTGGGCGCTGTCGCCGGTGGTGGAACGTGTGCTTGCCGGCCCGCCCGACGCCGCCGCCGAGGCCGGGCTCGGCGCGGTGCTGCGCCACGTCAACAGCCTCTACACCGTCTACACGCGGCTCGTGGCGTTCGGTGCCGACGGCCGCATCCGTGCGGTCTCGCGCGATGCCGACGACGCCACGCTCGTCGGCCGCGAGGTCGATGCCTGGCTGCTCGACGCGGTGCGCGGGCTGACGGACTCGCAACGCTACGCCGTGTCGCCGTTTGCCGCCTCGGCGCTGTCCGGCGACGCGCCGACCTACGTCTTCTGCGCCGCCGTGCGCGACGCACAGCGCAGGACGGTGGGCGGCATCGCGGCCGTCTTCGACGCCGCGGGCGAACTTCGGACCATGCTCGGCGACGTGCTCGGCGAACGCGCCGGGCTGGCTGCCTTCGTCGACGCCGACGGCCGTGTGCTCGCGTGCACCGATCCCGAGTTCGCGCCGGGTTCGCTGCTGCCCAAGGCCCTGGCGCCCGGGCTGGCCGAGTACCGCGACTCGACCTGGGCCGTGGCCTCGGTGCGTGCCGAGGGCTATCGCGAGTTCAAGCACGCCGACGGCTACGACAACCGGGTGCGGGCGCTCGTTGCCGTGAAACTCGGTGAGCGCGAGCGCCGCGGCCGCAACCTGCACGACACCCCCGTCTACGCGCTGCCGCCCGCGCGCCGCGAAGCCGTCGCCGGCTGGGCGCTGTTCCACGTCGGCGCCGGCCGGTTCGGCCTGCCGACCTCGGTGGTGCTCGAGGCGCGCCCGCGCGACGGGCTGGTACGCGCGCGGCTTGGCGTGCCCCATGCGCTGGGCCTGCTGGAGGTGCCCCAGGGGGCCGGCGCCGTCGTCGTGCCGGTGCTCTGCGCCCGCTCGCTGTTCGGCGTCAACTACGCGGCACGTGCCAGCGACGGCGTGCTGCTGGTGCTGTCGGTGCCGGCCGCGCCGGCAAAACCGGTGGTGGCGCTGTGGGTCGACGAGGTGCTCGCCGTCGTCGACGCGGGCCACGAACACCTGCAGCCCGTGCCGGAGGGCTTGCGCGCGCATTCGCCGCTGCTGTCGGGGCTGCTGCGCCTGATGGCCGGAGGCGAGGTCGGCGCCGAGATCCTGGCCCAGCTGCTGGGGCTGGACAGCGTCGCGCGTCTGGCCTCGATGGCCGGCACCGGGGTGGCGCCGCCTGGCGGCGCTGATCGCCTGGTTGCCGAGCTCGCCTCGGAACGGCCCGCCTTCCAGCACTGAAGCGCTACCCCCCGGGCGGGTGTTCACGCCAGCCCGGGCGGCACCGTTAACCGCCGTGTCAGGAAGATGTCGGGGGCGGGAATTTATAATTATTCATGACAGCGGGCCCGGCGGCTTGCACAGCAGGAGACTTCTCGATGAGCAACAGCCCCGATCCGCTCAAGAGCGGTGAGTTCGCCCCGTCGTCCCTCGAACAATGGCACAAGGCCGCCGCCAAGTCGGCGCCGGGCGGCGACGTCGAGGCGCTGAATTGGCAGACGCCCGAGGGCCTGACCGTCAAGCCGCTGTACACCGCGGCCGACACCGCCGAGCTGCCGCACGCCGACACGCTGCCGGGCTTCGAGCCCTTCATCCGCGGCCCGCAGGCGACGATGTACGCGGTGCGCCCGTGGACCATCCGCCAGTACGCCGGCTTCTCCACCGCCGAGGAATCGAACGCCTTCTACCGCAAGGCGCTGGCCGCCGGCGGCCAGGGTGTGTCGGTGGCCTTCGACCTGGCCACGCACCGCGGCTACGACAGCGACCACCCGCGTGTCACCGGCGACGTCGGCAAGGCCGGCGTGGCGATCGACTCGGTCGAGGACATGAAGATCCTCTTCGACTCGATCCCGCTGGACAAGGTCAGCGTCTCGATGACGATGAACGGCGCGGTGCTGCCGGTGCTCGCCGGCTACGTCGTCGCCGCCGAGGAGCAGGGCGTCGCGCAGGACCAGCTGTCGGGGACCATCCAGAACGACATCCTCAAGGAGTTCATGGTCCGCAACACCTACATCTATCCGCCCGAGCCTTCGATGCGGATCGTCGCGGACATCATCGAGTACACGGCGCACCACATGCCGAAGTTCAACTCGATCTCGATCTCCGGCTACCACATGCAGGAAGCCGGCGCGAACCAGGCGCTGGAGCTCGCGTTCACGCTCGCCGACGGCAAGGAGTACGTGAAGACCGCGACCGCACGCGGCCTGGACGTCGATGAGTTCGCCGGCCGCCTGAGCTTCTTCTGGGCGATCGGGATGAACTTCTATCTCGAGATCGCCAAGATGCGCGCCGCGCGTCTGCTGTGGTGCCGGATCATGAAGGGCTTCAACGCCAAGAAGCCCAAGAGCCTGATGCTGCGCACGCACTGCCAGACCTCGGGCTGGAGCCTCACCGAGCAGGACCCGTACAACAACATCGTGCGCACGACGGTCGAGGCGATGGCCGCGGTCTTCGGCGGCACGCAGAGCCTGCACACCAACAGCTTCGACGAGGCGATCGCGCTGCCCACCGAGTTCAGCTCGCGCATCGCCCGCAACACCCAGCTGATCATCCAGGAAGAGACCCACATCACGAAGGTCGTCGACCCCTGGGCCGGCAGCTACCTGATGGAGAAGCTGACCCAGGACATGGCCGACAAGGCCTGGGCGATCATCGAGGAAGTCGAGGCCATGGGCGGCATGACCCGCGCCGTCGACTCGGGCTGGGCCAAGCTGAAGATCGAGGCCAGCGCCGCCGAGAAGCAGGCGCGCATCGACTCCGGCCACGACGTCATCGTCGGCGTCAACAAGTACCGCAGCACCAAGCAGGACAAGGTCGAGATCCTCGAGGTCGACAACGTCAAGGTGCGCGACGCGCAGATCGCCCGCCTGGCGCAGGTGCGTGCCGCGCGCGACGGCGCCAAGGTGCAGGCCGCGCTGGACGCGCTGACCGCCGCCGCGCACAGCGGCGAGGGCAACCTGCTCGGCCTGGCCATCGACGCGATGCGCGTGCGCGCCACCGTCGGCGAGGTGTCCGACGCGCTGGAGAAGATCTACGGGCGCCACCGCGCCGACATCCAGAAGGTGACCGGGGTGTACGCAGCCGCCTACGACAGCGCCGAGGGCTGGGACAAGCTCAAGGCCGAGATCGACGAGTTCGCCGAACAGCAGGGCCGTCGCCCGCGCGTGATGATCGCCAAGCTCGGCCAGGACGGCCACGATCGCGGCGCCAAGGTGGTGGCCACGGCCTTCGCCGACCTGGGTTTCGACGTCGACATCGGCGCGCTGTTCCAGACCCCCGAGGAGTGCGCCCGCCAGGCGATCGAGAACGACGTGCACGCGGTCGGCGTCAGCACGCTGGCCGCCGGCCACAAGACGCTGGTGCCGGCGATCATCAACGCGCTGAAGGCCCAGGGCGGCGACGACATCGTCGTCTTCGCCGGCGGCGTGATCCCGCAGCAGGACTACGACTTCCTCTTCGAGGCCGGCGTCAAGGGCATCTACGGCCCCGGCACGCCCGTCCCCGCCAGCGCCAAGGACGTGCTCGAGCAGATCAAGAAGGCGCTCGCCTGAGCCTTTCGTCGCCGTCTCGAGACGTCCATGCCTGACCCCGACCAGGCGCTGCTCGCGTCCTTGCTCGGCCCCGCGGGGCCGTTGCAGCGGCGTGCGCTCGCCAAGACCATCACGCTGCTGGAGTCCACGCGCGCCGACCACCGCCTGCGTGCCGACGAACTGCTCAACACCTTGCTGCCGCACACCGGGCGCGCCTTGCGCCTGGGCATCAGCGGCGTGCCGGGCGTGGGCAAGAGCACCTTCATCGAGGCGCTGGGCCTGCACCTGATCAGCCGCGGCCACCGCGTCGCGGTGCTGGCCGTCGACCCCTCGTCCAGCGTCTCCGGCGGCTCCATCCTCGGCGACAAGACGCGCATGGAGCGGCTGTCGACCCAGGAGCGTGCCTTCATCCGTCCCAGCCCGGCCGGCGGCACGCTGGGCGGCGTGGCCGAGAAGACGCGTGAGTCGATGCTGGTCTGCGAAGCCGCGGGCCACGACGTCGTCATCGTCGAGACCGTCGGCGTCGGCCAGAGCGAGACCGCGGTGGCCAACATGACCGACATGTTCGTGCTGCTGCAGCTGCCCAACGCCGGCGACGACCTGCAGGCGATCAAGAAGGGTGTGATGGAGCTGGCCGACCTGGTGGTCATCAACAAGGCCGACCTCGACCCGCACGCCGCGACGCGCGCGCGCGCCCAGATCACCAGCGCGCTGCGTTTCCTGGGGCCGCACACGGCGGTGCCGGCGCAGGTGCTGCAGCTGAGCGCGCTGAAGGGCAGCGGGCTGGACGAGTTCTGGGCCGCGGTCTCGGGCTTCAACGAGCGCCAGCGCGACAGCGGCCGGCTGGCCGCACGGCGCCGCGCCCAGGACGAGGCCTGGATGTGGGACCGCATCGAAGCCGGCCTGCGCCAGCGCTTCAAGCAACACCTGGCGGTGCGCGAGGCCCTGCCGACGATCACCGACGACGTGCTCTCCGGGCGGCTGGCCGCCTCGGTGGCGGCGCGCCGTCTGCTCGACCTGATGGACTGAACGAGGAGACAGACTTCATGCACGACATCATCGAACAGCTCGAGATGAAGCGCGCCGCCGCCCGCCTGGGCGGGGGCCAGAAGCGCATCGATTCGCAGCACGCCAAGGGCAAGCTGACGGCGCGCGAGCGCCTCGAGCTGCTGCTCGACGACGGCACGTTCGAGGAATGGGACATGTTCGTCGAACACCGCTGCAGCGAGTTCGGCATGGCCGGCAAGACCATCCCCGGCGACGGCGTCGTCACCGGCTACGGCATGATCAACGGCCGCCTCGTCTTCGTCTTCAGCCAGGACTTCACCGTCTTCGGCGGTGCGCTGTCGGAAGCGCACGCCGAGAAGATCTGCAAGATCATGGACCAGGCGATGAAGGTCGGCGCCCCGGTCATCGGCCTGAACGACTCGGGCGGCGCGCGCATCCAGGAAGGCGTGGCCTCGCTGGGCGGTTATGCCGAGGTCTTCCAGCGCAACGTGATGGCCTCCGGCGTCGTGCCGCAGATCAGCTTGATCATGGGCCCCTGCGCCGGCGGCGCGGTCTACTCGCCGGCGATGACCGACTTCATCTTCATGGTGAAGGACAGCTCGTACATGTTCGTCACCGGCCCCGAGGTCGTGAAGACCGTGACGCACGAGGAAGTCACCGCCGAGGAGCTGGGCGGCGCGATCACCCACACGACCAAGAGCGGCGTCGCCGACCTCGCCTTCGACAACGACGTCGAGGCGATCCTGATGCTGCGCCGCTTCTTCAACTACATCCCGCTGAACAACCGCGAGCGCGCCCCGGTGCGCCCCAGCGGCGACCCCGCGGAGCGCATCGACGAGTCGCTGGACACGCTGGTTCCGGACAACCCGAACAAGCCCTACGACATGAAGGAGCTGATCACGAAGGTGGTCGACGACCGCGAGTTCTTCGAGATCCAGCCCGACAACGCCAAGAACATCGTCGTCGGCTTCGGCCGCATGAACGGCGAGGCCGTCGGCATCGTCGCCAACAACCCGCTGGTGCTCGCCGGCTGCCTGGACATCAAGAGCAGCATCAAGGCGGCGCGCTTCGTGCGCTTCTGCGACGCCTTCAACATCCCGGTCGTGACCTTCGTCGACGTGCCCGGCTTCATGCCCGGCACCTCGCAGGAGTACGGCGGCATCATCAAACACGGCGCCAAGCTGCTCTACGCCTACGCCGAGTGCACGGTGCCCAAGATCACCGTCATCACGCGCAAGGCCTACGGCGGCGCCTACGACGTGATGAGCTCCAAGCACCTGCGCGGCGACGTCAACTTCGCCTGGCCCAACGCCGAGATCGCGGTGATGGGCGCCAAGGGCGCGGTCGAGATCATCTTCCGCGAAGACAAGGCCGACCCGGCCAAGCTCGCCGCGCGCGAAGCCGAATACAAGCAGCGCTTCGCCAACCCCTTCGTGGCCGGCGCACGCGGCTACATCGACGACGTCATCCAGCCGCACGAGACGCGCAAGCGCATCTGCCGCTCGCTGGCGATGCTCAAGGACAAGAAGCTGGAAAACCCGTGGCGCAAGCACGGGAACATTCCCCTCTGATCGCCTTCTCCCTCTCCCGCGCGCGGGAGAGGGCAGGGGTGAGGGTGCCTGCGTACCGCGACCCTCACCCCAACCCTCTCCCGCGAGCGGGAGAGGGCGCCGAACCGAATTCCGGAGAGAACTCCATGTTCAAGAAGATCCTGATCGCCAATCGGGGCGAAATCGCCTGCCGCGTCATCAAGACGGCGAAGAAGCTGGGCATCGCGACGGTGGCCGTCTATTCCGACGCCGACCGCGACGCGCGTCACGTCGAGCTGGCCGACGAGGCCGTGCACATCGGCCCGGCGCCCAGCCGCGAGAGCTACCTGGTCGCCGACAAGATCATCGCCGCGGCCAAGCAGACCGGCGCCGAGGGCATCCACCCCGGCTACGGCTTCCTGTCCGAGAACGAGGACTTCGCCCGCCGTGTCGAGGAGGAAGGCATCGTCTTCATCGGCCCGAAGCACTACAGCATCGCGGCGATGGGCGACAAGATCGCCTCCAAGAAGCTGGCCAACGAGGCCGGCGTCAGCACCATCCCGGGCTGGAACGAGGCCATCGAGTCGCCCGAGCAGGCCGTGCAGATCGCACGCGACATCGGCTATCCGGTGATGATCAAGGCCAGCGCCGGCGGCGGCGGCAAGGGCCTGCGCGTGGCCTTCAACGACAAGGAAGCGCACGAGGGCTTCGCCTCCTGTCGCAACGAGGCCAAGAACAGCTTCGGCGACGACCGCGTCTTCATCGAGAAGTTCGTCGAGGAGCCGCGCCACATCGAGATCCAGGTGCTCGGCGACGCCCACGGCAACGTCGTCTACCTGCACGAGCGCGAGTGCTCGATCCAGCGCCGCCACCAGAAGGTCATCGAGGAAGCGCCGTCGCCGTTCATCAGCGACGCCACGCGCCGTGCGATGGGCGAGCAGGCCGTCGCGCTGGCCAAGGCGGTGAAGTACCAGTCGGCCGGCACCGTCGAGTTCGTCGTCGGCAAGGACCAGAGCTTCTATTTCCTGGAGATGAACACGCGGCTGCAGGTGGAGCACCCGGTCACCGAGTGCATCACCGGCATCGACCTCGTCGAGCAGATGCTGCGCGTGGCCTCGGGCGAGCCGCTGCCGTTCAAGCAGGCCGACATCCCGCGCCGCGGCTGGGCGATGGAGTGCCGCATCAACGCCGAGGACCCGTTCCGCAACTTCCTGCCGTCCACCGGCCGCCTGGTGCGCTACATGCCGCCGGCGCAGACGATGGAAGCAGCGCTGCCGGTGCCTGCCGGCGGCGGCGTGCGCGTGGACACCGGCGTCTACGAAGGCGGCGAGATCCCGATGCAGTACGACTCGATGATCGCCAAGCTCATCGTGCACGGGCTGGACCGCGACGACGCCATCGCCCGCATGCGCGAAGCGCTCAACGGCTTCGTCATCCGCGGCGTGTCGAGCAACATCCCGTTCCAGTCGGCGCTGCTGGCGCACCCGAAGTTCGTCGCCGGCCAGTTCAACACCGGCTTCATCGCCGAGCACTACGGCAAGGGCTTCCGCGCCGAGGACGTGCCGCACGACGACCCCGACTTCCTCGTCGCGCTGGTGGCCACCGTCTACCGCCGCTACCTCGGCCGCGCCGCCAGCATCAGCGGCCAGCTCGCGGGCCACAACCTGCGCATCGGCACCGACTTCGTCGTCGTCGTGCGCGGCGAGGCCGGCGAGCACACCCACGTGCCGGTGAAGATCGAGGTCGCGGGCAACACGACGACGGTCAGCGTCAACGGCCGCAGCTACGGCATCGTCAAGGAATGGCGCTTCGGCTCGATCCGCGCCACCGGCACCTGCAACGGCCGCCCGTTCACGGCGCAGGCCGAGCGCAACGGCGTCTGGTACAGCGTGGCGCACAACGGCCGCCGCATCGACGCGATGGTGATGCGCGCCCGCGCGTCCGAACTGCTGCGCGTGATGCCGTTCAAGCCGCCCGCGGACATGAGCAAGTTCCTGCTCTCGCCGATGCCGGGCCTGCTGGTGCAGGTCGCGGTGAAGCCCGGGCAGGCCGTCGTGGCCGGCGAACGCCTGGCGGTCATCGAAGCGATGAAAATGGAGAACATCCTCACGGCGGCGCAGGACGGCACCGTCGCCGAGGTGCTGGCCGATCAGGGCGAGAGCCTGGCGGTCGACCAGCCGATCATCCGCTTCGCCTGACTCCATGACCCTGACCGACGAGACCACCCCGAAGACTTCCGCCGACTGGACGCGCGAGCGTGTGCTCGCGCTGCTGGAACTGCCGTTCATGGACCTCGTGCGCCGCGCCGCCGAGGTCCACGCACGGCACTGGCCGCAGGGCGACATCGAGCTGGCCTCGCTGCTGTCGATCAAGACCGGCGGCTGCCCCGAGGACTGCGGCTACTGCCCGCAGTCCTCGCGCCACGACACCGGCGTCGCGGCGGCCAGGATGCTCGACGTCGACGAGGTGCTGGCCAAGGCGCGTGCCGCCAAGGCCGCCGGCGCGACCCGCTTCTGCATGGGCGCGGCCTGGCGCTCGCCGAAGGACCGCGACGTCGAGAAGGTCGCGGCGCTGGTGCGCGAGGTGCATGCGCTGGGGCTGGAGACCTGCGCGACGCTGGGCATGCTCGAGCCGCAGCAGGCGCGCACGCTGCGCGAGGCCGGGCTGGACTACTACAACCACAACCTCGACACCGCGCCCGAGTTCTACGGCGAGGTCATCGGCACCCGCGTCTACGAAGACCGGCTGCAGACGCTGCGCCACGTGCGCGACGCCGGGCTCAAGGTCTGCTGCGGCGGCATCGTCGGCATGGGCGAGACGCGCGCCCACCGCGCCGGGCTGATCGCCGAACTCGCCGCGCTGGACCCGGCGCCCGACTCGGTGCCGATCAACAGCCTGGTGCGCGTGCCCGGCACGCCGCTGGCCGACGCGCCGCCGGTCGATGCGTTCGAACTCGTGCGCGTCGTCGCCGCGGCGCGTATCGTGATGCCGCGTTCGCGCGTGCGGCTGTCGGCCGGGCGGCGCGAACTCGGCGACGGCATCCAGGCGCTGTGTTTCCTGGCCGGCGCCAACTCGATCTTCTATTGCGACCAGCTGCTCGTCACCGGCAATGCCGACGCCGGGGACGACCGCAAGCTGCTCGCGCGCCTGAACCTGTCCCCGACGAAGAAGGAGGTGTCCGCATGACCCGTCCGTTCCGTGTGCTGGGCATCCAGCAGATCGCCATCGGCGGCCCCGACAAGCAGCGGCTGAAGTCGCTGTGGGTCGACATGTTCGGCCTGACCGTGAAGAGCACGTTCGTCAGCGAACGCGAGAACGTCGACGAGGACATCTGCGCGCTGGGCAGCGGCCCGCATGCCGTCGAAGTCGACCTGATGCAGCCGGTGGACCCGGAGAAGAAGCCGGCCGTGCACGCCACGCCGCTGAACCACGTGGGCCTGTGGATCGACGACCTGCCGACGGCCGTGCAGTGGCTGACGGCCCAGGGCGTTCGCTTCGCGCCCGGCGGCATCCGCAAGGGCGCGGCCGGTCACGACATCTGCTTCGTGCACCCGAAGTCCAACGACGAGTTCCCGTTCTCGGGCGAGGGCGTGCTGATCGAGCTCGTCCAGGCGCCGCCCGAGGTCGTCGCCGCGCTGTCCTGAGCCCCGCTGGCCGGCGGCTGCCGGTCACAAGTGCTTAATTCCCTCGCGGCCCCGGGCCGCGAGCATCGGCGGCGTGACGTGTTCGTGCCGCTTCTTCCGTCCGGGCCGCCGCGCGCTGCGTGTGGTGTTCCTCCCGTGTCTGCTCGCCGCCGCGGGCGCCCAGGCCCAGTGGCTGGTGCCGCCGCCGCAGCTGCCCGTCAGCGACGGCCTCTGGCGCGGTTCCGGGGGAGCCGCGGCCACCGTCAGTTCGGGCAACACCGACGGCGCGGCGGTGTCGCTGAGCCTGGACGCGGTGCAGGCCACGCCGGAACACCGCATCACGCTCGGCGGTTCGCTGAACTACGGCCGCAGCGAACTCGACGGCGAGGTCCAGACCACCGCCGACCGCTGGAACGCCAGCGGCCGCTACGACCTGAACCTGACGCCGCGCAGCTTCGTCTACGGCCGTGGCGCGGTCGAGCGCGACCGCGTCATCGAGCTCGACCGCCGCGACACCGTCGACGCCGGCCTGGGCTGGAAACTCGTCGACCGGGCCGACGCCAACGTCAGCGTCTTCGCCGGCCTCGGGCGTTCGGTCGACCGCTATTCGCGCCCCCAGACGATCGCCGACCGCAGCGCCAGCCGCTTCGCGCGCACGACGCTGACCTTGGGCGAGGAGTCGGTGCACCGGCTGACGCCGGCCGTCGAGCTGCGCCAGCGACTGGACGTCGCGCCGACGATCTCGGGCGACCGCACGACGCTCGTGCGTTTCAGCTCCACGCTGGCGGTGGCGCTGAACACGACGCTGGGGCTGACGGTGACGCTGTCGGACCAGTTCAACAGCCGCCCGCCCGACGGCGTGCGGCGCAACGACCTGACGCTGTTCACCGGCCTGAACCTGAAGTTCGGGCCACAGCCGCCAGAGCCCGCGGCGGCGTCGGTTCCGTCGCGCTGAAGGCGCTTTGTTGATGCCTTTGGCTTCGCTTGGCGCGAAGTCTTCATTCGCTCGATAGGCATGGTTCTGTCTTTGGCGAAGGATTAGACTGCGCGCCACCTCATGCGATTCGACCTCGTCACCCTCAATCTCGTGCTGGCGATCGCCGACACCCGCAGCATCACCGCCGGCGCCCGGCGCGAGCATCTCGCGCTGGCCGCGGCCAGCCGCCGGCTGTCGGACCTGGAGGCGCGTTTCGGCGTGCCGCTGTTCGAACGCCGCGCGCGCGGGGTCGAGCCCACCGAGGCCGGCCGCGCGCTGGTGCGCCACATCCGCGGCCTGCACGCCTCGCTGCACGCGCTGGAGAGCGAGGTCGCCGAGTTCGCGCGCGGCATCAAGGGCCATCTGCGTGTCGTCGCCAACGCCGGCGCGATCGCCGAATGCCTGCCGCCGGATCTGGCCGGCTTCTCGCAGGCCCATCCGCAGATCCGCATCAGCCTGGAAGACCAGACCAGCTCCGAAGTCCAGGCCGCGGTCGCCGAAGGCCGTGCCGACGTCGGCATCTTCGTGCCGCCGCAACTGGACAACCGCCTGACCACCTGGCGCTACCGCAGCGGCTCGCTGGCCGCGATGGTGCCGCAGGACCACGTGCTGGCCACCGAGACGCGCGTGCGTTTCGAGGCCTTGCTGGACCACGACATCGTCGGCCTGCACGCCGGCGCCGCGGCGCAGGAGACGATGCGCGCCGAGGCCGAGGCGCGCGGGCGCACGCTGAAGGCGCGGCTGCAGGTGCGCGGCTTCGACGCCATCGCCCAGCTCGTCGAAGCCGGGCTCGGCGTCGCCGTGCTGCCGGCGGCCGTGGCCGAGCGCCTGGCGCAGGTGTTCGCGGTGCGCGTGCTCGCGCTCGACGAACCCTGGGCGGCGCGTGAATACCGTCTGGCGGTGCGCACGCAGGAGGTCCTGCCCACCGTCGTGCAGCGTTTCGTCCAGGCGCTGCGAACCTCCGAATCCTGACCGAGGAGACCCGATGACCGCCCGCACGCTCTACGACAAGCTCTGGGACGAGCACGTCGTGCACACCGAGGAAGACGGCACTGCCGTGCTCTACATCGACCGCCACCTCGTGCACGAGGTGACCAGCCCGCAGGCTTTCGAAGGCCTGCGCCTGGCCGGGCGCAAGGTCTGGCGCGTCAGCTCCATCGTCGCCACCGCCGACCACAACACGCCGACCACCGGCTGGGCCGAGGGCTACGACGGCATCCGCGACCCGATCTCCAAGCAGCAGATCACGACGCTGGATGCGAACATCCGCGCCTTCGGCGCCGCTGCCTACTTCCCGTTCCTGGACCAGCGCCAGGGCATCGTGCACGTCATCGGCCCGGAGAACGGCGCCACGCTGCCGGGCATGACGGTGGTCTGCGGCGACAGCCACACCAGCACCCACGGCGCCTTCGGCGCGCTGGCGCACGGCATCGGCACCAGCGAGGTCGAGCACGTGCTGGCGACGCAGACGCTGCTGGCCAAGAAGGCGAAGAACCTGCTGGTGAAGGTCGAGGGCCGCCTGGGCCGCGGTGTCACCGCCAAGGACGTGGTGCTGGCGATCATCGGCCGCATCGGCACCGCCGGCGGCACCGGCTACACGATCGAGTTCGGCGGCTCGGCGATCCGCTCGCTGAGCATGGAAGGCCGGATGACGGTCTGCAACATGGCGATCGAGGCCGGCGCGCGCGCCGGGCTGGTGGCCGTCGACGACACGACGATCGAATACGTCAAAGGCAGGCCGTTCGCGCCGAGCGGTGTCGCCTGGGACCACGCCGTCGCCCACTGGCGCACGCTGCACAGCGACCCGGGCGCGCACTTCGACGCCGTCGTCGAGCTCGACGCGGCGCAGATCCTGCCGCAGGTCACCTGGGGCACGAGCCCGGAGATGGTGCTGCCCGTGGACGGCCGCGTGCCCGACCCGGACAAGGAGAAGGACGCCGGCAAGCGCGCCGCGATCGAGCGTGCGCTGGTCTACATGGGCCTGGAGCCGAACAAGGCGCTGACCGACATCGCGGTCGACCGCGTGTTCATCGGCTCCTGCACCAACAGCCGCATCGAGGACCTGCGTGCGGCCGCCGAGGTCGTGCGGCGCGCCGGTGGGCGGGTCGCGGCCAACGTCAAGCAGGCGCTGGTCGTGCCGGGATCGGGCCGCGTCAAGGCCCAGGCCGAGGCCGAAGGCCTGCACGAGGTCTTCCGCGGTGCCGGTTTCGAGTGGCGCGAGCCGGGCTGCAGCATGTGCCTGGCGATGAACGCCGACCGCATCGAGCCGGGCGAGCGCTGCGCCTCGACCAGCAACCGCAACTTCGAAGGCCGCCAGGGCGCCGGCGGCCGCACCCACCTCGTGAGCCCGGCGATGGCCGCCGCGGCCGCGCTGGCGGGCCATTTCGTCGACGTGCGCCGCGTCGCCTGATCTCCCGAGGAGAAACGTCATGAAGCGTTCGTTCGCCGCACTGCTGGCCTGCCTCGCCGTCGTCGCGCTGGCCGGCTGCAACACCGTCAAGGGCGTCGGCCAGGACATTCAAAAAGCCGGCCAGGCCATCGAAGGCGCAGCCAAGAAGTGACCGCCATGCAAGCCTTCACCGTGCACCAGGGGCTCGTGGCCCCGATGGACCGCGCCAACGTCGACACCGACGCGATCATCCCCAAGCAGTTCCTGAAGTCGATCGCGCGCACCGGCTTCGGCCCCAACCTGTTCGACGAGTGGCGCTACCTGGACCGCGGCGAGCCCGGCCAGGACCCGGCCGCGCGCAAGCCGAACCCGGACTTCGTGCTCAACCAGCCGCGCTACGCCGGCGCCTCGGTGCTGCTGGCGCGCGAGAACTTCGGCTGCGGCTCCAGCCGCGAGCACGCGCCCTGGGCGCTGCAGCAGTACGGCTTTCGCGCGATCCTCGCGCCGAGCTTCGCCGACATCTTCTTCAACAACTGCTTCAAGAACGGCGTGCTGCCGATTCAGCTGCCCGAGTCGCAGGTCGCGCGCCTGTTCGACGAAGTCGCGGCCTTCCCGGGCTATGCGCTGACGGTGGACCTGCCGCGTCAGGTCATCGTCAAGCCCGACGGCAGCGAACTGCCCTTCGACGTGCAGCCCTTTCGCAAGTACTGCCTCGTCAACGGTTTCGACGACATCGGCCTGACGCTGCGCCACGCCGACAAGATCCGCGCCTTCGAAGCCGAGCGCCTGGCCAGGATGCCCTGGCTCGACCAGCGCCTCGTCGGCTGAGCCCCGTCAATCGCCAAGGAAGACCATGAAGATCGCCATCCTCCCGGGTGACGGCATCGGCACCGAGATCGTCGCCGAAGCCGTCAAGGTGCTGAACGTGCTGGACCTGCCGTTCGAGACCGAGACCGCGCTCGTCGGCGGCGCCGCCTACGCCGCGCACGGCCATCCGCTGCCGGATTCCACGCTGGCGCTGGCCAAGGCCGCCGATGCGGTGCTGTTCGGCGCCGTCGGCGACTGGAAGTACGACACGCTGGAGCGCTCGCTGCGCCCCGAGCAGGCGATCCTCGGCCTGCGCAAGCACCTGGGCCTGTTCGCCAACCTGCGCCCGGCGCTGTGCTACGAGCAGCTGACGCATGCCTCGAGCCTGAAGCCCGAGCTGGTGGCGGGCCTGGACATCCTCATCATCCGCGAGCTGACCGGCGACATCTACTTCGGCCAGCCGCGTGGCCGGCGCATCGCCGTCGACGGCCACTTCCCCGGTGCGGAAGAAGCCTTCGACACGATGCGCTACAGCCGCCCGGAGATCGAGCGCATCGCCCACCTGGCGTTCCAGGCGGCGCGCAAGCGCCGCGGCAAGGTGACCAGCGTCGACAAGGCCAACGTGCTCGAGACCTTCCAGTTCTGGAAGGACGTCGTCACCGAGGTGCACGCCCAGTACCCGGACGTCGAGCTCGACCACATGTACGTCGACAACGCCGCGATGCAGCTCGTCAAGGCGCCGAAGAAGTTCGACGTCGTCGTCACCGGCAACATGTTCGGCGACATCCTGTCCGACGAGGCGGCGATGCTCACCGGCTCGATCGGCATGCTGCCCAGCGCCTCGCTGGACCAGAACAACAAGGGCCTGTACGAGCCCAGCCACGGCAGCGCGCCGGACATCGCGGGGCAGGGCATCGCCAACCCGCTGGCTACAATCCTGTCGGCCGCCATGATGCTTCGCTACACCCTCGCACAGCCCGAAGCCGCCGACCGCATCGAGTCGGCCGTGCGCGCCGTGCTGGCCGCAGGTCTGCGCACGGCCGACATCTGGTCCGAAGGCACGCAGCGCGTCGGCACCGCCCGGATGGGCGACGCCGTCGTCGCGGCGATCACCGGCAAAACGATTACCAAGAGCTGAAGCTCTCGGATCGTCTCGCCCCCACCCCAGGACCCCGGCGAAGCGAGCCGGGGCAGGGCAGCAGGGGTCCGGGACACGTCGAAAAGGTGGACACATGGCACTCGTAGGATTGGTCGGCTGGCGCGGGATGGTCGGTTCCGTGCTGATGGATCGCATGCGCGCCGAGAACGACTTCGCGCTCATCGAACCGCTCTTCTTCAGCACCAGCAACGCCGGCGGCAGCGCCCCGGCCGAGCTGGCGAAGAACGAGACGCGGCTGCAGGACGCGTACGACATCGACGCGCTCAAGCGCTGCGACATCGTGCTGACCTGCCAGGGCGGCGATTACACGACCGAGGTCTTCCCCAAGCTGCGTGCCGCGGGCTGGAACGGTCACTGGATCGATGCGGCGTCGACGCTGCGCATGAACGCCGACGCGGTCATCGTGCTCGACCCGGTCAACCTGCCGGTGATCCAGAACGCGCTCGCCAACGGCGGGCGCAACTGGATCGGCGGCAACTGCACCGTCAGCTGCATGCTGATGGGCGTCGGCGCGCTGTACAAGGCCGGGCTCGTCGAGTGGATGAGCACCCAGACCTACCAGGCGGCCTCGGGCGGCGGCGCGCAGCACATGCGCGAGCTGCTGACGCAGTACGGCACGCTCAACGCCGAGGTCCGCAGCCTGCTCGACGACCCGAAGAGCGCGATCCTGGAGATCGACCGCAAGGTCATCGCCAAGCAGCGCGCGCTGACGCCCGAGGAGACGGCCAACTTCGGCGTGCCGCTGGGCGGCTCGCTGATCCCGTGGATCGACAAGGATCTCGGCAACGGCCAGTCCAAGGAAGAGTGGAAGGGCATGGCCGAGACGAACAAGATCCTCGGCCAGGGCGATGGCTTCGGTTCGCCGGCGGTGCCCGTCGACGGCTTCTGCGTGCGCGTCGGCGCGATGCGCTGCCACTCGCAGGCACTGACCTTCAAGCTGAAGCGCGAAGTGCCGGTCGCCGACATCGAGGCGATGATCGCCGCCGACAACGAGTGGGTGAAGCTCGTGCCCAACACGCGTGAAGCGACGCTGCGCGACCTGACGCCGGTGGCCGTCACCGGCACGATGACGATCCCGGTCGGCCGCATTCGCACCCTGGCGATGGGCCCGGAGTACATCGGCGCCTTCACGATCGGCGACCAGCTGCTCTGGGGCGCGGCCGAACCGCTGCGCCGCATGCTGCGCATCCTGCTCGAGCAGTGATGCGAGGCGCCGGCCGGCGCGTTGCCGGCCGGCAACAAGGCGTGCGAGCCGCGGAATTGGGCGCACTTCGCTCCCGAATGTCAGGCTTTGGGTGAGCTTGTCTGCCTATATGCTTGACGTCGTTGTGATTTCCGTCGCAAGGCCCCGCCATAATCCGCGTTTTGCCGGCGACAGAAATCGAGGCGGCCCGCTCGGGTGCGCCTTCCGGGACGTGTTGTGGGAGACGCCTTGAATCACCGTTCGACGAACGCAGCGCGTTTCGCGCTGACCGGCGTGGCGCTGGCCGCCGCCTGCCTCTGGGGCACGCCCGCCTGGGCGCTCGGTCTGGGCCGGCTCAACGTGCAGTCGGCACTGGGCGAGCCTCTGCGTGCCGAGATCGACGTCACCAGTCTCACGCCCGAGGAAGCCGGCACGCTGAAGCTGCGCATCGCGCCACCCGACGCCTTCCGTGCCGCCGGGGTCGAGTACAACGCCGTGCTGGGCGGCGCCCAGGTTTCGCTGCAGCGCCGTCCCGACGGCCGCCAGGTGCTCAGCCTGAGCAGCGAGCGCAGCATCGTCGAGCCCTTCGTCGACATCATCCTCGAAGCGAACTGGGCCACCGGCCGCCTGGTGCGTGAGTACACGATGCTGTTCGACCCGCCGGCGACACGTTCGGCGCAGACGCCGCCGGCCCCGACCGCGGCACCGTCGATCTCGCCGGCTCCGGCGCCTGCACGTGCACCGGCCGTCGCCACGCCGGTGCCGGCGCCGGCCGTCGTGCCGCCTCCTGCGCCTGCCGTCGCGGCGCAGCCTCCGGCACCGGCGCTGAAGCCGGCGCCGCGGCCCGCGCCGGCGGCTGCCAAAGCTGCCGAGCCGCCACGCGCCCCGCGTGCCGCCGAGGCCGGCGACCAGATCCGCGTTCGCCGTGGCGACACGCTGTTCGGCATCGCCTCGCGCACGCAGGCGGCGGGCGTTTCGCTCGATCAGATGCTGGTCGCGCTGTTCCGGGGCAACCCGGAGGCCTTCGTCGGCGAGAACATGAACCGGCTGAAGTCGGGGGCGGTGCTGACCGTGCCCTCGGCCGACGCCGCGGCCAAGGTCGAGCCCGCCGAGGCGCGGGGGCTGATCGTGGCCCAGGCGGCCGATTTCGCCGCCTACCGCCAGCGCCTGGCCGCCGGCACCACCGCCGCGGCCGACGAGCCGGCCCGCCAGGCCAAGGGCAAGGTCCAGGCCAGCGTCGAGGACCGCCGCCAGGCGGCGGCGCCGACGCCGGACAAGCTCAAGCTGTCGCAGGGCGCGGTGAAGGCCGCCGCTCCCGAGGCCAAGCTGTCCAAGGAGGCCGAGCGCCGTGCCGCCGACCTGCGTCTGGCCGAACTGGCCCGCAACGTCGATGAACTGAAGAAGCTGCAGGGCGCGGCCTCCGCGCCGGCGCAGCCGGCACCCGCACCGGCGGTGGCAGCCAGGCCGGAGCCGGCCTCGACGCCTGCGGTGACCGTGGCCGCAACGCCGCCCGTCGCCTCGGCGCCCGAGGCGGCGTCGGCCGCCGCGGCGGCCTCTGCTGCGTCGGCGCCGGCCAAGAAGCCGCGCAAGGCGCCGCCGCCGCCGATGCCGGTGCAGGAGGAACAGAGCTTCCTCGATTCGCTGCTCGAGAACCCGATGCTGCTGCCGGCCGCCGGCCTGCTCGCGGCGATGCTGGCGGGGCTGCTGATCTGGCGTCGTCGCCAGGCCGGCCAGCAGGGCGGGGGCGAGACCTCGTTCCTCGAAAGCCGGCTGCAGCCCGATTCGTTCTTCGGCGGCAGCGGCGGCCAGCGTGTGGACACGCGCGAGGCCACGCCCTCGGGCGCGCCGTCGTCGATGAGCTACTCGCTGTCGCAGCTCGACGCGATCGGCGACGTCGACCCGGTCGCCGAGGCCGACGTCTATCTCGCCTACGGCCGTGACCTGCAGGCCGAGGAGATCCTCAAGGAGGCGATGCGCGCCAACCCCGAGCGCATGGCGATCCGCGTCAAGCTGCTCGAGGTCTACGTCAAGCGGCGCGACATCAAGGGCTTCGAGCTGCTCGCCACCCAGGTCTACACGATGACCCAGGGCAGCGGCGAGGACTGGGAGAAGGCCCAGGAACTGGGCCGCCAGATCGACCCCGAGAACCCGCTGTATCAGCCGGGCGGCGCGCCGACGCTGGAAGTCGGCCCGGGCGGCAAGGTCATCGAGCCGCTGGCCGCGACGACGCTGCCGCACGCCGCGAAGCCGGCGCCGTTCGCGCCCGAGGAGTCCTCGCTGCCGCCCGAGCCGGAACCGGCCGGCCTGGATCTCGACCTGGACCTCGACGCCCCGGCCACGCCATCGCCGCTGGCGATGGAGGCGACCAAGCCGATCCCGCGCGACGAAGGTCCGGTCTCGGACAACACGCCGCTGGACTTCGAACTGCCGCTGGTCGACACCAACCCGGCACCGCTGGACGAGCCGATCCCGACGCCTGACATGCCGACCTTCGACGAGCGTGCCGACACCCCGCCGCCGGCAGGCCTGGATGCGCTGGACTTCGACCTCGGCGACCTTGCCCCGCCGGCGCCCTCGGCCTCGCAGCCCTCGGCGCTGGACACCAGCGAGCCGGCGCTCGACTTCAGCGACTTCGGCCTCGGCCCGGACTCGCTGCCGCCGATCGGCGACGGCGACCCGCTGGCGCGCAAGCTCGAACTGGCCGAGGAGTTCCGCCAGATCGGCGACCTCGAAGGCGCACGCGACCTGCTCGACGAGGTCATCGCCAAGGCCGACGGCGCCTTGAAGGCCAAGGCCCAGTCCATGCTGTCCTCGCTTGGCTGAACACGACGCTGGCGGCCCGGCCGTCGCGCCGGGCGGCCGCATCGCGCTGGGCATCGCCTACCGCGGCGCGCGTTATCACGGCTGGCAGTCGCAGCCCGACGGCCGCACCGTGCAGGACGTGCTCGAACGCGCGCTGGGCCAGTTCGCCGCCACGCCCGTCTCGACGCTGTGCGCCGGCCGCACCGACGCCGGCGTGCACGCCTTCAACCAGGTCGTGCACTTCGACGCGCCGGTCGAGCGCGACGAGTTCTCCTGGGTGCGCGGGACCAACCGCTACCTGCCCGACGACGTCGCGGTGCAGTGGTGCCGGCGCGTCGACGCACGTTTCCACGCCCGCAACAGCGCCCACGGGCGGCGCTACCGCTTCGTCATCCTCGAAGCGCCGGTGCGCCCGGCGATCGAGGCCGGCGCCTGCGGCTGGGTCTTCCGGCCGCTGGACGGCGACGCGATGCGCGCCGCCGCGGCGCACCTGATCGGCGAACACGACTTCAGCTCCTTCCGCGCCGCCGGCTGCCAGGCGCTGACGCCGGTGAAGACGATGCGTTCGATCGGCGTCGAGCGCCGCGGCGCCTACTGGCGCATCGAGTTCGACGCCAGCGCCTTCCTGCACCACATGGTGCGCAACATCGTCGGTTGCCTGGTCGCCGTCGGCAGCGGGCGCCAGCGGCCCGAGTGGATGGCCGAGGTGCTGGCCGCGCGCCGCCGCGACGCCGCCGCGCCGACCTTCCCGCCCGACGGGTTGTACTTCGTGGGCCCGTACTACGATCCGGCCTTCGCCATCCCCGAGCACACGCCGGCCATGCAATGGAGTCCGTGACTCCCCCCGAAGCGCCTTCGGCGCTCCCCCCAGGGGGCGCCGCCGGTGCCCCGGCGAAGCCGGGCCACGGCGGCCGCTTGGAGAGCCGGCGTCGTGCACCTGTCTTGGCGATCACCATGATGGAAAGGCCGTGAGCCGCACCCGGATCAAGATCTGCGGCCTGACGCGCGAGGCCGACGTCGACGACGCCGTGCAGGCCGGCGCCGACGCGCTGGGTTTCGTGCTCTACCCGAAGAGCCCGCGTGCGCTGACGCCCGAGCGTGCCGCCGAACTGGCGCGCCGGCTGCCGCCTTTCGTGACGCCGGTGCTGCTGTTCGTCAACGCCGCGCCGGAGACGATCGCGCGGGCCGTCGGCCTCGTGCCGCAGGCGCTCGTGCAGTTCCACGGCGACGAGATGCCCGAGCAGTGCGCCGCCGTCGGCCGCCCCTGGTTGCGGGCCGCGCGCATGGCGCCGGGGTTCGATTTGTTAGACTTCGCCCGGCGCCATCCCGGCGCGACGGGCCTGCTGCTCGACACCCATGTCGAGGCTTACGGCGGGAGCGGAAAGGTCTTCGATTGGTCACTGATACCACCAAGCGTGCCCATTCCGGTCGTTTTGTCTGGTGGGTTGAATCCTGCCAACGTGACCGATGGGGTGCTTCGCGTCCGGCCCTGGGCCGTTGACGTCAGCTCCGGCGTCGAGCGCGACAAAGGCATCAAGGATGCCGCGCTGATGCGCCGGTTCTGCCAGGCGGTGCGCGAGGCCGATGCCCGCGCCGCTGAATCGAAGGACACCCCACCATGCTGAATTACGACCAGCCCGATGCCCGCGGGCATTTCGGGCCCTACGGCGGCAGTTTCGTCGCCGAAACCCTGACCCACGCGCTGCACGAACTGCAGGACGCCTACGCGCGTTACCGCGAGGACCCGGAGTTCGTCGCCGAGTACCGCTACGAACTCAAGCACTTCGTCGGCCGCCCGAGCCCGATCTACCACGCCGCGCGCACCAGCCGCGAACTCGGCGGCGCGCAGATCTACCTGAAGCGCGAGGACTTGAACCACACCGGCGCGCACAAGATCAACAACGTCATCGGCCAGGCGCTGCTCGCCCGCCGCATGGGCAAGCCGCGCGTGATCGCCGAGACCGGCGCCGGCCAGCACGGCGTCGCCACGGCGACGATCTGCGCGCGCTACGGCCTGGAGTGCGTGGTCTACATGGGCAGCGAGGACGTCAAGCGGCAGAGCCCGAACGTCTACCGCATGCACCTGCTGGGCGCCAAGGTGGTGCCGGTGGAGAGCGGCAGCAAGACGCTGAAGGACGCGCTCAACGAGGCGCTGCGCGACTGGGTCACCAACGTCGAGAACACCTTCTACATCATCGGCACGGTGGCCGGCCCGGCGCCGTACCCGGCGATGGTGCGCGACTTCCAGCGTGTCATCGGCGACGAATGCCTGGAGCAGATGCCCGAACTCGCCGGCCGCCAGCCCGACGCGGTGATCGCCTGCGTCGGCGGCGGCAGCAACGCGATGGGCATCTTCTACCCGTACATCCGCCACGAAGCCACGCGCCTCATCGGCGTCGAGGCCGCGGGGCAGGGCATCGAGACCGGCAGACACGCCGCGTCGCTGTCGGCCGGCTCGCCCGGCGTGCTGCACGGCAACCGCACCTACCTGCTGCAGGACGACAACGGCCAGATCACCGAGACGCACTCGATCTCGGCCGGCCTGGACTATCCCGGCGTCGGCCCCGAGCACGCCTATCTGAAGGACATCGGCCGCGCCGAGTACGTCGGCATCACCGACGACGAGGCGCTGAAGGCCTTCCACCACCTCTGCCGCACCGAGGGCATCATCCCGGCGCTCGAGTCCAGCCACGCGCTGGCGCACGCGATGAAGATCGCGCCGACGATGCGCCCCGACCAGATCCTGCTGGTCAACCTCTCCGGCCGCGGCGACAAGGACATCGGCACCGTCGCCGACCTGTCCGGTGCCGACTTCTATTGCCGTCCCTCGTGCCGCGGCCAGACGGTGAAGGGAGGTGCGCAATGAGCCGAATTGCCGCTACCTTCGACGCGCTGCAGCGCGACGGCCGCCAGGCGCTGATCCCGTACATCACCGTCGGCGACCCGTATGCCGACGCGACGCCCGAGATCATGGCCGCGCTGGCCGAGGGCGGCGCCGACGTCATCGAGCTCGGCGTGCCGTTCTCCGACCCGATGGCCGACGGCCCGGTGATCCAGCAGGCCGGCGAACGCGCGCTGGCACGCGGCGTCGGCCTGCCGCAGGTCTTCGCCGCCGTGCGCGCCTTCCGCGAGCGCAACCAGCGCACGCCGGTCGTGCTGATGGGTTACGCCAACCCGGTCGAGCGTTACGACGGCCGCCACGGCGACGGCGCCTTCATCCGCGACGCCGCGGCCGCCGGTGTCGACGGCGTGCTGATCGTCGACTACCCGCCCGAGGAGTGCGAGGACTTCGCCGCACGCCTGAAGGCCGCGGGGCTGGACCTGATCTTCCTGCTGGCGCCGACCTCGACCGACGAGCGCATGCGCCTGGTCGGCCGGCTGGCCAGCGGGTATGTGTACTATGTCTCGCTGAAAGGCGTCACCGGCGCGGGTCACCTCGACACCGCGGCGGTGGCGGCGATGTTGCCGCGCATCCGCGCGCACGTGCAGACGCCGGTCGGCGTCGGCTTCGGCATCCGCGACGCCGCCACGGCGCGTGCGGTCGCCGAGGTCGCCGACGCGGTCGTCATCGGCTCGCGGCTGGTGCAGCTGCTCGCCGAGCAGCCGCGCGAGGCCGTGGCCGCCGCGGCGCGCGACTTCATCGCCGGCATCCGCGCCGCGCTGGACGCATAACTAGGAGTGAACCGATGAGCTGGTTGGAAAAGCTGCTGCCGCCGAAGATCCAGCCCACCGACCCGAGCGAGCGCCGCACGGTGCCCGAAGGGTTGTGGATCAAGTGCCCGTCCTGCGAGACGGTGCTCTACAAGACGGACCTCGAGCAGAACGTCAACGTCTGCCCGAAGTGCGGCCACCACCACCGCATCGGTGCCCGCGAGCGCCTGGACCACTTCCTCGACGCCGAAGGGCGCTGGGAGATCGGCCAGGAGGTGCTGCCGGTCGACGCGCTGAAGTTCAAGGACAGCAAGAAGTACCCCGAGCGGCTGAAGTCGGCGCTGGAGACCACCGGCGAGACCGACGCGCTGGTCGTCATGGGCGGCGCGGTGATGAGCGTGCCGCTCGTCGCCGCCTGCTTCGAGTTCGACTTCATGGGCGGCTCGATGGGCTCGGTGGTCGGCGAGCGCTTCGTGCGTGGCGTCGAGGCCGCGGTCGAGCAGAAGGTGCCCTTCGTCAGCTTCGCTGCCACCGGCGGCGCGCGCATGCAGGAAGGCCTGCTGAGCCTGATGCAGATGGCCAAGACCAATGCCGCGCTGACGCGGCTGGCGCGCGCGAAGCTGCCGTACATCAGCGTGCTGACCGACCCGACGATGGGCGGCGTGTCGGCCAGCTTCGCCTTCGTCGGCGACGTGGTCATCGCCGAACCGAAGGCGCTGATCGGTTTCGCCGGCCCGCGGGTCATCGAGAACACGGTGCGCGAGAAGCTGCCCGAAGGCTTCCAGCGCAGCGAGTTCCTGCTGACCAAGGGTGCGCTGGACATGATCGTCGACCGCCGGCAGATGCGCGCCACCGTCGCGCGCCTGCTCGCCAAGCTGCAGCGCCAGAGCGCCGACGCGGTCGCCTGATCGCCGCCATCCGTCTGACCGGACACCGGGCCCTTCGCGGCCCGGTTTTGCTTCCATGACCGCCTTGCCCGCCACGCTCGACGACTGGCTCGCCCACTGCGAGCGCATGCACCCGATCTCGATGGACCTGTCGCTGGAGCGCACCGTCGAGGTCGCCCGCCGGCTGGGCATCGGTTTCACGATGCCGCTGGTCGTCGTCGCCGGCACCAACGGCAAGGGCTCGACCTGCGCGATGCTGGAGTCGATCGCGCTGCAGGCCGGCTACCGCGTGGGCCTGTACCAGAAGCCCGAGCTGGTGCATTTCACCGAACGCTGCCGCGTCGACGGCCGCCCGGTCGATGCCGACGCGCTGCTGCCGCACTTCGATGCGGTGGAGCAGGCGCGCGGCGACATCACGCTGACCAAGTTCGAGTTCACGACGCTGGCCATCGCCCGGCTGCTGTCGCAGGCGCCGCTGGACCTGGTGATCCTCGAGGTCGGCCTGGGCGGGCGCTACGACGCCGTCAACGCCTTCGACGCCGACTGCTCGGTCATCACCAGCATCGACCTGGACCACACCGAGTTCCTCGGCCCCGACCGCGAGAGCATCGGCTTCGAGAAGGCCCACGTCATGCGCACCGGCCGCCCGGCGATCGTCGGCGACCCGCTGCCGCCGGCCAGCGTCGTCGACCACGCGCGCGAGATCGGCGCCGACCTCTGGCGGGCCGGGCGCGACTTCCGTCACGACGGCGACCGCCAGCAGTGGAACTGGGCCGGCCGCGGCCGGCGCTACAACGGCCTGGGCTACCCGGCGCTGCGCGGCGCCAACCAGTTGCTCAACGCGTCGGCGGCGCTGGCGGCTTTCGAGAGCCTGCGTGAGCGCCTGCCGATCAGCGCCCAGGCGGTGCGCACCGGGCTGGCGCTGGTCGACCTGCCGGGGCGTTTCCAGGTCGTGCCGGGGCAGCCGGCGCTGGTGCTGGACGTCGCGCACAACCCGCAGTCCGTCGCCGCGCTGGCGCTCAACCTCGACACGATGGGTTTCTACCCGCGCACGCGCGCGGTCTTCGGCGCGATGCGCGACAAGGACATCGCCGGCGCGCTGGCGAAGATCCGGCCGCTGATCGACGAATGGCACGTCTGCGCGCTGCCGACGGCGCGCGCCGCGACGGCCGACGAACTCGCTGCGGTGCTGGGCGAAGCGACGCCGGTGCTGCGCCACGCCACGCCCAGCGAGGCCTTGCGCGCCGCGCTGGCGGCCTCCGACCCTGCCGATAGAATCGTCGTCTTCGGATCGTTCTACACCGTGGGCGGCGTTCTGCGCGACGGCCTGCCGCGGCTGTCGGCGCCGCACGCCGGCTGACACCCGATGCCCCTGCCTTCGTTCCTGAAGCGAAAGACCTCTCCCGCGACCGAGCGCCGTGGCGCCCCGTCCGCCGACGGCGCCGACGTCCAGGCCGCGCGCACCCGCGCCCGCCGCCGCCTGATCGGCGCCGCGGTGCTGCTGGTCGCCGGCGTCATCGGTTTTCCGATCGTCTTCGACACCCAGCCGCGCCCGGTCCCGGTCGACGTGCCGATCGAGCTGCGCGGCAGCGCGGCGTCGGCGCCGGGGGCTTTGCTGCCGCCGCGCAGCGCCCGCTCCAGCGGCGTGGTCGTGGCCGACGCGCCGGTGGATGAGGAGGTCTCGCCGCCGGCGTCCGAGTCACGGGACATCCCCGAGCCCAAGGCCGAGACGCCGCCGGCGCCGCCGGCGCCCCCCTCTCCGGTGGCGTCGGCTCCGGTCGTCAAGCCCGACGCCGCGGCGACGATCGCCAAGCCGGCTTCCGCCGTCGCGCCCAAGCCGGCGGCCGCCGCACGCGCCGAGGCCGAACGTGCCAAGGCCCTGCTCGACGGCGCCGCGGCGCCGAAGGAAGCGCGTTTTGTCGTCCAGATCGGCGCCTTCGCCGACAACGCGGCGCTGAACCAGGCGCGTTCGCGTGCCGACAAGAGCGGGCTCAAGACCTACACCCAGGTCGTCGACACCAGCGCCGGCAAACGCACGCGGCTGCGCGTCGGCCCCTTCGACAGCCGCGAGGCCGCCGACCGTGCCGCCGCCAAGCTCAAGGCCGAAGGCCTGCCGGCGGCGGTGCTGACGCTGTGATGCCCGATTTCGGCTGGGTCGACTGGACGCTGCTGGCCGTGCTCGCGGTGTCGACCGTCATCGGCCTGGTGCGCGGTTTCGTCTTCGAGGCGATGTCGCTGGCCGGCTGGGTCGTCTCCTGGTTCGCCGCGCAGTGGTTCGCCGCCGACCTGGCGCGCCACCTGCCGGTCGGCACGCCGGGCGGCGCGCTGAACCACGTCGCCGCCTTCGTGCTCACCTTCGTCGCCGCGCTCGTCGTGTGGTCGCTGCTGTCGCGCCTGGTGCGCCTGATCGTGCACGCGACGCCGCTGTCGCCGGCCGACCGCGCGCTCGGCGCCGGTTTCGGCCTGCTTCGCGGTGGCGTCCTGCTGCTGGCGCTGGCGACCGTCGTCGCCTTGACGCCGGCGTCTCAATCCGTCGCCTGGCGCCAGTCGCAGGGCGCGCTGTGGCTCAATACCGCCATGCAGGGGCTCAAGCCCGTGCTGCCGGTCGATCTGGCCCGGCACCTGCCGGCCTGAAAGGAACTCCCATGTGCGGCATCGTCGGCGTCATCGCGAAGACGCCCGTCAACCAGCTGATCTACGACGCGCTGCTGCTGCTGCAGCACCGCGGCCAGGACGCCGCGGGCATCGTCACGATGCAGGGCACGAAGTGCTTCATGCACAAGGCGCGCGGCATGGTGCGCGACGTCTTCCGCACGCGCAACATGCGCGCGCTGCCGGGCAACGTCGGCCTGGGCCAGGTGCGCTACCCGACCGCCGGCAACGCCTACAGCGAGGAAGAGGCGCAGCCCTTCTACGTCAACGCGCCGTTCGGCGTCGTGCTGGTGCACAACGGCAACCTGACCAACGCCCCCGCGCTGAAGCAGGAGCTGTTCGACGTCGACCGGCGCCACATCAACACCGAGAGCGACACCGAGGTGCTGATCAACGTGCTGGCGCACGAACTCGACAAGGCCGCCACCGGCCTGCCGCTGACGCCGCAGGAGATCTTCACCGCCGTCGCCGCGGTGCACAAGCGTGTGCGCGGCTCGTACGCGGTGATCGCGCTCGTCGCCGGCTACGGCCTGCTGGCCTTCCGCGACCCGCACGGCATCCGCCCGCTGTGCCTGGGCGTCGGCGCCGACGGCGAGACGATGCTCGCCAGCGAGTCGGTGGCCATCGAGGGCAGCGGCTTTCGCTTCGTGCGCGACATCGCGCCGGGCGAGGCGGTCTTCATCGACGAGGCCGGCAACACCCACACCCGCCAGTGCGCCGAGGCGCCGCGGCTGAACCCCTGCATCTTCGAGTACGTCTACCTCGCGCGGCCCGACTCGGTGATGGACGGCATCTCGGTCTACCAGGCGCGGCTGAACCTCGGCGAGACGCTGGCGCAGCGCCTGATCTCGACGATGCCGCCCAGCGAGATCGACGTCGTGATCCCGATCCCCGAATCGAGCCGGCCGAGCGCGATGCAGCTGGCGCACAAGATCGGCAAGCCCTACCGCGAAGGCTTCGTCAAGAACCGCTACGTCGGCCGCACCTTCATCATGCCGGGCCAGTCGGTGCGCAAGAAGAGCGTGCGCCAGAAGCTCAACGCGATCGGCGTCGAGTTCAAGGGCCGCAACGTGCTGCTGGTCGACGACTCCATCGTGCGTGGCACGACGAGCAAGGAGATCGTGCAGATGGCGCGCGAGGCCGGCGCCCGCCGCGTCTACATGGCCAGCGCCGCGCCGCCGGTGCGTTTCCCCAACGTCTACGGCATCGACATGCCGACAAAGGAAGAGCTGATCGCGCACGGCCGCAGCATCGAGCAGATCCGCGAGTTCATCGGCGCCGACGCGCTGATCTACCAGGACGTCGACGCGATGAAGCGCGTCGTCGGCGCGCTCAACCCGAACGTGCAGGGCTTCGAGGCGAGCTGCTTCGACGGCGTCTACGTCACCGGCGACGTCAGCGCCGCCGATTTCCAGGCGATGGAGACGCAGCGCAAGCTGCAGTTCGACGAGGAAGACGGCCCGGCCCGCTCCCGACTGGCGCTGCAAAGCGCCGAGGAATGATCCGATGATCCGCAAGACCGACCTGCCCGCCGACGCGCGCCGCGACACCCTGGCCGTGCGCGAGGGCCTGCCCTGCACCGAATGGGGCGAGAACTCCGAGGCGCTGTTCATCACCAGCAGCTTCGTGCACCCCGACGCCGAGACCGCCGCGCGCCGCTTCGCCAACGAGGAGGAGGCCTTCGTCTACAGCCGCTTCTCCAACCCGACGGTGACGATGATGGAGCGCCGGCTGGCGGCGCTGGAAGGCACGAGCGGCTGCATCGGCACCGCCAGCGGCATGTCGGCGATCCTGCTGCTGGTGCTGGGGCTGCTGAAGGGCGGCGACCACGTCGTCTGCTCGCGCAGCGTCTTCGGCTCGACGATCAAGCTGTTCCAGGACTTCGCCAAGTTCGGCATCGAGACCACGTTCGTCTCGCAGACCGAGGTCGCCCAGTGGCGCGACGCGATGCGCCCGAACACCAAGCTGCTGTTCGCCGAGACGCCCAGCAACCCGCTGACCGAGACCTGCGACATCCGCGCGCTGGCCGAGATCGCGCATGCCGGCGGCGCCAAGCTGGCCGTCGACAACTGCTTCTGCACGCCGGCGCTGCAGCGCCCGGTCGAGTTCGGCGCCGACTTCGTCGTGCACTCGGGCACCAAGTTCCTCGACGGCCAGGGGCGTGTCGTCGCCGGCGCCGTCTGCGGCCCGGCCGAGGCGATCGACGGCCAGTTGGTGCCGGTGATGCGCAGCGCCGGCATGGCGCTGTCGCCGTTCAACGCCTGGGTGGTGCTGAAGGGCCTGGAGACGCTGTCGATCCGGCTGAAGGCGCAGAGCGAACGGGCACTGGCGCTGGCGCGCTGGCTGGAGGCGCACCCGGCCGTCGAACGCGTCTACCACCCGGGGCTCGAATCGCACCCGCAGCACGCGCTGGCGATGGCCCAGCAGGACGGCTGCGGCGGCGCCGTCGTGTCCTTCATCGCACGCGGCGAACGTGCCGGCGCTTTCGCCGTCATCGACGCGACGCGCATCTGCTCGATCACTTCCAACCTGGGCGACACCAAGACCACGATCACGCACCCGGCGAGCACTTCGCACGGGCGCTTGAGCGAGGATCAGCGCCAGGCCGCCGGCATCACCCAGGGCATGATCCGTGTCGCGGTCGGCCTCGAAGACATCGAAGACCTGAAGGCCGACCTCGCGCGCGGCCTGGATCAACTGAAACTGGCATGAACGTCCGCACCCGCATTGCCCCGTCGCCGACGGGTTTCCTGCACCTGGGCACCGCGCGCACCGCGCTGTATTCCTGGGCCTACGCCCGACACTTCGGCGGCCAGTTCGTGCTGCGCATCGAGGACACCGACGTCCAGCGCTCGACGCAGGAATCGGTCGACCAGATCCTCGACGCGATGAAGTGGCTGGGCCTGGAATACGACGAAGGCCCGTTCTATCAGACGCAGCGCCTGGAGCGTTACCACGCCGTCATCGAGCAGATGCTTGCCGAAGGCACGGCCTACAAGTGCTATTGCACGCCCGAGGAACTGGACGCGATGCGCGAGGAGCAGCGCGCACGCGGCGAGAAGACGCGCTACGACGGCCGCTGGCGCCCCGAGCCGGGCAAGGTGCTGCCGCCGGTGCCCGAGGGCGTGAAGCCGGTGGTGCGCTTTCACAATCCGCCGCAGGGCATGGTCGCCTGGGACGACCTGGTCAAGGGCCCGATCATGATCTCCAACACCGAGATCGACGACCTGATCATCCTGCGCCCGGACGGCATGCCGACCTACAACTTCGCGGTGGTGATCGACGACTGGGACATGAAGATCACCCACGTCTTCCGCGGCGACGAGCACATCAACAACACGCCCTGGCAGATCAACATCTTCCGCGCGCTGGGTGCGCCGCTGCCGCGGTTCGGCCACTGCCCGATCATCCTCGGCGACGACGGTCTGAAGCTGTCCAAGCGCCGCGGCGCGGTCAGCGTCACCGCCTACCAGGAGATGGGCTACCTGCCCGAGGCGATGCTGAACTACCTCGCGCGCCTGGGCTGGAGCCACGGCGACGAGGAACTGTTTCTGCGCGACCAGATGGTGCGCTGGTTCGACGGCAGCCACCTCGCCAAGAGCCCGGCGCAATGGGACCCGGCCAAGCTGGCCTGGGTCAACGCGCACTACATGAAGCAGGCCGACGACTCGCGCCTGGCGGGCCTGGTGCAGCAGCAACTCGCGTCGCGCGGCGTCGCGGTGGCCGACCTGGACCAGCTGACCCGCGCCGCGGCGCTGTTCAAGGACCGCTGCACGACGGTCGTCGAACTCGCCGACTGGGTCGAGATGCTCTACGTGCCGATCACCCCGCGCGACGAGGACCTGCAGGCCCATGTCACCGAGGCGGTCAAACCGGCGATCCGCGCGCTGCGCGAGCGTTTCGAAACCCTCGAATGGGACAAGGCCACGATCGCCGCGGCGATGAAGCAGGCGCTGGGCGAGTTCGGCCTGAAGATGCCGCAACTGGCGCCGGCGCTGCGTGTGCTGGTCTGCGGTCGGCCGCAAACGCCGTCGATCGACGCGGTCCTGGCGCTGTTCGATCGAAAAATCGTCATCGAACGCTTGCAATCCGCCTGAAATACGTTCTATACTCTTGGTCTCGCTTGAACGGCGTTGAACGTACTCACAAGGGGGTATAGCTCAGCTGGGAGAGCGCTTGCATGGCATGCAAGAGGTCAGCGGTTCGATCCCGCTTACCTCCACCAAAAGTCATCGGCGCCGTTCGAGAAGTGCGAAGAATCAGTCCCCTTCGTCTAGAGGCCTAGGACACGACCCTTTCACGGTTGTAACAGGGGTTCGAATCCCCTAGGGGACGCCAAACAGCAGACGGCACCGCAAGGTGTCGTTTGTCTTTTCAAGGCCGGTTTTCCGCGTCGGGAGAATCGGTTTCGCACGAGGCGACGCAAAGTCCTGTCCCCTTCGTCTAGAGGCCTAGGACACGACCCTTTCACGGTTGTAACAGGGGTTCGAATCCCCTAGGGGACGCCATTCAGGAGGCAGCACACGGCACCGCAAGGTGCCGTTTGTCATTTCAGGGCCGCGGCGACCACTCGCAAGCCTCCCCGGCCAGCAGCTGCAGCGCCTGTTCGATGCGCGGCCCCGGATCCCACCCGGGCACTGGCGGCGTCAGGCCCAGGGCCATCTGCCGCAGCGGTTCGGCGATCACCATCGACAGCAGCAGGTCGCAGACGAGCTCCGGCGCCTCGACCTTCAGCAAGCCCTTGGCGCACTGGCGCCGCAGCCAGTCCGCCAGCATCGCGCGGCCGCGTTCGATGCCGTTGCGCTGGTAGACCTCCAGCAGGTCCGGCTTGGCCGGGAAATCCGTGCTCAGCAGGCGGAACAGCCCGACGGCGTCGGCCGACAGCACGCGTTCGGCCACCTGCCGCAGGATCGCCGCCAGCGCCGGCTGCAACTCCGCGGCCGAGCCCGCGTCGGCCGCCATCGCGGGGCGGAAAGCGTCGGTCCAGCTGCGCACGACCAGCGCCACCAGCTCCTCGCGGTTGGCCGCCAGGCGGTACAGCGTCTTCTTCGCCAGCCCGGCGCGCCTGGCCACGGCTTCCATCGTCGTCGCCGCATAACCCTCGTGCAGCAGCAGCCAGGTCGCGGCGTCGACGGCGGCGTCGTGGGCCTCGTGTTCGGGACGGGCGGGGCGCCCGCGTGGCCGGGCGGGGGCAGGCATGAGGTCGGCTGGCATCGGGCTTCGGGTCGTGGGCGGTGCACGATTATCCGTCATTAAAGAAACGATCAACGTTTCTTTAATGTACGATGGTGCTTCCCGCCGACCGACAACGGAAACACCATGAACGACCACGCCTTCGAACCCGACATCTCGCGCATCGACGAACTGCTGCAGATCACCCCGCTGCGCCTGGAGACCGGCATCTGCCGCCTGCCCAGCGGCTGCCTGGTGGTCGCCTGCCGCACCGACATGCACGGCTGCAGCGGCCGCATGCTGGACTGGTGGTTCAAGTTCTTCGAGACCACGCAGCACATCAAGTGGTGGCACCCGCACGACCACGTCGCCCATCACGGCTGGGACGCACGCTGGAAGAAGGGCGAGAACTACATCGGCGCTTGCATCGAGGCCGTCGAGTCGCTGGCCGACATCCCGCCCGTGACGGCCAGGCTCAAGTTCCACGATCCGCGCGAGCTGTTCGACCCGGCGCAGCTGGAGCTGGCGTTTGCCGAGCAGCGCGCCTCGGCCGCCGTCTACGCGCGCATCGGCTTCGGCGACCACGTGCAGCTCGACGCCCAGGGCGACCCGCAGGACGGCCAGATGGTGCACCTGGCGCGCGACACGCCTTTCGGCTGCGTGCTGCGCAGCCGCTTCCTGCTCGGCCGCTCGAGCGCCGACCCGGCCCGCGAACTGCCCGACGCGCTGGGCCTCGCGCTGCTGCGTCACTGCTACACCGAGTTCAGCTATCTGTCGCGTTTCCTGCCGTCGCTGTACTACGGCGAGCACGCCAACGGCGAGGCGGCGCCGCTGCCCTGGTAAGCCGCGCCGCGCTCGGCGGGTGCGAGACTTGCCGCCGGGGCTGGCCGGCATGTGCCGGCGCGAGCCGGAGCGCCAGATGGCCCAGATTCCTCACCGTGTCGTCGGCGCCTGGCAGGCCGTGCGCGACTTCGACGAGCGACGCCCCAGCCTGCCCGGCGAGCACCTGGCGACCTTGGGCGCCGGGCTGGCGCTGCTGCGCCAGGCGCCCCGGACAAGCTCGACGCTGTCGCGCGTGCTGGTGTTCGCGGCAGGCGCGGCGCTGCTCTGGCGCGCCGCCAGTGGCCGCGACGGCCTCCGGCGCTTCACCCGCGGGAAGAGCCGATGAACACCGCTGCGCTCGACGCGCGAAGGGCAGACCGACAGCAAGGCCGCCGACGGCTCGGACGCCGGCAAGCCGCGCACGCGCGGCCGCTTCAGATCTGCCCGGCCGTCAACGGATCGGGCTGGCCGTCGTAGAAACGTTCGAGCAGCTGGCGGAACACCGGCTCCTCGGGCGCCACCGCGGCAAACAGGGTCAGCGAAGAACGCAGCTTCAGGTCGTCGGGGCTGCCGAAGACCTGCAGCGCCGACGGGTGGCCGGGCACTGCCAGCAGCGCCTCGCAGCAGCGCTTCAGGCGCGGCCCCAGCACCGGGTGCTGCCAGTACGCCAGCGCTTCGTCCCGCCCGTGCAGGCCGTACAGCCGCGCCATCGAGCTGCGCCCCAGGCTCGCCAGCTGCGGAAAGATGAACCACATCCAGTGCGTCGTCTTGCGACCGGCGCCGATCTCGGCGAGCACGCGGTCGATGACCGGGCCCTGCGCATCGACGAAACGTTGCAGGTCGTGGCGGTCTTCCATCGTCGGCCCCAGGCAAGCGTCGAACCCGGCGCGGCGAGCCTCGGCCGCCGCGCCCCTCGTGCACGAGGATGCCGCTTGTGCCGTCGCTCGGGTTGACTGCCGTCAAGCGGTCGTGGTGGCCGCCGGCTCGCTTTCGGTTCCGAGCAGCATCGCCGCGAACAGCGGCTGGCGCATGCGCAGTTCCTCGACGCTGCCGACGTCGACGACACCGCCGCCGACCATGAAGACGACGCGATCGAAGTGCGCCAGCAGCGACATCCGGTGCACTGCCGAGACGATGCAGGCGCCGGGAAACGCCGCCGCCAGGCGCTGGTGCACACGCTGCTCGGTCAGCGCGTCGAGGGCGCTGGTCGGCTCGTCGAGCAGCAGCAGCGAGCTGTCGCACGCGGCCAGCACGCCGCGCGCGAGCGCCAGCCGCTGGCGCTGCCCGCCGGAGAGGTTGAAGCCGCGTTCGCTCATCGGCGTCGCCAGCCCGTGCGGCAGGCCCTGCAGCACCGTGTCCAGCGCGCTGGCATGCACCGCCTGCGCCAGCGCGGCCTCGGTCACGGCGCGCTCGAGCGTGATGTTCTCGTGCATCGTCGCTTCGAAGATCTCGGCTTCCTGCGGGATCAGCGTCGCCAGTTCGCCGAGATGGCGGCGCCCGGCCTGCACGGTGCCGTCGACCGCCACGCGCCCGCCCTGGGCGTCGTAGAGCCCCGCCAGCACGCGCAGCAAGGTGCTCTTGCCCGAGCCGCTGGGGCCGACGAGCGCCAGGCGTTCGCCGCGGCGCAGTGTCAGGCTCACGCCGTGCAGGCCGCCGCGTGCGGCGCCGGCGTGCTGGAAGACGAGGCCGTGCAGCTCGATCGTCTGCCAGCGGGTGTCCGGCGCCGGGCCCGAGGGCCGCGGCGGCGGCGCTTCGCGGATCAGTTCGCCGCTGGCGAAGTGGGTGCGCATGCGCGCCAGGTTCTGGTAGTTCGCCGCGATCGACCCCATCACGCCCGACGCCTGCTGGGCGTACTGGTAGACCATGAACAGGCTGCCGATCAGCAGCGTGCCGCCTGCCGCCGGGGCGGCCGACAGCGCGTAGGCGACGACCAGGCCCCAGCTCAGTCCGAGCCCCAGCAGGTCGACCGCGCACCACTTCCATTCGGTCAGCACGATGGCGCGCCGCAGCGGCACGAACACCGCCGCCAGGCGCGTGGCGAGAAGGCCGCGTGTCGCGGCCTGCAGGCGCAGGCTGGCGACCGCCGAGATGTTGCCGACGAAGTCCAGCAGCCGCGCGGCGTAGCGGCGTTCGGCGAGGTTCTCGTCCGCGGCCAGGCGCATCAGCGCGCGGTCGAAGCGCAGGATCACCGTGCCGATGGCGACGAAGCCGACCAGCGCCAACGCACCCGTCTGGCGCGACAGCAGCGCCAACGCGACCAGCGGGCCGGCGACGTTGATCGTGTTCTGCAGGTAGATGAACTGGCTCTGCGTGAAGTCGTAGAGCGCGGTGCCGGTCATCGCGACGCGGTGCTGCAGCTCGCCCGAGTGGTGGCGTTCGTGCCAGGCCAGCGGCGCGTGCACCAGCTGCGTGTACATCGCATCGGCGACACCGGCGCGCACGCGCACCGCGACCGAACGCTCCAGCACCCGCGCCGGCCCGTGCAGTGCCCACAGCGCCAGGCTGGTGCCGACGATGGCCAGGATCCACAGCCCGGCGTCGGCAAGCCCGGAGGCGCCGCGCGTCTGCAGCGTGTCGATGGCCTGGGCGGCCAGCCAGGGCAGGGCGAGCTTGAGCAGCTGCGCGCCGGTCTGCATCGCCAGCGCCGCGCCCAGCCGCGCACGCATGCCCTGGGCGTGGTGCCAGAGGTGGCGGTACATCTGCGCCAGCGGGGCCGGGCGGACCGGTGTCGGGGTGTCGCTCATCGGCAGGCAGGGGCGGGTGTGACCTCGACGCCGACTGTAGGAGGCCGCCGGAAGCGGCGTCAGTCAGGGCGGCGAGGCACACCTTGTCGGAATCCGGCCGACAGGAATCCAGCGACGTGATTCGCGGGACAACGCCAGTGGCCGGGGTGCGGGCCTGCCGCGAAGATCGGCACGCCGGCTGCGTCGCCGGCCTGCACCTGCCCCCACACCCGATGCGACACCTGCTGCTCCTGTTGCTTGCCGCCTGCCTGCTGCCGTTACCGGCCGACGCGGGGGCGGCCGATGCGCCGCCACTGGCCGTGCTCGACCTGGAACTCGTCGACGAGCACCACAACCCGGCGACGCTGGCCGACCAGCAGCGCCGCCTGGCCGAAGCCGGTGAGCAGCTGCGGCGCGAACTCGTCGCCGTTGGCGCCTACCGCGTCGTCGACGCCGCGCCGGCCGCGCCGCTGATCGCACGCCTGCGTGCGCAGCACGAGTACCTCTACCGCTGTGACGACTGTGCCGACCAGGTCGGCCGCGCGCTCGGCACGCGCCTCGTGATGACGGCATGGGTGCAGAAGGTCAGCGAGCTGATCCTCAACGTCAACCTGCAGGTGCGCGACGTCGAGACCGGCCGCCTCGTGCTGACGAAGTCGGCCGACATGCGCGGCAACCGCGACGAGTCCTGGCGCCGCGCCGTGCACTTCCTGGTGCGCGACCTCGCCGAGCGCCGTGCACTCGACCCGGGCTACGGGCGCTGAGCGGTGTTGGTGGCCGTCGCCTCGACCGCCGGGCAGGCCTGGGCGCTGCGCCAGCCCTTCAGGAAGGCCCGCCGCGCGCCGCCGGAGATGACGGCCGCCGTCACCTCGCGCGAATGGCGCTCGGCACCGGAGAGCTTGCGCACCCAGCCGCGGAACGGGAGGATGCCTTCGGCGGTACGCCGCACCGCGCCGATGGCGGCGTCGCCAGCCGCGTCGCCGCCGCGTTCCAGCAGGCCGCGCTCGCCGTCGCTCGGGGGGGCGTCGAGGTCGGGGCCGAGCGCGTCGTCAAGCGCGGCGATCTCCGCTGCGGTGCTCGTGCAACTGGTGTCGGGCGCCAGCCGGTAGGGCGCTTTGCGGGCGCCGAGCAGGGCTTGCGGGATGGCTTCGCGCACGACGTTGAGGTCTTTCAGCGGGGCCGTTGCCGCATCGCCGGCGCGGCCGACTTCCTTGGATGCGCAGGCGCCGAGCAGGCAGGCCGCGAGGGCGGGCAGGAGCATTCGAACAGGCAGGGACATCTCCCGAGTATCTCCGCCACGCTGACCGAGAGGAGCAATGGATGAGCGCGACGATCCGCGTGGGCATCGGCGGCTGGGTCTACGAACCCTGGCGCGAGACCTTCTACCCGCCGGGCCTGCCTGCGGCGCAGGCGCTGCGCTACGCCAGCACGCGCCTCGACGCGATCGAGGTCAACGGCACCTTCTACAGCACGCAGCGGCCCTCGACCTTCGCCGCCTGGCGCGACCAGACGCCCGAGGGCTTCGTCTTCGCGCTGAAGGCGCCGCGTTTTGCCACCCACCGGCGGGTGCTGGCCGACGCCGGCGAGTCGATCGGGGCGTTCGTTGCCAGCGGCATCGGCGAACTCGGCGACAAGCTCGGCCCCATCCTCTGGCAGTTCGCGCCGAGCAAACGTTTCGACGCCGCCGAGATCGAGGCCTTCGTGCGCCTGCTGCCGCGCGAGGCGCACGGCCGGCCGCTGCGCCATGCGCTGGAGCCGCGCCACGACTGCTTTCGCTGCCCCGAGTACGTCGAGCTGGCGCGCCGGCTGGGTGTCGCGACCGTCTTCACCGACTCCGACGAGCACCCTTCGTTCGCCGACCCGAGCGGCGACTTCGTCTACGCCCGGCTGATGCGCACGCAGTCGGCCGAGCCGCAAGGCCTGCCGCCGCGCCTGTTCCCGGCGCTGGCCGCCTGCGCGCGCCACTGGCGCGACGGCGGCGAGCCCGCGGGCCTGCCGCGCGTGCTGCCGCCGTTGCCCGCCGGGCCGCCGCGCGACGTCTTCCTGTTCTTCATCGCCGGCGCCAAGGAACGTGCGCCGGCCGCGGCGATGGCCTTGCGCCGCTGCCTGGCCGCGGCTCAGGGCGAACCGCCCGCGTCGCCGCAAGTGGCTTAGCCGGCCCCGGGGCCGGCCCGCTCGTCAGGCCGGCCGGTGGATCACCGCCTCGACGTTGTGGCCGTCGGGGCCGATGACGAAGGCGGCGTAGTAGTTCGGGTGGTAGTGCGGGCGCAGCCCGGGGCCGCCGTGGTCCTGCGCGCCGGCGGCCAGCGCCGCGGCGTGGAAGGCGTCGACCTGGGCGCGGCTTTCGGCGACGAAGGCCAGGTGCAAGGGCGCCGGCGCCGTGCGGCTTTCGTACAGCCACAGCGAGGGCTTGCCGTCGCGGCCGAGGCCGACGCTGCCGTCGGGGCCCTTCATCACCAGCTCGACGCGCAGCGGCGCCAGTGCCGCCAGGAAGAAGGTGGTGCTGGCTTCGAGGTCGCGAACGCCGAAGCCGAGGTGGTCGAACATGGGATCTCCCGCTCGCGGCGAGGGCCGCGTGGTCAGGCGATGCTAGGGCTGCGGCGCCTGGTGCAGGCGCATCGCCGTCAAGGGCGCAGCGCCCGGCGGCGCGCGGCGGCCTCGGCGGCGGCCGCGGCATCGCCGCGTGCGCTGTGGATCGCCTCGAGTTCCTCCAGCACGCCGGCATCGGGCCGGCCGGCGGCCGCCGCGGCCCGGTCCAGCGCGGTCAGGATCGCCAGCGCCTCGTCGAGCTGGCCGGCTTCGCGCAGCGCCCAGGCGAGCGAGAACCGTGCGGCCTGGACGCGTTCCGGCTGGCCCCGCTCGATCCGCAGGGCCAGGGCGGCCCGGAACTGGGCGACGGCCTCGTCGTGGCGGCCCAGGTCGTGCAGCGCATAACCCAGGTTGTTGCGCAGCGAGGCCTCCCAGCGACGCGCGGCGGGCTGCGGCGAGGCCAGGGCCAGGTCCAGCGCCTGCTGCGTCCAGCGCATCGCGTCGGCCGGCTCGCGGTCGACAAAAGCCATCATGTGCAGCGCGTCCACAGCCAGGTCGTCCAGGCCGCTGCGGCGCGCGATTTCGGCGGCGGCCAGGTAGTCGGCACGCGCCGCCGCCAGCGCCTGCGGCGTGCGTGCCGCGTCGTCGTGCACCGGCGAGATCCGCGCCCGGCCGCGCTCCAGATGAAAGCGCACGCTCGCTTGCGGACCGGCCGTGGCCAGCGCCGGCTCGACGGCCGCCAGTTCGGCGAGCGCACCGTCGAAGTCGCCGCGCAGGCCCTGGGTGCGCGCGATCTGGGTGCGCAGGACGAGCGCGTCGTCGCCGCGTGCGTCGGCCAGCGCGGCGCGCAAACGCTGCTCGCTCAGCGCCGGCTGGCCGAAGTCCCAGAGCGCGTCCAGGTCCAGCGCGGCGGCCGGCAGCGCCGACGCGGCGAACATCGCGGCCACGAGGACGCGCAGCGGGCGGGGCAGGGTGGGAAGACGTTGCATCGAAACCTCGGCGTGAACCTGGCCCGATTCTGTGCGGTGGTGCCGGCGCGGCGACCCCGCGTTCAGCAGGTGTCGCGTCGTCGCCCCGGCGGCGTGGTGCTCAGCCGGCGGGCGTCTCGTCGGCCGGCGTGGTGTCGGGGGCGTTCTCGCCCGATGGTGGCACCCAGTCGTGCCAGTCGGGGCCGAAGAACTCGACCGGGTGCTGGGTGCGCTCGGAGCCGTTGCCGCAGATCAGCTGGTCGGCGGCGCAGTAGCGGTCGCAGCCCCAGCAGGTGCGCTCAGGGTGCGGCGGGTTGATCGGGAAACGTTTGGTGGCCATGCGCGGAGGCGCCGGCCGGGAGCACGGCGCCGGGCCAGTGTCGCCGCGCATTTCGCAGCGTGGTTTTGAGTTCCGTCAAGCCGACGGGAGCCCGCCAGGACGCCGCTGCTCGGGGCAGTGCGCGGCGAGGATGGTGTCCACCGCGATCGCCACCTTGCGCGCGACCTCGGCCGGGCTGGGCCGGTCGGTCGGGTTCAGCAGCGAGTTGATGACCGGCAGGCCCAGACACAGCGAGCAGAAGCTGTCGGCGGCGATTTCGGCCCGCGTGGCGTCGAAACCCGGTTGCGACTCGAGGTAGCTCTTCAACAGGAAGGTCGCGCGCAGCGGCCCGGAACGCAGCAGCTTCAGCGCGAGTTCGGGGAACTCGGCGGCTTCCTCGACCAGTATCCTGAACAGGGAGCCCATGCGCGGGTCGTACATCGTCGCGAACAAGGTGTGCCCGAAGGCCGTCATCACCTCGATCAGGCCGGCGCCGCCCGCCAGCTGGCTGCTGAACACCTGCTCCACCTGCTCGATCTGGTGCTCGATGACCGCGCCGAACAGTTCGCCCTTGGTCGCGTAACGCGCGTACAGCGTGCCCTTGGAGCCGCCGAGCCGGGCGATGATGTCGGCGATCTTCGTGTTGCGGTAGCCGTGCTCCAGGAAGACCTCGGCCGCGATCTCCAGCAACTCCGCCGACTTGTGTTCCGCCTCGGCGACGGTCGGCCGCCCCGGACGACGGGTTCGTCGTGGGCTGACGTTCTTCGGCGGGGAGGGTTCCATCTCGGTCTCGGCAAGTCCATGCGCGCTGCGACGCCGGCGTGCGACCTGGCGTCGCGCATGAACAACCTGACGGCGGAACCCGGCACCGCGACGGCGCATGGGCGTCCGGGCCGGAGGCGGAGCCTGTTGCGGACGATTTCGTCCAGGCTCCGGTCCGGCGGAATTGTATCGGCTGCCTCGTGGCGGCCATCCCGGGGCGCGCCCCGGAGCGCACCCCGGACCGCACCCCGGACCGCACCCGGGGCGATAGGCCCGGAGGTGGCGGCCAGGGCCGACGGCAGCGTCAGAAGTAGATCCGCGCGTCGACCGACAGCGTGGTCTGCTGCTGCTTGGTGTGGTCGCCGAAGGCCTTGAGGGCGCCGCGATCGGTCTGCCAGTCGTAACGCAGTTCCGGCCGCAGCACGACGTTCGGTGTCAGCGTGTACGAGATGCCGGTGGTGACGCCGTGGAAGCGGCCGCGGGCCATCGTGTTGGGGAAGGTCGCCACGCCGTCGAGATCGTTGAAGACCTCGGCACGGAATCCCGCGGTCATCTGCGGCGAAAGCCGGTACCGCAGGCCGGCGTTGATGCCGTAATAGGCGCCGCCCTTGTAGTTCGCGCCGTCGAAGATGTCGACGGTGTCGGCCTTGCCGTCGGCGTCCTGGCGGCCGCGCAGGTACTCGACGTGCATGCCCAGCGCCTCGCTGGCGTTGTAGAGCAGTGTCAGCGAGTGGTGCTGGCGGTTCTGGTCTCGCGGCGAGCTGATGCGGTGGAACGGCATCTGCGTCGGATAACCGGGCTCGGTCTGTTCGTCGCCGGTCATGAACGCGTAGTCGACGCGCCAGCGCATGTCCGTGCTGCGCCAGCGCAGCGCGCCGATGACGCTCTTGTCGTTGTTGTTGTCCTGCCAGTTGGCCCGGCCGTTGACGACGCCGAGTTCGGCTGCGAGCAGGCCGTGATCGCCGCGCATCACGTTCGCCGAGGCCAGGACGCCGACGACTTCGATCGGTTGCGAGGCGAAAGCGTAGGTTCGCGAATAGAACTGGCTCGGGTCGTAGCCGCCGGTGGTCGGCAGCAGGTGGCCGATGCCGCTCATGAAGCGGCCGATCGTCAGAACGGCTCCGTCGCCGTAGGGCGCATAGATCTGCGCGTACAGGTTGGCGAACCCGAGGTAGTTCTGGCGCGTCTTGCCATTCGGGTCGTCGCTCGGCGCACGATTGACGCCCCAATCGGCGTCGAAACCATTGACCAGGGTGTGGATGCCGTCACGGCCATAGACCATGTCCATGCGCATGCCCCAGTCCCATTCGGTCGAGGTCGGGCCGGGGAGCGGGCCCATTCGCGACAGGAGATTGGCTTTCAGGCGTCGTTCCAGCGTCCATTGGACACGGTTGAATTGCAATCCTTCGTCTGCCGGGCCGACCATCGGGCCGGTGCTGTTGGCGCCCGTGGCGGTATCGTGATGGCTGTTGCTGTTGGTCGAGAAGCCCAGCCAGACATAACCTGAAGAGGAAATTCCGGTGTGCGGTTCTGGGTTCTCGAACATGCGATATGGCTTGTTCCCGTCACCCTCCGCCTGGGCCGCGGCCGCGGCCACGGTCAATGTCACGCCGAAGACGGCGCGTCGAATGCTGGCGTTCATGATCATCTACCTCTTGCTTCATGCTTCTTGATGCCGTCGTCGCCTTTCGATGCCCGTATCCGGGGCCGCGGGTTGGCGATCTTTCGGCTGTTGTGCTGTTTTCCTGCGGCGTCGCCGGTTGTTTTCCGGTCGTGCAGGTCGACGGCTCTTCCCCGCGGTTCCAGCTGGTGCCGACGCTGCCGCCGGATACCCGCTGGTCGATTTCAAGAATATTTTTCTGACCAGGCGCCCGCGCCTTTGTGGAAATTGGTGCGGGTCGCGAATGCAATTCTTCGAATCTCCACAGCTGACCGCCGGGGACCGCCGGCGACAACGTGTCGATGTATCGTTCTGGCGGGTACGATAAGATGCTGAAAGCTCTGTATCGCGCGCCAAATGTCAAGCGTTGACATTTGGAATTTGAGCCGCCGCAAACGGCTGGGCGGCGCGTGGTGATATCCGGCGGCGATTGAGGACGAAAAAAAGGCTGTGGGACGCAGCAGCGTTCCACAGCCTGTGAATAGCCCTAGAAGGGGCGCTTTAAGACCTTTTAACCTTCCCGAAAAAAGGCCGCCGGAATATCTCGCGATCGTTCAGGCGAGCATCTTTCCGCCGAGTTCCTTGTAGATTCTCGGGAGGAATTGCGCATAGCGCGTGAACTCGCTGACGTTGTGTCGTGCAAGGCCTTGCACGCTTTCCGCCGGGACGCGCACGCCGGGCGGCAGCGTCAGCTCGGGACGTTTGCCGACGAGGCGGTAGCCCATCCAGAAGCGGGTGCGGTGCTCCAGCCCCTGGGGCGTCTCGCGGAAGATGTGGCACATCATCGCCGGCGCCGTGACGCTGTCGTCGGTCTTGTTCACCGACACCGCCCAGCCCTGGCCGCAGGCCACCGTGGCGACGGCCGGGCGCTTCCAGCGCGCCATGTCGAAGCCGAAGTCCTCGGGCGACTTGAAGTGGATGTCCACGTTGTCCATGCCGCAGTTGCAGTTCTCGGTGACGTGGTGCGTGACGCCCCAGTTGCGCTGCGACATCGGGATCGACTCGTCGAGCAGGCGCTTGCGGTTCTCGGGGCTGACCATGATCCCGGCGTGCTGCGGCGGGTACCAGATGCGGTAGCGCAGGTCCTCCAGCGGGTGCCAGGCGAACCACCAGTCGATCATGTCGGCGGTGACGTCCGGGTACACCGACTTGTTGGCGATGAAGCCGGCGCCGTTGCGCAGGATGCACCAGCCGGCCTCGACCTCGAGGTAGCCCGGGTCGAGCAGGCGGTTCATGTCCTCGGGGAGCAGCGCCTTGTCGGGGTCGCAGGGCTGGTCCATCACCGCCATGGCCTTGGGATCGGGCTGCGGGATCTCGTCGAAGAGATATTTCGCGAAGGGCCGCGCGCGTTCTTCCTCGGTCAGTTCGAGGAGCGAGGCCTTGACCTTGGTGTGGGCGAGATACTCCGTGTAGGTCTGCTGCACGGCGAGCTCGCGCAGAGTTTCGCTGGTTGCCATTTCTTGATACTCCGTTGAGTGGCCCTCAGGCCGCCGGGCGATAACCGTCGGTGTCGCGGATGATGACGATCTGCTTGGTCATCAGGAAGAACGACTTCGACCAGTTGGCGAACTTGCGCGAGGACTTCTGCAGTGCCTCGTGGTATTCGCGGAAGGCGCCTGCCTGTTCCATCGTGTCGTACCAGTGGCAAGACACCAGGTTGTAGACCGGCGGATTCACCTGCTTGAAGTGCTTGCGCGCCGCGGCGTCGTTGTCGTTCAGGCGCAAACGCCAGTTGGCCTGGCAGCGGCGGAGCTGGCTCTTGGCATACGGTGCCTTGTCCAGCGCTTCGTCGTGGGCTTCGCGCCAGTACTTCTGGAAGTCTTCCGGATAGATGCTGTCGTCACGCATGACGAAATGCATGACCTTCATCCCGCCCTGGTTCTTGAGTCCCGCCAGGCCGGGGTTGAACGACGGCGTCGGACAGGCCACCGGAATTTCTTCCTCTTCGGCCATGACGGTGATGCTGTTGCATTCGTCGGCGAAGAACTGGCCGTCCGGGCCCACCGGCGTCGGCTCCTTCGGTTCGAGCGCGTTGATCATGTCCGGGAAGGTGTCGAACATCAGTTCGACGACCGCGTCGCGATCCGCGATCTGCTGGTGCGTAGAATCCTGCAGCGTCCCGAACGCGCTGTCGATGACGTGGTTCTGGATATAGGCGCGGAGCGACGAGCGATGTTCCCGCGCGAGCGTGCCGTGATAGAACTCGATATAGCGTTGGTAGTCCGCTCGCGTCAGGCCGGGCCGTCTACGCGAGGCGGCGAGTAGTTTCAGCATGTCATTTCACCTCATGAATGAAGGCCGAGCTTTTTGGGTTGTCAGCTAAGCCCGTAATTACCAATCGTACCCGTGAGAACGATTGGTGAGGCCATCGTATGCCTGTTGCATCGCGGGGTCAACACGCTTTCGCAAGCCCGAGTTGCTCCATCGCGAAGGCGCGTGGCCCCGCGGCATGCGCCGCAGCGCTTGACGAGTGCGTGGGGGAGGCGTGCCCGGGGCGGCATGGCGCCCGACGGGGCGCTGCGAATGCGCGGCGCAGCGCGCAGCGCCCGGCGCCTGGGCCGGAGGCTGCGCGCAAGGGCCGCTATGGGCTCGCGCTTAGGCGGTGCCCAGCCAGCGGGGCAGCAGTTCCTCGGCCGGGCCGATCAGCTCTTCGGCGAAAGCCGGGTGGCGCGGGTGCATCGGCTCGAGGTTGAGGTAGACGGTGTGGGCGCCGGCGTAGCGCGCGCCGCGCACGAACTCGGCCGCCGGGGTCACGGTGCCCGAGGTGCCGACGGCGACGAAGAGGTCGCAGTCCTGCAGCGCCTGCTGCACCTGGCGCAGGGCCTGCATCGGCAGCATCTCGCCGAAGAGCACGATGTCCGGGCGCAGTGCCGAACCGCAGTGCGGGCAGTGCGGCACCGTGCCGGCGTGCGTCGTCGTGTCCGGATAAGGCACGAGCGTGCAGCCGTCGTGGCTGCAGCGCGTCGTGCTGACGTTGCCGTGCAGCTCGACGACCCGCCGGCTGCCGGCGCGCTGGTGCAGGCCGTCGATGTTCTGCGTGATCAGCAGGAAGTCGTGCTCGGGGCCGAGCGTGGCCTCGAAGCGCGCCAGCGCGAGGTGCGCGGCGTTGGGCGCGGCGGCCGCCACCGGCTCGCGCATGCCGCCGAACAGCGCCCAGGTGCGCCGTGGCTGGCGCTGCAGCGTGTGCACGTGGGCGCACTCGGCGACCTCGGCGTCGTCCCAGATGCCGCCCGGGCCGCGGTAGGTGCGCAGCCCCGACGCGGCCGAGATGCCGGCGCCGGTGAGGAAGACGATGCGGCGGTAGCGCGAAAGGTCGAGTGCCATGCGGCGATTGTCGGCCTCAGCGACCGGCCGCACCGCGTCGATCAACGTGCCTTCGCCGGTGGCTGCGCCGCCGCTTCCGCCTCCTGGAAACGCGCGTCCAGCGCGTCAAGCAGCCGGCACGGTGCACCGCGCGCCACGTCCGTGACCCGGGTGACGCTGAGCACGCTGCGACCATCCGCCTCCGAATACTGGGCGACGACCGACACGACGACCTGATCGCGCCCGCTGCCCAGCCGTTCGGGCAGTTCCCGGCTCAGGGTGTTCTCGTGCCCGGGGGCGTCGAGGAGCACGAAACGATGGGCGATCAGATCGCAGCTGCGCAGGACCAGCCTGGAGCCGTCGCGTTCGACGCTGCCGGTGTAGAGCGACTGCGCGGTGGCGGCCTGCGAAGCGGCCAGCAGCAGGACCGTCCAGGCGGCGCGTGCGGTTCTGGTGATCATGGGTATCGACCTCGGCGAAGCGGTGGGGCTCCCATGGTCGCCACGTGCTGGCCTGCGGGCACTCCACCGCCGGGGGGTGTGGTGCCCCCGCCCGTGAGGGCGTGTCGTGGTGGGCGCGTGCTCAGCAGCGCGCCGGCGGCGCCAGCTCGCGGTCGAGCGCTCGAAGCCACCCGTCCGCGGCCTCTACCTCGTTCTCCGCGAAGACGGCCAGTCCGGCGGCGACCAGCCGCTGGGCAGCGACACCGCGGCCCGACACCGTCGCGCCGGCGAAACAGCCGTTGTGCACGCAGGTGCTGCCGCACGAGGGGCTGGCGTCCTTCAGCAGCGCGACGGTGGCGCCGGCTTCGTGCGCGGCCCGCAGCGCGGCCTCGGCGCCGGCGACGAAGGCGGCGCTCACATCCTGGCCGTCGCGCGCGACGACACGCGCCCGCCCGGCCAGCACCGCGGCCGCGTCGGCGCCGGGTTCGATCTCGGCCGGTGGCCGCGGCACCGGCAGGCCGGCGGCGCATTCGGGGCAGAAGCCGACGACCCGGCCTTCGGCCTGCCAGCGCCGCAGCACGGCGGCGTCCAGGCGCTTGTGGCCGCCGTCCCAGCGCACCGCGTCGCCGAGCAGGCAGGCGCTGACGAGCACGCGGGCCGGCAGTGCCATCGCCTCAGCCGGCCGGGCGGGCGTAGACCAGCGTCGGGATGCCGTCGTCTTCGTCGCGGCGTTCGACGCAGTGCATGCCGGCCTTCTCGATGACGCGCCGGGACGCGAGGTTGGGCTCGGCGACGGTGGCGATGACCGGGCCGATGCCGTGCTTGTCGGCCCAGGCCAACAGGCCTTGCAGCGCCTCGCTGGCCAGGCCCTGGCCCCAGTGTTCGCGCGCGAAGGCGTACTTGGCCTCGGGCTCGACCTGGCCGCCCGGGTGCACCAGGCCGCAGAAACCGACGATGCGGCCGTCGCCGCGGCGCTCCAGCGTCGCCATGCCGTAGCCGCGTGTCGCGTCGTTGATCGCGGTGACACGCCGCCAGGCCTCGCATTCGGCCGGCGTGATGCCGCGGCCGTCGCCGGCCCAGCGCATCGCGTCGGCGTCGCCGTAGACCTGTTGCAGCGCTTCGTGGTCCTCGGGCCGCCAGCGCCGGCAGTGCAGGCGTTCGGTCTCGAACAGCGTCGCCGGCTCGACGGGCGCCAGTTCGTGCGTCAGGTACAGCACCTCGAACGGCAGGTGCTCGAAACGCCGCGTCGGGCCGGCGACGAACCCCAGGCGCTCGTACCAGCGCACCAGTTCGCCGTGCGCGGCGATGACGCCGATGCTCACGCGCTTGGCGCCCCAGCCGGCAGCGGCGGCGAGCACGGCCTCGGTCAGCGCGCGGCCGACACCGCGCCGGCGCCACGGCGGCAGCACCGACAGCCGGTTCAGGTGGACGGTGCCCGGTTCGGCCGGGTAGTCCAGCGCGACGCAGCCGGCGGCCTCGCCGTCGACGCGTGCGAGCACGTAGCGCTGGCCGCGCGCGTTGTCCTCGGCGATCCATTCCGGCGTGCAGAACGACGGGTGTTTCGGGCAGTTGGCCTGGGTCAGGCCGAAACGCGCGGCGACTTCGGCGTTGGAGTGCGCGACGAGTGCCGCGATCAGTTCGCGGTCGTCGGCGGTGGCGGGCAGCAGTTGCATAGGGGAAGGGTTCAGGAGGGAGAACGCATGCGCTCGCGGCGTTCGGCGGGGTCGATGACGACGCGGTCCAGCCAGACCAGGAAACGCCGCGTGCGCAGCGCCTGGGCCTGCGTCAGCTCGCGGCGCAGCGTGCGCGCCTCGATGCGTTCGACACCGCCGTCGTCGTCACGCCGCAGCCCGCGCGGGTGGCGGTGGCGCAGCGACGGGAACAGCGGCAGGTCGGGCACGACGCGGCGCACGTGGTCCAGGCGCAGCCAGCGTTCGGCGCCGTTGCCTTCGACGATGTCGATCGGGACGTGGCGGAACTCGTGGTGCCGGCCTTCGAGGTCGCGCCAGGCGAAGGCGCGCAGGCGGTCGACGAGCCAGCCCACGGCCTCCAGGACCAGGCTGCCGACGGCGCCGATCGGATGCAGGCTCATGGCAGCGTCGAGCCGGGCTGGTCGCGCGGCACGCGTTCGAGGTACTCGCCGACGCCGGCGTCGCCCAGGCACTTGAGCATCGCCGTCGTCGTGCGCGTGCTGCCGTCGGCGGCCTCCACCGGCCGCGTGCGCAGGGCCTCGTAGCCGCAGCGGCGCCAGAAACGTTCGGCGCGTTCGTTGCCGACGACGACACCCAGGCGCAGCCAGCGTGCGCCCTGCTCCCGCGCCCAGGCTTCGAGCGCCGCGTGCAGCTCGGCCGCGGCGCCGGTGCCGCGCTGGCGCGGGTGCAGCAGGAACAGCGCCGTGTGCCAGCAGCCCGGCGTGCCGAGGTCGGCGATCACCAGCAGCACCCCGGCCAGCGCGCCGTCGGGCTCGAAGGCGCCGGCGCACCAGTGGCGCGTCCAGCTCAGGTGCTCGGGCGGGCGTTCGGCGAACATCTCGGCGGCTTCGTCCGGCCCCGGCGGCAAGCCGCCGACCAGGACGTAGAAGTCGCTGCAGGCCTCCAGCAGCGCCTGCAAGGCCGGCACTTCGCCGGCCGCGAGTGCCCGCACCGCCAGACGCGGTGTCGTGAACAGCGGGTCGGTGGCGTTCACCGGGCCGCCGTCTCGAAGCCTTCGAGCACGTTGACGACGTTGACGCCCATCGCCGCGACGGCGTAGCCGCCTTCGAGCGTGAACACCGTCGGCAGCCCGGCGCCGGCGACGGCCGCGCCGACCCTCAGGTAGTCGGCGCTGGCGAGGCGAAAACGCGAGATCGGGTCGCCCTCGTAGGTGTCGACACCGAGCGCGACGACCAGCGCGTCGGGCGCGAAGGCGGCGATGCGCGCCAGCGCCGCGTCCAGCGCCTGGCGCCAGCCGGCGAAGTCGGTGCCGGCGGGCAGCGGCAGGTTCAGGTTGCAGCCCAGGCCATGGCCGGCGCCGGTCTCGTCGGCGTGGCCGAGGTAGAACGGGTATTCGGTGCGCGGGTCGCCGTGGATCGACACCGTGAGCACGTCGGCACGTTCGTAGAACAGGCTCTGCGTGCCGTTGCCGTGGTGGTAGTCGACGTCGAGCACCGCGACGCGGTGTGCACCGCCGTCGCGCAGCGCCTGCGCGGCGACCGCGGCGTTGTTGACGAAGCAGTAGCCGCCGAAGAAATCGTGGCCGGCGTGGTGGCCCGGCGGGCGCGTCAGCGCCAGCGCGGCGCGGGCGCCGCCGGTCACCGCCGTGGCCGCCGCCGCGGCGCATGCCGCGCCGGCTTCGGCCGCGGCCCAGGTGCCGGCGGTCAGCGGCGTGCCGGCGTCGAAGGAGTACAGGCCCAGCCGGGCGGCGAAGTTCTCGGGCTCGACATCGGCACGGAAACCGCGCACCGGCCAGACCGAGGGCAGCGCGTCGAGCGCGGCGTGGGCCGGGTCCAGCGCCAGCCAATCGTCCCAGGCGGTCTCGAGGAAACGCAGGTAGCGCGGCGAGTGCACCGACTCCAGCAGCGCCCGCGGCAGCGGCGGCGGCGCCTGGATCTCGCCCAGCGGCCGGCGGCCGAGTTCGGCCAGCACGTGCTCCAGCCGCGCCGGCACCTCGTGGCAGGGCACGAGCTTGCCGCGGAACATCTCCTGGCGCCCGTCGTGGGCCGCGTGGCGGGGGTTGGCGTAGATCAGCATCGCGCAGGCAGACGAGGCAAAGCCGCCGATGCTACGCCGCGTCAGACGCCCGGTGGCCGCCAGCCCGAGGCGTGCACGCTGGCCGCCGGCGCGAACAGCGGCTGGGGCAGCGCGTCCCACGAGAACCAGCGCCATTCGGCGCAGCGTTCGGGCTCCATCGCGCGCGGCTCGCCGTCGGCCGCGGGCACGACGGTGATCAGCGTCACGTAGTGCCGGCCGACGTCGGCAAAGACGTTGTTCACCCAGGTCGCGGCCAGCACCTCGCGCGCGACCAGGCCGGTCTCCTCCTGCAGCTCGCGGCGCGCGCAGTCCTCCGGCGTCTCGCCGAACTCCAGGTGGCCGCCCGGCGGCGCCCAGGTGCCCAGGCCGTGCGCGCCCAGGCGCCGGCCCAGCAGCACGAGGCCGTCGCGCACGACGATGACGCCGACGCCGACGCGCGGCGCTTCTTGTCGCGGCGTGTTCAACGCGGCGCGAACGCCTGCTCGAAACGCTGGCGGTCGAGGTAACGCATGTAGCCCTGCAGCGACTGGGCCACCGCGGGGTTGGTCGTCAGCTCCATGAACGCGACCCGGCCCAGCACCTCGAAGGCCTTGCCCAGCGACTCGCCGCCTTCGGCCTTCATCAGCGCCCGCACCGGGTCGGCGCAGCGCACGGTGACGAGCTGGGTGACGATCTCGGCGACGCGGCGCTGCGACTCGTCGGCCGCGGCCATGCTGACCTGGCTCAGGTCCTCGAGGCTCGGGTGCGTGGCCATCGCGATGAAGATCCAGCGCGTCAGGTCCTTGCGGTCCTTGCCGGTGGTGTTGTCGGTCATGCAGGTCGACACGGCATCGAGTGCGGGGCTGGCCAGCGCGGGGGCGCAGACGGTGCCGGCCAGGGCCAGCGCGGCGGCCGCGCGGGCGGCGTTACGGAGCTTCATCGCGGTGTGGTGGGTTGGCGGCTCGCGCCCGGCGCCGACTGTCGGCCCCGGCGGCGCGGGCCGCGGCGCGCAGGATAGCCCGGCCGTGACTCGGTGTGACCCCGCTTCAGGCGACCCGCGCGACGATCGCGACGCGGCCTTTGTCGCGGCCCTCGGTCGGCCGGTTCAGGAACTCGTGCAGCACGACGGCGAAACCTTCGGCCTCGAGCAGCGCGCAGGCGGTCTCGGGCGGGTGCGAGTCGTAGAAGAACTCGTGGCCGAACATCGTGTCGGTGAAGGCCGGGTGCGCCGAGCCGCCCACCGTCAGCATGAAGCCTGCGCCGGGCGCCAGCGCGGCGCGCACGCGGCGCAGGATGCCGGCGTGGGCTTCCCGCGGGACGTGGAACAGCGAGTCCCAGGCCAGTGCCGCGGCGTAAGGCCCGTCGGGCTCGAAGTCCTCCAGCCGTGCCAGCCGCCAGTCGTGGCCCGGCAGGCGAGCGCGCGAGCGCGCCAGCATCGCCGCCGACTGGTCGATGCCGGTGACCTGCAGCCCGCGCGCGGCCACCGCCTCGGCCATCGGCCGCCCGGTGCCGCAACCCAGGTCGAGCACCCGCGCCCCGGTGGGCAGCCCGTCGAGCAGGCCGTCGAGCAGCCGCGCTTCGGCGTCCGACAGGCTCGTCCGTGCGTCCTCCCAGTCGGCGGCGATGGCGTCGTAGGAGCGGCGGTTGAGTTCGTGCGCGTCGTGCATGGCCTTCCTCAGCGAACGTGTGCCGCCGCGCGCCGCGCCCGCAGCGCCATCACCATCACCCCGACGACGGCGATGTTGGCCGCCATCACGCCCAGGCCGAGGGCCGTGGGCTGGTGCAGCACTTCGGCCAGCTCGATCGGCACGTAGACCGCGCCGCTGCCGGCGGCCAGCCACTCGGCCCAGGCCCGTTCGTGATACAGCCCCCAGCCCTCCAGCAGGCGCAGCACGGCGTAGGCGATCGCGCCCAGCGCCAGCCACAGCAGCCGCGGCGTCTGCAGCTGCGAGGCCGCGTCGATGAAGATCCGCGGGTAGTGCGACGCCGGGTTCAGGTGCGAGTAGCGCACCAGCCGCGCTGCCAGCGCGCCGAGGTCGGCGTGCAGCAGCGACAGCAGCCCGGTGGCGGCAAGCAGCACCACCACGCCCTTGGCGGCCTCGATGGCGGCGATGGTGCGGATGGCTCGGCGGGCGCTCGACGCTCTGGGCATTGCGGGATTCTGACCGCCGCCCGAGGCTGGCGGCCCCCCTGGGCGAGGTTCAATCGATCGCGAAGGCCAGCCGGTCGGCCGGATCCCAGACGTGCAGGTCGTCGCTCTGGTCGCCGCGCAGCCAGGGCGCCAGCGCCAGCGGTGCCGGATGCCAGCCGCGGCGTGCGGCGGCGGCCAGCAGCTCGGGCCAGGTGGCGCCTTGCGCGAAACCCAGCCCGGCGACGTCGTCGATGCCCGGCACGACCGTCTGCTGCGGCACAAGGTCCTGGAAGGCCGGCGATGCCAGCAGCGCCAGCGCACGCTCGTTCAGCGCGACGCCGGCACGCTGCAGCTCGGCCAGCAGCCCGGCGCCGTCGAGGCCACCGATGCGCACCCGGGCGGGGGGCGCGTGTTCAGCGCCCATCGTCCCAGCCGAACTCGGAGTACGGCTCGCCGTCGGCGATGCGAGCCAGCGCGTGGCGCACGTAGGGCACCATCGCCTCGGGCAGCGCCTGCAGCGGGTACCAGGCGAGCTCGCTGCATTTGTGCGGCTCGCGGTTCTCGGGCTCGCCCTGCCAGCGCTCGGCGGCGAAGAACATCGACAGACGTTCGTTGTCGCTGCGGCGGTGGATCAGGTGCACCAGGCGCAGGTCCTCGGGTGCGATGACGAGGCCGGCCTCCTCGAGCGCTTCGCGCGCCATCGCGGCGCGTGCCGGTTCGCCACCGTCGACGTGGCCGGCGACCAGGCTGTACAGACCGTCGGCATAACCGGTGTTGGCGCGCTGCAGCAGCAGCACGTGGCCATCGCGCACGAGCACGAGGTGGACTTCGGGGATCAGGGAGAAGCGTGCCATGCGGCGACGCTAACCGATCCCGCCGCTCAGGCCGGGATCTCGGGCTCCACCAGCCAGGCGAGCTGGGCCAGCGACTCCTGCCAGCCCAGGTGGCACATCTCCAGCGGGATCGCGTCCGGGATGCCGCTCTGCTGCACGGCCAGCGCCGTGCCGCAGCTGACCGTCGCGAAGCTGACCGTGGTGCGCATCTCGCCGGGCAGCGCCGGGTCGTCGAAACGGTCGGTGTAGACCAGGCGCCGGCCGGGATCGACCTCCAGGTACTCGCCGCCGAACGAATGCACGCCGCCGTGGCCGAAGTTGCGGAAACTCATGCGGAAACGCCCGCCGGGGCGCACGTCCAGCGTCTCGACGCGGCAGGTGAAGCCGTAGGGCGGCAGCCAGCGCAGCAGCGCGTCGGCTTCGGTGAAGGCGCGGAAGACCTTGTCGGCCGGGGCGCGCAGCACGCGGTGCAGGTGGATCGTGCGGTCGGTCATCGTCGGCTCCTCGGGTGGCGGGCGCCGCGGCGCGGGCAGCGGGCGTGCCCGCCGGGGTGGCCGTCAGGCCGGCAGGTCGGTGCGCGGCAGCCGCTGCGCGATGCGCCAGAGCACGCCCGAGGGGTCGAACAGCGTGAAGTCGCGCATCGCCCAGGGCTGGTCCTCGGGCGTGCCGATCGAGCTGCCGAAGCGCTCGGCGACGCCTTGCGCCATCGCATGCCAGGCCTGGACGTCCAGCACCTGCAGATGCATCTGGTAGTTGGCAGCGAAATCCGGCGCGGCGAAGGCCTGCAGCAGGAAGGCGCAGTCGCCGTGGCAGAGGTAGGCGAGCTCGCCGTCGGTCCAGCGCAGCTCGAAGCCCAGCGCCTGGTAGAAGTCCAGCGAACGCGCGAAGTCGCATGCCGGGACGAAGGCCTTGATCTCTTCGGTCTGCAGCGTCATTGCGAGCTCCTGTTCAGGCGAGGGCGAGCGATATGCGCCAGCGCAGCCCGGGCGTGCTGCCGAACTGTTGCGGCTTCGTGAAACGTTCGACGAGCTCGCCGCCGTTGGCCAGGATGACCCGCTGCGAGGCCAGGTTGTCGGGGTCGGTCGTGATGTCCACCCAGGGCAGGCCGACGGCGCGCGCTTCGGGCAGCATCTGCCGCAGCGCCGCGGTGGCGTGGCCGCGGCGGCGCTTCCAGGGCACGACCGAGTAGCCGATGTGGCCCAGGCAGTACGGCGGCAGTTCGGGCGTGCCGCGCTGCCAGCGCAGGCCGATGACGCCGGCGAAACCTTCGTCGTCCCAGATCCAGAGGCGGAACCCCGGCAGCCGCGCGACCTGGCTGCCGTCGGGCAGCGTCACCGGCGCGCCGCGGCCCTGGCGGTCTTCGAGCAGGTTGACGAAGACCGCCGGCGCGCGCTCGATCGCGGCGAGCTCCTCGCGCGCCGCGTCGGCGCCGCGCTCGGTGTCGGCCGACCAGCCGGCCTGCAGCGCGGCGGTGTAGCCGGGCAGGTGTTCCAGCGTCGGGCGAACGAGGCGCATCGCCGACGTCAGCGATCGCTCGTCGCCAGCCGCAGGCCCAGGCCGGCGAAGGTGGCGGCGAAACCGCGCCGCAGCCAGGCCTGCACACGCGCTGAACCGATGACCCGGGCGCGCAAGGCATGCGCCAGCGCGCCGTAGACCGCGAAGACGGCGAAGGTCATCGCCATGAAGACGCCGGCCAGCGCCAGCAGCTGCAGCATCGGCCGCGCCGATTGCGCGTCGACGAACTGCGGCAGGAAGGCGAGGAAGAAGATCGTCAGCTTGGGGTTCAGGATGTTGAGCAGGAAGGCCTTCAGCACCAGGCCCGAGGCCGGCGTGCGCGCCAGGCTGCCGTCGACCGCGAAAGCCGAGCTGTCGCGCCAGGTCGCCCAGGCGATGTAGAGCAGGTACAGCACGCCCGCGAACTTCAGCGCCTGGAAGGCGAGCGCGCTGGCGTGCATCAGCGCCGCCAGCCCCAGCACCGTGACGATGCCCAGCGTGCAGCCCAGCGCCGCGAACAAGGCCGCGCGCCGGCCCTGCGCCAGGCCCGTCGAGACCGTGTAGACGACGCCGGTGCCGGGCACCAGCACGACGACGAGCGAGGTGAGCAGGAACTCGGGGCTGATCATCGACGGTCCTCCCGTGGGCGGGCGCAGCATACGCCGGTGGCGTGACGCCTGTCGGTCCCGGAATCGGCGGTGCCGCTACGTCGCCGCCCGATCCTCATGCAGGCGGTGGAGCGTTGCAGGTCGCCGACGTAGAGCTCGACGTGGTGCAGCATCTGCGGCCTCCTTCAGCCGTGTTCGTCCAGCCGCGCCAGCATCAGCCGGTAGTCGCGGCGCGCGCCGACGTCGACGAAGCCGCAGCGTGCGTACAGGCGGCGTGCCGGGTTCTCGGGGTGCACGGTCAGCGACACCTGCCGCACGCCGGCCGCGCGTGCCGCCGCCAGCGCGCCGCGCATCAGCGGCTCGCCCAGGCCGCGGTGCTGGAACGGCGGCTCCAGCGCGATGCCCAGCTGCGGGGTCGTCTCGTCCACCCAGGCCAGGCCCTGGCCGTCGGCCACCTGGCGCATCCAGCAGGCCCCGGCGTCGGCACCGGCTTCCCGCAGGACTACGCCGACGTCGCCCGGGCGGCCCCAGTCTTCGGCGTAGATGCGCACGGCGGGCAGCTGCAGCACCTCGATCGGGCGCGGGCCGGCCGGCGGCGGATCCCAGAGTGCGACGTGCAGCCAGTGCCACAGGCGGGGCTGGTCGGCGGGCACCAGCGGGCGGAGCTCCAGGGGCGGCGGCTGTGTGCGGCCGTCTTCGGGAGCGGTCGGGGCCTTGTCCATCGCGGCGAGCTTAGCGCCGGGCCTCGCCTTGCGGCGACCGGGCCCGCAGCCAGGCCTGGGCCTCGCGCGGCGTGCGCAGCTCGTGCCAGCGCAGGCCGGCCCAGCGCGGGTCGGCGCGCAGCTCGGCGTACTTCACGCGGTTCTTCGCGAAGGTCGTCAGCGACCACAGCAGGATGCTCTGGCGCGACAGAAAGGCCTGGCGGAAGCTCTCGCGGTTGCCGGCCCAGAGTTCCTGCCGGCCGGCGACCCGTGCGACGGTGCGCCTCAGCACCCGCGGCCAGACGACGTGGCGGCCGTAGTTCAGCCAGACGATGTCGGTCGCCCGCGGCCACAGCACATCGCGCGCGACGCTGTAGTTGCCGTCGGCCACCCAGGCCTCGCCGGCCACCGCCTCGGCGACACGGGCGCGGAAGTCGTCCGGATCACGCGCGGTCCAGCCCGGCAGCCAGTGCAGCGCATCGAGTTCGACCCGCGGCACGCCGAGCCGCGCCGCGAGCCGTTTCGCGAAGGTCGACTTGCCGGCGCCGCTGGTGCCGATGACGACGACGCGCATCGGCTCAGCCGCCTTGGCGGCCGCCGGTGGCGATCGACAGCAGCGCCAGTTCGACCCGCTCGATGGCCTGCTGCCGCCGCCAGAAGGCCAGGCCCTCGGCGTTGTCGGCGAAGACCATCAGGTGGCATTTGCCGATGCCCTGGGCCTGCAGCGCCGCCAGCGCGGCGTCCAGCAGCGCACGGCCCAGCCCGCGGCGGCGCCGGCCGGGGGCGACCGCCAGGTGGTGGATCAGCCCGCGCCGGCCGTCGTGGCCGCAGAGGATGGTGCCGACGAGTTCGCCGCCGTCCTGCGCGACGAAACTCAGCCCCGGGTTGCGGCGCAGAAAGGCGGCCAGCGCCGCCGGCTCGTCGGCTTCGCTGAGCCCGATGCCGGGCATCGCACGCCACAGCGCCAGCGCGGCCGGCAGGTGGCTGCGCTCGAACGCGACGACGGTCGGTGTCGTGGCGCCGGGCCCGGGCCGCACGGCGCGGCAGACGGCTTCGAGCCGGTGGCCCTCGGGGTCGACGACGAAGGCCGCGTAGTAGTCCTCGCCATAGTCCGGCCGCCAGCCGGGCGCGCCGTTGTCGCGGCCGCCGTGGGCCAGCGCCGCGGCGTGGAAGGCCTCGACCGCGGCGTGCGTGGCGGCGCCGAAGGCGATGTGCTGCCCGGGGATGTCGGCCGCGGGCTGCGCGACCTGCTTCAACGCCAGCACGTCGCCGCCGCCCGGCGGCCCGTAGCCGAGCGCCTGGCCGGTCTCGCCGGGGCGCAGGTCGGTCCAGACGCGCACGTGGCCCAGCGTGCCGAGCACGGCGTCGTAGAAGCGGGCGGCGCCTTCGATGTCGTGCACGCCGAGCGACAGGTGGTGGATCACGTCGCGGCTCCGGGTGCGGGCGGCCGGCCGGCCCGGTGGAACACCAGGTCGCCGGCGTCGTAGCTCTGCAGCACCGGCGCGACGGCGGGGGGCACCTCGGCGTAGCCGGCGCGCCGCAGCAGCGCCTGGCAGCGCCGGTTGGCCGGCAGCGTGGTGGCCCAGAAATCGACGTCGCCGGCCTCGCGGCGCAGTTCGTCGTGCAGCCAGGCCAGGCCTTCGCTGGCGTAGCCGTTGCCCCAGACCGCGGGCGCGAACAGGAAGGCGACCTCGGCGACGCGGCCGACGACGGTGGCCTCCAGCCGGCCGAGCACGGTGCGCGAGTCGGCGTGGCGCACCAGGTAGTTGAACCAGCGCTGCTCGATGCCCTGCGGCGGGCCGGCCAGTGCGCGTTCCAGACCGAGCCTGAACTCGGCGGCCGACGGCACGCTGCCGCCGATGTGTTCGTAGACCGCCGGGTGGCGCAGCGCGGCGGCGAGTTCGTCCAGGTGCTGCGGGCGCAGCGGCGTGATGCGAAGGCGCGAAGGCATCGGGCGATTCTGCCGCCCGCTGCTCTCAAGGCCCGGCCAGCCCCTTCAGGAACGGGATCAGAGCCTCGGCCAGGCCGGGGGCCAGCGGCAGCGCCGGGTCGGCATAGGACGCGAGCTGCTGCGGGCGGTCCGCGGGCACGGCCTTCAGCACGTGGTTCATGCCGGCCACGCGCACCAGGCGGCAGGCCGGCTGCGCGGCCTGCAGCGCCTGGGCGTCGGCCAGCGAGACCTGCAGGTCGGTGTCGCCCTGGACGATCAGGCAGGGCGCACGCAGCGCCGCGACGGCGGCCGCCGGGCGCTGGCGGAACCAGGAGATCAGGTAGGGCTGCACGCTGGGCCGGTACAAGGCCGCCAGAGCCGGCGGCACCTCGCCGACGAGGCGGCCGGCTTCGAGTGCCGTCAGCAGCGCTTCGTTGCGCTCGGCCAGTTCGGGCGGCAGCCGCCCGGCGAGCTGGCGCCGCAGCGTCGCCGCGGCCGGTTCGCCGGGCCCGGCGATCGAGACGACGCCGGCCACCGGCGCCTTGGCCGCGGTCAGCGCGGCAATCGTCGCGCCTTCGCTGTGGCCGACGATCGCCACCGCCACGAAGCGCCCGTCCTGCGCCAGCCGCGTGGCCCAGGCGGCGGCGTCGTCGACGTAGTCGTCGAAGCGCAGCGCCGATTCGTCGGAGCCGGCCGCGGCACTGGCGGCGATGCCGCGTTTGTCATAACGCAGCGAGGCGATGCCGGCGTCGGCCAGCGCCTGGGCCAGGCGCTTGAGCGAGTCGTTGCGGCCGGCCATCGGGTTGTTGCCGTCGCGGTCGGTCGGGCCGGAGCCGGCGACGATCAAGGCGACCAGCGGCCGCGGTGCGTCGTCGGGGCGCAGCAGCGTGCCGTGCACGGCGCCGGTGGGCGTTTCGAGCTGCATCGCCTCCTCGGCGGCGAAGCCGGGCGCGGCGAGCAGCGACAAGGCGGTGGCGACGGCGGCGAGGGCAGGGCGCATCGGCGTGTCTCGGTGGGCGGTGGCGGTGGCTGTCCAGCCTAATCGAGCGACCGCCCGCAGTCGTCGCCTGGCCGGCGGATGCCGGCCTCAGCCGCGCTGCCAGCCCCAGGCGATGACCGCCATGCCGGCCAGCGCGATCGCCGAGCCGGCGAGGTCCCAGGCCGAGGGCCGTACGCCGTCGACCAGCCAGAGCCAGACGACGGCGGTGGCCACGTAGACGCCGCCGTAGGCCGCGTAGACCCGGCCCGAGGCCGCCGGGTGCAGCGTCAGCAGCCAGACGAAGGCCGCCAGCGCCGCGGCCGCCGGCAGCAGCACCCAGGCGCCGGCGCGGCCCTGCAGCCACAGCGCGGGCAGGAAGCAGCCGGCGATCTCCATCAGCGCGGTGACGACGAACAAGGCGGCGGTGGTGGCGAGGTTCACGGCGTGGGGCGGGGCGGCGGACGCCGCATCCTAGGGCCGGCCCGCCGCCGGCGCCGACCTCAGGTCTCGGCGCCGCCGCGGGCCTCGAACTCCAGCCCGCCGACGACGCGCGCCAGCCCGTTGTAGAGCAGGCAGGCGAGGGCGGTCATCGCATAGTTCAGCAGCACGTAGAGCACGCCGGCGACGAGCAGCAGCGTCGGGTCGAGTGCCATCGGCGCGCCGTAGGCCATCGCGATCGCGGCCACCGGCAGCAGCGCGACCAGCGCCATCGTGGAGACGAGCACGGCCAGCACCTTGGCGTTCTGGTGCGGGGACAGACGGGCAACCTGCTGTTTCATGAAGCCTCCGGACGGGGTGCGGGACATCCGCAGCCGAGGCTTCGAAGGCTAGGCGGGCGGCTGGCGCCCGGCCATCCGCCCTGCGGCGGGATCGGCCGGCCTGCCGGCGAGGGCCCCCGCCGGGGCGAGTGGCGGCGGCGCGACGGGCAGACCGTTCGCGCGGCTCAGAGCGCCAGGGTCATGAAGACGCTGTGCGGATCGGGCCGGTAGTCGCCGAAAGGCCCGCAGGGCACGAAGCCGGCGCTGGCGTACAGCCGGTGGGCTGGCTCGAAAGCCGCCGTCGAGCCGGTTTCCAGGCTCAGCCGGCGGTAGCCGCGCTGGCGCGCGACGGCGATCAGGTGCTCCAGCATCGCGCGGCCGGCGCCGCAGCGGCGCAGCGCGCGCGGCGTGCGCATCGACTTGATCTCGCCGTGCGCCGGGCCCAGCTCGCGCAGCGCGCCGCAGGCCAGCAGCGTGTCGCCTTCGCGCACGGTCCAGAAGGTGATGTCCGGGCGCTTGAGCCGCGAGACGTCGAGCGCGTGCACGCTCTCGGCCGGCGACTGCGCGTGCATGTCGCGCAGATGCTCTTCCAGCAGCGCGCGAACGTCCTCGCGGGCCGGGTCGTCGGGCGCGATACGGCGCGTCGGCGTCATGCCGACTGCACCGTGCCGTCGCCGTGCGGCGCGGCCTGGAACTCGGGCAGCGCCTCCGCGGCGGCCGACAGCGCGGCCAGCTGCGGGTAGCGCTCGGCCGGCAGCAGCTCGGGCAGCAGCTGCTGCATGAAGTGCCAGCCGACGGCCGCCGTCACCGCCGCCTGGCGCAGCGCGTCGCGTGCGGCCGGCAGCGGGGCGCGTTCGAGCTCACGTTCGAGTTCGCCGCAGGCCGCCTGGAGCTGGCCGGTGACGCGTTCGACCCAAGGCGCATGCTGCTTCTCGGGCGGACGCAGGCCGCGCTCGTAGACGATCTGCACGCTTTTTTCCAGCGCCGCCAGTGCCAGGCCCAGCAGGCGCAGGTCGCGGGCGCGCGCCGCCGGGTCCTCGGGCATCAGGCTGCGCGGGCGCGCCAGCGTCTCGGCGTAGTCGAGGATCAGCGTCGAGTCCATCAGCACCGTGCCGTCGTCGGCAATCAGCGTCGGCGCCTTGACCACCGGGTTCAGCGCGCTGAACTCGTCGAACTGGCGGAACACCGACACCGAGCGGTGTTCGAACGGCAGCCCGAGCAGCTGCAGCGAGACGGCGACGCGGCGCACGTAGGGTGAGTCGAGCATGCCGATGAGCTTCATCACGGTCCTCTCCGGTTGGGGCCTCCGACTCTAAGCGGCCGCTGGCGGGCCCGCCAACCGGGAGCCCGCCAGCCGCGCCAGCATCAGCAGATCGTGCGGCCGGCCGCCCCACCAGGCGACTTCGCGCAGCCGGCCTTCGTGCTCGAAGCCCAGCCGCTGCAGCAGCGCCAGCGAGGCGTGGTTGCGCTCGTGCACCTGGGCCTCGACGCGGTGCAATTGCATCGCCTCGTGGCCCCAGGCGAGCACCGCCTGCAGCGCTTCGTGCATCAGCCCCTGGCCACAGGCCGATTGCGTCAGTTCGTAGCCCAGCGAGCACTTGCGCCAGCCGCGGTTCCAGGCGAAGAGGCCGCAGCTGCCGATCAATCCCGCCTCGGGCGCGTCGCGCCGCACCAGGCCCCAGCGGGTGCCGGGGTTGGCCAGGCGGCGCCAGCCGGCGAAGGTCTCGACCAGGGCCCGGGCCTGCGCCAGCTCGGTGATCGGGTCGGTGCCGAACCACTTCATGTGCTCGGCGTCGCCGTGGATCGCCAGCAGCGCCGGCGCGTCGTCGGGGCCGATCTCGCGCAGCAGCAGGCGCGGGGTTTCGAGGGTCGGGAACGCAGTCGACATCGGGTGCTGGGTCGTGGCCGGTGGCCGATTCTGGCCTGCGCCGTTCGCGGGCCGCTGGCCCGGCCGCGCCGTGTATACATATTCCGAAATGAAATAAAGATGGGCTTGTATACGGGTTTACGATTATTAGAAGCCTCTCGTCTAGACAAGCCGTTGCGGGAGGTGCAACGCATCTGAGGAGAAGAACACATGAAATCCGTCCGTCCGCAGGCCCTTGCGCTGGCCGTGCTCGCCCTGGCCGCCAGCGGCGCCTGGGCCGACCGGCTCGCCGACATCCAGAAGGCCGGCGTGCTGCGTGTCGCTGCCTTCGACGCCAACCCGCCCTTCGGTTACGTCGACGCGAAGACGAAGAAGATCGTCGGCCTGGACGTCGACTACGCCGAGGCCTTCGCCAGGAAGCTCGGCGTCAAGCTGCAGATCGTGCCGACCAACCCGGCCAACCGCGTGCCGCTGCTGGCCTCCAACAAGGTCGACCTGGTCTTCGCCAACTTCACGATCACCGAGGAGCGTGCCAAGGTCGTCGGCTTCAGCATCCCGTACTTCGCGTCGGGCACGCAGTTCATCGCGAAGAAGGGCACGCTGAAGTCGCCCGAGCAGCTGAACAGCCTGCGCATCGGCGTCGACAAGGGCACGACCAACGAGATCCAGCTGCGCCAGAAGTATCCGCAGGCGACGCTGGTGGCCTATGACGACACGCCGTTCGCCTTCACCGCGCTGCGCAACGGCAACGTGCAGGCGATCTCGCAGGACGGCCCCAAGCTGATCGGCCTGCTGGCCAACGTGCCCGACCGCGACAAGTACGAGATCCCGCCGTTCGCGATCTCGCAGGACTACATCGGCGTCGGCATCCCCAAGGGCGAGACGGCGCTGACCGAGTTCGTCAACAAGACGCTGCTCGAGCTGGAGGCCGACGGCCGCGCGCGGAAGATCTACGACACCTGGTTCGGCCCGACGAGCAAGACGCCGCTCGAGCGCATCTTCAAGATCGGCGACAAGACCTGAACCCGGGCGGCAGCGCCGCCTTGAACCCGCCGGGCCCGCCTTGCCGCGCGCCCGGCTTTCGCACTTCCGGATGGACTGGTTACCCCCCGCGCTGCGCCAGGATCTGCTGGCGCCCCAATACCTCGGCTGGCTGCTCGACGGCTGGTTGATGACGCTGTGGACGACGGCAATCGTCGTCGCCGCCGCGACGCTGCTCGGCGCGCTGCTGGCCGCCGCGCGCGAGAGCGGCCGGCCGGCGCTGACGCGCGCCACCGGCGTCTACCTCTCGCTGTTTCGCAACACGCCGCTGCTGGTGCAGCTCTTCTTCTGGTACTTCGGCCTGCCGGCGCTGCTGCCCGAAGGCCTGCTGCCGTGGCTGAACACGCCGCACGAGCTCGCCCTGGGCGGCCTCGTGCTGCGCTGGCCCTCGTTCGAGTTCCTGGCCGCGGCGGCCGGGCTGGTGTTCTATTCGGCGGCCTACGTCGGCGAGGACATCCGCTCGGGCCTGCGCGGCGTGCCGGCCGGCCAGCGCGAAGCCGCGATCGCGCTCGGCCTGACGCCCTGGCAGGCGCTGCGCCACGTCGTGCTGCCGCAGGCGCTGCGCATCGCGCTGCCGCCGCTGCTGGGCCAGTACATGAACATCCTGAAGAACACCTCGCTGGGCATGGCGATCGGGCTGCTGGAGCTGTCCTACCGCACCCGCCAGGCCGAGGCCGAGACCTGGAAGACCTTCCAGGTCTACGGCGTCGCGACGCTGCTCTACGTCGTCGCCATCGTCGCGCTGCAGGTCTTCGGCCAGGTGCTGCAGAGCCGGCGCCAGCGCCGTCTCGCGGGAGGCTGAGGCGATGGACTTCTCGTTCCTGCACGACGACCTGGGCTACCTGCTGTGGGGCACTTTCCCCGACGGCCCGCCCGGCGGCGCGCTGCTGACGCTGCTGCTGTCGGCCGGCTCGGGCCTCGCCTCGGCGCTGCTGGGCCTGGGGCTGGGCGTGGCGCTGGTGATGCTCGACGGCGTGGCGCTGGCGCTGCTCAGCGCGGTGCTGGGCCTGCTGCGTGCGATCCCGGTGCTGATGCTGATCTTCTGGACCTACTTCCTGCTGCCCATCGTCTTCGGCCTCGACGTGCCCGGCGTGCTGTCGGTGATGGCGGCGCTGTCGCTGGTCGGCGGCGCCTATCTCGCGCACGCGGTGGCCGCCGGCATCCGCGGCGTCGGCGGCGGGCAGTGGGCGGCGGGCATGGCGCTGGGTTTCACGCGCTGGGGTGCGCTGCGCCACGTCGTGCTGCCGCAGGCGCTGCGCATGATGCTGCCGTCCTTCGTCAACCAGTGGGTCACGCTGATCAAGGACAGCTCGCTGGCCTACATCGTCGGCGTCGGCGAGCTGTCCTTCCTGGCGACCCAGGTCAACGCCCGGGTGATGGTGCACCCGACCGAGGTCTTCCTCTTCGTCGGCGCCGTCTACTGGCTGCTGTGCAGCGCGCTGGACTGGGCGGCAGGTCGTGCGGCGCAGCCGCTCTTGACCTCCGCGAAGCGAGCGGCGCCGGCGGCGGGTGGATGAATCTCCAGGGCGGGCATGGGTCGGGCGGCAATTTCAGCGCGCCGGTGCCGCGCTGAAGCCGGACCGTCTGGCGCACGAACGGGTTCAGTGAGGGCGGTTCAGGGTGATGCGCACGGTCTGGGTCGCCAGATGGACTTCGCGCAGGAAGTAGGCCAGCCCGACCAGCAGCGCCAGCGTCGCCGCGGTGAACAGCAGGCCGACGACGCCGCGCAGGCTGATCTGCAGGTAGACCTCGACGAAGAGCGCGGCGATGACGGTGCAGACCAGCAGCGCGGCCCCGGCGCAGGCGGTGATCGCGGCGCCGGCGTAGCGCCGGCGGCGTTCCAGCGTCTGCAGTTCCAGTGACAGGTAGGGCTCGGCCACCGGCGGCGGCTGGCCCTCGGTCAGCTTGCGCCCGCGGTCGATGATGCGCGCCAGCCGCGAAGCCATCACGTTGAGCATGCCGGCGATGCCGGTCAGCAGGAACACCGGCGCCAGCGCGAGCTGGATCGCACGCGGCACGTCGCCGAGGGCCGAGGAGGGGTCGATCATGGCGGCGAGTATCGGCGAGCCATGCGACCGGCGGGATGCTTGCAGTGCTGTATAAAAGCACAGTCTCTCTCCGCACGGTGCCCGCGTGCCCACCGCCCTCCCGCCCTACGCCGAGCTGCACTGCCGCAGCAACTTCAGCTTCCTCGTCGGGGCCTCGCACCCGGAGGAGCTGGTGGCGCGTGCGCACGCGCTGGGCTATGCGGCGCTGGCGATCACCGACGAAGGCTCGCTGGCCGGTGTCGTGCGCGCGCACACCGAGGCCCAGCGCCTGGGCCTGAAGCTGATCGTCGGCGCCGAGATGCGGCTGGCGCCGCCGCCCGGGCAGCCCGACGCCGACGAACCGCGCCTCGTGCTGCTGGCGCAGACGCGCCGCGGTTACGGCAACCTGGCGCACTGGATCACCGTCGCGCGCCGCCGGGCGGCCAAGGGCGAGTACCTCGCCTGGCGCAGCGACCTCGAAGGCGCCGTGCCGACCGCGCCTTTTCTCGCCGGGCTGCCCGGCTGCATCGCGCTGCTGCTGCCCGACCCGGCGCAGCCGCTGGAGACGGTGTTCGCGCATGCGTCCTGGCTGAAGGCCTGGTTCGGCCCGGAGCGCGCCGCCGTCGCGCTGGAACTGCTGCACCACGCCGACGATGCCGATCTCGCCGACACCGTCACGCGTGTCGCGGCGCAGGCCGGGCTGCCGGTGCTCGCCGCCGGCGGCGTGCTGATGCACGCGCGTTCGCGCAAGGCGCTGCTCGACGTGCTGAGCGCCACCCGGCTGAAGCGCCCGGTGGCCGAATGCGGCTTCGACCTGGAGCCCAACGCCGAGGCCCATCTGCGCCCGCGCGCGCGGCTGGCGGCGCTGTACCGCCCCGAGTGGCTGGCGGCGACGCTGGCCATCGCCGAGCGCTGCAGCTTCACGCTCGCCGAGCTGAAGTACGAGTACCCGCGCGAGATCGTGCCCGAGGGCCACACGCCGAGCTCCTGGCTGCGCGAGCTGAGCGAAGCCGGCGCGCGCCGGCGTTTCCCGGCCGGCGTGCCCGGCGCGGTGCGTGCGCAGATCGAGCACGAGCTGGCGCTGATCGCGCGCCTGGGCTACGAGCCCTATTTCCTCACCGTCGCCGACATCGTCCACTGGGCGCGCGACCAAGGCATCCTCTGCCAAGGCCGCGGCAGCGCCGCCAACTCGGCGGTCTGCTACTGCCTGGAGGTCACCGCGGTCGACCCGTCGAAGTCGACGCTGCTCTTCGAGCGTTTCATCAGCGAGGAGCGCAACGAGCCGCCGGACATCGACATCGACTTCGAGCACCAGCGCCGCGAGGAGGTCATCCAGTACGTCTACCGCAAGTACGGCCGCCACCGCGCCGCGCTGACCGCGGTCGTCATCAGCTACCGGCCGCGCTCGGCGCTGCGCGACGTCGGCCGTGCGCTCGGGCTGGACCTGGACCGCATCGAGTCGGTCGCGCGCGGCCAGCAGTGGTTCGACGGCCGGCGCATCGACCCCGAGCGCTTGCGCGAGCAGGGCCTGGACCCGGCGGCGCCGCTGTGCCGGCTGTGGGTCGAGCTGACCGAGCAGTTGATCGGTTTCCCGCGCCACCTGAGCCAGCATCCCGGCGGCTTCGTCATCGCGCGCGACGAGCTGTCGCAGCTGGTGCCGGTGGAGAACGCGGCGATGGAAGACCGCAGCGTCGTGCAATGGGACAAGGACGACCTCGACGCGCTCGGGCTGATGAAGGTCGACCTGCTGGCGCTGGGCATGCTGAGCGCGATCCGGCGCGCGCTGGACTTCGTCGGCGCCAAACGCGGCGCGCCGCTGGCGCTGCACCAGATCCCGCAGGACGAGAAGACGGTCTACGACATGCTCTCGGCCGGCGACAGCATCGGCGTCTTCCAGGTCGAGAGCCGGGCGCAGATGAGCATGCTGCCAAGGCTCAAGCCCCAGCGCTTCTACGACCTGGTCATCGAAGTCGCGATCGTGCGCCCGGGGCCGATCCAGGGCGGCATGGTGCATCCCTACCTGAAGCGGCGTTGCGGCGAGGAGCCGGTCGACTACCCCAGCGCCGAGGTCAAGCAGGCGCTGGAGCGCACGCTGGGCGTGCCGATCTTCCAGGAGCAGGTGATGCAGCTGGCGATCCTGGCCGCCGACTTCACGCCCGGCGAGGCCGACCGGCTGCGCCGCGCGATGGCGGCCTGGAAGCGCAAGGGCGGGCTGGGGCCGTTCCACGAGCGCCTGGTCGGGCGCATGGTCGCCAAGGGCTACACGGCCGAGTTCGCCGAACGCATCTTCAAGCAGATCGAAGGCTTCGGCGAATACGGCTTCCCCGAGAGCCATGCGGCGAGCTTCGCGCTGCTGGTCTACGCCAGCGCCTGGCTCAAGCGCCACCACCCCGACGCCTTTCTCGCCGCGCTGCTGAACAGCCAGCCGATGGGTTTCTACGCTCCGGCGCAGCTGGTGCGCGACGCACGCGAGCACGGCGTCGTCGTGCGCCCGGTCGACGTGCACGGCAGCGACTGGGCGACGACGCTGGAAGACGAGGCCGCGGCCGCCGGCGCGCCGCCGGGGCTGCGTGCGGTGCGGCTGGGTTTCAGCCGCGTCACCGGCTTCCCGCAGGACGCGGCCGAGCGGCTGGTCGCGGCCCGCGCGGCCGACGGCGCCTTCGCCTCGGCCGAAGACCTGGCGCGGCGCGCCCGGCTGGACCGGCGCGAGCTGGCGCTTCTGGCCGACGCCGGAGCCCTGGCGGCGCTGGCCGGCCACCGTCACCAGGCGGCCTGGGCCGTGGCCGGCATCGACGCGCGCGCCACGCCGCTGCTGCGCGCCACACGCACCCACGAGGCCGCCCTCGTGCTGCCGGCGCCCAGCGCCGCCGAGTCGGTGCTGGCCGACTACCGCGCCACCGGGCTGAGCCTGGAGCGCCACCCGCTGGCCTTGCTGCGCGAGCCGCTCGCCGCCTGCCGCGTGCAGCCGGCGGCGGTGCTGCGCGACTACCCCTCGGGCCGGCTGGCGCGCGCCAGCGGCCTGGTCACGCATCGCCAGCGGCCGGGCACGGCCAAGGGCGTGGTCTTCGTCACGCTGGAAGACGAGACCGGCAGCGTCAACGTCATCGTCTGGCCGGCGGTGGCCGAAGCGCAGCGCAAGGCGCTGCTGGGCAGCACGCTGCTGACGGTCTACGGCATCTGGCAGCGTGAAGGCGAGGTGCGCCACCTCGTCGCGCGCCGGCTCGTCGACCACACCGCGCTGCTGCAGGGCCTGCAGGCGCGCAGCCGCGACTTCCACTGACGGGTTTGCGGCCGGCGGCCGGCGGGCCCTGGCACGAACGCGGACAATCGCTCCCATGCATCTCGCGATCGAATCCCTGCCGGCCCAGGGCGCACCCGAACAGCTGTTGCTGCTGCTGCACGGCGTGGGCGCCGGCGGCGCGTCGATGGCCGCGCTGGCGCAGGCGCTGCGCACCGAGTTCCCGCAGGCCGCGCTGCTGGCGCCCGACGCGCCCGAGCCTTTCGACGGCGGCGGCGCCGGCCGCCAGTGGTTCTCGGTCGCCGGCATCGACGAGACCAACCGCCCCGAGCGGGTCGCCGAGGCGCTGCCGGCGCTGTGGAGCTGGGTGCGCGCCGAACAGCGCCGCCTCGGCGTGCCGGCGCCGGCCACCGCGATCGCCGGCTTCTCGCAAGGCGCGATCCTGGCGCTGGAGACGGCCGCGCAGTGCGACGGCCTGGCCGGGCGCGTGCTCGCGTTCTCGGGCCGTTTCGCCCGCCTGCCGGCGCGCGCGCCGCGGCTGACGACGCTGCACCTGTTCCACGGCGCCACCGACGCGGTCATCGACGCCGCACACGCGCGCCGCGCCTTCGAGACGCTGGCCGGCCTGAACGGCGACGCCACGCTGGACGTCGCCGAAGGCCTGGGCCACGTGCTGCACCCGGCGCTGGTCGACCGCGCGATCTTCCGCCTGCGCCACCACATCCCGGCGCGCACCTGGGCCGAGGCCCTGGGCTCGGCGCCGCCGGGCGCGCTGGCCGACGACGAACCGCTGCACTGACCTTTCACCGCCGATGCTCTACCTGCTGTCTCCGGCCAAGCGCCTGGACTACGAGACCCCCGTGCCCGCCGCCGTCGCCCGCAAGGCGAGCGACCCGCTGTTCGTCGAGCGTGCCGCCGAGCTGATCGAGGTGATGCGCACCAAGACGCCGGCCGAGGTGGCGTCGCTGATGTCGCTGTCGGACGCGCTGGCCCAGCTCAACGTCGCGCGCTACGGCGCCTGGGAGCCCGAGGCGACGGCGGCCAACAGCAAGCCGGCGGTGCTGGCGTTTGCCGGCGACGTCTACGAAGGCCTGGACGCCGGCTCGCTGGCCACCGCCGATCTCAGCTGGGCGCAGCAGCACCTGGTCATCCTCTCGGGCCTGTACGGCGTACTGCGCCCGCTGGACCGGCTGCAGCCCTACCGGCTGGAGATGGGCACGGCGGTGGCCACGGCGCGCGGCAAGGACCTCTACACCTTCTGGGGCGACGCGCTGGCCGAACACCTGAACGAGCGCCAGGCCGACGAGGCCGCGCCGGTGCTCGTCAACCTGGCGTCGCAGGAATATTCGCGTGCCGCGCTGCGCCCGGCGCTGAAGGCGCGCGTCGTCGACTGCGTGTTCGAGGAGTGGAAGCAGGACCGCTGGCGCATCGTCAGCTTCCATGCCAAGCGTGCGCGCGGGCTGATGGCGCGCTGGGCGATCCAGCAGCGCATCGGCACGCCGTCGCGGCTGAAGGGTTTCGCCGCCGAGGGTTACGCCTTCGACGCCGAGGCGTCGGGGCCGGACCGGCTGGTGTTCCGCCGCCGGCAGGGCGAGTGAGCATGGCGGGCGATCCGGTGTCCCGTCCGTTCCTCCGGCTGGCCGCTGCGGGCCTGCTCGCGCTGCTGGGCGGCTGCTACGTGCCTGCGCCGGTGCCGCACGCGCTGCTCGAGGTGTCCGCGACGGGGACCTACGTGCTGGAAGGCCAGGCGGTCGACGACGCGGCGCTGGCCGCGGGGCTGTCGGCGCGCCGGGCCGCCGAGCCCAAGCTGGTCGTCGAGATCAAGGTCGCGCCGGGGGCGCCGATGTCGGCGGTGGACGCCGCCGTGGCGAAGATCGAGGCGGCGCAGGCGCGCGTCGCCTTCGTCGGCGCGACGGCCGTACGCTGAGGCCCGCCGCGCCTCAGTCGCAGGACAGGCGCAGCGAACCGTCCAGCAGCTCGGCCATCACCAGCGTGCGCAGATCCGCGGCCCGCGCCGCGGCGCAGAGCCGCTCACGCGCGCCGCCGGTGTTGTTCACGTAGGCCGCGTCGTATTCGATGTTGAACACCGGCTTGCCGGCGGCGGTGAACACGGCGTAGCCGGCGCACTCGTCGTAGACGTGGCACTGCTCGTTGACCGCGAAGTCGAAGTGCGCCACCAGCTCGTCGAGCTGGCCGACGTCGTTCTTCAGCCCGACTTTCAGGCCGGCGGCATGGGCCTGGGCGGCGAGGAAGCGGTTGTAGTCCAGCTGCGTCGCGGCGCTCAGCGCGAAGCCGGTGTCGTTGCTCCAGCCGTCGACGTTGTCCGGGTCGACGGCGTCGCAGCCTTTCTCGGCGGCCAGCGCGATGCGATCGGCCATGATCGTGCGCACGTTGTCCGAGCGCGTGTCCAGCCAGTTCTCGCCGGCCCAGCCGTCCAGCGCCTTGCCCATGTCGGCGGCCTGGAAGCGGCCGTGGTCCTCGCGCCAGTCCTCCGAGCTGCCGGCGGAGAAATAGCAGACGACGACCCGCCCGGCGGCCTGCAGGCTGGCGATCGTCGCCGCTGGCGTGTCGAACAGGTCGACGTCGTAGACCTTGGCGTCCACCGTGGTGTCCAGCGTGCCGGTGAGCTGGATGGTCCAGCTGTCGCCGATGGCCGGGGACCAGGCGTCGTCGCCGCTTGCGCCGCCGCCGCCGCCGCCGCCGCAGCCGGCGAGCGCGGCGGCCAGCGCCAGCACGGCGGCGCGCAGCGCCGGGGCGAGGGTGGGGCGGCGCGTCGTCTTCATCGTCGCCGGAATTCTAGGCAGGCCTCTGGTGGGGCGACGGCTGACGCGGCCACCGGCTCGCCGTCAAAATCGCGACATGAGTCACCAGAACGTCACCGTCGAGCTGCGTCGCTGGATCCTGTCCCAGGCCGAGGCCGGTTGCCGGTCCGAGGACCTGCTCGCGTCGATGATTCGCAGCGGCTGGGCCGAGCACGTCGCGCTGGCCGCGCTGGAGGCCGTGCTGGCCGGGCAAGCGGCGGCGCCGGTCGTCGCTGCGGCCGTGCCCGACCCGATGCTCGACGGCGCGCCCAACGTGCTGCGGGCCGGCGACCGCGAGGTGCAGGTGCTGGCCGTGATGTCGCTGCCGCGGGTCGTCGTGCTCGGCGGCCTGCTGTCGTCCCAGGAGTGCGACGAGCTCGTCGCGCTGGCGCGGCCGCGGCTGGCGCGCTCGGAGACGGTGGAAAACTCGACCGGCGGCAGCGAGGTCAACGCTGCGCGCACCAGCGACGGCATGTTCTTCGAGCGCGGCGAGACACCGTTGATCGAGCGCATCGAGCGCCGCATCGCCGAACTCGTGCGCTGGCCGGTGGAGCGCGGCGAAGGCCTGCAGGTGCTGCACTACCGCCCCGGCGCGCAGTACAAGCCGCACCACGACTTCTTCGACCCGGCGCATCCGGGCACGGCCAGCATCCTGCGCCGCGGCGGCCAGCGTGTGGGCACCGTCGTGATGTACCTGAACACCCCCGCCGGCGGCGGCGCGACGACCTTCCCCGAGGTCGGCCTGGAGGTCCTGCCGGTCAAGGGCAACGCCGTCTTCTTCAGCTACGAGCGCCCGCTGGCCTCCACGCGCACGCTGCACGGCGGCGCGCCGGTGCTCGACGGCGAGAAGTGGGTGGCGACGAAGTGGATGCGCGAGGGCGTCTTCGTCTGAACCCGCTCAGCCGGCGGCCAGGCGGCCGACGGCCCACCAGGTCGCCCAGGCGGCGCCGGTCGAGGCGGCCAGCGACGCGGCGACGACGCTGCCGAAGCGCGTGCCGCCGGCGACGAAGGCCGTGATCGAGCGTGTCACCCCGTTCGTCGAGATCGCCACCAGCACGCCGTAGGCCGCGGCCTGCAGTTCCAGCCGGCCTTCGCCGGCCAGCGCGCCCAGCGCGGCGCAGGCGGCGTGGGCGTCGGCCACTGCCGTCAGCGCCGCGCCGGCCAGCACGCCGGCGTCGCCGAACTGGCGCTGCGCCCAGCCGACGCCGAGCGACGCGGCGGTCAGCAGCACCGCCACCAGCAGCGCCTCGCGCGGGCGCAGCGGCCCGGCCTTGGACGACTCGGGCGCCGTGCCCTGGGCGCCGCGGGCGCGCCACAGCCCGGTGCCGGCGGCCACCGCGGTGGCCACCAGCGCCGGGGCCGCCACCAGCGCCGCCAGCGGCGGCGAGGTCGCGGTCAGGATGATCAGCCCCAGCACCCAGGTCGCCGAGGTCGACAGCACCGAACCGGCTTCGCAGGCGCGCGCCAGCGCCGGCTCGGCGCGCACGCGCGTGCCCATCGAGGCGATCGTCGCGGTGCTGGAGACGAAGCCCGACAGCAGCCCCGACAGCGCCATGCCGGCGGCGGCGCCGAAGAAACGCAGCGCGACGTGGCCGGCGGCCTGCAGCACCAGGATCAGCGTCGCCAGCAGGCCCAGCGTGCGGGGCTGCAGCCCGCCCAGCCAGGCCACCGGCGTCGCCGGCAGCAGCGGCAGCACGACCAGCACCAGCGCCGCCAGCAGCAGCGCGTCGTGCAGCTCGGCTTCGGTCAGCACGCGCGTCGCGAAGCGGTGCAGCCGCGCCTGCGCCGCCAGCAGCACGGCGATGACCACGGCCGCGCCGCCGCCCACCAGCGGCAGCTGCATCGACACCACGCCGACGAGGTAGGTGACGAACAGCGCCAGCTCGGTCGTCATGCCCGGGTCGGGGCTGCGCTGCACGACCTGGCTGCGCCAGTAGGCGACCGCGGCCAGCGCCAGCACCGCCAGCGCGCCGCAGGCCACGACCAGCGGCTCGCCGATCACCTGGGCGAAGGCGCCGGCCAGGCTGGCCAGCGTGAAGCTGCGGATGCCGGCGGGCTCGCGGTCGGGGCCGCTGCCTTTGCGGCGCTCGCGCTCCAGGCCGATCAGCAGCCCGCCGCCGAGCGCCGAGACCAGGCCCAGCGCGGCCGGGGTGGACGAGGGGTCGAACACCGCCCGCGCCTCAGACGCTGACCTGCTCGCCGTGCTGCGGCACACGCGCCGCCCAGCCCAGCTCGTCGCGGATGCGCACGCGCAGCGCGTCGGCGGCGTCGGGTTCGCCGTGCACGACGAAGGTCTGGCGCGGCGCCTTGGGCGTCGTGCGCAGCCAGTCCATCAGCTCGTCGCTGTCGGCGTGGCCGGAGAAACCTTCGAGGTGGCTGACCTCGCAGCGCACCGGCACGTACTCGCCGTGGATCTTGACCTCGGTGGCGCCGGCCACGAGCCGCGCGCCGCGGCTGCCGCCGACCTGGAAGCCGGGGAAGACGACGTGGTGCTGCGGCGACGGCGCCATCGCCTTCAGGTGGTGCAGCACGCGCCCGCCGGTGGCCATTCCGCTGGCCGACAGGATGACGCAGGGGAAGCGGTGCGAGGACAGGCGCATCGACTGCTGCGGCGTCTCGACCATGCGCACGCCTTCGCAGGCGGCCTTCAGTTCGGCGGGTTTCACGCGCAGCACCTTGGCGAAGCGCCGGTACAGCTCGGTGGCCTGCACCGCCATCGGGCTGTCGAGGAAGATCGGCAGGTCCTGGGGGATCTGGCCGGCGCGCTTGAGGCGGTGCAGCACGACCATCAGCGCCTGGGCGCGGCCGACGGCGAAGGTCGGCATCAGCACCGAGCCGCCGCGACGCACCGTCTCGCGCACGACCTCGCCCAGCCGCGCGGCGACGTCCTCCTGCTCGTGGGCGCGGTTGCCGTAGGTCGACTCGACGAGCAGCACGTCGGCTTCGGGCAGGGGCTGCGGCGGCGGCATCAGCAGGTCGACGCTGCGGCCGACGTCGCCGGAGAAGACCAGGCGCTCGTCGCGGCAGTCCAGCGTCACCGCGCAGGCGCCGAGCAGGTGGCCGACCGGCGTCAGCGTCACCGCGACGCTGCCGATCCTGAAGGCCGAGCCGGTGTCCACCGGCGTCAGGCGATCGATGGCGCGTGCGGCATCGGCACGCGTGTACAGCGGCAGCGCCTTCTCGTGGCGCGAGTAGCCGAACTTGTTGGCGCGCCGCGCGTCCTCCTCCTGCAGCTTGGCGCTGTCGAGCAGCAGCACCTCGGCCAGCGCGCAGGTCGCGGGCGAGGCGTAGATGCGGCCCTTCCAGCCGTGTTTGACCAGCGCCGGCAGGTAGCCGCTGTGGTCCATGTGGGCGTGGCTCAGCACCACGGCCTCGGCGTCGAGCAGGGCCGCAGGCGGCGTCTGCCAGTTGCGCTCGCGCAGCACCTTGAAGCCCTGGAACAGGCCGCAGTCGAGCAGCAGGCGCTGGCCGCCGAGGTCCACGCGGTGGCGCGAGCCGGTCACGCTGTCGGCGGCGCCGAGGAAGTGCAGGTCCATCTCTCTCTCTTTCTCTCTTCAGCGGGAAACGGTGCGGGCCGGCTGCAGCGCGGCCGATTCGAGCCGCTGCAGGCCGGGCGAGGGGGCTGCCATGGCGCGCAGCAGCGCGGCGGCGACGTCGGCCGCCGCCACCGGGCGCCAGCGTGCCGGGATCAACCCGGCCAGCGGCCGCGACAGGCGCTGCGCCAGCGCTTCGCCGGGGCGCGGCAGCTGGCCCAGGCCGTCGCGCTCGCCGAGCAGCAGCGACGGGCGGGCGACGACCAGCGTCTCGAAGCCCAGCGCCTCGAGCGCGGCCTCGGCCTCGCCCTTGGTGCGCAGGTACAGGTTGGACGAGGCGGCATCGGCGCCCAGCGCCGACACGAGCGCGAAGCGGCGCACGCCGGCGGCACGCGCGGCGCGGCCGAAGGCGAGCACGGCGTCGAGGTCGACGGCACGGAAGGCGGTGGCGGAGCCGGCGGCGGCGCGGGTCGTGCCCAGGGCGCAGAACGCGGTCTCGGCCGGTGGCAACGCGGCGAAGGCGGCGGCGGCCAGGAAGTCGGGAACCCGAACGTCGACACGCCCGGCACGCGCCGGCAGCGGCCGCCGCGTCAGGCGGACCAGCGGCCCGGGGCCGGCCCAGAGCCGGTCGATCTCGCGGCCGACGAGCCCGGTGGCGCCGGCCAGCCACGCGGCGGGCGCCGCGCTGCCGTGGGGGATGGTCACGAGCCCATGCTAGCCGCGAGGTCTGCCGCGTGGCGGCAAGACCTTTCGTCGCACGTCAAGACGGCGCCATTTCGGCGCCGTCGGATCAGGCAGCGGGGCGGGCGATCAGATCGCCTCGGTGCGTGCCTTCAGCCAGGCCAGCGCGGCACCCGAGAGCTTGGGCGCCAGGCGCTCGCGCACCGTCGCGTGGTAGCGGTTGAGCCAGTCGACCTCGTCGGCGCGCAGCAGGCTGCGCTCGATGCAGCGCGTGTCGATCGGGCACAGCGTCAGCGTCTCGAACTCGAGGAACTCGCCGAAGGCGCCGGCTTCGGCGGTCTCCACCGGCACCGCGAGCACCAGGTTCTCGATGCGCACGCCCCACTGACCGGGGCGGTAGATGCCGGGTTCGATCGAGGTGATCATGCCCGGCTCGATGGCCATCTGCGGCTCGACGACGGCCTTGCTGATGGTCTGCGGGCCTTCATGCACCGCCAGGCAGTAGCCGACGCCGTGGCCGGTGCCGTGGCCGTACTCGATGCCCTCGGCCCACAGCGGCGCGCGTGCCAGCGCGTCGAGCATCGGGCCCGGCGTGCCGCGCGGGAAGCGCACGCGCGACAGCGCGATCGTGCCCTTGAGCACCAGCGTGTAGTCGCGTTTCATCGCCGGCGTCAGCGTGCCGATCGGCCAGACGCGCGTGATGTCGGTCGTGCCGCCGAAGTACTGGCCGCCACTGTCGATCAGCAGCAGCGTGCCTTCGCCGGGCCTGACCTCGACGACGGCGTGCGCCTCCTCGGTGGCGTGGTAGTGCGGCATCGCGCCGTTGGGGCCGAAGCCGGCGATCGTGCCGAAGCTCGGGCCCATCGAGCCCGGGCGGCGCGAACGCGCGGCGGCCAGCTTCTCGTCGATCGTCAGCTCGGTGATGCGCTCGTCGCCCAGTGCACCTTCGAACCAGGCGTAGAACTCGCACATCGCGGCGCCGTCCTCGGCCATCGCCTCGCGCGTGAACTGGGCCTCCTCGGCGGTCTTGCGGCTCTTGGCCAGCGTGCTCGGGTTGAGCTTCTCGACGACCGCGCAGCGCGCGCGCTCGCGCAGGCCCAGCGTCACGCGCTTGGGGTCCACGAGCAGGGTCTCGGTCTCGGCGAGCGCGGCCAGCGCGTCGCCGGCGCTGGCGTAGGGCGCCAGCGTGAAGCCGTCGGCGGCCAGGCGCTCGGCCAGGTCGGCGGAGATCTTGCCGTCGCCGATGAACAGCGTCGCCATGTCGGCCGACACCAGCAGGTGCGCGAGGAACACCGGGTTGTAGGGCACGTCCTGGCCGCGCAGGTTGGTGATCCAGGCGATGTCGTCGACGGTGGAGACGAAGTGCCGGGTCGCGCCGGCGGCCGCCATCGCCTCGCGCAGCGTCGCCAGCTTGGCGCTGCGCGGCACGCAGGCGTAGGGCAGCGGATGCTCGCCCACCGGCGCGGCCGGCAGCGCCGGGCGCTCGGGCCAGACCTGCTCGAGCAGGTCGACATCGGTGCGCAGCGTCACGCCCTTGGGTTCGAGCGCGGCGCGCAGTGCCTTGGCCGCGGCCAGGCCCAGCACCTGGCCGTCGACGACGACCGTGGCGCCTTCGGGCAGCTGCGCGGCCAGCCAGTCGACGTGGGCCGAGGCGTTGCCGGTGGGGATGCGCTCCAGGTCGATGCCGCTGCCCTGCAGCTCGGCTGCGGCCTGCTCCCAGTAGCGGCTGTCGGCGAAGAGCGCGGCGCGCTCCACGGTGACGACCAGCGTGCCCATCGAGCCGGTGAAGCCTGAGAGCCATTGGCGGCCCTGCCAGCGTTCGGGCAGGTATTCGGAAAGATGCGGGTCGGCCGACGGGACGAGCAGCGCGTGGGCGCCGGCGGCGGCGAGCGCGTCACGCGTCCGTTCGATCCGCAGGCGGACCGGGGAGGTGCGGGTGTCCATGGGAAATGCTCCAGGAGGGATCGCGGCATTCTAGGAGCCGCCTCCTGCCCCTGGCCGTCCCCTGGGCGGACGGCCCCCCGCAAGGGTCAGCCGAGGGTCGGCGTGCCGCCCTGGCCGTCGGGGTCGGGCAGGTTCAGGCCGAGCAGGTCGTCGGTCTGCTGCGACAGCTGGACCTTGGTCGCCGCTTCGGCCGTGGCCTGCTGCTGTGCGGCGGCGGTCTCGTTCTCGCGGCGCTCGTCCTGGGCCTGGTCCTCGGTCTGGGTCTCGGCGCTGCCGCGTGCCTTCTGCACCTCGGCGGGCGACGGTGCCGCGGTGACCGCGTACTGCAGGTCGCCGCCGGCGCCCACTTCGACGAACTGGACCTGGGCGACCGTGGCGTAATAGTTCAAGGCCTCGCGCACGCGCTGGCGGTCGGAGCTGCTGCGCGACTGCTGCAGTTCGACGCTCGCCGACGCCGCCGGCACCTCGTTGAAGCTGTAGGTGACGGTGCGCGGCGAGGACTGGCTGCTGGCCAGCGCCTGATCGATCGTCGCGTCGCCGGTTTCGCGCGTTTCCTGGCGCGAGCGCAGCCGCACGCGCACCGCTTCGGAGCCCGTGTCGACCGCCGAGACCGCCGCCACCGAACGGGTGGCCGCGGCGGCGTCATGCGACGTCGGCGTGCTCCTGTCGATCTGCGATAACGGTCCCATGGACGGCGTATCGGCCGAAAAGCGGGGGCCTTGAGGCTCTTATTCGGCGATTTACCTAGGGAAAACCCTGAGCAAGAGCCGGTTTCGTGTCATGTCACCGCTTGTCGGCGATTGAACTCGGGCCGGCGCCATTCGCCGCGCTCCAGCACCTCGGCCAGGTGCACGGCGGCGTCGTAGGCGTCGACGTGGCGCAGGTACAGCGGCGTGAAGCCGAAACGCAGGATGTCGGGGGCGCGGAAGTCGCCGACGACGCCGCGTGCGATCAGCGCCTGCACGGTCGCGTAGGCCAGCGCCGGCTCGTCACGCGGCGCCAGGCAGACCTGGCTGCCGCGTTCGGCGTCGGCCTCGGGCGAGACCCGCGCCAGCTGCGGACAGCGTGCGCTCACCTCGTCGGCGAAGAGCCGCGTCAGCGCCAGCGACTTGGCGCGCAGCGCCGCCATGCCGCCGAAGGGCTCGGCGGCGAGCACGGTGTCGACGCCGCACTCCAGCGCCGCCAGCGCCAGGATGGCCGGCGTGCCGCAGAGGTAGCGTGCGATGCCCGGCGCCGGGCGGTAGCCGGGCGTGAACTCGAACGGCGCCGCATGGCCCATCCAGCCCGACAGCGGCTGGGCGAAGCGCCCGGCGTGGCGGCGGTGCGCCCAGACGAAGGCCGGCGCGCCGGGGCCGCCGTTGAGGAACTTGTAGCCGCAGCCCACGGCGAAGTCGGGAGACTTCGACGTCCTCCAGTCCACGAAGTCCGCTTCGCCGGCGTTCAGGTCCACCGGCACGGCGCCGGCGCTGTGCGCCAGGTCCCAGACGGCCAGCGCGCCGGCGGCGTGCGCGGCGCGGGTCAGCGCCGCCATGTCGTGCAGCCGGCCGGTGCGGTAGTTCACGTGCGTGAGCATCAGCACGGCGCAGCGATCGTCCAGCGCCGCCGGGATGGCCTCGGGCGTGTCGACCAGCAGCAGCTCGAAGCCGCGTTCGGCGGCCAGCGACTCGGCGATGTAGAGGTCGGTCGGGAAGTTGCTGCGCTCGCTGACGATGCGCGTGCGCTGCGGCGCGTCGGCACGCACGATGGCCAGCGCGGCGGCCAGCACCTTGTAGAGGTTGACCGAGGTCGAGTCGGCCGCCACCAGCTCGCCCGGCGCGGCGCCCACGAGGCGCGCGATCTTGTCGCCCACACGCTGCGCCAGCGTGATCCAGCCGGCCTGGTTCCAGCTGCCGATCAGCCCGCGGCCCCATTCGCCGGTGACGACCTCGGCGACGCGCGCCGGCGTCGCCTTCGGCAGCACGCCCAGCGAGTTGCCGTCGAGGTAGATCGTGCCGGGCGGCAGCGCGAACAGCTCGCGCAGCGGGGCCAGCGGGTCGTGCGCGTCCAGCGCCAGGGCGTCGTCTCGGGTCATGGCAGTTCTCGGAGGATGGCGCGCACCGGCGAGGCGTCGGCGGCGACCCATTTCAGCGGCAGGGCGATCAGCTCGTAGTCGCCTTCGGGCACGGCGTCGAGCACGAGGTTCTCCAGCACACGCAGGCCGCGCCGGCGCAGCACCTGGTGCGCGTCCAGCGTCTTGCTGTCGGCCGGGTCGACGCTGGCGCTGTCGATGCCGACCAGGCGCACGCCGAGATCGGCCAGGCGCTCCAGCGCCTCGGGCTCGATGCCGGCGAGCGCCGGGTCCCAGGTGTCGGGCGCGTGCGCATAGGTGCGCAGCAGCACACGCGGGGGCAGGCCGTCGAGCGCGTGCGCGAGCTGCGCCCAGCGCACGCACGGTGCGGCGCCGATGGCGTGGATCACGCGGCAGCGGCCGAGGTAGGGCGCCAGGTCCAGCCGCCCGACCGGCGTGCCGGCGTCGTCGTAGTGCAGCGGCGCGTCGGCGTGCGCGCCGACGTGCGGCGACAGCGTCACCGTCTGCAGGTTGACCGGGCAGCCGGGGCCGATGCGCGCCGCCCACTGCGCCTGGTAGGGCGCGTCGCCGGGGAAGACGGGGGTGCCGGGGTGCACCGGCGGCGAAATGTCCCAGATCCGGGGTTCGGGCATCGGTTTCAGAGCGACAGCGGCGCCAGCCCGTGGCGGCGGCGGGCGGCGTCGCAGGCGTCGTCGGCGATGCCGAGGTTGGCGCGGGCGCCGAACTCGCGGCAGGGCGAGGGCCGCCATTCGTGGATCGCGCAGGAGGCCTGGACGCCGACGCTGCCGACCAGCGCCGCGCAGCGCGGCGGCGTGCGGTCGGTGCCGCGCATGCGGCACAGGCGCGAGGTGATCGGCTCGGCCAGCGTCTCGGGCACCATGCCGCCGGCACCGCCCCATTCGTCGCGGTCGAAGTCGACACGCCAGCTCGCGCAGCAGGCGCCGCAGGCCAGGCAGGGGTTCAAGCGCGCACCACCGTCACGGTGCAGTCCGCGCGTGCGACGACCTGCGAGCTGACGCTGCCCAGGTAGCGCCGCAGCGCGCCGGCGCCGCGTGCGCCCATCACGATGTGGTCGACCTGGTTGCGCGCGGCGAAGTCCAGCAGCGCCGCAGCGGCGTCGGGCGCCTCGAGCACGTGGAAGGTCAGGCGGCCGTCGTCGAGCTCGAGCTGGCGCGTCAGCGGCCGCGCCCAGTGCTTGAGGCCGACGAGCTGCTTGACATGCCGGCTCTGGCCGTCGGCGTCGACGAGGTCGTCCAGGCCGATGCGCGCGACGCGCATCACGCCGACGCAGGCCAGACGCGCGCCGGGTTCGGTGACGAGGATGCGGCGCACCGACTCCTGCATCTTCTCCAGCAGCTCGGGCGTCGCGTGGTCGATGTCGACCGCGGCGACGACGATCGGGCTTCGTGCCACCTGGCTGGCGGCGCTGACCCTCGCGGTCGGTTTGGACTCGGCGCCGAGGGCGAAGAACCAGCGTTTGAAGACCTTGACCGCGCCGCTCTGGCGGTCGCGTGCGGCGCGTGCGGTCAGCGCCACCTGGCCGGGGTTCTGCAGGTCCAGCGCGAGCTGCGCGGCGCTCTGGTAACGGCGCTCGGGGCGCACTTCCAGGCACTTCAGGATCACCTCCTGCAGCCACGGCGGGCAGTCGGGGCGCAGCGCGCGCGGCGGCACCGGGTCGATGTAGAGCCGCTTGCGCAGCCCGCGCACGCTCTCCGGCGAGCCGAAAGGCCGTTGCCCGGTGGTGAAGTGATAAAGCATCACGCCGAGCGCGAACAGGTCGCTGCGCGGGTCGTTGCGCACGAACTGCACCTGCTCGGGCGACATGTAGGGCGCGGTGCCCATCGGCAGCGCGAACTCCTCCTCGAGCAGGTCGGGCAGGCGGTCGTGGCGCGACAGGCCGAAGTCGACCAGCACCGCGGTGCCGTCGGGGCGCTGCAGGATGTTGCTCGGCTTGACGTCCAGGTGCACCAGGTGCTGGCGGTGCAGCTCGTGCAGCGCGGTGGCCACGCGCGAGCCGATCTCGATGACCTCGTCGACCGCCAGCGGCGCCTCGTCGAGCCGCGCCCGCAGCGAGGGCCCCTCGATGCGCTCCATCACCAGGTAGGCCGCATGCGTGAAGTCGCCGCGCGCGACGTACTTCGGCACGTGCGCTCCGGCCAGCGCGGGCAGGATCATCTGCTCGACCTCGAAGCCGACGATGGACGCCGGGTCCTCGCCGCCCTTGATGCGCGGCACCTTCATGATCAGCGGCAGGGTCTCGGGCTGCAGCTCGCCGTTGGCGTCGACACGCACGACGCGCCAGAGGTTGGCCATGCCGCCCTGGTGCAGGCGTTCCTCGAGGCGAAAGCCGTCGATGACCTGCCCGGCCGCGAGCGACGACGCGGCGGTGCGCGGCAGCCTATTGCCCATCGGCAAGCCGGTCGGCAAGACGCTGCGGCAGCTGGGCGGCGCGGATCTTCGCGCCGGCGGCCTCGGTGTCGTAAGGCACGCGCCAGTAGGTCAGCTCGGCCGTGGCGTCGTCGAAGGTGGCGTAGCAGGCGGCAGGGTCGCCGTCGCGCGGCTGGCCCGCGGAACCGGGGATGACCAGCCACTGGCGCGGCGGCAGCAACGGGATCGCGGTGCCCGCGGTCGGCGTGAAGTCGCCTGCCTTGCCGACGGCCGACAGGTGGTAGAGCTGGGGCTCGTGCATGTGGCCGCAGAAGGTGATGCGCGCGGCGGTGGCGGCCATGCTGCGCACGGCCTCGCTGCGTCCCTGGATGTAGCCCCATTCGGCCGGCGCCCAGCCGTTGGCGTGCACGAACAGCAGCTCGCCTTCGCGGTGCTCCAGCGCCAGCGCGGCGAGGAAATCGATCTGGGCGACCTCGAGCTGCTGGCGTGTCCATTCGACGACGTAGCGCGGGTCGGGGCGCATCGAAGGCGACGGGCCCTGCACGACGGCGAGGTCGTGGTTGCCCATCACGGCGATCGCGCCGGCGCGTACCAGCTCGCGCACGCGGTCGACGACCCAGGCCGGGTCGGCGCCGTAGCCGACGAAGTCGCCGAGCAGCGCGTAGCGGTCGATCTGCTGGCCCGCCGCGTGGTCGAGCACCGCTTCCACCGCTTCGCGGTTGGCGTGCAGGTCGGTCAGGATCGCGTACTTCATCGGGCGGAGGGGATCGTGCCCGCGGCGGCTGACAGGTGGCTGGCCGGCCACGCGCGAGGACAGACGATCATCCCCCGCGGCGCGGCTCTTGCGCAACCGGGAAAGGCCGCGGGCGGCACCCGCGGCCGAGGGTCAGGCGTCGACCAGTTCCGGGTCCCAGGCGTGCACGGTCTGCCGCTGCTCGCCCAGGCCGGCGACGCCCAGGCGCATGGTGTCGCCCGGCTGCAGGAAACGCGGCGGCTTCATGCCCATGCCGACACCCGGCGGCGTGCCGGTGCTGATCAGGTCGCCGGGGTAGAGCGTCATGATGCGGCTCAGGTAGGCGATCAGCTGCGCGACGCCGAAGACCATGGTGCGCGTGTTGCCGGCCTGCACGCGCTGGCCGTTCAGTTCCAGCCAGAGGTCCAGCGCCTGCGGGTCGGCGATCTCGTCGGCGGTCACGAGCCAGGGGCCGACCGGGCCGAAGGTGTCGCAGCCCTTGCCCTTGTCCCAGGTGCCGCCGCGCTCGAGCTGGAACGCGCGTTCGGAGACGTCGTTGACGACGCAGTAGCCGGCGACGTGCGCCAGCGCCTCGGCTTCGGACACGCAGCGTGCGGTGCTGCCGATGACGACGCCGAGCTCGACTTCCCAGTCGCCCTTGGTGGCGTCGATCGGCAGCACGACGGGGTGCTCGGCGCCGACGGCGGCGCTGGTCGGCTTCATGAAGACCACCGGCTCGGCCGGGATCGGCATGCCCGCTTCGGCGGCATGGTCGGCGTAGTTCAGGCCGATGCAGACGAACTTGCCCATGCCGGCCCAGGGCACGGCGAGGCGCGCGGGTTCGACTTCGGGCAGCGACGCGAGGTCCAGGCCGCGCAGGCGCTGCAGCGAAGCCGGCGTCAGCGCCGCCGGCGTGATGTCGACGAGGACGGAGGACAGGTCGCGCGGGCGTCCCTGGGCGTCCAGGACGGCGGGGCGTTCGTGGCCCTTGGGGCCGTGGCGGAGCAGTTTCATCGGTAGAGCTGGGGCGCGCCGCCGGTGGTGTAGCCGCCGGTCCACGCACCCTGTGAGGCGGTGATGCCGGCCACTGTAGCGGCTCGCCAGCGGACCGGGTTACGGCGCGGTTTCAGCCTTTTGCCGTCAGCCGCGGCCGACGAAGGGCATCTTCGTCGCCATCACGGTGGTGAACAGCACGTTGGCCGACAGCGGCAGCCTGGCCATCGCGAGAAAGGTCTGGACGACGCCGTCCATCGCCATGCGCGGCTCGGCGCGCAGGCTGCCGTCGGCCTGCACCACGCCGCGCGCCATGCGCTCGGTCATGTCGGTCTCGACGTTGCCGATGTCGATCTGGCCGACGGCGATGTCGAAGGCGCGGCCGTCCAGCGCCGCGGCACGCGTCAGGCCCGTGATCGCGTGTTTGGTCGCGGTGTAGGCGATCGAGCCCGGCCGCGGCGCGTGCGCCGAGATCGAGCCGTTGTTGATGATGCGTCCGCCCATCGGCTGCTGCGCGCGCATCAGCGCGAAAGCCGCGGCCAGGCAGAAGAAGGCACCGTTCAGGTTGACGTCGACCGCCTGGCGCCAGGCGGCGGCGCCGAGTTCGTCGGGTGTCGCCGAAGGCGGGAAGGCGCCGGCGTTGTTGAACAGCAGGTCGAGCCGGCCGTGGCGGCGGCGCACGGTGTCGAACAGCGCCGCGACCGAGGCTTCGTCGGCGACGTCGCAGGCCACGGCGCTGGCGCGTGCGGCGTGTTCGCCGGTGGCGGCGATCGCCGCTTGCAGGCGGTCGAGGCGGCGGCCGGCGTAGACGACCTGCCAGCCCTCGGCCAGCAGCGCGCCGGCGCAGGCCTGGCCGATGCCGCTGCCGGCGCCGGTGACGAGCGCGATGCGGTCCATGGGAAACCTCCTGTGCGACTGGGGTGCAGCCGATTGTGGCGGTGGCCAAGGCGACAATGGGCCATGGCCATCTTCACGAAGACCGTTCTCTACACCGATGCCGAGGGCCGCGCGCGTTTCCGCGACGAGCCCGTCGAGCTGGCCGAAGGCACGCCGGCGGTCCGCCTGTCGACGCTGCTGCCGGCCGCCGGGATGCAGCTGCGCGAGAGCCCGGTGGGCTTTGCCAGCAGCTTCCACTGCACGACCGTGCCGCAGTGGCTGGTGGTGCTGCGCGGGCGCATGGAGATCGGCCTGCAGGACGGCAGGTCGCGGGTCTTCGGCCCGGGCGAACTGTTTTATTCGGCCGACGTGCTGCCCGAAGGCGCCACGTTCGACGCCGCGCTGCATGGCCACTGCAGCCGCCAGCTCGGCGACGAGCCGCTGGTCACGATGTTCGTGCGCGGCTGAAGCCGCGTGCGCCCCTGCGCGTGCTGCCGGCTTGCGGCGGGCGCGCCCATTCCCGAGGAGATAGACCATGCAGGTCCAGGTCAACACCGACAACCACATCCAGAACGACGAGGCGCTGGCCGCCTGGATCGAGCGCGAGATCGCGGCCAAGCTCGACCGTTTCGGCGACAGCGTCACGCGCATCGAGGTCCACCTCGCCGACACCAACGCCGCACGCAGCAGCGACTCCGACAAGCGCTGCACGCTCGAGGCGCGCCCGGCCGGGCGCCCGCCGGTGGCTGCCAGCCACGACGCCGGCCGCGTCGCCGACGCCTTCAGCGGCGCGCTCGACAAGCTGGTGCGCGTGCTCGACTCGACGCTGGGCAAGGCGCGCGACCACGGCCGCGACTCGATCCGCGGCGGCTGAACGAAGAAGGGCCGGCAATGCCGGCCCTTGTCGCGTGCGGCGCGTCCCTTACGCGCCGATCCGTCCTAGCAAAAGGTACTCCATGAGTGCCTTTTGCACGTGCATTCGATTTGAGCTTCGGCACGGGGCTCAAGCCCCTTCACATCGCTGGAGCGATGTGAGCCTGCGCTGAAATCGAATGCCGGCCCTGTGGGCCGCCGTCTCGGCCTTCAGCCGATCCGTCCGAGCAAAAGGTACTCCATGAGTGCCTTTTGCACGTGCATTCGATTTTCGGCTTCGTCCCACACGACCGACTGCGGGCCGTCGATGACGTCGGCGGCCACTTCCTCGCCGCGGTGCGCCGGCAGGCAGTGCATGAACAGCGCGTCGGGCTGGGCCGCGGCCATCATGCCGGCGTCGACACACCAGTCGGCGAAGGCGCTGCGGCGCGCCTCGTTCTCGGCTTCGTAGCCCATGCTCGTCCAGACGTCGGTCGTGACGAGATGGGCGCCGCGGCAGGCTTCGCGCGGGTCGGTGAAGACCTTGTAGCAGCCGCTGTCGCGGATGCCGGCGAGCTGCGGGTCGACGCCGTAGCCGCTGGGCGTGCTGACATGCACCGTGAAGCCCAGGATCTCGGCCGCCTGCAGCCAGGTGTTGGCCATGTTGTTGCCGTCACCGACCCAGGCCACCACCTTGCCGGCGATCGAGCCGCGGTGCTCGATGTAGGTGAAGATGTCGGCCAGGATCTGGCACGGGTGGAACTCGTTGGTCAGGCCGTTGATGACCGGCACGCGCGAGTGGGCGGCGAAGCGCTCGATCTTGGCCTGCTCGAAGGTGCGGATCATCACGATGTCGACCATGCGGCTGATGACACGCGCGCTGTCCTCGATCGGCTCGGCGCGGCCGAGCTGGCTGTCGCCCGTGGTCAGGTGCACCACCGAGCCGCCCATCTGGTACATGCCGGCCTCGAAGCTGACGCGGGTGCGCGTGCTCGCCTTCTCGAAGATCATCGCCAGCGTGCGGTCGACCAGCGGCTGGTACTTCTCGTAGTTCTTGAAGCGCGTCTTGATGATGCGCGTGCGCTCGAACAGGTAGGCGTACTCCTCGGCACGCAGGTCCTTGAACTGGAGGTAGTGCTTCATCAGCGAGTAACCCGGTTTCATGCTTCGCACAGGAAGGTCTGGACCAGCGGGACGAGGCGCGCGACGATCTCGTGCACCTCGTCGGCGGACACGATCAGCGGCGGCAGCAGCCGGATCACGCGGTCGGCGGTGACGCTGATCAGCAGCCCGGCCTCCGCCGCACGGCCGATCAGCACGCCGCACGGGCGGTCGAGCTCGATGCCCAGCATCAGGCCCTGGCCGCGGAACTCGACGACGCCGGCGGTGCCCGCGAGCGCGCGCTGGAGCTCGGCGCGCAGCAGCTCGCCCATCGCGTGGGCGTTCGCCAGCAGGCCGTCCTCTTCCATGATGCGCAGCGTCTCGACGCCGGCGCGCATCGCCAGCGGGTTGCCGCCGAAGGTGGTGCCGTGGTTGCCCGGGCCGAGCACGGTCGCCGCACGCGGGCCGGCGACGACGGCGCCGATCGGCACGCCCGAGCCCAGGCCCTTGGCCAGCGGCATCACGTCGGGGCGGATGCCGGCCCACTGGTGCGCGAACCACTTGCCGGTGCGGCCGACGCCGCACTGCACCTCGTCGAGCATCAGCAGCCAGTCGCGTTCGTCGCAGATCCGGCGCAGGCCCTGCAGGTACTCGCTGCGCGCCTGGTTGATGCCGCCTTCACCCTGGATGACCTCGAGGAACACGGCGACGACGTTCGGGTTGGTGCGCGCCGCTTCCTCGACCGCGCCGAGGTCGTTCAGCGGCACGCGCACGAAGCCCTCGACCAGCGGGCCGAAGCCGGCCTGAACCTTGGGGTTGCCGGTGGCCGACAGCGTCGCGATCGAGCGGCCGTGGAAGGCGCGTTCGTAGACGATGATCTCGGGGCGGTCGATGCCCTTGTCGTGGCCGAACTTGCGCGCGATCTTCAGCGCCGCTTCGTTGGCTTCGAGGCCCGAGTTGCAGAAGAAGACGCTGTTCAGACCGGAGATCTCGCACAGCCGGGCGGCGAGCTGCTCCTGCAGCGGCACCTGGTAGTAGTTGCAGGAATGGATCAGCTTGCCGACCTGGTCCTGCAGCGCCGGCACCAGCTGGGGGTGGGCGTGGCCCAGCGTGTTGACGGCGATGCCGGCGAGCGCGTCGAGGTACTCGCGGCCCTCGGTGTCCCAGACTCGGCAGCCTCGGCCGTGCGACAGCGCGACGGGCAGTCGCCCGTAGGTGTTCATCACGTGCGGCATCGGCGCGGACGGGGCAGGGGCAGCGGTCATCGAAGTTCCTTGTCGCTCCAGAAAGCAAAAACGAAGACCGGCGCCGGAGCTTGGGCGCAGTTGCGCGAAGCCGGGCGCCGGTCGGGGCGTTCGATTCTAAGGCGCGGCCCGGATGCCAAATCCTGCGCCGATGGCGTAAGCCGATCGCAAGAGTCGGCGCACGAATGCGGGCACAATCTTGCGTTGCCGATGACGCAGATCCAAACGAAGACGCCGCGCAGGCTGTATATCCGGGGGCTCACGACCGCAGGCCGTACGTTCCGGCCGAGCGATTGGGCCGAACGACTGGCAGGCGCGATGTGCAGCTTCCGTCCGCGCGGCAGCGCGATCGGCGCGCACATCGGCTATTCGCCGTACTGCGTTCCGCGTCTCGTCGACGGCGTCAAGTGCGTCTTCGTCAGCGAGGCGCTGAAGGACATCGAGCCGATGGCCTGGGACTTCGTGATGAACTTCGCGCGCGACAACGAACTGCAGGTCGTCGACTGCGAGCCGGACGCTGCGGCGAGCTGAAGGGGCGAGGGGCGGTCGGCCGTCGCTTTTCGCGGCGCCAAAACGAAAGGGCCTGCTGACGCAGGCCCTTCGTTCATCACCCGGAAAACCGTCTTAGGCGGCGAGCGCCAGCGCCTTGACCTTGGCGGCCAGGCGGCTCTTCAGGCGGGCAGCCTTGTTCTTGTGGAACATGCCCTTGTCGGCGACCGAGTCGATGACGCTCTGCGCGGCCTTGAAGGTGTCGGTGGCGACGGTCTTGTCACCGGCGACGACGGCCTTCTGCACGTTCTTCACGACGGTGCGAAAACGCGAGCGCAGCGACGTGTTGTGCGCGTTGAGCTTGACGTCCTGACGGGCGCGCTTGCGGCCCGAGGCGAGGCGGACGGTCTTCTTCTTGGCTTTGGACGAGGTGGCCATGCGGTTCTTTGGCGGTTCGGGTGGTGCAAAGACCGTCGAGTATAGCACGCACTCGGGCCTCCCGCCAGTCCGATCGGCGAGCCTGCCTATAATGCCTGCCGACCCGGCTTCGGGCGCTTTTGCCCACTCGTCGTTCCCCGTGAATCTTCTCCGGGCCGCTTCCACCGTCTCGCTGCTGACGCTCGCCTCGCGCGTCACCGGCCTCGTGCGCGACCAGCTGATCGCCGCCTTCTTCGGCGCCAGCGCCGCGACCGACGCGTTCAACGTCGCATTCCGCATCCCCAACCTGTTCCGCCGCCTGTTCGCCGAAGGTGCGTTCGCGCAGGCCTTCGTGCCGCTGCTGGCGGCCACGCGCGAGAAGGAGGGCGACGCGGCGACGCACGCGCTGATCGACTCGGTGGCCACGGTGCTCGTCTGGGTGCTGCTGGCGACCTGTGTGCTGGGCGTCGCCGGCGCGCCGATCCTGGTCTGGATCATGGCCTCGGGGCTCGAGCGCCTGGACCTCGCGGTGCTGATGACGCGCTGGATGTTCCCGTACATCGGCTTCATGTCGATGGTCGCGCTGGCCGCCGGCATCCTGAACACCTGGAAACGCTTCGCGGTGCCGGCGATGACGCCGGTGCTGCTGAACCTGTCGGTGATCGCGGCGGCGGCGCTGCTGGCGCCGCGTCTGGCCGGCTGGGGCCTGGAGCCGGTGCTGGCGCTGTCCGCCGGTGTCGCGCTCGGCGGCGTGCTGCAGGCCGCGGTGCAGGTGCCGGCGCTGCGTCGCCTGGGGCTGATGCCCCGCATCGGGCTGACGCCGGCGCGGCTGCGCGCGGCCTGGCGCCATCCCGGGGTGCACCGCATCCTGGCGCTGATGGGGCCGGCGCTGCTGGGCGTGTCGGTGGCGCAGATCTCGCTCGTCATCAACACCCAGATCGCTTCGCACGTGGGTGTCGGCGCGGTGTCCTGGCTGACCTACGCCGACCGGCTGATGGAGTTCCCGACGGCGCTGCTGGGCGTCGCGCTCGGCGTCGTGCTGCTGCCGCAGCTGGCGGCGGCCAAGGGGCGCGAGGACGCGCAGGCCTATTCGGACATGCTCGACTGGGGGCTGCGGCTGGTGGTGATGCTGGCGCTGCCCTGCGCGATCTCCCTGATCGTGTTCCCGAAGGCGCTGGTGGCGGTGCTCTTTCACTACGGCGCCTTCGATGCCCGCGACGTCGAGCAGACCGTGCGTGCGCTGATGGGCTACGGCGTCGGCCTGCTGGGCCTGGTGGCCATCAAGGTGCTGGCGCCGGGCTTCTACGCACGCCAGGACACGCGCACGCCGGTGAAGATCGCGGTGCTGGTGCTGGTGTGCACGCAGCTGATGAACGCCCTGTTCGTGCCGCTCGTCGGCCACGCCGGCCTGGCGCTGTCGATCGGCCTGGGTGCGCTGCTCAACGCCGGCCTGCTGCTGTTCGGCCTGTTGAAGAAGGGTGTCTACATGCCGCGGCCGGGCTGGGGCGCGTTCGCGCTGCGTGTCCTCGTCGCCTGCGCGGCGCTCACGGCGGCGCTGTTCTGGGCCGCGCAGGCGATCGACTGGATCGGGCTGCAGGCCCACTACGGGCGGCGCGCGGGTTGGATGGCGGTCGTGCTGGGGTCGGTGGCGGCGGGATACTTCGCGCTGCTCGCGGCCACCGGGCTGAAGCTGCGCCAGTTCGTGCGCCGTGGCTGACCTACACTGGAGATCGATGGCTGGACCGTTGTTTTTCGAGCCGCCGACGGCGCTGCAGTATTTCGCCTCGCTGGTGGCGGAGGATGCAAGCCTCTCGGTCGTCGAGGCCGCCGTCGCCGTCGCGCAGGACCTGGATCCGGAACTCGATGCGCAGGCCGTGCTGGCGCAGATCGACGAGCTGGCCGAGCGCCTGCGCCGGCGGCTGCCAACCGACGCCGGGCCGGTGCACAAGCTGCGCATGCTCAACCGCTATTTCTTCGACGAGCTCGGTTTCGCCGGCAACGTCAACGATTACTACGACCCGCGCAACAGCTCGCTGGGCGAGGTGCTGCGCACACGCCGCGGCATCCCGATCACGCTGGCGCTGCTGTACGTGGAGCTGGCGACGCAGCTCGGCCTGCCGGCCGCCGGCGTGTCCTTTCCTGGGCACTTCCTCGTCAAGCTGACGCTGCCGCGCGGCGAGGTCGTGCTCGACCCGTTCAGCGGCCGTTCGCTGTCGCGCGAGGAACTGGAGGAGCGCCTGTGGCCCTATCGCCAGCGCCACGGCCTGGTCGGCGACTTCGAGATGCCGCTCGGCCTGTTCCTGCAGGCTGCCGGCCCGCGCGAGACGCTGGCGCGCCTGCTGCGCAACCTGAAGGAGATCCACCGCGGCGCGGGCGACCGCGCCCGCCTGCTCGCGGTGCTGGAGCGCCTGGTGATCCTTCTGCCCGAGGACTGGAGCGAGCGCCGCGACCGCGGCCTGGTGCATGCCGAACTCGGCCACCGGGAGGCCGCCGCACGCGACCTGTCCGACTACCTCATCCATTGTCCCGATGCCGAGGACGCGCCCGCGCTGCGCGCCCGCATCGTCCAACTGAGCGGCCCTCGCCGGCCGACGCTGCACTGACATGACATCCAGGATGAAGCAGATCCCGCTGGCGATCGGCTTCGACCCGCTCGCCACCTTCGACAGCTTCCTGCCCGGCAGCGAGGCGAACCTGCGCGCGCTCGAGCATCTGCGCCGCCTGCCGATGCCCACCGCCCCGGTCTACCTCTGGGGCCCCTCGGGCAGCGGCAAGACGCATCTGCTGCGCGGTCTGGCTCACGCCTGCCAGCAGGCCGGGCAGCGCGTCGGCTGGTTCGATCCATCGTGCCCCTGCCCGTGGGAACTGGCCGCCGACTGGTCGCTCGTGGTCATCGACCGCTGCGACGAGCTCGACGCCGCCGGGCAGCAGTCGGCCTTCACGCTCTTCGTCGAGGCCGCCACCGAAGGCGTGCAGATGGCCTGCGCCGGCCGCCTGCCGCCGGTGGACCTGCCGCTGCGCGACGACCTGCGCACCCGCCTGGGCTGGGGCCCGGTGTTCGCGATGCAGCCGCTGGGCGAGTCCGAGACCCGCGCCGCGCTGCGCCGCGAGAGCGACCGCCGCGGCATCCGCCTCGGCGACGAGGTGATGGATCACCTGCTGACGCGTTTCCCGCGCGACCTGAAACACCTGATGGCCCTGCTTGACCGGCTCGACGAGTTCTCCTTGTCGCGTTCGCGCACGATCACCGTGCCGCTGGTGCGCGCGATGCTGGCCGAAGAAGGCGACCCGCTGTGAACCTGACACTCTTCGACCTCGACGGCACGCTGCTGCCGACCGACTCCGACCACGCCTTCGGCGAGTTCCTCGTGCGCATCGGCTGGGCCGACGGCGGCGAGTTCAAGCGCCGCAACGACGAGTTCTACGCCCAGTACCTCGAAGGCCGGCTGGACATCGAGGCCTACGTGCATTTCTGCACCGCGCCCTGGCGCGACCGCGACCCCGCCGAGATCGCCGCCGCCCAGGCGCGTTTCGTCGACGAGTACGCGCGCCCTTCGCTGCACCCGGCGGCGGTGGACCTGGTGCGCAGGCACCTCGACGCCGGTGACATGGTGGCCGTCGTCACCGCGACCAACGATTTCGTTACGCGGCCGATCGCGTCGCTGTTCGGCGTCGAGACCCTGATCGCCACCGAGCTCGAGCGCGACGGCCGCGGCCGCGCCACCGGGGCGATCCGGGGTGTGCCGTCGTTTCGCGATGGCAAGATCACGCGGGTGCGGCAATGGCTTGCCGACGCCGGCCGCACGCTCGGCGACTTCGAGCGCAGCACCTTCTACAGCGACTCGACCAACGACCTGCCGCTGCTCGAACTCGTCAGCCACCCGGTGGCCACCAACCCCGGCGACGGGCTGCGGGCCGTCGCCCTGCAGCGCGGCTGGCCGATCCTGGACCTTTTCGCATGATCAAGAAATTCATCGACCGCCTGCTCGGCAAGTCGCCCGCGCCCGAGGCGCCTGCGGCGCCGCCGGCCATCCCGCTCGGCCAGCGTGTCGAGATCCCGGCCGAGGAGCACCGCATCGACCCGCGGCTGCTCGACGACAACGCGGTGCGTGTCGTGCGCACGCTCAAGGACGCCGGCCACGAGGCCTACATCGTCGGCGGCGCGGTGCGCGACCTGCTCGTCGGCCTGCGTCCCAAGGACTTCGACGTCGCCACCGACGCCACGCCCGAGCAGGTGAAGGCGCTGTTCCGCCGCGCCTTCATCATCGGCCGGCGCTTCCGCCTGGTGCACGTGATCTTCGGCCGCGGCCGCGAGCACGAGGTCATCGAGGTCTCGACCTTCCGCGCCTTCATGGACCCGGCCGCGGCCGAGGCGGTAAGCGGCAACGAGAAGACCGCGCGCCACGAGATCGCCGACCAGCGCCGCGTCGTCGACGCCAGCGGCCGCGTGCTGCGCGACAACGTCTGGGGCCCGCAGATCGAGGACGCGGCGCGCCGCGACTTCACGATCAACGCCCTGTATTACGACCCGACGACGCAGATCGTCGTCGACTACCACGGCGGCCTGGCGGACTCGCGCGCCCGCGTGCTGCGCATGATTGGCGACCCCGAGGCGCGCTACCGCGAGGACCCGGTGCGCATCGTGCGTGTCGTGCGCATCGCGGCCAAGCTGGGTTTCGAGGTCGAGCCGGCGACGCGCGCGCCGATGCGCAGGATGGCCGCGTTGCTGGCCAACGTCCCGCCCTCGCGCATGTTCGACGAGATGGTCAAGCTGCTGCAGACCGGCCACGCGCTCAAGAGCCTGGCCGAGCTGAAGAAGCAGGGCCTGGACCAGGGTGTGTTCCCGGTGCTCGACGCCGCCTTCCGCGCCGATGCGCGCCACCCCAAGCGTGACGAGTTCATCCGCTTCGCGCTCGAGGACACCGACGCCCGCGTCAACGACGGCCGCGCCGTCGTGCCGAGCTTCATGCTCGCGGTGATGCTCTGGCACGACGTGCTCGACCGCTGGGCGGCGATCCAGGCCGGCGGCGAGGCGCCGTTCCCGGCGCTGCAGCAGGCCGTCGACGCGGTCTTCGACGCGCGCATCGGCGACATCTCCGGCCGCGGCAAGCTCGGTGGCGACATGCGCGAGATCTGGCTGATGCAGCCGCGTTTCGAGCGCCGTACGCCGGCCGCGGCACGCGCGCTGGTCGCCCAGGCTCGTTTTCGCGCCGGCTACGACTTCCTGCGCCTGCGCGCCGACGTCGGCGAGATCGAGCCGGCGCTGGCCGAGTGGTGGGAGGACTTCCACCTCGGCGACGACGACGAGCGCGAGGCGATGCTGGTGGAACTGAAGCCGGCGTCCAAACGCGTGCACCGCGTGCCCGCCGGCAGCACCGTGGCCGCCGCCGCGGCGGCCACGCCCGCACCCGCCGAGGCTGCCGACGACGACGCAGCGCCTGCGGACGCCGAAGCCGCGCCGGCCAAGAAACGCCGCCGCCGCCGCCGTCGCCCGGCCGGCGGCAGCGCGCCGGCGGCGCCCGCCGCCGGCGAATGAAGGCCTGGGTCGGCCTCGGCGCCAACCTGGGCGACGCACGCGCGGCCCTGGCCGCCGCCTTCGCCGCGCTGGACACGCTGCCCGGCACGCGCCTCGTGCGGCGTTCGTCGCTGTGGCGCAGCGCCCCGGTCGACGCCACCGGCCCGGACTTCCACAACGCGGTGGCCGAGCTGGACACCGCTCTGGCGCCGGCCGGACTGCTGGCTGCGCTGCACGCCATCGAGGCCGAGCACGGCCGCGAGCGCCCGTACCGCAACGCGCCGCGCACCCTCGACCTGGACCTGCTCTTCTACGGCGACGAGGCGATCGACACGCCCGCGCTGGTCGTGCCGCATCCGCGCGCGCACTTGCGTGCGTTCGTGCTGCGGCCCTTGCTGGAGCTCGAACCCGGCTTCGAGCATCCGCGCCTGGGGCCGCTCGCGCCCTGGTCCGCCGCCGCGGCGGACCAGGCGATCGAGCGCCTCGATTGAAGGAGTACGGACGATGAACTCCCTGCCGGTACCGGTGCAGACCTTCGCGCTGCTCGCCCTGTCCAACCTGTTCATGACGTTTGCCTGGTACGGGCACCTGAAGTCGCTGTCCGGCAAGCCCTGGATCGTCGCGGCGCTGATCAGCTGGGGCATCGCGCTCTTCGAGTACCTGCTGCAGGTGCCGGCCAACCGCATCGGCTACGCCGGCGGGCTGAGCCTGGCGCAGCTGAAGATCGGCCAGGAAGTCATCACGCTGGCGATCTTCGTGCCCTTCGCGGTCTTCTACATGGATCAGCCGCTGAAGCTGGACTACCTGTGGGCCGGGCTGTGCCTGGTGGGTGCCGTCTATTTCATCTTCCGGTCATGAAACTGTCACCGTTCTAGAATCGCGGATTCACGATCCGGCCGGTGATCCCACCGGAGACCGCATGTTTTTTGGCAAGCTGCTTCCACGAGAAGGCAACTTCTTCGAACTCTTCAACCAGCACGGCGCCTTCGTCGTCGAGGGCGCACGAGCCTTCATGCTGCTGGTCCAGCACTACTCGGACCCCCTGGCGCGCGAAAAGCACAGCGCCGACGTGATCGCCGCCGAACGTTCGGCCGACAAGGTGACCGCCGAGGTCAACCGCGCGCTGCACCGCACCTTCATCACGCCGCTGGACCGCGAGCAGATCCACGCGCTGATCAACTCGATGGACGACATCGTCGACCTGCTGCAGGACTCGTCGGAAGTGATGTCGCTGTACGACCTGCAGCACGTCAGCGAGGACGTGATCCGGCTCACCGAGATCTCGGTGCGCTGCTGCGAACGCGTGCAGCACGTCGTCTCGCTGCTGCCGAACCTGCGTGACCAGGCCACCGCCGAGTCCGCGATCAAGACCTGCGAGGAGATCGACCGGCTCGAGTCCGACGCCGACCGCGTCATGCGCTCGGCGATGTCGCGCCTGTTCCGGGAAGAGGTCGACACGCGCGAACTGATCAAGCTGAAGGCCGTCTACGAACACCTGGAGTCGATCTCCGACCGCTGCGAAGACGTCGCCAACCTGATCGAAGGCATCGTCCTCGAGAATTCCTGACCGCCGGACGGTCCCTCACATGGATGCACTTCCGGTCGGCTTCTGGGTCGTGGTGATGCTCGTCGTTCTGGCGCTCGTCTTCGACTTCATGAATGGTTTCCACGATGCGGCGAACTCCATCGCCACCGTCGTGTCCACGGGCGTTCTCAAGCCGCAGCAGGCGGTGGCGTTCGCCGCGTTCTTCAACATCCTCGCCATCGCGGTGTTCCAGCTGAAGGTCGCCGCGACCGTCGGCAAGGGCATCGTCGAGCCGGGCATCGTCGACCAGCACGTCATCTTCGGCGCACTGGTCGGGGCGATCGCCTGGAACGTGATCACCTGGTGGTACGGCATCCCGTCGTCGAGCTCGCACGCGCTCATCGGCGGCATCGTCGGTGCCACCATCTCCAAGGCCGGCAGCGGCCCGCTGGTGGCCTCGGGCCTGATCAAGACGGTGGCCTTCATCTTCATCTCGCCGGTGCTGGGCTTCCTGCTCGGCTCGCTGATCATGGTGGCGGTGGCCTGGATCTGTCGAAGATCCTCGCCATTGAAGGTCGACAACACGTTCAGGCGGCTGCAGCTGGTCTCCGCGGGCATGTACTCGCTGGGCCACGGCGGCAACGACGCGCAGAAGACGATCGGCATCATCTGGCTGCTGCTGATCGCTTCGGGCTATGCCAGTGCCAGCGACCACATGCCGCCGATGTGGGTCATCTGGTCGTGCTACGTCGCGATCGGCCTGGGCACGCTGTTCGGCGGCTGGCGCATCGTCAAGACCATGGGCCAGCGCATCACCAAGCTCAAGCCGGTGGGCGGCTTCTGCGCCGAGGCCGGCGGGGCGGTGACGCTGTTCATGGCCACGGCGCTGGGCGTGCCGGTGTCGACCACGCACACGATCACCGGCGCGATCTACGGTGTCGGCTCGGTGCGCAGCGCCTCGGCGGTGCGCTGGGGGCTGGCGGGCAACATCGTGCTGGCGTGGATCTTCACGATCCCGGCGACGGCCTTCATTGCCGCCGTCTTCTACGCGCTCAGCAACTACCTCTTCTGAGGGCCAGGTGGCTCGGCCCCGGGGCCGAGCTGCCACTCGAAGAACTTCTGGCCGCCGTAGGCGACGGTGCTCGTGAGCACCACGCCGCCGACCATCAGCGCCACGATCGCCGCCAGCACCGGTGCCCAGCCGGTCCTGCGGCCGGGGCGGCCCGGGTTGTGGCGTGCGTCCCAGCGCTCGTCGGGCGTCAGTGCGAGGACCATCGCGCACAGCATCGCCTGCGACAGCATCAGCCCCAGCAGCGGCAGCAGCAGCCAGGCGGCGCGGTCGTCCTGGCCCAGGGTCTGCAGGCGCACGGCGCCTGCCAGTCCGGCCGCGGTGGGCGGCAGATGCAGCCAGCCAGGCGCGTCGCGCGGCCCGTGCAGGTAGAAGCGGTGGGCGCCGAAGGCGCCGAGCGCAAACGCCAGCCAGGCTGCGGCGGTCTTGGAGCGGTAGCGCCTCATCCCGCTCCTTCTTGCCTCACTCGGGCGCGCTTTCCTCGCCGGGGCCCAGCGCGCGCTGCATCAGCGGGACGTCGAGCCAGCGGCCGTGCTTCCAGCCCGCGGCACGCAGGATGCCTGCGGGCTCGAAGCCCAGCGCCTGGTGCAGCCCGATCGAGCCGACGTTCTCCGAGTCGCCGATGATGGCGAGCATCTGGCGCGCGCCGACGGCCTCGCAGCGTGCGATCAGTTCGGCCAGCAGCAGCCGGCCCAGGCCGCGGCCGGCGGCTTCGTGGTGGACGTAGATCGAGTCCTCGACGCAGAAGCGGTAGGCCGGGCGCGGGCGGAAGTGGTTGGCGTAGGCGTAGCCGACGACGCGGCCGCCTTCCTCGGCGACGAGCCAGGGCAGGCCCTTGGCGGTGACGTCGGCGCGGCGGCGGGCCATCTCGGCTTCGGCCGGCGCTTCGGTCTCGAAGGTGCCGGTGCCGTGCTGCACGTGGTGGGCGTAGATGGCGGTGATCGCGCCGACGTCGGCGTCGGTGCTGGGGCGGATGACGATCGGTCCGGTGCTCATGCGGGATTGAAGACGGTGCGGAAGGCGGCGGCGCGTGGTGTGAACGGTGCCCGGAAGTCGGCTCGCGCCGCGGCTTGTCGCTTCCGGTCGAGTCGAGTTTATAATGCGCGGTTCCCGGCGCCGGCTTTGGGCAGTTTCATGCGAGCGAACAGCAGGCATGAGACTGACGGCGCGTATCTACGGGGCCCGAAGACGTACTCTTTGATTGCCCGCAGCTGGACGTGTCCTCAGCGGTGCGGCGGTCGCCTCACACATCAGGAATTCCGACATGGTCGTGATCCGTCTGGCCCGTGGCGGCGCGAAGAAGCGCCCGTTCTACAACATCGTCGTCGCCGACTCGCGCGAGCGTCGCGACGGCCGCTTCATCGAGCGCGTGGGTTTCTACAACCCGATGGCCTCGGGCGCCGAAGAAGGTCTGCGCCTCGCGCTCGACCGCGTGACCTACTGGGCCGGCGTCGGCGCGCAACTGTCGCCGACCGTTGCCCGTCTGGTCGTCCAGGCCAAGAAGGCGGTCTAAAGCCGCATGGCCGTGGTCACCTCGACGTCACCGCTGACGGCGCCCGACGCGCCACCCCGGCCGGCCGACGCCATCGAGGTGGGCCGCGTGCTCGGCGCCTGGGGCGTCAAGGGCGGGATCAAGGTCAAGCCTTTCTCGTCCGACCCGCAGGCGCTGTTCTCCTCCAAGCGCTGGTTCCTGGAGCCGTCCGAGGCCAAGCCCGGGCACCAGGTGCCGGCACTGCTGCGCGTGGCTTCCGCGCGCGAGCAGGGTGATGTCGTCGTCGCGACGATCCACGACCTGGCCGATCGCGACCTGGCCCAGGCGCTGGCCGGCGCGCGCATCTTCGTGGCGCGCTCCAGCTTCCCGACGCCCGACGAGGACGAGTTTTACTGGGTCGACCTGATCGGCCTGGACGTGCACGATCGCGCTGGGCTCGTGCTCGGCCGCGTCGTCGGCCTGGTCGAGACCGGCCCGCACTGCGTGCTGCGCGTTCAGCCCGCCGACGAGACGGCCGACGAGGTCCTGATCCCGTTCGTGGCCGCCTATGTCGACCGTGTCGACCTCGCCGGCCGCACGATCCACGTCGACTGGGAAGCCGATTTCTGACGGCGAAGCCGATGCGCTTCGACGTCGTCACGCTGTTCCCCGAACTCTTCGCCCCCCATCTCGCGGTGGGCATCACGCGGCGTGCGTTCACCTCCGGTCTCGTCGACGTGCGGCTGTGGCAGCTGCGCGACTTCGCCGACGACACCTATCGCCGCATCGACGACCGTCCCTACGGCGGCGGCCCGGGCATGGTGATGCTGGTCGAGCCGCTGCTGCGCGCGCTCGACGCGGTGCGCGCCGAACGCGGCGACGTGCCTGTCGTGCACTTCACGCCCACCGGCCGCCGCCTGGACCAGGCCGTCGTGCAGGAGTTCGCTGCCGGCCCCGGCGCGGTGCTGCTGTGCGGGCGCTACGAAGGCATCGACCAGCGTTTCATCGACCGCCGCGTGACCCACGAGATCAGCCTCGGCGACTTCGTGCTGTCCGGCGGCGAGCTGCCGGCGCTGGCTCTGCTCGACGCCGTCGCGCGGCTGCAGTACGGTGTCATCCCGGCGCCGTCGCACGAGCAGGACAGCTTCGGCGACGGCCTGCTCGAAGGGCCGTCGTACAGCCGCCCCGAGCGCCTGTCGCTCGACGGCGAGGAACTGGCGGTGCCGGCGGTGCTGCTGTCGGGGCATCACGGCGAGATCTCCCGCTGGCGGCGCGAGCGCTCGCTGGAGCGCACGGCCCGCCGGCGCCCCGACCTGATCGCCGCGGCACGCGCCGCCGGGCGTCTTTCACGCGCCGACGAGCGTTACCTGTCTGCCCTCGAGCTATAATCGAGGGCTTTTCGATCCTCTGCCGGGCAACCGGTGGGCCGGCCGCGTGGCCGGGCCTGCCGACATTCCGATCCACAACCCCCGCGCACGATCGCCATCGGAGAAAACCTTGAACCTCATCGAGACCCTCGAGCAGGAAGAGATCGCCCGCCTGGGCAAGACGATCCCGGCCTTCGCCCCCGGCGACACCGTCATCGTCAACGTCAACGTCGTCGAAGGCACCCGCAAGCGCGTGCAGGCCTACGAAGGCGTCGTCATTGCCAAGCGCAACCGCGGCATCAACAGCAGCTTCATCGTCCGCAAGATCTCCAGCGGCGAAGGCGTGGAACGGACGTTCCAGCTGTACAGCCCGCTGATCGCCTCGATCGAAGTCAAGCGCCGCGGCGACGTGCGCCGCGCCAAGCTGTACTTCCTGCGCGAGCGCAGCGGCAAGAGCGCGCGCATCAAGGAAAAGCTGGCGTGATGCCGGGTCGTCCCGGCTGTGCCGGACGGCCCGATCGCCAAGAGGCGCCGCGTTGCGGCGCCTTTTTCGTTTGCGCGCCGCGATGACGCCGCCGCGCATCCTGCACCCGCAGGCCATCCCGGTTGCCGGAGTCGACGCGCATCTGCCGCCGCTGCCGCCCGAGCGCCTGACGCCGGCCGCGCTGCGCCGGCGTTTTTCCGCGCCGGGCGCCTGGACGCCCGAACTCGCCGGCGACGGCCGCCCGACGGACGACCGACCCTCGGCTGCCGCCGCCGTGCTGGTGGCGGTGGTCGACCGCGAAGGCGGAGCCACGGTGCTGCTGACGCGCCGCACCGAGCACCTGCGTGACCATGCCGGGCAGATCAGCTTCCCCGGTGGCCGCGTCGAACCGGAGGACGCCGACGCCGCGGCCACCGCGTTGCGAGAGGCGCAGGAAGAGGTGGGCCTGGCGCCGCAGCACGTCGAGGTCATCGGCTGCCTGCCGGTCTACACGACGGTGACGCATTTCGTCGTCACGCCGGTCGTTGCCATCGTCACGCCGCCGTTCGAGCTGACGCTCGACGCCTTCGAGGTCGCCGCCGCGTTCGAGGTGCCGCTGGCCTTCCTGATGGACCCGGCGAACCACCGGCGCCACGTCTTCGAGGCCGGCGGCGCGAGGCGCCAGTTCCTCTCGATGCCCTGGGGCGAACACTTCATCTGGGGCGCCACCGCGGCGATGCTGCGCAATCTCTACGGCTTCCTCGCCGAGAGCTGAGTCACGGCCTTTATCATCGTCAGCCGATGAGTTTTTTCGCCGTCCTGTTCGCGCTGCTGATCGAGCAGCTCAAGCCGCTTCCGCGCGACAACGGGATCCATCACGCGCTCGTCGCCTGGGTCCGCTGGGCGAGCCGCAACTTCGACGCCGGCAAGGCGCACCACACGGTGGTCGTCTGGTGCGTTGCGGTGCTGGTGCCCGCGGTCGCCGTGGCCGGCGCCTATCTGGCGATCTCGCACTTCAGCTTGCTGCTGGCCCTGGTGTTCGACGTCGCGCTGCTGTACCTGACGCTGGGTTTCCGCCAGTTCAGCCACTACTTCACCGACATCCGCGACGCGCTGGACCGCGGCGACGAGAACCTCGCGCGCCAGCGCCTGGCCGAGTGGCGCCACCTCGACGCCAGCGAGCTGCCGCGCACCGAGGTGCTGCGCCACGTGCTCGAACACGCACTGCTGGCCGCGCACCGCCACGTCTTCGGCGTCTTCTTCTGGTTCGTCGTCTTCTCGGCGCTCGGTCTGGGGCCGACCGGCGCGGTGCTCTACCGCATGGCCGAGTTCGCGTCGCGTTTCTGGGCCTTCCGCCACCGCACGATGGACGTGCCGACCAGCGAAGGGCTGATGACGCTGTCGCGGCGCTGGTTCGAGATCATCGACCACGTGCCGGCGCGGCTGACGGCCTTCGGCTTCGCGGTGGTCGGCAACTTCGAGGAGGCGGTCGGCGGCTGGCGCCGTGACGCGGCGCTCTGGCTGTACCCGAACGAAGGCATCATCCTCGCCGCCGCGGCCGGCGCCGTCGGCGTGCAGCTCGGTGGCAGCGCGGCGCCCGGCGTCACGCCCGACCGTTCCAAGACCTTCGTCGCCGGTGCCGAACCGGGCACGGTCGCCGCCGAAGGCTCGACCCCGGGCGCACCACCGCAGCTCGGCCACCTGCAGAGCGTCGTCGGCCTGGTCTGGCGCTCGGTCGTGCTGTGGATGCTGCTGCTGGTGCTGCTCACGCTGGCCAACGTCGTCGGCTGAAACGGGACCTGCGACGCCGCAGGGCATCGCTCGCCCGTCGAAGGCCGGGGCACGATGTCGCGTGCCACGGCGGGCATGGCCTCACCAGCGCCTGGCCGACAGCTCGTCGAACAGCTCTTCGTAGATCCGGTAGCGCGTTGGCGCGATCTCGCCGCGCGCCAGCGCCGCGCGCACGCCGCAGCCGGGTTCGTGGCGGTGGCTGCAGTTGTGGAAGCGGCATTCGCCCAGCGCGGCGGCGAAGTCCGGCATCAGCGTCGCCAGCTCGGTGGGCGCGATCTGGCGCAGGCCGAACTCCTGGAAGCCCGGCGAGTCGATCAGCGCGCCGCGGCGGGTGTCGTCCAGCCAGTACCAGCTCGTCGTCGTCGTCGTGTGGCGGCCGGACTTCAGCGCCTTGGAGATCTCGCCGACCTGGGCCGCGGCCTGCGGCACCAGCAGGTTGATCAGCGTGCTCTTGCCCATGCCGCTGGGGCCCAGCACCAGCGTCGTGCGGCCGTCCAGCCGCGGCGCCAGCGCGTCGCGGGCGGCCCCGGGTGCGGCCTTCAGCGCCAGCTCGACGACCTCGATGCCCATGCGTCGATAGGGCTCGAGCCGCGCGCGGGCGTCGGCGGCGGCCGGCAGGTCGGTCTTGTTCAGCCCGATCCAGCACCGGATGCCGGCCTGGCCGGCGGCGATCAGCGCTCGCGTGAGCTGCGACTCGCTGAACATCGGCTCGCCGGCGACCAGCACCAGCACCGCGTCCAGATTGGCGGCAAACGACTTGGTGCGCCACTCGTCCTGGCGGAACAGCAGGTTGCGCCGCGCCTCGAGGTGTTCGATGACGCCTTCGTCGCCTGCCGGCAGCCAGCGCACGCGGTCGCCGACGACGAGCTCGCTCTTCTTGCCGCGCGGATGGCACAGCACGCGTTCGCCGTCGGGGGTTTCGACGACGACGTGGCGGCCGTGCGCCGCCACCACCAGCCCCTGGTCCAGCGCCTCGAAGCTCAAGATGCGACCGGCTCGGGCAGGGCCGCCAGGCGTTCGCCGGCCGGCGGGTGCGAATAGTAGAAGCGCGCGTACAGCGGGTCCGGCGTCAGTGTCGACGCGTTGTCCTCGTGCAGCTTGAGCAGCGCGCTGGCGAGCGCGCGGCCGTCGGCCTGCTCGCAGGCGTAGGCGTCGGCCTCGAACTCGTGCTTGCGCGACAGCGCCGCGGCCAGCGGCGAGACGAAGAAGGTGAAGGGCGGCAGCGCCAGCATGAACAGCAGCAGCGCCAGCGCGTCGTTGGGCGCGCCGAGGTTGGGGCGCACGCCCAGGCCCAGGTAGAAGGCCGGCTGCGAGGCCAGCCAGCCCAGCAGTGCCAGCCCGGCCAGGCTCAGGCCGAAGATGCCGGCCATGCGCTTGACGACGTGGCGGCGCTTGAAGTGGCCGAGTTCGTGCGCCAGCACCGCCTCGACCTCGGCCGGCGCCAGGCGCGACAGCAGCGTGTCGAAGAACACCACGCGCTTGGACGCGCCCAGCCCGGTGAAGTAGGCGTTGGCGTGCGCCGAGCGCCGGCTGCCGTCCATCACGAACAGCCCCTTGGCAGCGAACCCGCAGCGCTGCATCAGCGCCTGCACGCGGCCCTTCAGTGCCTCGTCGGCCAGCGGCTCGAACTTGTTGAACAGCGGCGCGATCACCGTCGGATACAGCACCAGCAGCGTCAGGTTGAAGCCGACCCAGGCGACCCAGGCCCACAGCCACCACAGCCCGCCGGTGGCGCCCATGATCCACAGGATCAGCGCCGCCAGCGGCAGGCCGATCAGCGCGCCGACTGCCAGGCCCTTGGCCTGGTCGGCCAGCCACAGCCCGGTCGTCATGCGGTTGAAGCCGAAACGCTGCTCGATGCGGAAGGTGGACCACCACTCGAACGGTGCGTCGAGCGCGGCGCCGATCAGCACGAAGGCCGCCAGCAGCGCGAGCTGGTAGGCCATCGGCCCCCACTCGACGCCGACGGTGCCGAGCAGCACGGAGTTCAGCGAATCCAGGCCGCCGAGCAGCGTCCAGCCCAGCAGCACGGCGCCCGAAAAAGCGGTGCTCAGCAGGCCGAAACGGCCCTTGGCCAGCGTGTAGTCGGCGGCCTTGCGGTGGGCTTCGGGGGTGACGGTGCCGGCGAAGGGCGCCGGCACCGCGTCGCGGTGGCGCGCGACGTGGCGCGCCTGGCGTGTCGCGAGCCAGAACTTCAGGCCCAGCGAGGCCAGCAGCGCGGCCGCGAACGCGGCCGTGACGACGAGGGAATGCATGGGGCGCGAGTGTAGGCTTCGGCGAGAATCGCGGTTTGCCCCTGAAGACCCCCCGACCATGAGCGACACCGTGCTGGCCCCGAGCGATCAGAACCTGATCTGGATCGACCTCGAGATGACGGGCCTGTATCCCGCCACCGACCGCATCATCGAGATCGCGGTCGTCGTCACCGACCCGCAGCTGACGGTGCGTGTCGAAGGCCCGGTGTTCGCGGTGCACCAGAGCGACGCCACGCTCGACGCGATGGACGCCTGGAACAAGGGCACGCACGGCCGCAGCGGCCTGATCGACCGCGTCAAGGCCTCGACCGTCGACGAGGCCGAGGCCGAGGCGCAGACGATCGAGTTCCTGCAGCGCTACGTGCCGCGCGGCAAGAGCCCGATGTGCGGCAACTCGATCTGCCAGGACCGGCGTTTCCTCGCCAAGGACATGCCCAAGCTGGAGGCCTTCTTCCACTACCGCAACCTCGACGTCAGCACGCTCAAGGAGCTGGCGCGGCGCTGGAAGCCCGGGGTGCTCGATGGCTTCAAGAAGGCCCAGGCGCACACCGCGCTGGCCGACATCCACGAGTCGATCGACGAACTGCTGCACTATCGGCAGCATTTCCTCGCCGTGTGAGCGGCCCGCGCGCGGATTTCGAGCGCCGCATGCACCGCGTGCTGGCGCACGTGGACGCGCACCTGGCCGGCACGCTGGACCTGGCGACGCTGGCCGCGGTGGCGAACTTCTTGCCGTTCCACTTCCACCGCCTGTTCGCCGCCTGGACCGGCGAGACGCTGGCCGACTACGTGCGCCGGCGGCGTGTCGAGACCGCCGCGGTGCAACTTCTGGCTCAGCCGCGGCTGTCGGTGTTGAACGCGGCGCTGGGCGTCGGCTTCGGCTCGGCCGAAGCCTTCACACGCGCCTTCCGCGCGCGTTTCGGCGCCGCGCCCACGGTCTGGCGTGCGGCGCAGCGCAAGGACGATCAGGCCGATCGCAAGATCGGTCAGGCCGGGCGGGCGGCGCCGGCCGAGGATGACGGCATGAAGAACCTCATGGCTTCCGCCGATGTCCGACTGCTTGAGCTTGCACCCGTGCGCATCGCCTACCTGCGCCACCTTGGAGCCTACGGCGCGCCGCTGCGGCGCTTCTGGGCGCTCAGCGTCGCCCCGTGGTTGGCGCTGCACGGCCGAGAAGGGCGCATCACCTATGGCATCAGCCACGACGACCCTGGCGTCATGCGCGCCGAGGCCTGCCGCTACGACGCCGGCGTGGCGCTGGCCGATGGCGAGACGCCGGGCCGCGAAGAACTCGTCGCCGAGCTGCCCGGCGGCCGCTACGCCGTGCTGCGCTACGACGGCCCGATCGAGCGCATCGGCGACGGCTGGACGCAGCTGCTGCGCGACTGGCTGCCCGGCACCGGCCTGCAGCTCGACGCCCGGCCGTGTTTCGAGCGCTACCCGCCCGATGGCGGCTTCGACGCCGGCAGCGGCCGGTTGTGCTGCGAGATCTGCGTCCCGGTGGCGCCGCTGTAGCGCCGCGCTGGCGCTCGCGCTGGCCACCGTCGGCGCGGCCGCGCCGACGGTCGGCCTGGCCGCCGTGCGCTGGCAGGACCCGGCGCGTGCCGCCTGGGGCACCGACGGCCCGCGCCCGGTCGCGGCATTGCTCTGGTATCCGACGGCCGACGGCGCCACCGAAGAAGACTGGCGGGTGCCGCCCTTCGAGCCGCTGCGTGTGGCCGTCGGCGCCGCGCCGGCGCCGGGGCGCCGGCCGCTGGTGCTGCTGTCGCACGGCACCGGCGGTTCGGCGGCCAGCCTGGGCTGGCTGGCGCACGAGCTGGCCGCCGCGGGTTACCTGGTCGCGGCGCTGAACCATCACGGCAACACCGCGACCGAGCCCGAGACGCGGCTGGAAGGTTTCGTCGCCTGGTGGGAGCGGCCGCTGGACTTGCGGCTGGCCGTCGACCGGCTGCTCGCCGACCCCGTCTGGGGACCGCGCATCGACGTCGGGCGCATCGGCGTCGCCGGCTTCTCGCTGGGCGGGCTGACGGCGCTGGCGAGCGTCGGCGCGCAGCCGCGCTGGGCGGCCTGGCGCGCGGCCTGCGCCGCCGCGCCCGCGACCCCAGGCTGCGCGCTGCCGCCCGAAGCGGCGGCTCGCTGGACCTTGGCCGACGTCGACGCGCTGTGGCGCAGCGAAGGCTTCGCGCCGTCGCTCGCCCGTGCCGACGCCGAGCTGCACGACGCCCGCGTACGTGCGGCTTTCGCCATCGCCCCGGCGATGTCGGCCGCGGTCTCGCTCGCGCCGCTGGCGGTCCCGGTCGAGGTCGTCGTCGGCGAGGCGGACGATCAGGTCGACCTCGCCGACCTGCGCGCCTGGGGAGGCGTGCCGGGCGTCTCAGTCGAGCGGCTGCCCGGCGTCACCCACTACGCCTTCCTGATGGGCTGTGGCCTGCGCGGGCGCCTGTTCTCCGCCACGATCTGCCGCGACCCGGCGGGGCTGGATCGCGCCCGGCTGCACGCCGACACCGCGGTGCGGGCGAGGGCGTTCTTCGACCGCGAGCTCGCGCCGCGGTGATGGGCGCGGCCGGCTGGCGCGCCAGGCCGCCACCAGCGCCTGCGCTTCGGCGTCGGGGCGCGCGGGCAGCTTCCAGTACTCGCTGCAGTCGCTCTTGCGCGCCAGCAGGCGGTGGTTGATGAGTTCGCGGCGCAGCGTGACGTGATCGCCGAAGGCGTTGGCCGCCATCAGGATCGCGTTGACTTCGCGCTCGGTGTAGCGGCGGCGGCCGTCGAACAGCGTCCACAGCACCCACATCGCCAGGCGCTGCACGCTGAACTTGTGCGGCCAGCGCACCAGGCGGCCGCGGCTGTCGAACTGCATCAGCGCCTTGCGCGCGTTGGCCGTCAGCGGCAGCACCGGGCGGTCTTCGGCGGCCAGTGGCGCGGCGGGCAAGGGCATCACGGTGGCGGCGCGCAAGGCCTGCACGTTGCGGTGGCCGGCGGCGCGTGCGATGAGGTTCAGCAGTTCGACGTGGCCGGGTGGTTCGGCCGCGGGGCGGGTCTTCAGTGCCTGCCCGAGCGAACGGGCGAAGGCGGACAGGTCGGGTGCCACGAGGGGCAGGGCTTCACGGGACATCAGGGCTCCTCGCGAGCGTGGCGCCAGCCCCGAGGACGGGGTGCCGGGGGTCGCCGACTTGGCCGGCGGGGCGCAGCTCGCGTGATGAAGCTGTCCTCGTCAGACGGTGAAGGATGGCAGGTTTAGCTCGCGGTGGAGGCCGCGCGGCGACGCCTGGGTGAACTGCCGACCACCGCGCAGTGTAGCGCTCCCCGCGAAAGCCGGAAATCCTCTACAATGCGGGTTCACGGCGTCCGTATGTGGCGCCGTTCGTTCATCCCCTCTGACCTTTCGTCGTGCCGCGCCCTGCGGCCGCATCTCTCGGGTCGGCGGCGATGCCGTCGCCCCCTTGTTGGATGCGACTTCACCCTGGATGGTGAACCCCCTGGCCGCTGGCCCGGGGCGGCCGTCCTGTCTCTCGAAAGACGACGAATGAGTTTCGATACCCTGGGCTTGCCCGAAGCCCTGGCCCGCGCCGTGGCCGACGCCGGTTACACCACCCCGACCGAGGTGCAGTCGCGCGCCATTCCGCCGGCGCTGGCCGGCGCCGACCTGATGGTCTCCAGCAGCACCGGCAGCGGCAAGACCGCGAGTTTCGTGCTGCCCGCGCTGACGCGCATCCTCGCCGCCCGCGGCGATGCCACGCGCCGCGAGAAGGGCGTCGTCAGCGGCCCGCGCATCCTGGTGCTGGCGCCGACGCGCGAGCTGGCGATGCAGGTCGCCAAGGCCACCAACGACTACGGCCGCCACGTCCAGGGCCTGCGCGTGGCCACCATCGTCGGCGGCGTGCCCTACGGCGCGCAGCTGAAGGCGCTGCGCGGCCCGCTCGATGTGCTGATCGCCACCCCCGGCCGGCTGATGGACCACATGGCCAGCGGCCGCGCGGTGCTGGCCAACGTCGAGATGCTGGTGCTCGACGAAGCCGACCGCATGCTCGACATGGGCTTCATCGACGACATCCACCACATCGCCAGCGCCACCCCGGCCGCGCGCCAGACGGTGATGTACAGCGCCACCTTCGCCGGCCACGTCGGCCGCCTGGCCGAGGAGCTGCTGCGCCAGCCGCAGCGCATCGAGATCGCCTCGCACACCGACGTGCACGCCGACATCGAGCAGCGCCTGCACTGGGCCGACAACTTCGCCCACAAGAACGCGTTGCTGGACCACATCCTGACCGAGCGCAGCGTCGAGCAGGCCGTCGTCTTCACCAGCACCCAGCGCGACGCCGACTGGCTCGCCGACCGCCTGGCCGAGATGGGCCACCACGTCGCCTCGCTGCACGGCGGCCACCCGCAGGGCCGGCGCAGCCGCGTGCTGCAGGGTCTGCGTTCGCGCGACCTGAAGATCCTCGTCGCCACCGACGTCGCCGCACGCGGCATCGACGTGCCGACGATCAGCCACGTCATCAACTTCGGCCTGCCGATGAAGGCCGAGGACTATGTGCACCGCATCGGCCGCACCGGCCGCGCCGGTCGCTCGGGCCTGGCGGTGACGCTGGCCGAACGTGGCGACGCCGGCATGATCCACCGCATCCAGCGCTTCACGACGCAGCGCATCCCGTCGGCGACGATCGAGGGCCTGGAGCCCAAGATGCCCGAGCCGATGCGCGAGGCGCGTCCGCCGCGCGCCGGGTTCGGCGGTCGCCCGCAAGGCGGCAAGCCGTTCCACGGCGGTGGCAAGCCTTTCGGCGGCAAGTCGTTCGCCGGCAAGTCCTTCGGCGGCGGCGCCCCGGCGCGTGAACGCGACGGCGAACGCTCCTTCGGCCCGCGTGCCCATCACGACGAAGGCTTCGCGGCCGCGCGTGCGCCGCGTGGCCCGTTCGACGCCCCGGCGCGTTCGTTCGGCGACCGCGCCGAGCGCGGCGCGGCGCCGGGCAAACCTTTCGGCCACGGCGCCGGCAAGCCCTTCGGCAAGCCTTTCGCCAAGCCCGAAGGCAAGTTCGGTGGCAAGCCGGCCGGCAAGTTCGGCCCCAAGCCGGGCCCGCGCCGTCCGCGCGAAGCCTGAACGCGCTCAGCGTCCAGATGACAAAAGGGCCGGCATCCGCCGGCCCTTTTTGTTTGGCGTCTGCCGCCGGCTCAGACGCCGAGCAGTTCCACCTCGAACACCAGCGTCGCGTTCGGCGGGATCACGCCGCCGGCGCCGCGCGCGCCATAACCCATCTCGGGCGGGATCGTCAGCACGCGCGTGCCGCCGACCTTCATGCCGGCCACGCCTTCGTCCCAGCCGCGGATCACGTGGCCGCGGCCCAGCGCGAACGCGAAGGGCTCGCCGCGGTCCTTGCTGGAGTCGAACTTGCGGCCGCGGCCGTCGGCGGCCGCCGGGTCGTGCAGCCAGCCGGTGTAGTGCACCTTGACGTGCTGGCCGGCGGTGGCTTCGGCGCCGCTGCCGGCGACGGTGTCCTCGATCTTCAGGCTCATGTTGTCTTCCTCGGTCGGTCTTCGAAGGCCGCGATGATGCCAGCCCAGGCGGGCACCGCGGCGGCAAGCCAGTCCTGCACGTCCTCGGCGGCCAGCGGCGGCAGGCCGAGCACGGCGCCGGCGGCACGCAGCGCGGCCAGCGGCTCGGCCAGCTCCAGCGGTGCGGCGCCGTTCTGCTTGGACAGCTTGTGGCCGTCATCGCCCAGCACCAGCGGGGTGTGCAGGTAGCGCGGCCGCGGCAGGCCCAGCGCGTGCTGCAGCAGGATCTGGCGCGGCGTGTTGTCGGCCAGGTCCTCGCCGCGCACGACGTCGGTGATGCCTTGCGCGGCGTCGTCGACGACGACCGCGAGCTGGTAGGCCCAGAGGCCGTCGGCACGCTTGAGCACGAAGTCGCCGACCTCGGCGCCGACGTCCTGCACCGCCTCGCCCAGGCGCCGGTCGACCCAGCGCCCGCGGCCGTCGGCGCGCAGCCTCCAGGCACGCGCCGGCCGGCCGTGAAGGCCGCCGCGGCAGCTGCCGGGGTAGACACGTTCGGCAAAACGTTCGTGCACCACGCCGCGCGCGGCCAGCGCCTCGTCGATGTCGCGGCGCGTGCAGGCGCAGGGGTAGGCGCGGCCGGCGGCGACGAGCTGCTGCAGCGCGTCGGCATAGGCCTCGCCACGCTCGGACTGGCGCCAGGGCGGCTCGTCGGGCTCCAGGCCGCAGGCGGCGAGCTGCTGCACGATCAGCCGCTCCGCACCGGGCACGCAGCGCGGCGTGTCGACGTCCTCGATGCGCAGCAGCCAGACACCGCCGTGGGCACGCGCATCCAGCCAACTGGCGAGCGCGGCGACCAGCGAGCCCGCGTGCAGCGGGCCCGTCGGCGACGGGGCGAAGCGGCCGCGGTACACGATCGACTAGTCGATGCGCCGGCCGACCGCCATGGCGGTGCCTGTGCGACGGTGCATCAAGCGGACGCCGTGGCCCGGCTTTGCCGGGTCACTGGCGGCGCCCCCTTGAGGGGGAGCGCCGAAGGCGCTTCGGGGGTGGGCCATCAGTCCAGCGGACCGGCGTGGCGTTCCAGCAGCGCGCGGCGCGTCGTCGGGCTTTCCAGCTGCCCCAGCCACCACTGCAGCGCGCGGCCCAGGCCGAGCGCGCCGCGTTCGGCGCGCCAGGCGTAGTGCAGGCGCGCGGTGTGGCCGCCGCGCTGCGTCTGGCGCGCGACGAGGTGGCCGGCCTCGAGGTGGGCGCGGGCCATCGGCTCGGGCACGAAGCCGCAGCCCAGGCCGCGCAGCAGCGCGTCGAGCTTGGTGCGCATCGTCGACACCGTCAGCACGTCCTGGCCGGGCAGCAGGTTGACGGTGACCGGCGCCATGCGCTGCGCAGTGTCGGCCACCGCGACGGCGCGCTGGTGCACCAGCTCGGCGTCGCTCAGCGGGGCCTCGACCTTGGCCAGCGGGTGGTGCGGCGCGACGACGAAGACGAAGGCCACCTCGCCCAGCGGCCGGATCTCGATGCCGCCCGGGTTGGCGTGTTCACCGGCGATGCCGATCGCCAGGTCGACCTGGCCCGAGACCAGCGCCTCCCAGGTGCCGGCGAGCACGTCGTGGCGCAGCCGCAGCCGCGTCGCCGGGCCGCCGCGCGTGTTCTCCGGGCAGCCGTCGCGCACCTCGCAGAAGGCCTGCACGAGCTCGAACACCGTCGTCATCGACAGGATGTCCTCGACGCTGATCGCCAGCGTCGTCTCCCAGCCGCTGGCGACGCGGCGCACGCGGTTGGCCACCGCGTCGATCTCCTGCAGCAGCCGGCGGCCTTCGTGCAGCAGCTCGGTGCCGGCGGCGGTGAGCTGCGCCTGGCGCGAGCTGCGGTCGAACAGCAGCACGTCCAGCGAGTCCTCGAGCTGGCGCACGCTGTAGGTCAGTGCCGACGGCACCTTGCCCAGCTCGCGCGCCGCGGCGGCAAAACTGCCGGTACGCGCGATCGTGTCCATCATCTGCAGCGCCTCGGGGGTGAGCGCCTGACGTCGTTCGGCCATGGCTTCATCTTATTTGAACGGGACCTTCAAGCACCGTCGCTCCGCCCCCGGGAGCCGGTGCCTACAGTGATCCCCATGATCACGCACCGCAAATCCTCCGACCGCGGCCACGCGGACCACGGCTGGCTCAAGAGCTGGCACAGCTTCTCCTTCGCCGACTACTACGACCCGGCGCACATGGGCGTGGGCAACCTGCGCGTCATCAACGACGACCGCGTCGCCCCCGGCACCGGTTTCGGCACCCACGGCCATCGCGACATGGAGATCGTCAGCTACGTGCTCGAAGGCGAGCTGGCGCACCGCGACAGCCTGGGCGGCGAGGGCGGCGTCATCCGCCCCGGCGAGGTCCAGCGCATGAGCGCCGGCACCGGCGTGCGCCACAGCGAATACAACCACGCCGAGAGCACGACGCACTTCCTGCAGATCTGGCTGCTGCCTCGCGCCACCGGCACCGCCCCGGGTTACGAGCACAAACGTTTCGACGACGCCGACAAACGCGGCCGGCTGCGCCTGGTGGCCTCGCAAGACGGCCGCGAAGGCTCGGTGACGGTGCATGCCGACGCGGCGATCCGCGCCGGGCTGTTCGACGGCGAAGAACGTGCCGAGCTCCAGCTCGACCCGCAGCGCCTGGCCTACGTGCACCTGGCGCGCGGCACGCTGCGCGCCAACGGCGTCGTGCTGGCCGCCGGCGACGCGCTGACGCTGGACGGCGAGACCCGCCTGGTGCTCGACGCCGGCAGCGGCGCCGAGGTGCTGGTTTTCGACCTGGCGCGCTGAACCTCGGCCGCGGCGCGTGTCGCCGCGGCCCGTTACAGTCGGCCGCCGATGGATGTCCTGAACAAACTGCTGCGCGAGATGCCGCCCGCCGACTGGGTGGCGCTCGCGTTCTACTTCGTCGCCTGGATCGGCTACGCGGTCTTCGCGCGCCGCCGGGCGCGCCACCGGCCTTCGGTGCTGGGCGCGACGAACCGCGAACGTGCACGCTGGATGACGCAGATGGCGCGGCGCGACAACCGCATCGTCGACGCCGGCGTCGTGCAGGCGCTGAGTTCCAGCCCCTCGTTCTTCGCCTCGACGACGATCCTGATCATCGGCGGCCTGTTCGCCGTGCTGTCCAGCGCCGAGCGCGTCAGCGACCTGGTGCACGAGATCCCATTCGCGACCCACAGCACGGTGCTGATCTTCGACCTGAAGATCCTGCTGCTGCTGGCGACCTTCGTCTACGCCTTCTTCCGCTGCACCTGGAGCCTGCGCCAGTACGGTTTCGGCGCGATCCTGGTGGGCGCGGCGCCGCTGCCCGACCAGTTCGCCGACGACGCCGAACGCGAGGCCTACGCGCTGCGCGCCGGCCGCGTGATGGGGCTGGCCGCCGAGTCCTTCAACGACGGCCTGCGTGCCTACTACATGAGCTTCGCCGCCTGCGCCTGGTTCCTGTCGCCGTGGGCGATGATCGTCGGCATGCTCTGCGTCGTGACCATCCTGTTCCGGCGCGAGTTCAAGTCCGAGGTGCTGGCCGAGCTCAACAAGCCGCCGCTGGGCCGTCGGGCCGGCTGAGCCCGTCGAGGAAGGCCTCGCAGCGCGCCAGCTGCTCCAGCGTCACGTACTCGTCGGCCTGATGCGCCTGGGCGATCGAGCCCGGGCCGCAGACCACCGTCGAGATGCCGGCGCGCTGGAAGAGGCCGGCCTCGGTGCCGAAGGCGACCAGCGTCGTGCGCCCGTGGCCGGCCAGGCGCCGCGCCAGCCGCACCGCGGGCTCGTCGGCGCCGGCGCTGAAGGCCGGGATGGCGCAGATCGGCTCGAAGGCGAAGCCGCTCGCGGGGGCGATGGCCTGCATCGCCGGCTCCAGCGCCGCCGCCACGGCGCGCACGCGGGCCTGCATCGCCGCGGCGTCCTGGCCGGGCAGCTCGCGGAACTCGTAGTGGAAACGGCAGTCCTCGGCGACGATGTTGTCGGCGATGCCGCCGGTGATCACGCCGACCGAGGCCGTGGCGTGCGGGACGTCGAAACCCTCGTGGAACGGCCCGTCGTGCCGCCAGGTCTCGCCCAGGTCGGCGACCGCCGCCACGACCCGCGCCGCGGCCTCGACCGCGTTGACCGCTCGCGGCGCCAGCGACGAGTGCGCGGCGCGCCCCTTCACGCAGCAGCGCCAGCGGTGCACGCCCTTGTGGGCCAGCGCCGGCAGCATCCCGGTCGGCTCGCCGACGATGCAGGCGGCGGGTGCGATGCCGGCCTCCTGCAGGTCGGCGATCAGGTGGCGCACGCCGAAGCAGCCGACCTCCTCGTCGTAGCTGAAGGCGTAGTGCAGCGGCTGCGGCAGGTCGGCTTCGAGCCAGGCCTTCGTGCGCGCGACGACGAGGCCGATGAAGCCCTTCATGTCGGCGCTGCCGCGGCCCCAGAGGCGGCCGTCGTGCACGCGGGCCGACAGCGGCTCGTCGTGCCAGTCCTGGCCGTCCCAGGGCACGGTGTCGGTGTGGCCCGAGAGCACGATGCCGCCGGCGCGCGGCGCGCCGATCGTCGCGAACAGGTTGGCCTTGCGGCCGCTGTCGTCGTGCGTCAGGCGGATCGGCACGCCCAGCGTGCGCAGATGGTCGGCGACGGTCTCGATCAGCGCCAGGTTGGGGCGTTCGCTGACGGTGTCCAGGCGCACCAGGCGCCGGGCCCATTCGAGGCCTTCTTCGGAGGGGACGGCGGGGGAGGGCATCGGGCCACTGTACCCGCGTGCCGGCGCCGGGCGCGCGCCGCCGCTAGCATCGGCCGATGCAGATCCCGACCCGAGACGATATTGCCGCCGCCGCGGCCCGCATCGCGCCCGACGTGCGCCGCACGCCACTGTGGCGCCTGCCCGGCGCCGCACTGGGCCTGGACTGCGCCGAGGTCTGGCTGAAGCTCGAGCAGCTGCAGCTGTCGGGCAGCTTCAAGGCGCGTGGCATGTTCAACCGCCTGCGTTCGCAGCCGGTGCCCGCAGCCGGCGCGATCGTCGCGTCGGGCGGCAACGCCGGCATCGCGGTGGCCGCCGCGGCGCGTGCGCTGGGCCTGCCCTGCGAGGTCTTCGTGCCCGAGGTCAGCAGCGCCGCCAAACGCGCCGCGCTGGCGGTGCTGGGCGCGCGTGTCGTCGTGCACGGCGCGGCCTACGCCGACGCCTACGCGGCCAGCGTCGAGCGCCAGCGCGAGACCGGCGCGCTGGTCATGCATGCCTACGACCAGCCCGAGGTCGTCGCCGGCGCCGGCACGCTGGCCGCGGAGATCGAAGCCGAGGCCGGCGTGCCCGACCGGCTGCTGGTCTCGGTCGGCGGCGGCGGGCTGGTGGCCGGCATCGCCGCCTGGTTCGAGGGCCGCACGCGCATCGAGGCCCTGGAGCCGGCACGCGCGCCGACGCTGCACGCGGCGCTGGCCGCCGGCGAGCCGGTCGACGTCGAGGTCGGCGGTGTCGCCGCCGATTCGCTGGGCGCGCGCCGCCTCGGCGCCATCGCCTGGCAGGTCGCGTTGCGCCATCCGCTGGTGTCGACGCTGCTCGATGACGAAGCCATCCGCGCCGCCCAGCTTCGCCTGTGGCGCGAGCTGCGCCTGGCGGTCGAGCCGGCGGCCGCACTGCCGCTGGCGGCGCTGTGGTCGGGCGCGGTGAAGCCGGCCGCGCACGAGCGCGTCGCCGTGGTCGTCTGCGGGGCCAACCTGGACCCGGCGACGCTGGGCTGAGCGGCACGCCGCTGGCCCGCGCGCGGGCAAGGCACAGGCCTGTGCACGGCGGGGATTTCGCGCATGGCGCGGCCGCCCGGGCTGCGGGATCTTTGTCCGGCGCTGGAGGGACTGGCGCGGAGACGACGATGGCCAACGAAACGGATTGGAGGCGCAGCCGCGGCTGGCGCGCCGGGTGGCTGGCGTGCTGGCTGCTCGTCTGGCCGGCGTTCGTGCTGGCGGCGACGACGTTCGAGCTCGACGTGCTGTCCGGCCGGGCCGACTCGGTCACCGGCGGCGACGCGCTGCTGCGCGTGCGCCTGCCCGAAGGCGCCGACCCGTCTCGGGTGCGGGTGGCCGTCAACGGGCGCGAGATCGGCCAGGGCTGGGTCACCGACCCGGCGGCGCACACGCTGACCGGGCGGGTCGACGGCCTGGCGCTGGGGCGCAACGTGGTGACGGTGCGTGGCGCGCGCGGCGCGCCGGCGGCCTTCGTGCTCGTCAACCATCCGGCGCAGGGGCCGGTGTTCTCGGGGCCGCGCCAGGAGCCCTTCGTCTGCGAGACGCAGAACTTCCAGCTGCCGGCCGGGCTGGGCACGCTGGGGCCGTCGAGTCCGCCGGACTGCGCCATCGCACGCCGCGTCGACTACCTCTACCGCACGACGGCCGGCGCGCTCGCCGCCTGGCCGGCCGGCACCGCCGCCTACCCGGCCGACCTGGTCTGGACGAAGACGACGCTGGGCCACGATGCGCCGTACATCGTGCGGCTGGAGACCGGCACCGTCGACCGCGCCATCTACCAGATCGCGCTGCTGCACGACCCGATCGCCGAGCCCGGGCCGAGCTGGCGCCAGCCGCCGCAGGCCTGGAACCAGCGGCTGGTCTACACCTTCGGCGGTGGCTGTTTCGGCGGCTGGTACCGCCAGGGCGCGTCGACCGGCGGCGTCACCGACGACTTCCTGCTGCGCAGCGGCTACGCGCTCGCGTCCTCGTCGCTGAACGTCTTCGGCAACAACTGCAACGACCTGCTGGCGGCCGAGGCGATGATGATGGTGAAGGAGCGTTTCATCGAGGCCTACGGCCCGCCGCGCCACACCCAGGGCTTCGGCTGCTCGGGCGGTTCCTACGCCCAGCACCAGATCGCCGACAACTACCCCGGCCTGCTCGACGGCATCCTGCCGGGCTGCAGCTTCCCCGAGGTCGGTTTCGGCACGATCCACTTCATCACCGACGCCTGGCTGCTGGACCACTACTTCAACGAACGCAGCACGCTCGCCTGGAGCGACGAGCAGAAGCGCCGCGTCACCGGCTTCGGCGTCTACGCGACCGCGCCCAACGTCGCCGTCGGCGCGCGCCGCATCGACCCCGACGCCCACTGCGGCGTGCTGCCGCCCGAACTCGCCTACGACCCGGTGGCCAACCCCGGCGGCGCGCGCTGCGACGTCTACGACCACACGGTCAACGTCTACGGCCGCGACCCGGCCACCGGCTTCGCGCGCCGGCCGCTGGACAACGTCGGCATCCAGTACGGGCTGCAGACGCTCAACGACGGCGTCATCTCGGTCGACCAGTTCCTCGACCTCAACGAACGCATCGCCGGCTTCGACGCCGACGCCAACATCCTGCCACCGGGGCAGCGCACGCGCGCCGACCTCGTCGCCACGCGCGCCGCCTACCGCAGCGGCCGGCTGACGAACGGCGGCGGCGGGCTGGCCTCGATCCCGATCATCGACTACCGCGCCTACAACGACGACGTGCCCAACGGCGACATCCACCTGCGCTATCACTCGTTCTCGATGCGCGCGCGGCTGGAGGCGGCCAACGGGCGGGCGGACAACCACGTGATGCTCGTCGAGGACAACCGCTACGGGCTCTACAGCACGCAGAGCCCGCTGCTGCAGCGTTCGGTGCTGGCGCTGGACCGCTGGATCAGCGCCATCCACGACGACGGGCGCGAGCTGCCGGCGATCGACAAGGTCGTGCAGAACAAACCCGCCGACCTGCAGGAAGGCTGCATGACACGCGACGCCGAGCCGAGTTTCATCGCCCAGCAGCAGACGCGCGACCCGGCGACGAGCTGCGCCGCGCTCTATCCGGTGCACTCGTTCCCGCGCGAGCAGGCCGGCGCGGGCATCGCCGCCGACGTCATCAAGTGCCGGCGCAAGGCCCCCGATCGGGCCGACTACGCGGTGGCCTTCAGCGCCGCGCAGTGGCAGCGTCTGCGGGGCATCTTCCGCGGCGGCGTCTGCGACTGGACGCAGCCCGGCGTGCAGCAGCAGGGCCTGGCCGGCACCTGGCTCAGCTTCGATCGAGTCCCAGGAACTCCATGACCGGCGCGGCCGTCTGCGCCGGGTCTTCCTCGTGCGGCACGTGGCCGAGCGCCGGGAAGACGACCAGGCGGCTGCCGGGGATGCGGCGCGCGAAGTCCTCGCCGGCCGACGGCGGGATCAGCCGGTCGCGCCCGCCCCAGAGGATCAGCGTCGGCAGGCGCAGCGTCGAGATTCGATTCGCGTCTTCCCCCGAGCGCGCGATGCGCAGCCGCTCGACCAGCGCGCGGCGGTTGCCTTCGCGCAGCGTCAGCTCGAAGTAGCGGTCGACGAGTTCCGGCGTCACGCGCGACGGGTCGCCGTAGACGCCGGCCACGCCCTGGGCCACCGCGGTGCGCGGCAGCACCCACTCGAAGACACGGCCCAGGCCGGGCACACGCGCGAACTGCCAGGCCAGCGGCGCGGCCTGGGACTTGAAGACGGTGCCGCTGGCGTCGACCAGGATCAGGCGTTCGACGCGCTGCGGCGCCATCGCCGCCAGCCGCCACGCGACCTCGCCACCCAGCGAGTTGCCGCCGACGGCAAAACGCTGAACGCCCAGCTGGTCCAGCAGTTCGAGCACGAAACGCGCGTAGGTCTCGCCGTCGTAGCGCTGGCCGGCGTAGCGCCCGGCCCAGGGGCCGGTGAGGCCGAAGCCCGGCAGGTCCAGCGTGATGACGCGGCGCCGGGCGGCGATCGCATTCACCCAGCCCTCCCAGGTGTGCAGGCTGGCCGAGGTGCCGTGCAGCAGCACCAGCGGCGCGGCGCCGTGGCGCGGGCCCTGGTCGCGCAGGTGCACGAGCTGGCCGCCGAGGTCGACGAAGTCCGACGGCGGCGGCGCCCAGTTGGCGACCAGCGACTCGACGCTGCGGTCGGGCGCACGCGACACCGCCAGCAGCGCCGCCGTTGCCATCAGCAGCAGGCCAAGCACACGGAACAGCAGGCGCATGGGGCGGGGACGCGGGAGCCGGGGTGCGCGGCATTGTAGGCAGCGCCCGGCGGCCGCACGGCCGTGCCGACCCCCTCCCTACAATCCCCGCATGCCCTTCGTTCACCTGCGCACGCACACCGAATATTCCGTCGTCGACGGCACCTTGCGCATCGACGACGCGGCCGACGCCGCCAAGGCCGACGGCCAGCCGGCGCTGGCCATCACCGACCTGTCCAACCTCTTCGGCGCGATCAAGTTCTACAAGGCCTGCCGCGGCGCCGGCGTCAAGCCCATCGTCGGCGTCGACGTCTGGATGGACCCGCTCGCCGACGCCGCCGAGCGCCAGCCGACGCGCCTGGCGCTGCTCGTGCAGGACCGCGGCGGCTACCTCAACCTGTGCGAGCTGCTGGCGCGCGCCTGGACCCAGAACGTCCAGCGCAACCAGGCCTGGCTGAAGTGGGAATGGCTGCGCGAGCTCTCCGGCGGACTGATCGCGATGTCCGGCGCCGACATGGGCGCCGTCGGCCAGGCGCTGCTGGCCGGCGACACCGAACGTGCCGCCACCGTCGCACGCGAGCTGGCCGACATCTTCCCGGGCCGCTTCTACCTGGAGCTGCAGCGCGCCGGCCTGCCGACCCACGAGGCCCAGGTACGCGCCGCGGTGCCGCTGGCCGCGCGCCTGGGGCTGCCGGTCGTCGCGACGCATCCGATCCAGTTCCTCGGTCCCGAGGACTTCGAGGCCCACGAGGCGCGGGTCTGCATCGCCGAAGGCGAGACGCTGGCCAACCCCAAGCGCATCAAGCGTTTCACGCGCGAGCAGCACTTCAAGACCGCCGAGCAGATGCAGGCCTTGTTCGCCGACGTGCCGAGTGCACTCGCGAACACGGTCGAGATCGCGCGCCGCTGCAACCTGACGCTGGTGCTGGGCAAGCCGCGCCTGCCCGACTTCCCGACGCCCGACGGCTCGCCGATCGAGGTCTACTTCCGCAAGGCCTCGCACGAAGGCCTGGAAAAGCGTCTGGCGGCGCTGTTCCCGAAGGAGGAGGAGCGCGACAAGCGCCGCCCCGAGTACGTCGAACGCCTGGAGTTCGAGCTCAACACCATCCTGAAGATGGGCTTCCCGGGCTACTTCCTGATCGTCTCGGACTTCATCGTCTGGGCCAAGGCCAACGGCTGCCCGGTCGGCCCGGGACGGGGTTCGGGCGCGGGCTCGCTGGTCGCCTACGCGCTGTTCATCACCGACCTCGACCCGCTGCAGTACAAACTGCTGTTCGAGCGTTTCCTGAACCCGGAACGCGTGTCGATGCCCGACTTCGACATCGACTTCTGCCAGGGCAACCGCGACCGCGTGATCCGGTACGTGAAGGAGAAGTACGGGCGCGACGCCGTCGGCCAGATCGCGACCTTCGGCACGATGGCGGCGAAGGCCGCACTGCGCGACGTCGGCCGCGTGCTGGGCATGGGCTACGGCCACGTCGACAGCATCGCCAAGCTGATCCCGGCGCCGCCGGGCAAGACGGTGACGCTGGCCAAGGTGCCCGAGAAACCCGACCCGGGCATCATCTACGCGCGCCAGGAAGAGCCCGAGATCGACCGCCGCGAGGCCGCCGAGGAAGAGGTGGCCGAGCTGCTGTCGCTGGCCACGCGTGTCGAAGGCATGGTGCGCAACATCGGCATGCACGCCGGCGGCGTGCTGATCGCGCCGGGCAAGATCACCGACTTCTGCCCGCTGTACCAGCAGCCCGGCAGCGACAGCGCGGTCAGCCAGTACGACAAGGACGACGTCGAAGCCATCGGCCTCGTGAAGTTCGACTTTCTGGGCCTGGCGACGCTGACGATCCTGGAGCTGGCGCGCCAGTACATCGTCGCGCGCCGCCCCGAGCGCAAGGACTTCAGCTACGAGACGCTGCCGCTGGACGACCAGCGCGTCTACAAGCTCTTCTCCGACGGCCTGACCGAGGCGGTGTTCCAGTTCGAATCACGCGGCATGCAGGGCATGCTGCGCGAGGCCAAGCCCAGCCGGCTGGAAGACCTGATCGCGCTGAACGCGCTGTATCGCCCGGGCCCGATGGACCTGATCCCGACCTTTGTCGCGCGCAAGCACGGCAAGGAGACGGTCGAGTACCCGCACCCGCTGCTGGAGACCGTGCTCGGCGAGACCTACGGCGTCATGGTCTACCAGGAACAGGTGATGCAGACGGCGCAGGTGCTGGGCGGCTACTCGCTCGGCGGCGCCGACTTGCTTCGCCGCGCGATGGGCAAGAAGAAGGCCGAGGAGATGGCCCAGCACCGCGCCATCTTCCGCGAGGGTGCGGCCAAGAAGAACATCCCCGAAGCGAAGGCCGACGAGGTCTTCGACTTGATGGAGAAGTTCGCCGGCTACGGCTTCAACAAGTCGCACGCCGCGGCGTACTCGCTGCTGGCCTATCACACGGCCTGGATCAAGGTGCACTGCACGGCCGAGTTCTTCGCGGCCAACATGACGATCGAAGCCGACAACACCGACAAGCTGAAGGTGCTGCTGGCCGACGCCAAACTCTTCGGCATCCGCTTCGATCCGCCCGACGTCAACACCGGCACGCTGCGTTTCGAGCCGATCGAGGACAAACGCATCCGCTACGGCCTGGGCGCGGTCAAGGGCACCGGCGCCGGCGCGATCGAGGCCATCGTCGCGGCGCGTGAAGGGCGCTCGGGCGACGGCGGCGGGCCGTTCCGCAGCCTGTTCGACTTCTGCGCGCGGGTCGACCGCCAGCGTGTCAACAAGCGTGTCGTCGAGGCGCTGATCAAGGCCGGCGCCTTCGACTCGCTGCACCCCGACCGGGCCGCGACGCTGGCCAGCGTCAGCCTGGCCTTCGAATGGGCCGACACGCAGGCGGCGAACGCCAACCAGTGCGGGCTGTTCGACTTCGGCGACGCGCACGGCTCGAGCACGCAGGAGCCGGCGCTGGCGGCGGTCGAGACCTGGTCGGTGCGCGAGCGGCTGATGCAGGAGAAGGTGGCGATCGGCTTCTACCTGTCGGGCCACCTGTTCGACGCCTGCCGCGACGAGGTGCGCAAGTTCGTGCGCCGCGACATCGTCGAGCTCGTCGACTCGCGCGAGCCGCAGTCGGTGGCCGGCATCGTCTCCGAGCTGCGGGTCATCAACGGCCAGCGTGGCCGGGTCGCGATCTTCAAGCTCGACGACGGCAGCGAGGCCATCGAGGCGGTGGCCAACGAGGAGCTGCTGGACGCCAGCCGCGAGCTGCTGCGCGAGGACGAACTGGTCATCGTCGTCGGCAAGCTGCAGCCCGACCGCTTCTCCGGCGGCCTGCGGCTGAATGCCCAGCAGATCTGGGACCTGGCGACGGCGCGGGCACGTTTCGGCCGCTACCTGTCGGTCGAGCTCAACGGCGGCCTGCCGCCGGTGGCCGACGTGCTGAAGCTCTGGCCGGCACGCCGCGTGGAGAGCGAAGAAGGCGAGACCAGCCAGGGCCTGGCGGTCCGGCTGAAGCTGCGGCGCGCGACGGCGGTTGCCGAACTCGATCTCGGCAGCGACGCCCGCTTCTGGCCCTGCGACGAGGCGCTGGCGCGCTGGAAGACGATCGCCGAACAGGGGCGGGCGGCCATCGTCTACGAGTGAAAGGGTTTGTTTCGCACGGCCTTGTCTGACATCCGGCGCTGCGCCGCTGGCGTTGTGATCTCGTGAACCACTTTCTGGAGACCCGATGAGAAAGACGATCGCGAGCGCGTGCCTGGGCGTCCTGGCGCTGGCCGGCGCCGCCGCCCACGCCACCAATGTCGGCGTGTCGGTCGAGATCAGCCAGCCGGGCGTCTATGGCCGCGTGGACATCGGCCGCTTCCCGCAACCGGCGGTCATCGTGCCGCAGCCGGTGATCATCGGCCGGCCGGTCGTCGTGGCGCCGGAGCCGGTCTACCTCTGGGTTCCGATGGAGCACCGCAAGAACTGGCGGCGCTACTGCAGCCGCTACCGCGCCTGTGGCACGCCGGTGTACTTCGTCGACCACCGCTGGTACCGCAGCCACGTGATGCCGGTGCACGAGGTGCGCCACGACCGCCGCGACGACCGCCGCGACGACCGGCGCGACGACCGGCGCGACGACCGTCGCGGGCCTCCCGGCCCGCACGACGACCACCGTGGCCCGCCGGGGCACCGTGACGATCAACGCGGCCCCGGGCGCTGATCGGCAATCGGCGCCGGGTCGGACCCGTCGGACGCGCGAGCACGGCCTGCGCTGACGGGCGGCACCCGCCGCAGCGTGCAGGATCCCCGCATCCGATCGATACGAGGATCCCGAGATGAAGAAGAATCGTCGCACGCCGGCCCTGCTGCTGGCCTTGATCACCCCGTTCGCCGCCGGGACCGTGGCGGCCGCAGAGCCCTCCGCCGCACCGCCGACGGCGCGGGCGACCCTGGTGGCGCTGGACGGACACGAGCGTCGTGAGGACCGCCGCGAAGATCGACGCGAGGACCGCCGCGAGGACCGGCGCGACGATCCCGTCAGCGAGGCGCGCGAAGAGCGGCGAGAAGATCGTCGAGATGAGCGCCAGGAAGAGCGCCAGGAAGAGCGCCGGGAAGACCGGCGCGAGGACCGGCGCGAAGAACGCCGGGACGAGCGTCGCGACTGAAGTCGTACCGGCGTGGCCGGCCCGCACGCGGCCGGCTGGCGACCACGCGGCCGGCCTTCATTTCGCCGCCTTCGCTGCCTTCTCCGCCTTGGCGGGCTGAGCATCGCCGCCGGCCCAGGCGGCACCGGCCACCGTCAGCCCGGCCTGCGAAAAACGCGCCGCGTTGCCGCTGCCGATGCCCGGCACCCGGTCGACCATGTCGGCCCAGCTCTTGAACGCGCCGGCCTTGCGCGCCTCGAGGATCTTGGCCGACAGGCCCGGGCCGATGCCCTTGACCGTTTCCAGCTCGGCCTGGCTGGCCTGGTTGGCGTCGACCGCGGCGTGGGCGTTGAAGGCGAAGGCCGCGAACAGCAGCGCGGCGACGGGACGCAGGAATCGCTTCATGAAGGGCTCCCTCGGCACCAGGTGCCGTCGTGGCCCGCCGGCCCCATGCCGACGGTGCACGGGCGCATTTTTTCGGCGCCGGCGGGCCTGGCGCATCCCTCCGCCGGGCGCCTCCGAGCGGTGCCCCGCGCGGGGCGAGTGCTTGCGCCGCGGCACCCCGCCGGGTGGGGGGCGCCGGCTATAGTCGCCGTCGCCGCCGCCCCGCGGCGAGATGGTGATTTCTCTCGATGACTTCCGTTTTTGCCCACAACCTGGCCGAGCACCGCGCGCTGTTCGTGCAGCTCGACGCGCTCGAGGCCGAGGTGGAGCGTGCCGGCGAGACGATCGCGCGCGCACTGGCCGCCGGCGGCAAGCTGCTGATCTGCGGCAACGGCGGCTCGGCCGCCGACAGCCAGCACATCGCCGCCGAGCTGACGGGCCGCTTCATCCGCGACCGCCGCCCGCTGGCGGCGATCGCCCTGACCACCGACACCTCGGCGCTGACCAGCATCGCCAACGACTACGCCTTCGACGAGGTGTTCTCGCGTCCGGTGCGCGCGCTGGGGCGCGCCGGCGACGTGCTGCTGGGCCTCTCGACCTCGGGCAACTCGGCCAACGTGCTGCGCGCGGTGGACGCCGCGCGTGAACTGGGCCTCACGACGATCGGCCTGCTGGGCCGCGACGGCGGTGCGCTGCGCACGCGCTGCGACCAGGCGATCGTCGTGCCGAGCACGACGACCGCGCGCATCCAGGAAGCGCACATCCTGATCGGCCACACGCTGTGCGGGCTGGTCGAACAGAAGCTGGGGCTGGCATGAGCGGGACCCCTGGCTGGCCGCGCCCGACGCGCGAGGCGCTGGCCGCACGCCGCGTGCTCGTCGTCGGCGACGTCATGCTCGACCGCTACTGGCACGGCGCCGTGGACCGCATCTCGCCCGAGGCGCCGGTGCCGGTGGTGCGTGTCAACCGCGAGGAGGAGCGCCTGGGCGGGGCGGCCAACGTCGCGCTGAACGTGCGTGCGCTCGGCGCGCAGGCGACGCTGCTGACCGTCGTCGGCGACGACGAGCCGGCGCGCAAGCTGCGCACGCTGCTCGAGGCCCAGGACGTGCGCGCCGTGCTCGGCGCCGACGCCCAGCTGCGCACCATCGTCAAGCTGCGGGTCATCGGCCGCCAGCAGCAGCTGGTGCGCATCGACTTCGAGAACCAGCCGACGCACGAGGTGCTGGCGCAGCTGCTCGACGACTTCGAGCGCGAGCTGCCCGGCCACGACGCGGTGCTGTTCTCCGACTACGGCAAGGGCGGTCTGGCCCACGTCGGTCGCATGATCACGATGGCGCGCGAGGCCGGCAAGCCGGTGCTCGTCGACCCCAAGGGCAGCGACTTCTCGCGTTATGCCGGTGCCGACCTGATCACGCCCAACCGCGCCGAGCTGGCGCAGGTCGTCGGCCAGTGGGCCAGCGAGGACGAGCTGCGCGAACGCGCCCGCGCGCTGCGCGAGCGCCTGGGTCTGGCGGCGCTGCTGCTGACGCGTTCGGAAGAGGGCATGACGCTGTACGACGCCCAGGGCGAGCGCCACGTCGACGCCGACGCGCGCGAGGTCTTCGACGTTACCGGCGCCGGCGACACCGTCATCGCGACGATGGCCGCGCTGATCGCCGCCGGCCTGCCGGCGAGCGACGCGATGCCCTGGGCCAACCGCGCCGGCGGCATCGTCGTCGGCCGCTTCGGCACCGCGAGCGTCGGCTACGACGAGCTGTTTGCATGAGCTTCATTGACAAGCTCTGCGCCCGCGCCGACGCTCCGGCGCGCCTGGCGGCGTTGCCGCGGCCCTGGGTGTTCACCAACGGCGTCTTCGACGTGCTGCACCGCGGTCACGTCAGCTATCTGGAGCGGGCGCGGGCGCTCGGCGGCTCGCTGATCGTCGCGGTCAACAGCGACGTCTCGGCACGAAGCCTGGGCAAGGGTCCCGACCGGCCGCTGAACCGCGAGGAAGACCGCGCGCTGGTGCTCGCCGCACTGGAGTCGGTGTCGCTCGTCACCTGGTTCGACGAACGCACGCCGGTGGCGCTGCTGGCCGAGCTGCGGCCCGACGTCTACGTCAAGGGCGGCGACTACGACATCGAGACGCTGGAAGAGACGCGCCTCGTGCGCGGCTGGGGCGGCAGGTCGCTGGCGCTGCCTTTCGTCGACGGCTACTCGACGACACGGCTCGTCGAGCGCATCCGCGCCGGAACGTGAGCGCACGCGCCGTCTTCCTCGACCGTGACGGCGTGGTCAACGTCGACCACGGCTACGTCGGGCGCTGGCAGGACTTCGAGTTCGTGCCCGGCGCGGTCGACGCGATGCGCCGCCTGCACGAAGCCGGCTGGCGGCTGGTGGTCGTCACCAACCAGTCGGGCATCGCGCGTGGCTACTACAGCGAGGCCGACTACGAGGCGCTGACGGCGCGCATGAAGGCCGAGCTCGCCGCCGCCGGCGCGCCGCTGGCCGGCGTCTACCACTGCCCGCACCATCCCAAGGGCACGGTCGCGGCCTACACGCGCGACTGCGGCTGCCGCAAGCCGGCGCCGGGTTTGATCCTGCGCGCCGCGCAGGAGCTCGGGCTGTCGCTGGCCGACTCGGTGCTGGTCGGCGACAAACCCAGCGACGCCGAGGCCGCACGCGCGGCCGGTGTCGGCCGGGTCGTTCTCGTCGCCGATGGCGCGGCCGACGCCGCGCTGGCTGACGCGACCGCGCCCTCGCTGGCCGCGGCGCTGGCTGCCGGCCTGATTCAGCCCAGCCGGTCGATCCCCGCGGCGCGCAGCGCCTCGACGTAGTCGGCGCGCAGCCGCGCCTTGCGCTCCAGCAGCGCGGCGCTGCGCTCGCCGACCTCGGCGATCGCCTGCTCGACGCGCGCGACGACGCCGTCGACCGGCTCGCCGACCTCGATCATCCCGGCGCCGAAGCCGCGTGCCGTCTCGCCGCGGCGGTCGTGGCCGACGCACAGGCCCGGCACGCCCAGCGAAGCCGACAGGCCGACGCCGTGCACGCGGTGGCCGACGACGAGGTCGTAGCGGTCGTAGAGCTCGACGTAGTCGCGTGCGTCGTAGGAGTAGCGGATCGTCGCGCCGGCGAAGTCGCGTTCGAACAGCGGCAGCTCGTCGACGTAGTGGGCGACGAACTCGAACTCGTGGCGCGTGCCCAGGCGCTCGATCAGCGCGCGGTACAGCGCGACGAGAAAGGCGTGCGTGCCCTCGGCGACGTTGTTGTGGCGCGCGGCCAGCGGGTGGCCGTAGATCAGCGCGATGCGCTGCACGGCGTCGCGGCGGCGCTCGTGCGGCGCGGCCAGCAGGGCCGGGCAGATCATCTGGCGCACCGGCAGCGGCGCCAGCGAGGCCGTCGTGAGCGTGTCGCGGCAGGCGATCAGGCGCGCGGCCTTCAGCACCGTGGTCTCGGCCTCGCTGAAGTGCTCGCGGTCGAAGCGGAAGGGCTTGACGGTGCCCAGGCCGAGAAAGGCCGTCGGCGTGCCGCTGCGCGCCAGCGCCTCGTACAGCGGCTCCAGCCGGCGCCCGTGCCACTCGGGCGAGCCGGCGAAGACGACGAGGTCCACCCAGTCCAGCGACATCGAGTCCTTGAACGAGTTGTCGAGGAAGGCCTGGCGCCGGCCTTCGCCGAAGCGGCGCTGCAGCAGCGACACCGGGTCGAAACGTTTGGCGCGCCGGATCTGCGGGTTGCGGTTGAAGATGACGGGGTTGAAGTCCAGGCCGGCGGCGCGCAGCGCGTTCAGGCAACCCATCAGGATGAACTCGTCGCCGGGGTTCCACTGGCGCGTGGTCGAGAAGAGGACGTTGGGCATCGGCAGCACCCCGGGCGGGGCGGGTGGTGAATCAGGAGGCGGCGGCCTGCGCAGTGTCGAGCATCGAGCGCACGCGGGCGGTGACGGCGTGGACCTCGATCGCCTCCATGCCCTGGCCTTCGAGCGCCTGCAGCAGCGGGTCGTGGCGCAGTGGCGGCGTGGCGCCGAACAGCCCGAGTGCCGGGGTCTCGACGGCGGCGGCGATGTTGAGCACCCCGGTGTCGTTGCCGACGCACAGGCGGGCCTGGCGCAGCACCGCCGCGCTGAGCTGCACCGAGGGCTGGGTGAGCGCGCGCACGCGCGCGCGCAGCGCCGCCGGCACGCCGTCGACGATGCGCGCCCCGCTGTCAGCCTCGGCCGGGCCGCCGACCAGCACGACGCCGTGGCCGTCGGCGGCCAGCGCCGCGGCCAGCGCCGCGTAGCGCGCGTCGCCCCAGTGCTTGCGCGGCTCGGACGAGCCGATCGACATCGCCACCGGCGCCGGCAGCCCGGCCAGCCAGCGCGAAGCCGCTTGCAGCGCGTCCGGGCGCACGGCCAGCCGCGGCAGCCGCGGCCCGTCGACGAAACCCTGAGCGACGGCGAAGGCGGTCGCTTCCGGGTAGACCCAGTTGCCGGCGCCGCTGTGCGGCCGGATGTACGGCGGCTCGTTCAGCCACAGCCGCTCGGTGGCCGAGAAGCCGAAGCCGGCACGGCGCGGGATGCCGGCCAGCCAGGCGAGCACGCCGTAGCGCGGGCGCGAGGCGAAGATCAGCACGCGGTCGAAGCGCTGCCGGCGCAGTTCGCCGACCAGCGCCCATTGCGCGGCGAGCGAGTCGTGGCGGCCGCGGCGGCGCTCCGAAGCGCGCGGCCGGTGGTCGAATTCGATGACTTCGGCGATGCAGGTCTCGCCGGCCAGCAGGTCGGCGGCGCGCGACGAGGGCCGGGCCATCAGCACGATGCGGCCGTCGCGGCTGGTCGCGGCAATGGCGCGCAGGTAGGGCAGGTGCCAGACCAGGTCGCCGATGCCGCTGCGGTGGTGGACGACGAGGGTGTGCGGCGCGTTCGGAGGCGTCATGCCGGCAGCAGCGTCACGCCCAGTTCGCCGAAGGCGCGCGACATGTCCTCGCGCTCGCCCCTGGACTTGAAGCGCAGCCGCTCCCAGCCGAAGGCCAGCACCGGCACCGCCGGGCCGTAGATCTGGCGCGCGAACAGCAGCGCCGACGAGCGCACGCCGAGCACGGCGGCGTAGGGCTCGTGCTGCATGTAGGTCTCCAGCGGCTGGTCGAGCTCGAGCACGTGCCAGTCGGGCTGCAGCAGCTCGCGCGCCGGGTCCTTGGGGTGGCCCTTGTAGTCGACCTCGTGGATGCCGGCGTCCTGCAGCCAGTGCTGCATCGCCGCGGCGATGCGGTCGCGCTCGCCGGCGTCGGCCAGGCCGGCGCCCTGCAGCGGCTGGCCGACGACGAGCGCGCGGCGCACCGCGCAGCCGGCGTCGCCCACCGGCGCGACCAGCGGCGCCAGCGTCACCACCTTGTGCGCCGGATACTCGTGCGGCAGGCCGGGCAGCACGTAGACGCGGTCGCAGAACGGCGCGTCCGAGCCGATGCGGTCGCCGCCGAAGGTCCAGTAGCGCAGCTCGGGCGCGGCCAGGCGGCGCAGGTGACGCAGTTGCTGCAGCGCGCGTTTGCCCGCGGTCAGCGGGTAGCGGCGGATGCTGATGACGCCGTCGGGCAGGATGCGCGCGTGCATCGTGCTGGCGCCGCAACGCGCCGGCAGCGCACGCAGGAAGTAGTTGACGGCCTCGGTGTCGAAGACCGCGCTGTGCAGGTGCAGCGTGTCGCAGCGGCCGACCAGCGCCGCCACCGCGTCCAGGTTGGCCAGCAGCCGGCGGTGCGCGCCGAAGGCGCCGGGCAGCGGCTCCCAGCGTGGCCAGGGCATGTAGGCCGCGCCGTCCCAGTCGTCGGCCTCGACCAGCGGGCCGACGCCGCGCTTGTACCAGACCAGCACCTGGCGCGCGCCACGCTCGTGCGTGGCCGCGATCTGGCGCGCGGCGAGCAGCTGCAGCGGCGAGGCGACGAAGTAGACGGCGGTGGTGGTCATGGGCAGCCCCGCGCGGCGCGGGTGCGCCAAAGGGCTCGCGAGGGCAATCGACGTACCCAAGGGGGCGGCAGCGGCATGCTCGCGGCGGGACAAGACCGTTGCGTGACACCCGCACACCGCATTCGGGCGTCACAACGACGTCACCTTCGACTGCTAGCCGGCTTCTATAATGCGCGACCCGGAGCAGGAGCGCGAATGGCCAAAGAGCCACCCCTCGATATTGCGGCAGGCCGTCGCCTGCTCTTCGACGTCGTCGACCTGCTCGAACGTCACGATATTCCATACCACCTCGAAGGCGGCACCCTGCTGGGTTTGGTGCGTGACGGCGATCTGCTCCCCTGGGATCACGATCTCGACATCTCGATACCCGCCTCGGACATTGCCCGGGTGGATTTCGCGCGGCGCCTCGAGCTGCGCCTCAAGTTCTGGCGCCTGTCCCTCCGCCGTTTCGCCGCCGACGCCCCCGAGCACGGCTGGCGTGCCGGCCAGACGCGCATCCTGAAGATCGCCAAGCGACATCTCGTGTTCGGCCGCGGCTGGCCGCGGCTCGACATCTTTGCCAAGTACTCCGCCGCCGGGCGCGTGAGCTGGGTGGCCAAGGACCGCATCATGTCGGTCGACGAACGGCATTACGCGGGTTTCGACACGGTGGCCTATCAGGGGCGCCGCCTGAGAATACCGCTGGGCGTCGAGGATTATCTCGCGGCGAAATACGGCGAATGGCGCACGCCGGTTCGCGAATGGGATTGCGGCAAGGACGAGGGCACGATCGTCGCGGATTTCAAAGGCTGACCCGCGGTCAGCGAAGAATCAAAACAACATGGTCTTTCGTGCTTCCCTCGCCCGGGATTTCCCGGTGGATTTTCTTTACACCTGGGTCGACGGCGCCGACCCCGTCTGGCGCGAACGCAAGGCGGCGCGCATGGCGCAGTTCGGCCGCAGCCTGCCGCCGGCCTCGGCCGTGGCCTCGGTACGTTTTGCCGACCACGACGAGCTGAAGTACTCGCTGCGCAGCGTCGCCGCTTTCGCGCCCTGGGTGCGCCGGATCTACATCGTCACCGACGCCCAGGCGCCGGCCTGGCTGGACCGCGAGCACCCGAAGATCCGCGTCGTCGACCACCGCGAGATCTTCCCCGACCCCGACGCCTGCCTGCCGACCTACAACGCCGCGGCCATCGAGTCGCAGCTGCACCGCGCGCCGGGCATCGCCGAGCACTTCGTCTTCTTCAACGACGACATGTTCCTCGGCCGCCCGGTCCAGCCGGGCGAGTTCTTCGGCCCCGACGGCGAGCCGGTGCTGTTCACCAAGTACTCGCGGCCGCGCCGGCGCGACTGGCACTTCGACACGGCGCGCATCCCCGCCGGGCGCGACGAGCTGCACTTCGTGCGCATGACCAACGCCCGCATCGCGGTGCGTGACCGCACCGGCGTCGAGGTGCACCACGACCTGCGCCACGTCTCCTACCCGCTGCGCCGCAGCTACATGGAGGAGCTGACGCGCGAGACCTACGCCGAGGCGCTGGCGCGCACCGCGCCGTCGCCGTTCCGTGCGCCGACCGACGTGCTGCCCGCCTATCTGCACAGCTTCCACGCGCTGGCCACCGGCAAGGCGCGTGTGCAGCACCTGGTGCCGCCGTCGGCCAAACCCCGCTTCAAGGACCTGCTGCACGCGCTGCGCGGCACGCCGCGGGGCGACTACGTGCGCATCTCCAGCCCGGGCTACGAGACCCGGCTGCAGGCCATCGAACGTTGCCGGCCGATGCAGTTCTGCCTGAATGACACGCTGGAGTCGCGTCCCGAGGGCAAGGCGCGCATGGTCGAATTCCTGCAGCGCTACTTCCCGCAGCCCGGCCCGTTCGAGAAGGCCGCCGGGTGAAGCTCGTCTTCGACGTCGCCAGCTTCTATTACCTGCCGCAGTACCTGCCGGTGGCCGAGGAGCTGCGCCGGCGCGGCGTGGCCAGCCGCTTCCTGCTGCACGCCGACGCTGCCGACCCGCTGCTGCCGGCGGCCCGTGCGCAGCTGTCCGCCGCCGGCCACGGCTCCGAGGTCGTCGGCCACGGCGACGCGGCGCTGGCCTGGTACCGCGAGCAGGCGCCCGACTGGATCGTCTTCGGCAACGACTGCCGCTATCTCGACCGCCTGCCGCCGGCCACGCGCAGCGCGCTGCTGTACCACGGCATCGGCGTGAAGGCCTGCTACTACGACGCGCCGCTGGCGCGTTTCACGGTGCGCTTCAGCGAAGGCGCGTTCCGCACCGCCGAGCTGCAGCGCCTGTACCCCGAGGGCCGCTTCGTCGACGTCGGCTTCGCCAAACTGGACCCGCTGCTCGACGGCCGGCCCTATGCCGAGGCCTTCGACCTGCGCGCCGCCGGGCTGGACCCGGCGCGGCCGACGGTGCTCTACGCGCCGACCTTCTACCCCAGCTCGATCGAGTGCCTGTCGCGCCACTGGCCGGCCGAGCTCGCTGACGTCAACGTGCTGGTCAAGCCGCATCTGCTGACCTGGACGAGCCAGAAGTACGCCGCCCAGCGCCAGCGCCTGGACGCCTGGCGGCGCCTGCCCAACGTGCACGTCGCCGAGCCGGCGGCGTTCTCGCTGCTGCCCTTCATGGCGGTCGCCGACGTGCTGGTCAGCGAGGCCTCCTCGGCGATCTTCGAGTTCGCGGCGCTGGACCGGCCGGTCGTCTGGTGCGACTTCTACCGCCTGCGCTGGAGCTACCGCGGCCCGCTGCGCTACCGCCACGAGCGCCGCATGGACCAGACGATCCACGGCTTTCGCGACGTCGGCGCGCACGCGGCGCGCGCGCGCGACCTGCCGGCCGTCGTGCGCCGCGAGCTGCAGGACCCGCAGGGTCACGCCGCGGGGCGCGCGCGCTGCACCGCCGAGCTGATCGGCTGCACCGACGGCCACGCCTCGGTGCGTGTCGCCGACTACCTGCTGGGCACGAGCTCGCGGTAGACGGCGAGGTTGCCGCGCACCATCGCGGCCACGGAGAAACGCGCGACGACGTGCTCGCGGCCGGCGGCGCCGTAGCGCGTACGCAGCGCAGCGTCGCCCAGCAGCGTGTTCAGGTGGCGCGCCAGCGCCGCCGTGTCGCCCGGCTCGATCAGCTCGCCGTTGACGCCCGGCAGCACGATCTCCGGGATGCCGCCGGCGCGGCCGGCGACGATCGGCAGCCCGCAGGCGGCGGCCTGCAGCAGCGCCACGCCCAGGCCTTCCATCTCGGCCGGGTGGACCATCAGGTCCAGGCTGGGCAGCACGCGCGGCAGGTCCTGGCGAAAGCCCGGGAACAGCACCCGGTCGACTAAGCCGGCGGCACGCGCTTCGTTCTCGATCGCCTCGCGCAGCGGCCCCTGGCCGAAGAGCAGGAAACGCGTGCGCGGATGCGCCGCCAGCACCGCCGGCAGCGCCGCCAGCAGCGTGCGGTGGCCCTTGCGCGCGATGAATTGCGCCGCCATGCCCACCGCCAGCTCGTCGGGCGCGAGGCCGAACTCGGCGTCCAGCCAGGCGCGGTCCTCGCGGCCCGGGCGGTACTGCGCGACGTCGACCGAGCTGGGCACGCAGCGCAGCTTGGCGCGCGGCACGCCTTCGGCCTCGAGCACGCGGAAGATGCCCTCGGAGATCGTGACGATGCGCTCGTGCAGCCGGTACTTCAGCGCCACCCAGGCGCGCGGTTCGGGGTTGTCGACGCGCCGGCTCAGCACCACCGGCACGCCTTCGAGCCGCGCGGCCAGCGCGCCCCAGAGGTCGCTGCCGCGGCGGCTGTGCAGGTGCACGACGTCGGGGCGCTCGGCGCGGATCAGGCGGCGCAGCCGGCCGACCATGCCCAGGTCGGCGTCGCCGCCCATGGCCATCGCGGCGACGCGCGCGTGCGCCGCCCCGGCCTCGGCGATGGCGCTGCCGGTCGGCGCGGCGAGCACGTTGTCGACGCCCTCGGCAGCCAGCCCGCGCATCAGGAACACGACCTGCAGCGCACCGCCGTACAGGTGCATGCCGGCCTCGACGTGCAGGACTTTCATGGCGCGGGGACGAGAGGGATCATGGGGCGGCCGCCGAGCAGGCCGACGGCGGTGTCGAACACACGCTGGACCTGCAGCGAACGCATGCAGTCGAAGCGGCCGGCGCAGCTCGGGCGGCGGCGGCAGGGCGAGCAGGGCAGGGCGTCGTAGAGCACGACGCTGCGCGGCGTGGCGGTGTCCAGGTAGGGTCGCGTCGAGCCGAACAGCGCCACCGTCGGCACGTCCAGCGCGGTGCCCATGTGGGTCAGGCCGGTGTCGACGCCGACCAGCAGCGCGGCCTCGGCCAGCGCGGCGACGGTCTCGTCGAGGCGGAGCCGGCCGGCCAGGTCGACGGCCGCCGGCGCCAGCGCGGCGATGCGCCGGGCGGCCTCGACGTCGCCGGGCCCGCCGACGATGACCGGCTGCAGCCCCTGGGCGGCGAAGGCGCCCGCCAGCTCGGCCCAGCGGTCCTCGAACCAGTGCTTCTGCGGCCGCGTCGTGAACGGGCACAGCGCGACCCAGCGTCCGGCGACTCCGGCCTCGGCGAGCACGGCGCGTGCTCGTTCGCGCTGCGCCGCACCGACGGCCAGGTCGAGCTTGAAGTCGGCGTCGGCGGCGCCCAGCGCGATGCCCAGCGCGCGGTACTCGCTGCCGATGCGGCGGTCGGCGCCGCGCGGCGGCATCACGCGGTGGTGCACCAGGAACTGGCTGCCTTCGTGCGAGCGCAGGCCTACGCGCTGGGGCGCGCCGGTCATCCAGGCGCACAGCCCGCTCTTGAGCAGGCCTTGCGCGTCGAGCACGAGGTCGTAGCGCTCGGCGCGCAGGCTGCGGCGAAAGGCCAGCACCTCGGCGGCCAGCGCGCCCAGGCGGCGTTCGCGCCACAGCTTCTGCCAGGCCGCACGCGGCATCGGCTTGACGCCGTCCAGGCGCGGGTTGTGCGCCAGCAGCGGCGCGGCCACCGGCTCGACCAGCCAGTGGATCGTCGCGTCGGGCCAGCGCGCGCGCAGCGAGCGGATCAGGCCCGAGGCCATGACGACGTCGCCGATCGCGCTCAGGCGCACGATCAGGATGCGCGGCGGGCGGCCCGCCGGCAGCTCCAGCGGCAGCACGGCGGCGGTGTTCATGGCGCGGCGGTCGCGCCCGGCGCGCTGCCGTCGCGGAACTGGAGCTGGTGCAGCTTGTGGTACAGCCCGGCGCGCGCCAGCAGCTCCTCGTGCGTGCCGACCTCGGCCACGCGGCCCTGGTCCATCACGACGACGCGGTCGGCGTTGGCGATCGTCGACAGCCGGTGGGCGATCGTCACCGTGGTGCGGCCGCGCTTCAGGTTGTCGATCGCCTGCTGGACGATGCGCTCGCTCTCGGTGTCCAGCGCCGAGGTCGCTTCGTCGAGCAGCAGGATCGGCGCGTCCTTGAGCAGCGCGCGCGCGATCGACAGGCGCTGGCGCTGGCCGCCGGACAGGCGCGCGCCGTTCTCGCCGATCGGCGTGTCCAGGCCCTGCGGCAGCTCGCGGATGAACTCCATCGCGTGGGCGGCCTCGGCGGCGCGTTCGATCTGCTCGCGGCTGACCTCGCCCGGCGCGCCGTAGGCGATGTTGGCGGCCACGGTGTCGTTGAACAGCACGACGTGCTGGGTGACGAGCGCGATGTTGGCGCGCAGGTCGGCCAGGCGCAGCTCGTGCGTGTCGAGCTCGTCGAGCAGGATGCGGCCGCGGTCGGGCGAGTAGAAGCGCGGGATCAGCGACATCAGCGTGGACTTGCCGCTGCCCGAGGCGCCGACGAGCGCGACCGACTCACCCGGGCGGATGTCCAGCGTGACGCCGTCCAGTGCGTCGCTCTCGGCGCCCGGGTAGCGAAAGCCCACGTCCTCGAAGCGCAGGTGGCCGCTGGAGCGCGACAGCTCGCGGGTTCCGGTGTCGCGCTCGGGTTCGGCGTCGATCAGCTCGAACACCGAAGCCGCCGCGGCCAGGCCGCGCTGCAGCGCCTCGTTGACGTTGGACAGGCGCTTGAGCGGCGCCAGCAGCAGCGCCATCGCGCCGAAGAACGAGACGAAGCCGCCGACGGTGAGCTGGTCCGAGCGCGTGGCCAGCGTCGCGTAGTAGATGATCGCCGCCAGCGCGAGCACGGCGATGAACTGCACGATCGGGCCGTTGGCCGTCGAGGTGCGCGTCGTCTTCATCATGTAGCGGCGCACCGACGCGGCGACGTCGTGGAAGCGCTTGGCCTCGTAGGCGGCGCCGCCGAAGATGCGGATCTCGCGCGGCGCGCCCAGCACCTCGTGCGCGACGTGGGTCAGCGAGCCCATCGAGTTCTGCTGAGCGCGGCTGAACTGGCGCAGCCGGCGGCTCACCGAACGGATCACCCAGGCGATGACCGGCAGCACGGTGAAGAACAGCAGCGAGAGCTTCCAGTTCAGCCACAGCATGTAGCCGAGCAGGCCGACGACGGTCAGCGAGTCCTTGACGATCGTGATCAGCGACGAGGTGATGATCGGGCTGATCTGCTGCGCGTTGTAGGTCAGCTTGGACATCAGCGCGGCGCTGGGCTGGCGGTCGAAGTAGGCCAGCGGCAGCGTCAGGATGCGCTGGAACATCGTGGTGCGCAGGTCCAGCACGACGTGGGTCGCGACGCTGGCCAGCGCCACCGAGTGCACGTAGTCCGACAACCCGCGCACGATGAACAGCACGATCAGCGCCAGCGGCATCAGGTGCGCGAACTCGGGGTCCTTCTTGACGAAGCTGCCGTCGATCAGCTGCTGCAGCAGCGCCGGCACCGAGGCTTCGGCGGCGGCGTTGATGATCATCGCCAGGACCCCGAGCGCGAACACCTTGGAGTACGGGCGCACGTAGCCGAGCAGTCGCCGGTACAGCGCGAAGGAGTCGTTGCGGGTCATCTCTCAGCTTTCGTCGACGCGCCGCGGCGGGTAGCTGTCCCAGCTGAGGCAGCCCGGGCATTGCCAGAAGTACTGGTGCGCCTCGAAGCCGCAGGCCGCGCAGCGGTAGCGGTGCAGCGGGCGTGCGGCGCGTGCCAGCGCCTGCTCGACGAGGTCCAGCGCCGCCGGGTCGCCGGCCGCCGGCCTGGGCGGCGTGGCCAGCAGGGCGTGCGCGGCGGTCAGGCTGGGCTGCTGGCGCAGGTTGTCGGCTAGGCGCTGCGGCTGGCCCGCCGGGTCGAGCCGGCCCAGGGCCTGCAGGACGTCCAGGCTGGGGCTGCGTTCGAGCGAGCGCTGCAGCTGCGTGCGCACGTGCTCGTGCCGGCCGCAGGCCTCGCCGCTGGCGGCGTAGTCGGCGGCCACGAGCGCGAAGGCGCCGGGCTGCATCGTGGCCAGTTCATCCCAGAGTTCGACCGCTTCCTCGTGGCGGCCGCCGGCGCGTGCGCGCCGGCCGGCGATGACACGCGGCCGGGCGCCATGCGGCGCGGCCTCGAGCGCGCGCCGCAGCGCGGTGTCGGCGTCGGCCGCCTGGCCCGCGGCGTCGGCCTCCTCGGCCAGCTCGCACCAGTAGTGCGCGATGCGCGGCGCGTACGAGCCGGTGCCGCTCTTGTCCAGGCGCGTCGCGATGTCGATCGCGGCGCGCCAGCTGCGCGAGCGCTCCTGCAGCGCCAGCAGCGCCAGCCAGGCTTCGGTCTCGAAGGCCGTGCCCTCGAGCGCGCGATAGGCGTCCTCGGCGCGGTCGAAGAGACCGGCGCGCATGTAGTCCTGGGCCAGCTCGTGCTGGGCGCGGTCGCGCTCACCGGCCTTCAGGTCGGCGCGCGAGAGCAGGTGTTCGTGCACGCGCACCGCGCGCTCGAACTCGCCGCGGCGGCGGAACAGGTTGCCGAGCGCGAAGTGCAGCTCGGTGGTGTCGGGGTCGTTCTGGACGGCCTCGATGAAGGCGTCGATGGCCTTGTCCTGCTGCTCGTTGAGCAGCAGGTTCAGGCCCTTGAAGTAGGCGCGCGGCGCGTCGCGGTTGTCGCGGCGCAGCTGGCGCAGGTCAAAGCGCGACGCGAGCCAGCCGAGCGCGAAGGCCACCGGCAGGCCGATCAGCAGCCACTGGAAGTCGAAGTCCATCGGGCGTCGGTTGGGTCGGGAAGAGGGCCGGCTCGGGGGGCGCCGGTCAGAGGCCTTCGCGCGGCGGGTGCTCCAGCGGCAGCTCGGATACCGGGGCCGGCGCGGGCCCCGGGGCGGGGACGGCGGGCGGCGGCGCCTGCAGCCGCGACTTGCGGCGTTCGCGCCACCAGCTCGGCAGCATCGCCAGCACGCCGACGGCCGCACCGCCGGCGAAAGCGGCCAGCACGACGATCACCATCGGTGCCTGCCACTCGGCGCCGAAGAACCAGCGCACGGTGGCGTTCTGCTGGTTGTTCAGCGCGAACGCGAACAGCGTGAAGAAGACGAAGGCCCGGAAGAGCCAGACGAGAAGGCGCACGGCGCCGATTCTAGGATCCGGCGCGCCTTCAGGCGGCGTCGGAATCTTGCGCGGCGGGCTGGCGCGCGTCGACCGCTTCGCGCAGGGCCTTGCCGGGCTTGAAATGGGGGACCAGCTTCTCCGGGATCACGACCTGTTCGCCGCTGCGCGGGTTGCGGCCCATGCGCGGGGGGCGACGGTTGATCGAGAAGCTGCCGAACCCGCGGATCTCGATGCGGTGGCCACGGGCCAGCGCGTCGGTCATCGCGTCGAGGATGGTCTTGACGGCGAACTCGGTGTCGCGTTGCGTCAGCTGCGAGAAGCGCTCGGCAAGACGGGCGACGAGGTCGGATCGGGTCATGGCAGGGACGGGTCGCAAGCGGCTAGAAACACGAAAAGGCCCGCGCGCCTGGAACGGTCGCGCGGGCCGTGCAACAGCGGTTTACTCGCGGTTGTCGAGCTTGGCGCGCAGCAGGGCGCCCAGGCTGGTCGTGCCGGCGTTCTCGCGCTCGTTGGTCTGGCGCAGGGCCTGCATCGACTGCTGATCCTCGGCGTTGTCCTTGGCCTTGATCGACAGCTGGATCGAACGCAGCTTGCGGTCGACGTTGATGATCATGACCGAGACGTCTTCGCCTTCCTTCAGCACGTTGCGCGCGTCTTCGACGCGGTCGCGGCTGATCTCGGACGCACGCAGGTAGCCGGTGACGTCGTCGTTGAGCTGGATCTCCGCGCCGCGCGGGTCGACCGTCTTCACCTTGCCGGTGACGATGGCGCCGCGGTCGTTGAGCGTCGTGAAGCCGGTGAACGGGTCCACGTCCAGCTGCTTGATGCCCAGGCTGATGCGCTCGCGCTCGACGTCGATCGCCAGCACGATGGCCTCGACTTCCTGGCCCTTCTTGTAGTTGCGCACCGCGCTTTCGCCCGGCTCGTTCCACGACAGGTCGGACAGGTGCACCAGGCCGTCGATGCCCGCGGACAGGCCGACGAAGACGCCGAAGTCGGTGATCGACTTGACCGGGCCCTTGACCTTGTCACCACGCTTGACGTTGGCCGCGAACTCTTCCCACGGGTTCGGCTTGCACTGCTTCATGCCCAGCGAGATGCGACGCTTGTCTTCGTCGATCTCGAGGACCATGACTTCGACTTCCTCGCCCAGCGAGACCACCTTGGACGGGGCGACGTTCTTGTTCGTCCAGTCCATTTCGGAGACGTGCACCAGGCCTTCGATGCCCGGCTCGATCTCGACGAACGCGCCGTAGTCGGCGATGTTGGTGATCTTGCCGAACAGGCGCGTGCCGTTCGGGTAGCGGCGCGAGACGCCCAGCCACGGGTCGTCGCCCAGCTGCTTGATGCCCAGGCTGACGCGGTTCTTCTCGGCGTCGAACTTGAGGACCTTGGCCGACAGTTCCTGACCGACCTGAACGACTTCGCTCGGGTGGCGGACACGGCGCCAGGCCATGTCGGTGATGTGCAGCAGGCCGTCGATGCCGCCGAGGTCGACGAACGCACCGTATTCGGTGATGTTCTTGACCACGCCGTGCACGATGGCGCCTTCGGTCAGCGTCTCGAGCAGCTTGGCGCGTTCTTCGCCCATCGAAGCCTCGACGACGGCGCGGCGCGACAACACGACGTTGTTGCGCTTGCGGTCGAGCTTGATGACCTTGAACTCCATGGTCTTGCCCTCGAACGGGCTCATGTCCTTGACCGGACGCGTGTCGAGCAGCGAACCCGGCAGGAAGGCGCGGATGCCGTTGACCAGCACCGTCAGGCCGCCCTTGACCTTGCCGCTGACCGTGCCGGTGACGAAGTCGCCCGACTCCAGCGCGTTCTCCAGCGCCATCCACGACGCCAGGCGCTTGGCCTTGTCGCGGCTGAGGATGGTGTCGCCGTAGCCGTTCTCGACGGCGTCGATCGCCACCGCGACGAAGTCGCCGACCTGGACTTCGAGTTCGCCCTGGTCGTTCTTGAACTCGTCGATGGGCACGTAGGACTCGCTCTTGAGCCCGGCGTTGACGACGACGTGGTTGAACTCGATGCGAACGACCTCGGCGGAGATCACTTCGCCGACGCGCATGTCGTTGCTCTTCAGCGACTCTTCGAACAGCGCGGCGAAAGCATCAGCGCCGCTCTTGGCGATGACGGTAGTGGAAACGGACATGTGGTTCCTGTGCCCGGAGGAGTTGAAGGCAGAGCCGGGCGGTGCTTGCAGCGGGGGCTGCAGGGTTCGTTGGACACACCCGCCGCGCCCGATGGCCTGACGGCCGGAAGGGGAGCGCGGCGGAACCTGGAAAACGCGCGTCAGGCCGTGCGGCCGAACGGGCGGCGCTGTTGCCACCAAGCCAGCACCTGGGCCACCGAGTCCTCGATGGAAAGTGCCGAGTTGTCGAGTTCCAGCGCGTCTTCGGCCGGCTTCAACGGCGAGACGCTGCGTGATCGGTCACGCAAGTCCCGCGCCTCGAGGTCCGCGCGAAGGTCGGAGATATTAGCAGAAATTCCCTTGGAAATCAGTTGCTTATAGCGCCGCTCGGCACGCTGGGCGGCGCTCGCCGTGAGGAAGACCTTGAGCGGCGCGTCGGGGAAGATCACGGTGCCCATGTCGCGGCCGTCGGCCACCAGCCCCGGCGCGCGGCGGAAGGACAGCTGCAGCTCGTGCAGCGCGGCGCGCACCTCGGGCCAGACCGAGACCTGCGAGGCCATCAGCCCGCTGGTCTCCAGGCGCAGCTCGTCGGTGATGTCGCGTCCGCGCAGCCAGGTGCGGCCGGCGTCGGCGCCGTCGCCGAAACGCAGGTCCAGGCCCGCGGCCAGCGTCGCCAGCGCGGCCTCGTCGTCGGGCGAGACGCCGTCCCAGAGCGCCGCAATGCCGGTGGCGCGGTACAGCGCACCCGAATCCAGCAGCGCGTAGCCCAGCGCTGCGGCGACCTCGGCCGCCAGCGTGCCCTTGCCCGACGCGGTCGGGCCGTCGATCGTGATCACCGGCACCTCGGCCGGCTCGGCGCGCGCCAGGCCGAACAAGGCCTCGAAGTAGTCGGGGAAGGTCTTGGCGACGCAGTGCGGCTCGAGGATGCGAACGGGCACCCGTGCGCCGACTGTCGGGTTGAACGCCGCCAGCGACAGGCACATCGCCATGCGGTGGTCGTCGTAGGTCCGGATCTCCGCCGGCAGCCAGGCCTGCGGCGCGCGCACCTCGATGAAGTCGGCCCCCTCGACGACCGTCGCGCCGACGCGGCGCAGTTCGGCGGCCATCGCGGCGATGCGGTCGGTCTCCTTGACGCGCCAGCTGGCGATGCCCTCGATGCGTGTCGGGCCTTCGGCGTACAGCGCCATCGCCGCCAGCGTCATCGCGGCGTCGGGGATGTGCTTGGCGTCCAGCGTGATGCCGGCCAGCGGCCAGCGCCCGCGGCGCACCTCCAGCCAGCCGGGGCCGGTGCGCACGTCGGCGCCCATCGCCTGGGCCGCTTCGACGAAGCGGATGTCGCCCTGGATCGAGTCGCTGCCGACACCTTCGATGCGCACCGCGTCGCCGCCGGTCGCGGCGATCGCCCCGAGCGCGACGAAGTACGAGGCCGACGAGGCGTCGCCTTCGACGTGGATGTCGCCCGGCGAGCGGTAGTGGCTGCCCTGCGGGATCGTGAAACGCTGCCAGCCCTCGCGCTGCACGGCGATGCCGAAACGCGCCAGCAGGTTGACGGTGATCTCGACGTAGGGCTTGGAGATCAGCTCGCCGTCGACCTCGACGACGAGGTCGTGGGCGTCGGCGGCCAGCGGCAGCGCCAGCAGCAGCGCCGTCAGGAACTGGCTGGAGACGTCGCCGCGCACGCGGATCGGCCGCTCCAGCGCCAGGCGGCCGCCGGCGCAGCCGCGCAGGCGCAGCGGCGGGTAGCCCGGCGTGCCCAGGTCCTCGATCGTGCAGCCCAGCGGGCGCAGCGCGTCGACGAGGTCGCCGATCGGGCGCTCGTGCATGCGCGGCACGCCGCAGAGCTCGAAGTCGCCGCCCTGCAGCGTCGCCAGCACCGCCAGCGCGGCGGCCAGCGGCCGCATCGCGGTGCCGGCGTTGCCGAGGAACAGCCTGGTCTCGTGCACCGACAGCCGGCCGCCCAGGCCGGTGACGGCCAGTGTGCCGTCGGCGTCGTGGGCGATGCCGCAGCCCAGCGCGCGCAGGGCGTCGAGCATGACGCGCGTGTCGTCGCTGGCCAGCAGGTCGTGCACGCGCGTCGTGCCGTCGGCCAGGCCGGCGAGCAGCAGCACGCGGTTGGAGATGCTCTTGGAGCCGGGCAGCCGGACGGTGCCGGCCGCGCCTGCCATCGGCGGCAGGTCGAGGAAGGGAGTGCGGAACATCGGGTTGGAGAAGGCGTCAGCGCTGGGCCGATCGCGGCGCGCCCATCTGCCAGCCGGCACGGCCTTCGGCGGCGGCGCGGATCATTGCTTCCAGCGCGTCGGTGTTGCCGCTCAGCATCAGCTGTTCGAAGGCGTCGAGCGACTGGCGGAAGCGCTGCGACTGCTTGAGGATCTCTTCGCGGTTGGCGCTCAGCACGTCGCGCCACATCTCGGGGTTGCTGGCGGCGATGCGCGTGAAGTCGCGAAAGCCCGGGCCGGCCAGCGACAGGAAGTCGCGCCCGGCGGGCTGGCCGACCACCGCCGAGAAGTAGGCGAAGGCCAGCAGGTGCGGCAGGTGGCTGACGGCGGCGAAGGCGGCGTCGTGGTTCTCCGGCGTCATCTTCAGCACCTGCGCGCCGATCGCCGACCAGACGTCGGTGGCCTTCTGCACCAGCTCGGGCGAGGTCTGCGGCAGCGGCGTCAGGATGACCTGGCGGCCGGCGTAGAGCGCCGCGTCGGCGTGGCCGATGCCGGCCAGTTCCTTGCCGGCGATCGGGTGCGCCGGCACGAACGAGCCCAGGCGTTCGCGCAGCACGCGGCGCGCGGCGTCGACGACGTCGCGTTTGGTGCTGCCGACGTCCATGAACAGCACGCCCGGCTCGACGAGATGGCGGATGGCCTTGAAGGTCGATTCGGTGGCCGCCACCGGCACCGACAGCAGCACGACGTCCGAACCGGCGACGGCCAGCAACGCCGACTCCGCCACGACGTCGATGACGCCGAGCTTCTTCGCGCGTTCGGTCGTCGACGGGCTCTTGCTGTAGCCGATGACGCGCTTGACCAGGCCCGCGCGCTTGAGCGCCAGCGCGAAGGAGCCGCCCATCAGGCCGCAGCCGATGACGCCGAGTTGCTGGAACATCAGTGCACGTCCACCGGGTAGGCCCCGAGGATCTTGAAGAAGGCGCAGGCGTCGTGCAGCTCACGCAGTGCGGCACCGACCTTGGGCTCGTCGGGATGGCCCTGGACGTCGATGTAGAAGTAGTACTCCCACTGGCCCGAACGCGCCGGGCGCGACTCGAAGCGCGACATCGAGACGTCGTGGCGCTTGAGCGGCACCAGCATGTCGTGCACCGCGCCCGGCCGGTTCTTCACCGACAGCACGAGGCTCGTGCAGTCGTGGCCCGAGGGTTTGGGCACCGGGTGGCGGTCGGGGTGGGTGACGATCGCGAAGCGCGTGCGGTTGTGGGCGTCGTCCTGGATCGCAGGCGCCAGCACGTGCAGGCCGAACTCGCTGGCCGCGCGCACGCTGGCGATCGCCGCGACGCCGCTGTCCAGCGAGGCCAGGCGCGCGCCTTCGGCGTTGCTCGAGGCCGGGCGGCGCTCGGCGTCGGGCAGGTGGTGGCTGAGCCAGCCGTGGCACTGCGCCAGCGCCTGCGGGTGGGCGCAGACGGCGCGGATGCCTTCCAGCGAGTTCTCGCGCCGCAGCAGGTTCTGGCGGATGAACAGGCTGGTCTCGCCGATGATGAACAGCGGCGTGTGCAGGAACAGGTCCAGCGAACGCGCGACGACGCCTTCGGTCGAGTTCTCGACCGGCACGACGCCGAAGTCGGCCGCGCCCGAGGCCACGGCGTGGAAGACCTCGTCGATGCTCGCGCACTGCACACGCAGCAGCGAGCTGCCGAAGTAGCCGATCGCCGCTTCCTCGCTGAAGGTGCCGGCCGGGCCCAGGTAGGCCACTCGCGTCGGCGTCTCCAGCGCGCGGCAGGCCGACATGATCTCGCGCCAGATCGGCGCGATGCTCGCGGTCTGCAGCGGCCCCGGGTTCACGGCCTTCATGCCGTCGATGACCTGGGCCTCGCGTTCGGGGCGGAAGACGACCGAGCCCTCGCGCTTCTTCAGCTCGCCCACCGCCAGCGCCAGGCCGGCGCGGCGGTTGAGCAGTTCGAGCAGTTCGCGGTCGACCGCGTCGATCTGCTGGCGCAGGCCGACGAGGGCGTCCGAGGACTCGACCTGGGGAGTCTTCACTGCTTGGGCGCGCTCGCCGCGGCGGCCGGCGCCGCAGCCTCGAAGCGCTTGCGCACCGACTGTTCCATCGCCTGCACCTTGGGCGCGACCAGCGGCTTGGTCTCCGCGACGAGCTTCTCGCCGATGGCGCGCTGCATGTCGCCGTTCAGCGACTGGAACTTGCGGTTGACCGGCGACTCGAGGATGCCGACGAGCTGCTTGAGTTCGGCTTCGGTGAAGCGCTGCTCCAGCAGCACCCCGATGGTGCTCGGCGCGAGCTTGACGGCGCGGTCGCGCACGATCGGCGTGGCCTCGTCGGCGTACTTCTTGGCGTCGGCCTGCATGCCCTTGACGACGGCTTCGCGCTTGTCGGCGGGCAGGCGCTGGACCGCCATCGCGCCCTGCTGCATCAGCATGACGGCGGGCTGCTCGGCAAGCTGGCGCGCCATGTTCTCGACGGCCGGCTGCTGGATCTGCAGGATCTTGGCAACCAGTGCCTTCTTCGCCGGGCTCGACGGCGCGGCGGAGGCGGCGGCCGACGCGGCCGGCGCAGCAGCGGGTGCCGAGGCTTTCTGGGCCATGGCGGGGACGGCCGCGGCGAGAGCCAGGGCCAGCACGAATCGTTGGGTCATCAAGCGTTCTCCGTGCCGGCGTCGCCGGCGCTGTCGTTGGCGGGCTCTTCGCCGGCACTGCCGTCGGTCTGCGCGTCGTTCTCGACGATGCGCTGCAGACCCGAGAGCCGGGTGCCGTCGTCCAGCGAGATCAGCGTGACGCCCTGCGTCGCGCGGCCCATCTCGCGGATCTCGGCGACGCGCGTGCGCACCAGCACGCCGCGGTCGGTGATCAGCATGATCTCGTCGGTGTCGCGCGCCAGCGTGGCGGCCACGACCTTGCCGTTGCGCTCGCTCTGGAGCATCGAGATCATGCCCTTGCCGCCGCGGCGGTGGCGCGTGTATTCGGTGATCGGCGTGCGCTTGCCGTAGCCGTTCTCGGTGGCGGTGAGCACGCTCTGGGTCTCGTCCTCGGCGACCAGCAGCGCGATGACGCTCTGGCCCGGTTCGAGCTCCATGCCCTTGACGCCGCCGGCCTGGCGGCCCATCGGGCGTACGCCGCCTTCTTCCGGGTCTTCGTTGAAGCGCACGGCCTTGCCGCCGTCGGAGAACAGCATCACGTCGTGGCGCCCGTCGGTCAGCGCCGCGCCGATCAGGTAGTCGCCATCGTCCAGGCCGACGGCGATGATCCCGGCCTTGCGCGGGTTGCTGAAGTCTTCCAGCGGCGTCTTCTTGACGGTGCCGAAGGCCGTCGCCATGAAGACGTAGTGGTCCGCCGGGAAGCTGCGGAACTCGCCGGTCAGCGGCAGCACGACGGTGATCTTCTCGTCGGGCTGCAGCGGGAACATGTTGACGATCGGCTTGCCGCGCGAGTTGCGCGAGCCCTGCGGCACCTCCCAGACCTTGAGCCAGTAGACGCGGCCGCGGTCGGAGAAGCACAGGATCCAGTCGTGCGTGTTGGCGATGAAGAGCTGGTCGATCCAGTCGTCTTCCTTGGTCTGCGTCGCCTGCTTGCCGCGGCCGCCGCGGCGCTGGGCGCTGTACTCGGTCAGCGGCTGGCTCTTGATGTAACCGGTGTGGCTGAGCGTGACGACCATGTCGGTCGGCGTGATCAGGTCCTCGGTGCCGAGCTCGAGCGCGTTGCGTTCGATGACGCTGCGGCGCGCGCCGACCTTGGCCTGGCCGAACTCCTGGCGCAGCGCGTTCAGTTCCTCGACGAGGATCGCGGTGACGCGCTCGGGGCGCGAAAGGATGTCCAGCAGGTCGGCGATCTGCGACATGACCTCGCGGTACTCGCCGATGATCTTGTCCTGCTCCAGGCCGGTCAGGCGCTGCAGGCGCATCTGCAGGATTTCCTGCGCCTGGTCCTCGGACAGGCGGTACAGGCCGTCGGCCTGCAGGCCGTAGCCCGCGGGCAGGCCCTCGGGGCGGTAGGCGGCGCGTCCGCCGGCCGTCGACTCCTCGGCGCGCGCGAGCATCTCGCGCACCATCGAGCTGTCCCAGGCCTTGGACATCAGCGCCGCCTTGGCCATCGGCGGCGTCGGGCTGGTCTTGATGGTCTCGATGAACTCGTCGATGTTGGCCAGCGCCACCGCCAGGCCCTCGAGCACGTGGCCGCGTTCGCGCGCCTTCTTCAGCTCGTAGACCGTGCGGCGGGTGACGACCTCGCGGCGGTGCTCGAGGAAGATGTCGAGCAGCTGCTTCAGGTTGCACAGACGAGGCTGACCGTCGATCAGCGCCACCATGTTGATGCCGAAGCTGTCCTGCAGCTGGGTCTGCTTGTAGAGGTTGTTGAGCACGACCTCGGGCACTTCGCCGCGCTTCAACTCGATGACCACGCGCATCCCGGACTTGTCGCTCTCGTCCTGGATGTGGCTGATGCCGTCGATCTTCTTCTCGTTGACGAGCTCGGCGATGCGCTCGAGCAGCGTCTTCTTGTTCACCTGGTAGGGGATCTCGTCGACGATGATCGACTGGCGCTGCCCGCGGTCGATGTCCTCGAAGTGGCACTTGGCGCGCATCACGACGCGGCCGCGCCCGGTGCGGTAGCCCTCGCGCACGCCTTCGAGGCCGTAGATGATCCCGGCGGTCGGGAAGTCCGGCGCCGGCACGATCTCCATCAGCTCCTCGATCGTCGCCTCGGGCACCTTCAAAAGATGCAGGCAGGCGTCGACGATCTCGTTGAGGTTGTGCGGCGGGATGTTCGTCGCCATGCCGACCGCGATGCCGGCCGAGCCGTTGACCAGCAGGTTCGGCAGCCGCGCCGGCAGCACCGTCGGCTCCTTCTCGGAGCCGTCGTAGTTCGGGGCGAAATCGACCGTTTCCTTGTCGATGTCCTCGAGCATCTCGTGGGCGATCTTCGCCAGACGGATCTCGGTGTAGCGCATCGCCGCGGCGCTGTCGCCGTCGACCGAGCCGAAGTTGCCCTGGCCGTCGACGAGCATGTGGCGCAGGCTGAAGTCCTGCGCCATGCGCACGATCGTGTCGTAGACCGCCGTGTCGCCGTGCGGGTGGTACTTACCGATCACGTCGCCGACGATGCGGGCGCTCTTCTTGTACGGGCGATTCCAGTGGTTGGACAGCTCGTGCATCGCGTACAGGACACGGCGGTGCACGGGCTTGAGGCCGTCTCGGGCGTCGGGGAGGGCGCGTCCGACGATCACGCTCATCGCGTAGTCGAGGTACGAACGCCGCATCTCCTCTTCGAGGCTGATCGGCAGGGTTTCCTTGGCGAACTGGGACATGCGGGATCGCGTGGCGCGCGAGCAGGAGCGGCCCGGCCGGAGCGGCCTGGCATCGGACGTGGAATTCTACGGTGCGCAGCCTGTCGTGGCGGAGCAACACGCAGTCGAGCACGCCGAGGCTCAGGGGTCAGAATGCAGGCGTACCGATGCCCTATGGCACAATCCTTCGCAGGTGGTAAGTACCCGCCATGTCGGGATTTGCCCGGAGTTCAGGCTTTCGGTTTGGACGTTTCGCAGTACTGCTGCGGCTTTCCTCGAGAGGAGAAACATGAAGAAACTGAACAGGGTGGCGGTGCTCTTCGCATCCGCTGCGCTCGCCGCCCCGATCGCGGTTCTGGCACAGGGCCAGACGATCGACAACTGGCGTGCCACGGACGGCACCGTCTGGAAGAACGGCACGAACGAACTGTGCTGGCGTGATGCCAACTGGACGCCGGCAACCGCTGCCGCGGAATGCGATGGCGCGATCAAGCCGCCGCCGCCGCCGGCTCCGGCTCCGAAGGTCGCCCCGCCGCCCCCGCCGCCGCCCCCGCCGCCGCCGCCGGCTCCGGTCAGCGAGAAGGTCACCTTCGCCGCTGACGCGTTCTTCGACTTCGACAAGGCTGTCCTGAAGCCGGAAGCGAAGGCGAAGCTCGACGACCTGGCCTCCAAGGCCAAGGCCGTCAACCTGGAAGTCGTCATCGCCGTGGGTCACACCGACGCCACGGGTCCGGATGGCTACAACCAGAAGCTGTCGGTCAAGCGCGCCGATGCCGTGAAGGCCTACCTGGTCGACAAGGGCATCGAAAAGAACCGCGTCTACACCGAAGGCAAGGGCGAGAAGCAGCCGGTCGCCGACAACAAGACCCGCGAAGGCCGCGCGAAGAACCGTCGCGTGGAAATCGAAGTGGTCGGTACGCGTACCAAGAAGTAATCGCCTGGAACCCACGGGTTCCCAGAACGAAACCCCGCTTCGGCGGGGTTTCTCGTTTGTCGCGCTTAGGATTCGACCATGACCGTCAACGCCGACGCCCAGGAACTGGCCAAGTTCAGCGATCTGGCCCACCGCTGGTGGGATCCGGAGAGCGAGTTCCGTCCGCTGCACGAGATCAACCCCCTGCGCCTTGACTGGATCGACAGCCTGGCGGGCCTGCGCGGCAAGACCGTGCTCGACGTCGGTTGCGGTGGCGGGGTGCTGTCGGAGTCGATGGCGCGCCGTGCCGCGCACGTCACCGGCATCGACCTGTCGACCAAGGCGCTCGGTGTCGCACGCCTGCATGCGCTCGAGTCCGAGGTGATGAATCTCGAGTACCGTGAGATCGCGACCGAGGCGCTGGCCGCCGAGTGCCCGGGGAGCTTCGACGTCGTCACCTGCATGGAGATGCTCGAGCACGTTCCCGATCCGGCGTCGGTCATCGAGGCCTGTTCCCGGCTCGCCAAGCCTGGCGGCTGGGTGTTCTTCTCGACGCTCAACCGCAACCCCAAGGCCTTCCTGTTCGCGATCGTCGGCGCCGAGTACGTGCTGAAGATGCTGCCGCGCGGCACGCACGAGTACGAACGTTTCATCCGCCCGAGCGAGCTCGCGCGCTGGTGCCGCGACGCCGGCCTGTCGCCGGCCGGCAGCCGCGGCCTGCAGTACAACCCGCTGACCAGGCGCTACTGGCTGTCCGCCGACACCAGCGTCAACTACCTCGTCGCGACGCGAAAGCCCGGCTGATGGCGCGCGCCGAGGCGGTGCTGTTCGACCTGGACGGCACCCTGGTCGACAGTGCGCCCGATCTGGCCGGGGCGGCCAACGACCTGCGTGGGGTGCACGGGCTGGCCCCGCTGCCCTACGAGCAGCTGCGGCCGATGGTCGGCACCGGCGCGCGCGGCATGGTCGGCGCGGCCTTCGGCCTGGCGCCCGGCGACGACGGCTTCGAGCCGCTGCGCGACGCCTTTCTCGCGCGTTATGCCGAGCGTCTGCTGCAGGCCACGCGCGTCTTCGACACCGTCGAGCCGATGCTCGCCGCGCTGGAAGCCGCCGGCCTGCGTTGGGGCATCGTGACGAACAAGGCGATGCGCTATGCCGAGCCGGTGGTGCGCGGTCTGGCGCTGGACGCTCGCGCGGCGGCATTGATCGCCGGCGATACGACGCCATTTTCCAAGCCGCACCCGGAGCCGCTGTTCGAGGCCGCGCGCCGCCTGGGTGTCGCGCCGGCGGGCTGCGTCTACGTCGGCGACGACCACCGCGACATCGTCGCCGGGCGCGCCGCGGGCATGCGAACGCTGGCCGCCGGCTGGGGTTACCTGGGCTGTGGCGAGCCGATTCACGCCTGGGGCGCCGACGCGGTACTCGAAGAGCCCTTTGCGCTCTTGAACTGGCTGGATCTGGCCTAAACTAGGCAACTCAGGGACCGACCTGGCTTCGACGTGGGTGCGGAGTCGGCGCGGGGCATGCCGAGCACCAGTTCGCTCGTAAATCCACTGGAAACAAAGTAACTGCGAACGACGAACGTTTCGCCCTCGCCGCTTAACACCGGTGAGCCTCGCAACAGTTGGCCGATGGGCTGGGTCTGAGGCGGCAACGCCGAAGACTGCGAGGTCATTCACATTGGCTCGTCCCGCGCCGGGTCACTCGGTGCGGGCCTAAAACCAAGTGACTCGGGGAACGGATAGCGTGCTGCTGCGCGATCCGGGCCCTCAAACTCAAATCAGCCAGCTACGCATGTAGAACCGTCCGGCGATGGCTTGCGGACGGGGGTTCGATTCCCCCCGGTTCCACCATCCAAACCGAAGGCCCCGGCCGCGCGAGCGACCGGGGCCTTTTCTTTGCCTTGCCGCGCCTTCAGCGCCGGTTCGACGCGACGATGCCGCCGACGATCAGCGCGAAGGCCAGCGCGTGGTACAGGTGCGGAGGCTCGCCCAGCAGCGCCGCCGACAGCAGTGCAGTGAACAGCGGCGTCAGGTTGGCAAAGAAGCCCGCGATCGCCGGGCCGACCGCGGCGACGCCGCGGCCCCAGAGCCGGAAGGCCAGCACCGATGGCCCGACGGCGATGAAGACCAGCGCCACCAGGACCGTCGGTGACCACAGCACCGGCTGCGGCATCCAGATCGCCTCGCCGACGGCCGACAGCGTCGCCCAGCCGACGCCGAAGATCACCTGCACCAGCAGGAACTCGGCCCAGTTCCAGTCGGGCCGCTGCTCGCCTCGCATCGACGCCGCGGGCCGCGCCAGCTGCCAGCTGTAGCCGGCCCAGGCCAGCGCCGCGACCAGGATCCACAGGTCGCCGGCGACGAGGCGGATCGCGCCCAGGCTGGACAGGTCGCCGCGCAGCAGCACGACCATCACGCCGGCCAGCGACAGCGCTGCACCGGCGAGCTGGCCCGCCCGCGGGCGCTCGCGGTAGAAGAGGGCGCCGACCAGCATCATCCACAGCGGGATGCTGGAGGCGATCAGCGTCACGTTGATCGGTGTCGAGGTGTGCAGCGCCAGGTACTGCAGCGCGTTGTAGGCGCCCACGCCCAGCAGCCCCAGGCCGGCCAGCGGCCGCCAGCGGGCGCGGATCTCGGCGCGGCGCTCGGGGGTGCCGATGGCGCGCCAGCCCAGCGGCAGCAGGATGGCCAGCGCCAGCCACCAGCGCAGGCAGTTCAGGAGCAGCGGCGGCATCGCCGGCGCCAGCAGGCGGCCGAGCATCGCGTTGCCCGCCCACAGCATGGGCGGCACCGTCATCAGTGCCGCGATCCGGGGTGTGAGCGTCATGCCGCGGGCCTCTCGGCGCCACAGCTCCAGCACTGTTCGAACGGCCCTTCGACGATCTCGTGGCAGCGCGGGCAGGCCCAGGTGTGCTCGGGTGGGTGGCGCCACTCGGCAAGCAGCGCCTGGGCACGCGCGTGGTCGTCGTCGTCGACCCAGACCTCGGGCAGGCTCTGGTCGGGCGGGATCTCGCCGGCGATGCCGCTGGCGTAGGCGCGCTGCACGCTGCTGGTGATGCCGGCGGCGCCGAGCTGGTCGGCCCAGAGGGTGGCCAGGACGAGGTTGGGTGCTTGGATCAGTCTCTTCATCGGGCGGCGGATCATGCCACCGTCGGTGTGGCGGTTCGGCATCGCGTAACCTGCGCTCGTCGTCCACGAGGAGAACACCATGGCGCGCGCGATCCAGATCTCGGCCTTCGGCGGCCCCGAGGTGCTGCAGGGCGTCGACCTGCCGGTCGGCGAACCCGGCCCCGGCCAGGTGCGCATCCGTCACCACGCCTGCGGACTGAACTACATCGACGTCTACCAGCGCACGGGTCTGTACCAGAACCCGCTGCCACTCGTGCTGGGCATGGAGGGCGCCGGTATCGTGGAGGCCGTCGGCGAAGGCGTGGCGCATCTGCAGCCGGGTGACCGCGCGGCCTACGCTGCGGCCACGCCGGGCGCCTACAGCGAGGCGCGCGTGATGCCGGCCGCCCAGGTCGTGCAGCTGCCCGACGGCATCGACTTCGAGACCGGCGCGGCGATGATGCTCAAGGGCCTGACGGCGCAGTACCTGCTCAAGCGAACGCTGCCCGTCGAGGGCCTGCAGCCCGGCGACTGGGTGCTGTGGCACGCCGCGGCCGGCGGCGTCGGCCTGATCGCCTGCCAGTGGGCGCGTGCGCTCGGCCTGCGCCTGATCGGCACCGCCGGAGGCGAGGCCAAATGCAGGCTCGCGCTGGAGCACGGTGCGGCGGCGATGATCGACTACACGCGCGAGGACTTCGTCGCCCGTGTCAGGGACATCACCGGCGGCCGCGGTGTCAAGGTGGTCTACGACTCGGTCGGCCGCGACACCTTCGAAGGCAGCCTGGCCTGCCTGCGTCCGTTCGGGCTGCTGGCGAGCTTCGGCAACTCCTCCGGCCCGGTGCCGCCGTTCGCCATCGGCTCGCTCGGTCCCAAGGGCTCGCTGTACGTCACGCGCGCGACGCTCTTCACCCACATCGCGACGCGCGAGCGCACGCAGGAGATGGCCGACGAACTCTTCGACGTCGTCGCCAGCGGCGAGGTCAAGATCTTCATCGGCCAGCACTGGCCACTGCAGGACGTGGCCCAGGCGCATCGTGCGCTGGAGGCCCGGCGCACGACCGGCTCGACGGTGCTGCTGCCCTGAGGCTTCAATCGGCCACCGCCTCGCGGTACGCATGCCACGAGGCGTGGCCGACCACCGGCCCGGCCAGCAGCAGCCCGGCAAAACCGGGCAGCAGCGCCAGCCCGACCAGCAACACGATCGCCACCGCCCACAGCGCCATCACGCCCGGCTGGCTGCTCACCAGGCGCAGGCTCGTCAGGCCGGCGGTCACCGCGTCGCAGCGGCGGTGCAGGATCATCGGGATCGAGACCACCGAGATCGCGTAGATCAGCGTCGCGAAGACGCCGCCGACGGCCGTCCAGGCGACGATGAAGCCGAGGTTGGCCGGGTCCAGCAGCGCCAGCAGCGAACCGCGGAAGTCCGGCATGCCGTCGAAGGACACGGCGAAGACGACCAGCGCGGCGCGCCCCCAGACGAGTTCCAGCACCAGCAGCACGAGGCCGAAGATCGCCATCGCGCCGCCGCGTTCGCGCCAGGCGAGCACCGCGTCGGCCAGTGTCGGGCGTTCGCCGCGCTCGAGCCGCTGGCTGACGCGGTACAGCCCCAGGCACAGGAAGGGGCCGGTCAGCAGGAAGCCGGCCGACAGCGCCAGCGTGTAGGCGGGTGCGTGTTCGAAGACCGCCAGCAGCAGCCAGCCCATCGCGACGAAGCAGGCGCCGAAGAAGAGCCCGATCAACGGAGCGCGGCGGAAGTCGCGCCCGCCGGCGGCCAGCCAGCGCAGCGGCGCGTTCGCGCTCAGCCGGCGCAGCGCGGGCATCCCCGGCTCCGCCGTTGCGTCGGGAAGCTTGGCCGGGTCCACCCGACCAGCCTAGGCGGGTGTTTCCGGCGCGGCTACGGGACAAGCTCGGGCCTGCGCAGGCCCGTCACTTGCCCCCGCGGCGCACGCGCAGGATCTCGTCGAGCACGAGGCAGAGCGCGCCCAGCGTGATCGCCGCATCGGCGACGTTGAAACTCGGGAAGTAGCCGCCGCGGAACATCGGCTCCAGAACGCCGAAGCGGAACTGCAGGAAGTCGATGACGTGACCGTGCAGCAGCCGGTCGATGACGTTGCCGACCGCGCCGCCGAGGATCATCGTCACCGCGAAGCTGAACAGCCGCTGCGCCGAGTGGTTCGCCAGCATCCAGACGATGACCGCCGAGGCGACGACGCCGACGCCGACGAAGAACCAGCGCTGCCAGCCGGCCGCATCGGCCAGGAAGGAGAAGGCCGCGCCGCTGTTGTGCACGCGCACGATGTTGAAGAAGCCGGTGACGACGCGGGATTCGCCGTCCTGGAAGTACCCGAGGATCAGCGTCTTCGTGAACTGGTCCAGGACGACGACGATGAAGGCGATGCCGAGCCAGAACGGCAGGCGGTTGGACGAGCGCGAAGACGTGGCCATGGAGTCGTGAGGCGTGGGACCACCGCCGGGGCCGGCGGGCGGGCCGCTACTGTATCGCGGGCCGCACGCGGCCCGCGTGCCGGACGCTTCAGGCGTCGAGCAGCTCGTTGAGGCGTGCCGACAGCGCGACGACGCGCTCGTGCAGTGCGCGTGCCTGCTCGGCCAGCCGGGGAGCGTCCTCGGCGTCGCGGGCGGCATGCTCGAGCTCGCGTGCCTGGCGCTGCAGCGCATGCGCGCCGATCGCCCCGCAGGCCCCTTGCAGCGAATGCGCGGCACTGCTCCAGGCGGCAAGCCGTTCGTCGCCCCCGGGGGCCACCAGCGCGGGCATGCCCGCGGCGTAGACCTCGGCGAAGCGCCGCGTCAGGCGCTGCAGCACCCCGGGCCGCCCGCTGACCAGCCGCATCGCGGCGTCGATGTCGATCTCGCCCAGCGCCGCCAGGCGTTCGACGAACCCCCCGGCCGGGGCGGCCGAGGCCGTGGCTGCAGCGCGGGCTGCGGCGCCTGCGGCTGGCAGCCACCGCAGCAGCGCCGTGTACAGCGTCTCCGGGTCGACCGGCTTGGCGACGTGGTCGTTCATGCCCGCGGCCAGGCAGGCGGCGCGGTCTTCGCCGAAGGCGTTGGCGGTCATCGCCAGGATCGGTGCCGAGAAGCCGGCACGGCGCAGTTCGCGCGTGGCTTCGAGACCATCCATCTCCGGCATTTGCATGTCCATCAGCACCGCGGCGTAGTCGCGGGCCAGGCCCAGGCGCACCGCTTCGCGGCCGTTGGCGGCGAGGTCGACCTCCAGCCCGACGGTGCGCAGCAGCTCCAGCGCCACCTCCTGGTTGATCGGGTTGTCCTCGGCCAGCAGCAGCGGGCGCGCGCTGCCGCGGGCGCGCAGCTGGCTCTCGGCCTGCCCTGCGGCATGCGGCAGGGCGGCGGGTTCGACGCCGGCCGAGCGCAGCACGTGCTGAAGGGTGTCGTGCAGCGTCGACGCCGCGATCGGCTTGAGCAGCACGGCCGAGAAGCTCGCGGCCTGGGCTTCGCGGCGCATCGTCTCGTCGTCGAAGGCCGTCACCAGCACGGCGGGGGCTTGCGCGGCGGCGGGGCACCCGCGCAGCTGCTGCAGCGTGCGTATGCCGTCCAGTTCACCCATGCGCCAGTCCAGCAGCAGCAGGTCGTAGCGCCGGTCGTCCTCGCCGGCGGCGCGCGCCAGTTCGAGCGCCGACTCTCCCGAGTCGGCCAGGTCCACGGCCATGCCCAGCTGCCGCAGGCGGTCGGCGAGCGCCTCGCGCGCTTCGGGCAGATCGTCGGCCAGCAGCGCCCGCATGCCGGCCAGGCGCGGTGCGGGCTGCGCCTGCAGCCCGCCGTCCAGCGCCAGCCAGGCGCTGAACCAGAAGCGGCTGCCGACGCCGGGGGTGCTGTCGGCTCCCACCTCGCCGCCCATCATCGACGCCATGTGCCGCGTCAGGGCGAGGCCCAGGCCGGTGCCGCCGTGGCGCCGGCTGGTGGAGCTGTCGACCTGCTCGAACGCCTGGAACAGCGCCCCCAGGCGCTCCGGCGCGATGCCGATGCCGGTGTCGGCGACCGTGAAGCGCACCAGCACGCGGCCGTCGCTGCGTTCGGTACGCCGGGCCTGCAGCCGCACCCAGCCGTGTTCGGTGAACTTCACCGCGTTGGACAGCAGGTTCAGCAGCGACTGCAGCAGCCGCGTCGGGTCGCCGACGAGGCGGTCGGGCACGTCGTCGGTGTCCAGCACCAGCTCCAGCCCCTTGCGCTGCGCGTCGGTGGCGACGGTCTGGAAGGCCCGCGCCAGCAATGCGTCCAGCGAAAAGGGGATCGCCTCGAGCTCCAGCCGCCCGGCCTCGATCTTCGACAGGTCCAGCACGTCGTTGAGGATCTGCAGCAGGTGCTGGGCCTGGCTGCGGATCTTCCCCAGGCGCTCGCGCGCGGTGTCCTCGTGCGCGTCGCGCAGCATCAGGTGCGCCAGGCCGATGATCGCGTTCATCGGCGTGCGGATCTCGTGGCTGATGTTGGCCAGGAAGGCGCTCTTGGAGCGGCTCGCCGCCTCGGCGCGGTCGCGCGACAAGACGAGTTCCTCGTTGAGCTGCTGCAGTGCCGCCTCGGCGCGCTTTTGGGCCGAGATGTCGATGGCCATCACGTAGAAGCCGTTGACCACGTCGCCGCGCCGGTCAGGAACGTAGTGCACCAGCAGGTCCTTCGGGTCGCCGCGGCGCGACATGCTGCGTTCGTAACGCTGCATCTCGCCTTCGAGCGCGGCGGCGATGAGCGCCGACTGCTCGCGCACGAACTCAGGCCCGAGCAGCTCGGCCATCGGCCTGCCCAGGATCTGTTCCTGCGTCAGCCCGAACCATTCGCAGTAACCGCGGTTGGCGAACTGACAGCACATGTCGCGGTCCCAGTAGGCGACCAGGCCCGGCAGGCTGTCGGCGATCATGCGCGCCGAACGTTCGGCCTCGGCCAGCCCGGCAATCGCGTGCTTGAGCTCCCGGGTGCGCTCCTCGACCAGTTGCTGCAGGTGCAGGCGGTGGCGCCTCAGTTCCTCGGTCGTCTCGCGCCGCTCCGTGACGTCGTCCCAGGACGCGACGATGGCCAGCAGCCGGCCGTCGTGCGGGTCGCGCACCGGCTCGGCGTTGACGCGGAACCAGCGCAAGCGTCCCTCGTGGCTGCGCAGGTGGACTTCGGCGTCGCGGCTTTCGCTGCGCGCCATCACCACGTCGGTGAGCTGCTCCAGGATCTCGGGCGAGTCCTCGCCGTTCTCGTCGACCGGCATCCAGCCGGTGTCCAGCAGCCGACGGCCGCGCAGCCAGTCGACGGGGCGCTGCAGCAGCCGTTCGGCGGCCGGGTTGGCGTCGACGATGGTGCCGTCGGGGGTGCGCACGATGATGCCCTCGTTGAGCACCTCGAACACCGAACGGAAGCGGGCTTCGCTCTCGCGCAGGGCCTGTTCGCCCTGGCGCGCCTCGGTGATGTCGCTGGCCACGCCGACCAGGCCGACGATGCGTCCGTCGCCGTCACGCAGCGGCGCCTTCGTCACCGCGAGGTGGCGCGTGCCGGCCGGCGTCGGCAGGGTCTGTTCGAAGTTGGTCGGCAGGCCTCGTTCGATCGTTCGGCGGTCGTTGGCGACCAAGGCCTCGGCCACGGCGGGCGGAAAGATCTCCGCGTCGAACCGGCCGACCAACGCGTCGCGCGACAGGCCGGTGCGCTCGCAGGCCACGCGGTTGGCGAAGAGATAGCGGCCCTCGAGATCCTTCGCGAAGATCGTCTCGCCGGCGTTGTCGGCCACCGCGTCGAGCATCTGCAGCGCGCGCAAGCGCTCGCGTTCCTCGGCGCGCTCGCGTTCGGCGCGCGCCAGCGCGTCGCGGTTGGACAGGCTGCGCGTGGTGGCGTAGAGCGCCAGCAGCGCCAGGGCCAGCAGCACCACCGAGCCGCCCGCGCTGCGCCAGGCTGCGGCATCGACCTCGCGCTGGTCCAGTTCGAGCAGCAGCCACCAGTCCGGCACCGACAACGGGCTCGCCAGCGCGGTGACCGGCACGCCCAGTTCGTCCAGGCCACGCAGCGGCTCCCCATCGCGGGCCGCGCCGCCGACCACGCGGGCAAGCACGAAGTCGCCCTGGCCGAGCGTGCGCGTCACCCGCAGCGCGGCATCGTGCTCCCGCGTCAGGTCGCTCATCGCCACCAGGCGGTCTGCGTCGCGGCGCCACAGCGAGGATCGTGCACCCGAGCGCGGCGTCGGCCACTCGTGCAGCAGCGGGAACAGATCCTGGCGGGGGTCCAGCCGCAGCACCACGAGTGCACGGGCCGGGATGCCGGTGGCCGTCAGCGGCAGCACGATGTCCAGCGCGATGGCCTGGCTCTCCTCCTCGGCCCGGTAGAAAGTCGTCGGCTGCGGCTGGCCGCTGGCCAGCGCTCGCCCGATCGCATCGCCCGTTTCGGGCCCGACGCCGCCGGCCATCGGCGTGTCGTCGGCGCGGGCGATCAGCTCGCCGGAGGCCGACAGCAGCAGCGCGTCCTCGGCGTTGGCGACCTCGCGCAGCTGGTCCAGGCGGCGGCGCAGCATGTCCCGCGCCGCCTGGCCGCCGGCATCGACGGCGCTGGCGTGCAGTTCGGCCAGCATCGGGCTGGAGGCCAGGAAACGCGCGAGGCCGCGGCGCTCGCGCAGCCAGTCCTCCACCTGGGTCGCCCGCAAGCCGGCCACGGCACGCAACTCGGCGGCGGCGTTGCGGCGCTCGCGGTCGAACTCGCGCACCGTGACGGCGGCCGTCAGCAGTGCCAGCACGACGGCAATCAGCGCGAACGGCCAGCCGATCACGAACCGTCCCGGGTGCTGCAAGGCGCCGGTGCTCCGGCTGTTGGTGCTCACGGCCATGCGTCGCCGCCCCCCCTTTGCCCAGCGGCATCGAGCGGCGATGCATTTCTAGCACATGGCCGGCGAACCGGCACGGGAGCCCCCGGGGCAGGGCGCCCCGGGGACGAGGGTTCAGGCGACGGTCCGGGTCTCGCCTTCGCCGTACAGATTGCTCGTGCAGCGGCGGCACAGTCCCGGGTGCGCCGGGTCGTGGCCGACGTCGTCGCGCCAGTGCCAGCAGCGTTCGCACTTGGTATCGGACGACGGTGTCACCGTCACCTGCAGCTCGTCGGCGGCGGCCAGCACGGCCTTGGAGGTGATCAGCACGAAGCGTAGGTCGTCGCCTAGCGATTTCAGCAATTCCAGCTGGTCGGCGGGCGCGGCGATCGTCACGTTGGCCTGCAGCGAGGAACCCACCGCGCCGGTCGTGCGCACGGCCTCGATCTCCTTGTTGACGCGTTCGCGCACGGCGCGGATGCGCGCCCACTTCGCCAGCAACTCGGCGTCGGGCGTGGGGAAATCGAGGTAGGTCTCGGTGAAGATCGACGGCGTCGTGCCGACCAGCTTCCAGGCCTCCTCGGCGGTGAAGCTGAGGAACGGCGCCATCCAGCGCAGCATCGCCTGGGTGATGGTCGCCAGCGCGGTCTGGGCGCTGCGGCGGGCCAGCGACTTGGGCGCCGTCGTGTACAGCCGGTCCTTCAGCGCGTCGAGGTAGAAGGCGCCCAGGTCCTCGCTGCAGAAGACCTGCAGCTTGGCGACCACCGGGTGGAACTCGTAGACCTCGTAGTGCGCGAGGATCTCCGCCTGCAGCTCGGCGGTGCGCGCCAGCGCCCAGCGGTCGATCTCGAGCAGTTCCTCGGGCGCGATCGCGTCGGTCCTGGCGTCGAAGTCCGAGGTGTTGGCGAGCAGGAAACGCAGCGTGTTGCGGATGCGGCGGTAGGCGTCGACGACACGCGCCAGGATCTTGTCGTCGCCGGCGATGTCGCCCGAGTAGTCGCTGGCGGCGACCCACAGGCGGATGATTTCGGCGCCCAGGGTCGACGAGACCTTCTGCGGCTCGATGCCGTTGCCCAGGCTCTTGCTCATCTTGCGGCCCTGGCTGTCGACGGTGAAACCGTGCGTCAGCAGGCCGCGATACGGCGCGCGGCCGTACAGCGCGTTGGCCAGCAGCAGCGAGCTGTGGAACCAGCCGCGGTGCTGGTCGTGGCCTTCGAGGTAGAGGTCGGCCTCCGGGCCTTCCTTGTGATAACCCTCGGGGTGCTGGCCGCGCAGCACGTGCCAGAAGGTCGAGCCGGAATCGAACCAGACCTCCAGGATGTCGCTGCTCTTGGTGTAGAGCGCGGCGTCTTCGGCGCCCAGGATCTGCTCGGCCGTCGTGCGGCTCCAGGCCTCGATGCCGCCGGCTTCGACGATGTCGGCGGCCTGGTCGAGGATCTCCATCGTGCGCGGGTGCAGGTCGCCGGTTTCCTTGTGCAGGAAGAAAGGCAGCGGCACGCCCCAGCTGCGCTGGCGGCTGATGCACCAGTCGGGGCGGTTGGCGATCATGTCGCGCAGCCGCGCCTGGCCGTTCTCGGGGTAGAAGCTCGTCGCCTCGATCGCGTCCAGCGCCATGCGGCGCAGCGACTGCGGCGCCTTGTCCTTCGTGAAGACGCCCTCGCCTTCGTCCATGCGGATGAACCACTGCGCCGCGGCGCGGTAGATCACCGGGCTCTTGTGGCGCCAGCAGTGCGGGTAGCTGTGGGTGATGGTCTCGGTGGCGAGCAGCCGGCCGGCGGCCTTGAGCGTGTCGAGGATGACCGGCACCGCCTTCCAGATGTTCTGGCCGCCGAAGAGCGGGAAGTCGGCGGCGTAGCAGCCGTTGCCCTGCACCGGGTTCAGGATCTCGTCGGTCTTCATCCCGTGCGAGACGCAGGAGTTGAAGTCGTCCAGGCCGTAGGCCGGCGCGCTGTGCACGATGCCGGTGCCGTCGTCGGCGGTGGCGTAGTCGGCGAGATACACCGGGCTCAGGCGCTCGTAGCCCGGGTCGGTGTCGGCCAGCGGGTGGCGGAAGTTCAGGCCGCCGAGCTTCTCGCCCTTCGTCGTCGCCAGCACCGTGCCTTGCAGGCCGTAGCGCGCCAGGCACTTCTCGACCAGCGACTCGGCCAGCACCAGCAGGCCGCGTTCGGTGTCGACGAGTGCGTAGTCCAGCGCCGGGTTCAGGTTCAGCGCCTGGTTGGCCGGGATGGTCCAGGCGGTCGTCGTCCAGATGACGATGAAGGCCGGCTTGGCGAGCGACGGCAGGCCGAACGCGGCGGCCAGCTTGTCGGGTTCGGCCGCCGGGAAGGCGACGTCCAGCGTCTGGCTCTTCTTGTCGGCGTACTCGATCTCGAACTCGGCCAGCGAGCTGCCGCAGTCGAAGCACCAGTAGACGGGCTTCAGGCCGCGGTAGACGAAGCCGCGTTCGATGACCCGCTTGAAGGCGCGGATCTCGCCGGCCTCGTTGGCCGGGTCCATCGTCGCGTAGCGGTGCTCCCAGTCGCCGAGCACGCCCAGGCGCTTGAAGTCGGCCATCTGCTGCGCGATCTGCTCGGTGGCGTAGGCGCGGCTTTTGGCCTGCATGTCGTCGCGGCTCAGGTGGCGGCCGTGTTTCTTCTCGATCGCGTTCTCGATCGGCAGGCCGTGGCAGTCCCAGCCGGGCACGTACTGGGCGTCGAAGCCCTTGAGCTGGCGCGCCTTGACGATCATGTCCTTCAGGACCTTGTTGACCGCGTGGCCCATGTGGATGGCGCCGTTGGCGTACGGCGGGCCGTCGTGCAGCACGAACAGCGGCTTGCCGCAGCGTGCGTCGCGCAGGCGCTTGTAGAGGCCTTCGTCCTGCCAGCTCTTGATCCACGCCGGCTCGCGCTTGGCGAGGTCGCCGCGCATCGGGAACGGGGTGTCGGGCAGGTTCAGCGTCGCGCGGTAGTCGGGCGCGGCGGCTTTCGTGGAGTCGGTCATGTCGGTCGGCACCGGGCGGTGCGGGGGCGGTGCATAAGCGTTCGTCGGGGCGCGCGTGCGGGCACGGCGCGGGACGGCGGGGCGGTCAGGCGCGAAGGCGCCGTGTGCGCGTAATTCGGTCGCGCGTCGTCTGCCGCCGCGTGGAGGTGTTCCGCCACGACGGGTCGAGCCGAACGATGGACAATCGCATCAGCCGATTCTACCGAGGCGCTGCTTTGAAGCTCCGCTCCCGTCCGCCGGCGCTGGCCCTGACGCTGCTCGTCGCGGCCGCGGCATGGGGCGAGGAGGCGCCGCCCCCGGTCGCACCCGATGCGGCGGCGGAGGAACCGGACGACGACGACGCCCCGCCGCGGCGTTTCGAAGGCGCCATCGGCCTGCTCGCCTCCTGGGGCAGTTCACACCACGGCCGCGGCGGCCCCGACACCACGCTCGAACCCGGCTTCTACCTGCGCTGGGGGCGGCTCACCGCCAGCAACGCCAGCGCCTTCGCGATCCGCCGTGCCGACGACGTGACGCGCGGCCTGGGGCTGGACCTGAGCAGCGGCAGCCGGCTGCGCACCAATCTCTCGCTGCGCTACGACCGCGGCCGCGACGACGACGAGCCGGCGCTCGAAGGCCTGGGCGACGTGCGGGCGACCGTGCGTGCGCGGCTGGGCGCGAGCTGGCGGCTCGACGAAGGCTGGCGCCTGTCCGGCGGCTGGAGCCCCGACCTGCTGGGCCGCGGCGGCGGCTCCTTCGTCGACCTGGGCCTGTCGCGCGAGCGCCCGCTGGCACCGCGCACACGCTGGAACGCGTCGCTGCGGCTGACGGCCGCCGACCGCCGCTACATGCAGAGCTACTACGGCATCGACGCCGGGCAGGCCGCCGCCACCGGCTACCCCGTCTACACGCCCGGCGCCGGGCTGCGCGACCTGCAGACGGTGCTCGGGCTGCGCCACCAGCTGTCGGAGGACTGGGTGGCGCTGGCCGGTGTGTCGCTGCGGCGCCTGCTCGGGCCGGCGGCCGACGGGCCTTCGGTCACCGACAAGACCGGCTGGAGCCTGGGATTCGGCCTCGGGCGGCGCTTCTGAGTCAGCGCGGCTGCGCGTCGAACCAGGCGCGCGCGTCGGCCTCGTCCTGGGCGATGCCCTCGCGCAGCGCGTCCAGCGACGGGTAGCGGCGCTCGTCGTGCAGCTTGTGCAGCAGCTCGACCCGCAGCACGCGGCCGTAGCCGGCCTCGGGGCCCAGCGGCCACTCGAGGCAGTGGGTCTCCAGCAGCACGCGCCCGGCGTTCTCGACCGTCGGCCGCGTGCCCAGGCTGGCGACGCCGGGCAGCGCGCGTTCGGCCAGGCCGTAGACGCGCACGACGAAGATGCCGGCGGCCGCCGGCCGCGGGTGCGGGAAACGCAGGTTCAGCGTGCGGAAACCCAGTTCGCGGCCGAGCTTGCGGCCGTGGATCGCGTGGCCGCTGATCGAATACGGCCGGCCCAGCAGCACCGCGGCGCGCTTCATGTCGCCGCGCGCCAGCGCCTCGCGCACCGCCGAGCTCGACACACGCAGCCCGTGCACCTCGTAGCTCAGCATGCGCGCGACGTCGAAACCCAGCCGGGTGCCGGCATCGTCGAGCATCGCGTACGTGCCTTCGCGGCGTGCGCCGAAGCGGAAGTCGTCGCCGACGAGCACGTAGCGCGCGTTCAGCCCGCGCAGCAGCACCTGCTCGACGAAGGCCTCGGGCGACTGCGACGCCAGGCGCTCGTCGAAACGCGCGACGACGACGTGGTCGACGCCGCAGCGCTCCAGTTCGGCCAGCTTGTCGCGCAGCGTCGCGATGCGCGCCGGCGCACGTGCCGGGTCGCCGGCGCGGCGCGCGAAGAAGTCGCGCGGGTGCGGCTCGAAGGTCATCACGCACGAGGCCAGGCCGCGATGGCGGGCTTCGTTGACGAGCATCGCCAGCATCGCCTGGTGGCCGCGGTGCACGCCGTCGAAGTTGCCGATCGTCAGCGCGCAGCCGGCCTCGCGCAGGCCGGGGTGGTCGAATCCTCTGAAAACGCGCATGGCCGCGGATTCTCGTTCAAGCGCCGGCGAAGATCGCCTCGGGCTCGACCCAGCACCAGCGCCCCGGCGCCAGGTCGGCCGGCAGCGTCAGCGCACCGAAGGCGCTGCGGTGCAGGGCCTCGACGCGGTTGCCGGCGGCGGCGACCATGCGCTTGACCTGGTGGTACTTGCCTTCGGCGAGCACCAGGCGCAGCGCGTTCGGGCCGGTGCATCCGGCCTGCAGCGCGCGCACCGGCTGCGGGTCGTCGTCGAGCACGACGCCGGCCAGCAGGCGCTGCACGGTGGCCTCGTCGACGGGGTGCTTGGTCGTCGCCTCGTAGACCTTGGGCACGTGGTGCTTGGGGCTGGTGAGGCGGTGGATCAGCTTGCCGTCGTCGGTGAACAGCAGCAGCCCGGTCGTGTCTTCGTCGAGCCGGCCCACCGGCTGCACGCCGCGCGTGCGCAGCGGCGGCGGCAGCAGGCTCATCACGCTGGGGTGGTGGCGGGGTTTCTGCGAGCACTCGTAGCCGGCGGGCTTGTGCAGCATCACCAGCGCCGGCTGGCGGAAGGGCCACTCGCGGCCGTCGACCTCGAAGACGAGGCCGGCGGTGTCGAAGTCGGCCGACGGATCGTCGACGACCTGGCCGCCGACACGCACCGCGCCGCAGTCGACCAGCCCGGCGCAGACGCGGCGTGTGCCGAAGCCCTGGGTGAAGAGGATTTGTTCGAGTTTCATCAGGGGGCGAATTCTCGCGCCGACGGCAGGCCGGGCAGGCCGGTGGCCGAACGCAGCGCGTCGAGCACCGCGGCGGCCACCGCTTCGGCGGCCAGCACGTGCAGCAGCGTGGCCGGCGCCGCCGGGCCGCGGCCGGTGGACAGGCCGAACAAGGTGTCGCCGTCGCTGGCGGTGTGCACCGGGCGGATCGTGCGCGCCAGGCCGTCGTGGCCGGCGGTGGCCAGGCGCTGCGCCTGGGCCTTGGTCAGCGGCGCGTCGGTGGCGACGACGCCGATCGTCGTCGCCCCGGCCAGCGGCGCGGCGGCGTGTTCGCCGGCCAGGTAGCAGGCGACGGTGTCGCGCAGGCTGCGGCCGTCGGCGCTGCGTGCGCCGGCGACGAGGCGGCCGCTGGCCGGGTCGACGACGTCACCGACGGCGTTGACCGCCACCAGCGCCGCCACCGTCACGCCGCCGGCGCGGCGCGAGGCCGTGCCGATGCCGCCCTTCATCGCGTGCTGCGGCCCGAAGAGCTTGCCGACGCTGGCGCCGGCTCCGGCGCCGACGCTGCCACGCTCGAAGGCGCCGGCCAGCGCCGCCTCGCAGGCGGCGTAACCCGCCGCGGCGTCGGGGCGCGCGGCCGGGCGCAGCCAGAGGTCGAACAGCACCGCCGCCGGCACGATGGGCACGATGGCCGGGCCGACGGCGACGCCGCGGCCGCGTTCTTCCAGCCAGCGCATCACGCCGCCGGCGGCGTCCAGCCCGTAGGCGCTGCCGCCGGCCAGCAGCAGCGCGTGCACGGCCTCGACGGTGTTCTCCGGGCGCAGCAGATCGGTCTCGCGTGTGCCCGGCGCGGCGCCGCGCACGTCGGCGCCGGCCACCGAGCCTTCGGGGCAGAGCACGACGCTGCAGCCGCTCAGGCCGTCGGCCAGCGTGTGGTGGCCGACGGCGAGGCCGGCGACGTCGGTCAGGGCGTCGAGCGTGGCGTGGGGGGCAGGCATGCCGCGACTGTAGCGGCGGGCCCGCCTTCGCCGCGCTGCGTCAGACGAAGACGCCGGCGCTGTCTTCCATGCGTGCGGAGACTTCGCCGAGGTGGTGCAGCGTGTCGCCGAAGGCCAGCTCCAGCACCGTCAGGCGCTTGAAGTAGTGGCTGCCGGCGTACTCGTCGGTGACGCCGATGCCGCCGTGCATCTGGATGCACTGCTGGCCGACGAAACGCATCGCCTGGCCGAGCTGCACACGCGCCTGGGCGACGGCGCGGCGGCGTTCGGCGGCCGGCGCGCAGAGCTTGAGCGTCGCGTAATAGCTCATCGAACGTGCGAGTTCGAGCTGCATCTTGGCGTCGGCGACGCGGTGGCGCAGTGCCTGGAAGCTGGCGATCGGCACGCCGAACTGGCGGCGCGTGTTCAGGTACTCGACGGTCATCGCCAGCAGCCGGTCCATCAGGCCGACACCTTCGGCGGCGACGCCGGCGAGCCCGATGTCGACCGCGTGTTCCAGGCGCTCGAGGCCGTCTTCGGCGATCAGCGCGGCCGGTGCGGCGTCGAAGCGCAAGTCGGCAGCACGCGCGCCGTCCTGCGTCGGGTAGGGCGTGATCGTGGCCGCGCCCGCTTCGACGACGAACAGGCCGATGCCGGTTCGGTCGCCGTCGCTGCCCGCGATGCGCGCCGGCACGACGAAGGCGTCGGCCTCGTCGCCGGCCGGCACGACGATCTTGCTGCCGCTCAGCACCCAGCCGTCGCCGCGGCGTTCGGCGCGGGTCGCCGGCCGCTCCAGCCGCCAGCGTGCGGCGCGCTCCTGCTGCGCCAGCACCACCAGTGCCGAGCCGTCGGCGATGCGCGGCAGCCACTCGCCCTGCAGCGCCTCGGGCGCGGCGGCCAGCAGCGCCGGCACGGCGAGCGCGGCGTTGGTCCACGGCGCGTGCACCAGGCCGCGGCCGAGTTCCTCGTTGACGAGCATGGCCTCGACCGGGCCGAAGCCCAGCCCGCCCTGCGACTCGGGCACCGCCAGGCCGGCGAGCCCGAGTTCGGCCAGTTCGCCCCAGACGGCGCGCGAATGCCCGCCGGCCTTGGCCAGCGCGTGGCGGCGCTCGAAGCCGAAGCCCTTGTCCACCCAGCGCCGCACGGCTTCGCGCAGCGCCTGCTGGTCGTCGGTGAAATCGAAGTCCATCGCGTCAGCTCCCGAGCACGGTCTGGGCGACGATGTTGCGCTGCACCTCGTTGGAGCCGCCGTAGATCGTCGTCTTGCGCAGGTTGAAGTAGCTGCCCATCAGCGGCGCCAGCGCGTCGTGCTGCCAGCCGGCGGCCGAGGCGTCGGCGGCCTCGTCGCGGCGCGCCACGGTGCCGGGGCCGCCGGCGAGCATCAGCAGCTCGGCCGAGCGCTGCTGGATCTCGCTGCCGCGGATCTTCAGGAGGCCCGCGATGTCCAGGCTCTGCTTGCCGCTCTTCTCGGCCGACAGCACGCGCAGCACCAGCATCTCCAGCGCGACGATGTCGACTTCCAGCAGCGCGATCTGGTCGCGCAGCCGGGCGTCGTCCCAGACGCCTTCGGCCTGGGCCAGCGCCTTCAGCCGTTCGAGCTCGCGCTTGGAGCGGTTGACCTCGGCGATGTTGGTGCGTTCGTGCGCCAGCAGCAGCTTGGCGTAGGACCAGCCCTTGTTCTCCTCGCCGATCAGGTTGGCCGCCGGCACCTCGACCTTGTCGAAGAAGACCTCGTTGACCTCGGGCTCGCCGTCGAGCATGACGATCGGGCGCACGCTGACGCCGGGGCTCTTCATGTCGATCAGCAGGAAGCTGATGCCGGCCTGCGGCTTGCCGTCGCTGGCGGTGCGCACCAGGCAGAAGATCCAGTCGCCGTGCTGGGCCAGCGTCGTCCAGGTCTTCTGGCCGTTGACGACGTAGGTGTCGCCGCGGCGCTCGGCGCGTGTCTTCAGCGACGCCAGGTCCGAGCCGGCGCCGGGTTCGCTGTAGCCCTGGCTCCACCAGACCTCGCCGCTGGCGATGGCCGGCAGGAAACGCCGCTGCTGCTCGGGCGAGCCGAAGGCCATGATGACCGGCGCCACCATCACCGGGCCGAAGGGGATGATGCGCGGCGCTCCGGCGAGCGCACATTCCTCCTCGAACAGGTGCTTCTGCACCGCGTTCCAGCCCGGCCCGCCGAAGGCACGGGGCCAGCCGGCGGCCAGCCAGCCCTTGTGGCCCAGGATCTTGGCCCAGCGCTGGTGTTCCTCGCGTGACAGCGGCCGCGCGGCGCGCACCTTGTCGCGGATGTCGGGTGGCAGGTTCGCGCCGATCCAGGCGCGAACCTCCTGGCGGAACGCCTGTTCTTCCTCGGTGAACTCGAGGTCCATCGTCGTCTCCTCGCGGCCGTGGGCGGCCGGCTCTCGGTGGCCGGCTCGTTGTAGCACGCGGGTTTGGAGCCGCCTTGTCCCTGCCGGGACAGCGGCTTCAGCGGGCTTCGAGGCGCAGGACGTCGCTGTCGCGCTGCATCCTGAAACGCGACAGGAAGCTGTTGCCCAGCAGGATCATCGGCATCGCCTGGGGCAGCACGACGGCCTGCACGTGGGTGATCTCGACCTCCCCGACACGCACGCGCGACAGCGTCACGCGGTAGGCGGTCGCGCTGCCGTTGGCGGTGTGCACCACGCCCGGTTCGCCGCTGCGCCATGGGATGCCCAGGCGTTCGGCCTCCGCCTGGCCGAGCGCGATCAGCGTCGCGCCGGTGTCGACCATGAAGTTCACCGGGCGGCCGTTGATCGCACCCTGGGTGACGAAGTGGCCGCCGGGGCCGACCGGGATGACGATCTCGCGCGCGCCGGAGACGACGCCGCCGCTGCCGGCCACCCGCGCCGTGCCGCCGCCGGGGCGCAGCACCAGGCGCTGGCCGCCGGCTTCGACGACCGCGCCGTCGGCGTCCAGCTGCAGCAGCCTGACGCCGCGTGCGCTCTCGCCGACCGCCAGCGTCACCGGCTGGCCGCCGATGACGAGCAGCGCCTTGCGCCCCATCTGGCCGGCCAGCGAGACGTCCTGCGCGGCGGCCGGCAGCACGGCCGCGGCCAGGAGCGTTGCCGCGATGCGCAGCGCCTGGCGACGGCCGGCGGCGTTCATCAGTCGCGGAAGTTGTTGAACGTGAGCGGCAGGTCGGCGATCTCCTTGCGCAGCAGCGCCATCGCCGCCTGGAGGTCGTCCTTCTTCGCGCCCGAGACGCGCACCGCGTCGCCCTGGATCGCGCCCTGCACCTTCAGCTTGCTGGCTTTGAGTGCCTGCTGGATCTTCTTGCCGTGTTCGGCGTCGATGCCGGCCTTGACCTTGACGACGAGCTTGAGCTTGTCGCCGCCGAGCTTCTGCGGCTTGGCGGACAGATCGAGGAAACGCACGTCGACATCGCGCTTGGCCAGGCGGGCGAGCAGCACGTCGCGCACCTGGTCGACCTGGAAGTCGCTGTCGGCGTAGAGCACGAGTTCGCGCTCCTTGGCCGACTTCTCGGTGAGTTCGACCTTCGCGCTCGACCCCTTGAAGTCGAAGCGGTTGCCGATTTCCTTGTTCGCCTGGTCGACCGCGTTGCGCAGTTCCACCAGGTTGGGCTCGAGGACGGTATCAAAGCTGGGCATGGGAAAATTCTGCCATGTCCCCCGTCGCCTCCCCGCTGCAGATCGAATCCCGCGTGTCGCTGCGCGAACACAACAGCTTCGGTCTGCCCGCCGTCGCCCGCACGCTGGTGCGTGTGCGCAGCGAGGCCGACGTGCGCCGCGTCGTCGACCACCCCGAGTTCGGCCTCGCGCCCAAGCTGATCCTCGGCGGCGGCAGCAACCTCGTGCTGACGCGCGACGTCGACGCCGTCGTGCTGAAGATCGAGATCGAGGGCCGGCGCCTGGTGGCCGAGACCGGGGACGCGTGGATCGTCGAGGCCGGCGCCGGCGAGCGCTGGCACGACCTGGTGGCCTGGACGCTGGAGCAGGGCCTGCCCGGGCTGGAGAACCTGGCGCTGATCCCCGGCACCGTCGGCGCCGCGCCGGTGCAGAACATCGGCGCCTACGGCGTCGAGCTGAAGGACCGCTTCCATTCGCTGGACGCGGTCGACCTCGTCACCGGCCGCAGCGTGACGCTGGACGCGGCGATGTGCCGCTTCGGCTACCGCGACAGCGTCTTCAAGCAGGCCCTGGCCGGCAAGAGCGTCGTCACGCGCGTGCGCCTGCGCCTGCCCAAACCCTGGGTGCCGGCGCTCGGTTACCTGGACCTGGAACGCAAGATGGCCGAGACCGGGAACACCCATCCCGACGCACGCACGATCTTCGACTGGGTCTGCGCGATCCGCCGCGCCAAGCTGCCCGATCCGGCGGTGATCGGCAACGCCGGCAGCTTCTTCAAGAACCCGGTGGTCAGCGCCGAGCAGTGCCGCGACATCATCGACCGTGACCCCGAGATCGTGCGCTACCCGCTGCCCGACGGCAGCGTGAAGCTCGCCGCCGGCTGGCTGATCGACGCCTGCGGCTGGAAGGGCAAGTCGGTGGGCCGCGCCGGCGTCTACGAACGCCAGGCGCTGGTGCTGGTCAACCGCGGCGGCGCCAGCGGCGCCGAGGTCGTGACGCTGGCGCGTGCGATCCAGGAAAGCGTCTACGGCCGCTTCGGCATCCGGCTGGAGCCCGAGCCGGTCATCGTCTGAAGGCCCGGCGCTCTACGCGAGCGCCGTGTCCAGCACCATCATCAGCACGAAGCCGAGCATCAGCCCGGCCGTGGCCCAGCGCTCGTGGCCCTGGCGGTGCGACTCGGGGATGACTTCGTGGCTGACGACGAAGAGCATCGCCCCGGCAGCGAAGGCCAGCGCCCAGGGCAGCAGCGCGGCCGCTCCGGCCACCGCCGCAGCGCCGGCCACGGCGGCCAGCGGCTCGACCAGCCCCGAGGCCGCACCCAGCAGCGCCGCCCGCGTGCGCTTCATGCCCGCGGCGTGCAGCGCCAGCGCGACGACCAGGCCTTCGGGCACGTCCTGGATCGCGATGCCTCCGGCGAGCGCCGTGGCGCGCGCCGCCTCGGCGCCGACCGCGGCGACGCCGATCGCCAGGCCTTCGGGGATGTTGTGCAACACGATCGCGAGCACGAACAGCAGCACCCGGCGCGGCCGGTCGCCGCCGTGCTCGCCCAGCGCGTGGGCGTGGGGCAGCAGGTGTTCCAGCAGCATCAGGCCGCCGGCGCCCACCAGCAGCGCCGCGCCGATGCCGGTGGCCCGAGCCCAGGGCGCGAGGCCCGCGGCGCGCGCCGCCTCCAGCGCCGGGTTGAGCAGCGAGAAGCAGGTGGCGGCCAGCATCACGCCGGCGCCGAAACCCAGCAGCGTGTCCTGGGTTCGCTGCGCCGGCGCGCGCGCCAGCAGCAGCGGCAGCACCCCGAGCGCGGTGGCCAGCGCCGCGGCGGCGCCCAGCGCGCCGGCTTCGACGATCGCCGGCGTCACCGCGACGGCACGCCAGGCGTCGCTCAGCACGATCACGGCCCCGCCGCCGCACAGGGCCACCCCCAGCCACTGCAGCGGCCGCAGCCCGGCCGACGGGCGCGGGGCGCCGAGGCCGTTCACGGTTCGGCGCGGTCGACCGGCCGCAGCGTGAAGCGCGCCAGCCGCGCCGCCAGCGCCTGCAGGCGCTCGGCCTGCCCGTCGTCGGCCACCAGCGGCCCCAGGCGCGCCAGCGGCCGGCTGGCGGCGTCCAGGCAGGTCATGCGCCAGCACACCGGCAGCAGCGCGTCTTCGGCGGTGTCCAGCAGCAGGCGCAGCATGCGTTCGTGCACCGTCCAGGCGCGCTGGCGGTAGGCGGCGACGAGGCGCTCGCCCTGGTGGTGGTAGGCGCACAGCAGGCGTGGCTCGTCGGGCTCGAGCCCGAGACGGATGTGCATCGCGATGCGCTGCCAGTGGCGCACTGCGGCCTGGGTCTCGGCGGGGCCCATCTCAGCGCTCCGGCAGACGGGCGGTGGCGGGCGGAAGGACGGTCATGGCGGGCTCCTCGGCGGGGCATGCACCGGGGCACCTGGACGCGGGCTGCATGCTGGGGTTCTGCGGCTTCGGCGAAGCCATGAACCATCTTACATGCGAATAATTCGCATTTGCAACGAAGTCGAGCCCGAGACCCGGTCGGCCCGGCTCAGAAGCTGCAAACGAACCCGCAGGGGCGAGCCGGGCAGGGCGGGTTCCGTCACCGTCTCAGACGGCGGCGGCGTCGGCCGGCTGGGGCAGGCCGGCCGCGATCGCGGCGTCGCGCGTGGCCGGCAGCAGGTCCTCGAAACGCTGCACGTGGCGCGCGATCTCGTGCGCCGGCAGATGCGTCGCACCCTCGTGCAGCGTCTCGGCGGTCGACGCGAGCGCGGCCAGGCCGAGGTTCAGCGCCGCGCCGCGGGCGGCGTGGGCGTTGACGCGCAGCTCCAGCGGCTGGGCGTCGCGCACCGCGGCGCGCAAGCGCTGCACGAGCTGCGGCCCCTGGTCGAGGAAGCTGTGCACCAGGGCCGCGAGGCGTTCGCGCGGCATCGCCTGCAGCGCCAGATCCATCGCCGTCCGGTCGATCAGCGGCGGGCTGTCATCGGCGGTGCCGGGTGGCGCCACGGGGGCCGGCTCGGGCGGGAAGTCGCCGGCCCCGGTGCTGCCGAAGAAGCGGCGCAGCGAGGCCGCCAGCTTCTGCGGGCTGACCGGTTTGGTCAGGAAGTCGTTCATGCCGGCGACGAGGCAGCGGTCGCGCGTCTCGGTGAAGGCATCGGCGGTCAGCACGACGACCGGCACCGTCGCCGCGCTCGGGTCGGGCATGGCGCGGATGGCGCGGGTTGCCGCGATGCCGTCCATCTCCGGCATGTGCAGGTCCATCAGCACGATGTCGAAGGGCTGCGCGGCCGCGGCAAGCACCGCTTCGACGGCCTCCCGGCCATTGGCGGCGAACACGGCCGCGTGGCCCAGCCGCTCGAGCAGCGCGCCCATGTACTGCCGGTTGACGAAGTGGTCCTCGGCGACCAGCACGCGCAGCGGCCGCGGCGGCGGCGGCGCTTCGCCCAGCTGCGGGCGCACGGCGACGCCGGCGGCCACCGGCTTGAGCGGCATGCGAAAGCGAAAGCAGCTGCCCTTGCCCGGCTGGCTGGTGACGGTGATGTCGCCGCCCATCAGCCGCGCGAGGTTGCGCGAGATCTCCAGCCCCAGCCCCGTGCCGCCGTGGCGTCGCGAGCGCGAACTGTCGCCCTGCACGAAGCGGTGGAACAGCGTGCCGAGCGTCGCCTCGTCGATGCCGATGCCCTGGTCGGTGACGTTGAACAACAGCTCCGGCGCGCCCTCGCCGTCACGCGCCTGGACGTCGAGCACGACGGCGCCGCGGTCGGAGAACTTGATCGCGTTGGACAGCAGGTTGAACAGCACCTGCTTGACGCGCGTGGCGTCGCAGAGCACGCGCTCGGGCAGGCCCGGGTCGGCGGCGATGTGCAGCGCCAGCGACTTGGCATGCGCCTGCGGCCGCATCAGCGCCTCGACGTCGCGCAGCAGCGCGCGCAGCTCCACCGGCGTGGACGTCAGCACCATGCGACCGGACTCGAGCTGCGACATGTCGAGGATGTCGTTGAGGATCGCCAGCAGGTGGTCTGCCGACTCGGTGGCGGTGCGCAGATAGCCCACCTGCTGCTGGTTGAGCCCGGTCTCGCGCAGCAGCGAGAGCATGCCCAGCAGGCCGTGGAAGGGGGTGCGGATCTCGTGGCTCATGTTGGCCAGGAAGGCGCTCTTGGCCTCGCTCGCCGCCTCGGCGTCGCGACGCGCCTGGCGCAGGTGCTCGGCCAGCTCCTCCAGCGCGGCGCGGCGGCGGTCGAGCTGGCGCATCTGGCGCAGCGCCAGCAGCGCGAAGGCCAGCGTCAGCGCCGACAGCGACACGGTCAGCCCGATGCCGATCATGTTGTGGTGCTGCACCGTCGCGTTGCGCCGGGCGATCTGCTCGCCGACGTGGTGCGCCGCGCGCAGCGACAGACCGTGGATCTCCTGGCCCAGCGCCATCAGCTCGGGCTCCAGCTCCAGCAGATCGTCGCGGCCGGGCGGGCGGCCGTCCTGTGCGCCGAAGACCACGTCGGCGCGGCGGATGAAACGGTCCATGCGCAGCAGCGTCTCGGCGAACTCGGTCTCGTCGGCGAGGATGCGGGCGATGCGCTCGTTGTGCAGCAGCCCGACGCGGCTGATCCAGATGTCGTAGCGCAGCTGCAGCGCCGCGGTGTCGAGCACGCGCCGCGGGTCGATCGAGCGGCTCCACTCGTCGCGCAGGCGCAGGTACTCGGTCTCGGCCTGGTAGACCAGCAGCACGGCGTCGTCGTCGGCGACCTCGACGGCCTGGCGCAGCAGCGCCGCCTGGCGCACCTGCAGCCAGGCCACTGCCAGCAGGGCCAAGATCAGCCCGGCGCCCAGAACGCCGAGCCAGGTCGCGCGACCACGCCGCGCAGTGGGTATCGTGGGTTCTAACGAACCTCGATCGTCCGCAGCTGCCATGCCGATCTGCTGTAGTAGACGGGGGTGCGGAGTTCCTCGTTCGAGTCGAACGGGTAGATGACGAACAAGGGGCCTTTGTCGCGCACGGCCATCGGGCGCCCGTCGAGCAGCCGCGCGACGATGACGTCGTGGCGCGCGGTGTCGTCGAACGGGATGTCGACCCAGTAGTCGTTGAGCGCGATCGCGCGCAGCTGGCTGCCGCGCGCCGACGCCATCGCCAGCACGTCGCGCAGCAGCGGGCCGGTGAACCTGCGTGCCGTCGAGTACCAGGGCGTGCGCGTCGTGAAGCTCGTCTGCGGCAGGCGCTCGAGCATCGTCATGTCGAAGTCGGCGCGGGCGCCGAAGTTCGGCGACAGCACGCGGCCGATCAGCGTCAGCACCACCGGGCCGGCCGGGGCTTCCATCGCGTTGGCGGCACCGCCCCAGGGGGCGAGCGCGGCGCCGGCGGCGGCCGCGATCAGGCGGCGGCGCCCTCGGTCGTGCGAGGTCGCGTTGGGCGCGGCGACGGCGGATCGGGCAGGCACCCGCCCATTCTAGGGGGAGAGTCCGCCCTCATCCCCCTGGCGGCGGATCAGGGCCGCGGCGGGGGCGTCTCGTCGGCCCGGGGCTCCAGCCCGTAGGGCCGGACCAGTTGCCAGACGTGCGGCGGCACCATGTTCTTCATCTTCGCCGGCTGCTCGCGGCGCAGATGCAGCACGGTCTCGACGGCCTTCATCTCCAGCCGCGCGCGCGCGAACTCCAGCCCGCGCGGGCCCACGCGGGGCATCAGCCAGCCGACGATGGGCCGCAGCCAGGCCGGCATGCGGCGCAGCGGCAGGCCGCCGGCGGCGCGTTCGGTGTTCGCGAGGAAGCCCTTGACCGGGCCTTCGCGCTTGCCGGCGCTGCCGGGCTCGGACAGCCGCACCTCGTCGCCGAGCAGCCCGAGGATCTTCTCGCCGCGTTCGTTGCGCACCAGCAGCCACTGCTCGCCTTCGCCGCCCATGTAGCCGACGGTGATGTCGGCCAGCACGTTGCTGTAGTCGACGCAGCTGCGGCAGGTCAGCGGGAAGAAGTCGCTCGGCAGCTGCGACAGCGGCAGCTGCAGGAAGGGCACGCGGCGCTGGCGGCCGTCGTCGAAGCGGATCTCGACGTGGTAGTCGGCGCGGAACTCGAGGTAGGTGATCGACTCGGGCTTGGGCGTCAGCAGGCCGAGGAAGCGGTGGAAGTTCTCGGTCGTCGTGTTGTCCGAACACGGCGTGCCGATGACGTAGAGCTGCTCCAGCCCCAGCTCCTGCTCCAGCGCCCGCAAGGCGTAGACCTGGCACGGGATGCCGATCACCGCCAGGCGCTTGTGGCCGGCGGCCACCGCCGGCTCCAGCAGCGACAGCAGCGGCGCGTAGCCCATGCGCATGCCGCGACAGCGCGCCAGGTCGCCGGGATTCGTCACCAGCGTGGGCACCGGGCGCCAGCGGTCCTCGGGGTCGGGGGCCATCGTCAGCACGGCGTCGACGGCGCCCGTCTCGAGCAGGCGCTCGGCCAGCCGCGTCGTGATGCCGGTCCATTGCGCGCCCTCGGACGGGCGTTTCAGCGCCGCGCGCCACATGCGGCGGAAGGGGCCGAAGTGAAGCTCGTCGGGCCGCTGCGGGTCGCGTGGCCGCCCCTGCACGCGGGTCTCCATCGCAGCGTAGTCGGGCTGGATGAACTGGCAGGCGCGGCCGCAGCGGCGCGGGTCGCTGCTGCGCGAGACGCCGCAGTCGGTGCACAGCGTGCGGGCGGGGGCGTGGGGCGTGGGGGACTTCAAGGTTCGGGCGCGGTTCGCGGGACGCCCGATCATCGCCCAAGCCGCATGCCGCCGCCCCGATCTGGCGCAGACGGGCTCACTGCAGCGAACGTTCGGCCCGCAGGTGCTCGAGCTTGGCGGCGTAAAGCGACTGCACCTGCGGCGTCGGGCCGGTCTGGCGCGCCAGTTCCAGGTGGCGCAAGGCCTGGGTCCTGCGGCCCAGCAGCAGTTCGGTGCGCGCGAGCCAGTAATGGAACTCGTGGTAGCCGGCGTCGCGGTCGACCTCGCGCGCGAAGAGCTCCCGGGCGCGGCGCAGGTCGCCGGTGCGCAGGGCCTCGAGTCCGGCATCGAACCAGTGGAAGGGCGGCGCCGTCTCCAGCGACCGCAGGCGTGCGCTCAGCTCCCGGGCCTGACCGGTCCGGCCCTCCTGGTCCAGCATCAACGCCAGGTTGGCGAGCGCACTCCGGTTGGCCGGCTCGCGTTCGAGCAAGCTGCGCCAGACGGCCTCGGCGGCATCGGCGAGGCCGCGCCGGCGGTAGACGATGGCCAGCGTGTTGTGGCCGGCAGAAAAGTGCGGGTCCTGGCGCAGCGCCTCGCGCGCATGCCAGTAGGCGTCGTCCAGCCGGCCGTCGGCCAGTGCCTCGGCGGCGCGGTTGTTCATGAACATCGCCAGCACGGTGGATTCGGAGATCGCGCGCCAGCGCAGGCCGTCGATCTGCTCGCCGGGGATGAAGTCCACCACCAGCGAGGTCTCGTTGTTGCGCAGCACGTGCGTGTGGCCGACCGGCCAGCCGAGCGAGACGTTGACGTGGCCGCTGAGGGCGAGCAGGTCGCCGCTGCGGCTCCAGCTCTCGTCGACCGCGACGGCGCGAAAACGCACCGGCAGCCCCGCCTCGCGCGCGAACGCCGCCGTCATCGCGACCAGTGACAGGCAGTTGCCCGCGCGCGCGGCAAAGGTCTCGGCCGCGGTGCGCGTGGCGCCTTCATAGTCCAGCGCGAGCGACTGACGGCGGTAGAGCCGTTCGACCAGCGTGCGGCGGGGGTCGTCGCTGCGGCGCAGCGAGGCGAGGTCGAGGTCGCGGCGCATCGCCTCGTCAGCGGCGAACACGGCGCCCGCATCGGGCATGCGTGCGGGCGCGGCGAAGGCGCCGTCGAGCAGCAGGGGCGGTTCGCTGGAGGCGGTGTCGGGAGCCGTGGCGCAGCCGCAGAGCACGGCGGCGGCCACGAGCAGGGCGGTGGTGCGGCGCATCGGAGGCTCCTGCCGCGGCAGCGCGGGCGCTGCCATCCTACGCCGGCGTCCAGGGCGCGTCAGGCGGCGGTTTGCCCGGCGGCGATCTGTCCGTTCAGGCGCGCCGCGGCGGCGCGCAACTCGGCATTGCCGGAGGCAGCGGCGCGCGACAGCAGCTCGCGGGCATAGTCGGCATCGTGCTGCAGGCGCTCGACGTGCAGGAAGACCCCTTCGTTGGCGAACAGCCACTTCAGGTCGATGACGTCGACGAGCTCCAGCACGCTTCTCGAACCTTGGGTTTCGGCATTCATCGCACACTCCGCCTTTTGGGCCGTCCGGTTCCACGATGACGCCGGGTAGGCGCCTGCCAGACCACGATAGCGCTGTCTCGCACCGCCCGGGCCGGCGATTCCTGGAGTCACCACTCCAATTGCGCAGCATGAATTTCTCGCCTTCCCCGCCGCTGACAGCGTTGCCGGATCTCCACACCACACTCGCGGGGGCGGGATGGGCGGTGCTGGACACGTCGTCGCTCACCGAACTGGTGCATCAGCCGCTGCCCGCCCTGCAGGCGCTGCAGCCGGCCTGGGACACGTTGCCGCCGGATCCGCACCTGCGTGACGGCGGCCGCTACCGCCGGCGCCGCCACGGCTGCTTCGTCGTCGACGACGGCCGTGTCGAGGCCGTGCCGGCGCGGGCGCACTGGCAGCCGCTGGCCTACAACGCGCTGCACGGCGGTTTCGAGCGCTGGTTCGAGCCGCTGCCGCCGGACTGGGCGGCGCGGCCGGCCTGGCCGGCATTGCTGGCGGCACTGGCCGGCGTGGCGACGCGGCTGCGCGGCGAGCGCCGCTGGTATGTCGAGGCGCACCCGTTTCGCATCGACACCGCCGACGGCATCGGCCGTCCGACACCCGAAGGCGCACACCGTGACGGCGTCGACCTGGTCGCGGTGATCCTCGTCGCGCGCCACGGCGTGCTCGGCGGCGAGACCCGCGTCTTCGACGCTGCCGGCGCCCAGGGCGTTCGTTTCACGCTCGTGCAGCCCTGGAGCGCGCTGCTGCTCGACGACGAACGCGTGATCCACGAGAGCACGCCGATCCGTCCGCTTCAAGCCGGTGCACCGGCCTGGCGCGACACGCTGGTCGTGACCTTGCGCCGCGGCGGTTTCCAGGGGCCCGACGGGGGCTGATCGGCATGGCCGTGGGGAGTTAAGCTGCGCCCGCCGAAGAACGAACCCGGACACCATGGCCGAGCCCGACAAGACCCCCGACCCCGACAAGACCCCCGACCGCCGCCACCGCGAGCGCGTCGAACAACTGGTCGCGCGCCCGCCGGTGCGCGCCAGCGGCACGCTGGCGCTGGCCGAGCGGCGCCTGGACTACGCCGTCAGCGCCGAGTTCATCCCGGTGGCCGGTGAAGGTTTCGACGGCGCGCTGGCCGAGCCGCAGGCCGCGGTGATGACCACCGCCTACCAGCTGCAGGGCGCTGCCGCCGGCGCGCGCCCGGTGTGTTTCGCCTTCAACGGCGGGCCGGGTTCGGCCTCGATCTGGCTGCACCTGGGTGCGCTGGGCCCCAAGCGCCTGGTCGTGCCGTCGGACGGCAGCATGCCGGCCGCGCCGTACACGGTCAGCGACAACCCGCTGAGCTGGTTCGAGCACTTCGACCTCGTCTTCGTCGATCCGCCGCACACCGGCTGGTCGACGACCGCCGGCGAGGAGGCGCGCAAGAAGATGCTGTCGGTCGACGGCGACGTGAAGGCGCTGGCCGAGGTCGTGCGCACCTGGCTCACGCGGCACCGCCGCTGGGGCTCGCCGGTGTACCTGGCGGGCGAGAGCTACGGCACGACACGTGGCGCGGCGCTCGCCGACAAGCTGCTGGACGGCGGTGTCGCGCTCGCCGGCCTGGTGCTGGTGTCCTGCGCGATGGACCTGCAGAGCCTGTCCTTCGACCCGGGCAACGACCTGCCGTATGCGCTGTTCCTGCCGGCCTATGCCGTCGTCTCGCAGTACCACGGGCTGCTGAAGGGGCCGCTGGGCGCCTCGCGCGAAGCGGCGCAGGCCGCGGCCGAGGCCTTCGTCGACGAGGACTACGCCGCCGCGCTGCTGGCCGGCGCGCGGCTGTCGGACAAGCGCCGCGCCGCCGTCGCGCGCCGCGTCGCCGAGCTCACCGGCCTGTCGCGCGAACTGGTCGAGCAGAAGAACCTGCGCATCGCCGACCAGGACTACTTCTTCGAGGCGATGTGGCCGCAGGGGCGCCAGGTCGGCCGGCTCGACGCGCGCGTGACGGTGCCGATGGCCGCACGCCGCAGCCGCGACTGGGAGTTCGACCCCGGCATCGAGGCCATCGCCGCGCCGTACACGATGGCCGCGATGGCCTACTTCGCAGAACTCGGCGTGGCCACCGAACAGCGTTACGAGACCCTGTCGCACGAGGCGCACCGGGCCTGGAACTGGAACCGCGGCGAGGCCCAGGGCAACGCCTACGCCAGCACCAGCCGCGATCTCGCACGCGCGCTGCGCCGCAACCCCAGGCTGAAGGTCTTCGTCGCCAGCGGCCGCTACGACCTGGGCACGCCGTACAGCGCCAGCGACTGGTCGCTGGCCCAGCTCGACGCGCCGGCCGAGGTGCTGGCACGCATCCAGCATCACTACTACGATGCCGGGCACATGATGTACACCCGGGAAGAGGACTTGATAAAGCTCAAGTCTGATATCGCCCACTGGCTTGGATGATCGACTCATGCACATCGGAATCCTGACCGGCGGGGGCGACTGCCCCGGCCTGAACGCCGTCATCCGCGCGGTGACGCTGTCGCTGATCAACGAATGCGGGGCCAAGGTCACCGGCATCGAACGTGGTTTCCTCGGCCTGCTGACACGTTCGTCGCGGCCGCTGGACACAGCCGCCGTCGCCGGCATCCTGGCCGAAGGCGGCACGATCCTCGGCACGCACAACAAGTGCGACCCGTTCCACTACTTCGGTGCCGGCGGCGCCGACAGTTCCGCCGCGGCGATGGACTACGTGCGCGAGCTGGGCCTGGACGCGCTGGTGGCGATCGGCGGCGACGGCACGATGGCCATCGCGCACAAGTTCGAGGCGCTGGGGCTGCCGGTCGTCGGCGTGCCCAAGACCATCGACAACGACCTGTTCTGCACCGAACGCACCTTCGGTTTCGACAGTGCGGTGGCCGTCGTCGCCGACGCGCTGGACCGCCTGGCGACCACCGGCCGCAGCCACGGCCGGGTGATGATCGCCGAGACCATGGGCCGCTACGCCGGCTGGATCGCGCTCGAAGGCGGCATGGCCGGCGGCGCCGAGGTCATCCTGATTCCCGAGATCCCGTTCAGCGTCGAGGCCGTGGCCGGGCGCTGCCGCGAGCGTGCCGCGCACGGGCTGTCGACGATCATCTCGATCGCCGAAGGCGCCGCGCCGGAGGGCGGCGGGCTGACCGTGCAGCGCACGATCGCCGACAGCCCCGACCCGCTGCGCCTGGGCGGGGTCGGCAACTGGCTGCAGCAGCAGCTCGAGCCGCTGGTCGACTGCGAGGTGCGCACGACGCTGCTGGGCCACATCCAGCGCGGCGGCTCGCCGACGCCGTTCGACCGCGTGCTGGCCACGCGTTTCGGCTACCACGCGGCGCAGCTCGTCGAGGCCGGCCAGTACGGCCGCATGGTCGCGCTGCAGGGCGACGCCGTCGTCAGCGTGCCGATCTCCGAGGTGGCGGGCAAGAACCGCCTCGTGCCGCGCGACCACGAGCTGGTGCGCGCCGCACGCGGCATCGGCGTCTCGCTGGGCGAGAAGTAACTACAGCAGCCGGTGCAGATCGGGCGCCAGGCGCCCGATCGCCGAGCGCAGCGCCGGCTCGTCGCGGCCGAAGTCGAAGTCCTCGAACTCGAAGCCCGGGCCGACCGTCGCGCCGCAGTAGGCGTAGCCGCCGACCGGCTCGGCGGCCTGCCACCAGTCGGCCGGCACGACGTGGCGCCGACAGTCGGCGTCGAGCCGCACGTGCTCCACCGTCTGCAGGTCCGGCGACAGCAGCCACAGCGTCAGCGGCCCGCCTTCCAGCAGATGCCAGACCTCGCAGGAGCGCACGCGGTGCCAGGCCGAGCGTTCGCCTGGCATGAGCAGGAAGTCGATCGTCGTGAGGCCGCGGCGTTCCCCGCGTGCCGTGCCGACGGCCTGCGACGAGCGGTAGAGCTCGGCGTAGTGGCCGCCTTCAGGGTGCGGCCGCAGCTTCAGCCGTTCGATCAGCGTCTGGGCGCGTTCCGGCAGATCGCTCATGCGTCCCTCACGTCGGCCACCGGCTGCTGGCCGAAATCGGGGCGTTCGAGGTAGCGCAGCAGCTTGGCGGCGGCGGTCTCGGGGCTGTCGAGCATGCCGCCTTCGTGCAGGCCGACGAAACGCCCGCGGTCGGTGAAGCGCACCGGGTCGGCGCTGCGCAGCTGGACCTGCATGTCGGTGTCGATGACGCCCGGCGCCAGCGAGACGACGCGTGCGCCATTGGGACGCGCCGCTTCCTCCAGCGCGATCGCGCGCGCCAGGTGGTCCATGCCGGCCTTGGCGGCGCAGTACGAGGCGCTGCCGGCCATCGCGCGCCGGCCCAGGCCGGAGGACACGAACATCAGCTTGCGCGGCAGCTGCCATGACGCCGTCGCGCGCAGGAAGGCCGAGGCCAGCAGCATCGGCGCTTCCAGCCCGACGCGCAGCGCGTGCGACAGGTCGGCCGCGCCAACCTCGCCCAGCGGCGCGAGTTCGGAGATCACGCCGGCGTTGTTGACCAGCGAGACCGAGGCCAGCATGCCCGGGTCCTGGGCGCCCAGCCAGGCGGCCAGGCGGCTGGCCGCCGGCGCCGGGTCGGCGAGGTCGACGGTCCAGGCGATCAGCGCCGGGTGTTCGATCGGTGGCGCGCGTCGCGCCAGCGTCAGCACGCGGTCGCCACGGTCGAGCAGCTGGCGCACCAGCGCGAGGCCCAGCCCGCGCGAGCCGCCGGTGACGAGGGTGAGGGAGGTCTTCATCGCTTCGAGCATACTGGCGCCGCCCATGAATCGTGTCCTGAAAAGCCCGTTCCTCCTCGCGCTGCTGGCCGGCGTCGTCGTCCTCCTCGTCGCTTTTGCGCCCGCGCTCTGGCAGGTGCTGCGCGGCACCGCCCCGGCGCCCGTGTCCTCGCCCGAGGCCCCCTGGAGCATCGCCGCGCGCGGCGACGGCGTCGCCGCCTTCGGCCTGCAGCTGCCCGGCAGCACGCTGGCCGACGCCGACCAACGCTGGGGCGAAGGCCTGCAGCTCGCGGTGATGGCCGAGACCGGCCAGCCCGGGGCGCTGGAAGGTTATGTCGAACGTTTCGACGGCGGCGGCGTCGGTGGCCGGCTGCTGCTGACCACCTCGCTGGGCGACGCCGAGCTGCTGCGGCTGCAGCAAACGGCCGCCGAACGCGAACCGGCCGGCGGCACGCTGTGGCGCTACCCGCTGCGCGCCAGCGAGCGCCCGGCGCTGGGCGCCACGCCGCTGGTCGGCCTGAGTTTCATCCCGGCGACCAACCTCGACGCGCAGACGCTGCGCCAGCGTTTCGGCGAGCCCGACGAGGTCATCGCGCCGGGCGGCCGGCTCGAACACTGGCTGTACCCGGCGCGTGGCCTGGCGATCGCCGTCGACGCCGAGGGCCGCGAGCTGCTGCAGGTCGTCGCGCCGGCCGACTTCGAGCGCCGGCTGCGTGCGCCGCTCAAGACAGCGGCTTCGGCAGCGGCTTCGCCTGCAGCATCGGCCCTACGCTGAAGAACGCGCCGCCGGCGACGTGGTGGATCGTGCGCAGGGCCTCGTGCCCGGGCGCGAAGCTCCAGCGCCCGCCCTGGAACACCCGCGCGTCGGCCTGCGCCGCGACGACCTCGGCGAGGAACAGGTCGTAGGTCTGCTCGACGTGCGGCTCGCGCAGCAGCCGGCATTCGAGCCAGCCGACGCAGCCTTCGACCAGCGGCGCGCCGGTCGCGCGGCCGGCGAAGGCGCCGAGGCCATAACGCTCGAACTTGTCGACGCCGTCGTGGCCGCTGGTGTTGCCCACCGTCACCGTGGCGTCGGCCAGCGCGACGCAGGGGATGTTGAGCGCGAACTCGCCGGCGGCCTCCAGCAGCGTGCGCGTGAAGCTGCTCTTGTCGAGCACGACGGCGACCTTGGGCGGGTCGAAGTCCAGCGGCATCGCCCAGGCCGCGGCCATCACGTTGCGGCGGCCGCCGTGGGCGGCGCTGACCAGCACCGTCGGGCCGTGGTTCAGCAAGCGGTAGGCGTGTTGGAGGTCGACGTCCTGTTTCATCGTCTCGGGCTTCAGAAGTCGGCCGCGCGCTCGAATTCGAGGCGCTCGCCGGTGACGGGATGCGGGAAGGCCAGGCGCTCGGCGTGCAGCAGCAGCCGCGGCGCCGCGGCCACGATGTCGGGCGGCGCGTAGAGGTCGTCGCCGAGCATCGGGTGGCCGATCGTCGCCAGGTGCAGGCGCAGCTGGTGCGAGCGCCCGGTGACCGGCTCGAGTTCGACGCGCGTGCGGGCGGCGGCCGCGTCGCGTGCCAGCACCCGCCAGCGGGTCAGCGAAGGTTTGCCGTGCTCGTGGCAGACCTTCTGCCGCGGCCGGTTGGGCCAGTCGCAGACCAGCGGCGCGTCGACCTCGCCGGCGTCGGCGGCCATCAGCCCGGCGACGATGGCGACGTAGCGCTTGTCGACGCGGCGTTCGGCGAAGGCGACCGACAGCGTGCGCTGCGCCGCCGCACCGCGGCCGTAGACCATCAGCCCCGAAGTCGCCATGTCCAGCCGGTGCACGGTCAGCGCATCGGGCCAGCGCGCCTGGGCGCGTGCGGCCAGGCAGTCCTGCTTGTCGGGGCCGCGCCCGGGCACGGCCAGCAGCCCGGCGGGCTTGGCCAGCACCAGGCAGTTCTCGTCGGCGTACAGGCAGTCGGGCGGCAACATCGGCCGCGAGCATAACGAGCGCCGTGGCGTGCACGCCGCAGCCGGGTGCGCCTGGGTTGACGCATCCAGAGCGCTCGGCGCACAGTGCGCGGCTGCTATCCACTCGCCACACAGGAGGCCGCCATGGAACATCGGGACCTTGCCGTTCACGGCCTCCGCCGCGCCGCGCGCTGACGCGCGAGTTCCGGATCTCCCGCCCGGCCACGCCGGGCCGCTGAAGTCCTCCGCCCGCCGGCCCCCGGCGCGCCGACAGGCCCCTCCCCATCGAGCCCCGCCCGGCCTCACGCGCCGGCGGACCGATCACGCGCGGCCGTCGGCCGCGCCACGGGACTTCAGTTCATCATGTCTTTTGTTTCCCCGTACGAGCGGCTGCAGGCCATCGGCCTGACGCCGCAACTGCTTTCTTCCCTGCCGTTTCCCTTGCCCGGAGGCGATGCCGCGCTGATGCGCGTCGCCGAGGTGCAGCGCGACGGCCTCGTGCTGCACGACGGCGAATCCACCTGGTCGGCACGCGCCCGCCCGGCGCTGATCCAGGCGCTGGCCTCGCAAGCCGACGCCCTGGCCGTCGGCGACTGGGTGCGCGCCGAGCGCAATACCTTCGGTGAGTGGTGGGTCGACGCGCGTGTGCCGCCGCGCACGCAGCTCGCGCGCCGCCTGCACGACGGCCGCGAGAAGGTCGAGCGTGTGGTGCTCGCGAGCAACGTCGACACCGCGCTGCTGGTCATGGGCCTGGACCACGACTTCAACCTGCGCCGGCTGGAGCGTTACCTCGCGCTGGTGCGCCTGGCCGGTGTCGGCGCCGTGGTCGTGCTGAGCAAGGCCGACCTCTGCGTCGACCTGGGCCGGCGGCTGCGCGACGCGCAGACGCTGGCGCCGGCCGGCGTCGAGGTGCTGGCGCTGGACTCGCTGCACGACGACGTGGCCGCGCAGCTCGCGCCCTGGCTCGCGCCGGGGCAGACGCTGGTGCTGCTGGGCTCCAGCGGCGCCGGCAAGAGCACGCTGGCCAACGCCTTGTGCGGCGAGGCCGTGGCCGCCACCGGCGGCACGCGCCGCGGCGACGGCCGTGGGCGCCACACGACGACGGCGCGCACGCTGCACCCGCTGCCCGGCGGCGCCTGCATCGTCGACACGCCGGGGCTGCGTTCGCTGCGCCTGGACGGCGACGCGGGCGACGTCGCCGGCGCCTTCGACGACATCGCGGCGCTGGCCGCGCAATGCCGCTTTCGCGACTGCCGCCACGAAGGCGAACCCGGCTGCGCGGTGCGCGGCACGGTCGCGCCCGAGCGGCTGAAGAGCTTCGGCAAGCTGGTGCGCGAGGCGCAGCGCGACTCGATGAGCGCGCTGCAGCGCCGCGAGCAGGTCGCGCAGTGGAAGGCGCGCAGCCGCATCGGGCGGGCGAACATCCGTGCCAAGCGCGGTTGATCGGCTTGCACCCGGCCGGTGGCGGGCGCACAGTGGGCTGTCGCCACCGCCCGGGAGCCCGGCCCATGTCCGATGTCACCGCGCTCGCGGTCCTGCCCGCACCGGCCCGCCCGGCGTTCACGCTGGCCGACCTGCGCGGGCTGGTGCAGCTGGGCATCGACGCCGGCGTCGGTGTCACCGGCATCGCCGAGCAGCTGCACGGCACGATCCTGGCGCGGCGTGCGCCGCTGGGCGCGCCGCACGAAGGCGGCACGCGCGGGCTGACCGGCTTCGTCTACGGGCGCGTGCGCGGCGGCATGCGCCTCGCCGGCCGCGGCGTCGACGGCCTGCTCAAGCGGCTGGAGGCCGAGCCGCCGGCGGCCACCGCGGCCTCGCGCGAGGCGGTGCTGGCAGCGGTCAACGGCCTCTGGGGCGACCACCTGGCGGCCTCGGGCAACCCGCTGGCGATCCCGATGAGCCTGCGCCACGCCGGCCACCGCCTGGCGCCGGGCCGCGAGGCGCTGGCCGCCGCCTTCCCCGACGCCGGCGACCGGGTCGTCGTGCTGGTCCACGGGCTGTGCATGAACGACCTGCAGTGGCAGCGCCAGGGCCATCACCACGGCTGGGCGCTGGCCCGGGCGCTGGGCTGCCCGGTGCTGTCCCTGCACTACAACACCGGGCTGCACGTCTCGCACAACGGCGCGCGCTTCGCGGCCCTGCTGCAGCGCCTGCAGCGCGACTGGCCGGTGCCGCTGTCGCGGCTGGCCATCGTCGGCCACAGCATGGGCGGGCTGGTCGCGCGCAGCGCGATCGCCCACGCCGAGCGCCAAGGCCAGGCCTGGCGCTCGCGGCTGCAGGCGCTGGTCTGCCTGGGCACGCCGCACCATGGCGCGCTGCTCGAGCGTGCCGGGCATCTGGTCGACGGGGTGCTCGGCGTCAGCCCCTACCTGGCGCCGTTCGCGCGCGTGCTGGGCGTGCGCAGCGCCGGCATCAACGACCTGCGCTGGGGCCATGTGCGCGACGAGGACTGGTGTGGCCACGGCCCCGACGGCCCGGCCCGCGACCACCGCGTGCCCACGCCGCTGCCCGCCGGCGTGCCGGTCTACCTGGTCGCGGCGACGACGGTCGCCGAGCCGCGTGGCCTGCGCCACGCGCTCGTCGGCGACGGGCTGGTGACGGTGGCCAGCGCCTGGGGCGAGCACCGCGACCCGGCGCGTGCGCTGGCCGTGCCGGCGAGCCGCAAGCGCCTGGTCACCCAGGCCGGCCACTGGGACCTGCTGAACCGCGCCGAGGTCACCGAGGCGCTGTGCGGCTGGCTGGCCTGAGCGGCCTCAGCGCGCGGCGCGTGCCGGCGCGGCGACGAGTTCGTCGCGTTCGGCCAGCGCCGGGAACAGCCTGAACCAGGCCGCGGCGACGAGCAGCGTGCCGACGCCGCCCAGCACCACCGAGCCCACCGGCCCGAGCAGCGCCGCCGTCGCGCCCGACTCGAACTCGCCGAGCTGGTTGGACGCGCCGATGAAGATCGAGTTGACGGCGCTGACGCGCCCGCGCATCTCGTCGGGCGTCTCCAGCTGCACCAGGGTCTGGCGGATGACGACGCTGATCATGTCGGCGGCGCCGCTGATGCCGAGCGCGCCCAGCGACAGCCAGAACGAGGTCGACAGCCCGAACACGAGCTGCGCGACGCCGTAGACCGCGACCGCGCCGAGCAGCACGCGCCCGGTGCGCCGGCGCACCGGCCAGCGTGTCAGCAGGATGGACATCAACAGCGCGCCGACTGCCGGCGCGCTGCGCAGCAGCCCCAGGCCCCAGGGGCCGACGTGCAGGATGTCCTTGGCGAACATGGGCAGCAGCGCCGTCGCGCCGCCCAGCAGCACCGCGAACAGGTCCAGCGAGATCGCGCCCAGCACCGGTTTCTTCTGCCAGACGAAACGCACGCCGGCGAGCAGCGTCTCGCGCGTCACCGGCGTGGCCGGCGGCGGTGCGTGTTCGTAGCGCACCGCCAGCGCCAGCGCCGTGCCCAGGCCGAACAGCGCCGCGCAGGCGGCGTAGACCGCCGCCGCGCCGGCGACGTAGACCACGCCGCCGATGGCCGGGCCGGCGATGATCGCCGCCTGCATGCCGGCCGACGAGAAGGCCAGCGCGCGCGGCAGCAGCACCGGCGGCACCAGCGAGGGCACCAGCGCCTGCTGCGCCGGCATCTGGAAGGCCCGCACCACGCCTAGCGCGATCGACACGCCCAGCAGCAGTTCGCGGCTGGCCCAGTCGCCGGCGCTGGCCAGCCACAGCAGCGCCGAGACCGCCGCCGTCGCGCCCAGGCTGGCCGCGAGGATGCGGCCGCGGTGCACGCGGTCGATCAGCTGCCCGGCCGGCAGCGCCAGCAGCATCGCCGGCGCGAACTGCAGCAGGCCCACGAGCCCCAGGTCCCAGGCCGATCCGGTGAGGTCGTACATCTGCCAGCCCACCGCGACCATGGCCATCTGGCCGGCGGCGGTGCCGGCGAGGCGGGCGAACCAGAACAGGACGAAGCCGCGATGGGCGAACAGGGAGTCGGGGGCGGGCGGCAACGGACTGCGGGAATTCGGTGAAAACGTGACCATAGCACCCGGGTCGCGGCCCGGGCCCGATCAGCTGGAGCCCTGGCGCGATGCACGCAGCCGGCCCAGCGCGATCTGCAGCGCCCGGGCGTCGCTGCTGGCGCGGTGCCGCGCCAGGCCCAGCTCGCCGATGACGCCGCGACGCGCGTCGCCCAGCCGCGCCAGCGTGTCCTCGTCGAGCAGCCGTGCCACGGTCTCCAGACGGAACGACGGATGCACGCCCGCTTCCTCGAACAGCGCGCCGAGCCAGGCGTAGTCGTGCGCCCAGCCGTCGCAGTAGACGGTGCGCCCGGCGAGGTCGACGTTGAGCATCGCCGCGACCTCGGCCGCCGGGCGGCCGCAGCGTTCCAGCGTCTCGCGCGCGATGCCGTGCACGCCGGCGGCGCGTTCGTCCCAGTGCGTCCAGCCGGCGGCCGGACGGATCAGCGTGCAGCGCGCGCGGCCGTCGGGCAGCACGTAGCCGACTTCGATCGGGTAGCTCGCACGCCCGAAGCCCGAGGCCTCGACGTCGAGCACGCAGGGCAGCGGCTCGCCGGGCGTGGCAGGGGCGGGTGTCATGCGCGGGCACAGGCAAGGATCGGGCCGGCCTGCGGTTAGGATCGCGCCATGTCCAAGATCCTCGTCCTCAACGGCCCGAACCTGAACCTTCTCGGCCAGCGCGAGCCCGAGGTCTACGGCCGCACGACGCTGGCCGACGTCGAGGCGCTGTGCCGCGACGCGGGTGCCCGGCTGGGGGTCGAGGTCGAGTGCCGCCAGAGCAACCACGAAGGCGTGCTGATCGATGCGCTGCACGAGGCCGGCCGCGCCGTGAAGGCCGGTGCGCTGCTGGGCGTGGTGTTCAATCCGGGTGCCTACACCCACACCTCGGTGGCGCTGTTCGACGCCATCAAGGGCGCCGAGCTGCCGGTCGTCGAGGTGCACATCTCCAACGTGCACGCGCGCGAGGCCTTCCGCCACCACAGCTACGTCTCGCCGGCGGCCGCCGGCATCGTCGTCGGTTTCGGCGTCGATGGCTACCGGCTCGCCATCGAAGGCCTGGTGCATCAGCGCCGCGGCTGAGGCGCCGCGCCCGCCCCGTGGCGGGTGTCCCCGGCCAGCAGGGATGATGTGCTTGGCCGACAATCCGTTTCCGCCAGACGACTGGACCCCCGATGTCCCGACCGATTTCCCTGACGCCCGAGCGCCTGCGTGGCATGCGCCGTGGCATCGAGAAGGAAAGCCTGCGCGCCGACCGCCACGGCGCGCTGGCGATGACGCCGCACCCCGAAGCGCTGGGGTCGGCACTGACGCACCCGCACATCACCACCGACTTCAGCGAATCGCAGCTGGAGCTGATCACCGGCGTGCACGCCGGCGTCGAGGACTGCCTGGACGAGCTGCGCCGCGTGCACCAGTTCGTCTACCGCGCGCTCGGCGACGACGTGCTCTGGGTCGCCAGCATGCCGTGCCGGCTGCCGGCCGACGAGAACATCCCGATCGGCCGCTACGGTTCGTCCAACGTCGGCCGCGCCAAGAGCGTCTACCGCATGGGCCTGGGCCTGCGGTACGGCCGGCGCATGCAGACGATCTCGGGCATCCACTACAACTGGTCGCTGCCCGGGCTGGGTGACGACGACTACTTCGCGCTGATCCGCAACTTCCGCCGCCACTCCTTCCTGCTGCTGCTGCTGTTCGGCGCCTCGCCGGCGCTGGGCGCGTGTTTCGTCGAGGGCCGCGATCACGGCCTGGAGCCGCTGGGCCCGGGCTCGCTGCACCTGCCGCACGCGACCTCGCTGCGCATGGGCCGGCTGGGCTACCAGAGCGACGCCCAGGCCTCGATCTCGGCCAGCTACAACAGCCTGGAGAGCTATGCCGCGTCGCTGCACGAGGCCTTGACGCGGCCCTACCCGGCCTATGAGGCCGTCGGCGTGCGCAACCCCGGCGGCGAGTACAACCAGCTCGCGACGACGCTGCTGCAGATCGAGAACGAGTTCTACGGGACGATCCGCCCGAAGCGCACGATCCTCGCGGGCGAGCGCCCGCTGCACGCGCTGCGCGCGCGCGGCGTCGAGTACGTCGAGGTGCGCTGCATGGATCTCGACCCCTTCGAACCGCTGGGCATCGGCGAGGCGACGATGCGTTTCATCGACGTCTTCCTGCTGCACTGCCTGACGAGCGCCAGCCCCGAGGACACCCCCGAGGAGATCGCCGAGCTCAAGCGCAACCAGAACCTCGTCGCCACCGCCGGCCGCCAGCCGGGGCTGCGGCTGGAGCGCGGCGGCCGTTCGGTGGCGCTGGCCGACTGGGCCGCCGAGATCGTCGCCGGCTGCCTGCCGCTGGCGCACCAGGCGGACGCGGTGCTCGGCGGCGATGCCTACGCACGGGCCGTCGCCCAGGCCGACGAGCGCCTGCGCTGGCTGCAGACGACGCCGTCGGCGCGTGTGCTGGCGGCCGCCCGCTCGGACTTCGGCGGTTCGTTCTGCGACTTCGTGCTCGCCCAGTCGGAGCAGACCAAGGGTGCGCTGCGTGCGCTGCCGTTCGCCGCCGAGACCGAAGCCGCGTTCCGCGCCGAGGCCCTGGCTTCGCTGCAGGAGCAGCGCCGCATCGAGGCCGCCGACACGCTGTCCTTCGAGGACTACCGCGTCGAGTACCTGTCGCCCGGGCGGCTGAGTGTCGCCGGCTGAGCGGGCGCTTCTTCAGGCGCGGCGCAGCGCCTCGTAGGTGGCGAAGCCGCCCAGCGTCATCAGCACCGAGCCGAGCACGTGCACCGCCACCGTCGCGCCGGCCCAGGCCAGCCGGCCCTGCTGCAGCAGCACGACGACCTCGGCCGAGAAGGTCGAGAAGGTGGTCAGGCCGCCGAGGAAGCCGGTGACCGCGAACAGCCGCCACTCCGGCGCCAGCGTCACGTGGTGGGCGAACAGCGCCAGCGCGACGCCGATCAGGTAGCCGCCGATCAGGTTGGCCGCCAGCGTGCCCGGCGGCAGCGTCGGGAACAGGCCGTTGAGCGCCAGTCCCAGCCACCAGCGCAGCAACGCGCCGAGCGCGGCGCCGAGCGCGATCGCGAACATCGAACCGATCATCGGCGGAGCAGGGCAGGCGCGGGCATGGCGCCGCATTATCGGTGTGTGCCCCACGCGCAGCGTCGCGGCGCTTCGGTACCATCGCCGCCGAATCAACTCTGACCTCTCCCCGAGAGGAATCCACCATGGCAATGGACGTCGTCGACTTCGAGATCAAGGGCTCGGAGATGCAGTTCGTCGAGATCGAGCTCGATCCGGGCGAGGCTGCGGTCGGCGAAGCCGGCAGCATGATGTTCATGGATGCCGGCATCACGATGGACACGGTGTTCGGCGACGGCCGCCAGAACGCCGGTGGCGGCCTGTTCGGCAAGCTGCTGTCGGCCGGCAAGCGCCTGGTCACCGGCGAGTCGCTGTTCACCACCGTCTACACCAACCAGGGCGCCGGCAAGCAGCGCGTGGCCTTCGCCGCACCCTACCCGGGCAAGATCCTGCCGATGGACCTGTCGAAGATGGGCGGCACGCTGATCTGCCAGAAGGACGCCTTCCTCTGCGCCGCGCGTGGCGTGTCGCTGGGCATCGCGCTGCAGCAGAGGCTGTCGACCGGCTTCTTCGGCGGCGAAGGTTTCATCATGCAGCGCCTGGACGGCGACGGTCTGGCCTTCGTGCACGCCGGCGGCACCGTCGTGCGCCGCGAGCTGCAGGCCGGGCAGACGCTGCTCGTCGACACCGGCTGCGTCGTCGCCTACACGCCGGGCGTGGACTTCGAGATCCAGTACGTCGGCAAGATCAAGACCGCGCTGTTCGGCGGCGAGGGCCTGTTCCTGGCCAAGATGACCGGCCCGGGCACCGTCTGGCTGCAGAGCCTGCCGTTCTCGCGCCTGGCCTCGCGCATCTTCGCCGCGGCGCCGCAGCGCGGCGGCTCGCGCGAGGAAGGCTCGGTGCTGCCCTTTGCCGCCGCCGGGGGCGTGCTCGGCGGCATCTTCGGCGGCGACGAGGAGTAACGGCGGTGCAGCCGCGTCCGTCCACCGACTCCCGGGCCGCCCGATGACGCGGCTGCTCGACGCCTTCTGGCGCGCCGCGGCCTACTGCCTGCATCCGCGCGTCATCCTCTGGTCGCTGCTGCCGCTGCTGGTCGCCGGCGGCGCGGCCGGCTTCGCCGGCTGGGCGTTCTGGGAGCCTTCGGTCGACGCGGTGCGCGCCACGCTGGAGCAGTGGGCGCTGGTGTCGGCGGCGCTGAGCTGGCTGGACTCGGTGGGCGGCCAGGGGCTGCACGCGCTGGTGGCGCCGCTGGTCGTCGTCGCGCTGGCGGTGCCCGCGCTGATCGTCGCGACGCTGCTGCTGGTGGCGCTGCTGGTGACGCCGGCGATCGTCGACCTGGTCGCGGCGCGGCGTTTCCCGGCGCTGGAGCGCCGCCGCGGCGGGCGCTGGTGGCAGGGGCTGGCGTGGTCGCTGTGGGCCACGCTGGTCGCCGTCATCGCGCTGCTGCTGAGCCTGCCGCTGTGGCTGGTGCCGCTGGTGGCACTGGTGCTGCCGCCGCTGATCTGGGGCTGGCTGACCTACCGCGTCTACACCTTCGACGTGCTGGCCACGCACGCCGACGCCGACGAGCGCCGCCGCATCATGGCCGAGCAGCGCTGGCCGCTGCTGGCCATCGGCGTCATCTGCGGCTACCTGGGCGCGGCGCCGACGCTGCTGTGGGCGGTGAGCGCGGCGACGCTGATCCTGGCGCCGGTGCTGATCGTCGCCTCGGTCTGGCTGTACACCCTGGTCTTCGCGTTCGCGTCGGCCTGGTTCGCGCACTTCGCGCTCGATGCACTCGATCGCCTGCGCCGCGAAGCCCTGGCCGACGACCTGCCGGTGGTCGAGCCGCCGGTGCCCGTGACCCTCGAACCGCTGCCACCGCCATGAACATCGGCACCGTCATCATCGGCGACGAGATCCTCTCCGGAAAACGTCGCGACCAGCACCTGGCCAAGCTGATCGAGATGCTGGCCGCGCGCGGGCTGACGCTCTCGTGGGCGCGCTACGTCGGCGACGAGCGCGCGCGCATCAGCGAGACGCTGGCCCAGGCCTTCGCCAGCGGCGATCTGGTGTTCTCCTTCGGCGGCATCGGCGCCACGCCCGACGACCACACGCGCCAGGCCGCGGCCGACGCGCTGGGCGTGCCGTTGTCGCTGCACCCCGAGGCGCGCGACCTGATCCTCTCGCGCATCCGCGAGATGGCCGCCGAGCAGGGCGAGCCCTACGAGCCCGACCGGCCGGACAACGCGCGCCGGCTGCACATGGGCGTGTTTCCGGCCGGTGCGTCCATCATTCCCAATCCGTACAACAAGATCCCCGGCTTCTCGGTCGGCCACGTGCACTTCGTGCCCGGGTTCCCGGTGATGGCCTGGCCGATGGTCGAGGCGGTGTTGGACGGCCGCTACGCCCACCTGCACCAGGATGCGGCGCCGCGCGAACGTTCGGTGCTCGTCTTCGGGTCGATGGAGTCGACGCTGACGCCGTTGATGGAAGAGATCGAGACCCGTTTCGCGCCGGTCAAGGTTTTCAGCCTGCCCAGCGTCGATCACCCTCGGCACGGCCGCCATATCGAGCTGGGCGTCAAGGGCCGCGGCGAACTCGTCGACGCCGCCTATCTGGCCTTGCGGGACGGCGCCGCCGCGCTCGGCGCCCGCCTGGGCGACGAATTGGTGCGTTGATGCACCGGAGCGTGCACCTCATTGGTGCTGCCATGCGCACCAAGCTGGCATTCGTTTCGCGCCGCCCGTGACAGGCGCGCGTGGCGCCTGCCTCGGGGTCCGGGCCGACTCTCTGCGGCTGGCACACCTTCTGCTACATTGGGGCGCACCTTTCGGGGTAAGTACCGAGGGGTTGCCCCGATCAGACCAAACCCTTTCCACGAGCCCCCGCTAGGAGATCTGAATGGCAAAGACCGTTGCCGACGTGATGAAGCTGGTGAAGGAGAACGAAGTCAAGTTCGTCGACTTCCGCTTCACCGACACCCGCGGCAAGGAACAGCACGTCTCGGTGCCCGTTTCCGCATTCGACGAAGACAAGTTCACCGCCGGTCATGCCTTCGATGGCTCCTCGATCGCCGGCTGGAAGGGCATCGAAGCGTCCGACATGCTGCTGATGCCGGACCCGAACAGCGCCAACATCGACCCGTTCTACGAAGAGCCGACGCTGATCCTGACCTGCGACGTGCTCGAGCCGGGTGACGGCAAGCCCTACGACCGCGACCCGCGTTCGCTGGCCAAGCGTGCCGAGGCCTACCTGAAGAGCAGCGGCCTGGGCGACACCGCCTTCTTCGGCCCCGAACCCGAGTTCTTCATCTTCGACCAGGTCCACTGGCATGTCGGCATGGACGGCAGCCACGTGAAGATCACGTCCGAAGAAGCCCCGTGGTCGACGAGCAAGGAGCTCGACGGCGGCAACATGGGCCACCGTCCGGCGGTCAAGGGCGGCTACTTCCCGGTGCCCCCGGTCGACAGCTTCCAGGACATGCGCTCGGAGATGTGCCTGATCCTCGAATCGCTGGGCATCCCGGTCGAAGTCCACCACCACGAAGTGGCGGCCCCGGGCCAGAACGAGATCGGCACCAAGTTCAGCACGCTCGTCGAGCGCGCGGACTGGCTGCAGCTGCAGAAGTACGTGATCCACAACGTCGCGCATGCCTACGGCAAGACCGCGACCTTCATGCCCAAGCCCGTCGTCGGCGACAACGGCTCCGGCATGCACGTGCACCAGTCGGTCTGGAAGGACGGCAAGAACCTGTTCGCCGGCGACGGCTACGGCGGCCTGTCCGAGTTCGCGCTGTACTACATCGGCGGCATCATCAAGCACGCCCGTGCGCTGAACGCGATCACGAACCCGGGCACCAACAGCTACAAGCGCCTGGTGCCGGGCTTCGAAGCGCCGGTCAAGCTGGCCTACTCGGCCCGCAACCGCTCGGCCTCGATCCGCATCCCGTTCGTCAGCAACCCGAAGGGCCGCCGCATCGAAGCGCGTTTCCCGGATCCGCTGATGAACCCGTACCTGGGTTTTGCCGCGCTGCTGATGGCCGGCCTGGACGGCGTCGAGAACAAGATCCACCCGGGCGAAGCCGCCACCAAGGATCTGTACCACCTGCCGCCGGAAGAAGACGCGAAGATCCCGACCGTCTGCCACAGCCTCGACCAGGCTCTCGAGTACCTCGACAAGGACCGCGCCTTCCTGACCAAGGGCGGCGTGTTCACCGACGCGTACCTCGACGCCTACATCGACCTGAAGATGCAGGAAGTCACGCGCTTCCGCATGACGACCCATCCGGTCGAGTTCGACATGTACTACAGCATCTAAAGTCCGCCGGCGCTCGCGCGTCACGGTCTGCAGAAGGGACGGCTCGCCGTCCCTTCTTCGTTTCGGCGCGCCACAATCCACCGCACGGAGGTATCCCCCATGTCCCGTCGGCGAAGCGCCGGCCTCGCCCTGCTGCTGCTGGCCTCGGTGGCCGCCAACGCGCAAGGCGACAGCGGTCCCGTCTACCGTTGCCCCGGCAACCCCGAGAGCTATACCAACATGCTGACGCCGCAGCAGGCCAAGGACCGCGGCTGCCGCACGATCGAAGGCTCGCCGATCACGATCGTGCAGACGCGCCGCCCGACACCGGCGCCGCCTGCCCCCGCGTCTGGCGCGCGCCCGGCCGACAGCCGCATCGACCCCGCCGAACAACGCGCACGCGACAGCGACGCGCGCCGCATCCTGCAGGACGAGCTGCAGCGCGAGGAGCAGCGCCTGGCCGAACTGCGCAAGGAGTACAACGACGGCCAGCCCGAGCGGCGCGGCGACGAGCGCAACTACCAGAAGTACCTGGACCGCACGGCCTCGCTGAAGGCGCAGGTCGAGCGCAAGGAGCAGGACGTCGCGGCGATCCGGCGCGAGCTCGCGAAGGTGGCCCCGTGACCGCCGATGCCGACGCACTCGACGGCTTCGACGCCTTCGACTACCTGGCGACCATGGTCGGCATCGGCGCGGCCGACGGCCGCTGCCTGTTCGTCAACTCGACGCTGGAGAACCTGATCGGCCAGTCGCGGCGCACGCTGCGCCGCGGCAGTGTCTTCGACTGGCTCGTCGACTCGACCCGGCTGCGCGAGACGCTGGACTCGGTGGTGCGCGGCGAGGTCTCGTGCGGACGCTTCGACGGCGTGCTCAAGCGTCCGGCCTCGCTGGGCCCGGCGGCCGAGCTGCCGGTGCACGTCATCGTCAGCCAGATGGACGACGCCACGCGCGTGCTGATCGAGCTGATCGAGGTCGAGCAGCAGACCCGGCTGGACCGCGAGGAGCGTGCCCACGGCCTGGCGCAGGCCAACAAGGAGCTGGTGCGCAACCTGGCGCACGAGATCAAGAACCCGCTGGGCGGCATCCGCGGCGCGGCGCAGCTGCTGGCGATGGACGTGCAATCGAAGGAGCTGACCGAGTACACCCAGGTCATCATCCACGAGGCCGACCGGCTGCAGGCGCTCGTGGACCGGCTGCTCGCGCCGCATCGCCGCCCGCACGTCGTCGGCGACGTCAACATCCACGAGATCTGCGAGCGCGTGCGCTCGCTGGTGATGGCCGAGTACCCGCGCGGGCTGAGCGTCGAGCGCGACTACGACGCCTCGATCCCCGAGTTCCGCGGCGACCGCGAGCAACTGATCCAGGCGGTGCTCAACATCGCCCACAACGCCACGCAGGCGCTGGCCGAACGCATCGCCGCGGGCGACGCGCAGATCGTGCTGCGCACGCGGGTCGCGCGCCAGATCACCTTCGGGCGCAAGCGTTTCCGGCTGGCACTCGAATTGCATATCCAGGACAACGGCCCGGGCGTGCCCGAGGCCATCCGCGATCGCATCTTCCACCCGCTGGTGTCGGGGCGCGAGAACGGTTCCGGCCTCGGGCTCACGCTGGCGCAGACGTTCGTGCAGCAGCATCAGGGCACGATCGAATGCGACAGCGTTCCGGGCCGGACCGTCTTCAAGCTGCTGATTCCTCTGCCCTGAATCCGACCGAATGATCCTCGCCCGTCTGACGCATGTAACGTGGCCAAGCTGCCGCCGCGGATCCGGCTCTGCCGGTCCGCTGGCGGCGCCCCCCCTTGGGGGGGGAGCGCCGAAGGCGCTTCGGGGGGGCCAATGAAACCGATCTGGATCGTTGACGACGACCAGTCGATCCGCTTCGTGCTGGAGAAGGCGCTGGTGCGCGAGCAGTTCGCCGTGCGCAGCTTCTCCGGTGCACGCGACGTGCTCGCCGCGCTGGACGACGACGAGCCGCAGGTGCTGGTCAGCGACATCCGCATGCCCGGCGGCTCGGGCATCGACCTGCTGGCCAAGGTGAAGGCGCGGCTGCCCGGGCTGCCGGTCATCATCATGACCGCCTACTCGGACCTGGACAGCGCCGTCTCGGCCTTCCAGGGCGGCGCCTTCGAGTACCTGCCCAAACCCTTCGACCTGACCAAGGCCGTCGAGCTGATCCGCCGCGCCGTCGACGAGAGCCTGCGCGACGAGGTCGGCGAGACGGTCGACAAGGCCGTGCCCGAGATGCTGGGCCAGGCGCCGGCGATGCAGGACGTGTTCCGCGCCATCGGCCGGCTCAGCCAGAGCAACGTGACGGTGCTGATCACCGGCGAGAGCGGCTCGGGCAAGGAGCTGGTCGCGCGCGCGCTGCACAAGCACAGCCCGCGCGGCCAGGGCCCGTTCGTCGCGATCAACACCGCGGCGATCCCCAAGGATCTGCTGGAAAGCGAGCTCTTCGGCCACGAGCGTGGCGCCTTCACCGGCGCGCAGACCATGCGCCGCGGGCGCTTCGAGCAGGCCGACGGCGGCACGCTGTTCCTCGACGAGATCGGCGACATGCCGTTCGACCTGCAGACGCGGCTCTTGCGCGTGCTGTCGGACGGCCAGTTCTACCGCGTCGGCGGCCACCAGCCGTTGAAGACCAACGTGCGCGTGATCGCCGCGACGCACCAGAACCTCGAGCAGCGTGTCAAGGACGGCGTCTTCCGCGAAGACCTCTACCACCGCCTGAACGTCATCCGGCTGCGCCTGCCGGCGCTGCGCGAGCGCCGCGAGGACATCCCGATGCTCACCCGCTTCTTCCTGCAGAAGAGTGCGCGGGAGCTGGGCGTCGAGGCCAAGCGCATCACCGACGCGGCGGTCGCGAGGCTGCAGGGCTTCGAGTTCCCCGGCAACGTGCGCCAGCTCGAGAACGTCTGCCACTGGCTGACGGTGATGGCGCCAGCGCAGGTCGTGGAGCCCAAGGACCTGCCGCCCGAGCTGCTCGCGGCCGGCGAGCCTCGGCCCGCCTCGGCGGTGACGGCTACCGACACCGCGCTGCCGCCGCAGCTGATGTCCGCTCCGATGGCGATGCCGCAGGTGGTCGAAGCGGCGCCTGCCGGCTGGCTGGCGGATCTGGAGCGCGAGGCGCGCCGCCGTCTCGAGTCCGGCGAACCCGACGTCTGGGACGCCCTGACGCGCCAGTTCGAGGGCCGGCTGATCCACACCGCGCTGGACATCACGCGCGGCCGCCGCATCGAGGCGGCGCAGAAGCTGGGCATCGGCCGCAACACGATCACCCGCAAGATCCAGGAACTCGGCCTGGAGGACTGAATGAGGACGTAGCAGGCCGGAAGGCCTGCTTCGCCTCATTCAGGCCCGAGCGCGATTTCACGCGCGTGGGCTGAATGCAGATCGCCGGAAGGCCTGCTACGCCTCATTCAGGCTCGGGCAGTCTCACGCGCGAGACCTGTTCCCGGATACCCGGCGTCGGCCGCGCAAAATCACCGCGTCTCCGGCTTCCGCTCCCGCACGATGTCCCACCCCCTCGACCCCTCCGCCGGCCTGCAGACCCTCGCCATCCACGCTGGCGAGACCCCCGACCCCGCCACCGGCGCCTCGGCGCCGAACATCGTCATGTCGACGACCTTCGTCACCGGCGCCGACGCCGGTTTCTCGGTCGAGGACATGGACGACGAGACACGCTGGATCTACACGCGCTGGGGCAACCCGACGGTGCACCAGCTCGAGACCAAGCTGGCCGCGCTCGAAGGCGCCGAGGCCGCGGTCGCCTTCGGCAGCGGCATGGCGGCGGTCAGCAGCCTGTTCATGCACCTGCTGAAGGCCGGCGACCATGCCGTCGTCAGCGACGTCACCTACGCCGCGGCTTCCGAGATGGCGCGCGAGATCCTGCCGTCTCTGGGCATCGAGATCACGCGAGTCGACACCTCCGACCTCGCCCAGGTCGCCGCGGCGATGCGGCCGAACACGCGCCTGGTCTACGCCGAGACGCCCTGCAACCCGCTGCTGCGGCTGACCGACATTGCCGCGGTCGCCGAGATCGCGCACGCCGGCGGCGCGCTGCTGGCGGTCGACTCGACCTTCGCGACGCCGCTGGCGACGCGGCCGCTGGCGCTGGGCGCCGACTTCGTCGTGCATTCGCTGACCAAGTACCTCGGCGGCCACGGCGATGCGCTCGGCGGCGCGGTGCTCGGTGGCGCCCAGGCGCTGGCCTCGCTGCGCCAGCGCACGGCGATCCGCTTCGGCGGCGTGCTGAGCCCGTTCAACGCATGGCTGATCCTGCGCGGGCTGGCGACCTTCCCGCTGCGCATGCGCGCCCACGCCGAGAACGCCCTGGCGCTGGCGAAGTACCTCGAAGCGCATCCGCGCGTCGAGCGCGTCTTCTACCCCGGCCTGCCGTCGCATCCGCAGTACGAGTTGGCGCAGCGCCAGATGCGCAACGCGTCCGGCATGGTCACCTTCCGCGTCGCCGACGGCGCCGCGCTGGCGCGGCGCTGCGCCGAGCAACTGCGCGTCATCCACTACGCGGTGTCGCTGGGCCACCACCGCTCGCTGCTGTTCTATCTCGCCAGCGAGGATCTGCTGCGCACCTCGTTTCGCCTCGACACGCCGGCGCAGCGCGCGTCCTGGGACGCCTACGCCGGCGACGGCATCTTCCGCTTCTCGGTCGGCCTCGAGGACCCCGAGGACCTGATCGCCGACCTGGCGCGGGTGCTCGACACCTGACGCGCGGAACGCCCGTTCAGGCGTCTAGCGGCAGGATCGAGACGATGTGCGGCGCACGATGGCCGAGTGGCTGATAGATGTACACCTTGGCCGCGAAGTCGGTGGCGTCCGGATAGACCGCCCGTGCCTTGCAGAGGAAGCAGTAGTTCATGCCGGCGACGACCTGGTGCGCCGCGGCGAGCGGCGTGTAGCTGACACTGAGCAGGCCTTCCATCGCGGTCTTGAGCACCTGGCGGTCTTCCTCGGTCAGTTCGAAGCAGAACGGCGACCAGCCACCGGGCATCGTCGTATGGGTCATGACCATCTCCACCGGCCGCGACGTTGTCGCCCACGTTCGGCAGGCGGCGGCCGGCGTCGCTGCCGTGGCTGGCGGTCACCCGACCGGGCCCGCCTTCGCTCCCCAACGTAGCCCGTCCGGCCGGGCATTCAAGCGCCGCGAGGGGTGATGGTTTTGCATCCAGCCACGGCCCGGCGGCGACTCGCTACGATCGCCCGCATGAAGATCGCCACGTTCAACGTCAACGGCATCACGGCGCGCCTGCCGCGGCTGCTCGAATGGCTGGCCGAGTCGGCGCCCGACGTCGCCTGCCTGCAGGAACTGAAGACCTCCGACGAGACCTTTCCGGTGCAGGCCATCCAAGCCGCCGGCTACGGCGCGATCTGGCACGGGCAGAAGGGCTTCAACGGTGTCGCCGTGCTCGCGCGCGGCGCGCAGCCGGTCGAACGCCGCCGCGGCCTGCCCGGCGACCCCGACGACAGCCACAGCCGCTACCTCGAAGCCCAGGTCGGCGAGGTGATCGTCGGCGCGCTCTACCTGCCCAACGGCAACCCGCAGCCGGGCCCGAAGTTCGACTACAAGCTGAAGTGGATGCAGCGCCTGCACGAGCACGCCGCGACGCTGGTGAACCTGGGCGCGCCGGTGGTGCTGGCCGGCGATTACAACGTCGTGCCGACCGACGCGGTTCGCGACATCTATTCGCCCAAGGGCTGGCAGAACGACGCGCTGCTGCAGCCCGAGTCGCGCGAGGCCTTCGCGCGCCTGCAGGCGCTGGGTTTCACCGACGCCCTGGCCACGCTGCATGGCGACGCGGCGATGTACACCTACTGGGACTACTTCCGCCAGCGCTGGGAGCGCAACGCCGGGCTGCGCATCGACCACCTGCTGCTCAACGCGCCGGCCGCGGCGCGGCTGAAGGCCGCCGAGGTCGACCGCTTCATCCGCGGGCGCGAAAAACCCAGCGACCACGCGCCGGTCTGGGTCGAACTCGGCTGATCAGGCGCTGCGGCGGCGGTAGGTGACGAAGGCGTAGCCGAAGTCGTTGGGCGCCACCGCGCGGTGCTCTTCGCGCGCGACTTCGGCGAAGCCGTCGCGCAGCGTCGCCGGCAAGCGGGTGTCGCCGTCGACATCAGCGTCGATCTCGGTCAGCACCAGTTCGTCGACACGCGGCAGCAGCGTCGCGTAGAGCTCGCCGCCGCCGATGACGCAGGCCCGCGGCGCGTCGGCCACCAGGGCCAGCGCCGCCTCGGGCGAAGCCGCGACCTCGGCTCCGGGTGCGGCCCAGGCGGCCTGGCGCGTGACGACGATGTTGCGCCGCCCGGGCAGCGGGCGAAAGCGTTCCGGCAGCGACTCCCAGGTGCGCCGGCCCATCAGCACCGGCAGCCCCTGCGTCGTGCGCCGGAAGTGCGCCAGGTCTTCGGGCAGGTGCCAGGGCATCACGCCGTCGCGGCCGATGACGCCGTTGCGTGCGACGGCGGCGACCAGAACCAGCGTCGTCATCGTCAGACGGCCACGGGGGCCTTGATCGCCGGATGGTGCTGGTAGTCGTGCAGCACGAAGTCCTCGTACTCGTAGTCGTTGATCGACGCCGGGCGGCGGCGGATCTCCATCGTCGGGTAGGGGAAGGGCGTGCGCGAGAGCTGCGTCTGCACCTGCTCGACGTGGTTGCTGTAGAGGTGGCAGTCGCCGCCGGTCCAGATGAAGTCGCCGAGCGCCAGGTCGCACTGCTGGGCCATCATCATCGTCAGCAGCGCGTAGCTGGCGATGTTGAACGGCACGCCGAGGAAGATGTCGGCGCTCCTCTGGTAGAGCTGGCAGCTCAGCTTGCCGTCGGCGACGTAGAACTGGAAGAAGGCGTGGCAGGGCATCAGCGCCATCTTCGGCAGCTCGGCGACGTTCCAGGCGCTGACGACGATGCGGCGCGAGTCGGGGTCGGTCTTGAGCAGCCGCACCGCTTCGGCGATCTGGTCGATGGTGCCGCCGTCGGGCGTCGGCCAGCTGCGCCACTGCACGCCGTAGACCGGGCCCAGGTCGCCGTCTTCGCGCGCCCACTCGTTCCAGATCGACACGCCGCGTTCCTGCAGCCAGCGGGCGTTGCCGTCGCCGCGCAGGAACCACAGCAGCTCGAGGATGATGCTCTTCAGGTGGACCTTCTTGGTCGTCACCAGCGGGAAACCTTCGGACAGGTCGAAGCGCATCTGGTGGCCGAAGACGCTCTTCGTGCCGGTGCCGGTGCGGTCGCTCTTGTGCACGCCCGTCGTGTGGACGTGGCGCATGAAATCCTCGTACTGCGAGCGCACCGGGCGCTGGATCGGGTCGGTCATGGGCGGATTATCCGCGGCCGGGTCCGCTCAGGCGGCGTGCCGGGCCAGCAGTGAGGCGGCCTCGTCGAAGCGGAAGGACTCGACCAGCTCGGCGAGCCGGTCGAACTGCGTGCCCAGCGACTGGCGCAGCTCGGGTTCGTGCTCGGCGATGAACGAGGCGCTGGCGGTGTCGCCCGAGGTCAGCAGCAGGGCCAGCCCGGCCACGGCGACCGCCGGGTCGCCGAGCGGCCGCAGCGGTGCCGGCGCCGCGGCGGGCTCGGGCAGTGCACGGACGCCGGCCACGAGTTCGGTCAGCGCGCTGACCAGCACTTCGGTGGCGTCGTGGCGCGAGCTCACCGGCGCCTGCTCGTCGAGCAGGGCTTCCAGGCGCGTCGAGGCCAGGTGCACCTCGCGGGCGCCGACGTTGCCCGCCGCCCCTCGCAGCGCGTGCGCGAGCTGGCGCAGCTGCGTCCAGCGGTTCTCCGCGCACAGCGCCTGCAGCCTCGCGACGTCGTCGGTGTGGGTGCGCACGAACAGGCGCAGCAGCGACAGCGCGCGCTGTGCGCTGCCGCCCGAGCGCAGCAGCGCGTCGTCGGCGTCGACGCCGGGCAGCGGCGGCAGCGGCAGCTGCGCCTCGGGCGCCGGCGTGCGGGTGGTGTCGCCGCCGCGTTCGTCGGCCTCGGCCGCCGCGCCGCCCAGCCAGTGCAGCAAGGTCTCGTACAGGGCGCGCGGCTCGACCGGCTTGTGCACGCGGTGGTCCATGCCGGCGGCCAGGCATTCGGCCAGCGTGTCCTCGCCTTCGGAGGCGGTCAAGGCCAGGATCGGGATCCTGGCCCCCAGGCGGCGCATCTCGCGGGCCGCCGACAGGCCGTCGAGTTCGGGCATCTGCAGGTCCAGCAGCACCAGGGCCGGCCGGTCGGCGAGCAGGCGCTCGACGGCCTCGCGCCCGTCTTCCGCCAGCAGCACCTTGAGGCCGACGGCGCCCAGCAGCGCCAAGGCGCTCTCGCGGTTCACCGGGTCGTCGTCGGCCACCAGCACGCGCGTGCCGGCATGGCGCGCGCGCAGCGTCGCCTCCACCGTCAGCCCGGGCGGCCGGGTCGAGCTGTCGCGTCCCCGCGGCAGGTGAACACGCAGCCAGAAGCGGCTGCCCCGGCCGGGCCGGCTGTGCACGCCGACCTGGCCGTGCATCAGCTCCGTCAGTCGCCGCGTCAGCGCCAGGCCGAGGCCGGCACCGCCGTGGCGCCGCGTCATCGAGACGTCGCCGGGCTCGAAGGCGCCGAACAGCCGCGGCTGCTGCGCCGGGTCGATGCCCGGGCCGGTGTCGCGCACCTCCAGCAGCAGCGTCACGCCCTCGGCGTCCTCGGCGACGCGGCGGGCGACGAGCTGGATGCTGCCCTGCGCCGTGAACTTCACCGCGTTGCGGGCGTAGTTGCCCAGCGCGCGGCCGAGCATCGCGGCGTCTCCGCGCAGCCACAGCGGCAGGCTGCCGGCGTCGACGGTCAGCGTCAGCCCCTTGCGCAGCGCCTCGGCCTCGACCTGTTCGCGCGTCTGGTGCAGCAGCGCGCCGAGCTCGAAGTCGGCGACACGCGGCACGACGCCGCCGGCCTCCAGCTCCGACAGCGTCAGCACGTCTTCCAGGATCTCGGCCAGGCGGTCGGCCGCTTCGACGAACGCGTCCTCCTGCGCGCCCTCGGCGCCGTGCAGGTGGGGCGCGAGGTTCAGGATCTGGTGCAGCGGCGTGCGCAGCTCGTGGCTGACGATGCGGATGAAGGCGTCGCGTGCCCGCATGCCGGCCTCGGCACGCGCGCGGGCGATCTCCAGGTCGGCGGTGCGTTCGAGCACCTGGCGTTCGAGTTCGGCGCGGTGGCGGTCGAGTTCGAGGCGCAGCGTCTTGGACTCGGTGACGTCCTGCACGAAGCCCCGCGCGTGCAGCACGTGACGGCCCTCGAACTCGAGGCGGCCGACGATGCGCACCCAGCGTTCGCGCCCGCGAGCGGTCTGCACCGGCAGCTCCAGGTCCAGCGGCACGCCGCGCTCGCGGTTGGCCTGAAGCGCGGCGTCGAGCTGCTCGCGCGCCTCGGCGCCCAGGAATCCGAGCGCGTAGCCGATGCCCGGGTCGATCTCGCCGTCGACCTCGACGATGCGCCGGATCTCGTCGGTCCAGGTGACCTGCCGCGTGCGGTCGTCGTAGCTCCAGCCGCCGATGCGCGCGATGCGGCTGGTCTCGGCCAGCAGCGCGCGCTCCTTGCGCAGCTCGGTGACGTCGCGCGAGACGCCGAACACGCCGATCAGCTCGCCCGAGCGGTTGCGCAGCGGGCCCTTGGTGACCGTCATCTCGCGCGGGCCGTCGGGCGTGGGCAGCGTTTCCTCGAGTTCGATGTGGCCGTCGCGCGCCCGCAGGTCGTCGGCGTGCAGCCGGGCGACGACATCGGGCGGGTACAGCACCGAGTCGTCGCGGCCCAGCACCTGCTCGCGCCGGGTGCCGGTGATGCGCTCGGCACCGCGGTTGAAGAGCAGGAAGCGCCCCTGCAGATCCTTCGCGAAGATCATGTCGGGCGAGCTGTCGGCGATGGCCTCGACCACCGCCAGCGCCTCCATGCGTTCGGTCTGGCGATGGCGTTCGGCTTCGTGGCGGGCGATGGCCGCACGCTGGCGGCGCAGCGCCAGCAGGCCCGAAGCGCCGAAGCCGGCCAGCAGCGCGGCCAGGAGCACGCCCGAGACCGCCTGCCAGCGCTGGAGTTCGAGCGAGGCCTGGTCCACACGCGTGAGCAGCGACCACGGGGTCCCGGCCACCGGCTCGAGCAGCCCGAGCGCGGCCTGTCCACGTTCGTCGCTGCCTGCGATCAGCGTGCCGGCCGGATGCGGGGCGGCAGCGATCGCCGACTCCTCGGCCGCCCGGCGCCAGAGCACGAAGCCCTTGCGCGCCGGCGGCCCGAAATAGACGAGATCGGGGCCGTCGCGGCGCACGAGCACCGTCGCGACGCCCTCCATGACCTTGCCGCCCAGATCCAGCGGCGGCAGATCGGCAGCGGCCAGCTGCAGCAGCACGAACCCGCCCTCGGGCGCCTGGCCGGGCGCCAGCGGCACCAGCAGCGCCAGATGGGGCAGGCCCTCGGCGTCGAGCAGGGGGCCGAGCAGCCGCGGCTGCCCGGGCCGCGGGCCGGGGGTGTCGGGCGGCGTGTCGGGTGCCGGGCCGGAACTCCAGACGGTCCGCCAGCGGGCGTCCAGCAGCGCGGCCGCGACGTAACCACGTTCGGCGCGCAGCAGCTCCAGGCGTTCCTGCAGTCGCGACGGCTGGATCTCGCGCACCCGGTCGCCGTCGGCCAGACGCGCCGCGGCCCAGGCCGAGGCCTGGCTTGCGCGCAGGTCGGCCACCGAACGCAGCGACTGTTCGGTCGCCTGGCGCTGCTGGCGCAGCGCCAGGGCCAGCCCGGCGACCGTGAGCAGCAGGATGGTCGCGCCGACCAGCGCGGCCAGCGTCCGGTCGCCCGGGCCTGCCGCCTGGCGCCGGTGCTCGCCGGCCGGCGCCAGCCGGCGCACCAGCACGTACAGCAGCAGCGAGGTGACGGCGACGAAGACCCAGCCCTTGGTGATGCTGGCCAGCGTGCGCGCCTCGGGGTCGTTCAGCAGGCGCTCGACCCAGCGGTCGGACAGCAGGATCCACAGCGATGCCAGCCCGGCGTAGACGAGCGCGACGCGCAAGGCGGTCAGGCGGGGCCGGCGCAGCGCGCCGGAGATGTCAGACGCCACGGCGGGCGGCCGCCTCCAGGTCTTCCTTCGGGTCGGCGAAGGTCGTCGCGATGCGGCAGAACTCGTCGTAGCAGCGCTCGAAGGCGTCGACCACGGCCGGGTCGAAGTGCGTGCCGCGGCCGGCGACGATGGTCGCGTGCGCATCGCCGTAGTCCCAGGCCTCCTTGTAGCAGCGCTTGGAGATCAGCGCGTCGAAGACGTCGGCCAGCGCCATCAGCCGCGCCGAGCGCGGGATCGCCTCGCCGGCCAGGCCGTCGGGGTAGCCGCTGCCGTCCCAGCGCTCGTGGTGGCGGTGCGCGATCTCCTTGGCGATGCGCAGGCAGTCGAGCAGGTCGCGCGTCTTGTCGTCGATCTCGCCGTCGTGCCAGCGCTGGCGCATCTCCTGCTGCACGTCCTCCTCGGCACGCGTGATCGCGTCGGCGCCGATGCGGGCGTGTCTTTTCATCGTCACCCATTCGTCCGGGGTCAGCTTGCCCTTCTTCAGCAGCACCTCGTCGGGGATGCCGACCTTGCCGATGTCGTGCAGCGGTGCCGAACGTTCGAGCAGCGAGATCGTCGAGTCCGACAGATCCCAGCCGTGGCTGCGCAGATCCTCGGCGAGAACGCGCACGTACTTCTGCGTGCGCAGGATGTGGTTGCCGGTCTCCAGGTCGCGGGTCTCGGCGAGGTGGGCCAGCGCGCGGATGACCACCGTCTGCATCAGGTCGCCCTCCAGGTCGCGCAGCTGCTTCTCGCGCTGCAGCTCGTCGCGCAGCAGGCTGCGCAGGCGCGCGGCGTCGAGCTGGGTGCGCACGCGCGCCAGCAGGATCAGCGGGCTGAACGGCTTCTTGATGTAGTCGGAGGCGCCGGCCTGCAGGCCGATCTCCTCGTCGCGCTCCTTGCCCAGCGCGGTGACCATGACGACCGGAATGGCACGTGTGGCCGGGTTCTCGCGCAGCTTCTCGAGCACGACCATGCCGCTCATGTCCGGCATCATCACGTCGAGCAGGATCAGCGCCGGCAGCGGCGGGCGTTCGGCCAGGCGCAGCGCGGTCTCGCCGCTGGACGCGGCGATGACGCGATAGCCCGTGTCTCCCAGGATCGCGGCGAGGATCTTCAGGTTGGCCGGTTCGTCGTCGACGATGAGGATCGTCTCCGGGCCGGACGGCAGGGACAGTGCGGCAGGCAAGTCGGGCTTCCTCTCGGACGGCGCGGGCGCGTCCGTACCTCGGGCGCGGCCTGCAGCTTAGCGGCGGACGGTCGACCCCAGTCGGGGCAATAGTCTTGCGATTCCAGTGCTTGTGCCATTCTTCCGCTGGCCGGTGGAGGCCGCAACCGGGCTCCCGCGGGCATCAGGGGGTGGCGGGGCCGAGTTCGAACTGCATCGCCGCCAGCCGAGCGTACAACCCACCGCGTGCCACCAGCTCGGCGTGGGTGCCGACGTCGACGATGCGCCCGCCGTCCATGACGACGATGCGGTCGGCCCTCAGCACGGTGGCCAGGCGGTGGGCGATGACGATCGTCGTGCGCCCGGCCATTGCGGCCTCCAGCGCCGCCTGCACCATGCGCTCGCTCTCGGCGTCCAGCGCGCTGGTCGCCTCGTCGAGCAGCAGCAGCGGCGGGTTCTTCAGCATCGCGCGCGCGATCGCCACGCGCTGGCGCTGGCCGCCGGACAGGCGCACGCCGCGTTCGCCGAGGAAGCTGGCGTAGCCCTCGGGCAGGCGCTCGATGAACTCGTGCGCGTGCGCGGCACGCGCTGCGGCCACGACCTCGGCGTCGCTGGCCTCGGGCCGGCCGTAGCGGATGTTCTCCAGCGCCGACGCCGAGAAGACCGTGCTGTCCTGCGGCACGATGCCGATGCGCCCGCGCAGCCCGGCCAGCGAGGCCTCGCGCACGTCGACGCCGTCGACCGACACGCGCCCGGCCTGGGCGTCGTAGAAACGCAGCAGCAGCTGCAGCACCGTGCTCTTGCCGGCGCCGCTGGGGCCGACCAGGGCCACCGTCTCTCCGGGGCGCACGTCCAGCGAGAAGTCCGCCAGCGAGGGCTGGCCGGGCCGCGACGGATAGCAGAACGTGACCCCGTCCAGGCGCACCGCCGAGCCGCCCGAGGTCGGCGGCAGCGCGCGCGGCCGCGGCGGGTCGGCCACCGGCGAACGCGCCGCCAGCAGCTCCATCAGCCGCTCGGTGGCGCCGGCGGCGCGCAGCAGCTCGCCCCAGACCTCGGACAGCACCGCCACCGCGCCGACGAAGATGATGACGAAGACCACCGTCTGCCCGAGGTGGCCGGCGCTGATGCGGCCTTCGATCACCGCCTGCGTGCCCTGGTACAGGCCCCAGACCAGCGCGCCGAAGGTCGCGGTGATCATGAAGCCGACGAGCAGCGAGCGCACGACGGTGCGCCGCCGTGCGGTGTCGAACGCGCTTTCGGTGGCGGCGTCGAAACGCGCCGATTCACGCGGCTCCTGCACGTAACCCTGCACGACGGGGATCGCGTTGAGCACTTCGGCGGCGATGGCGCTGGAGTCGGCGACGCGGTCCTGACTGGCGCGGCTCAACTTGCGCACACGCCGGCCGAAGTAGATCGACGGCAGCACGACCAGCACCAGGATGCCCAGCACCTGGGTCATCACCCAGGGGTTGGTGACCACCAGCGCGGCCAGCGCGCCCAGCCCCATCACGGTGTTGCGCAGGCCCAGGCTGAGGCTGGAGCCGACGACGGTCTGCACCAGCGTCGTGTCGGTGGTCAGGCGGCTGAGCACCTCGCCGGTCTGGGTGGTCTCGAAGAACTCCGGGCTCTGGCGCACGACGTGGGCGTAGACCGCGTTGCGCAGGTCGGCGGTGATGCGCTCGCCCAGCCAGGTGACCATGTAGAAGCGCAGCGCCGAGAACAGCCCCAGCGCGCCGCCGACCGCGAACAGCGCCAGGAAGTGCCCGCGCAGCGCCATCACGCGCTGGCCGGGGTCGGCGGCGACCAGGCCCTGGTCGATCAGCGACTTCAGCGCCACCGGGAAGGCCAGCGTGCTGGCCGCGGCGAGCACGAGGAACAGCGCCGCGAGGGCGACCCGCGCGCGGTACGGCCGCACGAAGGGCAGCAGCCCGGACAGGGATCGCACGCGGCGCGCCGGCGCCGCGTCGTCGGCGGCACGCGCCGCCGTGGTGGAAGTGGTGGAAGCCATCGCCGCGCAGTGTAGGCAGCGCCGCCGAACGGCGCTCGCGGCGGGGCGGCGCTACAGGGTGCTGGCCAGCAGCCGGCGCACCAGCAGGTCGCGCAGGCCGTGCGCGTCGGCCAGGCCCAGGCGCTCCAGGTAGGGGCGCGGCGCCTCACGGCCTTCCCAGAGGCTCTTGAGCGTCATCTGCAGCAGTTCGGCCGGGTGTTCGCTGGCGTGCTTGAGCTTCTTCAGCGCGCGCACGATGCGGATCTCGTCTTCGCTCAGGTCGGTGCCGAACGGGTACTCGGGCAGCAGCCCGGCCGTGGCCCAGGGCTGAAGCTGGTCCTCCAGACTCTGCGGCAGGTTGTGGCGGCAGCGTTCGGGCACCGTGTAGCCGGATTCGAGCTTGCCGTGGGCCTGCGCCTGGCGCACGAGTTCGTCCTGGAAACGCGAGTCGGCCACCGCGATCAGGCGCTTGACGACCTCGCCGTCGGACTGCCCGCGCAGGTCGGCGACACCGTACTCGGTGACGACGATGTCGCGCAGGTGGCGCGGGATCGTCACGTTGCCGTAGCTCCAGACGATGCTGCTTGTGAGCGCCTGCTTCGTCGCGTGCGTCGAGCGCAGCATCATCACCAGGCGCGCGTCGGGCAGGGCGTGCGACATCGCGACGAAGTTGTACTGGCCGCCGACGCCGCTGACGACCTGGCCGTTCTCCAGCGCGTCGCTGGCCGCGGCGCCGAGCAGCGTGACGACCATCGTCGTGTTCATGAAACGCGCGCGGCGGCGCTGCTGGCGCTTCAGCTCGTCGTCGCCGTAGAGCTGGTTGATGAAGTCGATGCGCGTCATGTCGATCTTCGCCAGCTCCTGCGGCGGCATCGTGCGCAGGCGTTCGTAGAAGTCGCGCGGGCCGAGGAAGAAGCCGCCGTGCATGAAGACGCCGCCCAGCAGCCGCGAGCCGAGCATCGTGCCGCAGACGGTGTCGAAGGCGCCGGCATCGCGCAGGTCGGCGCTGCAGCGCGTGGCGCCGCAGACGAGCTCGCCGCCGTCCAGGCGCACGTCGGCGCGCAGCACGCCGAACTGTTGCAGGAAGGCGAGGTCGCGCGCGTCCAGCGGCGCGCGCACGCGGCCGGCCTCCAGCAGCGCCGCCAGGGTCTGCGGGCGCACCGTCGCGTCGGCGATGCGGCCTTCGTTGAGCAGGCGCTGCAGCACCGCGTCGGCGTAGACCTCGCGGCGCACGATGCCGGCCTCGATGAGCTTCAGGAAGCCGTTGACGAACATCTCCGAGCAGCCGTAGAGCCCGGTGTCGAAGCGCCCGGTCTCGCGGCCGGACAGGTCGCCGTGGGTCAGCGACTCGAGGATGCGGCGGTATTCGCTGCCGTGGCGGTCGCGCACGATCAGTGACTGCGCGATGGCGTCGCCCAGCGAGCCGATGCCGATCTGCAGCGTGCCGCCGTCGACGACGAAGCTCGACGCGTGCAGGCCGATCGCGTAATCGGCGAACGAGACCTTGTTGTTCGGCGGCGCGAACACGGCGTGCGTGCCGTGCGGGTCGGTGACGACGAGGTCGAACAGCCCCGGGTCGACCTCGGCGCCGTTGGGCATGAACGGCATCTTGCGGTTGACGACGCCGACGGTCATCACCTTGCGGCCGCTGGCGTGCACGCGCTCGATGATCTCGGCGCTGACGTCGGGGTTGGACGACAGCGACAGCCGCATCGCCTCGCCGGTGCCGCGTGCGGCCACCGCCTGGGCGATGACGTTCATGCCCTGCACCGCCATGTCGCGTGCGACGAAGGTGTAGTTGGTCGAGATGTAGTTCTGCTGCGCCGCGGCGTTGCCCAGGTAGTCGCCGGTCTTCATGAAGAACTCGCGCACCTCGACGTTGCTCGGCAGCCGGCCGGCACGCAGGTCGACGACGTAGTCCAGGTCGGGGTAGTCCTCGAAGACACGCGCCACCAGCGGTTCGAGGAAGTGGCGCTCGATGTCGGTCTTGCCCACCGGCTTCTGCAGCGACAGCGCGGTGACGATGCGCAACCGCCGCGACGGCTTGGCGCGCAGCCGCCGGTACAGCGCGTTGACGAAGGGGTTGGGCTTGCCGACACCCAGCGGGATGCCGAGCACGATGTCTCCCTCCACCGTCTCCAGCACCAGGTCGACCGCGGCCTCGATCGAGTCGACGAACTTCGGCGCGCCCATCTTCTTGTCTCCGTCCTTGCCTGTATCTTGTGCCGTCCAGCATCGGCTGCGCGCCGGGTGCGACGCTTGACACAAAGCAAGCGGCCGAAGCCCACTTTCTAGGGGGTGATGACCGGGGTGCTTCAGGCGCCGCGGGTTGTGGTCGAATACCGTACGGCGGTGCGCCCATGCTGAACGTTCCGACGATTCCCACCCCCGACGAGACGCTGCCCCCGCGTCGCCGCCTGGCGACCGGGGTGGCGCTCGGCGCGCTGCTGGTCGTGTTGATGGCCGCGGCCGGCTGGGGGCTGGCGCGGCTGTTCGCCGGTCTCGGGCCGCTGGCCGCGCCGGCAGCTGCGGCGTTGGCCGCCGCCGGCGTCGGCGTGCCGCTGGTGCTGTGGCTGCTGCACCTGCTGCGTGCGCTGGACGGCACGCGCGCAGCGCTGGCGCGGCTGGACACCGTCGACCCGGCCACCGGCATCACCAACCGCCCCAACTTCCTGGCCTCGGCCGAACGCGAATGGTCGCGTGCACGTCGCTACGGCACCGGCGCGGCGCTGCTGGTCGTCGAGGTCGACCAGGCCGCGCGCCTCGCCGAGGGCCGTGGCGTCGTCGCCACCGAGACCGTGCTGCGCGCGCTGGCGCGCGACACCGAGCAGACGCTGCGCGGCGGCGACCTGATCGCACGTTTCGGCGACACCCAGTTCGCCGTCTGGCTGGTGCACGCCGACCCGACCGGCGCGCTCGACGTCGCCGAGCGCATCCGCGAACGCAGCGAGCAGATGGAGATCCCCTGCGGCGCGCATCCGCTGCGGGTGACGGTCAGCGTCGGCGTCGCCGCGCTGCGGCCGGCGCACCAGAACCTGTCGGCGCTGATCGACGACGTCGACGCCGCACTCGCGGCCGCGCAGCAGGCCGGCGGCAACTGCGTGCGCGCCGCGCCGGTGGACCTGCGCCGGCGCCGGGCCGACGCGCCGCCGCCCTGATCAGCCCAGCTGCAGCCGTCGGCTGTAGCCCGTCATCTCCAGATAACCCAGGCCGACGCGGCGCCCCGCGCCGTCGAGCAGTTCGCTTAAGCCCTCCCAGTAGACCGCGCCGGTGCCGCCGCGGCTGTCGAGTTCCTGGCCGTCGAGCAGCGCGCGCACGCGCCAGCGGCCGGCGGGCGTGTCGACCTGCCACTCGACCGGGTACTCGGCGCGTGTCGCCGGGCTCGCCCAGCGCCGGCCGGGCGTGAAGACCACGTCGCCGGGCGCGAAGGCCACGGCCGTGCCGCCGGCCGCGCGCCAGCTGCCGCCGGCCCACAGCGCGCTGCCGTCGGCGCGGCGCAGCCGGAAGGCGGTCAGCGCGCTGCCGTCGAACAGGTTGATGCCGATCCAGTCCCAGCCGACGGCCTCGGGGTGCAGGATCTCGTCGCTCCATTCGTGGTCCATCCAGGCCACGCCGCGGGCCTCGGCCGGGCGGCCGTCGGCGCTGAACCGGCAGTTCGCCGCGAGTTGGGGCTCGCTCACGTAGTGGCTGGCCTGGCGTTCGTCCGGGCCTTTGCGCGAGAAGCCGGCGTCGCCCTGCAGCAGCAGCGGCTGCGTCGGCACGAGCTCCAGATCGAGGCCGAAGTCGGCGGCCGGCAGCCGCGCGCGGTAGCCGCTGCCCGCACGTTCCAGCCACCAGTCGCCCAGGCGCACGCCGACGTCCTCGGTCCGCGCCCAGGCCGGGCCTTCGGTGCCGTCGCCCGACCAGCGCGCGATGCGCTGCGCATGGTGGTGGCGGCGGGCGTCCAGATCGGTGAGCGCCGCGTGCGCGAACAGGATCTGGCGCGGTGCGAAGCGGCTCTTCACCTCTGCGGCCAGCCCGGTGCGGCTGCGGAAGAAGGTCAGCTGGAAGCCCCAGCGCGGCGCCTGCGGCGTGCCGGCCCAGCCGGTGGCGTACCACCACTCGGTGCGGGTGTCCGGGTGCGCGCCGTGGTCACGCGGGAAGACCAGCGGGCGCCGCCGGATCTCGGCGTGGGCCGGCAGCGCGGCGGCGCCGGCGAGCAGCAGCAGATGGCGGCGTCGCATTCCTACCAGTCCTCCTTCACCGACAGCACCGCCGAGCGCCCGGCGGCGCTGCGCGCGCTGAACGCGGCGGTGGCGATGCCGGCGGCGAACACCGCCGCGGCCAGCGCCGCCAGCCGCGCCACCGGCACGACGAGCTCCATCGTCCAGTGGAAGCTCTGCGGGTTGACGACGAAGACCAGGACCGCGCTGACCGCCAGCCCCAGCGCCAGCCCGACGACGACGCCGGCGGCCAGCCAGGCCGCGCCTTCGCCGGCGACGATGGCGATGACCTGGCCGCGTGTCAGCCCCAGGTGCGCCAGCAGGCCGAACTCCTTGCGCCGCGCCAGCACCTGGGCCGACAGGCTGGCGGCGATGCCGACCAGGCCGATGCCGATGGCCACCGCCTGCAGGTAGTAGGTGACGGCGAAGCTGCGGTCGAAGATGCGCAGCGACATCGTGCGCAGCTCGCCGGTGGCGGCGAACTCCAGCATCGCCGGGTCGGGCAGCAGCGCGCGCAGCCGCGTCTGCACCGCAGCCATCTCGGCACCGGGTGCCAGCCACAGCGCCAGGTCGTTGATGCGTTCGTCGCCGGTCAAACGGCGGTAGTCGGCGCTGTCCATCACGAGGCTGCCGAACTGGCGCGCGTAGTCTCGCCAGACGCCGAGCACCCGCACCGTCGTGCCGCCGGCCAGCGGCAGCTCCAGCGTGCCGCCGACCTTCGCGCCGTAGAGGTCGACCATGGCCTCGCTGACCCAGACGCCGGTCTCGCCTGGCCGCGGCGGCAGCGCCGTGCCGACCAGTGGCAGCTCGCTGGCCGCGTCGGCCACCGGCCGCGCCATCAGCGTCACCGCCGGGCGGCCTTCGGCCATCTGCAGCGCGCGGTGGCGGGTCGCCGAGACGCGCGCGACGCCGGGCACGCTGGCCGCGGCCTGCAGGAAGTCCGGCGGCAGCCAGGCCTGGTCGGTGGTGCCGCCGGTGGCGGCGCTGCGCGCGTACAGGTCGGCCGGCAGCATCGAGTCCAGCCAGTGCGAGACGCCGTCGCGAAAGCTCGCCACCATCACCGTCAGCGCCACCGACAGCGCCAGGCTGGCGACGACGCCCGACACCGCCGCCGTCGCGGTGGCGCGCTGGAAACGCGCACGCTGCAAAGCCAGCAGCGCCAGCGCCGAACGTGGCGTCGAGATCCAGCCCAGCAGCGCGTGCACGACCGCCGGCACCAGCGCGACGCCGCCGAACAGCAGCGCCGCGACCGCGAGGTAGGCCGCCAGCGGCAGCCCGGCGATCGGCGGTGCGAAGGCCAGCGCCACGCCGGCGGCCAGCAGCAAGAGGCCGGGCAGGGCGGGTGGCGCCGGCTGGTGCGGCGCGCCCAGGCCCTTGAGCGCCATCGCCGGCGCCAGGCGCTCGGCCTGTTTCGCCGGCCACCAGCCGCCGATCAGCGCCGACACCGTGCCCAGCGCCAGGAAGGCCAGCGCGCCGCCGGCGCCGAAACGCACCGTCGGCGCGATGCCGGGGAAGTAGCCGCCGCCCAGGTCGCCCGACATCCAGCGCAGCGCCAGCACCGCCATGCCGGCGCCCATCACCAGCCCGGCCAGGCTGCCGGCCGCGCCCAGCACCGCACATTCGGCCAGCACCAGGCCGCGCCGTTCGCCGGCGGTGAGCCCCAGCACGCCCAAGAGCGCGAAGCTCGGCGTGCGCTGCGCCACCGACAGCGAGACCACCGAGAACACCAGGAAGGCGCCGACGAACAGCGCCACCAGCGCCAGCACCGTCAGGTTCACGCGGTAGGCGCGCGACAGGTTGGAGATGCGCTGCTCGGCTTCGCCCGGCGCGACGGCCTCGACACCGGCCGGCAGCGCCAGCCGTTCGACCAGCGCCGCGCGGTCGGTGCCCGGCGCCAGCCGCAGGTCGATGCGCGTCAGCCGGCCGTCGTAGCCGAAAACCGTCTGCGCCGCGGCGACGTCCATCACGGCCATCGCCAGGCCGCCGGCGGCGACGCTGCCGGCGACCTCGAACCGCTGCCACGCGGTGCCCGACTGCAGCGCCAGCACCGTGCCGTCGGCGGCGCCGGTCTGGGTGCGCGCCGCGGTGTTGAGGAAGACCAGCCCCGGGTCCAGCCCGGCCATCGTGCGGCTGTCGTCGGCCGGGCGCGGCAGCAGCGTCGCCGCCACCGGCGCGATGCGCAGCACGTCCAGACCGACGACCCGCAGCGCGACACGCCGGCCGTCGGCCGCCGCGGCATAGGTCTCGAACTCGACCACCGGGCTGGCGAGCTCGACCGCGGCGTCGGTGGCGACGCGGTCGAACAGCGCATCGTCGAAACCTTCGCGCTGGCCGCGGATCGTCAGGTCGGGCTCGCCGTTGGCGGCACGCACCGCGGCGGAGAACTCCGACAGCGCCGAGCTGTTGATCAGGTGCACCGAGTACGCCAGCGCGACGCCCAGCGCCACCGCCAAGAGCGCGACGCCGTGGCGCCAGGGGTGGTGGCGCCACTCGCGCCACAGCAGGCTGGCCAGCAGGTGGCGGTTCATCGCGCCACGATGCCGTGCGCGGTCAGGCGCAGCACGCGGTCGGCACGCGCGGCGGCGGCTTCGGAGTGCGTCACCAGCAGGCAGGCGGCGCCGGCTTCGCGCACCTGGGCGAGCAGCACGGCGAGCACACGTTCGGCGGTCTCGGGGTCGAGGTTGCCGGTCGGTTCGTCGGCGAGGATCAGCCCGGGCGCATGCACGACGGCGCGTGCGATCGCCACGCGCTGCAGCTGGCCGCCGGAGAGCTGCGCCGGATAACGCGCGCCCAGCGCACCCAGCCCGACGGCGTCGAGCAGCGTGGCGACGCGGCGCTCGTCGGGGCGGTTCAGCAGCAGCAGCGGCAGCGCGACGTTCTCGGCCACCGTCAGGTGCGGCAGCACGTGGAAGGCCTGGAAGACGAAGCCCAGGCGGGCGCGGCGCAGCCGGGCGCGGCCGGCTTCGTCCAGCGCCGCCAGGTCCTGGCCGGCGACCATGATGCGGCCGGCGTCCGCGGCGTCGAGCCCGGCGATGCAGTTCAGCAGCGTCGACTTGCCGACACCGGACTCGCCCAGCAGCGCGACGAACTCGCCGGCGCCCAGTTCGAGCGTGACATCGTGGAAGACACGGGTCTCCCCGTAAGACTTGGACAGACCCTCGAGCAGCAGCATGGGCGGCGATGATGCCCGAGAGGCTGCGACCGTCGCGGCGCGGGGTCAGCCGGCGGCCGTCTCCAGCGCGGCGAGCGCCTGCGCCAGCGCATCGGGCGCGTCGCAGGGCACGACGATGCGTTCGGGCATCGCGCGCAGCCAGGTGATCTGGCGCTTGGCGAGCTGGCGCGTCGCGGCGATGCCGCGTTCTCGCAGCGGTGCCAGGTCGCCGGCGTCCAGCGCCTCCCAGGCCTGGCGGTAGCCGACGCAGCGCATCGACGGCAGGCCCGGGTGCAGGTCGCCGCGCTCGCGCAAGGCGCGCACCTCGTCGATGAAACCGGCGGCCAGCATCGCGTCGAAACGCTGCGCGATGCGCTCGTGCAGCCAGGCGCGCGAGGCCGGCTCCAGCGACACCAGCGGCCAGGCCGCGGCGGCGGGTTTCTCGGCGCGTGCGCCCTGCTGCCAGGCCGAGATCGGCCGGCCGCTGCCGAGGAAGACCTCGAGCGCGCGCTGGATGCGCTGGGCGTCGTTCGGCGCCAGCCGGGCGGCCGTCACCGGGTCGACGCGCGCGAGTTCGGCGTGCAGCGCCGGCCAGCCCTCGGCGGCGGCGCGCGCGTCGAGCGCGGCGCGGATCGCCGGGTCGGTCTCGGGCATCGCGTCCAGGCCGTCGCGCAACGCCTTGAAGTACAGCATCGTGCCGCCGACGAGCAGCGGCAGCCGGCCGCGCGCGGTGATCTCGTCGACCAGCCGGCTGGCGTCGGCGACGAACCGTGCCGCCGAGTAGCTGTCGGCCGGGTCGACGATGTCGATCAGGTGGTGCGGCGCGGCGGCGCGTTCGGCGGCGCCGGGTTTGGCGCTGCCGATGTCCAGGCCGCGGTAGACCAGCGCCGAGTCGACGCTGACGATCTCCACCGGCCGGCGCGCGGCCAGCGCCAGCGCCGCGGCGGTCTTGCCGCTCGCCGTGGGGCCGGCGAGGCAGACAGCCTGAACCTTCATTTATGCACCGCCTCGGGCAGCCGCCGCACCAGCGTCCAGGCGACGAGCGCCGTGGCCGCGGCGCAGAAGGCGACGGTCAGCGCGTAGGGCCGCACGTCGGCGCCGAGCACCAGACCCAGCCAGCGGCCGATGCAGAAGGCGGTGAAGGCGAGCACGAAGCCGGCCAGCGCCGAGGCCGCGCCGGCGCTGCGCGGGAAGGGCCCGACGGCGCCGGCCTGGCCGCAGGGCTGGTGGATGCCGTGGCCGAAGCAGAACAGCCACTGCGGCAGCAGATAGGCCCAGACGCTCTCGACACCGGCCAGCGCCGCGGCCGCGGTGCCCAGGCCGCCGGCCAGCGTGAACAGCGCTGCCCGGCGCACCGAGCGCGACAGGCCGTGGTGCAGGATCCAGCGCCGGCAGACCACCGTGCCCGCCAGGTAGGCCACCGAGCCGGTGGCCATCGCCAGGCCGTAGGCCCCGGCGCTGAGGCCGAAGCGGTTCATGTAGACGAAAGACGAGCCGGCGAGGATGGTGAACAGCCCGCCGTAGGTGCAGGCGGTGAGCAGCGCCCAGGCGAGGAAGGTCGGGTGGCGCGCCACCTGGCCCCAGGCGGCCAGAAGCGGGCCCGGCGCGGTGGCCTTCGGGTTGCGCTGCACGAGGGTTTCGGGCAGTCGCAGCGCCAGGAAGGCGAGGATCGCGGCGCTGCTGGCGCCGATCACGGCCAGCGTCGCGCGCCAGCCGCCCCAGCCGGCGACCAGACCGCCGAACACCGGCGAGGCGATCGCGATCAGCCCCAGCCCCGAGAGCGCCAGCGCCATCACGCGCGCGCCTTCGTGCGGCTCGTACAGGTCGCGCAGCATCGCGCGCGCGACGACCACCGCCGCGGCCAGCGCCACGCCCTGCAGCGTGCGCCAGGCGACCAGCGTGTCGATGTCGCCGGCCAGCGCCGCGCCGACGCTGGCCGCGGTGTACAGCGCGACACCGGCCAGCAGCACCGGCCGGCGGCCGATGCGGTCGGCCAGCGGCCCCCAGGCGAGCTGGGCGACCCCGAAGGCGAGGATCAGCGCGGCCATCGTCAGCTGCACCGCCGGCATCGGCGCGGCGAGGTCGCGCGCCAGCAGCGGCAGCGCCGGCAGCATCACGTCGGTGGCCAGCGGCTGCAGGCCCAGCAGCAGCGCCAGCGCGGCGGCGGCCAGCGCGTGCGAGACCCGCCGCGGCGCCGCCGGCACGGACGCGGCGGCGTTCATCGTGCGGGAGCTGCCATCAGATGAATCGCTCGTGGTCACCCAGGTAGCGCCATTGGCCCGGCGGCAGCTGGCCCAGCGAGACGCTGCCGATGCGCACGCGCTTCAGGCCCACGACCTTCAGCCCGACCAGCTCGCACATGCGGCGGATCTGGCGCTTGCGGCCTTCGCGCAGCACGAAACGCAGCTGGTCCTCGTTCTGCCAGCTCACGCGCGCCGGGCGCAGCGGCCGGCCGTCGAGCTCCAGGCCGTGGCGCAGGCGCTCCAGTTCGGTGTCGGGCAGGCGGCCGGGTTTCGTGTGCTGCACACGCACCAGGTATTCCTTCTCCACCTTGGTCTCGTCGCCGATCAGCGTCTTGGCGATGCGCCCGTCCTGGGTCAGCACCAGCAGGCCGGTGGAGTCGATGTCCAGCCGCCCGGCCGGCGCCAGGCCACGCAGCTGCCCGGGGTGGAAGGCCAGGCGTGTCGGGTCGTCCTTCCAGTGGTTGGCCGGGATGACCAGCGTCACCGCCGGCTTGTGGCCGTCCTCGGCCTGGCCGCTGACGAAACCCATCGGCTTGTGCAGCAGCACCGTGACGCGGCGCGCCTGCTCGTTGCGGGCGCGCGGGTCGATCTCGATGCGGCAGTCGGGTGCGGCGCGCTGGCCCAGCACGGCCATCTTGCCGTCGACCTTGACCCAGCCGGCTTCGATCCAGGCATCGGCCTCGCGGCGCGAGGCCAGGCCCCGTTCAGTGATCAGCTTGGAGACGCGCACGCCCTCGGCGGCGCCGGAAATCGGCTCGGACATGCCCGGATTGGACCACGGCCGGCACGCCCCGTGCCTGCCGGGCCCCGGGCAAGCACCGAGGCCCGGCCCCTACGCGGCGGCCGGTGCATGGGCTAGGCTGGGGCATTCACGGCTGGCGGGAGCTCGACGATGAAACCGGTTTCCGAAGTGCTGCGCCGCCGCCAGGGCACGCTCTGGCACGTGCATCCCGACGACAGCGTCTACGCCGCGCTCGAGTTGCTGGCCGCGCACGAGATCGGCGCCCTGCTGGTGATGGACGGCGGCTGCCTGGTCGGCGTCGTCTCCGAGCGCGACTACACGCGCAAGGTGGCGCTGCAGGGGCGCAACTCGCGCGAGACGCGGGTGGCCGAGATCATGACGCGCGAGGTCGTGCGCGTGCCGCCCGAGGCGCCGATGCACGAATGCATGGCGCTGATGAGCGAACACCGCATCCGCCACCTGCCGGTGCTCTCCGGCGCGACGGTGCTGGGCATGATCTCGATGCGCGACCTGCTCGACGAACTGATCGCCGAGCAGGAGCGCACGATCGCCGAGCTGGAGCACTACATCCATTCGTGACCCGGTGGCCGGCGGTTCGTCGCCCGCCGGGCTCGTTTCGTCGCACGGCGCATGCCCCCGCGCCGGCTGCGGTGCATGCTCGGTCGTCTTCCAAACCGAGGAAACGACTGCATGACCAAGCCTCTTCTCGCGCCGCTGGCCGCGGCCGCGTTCGTGCTGCCCTTCGTCGCCGCGCCCGCCTGGGCGCAGCAGGTGCCGCCCGCCACCCCGGCCGCGCGTGCCGTGCCGCCCGAACTGCCGCTGCGCGACTTCTTCCGCAGCCCGGCGCGTTCGGGCTACAACCTGAGCGACGGCGGCCGCTGGGTGTCGTTCCTGCAGCCGGCCGCCGGCGAGGCCGGCGCCGCGCCGCGCCGCAACGTCTTCGTGCAGAAGCTCGTGAACGGCCGCGCCGTCGGCGAACCGCGCCAGCTGACGCGCGAGACCGCACGCGACATCCGCATGTACGCATGGAAGGGCGACGACACCGTGCTCTTCATGAAGGACTTCGGCGGTGACGAGAACTACCACGTCGTGGCCGCCGACGCCGCCAGCGGCAAGGTGCGCGACCTGACGCCCTGGGAGGGCGTGCGCGCCGAGCTCGTCGACAACCTGCCCGAAGACCCCGGCCACGTGCTCGTGATGCACAACCGCCGCGACCGCAAGGTCTTCGACGTCGTGCGCCTGGACGTGCGCAGCGGCGCCGAGACCGTCGTCGCGACCAACCCGGGCAACGTCGTCAACTGGGTCACCGACCACCGCGGCCGCATCCGCGTGGCCATCGCCAGCGACGGTGTCAACAACACCGTGCTCTACCGCGACGGCGACAGCGGCGAGTTCAAGCCGCTCCTGACCACCGACTTCCGCACCGGCGTGCAGCCGCTGTTCTTCGACGGCGACAACCGCCTGTTCTACGCCGTCAGCAACCGCGGCCGCGACAAGAGCGCGCTGGTGCTGATCGACCCGGCCAGGCCCGACGCCGAGCAGGTGGTCTATGCCCACCCCGAGGTCGACGTCGAGGGCGCGCACTGGTCGCGCGTGCAGAAGAAGCTGCTGTGGGCCAGCTACGAGACCGACAAACACGGCAAGCACTTCTTCGACGCGACCATGCAGGCCGCCTACGAGAAGCTGCAGCAGCAGTTCCCCGGCGAGCAGGTCGACCTGACGGCCTGGACGCTGGACGAGAAGCGCTACATCGTCGTCAACTGGAGCGACCGCACGCTGGGCGCGCGCAGCCTGTACGACGTGCGCAGCGGCAAGCTGACCAAGCTCGCCGACGCCGCGCCCTGGATCAAGCCCGAGCAGATGGCCGAGATGAAGCCGGTGCGCTACACGGCGCGCGACGGCCTCTCGATCCCCGCCTACCTGACGCTGCCGGCCGGCCGCGAGCCCAAGAACCTGGCCTGCGTCGTCAACCCGCACGGCGGCCCCTGGGCGCGCGACAGCTGGGGCTTCAACCCCGAGGTGCAGTTCCTCGCCAACCGCGGCTACTGCGTGCTGCAGATGAACTTCCGCGGCTCCACCGGCTACGGCCGCCAGTTCTGGGAAGCGAGCTTCGGCCAGTGGGGGCTGAAGATGCAGGACGACATCAGCGACGGCGTGAAGTGGCTGGTGGAGCAGGGCATCGCCGACCCGAAGCGCGTCGGCCTGTACGGCGGCAGCTACGGCGGCTACGCGACGCTGGCCGGCGTGACCTTCACGCCCGACCTGTACGCCGCGGCGGTCGACTACGTCGGGGTGAGCAACCTCTTCACCTTCATGAAGACCATCCCGCCGTACTGGGAGCCGTGGCGCCAGCAGATGTACGCGATGGTCGGCAACCCGGACGACCCGAAGGACAAGGAGCGCCTGACCGCGACCTCGCCGGTGTTCCACGTCGACCGCATCAAGACGCCGCTGCTCGTCGCCCAGGGCGCACGCGACCCGCGTGTCAACAAGGCCGAGAGCGACCAGATCGTCGAGGCGCTGAAGAAGCGCGGCGTCGAGGTCGAGTACCTCGTCAAGGACAACGAGGGTCACGGCTTCGCCAACGAGGAGAACAAGTTCGAGTTCTACGGCGCGATGGAGAAGTTCTTCGGCAAGCATCTGAAGTGAGCCGGCGGTGCCGGGCGCTCGTCTCGCGGGATGAGCGTCCGGCCGCCACCGCGGCGTCGGCGCCTCGCCAGCGCCGAAGATGCGCCGCCCGGGCTCGTGACGCCCGGAAGAGCGCTCGTCGATGAATCGATTCCTGAACCTCGGCCGGCGGCTCGCCGCCGGTCTGCTGGCGGCCTCGTTGACGGCCGCGCCGGCCTGGGCCGCCGAGCCCGACCGCCTCGAAACGCCGCGAGGCGCTTACCTGGCCGTGCGCGCCGACTTCCCGCCCGGCCCCGGCCCGTTCCCGACGCTGGTGCTGGCGCCGGGCGCCGGCTACCACATGGATCTGCCGGTGCTTGCCGAGACCGCCGCTCAACTGCTGGCGCGCGGCTTCGCGGTCTGGCGCTTCAACTGGGCGTACTTCACTGCCGACCCGGCCGGCGGGCGGCCGTCCGACGAGCTGACGCCCGAGCACGAGGACCTGCTGGCGGTGCTCGACCGTGCGCTCGCCGACCCGCGGGTCGCACGCGAGCGTGTCTTCGTCGGCGGCAAGTCGATGGGGTCGGTCGTTGCCTGGAGCGTGCTGCGCGAGCGGCCGGCCGTGCGTGGCGCGGTGCTGCTGACGCCGGTCTGCAGCCATGTGGTGGCCGGTGTGCCCGTCGCCGAGTTCGACCAGAACTATCCCGGCGTGGCCGACGAGCGGCGGCCGCTGCTGCTGGTCTCGGGTGACCAGGACCCGCTGTGCGCTCCCTCCGTGCTCTACCGGCTGGCGGCCTTGCCGTCCGGCCCGGTGCGTGTCGCGGTGCTCGATGGCAATCACGGGCTGGAGGCGCTGGCCGGGTCCGTCGACGAACGCGAGGCTGCCCGCCGCCACAACGCCGCGCTGGCGGCGACGCTGGTCGCCGACTTCGTCGCCGCGCACGTCGGCCGCTGAGACGTCCGGGGCGCCCCCGGCGTGACGCCTGCACGCCCTGCAGGCTCTGTCGGCGCAACGTTTGCTTGCATGGCACGGCCTGCGGCGACAATCCAGCAAAGCCGCGCAAAGCTCCGGAATCACCAGTTCCAGGGGCGCGGTCGCGCCGGGTCCGTCGGCGGCGAGAACGAGATGCAAGAACGACAACACTGCAGAAAGAGCACGCGCTGATGGCCACCTGGGGTATGGGCCTGCGCGCCAAATCGATACTGGCCCTCGTCGTGGCCTGCCTGCTGGTGCTGCTGCCGGCCGGGCTGCTGGGCTGGCAGCTCGTGGAGGGCGTGCGCAACCATTTCGGCGAGGCCTTCGCGCGCAACTACACGCAGTTGAAGCGCGAGCAGATCCTGGGCCTGCTCAACCGCGAACTGGCGCTGGCGCGCCGCCTGGCCAGCTCGCAGCTCACGCGCCAGTGGCTGCTCGACGAGGACGACCCGGCCAAGAAGGCGCTGGCCCTGCGCGAAGCCGAGGCCTTCCGCCTGGACCTGCGCGACCACGCCTACTTCATCGCCAGCGGCCTCAGCGGCCACTTCTTCTTCAACGACGAAAGCAAGCCCTTCAGCGCCGAGCCGCGCTACACGCTGGATGCGTCCAAGGAGGAAGACTCCTGGTTCTACGCCACGCTGCGCCGGCCCGAGGACTACAACATCAACGTCAACGTCGACGTGCCGCTGCAGATCACGATGGTCTGGTTCAACGTCGCCATCCGCGACCGCGCGCGCACGCTGGGCGTTGCCGGGGCGGCGCTGGACCTGCGGCAGTTCCTGGCCGAGTTCATCAACACCGACGAGGCCGGCGTCACGCCGATCATCCTGTCGCGCAGCGGCGCGATCCAGGCGCACCGCGACACGCGGCTGATCTCGACCAACCAGGCCGGCAGCACCGCGCGCGCCGAGCAGACGCTCGCCGGCCAGCTGCCCGAGGCCGAACGCGCCGCGCTGGCCGCCGCGATGGATACCGCCGTCGCGCGCCCGGGACAGGTGTCCACGCTCTGGGCGACGCTGGACGGGCGCCGCCAGCTGCTGGCCCTGTCCTACGTGCCCGAGCTGAAGTGGCACGTCGTCACCGCGGTCGACCTGGACGCGGCGCGTGTCATCGACGGCGACTGGCTGAACACCGCCGCGGCGGTGGCTGCCGGCACGCTGGCGCTGCTGCTGGCGGTCTTCGTGCTGGCCGTCAACCGGCTCGTCATCCGGCCACTGCGCCGGCTGCACAGGTCGGCCACCGCGATCTCGCACGGCGACTTCGCGGTCAGCGTGCCGGCCGAGGGCCACGACGAGATCGCCGACCTCGGCCGGGCCTTCGCGGCGATGGCCGAGAAGCTGCGCGCCCATACCGAGAACCTGGAAGCCGAGGTGCGCCAGCGCACCCAGGCGCTGGAGGCCGCCAACCGCGACATGCTCGCGGCGCACCAGAAGATCAGCGACTCGATCGACTACGCCAGCCTGATCCAGCGCGCCATCCTGCCGGCGCGCCAGCTCACGCAGCAGCTCGGCGAACACCACTTCGTGCTCTGGCGCCCGCGCGACGTCGTCGGCGGCGACTTCTACGTCTTCCGCAGCGAGGGCCCGCGTTACCTGGTGGGCGTCGTCGACTGCGCCGGCCACGGCGTGCCCGGCGCGCTGATGACGATGCTGGCGCGTGCGGCGCTGGACCACGCGATGAACCAGGCCGGCATCGCATCGCCGGCCGAGGTGCTGCGCCACACCGACGCGGCGATGCGTGCGATGCTGCAGGACTGCCCGCTGCCGCGTGCCATCGCCACCAACATGGACGCCGGCCTCGTCTTTGTCGACCTGGAGAATCGCCGCATGGTCTATGCCGGTGCCAAGATCCCGCTGTACTGGAGCGACGGCGAGACCGTCTCCAGCGTGCCGGGCGGGCGCCGCGCGATCGGTGACCGTCGCCAGGGCGAGTACGCCGACGAAGAGGTGCCGCTGCGGGCCGGCACCACCTACACGTTGGTCACCGACGGTTATCTCGACCAGGCCGGCGGCGAGCTCGGCTTCGGCTTCGGCAACGCGCGTTTCGCGCAGCTGCTGCGCGAGGTTGCCGGCCGGCCGCTGCGCGAGCAGGCCCAAGCCCTGCAGCAGGCGCTGGCCGCCTACCAGGGCGCGCACGCCCAGCGCGACGACATCACCCTCCTGTCCTTCCGTTTCGACTGAGTCGCATCCCATGGAATCCATCGACCTGTTCGGCCTCAGAGAGCACTTCAACCGCGGCCGCATCCTGCTGTGCTTCAACGGCCCGATCTCGCGCAGCCTGATCGAGGAGATCGGCAACGCGCTGAAGAACTACCTGCAGGCCGACCATGCCCACCCGTCCTCGGCGATGGACGTGTTCGCGGTCTACATCGAGCTGACGCAGAACATCCGGCACTACGCGGCCAGCCGCCACTACGACGAACTGGCGGGCTCGGCCACCGTCGTCGTCGCGCGCGAGGAGAATGGCGGCTACGTCGTGCAGGCCGGCAACATCGTCGAACAGGCCGACGGCGAGCCGCTGCTCGAACGCGTGAAGGCTCTGGCGGCGATGGACAAGGCGCAGCTGAAGGCCGCGTACAAGGAGCAACTGCGCAAGCCGCGTGCGGCCGATGCCGTCTCCGGTGCCGGCCTGGGACTGATCGACGTCGCGCGCAAGTCGGCGGCGCCGCTGGTGGCGGCGCTGTCGCCGGCGGGCGAGGGCAAGGCATTCTTCAGCCTGCGGGCGGTGATCTGAAGCAGACGAGACGGTGATGAAAGAGCTGCACATCCAGGGCGGGCAATCCACGCCCGAGATCCGGGGCGACTGGGAGCAGGGCGTCCTGGCGATGCGCGGGGACTCCTATCCGGAGAACTCCTTCGAGTTCTTCGGCAGCGTGATCCAGTGGCTGGAGGACTACCTCGGCCAGGACGGCCGGCCGCTGCGGCTGGAGCTGCGCCTGGTCTACATGAACACCAGCTCGGTCAAGGCGATGATGGACATCTTCGACCTGTGCGAGGACGCCTTCGGCAAGGGCCGCGACGTGCGCGTGGACTGGTACTACGACGCACGCAACGACCGCGTCTTCGATCTTGCCGAGGAGTTCAAGGAGGACTGCAGCTTCCCCTTCGAGATCCTGGTCGATGGCAGCACCTAAAGCCCCGGGCGACGACCTCGAGCTCGTCTCGCGCGTCGAGGCGCTGCTCGCCGATCCCGCGCTGCAGCAGCACCCGCTGCACGCGCCGCTGGCGCAGCTGCTGAGCCATTTCCAGGCCCAGCGCGAGCGCCTGGAGCGCCTGGTCCGCATCTCCGACGGCTACCACCACGTCGCGCGCGAGCAGCGCCTGAGCCTGGTGGAGCAGTACGACAAGCAGGTGCGCCGGCTGGAGAAGCTGGTGCGCATCTCCGACCGCTACCAGAACAGCCTGCGCGACCTGAGCCTGGCGCTGCGCGACGCGGCGATGCGCGACCCGCTGACCGGCCTGGGCAATCGGCGTTTCCTGATGGAGCGGCTGCGCGAGGAGAACGACCGCACGCTGCGGCTGGGGCGCGGTTTCGCCGTCGCGATCATGGACGTCGATCACTTCAAGGCGGTCAACGACGCCCACGGCCACGAGACCGGCGACCAGGTGCTGCAGGCCATCGCGCTGGCCGTCGAGTCGGGCGTGCGCACCTACGACCAGTGCGGCCGCTGGGGTGGCGAGGAGTTCCTGATCCTGCTGCCCGAGACGCCGGTCGACCACGCCCAGGTCATCGTCGAGCGCATCCGCCTGGCGATCGCCGCGATCGACCGTGTCGGCGAGGTGCAGGTGTCGCTGACCGCCAGCTTCGGCCTGGCCGAACACCGCGGCGGCGAAGGTTTCTCGGCCACGATCGGCCGCGCCGACCAGGCGCTCTACGCGGCCAAGGCCGCCGGGCGCAACCGCGTCGCCAGTGCCTGAGCCGGGCCGGGGCCCTGCGTTACAGTGAACCCCGGCCGAGCTGCCGCCGGCGGCGGCGGCCGCGGCCGTGCAAGCCTTCCTGTCCATGTCGGTTTCCTTCTCCACGATCAGACCGGGCCTGAAGCTGGCCGACCAGGTCGCCAGCGCGCTCGAGGCCGAGATCCGTTCCGGCGGCCTGGCCGCGGGCCAGAAGCTGCCCACCGAGCAGGCGCTGGGGCAGCAGTTCGGTGTCAGCCGCACCGTCGTGCGCGAGGCCGTGCAGCGGCTGAAGTCCCGCGGCCTGGTCGATTCGCGCCAGGGCAGCGGCGTCTACGTGCTGGCCGCCGGCTGCGAGCCGCTGAGCTTCGACCCGACGGCCGCCGCCTCGCGCGAGGCGGTGCTGCAGATCATCGAACTGCGCCGGGCGCTCGAGGCCGAGGTCGCCGAACTCGCCGCGCAGCGGCGCACGCCGGCGCAGGCGCAGGCCATCCGGGCTGCGCTGCTGGCCATCGCCGACGCGGTCGCCAGCGGCGGCGACGGCGCCGTCGAGGACGTGCGTTTCCACCGCGCGATCGGCGAAGCCGCCGGCAACCCCTTCCTGATCCGCACGCTGGACTACCTTGCCCAGTTCCTGCAGGGCGTGACACGCGTGACGCGCGCCAACGAAGCCCGGCACCGCGAGTTCGCCGAGCAGGTCAAACGCGAGCACGAGGCGGTGGTGCAGGCCATCGAAGCCGGCGACGCGCCGGCGGCGCGCCACGCCGCGGCGCAGCACATGAACAACGCGATGCTGCGCCTGCAGCACGCCGACGCCAGCTTCTGGCAGCAGGACGGCGCGCGCCTGGCTGCGGTGCTGGTGCCGCCGACGATGCCCGCCTGAGCTGCGCTGCGGCGCGCGGCTCGTCTTGCCCGTTGCGGCCTCGAAGCCGTCCGGCGCTGTACCCGTGCGGTTCCCGATCGCCTCGCCGCGGGGCGCCGAGTCACGGTGGCGCGCGCTGCGGGCCGCTTTTGCACCCAACGGGGGCGAAAACCGCCGTTCCGGCTTCAACGAGGCGCTTACGGGTTAACCCTAGGGTGTAACTTGTCTGAAATTTGTACGATGACCATATGAACTGATCGGTTCATGGCGCCGGCCATCACCCGCAAGCGGCCGCACCTTCCACACACTCCAAGCGCCCGAGGAGACAACCCGCATGTCCACCCCCATCCTGCTCGGCATCGGCGCGGCCGGCATCGCCCTGCTGCTGCTGATGATCATCCGCTGGCAGGTCCACGCATTCGTCGCGATGATGCTGGTCAGCCTGCTCGTCGCCCTGGCCGTCGGCATGCCGATCGGCGACATCATCAGCACCCTGATCGCCGGCATGGGCGGCACGCTGGGCAGCGTCGCCATCCTCGTCGCGCTGGGCGCGATGCTCGGCCGCATGATCGAGGTCTCGGGCGGCGCGGCCCGGCTGGCCGGGCGCTTCACGCAGATCCTCGGCCCGACACGCGTGCCGGCAGCGCTGACCGCCGCGGCGCTGGTGCTCGCCATCCCCGTCTTCTTCGACGTCGGCTTCATCATCCTGGTGCCCATCGTCTACGGCTTCTGCAAGGCCGCGAAGGTGGACCCGGTGAAGTTCGGCCTGCCGGTGGCCGGCATCATGCTGGCGGTGCACGTCGTCGTGCCGCCGCACCCGGGCATCGTCGGCGGCTCCGCGGTGCTCGGCGCCGACGTCGGCTGGGTGACGATCATCGGCCTGCTCGTCTGCCTGCCGTTGGGCGTGCTGGCGCAGTACACCGCGAAGTGGCTGAACCGCCGCCGCTACGAGATGCTGCCGGCCACCGCCGAGCAGTTCGCGAAGTTCGGCGGCGAAGGCGAGCCCGGCGCCGACAAGCTGCACGCCCCGGGGGTCGGCGTCGTGCTGACGCTGATCCTGGTGCCGCTGGCGCTGATCATGGTCGGCACCACCGGCGCGACGCTGCTGCCCAAGGGCGACGCGCTGCGCAACGTGCTGGCCTTCATCGGCTCGCCGATCTTCGCGCTGATGGTCGCCATCGGCCTGTCGTTCTGGCTCATCGCACGCCGCCTCGGCTGGACGATGGCGCACACCAACCAGGTCATGGAGTCCTCGCTGCCGCCGGCAGCGACCGTGATCCTGGTCACCGGCGCCGGCGGCGTCTTCGCGAAGGTTCTGACCGCCAGCGGCATCGGCGCGGCGCTGTCCTCGAGCATCGCCGCGGCGCACCTGCCGCTGATCCTCGCCGGCTTCGTCATCTCGCTGGTGCTGCGCGCCGCGCAGGGCTCGGCGACGGTGGCCATCCTCACCACCTGCGGCCTGCTGGCCGAAGCCATCACCGGCGGCGGCTACAGCCCGCTGCAGGTGGCGCTGCTGACGGTGGCCATCGGCTTCGGCGGCCTGGGCCTGTCGCACGTCAACGATTCGGGCTTCTGGATCGTCACCCGCTACCTCGGCCTCTCCGTCGCCGACGGCTTGCGCAGCTGGACGGTGCTGACCACCGTGCTCGGCGTCGCCGGCTTCCTGCTCACCTGCGGCCTGTGGGCGGTGCTGGCCTGAGCGCCTGCACCCCATCCGCCGCCCTTCGTCCCCACGGACTTTCTGAACGGAATCGACTTTCATGACTACCCGCAATGTCGGCGTGATCGGCCTCGGCGCCATGGGCGTGGGCATCGCCCAGACGCTTCGCCGCAACGGTTTCAACGTGCACGTCTGCGACGTGCGTCCCGGCGTCGCCGAAGCCTTCGCCCGTGAAGGCGGCGTCGCCGGCGCCAACCCGGCGGCGCTGGCCGCGGCCTGCGACACGCTGGTGTCGGTGGTCGTCAACGCCGCGCAGACCGAGGCCGTGCTGTTCGGCGAAGGCGGTGCCGCCGCGGCGATGCGCCCGGGCTCGAGCTTCATCATGTGCTCGACGGTCGACCCCAACTGGTCGATCGCGCTCGAGGCCAAGCTCGAGGCCGCCGGCATCCACTACATCGACGCGCCGATCTCCGGCGGTGCCGCCAAGGCCGCTGCCGGCCAGATGACGATGATGACCTCGGCCCGGCCCGCGGCCTACGCCGCCGCCGGCGCCGTGCTCGACGGCATGGCCGGCAAGGTCTACCGCCTGGGCGACAAGGCCGGCGCTGGCTCCAAGGTGAAGATCATCAACCAGCTGCTGGCCGGCGTGCACATCGCCGCCGCCGCCGAGGCGATGGCGCTGGGCCTGCGCGAAGGCGTCGACGCCGCCGCGATCTACGAGGTCATCACGCACAGCGCCGGCAACAGCTGGATGTTCGAGAACCGCATGGCGCACGTGCTGGCCGGCGACTTCACGCCGCTGTCTGCCGTCGACATCTTCGTCAAGGACCTGGGCCTGGTGCTCGACACGGCGCGTGCGAGCAAGTTCCCGCTGCCGCTGGCGGCCACCGCGCACCAGATGTTCATGCAGGCTTCCACCGCCGGCTTCGCCAAGGAAGACGACAGCGCGGTGATCAAGATCTTCCCGGGCATCACGCTGCCGGCGAAGAAGGACGCGCCGTGAGCACGCGGCTCAAGCTCGGCTGCATCGCCGACGACTCGACCGGCGCCACCGACCTGGCGAACAACCTGGTGCGCGCCGGCATGCGCGTCGTGCAGACGATCGGCGTGCCGCCGGGGCCGCTGGACGCCGACGTCGACGCCGTCGTCGTGGCGCTGAAGTCGCGCACCATCGCGCCCGAGGACGCGGTGGCGCAGTCGGTCGCCGCGCTCTGCTGGCTGCAGGCGCAGGGCGCGACGCAGTTCTATTTCAAGTACTGCTCGACCTTCGACAGCACGGCGCGCGGCAACATCGGCCCGGTCACCGAGGCGCTGATGGACGCCTTGGACACGCCGTTCACGATCGCGACGCCGGCCTTCCCGGAGAACCAGCGCACGGTCTTCAAGGGCCACCTCTTCGTCGGCGACCTGCTGCTCAGCGACAGCGGCATGAAGGACCACCCGCTGACGCCGATGACCGACGCCAACCTCGTGCGCGTGCTGCAGGCGCAGTGCAAGCGCAAGGTCGGTCTGATCGACTACCAGGTCGTGGGGCAGGGCGCCGACGCGGTGCGTGCACGCATCGCCGAGCTGAAGGCCCAGGGCGTGGCGATCGCCATCGTCGACGCCGTCTCCAACGCCGACCTGCTGCGCATGGCGCCGGCGCTGGCCGAGCTGCCGCTGCTGACGGCGGGTTCGGGCGTCGCGATCGGCCTGCCGGGCAACCACGGCCTGGCGCCGTCGTCGCAGGCCGCCGAGCTGCCGGCGGCCGAAGGGCTGCAGGCCGTGGTCTCGGGCAGCTGCTCGATGGCCACCAACCGCCAGGTGCTGGACTTCATCCGCTCGGGCCGCCCGGCGCTGGCGATCGACCCGCTGCGCATCGCCGCCGGCGAGGACGTCGCCGCCCAGGCCCTGGCCTGGGCCGGCGAGCATCTGGCCCGCGGCCCGGTGCTGGTCTATTCGACCGCCGAGCCGGCCGCGGTGCGTGCCATCCAGGCCCGGCTGGGTGTCGAGCAGGCCGGCGGCCTGGTCGAGCAGACGATCGCGCGCATCGCGCAAGGCCTGGTCGAGCGCGGCGTGCGCCAGCTGGTCGTCGCCGGCGGCGAGACCTCGGGCGCCTGCGTGCAGGCGCTGGGCATCGCCCAGCTGCGCATCGGCGGCCAGATCGACCCCGGCGTGCCCTGGTGCCACGCGGTCAGCCCGGCCGCGCCCGGCGGGCTGCACCTGGCGCTGAAGTCGGGCAACTTCGGCACCGACGACTTCTTCACCAAGGCCTTCACCCGCTTGCAGGGCTGAGCACCATGGCCACGCCCTTCCTCGACGAAGACTTCGCGCGCGCCGAGATCTGCCGCGTCGGCCGCAGCCTGTTCGAGCGTGGCTACGTGCACGCCACGGCCGGCAACATCAGCGTGCGCCTGGCCGACGGCTACCTGATCACGCCGACCGACGCCTGCCTGGGAACGCTGGAGCCCGCGCGGCTGGCGCGGCTGGACGCCGAGGGCCGCCAGCTCGCCGGCGACCGCGGCAGCAAGACCATCGTGCTGCACCGGCGCATCTACGCCGCCAGCGAAACGACGGCGCAGCCGGCGCGCTGCATCATCCACACCCACAGCACGCACCTCGTCGCGTGTTCGCTGCGCGCTGCGGCCGGCAGCGTGCCGGCCGAGGGCGAGCTGCTGCCGCCGATCACGCCGTACTTCGTCATGAAGGTGGGCCGCGTGCCGCACATCGCCTACCAGCGCCCGGGTGCGCCCGAAGCCGCCGACGCGGTGGCCGAGGCCATCACGCGCTACGCCGCCGCCGGCAGGCCGATTCGCGCCGTGATGCTGGCGCGCCTGGGCCCCAACGTCTGGCACGACAGCCCGGCCGCGGCGATGGCGGTGCTGGAGGAACTCGAGGAGACCGCACGCCTGGCGCTGCTGGTGCCCGAGGCCGGCCACTGCCCGCTGGACGAGGCCCGCATCCAGACCCTGCGCGACACCTTTGGTGCCTCCTGGTGAGGCGCTCCCATTCCTGAACACCGCGGGCCGAGCCCGCATCACGACCGCGAGTCCACCATGCCCCGTTTCGCCGCCAACCTGTCGATGCTCTACAACGAGCACGACTTCCTCGACCGTTTTGCCGCCGCCGCACGCGACGGCTTCAAGGCCGTCGAGTACCTCTTTCCCTATGCGTACACGACCGAGCAGCTCGCCGCCTTGCTGAAGGCCCACGGCCTGCAGCAGGTGCTGTTCAACGCGCCTCCGGGCCACTGGGAGGCCGGTGAACGCGGCATCGCCTGCCTGCCCGGGCGCGAGGCCGAGTTCCGCGACGGCATCGCCCAGGCGCTGGCCTACGCCCGCGCGCTCGACTGCCCGCGCATCCACGTGATGGCCGGCCTGGTGCCCGCCGGCCAGACGCGCGAGTCGGTGCGTGCGACCTACGTCGCCAACGTTGCCTACGCCGCCGCCGAAGCGGCCAAGCTGGGCATCAACGTGCTGATCGAGCCGATCAACGAACGCGACATGCCGGGCTTCTTCCTGAACCGCCAGGACCAGGCGCACGCCATCGTCGCCGAGGTTGGCGCGGCCAACCTGAAGGTGCAGATGGACCTGTACCACTGCCAGATCGTCGAAGGCGACCTGGCGGCCAAGATCCGCCAGTGGCTGCCGACGGGCCAGGTCGGCCACTTCCAGATCGCCGGCGTGCCCACGCGCCACGAGCCCGACGTCGGCGAGATCCACCACCCCTACCTGTTCGCGCTGATCGACGAACTCGGCTGGGACGGCTGGATCGGCTGCGAATACCGCCCGCGCCGCGGCGCGGTGCCGGGCGGCACCTCGGACGGCCTGGGCTGGATGAAGCCTTACCTGGCCTGAAGACGGCTGCGGGCGCCGGCCGCGCCGGCGCCCGCGAGCCTCACTTCACGCAGTTGGCGTAGAAGGCCGGCGTCGCCGGCCAGTCGCTGAAGATGCCGCGGATGCCGACATCACGCGCCAGCACGTCGAGCACGACCATCATGTCGCCTTCACGCTTGATGGCGCTGTCGAAGCTCTGGTAGTAGAAGCCGTTGCCGCCGTCGGCCAGGATGCCCGAGCGCTCGAGCGTCCAGGTGATGATGTCCAGGCCGGCGGCCTTGGCGTCCTTGGCGTACTGCGAGGGCACGATGTTGCCGGCGGCGTCGGTGGCCAGCAGCGCGAAGGTCGGCGGCGCGACGATATTGATGCCCTGGGCCTTGTAGCCGGCCAGTTCGGCCGCGCTCGGCAGGTCGGCCACGGTCTCGGCGTCGTCCAGGTAGACCGCCTGGCTGCCGTAGGCGGTGTTCTTCACCCAGTACTGCACGTCGGGCAGGTAGAAGGACTGCGGGAATACACGCGCCGGCGGCACCTTGGCGGCCTTGTACTCGTCGATCATCTTCTGCGCGTAGGCTTCCTGCGTGAAGCCGTCGAAGGGCATCGCCACCGCCGGGTACTTCAGCTCCGGCGTCATCTTCACGCCCAGTTGCTTGAAGAGCTCGATGCTCTCCTTGTGCGTCATCAGCGTGCCGCTGGTCGGGCCCGAATACACGTTGGTGCGCCAGTCGGCGGTGCCGGCCATGTACTCGGCGACGTTGCGCGCCTTCGGGTTGTAGCCGTCCATCTTGCCGCGCAGCGTCTTGAACTCGGCCAGCGTCAGCTCGCTGGTGCGGCATTCGGCGCTGGCCGGCGTCAGCACGTTGCCGGCGGCGTCGAAGCTGGCCGGCACGAAGGGCTTGACGCACTTGGCCGCCAGCGGCGTGGCCAGGATGTCGGTCGTCGTGTGCAGGTCGTTCTGGGCGTGGCGGCAGACGAGCTGCTTGTCCTTGGTGAACACGACGTCGCATTCGACGATGCCCGCGCCCAGGCGCGCCGCAGCGATGTAGGACTCGCGCGTGTGCTCGGGGAACTGCAGCGCGGCGCCGCGGTGGCCGATCGCGAAGTCCTGGCGCGTGTAGGCCTTGCGGTTGGCGGCGCAGGCCTGCAGTGCGGTCTTCAGCGCACTGTCGGCCATGTCGTCGACGAGGAAGAAGGGGCGCGGGCCCAGCTGAACCGTCGCCGGGACGACGGCGGACGGTGCGGCCTGGGCGGCCAGCGTGGTGACGGCCAGCGGGACGGCGAGCGCGGCGGCGGCGAGCGCGCGGATCGGTTTCGTGTGCATCGGACTCTCTCCTGTGGTCGTGGTCGCCGGATCGGGCACCGGCGGGCGCGACGCTAGGGGCCGCGCGTGGCGGCGCCGTGACGGGCACAAGTCGTTACCGGCCGCGCAGGAAGAGGGTGTCCAGCTCTTTCATCGTCAGCTGGCGCCAGGTGGGTCGGCCGTGGTTGCAGGTGTCGGCGCGTTCGGTGGCTTCCATCTGGCGCAGCAGCGCGTCCATCTCGGGCAGCGTCAGGCGCCGGTTGGCGCGCACCGCGCCGTGGCAGGCCATCGTGGCCAGCAGTTCATCGCGCGAGCGTTCGACGCTGCGGCTGGCGCCGGTCTGCTCGAACTCGGCGAGCACCGAGCGTGCGAGCTCGGCGACGTCGGCATCGGGCAGCGCCGCCGGGCGGCTGCGCACCACGAGTGTCGACGCTGACAGCGGCGCCACGTCCAGGCCCAGCGCCAGCAGGGCCTCGCGTTCGGCCTCGGCGGTGGCGACCTCGGCGGCGGTGGCGGCGAAGCTCACCGGCAGCAGCAGCGGCTGCGCCGGCAGCGCCGCCGACGCCGCGGCCTGCTTCAGCCGTTCGTAGACGATGCGCTCGTGCGCGGCGTGCATGTCGACGACGACCAGGCCGTGCGCGTTGCGTGCCAGCACGTAGACGCCGCCAACCTGGCCGATGGCCTCGCCCAGCGGATGCGCGGCAGGTGCGGCTTCGGGCAGCGCGCCGGACGCAGGGCGTCCGACCGTCGGCGCCTCGGCCGCGGCCGGCGGCCGCAGCGCCGCCCAGGCCTGCAGCCCGCCGCTGCCGGCCGGCGTCGTGCGCGGGCCCGGGTCGCGCCAGGCAGTGGGTGCAGGCGACGGCGGCGCCACGTCGCGGGCCACCAGCGGCAGCGGCGGCTGCCAGCTCGGGCGCGGCGGTGGCGCCACGGCCGGTGCCGGCTCCGCGGCCGGCACGGCGACCGGCGGCGCGACGGGCGCCGCCGCGTTCGCCCGCGTCGCGGCGAGCGTCTCGACGACCGCGCGCTGCACCGCCTGGTGCACCGCACGCCCGTCGCGGAAACGCACCTCGATCTTCGTCGGGTGCACGTTGACGTCGACGAGTTCGGGCTCGATCTGCAGGAACAGCGCGTAGGCCGGCTGCTTGCTGCCGTGCAGCTGGTCCTCGTAGGCGGCGCGCACGGCGTGCGAGACGAGGCGGTCGCGCACGTAGCGGCCGTTGACGAACAGGTACTGCAGGTCGGTGCGGCTGCGCGCCGCCTCGGGCTGGCCGGCGCGGCCCCACAGCTGCAGCGGCCCGGCGGCGGTTTCCAGCGGCCGGCTGGTGGCGATGAAATCGCGCCCCAGCACGTCGCCCAGGCGCTGCTCGGCACCGGCGGCGCGCCACTGGGCGACGGCCCGGCCCTCGTGCCAGACGGCGAAACCGACGTCGGGCCGAGCCAGCGCGTGGCGGCGCACGGCGTCCAGCGCGTGGGCGAGTTCGGTGGCCTCGCTCTTCAGGAACTTGCGCCGCGCCGGCGTCGAGAAGAACAGCTCGTGCACCTCGACCGTCGTGCCCTGGGCACGTGCCGCCGGCTGCAGCTCGCCGCTGCGTGCGTCGACACGCCAGCCGTGCGCGGCGTCGGCGCCGCGGCTGGTGATCGCCATCTCGGAGACCGAGGCGATCGCCGCCAGCGCCTCGCCGCGGAAACCCATCGTGCGCACCGATTCGAGTTCGCCCAGCGAACCGATCTTGCTCGTCGCGTGGCGCTTGAGCGCCAGCGGCAGCTCCTCCATCGGGATGCCGCAGCCGTCGTCCTCGACGACGATGCTGCGCACGCCGCCGGCGGCCAGGCGCACGACGACGGCACGCGCGCCGGCGTCCAGCGCGTTGTCGACCAGCTCGCGCACCACCGAGGCGGGGCGCTCGACGACCTCGCCGGCGGCGATCTGGCTGACGAGTTCGTCGGGCAGTTCGCGGATCGGACGGCGTGCGGGCAGGGCGGTCATCCACGCGGATTGTAGGCAGCGGCCGTGCCGTGGCCGGCCGGGCGGCAGTCGCGGCGCAGCAGCTTCAGTGCGAGATCGGCGCGCAGCGCGTCGACACGGCTGCGTGTCGCGAACACGCGCAAGGGCCGGCCGTCGGGCGTGGTGGCGACGAGTTCGAAACGCTGCGCACCATCGGAGGCGCGCAGCTGCGCCTCGGCGTCGACCAGCGGCAGCACGAACTGTTCGTCGGCACCGAGCAGGCGGCGGCGCTCGGCGTGCAGACTGCAGTCGGGGGACAGGCGAAAGCGCCAGTCGACGTCCGACGCGCTCGCCGCGGCGGCGTCGTTGAGGGCCTGCAGCCGGCCGCGCTGGTCGAGGCGGTGCAGATCGGGAGTCGGGGCGTCGGTATCGGGGTAACCGTCGGTGCAGGCGGCCAGTGCCAGCACGGCGGCGGCCAGGGCAGGACATCGCATCGGGGTCTGCCGCGCGAGCGGCAGCAGCAGGGCGTCGGGACGGCCCCGCGCGTGCGGGGCGGCGGCGAACGGGCTGGCTCAGCCGCGCGGCGGCTTGAAGCAGGCCCGCGCCGGCGCGTCGGGGCGGCGTGCGTCGGCGGGTGTCGCCGGGCAGCGGTCCGGGCGGCCATCCGCCGGGACCCCGGCGGCATGTGCCGGCAGCGTGTCGGCCAGCGGCAGGTCGCCGCCCCAGGCCGACTGGGCCGGTGCGTCGTCCAGATGGTGGTCCTGCACCGTGCCGCCGTCGGGGACGTCGGCCGGCGCAGCAAGCGGTGTGCCCTCGGCGGTCCAGGCCGCGGCGACGGCATCGCCCTGCGTGGCGGCGCCGGCCCAGGCCAGCGTCAGCACCAGCAGCAGGCCCAGCAGCCGCCGCAACAGCGGCTCGTGTGTCACAGCCACTGCGTCAGCAGCGCGCGCAGCTGCTCGCGCGTGTAGGGCTTGGACAGGTGGCCGTCCATGCCCGCGGCGAGCGACTGTGCGGCGTCCTCGTCGAAGGCGTTGGCCGTCAGTGCGACGATCGGCACGCGAGCCAGGCGCAGCCGCGCTTCGCGATCACGCATGAGCTGCGTCGCCGCGTAGCCGTCGAGCACCGGCATCTGGATGTCCATCAGCACCAGGTCGAAGTGCTGATGGTCGATGATGGCCAGCGCCTGCTGGCCGTCTTCGGCCTCGACGACGATCAGCCCGAAGGACTTCAGCATCTCCGCGGCGATGAGCCGGTTGACCGGGTTGTCTTCGACCAGCAGCACGCGCCCGGCGAGTGCCGGCGCCGGCGCCAGCGGCATCAGCCCCGAGTCCGGGGGGGGCGCGCTCAGCAGGCCGGGGTCCGGCCCCGGCGGCAGCGCCAGCGTGAACGAGAAGCACGATCCGCGGCCCTCGGTGCTGGCCACCGAGATGCGGCCGCCCATCTCGCCGACGATGCGCTGGCTGATCGACAGCCCCAGCCCGGTGCCGCCGTGGCTGCGGCTGCGTGTCGCGTCGACCTGCGAGAAGGGCTGGAAGAGCTTGGGCACGGCCTGCACCGGGATGCCGATGCCGGTGTCGGCGACCTCGAAATGCACGCCACAGAATCCGGGCGGCGCCGGCGCCCGTGACAGGCGCAGCGTCACGCCGCCGCGTTCGGTGAACTTGATGCCGTTGCCCACCAGGTTCAGCAGGACCTGCTTGAGCCGCGAGGCGTCGCCGATCACGGCGTCGGGCACCTCGGGATGGATCTGCAGGTCGACCTTCAGCCGGCGCTGTTCGGCGGTGGAGCGCAGCAGCGCCGCGGCCGAGGCGGCCACCGCATGCACCGACATCGGCGCCGGGTCGAGCTTGAGCTTGCCGGACTCGATCGTCGAGTGGTCGAGCACGTCGTCGATGATGCACAGCAGCGACTCGCCCGAGGCCACCGCGGTGCGCACCAGCGAGCGCTGGCGCTTGTCCAGCGGCGTGTCGCGCATCAGGTCCAGCGCGCCGAGAATGCCGTTCATCGGCGTGCGCATCTCGTGGCTCATCGTCGCCAGGAACTGCGACTTGGCGATGCTGGCGGCGTCGGCCGCCTGCTTGGCGCGCTGCAGCGACAGGTTCACGGCCTCGGCCTCGAGGCTGCGGCGAAGCGACTCGGTGATCGTCGTGCGCATCTCGCGCGCCGCGTTCAGCATCGCGATGCCGTACAGCGGCGCGATGACCGCCAGCGCGACCGAGCGCACCTGCGCGAGCGTCAGGCTGGCGACGACGATGGCGCCGACCTGCAGCACCGTCAGCCAGGCGAACGAACGCCCCGCCATCGCCATGAACTGCGCCGAGTAGGCGATCGAGCCGCAGACCATGACGAGGTACAGCGTGCGCGCCGACTCGTCCAGGGCCGGATAGACGGCGAAGGTGCAGACGGCCCACATCAGGCCCACGGCGACGGCGGTGGCGTCGAGCCAGCGCTCGACACGCACCATGTCGGCCTCGCTCTCGGGAGGCGCCGCGGTGTGGCGGCGCGCCAGATGGCGGCGCATCAGCGCCGCGGTGCCACCGACCGCGGCTGCCGCGGCGCCGGCCAGGGGCCGCTCGGACAGCCAGCCGAGCACGGCGACGAACGCCATGGCCACCAGCAGCATCCAGACGCTGCGCGTGGCATTGCTCAAGGCCGTGTGCAGCAGCCTGCGGCGAACGGCGCTGTCGATGTCCGTCGACGGCTGATCTTCGGTTCCCATTCGCCCGTGAGGATAACCAGCGGTCGATAATCCGGTGCCATGGAAGTTGTGCATTGGTTGGTCGACTTCGTTCTTCATGTCGATCTGCATCTCGCGGCGTTCGTCCAGGACTACGGTACCTGGGTCTACGCGCTCCTGTTTGCGGTGATCTTCGTGGAGACCGGCGTCGTCGTGATGCCGTTCCTTCCCGGCGACTCGCTGCTGTTCGTCGTCGGCGCCCTCTGTGGCGTGGGGCTGATGAGCCTGCCGCTGGCGATGGTGCTGCTGATCGCTGCGGCCGTGCTGGGCAACCAGTGCAACTACACGATCGGACGCAGCGTCGGGCCACGGGTGTTCCGCTGGAACCAGTCGAGATTCTTCAATCGGAATGCTTTCGACCGCACCCACGCGTTTTACGAACGTTACGGCGGGTTTACGTTGATCGCCGGGCGTTTCATGCCTTTCGTGCGCACTTTCGCGCCTTTTGTCGCCGGCGTCGCGCAGATGACACGCAGCCGGTTCACGCTGTTCGACGTCAGCGGCGCGGTGCTGTGGGTCGGGGGGCTGACGACGGCGGGTTACCTGTTCGGCAACCTGCCCTGGGTGAAGGAGAACCTCAGCACGATCATCTGGGCGATGATCCTCGTGCCTGGGCTGTTCGTGCTCTACGGCGCCTGGAAGGCGCGGCACGCAGCCCCTGAGGCCGCCTGAACGGCCCGCGTCAGCCCTCGCGCGTGAAATCGCGCTCGGGCCTTCGGCAGGCGTGCAGGGCCTTCCGGCCCTGCACGTCCGGCCTCAGAGCGAACGCTGGCGCGCCAGCGGCGGGTTCTTCGCGAAGTAGCGCCGGATGCCGGTGGCCAGCGCGTCGACCAGACGCGCGCGGTAGTCGGGGTCGCGCAACTGGCCTTCCTCCTCGGGGTTCGAGATGAACGCCGTCTCGACGAGGATCGACGGGATGTCGGGGGCCTTGAGCACCGCGAAGCCCGCCTGCTCGACGTCCTTCTTGTGCAGCCGGCCGACGCGGTCCAGCCGCGACAGCACCTCGCGGCCGAGCTTGACGCTGTCCTTGATCTGCGCCGTCGTGCTCATGTCCAGCAGCGCCTGGCGCACCTGGGCGTCGCGCACGGTGGCGACGTTGACGCCGCCGACGCGGTCGGCCGCGTTCTCGCGCTGCGCCATCCAGCGCGCCGCGGCGCTGGAAGCGCCCTTGGTCGACAGCGCGAAGACGCTGGCGCCGCGTGCCTCGGGGCGCATGAAGGCGTCGGCGTGGATCGAGACGAACAGGTCGGCCTGCACGCGCCGTGCCTTGCGCACGCGCTCGTGCAGCGGCACGAAGAAGTCGGCGTCGCGCGTCATCATCACGCGCATCCCGGGCGCGGCGTTGAGCTTTTCGCGCAAGGCCAGGCCGACGGCGAGCACGACGTCCTTCTCGCGCAGCCCGGTCGGGCCGATCGCACCCGGGTCCTCGCCGCCGTGGCCGGGGTCCAGCGCGACGATGATCAGGCGGTCGACGCGGCGGCGCTCGGCGTCGGTGGGCGGCGCCTCCTTCTCCGGCGCCGGCGTCTGCAGCGGCGGCACCGGGGCCGGCGGCCGGCTCGGCGTCGGCTGCGGCAGGCCGGGTCTGTCGACGCGTGCGATCAGCTCGCCGAGCGCGTCCTCCACCGCCTTGGCGGCCTCGCGCTCGGCGGACTCCTTCTCGCGGATCAGCGCCAGCAGCGGGTCGGTCTCGGCCCGGGGGTAGAGGTCGAAGACCAGCCGGTGCTGGTAGGCGGCCACCGGCGCGAGCGTGAACTGCTGCGGCGCCACCGTCTGCTTCAGGTCGAGCACCAGGCGCACGACACGTGCCTGGAACTGGCCCACGCGCACGCCCGCGATGTACGGGTCGTCGGGGCGGATCTTGCCGACGATGTCGCGCAGCAGCGGGCTGAGTTCCAGCCCTTCGAGGTCGATGACCAGGCGTTCCGGCGTCTCGGTGATGAAGTGGCGTGCCACCAGCGCGCCGTCGGACTCGATCGTCAGCCGCGTGTAGTCGGCCGCCGGCCAGACCCGCACCGCGACGATGCCGGCGCCCCAGGCGATCTGCGGTGCCGCCAGCAGCAGCACGAGCTGCCCGGCGCCGGCGACCAGCTGGCGGCGCCTCATGCGAGCAGCGCGCGCCCGCGCGCGGTGCAGGCCTCGACCGTGACGAGGCGGCGTTCGTCGTCCTGCGGCGCGATCGCCAGCCGCAGGTCGGGCGGCGGCAGCACCGCACGCGCCTTGTCGGGCCATTCGGCGATCTTCAGCCCGGGGCGCGCGAAGACCTCGCGAAAGCCCGCATCCTCCCACTCGCGCGGGTCGTCGAAGCGGTAGAAGTCGAAGTGCGATACCGCCAGCCCGTCCGGCAGCGCATAGGGTTCGACCACGGCGTAGGTCGGGCTCTTGATGCGCCCGGCGACGCCGAGCGCACGCAGCAGGTGGCGCACGAACGTGGTCTTGCCCGCGCCGAGCGGGCCGTCGAGTTCGAGGTAGGCGTCGCGGAGTTCGGGCCGGGCGGCGAGTGCCGCGGCCCACGCGGCACAGCCGGCCTCGTCGGGCCAGGTGACGAGGCGGCTCTCTAGAATCGTCGGATGCGAACCGAACGACACGTCGACGGGCCCTCCGTGCTCGCACGACTGCGGATCTGGGCGCATGAGGCGGGATTCTCCCAGATCGGCGTGGCCGACATCGACCTGACCTCGGCCGAGCCGGGCCTGCTGGCCTGGCTGGCCGCCGGTTTCCACGGTTCGATGGCCTACATGGCCGCGCACGGCCTGAAGCGTGCACGCCCGGCCGAACTGGTGCCGGGCACGGTGCGCGTGATCACCGCGCGCATGGACTACCTGCCGCGCGGCCTGGCCGACGACTGGCGCGACGCCGAACAGCGCCGCCTGGCGACGGCGGGCGAGGCGGTGATCTCGGTCTACGCCCGCGGCCGCGACTATCACAAGGTGCTGCGCACCCGGCTGCAGCGCCTGGCCGACCGGCTGTCGGCCGAGATCGGGCCCTTTGGCCACCGTGTCTTCGTCGACTCGGCTCCGGTGCTGGAAGTCGAGCTCGCGTCGCGCAGCGGCATCGGCTGGCGCGGCAAACACACGCTGACCCTGTCGCGCGAGGCCGGCTCCACCTTCTTCCTCGGCGAGATCTACGTCGACCTGGCGCTGCCGGTCACCGCGCCCGAGGCACCGCACTGCGGGAACTGCACGGCCTGCGTGGACGCCTGCCCGACGCGGGCCATCGTCGCGCCTTACCGCGTCGACGCGCGGCGCTGCATCAGCTACCTGACGATCGAGACCGACGAGCCGATTCCCGTCGAACTGCGGCCGGCGCTCGGCCAGCGTGTCTACGGCTGCGACGACTGCCAGACCGCCTGCCCCTGGAACAAGTACGCGCGCCGCGCGGAGCTTGCGGACTTCGACTGGCGCGCCGACCTCGCGGCACCGTCGCTGCTGGCGCTCTGGTCCTGGAGCGAAGCCGAGTTCCTGAAACGCACCGAAGGCAGCCCGATCCGCCGCATCGGCTGGCAACGCTGGCGGCGCAACCTGGCCGTCGCCGCCGGCAACAGCCTGCGCGCCGCCGACGACCCGGCACTCGCCGCGGCGCTGGCCGCCGGGCGAGACGCTGCCGGCGACGTGGCGGCCGAACACGTCGACTGGGCGCTGGCTCAGCGCAGCGCGGCCAGCGCCGCCAGCGCCAGCGGCAGCCCGGCCATCGCGACCAGCGTCGACAGCGTCACCAGGCCGGCGACGTAGCCGCCGTGCCCGCCCATGCGCGTCGCCAGCACGTAGGCGCTGGACGCGGTGGGCAGCGCGGCGAACGCGACCACCGTCGCCTGCTGGCCCGGTGGCAGGTCCAGCGTGATGACGATCGCCAGCGCCAGCGCCGGCAGCGCCAGGTGGCGGATCGCCAACAGCGCGGCGGCGAGTTTCGGTCCTTCGCGCAAGGCCCCGAACTGCAGCCCGGCGCCGACGGCCATCAGCCCGATTGGCACCGCGGCCGAGCCGACACGGCCCAGCGCGCCGGACAGCAGCTCGGGCAGCCTGAGCCCGAGCAGGTTGAACACCAGCCCCGAGGCGGTGGCCAGGATCAGCGGGTTGCGCACGAGCTCACGCGTGTAGCCGTGGCCGCCGTGGCGCGCCAGCGGCCAGACCGCGGCGATGTTGCACAGCGGCACGCACAGCGACACCAGCAGCGCCGTCCACGCCACGCCGTCGGCACCGGCAATGCGCGCCGCCACCGCCAGGCCGACGTAGGAATTGAAGCGGAACGCCGTCTGCGCGCCCGAGGCGTGCAGCCGCGCGTCGACGCCCGGCGCGTGCGCCAGCGCGTAGGCCAGCATGATGCCGGCGGCCACGATGGCCAGGCCGCTGCCGGCCAGCGGCAGCATCGCCCCCAGCGACAGCGGCTCGCGCACGATGCTGCCGAACAGCAGCGCCGGGAACAGCACGTAGTAGACGAGGCGCTCGGCACCGTCCCAGACACCGCGCCCGAGCGGCGTGTGGCGGCAGATCAGATAGCCGGCGACGATGAGCAGGAAGTCGGGGGCAAGCAGCAGCAGGTCGGGCATCGCGCGCAGTGTGCCAGCGCCCCGGTCGGCGGCGGGACTTGGCGGTGCGTTGTACAACGGGGCGATGATCCTCGAGACGACGATGAACCCAAGACGCCGCCTTCTGCTGGCCGCCGCCGGCAGCCTGTTGATCGTGCGCCCGGCCGCGGCGCAGATGACGATCGCCGGCCAGACCTTCCCGGCGACGATGCGCGTCGGCGGGGCCGACCTCTTGCTCAACGGCGTCGGCACCCGTTCGGTGGCCTGGATCGACGGCTACGCCGCGGCGCTCTACCTGAGCCGGCGTGCGAGCACGGTGCCCCAGGTGCTGGCCACGCCGGGCGCCAAGCGCATCCAGCTGCGCATGCTGCAGACCGCGCCGGCCAAGGAGTTCGTCAAGGCCATCGACAAGGGCTTCCGGCGCAACACGCCGCAGGCCGAGCAGCCGGCGCTGGCGCAGCGCCAGGCCGCCTTCGACGCCCAGGTGATGGCGGCCGGCCAGGTGAAGAAGGGCGACGTCGTGAACCTGGACTACCTGCCCGGGCGCGGCCTCGTGTTCTCGATGAACGGCAAACCCGGCGGCGCCGACCTGCCCGGCGAGGACCTGTACGCGGCGGTGTTGCGCATCTTTCTCGGTGTTCGCCCCGTGGACGAGCGCCTGAAGGCCGGATTGCTCGGACAGCCGCCGCGTTGATCACCCACAATCGGCCGCAGACCCCGTTCCCCACCCACCCCACGAATGGAGACTGCCCGAATGAAGAGAAGAACGCTGTCCGCGCTGTTCCTGGCCTGCCTGGCCGCACCGCTGGCCGCCTGGGCCCAGGGGTACCCCACCAAGACGGTGAAGCTGGTCGTGCCCTTCGCGCCCGGCGGCACGACGGACATCATCGCGCGCACCGTGGCCGACAAGATCACGCCGGCGCTGGGCCAGACCATGGTCGTGGAGAACAAGGCCGGCGGCGGCGGCATCATCGGTGCCAACGACACCGCCAAGACCGCACCCGACGGCTATTCGCTCGGTGTCGCGACGGTGTCGACCGTGGCCTCGAACCCGGCGATCAACCCGAAGGTGCCCTACAACCCGCTGACGGACTTCACGCCGATCATCAACATCGCGGCCACGCCCAACGTCATCGTCGTGCACCCGAGCTTCCCGGCGCGCGACTACCCGGGCTTCATGGCCGAGATCAAGAAGAACCCGGGCAAGTACAGCTATGCCAGCTCGGGCACCGGCGGCATCGGCCACATGCAGACCGAGCTCTTCAAGAGCCTGGCCGGCGTCTTCATCACCCACATTCCGTACCGCGGCGCCGGCCCGGCGCTCAACGACACGGTGGCCGGGCAGGTGCAGATCATGTTCGACAACCTGCCGTCGGCGCTGCCCTTCATCAAGGACGGCCGGCTGATCGCCATCGTCGTCGCGGCGCCGCAGCGCCTGACCGTGCTGCCCAACGTGCCGACCTTCAAGGAGGTGGGCCTGGAGCCGGTGAACCGCATGGCCTTCTACGGCGTCTACGGGCCGAAGAACCTGCCCAAGGAAGTCGTCGACAAGATCCACGCTGCGGTCAAGACGACCGTGATGCTGCCCGAGGTGAAGAAGCGCATCGAGGACACCGGCTCGCTGATCGTCGCCAACAGCCCGAAGGAGTTCGGCGAGCAGATCAAGTCGGAGTACGAGGTCTACAAGAAGGTCGTGCAGTCGGCCAAGCTGTCGCTGGAGTGAGCGCCGAGCCCGTCGACGCGCCGGCCGGTGCCGAGGCGGCCGCCAGCGCCGCCTCGATCGACCGTTTCGTCGACGCGCTGTGGATCGAGGACGGGCTGGCGCCGCTGACGCTGGCCGCCTACCGCCGCGACCTGATGCTGTACGCCGGCTGGCTGGCGCGCCGCCACGGCAAACGCCTGGACGACAGCCGCGAGGCCGACCTGCTGGCCTACGCCGCCGAACACCACGCGGCGACACGTGCGACGACGGCCAACCGCCGGCTCACCGTCTTCAAGCGCTATTTCCGCTGGGCGCTGCGCGAGCACCTCGTGGCGGCCGACCCGACGCTGCGCCTGCAGTCGGCGCGCCAGCCGCTGCGTGTGCCCAAGAGCCTCAGCGAGCGCCAGGTCGAGGCGCTGCTGGCCGCGCCCGACACCGACACCGCGCTGGGCCTGCGCGACCGCGCGATGCTCGAGCTGATGTACGCCAGCGGGCTGCGCGTCAGCGAGCTCGTCGGCCTGAAGAGCGTGCACCTGGGGCTGGCCGAAGGCGTGCTGCGTGTCGTCGGCAAGGGCTCCAAGGAGCGCATCGTGCCGTTCGGCGAGGAGGCGCACGGCTGGCTCGTGCGTTACCTCGGCGAGGCGCGCGCGGCGATCCTCGGCGGCCAGGCCAGCGACGCGCTCTTCGTCACCGCGCGTGGCGGTGCGATGACGCGCCAGGCCTTCTGGCTGCTGGTCAAGAAGTACACACGCGACGCCGGGATCCTGGCGCCGCTGTCGCCGCACACGCTGCGCCACGCCTTCGCGACCCATCTGCTGAACCACGGCGCCGACCTGCGTGCGGTGCAGATGCTGCTGGGCCACGCCGACATCGGGACGACGACGATCTACACCCACGTCGCGCGCGAGCGGCTGCGCCAGCTGCACGCCCGCCACCACCCGCGCGCCTGAGCCTCAGCCGTCGGTCGGCAGCGGCGCCTGCGGCTTGATCTCCTCCAGGCAGATCATCGAACGCACGTCGTCGACGCCGGGGATCTGCATCAGCCGGTCGGTCAGGAACTGCGACAGCGCCTTCAGGTCGCGCGCGACGACCTTCAGCAGGTAGTCGCAGTCGCCGCTGACGGTGTGGCATTCGAGGATCTGCGGGAAGTCGCGGATGCGGGCCTCGATGTCGCGCACGCGGTCGAAGGCGCCGCCGTGGATGTTCAGGCTGACGAAGGCGGTGACGCCGTAGCCCAGCGCGGCAGCGTCCACACGCGCACCGTAGCCGCGCAGCACGCCGCGTTCCTCCAGCGCGCGCGTGCGCCGCAGGCACTGCGGCGCCGACAGGTGCACACGCGTGGCGAGTTCGACGTTGGAGATGCGGCCGTCGCGCTGCAATTCGGCGACGATCTTGCGGTCGATGGCGTCAAGATCGTTCACGGCTGCTCCTCTTCGGCGTTTTGGAGAAAGAATATTGCACCAGAACGGCAGAAGCGCGCAGTATCTGGAAAGCACATTTCCTTCCCGCTTGGGCACAGTGGGGGGCATGAACGACCGTCTGCACCCCACCGCGACCCGGCCTTCGCCGATCGACCTCGAGGCGCGTTACGGCGCGCACAACTACCACCCGCTGCCGGTCGTGCTGACGCGCGGCGAGGGCGTCTGGCTGCGCGACACCGAGGGCCGGCGCTACCTGGACATGATGAGCGCGTACTCGGCGGTCAGCTTCGGCCACGGCCACCCGGTGCTGGTGGCCGCGCTCACCGAACAGGCGGCGCGGCTGGCCGTGACCTCGCGTGCCTTCCACAGCGACCGGCTGGGTGCCTTCCTGGAACGCCTGTGCACGCTGACCGGCATGGACCGCGCGCTGCCGATGAACAGCGGCGCCGAGGCCGTCGAGACGGCGCTGAAGGCGGCACGCAAGTGGGGCTACAAAGTCAAGGGCATCCCGGAGGGCCAGGCGCGCATCGTCGTCGCCGCCGGCAACTTCGCCGGCCGTACGACGACCATCGTCGGCTTCTCCAGCGAAGCCCAGTACCGCGATGGCTTCGGCCCGTTCGCGCCCGGTTTCGACAGCGTGCCCTTCGGCGACGTCGTGGCGCTGGAGGCGGCGGTCGGCGAACACACCTGCGCCGTGCTGCTCGAGCCGATCCAGGGCGAGGCCGGCATCGTCGTGCCGCCGCCGGGTTATCTGCGCGCCGCGCGCGAGCTCTGCACACGCCGCAAGGTGCTGCTGATCTGCGACGAGATCCAGACCGGGCTGGGCCGCACCGGCCGGCGCCTGGCGGTCGACCACGAGGACGTCGTGCCCGACGGCCTGACGCTGGGCAAGGCGCTCGGCGGCGGCCTGCTGCCGGTCAGCGCCTTCCTGGCGCGCGAGGACGTGATGGCGCAGTTCACGCCGGGTGACCACGGCAGCACCTTCGGCGGCAACCCGCTGGCCGCGGCGGTCGGCCTGGCGGCGCTGGACGTGCTGGAGCGAGAACGACTCGCCGAACGTGCTGCGGCGATGGGCCGGCGCCTGATCGGCGCACTCGAGGACCTGGACCATCCGGCCGTCCACGAGGTTCGTGGCCGCGGGCTGCTGGTGGGCGTCGAACTCGCGCCCGACTTCGCGCCGGCACGTGCCGTCTGCGAGGCGCTGATGGCCGAGGGCGTGCTGACCAAGGACACCCACGGCAGCGTCGTGCGGCTGGCGCCGCCGCTGGTCGTCGACGGGCCGCAGATCGACTTCGCCGTCGCCGCGTTCGCACGCGCGCTGAAGGCCTGCGGCGGCTGAGCCCACCGACCGCCCGCTGCGGCGCCACGCCGCGAGCGGGCAAAAAAAAGCCGGTCTTGCGACCGGCTTTTGACTGACGGTTGGAAACCGATCAGAAGTTGTGGCGCACGCCGACGGCGAAGGAGCTCGGGTCCTTGCCGAAGTCGACGGCGTTGTAGGCGGCGTTGCCGTCGTTCTTGATGGCCGTGTAGAAGGCGTAGACCTTGGTGCGCTTCGACAGGTTGTAGTTGTAGGCCAGCGTGTATTGCACGGCGGCGCTGTCGCTCGCGTCGTCCCAGTCATCGGCCCAGCCGACGTTGACGTGGAACTCGCTGGCACCCATCGTGTACTGCAGCGAACCACGGACGGAGTTGCGCTTGCCGAGGTCGACGCTGTCGGCCAGTTGGTAGTAGCCGCCGAAGGTGAACGCGCCCATTTCGTACAGGGCACGCAGCGCGACCTGCTTGTCGCCCGGGTCGTTCTCGTCGTAGCCGGCGCCCAGGTGCAGCGCACCGGCGTCGTAGTTGACGGCGGCTTGCCAGGACTTGGCGCCGTCGTTGCCTTCGCCAGCGGACGTGGCGAACTCGGCGCTCAGGCCGTTGAACGTCGGGGTCAGGTAGGCGACCGTGTTCTTCGGCGAGCTGGCGGCGACGTAGAGCTTGTCTTCCGACGTGCCGGTGTCGTGGTTGTGCAGGCTGACGTAGTCGGCCGTGGCGTAGTACGCCGGGCTCGTGATGCGGCCGGCGCGGATCGTGCCGTAGTTGGTCTGCAGGCCGACGAAGGCGTCACCGGCCCAGAAGTCGCCGGTCGTCGTGCCGGTGTCGCTGTTGAAGCGGTGTTCCAGCATGAACAGGGCCTTCAGGCCGCCGCCCAGATCTTCCGTGCCCTTGAAGCCCAGACGCGAGGCGTTGTTCTGCAGAACGGCCTTGGCATCGGTCGAGTCGATGTTCTTCTGGTATTCGACCGAGGTATTCAGGCGGCCGTAGATCGTGACATTGCTTTGCGCGAACGCGGCCGTCGAGGCCAGGCACGCGAGAGCGATCAGGGTGCGCTTCATAGTCGTTTCGTCCTTTACGTTAGACCCGGGAGATCTTCGTGAAGTCTGCCTCCAGGGTTCGCCGCAAGTCTACGGCCGGGCCCCGGGCAAACCCGGTACAGCCCTGTCATATGGCGGCTTCGTGACGGTCATCTGAGGCTTCCACGCAACAAGGCGCCGTCATGGGGCCGCCTGCGCCGGCGGCGACAATGACGCCATGGATCATGACTTTCTCTCTGCTTTTGTCCTCTTGCTGCTGGTGCTCGACCCCTTCGGCAGCCTGCCGATCTTCATCTCCGTGCTGCGCGGCGTCGAGCCCGAACGCCGCCGCCGTGTCGCCATCCGCGAAGCGACGATCGCCTTTCTTGTCCTGGCCGCCTTCATGGTCGGCGGGCAGGCCTTCCTGTCGCTGATGCGCCTGTCCGAGCGTTCGCTCGAAGTCGCCGGTGGTGTCATCCTGCTGATCATCGCCGTGCGCATGATCTTCGCCACCGGCGGCGAGGTCTACGCTTCCGACGGCCGGGGCCGCGAACCGTTCATCTTTCCGCTTGCCGTGCCGCTGCTGGCCGGCCCCTCGGCGATGGCCACCGTTCTGCTGCTGGCCTCGCGCCAGCCGGACAACATGGCGCAGTGGTTCGGTGCGCTGACCGCGGCGATGCTGGTCTCGGGCATCGTGCTGCTGGCCGCCGACCGCATCCGCAACCTGCTCGGCTCGTCGATGGTCGCGGCGGTCGAGAAGCTGATGGGCCTGGTGCTGACCGCGGTGGCGATCGAGATGATCCTCGCCGGCCTGAAGCGTTACTTCTTCGACAACTGAGCCGCGCGGGGCATGAAAAAGGCCGGCGGCCCGCGAGGGCGGCCGGCCTGCAAGCCGTCAGGCGCTTCAGCGTCCGCGCAGATGCGCCGGCGCCTCCAGGCGCTTGGCCAGCAGCGACAGCGTCAGCGTCAGCACCAGGTACATCGCGGAGATCGCGAGGTACGGTTCCCAGTAGCGCGAGTACGCGCCGGCCACCGTGCGTGCCGCCAGGGCTAGTTCGGCCAGGCCGATCGCCGAGACGAGCGACGAGTCCTTGATCAGCGTGACGCCTTCGTTCACCAGTGCCGGCACCATGCGCCGGAAAGCCTGCGGCAGCACCACGTAGCGCATCGCCTGCGCATGCGTGAGGCCGACGCTGTAGGCGGCCTGGGTCTGCCCGCGGTGGATCGACAGGATCCCGGCGCGGAAGATCTCGCTGATGTAGGCGCCCGCATTCAGGCTCAGCGCGACACAGCCCGACAGGAAGGCGCCGTGCTCCTGGCGGAACAGGCGTGCCGTCTCGCCCGAGATCAGCAGGCCGTGGTCCGGATGCACCAGCGCCGGCATCAGCGCGAAGTGCACCAGCAGGATCTGCACGAACAGCGGCGTGCCGCGGAAGAAGGTGACGTAGGCGATCGTGATCCCGCGGGCCAGGCGCAGCAGCAGGGCCAGCGGGGGGGGATTTCGGCTGGGGTGCGTCGGCTGAACTGCTCACGAGCCCGAACAGCACCCCCAGGATCAACCCGGCGCCGATGGCGACCAGCGTGAGCTTGACCGTCATCAGCAGGCCGCTGGCGAACAGCGGCCCATAGCCGGCGAGGATCTCCCAACGAAGATCCATCGCCGAACCGGGTTAGTTCGAGGCGGCGGAGGCCGGCGCTTCAGCCTTGGCCGGCGCCGCGCCGAAGTACTTCGCGTAGATCTGATCGTAGGTGCCGTCGGCCTTGATGCCGGCCAGGCCCTGGTTGATCTTCTCCAGGACCGCCGCGTTGCCCTTCTTGACGGCGATGCCGTACTGCTCGGGGGCGAACTCGGTGTCGCTGATCGTCTTGAACTTCGACTCGGGGTTGTTCGCGACGTGGTGGATCACGACGCCGTTGTCGGCGACGACCGCGTCGACACCGCCGGCCTCGAGTTCCTTGAGCGCCAGCGGGGTGGACTCGAAGCGCTTGATGTTGGTGTTCGTCTTGCCCAGCAGCTTGGTGACGGCCTCGTCGCCGGTGGTGCCGGTCTGCACGCCCACCTTCAGCTTCTTCAGGTCGGCGAACTTCGCGACCTTGCTGTTGTCGCGCACGGCGATCAGCTGGGCGGCGTCGAAGTAGGCGTCGCTGAAGTCCAGCGTCTGCTTGCGCTCGTCGGTGATCGTCACCGCCGAGATGACGATGTCGCGGTCACCCTGGCCCAGCGAGTTGAAGATGCCTTCCCAGGGGGTGTTGATCAGCTTGACCTCGAAGCCCGCCTTGGCCGCGATGGCCTTGATGACGTCGATGTCGAAGCCGACGATCTCGCCCTTCTCGTCCTGGCTCTCGAACGGAGCGTAGGCGGCGTCGGTACCGACGGCGTAGACGGTGGGCGCCGGGGCCGGGGCCGGCGCCGAGGCGGCCTGCTCCACCGGAGCCGGTTCCTCCTTCTTGCCGCAGGCGGCGAGCACGATGCCGGCCGCGAGAACCGCGGCCGTCTGCAGGAAGCGACGGGTCGTAATCTGGGTCATGGGGTTGGGACAGGAAGGGTTGAGGCCCGCGCAGTGTACTCGTGGCCCCGCTGCTTTTTGCAGCACGAAACGCGTGCCAAATCAAGGGCGGCGCGCGATGTCCTGAGGCAGTCGGGTCCATGGGAGCTCGGCCGGATCGGCGGGCATGGGCCCGGGCGCACGAGCGACGACGATGCGCGAGGCGATCGGCGTGAACGCGGCCCGGAAGTGCACCGAGCTCTTCACGACAAGCAGTTTCAGTGCCCGCGCGTCGACGCCGAGGAAACGGCACAGCGCCTCGTCGATCAGCTGGCCCTTGCCGCTGGTGACGAGCACACGCACGCCGTCGACGTCCAGGCAGGCGCAGGGGCCCAGGTGCACGGTGTTGCCGGCACTCATCGGGCCGTGCAGCGCGACCTCGCCGTCGTGCAGCGCGGTCACGGTGGCACGGGTCTGCAGCGGTGGCTCGCTGTCGCGCCCGTCGGCGCAGCGCACGCTGCGGCCCAGCGTCAGCGCCAGCGTCGTGCCGACACCGGCGGCGTGCGCGGCACGCGCCGCCTCGGGGTCGTGCATCAGCCCGAGCGCCACTGCACCGGGAAAGCGCCGGCCGGCACCGGCATCGAGCAGCGCGCGCAGCAGGCCGGTGGTGTTGGCGTCGGCGCCGGCGCCGGGGTTGTCCTGGGTGTCGGCGATGACCAGCGGCCGCTCGGCGTGGCGCGCCGCGCGCAGCGCCTGGGCCACCGCTTCGGCGGCGTCGGGCAGCGAGACGGCGAAGTCTTCGCGTGCGTCGATCAGGTTCTCGGCCAGCGCCATGACGTTGGCCTCGACGGCCTCGGCGTCGCGGCCGTGGCCGAAGACCACCGGCCCGCATTCGGGCACGTCGGCGGCGGGGAAGCCGAAGGCCAGGCCGAGGTGCACGCCGCTCTGGGCTTCCAAAGTCGCCAGGTCGGCCATCACGCCAGCCGCCGGATCGACGAGCGTGCACTGGGCGTTGATCGGCAGCAGGAAGGGCAGGCGCCGCGAGCGCGTGACGAAGGCGCCGCCGGAGACGCGTTCGGCCAGCAGCCCGGCGGCGCGCGCGCCGGTCTCGGCCATGTCGACGTGCGGATAGGTGCGGAACACGGTCAGCGCGTCGGCGTGGTGCAGCAACCGCGCGCCGATGTTGGCGTGCAGGTCCAGGCTGGCGACCAGCGGCATCGCCGGGCCGACGAGGGCGCGCAGGCGTTCGAGCAGCTCGCCTTCGCAGTCGTCGACGTGCTCGGCGACCGCGGCGCCGTGCAGGTCGAGGTAGATGGCGTCGAAGCCGCCCCGGCCGGCGTCCTCCAGCAGCATCGCGGCGATGTGCTCGAAGGCCTCGCGCGTGACCTGCGCCGAGGGTGAGGCGCCGGCCCAGATCGATGGCACGAGCGTCCAGCCGCGCTCGCGCGCATCGGCGATGAAGCCGGCCATCGGCAGCGAGGTCGGCGCCAGGCGCTCGAGCATCGCCGCGCCGCGCGTGAACTCGGGGAAGGCGTCGCCGGCGAGGAAGGCCGGCCAGCCGGCTTTCGTTGGTGCGAAGGTGTTGGTCTCGTGCTGGAAACCGGCAACGAAGACTCGCATCAGCGGCCGGCCTCCAGCGCCGCGAGTTCGGCGTCGTCGAAGCCTGCAGCGCGCCGCGCCTCGGTGTTGAACGGGCCCCTGAGCCGCGGGGCGCCGTGCGTGGCGGCCAACTGGGCGTCAGTCGCCAGCGGATCGAGGCCGTCGCGGGCGCACAGCCAGCGGTACCAGCGGTTGCCGATCGCGACGTGGCCGATCTCCTCGGCGAGGATCAGGTCCAGGATCTCGACGGCGCGTGCATCGCCGGCCTTCGCCAGCCGCGCTTGCATCGCGGGCGTCACGTCCAGCCCGCGAGCTTCCAGCGTGCGCGGCACCAGCGCCATGCGCGCCAGCGGGTCGGCGGCGGTCTTCTCGGCCATCGTCCACAGGCCGTCGTGCGCGTCGAAGTCGCCATACCCGTGCCCCAGCGTCGCCAGGTGGCCGGCGAGCAGACGGAAGTGGCGCGCCTCCTCGGCCGCCACCCGCAGCCAGTCGCGGTAGAAGTCCTCGGGCAGGCCGGCAAAGCGCCAGCAGGCGTCGAGCGCGAGGTTGATGGCGTTGAACTCGATGTGCGCGATGGCGTGCAGCAGCGCCGCGCGGCCTTCGGGCGTGAAGGGCGACCGCTGTGGAACCTGCGCCGGCGGCACCAGGCGCGGGCGCGGCGGGCGGCCGGGCAGGGGGGCCGCCGGCTGCAGCAGCGCCTGGGTGTCGACGGGCGGTGTGGCCGCGTGCAGCGCCAGCGCCGCCGCGGCCTTGGCCTCGGGGTCGGCGAGCGCCAAGGCCCGCAGCGCATCGGATCGCAGCTCCATCCTTAAAATTATCCCCTTTGCCTGGAGAGCGCCGTGGCTGTCTACCGCCTCGGGGACGCCGTCCCCCGCATCGATGCGACGGCCTGGGTGGCCGAGACGGCCACCGTGATCGGTCGCGTCGCGCTCGAGCCCGGTGCCAGCGTCTGGTACGGCGCCGTGCTGCGCGGCGACAACGACTGGATCACCGTCGGTCGCGACAGCAACGTGCAGGACGGCAGCGTGCTGCACACCGACGCCGGCATCCCGCTGGTCGTCGGCTGTCGCGTGACGATCGGCCACAAGGTCGTGCTGCACGGTTGCACGATCGGCGACGGCTCGCTCGTCGGCATGGGTGCGGTGCTGCTCAACGGCGCACGCATCGGCGCCGGCTGCATCGTCGGTGCCGGTGCGCTGGTCACCGAGGGCAAGGAGTTTGCGGACGGCTCGCTGATCGTCGGCGCGCCGGCCAAGGTGGTGCGAACGCTGACGCCGGAACAATCCGCGCGGCTGGCGCTGTCCGCCGCACATTACGTGAACAACGCGGCTCGCCACCGCGAACAACTGGAGCGAATCGGCTGATGTCGGAACTGACCAAATTCCTGTTCGAGGGCCTGCCGGTGCGCGGCATGCTGGTGCGCCTGGGTGACGGCTGGCGCGAGATGCTGGCGCGGCGCCAGGCGGCCGGCGGCTACCCGCGGCCGGTGCGCGAGCTGCTCGGCGAGATGTCGGCTGCCGCGGTGCTGATGCAGGCCAACATCAAGTTCAACGGCGCGCTGCTGCTGCAGATCTCGGGCGACGGTCCGGTCAAGCTGGCGGTGGCCGAGATCCAGCCCGACCTGGCCTTCCGCGCCACCGCGACGATCTCCGGCGAGATCACCGACGACGCGCGCCTGGAGGCGCTGGTCAACGTGCACGGCCAGGGCCGCTGCGCGATCACACTCGACCCCAAGGACCGCCTGCCCGGCCAGCAACCCTACCAGGGTGTCGTGCCGCTGCATGGCGACCGGCGCGAGCCGCTGCAGAACGTCTCGGAGGTGCTGGAGCACTACATGCTGCAGTCCGAGCAGCTGGACACCCGGCTCGTGCTCGCCGCCGACGACTCGTGCGCCGCCGGCCTGCTGATCCAGCGCCTGCCGGTCGAAGGCGAACTCAACCTCGCCGGCAAGCGCAACGAGGACGACATCGGCCTGAGCGAAGCCTTCGACCGCGTCGCGATGCTGGCCGCGACGCTGACGCGCGAGGAGCTGCTGGAACTGCCGCCCGAGCGCATCCTGCACCGCCTGTTCTGGGAGGAGACGCTGCGGGTCTTCGAACCGATGACGCCGCGATTTGCCTGCAGCTGCTCGCGCGAGCGGGTCAGCGACATGCTGAAGACCCTGGGCCGCGAGGAGAGCGCCTCGCTGATCGAGGAGCGCGGCGAGGTCGAGGTGGGCTGCCAGTTCTGCGGCCAGCACTACCGCTTCGACGCCGTCGACGTCGGCGAGATGTTCACGCCGCAGCGCGACCAGCCGCCGTCCACCGGCACGATGCAGTAGGCGCCTGCGCCTCAGCCCCGGCGTGCGGCGTGTTCGCAGGCCGGGTCGTCGCAGAGCTCGCAGCGCCAGGGGCGGTCGGCGGCGTCGCGGCCGGCCAGGCGCGTGAACAGGCCGCGGCGCGGCGCGGCGCGCCCGCGCAGCGCCGGCGCGATGGCGTCGAGCGCGTTCTCCAGCCGCTCGTCGCCGTCGCCGCAGACCAGCGCCCAGCCGATGGCGTGGGCCGCAAGCAGCTCGCGCAGCGCGGTGTCGACCGGCCCGCGCACCTGCGGCCCGTCGCGTTGCAGGCCGTCGGCCACCCAGGGCAGGTCCAGCGCCGTCAGCAGCGTCACGGCGCAGCGCCCGCGCTGCCAGGCGCAGGCCTCGGCGTCGAGCGAATCGTCTTCGAACAGCAGCCGGCTGTAGACCGCGGTCATCAGCGGCGTGGTGTCGGCGACGACGACGTCGGCGCCGGCCGCGGCGGCCTCGATCGTGTCGCGCTGGGCGCGTGCGATCGCGGCCTGCTCGTCGGCGCGCGGCGTGCGGCCCCGGGTCTCGCACCAGGCGCGCAGATGCTCGGGCACCCAGGTGCACACGAGTCCGGTCTCGGCCTCGATGCGGGCGGCCAGCGCCTTGGCGAGCGCGGTCTTGCCGGTGCTCTCGGCGCCGACGATGGCGACGACCAGCGCCTCAGCGGCCACGGTGTTCCCGCGCCAGCTGGGTCCAGGCACGCCAGCCGAAGGCGGCCATCAGCGCGAACACCGCGTACAGCAGCACGGTGAGCCACAGCCCCTTGACGGCGAACAGCACGACGCTGACCAGGTTCACCGCGATCCACACCGGCCAGTTCTCGACCAGCTTGCGCCCCAGCAGCAGCTGCCCGGCGACGCTGCCGACCGTAGGCAGTGCGTCCAGCCAGGGCACGTCGCTGTCGGTGGCGTGGTCCAGCAGCAGCGCCAGCGCCGGCCAGGCCAGTGCGGTGGCCAGCAGCGCCTGGCGGCGTGTCGCCGGGGCCAGACGGTGCACGACCAGCGGCTGGCCGTCGTCGCCACGCCCGCGCAGCCATTGCCACCAGCCCCAGAACGCGACGGCGACGAAGAAGAACTGCAGCGAAGCCTCGCCGTAGAGCCGGCTGTCGGCAAACAGCAGCGCGTACAGCAGCGAGCTGGCGATGGCCAGCGGCCAGGCCAGCGGGTTCACGCGCAGGTTGCACAGCACCATCCAGACGCCCAGCGCGAAGGCCACGACCTCCAGCCAGGTCACCGGGCTGCCCAGCAGCGTGAAGGCCACGCGCAGCAGCGGCTGCGCGGGCGCGAGGACCGCTTCGATCACGTCGGGGACCGTCTCAGCGCCGGGGCGGCGCCACCTGCACCAGGATCTCGTCGGGCTTGACCATGCCGAGTTCGGCTCGCGCCTTCTCCTCGACCATCTCCAGCCCTTCCTTCAGGTCGCTGACCTCGGCTTCCAGGCGCGCGTTGCGCTCGCGCGCCTGGTCGTTGGCCGCCTGCTGGGCGGCCAGCTGGGTGCGCAGGCCCATCGTGTAGGGAACGCTCGAGCGGCCGAACCAGAGGTCGGCCTGCACGGCGGCGAGCAGTCCCGCCAGCACGAAGCTGAGCCAGCGCAAGGGCTCAGCGCAGGTTGTAGAACGCCGAGCGGCCCGGGTACGAGGCGATCTCGCCCAGGTCTTCCTCGATGCGCAGCAGCTGGTTGTACTTGGCGATGCGGTCGCTGCGCGACATCGAGCCGGTCTTGATCTGGCCGGCGTTGCTGCCCACGGCGATGTCGGCGATCGTCGAGTCCTCGGTCTCGCCCGAACGGTGGCTGATGACGGCGGTGTAGCCCGCGCGCTTGGCCATCTCGATGGCGGCGAAGGTTTCGCTCAGCGTGCCGATCTGGTTGATCTTGATGAGGATGGAGTTGGCGATGCCCTTGCGGATGCCTTCCTCGAGGATCTTGGTGTTGGTGACGAACAGGTCGTCGCCGACGAGCTGCAGCTTTTGCCCCAAGCGCTCGGTCAGCAGCTTCCAGCCGTCCCAGTCGCCTTCGTGCATGCCGTCTTCGATCGAGATGATCGGGTACTTGTCGGCCCAGGTGGCGAGCATGTCGGTCCACTCGCCGGCCGACAGCACCAGGCCTTCGCCGTCGAGGTGGTACTTGCCGTCCTTGTAGAACTCGCTGGCGGCGCAGTCCAGGCCCAGTGCGATCTGCTCGCCCGGGGTGTAGCCGGCCTTGTCGATGGCCTCGAGGATCAGCTGGATCGCGGCCTCGTGGTTGGCGACGTTGGGCGCGAAGCCGCCTTCGTCGCCGACCGAGGTGGGCATGCCCTTGGAGTCGATGATCTTCTTCAGCGCGTGGAAGACCTCGGCGCCGTAGCGGATCGCTTCGCGGAAGCTGGGCGCGCCGACCGGCAGGATCATGAACTCCTGCAGGTCGAGGTTGTTGTTGGCGTGGGCGCCGCCGTTGATGACGTTCATCATCGGCACCGGCAGGCTCATGCGGCCCATGCCGCCGAAGTAGCGGTACAGCGGCAGGCCCGACTCCTCGGCCGCGGCGCGCGCCACGGCCATGCTGACGGCCAGCGTCGCGTTGGCGCCCAGGCGGCTCTTGTTCTCGGTGCCGTCCAGGTCGACCAGGGTCTTGTCCAGGAAGGCCTGTTCGCTGGCGTCCAGGCCGAGCACGGCTTCGCTGATCTCGGTGTTGATGTGCTCGACGGCGCGCAGCACGCCCTTGCCGAGGTAGCGGCTCTTGTCGCCGTCACGCAGCTCGATCGCCTCGCGGCTGCCGGTGGACGCGCCCGAGGGCACGGCCGCACGGCCCATCGTGCCGCTTTCCAGCAGCACGTCGCATTCGACGGTGGGGTTGCCGCGGCTGTCGAGGATCTCTCGGCCGACGATATCGACGATCGCACTCATGGTGGCTGCCTTTCTTCTCTGAAGGAGGTTCTCTGTGCTCAGACCGGGGCGTCCACGCCTTCGACGAGCACCATGTTGAAGTAGTCGGTGGCGCCCTGACGGTGGGCGCGCGCGGCACGATACATCTGGCCGTCGTAGAAGGCCTTGGCCGCCTCGTAGCTCGGGAAACGCAGCATCGCCACGCGCGCCGGGTTCCAGTCGCCTTCGAGGCACTCGTGGCGGCCGCCGCGCACGAGGTATTCGCCGCCTGCGGCCTTCACCGCCGCCGGCGCTTCGGCCATGTACTGCTTGTAGCGCTCGGGGTCGCTGATCTTCATCTCGACCAGCAGGTAGGCGGGGGCGGTCATCGGCTTGCTCAGCAGCTGAAGTCGTTCTCGAGCAGCGGCTGCTGCTTGACGACGCGGTCGATGGCGACGAGCTGCTCGAGCAGCGCCTGCATGTGCTTGAACGGCACCGCGTTCGGGCCGTCGGACATCGCGTTGGCCGGGTCCGGGTGGGTCTCCATGAAGAGGCCGGCGACGCCGACACCGACCGCCGCACGCGAGAGCACCGGCACGAACTCGCGCTGGCCGCCGGAGCTGCTGCCCTGGCCGCCCGGCAGCTGCACGCTGTGCGTGGCATCGAAGACCACTGGCGCGCCGGTCTCGCGCATGATCGCCAGGCTGCGCATGTCGGAGACGAGGTTGTTGTAGCCGAAGCTCGCGCCTCGTTCGCAGACCGTGAACAGGTCCGCGTCGGGCAGGCCCTTCTCGCGCGCCGCGGCACGGGCCTTGTCGACGACGTTCTTCATGTCGTGCGGGGCGAGGAACTGGCCCTTCTTGATGTTCACCGGCTTGCCGCACTGGGCGACGGCGCGGATGAAGTCGGTCTGGCGGCACAGGAAGGCCGGCGTCTGCAGCATGTCGACCGCGGCGGCGACCTGCGGCACCTCGGCTTCGGTGTGCACGTCGGTCAGCACCGGCACGCCGATCTCGCGGCGCACCTTGGCCAGGATCTCCAGGCCGCGTTCCATGCCCGGGCCGCGGAAGGAGCTGCCGCTGGAGCGGTTGGCCTTGTCGTAGCTCGACTTGAAGATGAACGGGATGCCCAGCGCCGAGGTGATCTCCTTCAGGCGCCCGGCGACGTCCATCTGAAGCTGCTCGCTCTCGACGACGCAGGGGCCGGAGATCAGGAAGAACGGCCGGTCGAGGCCGACCTCGTAACCACAGAGCTTCATGCGAGGGCCTTCCGTTCTGCGCTGTCGCCGCGCCGTGCCTGGTGCTCGAGGGCTGCCTTGACGTAGCTGGAGAACAGCGGGTGCCCGCCCCAGGGCGTGCTCTTGAACTCGGGGTGGAACTGCACGCCCATGAACCACGGGTGCTGGGTCTGCGGCAGCTCGACGATCTCGGTGAGCTGCTCGCGCTGCGTCAGCGCGCTGATGACGAGGCCGGCGGCCTGCAGCTGGTCGAGATAGTTGACGTTGGCCTCGTAGCGGTGGCGGTGGCGCTCGGTGACGACCGGGCCGTAGATCTGCCAGGCCAGCGTGCCGGGTTTGACGTCCGAGCTCTGCGCGCCCAGGCGCATCGTGCCGCCGAGGTCGGAGCTGGCCGTGCGCTTCTGGATCGAGCCGTCGCGGTCCTGCCATTCCTCGATCAGCGCGATCACCGGATGCGGCGTCTGCGGCGCGAACTCGGTGCTGTTGGCGTTCTCCAGGCCGGCGACGTGACGCGCGTACTCGATCGTCGCGACCTGCATCCCGAGGCAGATGCCGAGGTAGGGCAGGCGGTGCTCGCGGGCGAACTTGGCGGCCAGGATCTTGCCCTCGACGCCGCGCTGGCCGAAGCCGCCGGGCACCAGGATCGCGTCGTACTGCGCGAGCTGCGCGACGTTGTGCTCGTCCAGCGTCTCGGCGTCGACGTACTCGATGTCGACCTTGGCGTGGTTGTGGATGCCGGCGTGGCGCAGCGCCTCGTTGAGCGACTTGTACGAGTCCGACAGGTCGGTGTACTTGCCGCACATCGCGATCGTCACGCGGTTCTGCGGATGTTCGACCTCGCTCACCAGCGTGTCCCAGCGGCGCAGGTCGGCAGGCTTGGTCAGCAGCTGCAGCTTCATGCAGATCAGCTCGTCCAGGCCCTGTTCGTGCAGCACGCGCGGCACCTTGTAGATGGTGTCGACGTCGGGCATCGAGATCACGCCGTGATGCGGCACGTTCGTGAACAGGCTGATCTTCTCGCGCTCGTCGTCGGGGATGCGGCGGTCGGCGCGGCACAGCAGCGCGTCGGGCTGGATGCCGATCTCGCGCAGCTTCTGCACCGTGTGCTGCGTCGGCTTGGTCTTCAGCTCGCCGGCGGCGGCGATCCACGGCACGTAGGTCAGGTGCACGAAGGCGGTGTTGGCCGGGCCGAGCTTCAGGCTCAGCTGGCGCACGGCCTCGAGGAACGGCAGCGACTCGATGTCGCCGACCGTGCCGCCGATCTCGACGATCGCGACGTCGACGTCGACTGCACCGCGGCGCACGTAGTCCTGGATCTCGTTGGTGACGTGCGGGATGACCTGCACCGTCTTGCCGAGATAGTCGCCGCGGCGCTCCTTCTCGAGCACGCTCTTGTAGATCTGGCCGGTGGTGAAATTGTTCGTGCGCTTCATCCGCGTGGTGATGAAACGCTCGTAGTGGCCGAGGTCCAGGTCGGTCTCGGCGCCATCGTCGGTGACGAAGACCTCGCCGTGCTGGAACGGGCTCATCGTGCCCGGGTCGACGTTGAGGTACGGATCCAGCTTGATCAGGGTGACCTTCAGACCTCGCGACTCGAGAATCGCCGCCAGCGAGGCTGCCGCGATTCCCTTGCCGAGGGAGGACACCACGCCGCCGGTGACGAAGACGAACTTGGTCATGTCGCGTGGGGCAGCAACGCGCAAGCGTGTGCCCGGGTGGTAAAGCGTGATTATAGGCGGCGCCCCCCGTGCCGCCCGGGGTGCGCCGGCGCGGCGCTCGGGCGTGCCGCTGGCCGGGTCGGCGGTGCTAGACTCCGCCCCGCTTGCATCAGGTGCCCTCTTGCACGGCAGGTGCTGGAGGGTTGAACGGGAAGCCGGTGCGCGGCGTGTCCAGGTGACACGCGGCAAATCCGGCGCTGCCCCCGCAGCGGTCGGCGAGGTGCGGTCAGCAATGCGGCCACTGGTCCTTAAAGGGCTGGGAAGGCGCTGACGGCTTCGGTCCACGGCATACGCCGTCGGACCGGCACTCGCGAGCCCGGATACCGGCCCGATGCCAGGGATGCCGGCGTCGCGGTGGGCGGCGCGCAAGAGTTCCGGCCCGCAGTCCGTTCGCGACTTCAGGCCCGGGTCCGCTCGGCGCGCGCGTGTCCACGGACGGTGGCTGCTTCATCACTGTCCGCACGGGGTGTGCGGCTGGAGGCCGTCTTGTTCGTCACCATCTTCGACCGCCGTTGCATCGTCGCGGTCGCGTGTTCCGTTGTCGCCGCCACCGCGGCGGCGCAATCCTCCGAAACCATCGTCATCACCGGCGCGCGCGAGCCGATGTCCGTCTCGCGCCTGGCCGCCGACGTCGTCGTGATCGACGGCGATACGCTGCGTGCCTCGGGCGCCACTTCGCTGGCCGACCTGCTGCGCGAGCAGGCCGGCGTGCAGCTCTCGCGCAACGGCGGCCCCGGCGGCGCCACCTCGGTGATGATCCGCGGCGCCTCGGGCAGCCAGACCGTCGTGCTCGTCGACGGCGTGCGCATCGGCTCGGCGACGCTGGCCGACCCGTCGGTGCAGGCGCTGCCGCTGGCGCAGATCGAGCGCATCGAGGTCCTGCGCGGCCCGGGCTCGAGCCTCTACGGCGCCGACGCCGTCGGCGGCGTCGTCAACATCGTCACCCGCCGCGCCGACGCCGGCGTGCGTTTCGACGCTGCCGTGGCGTTCGGCAGCCGCGGCGGGCGCGAGCTGTCCGCCGGCGCCAGCGCGACGCTGGGCGCCTGGGACATCGCCGCATCGCTGGCGCAGGACCATGCCGACGGCGACAGCGCGCTGCGCCCCGGTGACCCTTACGCCAACTACAACGCCGACGACGACGGCTACACGCGCGACAGCGGCCAGTTGCGCATCGGCTTCGCGCCGGCGCCTGGGCACCGCATCGGCCTGTCGCTGCTGCGCAGCCGGCTGGAAACCCAGATCGACAGCACCGAGTACGCGCCGCCGACCTACGCTCCGGACAACACGCCGGACTTCCGCGACGAACTCGACGTCGACGCCACCGCGCTCGAATGGCGCGGCACGCTGGGCGCGGGCCTGGTGGCGACGATGCGGGTGGACCGCAGCGTCGACGATTCGCGCACCGGCAAGGCGGTCGTCAACCGCTTCCGCACGACGCGCGACCACGCGCTCGCCCAGCTCGCCTGGGAGACCGGCGTCGTCGGCCAGTTCGTCGCCGCCGTCGAACGCCTGGAAGAAGACGCGAAGACCGACAGCTACCGGGGCGACCGCGACACCGACGTCGCCGTGCTCGCCTGGACCGGCACCTCCGGCCGCTTCGCCTGGCAGGCCGACCTGCGCCGCGACGACAGTTCCGACTACGGCGCCGAGACCACCGGCCGCCTGGGCGCCAGCTTCGCGCTGACCCCGGCCTGGCGTCTGCGTGCGCTGGCCGGCAACAGCTTCCGCGCGCCCTCGTTCAACGACCTGCTGTATCCGGGCTACGGCAGCCCGGACATCAAGCCCGAGCGCGGCCGCAGCTTCGAGGCCGGTGTCGAGTGGGCCGCCGACGGCGACCGCGCCGGCCTGACGGTCTACCGCAACAAGGTCAAGAACCTGATCGGCTACCAGCCCGACCGCGACTTCTGCCCCGACGACCCGGCCTACGACTACGGCTGCGCCGGCAACGTCTCGCGCGCCCGTCTGCAGGGCGCGACGCTGTCGGGCGCCAAGGCGCTGGGCGACTGGTCGCTGCGCGCCCAGGTCGATTTCCTCGATGCCAAGAACGAGGACACCGGCGCGCGCCTGGCACGCCGCGCGGCGCACCAGGAGACGCTGGGCGCCGACTGGCGCCGCGGCGACTGGAGCGCCGGCGCGAGCCTGCTGCGTGTCGGCGCGCGCCCCGACAGCCGCGAACTCGGCGCCGAGACCACGCTCGACCTGAAGGCCGGCTGGCGTTTCGCCAAGGGCTGGACGCTGGAGAGCCGGCTGCTGAACGCGACCGACGAGGACCTCGAGCCCGCGGCCTACTACCGTGGCGCGGGACGCGAGTTCTGGCTCGGCCTGCGTTACGAAGGCGGCGTCTGACGCCGCACGAAAGAGGCGAACGATGCACGAGCTGATCCTCGGTGGCGCCAAGAGCGGCAAGTCGCGTTGCGCCGAGATGCGCGCCGCGCACTGGCTCGCGCTGCCGGGGCACGGCGCCGTGCTCGTCGCCACCGCCCTGGCCGGCGACGACGAGATGCGCGCGCGCATCGAGCGTCACCGCGCCGACCGTGCCGCCCGCGTGCCGGGGCTGGCCACGCGCGAGGAGCCGCGTGCGCTGGCCGCGGCGCTGCGCGAGGAGTCCGTGCCCGGGCGCATGGTCGTCGTCGACTGCCTGACGCTGTGGCTCACCGGCCTGCTGATGCCGCTGGACGGCGCGCCGGTCGGCGATCCCGCCAGCGAGGTCGACGCGCTGCTGGCGGCGCTGAAGGCGGCGCGTGGCCCGGTCGTTCTGGTGTCCAACGAGATCGGCCTGGGCGTGATGCCGATGACGCGCGAGGCGCGGCGTTTCGTCGACGAACTCGGCCGGCTGCACCAGCGCGTGGGTGCCGAGTGCGCGCGCGTGACGATGATGGTGGCGGGGCTGGAACTGCCGCTGAAGGGGCCGCGATGACCGTGCTGCGCTGCCTGGTGGTGCTGCTCGCGCTGTGCGCGGGCGCCGCGACCGCCGCCGAGCCGGTTCGCGACGACCGGGGTGTGGCCTGGTCCGGGCCGCCGCCGCAGCGCATCGTCAGCCTGCTGCCCTCGCTGACCGAGACCGTCTGCGCGCTCGGGGCCTGCGAGCGCCTGGTCGGTGTCGACCGCTATTCCGACTGGCCGGTGCAGGTGAAGACGCTGCCGCGGCTGGGCGGGCTGGACGACGTCAGCGTCGAGCGTGTCGTGGCGCTGCGGCCCGACGTCGTGCTCGCCGCGCGTTCGGCCCGGGTCGCCGAGCGTTTCGAGGCGCTGGGCCTCAAGGTGCTGGTCTTCGACTCGGACAACCATGCCCAGGTGCGGCACTCGACCGAGGCCCTGGCGCGCGTGCTCGGCCAGCCGCAGCGTGCGGCGCAGCTCTGGGCCGCGATCCACCGCGACGAGGCGGCGGCCGCAGCACGCATCCCGCCGCGGCTGCGCGGGCGCAGCGTCTATTTCGAGGTCGACTCGACGCCTTACGCCGCCGGCACCGGCTCGTTCATCGGCGAGACGCTGCAGCGCCTGGGGCTGCGCAACGTCGTGCCCGCCGAGTACGGCGCCTTTCCGCGCCTGAACCCCGAGTTCCTCGTGCGCCGCTCGCCCGATCTCGTGATGGCGGCGGATCGTGAACTCGCGACGATGGCCGAGCGCCCGGGCTGGCACACGCTGCGGGCGCTGAAGGACGGCCAGGCCTGCGGCTTCGAGCCCGAGCGTTACCTGCTGCTGATCCGTCCCGGCCCGCGCATGGGCGAGGCCGCGCTCGCGATTGCCGACTGCCTGGCGGGCCTGCCCGAGCGATGAACGCCGCGCTCGCCCTGGACCTCTCGCGCCGTCGCCGCCTGGTGATGGGGCTGGCCTTCGCCGCGCTGGCGCTGTCGCTGATCGGCCTGGGCGTCGGCAGCGAAGGCTGGAGCTGGCACTGGAGCGACGCCGACTCGGCCGTGCCGATGGAGCTGATCGTCGGCCAGATCCGCGCCCCGCGCACGCTGGGCGCGCTGCTCGTCGGCGCGCTGCTCGGGCTGGCCGGCGCGATCGCGCAAGGCCTGTTCCGCAACCCGCTGGCCGACCCCTATCTGCTGGGCACCGGCTCGGGCGCGTCGCTCGCCGTCGTGCTGGTGCTGGCGGCCAGCGCCGCCGGCGGGCACGCGCTGGCGCTGGGCAACGTCGAATGGCTGGCGCGCGTGGGCCTGGTCGTGGCCGCGTTCTTCGGCGCGCTGGGCGGCGTGTCGCTGACGCTGGTGCTGGCGCGCGGCGCGCAGGAGCCGCTGCGGCTGCTGCTGTCGGGTGTCGTCGTCGGCGTCGTGCTCGGCGCCGGCAGCGACCTGGTCACGACCTGGTCGCCCGACGCGTTGCGCGGCAAACAGAGTTTCATGCTCGGCTCGACCGGCTTCCTCGGCTGGCAGAGCGTGGCGCTGCTGGCCGCCGGCCTGGCGCTGGCCCTGCCGCCGGCCTGGCGCCTGGCGCGTGCGCTCGACGCGCTCGGCCTGGGTGAGGAGAGCGCCGCCAGCCTGGGCCTGGCGCTGCCGCGGCTGCGGCTGCTGCTGGTCGTGCTGCTGGCGCTGTGCACCGCGCTGGCGGTGTCGCAGGCCGGGCTGGTCGGGTTTGTCGGCCTCGTGTCGCCGCACCTGGTGCGGCGGTTCGCGCCGGCGCCGCAGCGTTTCATGCTGCCGGCCAGCGCGGCGGCCGGCGGCGTGCTGATGCTCGGTGCCGACATCCTCGCGCGCGGGCTGATCGCTCCGCAGGAACTGCCGGTCGGCGTGCTCACCGCGGTGCTCGGCGGCGGCTACCTGCTGTGGCTGCTGCACAAGCGGGGCGTGCGGTGAACCTGATCGCGGCCGACGTCGGCGCGCGCCTGGGCGCACGCGAGGTGCTCTCGGGCGTCAGCTGCGTGCTCGAACCCGGCTGGACGACGATCGTCGGCCCCAACGGCGCCGGCAAGTCGACGCTGCTGCGCGTGCTGGCCGGGCTGCTGCCGTTCCAGCGCGGTACGGTGGAACTGGACGGCCGGCCGCTGGGCGACTGGACGCCGCGCGAACGTGCGCTGCGCCTGGCGTGGCTGGCGCAGGCCGGCGAGGCCAGCGCCGACCTGACGGTGCGCGACACGGTGATGCTCGGCCGCCTGCCGCATCTCGGCCTGCTCGGCACCGCCGGCGCCAGCGACGACGCCGCGGTCGACGCGGCGATGGACGCGACCGCGTGCCGCGAATGGCAGTACCGGCGGCTGCAGCAGCTCTCCGGCGGCGAGCGCCAGCGCGTGCTGCTGGCGCGGGCGCTGGCCACCGAGGCGCCCTTGCTGCTGCTCGACGAACCGACGACGCACCTGGACGCCCCGCACCAGGTCGCGCTGGCAAAGTTGTTCAGACGGCTCGGACGCACCCACACGGTGGTCAGCGTGCTGCATGATCTGCCGTTGGCGCTGCACGCCGATCGGCTGCTGGTGCTGTGCGGCGGGCGTGTGCTCGCCCACGGCAGCCACGACGACCCGGTCGTGCACGCTGCACTCGTCGACGCCTTCGGCGGCGCGGTGCGCATCGACCGCAGCGGCGCCCGGGCCATGGCGCTGCCCGACCTGGGACAAGAGTTTCGTGATGGAAAAGAAGGCTAGGGCGCTGATCGTCTGGGGCACGACGAGCGGCGCCGGCAAGAGTTGGCTGGCCACCGCCTTGTGCCGCTGGGCCGCGCGCCGCGGCGTCGACGTGGCGCCGTTCAAGGCGCAGAACATGAGCAACAACGCGCGTGTCGTGCCGGCGCTGGACGGCGGCTGGGGCGAGATCGGCGCGGCGCAGTACTTCCAGGCGCTGGCCTCGGGGCTGGCGCCGACCGTCGAGCACAACCCGGTGCTGCTCAAGCCCGAGCGCGACACGGCCAGCCAGGTGCTGCTGCACGGACGCGTCGAGCCGGGGCTGTCGCGCGCCGGCTGGCGCGAGCGCAGCGAACTGCTCGCCGCGGCCGCACGCGACAGCCTGGAGCGGCTGCAGCGCCGCCACGAGCTGCTGATCATCGAAGGCGCGGGCTCTCCGGCCGAGATCAACCTCGCGCCGCACGACTACGTCAACCTGCAGACCGCACGCTGGGCCGAGGCGCGTGCGCTGCTGGTCACCGACATCGACCGCGGCGGCGCCTTCGCGCACCTGTTCGGCACCTGGGCGCTGCTGCCCGAGGACCTGAAGCCGCAGCTCGCCGGCTTCGTGCTCAACCGCTTCCGCGGCGACGCGTCGCTGCTGGCGCCGGCGCCGCAGCAGCTCGAGCAGCGCACCGGCGTGCCGACGCTGGCCGTGGTGCCGATGTGGCGCGACCACGGCCTGCCCGAGGAGGACGGCATGCTCTGCGAAGCGCCGATCGGTCGCGGCGCGGCGCGCCGGCGCATCGCCATCGTCGCCTACCCGCACATCAGCAACCTCGACGAGTTCCAGCCGCTGTCGCGCATCGACGGTCTGCGCCTGACGTGGGCGCGCGACGCCGCGGCGCTGGAAGGCGTGGACTGCATCATCCTTCCCGGCTCCAAGCAGGTCAGCGGCGACCTGGCCTGGCTGCGCGAGCGAGGCCTGGACACCGCCATCACCCGCCACGCCGCCGCCGGCGGCCCGGTGCTGGGCGTGTGCGGCGGGCTGCAGATGCTGGGCCAGACGCTGGCCGACCCCGAAGGCCACGACGGCGACGTCGGCTTCTCCGCTCCGGGGCTGGGCCTGCTGCCGCTGGCCACCGGCTTCGTCGCCGACAAACACGTGCAGCCGGCGCGCGTGCGTTTCGGCGCTGCCGACGGGGCCTGGCACGCGCTGGCCGACGTCGAGGCCGCCGGCTACGAGATCCACTGCGGCCGCACGGTGGCCTTGTCCGACGCCGCACGGCCGGTCCTGCACGACCCCGCAGGACTGCCGATCGGCTGGCAGCGCGGCAACGTGCTGGGCGTCTACGCCCACGGCCTGTTCGAGTCGCCGAACGTGCTGCGCGCGCTGTACGGCGACACCGTTCCGACGCTGCAAAGCGTGTTCGAAGGCCTGGCCGACCACGTCGAGGCGGCCTTCACGCCCGGCACGCTCGAAAGGCTGCTGCTGGACTGAAACCGGCGGCGCCGTGGCCATGCAGGGCGGCCGGCGTCGTGTCCTCCTGTCCTGTGTCACGCCCGGCGGCGGCCCGTTGTCCGCCTGCCGGAGCTTCCATCGTCGTGCCGCCTCGGCGGCCTGTGCTTCATGAACTTCTCCGTCCCCGACTTCCAAGACCCCCAACTCGCCGCGCGCGTGCAGCACCGGCTCGACCAGAAGACCAAGCCGCAGGGCTCGCTCGGCCGCATCGAGGCCATCGCGCTGCAGATGGCGCTGGTGCAGGGCCGCGAGAACCCGCGCCTGGAGTCGCCGCAGCTGGTCATCTTCGCCGGTGACCACGGCATCGCCGCGCAGGGCGTGTCGGCCTTCCCGCAGGAAGTGACGGTGCAGATGGTGCACAACATGCTGGCCGGCGGCGCCGCGATCTCGGTGCTGGCGCGCCAGCACGGCCTGGCGCTGACGGTGCTGGACTGCGGCGTGAAGGAGGACTTCGCGCCCGCGCCCGGTCTCGTGGCTTCCAAGTGCTGCCATGGCAGCGCCGACAGCACCGTCGCCCCGGCGCTGACCGACGCCCAGTGCGAGGCCGCGATCGCCAACGGCGCGGCCTTCGTGCGTGACCTGCCGGGCAACGTGCTGCTGCTCGGCGAGATGGGCATCGCCAACACCTCGCCGGCGGCGCTGCTGATGGCGCGTCTGACCGGGCTGGCCATCGAGCAGTGCGCCGGCCGCGGCACCGGCCTGGACCCGGCCGGCGTCGCCCACAAGCTGGCCGTGCTGCAGCGCGCGCTGGACCGCCATCCCGGCGCGACGACGCCGATGGCGGCGCTGGCCGCGCTCGGCGGCCCGGAGATCGCGACCATGGTCGGCGCCGTGCTGCAGGCCGCCGCGCTGCGCCGCCTGGTCGTCGTCGACGGTTTCATCACCACCTCGGCGGTGGCGGTGGCCGCGGCGATCGAGCCGCGCGTGCTCGGCGCCTGCGTGTTCTCGCACGGCTCGGCCGAGAACGGCCACGGCCGCTGGCTGCAGCTGCTGGGCGCGCGCCCGCTCGTCGACCTGGGCCTGCGCCTGGGCGAAGGTTCGGGTGCCGCGCTGGCCTGGCCGCTGATCAAGTCGGCCGAGCTGATCCTGGCCGAGATGGCGAGCTTCGAGTCGGCGCAGGTCAGCAGTGCTGCATGAGCTGAGGCTGTTCTTCGTCGCGCTGCAGTTCATGACGCGCGTGCCGGTGCCGGCCTGGGTGGGCTGGCGGCCGGAGCTGATGCATGCCAGCTCGCGCTACTACCCGGCCGTCGGCCTGGTGGTCGGCGGCTTCGGCGCGGCGGTGCTGTGGTTCGCCGCGCCGCTGTGGCCGGCGCCGGTGGCCGTCGGGCTGTCGATGGCGGCCACGGTCTGGATGACCGGCGCCTTCCACGAGGACGGCCTGGCCGACACCTTCGACGCGCTGGGCGGCGCGGTGAGCCGCGAGAAGGCGCTCACGATCATGAAGGACTCGCGCATCGGCAGCTACGGCGCCTGCGGTCTGGTGGCCGTGCTCGGCCTGAAGGCCGCGGCGCTGCACGGGCTGGCGACTCGCGACTTCCTCGCCACGCTGGCCATCCTGCCGCTGGCGCACGCCTGGTCGCGTGCGGTGCCGGTGCTGATGCTGCGCCTGCTCAGCTATGCCGGCGACCTGGAGCACGCCAAGTCCAAGCCGCTGGCGCAAAAGGCGAGCGTGGGCACGCTGGCGGTCGTCGTCGGCTGGTGCGCCGCCGCCGGCGCCGCGGCGGTGCTGTGGCGGCTGGACCTGGCGCACACGACGGTGGCGGCGCTGGTCGTCGGCGCGGTGACGCTGTGGATGGCGCGCTGGCTGGCGCGCCGCCTGGGCGGCTACACCGGCGACACGCTGGGCGCGGCGCAGCAGTTCGCCGAGCTCGGCGTCTACCTCAGCTTCCTGGCGGGCATGCAGCATGGCTGAACTCTGGGCCTGGCGACATCCGCGTGTGGCCGGCGCCGCCGGCCGCTGCCTGGGCCGCACCGACCTGCCGGTCGACCGGCGCCGCGCCAAGCGTCTGGCGCACCGCATCCGCGCCGCGGCACGCCGCCACGGCCTGCCCCGGGCGGTGACGGTGTCGCCGCTGGCGCGCTGCCGCGAGGTCGGCCGCTGGCTGGCGCGCTGGGGCTGGCGGGTCGAGGTCGACGCCGGCCTCGCCGAACTCGACTTCGGCGCCTGGGACGGACGGCGCTGGAGCGATATCGACTGGGCCGAGGTCGAGGCCTGGCAGAACGAGCTCTGGCGCTACGCGCCGGGCGGCGGCGAGACGCTGGAGGCGCTGACGGCGCGTGTGCACGGCTGGGCCGGCACGGTGCAGGGCGTGCGCCTGGTCGTCGGCCACGCCGGGTGGCTGAATGCGCTGCGTGCGGTGCCGCCTGGCGCGACCGGCTTTGCCGCGCGCGACTGGCCGGCGCCGCCGCGTCACGGCGAGTGCGTCGTCTGGCGGGGCTGAAAACGCAGTTCGTCAGCCGCCGTCTGCACTTCGTCGCACGCGGCTCGCGGCACCCGGGCGCGCTGCCTAGAGTTCACTCCATCGACAACGCCACCCGATGGAGAGCGAAATGAAAGACAGCTTCGTTGCCCGTGCCGCCGCCTTCGGTCTGGCCGCGCTGATGACCTTCGGCGTGCTCGGCAGCGTGGACTTCCTCGCGACGCCGCAGTCCACCGCCTCGGCCGGCCAGCTGGCCGCCGTGCCGGCGCCGCGCGCCTGAGGCGTTCAGCGCCGCCGCACCACCAGTTCCGCGTAACCCGTCGCCGTGTCGGGCTCGCGAGAGAAAGCCCAATCGGGCAGCAACACGAGCAGCACCTCGGCCGTCGTCAGCACGGTCGAGCCGTAGCCCAGATGGCCACCGAGCACGCGGCCCGCCGCGTCGCAGACGCTGGCATGCAGGTGCGACGCCCCGGGCGCCACGCTGCCGGCCAGCGTCAGCAGCTCGACGCTGCCTTCGGGCGCCACCGTCGTCTCGGCGCCGGCCAGCCGCAGCAGCACCGGCTGCAGGCTGCCAATGCCCTGCAGCACGAAACCGGCCTCGGCGCCGTGTTCGGCCAGCGCCGCTTCGAGCGCACGCCGCAGGTCGGCGCCGGGCATGAGCCGCAGCGGCAGCGTCTTCATGCCGATTCGGCCGCGGCTAGGTGTGAAGCTTCAATAGGTTGTTGCGGGTGTTCACCCGGAGAGGTTCTGAGAGACTGGAAATCGCCAAACCCCCAGTCCACTCAACAACCGAATCC
>NZ_SLXD01000008.1:0-57190 GCF_004340905.1 Rubrivivax gelatinosus
GAGTCGACCAGATGATTGAGCGCGAACTCGAAGGAGCCGGGCAGCAACTGCTCGGCCAGCACCACCGGCAGGAAACACGGCTGGTTGTCGACGGGACGGTAACGGGCCATGGCGGTGACGGTCGGGAGGATGACGGCAGAGCTTGCAAGCCTCATGCCCCGTCGATAGGCTGCGGCGAACCCAGAACGCCGAGGGAGGCGCATGAAAAGACGGATCAACAGCGCTGGTGTGACATGCCGTGCCGGGCAGACCGGCTGCCGCCGCGGCGGGGTTTTTCTACAGATTCGTTAGGTCTGCTCTGACATATGCCCGCGATCATCCCAGACCCGATATCCCTGACAACACATCATCTCCACCTATGCTTCCGCCCGACAGATGCGGTGCTGTCGTCCGGTACAGGCTTCATTTATGAGAAAGCTGGAACCAGCTACTTGGTCACGAATTGGCATAACGTAACGGGTCGAAACCCGTTGGACGGCGCATGTCTGTCGGAAACGCTGGCGGTCCCAGACATGGTGTCCACCATGTTTCGGGCTAAAGGGAACGCGGGAACGTCCCGCCGGGAGAATTTGCCGCTCTATAAAGATGAGGCGATGCAAGAGCCGCTATGGCTCTGTCACCCAGTCCACGGCAGAGGCGTTGATGTGGTTGCTATCCTGCTGCCCATCGAAATTATCGACCAGTACCAACTATTCCCGATAAATAGAATCGAATTCGACGCATCATTTCGAACCGAGGTCGCAGATGACGCATTTGTCGTCGGTTACCCATTCTCGGACATAACGTATCTTCAGCTTCCCATTTGGAAGCGCGCCAGCGTGGCATCCGAGCCAGACGTGGACCTTGAGCAGTTGCCCAAGATATTCATTGATACGGCGACTAGGTCGGGCCTCTCGGGCTCACCCGTAGTGATGCAGCGCGTCGGGCTTCACGGCGTCTCGGGTGGGAAGCTGACAGGAAGCGAGATCATTGGAAGGATACGCAATTTTATCGGCGTCTACTCCGGACGTATCGGAAAGGACGAATCTAAGGCGCAGCTCGGTATAGTGTGGAAGGCGCGAGTTATCGACGAAATCATTGATGGCGGCGTGCATGGCGATGTCACGACGGCGCAGGTCTAACAATTCGTCTAAGCCGACGCCACTTCGTGGTGCGGCTTAACTCAGGTGTTAAGCCGCACATTTTGCGTCATGTTGATTCCCACTCTTAGGACGCAGCGCCTGGATCTCATTCCCCCGGATGTCGGCTGTGATTCGGCGTATCAACGCTTCTACACCGACGGAGAGGCGTCGGTTGCCTACGGCGGACCTCTAACGCCAGCTGCCGCCTGGTCTCGGTTGGCGTACGACATTGGAGCCTGGCACCTTCAGGGGTTTGGCGTTTGGGCCCTTCGCTGCCGCGAAGACAGCGCGATCATAGGTGTTTGCGGGTTCTGGCAGGGGCGTGGGTGGCCACGAGAGCTCACCTGGTGGCTGCTTCCCGAAGCACGCGGCCAAGGCTATGCCCTGGAAGCCTCGCTTGCTGTAACCAAGCACGCCTACTCCGAGTTTGGTTGGGGCGCAGTTCAAACCTATTGCGCAGATGCAAACAATGCAGCAATTGCACTTATCCTCCGCCTGGGCGGATCAAAGGTGGCGCGGCAAGCATTTCCAGACGGTGAGCACCGTAATGTCTATCTCATTCCGCGGCCAGCGGTTTAACCGGTCCGTCAACGGGGAACAAAACTGCTACGCCGTTTGGTTCCCTCCGCTGCGCTTCGGCGACCGTTACGTCTAAAATTAATCATCAGAAATAATGTCTTTCTCCGTTCGTCACGCCACCGAAGAGGATGCCGCCGCGTTGCTGAATCTGAGGCGCGCGGTCTTCGCGGAGACGGACTTCATGCTCTGGGAGCCGCAAGAGTTCAAGGCCACAGAGGAAGATGAGCGGAAGTTCATCGCCTGGCTTTCTGGCAAGACCAACAGCGTCTTGCTCGTCGCCACGGAGGGCGCCGATCTCGTCGGCTTCTTGGGCGCCAGTGGCGGTGAGCGCATTCGAACCCAGCACTCCGCCTTGATCTTCCTGGGCGTTCGAAGGGAGTGCTGGTCCCGCGGCGTTGCTTCGGCAATGCTTCACGAGGCGCTGTCTTGGGTGTCAGCTGCCGGTTTGCTCCGCCTGGAGCTGAACGTTCACACCACAAACGACCGCGCTGTCGCCTTGTACAAGCGCTTTGGGTTCCAGATCGAGGGCACGCGCCGTGCCTCAATGCTTGTCGCCGGCAAAATACGAGATGAGTACCTCATGTCGTACGTCGCCGACTCCGAAATCACTGGACTGCGCGATGCTTGAAGTCAGAATAGCCAGACCATGCGATCGGCTTCCGCTATATCGGATGCTTGAGCTGTACCAATACGAACTCTCCGACATCTGGGATCAGGACCTCGACGCAAACGGGGAGTACGGTTACGCATTGGGCCGGTACTGGCAGGACAAAAACTGCACGGCGTATGTCTTGACCGTCTCGACGCAGTACGCCGGGTTCGCTCTGGTCGACAACCAAGTCAAGCTACCTGGCGGTGAGTTCTGGATGGATCAGTTCTTCATTCTCAAAAAGTACAGGCGCAAGCGCGTCGCAACTCACGCCGCTAAACAAGTCTTCGCGCGGCACCCTGGCGCCTGGCAAGTCGGGCAGATGACGGCGAACACGGTCGCCCAGGCCTTCTGGCGGACGGTTATCACCGAGTTCACGGGCGGCGAATACAGCGAGCATCAGCTTACTAGCGGCTGGTGGCAAGGTTACGTCCAGAGCTTCAGCAGCCTTGGGCGTGTTGGTGCCTAATTTGTGGGCCTCGCCTACGCCGAGCGTCATGCTTCATGAATCTTGGACCAATTCTCACAAATGACGATCGAAAACCTCCACTCGCGCGCTACGCAGCTCGCTTTGGATAAAAGTTCCGCAGGCTGGCATATGCGGTCTCACCAAGGCTTTGTTGCTGCCTTAGATTGCTCGGATTAGCCTCCGCGTACCGCTCAGTTTGACGCCGATCCTTTGTGCCGCCATGCTCATCCGCGACGCGACTCGCAGCGATCTGGCCGAGATCAACGCCGTCACTCTGGCGGCAAAGGCATCGTGGGGGTACGCGCAAGATCAACTCGATGCCTGGCGTCAGAGCCTCCTGACGACCGAACAGTCGCTCGATCTGCGGCCCACCCTGGTCGCCATTGAAGCCGGCGCGGTAGTGGGCATCGTACAGGTCGATCCGAGCACAACGCCGTGGGAACTCGTGTCCTGCTGGGTCAAGCCCGGACACATGCGTCGGGGTATCGGGCGCACCCTTTTGCGCGAGATAACGGCGAGGGTCTCTGCCGCGGGGCAGTCGCTTCTGCACATCGACGCGGATCCGAACGCGGAGGCGTTCTATCTGGCACTGGGTGCCCAGAGGATTGGCGAGCTGCCCGCGCCGATTCCTGGGATGGAGAGCCGTGTCCGTCCGCAGCTTCGGCTTGCTACGGGCGCAGTCTGAGCGCCTGCAAGGGGCTCGACGCGGGACCGATCGCCCGCCGTCGGCCTAGCCTCGCCGAGAGGTGTCATCGCTTCACTGCAGGCATGTTTTTGACTTGGCCGCCGTGGCATCCCTCGTGCGCCACGTTCAGGACGTTCCCCAGCTGCCGGTTCCTTCCCTCGGCGTAGTTCTCGGGTGCCTTGTGCGCCGATTCGCCAGTTCCGGCGAGTCGCCGACCGCACACTTCTGCCCGGCTTCGCTTCGTCCGATCATCCGCCGATGCACTTGCCTCAAACCCTCGCCACCCAGGTCCACACCTCGATGGGCGGCCGCAACACGCCGTTCATCGTCGCCCTATGCGGCTGGGCCGACACCGGCAAGTCGACCGTGGCCACGCAACTCGTGGCGGCGTTGCGGCAGTTCGGCCTCGCCGCCGACGCGATTTCCACCGACGACTTCATGCGCGACCGCGCCGAGCGCGACGCCGTCGGCATCAGCGGCTACGACCTGCGGTCGATCGACATGGCGGCGCTGCGGGCCGCACTCGTTCGTTTCTTCGCCCGCCAGCCGTTCGGCGTGCACCGCTACGACAACAGGACCGGCATGAAGAGCGGCGAGCCGAGGACGGTCTCGCCCGCAGACGTGCTCGTCGTCGAAGGCATCCATGCGCTTCATCCCGATCTCTCGCCGCACACGCATTTGAAGGTTTTCATCGACGCCGAGGAGGCCACGGCCCGCGAACTGCGTGTGCGCGCCAACCAGCGCAAGCGCGGCATGTCGGCGCACGATGCGGCGGCCCGGGTGGAGCGCGAGTGGCGGGACTACTGCGCCTGGGTGCTTCCGCGCCGCGAGCGGGCCGACATCGTCGTGCAGGTCGACCTGGAGTTCGGGTATCGCGGGGTCAACTCCGGAACGTCTGACGGCGTCGCCGGCAAAGCTTCGGGCGAGTGATGCAAGTGCGTCGAGCGGGTTGCCGGTCTTGAAACTCATCTCCCTGATCGAACTGCTGCTGAGCCTTCTGGCCCTGGTGCTCGCCTTCGCCGGCCTGGGGTGGCTCGGGGGCCTGCTGATCTTCCTGGTGCTCGCGATCCGGTTCCTAGCGTCGGTCGTGTCGGGCGAGAACCGCAATGTCTGAGCGGCTTGGCCGGCGTTCGGGCGTGGGCGGCCGCCTGCCGACATTGGTGATCGTCGACGTCCAGATAGGTCTCGCCGCGCCGGAATACGGCCGGCGCTGCAATCCGCGCTTCCTTCTCCACGTCGAACAGTTGCTCGGCGCCTGGCGCACCGCCGGGCTGGCGGTCGTCTTCACGCGGCACGTTTCCTCGCGTCCGGGTTCGCCGCTCGCGCCGGGGGCGGACGGGCTGGCGATCGAGCCTCGCGTCGCGCCGGCCTCGGGCGAGCCGGTCTTCGACAAACGCACGAACAGCGCGTTCAAGCAGCCACGGTTCGCCGCGGCGCTCGCGCCTGCGCCAGCCGAGTTGGTCGTCGTCGGGTTGGCCACCGACGCCTGCGTCACCGCCACGGCGCGCGAGGCGCTGGACCTCGGCTACCGTGTCACGGTCGTGCACGACGCTTGCTCCACATATGAACGCCGCGCTCCGGCCGGCGAGACGCTGCCGGCCGAACTCGTCCACGACGTCGCGCTGGCTGCGCTCGCTGCGTCGGGCATCCGGCTGCGCTCAACGGCCGACCAGCTGGCCGACCTCGCACCGACCGACCCATGACCCCCCACTTCATCCTCTACGTCGCCGACCAGCCTGCCAGCCGCCGCTTCTACGAACAGGCGCTCGCCCGATCCCCCCGCCTCGACGTGCCCGGCATGACGGAGTTCGAGCTGCCCGGCGGCGCGGTGCTCGGGCTGATGCCGGAATCCGGCATCAAGGCGCTGCTCGGTGCTGCGTTGCCCGACCCGGCCGCGGCGCGCGGCGTGCCGCGCGCCGAGCTGTACCTGCTGGTCGACGACCCCGCGGCGGCGCACGCCCGGGCGCTGGCCGCCGGGGCCAGCGAACTCTCGCCGCTGCAGCCGCGCAACTGGGGCCACGTCGCGGCCTACTCGCTGGACCCCGACGGCCACGTGCTGGCCTTCGCGGCGCCCGCCGGCGCCTGAGGGCGCTCGCGCCCGCGGCCCGGACCTCCGGGCAACGCGCTCATCCTTTCGAAACGCTGAAATCGCTGTGTCATCATCGTGTGGCCGGCGGGAGCGGCTGCTTCGCCCACCGCTCCGCATGGCCACCGCCTGCTCAGGTGGCGGGCAGCGGCAGGGCGAACCATCGGCGCCATGGCGCCGCGCCTCGCATGACGACGCACAGCACGACGGCCACGCACCCCGCCCACTTCATGGATCTGCTCGGCCCGCCGGAACACGCCGTCGGCGCGCCCGTGTTCGAAGTGTTCCCCTGGAACGACAACTTCAACACCGGCAACGCGCTCATCGACCAGCAGCACAAGCGCCTGGTGGACCTGCTGAACCAACTCGCCGGCACGCTGGTCAGCAACCAGGAATGCGAGGTCGAGGCCGCGTTCGCCGAACTCGCGGCCTATGCCGACGTCCACTTCTCGGCCGAGGAAGAGATCTGGGTCGACTGCTTCGGCGACGACCTCTGGCTGCACAACCATCAGGCGGCGCACGGCGCCTTCCTGCCCAAGGTCCAGGACCTGAAACGCTCGGGCGGCGGAGAGCCGCTGTACCAGCTGGTCGAGGGCATCGTGAAGTTCCTGATCCGCTGGCTGGCCTTCCACATCATCGTCGAGGACAAACGTTTCGCGCTCGTCGTCGCCGAGGTCCAGGCCGGCGTGCCGCTGGACGAGGCCAAGCTGAAGGCCGAACGCAAGATGGGCGCCTCGTCGGTGCGCCTGCTGATCGACACCGTGCTCGGCATGTACGAGAGCCTGTCCAGCCGCACGCTGAACCTGCTGCGCGAACGCCGCGCACGCGTCGAGGCCGAGGAGAAGCTGCGCCAGGCCTACATCGACCTCGAGGCGGCCAACCGGCGGCTGGAGGAGTCGGCGATCACCGACGACCTGACCGGGCTGTTCAACCGCCGCCACTTCGACGCCGTGTTCACGTCCGAGCTGGCACGCGCGCGGCGCGAGGGGGCGGCGCTGACGCTGGCGCTGCTCGACCTGGACCACTTCAAGCGCCTGAACGACACCTACGGCCACGTCGCCGGTGACGAGGCGCTGGTGTCGGTGGCGGCGGCGCTGCGGGAACACGGCCGGCGCGCCGGCGACTTCGCCTTCCGCCTGGGCGGCGAGGAGTTCGCGCTGCTGGCCTGCAGCTCCAGCCCCAGCGGCCGGGCGCGCGAGCTGTTCGAAGCCATCCGCCGCGACGTCGAGGCGCTGGCGATTCCCAACACCCGCAGCGCGACGGCGCCGACGCTGACGGTGTCGATCGGCGCGCTGGTGCGCGTGCCGCAGCCGGCCGACACGGTGCAGACGCTGTTCCTCGAAGCCGACCGCCTGCTCTACGAGGCCAAGCAGCAGGGCCGCAACCGCATCGTCTGCGGCTGAGCGGCGCGCGCTCAGCGCAGCGCCGGCGCGTCCAGCAGGCGCTCGATCTCCCAGGGCTCGGTGTAGCCCTGCACCGAGATGCGCACGAAGGTCCGGCCGGCGTGGGTCGTCACCGGCACCTCGATGCCGCTTTCGTCGAACAGGCGCCGGCGCAGCGCTTCCGGGTCCTGCGGCGGCACGGGAATCGCGACCATCTGCGCCCAGTCGCCGTCGGCGGCCATCGGCGCCAGGCCGTGGCGGCGTGTCAGCGCCTCGAGCGCCTCGCGCGCCAGCGCGTGGCAGCGCTCACGCACCGCGGGCCAGTCGTGGCGGCGCTGGAAGTCGATCGCCGCCGGCACCGCCAGCCAGGCCGACAGGTCGCGCGTGCCCTGCCACTGCAGGCGGCGCTCGAACAGCGTGCGGCCCAGGTAGGCGTCGAAGCCGGCATGGCCGCCGGTGCCTTCGGCATAACCCCAGCTGATGACCGGCGCGTCGAGCCGCGCGTGGTGTTCGGGCCGGGCGTGCAGGAAGCCGCTGCCCTTGGGCGCACACAGCCACTTGTGGCAGTTGCCGACGTAGAAGTCGGCGCCAATGGCGTCCAGGTCCAGCGTGATCTGGCCCGGCGCGTGCGCGCCGTCGATCAGCGTCGGGATGCCGCGTTCGCGTGCGGCGCGGCACAGCTCGGCCACCGGCAGCGTCAGCGCCGTCGTCGAGGTGATGTGGCTGGCGTAGATCAGCCGCGTGCGCGGCGTCACCGCGGCCATCAGGCGGTCGACGAAACGCTCGCGCTCGAAGGGCAGGGGGATTTCAACGCGCCGGTAGTGAGCACCGTGCGCGGCGCAGGCCTGCTGCCAGGCGGCGTCGCAGGCACCGTATTCCAGGTCGGTGGACAGCACCTCGTCGCCCGGCGCCAGCCCGAAGGACCGGGTGACGACGTTGACGCCGGTGGTCGCGTTGGGCACGAAGACCAGGTGCTCCGGGTTGGCACCCACTTCGCCGGCGAGCACCGTGCGCGCGTGATGCAGCCGCTCGGCCGAGCGCCGGCCGAGGAACTCGACCGGGTTGCGCTCCATGTCCAGCTGCCAGCGCTGCTGCTCGGCCAGCACCTCGCGTGGGCAGGCGCCGAAGGAGCCGTGGTTCAGGAAGACGAGGCCGGGGTCGAGCAGGAAGAGGTCGCGCATCGGGCCAGTCTAGAGCCGGCCAGGGCGGGCCGGGCCGGCCACCAGCGGCGCCAGGCCGGCAGCGGCCGCTGCAGCAGCAAGGTCGCCGCCGTCAGCGCCTGGGCCTGCCAGGTGCCGGAGTCGTCGGCGAACAAGGCCTGGCCTTCGTCCCAGTGCTGCGACGGCCGGTGCTGCGTGCCGGCCAGCTCCGCGGCCGGCGCCCAGACCTGCAGGCGGCCGCGCGCCAGCTGCAGCGTGTCGCCGCGGCGCAGCGCCAGGGCCAGTGTCTGGCCGGCGGCCAGTTCGATCGTGCGGGTGTCCATGGCGGCCACTGTGCGGCGCGGCGTCTGGCGGCGGCAGCCACAGCGGCGCACGCTGCGTGGCACAACAGCGGCGGCGGCGGGCAACTGTTTCGGTGTCCGGCCCGGGTCTCTGTATCTGTTTTGGTGGCGGAGCGCGCGGCATAGTGCTCGTTGCCCATGAGCACGCTGTACCACCGCATCGCCGAGCATTACCGCGGCGCCATCCAGGCCGGGGCCTTGCGCAGCGGCGACCGTTTCCCGTCGGTGCGCGAGCTGATGCGCCGCCACGAGGTCAGCCTGTCGACCGCGCTGCAGGCCTGCCGCCGGCTGGAAGACGACGGCCTGCTCGAGGCGCGCGCACGTTCGGGCTATTTCGTGCGCCACCCGCGCCGTGCGGCGCTGCCACCGGCCTCCGAAGCCGCGCCGCGCGCGATCGACGCCGCCGCCTACGTCGGCATCTCCGAGCACATCTCCGGCATCCTGGCGCGCGGCCAGCGCCATGCCGTCGAGCTGAACCTGGCGCTGGCCGTCGCGCCGCCGGCGATGTATCCGGCCGAAGCGCTGGCGCGTGCGATGCAGCGCCGGCTGCGCCTGGCGCCGCAGGTGCTGACGACGATGACGCGCCGCCACGGCCACCCGCTGCTGCGGGCGGCGCTGGCGCGGCGCGCGCTGGAGCGCGGCGTCGCCGCGGCGCCCGAGCAGATCGTCGTCACGCAAGGCTGCACCGAGGCGATGAACCTCGCGCTGCGCGCCGTCACCCAGCCGGGCGACACGGTGGCCGTCGAGTCGCCCACCTTCTACGGCCTGCTGCAGATCGTCGAGGCGCTGGGCCTGCGTGCGATCGAGCTGCCGACCAGCCCGAAGACCGGGCTGTCGCTGGAAGCGCTGGCCTTCGCGCTGGACCAGGGCACGGCGATCCGCGCCGTCGTCGTGCAGCCGACGCTGCACAACCCGCTGGGCTGCACGATGCCCGACGAGCGCAAGGCCGAGCTGGTGGCGCTGTGCGCGGCGCGCGGCGTGGCGCTGATCGAGGACGACATCTACGGCGAGATGACGGCCCAGCCGGCGCGGCCGCTCAAAGCCTGGGACCAGGACGGCGGCGTCATCCACTGCAATTCGCTGAACAAGCTGCTGGCGCCGGGCCTGCGCCTGGGCTGGATGCTGGCCGGGCGCTGGCAGGCGCGCGTGGAGATGCTCAAGTACACGCAGAGCCGCTTCCCCGAGGAGCTGCCGCAGTCGGTGGTCGCCGAATACGTCGACAGCCCGGCCTACGACCGCCACCGCCGCCGGCTGGCCGAGCAGCTGCGGGTGCACCGCGACGCCTACGCCGACCTCGTGGCGGCGCACTTCCCGCCGGGCACACGCGTGACGCTGCCCGACGGCGGCCTGCTGCTGTGGCTGCAGCTGCCCGACGGCGCCAGCGGCGACGCGTTGTTCGCCGCGGCGCTGGAGCGCGGCATCAAGATCGCGCCGGGCTCGATGTTCAGCACCGGCGCGCGTTTCGACGGCTACGTGCGCCTGGGGGTCGGCCGCCCGCCCGACGAGCAACTGGCCGCGGCGCTGCGCACGCTGGGCACGCTCGTCTGAGCGCCGGACGGGCGCCCCGAATCTAGGGTTCGGCCTCCAGTGCTGCGGTGCACAATGGTGCGTCCTCCCACGGAGCGCTCGGATGCGGCACGTCGTCTTCAACCAGAAAGGCGGGGTCGGGAAGTCGACCATCGCCAGCAACCTGGCCGCGATCGCGGCCGCCAAGGGGCGGCGCGTGCTGCTCGTCGACCTGGACACGCAGGCCAACTCGACGCACTACCTGCTCGGCGAGGCCGCCGTCGACCCGCGCCCGGGCGCGGCCGAGTTCTTCGAGTCGACGCTGAAGTTCAGCGTGCGCCCCACGGCCACCGCCGACTTCGTCACCGCCACGCCCTGGGAGCGCCTGGACCTGATGCCCGCCAGCGCCGCGCTCGAGGAGCTGCACGCCAAGCTGGAGAGCCGCTACAAGATCTTCAAGCTGCGCGACGCGCTGGCCGAGTTGGCCGGTACGTACGACGAGATCTGGATCGACACGCCGCCGGCGCTGAACTTCTACACGCGCTCGGCGCTGATCGCCGCCGACGGCTGCCTGATCCCGTTCGACTGCGACGAGTTCTCGCGCCGCGCGCTCTACGGCCTGCTGGAGGCGGTGGAGGAGATCCGCGCCGACCACAACGACAAGCTCGCCGTCGAGGGCATCGTCGTCAACCAGTTCCAGCCGCGCGCCAGCCTGCCGCGGCGCACGGTGCAGGAACTCGTGGACGAGGGCCTGCCGGTGCTGGAGCCCTACCTGGGCGCCAGCGTGCGCGTGAAGGAGTCGCACGAACTCGCGCGCCCGATGATCCACCTGGACCCTGGGCACAAGCTGACGCAGCAGTTCGTCGCGCTCTACGAGGCGATCGCCAAGCCTAGAAAGCGCTCAGCGAAGCGTTGAGTTCCTCGCCCCACTGGGCGATCTCGCCTTCGTCGACCTGCAGCCAGGCCAGCGCCGCGGCCGAGTGGTCGGTCCAGTCGCGCTCGGCCAGCTGGGCTTCCTGGCGGCGCACCAGGTGCTCGGCGACGAGGCCGGCGGCCATCAGCGTCTGCACCTCGGGCTCGGTGTCCTCGCCGCCCAGCGAGTCCAGGTCGTGGTGCAGCCGGATCGCGGCCATCACCTCGGGCGCCAGGCGCCAGACCCGCGCCACCAGCGCGCCGACGACGGCGTGGTCGGTGCGGTGGTTGGCGTTCTCGGTGGCGACGTAGCTGCGGTCGATGCGCGCCGCGGCCTCGACCATCGTCGAGCCGTAGCCCTTCACGCTCTGCAGCAGCACCGGCATGCCGACGTGGCAGAACAGGCCGTAGGTGTGCGCGACGTCGGGCGACAGGCCGACGAGCTGGCGGGCGATGAAGGTCATCGCGATCGCACGCTGCGCCGAGCGTTCCCAGAAGCGGCGCAGGTGGCGGTTGTCGGCGACGATGGCGTTGCGCACCAGGAAGCCGGTCATGATCGCCGCGGTCTGCTTCAGGCCCAGGCGGTTCATCGCCTGGCCGACGGTCTGCACCGGCTGGCCCACCGCGTACAGCGGGCCGTTGGCGTTGCGGATCAGCGTCGCCGACATCGCGACGTCGCTGGCGGCGATGCGCGCGACCTCGTTGAGATCGGGCTCGGGCAGCAGCATCACCGCCTGCAGCCGCGCCAGCAGCGCCGGGCACGGCGGCACGACGATGTGCTGCAGCGCGCCGCGCGTGCGGGCGTGATCGATTTCACGGGTGATCGCGGCAGTTCGCGAGGTCTCGGCGGGCAGCTTGGCGGCAATGGCGGTCATGGCGGGTCGGGCGCGTCCAGACGTCTTATCGGCCGCGCGGCGGCGGACTGAAGCGCCGCGCGGCCGGCGGCTTGTGCTGCGTCAGTCATCTTCCGACAGCGATCGCCGTCTCCGTCCGACGCCGCGCATGGCGCCTCACCGAAGGCGGCCGCGGCCGCGGCCGACTACCTTTCAGATCATCGAAGACGCCATCAGGGGTCGTGAAATGAGCACTTTTGCCGACGTCGCCGCTTCCGGCCGCTTCCAGCTGCGTTTCCAGTCGCTGTTCCAGCAGGGCCGTGCGCTGGCCTTCCCCTGTGACGCCCAGGGCCACGTGCCGATGGACGACCTGAGCGAACGTGCACGCTGCAACTACCTGTACGCCCGCGCCGTCGTCGGCCGCGAGTTCGCCACGCCTTCGGTGGTGCGCGAACTCGGCTGAGCCCGGCTCATCGCCCGGCCGCGGGGTGGCGGCCAACGCGTCGCGGCTTCGCGGCGAGAATGCGCGCCATGGCCGCCAGCAGTCTCCTTGCCCTGATCGACGACATCGCGACCGTCCTCGACGACGTCGCGCTCCTCAGCAAACTCGCCGCGAAGAAGACCGCGGGCGTGCTCGGCGACGACCTCGCGCTGAACGCCCAGCAGGTCACCGGCGTGGCCGCCGAACGCGAACTGCCGGTGGTCTGGGCGGTGGCCAAGGGCTCGCTGCTGAACAAGACCATCCTGGTGCCGGCCGCGCTGGCCATCAGTGCCGTCGCGCCCTGGGCCGTGACGCCGCTGCTGATGATCGGCGGCGCCTTCCTCTGCTACGAAGGCTTCGAGAAGCTGGCGCACAAGTTCCTGCACCGCGGCGGCGAGGGCGACGAAAAGTCGCACGAAGCCGAACTGCGCGCGGCGCTGGAGAAGCCCGAGGTCGACCTCGTGGCCTTCGAGAAGGAGCGCATCAAGGGCGCGATCCGCACCGACTTCATCCTCTCGGCCGAGATCATCGCGATCACGCTGGGCACGGTGGCCGAGGCCGAGTTCATGACGCGCGTGCTGGTGATGTCCGGCGTCGCGCTGGCGATGACGGTGGGCGTCTACGGCGTCGTCGCCGGCATCGTCAAGCTCGACGACCTGGGCCTGAGGCTGCAGCGCGCCGGCAGCGCCGCCGTGCGCTCGATCGGCGACGGCATCCTGGTGGCGGCGCCCTGGCTGATGAAGTTCCTGTCGGTGGCCGGCACCGCGGCGATGTTCCTCGTCGGCGGTGGCATCCTGGTGCACGGCGTGCACCCGGTGGCCGAGGCCATCGAACACACGCTGGGTGGCCTGGGCGGCCTGGCCGGCGCGCTGCTGCCGGTGCTGGCCAACGGGCTGCTGGGCGTCGTGGCCGGCGCCGTGGTGCTGGCCGGCGTGACGCTGGCGCGCAGACTTTTCGCCCGCGCGCCGGCTTGAACGACCGGATGTCTTACTTGCGGATGCCCAGCAGTTCGACCTCGAACTGCAGCGTCGCGTTCGGCGGGATCACGCCGCCGGCACCGCGCTCGCCGTAGGCGATGGCGCTGGGGCAGGTCAGCCTGGCCTTGCCGCCGGCCTTCATCTTCTGCACGCCTTCGGTCCAGCAGGGGATCACGCGGTTCAGCGGGAACTCGATCGGCTCGCCGCGGCGGTAGGAGCTGTCGAACTCCTTGCCGTCGGGGAAGGTGCCGCGGTAGTGCACGCGCACCGTGTCGCTGGCCGTCGGGCTGGCGCCGTTGCCGTCCTTCAGCGAGCGGTAGATCAGGCCGCTGGCGGTGACGACGGCGCCGGGTTCGGCGGCGGCGGCCTTCAGCGGGTCGGCCGGCGCGGCGGCGAAGGCGGGAGCGGCGGCGGCCACGACGGCGGCCAGGCACAGGCGGTGCAGGGACAAGAGGTTTCTCCGGGGGTCAGGGGGTGAGGAATCGTTCCTCGAACCAGTGTTCGAGCATGCGGCGCTCGTAGGCCAGTGGCTCGTCGGCACGGCTGCCGAGGATGCGGGTCTGCAGGTAGCTCATGTCGGACACGGTTTCCTCGCCGTGCTGCACGGTGCCGCCGACGTCCAGGTTGTAGCGCAGCTTGATGCGCGGCCAGTCGGCGCCGCCGGTCAGCACACGCGTGTCGTGCACGCTGCCGATCGGTACGCGTCCGGCGAGGTCGACGTCGAGCACCTCGATATCCAGCGTCTGGCCGTCGGGCAGGCGCCGGGCCAGGTCCTGGAAGATCGCGGCGAGGCGGTCGGTGTTGCGCTCGCGTTCGACCTGGCCGAAGCCGGCGTCGGTGTAGCGCTCGGGCTGAACGAAGCTCACCCGGACGATGCCGGCGGCCTGCGCCGGACCGGCCAGCGCCATCAGCGCCAGCGCGGCCGCCAGCGCCGCGCGACGCAACGGGAAGGACTGCGACATGGGGCCTCCACGGAAAGAGGGGAACGCACCCAATCTGGCACGGAACGCCGCCGGGCACCAGCACCGGCGACGAAACATTACCTGCCGCAACCTTACTTCGTGCGGCTGTCCCGCAGCGTGGTGATGCGGTTGAACACCGGCGCGTCGGCGCGGTGCAGCACGCGGTCGGCGACGAAGTAGCCGTGGCGCTCGAACTGCAGCCGCGTCTCGGCCGCAACCGACGCCAGCGAAGGCTCCAGCCAGGCCTGCACGACCCGCTTGCTGTCGGGGTTGAGCACCTCGCGGAAGTCGCGCCCGGCGGCGTCGGGCTGGGCTTCGGTGAACAGGCGGTCGTAGAGGTTCACCGTGGCGGCGACGGCATCCTGCCGGCCGACCCAGGTGATCGTGCCCTTGACCTTGATCGCGTCGGCGCCCGGCGTGCCGCTCTTGGTGTCGGGCACGACCTTGGCGAGCACCGCGGTGACCTGGCCGTCGGCGTCCTTCTCGCAGCCCGTGCACTCGACGACGACGCCGTACTTCAGCCGCACCTTGTTGCCCGGGAACAGGCGGAAGAAGCCCTTGGGCGGTGTCTCGGCGAAGTCCTCGCGCTCGATCCAGACCTCGGGGCCGAGGCCGAAGCGGCGTTCGCCGAGCTCGGGGTGGTGCGGGTGCGCCGGCGCGTGGCAGGGCTCGACGTGGCCGGCGCCGAAGACCTCGTCCCAGTTGACGAGCTTCAGCGGCAGCGGGTCGAGCACGACCATCGCACGCGCGGCCTTGCCTTCCAGGTCCTCGCGCAGGCAGCCTTCGAGCACCGAGTAGTCGAGCCAGATGTTGGTCTTGCTCGCGCCCGAGCCGTCGGCCATCGCGCGGATCGCCTCCGGCGTGTAGCCGCGGCGGCGCATGCCGAAGATCGTCGGCATGCGCGGGTCGTCCCAGCCTTCGACGATCTTCTCGTCGACCAGCGCCTTGAGCTTGCGCTTGCTGGTGATGACGTAGCTGAGGTTGAGCCGGCCGAACTCGTGCTGGCGCGGCGTCGGGCGTGCGAGCAGGCCGAGCGTGGCCAGCTGGTCCAGCAGCCAGTCGTAGAACGGGCGCTGGTCCTCGAACTCCAGCGTGCAGATGCTGTGGGTGATGTTCTCCAGCGCGTCCTCGATCGGGTGCGCGAAGGTGTACATCGGGTACAGGCACCACTTGTCGCCGGTGTTGTGGTGCGTGGCGTGCTTGATGCGGTAGAGCGTCGGGTCGCGCAGGTTGATGTTCGGCGACGCCATGTCGATCTTGGCGCGCAGCACCATCGCGCCGTCGGCGTGTTTCCCGTCGCGCATCTCGCGAAAACGCGTCAGGTTCTCGGCCGGCGTGCGGCTGCGGAAGGGGCTGGCCGTGCCCGGCGTCGTGAAGTCGCCGCGGTGGGCGCGCATCTGCTCGGCGCTCTGCTCGTCGACGTAGGCCAGGCCGGCTTCGATCAGCGCCTCGGCGGCGCGGTACATGAAGTCGAAGTAGTCGCTCGCCCAGTAGAGGTGGCGCGTGCCGTTGGCTTCCCAGTCGAAGCCCAGCCAGTGCACGGCTTCGATGATGGCGTCGACGTATTCCTGCTCTTCCTTCTCGGGGTTGGTGTCGTCGAAACGCAGGTGGCAGACGCCGCCGTAGTCGCGCGCCAGGCCGAAGTTCAGGCAGATGCTCTTGGCGTGGCCGACGTGCAGATAGCCGTTGGGCTCGGGCGGGAAGCGGGTGCGGATCTTCGCCGGGTCGGGCACGCCCGCGCCGTGGTGCGCGCCGTCGCCCGGGCCGCCGCCCCAGTGGCGCTGGCTCCAGGTGCCGGCCTCGAGGTCGCGCTCGATGATGCCGCGCAGGAAGTTGCTCGGCTTGGGGGCGTCGGGGGAAGTCGGTTCGTGGGCCATGCGGCGGTGTCGGGAGAGCTGCGGAGAAGAGGCCGCGGGCGCTGCCGCGGCCAACGGGCCATTCTATCGACGGCCTTTCGCCCGGGCCGGTGCCCGTCGGCGGCCCGCTTTGGAATAATCGGCCGGCCTTTCCCTCCTGCCGCGGCGTCCGCCGCCCGCGCCCCCGACCCGATGCCCGAGGCGACCCTGTCCGCCACCGCGACGCCGTCGCGCACCGCCACCCCGCTGCGCTTGCTGCGCCTGCCCGCCGCCGAGGCGGCGCTGCTGGACGCCGCCGCGCTCGGTGGCCTGGCCTGGGGGCCCGGCGCGACCGCCGCCGCGCCGGGGCTGGCCGCGCGCCTGGTGGCGCCCGGGGAGCCGGTCGTCGACCTGTTCGCCGCCGGCCCGGTGTCCAGTGGCGCCCACGGCCCGGTGCGCTGGCGTGACGACGGCCACTGGCTCTACGGCTGGCTGGACCTGCCCGACGCGGTGGCCGACCTGACCGACGCCGCCTGGCAGGCCTACCGCGACCTGTTCGAGGTGCTCGACGCGCGCGGCCGGCCGCCGCTGGTCAAGGTCTGGAACTTCCTGCCGCGCATCAACGCCGACGGCGGCGGGCTGGAGCGTTACCGCCAGTTCAACGTCGGCCGCTTCCGCGCCTTCTGCGAAGCCGGCTTCGACGCCTTCGAAGGGGCGCCGGCGGCCTGCGCGCTGGGGCCGCACGACGGCACGCTGGCGATCCGTTTCCTCGCCTCGCGCGGCGCCGTGCGGCCGCTGGACAACCCGCGCCAGGTCGCGCCGTACCGTTATTCGCAGCGTTTCGGCCCGCGCAGCCCGAACTTCTCGCGTGCCGCGCTGGCCGACGCGCTGGACGGCCGGCTGGCCTTCTTCGTCAGCGGCACGGCGAGCATCGTCGGCGAACGTTCGATGCACGAAGGCGACGTGCTGGCGCAGCTGGCCGAGACGCTGCGCAACCTGGAGGCGCTGTGCGAGCAGGCGCGGGCCCACGGCGCTGCGGCGGTGTCGCCGGGCGACCTGGAGAGCGTGGTCTATCTGCGCCAGCCCGGCGACTACGCCGCGGTGCGCGCGGCGTTCGAGGCTGCCGTCGGGGCGGACTCGGTGGCCGCGCGGCGCGCGGTCTACGTCGAGGCCGACGTCTGCCGGCGCGAGCTGCTGGTCGAGATCGAGGGCCACGCGCTGGTGGCCGGGGCGCTGGCGCGATGAAGCGGCTGGCGGCGCTGCTGGTCGCGGCCGCCGCCGTGCCCGCGGCAGCCGAGCCGCTGTGGGAGCTGGGCGCCGGTGCCACCGTGCTACGCCTGCCGCATTACCGCGGCGCGGCCGATTCCAGCACCTGGGTGCTGCCGCTGCCCTGGTTCGTCTACCGTGGTGAGGTGCTGCGTGCCGACCGTGACGGCGCGCGGGCCCGTCTGTTCGAGAGCGAGCGCGTCGATCTGGACCTGGGATTTGCCGCCGGCACGCCGACACGCAGCGACGACGACGAGGCGCGCCGCGGCATGGACGACCTGGAGACGACCGTCGAAGTCGGCCCGCGGCTGCGCATCGCGCTCGCGAGAGGCGCGAGCTGGAAGACCGAGCTGCGCCTGCCGCTGCGTGCGGTGATCGGCCTCGACGGATCGCCCAGCCTGCTGGGCTGGACCGCCGCACCGGCGCTGGCCGTCGACGGCGAGCACGCCGGTTTCGGCTGGGGCCTGCAGGCCGGGCCGATGTGGGGCGACCGGCGGCTGCACCGCCACGACTACGAGGTGAAGGCCGACGAGGCCGCGCCCGGCCGCCCGGCGTATGCGGCGAGCGGCGGCTACGCCGGCTGGCAGGCGACGGCGGCGCTGTCGCGCCGTGCCGGGCCGTGGTGGTTCGGTGCCTTCGTGCGTGCCGACAGCGTGGGCGGCGCGGTCTTCGCCGACAGCCCGCTGGTGCGGCGCGACACCCACGTCGGCGCCGGCATCGCGCTGGTGCGCGTGTTCGCGCGCTCCGAACGCGAGGCGGCGGGCGACTGATGCGCGACGGACTCAGCGCGGCTGCAGCTGCTCGCGTGCCGCGGCGAGCGCCGGGCGGATGAACTCGCGCAGCGCCGTCACCGCGGCCTCGTCGTCCTGGCCTTCGGCGGGCTCGTTGCCGCTGTCGGCCCGGTAGGCGCGCGCGCGCCACTCGATGCGGCTGCCGCTGCCGGCCGGCAGCACGCGCAGGCGCACCGAGTACGAGCCCACCGGAAGCACCGCCGGGTCGAGATCGCGCCCGGAGCGGTAGCTCATCGACATCTCGCCGTCCAGGCGCTCGTCGAGCTCCTCGGTCAGCGTGCCGCCGCGCGCCAGCGTCAGCGTGCGCCGCGAGCCGACGCTGTTGCCGCGGTCGGCCGTGCTCGCCGCCAGGCCCGGATGCCAGGTGGCGAAACGCGTGAAATCGCCGACCAGGGCCCAGGCCGCGGCCGGCGGCGCGGCGACTTCGACCTGCTCGTCGATCTTCTGCGGCGTGGGGCCGTGGGCCAGGGCGGCCTGCGCCAGGCAGCCGAGCAGGGTGCAGGCGGCGGCGCGCGAGGCGATGTGCAGTCTTGGGTTCATGGTGTCGTGCCTTTGGCAAGCGGGGAGGCCAGCCCGGCGGCGCGCGGCCGGCGGGCGGGAACGAGGCTGGCGAGCAGCGCCAGCGCGCCCAGCGCGACCAGCGCGCCGTGCAGTTCGAGGCGCTGCGTCGTGCGTTGCGTGCCGGGCAGGGCCAGCAACGCCTCCAGCACGCTGCCCGGGTCGCGGGCGGTGACGTGGCGCAGCCCGGCGGCACGCGCGACGGCGGCCAGCGCGGTGTCGTTGCGCGCCGACAGGTGGCCGGCGGGGGCGTCGGCCGGGCGCTGGGACTGGTTGCGCACGTCGGCGCCCTGCGCCATGCGCTCCATGTCGGCCACCGACAGCGTCGGCGCGCCGGCACTGGCGAAGCCCGCCGCCTCCTCCTCGGTCCAGTAGCCGGCGACGCGGCCGTCGGCGTCCAGCCGCGGCACCGGCTGCGGCGTGTCGCCGCCGACGCCGAACAGCACGCCGGCCGGGCTGCCGGCGTGGCGCTCGTAGCGCGGCTCGCGGCCCGGGAACAGCGCCGGCGCCTGGTCGCCGTCGGTGAAGAAGGCCAGCGTGCCGCCGGGCCAGCGGCGCTCGATCTCGGCCAGCGCCGAGTAGCTGCCGTAATAGAGGTGGCTGTCGGCGGCCCAGGCCATGCGCCAGTCGATGCCGCCGAGCGCGTCGTCGAGCACGGCGTAGTGCGCGCAGACCTCGACCGGCGCGAGCAGCATCAGCGCCTTGCGCTCGCTGAACACCGCCAGCCCGGCGCGGTGGCCGCAGGGCAGTTCGGCCAGCAGCTGGCGCAGCAGCGCGCGTGTGTAGTCCAGCCGGCTGGTCGGCCGGCCCTGCCAGCGCATGTCGACGACGTTCATGCTCTGCGTGATGTCGACCACCAGCAGCGTGCTGCCCAGCGTGCGCGGCCAGGGGATCGCCGGCCGCGCGATGGCCGCGGCGAAGGCCAGCGCCGACAGCGCCGCCAGCAGCAGTCGGGGCCGCCGGCGCAGCCACGCGCGCAGCGCCGTCGCCATCAGTGCATCCCGCGCGGCGGCGACACCATCTCGGTCCAGGCCGCCTTGTCGCGTTTCATCGCCTCGGGGATCTCGGGCTCGTCGCCCGAGCGGCGCCAGTCGCGCGGCACGACGTCGGGCAGCAGGCGCTGGGCGAGTTCGAGGTTGTAGCGCGCGTTCCAGTCCTCGGGCCGCTCGCGCAGCGCGCGGCGCAGGCCGCTCTTGGCCAGCTGCAGCAGGACCAGGGCCCGTTCGGCGTTGCCGTCCTCGCGTGCGACGGCGATGCCGCGGCGCAGGTAGAGGTTGGCGACGTTGACGCGCGCGGCATGGCGCAGCGCGGCGTCGCCCCGGGCCTCGACCTCGGCATAGTCGGCCAGGGCCTCGTCGGCGCGGCCCAGGCGTTCCAGCGCGACCGCGCGCGCCAGCAGCACGCGCGGTTCGGCGTCCTGCGGCGGCTCGGCCCAGGCCATGCGCTCGTTGGCGCGCGCCTGCTGCCAGCCGCTCCAGCCGCGTTCGGCCGCGGCCGCCAGCGCCAGGCCGGCCAGCGCCAGGCAGGCCGGTGCCAGCCACCGGCGCAGCGCCGCGGCGGGTTTCAGCGCCACCGCGAGCGCTCCATCGCGTGCGCCGCCAGCAGCCCCAGCACGCAGGCCAGCGCCAGCGTGTCCAGCCAGGGCGCCAGCTCGCGCCGCGGCTGCGCCTGCAGGTAACGCAGCGGCAGGTTCTGCAGCCGCGAGACGTCCTCGATCGCGCCGGCCAGCGCACGCGGGTTGTCGGCCTCGTAGAGCCGGTACGGGGCGCCCAGGTCGTTGAAGAAGCGGTCGAGGTAGTACTCGGGCGCGACGTCGGCGCCGGCGTCGGGGCTGGGCAATCGTGTCGGGCTGTTGCCGCTGGGCGAGCGCAGGTAGATCCAGTAGAGCTGGGCCTGGTGCTCCTCGAACAGACGGCGGATCGTGCGCTGCGCGCGCGCGTCGATGTTCGCGGCGCCGTCGGACACCAGCAGCAGCACGCGCGAGCCGCTGCGCGGCTGGTCGCGAAAGCTCTCCAGCGCCATCGTCAGCCCGGCGGAGATGTTGGTCAGGCCGACGCCGCGCGCGGCCGAGCTGGCGATGGCCGCACGCACGCCGACGTGGTCGCCGGTCAGGCCCAGCACGCGCATCGGCGCGGTGCTGAAGAACACCACCCCGAAGAGGTCGTGCGGGCGCTGCGCGACGAAGGCGTCGAGCAGCCGGGCGGCGGCCTCGCCCTTGGACTCCTCGCCGCTGCGCGACGCGGTGCCGGCGAAGCTGTCGGCCATGCTGGCGCTGCGGTCGAGCACGACGACGAGGTGCGCGCCGGTGCCGGTGCGCTCCACCGGCGCGCCCTGCAGGTGGGCGCCGGCCAGGCTCAGCGCCCCGGCCGCCAGCGCCAGGCTGGCCAGCGCACGCAGCACGAGGTCGAGCGCGGCCGACAGCCGGTCCGCCGGCAGCGCCTGCAGGCTGGCCCAGCCGATGCGGCGCTGGCCGTGCCAGAACCAGGGCAGCAGCGCCGCCGTCAGGCCGAGCAGCCAGGCGGGGTGGTCCAGCTCAGGCATGGGCAGCGGGCCGCGCGGCGGACTCGAACTCGGCGCGCGCCAGGCGCTGCAGCAGCTCGACGAGCTCGCCGCGTGTCGGCCCGGGGGCCTCGGGCTCGCCGAGGAAGAAACGCCGGCGCGAAGCCTCGAAGACGCGGCGCGAGGCCGTCGCCAGCGGCGCCAGCGCCGGGCGCGCGGCGAAGAAGGCGTCGAGGTCGTCGGCGAAGACCGTGGCGCCGGCCGTGGCGTCGAAGGCGCGGTGCCAGTGGCGCAGGTCCTCGGCGTCGGCGGGCTGCGCGGCGGGGCGGCGCCGGCGCAGCGCGCGCCAGGCGGTGGCGAAGGGGCGGGCCGGGCGGCCGACAGCCAGCCGCCCGGTGGCCCAGGCGCGCACGAGCAGCGCCGCGGCGGCCAGCGCCAGCGCCGCCCCCGCCTCGGCGGCGCGTGCGCCGGCGTCGAAAGGCCGTGCGACCCAGCCCGGGCGCACGCTGCCGAGCCAGTCGCGCCGCGAATCCCAGGGCACCAGCGGCGACACCGCGACCACCGCGGCCGGCAGCTCCAGCGAGACGAGCTCGTCGCCGCGGCGCAGGCGCAGCGGCGTCGCCGGCAGGCTCAGGTCCTCGGCGCTGCGCGGCCCCTTGAAGATCTGCCAGTGCAGCGTCAGCCAGCGGCACTCGCCGCAGCCGTGCGGCCCGGCGTCGACGCGGTGCTCGCGCAGCTCGATCGCACGCTCCGGGCCGGCCGGCGGCGTCAGGCCGTCGCGGTCGATCTCCCAGTCGCGCGGCCAGGCCAGCAGCACGCGGTACTCGAGCCGGTCGCCCAGATGGTGGCCGCTGTCGCGCGGCGGCTGCACCTGCAGCAGGCGCGGGCGGGCGTCGTCCTGGGCGACGGCGGCGCCGGGCAGGCCCAGCACCAGCAGGCCGGCGGCGGCGGTGGCGACGGCGGTGCGCCAGCTCATGGGGCACCCTTCGGCCTGGCGGCCGGTCCCGCCGAGCGGGATTGAGCCCCGGACAAGTCCTGAGGGCTCATGGGGCACCCTTCGGCCTGGCGGCCGGTCCCGCCGAGCGGGGATGAGCCCCGGACAAGTCCTGAGGGCTCACTGGGGCACCCTTCGGCCTGGCGGCCGGTCCCGCCAAGCGGGAATGAGCCCCGGACAAGTCCTGAGGGCTCATGCGCCGCCCCCGCGGCCGAGGAAGTGGCGTGCCACGGCCGCCGGGTCGAGCCCGTCCTCGGCGACCAGCAGCGATGCGCCGTGGCGACGCGCCAGCCGGGTGCAGCGCTCCACGCGCTCGGCCTGGCGGGCGGCCATGCGGCGTGCGAGCGCCGGGCGCAGCAGCAGCAGGCGGTCGCGGCCGGTCTCCAGGTCGGCCAGCCGGGCCAGGCCCCAGCGTGCCGGCGGCTGGCGCTCGGCGCTGTCGGCCAGCAGCAGCAGCACGCGCTCGTGCGCCGCCAGGCTGCGCAGCACGCGCTCGAGCAGATCCGCCTCCAGATACAGGTCCGACAGCACGAAAACCAGCGAGCGCTGCCGCGGCAGCCAGCGCACCGCCTGCTCCAGGCCCTGGGCGCCGGCGCCTTCGGGGCGCGGGGCCTCGGCGCGCAGCGCCTCCAGGCGGCGCGCCGCGGTCTCGCCGCCGTGGCGCGCCAGCGTCGCCGGCAGCAGCAGCTCGCGCCGCACGCCGCGGTCGCAGGCGACGAAGGCGAAGGGGTCGCCGTTGCGCGACGCCGCCCGTGCGAGCGCGCGGGCGAAGCGCGCGCAGGTCGCCAGCCGGTCGCCGTGGCCGGCGAAGCGCATCGAGTTCGAGACGTCGGCCAGCAGCGCGACTGGCACGCGCGAGCGCTGGCGGAACTCGCGCACCCAGGGCCGGCCCCAGGGGTCGGTGACGCTGGCACGAAGGTCGATGCGGCGGGCGTCGCGCCCCTCGGCCAGCGGCACGACGCCGCGGAACTCCTCGCCGCTGCCGGCGACGCGAGAGCGGTGGGCGCCCGGGTGCGCGTCGTGGCCGCGCCAGCGGATGCGGTAGTCGATCTCCTCGGTGCCGGCCATGCTGCGTGCGCCCGGCTTCACGGCGACGCCACGCGGCGCAGGATCTGCTGCGCCAGCGGCCGCGCGATCCGGTCACGCTGCGCCTCGTACACCGGCTGCAGCGCGATGCGGTGGGCGACGGTTTCGACGAAGACCGCGCGCAGGTCTTCCGGCACCACGGCGTCGCGGCCTTCGAGCCAGGCGTGCACGCGGGCGGCGCGCACCAGCATCGCCATGCCGCGCGGGCTGGCGCCGGCGTGCACCAGCTCGCCGACCTCGACCTCGGGCAGCGTGATGCCGAAGCGCGCCGGCTCGCGCGTGGCCTGCCAGAGCTCGACGCCGTAGCGGCGCAGCGCCGGGCTGGCCTGCACCTGCAGCTGGATGCGTGCGGCCAGTTCCTCCAGCCGCGTCGGGTCCAGCAGGCCGGCGGGCACCGGCTCGACGAGCCGCGCGGTGTCGTGGAAGCGCGGGTCGAACATCAGCGCCTCCAGCTGCGCGGGTTCGTCGGGCGCCTCGACCAGGATCTCCATCAGGAAGCGGTCGCGCGCGGCGGCGGGCAGCTCGAAGGTCTCCTCGCGTTCGACGCGGTTGCGGTCGGCGAAGACGCTCAGGTGCGGGAAGCGGTACTCGCGGTTGAAGGCGCTGATCGACTGCTCGGCCATCAGCCGCAGCAGCAGCGCATGCACCTGCGGGCGGGCGCGGTTGATCTCGTTGAAGAAGAAGACGCTCAAGTGCTCGCCGTGCGTGAGCAGCGGGCCGGGCAGCACACGCGGGCGGCCGTCGTCGCCGACCTGCGTGTAGTAGACGAGGTCGCTGGGCATCAGGTCGATCGTGCCCTCGATGCGCTGGTAGCCGCCGCCGACGGCGCGTGCCACGGCGCGCAGCAGCGTCGTCTTGCCGACGCCGACGTCGCCTTCGAGCAGCACGTGGCCGCGTGCGAACAGGGCCACCGTCGTCAGGCGCACGGCCTGCGACATCCCGAGCACGACCTCGCGGATCGCGCCTTCGAGCCTCAGCGCGCGGCGGCGCCAGTCTTCGAGATCGGACTCGTTCATCGGGCAGGGCGGCGGACGGCGGGCGGCCGCCGTTCAGGAGGTGGCGCCGGCTCGCGGCGGCGAGCCGGCGGGTGGCTGGCGCGCCGCGGCGCCGGCCGGCTCAGTCGGGCTTGAACTTGAAGACGCCGGTCTTCTGCGCCGCCTCGAGGCGCTTGGCGTTGCGCGCCTCCATCGCCTTGACGGCGTCCTCGTTCTTGCGCAGCTCCACCGGGTCGTGTTTGGGGTCGTACTTGCTGCCCGCGACCTTCTCGGGGTAGCCGGGCTTGGGCTCCCAGCAGTCTCCGGGGGCCTTGCAGTTGGTGCCGTCGTAGGCCTGGGCGGCGGCGGCCGTCAGCAGGCAGGCGGCGGCGACGGTCATTGCGCGGTGCGGCTTCATGCGGGGCTCCTCTTCGTGGGCGGGTGGGGTCGGGTGGTCAGGAACGAGGCGTTGCGCGAGGCCGACTGCCTCCAGCCGGCGCTGGCCGGGTCGCCGGTGTAGCGGCTGCGCACCCAGGCCATCACCTGCAGCATCTCGTCCTGCGTCAGGCGGTTCTTCTGCGGCCCCATCTGTCCGGTGAGGCCGTCGTAGATGCTGGAGAACAGGCCCGGGTCGGTGTTGTTCGCCGGGTAGGTCCAGTAGTCGTCGGTCAGCCCGGGGCCGAGCTTGCCTTCGGCGTGGTGGCCGTGGCAGCCCGAGCAGGCGGTGGCGAACAGCGACTCGCCGTTGCGGATCGCGCCGTGGTCGCCGTTGTACGGGTTGTCGCCGCTGCGCTTGAAGGTCTTGACCGCGGCGGTCTCCTCCTCGTACTCGAGGTCGCTGAAGTCCAGCGGCGTGCCTTCGACGAGGTTGTAGAAGACCGGCTGCGCGGCCGCGGGCAGCACCCAGGCCGCCGCGGCCAGGCCCAGGGCGCGCAGGGCGCGGCGCATGGCGTCGGCGCGGCGGCTCATTGCGTCGTGCTCCGTTCGGCCGCGGCGGCGGTGGTCTGCGCCGGGATCGCCGCCAGCCGGCCGCCGAGCGCGGGCAGGCCTTGTTCGGCGAGCACCTGGTCGAAGCGCGGGCGATAACGCGCCGCGGCGGCCTCGATGCGTTCGAGCAGCGCCTCGTTGCCCTTCTTCACACCGATCGCGGTCTCGTAGCGGAAGAGCACCGGCTCGCCGTTGGACTTGCGTGCGTCGGGCACCGGCACCGCCGCCAGCGGCACCGGGCTGTCGCGCACGTAGCGCGCCACCGCCGGCGCCCAGGCGACCGCGACGTCGATGCGCCCGGCGGCGAGATCGCGCACCAGCTTCTCGACGTCGTAGCGCACGAAGCGGTTGCGCATCGCCTTGTGGCCCCCCAGGCTCATCATGTAGTTGAAGCTGTCGGCGTGGCGGCCGATCTGGGTGAGCATGGTCTCCGCCGGCGTGCCGGGGATGACGCCCAGGCGGGCGCTCGCCAGCGCCGGGCTGTCCCAGTCCTGCAGCGCCAGGCGGTCCTGGGCGCGGCTCAGGAAGACGTAGTTGGCGGCGTAGTAGGGGCGGCCGGTGAGCAGGCGCGGGTCGCCGGCGTCGGCGCCGAGCATCACGTCGCAGCGCCCCTGGTCGATGCCGTCGCGCACCATGTAGCGCGGGTCGGCGAAACCCACGCGTTCGAGCTTCATGCCCAGCGCGGCGGCCAGTTCGGCGGCCAGGCGGTCCTCGAAGCCCTGGCTGGCGGCATTGGTGAAGGGCATGTCGTCGTCGGCGGCGCAGGCGCGCAGCGTCGGCACGGGCTCGTTCGTGTCCGCGGCCGCCGCCGTGCCCTGCGCGGCGAGCATCACGAGGGCCATGGCGACATGGCCGAGTGATCGTCCTTGCATCTCTTCTCCTCGTTCGCCTTGCGGCGCTGGAGGCCCCCGGCGGCGGGGTGCGGCGGCGTGCCGCCGCGGGGGCCGGAGCTTCGGGGCGTCAGAGCGAGAACACCATCAGGCCACCGCCCATCTTGGTGTACTGCTGCAGCTCCTTGAAGGCGCCGACCGCGCCCAGGCCGGCGGTCGGGTCGGTGAGGTCGAACACCAGGCCCACGCCGGGCCAGCCGCCGACGCCGTAGTAGATGGCGACGTACTGCTTGCCGCCGTGCTCGTAGGTCACCGGGTGGCCGATGACGCCCGAGGGCAGCTTGAACTGCCAGAGCACGTTGCCGGTGTCGGCGTCGCGGGCCTTGATGTAGCCGTCCAGCGTGCCGTGGAAGACCAGGTCGCCGGCGGTCGTCGTCGTGCCGCCCCAGACCGCGAACTTCTCGTCCTTGACCCACTTGAACTTGGAGGTCTTGACGTCGTAGGCCTTCACCTGGCCCATGTTGTTGTTGTTGCCCGGCGTGGGGTACATGTTCAGCGTCGCGCCGACGAAGAACTGGCCCGCCCGGTACGGCAGCATGAACGGCTCCCAGTCCATGCAGATCATGTTGGTGCCCAGCATGACCAGCTCGCGCTTCTTGTCGATCGAGTCGTGGCCCTGGTTGTGGTAGCCCATCGCCGACGGGCAGATGCCCTTGGCGACGTGGTCCATGCGGGTGCTGTACTCGGGGTCGCGGATCGGCACCCCCTTCTTCATGTCGTAGCCCTTGAAGACGTTGACCGTGGGGTCCATCTTGTCGGCGCGCACCAGGTTGCCGGTCTCGCGGTTGAGCGTGTAGATGATCCCGTTGCGGTCGGGGTGGGTCAGCAGCTTCTGCTTCCTGCCGTCGACCACCTGCTCGCTCAGGCCGATCCAGTTGACGCCGGCGTAGTCCCACTCGTCGTGCGGCGTCTTCTGGAACGCGAACTTGGCCTTGCCGGTCTTGATGTCGCGGCTCCAGATGGACATCGTCCACTTGTTGTCGCCGGGGCGCATGGTCTCGTTCCAGGGCGCCGGGTTGCCCGAGCCGTAGTACAGCTGCTTCAACTGGCTGTCGTAGGCGTACCAGCCCCAGTTGGTGCCGCCGCCGATCTTCCAGGCGTCGCCTTCCCAGGTGGCGGTGCCCAGGCCCTTCTGGCCGTAGTGCGGGTTGGGGGCGTTGAAGTCGTCGGCCAGCAGCAGGTCGCTGTCGGGGCCGGTGGCGTAGGCGCGCCAGACCTGGGCGCCGTCCTTCATGCGGTAGGCGGTGACGTAGCCGCGCACGCCGAGCTCGGCGCCCGAGGAGCCGACGATCACCAAGTCCTCGGCGACGATCGGCGCCTGCGTCAGCGTCGAGCCGACCTTGGGGTCGGAGTTCTCCATCTCCCAGACCACCTTGCCGGTCTTGGCGTCGAGCGCGACGACGTGGCCGTTGAGCTGGGTCTTGAAGATCTTGCCGTCGCCGTAGGCCAGGCCGCGGTTGACGACGTCGCAGCAGGCGACGGCGCGCACCGAGGCCTCCTGCTTGGGCTTGTGCTCCCAGAGGATCTTGTCCGGGTTGTTCAGGTCGAACGCGTAGGTGATGTTCGGGAACGGCGTGTGCACGTACATGATCCCGCCCACCACCAGCGGCCCGCCTTCGTGGCCGTGCAGCACGCCGGTCGAGAAGCTCCAGGCGACCTTGAGGTTCTTGACGTTGCTGCGGTTGATGCCCGACAGCCCGCTGTAGTGGCTGTGGTCGTAGTCCTTGCCCTGCATGACCCACTGCTTGTGGTCCTTGGACAGGCGCACCAGGTCCTCGTTGGCCTGCGCGTCGTGCAAGGCGCCGGCGGCCCCTGCGGCGAGCGCCAGGTGTGCCGCCCAGGCGAGGCGGCCCGGTCCGGCCGGACACCGCCGGTCGCCGCGTCGCGCTTCGGAATCGTTCATCGATGTCTCCTCTTGACGGTGGTTTTCGCGTGCCGATCCAGGGGCGCCGGCGGGTCCTGGCTATACCCGCCGGGAGGATTCCTGATATTCCCCGCAGGGAATTTCGAGGGGGCGCACGGCGGGTGGCGAATTGATTCTAGGAAGGGCGTCGCGGAGGAAGCTAGGGAGCGCATCCCGGGGCCGCAGGGAGGAAATCACAGGAAAGGCGGGCAAAAATCCCGGCGGCGGGGCGTGGATACCCCTAGCGAACGGCGCTCGAGGGCCGCTTCCGGGAATATTTCCGGGCGCCCTGTATCGATTTTCGAGCGCCTCGCTGCATGATTGGCACAGAGTGTTCGAAAGGCGAACAACAGGCCTCCCGCGATGCCCCTCCCGGCGACATGTCTTGCGCCGGGTGGCGCCGGCCCTGCAAGGTGCCGGCGGTGGCCGCGGCCTTGGCGGCTGCGGTCGCCGAGGGGCGCGGCGGGCGGCGCGCGTCAGTCGCCGGCCTGCCCCGGCGAGGCGATCCAGGGCACGATGCCGGCCGCCGCGGCCATTTTCACGAGCTGGATGTCGGAGCCCGCTTCGAGTTTCTGGCGGATTTGCGAGAGACGATTCGCGACGGTCTTCGCGCTCAGGCTCAAGGCCTCTGCAATATCTTCGATGCTGGCGCCGCTGACGAGCATCTGGAATATCTCGAACTCGCGTCCGGAGAGTTTTTCGACAATCGCCTCGCGGGGTGTGCGGGGCGTGAATGCGAGCGACATTGCGAGATCTCCGCCGAGATAACGCTGGCCGCGTGCGACGGCCATCGCCGCTTCGCACAGCTGTTCCGGCGCGCTGTCCTTGCTGAGCATGCCGCGCACGCCCAGGCTCAGCGCCTGGCGGATCACGATGGGCTCCGCGTACATCGAGAAGACGAGGATGCGCGCGTCGCGGTCGAAAGCGAGGATGCGCCGGCTCGCGTCGATGCCGCTGGCCCCCGGCATCATGATGTCCATGATCACGATGTCGGGCGACCAGCGCTTGTACTGCGCGTAGGCCTCGGCGGCGTTTTCGGCCTCGGCGACGACTTCGAAGCCGCCCATGCATTCGAGGAAGGTGCGGTAGCCGGAGCGCACCACCGCGTGGTCGTCGACGATCAGCACGCGGATCGAGCGTTCATTCATGCGATGGCTCCCTGGTGGTGCGGCGCGCCCGACGGCAGATGGATGCGCAGCTGCCAGCCGCCCTGGGCCGGCGCAGGCCCGTCGAAGCGTCCGCCGAGCGCCATGCAGCGCTCGTGCACGCCGATGCCCTCCGGGGCCTCGCGTCCCGCGTCCGGGGGCGCGCACTCGCCGTCACACTGCAGCAGGACCTCGATGGCCTCGTGCTCGTGTGCGACGTGCAGGCGTACCCGGCGCGTCGAGGGCTGCCGCAGCGCCTCGCTCAGGCAGGACTGGATCATCAGGTAGAGGTTGCAGTCGAGCACCGGGCCGAAGCTCTGCCAGTCACCCGCGATCGTCAGCTCGATGCGCGCCCGGCCGCCGGCCTCGCTGCCGCGCTGCGCGACGAGCTGCTCGATGGCTCCGCGCAGGCCCATGGTCTCCAGTTCCGGCGGGCGCAGGCCGACCAGGATGCCGCGCAGTTTCGAGAGCATCGTCGACTGGTGCGACACCAGCGTGCGGGCGATCTCGGCGACATCCTGGAGCTCCGTGCCGCGTGCGCAACGTTCCCGCAGCAGGTGGCCCAGCGGCTGCAGCGCCACGAGATAGGGGCTCAGGTCGTCGTGCAGTTCCTGCGCCACCGAACGCCGGGTGCGTTCCTCGTGGTCGAGCAGCTTGCGCAGCAGCGCCTGGCGCTGCGCCTGAGCGCTCTCGATCTCGCCGGCCATGCGGTTGAAGGCCGTCGCGATCTCCTCCATCTCCGCGCTGCCGAAGCGCTCCAGGCGCGTGCCCTGCTCGCCGCGGCCGAAGCGGCGCAGCGCGCCGCGGATGCGCTCGACCGGCGCAAAGGCCCGCAGCGTCAAGTCCACGATGGCCAGTCCGGCCAGCGCGGACAGCACGACGACGATCAGCGAGCTGCGCAGGAAGTCGGCCCACATCTCGCTGAACTCGTCGGCGCCGTCGGGTGCGACGTCGAAGAATGCGATGGGCCGCCCGTCCAGGGTCACCGGCTTGCGCATCGGCTCGCCGGCCAGCCCGTCGCCGCGCAGCCATGCCGCGAGCGTGCCTTGGTGCCCCGGGGTGCGCGCGAGCAGGCGGCCGTCGGCCGCGTGCAGTTCGATGCGGACGTGCCGGATGCCCGACATGCCGTCGACCAGTGCCACCAGCTCGCGCAGCGCGTCCGCTTCGTCGCGAGCCCCGTCCATCCGTGCGGGCAGCAGTGCCAGGAGCCAGGGACGGGCGCTTTCGGTCTCGGCGCCGGCCCGCGCGCCCATCGTCGTGTACAGCGCCAGGCTGTAGGACAGCACCAGCGCCGACATCAGCAGGACGACGATCCACGCCAGCCGCGCCTTCAGCGTCATCGTGGCCTGCCTGCCCTGGCCTTGGCGCTCACCGCCGGTGCCGGCGCCTGCAAACCCCGAGTCGATGCGCTGCATGGCCCGAGTGTGGGCCCGCCTCCGGGGCCACAGGGGCGGGGCTTCCCCCCAGGCGGTGCCGGGCTCGATCAGCCCGAGCCAGCCTCAGCGCCGCCGGCTGCCGCCGATCAGCGAGCCCAGCACGCCGCGGATCAGCTCGCGGCCGACGGCCGAGCCGATGCTGCGCATCGCCGAACGCGCCGCGGCTTCGGCCAGGCCTTCGCGCCTGCCGCCGCGCGGGCCGGTGCTGCCGAACAGCGTGTCCTTGAGCCCGTCCAGCAGGCCGCCGCCTTCTCCCGCCGGGGCCTGCGCGCCCGGCGGCAGCCCGGCGGTGGCGGCCGGGGCCGTCGTGGCGCGGCCCTTCAGCCGTTCGTAGGCCGACTCGCGGTCGACGGTCTTCTCGTAGACGCCGGCCACCAGCGAGCCGGCGATCAGCGCCTGGCGCTCGGCCGGCGTCACCGGGCCGATGCGGCTGCCCGGCGGCAGCACGAAGACGCGCTCGGTGACGCAGGGCCGGCCCTTGGCGTCGAGGAAGCTGACCAGCGCCTCGCCGACGCCGAGTTCGGTGATCGCCGTCGTCAGGTCGCCGAGCTTGGGGTTGGCGCGCATCGTCTCGGCTGCCGCCTTCACCGCCTTCAGGTCGCGCGGGGAGAACGCACGCAGCGCGTGCTGCACGCGGTTGCCCAGCTGCGCGAGCACGGTGTCGGGCACGTCCAGCGGGTTCTGGGTGACGAAATAGACGCCGACGCCCTTGCTGCGCACCAGGCGCACGACGAGCTCGATGCGCTCGACCAGCACCGCCGGTGCGTCCTTGAACAGCAGGTGCGCCTCGTCGAAGAAGAAGACGAGCTTGGGCTTGTCCAGGTCGCCGACCTCGGGCAGGGCCTCGAACAGCTCCGACAGCATCCACAGCAGGAAGGTGGCGTACAGGCGCGGTGCGTTCAGCAGCTTGTCGGCGGCGAGGATGTTCACCACCCCATGGCCATCGACGGTCTGCATGAAGTCGTCGATGGCCAGCATCGGCTCGCCGAAGAAGCGGTCGCCGCCCTGTTCCTCGATCTGCAGCAGGCCGCGCTGGATGGCGCCGATGCTGGCGCTGCTGACGTTGCCGTATTCGGTGGTGAAGTCGCGTGCGTTCTCGCCGACGTGCTGCAGCATCGCGCGCAGGTCCTTCATGTCCAGCAGCGCCAGGCCCTGGTCGTCGGCGATCTTGAACACCAGGTTCAGCACGCCCTGCTGGGTCTCGTTGAGCGCCAGCATGCGCGACAGCAGCAGCGGCCCCATGTCGGAGACGGTGGCGCGCACCGGGTGGCCCTGCTCGCCGAAGACGTCCCACAGCGTCGTCGGGCAGGCGTGGGGCTCGGGCGTGTCCAGGCCGCGTTCGGCCAGCACCGCGGCGAGTTTGGGCGAGACGCTGCCGCGCTGCGTGATGCCGGTCAGGTCGCCCTTCACGTCGGCCATGAAGACCGGCACGCCCAGGCGGCTGAAGCTCTCGGCGAGCGTCTGCAGCGTGATCGTCTTGCCGGTGCCGGTGGCGCCGGTGATCAGGCCGTGGCGGTTGGCGAGCGCGGGCAGCAGCTCGCAGACGACGTCGCCGTGGCGGGCGACGAGGATCGGTTCGGACATCGTGGATCCCCCGGTTCTTGGTCTCGTGTCGAGGCGGCCGGCGAGGCGCCGCCGCGGGTCGCGCGAGTCTAGCGCCGGCCCCGGCGCCCACCGTTGCGTCCGGGCGCCGGGCGTACCCAGGCCCCACCGCTAAAATCGCGCCCTTCGCTGAGGAAGCGCGCCGACTTTCCGTCACCCCGACCCCGAACGGCGCTACAGGAGATTCCCCCCATGGCCGGACATTCCAAATGGGCCAACATCCAGCACCGCAAAGGCCGCCAGGACGAAAAGCGCGGCAAGGTCTGGACCCGTGTGATCCGCGAGATCATCGTCGCCGCCCGCCAAGGCGGCGGTGACCCGAACGCCAACCCGCGCCTGCGGCTGGCGGTCGACAAGGCCAAGGCGGCCAACATGCCTGCCGACACCGTCAAGCGCAACATCGACAAGGCGACCGGCAACCTCGAAGGTGTCAACTACGAGGAGATCCGCTACGAGGGCTACGGCATCGGCGGCGCGGCGATCATCGTCGACTGCATGACCGACAACCGCGTGCGCACCGTCGCCGAGGTCCGCCACGCCTTCAGCAAGTACGGTGGCAACCTGGGCACCGAAGGCTCGGTGGCCTTCCAGTTCAAGCACTGCGGCCAGCTGATCTTCGCGCCCGGCACCAACGAGGACGCGGTGATGGAAGCCGCTCTCGAAGCCGGCGCCGAGGACGTGGTCACCGGCGAGGACGGCTCGATCGAGGTGCTGACCTCGCCGGCCGACTTCCAGGCCGTGAAGGCCGCCCTCGAAGCCAAGGGGCTGACGGCGGAGATCGCCGAAGTCACGATGCGCGCCGAGAACACCATCGCGCTGGCCGGCGAAGACGCGGCGCGCATGCAGAAGCTGCTGGACGTCATCGAGGACCTCGACGACGTGCAGGACGTCTTCCACAACGCGGAAATCGAAGCATGAAGGTTCTCGTGATCGGCGGCGGCGGCCGCGAGCACGCCCTGGCGTGGAAGCTCGCGCAGTCCCCGCGCGTGCAGCACGTCTACGTGGCGCCGGGCAACGGCGGCACGGCGGCGGACGCCCGGCTGCGCAACGTCGCGATCACGGACCCGGCGGCGCTGGCCGACTTCGTCGTCGCCGAGAAGGTGGCGCTGACGGTCGTCGGCCCCGAGGCGCCGCTGGCCGCCGGCGTCGTCGACGTCTTCCGCGCGCGCGGGCTGCGCATCTTCGGCCCGACGCGTGCGGCGGCGCAGCTCGAAAGCTCCAAGGCCTTCGCCAAGGACTTCATGAAGCGCCACGCGATCCCGACGGCGCGCTACGAGAGCTTCACCGAAGCCGCCGCGGCGCATGCCTACGTCGATGCGCAGGGCGCGCCGATCGTCGTCAAGGCCGACGGCCTGGCGGCGGGCAAGGGCGTCGTCGTCGCCACGACGCTGGACGAGGCGCATGCCGCGATCGACACCATGCTGGGCGTGCCCGGCGGCCGTGTCGTCATCGAGGAGTTCATGGAAGGCGAGGAGGCCAGCTTCATCGTCGTCGCCGACGGCACGACGGTGCTGCCGCTGGCCACCAGCCAGGACCACAAGCGCATCTTCGACGGCGACCGCGGCCCCAACACCGGCGGAATGGGCGCCTATTCGCCGGCCCCGGTGGTCACGCCCAACGTGCACGCCAAGGTGATGCAGGAGATCATCCAGCCGACGCTGGCGGGCATGGCCAAGGACGGGCATCCGTTCACCGGCTTCCTCTACGCCGGGCTGATGATCGACGCCCAGGGCCAGCCGCGCACGGTGGAGTTCAACTGCCGTCTCGGCGACCCCGAGGCCGAGGTCATCCTGATGCGCCTGAAGACCGACCTGGTCGAACTGCTGCTCGCGGCCACCGAAGGCAAGCTCGCCGACGTCGCGCTGCAGTGGGACCGCCGCGTCGCGCTCGGCGTCGTGATGGCCGCCGCCGGCTACCCGGCCGAACCGCGTGCCGGCGACGTCATCAGCGGGCTGCCGGCCGAACGCGAGGACCTCGTCGTCTTCCACGCCGGCACCAAGGCCGTCGACGGCCGCACCGTCACCAGCGGCGGACGCGTGCTCTGCGTCACCGCGCTGGGCGACTCGGTGCGGCTGGCGCAGCAGCGGGCGCTGGAAGGCGTGCGTGCGATCGCCTTCGACGGCGCGCAGTGGCGCAACGACATCGGCCACCGGGCCATCCGCCATTGAGCGCCGCCGTCGACACGGCGGCGATGCGCCGCTGGCTGCTGGCGCTGCAATCGCGCATCGTCGCCGCGGTCGAGGCCGAGGACGGCACGCCGTTCCTGCGTGACGCCTGGCAGCGCCCGGCCGGCGGCCGGCTCGAAGGCGACGGGCTGACCCAGCTCGTCGAAGGCGGGCCGCTGATCGAACGCGGCGGCTGCAACTTCAGCCACGTCAAGGGCGCGGCGCTGCCGCCGACGGCCACCCAGCACCGGCCCGAGCTCGCCGGTTCGCCGTTCGAGGCGTTGGGCGTGTCGCTGGTCATGCACCCGCGCAACCCGCACGTGCCGACGACGCACATGAACGTGCGCCTGTTCGCCGCCTTCCCCGCCGGCCGCGCGCCGGTCAGCTGGTTCGGCGGCGGCATGGACCTGACGCCGTACTACGGCGTCGAGGACGACGCGCGCCACTTCCACCGCGTCTGCCGCGACGCGCTGGCACCCTTCGGCGAGGACAAGTACCCGCGCTTCAAGCGCTGGTGCGACGAGTACTTCTTCCTCAAGCACCGCGACGAGCCGCGCGGCATCGGCGGCGTCTTCTTCGACGACTTCGCCGAGGGCGGCTTCGACGCCGACTTCGCGATGGTGCGTTCGGTCGGCGAGGCCTTCCTCGACGCCTGGCTGCCCATCGTGCGACTGCGCCGCGACACGCCTTACGGCGAGCGCGAACGCGACTTCCAGTGTCTGCGCCGCGGGCGCTACGTCGAGTTCAACCTCGTCTGGGACCGCGGCACGCTGTTCGGGCTGCAGAGCGGCGGGCGCACCGAGAGCATCCTGATGTCGATGCCGCCGGTCGTGCACTGGGGCTACGACGCGAAGCCCGAGCCCGGCACGCCCGAGGCGCGGCTGTACACCGACTTCCTGCGTCCGCGCGACTGGCTCGCCGAGTGAACAACGCGCCCGCGGCCGTCGGCCGCCGCATCGGCCTGTTCGGCGGCAGCTTCGACCCAGTGCACCGCGGCCACGTCGCGCTCGCGCACGAGGCGATGAAACAGCTGGCGCTGGACGGCGTGCTGTGGGTGCCGGTCGGCCAGCCGTGGCAGAAGGCGAGGGCGCTGTCGGCGCCCGAGCACCGCGTCGCGATGCTGGAGGCGGCGATCGCGGGCGAACCGCGTTTTGCCGTCGACCGCCTCGAGATCGAGCGCCCGGGGCCCAGCTACACGCTGGACACCGTGCGCGAGCTGCAGCGGCGCGAGCCCGACGTGCGCTGGGTGCTGCTGATCGGCGCCGACCAGTACGCCGGGCTGCACACCTGGAACGGCTGGCGCGAGCTGCTGGCCCGTGTCGAACTCGCCGTCGCCGCGCGGCCGGGTGTCGCGCCGGTGGCCGACGCCGAGGTGGCGCGCCACCCGCACGCGCTGGCGCTGCTGCCGCTGGCGGTCGACGTGTCGGCCACCGAAATCCGCCGCCGGGCCGCCAGCGGCCTGGACATCACCGAATTGGTGCCGCCGCAGGTGGCACGCTATATTGACCAGCACGCCCTGTACGGGGCCGCATCCGGGAGCTGAATGGACATTCGCAAGCTGCAACGGGCCATCGTCGATGGCCTGGAAGACGTCAAGGCGCAGAACATCGCCGTCTTCAACACCGAGGCGCTGTCGCCGCTGTTCGAGCGCGTGATCATCGCCACGGCCACCAGCAACCGCCAGACCAAGGCGCTGGCCTCCAGCGTGCGCGAGACCGTCAAGGCCCGCGGCATGGAAGTCCTGTCCACCGAGGGCGAAGACAACGGCGAGTGGATCATCGTCGACTGCGGCCAGGCGGTCGCGCACATCATGCAGCCCGCCATCCGCGAGTACTACCACCTCGAGGAGATCTGGGGCGGCAAGGCGGTGCGCGTGAAGCTGGGGGCCACTGGCGGCGGCCTCGTCAAGGCGTCCGAGCCGATGGACGAGGAGCCGAGGAAGCCCGCCGCCAAGAAGCCGGCGAAGAAGAAGGCCGCCGACAAGGCGGCGGCGCGCCAGGCCGCGCGCCCGGCGGCCAGGAAGACCGCGGCCAAGACGCCGGCGCGCAAGACCACGCGCCGCGACGCCGACGCCGGCCTGCCGGTGTCGACCGTGAAGGTCGGGACGCCGAAGAAGCCGGCGGCGAAGAAGGCTGCGGCGCCGCGCAAGCCGGCGGCCAAGGCTCCGGCGCGCAAGACCGCCGCCCGCAAGACCGCACGCTGAGGTGAAGCTGCTGGTCGTGGCCGTGGGCCAGCGCCAGCCGGCCTGGGCCGACGAGGCCTGGGCCGATTTCGCCAAGCGCTTCCCGCCCGAGATGCGGCTGGAGCTGAAGGCGCTGAAAGCCGAGCCGCGGGCCGGTGGCAAGACCGCCGCGCAGTGCATGGCCGCCGAGGCCGCGCGCTTCGAGGCCGCGCTGCCGCGTGGCGTGCGCCGCGTGATCCTCGACGAACGCGGCACGCGGCTGGACACCGCCAAGCTCGCCGAGCGCGTGCAGGCCTGGCGCGGCGAAGGCCGCGACGTGGCCTTGCTGATCGGCGGCCCCGACGGCCTGGACCCGGCGCTGAAAGCCAGCGCCGACGAGACGCTGCGGCTGTCGGACCTGACGCTGCCGCACGCCTTCGCGCGTGTGCTGCTCGCCGAGGCGCTGTACCGCGCCTGGACGCTGGCCACCGGCCACCCCTATCACCGCGAATGACCGGCTCCCTCTCCCGCAAGGCGGGAGAGGGCAGGGGTGAGGGGGCCCGCGCGCCACGAGCCCTCACCCCAACCCTCTCCCGCGAGCGGGAGAGGGGGCAAGATGGCGGCGCACGACAGCTTTCCCCGATGAACACCACCTTCGTCTACCTCGCCTCGCAAAGCCCGCGCCGCGCGCAGCTGCTGGATCAGCTCGGTGTCGCCCACCGCCCGCTGCTGCCGGCGCCCGACGAGGACGCCGAGGCGCTGGAAGCCGAACGCGACGGCGAAGCGCCGGCCGACTACGTGCAGCGCGTGACGCTGGCCAAGCTCGACGCCGCCGTCGCGCGGCTGCACGCGCGTGCGCTGCCGCCGGCGCCCATCCTCTGCGCCGACACGACGGTGGCGCTGGCCTCCCGCATCCTCGGCAAGCCGCGCGACGCCGACGACGCCGCGGCGACGCTGCGTGCGCTGTCGGGCGGCGAGCACCACGTCTACACCGCCGTCGCGGTGGCGCACGGCGCGCACCGCCGGCTGGCGCTGTCGGATTCGGTGGTGCGTTTCGCCGCGCTGGCCGAAGCGACGATCGCGCGCTACGTCGCCAGCGGCGAGCCGTTCGGCAAGGCCGGCTCGTACGCGATCCAGGGGCCGATCTCGGCCTGGATCGAACGCGTGGAAGGCAGCTACTCGGGGATCATGGGGCTGCCGTTGTTCGAGACACGCGCGCTGCTGGCGGCAGCCGGTGTCGCCACCGCGCCCTGAGCGTGAAGGCCACCGCGCGCTACGCGTAGCCCCATCCACGCGGCGCCCCCGGCGCCTCGTTAGACTGCGCCCCATGGCGACGCAGGACATCCTCATCAACTGGGCACCGCAGGAAACGCGCGTGGCCATCGTCGAGAACGGCGCGGTGCAGGAGCTGCACGTCGAACGCACGCTCGAGCGGGGGCTGGTCGGCAACGTCTACCTCGGCAAGGTCGCACGCGTGCTGCCGGGCATGCAGAGCGCTTTCGTCGACATCGGCCTGGATCGCGCCGCCTTCCTGCACGTCGCCGACCTGTTCGGCCACCCGACGACACGCGGCGACGCGCCGCTGCCGCCGATCGAGCGCCAGGTCTTCGAAGGCCAGACGCTGACCGTGCAGGTCATCAAGGACGCCATCGGCACCAAGGGTGCGCGGCTGTCGACGCAGATCTCGATCGCCGGGCGCATGCTGGTCTTCCTGCCGCACGACGACCACATCGGCATCTCGCAGAAGATCGGCGGCCCGGAGCTGCGTGAACAGCTGCGCTCGCGCATGCAGGCGCTGGCCGGCAGCGACGGCGGCGGCTTCATCCTGCGCACCAACGGCGAGGAAGCGAGCGATGCCGAGCTCGCCGACGACATCGCCTACCTGCGCAAGACCTGGGCGGCGATCCGCCAGCGTGCGCACAGCAAGCCGCCCGGCACGCTGCTGCACCAGGACCTGAGCCTGGCCGAACGTGTGCTGCGCGACCTGACGAGCGAGGCCACGCAGACCATCCGCATCGACTCGCGGCTGCAGTACGAGGCGCTGCGCGCCTTCGGCGACAGCTACACGCCGGGTGCGGTGCGCAAGCTGGACCTGTACCGCGGCGAACGGCCGATCTTCGACCTCTTCAACATCGAGGAGGAGATCGCCAAGGCGCTGGCGCGGCGCGTGGACCTGAAGAGCGGCGGCTACCTGATCGTCGACCAGACCGAGGCGCTGACGACGGTCGACGTCAACACCGGCGGCTTCGTCGGCGCGCGCAACTTCGAGGACACGATCTTCAAGACCAACCTCGAGGCCGCCGGCGCGATCGCGCGCCAGCTCAGGCTGCGCAACCTGGGCGGCATCATCATCGCCGACTTCATCGACATGGTGCGCGAGGACCACCAGCAGGCGGTGCTGGCCGAGCTGCGCAAGCAGCTGTCTCGCGACCGCACGCGCACCACGGTCAGCGGCTTCACGCAGCTCGGCCTGGTCGAGATGACGCGAAAGCGCACGCGCGAGAGCCTGGCGCACATGCTCTGCGAACCCTGCCCGACCTGCCAGGGGCGCGGCCAGGTGAAGACCGCGCGCAGCGTCTGCTACGACATCCTGCGCGAGATCCTGCGCGAGGCGCGGCAGTTCAATCCGAAGGAGTTCCGCGTCATCGCCAGCGCGGCCGTCGTCGAGATGCTGCTCGACGAGGAGAGCGGCCACATCGCCGGGCTGTCGGAGTTCATCGGCAAGCCGATCTCGCTCGCGGCCGAGGCGACGATGAATCCGGAGCAGTACGACATCGTGCTGATGTAGCCCACGGGGCCGGCGCCGACGGTGCGCCCGATCGTCGTGCTGTTCGACGCGACGGTCGTGCGTGCGCGCACGCCCAGCGGCGCGTCGTCGATCCAGGTCGGGGTCGTCGACACCGGCGTCGACCGAAGCCATCCCGACCTTGCCGCGGCGATCGACGACTATGTCAACTGCTGCAACGGCGAGTCCGACGAGGACTTCCAGCAGCACGGAACGCACGTCTGCGGCATCCTCGCCGGCGCGGGGCAGCCTCCGGCGGGCATGCGCGGTGCCAGCAACGCGCGCCTGCTGGTCTTCAAGGGCCTGGGACGCCAGTACGATGCCACGGCCTACTACCGCGCCCTGGGCAGCGCGTTCGCCCGTGCACCGATCGTCAACCTGAGCCTGGGCGGCTCCGATTTCGATCCTGCGGAGGAACTGCTGATCCGCCAGGCACTGGCCGCGCGCGTGCTCGTCGTCGCGGCGTCGGGCAACGACGGCGACGACGGAAGCCGGCCGAACTACCCGGCGCATCTCGATGGCGTGATCGCGGTGGGCGCCATCGACTCCGGCGGCCGCAAGGCTGGCTTCAGCAATGCCGGGCCGCATCTGGCGCTCGTCGCGCCGGGCGTGGAGGTCTGGTCCACGGTGCCGACAGGGCCATCCCCCGCCGTCGGGGCCGCGCCCTATGCTCCGCTGTCGGGCACGTCGATGGCCGCTCCGTTCGTCTCGGCCGTGGCGGCGCGTGTCGCGGCGACGGAGGCGGTGCGAGGGCCGGCGCTTCGTGACAGGCTACCGTTGCGCCGCTGCCCCGGGCAGACGCAGAGAAACGATGATCTCGGGGCCGGTTGCGTGCGCTGGGGCGGCCCGCTGACGCTCGGCCGTGCTTGACGGCGTTCTTGCACGAGGTTACATGACGATCTGGAGCGGCCGTGGCTAGAGAAACCATTACTGTCAAGCTTGCCGAATCGGGGGCCGAACCGAGGTCCCAGTTCCAGCAGCGGCGCGAACTCGACCGGATCTGCGCCTCCCTGGTGGAAGACGGCTTGGCGACCGCCGCGGCGGTGAATGTCGTGTTCCCGGGCAGCGCGAATCCTGCGATGGCCACGCTGTTCACCATCGATCTCGAACCCACCTGGCGGGGCGTCGAACAGGCGCTGCACCGCCTGCAGGCGCTGCAGGGCGTCGAGTTCGTGCACGCCGCCGCGATGCGGCGGCCTCTCGCCACCGCACCGGCCCGCTGACCGCTGCCGGGGACGAGCCGTCGCGCGGCGGCCGAACCCGGCCCGGACCCGGTGCACGAGGCCTTGCGGCCGCGCGCCAAGCGCCTAGAGCGCGGCCCGGAACAGCGCGCACACCTCCTCGAAGCTCGGCGTGCGCGGGTTGGTCAGCCCGCAGGCGTCCTTCATCGCGTTGGCTGCCAGTGTCGGGATGTCTTCTTCCTTTGCGCCCAGCGGGCCGACGCCGGCCGGGATGCCGACGTCCTTGGACAGGCGGCGGATCGCCTGCACGCAGGCCTGGGCCGCTGCGGCGTCGTCCAGGCCGGCGGTGTGCACGCCCATCGCACGCGCGACGTCGCCCAGGCGCGCCGCAGCGACGCTGGCGTTGAAGGCCTGCACGTGCGGCAGCAGGATCGCGTTGCAGACGCCGTGCGGCAGGTCGTAGAAGCCGCCGAGCTGGTGCGCCATCGCGTGCACGTAACCCAGCGAGGCGTTGTTGAAGGCCATGCCGGCGAGGAGTTCGGCGTAGGCCATCTGCTCGCGTGCGGCCATGTCGCGGCCGTCGGCCACCGCGGCGCGCAGATGGCGCGAGACCAGCGTCACGGCCTGCAGCGCGCAGGCGTCGGTGATCGGCGTCGCGGCGGTCGAGACATAGGCCTCGACGGCGTGCGTCAGCGCGTCCATGCCGGTGGCGGCGGTCAGCGCGGGCGGCATGCCGGCCATCATCTCGGGGTCGTTGACCGACAGCACCGGCGTCACGTTCCGGTCGACGATGGCCATCTTCACGTGCCGGGTCTCGTCGGTGATGATGCAAAAGCGCGTCATCTCGCTGGCCGTGCCGGCGGTGGTGTTGATCGCCACCAGCGGCAGCTGCGGCCGTGCCGAGCGGTCCAGGCCTTCGTAGTCGGCGATCGAGCCGCCGTTGGCCGCCACCAGCGCGATGCCCTTGGCGCAGTCGTGCGGCGAGCCGCCACCCAGCGAGATCACGAAGTCGCAGCCTTCGGCACGCAGCAGCGCCAGGCCGGCCTCGACGTTGGCGACGTTGGGGTTGGGCTTCACGCCGTCGAAGACGACCGCACTGATGCCTTGTTCGCCCAGGCGCTCGACGACCTGTCCGGCGAGGCCGGCACGCACCAGCGGCAGGTCGGTGACGATCAGCGCCTTGCGCCAGCCGTGCGACTGGATGGCCTTGACGGCGTCGCGCAGACAGCCTGCGCCCATCAGGTTGACCGAGGGAATGAAGAAGGTGGAAGTGGCCATGTCCGGGCTCCTCGGATGTTGGGAAGGCGGGCGAACTCTCGGGCGAGCGCACGATAGTCCAACTGACTCGCGTCAATTTCGGCGGGGTAACGAAGCTGCCCTCCGGGTTTGTCCGCGGCCTGCGCTGACAATCCCGGTTTCGACGATCAACCGACATCCCGCGTGAAGACCTACGACATCGAAGTGCAGCGCCTGAAGTCCCTGCGTCACGACAAGGGCCTGATCGAGATCGGCGTCGACGCGCTGGTGCTGCCGCGCCCGGCGCGCGACGACGGTGCCGCCGGCTCCTGCCTCAGCCTGCCGGTCGACCAGGCGCGCGCGCTGATGCTGCTGCTCAAGCAGCAGTTCGCCGAGCTCGACAAGCTGCAGCCGCGCAGCCGGCGTTCGGGCCGCTGCTGAGCCGCCGCCGATCCGGTGCCCGAGCTGAAGTACCTGCAGGGCTACGCGCCCGAACTGCTGGCGCAGGTGCGCCTGCTGATCGCCGAAGGCCGGCTCACCGACTACGTCGCGCGCCGCCACCCCGAGCCTTCGCCGGTGCGCAACGAGCGCGAGCTCTACGACTACGTCTGCGCGCTGAAGGCGCGTTACATGAAGAGCGCGCCGCCGCTGGCCAAGGTCGTCTTCGACCCCAAGCTGCACGTCCTGAAGAACGCGCTGGGCACGCACACCGCGGTGTCGCGTGTGCAGGGCGGGCGGCTGCAGGCCAAACGCGAGATCCGCATCGCCGCGCTGTTCAAGGACGGCCCGGCCGACTTCCTGCGCACGATCGCCGTGCACGAGCTCGCGCACCTGAAGGAGCGCGAGCACGACAAGGCCTTCTACGCCCTGTGCCGCCACATGGAGCCGGACTATCCGACGCTGGAGTTCGAGCTGCGGCTGTGGCTGACGGCACGCGAACTCTGATCGCCCGGGACGCGCCAGCCTCGACAATCGGGGCATGACCGAATCTTCCGCCGCGCCCGCCGGCCCCGCTTTCTCCACGCTGCCGCTGTCGCCGGCCGTGCTCGCCAACCTGCAGCAGCTGGGCTACGAGCAGATGACGCCGATCCAGGCCGCGGCGCTGCCGCCGGCGCTGGCCGGGCGCGACCTGATCGCCCAGGCCAAGACCGGCAGCGGCAAGACCGCGGCCTTCTCGCTGCCGCTGCTGGCCAAGCTGGATGCGAAGCGCTTCGCGACGCAGGCGCTGGTGCTCTGCCCGACGCGTGAACTGGCCGAGCAGGTCTCGCAGGAGATCCGCCGCCTGGCGCGCGCCGAGGACAACGTCAAGGTGCTGACGCTGTGCGGCGGCGCCGCGATCCGGCCGCAGCTCGCCAGCCTGGAGCACGGCGCGCACGTCGTCGTCGGCACGCCGGGGCGTGTGCTCGACCACCTGGAACGCGGCTCGCTGGCGCTGGAGGCGCTGACGACCTTCGTGCTCGACGAAGCCGACCGCATGCTCGACATGGGCTTCGCCGAGGACATCGCCGCCGTCGCGCGCCACTGTCCGCCGACGAGCAAGCGCCAGACGCTGCTGTTCTCGGCCACCTATCCGGACGACGTCGCCAAGCTCGCTGCGCGCTACCTGCGTGACCCGCAGGAGGTGCGCCTGGCCGAGACCCATGCCGCCGGCCAGATCGTCGAACGTTTCTACGAGGTCGCCGAGAGCCAGCGCCTGCACGCCGTCGGCCTGCTGCTGCAGCGTTTCCGCCCCGAGAGCACGCTGGCCTTCTGCAACACCAAGCAGCAGTGCCGCGACCTGGTGGCGGTGCTGCAGGCGCAGGGCATCGTCGCGCTCGAGCTGCACGGCGACCTGGAGCAGCGTGACCGCGACCAGGTGCTGGTGCAGTTCGCGCACCGCAGTGCCAGCGTGCTGGTGGCCACCGACGTCGCCGCGCGCGGGCTGGACATCAGCAAGCTCGAGGCGGTGATCAACGTCGACATCACGCCCGAACCCGAGGTCCACACCCACCGCATCGGCCGCACCGGGCGTGCCGGCGAGAGCGGGCTGGTGTTCAACCTCGCCAGCCTCGACGAGATGGGCCGTGTCGGCCGCATCGACGAGATGCAGGGCCGGCAGAGCGTCTGGCATCCGCTGGCCGAACTCGAAGCCGAACTCGCCAAGGCCGGGCCGCAGCCACCGCTGCTGCCGACTATGGTGACGCTGCAGATCCTCGGCGGGCGCAAGGAGAAGATCCGCCGCGGCGACGTGCTGGGCGCGCTGACCAATGACCTGGGGCTGGAGGCCGCCGCGGTCGGCAAGATCGACGTCAACGACTTCTCGACCTACGTCTCGGTGCGCCGCGACCTCGCCGAGCAGGCGCTGCGCGGCCTGGCGCGCGGCAAGGTCAAGGGCCGCAGCGTCAAGGCGCGGCGGCTGTGAACGCGCCGGGCTTCGTGGCACTGGGGCTGACGCCGGCGCTGCTGCGTGCCTGCGCCGAGCTCGGTTTCAGCGTGCCGACGCCGGTCCAGCAGCAGGCCATCCCGCCGGCGCTCGACGGGCTGGACCTGGTCGCGCGAGCACCGACCGGTTCCGGCAAGACCGCGGCCTACGCGCTGGCGATGCTGCACCGCTTCGACATCACGCCGCGCGAAGGCCGGCGTGTCACGCGCGCGCTGCTGCTGGTGCCGACCCGCGAGCTGGCGGTGCAGGCCGGCCAGACGCTGCGCGCGATGGCGCGCGAGATGGCCGAGCCGGTGAAGGTGGCCGTCGTCTTCGGCGGCGTCTCGGTGAACCCGCAGATGATGGGCCTGCGCGGCGGCGCGGAAGTCGTCGTCGCGACGCCGGGCCGGCTGCTGGACCTGGTCGAGCGCAACGCGCTGACGCTGGGCGAGGTGCAGTTGCTGGTGCTCGACGAAGCCGACCGGCTGCTCGACGACGGTTTCGCCGACGAGCTGGAGCGTGTGCTGGCGCTGCTGCCGGCCGAGCGCCAGCAGCTGCTGTTCTCGGCCACCTTCCCGCCGGCGGTGCAGGCGCTGGCCACACGATTGCTGCACGCGCCGGTGCAGGTGGCGGTGGAGGCCGCGCCCGAGGCCGGCGGCCCGGCGATCGAGCAGCACGCGGTCGAGGTCGACACGGCGCAGCGCACGCCGCTGCTGCGCCGGCTGCTGGCCACGCACGACTGGCCGCGGGTGCTGGTCTTCGTCGCCACGCGCCACGCCAGCGAGATGGTCGCCGCCAAGCTGCAGCGTGCCGGCATCGCCGCCGCGGCCCTGCACGGCGAGCTGAGCCAGGGCGCGCGGGCACGGGTGCTGGCCGAGCTGGCGCACGGCACGCTGCGCGTCGTGCTCGCCACCGACCTGGCCGCGCGCGGCCTGCACATCCCGGCGCTGGCCGCGGTCGTCAACTACGACCTGCCGCGATCGGCGGCCGACTACACGCACCGCATCGGCCGCACCGCACGCGCCGGTGCCACCGGCGAAGCCTGGAGCTTCGTCACCGCGGCCAGCGAGGCGCATTTCCGCCTCATCGAGAAGCGCCAGGGCCGGCGTGTCGAACGCGAGCGTGTCGAAGGCTTCGAGCCGACCGAGAGCGCGCCGGAGGCGCCCGCCAACGGCGGCGGCGTCAAGGGGCGGCGCAAGAGCCGCAAGGACAAGCTGCGCGAAGCCGCCGCCGCCTCCGGCGGCTGAACCCGGGAGCAGGACGCCGCAAGGCGCGCTGCGCCGGCCGAACGCGCGGTGCGACGGCTGGATCAGCCGCGCTGCAGCAGCGCCTTCGCGGCCTCGATGCGCTGCGCCAGCGGCGCCGCGGCGTCGCGCATCACCGCGAGCAGGAAACGTTCGGCTTCGCGCTCCGGCGCCGGGCGCGGCTCGGGGGCGCCCGGCGCCGGGTCCGGCGGCGCGAGCTGGCGCAGCGCCTCGGCGAGCTCGCCGGGCGTGATCGGGCGCAGCGGGGCCAGCAGCGAGGCCTGGGCGTCGTCGCCCGGCGGCAGCTCCAGCCATGGTGTTTCGGTGAACAGCGGCGCCAGGTCGGGCGAGACCACCGCCGCCCAGCGTTCGGGGCCGACTTCGGCGCCGGGCAGGGCCGGTGGCTCGGCGTCGGGCGCCGGCCAGCCGCGCCACCGCGCCGTTGGCAGTTCGTCGAGCCAGCGCCGGCGCATCCCGTCGACCAGGCTGCGGGCCAGCGCGGCCTCGACCGGCTGCTGCAGCGAGAACCACAGCTGCAGGCCGTCGTGCCCCGACAGCACGATGGCCGGCGCCGGCAGCCCCAGCTCGTTCTGCACTCCGGCCCAGACCGCGCCCAGCAGCGCGGCGTCCGCCGGAACGACCAGTTCCAGCATCGCGGCGCGCACCCGGCCGTCGGCGGCGGTCCATGCGCCGGGCGCGGGCAGGTAGAGGCGCTGGAGTTCGTTGTGCAGTCGGTTCATGGAGTCCTCGGACGGCCGTGACTGTAGGACATGCCGACCGCCCCGCTAAGTTGTCGTGCCGTTCGGTGATAAAAGTGCTAATTCAGGCGTCATTTCTCGTGACAGCAGGTTCGGCCCTGGCCTAAGCTTCATTGATCCCCGGGGTTGACAGGGCCGTCTTCCTTGACTCCAGGGTCGTTTGTTCAGGGAGACCAACGAATGCGAACGAAGTCCCTGGGCGTCGTGGCTGCCGCCGCGATGCTGTCCTGCGGCGCTCTGCACGCGCAGACCCCGCCCGATGCCGGCAAGCTCCTGCGCGATGCCGAACGCGGCACCCAGTTGCCACCACCGCCGCCGCCGACCGGGGTTGCCCCCGCGTCGCCCGCCGAGGGCACGGCGGGCGTGCGCGTGAAGGTTCTGGGCTTCCGTCTGCGGGGCGTCACGCTGCTGCCCGAAGCCGAGCTCCAGGTGCGCCTGGCGCCCTTCGTCGGCCAGCCGGCCAGCCTGGCCGACCTGCGCCGCGCCGCCGACGCCGTCGCCCGCGCCTACCAGGACGCGGGTTATCTGGTGCGTGCCTTCCTGCCCGAGCAGGACCTGCGTGAGGGCATCGTCACGATCGAGGTGCTGGAGGGCCGCCTGTCCGGCGTGCGTGTCGAACAGGCGCCCCCCGGGCGCAGTGTCGGCGAGCAGCGTGTCGTCCGGACGATGACCGCGCGCCAGAAGATCGACGCGCCGGTGCGCGCCGACGACGTGCAGCGTGCCATCGGCCTGCTCGACTCCCTGCCCGGCGTGCAGGCCAGTTCGGTGCTCGAGCCCGGCGCCGCACCGGGCGAGACGCGCCTGGTCGTGGCCGTGGCCGACGAGCCGCTGTTCGGCGGCCACCTGCAGTTCGACAACGCCGGAACACGCGCCAGCGGCGAGTGGCGCAGCACCGGTTCTTTGGAAGTCGACAGCCCGATGGGCTTCGGCGACCAGGCCCAGTTCTTCGCCAGCCACAGCGCCGGCTCGGACTACGGCAGTGCCGGCTACAGCGTGCCCGTCGGCTACGACGGCTGGCGCGCGAGCGCGACGCTGTCGCGCCTGGCCTACGCCTACGACCTGAACTCCACGCGCTACAGCGGCGGCGCCACGTCCTGGGCGGCGACGGCCAGCTACGCGCTGCTGCGCCGCGCCGGCGCGTCGATGAGCCTGAGCCTGGCCTACGACCGCAAGGCCTTCGACAACGCCATCGCCGGCATCCAGATCAGCGACAAGACCGTCGCCACGCGCACGCTGGCGCTGGGCGGCGACGCCACCGACGCCTGGCTGGGCGGCGGTGTCACGCAGTTCTCGCTGTCGCTGGCCTTCGGCCGGCTGGACCTCGGCGGCAATGCCGGCGACCTCGCGGCCGACCAGGCCGCCGACGGGCCCGACCGCGACGGCAGCTTTCGCACGCTGGGCTGGACGCTGACGCGGCTGCAGCGCCTGAGTGCTGCCGACACGCTGCAGCTGTCGCTGTCGGGCCAGCGCGCCAACCGCAACCTCGACTCGTCGCAGAAGTTCAACGCCACCGGCCCGTCCGGCGTGCGCGCGTACTCCAGCTCCGAGCCCAGCGGCGACGACGGCTCGCTGGCCAGCGTCGAATGGCGCCGCCAGCTGACGCCCGAGCTGTCGCTGTCGCTGTTCCACGACCACGCCTGGCTGCGCCGCGACCACGAGCGCAACGACGCCACGCTGGATCCCAACCGCTACACGCTGGCCAGCCACGGCATCGGCGCGACCTGGAGCGGCCCCGGCCGGCTGCTGGCGCGTGCTGCGCTGTCCTGGCGCGCCGGCCGCAACCCGGTGCGAACCGCCGAAGGCGACGACAGCGACGGCACGCGTCGCGACCCGCGCCTCTTCGTCTCGCTCGTCAAGGCCTTCTGAGCCTGCCGACCCGCGTGCGGGCCCGCGCCCGCCGCCCTGAATCCTTTCGGAGTCATCCATGAACCACGGTCCCGGCGCCCTGAACCGCATCTATCGCCTCGTCTGGAACGACAGCACCGGGGCCTGCGTCGCCGTCGCCGAAGGCACACGAGCGCGCGGCAAACGCAGCAGCGGCGTGGCCGGCGTCGTGCTGGGCGCCGGGCTCGTGCTCGGCTCGACGGCGGCCTGGGCCGGCCCGCCGGCGGCCAACGCGCTGCCGCAGGGCGGCCAGCTGGTCAGCGGTCAGGCGACGGCGCAGCGCCAGGGCGCACGCCTGGACATCTCGCAGACCAGCCAGCGCGCGGCGATCAACTGGACGAACTTCGACATCGGCAGCCAGGCGCGGGTGCAGATCCAGCAGCCGAACGCACGTTCGGTGCTGCTCAACCGCGTCACCGGGGCCGATCCGTCGGCGATCCACGGCCGGCTCGACGCCAACGGCCAGGTGCTGCTCGTCAACCCGAACGGCATCGTCTTCGGCCGCGGCTCGCGGGTCGACGTCGGCGGGCTGGTGGCCAGCACGCTGGACATCGCCGACGCCGACTTCGCCGCCGGGCGCCTGAAGTTCACGCGCGGCACGGCCACCGGCAGCGTCGTCAACCAGGGCACGATCAACGCCGCCGCCGGCGGTTATGTGGCGCTGCTGGCGCCCGAGGTGATCAACGAAGGCCTGGTCAGCGCGCGCCTGGGCACGGTGGCGCTGGCCGCCGGCGACGCGGTGACGCTGGACGTCGCCGGCAGCGAGCTGCTGGGCGTGCGGGTCGACCCGGCGACGGTGGCCGCGCTGGTGGAGAACCGCCAGATCGTGCAGGCCGAGGACGGCCGCGTGATCCTCAGCGCCGGCGCCGCGCAGCGCCTGCGTGAACAGGCCGTGGCCGGCAGCGCCGGCGCCGATGCGCTGGTCGACGACGGCGGCACGCTGCGCCTGGTGTCCGCCGGGGGCCGTGTCGAGGCCGGCAGCGGCCGGGTGCAGATCGAAGGCTCCACGGTCGAGGTCGACGGCCGCGTGGCCGCCGCCGGTGGCCGCATCGACGTGCAGGCCGACTACCTCGGCCAGGGCGGCGTGCTCGACACCAGCGTGGCCAGCGGCCGCGGTGGCCGCATCACGGTCGACGCCGGCAGCGTCGTGCAGACCGCCTCGGCGGCGCTGAAGGCCGACGGCAGCCGCGGCGGCGAAGTCCGCCTGACCGCCGACGAGCGCGTCTACAGCTCGGCCACGTTCAGCGCCCAGGGCCGCGCCGGCCGCGGCGGCGACGTCGCCCTGACGGCCGACAGCGTGCAGCTGCGTGCCGCGACGCTGGACGCCAGCGGCCGCGACGGCGGTGGCCGGGTGCGCGTCGGCGGTGGTTTCCAGGGCGGCGACGCCGACCTCGCGAATGCGCGCGAGCTGGGCGTCAACGGCACGACCGTGCTGCGAGCGGACGCCACGCGCCGCGGTGATGGCGGCGAGGTCGTGCTCTGGTCCGACGAGCGCACCACCTTCGGCGGACGGGTCAGCGCCAGGGGCGGCGCCCGCGGCGGCAACGGCGGCAGCGCCGAGGTCTCGGGCAAGCAGGACCTGGTCTTCGGCGGCACGGCCGACCTGGCTGCACCGAAGGGCCGCGCCGGCCGGCTGCTGCTGGACCCGCGCAACATCATCATCGACAACGCGGGCAACTCGATCGCCTCGCTGTCGCTGGACGACCCGACGGCCGCCGCCGACAACGGCTTCGGCACCTTCACGAAGGTGCTGTCCAACGGCAACGTCATCATCAGCGCGCCCCAGGCCGACACCGGCGCCACCAGTGACACCGGCGCGGTCTACCTGTTCAACGCCAGCACCGGCGCGCTGCTGTCCAACCTGCGCGGCGCCGCCGCCGGCGACCGCGCCGGCAGCGGCGGCGTGCAGGTGCTGTCGAGCGAGAACTACCTCGTGCTGAGCCCGCGCTACGGCACGGTGAGCAGCGTCAACACCTTCAGCAGCAGCACGGCCGACCCCAACACGGTGCCGGGCGCGAGTGCCTACGCGATCCAGCAGTCCACCACCGCCTCGGCCGGTGCCGTCACCTGGCAGAGCAAGGCCGGCAGCGGCAGCACGACGATCGGCAGCGGCAACAGCCTGGTCGGCAGCACCACCAACACCGACAGCGTCACGCGCTACAGCTACACCGGCAACACGATCAACAACCTCGGCGCGATCACGATCACCGCCGACGACCGCCTCGGCAACATCACCACCTACGACGTCTACGGCAGCGTCGCCACGGCGGGCACGACGACGATCACCGAGCTGGCCAACGGCAACGTCGTCGTCGCGGCGCCCAACTGGTACAACGGCCGCGGCGCGGCGGCCTGGATCAACGGCAGCACCGGGGTGCTGGCCAACGGCGCGGCCGGGGGCGCGGTGTCCTCGAGCACGGCCTTCGTCGGCAGCACCGGCATCCGCAGCCAGGCGCTGGTGGACACCGACAGCAGCAGCAAGAAGGTCTACGTGATCGGCGTCGACCAGAGCCTGCCCTACACCTACACCCAGGGCGCGACCAACCGCCGCACGGCGCCGCCGGGAGGCGCCGGCGACGCGGTCGGCCAGAGCATCACCGCGCTGTCCGACGGCAGCTTCGTCGTCAGCAGCCCGGCCTGGACCAATGGCGCCAGCGCCTATGCGGGGGCCGTGACCTATGGCCCGGCCGGCGGCGGCGCCGGCACCGTCGGCGCGGGCAACAGCCTCGTCGGCAGCCACGCCTACGACTTCGTCGGCAGCGGCGGCATCTTCGCCGTCGGCAGCGGCGACTACGTCGTCGCCAGTCCGTACTGGAGCGACAGTGGCAACGGCGCCGTCGGCCGCTACCTGGAGAACGCGCCCAACGGCGCCGTGACCTGGGTCGCCGGCGGAACCGGCCACGTCTACGGCGGCAGCAGCACCGGTGCCACGGTCGGCAGCGGCAACAGCCTGACGGGCAGCGCCGGCTCGGCGCTGGGCGCGCTCGACAGCTCGGCCTCGGCGCCCTACACGACCTACGACTACAGCGCGACCTACGTGCTGACGACGACCCAGAGCACGCGCACGCAGGCCAGCGGCATCGGCGTGACGGTGCTCGACAACGGCAACTACCTCGCCGTCAACCGCGCCTGGAACGGCGGCTACGGCTCGGTGAGCTTCGGCCAGGGCACCAGCGGCCTGGCCGGCGCGGTGTCCTCGGCCAACAGCCTGGTCGGCTCGAACGTGGGCGATAGCGCCTACAACAGCATCGTCCTGCTCTCCGACAGCCATTACCTCGTCGTCTCGCCGTACTCGGACGTCGGCGCCAGCGACGGCGGCGCCGTCACCTGGGGCTCCGGCAGCAGCGGCGTCAGCGGCACGGTGTCGACCGCCAACAGCCTGTACGGCAGCCACGTCGGCGACCGCGTCGGCCTGGGCGGCGCGCTGCCGGTGGGCACGCTGGACGCCGACGGCCGGCGGCCGAACGCGATCGTGCTCAGCCCGCACTGGGGCAACCGCAGCGCCGCCACCTCCACCGTCGCCTACGGCGCGGTGACCTGGATCGACGGCAGCGACGGCCAGGCCCGCGGCGAAGCCGGCACCGGCGCCGCCGTGGCGGCGGCCAACAGCCTGGTCGGCAGCCACGACGGCGACTACGTCGGCAGCATCCACCTGACCGACGCACGCTCCACCACCTCGGTCGGCAACGGCAGCAACCTGCAGCAGGTGCAGGGTGCCTGGGATGCGCAGCTCAGCGCCAGCGTCGACCTGCTCGCCAACGGCGACTACATCGTGCGCAGCCCCGGCTGGGACAGCGGCAAGGGCGCGGTCAGCTGGGGCGCGGGTGCCAGCGGCACGGCCGGTGCGGTGAGCGCGTCGAACAGCCTGGTCGGCAGCATCAGCGACGTCGTCAGCACCAGCACGGCGACGCAGACGCGTGCCGGCATGAGCTTCACCGACACCACCTACCGGCTGACGACCACCGGCGACCACGTCGGCCTGCTCGGCTTCACGCTGGCCAACGGCAACTACCTCGCGATCAGCCCGCTGTGGAACGGCGGCCGCGGCGCCGTCACCTGGGTCGGCAGCGGCCAGCGCACCGGCACGGTGTCCTCGTCCAACAGCCTGGTCGGCAGCACGCCCGACACCTACGCCGACGTGAACCAGAGCAGCATCACCGCCGTCGGCGACCGCCTGGGCACGATGCCCAACGCCAGCTGGGTGGTGCCGGTCGTCAGCGAGACGACCAGCGGCGGCAACACCTACACGACGACCTCGCAGCGTCTCGTGGGGCCGTACAACTTCGGTGTCGCCAGCACGGTGGCGACCGAGAGCTGGTACAGCGGCGGCGGCAGCGTGACGCTGGGCCGCAACTACTACGTCAACTACGGCCCGCAGAACCTCTCGCTGGTCAGCGAGTGGGACTACCTGACGACCAACTTCCGCTACAACGGCGTGCCGATCGTCAAGGAGCTCGCCAACGGCAACGTGCTCGTCGCCAGCCCGGGCTGGAACAACACCGGCGCGGCGCAGGCCGGCGCGGTCAGCTGGATCAACGGCAGCACCGGCGCGCTGGCCGGTGGCGGCAGCGGCGGCACGCTGTCGGCCTCCAACAGCCTGGTCGGCAGCCATGCCGGCGACGTGCTCGGCTACCGCCTGCCGGTCGACGGCGTGGCCGAGCTGAGCAACGGCAACTTCATCCTGCTCAACCCGCAGTGGTACGCCGAACGCGGCGCCGCCACCTGGGGCAGCGGCACGGCCGGCGTCACCGGCACGGTGTCGGCGAGCAACAGCCTGGTCGGCAGCACCGGCTCGGGCAGCCTGGGCTTCACGACCACCAACAGCGCCTACCGTCTGCTCCCCAACGGCGACCTGAACGGCGACTGGGTCGACCGGACCTCCGACCTTGCCGGCGACCGCGTCGGTGACGGCGGCGTCACGGTGCTGGCCGACGGCAACGCCGTCATCGGTTCGCCGCTGTGGAGCCAGAGCAGCGCCTGGACCCAGGTCGACCGCCCCGAGTCGCTGGGCGCGGCGACCTGGATCAACGGCAGCAACGGCCAGCTCAAGACCGGCGCGGCCGGCGGCACGATCAGCGCCACCAACAGCCTGGTCGGCGGCCAGCACGGCGACGCCGTGGGCTACAACGCCTGGGTCGACCCGTACTCCGGCCTGCATTACGTCACCTCCGGCGTCACCGCGCTGGACGGCGGCGCCTACGTCGTCGCCAGCCCCTGGTGGTCCAACGGCAGCACGACCGGCGTCGGCGCGGTGACGCACGTCGCCGCCGGCGGCAGGGTCGGCACGGTCGGCACCTCCAATAGCCTGGTCGGCGGCAGCGCCGGCGACCACATCGGCCGCACGCTGTCGGGCTACGACGCCTACACCTTCGGCGCCCAGATCGACCGTGGCATCGTCGTCGTCGAGTCCGGCGGCCAGAAGAACTACCTGGTGCGCAGCACCGACTGGACCAACACCTTCAGCGGCGGCGCCGCCGCCGGGGCGGTGACCTGGGTCGACGGCAGCACCGGCCGCGCCTACGGCGAGAGCGGCAAGGCGGCCACTGTCTCCGAGCGCAACAGCCTGGTCGGCAACAGCGCCGCCGACGGCGTTGGCACGCAGTTCATCGTGCTGACGCGCGAGGTCTCGGGCGTGCAGGTGGCCACCGGCGACGTGCTGGCGCTCAGCAACCTCACCGACTGCGGCGAAGCCGGAGCCGGCGCGATCACGCTGATCTCGGGTGCGCACGGCGCCTCGGGCCCGGTGAGCTGGCGCAACAGCGTCATCGGCCTGGCCGCGGCCAGCGACAACCTGTCGACCAGCGGCTTCGACGGCTCTTCCTACACCAGCGACCTGCGGGCGACGCTGCTGCCCAGCCTCGTCACCTCGGCCGAGCAGGTCGCGTGGCGGCCGCTGGTCTGGGTGAATCCCAACGCGACCACCGGGGCCAACGCCAGCCAGGCGCTGGCGCTGACGCTGCTGGCCGACAACAACAGCGCGCCGGTCAGCAGCGACCAGATCAACGGCGTCGGCGGCAACGCCAACTGGGACGGCAGCCTGTACGCCGGCAACGGCAGCGGCTTCACCGGCATCGGCGGCAGCAGCGGGCTGCTCGCCTTCAACACCCACACCGGCCAGGACGCGGTGATCACCCCGCAGGCGATCACGGCGATGCTCAATGCCGGCACCGCGGTCACGCTGCAGGCGAGCAACGACATCACCGTGCTGCGCGACATCGTCGTCAGCGCCGGCGGCCACGGCGGCGACCTGACGCTCGAGGCCGGACGCTCGGTGTACCTGCGCGCCGTCATCCTCACCGACAACGGCGACTTCAACGTCATCGCCAACCAGAGCCTGGCCAACGGCGTGGTCGACGCCGACTGCAGCGCCTGCACGGCGCAGATCATCCAGGCCACCGGCAGCTTGATCGACGCGGGCAGCGGCAACGTCTCGATGCGCCTGCTCGACGGCAGCGACAAGACCTACGGCGATGCCGGCAACCTCTTGCTGGCCTCGATCGACGGCGCGCAGGTCCTGCTGTCCAACGCCGGCGTCGATGCCAGCAGCCGCGGCATGGGGCTGCGCTTCCAGGACGCGGCGACGATCGGCTCGGCCGACACCGACTCGGTGTCGCTGTTCGCGCGCGGCAACAGCGCCGCGTCCGGCGGCGTCGTGCTCGCGTGGGACACGCAGTTCAGCGGCTGGGGCAGCTTCACGATCGCCTCGGCCGACGACAGCGGCGGCATGCGCCTGGGGGCCTCCAGCGGCGGCGGCTTCGCGCTCACGGCCGCCGAGATCGGCGCGCTGATCCAGCACAGCGACAGCTTCGGCAACCTCCAGTTCGGCAGTGGCGACCAGTCCGGTTCGACCATCGTCAGCTCGCTGGACTTCAGCCAGGCCTCGATGCTGCGCGGCGGCGCGACGCTGGACACCAGCGTCGGCATCGTCGGAGGCAGCGGCGGCGTCAGCGTCACCGGCACGCTGACGACGGCGGTGTCCACCGACTGGAACTTCGAGCTCTCCGCGACGGACGGCACCCTCTCGCTGGCCGCCAGCTCCCACGTCAATGCTGCCACCGGCACCCTGGTGCTGACGACCCACGGCGGCAGCATCACCCAGGGCGCCGACGCGACCGTCGACGCCACCCGCCTGCACCTGCAGGGCGACGGCACGGTGACGATGACCGCCGGCAGCAACACGCTGGGCACGCTCACCGGCCATGCCGGCGGCCTGAACCTTCGCACGGTCGCCGCCGTCACCGTCGGCAACCAGGGGCTGTCCACGGACAGCGGCCTGACGCTGCACGCCAGCGGCGCCAGCAGCGACATCACGCTCGCCGGCACCGTCTCCAACGGCAGCGGCAACCTGGTGCTCGCCGCCGGCCGCCACTTCGTCAACAGCACGACCGTCGACACCGGCATCGATGCCGGCAGCGGCCGCTACCTCGTCTACTCGACCAGCCCCAGCGGCACGACCGAGGGCATGACGGGCTACGACAAGCACTACGCCCAGAGCTACAGCGCCGGCAGCACGCCGGCCTACGCGGCCAGCGGCGACTGGTTCCTCTACAGCGTCGCGCCGACGCTGACGGTCACCGCCGGCAGCGGCAGCAGCGTGGTCTACGGCAGCGGCGCGTCGACGCCGACGGTGTCCATCACCGGCTTCATCGACGGCGACACGGTCGCCAGCGCGACGACCGGCGCGCTGGACACCAGCCTGTCGAGCTACACCGCCAGCGGTGCCGGCTACATCCCGGTGGGCAGCTACACGCTGGCGCTCGACGGCCAGGGCAGCTTCGCCAGCGACCTGGGCTACACGATCAACGTGACGACGGGGTCGAGCACGCTGACCGTCACGCCCAAGGCGATCAACGTCAGCGGGCTCAGCGCCAACGGCAAGGTCTACGACGGCACGACGAGCACGACGGTCAGCGGCACGGCGGCGATCATCGGCGGCGGCAGCGCCAGCGGCGACGGCAAGTACCTGAGCGCCGACGTCGTCTCCGTGTCCGGCACCGCCACCGGCGCTTTTGCCGACCGCCACGCCGGCACGGGCAAGTCGGTCACGCTGTCGGGCCTGACGCTCAGCGGCGCCGACGCCGCGAACTACACGATCAGCACCGACTCGGTGACCGCCGACATCACGCGCAAGACGCTGACGGTCAGCGGCCTGAGCGTGGCGTCCAGCAAGGTCTACGACGGCTCGCTGTCGGCCACCGTCAGCGGCAGCGGCAGCCTCCTGTCCTCCCAGGCTGCCGGCAGCGGCAGCAGCGGCGACGGCCGGGCCTACAGCGGCGACACGATCGCGCTGTCCGGCACGGCCACCGGCAGCTACAACGCCGCCAGCGTCGCCAGCGCCAACACCGTCAGCTTCGGCGGCCTGACGCTCAGCGGCGCCGAGGCGGGCAACTACGTGCTCGACCTGGGCAGCCAGGCGGCGACGATCACGCCCAAGGCGCTGACCATCACCGGCCTGACGGCGCAGAACAAGGTCTACGACGCGACGACCGCGGCCAGCTTCAGCGGCAGCGCGGCGCTGTCGGGCGTCGTCGGCAGCGACGTGGTGGCGCTCACGGGCACGCTGGCGGCGGCCTTCGCCAACGCCGACGCGGGCACGAACAAGGGCATCACGACCAGCGGGCTGACGCTGACCGGCGCGGCCGCCGGCAACTACTCGCTGACCGCACTGACGGCCCAGGCCGACATCACGGCGCGCACGCTGGACGTCAACGCGCTCGACCGCTCCAAGACCTACGGCGGTGCCGACCCGACGCTCTCCTTCAGCGTCGGCGGCCTGGGCCTGGTCGGCGGCGACAGCGCGGCCGACGTCTTCGCCGGCCTGCTGAGCACCGTCACCGGGGCCTCGGCCACGGCGGGCACGCATGCGATCACCCAGGGCACGCTGGCGGTGGCCGACGGCAACTACCAGCTCGGCACGTTCACCGCCGGCACGCTGACGGTGGCCAAGGCGCAGCTGGACGTGACGGCGGCCGACCGCAGCAAGGTCTACGGCGCGGCCGACCCGACGCTGGGCTACGTGGTCGACGCCAGCGACCTGAAGTACGCCGACACGGCGGCGGTGGTCAGCGGCGTCTCGCTGGCCACGGCCACCGGCGCGGCGGCGACGGCCGGCACGCATGCCATCACGGCCAGCGGCGGCGCGGCGTCCAACTACGAGCTGGTGCTGCACGAGGGCACGCTGACGGTGGCCAAGGCGCAGCTGACGGTGAGCGCCAACGGCGCGAGCAAGGTCTACGGCGCGGCCGACCCGACGCTGGGCTACACGG
>NZ_SLXD01000008.1:57287-267599 GCF_004340905.1 Rubrivivax gelatinosus
GCCGACACGGCGGCGGTGGTCAGCGGCGTCTCGCTGGCCACGGCCACCGGCGCGGCGGCGACGGCGGGCACGCATGCCATCACGGCCAGCGGCGGCGCGGCGTCCAACTACGAGATCGTGCTGCACGAGGGCACGCTGACGGTGGCCAAGGCGCAGCTGACGGTGAGCGCCGACGACAAGTCCAGGATCGCCGGCGAACGCGACCCGGCGCTGACCTACAGCGTCGACTCGAGCCAGCTGCATTACGCCGACACCGCCTCGGTCGTGGGCGGCGTGCAACTCGCCGCGCCCGGCGGCGCCGGGCTGTCGCCTGGACAGTACGCCATCGTCGCCTCCGGCGGCAGCGCGGACAACTACACGCTGCAGTACGTCGACGGCACGCTGACCGTGAAGCCGTCGTCGAACGTCAACTCCGAGAAGCTGGTCGACCAGGTGACGCCGGACTCCGGCACCGGCACCGCGACCACCCCGGTCACGACCGTGCCGCCCTCAGGCGGCGCGCCGGCGCCGACGATCGGCCAACCCGGTTCGATGGTCGTCGTCGGTGGCGGGGTGTCGGGCGGGGGCGAGGCCGGTCTGGTGTCCGGCGGCGCGGCTGGCGCCGCCGTGGACCCGATCGGTTCCAACGGCTCGAGCGCTTCGAGCGGATCGAGCGGATCGAGCGGATCGAGCGGATCGAGCGGATCGAGCGGATCGAGCGGATCGAGCGGTTCGAGCGGTTCGATCGGTTCGATCGGTTCGAGCGCCGATGTCGCCGGCTCGGGTTCGACTGGCTCCGGCTCGGGCTCGGGCTCGGGCTCGGGTTCGGGTTCGGGTTCGGGTTCGGGTTCCGGTTCCGGTTCCGGTTCCGGTTCCGGTTCCGGTTCCGGTTCCGGTTCCGGTACGGAGGCCGGTTCCGCCGGGACTCCGGGCGCCGCGGCGCCGGCCGGGGGCGGCGCCGCGGCGTTGGCCGTCGTCGAGCCGCAGAGCCAGGTCAGCGCGGATTCGGCGAGTGGGTTCCGCTTCGACGCCAGCGCCAGTTTCGAGAAACCGGCCGAGGCCCGCCTGAGCTACAGCGCACGGATGGCCGACGGCTCGCCGCTGCCGCCGTGGATGGCGCTGGACACGAGCACCGGCGTGCTCAGCGGCGTGCCGCCCTCCGGCGCGGCGGCGATGCTGGAAGTGGTGGTCACCGCGCAGACCGAAGCCGGCGCCTCGGCGTCGACCGTCGTGCGCGTGGACGCCGGCCGCTGAACCCGGGACGCCGCGGCCTGCGGGCCGTGGCGTCTCAGCGGCCGCCCAGCGTGCTGCGCAGCGCCGCGCAGCGTTCGACGAGGCGGCGTGCGAGTTCGTCGCGCACGCCACCGAAGCGCATCGCCGGCACCGGGATCGAGATCGCCGCGATCTCGCCCCCGGGCAGGCGCAGCGCCGCCGCCAGTGCGCAGATGCCGGCGGCGTTCTCTTCCTGGTCGACGGCCCAGCCACAGGCCCGGACGGCCTGCAGCTCGGCTTCGAGCGTCGGCCAGTCCGTGAGCGTGGCCGGCGTCAGCGCCGTCAGGCGCAGGCGCGGGCGCAGCAGCGCCAGTTCCGTCGGCGACAGTGCCGCCAGCATCGCCTTGCCCGGCGCGCTGGCATGCAGCGGGAAGGCCACGCCGACGCCGGACTCGGCGCGCAGGCGCTGCGCGCCGGCCACCTGATCGACGAAGACCAGACGTTCTCCGTCCAGCAGCGACAGGTCCACCGTCTCGCCGCACTCGCGTGCCAGCGCCTGCAGCACCGGGCGCGCGAACTCGGCGACGTCGAAACGCGCGGCGGCCGCCAGCGCCAGCAGCGCCGGGCCCAGGCGCACGCCGCGCGTCGGGCTGGCGGCGATGACCAGCTGTTCGCGGTCCAGCGCCTCGACGATGCGCTGCACCGTCGAGCGCGGCAGCCCCAGCAGCCGCGCGAGTTCGCCCAGCGACAGGCCGCCCGGGTGGTCGCGCAGCGCACGCAGCACCGCGGCGGCACGCGCGATGACTTGCACGCCACCCGCGCGCTCGGCACCGCCGCCGGATTCTTCTGCCTCCGTCTTCGCCACGTCCCGCCCCCCGTTCTTCGCGGGCGCGAGTGTGCCATCGGGCTGGCGGTCGGCCAGGGGATGTCGAGTCATCAGGGTTAACCCTATTCCTTTAAACGATCTTGATCCGGATAGTACTGATGCATCGCAAAACGGTACACATGTACCGCATAGCGGTACATCAAACTTCATTCATCCGGAGCACGGCATGACGATCACGGTCCGCGGCATCACCTACCAAGAGAACCTCGACAACGACATGGGGCTGGAGTTCTACGACCTCAGCCATCCGTGGGGCCTGGGGCAGCCCTGCTGGCCCTACTTCGAGGACGTCAAGATCGAGCGCCTGCACACGATGGCGCGCAGCGGCGTGCTGACGCAGCGCATCACGACGGTGATGCACTCGGGCACGCACATCGACGCCCCGGCGCACGTCGTCGAGGGCACGCCGTTCATGGACGAGGTGCCGCTGCCGTACTTCTTCGGCACCGGCGTCGTCGTCTCGATTCCCAAGGGCCGCTGGGAAGTCATCACCGCCGAGGACCTGGAGCGTGCGTCGCCGCAGATCCGCGAGGGCGACATCGTCATCGTCAACACCGGCTGGCACAAACACTACGGCGACAACCGCCAGTACTACGCCTACTCGCCGGGCTTCTACAAGGAAGCCGGCGAGTGGTTCGCGAAGAAGAAGGTGAAGATGATCGGCACCGACACCCAGGCGCTGGACCACCCGCTGGGCACCGCCATCGGCCCGCACGGCCCGGGCTGGCCCAACGGCCTGCTGCCGCAGGTCAACATGGAGTACGAGCGCGAGACCGGCCGCAAGGTCATCGAGGACTTCCCCGAGTGGGAGCCCTGCCACCAGGCGATCCTGCAGGCCGGCATCTGCGGCATCGAGAACGTCGGCGGCGAGATCGACAAGGTCACCGGCAAACGCGTGACCTTCGCCGCCTTCCCCTGGCGCTGGAAGGACGGCGACGGCTGCATCGTGCGGCTGGTGGCCATCGTCGACAAACGCGGCGGCTACCGCATCGAGAACGGCCAGGGCTGAGCGCCCCGGACGCTTCCAAGCTGCAACAGCGGTATGGCGCTGTTGCAGAGCGCCTGAGCGGGGTGAGCGCTGTAAGCCGCCGCCCCGCCGTCCCCCGGTCCCAGGGGCGGTGCCCCGGCGCCGGCCTCCCCACAGTGGCCCAGCCGCGGACTTCGCGGCGCCATCCGGGGAGAGTTCAGATGTTCACTCGTCATTGCGTCGTGTTGGCGGCCGCCTGCGCCGTCGCCGGGAGCGCGGCCGCAGCGTCGGTCGAGCTGCAGAAGGGGACCCTGGGGGCGACCATCGCCGACAGCGGCAACTTCGACTACAGCGCCTACCCCGCGCTGGCCTACGGCGGACGCGAGTTCGTCAACGTCGGGACGCCCAGCAGCTGGTACTGGTTCAGCGCCGGGACGACCCAGCTCGTCGCCCAGTACGGAGCCAACCCCTTCGGTGCCAGCACCTGGGCCGCCGGGCCCGGCGACGCGACGACGGTCGGTGCCTTCGGCGACTGGTCCTTCAGCCAGACGGTGCATCTCGCCTCGGGCAACAAGCTGACGGTGCACCTGAACCTGACCAACACCGGCGACTCCGACCTCGACGGCGTGCGCTGGGGCGTCGGCTTCGATCCGGACCAGGACTACGGGATCGGGACGCCGTTCACGTTCAACCGCATCCTCGGCCAGGGGGCGGGCGCGGCGGTCAGCGCCTACGGCGAGCAATCCGGCCTCACCGTCACGCTGGCCAACGACACCGCGGCCGGCGCGAGCGCCGTCGCCTACGTCAACGCCGGCGACTGCTGCTTCGCCGTCGATCCGGCGAAGGCTCTGGCGAACGGTCAGGCGGCGGGCTACGGGCGCTACGGCGACGACTCGATCAGCCTCGCCTACGACTTGGGTACCGTGGCCGCCGGCCAGACCGTGTCGATCGGCTACTCCTACAGCTTCGCGCCGGCTGCGATCCCCGAACCGGCCACCGCGGCGATGATGCTCGGCGGCCTGGCCCTGCTGGCGGCCCGCCGGCGCCGGGCGGCCTGTTGAGGCCCGCGGCGGCGCTCAGCCGCCCAGCAGCTGGCGCAGCACGTACGGCAGGATGCCGCCGTGGCGCCAGTACTCGACCTCGATCGGGGTGTCGATGCGCAGCGTGACCGCCACCTCGCGCCGCGTGCCGTCGGCGGCGGTGAGGACCAGCGTCGCGTCGGACAGCGGCCGCACCGGCAGCGCCAGCCGCACGTCGACGGTCTCGTCGCCGGCGAGTCCCAGGCTCTGCCAGGACTCGCCGGGCTTGAACTGCAGCGGCAGCACGCCCATGCCGATCAGGTTGCTGCGGTGGATGCGTTCGAAGCTGCGCGCGACGACGGCCTGGATGCCCAGCAGCATCGTGCCCTTGGCCGCCCAGTCGCGGCTGGAGCCGGTGCCGTACTCCTCGCCGGCGAACACGACCGTCGGCACGCCGGTGGCGACGTAGCGCATCGCGGCGTCGTAGATCGGCAGCAGCTCCGGCGTGCCGGTGCCGTCGCGGTACAGCGTGTAGCCGCCTTCGACGCGTGAGCCGTCCTCGCGCGGCGGGATCATCAGGTTCTTGATGCGAACGTTGGCGAAGGTGCCGCGCATCATCACCTCGTGGTGGCCGCGGCGCGCGCCGTAGCTGTTGAAGTCCGCCGGCAGCACGCCTTGTTCGAGCAGGTAGCGGCCGGCGGGCGTCGTCTCGCGGAAGCTGCCGGCCGGCGAGATGTGGTCGGTGGTGATCGAGTCGCCGAACAGGCCGATGATGCGCGCGCCGCGCACGCCCGGCTGCACCGGCGGCGGCGCGAGCTGGAAGTCGCGGAAGAACGGCGGCTCGGCGATGTAGGTGCTCTTGGGCCAGCTGTAGACCTCGCCGCCGGCGCCGGCGATCTGCTGCCACAGCGCGCCCGGCTCGGCCTGCACGCGGGCGTAGTTGCGGCGATAGGCCGCGCCGTCCATCGCGCTGCGCATCAGCGCCGCGACCTCGTCGCTCGTGGGCCAGAGGTCGCCCAGCCAGATCTCGCGCCCGTCGTGGCCGGTGCCCACCGGCTCGGTCATCAGGTCGCGCTGCACCGTCCCGGCGATCGCGTAGGCGACGACCAGCGGCGGGCTGGCGAGGAAGTTGGCCTTCAGGTTGGGGTGGATGCGCGCCTCGAAGTTGCGGTTGCCCGAGAGCACCGCGGCGCAGACCAGATCGTTCGCCGTGATCGCGTCGTTGAGTTCCGGCGCCAGGTCGCCGGCGTTGCCGATGCAGGTCGTGCAGCCGTAGGCGGCAACGGCGAAACCCAGCCGCTCCAGGTAGGGCAGCAGCCCGGTCTTCGTCAGGTACTCGGTGACGATGCGCGAGCCCGGCGCGAGCGAGGTCTTGACGTGCGGCTTGACCGTCAGCCCGGCCTCGACCGCCTTCTTGGCCAGCAGCCCGGCGGCCAGCATCACGCCCGGGTTGCTGGTGTTGGTGCAACTCGTGATCGCGGCGATGAGCACGTCGCCGTTGCGCAGTTGCAGCCCGTCGCCCGCCTTCACGGGACGGCCCAGGCGCGAGGCTGGCTGGCCGAAGCCGTTGGCCGCCACCGGCGCCGAGAACAGCTCGGCGAAGCGGCGCTTGACGTCGCCGATCTCGATGCGGTCCTGCGGCCGCTTCGGCCCGGCCAGGCTGGGCGCGACGGTGGACAGGTCCAGCCGGATCAGCGCGCTGTATTCGATCGCGCCGGCCGCCGGCACGCCGAACAGGCCCTGGGCGCGGAAATAGGCCTCGAAGGCCTCGATCTCGGCCGTCGTGCGCCCGGTGCCGGCGAAGTACTCGACGGTCTTCTCGTCGACCGGGAAGAAGCCCATCGTCGCGCCGTACTCGGGCGCCATGTTGGCGATCGTCGCGCGGTCGGGCACCGACAGCGAGCGCGTGCCCTCGCCGCAGAACTCGACGAACTTGCCGACCACCTTCTCGCGCCGCAGGATCTCGGTGATCGTCAGCACCAGGTCGGTGGCGGTGACGCCTTCGCGCAGCCGGCCGGACAGCTCGAAGCCGACGACGTCGGGCGTCAGCAGGTAGACCGGCTGGTCGAGCATCGCCGCCTCGGCCTCGATGCCGCCGACGCCCCAGCCGACGACGCCGACGCCGTTGATCATCGTCGTGTGGCTGTCGGTGCCGACCAGCGTGTCGGGGTAGACGACGCCGTCGGCGCCGCGGTGCACGCCGCGCGCCAGGTACTCCAGGTTCACCTGGTGCACGATGCCGAAGCCCGGCGGCACCACGCCGAAGGTGCTGAACGCGCCCATGCCCCACTTCATGAACTGGTAGCGCTCGCGGTTGCGCCTGAACTCCAGCTGCATGTTCAGGTCCAGCGCCTGGGGGCTGCCGTAGTGGTCGACCATCACGCTGTGGTCGACGACCAGGTCCACCGGCACCAGCGGCTCGATGGTCTTCGGGTCGCGCCCCAGGCGCTGGGCGACGTTGCGCATCGCCGCCAGGTCGGCGAGCAGCGGCACGCCGGTGAAGTCCTGCAGCACGACGCGCGCGACGACGAACGGGATCTCCTCGCTGCGCGGCGCCTTCGGCGCCCAGCCGGCGAGCTGCTCGACGTGCTCCGCCGTCACCTTGCGGCCGTCGCAGTGGCGCAGCACGCTCTCCAGCACGATGCGCAGCGACACCGGCAGGCGCGCGACGCCCGGGAAGCGCTCGGCCAGCGCCGGCAGCGAGAACAATCGGCCCTCTTCGCCGGAGGCGGTCTCGAAGCGGCGGACGGTCTCGGCGAACGGGTGGGCGGCGGCGTTGCGGGGCATGCGGTTCCTCCGGTGGCGTGGACCGCAGCCATTGTGGGCACGAGGGGGAGGGCGGCTGGGCGGTGGGGCGATCGGGCTGCCGCCGCGCGCGAGCCGCCCCGGATGCCGCTACGCTGGCGCACGAGCATGTTCGCAGGGGGACCGACCGATGATCGTTCGTACATCAGGCCCGATCGCGATGGCCCGCCGAGCTTCCGTCCGGCCGGCATGAGCCACGGTGTCTCTGGCGCCGGAGAAGGCCCGCAGACGCCCGACGGCTGCTCGGTGGAGCTCTATCGCCGCTTGCCCTACATGGGTGAACTCGAGGCCATCGAGCCGGTGTTGATCGAGCATCCTGCGGTGCTCGAACTCGGCTGCGGCACCGGCCGTCTGTGCGCGCGGATGGTGGCGCTGGGGCTGCGGGTCACCGGCGTCGACGAATCGGCCGAGATGCTGGCCCACCTGCCCGCCGGCGTCGAGGCCGTCTGTTCGAGCATCGAGACGCTGGCCCTGGGCCGTCGCTGGCCGGCGGTGCTGCTGGCCAGCCACCTCGTCAACCACCCGGAGTCGGCCGTGCGCGAGGCCTTCGCCGCGGCGGCCTGGCGGCACCTGGCGCCGGGTGGCAGCTTCTTCGTCAAGCGCCATGACACGACGTGGCTGCAGACGGTTCAAGCCGGCTTCCTCGGCGCCGCGAACGGCGTCGCCTATCACGCCGAGCAGGTCGAGCGCCGCGGTGCCGAGGTCTCGATGCGCCTGCGTTACGAGCTGGACGGCGCCAGTTGGTGGCACTCGTTCACGACGATGGCGATGTCCGAGACCGATGTCGAGAGCCTGCTGCGCGCCCAGGGATTCGGTGCGTGCCGATGGCTGGGCGCCGGGCGGCTCTGGGTGATGGCCACGGCGCAGCCGTGACTCGTCAAGGCTAGGCCGCCAGCGCCTCCATCTCCCGCCGCAAGCGCCACGCCGGCAGTTCCGGCCGGGCGATGACGTCGTCCCAGCACAGCATCTGCCCGGCGGCGACCGGGCGCTGGAGCACCAGGTCGTGCGCCAGCCCCAGCGGCAGGCCGCCGTGGGCACGCGAGGCCTCGGCCGGCTGCAGCCGGCCGACCACCGTGTAGCCGCCTTCGCCGTCGAGCGTCTCGCCGGCGCGCAGGTCGCGTTTGGCGGTGGCCACGACGTCGGCCATCCAGGCGGTGGCCGCGCCGGTCGCCTCGCCGCGCAGCGCGACGCTGGCCACCGAATAACCGACCTCCAGCCCGATCAGGTGCCAGCGTTTGTAGAGCGTGAAGTAACGCCCGCTGGGGTCGGTCTTGGCGCCGTACTCCTCGAAGCAGTGGCGCACGTAGTCGGCCTCGCCTTCGACGGTGACCCAGACGCCCATGCGGATGTCGTAGGGGATGGTCGTGCCGTCGCGGCGCAGCGAGGAGATGACCTCGACCATGCCCTTGCGTTCGAGCACGCCGCCTTCGGCCAACGGCCGCGTGACGCCGGGGATCTCGTCGATCGCCGCCGGCGGGTACAGCAGGCCGCCCGAGGGCACGGCCAGCCCGGTGGCGTTGGCGACCGCGGTGCATTCGATCGCCGGCTTGGAGCCGTCGAGGAAGCTGTTGAACATCTTCGGGTTCAGCCCGCCGCGGTCGGCCTGCTCGGGCGTCAGGCCGTAGAAGCCCCAGACCGTCTCCGGCGTCGACTGCGCGAAGTGCGGCAGCCACTTGTGGCCGCGCCCGGCGGCGACGACCGGGAAGCCGCAGGTGCGCGCCCAGTCGACGAGGTCGCAGATCAGCGCCGGCTGGTCGCCGAAGGCCAGTGAGTAGACGACACCGGCCTCGGCCGCGCGCCGCGCCAGCAGCGGGCCGCAGAAGGCGTCGGCCTCGACGGTCACGTTGACGACGTGTTTGCCCTCGGCGATCGCCGCCAGGCAGTGTTCGACCGCGGCCACCGGGTGGCCGGTGCATTCGACGATGACGTCGATCGCCGGGTGCCGCACCAGCGCCTGCCAGTCCTCGCCGACGTGGGTGCGGCCGTCGGCCAGCGCGGCGTCCAGGCTGGGCGCGGTGGCGCGTGCCGGGTCCCAGCCGACACGCTCGAGGTTGCGGCGCGCGCCGTCCGGCGCCAGGTCGGCGATGCCGGCCAGGTGCACGCCGGGCGTGTTGGGCACCTGCGCCAGGTACATCGAGCCGAACTTGCCGGCGCCGATCAGGCCGACGCGGATCGGCCGCCCCTCGGCCGCGCGCCGGCGCAGCTGGGTGTGCAGGCCGGTCTTCATGCCGGGCGGCGCACGCGGCGCATCGGGGGGCAAAGCAGCATCGGAGTCCTTGTTGTGGCGGCAGACGGCTTGACAAGTGTCATGTCCGAGGCTGGGTGGTGCGCTACGGGTCATCCCGGGCGGGTGCGGGTGGAGGACGTGTTAGCACGCCCGTCTCCGCTGCGGGCTTTGCCCGCTACCGGGCCTTCGCCTGGCCACGGGCGCAAGACTGGCGTCTCGTTCGGTCTGCCATTGCGGCCTTGCACTTGATGCGTAGGTCAGGAATATTCCTTCGGCGTCGCGCTCCGGCCGCCGCAGTGCGCCATGGGGCCGACGGTCGTCGGCCATCGGGGAGGAGGTTGCGGAGGTGATGCACGACCCTGGAGAGCGATGGAAGCGCAAGCCGCTGCTGGATGAGAACCCCTGGTCTCTTCTCAGGCCTGTCGGCCTTGCCCGACGCACGGCGCGCGTCGTCATGGCAGGCTGGGTCATCGCGGCCCCCGCTGCGCTCTCGATCCATGAGCCTTTCGAATGGGGCTACGCCGTCGTCGGGATCCTCGGCCTGCTGATGCTCCGCTACGTTCTCCAGCGACTTCGGGGCGTTCCGGCCGAGTTCATCGGCCCGGGCGAGGCCGTCACGGAGGACTGGGCTTTCCAGATCCGCCTCTTCATCGACATCGTGGCGCTGCTCTTGCTGGCCTGGTCCGTTGCAACGCTTGTTCTCGGCTTCGAAGCGCTACGTGCCTGGCTGTCATAGTGCCGGCGGACCGCCTCAGCTGGATCGACAACGCCCATGAGCAGTGCCTCACCGCAGTCCGAAGTCTTCGTCATGCGTTCCCTCACGCCCGCTGAGGTGGACCATCTCGCGACCATCAGTGCGATCAGCTTCGTTGTCGGGGCGTTGGCGATGGCTTGCGTGCTGGGGGTCGCTCTGGCGGTAGCGCTGAAGACCAAGGCTCCCGGGCGCTGGTCCGCCTTCCTCGGCATCGCGCTTGTGTCCGCCTGGTGGGCGCTGGTGCAGTCCATGGGTGGCGATCTCGAAGCGACCTTCGGCCCCGTGGCGCTGCTCGTGACCTACACGGTCTACTCGGTATTCGCCGTGGTCTTCGCAATCGGGTACTGGCGCATGAGCTTCGCTGTCTTCCGGCAACGCGCCACCCCGGCTGCAGACCGTGAGGCCTGATCCCTTGCCGGAAAGAACCTCGGCCGACCGGCCGTGCTGCGCCGGCCGGTCCCCGGCGCCGCGCGTGTCCGGGCGTCCGCGGCCGCTACGCCGGGGCGTTCGACCATGAACCCGGCCACCCCACGTGCCGTCGTGCTTGCGGGGGGCGGTTCGGCGGGACTCGTGCTCCTGGAACTTCGGGCTGCACTGGAAGGTGCCGGCCCCTACAAGACGCTGCCTGGGCTGGAGACGGCTCTCGCCGCCGGATTGGGACTCGGCAACCTCCTGGTGCTGACCGTCGTCGGCCTGGCCGCATGTCGGGTCGGCAGCATGGGCCACGCGGTGCGGCGCCGGGCGGCTTTCGTCGGTCTGGTCATCGTGGCCGCAGCTGCCACCCTGGCGGCGCCTCTGCTGGCCTCGGCGGCGCTTGCAAGCCTCTGCCTGCGTCCGTCTCTCTGTCCGGACATCGGCAATCCTCTGCTGTGGGCTTACCTGCGAGGCTTCACCGGTCTTCCATGGCCGCCGATGGTCGTCGGGCCTCTGGTGGCCTCGGCGATGTATGTCCGCACGAGGCGTCCGGCAGGCCACCCCGGTGATCCTTGATCCCTGTCTGCGCGGCGAACTCGGGATGACCCCGACGGATCCCGGTACGAGTCGATCCCGTTTGGGATAATCTGTTGTCTCAAAGGAGATGAGGTGTGCCGATGAGCATGATGGAGAACAGGGTTCGCAGCGAGGCCGCCGCATCCGCCAAGAGCCGGCGCGCCCCGGTGCGCTCGGCGTCGTCGACGGGTGACGAGTTGCTGAGTCGCCTGCTTCAGGCCGATCCGAGCCAGGAGCCCGGCTTGCTGCAGCGACTGGATGCCCTGTCGCCGCTGCAGACGGTCACGCTGGTCAAGACCGGCGTGCGCGCCGGGTGGGTGCCGCCGCTGGCCAGCAGCCTGGGCATGAGCCGCGACCGGCTCTATGCGACGTTGGGCTTGCCGCGCGCGACGATGGAGCGGCGCCTGGCCAAGGACGAGCCGTTGTCGGCCGAGCAGAGTTCACGCGTGCTCGGCATCGCGCGGCTGATCGGCCAGGTGCAGGCCATGCTGGACGAGTCGGGCACGCCCGCCGGCTTCGACGCCGGTGCCTGGGTGGGGCGCTGGCTCGGCGAGCCCGTGCCGGCGCTCGGCGGCCGCTGCCCGGCCGAGCTGATGGACACCGCCGAGGGCCAGATGCTGGTGGCCAACCTGCTGGCGCGCGCTCAAAGCGGCGCCTACGCCTGAGTGTTCGTCTGGCGCATCGCCAGCGACACCCGCGACTTCCTCGCCGAGGACCTGTCGGGGCGCGGCGCCGAGAAGACCGGCGGGCGCTGGAACCGAGCCGGCAGCCCGGTCGTCTACTGCGCCGGCTCGATCGCACTGGCCTGCCTGGAGACCGTCGTGCATCTTCGGGTCGCCGGCCTGCCGCTGAACCGCTTCCTGGTGCGGGTCGCCATCCCCGACGAGGTCTGGGCCCGCCGCCAGACGCTGCAGGCGGCCTCGCTGCCGGTCGGCTGGAGCGCCATCCCCGAAGGGCTGGTGTCGGTCGAGCTCGGCCTGCGCTGGCTGGCGTCGATGGCGTCGGCGGTGCTCGAACTGCCGTCGGTCATCGTGCCCGAGGAGAACAACTGCCTGATCAACCCGCGCCATCCGGACGCGGCGGGCATCACGGCCTTGAAGCTCAGGAGCTGGAGTTATGACGGGCGGTTCGACCGCAGGGCGTAGGCGCCCCCGAAGGCACGCTGGTGCGTCGACTGGAGGCGGTTCGTTGCGCTCCATGGCGCCTGGGACTCGAGCTTGTCGCGTATGAGAGACCCGATCTCGTTGGAGCTGGCCGGCCCGCTGGGTGGTGCCGCGGCCGACGCGCAGAGGATCCTGCGAAGCCTGCCGCGCTGGTTCGGCGTCGACTCGGCTCTACTCCAGTACGCCCAGGACACGCAGCGACTTCCCACCTTCTGGGCTGCCGAGCGCGGCTGCGCCATCGCATTCATGACACTGAGAGAGCATTTCCCGGCGTCATGGGAGGTGCATTGCATGGCGGTGCAAGCCGACGCACGTGCGAGAGGCGTCGGGCGGCAGCTGCACCGGCATGCCGAGCGCTGGCTGCTCGGGCAGGGTGCGCGCCACCTGCAGGTCAAGACGGTGGCGGCCGGACACCCGAGCGCCGAGTACGCCGAGACACGTTCCTTCTACAAGGCCCTGGGCTATGAGGAACTGGAGGTGTTTCCCGACTTGTGGCGGCCCGGGCTTCCCGTGCTGCAACTGATCAAGGCCTTGAACGGCGCGGCTTGAAACCAGGTCTTGGAGCAGGCCGCCGGGAACCCGGAGGCCGGCAGTACTGCCCGGGTGCTGCTCTTCGCTCTTCAATCCGGTGCGCCAAACAGCGATTGAAGCAATGCCTGGGCTTTCGCCTTGCCCTGCGCCGTGAACACCACCGACCTGGCCTTTCCGGCCGGGTCGGAGATCAGGCCCTTGGCGTGCAGCCGGTCCAGGGCGTCCCAGTCGAAGGACTTCCACGCGCGCTCGCCTTCATGCAGCCCCAGCAACAGCAGCGCGAGAACGGCGTCGTCGATGCGGTCGGTGTCGAGTTTCATGGCCGTCTATCGTCGCGGCACCACTGCCTCGAGGGCAACGGGGTGCCCTCGTCGTTTGTCCGAACGGGGCGCGGGCACACTGGAAGGTACCGGCCTGCAGCTCATCGGCAAGCGACTCGAAACCAATGATGACCATTGAGACCCGTCCCGCGCACCCGTCGGACGTCGAAGCGATCGCCCGTTTCGACGAGTTCAACGGTGACCGGCTGCGTGAGATCGAGGCCGGAACGTGTTTCGTCGCGCTGGCAGGCGACCGGGTCGTCGGTTATGCCAGCTACGAGCCGCGGGGCCTGCTCGGCCAGCCACTGCTGACCTTTCTCTGCGTCAGTGTGGACTTCCGACGGCAGGGCATCGCGACCCGGCTGGTCCGACTCGTCCAGTCGAGAGCCGCTGGTCGCAAGCTGCTGTCTTCAACGGAGGATTGGTGCGTCGGCACGCAACGGATCTTCGAATGCCTGGGCTGGGAGCGTGTCGGACAGATCTCGGGTATCAACAAGGACGGTTCGTCCGAATGGTTCTATGCGGTCGATCTGAGCCGCTGAACCTTCAAACCCCGTCCCAGACGTCCCGCATCACCGCCTCGAACCGCGCCCGGATCGCCCCACGATCCGCCGCCGCCCAGCGCCCGGCCACCAGCGTGCGCTTGAACGGCGCCGCTGGCGCCCCGAACACCAGCCCGTCGAGGCGGTGACTTGGCGGCAGGCCGGCCAACGCTGGTTCAGCGGGGTCGAGTTCGACGAGATCGGCACGCGCGCCGACTTCCAGCCCCCAGCGCTCGAACCCCGCAGCCGTGCCGCCGCCGGCGCGCAGGCGCTCGAACAAGCGCGCCGCGCTTGCCGGCTCGACGCCGGGCGCCGCGGCGACGTTGCGCCGCCGGTGCAGCAGCCGCTGCCCCCATTCCAGCCAGCGCAGCTCCTCCGGCCAGGCGCGCACGACCTGGCTGTCCGAGCCGACCGCCAGCGGCACGCCGGCGTCCAGCCAGCGCGGCAGGTCGCACAAGCCGTCGCCCAGGTCGGCTTCGGTCGCCGGGCAGATGACGACACCCGCGCCGGACGCCGCGACGGCCTCGATCTCCTCGGGCGTCGCATGCGTCGCGTGCACCAGCTGCCAGCGCGCGTCCAGGCCGGCATGGCGCGCCAGCCATTCGATCGGCCGGCAGCCGGTGGCGGCCAGGCAGTCGTCGACCTCGGCGGTCTGCTCGGCGACGTGCACGTGCAGCGGGCCGTCGCAGGCCGCGGCCAGTTCGGCGATCGACGCCGGCCGCGCGGCGCGCAGCGAATGCACCGCGGCGCCGACCGTCACGCCGGGGCGGCCGCGCAGCGTGTCGGCGATGGCCAGCACCTGGCGCGGCGTCGTCGCGAAGCGGCGCTGGTCGGCGCGCAGCGCCTCGGCCTGGAAGCCGGCGCGTTCGTACAGCACCGGCAGCAGCGTCAGGCCGATGCCGGCGTCTTGCGCCGCGTCGGCCAGCGCCTGCGACATCTCGGCCGGGTCGGCATAGGGCCGGCCGTCCAGGTCGTGGTGCAGGTAGTGGAACTCGCAGACCTGGCTGTAGCCGCCGGCCAGCAGCTCGGCGTAGAGATGGGCGGCGACGGCACGCAGCTGTTCGGGCCGCAGCTTCAGCGCGACGCCGTACATGCGGTCGCGCCAGGACCAGAAGTCGTCGTGCGCGCTGTCGCGGCGTTCGGACAGGCCGACAAAAGCGCGCTGGAAGGCGTGGCTGTGGGCGTCGACCAGCGCCGGCAGCACGTCGCCGGCCAGGCGTTCGGCGCCGGGGGGCGGCGCGACGCCGCAGTCGATGGCGGCCCAGCAGCCGTCGGCGCCGGCGGCCAGCCGCACCTGCTCGCGCCAGCGCCCGCCGACCCAGGCGCGTGGCGCCCAGAACTCGCGGTTCACGGCCGCCATGCGAGCATCGTCTCGGCCAGCGTGCGCAGCACGGCGCGCGCGTCGGCGGCGCGGGCCGCGTCCCAGACCGGCGGCATCGCCTCGGCCAGGTAACACGGCCAGGTCATCTCCATCTGCACCGCGTGCACGCCGTCGGGCGGGCGGCCGTAGTGGCGCGTGATGTAGCCGCCCTTGAAGCGGCCGTCGACGACGTGGCCGAAGCGGCTCTGCGCCGCCAGCACCGCCGCCAGGCGTTCGCGCAGCGCCGGCGCACAGGCGTGGCCGGCCGCCGTGCCCAGGTTCAGGTCGGGCAGCCGGCCTTCGAACAACCAGGGCAGCTCGGCGGCGATGCTGTGGCCGTCGAAGAGCACGGCGTGGCCGTGTTCGGCCTTCAGCCGCGCCAGCTCGCCCTGCAGCGCCTCGTGGTACGGCCGCCAGTAGGTGGCGACGCGGCGCTGCACCTCGGCCTCGTCGGGCGTCCGGCCCTCGCGGTACAGCGGCTCGCCGCTGAAGAAACGTGTCGGGCAGAGCTCGGTGTTGTTCCGGCCCGGGTACATCGGCGTGTTCTCGGGCGGGCGGTTCAGGTCGACGACGTAGCGCGCGTAACGCGGCACGATCAGGCTGGCGCCGAGTTCGGCCGCGAAGTCGTAGAGCCGGTCCAGGTGCCAGTCGCAGTCCTCGACGGCCAGCGCGCGCGGCAGCAGCGCGGCGCCGACCTCGGGCGCGATCTCGGTGCCGGCGTGCGGCACGCTGATGACCAGCGGGCCCGTGCCGCGGTGCAGGGTGTAGCTCTCGTTCATCGTGCGATGCCTCCGACGACGCTGCCGCGGCAGGGTGCGCGGCCCATCCAGTAGGCCAGTTCGGCCGGGTGGTCCAGGTCCCAGACGGCGAGGTCGGCGCGCTGGCCGGCCACGAGCCGGCCGCGGTCGGCCAGGCCCAGCGCGCGCGCGGCGTTGACGGTGAAGCCGCGCAGCGCTTCTTCGGGCGTCATGCGGAACAGCGTGCAGGCCTGGTTCATCACCAGCGTCGGCGACAGGATCGGCGAGGTGCCCGGGTTGTGGTCGGTGGCCAGCGCGACGGGCACGCCGGCCTCGCGCAGCGCGGCCAGCGGCGGCAGCTTGGTCTCGCGCAGGCAGTAGAAGGCGCCGGGCAGCAGCATCGCGACGCTGCCGGCGGCGGCCATCGCGCGCACGCCGGCCGGCGACAGCCATTCCAGGTGGTCGCAGGACAGCGCGCCGTGGCGCGCCGCCAGCGCCGCGCCGCCCTGGTCGCTGAGCTGCTCGGCGTGCAGCTTGACCGGCAGGCCCAGCGTGCGCGCGGCGGCGAAGAAACGTTCGACCTGCGCCGGCGTGAAGGCGATGGTCTCGCAGAAGGCGTCGACGGCGTCGACCAGGCCTTGCGCGTGCAGCGCCGGCAGCCAGCCGATCGCGGCCGTGACGTAGTCGTCGACGCGGCCTTGGTACTCGGGCGGCAGCGCGTGCAGGCCGAGGAAGCTGGTGCGCACGGTCAGCCCGGTCTCGGCGCCCAGTCGGCGTGCGACGCGCAGGCAGCGTGCCTCGGCCTCCAGCTCCAGGCCGTAGCCGGACTTGATCTCCAGCGTCGTCACGCCGTCGGCAGCCAGCGCGCGGGCGCGGGGCAGTGCGGCGGCGAAGAGCGCCGCTTCGTCGGCGGCGCGCGTGGCCGCCACCGTCGAGCGGATGCCGCCGCCGGCACGCGTGATGTCCTCATAGCTCGCGCCTTGCAGCCGCAGCTCGAACTCGCGCGCGCGGTCGCCGCCGTAGACCAGGTGGGTGTGGCCGTCGATCAGGCCCGGCGTGACCAGCGCGCCTCCGAGGCGGTGCTCGGTCTCGGGCGCCAGCCCGGCCGGCAGCTCGGCCTCGGGGCCGACCCAGGCGATCGTGTCGCCGTCGGCGAGCAGCGCACCGTCTTCGATCAGGCCCCAGCCCGTGTCGCCGGCCAGGGTCACCAGGCGCGCGTCGCGCCAGAGCGTCGTCGTCATCGGGTGTCTCCGTCGTGCACGGCGATCCAGACGCCGCTGGCGTCGGCGTCGTTCGTGTCCCAGTGCAGCGTGCGTGTGCCGGGCTCGTAGCAGCCGCGCTGCGCGGCGGCCATCGGCGCCAGCGCGAGGCCGCCCCGGGCGCCGCGCAGCATCAGGTTCAGCGCGCGTGCCGGGGCGGCGACGCGGCAGTGCGGCGCATCGCCGCCGTCGAACTCGATCGGCGCCTCGCCGGCGTGCAGGCGCTCGACGCGCCCGCCGAACACCAGCTCGACCGGCCCGCCTTCGACCAGCGCGAACCAGCGCCGCACGCCGGGCAGGGCCGAGAAGGGCGCGTCGGTGTCGAGCTCGGCCAGGCTCAGCCGCCAGCGCCAGGGCGTGCCGCCGGTCAGCAGCTCGCGCGTGCGCCCGGCGCCGTTGGCCCAGGGCTGCGGCACGACGTCGTCGGCGAGCAGCACCGTCACGGCCTGAACCCGCCTTCGAGGTGGTAGCGCGCGCCGGGGTGCACCAGGCGGGCGATCGTGATCGGGCCTTCGAGGCGGCGTGTGCGGCGCACGACGACGAGGCAGGGGTCGCCTTCGGCGATCGCCAGGCGCCGGGCCTCCTCGGCGCTGGCGGCGCTGGCCTCGACGCTGTACTCGGCCTCCCACAGCGGCGCCACCTGCAGCAGGTAGTGCGTCGGTGTCGTCGTCGCGAAATCGACGTCCAGGTAGCCGGGCGCCGCGGCCGGGTTGACGTAGCGGTCTTCCAGCTGCAGCGGCACGCCGTCGGCGCGGTGCACGATGACGGTGTGGAACACCGGCGCGCCCGGCGCCAGCCCCAGGCGTTCGGCCAGCGCCGGCGGCGCCGATTCCTCGGCCTTCAGCAGGACTTCGGCCTCGTGCTGCTGGCCGCGCGCCGCCAGCTCCTCGTGCAGGTCGCGGATCGTCAGCGTCGAGGCCAGCCGGTGGCGCTGCGCGGCGAAGGTGCCGACGCCTTGCGAACGTTCGACCAGGCCTTCGCCCTGCAGCTCGCGCAGCGCGCGGTTGACCGTCATGCGGCTGACGCCGAAACGCGCGACGAGCTCGGCTTCGGAGGGCATCAGCGCGCCCGGCGGCCACTCGCCGCGTTCGAGACCGTCTTTCAGGAAGCGCTTGACCCGCGCGTACGGGGCCTCGGCCGTGTCCGGGGAAACCATGGCCGGATGGTAGTTGCGACGACTTGTCTAGACAAGTACAGTGCAACCCTGATCCGACCCTCCCGCGTCGCCCAGGAGTCGCCCATGTCCGAGTCTTCCGCCCATCCCGCCGGCCCGCGCCCGGTGCGCTCGCCGCGCGGCGACACGCTGCACTGCGCCAACTGGCTGATCGAGGCCGCCTACCGCATGCTGCAGAACAACCTCGACCCCGAGGTGGCCGAGAACCCCGACGCGCTCGTCGTCTACGGCGGCATCGGCAAGGCGGCGCGCAACTGGCGTGCGTTCGAGACGCTGATCTCGACGCTGGAGCGGCTGAAGCCCGACGAGACGCTGCTCGTGCAGTCGGGCCAGCCGGCGGGCGTGTTCCGCACCCATGAAGACGCGCCGCGTGTGCTGATCGCCAACTCCAACCTCGTGCCGCGCTGGGCGACCTGGGAGCATTTCGACCACCTCGACCGCGCCGGGCTGATGATGTACGGCCAGATGACCGCCGGCTCCTGGATCTACATCGGCAGCCAGGGCATCGTGCAGGGCACCTACGAGACCTTCGCCGAAGCCGGCCGCAAGCACTACGGCGGCAGCCTCGCCGGGCGCTGGATCCTCACCGCCGGCCTGGGCGGCATGGGCGGCGCGCAGCCGCTGGCCGCCAGCTTCGCCGGCGCCACCTCGCTGACCGTCGAGTGCCAGCAGAGCCGCATCGATTTCCGCCTGCGCAGCCGCTACCTCGACGAGCAGGCCGCCGACCTCGACGACGCGCTGGCGCGCATCGCGCGCTACACGGCCGAAGGCCGCGCGGTGTCGATCGGCCTGCTGGGCAACGCCGCCGAAGTGCTGCCCGAACTCGTGCGCCGCGGCGTGCGGCCGGACCTCGTCACCGACCAGACCAGCGCCCACGACCTCGTCAACGGCTACCTGCCGGCCGGCTGGACGGTCGAGCGCTGGCGCGCCGCGCAGGCCGACCCGGCACAGCACGCCGAACTGCGCGCCGCGGCAGCCGCCAGCTGCGCCGCGCACGTCAAGGCCATGCTCGCCTTCCACACGATGGGCGTGCCGACGGTCGACTATGGCAACAACATCCGCCAGGTCGCGCTCGATCAAGGTGTCGCCGACGCCTTCGCCTTCCCGGGCTTCGTGCCGGCCTACGTGCGGCCGCTGTTCTGCCGCGGCAAGGGGCCCTTCCGCTGGGTGGCGCTGTCGGGCGACCCGGAGGACATCCGCCGCACCGACGCCAAGCTGAAGCAGCTGTTCCCCGAGGACGCGCACCTGCACCGCTGGCTGGACATGGCCGGCGAGCGCATCGCCTTCCAGGGCCTGCCGGCCCGCATCTGCTGGCTGGGCCTGGGCGAGCGCCACCGCGCCGGCCTGGCTTTCAACGAGATGGTGCGCAGCGGCGAACTCAAGGCGCCGATCGTCATCGGCCGCGACCACCTGGACAGCGGCTCGGTCGCCAGCCCCAACCGCGAGACCGAGGCGATGAAGGACGGCAGCGACGCCGTCAGCGACTGGCCGCTGCTCAACGCGCTGCTCAACACCGCCGGCGGCGCCACCTGGGTCAGCCTGCACCACGGCGGCGGCGTCGGCATGGGCTATTCGCAGCACTCGGGCGTGGTCATCGTCTGCGACGGCAGCCAAGCCGCCGACCGTCGCCTGGCGCGTGTGCTCTGGAACGACCCGGCCACCGGCGTGATGCGTCACGCCGACGCCGGTTACGAGGACGCCCAGGCCTGCGCCCGTGAACAAGGTCTGGACCTGCCGATGCTGGCCCAAGGAGTCTGACGATGCTGCTGCGACCCGGAGAACTCTCGCTCGACCAGCTGCAGGCGATCCACGCCGGCGGCCACAAGCTGATGATCGACCCGCAGGCCCTGCCCGGGCTGCGCGCCAGCGCCGCCGTCGTGCACGCCGCAGCCACCGGCGAGGCGCCGGTCTACGGCGTCAACACCGGCTTCGGCAAGCTGGCCAGCACGCGCATCGGCGAGGCCGACCTCGACACGCTGCAGCGCAACCTGATCCGCTCGCACAGCGTCGGCGTCGGCGAGCCGCTGCCGGCGCCGGTCGTGCGGCTGATGCTGGCGCTGAAGGCCGCCAGCCTGGCGCGCGGCTTCTCGGGCGTGCGCCCGGTGGTCGTCGACACGCTGCTGGCGGTGCACGACGCCGGTCTCGTGCCCTGGGTGCCGGCGCAGGGCTCGGTCGGCGCCTCGGGCGACCTGGCGCCGCTGGCGCACATGACGCTGGCGCTGATGGGCGAAGGCGAGTTCCTGGTCGACGACGACGGCCGCCCGGTGCGGCGCGCCGCGGCCGAGGTGCTGCAGGCCGCCGGCATCCCGCCGCTGACGCTGGCCGCCAAGGAAGGCCTGGCGCTGATCAACGGCACGCAGACCAGCACCGCGCTGGCGCTGCACGCGCTGTTCTCGTTCGAGCCGGTGCTGGAGTCGGCGCTGGTGATCGGCGCGCTGACGGTCGACGCCGCACGCGGCAGCGACGGCCCGTTCGACCCGCGCATCCACGCGCTGCGCGGCCAGCCGGGCCAGATCGACGTCGCCGAGGTCTACCGCCGCCTGCTCGCCGGCAGCGGCATCCGCGCCAGCCATGTCGACGGCGATGATCGCGTGCAGGACCCGTACTGCCTGCGCTGCCAGCCGCAGGTCGTCGGCGCCTGCCTGGACCAGCTGCGCCACGCCGCGCTGGTGCTGCTGCGCGAAGCCAATGCCGTGACCGACAACCCGCTCGTCTTCGCCGAGGATGGCGCGCTGGTCTCGGGCGGCAACTTCCACGCCGAGCCGGTGGCGCTGGCCGCCGACGCGATGGCCACCGCGATCGCCGAGGTCGGCGCGATCGCCGAGCGCCGCATCGCGATGCTGATCGACGCCAACGTCTCGCGCCTGCCGCCCTTCCTGGCGCGCGACGCCGGCCTGAACAGCGGCTTCATGATCGCCCACGTCACCGCCGCCGCGCTGGCTTCGGAGAACAAGTCGCTGGCGCACCCGGCCAGCGTCGACAGCCTGCCGACCAGCGCCAACCAGGAGGACCACGTCTCGATGGCGACCTTCGCGGCGCGCCGGCTGCAGCCGATGATCGCCAACGTCGCGCGCATCCTCGGCATCGAGTGGCTGGCCGCGGCCCAGGGCATCGAGTTCCTGCGCCCGCTGGCGAGCTCCGAGCCGCTGGAAGCCGCGCACGCGCTGCTGCGCGCCGGCAGCCCGGCCATCGACGTCGACCGCTACCTGGCGCCGGACATCGAACACGCCGGCGCGCTGGTCGCCGACGGTGCGCTGGGCCGCATCCTGCACACGCTGCCGGGCTTGCCGCAGCTGTGGTCGCCGGCCTGACTCAAGGATCGTGACGACAGGCCGATAAACCGGTCTGACGTCGGCCGCCCGGCGGGTGGCGGCGTGCCCCCCGCGGCGGTTCGCACGCCGGAGATCCGTCCGTGTCCACGCCACGCCGCCCTTTGCTGCAGCTCTGTCCGCCCGGGCCCGGGCGTCGGCGCTCGTCCGGCTGTCCCTATCCGGACTCGCCCTGCGCGCCGGCCACGCTCGAGCCGCTGGACCTGCTGCGTGCGCCGGTCTGGATCTTCGACATCGACCACCGCCGTGTCGCCTGGGCCAACCACGCGGCGCTGGAGGTCTGGCGTGCCGACAGCCGCGAGGCGCTGGCCGCGCGCGACCTGGGCGCCGACATGTCGACCACCGTGGCCGCACGCCTGGCGCAGTACCAGGCCGACTTCGCGTCGCACGGCGCGGTCTTCAACGAGCAGTGGACGCTGTTCCCCGAAGGGCGCCCGGTGCCGATGCAGATGCAGCTCAGCGGCTGGCGGCTGGAGGACGGCCGCATGGCGATGCTCTGCGAGGGCCGGCCGATCGAACACTCGACGCCCGAGTCGCTGCGCGCCGTCGACGCGCTGCTGCACACGCCGATGATGATCTCGCTGCACGCGCTGGACGGCGCTGCGCTGTATCGCAACCCCGCGGCACGGGCCTCGGTGCGCCGCCACGACGAAGGCCTGCGCGAACGTTTTGCCGACGCCGAGGCGCTGGCCGCGCTGCTGCGCCGCCTGGAGTCCGAAGGCGAGGCGACGCTGACGATGGCCGTGCACACCGCCGCCGGCCCGCGCTGGCACGAGGTCTCGGCGCGCCGCCGCCGCGACGCCGTCACCGGCGCCGAGGTGCTGCTGCTCGGCGAGACCGACGTCACCCCGCTCAAGCAGAGCGAGGCCCAGGCGCGTTTCATGTCCGAGCACGACGGTCTCACCCAGCTGCCCAACCGCGCCGCGGCGCAGGCGCACTTCCGCCGCCTCGTCGAGCAGGTGCGCGCGGCACCGGCGGACCGGCCGCTGAAGGCCGCCGTCGTGCTGATCGACCTGGACCACTTCAAGGACGTCAACGACTCCTGGGGCCACGCCGCCGGCGACGAACTGCTGGTGCAGGTGGCGGCGCGTTTTGCCGGCGCGGTGCGGCGCGACGACCTGGTTGCGCGTTTCGGCGGCGACGAGTTCCTGATCCTGCTGGCCGCACCCGACCCGCGGCGCGAGGTCGCACGCATCCACGCCCGGCTGCGCGAGCGCCTGGCAAGGCCCTTCGAGCTCGCCGGCGTGCAGGCGCGGGTCGCGGCCACCGTCGGCGCCAGCGTCTTCCCCGACGACGGCGAGGATTTCGAGCGCCTGCTGCAGCACGCCGACCTGGCGATGTACCGCGGCAAGGCCGAAGGACGCGACGCGCTCGCCTTCTACGAAGCCGGCATGAGCCTCACCCTGCAGGCGCGCACGCGCATGGAGCAGGAGCTGCGCCTGGCACTCTCGCGCCACGAGTTCGAACTCTTCTACCAGCCGCGTGTCAGCGCCGGCGTGCCGCGAATCGTCGGCGCCGAGGCGCTGCTGCGCTGGCGCCACCCCGAACGCGGCTGGGTGCTGCCGGGCGAGTTCATCCCGGTCTGCGAGGCCGCCGGGCTGATGCGTGAACTGGGCCGGCGGGCCTTCGAGATGGCGGCGCGCCAGCAGGCCGGCTGGTGGGCGGCGGGCCGGCGGCTGAAGCTGTCGGTCAACCTCTCGCCCTGCGAGTTCGAGGATCCCTGGCTGCTCGACGAGATCCAGACCGTGCTGCGCGAGACCGGCTGCCCGCCGCAGGCGCTGGAGATCGAGATCACCGAGTCCATGCTCGTCGCCGAAGGCGAGCGCACCACCCGGCTGGTCGAGGGGCTGCGTGAACTGGGGCTGTCGGTCGCGCTCGACGACTTCGGCATCGGCTATTCGCACCTGGCCTATCTGCAGCGGCTGCCCTTCACCTCGCTGAAGATCGACCGCAGCTTCGTGCAGGCGCCGCCCCAGGAGCGCCCGGTGGCCGAGGCCATCGTCGGCCTGTGCCGGGCGATGAAGCTGCATCCGGTGGCCGAGGGGGTCGAGACCGAGGCCCAGCGGCGCTGGCTGGAGGCGCTCGGCGTCGCCGAGTTCCAGGGCTGGCTGTTCGCGCCGGCGCTGCCGCGCGAGCGTTTCGAGGCGCTGCTCGACGGCGGCACGCTGCCCTGCGCGGCGGCCCCCGCGGATCCGGTGTAACCGCCGGGCGGCTTCGTTCGTATGGCAGGAGGGCGCCGCTTGGGCGTCCGATCGCCATCCACGACGAAGGAGCCCCGATGAACCCGAACGTTTCGCTGCCCGCTGCCACGCTTGCCCTCGCGCTGGGCGCCGCGCTGACCCTGGCCGCCGCCCCGGTGCAGGCCGCCGAGGCCGGCGCCAAGGAGAAGTGCTATGGCGTCGCGATGAAGGGCCACAACGACTGCGCCGCCGGCCCCGGCACCAGCTGCGCCGGCAGCTCGCGCACCGAGCACCAGGGCAACGCCTGGTCCTACGTGCCGGCCGGTACCTGCGACAAGACGATGTCCAAGACCTCGCCCACCGGCTTCGGGCAGACCATGCCGTTCAAGGAGAAGGCCAAGGAGATGGGCAAGGAGATGTGAGCGCCATGCACGCCCGCCTGGCCGGTCTCGGCTTCAAGCCCCAGCACGCGGGCGCGCTGCTGGCCGGCGAGGCCGTGGTCGACTTCCTCGAAGTGCACGCCGAGAACTACATGGTCGACGGCGGCCCGCGGCTGCGCCTGCTCGAGCGCCTGCGCGAACGCTGGCCGCTGTCGGTGCACGGCGTCGGGCTGTCGCTGGGCGGCCTGCAGCCGCCCGACGCGGCGCACCTGGCGCGGCTGGCGGCGCTGGTGCGGCGCTTCGAGCCGCGCTGGGTGTCCGAGCATCTGGCGTGGTCGGCGCACGGCGGCACCTGTTTCCCCGACCTGCTGCCGCTGGTCTACGACGAGGCCGCGCTGGTGCGTGTCGCCGCGCACGTCGACCGCCTGCAGCAGGCGCTGGGGCGGCAGGTGCTGATCGAGAACCCCAGCACCTACCTCGAGTTCGACGCCAGCGTGCTCGACGAAGGCGAGTTCCTCGCCGAACTGGTGCGGCGCAGCGGCTGCGCGCTGCTGCTGGACCTGAACAACGCCTGGGTCGGCGCCGTCAACCACGGCCGCGACGCCTGGGCGCTGGTGGCGGCGTTGCCGCCTTCGGCGGTCGGCGAGATCCACCTCGCCGGCTTCGCCGAGGACCGCGATGCCGCTGGCGCGCCGCTGCTGATCGACAACCACGGCTCGGCCGTCGCCGATCCGGTCTGGGCGCTGTACCGGCGCACCCTGCAGCGCCTGGGCCCGGTGCCGACGCTGATCGAACGCGACCACGAGGTGCCGCCGCTGGCGGTGCTGGCGGCCGAACTGGCGCAGGTCCGCCGCGCGCTGGCCGAGACGCCGGCGGCAGCTGCCGTGGGCGCCGACGCGCCACGCCGCCTGTCCAGGCCGGCCCCGGCAGCGGCAGACGAGCCGCTGCCGGCCTTTGCCGCCGCACTGCTGGACCCGGCCGCGGCCGTGCCGCCGGGCCTGCGGGCCTGGAACGGCTCGGACCCCGCGGTGCGCCTGGCGGTGCACCGCAACAACGTCGCCGCCGCCTGGGTGCGGGCCCTGGCCGACGGCTTCCCGGTCCTGCGCCGGCTGGTCGGCGAGGCCTGCTTCGACACCCTGGCGCTGACCCACGCACGCCACGAACCTCCGCCCGGCCCGGTGCTCGGCGACTGGGGCGACGGCTTCGCCGCGACGATCAGGCGCTGCGAACCGATGCATGGCCTGCCCTGGCTGGCCGAGGTCGCGCAGCTGGAGCGGGCGCGCGTGCGCGCCGCGCTGGCCGCCGATGCCGCGCCCCTGGCCACGGCCGCCGTGCAGGCGCATCTGGCGCACCCCGAGCACCTGCCCGGCGCCCGGCTGCAACTGCATCCGTCGCTGGCGGCGCTGTGTTTCGACCACGCGGCCGTCTCGATCTGGGCGGCGCACCAGGGCGACGAACTGCCGCCGACGCTCGCGACCGACGGCGCCGAGGCTGCGCTCGTGCTGCGCGACGCCGGCGACGCGGTGCTGACGCTGGCCGTCGACGCGCCGGCCGCCACGTTCTGCGCCGCGCTGGCCGCGGGCCGGCCGCTGGGCGCCGCGGCCGCCGAGGCCGGGCCCGCCCTGGACCTGGCGGCGACGCTGGCGCTGCTGCTCCGCCACGCTGCCGTGGTCGGCTGGGAACACCGCATGGAGGCCGCATGAACCTGAAGGAACCGGCCGAGGCCGCGGTGCAGCTGCTCGCGCGCGTGGCCCTCGCCGGCCTGTTCTGGCGCTCGGGCCAGACCAAGGTGGAAGGTTTCGTGCTCGACCTGGCCGAGGGCCGCTTCGAGATCGGCTGGCCGCGGCTGGCGCCGCAGGCCGTCGACCTGTTCCGCGACGAGTACCGGCTGCCCGGGCTGCCGCCCGAGGCGGCGGCGGTGCTGGCCGCCGGCGCCGAGCACCTGCTGCCGCTGCTGCTGCTGCTCGGTCTGGGCACACGCGGCGCGGCGCTGGGCCTGCTGGGGATGACGGCGGTGATCCAGGTCTTCGTCTACCCCGGCGCCTGGCCGACGCACGGCGTCTGGGCGGCGGCACTCGCGTGGCTGGTGCTGCGCGGCGGCGGGCCGTGGTCGCTGGACGCCTGGATCGTGCGCTGGCGCACGGCCCCCGCATGAGCACGTCCGAGCTGATGTGCCCGGGCTGGCCGGGCGCCGAGAATCGGCGCGTGTCACAGCCCGACGCCCCGCCCGCCTCGCCGTCCGACGACGAGTTCGAGCGCCGCATCGCGCCGCCTTGGCGGCGCGCGCACGACGGCGACGAAGCCGCCTACCGCGAGGCGCTGACGCTGGCCGCCGCGCGGCTGCGCGCCTATCTGCGCCGGCGGCTGGCGGCGCGCCCTGACGAGGTCGAGGACCTGGTGCAGGAGACGCTGCTGGCGCTGCACCTGCACCGCGGCAGCTGGGACCCGGGCCTGCCGGTCGGCGCCTGGATGCTGGCGATCGCGCGCCACAAGCTCATCGACCACCTGCGCCGCCATGGCCGCCGCGAGGCGCTGCACGAGCCGCTGGACGAGGTCGGCGACGAGCAGCTCGCGGCGCCGGCGCCCGAGGCCGGCTCGGCGCGCGACCTGCAGCGTCTGCTGCAGGCGCTGCCGGCGGCGCAGCGGGCGGCGATCGTGCTGACGCGGCTGGAAGGCCTGTCGGTGCCCGAGGCGGCGCAGCGCACCGGCGCCAGCGAGTCGGCGATCAAGGTGCAGGTGCACCGCGGGCTCAAGCGGCTCGCGGCCCTGGTGAGGAGAACGGGATGAAGACTGAGCAGTGGATCGAACTGCTGGCCTGTTCGGCCGGCCCGGCGCCGCGCGGTGTCGCGGCACGGCGGCTGACGGCGGCGCTGGGCGCCGGCCTGGTGGCCAGTGTCGCGATCGCGGTGCTGGGGCTGGGAGCCGTGCCGGGCACGATGTTCATGACGCCGGCGCCGTGGTTCAAGCTGGTCTATGCCGCGGCGATGGTCGCCGCCGCCGCCTGGCTGGCGGCGAAGCTGGCGCGGCCGCTGGTCGCGGGTGTGCGACGCCCGGCCACGGCCGTGGCGGCCGTGCTGGCGCTGGTGGCCGCGGCGGGGCTGGCGAACTGGTTCGCAACCCCGCAGGCGGCACGCCTGCCGGCTTTGCTCGGCCACTCGTCGTGGTCGTGCCCGGCGGCGGTGCTGGGGCTGTCCCTGCCGGCGCTGGGCGCCGTGCTGTGGGCCTTGCGTGCGCTGGCACCGACGCGGCCGCGGGCCGCGGGTGCCGCAGCCGGCCTCGCGGCCGGGGCCGCGGGTGCATTCGGCTACGCGCTGTCGTGTACCGAGGCGGCGATTTCGTTCTCGGCGCTGTGGTACACGCTGGGCATTGCCGCCAGTAGCGCGCTCGGCGCGCTTCTCGGCGGACGCGCGCTGCGCTGGTGACGGCGGCTGCCGTCGCCGATCAGAGGGCGCGGATGCGCGAGGCCTGCGGGCCCTTCTGGCCTTGCGTCACCTCGAACTCGACACGCTGGTTCTCGGTCAGCGTCTTGAAACCCGTGCCCTGGATTTCCTTGAAGTGGGCGAACAGGTCCTTGCCGCCGCCGTCGGGCGTGATGAAGCCGTAGCCCTTGCTCTCGTTGAACCACTTCACGGTTCCGGTTTCGGTCGTCATGTCGTCATTTCCTTTCGGTTGGTCAATACAGTCGGAGCGCGCTCAGCGACGCGATCCGTGGTTCTGGGAAGGGGCGGGGGCCGCGCGCCGCTCGAGGTGGCGGAACGTGATGCGGCCCTTGCTGAGGTCGTAAGGCGAGAGTTCCAGCGACACGCTGTCTCCCGCGAGGATGCGGATGTGGTGCTTGCGCATCTTGCCGCCGGTGTAAGCCACCAGGCGGTGGCCGTTGTCCAGCGTCACGCGGAATCGCGAGTCCGGGAGGATCTCGTCGACCACGCCGCGCATCTCGATCAGTTCTTCCTTGGCCATGGGTGCTCCTGTTCCGTGTCGATGGCGGCGTCCCGGTCCTGGGTCCGGGCCACCCAGGCCAGGCCTTCGGTGGTCGCGTGGTGGGCGGCGGCGTCGCGTGTGGTGAAGCGGGGCAGAAGGCGCAGCACGCGGTCATGCGTGGCGCGGCCGCTGCCGCTGCGGATGGACACCGAGGCGGCAAAGCCGTCGGTGTCGTGTCGGGTCAGGGGCGACACGGTGTATCGCCCGACCTGGATCGGTGTGTGGATGAAGGTCTTTCGGTGGGGCGGAGGGCTCCGCCCCGGTATTGCAAAAGCCGCGCGAGGGCGCGACGACGAACGATCGGTACTGAGCCTGCAGGGGTATTCGCTGCGTGCTCGGCGCGGTCCGCTGGGGGACTCGGCGAGTGGAGGTGGATCAGGCCTCGGTCTCGGCGCAGCGTGCCTGCCGTGAGGCAGAAAGGACACGTTCGGGCGAGGCGCACCGCGCATTGTCGCATACCCGCGTACCGTGTGTGGTACTAATGCGCCACACCTGTTCCCGGGGGGCGCATCCCGGGTCGGGGCGGCGGCGCGCCGTGACGCAGTTCACGCGCCGGCGCTGCAGCGGCGCGTGCCCGGGCCGAAATCAGCGGGGACGGCGTGTTCTGATCGCGCCCCGAATGCCGCCCCCGCCCTGATGCCCGCCGATCCTCCGAGACACGCGACGTACCGCGCCGGCGCACTCGCTGCCGTGCGCGACGCCTACGTCGTGCTGCTGCCGATCTCGCTGTTCGGCGTCGTCGCGACGCTGCTCGGGCAGTTCCCGATCCCCGCCGTGCGCGCCTGGCTGGAGAGCCGGCTCGGACAGGGCTGGACCGGCACCGCCGACGCCGTCGTGCAGTCGACCTGGGGCGTGCTGGGGCTGGCGCTGGCGGTGACGATCGCCGCCATGGTCGCGCAGCGTGCGCCGCGCGGCGCCTCGCGTGAGCCGCTGCCGCCGATCTGGGTGGCGATCTCGGCGCTCGTCAACTTCACGCTCTGCGCCAGCGCCACCGGCCCGGTGACGCTGCAGTCCTTCGGCCAGGGCTCGATGCTCACCGGCATCATCGTCGGCCTGGCGACACCGGCGCTGCTGCGCCCGCTGGCCGACTGGGCGCCGATGCGGCGGCTGGCGATCGGCTACGACAGCAATCCGGTTTTCTATCACGCCACCCGGCTGACGCTGCCGATGATCCTGCTCGGCCTGCTGGCCAAGGCGGCGGCCGAGCTGGCGTGGCGGCTGCCGCGCCCGGACCTGCGCTGGGTGGCCGAACAGGCCTCGGACTTCGGCGTCGAGTGGCTGCTGACGCCGCTGGCCGTCGCCGTCAACCAGATCCTGTGGTTCTTCGGCGTGCACGGCGGCAAGGTGCTGGAGTCGCACTTCGGCTTCCTGTTCACGCAGGCCGGCGAGCTGGCCTCGCAGGACCGCGTGCCTCGCGTGCTGATCGACAACTTCGTGCACCTGGGCGGTTCGGGCGCGACGCTGGGGCTGCTGCTGGCGCTGCTGATCGCCGCGCGCGACGGCCAGAACCGGCGCCTGGCGCAGCTGTCGTGGCTGCCGGCGCTGTTCAACGTCAACGAGCTGCTGATGTTCGGGCTGCCGCTGGTGCTCAACCCGCGTTTCGTGCTGCCTTTCGTGCTGGCCCCGCTGGTGCTGGTGCTGCCGCCGCTGCTGGCCCTGCACCAGGGCTGGATCGTGCTGCAGCCGGTGCAGATTCCGTGGACGACGCCGGTGCTGCTGTCGGGCTGGTGGCTGACCGGCTCCTGGACCGGGGTCGGCCTGCAGGCGCTGGGCCTGGGCCTGTCGACGGCGATCTACCTGCCGTTCGTGCGCCGCGACGAGGCTGCACGCAGCGCCGAGCGCCTGGACGCCTTCCAGCACGCCAGCGCCGTCATCGTCAGCGAGGCCCCGCGCAGCGACACGCCGCTGCGCCGCAGCGACCACGTCGGCGTCATCGCCCGCGGCCTGCTGCACGACCTGGAACGCGCGATCGGCACCCCGGCGCTGTCGCTCGTCTACCAGCCGCAGCACCGGCTCGACGGCAGCGTGGTCGGCGTCGAGGCGCTGCTGCGCTGGCAGCACGCCGGCTACGGTGCCGTGCGCACCGACGTCGTCATCGCGCTGGCCGAGCAGGGCGCGGTGATCGCGGCGCTGGGCGCCTGGGTCGTCGACCAGGCCTGCGCACGCAAGGCGCAGTGGAACGCGCTCGGGCTGCCGCAGCTGACGATGTCGGTCAACGTGTCGCCGCTGCAGCTGTCGCAGCCGGGGCTGCACCGCAGGGTGGCCGAGGCGCTCGCGCGCCACCGCCTGCGTCCGGACGAACTGGAGCTGGAGATCACCGAGAGCCGCGGCATCCCGGTCGGCGACACCGCCGACGAGAACCTGGCCGGTCTGGAGGCGCTCGGCGTCGGCCTGGCGATGGACGACTTCGGCATGGGCCACGCGTCGCTGCTGCACCTGCGGCGCTTCCGCGTCGCGGCGATCAAGGTCGACGGCTCGCTCAGCCGCGAGGTGCTGGCGCACCCGGTGAGCGCCGACATCATCCGCGCCATCGCGACGCTGGGCCACACCGGCGGCGCGCGGGTCATCGCCGAGTTCGTCGAGACACGCGAGCAGCGCGACCGCCTCGCCACGCTGGGCTGCGACGTCTTCCAGGGTTATCTCTACAGCCGCGCGCTGCCCGCCGGCGAGTGCCTGGCGTACCTGCTGCGCAGCGTGCAGCCCGTCGAAGCGGCCGCGGGCTGAACAGCCGAGCCGGCGGGCCGTGAAGGATTTCACGGCCTGCGCGTGGCGCAGCGGCATGCCGGGCGGCAACAATCGGCGCCCACTGCCGGTGCGCCGGCGGTGCCCACGCCTGTCTCGATGCCTGCAGTTCCAACGTCGTACACCAAGCTGACCACGGGCTGGGCCGAGGCGATCCGCGACGCCTTCGTGGTGCTGCTGCCGCTGACGCTGTTCGGCGTTTGCGCCACCGTCGTGGCGCAGCTCCCGTTCCCGGCGGTCCGTTCCTGGCTCGACGCCGGCCTGGGCCCGGGCTGGGCTGCCGTCGCGGACGACATCCGGCGCTCGACCTGGGGCGTGTTCGGGCTGGCCCTGGCGGTCGTGCTGGCCGCGATGCTGGCGCAGCGTGCACCGCGCCAGGCGCTCGTCGAGCCCTTGCCGGCGGTCTGGGTCGCGATCTCGGCGCTGCTCAACTTCATGCTCCTGCACGGCGCGGCGGGGCCTTCGCTGGGGTCGGCGTCGCTGCTGGCCGGCATCGCCGTCGGCCTGAGCACGCCGACGCTGCTGCGGCGGCTCGCCGACTGGCGGCTGCTGCGCCGCTTCGCCACCGGCTACGACAGCGCACCGGCCTTTTTCCACGCCGCGCGGCTGACGCTGCCGGTCATCGTGCTCGGGCTGGGCTTCAAGGCGGCGGCCGAGCTGCTGCGGCGGCTGCCGCTGTCGGCGGCCGGCTGGCCGGAGCTGCTGCAGCGCGAGCTGGGCCCGCGCCTGGACGCCGACTGGCTGCTGACGCCGCTGCTGATGCTGCTGCACCAGCTGCTCTGGTTCTTCGGCGTGCACGGCGGCACCGTGATCCAGTCCAGCTTCGGCGCCTGGTTGACGTACTCGCCCGACCCGCTGATGCACGACCGCGTGCTGATGCCGCTCGTGGTCAGCTTCGTGCAGCTGGGCGGCGCCGGTGCGACGCTGGGGCTGCTGGTGGCGATGACGATCGTCGCGCGCGACGGCCCGACGCGGCGTCTGGCGCAGCTGTCGTGGCTGCCGGCGCTGTTCAACGTCAACGAGCTGCTGCTCTTCGGCCTGCCGCTGGTGCTCAACCGGCGCTTCCTGCTGCCTTTCGTGCTCGTGCCGCTGCTGCTGACGCTGCCACCGCTCGTCGCGCTGCACGCCGGCTGGCTGACGCTGCTGCCGGTGCGCGTGCCGTGGACGACGCCGGTGCTGCTGTCGGGCTGGTGGCTCACCGGCTCCTGGGTCGGGGTGGCGCTGCAGCTCTTCGGGCTGCTGGTCTCGACGCTGGTCTACCTGCCTTTCGTGCGTCGTTTCGAGGCCGAGCGCCAGGCGCGGCGGCTGGCCGAGTTCCGGGGCGCGGGCGCGGCGATCCTCGCCGGCGCCGCACTGGGCCGCGCCGACCATGTCGGCGTCATCGCACGCGGCCTGCTGCACGACCTGGAGCGCGCCATCGGCACGCCGTCGTTGTGGCTGGCCTACCAGCCGCAGCACGGGCTGGACGGGCGGCCGGTGGGCGTGGAGGCGCTGCTGCGCTGGAGCCACCCGAGCTACGGCCCCGTGCGCACCGACGTCGTCATCGCGCTGGCCGAGCGCGGCGGGCTGATCGCGCGTCTGGGCGAGTGGGTGCTGGACGAGGCCTGCGCCCGCAAGGCCGACTGGAACACGCGCGGCCTGGGCGCGCTGACGATGTCGGTCAACGTGTCGCCGCTGCAGCTGGGCGAACCCGGGCTCGCGCCGGCGGTGGCGCGCGTGCTGCAGCGCCATGCGCTGAAACCCGGGGACGTGGAACTGGAGATCACCGAGAGCCACGGCATCCCGGCCGGCGAGGCCGCCGACCGCAACCTCGCCGCGCTCGACGCGCTGGGCGTGCGTCTGGCGATGGACGACTTCGGCATGGGCCACGCGTCGCTGCTGCACCTCAAGCGTTTCCGCGTCGCGGCGATCAAGGTCGACGGCTCGCTCAGCCGCGACGTGCTGTCGCACCCGGTGAGCGCCGACATCATCCGTGCCATCACGACGCTGGGCCACAGCCGCGGCGCGCGGGTCATCGCCGAGTTCGTCGAGACCAGCGAGCAGCGCGAGTGCCTGGCGGCGCTGGGCTGCGACGTCTTCCAGGGTTACCTCTACAGCCGCGCGCTGCCGGCCGGCGAGTGTCTGGCCTACCTGGTGCAGGCCGGCTCGCCGGCCGCCGCGGAGGTGCCGGCGGTGCCGGAGGTCCCGGCGGTGCTCAGATGAACATGCCGCCCGAGGCCTCGACGCGCTGGCCGGTGATCCAGCCCGACTCGTCGGCCAGCAGCGCGGTGATCGCGCCCCCGATGTCCTCGGGCCGGCCGACGCGGCCGAGCGCGGTCTGCGAGGCGACGTAGGCGTTGAGCCGGGCGTCGTCGCGCACCGCGCCGCCGCCGAAGTCGGTCTCGATCGCGCCCGGCGCCAGCGTGTTGACGCGGATGCCGCGTGCGCCCAGCTCCTTGGCCAGGTAGCGCGTCAGCACCTCGACCGCGCCCTTCATCGTTGCGTAGGCGGCGTAACCCGGCAGGCTGAAACGCGTCAGCCCGCTGGAGACGTGCAGGATGCGCGCGCCGTCGGCCAGCAGCGGCAGCAGCGCCTGCGTCAGGAAGAACGGGCCCTTCAGGTGCACGTTCATCAGCGCGTCGAAGTCGGCTTCGGTCGTGTCGGCAAAGGCGGCATGCACGCCGAAGCCGGCGTTGTGCACGACGGCGTCCAGCGCCGGCCGGCCGATGCCGTCGGCCAGCGCGCCGCGCAGCGCCTGCACGAAGGCCGGGAAGGCCGCGACCTCGCCGGCGTCGAACTGCAGCGCCACCGCGCGCCGGCCCAGCGCGCGCACCTCGGCGGCCACCGCCTCGGCCTCGGCGGCGCGGCTGTGGAAGGTGAAGACCAGGTCCCAGCCGGCGCGCGCCAGGTGCAGCACGGCGTCGCGGCCGAGGCCGCGGCTGCCGCCGGTGACGAGGGCGGTGCGGGCAGTGGAGAGCGTGTTCATCGGATCGTCCTGTCTCGTGGAGGGCGGCGTGCTGCCGCGGTGAAGCCACTTTAGGAGTTCGTTTCTGCTGGATAAACGCCGTCGATTCGGCAACACTGGTCGACGTTTTCGACCAATCGAGCCGCCATGTCCCCCGAAGACCTGCGCATCGTGCTGCGTGTCGCCGAACTCGGCAGCTTCACTGAGGCCGCGCACCGCCTGGGCCTGCCGCGCGCCACCGTGTCGACCGCGGTGCGCCGGCTCGAGGAGCGCCTGGGCGCGCGACTGCTGCAGCGCACGACGCGGCGTGTCGGCCTCACCGACGACGGCCGGCTGTTCGTCGAGCGCTGCCAGGACGTGCTCGCCGACCTCGACGAGCTGCGCACGATGTTCCAGCAGCAGCCGCAGGCGCTGACCGGTCGGCTGCGGGTGGACATGCCGCTGGCGCTGGCGCGTTCGCTGGTGCTGCCGCGGCTGCCCGAGTTCCTGGACCGGCACCCGGGGCTCACGGTCGAGATCGGCGCCGCCGACCGTCGCGTAGACCCGGTGCGCGAAGGCTACGACGCGGTGATCCGCGTCGGCGCGGTCGTCGCCGAGCAGCTCGTCGGCCGGCCGCTGGGGGCGTACACGATGGTCAACGTCGCCAGCCCGGGTTACGTCGCGCGCCACGGCGAGCCGCGTTCGGTCGAGGACCTGGCCGCGCACCGGCTGGTGCACTACCAGCCCAACCTCGGCGACCGGCCGGCAGGCTTCGAGTACCTCGACGCCGACGGCACGCTGCGCAGCGTGGCGATGGCCGGCGTCGTCACCGTCAACGCCACCGACGCCTACCTCGCCGCCTGCGAGGCCGGGCTGGGCATCATCCAGATCCCCGAGGCCAGCGCGCGTGACGGCGTCGAGGCCGGCCGCCTCGTGACGCTGCTGCCGGCCGTCGTGCCGCCGCCGATGCCGGTGACGCTGCTGCTGCCGCACCGGCGCCACCTGCCGCGGCGCGTGCGCGCCTTCGCCGACTGGGTGGCGACGCTGTTCGTGCCGGCGCCCGGCTGACCGTGCCCAGGAAGGCCTCGACGCACAGGCGGACGGCCGGGCGACACGAAGCGGCGCGCCGGCTATGCTCGCGGCTGCCGCGGCCGGAGCCAGCCGTCCGCGGGAGATGTCCCGGACGCGCAGACAGTCCGCGCCGGGGGCCGCAGAACGCCGACGACGAGAGGTTGGAATGCAGTGCGCGGGAGGGACGCGCTCGTGAGAGGGCCGTGCGCCGGCTGGGCCGCGCTGGCCTGCAGCGTCTGGCTGGGGCTGGGCGGCGTCGCGGCGTCGGCCGAGCCGCGCCTGCCGCCCGAGGGCCACATCGGTCCGGAAGAGCGCGCGCTCGACGAGATGCTGCGCGCCGAGGTCTCCCTCCCGCCCGACGAGCGTGTTGCACGCATCGATGCGCTGCTTGCCGACCCGCGCTGGGCCGCACCCGCCTGGCAGGCCATGCTGGCCGTCGAGCACTGCGCCGTGTCGCAGGGCGCAAGCGCTGCGGTCCTGGCCTCGCTGGAGGCCCGCGCCGGCGGCAGTGCCGACCCCTACCTGCAGGCTGCGGCGCTGAAATGCCGCCAGTGGGTGGCCGACCACGCCGGCGACCCCGTCGACAACTACCGCTACGCGCGCGAAGCCTGGCAGTTGCTCGCCCGGATCCAGCTGCCGACGCTCGCCTTTCGCATCGCCCGGGACTACGCCGACGAGGCCACCTACGCCGGCGCGCTGGACGAGGCGCTGACCGCCGTCGGCCGGGCGCTGGAGATCGCGCGGACCGCCGGCGACCCGCTGCGCGAGGCCGACGCGCTGACGACGCTGGCGATGGTCCAGTCCGACCTCGGTCAGCACGAGGATGCGCTGCGCAACAGCGACCGCGCATTCCGCCTGGACCCGGAGATCTCGCGCAGTGACGACAAGCTGATCGCGCGCAGTTCGCTGCAGATCGCCGCCCGCCAGTACGACGAGGCGTCCGCCTCGCTGCGGCGTGCGATGGAGCTGGCCGAACGCGAGGGCGACCGCGAGGCCCACCTCGCCGCGCGCATCAACCTCGTCGATGTCTACCAGAAGACCCACCGCGTGCCGCAGGCACTGCAGCTGTCCGCCGAGGTCGTCGCCGAGGCCGAGCGCCTGGGCTACGAGTACCTCAAGGCCTACGCCTGGGTGACGCGTGGTTTCGCGCTGGCGGCGGCCGGACAGGTCCCGGCCGGCACCGAAGCCTTTGACCGCGGCCGGGCCTGGTTCGAGAAAGGAGGCCAGCTCGGCGAGGTCGCGCGCGCGCTACGCGACTGGGCGCGCATGATGGCCCGTGCCGGACGCTGGGAGCAGGCCTACCGGGCCGCCGAACGCGCCGACGAACTGCGCGAGCGAACCCAGCGCGAGGCACGCGAGAAGAACGCCAGCTTTCACGCCGCAGTGCTGGAGAGCAGCCGCAAGGATCTGGACATCGAGCGCCTGCGCCACCAGAGCCAGACCGCCCAGCTTCAACTCGAGACCGAACGCCTGAACCGGCGCACGACGGTGGTCGTCGCCGCCGCGGTGCTGCTGTCGGCGGCCTCGCTGCTGTTCGTGCACCTGCGCACGCGTCGCGTGAACCGCCAGCTGCGCGACGCCAACACCGCGCTCGACTACCAGAGCACGCACGACCCGCTGACCGGCGCCTACAACCGGCGCCATTTCGACCGCTACTTCGTCCGGCGCCAGGAGGCCGGCGGCCGCGTGCTGCTGGTGCTGCTGGACATCGACCACTTCAAGGCGATCAACGACCGCCACGGCCACGCCGGCGGCGACCGTGCGCTGCAGGAGACCAGCCGGCGCCTGGCCGACTGCGTGCGCAGCGAGGACTGCATCGTGCGCTGGGGCGGCGAGGAGTTCCTGCTCGTCGTCGACGACCCGGCCGATGCCGAAGCCGAACGCGCGCTCGTGCTGCGCCTGCTCGAGGTGCTGGCCGGCACGCCGATCGAGTTCGGCGGCGTGCGCAAGGCGGTCACGGCGTCGATCGGCTTCGCGTCGGTGGAGCTGGGCGCGGGCTTCGACCTCGACCGCGCGCTGGCCGACATCGACGCGATGCTCTACCGCGCCAAGGCCGGCGGGCGCCACCGTGCGGTGGGCCGGTTCAACGGTGCCGGCGAGCCGGTCGTGCTGCTGCCGCCGCCGGCCGCGGTGGCGGGCATCGCGGCGGCCTGAAGCTGCTGCTTCAGGCGCTGGCGCGGGTCGCGGGCACCATGCCCGACAGCGTCGGCATCGCCGCGCGCATCGCCGCGATGAAGGCCCGCAGCCGCGCCGGCTGCAGCCGGGCCGGCGGATGCAGCAGGACCACCGGCAGCGGCGCCGCGGCCCAGTCGGGCGCCAGCTGCACCAGCCGCCCGGCGGCCAGGTCCTCGGCCACCAGCCACGACGAGATGATCGCCGCGCCGGCGCCGCCGCGGGCCGCCTCGCGCAGCGCGTACAGGCTGTCGGTCGTCAGCCGCGGGCGGATCGCCAGGCGGCGCCAGTGGCCGCTGCGGCGGTCCTGCAGTTCCACCTCGTCGCGGTAGAAGCTGCCGGCGGCCAGCCAGGGCAGGGCGGCCAGCGCCTCGGGTTCCGACGGCGGCAGGCCCTCGCCCCAGACACCCGGCGCGGCGACGACGAAACGTGGCACCTCGGCCAGCCGCACCGCGACCAGCCCCGGCTCGTCGACCGCGCCGACGCGGATCGCGCAGTCCACGCCCTGGCCGATGAAGTCGGGCAGCCGGTCGTGCAGCAGCCACTCGACCGAGACCTCGGGGTGCCGGCGCAGGAAGTCCAGCAAGGGCACGACGAGCTGCTGCTGGCCGAAGGCGTGCGGCACGACGACACGCAGCCGGCCGCGCGGCACGTCCTGCAGGCCGCGCAGGTCGGCTTCGGCGGCGTCCCAGCGTTCGAGCAGCGAACGCGCGTGTTCGTAGCAGCGCTGGCCGTCCTCGGTCGGCGCCATCGAGTGCGTCGAGCGCCGCAGCAGCGTCAGGCCCAGCGAACGTTCGAGCTGCTGCAGCCGACGGCTGATCGTCGGCTGCGTCGTGCCCAGCGCCACCGCGGCCGCCGACAGGCTGCCGGCGTCGACGATGCGCACGAAGGTTTGCAGCAGTTCCAGGCGGTCGGTGCCGGCAAATGGTTTTGTCATGCGCAGAGCGTATGACGGATGTGAATCAGACGCTACTACAACGACTTGCGATGCGTTGGAAGAATTGCAGCCATCGAATCCCCTGCTGGAGTCCACGATGTCCGCTCTTCCCGCTCCCGCTCCGCTGTCGCCGCTGCCCGTGGCCACCCGCCCCGCCTCGCCGCCGGTCGTGCTGATGGCCGCCGGCGCCGGTTTCGCCGTCGCCTCGATCTACTACGCCCAGCCGCTGCTGGCCGCGCTCGGCAGCGAGCTCGGCGCCGGCGCCACCGGCGTCGGCCTGGTGCCGACGCTGACCCAGTTCGGCTACGCCGCCGGCCTGCTGCTGCTGGCGCCGCTGGGCGACCGCAGCGACCGGCGCACGCTGATCACCGCCAAGGCCGCGGGGCTGACGCTGGCGCTGCTGGCCGCCGGCTTCGCGCCGGGGCTGCCGGCGCTGCTGCTGGCCAGCCTGGTCATCGGCCTGGCCGCGACGATGGCCCAGGACCTGGTGCCCGCCGCCGCCGCCTTGTCGGCCCCTGAACGCCGTGGCGCCACGGTCGGCAGCGTGATGACCGGGCTGCTGCTGGGCATCCTGCTGTCGCGCGTCGCCAGCGGCCTGCTGGCGGCGTTGTGGGGCTGGCGCAGCGTGTTCTTCGCCGCCGCGGCGGCGGTCGCGGTGATCGGCCTGGCCGTCTGGCGCGGCCTGCCGCACATCGCGCCGACGACGCGCCTGGGCTACGGCGCGTTGCTGGCCTCGATGGTCTCGCTGTGGCGGCGTCATGCGGCGCTGCGCCGCGCGGCCGCCGTGCAGGGGCTGCTGTCGGTGGGCTTCAGCGCCTTCTGGTCGACGCTGGCGCTGGCGCTGCAGGCGCGCCACGGCCTGGGCGCGGCTGCCGCCGGGGCCTTCGGTCTGGCCGGTGCCGCCGGCGCGCTGGCCGCGCCGCTGGCTGGCCGGCTGGCCGACCGCCGCGGGCCGATGTTCGTCACTCGGCTGGCGGCGGCGCTGGCGGTGCTCTCGTTCGCCGTGCTCGCCGCCGAGCCGCTGCTGCCGACGGCCGCCGCGCTGGCGCTGATCGCGCTTGCCGCGGTCGGTTTCGATTTCGCGATCCAGGCCTCGCTCGTCTCGCACCAGACCCTGGTCTACGGCCTGGAGCCCGAGGCGCGCAGCCGGCTCAACGCGCTGCTGTTCACGACGATCTTCGTCGGCATGGCGGCCGGCTCGGCGCTCGGCGGCCTGGCGCTGACGCACGGCGGCTGGCTGGGCATGGTCGCGCTGGCGAGCGCGGCATCGCTGGCCGCGCTGGTGCTGCGCCTGCGCCCGCTGCGCTGAGTCAGCGCAGCAGCCGCGCGCCGGCGGCCAGCGCCAGCGCCGCGGCGACCAGCGTCGCCATCGCCAGGTTCAGCGAGCTCGCGTGGGCGATGGCGCCGACCAGCGGCGGCCCGGCGAGCAGGCCGACGTAGCCCAGCGAGGACACCGCGGCGATGCCGTCGGCCGGCGTCACGCCCGGCTGGCGGCCGCCGGCGACGAAGAGGATGGGCACGACGTTGGCGAGCCCGGCGCCGACGGCGGCCATCGCGACGATGCCGACCACCGGGTGGTGCAGCAGCAGCGCCGCGCTCATCGCCAGTGCTGCCAGGCCGGCGCTGGCGGCCAGCAGCGTGGCGGCGGGCCAGCGGCTGCGCAGCGCGTCGCCGCCGAAACGCGAGGCCGCCATCGCCGCGGCAAACGCCGCGTAGCCCAGGCCGCCGACGGCCTGGGTCTGGCCCAGCGAATCGGTGAACCAGAGCACGCTCCAGTCGTAGATCACGCCTTCGGCCAGCAGGCCCAGCGCCGCCAGGCCGCCCAGCAGCAGCAGGCGCGGCGGCGGCAGCCGCCAGCCGCGCGGGCCGGCGGGCACCGGCGGGTGGTCGGGCAGCAGCGAACGCGCGGCCACCAGCGACAGCGCCAGCACCACGATCGCCAGCGCGCCGAGCTGCCAGGCGGCCGGCACGCCGGCGGCCAGCAGCACCGAACAGCCGCCGGCGCCAGTCATCGCGCCCAGGCTCCACATGCCGTGGAAGCCGCTGACGACCTTGAAGCCGCTGCGTTCCTCCAGCAGCGTGCCTTCGGCGTTGATCGAGACGTCGTAGAACGCGCCGGCGGCGCCGAACACGACCATCGTCGCCATCAGCGCGGCAAAACCGCCGTGCAGCAGCAGCGTGCCCAGCGCCGCGGCGATGACGGCCGCGGCCACCGGCACCACCTGACGCGGGCCGTGGCGGCCGATGATGCGCCCGGCCACGAGCAGCGCGCCGACGGCGCCGACGGCCGCGGCCAGCAGCGCCAGCGCGAGCTGGGCCTCGTCCAGCCCGTAGCGCGCCTTGGCGCTGGGCACGTGCGCGCCCCAGGCGCCGGTGACGGTGCCGAAGGCGAAGAACAGGGAGCGGACGGCGATACGCGCCGGGCGCAGCGCCCGGGCGGGGGAGGGAGCGGTCAGGGTCATGGGGGCGAACCCCCGATGATGCCTGCCCGCGCGCCGCAGCCGTTCAGGCGGGCAGTTCGACGCTGCGCGGGAACGCCTGGCCGGCGGCGTCGAACAGGTGGCAGGCCTCGGCCGGGATCTGCAGCGGCACACGCGTGCCCGGCGGCACGCTGGCCGCGCCGTCGACACGCAGCGTGACCAGCGGCGCGCCGGCGCCGGCCTCCAGGTACAGCAGCGAGCTGTCGCCCAGGCGTTCGAGCTGCTGCAGCACCAGCGGCATTGCCGTGCCGGCGCGGGCGTCGTCGCCGACGACCAGGTGTTCGGGCCGCACGCCCAGCGAGACCGCCGCGCCCGGCGCCGCGGCACGCGCGTCGACCGCGGCGGTGACGGCGATGCCGGCGACGTCGACCGTCGCGTGCGTCGCCTCGGCGGCCAGCAGCCGCCCGGGCAGCACGTTCATCTTCGGGCTGCCGATGAACTGGGCGACGAAGACGTTGCGCGGGCGGTGGTACAGCTCCATCGGCGTGCCGTACTGCGCCACGCTGCCGTGTTCCTGCACCGCCGGGCCGGCGCGCAGCAGCACGATGCGGTCGGCCAGCGTCATCGCCTCGACCTGGTCGTGGGTGACGTAGATCGTGCTCGCGCGGCCGATGTCGCGGTGCAGCTTGGCGATCTCCAGCCGCGTCTGCACGCGCAGCGCGGCATCGAGGTTGGACAGCGGCTCGTCGAAGAGGAAGACCTGCGGCTCCTTGACGATCGCGCGCCCGATCGCCACGCGCTGGCGCTGGCCGCCCGACAGCGCCTTCGGCAGCCGCTCCAGCAGCGGCTCGAGCTGCAGGATCCCGGCCGCCTTCTTCACGCGGCGCTCGATGTCGGCCTGGTCGGCGCCGCGCACGCGCAGGCCGAAGGCCATGTTCTCGGCCACCGTCATGTGCGGATACAGCGCATAGCTCTGGAAGACCATCGCCACGCCGCGCTGCGCCGGCGGCACCTCGTTGACGCGCCGGCCGCCGATCTGGATCTCGCCGGAACTGATCGACTCCAGCCCCGCCACCAAACGCAGCAGCGTCGACTTGCCGCAGCCCGACGGGCCGACGAAGACGCAGAACTGGCCGTCGTCGATCGCCAGCGTCGTGTCCTGGATCGTCGTCGGGGCCGACGGCGCGTAGCGCTTGGTGACGCGGAGGAAGTCGATGCGGGCCATGGCGTCCTTTCAGCCCTTCACCGCGCCGGCGGTCAGGCCCGAGACGATGCGCTGCTGGAACAGCAGCACCAGCGCGACCAGCGGCACGGTGACGATCACCGACGCGGCCATGATGCTGCCCCACGGCACCTCCCAGGCGGTGGCGCCGGTGATCAGCGAGATGCTCACCGGCACCGTGCGCTGCTCGGCGTCGGAGACGAAGGTCAGCGCGAACAGGAACTCGTTCCAGGCGCCGATGAAGGCCAGCAGCCCGGTCGACACCAGGGCCGGCACCAGCAGCGGCATGAAGACCTGGAAGACGATGCGCAGCGGGCCGCAGCCGTCCATGATCGCCGCCTCCTCCAGCTCGACCGGCAGGCCGCGCATGAAGGTCGTCAGCACCCAGACCGTGAACGGCAGCGTGAAGATCAGGTAGGGCAGCACGAGGCCCGGCGCGCGGTCGTACAGGCCCAGCGCCTGCATCAGCTCGAACAGCCCCGACAGCACCGCGACCTGCGGGAACATCGACACCGCGAGGATCGCCAGCAGCAGCGTGCCCTTGCCGCGGAACGGGATGCGCCCCAGCGCGTACGAGGCGCTGATCGCCAGCAGCATCGACACCACCACCGTCAGCGTCGCGACGACGATCGAGTTCAGCAGGTGGCGGCCGAAGGGCGGGCCGTCGCCCTCGAAGAGCTGCTGGTAGTTGCGCAGCGTCGGCTCGGACGGCCACAGCCGGGCGTCGAACAGCGCGGTGCCGGTCTTCAGCGAGGTCGCCAGCGCGTAGAGGAAGGGGTAGACCGAGACCGCGACGACCAGCCCTGCCGCCGCGTACAGCGCGACCGTGGCCGCGGTGGAGCGCTGGCTCATCGGCTGTCCTCCGCCAGGCGCACGCGTGCCGCGCGCAGGAACAGCACCGCGGTGATGAAGATGATCGCCGTCAGCGACAGCGCCGCCGCCGAGCCGAAGCCCAGGTCGCCGTTGTCGATCATCTCGCGGCGCACGAAGCCCGACATGCTGATCGTCGCGCTGCTGTTGGAGGTCAGCACGAAGATCAGGTCGAAGACGCGCAGCGCGTCGAGCAGGCGGAAGACGACGGCGACCATCAGCGGCAGCCGGATCAGCGGCAGCGTGATGCGCCAGAACACGCGCAGCGGATGCACGCCGTCGACGCGCGCGGCCTCGTAGATGTCGCGCGGCAGCGTCTGCAGCGCCGCCAGGATCAAGAGCGCCATGAACGGGATCGTCTTCCAGACGTCGACCGCGACGACCGTCCACAGCGCGTAGGCCGGCTCGGCGGTGAAGGCGATCTTCTGCGCCACGACGCCCCAGTCGACGAGCCACTGGTTCACGACGCCGTACTGGTCGTTGAGCATCCAGCCCCACATCTTGGCCGAGACGATGGTCGGGATCGCCCAGGGCACCAGCACCGCGGTGCGCACCAGCGCGCGGCCGCGGAACTCCTGGTTCAGCAGCAGCGCCACACCCAGGCCGAGCGCCGTCTCCAGCAGCACCGAGACGACGGCGAACTTGAAGGTGTTGGCGATCGAGAGGCCCCAGTCGCCGGCCCAGAAGCCTTCGGTGTAGCCGGCGTTGCCGAACAGGCCGTAGGCGCCGACGTAGTTCTGCCAGCCGACGAAACGCCCGGCCGACAGGTCGTTGAGGTTGGTGTCGGTGACGCTGAACCACAGCGTGCGCGCCAGCGGCCAGCCGGCGACGAGCAGCATCGCGACGAGCATCGGCGCGAGGAACAGCCAGGCGGTGCGGGTGCGCTGCATCAGCGGCTCACCACTTCGCGCGCCGCGTCTGCAGCAGCCGGCCTTCGAGGCGGCGCACCGCGGCGGCGCCGTCGACCCGGCCGGACAGCACCTCGTGCGTCGCGTCCCAGAACGCGCGGCTGACGGCCGGGTACTTGAGCCCGGTGGGTGTCGCCGGGCGCGCGACGGCGTTCTCGAAGACGTCGAGCAGGTCGCCCATGAAGGGGTTGGCGGCGAGCAGCTCGGGGTCGCGGTACAGCGCCGGGATCGTCGGGTTGTAGGCGCCGCCGATCGCACGCTGCTTCTGGATCTCGGCGCTGGTCAGGTACATCACCAGCGCCGCGGCGGCCTCGACGTGGCGCGAGTACCTGGACACCGCGAGCTGCCAGCCGCCCAGCGTCGCCGCCGGGCGCGCGCCTTCGCCGTCGCCGGCGGGCAGCGGCGCGACGCCGACCTTGCCGCGGATGACGCTGTCCTCGGCCTGGCTCATCGCCCAGGCGTAGGGCCAGTTGCGCATGAAGGCCGCCTGGCCGTTCTGCCAGACGCCGCGTGCTTCTTCCTCGCCGTAGTTCAGCACGCCGCGCGGCGCGATCGTGCCGACCCACGACGCCGCTTCGTCCAGCGCACGCGCCGCCTGGGCGTTGTGGATCGTCACCTTGCCGCTGGCGTCGACGATCGTGCCGCCGCCGTAGCTGGCGACCCACTCGAGCGCGTTGCAGCTCAGGCCCTCGTAGGCGCGGCCCTGGAAGACGTAGCCGTGGAAGTCGCGGGCGCCGGCAGCGCGTTCGCCGTCCTGGATGCGCCGTGCCGCCTGGGCCATCTCGTGCCAGGTCCTGGGCAGCGCCAGGCCGTATTTCTCCAGCAGGTCCTGGCGGTAGAAGAGCAGCCCGGCGTCGGTGTACCAGGGCATGCCCAGCAGCCTGCCGCCGATCGTGTTGTTGGCGACGATGGCCGGGAAGTGCTGGCGCTCGGCGCCCTGGCTGTAAGGCTTCAGGTCGACGAGATGGTCCTTCAGCACGCCGGGCCAGACGACGTCGATCGTCAGCACGTCGAGCTTGTCGGACTTGGCCGCGAACTGCTGGCGCAGCAGCGCGAGGTTGTCGGTGGCGCTGGCCGGCGCCGAATAGATGCGCACCTCGTGGCCGTTCCTGCGCCCCCAGTCCTGCGCGTAGCGGGCGCAGAACTCGCGGTCGGCGGCGTTGGAACCGCAGGCGATCGTCAGCGTTGCCGCGTGGGCGCCCGCGGCGCCGGCGAACCAGGCCGCTGCGACCACGGCGAGCCCTCGGAAGCTGGCCATCCGTGTCTCCGTCGGTGGGTCCACCCCGACGGCGCGGCCGCGGGGACGGCGGCCGCCTCGTGCGGGCGGCTCGCCGTCAGCCCTGACGGCAAACGGCGTTCCGGCCGATCAGGCGGCCCAGCGCAGCCGGCCGACGTCGAGGCCGTTCCAGTTGACCAGCGGCTGGTCGGCGAAGGCGTGCACGAAGCCGCGTTCGGCTTCGTCCAGGCGCACGAAACGTTCGATCAGCGCGGCCATCACGACTTCGCCGGCGCGCGAGGCGCCGTCGTCCATCTTCACGGCGACGCCCAGCCCGGCCTTGGGGAAGGCAGCGCAGAACACGCCTTCGGCGCCGACCTTGCAGAACACGCGTTCGCCCAGGCGCTCGATGATGCGGGTGTCGAAACGGCCGCTGCCGCCGACCATGAAGGGTTCGGCGGTGACCGCGGCCATCAGCCGCTTCGCGGCGCGTGCGCGGCCTTCGCGCAGGCCGATGCCGCTGCCGGCGCGCGCGAAGGCCAGCGCCAGGTGGCGCAGCGGGATCGCGTAGGTCGGGATCGAGCAGCCGTCGGTGCCACGCGGTGTGTCGGCCAGGCGCCAGCCGGTCGCGGCTTCTATCGCGTCGCTCACCTCGCGCATCACCGGATGTTCGGGCTTCACGTAGCCCGAGAGGAAGGCGCGTTTGTCGGCGTCGCCGGCCAGCAGGCAGCCCAGGCAGACGAAGCCGGCGTGTTTGCCCGAGCAGTTGTTGTGCAGCGCCGTCGGCGTGCTGCCGGCGGCGGCCATCTCGCGCTGCACGACGTCGCGGTAGGGCCAGTGCGCGCCGCACTCCAGCGCCGCGTCGTCGACCCCGGCGGCGGCCAGCATCGAGGCCGCGACGGCGACGTGGCGGGGTTCGCCGTTGTGCGAGGCGCAGGCGATCGCGAGCTGTTCATCGTTCAGACCGTAGCGCTCGGCGGCGCCGCTTTCCACGAGCGGCAGCGCCTGCAGCAGCTTGACCGCCGAACGCGGGAAGATCGGCCGGTCGATGTCGCCGGCCGAGGCGACGACGTCGCCGTCGGCGTCGACGACGGCCCAGGCGCCGCGGTGGAAGGATTCGACGGCGCCGCCGCGCAGCGCCTCGACGAGGGTCGGATTGGCAGTCATGCGGCGACTGTAGCGGCGCCACCGCGACAATCGATGCGATGACCCCGACCGCTACAACGCTGCCGCTGCTCGGCGTGGACTTCAGCTGCGCGCCGTCGCGCCGCAAGCCGATCACCGTCGCGCGCGGCACGCTGCACGGCGCCGTGCTGCGCCTGGAACGTGTGGACGAGCTGCCGACGCTCGCCGGCTTCGAGGCCGTGCTCGCCGAGCGCCCCTGGTTCGGCGGCTTCGACTTCCCGTTCGGCCTGCCGCGTACCTTCGTCGAGGCCCAAGGCCTGGGCACCAGCGCCGCCGAAGTCGTTGCCGAACTGCGCCGGCGCTGCGCGGCGCGCATGGACTTCCGCGCCCTGGTCGACGCCTGGGGCAACAGCCGTCCGGCCGGCCAGCGCCTGCTGCACCGCCGCACCGACGTCTCGCTGCCCGGCACGACCAGTTCCAGCCCGCTGCAGACCCGCTACGTGCCGGTCGGCTTCATGTACTACGAAGGTTTCTCGCGCCTGGTCGCCGCCGGTGTGCAGGTGCCGGGGTTGGTGGCCGGCGACGCCGAGCGCCGCGCGGTCGAGGCCTATCCGGGCCTGCTGGCCGCCGAGATCCTCGGCCGGCGTTCGTACAAGAACAGCGAGGCCGCCGACCGGCTCATCGCGCGCAAGGACCTCGTCGACGCGCTGGAGCAGGGCCGCACGCGGCTGGGGCTGCGGCTCAAGCTGACGCACGCCCAGCGCGACGCGCTGGTCGCCGACGCCTCGGGCGACCGGCTCGACGCCGCGCTGTGCCTGCTGCAGGCCGGCTGGGCCAGCTTGCGCGACAACGCCGGCATCCCGGCCGACGTCGACCCGGTCGAAGGCTGGATCGCCACCGCATGAACGAAGGCACTGGCCTCGTGCACGCCGAATCCTGGTTCGGCTCACGCGGCTGGTTGCCTTTCGAGTTCCAGCGTGCCGTCTGGGCCGCGATGGCCGCGGGCGACAGCGGCCTGCTGCACGCCACCACCGGCAGCGGCAAGACCTACGCCGTCTGGTTCGGCGCGCTGGCGCGTGCGGCGCCGCGGCGCGGGCTGCAGGTGCTGTGGCTGACGCCGATGCGTGCGCTGGCCGCCGACACCACGCGCGCGCTGCAGGCCGCCGCGCCGCCGGGCTGGGAGGTCGCCCAGCGCACCGGCGACACCGGCAGCGCCGAACGGGCGCGCCAGGACCGGCGCCTGCCCGAGACGCTGGTGACGACGCCCGAGTCGCTGTCGCTGCTGCTGACGCGCGAGTCGGCGCGCGCCCAGCTGGCCGGCGTGCAGACCGTCATCGTCGACGAATGGCACGAGCTGATCGGCAGCAAACGCGGCGTTCAGGTGCAGCTGGCGCTGGCGCGGCTCAAGCGCTGGAACCCGCAGCTCGCCGTCTGGGGCCTGTCGGCGACGATCGGCAACCTGGCCGAGGCGATGGCGACGCTGGTCGGCCACGGACACGGCAGGCTGGTCCAGGGCCGCATCGAGAAGCGCCTGGTCGTCGACACGCTGCTGCCGCACGAGCCCGGGCGTTTCTCCTGGGGCGGCCACCTCGGCGCGCAGATGCTGCAGCCGGTGGTCGACGAGATCGAGTCCTCGTCGACGACGCTGGTCTTCACCAACGTGCGTTCGCAGGCCGAGATCTGGTACCGGCTGATCCTCGACGCGCGCCCCGACTGGGCGGGCCTGGTCGCGCTGCACCACGGCTCGCTGGACCGCAGCGTGCGCGACTGGGTCGAAGCCGGGCTGAAGGACGGGCGGCTGAAGGCGGTGGTCGCCACCTCCAGCCTGGACCTGGGCGTCGACTTCCTGCCGGTCGAACGTGTGCTGCAGATCGGCAGCGCCAAGGGCGTCGCGCGCCTGCTGCAGCGCGCCGGCCGCAGCGGCCACGCACCGGGGCGCGCCAGCCGCGTGACGCTGGTGCCGACGAACACGCTGGAACTCGTCGAGGCCGCGGCGGCGCGGCGTGCGGCGCTGGCCGGGCGCGTCGAGTCGCGGCGCACGCCCGACAAGCCGCTGGACGTGCTGGTGCAGCACCTGGTGACGGTGGCGCTGGGCGGCGGTTTCGAGCCCGACGCGCTGTACGACGAGGTCTGCACCGCACCCGCCTACCGCAGGCTGAGCCGCGCCGAGTTCGACTGGGCGCTGGCTTTCGTCGAACGCGGTGGCGACAGCCTGGGCGCCTACCCCGAGTACCACCGCGTGCAGTGTGTCGACGGCGTCTGGCGCGTCGTCGACCGCGGCATCGCGCGCCGCCACCGGCTGCAGGTCGGCACCATCGTCGCCGACGCGACGATGCAGGTGAAATGGCTGTCGGGCGGCACCATCGGCAGCGTCGAGGAAGGTTTCATCGCGCGGCTCAAACCCGGCGACGTCTTCGTCTTCGCCGGCCGGCTGCTGGAGTACGTGCGCACCCAGGACCTGGCGGCCTACGTGCGCAAGGCGACGAAGCCCAAAGGTCTGGTGCCGGCCTGGAACGGCAGCCGCATGCCGCTGTCCTCGGAACTCGCCGACGCGGTGCAGGCGCTGCTCGACGAGGTCGCGGCCGGCGGCTTCGCCGAGCCGGAGCTGCAAGCCGCGCGGCCGATGCTGGAGGCCCAGGCGCGGCTGTCGCGGCTGCCGCGGCGCGGCCGGCTGCTGGTCGAGCGGCTGCGCACGCGCGAAGGCTGGCACCTCTTCCTTTACCCCTTCGCCGGGCGCAACGTGCACGTCGGCCTGGCGCAGCTGCTGGCCTGGCGGCTGGCGCAGGCGCGGCCCAACACCTTCTCGCTGTGCGTCAACGACTACGGCCTGGAGATCCTGGCCGCCGAGCTGCCGGACCTGGCGGCGCTGGAGGACAAGCGCCTGTTCGCCACCCACACGCTGCTGGCCGACGTGCTCGCCAGCCTGAACTCGGGTGAACTGGCGCAGCGGCGCTTCCGCGAGATCGCGCGCATCGCCGGGCTGGTGTTCGGCGGGTATCCGGGCGCGCCGAAAAGCCTGCGCCAGCTGCAGGCGTCCAGCTCCTTGTTCTGGGGCGTGTTCCGGCGCTACGACGCCGGCAACCGCCTGCTCGAGCAGGCCGAACGCGAGGTGCTGGCGCAGGAACTGGAAATCGGCCGCCTCGCCACCACCTTGCAGCAGATGGACACGATGGACCTGGAGATCGTCGAGCTGAAGGCCGCCAGCCCCTTCGCGCTGCCGCTGCTCGTCGAACGGCTGCGCGAGCGGCTGTCGACCGAGCAGATGAAGGACCGGCTCGAGCGCCTGCTCGCCGCGTCGAACGCGGCGCTCGACAAGCCGGCGCCGCGCCGCCGCCGCGCTGCGTCATGAAGCGCGTTCGCCGCCTCTTCGCCGCCGGCAACGCCGCGCGCCTGGGCACCTACCTGCTGGCGCTGTGGAAGCTGTTCAAGCACCGCGACACGCCACGTGCGGTGCGCTGGATCGCCGTCGCGGTGCTGGCCTACGCGCTGTCGCCGATCGACCTGATCCCCGACTTCATCCCGGTGCTCGGCATGCTCGATGACTTGATCCTGGTGCCGCTGGGCATCGCGCTCGTGGTCAAGCTCACGCCGCCCGAACTCTGGCAGGCGCGGCTGCGCGAAGCCGAGGCCGGGCGCGAGCAGCTGCCGCGCCTGGTCTGGGGCGCGGTGCTGGTCGTCGCACTCTGGCTTTTGTTGCTGGCCGGCTTCGTCGCGGGGATCATCGCGCTCGCGTTCTGACCGTTTCCCGCACGACATGAAGACACTCCCGGGCCTGGCGCTCGCGCTGCTGGCCGGCGCCGCGCTCGCCGCACCGCCGAAGAAGGCGCTCGAAGGCCGCGTCACCCAGGTCGTCGACGGCAACACCGTCGTCGTCACGCCCGCCGAGGGCGCTCCGGTGCGTGTGCGCCTGGCCGGCGCCGAGGCGCCGCTGGCCTGCCAGGACTGGGGGCCCGAGTCGCGCCGTGAACTCGCCGACCGGGCCCAGGGCCATGCCGTCACGGTCACCCGGCCGGTGACCGGGCGCGACGGGGTCGTCACCGGCTCGGTGATGCTCGACGGCCAGGATCTGGCGCGCCACATGGTGTCCGAAGGCCACGCCTGGAGCACGCGCGTGAAGTGGGACCGCGGCCCCTTCGTCAAGGAGGAGCGCGTGGCCCATGCGCTGCAGCGCGGGCTGCATTCGATGCGCGGTGCGCTGCGGCCGGCGGACTTCCGCCGCCAGCACGGCCCCTGCTGATCAAGGCACGCGCACCCAGCGCAGTTCGAGCACGTCGTCGGGCCGCATCACGGCCTTGACCTCGTGTTTCATCGCCCAGGCCAGCGTGCGTCGGTACAGCGGCACCGCCGGCAGCGTGTCGCGCAACTGCTGCAGCACGACGGCGACCATCGCACGCCGGCGCGTGCGGTCGGGCTCGACACGCAGGCCGTCGATCAGCGCGTCCAGCGCCGGGTCCGAGAAGTTGCCGGCGTTGAACGCGCCGCGGCCTTCGGCGGCGCGGGTGCGGTACAGCGCGTTCAGCGTCGCCCAGGCGTCGGTGGTCGGCGTCCAGCCGAACTCGGCGAAGCTGGCCGTGGCCTGCGTCAGCTTGGGGAAGAACTGGTTCGCCGGGCTGGAACGCAGCGTCGTGCGGATGCCGACCTGCGTCAGCATCGCCGCGGCGGCCTGGCACACCGCCTCGCGCCAGGCCACGTTGACGCAGTCCAGCGTGACGCCGAAGCCGTTCGCGTAGCCCGCCTCGGCCAGCAGCGCGCGTGCGCGTGCCGGGTCGTAGGGCAGGCGGCGGTCGAGTTCGGCCGGCGAACCCTCGACACGCGGCGACAGATAGGCACCGGTGGGCACGCCCTGGCCGCGCAGCACCTTCTGCACGATCAGGTCGACGTTGATCGCGTGGTAGACCGCCTGGCGCACGCGTTTGTCGCGCCAGGGGTTGCGGCCGCGCACATCGGAGAACTCCAGCTCGTCGCGGCCGAGGTCGAAGACGAGGTACTGCTGGCCCAGGTCGGCGCTGCGCTGCACCGTCAGGCGCGGGTCGCGCATCAGGCGCTCGACGTCCTGGAACGGCGGGTCGAGCACGAGGTCGACTTCGCCCGAGGCCAGCGCCGCCAGCCGCGTGGCGTCGGACTTGATCGTCGTGAACACCACCTCCTGCAGGTTGCCGTGGCGCCGGGTGTCGGCCCAGCCCCACCAGCGCGCGTGGCGCGCGAGCGTGGTGCGCATGTCGGCCTCGTAGCGCACGAGGCGGAACGGGCCGGTGCCGTTGGCGTTGCGCAGCGTGTGCGTCTCCTGGCGGCTGGCGATGTCCTGCGCGCGTTCGACGCCGTGGCGGCGGCTCCAGGCCCGGCTCATGATCGCGATCGACTGCAGCTTCTCGGGCAGCACCGCGTCGGGCTGGGCGCAGCGGATCTCGACCGTCGACGCGTCGATCACGCGCGCGCCTTCGACACCCAGCAGCTGGAACGCACGCTGCGACGGCGGCGCCAGCGCCCGTTCGATCGAGAACACGACGTCGTCGGCGGTCATCGGCGTGCCGTCATGGAAGACGACGCCCGGGCGCAGCGTGAAGCGCCAGGCGCGCGGGCCGGCGGGCTGCCAGGCGGTGGCCAGCGCCGGCTCGAGTTCGTAGCGTTCGTTGCGGCCCACCAGCGACTCGTAGACCTGCGAGGCGATGCGCTGGTGGTACAGCAGCGCCAGCGCGTGCGGGTCCAGGGTCTGCGGGTCGAAGGCCGAGGCCACGCGCAGCGTGGCGGCCTGCGCCAGCGAGACGGCGGCCAGTGCCAGCGCGGCGGCGACGCGCAGGACGGGGCGGAGCGATCGCACGGACACCTCCAGCGCGGCGGTGACGGCGCGGCGCGCGCCGATTCTAGGCAGCGTCGCGGCGCCTGCGGGCGGCGGCCAGGAAGTCGGCGAGCAGGCGCGAATCGTCGAAGGTCGCCGGGTCACCCGGCACGTGGAACTCGGGGTGCCACTGCACCGCGGCGATCCAGGCCTCGCCGCTGTGGCGCACCGCCTCGACGGTGCCGTCGTCCGGGCACCGGGCTTCGACGGCGAAGCCCGGTGCGAGCTTCTCGATCGCCTGGTGGTGGATGCTGTTGACGGTGGCCTGCGCCAGCCCGCCGTAGAGCTGCGCCAGCCGCGTGCCGGGCACGATCTCGACGTCGTGGAAATGGCGCTCGTAGTTGGAACTGTCGCGGTGCGCACGGGCGGCCGGGCGCTGCGTGGCGATGTCCTGCACCAGCGTGCCGCCGTACATCACGTTGAGCAGCTGCAGCCCGCGGCAGATGCCGAACACCGGCTTGCCGGCCGAGACGAAGGCATCGACGAGCTCGATCTCGTAGAGGTCGCGCACGCGGTCGCCGTGCCAGTCGGGGTGCAGCGGCGTCTGGCCGTAGGTCTCGGGCGCGACGTCGTTGCCGCCCTGCAGGACCAGGCCGTCGAGCGCGTCGGCGTACTGGCGCAGGTTCAGGTCGCCGCGCGTGACGACGCTGTCGGTGGTGACCGCCGGGACCATCAGCGCCACCGCACCACCCCGCAGCACCCAGTTCGCGACCGACTGCTCCAGGAAGTGCAGCGTGCGGGTCCAGACGCCGTCGAGGTGGATGCCGGGCGTCCCGGGCGTGTAGATGCGCGCCGAGAAGCCGATCAGCAGCGGGGACTCTCCTGCCATGGTGCCCATGCTATGCAAGAACGGTTCCCCCCGGCGCTGCAGGGCGCTGATACGCTCGGCAGATGACGTTGCGAAGGAGTGCGCGCGCGCCGTGGGCGCGCTGGCTGGGGCCGTGGGTCGGGGACGTGAACCGCACGAGCCTGCGTGCCGATGCCGCCGCCGGCCTGCTGGGCGCGGTGCTGGCGCTGCCGCAGGCCATCGCCTTCGCGGCGCTGGCCGGGCTGCCGCCGACCTGGGGGCTGTACACCGCGATCGTGCCCTGCATCGTCGCCGCGCTGGCCGGCTCCAGCCGGCTGGTGGCCACCGGGCCGACCAACGCCGTGTCGCTGGCGCTGGCGGCGATGCTGGCGCCGCTGGCGCTGCCGGGCAGCCCCGAGTACCTGCGCCTGGCGCTGGTCGCGACGCTGGGCGTCGGGCTGATGCAGACCGCGATCGCGCTGCTGCGGCTGGGTTCGCTGGCGCACTTCATCTCGCCGTCGGTGCTGCTGGGTTTCACCAGCGGCGCGGCGCTGCTGATCGCCTGGCACGCGCTGGAGTCCGTCGTCGGCGACCTGCCCGGCGTCGTGCTCGCCTGCGGCACGCTGGTCGTCGCCTGGGGGTTGCGCCAGCTCTGGCGGCGCGGGCCCTTCCTGCTGGCGACGCTGGCGCTGGCCGCGCTGGCCGCCTGGCTGGCGATGCGCGAAGGTGTGGTGCTGGACTTCGTCGGCGAGCAGCGCATCGACCACCTCTCCTGGGGTCCGCCGGCGCTGGCCTGGGCCGATCTGCCGCGGCTGGCCGGCGTCTCGCTGGCGCTGACCGTCGTCGCGACGGGCCAGAGCATCGCCATCGCCAAGGCGCTGGCCGCACGCACCGACCAGCCGCTGGACGTCAACCGCGAGTGTCTGGGCCAGGGGCTTGCCAACCTGGCCGGCGCCTGCAGCTCGGGCTTCGTCGCCAGCGGGTCGCTCAACCGTTCGATGCCCAACCTGGAGGCCGGCGCGCGCACGCCGCTGGCGGCGGTGTTCTCCGGGCTGTTCGTGCTGCTGCTGGCGCTGCTGGCGGCCCCGGCAATCGCCTGGATCCCGATGGCGGCCATCGCCGGCCTGCTGCTGTGGGTGGCCGCCACGCTGATCGACCGCGAGCAGTGGCGCGAGCGCCTGCGCCAGGACCGCGCCGAAGCCGCGGTGGCCGCGGCGACGCTGGCCGCGACGCTGGCGCTGCCGCTGGAGCAGGCGATCGTCGGCGGTGTCGGGCTGTCGCTCGTGGTCTACCTCTACCGCACCTCGCGCCCGGCGCTGCGCACGATGGGTTTCGACCGGCCGCCGCCCGAGCGTGCGATGGTCGTCGTCGATGACGCGCCCGGCGCCGAGTGCCCGCAGCTGAAGATGCTGCGCATGGAAGGCTCGGTCTGGTTCGGTGCCGTCGCCCACGTCGGCGAACGCCTGCAGGCGCTGCGCGCCGCGCCCGGCGCCCCGAAACACCTGCTGGTGATGGCCAAGAGCATGAACTTCATCGACCACGCCGGCGCCGCGCTCTGGGAGCAGGAGCACACGCGGCGGCTGGCGATCGGCGGCGACCTGTACTTCCACCGCCCGCGCCCCGAGGTGCTGCAGACCTGGCAGCGGCGGCAGTTCCTGGCGCGCCTGGGCGAGGACCACGTCTTCGCCGACAAGACCAGCGCGCTGGCCACCATCGTGCCGCGGCTGGACCCTGCGGTCTGCGCCGGCTGCCGGGTGCGGCTTTACGAGGAGTGCCGGCGCATGCCGGGGCCGCCGGACTGACGCCGTTCAGCGTGGTGCGGCCCAGACGACGTTGTCCGCGCCCGGGGTGCTGCAGCCGGTGATGCACGGCGTCGTGCCCGGGTCGTAGGCGCCGGAGCCGGCCGGGACCTTGATCGTCGTCGAGCCGCCCTGCTGGTTGGACGTGCGTGTCGTCGAGCCGCCCTGGGCCGCCGAGTAGGTGGAGCCGGCCACCACCGTGCTGCCCGAGGTGTTCAGATACTGGCCGGCGAGCACCGAGCCGTAGATCTCGTTGGACGAGCCCAGCAGGATGTTGCCGCCGACGAAGCTGCCTTCGTCCTTCAGCCCGCCCGACAGCAGCGCGATGTTGCCGATCGCCGCGCCGCCGAGTTCCAGCGGCGTGCCCTTGCACAGCTGGGTCGCGTAGTCGGTCGTCGCGAAGCCGTAGCTGCTCCAGGCGGCGAGTCCCAGGCCGCTGCTGGCGCGCCCGAGGCAGGTGTAGTCCGAGCCGGCGTAGTTCGGCGCGTAGACCTTCACGCCGCCGGCGGTGCTGATGTCGCCGGTCGCCAGGAAGGTGTTGACCCAGACGCCGTTGCTGATCGTCAGGTTGCCCTCGAACCACAGCACGCCGGGCAGCATCGTCTTGCCCTGCAGCGTCCAGTTGCCCGAGGCGTAGCTGAGGCAGCTGTTGTAGTCGGAGTAGCCCTGGCAGAGCTTGAGCAGCGGGCTCACGCAGGTCGTGCCGGTGACCGCCCGGCACAGATAGTTGCGGCCGCCGCTGGCGTTGCCGGCGACGTAGTAGCTGCCGTCTTCCAGGCCGTTGATGCCCTTCGCTTCCAGCCTCGGGTTGCCGCTGCCGTCGACGCCGGTGAAGACGAAGTTGGCCTGCGGCTTCAGCGCGTAGGCGTCGACCGTGACGCGCGGCTGCTCGAAGGTGGCGACGGTGGTCACCGTCACCGGCGTGATCGCGACGCTGTAGCCGGACACGACCTTCACCTTCACCGTGCCCGGGTAGGGCGCGACGATGCTGCCCACCGTGCCCGAGGCGACGACGGCGCCGCCGTAGGCGCCCCAGGACGAGCCGCCGAGCAGCCCGGCGCCGTCCAGCCGGCCGGAGATGCCCTGGCCCCAGTAGCCGACCAGCGTCGTCGTGCCGCCGGTGCGCACGGTGCCGGCCGATGTCAGCGTGACGTCGCCGATCGCGCTGATCGTCGTTCCGACGCCGCTGCCCGAAGGCCGGTAGTTGACGCTGCCGTTGGCGGCCAGCGCCGTCGCGGTGGCGCTGGAGGTCCAGTCGATGCTGCTCTCGGTGTAGATCTCGTTGGCCTTGGCCGCGCCGCCGCTGACCGTCACCTTGCCGCTGGCCTGGATGGTGCCGGCGTTGGCCGAGCCGCCGCTGAGCGTCACGGCGCCGTTGCTGTGGATCGTGCCGATCGTCGAGGCCGCGCCGCCGGCCAGCGTGACGTTGCCTTTGGCGGAGATCTTGTTGACCTTGGCTGCGCCGTTGAGCGTGACGTTGCCGTTGCTGCACAGCTCGTCGACCGTGATCGCGGCGTTGACCGTGATGTCGCCGGTGGCGCACACCTGCTGCAGCCCGGTGACCGAGCCGCTGAGCGTCAGCGAGCCGTCGAGCACGTAGAGGTTGCGTGCGTCGGTGCCGGTGTAGCTCACCGAGCCATCGAGCCGGGTGTCGCCATGGAAGGTGGCGCCGGAGGGCAGGGGGGTCTCGTCGTCGGAGCCGTTCTGCGGCGGGCGGATCGCCACGCGCAGCACGCTGCGTGCTCCGGCGCTGGCGCCGACGACGTCGAAGACATAGAGGCCGTCGGCGTTCTTCTCGACCAGCGTCGCGCCGAGGCCCTCGGGCGCGCCGTTGCCGAAGGCCACCGCCCCACCGGCCGCGAGTTCGGTCGTCGTGGGCATCGCCGCGACGGCCCTGGACAGCAGCACGACGCCGTTCCAGGCCTTCATCTCGGCCTGGGTCGCGGTGTGTTCGGCCTGCTGCAGCCGCATCGAGCCCTGCATCGCCCAGGCGGCCATCGCCGAGGCGGCCGCCAGGCCGAGCGTGATCAGCACGATCATCAGCAGCGTCGCGATGCCACGCTGCCCTCCGGCGCCGCAGGCGTTCGTGGGTTGCCGTCGCATCGTCAGCCTCGGATGTTGGGCAGGCAGACCGCCGACAGCGTGTCGCGCACCCCGCTGACCTGCACGCTGGCGCTGCTGCGCTTGAGCGGGCCGCCGTAAGGCCAGCACTCGGCGGTGCCGACGCTGAAGGCCAGGTCCGGAAACACGCCCTGGGGCACCAGCGTCACGACCTCGTCCCAGGACGAGCCCAGCGCCGACAGCGCCGTGGTGCAGGGCTTGGGGCCGAGCATCTGCAGGCCTTGCGATGCGCGGCTGATCAGCGCCGAGCAGGCGAGCGAACCGTCGATCGCCGTCGCCCAGACGATGGCGTTGCCGGCGTGCGCCGTCGCCGACAGCGTCTGCTGGCTGCCCGACAAGCCGTTCGTGCCGCTCAGCGTCGCGTTGGCCAGCAACACCAGATGCTGGTTCAGCGTGCCGCCCGGATTGCTGCTGCCGCCGCCGATGCCCCAGCCGGCCGCCGGCAGCAGCTTGGCGAGCTGGACTTCCAGCCCGGAGGCGGTGCCGGTGAAACGCGCTGCCGAGCCGGTGCTGCGTGACCCGACGACGACGGCGCGCCAGGCGTGCAGCGCCGTCACCAGGCAGATCAGCGCCAGCGCCATCGCCACCAGCAGCGACACCAGCGACATCCCGCGTGCCGACTTCAACGCGAGGCTCCCAGCGTCAGGCTGCCGCCGACCAGCGGCGAGTCGACCTCGACGTCGATGACACGCGCCGCGTCATCGGGAACCGTGACCACGCGTGCACTGTCGCCCGGCAGCGTCACCGTGACGTTGCCCAGGCTGGTGCATTCGACCGTCGTGCCCGAGACGGTGCTCGCATGCACCGTCAGCGTCGGGCTGCTGTCGCACAGGTCCAGGCCCTGGCTGGCGATCTGGCCGCGCAACTGGTCGATGACCTGGGCGCGACCGTTGTTGACGTGCTGCTGGCGCGTGCCCTGGGCCAGCAGCAGCAGCGAGCCCAGCACGGCGACGCTCAGCACCAGCATGCCGATCACCGCTTCGAGCAGGGCCACGCCGCGCTGGCGGCGCGGGTCAGAAGCTCTTGTTTTCGACATGCGCCGACCCCGTCGTGATCGAGAACCGCAGGTCGGTGCTGCAGTCGGCCGCGGCGATCGCGACCCCGGCGCTGTCCAGCGTGATGCAGCGGCTGTCGGGGTCGGCGAGCGAGACGCCGACAACGGCGTCGTAGGCGAAGCTCCACACCGCGTGGGCGGCGCAGTCGTCGCCCAGCACGACCGCGAAGGCGCCGTCGAGCAGGCAGAGCGTGGCCGCACTTTCGCCGCGAGTGGAGGCCAGAGGGTTCTGCAGCGCGGCCGACTTCGTGCTGTCGTAAGCGTGCTGCAACTGAGCCTGCACGCGCGTGAGCCGCGCGTTGTCGCTCCAGTGCGAACCGAGCTGCACGACGAGCAGTGCCATGACGACCGTCAGCACGAGCACGATCATCATCTCCACCAGCGTGAAACCACGCCGGCGGCGCGACGTGGCGCGACTCACCATGTCGAAGCGCTGCCGGGACAGCCCGACTTCGTGCGGCTGCCGCCGCTGGTCAGCACGATTTCGCAACCCGAGACCATCGACGAACTGCCGCTGGCCTTCACTTCGTAGGCCGGTGGAAAGCTGGTGTTGTCCACCGAGACGAGCTCGTAGTCGAAGTCCGCGGACGCCACCGGCTTCCAGCCCGGCAGCGCCGCCATCAGGTTCGAGGTGCCGGCCACCGCAGCGGGATAGGTGGTGTTGTTCAGCAGATGACCGTCGAGGTTCAGCCCCAGCGAGACGAGGTCTGCCTGGGCGGACGCGACACGCTGCCGGGCGATGTACTGGCGATAGCTCGGGAAGGCGATCGCGGCCAGGATCGCCAGCACCACCAGGGCCACCATCAGCTCGATCAACGTGAAGCCGTCCGCGCGGCGCGGCTGGCGTTCGAGAGCATGCATGGCGGAACTTCCTGACGACGGCGAATGAACCCCGCCCGGGGCTCCGTCAGAACCCCGGGCGTGCAAGGGCCGGCCGCCGGGGTGATGCTCGATGTCGTTCGGGAACGATCGGCGACGTCGGCGGCTAGCTCAACATATTGTTACATGGCAAGCGATTCAGCCCGCCAAGTTAGGGGGCTCATTGCGCAGTCTTGCCGGTGCCATCGCCCCGGGCTCGACGCCTTCACGCGCCAGCGCCTCGGGCAGCGGCGCCTTGAGGATCAGCGACTCGGCCAGCAGCGCCGCGCCGGCGGCGCTCTGGATGCCGTAGCCGCCCTGGCCGGCGAGCCAGAAGAAGCCGGCGGCCGTCGGGTCGAAGCCGATCACCAGCTCGCCGTCGGGCGCGAAGGTGCGCAGCCCGGCCCAGGTGTGGCGCGGGCGGCGGATCGTCATCGTCGTGCGCTGCTGGATGCGGTCGATCGCGATCGCGATGTCCAGCTCCTCGGCGACGACGTCGTGCGGCTCGACCGGGTCGGCGTTGGCCGGCGAGCCCAGCAGCTGGCCGGCGTCGGGCTTGAGGTACCAGCCGTCGTCGGCGGCGCAGACGGTGGGCCAGTGGCGGTGGTCCACGCCCGCTGGCGGGTCGAAGCTGAAGGCGCTGCGGCGCCGGGGCTGCAGCCCCAGCGGCGCCAGTCCGGCACGCTGCGCGACCCCGTCGGCCCAGGCGCCGGCGGCGTCGACCAGCACCGGCGCCGCGGCCCGGCGGCCGTCGGCCAGCGTGATCTGCCAGGTCTCGCCGTCGCGGCGCGCGGTGGCGAGTTCGGCGTCGGTCCAGACCGTGGCGCCGTGCGAGCGCGCCACCGCCAGCCAGCCCTGCAGCGCGGCGTGCACGTCGATGTCCATCGCGTCGGGTTCGGCGACCGCGCCGATCAGGCCTTCGGCGCGCAGCACCGGCACGCGCGCCAGCGTCTGCCCGGCGTCCAGGCGTTCGACGCCCGGGCCGGCGGCGAGCGCGTCCAGCAGCGCCTCCTGGCCCTGCCAGGCGACGTAGAGCACGCCGCGCGGTGACAGCAGGGGCACGATCGACGGCGCGGCGTAGCTGGCGCGGCTGGCGCGTGTCAGCGCACGCGCCTGCGGCGGGCCGTAGCTCTCCATGAACATCGCCGCGCTGCGGCCGCTGGCCTGCGTGCCGGGCTGGCTCTCGCGCTCGAGCAGCAGCACGCGGCCGTGGCCGGCCAGGCGCGCGGCGAGCGAGACGCCGGCGATGCCGGCGCCGACGATGGCGTAGTCGAAGGCGTTGTCGGTGGTCATGGTGGCGTGTGCACGTGCGGCGCCGCGATTGTGCGCCGCCCCCGTCTGTGTGCGCTGCCCGACAGACGCTGCCGGATGCCGCGGCCAGCATGGGTTCTCCACTGAACGAGGATCCGCCATGCAAACCAACTTCCAGAAACGCGACCGCTACGGCATGTACGCGCGCGGCAACGGCGGCCCCGGCCCGGCGCTGATGGGCGCCGACACGCTGCTGGGCAACGACGTCTGCAACCGCGAAGGCGAGGCCCTGGGAGACATCAAGGAGTTGATGATCGACATGGCTTCGGGCCGCGTCGCCTATGCGGTGCTGTCCTTCGGCGGCGTGTTCGGCCTCGGCGAGAAGCTGTTTGCCGTGCCCTGGTCGGCGCTGTCGCTGGACACCGTGAACCAGCGTTTCACGCTGGGTGTGCCGAAGTCGCTGCTGCGCGACGCGCCGGGCTTCGACAAGGGCCACTGGCCCGACATGGCCGACCCGTCGTGGGAGCGCGTGCTGCACGCCTTCTACGGCGTGAGCGTTCCCGGCGGCTGAGTCCCAGGCGACGCCGGCGGCTCAGGTGGCCGGCGCCGGCTCGAGGCGGCGGCCCAACAGGTCGGTGCTCGCCTCGAAGAACGCCAGGCCGCAGCGCTGCCGCTTGGCGCGGAACATTGCCGCGTCGGCGCGCTGCAGCAGCGTTGCCGCGTCGGCGCCGTCCTCCGGGCAGACCGCGATGCCGACGCTCGGACGCACGCCGAACTGCAGCTCGCCCAGCTGCAGCGGCGCCGACACCGTGGTGATCAGCGTCGTCGCCAGACGCGTGAGTTCGGGCCTGCCCAGCGTCCCGGACACGAGGCAGGCGAACTCGTCGCCGCCCAGGCGGCAGACCAGGTCGCCGCTGCGCAGCGCGCCGCGCAGGCGCCGGGCGACGATGCGCAGCAGCTCGTCGCCGACGGCGTGGCCGTGCACGTCGTTGACACGCTTGAAATCGTCCAGGTCCAGGAACAGCACCGCCAGCGTCGGCCGGTCGGCCCGGCGTCGGCCCAGCGCCTGCTGCAGCTGCAGGTCGAAGCGGCGCCGGTTGGGCAGCTCGGTCAGGCTGTCGTGCTCGGCCTGCCGGCAGGCCTGGCGCTCGCCGGCCCGGGCCAGCGTCAGTGCCCGGCGCAGCGCGGCCGCTTCGCCGATCAGTTGCACCAGGTCGTGGGCGCACTCGCGCGCGATCTCGCGCTGGGCCGCGACCGATGTCGCGTCGTCCGCGGCCCCGGCCCGCAGCCGCCAGGCCACGGCAGCGAGCTTCAGATCCAGGTCGGTGGCCTCCGCCGCGATGGGCTCGGCGGCTTCGGTCGGCAAGGGCAGGGGCGCGAGCATGCGGGACTCCTGTGCCGGGTCGGGCGTTCAGCACCAAGGTGTCGAGCATCGAGTCGCGCGCCGGCCGGGTCTGTACGCTGGCGCACGCAGGCGGGTCACGCCAGGTAACGGGCGTAAAGCAGGCGGTCGCCGGCGTAACAGGGGCAGGCGGCGGCCTCGAGCCCGGCGCGGTCGAGCACGCTCAGCTCGCCACGGTGATAGCGGATCAGCCCCTGGCGCTGCAGCGCACCCGCGGCGATCGTGATGCCCACCCGGCGCACGCCCAGCAGGCCGGCCAGCAGCTCGTGCGTGACGTGGAAGCGGTCGCTGCCGGCGCGGTCCTGGCCCATCAGCAGCCAGCGCGCCAGGCGCTGCACGATCGGGTGGTAGCGCATGCAGCCGGCCGCCGTGACCAGCTGCGTCATCAGCACGTGGATGTAGCGCAGCAGGTGATCCCGCAGCGCCTCGCTGGCCGCCAGTTCACGGCGCAGTGCCGGCGCCGCGACCCGCCAGGACTCGCCTCGGCACTGCACCTGCGCCCGCACCGGCGAGACGTCCAGGCCCAGCAGCAGCGGGGTGCCCAGCATGCCCTCGCGGCCGACCAGGCCGACCTCCAGTCCGGCGTGGCGCTCCACCCGCGCCACCAGCGAGATGAAGCCCGAGCTGGGGAAGTAGGCGTGGCGCGCCGCGGCACCGCATTCGCACAGCACGTCGCCCAGCACCAGCAGCACCGGTTCGCAGACCGCGAGCAGGCGCGTGCGTTCGATCGGCGGGAGGCTGTCGATCAGGTGGTTCCGGTCGGGGGGCACGCGGCTCCTTCTGGCCCCGCTGGACGCCGGGCGGCGGGCACGAGGCCGTGCAGCGTCAGTCTGGGCACTTTCGCGCCCGCCGTCGGTACCCCAGCGCACGCACGCGCCGCCTCAGGTGGCGGTGCCGGGGGGCAGCAGGCGGTCGTATTCGCGCTTGACCACCGCATAGCACTCGCAGGTGCGGGCTTCGAGCCCGGCGCGGTCGAGCACCGTGATGTGTCCGCGTGCGTAGCGGATCAGGCCGTGGCGCTGCAGCCGCATCGCCGCTTCGGTGACGCCTTCGCGGCGCACGCCCAGCATGTTGGCGATCAGCTCCTGCGTCATCACCAGCTCGTTGCCGCGCAGCCGGTCCAGGCTGAGCAGCAGCCAGCGGCACAGCTGCTGGTCCAGCGAGTGGTGGCGGTTGCACACCGCCGTCTGCGCCATCTGCGTGATCAGCGCCTGGGTGTAACGCAGCAGCAGGTGCATCACCGGCCCGGGCCTGCTGAACGCCTCCTTCACCGCCGCGGCGTTCAGCCGCCAGCCCTCGCCCGCGCTCTGCACCACGGCCCGGCTGGGCGTGGTCTCGCCACCCATGAACAGTGAGATGCCGACCAGGCCTTCGTTGCCGACGACGGCGATCTCCGCCGAGGCTCCGTCCTCCATCACGTAGAGCAGCGAGACGATGGCGGTGGTGGGAAAGTAGAGGTGGCCCAGCGGCCGTCCCGACTCGTAGACCACCAGGCCCAGCGGAAGCTCCACCCATTCCAGCTGCGGCAGCCAGCGCTGCAGGTCGGCGGCGGGCAGGGCGGCCAGCAGGTGGTTGTCCTGCACGGGGGAGCGTGGTGACATGGCGGCCTGGCGGTGGGCAGCGCGGACACACGCGCCATGCGCAAGCACTGTAGATCGCCTGCGCGGGCCAGTATGTTCGCCAGCGCACAGTCCCCGCTATCCCGCGACACGACAGTCGTCTTCAGGCCGCAGGACCGTGGCCGCCTTCGCCGCCTCTGCGGCGGCGCTTCAGCGCAGCGTCGGCATGCCGTTCTCGTCGGACAGCACGATCTCGACGCGGCGGTTCATCTGCCGGCCGTCGGCACTGTCGTTGGCGGCCACCGGCTGCGAGGCGCCGTAGCCCTGGGCGGTGAGCTGGGCGCGGTTCACGCCCAGGTCCAGCAGCGCCCCCAGCACCGCATCGGCGCGCCGGCGCGACAGCGACAGGTTGCCCGATTCGCTGCCGGTGCTGTCGGTGTAGCCCTCGATGGATGCCCGGCGCTGCGGCTCCTGCCGGAGCACGTCGCCCAGCTGCTGCAGCTTGCGCAGGCCGCCGGCGCGCAGCTCGGCACGGCCGGAGTCGAAGAGCACGTCGTCCAGCGTCAGCACCAGGCCGCGCTCGGTCTTCCGGGCTTCGAGCTCGCTCAGCTGCGTGCGCAACTGGGCGTTGCGGCGTTCGGCGTCGCCGGCCTGGCGCTGCGCCACCGCGGCCGCCTGCGCCGAGACGTCGGCTTCGCGCGTGCGCGCCGCCAGGCGCTGCTGGTCGCGCTCGGCGGCCGCGCCCGCCACCGCTTCCTCGGACGCCTTGCGGCGGCCGGCTTCGCGCGCCAGCGCGATGCGCTGCTTGGCGAGGTAGCTCAGCTGCTCGACCTGGGCGGCGTCGTCGCGGCGCGCCTGCGCCGCCTCGGCCTGGGCGAGCGCGTCGCCGGCCTGCTTGGCTTCCAGCGGCGCCAGGCGCTGGGTCTGGGCGTCGCCCTGCAGGCTGCGGTAGTCGCTGCGGGCCTGGTCGAGCGCGGGGGTGGTGGTGGGCTGGGTGCTGCACGCGCCCAGGGCGGCGGCGGCGAGCACGGCGAGCGTGAAGTGTCGGAGGGTGGTCATGAGGGTGTCCGGTTCGGTGGATCAGCGGGTCGGGCGCGCCATCTCGTCGCGCAGGGCGCCGGCGGCGTCCTGGACGGCGAGTTCTGAGCGCCGTGCGCGTTCGCTCTCGGCGCGGGCCTGGGCGAGCTGGGCGTCGAGCTGGGCCTGCTGCGCCAGCGCACGCGCGCCTTCGGGCTCGTCGGCCGCCAGGGCCTGGTTGGCGCGGTTCATCTTCTCGCGCGCGGCGGACATCTCGACGGCGGCGAGTTCGGGTGCCCCGGCGGCGACTGCACGCGCCAGCGCGGCGTTGGCCAGCGCCATCTCGGGCGGCGGCGGCGCGCTGGCACAGGCGGCCAGCGCCAGCAGCACGCCCAGTGCCGGCAGCAGCCGGCGGGTCGTTCGGGTGTTCATGGAGTTCCCTTCCTGGGACCAGGCCCACCGGCTGTGCAGCGTGATGCCGGCACCGGCCAGAAGCCGTTGCGCACAGCATGGGCGCCGCGCGGCCGGCTGTCGGTGCGATGGCGTACCCAGTGGGCCAGCGCACCGACGCGGCGCCGGGCGCTGCGCAGCATGGCGGCACGGCGCGCCGCGGGCGTGCCGGTGTCAGGGAAGGGACAGGCGGGCCGTCATGCTGCGCGACAGACGCTTGTGGGGCTGGCTGGCGGCGGTATGCGCCGCCGCGGCGCTGCTCGGCTTCGAGCAGCTCGTGCGCCTGAGCGTGGTGCAGGGCGACGAACGGCGGGCCGCGGCGCGCGAGCGCCAGATGGCCGTCTGGCGCTGCGCGTTGCTGCCGGCGAGCCTGGAGCGCCGCGCCTGCCGCGCGGCGCTGCCCTGAGGCTCAGCGCGGCGCGCGCATCAGCGTGCTCTTGCCGAACAGGCTCTCGATCAGGTCGACGGCGAGCGCCGCGGTCTTGTTGCGCACGTCCAGCGCCGGGTTCAGCTCCATCACGTCGAGGCTGGCCAGGCGGCCGGTGTCGGCGATCATCTCCATGCAGAGCTGGGCCTCGCGGTACGTCGGGCCGCCGGGGATCGTCGTGCCGACGCCCGGCGCGATCTCGGGATCGAGGAAGTCGACGTCGAAGCTCACGTGCAGGTGGGTGTTGGCGTCCAGAGTCGCCAGCGCGAGTTCCATCGTGTGGCGCATGCCCATCTCGTCGATGTAGCGCATGTCGAAGACCTCGAGCCCGACCTCGTGCACGAAACGCTTCTCGCCCGGGTCGACGCTGCGGATGCCGATCTGGCGCACCCACTTCGCATTCAGCGCCGGCACCTGGCCGCCGATCTCGACCAGTTCCTTCGGCCCGTGGCCGCACAGGCAGGCCACCGGCATGCCGTGGATGTTGCCGCTGGGCGTCAGCAGGCTGGTGTTGAAGTCGGCGTGCGCGTCCAGCCACAGCACGCGCAGGCGCTTGCCGGCTTCGCGGCAGTGGCGCGCGACGGCGCTGATCGAGCCGATCGCCAGGCAGTGGTCGCCGCCGAGCAGGATCGGCATGCGGCCGCCGGCCAGCTCGGCGTGCACCGCGTCGTGCACGGCGACGTTCCAGGCGACGACCTGGTCGAGGTGGCGATAGCCCTCCACCGGCGGCTGCCAGGGATTGCGCGGGCCGGCGAGGTTGCCGCGGTCCAGCACCTCGACACCGTGCGACTCCAGCGTCGCCTGCAGGTCGGCGACACGCATCGCCTCCGGGCCCATGCTGGCGCCGCGTGCGCCGGCGCCGACGTCGGTGGGCGCGCCGATCAGGCTGACGCGGCGGACGGGGTCAGACATTGTTCGTCTCCTCGTTCGGGATGGCGTCGAAGCCGTAGAACGAAGCCAGGTGGTCCCAGGCCTCCTCGGCGGTCTCGACGAAGCGGAACAGGTTCAGGTCGCCGGCGCCGATCATGCCGGTGGCCACCAGGTGCTCGAAGTTGATCAGCTTCTCCCAGAACGCGCGCCCGAACAGCAGGATGGGCCGCGGCCGGCTCTTGCCGGTCTGGATCAGCGTCATCGTCTCGAAGAGTTCGTCGAGCGTGCCGAAGCCGCCGGGGAAGCACACCAGCGCCTTGCTGCGCATCAGGAAGTGCATCTTGCGCAGCGCGAAGTAGTGGAACTGGAAACACAGCTCCGGCGTGATGTACGGGTTGGGCGCCTGCTCGTGCGGCAGCACGATGTTCAGGCCGATGCTCTTGCCGCCGACCTCGAAGGCGCCGCGGTTGCCCGCTTCCATGATGCCGGGGCCGCCGCCGGTGACGACGTAGATCGGCGTTTCCAGCTTGGCCGAGCGTTCGGTGACGATGGCCGCGAAACGCCGCGCCTGCTCGTAGTAGGCGCTCATCGCCAGCGCCGCCTCGGCGCGGGCGGCGGCGGTGGCGTCGCCGGTCGAGCGCGCCGCCTCGAGCCGCTCACGCGCCTGGTCCTCGGGCAGGATGCGCGCGCTGCCGAAGATGACGATCGTCGACTCGATGCCCAGCTCGCGCTGCAGCATCTCGGGCTTGAGCAGCTCGAGCTGCATGCGCACGGTGCGCAGCTCCTCGCGCAGCAGGAAGTTGGTGTCGGTGAACGCCAGCCGGTAGGCGCTCTCGGGGCCGGCGTAGCGCTGGGACTCCAGCGTGCGCGCGTCTTCTTCGGCGGTCGGGAAGTTGCGGGACGTGAGGTTCGGAAGTCGAGGATCGTTCATGGTTGTGTGGGGCTCATACGGCAGACCGGGCAGTCCTCGGCACGCGCGACGCGGATCTCGTCGAAGCGCATGCCCATCGCGTCGACCAGCAGCAGCCGCCCGGCGAGCGGCTCGCCGATGCCGGCGAGCAACTTCAGTGCCTCGGCGGCCTGGGTGCTGCCGACCAGGCCCACGAGCGGCGCGAAGACGCCCATCGTCGCGCAGGCCGCGTCCTCGTGGCCGGCGTCGGGCGGGAACAGGCAGGCGTAACACGGCACGTCGTCGCGGCGCGCATCGAACACCGAGACCTGGCCGTCGAAGCCGATCGCCGCGCCCGACACCAGTGGCCGGCGGTGGCGCACGCAGGCGGCGTTGACGGCGTGGCGGGTGCGGAAGTTGTCGCTGCAGTCGAGCACCACGTCGGCCTGCGGCACCAGGGCGTCGAGCAGCGCGGCGTCGGCGCGCTGTACCCGCACGTCCACTTTCACGTCCGGGTTCAGCGCCGCGATGCTGGCGGCCAGCGACTCGGCCTTCGGCGTGCCGATGCGGTCCAGCCGGTGGGCGATCTGGCGCTGCAGGTTGGTGGCGTCGACGCGGTCGTCGTCGACGACGGTGATGCGGCCGACGCCGGCGCTGCCCAGGTACAGCCCGACCGGCGAGCCCAGGCCGCCGGCGCCGATGACCAGCGCGTGTGCGGCCAGCAGGCGCTGCTGGCCTTCGATGCCCAGCGCGTCGAGCAGGATGTGGCGCGAGTAGCGCAGCAGCTGGTCGTCTCTCACGTCCGGCAACAGCTCTTTCGTCAAACAGCCCTTTGGCGCTCGGGATGCGGGGTGGGGCATGACATCCGGCCTGGGCAGGCTGCGCGCACCGTCAAGCGCAGGAGATTGCCGTGTCGCCGTTGCAGCATTGTGTGGCCGTCGCCGCCCTGGCCGGTGCCGGCCTGGCCCAGGCCGTCGAGACCGTGGACTTCGACGAGTTCACCGAGCGCGTGGAAGCCGTCGACAGCCTCGTCTCCGGGCCGCTCGCCTTCAGTTCCGACTCGGGTTACCTCGGCATCGAACTGACGGCGCCGAACGTCGGCGCCTTCAACGGCACGCCCTACCTGATCGACTCGCGCGGCACGCTGAGCGTCGCACGCAGCGACGGCCAGGCCTTCCGGCTGGAAGGCTTCGACATCGGCCAGAGCTGGTTCACGAACCAGCCGACGGCCGGGATCACCGTCACCTACGACCTGGCCGGCGGTGGCAGCACCAGCCAGGCGCTGGTGCTGACACGCGGCTTCCTGCGTCTGGAACCCGGGCTCGGCATCACGGCGATGCACTTCGCGCTGGACGTGCCGGCCCTGGGCGGCGGTTACGTCGCGCTGGACAACCTGGTGATCTCCGCGGTGCCCGAGCCGGCCACCTGGGCCGGCTTCGCGCTCGGCCTGGTGGTGCTGGGCGGGGCGGCGCGCCGGCGGCGTCGCCCGTCCTGAACGGCAGCCGGCGCGGACGCCATCGCCCGCTCCGTCGCCGTCGCTCACTGCTTGTCTTCGGGCGCTTCGGCCTGGCGCTCGACGGCGGTCTTGCTGACCATCACCGGCTTGCCGCGCAGCTGGTTGAAGGCCTGCACCAGCGGGAAGTCCTCGGCGCTGCCGAACTCGGGCAGCGGCTTGGGGGTTTCCTTGTTCTTCGCGAACTGCTCCTCGAGCTTCTGGCGCGCTTCCTCGCGCGCCTTCTCGCGAGCGTCGTCCTTCTTCTCGTCGGCCCCCTGCAGGTGCTTCTCCAGGTCGGCCTCGCGCATGCGCAGCGCGGCGAAGACGTTGCCCTCGGCGGTCTCGTCGAGCCAGATGTCGGGCACGATGCCCTTGGCCTGGATCGAGCGGCCCGAGGGCGTGTAGTAACGCGCCGTCGTGATCTTCAGCGCGGTGTCGGCCGACAGCGGACGCACCGTCTGCACCGAGCCCTTGCCGAAGGTCTGTGCGCCCATCACGGTGGCGCGCTTGTGGTCCTGCAGCGCGCCGGCGACGATCTCGCTGGCCGAGGCCGAGCCTTCGTTGACCAGCACCACCAGCGGCACCGTCTTCAGCGCCGCCGGCAGCTTGCGCAGCGGGTCGTTGCCGGCGCGGCGCAGGTAGTACTCGGGCGCGGCCTTGAAGGTGGCCTTGGAGTCGGCGATCTGGCCGTTGGTCGAGACGACGACGACGTCCGGCTGCAGGAAGGCCGCGGAGATGGCCACCGCGCCGTCGAGCAGGCCGCCCGGGTCGTTGCGCAGGTCGAGCACGATGCCCTTGATGTTCGGGTCCTGCTTGTACAGATCCTCGACCTTGCGCGCGAAATCGTCGACGGTGCGGTCCTGGAACTGGCTCACGCGGATCCAGGCGTAACCCGGCTCGAACATCTTCGCGCGCACGCTCTGCACGCGGATCTCCTCGCGCGTGATCGTCACCGGGAAGCTGCGGTTCTCGCTCTTGCGCAGCACCGTCAGGCTGACCTTGGTGTTGGGCTCGCCGCGCATGCGCTTGACGGCCTGGTCGACCGACAGGCCCTTGACCGCGGTGTCGTCGATGCGCGTGATCAGGTCCCCCGGCTTCAGCCCGGCGCGAAAGGCCGGCGAGCCTTCGATCGGCGAGACGACCTTCACGAGGCCGTCTTCCATGCCCATCTCGATGCCGATGCCGACGAACTTGCCGCCGGTGCTCTCGCGGAATTCCTTGAAGCTCTTCTTGTCGAAGTACTGCGAATGCGGGTCCAGCCCGGCGACCATGCCGCCGATGGCATCCGAGATCAGCTTCTTCTCGTCGACCGACTCGACGTAGTCGCTCTTGATCATGCCGAACACGGCGGCCAGCTGCTGCAGCTCTTCCAGCGGCAGCGGCGCCAGCGTCTCGCGCGCGTTGGCCTGCAGCTGCAGCGTCGTCATCGCGCCCGCGAGGGCCCCCACCGCCAGCAGCCCGGCAACTCTCAGTTTTGCACCCATGACGTCCTGCTCCGAAGCCGACTCTCTACTGCGGCGCAGTATAGGGTGCGGGGTTGTGCCGCCACAGGACAGGGGGATGGGTGAGGACCCTCGTCAGGCGTGGCGTGCTGCACGCCGGGCCGCGCTTCACGCGCTGCGTTCGCGTGCGAACGTGACGAGATGGTCCACCTCGGCGCGGATGCCGATCCACTCGCCGACCGCGTGGTCGTGGTGCGAGGGCACGTGCGCCAGCAGGCGTTCGCCGCCGGGCAGGCGCAGCGTGTAGAGGAACTCGGACCCGCGGAAGGCCTTGCGTTCGATGCAGGCCTTCACCGGGCTGGCGTCGTCGTGCACGACGTCGTCGGCGCGCAGCAGCAGCTCGCATTCGTCGCCGGGGTAGGCCCCGGGCAGCGGGCATTCGGCGACGCCGGCCAGCGCGCCCAGCGGCGTGTGCACGGCCGGCGTGCCGCCGTCGGCGGCGATGCGCGCCGGCGCGAACACCCCGTGCCCGATGAAGCCGGCGACGAACCGGCTCGCCGGACGGTGGTACAGCGTGTAAGGCTGGTCCCATTGTTCGAGCCGGCCCTGCTGCATCACGCCGACGACGTCGCCGAGCGCAAACGCCTCCAGCTGGTCGTGCGTCACCAGCAGCGCCGTCGTGCCGCTGTCCTTGAGGATTGCGCGCAGCTCCTGGGCCAGCGACTCGCGCAGGTCGGCGTCCAGGCTGGAGAAGGGTTCGTCCAGCAGCAGCAGCTCGGGCCGCGGCGCCAGCGCACGCGCCAGCGCGATGCGTTGCTGCTGGCCGCCCGACAGCTGGTGCGGCGCCCGCCGCGCCGCATGGCCCAGGCCGACGAGATCCAGCATCGCCGTCACGCGCGCCTCGCGTTCGGCGCGCGGCAGCGCCTTCAGCCCGAAGCCGACGTTCTGGGCCACCGTCAGGTGCGGGAACAGCGCGTAGTCCTGGAACACCATGCCGATGCGCCGGGCCTCGGGCTCCAGGTGCACGCCGGCCGACGCGTCCGACAGCGTTCGCCCGGCCATCGTGACGCGGCCGGCGGCGCAGCGTTCCAGGCCGGCGACGGCGCGCAGCAGCGATGTCTTGCCGCAACCCGAAGGCCCCAGCAGCACGCCGATCTCGCCGGCCGCCAGACCGATCGACACCGAGTCGACCGCCGCGCGTGCCGTGCCGCGGCCGTAGCGCACGGAGACCGAATCCACGTTCAGGAACATCGGTCCATGATAATTGTTCGCATTTCCACCCGTGCCCCGCCGGACTCCCGGCGCGAGGCCGCCATCGCCGGCGGTTCCCGGGCCGACCGCGATGCGAACGCTGCTGACCTTGTTGTGCGTGTTGCTGGCGCTGCCGGTGCTGGGCGTGCTCGGCGCCTGGGCGACGCTGGACGCCGATGCGCTGGCCGTGCTGCGCCACCAGGCTTCCACCGTGATGGCCGGCTATGCCGCGCAGTCGGCGCTGCTGGTGCTTGGCGTCGGCGTCGGCGTTGCGCTGGTCGGCACCGGCGCGGCGGCCGCGGTGACGCTGTTCGACTTCCCCGGCCGGCGCGTGCTGGAGTGGGCGCTGCTGCTGCCGCTGGCGATGCCGGCCTACGTGCTGGCCTACGCCTGGACCGACGCGCTGCAGTACAGCGGCCCGGTCCAGGTGGCCTTGCGCGCGCTGACCGGCGCGCAGGGCGCGCTGTGGCCCGACGTGCGCAGCCTGTGGGGCGCGGTGCTGCTGTTCGTACTTTGCCTCTACCCCTACGTCTACCTGCTGGCGCGCACCGCGCTGGGCGAACGCGCGGCGCCGATGATGGAGGCCGCGCGCCTGCTCGGCGCCGGCCTGCGCCGGCGCGTGCTGGAGGTGGCGCTGCCGCTGGCGCGCCCGGCGATCGCCGCCGGCATCGCGCTGGCGCTGATGGAGACGCTGGCCGACTACGGCGTCGGCAGCTACTTCGGGCTCACGACCTTCAGCACCGGCATCTACAAGGCCTGGCTGGTGATGGACGACCGCGTCGCCGCGGCGCAGCTGGCCTCGATGCTGCTGGCCGTCGTCGCGCTGCTGCTGGTCGTCGAGCGCCGGGCGCAGCGGCGGCTGCGTTTCGCCGCCTCGCGCCCGGGCGGCGCCGGTTCGGCCGACGCGCGGCCGCTGGTGCTGCGCGGCGGCGCCGCAGCGGCGGTGCTGGCGCTGTGTGCGCTGCCGGTGCTGCTGGGTTTCGTGCTGCCGGTCGGCTGGCTGGGCTGGCTGGTGTGGCAGGAGGCGACGGTGTCCGAGTTCGGGCTGCCTCTGGCGCGCTTCGCCGGCTGGGCGCGCAACAGCTTCGAGCTCGCCGGGCTGGCGGCGCTGGCGGCCACCGCGCTGGCGCTGGCGCTGGGCTACGCGTTGCGCCGCGGCGGTGGCGGGCCGCTGCCGGTGGCCGCGCGCGTGCTGTCGCTGGGTTACGCGGTGCCCGGCGCGGTGATCGCCGTCGGCCTGCTGCTGCCGGTGGCCTATGTCCAGCGCGTCTGGCCCGACGCGCCGCTGGGCGCGCTGTTCACCGGCACCGCCTTCGGGCTGGTCTACGCCTACCTGGTGCGGTTCTCGGCGGTGGCGCTGCAGTCGGTGGAGTCGGGTTATGCGCGCGTGCCGGCCTCGGTCGACGAGAGCGCGCGCCTGCTGGGCGGCGGCGGCTGGCGGCTGTGGCGCGAGCTGCACCTGCCGCTCTTGCGCCGCTCGGCGCTGGCTGCGGCGCTGCTGGTCTTCGTCGACGCGATGAAGGAACTGCCGGCGACGCTGGTGCTGCGCCCCTTCGGCCGCGACACGCTGGCCGTCGTGGCCTACAACCTCGCGCGCGACGAGCGCCTGGCCGAGGCCGCGCTGCCGTCGCTGGCCATCGTCGCCGTCGGCCTGATCCCGGTGGTGCTGCTGTCGCGTGCGCTGCGCCACTAGCGCCGCGCGCCGGCGGCACGTTTGGCCGATGGCGCGGTGCGGGGCTTGGCTGCGCTCTTGGCCGGCGGCTTGGCCGCGGCGCGCCGTGCCGGGCGTTCGCCGCGCGCCGGGGCCCGCGTCGGCGACGCGGCCTTGCCGCCCTTCGGCCCGCCCAGGCTGGCGCGCAGCGCGTCCATCAGGTCGATGACCTGGGCGCCGGCGCGCTCCTCGCGCGGCGCCTGCTCGACGACCTGGCGCCCGGCGATCTTGCGTTCGATCGCCGCCTGGATGCGCTCACGCTCCTCGTCGTGGAACTGCGCCGGGTCGTAGTGGTCCTGCGAGATCTGGTCGATCAGCTGGCGCGCCAGCTGCAGCTCGGCCTTGGCAACGGTCACCGGCGCGATGTCCAGGTCGGCCGGGCGGCGCAGCTCGTCGGCGTAGAGCAGCGTCTGCAGCACCAGGCCTTCGTCCAGCGGGCGCACCTGCACCACCGACTGCTTGCCGCGGAAGGTCCAGCGTGCCAGCGCGCAGCGGCCGCTCTCGCGCATCGCCTCGCGCAGCAGCGCGTAGGGCTTGGCGCCGCGTTTGTCGGGCGCCAGCAGCCAGGCCTTGTCGACGTACAGCGGGTCCACCGCGTCGGCGGGCACGAAGGCGACGATGTCGATCGCCGGGTCGTCGTGTTCGTCGAGTTCGTGCAGCTCGTCGGGCGTGAAGACCACGTAACGGTCTTTCTCGAACTCGTAGCCCTTCACCATCTCGCGGCGTTCGATGCGCTTGCCGCTCCTCTCGGACACGTACTGCTGGCGCACCCGCGCGCCGTCGGGCGCCAGCAGGTGCAGGCGGACGCCGGCCGAGGGTTCGGCGGCGGAGAACAGCTTCACCGGGATGCTGACGAGGCCGAATCCCAGTGACAGCGAGGCGATCGGGCGCGCGGACATGCCGGCCGCAGGCAGGCGGCGTGCCCGAGGGCGGAACGCGGGTTGCCGCGCCGGGCTCCCGCGCTCGACCGCGGACACGAGGAGACGACGATGACCCGACTTCATGCAGCCGCCCTGCTGGCGGCCTTGGCCACCGCCACGTCGCTGGCCGCCGCGCAGGCCCCGGCCGGCGGCGCCACCGACCCCGCCGCCACCGGCCAGCGCCAGGGCAGCGAGACGACGCCGTCGACGCTGCCGCCCGGCGCCACCTCCGACGACGGCAACAAGGCCGCGGTGCCCGCCAGCGGCGTGCCGGGCACGCGGCCCGGCGACCTGTCGAGGATGCCGGCCGATCCGGCGACCGGCTCGACGCCCGGCCAGCCGCCCGGTGTCGGCAGCCCGGCCGACAAGGCGATGACGCCGCGTGGCCGCGGTTCGGCGGCGTCGGCGCCGACGACCGGCCGCTGATTCAGGCGCGTGCCGGGCGCGGCAGGCGCCGCCAGTCGGCCGCCGCCGAGCGCCGCGGCAGCGGCGGGATCTCGAATCGCGGCATCTCCTGCAGGCAGAAGCTGAGCGCCAGCACCAGCGTCGGCAGGTGGTAGAAAACGAACCACAGCCCGGGCGTGCTGCGGTCGTCGCCGCCGTGCGGCATCAGCGCGACGGTGGCGACCAGCGCGACCGCGGTCAGCGACGGGATCGCCCGCCGGAAGGCCGCCACCCAGCGCGCCGCGGCCAGGCGCTCGTGATATCGCGCCGGCGCCTCGGCCAGCGTCAGCGCCAGGTGCGCGGCGGCGCGGTCGAGCTCGGCTTCGGCGCGCCGGCAGCGCTGGGCGATGCTGCCCGGCACGCGCAGCCGGCTTTCCCAGCCGCCGGGCTTGCGCGCCAGCGGCGCCCAGTTCCAGCCCAGCACGGCGAGCAGGTCTTCGGGCAGCTCCAGCTCGTGGCCGCCGGTGGCCGCCAGCGTCAGCTCGGCCGACATGCGGCGCACCGCCGGCAGCGCCAGCGTCAGGGTCAGCCCGCCGGCGATGCGTGCGACGCCGCGCTGCAGGATCAGGCCGTCCTCGCCGTCGCCGTCGACCGCGTAGTCGCGTGCCACCGTCCAGCCCTCTCCGGCGCTGAAGGCGCGCTGCGGCGCGACGGCCGTCAGCCGCTCGTGCAGCACGTCGAGGTCGGGCCCGGCGGCTTCGAGCCGGGCGCGTGCGCCGGCCATCGTCAGCACGCGTGCGAGCTTGAAGCGGCCTTCGGTGCTGCAGTCGAGTTCGAGCTGGTCGTGGATGGCGGGCAGCGCGTCGGTGGCCGCGTGCTCGACGGCGCGGAAGACCAGGCGGCGCGCGAGGCGGTCGCTGGCGGTGAGGTCGACGCGGCAGCCGCGGCGCGACAGCGGCGCGACCCGCGCCAGGATCTCGTGGTGGGACAGCGGCGGCAGGGACATCGGCCGCGAGCATCGCCGAAAGCGCGCCGCGACGCGTGCCATGGCGTCAAACGGGCAGGGCTCGTGGCATGCCGCCACCCTCACCCTGGCCCTCTCCCGCGGGCGGGAGAGGGGACGGCGGGTGCGTGCCGGCGGGGCCGGGCTGCGGGCGTGGTGCGCCCCTTGTGGACTGCACCGCCGCTGAGGCCTGCTCCCTCTCCCGCAGGTGCGGGAGAGGGCTGGGGTGAGGGCTCGTGGCATGCCGCCACCCTCACCCTGGCCCTCTCCCGCGGGCGGGAGAGGGGACGGCGGGTGCGTGCCGGCGGGGCCGGGGGCTCAGCCGGCCGTGTCCAGCCGCCGCACCGGCACGCCCAGGTCGCGCCACTGCGCCGGGTGGCAGCTGAAGACCAGCAGCTGGTGGCGCTGCGAGGCGTCGAAGACGATGCGTTTCATGCGCTCCAGGCGCTCGGCGTCGGTGTGCACCAGCGCGTCGTCGAGGATCACCAGCGTCGGCCGCCCGGCTTCGCGCAGCAGGTCGGCGTAGGCCAGGCGGCAGACCAGGCCGAGCTGCTCGCGCGCGCCGAAGGACAGCGTCTCGAAGGCGCCGCGTTCCTCGCCGCGGTGCCCGGGCCGCGCCAGCACCTCGGGGCGCAGGCTCTCGCCGACTTCCAGCCGCCCGGCCGGGAACAGCAGCGAGGCGTAGTGGTCCAGGTGTTTCTGCAGCGGCGCCTGCAGCCGGCGTGTCAGCGCCTGGCGGCGGGCGTCGAGCTTGGTGGCCAGCAGGTCCAGCGCGTCGGCGCGGCGCTGCAGCTCGTCGCGGCGGCGTGCCGCGTGGTCGGCGGCGGCGCGTTCGCCGGCGAGCTGTTCGTCCAGGCCTTGCGCGCCGACGGCGGCGAGTTCGGCGGCCAGGCGTGCGACTTCGAGTTCGCGGGCGCGGTGGGCGCGTTCGGCTTCGTCGGCGCTGCGGCGCAGGCGTTCGACGTCCTGGCGCAGGATGTCCGCGCGCACGGCGGCGATGCGTGTCTGCACCGCCTCCAGCCGGGCCTGCGCCGCGGCCTGCTGGGCCTGGGCATCGGCGAGCGCGAGCTGCTGGCGGCGCTGGGCCTCGGCGCGCTCCGGGGCGGCCAGCGCCGCGGCCAGCGCCTGGTGCTCCCGCTCGGCGGCCTGGTGCTCGGCTTCGGCGGTGGCACGTTCGCGCTGGCGGGCCTCGGCCTGGCGCGCGGCGTCGGCGCGTGCCTGTTCGGCGGCTGCGGATTCGGCCTCGGCGGCGGCGACGGCCGGCGGCGCGGCCTCGGGCGCCGGCGGCAGCGCGGCCAGCGCCTGTTCGGCTTCGGCGCGGCGTGCCTGGGCGCGCGACAGCTCGGCTTCAAGCGTGTCCAGCCCTTGCGGCGCCAGCAGCGCCAGGGCCTGCCGGGCGGTCTCGGCTTCCCGCGACTTCAGCGCGTGCGCCGCGGCGCGCGCTTCGGCCTCGTCGGCCGAGGCCAGCCCCAGGCGCTGCAGCAGCGCCGCACGGTCGTCGGCAAGGCGGTCGTGTTCACGCACCAGCGCCGCCAGGTCCTCGCCGCCGGGCACGACGGTGATCGTGCCGCCGGGCAGCGACAGCGTCGCGGCCTGGGTCAGCCGTCGTTCGCCCTGGCCCACGAGCGGCGCGCCGTCGAGCGCGACGCCGGCGTCGGCCTGCAGCTCGAAGGCCAGCCGGGTCGCGACCGCGTCCTGGCGGATGCCGAGTTCGTGCAGGCGCTGGCTGTGCTGGCGCAGCGTCTTCAGCTCGGCGGGCGGCACGGCCAGCGTGTCGGCCTCGCGGTGCAGCGCAGTGGCGCGGGTGGCCTCGGCGCGGGCGCGTTCCAGCGCCGCAGCGGCGGTGTCGGCGGCCTGGCGCGCGGCGGCGAGGTCGCGGCCGAGCTGGGCGCGGGTCTGCTCCTGGCGCGCCAGCGCCAGCGCGGCGCGTGCGGCGGCGAAGCGCGTCTCGGCGGCGGCCAGCGCCTGGCGCGCGGCGGCCTCGGTGCCGGTGGCCGCTTCGTGCCGGCGCTGGGCGGCGGCGCGCGTGGTTTCGCGTGTCGCCAGTTGCTGCTGGCGCTGGCCCTCGTCGGCGATCTGCTGGCGCAGCAACCCGGCCAGCCCGTCGGCCTGGCGCAGCGTGGCGGCCGCCGCGTCGTGTTCGCGCTGCAGGCCGTCGGCGGTGGCGAGTGCGGTCTCGGCCTGGGCGAGCTGCTCGCGCAGCGCCTTCCACGGCGCCTCGCGTGTCTCGGCCTCGTGTTCGTCGCGCAGGCGCTTGAGCCGGTCGACCTGCTCGGCGTGGCGGTGTACCGCGGCTTCGGTCTCGGCGACGCGGGCAGCGCTGTCTTCGGCGGCCCGCTGGGCTTCGGCCAGCGCGCCGGTGGGCCGGCCGGTGGCGGTCAGCAGCTCGCGGCGCAGCAGGCGCACACGGTCCAGCACCTCGTCGCCGCCGGTGGCCGCGACTTCGCCGAGCGAGGCGTTCAGCGCGCGCTGCAGATGTGCCGCGGCGTGTTCCACCGGCTCGGCGATGGCCTGCGTCGTGCCTTGTTCGACCCACAGCAGCCCCGGGATGCCCCAGTGTTTCTGGCCGCTGGCGCCCTTCAGCGCGTACTCGAAGCCCAGCAGCTCGGCCAGGTGGTCCTCGGCCTCGGCGCCTTCCCAGCGCCGCGCGCCGGCGACCAGTTCGCAGCGTTTCTTCTGCAGAAAGCTCTTCACCAGCCGGTAGTCGCTGCCGCCGAGCGTGAAGTCCAGTTCGACGGTCGGCGCCGCGGCCGAGTCGCCCCAGGGCCGCAGGTCTTCGGCGCCGCTGGAGCGGTGGCGCTCGAAGAAGGCGGCGCGGATCGCGCGCACCAGCGTGCTCTTGCCGCTTTCGTTGGGTGCGGCGAAGACGTTCAGGCCTGGGGCGAAGCCGGTGATCTCGAAGGGTTCGCGGAAGCGCCGCAGCTCGGCGACACGCAGCCGGGTGATCTTCATGCCGCGGCCTCCTCGCGCCCGGCCAGCAGGCCGGCGAGCAGCGCCAGCGCCTCCTGCTCGACCGGGCCGTCGGCTTCGCGCAGCTCGGCCAGCACCTCGCCGAGGTAGCCGTCGGCGTGCAGCGCGGCCAGGTCTTCGGCGGTCGGCGCCAGACGCAGGCCGCCGCGCTCGCAGCGCAGCGCACGCACCCGCGCCTCGGCGGCGGCGATGGCTTCGTCCAGGCGGGCGCGGCCGGCCAGGTCCAGCGTGCCGGCGAGCGTCAGCTGCAGCACCTCGTCGGCGCCGCAGGCGGCGAGCTCGGCGACCAGCGCCTCGACGTCGGACGGCACGGCCAGCCGGCGCTCCAGCGTGCGCCAGCGGTGGCGGCCCAGCGGCAGCGCCTGGACCTCGGGCACGGCGCCGGGGCCGGCGAGGCGCACACGCAGCACCTGGCCGGCGCCGTTGTCCTTGAAACGGTCCTGCTCGGGCGTGCCGGCGTACCAGCAGCGTTCGGCGATGCGTTTGGCACCGTGCCAGTCGCCCAGCGCCAGGTAGTCCAGGCGCGCACGTTCTGCGCGGTCGGGGGCGATCGGGTTGGCCGAGTCGATGTCCTCGGCCAGCAGGCCTTGCACCGCGCCGTGCGCCAGCCCCAGGCGCAGCCAGCCTTCGGGCGTGGTCCAGCCGTCGAAGGCCTCGGTGAGGTCGGTGTAGGTGTGGCGCTGGGTCAGCGGCGCGCACAGCACCGCGGCACGCGCCTCGGGCAGTTCGACGACGCCGGGCTCCAGCGCCAGCTTCACGTTCGCCGGCACGACGCCCAGGCGCAGCGCGTGGCGCCACACGCCTTCGGCCAGCGCGGCGTCGTGGTTGCCGGGGATCAGCACCCAGGGGCCGGCGAAGGGCTCCATGGCGTTGAACATCCGGCGGATCGTGCGTGCCGAGACGCCTTGGGCGTCGAAGACGTCGCCGGCGACGAGCACCGCGTCGGCCTGTTCGTCGGCGGCCAGATGCGCGATGCGTTCGACGGCGGCAAAACGTGCGTCGGCCAGCGCCGCCGCGTCCTCGGGTTCGAAGCCGCCGTACTGGCGGCCGATCTGCCAGTCGGCGGTGTGGATCAGCGTGGTCATCGGGATTCCAGTTCGTGCAGGCGGGCGGCCAGGCCCGAGCGGCGCCGCGTCGGCGAGCGCACCGCGGCCGTCAGCGCCGCGGCCGGGCCGGCCAGCGTGACACGCTGGCGGGCGCGTGTGATGCCGGTGTAGAGCAGCTCGCGTGTCATCGCGCGCAGCGGGCGGTCGGGCGTCAGCAGCAGCAGGTCGCTGAACTCCGAGCCTTGCGACTGGTGCACCGTCATGCCGAAAGCGGTGTCGTGCGGCGGCAGCCGTGCCGGCGCGACGCGGCGCCAGCCGCCGCCGGGCGCCGGGAAGACGACGTCGAGCCGGCCCTGGGCGTCGGGCAGCGCCAGGCCGATGTCGCCGTTGAACAGCCGCAGCACGTAGTCGTTGCGGCGCACCATCACCGGCCGGCCGGGGTACCAGGCGCCGGGTGCGGCGCCGAGCGCGCGGCGCAGCAAGGTCGCCGCGAACGCGTTGACGCCGGCGACGCCGCGGGCGCCGTCGCGTGTCGCGCAGAGCACACGAAAGCCATCGAAGGCGCGCATCGCCGCGGCGGCGTCCTGCGGGTCGCGGCGCAGCGCCTCGACGTAGGGCGCGAAGCCGGCGGCGATGGCCTCGCGCACCGCCACGCCGGGTTCGGCGCCGCGGTCGTCCAGCCACTGCACCGAGGCGTCGCCGCCGGCGCCCAGCCAGGCCAGCGCCTCGTCGGCGCGGCCGCCGTTGACCAGGCCGGCCAGCCGGCCGATGCCCGAGTCGGCGGCGAAACGGAAGGTGCGACGGAACCAGACCACGCTGTCGGCCAGCGCCGGCGCGGCGGCCGGCGGCGGCTGCAGCGCCTCGGGGCTGACGCCGCAAGCCGCGGCGAGTTCGGCGCGGCAGCCGGGCGTCAGCGTCGTGTCGGCGCTCAGTTCGGCGAAGACGGCGCCGCTCTCGACCGCGGCGAGCTGGTCCTTGTCGCCGAGCAGCACGATGCGCGCGTGCGCCGGCACCGCGTCGAGCAGCCGGCGCGCCAGCGCCAGGTCCAGCATCGAGGCTTCGTCGACGACCAGCGCGTCGATCGCCAGCGGCCGCTCGGCGCCGTGGAAGAAGCCGTCGGGCCCGGCGCGCAGCAGCCGGTGCACGGTGCTGGCCTCCTGCGGCAGCCGCGCGCGGATCGCCTCGGGCAGCTGCGCGGCACGGCCGCGGATCGCCTCGGTCATGCGTGCCGCGGCCTTGCCGGTGGGCGCGGCCAGCGCGATGCGTGCCTCGGGGTTGTCGGCCAGCAGGCAGGCGAGCAGCGCGACGACGGTCGTCGTCTTGCCGGTGCCCGGGCCGCCGCTGATGACGGCCAGGCGCTGGCGCAGCGCCAGCGCGGCGGCGGCACGCTGCCAGTCGGGCGCGTCGTCGGTGCTGGTGTTGGCGGCGAAGAGTTCGGCCAGCCGCGCGCGGGCGGCGGCGTCCAGCGCGCCGGGCACCGGCCGCGCCGCGGCCTTGAGCCGCGCGGCGAGGCGGCGCTCGTGGTCGAAGTCGCGCTGCAGGTACAGCCGGCCGTCGGCGTCGAGCACCAGCGGCGCCGCGCCGGGTGCGTGCGCCGGGCCGACGACGCGCGAGGCTTCGAGCCGGGCGCGCCAGTCGCCGGGCTCGCCGTCGAGTTCGTCCAGCATCAGGCAGACGTGGCCGGCGGCGGTGGCGCGCGACAGCGCTTCGGCGGCGCGGCCGGCGGCGCGGGCGTCGTCGGCCTCGGCACCGAGGCGGCGCGACCAGGCTTCGACGTGCGCGCCCAGGCCGGCGGCCAGCGCTTCGGCCGGTGTTTCGGGGCGGGCCGGCGTCTCGTCCGCCGTTTCGGGCGTCTCGGGCTCCGGCTCGGCGTCGATCACGCCGCCGTCTTCCTCGAAGAAGACGTCGAGGTCGGGCAGGGCGTCCTCGGGCAGGTCCCCGACCCAGCCGGCGTCGGGCGCCGGTTCGGGCGGTGGGGCCACGACCGGCGGCGGCGCCGGTTCGTCGGCGAACAGCGGCAGCGTGGCCTCGTCGGGCGTGCGGCGGCGGCTCATCAGGTGTTCTCCACGGCGTCGAACAGCGCCGACAGGCGCTCGATCAGCGCGACGCTGGGCCGGTAGGCCCAGACGCCGGCGGCGCTGCCGTCGGCGTTGCGCCAGCCCGGGCGCACGCCGCGCACGAACAGCAGCATCGCGCCGCCGAGGTGGCGCTCGGGGTCGTAACCGGCGCGGCGTGCACGCTGCCAGCGGTGCAGCGCGACGAGGTACAGCAGCGCCTGCAGCTGATAGCCGTGCGCGGCGACCTCGCGTGTCACCGGCTCGGGGCCGTAGTCGGCGGCGGTCCAGCCCAGGTGGTTGGACTTCCAGTCGAGCACGTGGCAGCGGCCGCGGTGCTCGAAGATCAGGTCGATGAAGCCGCGCAGGTAGCCGCGCAGCGTGCCGAAGGCCAGCGCCGGCACCGGCAGGCCGGCCTCGCGCAGCACTGCGGCCAGCGCGTCGGCGGCCAGCGCCGGCGCCGGCAGCGTGAACTCCAGCTCGGCCAGGCGTTTGCCCGGCGGCAGGTCGCCGAGCACGACGCCGCCCGGCAGCCGTGTCGCCAGCACGTCGCCGAGCAGGCTCTCCAGCATCGGCACCCGCCGGCCGGCGTCGGCCTCGGCTTCGGGCGGGTGCGCGGCCAGCGCACGCGCCGCGGCCTCGGGCCAGCGTGCGGCGTCGGCGAAGTCGGCGTGTTCGAACAGCGTGTGCAGGCATTCGCCGGCCACCGCGCCGCGCGGGAAACGCAGCACGTCGTCGGCGGCCAGCGCCGCCGGCGCGGCGCGGCGCGCCGGGCGCTGGGCCTCGTCGCGGTCCTGGGCCGCGCCTTCGTGGCGCAGGCCCTGGGTCAGGCTGCTGTAGCTGCCGATCCACCAGGCCGGCGGCACGGCCGGCGCCGGCAGCGCGACGATGGCCTCGGGGTCGGCGGCCTCGGCGGCCAGCGGCGTGCCGGGCGCGTCGGGCAGCGTGCGCAGCGCGACCGTGTGCGGGTGCGCGGCGGCGAAGGTCAACCAGGCGGCGTCGACTTCTTCCGGCGTGCGTTTGCCTTTCAGCCAGTCGGCCGGGGCGTCCTGGCCGTCGGCGACGAACCAGTTGAGCAAGGCGCGTGCGCTTTCGGCCGCCGACTTGCGCACCCCGTAAGGCCCGACGACCAGCACCAGCCGGTGCACCGCGCGCGTCAGCGCGACGTAGAGCAGGCGCAGCGTCTCGGCGGCGTGTTCGACCTTCGCACGTTCCTCGCTGCCGGGCTCGACCTCGGCGTCGCCGAAGGCCCAGAGCTGCTGCCCCGCGGCGTCGTGCAGCTCGCGGCCTTCGCCGTCCGTGCCACCGCCGCCGGCGTGGCCGTCGAAGACGAAGGGGCAGAAGACGACCGGGTACTCCAGGCCCTTGCTCTTGTGGATGGTGACGATCTGCACCAGGTTGCGGTCGGACTCCAGGCGCAGCTGCGCCTCCTCGTCGCCGCCGGGCGCACGGCGTTCGTCGTGCAGCCAGCGCTGCAGCGCCTCGGGCGAGGTGGTGGTCTCGGCGGCGCGCTGCAGGCATTCGGCCAGATGCAGCCAGTTGGTCATGCGGCGTTCGCCGTCGGCGCGCGACAGCAGCCGCGCGGCGACGCCTTCGTCCTGCATCCAGCGCCGCAGCATCACCGCGACGCCGCGCGTGAACCAGGTCTCGCGGTAGGCGGCGAAACGCTGCACCAGCTCGGCCAGCGCCGCCTCGTCGTCGGCCAGCGCGGCGATGCGTGCGGCGTCGAAGCCCATCGCCTCGGTCGCCAGAGCGGCGCGCAGCCGCGCGGCATTGGCCGGTTCCAGCACCGCGCCGAGCAGGCGCTCCAGGTCTTCGGCGTCGCGGCTGGCGAAGACGCTGGCCTGCGACAGCTCGACGCTGGCCACGCCCAGCGCCGCCAGCGCCTGGCGCATGCGGGCGCCCTGGCGGTGGCTGCGCACCAGCACCGCGATGTCGCCGGCGGCCAGGCCGCGGCCGGCCAGCGTCGCTTCGCCACGGCGGCCGGCGTCGACCAGGCGTGCGATCTCGGCGGCGCAGGCCGCGGCGGCGCCGGCCATCGCGTTGCTCTTGGCCAGCGGCTGGCCTTCGTCGTCGCGCGGCAGCGACCAGAGTTCGAGCGCGGCGCGTTCGGCGCCGCGGTCGGCGAAGGCCGCGCGCGGCTTGGCGCCGTAGTCCACCGGCTGGTAGTCCAGCCCGTCCTGCATGAAGGCGCGCGGCTGGTGGCCGAAGAGGCCGTTCAGCGCCGCCAGCAGCGGCTCGGACGAACGCTGGTTCTGCGCCAGCGTCCAGCTCGCGGTGGCGCTGCGCCGCGCCGCGAGATAGGTGTTCAGGTCGGCGTTGCGGAAGCTGTAGATCGCCTGCTTGGGGTCGCCGATCAGGAACAGCGGCGCGTCGCCGGCGCCGTAGACGGCTTCGAAGATCGCCCACTGCAGCGGGTCGGTGTCCTGGAACTCGTCGATCAGCGCCGCCGGGAAACGGGCTTTCAGCGCCGCAGCCAGCTGCGGGCAGGCGCCGCCGGTCAGGCGCTCGTGCAGGTTCTGCAGCATGTCGTCGAAGGCCAGCACACGCCGTTCGCGCTTCAGCGCGCGCAGACGTTCGGGCGCGTCTTCGAGCAGCCGGCGCACGAGGCGCAGGCGTTCGACTTCCAGCGCGGCGCGTGCCGCGGCCAGCGCTTCCAGCAGCGCGTCGGCGGCCTCGAAGAAGGCGTGCGGCGCCGGCGGCGCCAGGCCTTTTTTCGGCTGCAGCTTCGCGGCGCCGAGCAGCGCGGCCTTGCCTTTGTCCAGCAGCTTGTCGGACGGCGCCAGCAGCGCCGACGGCGCGGCGGCGATCTCGTCCCAGCAGCGTGCCGCGGTGGCGACGCTGTCGGTTTTGTAGCGGTTGGCATTGAGCCGCGGCAGCGCCTCGTGAACGGCAGCGAGCACGGTCTCGCGCTCGGCGCTCCAGAGCTGGCGGGCGTCGTCGAACGCGAGGTCCAGCGCCGTCGTGTCGGCGGCGACCGGCTCGTCCAGCACCGCCGGCCAGACCAGGCGCGCCAGCGGCTTGGCGCTGCGCCGGCGCACCAGCTCGACCCAGGCTTCGGGCGTGTCGCCACGCGACAGCAGCAGCTCGGCGACACCGGCCGGCAGCGTGCCGCCGGCGACGTGGCGGCGCCAGAAGTCGAACACCACTTCGCGCACCAGCGCCGCGTCGTCGCCCAGCTCCTGGCGCAGCGGCATCGCCGACGCGAACGGCGCGTCGGCCAGCGCACGCTGGCAGAAGCCGTGGATCGTGAAGATCCCCGCTTCGTCGAAGGTCTGCAGCGCGCGGTCGACGCGGGCGCGCATCTCGGCGTCGTCCAGGCCGATGTCGGGCCGGCGCAGCGCGGCCAGCAGCCCGGCGACGAAGGGGTCGGCCAGCGCCGCCGGGCGGCCGTCGAGCGCGGCCTGCACGTCGACCAGGCGGGCGCGGATGCGCTCGCGCAGCTCGGCGGTGGCGGCGTTGGTGAAGGTGACGACCAGCACCTGCTGCACCTCGAGCCGGCGCTCGAGCAGCAGGCGCAGGAACAGGCCGCAGAGGTTCCAGGTCTTGCCGGTGCCGGCCGAGGCCTCGACCAGCGCGATGCCGTCCAGCGGGCAGGCGAAGACGTCCAGCGGACGCGCGACGAGGGGGCTCATTTCAGCGCGCTCCCTTCGGCGTGGGCCAGCAGCGGGGAGAAGACGGCCTGCGCCAGGTCCTCGAAGTCGCCTTCCAGCGCCTCGGCTTCGCGGCCGCGCCAGGCCAGGCGAATCGCCTCCTCGCCGCCTTCGGCATAAGGCGCACGTTCGCTCGGCGTCCAGCGCTTCAGCGCCGCAGCCCAGCCCTGCTGCACCATCGCCAGCGAGGTCCGCGGGTACAGCCGCAGCGGCTCGGCCAGGCCGCGGCGGTACAGGCGCAGCAGCGCGGCCAGATGTTCACGCGGCGCCTCGGGGGCGTGCAGCACCAGCTCGCCGTTGCTCAGCAGCCAGCGCGTGCGCGGCGCGACGCCGGGCGGCGCCGCGGCCGCCAGCACCAGGTGGTGCAGCCAGGCTTCGAGCAGGTCGGCGCCCCGCAGCACGCCCCAGCGCCAGCGCACGAGGCCGCTGGCGCGCAGGTCGGCGAAGCCGGCGGCGACGGTCCAGCGTTCGCCGCCGAGATCGAAGTCCATTTCGGCGCCCTGGGCGTCGAGCACCGGCTCGGCCAGCGCCTCGCGCACGCGTTCGGCGAAGCCGGAGACACGCGCGAACTCGGCGTCGCGCTGGCAGCGGCCCAGCGTGCCCGACGGCAGCTCGACGCCGGCTTCGGCCCGGCGCAGGGCGGCCCCGGGTTCGAGGCCGGCCAGCAGCGGCGGCAGCAGGCGCTCGGCGAAGGCGCGGCGCGCCAGCGTGTCGGCGACCAGCGGTTCGTCGTCTTCCAGCGCGGCCTCGTCGAACTGCAGCGCGATCTGCAGCCGCCGGCGCAGCAGGAAACGCGTCGGCTGGCGGAAGAACTCCACGAGCTGCAGCAGCGTCGGCGTGCGCCACTCGGGGCCGGGCGGCGGCAGTGGCGTGGTGAAGAAGGGCAGCGCGGGGTCCGGGGTGGCGTCGGCTTCCTCTTCTTCGTCATCGCCGACCTCGGCCTCGGTGGCCGGCGGCAGCGCCGCGGCCACGGCGCCGGCGCGCAGCGCGGCGGCGAGTTCGGCGTCGTGGCTGCGCCGGCGGGTGTCGGCTGCGGCGTCGAAGAGCTCGGGCGCGAAGGACTGCAACGGGTGTTCGACGACCAGGCGCTGGCGCGCCGCGGCCACCGAAGCCGGATCGTCGGGGTCTTCGGCCGTGGCCGCGGCCAGCAGCTCCAGCAGCTCGGCGACCAGCACCGACGGCGGCAGCGGCGCGTTGTCGCGCACGCTGCGGCCGCGCCAGCTCAGGTGCAGGTGCTCGCGCGCGGCCAGCAGCAGGTCGAGGAAGACGTTGCGCTCGTCGTGGCGGCGCTGGCGGTCGCCACGCCGCGGCGCCAGCGCGATCAGATCGAACTCGGGCGGGCGGGCCGTCGTCGGGAAGGCGCCGTCGTCCAGGCCGATGGCGCAGACGACGCGGTAGGGCAGGCCGCGCAGGCTGCTCATCGCCGAGAAGGTGACGGCGCCCGAGGGCACACCGCCGCGCGCCGGGTCGTCCAGCCGGGCTTCGAGCGCGCGGCGCAGCACGGCCAGCGGCAGCGCCGTCGTCGCGCCGGCGCCGGAGGCGACGTCGTCGGCCAGGCGGGCGATCGTCGCGCGCAGTTCACGCAGCGCCGGCAGCTCGTCGCCGGCCGGGGCGACGAAACGGTCCAGCGCCGCATGCAGCAGCCGCGCCCAGGCCGCGGCCGGGCGCGGGCGCACGCTTTCGGCCTGCAGCCAGCGCAGCGCCTCGGCATAACGCCAGAAGGCGCCCAGCGTCGCCGCGGCCGAGCCTTCGGCGTCGCCGGCCGGCAGCAGCCCGGGCAGCGGCGACTCGGCGCCGGCCGGCAGCGCGTGGCCGAGGAACAGCCGGTCCAGCGCGTCGGCCAGCGTGTGGCGGGCTTCGGCCGGCAGGTCGAAACCGGCGCGGTGCGTGGCGTCCAGGCCCCAGTGCAGGCCGCTGGCGAGCAGCCAGCCGTGCAGCCGTTCCAGCGCCGGTTCGTCCAGGCCGAAACGCCGCGCCACCGCCGGCTGCTGCAGCAGCGCGAACAGCTCGCTGGCGGCCACACGCGAGGCGGTCAGCGACAGCAGCGCCAGCAGCGCCCGCGCCGCCGGGTCCTGGCCGCTGCGCGCGCGGCCGGTGACGGCGTAGGGGATGCGGCGCTCGGCCGGCACGGTGCCGAAGACCGCGTCGACCAGCGGCGCGGCGGCTTCCAGGTCGGGCGTGACGACGAGCACGTCGCCGGGCGTCAGCGTGGCGTCGGCGGCGAACAGCGCCAGCAGCCGGTCGTGCAGCGCCTCCAGCTCGCGGGTGCGCGAGTGCGCGACGTGGAACTCGATGCTGCGTTCGCCGGCCAGATCGGCGGCCGATCCCGCGTCGAGTTCGACCGAGTCGAGGATCGCGCCCTGCAGCCGGCCGAGCAGCGTGTGCTCCGGCGGCTGGACGAACAGGTGCTCGTCGACGACGGCGTCGCCGGCGGCGTCGAGCAGGCCGTCGATCTGGGCCTGGGTCTGTTTGCCCCAGCCGGCCAGCAACCGGTTGCCGACCTCGTGGCCGGCGTCGCGCCCGGTGGCCTGCAGCCAGGCCAGGCGGCGCGGGTCGACGAGCTCGAACCAGTATTCGCGGCAGGGGTTGAGCAGGTAGACCTCGACCTCGATCGCCCGCCCCAGCGCCGCCAGCAGGCGCGCGTGCAGCGGCGGCATCGTCGGCAGCGCGACGACGTGCACGCGCTCGGGCAGCCCGGCTTCGCGGGCGCGCGCCGCGCCGCCGGGGCGCGACAGCGTGTCGATGAACCCTTCGATCGGATGCCGGCCCGAGACGCCGGTCTCGGCGACGACGCGCCGCCAGAGATCGGCCTGCCAGGCGGCGTCGGCCGGCGCCGCGCCGCCGGGGAAGGCGACCGGCCGCCCGGCCAGCCACTCGGCCAGCCATTCGGGGCGGTAGGTGACGTACTGCTCGACGGTGGCGGCGATGCGTTCGGCCAGCTCCCAGCGCATCACCTCGTCGGCCTGCGCCAGGTAGCCCGTCAGCCGCGGGTGCTGAGCCACCCAGTCGCGGTCGCCCAGCGCGCGCCAGACGCGCCAGGCCAGCACCTCGGGCGCGAACGGCGAACGTTCGGCGTCGATGCCCGGCACGACGGCGGCGATCTGGCGCCACAGCCATTGCGCCAGATAGTCGAAATGCAGGTGCGCGCAGACGCCTTCGACCTGGGCGAACTCCAGCGTCAGCCGGCGGCGCAGCGCGGCGCTGGGCACGACGATCTCGTCGGCGACGAACAGGTCCTCGCGCGGCGCGGCCAGGTGCGCGCCCAGCAGCGTGGCCAGGGCTTCGAAACGGTTGGAGAAGTGCAGCGACAGCATCGGCGCGGGGAGTCTAGAGCGTGGCGGGGGCGCCACCGGGGGCATCCGCCGCCAGTCTGAGCCGCATCAGGCTCATGGCCTGAGCTTGTGCCATCGCACAGGATGAGAACTATTGTTCGTCGGCAGCGCCGGATTGATTCAAGTTCAGACGCTGTCCAGCCGAAATTCCGCCGATACGGCCCGCAGAGGCTGTTGGACGGAAAGGCTCCCGGCATGCGATTGAACGAACCCGTGACCCAGCGCGAGGTTGAAATGGATGACGGCAGCGTGCTGGTGTCGACCACCGACGCGCAGGGCCGCATCACGCACTGCAACAACGCGTTCGTGCGCCTCAGCGGCTTCGACTACGCCGAGCTGATCGGCCAGCCGCACAACATGGTTCGCCACCCGGACATGCCGCCGGAAGCCTTCAAGGACATGTGGCAGACCATCGGCCACGGTCGGCCGTGGTCGGCGGTGGTGAAGAACCGCTGCAAGAACGGCGACCACTACTGGGTCGTCGCCAACGTCACGCCGGTGCTGGAGAACGGCAAGCCCATCGGCTACATGTCGGTGCGCCAGAAACCCACACGCGAGCAGATCCGCGGCGCCGAGGCGCTGTACGCGAAGCTCAAGGCCGAACGCGAGTCGGGCCGCCACACGATCCGCCTGCACGCCGGCGGCGTGCGCTACCACGGCCTGCGCGATCTGCCGTACCGCGTGTTCCGCATGTCGCTGACGGTGCGTGTGGTCGGCGCGCTGGTCGCCTTGTTCCTCGGCGCGTCGCTGGCCGGCTGGTACTTCGACGCGCTGTGGGCGGAGATGCTGGCCACGGCCGTGGGCTGCGGCGTCATCGGCACCTGGTTCCACCTCTCGGTCGGCAAGCGCCTGGACGAGTGCACGCAGACGGCGGCGCAGATCGCCGGCTGCAACCTCACCGGCCACATCGATTACGACCCGCGCCACCCGCTGGGCAAGCTGACGCGCAACATCTGGCTGGCCAACCTGAACATGCAGGCCATCGTCGCCGACGTGCGCGCCGAGGTCTCGGGCATGACCTCGGCGTCCAAGGAGATCGCCCAGGGCAGCAACGACCTGTCGCAGCGCACCGAGACCCAGTCCTCCGAGGTCCAGCGCACGGCTTCGGTGATGGAGCAGATCACCGGCACCGTCAAGGCCACGGCCGGCACCGCGCAGCAGGTGGCGCGTGTCAGCGAGGACGCACGCGGCGTCGCCAGCCGCGGTGGCGAGGCCGTCGTCGAGCTGGTGAAGACGATGGACGCGATCGAGTCCTCGTCCAAACGTGTCGCCGAGGTCATCCAGGTGATCGAAGGCATCGCCTTCCAGACCAACATCCTGTCGCTCAACGCCGCGGTCGAGGCCGCGCGCGCCGGCGAGCAGGGCCGCGGTTTCGCCGTCGTCGCCAGCGAGGTGCGTGCGCTGGCCCAGCGCAGCAGCCAGGCGGCCAAGGAGATCCGCGAGCTGATCGGCAGCTCGGTCCAGCAGGTGACCGACGGCGCGCGCCGCGTGCAGACCGCCGAAAGCGTGATCGCCGACGTCGTGCAGTCGGTGCACCGCGTCGGCACGCTGGTCGCCGAGATCACCCATGCGACCGGCGAGCAGTCGCAGGGCATCGCCGAGGTCAACGGCGCGATCTCGACGATCGACCAGTCGACGCAGCAGAACGCGGCGCTGGCCGAACAGGCCGCCGCGGCCTGCGTGTCGCTGGAAGCGCGTGCCGCGACGCTGGTGCGCGCGGTGCAGATCTTCCGCGTCAGCGCCTGATCAGGGCTGGCGTCGCGGCAAGGCGATGACGGTGCCTTCGCGGCGCGCGTCGGCGGCGCCGTACTGGCGCCCGGTCACCGGGTCGACGAGCACCGCCTGCACCGAGCCGATGTCGGTGATCGACACCGAGTAGCCCAGCGCCTTCAGCGCGTCCACCGTGGACTGCGGCATCGCCGTCTCGGTGGCGACGTTGCTGCCGGCGCTGGCGACCGAGACGCGCGGCGCGTCGATCGCCTGCTGCAGCCCCATGCCGTGGTCGACGAGGTTCAGCGTCACGTTGAACACCGAGTTGATGATCGTCGCCCCGCCCGGCGAGCCGTAGGCCACGACCGGCTGGCCCTCGGGCGTGAAGATCATCGTCGGCGCCATGCTGCTGCGCGGGCGCTTGCCGGGCTGCACGTCGTTCGTGCCGGCCGCGCCGGTGTACGGGTTGACGGTGGGCGCGAGGTTGAAGTCGGTCAGCTCGTTGTTCAGCAGGAAGCCGAAGTTGCGGAAGCTGCCGTCCTCGCGCGTGTAGCCGGCGAAGACGCCGATGCCGTGCGAGGACTCGATGGTGTTGGTGTAGGACACCATGTTGCCCCAGCGGTCGACGACCGAGAAGTGCGTCGTCGTTTCGCCGGGGCCGTTGACCGGCGCGGCGACCGCCAGCGGGCGGCTGCTGCGCAGCGGCTTGACGTCATAAGGGCGCGGGTCGCCGGCCGTCGGGTCGGGCTGGGCGCGAACCTCGGGCACGATCTGCGCGCTGCGCTGGGCGACGTACTCGGGATCCAGCAGGCCGGTGGCCGGCACGTGCACGAAGTCGTCGTCGCCCATCCAGACGGCGCGGTCGGCGAAGGCCAGGCGCATCGCCTCGACCATGGTCTGAACGGTCTTCGGTTCGCCGAAGCCCCAGCCCTGGCTTGCATCGCCGATCGGAAAACGTTCGACCATCGCCAGCATCTGCAGCACCGTCAGACCGCCCGAGGACGGCGGCGGCATCGATTTCAGCGTCCAGCCGCGATAGCGCCCTTCGACCGGCACGCGCAGCGCTGGCTGGTAACCCTGCAGGTCGGTGTAGGTCATGCTGCCGCCCTTGCTGCCGGGCTCGCCGCGCGTGAACTTCTGGCCTTCGACGATGCCCTTGGCGATGTCGCAGCCGAGTTCGGGCTTCATGACGTAGAAGCAGTCCGGCCCGCGCGTGGCGATCAGGCGCAGCGTCTCGGCCAGCGGCTCGTTGCGGATCAGCTGGCCGACGGCCGGCGGCACGCCGCCGGGGCAGAAGAAGGCCTCGGCTTCGGGCGAGTTGCGGGCGCGGGCGTTGCAGCTCGCGCTGACGTAGCGCGGCGTCGCCTCGAAGCCCTGTGACGCGAGCCGGATCGCCGGCTGCACCACCTGGCCGAGCTTGAGCCGGCCCCAGTGTTCGACCGCCCAGGCGGTGCCGCGCACCATGCCTGGCACGCCGACGGCCACGCCCTGCAGCGAGGCGCTGGGCACGCCGACGAACATGTCCGGCGTCGCGCCGGCCGGTGCGGTCTCGCGGCTGTCGAGCACGAAGGTCTCGCCGGTCTCGGCGAGGTGGACCATCATGAAACCGCCACCGCCGATGCCGGCGGACTGCGGCTCGACGACGTTGAGCGCGTAGGCGATGCCCACCGCGGCGTCGATCGCGTTGCCGCCCCAGCCGAGGATGCGCGCGCCGGCTTCGGCCGCGTAGGGGTTGGCGGTGGCGACGACACCGCGTTTGAGCCCCTGGACCTTGGCTGCCTCGGCGACGGCCGCCAGACGTGGCCCGGGCTTCGCGACGTCGCGCGCGAGCGCCTCGGGGGCGAGCGGGGCGAGCAGCAGCAGCGCGGCCAGCGGCACGGCGGCGGCGCGGGAATCGAGTGTCATCGTGATCTCCGCATCGCAGGCGGCGCCCGCGGCCGGGCGATGCTCGCGCCGCCGTCCATAGGCGGCAAGGCCAAGACCCTGCCGCCGTCGGCGGCGCGGTATCAGAACGTGACCTTGCCGGTCTCGGCGTCGACCTTGACCAGGTCGCGCGCCAGTGCCGCCGAGGCCGCGCGCGCGAAGTCCATGCGGAAGGCCTCGTCGTCGTGGAAGCCCTGCAGGCCGATCGCACGCGCGATCGCGGCCAGCTTGTCGGCCACCAGCACCTTGCCCAGCGCGCGCAGCGGCTCGCAGTCGTTGGCGACGAACTGGTCGTCGAGCCAGCGGCGGGCCTCGTCGGCGGCCCAGGGTTTGTCGTGCTCGGGCAGGTTCACCGTCAGTTCGTCGGGGCCGAACACGAGGCGCAGGGTCGATCTCATCGCAGGGCTCTCCTGGGAAGTCGTGCCGAGTCTAGGCGTGCCGGCCTGCGGGCCGTGATGGGGCGATCCCGGCCATCGCCGGACGGCCCCGTTGTCATCATATTTATCGTTTGCAATCAAAGGCTTGGTGTCGTTTTTGTGGGTTCCAAAAGGGTTCCGTGACGGAGTTCTTCCCGGTGATCAAGACGCTTCAGCGCGCCTCAATTCCGGTCGCCCAGGGACGATAAGCGTATGCATACGGCAAACCTACCGCTTCCGGTACGGCGCCGGACTCCTGGCCGACCCATGACCGAACTCTCCTTGCCGTCCCTGCCGGCGGCCGATCCGAAAGGCAGCCCCCTGCGGCTGCCCTGGCGCTGGCCCGCGACCACGATCGCGCTGCCGCTGGCGCTGCTGATCGCCTGGGCCGGCGAGGGGCAGCTCTGGGCCTGCGCCGGCGCCTTGGCGGCGGTGCTGGCCGCCGGCATCGGCGACCGGCGCGTGGACCTCGCCCGCCGCGAGCGCGACCACCTGGCCGGCGAATGGGCCGCCGCGCAGCGTGCGCTGGGCACCGAGCTGGCGCCGCTGTGGGCCGCCCATGTCGAGGGCGCGCGTGGCCAGACCGAGGCCGCCGTCTGCGCGCTGACCGAACGTTTCGGCGCCATCGTCTCGCGCCTGGACACCACGCTGGCCGCGGCGGGCAGCGGCGGCGACCACGGTGCCGGCGAAGTGCAGCTGCGCAGCCGCCACGACCTCGAAGGCATCCTCGAGTCGCTGCGTCGCGCCACCGGCGGCAACGCCGAGCTGCGTCAGGCGGTGCAGCAGCTCGTGCCTTTCGTCGCCGAACTGCGCGAGATGGCCGTCGAGGTGTCGGCCATCGCCTCCAAGACCAACCTGCTGGCGATCAACGCCGCGATCGAGGCCGCACACGCCGGCCCCGAGGGCCGCGGCTTCGGCGTGCTGGCGCAGGAAGTGCGCAAGCTCTCGGCGCAGTCGGCTTCGACCGGCGAGCGCATGGCGCGCGACGTGGACGCGATCTCCAACGCCATCCTCAAGGCCTGCGGCGACGCGCGCCAGTCCGAGAGCACCGAAGGCGAGATGCTCGCCGCGTCGGGCCAGGCGATCCAGCGCGTGCTGTCGGACTTCGAGGGCGTGACGCGCTCGCTCGAAGACGCCGCCGCACGGCTGCAGGGCGACAGCCAGGGCATCCAGGCCGAGGTCGTCGAGGCGCTGGTGCAGCTGCAGTTCCAGGACCGGGTCAGCCAGCGGCTGAGCCACGTGCGCGACAGCCTGCAGCACCTGGACCGCCTGGCAGGCGAGCTCCCCGCCACGCCACTGGACACCGCGGTGCTGATGGACGAGCTGCGCCGCAGCTACGCAATGGCCGACGAACACGCCGCCGAGACGGGACGCTCGGCAGCCGCGGCGCCTGCCGCACCGGCGCCGGCCGAAGAGGCCGTCACCTTCTTCTGATCACCCCGGCAGCACAGGAAACGCCGACATGGCCAAGACCATCATGATCGTCGACGACTCGGCCTCGCTGCGCCAGGTCGTCGCCATTGCCCTTCGCGGCGCCGGCTACGACGTGCTCGAGGCCTGCGACGGCGCCGACGCGCTGCGCAAGCTGACGGGCGCCAAGATCCACCTCATCGTCAGCGACGTGAACATGCCCAACCTCGACGGCATCGGTTTCGTCAAGGCGGTCAAGCAGCTCGCGGCCTACCGCTTCACGCCGATCGTGATGCTGACCACCGAGTCGGCGGCGAACAAGAAGGCCGAGGGTCAGGCCGCCGGCGCCAAGGCCTGGGTGGTCAAGCCCTTCAGCCCGCCGCAGCTGCTGGCGGTGGTGCAGAAGCTCGTGCTGCCCTAGCCACCGGAGTCGACGATGAGCAACCCGACGACGCTCGCCATCGAAGGCGAACTGACGATCTACCGCGCCGCCGAGCTGCGCCAGGCGCTGCTCGCCGCGCTCGACCAGCACGGCGCCGACCTCGAGGTCGACCTGGCCGGCGTGACCGAGTTCGACAGCGCCGGCGTGCAGCTGCTGATGGCCGCCGCCAAGAGCGCCGCGGCGCGCGGCGGCGTGCTGCGCCTCGTGCGCCACAGCCCGGCGGTGCTCGATGCCTTCGCCGTGCTGGACCTCGCCGCCCACTTCGGCGCCCCGCTCAACCCGCCGGCGTCGCACTGACGCCGCCGCCCCAGGGAGAACCACCGTGGACATGGACGACGCGCTGAAGACCTTCTTCAGCGAGGCGCGCGAACTGCTCGCCGACATGGAAGCTGCGCTGCTCGGGGCCGACGAGAGCCCGACGGCGGAGCTCGACGTCAACGCGATCTTCCGCGCCGCGCACACCATCAAGGGCTCGGCCGGCCTGTTCGGGCTGGACGGCGTGGTGCGCTTCACGCACGTGCTGGAAAGCGTGCTCGACGAGGTGCGCGCCGGCGCCGTGGCGATCCACGGCCCGCTGCTGCCGCTGCTGCTGCGTTGCTGCGACCACGTCGGCGCCTGGGTCGACGCGCTGGAGGCCGGTGCAGAACCCGAGTCCGCGCATCGTGCCGCCGAAGAGACGCTGGTCACGCAGCTGCGGGCCTTCCTTGACACTCCGGCCGCGGCGCCCGAGCCGGCCGCCGCCGAGACCTCGCAGGGCGCCGAAGGCCAGTGGCATCTGTCGATCCGCTTCGGCGCCGACGTGCTGCGCAACGGCATGGACCCGCTGGCCTTCGTGCGCTACCTGTCGACGATCGGCCGCATCGAGCGCATCGTCACGCTGCCCGACGCCGTGCCGGCGCTGGAGGCGCTGGACCCCGAAGGCTGCTGCCTGGGCTTCGAGATCGCGCTCGTCACCGCCGCCGACCGCGCGACGATCGAAAGCGTGTTCGAGTTCGTCATCGACGACTGCGAGCTGCGCCTGGTGCCGCCGCGCAGCCGCGTCGCCGAGTACGTGGACTTGATCCGCGCGCTGCCCGAGGAGCCCGAGCGCATCGGCGAGATCCTGGTGCGCTGCGGCAGCCTCACCGGGCGCGAGCTGGAGGAGGCGCTGGGCCGCCAGCGCGAGGCCGACCCGGCACCGCGCCTGGGCGTGCTGCTGTCCGAGCAGGGCCAGGTCGCGCCCGAGGTCGTCGAGGCGGCGCTGGACCGCCAGCGCCTGGTGCGCGAGACGCGTTCGACCGAGGCCTCGACGATCCGCGTCGACGCCCACAAGCTCGACCGGCTGATCACGCTGGTCGGCGAGCTCGTCATCGCCGCAGCCGGCGCGCAGCTGGCCGGGCGCCGCGTGCGTGACCTCGAGCTGCAGGAGGCCCACGCGACGCTGGACGCGCTGGTGCAGGACGTGCGCGACAGCGCGCTGAACCTGCGCATGGTGCGCATCGGCGCCACCTTCTCGCGTTTCAAGCGTGTCGTGCACGATGTCGCCGCCGAGCTCGGCAAGGACATCGAGCTGCGTGTCAGCGGCGAGGACACCGAGCTCGACAAGACCGTCGTCGAGAAGCTCGGCGACCCGCTGATGCACCTGGTGCGCAACGCCATCGACCACGGCATCGACTCGCCCGAGCAGCGCGCCGCACGCGGCAAGCCGGCACGCGGCGTGCTGAGCCTCAACGCCTTCCACGACTCGGGGGCCATCGTCATCGAGGTCAGCGACGACGGCGGCGGCCTGAACCGCGAGCGCATCCTGGCCAAGGCGCGCGAGCGTGGCCTGGTCGGCGCCGAGCAGGACCTGGCCGACCACGAGATCGACCAACTGATCTTCGAGGCCGGCTTCTCGACCGCCGAGCAGGTGACCAACCTGTCGGGCCGCGGCGTCGGCATGGACGTCGTCAAGCAGAACATCACCGCGCTGCGCGGCAGCGTCGCGCTGGCCAGCCGGCCCGGCGAGGGCACGACGGTGACGGTGCGCCTGCCGCTGACGCTGGCCATCATCAACGGCTTCCAGGTCGGCGTCGGCCGCTCGATGTTCGTCGTGCCGATGGAGATGGTCGACGAATGCGTGGCCTACAGCTGCGCCGACGGCCACGACTACACCGACCTGCGTGGCGGCGTGCTGCCGCTGGTGCGCTTGCGCGACCTCTTCGGCCTCGGCGGGACGCCGCCGGTGCGCCAGAACATCGTCGTCGTGCAGTGCGGCGCCGCGCGCTGCGGCCTCGTCGTCGACGCGCTGCTCGGCGAGAGCCAGACCGTCATCCGGCCCCTTTCGCGCATGTTCAAGGACGTGCACGGCATCAGCGGCTCTGCGCTGCTGGGCTCCGGCGACGTGGCCTTGATCCTCGACGTGCTCGCCATCGCGAAGCTCGCGCTGGCGTGCAACCCCGCCCGTACGAAACCCACCGAGTCCGATCGCCAACGGCGCGTCGAGACCGCCTGACCGTCATCGGTCAACTTTTCATCGAGAGGAATGACCGTGTTCAAGAACATGAAGCTGGCAACGAAGCTGTTCGGCTCGTTCGTCGTCCTGCTGCTGCTGATGGCGGCGCTGGGTGTCTTTTCCGTCTCCCGCCTGGCCTCGGTCAACGGCTCGACGGTGGAGGTCGGCGAGAACTGGCTGCCGAGCGTGCAGGCCGTCATCACGTCGAAGTCGCTGCTCAACCGCGCCCGCGTGCTGGAGAACCAGCTCTTGCTGGCCGACGAACCGCAGGAGATGGACGGCCGCGAGAAGGAGTTCGTCGAGACTCTCGATCGCCTGAAGAAGACCTGGGTCGACTATGGAAAGCTGGTCAACTCTCCCGAGGAGCAGCGAGGGCACGAAGCGTTCGCGGCCGCACTCGAGACCTATGCCGTCGAGCACGCCAGGTTCGCCGGTCTCGCGTTGAAGAACGCGGACGCCGAGGCGCGCGAGGTGCTCGGCGGCGGCAGCCGCACGGCCTACAACACGATGCGTACGCTCAGCGACAAGCTGGCCGAGATGAATGCCGCGGGGGCCGAACACGCCGTCGAGATGGCAGCGGAGACCTACGCCGCTGCGCGTGCCTGGACCATCGGCATCATCGGCGGCTGCACGCTGGTGGCCCTGATCATGGCGTTCGTCATCACGCGTTCGATCACCCGCCAGGTCGGCGGTGAACCGGCCTACGTCGTCGACATCGCCAACAGCGTCGCGCAAGGCGACCTGACGTCCGACATCCGGGTTCGCGAGGGCGACAGCACCAGCATCCTGGCCGCGGTGAAGACCATGGTCGGCCGCCTGTCGCAGGTGGTGACCGAGGTCAACCAGAGCGCCGAAGCCCTGGCCGGTGCGTCCGAGGAAGTCAGCGCCACCGCCCAGTCGCTGTCGCAGGCCTCCAGCGAGCAGGCCGCCGGCGTCGAGGAGACCAGCGCGTCGATGGAGCAGATGACGGCGTCGATCTCGCAGAACACCGAGAACGCCAAGGTCACCGACGGCATGGCGACCAAGGCCGCCACCGAGGCCCAGGAAGGCGGCGAGGCGGTCAAGTCCACGGTCTCGGCGATGAAGCAGATCGCGCAGAAGATCTCGATCATCGACGACATCGCCTACCAGACCAACCTGCTGGCGCTCAACGCCGCGATCGAGGCCGCGCGTGCCGGCGAGCACGGCAAGGGCTTCGCCGTCGTCGCTGCCGAGGTGCGCAAGCTGGCCGAGCGCAGCCAGGTCGCGGCGCAGGAGATCGGCGACGTCGCCGGCTCCAGCGTCGAGCTGGCCGAACGCGCCGGCCACCTGCTCGACCAGATCGTGCCCAACATCCAGAAGACCTCCGACCTGGTGCAGGAGATCGCCGCCGCGTCGCAGGAGCAGTCCACCGGCGTCGGCCAGATCAACGCCGCGGTGACGCAGCTCAGCCAGACGACGCAGCAGAACGCCTCCAGCTCCGAGGAACTGGCCGCCACGGCCGAGGAGATGAGCAGCCAGGCCGAGCAGCTGCAGCAGGCGATGTCCTTCTTCAAGCTGCCGGGCACGGCGGCGGCCGCGCCGCGGGCGCGTCCTGCCGGCGACGGCCACAAGCGCAAGGCGGCCGGCGTGATCCGCCGTGCCGCGGCGCCGGCCGGCCGGGCGCCGGCCGAGTCGGTCGACGAATCGCAGTACGTGCAGTTCTGAGGGGGCGGCGATGACTGCTCTTGCCAACCCGGCCAGCGCCGCCGTGCGCCGCGCCCCGCCGGTCCAGGCGGCGTCCGAGCCCAGCCTGGTGCTGACCTTCCAGCTCGGCGGCGAGCTGTTCGCGATCACGATCCGCACGATCAAGGAGATCATCGAGTACCGCCGCCCGACCGAGGTGCCGGCGATGCCGGCGGCGGTGCTGGGTGTCATCAACCTGCGCGGCGCGGTCGTGCCGGTGATGGACCTGCAGCTGCGCCTGGGCCGTGCGCCGGCGACGGTGGGCCGGCGCACCTGCATCGTCATCGTCGAGATCGCCGACGGCGACGACGCGCAGACGGTGGGCGTCGTCGTCGACGCCGTCAGCGAGGTGCTGGAGATCCCGCACGAGGACATCGAGCCGCCGCCGAGCTTCGGCGCGCGCGTGGCCGCCGAGTTCATCGCCGGCATGGGCAAGGTGCGCGGGCGTTTCGTCATCCTGCTGGACGTCGCGCGCGTGCTGGCGGTCGGCGCGGTGGCCGAGACCCCGGCCGCGCTGTCCTGACCCGCAGGGCGCCGACACCATGCCGACGCTGCGCGACGTGGTCGCCTCGATCCTCGTCGTCGATGACAGCGAGGTCCAGCGCCGGCACATCGCCGACGTCTGCCGCGAGCTCGGCATCGCCCGCGTCGACGAGGCCGACGGCGGCGAAGCGGCGCTGGAGATCCTCGCCGCGCACCCGCCGCCGCAGGCCGTCGTCGTCGACCTGGAGATGCCGGGCATGGACGGCGTCGAGCTGATCGAGGCGATGCAGCGCCGCGGGCTGCTGCTGCCGCTGGTCGTCGTCTCGGCGCACGACGGGGCGCTGATCCACACCGTCGAGGCGCTGGCGCGCGAGATGGGCATGCCGGTGTTGGCCGCGCTGCACAAGCCGCTGGCGCTGGACGTGCTGGCCGAGGCGCTGAGCCGCACCGCCAGCGTGCCGCCTCGCCGCAGCGCGCCGGCGGAGCTGCCGCCGGCCGATGACCTCGCGCGCGCGATCGCGCAAGGCGAGATCGCGGTGCACTACCAGCCCAAGGTCTGCCTGCGCACCGGGTTGCTGCGCGGCGTCGAGGCGCTGGCGCGCTGGCACCACGCCCAGGCCGGCGACGTGCCGGCCGGCCGCTTCGTCGAACTCGCCGAGGCCAGCGGGCTGATCCGCGAGCTGAGCTTCGCCGTCATCGAGACGGCGCTCGCCGCGCTGGCGCACTGGTGCTCGCGCGGGCTGCGGCTGTCGCTGGCGCTGAACCTGTCGCCGCGCCTGCTGACCGTGCCCGACCTCGTCGGCGAGCTGCTCGCGCGCGTGCGCGACCACGGGCTGGAGCCTTCGCAGGTCGTGCTCGAGCTCACCGAAGGCTCGGTCGTCGCCGCCTACGACGGCGGCATCGGCGTGCTGACGCGGCTGCGGCTCAAGGGCTTCGGCCTGTCGATCGACGACTACGGCACCGGCTACGCGTCGATGAGCCAGCTCGCGCGCATTCCGTTCAGCGAACTGAAGGTCGACCGCCAGTTCGTGCACGGCGCCGCGGTGCGCCATGCCCAGCGCATGCTGCTGGAGTCGGCGCTGGAGACCGCGCGCCGCTTCGGCCTTCTCTGCGTTGCCGAAGGCGTCGAGCGCATCGGCGACTGGCGCCTGCTGCAGCAGCTGGGCTGCGATGTCGCCCAGGGCTACCTGATCGCCCGGCCGATGGCCGGCGACAGCCTGCAGTCCTGGCTCAAGCTCCACCAGACGCGGCTCGCAGAGCTGCGTTCCCCGGCGTCCCCCGGCGCCCTCTGATCCGATGCACGACCCCGCCATCACCGAACGCGAGTTCGAACGTTTCCAGCGCTTCATCCACGAGGCCGCCGGCATCCGCCTGTCGCCGGCGAAGAAGGCGCTGGTCAGCGGCCGCCTGTCGCGCCGGCTGCGCGAGCACGCGCTGGGCAGCTACGACGAGTACTACCGGCTGCTGGCCAGCGGCGAGCAGCCGGCCGAGGTGCAGACCGCGATCGACCTGCTGACGACCAACGAGACCTACTTCTTTCGCGAGCCGCGCCACTTCGAGCTGCTTGGCCGCCTGGCGGGCGAGGCGGCGGCCGCCGCCCGGCCGCTGCGCGTCTGGAGCGCCGCCAGCTCCAGCGGCGAGGAGTGCTACACGATCGCGATGGTGCTGGCCGAGGCGATGGGCAGCACGCCCTGGGAGGTGCTGGGCACCGACATCAGCTCCCGGGTGCTGGAGCGCGCGCGTCGCGGTCTGTACCCGCTGGAGCGCACCGAAGGCATCCCGCCTGCGTTGCTCAAGCGCCATTGCCTGCGCGGCACCGGCAAGGCCGAAGGCACGCTGCTCGTCAGCCGCGCGCTGCGCGAGCGCGTGCGTTTCGCCCAGGTCAACCTCAACCGGCCGCTGCCGGCGCTCGGGCGTTTCGACGTCGTCTTCCTGCGCAACGTGATGATCTACTTCGATGCCGACACCAAAGCCCAGATCGTCGCGCGCGTGCTCGGCCAGCTCGAGCCCGGCGGCCACCTGATGATCGGCCACTCCGAAACGCTGCACGGTGTCAGCGACGCGGTGCGCCAGGTGGCGCCGTCCACCTACGTCAAGCGCTGAGCCGCGGCGGCCAATGAAGTCCATCCGCGTGCTCGTCGTCGATGACTCCGCCGTCGTGCGTCAGGTGCTGGGCGCGTTGCTCGGCGAGGTGCCTGACTTCGAGGTCACGACGGCTTCGGACCCGCTGATCGCGATGGAGCGCATGCAGCGCGCCTGGCCCGACGTCATCGTGCTCGACGTCGAGATGCCGCGCATGGACGGGCTGACCTTCCTGCGCAAGCTGATGCACGAGCGGCCGACGCCGGTGGTCATCTGCTCGACGCTGACCGAGAAGGGCGCACGCACGACGATGGAGGCGATGGCCGCCGGCGCCGTGGCCATCGTCACCAAGCCCCGGCTGGGGCTCAAGCAGTTCCTCGGCGAGGCGGCGGCCGAACTCACGGCGACGGTGCGCGGCGCCTCGCACGCGCGCGTGTTGCCGCGCCGTGCGGCGGCCGAGCCGCCGCCGGTGGCCGCCAAGCTGAGCGCCGACGCGGTGCTGCCGCCCGGCGGCACGCGCGCGATGTCGCAGACCACCGAACGCATCGTCGCGCTGGGCACCTCCACCGGCGGCACGCAGGCGCTGGAGCAGGTGCTGACGGCGCTGCCGCGGGTCTGCCCGGGCATCGTGCTCGTGCAGCACATGCCCGAACGTTTCACCGCCGCCTTCGCCGAGCGCCTGGACAAGATCTGCAAGGTCGAGGTGCGCGAGGCGCGCCACCAGGACCGCGTGATCCCGGGCCGGGTGCTGATCGCGCCGGGAGGCCGACACCTCGTGCTGCGCCGCAGCGGCGCCTACTACCACGTCGACGTGGTCGACGGCCCGCCGGTCAACCGCCACCGGCCCTCGGTGGACGTGCTGTTCCGTTCGGTGGCCCGCGCGGCCGGCGCCAACGCCACCGGCATCATCATGACCGGCATGGGCGACGACGGCGCCGCCGGCCTGCTGGAGATGCGCCAGGCCGGGGCACACACGCTCGCGCAGGACGAATCGAGCTGCGTTGTCTATGGAATGCCGAAGGAAGCGGTTAGACGTGGAGCTGTCGAGCGTTCCATTGGACTGGATCAAATTGCCCGCGAGATCGTCACCCAGGCTTGATGCCCCGTAAGCCGAAGCGCGCCGTGATGACGGAATGTGACGGCATTGCCTAGACTCGTCGCTCCTTCTGGCGGCCGGTCCGTCATACACCGGAGCGCATCATGGCCCCCAGAAAGTCACCGGCGCCCAAGCGCCGCCGCAGTGCCGCGGCACGGGCATCGTTCCGCCAGGCGCTCGTCGAGCAGGCCCAGGCCTTGATGCGCAGCGCGGGCTCCGAGGCGGTGACGATCCGTGCCGTGACCGAGCCGCTGGGCGTCTCGCAGATGGCCTTCTACACCTACTTCGAGAGCCGCACCGAACTGCTGAGGGCCGTCTGGAGCGAGTGCGTCGGCGAACTCCATCAAGACCTGCTGACGGCCCCGGCGCCGGAGGCCTCGCCGCGCGAGGTACTGCGCGCCCACGTCGAGACCTTTATTCGCTACTGGGAGCAGAACCCGGACCTCTACCGCACCGTCTACAACCCGGCGCTGAGCATCGAGTCGACGCCTGAGACGCAGCGCGCCTATCCCGTCTACTACGAGATGGTGGAACTGGGACGCCAACGTGTCGCCGCGGTGATCGGCGCCAAGCCGCACGACGCTGCCGTGCTGACGCTGGGCGAGCAGATCTTCACCAAGGCCGTGGGCTATCTGCACACCATGCTGGTGCTGCGGCGCTACCCGATCGCTGACCCGGCCCGCTTGCGCGCGTGGGTCATCGACGACATCGTCGAAGGCGTCGTCCGGCATGGCGGTGTGCCGGCGGCCACCCGAAAGCGCAAGCAAAGCTGATCGTCTTGGCTGACCGCCCGGTTCCTGCCAGGTCGGCCAGTCCGTGGAGGTGTTCCCGCTCGGGACCCCGCGCCGGCGTTTTCGGGGGGCGGCCGCCTCGTTACCGGCCGGCACCGGGCCGGGGGCGGGCCCCATAGTAGACTTTGGCGCGGTTTCCCCCTTGCGCGTCGTCCGGCAGCGCGCCTGCCGCGTCGTCGTCCGTCCCCGTGTCCATGTCTGTTTCGCCGGCTTCCCCCCTGTTCGACCTGAAGAGCACCGCCTGGTGGCTCACCGCGCTGCGCCTGCACGTCGCCGACGCCGCCGCGCTGGGCGCCGCGCTGGACGAACGTTTCGCCGACAGCCCCGGGCTGTTCGACGACGAGCCGCTGGTGCTGGACCTGAGCCCGCTGCGCGACGGCGAGGCGGTGCCCGACTTCGCAGCGCTGCTGCAGCACCTGACGCGCCACCGCATGCGTGCGGTGGCGGTGCAGGGCGGCAGCGAGGCGCAGATGGCCGCGGCGCGCGAAGCCGGCCTGCCGCCGGCGACCGAGCCCGAGACGCGCGCCGAGCCGCGCCCGGAGCCCGAGGTGCGCGAGGTCGTGCGGGAAGTCGTGCGCGAGGTCGAGGTGATCCGCGAGGTCGAGGTCCCGGCCGCGGCGGCAGCCGCGACGACGCTCATCGTCGACAAGCCGCTGCGTTCGGGCCAGCGCGTCTACGCGCGCGGTGGCGACCTGGTCGTGCTGTCGGTCGTCAGCTTCGGCGCCGAGGTCATCGCCGATGGCAGCATCCACGTCTACGCGCCGCTGCGCGGCCGCGCCATCGCCGGCGCGCGCGGCGACGTCAACGCCCGCATCTTCAGCACCTGCATGGAGCCGCAGCTCGTCTCGGTGGCCGGCATGTACCGCACGACCGAGACGCCGCTGGCCGACGACATCGTCGGCAAGCCGGCGCAGGTGAGATTGGAAGGCGAGCGGCTCGTCGTCGAGCCGCTGGCCGTGAATTGAGAGGGCGCGCGAGCGCCCGCCACCCCAGAGGAACCCCCCAGCGATGACCAGAATCATTGTCGTCACGTCCGGCAAGGGCGGCGTGGGCAAGACCACGACCAGCGCCAGCTTCGCCTCGGGCCTCGCGCTGCGCGGCCACAAGACCGCGGTGATCGACTTCGACGTCGGCCTGCGCAACCTCGACCTGATCATGGGCTGCGAACGCCGCGTGGTCTACGACCTGATCAACGTGATCCACGGCGAGGCCAAGCTGCAGCAGGCGCTCATCAAGGACAAGAACTGCGAGAACCTGTTCGTGCTCGCCGCCAGCCAGACGCGCGACAAGGACGCGCTGGTGCAGGACGGCGTCGAGCGCGTGCTCGCCGAGCTCGCCGAGATGGGCTTCGACTACGTCGTCTGCGACTCCCCGGCCGGCATCGAGACCGGCGCGCTGATGGCGATGCACTTCGCCGACGAGGCGCTGGTCGTCACCAACCCCGAGGTCTCGTCGGTGCGCGACAGCGACCGCATCCTGGGCATGCTGTCGTCCAAGACGCGCCGCGCCATCGACGGCAAGGAGCCCGTCAAGGAGCACCTGCTGATCACGCGCTACGACCCCGAGCGTGTCGAAGGCGGCCAGATGCTGTCGCTGGCCGACGTGCAGGAGATCCTGCGCATCCCGCTGATCGGGGTGGTGCCCGAGAGCCAGGCCGTGCTCGACGCCAGCAACCAGGGCCTGCCGGCGATCCACCTGAAGGACACCGACGTCGCCGAGGCCTACAAGGACGTGGTCGCACGTTTCCTCGGCGAGGAACGCCCGATGCGTTTCACCGACTTCCAGAAGCCCGGCTTCTTCAAGCGTCTTTTCGGGAGGTGAGCGCGATGTCCTTCCTCTCGTTCTTCCTCGGGGAGAAGAAGCAGACGGCGACGGTCGCCAAGGAGCGGCTGCAGATCATCCTCGCCCACGAACGCTCGGGCCGCGGCACGCGCGCGGACTACCTGCCGCAGATGCAGCAGGAGCTGATGGCGGTGATCGCCAAGTACGTGAAGATCGCGCCCGAGGACGTGAAGGTCAGCGTCGAACGCCAGGACAACTTCGAGATCCTGGAAGTGAAGATCGAGCTGCCGGACGACATCCGCTAGGAGTCTGCGCGGCAGAAGCCGCGCCGCCTCCCAGCCTGGGGCATGACGCACAGCTCCCCCGAGCCCCCTCCGGGTGGGTGCTCCAGCTCGTTCGACGGCACCCTCCAGCCTCCCTCCCCGAGGGAGGCTCCAGTCAGTCCGACGAGCGGTTCTGCCCTTTGGGGCCGCGCAGAGCACCGCCATGTGCCGCCTCCTAGTCGTCGGCCGCGTCGAGGTCGCGCGCCTGGCGCGGCAGTTCGCCGGCCAGCGGCGGGGGCAACTCGTCGCCGGCGTGGCGGCGGCGGAACAGCGCCGCGCGCGCCAGCACGATGGTCGTCACCGGCGCGGTGATCGACAGCAGCGCCACCGCCAGCCAGACGTGCAGCGACAGCTCGCCCTCGCGGGTGCTGAAGTGCAGGATCGTCGCCGCGGCCACCAGCCAGGCTGCCAGGGTCGAGGCCAGCGCCGGCGCGTGCATGCGGGCGAAGAAGTCGGGCAGCCGCCACAGCCCCAGCGCCGCGGTCAGCACCACGCCGCCGCTGGCCAGCAGCAGCACGGCGACCAGCAGTTCGGTCCAGACGATGTTCATTCGATGGCCTCGCCGCGCAGCAGGAACTTGGCCAGCGCCACCGAGCCGACGAAGCCGAAGAGCACCATCAGCAGCGCGCCCTCGAAGTACATGCGGCTGTCGTAGCGCACGGCCAGCGTCAGCATCATCAGCATGCCGACGACGTAGATGAAGTCCAGCGCGAGCACGCGGTCCTGCGCGCTCGGGCCGCGCAACAGGCGCGCCAGCCCGAGTGCCATCGCCAGCGCGTACAGCGCCAGCGTCGCGGCCACCGACCACACGAGCAGCGGCGTCATCCGAAAATCTCCTTCAACGGCTGTTCGTAGCGCTGCTTGAAGTACGCCACGAACTCGGCTTCGCCCACCAGGTCGAACACGTGCAGGCGCAGCGCGCTGCGGTCGGGCGCCAGTTCGCACCAGATCGTTCCCGGCACGACGGTGGTGATCATCGCCAGCGCCGCCAGGCCGTGCACGTCGCGCAGCTCCAGCGGCACGACGACGAAGCTGCCGCGCGGCGGCTGGCGGCGCGCGCGGACCACGCCGCGTGCCACGTCCAGCGCCGAGTTCACGACGTCCACGGCGACGATGGCCACCAGGCGCAGCACCACCAGCGGCCGGCGTATCGGCCCGGCGGGCGGGCGCAGCGGCGCCATCAGCAGCGGCATCACCAGCGCCAGCAGCGCGCCCAGCAGCAGCGAACCGGGCGCCAGCGAAGGCCGCAGCAGCAGCCACATGACGAACAGCCCCAGCGACAGCAGCGGGGCGGGCAGCAGGCGTTTCATCGTGCGGCCTCCGGCGTCGGCAGCGGCGCCGGCAGCGGCGTGGCGCGCAGCACGGCGTCGATGTAGAGCGCGGGCGACTGCAGCGCCTGGCTGGTCGCCCGGGTGTACTCGAGCATCGGCTCGCCGAGCACGACCAGCGTGCCCAGCGCGGCCAGCAACGCGGCCACCGGCAGGCCCTCGACCAGGCGCAGCGTCGGCGCCGGCCGGTCGCCCGAGGTCCAGAAGTGGCGGATGCCGATGCGCACCAGCGCCGTCGCGGCCATCAGCCCGGAGAGGATCAGCGTGGCGAAGAAAACCCAGGCCGCGAGGTCCTGGCGCGGCAGCAGCGCCGAGAGCATGGCCAGCTTGCCGACGAAGCCCGACAGCGGCGGCAGCCCCGACAGCGCCAGCCCGCAGATGCCGAAAGCCACGCCGATGAAAGCCAGCGCTGCCGGGATCGCGCGGCCGATCAGCACCTGCTCGTCGTCGTCGAGGTTGACGATGGCCGGCGGCGCGGTGTCGACGAAATCGGGCAGCGCCTCGTCGCCCGAGTCGGCCTGCGGCGGTGCGGTCTCGACCTCGCGTGAACGTTCGAGCAGCTCGACGAGCAGGAACATCGCCGCGCCGGCCAGCGTCGAGCTGGCGAGGTAGTACAGCGCGCCGCCGGCGAGCACCGTCTCGTGCAGACCGATCGCCGCGATCAGCGTGCCCGACGAGGCGATGATGCTGTAGCCGGCCAGCCGCCCCGGCTGCTGCGACGCCAGCATGCCCACCGAGCCGTAGGCCAGCGTCGCGATGCCGCCCCAGGCCAGCAGCTCGGCGCCATAGAACGCCGAGGCGCCGGCGCTGGCGGGGAAACACAGCGTCCACAGCCGCAGCACGCCGTAGACGCCGACCTTGGTGAGGATCGCGAACACCGCCGCCGACGGCGCGCCGGCCGCGGCATAGGCCGGGGGCAGCCAGAAGTTCAGCGGCCACAGCGCCGCCTTGGCCAGGAAGGCCACGCCGAGGATCGACGCGCCGGCCAGCAGCAGGCCGCGGTCGGAGTCGGGCACCAGCGCCAGCTTGCGCGCGATGTCGGCCATGTTCAGCGTGCCGGTCACGCCGTAGAGCACGGCCACGCCGATCAGGAACAGCAGCGAGGCGAACAGGTTGATCGCGATGTAGTGCAGCCCGGCGCGCACGCGTTCGGGGCCGCCGCCGTGCAGCAGCAGCGCGTAGCTGGCCGCCAGCAGCACCTCGAAGAAGACGAAGAGGTTGAACAGGTCGGCCGTCAGGAAGGCGCCGTACAGCCCCATCAGCTGCAGCTGGAAGAGCACGTGGAAATACACCCCGGCGCGGTGCCAGCGCGCCAGCGAGAACAGCAGCGCGGCCAGCGCCACGCTGCCGGCCAGCACCATCATCAGCGCCGACAGCCGGTCGGCCACGAGCACGATGCCGTAGGGCACCGGCCAGTTGCCCGGCAGGTAGACGGCGTAGGCCGAGGGCGCGTCCTGGGCGTGCACGTGCTGCAGCAGCACGATCGCGATCGCCAGGCCGGCGGCGGTGGACAGCGTGTTGAGCACGGACTTGATGCCGCGGCGCTGCTCGCCCAGCAGCAGCATGCCGGCGGCGGTGGCCAGCGGCAGCAGCACCGGGGCGACGATCAGGTCGGCGGCGTTCATCAGCGCTCCTCTTGGCCGTCGACGTGGTCACCACCGGACAGCCCGCGCAGCGCCAGCAGCACGACGAGGAACAGCGCCGTCGTCGCGAAGCCGATGACGATGGCCGTCAGCACCAGCGCCTGCGGCAGCGGGTCGGTGTAGTTCAGCAGGTCGGGCGTGACGCCGGGCGCGACGATGGGCTCGCGGTCCACGGCCAGGCTGCCGACGCTGAAGATGAACAGGTTCACGGCATACGACAGCAGCGACAGGCCGATCAGCACCTGGAAGGTCCGCGGCCGCAGCAGCAGCCACACGCCGGCCCCGCCGAGCACGCCGATGGCGATCGAGACCACGACTTCCATCAGGCCTCCTCCCTCGGCATGCCGGGGCGGCGCTGGGCGCGCAGCGACTGGTGGGCGATGGCCGTCAGCAGCAGCAGCGTCGAGCCGACGACGACGGCGAACACGCCGAGGTCGAACAGCGCCGCGCTCGGCAGGTGCAGCGTGCCGATCCACGGCAGCGTCAGGTGCGCGGTGTGCGTTGTCAGGAACGGGTAGCCGAACCACCACGATCCCAGCCCGGTGGCCAGCGCGACGAGCAGGCCGACGGCGATCCAGCGCGGCGGCTTGAGCGCCATGCGCTCCTCCACCCAGCGTGTGCCCGAGACCATGTACTGGGCGATGAAGGCGATCGACACCACCAGCCCGGCGACGAAACCGCCGCCCGGCTCGTCGTGGCCGCGCAGGAACAGGTGGGCCGCGAAGACGCCGGCCACCGGCAGCAGCAGCCGCACCAGCACCGCCGGCACTTCCAGGTAGCGCTGCGCGGTGCCGCCGCCGTCGGCGTCCTCGGCCAGGTCGCTGGGGCCGTCGGGTGCGACCAGCTGCTGCTGCGTCGGCCGGTGGATCACCTCGCGCGGCGGGCGGAACCGCCGCAGCAGCGCGTAGACCGTGATGCCGACGATGCCCAGCACCGTGATCTCGCCCAGCGTGTCGAAGGCGCGGAAGTCGACCAGCATCACGTTGACGACGTTGGTGCCGCCGCCCAGCGGCTGGGCGTTCTCGAGGTAGTACGGCGAGATGCTGAGCGGCGCGTGGCGCGTCAGCAGCGCGAAGGACAGCGCCGCCAGCCCGGTGCCGATGGCCAGCGCGATGAAGAAGTCGCGCCGGCGGCGCCAGCGTGCGCGGCGGCCGATGTCGGGCCCGTCGGCTTCCAGCCGCTTGGGCAGCCAGCGCAGGCCGAGCAGGAACAGCACGACGGTGACCACCTCCACGGCCAGCTGCGTCAGCGCCAGGTCGGGTGCCGAGAACCAGGCGAAGGTGATGCACAGCGCCAGGCCGACCACGCCGAGCATCGTCAGCGCCGCCAGCCGGTGGTACTTGGCCTGGAAGGCCGCGCCGATGGCGCAGGCGCCGCCGACGGTCCACAGCAGCACGAAGCCCGGTGCCGCCGGGATGCGCGCGCGGTCGCCCCATTCCAGCGGCACGACCAGCGCCGAAGCCAGCCCGGTGAGCCCGGCGGCGGCCACCATCGCCAGCAGCTGCGGCTGCAGCCGCTGCGTGCCGGCCACGCGCAGCACGCGGCGCGACAGGGCCGTCACCCAGGCCAGCGTGCGCTCGAAGACGACGCGGCCGTCGTAGCGCCCGACCAGCGGCGCGCCGCGCCGCGGCCGGCGCTTGAAGGCCTCGGCGTAGGACAGATAAATGATCAGCCCGCCGGCCAGCGCCACCGCGCTCATGATCAGCGGCGTGTTCAGGCCGTGCCAGATCGCCAGGCTGTAGTCGGGCAGCGTGCCGCCGACCACCGGCCGCGCGGCCGTCTCCAGCAGCGGCCCGATGACGATCGCCGGCAGCGTGCCCACCGCGATGCAGGCGAAGACCAGCAGCTCCACCGGCACGCGCATCCAGCGCACCGGCTCGTGCGGCTCGCGCGGCAGGTCGCGTGGTTCGGGGCCGAAGAACACGTCGTGGCCGAAACGCAGCGAATAGACGACCGCGAAGATGCCGGCCAGCGTCGCCGCCACCGGCAGCCCGTAGCGCACCGCCGGGTTGGCGCCGGCGTGCACCGTCTCGGCGAAGAACATCTCCTTGGACAGGAAGCCGTTGAGCAGCGGCACCCCGGCCATCGCCGCGCAGGCGACGATGGCCAGCGTGCCGGTGATCGGCATGCAGCGGTACAGGCCGTCGAGGCGGCGCATGTCGCGCGTGCCGGTCTCGTGGTCGATGATGCCCACCGACATGAACAGCGAGGCCTTGAAGGTCGCGTGGTTCATCATGTGGAACACCGCCGCGACCGCGGCCACCGGGCTGTCCAGCCCGAGCAGCAGCGTCACCAGCCCGAGGTGGCTGATGGTCGAATAGGCCAGCAGCGCCTTCAGGTCGTTCTGGAACATCGCCGCCCAGGCGCCCAGCAGCAGCGTCGCCAGACCGGCGCCGCCGACGATCCAGAACCAGGGCTCGGTGCCCGACAGCACCGGCCACAGCCGCGCCAGCAGGAAGACACCGGCCTTGACCATCGTCGCCGAGTGCAGATAGGCCGACACCGGCGTCGGCGCCGCCATCGCGTGCGGCAGCCAGAAGTGGAACGGGAACTGCGCGCTCTTGGTCAGCGCGCCGGCCAGCACCAGCACGAGGATCCACGGGTACAGCGCGTGACCGCGCACCGTGTCGCCGGCGGCCAGCACCGCGTCGAGCTCGTAGCTGCCGACCACGTGGCCCAGCAGCAGCACGCCGGCCAGCAGCGCCAGGCCGCCGGTGGCGGTGACGGTGAAGGCCATGCGTGCGCCGCGGCGCGCGTCGCGGCGGTGGGTCCAGTAGCCGATCAGCAGGAAGGAGAAGACGCTGGTCAGCTCCCAGAACACCACCATCTGCAGCAGGTTGCCCGAGACCACGACGCCCAGCATCGCGCCCATGAAACCCAGCAGCAGCGAATAAAAGCGCGCCGCCGGGTCCTCGGGCGACAGGTAGTAGCGCGCGTAGAGGATGACCAGCAGCCCCATGCCCGCGACCAGCATCGCGAACATCCAGGCGAAGCCGTCCAGGCGCACGACGATGTCCAGCCCCAGGCTGGGCAGCCAGGCCAGGCGTTCGACGACCACGCCGCCGGCGGCGACTTCGGGGTACAGCAGCGCCAGCGGCAGCGCGACCGCCAGCGCGACCAGCGCCGCCCAGAGCGAGTCGAGGTTGCGCGCGTTCGTCGGCAACAGCGCGGCCACCGCGCTGCCGAGGAACGGCAATACGAGCAGGATCAGCAGGGACATCGGGGCCCGAGTCTAGGGGCGAAGTGCCCGCGATCTGCGGTCGACGCCGGAAAACGGCCCGGATTCAAGGACTTGCGAGAAGTTCCGCGACTCCACATGAATGCCGTTGGGCCTTGACGGAGCGCAGATGCAAACCCCCATCGGCCCGGGACCCAGGGCCTGGTTTCGCAGAATGAAGCCGGCCCCGTCGCGTGGAGCGGGGCGCCACCGAGGACGAGCGCATGCACCCGACCGCCCCCGTGATTGCCGCCACCGACTTCTCGCCGCAGGCCCGCCAGGCCGCCGAACGTGCCGCGCGGCTGGCGCACGAGAACGGCGCGCCGCTGGCCCTGGTGCACGTGCTGCCCGGCGACACGCTGGAGGCCTTGCGGGCCTGGCTGGGCAGCGACACCGCGCCCGAGCGGGCGATGCACGACGAGGCGCGCGCCGCGCTGGCCATCCAGGCGGCCGATCTGAAGGCTCGCCGCCACGTCGAGCCGGCCGTGGTGTGCCGCAGCGGCCCGGTGCTCGACGAGATCCTGCGCGAGGCCGAGGCGCGCGACGCCAGCCTGCTGGTGCTGGGCGCACGCGGCAGCGGCTTCCTGCGCCGCCTGGTGCTGGGCAGCACCGCCGAGCGGCTGATGCGGCGCAGCGCCAAGCCGCTGCTCGTCGTGCGCCAGGCGCCGCACGAGCCCTACCGGCGTGTGCTCGTCGCGGTCGACTTCTCGCCCTGGTCCAAGGCGGCCGTGGCGCTGGCGCACCGCGTCGCGCCGCATGCGCAGCTGGTGCTGATGGCGGCGTTCGAGGTGCCGTTCGGCGAGAAGCTGCGTTATGCCGGCGTCGACGACGCCACCGTCGAGCGTTACCGCGAGGCGGCGCGGCAGGAGGCCACGCGCCGCGTGCACGCGCTGGCCGAGGACTGCGGACTGCGCGCCGCGCAGTGGACGCCGCGGGTGCTGGAAGGCGACGCCTCGCTGCGCATCGTCGAGCAGGAGGCCGAGCTGGGCTGCGACCTCGTCGTGCTCGGCAAACACGGCCGTTCGGCCAGCGTCGACCTGCTGCTGGGCAGCACGACGCGGCACGTGCTGGCCGAAGGCAGTGCGGACGTGCTGGTGTCGACGGTGCGCGATTGAACGTGGTGGCCGGGCTGCGTTGTCCAGATGTTCACGCCAAATCTCGCAAAATAATCCGCGACAACTTGCGATATTCATAGGTGAAATGGATCGCCTAGAATCTCGCAGATGAAGTCGCAGAAGATCGCCTGCTACGAGGCGCCGCAGCACTTCGAGCCGCTGATGCCGGGGGCTTTGAAGCTGGAGCCGCTGCTCGAGCTGGCGGGGGATCTGGTACGCGAGTCCGCCTCCCTTGGTGCTGCTGCAGCGCCAGCGGCGCGCAGCGAACTGCGGGCGCTGCTGCGCAGCATGAATTCGTACTACACGAACCGCATCGAAGGCGAGCACACCCGCCCGTCGGACATCGAGCGTGCGCTGCAACAGGACTACGCCGGCGACGCCGACACCGCGCGCCGCCAGCGCCTGGCCGTGGCCCACATCGAGACCGAGCAGCAGTGCGAAGAGCGGCTCGACGGCATGCTGGCCGAAAACCGTGACGCCGTTCCTCGCTGGCTGTATTCGGCCGAGTGTGTTCAGTGGCTGCACGAGAGCCTGTTCTCCGGGCTGGGCGAACAAGACCTGCGGCTGGCCGACGGCTCGCTGCTGGTCCCCGGCCGCTTCCGCGAACGCCAGGTCACCGTGGGACGGCACGAAGCGCCGCTGCACACCGCGCTGGACGCCTTCGTGAGCCGCTGGGCGCAGCTCTACGGCAGCGTGCGCCGCGGCGAAGCCAGCGTCGTCGCCGCCATGGCCTCGCATCACCGTCTGGCCTGGGTCCACCCGTTCGCCGACGGCAACGGCCGCGTCTGCCGTCTGCACACCCATCTGGTGCTGCACGCCGCCGGGCTGACACACGGCTTGTGGTCGCCGCTGCGCGGCTTTGCACGCAGCCAGGTCCGCTACAAACAACTGCTGCAGGCCGCCGACGAGCACCGCCAAGGTGACCTGGATGGGCGCGGCAACCTCACCGAAGCCGGCTTCGTCGACTGGATTGGCTACGCGCTGGAGACCTGCCTGGACCAGGCGCGTTTCATGCGCCAGATGCTGGACGTCGCCGACATCCAGGGCCGCATCGACGCCGCGCTGAGCTTCGAGCAGTCGGCGCGCCAGTCCGGTGTGCGGCGCGAGGCGCTGCGGCCTCTGCATTACCTGTTCGCCACCCAGACCGAACTGGCGCGTGCCGACTTCAAGGCGATGACGGGTCTGGGCGATCGGCTGGCGACCGGGCTCGTGTCGTCCTTGATCGCTCGCGGCTTCCTGCGCTCCGATACGCCGTACGGCAAGCTGCGCTTCGCCGTCCCGCAGCACGCGCTGCGTTTCTACTTCCCGAACCTCTGGCCGGAAGCCGAAGCCGAGGTCTGAGCGGGTTGCTTCCGGTTTGCGCCAACCCGGGGCGCGCATGACCTTGCTCAAGCTAGAGTCGGCGTTTTCGTCCGACTCCGAGAGCGCATGAGCACGACCGAACTGCCGCCCATCCCCGCCTGGACCGCCGTTGCCGGCTATGGCGACATCGTCTACGAGAAGTGCGACGAGGGCATCGCCAAGATCACGATCAACCGCCCCGAGGTGCGCAATGCCTTCCGCCCGGAGACGGTGCAGGAGATGGAACGCGCCTTCGCCGATGCACGCGACGACGAGAACGTCGGCGTCATCATCCTCACCGGCGCCGGCAAGGACGCTTTCTGCTCGGGCGGCGACCAGCGTGTGCGCGGCCACGGCGGTTACGTCGGCGGCGACGGCGTGCCGCGCCTGAACGTGCTGGACCTGCAGCGCCAGATCCGCACCCTGCCCAAGCCCGTCGTCGCGATGGTCGCCGGCTACGCGATCGGCGGCGGCCACGTGCTGCACATGATCTGCGACCTGACGATCGCCGCCGACAACGCACGTTTCGGCCAGACCGGCCCGCGTGTCGGCAGCTTCGACGGCGGCTACGGCGCCAGCTACATGGCGCGCATCGTCGGCCAGAAGAAGGCGCGCGAGATCTGGTTCCTGTGCCGCCAGTACGGCGCGCAAGAGGCGCTGGACATGGGCCTCGTCAACTGCGTCGTGCCTTACGAGCGGCTGGAAGAAGAGACCGTGCAGTGGTGCCGCGAGATGCTGGCCAACAGCCCGATCGCGCTGCGCTGCCTGAAGGCGGCGCTGAACGCCGACTGCGACGGCCAGGCCGGGCTGCAGGAGCTGGCCGGCAACGCCACGCTGCTGTACTACCTCTCCGAAGAAGGCAAGGAAGGCAAGAACGCCTTCCTGGAAAAGCGCAAGCCGGACTTCCGCAAGTTCCCGCGCCTGCCGTGAGCGGCGCCGACGACGGCGCGCTGTCCATCCGCGCCGCCGCACGCGAGGCCGGCGCCGCGCCGGCCGTCGTCGCCGAGGACGGCCGCACCTGGACCTGGGCCGAACTGGCCGCCGCGGCCGAGCCGCGCGTCGCCGCGCTGAGTGGCCGGCGCGACGCGGTGCCGGTGGTCGGCCACAACGCGCTGGCCACCGTCGTCGAACTGCTGGCCTTGCTGGAAGCCGGCGTGCCGGCGCTGCTGCTGCACCCGCGTGCGACGGCCGCCGAACACGCGGCCGAGATCGCCGCCTGCGAAGCCGCCGGCGCCTTGCCGGCCGACGCCGCGGCGGTGATCTTCACCTCCGGCACCACCGGCCGTTCGCGCGGCGCGGTGCTGACACGCGCCGCCTTCCGCGCGTCGGCCGCCGCGCACGCCGCCAACGTCGGGTGGCAGGCCGGTGACCGCTGGCTGCTGGCGATGCCGCTGGCGCGGGTCGGCGGGCTGTCGATCCTGACGCGCTGCATGGCGGCCCGCGCGACGCTGGTGCTGGCGCCGCGTTTCGACGCCGCGCGGCTGCCGGGCTTGATCGAACACGAGCGCATCACGCTGGCGTCGCTGGTGCCGACGATGCTGGCGCTGACGCTGGACGCGCACCCGGGCTGGGTGGCGCCGTCGTATTTCCGCACCTTGCTGCTGGGCGGCTCGGCGGCGTCGCCGCGGCTCTTCGCCCGGGCGCGTGCGGCGCGGCTGCCGGTCGTCGTGACCTACGGCTGCACCGAGACCTGCTCGCAGATCGTCGCCACGCCGTACGAGGCGCGTTTCGACGCCGAACCCTGGGGCTGCGGCACCGTGCTGCCCGGCGCCGAACTGCGCGCCGACGGCGAGCGCCTGCAGGTGCGCGGCGCGATGCGCATGCACGGCTACCTGGGCGAGCCGGCGCTGGACCCCGAGGCCTGGTTCGACACCGGCGACCACGGCCGCATCCACGCCGACGGCCATGTCGAACTCTTCGGCCGCCGCCACGACCTGATCGTCACCGGCGGCGAGAACGTCTACCCGGCCGAGGTGGAGCGTGTGCTGGAAGCGCTGCCCGGCATCGCCGCCGCTGCGGTCTTCGGCGTGGCCGACGAAACCTGGGGCCAGACCGTCGCCGCCGCGCTGGTGGCCGACGGCACGCCGCCGCCCGACGCGACGATCGTCGACCACCTGGCCACGCACCTGGCACGCCACAAGCGGCCACGGGCGGTGGTCTGGGTCGATGCGCTGCCGGTCACGGCGGCGGGCAAGCCGGATCGGGGGGCGCTGGGGGCGAGGGTGGGGGAGTTGCGGGGGGTGAAGGCTTGATGCGCGCTTCGGCGGCCGGGCTGTGCACCACGCTCAGCTTGCCGGCCTTCATTTCGCTGATCGACTGCAGCAGATCCGCGCCGAGGTCGCGGCCGGCTTCGTAGCCGGCGAGTTCTTTCGGGGACAACGGCTTGGTCTTCGAGGGCACGGCGGATCTCCTTGAGTACGGCGGCGGAGAGCTTGTCGGTCTTGGCTTTGGCGTAGAGCGTCAGCAGCACCTCGGCGCCGGCTTTGGGGACGCGAACTCACTGCGTTCAGCCTCCATCCAGTACACGGGCCACTGCTTCTGGAGCGGCGGCGTCTCGACGACGGTGAACATGCGGTGACTCTACGCCCCGGACGTAGGGTTCTAGGCTGTGTCTGCAGGCTGTCAGCCGCGAACGGGCGCTTGCCCTGGGACGTTCGGCAGTGGGACCATTCCTTGGCGAACTGCCGCGGAGTCCGGGCTTGCAGCGATTGGAGAGGGACCTTGGCGATGAACGTCGACCACTACACCTGGCGCGTCACCTGGTCCACCGAGGATGGCGAACACGTCGGTCTGTGCGCCGAGTTCCCGTCGCTGTCGTGGCTGGCCGCTTCGCCCGAGGAGGCGCTGGCCGGCATCCGCGCCGTGGTGGCCGACTGCGTGAAGGACATGCTGGCCAACGCCGAACCGGTGCCCGAGCCGATCGCCGACCGGCGCTACAGCGGCGAGTTCAAGGTCCGCATCCCGCCGCAACGGCATCGGCAACTGGTCATCGAGGCGGCCGAGCAACGGGTCAGCCTGAACCGGTTGGTGAGCACCAAGCTCGCCGCCTGACGCGCGGCTGTCGCGCTGGGGTGTGGCCGGTCGGCCAGATGCCCGGTGTTCGTTTCTTCTGCGGCCGGGAGGCGCCACGCGCGCCACCGCCCCCGGCGTGCCCCGGCCGCCGGGTGGCCGGTTCCGTTCATGTCCCCCGGGCGGGCTGCGCCCGCCCTCCTCCTTTACTTCACTCCACCGGCCACCCGACGACCGGGGCAGGGAGTGGCCGCTTCCAGCCAGCCCTCGGGAAGGCTGGGGTCAGGTCTTGCCTTTTGCACGCCACTTCGGCCGCAGGAGGGTTGGCCTCGCGAGAACGGCCCGCGTTCGCGGCCTGTGTTGCAAAAGGCAAGACCTGACTCCACCTCCCGGGTCGACGCGCTGCCGGTCACGGCGGCGGGCAAGCCGGATCGGGGGGCGCTGGGGGCGAGGAGCGCGGACCTGCGGGGCTTGAAGGTCTGAACGCCCGCGACGGCCGGAAGCAGCGGCGCTACTGCCCCGCGACGTCCAGCAGCGCCTTCGGATTTGTCCGCGCGATGGCCAGCAGCGTGCGCACCGAGACGCCGAGCAGCGCCGCGAACTGGCTTTGCGACAGGCCCGTCTTCTGGCGCGCTTCGGTGGCCGGGCTGTGCACCACGCTCAGCTTGCCCGCCTTCATCTCGCGGATCGACTGCAACAGTTCCGCGCCCCGGTCGCGGTCGGCCTCGTTGGCGGCGAGTTCCTTGGGGGACAGCGGTTCAGTCTTCGAGGGCACGGCAGCTCTCCTTGAGTACGGCGGAAGACCTGACCCCCGACACCCAGCCTGCATCAATCACTTGGGAGGAGTCTATTGAGAGGGGATGCCGCCAAACTCCGGAAACTTTGATAGGTATGTCCTCAGGCCAACGTTGCCATTGAGAATGTCCGATTCCTTGAATATCGCTTCATAGTCTGCTATGTCAATCGGGTCCTTTCGTGACTCAGGCCAAGCAGCAAAGCCATAAATAACTACCGCGGACTTTGGTTCAATCGGTCCGGCATCAAAGTACGAAGCGTTGACGATGCGTTGTTTCAGCAGAGACAGATAAAACTCGTGTCTCCAGTGCTCCTCGTGCTCAGCGCACAGGCGGCGATAGAGAGGTGTCTTGAGCCTCGCTCGCAAGTCCTTGTATGACTCAAGATGCCTAGCACACGTAAGCCAGTTCAGCCTGTCTGGCGCGGGTCTCTGATCATCTTGTCGGATCGCATGCAATGACTTGTACGCGCGCTCCAGTGCAAGCACAGCTTCAGAGAAGACAGCAGTGTCGTGAGTGTTGCGCCAGGGGATGTATATCGCCAAGACGGCGACAACGGCCGACACGAATGAGATCGCGGCTCCAGCTACTGCGACTTGATCGACGGGCGAGGTCATAGGTGATTCCTGTGCCGCCTAACGAACGAAAGGGGGTGCCCATAGCGTCCCACCCGCCCGAGGTTATCCCTCACGCAAGGCCGGCCATCTAGTACTACGATTGGGTTGCGAAATCTCATCTTCCACCCGGCTGACGGGAAGGCTGGGGGGCAGATCTTGCCTTTTGAACGTCACCTGGGTCGCTGGAGGGTTAGCCTCGCGAGAGCGGCCCGCGTTCGCGGTCTGTGCTGCAAAAGGCAAGACCTGACCCCCGATCCCCCTGGTTTTTCTTTTGGCGAGGTGCTCGGCGAGATGGTGTGAATGCCAAATTGCGGAGTTTGCACCAGAGTAAAGGCTCTCGCGTTCATGCGGCGCGAAGAGAGTCGCTAGCGACATACGGTGTGTCCTGTGATGCCTGACGTGTGGCTCGCAAGGCGCAGCGGCTCGGCATGTCGCTCGTACCGGTCACGCCTGACTCAGCCACCGACTAGAAACTCCGCCTGCATCAATCACTTGGGGGGTCTTGAGAGGCGTCACCAAGTGAGCTCACCGTTTGCGTCCTGCGTGAGCAAAACCTTGCCGGCCGCAATGACTGAGCCATACCATTGAAGCGCAATTGCCATCGTGGTTGCAAAGTGTAGTTCATTCTCTCCGGTCACCCTTTGCCCGATACGCTGCGCAGTAGCTGTCAACGCTTGACTAGCATCGCGTGATTCGTTGGTGGTAAAGATCTGAGAGTATTCATCAAGTCGCTTCATCAGCAGTGGGCCGACCAGCGACTTCAGTTCAGCAGGGCTGTACTCTCGCTTCATGCCCTCCATGAACAATTCAAATGCGTAAGACCCGGCCTTCTCGTGCTTGTCTTTCGGAAGCGCGTGAAATACTCGTTCGACCATCCAGAAGGTGGCGACTGAAGATTCCAGTAGATTGACAGCTTCGAGATGAAAGCACTCTTGGATGTCAATCTCAAGTGCTGCATCTAGAAGTGCTGCGACCGCCGGTTGGTAACTGGGAGGATCCTTCTTCTTGAATGGCCACATACGAAGACCTGTGAAAGTGACGCCTAACCTTGTTATATGCGGCGCCCGAACGTCGCGTATAACATCCAACGCTCGGGTAACAGGCGCCCCCGGGCTGAGACTCAAGCCCTTTTCGCGCTTGAGATTCCAGTTGCTGAGCACTCAGTTCCACAGGCGTAAAAAGACGCCGAAAGCGGCGCCAGTCGCGCACGATTCTGCGCCGCGTGATCGTGTCCGCCAATCCCTCCGCCCGCCTTCGGGGGGAGGTCGGTCATACTGAGCGGACAGAGCCGCCCCGCCCTGCCGCGGGCGCCGGGTGGCCGGTGGAGTGAAGTAAAGGAGGAGGGCGGGCGCAGCCCGCCCGGGGGACATGAACGGAACCGGCCACCCGGTGACCGTGGCACGCTACGGCGGTGGCACGCGCGGCGGTCCACCCGTCAATGGAGCCCAGAAGGGCTAACGGCGACTCCGGCGGCTTCAGCCGCTATGGGTGCCGGCTGTCTGTCGGAGGTAGGTGGTGCCGAGGCTGTCCCAGTCCGGCAAGCGGTGCTTCTTGCGACCGTAGCCGTAGTACGCGCTCATCACCAGGCCGAAGACGACACCCGCGATGGCGCTCGAACCCAAGGCGGCCATCGGGGACATGCCTGCGCTGTGCCACACCAGCAGCCACATCAGTGCTCCCCAGCCGATGGCGAAAAACGAACCGGCGAATACGGCCGTGGCGCCGAAACTGGCGAAGTGCGGTGGACGAACCTGAAACCCCAGGCGCCACAAGAGGCGCAGTAGCGGCGGGCGGTAGTTGGATTCGGTGATTCCCGTCGCCTTGAGAAGGCGAAGTGCTGTCTCACGCTTGGCTTCGAAATCGCTCACGGATCCTCCGTACGTTGCGCCTGGACCTTGTCGACGGTGCCGCGCAGGGGCCAGTTTGATTCTGCCCTCGGACGCCCGCTACTCGACACCCTCGTTCAACAGCACGTAATGCTGATGATCTTCCCAGACGCCGTTGATCTTCAGATATTTCCGGCTGCTGCCTTCCAGTTCGAACCCGAGCCGTTCCAGCACCCGCTTCGACGCCAGATTGCGCGGCATCACGTTCGCTTCGATGCGATGCAGCTGGAGTGACTCGAACACCCACCGGATCGCTACCCTCAGCCCTTCCTGCATCAGCCCCTGGCCCTCGTTGCCCTGGCTCGAGCGATAACCCAGGAAGCACGACAGGAAGCAGCCGTAGACGATGTTCGAGAAACCGATGGTGCCGATGACCTCCGTGCTCCCCTGCCGCGTGAGGTACAAGTTGACGCCCGTGCGCGCGCGGAACTGTTCCTGCTGCGTCTCGACCATCTTCGAAGTCGTCGGCAGATCGTAGTAATCGTCCGACCGTCTCGGCTCCCAGCGAGCCAAGAACGCCCAGTTGGCAACGAAGTACTGTCGAACCGCCTCGGCGGAGACCTCCTCCGGCGTCAGCAGATTCAAGCGCGCGGTTTCGATCGGCATCGGCTCACTCCAACGAATCTCTCAACCGAGGCATCGGGTGTCGCCGTGCATCCGCCTCGGTGCCGAGGAAGTTCAGAAGAACGTCCTCACCCCACCCGTCACCCGATACCCGTCGTCGACCGTGTAGAGCAGCCCCCAGCGGTCGAAGGTCGTGCACGGATGGCCGACGCCGAAACCGACCAGATCGCCGACGCGCCACGGCATCGCGCCGTCGGCCGCGTCCACCCACGCGTGCTGATCCGACAGCGCCACGGTCTTCAGGCCGTCAGGCACCGCCCGCGGCGCCGCCTCCCCAGCCCGCCACCAGCCCACCGGCTGCGGCAGCATCAGGTCGTGCGACAGATCGCGTTTGCCGGCGGCGCAGATCGCGCGGCCGGGTTCGGGCACCGACTGCACGACGGTCCAGACCTCCAGCGCGTTGCGCAGCCCCGGGCCGCGGTCCCAGGCCGCGCCGGCGCGCTGGCGCAGCCGGGCCTGCATGCGCTCGTAGTGCAGCGCGTCGTGCGACAGGTAGCAGCCGCTGCGCAGCACCGGGCGCACCGCCGGGCCGCCCGGGCGCGCGGCCACCGCCGCCAGTACCTGCGCCGCCAGGTCGAAGAACTGCGAGCCGCCGGCCGAGACGATCAGCTCGCCCGGCGCGAACCAGTCTTCGGCGACGCCGGCCGCGGCGATGTCGCCGATCTGCTCGATCAGCGTCAGCGCCGCCAGTTCGACCGCGGCTTCGCCGTCGCCCGGCACGACGCCTTCGTAGGCTTCGATGCCACGCAGCACGACAGCCGGCGCGGCGGCGCGGATCGCACGGCCCAGCGCCAGCGCGGCGTCGCGCCCGCGCACGCCGGTGCGCGCGCCCGGCGCGCCCAGTTCCAGCAGCAGCTGCAGCGGCCGGCCGATCGGCCGGCGCGCCAGCCCGGCCAGCAGCTCGGCCAGCGCGGCTTCGGAGTCGACCAGCGTGTAGAAGTCGAACGCCGGGTCGGCCACCAGCTCTGCCAGCACCAGGTCGACGTTGGCCGCGCCGACCAGCTGGTTCGCCAGCAGCACCCGCGGCACGCCGAAGCGGCGGTAGGTCCGCACGTGGGCCGCGGTGGCGGCGGTGATGCCCCAGGCGCCGTCGGCGAGCTGGCGCTCGAAGAGCTGCGGCGCCATCGTCGTCTTGCCGTGCGGGCACAGGCTGACGCCGGCGCGGGCGCAGAAGTCGCGCATCCAGGCGCTGTTGTGCGCCAGCGCCGAATCCTTCAGCACGGCCACCGGGAACGGCAGCTCGCCGCCCGTCAGCGTCAGGCCCAGCGAGCCGAGGTCGGCCAGCGGCCGGCCCACCGCGCGGGCGGCCAGGCCTTTGGTCGTGGCGGGCAGCGCTTCGGCCAGCAGGGCGGCTAGGTCCAGCGCCATCGGCGGCTCCTTCAGCCGGCGGCCTGGATCGCTGCGCGGTGGCCGTCGAACTCGACGACGTCGCCGGCGCGCAGCTTGCGCCCGCGGCGCGTCTCGGCCTCGCCGTTGACCACGGCGCGGCCGTCGGCGATGGCGGCCTTGGCGTCGCCGCCGCTGGAAGCCCAGCCGGTGGCCTTGAGCAGCGCGTCCAGCGTGATGTAGTCGCCGCGCAGGGCGAAGTCGGTCGTGTCCATCGCGCCGATTGTCCCCTGCGGCGCCCTGAGACAATGCGCCCCCGCCGTCGCCCGACGGCCGGCGCGCGCGGCCGCGCCTCCTCGATCCGCCTGTTCGCCCCGCCCGCGGGGCCGCCGCTTCCCGATGGACCTCGCCCTCGTCACCTTCGCCTCGTTCTTCGCCGGCCTCGTCGACTCCATCGTCGGCGGCGGCGGGCTGATCCTCGTGCCGGCCTTGTTCGCCGCCTACCCCACGGCGCCCGCGGCCACGCTGTTCGGCACCAACAAGAGCGCGTCGGTCTGGGGCACCTCGTTCGCCTGCTGGCAGTTCGCGCGCCGTGTGGACTTGCGCTGGGCGGTGCTCGGCCCGGCGGCGGGTGCGGCACTCGTCGGCGGGCTGCTCGGCGCCTGGGCGGTGACACTGATCGACCCGGCCTTCCTGCGCAAGGCGCTGCCGCTGATCCTGCTGGCGGTGCTGCTCTACACCGTGGCGCGCAAGGACCTGGGCCAGCATCACGCGCCGATCGCGTCACGCTGCGCCGAGATCGCCGGCGCCTCGGCCATCGGCCTCGTCATCGGCTTCTACGACGGCTTCTTCGGCCCGGGCACCGGCAGCTTTTTCATCTTCCTGTTCGTGCGCTTCCTGGGCTACGACTTCCTCAACGCCTCGGCCTCGGCCAAGTTGCTGAACGTGGCGACGAACCTGGCCGCGATCGGCCTCTTCGCCGCCAAGGGCCACGTCTGGTGGCACATCGGCCTGACGATGGCGGTGGCCAACGTCGCCGGCAGCCTGATCGGCTCGCGGCTGGCGCTCAAACACGGCGCCGGCTTCGTGCGCCACGTGTTCATCGTCGTCGTCGGGGCACTGATCCTGAAGACCGGGTACGACGCGTTCCTGCGCTGACCGCCCTCCGGCGGCGGCCGGCGCTGCCGATACTGAGGGCGAGCCGTCAAAACTCATTCTCCGATGCCCAGACCTCCCGCCTCCGTCGTCGCCGCGCTCGAAGCCGCGCTGCAGCAGTCGCCCGACGACCTCGACCTGCGCCAGCACCTGGCGCAACTGCTCCACGACGACGAACGACCCGAGGCGGCGCTGGAGCTATGTGTCGGCACGCTCGCGCGCGACCCGGCCCACCTGCCGGCGCTGCGCCTGGCCGCGCCGCTGGCGCGCCAGCTCGGACGGTCGACGGCCGACGGTTACGCGCGCCTGCTCGCCGCGCTGGAGCCCGCCGCGCCGCCGCCGGCCGCCGCGCCCGCGCCCCGGCCGGCGCCGGTGGTGGCGACGATCGGCGCCCCGTCCGAGCCCCAGGACCTGGTGCGTGGCGAGCGCCCCGGCCTGCGCCTGGCCGCCGACGGCGGCGAGCGTGTCGACGAGTTCGAGGTCCAGGCGCCGAGCGTCAGCTTCGCCCAGATCGGCGGCATGGAGGGGCTGAAGAAGAAGCTCGAACTGTCGGTGCTCGGCCCGCTGCGCGACCCCGAGCTCTACCGCGCCTTCGGCAAGACCGGCAGCGGCGGCCTGCTGCTGTACGGGCCGCCGGGCTGCGGCAAGACCTACATCGCGCGCGCGCTGGCCGGCGAGATGGGCGCGCGTTTCGCGTCGGTCGGGCTGGAGGACGTGCTCGACATGTGGTTCGGCGAGAGCGAGCAGCGCCTGCACAAGATCTTCGACAGCGCACGCCGGCTGGCGCCGATGGTGCTGTTCTTCGACGAGGTCGACGCGCTCGGCCACAAGCGCAGCGAGCTGCGCGGCGGCGCCGGCCGCAACCTCGTCAACCAGCTGCTGTCCGAGATGGACGGCGCGCAGCACGACAACACCGACGTCTTCGTGCTCGGTGCCACCAACCACCCCTGGGACGTGGACTCGGCGCTGCGCCGCCCGGGCCGCTTCGACCGCACGGTGCTCGTGCTGCCGCCCGACGTCACGGCGCGTGAGCGCATCCTCGAGCATCACCTCGAGGGCTGCCCGCACGCCGGCGTCGACCTGCCGGCGCTGGCCCGCGCCACCGAGCTGTTCTCCGGCGCCGACCTGGCCCACCTCTGCAACCTGGCGCGCGAGGCGGCCATCGAGGCCAGCGCCGCGGCCGGGCGCATCCGTCCGGTGGGCCACGACGACTTCCGCCGCGCGCTGAAGACGCTGCGCCCGAGCACGCTGGAGTGGTTCGCCCAGGCGCGCAACTTCGCGATGTTCGCCAACGAGAGCGGCGTCTACGACGAACTGCTCGACTACATGAAGCGCCACCGCCTTGGCTGACGCGCCCACGCCGCGCCAGCGTGCCGACGCGCTCGTCGAGCGCAGCCGGGCCCTGGCCGCCATCGGCCGCTGGAAGGACGCCGAGGCACAGGCGCGGCGCGCCGCCGCCGAGGACCCGTCCCACACGCGGGCGCGGCTGCAGCTGGCCTACGTGCTGGCGCAGCTCGGCCGCGCCGACGAGGCCGTCGAGCTTGCCCGCGGCGTGCTGGCGCAGGAGCCCGGCTCGGCCTGGGCGATGCGCCTGCTGGCCAACGCGGATTCGCTGCGCGGCCGCCACGCCGAGGCCGTCGAGATGGCGCGCCAGGCCGTGCGCGCCAGCGACGGCGACGCGCTGTCGCGCCTGCTGCTGTCCACCGTGCACCAGCGCGCCGGCGACCTGATCGGCGCGCGCGTCGAGGCCGAGGCGCTGGTCGCCGCCTTTCCCGACTGGGCCGACGGCTTCGTGCGCCTGGCCCAGACCCGCCACTCGCCCGAAGAGGCGGTGCAGGCCTATCGCGAGGCGCTGCGCCTGGACCCGGAGAACGACGACGCGCTGGCCGGGCTGGCGGGCCAGAGCCGCGCGATGGCGCGCTACCGCGACGCGGTGGCGCTGGCCTGGAGCGCGCTGCGAGCCGACGTCGGCGACCGCGGGCGACAGCGCCTGTTCGCACGCTCGGCCTGGCGCTGGCTGATGCTGTCGCGCATCGCGTCGCCGACCCGCGGTGCCGCGCGGGCCCTGGCCGACACCTTCGGCGAACCCTGCGCGCGAGCCTTCCAGGCCACCGGCGCGCACGCCGCGGCGCGGCTGTGGTTCGCGTTCCGCGTCGAGGCCATCGCGGTGACGGCCTGGCTGGCGCTGCTGGCCGCGATCGGCGTCGCGACGCTGCTGCCCGACGCCGTCTCGGAGGTCGTGGTGCCGCTGCTGGCGCTGCCCGTGTTCATCGGGCTGGCGGTGCCGTTCTTCGTCTTCTTCGGCTTCATCGCGGCCGCACGGCGCCAGCTGGACGCGCGTCTGCAGCGCCTGGGCCGGCCGCTGTCCTGGCTGGCGCGTGCGGCCGTGTCGGGCGTGCTGCTGATGGCGCTGTCCATCGCCGCGCTGCTGGCCTGGCCCGACGCCGCGGGCTGGTGGACCTGGCCGCTGCTGGTGGCCATCGTGCTGACGGTGCAGGACCTCGTTCGCTGGCGCGACGCCTGGCGCGACACCCGGCCGACCACCGTGCCGGGGCAGACGCGCCGTGCGCTGGCGCGCTGGGCCGACGCGCGCGCCCGGCGCTGGCTGACGCCGCCGCGGCTGGCGGCCTTCGTCGCGGCCGCGGGTGCCGCCGAGATGGCCGTCGACCGCTGGGCCGCACCGGCCGGCGCCGCCGCGCCCGGCGTGCCGGCGATGGCCTGGGTCGGCGCACTGGCTTTGGCCTGCTGGGGCGGCGAGCGGCTGGCGCGCTGGCGCACGGCGGCGGCGGGTGCGGCGCCGCGCGGCGCCCACTGGCACGAGCTGGGCCGCACGCTGATGGCGCTGGCCTGGACGGCAGCCGCCTTCACCGCGCTGGGCGTGCTCGGTGGCCGCGTGGTGGCCGGTCACCCGGTCGAGGCGCTGTGGCCGGTGCTGCTGCTGGTGCCGATGGTCGGCGGCGCGTGGCTGGTCTACAGCGTCGTTCGGCTGCTGCTGCGGCTGGCGGCCGGCGCGACGGCCGAGGGCTTGCGCGGGCTGTGGCGCCGCGGGGCCCGGCGGCCTTGAACGGGCGCGGACGCCGCAGCCTCCGGTCTGGCTGGGCCCCATGCTGATTCTGAAGACCGGGCACGACGCTTTCCTGCGCTGAGCGTGATCGCCGGGCGCGGCCGGCCTGCTTCATCGGACAATGCCGCCATGAACCGCGCGACGATCGTCGAACTGCTGCAGTGCCGCCTGCCCGGCTTGCTGGCGGTCTATGCCTTCGGCAGCCGCATCGACGGGACGGCGGGCCCGGCCAGCGATCTGGACCTGGCGGTGCTCGTCGCCGGTTATGCCGATCCGCTGGCCTTGTTCGAGCTGTCCGGCGAACTGGCCGACCTTGCCGGCTGCGACGTCGACCTGCTCGACCTTCGTGCCGCTTCGACCGTCATGCAGTACCGCGTGATCACGACCGGCGAACGGTGGTGGGCGGCCGACACGCGCGCCGGCCTGTTCGAGGCCGCGGTGCTGAGCGAGAAGACGGCGCTCGACACGGCACGGGCCGGGCTGCTGCAGGACATCCGCCGAACGGGGACCATCCATGGCCGATGACGTGTTGCTGAACAAGGCGGCGGTGATCGAGCGCTGCGTCGCCCGCGCACGCGAGGAGTACGCCGCCAACCCGGCGGGCTTCGCCACCGACTACACGCGCCAGGACGCCGCGATCCTGAACATCCAGCGGGCCTGCGAGGCGGCCCTCGACATGGGCCAGCATCTGATCCGCCGCGAACGGCTCGGCGTGCCGCAGAGTGCGCGCGACGTCTTCGCCCTGCTGGCCCGGGCGGGCTGGATCGACGCCGGTCTGGCCGACGCGCTCAAGCGCATGGTCGGCTTCCGCAACATCGCGGTGCACGACTATCAGGCGCTGCAACTGCCGATCACGGTCGCGATCATCACCTCGCACCTCGACGAGTTCCTGCAATACAGCCAGGCCCTGTTGCTGCGCGACGGTGGGGGCGTGGCCGGCTGAGCGAGGCCCCCGAACCCGCGTTCATGCCAACGCTGCCGCCAGCGCCACCTGCCAGTCGGCCGGCACATCCAGATAAGCCAGGTGGCCGGCCCCGGGCAGCACGTGCAGCGCGGCACCCGGCAGCGCCGCATGCGCCGCCCGTGCTGCTTCGACGGCGAAACGTGCGTCGTATTCGCCATGCACCAGCCGCACGCGCCCGCCCAGCGACTCGAGCGTGCCGCGTGTGCCCTTCAGCCCGTGCCGGCGCACGGCACCCAGCCACTCGCCGGAGAAGGCCACCGCGCCGACCAGCCGGCGTGCGGCGTCCAGCGCCTCGGGGCGGTGCACGTCGAGTTCCAGCGTCTCCAGCGCCAGCCGCCGGGTCGCGGCGAGCGGGTCGGGCTCGGTGTCGAAGATCTGCTTCCACAGCGCGCGCAGCTCGGGCCGGGCCGCGGCGGGTGGGGCGGCGACCGTCACCGGGTAGGCGGTCGACGCCAGCACCAGGCGCTCGATGCGCTGCGGCTGCCGGGCCGCCAGCGCCTGCGCGACGACGCCGCCGAAGCTGAAGCCCAGCACGTCGGCCCGCGCCAAGCCCAGCGTGTCCAGCAGCGCCACGATGTCGCCGACGACGGCGTCGACCGTATAGCCGGTGTCGTCCGTGCAGCGAAAGGACTGCCCGCAGCCGCGCAGGTCGAAGAGCAGCGGCCGGATGCCGCGGCCGCAGAGCCCGGCGACGGCCGGCAGCAGGTAGCTGTGGTCCCAGTCGGGGCCGCCGTGGATCACCAGCAGCGGCCGGCCCGGCGTGCGCGCCCGCACGACGTGCAGGCTGCCGTCGGGCGTGGGGACGTCGAAATGCTCGAACACGGCTCCTCCGCTGGGGTTCAGTCGCCGGCGCCGCCCCGCCGCACCCGCCACCACCCCGGCAGCAAGGCCCGCACCTCGGCACGGCCGAAACGGTCGTCGACGAGGTGCAGCACGCCGCGGTCTTCAGGCGTGCGGATCACACGCCCGGCGGCCTGAACCACCTTCTGCAGCCCCGGCACGAGGTAGGTGTAGGCCCAGCCGGCGCCGAAACGCGCTTCCAGCCGCGCCTTCATCGACTCCTGCACCGCGTCCACCGGCGGCAGGCCCAGCGTCGCGACGAAGGCGCCGACGAGGCGCGAGCCCGGCAGGTCGATGCCTTCGCCGAAAGCGCCGCCCAGCACCGCCAGGCCGATCTGGCGCCCGCCTTCGGCGAAGGAATCGACGAAGGCGCGGCGTTCGGCTTCGTCCATGCGGCGCTGCTGGCAGCGCAGCGGCAGCTCGGGCGCGGCGGCCTGCAGCGCGGCGGCGGTGCGTTCCAGGTAGTCGAAGCTGCTGAAGAACGCGAGGTAGTTGCCCGGCATCTCGGCGTACTGGCGCGCGATCAGCGCCGCCAGCGGCGCCAGCGAGGCTTCGCGGTCGGCATAACGCGTGGACAGCGGTGCGATGCGCACCGCCAGCTGCGCGGCGTCGAACGGCGACTCGCAGTCCAGCCAGGCCGCGCCTTCGCCCAGGCCGAGCAGGTCGCGCTGGTAGGGCGCCGGCGCCAGCGTCGCCGAGAACAGCACCGTGGTGTGCAGGGCCTCGAAACGCGGCTTGATGAACGGCGCCGGCACGACGCAACGCACGCAGGCCACGGCCTCGGGTTTGCCGCGCGCGCTGGGGCGGCGCGTCAGGTCGAACTGGCTGGTCGCCGGGTCCAGCAGCTCGGCCAGTTCGGCAAAACGCAGTGCGTCGAAGTGCAGCTGCAGCGCGTCGCCGGCCAGCGCGGTGGGCTGCTGCACCGCCAGCTCGCTGGCCGCCGAGATGTAGTTGCGCAGCGCGTCCAGCAGCTTGTCGGGCGCGGCGTCGGCGACCTCGAACGGCACGTCGCCGGCCTTGGCCAGCGCGCCCAGCGCACGCGCCACGCGTTCGACGGGACGCTTCAGCGCGGCTGGTGCCGTGCGTTTGGCGGCGCGCACGGCGGCGGCGTCCAGCGTCGCGCTGTACATCTCGCGTGCCCGCGACACCAGGTTGTGCGCCTCGTCGACCAGCGCCACCGCGCGCCAGCCGTTCTCCTGCAGCAGCGCGTGCAGCAGCGCGCCGGAGTCGAAGACGTAGTTGAAGTCGCCGACGACGACGTCGGACCAGCGCGCCATCTCCTGCGCCAGGTAGTAGGGGCAGACGGCGTGTTCGGCGGCGACGGCGGGCAGCGCCTCGGGGTCGTGCGCCAGCGCGCCCAGCGCCGCCTGGCGCGCCGCCGGCAGGCGGTCGTAGAAGCCGCGTGCCAGCCGGCAGTCGTCGCCGTGGCAGGCGCGGCCGGGTTCGGCGCAGGCCTTGTCGCGCGCGACGAGCTGCAGCACACGCAGCGGGCGCGCGCCGCCGGCGCGCAGCGTGGCCAGCGCGTCCAGCGCCAGGCGCCGGCCGGGCGTCTTGGCGGCGAGGAAGAAGACGCGGTCCAGGCGCTGGCCGGGCAGGGCCTTCAGCGTCGGGAACAGCGTCGCCATCGTCTTGCCGATGCCGGTGGGCGCCTGCGCCAGCAGCGGCCGGCCGGCGCGCGCGGCGTTGTAGACCGCGGTCGCCAGTTCACGCTGGCCGGCGCGGAAGGCGTCGTGCGGCCAGGCCAGCGCCGCCAGCGCGGCGTCGCGTGCGGCGCGGTGCGCCAGCTCGGCCTCCGCCCAGGCGGCGAAGCGCTGGCACAGCGCCTCGAAGTGGGCCTGCAGCTCGGCGGCGGTCAGCGTCTCGTCGAAGGTGGTCTCGCTCTCGCGGTCGACGTCCCAGTAGAGCACGCGCACCGTCAAGCGCGGCAGCTCGTGCGTGGCGGCCAGCAGCGCGCCGTAGACACGCGCCTGGGCGCGGTGCAGCGCGCGGTGGTGCTCGGGGATGCGCTCGACCGGGCCGCGGTGGGTCTTGACCTCCTCGACCAGCGCTCGCCCCAGGTCGACGCCGTCGGCGCGGCCGCGCACGCGCAGCTGCTGCCAGCGGCCTTCGAGCGCGACCTCGCTCTCGTGCCCGGGGCCGCGGCGCGCGGCGACGCGGCGGTGGCCGGCCATGCCTTCGGCGGCCGTCGGGGCTGGCGTGAAGCGCAGGTCCAGGTCGCCGGTCTTGGCCGCGAACGCACACAGCGCACGCACCGGCACGGTGTAGGCGGGGGCGGCGTCGGGGGGCTCGGTCACGGCTGTATTTTCGTCCAGTTGGTCGGGAGTCTTGCGCCGATGCAAAGCGGTCGCCGCGCGCCGTGGTTAAGGTGCCGACATCCGCCGCGCCGCCGGCGCCGAGCCCTGCCGATGAGCATCGACACCGCCTCCGCCGCAACCACCGACCTGCCCGCCGGCGACGACCTGGACTTCTACCGCGCGCTGCACCGCGCCTTCGACACCACGCTGGCCGCGGGCCGCGGCAGCACCGCCGGCATCGAGCGTCTGATGGCGCAGGCGGTCGACACCTTCGACGGCAACGTGCGCCTGCGCTGCGCCGACGAGCCGCCGGTCGCCTGCCGCAAGGCCTGCGCCACCTGCTGCCATCTGCGCGTCGTCGCGACCATGCCCGAGCTGCTGCTGGCCGCGCACTTCCTCGCCCGCGTGGCGCCGCCGCTGGCCGACCGCGGCATCGACCTCGTCGGCGCCTTGCGTGCCGCAGAGGCGAAGACCCACCGCCGCAGCGAGGCCGAGCGTGCCGCCGAGCCGGTGCGCTGCCCCTTCCTGGCGCAAGGCGTCTGCGTGATCTACCCGGTGCGCCCGCTGGCCTGCCGCGGCCATGCCTCGACCGACGCGCGCGCCTGCGCCGAAGCCGCCGCCGGCCGCCGCGCCGAGGTTCCGGCCAGCGCCGGCCACCGCGCGGTGCGGGCGCTGGTGCAAGGCGCGCTGCAGTCCTCGCTGCGCGACGCCGGCCTGGCCTGGGGCGTCTACGAGTTCAACGAGGCGCTGGTGACGGCGCTGGACCATCCCGGCCCGGCCGCCGCCTGGTGGGCGGGCGATGACCCGCTGGCCGGCGCGCGCTGCGACGAGCTGCCGCCGGGCGAGCAGGAACAGGTCTTCGACCGCCTGCGCCCGCCGGCCTGATCGCGGCCGGCGTGCCCGCCACCGGCGGGGCGCGGCGTTTGCCTGGGGACGGCCCTGCGCGCCTGGCGCGTGCCCTCCACCCCAGCCCGCCGCCGCGGGCCGAAAGCCGCCCATGTCCCCCGACTCCGGCCGTTATGCCCTCGACGTCTGCCTCGCCTGCATCGAGGCCTGCGAACGCTGCACCGCCGCTGGCCTGAAGGAGCGCGAGGTCGCGCTGATGGCGCGCTGCATCGCGCTGGACCTCGACTGCGCCGCCGCCTGCCGCCTGGTGGCGGCCTACCTGATGCGCGGCAGCGACTACCTGCCCCCGGCCGCCGCGCTGTGCGCCGACGTCTGCCGCCGCTGCGCCGCCGAATGCGAGCGCCACGACCACGACCACTGCCGCCGCTGCGCCGACGCCTGCCGGCGCTGCGCCGAGGCGTGTTCGGCGATGGCCTCGGCCTGAAGCCTCAGCCGACCTCGTCCGCCAGGTCCAGCAGCGCCTTCGACGGTGGCCCGTAGCTGACGAGGCGCAGGTCCAGCCCGGCCGCGGCGGGCGACGCGAAGGCGCGGCGCATCGCCGCAGTGATCCAGGCCTCGTCGTTGCCGAAGGCGCCGCCGCCCAGCTGCGTCAGCAGCACCCGCGGCGGTTTTCCGGCGGCGGCGGCCAGGCGCGCTTCCCAGAGCGTCGCTTCGTAGGCCGCTTCGAGCACCAGCGTCGCGAAACGCGCCCAGGGCGCGCCGCGGTGGCGCGAGTAGGCGACCGGCAGCGCCGAGCAGAAAGCCTGCGAAACCACCGGCCCCGGCGGCGTGGCGACGTCGGTCACCTCCACGTCGCGGTGCACGCCGATCGCCAGCCGCGTGCGCAGCGCATCCAGCCCGGCATCGTCCAGCGCCGCCAGATGGGCGTCGATCGCGGCCAGGCCGTCGGCGCTGGGCAGCGCGTAGCCGTTGCGCATCGCCCAGAGTGCTTCGCGCGGCCGGCCGGTGGCCGCCGCCAGCGCCTCGCCCAGGCCGGCCAGGGCGTCGAGCTGGCGCGTGGCGGTCTGGCCGGGGCGGCCGTCGACCGGCACGAAGTAGTGGCGCACGAGGGTCGCCGCGCCGCAGGCCATCGCGCAGGCCGGGCCTTGCGTGCGGTCGTGTTCGTAGCGCGTCACGCCTTCGTCGGGCGTGACCTCGGGGCCGATCATCTCCAGAAGGTTGAACTGCGACGCCACCTGGAACAGCGCGCCGGCCAGCGCCGGGTCGCGGTGCAGCGCGCGCACGTCGCCCTGCACGACGCGGCAGCGGGGCGGCGGCGCCGGCGGCAAGGCCGCGGCGCGCCCGCGCAGCGTGCCCAGCGTGACGAGTTCCAGCTCGCCGACGGCCCAGCTGCGGCCGGCTTCGGGCGCGTGCAGCCGGCCGTCGCGCCAGTGCAGGCGCCGGCGCAGCTCGTCGGCGGCGGGCTCGGCAAAGCCGGTCAGGCGGCTGAACCAGTCCATGCTCAGCCGGCGGCCAGCGCGGCGTCGATCGCCGCCAGCCCTTGGAGCGCGCCGCAGGCCAGGCCGACGTGCAGCGCGCCAGGCACCGCGGGCTCGCGCGGGTTCAGCCGCAGCAGCCGGGCGTCGTGGGCGTGCAGCAGATGCTGGCCGAAACGCCGCACCGAGGGCACCGCCGTGCCGGCGCCGATCTCGACGACGACCGGGCGGCGCACGCCTTTCAGCCACTGCATCAGCGTGCCGATCTGGGCCTCGGTGCGGGCCGCCAGCCACTGCGCGTCGCCGAACATCAGGATGTTGGGCCGCGCCAGCGCGCCGCAGCGCGGGCAGCGCGGCAGCTCGCCGCGCCAGCGGCAGGCGGCGGTGTCGACGTCGACCACCAGATCGTCGGCCGGCCACGGCGCCTCGCTGCAGGGGCGTGTGCACTGCAGCCAGTGGATCGAGCCGTGGCATTCGGCGACACGTTCGGCGGCGATGCCGGCACGCTGGAACTGGCCGTCGACGTTGCTCGTGAAGACGAAGCCGCCGGCCGGCGCACGCGCCATCCAGCGTTCCAGGATCGCGAAGCCGGCGTGCGGCACGGTGCGCCGGTACAGATCCAGCCGGTGGCCGTAGAAGCCCCAGGCCAGCGCCGGGTCGCGCTCGAAGCGCTCGGGGCAGGCGATCTCGGTGAAGTGCAGCCCGGCGGCGCCCAGCGCCGGGTAGGCGGTCCAGAAGCCGGCGTCGCCGCGGAAGTCGGGCAGGCCCGAATCGACGCCGATGCCGGCGCCGGCGGCGACGATCACCGCGTCGGCCTGGTCGATCAGGTCGGCGGCGTGGGCGAGAGCGCTGGGATCCATCAAGTTCTGCGGGCGAGCGGGCGGGAGAATAGCCCGATGATCTCCGAGCCCGCCGACCGCGCCCACGGCATCCTGCCGCTGTACGGCCAGCCCGAGCGTGTGCTGGCGCGCGCCCGCGGCTGCCGCCTCGTCGATGCGCAGGGGCGGCGTTACGTCGACTTCGAGTCCGGCGTCTGGGCTGCCAACCTGGGCCATGCGCATCCGGCGGTGAACCGGGCGATCCGGCGTTCGCTGACGACGGTGATGCACCAGGGCTACGCCTTCCGCAGCGCCGAGGCCGAGATGCTGGCCGCACACCTGGCGCGGCTGCACGGCCTGCCGGGCGCGCGCAGCGTCTTCCTGTCTTCGGGCTCGGAGGCCGTCAACCTGGGGCTGCAGATCGCGATGCAGCTCTCGGGCCGGCGGCGTTTCGTGCGCCTGGACAGCAGCTATCTGTCGGCCTTCGGCTACGGCCGCCTGGCGGCCGACAACGACCAGCGCATCGACCTGCGCTGCGACGACCTGGCCGCCGTCGACGCCGTGCCCTGGCACGAGGCGGCGGCGCTGGTGCTGGAGGTCGGCGGTGCGTCGCTGGAGGTGGTGCGTTTCCCGCACGAGGACTTCGTCGCGCGCGCCGTCGACGCCGCACGCCGCGCCGGCGCCTTCATCGTCTGCAACGAGGTGACGACCGGCTTCGGCCGCACCGGGCGCTGGTTCGGCTACCAGCACTACGGCCTGCTGCCGCAGCTCGTGGCCTGCGGCAAGGCGCTGGGCAACGGCTACCCGGTCAGTGCGCTGACGGTCGACGCCGAGGTGGCGGCGGCGCTGGACACGCAGCCGCTGCGTTATGCCCAGTCGCACCAGAACGACCCCGGCGGCTGCGCCGCGGCCCTGGCCGTCATCGCGGCGCTGGAAGCCGGCGACTGGGTGGCGCGCGGCGCGGCCGTCGGCGAGCACTTCGCCGCACGCCTGGCCGCGCTGCGGCAGCGCCGGCCGCAGCAGGTGCTGGCCGTGCGTGGCCGCGGGCTGATGCTGGCGCTGCAACTGGCCGACGAGGCGCTGGCGCAGCGGGTCGCGCGCCGGCTCTTCGAGCGCGGCCAGGTCGTCGGCCAGCGCGGTGCCAGCCTGCGTTTCATGCCGCCGCTGACCGTCACGAAGGCGATGGTCGACACGCTGGTGCGCGAGATCGGCCATGCGCTAGCCGCCGAACCAGGAGTCCCGAGATGACCGGAACGATGCCGTCCCAGCCGGTGATCGAGGCCCGCCAGCTGCGGCTGCGGCCTTTCGTCGCTGGCGACGCACCCGAGGTCCAGCGCCTGGCCGGCGACCGGCGCGTCGCCGAGACGACGCTGGCGATCCCGCACCCCTATCCCGACGGCGCCGCCGAGGCCTGGATCGCGACGCACCCGGTCGGCTGGCTGGCCGGGCGCGAGATCAGCTACGCGATCGAACGCCGGTGCGACGCCGCGCTGGTCGGCGCGATCGCGCTGCTCAACGTCAGTGCCGCGCATGCGCACGCCGAGGTCGGCTACTGGATCGGCCACGACTACTGGGGCCAGGGCCTCGCCACCGAAGCGACGCGTGCGCTGCTCGACTTCGCCGAGAACGAACTCGGCCTGACGCGTATCGCCGGCCGCTGCCTGGCGCGCAACCCGGCCTCGGCGCGCGTGATGCAGAAAGCCGGCCTGCGGCCCGAGGGCTGCATGGTGCGCCACCTCGAGATCGGCGGCGTCTACGAAGACGTGCTGCTGTTCGGGCGGGTTTCGCCGTCTAGGCTGGCGCCCTGAGCGTCCGGGGCATCTCGGCCAGCAGCCGCCTCACCACCGCCGCGCCGTAGTGCGCGCAGACCGCGGACAGGAAACGTTTGAAGTCGCCGTGCGCGGCGTCGTCGGCGCGGTCGGAGATCGCGCGGATCGCGACGAAGGGCAGGCCCCATTCGTGGCAGACCTGGGCGACGGCGGCGCCTTCCATCTCGACGGCCAGCGCGTCGGGCAAGGCGGCGCAGAGCGCGTCGCGGTCTTCGCGCGTGCGCACGAAGCGGTCGCCGCTGACGATGAGGCCGGTGTGCACCGTCGGCGCGTGCAGCGAGAACTCCTGCACCAGCGCCTCGCCGAACAGCGCCAGCGGGTCGGCCAGCGCGGCCCGTGCCGCGGCGGCGGCGCGTTCGGCCAGCCCAGCGTCGGCCGGGAAACGCGAGACGCCGGTCAGCGGCACCTCCCAGCGCGGGAAGAAGGGCGAGCCGTCCAGGTCGTGCTGCAGCAGTTCGGCCGAGACGACGACGTCGCCGACCGCGACACCGGGCGCCAGGCCGCCGGCGATGCCGGTCAGCACGACGGCGCCGACGCGGTAGTGCGAGATCAGCGCCGCGGTCGTCGCCGCCGCGGCCACCTTGCCGACACGCGACTGCACCGCGACGACCTCGTGGCCTTCGAGCGTGCCGTGCCAGAACTCGCGGCCGCCGATCGTGCGCGGCCGCGCGTCGGGCATCGCGGCCAGCAGGTCGCGCAGCTCGCGTTTCAGGGCGGCGACGAGGCCCAGCGGGGCGGGGGTGTCGGACATCGGGCTCGGGGTGGAGGCGGCGCGCCGATTGTCCCGGATGTCGCCCACGCGCCCGGCGCCGCGCGCCGCCTCGTGTACCGTGCGTCGACGATGTCCGAGCCCTCCACCGCCGCCGACTGGGCGCCGACGCTGCGCGCCGGGGCCTGGTTCGCCGCGCTGCCGGCCGACCTGGCCGACCACCTGCTGGCGCACGCGCGGGTGCTGGCGCTGCCGGCCGGCACGCGGCTCTTCGCGCGTGGCGACGCGCCCGACGGGCTGTACGCGGTGGTGCGCGGCCTCGTGCGCATCGGCGCGGTGGGCGAGGGCGCCCGCGAGTCGCTGCTGGCGATGCTGGAGCCGCCGCAGTGGTTCGGCGAGATCGCGCTGTTCGACGGCGCGCCGCGCACCCACGACGCCTGGGCCGAAAGCGACTGCACGCTGCTGCGGGTGGCCCAGGACGATCTCGCGCGGCTGCTGGCCGCGCGCCCGCAGCACTGGCAGAGCTTCGGCCGGCTGCTGACGAACAAGCTGCGGCTGACCTTCGCCGCCGTCGAGGAGCTGGCGCTGCTGCCGCCGACGCCGCGGCTGGCGCGCCGGCTGGCGGCGATGGCCGGCGGTTACGGCGCCTGGGAAGGCCGCAGCAAACGCGTGCTCGAGGTCTCGCAGGAGCAGCTCGGCCAGATGCTGGCGCTGTCACGCCAGACGGTGAACCAGGCGCTCAAGGAGCTGGAAGCGGCCGGCGCCATCCGCCGCGGCCGCGCGACGATCGAGATCGTCGACCCCGAACGCCTGCTCGCGGTGCGCTGATCAGGCCGGCGCGACGACGCGCCGCCAGGCGGCGCGCGCCACCAGGCGCAGCTTGTTGCCGACACTCATGCGCGCCAGGTTGGTCTTGACGATGCCGCGCGTGAAGCGCGTCTGCTTGGAGTAGTCGACGTGCACGTCGACCACCACCGGCCGGCCGGCGGCGGCCTGCTCGTGGGCGGCCTGCAGCACGCGCTCGATGTCGGCGTCGTTCTGCATGCGCAGGTAGGCGGCGCCGGCGGCCATCGCGATGCCTTCGATGCGGATCTCGGGCAGCACGGTGCAGGCCTTGCGGTTGTAGGGCAGCTGCTGGGCCTGCGAGATCTGCGACAGCTCGCCGTCGTTGAAGACGCAGACGACGACGCCCAGGCCGTGTTCGTCGGCGGTGCTGAGCTCGATGCCGGTCATCAGGAAGGCGCCGTCGCCGACGACGGCGACCACCGGCTGCTGCGGGTGCGTCAGCTGGATCGCCACCGCCGCCGGCACGCCGTAGCCCATGCAGTTGAAGTCGGTCGGCGTGACGAGGTGGCGTGCGCGCCGGCTCTGGAAAAGTTCGGCGGTCAGGAAGGTGTGGTTGCCGTCGTCGGTGACGACGAAACCGTCGTCGGGCAGCGTGGCGCGCAAGGCGTCGAAAAAACGCTGCGGGTTGACGCGGCCGCCGCCGTCGTGCGCCAGCCATTCGGCGCGGTAGGCCTGTTTGGCGGCGGCGATGCGGCTGGCCACCGAGTCCGCGCGTGCAGCACGCGTGGCGGCGCCTTGCGAGCCCAGCGCGGCGATCTTCGCCGCCAGCGCCGGCATCACCTGGCGCGCGTCGCCTTCGATCGTGATCTCGGCCGGGTAGTTGGCGCCGAAGACCTCGGGGTTGATGTCGACGTGCACCAGCTTCCAGCTCGCGCGCAGGCCGTAGCTGCCGGTGGCGATCTCGCCGAAACGGGTGCCGACGGCCAGCAGCACGTCGCAGTCGGCAAACGCCTGCTCGGCCGCCGGCACCGCCGCCGGGCCGATGCCCATGCCGGCGTGCAGCCGGTGTGTGCCGGGGAAGGCGCTCAGGCCTTGCAGCGTCGTCGCCACCGGCGCGCCCAGCGCCTCGGCGATGCGCGCCACCGCGTCGCCGGCGTCGACCGCGCCCCAGCCGACGAAGAGCCCGGGGTGTTCGGCGGCCAGCAGCGCACGCGCGGCGCGTTCGATCGTCGCGTCGTCGGGTGCTGCCGGCGGCGCATCGGGCACGAAGGGCGGCAGCTCGTCGACTTCGCCGGGCAGCATCTGCAGGTCGACCGGGATCTCGACGAAGACCGGGCCGGGCTCGCCGCGTGTCGCCGTGCGCCAGGCTTCGTACAGCGTCGGCACGACGTCGCGGTGGCGCGTGACGCGCCAGGCGCCTTTGGTCACCGGCTTCACCCATTCGAGCTGGTCGAGCTCGTGCAGCTGGTAGCGGAAACCGTGGCCCGTGTGCGTGCCGCCGGAGATCACCAGCATCGGGATGCCGTCCAGATACGCCTCGCCGATGCCGGCCATCGCCAGCGCGGTGCCGGCGGCCGGCACGATGAGCAGCGCGCCGACGTGCTCGTTGGTGCGGCTCACCGCGTCGGCCATGAAGGCGGCGTTGCCTTCGTGCGTGACGCGGATCGGCGTGACGACGGCCGAGCCCGCGAGCGCGTCGTAGGTCTCGGTGTTGTGCACGCCGGGGATGCCGAAGGTGTGGCGCACCCCCAGCTGCTCCAGCGCGTGGCGCACCAGTTCGGCGGCGGTCTTCTTCATCGTGCTCTCCTGGGGTCAGGCGCCGAGGTGGCACACGGCGGCGTTGGCGGTCAGCAGGCAGCCGGGCAGGAAAGTGCCTTCGAGCGACTTGCGCCCGCTGGCGTTGCCGCCGCCGAAGCCCGCGGCCTCGCCGACCGCGTACAGCCCGGCGATCGGCGTGCCCTTCGTGTCCAGCACGCGGCTGGACAGATCGGTCTGCAGGCCGCCCATCGACTTGCGCGTCAGCAGCCGGCAGCGGATGGCGATCAGCGGCCCGGCCGCGGGGTCGAGGATGCGCTGGTAGCGGCAGGTGCGCACGCGGTCGCCACGCCAGCGCCGCAGGTGTTCGATGCGGCGCAGCTGGTCGTCGTCGTGCAGCGCCGGGCCGCGTGCGATCTGGGCGTCGTAGGGCGCGATCTGGGCGTGCAGCGTCGCGGCGTCGAGGCGCTCGTCGCCCGCCAGCGCATTCATGCGCTGCGCCAGTTCGCCCAGCGTCGCACCCTGCACGACGTCCGGGCAGCGCGCGAGCAGCTCGTCGACCAGCTCGGGCTGGCCGCGCAGCAACTGGCGCGCGAAGCCGAGCACGCGGCGCTCGCGGATCTGCGGGTTGTGTTCGGCGCCCGAGGCGGCGAGCTCCTTGTCGGCGATGCGGCGGTTCAGCAGCTGCCAGGTCCAGGGCCAGGCTTCGCGGGCGACGCGTTCGACCATCGCCGCGGTGTCGTAGCCGGTGACGAAAGGCTCGGGGCCGATGCGCCGGCCGTCCGGGCCCAGCCACAGCGCCGAGCGGGTCGGGATCAGGCTCAGCCCGTGGCCGTCGAACTGCGGGTTCGGGTGGGCGACGCCGGCGGCGTAGTGCCACATGCGGTCCAGGTGCGTGAGGCGCGCGCCGTGGCGCGCCGCGGCGTCGTGCAGCCGGCCGTCGGCGTGCGGGTGCGAGCCGTTCAGCAGCTCGGCCGGCGCCGGGCCGGCCGACCACAGCGAACGCACCCGCGCCAGGTCGCCGGTCAGGCCGCCAGCGGCGACGATGACCGCGTCGGCGGTCAGGCTGAACTCGCGGCCGGTGTTCTCGTCGACGCCGCGCACGCCGGCGACACGGCCGTCGGTGAGTTCGAAGTCATCGACGCGGTGGTACAGCCGCCAGTCCAGCCGCGCCGCGTGACGGTGGTCGCGCAAGGCGGCGAGCTGGGTCTGCACGAGCTGGCGTGCGGTGCCCCAGAGCACGTGGTAACGCGGCAGGCTGTTGCCGGGCGTCGTCCAGCCGCGTTCGACCCACTGAACCGCCGGGATGAACCGCAGGCCACGCGCGCGCAGCGCCTCGTAGACCTCGGGCACGCAGCGCTCGACATAGTGCTCGGCCCAGCGCCGCGGCCATTCGTCCTCGGGCCCGAAATCGGCGAAGGACAGCCAGTCGGCCAGCGCCACCGCCGGGCTGTCGGGGATGCCGCTGCGGCGCTGCAGCGGCGTGCCGCACAGCGCCATGCCGCCGAAGGCGTGCAGCCCCAGCCCGCCGGGCGCGGCGGCGCGGTCGAGCAGCGTGACGGCATGGCCGGCGTCGAGCAGGCCGAGCGTGGTGGCCAGCCCGGCGGGGCCGGCGCCGACGACGAGGCAGCGGGAGGAGGACATCGGCCCGCAGTCTGCTGCGCGGCGGCGGCGGCGTCTGTCCAAAGGACGACACGGCGGCGGCGGGGTGGGCAGGGGTTTCCCGGGCGTGCGGATGTCTGCGCTGCCGGCGGCTGCGTCGGCGCGCAAGGCCCGTCCGGCGTCTCCTGCCTGCGGGGGAGGCCGCAGGGGCGATGGCCGCCGGCGCGCCGCGGCGCCTCAATCGGGCCACGATGAGCTGCCTGATCTTCCTGGCGAAACTCTTCGCCTTCATCCTGGCCGTCGTGCTGATGCTGGCCCTGCTGATCAATGTCGTCAGCGCGATCGTCACGGTGGCCGCCTGGCTCAATGAGCGCCTCAGGAGGCCGGCGCGGCGCACACGCCGCCAGCTGATGGAAGCCAACGGCTACTACCGCGGTCTGCGTTACGTCGACCTTCCCGAGCGCTTGCGGCGCGCGGCGTCGATATCGGGTGGGTCGTCGGGCCGCACGCGCTACACCTGGGGCGTGCCCGATGATCCGATGTACCTGGAGTGCGACGCCCAGGGCGTCATCGTCGACCACATGCCGCCGCGTGCGCCGCCGGACCTGCTGCGCCATTTCTTCGAGACCCAGCCGCTGGACGGCTGGACGCTGGAGCGCATCGAGCACGCGATCGGCCGGCCCACCGACAGCATCGACTGCGATCGTGGCCGGTGGATCTACTGGTGGCGGCTGCCGGACAAGGCGCGCATCGAGCTGTTGTGGATCGACGGCAGTTGGCGGGCCGAGCTGTTCGACGGCGTGCACCGCCATCGGCTGGCGCCCCCGGCAGGAATCGAACCTGCATCTGAGACTTAGGAGGTCCCCGTTCTATCCATTGAACTACGGCGGCGCGGCGGGGGCGATTCTGCCATCGTCGGCCGCCGGGTTCAGTGCCGGGGCCGCGGGCGACGAAGCGGCCGAGGCTGCCGACGGCACCAGCCCGGTGGCCTCGCCGAGGCGGCGCGTGGCCCCGATCAGCGGCCGCGTGCCGGGCAGCTGCTCGTCGTCCAGGCGCCAGATCCAGATCAGGTCCAGCGCGTTGTCCGCGCCGCTCTGGGCGCGCAGCGTGAAGCGCTGGGCGATGCGGTAGACCAGCTGCCAGGTGCCGGTCGTCGCGTTGACGCCGCGCTCGTAGCCGACGTACCAGCGCCGCGACAGCTGCTTGCCCAGCGAGATCACGGTGTCGCGCACCTCGCCGCCGGTGGTGGCGCTGGTGGTCTCGCTCTGGTGCACGCTCAACTCGTCGATGCCGAGGTTGCGCATCAGCGCATCGGTGGGCGCCTCGCCCTCGCCGGCCATCAGCGCCACGGCGGCACGCTGCAGCAGCGCGGCGTCGGCGCGGCCCAGGCCGTCGGAAGCCCGGCCCAGCACCAGCCATGACAGCCGGTCGGTGTCGGTCATCTCGGTCTCGGAGTACAGCCGCGCGCGCGGGCTCTGCGCGCTGCCGGTGATCAGCACTCCGACCTGCACGTCGATGTTCGGCCGCAGCGCCAGGATGTCCAGCCGCGGGTTGTCCATCGCCCCGGTGAACGCGAGGATGCCGCGGTCGATGTCCAGCTTCTGGCCGTAGGCGGCGTAGGTGCCGTTCTCGGTGCTGACGTTGCCGTGCACGGCGGGCCGCCCGCCCGGCGTCGTCAGCCGCAGCTGGCCGCGCAGTTCGGTGTCCAGCCCGCGGCCGCGCACGCGCAGCTTGCGGCCCAGGTCGACGTCCAGCGTGACCTCGACGTCGCGCCGTGCGCGCGGCAGGGCATCGTCCTCCTCGGCCGCCGCGGGCTCGCCGGGGCGGCGCACGGTGACGTCGGCGTCCAGCGACGGTGCGTCGGCGCGCGTGGCGTCGAACAGGCCTTCGTCGATCTGCAGCCGGCCGTCCAGCGCGAGCTTCTGCGCATCCAGCGCCAGCGAGGCGCTGCCGCTGGCAACGAGCTGGCGGTCGATGCGCCCGAGCACGCGGAAACGCTCGGCGCGGGCCTTCAGCAGCGCCTTCGGCGTGGCGCCGAACGCGGCGCCGCCCGTCAGCTCGAGCTGGCCGTCGCCGCCCTTGAAGCGCAAGGCCTCGATGCGCGCCTCGGTGCCTTCGAGGCGGATGTCCACCGTGCCCGGGCCGACGTTGACGCCCTGCAGCAGGTTGCGCACGCCGAGCTCGCGGCCTTCGATGGCGCCGGTGTACTCGGGCGCGCCGAAGCGGCCGCCGATCGTGGCCTTGGTGTGCAGCTGCCCCGACAGGCGCCAACCCGGCGGCACCCAGGCGGCCCAGACGCCGAGGTTGGCGACCTCCAGTTCCAGCACGCCGTCCAGCGGCGCCTCGGGCCCGGGCCAGCGGCTGGCGGCGGTGCTGCGCACGCCCAGCGCGGCGGCCATGCGGCCGATGTTGCTGCCGGCCAGCGCCTGGGTGAAGTACCACTGGCCGTCGTGCGCCGACAGGCCCAGCCGCGCGGCGCTCAGTCCCAGCGCCTGGGTGCCGTTCTCGTCGGTGATGCTGAGGTCGCCGTCATGGCGCTCGACGACGAGCTCGGCGTCGAAACGTTCGCCGGCGCGGAGGTCCACGTGCGCGCCGGCGCGCAGGTCGCCCCCCCAGCCCATCGTCGGCTGCACGCGTTCGAGCAGCGGCGCCACGGCCACCGGGTCGACGTCCATGCGCAGCGTGAATCGGGGTGCGGCGAGCCCGCTCCACTCGGCCTGCACGGCGTCCCAGCGCAGGTCCACGGCGCGTGCGAAGCGGATGTGCCCCGGCGCGGCCTGCAGCCGTTCGAGCGTGCCGCCGCGGCCGAACTGCAGCTCGGCGCCCAGTTCGCGTGCGTCGACCCAGTCGCTGCGCCAGTCGGTGCCCGGCGGGGCGATGCTGCCGCCATCCCAGGCCCCGATGCCCAGGCGGTCGACACGCCCGGCCCAGCGGCCGCCGCCGCCTTCTGCCGCGGTCCAGGCGCCGGTGGCCTGCAGCTGGGCACGCGTGCCCGACAGGCTTCGCAGGCCGAACCAGCGTTCCAGCACCGGCGGCGGCGCCAGCGGCAGCGCGCCGGCGACGAGCAGGTGGTGCTCCTGCCAGGTGCCGTGCAGCTCGGCACGCAGCTGGCGTGCGCTCTGGCGGCCCCAGCGCAGCCCGGAGACGTCGGCCTGCAGCTCCAGCGGCTGCTGGGCCAGGCCGCCGGTGGCCAGGCGCCAGTCGGCGCTGGCGCTGCCGACGTCGACCTCGGGCGAGGCGAACTGGCGCAGCTCCAGATGGCCCTGGGTCTGCACGTCGGGCCAGCGGCCGGTGGCCCTGAGCTCGGCCTTGGCGCTGCCGGCCTTGGGCGCCCAGCCGTCGCCGCCGGGCAGCAGGCGCGCCAGCGGCGCCAGCGGCGCCAGCGTTGCAGCGTCGAGCTGCAGCGTCCATTGGTCGTCACTGCCCGGGCCGGCGGGGCGGCCCGCGCCGCTGGCGAGCAGGCGGTTGCCGGCGGCGCTGGCTTCGACACGCACGCGGCTGTTGCCGGCACGGCCGCCCGTCTGCTCGAGCGTGAGGTCCAGCGCCACCGGGACCCCGGCGATCGTGGTGTCGGCGATCTTCAGCGCGCCACGGCCGGCCGTGCCCTGCAGCAGCGCCGGCAGCGCCAGCGTCTGCGGCTGCGGCGGCAGCGCCAGGTCGAGCTGCCAGCCGCCGCTGATGCGGTGCGGCCCCTGGCGCCAGGCCGAGCCGGGCTCGCCCGGCCACCAGGGCACCGGGTCGAAGCCGGCGAGCGTGCCCTGGGTGAGGACTTGCCAGCCGACCTCGGCGCGGCGTGCATCCAGCGTCATCCGGGCGACGGCGGCACCCGCGCTGGCGTCCAGTTCCTTCAGCTCGACACGATCGGCGTCGGCGCGTCCGTCCAGGCGCAGGCGCACCGGCTGGGCCGCGCCGTCGACGCGCCCGTCCAGCGTCGCGCGCAGCGCGGCCGACCACGGTGTGCGCGGGCCGCCCCAGGCGTCGGGGGAGGGCAGGCCGCCGAGGTCCAGCGTCAGCGGCCCCGACAGCGTCATCGCCGGGGCCCGCTGGTCCAGGCGCTGCGGCGCCAGGCCCTGCAGCGTGGTCTGCAGCGACAGCGCGGGGCCGTCCCAGCGGCCGTGGGCGCTCCAGCGCCCCGCCTCGCGGCCGTCGGCGGCGAACTGCAGCGCCAGGCGGCGGATGTCGACCTGGCGCCGGGCCTTGCTCGAGCCCTGCAGGTCGGCCTCGAAACGGGCCAGCGGCAGGCGGCCGGTGTCCCAGCGGCCGGGCAGGGCGTTGTCCAGCGCGACGTCGGCCAGCATCGGGCGCTCGCCGGCCGGCGGCGCTTCGAGCCGGGCGTGGCCGCTGAGCCGGGTCTCGGGCGCGCCGGCGACGAGCGCTCCGAGGTCCAGGGCGGTGGTCTTCGCGTCGAGCTTCGCCAGCACCCAGGGGGCGAACGGCAGCAGCGTCGTCGACACGTCGGCCGAAGGCGCCGCCCGGTCCGGCCGCGGCGTGCCGCGCAGCGTGCCGGCGAGCACGATGCGGTCCAGCGTGCCGCTGGCGCGGATCGTGGCGTCGAAGGGCGTGGCCGGGTCGATCGGCCGGGCCTCGGCCTGGCCGCCGAGCGTGAAGGGGAGGTCGAAACCGAGCTGCGCGTGGCCGGCCAGGCGCACCTTGCCCCAGTCGAGCTCGGCGTCCTCGACGCGGTACAGCAGGTTCTGTTCGCCGACCCAGGCGCGCGCGCGCAGCCGGTGCAGCTGGAAGCCGTCGACGTTCAGGGTCTCGAGCTCGGCGCGCTCGGCGCGGATCTGCAGCGGGATGCCGATGCCCGAAGGCAGGTGCGCGCCGTGGCCGCTGGGCGGCCCGGTGTCGACGATGACCTCGCGCGCCACGGCCTTCGTCGCGTCGATGCCGAACCAGGCGCGGGCATGCGGCCGCCACGACCAGCGCAGCCCCTCGCCGCGGAAGCCGGTCACCGTGACCGACTGCCGCCCCTGGTCCCAGCGCACGACGACGCGGTCGGCCTCGAACACGTCGTCGAACAGCGCCCCGCGCGTGCCTTCCGCCGTGACGAACGGCAGCCGTGTGCCCAGCCACCGCGTCCCCGCGTCGCTGTGCAGCAGCCCCCAGACACCGCCCAGCGACCCGGCCGCCAGCACCACCGGCGCCGCGACCAGCCAAGGCCACCAGCGGCGCCGGCGCACGGGCACCGGCGCGTCCTGCAGCGTGTCCGGACCCTGCTCAGTCATCCCGTGAACCCGGCGCAAAGGTGGCGGTCAGCGAGCCCATGCAAACGAACAAGCGCCGCGCGATCAAGCTTCCCGCCGCGGATCGGCTTTGCCGGTCCGCTGGCGGACGGCCTTGCAGGCCGCGCCGGGCCAGTGGCCCGGCCCCTCGCCAGGCATGGCCCGTCCACCGGACGGTCCATGTCCGGGCGAGGCCCCCTCGGGGGGTAGCGAGCGATAGCGAGCTTGGGGGCATCAGTAAGCTATCCCAACGCTGAAATGCAGGCGCACCGAATGCGTCTCCTCGCCCCAGGCCAGGTCCACCTTCAGCGGCCCGACCGGGCTGCGCCAGCGCACGCCGACGCCGGTGCCGATGGCCGGGGTCAGGTTCGTGAAGCCGTTGGCGGCGCGCCCGGCGTCGACGAAGACGGCGCCCCAGACCGAGGGCATGGCCGCCGAGATCGGCCGCGCGAGTTCCAGGCTGGCCGTCATCAGCGAGGTGCCGCCCGACTCGGCACCGTCGACGGTCGGCGTCAGACTGCGGTAGGCGTAGCCGCGCACGGAGTCGTCGCCGCCGGCACGGAACAGCTGCGAGTCGGGCACCGCGACGGCGTCGCGTTTGACGACCTGGCCCAGTTCGACACGTGCACTGCCGTACCAGGCCTGGCCGATCGGCAGGTAGCCGGTGAAGCGCCCATACAGGCGCGAGAACGGCCCGGTCTCGCCGGCGCTGCCGTGGGCGTGGCCCACGCCGGTCTGCAGCGACACCGAGAAGCCCTCGGTCGGCAGCACGACGCTGTCGAGCTCGCGCCAGACGCCGTGGTGGTTGATCGAGTAGGCGATGGTGTTGGTGTGCAGGCGCTCGCCGGTGGTCGTGGTGCGCGCCGAGCGTTCGGCCTCGACGAAGACCAGCCGCTCCAGGCGCTGCGTGTCCTTGGTGCGGCCCAGGCGCACGCGCTGCGCGAGCACGATGTCCTCGTCGCCTTCCTCGCGGTCGACGGCGCCGCCGATCAGTTCGCGATACAGGTTCTCGCCCGGGTGGGTGCTGATCTCGCCGGTCCAGGTCTGTTTCTTCTGCGCCAGCGAGAAGGTGTTGCTGGCCGACAGCGCGTAGCCGAAGACACGCCGGTAGGCGTGTTCCAGCGACGCGCGCGGCCCGGTGTTGGCGCTGACGCCGATGCCGAAGGTGTAGACCTGCAGCGGCGCCTCCTTCAGGTGCACCAGCACGCGGGCATGGTCGGCGCGCGAGACGTCCGGGTCCAGCGTGACGGCGGCGCTGTCGAACAGGCCCGCCTTCTGCAGCCGCTCCTGGTAGTCCAGCAGCACCGCTTCGGTCAGTGGCGCGCCGGGCGCCAGCGCCGCCAGGTGTTCGACGGTCTCGCGCTCGTGCACGACCAGGCCGTCGACGACCAGCTCGCCGAAGCGGAACAGCGGCCCGCTGTCGGCCACGAGGAACAGGCTGACGCTGTGTTCGGCGGTCTCGACCTCGGCGGCGGTGGCCTTCCAGCTCGCGCCGGCATAACCCGCGGCGCGCAGCCGCGCCAGCGCCGCGGCCTTGGCCGCCGTCCAGTCGGGGTTGCGGAAGGCCTGGCCGGCGGGCAGCGCCCAGGCCTGGCGCAGGTCGGCGAGCGCTTCGAGCGCATGTTCGTCGCCGGCCTCTGCGGCGGCGGCCAGCGGCCCTTCGACTTCGATCGAGACGCGATCGACGCGGGTTCTCGGGCCGGGCTGCAGCTCCAGCCGCACGTGGCGTTCGCCGACGTTGCCGACCGAGCGTGCCACGATCACCGTCGGGTCGAAGTAGCCCTCGGTCTCCAGCAGCTCGCGCACCTGGGCCGGCGCGCCGTCGATCAGCCGCGCCCACTCGCTGTCGTCCAGCGTGCTGCCCGGCGCCAGCGTGGCGACACGCGCGATGTCCAGGTGCTGATCGAGCAGCGCCTTCAGCGCCGGTGGTGCATCGACCTCGACGCTGGCCTGCGGCACCGCGGCGGCGGCCGAAGCCGCGACCTCGGGCACCGGGGCCGCGTCGGGCGTGCCGGGCGTGCCGTTGGCCAGCGCGGCCCCCGCGGCCAGCGCCGCGGCGAGGCCCGTCAACCAGCGCCTCATTTGCTCAGCAGCCGCATCGCGCCTTCGAGTCCGGAGAGAGTCAGCGGGAACATGCGCTGGTTCATCAGCTGCTGCACGATCGAGATGCTCTGGCGGTAGGCCCAGACGCCCTGCGGCTCCGGGTTGATCCACGCGAAGCGCGGGAAGGCCTCGGTCAGCCGGCGCAGCCATTCGGCGCCGGGCTCCTCGTTGTTGTATTCGACGCTGCCGCCGGGCTGCAGGATCTCGTACGGGCTCATCGTCGCGTCGCCGACGAAGACGAGCTTCCAGTCCTTGTTGTAGGTGCGGATCAGGTCCCACGTGGGCGTCTTCTCGGAGTAGCGGCGCCGGTTGTTCTTCCAGACGAAGTCGTAGACGCAGTTGTGGAAGTAATAGAACTCGAGGTGCTTGAACTCGCTGTTGGCGGCGCTGAAGAGTTCCTCCACACGATGAACGTGTTCGTCCATCGTTCCGCCGACATCCATCAGCAGCAGCACCTTCACGCGGTTGTGGCGCTCCGGGACCATGCGGATGTCCAGCAGCCCGGCGTTGGCGGCGGTGCCGTGGATCGTCGCGTCCAGGTCCAGCTCCTCGGCCGCGCCTTCGCGCGCGAAGCGCCGCAGCCGGCGAAGCGCGACCTTGATCGTGCGCGTGCCGAGCTCGCGGCTGTCGTCGTAGTCCTGGAAGGCGCGCTGGTCCCAGACCTTCACCGCGCTGCGGTTTCGCCCCTTGTCCTGGCCGATGCGCACGCCCTGCGGGTTGTGCCCCCAGGCGCCGAACGGGCTGGTGCCGCCGGTGCCGATCCACTGGCTGCCACCTTCGTGGCGCTCCTTCTGCTCCTCCAGACGCTTCTTCAGCGTCTGCATCAGCTCGTCCCAGCCCATCGTCTCGATGGCCGCCTTCTGCTCGGGCGTCAGCTCCAGCTCCAGCGTCTTGCGCAGCCAGTCCAGCGGCACTTCGCGCGTGAAGTCGGTCAGCAGCTCGACGCCCTTGAAGTAGGCGCCGAAGGCACGGTCGAACTTGTCGTAGTGCGTCTCGTCCTTCACCAGCGTGGCGCGGGCGAGGAAGTAGAAGTCGTCGACCGAGGCGTCGACGACGCCGGCCTCGAGCGCTTCCAGCAGGGTGAGGAACTCCTTCACCGAGACCGGCAGCTTGGCGGCGCGCAGCGTGTAGAAGAAGTCGATCAGCATCGGCTGGAGGCGGCGCCTGGGCGGCGACGGATGCCTGGATTGTCGCGCCGGCGCGCGCCGCCGGCGTGACGAAACACCGGGCGCCTTTCAGCGCTTGCGGGTCTTGGCCGGGCCCGGGTCGTGGCGTTCGAGCCAGCCGAAGAACTCGCCGTACCACTGCTTCGAGTTGCGCGGCTTGAGCACCCAGTGGTTCTCGTCGGGGTACCAGAGCAGCCGGGCGTCGACGCCGCGCGCCTTGAGCGTGTTGTAGTAGGCCAGGCCCTGGGCGTCGGGCACGCGGTAGTCGAGCGCGCCATGCACCACCAGCGTCGGCGTGGCCATCGCGCCGGCGGCGGCGTGCGGGCTCTGCGCGTGCACGCGCGCCATGTCGTCCCAGTACCAGGCGCCCAGTTCCTTGGCGTGCCAGGTGTAGGCGTCGTCGGCGAACATGCCGGTCCAGTCGAAGCAGCCGGCGTGGCAGACGTAGGCGGCATAGCGCCCGGCCGGCACGTGGCCGTTCATCCAGGCGACCATGAAGCCGCCGTAGCTGCCGCCGGAGGCGAAGACGCGGCGCTTGTCGGCCCAGGGCTTCTTCAGCAGCCAGTCGGTGGCGGCCTCGACGTCGATGGTCTCCAGCTGGCCCCAGCGGTGGGTGATGCTGTCGAGGAAGGCGGTGCCGAAACTCGACGAGCCGTGGTAGTTGACGCAGGCGACGACATAGCCCTGGGCGGCGAAGACCTGGGTGTTCCAGCGGTAGTGCCAGGCGTCGCCGAAGGCGGTGTGCGGGCCGCCGTGGATCAGGTGCAGGATCGGGTACTTCTTCTTCGCGTCGAAGCCCGGCGGGTAGACCAGCCACATCTGCACGTCGTCGGGCTCGCCGCCTTCGACGCTGGCCGCGCCCTTGATCCAGACCTCCTCGACACGCCCGGACTGCAGGCGTTCCAGCAGCGCGTCGTTGATCGTCTCGATGCGCCGCGGCGCCTCGCCCGGCAGGCAGGCCTGCAGCCGCGCCGGATGGGTGGCGCCGTCGGCCAGCGTCAGCAGCGTGCCGGCGGCCTTGTCGAAGGCCTGCACGGTGCCGCCTTCGACGACGATCTCGGCGCGGCGGTCGGGCAGGTCGAAACGCCACAGATGCTGGCGGCCACGCTGCTCGGCGCGCAGCAGCAGCGCCTGGCCGTCGTCCTCCCAGGCCAGCGGCGCCTGCACGTCGTGGTCCCAGGCCTCGGACAGCAGCTCCCAGCGCGCCTCGTCGCGGTACCAGACGGCGACCTGGCCGGGCATCGTGTGCTTGCGGCCCTGGTGGCTGGCGATGAAGGCGATGCGCTCGCCCTCGGGGCTGTAGCGCGGGGCCGAGAGGTCCCAGTCGGCGTCCTGCACGAGCACGCTGAAGCGGCCGGTCTTCAGTTCGAGCTCGGCCAGCGCGAGGCGGTTGTCGATGCGTTTCTCGGGCGCCGGGTCGAAGGTGAAGACGACGCGTTTGCCGTCCGGCGAGACGTCGAAGCAGTCGGCGTCGGGGTCGTGGCGGCGCAGCGCGTAGGGCGAGCCCTCGAACAGGTCGCGAACCTTGGCGGCAGCGCCGTCCCGGCCCAGCTCCAGCAGGTGCAGGTGCGGCTCGCGGTCCTGCGGCAGCTGGTGGTCCCAGTAGCGGTACTGGGCCTCGCGGGTGGCGTAGCCGGTCTCCTTGCGTTCCTTGAAGGCCTTGGCGCGTTTGGCCTGCTCCTTCGTGCCCTTGGCGTCGGGCCAGACCCAGGAGACGAAGAGCAGCCGGCGGCCGTCGGGGCACCAGCGGAAGGCCTCGACGCCGGTGGCCACCGTCGCCGCGCGGCGCGCCTCGCCGCCGTCGGGCGCGATGACGTAGAGCTGCGCCGTCTCGTCCTTCTCGCCCTGCTGCTCGCGCTTGGCGACGAAGGCGACGAGCTCGCCCTTGGGGCTCCATTGCGGCTGGCCGTCCTTGTCGCCGCAGGCGGTCAGCGCCCGCGCGGCGCCGCCCAGCGTCGAGAACAGCCACAGCGAGCTGGCGGACTTGTTGTCCTCCATCGAGTAGCGCGTGACCGCGGCGACGGCCTGCGCGCCGTCGGGCGAGAGGCTGGGCGCGCCGATGCGCTCGAGCTTCCAGAGATCGTCGACAGTGATCGGCTTGGTCTTCATCGGGGTTTGGCGAGCAGCCATTCGAGGTGGGTGCGGATCGTCGGCCATTCGGCCGCCGTGATGCTGTAGACCGCGGTGTCGCGCAGCGAACCGTCGGCGCTCCGCTGGTGGGCGCGCAGGATGCCGTCGAGCTGGGCGCCCAGGCGCTCGATCGCGCGCCGGCTCTGCGTGTTCAGGCGGTGGGTGCGGAACTCGACGGCGATGCAGTCCAGGCGCTCGAAGGCGTGCGTGAGCAGCATCTTCTTGCACTCGGTGTTGAGCCCGGTGCGCTGCGCCGAGCGCGCGGTCCAGGTGCTGCCGATCTCGACGCGGCGGTTCAAGGCGTCGATGTTCATGTAGCTCGTCATGCCGACGGCGCGGCCGGTGGCGTCGAAGACGGCGAAGGGCAGCATTCTGCCGGCGGCCTGCAGCCCCAGGCGGCGCCCGATCTCGGCGCCCATGCGCTCGGGCGCGGGCACGGCGGTGTACCAGAGCTTCCAGAGCTCGCCGTCGCGGGCGGCGTCGGCCAGGGCCGGGGCGTGTTCGGGCTGCAGCGGGACGAGCGCGGCGAGCCGGCCGCGCAGCGTGACGGGTTCGGGCCAGCTCATCCGGGCGTCGGGCTCAGCGGTTGTGGCGCTGCATGAACACCAGCTTCTCGAACAGCGACACGTCCTGTTCGTTCTTCAGCAGCGCGCCGACGAGCGGCGGCACCGCGACCTGCTCGTCGCGGCTGTGCAGCGCCTCGGGCGGGATGTCCTCGGCGACGAGCAGCTTCAGCCAGTCCAGCAGCTCGCTGGTCGAGGGCTTCTTCTTCAGCCCGGGCAGGTTGCGCACGTCGTAGAAGGTCTTCATCGCCGCGGCCAGCAGCTCGCGCTTGAGGTCCGGGAAGTGCACCTCGACGATGCGTTTCATCGTCTCGGCGTCCGGGAACCTGATGTAGTGGAAGAAGCAGCGGCGCAGGAAGGCGTCGGGCAGCTCCTTCTCGTTGTTCGAGGTGATGAAGACCAGCGGCCGGTGCTTTGCACGCACCATCTCGCGCGTCTCGTAGACGTGGAACTCCATGCGGTCGAGTTCGCGCAGCAGGTCGTTCGGGAACTCGATGTCGGCCTTGTCGATCTCGTCGATCAGCAGCGCCACCGGCGTCTGCGACGTGAAGGCCTGCCAGAGCACGCCCTTGACGATGTAGTTGCGGATGTCGCGCACACGCGCCGACTCCTCCTCGCCGGCGAGCTGGCTGTCGCGCAGCCGGCTGACGGCGTCGTACTCGTACAGGCCCTGCTGCGCCTTGGTCGTGCTCTTCACGTGCCACTGCAGCAGCGGCAGGCCCAGCGCGCGGGCCACTTCCTCGGCCAGCATCGTCTTGCCGGTGCCGGGTTCGCCCTTGACCAGCAGCGGCCGCTGCAGCGTCACGGCGGCGTTGACGGCGAGCATCAGGTCCTGCGTCGCGACGTACTGGTCCGAACCCTTGAATTTCATCGTGTCCGCGAGGGAATTGGAGGGGGGCGGGCCAGTATACGCGGCGCCTATACTGCGCCATCGCATCAAGAGGCTTGATCATGATCAAGGCTGCGATCGTGCTGCTGGTGCTCGCCGGCATGGCGTCTGCGGTGCGGGCGCAGGACGCGTCGGCCGGCCGGTCCAAGGCCGCGATGTGCATGGGCTGCCACAACATCCCGGGCTATCAGGCCAGCTTCCCGCTGGTGCACAAGGTGCCCAAGATCGGTGGCCAGAATGCCGACTACCTCGTCGCCGCGCTCGTGGCCTACCGCAAGGGCGAGCGCAAGCACCCGACGATGCGGGCGGCGGCGGCTTCGCTGTCGGACCGGGACATCGCCGACCTCGCGGCCTTCTATGCCGGCTCGGCACCGGCCGCGCCGGCAGCGGCCACCGCTGCGGCGGCGCCGGCGGCGGTGGCGCCGCTGCTCGAGCGCGGCGCCTGCGCCTCCTGCCACGGCGCCGACTTCAACCGCCCGATCGCACCCGCCTATCCGAAGATCGCCGGCCAGCATGGTGACTACCTGCTCGCGGCGCTGCGCGCCTACGGCAGCACGAACCATCGTCAGATCGGGCGCAGCAATCCGATCATGAGCGCGCAGGTCCAGCCCTTCTCCGCCGCCGAACTGCGCGCCATCGCCGGCTACGTGGCGTCGCTGCCTGGCGACGTGCGGACCGTGCCCGAATCGCGCTTCCGTTGATTTGCGCGGCGCTCCCGGCCCTGATCCGGGTGATGCAGGGTGAGTTCTGACGCATCATGCGGGCGTCCGATGCCGGCCCTCCGCGGCGGCCGTCCGCACGTCCGCTCCCCGCGTCCATGCTGAAGAAGATTCCGGTCACCGAGCTCCGCCTGGGAATGCACCTCCACGCCTTCGAGGGCTCGTGGATGGACCACCCCTTCTGGCGCACCCGCTTCGTCATCGAAGACCCGAAGATGCTGGCCCAGGTGCAGGGCAGCGGCGTGCGCGAGTGCTGGATCGACATCTCGCTGGGCCTGGACGTCGAGGCGCACGATGCCGGCGTGCGCCCGCGGGTGGCCCCGACCCCGGCCGCGCCCCCCGCGCCGGCCCTGGCGCCCGCCGCGGCGCCGCCGCGGCCCGCCTCCACCACGATGGCCGAGGAACTGCAGGCGGCTGCCACGGTCTGCAAACGCGGTCGCGAGGCCGTGGTCTCGATGTTCAGCGACGCCCGCCTGGGCCGCGCGATCGACGGCGAGGCCTGCATGCCGCTGGTCGAGCAGGTCACCGAATCGGTGTTCCGCAACCCGGGCGCGCTGGTCAGCCTGGCACGGCTGAAGACCCACGACGACTACACCTACATGCACTCGGTGGCGGTGTGCGCGCTGATGGTGGCGCTCGGGCGCCAGCTCGGTGCCACCGACGCCGAGTGCCGCCGCCTGGGCCTGGCCGGCCTGCTGCACGACATCGGCAAGGCGCTGATGCCTTCCGAGGTGCTGAACAAACCCGGCAAGCTCACCGACCAGGAGTTCGACGTCATGCGCTCGCACCCCGAGCGCGGCCACGGCCTGCTGCAGGAGGCGCGTGGCGCCGGCGAGGACGCGCTCGAGGTCTGCCTGCACCACCACGAACGCGTGGACGGCACCGGCTACCCGCACAGGTGCTCGGGCGAGGCGCTCACCCGGCTCGCGCGCATGGGCGCGGTCTGCGACGTCTACGACGCCGTGACCTCCAACCGCCCGTACAAGTCGGGCTGGGATCCGGCCGAGTCGATCGCGCGCATGGCCTCGTGGAAGGGGCACTTCGACGACACCATCCTCGCCGCCTTCGTGCGCAGTGTCGGCATCTATCCGACCGGTTCGCTGGTGCGCATGGAGTCGGGCCGCATCGGCATCGTCGTCGAGCAGAACCCGGGCAGACCGGCCGCGCCGGTGGTGAACCTGTTCTATTCGACCCGCTCGTCGATGCCGATCCCGCCGCAGCGGCTGGACCTGAACCAGGCGGCCAACGACCGCATCGTCGGCCGCGAGCCGGCGCAGAACTGGGCCGGGCGCCCGCTCGACGAGCTGTGGCTGCCACCCGAGGTGACGCGCGCCCGCCGTTGACCCCGCGCGCCGGCGGTCACGGTGCGCCCCGCGCTGCCGCTCGCGTTACCCTTCGGGGCGACACCACCTCCACGAGGATCGCCCCATGATCGAACTGACCCTGCCGACGATGACTTGCGGCCACTGCGTGAAGACCGTCACCGAGACGGTGCAGCGCGTCGATGCCGCGGCCCGCGTGAGCATCGACCTGCCGACGCACGCCGTGCGCATCGACTCCGCCCAGCCTGCCGAGACCTTCACCGCCGCGCTGGCCGAAGAAGGTTTCGAGGCCGCCTGAGCCCCTCGGGCGCGCACGGCGCGCGCCCCCTGCGACCGCTTTGCCACCCATTCCGGGAGAGACGATGAGATCGTGGATCACGTGTGCGCTGCTCGCCGCCGGCCTGGCCGCCGGCAGCGCCGGCGCCCAGACGCTGCGCTGGGCCAGCCAGGGCGACCTGCAGACCCTGGACCCGCACTCGCAGAACGAGATGCTGACCAACTCGATGAACGGCCAGGTCTACGAAGGCCTGGTCGGGCGCGACCGCCAGCTCGGCCTGGTGCCGGCGCTGGCCACCGAGTGGAAGCAGACCGGCCCGCTGACCTGGCGCTTCAAGCTGCGGCCGAACGTGAAGTTTCACGACGGCTCGCCGTTCAGCGCCGAGGACGTCGTGTTCTCGATGAACCGCGCCCGGGAGCTGACCTCGCAGATCAGCGTCTACGCCAACGCGGTGGGCACGCCGGTGGCGATCGACCCGCTGACGGTCGAGTTCCGGCTGCAGCAGGTCAACCCGATCTTCCTGCAGCACATCGCCGCGCCGCTGTGGATCATGAGCAAGTCGTGGTCCGAGAAGAACAAGGTCACCCGGCCGCTGGACTTCAAGAACAAGGAGGAGAGCTACGCCTCCTTCAACGCCAACGGCACGGGCCCGTTCATGGTCGCGAGCCGGGCGCCGGGCATCAAGACGGTCTACAAGCGCAACCCGGCGTGGTGGGGGCGCTTCGAGGGCAACGTGCAGCAGGTGGTCTACACGCCGATCGCCAACGACGCGACACGGCTGGCGGCGCTGGTCTCCGGCGAGATCGACTTCGTGCTCGACCCGGCGCCGCGCGACGTGCCGCGGCTGCGCTCGACCGCGGGCGTGAAGATCGTCGACGGTCCGGAGAACCGGGTGCTGTTCATCGGCATGGACCAGTCGCGCGACGAGCTGCTTTACGGCAGCGTCAAGGGCAGGAACCCGTTCAAGGACGTTCGTGTGCGCCGGGCGCTCTACCACGCAGTCGACATCGAGACGATGAAGACCAAGCTGATGAACGGCCAGAGCGTGCCCACCGGCGGCATCACGCCGTCGCCGCTGGGCGCCTACGACGACCCGGCGATCGAGACCCGGCTGCCCTTCGACCTGGCCCGCGCACGCGCGCTGCTGGCCGAGGCCGGCTACCCGCAGGGCTTCGAGGTCACGCTGGACTGCCCGAACAACCGCTACGTCAACGACGAGGAGATCTGCCTGGCGCTGGCGCAGATGTGGGCCAAGATCGGCGTCAAGCTGCGGGTCAACGCGATGCCGCGTGCGGTCTACTTCCCCAAGCTGGAGAAGTTCGACACCAGCCTGTACATGCTCGGTTGGGGCGGGGCGATCACCGACGCCGAGGTCACGATCACGCCGGTGCTGCGCTCGCCCGGCGAGAAGGGCGTCGGCGCCTTCAACTACGGCCGGGTGAAGAACGACAGGTTCGAGGAACTCGCCAAGGCCTCCAGCTCGGAAGCCGACCCGAAGAAGCGCGAGGACCTGGTCAAGGGCGCGCTGCGCGAGTACACGCAGCAGGCGCACCTGATCCCGCTGCACCGCCAGGTGATCCCCTGGGCCGCGCGCAGCAACGTCGAGGTCGTGCATCGCGCCGACAACTGGTTCGAGTACTCCTGGGTGACGGTCAAGTGACCCACCCCCGAAGCGCCTTCGGCGCACCTTGCCGGCCGCGCCGGGCCAGTGGCCCGGCTCTTCGGCTGGCACGCACGGTTCACTGAACCGTTCGTGTCCCGCCTCAGCCCCCTCGAGGGGGCGCCGCCAGTGGCCCGACAAAGCCGGTCCACGGCGGCCGCTTGGTGGGCCGAGGGTGCTGATCGAGGCGCTGGGGCCCGCGCGGCCGCCTCAGGTGGTCGCGCGGCGGCGCACGGCCTCGAGGTAGGCCTGGCCGTCGGGCGGCAGGCCGCTTCGCTGCGAGGTCCAGAGCATCTCGCCCAGGCAGTCCATCACCTCGTGATGCGCGGCGTGCAGCGAGTTGCGCCGCGCAGCCAGCAGTGAGACAGCCTGGCGGATGCCGGTCGGCTGGTCGATGCTGCACTGCTCCTCGATCGACAGGTGCATCGCCAGGTGCAGGAAGGGGTTGGTGCGCCCGGCGGCGATGGCGTAGTCGGCCGCCAGGGCAGCCGCCACGTCGGCGAGTTCGGCGTGATACTCGGGGTGCTCGGCGATCCAGCGTGTCGCGATCGCCTCCATCGGATCGACCGGAGCGCCTTCGCGGTATTTCGCATAAGCGCCGCAGAAGAAGCGCCTGACGTCGGCCTGGTTCGGTTGGAACATCGTCGCATTGTCGCCGGGCGTCCATGTCCCGGCTTCCGATACGTCGATGAACACCACCACAGAACAACTCTTCACCGAGGCGCGTACCCAGAACGGCTACCGCCCGGAGCCCGTGGCCGACGCCACGCTCGAACAGCTCTACGACCTGCTGAAGTGGGGCCCGACCGCCGCCAACGGCTGCCCCGCGCGTTTCGTCTTCGTGCGCACGCCCGAGGCGCGTGAGCGCCTGGCCGAGATCGTCAGCCCCGGCAACCGCCAGAAGGTGCTGCAGGCGCCGGTGACGGCCATCATCGGCATGGACCTGGCCTTCCACGACAAGCTGCCGCAGCTGTTCCCGCACGCCGACGCACGCGCCTGGTTCGCCGGCAACGACTGGCTGATCGCCGAGACCGCGCTGCGCAACTCCTCGCTGCAGGGCGCCTACCTGATCCTCGCGGCGCGTGCGCTGGGCCTGGACTGCGGGCCGATGAGCGGCTTCGACGTCGCCCGCGCCGACGCCGAGTACTGGGCCGGCACGGCGGTACGCACCAACTTCATCTGCACGCTGGGCCACGGTGACCCGACGAAGGTCCACCCGCGGCTGCCGCGGCTCGCCTTCGACGAGGCCTGCCGCCTGGTCTGATGTTCGCCTCGCTGGCCGGGGGCGCGGTGATCGCCGACCCCCGGTTCTACGCCGTGGCGATCCCGGCGGTGCTGCTCGTCGGCATCTCCAAGAGCGGGTTCGGCGCCGGTTTCGGCGCCCTGGGCGTGCCGCTGATGGCGCTGGCGGTGCCGGTGCCGCAGGCCGCGGCGATCATGCTGCCGCTGCTCGTCGTGATGGACGTGCTCGGCCTGGCGGCGCTGGTGCGCCAGTGCGACCGCACGCTGGTGCGGCTGCTGGTGCCGGCCAGCCTGGTGGGCATCGTCGTCGGCACGCTGCTCTTCGGCTGGCTGTCGGCGGCGGCGGTGTCCGGCGTCGTCGGCGCGCTGACGCTGGCCTTCCTGGCGATGCGCAAGTTCTTCCCGGCCAAGGCCGACGCGCCGCCGCCGCCGCGCTGGGTGGGGTTCGTCTACGGCGTGGTCTCGGGCTTCACCAGCTTCGTCGCCCACGCGGGCGGGCCGCCGATGGGCTTCTACGTGCTGCCGCTGAAGCTGAAGCCGATCGTCTTCACGGCCACGCTGGCGGTGGTGTTCGCGGTCGTCAACATGGCCAAGTGGGTGCCCTACGCCTGGCTCGGGCTGATCGACATGCGCAACCTCGTGACCTCGGCGGTGCTGGTGCCTTTCGCGCCGCTGGGGGTCTGGCTGGGGTTGAGGCTGGCCGAGCGCGTCTCGCCGGTGGCGTTCTACCGCCTGTTCGAGCTGGGCATGCTGCTCACCGGCATCAAGCTGCTCTGGGACGGACTGCGTTGACTGGCGAGCCCGGCGCCGGGGCCGCTACCATCGCCCGCGTCTGAAGCGAGCGAAGGAGGACTCCGGATGCCGGTCATCGTCATCGCCAACCCCAAGGGCGGCGTCGGCAAGAGCACGCTGGCGACCAACGTCGCCGGCTGCCTGGCCGCGCACGGCGCCGCGGTGATGCTGGGCGACGCCGACCGGCAGCAGTCCTCGCGCCAGTGGCTGGCACTGCGCCCGGCCTCGCTGCCGGCGATCCGCGGCTGGGACCTCGAGCCCGGCGACATCGTGCGCCCGCCCAAGGGCACCACGCACGTCGTGCTCGACACGCCCGCGGGACTGCACGGCAAGCGCCTGGACGCGGTGCTGAAGATCGCCGACCGCATGCTGATCCCGCTGCAGGCGAGCCTGTTCGACATCCAGGCCACGCACGCCTTCGTGCAGGCGCTGCGCCAGCACAAGCGCGGCGCCGGCCTGGCGGTCGGACTGGTGGCGATGCGCGTGCGCGAGCACACGCTGGCCCACGAGCAGCTGCAGCAGTACCTGCGCACGCTGCCGGTGCCGGTGCTGGCCTCGCTGCGCGACACGCAGAACTACGTGCAGCTCGCCGCGCGCGGGCTGACGCTGTGGGACGTGGCGCCCGGCCGTGTCGAACGCGACCTGGCGCAATGGGCGCCGCTGCTGGAGTGGGTCACGCGCTGACGCGGCGTCGTTTCGTCGGACGACGTTCCCCAAACAGGGGGTGAACCGGCGCGCGCGACGCGAGCCCAGAATGCCCCGGTCGCATCCGCGACGGCGTGGGGAGGGACCATGAAAGTCCTGCTGGTCGACGACCATCCGCTCATCCTCTCGGCTCTGCAGGCGGTCATCCGCGGCCTCGGCGACGACGTCACCGTGCTCGGCGTGGCCAGTGCGGAGTCGGCGCGCGAGGCGCTGCGCCAGGATGCCGGCCATGACCTCGTGCTGCTCGACCTGGCGCTCGGCGACGCCGACGGCTTCGAGGTGCTGGCCGAGTTCCGCGCCGCCTATCCGGAGCTGCCGGTGGTCGTCGTCTCGGCTTCCGACCGCGCCAGCGACGTCATCCGCGCGATCGACCTCGGTGCGATGGGCTTCGTGCCCAAGCGGGCGTCGAACAAGGGGCTGTGCGAGGCGCTGCGCATGGTGATGTCGGGCGGGCTGTACGTGCCGCCCAACATGCTCGGGCTGGAGGCGCGCCCTCCGGCCGATCCCGGCGAGACCGTGCCCAGCGCGCTGCGTCTGGTGCCCGACGCGCCGCTGGGCGAGCGCGCCCGCCCCGAGCCGCACCAGGAGGCGCCGTCGATGGCGCGCGTGGGCCTCACGCCGCGCCAGGGCGAGGTGCTGGGCCTGCTGCTCAAGGGCCTGCCCAACAAGCTCATCGCGCGCGAGCTGAACCTCTCGGTGGAGACCGTCAAGGACCACGTCGCCGCGGTGCTGCGCGCGCTCGGCGTCAGCACGCGCACGCAGGCGGTGCTCGCGGTCAGCCAGATGATGCAGCGGCAGAACGGCTGGGTGCCGAAGACGCCGCCGCGGCCGTGATGGCGGCCGCCACGCTGGGCCCCCGGCCGGCCAAGCCGCGTCCGTCGACGGTCCAGGCCTCGCCCGCCGACCAGCTGCGCCTGCTGTACCAGCAGGCGCCGGCGATGCTCGTCGGCGACATCTTCGGGCTCGGCATCGTGCTGATGGCCTTCGGCGGCCTGGCCGGCCGTGGCCTGCTGCTGGCCTGGGCCGCGGCGTTCTCGGTCGTCTGGGTGCTCCGGCTGCTGCACTGCCTGCGCTGGAGCCGGCGCGGCGCGGTCGACGACCAGCGCCTGCTCGCCTGGCGACGCAGCTGGGGCCTGCTGGTGCTGGCGCACGGGTCGCTGTGGGCGGGCGCCGCCTGGCTGTTCTGGGGGCTGGGCACGCCTTCGCACGCGACGGTGCTGCTGCTCGTGCTCTACAGCTTCTGCCTGGCGTCGGTGCAGCTGCTCGCGTCGCAGCACCGGCTGTGCCTGGCCTACAACGGGCTCGTGCTCGGCGTCACGGTGCTGCGCATCGCCGGCGACAGCGGTCGCGACGGCCACCTGCAGCTCGCCGCCGTCGTCGCCAGCCTGTTCGTCGTGACCGCGGTGATGGCACGTGCGCACGGGGGCGCGCTGCGCCAGGCCATCCGCCTGAAGAACCGCACCGCGGAACTCGCCGAGCAGCTGCGTGTCGAGAAGGCCGAGGCCGAGGCGGCGCGCCGTGCCGCCGAGGCCGCATCGCTGGCCAAGACCCGGTTCCTCGCCGCCGCCAGCCACGACCTGCGCCAGCCGCTGCACGCGATGTCGCTGTACACCCAGGCGCTGCAGCAACGCCCGCACGAACCCGAGGTCGCGGCGCTGGTGGAAGGCATCAACGCCTCGGTCGAGGCGCTGGACGGGCTGTTCGGCGAGCTGCTGGACATCACCCGCATCGATTCCGGCGGCGTCGAGCCGCGCCCGGTGCCGCTGCCGATGCAGCCGCTGTTCGCCCGGCTGCGACTGCACTTCGAGCCGCTGGCCGCCGAGAAGCGGCTGGTGCTCCGTTTCCGCGGCGACGCCCTGGTGGCGCACGCCGACCCGGTGCTCGTCGAGCGCGTGCTGCGCAACCTGCTGAGCAACGCGATCCGCTACACCGATCGCGGCGGCGTGCTCGTCGCCTGCCGGCAGCGCGGGGGCCGGCTGCTGCTGCAGGTCTGGGACACCGGCGTCGGCATCGAGGCCGGCAACCTGCCGCGTGTGTTCGACGAGTTCTTCCAGGTGCGCGACCTCTCGCCCCCGCGGCGGCGCGGCCTCGGGCTGGGCCTGGCGATCGTGCGCCGGCTCGGCGTGCTGATGGCCGCCGATCTGGGCGTGCGCTCGCGCCCGGGGCGTGGCAGCGTGTTCTCGCTGACGCTGCCCGCGGCCTGAAAGGCGTTCAGGCCGGCTGGTAGGCCAGGCGCACGTAGATCGGCGCGAAGGCTTCGGCCTGGGTCACCTCGACCAGGTGCTCGCGTGCCAGTTCCAGCATCGCGATGAAGGTCACGACGAGCACCGGCGAACCCCGTGTCACGTCGAACAGCTCGTGGAACTCGACGAACCGACGCCCCTGCAGCCGGCGCAGCACGACGGTCATGAACTCGCGCACCGACAGCTGCTCGCGCGAGATCGTGTGGTGCTGGTTGAGCCTGGCGCGCTTGAGGATGTCGGCCCAGGCGGCGCGCAGGTCGTCGGGGTCGACGTCGGGGAAACGGGGTGCCAGCGCCTGCTCGACGTAGACCTGGGCGCGCAGGAAGTCGCGGCCCATCACCGGCAGCGCGTCCAGGCGCGCGGCGGCGAGCTTGATCTGCTCGTACTCGATGAGCCGGCGCACGAGCTCGGCGCGCGGGTCCTCGGGTTCGCTGCCGTCGGCGCTTCGCTTGGGCGGCAGCAGCATGCGCGACTTGATCTCGATGAGCATCGCCGCCATCAGCAGGTACTCGCTGGCGAGCTCGAGGTTGCGCCGCCGCAGCTGCTCGACGTAGTCCAGGTACTGGCGCGTGACGTCGGCCAGCGGGATGTCGAGGATGTTGAAGTTCTGCTTGCGGATCAGGTAGAGCAGCAGGTCCAGCGGGCCTTCGAAGGCCTCGAGGAAGACCTCCAGCGCGTCCGGCGGGATGTACAGGTCCTGCGGCAGCCGGAACAGCGGTTCGCCGTAAAGGCGCGCGACGGCGACCTGGTCCACGACGTCCTGCGCGGCGGGTTCGGCTGCCGCTTGCGCGGACGGCAGCGCCTCGGGCAGGGCGGGCGTGTCCAAGGGCGCTTCAGCGTCCCTTGGGCTGGTAGACGTAGGGCTGCTGGGGCACGCTCGCCTGGCGCCAGGCCTGCAGGGCCTCGCGGTCGATCGCCTTGTCCCACAGCAGCGCGCGCCCGGCGCGCTGTTCGTCTTCGAGCGACGGACGCTGTTCCTTCAGCTTGGCGATGAAGTCGGTGACGTCGGACGTGTAGGGCTTGCGGAAGAACGGGGGCATAAGCGGCGCGGAAGCGACAATTCGTCGAGCATGGAGTTTACCGGCCGGGCCGCATCCGCGCCCGCCACGTCCGAGGACAGGCATGAGGGAGATCGAGCTGAAGTTCCAGGTTCCGGCCGCCGCGCGCGACCGGCTGCATCGCGCCGTGGCGACGAAGACCGTGCGCGCGCTGCCGCTGGCCGCGGCCTACGTCGACACCGCCGACGACCGCCTGGCGCGCGCCGGCTTCGCGCTGCGCCTGCGCCGCGAGGGCACGCGCTGGGTGCAGACGCTCAAGGGCCGCGGTGACGGCCTGATGGACCGTCTGGAGCACGAGGTCGAGCTGCCCGATACCGACGCCGCCCCGGTGCTGGACCCGGCGCGCCACGCCGGCACGCCCGCCGGCGACGCGCTGGCGCGGCTGCTGGCCGACGGCGCGCCGCTGGTGGAGCGCTACCGCACCGAGGTCGTGCGTCTGGCGCGCCGCGTGCGTTCGCAGGGCGCGCTGGTCGAGATCGCGCTCGACGAGGGCCGCATCGTCGCCGGCGCCAACGTCGCGTCGGTCTGCGAGATCGAGTTCGAGCTGCTCAGCGGCCCGCCGGCCGGGCTGCTGGCGCTGGCCGAACGATGGGTGGCGCGCCATGGCCTCTGGCTGGACGTGCGCACCAAGGCCGAACGGGGCCACCGCCTGGCCCTGGGCCTGGAGCGTGTGCCCGCGGTCCGTGCCGAAGCCCCCGAGTTCGCGCCCGGCACGCTCAGCACCCAGGCCTTCGGCTTGATGCTGCACGCGGCGCTGCGGCAGGTGCTTCCGAATGCCGCCGAGATCGCCTCGGGCAGCGGCGAGGCCGACACGCTGCACCAGCTGCGTGTCGGCCTGCGCCGGCTGCGCAGCGTGCTGAAGGTCTTTGCCGCCTGGTCGCCCGACGAGGCCTCGGCGAGCGCGCTCGACGAGGCGCTGGCCGCGCCTTTCGCCGCCCTCGGTGCGAGCCGCGACGCCGAGGTTGCTGCCGCCCTGCTGGCGCCGCTGGCCGCCGCCGGCGCGCCGCCGCTGGCCTGGCCGCGGGACGACGGCGCGCCGGCGCCCGCCGACGTCGTCGCGGCACCGGACTTCACGCGGACCATGCTGCGCACGATGGCGCTGGCGCTCGTGGCCCTGCACACGCCCGGCCCGGCGCTGGGGCGCGCCGGTGCGGCGCAGCTGGCGGCCGACTGGCGGCGCGTGCGCCGCGAGGCGCGCCGTTTCGCCCGGCTCGACGCCGAGCAGCGCCACCGGCTGCGCAAGCGGCTCAAGCGGCTGCGCTACGCGACCGAGTTCCTGCTGCCGACGCTGCGGCCGCGCCGTGCGCGCGCCGCGCTGAAGGCCTTGCGCGCGGCGCTCGAGGCGCTGGGCCAGGCCAACGACCACGCGGTCGCGCGCGCGGCGCTGGCCGCACGCGCCGCGGCCGACCCGGCCGACGCCGCGGTCGCTTTCGCGCTGGGCTGGCTCGTCGGCCGCGAGGACGCGGTGCTCGCCGGGGCCGCCGCGGCGCTGGCGCCGCTGGACGAGGTCCGGCGCTTCTGGCGATGAGCAGCACGCCGCGCTCGCGCCGCGCGGAGCGCCAGCGCCGCGACTGGCGCCGCAACCGGCGCCTGACCGGCTGGCTGCTGCTGGCGTGGTTCGTCGTCAGCTTCGTCGTCGCGTTTTTCGCCCGCGAGCTGGACTTCGACTTCCTCGGCGCGCCCTTCGGCTTCTGGGTCGCGGCGCAGGGCGCGCCGATCGCCTATCTGGTGATCGTCTGGATCTACGCCATCGTGATGGACCGCCGCGACGACGAACGCGGCGCCCCGGGCGACGACTGATCAGCCGGCTGGCGAGACCGGCGGCTCGGGCGCCAGCGCCGCCGCGTAAGCCTCGGCCAGCGTGGTGGTGATGTTGGCGCAGCCCAGTTCGTCCTCGAAGCCGGCGCGGCGCATCAGCGAGCACGGCTGTTCGTTGACGGCGGCCAGCACCAGGCGCACGCCGCGGCGCTCGAGCTCGCGGCGCAGCTGCGACAGCGCGTCCAGCCCCGAGGTGTCCATCGAGATCAGCCGGTGCATCTCCAGCACCAGCGCGCGCGTGCCGGGGGGCTGCGCGGCCAGGGCCTCGAGCTTGCCCACGGCGCCGAAGAACAGCGAGCCGAAGACCTCGACGACCTGCACGCCCTCGGGGGCGTCGGCCCCGGCCACCGGCTCGGCGCGGAACAGCGTGCTCATGCGGTAGATGAAGAACACGCAGGCCAGGATGAGCCCGAACTCCACGGCCACCGTCAGGTCGAAGATCACCGTCAGCGCGAAGGTGCCGACGAGGATCGTCCGGTACTGGACGCTGAACTGGCGCAGGCGCACGAATTCGCGCCACTCGCCCATGTTCCAGGCGACGAAGGCCAGGATGCCGGCCAGCGCCGCCAGCGGCACGTGCAGCGCCAGCGGCGCGGCCAGCAGCACCACGGCCAGCACCGTCAGTGCGTGCACGATGCCGGCCACCGGCGTCTGGCCGCCGGCGCGCACGTTGGTCACGGTGCGTGCGATCGTGCCGGTGGCCGGGATGCCGCCGAACAGCGGCGTGACGAAGTTCGCCACGCCCTGGGCCATCAGCTCCTGGTTCGGGTCGTGGCGCGGGATCGGCGCCATGTTGTCGGCCACGCGCGCGCACAGCAGCGACTCGATCGCGCCGAGCATCGCGATGGTCACCGTCGGGATCAGCAGCTGCTTGGCCGTGGCCCAGCTGAACTCGGGCAGTTCGAAGGACGGGAGCGACTGCGGGATGCCGCCGAAGCGGCTGCCGATGGTCTCCACCGGCAGATCCAGCAGCACCGTGGCGACGGTGGCGACGACGAGCGCGACGATCGTGCCCGGCAGGTGCGCCGACAGCCGGCGCAGCCGCGCCAGCAGCCCGCTCGGCGCCGTCGGCATCTTGTAGGACTTGGGCCAGAGCACGACGATCGCCAGGCTCGCCGCGGCCAGCGCCAGCGCCGCCGGGTTCAGCGTATGCGCGTGGCGCGCCAGCACCGCGATCTGCGAGAAGAAGTCGGCCGGCAGCTTGGGCGTCTCCAGGCCGAGGAAGTCCTTCACCTGCGACAGCCCGATCAGCACCGCGATGCCGTTGGTGAAGCCGATGACGATCGGCACCGGCACGTAACGCACCAGCGCGCCGAGCTTGAACAGCCCCATCACGAACATCAGCACCCCGGCCAGCGAGGTCGCGATCAGCAGGTTGGCCAGGCCGTAGCGCTCGACGATGCCGTAGACGATGACGATGAAGGCGCCCGCCGGGCCGCCGATCTGCACCTGCGAGCCGCCGAGCGCGGCGATCAGGAAGCCGGCGATGATCGCCGTGAACAGGCCTTGTTCGGGCTTGACGCCCGAGGCGATCGCGAAGGCCATCGCCAGCGGCAGCGCGACGATGCCGACGGTGATGCCGGCGCCCAGGTCGGCGCCGAAGCGGCGGCGGTCGTAGTCCGTCAGCGCGTCGAGCAGGCGCGGGCGGAAGCGGTGTAGTCGGGAAGGGGACATGCGGACTCCAGGGAACGGTGAACGGGAAGGAATCCCGGTTCCGGAGGGCCGCTGTGGTGCATGCGGGCGATGAAGCGCCGGCGGCGCGACGGCCACGCGACCGGGGAGTCGGCAGGCGTGGCATCGGCAGGGTGCATGACCCACATCATGCCACCGACCCTGCACGCCCCCAGGCATCAGGCTTGCCGGTTTGCCCCGGTTGAGGTGCAATTTCCGCACTTCGCGCCGACTCGAGAACGCCGGGCACCTCGACCCGGCGCCGCGAAGAGGGGGTAAGCGTGGCCTGTCGAGTGATGCTGGTCGACGACAGCGAGGCCGATCTGCTGTTCACGCGGATCGTGCTCGAGCGTGCCGGTGGCGGGTTCGAGGTGCAGACCTTCGAGGAGGCGAGCGCCGCGCTCGCCTACCTGCGCTCGGACGCGCCGCGCGTGGACCTGATCCTGCTGGACATCAACATGCCGGGCATGAACGGGTTCGAGTTCCTCGACGCCTACGAGTCGCTGCCGAACGTCCGGCGCGACCGTTCGGCGGTCGTGATGCTCAGTTCCTCGGCGGATCCGGCGGACCGCGAGCGCGCGATGCGTTACGCCAGCGTGGCCGGCTACGTCACCAAGCCGCTGGATCCGGCTGCGGCGGCCGGGCTGCGCCGGCAAGCGCCGGCGTGAGCGTGCGGGCCTGGCTCGCCGGCCTGGCGGCCGCGCTGCTGCTGCCGCTGGCCGCGGCGCAGCCGGCCGACACGCCGGTGGTCACGTCCGCGGCGCAGCAAGCCTGGCTGCGCGAACGCGGCGTGCTGCGCGTGGCCCCGGAACGCGACTACGGCCCCTTCGTCTTCGTCGCGTCCGATGGCCGCGTCGCCGGGCTGTCGGTGGAGATGCTGCAGCTCGTCCAGCGCCGCACCGGCATCGACCTGCGCTGGTTGCCGGCGCAGCCGCTGGCCGCGCAGCTCGATCTGGCACGGGCGCGCGACGCCGACCTGCTGACCTCTCTGCGCCCGAACCCGGAGCGGTCGGCGTTCCTGCTGTTCACGCGCCCCTACGTGAAGGTGCCGGCGATCCTCGTCGCCCGGGCCGACCGGGCACCGCCGACGCTGCAGTCGCTTCAGGGCCGCCCGGTCGCCGTCGGCGCCGGCTACGCCGTCGAGGCGGTGGTCCGCGCCTCGTATCCGCAGGTGCGCTGGCTGGCCGTCGCCGACGACCAGCAGGCGCTCGACGCGGTGCTCGCGCGCCGCGCCGACGCCGCCGTCGTCGATGCCGCCAGCGCTGCCTTCGTCATCCGCCGCGAGGCACTCGCGGGCCTGGCGAGCGCGGGCGAGATCGGCTTCAACTACGAACTGAGCTTCGCGGTGCGCGCCGACTGGCCCGAGCTGCGCGCCATCCTGGACGCAGGCATCGCGGCGGTGCCCGAGCCCGAGCGTGCCGCCGTGCTGCAGCGCTGGCTGGAACCGCTGGATGCCGCCGGGTTGGCCGCACGTGCGCCGCTGGCCACGCGCCTGGGCGTCCTGCTCGTCGCGTTCGCGGTGCTGGCCGGCGTCGTGCTGTACGCCCGGCACGCCCGCGTGAAGCCGGCCCTGCCGCGGCCGCGCGGCGGGCGGCCGCCGCCGTGACCGGCGCGTCGCGCGCGGCGGCGGCCTTGCCCGGGGCCGGATGGCGACTCGCTGCCGGGCTCGCGCTCGCCTACCTGGTCGCGGCGACGATCTCGATGCTCATCGCACGCCAGCCCGGCAGCATCGCCTCGATCTGGTTCGCCAACGCGATCGGAGTCGCCGTGCTGGCCCACCAGCCCTGGCGGCGCTGGCCCCTGCTGCTGGCCGCCCTCGCCGGCGCCACGATGGCGGCCAACCTGCTGCAGGGAGACCCGCTGCTGCTGGCGGCCAGCTTCGTGCCGCCCAACCTGCTGGAGATGGGGCTCGGCGCCTGGGCGCTCAAGCACGTGCGGCTGCCCGAACGCGGGCTGCGTTCGGCCTCGGCGCTGGCGACGCTGCTCGTGCTCGGCGGGCTGCTCCCGCAGCTGCTCAGCGCCACGCTGGGCACCCTGATCCTCGCTCCACAGGGGCTGGGCGCGCTGGGCGGCGTCTGGCTGCCCTGGTTCGAAGGCAGCGTCATCGGCTCGATGTCGGTGCTGCCGCTGGCCTTCATCGCCTGCCGCGACGGCACGGCGGCGCTGACGGCCGGCTGGGACGACGCGCGTCTGGTGGTGCTGCTGCCGCTGGCCGTCGGCCTGACGCTGCTGTCGCTGGCGCAGCTGCCGTTCCCGTTCATCTACCTGACGCTGCCGCTGCTGCTGGGTGCCTTCCTGCTGTCGTACACCGCGCTGCTGGCGCTGACGCTGGCGGTCTCGCTGACGGTCGCGCTGGCGCTGGGCACCGGCGTCTTCGTGCCGCCGCCGCGGATGGCGGCCTGGCAGACGGTCTATGTCTACCTGGCCTATGCCGCGGCGCTGCTGCCGCCGCAGCTGCTGGCCGCGGCGCAGGCCGACCTGCACGACGCCCGCGAACGCCTGGAAGCGCGCTCGCGCGAGCTGCGCCTTGCCAACGACGGCCTTGAGCAGTTCGTGCGCATCGCCTCGCACGACCTGCGAGAACCGCTGAACACCGTCGTGCAGTTCGGCCACCTGATCGAGCAGGACGAGGCCCAGCGCCTGAGCGAGCCCGGCCGGCGTTACCTCGGCCTGATGCTGCAGGCCACGCGGCGCATGCGCACCCTGCTCGACGACGTTCTGCAGTACGTGCGCATGCAGCGCGGCGAGCCGCCGGCGGCGCAGGCGGTGGCCCTGGGGCCGCTTCTGGACGAGGTGCTGCTGGCGCTGGCGGCCAGCATTCGCGAGCGCGGCGCCGACGTGCATGTCGCGCCGCTGCCCGCCGTGCGCGGCAACCCGGCGCTGCTGTCGCTGCTGTTCCAGAACCTGCTGTCCAACGCGCTGAAGTTCGTGCCGCCCGAGCGGGCGCCGGTGGTGCGGGTCAGCGCCCAGGTCCTGGGGGGCTCGGCCTGGATCAGCATCGTCGACAACGGCATCGGCATCGCGCCGGCCGACCACGACAAGCTGTTCCAGCCTTTCCGCCGCCTGAACCTGCGCCGGCACTACGACGGCACCGGCCTGGGCCTGGCGCTGGCGCGCCAGATCGTCGAGGCCCACGGCGGCACGATCGAGCTCGAGTCCGAGCCCGACCGCGGCGCCTGCTTCAGCGTGCGCCTGCCGCTGGCCTGATCAGCGGATGCGCATGCCCGGCTGGGCGCCGGGCCAGGGTTCGAGCACGAAGACGCCCGGCTGGGCTTTCTCGTCGGCGTGGCTGGCGGCCAGCACCATGCCTTCGCTGACGCCGAACTTCATCTTGCGCGGCGCCAGGTTGGCGACGACCACCGTCAGCTTGCCGGCGAGCTGCTCGGGTGCGTAGGCGGCGGCGATGCCGCTGAAGACCTGGCGCGTGCGGCCTTCGCCGACGTCCAGCGTCAGCCGCAGCAGCTTGCTGCTGCCTTCGACCGCCTCGGCGGCGACGATGCGTGCGATGCGCAGGTCGACCTTGACGAAGTCGTCGATGCCGATCTCGGCGGCCAGCGGCTCGCCGCCCGGCACCGGCGCGGCCGGGGCCGGCGGCGGCTCGAACAGCGCGTCGAGCTTCTTCGGGTCGACCCGCTGCAGCAGGTGGCTGAAGGCGCCGATCGTGTGGCCGCCCAGCGCCCGCGCGGCGTCGCCCCAGGCCAGCGGCTCGATGCCCAGGAAGGCCTCGACACGCGCCGCGGTCGCCGGCAGCACCGGCTTCAGGTACAGCGTCAGCAGGCGGAAGGCCTCGATGCAGACCGTGCAGACGTCGTGCAGCCGCGCCTCTGCGCCGTCCTGCTTGGCCAGCTCCCAGGGTTTGTTCTGGTCGACGTACTCGTTGACGCGGTCGGCCAGCAGCATCACCTCGCGCAGCGCCTTGCCGTATTCACGCGTCTCGTAGTGCTCGCGCACGACGTCGGCGTGGGCGCGCAGGCCGTCGAGCAGCGCGCGGCCCTCGACGCCGACGTCGGCCGACAGCCGGCCGCCGAAACGTTTGGCGAGGAAACCGGCGGCGCGGCTGGCGATGTTGACGTACTTGCCGACCAGGTCGCTGTTGACGCGCGCGACGAAGTCCTCGGGGTTGAAGTCCAGGTCCTCGACACGCGCGTTGAGCTTGGCGGCGATGTAGTAGCGCAGCCACTCGGCGTCCAGGCCGAGCTCGAGGTAGCGCAGCGGGCTGATGCCGGTGCCGCGGCTCTTGCTCATCTTCTCGCCGCTGACCGTCAGGTGGCCGTGCACGTAGACGCGGTCGGGCGTCTTGCGGCCGCTGAACTTCAGCATCGCCGGCCAGAACAGCGTGTGGAAGGTGACGATGTCCTTGCCGATGAAGTGCACCTGCTCCAGATCGGGCTGGGCGAGGTAGGCGTCGAAGGCCGCGCCGGCGTCGCCCGGCACGTTCTTCACGAACCAGTTCTTCAGCGAGGCCAGGTAGCCCACCGGCGCGTCCAGCCAGACGTAGAAGTACTTGCCCGGCGCGCCGGGGATCTCGATGCCGAAGTAGGGCGCGTCGCGGCTGATGTCCCAGTCGCCCAGGCTGACCTGGCCGGCCTCGTCGCGGCCGAACCACTCGCGCACCTTGTTCGCGACCTCGGGCTGCAGGCGGCCGTCCTGGGTCCAGCTCTCGAGGTACTCGACGCAGCGCGGGTCGGACAGCTTGAAGAAGAAGTGTTCGCTCGTGCGCAGCACCGGCGTCGCGCCCGACAGCGCCGAATACGGCTTCTTCAGGTCGGTGGGCGCGTAGACGGCGCCGCAGACCTCGCAGTTGTCGCCGTACTGGTCCTGGGCGCCGCACTTCGGGCACTCGCCCTTGATGAAGCGGTCGGGCAGGAACATGCCCTTGTCGGGGTCGAAGAACTGCTCGATCGTGCGCACCTCGATCAGCTCGTTGGCCTTCAGCGCGAGGTAGATCGACTGCGCCAGCTCGTGGTTCTCCGGGCCGTCGGTCGAGTGCCAGTTGTCGAACTGGATGTGGAAACCGTCGAGGTACTGCTTGCGGCCGGCGGCGATGTCGGCGACGAACTGCTGCGGCGTCTTCCCGGCCTTCTCGGCGGCGATCATGATCGGCGCGCCGTGGGCGTCGTCGGCGCAGACGAAACGCACCTCGGCGCCGCGCATGCGCTGCAGGCGCACCCAGATGTCGGCCTGGATGTACTCCATCACGTGGCCGATGTGGAACGGGCCGTTGGCGTAGGGCAGCGCGGTGGTGACGAAGAGCTTGCGGGTCATCGGGAGCGGGCGTGCCGGTGGGCGCGCGCTGGGGGCAGGCAAAACGGGAATTCTAAGGACCGGCCCCCGTCGCCGGCCCGCCGCTTGCCCGCGCCGGCCGCGCGGATGCGCCGCGGGCGCTAGACTGCCGCGCCTTTGTCCCCCCAGCCTCCCGCCTGCCCTCCGCCATGGCCACCGTCACCGAAGCCGCGCTGCTCGAAGCGCTGAAGACCGTCGTCGACCCGAACACCGGCCTCGACCTGGTCTCGACGAAACAGATCCGCAACCTGCGCATCGCCGGCGGCGAGGTCGCCTTCGACGCCGAGCTCGGCTACCCGGCGAAGAGCCAGGTCGCGGCGCTCGCGGCGGCTCTGGAGGCGGCGGCGCGCAGCGTGCCGGGCGTCGAACGCGCCCAGGCCACGGTCTCGACGAAGATCGTCGCCCACGCCGTGCAGCGCGGCGTGCCGCTGCTGCCGGGCGTGAAGAACGTCATCGCGGTGGCCTCGGGCAAGGGCGGCGTCGGCAAGAGCACCACCAGCGTCAACCTGGCGCTGGCGCTGGCCGCCGAAGGCGCGTCGGTCGGCATCCTCGACGCCGACATCTACGGCCCCAGCCAGCCGACGATGCTGGGCGTGGCCGACGGCCAGCCGGCCAGCGTCGACGGCAAGACCATGGACCCGCTGGTCGGCCACGGCATCCAGGTGATGTCCATCGGCTTCCTCGTCGACCCCGACCAGGCGATGATCTGGCGCGGCCCGATGGCCACCCAGGCGCTGGAGCAACTGCTGCGCCAGACCAACTGGAAGGACCTGGACTACCTCGTCGTCGACATGCCCCCGGGCACCGGCGACATCGCGCTGACGCTGGCGCAGCGCGTGCCGGTCACCGGCGCGGTGATCGTCACGACGCCGCAGGACATCGCGCTGCTCGACGCCAAGAAGGGCCTGACGATGTTCGAGAAGGTCGGCGTGCCGATCCTGGGCATCGTCGAGAACATGGCCGTCTACTGCTGCCCGAACTGCGGCCACACCGAACACATCTTCGGCGCCGAAGGCGGCAAGCGCATGGCGGCGCAGTACGGCGTCGACTACCTCGGCGCGCTGCCGCTGGCGATGTCGATCCGCGAGCAGGCCGACGGCGGCCGCCCGACGGTCGTCGCCGAGCCCGACGGCGAACTCGCCGGCCTGTACAGGCAGATGGCCCGCCACGTCGCGGTGCGTGTCGCGCAGAAGGCCAAGGACTTCTCGGCCAAGTTCCCGACGATCACGGTGTCCAAGAACACCTGATCCGTCCCGGCCCGCCCCGGCCGGTTCCCCAGGGGCGCGTCGTCCGCCGCCCGGCCTGTCGAAGGCCGGGCCGTCCCGCGTGCCGAGGCGCGCGCCTTGCTTTCCCCGTTCCCCGATGTCGACCGACTCCCCGAACGCCGGCCGCGGCTGGCTGGACAAGCAGCGCAGCGTCGCGCCCCCGGGCTTCAACCGCTGGCTGGTGCCGCCGGCGGCGCTGGCCATCCACCTGTGCATCGGCATGGCCTACGGCTTCTCGGTCTTCTGGCTGCCGCTGTCCAAGGCGATCGGCATCACCCAGCCGCTGGCCTGCGGGCCCGAGGTCGGCTTCTGGCAGGAGCTGTTCGTCAGCCACTGCGACTGGAAGATCAGCACGCTGGGCTGGATGTACACGCTGTTCTTCGTGCTGCTGGGCAGCTCGGCGGCGCTGTGGGGCGGCTGGCTGGAGCGTGTCGGCCCGCGCAAGGCGGGTGTCGTCAGTGCGCTGTGCTGGTGCGGCGGCATGCTGCTGTCGGCGGCCGGCGTGCACTGGCACCAGTTCTGGCTGATGCTGCTGGGCTCGGGCGTCATCGGCGGCATCGGCCTGGGGCTGGGCTACATCTCGCCGGTCAGCACGCTGATCAAGTGGTTCCCCGACCGCCGCGGCATGGCCACCGGCATGGCGATCATGGGCTTCGGCGGCGGCGCGATGATCGGCTCGCCGCTGGCCGCCGAGCTGATGAAGGCTTTCGCCACGCCCACCGACGTCGGCGTCGCCGCGACCTTCGTCGTCATGGCCGCGGTCTACTTCGTCTTCATGATGGGCGGCGCGCTGGCCTACCGCATCCCGGCGGCCGACTGGGCGCCGGCGGGCTGGCAGCCGCCGCCCAAGGCCCAGCCGGGCACGGCGGCGATGGTCACCCACGGCCACGTGCACGCGCGCCGCGTCTGGCGCATCCCGCAGTTCTGGCTGGTGTGGATGGTGCTGTGCATGAACGTCTCGGCCGGCATCGGCGTCATCGGCATGGCCAGCCCGATGCTGCAGGAGGTGTTCGGCGGGCGTCTGGTGGGCGTCGACGCACGTTTCGGCGAACTGGACTCGGCACAGCTGGCGGCGATCGCCGGCGTGGCCGCCGGCTTCACCGCGCTGCTGTCGCTGTTCAACATCGCCGGGCGTTTCTTCTGGGCGAGTCTGTCCGACCGCATCGGCCGCAAATCGACCTACGTCGTCTTCTTCGTGCTCGGCGCGGCGCTCTACCTGAGCGTGCCCTACAGCGCCGGCGCGGGCAGCCTGCTGCTCTTCGTCGCCGCGTGCTGCGTCATCCTCAGCATGTACGGCGGCGGCTTCGCCACCGTGCCGGCCTATCTCGCCGACCTGTTCGGCACGCAGATGGTCGGTGCCATCCACGGCCGGCTGCTGACCGCCTGGGCCACCGCCGGCATCCTCGGGCCGGTGGTCGTCAACTACATGCGCGACTGGCAGCTCGCGCAGGGCCTGCCGCGCGAGCAGGTCTACAACCAGACCATGTTCATCCTCGCCGGCATGCTGCTCGTCGGCCTGGTCTGCAACCTGCTGGTGCGGCCGGTGAACCCGAAGCACTTCATGGACGAGGCCGAGCTCGCCGCCGAACGCCGTCTGGCGCACGGCCGCGCCCAGGCCGCCGAGACCGGCACGGGCACGACGAGCTTTCACCGCAGCCCCTCGCTGCTGGTGGCGCTGGCCTGGGCGGCCGTGGGCCTGCCGCTGGCCTGGGGCGTGTACCGTACGGCGCTCAGCGTCGCGCGCTTCTTCCACTGAGCGCCGCCGCCGCACGATGAACCTGCTGGACGCCTACCGCTACCTTGTCTCGCTCGAGCAGCACCGCCACTTCGGCCGTGCGGCCGCGGCCTGCCACATCACGCAGCCGGCGCTGTCGAACGCGCTGCGCGCGCTGGAGCAGCACTTCGAGGTCGCGATCGTGCGCCGCAGCCGCCAGTACGAAGGCCTGACGCCCGAAGGCGAACGTGTGCTGGCCACCGCGCACCGGCTGCTGCACGAGCAGGAGCTGCTGCAGCAGGACCTGCGGGCCGGCGCCGGCCACGCTCAGGGCCGGCTGGTGCTCGGCGCCGTGCCGACCGCGCTGCCGGTGGCGGCACGGCTGGCCGCACGCCTGGTCGAGCGCCACCCCGGCGTGCAGCCGCAGATCCGCTCGCTGGCCTCGCAGGAGATCGAGCTCGGCCTGGAGACGCTGGCCATCGACCTCGGCCTGGGTTATGTCGAACGCGCCCCGGCGCGGCTGGAGACGGTGCCGCAGTACGTCGAGCGCTACTACCTGCTGCAGCGGGCGCCGCGCACCGGCATGGTGATGGGCTTCGGCTCGCCGATGCCCTGGGCCGAGGCGGCGACGCAGCCGCTGGCGCTGCTGTCGCCGGAGATGCACAACCGCGCGATCCTCGACGGCGTGTTCCGCGAACTCGGCCGCATGCCGCAGCCGGCGATCGAGACCAACTCGGTGCTCGCACTCCTGGTCGCGGTGCAGGCCGGCGGTGTCGCCGCGGTGCTGCCCGGCGCGCTGGTCAGCACGCTGACCGCGCACGGTGAACTCGAGGCGCGGCCGCTGGTCGCGCCCGAGGTGCTGACGCCGATCGGGCTGATGCTGGCCGTCGGCGCGCGGCGCTCCCGGGCGCTGGAAGCGGCGCTGGAACTGGCGCGCGACCTGGTCTGGCTGGAGCACGTGCGCGGCCACAGCGGCACGCTGGAAGCCGCCGCGCGGCTGCGCCGGGCGCCGGCCTGAGCCTCGCGTCGCTTCTGCCATCTCGGGACTTTCCCTAGGGCGCGTTCCGCGCGCCGCACGCCGCTTGCCGTGTTCTCCCTCGTGAGCGGGCCTCGTGGCCGGGCTCCGATTCGGTGCGCGAATCGCGCGGTTCGTGTTTTCGATTGGACGCGCCTCGGATTTGCGCCAGATCATGGTGCATGACCCAGGACATTGTTTCCTCCACGATCGCGCGCCACCAGGGCCAGGAAGGCCCGCTGCTGCCGATCCTGCACGAGCTTCAGCACACGCTGGGCTACATCCCGCGCGAGGCGCTGCCGCAGATCGCCCAGGCGCTGAACCTGTCGCGCGCCGAGGTCCACGGCGTCGTCAGCTACTACCACCACTTCCGCACCGAGAAGCCGACGGCGCCGGTGCTGCAGGTCTGCCGCGCCGAGTCCTGCCAGGCGATGGGCGCCGACCGGCTCTGGGACCACGCCCAGGCGCACGGCGGCTGCCAGGTCGAGGCGGTCTACTGCCTGGGGCTGTGCGCCTCGTCGCCGGCGGCGATGCTGGGCGAGGAGCCGCTGGGCCGGCTGACGCCCGAGAAGCTCGACGAGGTGCTGGGTTGAACCGCCGCCTCTACATCCCCGAGGACAGCGGCGCGCTGGCCGTCGGTGCCGACGCCGTCGCGCGCGCCGCCGAAGCCGCCGGCGCCGAGGTCTGGCGCACCAGCTCGCGCGGGCTGTTCTGGCTGGAGCCGCTGGTCGAGGTCGACAGCGCCGAAGGCCGCGTCGGCTACGGCCCCTGCACGCCGGCCGACGTCGCGGCCATCGTCGCCGGCACGCCCGAACATCCGAAAGCGCTGGGGCCGATGGACGCGCTGCCCTATCTGCAGCGCCAGCAGCGCCTGACCTTCGCACGCGCCGGGCTGACGCGGCCGCTGTCGATCGCCGACTACGAGGCCCACGGCGGCGGCGCCGGCTTGCGTGCGGCGCGTGCGATGGCGCCCGAGGCGATCATCCAGGCCATCGTCGACAGCGGCCTGCGCGGCCGCGGCGGCGCCGCCTTCCCGGCCGGCATCAAGTGGCGCACCGTGGCCCAGGCGCCCGGCGAGCTGAAGTACGTGGTCTGCAACGGCGACGAAGGCGACTCGGGCACCTACGCCGACCGCATGCTGCTCGAAGGCGACCCCTTCCTGCTGATCGAAGGCATGGCCATCGCCGCGCGCGCCGTCGGCGCCTCGCGCGGCTACGTCTACGTGCGTTCGGAGTACCCGCGTTCGGTCGAGATCTTCGGCCGCGCGATCGAGGTCGCACGCGCCGCCGGCTGGCTGGCCGGCTTCGACATGGAAGTGCGCATGGGCGCCGGCAGCTACGTCTGCGGCGAAGAGACGGCGATGCTGGAGAGCCTGGAGGGCCGGCGCGGCGTGGTGCGCGCCAAGCCGCCGCTGCCGGCGATCGCGGGTCTGTTCGGCCGGCCCACCGTCATCAACAACCTGCTGACGCTGGCCGCGGTGCCGACCATCCTCGCCGAAGGCCCGGCCTACTACCGCGACTTCGGCGTCGGCCGCTCGACCGGCACGATGCCGTTCCAGTTGGCCGGCAACCTGCGTTTCCCCGGCCTCGTCGAACGCGCCTTCGGCGTCACGCTGCGCGAGCTGCTGTTCGACTACGGCGGCGGCACCGCCAGCGGCCGGCCGGTCAAGGCGGTGCAGGTCGGCGGGCCGCTGGGCAGCTACGTGCCCGAGGAACACTGGGACGTGCCGCTGGACTACGAGGCTTATGCCGTCGTCGGCGCGGTGCTGGGCCACGGCGGCCTGGTCGTGCACGACGACACGGCCGACATGGCGCGCCTGGCGCGCTACGCGATGGCCTTCTGCGCCCAGGAGAGCTGCGGCAAGTGCACGCCCTGCCGCATCGGCTCGACGCGCGGCGTCGAGGTCATCGACAGGCTGCTCGCCGGCGACGAGCGCCAGGAGGCGCTGCTGCGCGACCTGTGCGACACGATGAAACACGCCAGCCTGTGCGCGATGGGCAGCATGACGCCGCTGCCCGTGCTGTCGGCCCTGAACCACTACCCGCAGGATTTCCGGCGATGAACACGATCGAGACACCCGACCGCGGCACCCCGGCGCGCGACAGCGCCACCACCGTCACGCTGACCATCGACGGCCGCGCCGTCAGCGTGCCCGCGGGCACTTCGGTGATGCGCGCCGCTTCGGAGGCCGGCATCGAGATCCTGCGCCTGTGCGCCACCGAAGGCCTGGAAGCCTTCGGCTCGTGCCGGTTGTGCATCTGCGAGATCGACGGCCGCCGCGGCTACCCGTCCTCGTGCACGACGCCGGCCGAGGCCGGCATGAACGTGCGCACCCAAAGCCCCAAGCTCGCCGATCTGCGCCGCGGCGTGATGGAGCTCTACATCAGCGACCACCCGCTGGACTGCCTGACCTGCGCCGCCAACGGCGACTGCGAGCTGCAGACCCAGGCCGGTCTCGTGGGCCTGCGCCAGGTGCGCTACGGCTGGGACGGCGCCAACCACCTGAAGGCGGCCAAGGACGAGTCCAACCCGTACTTCGCCTACGACCCGAGCAAGTGCATCGTCTGCAACCGCTGCGTGCGCGCCTGCGAGGAAGTGCAGGGCACGTTCGCGCTGACGATCTCCGGCCGCGGTTTCGCCTCGCGCGTGGCCGCCGGCATGGACGAGCCCTTCCTGGAAAGCGAATGCGTCAGCTGCGGCGCCTGCGTGCAGGCCTGCCCGACCGCGACGCTGCAGGAAAAGAGCGTCATCGAGATGGGCCTGCCCGAGCACGCGGTGGTGACGACCTGCGCCTACTGCGGGGTCGGCTGCGGCTTCAAGGCCGAGATGCAGGGCAACCGCGTCGTGCGCATGACGCCGTGGAAGGACGGCCGCGCCAACGAGGGCCACGCCTGCGTCAAGGGCCGCTTCGCCTGGGGCTACGCGACGCACAAGGACCGCGTCACCAAGCCGATGATCCGCGCGAAGATCACCGACCCCTGGCGCGAGGTCAGCTGGGACGAAGCCATCGCCTACGCCGCCGGCGAGTTCCGCCGCCTGCAGGCCGAACACGGCCGCGGCGCGGTCGGCGGCATCACCTCGTCACGCTGCACCAACGAAGAGGCCTACCTGGTGCAGAAGCTGGTGCGCGCGGCCTTCGGCAACAACAACGTCGACACCTGCGCACGCGTGTGCCACTCGCCCACCGGCTACGGCCTCGGCCAGACCTTCGGCACCTCGGCCGGCACCCAGACCTTCAAGTCGGTCGCGCATTCGGACGTCGTGCTCGTCATCGGCGCCAACCCCAGCGACGCGCACCCGGTCTTCGCCTCGCGGCTCAAGCGCCGGCTGCGCCAGGGCGCCAAGCTGATCGTCGTCGACCCGCGCCGCATCGACCTCGTCGCCTCGCCGCACGTCAAGGCCGAGCACCACCTGCAGCTCAAACCCGGCACCAACGTCGCGGTGCTCGACGCGCTGGCGCACGTCATCGTCACCGAGGGCCTGGTCGACGAGGCCTTCGTCGCCGAGCGCTGCGATGCCCGCAGCTTCGGCCAGTGGCGCGATTTCGTCGCCCGGCCCGAGAACTCGCCCGAGGCGCTGGAAGCCGTCAGCGGCGTGCCGGCGGCCGCGGTGCGCAGCGCCGCGCGGCTGTACGCGACGCGCGGGCTCAACGCCGCGATCTACTACGGCCTGGGCGTCACCGAACACGCCCAGGGCTCGACCGCGGTGATGGCGATCGCCAACCTGGCGATGGCCACCGGCAACGTCGGCCGCGAAGGGGTCGGCGTCAACCCGCTGCGTGGCCAGAACAACGTGCAGGGCTCCTGCGACATGGGCAGCTTCCCGCACGAGCTGCCGGGTTACCGCCACATCAGCGACAGCACGGTGCGCGCCGAATTCGACGCCGCCTGGGGCGTGACGCTGGACCCGGAGCCGGGGCTGCGCATCCCGAACATGTTCGACGCCGCGCTCGGCGGCAGCTTCAAGGGCCTGTACGTGCAGGGCGAGGACATCGTGCAGTCCGACCCCAACACCCAGCACGTCGGCGCCGCGCTCGAGGCGCTGGAGTGCCTGGTGGTGCAGGACATCTTCCTCAACGAGACCGCCAAGTTCGCCCACGTCTTCCTGCCGGGCTCGAGCTTCCTCGAGAAGGACGGCACCTTCACCAATGCCGAACGCCGCATCAGCCGCGTGCGCCGCGTGATGCCGCCGCTGGCCGGTCTCGCCGACTGGGAGGTGACGGTGCGCCTGGCCAACGCGCTCGGCTACCCGATGGACTACGCCCATCCCGAGGCGGTGATGCAGGAGATCGCGGCGCTGACGCCGAGTTTTGCCGGCGTCAGCTACGAGAAGATCGAGCGCCTGGGCAGCGTGCAGTGGCCTTGCCACGCCGGCACCGACGAAGCCGGCACCTCGGTGATGCACGTCGGCGGCTTCGTGCGCGGCAAGGGGCGTTTCGTCATCACCGCCTACCAGCCGAGCGACGAACGCGCCAACCGGCGCTTCCCGCTGCTCTTGACCACCGGGCGCGTGCTCAGCCAGTACAACGTCGGCGCGCAGACGCGGCGCACCGCCAACACCGCCTGGCACGACGAGGACCGGCTGGAGCTGCACCCCAGCGACGCCGAGTTGCGCGGCGTCGCCGACGGCGACTGGGTCGGCATCACCAGCCGCGCCGGCGAGACCGTGCTGCGCGCGCGGGTCAGCGAGCGGGTGGCACCGGGCGTGGTCTACACGACCTTCCACTTCCCCGAGTCGGGCGCCAACGTCATCACCACCGACAGCTCCGACTGGGCCACCAACTGCCCCGAGTACAAGGTGACGGCGGTCGAGGTGACCAAGGTGACGCAGCCCAGCGAGTGGCAGCGCCGCTACCGCAGCTTCAACGAAGCGCAGCTGCGCGCGCACGCCGAGCGCGAGACCGCCGCCGCGGCGGCCAAATAAGAGCAGGGGAGACGACGATGAACAGCGAACAGCTCGTCCAGATGGCCAACCGCATTGCCGCGTTCTTCGCGGCGATGCCCGAGCACGCCGAGGCGGTGGACGGCGTGGCCGGCCACATCCGCAAGTTCTGGGAGCCGCGCATGCGCGAGCAGCTCGGCGCGCTGATCGCCGGCGGCGACGCGGCGGCGCTGCACCCGCTGGTGCTCGAGGCCTGGGAGCGGCTGGCGCTGCGCGCCTGAGCCGCGCTCAGCGCCGCATCGCGCGGAACTGGGCCCAGGCGACCAGCGCGATCAGCGGCAGCGACAGCTCGATCGTCTCCTCCAGCGCGCCGACCAGCAGCCCGGTCGACTCGGAGAACACGATGCCGGCCTGCTCGGCCAGCAGGTTCAGCGAGCGGTCCAGCACCTTGGTCACGACCATCGTCACGATGAAGACGACGACGCTGGTGGCCACCGGGTCGCGGCGCTGCCACAGGCGCAGCGTGCTGCGCGCGTAGCCCAGCACCAGCAGCAGCACGGCCAGCCCGACCGCGGCGACGGCGACGAAGGCGATCAGGCGCTGCTGCAGCGGCGCGTCGCCGAGGTAGTAGCTGACCTTGAGCACGCTCTTGCCGGTGAAGGCCTTGTGCCAGTCCATCTCGCGCGCGCCGAAGCCGCAGAACAGCACCGCCAGCGCCAGCCGCGTGGCCGGTTCGATGCGCCGCGACAGCAGGAAAACGAGCGCGCAGACGAAGTAGAGCGCGGCGTTGGTGCCTTCGATCGGGCCGTTCTCGGCCTTCAGCCAGCGCAGCGTCTCGGGCGTGAGCAGCAGCCAGAAGAGGGTGGCGGCGAGGGAAGCGGCAACCGGCCACCACACGGCGAGCCAGCGGCCGCCGCGGGGCGATGCCTGGAACATGGTTGTGACTTGACGGTGAAACCCCTCATTCTAGGTGTGCCGTCCGTCAAGTCCCGGCTTCAGGCCGCCGCCAGCCTGAAGCGCGAGGCCACCTCGACCAGCTTGCCCGCCTGCTGGCGCAGGCTGTCGGTCGCTGCTGCGTTCTCTTCGACCAGCGCCGAGTTCTCCTGCGTCGAACGGTCCAGATCGGTGACCGCGTCGTTGACCTGGCCGATGCCCTGGGTCTGCTCGGCGCTGGCGGCGCTGATCTGGGCCATCAGCCGGGCGACGTTCTGCACCTCGGCGACGACTTCGTGCATCGCGCTGCCGGCCTCGCCGACCAGGCGCACGCCGGCGTCGACGGTCTCGACGCTGGAGCCGATCAGGCTCTTGATCTCGCGCGCGGCCTGGGCGCAGCGCTGGGCGAGGCTGCGCACCTCGCCGGCGACGACCGCGAAGCCGCGGCCCTGCTCGCCGGCCCGCGCCGCTTCCACCGCGGCGTTGAGCGCCAGGATGTTGGTCTGGAAGGCGATGCCGTCGATGGTGCCGATGATGTCGGCGATGCGGCGCGAGCTGGTGCTCACGTCTTCCATCGTGCGCACGGCGCGTTCGATCGCTTCGCCGCCACGGCCGGCGGTGCTGCCGGCGGTGGCCGCGGCGTCGCTGGCCTGGCGCGCGGTGGCGGCGTTCTGCGCCACGGTGCCCGCCAACTGCTCCATCGAGGCGGCGGTCTGCTGCAGGCTGCTGGCCTGGGACTCGGTGCGCCGGCTCAGGTCGGCGGTGCCGCCGGCGATCTGGGTGGAGCCGGCGGCGATGCTCTCGCAGCCCTCGCGCACGTGGCCCACGAGCCCGGCGAGGTTGTCGTTCATGCGCTGCAGTGCTGCCAGCAGCTGGCCGGTCTCGTCGTGGCGCGTGGCCACGAGGCGGCCGCTCAGATCGCCCGAGGCCACGGTCTCGGCGAAGGCCACCGCCTCGCGCAGCGGCTTGACGACCGAGCGCGTGACGAGCACCGCCACCACGCCGCCCAGCAGCGCGCCCAGGCCGGCCAGGCCCAGCATCACCCAGCCGTCGCGTGCGGTCTGCTCGCGCACCGCCTGCGCACCGCTGGTCATCTGCTGGCGCTGGTAGTCGACCAGCGCGTCCAGCGCGCTGAAGTAGCTCTTCTGGCGCGTGGCGAGCTCGCCGCGCAGCAGGCCGCGGGCTTCGGCCGACTGGCCCGCACGGCTCAGCTCGGCGACCTTGTTCAGCGTCGCCATGTAGGGGTTGCGCGCCGCGTTCAGCGCGTCGAGCAGCTGCCGGTCCTGGCCGACGATCGTGGTGTCCAGCGAGGCCAGCGTCTCGGCGTTCTGCGTGGCCATGCCCGACAGACGGTCCAGGTCGGCGTGCGCGCCGGCGAGCTCTTCCTGCAGCAGCGAGTCCCGCAGCGCCTGGGCGCCGTTCAGCGCGTTGTGCTTGAGCAGGTTCAGCTTCTTGATGTTGAGCATGCGCTCGTCGACAACGCTGGTCAGCGCCTGGTTGGCGACGCTCAGCTCATGCCGCGCGTACAGCGCCATGCCGATGGCCAGCGCCCCGACGAGGGCGAAGCCGGCCGCCAGCCGGGTCCCGATCGACCAGTTCTCGATCACCTTCACTTCTTGTTCTCCCACTCGCCGTGACGCCGGCGACCCTCCTGGCTAACGGCGTGCGCCTGGAGAAACTGAGCGAAACAATGAAAACGTAACTGAGGTGGATCAAAGTTCCGAGGGTAAACCCTGGCGCCTGGTCATATGTCACGACCCGCCGGTTCAGCCGGCCGCCAGCTTGAAGCGGCCCGCGACCTCGACCAGCCGGCTCGCCTGCTGGCGCAGGCTGTCGGTGGCCGCGGCGCTTTCCTCGACCAGCGCCGAGTTCTCCTGCGTCGTGCGGTCCAGGTCGGTGACGGCGTCGTTGACCTGGTCGATGCCCTGGTTCTGCTCGGCGCTGGCGGCGCTGATCTGGGCCATCAGCCGGGCGACGTTCTGCACCTCGGTGACGACCTCCTGCATCGTGCTGCCGGCATCGCCGACCAGGCGCACGCCGGCGTCGACGGTCTCGACGCTGGCGCCGATCAGGCTCTTGATCTCGCGTGCGGCCTGGGCGCAGCGCTGGGCGAGGCTGCGCACCTCGCCGGCGACGACGGCGAAGCCGCGGCCCTGCTCGCCGGCCCGCGCCGCTTCCACCGCGGCGTTGAGCGCCAGGATGTTGGTCTGGAAGGCGATGCCGTCGATGGTGCCGATGATGTCGGCGATGCGGCGCGAACTGGCCGCCACCTCTTCCATCGTGCTGACCGCACGCGCCACGGCCTCGCCGCCGCGGCCGGCGGTGGCGCCGGCGACGGCCGCCGCCTGGCTGGCCTGCTGCGCGGTGGCGGCGTTCTGGGCCACGGTGCTGGCCAACTGCTCCATCGACGCGGCGGTCTGCTGCAGGCTGCTGGCCTGGGACTCGGTGCGCCGGCTCAGGTCGGCGGTGCCGCCGGCGATCTGGCTGGAACCGGCGGCGATGCTCTCGCAGCCGCTGCGCACGTGGCCCACGAGGTCGGCCAGGTTGTGGTTCATGCGCTGCAGCGCGGCCAGCAACTGCCCCGTCTCGTCCTCGCCCGTCACCTGGACGTGCTGGCTCAGGTCGCCGGCGGCCACCGTCTCGGCCAACGCCACCGCCTGCTTCATCGGCCGGATGATCGAGCGCCCCACGCCCCAGGCGATCGCGCCGCCCAGCAGCGCCGCCAGGCCGGCCAGCCCGAGCATCACCCAGCTCATCTGGCGGGTTTCCGCGCGCACGGCTTCGGCGCCATCGACCATCAGCGCGCGCTGGAAGGCCACGAGCGCGTCGATGGCGTCGAAGTAGGCCTGCTGCTGCGGTGCCAGCGGGCCGACGATCAGGTCGCGCGCTTCGTCGTCGCGGTCGGCGAGGCCGGATTCGAAGGCCTGGCGCATGGTCTGAAGATACGGGGCACGCGTGTCGTTGAGCCGCACGAGCATCTCGCGCGGCGGGCCGGTTCGGATCGTCTCGTCCAGTTCCTTCAGCAGGGCCACGTTGCTGGCCGCCAGCGCGTCGAAGCGTGCTTTCTCCGCCCGCGCGGCCTCGGCGTCGTCGATCAGCACGACGTTGCGCAGAATCTGGGCGCCCAGGTGGGCGTTGTCCTTGAGCGCCAGCAGGCGCTGGACCTTGACCATGCGGTCGCTGACCACCAGGGTCAGCTCGTCGCTGGCGCGTGTCATCTCGGCGCGGCCACCCAGGGCCATCGCGACGGCCAGCACGACGACGGCGGCGAAGCCCAGGGCCAGGCGTGTGCCGATCGATCGGGTACGGAAGAAACGCATCTCGGATCCCCTCGGGCCACGAATCGCGGCCCCAGCCCGGTTTCGGTCGCTGCAGGGTGAATTTGAAGAAAACACTGCATTCATAGTTATCCTGGATCAAGGAAGTCGACCACTCGGTGCGCGGCCGGTCGGATCTCACGCTTCGCGTACGCTTGGCAGCCATGAACACCGTCCTCGACTCCTTGCTGAGCCGCCATTCGCTGGGCGCCAAACACCTCGTGGAGCCCGGCCCTGACGACGCCGCGCTCGATCTGATGACCCAGGCCGCGCTGCATGCGCCCGACCATGGCGAACTCGTGCCCTACCGCTTCGTCGTCGTGCGCGGCGCCGCGCGCGCGCGCCTGGGTGCTGCCTTCGCCGAGGCGGCGCGCCGCGCCGGCAAGGACGAGGCCGGCGTCGCGATGGACGCCGAGCGCGCGGCGCGCCCGCCGGTGACGGTCGCGGTGCTGGCGCGGCTGGACCTCGGCCACCCGCAGGTCCCGGCGCACGAGCAGTGGATCGCCGTCGGCGGCGCGCTGGCCAACTTCCTCAACGCGGCGCACGCGCTGGGCTTCGGCGGCAAGATGCTGTCGGGTGCCAAGGTGCGCGACCCCGGCCTGCAGGCGGCGTTCTGCGGCCCCGGCGAGACGCTGGTGGGCTGGATCGCACTGGGCACGCCGGCGCGCGCGCCGTCCACGCGCGCGGCCAAGGCCGAGCCGCGCCAGGTCTGGAGGGCGTGGCCGTGAACGCGCCGGTCGACCTGCGTTCCGACACCGTCACCCGGCCGACGGCCGCGATGCGCGCCGCGATGGCCGCCGCCGAGGTCGGCGACGACCAGTACGGCGAGGACCCGACGACGAACGCGCTGCAGCGCCGCTGCGCCGAGCTGCTGGGCCAGGAAGCCGCGATCTGGCTGCCCTCGGGCACGATGGCCAACCAGGTGGCGCTGCGTGTGCTGACGCGCCCGGGCGACGAGGTCGTCGCGGCGCGCGAATGCCACGCCGCCTGGCACGAGGCCGGCGGCTCGGCGGCCAATGCCGGCGTGCAGATCGTCGAGGTCGGCTCGGGCGGTGTCTTCGACGTCGACGCGCTGGACGCGGCGATCAAGCCCAGCGGCCTGCCGGTGTTCCCGCCGACCACGCTGCTGCAGATCGAGAACACGCACAACCGTGCCGGCGGCGTCGTCGTGCCGCAGGCCGTCGTCGAGCGGGTCTGCGTGCGGGCCCGCGAACGCGGCCTGAAGACCTACCTCGACGGCGCCCGGCTGTGGAACGCCGCGGTCGCGAGCGGCCGGCCCGAGGCCGAACTCGCGGCGCCGTTCGACCTCGTCGGCGTCTCGTTCTCCAAGGGGCTGGGCGCGCCGGGCGGCTCGCTGCTGGCCGGGCCGCGCGCGCTGATCGCCGCCGCCGACCGCCAGCGCCGCATGCTGGGCGGCGCGATGCGCCAGAACGGCATCTTCGCCGCCGCCGCGCTGCACGCGCTGGACCGGCACCGCGAGCGCCTGGCCGAGGACCACCACCACGCCCGTCTGCTGGGCGAGGCGCTGGCCGGCTGCCCGGGCGTCGAGCTGGACCTGGCGACGGTGCAGACGAACATCGTCGTCTTCCAGCTCGCGCCCGGCGCGCCGGACGCGGCGACGCTGGTCGCGCGGGCGCGCGAACGCGGCGTGCTGATCGTCGCCTTCGGCGCGCGCACCGTGCGTGTGGTCACGCACCTGGACGTCGCCACGGCCCAGGTGCGGCGCGCCGCGCAGGTGCTGCGCGAGCTGCTGGCCGCGTGACGGGGCGCAACCCGAGCGCAAGCAAACGCAAGACTGCGCCGGGAGGGGCAACGCCCGATTGATCCGGCGCCGCCCTGGCCGAACATCGCGGTGCCGTCCAAGCGCCGGCCGCCGGCCCGGCTCTTGCGACGCGCGACCGTCGCCCCATCCCGGGGCACATCCAGGGAGGACTGTCCATGATTCGTCTCGTGAAGCGGGCCGGCAGGCTCGCGCTCTTGGCCGCGGCTGCCGCGGTGGTCTGCGCCCAACCCGCCGTCGCCGGCGGCAGCGATCTCGCGGTGCTCGACGCCGAAGCGCTGGCTCAGCGCTCGCAGTGGACCGACCAGCTGATCGTCAAGTACCGCAAGGGCACGGCCGGCTTCGCCCGCGCCGACGCCCAGGCGCTGGCCAAGGCGAACGAGGTGGTCGACCGCGCCGGGCTGCAGATGCGCCTGCTGCGCCGCGACGCGCGCCACGCCGCGGTGATGAAGCTCGACCAGCGTGTCACCGTCACGCGCCTGCGCGAGATCGCCCGGGCCGTGGCCGCGGCCGATTCGGACATCGAGTACGTCGAGCCCGACCGCCTGCTGCAGCCGATGGCCACGCCCAACGACACGCGTTATGTCGACCAGTGGCACTACTACGAGTCCACCGGCGGCCTGAACCTTCCCGGCGCCTGGGACACCAGCACCGGCAGCGGCGTCGTCGTCGCGGTGCTGGACACCGGCTACCGTCCGCACGCCGACCTGGCGGCCAACGTCGTCGGCGGCTACGACATGATCAAGGACACCGCGGTGTCCAACGACGGCGACGCGCGCGACAGCGACGCGAAGGACCCGGGCGACTGGACGACCGCCGGCGAGTGCTACACCGGCAGCGCGGCGTCGAGCAGCTCCTGGCACGGCACCCACGTCGCCGGCACGATCGCCGCGGTGACGAACAACGCCAGCGGCGTTGCCGGCGTGGCCTACGGCGCGAAGATCCTGCCGGTGCGCGTGCTGGGCAAGTGCGGCGGCTACACCAGCGACATCGCCGACGCGATCACCTGGGCCAGCGGCGGCAGCGTCAGCGGTGCGCCGACCAACGCCTACCCGGCGCGTGTCGTCAGCCTGTCGCTGGGCGGCAGCGGCAGCTGCGACACGACGACCCAGACGGCGATCGACGGCGCGCGCAGCCGCGGCACGGTGGTCGTGGTCGCCGCCGGCAACAGCAACGCCAACGCCGCCAACTACTCGCCGGCCAGCTGCTCGGGCGTCATCACGGTGGCGGCCGTCAACCGCAGCGGCGGGCGCGCCTATTACTCCAACTACGGCTCGGTGGTCGACATCGCCGCGCCCGGCGGCGACATGCGCAGTGCCAGCGCCAACGGCATCCTGTCGACACTCAACAGCGGCAGCACGACGCCGGGCAGCGACAGCTACGCCTACTACCAGGGCACGTCGATGGCGACGCCGCACGTCTCCGGGGCGGTGGCGCTGATGCTGGCGCGCAACTCGGCGCTGACGCCCGACCAGGTCGAGAGCCTGCTCAAGAGCAGCGCCCGGGCCTTCCCGGCGACCTGCTCGCAGTGCGGCTCGGGCATCGTCGACGCCGCGGCCGCGGTGGTGGCGGCCGTCGGCGGCAGCACCGGCGGTGGCACGACGACGGTCGCGGAAGTGGAGAGCAACAACACGCGTTCGACCGCGCAGTCCGTGACCGCCAACCCGGCCCAGGTCAACGGCAGCATCGCCTCGAGCAGCGACACCGACTACTACAAGGTGACGCTGGCCGCCGGCAAGACGCTGAGCGCGAAGCTGACGCCGCCGGCCTCGTACGACTTCGACCTCTACCTCTACTCCAGCAGCGGCGCCACGCTGGCACGCAGCACGCTGGGCACCGGCCAGGTCGACACCGTCACCTACGCCAACACCGGCAGCAGCGCGCTGACGCTGTACGTGCGGGTGCTGCGCTACAGCGGCACCGGCAGCTACACGCTGGGCCTGACGCAGTGAACGGGAGGGCCGGCCGCCCGGGCGGCCGGTTCTTCAGGTGGCCGGGTGGGCCAGGTCGCGCACGATGGTCGGGCCGACGCGGCTTTCGATGCGTGCGACCAGCACCTTGAACCAGCCGGCCATCGCCAACAGTTCCATGGCGACGAACATCGGGCCGACGAGCAGGCCGATCAGGTCGTCGGCCAAGGCCGGCTTGCGGCCTTCGTAATAGTGGCCGAGGAACTGGATGGTCCAGCCGACGGCGAAGCAGCCGGCACCGAAGCCCAGCCAGGCCAGCGTGCCGGCCTCGGCCAGCGGCTGCGCCAGCGCCAGCAGCGCGGCGATGGCGGCCGAAACGGCCACCCCGAGCATGAACTCGCCACGTGTCAGGTACCACAGCGCCGCCGGCGCGAACAGCAGCCAGGCGGGCGACAGGTCGTAGCCGGCGAGCTGGAAACCCGGCCGGCCCAGCAGCACGCCGAGCGAGAAGACGATCAGCGGCACGCCGACCACGTGCGTCGCGATGTTGCGTTCGTCCCGGTGGTAGCGGGCGTACTGGGCCAGCAGGTCGATCGCGGGGCGAAACGGGCTTGACATCGGGCAGCGTCTCCTTCGCGGGCCATGTTAGCCCCGGGATCGGCAAAGCTGCCATCCGGCTTGAGTTGTCCCACGTGCCGGAGGCGGCATTTCACGCACAATCGCGCCTTTTCGACGCGGCCGGGCCGTCCCGAGGACTGAAGTGAGCATCAAGAGCGACAAGTGGATCCGCCGCATGGCCGAGCAGCACGGCATGATCGAGCCGTTCGAGCCCGGCCAGGTGCGGCAGTCGGCCGACGGCCAGCGCATCGTCAGCTACGGCACCAGCAGCTACGGCTACGACATCCGCTGCGCGCCCGAGTTCAAGGTCTTCACCAACGTGCACAGCACGGTCGTGGACCCGAAGAACTTCGACGAGAAGAGCTTCGTCGACATCGAGGCCGACGTCTGCATCATCCCGCCGAACAGCTTCGCGCTGGCGCGCACCGTCGAGTACTTCCGCATCCCGCGCAACGTGCTGACGATCTGCCTGGGCAAGAGCACCTACGCACGCTGCGGCATCATCGTCAACGTGACGCCGTTCGAGCCCGAGTGGGAAGGCTATGTGACGCTGGAGTTCAGCAACACGACGCCGCTGCCGGCCAAGATCTACGCCGGCGAGGGCTGCGCCCAGGTGCTGTTCTTCGAGAGCGACGAGGTCTGCGAGACCAGCTACCGCGACCGCGGCGGCAAGTACCAGGGGCAGGTCGGCGTCACGCTGCCCAAGACCTGATTCAGGCCAGCGCCGGCAGCCAGTCGCAGCGCAGCCGGCCGCTGACGTGCAGGCGCTCGCGCAGCCGCACGTACAGCGAGGGCGCGAAGAACGCCGGCACGCACAGCGCGACCATCCAGGTCCAGTGCAGCATCAGCGCCGGTGCCACGCCCATCCAGCCCAGCACCCACAGCGTCAGCATCATGTCCCAGGCGTGGTATTCGAGCGGCGCCTCGCGGCGGTGCTCGACTTGCCAGCGCTTGATGCGCGACATCTGACTCACGTTCATGGGGCGCTCCGGCGCTGGGGTTGACCAAGGGTAAACCCCAGTCTACGACATCGACCTGGGCCCGATCACCGGGACAGGACGTCAAGAGCGTGGCAAATGCAACGCCAGGCCGCCAGCCCCCAGGATCGTCGCCGCGGCTTCAGGTCGGGAAGCTGCCCGGCAGCAGGATGTCGGTGCCGAGTTCGGCGACGCGCTTCCTGCCGCAGAAGGCCATCGTCAGGTCCAGCTCCTTGTGGATGATCTCCAGCGCCTTCGTGACGCCGGCCTCGCCCATCGCGCCCAGGCCGTAGAGGAAGGCGCGGCCGATGTAGGTGCCGCGGGCGCCCAGCGCCACGGCCTTCAGCACGTCCTGGCCCGAGCGGATGCCGCCGTCCATGTGGACCTCGATGCGCGAGCCGACCTCGGCAGCGATCGCCGGCAGCGCGCGGATGCTGGACTCGGCACCGTCGAGCTGGCGGCCACCGTGGTTGCTGACGATCAGCGCGTCGGCGCCCGACGCCACCGCCAGGCGCGCGTCCTCGACGTCCTGGATGCCTTTGAGGATCAGCTTGCCGCCCCAGCGCTTCTTGATCCACTCGACGTCCTTCCAGTTCAGCCGCGGATCGAACTGCTGTGCCGTCCAGGCGCCCAGGCTGCTCATGTCGGCGACGCCGCGCACGTGGCCGACGATGTTGCCGAAGCCGCGGCGCCGGGTGCCCAGCATGCCCAGGCACCAGCGCGGCTTGGTCGCCAGGTTCAGCAGGTTGGGCAGGGTCAGCTTGGGCGGCGCCGACAGGCCGTTCTTCAGGTCCTTGTGGCGCTGGCCGAGGATCTGCAGGTCCAGCGTCAGCACCAGCGCGCCGCAGCCGGCGGCCTTGGCGCGGTCGATCAGGCGCTCGATGAAGTCGCGGTCGCGCATCACGTAGAGCTGGAACCAGAACGGCGCCTGGGTGTGCGCCGCCACGTCCTCGATCGAGCAGATGCTCATCGTCGACAGCGTGAACGGGATGCCGAAGCGCTCGGCGGCGCGCGCGGCGAGGATCTCGCCGTCGGCGTGCTGCATGCCGGTCAGGCCGGTCGGCGCGATCGCCACCGGCATCGCCACCGGCACGCCGACCATCGTCGTCGCGGTGCTGCGGCCCTCCATGTCGACGGCGACACGCTGGCGCAGCTTGATCGCCTGGAAGTCCTGTTCGTTGGCGCGGTAGGTGCTCTCGGTCCAGGAGCCGGAGTCGGCGTAGTCGTAGAACATGCGTGGCACCCGCTTCTTCGCGAGCACACGCAGGTCTTCGATGTGGGTGATGACGGGCATCGGCTGTCTCCTCGCAGCCGGCGATGCTAACGAGGGTCGTGCCGGGCCCGCGCGGCGCAGGCCGCGCGCAGCAGTTTCAGGAGGCGTAGGCGCCGGCGGCGCCGACCGGCCGCAGCGGGGGCGGGGGATCCAGCGCATCGGCCGGAACGTAGCCCATCGAGGCCATGCACTGCGCGAGGCTGGCGTCCATCGAACGCGAGTGCGCCGGGAACCACTCGACCAGCTCCTCGGCGAGCTGGCGCACGATGGCGACGTCGGCGTCGCGGCGCAGCCGGTCCTGCACCTCGTGCATCGCCTTGAGCACCTGGGCGTGCTGGTAGGAGTGGCAGTTCTGCGGCGCGAAGCCCATGCCGAGCATCCAGTGCTCTTCCTGGGCGAAGTGGGCTTCGGTGTGTTCGATCACCGCGTCCAGCGCCGTGTCGAGCGTGCTGTCGTCCGCATCCAGCGCCGCTTCCAGGCCGTGCAGCAGGTCGACGAACTCGTGATGCGTCGCGTCCATCTGCGGCTGGTGCAGCGCCAGTGATTCGGACCAGGCGAGGGTGGACATGGCAGCGACGCTTTCTCTTGATGACGAGCCCAGACTAGGGGCGCGTTTGTATCGAATTTTTGCGTTGCCTCAACTGTCCGTGCGGCTATTCCGACTTTCCCGGGGGGTGTCGATCGGGGTCTTCACCACGTTCCGAGGCTTCCGGTGCAGGCAGGGCCCCGAGGAACGGCAGCTCCGGCTCGGCCTCGGCCGCGGTGCGCCGATCCGTGGCTCGCACGCGACGCCCGGGGGCCGCGGCAGCGGCGCTTTCGGCGCGCACCAGCGTGCCGGCGCGCACGCCCAGCAGGCGCAGCCGGCGCGACAGGTCCACGCGCTTGAGGCATTGACCGGCGGCGCGGCGGATGGCGGCGGCGTCGACCACCGGCCCGGGCAGCGTCAGGTCGCGCGTGACGGTGCGGAAATCGTCGTAGCGCAGCTTGATGCCGATGGTGCGTGCGGCGTAGCCCTTGCGCTGCAGGTCGGCGGCGACCCGTTCGGCCAGGTGGGTGAAGACCGCGGTCAGCTGCGCCCGGTCCTGCACCGCGTGCAGGTCGCGTTCGAAGGTGGTCTCGCGGCTCACTGACACCGGCTCGCTGTGTGTCACCACCGGCCGGTCGTCCTGGCCGTGGGCGGCCTCGTGCAGCCAGGCGCCGTAGCTGCGGCCGAAGTGTTCCTGCAGCCAGGCGCGTTCACGCGTCGCCAGGTCGCCGATCGTCGCCACGCCCAGCGCCGCCAGCCTGGCGCCGGCTTTCGGGCCGATGCCGTTGATGCGCCGAACCGGCAGCGGCCAGATGCGTGTTGGCAGCTCGGCGGCGGTGACCACGCTCAGGCCGTCGGGTTTGTCCAGCTCGGAGGCGATCTTGGCCAGCAGCTTGTTCGGCGTGACGCCGATCGAGCAGACGAGGCCGGTCGTGCGCCGCACGTTGTTGCGGATCTCCTGGGCCACCGCACGCACGCCGCCGGCGGGGTCGTGGCCGACGGCGTCCTGGGCCCCGGGCACCTCGGTCAGGTCGATGTAGATCTCGTCGATGCCGCGGTCCTCGATGACCGGGGCGATCTCGGCGACCGCGGCCTTGAACAGCCGCGAGTAGCGCCGGTACTCGTCGAAGTCGGTGGGCAGCAGCACCGCCTGCGGGCAGCGCTGGGCGGCTTTCATCAGCCCCATGCCCGAGTGCACGCCGTAGTCGCGTGCGGCGTAGGTGGCGGTGGTGACGACGCCGCGCCCGGCGTAGCCGGCCAGCGTCGCGAACCTGCGGCTGCCGTCGGGCAGCAGCTCGGGCTGGTGGCGCCGGCCGCCGCCGACGACCACCGGCTGGCCGCGCAGCTCGGGGTAGCGCAGCATCTCGACCGACGCGTAGAACGCGTCCATGTCGAGATGCGCGATCCAGCGCGTGCGCGGGCTCATCGGCGCTGCGGCGCCGCGCCGGTCAGGCGCCCAGACGGGCGCGGTGGCGTTCGATCTGCGCGCGCACCTGCGCCGGCGCGGTGCCGCCGACGACGTTGCGCGCGTTCAGCGAGCCGGCCAGCGTCAGCACCTCGAAGACGTCTTCGCCGACGGCGGGGTTGAAGCCCTGCAGCTCGGTCAATGTCAGCTCCGACAGGTCGACGCCGCGCCCCAGCGCCACCTTCACCGCGTGGGCGACGACCTCGTGCGCGTCGCGGAAGGGCAGGCCCTTCTTGACGAGGTAGTCGGCGAGGTCGGTGGCGGTGGCGTAGCCGCGGCGCGCGGCGCGTTCCATCGCCTCGGGCTTGACGCGGATGCCGCCGACCATCTCGGCCAGGATGCGCAAGGTGTCGCGCAGCGTGTCGACGGTGTCGAACAGCGGCTCCTTGTCTTCCTGGTTGTCCTTGTTGTAGGTGAGCGGCTGGCCCTTCATCAGCGTGATCAGCCCCATCAGGTGGCCGACGACGCGCCCGCTCTTGCCCCGCGCCAGCTCGGCGACGTCGGGGTTGCGCTTCTGCGGCATGATCGACGAGCCGGTGCAGTAGCGGTCGGCCAGGTCGATGAAGCCGAAGTTCTGGCTCATCCACAGCACCAGCTCTTCGGACAGGCGCGAGACGTGCACCATCGCGATCGAGGCGAAGGCGCAGAACTCGAGCGCGAAGTCGCGGTCGCTGACCGCGTCCAGGCTGTTCTGGCAGACGCCGTCGAAGCCCAGCGTCTTCGCGACGCGCTCGCGGTCCAGCGGATAGCTGGTGCCGGCCAGCGCGGCGGCCCCCAGCGGCAGGCGGTTGGTGCGCTTGCGCACGTCGGCCAGGCGTTCGGCGTCGCGCGCGAACATCTCGACGTAGGCCAGCAGGTGGTGGGCGAAGCTGACCGGTTGCGCCACCTGCATGTGCGTGAAGCCCGGCATCACGGTCTCGGTGTGGCCGGCGGCCAGCTCGACCAGCGCGCGCTGCAGCTCGACGAACAGCGTGGACAGGCCGTCGATCTCGTCGCGCAGCCACAGGCGCACGTCGGTGGCGACCTGGTCGTTGCGGCTGCGGCCGGTGTGCAGTCGCTTGCCGGCGTCGCCGACGAGCTGCGTCAGCCGTGCCTCGACGTTCAGGTGCACGTCTTCCAGTTCCAGCTTCCACTCGAAGCGGCCGCCCTCGATCTCCTCGACGATCTGCGCCATGCCGCGGCGGATGGCCTCCAGGTCGGCGGCGGCGATGATGCCTTGCGCGGCCAGCATCTCGGCGTGCGCCAGGCTGCCCTGGATGTCGGCGCGCCACAGGCGCTGGTCGAAGTCGACGCTGGCGGTGTAGCGCTTGACCAGCTCGCTCATCGGCTCGCTGAAGAGTGCCGACCAGGCCTGGGACTTGTTGTCGAGAGGATTCGCTGACATGCGGGGGGAGGCTGGCAGCCGCGAGCGCGGCGGGACTCCGTATTATCGGGCGCCGATGGACGACGCCGACTCCTCCCGCGAGGGCGCGCCGGCCCAGGGGGTCTGGCACGACACCTGGCCCGCCGGGCGCAGCCTGCCGTTCGCGCCGAGCCGCTTCGAGCGCCTGGCCGACGAGCGTGCGCGCGAGGAGGCCCGCGTGGCCGCCGCCTTCGACGTCTGCCACCCGGCGCTGGCGCTGCGCGCCGGGCTGCTGGTGCTGGCGGTGCTGAGCGTCGCCGCGCTGGCCCAGGCCAGCGACGCCGCCGACTGGCTGGCGCGTGCCGCGGCCTCGGCGTTTGCCGGCGCCACCGGCACGCTGATGTGGCTGGTCCTCGTCTGTTCCTCGCGCCGGCTGCTGGCGCGCGGGTCGCCCGGCGCACGCGCCGGCGCCGTGCTGCTGGGCGGCGCCTTTTGCGCGCTCGTCGCCTGGGCGCCGCTGGTCGGCATCGGGCTGGCCGACACCGCCGGCGGCCTGCGCCTGGCCGGCATCGCGCTGGCCGGCGCCGGTTTCGCCGCGCTGCTGTGGCTGTGGCTGGACCTGCGCGCGCGCAGCGCCGTGCCGGCCGACACCAGCGCGCGCCTGGTCGAGCTGCAGTCGCGCATCCGTCCGCACTTCCTGTTCAACGCGCTGAACACCGCGCTGGCGCTGGTGCGCGTGGACCCGGCGCGCGCCGAACGGGTGCTGGAAGACCTGGCCGAACTGTTTCGCGTCGCGCTGGCCGAGGTCGGCGAGTCGGTGGCGCTGGCCGAGGAGATCGAGCTGGCGCGGGCCTATCTCGCCATCGAGCAGGCGCGTTACGGCGAGCGCATCACCGTCGACTGGGAGCTCGATGCCGGTGCCGGCGCGGCGCGGGTGCCGCCGCTGGTGCTGCAGCCGCTGGTGGAGAACGCGGTGCGCCACGGCGTCGAGCCGGCGGCCGAGGGCGGGCACATCCGCATCGTGACCGGCCAGCGCCGTGGCCAGGCGGTGGTCACCGTCAGCAACACCGTGCCCGAGCGGCCGTCGGCGCCCGGCCACGGCATGGCGCTGGACAACGTGCGCGAGCGCCTGCGCCTGCTGCACGACGTGGCCGCCGAGCTCGAGGTCTGGCGCGAGGGGCGCGAGTTCCACGCCCGCCTCGTGCTGCCGCTGCAGGACTGACGATGGCCGCGCCGCTTTCGGTCCTGATCGTCGACGACGAAGCGCTGGCCCGGCTGCGGCTGCGCACGCTGCTGGGCGCGGTGACGCAGCCGGCGCTGGTCATCGCCGGCGAGGCCGGCAGCGCCGAGCAGGCGATGGCCCTGCTGCGCCGCGAGCCGGTGGACCTGCTGCTGCTGGACGTGCGCATGCCCGGCCGCGGCGGGCTGGCGCTGGCCGCCGCGCTGCACGAGCTGCCGCGCCGGCCGGCGGTGGTCTTCGTCAGCGCCCACGGCGAACACGCGCTCGAAGCCTTCGATGTCGAGGCCGTCGACTACCTGACCAAGCCGGTGCGGCTGGAGCGGCTGCAGGCCGCGCTGGAGCGGGTCGCCGCGCGGCGCGCACCGCTGCCGGCCGCCGGGCCGGTGCTCGTCGTCAGCGAACGGGGCCGGCTGCGGCGCGTGCCGCTGGCCGAGGTGCTGTACCTGCGCGCCGAGGCCAAGGCGGTGCTGCTGCGCACGCCCGGCGAGACGATCGCGCTGGACGAGACGCTGGCCGAGCTGGAGCAGCGCCTGGGCGCGGGGTTCCTGCGCATCCACCGCAACGCGATCGTCGCGCGCGCCGCGGTGCGCGCGCTGGAGCCGCGCGACGACGACGAAGGCTGGGCGGTGCGCCTCGCCCCCGGCGACGAATGGCTGGCGGTGTCGCGCCGCCAGCTCGCCGCGGTGCGCGAGGCGCTGGGCGAAAGCTAGGAGTCTGCGCGGCAGAAGCCGCGCGGACTCCTAGCCTGCGGCTTTACGCACGGCTCCCCCGAGCCCCCTCCGCGAGGGTGCTCCAGCTTGTTCGACGGCACCCTCCAGCCTCCCTCCGCGAGGGAGGCTCCGGTCAGTGCGACGAGCGGTTCTGCGCCTCTCGGGCCGCACCGAGCACCGCCATGCGCCGCCAGTTCAGCGCCATCGCAGGTGCGCGATCGGTTCTGCCGCGCGGACGCCTAGCTCCGCGTCGCCGCCGCGCCGGCCAGCACGGCGTCGCGCTGCAGCACGAACGCCGCGGCCTGCGTGCGCAGCCAGGCCAGCACCTCGGCGACGCCGGCGGCCGCCTCGGCGGGCGCCACCAGGCGGTAGCCGGCGCGGGCGCGCAGCGCACCGTGGCGGCCGGCGTCGGCGGTGCCGGCCGGCAGCGCGAAAGGCGCCACCAGCCGCCCGGCCGCGAGTTCGTCGACGACCAGCGCCGCACGCCCCATCGCCACACCCTGGCCGGCCAGGGCGGCCGCCTGGGCCAGCTGCGTCAGGTTGAAGTGGCGCCCGAGCGGCAGGCCCTGGGCCAGGCGTGCGGGCAGGCCGCCGGGCAGCGCCGCCTGCAGCCACTGGCGCCATTCCTCGTAGGGATCGGCGCCGTCCCAGGCCTGGTCGTCGTGCAGCAGGTGCTCGGGCGCCAGGTCGGCCGCGCTGCGCACCTCCGGGTGCGCGGCCAGCCAGGCCGGGCTGGCCACCGGCAGCAGCCATTCGTCGAGGAAGGGGTTGTCCAGCAGGTCGGCGTAGCCGCCGGGGTCGTAGCGCAGCGCCGCGGCCAGGCCGCGCTGGGCCATGCGCGCGCGGTCCACCGACTCGAACTCGCCGACGACACGCAGTTCCAGCCCCGGATGGCGGCGGAAGAAGTCGCCCAGCCGCGGCGTCAGCCAGCCCATCGCGAACGAGGGCGCGCAGCTGAGCGCCAGCGGGGCGCCCTCGGCTGGTGCACGCAGCTGCAGCAGCGCGGCCTCGACGGCGTCGAAGGACTCGCGCAGCACACCGTGCAGGTGCAGCCCCTCGGGCGTGAAGACCAGGGCCCGCGGGCTGCGCAGGAACAAGGGCCGGCGCAGCCACTGCTCCAGCTGCTTGACCTGCTGGCTCACCGCGCCCTGGGTGATGCACAGCGTCGCCGCGGCCTGCGTGAAGCTGCGCTCGCGCGCCGCCGCATCGAAACAGCGCAGCCACGACAGCAGGGACGGATTCAGTGCACTGGCCATTGTTGGCATCGATAAAACTAATGGCTGGATGAGTATAAAGCGGTTGCTCGCGGCTTCCGTGGCGGGCCATGATGAGGCCATGACGTCGCCCTGCCATCCTGTTGAAAGAAAAGACGAATCCGCCTGGCACGCCGGGCTCGGGTGGGACGCGCTGACGAGCGCCCGCCCGGTCTTCTGGGCGCAGGACGAGTGCCTTAGTGCGATCGATGACCCGGCTTTGCCGCCCGGCGCGCAGGCGGCAGCCTCGGCGCGCCTGGCCTGGATGGCTCCGCTGCTGGCCCGGCTGTTCCCGCAGGAGCTCGGCGCGGCGGCCGGCCGGGTCGAGTCGCCGCTGCTGCCGGTGCCGGCGCTGCAGGCCGCGCTGGGCCTGCCGGCGGATGCCGGCGCGCTCTTCGTCAAGGCCGACCACGCGCTGCCGGTGGCCGGTTCGGTCAAGGCGCGCGGCGGTTTCCACGAGGTGCTCGAACACGCCGAGACCCTGGCCGTGCGCCACGGCCTGCTGCCCGCCGACCCGGCCGCGCGTGCCGCGGCCGACCCCGGCGTGCTGGCCTCGGACGCCGCGCGCGCGCTGTTCGCCAGCCACCAGGTGGCCGTCGGCTCGACCGGCAACCTCGGCCTGGCGATCGGCATCATGGCCGCGGCGCTGGGCTTCGAGGCGGTGGTGCACATGTCGGCCGACGCCAAGGGCTGGAAGAAGGAGCGCCTGCGCCGCCGCGGCGTGCGGGTCGTCGAGCACGCCGGCGACTACGCCCAGGCGGTGGCCGCCGGGCGCGCCGCGGCTGCGGCCGAGCCGCGTGTGCACTTCGTCGACGACGAACGATCCAGCTCGCTGTTCCTCGGCTACGCGGTCGCCGCCGAGCGCCTGGCCGGCCAGCTGGCCGCCGCCGGCCGTGTCGTCGACGCCGGGCACCCGCTGATCGTGTACCTGCCCTGCGGCGTCGGCGGGGCGCCCGGCGGCATCGCCTGGGGCCTGGCGCGCACCTTCGGCGAGCACGTGCACTGCTTCTTCGCCGAGCCGGTGCGCTCGCCGTGTTTCCTGCTGCAGCTGCTGGCCCTGCACCCCGCGGCGCGCGGCACGAACACCGTGCTGGCTGCGCTGGCGGCCGCGCAGGACGAGGGCACGCCGCCTTCGGTCTACGACATCGGCCTGGACAACCGCACCGAGGCCGACGGCCTGGCCGTGCCGCGCGCCAGCGCGCTGGCCGGCACCCTGGCCGGGCCGCGGCTGGCCGGCGCCTATACCGTCACCGACGACGACCTGCACCGGCTGCTGCACCACGCCGCCGTCGCCGAAGGCCTGCGCCTGGAGCCCTCGGCCGCCGCCGGCCTGGCCGGCCCGGGCGGGCTGACGCGCAGCGCCGCCGGCCGGGCCTGGCTGCGCCGCACCGGCCTGGCCGGCCGCCTGGCCGGCGCGACCCACGTCGCCTGGACGACCGGCGGCCAGGTGGTGCCGGACGACGAGATCACGCGTTTCCAGGCCCGCGGCGCGGCGCTGGCGGCCACGCCGCCCGACGACCCCGCGCTGTGCGTCACGGCCTGAACACCCGACGGCTTCCTCCTCCCTCCCCACCGCCCTCGCCAGGAGCCTCCGCATGAACCGTCCGTTCCCGAACACCGTCGCCCGCCCCCCGTCGCGCCGCCTCGTGCTGCGTGCCGCCGCCGCGGGCGTCGCGCTGCTGGCCGCCTGGCCGGCGCTGGCTGCCGATGCCTGGCCCAGCCGGACTATCCAGCTCGTCGTGCCGTTCCCGGCCGGCGGCGCGACCGACGTCATCGGGCGGATCTTCGCCCGCGCCCTGGGCGACAGGCTGGGCCAGACGGTGGTCGTCGAGAACCGCGCCGGTGCCGGCACCGCGATCGGCGCCGGCTACGTCGCCAAGGCGCCGGCCGACGGCTACACGCTGCTGGTCAGCTCGGGCACGACCTTCACCGTCAACCCGGCGATCAATCCGCGGCTGCCCTACGACCCGCTGAAGAGCTTCCAGCCGCTGGGCGTCGTCGGCGCGACGCCGCTGATCCTGCTGGCCCACCCCGCGGTGAAGGCGAACTCGCCCAAGAGCTTCGCGGCGCTGGTCAAGTCCGCGCCCGGCAAGTTCAGCTGGGCCTCGTACGGCAGCGGCACGACCGCCCACTTTGCCGGTGAACTGCTGCAGCGCGCCACCGGCACGTCCATGGTCCACGTGCCGTACAAGGGCAGCGCCCCGGCGATGAGCGACCTGATGGCCGGCCACGTCGAGTTCTCGGTGGACACGCTGACGGCGGCCATTCCGCAGCTCAAGGCGGGCAAGGTCAAGGCCATCGGCGTGACGACGGCCCGGCGCTCGCCGCTGCTGCCCGAGGTGCCGAGCTTCCAGGAGCAGGGCTACACGCTGGACGCCGACACCTGGCTGGCCTTCGTCGCGCCGCGCGGTCTGCCGCCGGCGGTGCAGGCCCGGCTGGAGAAGACGCTGGCCGAGATCGTCGCCCAGCCCGAGATCCGCGAGAAGATGGCCGCCGCCGGCATGGAGCCGGGCTTCCGTTCGGCGGCACAGCTGGAGAAGCTGATCGAGACCGAGCTGCCGCTGATGCGCGCCACCGCCGCGCGCGCCAACATCCACGCTGAATGAGGCGGCAGCGATGAGCGTGTTCACGGCGCTGCCGCCACCGGCGTGCCCGGGTCAGCACGCGGCCACGCTGGCCACGCCGCTGCTGGTGCTGCAGGCCGAGCCCTTCGAGCGCAACCTGCAGCGCATGCAGGCCGCGGCAACGCGCCACGGCGTCGCCCTGCGCCCGCACGCCAAGGCGCACAAGTGCCCGCAGGTCGCGCTGGCGCAGCTGCGCGGCGGGGCCGCGGGCATCTGCGTGCAGAAGGCCAGCGAGGCGCTGCCGTTCCTCGAGGCCGGCGTGCACGACATCCACGTCAGCAACCAGCTCGCCTCGGCGCTGCAGGCCGGCTGGCTGGCGCGCTGGCAGCGCGAGGGCGGCGCCCGGGGCACGCGGCTGTCGGTCTGCGTCGACGACCTGCGCCAGGTCGCGGTGCTGGCTGCCGCCGCCGCCGCCGAGGGCCTGGACGCAGCCTGGCCGCTGGACGTGCTCGTCGAGATCGACGTCGGCCAGGGCCGCTGCGGCGTGCCCGGCGCCGAGCGCGACGCGACGCCGGTGCTGCGCCTGGTCGAGGCCATCGACGCCGCGCCCGGCCTGCGCTGGACCGGGCTGCAGGCCTACCACGGCGGCGCCCAGCATCTGCGTGATCCCGCCGAGCGCGCCGCGGCGGCGCGTGCCGCGGGCGAACGTGCCGGCGCCGTGGCCGCGGCACTGCGCGCCGCGGGGCGGCCGCCGCGTGTGGTCACCGGCGGCGGCACCGGCACCGTCGCCAGCGACCTGGCCGGCGGCGTCTACACCGAGGTCCAGCCCGGCAGCTACGCCTTCATGGACGCCGACTACGCCGCCAACCGCGCCGCGGCCGACGAGGCGCTGCGTTTCGAGCACGCGCTGTTCCTGGCGACGACCGTGATCAGCACCGCGCTGCCCGGCCAGGTGGTGCTGGACTGCGGGCTGAAGACGCTGTCGGCCGAGAGCGGCCCGCCGCAGCCCTGGCCGCCGCGGCCGGGCTGGGGGCCGGTCGCCTTGAACGACGAACACGGCGTGATGGCGGTGGCGGCCGACGCCGCCGCGCCGGCGCTCGGGCAGGTGCTGCAGCTCGTGCCCGGCCATTGCGACCCGAGCTTCAACCTGCACGACACGCTGGTGCTGCTGCGCTCCGGTTGCGTCGCCGGCCTCTGGCCGATCGCCGCCCGCGGCCACAGCCGCTAGCCTTGCCTCTCCGGACCCCGACACGATGAACGACATGATTTCTCCGACCTCGCCCCACGCCGAGCTGCTCGCGCTGCCGGCCGTCGAGCTGCGCCGGCGCATCGGCGCACGCCAGCTCTCGCCGGTGGAACTGCTCGAGGCCTGCATCGAGCGCATCGAGGCGCTGAACCCGCACGTCAACGCGATCACTGCCACCGCCTACGGACGCGCGCGCGTCGAGGCGCGGGCGGCCGAGGCCGCGGTGATGCGCGGCGAGCCGCTGGGCCTGCTGCATGGGCTGCCGCTGGGCGTGAAGGATCTGGAGGAGACCGCCGGCCTGCTGACGACCTACGGCTCGCCGATCTACCGCGCCAACGTGCCGGCGGCCGACAACCTGCTGGTCGCACGGCTGCGCGCTGCCGGTGCCGTCGTCACGGCCAAGACCAACGTGCCCGAGATGGGCGCCGGGGCCAACAGCTTCAACGCCGTCTGGGGCGCCACCGGCAACCCCTTCGATCCGCGGCTCAACGCCGGTGGCTCCTCGGGCGGCTCGGCCTGCGCGCTGGCGCTGGACCTGCTGCCGCTGTGCACCGGCTCGGACACCGGCGGCTCGCTGCGCATCCCGGCGGCCAAGTGCGGCGTCGTGGGCTTTCGCCCCTCGCCCGGCCTGGTGCCCAGCGCACGCCGGCCGCTGGGCTGGTCGCCGCTGCCGGTCGTCGGCCCGATGGGGCGCTGTGTCGCCGACGCCTGCCTGCAGCTGGCGGCCAGCGCCGGCGTCGACGCCGCCGACCCGCTGAGCTTTCCGGTCGACGCCGCCGGTTTCCTGCGCCTGCCGCTGCCCGACCTGGGCCGGCTGCGCGTCGGCATCACCGAGGACTGGGGCGTCTGCGACGTCGACGAGGACATCCGCGCCGCCTTCCGCGCCAAGGTCGCGGCGCTGGCGCCGCTGTTCCGCTCGGTGCACACGCTGGACTTCGCCGGCGAGCACGCGCTGGGCGAGGTGCACCGCTGCTTCGACGTCCTGCGCGCCGAAGCCTTCGTCGCCGGCCTGCACGAGGCCTACGAGCGCGACCCCGCCAGCCTGGGCCCCAACCCGCGCGTCAACTACGAGATGGGCGCGCGCATGAGCCTGCTCGACGTCGCCTGGGCGCAGAGCGAGCAGACGCGAATGGTCAGGCGCTTCGCGCGTGTCTTCGACGAGGTCGACCTGGTGCTGTCCCCGGTGACGCCGGTCTCGCCCTTCCCGTGGACCGAGCCGCATGCCGCGGTGGTGCAGGGCCGGCCGCAGGCCAACTACTACCGCTGGCTGGCGCTGACCTACGTGACCACGCTGACCACCCATCCGGCGCTGAGCCTGCCCTGCGGCCGCGACGCGCGCGGCCTGCCGTTCGGCCTGCAGCTCGTCGGCCCGTTCCGCGGCGACGCGGTGACGCTGGCCGCGGCCCAGGCGATGGAGCAGGCGTTCGCCGCCGACCCGGTGCTGGCGCGGCCGCGGCCCGATCCGGCGCGGCTGGGGCCGGTCGAGCCGGCGCTGCGCTCCATCGTCACTGCGCCGCCGGTGTTGGACGGCGCGGCCGCGGCTCCGGGGGGCGAGCGCGGTCTGAACGCGTTCAGCCGGTGTTGCGCAGCCCGGCCGCGACCCCGTTGATCGAGATGTGGATGCCGCGCTGCAGACGTGCGACGGCCGGATCGTCGGCCGCGGCGTCAGGCTTGCGCTGGCGGAAGCGCCGCATCAGCTCGACCTGCAGGTGGTTCAGCGGGTCCAGGTAGGGGAAGCGGTGCTCGATCGAACGCGCCAGCGTCGGGTTGGACTGCAGCCGTGACGCTTCGCCGGTGATCTGCTCCAGCGCCTGGCCGACCCGTTCCCACTCGGCGCGGATCGTCGTGAAGACACGCCTGGCGGCGCGTCTGTCCTCGACCAGCTCGACGTAGCGCGCGGCGATGCGCAGGTCGGTCTTGGCCAGCACCATGTCCAGATTGGACAGCAGCGTGCGGAAGAACGGCCACTGGCGGTACATGCGCTGCAGCAGTTCCAGCCGCGCCGGCTGCGTCGTCTCGTCGCCGAGGAAGGCCTCGACCGCCGAGCCGAAGCCGTACCAGCCCGGCAGCGCCAGCCGGCACTGGCCCCAGGAGAAACTCCAGGGGATGGCGCGCAGGTCCTCGATCGCACGTGTCGCCTTGCGCGAGGCCGGACGCGAGCCGATGTTGAGCTCGGCGATCTCGCGGATCGGCGTCGCGGCGAAGAACCAGTCGACGAAACCCGGGGTCTCGTAGACCAGCGCCCGGTAGGCCGCGAAGCTGGCGTCGCTGAGCCGCGCCGCGGCGTCGAGGAAGGTCTTGGGCGCGCTCTTGGTCGGGTGCAGCAGCGTCGCCTCCAGCGTCGCCGCGACCAGGGTCTCCAGGTTGCGCCGGCCGATCTCGGGGTTGGCGTACTTGGAGCCGATGACCTCGCCCTGCTCGGTGAGGCGGATCTGGCCGTTCACCGTGCCCGGCGGCTGCGCCAGGATGGCCTGGTAGCTGGGGCCGCCGCCGCGGCCGACGGTGCCGCCGCGGCCGTGGAACAGGCGCATGCGGATGCCGTGCTCGCGGTGCAGCACGGCGAAGAACTCGCCCAGCGAGACCTCGGTGCGGTAGAGCTCCCAGTTGCTGGTGAAGAAGCCGCCGTCCTTGTTGCTGTCGCTGTAGCCCAGCATCACGTCCTGCTCGGCGCCGCTGCGCACGACCATCGCCGTGACGCCAGGCAGCGCGTAGTAGGCACGCATGATGGCGCTGGCCTGGCGCAGGTCGCCGATGGTCTCGAACAGCGGCACGACGATCAGGTCGGCCGTCGCGTCGCGGTCCAGCGTGCCGCGCAGCAGCCCGGCTTCCTTCTGCAGCAGCAGCACCTCGAGCAGGTCGGAGACGTCCTCGGTGTGCGAGATGATGTAGTGGCGCAGCGCCTCGCGGCCGTAGCGCTCGCGGCCTTCGCGCGCGGTCTCGAAGACCTCCAGCTCGCTGGTCGCCAGCGCCGAGTACTCGGCGCCGCGCACGCGCAGCGGCCGCGCGTCGTCGAGCAGGCGCAGCAGCAGCGCGCGCCGCGCCGGCTCGTCCAGCGCCGCGTAGTCCGGCTCCAGCCGCGCGACGCGCAGCAGTTCGGCGACGACGGCCTCGTGCTTGTCGCTGCTCTGGCGCAGGTCCAGCGTCGCGAGGTGGAAACCGAAGACCTGCACCGCGCGCATCAGCGGCGCCAGCCGCGGCGCGATCAGCGCCTGGGCGTGGTGGTGGCGCAGCGAGGCCTCGATCACGCGCAGGTCGGCGAGGAGTTCGGCGGCGTCGCCATACGGCGGCTGGGGCGCCACCGCCGGGCGCGGCGGGGCGGTGCCGGTCAGCACCTGGAGCGTGGACGCCAGGCGGGCGTACAGGCCGATCAGCGCGCGCCGGTAGGGCTCGTCCTCGCGGTGCACGCTGTGGTCGGGCGAACGTTCGGCCAGGGCCTGCATCGCCGGCGTCACCGGCGCCAGCATCGCGCTCGTGGACAGCTCGACGCCCAGCGCGTGCACCTCGTCGAGGTAGAAGCGCAGCGCGGTCTCGCTCTGGCGGGCGAGCGCGCGGCGCATCGTCGCGGCGTCGACGTTGGGGTTGCCGTCGCGGTCGCCGCCGATCCAGTGGCCCATGCGCAGGAAGGGGGCCACCGGATGGCCGGGCAGGGCGCGCTCGAGCTCGCGGTACAGGCGCGGGATCTCGCGCAGGAAGGTGCTGGGGTAGTAGCCCAGCGCGTTCTCGATCTCGTCGGCGACGGTCAGCCTGGCGGTGCGCAGCATGCGCGTCTGCCAGAGCTGGGTGACGCGCGCGCGCAGCAGTTCCTCGTTCTCGCGTCGCTGGTCCTCGGTCAGCTGCTCGTCGCGCTGGCCGATCAACTCGGCGACGGCGCGCTCGGCGTCGAGGATGCTCTTTCTCTGCACCTCGGTCGGGTGGGCGGTGAGCACCGGCGAGATGTAGGCATCGTCGAGCATGCGCACGATGTCGGCGTTGCGGTGGTCGGCGGCGTGCAGCCGGTCGATGGCCATCGCCAGCGAGCCTTCCTGCAGATGGCCCTCGCGCTCGTGCACGCGGCGCCGGCGCACGTGGTGGCGGTCCTCGGCGATGTTGGCCAGGTGCGAGAAGTAGCTGAAGGCCCGGATGACGCTCACCGTCTGGTCGGCCGACAGGTTCTTCAGCAGCCGGTCGAGCACGCGCCCGGCCGAGGCGTCGGCCTTGAGCCGGTAGGCCACCGAGAGCTGGCGCACGCGCTCGATCAGCTCGTAGGCTTCGGTGCCTTCCTGCTCGCGGATGACGTCGCCGAGGATGCGTCCAAGTAACCGGATATCCTCGACCAAGGGTCGATTCTTCTCCGCAGCATCGGCCGCACTCTGGTGCGGCGAGGTCTTGCGCGGGGCGGCGGCGGTCGAGGGGCGTCGCGGCATCGGGGCTCCCAGAAGGCGTAACCGGATTACCGATTCTGGCACGTCCTGCGCGTTGTCGATAATTGAGGTATGAGCTCCAACACCATCATCGCCACCCGCGAAAGCCGCCTGGCCCTCTGGCAGGCCGAACACGTCCGCGACGTGCTGACCGCTCGCTTCGGCCTCGCCGTCGAACTGCTGGGCATGACCACCAAGGGCGACCAGATCCTCGACCGCGCGCTGTCCAAGGTCGGCGGCAAGGGCCTGTTCGTGAAGGAGCTCGAGACCGCGCTCGAAGAAGGTCGCGCCCATCTGGCCGTGCACTCGCTGAAGGACGTGCCGATGGACCTGCCGCCCGGCTTCGCGCTGGCCGCGATCTGGGAGCGCGAGGACCCGCGCGACGCCTGGGTGTCCAACCAGTACGAGAACCTCGACGCGCTGCCGCAGGGCGCCTGCGTCGGCACCTCCAGCCTGCGCCGCGTCGTGCAGCTGCTGGCCCACCGCCCCGACCTGAAGATCGAGCCGCTGCGCGGCAACCTCGACACGCGTCTGCGCAAGCTCGACGAAGGCGGCTACGACGCCATCGTGCTGGCCGCCGCGGGCCTGAAGCGCCTGGGCCTGGGCGCGCGCATCCGCTCGCTGTTCGACACCGCGCTGATGATCCCGGCCGCCGGCCAGGGCGCGCTGGGCATCGAGATCCGCGAGGACGACGCCCGCCTGCGCGAACTGCTGGCGCAGACCATCCACCAGCCGACCTTCCTCGCCTGCCACGCCGAGCGCGCCGTCTCGCGTTCGCTGGGCGGCAGCTGCTCGATGCCGCTGGCCGCATTCGGCCACTGGAACGACGGCGTGCTGACGATCGACGCCGCGCTGGGCCACAGCACCGAGCTGACGCGCCCGCTGATCAAGGTGCGTGTCAGCGGCACGCCGACCGACGAGGCCAGCGCGCGCGCGCTGGGCGAACACGCCGCGGCGCTGCTGCGCCAGGCCGGCGCCGGCGACTACCTGCCGGCCTGTTGACGGTGCGCATCATCGTCACCCGGCCGGCGGATCAGGCGGCCGCCTGGGTGGCGCGGCTGCAGGACCTGGGCGCCGACGCTGCGGCGCTGCCGCTGATCGGCATCGAACCCGCCGAGGACCCGGCGCCCCTGCGTGCGGCCTGGCAGTCGCTGGCCGACTACGCGCTGGTGATGTTCGTCAGCCCCAACGCCGTCGCCCACTTCTTCGCCCTGCGGCCCGCCGGCTGCAAGTGGCCGGCGACGACGCTGGCCGGCTCGGTCGGCCCGGGCTCGTCGGCGGCGCTGCGCGAGGCTGGTGTCGGTGACCGTGTCGTCGAGCCTGCCGCCGACGCCAAGGCCTTCGATTCCGAAGCGCTGTGGGCGCAGCTCTGCGGCCTCGACTGGGCCGGCCGGCGCGTGCTGGTCGTGCGCGGCGAGGACGGCCGCGAATGGCTGGCCGAGACGCTGCGCGGCCGCGGCGCCTTCGTCGAGTTCGTCGCCGCTTACCGTCGCCGTCCGCCGGTGCCCGACGAAGCGGGCCGTGCTCTGCTCGACGCCTCGCTCGCCTTCCCGGGCGAGCACCTGTGGCACTTCAGCAGCAGCGAAGCCGTTGGCCACCTGCGTGCGTTGGCGCCCGGCGCCGACTGGTCGTGCTCGCGTGCCGTCGCGTCGCACCCGCGCATCGCGGCGGCCGCCCGGGCGCTCGGTTTTGCCGAGGTTGCCGAGCTGCCGCCGTCGGTCGAGGTGGTGGCCGATTGGGCCCGTCGCGGGCCGCCGATAGAATCGGCGCCTCTGTGACCGAGCCCGTCTCGCCCCTGCCGCCAGAGTCCGCGTCCCCGGCCCCGTCGCCGGTGCCTGCGGCGCCCCCCGCTGTTGCCGCCGCGCCGCTGCTGCCGGCGCGCTGGGTCGTGACTGGCGCGGCCGTGCTCGCCGCGGCGGCCGCCGCGGCCGGCGTGCTCGCATGGAACACCCAGCAGCGTGTGAAGTCGCTTGAGACCGAGCTGGTCAAGCGCCAGCAGGACGCCGGCGCCGAGGCGGCCGAAGCACGTGTCGCGGCGCGCGCGGCGCAGGACGTGGCACGCGACGCCGCGGCCAAGCTGGCGGTGCTGGAGGCGCGTGTCGCGGAGTCGACGATCCAGCGCAGCCAGTTCGAGGAGCTCATCCAGTCGCTGGCGCGCTCGCGCGACGAGAACGTGCTGGCCGACGTCGAGAACTCGATCCGCGTGGCGATGCAGCAGACGGCGATCACTGGCAGCGCCGAGCCCTTGGTCGTCACGCTCAAGCAGGCCGACGAACGTCTGGCGCGCTACAAGGAGCCACGCCTGGAGCGCGTGCGCCGCGCGCTGGCACAGGATCTCGATCGGACGCGGGCGGCCGGTGTCGCGGACCTGGCCTTGCTGGCGATCCGCCTGGACGAGGCGATCCGCGCCGTCGACGAGCTGCCGCTGCTGGCGTCGATCGAAAAGCGCCGTGGCACGGCAGCCCGACCTGCCGCCGCGGCCGCCCCGTCATCGGCTGCGTCGTCGGCCGGTGTCGACGACGCGTCGGTGCCTTGGAGCGAACGCTGGAAGACCGTGGCTGCCGCGATCTGGCAGGAGGTCCGATCGTTGGTGCGCGTGACGCGCATCGAACATCCCGAGGCGATGCTGGTGGCGCCCGAGCAGGCCTGGTTCCTGCGCGAGAACCTGAAGCTGCGACTGTTGAACGCCCGGCTGGCGCTGCTGTCGCGGCAGTTCGACACCGCGCAATCGGACCTGCGGGATGCGCTGGCGTCGCTGGATCGTTATTTCGATCCCCAGTCGCGCCGCGTGGCCTCGGCCATCGAGCTGGTACGGCAGGTGCAGTCCCAGGCGCGTGTGGCGACCGTGCCGCGGCCCGACGCCACGCTGGCGGCCATCGCCACCGTGTCGGCCGGGCGCTGAGCGGGGCGGCCGCGATGCGCATCGTCATCTGGCTGATCCTGCTGTGCGTGGTGGCGGTCGTCGCCGCGACGACGCTGGGCAGCAACGACGGCATCGTCACGATCTACTGGCGCGGTTGGCGTTCCGACCTGTCGCTGAACCTGTTCGTGCTCATCGTCGTTGCCGGGGCCTTCGCCATCACGTCCGCCGTGCAGGGGATCAACGCGCTGGTGACCCTGCCCAGGCGTGCCGGCGAGTGGCGCGCCCTGCGTCGCGAGCGTGCCGCCCAGGCGGCGCTGCGCGAGGCCCTGGCCGAGTACTTCAGTGCCCGTTACAGCCGTGCGCACAAGGCGGCGACACGGGCGATCGCGATCCAGCAGGACGCCAACGAACTGAGCGGCGATGCGGAATTCATGGTGCTGGCGCAGTTGCTGGCCGCCGGGAGCCTGCACCGCCTGCAGGACCGCACGCGGCGCGACGACGTGCTCAAGCAGTTGCCGAGCGCGGGACGCAAGGGAGGTGTCGGCGGCGGCCGCAGCGCTGACGACGGCGCGCGACTGCTGGCTGCCGAGTGGGCGCTGGACGATCGGGACGCCTCGCGTGCGCTTGAGCTCCTGGCGGAACTCCCGCCCGGCGTTGCGCGGCGCACGCAGGCCTTGCGGCTGAAGCTGCAGGCGTGTCGCCTGGCGCGGCGGCCGCTGGAGGCATTGCACACGGCACGCCTGCTGGCCAAGCACCAGGGGTTCTCTCCCGCTGCCGCCCTGGGCCTGCTTCGGTCGCTGGCTTGCGAGGCGCTGGACAGTGCGCATGACCAGCAACAGCTGCGGCAGTTGTGGGACGAGTTCGACCCGGCCGACCGCCGCGATCCTGTGGTGGTGGCGCGGGCCGCTCGGCGTGCGGCGGCCATCGGTGTCTGCGAGCAGGGACGAGACTGGCTGCGTCCGTTCTGGGAGCGCGCCGGCGAGTTGTCGCGCGAGGACCGCGAGGAACTGGCGCTGGCATTGATGGAGTGCGTGCCTGGCATCGGCAGCGACTGGCTTGCACGTCTGGAAGAGGCCGTGGCACACCATGCCCACGAGCCGGCCGTCGTGGCTGCGGTCGGCGTGGTTTATGCCGAGCGGCAGCTGTGGGGCAAGGCCCGTCGTCTGCTGGAGTTGGCGGCCGCGGCCCCGGCGCTGGCGAGCGCGGTGCGACGCCGTTGCTGGCGCCTCCTGGCGCGCCTGGCTCGCGAGGAGGCCGACGAGGATCGGGCCCGCGATTGCGAAAAATTTGCCGCGGGGCTGGACTAATCCAAAAAACGTGCTATAGTTTCTTTCTTCGCGGCTGTAGCTCAGCTGGATAGAGTACTTGGCTACGAACCAAGGGGTCGTGGGTTCGATTCCTGCCAGCCGCACCAGTAAAAGCAACGGGTTAGTTCTTTCGGGAACTAACCCGTTTGCCTTTTCTGCGTCCCGTTCTTCAGTCGTCGGCTTGCGCGGCGTCGAGGCTCTCCGTCTGCGCGCCAGCGCTCTTGCTGGCTGGTCGCGGTTGGCGTTCGTGCGGGCGGTTGAACTCTCGAGGTCCCGTTCCCTCGCCAGCGTGCTGGAGCGCCAATGTGGTGCAACGCGCTGTTGATCGCGCGGTGAGTCGCGATACAAGGCAGGCAGTGCGCCGCGTCGAGGGGTGGCCTGGACCGGTTGCCGGGCGTAGGATTCGTGGCTCCGGCCAATGGTCGTGAGCTAGCGGGAGCCTGAGTGGTCCCGCCGGGTCCGGTGTCCCGAAGTGGCGGGGCCGGGCGGCTTGCCGCGATATGGGCTGGCCATCAACGGTCGGCGCTGAGCACGATCTCACCGACTTCTGTTCGAAGGTTGCCGTGCTGGCGCGCGGGGTGCGGAGTGTTCGAACTTCTGGGGCTGCATTCGAAGCCGTCGCGGCGGCCATTCGAATGCCCGAGGTGCGCGGCTCGCTGTGTCCTTGGTGTTCGTGAGGCGGAGCGCCGGCTGTTTCACTCTTTGACAGCGGTGTCGATGCGTGCAGGCGAGTTTTCCGTCCGGAATGGCGTGAGATTCTGTTGTCTGCCTTCGCGACGGCGTCCGGTCTTCCGCGGTCGAAGTGTTGCTCGAAGCGCCCGCGCCGCTGCAGGCTGACGGCATGCAGCCGTGCCGTGTGGCCCGACCGCCGATGGCGTTGCTGTCGCGGTATTGCGCGACGTCCGGGGTGGGCTCCTCATCGCGCACGCCTGCACGAGGCTGCGCGTGTCGTGGGTCTGGCGGCGCCCCTGGTGATGCGCCGGTGCGTGGCGCCTGCGGCATCGCTCACCGTCTGTGCGGCGGCCTTTCGCTCGGTTCGGTCGTCAACACGTTTGGTTTGCGCCTCGAGGATCAAGCTGCGCAATGCTCCGGCATCGCTTCCCTCAACCGGCTCGGCGGCGCCGGCGCCGAGTCACTCGTGCGCTGCGACCTGGGCTTGGTGTCGCTCATGGGTTCGTGCATGTCGTTGCTTCGTAGCTGGCGGCGTCAGTCCTTGGGTGGCCGATCCCCGTGCAGCCTTGCGCATCCTCTTGTTGTCCATCCGCTGGGTCAGGGTGCTGTCGACGCCGCAACGCCTGCCTGAGATCGGCCTGGCTCGCACGTGCCTTCTCTGCTGTCGCGTTGATCGGGTGCTTCGATGGTGGTGCCTGATGAGGTGTCCGTCCTGTCTGCGGAGGCGGGGTGGATTCACCTGGAGTCTTCGATAGCCGCACTAGACAGAGAGGAGGGCGTGCGACGTGGGGGGCAGGATGCTGGTGCGACCTGAGCTGCTGGCTGCGCAAGCTGGGGAGGGTCTGCGGCGGCATCGCGTGCATCGGCGCCTCCGACGCGATGCTCGGGTGCTCCCGCTGTTGTCGGCCTAGTGATTCACGCAGACCTTGCCGTCGAGCCGTGGCAGCGTCCATTGATCTGCCGGGGGACGGCCGCAGCGGACGGCCCGTCGGGGCATTGCCAGGCCTCGCCTTGCTGAACAGCGGCAGGCATCGGCTGTCGGCGCCTCTCGTCGCCGGGTCCGCCGGCCTCGACGTCTGGATGGTCTCCGCTGCGTGGCGCGGGGTGTCCCGGGACTCTTCAGGGGGTGCCAACCAGCGGGAGCAGGATGGGCTCCTGGCCTCGGTCCATGCACGCCGCATTGCTGGCCTTGTGAGGCAGGGGCGATTGAGTGCGGCACGGATGTGGAGGTTCCGTGATGGGCGGGTCGCTCCGGGCCGTCGTGCGACCTCTCGTTGACGATCCGGGGCGCAACGTGCGCAGGGAGTCTGCTCGCGAACGCGCGGTGTGCCCGCAGAACTTTTTTCGCCGAACTGCTTGCAAACCGTTTGAGACCCGTGCTACAGTCACAGGCTCCGCTGATCGACGGTGGTGCTTCGAAAGAAGCGGCGCCGAGAAACTCTGAAAAGGGTTTCAGCGAAAAGCAGAAAAGCCGAGTGCTTGACAGGGTTTAAAAAGAATGTCAGAATCTCGGTCTTCGCTGAT
>NZ_SLXD01000009.1 GCF_004340905.1 Rubrivivax gelatinosus
CTTCTACAACTGGCACAGGCCACACCACAGCATCGACCTCAAGCCGCCGGTCTCACGTCTCTTGGTTCCCCGAAAGAACCTGTTGACACTTCACAGCTAGGCGCGCCAGCACGGCGTCGGCCACGGCTGCCGGCTGCTCCATCGGCACCAGGTGCGTGCCGACGATCCATTCGATCTGGCCGCGTGTGATCGCGCGTGTGGCGGCCAGGCCGACCTGGCGCACCTCGGCGGACTGCGTGCCGCCGATGAAGGCCACCGGGCAGCGCGGCGGGTGCCGGTGCACCAGCTCGCCCAGGTGGTGCGGCAGCGTGTTGTAGAAGCGCGTCTCGACGTCGCGGTGGAAGGCCAGGCGCACGCCGCCTGCCGGGTCGGGCTCGGTGCCGTGGGCGATGTAGTCGGCGAGCACACGCGGGTCCCAGCGCGCGAACACCGCCTTCTTCGCGAAGTGCTCCAGTGCCGCCTCGGCCGAGGGCCAGTGCTGGCGCCTCGCCTTGGACACCTTGCCCGGCGAGATGCGGCCGATCAGCCGCGTCGCCTTGGCCACCTGCACGCTGTGCGCGCGCCAGCCGGCGAGCACCGGCGAGTCGAGCATCACGACCGAGGCCGCGAGTTCGGGCCGCCGGCAGGCGGCCATCAGGCTCAGGTAGCCGCCCAGCGAATGGCCGACGAAGTGCACGCGCCGGCCCGGCGCCGCCTGGTCGACGAAGTCCAGCAGCTGGCGCGCGATGTGCGGCCAGTTGCCGGTGACGGCGTAGCGCGGGTCGTGGCCGACCTTGGGCAGCGCCAGCACCTCGTGCCCGGCGGCGCGCCAGTGCGCGAACAGCACGCCGTAGGTGCCGGCCGGGAAGCCGTTGGCGTGCGAGAAGACGATAGGGGAATGCTCCGTGGCCATCTGCAGTGTTCGTGGACGGCGAATGATCGTCGACAACCGGGACGCGGAGCACGTCTCCGGCGGGACAGGCGGCCGCGGCGCGGCCGTGGATCAGACGATTCTCTCGCCGGGGTGCGTGATTTTCCGCATCGGCTCGTAGCGCGAGTGGCGCGACAGCAGCGGGTGCGCGGTGTCGCCGCCGTCCCAGCGCGGGTCGTCGATCGACTCGAAGACCTCGCGCAGGCGCTGGCCCCAGGTGCTGCGGATCATGCGGAAGTACGGGTTGTGCTCGTCGATGCAGACGTGGTCGCCCGAGGACAGCGCGCCGGCGCGGTAGACCATCAGGTCCAGCGGCAGGCCGACCGAGAGGTTGGACTTCAGCGTCGAGTCCATCGACACCAGCGCGCACTTGGCGGCTTCGTCCAGCGGCGTGGACGGCGTCAGCACGCGGTCGAGGATGGGCTTGCCGTACTTGCTCTCGCCGATCTGGAAGAAGCAGGTCTCGCGCGTGGCCTCGATGAAGTTGCCGGCCGAATAGACCAGAAACATGCGCATCGCCTCGCCGCGGATCTGGCCGCCGAAGATCATGCTGGTGTTGAAGTCCACGCCGTTGGCTTTCAGCGACGGGCCGTCCTGCTGGTAGACGCGGCGCACCGCGCTGCCCAGCACGCGTGTGGCGTCGAACATGCTGCGTGCGTTCCAGATCGTCAGCGGCTCCTCGTCGCCGTTGTCCAGCTTCTCGACCTGCAGGATCTCGCGCACGCTCTGGCTGATGCCGAGGTTGCCGGCCGACAGCATCACCATGAAGCGGTCGCCGGGGCGCTCGTAGATCATCATCTTGCGATAGGTGCTGATCTGGTCGAGGCCCGCGTTGGTGCGCGAGTCGGAGAGGAAGACGAGCCCGGCTTCGAGCCGGATGCCGACGCAGTAGGTCATGCCTGTGAGCGGGCCATGCGCCCGGGCTGCCGAAGAACGAGGCGCGAAGCGTAACAGCCCGTCGTGGGGCGCGCGCTCCCTCGCCAGCGGGCGCTGCGGCGCGGCGTACCCGGCCGTGACATCGGCACGCGCCGCGTCAGCGCCTGATCCCGCGCCTCAAGCCAGCAGCGACTTCAGCTTGTACAGCGCGTCCAGCGCCTCGCGTGGCGCCAGCCGGTCGGGGTCGATCGCGGCCAGCGCCGCTTCCACCGCAGAAGGCTCGGGAGCCGCCGCGGCCGGCGGTGGCGCGAACAGGTCGACCTGGGCATGGCCGGCCTGGGCCTTGGCTTCCAGCGCCTCCAGCGTCGCACGCGCCTGGCGTATCACCGCCGCCGGCATGCCGGCCAGGCGCGCGACCTGCACGCCGTAACTGCGGCTGGCCGGGCCGGGTTCGATCTGGTGCAGGAAGACGATGTCGTGGCCACTCTCGACCGCGCCGACGTGCAGGTTCAGCGCGCGTTCGTGCTCGGCCGGGAACTCGGTGAGCTCGAAGTAGTGCGTCGCGAACAGCGTGAAGCTGCGGTTGCGGTCGTGCAGCTGGCTGGCGATGGCCGCGGCCAGCGCCAGGCCGTCGAAGGTGCTGGTGCCGCGGCCGATCTCGTCCATCAGCACCAGGCTGTGCTCGGTGGCGGTGTGAACGATGGCCGCGGCCTCGGTCATCTCCAGCATGAAGGTCGACTGCGCGTTGGCCAGGTCGTCGGCGGCGCCGATGCGGGTGTGGATCGCGTCGATGGGCCCCAGCCGGCAGGCGCTGGCCGGCACGTAGGAGCCCATCGCCGCCAGCAGCACGATCAGCGCCACCTGGCGCATGAAGGTGCTCTTGCCGCCCATGTTGGGGCCGGTGATGACCAGCAGCCTGGTCTTCGCGTCGAGCCGGCAGTGGTTGGCGATGAAGGGCCCGGCGCCGGTCTCGCGCAGCCGCGCCTCGACGACCGGGTGGCGGCCGGCCTCGATCTCGATGCAGGGGTAGGGCACGAACTCCGGCCGGCACCAGCCCAGCGCCGCCGCGCGTTCGGCCAGCGTCGCCAGCGCGTCCAGCGAAGCCAGCGCGCGCGCCAGCGCGGTCAGCGGCGGCAGCAGCGGCTGCAGCGCGTCGAGCACCTGCTCGTAGAGCCACTTCTCGCGCGCCAGCGCACGCTCCTGCGCCGACAGCGCCTTGTCCTCGAAGGCCTTGAGCTCGGGCGTGATGTAGCGCTCGGCGTTCTTCAGCGTCTGGCGGCGCTGGTAGTCGGCCGGCACCTTGTCGCGGCCGGAACTCGTGACCTCGATGTAGAAGCCGTGCACCTTGTTGAACTGCACGCGCAGGTTGGCGATGCCGGTGCGCGCACGTTCGCGCGCTTCGAGGTCGAGCAGGAAGGCGTCGCAGTTCTGGCTGATCGCGCGCAGCTCGTCGAGCTCGGCGTCGACGCCGGCGGCGATGACACCGCCGTCGCGCAGCATCACCGCCGGTTCCTCGGCGATCGCCGACAGCACGTTGGCGACCTCGTCGTCGGGCGCCAGCGCGGCGTCGAACTCGGCCAGCAGCGGCGCGCCGGCCGGCACCGCGCTGCGCAGCGCCGGCAGGCCCAGCAGCGTCGCGCGCAGCCCCGACAGCTCGCGCGGGCGCACCTGGCGCAGCGCGATGCGCGAGCTGATGCGCTCGACGTCGCTGACGCCGCGCAGCGCGTCGCGCAGCGGCTCGTAGCCCTGGTCCAGCAGGCAGGCGATGGCCTCGTGGCGCGCGCGCGCCTCGCTGCGATCGCGCTGCGGATGCGTCAGCCAGTGGCGCAGCCGGCGGCTGCCCATGCCGGTGCGGCAGGTGTCCAGGAGCGACAGCAGCGTCGGGCTGTCCTCGCCGCGCAGCGTCTGCACCAGCTCCAGGTTGCGGTGCGTGGCCGGCGGCAGCTCGATCAGCTCGCTGGAGCGCGGCACGGCCACCGTGCGCAGATGCGCCAGCGCGCGGCCCTGGGTGTGTTCGGCAAAACTCAGCAGCGCCGCGGCGGCGGCATGCGCGACCTTCAGCTCCTGCGCGCCGAAGCCGGCCAGCGTCGCGACCTGCAGTTGCTCGCGCAGCTTGCGCTCGCCCAGCGCGGCCTCGAACTGCCAGGCCGGGCGCGCCGTGCGCGCGCAGGGTGCCTGGGCCAGCGCCGCCGGCAGCTCGCCGCTGCCGTCGTGCAGCGGCTCGGCGGGCTGCAGCCGCGCCAGCCAGCCGGCGAGTTCACGCTCGCTGCATTCGGTGAGCCCGAGTTCGCCGCTGGCCAGGCCCAGCCAGGCCAGGCCCCAGCTGTTGCGCTGGCGGTGCACGGCCAGCAGCAGCGTGTCGCTGCGTTCGGCCAGCAGCTCGCTGTCGGTCACCGTGCCCGGCGTGACCACGCGCACCACCTTGCGTTCGACCGGCCCCTTGGCGGCGCCGACCTCGCCGACCTGCTCGGCGATCGCTACCGCCTCGCCCAGCTTCAGCAGGCGCGCGAGGTAGGCGTCGAGCGAATGCACCGGCACGCCGGCCATCACCACCGGCTCGCCGGCGCTCTGGCCGCGTGTCGTCAGCGTGATGTCCAGCAGCCGGTTGGCCTTGCGCGCGTCGTCGTAGAAGAGCTCGTAGAAGTCGCCCATCCGGTAGAAGACGAGCGTGTCGGGGAACTCGGCCTTGATGCGCAGGTACTGCGCCATCATCGGCGTGTGCTCGGGGGCGTCGGGTTTGTTCATGCGGATCAAGGACTTATCGTTCTTCTGCAGGGCGCGGCGCGAAACCCCGGCATTGTCGACCATCTCGGTGTGCCGCCGGCGCGGCTAAAGCCGCCACGACATCGGTCGAAGTTATGGGAAGAGTGGGCTCGGCCGCAATGGCTCGGGCACCGCGGCGAACAACAACAAGCAAGCCGTCATTGCCATGTCCAAGCTGTCTTTCCGCACCGTCGCCGGACGCCTGAGCGGCGCTTTCGGTCTCCAGATCCTCCTGTGCTGTGCCTGCGTCGTGATCGCCGTGGTCTCGCTGCAGGGCGTGAGCCGCGAAGTCGGCGAGATCCGCCAGCGACTGTTCAGCGCCATCGACGCCGCCAACACCATCGAGCGCGTGATCAACGTCCAGGCCGTCGCGCTGCGCGACGCGATCGTCGCGCGCGACGACGCCGAGGCCCTGGCCACGATGCTGAAGACGGTGGGCGAGAGCGCCAAGGTCAACGACGCCGCCACCAAGGCCCTGGAGGCCACGGTGCCCGACGAGGCCTCGGCGCGCGCGCTCTTCGAGGCCATGGTCGTGGCCCGCAAGGCCTACGCCGCCGAGGCCTGGGAGGTGGTCGCGCTGCTGAAGAAAGGCGACCACGAGGCCGCCGCGACGCAGCTTCGCAACCGGGTGCAGCCGGTGCAGGCGCGGTACTTCGAGACTGTCGCCAACATCCGCGCCGCTGCGACAGGGTTGATGAACCAGGCGACCGCGCACACCGAGGCGACGGCGGCGCGGGCGACGCTGGCGATGATCGTGGCGGCGGCGCTGGCCGTGGCTCTCGGCGTCGCGATGGCGCTGCTGATCACCCGCGGCCTGGTGCGCCAGCTCGGCGGCGAGCCGGCCGACGTGGTGCGTGTGGCCGGCGAGATCGCGCGCGGCAACCTGGCGGTGCAGGTCCCGAAGGCGGCGGCTGGCAACGCCGACAGCGCGATGGCGGCGATCGGCGTGATGCGCGACCGGCTCGCCGAGATCGTGCAGAACGTGCGCCGCAACGTCGACAGCATGGCCACCGGCGCCGCCGAGATCGCCTCGGGCAACGCCGACCTCAGCCAGCGCACCGAGATGCAGGCCGCCGCGCTGCAGCAGACCGCGGCGACGATGGACGAACTGGGGTCCACGGTGCGCCAGAACGCCGACAACGCCGCGCGTGCCAACGGCCTGGCCCGGGAGGCGAGCAGCGTCGCGCACACCGGCGGCGAGGTCGTTTCGCGTGTCGTCGACACGATGCGCGGCATCAGCGACGGCAGCCGGCGCATCGCCGACATCACCGGCGTGATCGACGGCATCGCCTTCCAGACGAACATCCTGGCGCTCAACGCCGCGGTCGAGGCGGCGCGTGCCGGCGAGCAGGGGCGCGGCTTCGCCGTCGTCGCCGGCGAGGTGCGCAGCCTGGCGCAGCGCGCGGCCGCCGCGGCGCGCGAGATCAAGACGCTGATCTCGCAGAGCACCGAGCAGACCGAGTCCGGTGCCGAACTCGTCGACCAGGCCGGTGTGCGCATGAAGGAGATCGTCGCCGCGATCGCCCGGGTCAGCGAGATGGTCGCCGCGATCAGTGCCGCCAGCGCCGAGCAGAGCGTCGGCGTCGCCCAGGTCGGCGAGGCGGTGCAGCAGCTCGATCAGGCCACGCAGCAGAACGCCGCGCTCGTCGAGCAGAGCGCCGCCGCGGCGGCCAGCCTGCGCCAGCAGTCGGCCCAGCTGGTGGACTCGGTGGCGGTGTTCAGGCTCGAGCGCGCCTGAACGCCCGCCGCGTCAGTGGATCGACGCGAGGAACTGCTTCAGCTCGGCGCTGCGCGGCGCGGCGAACAGCTCGTCGGGCGGCCCCATCTCGTGCACCCGGCCCTGGTGCATGAAGATCACGCGGTCGCTGACCTTGCGCGCGAAGCCCATCTCGTGCGTGACCATCAGCAGCGTCATGCCTTCCCGGGCCAGGCCCTCGACGACGTTGAGCACCTCGCCGACGAGCTCCGGGTCCAGCGCCGAGGTGATCTCGTCGCACAGCAGCACGCCGGGCTCCATCGCCAGCGCGCGCGCGATGGCCACGCGCTGCTGCTGGCCGCCGGAGAGCTGGTCGGGGAAGGCCGCGAACTTGTCGCCCAGCCCGACACGCTCGAGCAGCCGTCGTGCGAGCGCCTCGAGCGCCGGCCCGCTGTCCTTCTTGACCAGGCCCGGCGCCAGCATCACGTTGCGGCCGACGTTCAGGTGCGGGAACAGGTTGAACTGCTGGAAGATCATGCCGACCTGACGGCGCAGCGCGCGCATCGCCTGGGCGTCGTGGTGCAGCAGCGGCCGGCCCTGCACCTGGAGTTCGCCGTGCTGGAAGGTCTCGAGCCCGTTGATGCAGCGCAGCAGCGTGCTCTTGCCCGAGCCGCTCTTGCCGATGATGGCGATGACCTCGCCCGGGCGGACCTCCAGGTCGATGCCCTTGAGCACCTCGTTCGGGCCGTAGGACTTGCGCAGACCCCGGATGCTGACCGCCGGCGCGCCCGCCGTTTCAATGCTTGACATGCAGCTTGGCCTCGATGACGCGGGAGTAGTGGCTGATCGGGAAACAGAGCGCGAAGTACAGCAGCGCGACGCAGCCGTAGACCAGGAAGGGCTGGAAGGTGGCGTTGGTGATCATCGTGCCGGCCTTGGTCAGCTCGACGAAACCGACGACCGAGGCCAGCGCCGTGCCCTTGATGACCTGCACCAGGAAGCCGACCGTCGGCGCGATCGCCAGCCGTCCGGCCTGCGGCAGCACGACGTGGCGCATCTGCTCCAGGTAGTTCAGCGCCAGGCTCTGTGCCGCCTCCCACTGGCCGCGCGGCACGGCGCGCACGCAGCCGTGCCAGATCTCGGTGAGGAAGGCGCTGGTGTAGAGCGTCAACGCCAGCGCCGAGGCGAACCACGGCGAGGTGTCCAGCCCCAGCAGCGCGAGGCCGAAATAGGCCAGGAAGAGCTGCATCAGCAGCGGCGTGCCCTGGAAGAGCTGGACGTAGCCGCGCACCGCCTGCTGCAGCCAGGGGCGATCCAGCGAGCGCAGCAGCAGCAGCGCCAGGCCGACGAGGCCACCGCCGACGAAGGCGATCAGCGACAGCGCCACCGTCCAGCGCGCCGCCAGCAGCAGGTTGCGCACGATGTCCCAGAGGGTGAACTCGACCATGTCCCCCCGGCGCTCAGCGCCGGCCTCCGAACAGCAGATGGCGGCCGAGCCGGTCCAGCAGATGGCGCACGGCCACCGCCATCGCCAGATACATCAGCGTGGCGACGATGAAGGCCTCGAAGGCGCGGAAGTTGCGGCTCTGGATGAGGTTGGCCGTGTAGCTGAGCTCCTCGGTGGCGATCTGGCCGCAGACTGCCGAACCCAGCATCACGATGATGATCTGCGAGACCATCGCCGGCCAGACGCGGCGCAGCGCCGGCGGCAGCACGACGTGCACGAAGGTCTGGGCGCGCGTGAGCGCCAGGCTCAGCGCCGCCTCGACCTGGCCGCGCGGCGTCGCAGCGATGCCGGCGCGCACGATCTCGGCCGCGTAGGCGCCCAGGTTGAGCACCATCGCGATGACGCTGGACCACTCCGGCGTCAGCCGCAGCCCCAGCGCCGGCAGGCCGAAGAAGACGAAGAAAAGCTGGACGATGAACGGCGTGTTGCGGATCAGCTCCACGTAGCCGCCCACCGCCCAGCGCAGCGGCGCCGCGCCCTCGGTGCGCGCCCAGGCGCAGGCGATGCCCAGCGCGACGCCGAGCACCGCCGACACCGCCGTCAGGCCCAGCGTCCACGCCGCGCCCCGGAGCAGCAGCGGCCAGTCGGCCAGCACGGCCAGGAAGTCGAGCTCGACGGACATCGTGCGCTGGCGCTCGCGGGCCTTATTGCGGCAGGTTGCCCGCCGGGCGCTTCAGCCACTTCTGCGCCAGCTTGTCGAGCTCGCCGGCGGCCTTGGCCTGGGCGATGATCTCGTTGACCTTGGCGCGCAGCGCGTCTTCGCCCTTGGCGATGCCGATGTAGTTCGGGCTGTCCTTGAGCAGCAGCTTGTATTCGGCGCCGAGCTGCGGATTGCGCTGCATCAGCGTCTCGGCCACCGACACGCCGGTGGCGATGAGCTGGGTCTGGCGCGAGACGAAGGCCGAGACGGTGGCGTTGTTGTCCTCGAAGCGGCGGATGTCGGTGCCGGCAGGCGCCAGACGCGTCAGCTCCTGGTCCTCGATCGCGCCGCGCGTGACGGCGATGCTCTTGCCGGCCAGGTCCTGCAGCGAGGCGACGGCGATCGAACGCGGCGCGAAGATGCCCTGGAAGAACGGCGAGTAGGCGGCGCTGAAGTCGATCACCTTCTCGCGCTCGGGGTTCTTGCCCAGTGTCGAGATCACGAGGTCGGCCTTGCGGCTTTGCAGGTAGGCGATGCGGTTGGCGCTGGTCACCGGCACCAGCTCCAGCTTCACGCCGAGCCTGGCGGCGATGTAGCCGGCCATGTCGACGTCCAGGCCCTGGGGCTGCATGTCCACGCCGACGAAGCCGTAGGGCGGGAAGTCGGTCGGGATCGCGATCTTGACGTGCCGCGACTTCATCACGTTGTCCAGCGCCGATTGCGCCTGCGCGGTGCCGGCGATCGCGGCCAGCGCGAGGCCCGCGGCCAGGCCGAGCAGACGGCGTTTCGTGGTCTTCATAGAACGGCTCCCAGGTAGGTGGAGGGGGGTGAGGAATCGTCGTCGTCCGGCGGGCGCTGCGCGCCGCGGCGCGGTGCCCGGGCCGGCGCCACCGGCGCCAGCGCGGCGCGCAGTTCGGCCAGCGGGTCTTCGGGCGTGCTGTCCAGGCGCAGCGCCTGCTGCACGTTGCCGATGTGGCGGGCCATCAGCGTCTCGGCGCGCGCGGTGTCGCCGGCTTCCAGCGCCTGCACGATCTCGACGTGCTCGCCGCACGAATGCGCGGCGTCGTGCGTGGACTGGTAGAGCATCGCGATCAGCGTCGTGCGCGCGGTGTAGTCGCGCAGCGTGTCGGCCAGCAGCTGGTTGCCCAGGCACTCGGCCAGGCAGACGTGGAACTCACCGAGCAGGTAGCTGCGCCGGCCGACGTCGTCCGATTCCAGCGAGGCCTGCTCGTCGCGGATGTGGCGCTTGAGCGTGTCGAGCTTGGCCGGCGTCATCGGCGCGGCGCTGCGGATCAGGCCGGTCTCGATGACGCGCCGGGCCTCGAAGGCCTCGCGGGCCTCGCTCTCCGAGGGCTGCACCACGTACCAGCCGCGGCGCGCGCTGACGGTGACGATGCCGCGCGCGGCCAGCTGCATCAGCGCCTCGCGCACCAGCGTGCGGCTGCAGTCGAAGAGCAGCGACAAGGCCTGCTCGCCCAGGCGGCTGCCCGGGGCGAGCTTCTGGGCCAGGATGGCCTGGACGATGCGGTCGGCGATCTCGCTGGAGTTCATGCGGAGGTGGCCGTCGATCGGCCACCCGCCATTCAGCGAGGAACGTGCCAGCTGTCGACCTGGCTTGTATGCAAGCTCTGCGCATCAAGGACGTGCGCAGGCAGCCCGCAGCCTGGCGGGCGCGGGCGTTTTGGTGCGGACGGGCGTCCGCTTCTGGTGCGGGGAGCGGCGGGGTGGCCGCCGCAACACGGGGCGCCGACTGGCGCCCGCGCGATCAGACCGGGGCGTCGCCCGGCTTGGCCAGGTCGGCCTTGCGGATGCGCGTCGGGCGCTTCTTCTCGGCCGGGGCGGCAGGCGCCGGCGTGATGGCGGCGACGAAGGCGTCGGTCGCGTCGGGCGCGGCAGGCTGGGCGGCGGCGGTGGCCGGTGCGGCCTCGGCCTCCTTGATGACGCGGGTGTACGGCGCCAGGATCTGCACCAGCTGGCCGTAGACCTTCGGGTTGCCGGCGACGACTTCGCGCTGATACAGGAAGTCGGCTTCGCCGGTGAAGTTGCCGATCAGGCCGCCGGCCTCGGTGATCATCAGCGAGCCTGCGGCGATGTCCCAGGGGCTGAGTCCGGTCTCGAAGAAGCCGTCGTAGTAGCCGGCGGCGACGTAGCACAGGTCCAGCGCGGCGGCGCCCGGGCGGCGCAGGCCGGCGCAGCTCTGCATCACCTCCTCGAACATCTTCACGTAACGCTTGAAGTTGTCGCCCTTGCGGAACGGGAAGCCGGTGCCGACGAGCGAGTCCGACAGCCGCGTGCGCTTGGAGACCCGCAGACGGCGATCGTTCAGGAAGGCGCCGCGGCCGCGCGAGGCGTAGAAGAGGTCGTTGCGCGTCGGGTCGTAGACCACGGCCTGCTGCACCACGCCGCGGTGGGCCAGCGCGATCGACACCGCGTAGACCGGGAAGCCGTGCAGGAAGTTGGTCGTGCCGTCCAGCGGGTCGATGATCCAGACGAACTCGCTGTCGCGCGAGCCGTGTTCGCGGCCCGACTCCTCGGCCAGGATGCCGTGGCCGGGGTAGGCGTCGAGCAGCGTGTCGATGATGGCCTGCTCGGCCGCGCGGTCGACCTCGGTGACGAAGTCGTTCGGGCCCTTGCTGCCGACCTTCAGCACGTCCAGGTCCAGCGCCGCCCGGTTGATGATGGACCCTGCCGCGCGGGCCGCCTTCACGGCGATGTTGAGCATGGGATGGATCGCGGTCGACATGGGCAGGGCCTGTTCTGGGGGAGTGGGGGCGGGGCGGGATGAAAGAGCGGGCAGCAAGCCGGGGCGGCGACAATGCGCGCCCCGCAGCGTGTGCAACCCGGCATTTTAACGGCGATGACCGACCCGACCCGATTCGTTCTCGTGGAAACCAGCCATGCCGGCAACGTCGGCGCCACCGCGCGTGCGATGAAGGTGATGGGTTTCACGGACCTGGTGCTGGTGCGCCCGCGCTGGGCCGACGTGCTGCAGCGCGAGGAGGCGCTGGCGATGGCCAGCGGCGCCACCGACGTGCTCGCCGGTGCGCGCATCGTCGACACGCTGGCCGAGGCGCTGGACGGCGTGACGCACGCCTGCGCGACGGCGATGACGCCGCGCGACTTCGGCCCGCCGACGGCGCCGCCGCGCGAGCACTTCGCCGAAGTGGCCGCGCGCGGCGACGACCGCGTGGCCTTCGTCTTCGGCCCCGAGCGCACCGGGCTGGCCAACGACGACGTCTACCGCTGCCACGTCTGCCTCTCGATCCCGACGCATCCGGACTACGGCTCGCTGAACCTCGCCCAGGCGGTGCAGATCCTGGCTTATGACTGGCGCCAGGCGCAGGGCGGTTTCCCGGTGGTCGCGCGCACCGCCGATCCGCGCCTGGCCGACGCCGCGGCGGTGCAGGGCGTGCTCGAGCACTGGCAGCGCACGCTGGTCGAGATCGGTTTCCTCGACCCCGAGGCGCCGAAGAAACTGATGCCGCGGCTGAACCAGCTGGCCAACCGTATGCGCCTGACGCATGAAGAAGTGCAGATCCTGCGAGGGATCGCACGTGCCGCTACACTGAAACGCGACTGATTTCCCCGGAGCCCCACCCCATGTTCGCCCGTCTGCGTGAGGACATCGCCTGCATCCGCGAGCGCGATCCGGCAGCCCGTTCGACCTGGGAGGTGCTGACCTGTTATCCGGGCCTGCATGCGCTGGTGCTGCACCGGCGGGCGCACTGGTGCTGGAAGCATGGTTTTCGCTGGCTGGCGCGTTTCATCTCGCACATCTCGCGCTGGGCCACCGGCATCGAGATCCACCCCGGCGCCACCATCGGCCGGCGTGTCTTCATCGACCACGGCATGGGCCTGGTGATCGGCGAGACCGCCGAGGTCGGCGACGAGTGCACGCTCTACCACGGTGTGACGCTGGGCGGCACCTCGCTGGAGCGTGGCGCCAAGCGCCACCCGACGCTGGGCCGGGGAGTCATCGTCGCCGCCGGCGCCAAGGTGCTGGGCGGTTTCACCGTCGGTGACGGCGCGCGGGTCGGCTCCAACGCCGTGCTGCTGCAGCCGGTGCCGCCGGGCGCCACGGCGGTCGGCATCCCGGCGCGCATCGTCGTCAAGAACGCCGACGCCGAGCGCGAGGAACGTGCCGCGCGCCTGGGCTTCTCGGCCTACGGCGTGACCCAGGGCGACGACCCGGTCTCGCTGGCGATGAAGGGCCTGATCGACAGCGCCTCCGGCCACGAGCACCAGATCGCGCTGCTGTGGCAGGCGATCGAGAAGCTGGCCGCACGCTCGCGCGAACTGCCTGCCGCCGATTGCGTGCCGCAGGATGCGCACACGACCGAGTGTTTCGACGCCGACCGGCTGAACCGCCTGGTGAAGTGACCACCCCCGTAGCGCCTTCGGCGCTCCGCCTCAAGGGGCGCTGCCGGTGCCCCGGCGGAGCCGGGCCACGGCGTCTGCTTAGTTGCGCTGTTCCGCCTGACGTTGTGCGGACTTCGGTCTGAACGCGGCGCAGCGCGCCGGGTCCGTCTCGAGGTAGGGCCCGCCGATCAGGTCGATGCAGTAGGGCACGGCGGCGAAGATGCCGCGCACCGGCGGCGTGGCCTGCGGCAGGCCTTCCAGCGTCTCGGCGATGGCCTTGGGCTGGCCCGGCAGGTTGAGGATCAGCGCGCTGCCGCGCACCACTGCCGTCTGGCGCGACAGGATCGCCGTCGGCACGAAGGCCAGGCTGATCTGGCGCATCTGCTCGCCGAAGCCCGGCAGTTCTCGATCGGCGACGTCGCGTGTCGCCTCGGGCGTCACGTCGCGCGGCGCCGGGCCGGTGCCGCCGGTGGTCAGCACGAGGGCGCAGCCGCGCTCGTCGACCAGTTCGCGCAGCGTCGCGGCGATCAGCGGCCGCTCGTCGGGGATCAGCCGCTCCTCCCATTCGACCGGGTTGCGCAGCGCCGCCGACAGCCAGGCGCGCAGCGCCGGCAGGCCCTTGTCCTCGTAGACGCCGGACGAGGCCCGGTCGCTGATCGAGACCAGGCCGATGCGCACGGGATCGAACGTGCTCACTGGGGCACCCTTCGGCCTGCGGCCGGTCCCGCCGGGCGGGAATGAGCCCCGGACAAGTCCTGAGGGCTCACTGGGGCACCCTTCGGCCTGGCGGCCGGTCCCGCCACGCGGGAATGAGCGCCGGACAAGTCCTGAGCGCTCATGCCGGGATCTCGATGAAGGGCTTGAGGAACTGGAACAGCTCGCGGAAGTTCTTGGTCTGGCGCTGCTCGACGCTGGCGGCGGCGTCGCGGCGCGCGGCGCGCACCAGGCTGCGCAGGCGCTGCACGTCGGTCTCGGGGTGCGCCTGCACCCAGCGGTCGAGCGCGGCGTCGTCGGCGATCAGCTCGCTGCGCCAGCGTTCGACCTCGTGCAGCTTCAGCGTCTCGCGCGCCGAGCCCAGCGCCGCGGCGGCGACGGCCTCGCGCAGCACGTCCTCGTCGGCCGAGCGCATCAGCTTGCCGACGTACTGCATCTGGCGCCGCCGGCCCTCGTGCGAACGGGTGCGGCGGAACTCCTCGATCGCGTCGCGCAGCGCCTCGGGCATCTCGATGGCCGCCAGGCGTTCGTCGGACAGGGCGGCGACCTGCTCGCCCAGCGCCTGCAGGTCGTGCGACTTCTGCTTGAGCCGGGTCTTGCTGGGGCGGTCATCGTCGGCGTCGGTGCCGCCGCCGTAGGGAAGTTCAAGGCCGCGGTGCGGTGCTGCGCGTCGGGTCATCGCGGACAAGGTCTTGGAAGCGGGCCGGTATCATAGTCGCGCGCCCCCTTCCCGCTGCTTCCCGAGCCGGTTCCGGCCCGTTTCTCCCCACGATGACGACCTCCAGCGCCCCCGGCTTCGCCTACCGCCGCGAACAGTTCCAGCAGATCGTCGACGACGTTCTCTCCCGGGCAAAGAAGCTCGGCGCCAGTGACGCTGGCGTCGAGGTCTCGGAAGGCGTCGGCCTGTCGGTGTCGGTGCGCAAGGGCGAGCTGGAGAACGTCGAGCGCAACCAGGACAAGTCGCTGGGCGTCAGCGTCTACCTCGGCCACCGCCGCGGCAACGCCAGCACCTCCGACTTCTCGCCCGCGGCGATCGAACGCACGGTGCAGGCGGCTTACGACATCGCGCGTTTCACCGCCGAGGACCCGGTCGCCGGCCTGCCCGACGAGCAGGATCTGGCGACGCCCGAAGAGGCCGCGCGCGACCTCGATCTGTTCCATCCCTGGAACATCGACGCCGCCGGCGCCGCCGAGCTGGCGCGCCGCTGCGAGGCCGCGGCCTTCGCCGTCGACCGCCGCATCACCAACTCCGAAGGCGCCGGCGTCTCGGCGCAGCAGTCGCACTTCTGGGCCGGCAACACGCGCGGGTTCCGCGGCGGCTACGCCAGCTCGCGCCACTACCTGTCGGTGGCGCCGATCGCCTCGCTGCCGGGCCGTCGCCACGACATGCAGCGCGACGCCTGGTACAGCTCGATGCGCAACGCCTCGGAGCTGGCCTCGCCCGAGGCCGTGGGCCGCTACGCCGCCGAACGTGCGCTGTCGCGACTGAAGTCGCGCCGCGTCGCCACCGCCGAGGTGCCGGTGCTGTTCGAGTCGACCGTCGCCGCCGGCCTGCTTGGGGCCTACGTGCAGGCGACCTCGGGCGGCGCGCTGTACCGCAAGGCCAGCTTCCTGCACGGCTGCCTGGGCGAGAAGGTGCTGCCGGCGCACGTCGACATCGTCGAGGACCCGCACGCCGCCAAGGGCAAGGGCAGCGCGCCCTTCGACGACGAAGGCGTGCGCACCACCGGCCGCCGCGTCGTCGACGCCGGCGTCGTGCAGGGCTACTTCCTGTCGAGCTACTCGGCGCGCAAGCTGGGCCTGCGCACCACCGGCAACGCCGGCGGCTCGCACAACCTGGCGATGACCAGTCGGCTGACGCAGCCGGGCGACGACCTCGATGCGATGCTGCGCCGCCTGGGCCGCGGCCTCTTCGTCACCGAGCTGATGGGCCAGGGCCTGAACTACGTCACCGGCGACTACTCGCGTGGGGCCGCCGGCTACTGGGTCGAGGACGGGCGCATCGCCTTCCCGGTGCACGAGGTGACGATCGCCGGCAACCTGCGCGAGATGCTGGCCGGCATCGCCGCCATCGGCTCGGACGTCTACGTGCAGGGCAGCAAGTCGGTCGGCTCGGTCCTGCTGGACCGCATGAAACTGGCCGGCGCCTGACGCTGTTGCGCCGCCGCACGGCGCGCCCCGTCGAACGGGAAAACCCCTCGGAGACCCGAGGGGCGGCTGCCTAGAATCCTGCGCACCCGAACCTCTCACCGCTGTCGGGATCAGGAGACATTTTCATGGAACGTCGTTCCTTCGTCCGAGGCGCCGGCCTGGCCGGCGTGCTCGCCGCCGGCAGCGCGCCGGCGATCGTCCACGCGCAGGGCACGATCCGCTGGCGCCTGGCGTCGAGCTTCCCGAAGTCGCTCGACACCATCTTCGGTGCCGCCGAACTGTTCGCCAAGCGCATCGGCGAGATGTCGGGCGGCAAGTTCCAGATCTCGGTGCATGCCGGCGGCGAGCTGATGCCGCCGTTCGGCGTCGTCGACGGCGTGCAGAACGGCACCGTCGAGATGGCGCACACGGCGCCGTACTACTTCGTCGGCAAGGACATCACCTTCGCGCTCGGCACGGCGATCCCGTTCGGCCTGAACTCGCGCCAGATGACGGCCTGGATGTACGAGGGCAACGGCCTCACGCTGATGCGCGAGTTCTACGCCAACTACAACATCGTCAGCTTCCCCGGCGGCAACACCGGCGCGCAGATGGGCGGCTGGTTCCGCAAGCCCATCACCAAGCTCGCGGACATGAAGGGCCTGCGGTTTCGAACCGTCGGTGTCACCGGCCAGGTGATGGAGCGCCTGGGCGTCGTCGTGCAGGCGCTGCCTGGCGCCGAGATCTACCAGGCGCTGGAGAAGGGCACGATCGACGCCGCCGAGTGGGTCGGCCCCTACGACGACCTGAAGCTCGGGTTCAACAAGGTGGCACCGCACTACGCCTACCCGGCCTGGTGGGAAGGCGGCCCGCAGCTGGACTTCTTCATCAACACCAAGGCCTTCGGCGGCCTGTCGGCCGAGTACAAGGCGATGGTGCAGGCTGCGGCCTCCGAGGCCCACGTCGACATGCAGGCCCGCTACGACGCGCGCAACCCGAACGCGCTGCGCCAGCTGGTGGCCGGCGGCACCAAGCTGTTCCGGTTCCCGAAGGACGCGATGGACGAGGCCTTCAAGCAGGCCATGGGGCTGTACGCCGAACTGTCGAACAAGAACCCGGCGTGGAAGAAGGTCTACACCGACTTCTCCAAGTTCCGCAGCGAGCAGAACCTCTGGTACCGCTTCGCCGAGGCCGGCTTCGACAGCTACATGCAGTCGCAGAAGATCTGAAGCCCGGCGGCCGCCTGCGGGTGGCCGGGGATGAAGGAAAAGGCCCGCCGTGGCGACACGGCGGGCCTTTTGCCGTCGGGCCGGCGGGGCGCTACGGCCCCGGCGCGCTGGCCGGCGGCGTGCCGAACAGCTCGTCGAGGTTCTCGGTGCTCTGGTCGCGGTCCTCGGCCGGCGGCTGGGCCTCGATGACGACGCCGCTGGTGTCCAGGGCGGCCTTCTTGTCCAGCCCGCCGGAGACCAGGTTGGGGAAGGCGATGACCAGCGAGACCATGACGATCTGGATGATCACGAACGGGATCGCGCCGCGGTAGATCTGGCCCGTGGTCACGCGGCCGATGCGCCGGCCGGTCGGCCGGTCGACGTAGTCGTCGGCCGGCGCCACGCTGCGCAGGTAGAACAGCGCGAAGCCGAACGGCGGATGCATGAACGAGGTCTGCATGTTGAGTGCCAGCAGCACGCCCAGCCAGACCAGGTCGATGCCCAGCTTGTCGGCCACCGGCGCCAGCAGCGGCACGACGATGAAGGCGAGCTCGAAGTAGTCGAGGAAGAACGCGAGCACGAAGATCAGCACGTTCACCGCGATCAGGAAGCCGGTCTGGCCGCCGGGCAGCCCGGTGAGCAGCTGCTCCACCCAGTGCGGGCCTTCCACCCCCTGGAAGGTCAGGCTGAAGACGGTCGAGCCGATCAGGATGAACATGACGAAACACGAGAGCTTCATCGTCGTGTCCATCGCCTGGCGCAGCAGCGGCAGCGACAGCCGCCGGCGCACCACGGCCATCGCCAGCGCGCCCACCGCGCCCATCGCGCCGCCTTCGGTCGGCGTGGCGATGCCCAGGAAGATCGTGCCCAGCACCAGGAAGATCAGCGCCAGCGGCGGGATCAGCACGAAGGTCACGCGTTCGGCCATCTGCGACAGCAGCCGCGCGCGCACGACGCGGTTGATCACCGCCAGTGCGAAGGCGACGCCGACGCCGACCGACATCGACAGCACGATCAGCTCGTCGGTCGGCGTGCCCTGCGGGCGGGTCTTCGCGAAGACCAGGGCGCAGGCCAGCGAGACCAGGGCCAGCACGCCCAGCGAGCGCAGCCCCGAGCGGCCGTCGTGCTCGCGGATCGTGCGCGCCTCGGGCGGCAGCGCCGGCACGGCGGCCGGCCGCAGGAAGGCGACGCCGGCGACGTAGAGCAGGTACAGCCCGGTGAGCAGGAAGCCCGGGATGAAGGCGCCCTTGTACATGTCGCCGACGCTGCGGCCGAGCTGGTCGGCCATGATGATCAGCACCAGCGACGGCGGGATGATCTGCGCCAGCGTGCCCGACGCGGCGATTACGCCGCTGGCCATGCGCCGGTCGTAGCCGTAGCGCAGCATGATCGGCAGCGAGATCAGCCCCATCGAGATCACCGACGCGGCGACGACGCCGGTGGTCGCCGCCAGCATCGCGCCGACGAGGATCACCGCGAAGGCCAGGCCGCCGCGGATCGGGCCGAAGAGCTGGCCGATGGTGTCGAGCAGGTCCTCGGCCATGCCCGAACGCTCGAGGATCAGCCCCATGAACGTGAAGAAGGGCACCGCCAGCAGCGTGTCGTTCTGCAGGATGCCGAAGATGCGCAGCGGCAGCGCCTGCATCAGCGACGGCGGCAGCAGGCCGAGCTCGATGCCGATGAAGCCGAAGGCCAGGCCGCAGGCGGCCAGCGAGAACGCGACCGAGTAGCCCGCCAGCAGGAACAGCACCAGCCCGGCGAACATGATCGGGGCCATGTTGGCCGCCACGAACTCGATCACTTCTTCGCTCCTTCGGCCTGCTGGCGCAGGAAGGCGGCGAGCTCCTCCTCGTCGTTCCGGGTCTTGCCGCGCCGGCCGGGATCATCGGCCAGCCCGCGCAGGAAGGCGATGCGCTTGATGAACTCGGACACGCCCTGCAGCAGCAGCAGCGTGAAGCCGGCGGGCACCAGCGCATAGACCGGCCAGCGGATCAGGCCGCCGGCGTTGGACGACATCTCGCCCGTCTCGTAGGCCTTGATCACCAGCGGCAGCACGAGGTCGATGACGAGCAGGCCGAAGGGCATCAGGAACAGCACGATGCACACGGCCTCGATCACGACCTGCGTGCGGCGCTGGAAGCGGCCGAGCACGACGTCGATGCGCACGTGCTCCTGGCGCAGCATCGTGTAGCCCGCCGCGAGCAGGAACACGGCGGCGAACAGGTACCACTGGATCTCGAGGTAGGCGTTCGAGCTGGCGGCGAAGGCCTTGCGTGCGACGGCGTTGGTGGCGCTGATCAGCACCATCACCAGCACCAGCCAGGCGAGGTGGCGGCCGACGAACTCGTTGAGCGCGTCGATGAGCCGTGAGAGGCGGAGTAGGGCGGACACGTCGTCTCCAGTGGCGGCCGCAGGCCGCCGCTTGCGTCCGATCGGTCGGACGTCGTGGTGCCAGGCGCGTCCGGATCGGCCGGCGGCGCCGGCCGGGTCAGGCGGCCGTGGCCTGCTGGTACAGCCGGGCCGAGCGGCTGCCGGAGCGGCAGAACATCAGCAGCGGCCGGGGCAGCTCGTGCAGCAGCGCGGCGCAGGCCGCGATCTCCTCGGGCGACTGATAGCCGCCGTCGACCGGCAGGTGCCGGTACTCCAGCCCCGCCGCGCGGGCCGCGGTCTCGATCTCCGCACTGGTGGGCTGGCCGGGCCCGTGCTCGTGGTCGGGCCGGTTGTTGATGACGCTCCGGAACCCGGCGCGTGCCGCCTCGGCCATCGCTTGCGGGCTCAGTTGGGGAGCGACGTAGACGTCCGGGGCAATCGCGCGCAGGGCAGGGGCGTTCATGCCCCTTACTTTGCCAGAGCCTGCTTGACCGCGGCGGAGACGAGCCCCATTTCCGCCTTCCCCGCGAGCCGGGTCTTGGCGGCGGCCATCACGCGGCCCATGTCGCCCGGGCCGGCAGCTCCGAGTTCGGCCACCAGGGCGGCGATCTCGGCGCCGATCTGCTCGGCCGACAGGCGCTGCGGCACGTAGGCCTGCAGCACCGTGATCTCGGCGCTTTCCTTGGCCACGAGGTCCGGCCGCCCGCCCTGCTCGAAGGCGGCGACCGAGTCCTTGCGCTGCTTGATCAGCTTGTCGACGATGGCGACGACGGCGGCATCGTCGAGCACCACGCGCTCGTCGACCTCGCGCTGCTTGATCGCGGCCTGCAGCATGCGGATCGTCGACAGCCGTTCGCTGTCCTTGGCCCGCATCGCGGTCTTCATGTCTTCGCTGATCCGTTCTTTCAGGCTCATCGTCTTCGTCTTTCGTCTGACAAAAAGGAAAAGCCCGCTGCGGCGTCCCGCGCGGGCTGTTCGGTGTGGCGCGCGGCCGAAGCTCTTAGTAGAGCTTCTTCGGCAGCTGCATGCTGCGCACGCGCTTGAAATGACGCTTCACCGCGGCGGCCTTCTTGCGCTTGCGCTCGGCCGTGGGCTTCTCGTAGAACTCGCGCGCACGCAGTTCGGTCAGCAGACCGATCTTCTCGATGGTGCGCTTGAAGCGGCGCAGGGCAACGTCGAACGGCTCGTTCTCTTTGACGCGGATGGTGGTCATGTAAGCAGGGATCCCGTGTGGAGTGCGCGCTCGGTGTCTCGGCGGCCCCGGCTGGCCCGGGCGGCTCAAGATCGACACGCTAGGTGTTTGCCAGCAAAGCGCGCGATTCTAGCCGGTTCCCCGCCGGTTTGCCAAGCCGCCTGTCCGGCAGACGTTCAGACGGCCGTGCCCAGGCTCTCGCGCAGCAGGCGCGGCGTCTCGATTTCGTCGAGCGCGCCCAGGATGCAGCGAACCTGGCGTTCCAGCGGCACCGGTGCCGGCTTCTCGCCGCTCAGCACGGACTGGATGTAGAGCGCCGTCGTCGCCGCATCGATCTCGCGCGGCAGCACCGGCAGCTCGGTGAGCACGCCTTCGTGCGCCGGGACCGACCATTCGGTGCGCAGCTGCCCGTCGATCCAGGTCTCCATGCGCGGCTGCCGGCGGGGGTCGGCGACCACCTCGCCCTCGGTGCCGCGCAGCAGCATCGCGTCGATTCGCTCGCGCTGCGCCCAGGCGCCCATCAGCGCGCCGAACTCGGGATGCGTGTAGCTCGCCAGGCGCAGCACGCGCCTGCCGCTGCAGGGGGCCAGCATCTTCGCGATCGTGTGGCCGCTGTTGCGCAGCCCGACGGTCCAGCGCACGTCCAGCAGCCGCTGCAGTGCCGGGCTCAGCGTGGCGGTCGCGACGTAGGCCGGTTCGCGCCGTGCCCAGAACGCGTGCACGTCGCCCTCGTCCAGGGCGGCCGGGATGCCCAGGTCGCGGAAGATGGCCGCCGTCGTCACGCGTGTCGGGTCGTGCGCCGGGCCGTGAACGAGCACGCGGGCGCCTTCCTGGGCCAGCGTCATCGCCAGCAGCGGCGTCAGGTTGGGCAGCCGACGTGCGCCGTTGTAGCTCGGGATGACGACGACGGGCCGCTCGCTGTGGAAGGTCGTGAGCCGGGCCTGCGCTGCGGCAAGAAAGCCCACCAGCTCGTCCAGCGTCTCGCCCTTCATGCGCATCGCCAGCGCGAATGCGCCGAGCTCCAGGTCCGACGCTTCGCCGTCCAGTACCGCGCCCATCAACGCCTGTGCCGACGGGACCGACAACGATCGTGCGCCGTTGGCTCCGCGCCCGATCTCCTTGATGTAGCTGGCGATGCCCATGATGTGTGTCTCCCTAGTTCGGTTTCGCAAGTTCCGGACCGATGCTCCGGACCATGCCTGCGGGAGTCGCGTGCCCAATTGGGAGTTGTCCGACGCGCCGCGGCAATCGGGCCCGATACGGGGGCATTGGCACTCGACGCACCGATTGCGATGGCCCGCAGCGGTGTTGGTGGCACGCGCCGTTCACGCGGCCACCGCCCTGTCCAGGGGAAGGCCGCTGAAGCTAGGGGTCCGCATGGGTCAAAATTGGTGTTTTGCTTGATGCCGTCAGCCCAGTCCACGGCGTCCGGCCCTCGCGAGACGAATACCGCCCATGACCGATGTGATCGAAGCCGGCCTTGCCGAAGCCCGCGTACCTGCCGCGCTGGCTTCGCTGCTGGACGCCTGGCTGCAGCGTGACGGCGCGCTGGCCGGCGTCAAGGATGCGACCAGCGGGCGCTATGAGTTCGCCAACCCCGCATTGCTGCGTTTCCTCGGCCGCGAGGCCGATGCGGTGATCGGGCATACCGATGCCGAACTGTTCGATCCGCCGGTCGTCGGCGCGTTGCGCGCGGCCGACCAGTCGGCGCTCCTGCATGGTGCGCCGTTCAGCAGCGAACACCGCATCGAGCGTGACGGCCAGCGTCACGACTTCTCGGTCCTGCGTGTCGTCGACGAGCAGGGCGGGCGTCGGCGCATCGCCAGCCTCTGGATCGATCTTGCGCCTCAGCACCACCAGCAGGCGCAGCTCGCCACCGCGCTGGCGCAGATCGAGCAGTTGCAGAAGGCCAATGAATCCTTGCGGCGTGAGCTCGCCGACCAGGCCTTGCGCGATCCGGCCTCCGGCCTCTACACGCGCGCGCATTTCGAGGACCAGCTGCGCCGCGAGGTCGACCTGTCCACGCGCGAACACCGCGAGTTCTCGATCGTCTTCATCGAAGTCGACCCGCTGTCCGAGCCGGTGCGTGCCTTGGGTCTGGACGCCCACAAGCGCATCCTCGAGGCCTTGGGCCGGTTGCTGCGCAGCGGCACGCGCGCGATGGACGCCTCCTGCCGGCTCGACGACCGCCGCTTCGCCGTGCTGCTGTCGGGTGTCGGGCTGGCCACCGCGCACTCGCGCATGGAGAGCATCCGGCGCCAGTGTGCGGCGCAGATCGTCGTGCTCGATGGGCAGGAGATGTCGTTCACGGTCTCGATGGGCATCGCCAGTTTCCCGCACACGGCGCACAGCCGCGAGGAACTGCTGGCCGCCTGTGAAACCGCGATTGCCGAGGCCTGCCGGCGCGGCGGCAACCACGTGACGCTGGCCGCGATCCCGTTCGAGCCGCGCTGAACGCGTTTGCTCAGACGAAGGCGCGCGTGGCCATGTAGCCCGCGAGCGAGAACAGCAGCAGCGCGAAGATGCGCCGCAGCCGGCGCTGGTCCATGTGCTGCGCCGCGCGCGCGCCCACCGGCGCCAGCGTCACGCTGGCCACCGAGACGATGACCAGCGCCGGCAGGTACAGGTAGCCGAAGGCGCCGGGCAGCGCCGGCGCCAGGTCGCGCCCGGCGATCAGGTAGCCGGCGACGTTGGCCAGCGCGATCGGAAAACCCAGCGCCGCGCTGGTGGCGATCGCCTGGCGCAGCGGCACGTTGCACCAGCTCATGAACGGCACGGAGAGGAAACCGCCGCCGGCGCCCAGCAGCCCGGACACCAGGCCGATGCCCGAGCCGACCGCCGACTGGCCGACGGCGCCGGGCATCGTGCGTGTCGGCCGCGGTTGCGCGCCGCGCAGCATCTGCAGCGCCGAGAAGCCGATGAAGACGGCGAAGAACAGCGCCAGCCCGCGTCCCTTGGCGAGCGCGAAGACGCCGGCGCCCGAGGCCAGCCCGCCGAGCACGATGCCCGGCGCGATGCCGCGCACGTAGTCCCAGCGCACCGCGCCATGGCGGTGGTGCGCGCGCATGCTCGACAGCGAGGTGAAGACGATGGTCGCCATCGAGGTCGCGATCGCCATCTTCACCGCCAGGCCGGCTTCGACACCCCGGTGCGACAGGATGGCGGTCAGGAAAGGCACCATCGTCATGCCGCCGCCAACGCCCAGCAGCCCGGCGACGAAGCCGGTGGCGATGCCGAGCGTGATCAGCTCGGCGACGAGCAGGACGCCGAAGTCCACGCCGGCGTCAGCGCCCGAGCCGGGCCAGCACCGCGGCCCATTCGGCGTCGTCGACCTCGGTGATCGACAGCCGGTTGCCCGGCTGCAGCACGCGCATCGTCGCCAGTTCGGGCGCCTGGCGCATCTCGCGCAGGCTCAGCAGCCGCGTCTTGCGCACCAGTTCGACCTCGACCTGCAGCCAGCGCGGCTTGTCGCGCGTGCTCTTCGGGTCGTGATAGGGGCTCGCCGGGTCGAACTGGGTCTCGTCAGGCACCGCCGTGCCGATGACGCGCGCCAGGCCGGCGATGCCCGGCTCGGCGCAGGACGAGTGATAGAAGAGCACGTCGTCACCCGGGCGCATCGTGTCGCGCATGAAGTTGCGCGCCTGGTAGTTGCGCACGCCGGTCCAGGGCAGCTGACGGCCGGGCGCGGCGGCGAGGTCGTCGATCGAGACCTCGTCGGGCTCGCTCTTCATCAACCAGTGGCGTGCCATGCGATGGGCCGTCGCGGGGAGATCGGGGAAATCGGGGGAGATGGGGTGTCCGCCGCGCGCCCGGGGGTCGCATTCCTGAAGAACCCATGGGGAACGTTCAGGTGGGCGAGGTCAGCCAGGCTTCGGGCTCATCTGACGCGAGACGTTCACACCAGCGAGGCGATGTTCCAAGCCCATGGTCAAAGACCATCGGATCGAGGAAATCTAGACCCGCGCACGCGCGACGGACGAGTCCATTCTAGTCGGCCGCCTCGCCGCCCGGATGCGAAAAGGGCTACAGAAGATGCCCGTCTTCACCGAGTGCGGCGTCGAGGCGGCGCACGAGCGCGGCGATCGCCTCGGCGTCGGCGGCGGACGTCGCCGCGGCGGCCTCGGCTTGCGGCGCGGGGGCGGGTGCCGGGGCAGGCGCCGGCGCGTTGCCGCGTTCGGCGATCTGGTAGGCCAGGTTCAGCGCCGCGAGCACGGCAATGCGCTCGCGCGCCTTCACCTTGCCGGCGTCGCGGATCGCGCTCATCTCGCGGTCGACCGCGGCGACGGCGGCGGCCAGCAGCGCCTCGCCGCCTTCGGGGCAGCCGAGGATGTAGCCCTGGCCGAGGATCGTGACTTCGACCTGTTTCATGCGCCTTCTCCGGGCGCCGGGGGCGCCGGCTGCGCGGCCGGAAGGCGTTCGATCAGCGCGTCGATGCGCGCGCGTGCCGCGGCCAGCCGCGACACCAGGCTGTCGCGCTCGGCCGTCACCGCGGCCAGCCGGGCCTCGAGCAGCGCGTTCGAGCGCTTCAGTTCCTCGTGCCTCAACACGAGGCGGTCGACGCGCTCGCTCAGATCCTGCAGGTTGCCCATCTTCGACGCCTATCCCTCCGCGGGCATTGTAGAAGCAGCGGTGTCGCACCAGCGGCGCACCACGCAGCGTTCGCACTGCGGCCGCCGCGCCTGGCAGACGTAGCGGCCGTGCAGGATCAGCCAGTGGTGCGCGTCGACGGCGTACTTCGGCGGCACGCGCTCCAGCAGCTTCAGCTCGACGGCCAGCGGCGTCCTGCCCGGCGCCAGCCCGGTGCGGTTGGCGACGCGGAAGATGTGCGTGTCCACCGCCATCGTCGCTTCGCCGAAGGCGACGTTGAGCACGACGTTGGCCGTCTTGCGGCCGACGCCGGGCAGTGCCTCCAGCGCCTCGCGCGAGCGCGGCACCTCGCCGCCGTGCTGCTCGACGAGGATGCGGCAGGTCTGGGTCAGGTTCTTCGCCTTGGTGCGGAACAGGCCGATCGTGCGGATCAGCTCGGTGACCTGGTCCAGCCCCAGGGCCAGCATGCGTTGCGGCGTCGGTGCCAGCGCGAACAGCCGCTTCGTCGCCTTGTTGACGCCGACGTCGGTGGCCTGCGCCGACAGCAGCACCGCGCAGAGCAGCTCGAAGACGCTGGTGAACTCGAGCTCGGTCTGCGGCGACGGGTTGGCCGCGGCCAGCGTCGCGAAGAAGGGTTCGATCGCGTCGTCGTGCATCAGGCTTCCTGGCGCCGGGCGCGCGCACGCGCGAGCGCCGCTTCGATGACCGCGCGTTTGCGGTCGACCGCCGCCGGGTCGGTGAGCCGGGTCTGGTTCGGCAGGTCCGCGAGTTTCGCCGCGGCCTTGGCGGCCAGGCGTTCGTCGTTCTCGCGCTTCTCGCGTTCCAGCCGCGCGCGGCGGGCGGTGTAGCGGGTGCGTGCGTCGTCGGCCTGGGCGGCGCTCCACGCGGCCCAGCCGCTGGCGCCCGGCGTCGCGTCGATCATCGTGATGCAGTCGACCGGGCAGGCCGGCAGGCACAGCCCGCAGCCGGTGCACAGCGCGTCGATCACGCTGTGCATGCGCTTGGGCGCGCCGACGATGCAGTCGACCGGGCAGGCCTTGATGCACAGCGTGCAGCCGATGCACCAGCTCTCGTCGACGACGGCCAGGCCGCGCGGGCCTTCGGCGCCGTGCGCCGGGTCCAGCGGGCGCGGCTCGGTGGCCAGCAGCGCCGCCAGACGGGCGACACCCTCGGCGCCGCCGGGCGGGCAGCGGTCGAGGGTCGCGCTGCCGGTGGCCAGTGCCTCGGCATACGCGCGGCAGTCGGCGTAGCCGCAGCGCGTGCACTGCGTCTGCGGCAGGGCGGCGTCGATTCGGTCGGCGAGGGCGGCGGTCACCGCCCGATTATCGGGCGACCGCGCGCGGCGCCGGCTTGTCGAAGCGGGCGATGAAGCCGCGCAGCTCGGGGTAGACCTTCTCGCGCCAGCGCCGGCCGGAGAAGATGCCGTAGTGGCCGGCGCCCTCGACGTCGTAGTGGAACTGGCGCGTGCGCGGGATGCCGGAACACAGGTCGTGTGCGGCGCGCGTCTGGCCCGCACCGGAGATGTCGTCGAGCTGGCCCTCGACGGTCAGCAGCGCGGTCGTCTTGATGTCCTGCGGCCGCACGAGCTGCCCGTGCACCTCCCAGGTGCCGTTGACCAGCGCGAAGTCCTGGAAGACGGTCTTGATCGTGTCCAGGTAGTACTCGGCCGGCATGTCGAGCACGGCGTTGTACTCGTCGTAGAACTTGCGGTGCGCCTCGGCGCTGTCCTCGTCGCCGCGCACCAGGTCCAGGAAGTAGTCGTAGTGGCTGCTGACGTGGCGGTCGGGGTTCATCGCCACGAATCCCGAGTGCTGCATGAAGCCCGGATAGACCGCCCGCCCGGCGCCCGGGTAGTTGCTCGGCACGCGGTAGATGACGTTGGCCTGGAACCAGGCATGGCTCTTGTTCATCGCCAGGTTGTTCACCGCCGTCGGGCTGCGGCGTGCGTCGATCGGGCCGCCCATCATCGTCATCGTGCGCGGCGTCGCTTCGCCGCCGCTGGCCAGCAGCGAGACCGCGGCCAGCACCGGCACCGTCGGTTGGCAGACCGATATGACGTGCACGTTCGGGCCGATGTGACGGATGAAGTCCTGCACGTAGCCGACGTAATCGGCCAGGTGGAACGGGCCTTCTGCCTCGGGCACCATGCGGGCGTCGGTCCAGTCGGTGATGAAGACCTTGTGGTCGTGCAGCAGGCTGGTGACGGTGTCGCGCAGCAGCGTCGAGTGATGGCCCGACAGCGGCGCGACGACCAGCACCGTGGGCTGCGTCTTCATGCGCGCGAGCGCATGGGGTTCGTCGCTGAAGCGCTTGAAGCGCAGCAGCCGGCAGAAGGGCTTGGCCAGCGCCACCTGCTCCTGCACGGCGACGGCGACGCCCTCGACGGTGGCCGAGGTGATGCCGAACTCGGGCTTCTCGTACTCCTTGGCCAGCCGGTGCAGCAGGTCGAAACCGGCGGACACGCGCTGCGCCATCGGCGTGTGCGCGAAGGGCGACAGCGGGTGGTCGTACAGCTTGGCGGTGGCGGCCGCGAACTCCGCGAACGGCGCCATCAGCGCGCGTTGCGTCTCGTACAGGTGATACAGCATGCTCGTCTCCGTCCTCGCCGCCTGCATTGTGCAGTGCAGCAATAGTAGTCGGTCAACGAGCATCCTGCCGGGCTGTGCGGCAGGGGGAAACGCGGAAAACGCTCGGGTTCCCGGCCGATTGTCATCGGCCGGAAGGATTTCAGGCCACCTTGGCGATCGCCGCGGCGACGGCGTCGATGTTCTTGCTGTTCAGCGCGGCGACGCAGATGCGGCCCGAATCGACGCCGTAGACGCCGAATTCGCTGCGCAGGCGCTGCATCTGCTCGGCCGACAGGCCGGAGTAGCTGAACATGCCCTTCTGGCGCGTGATGTAGGACAGGTCGCCCGGCACGCCGGCGGCGGCCAGCTTCTCGACCAGCGCCGCGCGCATCGCGCGGATGCGCAGCCGCATGCCGGCCAGCTCCTCCTCCCACTGCGCGCGCAGCGCCGGCGTCGTCAGCACGGTGGCGACGAGCTGGGCGCCGAAGGTCGGCGGGTTGGAGTAGTTGGTGCGGATGACGATCTTCAGCTGCGACAGCACGCGCGTGGTCTCGTCGCGGTCGGCGCAGACGACGCTGAGCGCGCCGACCCGTTCGCCGTAGAGCGAGAAGCTCTTCGAGAACGAGGTCGAGACCAGGAACTGCAGGCCGCTGGCGACGAACTGGCCGATGACCGCGCCGTCCTCGGCGATGCCTTCGCCGAAACCCTGGTAGGCCATGTCGAGGAAGGGCACGAGGCCGGCGGCCTGGCAGGCGGCGACGACTTCGGTCCACTGCGCCGGCGTCAGGTCGCAGCCGGTCGGGTTGTGGCAGCAGGCGTGCAGCACGACGATGGTGCCGGGCGCGGCGGCCTTCAGCGCCGCGAGCATGTCGGCGAAGCGGATGCCGCGCGTCGCCGCGTCGTAGTACGGGTAGGTCGAGACCTCGAAGCCGGCGTTGCTGAACAGCGCGCGGTGGTTTTCCCAGCTCGGGTCGCTGATCAGCACGCGCGCGGCCGGGTTCAGCTTCTTCAGCAGGTCGGCGCCGACCTTCAGGCCGCCGGTGCCGCCCAGCGCCTGCACGGTGGCCACGCGGCCGGCCTGCAGCACCTCGCTGCCGTCGCCGAACACCAGGCCCTGCACCGCCTTGTCGTAGGCGGCGATGCCGTCGATCGGCAGGTAGCCCTTGGGCTTGGAGGCTTCGAGCAACTGCTTCTCGGCCGCGGCCACGCAGGCCAGCACCGGCAGCTTGCCGTTGTCGTCGAAGTAGACGCCCACGCCCAGGTTCACCTTCGCCGGGTTCGGGTCGGCGGCGAACTGTTCGTTGAGACCGAGGATCGGGTCGCGCGGAGCCATCTGGACGGCGGCGAACACGGAGGCGGACATGGCGGTTTCCTGAGGAGTGGCGGGTCGGACGGGGCGACCGGCAGACAGTTCGCGGCTGCGTTACGCTCTGCGGTTGCGCTCGAATTCTAGATGTCCGCCACCAGGTTGTTCCCGATGACCGAAGCCACCGACGTCGCGACGGAGCCCGCCCGGGGCGAGTTCGTCACGTTTGCCGATTCCCCGTTCCAGCTCTTCCAGCCCTATCCGCCGGCCGGCGACCAGCCTGCCGCGATCAATCAGCTGGTCGAAGGCGTGCACGACGGCCTGTCCTACCAGACGCTGCTGGGCGTCACCGGCTCGGGCAAGACCTTCACGATGGCCAACGTCATCGCCCGTCTCGGCCGCCCGGCGATCGTCTTTGCGCCCAACAAGACGCTGGCCGCGCAGCTGTACAGCGAGTTCCGCGAGTTCTTCCCGAGGAATGCCGTCGAGTACTTCGTCAGCTACTACGACTACTACCAGCCCGAGGCCTACGTGCCGCAGCGCGACCTGTTCATCGAGAAGGACAGCGCGATCAACGAGCACATCGAGCAGATGCGGCTGTCGGCGACGAAGAGCATCCTCGAGCGCCGCGACGTCGTCATCGTCGCCACCGTCAGCGCGATCTACGGCATCGGCAAGCCCGAGGACTACACGCAGATGCGGCTCATCGTGCGTGTCGGCGACAAGATGGGCCAGCGCGACGTCATCGCCCGGCTGGTCTCGATGCAGTACACGCGCAACGAGATCGATTTCGGCCGTGGCAGCTTCCGCGTGCGCGGCGACACGATCGACGTCTTCCCGGCCGAACACAGCGAGCTGGCGCTGCGCATCGAGCTCTTCGACGACGAGATCGAGTCGCTGGCGCTGCTGGACCCGCTGACCGGGCGCGTGCGCCAGAAGGTGCCGCGTTTCGTCATCTACCCGTCCAGCCACTACGTGACGCCGCGCGAGCAGGTGCTGCGCGCCGTCGACGGCATCAAGGCCGAGCTGCGCGAGCGTGTCGACTTCTTCGTCAAGAACGGCAAGCTCGTCGAGGCCCAGCGCGTCGAGCAGCGCACGCGTTTCGACGTCGAGATGCTGCAGGAGGTCGGCCACTGCAAGGGCATCGAGAACTACACCCGCCACCTGTCGGGCGCCGCGCCCGGTGAGCCGCCGTCGACGCTGGTGGACTACCTGCCGCGCGACTCGATCATGTTCCTCGACGAGAGCCACGTGCTGATCGGCCAGCTGGGCGGCATGTACAACGGCGACCGCGCGCGCAAGACGACGCTCGTGGAGTACGGCTTCCGGCTGCCGAGCGCGCTGGACAACCGGCCGCTGCGCTTCGAGGAGTTCGAGCGCCGCATGCGCCAGGCGGTGTTCGTCACCGCGACGCCGGCCGACTACGAGAAGACGCATTCCGGCCAGGTCGTCGAGCAGGTCGTGCGCCCGACCGGCCTTCTCGACCCCGAGGTCGAGGTGCGGCCGGCGTCGACCCAGGTCGACGACGTGCTGCAGGAGATCCGCGAGCGCGTGCTCGTCAACGAGCGCGTGCTGATCACGACGCTGACCAAGCGCATGTCCGAGCAGCTGACCGACTACCTGTCGGACAACGGCGTCAAGGTGCGCTACCTGCACAGCGACATCGACACCGTCGAGCGCGTCGAGATCCTGCGCGACCTGCGGCTGGGCTCGTTCGACGTGCTGGTGGGCATCAACCTGCTGCGCGAGGGCCTGGACTTGCCCGAGGTGAGCCTGGTGGCGATCCTCGACGCCGACAAGGAAGGCTTCCTGCGTGCCGAGCGCAGCCTGATCCAGACCATCGGCCGCGCGGCGCGCAACGCCCGCGGCAAGGCCATCCTCTACGCCGACCGCATCACCGACTCGATGCGCCGCGCGATCGACGAGACCGAGCGCCGGCGCGCCAAGCAGGTCGCGCACAACGAGAAGATGGGCATCACGCCGAAGACGGTCAGCAAGAAGATCCGCGACCTGATCGACGGTGTCGTCAGCGACAAGACCGCGAAGGACGAGTTGCAGTCGGCGCAGGCCGCCGCGGAGGTCGAGGCGATGTCCGAGAAGGACCTCGGCAAACGCATCAAGGCGCTGGAGAAGCAGATGCTCGAACACGCGCGCAACCTCGAGTTCGAGAAGGCGGCGCGGGTGCGCGACCAGCTCGCGCTGCTGCGCGAGCAGGCCTTCGGTGCCGACGGGCACGACCTCAACGTCGTGCCGCTGGACGCGGCGCGTGGGGCCGGCCGATGAACGAGGCGCCGCGCAGCATCCTGCTGGTCTGCATGGGCAACATCTGCCGTTCGCCGAGCGCCGAAGGCGTGCTGCGCGCCCGGCTCGACGCCGCGGGCCTGGGCAAGCAGGTGCAGGTCGACTCGGCCGGGACCCACGGATATCACGCTGGCGAGGCCCCGGATCCACGTGCTGTTCGCCATGCGGCCGCGCGGGGTTACGATCTCGCCCGGCTGCGGGCCCGGAAGGTCGAGCGCGAGGACTTCTCTCGCTTCGACTGGATCCTCGCGATGGACGAGGACAACCTGGCCCGGCTGAGGCAGATCGCGCCCGACGACGCCCACGCCGACCTCGGGTTGCTCATGGATCACGCCCTGCGCCATGCAGGCGTGCGCGAGGTGCCCGACCCTTATTACGGGTCGGCGGCGGGTTTCGAACGTGTGCTCGACCTGGTCGAGGACGCGTGCGACGGGATCGTGGCCCGCCTGCTGCGCGCGCAGTCGCTCTGACGACGGTGCCGCCCTAAGCTTGACCAAATTGGTTGGTCTCAGCTATACTTGAGCAATCTAGTCGGGATCGCTCTACGGGGAAACCCGCGGTCGCCGACGCCTTCCGTAAGGAGACATCCATGAGACTGACCACCAAAGGCCGCTTCGCCGTCACCGCGATGATCGACCTCGCGCTGCGCTCGCACAGCGGCCCGGTGGCGCTGGCGGCCATCAGCCAGCGGCAGCAGATTTCGCTGTCCTACCTCGAACAGCTGTTCGGCAAGCTGCGCCGCCATGAACTGGTCGAAAGCACTCGCGGCCCGGGCGGCGGCTACTCGCTGGGCCGCGGGGCCGACGAGATCACCGTCGCCGACATCATCGTCGCCGTCGACGAGCCGATCGACGCCACCGGCTGCGGCGGCAAGGAAAACTGCCACGGCGATGACGGCGGCCGCTGCATGACGCACGACCTCTGGGCGAGCCTGAACAACAAGATGATCGAGTACCTCGACTCGATCTCGCTGAAGAAGCTCGTCGACGAGCAGATCGCCAAGGGCGTCTCGGTCGAGGAGGCGCCGATCAAGCGCGCGATCTCCTCGCAGCCGGTCGTCAAGCCGATCAAGGTCACCGCGCCGAACTCGGTCTTCGCGTTCGGCAGTTCCTTCACCAAGTAAGCGACATGACCCCGCATTTCCCGATCTACATGGATTACGGCGCGACGACGCCGGTGGACCCGCGCGTCGTCGACGTGATGATCCCGTGGTTGCGCGAACACTTCGGCAACCCGGCGTCCCGCAGTCACGCCTGGGGCTGGGAAGCGGAAGAGGCGGTGGAGAAGGCGCGGGCCCAGGTGGCCTCGCTGATCAAGGCCGACCCGCGCGAGATCGTCTGGACCTCGGGCGCGACCGAGAGCAACAACCTCGCGCTCAAGGGCGCGGCGCACTTCTACGCCTCGCGCGGCAAGCACCTGATCACGGTGAAGACCGAGCACAAGGCGGTGCTCGACACGATGCGCGAGCTGGAGCGCCAGGGCTTCGAGGTCACCTACCTCGACGTCCAGGAGGACGGCCTGCTCGACCTCGAAAGCTTCAAGGCGGCGCTGCGTCCGGACACGATCCTCGTGTCGGTGATGTTCGTGAACAACGAGATCGGCGTGATCCAGGACATCCCGGAGATCGGCCGCCTCTGCCGCGAGCGCGGCATCATCTTCCACGTCGACGCCGCGCAGGCCACCGGCAAGGTCGCGATCGACCTGGGCACGCTGCCGGTCGACCTGATGAGCCTGGCCTCGCACAAGAGCTACGGCCCCAAGGGCATCGGCGCGCTCTACGTGCGCCGCAAGCCGCGCGTGCGCATCGAGGCCCAGATGCACGGCGGCGGCCACGAGCGCGGCATGCGTTCGGGCACGCTGCCGACGCACCAGATCGTCGGCATGGGCGAGGCCTTCGCGATCGCCGAGGCCGAGATGGGCACCGAGAGCGAGCGCATCCGGATGCTGCAGAAGCGGCTGCTGGACGGCATCGCCGACATCGAGCAGGTCTTCATCAACGGCCACCTCGAGCGCCGCGTGCCGCACAACGTCAACGCCAGCTTCAACTTCGTCGAGGGCGAGTCGCTGATCATGGGCATCAAGGGCATCGCCGTGTCCTCGGGCTCGGCCTGCACCTCGGCGAGCCTGGAGCCCAGCTACGTGCTGCGTGCGCTGGGCCGCAGCGACGAGCTGGCGCACTCCAGCCTGCGCATGACGATCGGCCGCTTCACGACCGAGGCGGAGATCGACTACGCGGTCGCGACGCTGAAGGACCGTGTCGCCAAGCTGCGCGAACTGTCGCCGCTGTGGGACATGTACAAGGACGGCGTCGACCTGAGCACGATCCAGTGGTCTGCGCACTGAACGGATAGAACCAGGAGAACTGACATGGCCTACAGCGACAAGGTCGTCGACCACTACGAGAACCCGCGCAACGTGGGCGCGTTCGAGAAGGGCGACGAGACGGTGGGTACCGGCATGGTCGGCGCCCCGGCCTGCGGCGACGTGATGAAGCTGCAGATCAAGGTCGACCCGAGCACCGGGCTGATCGAGGACGCGCGCTTCAAGACCTACGGCTGCGGCTCGGCGATCGCGTCGAGCTCGCTGGTCACCGAGTGGGTCAAGGGCAAGACGCTGGACCAGGCGCTGACGATCAAGAACACCGACATCGCCGAGGAACTGGCGCTGCCGCCGGTGAAGATCCACTGCTCGATCCTTGCCGAGGACGCGATCAAGGCCGCGGTGCAGGACTACAAGGCCAAACACGGCGAGGCCGTGGCGACGCAGCCGTAAGGGGATCATGTCGATCACTCTCACCGAAGCGGCGGCCCGCCACGTCACGCGTTATCTCGGCCGCCGCGGCAAGGGCGTGGGCGTGCGCCTGGGCGTCAAGACGACGGGCTGCTCGGGCCTGGCCTACAAGCTGGAGTACGCCGACGAAGTGGCTGCCGAGGACATCGTCTTCGAGGACCACGGCGTCAAGGTGCTCGTCGACCCGAAGAGCCTGCCCTACCTGGACGGCACTCAGCTGGACTTCGTGCGCGAAGGCCTCAACGAAGGCTTCAAGTTCCACAACCCTCGCGAACGCGACCGTTGCGGCTGCGGCGAGTCCTTCCGCGTCTGACCGACAATACCGGGTTGCCCCGAGTCCGGCGCGGCCCTCGTGGCCGCGCTTTGCCTTGCACGCGATGCTGACCATCCGCCCCGAACGCCCCGACCAGCCCGAGGTCGCCGCGCTGCTTGAGCAGCTCGACGCCTATCTCGCGTCGCTGTACCCGCCGGAGGCCAACCACATCCTCGACGTGCAGGCGCTGCTGGCACCGGACGTGTACTTCCAGGTCGCGCGCCGCGCCGGCCGGCTGGTGGGCATCGGCGCGTTCCGCCGCATGCCCGGCGAGACGGCCACCGGCGGCGAGCCCTATGGCGAGATCAAGCGCATGTTCGTGCCGCCGGCCGAACGTGGCCAGCGCATTGCCGAGAAGCTGTTGCACTCGCTGGAAGACCGGCTGCGCACCGAGAGCTACCGCTGGGCGCTGCTGGAGACCGGCGTCGACCAGCACGAGGCGATCCGCCTGTACGAGCGCTGCGGCTACGTGCGCCGCGGCGCGTTCGCCGGCTACCCCGACAACGGCCTCTCGGCCTTCTACGCCAAGGCACTATGAAGCTCGACGACGACGACTTCACGCTGCTGGGCCTGCCGCGCCGGCACGCGGTCGACCGCGCCGCGCTCGACGCCGCCTGGCGCCGGCTGCAGGGCGAGGTGCACCCCGACCGCTTCGCCGCCCAGGGCGCCGCCGCGCAGCGCGTGGCGATGCAGTGGGCGGTGCGTGTCAACGAGGCCTACCAGCGCCTGAAGGACCCGCTCGCACGCGCCGCCTACCTCTGCGAGCTGCGTGGTGCCGCGGTCGACGCCGAGCGCAACACCGCGATGCCGACCTCGTTCCTGATGCAGCAGATGCAGTGGCGCGAGGCGCTGGAAGACGCCGCCGACCTGGCCGCCGTCGAGGCGCTGGACGCCGAGGTCGCCGCCACCGAACGTGCGCTGCTGGCCGACGTCGAGCGCCGTCTCGACACCGAGGACGACGCCGCCGCGGCTGCCGCCGACGTGCGTGCGCTGATGTTCGTGAACCGTTTCCGCCAGGACATCGAGCGCCGCCTCGACACCCTGGACCCGACCCGCTGAAGAGCCGATGGCGCTGCTGCAGATCTCCGAACCGGGCGAGACGCCCGACCCGCACCAGCGGCGCATCGCCGTGGGCATCGACCTGGGCACGACGCATTCGCTCGTCGCCGCGCTGCGCCACGGCGTCGCCGAGTGCCTGCCCGACGAGCAGGGCCGCGTGCTGCTGCCGTCGGCGGTGCGTTACCTCGAGGGCGGCGGCCGCCGCATCGGCTGGGACGCGCTGGCCGCGGCCGCCGAGGACCCCGAGAACACCGTCGTCTCGGCCAAGCGCCTGATGGGCCGCCGTCTGGCGGACCTGCAGGGCACGTCGGGCAAGCTGCCGTACCGCTTCGTCGACACGCCGGGCATGGTGGCTATCGCCACGCGCGACGGCGAGAAAACGCCGGTCGAGGTCTCGGCCGAGATCCTGGCGGCGCTGCGCCAGCGTGCCGAGGACTCCTTCGACGACGAGATCTTCGGCGCCGTCATCACCGTGCCGGCCTATTTCGACGACGCCCAGCGCCAGGCGACCAAGGCCGCGGCGCAGCTCGCCGGGCTGAACGTGCTGCGCCTGATCAGCGAGCCGACCGCGGCCGCCGTCGCCTACGGCCTGGACCAGGGCAGCGAAGGCCTGTATGCAGTCTACGACCTGGGCGGCGGCACCTTCGACCTGTCGCTGCTGCGCCTGAACCGCGGCGTCTTCGAGGTCGTCGCCACCGGCGGCGACGCCGCGCTGGGCGGCGACGACATCGACCACGCGCTGGCCGACTGGGCGCTGGCGCAGGCCGGCGTCACGGCCGTGTCGCCGCAGGACAAACGCACGGCGCTGGTCGCCGCGCGCGCCGCCAAGGAGGAGCTGAGCGCTGCCGAATCGGCCACCTGGCGCGCCGCGATCGGTGGTGCCGAACACGCCGTCGAGTTGAGCCGCACGCAGCTGGAAACGCTGGCCCGCCCGCTGGTCGAGCGCACGCTGGCATTGGTGCGCAAGGTGCTGCGCGACGCCCGCGTCACGCGCGAGGACGTGCAGGGCGTGGTGATGGTCGGCGGCGCGACGCGCATGCCGCTGGTGCGCACCGCGGTCGGGGAGCTCTTCGGCCGCGAGGTGCTGACCAACCTGAACCCCGACGAGGTCGTCGCGCTGGGCGCGGCGATCCAGGCCAACGCGCTGGCCGGCAATGCCGGCGACGGCGAGCTGCTGCTGCTCGACGTGATCGCGCTGTCGCTGGGCTTGGAGACGATGGGCGGCCTGGTCGAGCGCATCGTCGAGCGCAACACGACGATTCCGGTGGCCAAGGCGCAGGACTTCACGACCTTCAAGGACGGCCAGACGGCGATGGCGATCCACGTCGTCCAGGGCGAGCGCGATCTCGTCTCCGAGTGCCGCTCGCTGGCGCGTTTCGAGCTGCGCGGCATTCCGCCGATGGCGGCCGGCGCGGCGCGCATCCGAGTCACCTTCCAGGTCGACGCCGACGGCCTGCTCAGCGTCTCGGCGCGCGAGCAGGGCTCGGGCGTCGAGGCCAGCGTCGTCGTCAAGCCCAGCTACGGCCTGGACGACGGCCAGATCGCGCGCATGCTGCAGGACGGCTTCACCTATGCCGCCGAGGACATGGCGGCACGTGCGCTGCGCGAGGCGCGGGTCGAGGCCGAGCGCATGGTGCTGGCCACGCGCGCCGCGCTGGCCGCCGACGGCGCGCTGCTGTCGGCCGAGGAGCGCGCCGACATCGACGCGCTGATCACCTCGACGCTGTCGATTGCCTCCAGCGGCGACGCCGCGGCGATCGAAGCCGCCGTCAAGGCGCTGGCCGACGGCACCGAGGCCTTCGCCGCCGCGCGCATGAACCAAGGCATCCGGCAAGCCTTGTCCGGTCGCCGAGTCGAGGACGTCTGAACCATGCCCGTCATCCGCATCCTTCCCCATCCCGATTACTGCCCCGAAGGCAAGACCGTCGAGGCGCCGGCCGGCACCTCGATCTGCGAGGCGCTGCTGGACAACGGCGTCGAGATCGAGCACGCCTGCGAGATGAGCTGCGCCTGCACCACCTGCCACGTCGTCGTGAAGGAGGGCTTCGCGTCACTGGGCGAACTCGACGAGACCGAGGAAGACCTGCTCGACCGCGCCTGGGGGCTGCAGCCGAGCTCGCGGCTGAGCTGCCAGGCCATCCTGTCCAACCAGGACGTGACCATCGAGATCCCGCGCTACTCGATCAACCACGCGCGCGAGAAGCACTGAGCCGGAGCACCACGCCCCGCGTCGGTGCCAGGGTCTTGCCGGCAGGCGAAAAAAAACCTCCCCGGCGGGCGCCGGAGAGGTTGGGATAAAGGGCCTGTTGCCCTGCTGAGGAGATAGACAGACACCCGACGGAGGTGTCGAGTTCTCTCTCGCAAGCACCGTGCCAGCTCCCGCGATCCGCGCCGAGCGCCTCTACACTGCCCGCCATGATCGTTCTCGGATTCGAGTCTTCCTGCGACGAGACCGGCGTCGCGCTGGTCCAGACCCGGCCCGGCGCCGCGCCGCGCCTGCTCGGCGAGGCGCTGCACAGCCAGGCCGAGATGCACGCCGAGTACGGCGGCGTCGTGCCCGAGCTGGCCTCGCGCGACCACATCCGCCGCGTGCTGCCGCTGGTGCGCCAGGTGCTCGCGCAGTCGGAGTGCACGCTGGCCGAGGTCGACCTCGTCGCCTACACCCGCGGGCCGGGGCTGGCTGGTGCGCTGCTGGTCGGTGCCGGCGTCGCCGTCGCGCTGGGCGCCGCGCTGGGGCGGCCGACCTTCGGTGTGCACCACCTCGAAGGCCATCTGCTGTCGCCGTTCCTGGCCGACCCGGCGCCCGAGTTCCCGTTCGTCGCGCTGCTCGTGTCCGGCGGCCACACGCAGCTGATGCGTGTCGACGCCGTCGGCTCCTACGAGCTGCTGGGCGAAACGATCGACGACGCCGCCGGCGAAGCCTTCGACAAGAGCGCCAAGCTGCTGGGCCTGGGCTACCCCGGCGGGCCGGCGTTGTCGCGGCTGGCCGAGTTCGGCGACGCCACGGCTTTCGCCCTGCCGCGCCCGCTGCTGCACAGCGGCGACCTCGACTTCTCGTTCGCCGGGCTCAAGACCGCCGTGATGACGCAGCATCGCAAGCTGGGCCCCAACGTCTGCGAGCAGGCGCTTGCCGATCTGGCGGCCTCGACGCAGGCGGCGATCGTCGACGTGCTGTCGGCCAAGGCGCTGCGTGCGCTGAAGGCCAGTGGCACGAAGCGCCTGGTCGTCGCCGGCGGCGTCGGCGCCAACCGGCGTCTGCGCGAGACGCTGGATGCCGGCGCGGAGAAACTCGGTGCACGTGTCTTCTACCCGCCGCTGGCGCTGTGCACCGACAACGGCGCGATGATCGCGATGGCCGCGGCGATGCGGCTCGAGCGTGGCCTGGCACAGGGCAGCACCGCCGGCGCCTTCGACGTGCGCCCGCGCTGGCCGCTGGACGAGCTGTCGGCAGCCGCCTCCTAGAATCCCGCCTCCACCCCGGCGCGCCACCGTGCGCCGGTTCCCCGGGCGGGCCACCGCGCCCGTCGCCAGCCGAACGTCTTCGATGACTCCCTCCTCCCTGACGCGCCGTGCCTGGCTCGCGTTCGCCGCCGCCGGCCTGTCCGCTCCGCTGCACGCCCAGCCGCAAGCCGCACCGATCAAGATCGCGCTGATCGAAGGCCTCTCGGGCGCCTTTGCCAATGCCGGCGACGCCGTCGCACGCAACATCCAGTGGGCGGTCGAACGAGTCAACGCCCGTGGCGGCGTGCGCCTGCCCGGCGGCGCGCGGCCGCTGGAGCTGGTGCGCCTGGACAGCAAGGGCTCGACAGAAGAGGCGCTGTCGATGCTGCGCGCGGCGCTGGACCAGCGCATCGGCTTCGTGCTGCAGGGCAACAGCTCGGCCACCGCAGCGGCGCTGATCGACGCGCTGGACAAACACAACGCACGCGAGCCCGACCGGCGCGCGATCTTCCTGAACTATTCGGCCGTCGATCCGGCGCTGACCAACGAGCGCTGCAGCTTCTGGCACTTCCGCTTCGACGCCCACGCCGACATGCGGCTGGCGGCGCTGACCGATGTGCTGCAGGGCGACCGCGGCGTGCGCAAGGTCTACCTGATCGGCCAGGACTACAGCTTCGGTCAGCACGTGAACCGCAAGGCGCGCGAGATGATCGCCGCCAGGCGCCCCGACATCGAGATCGTCGGCGACGAGCTGCACCCGATGGGCCGGGTGAAGGACTTCATCCCCTACGCCGCGAAGATCAAGGCCAGCGGTGCGCAGGCGGTGCTGACCGGCAACTGGGGCAACGACCTGACGCTGCTGGTGCGTGCGCTGCGCGAGGTCGGCAGCGACGCCAAGCTCTACACCTTCTACGGCAACGCGCTGGGGGTGCCGGCGGCGGTGGGTGACGCCGGCATCGGTTCGGTGCTGGCGGTGGCCGAGTGGCACCCGAACGTCGGCGGCGCGCCGGCCGAGGCCTTCTACGCCGCGTTCCGCAAACGTTTCCCCGATCCGCGCGAGGACTACGTGCACGCGCGCATGCAGGTGCTGGTCGAGATGCTGGCCGCGGCGATCGAACGTGCGCGCGGCACCGAAGCCGTCGCGGTGGCGCGGGCCCTCGAAGGCCTGAGCTACGACGGTGCGACGCTCGGCGGCCTGCACCGCGCGACGATGCGCGCCGAGGACCACCAGCTGCAGCAGCCGCTGGTCGTCAGCGTGATGGAACGTGCCGGCACGCGCGAGCTGCCGCACGACGTCGAAGGCTCGGGCTATGGCTTCAAGACGCTGCGCCGCCTGGACGCCGCCGCCGTCGCCCAGCCCAGCACCTGCCGCATGAACCGCCCGCTCTGAACCCGAGAACCCGATGCGCGACACCATCCAGACCCTGCCGGCTTCCAAGATCCGCGAAGTCGCCAACGCCGGCCTGGGCCGCGACGACGTGCTCGCCTTCTGGTTCGGCGAGAGCGACGAGGTCACGCCCGAGCCGGTGCGGCTGGCCGCGGCGCGCTCGCTCGAAGCCGGCGAGACCTTCTACTCGCACAACCTCGGCCTGCCCGAGCTGCGCGAGGCGATCGCCGCCTACGCCAGCGCGCTGCACGGCCCGGTCGACGCCGGCCGCATCGCCGTCACGTCCTCGGGCGTCAACGCGCTGATGCTGGCGATGCAGCTGCTCGTCGGTGCCGGCGACGAGGTCATCGCCGTCGTGCCGGTCTGGCCCAACCTGACGGCGCAGCCGGAGATCCTGGGTGCCACCGTCACCCGCGTGCCGCTGCGGCCGCAGGGCGGGCGTTGGGCGCTGGACCTGGACGAGCTGCTGGCGCGCGTCACCGAGCGCAGCCGCGTGCTGCTGGTCAACGCGCCGAACAACCCGACCGGCTGGACGCTGACACGCGCCGAACAGCAGGCCATCCTCGCGCATTGCCGCAAGACCGGCACCTGGATCGTCGCCGACGAGGTCTATGAGCGCCTGGTCTTCGACGGCAGCGCCAACGCCGCGCCGAGCTTCCTCGACATCGCCGGTGCCGACGACCGGCTGGTCGTCGTGCACAGCTTCAGCAAGAGCTTCCTGATGACCGGCTGGCGCCTGGGCTGGCTGGTGCTGCCGGCCGGCCACCACGACGGCATCGGCAAGCTGCTGGAGTTCAACAGCTCCTGCGCGCCGGTCTTCGTGCAGCGCGGCGGCCTGGCGGCGCTGGGCATCGCCGACGAGTTCGTGCCCGGCCTCGTCGCGCGCTTGCGCGGCTGCCGCGACCGGCTCGTCGCCGGGCTGCAGGCGCTGCCCGGCGTCACGGTGGCCTCGCCGCCGGGCGGCATGTACGCCTTCTTCCGCGTCGAGGGCCGCGACGACTCGCTGGCCTTCGCCAAGGCGCTGGTGCGCGAGCACGGCCTGGGCCTGGCGCCCGGCGCCGCCTTCGGCCCGGAAGGCGAGGGCTGGCTGCGCTGGTGCTTCGCGTCCAAGGACCCGGCGCGCCTGGACGCCGGGTTGCAACGGCTGGCCGCCGCTATCCGTCTATAATCGCGTGTTCCGCTGGTTTTGGCTGGCGGGATCCAAGCACGGCACCGGTCGGTTTCACTGGTGATCCGCAAGTCCGCAACACGGAAACCGCAGCCAGCGCCAAAGGCCTGGGCGGTCTCCACTCGTCAAGAGGAAACGCCCATGTCCCTCGATATCGCGAAGAAGGCCGAGATCGTCGCGGCCAACGCCCGTGGCGCCAACGACACCGGCTCCCCCGAAGTCCAGGTCGCGCTGCTGACCGCTCGCATCAACGAGCTGACCCCCCACTTCAAGCAGCACCTGAAGGACCACCACGGTCGCCGCGGCCTGCTGAAGATGGTCAACCAGCGCAAGCGCCTGCTGTCCTACCTGAAGGACCGTGCGCCCGAGCGCTACACCGCGCTGATCGCCAAGCTGGGTCTGCGCAAGTAAGAATCGGATCCGGGGCTGCCGCAGCGTGGCGGCCCCGTCTTCACCGCTTTCTCCAACCGGGCACGGACGCAGCCGTGTCATTCCAACGACGCCTCGAGCAGGGCTTCACTGGAATGGCATCGCGCCGGCCCAACACCGAAAGGCAATGCCCATGAGCATGTTCAACAAGGTCTCGAAGAGCTTCCAATGGGGCTCGCATCAGGTCACGATGGAAACCGGCGAGATCGCTCGCCAGTCCACCGGCGCCGTCGTCGTCAGCGTCGACGACACCGTCGTGCTGGCCACCGTGGTCGCCAAGTCCGACGCCAAGGCCGGCCAGGACTTCTTCCCGCTGACCGTCGACTACATCGAGAAGACCTACGCCGCCGGCAAGATCCCGGGCAGCTTCTTCAAGCGTGAAGGCCGCCCGAGCGAGCTCGAGACGCTGACCTCGCGCCTGATCGACCGCCCGATCCGCCCGCTGTTCCCCGAAGGCTTCTTCAACGAGGTCCAGGTCGTCATCCACGTGCTGAGCCTGAACCCCGAGGTCCAGGCCGACATCCCGGCGATGATCGCGACCAGCGCCGCGCTGTCGATCAGCGGCATCCCGTTCAACGGCCCGATCGGCGCCGCACGCGTCGGCTACGTCAACGGCGAGTACGTGCTCAACCCGAGCGCCGCGCAACTGGCCGACAGCCAGATGGAACTCGTCGTCGCCGGCACCGAGGCCGCCGTGCTGATGGTCGAGTCCGAAGCGCAGCAGCTGTCCGAGGAAGTGATGCTCGGCGCCGTCGTCTTCGGCCACGAGCAGGGCAGGATCGCGATCGCCGCGATCAACGAGCTGGTGCGCGAAGCCGGCAAGCCGGCCTGGGACTGGCAGCCGCCGGCCAAGGACGAGCCCTTCATCGCCAAGGTCACCGCGCTGGCCGAGGAGCCGCTGCGCGCCGCCTACCAGATCCGCAGCAAGCAGGCCCGCACCCAGGCCACCCGCGCCGTCACCGCCAGCGTCTTCGCCGCGCTGAAGGAAGAAGGCGTCGCCTTCGATGCGGTGGCCGTCGAAGGCCTGCTGTTCGAGATCGAAGCGCGCATCGTGCGCGGCCAGATCCTGGCCGGTGAGCCGCGCATCGACGGTCGCGACACGCGCACCGTGCGTCCGATCGAGATCCGCTCGGGCGTGCTGCCGCGAACCCACGGCTCGGCGCTGTTCACGCGCGGCGAGACGCAGGCGCTGGTCGCCGCGACGCTGGGCACCGAACGCGACGCGCAGCGCATCGACGCGCTGGCTGGCGAGTTCGAGGACCGCTTCATGCTGCACTACAACATGCCCCCGTTCGCCACCGGCGAGACGGGCCGCGTGGGCAGCCCCAAGCGCCGCGAGATCGGCCACGGCCGCCTGGCCAAGCGTGCGCTGGTCGCCGTGCTGCCGCCCAAGGACGAGTTCCCGTACACGATGCGCGTGGTCTCGGAGATCACCGAGTCCAACGGTTCGTCGTCGATGGCCTCGGTCTGCGGCGGCTGCCTGTCGCTGCTGGACGCCGGCGTGCCGCTGAAGGCGCACGTCGCCGGCATCGCGATGGGCCTGATCAAGGAAGGCAACCGTTTTGCCGTGCTGACCGACATCCTCGGTGACGAGGATCACCTCGGCGACATGGACTTCAAGGTGGCGGGCACCGCCAGCGGCATCACGGCGCTGCAGATGGACATCAAGATCCAGGGCATCACCAAGGAGATCATGCAGGTCGCCCTGGCGCAGGCCAAGGAAGCGCGCCTGCACATCCTGGGCAAGATGGTCGAGGCCGTCGGCGGCGCCAAGGCCGAGGTGAGCCAGTTCGCCCCGCGCCTGTACACGATGAAGATCAACCCGGAGAAGATCCGCGACGTCATCGGCAAGGGCGGCGCGACGATCCGTGCGCTGACCGAAGAGACCGGCTGCACGATCGACATCGGCGAAGACGGCACGATCACGATCGCCAGCACCGACGCCGACAAGGCCGCGCATGCGCAAAAGCGCATCGAGGAGATCACGGCCGAGGCCGAGATCGGCAGGGTCTACGAAGGCCCGGTCACCAAGATCCTGGACTTCGGTGCGCTGGTCAACATCCTGCCGGGCAAGGACGGCCTGCTGCACATCAGCCAGATCGCGCACCAGCGCGTCGAGAAGGTCACCGACTTCCTCGAAGAAGGCCAGGTCATCAAGGTCAAGGTGCTCGAGACCGACGAGAAGGGCCGCATCAAGCTCAGCCTGAAGGCGCTGCTCGACAAGCCCGAAGGCTACGTCGAGGAAGAGCGTCCGCGCCGCGAGCGCAGCGACCGTGGGGACCGCGGCGACCGCGGCGACCGTGGCCCGCGCCGCGAGCGTGAACCCCGTGAGCCGCGCGAGCCGCGTGCCGAGGCCGCCCCGGCGGCTGACGCTCCGACGGCCGATGCCCCGGCCGCGGACCAAGGCGCCGAGCGCGCGCCCGGCCAGGAGTAAGCCGCAGCGATGCGTGCTGTCGAGATCAGCCGTTTCGGCCCGCCCGAGGTGCTGCAGATGGTGCAGCGCCCGGTGCCGGTGCCGGCGGCCGGCGAGCTGCTGATTGCGGTGCAGGCTTCGGGTGTCAACCGCCCGGACGTGCTGCAGCGCAAGGGGCTCTACCCGCCGCCGCCGGGCGCCTCCGACCTTCCGGGGCTGGAGGTCGCCGGCACGGTGCTCGGCGGTGCGCCCGAGGATCTGGCGGCCGCGGGGCTGGCGATCGGCGACGCGGTCTGCGCGCTGGTGGCCGGCGGCGGTTATGCCGAGTTCTGCGTCGCCCCGGCGGTGCAGTGCCTGCCGCTGCCGCGCGGGCTGACGATGGTCGAGGCCGCGAGCCTGCCCGAGACCTTCTTCACCGTCTGGCAGAACGTGTTCTCGATCGCGCGCCTGGCACGCGGCGAAACGCTGCTGGTGCAAGGCGGCACGAGCGGTATCGGCGTCACGGCGATCCAGCTTGCCAAGGCTTTCGGCGCGCGCGTGATCGTCACCGCCGGCAGCGACGACAAGTGCGCTGCCGCGCTGGCGGTGGGCGCCGACCACGCGATCAACTACCGCACGCAGGACTTCGCCGCCGAGGCCCGTCGCCTGACCGACGGGCGTGGTGTCGACGTCGTGCTCGACATGGTCGCGGGCGACTATGTCGCGCGTGAGGTCGAGTGCCTGGCCGTCGATGGCCGCCTGGCGATCATCGCGGTACAGGGTGGTACGAGTGCCGGCTTTGATGCCGGCGCCGTGCTGCGCAAGCGCATCGCGATCACCGGTTCCACGCTGCGTGCGCGCAGCGTGGACTACAAGGCCGGCCTGGCGCGCGCGCTGCGCGGGCAGGTCTGGCCCTTGCTGGAGGCCGGCGCCGTCAAGCCGGTCGTGCACCGCGTGTTCCCGGCTGCCGAGGCGGCCGCGGCCCACGCACTGATGGAATCCGGTTCGCACGTCGGCAAGATCGTGCTGACCTGGTGAACCCCTTGTCGAGGACTCACAACATGCGACGCAAGCTCGTGGTGGGCAACTGGAAGATGCATGGCAGCCGCCCGGCCAACGCCGAGCTGCTGGCTGCGCTGATCGCCGGCCGTCCTTACGCTGCCGACGTGGCGGTCTGCGTGCCCAACGTGTTCCTGTCGGAGACCGCGGCGACGCTGGCCGGCAGCGAGCTGCGCTGGGGTGCCCAGGACGTCTCCGAGCACGAGCAGGGCGCCTACACCGGCGAGGTGTCGGCGGCGATGCTGGCCGAATGCGGCTGCCGCTACGCCATCGTCGGCCATTCGGAGCGCCGCGCCTACCACGCCGAGAACGACGCCGTCGTCGCGCGCAAGGCGCAGGCGGCGCTGGCGCGCGGCGTGACGCCGATCGTCTGCGTCGGCGAGACGCTGGAGCAGCGCGACGCCGGCGAGACCGAGGTGGTCGTCAAGCGCCAGCTCTCGGCGGTGATCCACCAGCTGACGCACTGCGCCAGCGAGATCGTCGTCGCCTACGAACCCGTCTGGGCCATCGGCACCGGCCGCACCGCGACGCCCGAGCAGGCGCAGGCAGTGCACGCGGTGCTGCGCGCGCAGCTGCAGGCGGCCACCGGCCGCGGGCACACGATGCGCATCCTCTACGGCGGCAGCGTCAAGGCGGACAACGCCGCGACCTTGTTCGCGCAACCCGACATCGACGGCGGGCTGATCGGCGGTGCCTCGCTGAAGGCCGCCGACTTCATCGCGATCTGCCGCGCCGCGGCCTGAGTATTTCCCGGAGTTTTCCCATGCACATCTGGATGAACCTCATCCTCGTCCTGCAGATCCTGTCGGCGCTGGCGATGATCGGCCTCGTGCTGATCCAGCACGGCAAGGGCGCCGACATGGGCGCGTCGTTCGGCGGCGGCTCTTCCGGCAGCCTGTTCGGCGCCACCGGCAGCGCGAACTTCCTGTCGCGCTCCACCGCCGCCTGCGCGACGCTCTTCTTCTGCTGCACGCTGGCGCTGGCCTTCATGTCCAACAGCGTGCGCGCCCCGGCTCAGGAGCGCGGCAGCGTGCTCGACCGCGCGGCGCCCGTCGCGCCGGCCGAACCCAGCGCACCGGCCACCGGCGTGATCCCGGGCTCGCTGACCCCGGCGACGCCGGCCTCCGGCGCGACCGGCGCGAATTGAGCGCGACTGAATCGTCTGTAAGGGTTTCCAGGAAAGAAACTTCAAATCGATATAGAATGCGTCTTTGTCCGGTGAGCGACCCTCATGCCAACCGGAACTGAAGCGCCAGAGTTTGACGTCTTGCCGACGTGGTGAAATTGGTAGACACGCTATCTTGAGGGGGTAGTGGCGAAAGCTGTGCGAGTTCGAGTCTCGCCGTCGGCACCAAAGACCGAGAGACGTGTTGCCCGGAGGTGGTCCAAGCATCCGGCAACGCCGTCCCGAGGAGCGATCCGAGTGGATGGCAAAGCGCGCCCCCCGGGCAGTCGGTAGACTGACCGAGGCGCGTTTTTTTTCGACCTGACAGAACCTGACGGGACTCTGACAAGGATCAAGAAAACATGGACATCCAGGCCTATCTCCCCGTCATCCTGTTCGTGCTCGTCGGCCTCGCCGTCGGCGTCGCGCCGCAGGTTCTCGGCTTCATCTTCGGCCCCAACCGGCCGGACGTCGAGAAGAACAGCCCGTACGAATGCGGCTTCGAGGCTTTCGAGGACGCGCGCATGAAGTTCGACGTGCGCTACTACCTCGTCGCGATCCTGTTCATCCTCTTCGATCTCGAGATCGCCTTCCTCTTCCCGTGGGCCGTCGCGCTGCGCGACATCGGCGCGACCGGGTTCTGGGCGATGATGCTGTTCCTGGGCATCCTCGTCGTCGGCTTCGTCTACGAGTGGAAGAAAGGCGCGCTGGACTGGGATTGAACCCGGCCGGCTGGGAGACACGCTATGGGAATCGAAGGCGTCATCAAGGAAGGCTTCGTCACCACCTCGGTGGACAAGCTGATCAACTGGTCCAAGACCGGCTCGCTGTGGCCGATGACCTTCGGCCTGGCCTGCTGTGCGATCGAGATGATGCACGCGGGCGCGGCGCGCTACGACATCGACCGCTTCGGGATGTTGTTCCGCCCAAGCCCGCGGCAGAGCGACCTGATGATCGTCGCCGGCACGCTGTGCAACAAGATGGCGCCGGCGCTGCGCAAGGTCTACGACCAGATGGCCGAACCGCGCTGGGTGCTGAGCATGGGCTCGTGCGCCAACGGCGGCGGCTACTATCACTACAGCTACTCCGTCGTGCGCGGCTGCGATCGCATCGTGCCGGTGGACGTCTACGTGCCGGGCTGCCCGCCGACGGCCGAGGCGCTGCTGTACGGGATCCTGCAGCTGCAGAGCAAGATCCGACGCGAAAACACCATCGCGCGCTGACCGCGCGATCAGCACGATGAGCACCCGACTCGACCTCCTGCAGAGCGCCCTCGAAAGCGCACTGGCCGGCAAGATCCGCACGTCCGTGCGCGCGCTCGGCGAGATCACCATCACCGTCGGCGCCGCCGACTACCTCGAGGTCGCGCGCACGCTGCGCGACACGCCGGAGCTGCGCTTCGAGCAGCTCGTCGACCTCTGCGGCGTCGACTACTCGGACTACCGCAACCAGCCCTGGGACGGCCCGCGCTTCTGCGTCGTGTCGCACCTGCTGTCGCTGACCCACAACTGGCGGCTGCGGCTGAAGGTCTTCTGCCCCGACGACGACCTGCCGGTGCTGCCCTCGGTCAACGACATCTGGCCGGCGGCCAACTGGTTCGAGCGCGAAGCCTTCGACCTCTTCGGCATGGTCTTCGAAGGCCACCTCGACCTGCGCCGCATCCTCACCGACTACGGCTTCATCGGTCACCCGATGCGCAAGGACTTCCCGACCACCGGCCACGTCGAGATGCGCTACGACCCCGAGCAGCGCCGCGTGATCTACCAGCCGGTGACGATCGAGCAACGCGAGATCATTCCGCGCGTCGTGCGCGAGGACAACTACGGCGGGCTGCACTGATGGCCGAGATCAAGAACTACACGCTGAACTTCGGGCCGCAGCACCCGGCGGCGCACGGCGTGCTGCGCCTCGTGCTCGAGCTCGACGGCGAGGTCATCGAGCGTGCCGACCCGCACATCGGCCTGCTGCACCGTGCCACCGAGAAGCTCGCCGAGAGCAAGACCTTCCTGCAGACGCTGCCGTACATGGACCGCCTCGACTACGTGTCGATGATGGTCAACGAGCAGGCCTACTGCCTGGCGGTCGAGAAGCTGCTGGGCATCGAGGTGCCGCTGCGCGCCAAGTACATCCGCACGATGTTCGCCGAACTGACGCGGCTGCTCAACCACCTGCTGTGGCTGGGCACGCACTCGCTGGACTGCGGCGCGATGAACGTCTTCCTGTACGCGTTCCGCGAGCGCGAGGACATCTTCGACATGTACGAGGCGGTGTCGGGCGCGCGCATGCACGCCGCCTACTTCCGTCCGGGCGGCGTCTATCGCGACTTGCCGGACTCGATGCCGCAGTACACCTTCAGCAAGATCCGCAACGAGCGCGGGATGAAGGAGCTGAACGCCAAGCGCCAGGGTTCGCTGCTCGACTTCATCGAGACCTTCGTCAAGCGTTTCCCCAGCCGCGTCGACGACTACGAGACCCTGCTCACCGACAACCGCATCTGGAAGCAGCGCACGGTCGGCATCGGCGTCGTCGAGCCCGATCGCGCCAAGGCGCTGGGCTTCACCGGCCCGATGCTGCGCGGCTCGGGCATCGCCTGGGATCTGCGCAAGCAGCAGCCTTACGACGCCTACGACCGCGTGGACTTCGATATCCCGGTTGGCGTGCACGGCGACACCTACGACCGCTACCTCGTCCGCATGGAGGAGATGCGCCAGTCCAACCACATCGTCCAGCAGTGCATCGACTGGCTGCGCGCGAACCCCGGGCCGGTCATCACCGACAACCACAAGGTCGCGCCGCCGGCCCGCGTGGACATGAAGGCCAACATGGAAGAGCTGATCCACCACTTCAAGCTCTTCAGCGAAGGCATGCACGTGCCCGAGGGCGAGGCCTACGCGGCGGTCGAACACCCGAAGGGCGAGTTCGGCATCTATCTGATCAGCGACGGCGCGAACAAGCCTTACCGCATGAAGATCCGCCCGCCGGGTTTCGTGCATCTGGCCGCGTTCGACGAACTGGCGCGCGGCCACATGCTGGCCGACGCGGTCGCGATCATCGGCACCATGGACATCGTGTTCGGCGAGGTCGATCGATGAATTTCTCCGAAGCCACGCTGGCGCGTTTCGCGCGCGAAGTGGCCAAGTTCCCCGCCGACCAGAAGCAGTCGGCCGTGATGGCCTGTCTGGCGATCGTCCAGCACGAGCAGGGCCACGTGACCCAGGACGCCGAGGAGGCGATCGCTGCCTACCTGGGCATGCCGGCGATCGCGGTCCACGAGGTCACGACCTTCTACAACATGTACAACCAGCGGCGCGTGGGCAAGTACAAGCTCAACGTCTGCACCAACCTGCCGTGCCAGCTGCGCCACGGCGAGCACGCGCTGGATCACGTCTGCAAGAAGCTCGGCGTCGAGCCCTACGGCACGACCGAGGATGGCCTGTTCACCGTCCAGCCCAGCGAGTGCCTGGGCGCCTGCGCCGACGCGCCGGTGATGCTCGTCAACGACCGCGAGATGCTGAGCTTCATGAGCGACGAGCGGCTCGACGAGCTGATCGAGACGCTGCGCAAGGAAGGATGAGCATGGTCGACCTGTCCAAGTTCAAGACCCGCGGCGTCGAGACCTGCTTCCACGGCCGCCACCTGCAGCCGCAGATCTACGCCGGCCTGGACGGCCGCAACTGGCGGCTGGCCGACTACGTCGCGCGCGGCGGCTACTCGGCGCTGAAGAAGATCCTCGGCGCCGACGGCGGCCCGGGGATGACGCCCGACCAGGTGATCGCCGAGGTCAAGCTCTCGGCGCTGCGCGGCCGCGGCGGCGCGGGCTTCCCGACGGGGCTGAAGTGGAGCTTCATGCCGCGCCAGTTCCCGGGGCCCAAGTACCTGGTGTGCAACTCCGACGAGGGCGAGCCCGGCACCTGCAAGGACCGTGACATCCTCTCGTTCAACCCGCACATCGTCATCGAAGGCATGTGCATCGCGGCCTACGCGATGGGCATCCGCACGGGCTACAACTACATCCACGGCGAGATCTTCGAGGTCTACCAGCGCTTCGAGGAAGCGCTCGACGAGGCCCGTGCCGCCGGCTTCCTCGGCGACAACATCCTCGGCTCGCAGCACAGCTTCCAGCTGCACGCCTTCCACGGCTTCGGCGCCTACATCTGCGGCGAGGAGACCGCGCTGCTCGAGTCGCTCGAGGGCAAGAAGGGCCAGCCGCGCTTCAAGCCGCCGTTCCCGGCGAGCTTCGGCCTGTACGGCAAGCCGACGACGATCAACAACACCGAGACCTTCGCCGCTGTGCCGTGGATCATCAACCACGGCGGCCAGGCCTACCTCGAGGTCGGCAAGCCGAACAACGGCGGCACGAAGATCTTCTCGGTCGTCGGCGACGTCGAGCGCCCGGGCAACTTCGAGATCCCGATGGGCACGCCGTTCTCGACGCTGCTGGAGATGGCCGGCGGCGTGAAGGGCGGGGCGCTGAAGGCGGTGATCCCGGGCGGCTCGTCGGCCCCGGTGCTGCCGGCCCCGGTGATGATGGACCTGACGATGGACTACGACGCCATCGCCAAGGCCGGCTCGATGCTGGGCTCGGGCGCGGTCATCGTCATGAACGACAAGCGCTGCATGGTCAGGAGCCTGATGCGCCTGTCCTACTTCTACCAGCACGAGAGCTGCGGCCAGTGCACGCCGTGCCGCGAAGGCACCGGCTGGCTGTGGCGTCTGGTGGAACGCATCGAGACCGGGAAGGGCCGCGCCGAGGACCTGGCGCTGCTCGATTCCGTCGCGGACAACATCAAGGGCCGCACGATCTGCGCCCTCGGTGATGCGGCTGCCATGCCCGTGCAGGGCATGCTCAAGCACTTCCGCGACGAATTCGCCTGGCACGTCGACCACAAGACCTGCATGGTCCCCCAGCACGCCTAGGGCACGCATGATCGAAATCGAACTCGACGGGAAAAAGGTCCAGGTCGCCGAAGGCAGCATGGTCATGCATGCCGCCGACGCGGCAGGCACCTACGTTCCCCACTTCTGCTATCACAAGAAGCTCTCGATCGCGGCCAACTGCCGCATGTGCCTGGTCGAGATCGAGAAGGCCCCGAAGCCGATGCCCGCCTGCGCGACCCCGGTCACGCAGGGCATGGTGGTGCGCACCAACAGCGAGAAGGCCCAGCGCGCCCAGAAGGGCGTGATGGAGTTCCTGCTGATCAACCATCCGCTGGACTGCCCGATCTGCGACCAGGGCGGCGAGTGCCAGCTGCAGGACCTGTCGATGGGCTACGGCGGCTTCGCCTCGCGCTACAGCGAGGAGAAGCGCGTCGTCTTCCACAAGGACGTGGGCCCGCTGCTGTCGATGGAGGAGATGTCGCGCTGCATCCACTGCACGCGCTGCGTTCGCTTCGGCCAGGAGATCGGCGGCGTCATGGAGCTCGGCATGGTGCACCGTGGCGAGCACAGCGAGATCACGACGATGCTGGGCAACAGCGTCGACAGCGAGATCTCGGGCAACATGATCGACCTCTGCCCGGTCGGCGCGATCACCAGCAAGCCCTTCCGCTACCAGGCCCGGACCTGGGAGCTGTCGCGCCGCAGGAGCGTCAGCCCGCACGACAGCACCGGCGCCAACCTGATCGTCCAGGTCAAGGCCAACAAGGTGCTGCGTGTCGTCCCGTTCGAGAACGAGGACGTCAACGAATGCTGGCTCGCCGACCGTGACCGCTTCAGCTACGAAGCGCTGAACAGCCCGTCGCGCCTGACCCGGCCGATGATCAAGCAGGGCGGCCAGTGGCAGGCGGTGGACTGGAACACCGCGCTGGGCTACGTCGCCGACGGCCTCAAGCGCGTCATCGCCGAGTTCGGCCCGCAAGGCGTCGGCGCGCTCGGCAGCGCGCACTCGACCGTCGAGGAACTGCATCTGCTGGCCAAGCTCGTGCGCGGCCTGGGCAGCCAGAGCGTCGACTTCCGCACCCGCCACGCGGACTTTGCCAACACCGCGCCGGCCGGCCGTGCGCGCTGGCTGGGCCTGCCGATCGCGGCGCTGTCGACGCTGGATGCGGCGCTCGTCGTCGGTTCCTTCCTGCGCAAGGACCACCCGCTGTTCGCACAGCGCATCCGCCAGGCCGCGCGCCACGGCGCCCGCGTCTATTCGCTGTCGGCCTCGCGCGAGGACTGGGCGATGCCGCTGGCCGGCCACCTGGCGGCGCTGCCGTCGGCCTGGCACGGCGCGCTGGCCGAAGTCGCCGCCGCGGTGGCTGCCGCCAAGGGCGTCGCCGCGCCGCTCGACGCGCAGCCGGGTGAAGCCGCGAAGGCCGTCGCCGCAGCGCTCGTCGCCGGCGAACGCAAGGCCGTGCTGCTGGGCAACGCCGCCGCACAGCACCCGCAGGCTTCGTCGCTGCTGGCGCTGGCGCAGTGGATTGCCGAACACACCGGCGCCGCCGTCGGCTACCTCGGCGAGGCGGCCAACACGGTCGGCGCGCAGCTCGTCGGCGCGCTGCCTGGCGAAGGCGGGCTGAACGCCGGCCAGATGCTGTCGCAGCCGATGAAGGCGCTGATCGCGCTGAACCTCGAGCCGGTGCTCGACGCCGCCGATGCCGCCGCCGCGCGTGCCGCGCTGGGCGGCTCGGGGCTGGTCGTCGCGCTGTCGCCGTTCGAGGACGCGATGGCCGACGTCGCCGACGTCATGCTGCCGATCGCGCCCTTCACCGAGACTGCCGGCAGCTTCGTCAACGCCGAAGGCCGGATGCAGAGCTTCCAGGGTGTCGTGCGCCCGCTGGGCGACACGCGTCCGGCCTGGAAGGTGCTGCGCGTGCTGGGCAACCTGCTGGGTCTGCCGGGCTTCGACCACGACAGTGCCGAAGCGGTGCGCGCCGAGGCGATCGGCGACGCGGCCTCGATCACTTCGCGCCTGGACAACACGCCGGCCGCCGCCTCGGGCACGCCGGTCGCGCGTCTGGGTGCGCTCGAGCGTGTCGCCGACGTGCCGATCTACGCCACCGACTCGCTGGTGCGCCGCTCGGCGCCGCTGCAGCGCACCGCCGACGCGCGCGTGCCGCGCGTGGGGCTGCCGTCGTCGCTGTGGCGCCAGCTCGGTCTGGCCCCGGGTGACAAGGTGCTGGTCGCGCAGGGGCAGGGCGCCGCCATGCTCGCGGCGCGCGAGGAGCCCTGGCTGGCCGACGGCGCCGTGCGCGTCGCCGCCGGCCATCCGGACACCGTCGCGCTGGGCGCGATGTTCGGCCCGATCACGGTGGAGAAGGCCTGACCATGCTGGACACGCTGAACCAATACGGCAGCGCCGCGCTCGGCACGGGCGGCTGGCTCGTGGTCTGGACGCTGCTGAAGATCGTCGTCGTCGTGCTGCCGCTGATGGGCTGCGTCGCCTACCTCACGCTGTGGGAGCGCAAGGGCATCGGCTTCACGCAGATCCGCCTCGGGCCCAACCGCGTCGGCCCGGGCGGCCTGCTGCAGCCGATCGCCGACGCGGTCAAGCTGATCTTCAAGGAGATCATCCGTCCGACCGCGGCGACCAAGGGCCTGTTCTTCCTCGGCCCGGTGATGACGATCACGCCGGCGCTGGCGGCCTGGGCGGTGATCCCGTTCGGCCCGGAGGCGGTGCTCGCCAACGTCAACGCCGGCCTGCTGCTGCTGCTGGCGATCACCTCGATCGAGGTCTACGGCGTCATCATCGCCGGCTGGGCCTCGAACTCGAAGTACGCCTTCCTCGGCGCGCTGCGCGCGTCGGCGCAGATGGTCAGCTACGAGATCGCGATGGGCTTCGCGCTGGTCGTCGTCGTGATGGTCTCGGGCACGCTGAACCTGGGCGAGATCGTCGCCGCGCAGGGCCGTGGCCTGGGCGTGGACAACGGCGCCGACCTGCTGTCGTGGAACTGGCTGCCGCTGCTGCCGATCTTCTTCGTCTTCTTCATCGCCGGCCTGGCCGAGACCAACCGCGCGCCGTTCGACGTCGTCGAGGGCGAGTCCGAGATCGTCGCCGGCCACATGATCGAGTACTCGGGGATGTCGTTCGCGATGTTCTTCCTGGCCGAGTACGCGAACATGATCCTCGTCAGCACGATGACCGTCGTGCTGTTCCTCGGCGGCTGGCTGCCCCCGTTCGCCTTCCTCGACTTCCTCCCCGGCTGGTTCTGGCTGGTCGCCAAGGTCTTCGTCGTCGTGACGATGTTCCTGTGGGTGCGCGCGACGCTGCCGCGCTTCCGCTACGACCAGATCATGCGTCTGGGCTGGAAGATCTTCATCCCGGTGACGCTGGTCTGGCTGGTCGTCGTCGGCTTGTGGATCCAGTCGCCGTTCAACATCTGGAAGTGAGGTCGACGATGCCCAACACCTCCGCCATCAAGGACGTGTTCTCGAGCTTCATGCTCACCGAGATCTTCAAGGGCATGGCGCTGACCGGCAGGCATTTCCTGTCCAAGGCGATCACGATCGAGTACCCCGAGGAGAAGACCCCGCTGTCGCCGCGCTTCCGCGGCCTGCACGCGCTGCGCCGCTACGAGAACGGCGAGGAACGCTGCATCGCCTGCAAGCTCTGCGAGGCCGTGTGCCCGGCGATGGCGATCACGATCGAGAGCGACGTGCGCGACGACGGCACGCGCCGCACGACGCGCTACGACATCGACCTGACGAAGTGCATCTTCTGCGGCTTCTGCGAGGAAAGCTGCCCGGTCGACTCGATCGTCGAGACGAACATCTTCGAGTACCACGGCGAGAAGCGCGGCGACCTGTACTTCACCAAGGACATGCTGCTGGCCGTCGGCGACCGCTACGAGAAAGAGATCGCCGCCAACCGCGAAGCGGACGCTCCCTACCGCTGAGAACATGAACACGACCACGGCGCTCTTCTATCTCTTCTCCGCGGTGCTGCTGTTCGCGGCGCTGCGCGTGATCACCGCGCGCAGCACGGTGCACGGCGTGCTCTTTCTCGTGCTCGCGTTCTTCAACGCCGCCTGCATCTGGATGCTGCTGCAGGCCGAGTTCCTGGCCATCGTGCTGGTGCTGGTCTACGTCGGCGCGGTGATGGTGCTGTTCCTGTTCGTCGTCATGATGCTGGACATCAACAGCGAATCGGTGCGTGCCGGCTTCTGGAAGCACTTCCCGCTGGCGGGCATGGTCGGCGCGGTCATCGCGCTGGAGATGTCGCTGGTGCTGCTGCGCGGCTTCCAGCCGGCGCAGGCGCCGGAGCTGTCGGCGCAGGCGCTGGAGATGGGCAACACCCGGCTGCTGGGCATCGAGCTCTACACCCACTACCTGTACCCGCTGCAGCTGGCGGCCGTGCTGCTGCTGGTGGCCATCGTCGCCGCCATCGCGCTGACGCTGCGCCACCGCAAGGACAGCCGCCGCGTCGACCCGGCCGTGGCGGTGCGCGTCAAGCGCGCCGACCGCGTGCGCCTGGTCAAGGTGCCCACGGTCAAGGCCGATGCCGCGGCCGACAACAAGGAAGGCCAAGCATGAGCCTCGGACCGATCACGCTCGGCCACTACCTTTCGCTGGGCGCCATCCTGTTCGCGCTGTCGGTCGTCGGCATCTTCATGAACCGGCGCAACCTGATCGTGCTGCTGATGGCCATCGAGCTGATGCTGCTGGCCGTCAACCTGAATTTCGTCGCCTTCTCGCACTACCTGGGCGACATGGCGGGCCAGATCTTCGTGTTCTTCATCCTGACCGTCGCCGCCGCCGAGTCGGCGATCGGCCTGGCGATCCTCGTCGTGCTGTTCCGCAACCGCGCGTCGATCAACGTCGAGGAACTCGACGAGCTCAAAGGTTGATGAGATGACCCCCCCCGAAGCGCCTTCGGCGCCTCCCCCCCAGGGGGGCGCCGCCTGCGGCCCGGCCAAGCCGGTTCCGCGGCGTCCGCTTGGGAAAGCCCGGCCAAACAGAACGACTGAGACATGGCAGCAACTCTCTCGCAAAACCTCCTGCTCGCCGTCCCGCTCGCGCCGCTGGTCGGCGCGCTGGTCGCGGGCCTGGCCGGCAAGGCGGTCGGCCGCCGCGGCGCGCACACGGTGACGATCCTCGGCGTGCTGATCTCGTTCATCTGCTCGGCCATCGTGCTCAAGGCCGTGGCGATGGACGGCGCGCGCTTCGCCGGCACGATCTACGAATGGGCCGTCGTCGGCGGCCTGAAGATGGAGGTCGGTTTCCTCGTCGACGGCCTGACGGCGATGATGATGTGCGTCGTCACCTTCGTGTCGCTGATGGTGCACATCTACACCATCGGCTACATGGAAGAGGACCCGGGCTACCAGCGCTTCTTCTCGTACATCTCGCTGTTCACCTTCTCGATGTTGATGCTCGTGATGAGCAACAACTTCCTGCAGCTGTTCTTCGGCTGGGAGGCGGTGGGCCTGGTGAGCTACCTGCTGATCGGCTTCTGGTTCAAGAAGCCGAGCGCGACCTTCGCCAACATGAAGGCCTTCCTGGTCAACCGGGTCGGCGACTTCGGCTTCATCCTGGGCATCGGCCTGATCGTCGCCTACGCCGGTACGCTGGACTACGCCGAGGCCTTCGCCAAGGGCCCCGAGCTGGCCGCGATGAGCTTCCCCGGCCAGGACTGGATGCTGATCACGGTGATCTGCATCTGCCTGTTCATCGGCGCGATGGGCAAGAGCGCGCAGTTCCCGCTGCACGTCTGGCTGCCCGACTCGATGGAAGGCCCGACCCCGATCTCGGCGCTGATCCACGCCGCGACGATGGTCACCGCCGGCATCTTCATGGTGGCGCGCATGTCGCCGCTGTTCGAGCTGTCCGACACGGCGCTGAACTTCGTGCTCGTGATCGGTTCGATCACCGCGCTGTTCATGGGCTTCCTGGGCATCATCCAGAACGATATCAAGCGTGTCGTCGCCTACTCGACGCTGTCGCAGCTGGGCTACATGACGGTGGCGCTGGGTGTGTCGGCCTACTCGGTGGCGGTGTTCCACCTGATGACGCACGCGTTCTTCAAGGCGCTGCTGTTCCTGGCCGCGGGCTCGGTGATCATCGGCATGCACCACGACCAGGACATCCGCAACATGGGTGGCCTGCGCAAGTACATGCCCATCACCTGGATCACCGCGCTGCTGGGTTCGCTGGCGCTGATCGGCACGCCGCTGTTCTCGGGCTTCTACTCCAAGGACAGCATCATCGAGGCGGTGCACGCGAGCCAGCTGCCGGGTGCCGGCTTCGCGCTGTTCGCCGTCACCGCCGGCGTCTTCGTCACCGCGTTCTACTCGTTCCGGATGTACTTCCTCGTCTTCCACGGCGAGGAGCGTTTCCGCCACAAGCCCTTCCCGCCGGAGGACGACCACGCGCATGGCGATGACCACGGCCACGGCCACGACGCCACCCCGCACGAGTCGCCCTGGGTCGTGACCGCGCCGCTGCTGCTGCTGGCGCTGCCCTCGGTCGTGATCGGCTTCATGACCATCGGCCCGATGCTCTACGGCGACTTCTTCTCCGGCGCGATCTTCGTCGATGCCGCCCGGCACCCGGCGATGGCCGAACTGGCCGAGAAGTGGCACGGCGCGAGCGCCATGGCGCTGCACGGCCTGCAGACGGCGCCGTTCTGGCTGGCGCTGGCCGGCGTCGTCACCGCCTGGGTCTTCTACCTGAAGGCGCCGCAGATCCCGGCCGCGCTGGACCGTGCGCTCAAGCCGCTGCGCACCGTGCTCGAGAACAAGTACTACATGGACTGGTTCAACGAGCACGTGCTGGCCGCCGGCGCGCGCCTGATCGGCACCGGGCTGTGGAAGGGTGGCGACGTCGGCCTGATCGACGGCGCCATCGTCAACGGCTCGGCCAGGACGGTGGGCCTGCTCGCCGGTGTGCTGCGCCGCGTGCAGACCGGCCACCTCTATTGGTACGCGCTCGTCATGCTGCTGGGCATCTTCGGCTTCATGACCTGGCGCCTGTGGCCGTTCTTCGGCGGCCTGGCGGGCTGAGCGCGCGGCCGCAAAAAGAAGAGAGCAAAGAATGGGTCTTCTGAGTCTCGCGATCTGGATGCCGATCGCCTTCGGGATCGTGCTGCTGGCCGTCGGCCGCGACAGCAATCCCAACCTCGCGCGCTGGATCGCTCTCGTCGGCGCCGTCGTCGGCTTCCTGCTGACGATCCCGCTGATCACCGGCTTCGACGCCGGCACGGCGGCGCTGCAGTTCCAGGAACTCGTGCCCTGGATCGACCGCTTCAACGTCAACTACCACCTCGGCGTCGACGGGTTGTCGGTGTGGTTCGTGCCGCTGACGGCCTTCATCACCGTCATCGTCGTCATCGCCGGCTGGCAGGTCATCACCGACCGCGTGCCGCTGTACCTGGGCGCCTTCCTGATCCTCTCGGGGCTGATGGTCGGCGTGTTCTCGGCCGCCGACGGCCTGCTGTTCTACGTCTTCTTCGAGGCCACCCTGATCCCGATGTACATCATCATCGGCGTCTGGGGCGGCGCGCGGCGCGTCTACGCGGCGTTCAAGTTCTTCCTCTACACGCTGCTGGGCTCGCTGCTGATGCTCGTCGCGGTGGTCTACCTGTACTACCAGTCCGGCGGCAGCTTCGAGATCCAGGACTGGCACAAGCTGCCGCTGACGCTGACCGCGCAGACGCTGCTGTTCGTCGCCTTCTTCGCCGCGTTCTCGGTCAAGGTGCCGATGTGGCCGGTGCACACCTGGCTGCCCGACGCCCACGTCGAGGCGCCCACCGGCGGCTCGGTGGTGCTGGCGGCGATCATGCTGAAGCTCGGCGCCTACGGCTTCCTGCGCTTCTCGCTGCCGATCGCGCCCGACGCGGCGCGCGAGTACGCCTGGGTCATCATCACGCTGTCGCTGATCGCGGTGGTCTACATCGGCCTCGTCGCGCTGGTGCAGCGCGACATGAAGAAGCTGGTGGCCTACTCGTCGATCGCCCACATGGGTTTCGTGACGCTGGGCTTCTTCATCTTCAACGAACTCGGCGTCACCGGCGCGATCGTGCAGATGATCTCGCACGGCTTCGTCTCCGGCGCGATGTTCCTGTGCATCGGCGTGCTCTACGACCGCGTGCACAGCCGCGAGATCTCGGCCTACGGCGGCGTCGTCAACACGATGCCCAGGTTCGCGGCCTTCGCGGTGCTGTTCGCGATGGCCAACTGCGGCCTGCCCGGCACCGCCGGCTTCGTCGGCGAATGGATGGTCATCCTCGGCGCCGTGAAGTACGACTTCTGGGTCGCGGGCCTGGCCGCCACGACGCTGATCTTCGGCGCCGCGTACACGCTGTGGATGGTCAAGCGCGTCTACTTCGGCCCGGTGGCCAACGACCACGTCAAGGAACTGCAGGACATCAACGCCCGCGAGTTCCTGATGCTGTCCCTGCTGGCCGCCGCGGTGCTGTGGATGGGCCTGTACCCCAAGCCTTTCACCGAGGTGATGGACGTGTCGGTGAGCGAACTGCTCAAGCACGTTGCCGTCTCGAAGCTGCCCTGACCCGAGCCACGCGATGCAGAACCTGAACCCGATGAACTGGCTCGCCCTGCAGCCCGAGATCTGGCTGCTGGCCGCGATCTGCGTGATCGCGATTGCCGATCTCTTCGTCGCCGACCCCGAGCGCCGTCCGACCTTCTGGCTGACGCAGCTCGCGGTGCTGGTGTTCTCCGGCATGCACTTCGCGGCCTTCAACGGCGGCGAGACCACCTACGCGATGGGCGGCCAGGTCGTCACCGACCCGATGGGCCACCTGCTGGCCTTCTTCGCCGGCATCGCGATGCTCGCCACCGTCGCCTACGCGCGGCCGACGCTGGCCTCGCGCGACATGCTCAGGGGCGAGTTCTACGTGCTCGCGCTGATGGTGCTGCTGGGCATCTCGGTGATGACCTCGGCCAACAGCTTCCTCGTCGTCTACCTCGGTCTGGAGCTGATGAGCCTGTCGCTGTACGCGCTGGCCGCGCTGCGCCGCGACCATGCCGTCGCCACCGAGGCGGCGATGAAGTACTTCGTGCTCGGCGCGCTGGCCAGCGGCTTCCTGCTCTACGGCCTGTCGATGATGTACGGTGCCACCGGTTCGCTCGACATCCCGCGTGTCTTCGAGCAGATCGCCACCAACCCGAACATCAACCGCGAGGTGCTGGTCTTCGGCGTCGTCTTCGTCGTCGCCGGCGTCGCCTTCAAGCTCGGGGCGGCCCCGTTCCACATGTGGGTGCCCGACGTCTACCAGGGCGCGCCGACCTCGGTGACGCTGCTGATCGGCGGTGCGCCCAAGTTTGCCGCCTTCGCGATCACGATCCGCCTGCTGGTCGAGGGCATGCTGGGCCTGGCGGTCGACTGGCAGCAGATGTTCATCGTGCTGGCGGTGGCTTCCCTCGTGCTGGGCAACGTCGTCGCGATCGCGCAGACCAACCTGAAGCGCATGCTGGCGTACTCGACGATCGCGCAGATGGGCTTCATCCTGCTGGGCATGTCCGCCGGCGTCGTCAGCGGCAACACGCTGTCGGCCGGCAACGCCTACAGCTCGGCGATGTTCTACGTCGTCGCCTACGTGCTGACGACGCTGGGCACCTTCGGCCTGATCATGGTGCTGTCGCGCCAGGGCTTCGAGAGCGAGCAGATCGAGGACCTGGCCGGCCTCGGCCGCCGCAGCCCGTGGATCGCCGGCGTCATGGCGATCTTCATGTTCTCGCTCGCCGGCCTGCCGCCGATGGTCGGCTTCTACGCCAAGCTGGCGGTGCTGCAGGCGCTGGTGTCGACCAACGTCGAGGCCTACGTCTGGCTGGCGGTGTTCGCGGTGATGATGTCGCTGATCGGCGCGTTCTACTACCTGCGGGTCGTGAAGGTCATGTATTTCGACGAGCCCAGGCTCGCCGGCCCAGTGGGCCAGAGCGCGGGTGTCAACGCGCTGCTGGCCGTCAACGGCCTGGCGGTGCTGGCCTTCGGCCTGCTGCCCGGCGGCCTGATGGCGATGTGCCGTGACGCCATCGTCAAGGCTTTGACCAGCTGACGCCCCGATGACCGACGAGACCGACGACGTCCACCTGCGCGAACGCCGCACCGGCGGGCGCACGCTGCTCGAAGGCGGTTTCCTCGAAGTGCACCGCGACGAGGTCGTGCTGCCCGACGGCAGTGCGGCGACGCGCGAGTACATCCGCCATCCCGGCGCGGTCGCCGTCGTGCCGCTGCTCGACGACGGCCGCGTCGTGCTGGTGCGCCAGTACCGCTACCCGATAGCCCGCACGATCGTCGAGTTCCCGGCCGGCAAACGCGACGCCGGCGAGAGCACGCTCGAGTGCGCGCGCCGCGAACTGCACGAGGAGACGGGCTTCCGTGCCCGCGAGTGGGCCTTCGCCTGCGAGATCCACAACGCCGCCGCCTACTCCAGCGAGAGCATCTGGATCTACTTCGCTCGCGGCCTGGTCGCCGGCGAGCAGAAGCTCGACGAAGGCGAGTTCGTGGAGGTCATGAAACTGAGCGAAGCCGAACTCGACGTGCTCGCGATGGGCGACGGCCTGCCCGACGTGAAGACGCGCATCGGCCTGCACTGGCTGCAGCGCTGGCGCGCCGGCGCCTGGCCGCTGGAGTGGCAGCCCGACCCGGAGGACGGCGAGCCCGCCCGAGCCCGATGAAGGTCCTGGACCTGCGCTGCACGAACGGCCACCGCTTCGAGGGCTGGTTCGCCTCGGACGACGACTTCATGGACCAGAACGGCCGCGGTCTCGTCGAGTGCCCGATCTGCGGCGACCACGTCGTCACGCGGCTGCCCAGCGCGCCGCGGCTGAACCTCTCCGGCGCCAAGGAGCCGCCGCCCGAGCCGCCCCAGGCCCCCAGGACGCCCAAGGCCCCGGCCACCGATGCCGACCTGCAGGCCGCCTGGCTGGGCGCGGTGCGCCAGCTGCTGGCCGCTACCGAGGACGTCGGCGGCCGGTTCGCCGAGGAGGCGCGGCGCATCCACTACGGCGAGAGCGAGAACCGCGGCATCCGCGGCCAGGCCTCGCCCGAAGAGCGCCAGGCGCTCAGCGACGAAGGCATCGAGGTGCTGACGGTGCCGCTGCCGGCGGCGCTGAAGGGGCCGCTGCAGTAAGCCGGCAGGCCCGGCCCGGGCTCAGATCACGCGCCCGGGGTTCAGCAGGTTCTGCGGGTCCAGCGCGGCCTTGATCGCCCGCATCATCGCCAGCGCCACCGGCGACTTGCGTTCGGCGAGTTCGTCGCGCTTCAACTGCCCGATGCCGTGTTCGGCCGAGATCGAGCCACCGCAGGCCACCACGGCGTCGTAGACGATGCGGTTGACCGCCGGCTCCTGCTCGGCGAGGAAACGCTTGGCATCGCCGCCTTCGGGGGCCTGCACGTTGTAGTGCAGGTTGCCGTCGCCGAGGTGGCCGAAACACACCAGCCGCACGCCGGGTATCGCTGCGGCCAGCGCGGCGTCGGTCGCGGCGCAGAAGCCGGGGATCGCCGACACCGGCAGCGCGATGTCGTGCTTGATGTTCAGCCCTTCCTCGGCCTGGGCGAGCGGGATCGACTCGCGCAGATGCCACATCGTGTGCGACTGCGACAGGTTGGCGGCCACCGCGGCGTCACCGACGATGCCGTCTTCCAGCGCCGTGCCCAGCAGGGACTCGAAACGCTCCTGCGCTGCGGCCTCGCCGTCGGTGTCGCTCTGCTCCAGCAGCACCGTCCACGGTGCACCCGGCAGCGGCCGCGGCAGCGCCGGGAAGTGTTTGGCCACCAGTTCCAGCGCGAAGCGGCCCATGACCTCGAAGCCGGTCAGCCCGGCGCCCAGGCGCGTGCGGGCCAGGTTCAGCAGTGCGACGCAGTCGTCCAGGCTCTCGCAGGCGGCAAGGACCGTCGTCACCGCCGCCGGCTGCGGGAAGAGCTTCAGCGTCGCCGCGGTGATGATGCCCAGCGTGCCCTCGCTGCCGACGAAGAGGTCGCGCAGGTCGTAGCCGGTGTTGTCCTTGCGCAGGCCGGACAGCCCGTCCCAGACCTCGCCGGCCGCGGTGACGACCTCCAGCCCCAGGCACAGCTCGCGCGCGTTGCCGAAGCGCAGCACCTGGGTGCCGCCGGCGTTGGCCGCGAGGTTGCCGCCGATCGTGCAGCTGCCTTCGGCCGCCAGGCTCAGCGGGAACAGCAGGCCCTGGGCCGCGGCCGCCTCCTGCACCGCCTGCAGCACGCAGCCGGCTTCGCAGCTCAGCGTCAGGTTGGCGGCGTCGATCGCGCGGATGCGGTTCAGGCGCTGCAGGCTCAGCAGCACCTGGCGGCCGCTCTCGTCGGGCACGCCGCCGCCGACCAGGCCGGTGTTGCCGCCCTGCGGCACGATGGGGACACCGGCGGCCGCGCAGGCGCGCACGACCGCCGCGACCTCGGCGGTGCTGCCCGGGCGCACGACGGCCAGCGCGCGCCCGCGCCAGCGGCGGCGCCAGTCGAGTTCGTAGGCCGAGAGATCGCCTTCGGTCAGCACCTGCGCTGCGCCGACCACCTCGCGCAGCGTCTGCAGCAGCCCTTCGTTCACTGGGGCACCCTTCGGCCTGGCGGCCGGTCCCGCCGGGCGGGAATGAGCCCCGGACAAGTCCTGCGGGCTCATGCCGCCGCCTTCACACCGCGCAGCCGCCGGCGCACGTACAGCGAGCAGAAGACGAAGAGCACGATGCACAGCACCAGCTCGACGATGGCCATCGCCTGGCCGGCGCCACGTTCGCTGGTCGAACGCACCAGCGCCTCGGTGACGTAGAGCCACAGCGCCATGCTGACCCAGCGGAAGGTGTAGAGCCGGTGGCGCAGCATGCCGGGCACGGCGGCCACCAGCGGCAGCACCTTCAGCGCCAGCGTGCCGCTGCCGGTGGGCGCGATCCACAGCTCCCAGGCCAGGCCCTGCACGATCAGGGCGATCAGCGAGGCCAGGGCCAGCGCGCGGGTCTGCCGCACGGCGGCATCGGGGACAGCGGGGACAGCGGGGACAGCGGAAACCATGCTGGCATCATATCCAGCATGACATCGTCTCCGGCCCTGGCGGCCCGCCTGCGCGTGTTGTGGCAGGACTCGCTCGCCGCCCTCCGCCGCTGGCCCTGGCTCGACACGCTGCGCACGCTGCGCCAGCGTTTCCGCGAAGACCGCCTCGGCCTCACCGCCAGCAGCCTGACCTTCACGACGCTGATCGCGCTGGTGCCGCTGGTCACGGTGATGCTGGCCGTCTTCACCGCGTTCCCGATCTTCGCCAAGTTCCAGATCTCGCTGGAGAAGTACTTCCTGCAGTCGCTGGTGCCCGACACGATCGCGCGCCCGGTGATGCGTGCGCTGACGCAGTTCGCCTCGCAGGCCAACCGGGCCGGTTCGGTGGGCCTGCTGTTCCTCGGCGCCACGGCGCTGGCGCTGATGCTGACCATCGACCGCACGCTCAACGCGATCTGGCGCGTGCGCCAGCCGCGGCCGATCGCGCAGCGTGTGCTGGTCTACTGGGCTGCGCTGACGCTCGGTCCGCTGGTCGTCGGTGTCAGCCTGTCGATGACCTCCTACGCGCTGTCGGCCTCGCGCGGCCTGGTCGGCGTGCTGCCCGGTGGCGTCAGCGCGGCGCTCAGCGTCGCCGAGTTCGCACTGCTGGCCGCGGCGCTGGCGGGCCTGTTCCACTACGTGCCCAACACCACCGTGCGCTGGCGCCACGCCTGGGCCGGTGCGCTGTTCGTCGCCGTCGCCTTCGAGTTCGCCAAGGAAGGCCTGGCCTGGTACGTCGACAAGGTGCCGATGTACGCCTCGGTCTACGGCGCTTTCGCCTCGCTGCCGATCCTGCTGCTGTGGATCTATCTCAGCTGGGTCATCGTGCTGCTGGGTGCGGTGATCGCCGCCTACGCGCCCAGCCTGCAGATGCGCGTCGTGCGCCGGCCGCCCACCGCCGGCCACCGCTTCGAGCTGGCGCTCGTGGTGCTGCGCCAGCTCGCCGCCGCGCGCCACGGCCCGGGCCACGGGCTGTCGCTGCCGACGCTGTCCGAGCGACTGCGTGCCGACCCGCTGGAGCTCGAGCCGGTGCTGGAGCTGCTGACCGGCTTCGACTGGGTCGCCCGGCTCGACGAAGGCGGTACCGCGCGTCACGTGCTGCTGTGCGACGCCGAGGCGACGCCGGCGCTGCCGCTGTTCGACGCCTTGCTGCTGGCGCCCGGCGCGACGGTCGACGAGCTTCGTGATCGCCTGCGCCTGCGCGAGCTGACGCTGGCCGAACTGCTGCGCTGACCTCGTGCCCTGCGGGGCCGCGCATCTCGGGGGGGCGCGCCGCAGGCGTCGCTTCCCGTCACGGACGCTTCATGCCGCCTGGATAGCGTGCGCCCCCATCACCTGAAGGAGGGGAACATGCACAAGCAGGCTTCGGCCATCGCGGCAGCCGTCGCGGCCTTGCTGGCGTCCACGCCGGCCAGCGCGGGCGTCGTGATCAGCCAGATCTACGGCGGCAACGGCAATGCGTTCGCGAGCGACTACGTCGAGCTGTTCAACAACGGCAGCACGGCCGTCGACCTGAGCGGCTGGTCGGTCCAGTACGCCAGCGCCACTGGCACCGGCAACTTCGCCGGCAACAGCGTGACGCCGCTCGCCGGCACGCTGCAGCCCGGGCATTGGTACCTGGTGCAGCTGAGGACCAGCTCCGGCACCGCGCTGCCGACGCCGGACGCGACCGGCAACGCCGACCTGTCGGGCAGCAACGGCAAGGTCGCCCTGCTGGACACCGCCACCGGCCTGGCCTGCAACGGCGGCTCCACCGCCTGCAGCGCCGAACAGCAGGCGCATTTCGTCGACCTGGTCGGCTACGGCAGCGCCAACTTCTACAAAGGCAGCGGCGCCGCGCCGGCGGCCAGCAGCAGCAGCGCGCTGCTGCGCAAGGCCGGCGGCTGCACCGACAGCGGCAACAACGCCAGCGACTTCGTCACCGGCACGCCGGCGCCGCGCAACAGCGCGACGGCGGCCGTGCCTTGCTCGGGTGGCGGCGACGACGGCGGCACGGTCGCCTTGCGCCGCACCTACGAGATCCAGGGCAGCGGCCAACAGAGCCCGCTGCTCGGCCAGACCGTCATGACCTCGGGCGTCGTCACCCAGCTGACGAACAACGGCTTCTTCCTGCAGGACGCGGCCGGCGACGGCGACGCGGCGACCTCCGACGGCCTCTTCGTCTTCACCAGCAGCGCGCCCAGCGTCACCGCCGGCCAGCTCGTGCAGCTCACCGGCAAGGTGGCCGAGTTCGCCGCCGGCAGCGGCAGCGTCACCCAGCTCACCGGGCCGAGCGCGATCAGCGTGCTCGGCAGCGGCAGCATCACGCCGGTGGCATTGGCGCTGCCGGTCTCCGGTGGCCTGGAGCGCTACGAAGGCATGCTGGTCACGCTGGCCGGCCCGCTGACGGTGGACCAGAACTACTACCAGGCGCGCTACGGCCAGCTCACGCTGTCGGCCGGCGGCCGGCTGGAGACGCCGACCAACCGCTATCGCCCCGGCGCGCAGGCCCAGGCGCTGGCCGCCGACAACGCCGCGCGCCGCATCGTGCTCGACGACGGCAGCTCGGCTCAGAACGTCAACCCCACGCCGTACACCGGCCCGAACGGCGCGCTGCGTGGCGGCGACCTCATCGGCTCGATCACCGGCGTCGTCGACTACGGCCTGTCGACCTCGACCACCGGCGCCAGCGCGCCCAGCGACTACCGCATCCTGCCGCTGGACAAGAGCACGCTGCGCTACACGACGGCCAATCCGCGCACGGCCACGCCGCCCGCGGTCGCCGGCAACGTCAAGGTGGCCAGCTTCAACGTGCTGAACTACTTCACCACCTTCACCAACGGCGCCACCGCCGGCGGCCAGACCGGCCAGGGCTGCAGCCAGGGCGGCACCGTCTCGGCGTCCAACTGCCGCGGCGCCAACAGCCTGGCCGAGTTCCAGCGCCAGCGCGCCAAGATCGTCGAGGCGCTGGCCGCGCTCGACGCCGACGTCGTGGGGCTGATGGAGATCCAGAACAACGGCGCGGTGGCGGTACAGAACCTGGTCGACGCGCTGAACCTGCGCGTGGGCTCGGGCACCTACGCCGTGGTGCCCGAACCGGCCGCCGGCAGCGGCAGCGACGCGATCAAGGTGGCGATGATCTACAAGCCCGCGCGTGTCGCCCGCGTCGGCGCGCCGGCCAGCGACACCGCCGCGGTGAACAGCCGCCCGCCGCTGGCGCAGACCTTCGCGCCGGCCAACGGCGAACGTTTCACCGTCGTCGTCAACCACCTGAAGAGCAAGGGCAGCTGCCCGGCCGCCGGCGACGCCGATGCGCCCGGAAACGTCGACAGCGGCGACGGCCAGGGCTGCTGGAACGCGCTGCGTGTCGCCCAGGCCGACCAGCTGCGGCGTTTCGTCGCCCAGCTGCAGGCGGCCAGCACCAGCAACGACGTGCTGCTGGTCGGCGACTTCAACGCCTACGCCCAGGAAGACCCGGTGTTCCAGTTCACCGGCAGCGGCTACGTCGACGAGGTCGCGCGTTTCAACGGTTTCGGCTACTCCTACGTCTTCGACGGTGCCGCCGGCCGGCTGGACCATGCGCTGTCCACCGGCACGCTGTCGCCCAAGGTCGCCGGGGTGGTGCACTGGCACGTCAACGCCGACGAGTCCGTGGCGCACGACTACAACCTCGAATACAAGCAGCCGGCCTGCGCCAGCTGCGCGCCCGATCCCTACGCGGCGACGCCGTACCGCTCGTCGGACCACGACCCGGTGCTCGTCGGCCTGAACCTGGTGAAGACGATCACCGCGTCGCCCACCAGCACCAGCGTCACCGGCACGGCGGGTGACGACGTCATCGTCAGCGGCGCCGGCCGGCGCACGCTGACCGGCGGCGGCGGCAGCGACAGCTTCGTCTTCAGCACCGGCTTTGCCGGCGGCGCGACGATCACCGACTTCACGCCGGGCGACGACCGCATCTCGCTGGCCGCGCTGCTGCAAAGCCTGCGCGTGCCGTCGACCGACCCGATCGGCCAGGGCTACCTGTTCTGCTCGTCCTCGGGTGCTGACGCGCTGCTGTCCGTCGACCCGGACGCCGCCGGCCCGGCCGCTGCGCGTGCGATGGTGCTGGTGAAGAACCTGTCCTGCGCGGCGCTGCTCAAGCCCGCGAACTTCCTGTTCTGACGATGGAGACCCGGATGACCCGTCAAATCATTTCCGCCCTGGCGCTCGCCGCCACGCTGTTTGCAGGACTGGCCGCGCCCGCGCAGGCCGCGCTCTACCGCATCGACGGCCTCGTCGATTCCGGCTCGCTGGCCGGCACCGCCTTCAGCGGCAGCCTCGGTTTCGAGGACCCGGTTGCCGGCTACGACGGCAGCGTCGAACTCAGCAGCTTCACGCTGGACTTCGCCGGCGCCCGCTACACGCTGGACGGCATCGACGCCGACAGCCTGCCGCTGGCCTGGTTCTCGGCCGGCAGCCTGCTGGGCGTGGACCTGATGTTCAGCGGCGCCGGCGCGCTGTCGCAGCCGCTGCTGGCGCTGGCGGCCGGCTTCACCGAAGCCAGCCAGGCCTTCCTGGCCTACGACACCACCGGTGCCGGCACTGAAGGCTTCGGCAGCGTCGTGTTCACGGAGGTGACGCAGGACGTGCCGGAGCCGGCCAGCGCGGCGCTGGTGATGGCCGCGCTGGCCGCGGCGGCGCTGGCGCGCCGCCGCCGCCCCGCCTGAGAGCGGCTTACCGGCGCGCCGCGATCGCCTTCTCGGCGGCGTCGACCAGGTCGGTGCCGATCTGCTTCTTCCACTTGTCGTAGACCGGGCGCGTGGCCTTCACGAAGGCCTCGCGTTCGGCCGGGCTCAGCTTGGTGATCGTGACGCCGAGCGCGCCGATGTCCTTGAGCAGCGGCTGGTCGGCTTCGGCCAGGCCCTTGCGCGCGATCACCACCTGCTGCTTGCCCGCGTCGACGGCGGCCTGACGCACGATGGCCTGGTCGGCCGGCGTCCAGCTCTTCCAGACCTCCTTGTTGACGACGAAGATCAGCGGGTCGGCGACGTAGCCCCACAGCGTCAGGTGCTTCTGGCCGACGGTGTGCAGCTTGGCCGCGGTGAAGATCGACAGCGGGTTCTCCTGGCCGTCGACGGCGCCCGAAGCCAGCGCCGGCTGGGCGTCGGCCCAGCTCATCTGCGTCGGGTTGGCGCCCAGCGCGGTGAAGGTGTCCAGGAACAGCGGCGAGCCGACGACGCGGATCTTCATGCCCTTCAGGTCGGCCGGCGTGCGGATCGGCTTCTTGCTGTTGCTGATCTCGCGGGTGCCGTTCTCGCCCCAGGCCAGCGGCAGCGCGCCCGCCTTGTCGATGGCCTGGAAGATCTGCTGGCCGACCACGCCCTGCGTCAGCGCGTCCAGCGCGGCGTGGTCGGGCATCAGGAAGGGCATCGAGAACAGGTTCAGCTGCCTGACCTGCGGCGACCAGTTGATCGTCGAGCCGACCGCCAGGTCGATGACGCCCTGGCGGATCGCCGGGAACTCGCGCGTCTGGTCGCCAGCCACCAGCGAGGTGCCCGGGTACAGCTTGATGTTGATGCGGCCCTGCGTGCGCTCGCGCACGAGGTTGGCCCAGATCTCGCCGCCCTTGCCCCACGGGAACGCGGTGCCCAGCACCAGGCTCATGCGGTACTCGGCCTTGTAGCCGGGCGGCAGCGTGCTCTGGGCGCTGGCGACACCGGCGGCGGCCAGCGCGCAGGCGGCCAGCGTGAACTTCAGGAACGTGCGCTTCATCGTCGTCTTCTCCTCGGGTAAGAGCGTCAGTAACCCAGCTTCGCGGGCAGCCACAGCGCGAGCTGCGGCCACACGATCACCGCGACCATCACCATGAACATCGCCAGCAGCATCCAGCCGACCCAGCGCACGGTCTCCTCCATGCGCACGCCGGCGATGCGGCACGAGACCATCAGGTTCACCGCCAGCGGCGGCGTGAACTGGCCCAGCGCCACCTTCAGCGTCAGCAGCACGCCGAACCACACCGGATCCCACTGGTAGTGGGTCATGATCGGCTGCAGCAGCGGCACGAAGATCAGGAAGATCGAGACCCCGTCGAGGAACATCCCGACGACGATCAGCAGCAGGATCAGCAGCGACAGCACGCCGTACTCGCCGAGCCCGGAGTTGACGATCGCGTTGGTCACCGGGTCGATCACGCCCATCGTCGACAGCGAGTAGGCGAAGATGCCCGCCAGCGCGACGACGAACAGGATCACCGCCGACAGCTCGCCGGACTCGCGCAGGATCGGCGCCAGGTCGCGCAGCGCGATCGTGCGGTGGATGAAGACGCCGACGAACAGCCCGTAGAACACCGCGACGACGGCGGCCTCGGTCGGCGTGAACCAGCCGGCGCGCATGCCGCCGAGGATCAGCACCGGCGCGAACAGGCCCCAGCTCGCTTCGCGCAGGCTGGCCCAGAACGGCGGGCGCGGCAGCGTCGCCTCGGCGGCGCCCATGCCGTGTTTTCGCGCCAGCCACACCGCCGGCAGGATCAGTGCGATGCCGGCCAGGATGCCGGGCACCATGCCGGCGGCGAACAGCGCCGGCACCGAGGCGCCGGAGACCAGCACCGAGTAGACGATGAAGGCGACGCTGGGCGGGATCAGGATGTCGGTGGCCGCCGCGGCGCCGACGACGCTGGCCGAGAACGAGGCCGGGTAGCCGGCGCGCGCCATCGCCGCGATCATCACGCCGCCCACCGCGGCGGCGTTGGCCGGGCCCGAGCCCGAGATGCCGCCGAGGAACATCGCGACGACGATCGCCACCAGCGGCAGCATGCCGGGGCCGCGGCCGACGATCGCGATGGCGAAGTTCACCAGCCGCAGCGCGACGCCCGAGCGGTCGAAGATCGAGCCGACGAGCACGAACATCGGGATCGCCAGCAGCGGGTACTTGCCCAGGCCGGCGAAGAAGTTCTGCGGCACGGCCAGCAGCCCGAACCACTGCGTGTCCAGGTTGGCCAGCGCGATGGCCGCGGTGCCGGCCAGGCCGAGCGCGACGCCGATCGGCACGCCGAGGAACATCAGCGCCAGAAAACCGACGAAGAGCAGCGTCGGGATCATCGCCCGGCCTGCACGTCGTCGTCACGCTCGCGGCCGCGGCGCACGAACAGCCCGATCGCGCGGCCGGCGATCACCACCGAGAGGATCGGCAGCCAGATCGAGTACCACCACTGCGGCACGCCGATGCCCGGCGAGGTCTCCTCCCACTGAACGTGGTCCCAGACGATGCGTGCGCTGAGCACGGCCATGATCGCGAACAGCAGCGCCACCATCAGCGCACCGAATCGCGCCAGCGCGCGCTGGCGCTGCGGCGGGCCGGCGTCGGCGAAGGCTTCGATGCGGATGTGCCGGTTGCGCGCCACCGCGGCCGAGCCGGCCACCAGCGCCAGCACGATCATCAGGAAGACCGAGATCTCCTCGGTCCAGGCGAAGGACTGGTCGCTGAAGTAGCGCACCAGCACGTTGGCGAAGGTGATCAGCGCCAGCGCCGCCATCACGGCGACGGTGAGCCAGTCCTCGATCTTCAGCGGTACCGCCGTCTTTTCATCGGGCGTGGCAGGGGCGGGCGGCAGTTCGGACGGAGAGGACATCGGGGGTGCGCGGCGAAGGGAAGGCGGCGACACGAGCGTCGTGCGCCGGGTGCGCGAGCGCGGATGGCGCTGCCAGCGGCCGGGCGGCGGCCGGTGGGCCGCGGCGGGGGGAAGGGGCGCCGCGCCAGGGGGTGGCGGCGCGCCGCGGCGTTGCCGCGGGCCCCGGGGCCATCCATTTTGAGGATGGACGGTCATTGTAGGTGTGGGCGCCGCGTTCGAGGCCGGCTGTGGCCGCGAGGGGTGGGCCTGCCCTCACCCCGGCCCTCTCCCGCGAGCGGGAGAGGGAGACGGGTCAGTCGAGCAGCGCGCGCAGCGCCGCGAGCACGCCGTCGGGCGCCTCGGCCATCAGCGAGTGACCGGCCGGCAGCGTCGTCACACACGCGTTCAGCGCCGCGGCCAGTTCGCGCGCGGCCTTGGGCGGCGTCATCGTGTCCTTGGCGCCGACGACGACGGCCACAGGGCAGCGCAGCGCCGACGTGGCTCCCTCTCCCGCCGCGCGGGAGAGGGCGGGGGGTGAGGGCTGCCCCCGCCCATACGCGTCGCAGATCGCGAAGTCGTGCGCGAACAGGTTCAGCCCCTGGGCTTCGGCCTGGCCTTGCAGCCGGCGCATCAGCGCGCGCTGGGCGCCGTGCAGCCAGGTGCCCGGCGCCGGGTACGAAGGTTTGGCGGCGATCGTCGACAGCGAGAAGGCGTTGACCAGGTCGATCGCCGCCTGCGGCGTCTCGCGTGCGGTGGCCAGCAGGGCCGGGCTGACCTTCATCGGGAACGCGGTGCCGACCAGCCCCAGGTGCGTGACACGATCCGGCGCGCGTGCCGCGGCTTCCAGCGCGATCAGCGAACCCAGGCTGTGGCCGACGAGCGCCGCACGTTCGACGCCGGCGGCGTCCAGCAGCGCCTGCACGCCGTCGGCCGCGGCCTCGACGCTGGCCGGCGGCGGGCCGCCGCTGCGGCCGTGGCCGGGCAGGTCCACCGCCAGCACCGTGCGCCCGTGGTGTGCGAACCAGCGCGCCAGCAGCGTCCAGACGCTGTGGTCGTTGAGCGCGCCGTGCACGAAGACGACGCAGGGCAGGGCGGGGTCGAACTCGACGCCGCCGGTGTAGGCGTACAGCGCGTGGCCGTTGACGACGAGTTTCATGCCGCACGCTCCGCGGCCTTCAAGGCGCGTTTCAGGTCCTCGATCAGGTCGGCCGGGTCTTCCAGGCCGATCGACAGCCGCACCGTGCCGGGGCCTATGCCGGCGGCGGCCAGTGCCGCGTCGTCCATGCGGAAATGCGTCGTCGACGCCGGGTGGATGACCAGCGAGCGGCAGTCGCCGACGTTGGCCAGGTGCGAGAAGATCTGCAACGCCTCGATGAAGGCCTGGCCCTGGCGGCGGCTGCCGCGCAGGTCGACGCTGAACACCGAGCCGCAGCCGCGTGGCAGCAGGCGTTTGGCGAGTGCGTGGCTGGGGTGGCCCGGCAGCTCCGGGTGGCGCACCCGTTCGACGAAGGCCTGGCCGGCGAGGAACTCGGCGACGCGGTGTGCGTTGGCTACATGGCGCGCCATGCGCAGCGGCAGCGTCTCCAGTCCCTGCAGCACCAGCCAGGCGGTGTGCGGGCTCATGCAGGCGCCGAAGTCGCGCAGGCCTTCGCGGCGCGCGCGCAGCAGGAAGGCGCCGACCGTGCTCTCCTCGCTGAACACCATGCCGTGGAAACCGGCGTAGGGCTCGGTCAGTTCGGGGAAACGCCCCGAGGCCTCCCAGTCGAAGCTGCCGCCGTCGACCAGCACGCCGCCGACGACGGTGCCGTGGCCCGACAGGAACTTGGTCGCCGAATGGAAGACGAGGTCGGCGCCGTGAGCGAAGGGCTGGATCAGCCAGGGCGTCGTGAAAGTCGAGTCGACCAGCAGCGGCAGGCCGGCGTCGTGCGCGACGGCGGCCACGGCCGGGATGTCCAGCACCTCCAGCCCCGGGTTGCCCAGCGTCTCGCCGAACAGCAGGCGGGTGTTGGGCCGGATCGCGGCACGCCAGGCGTCGACGTCGGCGGGATCGACGAACGTCGTCTCGATGCCGAAACGCGGCAGCGTCCAGGCCAGCAGGTTGTGCGAGCCGCCATAGAGCGCCCGCGAGGCGACGAGGTGGCTGCCGGCGCCGGCGATCGTCGTGATCGCCAGGTGCAGCGCGGCCTGGCCGCTGGCGGTGGCGATGGCGCCGACGCCGCCTTCGAGTGCTGCCATGCGCTCCTCGAACACCGCCGTCGTCGGGTTGCTGATGCGGCTGTAGACGTGGCCTGAACGCTCCTGGTCGAAGAGCGCGGCGGCGCCCTCGGCGCTGTCGAAGACGAAGCTCGTCGTCAGGTGGATCGGCACCGCGCGTGCCCCGGTGGCGGGGTCGGGCGCGGCGCCGGCGTGAAGCGCTAGCGTGTCGAATCCGGGGTCTGACGGACCGGGCATCGTTGACCTTCCACGGGGCAGGAGGGCGCCGATTGTGGGCTATATTGACCGCATGAAAGTCACCGACATCCTGCGCGTCAAGGGCAACACGACCTACACGGTTTCGCCGGACCAGCTGCTCGCCGACGCGATGAAGTCGATGACCGAGTTCGACGTCGGTTCGCTGGTCGTCATGGAGCACGGCGACCTGGTCGGCATGCTGACCTTCCGCGAGGTGATCTCGGCGGTCGTCGAGTGCCACGGCAACGTCGGCAACCGCCACGTGCGTTCGGTGATGGACGACGCGCCGCTGACCTGCACGCCCGAGACCAACATCGACGAGGTGCGCCGCATGATGCTGCTGCGCCACGCGCGCTACATGCCGGTGCTGGACCACGGCACGCTGATGGGCGTGATCTCGTTCTACGACGTCGCCAAGTCGGTGGTCGACGCGCAGGACTTCGAGAACCGCATGCTGAAGGCCTACATCAAGGACTGGCCCGAGGAAGACGCCTCGGCGCGGCCGACGGCCTGAGCGGCCCGGCCGGGGGCCGCCGCATAGAATCCGCTGCCCCCAACGCAGCGTTCCCATGTCCGGCAGCACCCTCGGCGAACTCTTTCGCGTCACCAATTTCGGCGAGAGCCACGGCCCGGCGATCGGCTGCGTCATCGACGGCTGCCCGCCCGGCCTGGCGCTGTCCGAAGCCGACATCCAGCCCGAGCTCGACCGCCGTCGCCCCGGCACCAGCCGCCACGTCACGCAGCGCCAGGAAGCCGACCGGGTGCAGATCCTGTCGGGCGTCTACGAAGGCCTGACCACCGGCACGCCGATCGCGCTGCTGATCCAGAACACCGACCAGCGCAGCAAGGATTACGGCAACCTGCTGGACACCTTCCGCCCCGGCCACGCCGACTACGCCTACTGGCGCAAGTACGGCCTGCGTGACCCGCGTGGCGGCGGGCGTTCGTCGGCACGCACCACGGCGCCGACGGTGGCGGCTGGCGCCGTCGCGCGCAAGTGGCTGCGCGAGCGTCACGGCTGCACCTTCACCGGCTGGATGAGCGCACTCGGCGAGATCGAGATCCCGTTCGAGGACGAGCGCCACATCGGTGCCAACGACTTCTTCGCCGCCAACGCCAGCGACATCCCGCGGCTGGAGGCCTACATGGACACGCTGCGCAAGGCCGGCGACTCCTGCGGCGCACGCATCGAGGTGCGCGCGCGCGGCGTGCCGGCGGGCCTGGGCGAGCCGCTCTATGACCGCCTGGACGCAGCCATCGCCCACGCGATGATGGGCCTGAACGCCGTCAAGGGCGTCGAGATCGGCGCCGGCTTCGCCTGTGTCGCCCAGCGCGGCAGCGAACACGGCGACGAGCTGACGCCCGAGGGCTTCGCCAGCAACCACGCCGGCGGCGTGCTCGGCGGCATCTCCACCGGGCAGGAGCTGGTGGTGCGCCTGGCGATCAAGCCGACGAGCTCGATCCGCATCGCCCGCGCCTCGATCGACCGCGCCGGCCAGCCGACGACCGTCGAGACCCACGGCCGCCACGACCCCTGCGTCGGCATCCGCGCGACGCCGATCGCCGAGGCGCTGCTGGCGCTGGTGGTGATGGACCACGTGCTGCGCCAGCGTGCGCAGTGCGGCGACGTCGAGCTGCCGATCCCGCCGATCCCCGCGGCCCGGCCGGCCGGCGCTTGAGCCCCGCGCCCACCGGGCTGCGCGCCTTCGGCGCGGTCTGGTTCGTCTATTTCGCCGGCATCGCGCTGTTCAACCCCTACGCGCCGCTCTGGTTCAAGGAGCTGGGCTTCTCGACGCTGCTGATCGGCGCGGTGGCCTCGCTGCAGAGCTGGACCCGCGTCGTCGCGCCCTACGGCTGGGGCTGGTGGGCCGACCACGGCGGGGGCCGCGTGCGCCTGATCCGGCTGGCCGCGGCGATCGCGCTCGCGGCAGCGGCCGGTTTTCTCGTCGCCCGTGGCGAATGGGCGGTCGCGGCCTGCACTGCGGCGCTGTTCCTGGCCAACGGCGCGATCGTGCCGCTGTCCGAAGCCGCGCTGGCCGCGCGGCTGAGCGCCGGCGGCGGCTTCGACGCGAGCCGCTACGGCCGTGTGCGTGTCTGGGGCTCGATCGGCTTCGTCGTCTCGGTGGTGGCCGCCGGCGCGCTGCTGCAGCGCCAGGGCATCGCCCTGTTCCCGCTGCTGCTGTGCGCGCTGTACGCGCTGCTGCTGGGGGTGGCGCTGCGCCTGCCCGGCGGCGGCGCCGATGCGGCGCCCACCACGGCGCCGCCGCCGGTGCTGCCGGTGCTGCGCCGGCCGGCCGTGGCCTGGTTCTTCGCCTCGGTGGCGCTGACGGTGCTGGCGCACACCGCGCTCTACGCCTTCTTCTCGCTGCTGCTGGACGCGCGCGGTTACCCCAAGAGCGCCGTCGGCGCGCTGTGGGCGGTGTCGGTGCTGGTGGAGATCGTCTTCTTCTGGTTCCAGGGCCAGGCGCTGGGGCGTTTCGACGCCTACCGCTGGCTGCAGTGGGCGGGGCTGGCGTCGGCGCTGCGTTTCGCGCTGACGGCCGTCGCCGGGGCGTCGACGGCGCTGCTGGTGCTCGCCCAGTTGCTGCACGCGCTGACCTTCGCGGCCCACCACGCCGCCAGCATCGTGCTGGTGAGCCGCCACTTCCCGGGCGCGCTGCGCACGCGCGGCCAGGCGCTGTACTCGGTGCTCGGCTACGGCGTTCCGGGCGTGATCGGCGGGCTGGCCGGCGGCTGGGTGGCCGAGCACCACGGGCTGTCCACCGTCTTCTGGCTGGCGGCCGTTGCCGGCCTCGGCGGCGCTGCGGCGGCGGCCAAGGCGTCGAAATGTGACGTCGAGGTCACGTAACCCGCTTCAGACTGAAGCCGCGAGCGCCGATAACCGGGACGGCGAATCCTGCGCCGGCCGGCCCCTACCGCACCTGACCCGATGGAACCCAGCACGTCGACCACGCCCGCCAGCGTCGACCGCGCGCACCGGCGCATCCGCCATGCGCTGCTGTTCACCTTCGTCGCGCTGGTGGCGCTGGCAGGTTTCCAGTCCTGGTACAACGGCCGCCTCGAACGTGTGCGCGCGCTGGACGCCGACCTCGTCGGCCTGGCCGGCACGCAGCGCATCTTCTGCCAGCAGATCGGCCGCCTGGCCGCGCTGGCCGAAGGGGGCGAACTGCGGTCGGGCGGCGATGCCCAGCTGATCTCCGACGCCATCGAGCGCTCGCGCAGCGACGCCCTGCTGGTCGAGACCCTGCTGTCGGCGCAGCGCGTGCTGTCCGGCCGCAACGAGGCGGCGGTGGCGGCGGCGCTGTCGCGCTGGCAGGACACGCGCGAGCGCCTCTGGTACCGCGCCGATTCGATGGTCCGGCACCTGGGCCTGCACGACGGCGAGGGCATCACGACGGCCGCCTATGCGCTGCAGGCGGAGATCGAGCCGGCGATCGCCGCCGCCGATCTGCTCTACCAGCGTCTGCAGGAGGCCTCGCAGTCGCGTGCCGTGCACCAGGCCCGCATGCTGCAGTGGGGCGTCGGCCTGACGCTGCTGGTGCTGGCGGCGGTGGTGATGCTGGTCGCGGTGCCGACGGCGCGCGCCCTGCGCACCCAGGTGCAGCGCCTGTCGGCCCAGACGCGCGAGCTGCGCCGCCTGGCGCAGATCGTCTCGCGCACCGACAACGGCGTCATCGTGTCCGGGCTGGACGGGCGCATCGAGTGGGTCAACGACGGCTTCGTGCGCCTGACCGGCTGGTCGGCCGACGAGGTGCGCGGCCGCCCGGTCGATGTCGCGCTGCACAGCGCCGACAACGACCCGGCCGACGTCGCGCCCTACCACGAGGCGCTGCGCACGCGCGGGCCGGCACGCTTCGAGGTGCTGACCCGCCGCAAGCACGCGAGCGACGGCTGGTTCGAGGTCGACCTGCAGCCGATGCTCGACGAAGACGGCGGGCACTGCGGCTACGTCTTCCTGGCCACCGACGTCACCGGCCGCCACGAGCTGAGCGAGCGCCTGCGCCAGGCCGCCAGCACCGACGCGCTGACCGGCCTGCCCAACCGGGCCGCGGCGATCCAGCGCCTGCACCGTGCGATCGGCCACGCGCGCCGCCACCCGGGCTACGGCTTCGCGGTGCTGTTCATGGACTTCGACCGTTTCAAGCAGATCAACGACACGCTCGGCCACCACGAAGGCGACGGGCTGCTCAAGCAGATGGCGCAGCGCATCGAGCTGGCGCTGCGTCCGGGCGATGCGGTCGCACGGGTCGGCGGCGAACACACCGCGGCGCGCCTGGGCGGCGACGAGTTCGTCGTCGTGCTCGATGGCGTCGCCGGCGCCGAGGCGGCACGGGCGATCGCCGAGCGGCTGCTGCTCGACCTGGCCGAGCCCTACACGGTGGATGGCCGCTCGGTGCAGTCGACCGTCAGCATCGGCGTCGTCGTCGCCGGCGCCGACGCACGCAGCCCCGACGAGCTGCTGCGCGACGCCGACACCGCGATGTACGAGGCCAAACGTGCCGGCCGCGACTGCTGCATGGTCTTCGACCCGGCGATGCACGAACGTGTCGTGCGCCAGCTGGAGAACGAGAACGACCTGCGCCGCGCGCTGCGCGAGGACGAGCTCTTCGTCGTCTACCAGCCGATCGTCGCGCTGCCGGGCGGCCGCGCCACCGGCGTCGAGGCGCTGGTGCGCTGGCGTCACCCGACCCGCGGCGTCGTGTCGCCGGCCGAGTTCATCGCCGTGGCCGAGGAAGTCGGCCTGATCGACCAGATCGGCGAGTACGTGCTGCGCGAGAGCTGCGCGCGTTTTGCCGACTGGCGCTCGCGCCTGGGGTCCCGGGCGCCGGGGCAGCTCAACGTCAACCTGTCGCGCGCCCAGCTGCGTTCGCCGGGGCTGGTCGAGCAGGTGCGCGCCACGCTGGAGCGGCACGGCCTCGCGCCGGGCCTGCTGCAGCTGGAGGTGACCGAGACGCTGGCGGCGCAGGACGAGGGGGTGCAGGCGACGCTGCGTGCGCTCAAGCAGCTGGGCGTGCGCCTGGCGCTCGACGACTTCGGCACCGGTTACTCGTCGCTCGCCTGTCTGCACCTGCTGCCGGTGGACACGGTGAAGATCGACCGCAGCTTCATCGCCCACGCCGAGACGGTGGAGTACCACCGCGTGCTGATCGAGGCCACGATCCGGGTCGCGCAGTCGCTGGACATGGTGACGGTGGCCGAAGGCATCGAGACCGCCGGCCAGGCGGCGCTGATGACGCGGCTGCGCTGCGACCACGGCCAGGGCTGGCTCTACGGCCGTCCGGTCGAGGCGGCCGAACTCGAGCGCCGCATCACCGAGGCGACGGCGGCCTGAGAGGCCCTGCGCCGCCGTTCGTCGCCGCGGCTTGCCGTCCGTCGGCGCGTCCGGCAGCTGATGCCGCCGCCGCTGCGCTTCGTCGCAGCGCCGTCAGGGGCATCGGCCGCCTTCCTACACTGCGAGCCGCTGCCCGCCAAGGGCGGCCAGGAGGCATTCGATGAGAACGAGAACCTGGGTGTCGGCCGCCGTCGTGCTGGCACTCGCCGGCGGCGGTGCCGCCGTCTGGATGAAGAACGCCGGGGGCAAGCCCGCCGACAAGCCGGCCGGCCCGCCGCCGCTGGAGTTTGTCGCCCGCGAGGTGACGCTGCCGCAGCGCGCCTCGATGCCTGAGCGCATCGAGTTCTCCGGCCCGCTGGTTGCGCCGCAGACGGCCATCGTGCGCGCCAAGGCCGCCGGCACGCTGCTGGCGCTGGAGGTCGCCGAAGGCAGCCGCGTCAAGGCCGGCCAGCCGCTGGGGCGCATGGACCTGTCCGAGCTGTCCAGCCGCGTCGCCGAGCGCGACGCCCAGCTCGCCGCCGCCAAGGCCACGCTGGTGCAGGCCGAGCGCACGCACGAGTCCAACGAACGCCTGGCGCAGCAGAAGTTCATCTCGCCGATCGCGCTGGAGAACTCGCGCGCCGCACTCGAGACCGCACGTGGCGCCTTCGACGCCGCCGGGGCGGCGCGCGACACGGTGCGCACCACGATGCGCGAGGCCGCGCTGGTGGCGCCGATCTCGGGCATCGTCGCCAAGCGCCACGCGGTGCCCGGCGAGAAGCTGGCCGAGGAGCAGCAGCTGCTGACCATCGTCGACATCCGGGAGCTCGAGCTTGCCGGCAGCGTCGGCACGCACGAGGTGGGCAAGCTGACGCCGGGCATGACGGCTGAAGTGCGCATCGAAGGGCTGGCCGAGCCTTTTGCCGGCCGTATCGCGCGCATCGCGCCGGCCGCCGAGGCCGGCACGCGTTCGATCGGCGTGACGATCGCGCTGGACAACCCCGGCGAGCGCCTGCGCGCCGGCCAGTACGCCGTCGCCGCGGTGACGCTGAAGGATGCCGCCGAGCGCCTGACGCTGCCGGTGGACGCGGTCGCGCGTGTCGGCGGCCAGGACCACGTCTGGGTCATCGAGAACGGCGTGCTCGCGCGCCGTGCGGTCAAGCTCGGCCGCCGCGACGACGCCGCCGGCCGTGTCGAACTGCTGTCGGGCGTGCCCGAGAAGGCGACGGTGCTGGCGATGCGCTTCGACAACCTGCGCGAAGGCGCCAAGGCGCAGGTCGCCACGGCCGGCAGCGCGGGGTCGGTGGCCTCGGCGGCTTCGGCGCCCGACACCCGCGTGGAGTAAGGCATGTGGATCACCCGCGTCGCGATCCGCAACCCCGTCTTCGCGACCATGGTCATGGTCGCGCTGTGCGTGCTGGGGCTGTTCTCCTACGTCCGCCTGGGCGTCGAGCAGATGCCCGACATCGCGCTGCCCGGCGCCTACGTCGAGGTGTCGTATCCGGGCGCCTCGCCGGAGGCGGTGGAGCGTGAGGTCACCAAGCCGCTGGAGGAGTCGGTCAACGGCATCGCCGGCGTCAAGCGCCTGACCTCGCGCAGCTTCGAGGGCCGCAGCCAGACCAGCATCGAGTTCACGCTGGACACCGACATGGGCCGCGCGATGCAGGACGTGCGCGACCGCGTCGCCGCCGCCCAGGCGCGTTTCCCCGACGACGCCGAGCCGCCGCTGATCAACCGCTTCGACAACGAGAACTCGCAGCCGGTCGTCGCGCTGGCGCTGCTGTCGGACACGCGCAGCCAGCGCGAGCTGTCGATCATGGCCGACCAGGTGGTCAGCCGGCGGCTGCAGCGCGTGGAAGGCGTCGCGCGCGTCGACGTCAGCGGCCTGGCGCTGCGCGAGGTGCGCATCGACCTGGACCCCGAGCGCCTGCGCGCCTACGCGGTGACGCCAGCCGAGGTGGCTACCGCGCTGGACGAGGCCAACGCCGACGAGCCGGTGGGCCTGCTCAGCAACGATCGCGCCGACGCCCTCCTGCGCGTCGAGGGCCGCGTGCGCGACCCGCGCCAGTTCGAGCAGGTCATCGTCGCCCACCGCAACGGCCTGCCGCTGCGCCTGGGCGACCTGGGCCGGCTGGTCGAGCGCGAGCGCGAGCCCGACTCCTTCGCCCGGCTCAACGGCCGCACGGCGATCAACTTCAACGTCTTCAAGCAGCAGGACGCGAACATCGTCGCCACCGGCGAGAAGGTGAAGGAGGCGATGGACGAGCTCGGCCGCACGCTGCCGCCGGACACCAAACTCGAGCTCGTCTACGCCGCCAGCGACTGGGTCAAGGGCTCGCTGGTCGGCCTGCGCCACACGCTGATCGAAGGCGCGCTGCTGACGGTGGCCATCGTCTTCCTGTTCCTGCATTCGTGGCGCAGCACGGTCATCACCGGGCTGACGCTGCCGATCGCGGTGATCTCCAGCTTCATCGCCGTGCACGCCTTCGGCTTCACGCTGAACTTCATGACGATGATGGCGCTGTCGCTGTGCATCGGCCTGCTGATCGACGACGCGATCGTCGTGCGCGAGAACATCGTGCGCCACGTGCACATGGGCAAGGACCACTACACCGCCGCCGACGAAGGCACGCGCGAGATCGGCCTGGCGGTGATGGCGACGACCTTCGCGCTGTGCGCGGTGTTCGTGCCGGTGGCCTTCATGGGCGGGATCATCGGCAAGTTCTTCTACCCCTTCGGCATCACCGTCGTCGTCGCGGTGCTGGTCAGCCTCTTCGTCAGCTTCACGCTCGACCCGATGCTGTCCAGCGTCTGGCGCGACCCGCCGTCGGCGCGCCTGGCGCGGCTGCCGGTCATCGGCGCGATGCTGCGCGGCGTCGACCGCGGCATGGACTTGCTGCACACGGTCTACGAGCGCCTGATCCACTGGGCCTTCGGCCCGAAACGCTGGCGCCTGTTCGGCGTGCCGGCCTTCGCGCGGCCCTTCGGCGCCGACGGCCTGCGCGACCGCAGCCAGCGCCGCCGCTGGCGCTGGGCGACGCTGACGCCGCGAGGCGTCGTGATGGCCGCCGGCGGGGCGAGTTTCGTCGGCGCGCTGATGCTGGCGCCCCTGGTCGGCTCGGAGTTCGTGCCGCAGACCGACGAGGGCTTCACGCAGCTGTCGATCCGCATGCCGGTGGGCTCCAGCCTGGAGCGCAGCGACGCCAAGGTGCGCCAGGTCGAGGAGATCGTCGCCTCCTTCCCCGAGGTCAAGAACGTCGCCACCACGGTCGGCGGCCAGGGCGCGGGGCTGTCGACCGGCCGCAACCAGGCGGTGCTGAACATCAGCCTGCTCGACCGGCGTGAGCGCTCGCGCACGCAGAAGCAGGTCGAGGACGCGATGCGCGAGCGCATCGCGGCGATCCCGGGCATCGAGACCTCGGTCGGCTTCGACCGCCCGATCTACGTCGCCATCCTCGGCAGCGACCCCGAGGGCCTGGCGCGCGTGGCCAGCGACTTCGCCGAGAAGGTGAAGAAGATCCCGGGCATCGCCGACGTCGAACTCTCGGTCAAGCCGGGCGTGCCGGCCTACGCGGTGCGTCTGCTGCCGGCGGCGGTGCGCGAGCTCGGCCTGACGGCGCCGCAGCTGGCGTCCAGCCTGCGTGCCTACGTCAACGGCGAGGCCGCGACCTACTGGACGACGCCCGACGGCGAGCAGGTCGAGGTGCTGCTGCGCCTGCCGCAGGCCTCGCGCGAGCAGCTTGAGCAGATGCGCAAGCTGCCGGTGGCGTTCGCCAAGGACGGCACGCCGATCCCGCTGGACGCGGTGGCCTCGATCGAGTCGGTGGTCAATCCGGAGGTCATCCGGCGCCAGAACCTGCAGCGCCGCGAGGCGATCTTCGCCGGCGTGCAGGGCCGCCCGGCGGGCGACGTCGGCGCCGACGTGCAGAAGCTGATCGCCGAGACTTCGCTGCCGCCGGGTTTCAGCTTCGACGTTGGCGGCCAGACCAAGGACCAGAACGAGGCCTTCCAGGGCATGCTGGGCGCGATGGCGCTGGCGGTGATCTTCATCTACATCGTGCTGGCCAGCCAGTTCGGCAGCTTCGTGCAGCCGGTGGCGATCATGGCCTCGCTGCCGCTGTCGCTGATCGGCGTGATGATCGCCTTGCTGGTCTCGGGCTCGACGCTCAACGTCTTCTCGATGATCGGCCTGGTGATGCTGATGGGCCTGGTGACGAAGAACGCGATCCTGCTCGTCGACTTCGCCAACCACGCGCGGCGCGACGGCGCCAGCGTGCACGAGGCGCTGCTGCAGGCGGGGCTGACGCGCATGCGGCCGATCGTCATGACGACCGCGGCCATGGTCTTCGGCATGCTGCCGCTGGCGCTGGCCTTCAACGACGGCGGCGAGATCCAGGCGCCGATGGGCCGCGCGATCATCGGCGGCGTCATCACCTCGACGCTGCTGACGCTGGTCGTCGTGCCGGTGCTCTACAGCTACCTGGTGCGCGAGCGCAGGCCGAAGCCGGCGCCGGCGGTCGAACCGGGCGGCGGGGTGCTGCCGGCGGGGGCGAGCGCCGACCGCGACTGAAAGAAGAAGGCCGCCCGAGGGCGGCCTTCTTCCTGGTGCGTGGGTATCGGGCCGTGCTGGGGCGCACTGCGCGCCGATGACTTTGACGGCATCCCTCTCGGCGCTGCGTGCGCTTGAGAGAATCAGCGGCTGTACTTCTTGATCCGCCCCTCCCGACCGCATGCCTCACCAACGCCTCACCCTGGCCCGCCTGGAGCAGTTGCTGCTCACCGCCTGCGACGACCTGCGCGGCAACATGGACGCCAGCGAGTACAAGGAGTACGTCTTCGGCATGCTGTTCCTGAAGCGCGCCAGCGACCTGTTCGAGCAGCGCCAGGCCGAGATCCGCCAGCAAGGCGCCGACGAGGGCGCCAGCCAGGCCGACATCGACTACAGCCTGGAGGACCCGGATCAGTACTCGGGCCAGTTCTTCTACGTGCCGCCGCGCGCGCGCTGGAACACGCCCTGGACCGACCCCGAGACCGGCATCCGCCACCCGGCGCTCAAGCACATCAAGGTGAACGTCGGCTCCATGCTCAACAAGGCGCTGGAGGCGCTGGAAGAGGCCAACGCCGACGCGCTGCAGGACGTGCTGAAGGGCACGATCAACTTCAACAAGAAGATCGGCTCCACCACGCTGGACGACGACACGCTCGTCAACTTCATCCAGAACTTCGACAAGATTCCGCTGAAGGACGAGGACTTCGAGTTCCCCGACCTGCTCGGCGCGGCCTACGAATACCTGCTCAAGGACTTTGCCGACCAGGCCGGCAAGAAGGCCGGGGAGTTCTACACCCCGGCCGAGGTGGTGCGCGTGTGCGTGGAGGTCTGCGACCCGCAGGAAGGCATGCGCGTCTACGACCCTACCTGTGGCAGCGGCGGCATGCTGATCCAGGTGCGCGACTACCTGCGCGAGCATGGCCGCAACGCGGCCAACACGTCGCTGTTCGGGCAGGAGAAGATGGGCACCACCTGGTCCATCTGCAAGATGAACATGCTGCTGCACGGCATCCCCGATGCCGACATCCGCCAGCAGGACACGCTGCGCGAGCCGCAGCACCAGGACGAAGACGGCCAGTTGAAGCGCTTCGACCGCGTGCTGGCCAACCCGCCGTTCAGCCAGAACTACATCAAGAAGGACATCAAGTTCCCCGGCCGCTTCGCGGTCTGGCTGCCCGAGAAGGGCAAGAAGGCCGACCTGATGTTCGTGCAGCACATGCTGGCGGTGCTGAAGTCCGACGGCAAGCTGGCCACGGTGATGCCGCACGGCGTGCTGTTCCGCGGCGGCGAAGAGCGCGAGGTGCGCCGGCAGTTCATCGAGCGCCGCGTGCTCGAGGCCGTGATCGGCCTGCCGGCCAACCTGTTCTACGGCACCGGCATCCCGGCCTGCATCCTGGTGCTGAACAAGGCCGGTGCCGCCACCCGCGAGCACGCCCTGTTCATCAACGCCGACCGCGAGTACCGCGAAGGCAAGGCCCAGAACCACCTGCGGCCCGAAGACATCGACAAGATCGTGCACGTGTACCGCGCCGGCCAGGACGTGCCGGCCTACGCCCGCCGCGTGCCCTATGCCGAGATCCTGGCCGAGGACTGCAACTGCAACATCCGCCGCTACGTGGACAACGCGCCGCCGCCCGAGCCGCACGACGTGCGCGCCCACCTGCACGGCGGCGTGCCGGTGACCGAGATTGCCGCGCTGGCGCACTTCTGGAGCAACTACCCTGGCCTGCGTGAAAGCTGCTTCGTGCCGCGCGCTGCTGACGCCCTCCCTCTTGCACCGGGAGAGGGCCGGGGTGAGGGCGTGCACCGCGGTTATGCCGACTTCAGCCCCGCGCTGGCCGACAGGCGGGCTGTTCAACCGCTGGTGGCGCAGCACCCCGGCGTGCAGCAGCGCCATGCCGAGTTCATGGCCCAGCTCGAAGTCTGGTGGCGGCAGCAGCTGCCGGTGATCGACGCGCTGGCGCCTGACCCCGGCAAGCAGCAGGGTGCGCCACACAACGTGTATGCGGTGCGTGCCACGCTGCTGGACAGCATCGAGCGCGTGTTCGGTGGCCAGCATCTGCTCACCCGCTACCAGGTGCGCGGCGCGTTCGCCAACTTCTACAAGCAGCTGTCGGCCGACTTCAAGTCCATCGCCGCCAGCGGCTGGGGCGCCGAGCTGATCCCCGACCAGGACATCCTGCAAAGCCAGTTCCCGCAGGTGCTGGCCGAACTGGAGCAGCAGCACGCGCGCCTGGCCGAGCTGCAGGCGCTGTTCGCCGCGGCGGGCGAGGAAGACTTCGAGGACGGCGACGGCACCGGCGTGCTGCCGCCCGAGCAGGTGAAGGACCTGAAGGCGCAGCTCAAGGAAGCCAAGGGGCTGGTGAAGCTGGCGAAGAAGGACCGCGACTTCGGCGACTGGACGGCTCACCAGGCAGAAGCCGACCGGCTGGACGCGCTGCTGGCACGGCACAAGGCGCTGGAGGAAGAGGCCAAGGGACTGAAGGCGCGCATCAAGAGCACCGAGAAGAACCGCGACGAACTGGTGGAACAGGCGCGCCAGCGCATCGGCCGCGGCGAGGCGCGGCAGGTGATCCTGCGGCGACTGCAGGCGGTGCTGATGGAGACCTACGCGCAGTACCTGCGGGCGGATCGGCGGGCTTGTGTGGTGGCAATCGAGAACTTGTGGGGAAAGTACGCGGTGACGGCGGCGGAGTTGGAAGGTGAGCGAAGTCGGTCCGCTCGCGTTCTTTCTGAGTTTCTTTCAGAGCTTGGCTATGAGTGAGCTGCTTCCGCGAGGCTGGCGAGAGCACTCGTTTGGCGATCTGTGCGAGCGAGTGGTCAATGGCGGGACGCCATCGACCGATGTTCCGTCGTACTGGGGCGGTAAGACTCCGTGGGTGACTGGCGCAGACTTCACTACGCACGGGATAGGCGAAATCCGGCGCTTCGTGACGGACCTCGGTATTCGATCAAGCCCCGCTTCCGTGGTCAGGGCGGGTAACTTGCTAGTGGTCACCAGGACGGGGGTTGGAAAGCTGGCCATCGCGCCATTTGACATCGCAATCAGCCAGGACGTTACCGGCGTCTACCTCGATCGAACTCGTGCCGATGTGGGGTTCGCCTATCACCTTCTTTCTCGCGAGCTTGAGGAACTGAAGAAGCTGAACCAGGGCACCAGTATCAATGGCATCGTCCGCTCGGATCTCGAGGGGCACCTGGTTCGCATCCCCGGCAGCCTGCGGGAGCAGCAGCGTATCGCCGCGATCCTCGCCAGCCTCGACACCGCCATAGAAGCCACCGAAGGGCTGATCGAGAAGCACAAACAGATCAAGGCCGGGCTGATGCACGATCTGTTCACGCGGGGAGTGGACGATACGGGACACATCGGGCCGGCGGCCCAAAATCTCCCGATGGGCTGGCGGTGGGTCCCACTGGGCCAACTCGCCCAGATCGTCAGCGGCGTGACGCTGGGAGGCAAGGGGCCGGAAGCCGGTGTCACCGTGCCTTACCTCCGCGTGGCCAACGTCCAGGACGGTTATCTTGATCTCGCCGAGGTCAAACCCATCTGTGTTCTGCCCTCCGTGCTCGAGCAGCTGCGACTGCTGCCGGGCGATGTCCTGATGAATGAAGGTGGTGACTTCGACAAACTTGGTCGAGGCACGGTCTGGGGCGGTGAAATCGAGAACTGCATTCACCAGAATCATGTCTTCCGTGTGCGTACCAATCGAGCTTCGCTGTTGCCGGAGTACCTGGCTTTCCACTCCGAGTCCGCATACGGCAAACGCTACTTCTTGATCAGTTCCAAGCAGTCGACGAATCTTGCGTCGATCAACGCAACGCAATTGCGCAACTACCCGATCGCTTTGCCGCCGCTTGATGAGCAGGCGCGAATCGTCCAGCAGATCAGTGCGGCCAACGCATATCGGCTTGGGCTGGGGCGCGCCATCGAAAAGCTCCGCATGCAGAAACAAGGCCTGATGCAAGACCTCCTCACCGGCAAAGTCCGCGTGCCGCTGCACGAGCCCGAACCCGCCGTCGCCTGAGCCACACTCCGGCCATGCCCGCCACGCTGCCGATCAAGCTCGACGACCTGCTGCAGCAGCGCACGGTCGAAGGTGAGCGCATCGAATACAAGGCCGGCTGGAACCCCGACGCCGTGCTGCGCACGCTGTGCGCCTTTGCCAACGACTTCGCCAACCTGGGCGGCGGCTACGTGGTCATCGGGCAGGACTGCGACGCCGCTGGCCGCCCCATCTTCCCGCCGGCTGGCCTGGCCGAGAACCAGCTGGACAGGATCCAGCGCGAGCTGCTCGCGGCCTGCCAGCTGATCCAGCCGCCTTATTTCCCGCTGCTGAGCGTGGTGCAGGTGCAGGGCCGCCACCTCATCGTGCTGCAGGCGCCTGGCGGCATGAACCGGCCCTACAAGGCGCCGGCGTCCGTGGCGGCCAGACACAAGAGCTGGCACTACTACATCCGCCGCTACAGCAGCACCGTCGAAGCCAAGGGCGAGGACGAGCAGGAACTGCTGGGCCTGGCGGCCAACGTGCCCTGGGACGACCGGCTGGCGCAACAGGCCCGGGTGGAGGACCTGTCGCACCCGCTGATGCTGGCGTACCTACACGAGGTGGGCAGCGCGCTGGCCGACGATGCCTCCGGCCTGTCCCTGGCCGAACTCGGGCGGCAGATGAACGTGGTGGGCGGGCCCAGCGAAGCGCCCTGGCCGAAGAACGTGGGGCTGCTGTTCTTCAACGAAGCGCCGGACCGTTTTTTCCCCTGCACCCAGATCGACGTGGTGTGGTTCCCCGAGGGTGCCGGCGGCGACCGCTTCGACGAAAAGACCTTCAAGGGCCCGCTGGCGCGCATGACGCGCGAGGCGCTGGCCTACATCCAGCGCAACTACCTCACCGAAACCGTGCTGAAGCACCCCGACCGGGCCGAAGCCACGCGGGTCTGGAACTTCCCCTACGTGGCCATCGAAGAGGCTTTGGTCAACGCCGTCTATCACCGTTCGTACGAAGAGCGCGAGCCGGTGGAGGTGCGCATCAGCCGCGACGAACTGGCGATCCTGAGCTTTCCCGGGCCCGACCGATCCATCCGCCTGGCGGACTTCGAGGCCGGCCGGGCCGTGAGCCGGCGCTACCGCAACCGCCGCATCGGCGAGTTCCTGAAGGAGCTGCAGCTCACCGAAGGGCGCAGCACCGGTGTGCCCAAGATCCTGAAGGCGATGGCTGCCAATGGCTCGCCGCCGCCGGTGTTCGAGACCGACGACGACCGGGCGGCGTATGTGATCCGGCTGCCGGTGCACCCGCTGGCGCAGGCGGCGGCGCCCGAAGTCACCGGGGAAGTCACCGGGGAAGTCACCGGGGAAGTCACCGGGGAAGTCACCGGGGAAGTCGCTCGCCTGCTGCGGGCCATCGTCGGCGAGATGTCTCGCCAGCAATTGCAGGATGCACTGGGCCTGCGCCATGAAGACCACTTCCGTGCAGCCTACCTGGGGCCCGCGCTGGCCAGCGGCTGGATGGCCATGACCTTGCCCGACAAGCCCCGCAGCAGCAGGCAGCGCTACCGCCTCACGGACCAGGGCCGCCAATGGCTGCAGGCGCACCCGGCCGGTGACCCGTCATGAGCGAGTACACCGAAGTCGAACAGCCCTTCCTGGCGCAGCTGGCCGCCCAGGGCTGGACCGTCATCGACCAGGGCCCGCAACTGCCGCATGACGCTGCGTCCAGCCTGCGCCCCAGCTTCCGGCTCTGGTGGCTGCCCGGCGTGTTCCGGGAGGCGGTGCGCGCTCTCAATACCCTGCCCGATGTTGCCGGCGACGGTACCCCCTGGCTCACCGACCGGCAGCTCGACGAGCTGGAGTCGCAGCTCTTCCGCCAGCCCCTGCGCACGCTGCTGGAAGCCAACCAGGCCGTGCACGAGCTGCTGCTGAAGGCGCAGGTGGACGTGAACGAAGCCACCGGCGAGGTGGACCCGGTGGTCCGGCTGATCGACTTCGTCCACCCCGAGCGCAACCGCTTCCACGCCATCAACCAGTTCCGCATCGCCACGCCGGGCTGCGTGCGCGAGTTCATCGTGCCGGACATCGTGCTGTTCGTGAACGGCATCCCGCTGGCGGTGGTGGAGTGCAAGAAGGGGTCCGCCACCTGTGCCAACCCGATGCAGGAAGCTCATCAGCAACTGCAGCGCTACATGCGCAGGCGGGCCGAGACCGAAGCCGCCGGCCTGAAGGAGGGCGAGCCCAGGCTCTTCCACAGCAACCTGCTGCTGGTGCGCAGCAGCGGGCTGGAGGCGGACTACGGCAGCATCAGCTCCGGCGAGGAGCACTTCTATGCCTGGAAGACGCTGTACCCGGCCGACGATGCCGCCAGGTCCGGCCTGAACCCGCAGCAGCAGCTGGTGGCGGGCCTGCTGCTGCCGGCCAACCTGCTGCAGATCCTGCGTACCTGTACGGTGTTCATGGACACCGACGCCGGCGCGCGTGTGAAGGTGGTGTGCCGCTACCAGCAGTTCCGCGCCGCCGGCAGGATCGTGCAGCGGCTGCGCGCCGGCCGCACGGCGGCCGAACGCAGCGGCGTGGTGTGGCACACGCAGGGCTCGGGCAAGTCGCTCACCATGGTGTTCGTGGCCCGCATGCTGCGCGCCAGCCAGGACCTGAGCGACTTCAAGATCGTGCTGGTGAACGACCGGCAGGACCTGGAGGAACAGCTGGGCGCGACGGCCACGCTGATCGGCGGGCGCGTCAACGTGATCGCCAGCACGCTGGACCTGCGGCGCCACCTGGCCAGCGACAGCTCGGACATCAGCATGGTGATGATCCACAAGTTCCAGGAGCGCGAGCCGGTGCTGGGCAACGCCGTGGCCGAGGCGCTGGGCAGCTACCGGGCCATGCCGGCGGGCAAGACCTTCGGCGTGGTCAATGCCGGCGACCGCATCGTGCTGATGATCGACGAGGCCCACCGCACCCAGGGCTCGGACCTGGGCGAGAACCTGTTCGAAGCCTTCCCCAATGCCACGCGCCTGGCCTTCACCGGCACGCCGCTGATCACCGAACGCCATGGCGAGCGCAAGACGCACAAGCGCTTCGGCGAGTACATCGACACCTACAAGCTGCTGGACGCCGTGAACGACGGCGCCACGCTGCAGATCCTGTACGAAGGCCGCACGGCCGACAGCGCGCTCAACGAGAAGCACGCCTTCGACGAGAAGTTCGAGGACCTGTTCAGAGACCGCAGCGAGGAGGAACTGGCCGCCATCCGCAGGAAGTACGGCGCCACCGGCGACATCCTGGAGGCCAAGGCGCGCATCGCTGCCATCGCGCGTGATCTGGTGCGGCACTACGTGGACAACATCCTGCCCAACGGCTTCAAGGCCCAGGTGGTGTGCCATTCCAAGCTGGCCTGCGTGCGCTACCAGGAGAGCATCGATACCGCCATCGCCGAGCGCCTGGGCGAAGAGCAGGCGAAGGCGCAGCCGGATGCGCAACTGCTGCGCCGGCTGGCCTTCCTGAAGACGGCGGTGGTGGTGTCGTCCGACGGCAGCAACGAAGCGGCCTACATCACCCACGCCCGCAGGCAGGCCGCGCGGCTCAACGCGGTGGAGAACTTCTGCAAGGGCTTCGACCTTGATGATCCGGACAGGGCCAACACCGGCATCGCCTTCCTGATCGTCTGCGACATGCTGCTTACCGGCTTCGACGCGCCTATCGAGCAGGTGATGTACATCGACAAGCGACTGCGCGAGCACACGCTGCTGCAGGCCATCGCGCGCACCAACCGCGTCAAGCGCGGCAAGCAGCGCGGCTACATCGTCGACTACATCGGCCTGGCCAACCACCTGACCGAGGCGCTGACGCTCTACACCGCCAGCGACGAACTGCAGGAACTGCACGACGGGCTCAAAAGCATCAGCACCGAACTGCCGGTGCTCGAAGAGCGCTACCAGCGGCTGCTGCAGCACTTCGATGCCCGCGGTGTCAATGGCATCGAGGCATTCGTGACCGGCAGGCTGGGCGACGTGCGGCAGGACGCTGCGGTGGTGCATGCGGCCGTGAAGGCGCTGGCCGACGAACGCTATCGGGCCGACTTCGAGGTCTACCTGAAGAAGTTCCTGATGAGCCTGGACATCGTCCTGCCGCACGCCTCGGCGCAGGCCTTCCGCGTGCCGGCCAGGCGCTTCGGCTACATCCTGCAGGTGGCCAAGGAGCGCTACAAGGACGAGAGCCTGCAGCTGGGCGACGCGGGCGGGAAGGTGAAGGCGTTGATCAACGAGCACCTGATCAGCCTGGGCATCAACCCCCGGGTGCCGCCGGTGGAACTGCTGGCCGAGGACTTCCTGCAGCGGCTGCAGCAGCACGCCGGGGGCAACGACGAGGCCAAGGCCAGCGAGATGGAGCATGCCATCCGCAAGCACTGCACCGTGCACCACGACGAAGACCCGGCCTTCTACAACAAGCTCTCGGAGAAGGTGGACGCGCTGATCGAGCGTCACCATGACGAGTGGGACCTGCTGGTGGAGAAGCTGCAGGAGCTGCGCGCCGAAGCCGTGGCCGGCCGCAAGCAGGGCGTGCAAGGCCTGGGCACCGAGGCGAGCACCTTCTACGAGCACCTGGCCGGCGTCGCCTATGGCGGTACTGGCGTCGTGGCGGCGGACCTGCCGGCCTTCAAGGTGTTGATGACCACGCTGGTGGAACTGCTGCAGGACAGCATCCGCAGCATCGACTTCTGGCAGAGCGCCGACAAGCAGAAGCGCCTGCGCGGCGAGATCAAGGCTGCAATCGCCCGTGCCGGGCTGCAGGTCGTGCTGACGCAGCGCGAGCGTGTGGCCGTGGAAGTGATGAAGCTGGCGAAGAACCGCCACGACCAACTGCTGAAGGCCGCGAACGATGCAGGCTGATGCCGTACCCATCATCCGCAAGGTGAAGGACATCGAGTACCGCCTGCTGCCCGGCACGGCGCGCCAGACCACCGACATCGTCATCGAGCGCGACGGTTGTGTCACCGTGCGTCCACCCGCGCGCATGACGCCCGAGCAGGTGGACGAGACCGTGCTGAGCCGCAGGCACTGGATCTACCGCAACCTGGCCGAATGGCGCGACCTGAACGCCACGCGTGTGCTGCGCGAATGGGTGAATGGCGAGAGCTTCCTGTACCTGGGAAGCGCTTACCGCCTGTTGCTGGTGATGGAGCAGGACGCGCCCTTGAAGCTGAAGGACGGCCGCTTCTGCCTGCTGCGCAGCGTGGTGGAACAGGGCGGCAAGACGGCCGCTCAGGACGCTTTCCGCGACTTCTACGTCGCCAGAGGCCTGGCGCGCCTCGCCCTGCGAGTCGAGCACTTCGCGCCGCGCGTGGGCGTGCAGCCGGGCCCGTTGCAGGTGAAGGATCTGGGCTACCGCTGGGCCAGCAGCCTGCCTGGCGGAGGCCTGCACTTCCATTGGAAGTGCCTGATGGCTCCGCCCAAGATCACCGACTACATCGTCGTGCACGAGCTGTGCCACATGCACCACCGCGATCACACCGACCTCTTCTGGAACGAGGTGGACAAGGTGATGCCGGACTACCGCGAGCGCAAAGCGTGGCTGCGGCAGCGGGGGGCCGGGATGGATCTGTAGTGCGACTCCCGGCGAGAGCCGGGACACATCGTCAACTCCCCCGCTTCAGCCGATGCGCTTGCCGCTCGCCGCGTCGAACAGGTGCGCGTGTTCGGCCGCCCAGTGCAGATGCACCGTGCCGCCGACCTGGCCTTCGGCGGTGCCGGGCAGGCGCGCGGTCAGCCTGCCGGCCGCCGTGTTGGCGGTGATGTAGGTCTCGGGGCCGGTCGGCTCGACGATGACGAGCTCGCCCGGCAGGCCTTGTTCGCCCAGGCAGACGTTCTCCGGCCGCAGGCCGTAGATCACGTCACCGCTGCCGCCGGCCAGCGCCTGGCGCTGCGCGGCGTTGAGCGGCAGCGTGTGGCCGCCCGCCGTCAGGCCGCCGTCGGCGCTGCGCTGGGCGAGGACCATGTTCATCGCCGGCGAGCCGATGAACTCGGCGACGAAACGGGTTGCCGGCCGGGTGTAGATCTCGTGCGGCGAACCCAGCTGCTGCACGGCGCCGTCCTTCATCACCGCGATGTGGTCGCCCAGCGTCATCGCCTCGACCTGGTCGTGCGTGACGTAGACCGTGGTCGTCTTGGTGCGGTGGTGCAGCAGCTTGATCTCGGCGCGCATCTCGACACGCAGCTTGGCGTCCAGGTTGGACAGCGGCTCGTCGAACAGGAACAGCTTGGGGTCGCGCGCCAGCGCCCGGCCCATCGCCACACGCTGGCGCTGGCCGCCTGACAGCGCACCCGGCTTGCGGTCGAGCAGGTGGTCGATCTGCAGCATCTTGGCGACACGCTGCACCGCGGCTTCGCGCTGGGCCTTGGGCACCTTGCGCATCTCCAGCGCGAAGGAGATGTTCTGGCGCACGTCCATGTTGGGGTACAGGGCGTAGCTCTGGAACACCATCGCGATGTCGCGGTCCTTGCTGGGCACGTCGGTGACGTCGCGGCCGTCGATGTGGATGCGGCCCGAGCTCGGCGCGTCCAGGCCGGCGATCATGTTCAGCAGCGTGCTCTTGCCGCAGCCCGAGGGGCCCACCAGGATCAGGAAGTCGCCGGCCTCGACCTCGATGTCGATGCCCTTGAGGATCTCGGTCTTGCCGAAGGCCTTGCGCACGGAGCGGATGGAAAGGGCTCCCATGGTTCAGCCCTTCACCGCGCCGGCCGTCAGGCCGCGCACGAAGTACTTGCCCGCGACGACGTAGACGAAGAGGGTGGGGAGGGCCGCGATCAGTGCCGCGGCCATGTCGACGTTGTATTCCTTCACGCTGCTGGAGGTGTTGGCGAGGTTGTTGAGACCGACGGTGACCGGCTTGCTGTCGGCACCGGAGAAGACGACCCCGTAGAGGAAGTCGTTCCAGATGTTGGTGAACTGCCAGATCAGCGTCACGACGAGGATCGGCGTGGACAGCGGCAGCACGATGCGGGTGAAGATCTTCCAGAAGCCGGCGCCGTCGAGCATCGCGGCCTTGATCAGTTCGTCGGGCAGGCCGACGTAGTAGTTGCGGAAGAACAGCGTCGTGCTCGGGATGCCGGCGACGACGTGCACCAGGATCAGGCCCCAGATCGAGCTGGCGATGCCCAGCCAGCCGAGCACCTGGCTCATCGGCAGCAGCACCACCTGCATCGGCATGAACACGCCGAAGAGCATCAGCGCGAACATCGTCTCGCTGCCGCGGAAGCGCCACTTCGACAGCACGTAGCCGTTGAGCGAGCCGATCGCCGTCGACACCAGCACCGCCGGCACGACCATCAGCACCGAGTTCATGAAGAAGGGCTTCAGGCCGCCGCAGTCGGTGCCGGTGCAGGCGCTGCCCCAGGCACGCGCCCAGGCCTCGAGGCTGGGGCTGGTGGGCAGCGACAGCAGGCTGCCGGCGCGCACCTGGTCCATGTCCTTCAGCGAGGTGGTGACCATCACGTACAGCGGCGTCAGGAACCAGGCCGCGAACAGCAGCAGGGCCGCCCACAGCAGGGCGCGTTGCACGGCGTGGCGGCTCATCGCTTGGCCCTCAGTTCGCTGTACAGATAGGGCACGACGATCGCGGCCACCGTGGCCAGCATCACCGTCGCGCTGGCCGCGCCCAGGCCGATCTGGCCGCGCGAGAAGGCCATCGCGTACATGAAGGTCGCCGGCAGGTCGGTGGCGTAGCCGGGGCCGCCGGCGGTCAGCGCCATCACCAGGTCGAAGCTCTTGATCGCCAGGTGGCTGACGACCATCAGCGTGCTGAAGAACACGGGCCTGAGCGTCGGGATCACGATGCGCCAGTAGATCAGCGGCAGGCTCGCGCCGTCGACCTGCGCGGCCTTGATGACCGAGTCGTCGATGCCGCGCAGGCCGGCCAGGAACAGCGCCATCACGAAACCCGCGCTCTGCCAGACGCCGGCGATCGCGACGCAGTAGATCGCCTTCTCGGGGTCCACCAGCCAGCCGAAGCTGAAGCTCTCGAAGCCCCATTGCTGGACCACGTGTTCCAGCCCCAGGCCGGGGTTGAGGATCCACTTCCAGGCCGTGCCGGTGACGATGAACGAGATCGCCATCGGGTACAGGTAGATCGTGCGCAGCAGGCCTTCGGCGCGGATCTTCTGGTCCAGCAGGATGGCCAGCAGCAGGCCCAGGGCCATCGCGCCGCCGATGAACAGCGTGCCGAAGATGCCCATGTTGACGAGCGCGACGTGGAAGCGCTCGTTGTCGAACAGGCGCACGTACTGCTCGAGCCCGACGAATTCGTAGTTGGGCAGCAGCCGCGAGGCCGACAGCGACAGGTAGCCGTTCCAGGCGATCAGCCCGTAGATGAACAGGAACGACAGGACGAAGGACGGCGCGACGACCAGCTTGGGCAGCCAGCGTGCGCCCGCGGGCGATGAAGACACCATGGAGGCGGCGGCAGGCGCGCCGCGCCCCGCTGGCGGGGGACGCGGCGCGCCGGTTCTACGGCGGGGTTACTGGGCCTTGGCGGCGTTGGCGATGCGCGTCATCGCGTCCTTGGCGCTCATCTTGTCGCTGTTCCAGTACTGGCTGACGACGTCCTTGATCGCGCCTTCGATGGCCGGGGCGACGGCCATGCCGTGGGCGATCGACGGCACCAGGCCGCCGCTCTTGGACGTGGCGACGAAGTCCTTGGACGACAGCTTGGCGCAGTCGTCGAACTTGTCCATGTTCATGCCCAGGCGCACCGGGATCGAGCCCTTGTTGAGGTTGAACACCTCCTGGAACTCGGGCGACATGATGGCCGCGGCCAGCGCCTTCTGCGCCTTGGTGTTCTCGGCGTTCTTCAGCTTGAACATCGCGAACGAGTCGATGTTGAAGGTGAAGGCCTGCGCGGTGCCCGGGGCCGGGGCGCAGACGAAGTCCTTGCCCGGCAGCTTGCCGGCGGCGACGAACTCGCCCTTGGCCCAGTCGCCCATCAGCTGCATGCCGGCTTCGCCCTTGATGACCATCGCGGTCGCCAGGTTCCAGTCGCGGCCCGGGGCGTTGCGGTCGGTGTAGCCCTTCACGCGCTTGAAGGTCGCGAGCACCTTCTCCATCGTCGGGCTGTTCAGCGTCGCCGGGTCGAGCTGCACCAGGGCCTTGCGGTAGAACTCGGTGCCGCCGACACCCAGCGCCACGCTCTCGAAGGTGGTGAAGTCCTGCCAGTTCTGGCCGCCGTGCGCCACGGGGATGATGCCGGCCTTCTTCAGCGCCTCGGCGGCGACGAAGAACTCGTCCCAGGTCGTCGGCACCTTGACGCCGGCCTTCTTGAAGGCTTCCGGGTTGGCCCACAGCCAGTTCACGCGGTGCACGTTCACCGGCGCGGCGATGTAGCTGCCCTTGTACTTCATCACGTCGGCCACGGCCTTGGGCAGCACGGCGTCCCAGTTCTCGGCCTTGGCGACGTCGTCGATGTTGGCGAGCACACCCTCGGCCGCCCATTCCTGCAGCGCCGGGCCCTTGATCTGCGCCGCGGCCGGGGCGTTGCCCGAGACCACACGCGACTTCAGCACCGTCATCGCCGAGTCGCCGCCACCGCCGGCGACCGCGAAGTCCTTCCAGGTGTGGCCCTTGGCCTGCATCGTGGCCTTCAGCGCCGCCGCGGCCTTGGCTTCGCCGCCGCTGGTCCACCAGTGCAGGACCTCGACTTCGCCGGCCTGGGCCACGCCACAGGCGGCCCATGCGGCGGCGGCCGCCAGCGTGCGGATGGGGATGTGCTTCATGTCCGTCTACCTCGTGTGCGCCGCTCGTGGCGGCTGTCGTTCGTGGAGGGTGGCGCGCGGCGCCGGCATCGTCGTCGTGGTGACGACGCCGTTACGGCGCTCCGGCGAGGATGCGCCCGTCAGGCAGTCAGATCAAGGGCCGTAACCCGGTGGAATCCGATGAAAGCGCGCGCTGAGGGCCGGGCGCAACGCCGGCCTCCCATACGCTTGACTCGGTCTGCGACCTCGCGTTTGGCGGCTCGCGGCGGCCTCAGCACTCGACGATGTTGACGGCGAGGCCGCCGCGCGCCGTTTCCTTGTACTTGGTCAGCATGTCGGCGCCGGTCTCGCGCATGGTCTTGATGACTTGGTCCAGGCTGACCTTGTGCGTGCCGTCGCCGCGCAGCGCGATGCGTGCGGCGTTGATCGCCTTCACCGCGCCCATCGCGTTGCGTTCGATGCAGGGGATCTGCACCAGGCCGCCGACCGGGTCGCAGGTCAGGCCCAGGTGGTGCTCCATGCCGATCTCGGCGGCGTTCTCGGCCTGCGCCGGGCTGCCGCCGAGCACCGCGCACAAGGCCCCGGCGGCCATCGAGCAGGCGACGCCGACCTCGCCCTGGCAGCCGACCTCGGCGCCGGAGATGCTGGCGTTCTCCTTGTAGAGCAGGCCGATGGCGCCGGCGGTGAGCAGGAAGTCGACGACGCCGCGCTCGCTGGCGCCGGGCACGAAGCGCATGTAGTAGTGCAGCACCGCGGGCACGATGCCGGCGGCGCCGTTGGTCGGCGCGGTGACGACCCGGCCGCCGGCGGCGTTCTCCTCGTTGGTGGCGAGCGCGAAGAGGTTCACCCAGTCGAGCACCGCCAGCGGGTCGGCCGGCGTGCCCTCGGGCTGCTGCGCCTGCAGCGCCTCGGCCAGGTCGGGCGCGCGCCGCCGCACCTTGAAGCCGCCGGGCAGCGTGCCGCGCGTGCGCATGCCGCGCGCCACGCACTGCTGCATCACCTGCCAGATCGCCAGCAGGCCGGCGTCGATCTCGGCGTCGGTGCGCCAGTGGCGCTCGTTGCGGCGCATCACGCCGGCGATGTCGCAGCCGAGTTCGGTGGTCAGCGCCAGCAGCTCGGCGGCGGTGTGGAAGGGGTGCGGCAGCAGCGTCGTGTCGGGCGCGATCACCGGGTGCCGGCTGCCGTCGGCCACGACCTCGTCGCTGACGACGAAGCCGCCGCCCGCCGAGTAGTAGCGGCGTTCGGCCAGCAGCGCGCCGGCGGCGTCCCAGGCGGCGAAGGCCATGCCGTTGGCGTGGAAGGGCAGGGTCTCGCGGCGGTGGAACTTCAGGTCGCGTTTCTCGACGAAGTCCACCGCCTGACGGCCCAGCAGTTCGAGCCGGGCGCCGGTGCGGATCGCCGCCAGCAGCGCCGGCACCTCGTCGATCGGCACCGTGTCGGGCTCGTGGCCGGCCAGGCCCAGCAGCACCGCGGTGTCGCTGCCGTGGCCCTTGCCGGTGGCGCCCAGCGAGCCGTAGAGCTGCGCGGCGACCCGCGCCGTGCGCTCCAGCAGGCCTTCGTGCGCCAGCCGCGAGGCGAACAGCCGCGCGGCGCGCATCGGCCCCACGGTGTGGCTGCTGCTCGGCCCGATGCCGATCTTGAAGAGGTCGAAGACGGAAACGGCCATCGTGACCTCCGACGATGGCGGGCGCGGCGACGGCCGCGCCCGCGGGTTCAGGCGTAGTCGGCCATAGTCGGGCAGCTGCAGCTGAGGTTGCGGTCACCCCAGACGTTGTCCACGCGGCCGACCGGCGACCAGTACTTGTGGCGGCGCAGCGCCGGCACCGGGTAGGCGGCTTCCTCGCGGGCGTAGGCGTGCGGCCACTCGGCCGCGAGCAGCGCCTCGGCGGTGTGCGGGGCGTGCTTGAGCGGGTTGTCCTCGCGCGGCCAGGCACCGGACTCGACCTTCGCGATCTCCGCGCGGATCGCGATCATCGCGTCGCAGAAGCGGTCCAGCTCGACGAGCGGCTCGCTCTCGGTCGGTTCGACCATCAGCGTGCCGGGCACCGGGAAGCTCAGCGTCGGGGCGTGGAAGCCGTAGTCGATCAATCGTTTGGCGACGTCCTCGGCGCTGATGCCGCTGGTCTCCTTCAGCGGCCGCAGATCGAGGATGCACTCGTGCGCGACGCCGCCGCCGGCGATGCCGGCGATGCCGCCGCTGTAGTGGATGTCGTAGTAAGGCGCCAGCCGTGCGGCGACGTAGTTGGCGCTGAGGATCGCCGTCTCGGTGGCCTGGCGCAGGCCGTCGGCGCCCATCATGCGCACGTACATCCAGCTGATCGGCAGCACGCCGGCGTTGCCCAGCGGCGCGGCGCTGACGGCGCCCACCGGCGCGCCAGCGTCGCCGTGGCCGGGCAGGAAGGGCACGAGGTCGGCGACGACGCAGACCGGGCCGACGCCCGGGCCGCCGCCGCCGTGCGGGATGCAGAAGGTCTTGTGCAGGTTCAGGTGGCTGACGTCGCCGCCGAACTCGCCCGGCGCGGCCAGGCCGACCAGCGCGTTCATGTTGGCGCCGTCGACGTAGACCCGGCCGCCGTGGCGGTGCACGATCTCGCAGAGCTGCTTGACGCCCGGCTCGAAGACGCCGTAGGTCGACGGGTAGGTGATCATCACGCAGGCCAGGCGCTCGGCGTGCTGCACGCACTTGGCCTCGAGGTCGGCGAGGTCGACGTTGCCGTTGGCGTCGCACTTGACGACGACGACCGACAGGCCCGCCATCTGCGCACTGGCCGGGTTGGTGCCGTGCGCCGACTCGGGGATCAGGCAGAGGTCGCGGCGCGCGTCGCCGCGCGAGGCGTGCCAGCCGCGGATCGCCAGCAGGCCGGCGTACTCGCCCTGCGAGCCGGCGTTGGGCTGCAGGCTGATGCCGGCGTAGCCGGTGGCCTCGGCCAGCCAGGCGCAGAGCTGGTCGTTCATCTCCCAGACGCCGGCCAGCTGGTCGCGCGGCGCGAAGGGGTGCAGGTTGGCGAACTCCGGCCAGGTGATGGGGATCATCTCGCTGGTCGCGTTGAGCTTCATCGTGCACGAGCCCAGCGGGATCATCGTGCGGTCCAGCGCCAGGTCCTGGTCGCACAGGCGGCGCAGGTAGCGCAGCATCTCGGTCTCGCTGTGGTGCGAGTTGAAGACCGGGTGCGTCAGGAAGGCGCTGCTGCGGCGCAGCGCCTCGGGCAGCAGCGGCTCGACGCCACGCTCGTATTCGTCGATCGACGGCAGCGTCGCGCCTTCGGGCGCGAACCAGCGCCAGAGGTCGGCGAGGTCGGCGCGGCTCGTCGTCTCGTCCAGCGCCGCGGCGACGCGCGTCGCCGACAGCCGGCGCAGGTTGGCGCCGTCGGCCAGCGCACGCGCCATCACCGTGTCGGCGCGCTCGCCGAGCTCGACGGCGACGGTGTCGAAGCCGGCTTCGGTCAGCACCTCCAGGCCCATCGCGCGCAGGCCGGCGGCCAGCGCCGCGGCGTAGGCGGCGACGCGCTGGGCGATGCGCTTCAGGCCCGCGGGGCCGTGGTAGACGGCGTACATCGAGGCCAGCACCGCCGGCAGCACCTGCGCGGTGCAGATGTTGGACGTCGCCTTCTCGCGGCGGATGTGCTGCTCGCGCGTCTGCAGCGCCAGGCGGTAGGCCGGGCGGCCGTGCACGTCGACGCTGACGCCGACCAGGCGGCCGGGCATCGCACGCTTGTACTCGTCGCGGCAGGCCAGGTAGGCGGCGTGCGGGCCGCCGGCGGCCATCGGCACGCCGAAACGCTGGGTCGTGCCGACGGCGATGTCGGCGCCGAACTCGCCCGGCGGCACGAGCAGCGTCAGCGCCAGCAGGTCGGCGGCGACGATGAAGGACGCCTGCTTGGCGTGCACCGCGTCGGCCAGCGCGCGCAGGTCGTGCACCGTGCCGTCGGTGGCCGGGTACTGCGCGACGACGGCGAAGCACTCGCCCTCGTCGGCGAGCGTGGCGAACGGGCGCACGTCGACCACCAGGCCCAGCGGCTCGGCACGCGTGCGCAGCACCTCGATCGTCTGCGGGTGGCAGTCGTCGGCGACGCGGATCGTGTCGGACTTGGCGCGCACGCTGCGCCGGGCCAGCGTCATCGCCTCGGCGACGGCGGTGGCCTCGTCGAGCATCGAGGCGTTGGCGATCGCCATGCCGGTCAGCTCGGCGATCATGGTCTGGAAGTTGACCAGGGCCTGAAGCCGCCCCTGCGAGATCTCGGCCTGGTACGGCGTGTAGGCCGTGTACCAGGCGGGGTTCTCGAGCACGTTGCGCAGCACCACCGTCGGCGTGCGCGTGCCGTGGTAGCCCTGGCCGATGAAGCTGCGCAGCGTGCGGTTCTTGGCCGCGATGGTGCGTAGCTCGGCCAGCGCCTGGTGCTCGGGCACCGCCGCCGGCAGCTGCATCGGCTGCGGCCGGGCGATGGCACGCGGCACCACCGCCTCGATCAGCGCCTGCCGCGAGGCGGCGCCGATCACCGACAGCATCTGCCGTTCCTCGGCTTCGTTGGGCCCGAGGTGGCGGGCGGCGAACTCGTCGTGGTGCTCGAGCTCGCCGAGCGTGGGAAGGGCAGACATCAGCATGGGCGGGGGACTGCTAGGAGGAAAGGGGGATCAGAGCGTCTTCAGCAGCGCGTCGTAGGCGGGCGGGTCCATCAGCTGGTCGAACTCGCCCATGTCGGCGACGTGGACCTTGAAGAACCAGCCGTTGCCCATCGGGTCGCTGTTGGCCAGCGCCGGCTCGTCGCGCAGCGCTTCGTTGACCTCGACGATCTCGCCGCTGACCGGCATGTAGAGGTCGGCGGCGGCCTTCACCGACTCGACGACGCCGGCCACCTCGCCCTTCTTGAACGTGCGGCCGACCTCGGGCAGCTCGACGAAGACGACGTCACCGAGCGCGTCCTGCGCGTGCGGCGTGATGCCGACGACCGCGGCTTCGTGGTCTTCGATGTTGATCCATTCGTGGTCGGGGGTGAACATGGTGGTCATCGGCTTCTCCTGAAGATTTCAACCGCGGTGGTAGCGGTGGGGTTGGAACGGCATCGGGGTCACGCGCATCGGCAGGCGTTTGCCTCGCACCTCGGCGTAGACCTCGTGTTCGGGGGCGGCGTGGTCGCGCGGCAGATAGGCCATCGCGATCGGACGGTCGACCCCGGGCGCCAGCGTACCGCTGGTCACGCGGCCCAGCGCATGACCGTGAGCATCGACGATGGCCGTGCCTTCGCGTACCGGCACACGTTCCAGGCCGACCAGGCCCACACGCTTGCGCATCGCGCCGCCGGCCAGATGGCGTTCGACGGCCGCCGCGCCGGGGTAGCCGCCTTCGCGCGCGCCGCCCGGGCGGCGCACCTTCTGGATCGCCCAGGTGAGGCCGGCTTCGACCGGCGAGGTGTTCTCGTCGATGTCGTGGCCGTACAGGCACAGCCCCGCTTCCAGGCGCAGCGTGTCGCGTGCGCCCAGGCCGGCAGGCTTGACCTCGGGCAGCGCCAGCAGCGCCGAGGCCAGCGCCTCGGCACGTTCGGCCGGCACCGAGATCTCGAAGCCGTCTTCGCCGGTGTAGCCCGAGCGCGTGACGAAGCAGGGCGCGTCGGCGAGTTCGAAGACGCCGCCGGTCATGAACACCAGTTCCTTGACGCCCGGGTTCAGCCGCGCCAGCGCGTCGGCGGCCAGCGGGCCCTGCAGCGCCAGCAGTGCGCGTTCGGGCAAACCGACGACGCTGCAGCGGTGGCCGATGTGGGTCTGCAGATGGCGCAGGTCGGCGTCCTTGCAGCCGGCGTTGACGACGAGGAACAGGTCGCCGAAGCCGGTGCCCGGCTCGGGGCGCGAGATCATCAGGTCGTCGCGCAGGCCGCCGTGTTCGTTGGTGAAGAAGGCGTAGCGCTGGCGGCCGACCGCGAGGTCGACGACGTCCACCGGTACCAGGGTCTCCAGCGCGGCCGCGGCATCGGGGCCGGACAGCCGGATCTGGCCCATGTGCGAGACGTCGAACAGCGCCGCGGCGCTGCGGCACTGGCGGTGTTCGGCGATCAGGCCGTCGCGGTACTGCACCGGCATCGCATAGCCGGCGAACGGCACCATGCGGGCACCGAGGCTCAGGTGCAGCGCGTGCAGGGGCGTCTTCAGAAGGTCGCTCACGGCGGACTCCATCGAGGGCATCGTCTTCGGATCGCCGGCTTGTCGCCGACGCACGTGCCCCCGCTGTCCGCTTTACCTGAGAGATTCGGAAGCCACCCCGGCGGTGGTCCTTGCCCCTTCGGTGGGCCGCCGCTCGTTGGAAGCGGCGACCTCTCTCCAGTGAGGTGGAAAGCCAGTCCTTTTGCCTGAGCGTTCGGGCGAACCCTGCGCCTTCGGCGGCCCGCTCGAGGCGGGCTCTCTCCTGACGGCGCGCAGTGTATCAGCGCCTTCCCGGCGCCGCGCACCCGCCGCGACCGTGGGGCCGAGGCAGCCTCGTGTCAGCCGCTTGCATAACATTCGGCGCGCACCGACAGGAGACCGGGCATGAACATCTACGAGCAGCAGCTGGACCGCAACGCGGCCAATTTCGTGGCGCTGTCGCCGACGAGTTTTGTCGAGCGCAGCGCCGAGGTCTTCGGCGACCTGCCGGCCGTGATCCACGGCGCGCGCCGCTACACCTGGGCCCAGGTGCGCGAGCGCAGCGCGCGGCTCGCGGCGGCGCTGCGCTCGCTGGGCGTGGGCCGCGGCACGACGGTCAGCGTGATGCTGCCCAACACGCCGGAGATGGTCGAGGCGCACTACGCGGTGCCGGCCGTCAACGCCGTGCTGAACACGCTGAACACGCGGCTGGACGCGCCGCTGCTGGCCTGGCAGATGAACCACTGCGAGACCGCGGTGCTGATCACCGACCGCGAGTTCGGCCCGCTGATGGCCGACGCGCTGGCGCGGCTGAAGGCCGAGCACGGCCGCGAGCCGGTCGTCATCGACGTCTGCGACAGCGAATACACCGGCCGCGGCGACCGCGTCGGCACGCTGGAGTACGAGGCGCTGCTGGCCGCGCACGCGCCGCTGGCGCGCCTGGAAGGCCCGGCCGACGAGTGGGACGCGATCGCCATCAGCTACACCAGCGGCACGACGGGCGACCCCAAGGGCGTCGTCACCCACCACCGCGGCGCCTACCTCAACGCGGTCGGCAACGCGGCGACCTGGACGATGCCGCACTTCCCGAAGTACCTGTGGACGCTGCCGATGTTCCACTGCAACGGCTGGTGCTTCCCGTGGACCGTGGCGATGCTCGGCGGCACGCACGTCTGCCTGCGCCGCGTCGAGCCCCGGGCCATCCTCGACGCGATGCGCGAGCACGGCGTCGACCACTACTGCGCCGCGCCCATCGTGCACGGGCTGATCATCAACGCGCCGGCCGAGTGGCGCGAGGGCATCACGCAGCAGGTGCGTGGCATGGTCGCCGGCGCCGCGCCGCCGGCCGCGATGATCGAGGGCATGGCGAAGCTCGGCTTCGACATCACCCACGTCTACGGCCTGACCGAGGTCTACGGCCCGGCCGCGGTGGCCGTGAAGCGAGCCGCCTGGCGCGACGCCGACCTCGGCGAGCAGACGCGCTTGAACGGCCGCCAGGGCGTGCGCTACGCGCTGCAGGAAGGCATGACGGTGCTCGACCCGGAGACGATGCAGGAGGTGCCCGCCGACGGCCAGACCATGGGCGAGATCATGTTCCGCGGCAACATCGTCATGAAGGGCTACCTGAAGAACCCGTCGGCGACCGGCAAGGCCTTTGCCGGCGGCTGGTTCCACACCGGCGACCTGGCGGTCATCGAGCCCGACCGCTACCTGAAGATCAAGGACCGCAGCAAGGACATCATCATCTCCGGCGGCGAGAACATCAGCTCGCTGGAGGTCGAGGACGCGCTGTACCGCCACCCGGCGGTGCTGGCCTGCGCGGTGGTCGCCCGGCCCGACCCGAAGTGGGGCGAGTCGCCGATGGCCTACGTCGAGCTCAAGCTCGGCGTCGACGTCAGCGCCGAGGAGCTGATCGCCCACTGCAAGCGCCTGCTCGCCGGCTACAAGGTGCCCAAGGAGATCCGTTTCGAGACCATCCCGAAGACCAGCACCGGCAAGATCCAGAAGTTCCAGTTGCGCCAGCGGGCCAGGAGCTCGGCGGCGATCGAATGAGGAGACCGCGATGAACGACACGACGCCGCTGCTGCGGCACGAGAAGGACGAGCGCGGCGTCGTCACGCTGACGCTGGACCGGCCGCAGGCCTTCAACTCGCTGTCCGAGGCGATGATCGCGGCGCTGCAGGCCTCGCTGGAACGTGTCGCCGAGGACACGACGGCGCGGGTGGTGGTCATCGCCGCCGCCGGCCGCGCCTTCTGCGCCGGCCACGACCTGAAGGAGATGCGCGCCGAGCCTTCGCTGGCCTACTACGAACGCCTGTTCGCGGCCTGCGCACGCATGATGCTGACGATCCAGAAGCTGCCGGTGCCGGTCGTCGCGCGTGTGCACGGCATCGCCACCGCGGCCGGCTGCCAGCTGGTCGCGATGTGCGATCTGGCGGTCGCCTCGCGCGATGCGAAGTTCGCCGTCAGCGGCGTCAACCTGGGCCTGTTCTGCTCGACGCCCAGCGTCGCGCTGGCGCGCAACCTGCCGCGCAAGGCGGCTTTCGAGATGCTCGTCACCGGCGAGTTCATCGGCGCCGATGAGGCCTGCGCCAAGGGCCTGGTCAACCGCGTCGCCGCGCCCGAGGACCTGGACGCCGAGCTCGAGCGCCTGGTCGCGACCATCGTCGCCAAGCCTCAGGTCGCGATCGCCGCCGGCAAGGCGCTGTTCTATCGTCAGGTCGAGACCGGCATCGCCGCCGCCTACGAAGACGCCGGCCGCACGATGGCCTGCAACATGATGGACCCGGCCGCACTCGAAGGGGTGCAGGCCTTCATAGACAAACGCAAGCCCTCCTGGGCCGATGGTGGACGATGAGACGAATGCTGTTTTCCGCGGCCTGTGCCGCCGCCGCGCTGGCGCTCGCCGGCTGTGCCAGCGCACCGGCCCCCGAGGCGGTGGTCGCGCCCAACGCCAACCTCGTCGTGCAGGGCATCCCGGCGATCCCGCAGTCGCTGGCCGAGCGTGTGCAGCGCTACAACGACTTCCGCGGCCACGGCTTCGCCGACTGGCACCCGACACGGCGCGAGATGCTGGTGCTGCACCGTGGCGAGAACGACGCCACCGCACAGCTCTGGCGCGCCGCCGCGCCCGGTGCCGCGCTGGAGCGCCTGACGGCCGAACCCGACCCGGTGGCCGAAGCGAGCTGGGAGCCGCGCGAGGGCCGCTACATCGTCTTCGCACGCGGCCGCGGCGGCAACGAAGCGACCCAGCTCTACCGCCTGGACCCGGCGACGCGCCAGGCCACGCTGCTGACCGACCCGGACCAGCGCCACGACTTCATCGGCTGGCTGCACGGTGCGTCCAAGCTGGTCTACGGCGCGGTGCCGCTGGACCGCACCGCCGACGGCGGCCGGCGCACCTCGATCGACACGGCGCTGTGGCTGATGGACCCGCTGGCCCCCGAAGGCCGGCGCCAGATCGCCGTGCTGCCCGGCGCTGGCTGGTTCGGCGGCGCCATCTCCCATGACGACCGCACGCTCGCGATCACGCGCTACGTCTCGGCCACCGAGTCCGAGGCCTGGCTCGTCGACCTCGCCAGCGGCGAGCGCCGGCGCGTGCTGCCGGCGCCCGGCGAGACGCTGAAGGCCGCGCACTTCCCGGTCGCCTTCCGCCCCGACGGCTCGGGGCTGCTGTTCCTCAGCGACCGCGCCGGCGAGTTCCGCGAGCTGATGCTGCTGTCGCTGGCCGACGGCCGCATCACGCGGCTCACGTCGCAGATCCCCTGGGACGTCAGCGGCGTCGCGCCCAGCGAGGACGGGCGCTGGATCGCCCTCCAGGCCAACGTCGAGGGCCGCGACGAGCTGCGATTGCTCGACGGCCGCACGCTGAAGGAAATGGCGCTGCCGCCGCTGCCCGCCGGCAGCATCGGCAGCGCGGCCTTCGACCGGCGTGGCGAGGAACTGGCGTTCTCGACCAACAGCGCGCAGGGCCCGAACCGGCTGCATTCGCTGCGCCTGGCCGGCGGCGCGGTCGCCGACTGGACCTCGCCCCACGTGCCGCCGGGCGTCGACCCGTCGCGCTTCGGCGAGGCCGAGATCGTGCGCTGGACGAGTTTCGACGGCCGCACGATCTCCGGCCTGCTGCACCGCCCGCCGGCGCGCTTCGCCGGGCCGCGCCCGGTGCTGATCCAGATCCACGGCGGCCCCGAAGGCCAGGCCACCGTCGGCTTCATGGGGCGCTACAACTACCTGCTGCAGGAGCTGGGCATCGCCATCGTGCAGCCCAACGTGCGCGGCTCGGAAGGCTTCGGCAAGACCTTCCTGTCGCTGGACGACGGCTTCAAGCGCGAGGACTCGGTCAAGGACATCGGCGCGCTGCTCGACTGGGTCGCCAAGCAGCCGGGCCTGGACGCCTCGCGTGTGCTGGTGGCCGGCGGCAGCTACGGCGGCTACATGACGCTGGCCAGCGCGGTGCACTACGCCGACCGCATCGCCGGCGCGGTCGACGACGTCGGCATCTCGCACTTCGTGACCTTCCTGCAGAACACCGAGAGCTACCGCCGCGACCTGCGCCGCGCCGAGTACGGCGACGAACGCGACCCGGCGATGCGCGAGTTCCTCGACCGCATCTCGCCGCTGACCAACGCGGCGAAGATCCGCAAGCCGCTGTTCGTCGTCCAGGGCCGCAACGACCCGCGTGTGCCGTACACCGAGGCCGAGCAGATCGTCGCCCAGGTGCGCGCCAACGGCACGCCGGTCTGGTACCTGCGCGCCGAGAACGAAGGCCACGGCTTCCAGCGCAAGGAGAACGCCGACTGGCGCTTCTACGCCTTCGTGCGTTTTGCCGAGCAGGTGCTGCTGGGGCGCTGAACTCGTCTGGTCGGGGGAGGGCGCCGTGGCCGGCGCGCTCCCCGCCTGTATCCTCGCCGGCTTCGCATTCGCGCCCCGGGTTTCGTGAAACGGCTTGCCCAGCGCCCGCGTCCCGGCTGGCAGCGCCGCCTGGAGGACCAGGGCTTCCATTTCCACTCGATCGACCCGGACGGCGAAGACCGTGCCGGCCAGACCGATCGCTTCCTCTACTGGCGCGAGGACGTCGCCTACGAGTTCGGCGAGGCGGCGATCGAGCACCTCTACGACGTCAGCGGCGAGCTGCACGCGATGAGCGTGGACCTCGCCGGCGAGCTGGTGCGCCGCGGCGACCTGGCGCGGCTGGGGCTGCCGGCGGCGTCGCAGGCGCTGGTCGAACGCAGCTGGCGCCGTGGCGACCCGCATCTGTACGGCCGCTTCGACTTCAGCTGGGACGGCGTGGCCGAACCCCGGCTGCTCGAATACAACGCCGACACGCCGACCTCGATCATCGAGACCGCCGTCGCGCAATGGCACTGGCTGCAGGACGTGCACCCGGATGCCGACCAGTTCAACTCGCTGCACGAGGCGCTGCTCGCCCGCCTGGGCTCCATCGCGCGCGAACGCGGCCTGCGTAGCCTGCACCTGGCCGGGCTGCTGGACTGTCAGGAGGACTGCGGCAACCTCGAGTACCTGCTCGACCTCGCGGTGCAGGCTGGGCTGCAGGCCTCGCTGATCGACATGAACCACATCGGCCGCACGCCGCAAGGCGGCTTCGTCGACCTCGACGACCGGCCGATCGAAGCCTGCTTCAAGCTCTATCCCTGGGAATGGATGGCCGGGGAGGCCTTCGGCGACGGCGTGCTCGACGCGCCCACCGTCTGGCTGGAGCCGGCCTGGAAGATGGCGCTGTCGAACAAGGCGCTGCTGGCGCTGCTGTGGGAGCGCCACCCGGGCCACCCGAACCTGCTGCCGGCCTTCTTCTCGCCCGAGCCGCTGGGCCGCACGCCCTACGTGAAGAAGCCGCTGCTGTCGCGCGAAGGCGCCAACGTCGAGTTCGTGCACGACGGCGTCGTCGCGCTGAAGACCGACGGCGGCTATGGCGCCGAAGGCCACGTCTACCAGGCCGCGGCGCCGCTGCCGGCCTTCGCCGCGCCCGAGGCGACGTCCTGGCACGGCCCGCTCGACGCGGTGCACGCCGTCGTCGGCGCCTGGATGGTCGGCGACGAGGCCGTCGGCATGGCGGTGCGCGAGGACGTCACGCCGGTCACCTCCAACACCGCCTACTTCGTGCCCCATTTCTTTCGCCCCGGGACCTGAACCGCAGCATGCAAGGCTTCCTCAACTTCAACGTCTACCTGCTCGTCTGCCTGGGCCTTTGGCTGGGCAGTCTTTGGATCTACGTGCGCATCACGCCGTACCCGGAGTTCAAGCTCGTCGAGCAGGGCAACGTCGCTGCCGCCTGCAGCCTGTCGGGCGCCGCGCTCGGCCTGGCGCTGCCGCTGGTCAGCCTGGCGCTGCATGCCGCCGGCCTCGCCGACCTCGCGGCCTGGGCGGCGATGGCGCTGGCCTACCAGCTGGCGCTGTGGTGGCTGCTGGGCCGCACGGTGCTGCGCGGGCTGGCGCGTGCGGTGCCGGAGGGCAACGTCGCCGTCGGCCTGACGCTGGGCGCTTTCAGTCTCGGGCTGGGGGCGCTGAACTTCGGCTGCCTGTCCTACTGAGGCCGGCGATGGGAGACCGTGAAGGTTACGGCGTGCTGGCGCTGGTGATCATCGCCGGCGGTGCCACCTACGCCTGGGAACGCCAGGGCTACCAGCTGGACGACCAGCCGCACGAGCTGACGCGGCCGGTCTACTCCAGCCGCATCGACTGCCATCTCGACTGGGGCGACGACGAGTTCTGCGAAGAGGGCTACGAGCCCTCCGCCGACGGTGGCGGAAGTTCCGGCAGCAGTGTCAGCGGCGGAGGCGGTGGCAGTGGCGGCGGCGGCGGCGGCGCCCGCCGCCGCGTGGTCCTGGGCCCCTACTACAGCGCCCACGAGGGCTACTACTACGGCTACGACGGCAAGAAGGGCAAGCTGCTGCGCCAGCCCAAGCTGGCCATTCGCCAGATCCAGGAGACGCTGTCGACCCGCCAGATCGTCGCCAAGGGCGGGCAGTACACCAACGCCCGCGGTGGCTTCGGCACCCGCGCCCGCATCTTCTCGGGCGGTGGCTGAGTCTGGACGTGAGAGGCCGGAAGGCCTCGAACGCCCCGGCTCTCACATGCCCGCGTAGTTCGGCCCGCCGCCGCCTTCGGGCGTGACCCAGACGATGTTCTGCGTCGGGTCCTTGATGTCGCAGGTCTTGCAGTGAACGCAGTTCTGGGCGTTGATCTGCAGGCGCTCGCCGCCGCTGCCGTCGGCCACGAACTCGTAGACCGCGGCCGGGCAGTAACGGCTCTCGGGGCCGGCGTAACGCGCCAGGTTCACCGCCACCGGCACCGACGCGTCCTTCAGCGTCAGGTGCGCCGGCTGGTTTTCCTCGTGGTTGGTGTTGCTGAGGAAGACCGAGCTCAGGCGGTCGAAGGTCAGTTGGCCGTCGGGTTTCGGGTAGACGATGGGCTCGACCTGGCTGGCCGCATGCAGCCGCGCGTGGTCAGGCGTGTGGCGGTGGAGGGTCCACGGCGGGCTCTTCATGCCCAGCTTGGGCAGCAGCCACTGCTCGATGCCGGTCATCAGCGTGCCGATCGTGTTGCCCTTCTTGAACCAGGTCTTGAAGTTGCGGCTGGCCTCCAGCTCCTCGTGCAGCCAGCTGGCACGGAAGGCCTGCGGGTAGGCCTCGAGCTCGTCGCCGGCGCGGCCGGCGGCGACGGCTGCGGCGGCGGCCTCGGCGGCCATCATCCCGGTCTTGATCGCCGCGTGGCTGCCCTTGATGCGCGCGGCGTTCAGCGTGCCGGCTTCGCAGCCGACCAGCGCGCCGCCGGGGAACACCAGCTTGGGCACCGACAGCAGGCCGCCGGCGGTGATCGCACGTGCGCCGTAGCCGACACGTTTGCCGCCTTCGAGGTGGCGCCGGATCGCCGGATGCGTCTTCCAGCGCTGCATCTCGTCGAACGGGCTGATCCAGGGGTTCTGGTAGTCCAGGCCGACGACGTAGCCCAGCGCGACCTGGTTGCCTTCCATGTGGTACAGGAAGCCGCCGCCGTAGGTCTGCTCGTCGACCGGCCAGCCGGCGCTGTGCAGCACCAGGCCGGGCCTGGCGACCGCCTCGGGCACTTCCCACAGCTCCTTGATGCCGATGGCGTAGGTCTGCGGGTCGCGGCCCTTGTCGAGCGCGAAACGTTCGATCAGCTGGCGACCCAGGTGGCCGCGTGCGCCCTCGGCGAAGATCGTGTACTTGCCCAGCAGCTCCATGCCGAGCTGGAAGCCGTCGTGCGGCTGGCCGTCCTTGCCGACACCCATGTTGCCGGTGGCGACGCCACGCACCCGGCCGTCCTCGCCGTACAGCACTTCGGCGGCGGCGAAGCCGGGGAAGATCTCGACGCCCAGCCCCTCGGCCTGCGCGGCCATCCAGCGGGTCACCGCGCCCAGGCTGATGATGTAGTTGCCGTGGTTGTGCAGGCAGCCCGGGATCAGCCAGGCCGGCGCCTCGTGGTGCGTGCCGTTGGCGTTCAGGAACAGCACCTCGTCCTCGCCGCAGGGCTGGTTCAGCGGCGCGCCGCGTTCCTTCCAGTCCGGGATCAGCTCGGTCAGCGCGCGCGGGTCCATCACCGCGCCGGACAGGATGTGCGCGCCCGGTTCGCTGCCCTTCTCGAGCACGACGACCGAGAGCTCGGGGTTCAGCTGCTTGAGCCGGATCGCCGCCGCGAGCCCGCCGGGCCCGGCACCGACGACGACGACGTCGTACTCCATCGCCTCGCGCGGGCCGTACTGCTCGAGGATTTCTTCTGGGCGCATCTTGACCTTTGTCTCCTGGGTGAGGCCGCGCGCATTCTATTAGTCCGGGCCCCGAAAAACGAACGGTCGTTCTATTTTGAGGTCGCGGAAGGGACAATGCGCCCGGCCACCTCGTCGGCGAGCGCCAGGCAAGCGGTGAGCCCGGGCGACTCGATGCCGAAGAGCTGCACGACCCCCGGCACGCCGTGTTCGGCCGGGCCGGCGACGACGAAGTCGGCTGCCGGCTCGCCAGGGCCCGAGATCTTGGGCCGGATGCCGCTGTAGGCCGGCTGCAGTGCGCCGGCCGGCAGGCCCGGCCAGTAGCGCCGGATGTCGTCCTCGAAACCGGCCTGGCGCGCGGGGTCGACGGCGTAGTCCAGTGGCGCACCGGGCGCCAGCCACTCGACGTCGGGGCCGAAACGCGCCTGGCCGCCCAGGTCCAGCGTCAGATGCACGCCCAGGCCGCCGTCGACCGGCGTCGGGTACACGAGGCGCGAGAACGGCGCGCGCCCGGCGAGCGAGAAGTAGTGGCCCTTGGCGCGCCAGGTCGGCGGCACCGCGGTGGCCGGGAAGCCCTGCATCGCAGCTGCGACCTGCTGCGCATCGAGCGCGGCGGCGTTGACGATCCAGCGCGTCGCCAGCTCGAAGGCTTCGTCGCCGCCGGTGGCGACGATCCAGCCCTCGCCGTCGCGGCGTGCGGTGGCGAAGGGCGAGCGCAGCGCCAGCAGCGCGCCGGCGTTCTCGGCGTCGCCCAGCAGCGCGGTCATCAGCCCGTGGCTGTCGACGATGCCCGACGACGGCGACCACAGCGCGCCGGCGCAGGCCAGCGCCGGCTCCATCGCCATCGCCTCGGCGGCCGACAGGCGTTGCAGGTCCTCGACACCGGCGGCGTGGCCGCGGGCCGCGATCGTGTCGAGCTTGTGCAGGTCGGCTTCGGTCGTCGCGACGACCAGCTTGCCGCAACGCCGCGCGTCGACGCCGCGTTCGGCGCAGTAGGCGTAGAGCCGCTCGCGGCCCTGCATGCACAGGCGCGCCTTCAGGCTGCCGGCTGGGTAGTACAGCCCGGCATGCACGACCTCGCTGTTGCGCGACGAGACGCCGCTGCCGATCGCGCCTTCGCGCTCCAGGATCAGCACTTCCAACCCGGCGCACGCCAGCGCGCGCGCCACCGCGAGGCCGACGACCCCGGCCCCGACGACGACGACTTCGACACGGTCCATGGGCCGATTGTCGGCCACGGCTTCGGTGCTATCGTGCCCGCGCCTCCGACAGACCGAACAAGGACTCCACCGATGAGCTACCAGATCGACCTTTCCGGCCGCGTCGCCTTCGTCACCGGCGCCTCCAGCGGCCTGGGCGCAAGCTTCGCCAAGACGCTGGCCCGTGCTGGTGCCGGCGTCGTGCTCGCCGCGCGCCGCGTCGAGCGCCTGAAGACCCTGCGTGCCGAGATCGAGGCCGAAGGCGGCGACGCCCACGTCGTCACGCTCGACGTCACCGACCCGGCGAGCATCGCCTCGGCCGTGGCCCACGCCGAGACCGAGATGGGTGTCATCGACATCCTCGTCAACAACTCCGGCGTCAGCACGACGCAGAAGCTGGTGGACGTCACGCCCGAGGACTACGACTACGTGATGGACACCAACACCCGCGGCGCCTTCTTCGTCGCCCAGGCGGTGGCCAAACGCATGATCGCGCGCAGCCGCGGCCAGGCGCCGGGCACCTACACCGGCGGGCGCATCGTCAACATCGCGTCGATGGCCGGGCTGCGTGTGCTGAGCCAGATCGGCGTCTACGCGATGAGCAAGGCCGCGGTGATCCACATGACGCGCGCGATGGCGCTGGAGTGGGGCCGCCACGGCATCAACGTCAACGCCATCTGCCCGGGTTACATCGACACCGAGATCAACCACCACCACTGGCAGACCGAGGCCGGCCGCAGGATCATCGACATGCTGCCGCGCAAGCGCGTCGGCAAGCCCGAGGACCTGGACGCGGTGCTGATGATGCTGTGCGCCAACGAGAGCCACTTCGTCAACGGCGCGGTGATCTCGGCCGACGACGGCTTCGGCGTCTGAGGGGCGTGCAGCATGCGTGACCTGACCCCGCTCGAAGCGCGTGTGCTCGGCGTGCTCGTCGAGAAGCAGCACACCGTGCCCGACACCTACCCGCTGTCGCTGAACGCGCTGGTGGCCGGCTGCAACCAGAAGACCGCGCGCCAGCCGGTGATGGAGGCCGCCGACGCCGACGTGCTGGCGGCGCTGGAGGGGCTGAAGTCGCTGGCTCTCGTCAACGAGGTCAGCGGCAGCCGCGTCGTGCGTTTCGATCACAACGCCGCGCGTGGCCTGGGTGTGCCGGGCGCGGCCGTGGCGCTGCTGGCGGTGCTGATGCTGCGCGGCCCGCAGACCGCGGCCGAGCTGCGCCTGAACTGCGAGCGCCTGCACCGCTTCGCCGACATCTCCTCGGTCGAAGGCTTCCTGGAGGAACTGGCCGAGAAGCAGCCGCCCAAGGTCGTCAAGCTGGCGCGTGCGCCCGGCGAACGCGAGTCGCGCTGGGCGCAGCTGCTGTGCGGCGAGGTCGTGCAGCCGGTCTACGCGGCCGGCGCCGCCGCGCTGCCGGCCGACGCCGTGTCGGCCGGCGAGCTGTCCGCGCTGAAGGCCGAGCAGGCCCGGCTGGCGGCCGAGGTCGCCACGCTGCGTGCGCTGGTCGAGCGGCTGGCGCGCGAGCTGGGCGTTTCGGCCACCGATTGATCCCCGCGCCCGGCCGCGGGCGGGCCGGGCCACGCTGGAGCACCCCATGCGTTTCACCCTGCCCGAACACAAGACCCTGACCCACGAGACGGTGATCCCGATCCGCTGGGGCGACATGGACGCGATGGGCCATGTCAACAACACCGTCTACTTCCGCTACCTGGAGATCGCGCGGCTCGAGTGGCTGTACCGCATCGGCGGCCCGGCGCATCCGAGCCACGGCAGCGGCCCGGTGATCGTCAACGCGTTCTGCAACTTCGTGCGCCAGCTCGAGTTCCCCGGCGAGGTGCTGGCGCGCCACTACATCGCCAACCCCGGGCGCACGAGCTTCGAGACCTACGTCGTGATGGAACGCGTCGGCGAACCCGGCGTGGTCTACGCCGAGGGCGGCGCGAAGACGGTGTGGACCGACTACGCGGCGAAGAAGGCGGTGTCGCTGCCCGAGTCGGTCCGGGCGCTGTTCGGCTGAGCCTCAGCCGATGATCGAATACGGCCCGCCACGCTCCAGCGCGCGGCCGTAGGCGGCGCGTGCGTGCACGCGCTTGAGCCAGTCCTGCAGCTTCGGGTAGCGGGTGTCCAGCCCGGCGCGCGCGGCGGCGGCTTCGAGCGGGAAGCTCATCATCACGTCGGCGGCGCTGAAGGCCTCGCCGGCGAACCAGGGGCGGGCGCTCAGTTCGGCTTCCATGAAGGCCAGCTGCGCGGCGATGTTCGGCGCGATGAAGCTGCCCGTCACCTTGTCGGCGATGCCCTTGACGACGGGCTTGATGAAGAACGGCACCGGCGCGCTGCGCACGCGGTCGAACACGAGCTTCATCAGCAGCGGCGGCATCGCGCTGCCTTCGGCGAAGTGCAGCCAGTAGCTGAAGCGCCGGCGGGCCTCGGTGCCCGGCGGCGGGCGCAGCCGGCCGTCGGCGTCGTAGGTGTCGAGCAGGTACTCGACGATGGCGCCGGTCTCGGCCACCGTCACCGCGCCGTCGACGATCACCGGCGACTTGCCCAGCGGGTGCACACGCTTGAGTTCAGGCGGCGCGAGCATCGTTTCGCGGTCGCGCTCGTAGCGCTTCACTTCGTAAGCCAGGCCCAGTTCCTCGAGCAGCCACAGCACACGCTGCGAGCGCGAGTTCTCCAGGTGGTGGACGACGATCATGCGGTGTTCTCCAGGTTCAGCCGTTGAGGAGCTTGTTGACCAGTTCGGGCGTCGTCGCCGCGCCCGTCTTGCGCATCAGCCGTGCGCGGTAGACGTCGACCGTGCGCGGGCTGATCGCCAGCTTGCGGCCGATTTCCTTGCTCGTGTGGCCCTCGATGACCAGGGCCGCGATCTCGCGCTCGCGTGGCGTGAAGTCGACCTTCAGCACGCGCCGCGCCGACAGGTCCTCGAAGGACCAGATGCCCGCCGCGTGCGGCGTGCGCGTGTCCAGCGCGTGGCCCGAGACGTGGCACCAGAAGAGCTCGCCGCCGGCGCGCTTCATGATGCGGTCGTCGGCGTAGCGGCCCTGGGCGTCGAGCATCTCGACGATGCGCTCGCCGGTGCGTTCGTACTCGGCCGCGGTGGGGTACAGCACCTCGAAGGACCGGCCGACGATCTGCTCGCGCACGGCGCCGAAGATCGCCAGCATCTCGGCATTGCAGTCGATCATCACGCGCTCGCGGCTGATCACCAGGCCGATCGGCGCCAGTTCGAACGCGCTGCGGTAGTCCAGCGTCTGCATCGCCGAAGGCGGGTCCTGTGGGGGCTGCTCCGTAGTCAATTCTACGTAACGACTACTTAACCCCTTACGTAGTACGCTGCGCCGGTTTTCCCGAGCGCGAGAGGCGTCCCGATGAAGAAGCTCTATCCGAGCGCGCAGGCCGCGCTCGCCGGCATCGTGCGCGACGGCCAGCTGATGGCCGTCGGCGGTTTCGGCCTGTGCGGCATCCCCGAGGCGCTGATCGCCGCGCTGCGCGACAGCGGTGTCAAGGAGCTGACCGTCGTCTCCAACAACGCCGGCGTCGACGGCTTCGGCCTCGGCCAGCTGCTGGAGACGCGCCAGATCCGCAAGATGGTCTCCAGCTACGTCGGCGAGAACAAGGAGTTCGAGCGCCAGTTCCTGGCCGGCGAGCTGGAGCTGGAGTTCACGCCGCAGGGCACGCTGGCCGAGAAGCTGCGGGCCGGCGGCGCCGGCATCCCGGCGTTCTTCACGCGCACCGGCGTCGGCACGCTGGTCGCCGAAGGCAAGGAGACACGCGAGTTCGACGGCAAGCTCTACGTGATGGAGCGCGCCATCGTGCCCGACGTCTCGCTCGCCAAGGCCTGGAAGGCCGACGAGAGCGGCAACCTCGTGTTCCGGCGCACGGCGCGCAACTTCAACCCGGCAGTCATCATGGCCGGGCGCGTCAGCGTCGTCGAAGTCGAGGAGATCGTGCCGGTGGGCACGTTCGACCCGGACGAGGTGCACCTGCCCGGCATCTACGTGCACCGCCTGGTGCACAACCCGCAGCCGGAGAAGCGCATCGAGAAGCGCACGATCCGCGAGAAGACCGCCTGAAGGAGTGAGCATGGCCTGGACCCACGACGAGATGGCGGCGCGTGCCGCCAAGGAACTGCAGGACGGCTTCTACGTCAACCTCGGCATCGGCCTGCCGACGCTGGTGGCCAACTTCGTGCCGCCGGACATCGAGGTCTGGCTGCAGAGCGAGAACGGCATGCTGGGCATCGGCCCGTTCCCGACCGAGGACGAAGTCGACGCCGACCTGATCAACGCCGGCAAGCAGACGGTGACGACGATCGCCGGCTCCAGCATCTTCGGCAGCCACGACAGCTTCGCGATGATCCGCGGCGGCAAGATCAACCTGTCGATCCTGGGCGCGATGCAGGTCAGCGCCAAGGGCGACCTGGCCAACTGGATGATCCCCGGCAAGATGGTCAAGGGCATGGGCGGCGCGATGGACCTCGTGGCCGGCGTGCGCAGCGTCGTCGTGCTGATGGAGCACGTCGCGAAGAAGAAGGACGGCTCGGGCTTCGAGCTGAAGATCCTGCCGCAGTGCACGCTGCCGCTGACCGGCGTCGGCGTCGTCGACCGCATCATCACCGACCTCGCGGTGCTCGACGTCACGCCGCACGGGCTGAAGGTCGTCGAGATGGCGCCCGGCGTCACGCGCGACGAGCTGCAGGCCAAGACCGGCGTGCCGCTGCAATAGCGTTTAGCGTGTTTCGGGCTGCCGTGCGCGGCCCGCGCGCGACGACCATCCGGGATGGTCGGAACTCGCCGGCCACGGCGGCCTGCGCTACCGTCGCAGGACAAAACGACGGAGCCACGACGTGTCCACCTTCCCCGCAAGCGGCCTGCTGCCGCGAGAACTGGTCCGCCTGGACGCGCGCGTGGCCGACAAGGCCGACGCCATCCGCCAGGCCACCGGCCTGCTGACCGCCGCCGGCTGCGTGCGCCCGGCCTTCGAAGCCAGCATGCTGCGCCGCGAGGCCGCCGCCGACACCTTCCTCGGCAAGGGCATCGCCATCCCGCACGGCATGGTCGACGAGCGCGAGCTGATCCAGCGCGACGGCATCGCCGTGCTGCAGGTGCGCGACGGCGTCGAATGGAATGCCGGCCAGCGCGCCCACTTGATCGTCGCGATCGCCGCGCGCTCCGACGCCCACATCGGCATCCTGCGCCGCCTGACGCGGCTGATGGCCGACGACGAACGTGTCGCGGCGCTGGCGCGCACCGACGACGCGGACGCGCTGATCCGCGCGCTGGCCGGCGTCGAGATCGCGCCCGACGAAGCCGACGCCCCGGCCGAGGACTTCGCGCGCCGTTTCGACTGGGTCGTCGACTACCCCAGCGGCCTGCATGCGCGCCCGGCCACCGAATGGGCCGAGACCGCACGCCGCTTCGCCGCCCGGGTGCGGGTGCGCCACGGCGCCGAAGCCGCCGACGCGCGCAACCTGATCGCGCTGCTGCAGCTGGGCCTGCGCTGCGGCGACACCGTCACCGTCTCGGCCGACGGCCCCGACGCCGCCGACGCGCTGGCCACGCTGCGCATCGTGCTCGCGGGCCTGAGCACCCGCGAGAAGGCCGACGCCGAGAAGGCCGAGCGCAAGCGCCGCGCCGCCGCCGGCGCCTGGCAGCCGCCGGGCACGCCCGAGGCCGTCACCGGCGTCGGCGCATCGCCGGGGCTGGCGATCGGCAGGCTGCACCGGCTGCACGCCGGGCCGATGGTCGTGCCCGACGAGCCGGTCGACCTGGTCGAGGCCGCCGACCGACTGCACGGCGCGCTCGCCCGCGCCCGCGACGAGCTGCGTGCCGTCGCCGACGACACCAGCCGCCGCCTGGGCGCCGCCGACGCGGCGATCTTCCGCGCCCAGGCCGAACTGCTGAACGACCCGGCGCTGATCACGCTGGCTTCGCAGCACCTGGTCGAAGGCCACGGCGTCGCCTGGGCCTGGCACGCGGCCGTCGAGGAGACCGCCGGCCGCCTGGCCTCGCTGGGCAACGCCGTGCTCGCCGGCCGCGCCACCGACCTGCGCGACGTCGGCCACCGCGTGCTGGCGCAGATCGACCCGGCGCTGGCGCGCCCGGCCGCCGCCGAGGTGCCGGCCGGCAGCATCCTCGTCGCCGAGGACCTGACGCCCAGCGACACCGCCGGGCTGGACGCCGAACGTGTCGTCGGCCTCGTCACCGCCCAGGGCGGGCCGACCTCGCACACCGCGATCCTGGCGCGCACGCTGGGGCTGCCGGCGGTGGTCGGCGCCGGGGCCGCGCTGGCAGCGCTGGAAGCCGGCGCGCCGGCCATCGTCGACGGCAGCGGCGGCCGGCTGTTCCTGGCGCCGTCGGACGCCGATCTGGCCTCGGCGCGTGCCTGGATCGCCGCCGAGGAGGCGCGCCGCGCCCAGGCCGCCGAGGCGCGTGCGCTGCCGGCACGCACGCGCGACGGCCACACGGTCTCGATCGGCGCCAACATCAACCTCGCCGACCAGGCCGCGTTCGCGATCGCCCAGGGCGCCGAAGGCGTGGGCCTGATGCGCACCGAGTTCCTGTTCCTCGAACGCGGCGAGACGCCGTCCGAGGAAGACCAGTACCAGGCCTACAAGGCGATGGCCGACGCGCTGCAGGGTCGGCCGCTGGTCATCCGCGCGCTGGACATCGGCGGCGACAAGCAGGTCGCGCACCTGGAGCTGCCGCGCGAGGAGAACCCCTTCCTCGGCGTGCGCGGCGCGCGCCTGCTGCTGCGCCGGCCCGAGCTGCTGGTGCCGCAGATCCGCGCGCTGTACCGCGCCGGCCGCGACGGCGCGCCGATCTCGGTGATGTTCCCGATGATCACCTCGGCCGCCGAGCTGCTGGCGCTGCGCGAGACCTGCGAGCGCATCCGCGAGGAGCTGCAGGCGCCCAAGCTGCCGCTGGGCATCATGATCGAGGTGCCCTCGGCGGCGCTGCTGGCCGCCGACCTGGCGCAGCACGCCGACTTCTTCTCCATCGGCACCAACGACCTGACGCAGTACACGCTGGCCATCGACCGCCAGAACCCGGTGCTGGCACCCGAGGCCGACAGCCTGCACCCGGCGGTGCTGCGGCTGATCGGGCTGACGGTGCAGGGCGCGCACCTGCACGGCCGCTGGGTCGGCGTCTGCGGCGGCCTGGCGGGCGACCCGCACGGCGCCGCGCTGCTCGCCGGCCTGGGCGTCGACGAGCTGTCGATGACGCCGCGCGACATCCCGGCGGTCAAGGAGCGGCTGCGTGCCGCCGAGCTGCCGGCGCTGCAGGCGCTGGCGCGCCAGGCGCTGGCCGCGCCCGACGCTGCCGCGGTGCGCGCGCTGGCCGACGGCGGGGAGGGCGCATGACGATCCGCTGCGTCAGCTTCAACCCGGCGATCGACCAGACGGTGACGCTGGAGCGCCTGGTGCCGGGCGAGGTCGTGCGCGCGCTCGCCGTGCGCCACGACGCCGGCGGCAAGGGCGTCAACGTCGCCTCCTGCCTGGCCGACGCGGGCCAGGCGGTCGAGCTGCACGGGCTGCTGGGCCGCGACAACGCGGCGATCTTCGAGCAGCTCTTCGCCGCCAAAGGCATCGCCGACCGGCTGCAGCGTGTGGCCGGCGCGACGCGCACCAACGTCAAGCTGCTGGAGACCGGCGGCCGCACCACCGACGTCAACCTGCCGGGGTTCACGGCTGGCGAGGCCGATGCCGAGGTGGTGTTCGCCGGGCTGGCCCAGGTCGGCGCTGGCGAGCTGGTCGTGATCTCCGGCAGCCAGCCGGCTGGCCTGGCGGCCGACACCAGCGCGCGCCTGGCCGCGGCGCTGGCCGGGCGCGGCGCGCGCGTCGTCGCCGACCTCAGCGGCGCGGCGCTGGACGCCGTGCTCGCCTTGCCGCCCGGCGCGCTGCCCTACGCCGTCAAGCCCAACCGCGCCGAGCTCGAAGCCTGGGCCGGGCGGCGCTTCGACGAACGCACGGCGCTGGTCGACGCGGCGCGCGCGCTGGTCGCGCGCGGCATCGCGCTGGTCGTCGTCTCGCTGGGCACCGAAGGCGCGGCCTTCGTCAGCGCCGAGGGCGCGCTGCAGGCGGCGCCGCCGCGGCTGGCCACCGGCAGCACGGTGGGCGCCGGCGACGCGATGGTCGCCGGCATCGCCTCGGCGCTGGCCGACGGCCTGGCGCTGGAGGCGCTGGCGCGCCGCGCGACGGCTTTTGCCGCCGGCAAGCTGGGCCGCGAAGGCGCGCATTTGCCGCCGGCCGCCGAACTGGAAGCCCTGGCCGCCGCGGTGCGGCCGCAGCCGCTGGACGTCTGGGCCGCGGCCCCCGGGAGCAGAACATGAGCCACATCGTTGCCGTCGTCGGTGCCGGGGACCGCGGCACCCACGCCTACCTCGTGCGCGAGGCCTTGCGGCGCGCGGCGCGCGAAGCCGGGCGCACGATCGCCGTCGAGCTGCACACCGAGGACGGTGTGATCGACCCCCTGGACGCCGCCGCGCTGCGCGAGGCGCATGCCTTGCTGCTGGTCGGCGACCTGCGGCCCGACGCGCGTTTCGACGGCCTGTCGCCGTACACCGCGACGCTGGCCGAGGTGCTGCACGACGCGCGTGCGGTGCTGGTGCTGGCCGGGGCCGCGGCGGCGACGCCGGCCGGTGCGGCCAGCGCGCCGCGGCCCGCCGCGCCGGCGCCCGCGGCACCGGCTTCGTCGTCTTCTGCAGCGCCGCTGAAGATCGTCGCCGTCACGTCCTGCCCGACCGGCATCGCGCACACCTTCATGGCCGCCGAAGGGCTGCAGGAAGGCGCCAAGGCGCTGGGTCACCAGATCCGCGTCGAGACCCAGGGCTCGGTCGGCTCGCAGGACGCGCTGACGCCGGCCGAGATTGCCGCAGCCGACCTGGTGCTGATCGCCGCCGACCGCCAGGTCGAGCTCTCGCGATTCGCCGGCAAGCGCCTGTTCCAGTCGCCGACCAAACCGGCGATCGGCGACGGCGCCGGGCTGATCAAGCGCGCGCTGGCCGAGGCGCGTGTGCACGGCGGCGAGGCCGCGCCGGAGGCGTCGGCGTCGGCCGCCGCCCCGGCCGCGCGCACCGGCGTCTACAAGCACCTGATGACCGGCGTGTCCTTCATGCTGCCCTTCGTCGTCGCCGGCGGGCTGCTGATCGCGATCGCCTTCGCGCTCGGCGGCATCTACGTCTACGACGACGCGCACCAGGGCACGCTGGGCTGGACGCTGTTCCAGATCGGCGCCAAGGGTGCGTTCACGCTGATGGTGCCGGCGCTGGCCGGCTACATCGCCTACTCGATCGCCGACCGGCCGGGCATCGCGCCGGGCATGACCGGCGGCGTCATCGCCGGGGCGATCGGCGCCGGTTTCCTCGGTGGCATCGTCGCCGGCTTCATCGCCGGCTACGGCGTGCTGTGGCTGAACAAGGCGATCAAGCTGCCGCGCACGCTGGAGGGGCTCAAGCCCGTGCTGATCCTGCCGCTGCTGGGCACGGCGGCGACCGGGCTCCTGATGTACTACGTCGTCGGCGCCCCGGCGGCGACGCTGCTGGCGGCGCTGACCACCTGGCTGCAAGGCATGCAGGGCGCGTCGGCCGTGGTGCTCGGGCTGATCCTGGGCGGCATGATGGCGGTGGACATGGGCGGGCCGATCAACAAGGCGGCCTACGTCTTCGGCACGACGCTGATCGCGGCCAACGTCACCGAGCCGATGGCCGCGGTGATGTGCGCCGGCATGACGCCGCCGCTGGCGCTGGCCGTGGCCTGCAAGCTGCTGCCTTCGCGTTTCACCGCCGAGGAGCGCGAGGCCGGCAACGCCGCCTTCGTGCTCGGGCTGGCTTTCGTCACCGAAGGCGCGATCCCGTTCGCGGCGCGCGACCCGCTGCGTGTGATCCCTTCGCTGATCGCCGGCTCGGCGGTCGCCGGCGCGATCTGCCTGGCGATGGGCGTGCAGCTCAAGGTGCCGCACGGCGGCGTCTTCGTGCTGCCGATCCCGAACGCGGTGACGCACCTGGGCGCCTTCGTCGTCGCGCTGGTGGTCGGCACCGCGGTTTCGGTGGCGGCGCTGGCCGTCGCCAAGCGCCGCGTCACTGCGCCGGCGGCAGCGTGAGCGTCGCCATCCTCGACCCTTCGCGCCACGAGCCGCTGGCGGCGGCCTGGTCGGAGGCTGCCGCGCGCCAGTCGCTGGCGCGCATCGTCTCCTCGGCGCTGGACGAAGCCGACGCGCTCGGCTGGCCCGCCCACCCGCTGGACGACCCGGAGTCGCCCGACGACCACCGCCACGCGCTCTACCACGGTGCCGCCGGCGTGCTGTGGACGCTGCGCCGGCTGGTGCAGGACGGCGCCATCGCCGACTCGCCGAAGCGCCGGGCTCTGGAAGACCGCCTGCTCGACGGCCTCGTCGAACGCAACGCCGCGGCGCGCAAGCCCGACGAACGCGGCTCGTTCTGGCTCGGCGACACCGGGCTGGAACTGCTGGCCTGGCAGGTGCGCAAAGACGCCGCGACGCTGGACCGGCTGGAGGCGCTGCTGACGGCGCAGCTCGACCACCCGTCGCTGGAGTCGCTGTGGAGCTTCCCGGGCAGCGCGCTGGCCGCGGTGCACCTGGCCGAGCAGGACGGCGGCGCACGCTGGCGCTCGCTGGCCGAAGCCGCCGTCGCCCGGCTGCTGGCGACCCGCATCGCCGACCCCGAGACCGGTACGCCGGTCTGGGAACAGGATCTCTACGGCCGCCGCGTGCGCTGGCTGGGCGCCGGCCACGGGCTGGCCGGCAACGTCTACCTGGCGCTGCGTGCGCGCCGTCTGGTGCCCGAGACCGCGGTCGCGTCGCTGCTGGATGGTGCGTACACGACGCTGGCCGCGACCGCGCTGCGTGGCGAAGGCGCGCAGGCCGGCGCCTGGAACTGGCACCCGATGATCGACGCCGCGCGTGTCGCCGGCCGGCTGCCGCTGCTGCAGGACTGCCACGGTTCGCCCGGCATCCTGGCCCGGCTGGCCGAGGCGCCGCGCACGCCCGAGTGGGACGAGCTGCTGCTCGCCGCCGGCGAAGCGGTCTGGCTCGCCGGCCCGCTGAGCAAGGGCCCGAGCCTGTGCCATGGCACGGCCGGCAACGCGCTCGCGCTGCTGCGCCTGGCCGAACGCAGCGGCGACGATCGCTGGCGCGAGCGTGGCCTGGCGATGCTGGCGCACGCCGCGGCGCAGGTGGAAGCGGCACGCGAGCAGCACGGCCGCGGCCGGCCGTCCTTGTGGACCGGCGACCTGGGCGTCGCCTGGGGGTTGGCCGAGGCGCTGGCCGGGCGCGCCCGGCTGCCGCTGCTCGACGTGTTCTGAATCAGCGCCGCGCCAGCGCGCGTGCGGCTTCGCCGACCAGCGCGGAGCCGCGGTAGATCAGCCCGGTGTAGATCTGCACCAGGTCGGCGCCGGCGTCGAGCTTGGCGCGTGCGTCCTCGGCGTTCATCACGCCGCCGACACCGATGATCGGGAAACCCGCGCCCAGCGCCGCGCGCAGGCGGCGGATGACGCGGTTGCTGGCTTCGGCCACCGGCCGGCCCGACAGGCCGCCGGTTTCTTCGGCGTGGCGCAGGCCCTGCACGGCCTCGCGCGAGATCGTCGTGTTGGTGGCGATGACGCCGTCCAGCCCGTGCCGTCGCAGCGTCGCGGCGACGACGTCGACCTGGGCCTCGTCGAGGTCGGGCGCGATCTTCACGAACATCGGCACGCGCCGGCCCAGCGTCCTGGCGAGTTCGTCGCGGCGCGCGGCGAGTGCGCCCAGCAGCGCGTCCAGCGCCTCGTCGCTCTGCAGCGCGCGCAGGTTCTTGGTGTTCGGGCTGGAGATGTTGACGGCCACGTAGTCGGCGTGCGGCGCCACGCCGTCCAGGCCGATCAGGTAGTCGTCGACGGCGCGCTCGATCGGCGTCGCGGCGTTCTTGCCGATGTTCAGGCCCAGGATGCCGCCGGCGGCGCGGAAGGACTTGGCGCGCTGCACGTTGGCGACGAAAGCCGCCAGGCCGTCGTTGTTGAAGCCCATGCGGTTGATCAGCGCCTCGGCCTCGGGCAGGCGGAACATGCGCGGCTTCGGGTTGCCCGGCTGCGGCCTGGGCGTGACGGTGCCGACCTCGATGAAGCCGAAGCCCATCGCGCCCAGCGCGTCGATGCAGCGGCCGTTCTTGTCCAGCCCGGCGGCCAGGCCGATGCGGTTGGGGAAACGCAGGCCGGCGACGGTGACCGGGTCGTCGACACGCGTCTCGCTCCAGGCGCAGCGCAGCGGCGTGTCCTGCAGCCGGGCCAGGCTGGAGATCGTCAGGTCGTGGGCGGCTTCGGGGTCGAGGCCGAAGAGGAAGCGGCGGGCCAGGCCGTAGGGCAGCAGGGACATGGGCGGCGATTGTCGCAAACGGTGTCGCGCCCGGCCGGCGCGGATAATCGGTGCCCATGACACAGGACGAACTCAAGGCCCTGGTCGCCCAAGCGGCGATCGAGCATGTCGTCCCGGGCGCGCTGGTCGGCGTGGGCACGGGATCGACGGTCAACCACTTCATCGACGCGCTGGCGAAGATCAAGGACCGCATCGCCGGCGCGGTGTCGAGTTCGGTGCAGAGCACCGACCGGCTGCGCCGCCACGGCATCCCGGTGGTCGACGCGGCGGCGCTGGACAAGCCGCTGCCGGTCTACGTCGACGGCGCCGACGAAATCGACCACCACGGCTACATGATCAAGGGCGGCGGCGCGGCGCTGACGCGCGAGAAGATCGTCGCCGACCTGGCCGAACGTTTCGTCTGCATCGCCGACGAGAGCAAGCTGGTCGACACGCTGGGGCGCTTCCCGCTGCCGGTCGAGGTGATCACGATGGCCGCGCCGCAGATCGCGCGCCGCTTCGAGGCCATGGGCGCCACCGCGACGCTGCGCCTGGGCGTGACGACCGACAACGGCCACCCGATCCTCGACGTGCGTGGCCTGCGGATTGCCGACCCGCTGGCGCTGGAGACCGAGATCAACCAGTGGCCGGGCGTCGTGACGGTGGGCATCTTCGCGCGCCACAAGGCCGGCCTGTGCCTGCTGGGCACCGCCGGCGGCGTGCGCACGCTGCGTTTCTGACGCCTCTTCCCGGGAGTGGCCGGGCGCCGAGCTTGGCCCTTCTCAAACCCGCGCCATTGCAGTCCCCGCGCCCGGTGCGCGGCTCCATAATGGCGCCCCCTGATCAAAGGACCGCCCGTGGCCAAACCGAATTACGCCTTCGAAAAGCGCCAGCGAGAACTCGCGAAGAAGCGCAAGAAGGAGGACAAGGCCTCGCGCAAGGCCAGTCCCTCGCAGCACGACGATGCGCCGGAGGGCCAGGCCCAGGCCGGCGAAGGCGCGGCCGAGAATCCACCGCCGGCCGGCAACACCCCGCGCGAAGGCTGATCAGCCGCCCCGGCGCCTGGCGGCGCGGGCCGCGAAGCGCGCCGGATCGACGGCGTCCACCAGATCCTGCTCCAGCGGCGACGGCGCTCCGGTGGCCATCGCCGCCACCAGCCGGCCGGCCAGCGGCGCCAGCGTGAGCCCGCGGCTGCCGAGCGCGGTGCAGGCGAACAGCCCCTCGTGCCGCGGCCAGCGCCGCGGCTGCTCGGCGCGGTGCGCCGGCACTGCGGCCGGCAGCGCGCCGATGATCGGCATCTTGTCCTCCGCCAGCAGGCGCCAGCCGACCCGCCCGGGCCAGGCTCGTGCGTCGGGCGGTGGCTGCAGCCCGGTCATGCGCTTCAGCTTGGCGAGGTTCTCGGCGTGGTCGGCCTCGCGCCGCGCCGGGTCTTCGTCGCCGGCCTGGCTGCTGGCGCCGAACACGACGCCGCCGTCGGGCCCGGGCAGTGCGTAGCCGCCGCCGGCCACCGGCAGCACCAGCGGCGAACGCGGGCCCGTCCAGGCGCTGACCTGGCCACGCACCCGCTGCAGCGGCCAGGCGCAGGCCTCGGGCATCCAGGATGCGGCCAGGCGCAGCGCGTCGCTGGCGTTGGCCAGCACGACGATCGCGGTGTCGGCCAGCGGGCGGCCGGCCGCGTCGAGCAGGCGCCAGCGCTCGCCGGCGCGTTCCAGCCGTGCCACCTCGGTGCCGCCGACGAAAGCCACGCCCGGCGTCGCGATCCAGTGCGCCGCCAGCGCGGCCGGCGAACACCAGCCGGCGCCCGGATAGAACCAGGCGGGCGACGGCAGCGTCAGGCCGGCGAGTGCCGACGCGGTGTCGGTCTCCAGCACCCGCACCCAGTCGGCCGGCAGCCCGGCGCGCGCGGCGAGCGCGTGCATCGCCTCCACCGGGCCGGCGTCCAGGCGTAGCAGGCCGCGTGTCGAGCCGGGCACGAGACCGGCGTCGAACAGCGGTGCGTAAGTTCGTGCCGCCAGCAAGGCCCCGGCGCGCAGCAGCCGCGCGTGCGGGCCGTCGTCGGCGTGCACGGTGCCGTGGAAGATGCCGGCCGGGTTGCCCGAGGTCTCGGCGCCGGGCGCGGCCTGGCGTTCGAAGACCGTCACCGCCAGCCCTTCGGTGGCCAGGGCCTGAGCGACCGCGGCGCCGGCCAGCCCGGCACCGATGACGACCGCGTCGCGCGCCAACGGCAGCGCCGCGGCGTCGCGCGGTGGCGGCGGCGGCAGGTAACGCGGCGCGTAGCGGGCGACGCTGATCTCGCGTTTGCCGCCGATGCCGGCGCGGCGTTCGAGCTCGAAGCCGGCCGCCGTCAGCCCGTCGCGCACCGCACGGGCGACGCTCCAGGTCGCCGCCGTCGTGCCCGGCGCCGACAGGCGCGCCAGCGCCTGGAACACCGTCTGCGACCACATCGCGGCGTTGCGGCCGGGCGCAAAACCGTCGAGGTAGATCGCGTCGGCCACGAGGCGCAGCTCGGGCAGCAGCGCGGCGGCGTCGCCGTAGCCCAGCAGCAGGCGCACGCGGCCGGCGTCGAAGTCGATGACGTGCAGGCCGGGGGTGCACGGCGGCCAGGCGGCGCGCAGTTCGGCGGCGAGTTCCGGCCGCGGCGAGCCGCGCAGCGCACGCGCCAGGTCGGCGCGTGCCGGCGGGTGGCGCTCGACGCTGGCGAAGACCAGCTGCGTGCAGCGCGCCGGGTCGTCGCGCCAGGCGGCCCAGGTGGCGAGGAAGTTGTTGCCCAGGCCGAAGCCGGTCTCGGCGATGACGAAACGCCGCTGCCCGGCCCAGCGCCCGGGCAGGCCGTTGCCGGCCAGGAAGACGTGCTGCGCCTGCTCGAAGGCGCCGACCTGGGCGTGGTAGACGTCGCCGAAGTCCGGCGCATGCGGCCGGCCGTCGGCGTCGAACTCGATGCGTGCCGGGACGACGGGTTCGGTCTTCATGCGTGTCGGGACAGCCAGGCCAGCAAGGGCTCGCGCACGCCGGCCAGGCCGCGGTAGGCCAGCACCGCCGGGCTCATCGAGGCGATCGCCGCGTGCAGCCGCGCGGCACGGCCGGGTTCGGCCAGCGCCTCGGCCAGCGGCTGCAGCTGGACCTCGATCGTGAACACCGCCTGGCACCGGCCCGGCACCGGCAGGAAGGTCTGGCGCTCGGTGCGCCACCCGGCGCGTTCGACCGGCGTGTGGCGCCAGGCGTCGGGCGCGACGCGGCGCGGATGGGCGTTCAGCCGCGGGTGCGGCGTGACGTTCCAGACGAAACGTTCGCGCGCGCCGCCGTCGGTGACGAGCCGCGTCAGGCCTTCGGCGGCCTGGACGATGAGGCGGTTGTCGGCCACCGGCGCGTGCACGGCGGCGAAGCCGCGGCCGATCTTCTCCTCGGGCGCCCAGTGCGAGGGCAGGGCGACGGCCAGCCAGGGCAGGCTGGCGTCGTCGCCGTCGACGATCGCGAAGTCCTCGGCGAAAGCCAGCGACAGCAGCCCGGCGCGGCGCCACGGCGGCGGCAGCAGCTTCAGGCAGTGTTCGATCGCTTCGCCGGGGCCGACACGTCCGTCGTCGACGCGTTCGACGTGCTCGCCGTGCACCGCGACGCCGAATCGCCGCGCCGTGGCAAGTTGGCCGTCCCAGGCGAAGGCTTCGGGGTGTTCGGCGGCGGCATGGACACACAGCGCGTCCAGTGCCGGGCCGGCGTCGAAACCCGGGCGCCGCAGCAGCGCGTCACTGGCGAAGCCCGAAAGAACGGCCAGCTTCTCGCACTGGTGGCGCGAGCCGGCGGCCAGCGGCGTCAGATGCCGGGCGCCGGGCGCCAGGCGGCGCAGCCCGGGCTGCATGCGAAACGGCGCCGAGACCGCCGCGTCGAAGTCGAAGGCCATGCGTCGATGATGCCCCAGCAACGACAAAGGGCACCTCGCGGTGCCCTCGGTTCAGCAGCGCAGACGCGTCAGACGCGCTTGCGGTACTCGTGGGTGCGGGTGTCGATCTCGACCTTGTCGCCGTTCTCGACGAACAGCGGCACCGCGATCTCGAAGCCCGTGCCGACGATCTTGGCCGGCTTCATGACCTTGCCCGAGGTGTCGCCCTTGACGGCCGGCTCGGTGCTGATCTCGCGCACGACGGTGGTCGGCAGTTCGACCGAGATCGCCTTGCCGTCGTAGAAGACGACTTCCACCGGCATGTTGTCCTCGAGATAGCTGATGGCGTCACCCATGTTCTCGGCCTCGACCTCGAACTGGTTGTAGTCCGGGTCCATGAACACGTACATCGGATCGGCGAAGTACGTGTACGTGCACTCCTTCTTGTCCAGGATGATCTGGTCCATCTTGTCGTCGGCCTTGAAGACGACTTCGGCCCCGCCGCCGTTGAGCAGGTTCTTCATCTTCATGCGGACCGTGGCGGCACCGCGGCCACCGCGGCTGTATTCGGTCTTCAGCACGACCATCGGGTCCTTGCCCTGCATGATGACGTTGCCGGCGCGGATTTCCTGAGCGAGTTTCATGGCGTCGAGCGGGGCGTGCCCCCGCAGCTGGTTGATCCCCGGCGAGCGCTGCCGGGCAGCCGCTCCATCACCGGTGTAGAACTGGGCGAGCCCGACGGGCCCGTTTGCGCAAAGCCCTTGATTCTAGCATTCGGGGCCGGTCTTGCCTTGTGCGAACTGCCACAGAGCGCCGGTCAGATCAAGTCGCGACGCTTGTCCGTCGCGAAATGCGGCCATCGCGGCGCGCCAACGGCCGGCTTCGGGCAGCGGCGCCCAGGGCGCCAGACCGTTCCAGCCGCGCCAGAACGCGGCCAGCCCGGGCACCGGCGGCAGGCGCGCCAGCAAGGCGTCCAGCTTGTCGGCGTGCACGCCGTCGTGCTGCGGATAGATGTGCCAGACGAAGGGCCGCCCGGCCCAGACGGCACGTACCAGCGAGTCCTCGCCGCGCACGAAGTTGAGGTCCGAGGCGCGCAGCAGGTGGTCGAACTCGGGCTGCGGCAGATGCGGCAGCGCGGCGCTGCGCACGCCCGGCGGCGTGGCCGTCACCAGGCGCTGCGCGTGGCCGGGTGTCAGCAGCAGCAGCGTCGGCTCGGCGGCCAGCGCCTCCAGCAGCGCCGGCACCGCCGGGTTGTCGTAGCAGAACAGCGTGACGACCCGTTCGCCGTCGCGCCGCGCCAGGCCCAAGGCCGCGAGCCAGGCGTCGCCGTCGAACGCGGCGTGTTCGGCCAGCAGCCCGGGCTCGCGCAGCAGCCCGCCGGTGGCGGTGCTGAAGCCGGGGTGGAAGAACCACTTGCCGAGCCCCGAACGGTGCGGCGAGCGCAGCCCGTGCACACGTTCGACCCAGGGTTCGGCGCTCAGGTACTCGAGGTTGATCCACACCGGCGCCGGCGTGCGCGCCGCCATGCGTTCGACGAAGGCCGGCGGCGGGTCGCAGGCGAAGGCTTCGACGACGACGTCGCCGGGCTCGCCCGCGGCGTCGAAGGCGCCGACCTCGACGCCCTCGGCGCCGTCGGGCGCCATCCAGGCCAGCGCGCTGGCGTCGTCGATCCACAGCCGCACGCGTGCGCCGCGTGCCGCCAGATCGCGCGCCAGGCGCCAGCAGACGCCGACGTCGCCCCAGTTGTCGATGACGCGGCAGAACAGGTCCCAGGTCCAGGCTCGCATCGGGCGGATTATCGGCAGCCGCGACAATAGGGCCCGTGATCCCCGAGCCCGAGTCCCCCGCCGTCCCTCACGCCGCGTCGGCCGCTGCGCCCGACGCGCCCCGCGAGCGCCTGCTGGCCGAAGTCGCCGCGCTGCCCGGCCTGCCCGGCGTCTACCGCTATTTCGACGCAGCCGGCGGCGTGCTCTACGTCGGCAAGGCGCGCAACCTGAAGAAGCGCGTCTCCAGCTACTTCCACAAGGACCACGGCGGCACGCGCATCGGCGCGATGGTCGCGCGCATCGCGCGGCTGGAGACGACGGTCGTGCGCACCGAGGCCGAGGCGCTGCTGCTCGAGAACAACCTGATCAAGACGTTGAACCCGAAGTTCAACATCCTGTTCCGGGACGACAAGAGCTACCCGTACCTGAAGATCACCGGGACGCGCCCCGCCGACGGGGCCGGGGCCCTGTCGGCTTCCAGTTGCGCGCGGGTCGCCTACTTCCGCGGCGCCGTCGACCGCAAGCACCGCTACTTCGGGCCCTACCCGAACGCCTGGGCCGTCAAGGAGACGATCCAGCTGATCCAGAAGGTCTTTCGCCTGCGCACCTGCGAGGACACGGTCTACGCCAACCGCTCGCGGCCCTGCCTGCTCTACCAGATCCAGCGCTGCTCGGGCCCCTGCGTCGGGCTGGTGTCGCCGCAGGACTACGCGCGCGACGTGCACGACGCCGAACGTTTCCTGCTTGGCGAGCAGCAGGAGGTCGTCGCCGACCTGCAGGCGCAGATGATGAGTCATGCCGAGGCCTACGAGTACGAGAAGGCGGCCGCCGTGCGCGACCGCATCGGCTCGCTGTCGCGCGTGCTGCACCAGCAGGCGATGGAGGCCAGCAGCCTGTCGGCCGGCGACAAGGACGTCGACATCCTCGCCGTGCGCGTGGCCGGCGGCCGCGCCTGCGTCAACCTGGCGATGGTGCGCGGCAGCCGCCACCTCGGCGACCGCGCCTACTTCCCGACCCACGTCGACGACGGCGCTGCGCTCAGCGCTGCCGAAGCCGACGAACGTGCCGGCGCGCCCAGCCCCGAGACCGCGGTGCTCGAGGCCTTCATCGCCCAGCACTACCTCGGCCAGGCGGTGCCGCCGCAGCTCGTCACCAGCCATCCGGTGGACCCGGAACTGATCGAGACGCTGGCCGAGGCCGCCGGCGTGCGCGTGCGCGCCACGCAGCAGCCGCGCGAGCAGAAGCGCATCTGGCTGGAACTCGCCGAGAAGGGCGCCGAACTCGCCCTGGCGCGGCTGCTGGCCGAGGAGGGCTCGCAGCGCGAACGCACGCGGGCCCTGGTCGAGGCGCTGGAGATCGACGTCGAGCCCGATGCACTGCGCATCGAGTGTTTCGACATCAGCCACACCGCCGGCGAGGCGACGCAGGCCTCCTGCGTGGTCTACGAGGCGCACGCGATGCAGAGCGCGCAGTACCGGCGCTTCAACATCGAGGGCGTGACCGGCGGCGACGACTACGCGGCGATGCGCCAGGTGCTGACGCGGCGCTATTCCCGGCTGGCCGAGGCGCGCCGCCAGGACGCCCAGGACGGCGCCGCCGAAGAGGCCGCCGCGCCGGCGAAGAAGGGTGCGGCGCGCCTGCCCGACCTGGTGCTGGTCGACGGCGGCCGCGGCCAGGTCTCGATGGCGCGCGAGGTCTTCACCGAGCTCGGCCTGCCGCTGGCCATCATCGTCGGCGTCGAGAAGGGCGAAGGCCGCAAGGTCGGCCTGGAGGAACTCGTCTTCGCCGACGGGCGCGAGAAGGTGTACCTGGGCCACGACTCGGCGGCGCTGATGCTCGTGGCGCAGATCCGCGACGAGGCCCACCGCTTCGCGATCACCGGCATGCGGGCCCGCCGCGCCAGCGTGCGCACCGGCGGCAGCAAGCTCGAGGACATTCCCGGCGTCGGGCCGCGCAAGCGCTCGCGCCTGTTGCAACGTTTCGGGGGCGTGCGCGGCGTGGCCGCGGCCAGCGTCGAGGACCTGGCCTCGGTCGACGGCATCTCGCACGACCTCGCGGAGGAGATCTACCGTGCGCTTCACTGAATCCCGCGGCTGGCTGGCCGCAACCCTCGCCGCGGTGCTGGCCGGCTGTGCGTCCAAGCCGTCGCCGACGCTGCAGCCGGTGCCGCCCAGCGCGGCGAAACCCGCCGGCAAGATGCCGCTGCCGGCAGCGCGCAGCTGGGAGGAGTACCAGCGCCGCGCGGCCGAACGCCTGGTCGCGGCGAACCCGGAGCGCAGCTACCTGGGCCCGGTGCCCGAGCCGCTGCTCGCCATCCCGGTGCTCGACATCGAACTCGAACGGGACGGCCGCGTGCGCGAGATCCGCGTGCGCCGCGTGCCTTCGCAGGCCAAGGACACGACGCAGCTGGCGATCGACGCGGTGCGCCGCGCCGCGCCCTTCGGCGACGTCTCGCAACTGCCCCGGCCCTGGACCTTCACCGAGGTCTTCCTGTTCGACGACGAGCGGCGTTTCAAGCCCCGCACGCTGGACGACTGATCCGCCCTCGAACCCGCCTTCGCCGCCTCCGGTACGATCGCCCGATGTTCTTCACGGTCCCCACGCTGCTGACCTGGGCGCGCATCGCCGCGATCCCGCTGATCATCGGCGTGTATTACCTGCCGCTCGAATGGGGCACGCGCAACCTCGCGGCCACCGTGATGTTCGTGTTCTTCGCCGCCACCGACTGGCTCGACGGCTTCCTGGCGCGCAAGCTCAACCAGACCTCGGCCTTCGGCGCCTTCCTCGACCCGGTGGCCGACAAGTTCCTGGTCTGCGCCTCGCTGCTGATCCTGGTGCACCTGGGCCGTGCCGACGTCTTCGTCGCGCTGATCATCATCGGCCGCGAGATCGCGATCTCGGCGCTGCGCGAGTGGATGGCGCAGATCGGCGCGTCGCGCAGCGTGGCCGTGCACATGCTGGGCAAGCTCAAGACCACGGCGCAGATGGTGGCCATCCCGTTCCTGCTCTACGACGGCCGCGTCTTCGGCCTGGACACGCGCGTCTGGGGGACCTGGCTGATGTGGATCGCCGCGGTGCTGACGGTCTGGTCGATGGTCTACTACCTGCAGCGCGCGATCCCCGAGATCCGTGCCAAGGTGCGCTGAAGACCGCGCCGCGCGTCGGCGCTTGGACGGCGCCCCGCGCGCCTGAACCATAATCCGCGGCCTTGCTGCCCGCCCGTCCCACGAGGCCGGGCCGGCGACCCGAACGAAACACACGAGGAAAACGACGTGAACAAGACGGACCTGATCGCCCACATCGCCCAGCAGGCGGACCTGTCCAAGGCCTCGGCCACGCGCGCTCTCGAAGCCGCGCTCGAAGGCGTGCAGACCGCGCTGAAGAACGGCGACAGCGTCGCGATCGCCGGCTTCGGCACCTTCGAGGTCTCCGAGCGCGCCGCGCGCACCGGCCGCAACCCGCGCACCGGCGAGGCCATCGAGGTCAAGGCCGCCAAGGTTCCGAAGTTCCGTCCGGGCAAGGCCCTGAAGGACCTGCTCGGCTGAATCCAGCCGGGTGCTTAGCTCAGTCGGTAGAGCGGCGCCCTTACAAGGCGTAGGTCGGCGGTTCGAACCCGTCAGCACCCACCAAGCACAGGCAGCGGCGCGGCATAGAATGCCGCGCCGACCGCCCACCCGGAAGGCGAACCGCGGTTCGCCTTCTTTCGCTTCAGGGCCCCGTCTTTCGCCGTCACGGCCCTCCCATCCCAAACAACGATGTTCGATTTCGTCCGCAACCACTCGCGCCTGGTGCTGGGCATCATGGTGCTGCTGATCTTCCCGTCGTTCGTCTTCTTCGGGATCCAGGGCTACACCGGCTTCTCCGAGGGCGGGGCGGTGACGGTGGCCAAGGTCGACGGGCAGTCGATCTCGCGCGCCGAATGGGACGCCGCGCATCAGGACAACGTCGAGCGGATGCGCCGCCAGCGCCCGGATGTCGACGTCAGGCTGCTCGAGACGCCCGAGATGAAGCGCGAGACGCTGGACGGCCTGGTGCGCGACCGCGTGCTGATCGCCACCGCACGCCAGTACCACCTCGTGCCCGACGACGCGCGCCTGCAGCGCCTGTTCGTCAGCGACCCTCAGTTCGCCGGCCTGCGCAACCCCGACGGCAGCGTCAACCGCGACATCCTGGCCGCGCAGGGCATGAGCGTCGAGGCCTTCGAGCAGCAGCTGCGCCAGGAGTTCGGCATGCAGCAGGTGCTGGGCGCGGTCGCCCAGTCCTCGTTCACGCCGCCGGCCGTCGGCGCCACCTCGCTGGACGCGCTGCTGCAGCGCCGCGCGGTGCAGATCCAGCGTTTCGACGCCAACGCCTTCCGTGCCCAGGCAACGCCTGCGGACGCCGACCTGCAGGCCTATTACGAGGCGCACTCGGCCGAGTTCCGCGCGCCCGAGCAGGCGCAGATCGAGTACGTCGTGCTCGACCTGGCCACGCTGGCCCGTGACGTTGCGGTGCCCGAGGAAGACCTGCGCCGCTACTACGAGGAGAACGCGAGCCGCTACACGCAGGCCGAGGAGCGCCGCGCGAGCCACATCCTGGTGCGGGTCGATCCGTCGGCGCCGGCCGACGAGAAGAAGGCCGCCAAGGCGCGCGCCGAGCAGCTGCTGGCCGAGGTGCGCCGTTCGCCGAACTCGTTCGCCGAGGTGGCGCGCAAGAACTCGCAGGACCCGGGCTCCGCCTCGCGCGGCGGCGACCTGGACTTCTTCGGCCGCGGCATGATGGCCAAGCCCTTCGAGGACGCGGTCTACGCGATGAAGCCGGGCGAGATCAGCAACGTCATCGAGACCGACTTCGGCTACCACGTCATCACGCTGACGGGCCTGCGCGGCGGGCAGAAGAAGTCCTTCGAGTCGGTGCGGGCCGAGGTCGAGCAGGAGGTCCGCCGCTCGCTGGCGCAGAAGCGCTATGCCGAGGCGGCCGAGACCTTCACGAACACCGTCTACGAGCAGTCCGACAGCCTGAAGCCGGTGATCGACAAGCTGAAGCTGCAGAAGCAGACCGCCACCGTGCTGCGCCAGCCCGCGCCGGGCGCCAGCGGCGCGCTGGGCTCGGCCAAGCTGCTCGAAGCGGTGTTCGCAGACGACGCGGTGCGCAACAAGCGCAACACCGACGCCGTCGAGATCGGCCCGAACCAGCTCGCGTCGGCGCGCATCGTCGAGTATTCGCCGGCGCGCACGCTGCCGCTGGCCGAGGTGCGCGAGCGCGTGCGCGAAGCCGTCGTGGTGCAGAAGGCGGCCGCGCTGGCCAAGGCCGAGGGCGCCAAGCGCCTGGAAGCGCTGAAGAAGACGCCGAACGAGGCGCTGCCGATCTCGCTGACGGTCTCGCGTGCCCAGCCGCAGGGCCTGCCGCGCCCGATCATGGAGGCCGTGCTGCGCGCCGACCCGAAGCAGCTGCCGGCGGTCGTCGGCGTCGATCTCGGCAGCCAGGGTTACGCCGTCGTGCGCGTGACCCAGGTGCTGGCGCGCGAGGCGGAGCCGTCGACCGACGCGATGCTGCAGCAGCAACTCGCCCAGACCTGGGCCACCGCCGAGGCGATGGCCTACCTGGACGCGCTGAAGCGCCGCACCAAGGCCGAGATCAAGCAAGCTGCGGTCGAGGCTGCGAGCAAGTCGACTACGCCTTGAAGCCGGCGCTTTCGCGCTATACTCTCGTTTCTTTGCTGCGGTGGCTGTAGCTCAGTTGGTAGAGTCCCAGATTGTGATTCTGGTCGTCGTGGGTTCGAGTCCCATCAGCCACCCCACCGAATAAGCGGCAACGCACCAAGTGCCTGATTTCCTTAGGAATCAGGCACTTTTTCTTTGGGGCTGCGCCGCGGGGCGGACGGTCTCCCGTCGACTGACGACGGTGCGCAGCCGCCGCCGCGAGGCGGCGGCTAGCATGCGGGCCAAGCGCCGCATCCGATGTTCAACAGAACCGCCGTCGCACTCTCGCTGGTCGCCGGCCTCGTGGTGGCCGCCGTGGTGTTCATGACAGGCCCCACGGCGGTGGAGCCTCCGCCGCCGGCCCGGCTCACGGCGGGGCCCCGAACGGAGCTCGAACCGGCGCCGCCGCCTGTCAGCCGGGCCCTGCTGCCGCGAGCCGAGTCGCCGCCGCAGCGCCGGGCCCAGCGCCTGCACACGGCCTCGCCCGAAGCCCTGTTCGCGCTCTACCGCGCCGGCCTCGAGGCCGACTCGGTCGAAACGAAGTTCATCGCCCGCGAGGCCGTGGGCTACTGCCTGCTCTCCGTACACGACCTCCTCCCCGAACTGCCGCAGGCCGACGCGCAGATCAAGGGCGAGGTGGAACTGGCCCGGACCCAGCTGCGCGACCGCTGCAAGCTCTTCTACGGCGAGTCGCCGCAGGCGCTGCAGGCCGCACTCCGGGCGCTGAACCAAGCCGTGTTCGGCCCCGACTCCCGTATCAGCACGGTGGCCCAGGGGCTGTCGCGGGACGCCGACGCCGCCGAGGCTGAACAGCTCCGGGCCGCCTTGTCGCGGACCTTGCAGCGCGATGGCGGCGACGCGCTGCTGTGGGCCCACGGGGGCCTGTCGAGCTGGCTGGAGTACCTGCAGCAACACCCGGAACAGGCTGCGGGCCTGGACGAGACCCTGAGGGAAGGCGCGACCCTGGGCGAGGCTGCGATCCTGGCCGGCTGCACGCTCGGCGGCCATTGCGGCCGCGGCACGCTGCTGCAGTTCATGATCTGCATGCAGACCGGCCGCTGCGGGGCGGTGGACGCGGCCATCGTCGCCGACGCGGCGGACGCGGCGGCTGCCGAGCGCATGCAGGCCCAGGCCGCGGTGATCGCCGAGGCGATCCGGTCCGGGCAGCTGTCGCGGCTGGGTTTGCGGCCGGGCCCGCGGGTGCCCGGCGTCGGGCCGGCGGCTGGGTTACGATAATGCGACGCATTATTATTTGACCTGTTCGGGCATCGGCCCGCTCCGAGCGCGCCATGCCCGCAGCCTCCCACGTCGCTCCCGCCTGCCTGTCCGAAGCTGATGCGTCACCGCCCACGCGGTCTCGGCTGGACGGCCTCTACGTCGACCACCACGGCTGGCTGCTGGCCTGGCTGCAGCGCAAGCTGGGCAACCAGCACGACGCCGCCGATCTGGCGCAGGACACCTTCGTGCGCATCCTCGCCGGGCGCGACCTGCAGGCCATCCAGCAGCCGCGTGCCTATCTCGCGACGGTGGCGCGCGGGCTGCTGGTCAACTGGTGCCAGCGCCAGGCGCTGGAGCGGGCCTACCTGCAGGCCTTGGCCGCGCTGCCCGAGCCGCAGGCGCCGTCGCCCGAGCAGCGGCTGCTGATCCTGCAGACGCTGCACCAGGTCGATGCGATGCTCGACACGCTGCCGGCGGCCGCCCGGCGGGCCTTTCTGCTGTCGCAGATCGAAGGGCTGGGCTACGACGAGATCGCCCGGCGGCTGGGCCTGTCGCTGTCGACGGTGAAGCGGCACATGAAGCTGGCCTTCGTGCACTGCCTGGCCCTGGTGGAATGAGCGTGAGCCGCCCGATCCCGGCCGAAACGCCGCCGGCCCAGATCCTCGACGAAGCCGCTGACTGGCTGGTGCGGCTGGCCTCGGGCGATGCCACCGACGCCGACCGCGCCGCCTGCGAGCGCTGGCGCCTGCAGAGCCCGCAGCACGCGTCGGCCTGGGCGCGGGCCGAGCGCTTGATGAGCACGCTCGGCGGCCTGCCGCCGGCGCTGGCGATGCCGGCGCTGGACCGCCGGGCGGGGCGCAGCCGCCGCGCCGCAATCGGCAGGCTGGCGGCGCTGATCGGCGCCGTGCCGGCCGGCTGGGCCGCCTGGCAGTGGTCTGAAGGCCCCGCGGGCTACCAGCTCGGCGCCGACCACCGTGCCGCCACCGGCGAGCAGCGCGAGCTGCTGCTGGCCGACGGCAGCCGCGTGACGCTGAACACCGCCAGCGCGATCGACGTGCGCTACGACACCGAACGCCGCCTGATCCAGCTGCACGCCGGCGAGATCCTCGTGCAGTCCGGTGCCGACCCGGCACCGCGCCCGCGGCCGCTGGTCGTGCGCACCGCGCACGGCACGATGCAGGCGCTGGGCACCCGCTTCACGGTGCGCCGTTTCGACGAGCGCACGCGTGTCGCGGTGCTCGACGGCGCGGTCCGTGTCGAGCCGGCCGCGTCGGCTGCGGGCGCGGCGCTGCTGCGGGCCGGCGAGCAGGCCGACTTCGGCCGCGACGCGCTGGGCGCCGTCTTCGCGGCCGACGAGACCCAGGCCGCCTGGACGCGCGGCCTGCTGCTGGCCGACCGCATGCGCCTGGCCGACCTGGCCGACGAGCTGCGGCGCTACCGCGGCGGTTTCGTGCACTGCGACCCGGCGGTCGCCGGGCTGCGTGTGTCGGGGGCCTATCCGGTGGGCTCGATGGCCGCCACCGAACGTGCGCTGGTGATGCTGGTGACGACCTATCCGGTGCAGGCCCTGAAGCGCCTGCGCGGCCGCTGGCTCAGTTTCGTGCCGCGATGACACTTTCCGCCGGCTCGGCTGGCAAGGGCGGTGAATCCTTCAACTCACCGCCAGGTTCCCCACAGTGCCCGTCCCCCAAGCTCACTCCGTCCGCCGCGGCGCCGCCTGCGGCCACGCGCTGAACCCGCTCGCACGCGCCCTGCAGTCGGCGCTTTTCGGCCTGGGCGTCCTCGCCGCGTCGGCGGCGCTGGCGCCGCCCGCGCGCGCCGCCGAGCCGGCGTCGCTGGACAGCGCCACGACCATGGCCTACCGCATCGACGCCGGCCCGCTGGGGCGCGCGCTGTCGGCCGCGGCGGTGACCGCCGGTCTCGCGCTGTCCTTCGACCCCGCGCTGACCGAAGGCCGCAGCGCGCCGCCGCTGGCCGGCCGCTTCACCGTGCGCCAGGCCTTCGAGACGCTGCTGGACGGCAGCGGCCTCGAACTCGTGCAGCGCGCGGACGGCAGCTTCACGCTGCGCCGCGTGGCCGCGCCGGCCGATCCCGCCACCGGCGCCGGCGCGACGCTGCCCGCGGTGCGGGCGCAGGCGACGGCCCTCGAAGGCAGCGCCGACAACGCCTACCGCCACCCGCGCGCGCCGGTCGGCGTGCTCGGCGACAGGAGCCTGAAGGACACGCCCTACAGCGTCGAGGTCTACTCGCGCGAGCTGATGGACAACCTGCAGGCGCGCTCGCTGTCCGACCTGACGAAGTTCGACGCCGCGGTCAGCCTGGGCAGCGACAACCTGGTGACCGAGAACAACACGCTGGCCATCCGCGGCATCAGCCCGGACTTCTACACCGGCCAGAAGATCGACGGCCGCAACGTGCGCGTGCGTGCCAGCGACCTGCCGCTGGAGCATTTCGACAGCGTGGAGGTGCTCAAGGGCGCCAGCGCCTTCCTCTACGGCTTCGGCGCGCCGGGCGGGGTGGTGAACTACCAGCTCAAGCGCCCGGGCGACGAGCCGGTGCGCCAGCTCAACGTCCAGGTGATGGACAGCGGCCTGGCGCTGCTGCACGGCGACCTGGGCGGCCGCTTCGGCGAGCGCGAGGCCTTCGGCTACCGCGTCAACCTCGTCGGCGAGACCGGCGACACCTACATCGACGGCGGCCGTTCCCGGCGCGACTCGGCCTCGGTGGCGCTGGACTGGCGCATCACGCCCGAGCTCGTCTGGCGCGTCGACGCGCTGGCCGCCGAGCACGTGCGGCGCGGCGGCTACTGGGCCCTGGCGCCCAACGCCGACGGCAGCGCGAACGACTGGACCGCGGCCGAGCCGCTGGACCCGATCGACGGCAGCAAGCGCCTGGCGCCCTCGTTCACCCGCTATGGCTCCAAGCACAAGACCTGGGGCACGGACCTCGCCTGGCAGCTCGCGCCGGACTGGTCGCTGTCGCTGTCGCATCGCGCCTCGGAGAACGGCCGCGAGTTCCTGGCCCCGGCGATCTTCGCCGACGTGCAGGGCGACTACTCGATGCGCTTCTGGAGCTATGCCAACCGCTTCGAGAGCCGCGACACCCAGGCCATGCTCGCGGGCCGCTGGCAGACCGGCGCGGTCCTGCACGAGCTGAGCCTGGGCCTGTCGCGCACCCGAACGCGCAGCCTGAACACCGGCGGCAGCGACGGCGGCGTCGTCGGCTCGGGCAACCTGGACGATCCGGTCGACTTCGACAACCCGTTCCCGCTGCACACCACGCACGACGCCGACACCGAGTACGACAAGGTGCACCAGCGCGAGCTCTTCGTGTCGGACACGCTGCACCTGGGCCCGGACTGGGACCTGATCGCCGGCCTGCGCCGGGGCACGCTGGACAACCGCTACAGCGGCTACGAACGCAGCGCCAACACGCCGTCGCTGGCCGCCGTCTACCGGCCGCTGCCGGGGCTGTCGGTCTACGCCAGCTACGTCGAGGCGCTGGAGGAAGGCTCGACGGCGCCGACGACCGCGGCCAACGCGCTCGAGGTCTTCCCGCCGATGCTCAGCAAGCAGCACGAAGTGGGCGTCAAGGCCGAGGGCGCGCAATGGTCGGCGACGGCGGCGCTGTTTCGGCTGCAGCGCGGCCTGAGCTACACCGATTCCGACAACGTCTACAGCCAGGACGGCGAGGCGCGCTACCAGGGCGTCGAGCTGGCGGCCAAGGCGCGCCTGGCGCGCCAGTGGCTGGTTTCGGCCAGCGCGATGTGGCTGGACGCCACCAGCCGCAAGACCACCGGCGGCGAGCTCGACGGCAAACGCATCCAGGGCGTCGCGCGCACCCAGCTGGGCGGCCTGGTCGAGTACCGCCTGGCCGCGATGCCGCTGACCTTGTCGGCCGGCGCGCGCTACACCGGCAAGCGGCCGCTGGACGCGGCCAACCAGTGGGATGTCGACGCCGTCACGCTGTTCGACGCCGGCCTGCGCTACGCGACGCGTTTCTCCGGCACGCCGGTGACGCTGCGCCTGAGCGTGGACAACCTGGCCGACAAGGCCTACTGGGTGATGCCGGCCGAGAGCAGCTACCTGATGCAGGGCGCGCCGCGCACCGTCAAGCTCGGCGCGCAGTTCGACTTCTGACGATGCGCCCGACGCTGGTCCGGCTGCACCGCTGGTTCGGCCTGGTGATCGCCGGCTTCCTCGTGATGGCCGGCCTCACCGGCAGCCTGCTGGCCTGGAACCACGAGCTGGAGGCCTGGCTCGCCCCGGAGCTGTTCGTCGCCCCCCCGGCCGGCCCGGGGCCGGCGCTGGACCCGCTCGAACTGCGCGCGCGCGTGCAGGCGGCGTATCCCGGCACCTTCGTGGCGCGCGCCCCACTGCAGGTCGAGCCCGGCCGCACGCTGGTCTTTCGCCTCTACGCGCTGCCGCCGCCCGGCGGCGGCAAGGCCCCCGGGCTGGCCGCCGACCAGGTCTTCGTCAACCCCTGGACCGGCCGCCTGCAGGGCGAGCGCCTCTGGGGCGACATCGGCCAGGGGCTGAAGAACCTGATGCCCTTCGTGCTGAGGCTGCACGACTCGCTGGCGCTGGACCTCGTCGGCCGCTACCTGATGGGCGCGGCCGCGCTGCTGTGGACGCTGGACTGCTTTGCCGGCGCCTGGCTGACGCTGCCGCCGCGCGCTTCGCGCGGCGGCGGGCCGTCGTGGCTGAGCCGCTGGCGCCCGGCCTGGGCCGTGCGCTGGCGCGCCGGGGCGCACAAGCTCAGCTTCGACCTGCACCGCGCCGGCGGCCTGTGGCCCTGGGCGATGCTGTTCGTGCTCGCCTGGAGCAGCGTCGCCTTCAACCTGCGCGAGGTCTACGAGCCGGTGATGCGCACGCTGTTCGTGCACCAGCTCGACGAGCGCCCGCAGCCCCTGGCGCGGCCGCTGCTGCGGCCCCCGGTGGACTGGGCGGCGGCGCGCGCCATCGGCCGTGCGCGTCTGGCCGAAACCGCCGCGGGCCGCGGTTTCGCCGTGCTCGGCGAGTACATGCTGATCTACGACCCGCGCATCGGCCGCTACAGCTACTACGCCCGCAGCAGCCTCGACGTCTCCGAGCGCTGGGGCATCACGCGCATCGACGTCGACGCCCGGACCGGCGAGATGACCGGGCGCTGGCTGCCCACCGCGGGCGCCGCCGGCGACACCGTGCGCACCTGGCTCATGACGCTGCACATGGCCGCCGTGGGGGGGCGGCCGATGCAGGTCTTCGTCAGCGTGCTGGGCCTGGTCATCGCCATGCTCGCCGTCACCGGCGTGCTGATCTGGCTGAAGAAACGCCGGGCGGCCGCGGCGCGCCGCCGGCTCGCCCGCCCGTCGCAGACCCCGTGCCCGGCGCGCTGAGCGCCGCCGGGCCCCGGGGCGTCACGGTCATCAGAACGCGAAGTTCGCGCCCAAGGTCGTCTGGCCGACGTAGGGCTTGGCGTCGAAGGCGTTCGTGAAGCGGTAGCGGTCGTAGCCCACGCGCAGCGAGGTCGTCCGGCTGAGGTCGTACTGCAGGCCGGCGCCGACCTTCAGCGCCGGGCTGTCGTCGCTGCCGTCGGAGGTCTTCAGGTGCGCCTGGGCGACGCCGACGCTGCCCAGCACCGACCACTTGGGCACGAACTCGTAGCTGGCGACGCCGTCCAGGAACACGCCCTGGGCCTTGGCCGTGCCGCCGGTGCCGTCGCTGTGCGAGCGGCCGAGGTTGAAGTAGCCGCCTTCGAGCGCGAGGTTCGGCGTCACGTGGTAGCCGCCGTAGAGCTTGGCGCCGGGGCCGGAGCCGCCGTCGCCGCCGCCGAAGCCGTTGATCTGGCTGCTGTAGTTCGGCGCGCTCAGCGCACCGCCGACGTACAGCCCTTCGGCGTGCGCGACGCCGCCGATGCCGGCCAGCAGGGACAGGGCGACGAGGGGCTTGGCGAAACGAGTGGACATCGTGGGTTCCTTCTTCGATTTCGCACCGGGGATCGATGCGATGGCTCCACTGTGCGAGCCGCGCTGCACGCCCACGTTGCGCCCCGCGCGGCCCGCGTTACGCCTGTAGCGGGCGGCGAAACGCAGCCGCTTCAGCCGCGCAGCGCGCGCGCCACCGCACGCGCCAGCTCGGCGCGTGTCAGCGGCTTGGCCAGCGTCACCACGATGCCCGAGCGCGCTGCGCGCTGCTCGAACTGTGGCCCGCCCCAGCCGCTGGCCAGCACCACCGGCAGCGCCGGGCGCAGCGTGTGCACCGCCGCGGCCAGCGCCGTGCCGCTCAGGCCGGGCATCACCTCGTCGGTCAGCAGCAGGGCGTAGCGGTCGGGCTCGGCCTCGAAGCGGCGCAAGGCCTCGGTGCTGGACTCGGTGCCGAAGGGCTCGTAGCCCAGACCGGCCAGCAGCTCGCAGGCCAGCTCGACCAGCGCCGGCTCGTCGTCGACGACGAGCACCGCCTCGCCGTCGCCCAGCGGCAGCGCCGGCGCCGGGCCGGGCGCGGCCTCGTCGCGCACCGGCTCGTCGCAACAGGGCAGGTAGAGCTCGAAGCGTGCGCCCTCGCCGGCGCGCGTGTGCAGCTCGATCGCGCCGCCAAGCTCGACGACGACGCCGTGCACCACCGCCAGGCCCAGGCCGGTGCCGCCCGCGGCGCCCGTGCCGCGTGTCGTGAAGAAGGGCTCGAACAGGTGCGGCAGCACCGCCTCCGGGATGCCGGTGCCCTGGTCCTCGACGGCCAGGCAGGCGTAGCGGCCCGGCGTCAGCCGGCCCTCGAAAAGCCGGCGTTCCTGCGCCAGCTCGACGGCCGACAGCGACACCGCCAGCGTGCCGCCCTCGGGCATCGCCTGCAGGCCGTTGGTGCACAGGTTCATCACCGCCTCGAAGACCGCCGTCGCGTCGCCGCGCACCACGGCCTCGGGCGCGCGCCGGCGGCATTCCAGCGTCGTGCCCGGCGGCCGCGACGAGGCCAGCAGCTTGAGCACCTCGTCGACCAGCGGCTGCAGCTTCAGCGGCAGGTGCTTGCGCGGCGCGCCGCGGCTGAAGGCGAGGATGCGCTCGACCAGGGTCTTGCCGCGCTGGCCGGCCTGCAGCACGCGCTCGACCGGGCGCGCGGCCGGCGAGCCCGGCGCCAGCGCGTCGCGCGCCAGCTCGCCGTAGCCGATGACCGAGGCCAGGATGTTGTTGAAGTCGTGCGCCACGCCGCCGGCCAGCGTGCCCAGCGCCTCCATGCGGCGCGCGCGGCCGAGTTCGTTCTCCAGCCTCTGGCGCTCGTCGCGGGCGCGCATCTCGTCGCTGACGTCGGTGGCGGTGCCGGCGAGCAGCACGCCGTCGGGGCCGGCCATCGCCAGGCCGCGCGTGCGCACGTGGCGCCAGCCGCCGTCGGGCGTGGCGACGCGGAACACGCGGTCGAACGGGCCCGAACGCCCTTCGGCGTGGTCGACGAAGGCCGCGCGCATCGGCTCGACGTCCTCGGGGTGCAGCAGCGCGGTGGCCACCGGCCCGTCGCGCACCTCGGCGTCGCGCGCCAGACCCAGCAGCTCCTTCATGCGCGGCGACAGGTAGGTTCGGCCGCTGGCCGGGTCCCATTCCCAGGCGCCTTCCTGCGCCGCCTGGAAGGCGCGCAGCGTGCGCGCCTGCTCGGCGGCCAGCGCGGCTTCGCTGGCCACGCGGCGCGCCTGCTCGCGTGCGTTGCGCAGGCCCAGCAGCAGCGTCACCAGCAGCGCCGAGCCGGCGAAGCCGCCGACCAGCCAGGCCTGGCGTGTCCACGGTGCCAGCGCCGCGGCGCGGTTGCGCGACACGACCAGCAGCAGCGGCGCACGCGCCAGCGCCTGCGCGGCGACCAGCCGCACCTCGCCGCCGGGCAGCTGCGCCTCGCGCGCCTGGCCGCGTGCCGGGTCGTCCCACAGGCCGTGCGCGGCGTCGTCCTGGGCCCAGGCGCGCGTGTTGTCGCCGGGACCGTCGGCGACGAGGCCCAGGTCGCGGCGGTAGATCGCCATGCGCGTGTCGGCCGACGGCGACAGGCGGGCGAAGTCGCGGTCCAGGAAGTCGGGCGCGGCCTGCAGCATGACGACGCCGCGAAAGCGGCCTTCGGCGTCGCGCCAGTCCATCGCCACGGTGATCGCCGGCGGCTCGTTGCGGCCGACGATGCGCGGCAGGCTCAGGTGCAGCGCGCCCGGCGTGCCCTCGCGTGCGGCGGTGAAGAACTCGTGCCCGCCGATGGCCTGCGGCGGCGGGCCGCCGGCGCGCGAGCTGGCGATCGTGTGCCCGTGGGCGTCGGTGAGCTCCAGCGCGCGGAACTGCGGCAGCCCGGCGACGTGGGCGCGCAGCAGCGCGTCGGCCGCCGGCGTGCCGGGGGCGAGCAGGCCGCTGCCGAGTTCGTCGCGTGTCGTGCCCAGGGCCGCCGCGGCGGCCTCCAGCGTGGCGTCGGCCTGCGCGGCCATCGCCCCGGCCAGCGAGCCCAGGTCACGCTGCTCGGCCTCGATGACCTGGCGGCGCGTGGTCCACAGCTGGCCCACGACCGCCAGCGCCACCACCAGCTCGATGGCCAGCAGCACGCGCAGCGTGCGGCTGCGCGCCAGTGCCCCGCGGGCGCCGGCGGGCTCGGAGGCTGGCGCTACAGTGTCGGCCGTTGGTTCCACCGCCCGAGTCTGTCATGTCCGTCGAAGTCGCCGAGTCGCCGCTGCCCGCACCGCACGTGCTGGTGGTCGACGACGACCCCGCGATCCGCGAGCTGCTGCAGGAGTACCTGGGCGACAACGAGCTGCGTGTCACCGCCGTCGAGAGCGGCGCGCGCATGATGGCCGTCTTCGAGGAGCAGGCCATCGACCTCGTCGTGCTCGACCTGCGCCTGCCCGGCGAGGGCGGCATGCAGCTGGTGCGCCGGCTGCGCGAACGCGCCACGCTGCCCATCGTGCTGCTCACCGGCAAGGCCGAGGAGGCCGACCGCGTGATGGGGCTGGAGCTCGGCGCCGACGACTACGTCACCAAGCCCTTCAGCCCGCGTGAGCTGCTGGCGCGCATCCGCGCCCAGCTGCGCCGCAGCGCGCTGGCGGCGCAGGCCGCGGCGCCGGCGCGCGAGGAGCGCCGCCGCGCCTTCCGCTTCGCCGGCTGGGAGCTCAACCTGCGCACGCGCCGGCTGATCTCGCCCGACGGCGCCCAGGTCGAGCTGAGCAACCACGAGTTCAACCTGCTGGCCGCGTTCTGCGGCGCGCCGCAGCGTGTGCTCAGCCGCGACCAGCTGCTGGCGATGTCGCGCCTGAACGGCGCCGAGGTCTACGACCGCACGGTCGACGTGCAGGTGCTGCGCCTGCGCCGCAAGCTCGAGGCCGATCCCTTCCATCCGGCGCTGATCGTCACCGAGCGCGGCGCGGGCTACCGCTTCGACACGCCGGTCGAGACGCTGGTCTGACGCGCCAGGCGCATCAGCGCCCAGGCGAACAGGCCGCCGCCGGCGACGGCCAGCAGCAGGCTCCAGACCAGCCCGGGGTCGGCGCCGCCGGCCGGCGCGGGCGCGCGGCCGCTGTCCAGACGCTGCAGTTCCTGGTCCAGCGCCCGTACCGAGTCGGCGGGTGCGAACGGCAGCCCCGGCGCGAGGCGCCGCGCGGCAGCGAGTTCGTCGCGCGCCGGCCCGAACAGGCCCTGCTGCGCCAGCACCTGGGCCTCGGCGTAGTGCGCTCGTGCGTCCTGCGGATGCACGCGCAGTTCGCCGTCGAGCCAGCGGCGCGCCTCGTCGAGGTGGCCCGACTGAACGAGGCCGGCGACCGGTGCCGGCAGCGGCGAGGCCGGCGCCGCGGCCACCGCGACCTGCAGCACCACGGCGCAGACGACGGCCAGCACGGTGGCCGGCAGGCAGACAGTGCGCCGGCGTTCGGGCGCGGGGCGGGTGACGGTGGCCATGGCTCCTCCGGGTCGCGGCGGGCCGGCGGCGGCCCGGGCAGGAGCGTCACCTTGCGCGTCGCGATGCAAAGAACGATTGCGCGCCGCACCCGCGTCGATGACAACTGCAACCCGGGCCCGGCGCGGCCGGCCCGCTCAGTACCCGCCCGAGCCGCCGACGCCGGTCTTCTTGCCCGGGCCCAGGTAGTCGAACTCCCACTCCACCTCGAGCGGCTCCCACCAGGGCTGCACGCCCGTCTGGCGCCCGGTCTGACGGCGCACCAGGCTGGCCGGCGGCGGCTCGATGCGGAAGCTGGCGCGGTAGCGGCCGTAGCCGTTGAAACGCACGTTGGCGCCGTAGTTCGGGCCGTACGAGGCGATCGTCGGCGGCAGCACGCCTTCATGGCTCCAGCGCCCGTCGGCCGACTGCAGCCGGTAGCGCACCGTCAGGTAGGGCACCCAGGAGAACTTCTGGAAGCCCTGGCGGTTGGAGCGCTGGGCGTGCACGTTGAGCTGCAGGTAGGCGTCGGCGCCGCCCGGGTCGGGCTGGTCGGGGTCGACCGCCAGCGGGTGCAGGTACTCGGCGCGGATCGTCATGCCGTGCCGCCAGAGCTCCTCGCCCAGCGGCACCTGCACCGCCTCGGCCGGCAGCCAGGCCAGCGCCAGGGTGACCAGCGCCCAATGGAAACGGCGCGGCGCGGCGGTCGCGGCGTCGGGCGTGCAAGTCTGGGTCATCGTCCACTCTCCATGATTCAAAGGCCGAAGATCGCCGCCCACCACGACAGGCCGACGGCGCCGATGCCTGCCATCGACGGCAGCAGCGGCCGCCAGCGCGAGCGCGCCGGCACGCCCTGCAGCGCCAGGATGCGGTTGCCCAGGTGCAGGCTCCAGGCCACCGCGATCACGAACAGCGCCTGCTTGGCCTGCGCCGGGGCGTCGTCGCCCAGCGCCGCCAGCGGCTCGAAGAGCCTGGAGCCCAGGCCGATGACGAGCGACACCAGCGCCACCGGCATCGTCAGGTAGCCCAGCTCGACGAAACGCTGGCGCAGCGTGCCGTCGCCGCCGGCCTGTCCGGCCAGCCAGGCGCTGGCGACCGTGGCCAGCGCCAGCGCCGCCGCGGTGGCGGCGGCCCAGAACAGCATGTAGCCGGCGATCATGCCGACGTCCAGCCAGCTGAAGACCTCGCCGCGCTGCGGGTGCGAGCTCGCGATCCAAGCCGGCGCGGCCTCGCCGATCCAGTGCCAGCCCAGGCCCAGCAGCGCGACGCCGACGTCGGCGCGCAGCGTCTGGTACGACGGCAGCATCAGCCAGAGGAAGCCGCCGAGCGCGGTGCCGGTGGCGATGAAGAAGAACCAGACCTCGGTGGCGTCGGGCGCGTGCTCGCGGATGCGTTCGACCTCCCGCCCCGGGCGGCGCAGCCGCAGCCGCTCGCCGCCCTGGCTCTGCGGATGCACGCAGCGGAAACACTCGATGCAGTGGCGCGAGGCCTGCTTGCGCGCGATGTCGATCATCGTCGGGCACAGGCCGACCTCGGCATAGCGTTCGCCGCCGGGCACCGGGCGCTTGGGCTCGAACTGCACCGCGCCCAGGCGCGAGAACACGCCCAGCAGCAGCCCGATCGGGCAGGCGTGGCGGCACCACGGGCGCTTGGCGCGCGCCCAGATCGCGCCGAACAGCACCGCCAGCGCCATCGTGCCGCCGAAGACCAGGGCCACGGCCTCGGGATGCTCGCGCACGCCCAGCGTCTGGCCGAGGATGGTGACGACGACGAAGCTCACCACCGGCACGCCCGACCAGCGCAGCCAGCGCGGCACCGGCCGCTGCAGGCCCACGCGGCTGGCCCACTCCGAGGCCGCGCCCATCGGGCAGAACAGGCCGCACCAGCTGCGCCCGGTCAGCACCACCGACAGCAGCACGAGCGGGAACCACAGCCCCCACATCGCGTAGTTGGCGGCCAGCGCCAGGTGCGTCGTCGCGTCGTCGTCCAGCGTCGGCTCGGGCAGCCAGGCGGGCACGAAGACGAAGGCCACGAACACCAGGCACATCGCCAGCTGCAGCCAGACGAAGCGTTCGCGATGGCGCACGAAGAAGGCTTCCACGCGCGCCGTCGCCGGCGGCGGCTCGACGGCGATGGGCACGACACGGCGGGGTGTTGCCATCGGCTATCTCCTGTTAATGAGAATGACTTGCGTTGATGGAAAGCAAGCGCGCCGCGGCGCCGTGCGGTCATCGTGGCGGCCCCGGCCCGAGGCCTTATGCGACCTGCCCCCATGGATGCCCGCGAACGAGACTCCCGCGACCCGGCGCTGTCGGCCACCGGCCTGCGCCTGACCCAGCCGCGGCTGCGCATCCTGGAAATCTTCCGGGACAGCCCGGTGCGCCATCTCAGCGCCGAAGACGTGCACCGGCGCGCGCTCGAGCTCGGCCTGGACATCGGCCTGCCCACCGTCTACCGCGTGCTCGGCCAGTTCGAGCAGGCGCGGCTGCTGCTGCGCAGCCAGCTCGAGGGCCTGCGCGCGGTCTACGAACTCAACCCGGGGGACCACCACGACCATCTGGTGTGCGTGCGCTGCGGCCGGGTCGAGGAGTTCGCCGACGCGCAGATCGAGGCCCGCCAGGAGGCGGTTGCGCGCCAGCGTGGTTTCGAGCTGCAGCACCACCGGCTGGCGCTGTTCGGCCTGTGCGCCGATTGCGCGCGCCTGCCGCGCGAGGGCGGCCCGCAGGACTGAGTGCCTCACGGCGCGCCCTCCGTCGCCGCCGAGCGCCGGCGGCGCGCGGCCCGGGCCGACAGGCCCAGCACCGCGGCCAGCAGCGCGGCCTGCGCGCCCAGGCCCTGGGCGCTGGGGTAGACGCCCAGCCAGCCGATCGTCGGCGCGGCCGGCCAGGGCGTGGTCGGCAGCCAGCCGGCGAGCTGCAGCTCGAGCACGCCCTGGCCGGCGAAGCTCAGCGCCAGCCCCAGCAGCAGCGCTGCCGAGACCGTGAAGAAGGCCGTGAACGGCAGGCGCAGCCCCAGGCGCGTCATCGCCCAGGCCGCGCCGGCCAGCACGAGCGCGGCGAGCGCGGCGCCGGCCCACAGCGCGCCGTCCTGGCCGGGCTGGGCGCGGGCGAGCGCCTGGTAGAACAGCAGCGTCTCGGCGCCTTCGCGGAACACGGCCAGAAAGGCCACGGCCGCACTCATCCACGGGGTCGAGTCGCGCGCGCCCCGCGCCAGCTGCGCACGCAGCCAGGCGTTCCAGCGTTCGGCGTCGCGGCGCGCCCAGAGCCAGGCGGCGACCTGGGCGATCAGCAGCGCGGCCACCAGCACCACCACGCCTTCGACGACACCGCGCCAGCGTCCGGCGGCGTCCAGCAGCACGCCCAGCACCCAGGCCAGCGCCGCGCTGCACAGCACGGCCGCGCCGACGCCGCCCCACAGCCAGGGCATGCGGTCGTGCTGGCCGGTGCGGCGCAGGAAGGCCGCGAGCGCGCCGACGACCAGCAGCGCCTCGGCGCCTTCGCGCAGCAGGATCAGCGCCGACTGGGCGAAGGCCGCGCCGGCGCCGCCGGCACCGGCCTCGGCCAGCCCGGCGCGCTGGGCCGCGAGTTCGGCGCGCAGCCGCTGCCAGGCGGCGTCGACGCCGGCGCGGGGCTGGCGTTCCAGGGCCGCCTGGATGACGTGCGCGAAGCCCAGCTCGATACGCTGCATCGCCGCGCGGTCGCGTGCGCCCAGCGCCAGCTCCAGGCCGCGGGCCTCGAAGACGTCGAAGTACAGGCGCGAGAACTCGGCCGCGGTGGTTTCGGCGCCGCGCGGCTCGCTGCGGTAGGCGGCGACGGCGGCGTCGCCCGCGGCCAGCAGTTCGTCGACCGCGGCGGCGGCGTCGTCGGCGCGCGCGGCCGGCAGTGCGGCCAGCAGCACCAGGCCGGCGAGCAGCGGCGCACGCAGACAGCGCAACAGCGGGCGCAACAGCCGGCGCGCTGCGCCGCACAGGGCAGGAAGGAGGCAGACGGTCATCATCGGACGGCGGCGCCTCGCGGGGCCGCGCTGGAGGTGCCGGCGAAGGCCAGCGGACGGAAGGCGGCCAGGCGCCGCGCGAGCGCCTGCCGGCGTGCGGCGCCATCCGGCGGCGGCGGCGCGTAGCGCAGCACGATCAGCTCGTCGACCAGCGCTGCCGCCGGTGCCGCCCAGGGCTGCGCCAGGGCGGCCAGCCGCGCGCGCAGCGACGACGGGCATTCGGCCGCCGCCGAGTCGACGCCGGCGTCGTGCAGCCGGGCGCGAAAACCGGCCCAGGCCGCCACCAGCGGGTCTTCGGCGCGCCGGCGGCGCCTGCGGCGCCAGCCGTACGCCGCCGCGGCGGCCAGGGCCAGCGCCGCCGCCAGGCGCAGCGCCAGCACCAGCAGGCCGCTGCCGCCCTGGGCCCCGGCTTCGACGAGCTGGCGCTGGCGCGGCGCGTCGTAGTGCAGCACCCAGTCGTCGAGCGCGGCCAGCCAGCGCTGCCAGGGCGCACGCGTGTCGGCCGCCGCCGGCGGCGGCGACGAGGCCGCGGCGGCCGCGGGGCGGGGCGGCAGCGCAGCCGCGGCGGCCTCGCGGCGTGCCGCCTCGCGCGGCGCGCGCACCGCCTGCGCCGCGTCGTAGCGGCTCCAGCCCCGGCCTGCCAGCCACACCTCGGCCCAGGCGTGGGCGTGCGACTGCTTGACCAGCACGTAGTTCGAGCTGCCCATCAGCCGCCCGCCGTGGTAGCCGCTGACCAGCCGCGCCGGCAGCCCGGCGGCGCGGGCCAGCACGACGAAGGCGCCGGCGAACTGGTCGCTGCCGCCGGCGCGGCGCTCGAACACGAAGCGGTCGTAGGCGCCGGGGCCGCGGGCGCCGGCCTCGCGCGGCTCGAAGCGGAAACCGCCTTCGCTGAACAGCGCCAGCGCCGCCGCGGCGCGTGCCGCCGGCTCGGCGTGGCGCGCGGCCAGCTCGCGCCCCAGCGCCTGCAGCCGCGGTGCGGCCTGCGGCGGCAGCGCCAGCAGCGCCGCCTGCTCCCCTGGCGCCAGGCCGGCGGCGTCGACGCTGGCGTCCAGCCAGGCCTCGGCGGCGTAGTGGGTCTCGTCGTTCACCGGCGTCATCGACAGCAACTGGCCGTCGCGCGTCAGGTAGGACTCGGCGGGCAGGCGCCCGGGATGGTCCAGCGCGTACAGCCACGGGCCGCCGTGGCCGGCCACGCGCAGCGTGTAGCCCAGCGCCTGGCCGCGCGGGCGCAGCTGCGCGCGCCAGTCGGCCGAGCGCCGGTAGCCCTCGGCCATGCGCGCGCGCCGCGACGCCCAGCTCGGCGGCGGCGTCCAGCGCTGGCCGTCGTAACGCGTGAAGACCGGCCCGCGCCAGTACAGCGCGGCCGCCGGCGGCACCCAGGCGTCGAAACGTGCGACCAGCGCCGTGCCGCTGTCCAGGCCGTCGCCGGCCAGGGCGCCGGGCTCCAGGCTGTCGCGCGCGCCCAGCCCGGGCCCGCTGCGCGGCGCCTGCACCGCGATCGGCAGCCCGAGCGCGAGGCCGAAGTCCCACAGCGGGCCGGGCACGCGCGGCGTGAGCACGAACAGCAGTGCCGCCGGCGGCAGCGCCAGCGTCAGCAGCCCGGCGGCACGCCGTGCCGGCCGGTCCGCGCCCTGCAGCGCGATCAGCGCCGCGGCGAGCGCGAAGGCGTAGCCGACGAGCAGCGCCAGGCTGAGCAGCGCGACCTGCTGCAGCGCGCCCAGCGCGGCCAGCACGCCGGCGGCCAGCAGCAGCACGACGCGGTCGCGGCGGTGGCCGCGGGCGTCGGCCTCCAGCCACTTCAGCGCCAGCACCAGCGCGAAGAAGGCGAGCACGGCCGCGGCGCTGCCCCAGCGCGGGGCGAAACCCAGCGCCCAGGCGCCGAGCACGGCCGCGGCCAGCGGCAGCAGCACGCGCGTGCCGATGGCCCAGCCGCGCCGCACGGCCAGCGCCTTGAAGGCCAGCAGCGCCGCCAGCAGCGCCGTCGTCCAGGCCGGCACGACCAGCGCCGCCGGCGCGATGCCCAGCGCCAGCGCCAGCCCCACCCAGGGCGCAGCGCGGCGCACGGCGGCGTGTTCCTCGGCCGTCGGCGGCGGCCGCTGCCGCCCGGCGGTGATGGCCGCCGCGATCACGCCGCCTCCTGCGGGAACAGCGCCAGCGCCGCGAGCGCCGCGCGCAGCGCCGCCGCGTCGCCCGGCCAGGCCGAGGCGAGACGCTGCCCCGGCAACTGCAGCACCCAGTCGCGGCCGTCGGCGTGCGCGTCGATCAGCCGCCGCGTCAGCCGCACCAGGCGCTGCTCGGTGCTGCCGGGCGTGTGCTCCCACTGCAGCAGCAGCGCGGCGCGGCCGCCGGCGCCGCCGAAGACCTTGACCTGCGGCGCCATCGCACGCGCCAGCGCCTTCCAGGCGATGCGGCGCGCCGAGTCGCCGGCCGCGAAGGGGCGCAGACCGGCGAAGTCGTTGGCCTCCTCGGCCCGCGGCGCGCTGCGTTCGGCGCCGCCGCCGGCAGGGCCTTCGAGCGCCGGGTAGACCAGCAGCTCGGCACGCAGCGCGCAGTCGCGCTCGGCGCGCACCAGGCCCAGCGGGTAGTCGCAGGCCAGGCGCAGCGCCGCAGCGCGCTGCCAGCCGCGCCGCGGCGCGGGCCAGTCCAGCCATTGCAGGCAGGCCGGCTCGGCCGGCAGCTGCCAGGGCGGCGCGAACACGGCCGGCCCCGGCCCGGGCAGTGCGGCGCGCACCGCGGCACGCGCGCGCGGCCGGCCCTCGGCGCGCAGCGTCAGCGCCAGCCGCGCCGTCTGCCCGGCATGCACCGGCGCCGCCCCGGCGGCCTGGGCCTGCAGGCCGGCGATCTGCCTCGCCGCCTGCCAGGCGCCGACGCCCTGCATCGCCAGCAGCAGGAAGGCGAGCGCGTACAGCAGGTTGTTGGCCTCGTTGACCGCCATCAGCAGCAGCGCCAGCACCAGCGCCAGCACGCCCCAGCCGAGCGCGGTCGGGCGCAGGCGCAGCGCGCCGCCGGCTGCTCGCGCCTGGAGTCTCATGCCGTCTCCACCTCGCCGAGCAGCCGTTCGAGCACGGCACGCGTGTCGCCGCCGTCGACGCAGGCCACGCGGTGGGCCGTCACCGGCAGCCACACCGCCTGCAGGTCGGCCGGCAGCACGTGCGGGCGCCCGTCCAGGAAGGCCCAGGCGCGTGCGGCGGCCAGCAGCGCCAGCCCGGCGCGCGGCGACAGGCCGCAGCGCAGCGTGCCGGCCGAGCGCGTGGCCGCCAGCAGCCGCCACAGGTACTCCAGCAGTGCCGGCGCCGCATGCACCGCGGCCGCACGCTGCTGCAGCGCGCGCAGCGCGCCGGCGTCCAGCCGCGGAGCAGTGCGTTCGAGCAGTTCGCGCCGGTCCTCGCCGGCGAGCAGCGCGAGTTCGGCCTCGCGTCCCGGGTAGCCCAGGTCCAGCCGCATCAGGAAACGGTCGAGCTGGGCCTCGGGCAGCGGGTGCGCGCCCTGGTTGTCCAGCGGGTTCTGCGTCGCGACGACGAAGAACACCGGCGCCAGCCGGTGCGTGCGCCCGTCGACCGTGACCTGGCGCTCCTCCATCGCCTCCAGCAGCGCGCTCTGCGTCTTCGGCGAGCTGCGGTTGACCTCGTCGGCCAGCAGCAGCTCCGCGAACACCGGGCCGGGCACGAAACGGAACTCGCCGCGTTCGCGCTCCCAGACCGAGGCGCCGGTGATGTCCGCCGGCAGCAGGTCGCTGGTGAACTGCACGCGCCGGAAGTCCAGCCCGAGCACGCGGGCGATCGCCTGCGCGAGCACGGTCTTGCCCAGGCCGGGGACGTCCTCGATCAGGAGGTGGCCGCGCGCGAGCACGCAGGCCAGCGCCAGGCGCAGGCGCCGGCGCTGGTCGAGCACGACCTGCTCGAGGTCGCCCAGCGCGTGCTGCAGCACGGCCGTGTCGGCGGCGGACGGTTCAGGACTCATCACAAGGTCTCCAGGAAACGGATCAGGGCCTGGCGCTCGTCGTGCGTCAGGTTCATGAAGCGGCGGCGCGCGGGTTCGGCCTCGCCGCCGTGCCAGAGCACGGCCTCCTCGAGCGAGCGCGCGCGCTGGTCGTGCAGGAAGCGCTGGTAGCCCTGGCTGCGTGCGCTCAGGCCGATGCCCCACAGCGGCGCGGTGCGCCACTCGGCGGCGCCGGCCACGCCGTCGGGCCGGCCGGCCAGGCCCGGGCCCATGTCGTGCAGCAGCAAGTCGGTGTAGGGGCGGATGCGCTGGCCGCGCAGGCGCGCGATCGGGTGCCCGCCGCCGGTGACCATCTCCGGCACGTGGCAGGCGCTGCAGCGGATCTGCGCGAACAGCCGCTCGCCCTGCAGCGCGAGCGCGTCGTCCAGGCCGCGGCGCGCCGGCACCGCGAGCCAGCGCAGGTAGTCGGTCAGCGCCTGCAGCTGGGCCTCGGACAGCTCGGGCTCGGCCTCGGTGCCGCCGTGCGGCGCGGCCAGGCAGTCGTGCTGGTGCGCCAGGCAGGACGGGCGCGGGTGCACCGGGCTGGTCAGGCCCATGTCGTCGAAGGCCGCGCCGGCGGCCTGGGCCCGCAGGCTGGGCTGGTTGGCCTTGAGCGAGAAGCGCCCGAGCACACGCTCGCCGGTCTCGGGGTCGGCCACCCATTGCGCGCGGCCGGACACGCCGTCCGGGTCGCGCCGGCCCTCGGGGTCTTCACGCGCGAGGATGTCGCGTGCGTCCAGCGCCTCGAGCAGGCCGCCGCCGTGCACCGGCGGGGCGCTGCGGATCTCCAGCAGCGCGTCAGGCGGCAGCGCTCCGTAGGCCAGCTCCTCGAGCACGATGCGCGGCCGGCGCAGCCGGTAGGGCTGGCCGTCGGGGTAGCGGCCCGGCTCCTCCTGCCATTCGACGCGCGGCCTGGCCTCGGGGCGCACGCCGGCCACCGCCTTGTCGCGCAGCTGGCTGGCGTAGCCGGGCGCGGCCTGCCAGCCGCCGCGGCCGTCGGGCACCGAGGCGCGCACGAACAGGCCCTGCAGCGCGCCGCCCTCGTGCGGGCGCGGCGGGCGGCCGTCGCGCAAGTGGCAGGCCGAGCAGGCGTCGGCGTTGTACAGCGGGCCCAGCCCCGTGCGTCGCTGTCCCGGGCCATCCTTGACCTGCGAGGCGCTGAGGCCGTCGCCGGGCACGAAGCGTTTGTCGAACAGGCCGTCGCCTTCCTCGAAGCGCTCGGCCCAGCGCCAGGGCAGGTTGTCGGCGGCCTGGCCGAAAGGCTCGAAGCCGGCGTGAAAACTCGTCAGGTCGCCGCCGGACAGCGCGCGCGGGTCGGCCGCGGCGTGCTGCGCCATCGGCTCGTCGCCCCAGCCGGCACGCCAGGCGTACTGCGTCGACCAGACACTCCAGCCGAGCGCGCCCAGGCTGGCGGCCAGCAGCGCGCCGGTGAACCGGCGCCATCGGGGCGCGTGGCCTGCGCCCGGGCTTGAACTCATCTCGAAACACCTGCGGCGCGCACGCCTTCACCACGAAGGCCGGCGGCCGATGTCGTCTGAGGTCGGGTGCCCGCCGCCCCGCGCGGCCGGGCCTGGCTGCACTCAACTCCCGGCGGGCAGCACCTCCGGCGCGCGGATGTCGGCGTCGCGCTCGCGCAGCCGCCGCGTCACGTCCTCGGCCTGCTCGGCCGACTCCAGCACGTGCGGCGTGATCACCAGGACCATCTCGTAGCGTTCGCCGCTGCGCTCGTCCTTCTTGAAGACCTCGCGCAGCAGCGGCACCGAGGACAGCCCGGGCACGTTGCCCTCGGTGCGGCTGCGCGTCTCGCGCACCATGCCGCCGACGGCGATCGTCAGCCCGTCCTGGGCCAGCGCCACGGCCTGCACGGTGGCGGTGTTGACGGTGTCGATCGGGAACTGGATGACGCCGTTGCCCTCGTCGCTGCCGGTGGCCAGCGGGATCGTCGTGCCGCCGGCCACGCGCACCGAGCTCTCCTGGTCGATGGTCAGCGTGACGCTGCGGTCGGCGTTGATGCGCGGGTGGATCAGCAGCGTCGTGCCGATGTCGCGCTTCTCGGTCTCGGCGGTGATCGTGGTGTTGGTCGCGCCGGTCGTGCCGGTGGTGGTCTGGGCCGTGGCGCCGGTGGTCAGCACGACCTCCTCGCCGATGAACAGGCGCGCCGGCTCGTTGTTCGACGCCAGCAGCAGCGGGCGGGCGACGGTCTGCACCCGGCCCTGCTCCTCGAGCAGCTGCAGCCGCAGGCGGATGCGGTTGCTGAGGAACTGGAACACCGAGGTGTTGTTCTCGTACTGGCTGTAGTTGCCCAGCGCGCCGACGCTGCGCGGGCCGCTGGACGCGCCGGTCAGCGGGTTGACGCTCTGGCCCGACGCGGTGCTGGCCACGCCCGAGGCCTGGCCCTTGCTGAAGAAGTCGAGGTCGAAGGCGCGGTGGAACTCGTCGTCCAGCCGCACCTCGATGATGCGCATCTCCAGCAGCACCTGGCGCGCCGGCAGGTCGATCTGCTCGACGAAGCGGCGCACCTGGGCGAGCACCTTCTCGTCGCCGGTGCGCAGGATCAGCAGGTTGTGCAGCTTGCTGTAGGTGACGTACAGCGGCGCGTCGTCGCCGGACTGCAGCGCGCGCGCGGTGTCGGCGTCGGTGCCGTGCTGCACCGCCTCGGGCGTGCCGTCGCTCGCCGCGCGCAGGCCGCCACGGCTGGCCGACACCGCGCCCGCGGCCTGCGCCGCGGCGTTCTGGCCGGCGGCGGCCGTGGCCGCGGTGCTGCCGCCGCGGCGCAGGTCGCCGCTGCCCAGGCGCTCGCCCAGCGGCTCCTCGCGCGGTTCGTTCAGGCGCACGCGGCTGCCGAACAGCGCGCGCAGCGCGTGCGCGGCGGCGACGACGTTGTGGTGGCGCAGCGGCAGCACCAGCGTCTGCTCCTCGCGGAAGACGGTGACGTCGCGCTGGTACTCCTCGGCGGTCATCACCAGGTAGGCGCCGGCGCTGTCGCGCCAGCGATACCACAGCCCGCTGATGCGCGTGATGCCGTCGAGCACCGCGCCGGCGCTGCTGCGCTGCATCACCATCGTCAGCTCGCGCTGTGCCGCCGCCGGCGTGGCGACGAGGTTCAGCCCCGAGGCCTCGGCGACGACGCGCAGCGCGCTGGCGACGCTGACCTGGCGGAAGTCCACGCTCATCGGCGTGTCCAGGCCGCGCGGCGCGGGCGCACGCGCTGCGGCGCGCGGCGGCACCCGCGCCGCCGTGGCGCCGGGTTCGGCGGTGTCGGCGCGCGCCGCCTGCAGCGCCAGCACCGACAGCGCCAGGACCGCCGCACGGGCCGCCGCCGTCCGGCGCGCGAGAGGGACAGCTTGGTTGTTCATCGGATCCACACGCGCGCGGGCGTGCCGTCGAGGCCGCCGCCGATCTGCAGTTGCACCCCCTGGGCGTCGATGCGCAGCACGCGCGCCAGGCCGCCCTCGGGCATCTCGAGCTCGTCGCCCTCGGCGACGAGGCGCTCGCGCCAGCGCGCCGCCGGGGCCTCGGCCTCGGGGCCGAGCAGCGCGCGCGGGCGCTCGCCGAGCACCAGCGCGAGCACGCGCCAGCCGCTGGCCAGCGCCGCCGTCGCCGGCAGCGCCGCCGCCGGCCCGGGCCGGCCGGGGCGGCGCTGGCGCAGCTCGGGCGTGACCTGGAACGGGTCGCGCTCGGCGCCGGCCGGGCCGCGGCGCTGGGCCTGCACCGCGTCGGCGTAGTCCTGGATCGTGCGCAGCCCCTGGCGCAGCGCCGGCGGCACCTCGGGCGGCTCCTGGGCGCCGGCCGGCGCGCACGAGGCGAGCGCGAGCAGCACGAGCCCGGACGCCGGGGCGCCGCGGTGGCGCGGTCGGCGTCTCATTGGCCTCCCCCTCCGATGGACATGACGGTCTTGAAGAACGTGTAGTAGACGAAGCCGACGACGGCGCCGACGACGATCAGCAGCACCGGCTCGATCAGCCCGGTCATCAGCTTGATGCGCGCGTCGAGCCGGGCGCGAAAGTGCGTGGCCACCGCCTCGAGCACGGTGTCGAGCTGGCCCGTGCCCTCGCCGACGGCGACCATGTGGCGCATCAGCGGCGGCACCGGCCGCTGGTCCAGCGCGCGCGCCAGGCTGCGCCCGGCCAGCAGCCGGTGCTCGGCCTCCTCGAAGACGGCGACGTAGACCCGGTTGCCGGCGATGCGGCGCACGATGCGCAGGCTCTCCAGCGCGGTGGCGCCGCTGCCCACCAGCAGGCTCATCGCCCAGGCGGTGCGGGTCATCGTCGCGTCGCGGATCGCGCCGCCGAGCAGCGGCAGGGCCAGCAGCAGGCGGTCGACGATGCGCCGGCCGCGCTCGAACAGCAGCGTCACCCAGACCGCAGCGACGGCCGCGCCCAACCCCGCGCCCAGCCACGGCGCCCAGCGCGAGAAGCCCGCGGCCAGGTCCATCAGCAGCTGGGCCTCGGCCGGCACGCGGTTGCCGCGGCCCTCGATGAAGGCGGCGAAACGCGGCACCACCGAGACGGCGAGGAAGGCGAAGACGCCGACGGCCATCGCCAGCACCAGGCTCGGATAGAGCATCGTGTTGAGCACCTGGCGGCGCAGCTCGCCCTGGCGTTCGAGGTCCAGCGCCATGCGTTCGCAGACCAGGTCGAGCTCGCCGCTGGCTTCGGCGCTGGCGGTGAGCTGCACCATCAGCGGCGTGAACGGCCGCCCGCGCGCGGCCATCGCCTGCGACAGCGGCAGGCCCCCGCGCAAGGCCTCGGCAAGCGCGCCGACGTGGGCGCGCAGGCTGTGCTTGACGGCCAGCCGCGCCGCGGCGTCCAGCGCCTGCACCAGCGTGTGGCCGGCACGCAGCATCAGCGCCAGCTGGCGCAGCAGCAGCGCCAGGTCGCCGCGCCGCGTCGGCATCCAGGCGCGCGGCAGCAGCGGCTCGACGGCGGCGAGCAGCCGCTCGCCGGCCGACAGGGTCTCGCGCAGCGGGCCCGGCGCGACCTCGATCGGCCGCAGGCGCAGCGCGCGCAGCTGGCTGCGTGCGTCGCGCTCGTCGCGCGCCTCGACTTCGCCGCGCTGCTCGACGCCGTGCGCGTCCAGCGCCAGGTAGCCCCAGCGGTTCATGCGCCGCTCCGCAGGAAGGGCCGCACGTCGTCCAGGGCGACGATGCCGGCGAGCAGCTTGGCGCGCGCGTCCTCGGCCAGCGCGTGCAGCCGGCCGCGCTCGCGCGCCGTCTCCATCAGCCGGCGCTCGCGCGCGCCGTCGGCCACCGCCTCGGCCAGCGCGGCGTCCATCCACAGCGCCTCGTACAGGCCGATGCGGCCGCGGTAGCCGGTGCCCAGGCAGTGCGGGCAGCCCACCGGGCGGCAGGGTGTGGCGTCCGGCGGCAGCGCCTCCAGGCCCAGCGCCTCGAGCAGCCGGGCGTCGGCGCCGGCGGGCTCGCGGCAGCGCGTGCACAGGCGGCGCACGAGCCGCTGCGCGAGCACGCCGGCCAGCGTGTCGGCGATCATGTAGCGCTCGCAGCCGATGTCCACCAGCCGCGTCACGGCGCCGGCGGCCGAGTTGGTGTGCAGCGTCGACAGCACCAGGTGGCCGGTGGCCGCGGCCTTCAGCGCGGTGTCGGCGGTGTCGGCGTCGCGCACCTCGCCGACGAGGATGATGTCCGGGTCGTGGCGCAGGAAGGCGCGCAGCGCGTCGGCGAAACCGACCTTGGCGCTGACGCCGACCTGCGAGATGCCGGCGACCTGCTGCTCGACCGGGTCCTCCACCGTCAGCACGTTCAGCCGCCGGCTGTCGAGCTCGCGCAGCGCCGCGTACAGCGTCGTCGACTTGCCCGAGCCGGTGGGGCCGGTGACGAGCAGGATGCCGTGCGGGCGCGCGAGGATGGCGCGCAGCGGCGCCAGCACCGCCTCGGGCATGCCCAGCGCGTCCAGGCTCAGCGCCGCGCCCTGCTGGCCCAGCAGGCGCAGCGTCAGGCGTTCGCCGTGGCAGGTCGGCATCGAGGCCACGCGCAGGTCCACGCTGTCGCCGTCCCAGCCGCCGACGGCGAACCTGACGCCGCCGTCCTGCGGCGCGCGCGACTCGGCGATGTCCAGCCCGGCGAGCACCTTGATGCGCGAGACCAGCGCTTCGCCGAGCGCACGCGGCAGCGCCGGCCCCCAGTCCTGCAGCACGCCGTCCACGCGCAGCCGCACCTGGTGGCCGCCTTCGACCGCCTCGACGTGGATGTCGGTGGCGCGGCGCTGCAGGCTCTCGCGCACCAGGCGGTCGAAGAGCGCCGTCGCGTCCTCGTCCGGCGCGCGGGCGGCGCCGGTGGGGCCGCGCCCGGTCTCGCGCAGCAGCAGCGCCGCCAGGCCGTCGGCGTCGGCCAGCACCAGGCGCGGTTCGCGCCCGAGCAGCCGCGCCGCGACCAGGACGCCGGCGCGGTCGTCGGGGTCGCAGACGGCCAGGCAGTCGCGGCCCTGCTCGTCGAGCAGCGGCATCATCGCGTGCTTCTGCAGCAGCGCCACCGGCAGGCGCTTGAAGGCCGCCTCGTCCAGGCGCGCGGCGCCCAGGTCCAGCCAGGGCAGGCCGCGCTGGCGCGCCAGCGCCTGCCAGAAGGCCGTCGGCGGCAGGCGCAGCTCGCGCCCGATGGCGTCCAGCAGGCCCAGGCGCTGGGCGCGCGCCAGCGGCCGCAGCCGCGACACCGTCGCCGCGTCGACCAGGCCGGCCTGCACGCCGGCGTTCAGCAGCGCCGCCTCATGCACGGCCATGGGGGCTCCTCGTGGCGCCGCGCGCGCCGGCCTCGGCCAGCAGCCGGCCCAGGCGCGCCGGGTCGCGCGCCAGCGCGCGCGCCTCGTCCAGCCCCAGCCGGCCGGCGCCGACGGCGGCGGCCAGCGAATGGTCGAAGGTCTGCATGCCGTGTTCGGTGCCGCTTTCCAGCAGCGAGTGGATCTGCTTGCTGCGCCCGCTGGCGATCAGGTGCGCCACCGCGGTGTTGACGACCAGCACCTCGGCCAGCGCGGTGCGGCCGTGGCCGTCGCGGCGCGGCACCAGGCGCTGCGAGACCACCGCGCGCAGGCACGACGCGAGGCGGTAGCGCGCGGTGTCCTGCTCGTCGCCGGGGAAACCGCCGACCACGCGCTCGACGGTGCCGACGGTGTCGGCGGTGTGCAGCGTGCCCAGCACCAGGTGGCCGGTCTCGGCGGCGGTGAGCGCCGCGCGCATGGTCTCCAGGTCGCGCATCTCGCCCACCAGGATCACGTCGGGGTCCTGGCGCAGCGCCGCACGCACCGCGCTGGCGAAGTCGGGGAAGTCCTGGTGCAGCCCGCGGTGCGTGACGTGGGCGCGGATCGGCTCGTGCACGAACTCGACCGGGTCCTCGATGGTCAGGATGTGGCGCGCGTGCTGACGGTTGATCTCGTGCACCAGCGCGGCCAGCGTCGTGCTCTTGCCCGAGCCGGTGGCGCCGGTGACGAGCACCAGGCCGTCGCCGATGTCGGCCAGGCCGGCGAGCGACGCGGGCAGGCCGAGCTGGGCGAAGCTGCGCAGGCGGCCGTCGAGGTGGCGCGCCACGAGCCCCGCGCGCCCCAGGCTGCGCAGCAGGTTGATGCGGAAACGCTCGCCGCCCAGCGTCAGGCCCAGGTCCAGGCCGCCGTCGCGCTGCCAGTCGGCGAGCCGGCCGTCGCGTTCGGCGAGCCGGGCGCAGAGTTCGCCCAGCGCCGTGGCCGTCCAGGCCTGGCCGCCCAGCGGGCGCAACTCGCCGTTGACGCGCGCCAGCGGCGGCTGGGCGCTCGCCAGGTGCAGGTCCGAGCCGCCAGCGGCCAGCAGCTGCTGCAGCAGCGCGTGCAGGCGGTCGAGCACGTCGGCGGGCGTGTCGTGGGCTTCGGTCACAGCGTCAGGTCCATCTTCACTTCGAGCCAGGGCAGGCGCGGCGCCTCGCCGGCAGGGGCGGGGGCGGCGCGCACCTCCAGCGACAGCCAGACCGGCGCCACCGTGTAGGGCAGGGTGCTCAGGCCGTCGAGGAACTGCATCAGGCCGCGGAACGAGGCCTGGGCCTCGAAGCGCATCGTCGGGCGCTGGTAGGGCGCGGCCTGGGCGAGCTGGCGCATGCGCTCGGCGCTCGGCGGCTGGCCCTGTTCCTCGCGCTTGAGGCCCTGCAGCTCCAGCCGCGTGAGGTTCAGGTCGGCGCCCTCGGCCAGCGCGGTGAGCGCGGCGACGAGTTCGCGGCCGGGCTCGAGCGTGTCCAGCGGGGCGAACGCCGGTTCGAGCGCGGCCAGACGCGCACGCTGGCGTTCGAGCTCGCCGCGCAGCCCCGCGGCTTCGCGTGCCAGCGCCGCCGGGCTGCGTGCGCCCAGCGATCCCGGCGGCAGCACCGGCGCCTGCTGCGAGGCCTGGCGCGCGCGCTGCTCCAGCCGTGTCAGGTCGCCGCGCGCCTTCAGGCGCGCCGGATGGGCGACGAAGGCGTGCAGCGCGCTCAGCGCCGCCAGCAGCAGGGCCGCGGCGATCAGCGGCACGCGCCGGCGCTCGGCCTCGCCGAGCCGCTGCCAGCGTTCGCCCGCGGAGGACAGCCAGCGTTTCATGGCCGGACTCCGGAGGCGGCCGCCGGCGCGTCGTCGGCCTCCAGCTCGGGGGCCTGCGGCACGAGCCAGAACACCATCTCGACGCCGGGCTCGCCCTGGCGGCCGGCGCGGCTGCGCAGCGCCGGCTGCGCGACGCTGATGCCGCGCCCGGCGACACGCTGCTGCACGCGCTCGGCATACGCCTGCAGCCGCGGCGCCTCGGTCGACCAGGCGCGCACCTCCAGGCCGATGCGGGGCTCGCCGTGGCCCGGTTCGCGCACGCCGTCGAGCACGACCTGGGCGTCGATCGCCGCGCCCAGGTCGCGGATCAGCGCCGGCACGGTCAGCGTGCGTTCGCGCACCGCGCTCCAGGCGTCGGCACGCGCCAGCGTCTGCTGCAGCGCCTGGCGCAGCCCGGCGACCTCGCGCTGGCGCTGCTGCAGCTCGCGCGACTGCTGCTGGCCCTGCTCGCGGTCGGCGCTGCGCGCGTTGAGCCGCGCCTCGATCGCCTCGCGCTGGCGCTCGATGGCGTGGATGTCCCACCAGACCCAGCCCTGCCAGGCGGCGGCGGCGGCGACGCTGGCGCCGGCGGCCAGCCACGGGCGCCAGCCGGGGCGGCGCCACAGCGGCGGCCGCGGGTCGGCGGCGGGAATGCGCACCAGGCGCGGCGCCGGCGAGTCGAGTTCGTGTGCCAGCGCCTGGGCCCGGGCGCTGGCGGCCTGGGCGGCGTCGGCGGCGACGACCGTGACCGGCAGCCGCATCAGCCGCTGCAGCCCGGCGGCCAGCGCGGCGGCGTCCAGCGCCGGGTCGGCGACGACCAGGCGCAGCTCGTTCAGCGGCTCCACCTGCCAGTCCAGCAGCAGCGTGGCCAGCGACTCGGCGTCGGCCGGCTGCTCCTCGCGCGAGTCCAGGCGCTGGCCGCCGCAGGCGCCGTCGACGCGGCGCAGCGCGTGCACGCACTCGGGCGTCAGCTCCAGGCCCAGGCAGACGCCCGCGTCGGCGCCGCCCCAGGCGACGGCCAGCCCGGTGCGCGGCCACAAGCCCTCCAGGCGCAGCCCGGCGGCGCGCGTGGCGGCGATCCAGTCGGCGCGCGCCTGGGCCCCCGTCGCCGCGACGCGCCACAGCGGCAGCCGGTGGCCCTGGCCGTCGCGCACCAGCGCGCCGTGCCAGCCGCAGGCGATGTCGCGGTCGAGCATCTGCAGCGTCGTCTGGGCCTGCAGCGCGGCGTCGAGCGCCTCGCGGGCGACGCAGCCGAGCTCGAGCGCGAGCTCGCCGAAACGCAGGGTGTCGCCGTTGGGCGCGAAACGGCCCTGGCGCGACAGCGTGGTGACGGCTTCGCGCGCCGCGGCGTCGAGCACGCCGCGCGCCTGCAGCACCGCGCCGATGGTCCAGACGGCGTTGTGGGCGGCGATCGCCGGCTCGGCTTCGTAGCGCGCCATCTCCATCATCTGCGTCGGCGCGCGCGGGCGCTGCGGGTCCACCGGCAGGTCGACGACGGCCGGCACCGCGCCGGCAAGCATCACCGCCAGCCGGCGCGGGCGCGGCAGGCCGGCCTCGGCCGCGGCCGCCAGCAGGGCCGGCAGCGCGGCGCCCGGATCGGTGGCCGGATGCTCGCGGCGCAGCACTTCCTGCCAGCTGGCGGCGCTGCCGCGGCCGTCGCGGCGCAGCGCCACCAGCGTGATGCCTCGCGGCCCGGCGTCGGCCAGCCAGCGCAGCGTGCCGCCGCCGCGGCGCGGCAGGCGCAGCCGCGCCATCGTGGCGGCCGAGGGGCGGGGCAGGCGGCGCTTCATCGCACGACGAGCTCGATCACCGGCCGCGCCGCGCGCGGGTAGAAACGCGCCGCGGCGTGCACGCGCCGGCCGCCCACGGCATACGGCGTGCTGCCGGCCACGAGCAGCACGCGGTGTTCGCCGTTGGGGATGCGCCGCGTCGTCGCGCTGGTCGGGGCGGCGAAGACGAAGTCGGCGCTGCCGCCGGCGTCGATCGCGGCCGCCGAGGCCGGCGTCGTGTGGCGGCGCCAGCGCCCGCCGCCGCTGGCGGTCTCCCAGACCAGCAGCGACACCGCCAGCGCGCTGCCGGCCGGGATCGCGCCGGCGCCGGCGTTGTGCACGCGCACCGTCCAGCCGACCAGGTCCACGCTCCAGTCGTCGGGCGCGACGGCGCGCACGAGGTCGGCCGTGGCCTCGTCGTCGGGCGGCGGCACGCTCGTGCCGACGGCGTTGTCGGAGCCCAGGCTGGTGATCGTCCAGTCCGCGTTCTCGTCGGCCGGCAGGCCCAGGCGCCAGCCGTGGTTCAGCGCGTCGTCGGCGTCGCCGTCGAGCGAGACGTTGCCCCAGCCGTCGCGCAGCAGGTCGCCGCCGGCCTGGCCGTCGAGCTGGCGGCGCAGGCCCTTGTTCAGGGACTCGGCCGGGTCGTCGAGCGCGAACTCGTCGCCGGAGCCGTCGCTGCGCCCGTCGGCCGCCGGCGTCGGGTCGAAGACCGGCGCGCGCGGGCGCAGGCAGGGCATCAGGCCGGCGGCGACGACGCTGCGGTCGCCGCGGCACTCGTCGGCGTCGACCAGCGACGCGCGTGCGGTCAGCTCCAGCACCGAGGCCGGCAGGCGGCCGTTCTCGGCGACGAACCCCGCCAGCCGCACCTCGCCGCCCCAGGCCGGGGCCGCACGGCCGACGACGGCCTCGACGAGGGCGTCCAGGCGGCGCTCGGTGGTCTGGCGCCGCGCCTGCTGGTCGCGGCCGCCGACCAGCGCCATCGACACCATCGCCGTCGCGCCCAGCAGCGCCACGACGAGCAGCATCTCGATCAGCGTGAAGCCGCCGGCGCGTGTCATCGCTCGGGGGCGGCGGCGCCGAAGCTGGTCACGACCAGCGCCGGCCCGCGCGCGAAGTTGTAGACGTGGAAGGCGTAGAAGCGGCGCGTCTGCCCGGGGCGCAGCTCGCGCGCCAGGCGCGCGGCGGCGCCGTCGTCGATGTAGGCGACCAGGGTCTCGCCGCGGCCGTAGCGCAGCAGCACCGCCTGGCTGACGCGCGGCGGCTCGCTGACGTGCATCAGCTGCAGTGCCTGCTGCAGGTACTCGGCCTTCTGCGGCCGCGGCGGTGCCGCCAGCTCGGCGTCGAACTGCACGCCGTAGGGCTGCAGGATGATGCGCTGCGGCGTGCGCGCCGCGGGCACGAAGGTCTCGAGGCGGATCTCGCGGAACTCCTGCGTCGGGTCCGGCGCGGCGGAGGCGGGCGCCGCGGCCGCCGCGAAGGGCAGGGTGATGGCGAGGGCCGCCAGCAGCATCAGGATGCGCGTCATCGTCACTCCAGGCAGATGACGACGTCGTCGCGGCCGGCTTCGGTGGCGGCGTTGGCGTCGCAGGGGGCGTCGGCGGCGAAACCGCCCCAGCGGCCGTCGCTGCCGGTCCAGGCGACGCGCACGCGGCCCGACGCCGGTCCGAAATACAGCAGCGGCCGCGGGTGGCTGCCTTCGTCGTGGGCCGCCGGGTCGTAGCCGCCGGCGGTGGCGGCCAGCGTGTGCCAGCGCCAGCGGCAGCCGTCCTGCAGCCGGCTGCAGTCGGCGCCCGCGGCGTCGACGGCCTGCAGCGCCGTGCCGGCCGGCAGGCCGCGCAGGTCGCGCTGCAGTTCGCCGCCGAGCGGGTCGCCGCCGGTGGCGTCCAGGCCGTCGCCGACGTCGACCCAGCCGGTCGACTCGGGGCGCAGGTAGGGGCCGCGCCAGCCGCGGCCCGACAGCGGATCCCAGCGCTGCAGGCGGCCGAGCGCGTGGTTGGCGCACAGCCGCGGGGCGTTCACCAGGCTCCAGAGGTTGGCCGGGTGGGCGAACCAGCGGGCGCGCCAGGTCTCGACGTCGCCGGAGCCCAGCGCCAGCGCGGGCAGGCTGGAGCGCAGCCACAGGCCCTCGCCGGTGTCGCTGCAGGACACGGTGCCGGCGCTGCCGGACTCGACGTTCGTGGCCGAGGCCAGCGCGAACGGGCCGCTGCCGGGCCAGTGGCCGGTGTCGTCGCGGAAGTGGCGCAGCGCCTGGGCGAGCTGGCGCAGCTGGACCTGCGCCAGGCGCGCCTGGGCGTCGCGCTGCACGCCGGCGTAGGCCGACCAGCCGAGCGCCGCGACGGCGGCGAGCACGGCCACGACGATCAGCAGCTCGGTCAGCGTGAATCCACGGACGGGGCGTGCCGGCGGCGGCGGGCACGCGGGGAACGACGGCATCGGACGGCAGGCGGTATCGGGGTGACGGCAGGCGCGGCGCGCCTCGTGGGCGCGCCGCGCGTGGCCCGCGGCTGGCGCGGGCCCGGGGACTCAGGGCGTCAGAGCGTGCTGCGCGTGCCGTCCCACTCGCCGAGTTCCTCGTCCTTGGTGTCGCCGGCGCCGTCGATGATGGCCTGCAGGCGCACTTCGGAGGCTTCGGTGTCGACGTTCAGCAGGGCGACGAAGCGGTTGTATTCGTCCTTCGTCACGTGGCGGTAGACCGGCACCGTGGTCATCGCGCCGCGCTTCTCGGGGTTGAACAGCGAGGTGTCCGGGCCGATGCCCAGCGCCACCAGGTACTGGGTCTGGCTGGCGCCGATCGCGGCCTTGGTGGTGTCGGCGTTGACGCGCGCCGGCTCTTCCCAGAGCTGCAGCACCTGGTCGGTGGCGGTGGCGCTGATCGTGTAGTTGGTGTCGAAGCCGCAGCCGTTGGCGCTGGTCGCGCTGCGGTAGATCGTCGCCGCGGTGACGTCGTTGCCCTTGTTGGTGATCAGCGTGCGGATGCCGGTGGCCGAGCAGTCGCCGGCGCCGTCGGCGCCGTTGGGGTCGGCGGCGCTGTTGAGCAGGCGCACCGTGCTCACGCCGGCGTCCACCAGCAGCGAGGCGACGTCGGCCGGGATCGTCGTCGGCGCCAGGCTGGCGGCGAGGTCGGCGTTGATGACGTCGGTGTCCACCGCGCCGGCGGACGTGGCGCCGACCAGCGTGTCGGTGCCGTTGCGCATCAGCGAGTCGAAGTTCGACGGCAGCATGCCGTCGTTGAGCACCTGGTAGGTGGAGATGCCCTTCATCAGCTCGTCCATCATCGCCACGTGGGCGGCGGCGGAGGCCTGGCGGTCGGTGTCGCGCAGCAGGATGGTGGCGGTGCCGGCGATGGCCGCGATGATCGCGACGACGACCAGCAGCTCGAGCAGCGTGAAGCCGCCCTGCTTGCCCTTGATCTTCTTCAGGCGCTTCTTCGCCCAGGGCTGGGCGACGAGGGCGGGATCGATGGCATCGACGACGGCGGCACGTTGTTCGCGGCTCAGCGCGAGGAGCTTGTTCAGCATGGGAGTTCCTTGAATGAGAGAAGTCGGCGGGACGCTCGTCCCGCTGACGCCATCCGCCACCCCCTCGGTGCCGCCAGACGACGTCCGGATCCTCTTCACGACGGCCGGGGCCACCCCGGTCCGTTGGGCCAGGCGCTCAGCGCTGGCGTCGATCGCCGCCGCGGCGGCGATCCTCGAACGCGATCGGAAGCTGGCTGCGGCGCCGGTCGGCACCGGCGCGGCGTTCACCGGCCGTGCTGCCGGCAGCCGCCTCGACGACCTTCCACACGCCCCAGCGCAGCGGCTGGCGTTCGCTGTAGTCGACGACGAAGCGGTGCTGCTTGCCGCAGTGCAGGATGACTTCCTTCTGTCCCTTCTTCAGCAACCGCATCTCGATGCGGATCTCGCCGAAGCCGTCGTGGGCGAACAGATCCTCGTAGATCCGCACGAGTCGGTTGAGGACGTCCTGGTTGGTCATCATCCCTGCGGCAGGCCGCATCAGTTCTTTGCGTTGGTTGCAATCCTAAATGAGAATGCGTCTCAACCGCAACATGGGCACCCCGCAGTCAGGGGGGCGCACCGTGACTCGCGCTTTACACGACAGGCCCTGGATGACAAGTTTCATTACGAATGCAAAGGCGAATGAGTCGCATTAGCGATGGATTCGGATAATCCCTGGCATGGACTGGCTGCGGCCCTCGGCGCGCCGGTCCTTCACAAGCCACAGGAAAACTCGCATGTCCAAGCTCTCCGCGCATCGCCGCGGCCGAATCCGCACGACCGCCGCCGCCGCGCTCGCCGCCTGCGCGGCCGTCGCTCAGGCCCAGCCCGCCCCCGAGACCGGCGCGCTGCCGACGCTGGTCGTCACCGCCTCGGGCTTCGAGCAGGAGCTGCGCCAGGCGCCGGCGTCGATCACGGTGATCACGCGCGAGGATCTGCAGACCCGCCAGTTCCGCGACCTGGCCGAGGCGCTGCAGGACGTCGAAGGGGTCGACGTGCGCGGCGGCACCGGCAAGACCGGCGGCCTGGACATCAGCATCCGCGGCCTGCCCAGCGAGTACACGCTGGTGCTGATCGACGGCCGGCGCCAGAACGTCGCCGGCGACGTCACGCCCAACGGCTTCGGCGCCGCGCTCAACAGCTTCATGCCGCCGGTGGCGGCGATCGAGCGCATCGAGATCATCCGCGGCCCGATGTCCACGCTGTACGGCTCGGACGCGCTGGGCGGCGTCGTCAACATCATCACGCGCAAGGTCGGCCGCGAATGGGCGGGCAGCGCCGGCGTCACCGTCGGCGTGCCCGAGGCCGGCGACGAAGGCCTGCAGCGCAAGGCCGACATCTATCTGAGCGGCCCGCTGGTGGCCGACACACTGGGTCTGCAGCTGCGCGGCAACGTCTACGACCGCAACGCCTCGGAGCGCATCTGGAGCAGCGGCAATGCCCGCGACCCGCGCCCCGGCGAGAGCCTGCAGAGCAGCGTCGGCGCCAAGCTGACGCTGACGCCCGGCCAGGGCCAGGACCTCTGGCTCGACCTGGACCAGGCGCGCACGCGTTACGACAACGCCGACTGCCGGCTCGGCGGCGTCGACTACCTGAACTGCGCCACCGGCGCGGCCACCACCACCGCCGTCGGCTACCGCGACGAGCTGCGTTTCAACCGCGACCAGGTCGCGCTGGGTCACAGCAGCCGGCTGCCCTTCGGTCTGCTCGAGTCCAGCCTGACACGCAGCGAGACCGAGACGCTGGGACGCACGATTCCGAGCGCCTCGCGCCCGGCGGGCAGCGCCGAGATCGGCCAGGACCGCGGCCTCGAGACCACCAACCTCGTGCTCGACTCCAAGCTCGTCAGCCCGCTCGGCGAGCGCCACGTGCTGAGCACCGGCCTGCAGTGGTGGAAGGCCGAGTTCCACGACAGCCTGCTGCCCGAGGACCACGAGCAGACGATGTGGGCCGTCTTCGCCGAGGACGAGTGGCAGCTCGCCGACGGCCTGACGACGACGCTGGGCGGGCGCTACAACCGCCACGACGCCTTCGGCGGCGAGTTCAGCCCGCGCGCCTACCTCGTCTGGGACGCGGCGCCGGGCTGGACGCTCAAGGGCGGCCTCAGCGGCGGCTTCAAGGCGCCGCGCCTGAACCAGCTGATCGACGGCGTCTCGGGCATCGGCGGTCAGGGCACGGTGCTGGCGATCGGCAACCCGAACCTCAAGCCCGAGGTCAGCCGCAGCGCCGAACTCGCCGCGCTCTACGACGGCGGCAAGGCCTGGGGCGGCTCGGTGACGCTGTTCCGCAACAAGATCAAGGACCGCATCAGCAGCAGCGGCGGCAGCTGCAGCGTCGACTGGATCTCCAGCTGCAGCGCCAACCCTAGCGCCACCTACGCGATCAACATCGACGAAGGCAAGACCTGGGGCGTCGAGCTCGCCGGCCGGCTGGCGCTGGCCGAACGCTGGGCGCTGACCGCCAACTACACCTGGACCGACAGCGAGGCCATCGTCAACGGCGTCGAGAGCGGCAAGCTCAGCGACACCGCCGAACACGTCGCCAACGTCCAGCTGCGCTGGAACGCCAGCGATCGCTGGAGCGCCTGGCTGCGCGGCGAGTACCGCGGCGACAGCCGCCGCTTCGACGGCAAGACCTCGGCGCTGGCCGGCAACGACGCGCTCGAGTACGCCGCGCTCGGCGACCTGAAGGGCTACTCGCTGTGGCACCTGGGCGGCAGCTACCAGCCGACCAAGACGCTGACGCTGAGCGCCAGCGTGCACAACCTGCTCGACAAGGACTTCGACGACTTCCGCGCCTGGACCAACACCAGCGGCCAGGAGGTGCTCGGCAGCCCCTACTACAAGGCGACCAGTTCGGTGCGCGGCACCGCGCCCGCGGGTCGCACCTTCTGGGTCGGCGCCAACCTGACGTTCTGACCCCCACCAGGAGAAACGATGAAGAACTGGAAGACGACGCTGGCCGTCGGCGCCGTCGCGCTCGCCGCGGCCGGCCAGGCCCTGGCGCAGGCCGCGCCGCAGCCGGTGACGGTCTACTCGTCGCGCATCGAGCAGCTGCTCAAGCCGACGCTGGACCGCTACACGCAGGAGACCGGCGTGCGCATCAACCTGCTGACCGACCGCGGCGGCTCGCTCACCGAGCGCCTGGCCGCCGAAGGCGCCAGCTCGCCGGCCGACGTGCTGATCACCGTCGACATGGGCAACCTGTGGAACGCCGCCGAACGCGGCCTGCTGCGCAAGCTGCAGTCGCCGACGCTGGACGCCAACGTGCCGGCCAGCTTGCGCGACCCCGGCAGCCGCTGGTGGGGGCTGTCGCAGCGCGAACGCACGATCTTCTACGCCGCCGGCAAGGTGCAGCCGTCGCAGCTGTCGACCTACGAGGACCTGGCGCTGCCGAAGTGGAAGGGCAAGCTGTGCCTGCGCACCGGCAAGCAGACCTACACCCAGTCGCTGGTGGCGATGATGATCGCCAAGCACGGCGAGGCCCGCGCCGAGGAGATCGTGCGCGGCTGGGTCGCCAACCTCGCGACCGACGTCTTCACCAACGACAACAGCCTGCTCAAGGCGATCGAGGCCGGCCAGTGCGAGGTCGGTATCGCCAACACCTACTACTACGGCCGCATCCTGGCGCGCGAGCCCGACTTCAACGCCAAGGTCAAGCTGTTCTGGGCCAACCAGGGCGCCGGCGAGGGCGGGGCGCACGTCAACCTGTCCGGCGGCGGCGTGACCACGCACGCGCGCAACCCCGAGGGCGGGCGCAAGCTGCTCGAGTGGCTGTCCTCGCAGGGCGTGCAGCGCGACTACACGCACGGCACCTTCGAGAGCCCGATCAACCCGAAGGCCGAGGCCGACCCGATCGTGCAGGCCTGGGGGACGTTCAAGGCGAGCCCGCTGAACGCAGCCGACATCGGCTCGCGCCAGGCCGCGGCGATCCGCCTGCTCGACCGCGTTGGCTACCGCTGAACGCGGCCTGAACCCGCCGGCCTTCGCGCCGGCGGCGCACCGCGCGCGGTCGCTGCCGTGGCGCGGCGCGCTCGCCGCGCTGCCGAACGCGCTGCTGACGCTGCTGCCGCTGGGCGCGGTGCTGGTGCTGGCGCTCACGCCGCAGGCCGACACCTGGGCCCACCTGTGGCAGCACGTGCTGCCGCGTGTGCTGGCCAACACCGCGCTGCTGATGGCGCTGGTGGCCGTCGGCGTGCTCGCCGTCGGCGTGCCGCTGGCCTGGCTGACGGCGATGTGCGAGTTCCCGGGCCGGCGCGTCTTCGCCTGGGCGCTGGTGCTGCCGCTGGCCTTCCCGGCCTACGTGCTGGCCTTCGTGCAGATGGGCCTGTTCGAGTACGCCGGCCCGGTGCAGACGGCGCTGCGCGAGCTCTTCGGTAGCAGCCGCTGGTTCCCCGAGATCCGCGGCAGCTTCTGGGGGCTGACGCTGGTGCTGGTGCTGGCCTTCTACCCCTACGTCTACCTGCTCGCGCGCGGTGCCTTCCTGACCCAGGGCCGGCGCGCGCTGGAGGCGGCGCAGACGCTGGGCTGCTCGCCGGCCGGCGCGCTGTGGCGCGTGGCGCTGCCGATGGCGCGGCCGTGGATCGGCGCCGGCCTGGCGCTGGTGCTGATGGAGACGCTGGCCGACTTCGGTGCCGTCGCGGTGTTCAACGTCGACACCTTCACGACCGCGCTCTACAAGGCCTGGTTCGACCTGCACGACCTGGGTGCGGCGGCGCAGCTGGCCTCGCTGCTGGTGCTCGTCGTGCTGGTGCTGGTCGCCGCCGAGCAGCGCTCGCGGCAGGCGCAGCGTTTCGATGCCGCCGCCGGCGGCGACGCGCGGCGCGCGCTCGGGCCGCGTGCGCGCTGGCTGGCCACCGCGTTCTGCGCGGCGGTGCTCGGCGCGGCCTTCGTCGTACCGATGCTGCAGATCGTCGTCTGGTCGCTGCAGGTCTGGCGCGAGGACCTGGACGCGCGCTACTGGGGCTTCGCCTGGAACACGCTGCGCCTGGCCGGCACCACCGCGGCGGCGGTCACGGTGCTGGCGCTGCTGCTGTCGTGGATCCGCCGCCGCCATGCCGACGCCGCCACCGCCTGGCTGGTGCGGCTGGCCGTGGTCGGCTACGCCTTCCCCGGCGTGGTGCTCGCGGTCGGCGTGTTCGTGCCGATCGCCTGGTTCGACGCGCAGCTGCTGGCGCTGCTCAAGCCCTTCGGCGTCGAGCCGCTGGCGCTGCTCAAGGGCAGCCTGGCGACGATGCTGCTGGCGCTGGCGGCGCGTTTCCTGGCCGTGGGCTTTCACGCCACCGACAGCGCGATGCAGCGTGTCAGCCGCCACCAGGAGGAGGCCTGCGCCTCGCTGGGCCTGACGCCGTGGCAGACGCTGCGCCGGCTGCACCTGCCGCTGCTGCGCGGCGGCCTGCTCGCGGCCTTCCTGATGGTGCTGGTCGACGTCATGAAGGAGATGCCGATCACGCTGATGACCCGCAGCTTCGGCTGGGACACGCTGGCCGTGCGCGTGTTCCAGCTCACCTCCGAGTCGATGTGGCAGCAGGCGGCGCTGCCGGCGCTGGCCATCGTGCTCGTCGGCCTGCTGCCGGTGGCGCTGCTGGTCATGCAGACCGAACGCAGGCCCTCGTCCCGAACCCTGTCCTGAGTCGCTCACGATGCTCGAAGTCGAACACCTCACCCTGGGTTATGGCGCGACGGACGTCGTGCAGCGGGCCACGCTCGGCCTGGCGCGCGGCGAGATCGGCTGCCTGCTGGGGCCCTCGGGCTGCGGCAAGACGACGCTGCTGCGCGCCATCGCCGGCTTCGAGGCGCCGCGCGGCGGCCGCATCCTGCTCGACGGGCGCGTCGTCGCCAGCGCCGGGCACCAGCTGCCGGCGCGCGAACGCGGCGTCGGCATGGTCTTCCAGGAGCACGCGCTGTTCCCGCATCTGGACGTCGAGGGCAACGTCGCGTTCGGGCTGCGCGGCCTGGCGGCGGCCGAACGCCGCGCGCGCGTCGCCCAGATGCTGGCGCTGGTCGGCCTGGACGGCATGTGCAGGCGCTGGCCGCACGAGCTGTCCGGTGGCCAGCAGCAGCGTGTCGCGATCGCCCGCGCGCTGGCGCCGCGGCCGGCGCTGCTGCTGCTCGACGAGCCGTTCTCCAGCCTGGACACCGGGCTGCGCGAGTCGATCGCACGCGAGCTGCGCAGCATCCTGCGCCAGGCCGGCGCCACCGCGCTGATGGTCACGCACGACCAGCCCGAGGCCTTCGCGATGGCCGACCGCATCGGCGTCATGGCCGGCGGCCGGTTGTGCCAGTGGGCCGACGCCTTGGAGCTCTACCGGCGCCCGGCGACGCCCGAGGTTGCGGCGCTGGTCGGCTGCGGCGTGCTGCTGCCGGCGCGGCGCGTCGCCGACGGCTGGTCGACCGCGCTGGGCCTGTTCGATGGCGGGACACCGGCTTTCGAAGACGGCGACGGCACGCGCGTGCTGCTGCGTCCGCAGGCGCTGCGCCTGGTGCGCGAAGGCGGCGTGCCGGCGACGGTGGCCGAGCGGAGCTTTCGCGGCAGCCATTTCGCCTACGAACTCGCGCTCGCCGACGCCACGCGGGTGCTGGTGCACGGAGACACCGCGCACGTGCACGACATCGGCGCCGTCGTCGGCCTCGCACCCGCGTCCTGATCAGGTCTCTTCTTCGGCCTCGATGACCAGCCGCAGCCGCTCGGCGCCGCCGCATTCGACGAAGGCCTGCACCCGCAGCTCGCGGCCCACCGGCACGCTGCGCCGGAAGCGGTAGTCCAGGCCGTCGTAGCGGCCCTGGGTGTCGGTGGCGATGCGCCGCGACCACTGCAGCTCGCCGTCGGCGAGCACGCGCAGCGCGTGCCAGGGCGAGCGTGCGCCGTCGAGCGGGCGAACGCTCATCGCCACCGAGATCTCGAAGCGGCGCTCGCGGCGCGCGTCGGCGGGCACGACGAGCAGGGCATCGGCACGGTCGCCGGCGTCCAGGTGCCAGCGTTCGGGGCGGGCGGGATCGGCGGGGCGGGCGGTGCTGCTCAAGGCGGTGACGTGTCGGAGGCGGCGAGGGCCGCGAGCGTAGCGCAGCCCGCGCCGGCGGCGCATGGCCGTGCCCGGCGCGCGCTTATGCTCGCGGCCGTGATGAACACGATCCCGATGAACCGCCGCCGTGCCGCGGCACGGCCGTCGCGGCACGCAGCATGGGCGCGATGAACGACCGCCGCCGTGCCGGCGCCGGCGGCCTGGTCTATTCCACCGAGGGCGGGCGCATGTGCCCGGCCTGCCGCCGGCCGCTGGCCGACTGCGCCTGTGCTGCGCCGAAGGCGGTGCCGGCCGGCGATGGCGTCGTGCGCGTCGGCCGCGAGACCGCCGGCCGAGGCGGCAAGGGGGTCACCGTCGTGCGTGGGCTGGCGCTCGACGAGGCGGCGCTGGCCGCCCTGGCCAAACGCCTGAAGGCGCACTGCGGCAGCGGCGGCACGGCCAAGGACGGCGTCATCGAGATCCAGGGCGAGCACCGCGACAAGGTGCTGGCCTTGCTCCAGCAGCAGGGCTGGACGGTGCGGCGCAGCGGCGGCTGAGCCGGCGCGGTCAGCCCGCCCGGGAGCGAGCCGACACGACAAGATGCCAGCCACGGCATGGCGCCGTGGCCGGACGAGGCAGGCGTCGACGCCGGCTCAGGTCGCCGGGGTGGTGATGCCCAGGCAGTTGTTGCAACGGCCCAGCCCGCGCAGGCGCGGGTCGGGCTTGCCGTCGCCCGTCTTGAAGTTGGCGTGGCACTTGATGCACACGTACATCTTCGAGCTGGACATCATCGGCTTGACGCCGGGTTCGGCATTCGGGCGTGCGGCGGTGTACTCGGCCTGGGTCTGACGGAGTTTCGGGCCTTGTGGGGCGGAATTGGACGGTGCTGCGGAACGGCGGGTGGCCATGGCGCTGTATCGGGGGCTCGGGGGCCTCGTGCTATCGCTAACCCCCTATTGTCCGCTGAAATGGGGTCACTCCGCTGCTTGATCCGTGTCGCCTCGGTCGATCAGGGGGGATGCCATACTTCGGGCCCCTCAGGTCACGTCTGATGCCGCAGCTTCCACCCGACTATCCCGGTCGTTTCGAACTCGCTGACGAAGTCCACGCTCGCCCGCCCGAGCCGCTGGAGTTGCCGTCGCGTGCGACCTATGTCGCGGTGATGGTCGACCCGACCGACCGCGACAGCGAGCGCGCCCACATCGTGCGCCTGTTCGAGGCTTTCGCCGTCGTGCCCCCGGACGCCGGGCTGACGCAGTTCAGCGCCCAGCTGGGGCCCTTGCGCATCAAATGGGAGCGCCACGGCGAGTTCTCCGGCTACGTCTTCCTGCTCGACGGGCTGAGCCCGACGCCGTTCACCGAGCCGGCGACCACACGCCTGCCCGCCGGCTGGCTGGAGGCCATCCCCGGCCAGACCATCGTCGCCGCGCACGCCAAGCTCGTCGCCGGCGCCCAGGAGGTGCCCGACCCGCAGGCGCTCGCCGACCACTTCGGCGGCAACATCGTCGTCGGTTCGTCGATCGGCGAAGGCGCCGGTTACGCCTTCACCGACTTCAAGATCCACGCCGACGGCTGCGCGCGTTTCTTGCTGATGGACCGCGGCCTGACGCCGCGCCAGGCCGGCCGCATGCTGCAGCGGCTGCTGGAGATCGAGGCCTACCGCATGCTCGCGCTGCTGGCGCTGCCGATGGCACGCGAGCAGCTGCCGCGCATCGTGCAGATCGAACGCTCGCTCGAGACGCTGACCGGCGAGATCGCGCGCGAAGGCGCCGACGAGGAACGTCTGCTGCAGGAGCTGACGCGCACCGCCGCCGAGATCGAGCACGAGCTCACCGCGACCCAGTACCGCTTCGGCGCCACGCGCGCCTATGCCGAGCTGGTGCGCACCCGCATCGCCGAGCTGCGCGAGGTGCGCATCGCCGGCACGCAGACCATCGAGGAGTTCATGGCCCGGCGCTTCACGCCGGCCGTGGCCACCTGCAACACCGTCTCGCAGCGCCTGCACGAGCTGGCCGACCGCGTCGCGCAGGCCAGCGGGCTGCTGGCCACGCGCGTGGGCATCGCCCGCGAGAAGCAGAACCAGGCGCTGCTGGCGTCGATGAACCGGCGCGCGCAGCTGCAGCTGCGGCTGCAGAAGGCGGTCGAAGGGCTGTCGATGGCGGCCATCGTCTACTACGCGGCCGGCCTCGTCGGCTACGTCGTCAAGGGCGGCAAGGCCGCCGGGCTGCCGCTGGACCCCGAGCTGATCGTGGGCCTGTCGATCCCGCTGCTCGCCGGCGTCGCCTACCTCGTGCTGCGGCGCGCCCGCCGCCACCTCGCCACCAGCGAGCGCAATTCCTGAGATTCCGACCCTCCTGAAAGCCGTTTCCTCATGAAGTTGACCTATCCCTTCTCGGCCATCGTCGGCCAGGACGAGATGAAGCTCGCGATCCTCATCGCCGCGGTGGACCCGAGCGTGGGCGGGGTGCTGGTCTTCGGCGACCGCGGCACCGGCAAGTCGACCGCCGTGCGTGCGCTGGCGGCGCTGCTGCCCAAGATGAAGGCCGTCGTCGGCTGCCCCTACAACCGTGACCCGGCGCTCGAACCCGCCGGCGCGCCCAAGCCCAAGACCCACCAGGTGCCGGTGCCGGTCGTCGACCTGCCGCTGGGCGCCACCGAAGACCGCGTCGTCGGCGCGCTCGACCTCGAACGCGCGCTGTCCCAGGGTGTCAAGGCCTTCGAGCCCGGCCTGCTGGCGCGCGCCAACCGCGGCTTCCTGTACATCGACGAAGTCAACCTGCTCGAAGACCACCTCGTCGACCTGCTGATCGACGTCGCCGCCTCGGGCGAGAACGTCGTCGAGCGTGAAGGCCTGTCGGTGCGCCACCCCGCGCGCTTCGTGCTGGTCGGCTCGGGCAACCCGGAAGAAGGCGAGCTGCGGCCGCAGCTGCTGGACCGCTTCGGCCTGTCGGTCGAGGTCAAGACGCCGACCGACATCCCGGTGCGCATCGAGATCGTGCGCCGCCGCGACGCCTTCGAGCGCGACCCCGAGGGCTTCACCGAGAAGTGGAAGGCCGAGGACGACAAGATCCGCCGCCGCATCCTGGCCGCGCGCAAGCGCCTGGAAGAGGTGCAGGTGCCCGACGCGGCGCTGGAGCGCGCCGCCCAGCTGTGCATGAAGCTCGGCACCGACGGCCTGCGTGGCGAGCTGACGCTGATGCGTGCCGCGCGCGCGCTGGCCGCGATCGACGGCGACAAGGCCGTCGGCGACAGCCAGTTGAAGCGCATCGCCGCGCCGGCGCTGCGCCACCGTCTGCGCCGCAACGTGCTCGACGACGCCGGCTCCACGGTGCGCGTGGACCGCGCGGTGCAGGAACTGTTCGCCTGATGTCCTCCAAGGCCTGGGAAGACGCCACGCTGGCGGCGGCGGTGTTCGCCGTCGACCCGGCGGGCATCGGCGGCGTGCATGTGCGCTCGCCCGCCGGCCCGGTGCGCGACCGCTGGCTGGCCGCGCTGTCGCGTGCGCTGCCGACGCCGCCGCGGCGCATGCCGGTGGGCATCGCCGACGACCGCCTGCTCGGCGGCCTGGACCTCGCCGGCACGCTGCAGGCCGGGCGCCCGGTCGCGCAGCGCGGCCTGCTCGCCGATGCCGACGGCGGCGTCGTGCTCGCGGTGATGGCCGAACGCCTGCCGCCGGGCACCGCGGCGAAGATGGCCGCGGTGATCGACCGCCACGAAGTCGTCGTCGAACGCGACGGCGTCGCGCTGTCGCACCCGACACGTTTCGGCGTCGTCGCCTTCGACGAAGGCGGCCCCGACGACGACCCGGTGCCGATCGCGCTGACCGACCGCCTGGGGCTCAAGCTCGACTTCACGCAGATCCCGCCGCGCGAAGCGCCCGAGATCGACTTCGGCGACGTCGCCGACGCGCGGGCGCTGCTGCCGCGTGTGCGCTGCGGCGACGAGGCGCTGCAGGCGCTGGTGCAGGCTGCCGTCGCGCTGGGCATCGCCTCGCTGCGCGCGCCGCTGCACGCCCTGCACGTGGCCTGCGCGCACGCCGCGCTGAACGGCCGCGACACGGTGGAGGCCGAGGACGCCTCGGCCGCCGCGCGCCTGGTGTTCGCGCCGCGCGCCACGCAGCTGCCGGCGCCGCCCGAGCAGGAAGCCCCGCCCGAGGAGCCGCCGCCGCCGCCGCCGGACCAGGACCCGAACCAGGACCCGCCGCCGCCGGACAACGAGCAGCAGGCCGAGGAGCTGAAGGGCCCGATGGAAGACCAGGTGCTCGACGCCGTGCTCGCCTCGCTGCCGCCGGCGCTCCTGGCGCAGATGCAGGCCGACTACGCCTCGCGCGAACGGGCGCGTTCGTCGGGCAAGTCGGGCGCGCTGCACAAGGGTGGCCACCGCGGGCGTCCGTCGGGCATCCGCCGCGGCGAGCCCAAGGCCGGCCAGCGCCTGAACCTGATCGCGACGCTGCGCGCCGCCGCGCCCTGGCAGCGTGTGCGCGGCGCCATCAAGCCGCGGGTGCAGGTGCGGCCCGACGATTTCCACGTCACCCACTACCGCCAGCGGCGCGAGACGACGACGATCTTCGTCGTCGACGCCTCGGGCTCGTCGGCGCTCAACCGCATGGCCGAGGCCAAGGGCGCGGTCGAGCTGCTGCTGGCCGACTGCTACGTGCGCCGCGACAAGGTGGCGGTGATCGCCTTCCGCGGCAAGGCGGCCGAGCTGCTGTTGCCGCCGACGCGTTCGCTGGTGCGCGCCAAACGCAGCCTGGCCGGCCTGCCGGGCGGCGGCGGCACGCCGCTGGCGGCGGCGGTCGACGCCGCCGGCGCGCTGGCCGAGTCGATCCGCCGCCGTGGCGACACGCCGCTGGTGGTCTTCCTGACCGACGGCCGCGCCAACGTCGCGCTCGACGGCACCGGCGGGCGGCCCAAGGCCGAGGCCGATGCGCTCGACGCCGCGAAGCGCATGCTCGCCAGCGGCGCGGCGACGATGCTGATCGACACCTCGCCGCAGCCGGCGGCGCAGGCGCGCAAGATCGCCGGCGCGATGCAGGCGACCTACATGCCGCTGCCCTACGCCGGCGCGCAGACCCTGTCGCAGGTGGTGCGCGCCCGCGCCGGTGGCTGAAGACCGCCGCTTCGTCAACGCCGCCGGCCTGCGCTGGCACGTCGAACGTTCCGGGCGCGGCCCGGGCACGATGCTGCTGCTGCACGGCACCGGCGCGTCGGCGCACAGCATGGCGGCGCTGGGCGAGCGCCTGGCCTGGCGCTGGCGCCTCGTCGCGCCCGACCTGCCAGGCCACGGCGAGACCAGCCGGCCGACGCCCGAGCAGCTGACGCTGCCCGGCATGGCCGCCGCCGTCGGCGCGCTGCTGGCCGAGATGAAGCTCGCGCCCGACGTCATCGTCGGCCACTCGGCCGGCGCCGCGGTCGCGGTGCGCATGGTGCTCGACGGCCTGGTGAAGCCGTCGGTCGTGGTCTCGATCAACGGCGCCTTCCTGCCCTTCGGCGGGCGCGCTGCGGCGCTGCTGTCGCCGCTGGCGCGGCTCTTATACGCGCAGCGCTGGGTCTCGCACCTGTTCGCACGCCGAGCCGAGGACCCGGCGGTGGTGCGCCGCTTGATCGAAGGCACCGGCTCGCACCTGGACCAGGACGGGCTGGACGCCTACCGGGCGCTGATGACACGCCCCGGCCACGCCGAGGCCGCGCTGGGCATGATGGCCCACTGGGACCTGAGCACGATGGAGCAGGACCTGCGGCGTTTCCCGGTGCCGCTGTGGCTGGTCACCGGGCTGCACGACCGCGCGGTGCGGCCGTCGCAGGCGCGGCGCGTGGCCTCGCTGTGCCCGCGGGCGCTGCTGCTGCCGCTGCCCGGTGTCGGCCACCTCGCACACGAGGAAGCCCCCGACGCCGTCGCGCGTCTGCTCGGGACGCTGCCGGCACCGGCGGTATAACGCCTCGGTCGTCCGCAAGGAGTTCCCGATGCACCAGACTCTGGAGGCGCTGCTGCGAGCCGGCGCCGAAGACGCCGTCGCGCTGGCCGCACCCGGCCGCGCGCCGCTGAACTACCGCGGCCTGCGCGCGCAGATCGCCGGCACCGTGTCGACGCTGAACACGCTGGGCGTGGGACGCGGCGAGCGTGTTGCCATCGTGCTGGCCAACGGCCCGGAGATGGCGAGCTGCTTCGTCGCCTGCGCCAGCGGCGTCGCTGCCGCGCCGCTGAACCCGGCCTACCGCGCCGAGGAGTTCGAGTTCTATCTGTCGGACCTGCGCGCCAAGGCGCTGATCGTCGAGCGCGGCAGCGCCTCGCCGGCGGTGGCGGTGGCCGAACGCCTGGGCGTGCGTGTGCTCGAGCTCGTCGTCGCCGACGGCGCGCCGGCCGGCAGCTTCACGCTGGTGCCGCGCGACGGCAGCGCCGACAGCACGCCGGCCGTCGAGGGCGGCGAGGCCCAGCCGGGCGACGTCTCGATGGTGCTGCACACCTCGGGCACGACCTCGCGGCCGAAGATCGTGCCGCTCACCCAGGCCAACCTGGCGGCGTCGGCGCAGCACATCCGCGACACGCTGCAGCTGACGCCGGCCGACGGCGGACTGAACGTGATGCCGCTGTTCCACATCCACGGCCTGATCGCCGGCGTGCTGGCGCCGCTGGCCGCGGGCTCGCGCATCTTCTGCACGCCGGGTTTCGACGCGCTGAAGTTCTTCGGCTGGATGGACGAGGCCGCGCCCACCTGGTACACGGCGGTGCCGACGATGCACCAGGCGATCCTGGGCCGCGCGCGGCGCAACGCCGAGCTCATCGCGCGGCACCCGCTGCGTTTCCTGCGCTCGTCGTCGTCGTCGATGCCGCCGCAGGTGATCCGCGAGCTGGAAGAAGTGTTCCGCGCGCCGCTGATCGAGGCCTACGGCATGACCGAGGCCACGCACCAGATGGCCTGCAACCCGTTGCCGCCGGCGGTGCGCAAGCCCGGCACGGTCGGCCCGGCGGCGGGGCCCGAGATCGCGATCATGGACGAGCACGGCACGCTGCTGCCGCGCGGCGCGGTCGGCGAGATCGTCATCCGCGGCCCCAACGTCAGCGCCGGCTACGAGTCCAACCCCCAGGCCAACGCCGAGGCCTTCACCGACGGCTGGTTCCGCACCGGCGACCAGGGCACGCTGGACGCCGACGGCTACGTGACGATCACCGGGCGCCTGAAGGAGATCATCAACCGCGGCGGCGAGAAGATCAGCCCGCGCGAGATCGACGAGATCCTGATGGACCACCCGGCGGTGGCCCAGGTCGTCTGCTTCGGCATGCCGCATCCGAAGCTGGGCGAGGAGGTCGGCGCCGCCGTCGTGCTGCGCGAGGGGCAGCAGCCGACCGAACGCGAGCTGCAGGACTTCGTCGCCGCGCGTGTCGCCGACTTCAAGGTGCCCAGGCGCATCCTGTTCATGGCCGAGATCCCCAAGGGCGCGACCGGCAAGCTGCAGCGCATCGGCATGGCCGCCAAGCTGGGCCTGGGCGGATGAAGATCACGATCGTCGGCGCCGGCGCGATCGGCGGCTACCTGGGCGCGCGGCTGTCGGCTGCCGGCGAGCAGGTCAGCTTCATCGCGCGCGGGCGCAACCTGCAGGCGATCCGCGCACGGGGCTTTCGCCTGATCCTCGAGGACGGCAGCGAACTCGCGGCGCCCGAGGCCAGGGCTTTCGAACGCATGGACGAGGCCGGGCCGCAGGACGTGGTCATCCTGGCCGTCAAGGCGCACCAGGTCGCCGACCTGCTGCCCGGGCTGCCGGCGCTGCTGGCGCCGCACACCAGCGTCGTCACGATGATCAACGGCGTGCCCTGGTGGTACTTCCACCAGCTCGCCGGCCCGTACGAAGGGCGTCAGCTGGACAGCGTGGACCCGGGCGGGCGCATCGCCGCGGCGATCGCGCCGGAGCGCGTCATCGGCGGCATCGTCTATCCGGCGGCCGAACTCGTCGAGCCGGGGCTGGTGCGTGTCGTCGAGGGCAACCGCTTCACGATCGGCGAGCCCGACGGCAGCCGCAGCGAACGGGTCGAGGCACTGTCGCAGGCGCTGATGCGTGCCGGGTTCAAGGCGCCGGTGGCGCGCGACATCCGCGCCGAGCTCTGGGTCAAGCTCTGGGGCAACCTGTGCTTCAACCCGATCAGCGCGCTGACGCAGGCGACGCTGGAGGACATCACCCGCTTCGGCCCGACCCGGGCGCTGGCCGCCGCGGCGATGGCCGAGGCCCAGGCGGTGGCCGAGGCGCTGGGCGTGCGTTTTCGCATCACGCTGGAACAGCGCCTGGCCGGTGCCGAGGCGGTGGGTGCGCACAAGACCTCGATGCTGCAGGACGTCGAACACGGCCGCGCGCTGGAGCTGGAGGCGCTGGTCGGCGCGGTGGCCGAACTCGGCCGCATCGTCGGCCGGCCGACGCCGACGGTGGATGCGCTCTACGCGCTGGCCTCGCTGCTGGCGCGCACGCTGGCGGCGCAGAAGGGCCGGCTGGCGGTGCAGCCGGCCTGAGGTCGCACAAAGAAAAACCCCGCCGGGCGGCGGGGTTCAACGCGAGATCGGAGGGCGCGTTCAGCGCACGACCAGCACCGGCAGCGTGCTGTGCGTCAGCACTTTCTGCGTCTCGCTGCCCAGCAGCAGCGCGCTGACGCCGCGGCGGCCGTGCGAGGCCATGACGATCAGATCGCATTCCTGGTTCTTGGCGTGATCGATGATCGCCTCCCAGGGATGCAGGGCCTCGATCGTGTGGCCGCTGCAGGCCACGCCGACGGCGGTGGCGGCCTCGATCACCGCCTTCACGCGCGACGACGCGATGCGTTCCTGCGCGTCGTAGAACTCCTGCGGCGGCACCGGCTGCATCTCGGAGATCGCGCTGTACGGGAAGGGCTCCTTGACGCCGATGACGAACATCTCGGCGCCGGCGAGCTGGGCCAGTTCCAGGGCCGTCTGGACCGCCTTGGCCGTGATCTCGGAGCCGTCGGTGGGGACCAGGATGCGCTTGTACATGGAGACTCCTCGTGGTTCGATGTTTCGAGTGTTCTGCAGGGTCGACGTTCCTGCAAGCGGCATTGGATTGATCGCGGTCAACCGCGCGCGATGGGCCGCGACGGGTCTCGGCACCACTCGCTCCACGACCCCGGGTACAGCCGCATGCCCTCGTAGCCGGCGTGCGCCATCGCCAGCAGGTTGTGGCAGGCGGTGACGCCGCTGCCGCACTGGTGCACCACCTGCTCGGCCGGCGTGGCCCAGCGTTCGAACTCGGCGCGCAGCGCGTTGGCCGGCTTGAAGCGGCCGTCGGCCAGCAGGTTGTCCTTGAAGCAGCGGTTCGTCGCGCCGGGGATGTGGCCGCCGACCGGGTCGATCGGCTCGACCTCGCCGCGGAAACGTTCGCCGGCGCGTGCGTCGACCAGGCGCACGTGGCCCAGCGCGGCGAGCAGCGACTCGGCGGTGAGCGTCGCCATCGCCGGCTCGGCGCTCAGCGGGTAGGGCGCGCCGGCGGCCGGCGCGGTGGCCGAGGTCACGAGTTCGCCGCCGGCGACGGTCCAGGCGGCCGGGCCGCCGTCGAGCACCGCGACCTTGCCGTGGCCCAGCCACTTCAGCATCCACCAGGCGCGCGCCGCGTACGGGCCGCCCTGGGCGTCGTAGCAGACGACCTGGGTCTCGGGGCCGATGCCCCAGGCGCCGACGGTCGCGGCGAAGGCTTCGCGCGTGGGCAGCGGGTGGCGGCCGTGGCTGCCGTCGCCCTTGGGGCCGGACAGCTCGCGCTCCAGATGGGCGTAGATCGCGCCGGGCAGGTGGCCGGCGGCAAACGCACGTTCGCCGGCGGTCGGGTCGCCGAGGTCGAAGCCGCAGTCGAGCACGACGACGCCGGGCGCCGCGGCGCGCAGGTCCTCGGCGCTCACGAGGGTGGTGAAGCTCATCTCAGGTCTCCGTGGAAGGGGTGCGGCGGGGCGTGCGCGCCAGCCAGGTGGCGGCGATGCCGGCGGCGACGATCAGCGCCATGCCGGCCAGCGCCGACACCGTGACCGGATCATCGAACAGCCAGACGCCGAAGCCGAAGGAGAACACGATGCCCAGGTACTGCAGCACCGCGTTCGTCATCGGCTGGCCGATGGCGTAGGCGCGCGTCAGCATCAGCTGCGCCACCGAGGCCAGCACGCCGGTGGCCAGCAGCAGCGCGGCGCCGCGCCCGGTGTGCGCGCTGGGGCCGCCGGACGCGAACATCAGTAGCGCGCCGGCCGCCACGCCGCCGGCGGCGAAGTAGAAGACGATGCGTTCTTCGGGCTCGCCGGCCTGGCCCAGCGAACGCACGTGCAGATAGGCGCGCGCCGACAGCAGCCCGGAGACCAGTCCGGCCAGGCCGTGCAGCAGCTGGCGCGTCTCGAGCGTGGGTTTGAGGATCAGCGCGACGCCGACGAAACCGGCCAGCACCGCCATCACCAGCCTCGCATCCGGCCGCTGGCCGCGGCCCCAGGCGGCGCCGACGACGAAGACGGCGACCCACACCGACGAGGTGTAGTTCAGCGTCATCCCGGTGGCCAGCGGCAGCGCGCCCAGGGCGTAGAACCACAGGCAGATCGCGCCGACACCGGCCGCGCTGCGCTGCAGGTGCAGCAAGGGCACGCGCGTGGCGAGCGGCGTACGGCCGGCGCGCAGCATCAGCGCCATCAGCACGACGCCGACGGCCGATCTGTACATGACGATCTCGCCGGCGCCGTACTGCGCCGAGGCGAGCTTGACGCACAGCCCCATCGCCGCGAAGAGGAAGGCGGCGCCGGTGATCAGCAGGGGCGCGCGCAACGGCCCGGGGGCCGCGCGCGTGCGGCTCATCGTGCGAGGTTCATCTGCCGCCGGTACCACTCGTGGAACTGTTGCATGCCGTCTTCCGTCGGGCTCTGGTAGGGCCCGACCTCGTTGTCGCCGCGCTCCATCAGCGCGCGGCGGCCGGCGTCCATTCTCTCCGCGATCTCGTCGTCCTCGACGCAGGTCTCCATGTAGGCGGCCTGCTGGGCGTCGACGAACTCGCGCTCGAACAGGGCGATCTCCTCGGGGTAGAAGAACTCGACCAGGTTCAGCGTCTTGCGCGGGCCCTTGGGGAACAGCGAGGACACGACGAGCACGTGCGGATACCACTCGACCATGATCGTCGGGTACAGCGTCAGCCACACCGCGCCCTGCGCCGGCGGCTGGCCGGCACGGTAGGCGAGCAGCGCGTCGTGCCAGCGGCGGTAGACCGGCGAACCCGGGCGCGCCAGCGCCTGGTGCACGCCCACCGTCTGCACCGAGTGGTGCGCGCCGAACTCCCAGCTCAGGTCGTTGCAGGTGACGAACGAACCCAGCCCCGGGTGGAACGGGCCGACGTGGTAGTCCTCGAGGTAGACCTCGATGAAGGTCTTCCAGTTGTAGTCGCACTCGTGCACGACCGCGCGGTCGAAGACGTAACCCGAGAAGTCGAGCAGCGGCTGCGGCGCCATGCCGGCCAGGTCGGCGGCGATGTCGCGCCCGTTGTCCTCGAACAACAGGCCGTTCCAGCGGCGCAGCGGGTACTGCTTCAGGTTCAGGCAGGGGTCTTCGGGGAAGTGCGGCGCGCCGACGAGCCGGCCTTCGAGGTCGTAGGTCCAGCGGTGCAGCGGACAGACGATGCCGCCCTGGGTGCGGCCGCGGCCCTTGAGCATGATCGCCTGGCGGTGGCGGCAGACGTTGGAGACGAGCTCGACGCCGCGTTCGTGGCGCACCAGCGCACGGCCCTCGCCTTCGTGCACGAGGGCGTGGTAGTCGCCGGTGGCGGGTACGGCGAGCTCGTGCCCGACGTAGCGCGGTCCGGCATCGAAGATGAGTTTCTGTTCCTGCTGGAACAGACCCTCGTCGAAATAACGGGTGACGGGAAGCTGAGACGTGCTTCGCTCGAGAGCTTCGAGACTGATGCTCAGGTCAGACATGATCCGAGGGGATCCTCCGTGACGGATGTCCAAACCCCCGCCCGGTGGCCCCGCGGGCGGGCATGGCGCCTGACGCTCGACGCCCCACGGTGGCGTCCAGGTTTCGTCAGGCGAACCGACCATTGTACCGGCCGGGTGGGTTCGCGGACGGGGCACGCCAAGTGCCCGAGCGCGACGCTCCCGTGTGTCTAGAATGCCCCGCTTGCTGTCACGTTCCCACCGAATGTCGTCCGTCCCCGCCCCGCAGGAGCCCGCCAGCTACGAGGAAGCCGTCGCCGAACTGGACCGCCTGGTCCAGCGCATGGAGACCGGCCAGATGCCGCTGGACCAGTTGCTCGACGGCTACAGGCGCGGCAGCGAACTGCTGACCTTTTGTCGTAACCGGCTGCAGGCGGTCGAGGAACAGGTCAAGCTACTTGACGATGGACAGCTGAAGACATGGAGCGCACCCTGAATTTCGACCAATGGGCGCGACACCAGCTCGACGCGGTGGAAGCCGCGCTCGAAGCCTGGGTTCCCGACAATGCCCCCGCCGGCCTCGGCGAAGCGATGCGCTACGGCGTGCTTGACGGCGGCAAGCGGCTGCGGCCGCTGCTGGTGATCGCCGCCTGCGAAGCGCTGGGCGGCTCGCGCGAGGCCGCGCTGCGCAGCGCCTGCGCGGTGGAACTGATCCACGCCTACTCGCTGGTGCACGACGACATGCCGTGCATGGACAACGACGTGCTGCGCCGCGGCAAGCCGACGGTGCACGTGAAGTACGGCGAGGCCCAGGCCATGCTCGCCGGCGACGCGATGCAGGCGCTGGCCTTCGAGATCCTGACCCCCGACGAAGGCGTCGAGCCGGCGCTGCAGGCGCGCCTGGTGCGGCTGCTGGCGCGGGCGGCGGGCCATGCCGGCATGGCCGGCGGCCAGGCGATCGACCTCGCCAACACCGGGCGGATGCTCGACGAGGCCACGCTGCGCGAGATGCACCGCAAGAAGACCGGCGCGCTGCTGCTGGTCAGCGTGCAGATGGGCGCGGCCTGCGGCGCGCCGACGCCCCACGCGTGGCAGGCACTGTCCGACTACGGCGAGGCGATCGGCCTGGCCTTCCAGGTCGTCGACGACATCCTCGACTGCACCCAGGCGTCGGACAAGCTCGGCAAGACCGCCGGCAAGGACCAGGAGGCCAACAAGCCGACCTACGTCTCGGTGCTCGGCCTGGAGTGCGCTCGCCGTTACGCGCAGGAACTGCGCGCGCAGGCGCTCGCGGCGCTCGAGCGCGCCGGCCTGGCCGATGTCGCGGCACTGGCCACGATCGCCGACAAGGTGGTGGAACGCGAGAACTGAACTGACGGCTTCATCCCCGTTGCCGGCCGTTGGGAGGCGGGCGACATCGGGAGCGGTTCGTGGTGCCGTCACCGGCGCCGCGGCTCGTCCAGCGCGGTGGAAACTGACATGAGCAAAATCCTCGATTCGATCCAGACGCCCGCCGACCTGCGCCGCATGTCGCGCAGCGACCTGCCCGGCCTCGCGCGCGAAGTGCGCGAGTTCGTGCTCGACACCGTCAGCCAGACCGGGGGCCACCTCGGCAGCAACCTGGGCACGGTGGAGCTGACGGTCGCGCTGCACTACGTGTTCAACACGCCGCACGACCGCATCGTCTGGGACGTCGGCCACCAGACCTACCCGCACAAGGTGCTGACCGGCCGGCGCGAGCGCATGCACACGCTGCGCCAGCTGGGCGGCATCGCCGGCTTCCCGCGCCGCGACGAGAGCGAGTACGACACCTTCGCCACCGGTCACAGCTCGACCAGCATCAGCGCCGCGCTGGGCATGGCGATGGCGGCCAAGCAGAAGGGCGAGGAGCGCAAGGCGATCGCCGTCATCGGCGACGGTTCGATGACCGCCGGCATGGCCTTCGAGGCGCTGAACAACGCCGGTGTGCCGCATGCCGGCGTCAACGCCGACATCCTCGTCATCCTCAACGACAACGACATGTCGATCAGCCCGCCGGTGGGCGCGCTGAACAAGCACCTGGCGCGGCTGATGAGCGGCAACTTCTACGCCGCCGCGCGCGAGGGCGCCAAGGCCGTGCTCAAGGCCGCGCCGCCGCTGTTCGAGCTGGCGCGCCGCTTCGAGGAACACGCCAAGGGCATGGTCGTGCCGGGCACGATCTTCGAGGAGTTCGGCTTCAACTACGTCGGCCCGATCGACGGCCACGACCTCGACGCGCTGATCCCGACGCTGGAGAACCTGCGCAACAAGAAGGGCCCGCAGTTCCTGCACGTGGTCACGAAGAAGGGCTACGGCTACAAGATGGCCGAGGCCGACCCGGTCAAGTACCACGCCGCCAGCGGCCGCTTCAACCCGGCCGAGGGCTTCCCCAAGAGCAGCGGCGGCAAGCCGACCTTCACCCAGGTCTTCGGCCAGTGGCTGTGCGACATGGCCGAGGCCGACGAGCGCCTCGTGGGCATCACGCCGGCGATGCGCGAAGGCTCGGGCATGGTCGAGTTCCACAAGCGTTTCCCGCGCCGCTACCACGACGTCGGCATCGCCGAGCAGCACGCGGTGACGTTTGCCGCCGGCCTGGCCTGCGAAGGCCTCAAGCCCGTCGTCGCGATCTACAGCACCTTCCTGCAGCGCGCCTACGACCAGCTGGTGCACGACGTGGCGCTGCAGAACCTGCCGGTGGTCTTCGCGCTCGACCGCGGCGGCATCGTCGGCGCCGACGGCCCGACGCACGCCGGCGTCTACGACATCGCCTTCATCCGCTGCATCCCGAACTGCGCGCTGCTCGCGCCCAGCGACGAGAACGAATGCCGCCAGGCGCTGACGACGGCCTACCGCCGCGACCAGCCGGTGGCCGTGCGCTACCCGCGCGGCAGCGGCTGCGGTGCCGAGGTCGAGACCGGCCTGAGCGAATGGGAATGGGGCAAGGGCGTCGTGCGCCGCGAAGGCCAGCGCGTCGCGATCCTGGCTTTCGGCACCCTGCTGCACCCGGCGCTGGCCGCCGCCGAGAAGCTCGGCGCAACCGTGGTCGACATGCGTTTCGTGAAGCCGATGGACGAGGCGCTGGTGCTGGAGATGGCGCGCCGCCACGAGGCCCTGGTCACCGTCGAGGAAGGCTGCGTGATGGGCGGCGCCGGCAGCGCGGTGCTCGAGTGCCTGGCCGCCGCCGGTGTCACGACGCCGGTGCTGCAGCTGGGCATCCCCGACCGCTTCACCGAACACGGCGACCCGAACAAGCTGCTGTCGATGATGGGTCTGGACGCCGAGGGCATCGAGGCCTCGATCCGCAAGCGTTTCGCCAGCCGCCCGGCGCTGGCCGCGGTCAACGGTTGATCCGGCTGCCGCCCGTGCCGAAGGCCGCCTGCGGGCGGCCTTCGCCTTGATTGAACGCTGCGTGGAAACCCTTGCACCGACCGCTGCGCCGAACGCAGGCATCATTCAGCCCGAAATGACGAACCTGACCGACGCCCTCCACATCCCCGACACCCAGAGCGCACGCGACGAGCGCCACGTCGCGATCCAGCGCGTGGGCGTCAAGGACGTTCGTTACCCGCTGCAGCTGCGTGTCGCCGGTGCGGTGCAGGCGGCGACGGCCTCGTGGACGCTGGACGTCGCGCTGCCGGCCGAGCAGAAGGGCACGCACATGTCGCGTTTCGTCGCCTGGCTGGACGCGCTGGACGAGCCGCTGGACGCCGCCGCGCTGGCGCGCCGACATGCCGCGATGCTCGACAAGCTGGGCGCGAGCGAAGGCCGCGTCGAGGCCTCGTTCTCGTTCTTCCTGCGAAAGCGTGCGCCGGTCTCGGGGCTGCAGAGCCTGCTCGACTACCAGGGGCGCTGGATCGCCGAGACCCGGCTGGACGGCGACAGCCCGAGGACCACGCTGTGGGCCGAGGTCGCGGTGCCGGTGAAGAGCCTGTGCCCGTGCTCCAAGGAGATCTCCGACTACGGCGCGCACAACCAGCGTTCGATCGTCACGATCCGCGTCGAGCTGCTGCAGCCCGTCGAGTGGCACGAGCTCGTGCGTTTCGCCGAGGACGAGGCCTCCAGCGAGATCTGGCCGATGTTGAAGCGCAGCGACGAGAAGTGGGTCACCGAGCGCGCCTACGAGAACCCGAAGTTCGTCGAGGACCTGGTGCGCGACGTCGCGCTGCGCCTGAACCGCGAGCCGCGCATCGGCCGCTACGTGGTCGACGTCGAGAACTTCGAGTCGATCCACAACCATTCCGCCTGGGCGCGCATCGAACGCTGAGGCGGCCGCCAGGCCGCCGAAGCTACTGGAACAGCGCCAGCAGCTGCTCCAGCGCGACGATGAACGGCGACTGCATCGCCGGCAGCGTCAGCAGGATGCCGAGCAGGCCGACGCCCAGCGTGATCGGGAAGCCGATCGCGAAGACGTTCATCTGCGGCGCCACGCGCGACACCGCGCCGAGCACGATGTTGACGAGCAGCATCATCGCCACCAGCGGCAGCGCGATCCACAGCCCGATCGAGAAGATCTGCGCGGCCCACAGGTGCGGGCGCGCCTCCTTCAGGAAGGCGAAGGGCTCGGGCGCCACCGGGAACGCGGTGAAGCTCTGCACCAGCGCGGCGATGACCAGCAGGTGGCCATTGATGACGATGAACAGCCAGGCGATCGTCGTGCCGTAGAAGCGGCTGGTGGCGGTGGCGGTGCCGCCGCGCAGCGGGTCGAAGAAGCCGGCGAAGTTCAGCCCCATCTGCAAGCCGATGATCTCGCCGGCGAACTCGACCGCGGCGAAGACGATGCGCACCGCGAAGCCCAGCGACAGGCCGATCAGCAACTGCTGCACGATGAGCACGAAGGCCAGCGGCGAGTCCAGCGGCACCGGCTCCACCGGCGGCAGCGAAGGCTGCGCGGCGAAGGCGATCAGCGCTGCCAGGCCGATGCGCACGCGCGTGGGAACGCTGCGCGTGCCCAGCACCGGCATCGAGGTGAACAGCGCCAGCGCGCGCAGGAAGGGCCAGACCAGCGGCGTGATCCAGCCGAGGATCTGGGCTTCGTCGAAGCTGATCACGGCGCTGCGCTGCGCGAGGCGTTCAGCCGACGACGCTCGGGATGGCCTGCAGCGTGCGCTGCAGGTACTCGACCAGCGTCGTGAGCATCCACGGCCCGGCGAAGCCGAGCACGGCCACGGCGCCGACGATCTTGGGCACGAAGCTGAGCGTCGCCTCGTTGATCTGCGTGGCCGCCTGCAGCACGCTGACGACCAGGCCGATGACCATCACGACCAGCAGCACCGGCGCCGAGACCAGCAGCAGCAGATACAGGCCTTGCTGCCCCAGCGAGAGGACTTGTTGTGCGTCCATGGCAATTCTCAGGTGACGAATGAGGCGGCGAGCGAACCCAGCAGCAGGTTCCAGCCGTCGGCGAGCACGAAGAGCATCAGCTTGAACGGCAGCGCCACGAGCACCGGCGACAGCATCATCATCCCCAGGCTCATCAGCACGCTGGCGACGATCATGTCGATGATCAGGAACGGGATGAAGATCATGAAGCCGATCTGGAACGCGCTCTTCAACTCGCTGGTGACGAAGGCGGGAACGAGCACGCGCAGCGGCACGTCCTCGCTCTTGACGTCGGACGGCAGCTTGGCCAGCTTGGCGAACAGCTGCACGTCGCTCTGGCGCGTCTGCTTGAGCATGAACTCGCGCATCGGCACCTCGCCGCGCTTCAGGGCCTCGTCGAAGGCGATCTGGTTCTCGGCGAAGGGCTTGTAGGCCTGGTCGTAGACGCGGTCCAGCGTCGGCGACATGACGAAGAAGGTCAGGAACAGGCTCATGCCGATGATGACCTGGTTCGGCGGCGCAGCCTGCGTGCCCAGCGCCTGGCGCAGCAGCGACAGCACGATGACGATGCGCGTGAAGCCCGTCATCAGCAGCAGCAGCGCCGGGATGAACGACAGCGTGGTGAAGAACAGCAGCGTCTGGATCGGCACCGAGTAGCTGGTGCCGCCGGCGCCCTGGCCGACGAGCAGTGGCAGCGTGTTGCCGCCCGCCTGGGCGAAGGCGGCGGCCGGCAGCGCCAGCAGCGCGGCCGCGGCCAGCCTGCGCAGGGTGCGCTCAGCGTGCATCGTGGTCCCCGCGGCGCTGCAGCCGGCCGAGCATCTGGCCGAAGGGCGTCGCGGCGCCGGCGGCCGGCGCGACGGCCTCGTCCTGCGGCGCCATCGTGTGCAGCGTGCTGATCGCGCCCGGTGTCACGCCGAGCACCAGCCAGCGCCGTTCCTCGCCGCTGCCGACCTCGACGGTGACGATGCGCTGCGTGTTCGACAGCGGCAGCGCGGCGACGGTGCGCAGGCCGCTCGACGAGGCGTTGCGGCCCATCGGCGTGCGCCGCAGCAGCCACAGTGCCACCGGGATCAGCGCGACGACGGCGGCAAACGAGAAGAGGGCGCCGAGCCCGGCGGATGCGTCCACGTCGTGGTCCTCAGGTGCGCGACAGCCGGCGCATGCGCTCGCTGGGCGTGACGATGTCGGTGAGCCGGATGCCGAACTTGTCGTTGACGACCACCACCTCGCCCTGGGCGATGAGGTAGCCGTTGACGAGCACGTCCATCGGCTCGCCGGCCATCGCGTCGAGCTCGACGACCGAGCCTTGCGCGAGCTGCAGGATGTGCTTGATCGGGATGCGCGTGCGGCCGAGTTCGACGGTGAGCTGGACGGGGATGTCCAGGATCATGTTGATGTCGTTGCCCGAGCCGGAGGCCGGCACCGACGCGCTGAAGTTGGTGAACGCCGCCGGCGCCACCGTCTCGGCCGGGCCGCGAACCTCGGAGGCGACCTCGGGTTCCTTGGTCTCGGCCAGCGCCGCAGCCCATTCCGCGGCCATGCGGTCCTCTTCGGACATGTTGGTGTCAGCCATGGTTTTGCTCTCCGAGCCAGCCCACGTTGGAGCTGGTCAGCAGTCGGTCGATCTTGATCGCGTAGCGGCCGTTGGAGGTGCCGTAGTGGCAGTCGAAGACGGGCACGCCATCCACCTTCGCCTTGATCATCGGGTCCAGGTCGAGCTCGATGAAGTCGCCCGGCTTGAACGACAGCAGCTGCTCGACGGTCGCCGGCGCGTGCCCGAGCTCGGCCACGAGGTCGACCTCGGCGGCCTGGATCTGGTGCTTGAGCAGGTTGACCCAGCGCCGGTCGGGTTCGGCCGAGTCGCCCTGGATCGTCGAGTACAGGACGTCGCGGATCGGCTCCAGCGTCGAGTACGGGATGCAGAAGTGCACCGCGCCGGAGGTGTCGCCGATCTCCAGCGTGAACGCGGTGGAGACGACGATCTCGCTGGGCGTGGCGATGTTCGCGAACTGCGGCTGCATCTCCGAGCGCTGGTATTCCAGCTCGAGCGGGTAGATGCCGTGCCAGGCCTTCCTGTACTCGCTGATGATGCACTCGACGAGGCGCAGGATGACGCGCAGCTCGGTCGGCGAGAAGTCGCGCCCTTCGATGCGCGTGTGGAACTTGCCGGCGCCGCCGAACAGCGCGTCGATGACGGCGAAGACGACGTTCGGGTCGCAGACGATCAGCCCCGAGCCGCGCAGCGGCTTGACCGACACGAGGTTGAAGTTCGTCGGCACGACGATCTCGCGCAGGAAGGCGCTGAACTTCTGCACCTTGATGCCGCCGATCGACACCTCGGGCGACTTGCGGATCAGGTTGAACAGGCCGATGCGGATGTTGCGGGCGAAACGCTCGTTGATCACCTCCATCGTCGGCATGCGTCCGCGGACGATGCGCTCCTGGGAGGAGAGGTCGTAGTCGCGGATGCCGCCGGCGGTCTGCTCCTCCTGCTCGAGCTTCTGGCTTTCGCCGGTGATGCCCTGCAGCAGTGCGTCGACTTCGTCCTGCGAGAGGATCTGCTGGTTCATCGAGCGGGTGTCACTGGATGATGAAGTTGGAGAAGTGCACGGCCGAGATCGGCATCTCCGCTTCCTTCTTCTTTTTCTTCTTCTTCGGCTTGTCCTCGTCGTCGGCGGCAGCCTCCTCGTCGGGCTCCTCGACCTCGTGGCCCATCGCGCGCGAGGTCTCGCGGCGCACCTGCTCGGCGAACTTGGCCTTGCCTTCGCGGTCCGACAGCTGGGCGGCGGTCTTGTCGGCCAGCGCCATCAGGATGTTGTTGCGGATCGCCGGCATGTAGGCCTTGATCGTGTCGCCCAGGTGGGCGTCGGCGACTTCCAGCGTGATGCCCACCTGCGCGTAGCGCTCGGCATCGCGGTCGGCGAGGTTCACGGTGAACGGGTCGAGCGCGACGAAGGTCGGCGCGGCCTTGGGATCGTGCTTCGCGGCCTTGGCCGGAGCGGCCTCTTCGGTGCCGTCCTCGGCCTCGGCTTCGGTGGCGTTCTTCTTCATCAGGAAGACCGCGGCACCGCCGCCGATCGCCAGCACGGCGACGAGCGCGCCGACGATGATCAGCAGCTTCTTCTTGCCTTTCTTCGGCGCGACCGCATCGGTTGCGGCGGGGGCGGCGGTGGCCATCGGGCGAACTCCTTCCTGTCGGGGCTCCCGTCGTGGCCGATTCGGCCTTCGACGGGCTTGGAAGGGATTATTCGGGTCGCGCCCGCGGCGAAAGCGCCGATAAGCGGCCCGAAAGCCCGGCTAAAGCCGGTGCCGGCGCCGCGTTCAGGCGTAGGTGTCGAGCACGCCGAGCGTGCGCCGCTGCGGGGGCGCAGCCGCGGCGAGCGGGTCCTCGCCGCCGTCGCCGCCGCGCACGCCGCCGGCCGAGGCGCTGCCGCGCCCGGCGGGTTCGCCGCCGGCGTCGCGCTCGGCGCCCTGGCGTTGTTCGAACACGCCGCCGCCGGTCAGCGTCAGGCCGGCCTCCTGCAGCGCGCCGGCCAGCGTCGGCAGCGCCTGTTCGAGCGCCTGGCGCGTGTCGGCCTGCTGCGCCGCCATCACGACCTTGGCGGTCTGGCCCTCGACCTGGATCTGCACCGTGATCGGGCCCATCTCGGCCGGATTGAGCTGCAGCCTGGCCTCCTGCATGCCCTCGCGCAGCATCAGGCTGACCTGGGCCGACAGCCCGGGCGCGAAGTCGGGCGAACCGACCGGCGCGGCGATCTGGCCGGCGTAAGGCGTGGCGGTGGCGGCCGCGCGTGCGTCGGGCGCCGCGGCCTGCTGCGCCGGCGTCTGCGCGGCGGGGGCGGCCAGCGCGGCGAGTTCGGCGCGGAAGTCGGCCCGGCGTTCACCGCCGGCGGCACCGGCCTGCGAGAGCTGGGCATCGGCGGCTCCGGCGCGCAGCGCGGCGGCGGCGTCGCCCCGGCCGGCACCGGCGCGTGCGCGGGCAGGGGCGCCGGCGGCCGCCTCGGTGTCGGCGTCGGCACGCGCCGAGCCGGCGCGTGCGGCGGCCGAACGGGCCGCGGCGGCACGCGCTGCCGGGCTCATCAGCCCGGCCAGCAAGGCCGAGACGTCCCCCGTGCCGGCTTCGTCGTCGTCGCGCTCGGCCGCGTCGCCACGGCGCTCCTCCTGGCCGTCGGCGCGTGTGGCCTCTGCCGGGCGTTTGCCCTCGGCGGACTTGCGCCCTGCCTTGTCCTGGCCGCGTTCGGCCTGGCGCGCGTCCTCGGCGCGGCGCGAGCCGGCGCTGTCTCCGGCGGCGCGGCCGAGTTCACGTGCAAAGGCTCCGGGTTCGTTCTGGCGCGCGGCGGGCGCCGGCGTCGGTGTCGCGGGCGGCGGGGTGACGGGGGCGAGGGCGGCAGTCGTCATGGCGGTCGGGGCTCGGGTCAGGGCTGCGCGGATTCGGCCTGCAGGGCGCGCCAGCGGATCTGCTGCGCGGTCTCGTCGGTCTGGCGCTGGTCACGCCGTGCCTGCACGCGCTGGCGCTCGTGTTCGCGGCGCTCGATGAGCTTGCGCACCGAGGCCACGCGCATCTCGGCGGCCACGAGGCGCTGGCGCAGGCGCTCGGCGTTGGCCTTGGCGGCGTCGATCTGCTGCTGCTGCTGCACCAGGGCCTCGTCGATGCGGTCACCGAAGCTGCGGTAGCAGTGCAGGATCTCGACCGCACCGAGCTGTCGGAACTGCGACGCCCAGCGGTTCTGGTATTCGCCGCGGTAGCCGTCGAGCTGGTCGGCCTGGGCCTGGGCGCGGCGCGCGTGCTCTTCGGCGCGCTGCGCGGCGGCCTGGATCTGGTCGCGCTCGGATTCGGCCTGTTCGAGCAGGGTGGCCAGGGCGGTCGACATCTCAGCTCCTCACGATGGACAGCAGCTCCTTGCGGCTGGCGTCCAGGTTGGCGCACTCGCGCATGTCCTGCTGCAGCAGCGCGACGATTTCGCCGTGCAGCCGCACGGCGGTGTCGAGCTCGGCGTCGTGGCCGGGCGCATAGGCGCCGAGCTGGATCAGGTCGCGTGCCTTGTTGTACTTGGCCAGCAGCTGGCGCAGCTTGCGCGCGGCCAGCAGATGCTCCTGCGGCGTGACCGAAGTCATGACTCGCGAGACCGAGCGCTCGACGTCGATGGCTGGGAAGTGGCCCGATTCGGCGAGTTCGCGCGACAGCACGATGTGGCCGTCCAGGATGCCCCGTGCCGCGTCGGCGATCGGGTCCTGCGGGTCGTCGCCTTCGGTCAGCACGGTGTAGAAGGCGGTGATCGAGCCGACGCCGTTCAGGCCGTTGCCGCTGCGTTCGACGAGCTGCGGCAGCTTGGCGAAGACGCTGGGCGGGTAGCCCTTGGTCGCCGGCGGCTCGCCGATGGCCAGCGCGATCTCGCGCTGCGCCATCGCGTAGCGCGTCAGGCTGTCCATCAGCAGCAGCACGTGCTTGCCGCGGTCGCGGAAGTGCTCGGCGATCGCCGTGGCGTAGCTCGCGCCCTGCATGCGCACCAGCGGCGGCGCGTCGGCCGGCGCGGCGACGACGACGCTGCGGCGGCGGCCCTCGTCGCCGAGGATGTCCTCGATGAACTCCTTGACCTCGCGGCCGCGCTCGCCGATCAGGCCGACGACGATGACGTCGGCGGCGGTGTAGCGCGCCATCATGCCCAGCAGCACCGACTTGCCGACGCCGGTGCCGGCGAACAGCCCCAGGCGCTGGCCGCGGCCGACGGTCAGCAGCGCGTTGATCGAGCGCACGCCGGTGTCCAGCGCACGGCGCACCGGGTCGCGGTCCATCGCGTTGATCGGGCGGCGGATCATCGGCTGGGCATGCACGTCGGCGATCGGGCCGCCGCGGTCCAGCGGGTGGCCGTGCGAGTCGACGACGCGGCCCAGCAGGCCGTCGCCCATCGGCAGGTGCAGGCCGCGGTCCTCGCTGCGCCGCCAGGGGTGGTTCTCGACGCCGAAACGCGGCGGCACACGCGGCGCCGGGCGCGGGATGACACGGGCGCCGCTGGCCAGACCGTGCAGGTCGCCGGTGGGCATCAGGAAGGCGCGGTCGCCGTTGAAGCCGACGACCTCGGCCAGCACCGGCGGCTGTCCCGGCTGGCGGATCTCGCAGATCGAGCCCACCGGCACGCGCACGCCGGCGGCCTCGAGCACCAGGCCGGTGACACGCAGCAGCGTGCCCACCGCTTCGAGCGGCTGGGGCGCGGCGGCGAAGTCCTGCAGGTCGGCGAGGTAGCGCGACCACTTGCGCGCGCGGGTGTCGGCCACCGGGGTCATGGCGTCGGCTCCCAGGGCTCGTCGCTGCCCAGCACCGAGGCGGCCTGGGTCCAGCGCGACGCGATGCGCGCGTCGATCGAGCCGACGTCGGAGTCGACGAGCACGCCGCCGCGCTCGATGCTCTCGTCGGCGAGCAGCCGCGCGCCGCGTGCGGTGAGCGCTTCCTCGGCGCCTTCGGCGACCAGCGGCAGGTCGTTCGGATGCACGCGCACGGTGATGTGGCGCGCGCTCAGCAGCACGTTGTTGACGGCCTCGGCGGCGACACGCGCCACCAGCGACGGGTCCACGCGCAGCTCGCTGCGCAGCACCTGGCGCGCCAGCTGCACCGCGGTGCGCGCCACGGCCTCGGCGATCTCGTGGTCGAGCCGGTCGAGCTGGGCGTTGAAGCTGGTGACGACGGCGCCCACCTGGGACGTGGCCTGCGCCGCGAAGCTCTGCTTGAAGCCTTCGAGCGCGACCAGCCCGTCGCGGTAGCCGTCCTGGTAGCCGGCCTGGCGCGCGGCGGCGATCTTCGCCTGCCACTCCTCGGGCGTGGGCTCGGGCGGCACCGCCGGCTCGGCCGGCATCTCGGGCTCGGGCTCGCCGTGGAACGAACCGGGCTTCCAGGCGGCGAAGTCGCCCAGCTCCTCGCGCGGGATGAAACGCGTGTAGGCGCTCGCCGGCTTGCTGCCCTGCGGCGGCGGGACGTTGCGGAAACCGTGTTTAGAGGAACTGCTCATCACCACCCGTGCTCAGCATGATCTGCCCTTCGTCGGCCAGGCGGCGGACGGTCTTGAGCATCTCCTTCTGTTCGGCCTCGACCTCGGACAGGCGCACCGGGCCGCGGGACTCGAGGTCCTCGCGCAGCGTCTCGGCCGCGCGCGTGGACATGTTCTTGAAGATCTTCTCGCGCAGCCCCGGCGTGGCGCCCTTGAGCGCGACGATCAGCGACTCGGACTGCACCTCGCGCAGCAGCGCCTGGATGCCCTTGTCGTCGATCTTCTCCAGGTCGTCGAAGGTGAACATGTTGTCCATGATCTTCTGCGCCAGCTCGTTGTCGGCCTCGCGCACGAAGTCCAGCACCGAGGTCTCGACCGAGCTGCCCAGCATGTTGAGGATCTCGGCGGCGGCCTTGACGCCGCCGAGCGTGCTCTTCTTCATGCGGTCGCCGCCGGCGAGCACCTTGCTCATCACCTCGTTGAGGTCCTTCAGCGCCGCCGGCTGGATGCCGTCGAGCGTGGCGATGCGCACCAGCACCTCGTTCCTCTGGCGCTCGACGAACTGCTTGAGCACCTCGGCGGCCTGGTCGGACTCCAGGTGCACCAGGATCGCCGCGACGATCTGCGGGTGCTCGTGGCGCAGCAGCTCGGCCACCGAGCTGGCGTCCATCCACTTCAGGCTCTCGATGCCGGTGACGTCGCTGCCCTGCAGGATGCGGTCGATCAGCAGCGCCGCCTTGTCCTCGCCCAGCGCCTTGCGCAGCACCGACTTCACGTACTCGTCGGTGTCGGGCACGAGCATGTGCTCGCGCTCGGCGACCTCGGTGAACTTGTCCAGGATGGTGTCGACGCGCTCGCGCGACACGGCCTTCATCTTGGCGATCGTCTCGCCCAGGCGCTGCACTTCCTTCGGGGCGAGGTGCTTGAAGACCTCGGCGGCCTCCTCCTCGCCCAGCGACATCAGCAGGATCGCGGCGTCTTCCAGCCCGTCGTCGTCCATCGGCGCGGCCATCGGATCCTCCCGTCAGGCGGCTTCGCCGCTGACCCAGCCGCGAACGATGTTCGCGACCGCGGCCGGGTTGTCGCGCGCCAGCTTGCGCGCGGCCTCCAGCTTGTCGTTGGAGCGCGGGGCCTCCAGCGCCGGCAGCTGGTCGGGGCCGGGCAGCGCGGCGCCGCCGTCGACGAGCTCGTCGACGGTCTCGCCCTTGACCGGCTCGGGCTTGGCGGTCGCGGCCCGGATCGCCGGGCGGATCAGCGTGAAGGCGACGATCAGCGCGACGAGCACCAGCGCCGCCGGCGTCGCGCCGCTGCGCAGCAGCTCCAGCACCCAGGGCTGCTGCCACAGCGGCACTTCCTCGGCCTCGGGTGCCTTCTCGACGCGGAACGGGGCGTTGACGACGCGCACCGAGTCGCCGCGCTCCTTGCTGAAGCCGATGCCCTGCTCGACGAGCGAGGTGAGCTTGTCCAGCTCCTCCTGCGACAGCGGCGTGCTCGTCGGCTTGCCCTTGCCGTCGACGCCGGTGCGGTGGTTGACGACGACGGCGGCGTTCAGGCGGCGCACGGTGCCGGTGGCACCGCGGATCACGCGCACCGTCTTGTCGACCTCGTAACGCGTCTCGGCGTCACGCTGGCCGTTGCCCCCGGCGGCGCCGCCGTTGGCCGCCTGCAGCGCCTGCGCCGGGCCGTTGATCGGCGCGGACGCCGGCACCGGCGGCTGGTTGCTGACCGCGCCGGGCACGCCGGTGGGCACGTTGGCCCCCGGGCGGCTGGATTCGGACACGCGCGAGGCGCGCACCGCCGCGGCGTTCTCGCCCTGGTTGGGCTTGAACTCCTCGGAGGTCTGCTCGGTCTGGGAGAAGTCGACCTCGGCGGTGACGGTGGCGCGCAGGTTGTCGCGGCCGAGCACCGGCTCGAGCAGGTCGTTGACGCGGCGCAGGTAGGTCGCCTCGACCTCGCGCACGTACTGCAGCTGCTGGGTGTCCAGGCCCTGGGCGGCGTTGTCCTGGCTGGACAGCAGCGTGCCGTCGCCGTCGAGCACGCTGACGGCCTTGGCGGCGAGCTCGGGCACGCTGGAGGACACCAGGTGCACGATGCCGGCGAGCTGGGCGCGGTCCAGCGTGTGGCCCGGGCGCAGCGTCAGCACGACCGAGGCCGAGGGCTTCTGCTGTTCGCGGAAGAAGCCGTTCTGGTTGGGCAGCGCCAGGTGCACGCGCGCCGTCTCCACCGAGGACAGCGTCTGGATGGTGCGCGTGAGCTCGCCTTCGAGCGCACGCTGCAGGTTGATGCGTTCCTGGCCCTGGGTCTGGCCGAAGGCGGTCTTGTCGAGCAGCTCGTAGCCGGTGATCGAGCCCTTGGGCAGGCCGGCGGCGCTGAGCTTCAGGCGCAGGTCGTAGACCTGGCGGGCGGGCACCATGATCGTGGCGCCGCCTTCGCTGAAGCGGTAGGGCACGTTCATCTGCGCCAGCTTCTCGACGATGGCGCCGCCGTCCTTCTCGCCGACGTTGGCGAAGAGCACGCGGTACTCGTCCTGCTTCAGCGACAGCGCCAGCACGACGACGATCGCCAGCAGCGCGGCGATGCCGATGCCGGCCATCGCCTTGGTCTTCATCGGCAGCGCCATCAGGCGCGCACCGAAGCCGGGCGGCGTCTCGGGCACGAGCGGGGGTTGCGCAACGACGGCAGTCTCCATGGCAGGAGATTCTTCGCTGCCGGATGCCGTTGCGGTGGCACGAGAAAACCGGCAAAGACTCGCCTGTTCGCGCCTTCGGTGGCGGCAGGCCGCCCCTACAGTGCGTCATCGGCATCATGGACCTCAAACTCAAGCCCTTCGACTTCAACCAGGCAGTGGCCCGCGCCGGGCTGCGGCCCGACGGCACGCCGCTGGTCGGCAAGGCCGAGGCGCCGGCGGCCGTCGGCGGCGGCAACTTCCGCTCGGCGATGGCCGAGGCGCTGCAGGACGTGAGCCGCAACCAGCTCGAGGCGCAGCGCATGCAGCGCGAGGTGGCGCTGGACAATCCGACCGTCAGCCTCGAGGAGACGATGGTCGCGATGCAGAAGGCGCAGCTGGGGTTCCAGGCCACGCTGCAGGTGCGCAACCGCCTGGTCTCGGCTTACACCGAGATCATGAACATGCAGGTGTAGGCCCCCCGTAGCGCCTTCGGCGCTCCCCCCCAGGGGGGCGACGCCGACGGCCGGGCGGAGCCCGGCCGTGGCGTCAGCTTGGTGGGATGTTTGCGTGCCTCGGGCGGAGCGCGGCCGGGCAGGCCGATTCTTTGTCCTCGGGTCAGACCAAGGCTTCGTTGGGGCTCTGGTGGGGCAGGCGGTCGGGGGGCGCGGGGCGGCCGAGCAGGAAGCCTTGCAGGGTGTCGCAGCCGTGGGCGGCGAGGGCCTGGCGCTGGGCTTCGGTTTCGACGCCTTCGGCGGTGACGCGCATGCCCAGGGCGTGGGCCATCGAGACGACCGAGCCGACGATGACGCCGACCTTGGCGTCGTCGGCCAGGCTCTGGGTGAACTCGCGGTCGAGCTTGACGCGGTCCAGCGGGAAGCGCCACAGGTGCGCCAGGCTCGAGTAGCCGGTGCCGAAGTCGTCCATCGCGATGCTCACGCCCAGGCCGCGCAGCTCGCGCAGCGCACGCAGCACGGGCTCGGTGCGCGCCATCAGCAGCGACTCGGTGATCTCCAGCTCCAGCCGCTCGGGCGCCAGGCCCGAGTCGCGCAGCGCCACCGACACGACCTCGGCGATGGCGCCGTCGCGGCGGAACTGCGCCGGGCTCAGGTTGACGGCCACGCCCAGCGGCGCCGGCCAGCGTGCGGCCTCGCGACAGGCGGCGCGCAGCACCCAGGCGCCCAGATCCTCGATCAGCCCGGTCTGCTCGGCCAGCGGGATGAAGCTCGCCGGCGGCACCCAGCCGCGCTCGGGATGCGGCCAGCGCGCCAGCGCCTCGTAGCCGACGACGAGGCCGCTGCGGGCTTGCATCAGCGGCTGGAAGTGCAGCACGAGCGCGCCGTCGGCGAGCGCGTCGCGCAGCTCGACGCCCAGGCGCCGGCGGCGCTGCAGCTCGTCGTCCAGGCGTGCGTCGTAGAAGCGGAAGGTGCCACGCCCGTCGCCCTTGGCGCGCGCGAGCGCCAGGTCGGCGTGCTGCAGCAGCCGGTCGGCCTCCTGGCCGTCGACGCCGTGCAGCGCGATGCCGATGCTCGCGCCGATCTCGCAGCGCCGGCCGCCCACCTCGTAGGGCTGGCGCAGCGCCTCGACGATGCGCTGCGCGAGCGTCGCCAGGGCGTCGGCGTCACCGGTGTCGGCGAGCACCGCGAACTCGTCGCTTCCCAGGCGCGCGACGAGGTCGCCGCTGCGCACCGTGGCGCGCAGCCGCGCGGCCACCTGGCGCAGCAGCGAGTCGCCGGCGCCGCGGCCCAGCCACTCGTTGAACTCGCGGAAACGGTCCAGGTCCATGCACAGCACGCCGCTGTGGCCGCCGCCGCGTGCGGCGGCGCGGCGCAGCGCGGCCACGAAGCTCTCGCGGTTGAGCGCGCCGGTCAGCGGGTCGTGCTGGTCGAGGTAGTCGATGCGTGCGCGTGCACTGCGTTCGGCGCGTGCGTAGGCGCGCCACAGCAGCAGCCCGGCCAGGCCCACGCCCAGCAGCCCGGCAAAGGTGGCGCTGGCGGCGCGCACCGCCGAGCGCGTCGTGACCGCAGCCGCTTCGTCGAGGTCGACCCGCACCTCGGCCACGCCGAGCAGCACGCCGTCGGCGTGCACCGGCAGCCAGACGTCGGCATGCACCGCGGCGCGTTCGTCGGGCTGGCGTTCGAGCTCGACGAGGTGGGGGCTGCGGCCGCTCGCCAGTTCGTGCACGCGCGCGACGGTGAGCGCCTCGGGCGTTGCCGGCAGGCCTTCGGAGGCCAGCGTCAGGCGGCCGTCGGGGGCATGCAGCCGGAAGGCGTAGATGCCGGTGGCCCCGCGCAGCCCGGCCAGCGGCAGCAGCGCTCGCGGTGGCGGTGCCGGGCCGAAGAGGCTGGCCGACTGCGGCACGACGCGGCCCACCTGCTGCGCCCAGCCGCGCGCCGTGCGCAGCGCCTCTTCCTCGAGGTGGCGTTCGGCCACGTCGTGCAGGCGCAGCGCGACGACGACGATCGCCACCAGGATGACCGCGCCCCAGAGCACCAGGGCCCGCGCGAGCGAGAGGCGGCTGCCGGCCAGGCGCGGCGTCAGCATGCAGGGTAGCCGGGCACGCCGACGCCGGGAGCACAGATGCGGGCCCGGCCCAGCGGTGACAGCGACACCTGCAGGCGCTCGCCGCGTGTGGACTCGAAGACTGCCGGCTGCGGCGGTACCTGGGCCTCGCCGTCGGCTTCCAGCCGCGTGGAGGCGGCATCCAGCAGGCGGATGCCGCCGTGGTCGGCGGCCCGTTCGGTCTTCAGCTGGCAGGCGCGCTCGGCGTCGCAGCCGCAGCCGGACTCGGTGGCCACGGCCCAGCACCAGGCGCCGCCGGCGCGCATCTCCAGGTGCAGCGGCAGGCCGCGGCGCGCGGCCTCGAAACGCGCTTCGCCGATGTCGGCGGCCAGCGTCTCGGCGGCGAAACGCAGCCGCGCGCGTTCGGCCGCGCCGCCGAAGGAAGGTACCGCCAGCGAGGCGAGCAGCGCCACCAGCGCGAGCGCGATCATCGTCTCCAGCAGCGTGAGGCCGAGCGCGTGGCGTCTCATCGGTTCCAGCAGCGTCGGGTGGGGCCGGGGCGCACGAAGCCGCTGTCCACGGCCAGCGTCAGCGGCGCGCAGTCGTGGTCCGCCTGCTGCGCACCGCCCGGTGCCGGCGCGGCCGCGGCATGGTAGCGGCCGTCGGACTCGCGTTCGAGCATCAGCGTGTAGTGGCCGGCTTCGCTGCGCGGGCCCAGGCGCAGCGTTTCCAGCGTCGCGGCGTAGTGGCCGTGGTTCCCGCGGTACTGCTCCTGCGCGGCCTGCAGCCGCGTCAGCGCCTGCACCGCGTCGGCGCGCCGGCTCTTGAGCAGGCTGCCCTGCCAGCTGGGCAGCGCCAGGCCGGCGACGACGGCGGCGATGGTGCACGCCGACATCAGCTCGATCAGGCTGAAGCCGCGCGCGGCGCGGCCGGGGGCCGGGGTGTTCACAGCGACATCAGCCGGCGGCGGCGCTGCGCCAGGTCGATCCAGCGCTGCAGCATGCGTTCGGCGCCGGGCGGCAGCGTCGCCCACTCGCAGCCCAGGCGAACGCCCTGGCCGTCGGACGGCAGCGCGGTGACGTGGCGCAGCGCCAGCGCGAGCGTGAAACGCGTCTCGAGGTCGAGTTCGATCTGCACGTCGGCGATCCGGATGCCGGGCTCCATCGGCGGCACGTCGTGCGGCAGCAGCATCGCGCAGCCGCCGACGCTGACGTCGAGCAACCGCAGCGCCAGCGACATCTCCGGGATCGACGGGTGGCGCAGGCGGGCGGTCGGTGCGGCGCGCCCCTGCGGGCGCACGCGATAGGCGCCTCGGCGCTGGAAGCGGTAGACGACGCGCGGCATCTGCGCCTGCAGCGCGCAGGCGCGCGGGCCGTGCACCAGCAGCAGGCCCTGCAGTTCGAACTGCAGCTTGACGCTGTCGAGGTAGGCCACGGCCACCGCCTCGTCGGCGTCGACCAGGCCCTGCAGGCTCGGGTGGCCCTCGTCGGCGCTGAAGGACAGCCGGCCCGAGGCGGCGTCCAGCGACCACAGCGTGGTCGTCAGGCCGATGCCCTCGGGCGCGTTCAGGTGCACCGGCACGCTGCCGTCGCAGAGCTGGCGCAGCAGCGCCTGCAGCTCGCGCGGGTGGTCGACGCGGAACTCGGCCCACCGGTCGATCGTGCCGCCGGCATCCAGATCGGCGGGGCGGGTGTCCTGGAACATCGCAATCGCTTTCGCAGAAACGGCGAACGCCGCCCGCGGGCGGCGCACGTGGTGCACTAGTGCAGCGTCTTCTCGCGGCCCGCCAGCGTGTCGTCGAGGTCCTGCAGCCAGGGCTCGGCGAGGTGCCGGATCTCGGCGTCGTTGACCAGGATGCGCTGCATGATGCGCGACTTGGTCTTGGCCGCCTCCGCATCGAGCGTGGCTTCGCGCGCGGCGTGCTTGAGCTGGCTGATCAGCAGGACGCAGGCTCCCTCGAGCTTGACGACCTCGTCCCAGTTGCCGGCCTTGGCGGCCAGCAGCATGTCGGCGCTCGCCTGCTCGATGGCTTCGTAGTACTTCAGGAGGTCGGTGTTCATCTCGGGATCCTCGTGGTGGCGTCGGTTCAGCCCCGTCCGGACTGGCCGCCGACCTTGTCTCCGATGGCCGCCCAGGCGTCCTGCAGCGGCTGCACCAGGCGCTGGCACTCGTCGAGCAGGGCTTCGTCGTTGCGGATGTTGGCCTGCGTCAGGCGCAGCTCGAGGTAGCCGTACAGCTCGTTGAGGTCCTGCGCCAGGCGGCCGCCGGACTTCATGTCCAGGTTCTCGCGCAGGCCCTCGCCGACGATGCGCAGCGCGCGCTGGATGCCGCGGTTCTTGCGTTCGACGTTGCCTGCGCGCATGCCGCCGCGGGCCTGGACGACGGCGTCCATGTAGCCCTCGAACAGCATCGCCACCAGGCGGTGCGGCGTGGCACCGCTGACGCCGGTCTCGGTGCCGATGTGGCGGTAGGCGTTGGCGAACTGCTGGGGGCGGGCGTACGCGGAGGAGGTGCTGAACATGGCGGGTGGTCAGTGGTATCGGCGACAGTGACGGATTTATCGGCGCCTGCGACGCGCACTTGAGGCGCAAAACGCGGCACCGCCGTCGCCGTCGTGACGGCCATGAAGCCGACGGCCCCGGCCCCGCGTCGTGCGGGGGCGGGGCCGTCGGGGCCGGGGGCGGCGGGCCGTCAGTTGTTGTTCGAGCTCAGCGCCGCGAGCTGCTGCGTGACGTAGCTCGACAGGCCCGACAGCGTCGACATGCTGGCGTCCAGCGCCTGGTACTGGCGCCGGATGCGTGCCTCGGTCAGCGCCAGACGGGTCTCCCACGCCTCCTGGCTCTTGTCGTTGCGCTCCATCTCGGCCTTCAGGCCGTCGCTGCGTGCGGTCAGCAGGCCCTCGCTGTCCACCGCCGAGCGTCCGAGGTCCCGGAAGCGGTCCATGAAACCCGAGGCCCCGGTCGTCGAGGCGTCGGCCGCGAAGAGCTTGCGCAGCTCTTCGCGGTTGCCGGTCAGCGCCTCCTTGAGCTTGCTCTCCTTGAGGGTCAGCAGGCCGTTGGCGTCCATCGAGATCCCGACGTCGGACAGGCGCGAGTACACCGTGGAGGCGGTGCTGCCCTCGTTGATCACGCCGCGCAGCTGCGACAGCAGCCCCAGCGCGGTGCGGTCGCCCTGGAGCGTGGCGCCCTGCTTGGCGGTCTCGTCGTACTTGGTCTGCTCCTTGATGTAGGCAGCCAGGTTGTTGAAGGAGGTGATGAAGTCGTTGACGCCCTTCATCACGGCCTCGTCGTCGGCCGTCACCGCGACGTCGATGTCGCCGGTGGTCGGCTTCTTCAGCGTCAGCGTCATGCCGTCGGCGACGTTCTTCAGGGTGTTGCTCGCCGAGGTCACGGAGATGCCGTTGATCGTCGCCTGCGCGTTGACGGCGGTCTGGTTGCGTGTCATCGCGCTGCTGCCGGCGGCGTCGAAGCCGAGCGTGGACAGCCCGGTGCTGCTGCTGCCGTCGTCCTCGGTCTCGGTCGCGGTGATGCGAAACGCGTTCTCCGCGCCGGTCTCCGCCGAACGGATCGACAGCCGGGCGCCGCTGGCGTCGTTGACGATCGTCGCGGTGACCCCGGCCTTGGACGCGTTGATCTTGTCGCGGATCTTCTCCAGCGTGTTGTCCTGGTCGGTGATGGTCACCGTCACCGGCGTCGCGCCGCTCTTGGCCGTGAAGCCGGTGGGCGTCGGCTCGCCGGTCCAGCTGCCGAGCTCGATCTTCAGCGTGCCGCTGCCGACCACCGCCGTCGTGGAGGCGAAGGCCGAACTCGACACCGTCTGCGTGCTCGCCAGGCGCTGCACCTGCACGGCGTAGTTGCCCAGCGTCGCGCCGGTCTCGGTGCTCACGCCCACGGCGGTGTTGTCGCTGCTGTTGGACGTGGTCTGCTTCCACATCAGCACCGAGGACAGCGCGTTCGCCGCGTCGCGCATCGACGAGGTGTAGCTCGTCAGCTGGCCGATGGCGGAGAACTTGGTCTGCAGCTTGGCCTCGGCGTTCTCCAGCAGGTTCAGCGGGCGCCGCTCCAGCGACATCAGCTTGCTGACGATCGATTCGACATCCAGGCCGCTGCCGACGCCGGTGGAGGTGATCGTGGCCATGCGTGACTTCCTTGGTTTCTCGAACGGTTATCGGCGGTCGCAGTGCGTCACTTGAAGCGCCGGATGCCAAAGACGTCACGCCGCACGGCGGGACGACGCCTCGGGGCGTCGACCGCGGTACGGCGTGTCGGTCGCGGGTGCCGGACGCAGCCGGCGGCGCGGGTTCAGCCCTGGAGCAGGCGCAGCACCTGCTGCGGCTGCTGGTTGGCCTGGGCGACCATCGCGTTGCCGGCCTGCTGCAGGATCTGCGCGCGGCTCAGGTTCGCGGTCTCGGCGGCGAAGTCGGCGTCCATGATGCGGCTGCGGGCGGCCGACTGGTTCTCCGACGAGATCATCAGGTTGGAGATGACGGCATCGAACCGGCTCTGCGCCGCGCCCAGCGTCGCGCGCTCGGAGTTGATCTTGTCGATCGCGTCGTCGATGCCGTTGATGACGGCGGCGATGTCGCCGACCGAGGTCGACGAGCCGATGCGCGCGCGGGTGGCCTCGACGTTGCCGTAGGTGCCGGCGATCGTCGTGACCTCGGCGGCGCCGGTCAGGTCCGAGGTCGTCAGCACGATCGTGTCGTCTTCGGTGGTGTTGGCGCCGACCTGGAAGGTCAGCGACGACGCCTCGGAGCCGAGGATGTGCTTGCCGTTGAAGGTGGTGCCGCCGAGCACGCGCTGGATTTCCTTGGCCAGCTCGCCGAACTCCTTGTCCAGCGACTCCTTGTCGTCGTCGGAGTTCGAGGCGTTGCGCGCCTGCACCGCGAGTTCACGCATGCGCTGCAGCGCGTCGCCGACCTTGCCCAGCGCGCCTTCGGCGGTCTGCGCCATCGAGATGCCGTCGTTGGCGTTGCGCATCGCGACGTTCATGCCGCGAACCTGGGCGTTCATGCGCTCGGCGATCGCCAGGCCGGCGGCGTCGTCCTTGGCGCTGTTGACGCGCAGGCCCGAGGACAGGCGCTGCATCGAGGTCATCAGCGACGACTGCGACGCGGAGAGATTGCGCTGCGCGTTGAGCGAAGCCAGGTTCGTGTTGATGGTCTGCGGCATGTCGAGTGCTCCTCAAGTGTCGATGGCTTCGGCGCCATCGCACCGACCGTGAATCCGGGGCGTCCGTCGCACGTGGATGCGGCGGGACATGGATGGATTGTCGGAATCCTTGAGGGCCTTGATCGGTCGAAATGAGGCGGATTGCCGCCCCAGTTCGACGCCGCAAACGGCGCGACCCCGGCGGGCAGGGCCCGGCCGGGGTCGCGGCGAAAGGCGTGCGGGGCGCGTGCCCCGCGGGGGGCGTCAGCGCAGCAGCGACAGGACCTGCTGGGGCAGCTGGTTGGCCTGGGCGACCATCGCGTTGCCGGCCTGTTGCAGGATCTGCGCGCGGCTGAGGTTCGACGTTTCGGTCGCGAAGTCGGCGTCCATGATGCGGCTGCGGGCGGCCGACTGGTTCTCGATCGAGGTCTGCAGGTTGGAGATCACGGCGTCGAAGCGGCTCTGCGAGGCGCCCATCGTGGCGCGCTCGGTGTTCACCTTGTCGATCGCGTCGTCGATCGCGTCGATGACGACCTTGATGTCGTCGGTGCTGGCCGACGAGTCGATCTTGGCGCGGGTGGTGTCGACGCTGCCGTAGGTGCCGGCCACCGAGGTGATCGTCGTGTCGGTCGTCATGTCGGCCGTGACGACGTCGATGACGTCGTCGTCGGTCGTGTTGGCGCCCACCTGGAAGGTCAGCGATCCGGCCTGCGAGCCGAGGATGTGCTTGCCGTTGAAGGTGGTGCCGCCGAGAACACGCTGGATTTCCTTGGCGAGTTCGCCGAACTCCTTGTCCAGCGAATCCTTGTCGTCGTCGGAGTTGGACGCGTTGCGCGCCTGCACCGCGAGTTCACGCATGCGCTGCAGCGCGTCGCCCACCTTGCCCAGCGCGCCTTCGGCGGTCTGCGCCAGCGAGATGCCGTCGTTGGCGTTGCGGGTGGCGACGTTCATGCCGCGCACCTGGGCGTTCATGCGTTCGGCGATCGCCAGACCGGCGGCGTCGTCCTTGGCGCTGTTGACGCGCAGGCCCGAGGACAGGCGCTGCATCGAGGTGGCCAGCGAGGACTGCGACGTCGCGAGGTTGCGCTGCGCATTCATCGAGGCGAGGTTCGTGTTGATGGTCGAGGCCATGTCGGCTCCTTGTCGGATGAAGAGGCCCGGCCGGTCGACTGTGGGGAACCTGGCGGGACGGGCGAAGTGCCTGTCCGGGGTATCGGTGTCCGGGTGATCGCGCTTGAAGAAGCGGAAAGCCGGAATAGCGGGGTGTTTGCCGGCCTGATCCCGGCGAATCCGCGGCACACAAGCAAAAACGCCGCCCGAAGGCGGCGTTGGCACTGCGGCGCCCGGGGCGCCGGCGGGCCGGTCAGCGCAGCAGCGACAGGACCTGCTGGGGCAGCTGGTTGGCCTGGGCGACCATCGCGTTGCCGGCCTGCTGCAGGATCTGCGCGCGGCTGAGGTTCGACGTCTCGGTCGCGAAGTCGGCGTCCATGATGCGGCTGCGGGCGGCCGACTGGTTCTCGATCGAGGTCTGCAGGTTGGAGATCACGGCGTCGAAGCGGCTCTGCGAGGCACCCATCGTGGCGCGCTGCGTGTTCACCGTGTCGATCGCGTCGTCCAGCGCGTCGATGACCGTCTTGATGTCGTCGGCCGACGCACTCGAGTCGATCTTGGCGCGGGTGGTGTCGACGCTGCCGTAGGTGCCGGCCACCGAGGTGATCGTCGTGTCGGCCGTCATGTCGGTCGTGACGATGTCGATGACGTCGTCGTCGGTCGTGTTGGCGCCCACCTGGAAGGTCAGCGAACCGGCCTGCGAGCCGAGGATGTGCTTGCCGTTGAAGGTGGTGCCGCCGAGCACGCGCTGGATTTCCTTGGCGAGTTCGCCGAATTCCTTGTCCAGCGAATCCTTGTCGTCGTCGGAGTTGGACGCGTTGCGCGCCTGCACCGCGAGTTCACGCATGCGCTGCAGCGCGTCGCCCACCTTGCCCAGCGCGCCTTCGGCCGTTTGCGCCAGCGAGATGCCGTCGTTGGCGTTGCGGGTGGCGACGTTCATGCCGCGCACCTGGGCGTTCATGCGTTCGGCGATCGCCAGACCGGCGGCGTCGTCCTTGGCGCTGTTGACGCGCAGGCCCGAGGACAGGCGCTGCATCGACGTCGCCAGCGAGGACTGGGAGGACGCCAGGTTGCGCTGCGCCGTCAGCGAGTTGATGTTCGTGTTGATGGTCGATGCCATGTGATGACTCCAGTCAGTTTTCGATCCAAGTTCCCGGCGAGAGCGCCGGCATACACCGGAGTGCCACGGTCGCCTCTCGGCGTGTCGTGTCATCCCGTTGCCTGCCGGAGCCTTCGGACTCTCGCCCTCGGACACCCGGCTCGCCCGCGCTAGTCAACCGTGGAGCCCCGGAAGTCGCTCTGACGTGCTTCCTCGGGCATCGGCCGGCCAACCGGACCACGGAACCTTGATTCGTCGATTCCGTTGAGGCTGGTATCGGAGCGGCACGGCGCGAACTTGAGGACTTTTCGAGAGCCGCTATCACGCCGGGATCGTCGGCGGTGCGGCCCGGTGCGGCGTAATGCACGGGATTCCGGGTGCTGTTGCGCGCTTCGTGCCGCGGGCCTGCTGCCTAAAGTCGGCGCCACAGCCTGGCCGGTCTTCGCGCCAGGTCGCCCGCGTCCATCCGGAGCCGCCATGTCCCCAGTCCTCTCCGCCCCGATCCGACAGCAACCGCCCGCGCGCAACGTGCCGCAGCGTGGCAGCCCGGCGGCGCACCAGCAGTGGAATCAGGGCGTCGCGCTCGCGCGCCAGGGCCGCCTGGTGGAGGCCGTGGCCTGCCTGGAGCGCGCGGTGCGCGCTTCGCCGGGCGTGCCGCTGTACTGGCTCAACCTGGCCAGCGTGCGGCGCAAGCTGTTCCGATACCCGGAGGCGATCGACGCGGCGCGCCGCGCCTTCGCGCTGGACACCGGCGACACGACCGCCTGCCACCTGCTGGTCGAACTGCTGCGCACCAACAACCGCGGTGCCGAGGCGCTGCAGGCGCTGGACGCGCTCGACGAGAGCGTGCCGCGCAACGCGCGTCACTGGCTGCTGCGCGGCTCGCTGCTGATGGCGGCGCAGGAGTGGCAGGAGGCCGCGCTCGCCTTCCTGCAGGTGCTGCAGGAAAAGCCCGCCGACCTGGAGGCCTACCAGCAGCTCGGTTTCGCGCTCGCCAACCTGCGCCGCTACGGCGACGCGGCCGAGTGCTTCCGCACCATCGCCATCCTCGAGCCGGCGCACTTCGGCGCCGCCGTCTACGCCGCCCACTACGCGGCCTGGGCCTGCGACTGGACGCAGGGCCCCGAGGACCAGCAACGCCTGTCGCAGGCGCTGGCGCTGCAGACCGACCCGACGAAGACCACCTCGTTCAGCCCGTTCTGCCTGCTGTCGATGAACGACGACGCCGGGCTGCACCGCGCCGCCGCGGAGATCGAGGCCGCCCGTATCGAGCGCCTGGTGATCTCGGGCGCCGGCCGCGGCGCCTGCTCCGCCTGGCCGCGTGCGGCCGAGGCGGTGGCCGCGGGCCGCATCCGCGTCGGCTTCGTCTCGGCCGACTTCCGCACCCACGCCACCAGCATGCTGGCGGTGCGCACGCTGGAGCAGCTGCCGCGCGATCGTTTCGAGGTCGTGCTCTATTCGCACGGCGCCGACGACGGCTCGGCGCTGCGCGAGCGCATGATCGCCGCCGCCGACCGCTTCGTCGACTGCACCGAGATGGGCGCCACCGAGCAGGCGCAGGCGATCCATGACGACGGCATCGCGCTGCTCGTGGACATGAGCGGCTACACCGGCAACACCCGCATCGGCGTCTTCGCGCTGCGGCCCGCGCCGGTGCAGACGCTGTGGCTGGCCTACCCGAGCACGCTGGGCGCGCGTTTCGTCGACTACATCGTCGGCGACCCGATCCTCACGCCGCTCGAGCATGCCGAGGACTTCACCGAGCACATCGCCCAGCTGCCGGTGTGCTACGAGCCGACCGACCCGCTGCGCGAACATCCCGACGCGTCGACGCGCGAGCAGGCCGGCCTGCCCGGGGACGCCTTCGTCTTCGCCTGCTTCAACCAGAGCTACAAGATCACCGAGCCGGTGTTCTCGCGCTGGTGCCGCATCCTCGAACGGGTTCCCGGCAGCGTGCTGTGGCTGCTCGTGCCGCAGGAGGAGATCCAGGCCGCGCTGCGCGAGCGCGCCGCCGAGCGCGGGCTGGACCCCGCGCGCCTGATCTTCGCCCCCTTCGTCACGCCGAGCGAACACCTGGCGCGCCTGCCGCAGGCCGACCTGTTCCTCGACACCTTCCCCTACGGCGCGCACACGACCTGCTCGGACGCGCTGTGGATGGGCCTGCCGGTGCTCACGCAGATCGGCCGCAGCTTCTCGGCGCGGGTCGCCGCCAGCCTGCTGGCCGCCGTCGGCCTGCCCGAGCTGGCGGTGGACTCCGAGCAAGCCTACGAGGAGCTGGCGGTGCACCTGGCCACCGTGCCGGGCGACCTCGCGCGGGCGCGCGCGCATCTCGACGAGAAGCGCCTGGAGCTCGCGCTGTTCGACAACGAGCGTTTCACCGGCGAGCTGGCGGCGCTGTTCGAGCGCATGGTCGTGCGCTGGCGCGACGGCCTGCCGCCGCAGGCGCTGCCGGCACTCCCTGTCCGTGATGGAGGTCAACGATGAGCGGTCTGCACCTGGTCTCGTGCTATCTGCGCGGCGACGCCTTCGTCGACGGTTTCCTGCGTGAGCTGGAAGCCGATCTCCAGGCGCTGGACCAGCGCCTGATCGTGCTGCCGACCTACAGCCCGGTGCAGGGCGCCGACGCGCTGCCCTTCATCGAGACCTCGTACACGCTGGACGGCTACCGCCGCATGGCGCCGGGCGACGGCGATGCCGGCACCGGCCTGCTGCCCGAGGCGCTGTCCGACGCCGAGCAGGCCTGGACGCATCACCCGCGCAGCCCGCGCCAGCACCGCGCCTCGGTCGCCGCGGCCCAGCGTTTCTTCGGCCGCCTGCTCGACGAGCTCGAGCCCGACACCGTGTCGGTGTGGAACCCCACCGTGCCCCAGGGGCGGCTGCTGCAGCTGGCCAGCCTCGCGCGTGCGATCCCCTGCTACGGCATCGAGCGCGGCGTGTTCGCCGAGACCATGATGCTCGAGTCGCGCGAGGTCGGCGCCCAGGCCGACGTCGCGCTGTGCACCGCGCTGCGCTCGATGCTGGCCGCCTGTCCCGAGGACGGCGCGGCCTTCGACGCCGTGCGCGAGCACTACGCCCAGCGCGATTTCGCGCGCTACGCCGCGGCCAGCCGCTGCGCGGGCGCCGAGCTGCGCGCGCAGCTCGGCATCCCGGCGCAGGCGCCGGTGGTGGTGCTGGCGCTGTCGGCGTCGGCGGCCAACTGGCTGCCGCGCACGCTGCCGGGCGCGCGTTTCGCCTCCCCGTGGTTCGACTCGGCCGAAGCCGCCGCGAACGCGCTGCTGCAGGCGCTGCCGCCCGAGGCCTTCCTCGTCGTGCAGAACCATCCGCTGGACCGCGGGCACTGCAGGCTGCCACGCCATCCGCGCATGCGCCACGTCGAGCGCGTGCACATCAAGACGCTGTTCGACCTCGCCGACCTGCTGTGCTTCATGGGCTCGACGACCGTCCAGCACGAGGCGCTGCTGGAAGGCAAGCCGGTGCTGCTGCTGTCGCGCAGCCAGCTCTCGGGCCAGGGCGTCGCCTACGAGTACCATGGCGGCGAACTCGCGCCGCTGCTGGCGGGTGCGCTGCGGCGCGAAGGCCACGAGGCGCATCGCGCCGCGGCCGCGCGCTACGTGCCCGCCCTGTTCCGCCACGTGCTCTACGGCCGAGGGGACTCGCCCGCGTGCCAGCGCCCGGCGGACCTTGCCCGCCACCTGGCCGGCCTGGAGTCCTTTCACCCGGCCGGCGTCGAGATCCGCATCCAGCGCTGGCTGGGTGCCGCCGGTCAGGACCTCAAAGCGGCCGAGGCCGCGTCCAAGCGCATGGGAGCCTACGCATGAAAGTCGCCGCCTTCCTTCCCGCCAAGGGCAGCAGCCAGCGCATCGAGAACAAGAACCTGCGCCTGCTCGACGGCAAGCCGCTGTTCCTGCACACGCTCGAGAAGCTGATGAGCTGCCGCTTCATCGACGAGGTCTTCCTCGACACCGAGTCCGAGGAGATGATCGAGCTGGCCCGCGACAGCGGCTGCAGCATCATGCGCCGCGACCCGGAGCTGGCGAGCAACCGCACCGACGGCAACCAGCTCTTCCTCAACGAGGTCATGCACACCGACGCCGACATCGTCGTGCAGGTGCTGTGCACCAGCCCGTTCATCTCGGAGGAGACGCTCGAGCGCGCCGTGGCGACGCTGCGCGCCGACGCCTCCTACGACTCGGCGGTGCTGGTCCGCCGCGACAAGCAGTACCGCTGGGAGGACGGCCGCCCCGCCTACGACATCGAGCACATCCCCAACAGCAACACGCTGCCCGACACCGTCATGGAGACGATGGGGCTGTACGCGATGCGCGCCGAGGCCGCGCGGCGCCTGAAGCGCCGCATCGGCGAGGCGCCGCTGATGCTCGACGCGTCTCCGCTGGAGGCCATCGACGTCAACTGGCCCGAGGACATGGAGCTCGCCAACCTCATCGCCGCCGGCCGCCGCGAACAGGACCGCCGGCTGCTGGCCAACCTGCGCTCGCTGATGAACAGCTCGCTGCTGTCGGACATCCTGGACGACCTCGGGCTGCGCCACCAGGTGGTCAAGGGGCTGCGCCCGAACATGCCGCACAGCCGCGTCGTCGGCCGCGCCAAGACGCTCAGGCTGCGCGCGCTGCGCCCGGGCGAGGACTTCCGCGGCATCTACAAGGCGCTGGACTCGTACCGCACCATCGTGCCGGGCGACATCATCGTCGTCGAGAACGAGGTGCCGCAGCACGCCTACTTCGGCGAGCTCAACGCCAACCTCGCGGTGCGCGCCGGTGCCGTGGCCGCGATCGTCGGCGGCCAGACGCGCGACTCCGCCGACGTCGTCAACGTCGGCCTGCCGGTCTTCGCCACCGGCTACACCTGCCAGGACGTGCGCAAGCGCGCGACGCTGGACTCGATCAACCGGCCGATCAGCATGCAGGGCATCACGGTGCACCCCGGCGACCTGGTGTTCGCCGACAGCGAGGGCGTCGTCGTCATCCCGCGCCAGGTGGAGAAGCAGGTGGTCGCCACCGCGCTGTCCAACGCCAGCAACGAGAAGCGGCTGCTGATCGACATCGCCCAGGGCATCGAGGTCGATGCGCTGACCGAGAAGTACGGCTTCTTCTGAGGCCTGCGACGCCGGCCGCGCGCTGCGGCCGGCGCGCACGACCCGGGCCCCGCCCGCCGCGGCAAGCGGCCGGCGGGGCCTTTTCCATGGGCGCGTGAAAACGCCGCCCGGTGGGCGGCGGCGGCGGGGGAGGGAACACGGTCGCGGCCGAGCCCGGGCCCCGCGTCGTGCGCGAGGCCGGGCGCGCCGCCCGCTCAGGCGTCGGCCGGGGCCTCGCCGGCGTCGCGCCGGGTCAGCGGCCGGAAGACCACGCGCAGCGCCGCCTTGCCGGCCACCGGGCTGGCGCCCGAGGGCAGGATCACCAGCGACTCGGCGTTGCCCAGCTCGATGACGCCCGGGGCGTGCTCGCTGGCGCCTTCGAGCACCAGCAGCGGCTTGACGTCGATCTCGCGATCCCCGGCCAGCGGCACGATCTCGGCGCTGTGCAGCTGCAGCCATTCGCAGCTTCGGCCGAAGGCGAGCGCCACGCTCCACTGCGGGTCGGGCAGCGGGATCATCCCGGCGAAGAAGCCGTCGTGGGTGAGGTTGGCCTCGATCTCCACGTACTTCATGCGTTCGCCCTTGACCAGCGCGGCCAGCAGCGGCTCCTTGCGCATCGACCAGCCGTTGTGCGTGATCGGCACGCCGAAGCGCACGCCGGTGATCATCGCCAGCGACAGCTCCAGGCCCGCGGCGCGCAGCTCGGCCGGCAGGATCATGCGGCCGGCGCCGTGCTGGCTGCCCACGTACAGCAGTCCGTGGCGGCGCAGGCCTTCCAGGCCGCCTTCCAGGTCGAAGAGCCGGCGCGTGACGCGCGTGCCGAGGTTGATGTCGATCTGGAACTGCGCCAGCAGCTCGAGCTCGGTGGCGTTGGGGAAGAAGGTCAGGCGCGCGAGGCTGCCCATCGCCTCGTCGCGCAGCACCGTCGCCGCCGGCACGCCGCCCGAGCGGCGGAAGAAGGCTTCGGCGTCGGTGGCGAAACGCAGGCATTCGGCCTGGATCCGGTCGACCGTGGCGCGCTGCGCGATCTCCACGCCGTCGTCCTCGAGGACCGGCGTGCCGTCCTCGGCGTAGCCCACGGTGCTCGCGCCTTCGCACGACAGCAGCGTCTCCAGCAGCACGGTGCCGGTGAGCAGCAGGTTCAGCGCCCGGCTGTCCAGCCAGCTGCCGTCCATCAGGCCCTTGAAACGATCGTCGACGGAGCCGATGGCCAGCAGGTAGCGGCCGTAGACCTCGACGTTCCACTCCTCGGCCATGATCGGCGTGAGCAGGCGCTGGATCGTGCCCGAGGCGCCGATGTCGACGAAGACGATGGTGTCGCCGGGTTTCATGTCGGCCTCGCGCTCCAGGTGGCGGCGCAGGCGGTGGCGGAACTGGGTGGACGCAGCGACGATCTCGGCCACGACCACCGGCTGGCGCACCGCGCGCGTGAACGCGCTCAGCGGCTGGCGGCTGTACTCGGCCTGTTCCAGGATCTCGGCGGTGCGTTCGGGTGACAGCAGCAGCTGGCGCGCCAGCATCGGCAGCGACAGGTTCGGGCCGCGGGTCGCGAGGTACTGGTCGATGTCCTCCAGGCTGCGCAGGCTGGCCGCGTAGGCGGTGAAGCGGCTGATGAAGGCCGCAGACGAGGGCAGCTGGCCCTTGATGGCGCGGTAGGTCTGCAGCGGCAGGTGCGCGTCGCGCATCAGGAAGACGAGCTTGACCTTGTCGCGTGCGTCGGCGAGCGCTGCGCCTTCGTGCTCCAGCCAGGACGCGAAAGCGTGCAGGATGGGGCCCAGCGTCGCGTGGCCGATGGCCGCCGGCGGCGACTCGGCAACGCTGCCGTGGGTGGCGTGCACCGGGTGGTAGGGCATGTAGACGGCACGCGAGTGGCGCGCGCTGCCGTCGAGCAGCGAGACCGCCGTCACGGCCATGCGCCGGCGTTGCAGCGCCACGTCGTGCTCGTGCAGCAGGTGCGTGGCCGACAGGCCGAGCGAACGCGGCGCCTCGAAGTCGGCGGCCTTGTTGTCGCCCAGGTGCAGCGAGGCGGGCGTGTTGCCGTGCGCGTGCAGCCCGGCGATGCGGAACAGCCCCTGCTGCTTGGACACCCCGTTCTCCGAGGAGACGACGACGTTGCCGATGGCGGCGTAGGCGTCGGCCGGCAGCGTGTGCTGCAGCAGCCGGCGCAGCCGTGCGGAGTCGAAGTAGGTGTCGCTGACGATGGTCACCGGCAGGCGGCGGCGCTGCGCATCACGCAGCAGGCGCACCGCCGACGGATGGGCGCGGCAGGCCTGCATCTCGGCGGCGAGTTCGTCCTCGGCCAGCCAGTGCAGCATCTCGCGGCTCAGCCCCGGACGCGCGGCCTGGTGGATCTGCTCGAGCGTGACCTCGGTGCGGCCGGTGCGCACCAGCTGCAGCTGGCGCGCGCAGACGTCGGCCTTCTGGCGCGCGACCGCGTCGATGCCCGCGGCCTTGAACGCGGGACGGTGCTGCAGGTCGTAGAAGACGTCCGACGGGTGGTCGGTGTGGCGCCACAGGATGGTGTCGAAGCAGTCCAGCGTCAGCGCGCGGATGCCTTCGGTCTCCTCGAGCAGGCGGCCCATCGAGTCGGGGCGCACGATCATCGGCGCGTAGATGCCGCTGGGCGCGGCGGCGGCCGGAGCCGGCGCGGCCACCGGGGCCGCCACGGCCGCCGGCGCGGCGGCCGGGTCCAGGCCCTGCTGGAGCTTGGCGCGGCACAGCTCCACCAGTTCGGGCTGGCTGGCGAAGCGCTCGGCGCGCGTGCCCTCGGTCAGCTCGAGGAACAGGTCGTGGGCGCGCGCGGTCTCGCCGGTCGCGTCCAGCGACAGCGCGAGCGCGAAGGCGCTGTCGTCGTGCAGCGGATTGGCCGCCAGCGCGGCGCTCGCCGCCTGGATGCACTGCGCATGACGGCCGCACTGCAGGTGCAGCGCCGCCAGGTCGCCCAGCAGGTCGGCGTGGCCGGGCTGCAGCTTCAGGGCCTCCTGGAGCATGCGCAGGGCCTGCTTCTGGTCGGTGGCGTTGAGTTCGAAGGCGGCCTGGCGGACCTCGCGGACCGCGCGTTCGGTGGGCGTCATGGTGTTCATCGTGCGTAGCCTCGGGAGGATCGGTGGGGCGGGAGCCGTTCAGGCGGCGGTACTGCGGGCGGACCCGCCTTCGGCCAGACGCCGTGCGAGCGCGAGCGCCGCGCCGACCACCTGGTCCATGTTGTAGTAGCGGTACTGCGCCAGCCGGCCGAGGAAGAAGACCTCGGTCTCGGCCGCGGCCAGCGCCTCGTAGCGCCGGTAGAGCGCTTCGTTGGCGGGGTTGGGGATCGGGTAGTAGGGCTCGGCGCCGGGAGCGTCCATGCCCTGCGGGATCTCGCGCACGACCGAGCTGCCCGGATGCTGCTGCCCGGTCAGGTGCTTGAACTCGGTGATGCGTGTCCAGGCATGGTCGTTGGGGTAGTTGACCGTGCCCACCGGCTGCAGCTGCGGCGTGTCGGCCAGGTGCTCGTGCTCGAAACGCAGGCTGCGGTAGGGCAGGGCGCCGAAACGCCGTCCGTAGTACTCGTCGATCGGGCCGGTGAAGACGGTGCGGCGGCGGTCCGTGCCGGCGACCAGGGCGTACTCGACGCCGGTGCGCAGCTCGATGTTCGGATGGTCGAGCATGCGCTCGAACATGCGCGTGTAGCCCTCGGCGGGCATGGCCTGGAAGCGGTCGCTGAAGTAGCGGTCGTCGTCGTGGGTGCGCGTCGGGATGCGGGCGGCCACGCCGGCGGCGAGCTCGCTCAGGTCCAGCCCCCACTGCTTGCGCGTGTAGCCGCGGAAGAAACGTTCGCACAGGTCGCGACCGACCGAGTTCAGCACCACGTCTTCGCTGCTGCGGATCGGCTCGCGCGGCTCGCGCACGCGCTCCAGGAACGCGGCGACGCCGGCCTCGTCGAGGTCCAGGCCGTAGAGCGTGTTGATCGTCGTGCGGTTGATCGGCAGCGGATAGGCGCGGCCGCTCGCGGCGTCGGGCACGGCGAGCACGCGGTGCTCGTAGGGGCGCCAGGCCGTGAAACGCGACAGCCAGTCGAACACCGCCTGGCTGTTGGTGTGAAAGATGTGCGGGCCGTAAGCGTGCACCAGCACGCCTGCCGCGTCGGGCCGGTCGTAGGCGTTGCCGCCCACGTGGGGACGTTTGTCGATCACGAGCACGCGCTCGCCGGCTTCGGCGAGTTCGCGGGCGCTGACCGCGCCGGCGAAACCGGCGCCGACGATGAGGGTGTCCATCCTGGCTCCTGGCCGGCGGCACGCACCGGGTGACGGCGCGCGGCATCCACCGGCGATGGCGGCAGTCTAGGCAGCGGGGCTGGATGACAGTGGCTGGAAATGGGCCGCTAAAGGCCGGCAGTTCGCCGCCGATCGCCCGGCCGCGCCGGCGCCGCCAAGTGCCTGTCGCGCAAGGGATCCGGGCTCGCGCGGGGGCCTTGCCGAGGGTCGCGGCGGTGTCGGGCGCCGGACGACACGCCACGGGCTTGTAGGAATTTGCCTGACACGCCCCGTAGAAAAACCGGGACTCAAGCCACGGAAGTGGCCCGATGTTGCGGTCCTTCTCCGATCCATACAGTTCGTATCACACCAGTCGCCCACCGACACACAGGAGCCCCGAGATGACCGCCGACCAGATCCTTGCCGAAATCCGCGAAGCCAACCTCTCGTACCTGATGCTGGCCCAGAGCCTCATCCGCACCGACCGCGAACAGGCCCTGTACCGCCTGGGCGTCAGCGAAGAGACCGCGATGCTGATCGCCACGCTGACCCCGGCGCAGATGATGAAGATCGCCGGCGGCAACACGCTGCTGTGCCGCTTCCGCATGGACGACGACATCGTCTGGAGCCTGCTGACCAGCCACGGCAAGAGCTCGGCCAACGACGGCGTCTCCCGCCTGCACGCTTCCATCCTGATGGCCGGGCGCCATCAAGAAGCGGCCTGAAATAGAGCCCCCAAGCTCCCTCCCGGTCGCTGCCCCCCGAGGGGGCGCGTTGCGACGGACCGGCGGAGCCGGATCCGTGCAACAACTTGATCAAGACATCGGAGACTTCCACCATGGCCCGCAACAAGAGCATCCTGACCGAAGCCAAGCAGATCGAGCGCGCGGTCACGCTGATCAACCTCGGCGCGCGGCTGCAGGTGCTGGAAAGCGAGACCGACCTGAGCTACGAGCGCCTGCTGCGCCTGTACAAGGAAGTCTCGGGCAAGAGCCCGAGCAAGGGTCAGCTGCCGTTCTCCACCGACTGGTTCATGACCTGGCAGCCGAACATCCATTCGAGCCTGTTCCTGAACATCCACGAGTACCTGAACAAGGCCGCGGTGCTCGACGAGATCGACATCGTCATCAAGGCCTACCAGCTGTACCTGGAGCAGATGCAGTCCCAGGGGCTGGAGCCGCTGCTGTCGGTGACGCGTGCCTGGCGCCTGGTGAAGTTCGTCGACAACGGCATGCTGACGATGACCGCCTGCAGCAAGTGCGGCGGCCACTACGTCACCCACCCGCACGAGATCGCGCGCCATTACGTCTGCGGCCTGTGCAACCCGCCGGCGCGTGCCGGCAAGGGCAAGGCCGGCGGCCTGCAGCTCGCCGGCTGCCACGGCGAGGGTGAACTGGCGCATTGAGGCATTCCGTCACGGCGGCGGTGCTTGAGCCGGCGCGTGCCAGGACGATAGGTGTTTCATCCGGCTCCATAGCGTTTGTCTCCTCCTGGCACAGACTCCTGTGCATTCAGGCGGCGGGTCCCGACGGGATCCGCCGCTTTTCTTTTCTGGGCCGGCATCGCCCCGTTTCTCCGGCGCTTGCCCGCGCCGCCGGCGTCGCACACTGGCTGCATGTCCACCCCCTTCGCTCCGCGACTGCCCTGGCCGCTGCCGGCCGTCGCCGCCTGGCTGCTGGCCTGGGGTGCGTTCGCCGCTGCGCTGGCCGCAGGGTTGGGCGCGGGCCCGGCCTTCGTCGCCGCTTTGGCCGTCGGGGCGGCGGTGGCGGCCACGGCGCGCGGCCTCTGGCGCCGGCTGCTCGCCGGCGCGGGTTTCCCGTTGTCGGCGCTGGCGCTGGGGGCGCTTCCGGGCCTGCCCGGCTGGGCCTGGCTGGCCGCCGCGGTGCCGCTGGCACTGGCCTATCCGCTGAAGGCCTGGCGCGACGCGCCGTTCTTCCCGACGCCGGCCGGTGCGCTGCAGGGGCTGCAGGACGCCATCGCCCTGCCGCCCGGCGCGCGTGTGCTCGACGCCGGCTGCGGCCTGGGTCACGGCCTGGCCGCGCTGCGGCGACTGTGGCCCGATGCCCGCTTCGAGGGCGTCGAGTGGAGCGCGCCGCTGGCCTGGCTGGCCGCGCGGCGCTGCCGCTTCGCCGCCGTGCGCCGCGGCGACCTGTGGGCCGGCTCCTGGGCCGCAGTGGACCTGGTCTACGTCTTCCAGCGGCCCGAGAGCATGGACCGCGTCGCGGCCAAGGCCGACGCCGAGATGGCGCCCGGCAGCTGGCTCGTCAGCCTGGAGTTTCCGGTCCCCGGGCGCGAGCCGCAGGCCCGTGCCGGCAGGCCCGGTGGGCGGCCGGTCTGGGCCTATCGGATTGGCACAAGCGGTAATTCGCCCTCAAACACCGGGAGACGGCGCCGATAACACGCCAAGTACCCCGCGTGTCGGTCACGTTGGGGCTTGCTCGAGGTCAAGCGCAACACCATGTTCGTCATCATCGGCTGGGTCATCGTGCTCGTGTGCGTGTTCGGCGTGTTCATCGTGCACGGCGGCAACATCGGCGTGATCCTGAAGGCGCTGCCGTTCGAGATGGCGACGATCGGAGGTGCCGCTGCGGGTGCCTTCCTGGCCAACAACCAGCCCAAGGTGCTGAAGGCGACGATGCGCGGCCTGGGCAAGTGCTTCAAGGGCAGCAAGTACACCAAGGCGCGCTACATGGACCTGATGGCGCTGCTCTACGACATCCTGCAGAAGGCCCGCAAGGAGGGCCTGATGTCCATCGAGAAGGACGTCGAGGACCCGCACAACTCGCCGCTGTTCCAGAAGTACGCGACGGTGGGCAACGACCACCACGTCTCGGAGTTCGTCACCGACTACCTGCGCATGATGGTGTCGGGCAACCTGAACGCGCACGAGATCGAGTCGCTGATGGACAGCGAGATCGAGACCCACCATCACGAGGAGCACGCGGCGGTGGCCGCGATCCAGCGTCTGGCCGGCGCGCTGCCGGCCTTCGGCATCGTCGCGGCGGTGCTGGGCGTCGTGAACACCATGGGCTCGGTGGGCCAGCCCCCGGCGGTGCTGGGCGGCATGATCGGCTCGGCGCTCGTGGGCACCTTCCTCGGCATCCTGCTGGCCTACGCCTTCGCCGAGCCGCTGGCCGGCCTGCTGGAGCAGAAGGTCGACGAGGCCACGAAGGAGCTGCAGTGCATCAAGACCACGCTGCTGGCCAGCATGCAGGGCTACGCCCCGCAGGTCGCGATCGAGTTCGGCCGCAAGGTCCTGTACTCCACCGAGCGCCCCAGCTTCACCGAGCTCGAGAGCCACGTGAAAGGCAAGAAGTGACTTCCCTTCGCATCGCCTTCGGCACTGCCTGCTGGAGCGCAGTGGCTTCGGGGTGCACATTGGGCGGTCGTGTTCCGCGAGTGTTCGATACCGTGGGGCGGGCGGTAGCCGCGACCAAGCCACCGCCGCGGATCCGGCTCTGCCGGTCCGCCGGCGGGCGGCCCCCTCGGGGGGTAGCGAGCGCAGCGAGCTTGGGGGCCCACTGACATGGCCGGCGACGCGAAGAAGCTTCAACCCATCATCATCAAGCGCGTCAAGAAGGGCGGCCATGCCGTCCATGGCGGCGCCTGGAAGATCGCCTATGCCGACTTCGTCACGGCGATGATGGCCTTCTTCCTGCTGATGTGGCTGCTGGGCAGCACGACCGAAGGCGACCGCAAGGGCATCGCCGACTATTTCACCTCGCCGCTGAAGGTGGCGCTGAACTCTGCCGGCACGGGTGCCGGCGACGCCTCGCACGTGCTCAAGGGCGGCGGCCAGGACCTCACGCGCACCAACGGCCAGGTCAAGCGCGGCGACATCGAGGCGCCGCGCGCCACCGTCAACCTGCAGGCGCTCAAGCAGGAGCAGGTGCGCGCCGAGATCGTGCGGCTGCAGGACCTCAAGCGCCGCATCGAGGAGAAGATCCAGGCCAACAAGCGGCTGCAGGCGATGCGCTCGCAGCTGCGCCTGGACATGACACGCGACGGCCTGCGCATCCAGATCGTCGACGAGCAGAACCGGCCGATGTTCGCCAGCGGCAGCGCCACCGTGCAGCCCTACATGCGCGAGCTGCTGCAGGAGATCGGATCGGTGCTCGGCGAGGTGCCCAACCGCCTGACGCTCGAAGGCCATACCGACTCCATGCCCTACGCCGGCGGCGAGCGCGGCTACAGCAACTGGGAACTGTCGGCCGACCGCGCCAACGCCTCGCGCCGCGTGCTCGTCGAAGGCGGCCTGCCCGACGACCGCATGCTGCGCGTGCAGGGCCTGGCCTCCAGCCAGCCCTTCGATCGCCAGGATCCGCTGGCGCCGACCAACCGGCGCATCAGCATCATCGTCATGAACCGCGAAGCGGAGGACCGTTTCTTCCGCACCGAGCCCGACGCCGTGGAGGCGGTCGGCGACGACGCCCCCGTCAACGTCGAGCCCGCGTCGCCCGCGACCGACTCAAGTCCGACCGCGGGCAGCCGATAAACCTCGAAGCCGTCTATCCAAGGTCTGCCATGAACCCTTCCGACCTGAAATTCCTCATCGTCGACGACTTTTCGACCATGCGTCGCATCGTCCGCGGCCTGCTCAAGGAGATGGGCTGCAACAACGCCGACGAAGCCGAAGACGGCGCCGTCGCGCTGAACATGTTGCGTGCTTCGAAGTACGACTTCGTCGTCTCCGACATCAACATGCCCAACATGAACGGCTTCGATCTGCTGAAAGCCATCAAGGCCGAGGGCTCGCTCAAGCACATCCCGGTGCTGATGGTGACTGCCGAGGCACGCAAGGAAGACATCGTGCTGGCGGCCCAGAGCGGCGCGGCCGGCTACATCGTCAAGCCGTTCACCAAGGCGACGCTGGAGGAGAAGGTCCAGAAGATCCTGCAGAAGCTCGCCACCACCGCCTGAGGGCAGGACACGACATGAAGATGGAAGACCTGACCTCGTTCAACCCGGCCGACCCGCTGACCGTGTCGCCCGAGGTGTTCCAGCAGCTCGGCTCGATCACGCGGCTGCTGCACGACACGATGCAGCAGCTGGGCGTGATGCCGCAGCTGCAGATCGCCGCCGACGGCCTGCCCGACGCGCGCAGCCGGCTGAACTACATCGCCACCAAGACCGCCGACGCCGCCAACAAGGTGCTGAACTCGGTCGACCATGCGAAGGCCGAGCACGCCAAGATCTCCGAGGCGACGCGCCAGATCGCCGCGCGCATCGTCGCCGACCCGGTGCGCGCCGTGGCCTCCGGCGCGGTGCTCAACTTCGTCCAGGACGTCGAGCACTCGACGGCCAAGATCGACGAGCAGCTCACCGACATCATGATGGCGCAGGACTTCCACGACCTCACCGGCCAGGTGGTGGCCAAGGTCGTGTCGCTGGCCAACGAGCTCGAGGACAGCCTGCTCAAGCTGCTGGTCTCGGTGGTGCCGCCGGAGCAGCGCGAGAAGGTCGACCCGAACGTGCTGCACGGCCCGGTCGTCAGCCCCGAGGGCCGCACCGACGTGGTCACCAACCAGGGCGAGGTCGACGACCTGCTCGCGAGCCTGGGGTTTTGAGCCCCCGGCCGCCTGGCGGCCGTTTGCCAACGCCGCGCTTGCAGGGCGCGCTGGCCGGGACGGCCAGCTCTTCGCCAGGCGAGAACAGTCCTCAGGACGGGTCTCGTCCGGGCTCAGCCCCCTGACCGCCTGCGGCGGTCTGTCCCCGCGGGGGGCGCTGCGGCGCCGCCGCTTCGGTACGTTGAGCACGGGCGCTGCGGAACACCGGGTCTTTTGACCCGCTTATCGGGCTCAAGTCCGGCGCTGGCGCCGGCACCATGGCGAGGCTCCCTCCAGAGTCGATATCGCCATGGCCGACGACGCACAAGACCGCCGCCTACCCGCATCACAGCGCAAGATCAGCAAGGCCCGCAAGGAAGGCCAGGTCGCGCGTTCGCGTGACCTGGGCCACCTCGCGGCGCTGGGCACCGGTCTGGCGCTGCTGATCGCGTTCGCGCCGCGCCTGACCGAATGGCTGCGCCGGCTGCTCGAGGCCGGCCTGCGCTTCGATTCCAAGGCCGTCGACCACACCGGCTCGATGGTCGAGCGCCTGGCCGGCTCGGGTCTGGACATGCTCGTCGTCGTGCTGCCGCTGGGCGTCGCGATCGCCGTCGTCGCCGGCGGCTCGGCCGTGCTGTCCGGCGGCTGGAACATGACCTTCAAGCCGCTGCACCCCACGTTCAGCAAGCTCAACCCGATCCAGGGCCTGGGCAACCTGTTCCAGCCCCAGCAGCTCACCAACACCCTCAAGGCCTGCCTGCTGGCGCTGATCCTGGGCATCATCGGCGCGCTGTACTTCAAGGCCCAGCTGCCCGAGTTCACCTCGCTGGTGTCGATGCCGCTGCCCACCGCGCTGGCGGAGACCGGCTCGCTGCTGCAGGGCGGCATGGTGCTGATGCTGATCGCGCTGGGCCTGTTCGCGCTCGTGGACGTGCCGCTGCAGCGCTTCATGCTGCTGCGCCGCCTGCGCATGAGCTTCGAGGAGGCCAAGCAGGAGCACAAGCAGACCGAGGGCAACCCTCAGGTCAAGGGCAAGATCAAGGCCAAGATGCGCGAGATGGCGCGGCGCCAGATGATCGCCGCCGTGCCCGGTGCCGACCTGGTCGTGATGAACCCGACCCACTACGCGGTGGCGCTCAAGTACGACGAGGCGACGATGGCCGCGCCGCGTGTCGTCGCCAAGGGCACCGACATGCTGGCGTTCCGCATCCGCGACGCCGCCAGGGCGGCCAAGGTGCCGGTGCTGGAGGCGCCGCCGCTGGCGCGTGCGCTGTACCGCCACGCCGAGGTCGACCAGGAGATCCCCGCCGCGCTGTTCGGCGCCGTCGCGCAGGTGCTGGCCTGGGTCTACCAGCTGCGCGCCGCGATGGCCGCCGGCCGCCCGCTCGACGCCCCCGCGCCGGCCATCGCCGTGCCGCCGGGTCTGGACCCCGCCGAAGGCGCTGCCGCCGCCAGGAGACGTGAACCGTGAACGCGCTGATGCAACGACTCAACGCGCTGCTGGGGCCCAACGCCGCCGCGGCGAAGATGCTGATGCTGCCGCTGTTCGTGGTGCTGATGCTGTCGATGATGGTGCTGCCGCTGCCGCCGTTCGTGCTGGACCTGCTGTTCACCTTCAACATCGCGATCGCGCTGGTGGTGATGATGGTCGCCGCGCAGATGGTCAAGCCGCTGGACTTCGCCGCGCTGCCGTCGGTGCTGCTGGTCACCACGCTGCTGCGCCTGTCGCTGAACGTCGCCTCCACGCGCGTCGTGCTGATGGAGGGCCACAACGGCCCGGGCGCCGCCGGCAAGGTGATCGAGTCCTTCGGCCACTTCCTGATCGGCGGCAACTTCGCCGTCGGCCTGATCGTCTTCTCGATCCTCGTCGTCATCAACTTCATCGTCGTCACCAAGGGCGCCGAACGCATCGCCGAGGTCGGCGCGCGTTTCACGCTGGACGCGATGCCGGGCAAGCAGATGGCGATCGACGCCGAGCTCAACGCCGGGCTGATCGACGAGACCGAGGCCCGCCGCCGCCGCGCCGAGGTCGGCGAGGAGGCCGACTTCTTCGGCTCGATGGACGGCGCGAGCAAGTACGTGCGCGGCGACGCGATGGCCGGCCTGCTGATCCTGTTCATCAACATCGTCGGCGGCCTGATCATCGGCATGGCGATGCACGGCCTGTCGGCCGGCCAGGCCGCCGAGAGCTACATCCTGCTGGCCGTCGGCGACGCGCTCGTCGCGCAGATCCCGGGCCTGCTGGTGTCGGTGGCCTCGGCGATGGTGATCTCGCGTGTCGGCAAGGAGCAGGACATCGGCACGCAGATCCGCGGCCAGGTGTTCGACTCGCCGCAGTCGCTGGGCGTCGCCGCGGCCATCGTGCTGCTGCTGGGCCTGGTGCCGGGCATGCCGAACCTCGTGTTCCTGCTGATCGGCGGCGCACTGGCGCTGCTGGCCTGGCAGCTGCACCGGCAGAAGAAACGGGCCGCCGCGGTGCCCGAACGCAAGGAGTCGGCCGACCCCGCGCAGGCGAATGCCGAAGCGAGCTGGGACGACCTGACGCCGGTGGACACGCTGGGCCTGGAAGTCGGCTACCGGCTGATCCAGCTCGTCGACAAGGCGCGCCAGGGCGACCTGCTGGCGCGCATCAAGGGCGTGCGCAAGAAGTTCGCCCAGGACGTGGGCTTCCTGCCGCCGCCGGTGCACATCCGCGACAACCTGGAGTTGAAGCCCAGCGTCTACCGCGTGACGCTGCGCGGCGCCGTGGTCGGCGAAGGCGAGGCCTTCCCCGGCCAGCTGCTGGCCATCAACCCCGGCGGCGCGCAGCAGCAGCTGCCCGGCACCAAGACCACCGACCCCGCCTTCGGCCTGCCCGCGGTGTGGATCGAGCAGCGCCACCGCGAGATGGCCCAAATGGCCGGGTTTACGGTCGTTGATTGCGCGACCGTCGTGGCGACCCATCTTTCACACTTGATGCAAATGAATGCATCCCGCCTGCTGGGCCGCGTCGAGACGCAGCAACTCGTCGAGCACGTGACCAAGCTGGCCCCGAAGTTGATCGAGGACGTGGTTCCCAAGATGGTCGGTATCGCCACCCTGCAGAAGGTGCTCCAGCTCTTGCTGGAGGAGGGCGTGCACATCCGCGACATGCGCTCGATCATCGAGTGCCTGGCCGAACACGCCGCCACCGTCACCGACCCGGGCGAGCTGGTGCGCCGCATCCGCACCCACCTGGCGCCGGCGATCGTCCAGCAGATCTACGGCCCGACGAAGGAACTCGACGTCATCGCGCTGGAGCCCGAGCTCGAGCGCCTGGTGACGCAGGCCCTGAGCTCGCCGCACGGCGCGGCGCTGGACCCCGGCGTCGCCGAGGCGATCACCAAGCGTGCCGCCGACACCGCGCGCCGCCAGGAGGACCTGGGCCTGCCGGCCTGCCTGCTGGTGCCCGACCTGATCCGCGCGCCGATGGCCCGGCTGCTGAAGCGTTCGGCCCCGCGCCTGAAGGTGCTGGCGCACAGCGAGATTCCCGAGACCCACTCGATCCGGATCGGTTCGATCATCGGAGCCAACGCATGAGCACCGTCACGACCCTCACCCCGCGCTCTGAACGGGAGGCCGCATGAACGTCAAGCGTTTCACCGCACGCACCTCGCGCGAAGCCCTGGCGCTGGTGCGTCAGGCCTTCGGCGACGACGCCGTCGTGATGTCCACCCGCCCCTGCGCCGACGGCGTCGAGGTGCTGGCCATGGCTCCCGAGTCGCTGCAGCAGCTCGAGCGCGTCAGCGCCGCCGCGCCGCAGGCGCCGCGCGCCCGCGCCGCGGCGCCGCGCCTGGCTGCGCCGCGTCCGGAGCCGCGTGTCGAACCGTCGTTCGACGCCGGGGCCGTCGACGAGGACGTCGAGCAGCTCGAGATGAGCACGCTGTCGTTCCAGGACTACGTGCGCGAGCGCATGTTGAAGCGCCGCCAGACCGAACTCGCCCGTGAAGCCGCCGCCGAGCCGCGCCAGCCCGGCGCGGTGAGCACCCGCCGTGCCGAGGCCCCGCGCGAGGAAGCGCCGGTGCGCGCCGCCGCGCCGGCCGCCGAGCCGCGTGCACGTGCCGCCGCTGCTGCCGCCGCCCCGGCGCGTGCCGCCGAGCCGCGCCGCGAGCCGCCGGTGCTGCGCGAGGAGATCCGCCACGCCGAGCCGCTGCTGCCGCAGGCGCCGGTGCTGGCCGACGGCGCGCCGCGCCGCGACCAGGTCGAGATGATGGAGGAGCTGCGCTCGATGCGCGGCCTGATCGAGCAGCGTTTCGGCGCCCTCGCGTTCATGGAGAAGCTGCAGCGCCAGCCGCGCCAGGCGCAGCTGACGCAGAAGCTGCTCGGCTGCGGCTTCTCGCCGTCGCTGGTGCGCAAGCTGGTCGAAGGCCTGCCCGGCGGCTGCGACGAACTCGCCTGGGCCGCCGGCGTGCTCGAACGCAACCTCGCCACCGGCGAGCGCGAGAGCCCGCTGGAGGACGTCGGCGGCGTCTTCGCGCTCGTCGGCCCGACCGGCGTCGGCAAGACGACCAGCACCGCCAAGCTGGCGGCGGCCTTCGCCACCCGCCACGGCGCCGCCAACCTGGGCCTGATCACGCTGGACGCCTACCGCGTCGGCGCCCACGAGCAGCTGCGCACCTACGGCCGCATCCTCGGCGTGCCGGTGCACACCGCGCACGACCGCGCCTCGCTGGAAGACCTGCTGGACCTGCTGTCGGCCAAGAAGATGGTGCTCATCGACACCGCCGGCATGGCGCAGCGCGACGCCCGCACCCGCGAGTTGCTGGACATGCTGTCGCACCGTTCGATCAACAAGCTGCTGGTCGTCAACGCCGCCGCCCAGGGCGAGACGATCGAGGAAGTGCTGCTGGCCTACGGCGCTGCCGCCTGCCGCGGCATCGTGCTGTCCAAGATGGACGAGGCGGTGAAGCTGGCGCCGGCGCTGGACGCGCTGATCCGCTACAAGCTCAAGGTGCTGGCGGTGGCCAACGGCCAGCGTGTGCCCGAGGACTGGCACCGCCTGTCGGCCAATGCGCTGGTGCAGCGTGCGCTGCGCGGCGGCGGCAGCCCGGCCTGGCGCATGGACAGCGCCGACATGAACCTGGTGTTCGCGGGCGTGCCGACCCCGGCCGCCGGCAACCCGCTGCACGCCTGAACCCCGACCCCAACAGCATGCGCGACTTCTACGCCACCGACTCCGCACCGCTGGACCAGGCCCACGGCCTGCGCCGGCTGTTCGCGGCCTCGCGCCAGCGTTTCGTGCCGCTGGCGGCGAATCCGCACGTGCCGTTCTCCGGCGTCGTCATCGACGAGCTGACCGCCGCCTTCGTGCAGCGCGGCCAGCGCGTGCTGGTCGTCGACGCCGCCGACGGTTCGCCGGCGCCGCGCGAGATCGCGCTGCTGGACATCGGCGCCGCGATCGAGGACCTGTCGCCGCAGATCGGCTACCTCGCGGCGCGCGGACTACCGCTGCGCCATGTCGACACGCGCGGCTCGGCCAGCGCCTTCGCCGACGCGCTGGCCCAGGCCGCGCCCAAGGCCGACGTGGTGCTGGTGCACGCCAACGCGGGCGACCTGGCGCGCATGTTCGGCCAGCGCGCCGCGCGTCCGATCCTGATCGGTGCCGACCACCCGGAGAGCATCAAGCACGCCTATGCGGCCTGCAAGCTGCTCGCCCAGCGCTGCGGCCTGATGACCTTCGACCTCGTGCTCGCCGCCTCGCTGTCCTCGCGGCGCGTGCGCGCCATCGCCTCCAGCCTGGCCAGCTGCGCCGACGCCTTCCTGGGCGCGGTGCTGCACGACTGGGCCGTCGTCGACCCGGCGACCGACCTGCGTGCCGGCCCCGGCGCCCAGGTCTCGCGCCTGGTCGCCGACCAGTTGGCCCTTGACGACGGCGGCCTGCCCGTCGGCCCGGCCGTTGCCGTGCCGATGCGCGCCGCCGGCGCGACGAACTGAAACGCCAGGACACGCCCCTCGAAAGGCTGCTCTCATGTACACCGCCAAGGGACAACTCGATGCCAACGCGATGCTCCGGCAATACAGCCCGCTGGTGCGTCGCCTGGCTCACCAGATGATCGCCAAGCTCCCGGCGAACGTGGAGCTCGACGACCTGATCCAGGTCGGCATGATGGGCTTGTCGGACGCGCTGTCGCGTTTCGACGCCGCGCAGGGGGTGCAGTTCGAGACCTTCGCGACGCAGCGCATCCGCGGCGCGATGCTCGACGAGCTGCGGGGCAACGACTGGATGAGCCGCGGCGACCGCCGCCACCAGCGCACGATCGAGACCGCGGTGCACAAGCTCGAGCAGAAGCTGCACCGCGCGCCCTCCGAGAGCGAGATCGCCCAGGAGATGGGGCTGTCGCTCGTCGACTACCAGGAACTGCTGACCAAGGTGCGCGGCACCCAGCTGATCTACCTGGAGGACATGAGCGGCGACGACGGCGACGACGACTACCTCGACCGCCACGTGCACGACGACGTGGGCAACCCGCTGGGCCGGCTTCAGGACCAGCGCATGCGCCTGGCCCTGGTCGAGGCGATCAAGAACCTGCCCGAGCGCGAGCAGTACGTGATGAGCATGTACTACGAGCACGACATGAACCTCAAGGAGATCGCCGCGGTGCTCAAGGTGACCGAGAGCCGCGTGTGCCAGCTGCACAGCCAGTCGATCGCGCGCCTGCGAACGCGTCTGCGCGACTGGTAGTCGTCCCCGTCAGGAGAGCGCCCATGTTCAAGTCCTTCCGGCGCGCGCCGCCTGCGGCGCCGCCGCCGGCCGCGCCCGGCCCGGTGGCGGCAACGCCCGGCGCGGCCGAGACCGCGCTGCGCCAGATCAACGAGCGCGCCTCGGGCCTGGGGCGCGAGGCCGCCGAGGTCTGCGGCGTCATCGCCGACACGCACCGTGTGGCCAGCGCCCAGGCCGTGGCGCTGCAGGCGCTGGCGCGCCAGCTGCAGGACGTGGTCGCGGCGCAGGCCGCGATCGCCGGCGAGACCGACAACGGGCTGCGTGCCGTCGCCGAGGTCGGCGAGGCGGTGCAGGCCGTGGGCACCGAAGTCGGCGGCATCGTCGACACGCTGCGCCAGGTCTCCGGCGCGGCCGACCAGATCACCCAGATCGCGCTGCAGACGCGGCTCGTGGCCTTCAACGCCTCGGTCGAGGCCAAACGCGCCGGCGAGGCCGGGCGCGGCTTCGGCGTCGTCGCCGACGCGGTCAAGGACCTGGCGGCCAAGGTGGAGGTCTCGTCCAAGGAGATCCTGGCCACCGTCGGCCGTCTCGACGAGCGCATCGCCGCGCTCGCGCGGGAGATCCAGCGCAGCGAAGGCAGCCCCGCAGGCGGCGTGCACCGCGCGCTCGACGGCGTCGTCCAGGGCGTGGGCCGCATCCACGACGCCAGCCGGCGCAGCTCCGAGGTCTGCGCCGGGCTCGAGTCGCAGATGGCCGCGATCGAGGGCGAGGTGCGCCAGACCACGCGTTCGCTGGACACCGCGCTCGGCCGCACCGAGAGCTTCCTGCGTTTTTCGGAGCAGCTGATCGAGGCCTTCGCCGCCAGCGGCCTGCAGACCCAGGACTCGCCCTATATCCGCGCCGCCCAGCAGGCCGCCGCCCAGGTCGGCGCGCTGCTCGAGGACGCGCTGGCCGCTGGCCGGGCCTCGCTGGAGGACCTGTTCGACGAACGCTACCAGCCGATCGCCGGCACCGAGCCGGCGCAGCACACGGCGCGCTTCTCGGCGCTGGCCGAGCAGCTCTTCCCCCAGGTGCAGGAAGCGGCGCTGCAGCTGTCGGACAAGGTGGTGTTCTGCATCGCCGTCGACCGCAACGGCTACGTCGCCTGCCACAACCGGCGCTACAACCAGCCGCAGCGTCCGGGCGACCTGCTCTGGAACACCGCCAACAGCCGCTGGCGCCGCATCTTCAACGACCGCACCGGGCTGGCCTCGGCGCGCAACGAACGCCCGTTCCTGCTGCAGACCTACCGCCGCGACATGGGCGGCGGCCGTTTCGTCGTGCTCAAGGAAGCGGCCGCGCCGATCGCCGTGGCCGGACGCCACTGGGGCGGCCTGCGGCTGGCGTTCAACTTCTGATCAGTCCGCCGCCGCGGCGAGCGTGAACTCGAAGCGGGCGCCGCGCCCGGGCTCGCCGTGCGCGGCCACCGTGCCGCCGTGGCGCTCGACGATGCGCTGCACGATGCTCAGCCCGATGCCGGTGCCGGCGTAGTCCTCGCCGGCGTGCAGCCGGCTGAAGGGCACGAACAGCCGGTCCGCGAGCGCGGGGTCGAAGCCGGCGCCGTTGTCCTCGACGCTGATGCACACGCGGCCGTCGGCCTGCACACGGGCCGCCAGGTGCACCGCCGGGCGCTCCACGCGGCGCGTGAACTTGGCCGCGTTGCCCAGCAGGTTGGCGAGCACGATGCGCAGCGCGCCGGGACAGCCGTGCACCTTCATCGCGGGCTGGATCGTCCAGTCCACCGGCGCCTCGCGCGGCATCTCGGGCAGCTGCGCGGCGGCCTCGGCGGCGAGCCGGCTCAGGTCCACGCTTTCCATCGGCATCGCCTGCACCGTCGAGCGTGCCAGCAGCATCAGCGCGTCCAGCGTCTCGCGCATCGTGCGCGCGGCCTGCGACTGCAGCGCCAGCAGCTCGCGGTCGCCGCTGTCCAGCCGCGTCCCGGCGCGGGCCTCCAGCAGCCGGGCGACACCCTCGACGTGGCCGATCGGCGTGCGCAGCTCGTGCGCGAGCTGGCGCGAGAACGCGTCGAGATCGAGGTTGATCTGCTGCAGCTCGCGCGTGCGCTCGGCCACCGCCTGCTGCAGCGCCTCGTTGTCGCGCCGCAGCAGGCCCTCGGCCTGCTTGCGCACCGTGATGTCGCGGCCGACACCGCGGTAGCCGAGGAACCGCCCCTGGCCGTCGAAGCGTGCGATGCCGCTGATCGAGACCCAGTGGCGCGTGCCGTCGGCGGCGTCGGTCGGGAACTCGAACGAGCGGAAGGGCCGGCGGGCGGCGAGGTCGGCGCGGTGCTCCTCCCAGAGTTCGGCCGGCGTCGCGGCGTGAAGTTCCCAGCGCGTGCGGCCGTCGCCGGGCTCCAGGTAGTCGACTGCGCTGCGGTAGACCGCACGGCCCACCGGCTGCAGCCGGTGCGCGGCGTCGCTCTCCCAGTACCAGTCGGAGGCCAGGTCGACCATCAGCGCCCAGCGCTGCTCGTTCTCGCGCTGGCGCTCGTCGTCGAGCTTGCGCGCGGTGATGTCGCGGCCCACGCCGTGGTAGCCGGCGAAACGCCCCTGGGCGTCGCAGCGCGGGCGGCCGCTGAGCTGGATCCACAGCGCGTGCTCGCCGCGGCGCGAGCGTGCACGCAGCTCGACGTCGCGCAGCGGTTCGCGGCGCGACATGCGTTCGGCCAGCCAGCCCCAGCCGAGGGCCGGCGGGTCGTAGGCACCGATCTCGTCGCGGCGGCGGCCGAGCAGCTCCTCGAGCGGCCAGCCCAGCAGCGTCGTCAGCGGCGTCGATCCCGAGACCCAGGACAGGCGCATCTGCTCGTCGGTCTCCCAGTACCAGTCGGCCGAGAGGTCGGCGAGCGCGTGCCAGCGGCGTTCGGAGACGCCGGCCTCGCCGCCGTCGGCACCACGCGCGAGCGTGTCGGAGAGCTCGCGCAGCACGTGTCGAATGCGCCGGCGCTGGCGCCACAGCCCGTGCGCCGGCACCAGCAGCGTCAGCGCCAGTGCCGCCGACAGCCCTTGAAGCCAGCGCTCCAGGCGCGCCTGGCGCCGGGTGATCTCCTCGCGGACGCTGCGCGCCACCGGCTCGGCGGCCTCGGCCACGGCACGCCGCTGCGCCGGGCTGCGGGCGGCGGCCAGGCGCGACTCGAGCAGCGCCATCCCCGGCGGCTCGAAACCGGCCGCGGCGCCGGCCTGCCGGAGCGCGGCCAGGCTGCGCGAGGTCTCGTCCAGGCTGCGCTGTGCTTCGTCGGGATCGGCGTCCGGGGCCGTCGACCAGCCCAGCCGCGTGGTGGCCGCGCGCAGCCCGTCGGCCGCCTCGGCGAGCCGGGCGCCCGGGTGTTGCTGCAGCAGCGTGATGACCAGCGCGGCCGCGCACGCCGGCGCGGCGAGCAGCAGGATCCAGCGCTTGTCGGCGCAGCCGCGGAGCCGTTCAAGCAGGGTGCGGGCCGCTTCGGCGCCCACGGCGGCGTGGCCTGGCGCAGGCGCGGTCCAGGCGGTCTCGGTGTTTCCCAACGCAACTCGTCAAACGCGGCGCCGCCGCTGGCAGCGCCCAGGTGATTCGGCCGGAGGCCGCGGTCGTGGCCGGGACTCCTGGTCTCGTGATCCGGGCATTGTGGCGCCATTCGTGACGTGTGCACCGGCCGCGGCCAAGCGAGCTTCGTGCGCAAGGCGGGCTCTGCGGCGCCGAAATGACGACGGCCGGGCCGCTGTCGCGGTCCGGCCGTTCATCGGCGGGGGCGGGGCGCAGGCCCCGCGGGGGTCAGGCCAGCAGCGAGCCGCCTTGGCTGGGGCGCGTGCTGGTGCCGCCGGCACCGTAGCCGCCGCTGCCGAGGTTGGGCAGCAGCACGTCGATCGCGCGGTCCAGCGCGGCGGTGGCGCGCGCCAGCGCCTCGCGCTGTGCCGCGACCTGGCCGCCGGCCAGCGCCAGGCGCTGGCGCAGCGGCATCGGCACGCCGCCCTCGCGCGCGGCGCGCGCGAAATGCTCGACCGCCGACGCCAGCGCGCGGTGCAGTTCCCCCGCGGCGGACTCGATCTCGACGGCATCGCTGGCGGCCAGCGCCGCGCCCAGCGCGGCCAGGCGCTGTTCGAGCGCCTGCAGCGGCGCCTCCAGTTCGGTGGCGCGTTTCAGCGCCTGCATCTCGGCGGCGGTCGTCAGCATGGACGCGTGGGCGTGGGTCAACGGTTGTAGGTGCGACCCAGGAGCTCCTGGGCGTTGGAGATCAGCTTGTCGGCGATCGCCTCGGCGTCGACCTGGTAGTCGCCGTCGCGGATGGCCTGGGCGATGCGCCCGACCTTGTTCGCGTCGAAGCTGCCGTCGCCCGAGCCGGTCGCCGCCAGTGCCGCGGCCGACAGTTCGACCTTGGCGCTGGGCTCGGCCGTGCCGTCTGGCGTGCGGGCTTGCGAAGTCGCCTTGCGTTCGCCGTTCACCGCCGAGGCGGGCGACGTGGAATCGAGGTGACCGATCTTCATCTTGAACTCCATCGGGAGGAGCCCTGGCGGGCCTTCCTCCCATGACATGATCGCTGTATCGGAGCGCCAGTGGCCAACTTTAGGCCCGGGCGGGATGAATTTTCATCGGTCCCCTGAATGCGGGGGGATTGCGGCTCACAACGGGACATCGAGTCGGCCTTCGGCGGTTGGCACTCCGGTGACGATGCGGCCGGCCTCGGTGCGCACGCGCGCCGGCCGGCCCTCGACGCCGCGTGTCAGCGCCTCGCCGCGTGCGGTGACGGCGAAACCGTCGCCGCTGGCGACGATGCGCACCACGTCGCCGGCGGCAAACCACTCGCGCGGCTTGAGATCGTCCACGCGCAGCGCCTCGCCGGCGGCCAGCGGGCGCGCCAGCGTGCGCCCTGCCAGCGCCTCGACCGCCGTCAGCGGCGGCGTCGGCTCGGCCGCCCAGTCCACCTGGCCGATGGCGAGCACCTCCGCGGCCAGCACCGTGCCCGGCGCCAGCGTGGACACCGCGACGACGCCGGGGCCCCAGACCTGCACCGTCACCGGCAGGTAGACGTTCCAGGCGACGGCGCCGCCGCGGCAGCGCAGGCCGATGCGTGCTCGCCCCCAGGGGCGCACGCCGGGCGGCAGATAGGGTTCGACACGCGCGCAGGGCGCGAGCTTCAGGCGCGGGTCCAGGCTGCCGGGCACGACCTCGACGCGCAGGCCCGCCGGCGCCAGCGCCGCGGCCGCGTCGCCGGCCAGCGAGCGCACCGCCTGCAGCGTCTGCGGCGACAGCGTCTGGGCGGCCGCAGGGCAGGCGAGGGCCGCGGCCAGCGCCAGCGCGCCGGCCGTGCGTCGCGGGTTCGACGGAGGCTTTTCCACCTGCCGCACTCTAGGCGGCGCGGCGCGCGCCACGGATCGGAAAAGGGGGGAGATGTGCCCGCTTATCGGGCTCATGTCCGGCCCCCGGCTGCCCAGAATCGGCTCCGACCATCCGAAGGAGCGTGCGCCCCATGATCAACCGCCTGACCGGACAGCTGGACTTCCAGGCCCAGGCGCTGGCGCTGCGCTCGGAGCGCCAGCGCGTGATCGCGAGCAACATCGCCAACGCCGACACGCCGGGCTACGTGGCGCGCGACTTCGACTTCTCGCAGGCGCTGCGCGACGCGACCGCGACGCTGCCGCGCCCGCCGGCCCCCGGCGCGGCAGGCGCCTCGGCGACCAACGATCTCGGCAGCCCCGTCGCCGGGCCGCTGCTCGACGCCGGCTTCGGCCGCCTGCGGCCGACCACCGACCTGCGCTACGCGACACCGGCCCAGACCAACCTGGACAGCAACACCGTCGACATGGACCGCGAGCGCGCCGCCTTCGCCGACAACGCGCTGAAGTACGAAACCTCGCTGCGTTTCATCAACGGCAGCGTGAAGACGCTGACCGACGCGATGAAGAGCCATAACCAGGGCTGAGGCACCGAATCATGAGCATGTTCCGCATCTTCGACGTCTCCGGCAGCGCGGTCAGCGCGCAGAGCCAGCGGCTCAACGTCGTCGCCTCCAACCTGGCCAACGCCGACACCGTGGCCGGGCCCGATGGCCAGGCCTACAAGGCGCGCCAGGTCGTGTTCCAGACCGCGCTGATGGACGCCGGCGGCGACCCGGCGAGCTCGGCCGGCGTGCGCGTCTCGACGGTGCGCGAGGACCAGAGCCCCGGGCGGCGCGCCCACGAACCCAACCACCCGGCCGCCGACGCCGAGGGCTACGTCACCTACAGCAACGTCAACCCGGTGCAGGAGATGGTCGACATGATCTCCGCGTCGCGCTCCTACCAGAACAACATCGAGGTGATGAACACCGCGAAGAACCTGCTGCAGAAGACCCTGCAGATGGGGCAGTCCTGAGCCTGAACGGAGCGCGCGATGAGCACCACCGTCGATCCCTATTCGTCGATCAACACACCGTCCACGAGCGCCAACTCGGGCACCGCGGCGGCCAGCGCCGACCGCTTCCTGAAGCTGCTGGTGGCGCAGATGCAGAACCAGGACCCGTTGAATCCGATGGACAACGCCCAGGTCACGAGCCAGATGGCGCAGATCAACACCGTCACGGGCATCGAGAAGCTCAACGAGACGGTCACCGGACTGAACACGCAGTTCCTGCAGATGCAGGCGATGCAGGGCGCGTCGCTCGTCGGCCGCGACGTCACCGTCGAGGGCAACCGGCTGGACGTGCGCGAGGGCATCGGCGTCGGCGGCATGGACCTCTCGGGCACCGCCGACTCGGTCAAGGTCGACATCCTCGACGCCTCGGGGCGCACGGTCGACACGCTGGACCTGGGCGCCGCGAAGGCCGGCACGCACAGCTTCACCTGGGACGCGAGCAAGGCCGGCGACACCAGCGGCTACACCTTCCGTGTCACCGCCAAGCTCGGCACGGCGACCGTCACGAACACCGCGCTGATGCGCGACACCGTGGCCGCCGTCAGCACCTCGGGCAACAAGCTGCAGCTGGAACTGGCCAGCAGCGGCACCGTCGACTACACCGCCATCAAGGCCTACAACTGAACGGGACATCACGATGAGCTTCCAGCAAGGCCTCTCCGGGCTCAACGCGACCAGCAAGAGCCTGGACGTCATCGGCAACAACATCGCCAACGCCAACACCTACGGCGCCAAGATCTCGCGTGCCGAGTTCTCCGACATGTACGCGGCGGCGCTCAACGGCGCCGGCGTCAACAACGTCGGCATCGGCGTCAACCTGGCGGCGGTGTCGCAGCAGTTCACGCAGGGCAACATCACGACCACCGGCAACGCGATGGACCTGGCGATCAACGGCGCCGGCTTCTTCCAGGTGACCGACGGCGTGAATCCGACGATGTACAGCCGCAACGGCCAGTTCAAGGTCGACCGCGAGGGCTACATCGTCAACAACGAGAAGCTGCAGCTGATGGGCTACCCGGCCGACGGCACCGGCACCATCCAGCCCGGCCTGGCGCAGCCGCTGCGCCTGCCCACCGCCGGCATCGCGCCGAAGGTGACCTCGGACATGGAGATCGAGTTCAACCTCGACGCCGACTCGGCGGTGACCGCGCCGGCCTCGACGGTGACGCCGCAGATCGACTTCACGAACAAGAAGACCTACAACAACGCCACCTCGGTGACGATCTACGACTCCAAGGGCCAGGACGTCGCGCTCTCGTACTACTACCAGAAGTCGGCCAACGACACCTGGAACGTCTACGTCACCGCCAACGGCGAGCCGGTGCACACCGACGCCAGCGGCAACCCGGTGGCCTGGCAGACGCTCGCCTTCGACAACACGACCGGCAAGCTGTCCTCGCCGTCGCCGGCCGACGCGCTGGATCTGACGATCGAGAACGAACTCATCATCACCGACCCCGACACCGGCGCCGAGACCTCGCGCATCGTCGTGCCGCTGGCCACCACGGTGGACTTCTCCGGCGCGACGCAGTACGACCAGACCTTCGGCGTCACCAACCTGACCCAGAACGGCTACGCCGCCGGCCAGCTGACCTCGATCGCCATCGAGGCCGACGGCATCGTGCTGGCGCGCTACAGCAACGGCCAGAGCAAGCCCGCCGGCCAGCTGGAGCTGGCCAACTTCCGCAACCCGCAGGGTCTGCAGCCGATGGGCGGCAACGTCTGGGCCAGCACCTACGCCTCGGGCGACCCGGTCATCGGCGTGCCCAGCGAAGGCAACATGGGCGTCATCCAGTCCGGCGCGCTGGAGGAGTCGAACATCGACCTCACCGGCGAGCTGGTGAACATGATCACCGCGCAGCGCATCTACCAGGCCAACGCGCAGACCATCAAGACGCAGGACCAGGTCATGCAGACCCTGGTCAACATGCGCTGACGGCGCGCACGGCGGAGGCTGAACCGTGGATCGCCTGATCTACCTGTCGATGGGCGGCGCGAAGGCGACGATGGAGCGCCAGGACGTGCTCGCGCACAACCTGGCGAACGTGTCGACGCCGGGTTTCCGCGCCGAGCTGCAGGCCTTCCGTGCCGTGCCGGTGCGTGGCGACGGTGCCAGCACGCGCGTCTATTCGCTCGAGTCCACCGTCGGCTACGACGAGCAGTCCGGCCCGCTGCAGGTCACCGGGCGCAACCTCGACGTGGCGATGCGGGGCAGGGCCTGGCTGGCGGTGCAGGCGCTCGACGGCACCGAGGCCTACACGCGCGCCGGCTCGATGGAGGTCAGCGCCGAGGGCGTGCTCGTCACGCCGGCGGGGCTGCCGGTGCTCGGCGACGGCGGGCCGATCACGGTGCCGGCCAACGCCAGCGTGGACGTCGGTGCCGACGGCACGATCTCGGCGGCCACCGCCGGCGGTAAGCCGCAGCCGATCGGCCGGCTCAAGCTGGTGACCCCGGAGGCGCCGCTCGAACGCGGCACCGACGGCCTGTTCCGGGCCGCCGACGGCGACCTGCCGGCCGACCCGGCAGCACGCGTGCAGGACGGCGCGCTCGAGGGCAGCAACGTCAGCGCGGTCGAGACGATGGTGCAGATGATCGCCGCGGCACGCCAGTTCGAGCACCAGATCAAGGCCTTGCAGACCGCCGAGCAGAAGGAGCAGGCGGCGACCAAGCTGCTCGGGCCCTGAGTCCCGGCACCGCCAGAACACGCCGCGCCGATGCGCGGCGTTCGTCTTTTGGGCGCGGAGATACGGGGCCAAGGCCGCTGTTTTCCGCGCTTCGGCCGGCCTGTCGCGCCCTCAAGATCCGAACGTCCCTGTCCGCCCCACGAGGAACCGACATGCTTCGTTCGCTATGGATCGCCAAGACCGGCATGGAGGGCCAGCAGACCAAGCTGGACGTCATCTCCAACAACCTCGCCAACGTCGGCACCAACGGCTTCAAGCGCGGTGGCGTGCAGTTCGAGGATCTGATCTACCAGAACCTGCGCCAGGCCGGTGCCGCCAGCAGCGAGCAGAGCACGCTGCCCACCGGGCTGCAGGTCGGCCTGGGGGTGCGCGCCGCCGGCACCTCGCGCAACTTCACGCAGGGCAACCTGCAGCAGACCGGCAACAGCTACGACGTCGCGATCAAGGGCAACGGCTTCTTCCAGATCCAGATGCCCGACGGCAGCACCGGCTACACCCGCGACGGCGCGTTCCAGGTCGACTCGGCCGGCCAGCTGGTCACCAACCAGGGCTACCCGGTGCTGCCCGGCATCACCATCCCCGCCGACGCCAAGAGCGTCACCGTGGCCGACGACGGCACGGTGCAGATCACGACGGCCGGCAGCTCGACGCCGACGACCGTCGGGCAGCTGCAGCTGGCCAACTTCGTCAATCCGGCCGGCCTGGAGTCGCTGGGGGGCAACCTCTACGCCGAGACCGCCGCCTCGGGCACGCCCAACACCGGCACGCCGGGCACCAACGAGCTGGGCGCGCTGCAGCAGGGTTTCGTCGAGACCAGCAACGTCAACGTCGTCGAGGAGCTCGTCAACATGATCGCGACGCAGCGTGCCTACGAGCTGAACTCGAAGGCCATCCAGACCTCCGACCAGATGCTGCAGAAGCTGGGGCAGCTGTGATGGCCGCCGCCCGCCTTCTTCTCGCCGCCGCGGCGCTGGCGCTCGCGGGCTGCCAGACGATGTACCCGACGGTGCAGTTCGAGCAGCCCACCGGCGCGGACCTGCCGCCGGCCGCCGCCCCGGCCATCGAGGCGCCGAGCACCGGTGCGATCTTCCAGACCTCGCAGTACCGGCCCTTGTTCGAGGACCACCGCGCGCGCCAGCCCGGCGACACGCTGCAGGTGCGCATCGTCGAGCGCATCAGCGCGACGGCCAAGTCCACGAGCTCGATCGACAAGAGCACCGACCTGAGCGGCGGCATCACCGCGCTGCCGGGCATCGACGCGGCCGCGGCGCTGCGCCGCGCCACCGTCACCGCCAGCTCGGAGAACAGCTTCGCCGGCAAGGGCAGCACCGAGAACAGCAACGACTTCCAGGGCACGATCACCGTGACCGTGCGCGGCGTGCTGCCCAACGGCCACCTGATCGTCGGCGGGGAGAAGCAGATCGGCGTCAACGCCAACGTCGACGTGCTGCGCTTTTCCGGCCAGGTCGACCCGCGTGCGATCGAGGCCGGCAACGTCGTGCAGAGCACGCGCATCGCCAACGTGCGCCTGGAGCAGCGCGGCCGTGGCGCCCAGGCCGACAGCAACGCCGTCGGCTGGCTCTCGCGCGTGTTCTTCAGCGTGCTGTGGCCGCTGTGAGGGCCGGCACCATGCGAAGCCTGATCCTCCTCGCCGCCGCGGCGCTGGCCGTGCTCGGCGCGCAGCCGGCGGCGGCCGTGCGGCTCAAGGAAGTGGCCGCGGTGCAGGGCGTGCGCGCCAACGCGCTCGTCGGCTACGGCCTCGTCGTCGGCCTCGACGGCAGCGGCGACCAGACCACGCAGACCCCGTTCACGACGCAGAGCATGACCGCGATGCTGCAGCAGATGGGCGTGACGGTGCCCTCCGGCACCAGCATGCAGCTGAAGAACGTCGCCGCGGTGATGGTGACCGCGCAGCTGCCCGCCTTCGCCCAGCCGGGGCAGGCGATCGACATCAACGTCTCGTCGATCGGCAACGCCAAGAGCCTGCGCGGCGGCACGCTGATCGCCACGCCGCTCAAGGGCGCCGACGGCAACGTCTACGCGCTGGCGCAGGGCAACCTGATCGTCGGCGGCGCCGGCGCCGCGGCCAACGGCTCCAAGGTCCAGATCAACCACCTGAGCGCCGGCCGCATCCCGGCGGGCGCGACCGTCGAGCGCACGGTGCCGACGCCGCTGCTCGAGGGCGACGGCGTGCAGCTCGGGCTGCAGGCCGACGACTTCGCCACCGCGCGTGCAGTGGCCGACGCGATCAACCGCGCCAAGGGCGAGGGCACCGCCGTCGCGCTGGACGGCCGCAGCGTGCGCGTGCGCGCGCCGGCGGCGCCGGGCGCGCGCATCGCCTTCCTCGCCGACATCGAGAACCTCAACGTCGAGCTCGCCCAGCCGGCCGCGCGGGTGGTGCTCAACGCCCGCACCGGCTCGGTGGTGATGAACGATGCCGTGACGCTGGGCGCCTGCGCCGTCGCGCACGGCAGCCTGTCGGTGACGATCAGCACCACGCCGCAGGTCAGCCAGCCCAACCCGTTCGGCCAGGGCCAGACGGTGGAGTCGGCCAAGTCCGACATCGCGATCACGCAGCAGGGCGGGGCGCTGATCCAGCTGCCCGCGGGCACCAAGCTCGCCGACGTCGTCAAGGCGCTGAACTCCCTGGGCGCCACGCCGATGGACCTGCTGGCGATCCTGCAGGCGATGAAGAGCGCCGGCGCGCTCAACGCCGAGATCGAGGTGATCTGATGGCTGCCGCCCCGTCCTCGCTGTCGCTGGATTCACGCGGTCTGGCCTCGCTGCAGGCCCAGGCCTCGAAGGACCCGAAGGCCGCGGTTCGCGAGGCCGCCAAGCAGTTCGAGCGCATGTTCATGAACGAGCTGCTCAAGAGCATGCGCGCCTCGACGATGGCCACCGGCATGCTCGAGGACTCGGGCTCGAAGATGGGCACCGAGATGCTCGACGACCAGTACGCGTCGCAGCTGTCCGGGCTGCCGGGCGGGCTGGCCGACGTCATCGCGCGCCAGCTCGAGCGCCAGATGGGCATGGCCCCCGGGCCGATCCCGGCCACCGGCTCGGCCAACAACACGCCCGCGCCGCTGTCGGCCCGCACCCAGGCCACGCGCGTCCCGCAGACCGGCGCCGCCGGCTTCGTGCAGCAGCACGGCGCGGCCGCCGAGAAGGCCGAGGCGAGGACCGGCATCCCCTCGGAATTCATGATCGCCCAGGCCGCGCACGAGACCGGCTGGGGCCGCAAGGAGATCCTGCACGCCGACGGCTCGCCCTCGTTCAACCTCTTCGGCATCAAGGCCGGCGCGAACTGGAAGGGGCCGGTCGCCGAGGTGACGACCACCGAGTACGTCGACGGCAAGGCGCAGAAGATGGTGCAGAAGTTCCGCGCCTACGCGAGCTACGAGGAGTCGTTCGCCGACTACGCCAAGCTGATCTCCGAGAGCCCGCGCTACCGCGACACGGTGGCCGGCGCGACCGATGCCGGCACGTTCGCGCGCGGCCTGCAGAAGGCCGGCTACGCGACCGACCCGGCCTACGCGGACAAGCTCACCCGCGTCATCAACACGACGCTGCGCGTGCAGCGCAGCCTGGGGTAAGGAATGGCCGCTTCATCGCTGATGTCGCTGGGCATGCGCGCCATGACGGCGAGCTACGCCTCGATGCAGGTCACCGGGCACAACATCGCCAACGCCAGCGTCGCCGGCTACTCGCGCCAGCAGGCCGAGCTGGCGACGGCCAAGGGCCAGTACACCGGCGCCGGCTTCTTCGGCAAGGGCGTGGACGTCGCCAGCGTGACGCGCTCGCACGACCAGTTCCTGACCCGCGCGGCGGCCACCGCCAAGTCGCTGTCGGCGATGGACGAGACGCTCGCGCAGCGCCTGAAGCTGCTGGAGAACGTCTTTCCCACCGGCGAGATGGGCCTGGGCTACAGCGTCGGCAGCTTCCTCAACGCGATGGTCGACCTGGCCTCGCGCCCCGGCGACACCGCCACGCGCCAGGTGGTGCTGGCGCGTTCGCAGGACCTGGCCTCGCGCTTCAACGCCGCCGACGACCAGCTCGACACGCTGCAGGCCGGCGTCACCTCGGACCTGAAGACCACTGTCACCGCGGTCAACGGCCTGACCAAGAGCCTGGCCAAGATCAACGACCAGATCGCCGCCTCGCGCGGGCTGGGCCAGCCGCCCAACGACCTGCTCGACGAACGCGACCGCATCGTCAGCGAGCTGTCCACCAAGATCCAGGTCAGCACCGTGATGGCCGACGACGGCACCGTCGGCGTCTTCGTCGCCGGCGGGCAGAACCTGGTGCTGGGCGCGCAGTCGGTGGACATGCGCGTCACCCCCGACCCGCTGGACACCTCGCGCTCGGCGCTGGCGCTGGTCGACGGCAGCAATCTGCGCATGCTCGACGAGGCATCGCTCGGCGGCGGCTCGATGGCCGCGCTGCTGCGTTTCCAGAACGAGGACCTGGTCGACGCGCGCAACATGGTCGGCCAGCTCGCCGCCGCCGTCGGCTCGGCCGTCAACGCCCAGCAGGAGCTGGGCCTGGACCTCAACGGTGACGGCGGCAAGCCGCTGTTCCAGGTCGGCGCGCCGACGGCGCGTTCGTCGACCAACAACGCCCGCGACGCGAGCGGCAACTTCCTGGCCACCGTCAGCATCGCCACGCCCGACGGCACCGTGCTCAACGCCGCCGACTACCTGATGCGCCCCGACCCGGCGGTGGCCAACGGCTACATCGTCACGCGGCTGTCCTACCCGCAGGAGACCTTCAACCGCACGGCCGACGCCAGCGGCGCCTTCGAGGTCGACGGCATGCAGGTGACGGTCACCGGCACGCCGGCGTCGGCCGACACCTTCCTGCTGCAGCCGGTGGCCAACGCCGCCGGCGGCATGAACGCGCTGATCCAGGATCCGCGCCTGGTGGCCGCGGCCTCGCCGCTGGTGGCCTCGGTCGGCGCGGCCAACACCGGCACCGGCTCGATCGCCTCGCTGACGATGGTCGAGGCGCCGGACACCGGCTCGAGCGCCGAGGTGAGCTTCTCCACCGGCGCCGGGGGCCAGCTGCAGTACAGCTGGACCGTCACCGACTCCGGCGGCGCGGCCACGACCACCGGCCCGCTGGACTGGAACGACGAAGGCGTCGTGCCGCCCGAGCCGTATTCGATCAACGGCGCGCGGCTGCAGGTCGCCGGCGTGCCCAAGGCCGGCGACACGATCTCGGTGACGGCCATCGACCCGGCCTACATCGGCGCCAACAACGGCAACGCGCTGGCGCTGTCGGGGCTGCGCGACAAGGCCATCGTCGGCCGCAGCGAGAGCGGCGGTGTCTACAGCGGCGGTGCGCTCGCCACCGACGCCTACGCCGCCACGCTGGCCGACGTCGCGGTGCGCGTGCAGACCGCCAAGGCGGCCTCGACGATCTCGACGGCGGTGTCCGGCCAGGCCGAACTCGCGCGCAGCGAGGTCGCCGGCGTCAACCTCGACGAGGAAGCCGCGCGCCTGATCCAGTACCAGCAGAGCTACCAGGCGGCCGCCAAGGTCCTCCAGGTGGCGCAGAGCGTCTTCGAGACGCTGCTCCAGACCGCAGCCGGCTGACGGCTGCCACCACGAGGCTGAACCGCCATGCGAATCACCGCCGCCAACGCCTTCGAGACGTCGATCAAGAACCTCCAGAAGCGCCAGGAAGGCCTGTCCGACGCGCAGGACCGCCTCACCGCCGGCAAGCGCGTCGTCACCGCCAGCGACGACCCGGTGGCCGCCGCGCGTGCCGAACGCGCGCTCGCCGCGATGGTGCGCAGCGAGGCCAACCAGCGCGCGCTGGAGGCCAGCCGCCACGTGATGCAGCAGGCCGAGTCCGCGCTCGGCGACGCCGGCGAGCTGCTGCAGCAGGCGCGCGAGCTCGTCGTGCAGGCCGGCAACGGCAGCTACGACTCGAGCAACCGCGAGACGCTGGCCGAAGCCCTGCGCGGCATCCGCAAGCAGTTGCTGGGGGTGTCCAACCGCGGCGACGGTGCCGGCGGCTACGTCTTCGCCGGCCAGGGCGCCGACTCGCCGCCGTTCGTGGACTCGCCCGCGGGCGTCGTCTACCGCGGCGCCGCGGGCGAGATCCTGGCGCCGTCGGACGAGCCCTTGCCGCTGTCGGTCGATGGCCAGCGCGCCTGGCTCGGTGCCACCGACCCTTCGGGCAGCGGCACGGTCTCGGTGTTCACGGCGCTCGACGACATCATCGGCAAGCTCGAGGACCCGACGCTTGGCGAGGCCGACGTCGCCGCCGCCGTCAAGTCCGGCCTGGCCGACGTCGACGCGGTGATGAACAACGTGCTCACGGTGCGCGCCGCCGCGGGCGAGGCGCTCAACCGCACCGACCTCGTGGAGAGCCGCATCGCCGAGAGCAAGCTCGCCGCGCAGACCGAACGTTCCAACGCCGAGGACCTTGACATGGTGCAGGCGATCTCCGACTTCCAAAACAAACAAACCGGCTACGATGCGGCACTGAAGACGTATTCGTTGGTGCAGCGGCAGTCGCTGTTCCAGTACCTCAGCGCCTGATGCACGATCTCCCGATCCTGGGCCAGGTGGCCCTGGGCTACAGCCCCGTCATCGACCGTCAGCACGCGGTCGTCGCCACCCGGCTCACCGTCTTCCCCGAACATCCCGACGCCGGCTGCGACGTCCAGGCCTTGCTCGCGGCCGTCGACGCCGTCTGGCCGCCTGCGGCCGAAGAGGGCGCGCCCGAGCTGTCGCTGAACCCGCGCCCGCTCAAGCCCGGCGCCGCACGCCCGGCGATGTCGCTGCGCCCGGTGTCGCTGAACCTCGCTGGCGAGCGCCTGCTCGCCGAGGTGCTGGCCGCGCCGCCGCGGCCGCAGCTGATGATCGAGGTGCCGGCCTTCCTGGCCGCCGAGCCGGCGTTCGCCGCGCCGCTGGTGGCCCACGCCCAGGCCGGCGGCACGCTGCTGATCAAGGGCCGCCCGCTGGCCGAGCTGCCCGCCGACGTGCTCCAGGCCTTCGCCTTCGCCATCGTCGACCACGACGCCGCACCGGCCGGCAGCGCGCTCGGCGGCCTGGCCGAGCTGCGCGCCGGCGCCCGCACGATGGGCGCCGTCGATGCCGCGTTGCAGCGAGGCGCCATCGCCACGCTGGGCTGGCCCAGCGACGAGCCGGTGCCGCACAGCGGCCGCCAGGGCGTGCCGCCCGACGTGCAGGTCGTCATGCAGCTGATCCAGGGCGTGGACCGCGAGGAGCCGGTGGCGCGCCTGGAGGCCGTTCTCAAGCGCGACCCGACGCTGGGTTTCCGGCTGCTGCGTTACCTCAACTCGCCGGCCTTCGGGCTGTCGGTGGAGATCAGTTCCTTCGGCCACGCGCTGATGATGCTCGGCTACCAGCGCCTGAAGCGCTGGCTGGCGCTGCTGCTGGCGTCGTCGTCGCGCTCGGCGGCGGCCAAGCCGCTGATGTACGAGGCGGTGCGCCGCGGCTTGCTGATGGAGGAGCTCGCACGCGGCAGCGGCGACGCCGAGATGCGTGGCGAGATGTTCATCTGCGGCGTCTTCTCGCTGCTGGATCAGTTGCTGCAGCAGCCGATGGCCGCGCTGCTGGGCAACGTGCCGGTGCCCGAACGCGTGCGCCAGGCGCTGGTCGACGAGACCGGCCCGTTCCACCCGTACATCGAGCTCGTCCGCGCGATCGAGCAGGAGTCGGTGTTCGACATCCGCGAGCGCGCCGAAGGGCTGCTGCTCGGGCGCGGCGAGGTCAACCGCGCCGTGCTGGCGGCGCTCGCCGCCGCGCGTTCGCTGGACTGACCGCGCCGCCTTGGCCGCGCCGCAGTCCCCGTCTTCGTCGCCCGCACTGCTGGCGGCCTTGCTCGACGAGGTCGCCGACGCGCTGCTGTGGTTCGACGCCCGCGGCGTGCTGCGGCTGTGCAACGAGGCGGCGCTGCGCCTGCTCGGCTGCGAGCCGGGGCAGGGCACGGTGCAGCTCGCGCCGGTGCTCGGCGTGGACGCGCTGCGCTGGATCGACCGCGCCTTCGGGCTGCCCGAGCGCAGCGAGACCCTGCTGCCCGGCGCCGACGGCACGCTGCTGCGCCTGAGCGCGCGTGCGCTGGGCGGCGGCCATTCGCTGCGTGTCGTGCCGCAGCCGCAGCTGCCGCCGCCACGCCCGCCGCTGCCGATCGACGGCGCGCGCACGACCGAGGAGGCGCGTCGCGCCATCGCGCTGCTGTGGGGGTCGCCCTTCGCCGCGACGCTGCAGGACGACGACTACCGCATCCTCGACGCCAACGACGCCTTCGTCGAGTTGAGCGGCTACGCCCGCGAGGCGCTCGTCGGGCGCGACCCGGCCGAGCTGCAGCTGCCCGAGGACGCCGACACCCATCTCGCCGCACGCTCGGAGCTGCGCGCGGCGCAGGCCGCCGGCGTGCCGCTGCCGGCGGTGCCGCGAAGCCTGGTCGACGCCCAGGGCGGGCGCCACTGGTTCATGCTCGTGCCGCAGAACCTGGCACCGGCCGGCGCCACGCCGCTGTGGCTGGTGGTCTGGCAGGACGTCACCTCCGAGCATCACGCGCGTGTGCACGCCCGCCGTGCCCAGGACGAGCTGCTGCGCTGGTTCGAGCTCGCGCGCGCGGGCATGCTGGTCTACGACGACAGCGGCCTGGTGCTGACCTCCAACCCGGCGCTCGAGGCGCTGCTCGAGCAGGTGCCGGTGCTGCTGGCCGAGGCCGACGAGGCCCTGCAGGGCCTGCTCGGCTGGGAGGCCGGCGCGCCGTCGGCGGCGCTGGTGCCCGGCCAGCCGCCGGTCGAACGCCAGGCCCTGGTGCCGCTGCCCGGGGGCCGCCTGCGGCGCCTGGGGGCACGCGTGGCCGGCTGGGCCACCGAGCTCGGCCAGCGCCGCGTGATGGCCGTCGTCGAGGACCGCAGCGCCGAGGAGGAGCGCGACCTCGCGCAGCTCGAGATCGGCATGCTGATGGACACCGCCAGCGTCGGCGTCGCGACCTACGACCCGGCGCGTGGCTGGCTGGTCTCCGACCGGCCGCGGTCCACGCCGGCTGCGGCGGGCAAACGCACCGGCGCCGGGCTGCAGGGCATCGGCCGCGAGCTCGTCGAACCCGACTCGATGCCCGAGTACGAACGCCTGCAGCGCGCGCTGCGCCTGGGCGAACGCGCCGAGGTGCGCTACGCCGTGCGCCACCCCGAGCTCGGGCTGCGCTGGCTGCTCACGCGTGTCGAGCCGGGCGCGCTGTCGGGCGGCCGCACCACCTCGGTGGTGACGCTGGACGTCACCGAGCAGGAGGTCGCGCAGCACCGCAACGAGCAGTTGCTGCGCGAGCTGACCACCATCCTCGACGGCTCCAACGCCGGCATCGCCTACCTACGTGGCGCGCTGCTGGTGCGCTGCAACCGGCGCTTCGAGCGCATGCTCGGCGTCGCCGCCGGCGCCGCCGCCGGGGCCTCGCTGCAGCAGCTCTTCGGCGCGCCCGACGGCAGCGGCGGCATCGCCGCCGAGATCACGCGTGCGATGGCCGAGGGCCGCGGCTACGAGACCGAGCTCGTCGCCGGCGAACGCCGCGGCCAGCCGCTGTGGTATTCGCTGTCGGTGCACCGCGCCGAGTCGGCGCTGCCCGAGGCCGAGGCCGAGGCGGTGGCGGTGCTCACCGACATCTCCTCGCTGAAGGCGCAGCAGGGCGAGCTCGAGCGCCTGCTGCGCGAGCGCGACCTGATGTTCGACCTGTCCGACGTCGGCATCGCGACGATGCGCGGCCCGCGCATCGAGCGTGCCAACCAGGCGATGTCGCGGCTCACCGGCTACCTGCCCGAGGAGCTGGTGCAGCTGCCGGCGTCCAGCCTGTGCCCCGAAGGCGAGTGGGAGCAGCGCGAGCGCGAGGTGCGCGACGCGCTCGCCGCCGAGGGCCGCTTCAACGGCGAACGCACGCTGCGGCGCAAGGACGGCGGGCTCGTCTGGGTGCAGGCCGCGGTGCGTCCGGTCGACCCCGAGGACGCCGGCGCCGGGCTGATCTGCTCCTTCGTCGACATCGACGCGGCGATCCGCGCGCGCCGCTCGCTGCAGGTGCAGGCCGAGCGCACGCGGGCGATCCTGAACTCGGTGCTGGTGGGCATCGTCACCGTCGGCGACTCGGGCATCACCTGGATGAACCGCTCGGCGCAGCGCATGTTCGCCGGCGAGCTGGCCGACTTCATCGGCCGTCCGATCGCCACCGTGGCCACGCCCGAGGCCGAGCACCCGCTGCGCCGCGGCGACTGGAGCGAACGCCTGGCCGCCGGCGAGACCGAACCCTTCGAGTGCCGGCTGCAGGCGCGCGACGGGCGCGGGTTCTGGGTCGTCGGCAGCGTCGTGGCCACCGCCAGCGAGTCCAGCGGCCCGCAGCTGACCTTCGCGCTGCTCGACGTCGAGCGCCGCCGCCAGGCGCAGATCGCGATCGAGCAGGCGCGCGAGTCGCTGCGCCGCATCATCGAGACCGCGCCGCTGGCGATCGCGCTGTTCGACGCCGGCGAGCTGCGCGTGCAGGAGTGCAACCACGTCGCCGCGACGCTGTTCGGCCGCCCGGTCGACGAGGCGCTGGGGCGCACGCCGACCGAGCTGTGCAGCCCGGCGACCGCCGGCGCGATCGAGGACTGGCTGCGCGCCGCCGCCGCCGGCGCCGAGCTGCAGCGCCACGAGCTGCGCGAGACCGGCGCGGCCGGCCAGACCATCGTCTGGGACACGCGCATCGCTCCGGTGGCCGGGCCGGTGGGCGCGCCGCTGCTGCTGCTGGTGGCCAGCGACGTCACCGAGGAACGCGAGGCCGAGCAGGCGCGGCTGACGGCGGAGATCACGCAGCGCGAGGCGCTGGTGCGCGAGGTCCACCACCGCATCAAGAACAACCTGCAGGGCGTGGCCGGGCTGCTGCGCCACAACGCCAAGCAGCACCCCGAGATGGGCTGGCTGCTGTTCGAGGCCGAAGCCCAGGTGCAGGCCATCGCCCAGGTCTTCGGCCTGCAGGTGCGCAGCGGTCCGCTGGGCGCCGCGCCGGTGGTCGGCGCGATCGCGCAGTCGGTGCGCCGCGCCTTCGGCCGGCCGGTGCTGTTCTCGGCGGCTGCCGGCGCCGAGCGCTACCTGCTGCCCGAGGCCGAGGCGATCCCGATCGCGCTGTGCGTCAACGAGCTGCTGGCCAACGCCGTCAAGCACGCGCCCGAAGGCGACCTGCAGTGCCTGATCGCGCCCGGCGAGCTCGCCGGCGAGCTGGTCGTCGAGGTGCGCAACACCGGCCGGCTGGCCGAGGGCTTCGACATCGAGCAGGTGCCGCGTGGCATGGGCGGGCTGGCGCTGGTGCGTTCGCTTCTGCCGCGCGGGGCCGTGCTCTCCCTCGAACAGGCGGGTTCCGAGGTGCGTGCGCGCATCCTGCTGCGTCCGCCGCGTGTTCTGCTGCAGCCGTAGGCGAGAATAGCGGCGGTCGCGCGGAGGGCGACGGTTCGATGGCTTCGAAGGGCAGGATTCTGGTGGTGGACGACGACCGCCTCGTACTGGCCGCCGTGACGCACGGCCTGGCGCAGGCGGGCTACGAAGTCGTGGACGCCGACAACGGCGACGAAGCCATCCTCAAGGCGCGCCAGCTGCGCCCGGAAATGGCGCTGCTGGACATCCGCATGGAGGGCAAGAGCGGCTTCGACGTCGCCGAGTACCTGCGCGACGTCGCCCGCATCCCGTTCATGTTCCTGTCGGCCTTCGCCGACGAGGCGACGATCGCCAAGGTGAACGAACTCGGCGCCGTGGCCTACCTGATCAAGCCGCTGGACATCGACCAGATCCTGCCGACCGTCGACGAGGCCTTCGCGCGGCTGCGCTCCGGCGAGCTGGCGTCGGCAGCGCCGCCGCCGGCGCCGTCCGCGCCGGTGGTCACGGCGACGCCCGAGCCGCTGTCCGACCCGCTGCCGCTGGCCGTCGGCGTGCTGATGCACCGCCACGCGCTGTCGCGCGTGGCCGCGCGCCAGCGCCTGCAGCGCATGGCCGCCGAGCAGGGCATCAGCGAGGCCGCGCAGGCCGAACGCCTGATCGCCGCGGTCGAGGAGCTGGCGCGCAGCGCCTGAAGCCGCGCCTCAGTCGCGCAGCGTGAAGTGGAAGGTCGCGCCGCGGCCGGGTTCGGCCTCGGCCCAGACCTCGCCGCCGTGGCGGCGCACGATGCGCCGCACCGAGGCCAGGCCGACGCCGCTGCCGGGGAACTCGCTGGCGCTGTGCAGGCGCTGGAACAGGCCGAACAGCCGGTCGGCCGAGCGCATGTCGAAGCCCGCCCCGTTGTCGCGCACGTAGAACGAGACGCGGCCCTCGTGCGGCTGGCTGGCGAAGACGATGCGCGCCTTGGGGTTGCGCGCGCTGTACTTCCAGGCGTTGCCGAGCAGGTTCTCGAGCACCAGGCGCAGCAGCGTCGGGTCGCCGCGCGTCACCAGGCCGGGCTCGATCTCGACGTCCACCCGGCGCTCGGGCGGCGACTGCCGGCGCAGGTCGTCGACGACCCAGGCGGCCAGCTGCGACAGGTCCACCGGCTGGCGCGCCAGCGGCTGCTGCGACAGCTTGGCCAGCGCCAGCATCGAGTCGATCATGTGGTTCATGCGCGCCGCGGCGCCGAGCACGCGGTCCAGGTGCTCGTTGCCCAGGCGGTCGAGCTGGCGGCCGTAGTCCTCTTTCAGGATGCGCGTGAAACCCTCGACGACGCGGATCGGCGCGCGCAGATCGTGCGACACCGTGAAGCTGAAGGCCGCGCCGTCGCCTTCGTCGCCACCGGCACGCGCGGCCTGCATCACCAGCAGCCCGGCACCGGCTTCGGTGTCGAAGCGCCTCAGCACCCAGCCGTCGAGCTCGGCGGCGGTGTCGGCCCCGGGGGCGGCGAGCGCCTCCCGCACCGCGGCGGGCAGGCGCGGCAGCACGTCACCCCAGGCTGGGGCGTCACGGTCCAGCCAGCGGCGCGCGGCGGGGTTGAGCTCGCGCAGGGTCCAGCCGCCGGCGCCACCTGCGGCGCACAGCAGTGCCGGCGCGTCGATGCCGCCCAGCAGCGCCTGCAGCGCGGCCTGGTCGGCGGCCAGCGCGTCCTGCGCCGCCACCGGCTCGGCGGTGCCGCTGAAACCGTCGAAACGGCCGAGCTCGTCGAAGCACGGCGCGGCGCGCAGCCGCCAGGCGCTGCCGTCGGCCCGCAGGCGCACGCGCAGCGAGCGCATGGCACGCTGCGCGGCCAGGCGCGCGGCCAGGTCGCCGTCGGTCTCGGGGTGGGCGGTCTCGAACTGCTCGTCCAGCGCCGTCCCGGCTTCGGGCCCTGCGCTGCCGCCGGCACCGCCTTCGGGCGGCTGCATCGCGACGACACGGTGGCTGGCGTCGCTGCGCCAGACCCAGCCTTCGAGCAGCGAGGCGGCGTCGCGTGCGGCGGCGCGTGCGGCGCGCAGCGCGCTGTGCGCCGCGTGGCGTTCGCGCAGGCTGCCGACGGTGTAGCCGGCGGCGCCGACGGCCAGCAGCGCCAGGCCGCCGAAGACCCCGCCCGCGGCCCCGGTGTCGGTGCAGCCGGCCAGCGCGGCCAGCCCCGCGAAGCCCGCCAGACGCGTCGCGAGGACACGGCCTGCGGGTCTCGGGCGAGGGCGGTGGGCGGGCATGTGAAGGATTGTACGGACCGGTGTCGGCAGCCTCGGCGCGGCGGCGCGCGCGCCGGCGGACACGATAACGGTGCCGGAAACGGTTAAGGTCACGTCTTCGCGCATGACCGCCGGCCCGAACGCCGGACTCGACCCTTGAGCGCACCGGCAAGATTCCGCGCCCCGACGTTTTCCGTTGTCCCGCCTCGCGTGTCGGCGCTTGACCGCCATCGCGCCGGGCGCCATCCTCGCCGCCTGTGCGGCGGCACGGAGCTTGCCTCGCCCGCCCTCCTATGACCGGCACCCACTTCCCGCACGACCCCACCGTCCCGATGCTCGACGACACCGCGCTCGCACGCCTGCGCGAACTGGACCCCGACGGCAGCCTCGGCGTCGTCGGGCGTGTGCTCGAGACCTTCCGCCTGGCGCTCGGCCGCGACCTCGAGCGCCTGGCCAGCGCGCGCGACGCCGGTGACCTGAAGACCGTCGGCGAGGTCGCCCACAAGGTCAAGTCCTCGTCGGCCAGCGTCGGCGCGCTTGAGTTGTCCACCCTGTGCGCCGAGATCGAACGCCGGGTGCGCGCCGGCGACACTGCCGACATCGCGCCGCGCGTGCAGGCGCTGACGGTCGAGGCGCAGCGCGCGCTGCGCGCGGTGGCCGCGGCCCTGGGAACGTGACGGCGGCGCCGGCCTTCCCGATCTCTCCGCGCGGCGATGGCGCGGCGCCGCTGCCGCGCCCCGAAGTCCTGCTCGTCGACGACGACGAGGTGGGCCTGCTGACCACCGCGATCGCGCTGCGCGAACGCGGCTTCGCGATCGTCGAGGCCACGCGCGGCGAGGAGGCGCTGGCCATCCTCCAGGAGCGCAAGCCCGACCTCGTCGTGCTCGACGCGCAGATGCCGGGACTGGACGGCTTCGAGACCTGCGCGCGCATCCGCGCGATGCCGGGTTTCGAGCGCCTGCCCATCGTCATGCTGACCGGGCTGGACGACGAGGCCTCGATCCGGCACGCCTTCGACGTGCACGCGACCGACTTCTACACGAAGGAGAAGGACCGGGCACTGAACTGGAGCCTGCTGGCGCGCCGTCTGGAGTACGTGCTGCGCGCCGCGCGCACCACGGTCGAACTCGACCGCAGCCGCGAGAAGCTGGCGCGCGCGCAGCAGCTCGCGCGCATGGGCAGCTTCGGCTGGCGCCATGGCAGCGGCCTGACCCTGTCGCGCGAGGCGCTCGAGGTGCTGAAGCTCGAGAGCCGGCCGCCGACGCTGCGGGCGCTGCTGCGCCGCATCCCGCGTGCGCAGCGCCTGGCGTCGGTGCGGCTGCTGCGCGACCGCGTCGCCCAGCGCCGCGCGCTCGACCAGGACCTGACGCTCGACGACGGCCAGCTCGTCGTGCACGTCGCGGGCAAGGCCGAGGAGGACGAGCACAAACGTTTCGTCGGCTACGACGGTTTCCTGCAGGACATCACCGACCGCCACCGCGCCCAGAGCCAGTCGCGCTACCACGCCGCCTTCGACATGCTCACCGAGCTGCCGAACCGGCGCGAGTTCATCCGCCGCGCCGACCTCGCGCTCGAAGCCAGCCGCCGCCACGGCCTGCGCCACAAGGTCGCGCTGCTGCAGATCGACCTCGACCGCTTCAAGCAGGTCAACGACACGCTGGGCCACCAGATCGGCGACGACGTGCTGCGCGAGGTCGCGACGCGGCTGCGCGGCTGCATCCGCTACCACGCCGAGATCGACGACAGCGCGCTCGAGGCGGCCGGCCCGCGCGCCCACCGCGACCTGGAGACCGTCGGCCGCGTCGGCGGCGACGAGTTCGTCGTCCTGCTGCCCGAGGTCACCGACCCGGCGGACGCCGAACGTGTCGCGCAGCGCATCGTGTACGCGCTGCGCGAGCCGCTGCGCCTGTCCGGCGGCCACGAACGCTCGATCACCGGCAGTGTCGGCGTCGCCATCTTCCCCGACGACGGCGAGACGGTGCAGGAGCTGCACCGCAATGCCGACCTCGCGATGTACGAGGCGAAGAAGGAACGCGACTCGAGCATGATCTACGGCCCGGGGCTGCTCAAGCGCCCGATGCTCGAGGCCGCGCTGCCCGGCGCGGCCGAGCGCGGCGAGCTCGAGCTGCACTACCAGCCGCAGGTCGACGTCGCCAGCGGGCGCCTGGTCGGTGTCGAGGCGCTGATGCGCTGGCGTTTCGACGGCCGCCTGGTGATGCCGGGCGACTTCATCGCGCTGGCCGAGGAGTCGGGCGACATCCTCGAGATGTCCAAGTGGGCGCTGCGCGAGGCCGCCGGGCAGGCGCGCCGCTGGCAGGCCGCCCACGGCTTCGACGGCACGATCGCCGTCAACCTGCCGCCCAAGCTGTTCCTGCGCCAGGACCTGATCGATCTGATCGACGAACTCACCGCCGAAGGGCGCAGCCGCCTGCTGTCGCTGGAGATCACCGAGACCAGCCTGATGCGCGACGTCGTCGGCGTCGGCCCGGCGCTGTGCCGGCTGCACCAGCTCGGAGTCGACGTCTCGATCGACGACTTCGGCACCGGCTACTCCAGCCTGTCGCACCTGTCGGGTCTGCACTGCGCGGAGCTCAAGATCGACCGCAGCTTCGTCGCCAAGCTCGGCATCGAGCCCACCGCGGTGCACATCGTGCGCACGATCATCGCGCTGGCGCGGCATCTGTCGCTGCGCGTCATTGCCGAGGGTGTCGAGACCGAACACCAGGTCGAGCTGCTGCACAGCCTGGACTGCACGCGCATGCAGGGCTTTCACATCGGGCGGCCGGTGCCGGCCGCCCAGTTCGAACACTGGTTCGCGAGGCTGAACCTGGAACCGCCGGCCGTCGCCGGCGGGCCGATGAACGTGCTCGCTGCAGGCTCGCGCTGATGAATCCTCCGACTCCGGCGCAGATCGCCAAGGGCGCACTGCGGCGCCTGGCCATGGCCAAGCTCGAGCCGACGCCCGAACACTACGCCCGCGCCTACGCCGAGGAGGCCGGCGTGCCGGTGCCCGCCCCGCTCGACACCAAGGCGCAGGGCCAGGCCTGGGCGGCGCTGATCGAGAAGCTCGTCAAGGGCGTCGAGCGTGGCGGCCGGCAGTGGACCACGGCGCGCAAGAAGGAGAGCCTGCAGCGTGTGCTCGACGGCAGCCGCGGTGACCTGCAGCGCCTGCTGCAGCGCCTGCAGGCGCTGGCCAGTGCCTGGGACGGCGACCGTCGTTTCGAGGACCCGGAGGCGCCGCCCGGCAGCACCGAGGACTCGCCGCCGGTGGAGATGCCGCCCACCGCCCCGGCGCCGCTGGACGAGCTGCCGGCCGTGGCCGCCGAGGCCGAGCCCTGGCGTCCGGTCGTCGCCAGCCTGGAAGGCAGCCTGCGCGCCGGCCTGCCACCCGAGGAGCCGCGGGCCACCGAGATCGCCGACCGCCTGGCGACGCTGGCCGACACCATCGCCGCCGAGGGCCTGTCGGCCGAACGCGTGGCCGAGGTCGACGAGCTCTGCCGTCGTGCACGCCGGCTGTTCGCGCACCGCCACCACCTCGTCGAGCAGCTGGGCACGCTGTGCCGCGAACTCGGCCGCGGGCTCGTCGAGGTCGCCGAGGACGACAGCTGGGCGCGCGGCCAGTGCGAGAGCCTGGAGCAGCGCCTGGCCGACGGCGTCACCGCGCGCAGCGTGCGCGCGGCCACCGAGCTGCTGGCCGAGACGCGGGTGCGCCAGCAGCGCGTGCGCGACGAACGCAATGCCGCGCGCGATGCGCTCAAGTCGCTGATCCACCGCATGCTGGCCGAGGTCGGCGCCTTGGGCGAACACACCGGGCGCTTCCACGAGAGCGTCGGCCGCCACGCCGAGGCCGTGGCGAGCGCCGAGTCGCTGGAGAGCCTGGCCGGTGTCGTGCGCGAGATCGTCGACGAGAGCCGCGCGGTGCAGGAACTGGTCGGCGCGGCGCAGCGCCGCATGGAAGACGAACACGCCAAGGCGAACGAACTCGAGACCCGCGTGCGCGAGCTCGAAGGCGAGCTGCGCCGGCTGTCCGACGAGGTCTCGACCGACGCGCTGACCCAGGTCGCCAACCGCCGCGGCCTGGCCCAGGCCTTCGACGCCGAACGCGCGCGCGTCGACCGCGCCGGGCCCGAGGCGCCGCCGCTGGCGATCGGCCTGATCGACATCGACAACTTCAAGAAGCTCAACGACACGCTGGGCCACGCTGCCGGTGACCTGGCGCTGAAGTCGCTGGCCGCCGCGGTGCGCGAGCGCCTGCGCCCGGTCGACCATCTGGCGCGTTTCGGCGGCGAGGAGTTCGTCGTGCTGCTGCCGGCGACGCCGCTGGCCGAGGCACAGCTCGCGCTGACCCGGCTGCAGCGCGGCCTGACCGAGGCGCTGTTCCTGCACGAGCAGCGCGAGGTCTTCGTCACCTTCTCCGCCGGCGTCACCGCCTGGCGCCCGGGCGAGGCGCTCGAAGCCGCGCTCGAACGCGCCGACGAGGCGCTGTACGAAGCCAAACGCAGCGGCAAGAACCGCACCTGTACCGCCTGAGCGCGGCAGAGGTTACGCGTTGTTGCGATCGCGGCCTTAATCCGGACCCCGGGATGGCCGACTGATCGAAGACGATGAGTTCCGCACGTTCCCCCTTCGGAATGCTGAAGACGGCCTTCGACGCCGTCTTCCGCCAGGACGTTGCGCTGCGCCGGGGCCCGGGCGGCGTGCGCGTGGTGCTCAAGGGCCGCGACGGCGCGCTCGAAGCGCCGCCGACGCCCGAAGACCTGGAGCGCCGCCGGCGCGAGGACGAACTGCTTCAGGCGCGCGAAGAGCTCACGCGGCTGCTCGACGAGGAGCACACCAGCCGCGCGACGATGCGCCATCTGGCCGTGGTCGAGCACACGCTGGGCCGGGTCGGCTGGCAGGCGCTGGAGCGCGTGCCGCTGGACGTGCTGCAGCGTGCGCTGCAGCAACTCGAGGAGCGCGTCAGCAACTGGTCGGCGCGCGGCCTGGCCTGCCTGCGTTCGCGCATGGCGGTGGCGGTGGCCGAGCGCCTGCGCCGCGAGGGCCAGCCCAGCGGCGACGCCGCTGCCGCGCTCGACTCGCCGCCCCAGGCCGCCCGCAAGGCGATCGACGAGGCGCGGGTGCGCGCTGCGGCGCCGGAGGCTGGCGGCGACGACGCCGAGCAGGCGCTGCGGGCCGCCTACGGCTCGCTGATCGACCCGTCCAGGCCGGGCGCCTGAACCCGCGCGCCGGGTTCGGCGCGGCTCAGAACGTGATGACCTTGTCGGCCCAGAGCGTCCATTGCGCCAGCTCGGGCAGCGTGCCGATGCGCGCGCCTTCGACGAGCGGCAGTTCGGCGATGCCGCGTGCCAGCGCGCAGGTCCGGCACAGGGCGATCGGGACCTGGCGCTCGGCCAGCTCCTGCACCAGCCCCAGCAGGCCGTTGCCGCCGCCGTCGACCTGGTCCGGCAGGCCGAGCACGACGGCGTCGGACATCAGGAACAGGCGCAGCTGCGGCGGCGTGCCGTCGCTGCCGGCCAGCGTGTTGGCCAGCCTGAGGGCCGAGAGCACGCGTTCGCTGCCGTAGGGCGGCGCGTGCACGATGATCAGGATCCGCTGCATCGAGGTCTTTCGCTGCGGCGCGCGGGGCGCCAGGCGGCAACGATGATAGGCCGCTCAGGCCGCGCGCTTGAACACCGACAGCAAGGCGCCGGCGGCGATGAACAGCGAGCCGAAGACGCGGTTGAGCACGCGCACGTGCGCCGCCGAGTGCAGCGAGCCCAGCACGCGCGCGGCCAGCGCGGTGTAGCCGGCCATCACGACCAGGTCGGTGAAGGCCAGCGTCAGGCCGATCACCAGGTACTGCGGCGCCAGTGGCTCGGCCAGGTGCAGGAACTGCGGCACCACCGCGAGAAGGAACACCGTGCCCTTCGGGTTGACGGCGTTGACCATCCAGCCGCGCAGCACCATGCGCCGGCGCGGCGTCGACGCGGCCTCGGCGCGTGCGGCGGCCAGCGGGCGTGCCGGCGCGCGCCACTGCTGGATGCCCAGCCAGACGAGATAGGCCACGCCGCACCACTTGACGGCCTGGAAGGCCGTCGACGACGCCGCGATCAGTGCGCCCAGGCCCACACCCACCACCAGCAGCTGCGTCCAGATGCCGGCCACCAGGCCGACCGTCGTCCAGTAACCGCGCCGGAACCCGTGCTGCAGCCCCGCGTTCATCGCCGCCAGGGCGCCGGCTCCGGGCGACAGGCTGATGGCCCAGGAGGCGGCGAAGAAGGCGAGCCAGGTGGCGAGGTCCATGGGCGGCGGTGGCGGGCGGCGGGGCGCCGAGTCTAGATGTGAAGTGTCAACAGGTTCTTTCGGGGAACCAAGAGACGTGAGACCGGCGGCTTGAGGTCGATGCTGTGGTGTGGCCTGTGCCAGTTGTAGAAG
>NZ_SLXD01000010.1 GCF_004340905.1 Rubrivivax gelatinosus
CATCGCCATCAGCGTCTCCTCGTGAGCGGTGCTGCCAGCGTAGAAGTTCACTGGCTCACTGCGTGAGACTGCTGAGGCACGTTGCTAATCAGGAGGCCCGCAGCTTGTCGACCGCGGCCACGTACTCCGACCAGTTGCGTTCGAGTTCCGAGAAGGCTGCCCGGCCGCTTTCCGTCGTGAACAGCGGCTTCGCCAGCTCCATGTTCTGGCGCACCCGCGTGAGATTCGCATCGACCTTCTGCAGCGCCGCACCGCGCTGCTCCTCGGACGACGCCAGCAAGGCATTCCTCAGTTCCCGGCTGATGTACAGCAGGTTGATGTTCGCCTCCTTGGTATGGGACAGCCCGAGCAGGTCGAATGAGTACATCCGGTCCGTCGACTCGTGCATCGTCGCCATGTTGCGAATGCCGACGGCGCTCACCAAGGCACCCAGCGCGCAAATGCTAATAAAGCCCGACAAGAGCTTTGTCGCGAGTTTCATTTTCATCATCGCCCCTTTTCTGACGGTTGATCCGTGGCTGCAGACCACAGGAGAGAGACGCTGGAGATGTCACCAGCGAAAGGCTTGTCAATTACCTTTGGATAAACGTCAGTGAACGCCATGGATTGACGGCACGAGCGCGAGACAGTGGCAATCGGCGCGTTCATTTGCTACCCGGCGCGCTTTCCCGATATTTCCGACGGCGTTTCCTGCCGATCTGGGGCCATACCGCCCGGCAGACATCAGCAGTCGAACCTGCAGCCCTTTATCGCGAACCGAATGGTCACAGCAGACAAGCCCACAGACGCACGAGCAGAGCCCGATCCCACGATCACCGCAGCCGGTATCAGGCCATGAGCGCGGCAGTGCCGCAGCGGCTCGAACTGCAGACCACCGATGCCGACGAGGCCGCAGCAATGCTGTCCAGCACCTATAGCCCGATGCGGGTCTGGACACCGGCACCACGATTCCATCTGCAGCTGTCGATGGCGAGCATCGAAGGCATACGCGCCTGCCGGATGCGCAGCCACAGCGGACTCGTGCTCGAAAGCGACGAACCCGGCGACGGCTACTACTTCGCGATTGCGGTGCGCGGCCGCCATTCGGTCGAGACCTGGACCGGGGCAAGCCTGGTCCACGACAAAGGCCACGGTCTGGTCGTCGACGGCCGAAGCATCCGCCGCGTCACCCTTTCGGATACGCCGGACCTTCGCAGCGTCGGCATCGACAGCGAGCTGATGGCGGCGTGCGTCGCCGAACAGTTGGGCACCGTGCCGCGCGAGCGCCTGCGCTTCGCGCCGCTGCATCCCGCCAGCGCGCCGACGCTGCAGCTGGCGATGAAGCTGGCGGAGGTCCTCCACCGCGGCCTGTCGGACGAAGCGACGCTGCAGCACGCACCGATCGCGCTGCTGAACCTGCGCCAGTCCATCCTGCATCTGCTGCTGGCCGGCGTGCCGAGCAGCGTCACCGAGCGCCTGCGCACGCTGCGGCGCCTGCCGCCAGCGCCCCGTCACGTCGTCCGGGCGATCGACTACATGCGCGAGAACGCCTCGCAGCCGATCTCGATCGCCGACGTCGCCGCGGCGGCGTCGGTCAGCGTGCGCGCGCTGCAGGAAGGATTCCAGCGCTTCCGCGAGACCACACCGTCGGCCTGTCTGCGCCAGATCCGGCTGGAACGCGTTCGCCAGGATCTGCTGGACCCGGAGATGCCGGCATCGGTCTCCGGGATCGCGCTGCGCTGGGGCTTCGCGCACATGAGCCTGTTCGCCGCCCGTTACCGCAAGGCCTTCGGCGAACTGCCGAGCACGACGATCCGCCGGCGCGGCAGGCGCTGAGCCCGCCGGGCCTTCAGACGCCCTTGGCCAGCACCCGCGTGATCGCCTGGCGCAGCAGGTCCAGCCCGAGGTCGATCTCGGTGTCGCTGACGGTCAAGGGCGGCGCGATGCGGAACACGCCGCCCATGCCGGGCAGCTGCACGATGTTCATGCTCAGGCCCAGCGTCATGCACTCGCGCGTGATCGCGGCGCCAAGCTCGGGCGCGGCTTCGCGCGTGGCGCGGTCCTTCACCAGCTCCAGGCCGAGCAGCAGGCCGCGGCCGCGCACGTCGCCGATGCACTCGAAGTCGCGCTGCAGTGCACGCAGGCCGGCTTCCAGGCGCGCGCCGGCGATCCGTGCACGTTCGACGAGATGGTCGCGCGCGACGATGTCCAGCACCTTGGCTCCGACGGCGGCCGGCAGCGGGTCGGAGACGTGCGTCGTGTAGAAGAGGAAACCGCGTTCGTGGCAGGTCTGCTCGATCTCGGCCGTCGTCAGCACCGCGGCCAGCGGCAGGCCGGCGCCCAGGGTCTTGGACAGCGTCATGATGTCCGGCGTCACGCCGTCGCGCTGGCAGGCGAACATCAGCCCGGTGCGGCCGATGCCGGTCTGGGCCTCGTCGAGGATCAGCAGCATGCCGCGTTCGACGCACCTGGCCTTCAGCGCCGCCAGGTAGCCCGGCGGCAGCTCGAGGATGCCGCCCGAGCTGAGGATGGGCTCGGCGATGAAGGCCGCCAGGCTGCCGCAGGACTGGCGGTCGACGAGGTCGAAGGCGTAGTCGAGTTCGGCCTGCCAGTCGTAGACGCCGCCGCGCTCGAAACGCGGGCGGTAGGGGTACGGCGCGGGAATCGCGAACGAACCGACCGCCGCCGGGCCGTAACCGCGGCGCCCGGCGCTGTAGGTGGCCGACGCGGCGCCGCCGGTCATGCCGTGCCAGGACTGGGCGAAGCCGACGACCTCGTGGCGCCCGGTGTACAGCTTGGCCAGGCGCAGCGCGGCTTCGTTGGACTCGGCGCCGGTGGTCAGCAGCAGCGCACGCTCCAGCCCGGCCGGTGCGACGCCGGCGAGCTTGCTCGCCAGCTCGACGACCGGGCGGCTCAGCATGCCGCTGAACAGGTGGTCCAGGCGCTGTGCGTGGTCGGCGACGACCTCGGCGATCTCCGGGTGGCCGTGGCCGAGCAGCGCGCTCATCTGGCCCGAGGTGAAGTCCAGGATCGCGCGGCCGTCGGCGTCGTAGACGAAGCTGCCGTGGGCGCGTTCGATGATCATCGGCTCGAAGCGCCCGCCGTAGCGCACGAGGTGGCGGCGGGCGTTCTGCCAGAACTGCGGGTCGTCGTTGCGGGACATGGCGCGGGGCGCAGGGAAGCTCGGATGGCGACCAGCCTAAGCAAGCCTCAGCATCAAGAAAAGCTAATCTTTCTGACGGCAGCCATCAGCCATACTGATGGCTTGAGCCGAGACCTGGACCCCGACCTGCTGCGCTGCTTCGTCGCCGTCGCCGAGACGCGCACGCTGGGCCGCGCCGCCGCGCGCATCGGCCGCACCCAGGCCGCGGCGAGCATGCAGGTCAAGAAGCTGGAGACGCTGATCGGCCAGCCGCTGCTGCACCGCGGTGCACGCGGCGTGACGCTGACGCACCACGGCGAGCGCCTGCTGGGCCATGCGCGCACGCTGCTGCAGCAGCACGACGCGGCGCTGGCCGAGCTGACCGGGGCCGGCCTCACCGGCACGCTGCGTTTCGGCTGCCCCGACGACTACGCCGCGGCCTTTCTGCCGCGCATCCTGCGCGGCTTCGCCGGGCGGCACCCGCAGGCCGTGGTCGACGTCGTCTGCGCGCCCAGCCCGCGGCTGGAGGAACGGCTGCGCCGCCACGAGCTGGACCTGGCGCTGGTCTCCACCGCCGACGGCGCCGAACCGGCGCTGCGCCGCGAGCCGCTGGTCTGGGTCGGCCTGCGCGACGACGAAGGCGCGGCACGCGAGCCGCTGCGCCTGGCCTTGTCCGACCCCGACACGCTGGACCACCGCGCCGCCTGCGAACGCCTGGACGCCGCCGGCGTCGCCTACCGCGTGGCCTACGCCAGCGCCGGCATGGCCGGGCTGCTGGCCGTCGTGCGTTCGGGCCAGGCGATCGCCGTGCTGACGCAGTCGGCGGTGCCACCGGACCTGCGCATCCTGGCGCCCGACACGCGCCTGCCGGCGCTGCCGGCGGTCGGCGTGCGCGTCAGGACCGCCCAGCCGCGGCCGGGGGCGCTGGTGGCCGAGTTCGTGCGCCACCTGCACGAGGTCGTCTCCAGCGCATGAACGGCGTCGCGGCACGGGCAATGCTTGCCCGCATTCCATCGAACCCCGGCGGCCGAGGCCGCCACGACAGGACAACGAGATGAAGGTTTCCGTGATCGGAATGGGTGCCGTCGGCACCGAGATCGTCGGTCTGCTGGTGCACATGAGCGAGGTGACCGAGATCGTCGCCGTCGACAAGCTGCGCGAACGTGCCGAGGCCGAGATCTGGGACTTCTCCCACACGACGCCGTTCACCTACGCGAAGAACCCGCGGCTGGTCGTCGGCGAGTATCCGGAGACGGCGGACAGCGACATCGTCGTCATCACCGCCGGCGCCCAGCTGCAGAAGGGCCAGACGCGCGACGACCTGGTGCGCGTCAACAGCCGGATCCTGCAGGACATCATCGGCCGCGTGGAACGCCACTCGCCGGGCGCCGTGGTCATCAACGTCACCAACCCGGTCGACGTGATGACCCAGGTGATGCTGCGTGCGTCGAACTACCCGCGCGAGCGCCTGCTGTCGGCCGGCACGCTGATCGACACCGCGCGTTTCCTGCGCATCCTGGCCGAGCACGTGAAGATCGACCCGAAGAACCTCTACGGCTACATGCTGGGCGACCACGGCGCCACCGGCTTCATCCCCTGGAGCCTGTGCCGCGTCTGCGGCGCCGAGGTCGACACCTTCTGCCGCCTGAACGGCCTGCCGCCGGTGGACCGCGAGGACATCCGTCGGCGCACACTGGAGGCGGGTTTCCGCATCTTCGAGCGCAAGGGCAACACCAACCACGGCATCGCCGCCAGCGTGTTCCGCATCATCCGCGCGATCGAGTGCAACGAGCAGTCGATCCTGCCGCTGGGCGTGCTGCTGCAGGGCGAGTACGGCGTAACCGACCTGGTGATGAGCGTGCCCTGCGTCGTCGGCCGCGGCGGCGTGCAGCGCATCCTGCACCACGAGTTCACGGCCGAGGAGGACACGCAGTTCCGCGCCTCGGAGCAGCATCTGCGCCATCTGCTGGCGCTGGCCTGAGCGGCGCTGACCTCGGCGTGCGAGCCGAGCCGCACTTCCTGAAGCGCAGGCACGGCGCGAAGCGCAGCGCCTGATCCAGACGCTGGCCTCGGCGCGCAGACGCTCGGCTCAGTCGCGCTGCCGGTGCTGGGGATGATGCCCATCCTGCTCGGCCCATTGCTCTCGGCGCACCGCGCTGGAGCCCGATTCGGCCGGCACGGCGCGCGCGCAGCCGCCAGCGACGTCACCAGCGGTAGTTCAGGGTTCCGCTCAGCTTGCGCCCTTCGCCCCAATAGCAGGCGGTGGTGGTGGACAGGCAGGTGCTGACGTAGTGCTTGTCGAACAGGTTGCTGATGTTCAGCGCCAGCAGCAGGCCCTGCAGGCTTCGGTTGCGCCGGCCGAGGTCGTAGCGCACGGCGAAGTCGGTGACCGAGTACCCCGGGATCTCGGTCGTGTTCGCGTTGTTGCCCCAGGTGCGCCCCACGTAGCGGATGCCGCCGCCGAGATTCAGTCCCGCGAAGTCGCCCCCGAGGCCGTAGTCGGCCCACAGCGAGGCCTGGTCGCGCGGCACGAAGGCGGCATGGTTGCCTTCGTTGCTGCTGCCTGAGGAGCCGGGGTTGTCTTTGGTGATTTCGCTGTCCGTGTATGCGTACGAGGTGATCATCGACAGCCGGTCCAGGAGCTGGAACTTGCCCTCGATCTCGACACCGCGCATGCGCACCTCGCCCGACTGCGTGCTGTAGTTGGTGTTGACGGGATCCGGCGTCAAGACGTTCTGTTGCGTCAGTTGGTAGACGGAGAAGGTGAACAGCGAACGCGAGCCGGGCGGCTGAACCTTGACGCCGGCCTCGATCTGCCTGCCCGTCGTCGGATCGAAGGCCTCGCCGTTGCGGTCGGTGCCGCCGGCGGGCTGGAACGAGGTCGAATAGCTGGCATACGGAGCGACGCCGTTGTCCAGGCGATAGACGGCGCCGACGCGGCCCGTGAGCTCGTGGTCGCGTTGCCGCACCTGCGACGAAGTCCCCGCGGTCACCTGCCGGGTGTCGGTGTCGATGTCGGCTCGGTCGTAGCGCCCCCCCACCGTGAGCTTGAGCGCACCGATGCCGATCTGGTCCTGGGCGTAGACGCCGATCTGGGAGGACTTCTGGTCGATCAGCATGCTCGCTGCCGGACGACTGACCGCCGTGCCGTAGGTCGGGCTGTAGGCGTTGAACGGCGTCCACAGGACGCTGAGCTGGGACTCCTCGAACGCGCTCCTCTCGCGCGCATAGTCCACGCCCAGCAGCAGGGTGTGGTGCACAGCGCCCGTTTCCAGCGTCCTCACCGCCTGGTTGTCGACGGTCAGCAGCCTCGAGCGTTCCGGGAACGCCCAGGCATAACGCAGCAGGGCCGACGGATCACAGCTCTCGGCGCTGAGACAGAACGCCTGCACCCGCTGCGTGTCGGTGTCGACGTCGCCGTAGCGCAGGTTCTGGCGCAGCACCCACCCGGCGTCCAGCCGGTGTTCGAACTCGTAGCCGACGAACCACTGCTCGTTCTCGAAGCGGTCGTAACCAGGTTCGCCGACGAAGGTGCTGCGCGAGAGTTTCGGGTAGAGGCTGCTGTCGAGGGTGCCGTTGAGCGGCAGTGCCGGAGCGCCGCCGCCCCCGGGGGAATCGATCTTCTGGTATTCGGCCTGCAGCGTCAGCCGGGTGGTGTCGCCCGCGTGCAGGCTCAGCGACGGCGCGAGGTAGCGCTTGCGCTCTTCGACGTGATCGAACTGCGTGCCGCCGTCCGAGACGACGCCGACCACCCTGTACGCCGGCTCACCTGCACCGGCAAGGCTGCCGCCGACATCGACCGCGGCCTGCTTGCGTCGGTAGCTGCCGTACTGCAGCTGGATCTCGCGCGAGGTCTCGCCCGTCGGCCGTTTGCGCACCATGTTGACCAGCCCGCCCGGAGCCGCCTGACCGTACAGCACCGACGCCGGCCCCTTGAGCACTTCCACCCGCTCCAGCCCGAAGGACTCGATGCGGGGCTGGGCGTATCCGCGCGCACCGAAAGGCAGGCGCAGCCCGTCCAGATAGCGTGCGGGCGTGAAGCCGCGCACCGTGAGCCAGTCGTGGCGCACGTCGCTGTCGCCGTACTGGGCCACGACGCCCGGGGTGTAGCCCAGGGCGGACGTGATCGAGCGTGCGCCCTGGTCGGCCATCTGCTGCGCGCTGACGATCGACACCGTCTGGGGGATGTCGAGCAGTTCGCTGTCGGTCTTGCTGGCCGTTGCACTGCGTCGCGCGACGTGGCCCCGAACCGGCCCGCGCGCGTCTTCACGCTCGACGCTGGCGCGCGCCCTCAGCGTCGGCAGGACGGCCGGCTCGCCCTTCGCCGGCGGAGCCGGGCGCACGACGACCGCCGGGCCGTCGCTCGCCGCCGTCAAGCCGCTGCCCGCCAGCAGACGCTCCAGTGCCTGGTCGGTACTGAGCCGGCCGCTCACGGCCGGTGCCTGTTTGCCCTGCACCAGTTCACGCCGCACCAGCAGTTGCAAACCGGCCTGGCGGGCCAGTTCGTTCAGCGCATCACCCAGCGGCTGGGCCGGGAGTTCGATGGCGTGAAGGTTCTGTTGGGTCGCGGCGGCGGTCTGCGCCTGCACAGCGGGGACGGCCAGCCCTGACAGGAACAGCGCTGCGGCCAGTGCGGTGGGAGCCAGCGGAACACGGAACTGCGGCATCGAGAAGGTCTCCTTTGGTACCTGAACAAGAATCACTACCAATGAAGACGCACGACCTGCGGAACACTTGATGTCATCCCCACGCGGCGGCCCGTCAAGCGCCGCCGTCGCGGCTCCGGGCGGGGCGCTCAGGGTGCCGCCACGACCTCGGTCCTGCCGTCGGGAAGCGCACGCAGGCGCACCGGCAGCGCCTGCGGCAAGGCGCGCTTGAAGACACCGACCTGCTGCAGGTCGAAGCTGCCGTTCAAACGCAGCGCGGCCACCGCCGGGTTGGTGATGACGATGCCGGTGTCGCCGTAGCGCTCGAACTCGGCCACGGCGGCGGCCAGCGGCGTGTCATCGAGAACCAGGCGGCCGCGGCGCCAGGCCGCCGCTGTCGCCGCGGAAGTGCGCGTGACCGTGCCGATGCGGCCCTGTGCATCAGCCACGGCGGCCTGGCCGGCGACCAGGTCCACGGAGTCGGGCTCGCCTGCGGCGAAACCGCGCTGCGCCGTCGTGTCCTCCCGGATCCTGGCCACGCGCACGTGTCCTTCCTCCACCACCACGCTGACCTGACCCGGACTGGGGCCGTCCTGGGTATGGCGAACCGAGAAGCGTGTTCCGACGACGGTGATCCGCATCGGCCCGGCGAACACGTGGAACGGACGCGCCGCATCCGGTGTCACCTGGAACAAGGCCTGGCCGCGGGCCAGCCGCGCCTCGCGGCGGTCGCGGTAGTACGCCACGTCCAGACGGGTTGCAGTATCCAGTTGCAGTGCGCTGGCGTCGGGCAAGGTGGCGGAGATCTGCTGGCCGCGCGCGGTGGTCAACGCCTGGACGAAGCGGGGCTGCTGTTGCCAATAGCCAAAACCCAGCCAGCCGCCGCCGAGCGCCATTGCCGTCAGTCCGGCCAGCGCCGCTTGCGCCAACCAGCGTCCACCGGCCGCCGGCCGACTGGCGCGCGCCCAGCTGCGCTTCATGGGCGGAGGACCCTGCATCGCGGACGGCGCCGGTGTCGATGACGCCTTCAGCGCGGACACTTCATCGGCCGGCAGATCACCGAGACGGCCCCACAGGGCGGTGAGCTGCCCGAGCCGCGCTCCACGCTCCGGGTCACCGGCGAGCCAGTCCTGCAGTTCGGCCTCCTCCTGCGCCGTCAGCCCGTCCTGGCGTCGCACGGCCCACAGCGCGGCGTCTTCTTCCAGCGTGCGCGCTGCGGCCGGTTGGCCATCGTGTTCGCGGGGATCGGGGGCATCGTCTGCGGCGCGAGACGAGGAAGAGGCGTTCATGGGTGAGACGTTCTACTGGATGTAGACGCACGAGTTGCCGGCAGGTGGAGGTCAGGCACGGCACCGGGGACGATGTTTGCGGCGCTCACTCCAGCGGCTCGCGAACCGCGGGCCCGCCCGCTGCCCGGTCCAGCCCGGCCTGGCAGACGACGAGCGCGCGCGCGACGTGCTGCGCCACCATGTTGCGGCTGATGGACATGCGGTCGGCCACCTCCTGGTGCGAAAGACCCTCGAAGCGGTTGAGCACGAAGGCCTCGCGGCAACGGGGCGGCAAGGACTCGATGGCACGCACCAGCGCACGGACCTGCTGCGTGCAAGACAGCATCTCCTCTGGCTGCAGATGGCGCGGCGCCAGCGGCTGCTCGGTCTCCGCCAGCGTGTCGATGTCCTCGTGCTGGCGATGGGACGCGCGCCGGCGCTGGTCGATCACGAGATTGCGGGCGGTGCGGTATAGCAGCGCACGCAGGTCCAGCACTGGCTGCCCCGACGACTGCAGGCTCAGGACTCGCAGGCAGCTTTCCTGGGTCAGGTCGGCAGCCGTCTCGACGTCACCGACCTGACGACGCAGAAACTGAAGCAGTTCGCGGTGATAACGCTCCAGCACGGCAATTCTCGGGGTGCTCAAGGAATGCCGTGGCGCCAGCTGGCGTACAGGCGGGCGAATGCCGGCCCGCCTTGAACGGACCAATGATAATGCGTCTTATTATCTCATGAGGTCGGAGAAGTGGGCGTCGAATGGCCGAGTTCGCAGTCGGCGCGCGCCATTCGCAAGAAGCAAAACAAAAAGCCGCTTGAAGCTTTCGCGCCAAGCGGCTTGGTGTTGGTGGGCCCTGAGTGACTCGAACACTCGACCAACGGATTAAGAGTCCGCTGCTCTACCAACTGAGCTAAGAGCCCTGAATTCGATATCCGCTGTTCGCTTGGTGGGTCGTGCGTGACTCGAACACGCGACCAACGGATTAAAAGTCCGCTGCTCTACCGACTGAGCTAACGACCCCGTCGTCTGCGGAGCCTCGCATTATATGCAGCGCTCATTCAGCTCTGCAAGCACTTTTTTGCATGCACGATGCGCTCGACTGCCTGCGCCGCCGCGACGAGGCCGAAGGTGGCCGTCACCGTGACCACCGAGCCGTAGCCTGCGCAGTTCAGGCTGCCGTCGGTCGAGCACGCACCGGCCTGCGGCTGGGCCACCGGTTCACGCGAGAAGACGCAGCTCAGGCGTGCCGCCCCCTTGCGCGGCACGACACCATCGCGGCGCAGGCGCTGGCGCAGCCCGGCGAGCAGCGGGTCGTGCGTGGTCTCGGACAGGTCGGCGACCTCGACACGCTGCGGCTCGCGTTTGCCGCCGGCCGCGCCGACGCAGATCACCGGCACGCCCGTGGTGATGCCCCAGGCCGCCAGCGCGGCCTTGGCACGCGTCTGGTCGCAGGCATCGATCAGCACGTCGACCGCGCACGGCAGCAGCGCCGGCCAGTGGTCGGGTTCGACGAACTCCTCCACACGCACGACCTCGCAGCCGGGGTGGATGTCGGTGATGCGCGCGGCCAGCGCGTCGACCTTGGCCATGCCGAGCGTGGCGCCCAGCGCCTGGATCTGGCGGTTGACGTTGGATTCGGCGACCTGGTCCAGGTCGATCAGCACGAGGCGGGCGACGCCGCAGCGTGCCAGGGCCTCGACGGCCCAGGAACCGACGCCGCCGACACCGACGACGGCCACGCGCGCCGCGCGCAGCCGTTCGTAGCCGGCGTCACCGTACAGGCGCCGCAGCCCGCCGAAACGCCGCTCCAGGTCGGCGGCGGCATCGTCGAGCACGGCGCTCACTTCAGCGACGCCAGGCGCTCCTTGCCGGCCACCGCCGCCTCGGACTTGGGATAGGTCTTCAGCAGTTCCTCGATCGTGCGGCGGGCGCCGCGCGTGTCCTTGGCCTCGGCCTGGCTGTTGGCCAGTGCCAGCAGGGCCTCGGGCGCACGCGGGTGCTGCGGCGCCGCGGCGACGAAGGCGCGGAAACTGGCGACCGCCCCCTTGTAGTCGCGCTTGCCGTACTGCGCGTTGCCGAGCCAGAAGCGCGCCGAGTCGGCGTAGCCGCTGGACGGGTAGCGCGTCAGGAACCCCGCCAGCGCGGAGGATGCCTTGTCGAAGTCGCCGGTGCGCAGCACGCCCATGGCTTCCTCGTAGGCAGCACGTTCGTCGGGCGTGACCTCGAACTCGCGCCCGTCGATGCTGACCTTGGCCGGCTCGAGCTTGCGCAGCCGGTCGTCGAGCACCTGGCTGGCGTCCTTCTGGTGGCGCTGCAGTTCGGTGACGTCGCGCACCAGCTGCTCGTTGCTGCCGCGCAGCTTCGCGAGCTCGGCACGCAGCGTCTCCAGGTCGTTGTTCAGCGAAAGAATGGTGCGGCGCAGCGACTCGATGGTCTCGTTCTGCTGCGCCGCCGTGGCGGCAGACTGGTCCTCGACGCTGCGCACGCGCTGGCGCAGGTCGAGGATCGCCTTGCGCGCCTCGTCGTCCTCGAACAGACCGGCCTGCGCCGGCATGCTGACGACGACCAGCGCCGCCAGGGCCACCGCGGCGGCCCCGGGCAGGCGCTTGAACGCACCCCGTAGCCCATAGCGAACGACGGCGGACGTGTCGCGGCGGACCAAGCTGCCGCCGCGGCCCGGCTCCGCCGGGTCGCTGGCGGCGCCCCCTTGAGGGGGAGCGCCGAAGGCGCTACGGGGGTGGGTCATCACTTGTCCTTCAGCTCGACGCGGCGGTTCTTGGACCAGGCGGCTTCGTCATGGCCCGGATCGGCCGGACGTTCCTTGCCGAAGCTGACCGCTTCGACCTGGCCGGCCGTCGCGCCCATCACCTGCAGCGCCTTGACGACGGCTTCGGCACGCTTCTGGCCCAGGGCCAGGTTGTATTCGCGGCCGCCGCGTTCGTCGGTGTGGCCTTCGGCGCTCAGGCGAACGGCCTTGTCCAGCGTCAGGAACTTGGCGTTGGCGTCGATGACGGGCTTGTACTCGTCCTTGACGACGTAGCTGTCGAAGTCGAAGTACACGGTGCGCGCCTTGGCCGCGGCAGCGGCGGCGGCGTCACGCGCCGACAGTTCGACGGTGGCCACCTTCGACTGCGGCGTCGCGTTCGCGTTGGCATTCGCGTCGGCGGCGGGCTGGCGCGTCTCGACCGGGGCCTTGGTGTCGGCCAGATCGGTCGTGGTGCCGCAGGCGGCCAGCAGCACGGCCGCGGCAGACAGCGCGGAAACGAGCGGCAGGCGGTGGAATCGGGTCATGGGAATACTCCTCTTAGGAAACGGTAACAGGAAGAACAACGTCGGCGGGGCGCAACCGGCCGACACGGTCAGCGTTCGAACGGCCCCCAGGCGGGCTCGCGCATGTCGGCGCCGCTGGTCACCAGCCGCGTCTTGAACGAACCGTCGAGCGTGGTCGTCATCAGCACGTCACGGCCTTGCTGACGCGTCGCGTAGACGATCAACTTGCCGTTGGGCGCAAAACTCGGGCTCTCGTCGTCGCGCGTGTCGGTGAGCGTGCGCACACCCCCCGTCGCGAGATCGAGCGTCATCAGCTTGAAGGCATCACCTTGGCGCGAGATGTAAGCAAGGGACTTGCCATCCGGGCTCACCGCCGGGCTGATGTTGTAGCCGCCGGTGAAGGTGACGCGCTGCGCGCCGCCGCCGTCCAGCGGCAGGCGGTAGATCTGCGGGCCACCGCCGCGGTCGCTGACGAAGAAGATCGAGCGGCCGTCGGGCGCGTACACCGGCTCGGTGTCGATCGCCGAACTGCTGGTCAGGCGGCGCGGCGTGCCGCCGGAGCGCGGCATCGCGTAGAGCTGCGACAGGCCGTCGCGCGACAGCGTCACCGCGAGTTCACGACCGTCGGGCGACCAGGCCGGCGCACTGTTGGAGCCGCGGAAATCGGCCAGCTTGCGCCGGCCCCCGGTGACCAGGTCCTGCACCCAGACGACCGCCTTTTGCGTCTCGAACGAGACGTAGGCAAGTTCGCGGCCGTCGGGCGACCAGGCCGGCGAGATGATCGACTCGGGGCTCGCCAGCGCGACCTGGCCGCCTTCACCGTCGGCGTCGGTGACGTTGAGCGTGTAGCGCCTGCCGGACTTGACGACGTAGACGATGCGCGTGGCGTTGACACCGCGCTCGCCGGTGAGCGCTTCGTGGATCGCGTCGGCGATGCGGTGCGCACTCAGGCGCAGGTCGGCGGCCAGCACCAGCTTGCTCTGCGACACCAGCTGCTCGCCCTTGACGATGTCCCAGAGCGAGAAGCGGATGTCCAGGCGGCCGTCGGCCAGGCGCGTGACCGAGCCACCGACGACGGCATCGACACCGCGTGTGCGCCATTCGGCGGCGGTGACGACGCTGCGTTCGTCCAGCGCCACGGGCGAGCCGTCGACGCGGAACATGCCGCTGCGCGCGAGGTCGGCGCCGACGATGCCTGAGACGGCGGCCGGCAGCGAGCCTTCGTCGCGGAAGGGCGCGATGGCGATCGGGATCTGGCGCGCGCCGACGCCGGAGACGTCGACGCGGAACTGCGCGGCCGCCGGAAAGGCGGTACCGGCGGCGGCCAGGGCGGTGAGGAAACGGCGGCGCGGCCAGGCGGGGCTGCTGGACCGGTCTTCGAGGACTGTGTTCAAAGCGGGTAACGGCTTCGCGTCGGCAACCGGAAAACGCGCCATTGTAGGCAGCCATCGCAGTGGCCCCTGTGCGCGGCGGTACAAGCCGCGGGTCGGCCCGGGTGGCGGCGCGCCGCGGAGGCCTCCAGACTGAAGCGTCGCCACCCCCCGCCGATGCCGCCGATGAGCCCCGTGTCCCGCTACCCCGTGCCCGAACTGAAGGACCTGCCCGAAGACCTGCGCACCCGCATCCTCGAGGTGCAGGAGAAGGCCGGCTTCGTGCCCAACGTCTTCCTCGCGCTGGCCCACCGGCCGGCCGAGTGGCGCGCCTTCTTCGCCTACCACGACGCGCTGATGTCCAAGGACACCGGCAGCCTGACCAAGGGCGAGCGAGAGATGATCGTCGTCGCCACCTCGGCACGCAACCAGTGCCTGTACTGCGTCGTCGCGCACGGCGCGATCCTGCGCATCTACGAGAAGAAGCCGCTGCTCGCCGACCAGGTGGCGGTGAACCCCCTGAAGGCCGACATCCCGCCGCGCCAGCGTGCAATGCTGGACTTCGCGCTGAAGGTCTGCAGCGCCTCGCACGAGATCGGCGAAGCCGACTTCGAGGCCCTGGCGGCGCACGGCTTCGATGCCGAGGACGCCTGGGACATCGCCGCGATCACCGCCTTCTTCGGCCTGTCCAACCGCATCGCCAACGTCATCGGCATGCGGCCGAACGACGAGTTCTTCGTGATGGGGCGTGTGCCGCGCGGCAAGAGCTGATCAGCGCGCCGGCGGCAGCAGCGCACGCAGCGTGGCCAGCGTGTCGGCCTCGTGCAGCGGCTTGTCGGGGCGCAGCCGCAGCATGCGCGGGAAACGCACCGCGATGCCGCTCTTGTGCCGGGCGCTCTCGGCCAGGCCCTCGAAGCCGAGCTCGAAGACCAGCGTCGGCCGCACGCTGCGCACCGGGCCGAACTTCTCCAGCGTGGTCTGGCGGATCACGCGGTCGACGGCGGCGAACTCGGCGTCGCTGAGGCCCGAATACGCCTTGGCGAAGGGCACCAGGCGCAGCGCGTCGGGATCGGGCTCCTCGGCGGACCGGCGCCCGGACGCGGCCACGACCGCCTCGACGGCGGCCTCGGCTTCGGCGGCGTCGCGCGGCGCGCGGTTCCAGACGGCGAAGCTGTAGTCGGTGTAGACGCTGGCGCGCCGGCCGTGGCCGGCCTGGGCGTAGACCAGCACGCAGTCGAGCGCGTACGGCTCGATCTTCCACTTCCACCAGACGCCGTCCGCCTTGGTGCGGCCGACCCCGTAGGCCGCGCAGCGCTGCTTGAGCATCAGCCCTTCGACACCACGTTCACGCGCCTGGGCGCGCCACGCGGCCAGGCCTGCCCAGTCCGGCGCCGTCACTTCGGGCGAGACCCGCAGCGGCGTCGCCGCCAGCAGGGCTTCCAGCCGCGCGCGGCGCTCGTGCTGCGGCCGGGCGCGCAGGTCGGCGCCGCCGGCTTCGAGCAGGTCGTAGGCGATGAAGACCACCGGCGCGTCGGCCAGCACCTTCTTCGTCAGCGTCTTGCGGCCGATGCGCTGCTGCAGCCGCGCGAACGGCGCCGGGCGCTCGTCGCCGGGATGCCAGGCCAGGATCTCGCCGTCGAGCACCGTGCCTTCGGGCAAGCCGGCCGCGGCGGCCACGACCTCCGGGAACCGCTCGGTGAGCAGCTCCTCGCCACGCGACCAGATCCAGCAGCCGCCGGCGCGGCGCACGAGCTGGGCGCGGATGCCGTCGTACTTCCATTCGGCCAGCCAGTCGGCCACCGGCCCCAGCGTCTGCGGCTCGGCCTGCAGCGGGTGGGCGAGGAAGAAGGGGTACGGGCGGCCGGCGTCGGTGGTGGCGTCTTCGCCCTGGGCGACCAGCGCCCGGTAGCGCTCGGCGCTGGGCGTGGCGCGCGCGTCGGTGTAGCCCATCATGCGCTGGGCGATGCGCTGGGCGTCCAGCCCCGAGGCCTGGGCCAGCGCACGCTGCACCAGCAGCCGGCTGACGCCGACGCGGAAGCCCCCGCCGATCAGCTTGACGTGCAGGAAGCGGCCGGTGGCGTCCAGCGCCGCCCAGTGTTCGGCCAGGCGCGCGGCCTGCTCGGCCGGGGCCAGGCCACGCAGCGGCAGCAGGCGCTGCTCCACCCATTCGGCCAGACCGCCGTCGGCCGCACGTTCGGGGGCCGGCAGCACGTGGGCGATGGTCTCAGCCAGGTCGCCGACGGCCTGGTAGCAGGCTTCGAACAGCCAGTCGTCGAGCCCGGCGAGCTGCTGCGCGGAGGCGCGCAGCACCGCCGCCGGCACCAACTGGCGCGGCCGGCCGCCGGCGAGGAAGTAGACCGCCCAGGCGGCGTCTTCGGCCGGCGCCTCGGCGAAGTAACGCGCCAGCGCCGCCACCTTGTCGCCGGTGGCGGTGCTGGCGTCGAGCTGCAGGTACAGCGCGGCGAACTGGCGCATGTTGCGGCGGCCGGCTCCGCCCGGCTCAGCCCTCGCGCGTGGAATCGCGCTCCGGCCTGAGCCTGGCACGCAAGGCCTTCCGGCCTTGCATGTCCCGGCTCAGGGCTCCATGTCGGCCTGGGGCTCGACCGGAACCGGCGGGCGCACGACGGTCACCGGCACCGGGCAGTGCTCGAGCAGCGCCATCGCCACCGGGCCCACGCCCTCGCCTTCTTCCTGCGCGCCCATGATCACGGCGTCGCAGCCGTAGGTCTCGACCAGGTCGACGAGCACGTGGCCCGGCTCGCCGCCGGCCACCTCGCTCTCCCAGGACGCGCCGGCGGCCTCGAGCAGCGCCTCGGCCGGGGCCAGCAGGTCGGCACCGGCGGCGCGGCGCACGTCGTCGAGCACCACCGGATCGTGGGCGGTCATCACCTCGTAAAGAGACGGCGGGGTCTGAACGTTGGCGAGCACGTAGCTCGCGTCCAGGCCTTCCTGGCGCAGGCGCAGCGCATGCTGCACGGCGAACAGGGCGGACGGGGTGCCATCGACGGGCAACAGGATCTTCATCACCGGGACCTTCGGGTTTTGGGTCAACTCTCGCGCTTAGGTTAACCCTAGACTGGCCGCATGAGCACCCGCCATCTGGATTCGTTGTTCGAACCCCGCTCGGTGGCGGTGTTCGGCGCCTCCGATCGCCCTGCCAGCCTCGGGGCCACCGTCTGGGCCAACGCCGCCGGCAGCGGCTTCGACGGCCCGGTCTGGGCCGTCAACCCGCGCCGGCCGGTGCTGGGCGGCGAACGTGCCTACGCACGCGCCGCCGACCTGCCCGAGGCGCCCGAGCTCGCCGTGCTGTGCACGCCGCCGGACACCGTCGCCAAGCTGGTGGCCGAACTCGGCCGACGCGGCACGCGCGCGGCCATCGTGATGACCGCCGGGCTGTCGCCGCGGCAGCGCAGCGCAGTGCAGGACGCCGCCCGCCCGCACCTGCTGCGTGTGCTGGGCCCTGACTGCCTGGGGCTCCTGAACCCGCGGCTCAAGCTCAACGCCAGCTTCGCCCACGTCACTGCGGCGCCGGGCTCGCTGGCCTTCGTCTCGCAGTCGGGCGCGCTGGTCACCGCACTGCTGGACTGGGCGGCGGCGCGCGGCGTCGGTTTCTCGCTGTTCGCGGCGCTGGGCGAGCAGCTCGACGTCGACTTCGGCGACCTGATCGACTACCTCGCCAGCGACGCCCACACCCGCGCCATCCTGCTCTACGTCGAGACGGTGACCGACGCGCGCAAGTTCATGTCGGCAGCGCGCGCGGCCGCGCGCAACAAGCCGGTGCTGATCGTCAAGGCCGGTCGCACCCAGGCCGGGCAGCGAGCCGCGGCCTCGCACACCGGCGTGCTGGCGACGTCCGACCTGGTGTTCGACGCCGCGATCCGCCGCGCCGGCATGCTGCGTGTGCAGACGCTGCAGGAACTCTTCGCCGCTGCCGAGACGCTGTCGCACCCGCGGCTGACGCTGCGCGGCGCGGCGGCCGCCGGGCGCGAGCGCCTGACCGTGCTGACCAACGGCGGCGGCGCCGGCGTACTGGCCGCCGACGCGGCGCAGGCCGCCGACGTGACGCTGGCCGAACCCAGCGCCGCGGTCTACGCCGCGCTCGACCGCGTGCTGCCGCCGCGCTGGTCGCGCGCCAACCCGGTGGACATCGTCGGCGACGCGCCGGTGCAGCGTTATGTCGACGCGCTGGCCGCGCTGCACACCGACGCCTCGCCGGGCACGCTGCTCTTCGTGCACGCACCGACGGCCATCGTGCCGGCGGCCGAGGTCGCACGCGCGGTGATCCCGGCGCTGCAGCGCTCACCGCTGCAGCCGATGACCTGCTGGCTCGGCGGCGACGCGGTGCGCGAAGCGCGTGCGCTGTGCCACGCCGCCGGCCTGCCGACCTACGACACGCCCGAGGACGCGGTGCGTGCGCTGGGCATGCTACAGACCTACCGCCGCAACCAGGAGCTGCTGATCCAGACGCCGCCGGCCGCGCCACCCGAGCCGCTGTGGCATGCCGCCCAGGTGCACGCGCCGATCGACGCCGCGCTCGCCGAAGGCCGCGAGTGGCTCACCGAGCCCGAGGCCAAGGCGGTGCTGGCCGCCGTCGGCGTGCCGGTCGTCGCGACGCACTCGGTCGCGCCCGAGCCCGAGGCCGCCGTCGCCGCGGCGCAGGCGCTGGGTTTCCCGGTGGCGCTGAAGATCGTCGCGCCCGAGCTCGGCCACAAGAGCGACATCGGCGGCGTCGCGCTCGACCTCGACGACGCCGCCTCGGTGCGCGACGCCGCCAGCTCGATGCTGCGCCGCGTGCGCGAGCGCCAGCCGGGCGCCGCGATCACCGGCTTCTCGGTGCAGACCATGGTGCGCCGCGCCAGCGGGCTGGAGCTGATCGTCGGCGCGACGCTGGACCCGCTGTTCGGCCCGGTGATCCTGTTCGGCGCCGGCGGCACCGCGGTCGAGGTCGTCGCCGACCGCGCCGTCGCGCTGCCGCCGCTGAACCGGCCGCTGGCGCGCGCGCTGGTCGAGCGCACGCGTGTCGCCCGGCTGCTGGCCGGCTGGCGCGACGTGCCGGCGGCCGACGTCGACGCCGTCTGCGACGTGCTGGTGCGCGTCTCGCAACTGCTGGCCGACGAGCCGCGCATCGCCGAACTCGACCTCAACCCGCTCGTCGCCGACGCGCACGGCGTGCTGGCGCTGGACGCCCGCATCCGCGTCGACGCGCGCGGCCCCGGCGGCAGCCGGCGCTTCGCGATCCGGCCCTACCCGGCCGACCTCAGCGAGACCGTCGCCTGGCAGGACCGGCAGCTGACGCTGCGCCCGATCCGGCCCGAGGACGAAGCGCAGCACCTGGAGTTCCTTTCCAGGCTGGACCCCAACGACGTGCGCATGCGCGTCTTCTACAGCCGGCGCAGCATCGAACACAGCGAACTCGCCCGCCTGACGCAGATCGACTACGAACGCGAGATGGCCTTCGTCGCCACCGCGCCCAAGGCCGACGGCCCGGGCGAGGAGACGCTGGGCGTGGTGCGTGCGCTCTGCGACCCGGACAACGTCGAGGCCGAGTTCGGCATCGTCGTGCGTTCGGACATCAAGGGCGGGAGGCTGGGCGAGCGCCTGATGCGCAAGCTGATCGCCTACCTGAAGGCGCGTGGCACGCAGCGCCTGGTGGCCACCGTGCTCAGCGAGAACCGCCGCATGCTGGACCTGGCCGGGCGGCTGGGCTTCGACTACGACGTCGAGCAGCCCGAGCCGGGCACGCGCCGCATCGTGCTGACGCTCTAGATCGGCCGTTCAGCCGCGAGCGCCAAGGCGCAGGCCGAACCGCAGCGCCCCTCGTCGGACTGGCTGGAGCCTCCCTCGCGGAGGGAGGCTGGAGGGTGCCGTCGAACGAGCTGGAGCACCCTCCCGGAGGGGGCTCGGGGGAGCTGTATGGAGGTCATGACGAAGCGTCAGCTTCGTCGCCGCCGTATTCGGTGCGCAGGCTGTCGGCGTCCAGCCCCTGCTCGCAGAGCCAGCGCACCATCACCGCCTCGTAGCCGTGCGTGACGAGCACACGTTCGGCGCCGGTGGCGACGATGGCACGCTGCAGCCCGGGCCAGTCGGCGTGGTCGCTGAGCACGAAACCGCGGTCCACGCCCTGGCGCCGGCGCGCGCCGCGCAGCTGCATCCAGCCGCTGGCGAAGGCGTCGGCGCAGTCGCCCAGCCGGCGCGCCCAGGCGCTGCCGTGCACCGCCGGCGGCGCGACGACCAGCGCCCGCGACAGTGCCGCCTTGTCGAGTGCGTCGATGGCCTGCGTGGCCGGCAGCGGGACGCCGGCGGCACGGTAGGCCTCGTTGACCGACTCGACGGCGCCGTGGGTGACGATGGGGCCGATCGTCGGATCGACCCCGGCCAGCAGGCGCTGCGCCTTGCCAAAGCTGTAGCCCAGCAGCAGGCTGGCGCGCCCGGCTTCGGCGTTGGCGCGCCACCAGGCGTCGATCTCGGCGAAGACCTCGGCCTGGCGCCGCCAGCGGTAGATCGGCAGGCCGAAGGTGCTCTCGGTGATGAAGCAGTGGCAGCGCTGCGGCTCGAACGGCGGGCAGGTCGGGTTGCGTTCGTCGGCGTGGGCGCTGGCGAAGTAGTCGCCCGAGGCCACCCAGACCTGGCCGCGGTGCTCCAGCCGCACCTGGGCCGAACCGAGCACGTGGCCGGCCGGGTGCAGGCTGACGCGCACGCCGCCGATGTCGACGGCTTCGCCCCAGCCCAGGGTCTGCAGCGCGATGTCGCCCAGGCGCGCACGCAGCACGCCGGCGCCGTCGGCCTGCGCCAGGTAGGCGCCGTGGCCGCGGCGCGCGTGGTCGGCGTGAGCGTGGGTGATGACCGCGCGCGCCACCGGCCGCCACGGGTCGACGTGGAAGTCGCCGGCCGGGCAGTACAGGCCTTCGGGGCGCTGGACGAGCAGGTCCTCGGTCATCGGCGCGGCGCTGCGGCGGCCGCAGTGTCGTGCGCCCGCCTCGTTGCGGCGCCGGCCTTGGTCCGGCCCGACGACAATCGACTCATGAGCGGCCCCCGAGAACTCCGTCTGCTGGACGACGACGATAGCGCCAACCCGCTGCGCGTGATGCTGGACCCGCGCGGGCGCGTCTCGCGCCGCACCTTCTGGCTGTACGGCGTCGTCGCGCTCGGCGGCCTGGGGCTGCTGGGGCGCGCGCTGCTGGACATCGCACGCATCGAGGCCGAACACCGCGACGCGCTGCTCAACATGCTGCTGGTCTGGCCCGGCATCGCCGTGTCGGCCAAACGCTGGCGCGACCGCAACCGCTCGGGATGGTGGGTGGCCGTCGGCCTGATCCCGGTGATCGGCCAGATCTGGATGCTGCTGGACAACGGCTTCGTGCGCGGCACCGCCGGGGCCAACCGCTTCGGCCCGCCGCCCGTCCGCTGAGTCAGCGCCCTTCCTCGCGCACCCAGCAGGCCACGCGCCGCGCCGCCACCTCGGCCAGCGCCGGGCGTTCGGCGGCGCAGCGCGGCTCGGCGATCGGGCAGCGCGCGTGGAAGGCGCAGCCGGCCGGCGGCGACAGCGGCGACGGCAGCTCGCCGGCCAGCACGATGCGCTGGCGGCGTGCCGCCGGGTCGATGGTCGGCGTGGCCGACAGCAGGGCCTGCGTGTAGGGGTGCTGCGGCGCGTCGAACAGTGCCTCGCGTGCGCCCTGCTCCACCGCGCGGCCCAGGTACATCACCATCACCTCGTCGGCCATGTGGCGCACCACGCCCAGGTCGTGCGAGATGAAGACGTAGGCCACGCCGAGCTCGGCCTGCAGGTCGGCCAGCAGGTTGAGCACCTGCGCGCGCACCGAGACGTCGAGCGCCGAGACCGGCTCGTCGAGCACCAGCACCCGCGGGCGCAGCATCAGCGCGCGCGCGATCGCGATGCGCTGGCGCTGGCCGCCGCTGAACATGTGCGGCCAGCGGCCGTAGTGCTCGTCGCGCAGGCCGACGCGGCGAAGCATCTCGCGCGCTGCCGCCTCGCGCGACGCGGCGTCGCCCTCGCCCTGCACCTCGAGCGGCTCGGTCAGCGCGGCGCCCACCGTCTGGCGCGGGTTCAGCGAGCCGTAGGGGTTCTGGAAGACGATCTGCACCGCGCGGCGCAGCGCCCGGCGGCGCTCGGCGTCGGCGCCGGCGACGTCCTGGCCGTCGACCAGCAGCCGGCCGCCCGAGGGCGGCTCGATCATCGTCAGCACCCGCGCCAGGGTGCTCTTGCCGCAGCCGGACTCGCCGACCACGGCCAGCGTGCGCCCGGCCTCGACGGCGAACGAGACGCCGGCCAGCGCGTGCACGACGCCCGGCTTGGCGAACAGCCCGCGGCGCACCTCGTAGCGGCGCTGCAGGTCCTCGGCGACCAGCACGGCGCTCACGTCGGCACTCCCCGGATCAGCGGAAAGTGGCACAGCGCGCGGCCCAGTTCGGCGGGCGCAGGGCCCGGTGGCGTCGCGCAGCGCGGCTGCACGTGCGGGCAGCGCGGCGCGAACAGGCAGCCCTCGGGGCGGTCGAACTGGCCCGGCACGAGGCCGGGGATCGCCGCCAGGCGCTGGCCGGCGGCGGCGCGCTCGGGCAGTGCCGCCAGCAGCGCCGCGGTGTAGGGGTGGTGCGGATCGGCGAACAGCGCGTCGACCGGCGCGGCCTCGACCTGGCGCCCGGCGTACTGCACGACGACGCGGTCCGCGGTCTCGGCGACGACGCCCAGGTCGTGCGTGATCAGCACCAGCGCCATGCCGGTGTCGCGCTGCAGCGCCAGCAGCAGGTCCAGGATCTGCGCCTGGATCGTCACGTCCAGCGCGGTCGTCGGCTCGTCGGCGATCAGCAGCCGCGGCTGGCAGGCCAGCGCCATCGCGATCATCACGCGCTGGCACATGCCGCCCGACAGCTGGTGCGGAAAGGCCGTGGCGCGGCGCGCGGCGTCGGGGATGCCGACCTGCTCGAGCAGCTCGACGACGCGCCGCTTGCGCGCCGCGCGGTCCAGCCCGAGGTGCGTGGCCAGCGCCTCGCCGACCTGCCAGCCGACCGTGAAACACGGGTTCAGCGAGGACATCGGCTCCTGGAACACCATCGCCACGTCGCGGCCGACGAGTGCGCGGCGCTGCCTGGCGCCGAGCGTGCGCAGATCCTGGCCGTCGAAGGCCATGCGGTCGGCGGTGACGGTGGCCGTCCACGGCAGCAGGCCCATCACGGCCAGCATCGCCACCGACTTGCCCGAGCCCGACTCGCCGACCACGGCCAGCACCTCGTCGCGCTCGACGACGAGGTCGATGCCGTCGACGGCGGTGAAGGCGCCGTGGCGCGTGGCGAAGCGCACGCGCAGGTTGCGGATGTCGAGGAGGCTCATGAGATTTGGTTCGGCAGCGTTCGCGAGCCTTGCGGCGGGCGGAGCGGGCGGCAGCCGCCGGGGGTTCCGCCTCGGCGGTCGGCCCTGCGGGCCGACTGCGCTGCGCTGCTCGGCTTCGCGGTCGCGCGGCCCAACTCGCTGCGCTCACTGCGTGAGCTCCGCTCAAACAGTCGGCCGCGAGTCAGATCACGATGCGCGCTGACGCGCGCCGACCGCGAAGCCTGCGCTGCTCGCCGCCTCCAGTCACCCCCGGCGGCTGCCGCCCGCTCCGCCTGCACACGACAGTGGAACGCCGCCCGGCGCGCCAACGCTGGATGCCGGCGCACGTGTTCCACGAAAAGAGCGCCGCCGTTCACGACCGCCTCATCTTCGGATCGAGCGCGTCGCGCAGCCCGTCGCCCATCAGGTTGATCGAGACCACGGTGACGAGGATCGCCAGACCGGGCAGCGTGACCATCCAGGGGTCGGAGCGGATGAACTCGCGCGCGTCGGCGAGCATCGTGCCCCACTCGGCGGTCGGCGGCTGCGCGCCCAGGCCGAGGAAGCCCAGCGCGGCGGCTTCGAGGATGGCGTCGCTGACGCCGAGTGCCGCCTGCACGATCAGCGGCGACAGGCAGTTGGGCAGCACCGTGCGGAACATCAGCCGCACCGGGCCGACACCGGCCACGCGCGCGGCGACGACGTAGTCCTTGCCGAGCTCGGCCAGCGCCGAGGCGCGCACCAGGCGCACGTAGCGCGGCAGGTAGACGATGGTCACCGCGACGATGGTGTTGACCAGGTTGGGCCCGAGCACCGCGACGACCAGGATCGCCAGCACCAGGCTGGGCACGGCCATGATCAGGTCCATCAGCCGCGTCACCGCGGTGTCCACCGCCAGCCCCAGCGGCCCCTTGAAGGACACGCAGGCCAGGCCCAGCAGCACGCCGAGCACGAAGGACACGCCCATCACCGCGATGCCGATGAACAGCGACACGCGCGCGCCGTGGATCAGGCGGCTGAGCATGTCGCGGCCCAGGCTGTCGGTGCCCAGCACGAACTGCGCGCTGCCGCCGTCGGCCCACATCGGCGGCATCCGCACCGCCTCGCGGAACTGCTCGGTCGGCGAGTACGGCGCGATGAAGTCCGCACCCAGCGCCAGCAGCACGACGAAGGCGACGACGACCAGGCCCGCCACCGCGCCGCGGTTCTCGCGGAACGCGGCCCAGAAGGCGCGCAGCGGCGACAGCTCGCCGACTGGAGCGGCAGCGACGGCAGCCTCAGCCATGCCGGATCCTCGGGTTCAGCAGCCCGTAGGCCAGGTCGACGAGCAGGTTGACGCCGATGACGACCGCCGAGATCAGCATCACGCCGCCCTGCAGCGCCGGGTAGTCGCGGCGCGAGATCGACTCGATCAGCCACTTGCCGACCCCCGGCCAGGAGAAGATCGTCTCGGTCAGCACCGCGCCGGCCATCAGCGTGCCGACCTGCAGGCCGACGATGGTCACCACCGGGATCATCGCGTTGCGCAAGGCGTGCAGGCCGACGACACGCCACGGCGGCAGGCCCTTGGCGCGTGCGGTGCGCACGTAGTCCTCGCCCAGCACCTCCAGCATCGCCGAGCGTGTCATGCGCGCGATGACCGCCAGCGGGATGGTGCCGAGCACGATGGCCGGCAGCACCAGGTGGTGCAGCGCGTCCTTCACCGCGCCCGCCTGGCCCGAGAGCCAGGCGTCGATGACCATGAAGCCGGTCACCGGCTCGAAGTAGAACTGGATCAGGTCGATGCGGCCGGACACCGGGGTCAGCCCCCAGCGCTCGGCGACGAACATGATCAGCAGCAGGCCCCACCAGAAGATCGGCATCGAGTAGCCGGTCACCGACAGGCCCATCAGCACCTGGTCGTAGACGCTGCCGCGGCGCGCCGCGGCGATGGTGCCGGCCGGGATGCCCAGCAGCACCGCCAGCAGCATGCCGGCGGCGGCCAGTTCCAGCGTCGCCGGGAACAGCGCCGCGAACTCGGTCAGCACCTTCTGGTTGGTCGCCAGCGAGGTGCCGAAGTCGCCCTGCAGCAGCTGGCCGCAGTAGTCGAGGAACTGCTTCCAGACCGGCTGGTCCAGGCCCAGCTCGTGGCGGAACATCGCCAGCCGCTCGGGGCTGATGCCGCGCTCGCCGACCCGCACCTCGACCGGATCGCCCGGCACCAGGCGGATCGCGACGAAGGTCACGAACATCAGCGCGACGAAGGTCGGCAGCGTCAGCGCCAGGCGGCGCAGGAGGAAGCGGAACATGGGGGACTGCGGGGGCCTTTCCCCCTCTCCCGCGCCAGCGGGAGAGGGGGCCGGCAAGGCTCAGTGGGACATCACTTCAAACCGACGCCGGTGAACTCGTGCGAGCCGAACGGGCTCTGCTTGAAGCCCGTGACCTCCTTGCGCATCACCTCGTAGACCACCGAGTGCGCGATCTTCATGTCGGGCACCTCGGCGGCCTCGATGGCCTGCATCTCCTGGTAGAGCTTCAGGCGCGCCTTCTGGTCGGCCATCGTGCGCGCCTTCTCCAGGCGGTCGTCGAAGTCCTTGTTGCACCACTTGCTGAGGTTCTGGCCGCCGGCGCGCGCGGCGTCGCAGCCGTGCAGGAAGAAGAAGTTGTCGGGGTCGCCGTTGTCGCCGGTCCAGCCCAGCATGCCGGTCATGTGCTCGCCCTGCTGCATGCGCTTGCGGTACTCGCCCCACTCGAAGGTGACGAGCTTGGCGTTGACGCCGATCTTGGCCAGGTCGGCCTGCATCATCTCGGCGATGCGCTTGGAGTTCGGGTTGTAAGGCCGCTGCACCGGCATGTACCAGAGGTCGATCTCCAGCGGCGTCTTCACGCCCGCCTTGGCCAGCAGTTCGCGGGCCTTGGCCGGGTCGTAGGCGATCGGCTTGATCTTGTCGTCGTAGGCCCAGAGCGTCGGCGGGATCAGGTTCTTGGCCGGCTGGCCGGCGCCGAGGTAGACGTCGCGGATGATCGCCGCCTTGTCGATCGCCATGTTGAAGGCCAGGCGCACGTCCTTCTTGTCGAACGGCGGCTTCTGGTGGTTGAAGGCCCAGTAGGCGATGTTCAGGCCCGGCTTGCTGATGACCTGCAGCTTCGGGTCCTTCTGCATCTCGGGCAGGTCGGCCGGCCGCGGCGCGATGACGAAATGGCATTCGCCGGCCTTGAGCTTGCTGTAGCGCGCCGTCGGGTCGGGCGTGATCGCGAACACCAGGCTGTCGACCCTCGCCTTCTCGGCACCCCAGTAGGCCGGATTCGCCTTGTAGCGGATCACCGCGTCCTTCTGGTATGCGACGAAGCTGAACGGCCCGGTGCCCACCGGCACCTGGTCGAACTGCTCCTTGCGGTTGGACCGGGCGAGGAAGTCGGCGTACTCGGCCGAGTGGACCGCAGCGAAGTCCATCGCCAGGTTGGCCAGCATCGTGACGTTCGGGCGCTTGAGCGTCATGCGCACCGTGTGCGAATCGAGCTTCTCCAGCGCCTGGAGGTCCTGTGCCAGGCCCATGTCGGCGAAGTAGTCGTACTTGCCGCCCGAGACCTTGGCGTAGGGGTGATCGGCCTTCCACTGGCGCTCGAACGAGAACAGCACGTCGTCGGCGTTGAACTCGCGTGTCGGCGTGAAGCCGTTGACGCCGGCGTGGAACTTGACGCCCTTGCGCAGCTTGAAGGTGAAGACCTTGGCGTCGGGCGACACCGTCCAGCTCTCGGCCAGGCCGGGCTCGACCTCGGTGCTGCCGCGCACGAAGTGCGTCAGCCGGTCGTAGACCGGGCGCGCGGCGTCGAAGCTGGTGCCGGTGGTGTTGAGCGCCGGGGTGAAGTTCTCGGGCGAACCTTCGGAGCAGTAGACCAGGGTCTTGGCCTGGGCCGAGGCGCCGAAGGCGAGCAGCGCGGCGGCGGCGACGGCGAGACGGACGGACGGGAATCGGGTCATCGCAGAGTCCTCCTGTGGGGTGCGGGCGATGCTAAACACTTCGCCGCGTGCTTCCATTGAGGCAGGCGCTGGCGCCGGGGCGCCCGTGTCGCTGCGGCGACGCCTTCAGTAGCGCCCGCCGATGCCGGCCAGCCGCAGGTAGACGCCGGCGCACCAGGCGACGAACCCGCGGTGCAGCCAGGCGCGCCAGCCGCGCCCGGCGGGCTGGCTCACGACCTCGTGCGAAGCGTCGATGGCGGTGTCCAGCCGGTCGGCCAGCGCACGCGCGAACAGCGGGTCGCGCACGACGACATTGGCCTCCAGGTTCAGGAGCAGCGACAGCGGGTCGATGTTGGAGCTGCCCACCGTCGCCCAGTCGTCGTCGACGACGGCCACCTTGGCGTGCAGGAAGGCCGGCGTGTACTCGTAGATGCGCACGCCGTGGGCGCGCAGCTCGTCGTAGAGCGCACGTGCGGCCAGCGCGGCGATGCGGTAGTCGATCTTGCCCTGCAGCAGCAGGCGCACACGCACGCCGCGCGCGGCGGCGCGGCGCAGCGCGCGGCGGAAGGTCTGGCCGGGGTAGAAGTAGGGCACCGCGATGTCCACGCGCTCGCGCGCGCCGCGGATCGCCTCGACATAGCTGCGTTCGATGGCGCGGCGCTGGCGCAGGTTGTCGCGCACGACGAAGGCCGCACGCACCGGCTCGCCGCCGTCGTCGCCGCTCACCGGCTGCGGCCGCGCACGCAGCTGGCGCAGCAGCTGCACCGTCTGCTCGACCGGCGCCGCGCTGCGCGCCAGCGCACGCAGCTCCTCGCCCCAGAAGTGGCCGAGGTGGGCACGGGCCCACATCGCACGCGCGGTGTCGCGCACCTGCCGGGCGATCGGGCCGCGCAGCTCGACGGCGTAGTCCAGCCGCGGCGCGTCGCCCCAGCCGTGGTGCAGGTCGTGGCGGTCGTCGATCACGTTGATGCCGCCGACGTAGGCGACCTCGGCGTCGACGACGCACAGCTTCTGGTGCAGGCGACGCAGCTGCCCCGGCTGCAGCCAGGCCCACCAGCGGTCCAGCGGACGGAAGACCTCCAGCCGCACGCCGCCGGGCAGCAGCCACTCGCGCAGCGTCGCCATGGTCTGCAGCGAGCCGAAGCCGTCGACGACGACATGCACCTCGACCCCCCGGCCGGCGGCCGCCGACAGCGCGGCAGCGACCTCGCGCGCGGCCGCGTCGCAATGGAAGATGTAGGTCGCCAGCCAGACTTCCTCGCGCGCGGCGTCGATCGCCGCGACCATGTGCGGAAAGAGTTCGTCCCCGCCCTGCAGCAGGCGCACGTCGTTGCCGCCGACGAAGCGTGGCCGGGGCACCCCCGACCAGGCCCAGGCCGAGGGATCGTCCAGCGGCACCGGCATCAGGCCGGCTCCAGTTCCGCGACCAGCGGCAGGTGGTCGGACATGCGCGCCCAGGCCATGCCGCGCGGCACCATCGTCGAGACGCAGCGCAGGCCGCGCAGGTAGAAGCGGTCGAGCGCGAACACCGGCGCCAGCGACGGGAAGGTCAGGCGCTGCTGGCGCGTGGACCGGGGCGCGACCGCACGCTCCAGGCCGATGGTGGCCATCGGCGAGTCCAGGCGTTCGTTCCAGTCGTTGAAGTCGCCGGCGACGATCAGCATCTCGCCCGGCGGCACGGCCGCGTCGATGAACTCGGCCAGCCGCGCGACCTGGCGCAGCCGGCTGGCGTGCACGAGGCCCAGGTGGGCGACGACGGCATGCACCGTCACGCCCTGCCACTGCACCGGCACGTGCAGCAGGCCACGCTGCTCGAAACGGTGGTCGCTGACGTCGTGGTGGCCGATGTCGCCGATCGGCCAGCGCGACAGCAGCGCGTTGCCGTGTTCGCCGTGGCGCGTGACGGCGTTGGTGCGGTAGGCGACGTCGTAGCCCTCGGGGGCGAGGAAGTCGGCCTGGCCCTGCTCCGGCCAGCCGAACCAGGTGCGCTGGAAGTGACGCGATTCACGCGTGTTGAACAGCCGCACTTCCTGCAGGAAGACCATGTCGGCGTCGAAGGACTCGACCGCCAGCCCCAGGTTGTGGATCTCCAGACGCTTGCCGCGGCCGACGCCGCGCACGCCCTTGTGGATGTTGTAGGTCGCCACGCGCAAGGCCTCCAGCCCGGTGGCCGGAGGCATCAGCGTCGACTGCAGCGGGTTCAGCCGGTTCACGCGAGAGTCACGAAACGGGGCAGTTGGAGTATGGCTTCGGCGTTGCTGGGCGAGAAGCAGCGGTCGGCGGCTTCGCGCCACGGCAGCCAGCACGCGGCGCGGTGCTCGCGCGGGTTCAGGGCCACCGGCGTGCCCGCCGGCACGGTGAGGCCGAAGACGTGCTCGGTGTTGTGCGTCACGCCCGGCGCATAGCGGTGGCGCCACACCGGGTAGATCTCGTAGACGTTGGACAGCTGCCAGTCGACCAGCTCGCCGCCGGTGATGCCGGTCTCCTCGGCGACCTCGCGCCGCGCCGCGGCCGCCAGCGGCTCGCCCTCGAAGTCGATCGAGCCGGTGACGCTCTGCCAGAACCCGGCCGGCTGGGCGCGCTCGATCAGCAGCACCTGGCCGTCGAGCCGGTGGATGACCACCAGCACCGACACCGGGATCTTGGGCGGCCGCGTCATCGTGCGCGACGCGCGCGCACGGCCTCGGCGAGGCCGCGCAGCAGCGGCACGGTGTCGTCCCAGCCCAGGCAGGCGTCGGTGATCGACACGCCGTGGGCCAGCGGGCTGCCCGGCGCCTGGTCCTGGCGGCCTTCGTGCAGATGGCTCTCGACCATCACGCCGACGATGCGGTGGTCGCCGCCGACGATCTGGCGGCCGACGTCGGCGGCGACCTCGATCTGCCGGCGCGGCTGCTTGGCCGAGTTGGCGTGCGAGCAGTCGACCATCACCTGCTCGCGCAGCCCGGCGCGGCGCAGCACGGCGCAGGCGGCCTGCACGGCGTCGGCGTCGAAGTTGGGCACCTTGCCGCCGCGCAGGATGACGTGGCCGTCGGGGTTGCCGCGGGTCTCGAAGATCGCCGCCACGCCCATCTTGGTCATGCCCATGAAGCTGTGCGGCGCGCTGGCGGCCATCAGCGCGTCGGCCGCGACCTGCACGCCGCCGTCGGTGCCGTTCTTGAAGCCCACCGGGCAGGACAGCCCGCTGGCGAGCTGGCGGTGGCTCTGGCTCTCGGTGGTGCGTGCGCCGATGGCGCCCCAGGCGATCAGGTCGGCCAGGTACTGCGGCGACAGCAGGTCCAGGAACTCGGTGGCCGCCGGCAGGCCCAGCGCGCTGACGTCCAGCAGCAGCTCGCGCGCGCGGCGCAGACCTTCGTTGATGCGGAAGCTGCCGTCCAGGCGCGGGTCGTTGACGAAACCCTTCCAGCCCACCGTGGTGCGCGGCTTCTCGAAGTAGACGCGCATCACCATCACGATCTCGCCGGCCAGCTCGTCGGCAAGCGGCACGAGACGGCGCGCGTACTCCATCGCGGCCTCGTAGTCGTGGATCGAACACGGGCCGACGACCGCGACGAGGCGGTCGTCGCGGCCGTGCAGCACGTCGCCGATCGCGCGGCGGGCGGCATCGACGACGGTCTGCACGGCGTCGGTGGCCGGCAGCTCGTCGAGCAGCACGGCCGGCGAGACCAGCGCGCGCACGGCAGCGATGCGGGTGTCGTCGGTGCGCGTGCTGTCCTGCGTCGCGGCGTCGCGCGGGCCGGCCTCGTGGTCGTGCACGGCGGGGTCTGGGGGGGTGGTCATCTGCGGGCGTCCTCGGGCCGCGCCGGACGGCGGCGCGCCGCCGGGGGCGAAGCAGTATAGCCAGCGCTCCCGCGGGTGCCGGCGGCTCGGCCGGAGGGCTTCACGGCGGCGACACCGGCGCGTCACGGCAGGCCACCAGCATCGCGCCGCGAGCCGCCCTCCGGCGGACGCCCCACCAGGAGGACCGATGAACCAGACCCTGCTGGCCGCCGCGATCACCACGCTGGCCGCCGCCTTCGCCCCCGCCACCCAGGCGCAGACGCTGACCGGCTGGGCCCTGCTGCCCGCCGCCACCTTCGCCGACGGCCCGGTCTCGGGCCAGTTCGCCTCGCCCAACCCCTACGGCACCAACCTGCCGCCCTTCGCCGGCCAGCCGGTGCAGGGCTTCTCGGCGGTGCTGCCGGGGCCGGCGGCCGGCAGCTTGCGCGTCATGACCGACAACGGCTTCGGCGCGCAGACCAACTCGGCCGACACGCTGCTGCGCGTCTACACGGTGCGCCCCGAATGGCGCACCGCGCGCGGCGGTCGCGGCATCGTGCACCCGGCCGACTGGTGGAGCGGCCGTCCGGTCAAGGCCTTCGACGCCACGACCCGCATCACGCTGCGCGACCCCGACAACAAGGTCGGCTGGACGATCCAGGCCGACCTGGAGCACTACTACGGCGTCGACACCAACCCGGCGGTCGACCCCGCCATCCGCGCCGGCCGGCTGCTGACCGGCGCCGACTTCGACATCGAGTCCGTGCGCCGCACGGCCGACGGGCACTACTGGTTCGGCGACGAGTTCGGGCCGTTTTTGCTCGAGACCGACGCCCGCGGCCGCTTGCTGGGCGCGCCGATCCCGCTGCCGGGCGTCTATTCGCCGCAGAACCCCGAGGTGCTGGCCGGCCAGGCGACGGCCAACCTCGGCGGCTCCGGCGGCTTCGAGGGCATGGCGCTGTCGCACGACGGCAAGAAGCTCTACGCGCTGCTGGAGAAGACGGTCACGGGCGACGCCGACAAGACGCTGCGCATCAACGAGTTCGACCTCGCCAGCCGCCGCTGGACCGGCGTGCGTTACGTCTATCCGCTGGACGCGCAAGGCACCGCGATCGGCGACATGACCGCGGTCGACGATCACCGCTTCATCGTCATCGAACGCAACGGCTCGACCGCCACCAGCGGCACGCCGTTCAAGAAGCTCTACCTGATCGACATCGAGGGCGTCGAGGCCGGCGGCACGGTGAAGAAGACCGAGCTCGTCGACCTGATGGCCATCGCCGACCCCGACGACCTGAACCGCGACGGCAGCACGACCTTCTCGCTGCCGTACACGACGATCGAGGACGTGCTGCCGCTGGACGCGCGCACGCTGCTGGTCATCAACGACAACAACTTCCCCTACGGCGGCGGCCGTACGCTGGCCTCGGACGACACCGAGTTCATCCGCATCCGGCTGCCCGAGGGGCTGAAGGTCTGCGTGCGCTGCGACGGCACGCGCTGAAGGGCGCCAGCATGAAAAAAGGCGGCCCGAGGGCCGCCTTTTCGCTGGAGACGCGAGGCCTCAGGCCTGCGCCGGGTTGCGCAGACGGATGTGCAGCTCGCGCAGCTGGGCTTCGTCGACGTTGCTCGGCGCGCCGGTCAGCAGGCACTGGGCGCGCTGGGTCTTCGGGAAAGCGATGACATCGCGGATCGACTCGGCCTTGGTCATCAGCGTGACCAGGCGGTCCAGGCCGAAGGCCAGGCCGCCGTGCGGCGGCGCGCCGTACTGCAGCGCGTCGAGCAGGAAGCCGAACTTCACCTTGGCGTCCTCGGCGCTGATGTTCAGCGCCTTGAAGACCTTGCTCTGCACCTCGGCGCGGTGGATACGCACCGAGCCGCCGCCGAGTTCCCAGCCGTTGAGCACCATGTCGTAGGCCTTGGCGATGCAGGCACCGGGGTCGGTGTCCATCAGGTCCTCGTGGCCGTCCTTGGGCGCGGTGAACGGGTGGTGCACGGCGTTCCAGCGGCCGGCGTCCTCGTCGTGCTCGAACATCGGGAAGTCGACGACCCACAGCGGCGCCCACTTGTCCTCGAACAGGCCGTGGTTGCGGCCGAACTCGCTGTGGCCGATCTTCACGCGCAGCGCGCCCAGGGCGTCGTTGACGACCTTGGCCTTGTCGGCGCCGAAGAAGATCAGGTCGCCGTTGCAGGCGCCGGTGCGCGCCAGGATCTCGGCGATCGCGGCGTCGTGCAGGTTCTTGACGACCGGGCTCTGCAGGCCGTCGCGGCCCTTGCCGGCGTCGTTGACCTTGATCCACGCGAGACCCTTGGCACCGTAGATCTTGACGAACTCGGTGTAGGCGTCGATCTCGCTGCGGCTCATCTCGCCGCCACCGGGAATGCGCAGCGCCGCGACGCGGCCGCCCTTCATCGTCGCCGGGCCGGCGAAGACCTTGAAGTCGACGGTCTTCATCACGTCGGTGAGCTCGGTGAACTCGAGCTTGACGCGCAGGTCGGGCTTGTCCGAGCCGTAGCGGTGCATCGCCTCGGCGTAGGTCAGCTCGCCGTAGACCGGCAGCTCGATGCCCAGCGCCTTGCGGAACACGGTGCGCACCATGCCTTCGGTGATCGCGCGGATCTCGGCCTCATCCAGGAACGAGGTCTCGATGTCGATCTGCGTGAACTCGGGCTGGCGGTCGGCGCGCAGGTCCTCGTCGCGGAAGCACTTGGTGATCTGGTAGTAGCGGTCGAAGCCCGCGACCATCAGCAACTGCTTGAAGAGCTGGGGCGACTGCGGCAGCGCGAAGAACATGCCGTCGTGCACGCGGCTGGGCACAAGGTAGTCGCGCGCGCCTTCGGGCGTGCTCTTGGTCAGCATCGGCGTCTCGATGTCGACGAAGCCCTGCTCGTCGAGGTACTTGCGCACCTCCATCGCGACGCGGTAGCGCAGCATCAGGTTCTTCTGCATCGTCGGGCGGCGCAGGTCCAGCACGCGGTGCGTCAGGCGCACGGTCTCCGACAGGTTGTCGTCGTCGAGCTGGAACGGCGGCGTGACGCTGGGGTTCAGCACTTCCAGCTCGTAGGCCAGGACCTCGATCTTGCCGCTGGTGAGGTTGGTGTTCTCGGTGCCGGCCGGACGCGCGCGCACCTTGCCGACGATCTTCAGGCAGAACTCGTTGCGCACGCCCTCGGCGGCCGCGAACATCTCGGGGCGGTCGGGATCGCAGACGATCTGCACCAGGCCTTCGCGGTCGCGCAGGTCGATGAAGATCACGCCGCCGTGGTCGCGGCGGCGGTGGGCCCAGCCCATCAGCGTGACGGTCTGGTCCATCAGCGTTTCGCTGACCAGGCCGCAATAGGTCGTTCTCATCGGGACACTCCAGGTATTCGGGGAATTCTTCGGGGAATCAGGTGGCGTCGGGGGCGGGGCCGCAACGGGAGCCCTCAGGACCGGCCGCGTGCCGCGGTGGCCGGCCCCGTCAATTTCGCAGCGCGGGCGGCTCGGTGCCGGGCGGGGCGACGACGCCCATCGAGATCACGTACTTCAGCGCCTCGTCGACGCTCATCTTCAGCTCGTGCACGTCGGCACGCGGCATCATCAGGAAGAAGCCCGAGGTCGGGTTGGGGGTCGTCGGCACGTAGACGCTGACGAAGTCGCCCGGCAGGTGGCCGGCGACCTCGCCGCCGGGCTTGCCGGTGACGAAGGCGATGGTCCACGAGCCCTGGCGCGGGTACTGCACCAGCACCGCCTCGCGAAAGGCGTTGCCGCTGGACGAGAACAGCGTGTCCGAGACCTGCTTGACCGAGCTGTAGATCGACTTGACGATCGGGATGCGCGCCATCAGCGCGTCCCACTGGCGCAGCCACCACTGGCCGACGAAGTTGGCCGCGAACACGCCCGACAGCAGCAGCACCAGCAGCACCACCGCCACGCCCAGCCCGGGCACGCCGCGCAGGAACTCGACGGTCTGGTGCGTGGACTGCGGCAGCACGACCTGCGTCGCCGAAAGCAGGCTGACGAAGACGCCGTCGAGCGCGCCCAGCAGCCACGAGAGGACCCAGATCGTGACCGTCAGCGGCAGCCAGACCAGCAGGCCGGCGACGAGATACTTTTTCACGGGTGGCTTTCGCGCGCCTTCAGCTGCCCGCCGTCGGCGTGGGGGTGGGCGCGGGCGCCGGCGCGGCGGCCGCTGCCTCGGCCGGCTTGTCGGCCGGCTTGGCCGCGGCTTCGGCCGGCGCGCTCTCGGTCTTGGTGGCGGCGGTCTTGCCGGCATCGCCACCGCGGAAGTCGGTGACGTACCAGCCCGAGCCCTTCAACTGGAAACCCGCGGCCGTGACCTGTTTCTGGAAGGCCTCGGCGCCGCACGCCGGGCAGACCGTCAGCAGAGGATCGGAGATCTTCTGCAGCACGTCCCGGGCGTGCCCGCAGGCAGCGCAGCGGTACGCATAGATCGGCATGGCTAAACCCTTGATTTGAAAAGCAAAGCGTTGATTCTAACGTCTCGGCACCGGGGCCTGGCCCGGCTTCAGCCGCCGGCCGCGTGCAGCATGACGCGCGTGACGACGAGCCCGACGACGAAGCCCACCAGCGCCCAGAGCACCGCCTGCAGCAGGCGGTTGGTGCGCCGCTGCTCGGACAGCAGCGCCAGCAGCACCGGAGAAGGCCCCGGATCGGGCGGCCGTTTGAGCGCCGCATGCACCAGGCGCGGCAGCTCCGGCACGAGCTGCGCGTAGTGCGGTGCCTCCTGCTGCAGCCGGTCGAGCAGGCCGCGCCAGCCGATCTGCTCGTTCATCCAGCGTTCGAGGAAGGGCTTGGCGGTGGTCCACAGGTCCAGATCCGGATCGAGCTGGCGCCCCAGACCCTCGATGTTGAGCAGCGTCTTCTGCAGCAGCACGAGCTGCGGCTGGATCTCGACGTTGAAACGGCGCGAGGCCTGGAACAGCCGCATCAGCACCTGGCCGAGCGACAGGTCCTTCAGCGGCCGGTCGAAATGCGGCTCGCAGACCGCGCGGATCGCGCCTTCGAGCGCGTCGACCCGCGTGTTGGCCGGCACCCAGCCGCTCTCGACATGCAACTCGGCCACGCGTTTGTAATCGCGGCGGAAGAAAGCCAAGAAGTTGTAAGCCAGGTACTCCTTGTCGGTCTCCGTCAGCGTGCCGATGATCCCGAAGTCCAGCGCGATGTAGCGGCCGAAGGTCTCGTTCGCCAGGCTCACCTGGATGTTGCCCGGGTGCATGTCGGCGTGGAAGAAGCCGTCGCGGAAGACCTGGGTGAAGAAGATCGTGACACCGTCGCGCGCCAGCTTCTTGAAGTCGACACCGGCCTCGCGCAGGCGTTCGACCTGGCTGATCGGCACGCCGTACATGCGCTCCATGACGATGACCGAGGACGTGCAGTAGTCCCAGATCATCTCGGGCACCAGCAGCAGCTCCAGCCCGTCCATGTTGCGCCGCAGCTGGGCGGCGTTGCTGGCCTCGCGCACCAGGTCCAGCTCGTCGTGCAGGTAGACGTCGAACTCGGCGACGACCTCGCGCGGGCGCAGCCGCTTGCCGTCGGCCGACGCTCGCTCGACCCAGCGCGCCAGCGTGTGCAGCAGCGTCAGGTCGTCGTCGATGACGTCGAGCATGCCCGGGCGCAGCACCTTGACGGCGACCTCGCGGCCGTCCTTGAGCGTCGCGAAGTGCACCTGCGCGATCGACGCGCTGGCCACCGGGTCGGTCTCGAAGTGGCTGAAGATGTCGTCGATGCCACGGCCGAAAGCCCGTTCGACCAGCGAGCGCGCGACCGCCGGCGGGAACGGCGGCACGCGATCCTGCAGCCGGGCCAGTTCGTCGGCGATGTCCAGCGGCAGCAGGTCGCGGCGCGTGGACAGCACCTGGCCGAACTTCACGAAGATCGGCCCCAGGCGCTCGAAGGCGCGGCGCAGGCGCACGCCGCGGGGCTCGTCCAGGCGGCGGCCGACGGTGACCAGGCGCACCAGCATGCGCACCCAGGGCTGGCGGAAGGCCGACAGCGCCACCTCGTCCAGGCCGAAACGCAGGACGGTGAAGACGATGAAGATCAGGCGGGCGACACGCCGCATCGTGGATCCGGGAGACGGAAGTTCAGCGCGAACGCGGACGCGCGCGGCCCAGGCCCTGCACCGCCGTCCGCAGCGCGTGCGCGAGCGCCGACCCCAGGCGATGCAGCTGCTGCGCGACGACCGGGCCGAAGAAACGCTCGAGGTCGGCAGCGACGTCCCAGCGCAGGTTCTGCATCAGCCAGTTGACGTCACCGGCGAGCTGGGCGTCGCCGTCGATGGCCACCGGCGGCAGCTCGCCGCCGAGCGAACGCGCCAGCAGCAGCGCCGGGTTGGCGGCATCGACACGCAGCGCGAGGTCGCAGGAGGCGGGGCGGTCCAGGCCGCACCATTCGAGCAACCCGGCGGGCGTGATGCGGAAGGCGAGCACCGGCGGGGGCGGCAGCAGCGACGGCCAGGCGCTGGCCGCCAGCTCGAGCGTGCGGCCGGCGTGCGGCTTGAGGCGATCGGTGGCGACCGATTCACTGGACAGCACGTGGTTGATGACCAGCGTCAGCCGTTCCAGCACGGCCGGAGCGAGCAGGCTGTTGAGGGTTTGCAGCATCGTCGCATTGTAGGCAGCGGCCACCCGGCACCGATCTTGCGCCGTTGCAGCTTGCGACGCGTATTGGCGGCCGGGCCGGGTAAAAGATGCCGGTCTGGGCCTTCGTGCCCGTCGCCTGGCCCCCTTTTCGACGGCAAGGCCTTCCGGCCCACGAATGTTCGAAGACCGAAGCACCAAACGCATCTTCTACAGCGCTCCGCAGTCCGTGACCTCGATGGTCGCGGCCTTCCTGGAGCCGACCCTCACCGTCGGGGTCTATCTCGCAGCCGCCACCTGGTTCGACGAGCCGGTGCTGCGCGCGGACCTGACGCTGTGCCTGCTCGTGTTCGCCCTCACCTTCCCGGGGCGAAACCGCTTCGGCGACCGGCCGCTGAACGCGGCGGTGGACATCAGCGTGTCGTGGGCCAGCCTGCTGGTGATCCTCGCCCTGTGCGGCTTCGCGACGCGCAGCCTGTCGTTCTTCGACCCCGGGGTCCTGGCGGTGTGGGCCGTCCTGACGCCGACGCTGCAGTGGCTGGCGTTCTACGGCGGGCGCAAGCTCACGCGCCGCGTCGCCGCGCTGCCCGAGAACCGGCGCCATGCGATCGTCGTCGGCGCCGGGCCGCTGGGCGTGAAGGTCTCGCACGCGTTCCAGGCGCGGGGCGACATCGGCCTGTCCTTCCGGGGCTATTTCGACGACCGCTTCGACGAGCGCATCGACGCCGACGCGGCCACGCAGCGCCTGGGCGGGCTGGCCGACGTCGCCGCCTACGTGCGCGAGCACCGCGTCGACGAGGTCTACATCACGCTGCCGCTGGGCTCGCAGCCGCGCATCGTCGCGCTGCTCGAACAGCTGCAGGGCACGACGGCCTCGCTGTTCTACGTGCCCGACGTGTTCGGCATCAGCATCATCCAGGGCCGGCTGATGGACATGAACGGCGTGCCGGTGGTCGGCATCTGCGAGACGCCGTTCACCGGCGCCAACATGCTGGTCAAACGCGTCAGCGACATCGTGCTGGCCTCGGCCATCCTGGTGCTGATCTCGCCGATCCTCGCGGTGCTGGCCGTGGGCGTGAAGCTCAGCTCGCCAGGCCCGGTGATCTTCCGCCAGCGCCGCAACGGCCTGGCCGGCGAGGAGATCGTGGTCTACAAGTTCCGCTCGATGCGCTCGATGGACAACGGCCCGGTCGTCAAGCAGGCGACCAAGGACGACCCGCGCATCACGCGCTTCGGCGCCTTCATCCGCCGCACCTCGCTGGACGAGCTGCCGCAGTTCGTCAACGTGCTGCAGGGCCGCATGAGCATCGTCGGCCCCCGCCCGCATGCGGTGGCGCACAACGAGCAGTACCGCGAGATCATCAAGGCCTACATGGTGCGCCACAAGGTCAAGCCGGGCATCACCGGCTGGGCACAGGTCAACGGCCACCGCGGCGAGACCGACACCGTCGACAAGATGCGCGCCCGCGTCGAGTACGACCTCGAGTACCTGCGCAACTGGTCGCTGGGGCTGGACCTGCAGATCATCGCGCGCACCGTGAAGCTGGTGTTCTTCGACCGCAACGCGTACTGAGCCGCCCGCCGACCCTTCCGGAGACGACCATGGCCCCACACCGCCTGCTGCCGCTCGCGTTCGCCTTCGCCGCCTGCGCGGCCGGCGCCGAGACCAGCCCGTACTACCTGGGCGTCGCGCAGAGCCTGACGCACGACTCGAACCTGCTGCGCACGCGCGACGGCGAGGCGCCACCCGACGGCCGCAGCCGCAGCGACACCGTCTCGAACACCTCGCTGGTCGCCGGCATCGACCAGCCGATCAGCCGCCAGCGGCTGCACGGCAGTGCCACCGTCAGCGCCACGCGCTATCGCGACAACGACGACTTCGACGGCACCACCTACGCGCTGGACCTGGGGCTGGACTGGGAAACCGCGGGCCGGCTCTCGGGCGAACTGAGCACCCAGGCGGCGCGCACGCTGCGCCAGGACGTGCGCACCGCCGAAGGCGACGCGCTCTCGCAGGCGAACTACGAGAACTCCCGCCAGGCCGACTTCGTCGCCCGGCTCGGCAGCGTCACGCCGCTGACCTTCGAGCTCGGTGCCGGCGTCAAGGCCGTCGACTACTCGGCCGACTCGATGGCCTTCCGCGAGTACCGCCAGCGCCACGCGCTGGCCGGCCTGCGCTGGCGCCCGGGCGGCAGCACGAGCTTCGGCCTGGGCGTGCGGCGCACGCACAGCGAGTATCCGCACCTGTTCGCCGGCCTGCTGGCCGACCCCGAGGACCGCCGCGACCGCGACGCCGTCGACTTCAGCATCGGCTGGGCGCCGGGCGGCAGCAGCAGCCTGGATCTGCGTCTGAGCCGGGCGCGCACGCGCCACGAAGTGCTGGACTATCGCGACTTCAGCGCCACGTCGGGGGCGCTGGTGTGGAAGTGGGATCCCGGCGGGCGCACGCGCATGGACCTGCGCCTGGCGCGCGACGAGGGGCAGGACTCCGAGGTCCAGACCTCGGTCTTCAGCCGCACGACGGACTCGCTGCGGCTGCAGGTGCAGCACGAGCTGACCGGCAAGGTCGCGCTCGACGCCCGCGTGCTGCTGTTCCGGCGCACGCTGCGCGGCTCGCCGCTGGCCATCGACGTGGCCGAGGGCCGCGACAGCGGCAGCCACGTCGGCCTGGGCGCCCGCTGGCAGGCCACGCGCGGCCTGACGCTGGCCTGCGACGCCAGCCGGGAGCGCCGCGGCAGCAACTCCGACGCGCGCCTGAGCAGCGCCTACCATGCGACGGTGCTGGGTTGCTCGGCGCAACTCGTGCTGCAATAAGCCATGGCAACCATCCTCCTCACCGGTGCGACCGGCTACATCGCCTCGCACACCTGGCTGGCCCTGCAGGCCGCGGGCTTCGACGTCGTCGGCGTCGACGACTTCTCCAACAGCTCGCCGGTCGTGCTCGAACGGCTGCACGAGATCGGCGGCAGGCCGCCAGTCTTCGAGCGCGCCGACGTCTGCGACGCCGAGGCGGTGGACACCCTCTTCCGCCGCCACCGCATCGACGCCACGGTGCACTTCGCGGCCTTCAAGGCGGTCGGCGAGTCGACAGCCAAGCCGCTGGAGTACTACGCCAACAACATCGGCGGCCTGCTGACCGTCTGCCGGGCGATGCGCCGCCACGGCAGTTCGCGCTTCGTCTTCAGCTCCAGCGCCACCGTCTACGGCGATCCCGAGTCGCTGCCGATCCGCGAGGACTCGCGGCTCACCGCGACCAACCCCTACGGCCAGACCAAGCTGATCGGCGAGCAGATCCTGCGCGACCTCGGCGCCGCCGACCCGTCCTGGCAGACCGCCTGCCTGCGCTACTTCAACCCGGTCGGCGCGCACGAGAGCGGGCGCATCGGCGAGGACCCGCGCGGCATCCCGAACAACCTGATGCCCTACGTGACGCAGGTCGCCGTCGGCCGGCGCGAGGCGCTGCAGGTCTTCGGCGACGACTACCCGACGCCCGACGGCACCGGGGTGCGCGACTACATCCACGTCTGCGACCTCGCCGAAGGCCATGTCGCGGCGCTGCGCCGGCTGCTGGAGACGACGGGCTCGTTCACCGTGAACCTGGGCACCGGCCGGGGCTACTCGGTGCTCGAAGTGGTCGCCGCGTTCGCTCGCGCCAGCGGCCGTGCGATACCCTATCGGGTGGTGCCGCGCCGGCCCGGCGACGTGGCGGCCTGCTACGCAGACCCCTCGCTCGCCCGTGACCTGCTCGGCTGGGAGGCCCGCCACGGCCTGGACCGCATGTGTGCGGACAGCTGGCGCTGGCAACAGAACAATCCTCGGGGTTTCGAAGCATGAGCATCTCCGTCCAGCCGGTCGTCATGGCCGGCGGCTCGGGCACGCGGCTGTGGCCGCTGTCGCGCGCCGGTTATCCGAAGCAGTTCCTCGTCCTGTCGGGCGCCACCAGCCTGTTCCAGCAGGCGGTCGCACGGCTGCAGGCGCTGGGCCAGGGCGGCATCAAGGCCTCGGCGCCGCTGGTCGTCGGCAACGAGGAACATCGGTTCCTGGTGCTCGACCAGCTGCGTGAACTCGGCCTCGATCCGGCGGCCGTGCTGCTGGAGCCGACCGGCCGCAACACCGCCCCGGCGCTGACGCTGGCGGCGCTGCAGGCGCTCGAAGGCGGCGCCGACCCGGTGCTCGTCGTCACCCCGGCCGACCAGACGCTGGCCGACGAAGCCGCTTTCGCCGCCGCGATGGGCAGCGCGATCGAGGTCGCGGCGCAGGGCGCGATCGTCATCCTCGGCATCACGCCCGACCGGCCCGAGACCGGCTACGGCTACATCCGAACCGAACGCAGCACCGGCGCGCGTGTCGTCGCGCAGTTCGTCGAGAAGCCCGACGCCGGGACCGCGGCACGCTACCTCGCCGACGGCGGCTACTTCTGGAACGCCGGCATGTTCGTGCTCAAGGCCAGCGTCTGGATGGCGGCGCTGGAGCGCTGGCGGCCGGACATCGCAGCGGCCTGCCGCGCCGCCTGGGCGGCACGCAGCGCCGACCAGCGCTTCGTGCGCCCAGGCAAGGCCGAGTTCGCCACCGTGCCGGCCGAGTCGGTGGACTACGCGGTGATGGAGAAGTGCCCCGGCAGCGGCCAGGACATCCGCATGGTCGAGCTCGACGCCGGCTGGAACGACCTCGGCGCCTGGGAAGCCGTCTGGCAGGTCGCGGCCAAGGACGAACACGGCAACGCCGCCGTCGGCGACGCGATCGTGCGCGACAGCCGCGGCACGCTGGTGCACGCCACCAGCCGGCTCGTCGGCGCCGTCGGCCTGGACAACGTCGTCATCGTCGAGACCCCCGACGCGGTGCTGGTGGCCGACCGCGAACGCAGCCAGGAGGTCAAGCAGATCGTGTCGCAGCTGGGCAGCCAGTGCCGCGGCGAGCACACGCTGCACCGCAAGGTGCACCGCCCCTGGGGCTGGTACGACAGCATCGACTCGGGGCCGCGCCACCAGGTCAAGCGCATCATGGTCAAGCCGGGTGCGTCCCTGAGCCTGCAGATGCACCACCACCGCGCCGAGCACTGGATCGTCGTCAGCGGCACCGCCGAGGTGACGGTGGGCGAGAAGGTCATCCTGCTGAGCGAGAACCAGAGCACCTACATCCCGCTGGGCGAGACGCACCGGCTGCGCAACCCCGGCAAGCTGCCGCTGGAGATCATCGAGGTGCAGTCCGGCAGCTACCTCGGAGAGGACGACATCGTGCGCTTCGAGGACACCTACGGGCGCACCGCCGGCTGATCCGGCATGGGCCCGGCACCGCGCCGGGCCCGACGGCCGGGGTCAGGCCCCGGCGCGGCCGATCGCGCGGTACTCGAAACCGAGCGACTTCATGTAGGCCGGGTCGTAGAGGTTGCGGCCGTCGAAGATCACCGGCTGCTTGAGCGCCGCCTTGATGCCGTCGAAGTCGGGGTTGCGGAACTCCTTCCACTCGGTGACGACGACCAGCGCGTCGGCACCGGCCAGCGCCTCGGCCTGCGTGGTGACGAACTCGATGCCCTGCAGGCCGTCCATCACGCGGCGCGCCTCGTCCATCGCCACCGGGTCGTAGGCGCGCACACGCGCGCCGCGCGCCAGCAGCGCCTCGACGATGACGCGGCTGGGCGCCTCGCGCATGTCGTCGGTGTTGGGCTTGAAAGCCAGGCCCCAGAGCGCGAAGCTGCGGCCGGCGAGGTCCTCGCCGTAGCGCGCGACGATCTTGTCGACCAGCACCAGCTTCTGGCGGTCGTTGACCGACTCCACGGCCTCGAGCACCTCCAGCCGCATGCCGTTCTCGCGCCCGGTGTGGATCAGCGCCTTCACGTCCTTGGGGAAGCAGCTGCCGCCGTAGCCGGTGCCGGCGTAGAGGAAGTGGGTGCCGATGCGCGGGTCGCTGCCGATGCCCTTGCGCACGCTCTCGATGTCGGCGCCGACCTTCTCGGCCAGGCGCGAGAGCTCGTTCATGAAGCTGATGCGCGTGGCCAGCATCGCGTTGGCGGCGTACTTGGTGAACTCGGCGCTCGGCAGGTCCATCACCAGCAGGCGGTCGTGGTTGCGCATGAACGGCGTGTACAGCGCGCGCATCAGCAGCACCGCACGTTCGTCGTCGGCGCCGACGACGATGCGGTCCGGGCGCATGCAGTCCTCGACCGCCGCGCCTTCCTTCAGGAACTCGGGGTTGGAGACGACCGAGAACTCGATGTCGACGCCGCGCTCGGCGAGCACCTCGCGCACCGCGTCGCGCACCTTGGCGGCGGTGCCCACCGGCACCGTGCTCTTGTCGACGATGACCTTGTGGTCGGTCATGTGGCGGCCGATGTTGCGCGCCGCGGCGAGCACGTACTGCAGGTCGGCCGAGCCGTCCTCGTCGGGCGGCGTGCCGACACCGATGAACTGCAGCGTGCCGTGCGCCACGGCGCTCGGGATGTCGGTCGTGAACTGGAGCCGGCCGGCGGCGACGTTGCGGCGCACGATCTCCTCGAGCCCGGGCTCGTGGATCGGGATCCCGCCCTCGTTGAGGATGCGGATCTTGCGTTCGTCGACATCGAGGCAGACGACGTGGTTGCCCATCTCGGACAGGCAGGCGCCTGTGACGAGGCCGACATAACCGGTACCGACGACGGTGACTTTCACTCCGGGCTCCTGGGATCTTTCGCGGCCGCGATTATGGTCGCCGCGCCGGTCGCAGGCTTGCGCCGACACCGACTTTGCGCACGGATGACGCCAGGCCGGACAGGTCGTCACACGGCACCGGGGCGACGGCCCGATAGTCCGGCTCGCGGCGCCTTCGCGCCCGTGGAGGACGTGCCCGATGCCCTTGCCCCCTTCGCGACGGCCGCGCGCCGCAGCCGGCCTGTTGCTCTGGCTGGCCGCCTGGGGCGCCTGCGCCCAGGACGACTGGCCGGCGCTTCGCGACGTCGACCTGCAGGTGCGCGCCGGCAGCGCGCTGGACTTCAGCGCCCTGGTTCGCGAGGGCCCGGCCGGCCGCGACGGCTGGGTGCGCGCCGATGCCCAGGGGCGCCTGCGCTTCGAGCGCGTCGAGGAGCCTCAGCGTTTCCTCTGCGCGTCGATGGTGTTCAACCCCGACAACGGCGGCGTGCCCGACAAGGACGAGGCGCGCGCGCTGGCCGCGCAACTCAGGCGCACCGGCTACAACCTGGTGCGGCTGCACTACGTCGACGCCCATCTGATGACGCGGCGCACGCGCGACTTCGACTTCGATCCGGAGCAGTTCGACCGTCTGCAGTACCTGATGTCCGAGCTGAAGGCCGCCGGCATCTACTGGCTGGTCGACGGCCTGACCTCGAACAACGCCGCCTACGGCGACGCGCCGGCCAACCGCTACCAGTCGCGCCACCACGCCAAGTGGGACGTGCTGACCGGCGACGCCGGCTTCGAGCACTGGGCCACGGTCGTCGACCGCCTGTGGGGCGTGCGCAACCGCTACACCGGCACCGTGCCGCTGGCCGACCCGGCGATGCTCGGCGTCATCCTCGTCAACGAGGGCGAGGCCGACTTCATGGCCGCGGCCGAGCGGCGCGCGCGCTACCCCGAGGCACTGCAGCCCGCGTTTCGCACCTGGCTGCGCGAGCGTTACGGCAGCGACACCGGATTGCGCCGGGCCTGGGGCGCACAAGCCGGCCCGGCGGAATCGCTCGACGCGGGCATCGAGATGCCGGCCGACGCGCGCGGCGCCGGTGCCCGTGCGCGCGACTTCGCGCGCTTCATCACCGAACTGCAGCAGCGGGCCTTCCGCCGCATGGACGAACACGTGCGCGAGCGCGGCTTCAAGGGCCTGACGACCGGCTACGACAGCTGGAGTTTCTACGGCGGCGATCTCACGCGCCAGGCGCTGGCGACGATCGACATGCACGCCTACCAGGGCGTTCCGACGCGCCACGGTCAGGCCGGCTCGCAGCTTCGGCAGGACAGCCTGTTCGACAACGGGGCGCGCATGGTGCGTTCGCTGGCGGTCGCGCGCCAGTGGGGCAAACCGATGATCGTCTCCGAATACGGCCAGCCGTTCTGGAACCGGCACCGCCATGAAGCGGCCGCGCTCGTGCCGGCCGTGGCGGCGCACCAGGGCTGGAGCGCGCTGTGCCAGTTCGGGGAGACGCCGATCCAGCCGCGCTACGAGGCTTCGCGCTTCTCGCGCCGCAGCGCGATCTATCCGTTCGGCATCGGCGCCGACCCGGTCGCCCGCGCCGGCGAGAGGCTGGCCGCGCTGCTGTACCGGCGCGGCGACGTCTCCGCCTCGGCGCACCGCGTGCGGCTGCGCCTGGACGCCGAGGCGGTGTTCGAACGCGGCCTGTGGCGCCAGCAGGTGCCCGAAGCCTTGAGCAGCCTGGCGCTGGTGGCGCCCATCGGGCTGGACTTCGGCAGCCCGGCGCGTGCCGCGGCCGGAGAACTGACGCTGCCGCTGGCCGTCGGCGAACGCGCGGCGGACGATGCCGGGGCACTGCGAGACCCGCTGGGCGCGCTGCGCCGCGCCGGCGTCGTCGCGCCGGACAACGCCTCGCGCCCGCCGTCCCGCGTCTTCGAGAGCGATACCGGCGAACTGCGCTTTGACGCGCCGGCGCGCCGCATCGTCGTGAACACGCCGCGCAGCGCCGCCGTGGTGCTCGACGGCGGTTCGGCGAGGGCCGGGGCGCTCGAGGTCCGCGACGCCAGCGCGCCGGCACTGTTCGCCGCCGCGTCGCTGGACGGCCAGCCGATCGTGCGCAGCCGCCGGCTGCTGCTGTGGGCCGTGACCGACGCCCTGAACACCGGCATGCGCTTCAGCGACGCGCAGCGCACGACGCTGCAGGCGATCGGCAGCTTCCCGCCGCGCGTGCAGCCGGTGGCCGCGACGCTGCGCCTGCACGGGCTGGCAGCCGCCGGCCTGAAGGCCTGGCCCCTGGGCCTGGACGGCCAGCGCCGCACGGCGCTGCCGCTGCGCGGCGTCGACGGCGGGGTCGAACTCTCCATCGACACCGCGCGCCTGCCCGAGGGCCCGGCGCTGTTCTTCGAGATCGCCGCCGAGTGAGTCAGGCCGCGCGTGGCGCCGCGGGCGGCGTCACGTCGGCGCCATAGCCCATGCGCAGCATCGTGCGCCCGGCGTGCTGCATGAAGAACTCCAGCTGCGAGGCCGACAGCTCGCGCCGCCAGCGCTCGTCCAGCCGCAGCTCGTGGCGCGGGCGGAAGCGGATGTCGTTGCCGTTGACGTTGTGGTGCGGCGCGGAGAACTCCAGCGCCGAGGGCTCGAACGGCTCGCCAAGAAAGCCGCAGACGCGGGACATCGTCTCCTGCGGCCGCGTCACGAGGTCCTCGTAGCGCACCGTGAGCAGCTGCCCGGGCCCGACGTAGCGCTCGAACAGCGGCAGCGCCCGGTCGTAGTGGTGCTGCCAGGCGTGCAACGCCGCACGCGGCGCGAAGCCGTGGCGCAGGAAGCTGGCGTAGACGGCGCGGCCGTCGCGCACGAGATTGATGACCCGGCAGCGTGCCCCCAGCAGCCGGGCGTGGTCGACGGCCACCAGGTACGGCTTGGACGAGTTCACCAGCACGCGCTTGCCGCTGCATTCGGCGACGTCGTCGTACAGCTCGAGCGTCTGCTCCAGGCCGCGGCGGTACACCGGCTCGGCCAGGCCGAGTGCCGGAACGCCGGCACGCAGCTGCAGCCAGCGCCAGCCGTGGCTGGCCGCCCGCGCCAGGCGGAACGCCCGGCTCGCGTGCTGGGAGTGCGCCATCCAGCCCAGCCGGATGTCCCCGGGCGGGCGGCCGTGGCGCTGCGACCAGCGTGCCAGCACGCGCGACCACAGCGGGCACTCCAGCAGCGACGCGCCGCAGGTGCAGGGCGAGCCCAGCGCGATCTCCCCGGGCATCACCATCAGCTCGCCGAGCGACTCGGCGTAGCTCAGGTTGCCGATCATCATGTCCAGCAGCGTGGAGCCGGAATGCCCGGCCGAACTGATGAAGACCACGGTCGGAGCGTCAGCGCTCTGCAACTTCTGTGGCCTGGTTTGAGCCGGGGCATGCGGGCGGGCGTTGTCGGGGCGCGCGGGCGTGCTCGCGGGATATGCCATCTGCTTCTCCTGATATGCGCAAAGCGTAGATCGCGCAGCGCTGCCGACCTGAGCCAAAACGTTTCACCTCGCCGCCGGAAGCCTTCAGCGGCCCAGGGACATCGGCACCGGCTCGCCGCGCCGGCCACCGCGATCGGTGCCCGCGACGCACGCTGCAACTCGTGACTTGACAAGCCGCCTGGGCCACCGCCGGGACGCGACGCCATGCCGTCGTTACCGCGCGTCACGGTTGCTTACGGCGCCCTCGCTCACGCGGCGCGGTGCACAGACCGAAACCGAAGACGTGCCCAGCTGAACGAGCTTGCGGCGCAGACCGATCCCACATCCCCACGACCCGCCCACTCCTGAGCGCGGGCCGTCAGTTTCAAGGCTCCCCGTGAACACGCAGTCCTCTCGCGGCCTGGCCGCCCTCTCCCCCCTGGTCCTCGCCCTCCTCGCCGCCTGTGGCGGTGGCGGCGGCGGCGAAGCCGAGCCGTCCTCCGAAGCCGCGACCCCCGCGCCCGAAGCCGCGGCCCCGCAGCCCGCAGCCCCTGAGCCCGCCGCCGACGACACCACGCTCGACAAGACCTACGGCGCGGTGATCGCCGACACGGCGGTCATCGCGGGCGAAGGCACCGGCCGCGTCTTCTACGTCGACGCACGCAGCGGCAAGGACGCCAACGACGGCCTGAGCCAGACCAGCGCCGGCAGCGGCAAGGGGCCGTGGCAGACGCTGGCCAAGGTCAACGCCAGCGTGCAGCCCGGCGACACGGTGCGCCTGGCCTGCGGCTCGTCGTGGAACGAGACGCTGCGCCCGGCGAAGTCGGGCAGCTCCGCGGCGCGCATCACGTTCGCCTCGTACCCGGCCGGCTGCTCGACGCCGGCGGCGATCGACGGTGCGAACTACATCGCCACCAGTGCCTGGACGCGGCACGCCGGCAAGGTCTACAAGACGACGCTGGCCCTCAAGCCGACGCAGCTGCTGTCGACGGCCGGCGCGATGACCTGGGCGCATCACCCCAACCGCGGCTTCGACGCCAGTGCGCCGAACTCGGTCTATCTGCGCAACGCGGCCGACGCCAACAGCGTCGTCTCCGGCGGCAGGACCGGCAGCACGTTCGTGACGACCGGCAGCGACCTGGTGCTGCCCTCCGGCGCGTCGATCGCCGCCGGCACGACGATCCGCATCCGCCCCAACGCCTGGTCGATGGACGAGACGACGGTCGCCTCGGTCAGCGGCACGCGGCTGACGCTGTCGGCCGCCACCTCCTACCCGGTGAAGAAGGGCTGGGGCTTCTACCTCGCCGGCCAGATGTGGATGCTGGACTCCGCCGGCGAGTGGTACTGGGATCCGCTGACCAAAGTGCTGTACGCCTGGATGCCCGACTCCGGCAGCCCGGCCGCCAACATGCGTGCGACGACGCGCGAGGTGGGCATCAACCTCGACTCGCTGGCCTACGTGACGATCGACGGCGTCAACCTGCGCAACACCGGGACCGCCGTGTCGGCCCGCTCCGCCAAGTACGTGGTGCTGCGCAACATGCGCATCGAGGACATCGCCGGCATCGGCATCGACGTCTACAACGCCGTCGGCGCCTCGGTGACGAGCAACGTCATCGCACGCACCGAGCGCGACGGCATCGCCGGCACCGGCAGCCAGAACCTCACGATCAGCGGCAACCGCGTCGTGCAGGCCGGCGTGCTGATGTCCGGCAGCACCGTGCTCAGCCTGCCGCGGCGCACGCTGGGCGGCATCTCGGCGGGCACCGGTGCCGTCATCACGCAGAACACCGTGGCCGACACCGGCTACAACGGCATCACCTTCGCGTCGGCGACGCAGGCCTCGTACAACACCGTGACCGGCGCCTGCACGACGCTGGACGACGGGGCGGGGATCTACACCAGCGGCAGCGGCAACAACAGCACGATCGAGGGCAACGTCGTGACGGACGTGCGCGGCGCGCCCGACGGCAAGGGCTCGAGCACCGTCGTCAGCGAGGCCAAGGGCATCTACCTGGACGAACACACGACCGGGGTGCTGGTGAAGGGCAACACCGTCGTCAACGCCGACCACGGGCTGAAGGTCCACATCTCCTCGCACAACCATCTCGTCGGCAACACGCTCTACGGCAACCGGCGCAGCCAGATCATGTTCCACGAGAACGAGAACTCGACGCGCGCCAGCGGCGACGTCTACGACAACGTCGTGCAGGGCAACCGCGTCGTGCCGACCAGTTCCGACGCCACCGGCTTCCTGCACGAGACGACGATCGCCAACACGACGCTGTTTGCGCAGTACGACGCCAACGTCTACTACGACCGGCTGTACTCGCGCATCGGCACCGAGAAGACGCCGTCGAGCGTCGTCGAATACGGCATCGGCGCCTGGCAGGCCGCCACCTACCCCGACGGCAGCGCACGTGGCCAGGATCAGACGGCGATCGCGGCGTCCTCGGTCAACTACGCCACCGCACGCATCGCCGGCGCCACGCTGGTGCCCAACGGCAAGCTCGCGAGTTCTCTGGACGGCTGGGCGGCCTACAACGACGGTTCTCCCAAGGGCACGCTGACAAGGGAAAGCTGCGAACGCGGCTTCTGCGCCCGCTACGTCGCCGGCGGCACGCCGGGGCTGGTGTCCACGCCCTACTTCTCGGTCACCAAGGACCAGTGGTACCGCATCAGCGTGGACGTCCAGGGCGCCTACGACGGCCAGATCCTGAACCTCGTGCTGCGCCGCGGCGGCGGCGGCAGCAACGGCTACGAGCCGCTGAGCGCGCTCTATGCCTACGTGCCGATCTCGCGCGGCTGGACGCGGCTGAGCTACACCGTCAAGGTGACCCAGAGCGTGCAGGCCAACGACCCGGTGACGCTGGACCGCGGCGCACGCATCGACTTCGCCCAGATCCAGCCCGGCCAGACGCTGTCGATCGCCAACGTCGAGATGGTGCCGGTGACGCTGTCGGAGGCCAGCTCGCGCACCGAGATCCTGGTCAACACCACCGGCTCGGACGCCTCGCTCGAATGCCCGACCACGTCGTCCGCCCCCACGCTGTGCGGGCAATTCTTCCGCCTCGGTGACAATGCCGCGGTGACCTGGCCGCGGGTGCTCGGGCCGCGCTCCAGCGAGGTGATCTTCACGCTGGATCGCTCGCTGATCGACAGCGACCGCGACGGCATCGCCGACAGCCAGGACCTGTGCACCGACACCGGCACGGGGTCGAGCGTCAACGCCTCCGGCTGCTCGCTGAGCCAGTGAGGCGCGGGCGGCGGCCCGCCGGCCCGCGAGGACCGACATGCCCCACCGCCCCGAAGATCATGCACCGCCCTGCCCGCCGGCACAGCGCCGGCGCCAGGCGGTGCTCGGCGTTCCGATCGACGCGCTGTCGCCGGCCGAGGCCCTGGACCGCGTCGCGGCCTGGGCCGACGCCGGCGACAGCCGCTACGTCTGCTTCTGCAACGTGCACTCGGTGGTCACCGCCTCGCGCGACGCCGCGTTCGGCGCCGTCGTCGCCGGGGCCGACCTGGCGGCGCCCGACGGTGCGCCGGTCGCCTGGGCGATGCGCCGCGCCGGCCTGCCCGGCCAGCGCCGCGTCAGCGGGCCGGACTTCATGCTCGAGTACCTGCAGGCCGCGGCCGGACGCGGCGAGCCGGTCTACCTCTACGGCGGCAGCGAGCAGACGCTGCAGCGGCTGGTCGAGCGCCTGCACGAACGCCTGCCGCGGCTCGTGATCGCCGGCACCTGCTCGCCGCCGTTCCGGGCCCTCAATGCCGACGAGGAGGCGGCGATCGTCGAGCGCATCAACGCCTCGGGCGCGCGCACGGTCTGGGTGAGCCTGGGCTGCCCCAAGCAGGAGCAGTGGATGGCGCGCCATCGCGGGCGCATCGGCGCGGTGATGCTGGGCGTCGGCGCGGCCTTCGACTTCCATGCCGGCACCATCCAGCGTGCCCCGGCCTGGATGCGCCACGGCGGTCTCGAATGGCTGCACCGGCTGCTCAGCGAGCCGCGGCGGCTGTGGAAACGCTACCTGGTGACGAACACGCTGTTCCTGGCCGGCGTCGCGCGCCAGGTCTGGCGCGGCGACCGCTCAGCCACCGGCTGAACGCCGCGCCAGCCGCCGGTAGCCCTCGTAGACCGGCTCCAGCACGCGCGCCGGGCGGTAGGCCTGCACCGCGGCGACGGCCGGCGCGCCGCGGTAGTGCTCGCGGCGCTCCAGCGCACGCGCCAGCGCCTGCGCCAGCGCCTCGGGCGTATGGGCCTCGCAGAGCTCGCCGTTGACGCCCGGACGCAGCACGCGCGCGACCTCGCCGACCGGCGTGCTGACGGCCGGCAGGCCGCAGGACAGCGCCTCCAGCAACGCCATCGGCATGCCCTCGTAGGCCGAGGACAGCGCGTACAGGTCGCTGGCCGCCAGGATGCGCGCGATCGCCGCCGGCGGCCGCATGCCCAGGAAGACGACACGATCGCCGATGCCGGCCTGCGCGGCGCCGCGTTCGAGCTCGGCGCGCAGCACGCCGTCGCCTACCACCAGCCACTGCAGCCGCTGGCCGGCCGCGGCCAGACGGGCGACGGCATGCAGCATCAGCAGCGGGTCCTTCTGCCGGTCCAGCCGGCCGACCGTCACGACCCAGGCCGCGGCCGGGTCCAGCCCGTCGGCGGCGGCCAGTTCCGCTCGCAGCGCCGCACGCGCCGCGTCGTCGGCGGGCACGAAGGTCTCGTCGTCGACCCAGGTGGGCACGAAGCGCAGCACCTGGGCCTTCTCCGGCGTGCGTTCGCGCATCGCGCGCACGCCCTCCTCGCGCACGCACCAGCCCGAGTCCAGCGCACGCACGACGCGGCGCTCGAGACGGAAGTACAGCGACGGCAGGCGGCGCCAGAGGATGTCGGCCGCCTGGTGGCGGATGACGCCCATGTCCTGGTGGAAGAAGGCGTTCTTCGGCCGCGGATCGGCCAGGAACAGCAGCGCCGGCTCGATGCGGTGGAACTCGAAGACGTCGAAGCCGCGGCGCAGCGCGCGCCCGTGCGCCAGCAGCCCCGAGACGTAACGCAGCGACAGCGGCACGCGGGTGCGCTGGCCGGCCGAGGCCACCCTCACCACCGGAAAGCAGCGCAGGGCCCGGCGGCCCAGGTCGCACTCGGTCCAGCGCCCCAGCGGCCGCGCCGCGGTGTCGGTGGACATGCCGACGAGTTCGAACGCGAGATCGTCCGGTGCCCACTTCGCCAGGCCGCGGATGAAGGTGTCGACGCCGCCGGGCACGACGCCTGCGGGGTCGGCCGGGTAGAAGGTCCGGATGACGTGGGGTTTCAAGGCGCTCAGCCCCCGCGCTCGCCGAGCGTGCGGCCGGCTGGCAGCGCCGCCGCCGCGCTGCCGACGCCCAGCGCGGCGTAGGCCGCCGCCACGTCGCGTGCGATGCGGCGGTAGTCGCGATGGCGCTCGACCCAGCGGCGGCCGGCGTCGGCCATCGCCGCCCGCTCCTGCGCCGGCAGCGCCAGCAGCTCGAGCACCGCGGCCGCGAAAGCCTCGGGCGTGTAGGGCACGCAGCGGCCGGCCCCGCAGGCGGCGATGACCGCCTGCTGGTCCGGGTTGTCGTTGCAGACCACCGGCAGGCCCAGGGCCAGGTACTCCGGCACCTTGGTCGGCGAGGCCGAGTCGAGCAGCGGGCCACGCGGGAACGGCGACAGCGCGACCTCCGCGGCCGCCAGCCGCGCCCAGCCCTCGGCCGTCGGCAGCCAGCCGGCCCAGTCGATCGCCGCGTCGACGCCGAGCGCCTGCGCGCGCTGGCGCAGCCAGCGTTCGTGCACCGCGTCCTCGGTGCCGCCGACGATCAGCAGCCGCGCCTGCGGCAGGCGCTCGCGCACCCTGGCCAGCATCTCGAACAGCCGTTCGATGCGCCGCGGACGGTCCAGCGACCCGAGGTAGCCGATGACACGCACGCCGTCGGCGCGCGGCGCCGCCACCCCGCGCAGCGCGGCCACGGCCTCCAGGTCCACGCCCATCGGCACCGGCGTCAAACGCTGCCAGGGCACGCCCAGCGCGTGCAGTTCCTCGCGCATGCGCTCGGACTGCACGAAGACATGGTCGGCGCGGCGCAGCACGACGTGGCGCAGCAGCGCCCGGCCGACGAGGCCGCTGGCCATCGGGTAGGCCCACTTCATCCAGCCAGCCGACAGCCCGCGCTCGCGCGCCAGCGCGATCTGGCCCTCGGGCATCGGGTAGGACATCCAGTAGTACACCGGCAGCTTCTTCCAGGCGCCGACCGCCAGCGCCAGCGTCGCGACGACCGGCAGGTCGCGCACCTGCAACGCGGCGTAGCGCTCGCGCCGGGCGCCGCCCAGCGCACGCAGCGCGTGCCAGAAGGCGCCGAGCCGGCGCCGGGCCGTGCCGGCGGGCGCCGCACGCAACAAGGCCGCGCCGCCGCCCCAGGGCGGCGGCGGCGGCCGGCCCTCGTGCAGCGCGACGAGGTCGGACTCCAGCCCCAGGCGCGGCAGCGCGCGGCCGAAGAGAACCGCGACGTCCTGGCGGAAGGTCGGCCAGCTCTCGGCGACGACGTAGAGCAGCCGGCGCGAGACGGCGCGCGGCTCAGCCATGGGCCACCGACAGCGGGGAGGCGGCCGCCGCCGGGCGGTGCTCGGCGAAGCGCGTGCGCGGGAAACGCGTGCGCATCGACAGCTCGTAGAGCGCCCGGTTCTTGCCGTAGTCGTTGTCCAGCAGCACGACCTCCTTGTCGAGCAGGCTGGCGCCGATGCCCACGTGCAGCCGGTCGGTGACGACACGATCGGCGGCCTGCAGCACGCGCAGGAAGTCGCCGGCGACGAGTTCGGCCTCGCCCGGCGCGTCGAAGTACGAGCCGTAGCAGGCCGACAGGTCCAGCCGCGGATCGGCGCCGGCATGGCCGGCGGACTCGACGTCCACGCGCAGGATCTGCAGCGTGCCGTCGACCGGGCGGATCGGCCGCAGGCGCCAGCGCCAGTGGCCGTAGGCGCGCGCGCGCGACGGCCTCGACAGCAGCTGCGCGAAGCGCGCCAGCCGGCGTCGCGGCGACAGCAGCCAGTCCGGGTCCAGCAGCAGCGCCAGGTCGTCGGCCAGGTAGGCGCGTGCGGCCGGGGCGTGACGGCGCACATGCGCGTAGGTCTCCAGGTCGCGGCAGAAGACGTGGAAGCGCGCGTCCAGGCGCTGCAGCAGGTCCTCGTGGCCGCGGATGGTGTGCGGCAGCAGGACGAAGACGTCGAAGGGCGCGGCCATGCGCGCCTCGATCGCGCGGCGGGCGTTGTCGTAGCGCGGGATCAGGTTGCCACCGCCGGGATAGAGCACGGCGTCGCCGCGGCGCGCCGGGTCGGGCCGCACGACGCGGCTGGCCAGGCCCAGGCGTTCGAACACCTGCCAGGCGCCGGCATTGATCAGCGCGTCGCCGGCATTGCCGGGGTTGGCGATGAACTCGATGCGCCGCCGTCCGCCCAGCAGCGTGGCGAGCAGGCGCTGGAACTCGGCGGGCGACAGGCGGGCGGGGTCTTGGGTCGGGTTCATGAGGTCCTTTCGGGGTCGTGCCCGGGTCAGGCGGCGTCGAGCGCCTCGAGGAACTGGGGCTCGATGGCCTGCCAGCGGAAACGCGCCCCGGCGTGCGCTGCCGCGGCCGACAGCCGCGCCAGCGCCGACGCGTCGGCGGCCAGGCGCGCGATGGCGTCGGCAAAGCCTTCGGGCGCGTAGTCGAAGATCAGGCCGTGCACCCCGTCCTCGACGTAGTCGGTGTGGGTGCGGATGCGGCTGGCGAGCACCGGCAGCCCGGCGACGAGGTACTCGAAGAGCTTGGTCGGCGGGTTGAAACGCCACCACACGCGGTCCCTCCAGAGGCAGACCCCGGCGTCGGCGGCGGCCAGCAGCCCGGGAATGGCGTCGCCCGGCACCCGGCCCAGCACCGTCAGGGCCCCGGCGATGCCGAGCTCGCGTCCGCGCGCCAGGCAGAAGGCCTGCTCGGCCGGCCCGGCGCCGACGAGGGTCAGGGTGCAATCGATGCCGGCGCGGCGCGCCAGGGCCAGGCCCTCGAGCATCACGTCGCGGCCGCGGTCCTCGGCCACGGTGCCGGTGTAGATCAGCGCCAGCGGCCGGCCCGGCACGCGGGCCGGGGCCCGCGCGGCGGCGGCGGCGAAACGCTCGTGCACGCCCATGTGCACGAGGCGGCAGCGCGCCGGGTCGACGCGGCGGCGCAGCAGGTCCTCGCGATGCGCCTCGCCGATCGGCATCACGGTGCCGGCACGGCGCGCGCCGGCGAAGGCCGCGCGCACCAGCACCGCGTTCGCCAGCCGCGACAGCGCGCCCCAGCGGCCGCCATGGAAGGTGTGCGTGGGGTGCTCGTTCCAGTACAGCGCGGTGCGCGCCGGGTCCAGGCCCCAGGCGGCCAGCGCCAGCTGCGCGCCCAGCAGCAGCACGCGGTCGGGCACGTCGCGACGCAGCAGCCGCGCGACACGCCACTGGTAGCGCAGCAGCGAGCGCGTGCCGCTGCCGGACTCCTCGACGATACGCAGCGTCAGCGGCAGATCCTGGAACTCGGGCACGAAGCGCGCGCTGCGCAGCACCAGCGTGGTGTCGAAGCGCCGCGCCAGGCACTCGATGCGGTAGCGGAAGTCGAGGAATCCCGGCTGGTGGTCGTAGAACCAGGTGACGACGCAGACACTGGGCCGGCTCATGCGGCATGTCCTTTCAAGCCTTCTCGCAGGCGTTGCAGGTCGACGCCGCGCCACGCACGCGCCAGGCGCGACGCCGCGACGTAGGCGACGGTGGAGGCCGAGGCGCCGCAAGGCAGCGCCCAGGGCGCGGCGAGCGCGCGCAGCGCCAGCTCGCCGGCGCCGAAGGCCAGGCCGCCGGAGAGCACGAACAGCAGGTCCTTGTCGACGCGCCAGACGCCCAGCGCGCAGCGCCAGCCGCGCAGGCGCAGCCCGGCCCACAGCAGCACCGAAGGCAGCACCGAGACCACGATGACGCCGGAACCGCCCCAGCGCAGCGCCGCCCAGGCCAGCAGCGGCAGCGCCGCCAGCGTGACGACGCCGTAGATGCGCGTCAGCGCGGGCATCTCGCCGAGCACGTTGGCGCTGATGAACAGGCCGCCGCTGACGCCGCGCACCGCCAGCGCCGCGAACATCAGCGCCGCCAGCGTGCCGCCGCCGGCGTACTTGCCCGCGGTGAGCGCGCCGATCGCCTGATCGCCGAAGGCCAGGCACAGTACCGCGACCAGCGCCAGCAGGCCGAAGTTGGCGCGGCGCAGCAGCTCCACCTGGCGCGCCACGGCGGCGTGGTCGCCATCGACGGCATAACGCCGGATCAGCGCCGGCTCGACGGCGTTCTGCAGCAGCTGCAGCGGCAGGTACTGGCGCGTGCGCTCCATCAGGTTCATCAGCAGCGCGAACAGCGCCGTCTCCGCGGCCCCCGCGGTGGCGCCGACGATCAGCGTCGCGGTCGGCCCCTGCCACGGCAGGCCGAAGAGGTAGGACAGGTAGTTGGTCCCCGAGGCCGCTGCCAGGGCACGGATCGGCGGCGCCTCGTAGCGCGGGCCTCCCGCGGCCGGCAAGGCCGCGGCCAGCGCCGGGCGCACCGCCAGCCAGCGCACCAGCCCGGTCTGGACGAGGTTGCCGGCGATCGAGATCACCAGCACCGCCTCGGCCGACAGGCCGCCGGGGCCCAGGTGCACGGCCCAGGCCGCGAGCAGGCGCACCGCGAGCATCGTGGTCGTGATGCGCGCCTGGGCCTCGAAACGCAGCAGCGCGTTGGCGGTGGCCGAACTCAAGTCCGCCTGCACCTGGGTGGCCGTCAGCAGCGCGACGAAGGCCATCGACTCGAGCGGCCCGAGCGCGCCGCCCGGCGCGCCGGTCACGGCGACGATGGCCGCAGCCACCGGCGTCGCGACGGCCAGCCGGGCCGCCAGCGCCCAGCGGCCCAGGCGCAGCACCTCGGCGCTGGCACCGGCCAGATGCGCCAGCGGCAGCTGGCGATAGAGCACCCGGTCCACGCCCAGAGAACCGACGACGGTGGCCACCGCCATGGCCGCCATCAACACCGAGTAGGAGGCGAACTCGGCCACCGGCATCCAGCGCGCCAGCAGCAGCACCTGCAGCAATCCGATCACGCCGGCGAGCAGGCGCGTCGCCGCGAACCGTCCGAGCGACGCCATCAGGGCTGGCCGGCGGCCCGCCGGGCCGGCCCCGTGCGCGCACCCGTCCAGGCGCGGCGCCAATGCAGCGCGAAGCCCAGCGCCAGCGCCAGCATCAGCTGCATGCCGGCGTCGTCGTGCAGCGAGCGGTTGTAGACGAGCAGCGAGAGGAAGACCAGCACCACCGCCGCGAAGGCGTCGGCGGCGACGCGGTCCTCGGGCGGCAGGGCCGAGGACCGCGAGGCCCGCGCCAGCGTCCAGGCCAGGCTGGCGAGCAGCCCGGCGAAGGCGGCCAGCCCGAGCAGGCCGACGTCCCACAGCAGCAGCGCCGCGCCGGTGGCGGCGATCGTCAGCGGCGCGTAGCGCTGCGCCACCTCGCCCAGGCCGCCGGTGGCCGAGACGCGGCTGGCGCCCGGACCCCAGCCGACCAGACGGTGCGGCACGTCGTTGTGGCGGTCGGCTGCCCACAGCGCGATCGACGCGCCGCGGCTGATCTGGCCACGCGAGTAGTCGATGTTGCGGGTGTCGAAGAAGTAGCCCATCTTCTCGACCAGGTCCGCGTTCGACCGGTGCTCGATCTTCTGCCAGTACAGCGCGGCATAGGCGGTGAAGGTGCCGGCCACCAGCACCGCGCCCAGCGCCAGCGCGATCACCGCGGTGGCAAAGCTGGTGAACACGCGCCGCCGCAGCACCCAGAACAGCACCAGCGGCAACCAGGCGAGCACCGCCTTGACCTCGCCGGAGAGAATGATCGCCAGCCCGACCGCCCAGTACAGCAGCAGCGAGCCGAAGCCGGCGCGCCCGCGGTCCCACAGCGCGAGGCGGTAGGCCATCACGAGCAGCGTGAACGCGACCAGCGTGGCATTCGCGCCGCCGGCGTCGATCAGGCCGCCGAAGGTGCCGACCACCGCGTCCATGCCCGTCGTCAGCGCGTCGTGGCGGCGCGGCACGATGACGAAGTGCTGGTACAGCACCACCGGCAGCTGCACGAAGAACACCACCTGCAGCACGCGCCAGACCAGCGGCGCGAAGCCGGCGCGCCCCGCGCCCAGCAGCACGATCGCCGCGGCGACCCAGATCGGCAGGGCGTTCTTCAGCCCGACCACCACCTGCACCAGCGGCGGCAGGTTCACCAGCGTCGCCAGCGCCAGCGCGACGCAGTACAGCAGCAGGAACAGCACCGGCGCGCTCGACCAGGGCGAGGCCGGGCGCGGGCCATGGCCCGCCGGTGCCGCTGCGCCGGCCACGGCGCGCGCGGCCAGCAGCAGGCACAGCAGATACGGCAGCCAGGCGGCCTGCGGGAACCGCAGGAAGTAGCCCGCCGTGCCCTGCGCGACGAAGGTGACGAGCAGCAGCACGACGGTGAGCACCGGGATCGGCAGCATCAGCAGCATCGCCCCCAGCAGCAGGCCGGCGATCAGCATCCCGCCGAGCCAGAAGCCCGAGGCGGCGAACAGCGCGATCGCCAGCACGAGCAGCAGCACCAGGCCGCCACCCAGCACGAGAGGCAGCACCGGCACGCCGGGCCAGGCGAGCGCCCTCATTGCCCCAGCAAGCCCTGGCGATGCGCCTCGGGCACGGCGGCGAGCAGCTCGCGCACGAAGCGGTCCTGCAGCTCGAAGCCGGCGCGCGGGTCCTCGGAGATCGAGGAGACGCGGAAGATCAGCCCGTCGGGAACGTAGCCGCGCAGGCCGAACCGCAGCTGCGCGATCTTGGCCTGCCACTGCGTCGTCGCGTGGCGCCCGCCGATCACCATCCAGTAGGTGACGGGCTCGCGCCGCGGGCCGATCGTGGCCTCCAGGCGAGTCACGGCGTGCGGCGTGCCGGCGTAGTCGACCGCCTCCTGGCCGAAGGAACGCACGCCGAAGCCCTGGCCGCGGTAGCAGCCCTCGGGCTGGTGCACGCGCATCGTGTCGTTCTGGCGCCGGCCGTAGGCCACCGACAGCATGATGCGCCGGCCCTCGCGATCGACGTAGGTGCGGGCCAGCGTGTCGCTGTAGATGCGGTTGATCGACGCCAGCAGCGTCGGGTCGGGGATCACCGGGCGCACGCCCGGATCCAGCGACCAGCTGCCGAAGCGTTCGGGGATCGCGGCCTCGAGCTGTACGCTGGCGAAGAGCGCGATCTCCTGCCGCGGCCGCATCCAGGCCGCCGCCGCCGAGACCAGCAGCGCCAGCGCGAGCAGCGCCGCCGCGTGCAGCAGGGGCCGGCGCGGTCGCGGCGCCGCGAGGGCCGCGCTCACGCCCGCCTCCGCCCGCGCAGCAGCATCGCCAGCACGCCGTCGACGAGCAGGATCAGCAGCAGGGCGGTGACGAACAGCAGCATGCCCGCGAAGCCATGCATGAAGCCCTGCCCCGCGGCGTCGCCGAAGTAGAAGGTGATCAGCGCCAGCACGATGACGCGCATGACATTGGCGATGAAGCTGATCGGCACGATCAGCAGCGCCAGGGTGACGTTGCGCGCCATCGACTGCGAGCGCACCAGGTTCAGGTACAGCAGCCCGATGGCCTCGAGCGTGAACAGCGTGTGCAGCCCGGCGCAGGCGTCGGCGACCAGCAGCTGGTACTGGCCGATGTGGATGATGACGCCCGAGCGCCCCACCGGATAGCCGAACCAGAACAGCAGCTGCGTGGCGACCTGCGAGACGGCCATCTTCATCGGCTGCGTCAGCGCGTCGACGACGCTGGACGGCAGCGGCACCATGAAGAGCATGAAGAACAGCGCGAACGCGATCGCACGCAGCTGGCGCGGGCCGCGCAGCATCAGCACGCTGCCGGCGACCATCGGGATCAGCGAGCCGACCTCCAGCAGCAGGATGTCCTGCGAGCGGCCGAGCGCATAGGCGGCGCCTGCGGCCAGCAGCAGCGCCCAGGCCAGGCCCGGGCGCGGAGCCGCCGCGCCCGGGCCGAAGAGCACGGCACGCTGGCGCCAGATCAGCCAGGCCGACAGGCCGAGCACGATCGGGCCGTGGCCCTGCTCGTCGCTGGCCCAGATCGTGCCCGCCAGCCCCCAGAAGGTGGGCAGGTACAGCAGCGCGAGCGCGGCCGCGACCAGCAGCCAGGCGGCGGCATCGGGCACGCGGCCGCCCTCCGGCGGGCCGGCGAGCAGGCCCGGGGCGGCGGAGCCGGTGGCGCTGGACACCTGGCCCCGCCCGTCAGAAGGTGTTGAAGACGACACCGGCGACCGCCGCCGTGCCGTCCTGCAGCGTGCCGACCAGCGACTGCAGCGCCGCCACGCGCGAGGTATTGCGTCGTGCCAGGACCAGCGCCGCGCCGCAGCGCGCGGCGATCGCGATGCTGTCGCTGCCGTAGCAGGCCGCCGGCGTGTCGACGATCACGTGGTCGAACTTGGCGACGAGTTCGGACATCAGCAGCCGGAACGCCGGCCGCTCGACGAGTTCGGTCGGGTTCGGCGGCGTCGAGCCCACCGGCAGCACGAACAGGCTGTCCACCCCGGGCGCCATCTGCACGACGTTGAACTCGGCGCGCCCGGCCAGGATGCCCGACAGCCCCGCCTGGTTGTCCAGGCCGAAGACCTCGTGCTGGCGCGGGTGGCGCAGGTCGGCGTCGATCAGCAGCGTGCGCGCGCCGGTCTGCGCGAGCACGACGGCAAGGTTGGCGGCGAAGAAGGTCTTGCCGTCCTTGGAGTCAGGGCTGACGACGGCCAGCGCGCGGCGCGGCTGGCCGTCGGCAAACAGGCGCATCAGCAACTGGCTGCGCAGCGAGCGGAAGCTCTCGGCCTGCACGCCGAAGGGCTGGTTCAGCGCCACCAGTTCAGGGCTGGTGTCGCGCCGCTGCTGCGGCGCATACGGGTAGTGGAACTGCTGCGCCAGCGCGAACATCACGTCGTCGTGGCTGGCCAGGCCCAGCGCCACGGCGGCCTCGCCGAAGCGGATGCCTTGCTGGCGCTGGTAGACCAGCACGCGGTCGATCTCCTCGCTGCTGAGGCTGCGGGTCTCGGCGATGATGCTGCCGATCGAACGGTCGAGCACCGCGTTCGCGGAAGCGTCCTCCAGCAGGCGTTCGCCGCTGAAACGCGGGGGAGTCTTGAGCTTTTCCATCTGCGGTCAGCCGCCCACGGTCAGCGAGGAGGATGGCTGCGGCCCGTCCTGGCGCGGCGGCACCAGGAGCCGGCGACTGCCGGGGAGATAACGCTTGGCGCCCGGCGTCGGCAGCACGCCCAGCACCGGCAGGCCGAGCACCGCGACCGCGTCCTCGGGCGAGCGCACGCGGCGGTCGGCGAGCTCGAGCACCAGCACCGCCGCCAGCGCCAGCAGCGCGCCCAGGAAGGTGCCGATGACGGTGTTGAGCACCGGCCGCGGCGACGAGGGCTCGGCCGGCTCGCGCGCCTCGGACAGCAGGCCGACGTAGGACTGCGTCGACTGCGCCTCCAGCGTCGTCTGGTTGAAGCGGCCGGCGAGCCCGTCGTACAGGCGCTGGGCGTTCTCGACCTCGCGCACCAGCACCAGGCCCTCGTCGCGCACCGCCTTCATCTGCAGCACGCGCTGGCGCTGCTGCTCCAGCGCCTGGCGGATCTGCGCCTCGCGCTGGCGGTTGATCGTGTCGGCCACGGCCACGCCGCCCGTCAGCCGCCGCGTCTCGCTGGCGATGCGCTGCTGCAGCTCGCCGATGTTGGCGCGGGCCTGCTGCACCTGCGGGTTGGCCTCGCCCAGGCGCTGCAGCAGTTCCTGCAGCTTGGCCTGGGCACGCGCGAGGTCGGACTTCAGCCCGGCCACGACCGGGTTGGCCAGCACCTCCTGAAGCTGGTCACCGCGGCCGGCGGCCGCCTGGCTCTGGCGGCTCGTCGAGTCGGCGGTGGCCGACTGCATCAGCGTCAGCTGCGTCGACAGCTCGTTCAGGCGCGAGTTCTCGATGTCGAAGCGCTCGTCGCTGGCGACGATGCCCTTGGCGCGCTGGAACTCGGACAGCCGCGTCTGGGCCTGCTCCAGCGCCGTGCGCGCCTCCTTCGTGCGCTGGTCGAAGAAGCGGCTGAAGTTCTGCGCCGGGTTGACGCGCAGCTCCAGCGTCGTCGCGATGTAGGCCTGGGCGAAGGCGTTGGCCAGGCCAGCGGCGAAACGCGGGTCCGGCGCCTTGTACTGGATCGAGATCACGTTGCTGTCGCGCGAGGGCTGCACGTCCAGGCGCTTCTGCAGCGCGCCGACGAGCCACTGCTCGACGCTGCCCCGGCCATCCGTGTCTTCCAGCCACTGCTGGCGGATCTGCGGGTCGCGCGCCAGGCCCAGGTCCTGGATGACACGCAGCGCGACACGCTCGCTGTTGAGGATGTCGATCTGCGTGGCCATGAAACCGGTGAGCGCCAGCGGCGGCAGCCCGGTCACCGACACCGGGTCGGGCCGCACGTCGACGACCACGCTGGCCGTGCCCAGGTACTGGCGCGGCAGCAACAGCGACAGCACCAGGGTCGCCAGCATCACGACGCCGGTGAGGCCGAGAAACACCCACTTGCGCGCCCGCAGGATGTCGATCATCTGCGCGAGAGACATCGTGCGCTCCTCAGAACAGGCTCTCGCGCACGTAGACGACGTCGCCGTCGTGCACGCGGGCGTCCATCTGCGGCTCGATGACCTGCACCTGGCCGTCCGCGGCCTTGCGGTGCACGCGGATGCCCTTGTGCGTGCCGCGCTGCGTCGGCCCGCCGCCGGCGGCCAGCGCCTGCATCACCGTCATCTCGCGCTCGATGCGCAGCGGCCCGGGGCGCTGCACCTCGCCGTAGATGTAGACCAGCGGTTGGCGGTCGACCCAGACGGTGTCGCCGTCGAGCAGCACGAGGTTGCGCTCGCCGCCGCCGGGCGCGAACAGCGCCGGCAGGTCGATCTCCTGGCGCAGCGTGCGGCCGTCGCGCACGCCGCTGACGACGACGCTCTCGGCCCCCCCCTGGGCGACACCGCCGGCCATCGCCAGCACGTCGGTCAGGCGCATGCCGGCGACTTCCAGCGGATAACGCCCCGGCCGGTTCACCTGGCCGAGCACGCTGACCTGGTTGCCCCGGATCTGCGCCACCACCAGCGTCACCTGCGGCTGCTTGACGAAGTTGCCGTTGCGCAGGCCGTCGGCGATCAGGCGCTCGGCCTGCGTCACCGAGAGCCCGCCGATGCGGATGCTGCCCAGCAACGGGTAGCTGACGAGGCCAGCCTCGGTGATGCGCGTCTCCAGCGACAGGTCCGGGTTCTGGTAGACGTTGATGCGCACGACGTCGCCGGAACCCAGCCGGTACTCGGGCGCGGCCGGGGTGGACACCGCGGCGGGGCGCTGCTGCGCGCCGACGGCGGGCGCCCAGCCGGCCAGCACGGCGCAGACGAGGAGCAGAAACGAACGGATCATCGTCATCACTTGAGCCCCAGTCCCTTGCCGGCGTCGGCCAGGCCGTCGGCCTGGCCACCGTTGGCGGCGCTGCCGCCGGGTGCCGAGGCCGCCGCCGCGAAGCGCCCCACGTACTCGATCGCCGCCGCCTCGCGCAGCGTCTTCAGGTCCGCCTCGACCATCTGGCGGCGGCGGTCGTTGAGCATGAACTGCTCGATCGCGCCGCGCGCCTGCTCCTCGCTCACCGGCTGCGCGCGCGAGCCGACGACGACCAGCACCTGCAGCCCGGCCGGCGTCGGCGTCACCATCGCCTCGCCTTCCTTCATCGCCGCGATGCGGTCGACGGCGGCCAGCGGCAGCTGCTCGGCGCCGCGCACGATCTGGTTGCCGGTGTAGCGGATGCCTTCGGCCTTCAGGTGCTCGACGAAGGCCGCGACGTCGGCCGACTGCGCCAGCCGCTGGCGCAGCGCCGGCACCTGTTCGGCCGGTGCGTCGATCAGGATCTCCTGCAGGTTGTAGACCCGACGCTCGCGAAACAGCGCCGGCTTGGCCTCGAAGTAGCCCCGGATCTCGTCGGCCGTGGGCTTGGCCGCGCCTTCGCCGATCTTGTCGAAGTAGGCACGCGCCAGGATCTCGCGGCGCGCCGTCTCCAGCTGCTGCACGACCCGTGGCTCGCGGTCGAGCTTCAGGTCGTCGGCCTTCTGCAGCGCCAGTTGCTGATCGATCAGGCGCTCGAGCACCTGCCGCGCCGCAGCCTCGCTCTGCTCGGGCCGCACGCGCTGCTGCTGCAGCGCGAAGTTGATCTGGTGAACGGTGATCTCGTCCTTGTTGACCTTCGCGGCCGTCTGGCTTGCACGTTCCTGGCGGTCGCCGCATGCCGCCAGCACGGCGCACAGCGCGACGAGGGCGAAGGCGTTGCGCGGCGCGGAGCGCCTGGCGCCTCCGGTCAGCATCAGATCCATGAGGAGGTCCCCGGTAGTCGATCGGTCGCCGCGGCACGGGGCGCGCGACGGTCGCGGTGCCCCGGCTCCGATGCCGGGGGCCTGGCACCGCGGGGCCGGGCCAGTCTATGAGGGCCTCCCCGGGCGTCGCCCCTTACAGGGTGCAACTTCGGTTCGGTACTCGTGACAGCGACGCCGGGCCGGCGGGACCAGCCACGGGCACGGCAAACGGCGCGCCCGGTGCGCCACGAGGCAGGAAGAGGCGCCAGCGCGGCAGAGCCCCGCTTCGGCGCGCCCGCGCGGCGGTTACAAGCAGCCCTCGGAACGGGGGGCGCGACGAGACCGCGGGACGACCCGAAGTGTCAACGGATGTGAACCAATCGCCGCGGCGCGGCGGGGGCTTCAGCTGAGCGCCTGGACCCGGGCGATCTGCCAGCCGCGACCGGCCGACTTCAGGTTGGCCAGCAGCCAGAGTTCGCGAAACGGCGCCGCACGCTCTTCCAGGCGCTCGCGGATCCAGCCCGAGAACTCGACGCTGGCCACGAGGCCGTCGCCCACCTCGTCCAGGCCCAGCAGCCGCGCTTCGAGCGCGAGCACCTCGGTGCGGTTCGGACCGGGGCCGCGCACCTCGAGCTGCTCGCGCAGCTCGGCGAGCAGTTCCTCGGTCGTGATCGAGGCCAGGGCGCGCAGGTCCGCGGCGTCCCAGGCAGCCTGCAGTTCGACGAAGCTCGCCCGCGCGACGCGCAGGAAGGCCTCGACGTCGGCGCCGGCGGCCGACAGGGGCGCCATCGGGCGCCCGGCGTGCCGTTGCGGCGCGACGCGCCGTTTCAGGCGCGCCAGCCGACTCAGCACTTGATCCCCACGTGCAGCGCGACGACGCCCGCGCTCATGTTGTGCACGTCGACGTGGCCGAAACCGGCCTCCTTCATCATCGCCTTGAGGGTCTGCTGGTCGGGGTGCATGCGGATCGACTCGGCGAGGTAGCGGTAGCTGTCCTCGTCGCCGGCCACGAAGCGCCCGATCTTCGGCATGACGTTGAAGGAATACCAGTCGTAGGGTTTCGCCAGCGGCGCGGCGACCTTGGAGAACTCCAGCACCATCAGCCGGCCGCCGTCGCGCAGCACGCGGCACATCTCGCGCAGCGCGGCGTCCTTGTGCGTCATGTTGCGCAGGCCGAAGGCGACGGTGACGAGGTCGAAGCTGCCGGTGGCGAACGGCAGGTGCTCGGCGTCGCAGGTGGTCGTCGGCAGCACCATGCCCTCGTCGAGCAGGCGGTCGCGGCCGGTGCGCAGCATGGCCTCGTTGATGTCGGTGTGCACCACCGTGCCGCTCTCGCCGACCTTGCGTGCGAAGGCGCGCGCGAGGTCGCCGGTGCCGCCGGCGATGTCGAGCACGCGGTCGCCGGACTTCACGTTGGCCACCGCCACCGTGTAGGCCTTCCACGCCCGGTGCATGCCCATCGACAGCAGGTCGTTCATCAGGTCGTAGCGCGAGGCGACCGAATCGAAGACGCCGCGCACGCGGCGCGCCTTCTCGCTCTCGTCGACGGTCTCGTAGCCGAAATGGGTCTGGGCCATGGGGGGATTCAGGAGTGATGGGAGCCGCAGGCGCGGCCGGGCTTGGGCGGCATCGGCGCGTCGCGGTCGACGCCTGCGGCGGCCAGGTTGTCCTCGTAGCGCGCCCACAGCGCGGCTTCGTCGGCGCCCAGGCGGTAGAGGTAGCCCCAGGTGAAGATGCCGCTGTCGTGGCCGTCGGAGAAGGTCGGGCGCACGCCGTAGTGGCCCACGGGCTCCAGCGCCTCGACGAGCACGCCGCGCTTGCCGGTCTGCAGCGTCTCCTGGCCCGGGCCGTGGCCCTGCACCTCGGCCGACGGCGAATACACGCGCATCAGCTCGAACGGGATGCGAAAACGTGCACCGTCTTCGAAGCCGACCTCCAGCACGCGCGAGGCCTGGTGCACGGTGATCGAGGTGGGCTGCGGCGCGCGGGGCGGACTCATGCGGACGGCGGGGCGTGAACGGAACGCGCGAGTTTATCGCCGCACCCCATGAAAAAGGGCGGTGCATGGCACCGCCCTTGACCCAGGTGGGGACGTCTGCCGGTCAGACGTTGTGGTTGCGGCGGCGCGAGGCGATGAAGCCCACGATGCCCAGGCCGGCGAGCATCAGCGCGTAGGTCTCCGGCTCCGGCACCGGCGCGGCGGCCAGGACGCCGGCGTAGGCACCTCCCATCGAGCCCGAGGTGAAGCCCGTCAGCGCCAGCGCGTAGGTGCCGGCGGCCAGCCCGGAGAAGGACAGGCCGTCGGCGGCGTTGGCGCTGCCGACCGTCGCGAACGACGAGTCGAGCAGGGCGATGCCCAGGTTGCTGAACGACCAGGTCGGCGGGAACTTCAGGTCGGTGACATCGACGCGCAGCGTCGACAGCTCCGACAGCGTGAAGGTGAACGTGTCGAACACGAAGCCCGACCCGCTGCCGTTGAAGAACACCGGATCGCTTCCCAGCGTCCCGAGGTCGGTGGCGGCAAATGCCGACGCACTGGTGGCAAGCAATGCCGCCACGGCAAGTGGTTTCAATTTCATTGCAACTCCTGGCAGTAAACGTTGAAGGGACAAAGGCGGATTTCGGACCCGCCCGTTCGGTCGTTGTACTGGGTCAAGAGCCGCGATCTTCACCCCGCGAACCGGGGATGGGACCACTTCAAGGGTAACGGTGTGATGCGCCGCGCCGCGAGATGAAACCCTCTGGGCGGGCAGCGCGGAGAAGTGATTCGAATTGCATTCGATTCAACCCCAGCGCGCATCCGGGCGAATTGAATCGAAATGCAATGAGGCGTTACACGAGTACGCGCTCGATGCCGCCCGAATTCGCGCGGCGCACGTAATCCTCGAGCCAGCTCTCGCCGAGCAGGCGGCGCGCCATCTCGACGACGATGTAGTCGGCTTCGAGCAGGCCGGAGGACAGGTCGTCCTGGTAGCGCTTCAAGCCCTGCAGGCAGCTCGGGCAGCTGGTGAGGATCTTCACGCCGGCGCCCGCGGGCACCGCGCCGGAGGCGCGCAGCGCGGCCTCGGCCTTGCGGATCTCTTCTTCCTTGCGGAAGCGCACCTGGGTGCTGATGTCCGGGCGCGTCACGCCCAGCGTGCCGCTCTCGCCGCAGCAGCGCTCGCTCTTCACGACGTTGGGGCCGACGAGCGCCTTGACGGTCTTCATCGGGTCCTGCTGCTTCATCGGCGTGTGGCAGGGGTCGTGGTACAGGAAGGCACCCTCGCCGCCCGCGGGCAGCGTGATGCCCTTGTCGAGCAGGTACTCGTGGATGTCGACGATGCGGCAGCCGGGGAAGATGTCCTCGAACTTGTAGCCCTGCAACTGGTCGAAGCAGGTGCCGCAGGACACGACCACCGTCTTGATGTCCAGGTAGTTCAGCGTGTTGGCCACGCGGTGGAACAGCACCCGGTTGTCGGTGATGAGCTTCTCGGCCTTGTCGAACTGGCCGCTGCCACGCTGCGGATAGCCGCAGCACAGATAGCCCGGCGGCAGCACGGTCTGCACGCCGGCGTGCCAGAGCATGGCCTGCGTCGCCAGGCCGACCTGGCTGAACAATCGTTCGCTGCCGCAGCCGGGGAAGTAGAAGACGGCCTCGGTCTCGGAGCTCGTCGCCTGCGGGTCGCGGATGATCGGGACGTAATCGCGGTCCTCGATGTCCAGCAGCGCACGCGCGGTCTTCGTCGGCAGCCCGCCGGGCAGCTTCTTGTTGATGAAGTGCAGCACCTGCTCCTTCACCGGCGCCGGGCCCAGCGTCGCCGGCGGCGCGGCGGTCTGGCGGCGCACGACGGGCTTGAGCAGGTCGTTGGCCAGGCGCTGGGCCTTGAAGCCGACGCCGACCATCGCGCCGCGCATCACCTTGATCGTGCGCGGGCTGGTGGCGTTCAGGAAGGTCATCGCCACCGCGCTGCCCGGACGGAAGCTCTTCTGCCCCATCTTGCGCAGCAGGTTGCGCATGTTCATCGACACGTCGCCGAAGTCGATCTTCACCGGGCACGGCGTCAGGCACTTGTGGCAGACGGTGCAGTGCTCGGAGACGTCCTCGAACTCCTCCCAGTGGCGCAGGCTGACGCCGCGGCGCGTCTGCTCCTCGTAGAGGAAGGCCTCGACGAGCAGCGAGGTGGCGAGGATCTTGTTGCGCGGGCTGTACAGCAGGTTGGCGCGCGGCACGTGCGTCGAGCACACCGGCTTGCACTTGCCGCAGCGCAGGCAGTCCTTGATGCTCTCGCTGATCGCGCCGATGTCGCTCTGCTGCATGATCAGCGACTCGTGGCCCATCAGGCCGAAGCTCGGCGTGTAGGCGTCGCTCAGGTCGGCGGCCATCGCGCCGGCGACGCCGCCGCGCATCAGCTTGCCCTTGTTGAAGCGCCCCTCGGGGTCGACCTTGGCCTTGTAGGCGGCGAACGACGCCAGCTCCTCGTCGGTCAGGAACTCCAGCTTGGTGATGCCGATGCCGTGCTCGCCGCTGATGACGCCGCCCAGCCGGCGCGCCAGCGCCATGATGCGGGCGACGGCCTCGTGCGCCGTCTGCAGCATCTCGTAGTTGTCGCTGTTGACGGGGATGTTGGTGTGCACGTTGCCGTCGCCGGCATGCATGTGCAGCGCCACCCACACGCGCCCGCGCAGCACCTCCTTGTGGATCGCCCGGCAGGCGTCGAGGATGGGCGCGAAGGCGCCGCCGGCGAACACGGCCTGCAGCGGCTTGAGGACCTGCCGCTTCCACGACGCACGCAGCGTGTCGTCCTGCAGCAGCGAGAACACCGAGCGGCCGCTGTCGGCCTGCACGACGTCCAGGTTCTCGAGCCAGAAGCGCCACAGCACGCCGACCTCGGACAGCAGGGTCAGCGCCTCGGCGGCGCGGTCCTCAAGGATCTCTGCGCTGGGGATCTCGCCGGCTTCCCCGCCGGGGCCGATCGGCAGCGGGCCTTCGGAGAAGAAGGCCTTCAGACGCTCGACCAGCGCCAGCTTGTTGCGCAGCGAGAGCTCGACGTTGATGCGCTCGATGCCCTCGGTGTACTCGCCCATGCGCGGCAACGGGATGACGACGTCCTCGTTGACTTTGAAGGCGTTGGTGTGGCGCGCGATCGCCGCGGTGCGCTTGCGGTCGAGCCAGAACTTCTTGCGCGCGTCGGCGCTGACGGCGACGAAACCCTCGCCGCTGCGGCTGTTGGCGATGCGCACGACCTCGCTGGTGGCACGTGCGACAGCGTCCTCATCGTCGCCGACGATGTCGCCGATCAGCACCATCTTCGGCAGGCCCTTGCCCTTGAGCGCACGTTTGCTCTTGGTCGCGTAGCCGACGGCCTTCAGATAACGGTCGTCCAGGTGCTCCAGACCGGCGAGGATCGCGCCACCGGGCTTCTTCGCTTCGGCGAAGAGGTAGTCCTTGATCTCGACGATCGAGGGCACCGCCTCCTTCGGGTTGCCGAAGAACTCCAGGCAGACCGTGCGCGTGTGCGCCGGCATGCGGTGCACGACCCAGCGCGCGCTGGTGATCAGGCCGTCGCAGCCTTCCTTCTGGACGCCGGGCAGTCCGGCGAGGAACTTGTCGGTGACGTCCTTGCCCAGGCCTTCCTTGCGGAACACGCGGCCCGGGATCTCCAGGCGCTCGGTGTGCTCCAGCGTGCGGCCGCTGGTGTCGTAGGTGCGCAGCTCGAAGACCGCGGTCTCGGCGTCGTGGATCTTGCCGAGGTTGTGGCCGACGCGCACCACCTCCAGCCACTTGGCGTCGGGCGTGACCATGCGCCAGGACGCCAGGTTGTCCAGCGCCGTGCCCCACAGCACCGCCTTCTTGCCGCCGGCGTTCATCGCGATGTTGCCGCCGATGCACGAGGCCTCGGCCGAGGTCGGGTCGACGGCGAAGACGTGGTCGGCACGTTCGGCGGCGTCGGCCACGCGCTGCGTGACGACGCCGGCTTCGGTCCAGATCGTGGCCACCGGCGCGTCCAGCCCCGGCAGCGTCACGTGCTCGACCTCGGTCATCGCCTCGAGCTTCTCGGTGTTGATGACCGCGCTGTTCCAGGCCAGCGGCACGGCACCGCCGGTGTAGCCGGTGCCGCCGCCACGCGGGATGATCGTCAGGCCCAGCTCGATGCAGCCCTTGACCAGCAAGGCCATCTCGGCCTCGGTGTCGGGCGTCAGCACGACGAAGGGGTACTCGACGCGCCAGTCGGTGGCGTCGGTGACATGGGCCACGCGCGACAGGCCGTCGAACTTGATGTTGTCCTGGGCCGTCACGCGGCCGAGCACGCGCCGCGTGCGCTGGCGCAGCGCGCGCACCTCCTCGAAGCGATCGGAGAAGCGCGCGACCGCGGCGCGCGCGGCGTCCAGCAGCTCGCCGACATGGGCGTCACGCTCGGCGTCGTCGGGCTGGCGGCGGCGCTCGATCTCGCGCAGCCGGTGCTCCAGCGCGTCGGTCAGCAGGCGCAGGCGCTTCGGGTTGTCGAGAAGGTCGTCCTCGAGGTACGGGTTGCGCTGGACGACCCAGATGTCGCCCAGCACCTCGTAGAGCATCCTCGCGGAGCGGCCGGTGCGGCGCTCCTGGCGCAGCCGGTCCAGCAGCTCCCAGGCACGCGCGCCGAGCAGGCGGCGCACGATCTCGCGGTCCGAGAACGAGGTGTAGTTGTACGGGATCTCGCGCAGCCGAGCGGGTGCGTCGTCGCCACGGTCCGCGGCGCCACGAGAGGCGACATCGGCCGGGACTTGAGGTGTGGCAAAGGCTTGCGGCGCGTTCATGGCGAACCTCGCATCCTACCGCAGTGCAGCATCGAGACCGCAGCCGGGTCTTGTGTGCCAGCGGGTAAACCCGGGTGCCCGCGCCGGGCGGCGCGTGACAGAACCGGGAACTGTCACAAAACGCACGCATCCTTTCGCGTACGTACAACTCTCGCTGCAGGAGCCCTCTTTCATGATCAAGAAGCCGATGTTCGCCGCCGCCGCCGCGGTGGCGGCGCTGTTTGCCGTGCCCGCGCAGGCCCAGGTCGAGATCCAGCGGTGGCACTCGATGGGCGGCGCCCTGGGTGAATGGGTCAACGACCTGGCCAAGGACTTCAATGCCCAGCAGAAGGACTACAAGGTCGTGCCGGTGTTCAAGGGCAGCTACGACGAGTCGATGACCGCCGCGATCGCCGCCTTCCGCGCCGGCAACGCGCCGCACGTCCTGCAGGTCTTCGAAGTCGGCACCGCGACGATGATGGCCAGCAAGGGCGCGGTGAAGCCGGTGGCCACGCTGATGAACGAAGCCGGCGTCAAGTTCGACCCGACGCGCTACATCAGCGCCGTGGCCGGCTACTACACGGCGCCGAACGGCCAGATGATGAGCCTGCCGTTCAACAGCTCGACCACCGTCTTCCACTACAACAAGGACGCCTTCAAGGCCGCCGGCCTGGACCCGAACAAGCCGCCGACCACCTGGCCGGAAGTGGCGCTGGCCGCCGCCAAGCTCAAGGCCAGCGGCCACAAGTGCCCGTTCACGACGAGCTGGGTCAGCTGGACGCAGCTGGAGAGCTTCTCGGCCTGGCACAACGTCGAGTACTCGACCAAGCGCAACGGCTTCGGCGGCCTGGACACGCGCCTGGCGTTCACGACGCCGCTGCACGTGCGCCACATCGAGAACCTGGCCAACATGGCCAAGCAGGGCCTGTTCGTCTACAAGGGCCGCGGCAACGCGGCCGACGCCACCTTCGTCTCGGGCGAGTGCGCGATGATGACCGGCTCCTCGGGCCTGTACGGCAACGTCAAGCGCAACGCCAAGTTCACCGGTGGCATCGGCGCCCTGCCCTACTACCCCGACGTCCAGGGCGCGCCGCAGAACACCGTCATCGGCGGCGCCAGCCTGTGGGTGATGAGCGGCAAGAAGCCGGCCGAGTACAAGGGCGTGGCGCAGTTCTTCCAGTACATCTCGGACCCGAAGGTGCAGGCCGCCAGCCACCAGCGCACCGGCTACCTGCCGATCACGACCGCGGCTTACGAGCTGACCGAGAAGTCCGGCTTCTACAAGGAGAACCCGGGCACCGACGTCGCCGTGACGCAGATGATCCGCAAGGTCACCGACAAGTCGCGCGGCGTGCGCCTGGGCAACTTCGTGCAGATCCGCACCATCGTCGACGAGGAGATGGAGCAGGTCTGGGGCGGCAAGAAGAGCGCCAAGGAAGCGCTGGAAGCCGCCAAGAAGCGCGGCGACGAGCAACTGCAGCGCTTCGAGAAGGCCAACCGGTCGTGAGTGCCGACGCGACACCCGCGCATCCGTTGCCGGGTGGACGCGACGCGCGGGCCTGTTAGGCTCGCGGTCTTTGTTTCGCGCCCTGCGGGGCGCTCTGGGCGGCGGGCGTTCCCCTGGCGGGCGCCCGCCGTCGTCGTGACGGGAAGCCAGCGTTGGCTGCAGAAAAAAGAGTCCGCTTCAAGAACGCGTGGCTGCCCTGGGTGCTGATCGCACCGCAGATGGCGGTCATCCTCGTCTTCTTCTTCTGGCCTGCGGCCCAGGCGCTGCACTACAGCCTGCTGCAGCAGGACGCGTTCGGCACCAGCGTCGAGTACGTCGGGCTGGAGAACTTCCGCCGCCTGATCGACGACGAGAGCTACCTGCAGTCGTTCAAGACCACCGCGGTGTTCTCGACGCTGGTGGCCGTCGTCGGCATCTCGGTGTCGCTGGTGCTGGCGGTGATGGCCGACCGCGTCGTGCGCGGCGCACGCTTCTACCGCACGCTGCTGATCTGGCCCTACGCGGTGGCGCCGGCGCTGGCCGGGGTGCTGTGGCTGTTCATGTTCGCGCCGTCGATCGGCATCGTCAGCTACTGGCTGCGCGAGGCCGGCGTCGACTGGAACCACCTGCTCGACAGCGACGACGCGATGGCGCTGATCGTGATGGCCGCGGTCTGGAAGCAGGTGTCCTACAACTTCCTGTTCTTCCTGGCCGGGCTGCAGTCGATCCCGAAGTCGCTGATCGAGGCCGCCGCGATCGACGGTGCCGGCCCCTGGCGGCGCTTCTGGACGGTGCAGTTCCCGCTGCTGACGCCGACCAGCTTCTTCCTGCTGGTCATCAACATCGTCTACGCCTTCTTCGACACCTTCGCGATCGTCGACGCCGCCACGCACGGCGGCCCGGGCAAGGACACGGCGATTCTCGTCTACCGCGTCTACTACGACGGCTTCAAGGCGCTGGATCTGGGCGGCTCGGCCGCGCAGAGCGTGGTGCTGATGGTCATCGTCGTCGCGCTGACGGTGATCCAGTTCCGCTACGTCGAAAAACGGGTCAACTACTGATGGTCGAGAACCGCCCCGTCGCGACGCTGCTGTCGCACCTGGTGCTGGTGCTGGGGGTGCTGATCGTCGCCTTCCCGGTCTACGTCACCTTCATCGCCAGCACGCAGACCGCCGAGCAGATCGTGCAGAACGTGCCGATGTCGCTGCTGCCCGGCGACAACATGCTCGAGAGCTACAAGCTGGCGCTGTTCGGCGGCCAGAGCGGCTACGGCGGCAGGATCGCGCCGGTGCTGCCGATGCTCGAGGTCAGCCTGGTGATGGCGCTGGTCATCGCCATCGGCAAGATCGTCATCTCGCTGCTGTCGGCCTTCGCCGTCGTCTACTTCCGCTTCCCCGGCCGCGGCATCGTCTTCTGGATGATCTTCGTGACGCTGATGCTGCCGGTCGAAGTGCGCATCGGCCCGACCTACGAGGTCGTCTCCAACCTCGGCATGCTCAACACCTACGCCGGGCTGACGGTGCCGCTGATCGCCTCGGCGACCGCGACCTTCCTGTTCCGCCAGTTCTTCCTGACGGTGCCCGACGAGCTGGTGGAGGCCGCGCGCATCGACGGCGCCGGGCCGATGCGCTTCTTCAAGGACGTGCTGCTGCCGCTGTCGAGCACCTCGATCGCGGCGCTCTTCGTCATCCAGTTCATCTACGGCTGGAACCAGTACCTGTGGCCGCTGCTGATCACGACCAGCGAGGACATGTACCCGGTCGTGCTCGGCATCAAGAGCATGATCTCCGGCGGCGACGCCTACACCGAGTGGAACGCGGTGATGGCCACCGCGATCCTGGCGATGCTGCCGCCGGCGGCGGTGGTCATCCTGATGCAGAAGTGGTTCGTCAAAGGTTTGACCGACTCCGAGAAATGACGCCGGCCGCAGCCTGACTCCAGAACGACAGACACATGGGTTCGATATCCCTCAGACAGGTCGAGAAGACCTACGGCGCCGGCGCGCGCAGCTTCAAGGCGATCCACGGCGTCGACGCCGAGATCGCCGACGGCGAGTTCATCGTCATCGTCGGGCCCTCGGGCTGCGGCAAGAGCACGCTGCTGCGCATGGTCGCGGGGCTGGAAGACATCTCCGGCGGCGAGATCGACATCGGCGGGCGCGTCGTCAACCAGCTCGAACCGGCGCAGCGCGACATCGCGATGGTCTTCCAGAACTACGCGCTGTACCCGCACATGACGGTCTACGACAACATGGCCTACGGCCTGAAGATCGCGAAGGTGCCCAAGGACGAGATCGAGCGCCGCGTGCAGAAGGCGGCGAAGATCCTGGAGCTCGGCACGCTGCTGCAGCGCCGCCCGCGTGAACTCTCCGGCGGCCAGCGCCAGCGGGTCGCGATGGGGCGCGCCATCGTGCGCCAGCCGGCGGTGTTCCTGTTCGACGAGCCGCTGTCCAACCTCGACGCCAAGCTGCGGGCCCAGACCCGGCTGGAGATCCAGAAGCTGCACCGCGAGCTGGGCGTCACCTCGCTGTTCGTCACCCACGACCAGGTCGAGGCGATGACGCTCGGCCAGCGGCTGATCGTCATGAACGCCGGGCGCATCGAGCAGATCGGCACGCCCGAGGACGTCTACGGCCGCCCGGCCTCGACCTTCGTCGCCGGCTTCATCGGCTCGCCGCCGATGAACCTGCTGCCGGGCCAGGCCGCAGGCGGCCGCTTCGAGCTCGGCGGCGCGACGATCGCCCTGCCCGCCGCGGCGCCGCGCGACGGCGCGCTGACGCTGGGCGTGCGCCCCGAGCACGCGACGCTGGGCGAAGGCGGCTGGCCGCTGAAGGTCGAGATGCTGGAGATGCTGGGTGCCGAACGCCTGGTCTACGGCCGCGTCGGCGAAGCCGCGTTCACGCTGCGCATCGACGGCACGCTCGTGCCGCCGGCCATCGGCGACACCGTCGGCCTGGTCGTGCGCGCGCAGCACCTGAACTGGTTCGACGCCGCCAGCGGCAAGCGGGTGGCGTGATGCAGGACTGGCCCTACCCGCTGTGGCTGGCCCACCGCGGCGCCGGCAAGCTGGCGCCGGAGAACACGCTGGCGGCCTTCCGCCTCGGCGCGTCCTACGGCTACCGTGCCTTCGAATGCGACGTGAAGCTCAGCGCCGACGGCGTGCCCTTCCTGATGCATGACGCGACGCTGGAGCGCACGACGCCCGAGCGCGGCGTCGCCGGCGAGCGCCCCTGGAGCGAACTGTCGCGGCTGGACGCCGGCGGCTGGCACTCGCGCGCCTACGCGGGCGAACCGCCACCGAGCCTGGAGTCGCTGGCCACCTGGCTGCTGCGCAACGGCTTCCATCTCGACCTGGAGATCAAGCCGACACCCGGCACCGCGCGGCGCACCGGCCAGGTCGTCGCCGAGCACTGCCGCCGCCTGTGGGCTGCCCAGGCGGTGCCGCCGCTGCTCAGTTCATTCAAGGCCGAGGCGCTGGCCGGCGCGCGCGACGTGGCGCCGGAGCTGCCGCGCGCGCTGCTGGTCGACGAGTTCTGGGACGGCTGGTACGAGGCGGCGCTGGAACTGGGCTGCGTCGCGATCATCCCGAACTACATGACGGTCGACGCGGCGCTGGTCGAACGCGCGCGCGCCGACGGCCTGCGCGTGCTCTGCTACACCGTCAACGACCCGCCCGAGGCGCGGCGCCTGCTGGCCGCGGGGGTCGCCGGGCTGATCACCGACGCCGTCGACCGCTTCTCGCCCGACGCGGCGCGCGTCATCGACTGAATCAGGCGCCGCCGGCCGTCACCGGCTTGGCTGCGCTCGGCAGCGAGCGCACCCCGCGGATCACCGGATGCCACCACGCGGCGACGACGAGCAGCATCGACACGCCGCCGGCGAACGCCAGCGCCGAACGCAGGCCGTGGTGTTCGCCCAGCCAGCCGCCGATCAGCGCGCCGGGGCCGGCCGGCAGCAGGATCAGCCAGCGCATCGTGCTCGTCATGCGGCCCAGCATCGGCTCGGGCGTCACCGCCTGGCGCAGCGCGAGGAAGTTGATGAAGGCCAGCACCGCGCCGGCGCCGTAGAGCGCCAGCGTCGCCGCGAACGCGGCCACGCCCCAGGGCCCGAGCGGCGCGGCGGCCAGCAGCAGCCAGCCGCTGCCGCAGACGGCGAAGCCCAGCACCATGCTCGGCCCCGGGCCGATGCGCCGGCTGATGCGGTTGCCCCAGACGCTGGCCGTCACCGTGCCCGCGCCGAGCGCGATGTAGCACAGGCCCACCGCGTGTTCGGACAGCCCCAGCGTGCGCGTCGCGAACAGGATCTGCACCACCTGCGCGGCGTTCTGGCACAGCTGCCAGGTGCCGACGGCGATGGCCAGCGCGACCAGCAGCTTGTGCTCGGCGACGAAACGCAGCCCCTCGGCAAGCTCGCGGCCGAAACCTGCGTCGGGGCGCGGCGTGCGGCGCTCGTCGACGTGGATGCCGCGCAGGATGGCCGCCGAGACGATGACCAGCACCGCGTCGACCAGCAGCGCCAGCGGCGCGCCGAAGAGCTTGATCAGCAGGCCCGCGAAACCCGGCCCGGCGACGTCGGAGCCCGAGGTGGCGAGCGCGTTCTTGGCGTGCGCCTCGACCAGCCGGTCGCGTTCGACGACCTGGGTCAGCACGATCTGCGACGCCGTGCCGGCCACCGTGAAGATGCAGCCGATGAAGAAACCGACCGCGTACAGCCAGGGCATCGCCAGCCAGCCCATCGCCCAGGCCAGCGGCACGCTGGCCACCGCCACGCCGATCAGCAGTTCGCCGGCGATGTAGACCGGCAGCTTGCGCACGCGGTCCAGCCAGACGCCGGCCGGCAGCGAGAACAGCACGAAGGGCGCGATCTCCATCGCCGTCAGCAGGCCCATCTGGGTCGGCGTGGCGTGCAGCAGCACCGCCGCGGTCAGCGGCAGCGCAAGCATGGTCACCTGGCCGCCGAGCGAGCTGATCAGGATCGAGCTCCACAGCCGGCGGTAGGTGGCGTTTCGAAGCAGGTCGCCCGGCGGCAGCGTCAGGGCGGCGCGCAGGCGGGCGAGCAGCGCGCGGGTCATCGTGCAGGTCTCCGGTCGTCGGTGCGGGCTGAGCCGCGAAACACGGGCGGCACCAGGACGACTCGACCGGCGGCCCGCGGCCGGCGCACGCAGCGCCGGCCTGTCGACGGCTGCTCGGGCGGTGAGCACCGGCCGGCCGTCGGGGTAAAGGGGCAGCGATCCTAGCAGCCCTTCTGCGGCGGCACGACCGCCGCAGAAGGGATCAGGAGCGGTAGTCGGCGTTGATGCTGACGTAGTCGTGCGACAAGTCGCAGGTCCAGACCGTCGCCGCCGCGGCGCCGCGGTGCAGGTCGACACGCACCGTGATTTCGGCCTGCTTCATCACGCGCTGGCCGTCCTCCTCGCGGTACCCGGGGTGGCGGCCGCCCTCGCGCACGACGTGAACGTCGTCGAGGAAGAGGTCGATCAGGCCCTGGTCGAGATCGGCGATGCCGGCGTAGCCGACGGCCGCCAGGATGCGGCCGAGATTGGGGTCGCTGGCGAAGAACGCCGTCTTGACCAGCGGCGAATGCGCCACCGCATAGGCCGCGGCGCGACACTCGGCCTCGTCGCGGCCGCCCTGCACGGTGACGGTGATGAACTTGGTCGCACCCTCGCCGTCGCGCACGATGGCCTGCGCCAGGTGCTGCGACACCGAGACGACCGCCTCGCGCAGCGCGCGGCCTTCGGCCGAGTCCAGCGTGGTGATCGGCGCGTGGCCGGCCTGGCCGGTGGCGATCAGCACGAAGGAGTCGTTCGTCGACGTGTCGCCGTCGATCGTGATGCGGTTGAAGCTCAGGTCGGCGGCCTCGCGCAGCAGCGGCTGCAGCAGCGCCGCATCGACGGCGGCGTCGGTGGCGACGAAACCCAGCATCGTCGCCATGTTCGGGCGGATCATGCCGGCGCCCTTGGCGATGCCGGTGACGGTGACCGTGCGGCCGCCGATCTGCAGCTGGCGCGACGCCGCCTTGGGCAGCGTGTCGGTGGTCATGATGCCTTCGGCGGCCTCGGCCCAGCCGTCGGCGCGCAGCGCGGCCCAGGCGGCCGGCAGGCCGGCTTCGATGCGTTCGACCGGCAGCGTCTCCATGATGACGCCGGTGGAAAACGGCAGCACCTGGCGCGGCGCGACGCCGGCCACCGCGGCCAGCGCGTCGCAGCTGCGGCGCGCGCGCGCCAGGCCGTCGGCACCGGTACCGGCGTTGGCGTTGCCGGTGTTGACGACGATCGCGCGGATGCCCTCGCCGGCGGCCAGGTGCTCGCGGCAGACCTGGACCGGCGCGGCGCAGAAGCGGTTCTGCGTGAAGACACCGGCCACCGCCGAGCCTTCGGCCAGCTCGAAGACGACGAGGTCGCGCCGGCCGGCCTTGCGGATCCCGGCCATCGTGACGCCCAGGCGCACGCCGGCGACCGGCAGCAGGGACTCGGGGACGGGAGCGGCGAGGTTCACGGGCATGGCGGCAGCGCAACGGCAAGGCGGATGGAGCGCCGATTCTAGGAGCGCATCCGGTGCGACCCTGCCCCCGCGCGGTGCGCCGCTGCGCCGCCGCGGGGAACCCCGGTGGAACCCGCCCCCGCAGTCGCGGGATGGGGATTGCAGCAGGGTGAAATGCCCCTGCCCGGGCCGGTTGGCGCTACCCATAATCGTTCGCACCTCGGGGGGCGGACCGGCAGCCTGCCCCCCGGAACGCCTCCGACAGCTGCCCCGCGGCGCGCGCCGCGACGGTCGCTTTCGCACGCATCCCATGGCCGCCACCGAGGCGCCGAACGACGGCGCCCGCACAGGAGTGAATGACCCCATGAGAAAGCATCACCTCGTGCCGATGCTGACCGCGATCGCCGCGGCAGCCGCGCTCGCGGGCGCACCGGCGCAGGCCGCGCAGCGCACGGTCCCGGCATCCACCGCCGAGTCCGGGACGCTGTGGTTCGTCGAACTCGACGGCAAGGCCGTGGCCGACGGCAACACGCTGGCCTCGGTGCGCGCCGAGAAAGCCTCGCTGCGCACGGCGATCAAGAACGCCAAGCTGCGCGTCACCGAGCGCCGCAGCTTCGACAAGCTGTTCAACGGCTTCGTCGTCAAGGTCGACCAGCGCGACCGCGCCAAGCTGGCCGCGCTGCCGGGCGTGAAGGCGATCTACCCGGTGCTCAACGTCGCCGCACCCGAGCCCGCCAAGGGCGCCGCGGCCTCGCCTGAACTCGCTGCGGCGATCACGATGACCGGTGCCTCGGTGGCCCAGCAACAGCTGGGCCTCAGCGGCGCGGGTGTCAAGGTCGGCATCATCGACACCGGCATCGACATCGACCACCCGGCCTTCGGCGGCAGCGGCACGAACGGGTCGACCTCGTTCCCGACCGCACGCGTGGTCACCGGCTACGACTTCGTCGGTGACGCCTACAACAGCAGCGGCAGCGGCGACGCGCTGAACCCGGTTCCCGACGACAACCCCGACGACTGCGGCGGCCACGGCACGCACGTCGCCGGCATCGTCGGCGGCAACGGCGGGGGCGTGATCGGCGTCGCACCCAAGACCTCGCTGGGCGCGTACCGCGTCTTCGGCTGCACCGGCACGACCTCGTCGGACATCATCCTCGCGGCACTGGAGCGTGCCTACGAGGACGGCATGCAGGTCATCAACATGAGCCTGGGCGCCGCACGCCAGTGGCCCGAGTACCCGACTGCCAAGGCATCCAACAAGCTGGTCGCCAAGGGCGTCATCGTCGTCGCCTCGGCCGGCAACAACGGCCCCGGCGGTTCGTCGCCGGACGCGCTGTTCGCCACCGGCGCACCGGGCGTCGCGGACAAGGCGATCAGCGTCGCGTCGTTCGACAACGCGCAGCTGTCGTTCACGGTCGGCGGCACGCCTTACGGCTTCACGCCGGCCACCGGCTCGCCGGTGGCACCGACCAGCGGCTCGCTGGAGATGACCAAGACCGGCACCACGAGCACCGCCGACGACGCCTGCGTCGCGCCGGCCGCCGGCAGTCTGGCCGGCAAGGCGGTGCTGATCCGCCGCGGCAGCTGCTCGTTCTACCAGAAGGCCTACAACGCTCAGGTCGGCGGTGCGGCCGCCGTGGTGCTCTACAACAACGCGGCGGGCGCGCTGTCGCCGACGGTGGCCGGCACGCCGGCGGTGACGATCCCGGTGGTCGCGATCACGCAGGAACAGGGCGCAGCGCTCGACGCCGCGATCGCCGCCGGGCCGACGAGCCTGAGCTGGTCGGGCACCTACGTCTCCTACCCGTACGGCACCGGCGGCCTGGTCTCGGGCTTCAGCTCCTATGGGCTGGATGCCGAACTCGGCTTCAAGCCGAACGTCGGCGCGCCGGGCGGCGCGATCCTGTCGAGCTACCCGCTCGAGCAGGGCGGCACGGCCACGCTGTCGGGCACCTCGATGGCCGCGCCGCACGTCGCCGGCGGCGTCGCGCTGATCCTGGAGTCCAACCCCAGGCTCAAGCCGGGTCAGGTGGCCGACCGCATCTACAACACGGCCGATCCGAAGAACTGGTCGGGCAACGCCGGGTTGGGCCTGCTCGACTTCGCGTTCCGCCAGGGCTCGGGCATGCTCGACATCGTCGGCGTGATCCAGAACACCGCCACGGTGTCGCCGAGCCAGCTGGCGCTGGGCGAGAGCGCAGCCGGCAGCTCGCTGAAGACGCTGACCGTCACCAACCGCTCCGGCGCGCCGGTGACCTACACGATCAGCCATGTCGCGTCGCTGGCCGCAGGCCCGAACACGACCACGGGCAGCTCGTACAACATCAGCGGCGTCTACGACGCTCCGGCCACGGTGAGCTTCAGCCAGTCGACGCTGACGGTGCCCGCGCGCGGCACGGCCAAGTTCTCGGTGACGATCACCGCGAACGCATCGCTGGTCGACCGCGGCCTGTACGGCGGCTACGTCGTGCTGACGCCGACCAACGGCACCGCGGCGCTGCGCGTGCCCTACGCCGGCTTCAAGGGCGACTACCAGTCGACCGTGGTGCTGACGCCGACGGCCAACGGGTTCCCCTGGCTGGCCACGCTCGCCTCCGGCAGCTACACCAACCAGCCGGGCGGCGCGACCTACACGATGGCCGACGGGAACGTCCCGTACTTCCTCGTGCACTACGACCACCTGTCGCGCAAGGTGCTGTTCGAGGCCTACGACGCCGACACCGGCAAGTCGTGGAACCGCGTCAGCATGGAGGAGTACGTCACGCGCAGCTCCACGCCGACCGGCTTCTTCGCCTACGCCTGGGACGGCACGACCTTCCGCGGCAAGGGCGAGAACCCCAAGGCCTGGAAGACGGTGCCCAACGGCCGCTACGTCGTGAAGATCTCGGTGCTCAAGGCGCTGGGCGACGAAAGCGTGGCCAGCGACTGGGAAACCTGGACCTCGCCGGTGATCACGATCGCCCGCCCGCAGTAAGCGGCACGGCGATCGCCGAAGGGGCCCTGCGGGGCCCCTTCTTCATGCCGGCCGGAAATTGAAACGGGGCCCCGCGGGGCCCCGTCGTCGTTGCGGCGATGCCGGACTTCAGGCCAGCTTGCCGTGGCAGTTCTTGTACTTCCTGCCGCTGCCGCAGGGGCAGGGGTCGTTGCGGCCGACACGCGGCACCTCGGCCACCGCCGTCGCGGCGTCGGCCTCCTGCGAGACGCTGCCGTCCTCGTTGGGGTGGGTGTAGGTCACGTTGCTGACCTGGCTGGCCTGCTCCTCGAGCGCCTCGGCGGCTTCGCTGGCCTGGTCGCGCGACTGGATGCGCACCGTCATCAGCACGCGCGTGACTTCCATCTTCACGACGTCGAGCAGCTGGCTGAAGAGCTCGAAAGCCTCGCGCTTGTACTCCTGCTTCGGGTTCTTCTGCGCGTAGCCGCGCAGGTGGATGCCCTGGCGCAGGTAGTCCAGCGCGGCCAGGTGCTCGCGCCAGTGCGAGTCCATCGCCTGCAGCAGCACCATGCGCATGAACGGCGTGAACTGCTCGGCCCCGACCAGGTCGACCTTGGCCTGGAACATCGCATCGGCGGCGGCGACGACCTTCTCGACGATCTCGTCGTCGGTGATGCTCTCGCTGCCCTCGACGATGCTCTTGAGCGGCAGCTCCAGCTGCCACTCGTCGCGCAGCACGCGCTCCAGGGCGTCGAGGTCCCACTGCTCTTCCAGGCTCTCGGCCGGCACGTAGGTGCGCGCGACGTCCTGCATCGTCGCGCGGCGCAGGTTGGCGATCTGCTGGTCCAGCGAGGCCGACTCGAGGATCTCGTTGCGCTGCTGGTAGATGACCTTGCGCTGGTCGTTGGAGACGTCGTCGTACTCGAGCAGCTGCTTGCGGATGTCGAAGTTGCGCGCCTCGACCTTGCGCTGCGCGCCCTCGATCGAGCGGTTGACGATGCCGGCCTCGATGGCCTCGCCCTCGGGCATCTTCAGCCGGTCCATCACCGCGCGCACGCGGTCGCCGGCGAAGATGCGCATCAGCGGGTCGTCCAGGCTCAGGTAGAAGCGGCTGGAGCCCGGGTCGCCCTGGCGGCCCGAGCGGCCGCGCAGCTGGTTGTCGATGCGCCGGCTCTCGTGGCGCTCGGTGGCGACGATGCGCAGCCCGCCCAGCGACTTGACCTGGTCGTGCAGGCCTTGCCACTCGTCGGTCAGCTGCCGGGCGCGGGCCTTCTTCTCGTCGTCGGACAGCGCCGGGTCGGCTTCGAGGAACTGGATCTGCTTCTCGACGTTGCCGCCGAGCACGATGTCGGTGCCGCGGCCGGCCATGTTGGTGGCGATCGTCACCATCTTCGGCCGGCCGGCCTGGGCCACGATCTCGGCTTCCTTGGCGTGCTGCTTGGCGTTGAGCACCTGGTGCGGCAGGTCCGCCTTCTTCAGCAGATCGGAGATCAGCTCGGAGTTCTCGATCGACGTGGTGCCGACGAGCACCGGCTGGCCGCGTTCGTAGCACTCGCGGATGTCGGCGATGACGGCGTCGTAGCGCTCCTTGGCCGTCTTGTAGATCAGGTCGTTCTCGTCCTGGCGGATCGTCGGCTTGTTCGGCGGGATGACCACCGTCTCCAGGCCGTAGATCTCCTGGAACTCGTAGGCTTCGGTGTCGGCCGTGCCCGTCATGCCCGACAGCTTGCCGTACATGCGGAAGTAGTTCTGGAACGTGACCGAGGCCATCGTCTGGTTCTCGCTCTGGATCCGGACGCCTTCCTTGGCTTCCACGGCCTGGTGCAGGCCGTCGCTCCAGCGCCGGCCCGTCATCAGGCGGCCGGTGAACTCGTCGACGATGACGACCTCGTCGTTCTGCACGACGTAGTGCTGGTCACGGTTGTAGAGCTGGTGCGCGCGCAGCGCCGCGTACACGTGGTGCATCAGCGCGATGTTGGCCGGGTCGTACAGGCTGGCGCCGGGCGCCAGCAGGCCGGCCTCGCCGAGGATCTGCTCGGCCTTCTCGTGGCCGGCTTCGGTCAGGAAGACCTGGTGCGCCTTCTCGTCGACGGTGAAGTCGCCGGGCTCGATGACGCCTTCGCCGGTGCGCGGGTCGGCCTCGCCGATCTGCTTCTTCAGCTTCGGGATCACCGCGTTGACGCTGACGTACAGCTCGGTGTGGTCCTCGGCCTGGCCGCTGATGATCAGCGGCGTGCGCGCCTCGTCGATGAGGATCGAGTCGACCTCGTCGACGATGGCGTAGTTCAGGCCGCGCGCGACGCGCTCGCGCACGTCGTAGACCATGTTGTCGCGCAGGTAGTCGAAGCCGAACTCGTTGTTCGTGCCGTAGGTGACGTCGGCGGCGAACGCGGCCTGCTTCTCCTCGCGCGACAGCCCCGGCACGTTGACGCCGACCGTCAGGCCCAGGAAGCCGTAGAGCCGGCCCATCCACTCGGCGTCGCGGCGTGCGAGGTAGTCGTTGACGGTGACCACGTGCACGCCCTTGCCCGGCAGCGCGTTCAGGTACACCGGCAGCGTCGCCACCAGCGTCTTGCCTTCGCCGGTGCGCATTTCGGCGATCTTGCCTTCGTGCAGCGCCATCCCGCCGATCAGCTGGACGTCGAAGTGGCGCATCTTCAGCACGCGCTTGCCGGCCTCGCGCACGACGGCGAAGGCTTCGGGCAGCAGGTCGTCGAGCGCGGTGCCCTGGGCTAGGCGCTGGCGGAACTCGTCGGTCTTGGCGCGCAGCGCGGCGTCGTCGAGCGTCTGCAGCTGCGACTCCAGCGCGTTGATCTTCTCGACCGTGCGCCGGTAGCCCTTCAGCAGGCGTTCGTTGCGGCTGCCGAAAATCTGGGTCAGGATCTTGGGAAACATGAGGTCCGCGCTCGAGGTGTGATGCGGTGCCGGCGCTGCGGGCCGGGCGGGCTCAGGCGAGCCGCACGGTGCGAGCCTCGCAAAGCCTGGCGGCGGCGAGGAGCGGGCGGTTCGCTCGGCGGCGCTCGGGCGTCGCGCTGGCGCACGGGCACGAAGCCGACGAGTTTAGCACCCGGGCATGGCGCGGGATCTGCGGCCCCGTGTCCGGGCGGCCATCGGTAGACTGTCGCCGATGGCTCCCCGTTCACCCCTGGCCGGCACGCTCGCATTCAGCGACGCGCTGAGCGGTCACGCGCCGCTGGCGGCGCTGCTGCAGCGCGTGCGCGAGTCGCGTGAACGCTACGACGTGATCGCGCCGCTGCTGGCCGGCGGACTGCGCACCGCGGTGCGGCCCGGGCCGCTGGACGAGGAAGGCTGGACGCTGCTGGCCGCGCACGGCGCCGCGGCGGCCAAGCTGCGGCAGCTGCTGCCGCGCCTGGACACCCGGCTGCGCGACGCCGGCTGGGCGCCGGTGGCCATCAAGGTACGGGTGCTGCCACCCGAGCCCGGCATCCGCCGCTGAGGCGCGGGCGCCGGGTGGCTGGTGCCGGCTGTCAGAGTCGAACTGACGACCTTCCGCTTACAAGGCGGGTGCTCTACCAACTGAGCTAAGCCGGCGCGAGCTGGGGATTGTAGGAGCGCCTACTTGATCCGCTTGAGCGAGGGACGACCGCCGGGCCCGCCGGGCTCGGGCGGATCCTCCGGCGGCAGCTCGGGCGCGGCCTCCGCGGGAGCCGGCGGCTCGCCGGCCTCCGAGGCCAGGCGCAGCCCCGAACGCAAGGGCGTCGGCGCACGCGTCGCTTCGGCTGGCGGCACCGCAGCGGCATCGGCAGGCGCCGGGAAGGCCATGCCCTGGCCGTTCTCGCGAGCGTAGATCGCCACGACGTGGTCGACCGGCACGACGATTTCGCGCGGCACGCCGCCGAAGCGGGCCTTGAACTCGATGAACTCGTTGCCGAGCTTGAGCCCGGACGTGGCCTCGAAGCCGACGTTGAGCACGATCTCGTGGTTCTTCACGTACTCCATCGGCACCTGCACGCTGGCGTCGACGTAGACCGCCAGATACGGCGTGAAGCCGTTGTCGGTGCACCAGTCGTGCAGCGCCCGCAGCAGGTACGGGCGGGTGGAGGAACCCTGGTTGTCGCTGGTCGCGCTCATCGCTCGAGGCCCTGTCGGCTTACTTGCGCATCACCTTTTCCGAGGGCGTCAGCGCCTCGATGTAGGCCGGACGCGAGAAGATGCGTTCGGCGTACTTCAGCAGCGGCACGGCGTTCTTGGACAGGTCGATGCCGTAGTAGTCCAGGCGCCACAGCAGCGGAGCGATGGCGACGTCGAGCATCGAGAAGTCGTCGCCGAGCATGTACTTGTTCTTCAGGAAGATCGGCGCGAGCTGCGTCAGGCGGTCGCGGATCTGCGAACGTGCCTTCTCCAGCTGCTTGTCGGTCGCCTTGACGCCGCGGCTCTCGAGCAGGTTGACGTGGGCGAACAGTTCCTTCTCGAAGTTGAAGAGGAACAGCCGCACGCGCGCACGCGCCACCGGGTCGCCCGGCATCAGCTGCGGATGCGGGAAACGCTCGTCGATGTACTCGTTGATGATGTGCGACTCGTACAGGATGAGATCGCGTTCGACGAGGATGGGAACCTCGTTGTACGGGTTCATCATCGCGATGTCTTCGGGCTTGGCGAAGAGGTCGACGTCGCGGATCTCGAAATCCATGCCCTTCTCGAACAGCACGAAGCGGCAGCGGTGCGAGTAGGGGCAGGTCGTTCCGGAGTAAAGCACCATCATGGCGTGGGGCCCTCAATCGTCAGTGGGGGCCAAGGACAGGCCCCGCGTCAAAAGAAGCGAACGCAGTGGTCGCCCGCGGGCTGCCACTGCGCTCCATGGCCCGGCCCACCGCCGGGCGTGGCGGACACCTACTTGATGTCCTTCCAGTACACCGCGTTCAGGCGCCAGGCGATCACGGTGAAGATGGCCAGGAAGATCAGCACGCCGATGCCCAGCTGCGTGCGGGTGGAGCGCACGGGTTCGGCCATCCAGGTCATGAAGGCGACGAGGTCGGCGACGGTGCCGTCGTACTCGGCCTTGGACATCGTGCCCGGGGTCTCGATCTCGAAGCCCTTGAACACCTGCGTGACCTTGGTCGGGTCGTGCGCGTCCTTCTCTTCCTCGAACACCGCGTGCTGCGTGCCCTGCATCTCCCACATCGCGTGCGGCATGCCGACGGCCGGGAAGACGATGTTGTTCCAGCCGGTGGGACGGCTGTCGTCGCGGTAGAAGCCGCGCAGGTAGGTGTAGAGGTAATCGGCGCCGCTGCCCTTGGAGCCGTCGGCACGCGAGCGCGCCACCAGCGTCAGGTCCGGCGGCATGGCGCCGAACCATTCCTTGGCGTCGCGCGCGTCGATGGCCGAGGTCATCAGGTCGCCGACCTTCACTCCGGTGAGGATCAGGTTCTCGCGGATCTGCTGCTCGCTCAGACCGATGTCGCGCAGGCGGTTGTACCGCATGAACGACGCCGAATGGCAGTTCAGGCAGTAGTTGACGAAGGTCTTGGCGCCACGCTGCAGCGCCGCCTGGTCATTCAGGCGCTCGGCCGGGAACTTGTCCCAGGCCGGGCCGGCCGACGAGGCGTGAGCCGCGCCGACGAAGGCCAGGCAGGCGAGCAGGGAGAGGATCAGTTTCTTCATGGTGTCTAGGACTCCGCTCTCGTCGGCTCAATGGGCGCGGAACGTCACGCGCTCGGGCACCGGCTTGAACTCGCCGATGCGGCTCCACCAGGGCATCAGCAGGAAGAAGCCCATGTAGAACAGCGTGCCGACCATCGAGATGATCGTGCCGGCGGTCGACGGCGGCTGGATGCCGTAGTAGCCCAGCACCACGAAGTTGACGACGAACACCGCGTAGACGGCCTTGTGCCAGGTCGGACGGTAGCGGATCGACTTCACCGGGCTGCGGTCCAGCCAGGGCAGGAAGAACAGGATCAGCACCGCGACGCCCATCACGACGACGCCCCAGAACTTGGCGTCGAAGACCTTCAGCAGCACGACCAGCGCGACCGCGCCGATCAGCGGGGCGAACTTCCACGGGCCCTTGAAACCGCCCTTCAGGAAGCCCAGCACGCCGGCTGCCGCCACCAGGACCACCAGCACCGTGACCATGTCGTCGGTCACCGCGCGCAGCATCGAGTAGAACGGCGTGAAGTACCACACCGGGGCGATGTGCGCCGGCGTCTTCAGCGGGTCGGCCGGGATGAAGTTGTTGAACTCCAGGAAGTAGCCGCCGCCTTCGGGCGCGAAGAACAGCACCGCGCTGTAGATGATCAGGAACACCGCCACGCCGAAGATGTCGTGCACCGAGTAGTACGGGTGGAACGGGATGCCGTCCAGCGGGATGCCCTTGTCGTCGGTCTTGGCCTTGATCTCGATGCCGTCGGGGTTGTTCGAACCCACTTCGTGCAGCGCGATGATGTGCGCGACCACCAGACCCAGCAGCACCAGCGGCACCGCGATGACGTGGAAGCTGAAGAAGCGGTTGAGCGTCGCGTCGCCGACGACGAAGTCACCGCGGATCAGCAGCGACAGGTCGTTGCCGACGAAGGGGATCGCGGCGAACAGGTTGATGATGACCTGGGCGCCCCAGTAGCTCATCTGGCCCCACGGCAGCAGGTAGCCCATGAAGGCTTCGGCCATCAGCGCGAGGAAGATCGCGCAGCCGAAGACCCACACCAGCTCGCGCGGCTTGCGGTAGCTGCCGTAGATCATCCCGCGGAACATGTGCAGGTACACGACGATGAAGAACGCCGAGGCTCCGGTGGAGTGCATGTAGCGCACCAGCCAGCCCCAGGGCACGTCGCGCATGATGTACTCGACCGACGCGAACGCGAGCGCGGCGTCGGGCTTGTAGTGCATCACGAGGAAGATGCCGGTGACGATCTGGATCACGAGGACCAGCATCGCCAGCGAACCGAAGAAGTACCAGACGTTGAAGTTCTTCGGAGCGTAGTACTCCGACATGTGCTCCTTGAAGAGCTTGGTGGCCGGAAACCGGTTGTCCACCCATGTCATGAACTGCTCGGCCATCGGTGCACCCGGCCGCGCTTGCTTGAATTCAGCCATCGAATTGACCTCGGACTTCGTGGTTTGCGGCGTCAGGCCTTCTTGTCCTCACCGATCAGCAGAACGGTGTCGGACAGGTACATGTGCGGCGGAACCTCGAGGTTGTCCGGCGCGGGCTTGTTCTTGTAGACGCGGCCGGCCAGGTCGAAGGTCGAGCCGTGGCAGGGGCACAGGAAGCCGCCCGGCCAGTCGGCGGGCACGCTGGAGCTTCCGCTGCCCTTGGCCAGGCCGCTCGGCGAGCAGCCCAGGTGGGTGCAGATGCCGATCGCGACGAAGTACTCCGGCTTGATCGAGCGCCCGGTGTTCTTCGCGTACTCGGGGATCGGGTAGGCGGTGCGCTCGGAGTTCGGATCGGCAAGCTGGCCGTCGAGCGACTTCAGCTGCTCGATCTGGTCGGGCGTGCGGCGCAGGATCCAGACCGGCTTGCCGCGCCATTCGACGGTCATGCGCTCACCGGGTGCCAGCTTGCTGATGTCGACTTCGACGGGAGCGCCGGCGGCGCGGGCCCGTTCGGAAGGCGCAAAAGTGCTGACGAACGGAACGGCGACCGCCGCGCCACCAACGGCACCAGCGCCGCAGGTGATGGCGATCCAGGTGCGTCGTCCTTGGTCGACGGCAGCGTCACTCATGGATGTCCTCGGGTGTTGCTCGGGAGGGTGGATTCGGGTCAACCCGTGATTCTAGCCGACGCCGAAGGGGCATCGGCCGCCCACCGGCGTGCTTGACGATGCCCGGGCTCGGTCCTACCGTCATCGGCGCCTCTCGGCACGCTCGAGCGCCCCGGGCGCCGACATCCATCCAACGATCATCAGGAGGGGCTCAGATGAGCTTCGCATCGGAATTCAAGGAGTTCGCCACCAAGGGCAACGTCGTCGATCTCGCCGTCGGCGTGATCATCGGCGGCGCCTTCGGGAAGATCGTCGAGTCCCTCGTGGGTGACGTCATCATGCCGCTCGTGGGCAAGATATTCGGCGGGCTGGACTTCAGCAACTACTTCATCCCGCTGGCGGGGCAGGCGGCCACCACGCTGGCCGAGGCCAAGAAGGGCGGCGCGGTCTTCGCGTACGGCAGCTTCATCACCGTGTCGGTGAACTTCGTGATCCTCGCCTTCATCATCTTCGTGATGGTCAAGCAGATCAACCGCATCAAGCGCAACGCCCCGCCGCCCCCGCCGCCGGCGCCCGCGCCCACGCCCGAAGACGTGCTGCTGCTGCGCGAGATCCGCGACGCGCTCGCACGCAAGTAAACCGGCAGGAGCGGGCGGCAGTTGCCGCATACTCGGGGGGCTGTCGTCCGCATGAATCCGCACCCCGTCCATCGCCTGCCCGCCGCACTCGAGGCCGCCGTCCAGCGCATCAAGCTGGCGGCGCGTCAGGCCACCGAACGCACCATCGAGAGCCTGGGTCTGGCCGCGCTCGCGTCGAACAACGCCTTCCAGCGCGACGGGCTGCTGGGTGCGCAGTTCGAGCTCAACCGCAAGTCCGCCGTCTTCGCGCTCGCCTTCAACGAGGAGTTCGACCGGCGCGTGCTGCGCGAGGTTGCGCCGCGCGCCGGCGAGGACTCGACGCAGAGCCCGAGCTGGGAGTCGCTGCGCCTCGTCGAGGACCGTGAACTCGAGATCGAGGTCGCCGCGGAGCGTTTCGGCCTGGAGGCCGCGCACGCCTGCGAATGGGAGCTGCGCGAGCTCGGCGCCTACGTCGGCGCACTGCTGGGCGGGGTGCGCGCCGAGCGCGAGCGCAACCCGCTGCGCCCCGAGGTCGTGGGACACGCGATGTACCAGGCCGTCGAGACCGTCTCCGATCGCCCCGAGGTGCGCGACGCGCTCGCCAAGGAGATGGCGCGCTCGCTGGGCACGCTGCTGCGCGCCACCTATGCCGAGATCGTCGCCGACCTGCGCCGCGCCGGCGTGCAGCCCGCCGGGCTGACGGTGCGCAACACCGAGTCGCGCAGCGGTGCGCCGAGCACCGGCTTCGGCGCGTCCGAGCGCGGCGGCGAGTCCGAACGCGCGGCGCTGGGCCCGGAGGTGGACAGCCGCTGGGGCAGCCGCCGCGGCAGCGGCAGCAGCTTCGGCCCGAGCACGCGCTCGGGGCAAGCCGGCGGACGCGGCACGCCGCTGGGTGACGTCGATCCGGCGATGATGGCGCTGATGCGCCGCATCACCTTCGCCGAGGCTGCGGCGATGGCCGATGTGGCCGACGCCGGCTCCGGCCCGGCGCTGCCCAACCTGATCCACGCCCATCGCGACGAGCTTCGCCAGGCTGCCGGCGGCTCGCTGGACCTGATGGTCATCGACGTCATCGGCAGCCTGTTCGACCAGATCCTGTCGGACCCGAAGGTGCCGCCGCAGGTCGCGCGCCAGATCGCGCGCCTGCAGCTGCCGGTGCTGCGCGCGGCGCTCGGCGACCCGAGCTTCTTCTCGTCGCGCCGCCATCCGGTGCGCCGCTTCGTCAACCGCATCGCCTCGCTGGGCGCAGGCTTCGACGACATCGGCGGCGACGGCGCCCAGCGCGTGCTGGCCCGCATCCGCGAACTCGTCGACGAGGTCGTGCAGGGTGACTTCGACCAGCTCGAGGTCTACCAGAGCAAGCTCGCCGCGCTGGAGGCCTTCGTCGCCGAGCAGGGCCGCGACGAGGTGCGCGAACAAGGCGACGCCGCCGAGCTGCTGGCCGCCAAGGAAGACGAGCTGCGGCTGCGCCAGCTCTACGCGCAGCAGCTGCACGGCGAGCTCAAGGGCCTGTCGGCGCCGGAGTTCCTGCGCGACTTCATCAGCCAGGTCTGGAGCCAGGTCGTCGTCGCCGCGAGCGAGCGCCACGGCGCGGAGGCCGACAAGGTGCGCCACCTGCGCCAGGTCGGCCGCGAGCTCTTCATGAGCGTGCAGCCCAAGACCTCGTCGGCGCAGCGCAAGAGCTTCCTGGCCGAGCTGCCCAGGCTGATGAAGGACCTGGGCGAAGGCCTGGACCTGATCGGCTGGCCGGAGGCCTCGCGGCGCGAGTTCTTCGGCCGCCTGCTGCCGGCGCACGCCGAGTCGCTGAAGGCGCAGCCGGTTCGGCCGCTGGACTTCAACCTGCTCGCCCGCGAGGTCGACGGCGCCCTGCAGCGCCCGCTGCCGTCGCGCGAGGCGCTGCGCGCCGCGCCGGCCAGCCTGCCGGTGCTCGACGAGGTCATCGCCGAGCCCAGCTTCAGCGCCGAGGAGGCCGCGCGCATCGGCCTCGTCGACGAGAGCCAGGTCGACTGGAGCGGCCACATCGACATCGTCGTCGGCGAGGACGCCCCGGTCACCAGCGCCGACACCGCGATCGGCGGCCTGCCCACACCGTCCGAGCCGGTCGAACCCACCGAGGGCCGCGCGCTCGCCGAACACGTGCAGGTCGGCTTCGCCTACCGCATGCACGCCGGCGACGCCTGGCAGAAGGTTCGGCTGGTGCACGTCAGCGCCGGACGCACGTTCTTCGTCTTCCACCACGGCGGACGCCACAAGCAGACCATCTCGCTGACCCAGCGCATGCTGCTGCGGCTGTGCGAGACCGGGCGCCTGCGCGCCTACGAGAACGCCTACCTGCTCGAGCGCGCGACGGCGCGTGCGCGGCGCCAGCTCGCCGCGATGGGCAGCGCAGGCGCCTGATTCAGGCGCGCGCGGCCACCGCCGCACGCGCCCAGCCGATGGCCGCCACCAGGCTGGACGGATCGGCCGCGCCCTGCCCCGCGATGTCGAACGCGGTGCCGTGGTCGGGGCTGGTGCGCACGAAGGGCAGGCCCAGCGTCACGTTGACGCCCTGCTCGACGCCCAGGTACTTCACCGGGATCAGGCCGTGGTCGTGGGTCATCGCGACGACCAGGTCGAAGGCGCCGCGGCGCGCGCGCATGAACACGGTGTCCGGCGGGAACGGGCCTTGCGCGTCGATGCCCTCGGCGCGCGCGGCCTCGACGGCCGGGGCGATGATCTCGATCTCCTCGCGGCCGAAGAGCCCGCCTTCGCCGGCGTGCGGATTCAGCCCGGCCACCGCGATGCGGGGCCGCGCCTGACCCCAGGCGGCGGCGGCCGAGTGCGCGATGCGCAGCGTTCGCAGCACGGCCTCATGGGTGACGAGCTCGATCGCCTGGCGCAGCGCGACGTGGATCGTCACCAGCACCACACGCAGCTCCTCGTTGGCCAGCATCATGCGCACCGGCGGCAGCTCGCCGCTGTCGGCGGCCAGCGCCTGCAGCATCTCGGTGTGGCCCGGAAACGGCACGCCGGCGGCGGCCAGCGCCTCCTTGTGGATCGGCGCGGTGACGATGGCCGAGGCCTCGCCGGCGCGCACGCGGCGCACCGCCTCCTCGATGCAGGCCGCCGCAGCCGCTCCGGCGCGCCCGTCGACGCGTCCCCAGGGCAGCGCCACCAGGCCTTCGGGCAGCCCGGGCGGCACCAGCACCGGCAGGCAGCCCGGTGGCACCGCGGCCAGGTCGGCCGGCGAGTCGATCACGGCCACCATGCCGGCACCGGCGCGGCGCAGCACCGCCGGGTCGCCGACGACGACGCAGCCTGCGGCCTCGCCCTGGCGGAAGGCGGCGGCGATGATCTCCGGGCCGACGCCGGCGGCGTCGCCCATCGTGACCAGCAGCGGCGTGTTCATACCGGGTTGTCGATCTCGATGAAGCGGTGCTCGATGCCGAAGTGCGCCGCCACCGCGGCCGCGGCGGCCGGAGCGCCGTAGCGTTCGCTCGCGTGGTGGCCGCAGGCCAGGAAGGCGACACCGGTCTCGCGCGCCAGATGCGCCTGCTGCTCCGAGACCTCGCCGCTCAGGAAGGCGTCGGCGCCAGCGGCGATCGCGGCCTCGAAGTAGCCCTGGGCACCGCCGCTGCACCAGGCGATGCGCCGCAGCGGCCGGCCGTCGCCGGGCAGCAGCAGCGGCCGGCGTGCCAGCGCCAGCTCGACACGCGCGGCCAGCGCCGCCGCGTCGCCGGTGCCGGCGGCCGGGCCGATGAAACCGATGTCCTGCTCGCCGAAGCGTGCGTCGGCCAGCAGGCCCAGCCGGAGACCGAGCTGAGCGTTGTTGCCGAGCTCGGCGTGCGCGTCCAGCGGCAGGTGGTAGGCGACGAGGCTCAGGTCGTGTTTCATCAGCCGGCGCACACGTTCGCCCAGCCAGCCGGTCAGCCGCCCGTCCTGGCCGCGCCAGAACAGGCCGTGGTGCACGAACAGCAGGTCGGCCCCGGCGGCGATGCCGGCGTCGATGAACTCGCGGCAGGCGGTGACGCCCGAGACGATGCGGCGCACCTCGGCCCTGCCCTCGACCTGCAGGCCGTTCGGCCCATAATCCCGGAACGCCTCGGGCTTCAGCAGCCCTTTGAGGAAGGCGTCGATCTCTTTCAGCTCGGCCACCGGCGCCGTCTCCTTCTCGTCCATGTTGCGCAGAACCTGGCTCGTATTCTCGCAGGCGGTCACCGTCGCGCTGGGCGGACTCTTCGTCGTCGAGACGCTCAAGCCGGAGTGGCTGCCACGCGGCCCGGTGCTGCCCGGCGCGACCATCGTGCAGGCCACGCTGCCGGTGGCCGGTGCCGCCAGCGGCGTGCACGCCGGAGGCTACAGCGCCGCGGCGCGGCGCGCGACGCCGGCTGTCGTCAGCATCGTCGCGACCAAGATGGCGCGCCGCAGCCCGCATGCCGACGACCCGCGCTTTCGTTTCTTCTTCGGCGACGAGGCGGCGAGCCGGCAGGCGCAGACCGGCCTGGGCTCGGGCGTCATCGTCTCGCCCGAGGGCTACCTGCTGACGAACAACCACGTCATCGAGGGCGCCGACGAGATCGAGGTCCAGCTCGCCGACGGCCGCCAGGTGCGTGCGCGTGTCATCGGCGCCGACCCCGAGACCGACCTCGCGGTGCTGAAGATCGACCTGGACAAGCTGCCGATCGTCGCCTTCGGCGACGCGCTCTCGCTGCAGGTCGGCGACGTCGTGCTGGCCATCGGCAACCCGTTCAACGTAGGCCAGACCGTCACCGCGGGCATCGTCAGCGCCCTGGGACGCAACCAGCTCGGCCTGTCGACCTTCGAGAACTTCATCCAGACCGACGCCGCGATCAACCCCGGCAACTCGGGCGGCGCGCTGGTCGACGCGGCCGGCAATCTGATCGGCATCAACACCGCGATCTTCTCGCGCAGCGGCGGCAGCATGGGCATCGGCTTCGCGATCCCGGTGGACATCGCGCGCCAGGTGATGGAGTCGATCGTGCGCGAAGGCCGCGTGACACGCGGCTGGATCGGCGTCGAGCCGCGCGACCTGACGCCCGAGATCGCCAGGAGCCTGGGCCTGCCGGTGAACAACGGCGTGCTGATCACCGGCGTGCTGCAGGACGGGCCGGCCAGCCGCGGCGGGCTGCGCCCGGGCGACGTCGTCACGCGCATCGGCGAGACCGAAGTCGCCAACACGACCGAGCTGATGTCGGCGGTGGCGGCGCTCAGGCCGCGCACCGAAGCCGTGATCGGCGTGCAGCGCGGTGAACGTGCGCTGGAGGTGCGGCTGGTGATCGGCGAGCGGCCGGCGGCGATGCGGCGCACGCCGCGCTGAGACGCGCCGGCGTCAGCCGGCCTCGCCGCGGCCCTCGGCGGCGTCTTCGGGCGCCTTGGTGTGCCTGATGAAGAGTTGCGCGGCGATGATGCCGGCCTCGTAGAGCACGATCATCGGGATCGCCAGCGCCAGCTGCGAGATCACGTCCGGCGGCGTCACCACCGCGGCGACGATGAACGCGCCGACGATGAAGTAGCCACGCGCCTTGCGCAGCTGGGCAATCGTGACGATGCCGATTCGCGCCAGCACGACCACCGCCACCGGCACCTCGAACGCCACGCCGAAGACCAGGAACAGCGTCAGCACGAAGCCGAAGTACTCCTCGATGTCCGGAGCCGCGGTGATCGCACTCGGCGCGAAGGCCTGGATGAACTTCGACATCCCCGGGATGACGATGAAGTAGCAGAAGGCCACGCCGACGATGAACAGCACCGTGCTGCTGACAACCAGCGGCAGCACCAGCTTCTTCTCGTGCGAATACAGCCCCGGCGCGACGAAGGCCCAGACCTGGTAGAGCACGACCGGCAGCGCCACCATCAGCGCAGCCATCAGCGTGATCTTCAGCGGCACCAGGATCGGCGAGATGACGTTGGTCGCGATCAGCGTCGCGCCCTTGGGCAGGTGCGCGACCAGCGGCGCGGCCAGCAGGTCGTAAAGCGCCGAGGGCCCGGGCCAGAACGCGAGCACGGCGAAGGCGACGCCGACGGCGATCAGCGCCCGGATCAGCCGGTCGCGCAGTTCGATCAGGTGGGAGACGAACGGGGCTTCGGTGCCGGCGAGTTCGTCGTCCTTCGGGTCCGGCGCGCTCATCGACGCGGCCCGATGCCGGGCGGACGGAAGCGCGCGACACGCGCCGCGCCCGACTGGGCCCGCGTGCGCACGCCGTGGCGCTGCTTGTACCAGAGCGGCGTGGCGCCGCGCTTGAGGCGCCAGTTCTTCTTCGGCGGCCGGTACTCGGGCACCGGCGTCGACAGCGCCTCGGACGCACCCGACGGGGTGCCGCCGGCATAGGCGTCGGCCGCCTCGCGCCACTCGGACTCGACGGCGCTGCTCGCGGCCTGCACCTCGCGCTGCACGCTCTGACTGACGTCGCGCGCGGCGTCCTGGAACTGGTCTTTCATCTTGCGCAGCTCGTCGAGCTCGATCGAGCGGTTGACCTCGGCCTTGACGTCGGCGACGTAGCGCTGCGCCTTGCCGAACAGATGTCCGAGCGTGCGCGCCACCTTGGGCAGCTTTTCGGGCCCGATGACGATCAGCGCGACCGCACCGATCAGCGCGATCTTGTCGAAACCGAAGTCGAGCACGGGATCAGTGCTTGGTCTTGGCGTCGACGTCGACGGTGTTGGCGTCGTTGCGCTGGGCCGTCGTCACCTGTTGCGGCGGCGCCGGCGGCGTGTCTTCGGCTTCGTTGGCGCCCTTGACGCCGTCCTTGAAGCCCTTGACGGCGCCACCGAGGTCGGCGCCGATGTTCTTCAGCTTCTTCGTGCCGAAGATCAACACCACGACCAGCAGCACGATGAGCCAGTGCCAGATGCTGAAGGAACCCATGTCTTAACTCCTTTGGAGGAACCGTAAATTCTATGGCGAGTGCGCCGGGCACCCCGGGGGCGGTGAGGTCAGCCCTTGGCCCAGGGCCGCGGGCCGCCCATCACGTGCATGTGCAGGTGGTAGACCTCCTGCCCGCCGTCGGGCCCGTTGTTGACGACGACACGGAAGCCATTGGTCACGCCCTGCTCGCGCATCAGCTTGGGGGCCAGCGCCAGCATGCGGCCCAGCAGCGCCTCGTGCTCCGGGCCGGTGTCGGCCAGCGTCGCGACGTGCTGCTTGGGGATCACCAGCAGGTGCACCGGCGCCCAGGGGTTGATGTCGTGGAAGACGAGCAGTTCCTCGTCCTCGTAGGCCTTCTTCGCCGGGATCTGGCCGGCGGCGATCTTGCAGAAGATGCAGTTCGGGTCGTGCTTCATGCCGGGAGGGCCTGGTTGGAATTGAGGGCGCTCCAGCCGCGGACGATGCGGTAGAGGAACCAGATCGAGATCAGCATCCAGGCGATCCAGCCCGGCAAGACGAACAGCAGCCACAGCGGGATCGTCAGCAGGTAGGCCAGCCCGGCGAAGATCACGCTGCGGATGCGCCAGCGGAAGTGCGACTCCTGCCAGGACCCCAGCGCATCGCCGCGTTTGACGAGGTCGATGACGAAGGCGATCAGCAGCAGCACGATGCTCGCCTGGATGCCGGGCACGACCGCGCTGACCGCGACGATCGCGTGCAGCAGGTAGCTCACGTGCCCCAGCGTCTTCAGCGAGGCCTCGCGCTCGGCGTTGGCCACGACATCGTTCGTCATCGTCATCCTCCTTCGGAGTTCTCGCGCTGGCGGACCTTGCGCAGCGCGAACTCCTCCAGTCCGGAGAGTCCTTCGCGGCGCCGCAGTTCCGCCAGCACCTGCTCGGGCCGCAGCCCGAAGTGCGACAGCGCAACCAGGCTGTGGAACCACAGGTCGGCCACTTCGCCGACCAGGCGCTCGGGCACGCCGTCCTTGGCCGCCATCACGACCTCGGTGGCCTCCTCGCCGACCTTCTTCAGGATCGCGTCGGTGCCCTTGTGGAACAGGCGCGCGACGTAGCTCTTGTCGGGGTCGCCGCCGTGGCGCGAGTCGATGACGTCGGCCAGCCGCGCCAGCGTGTCGTCGCCGCCGGCCGGCGACGCGGAAACGGAATCGTTCATTTGTAGATGCTCTCGGGGTCCTTCAGCACCGGCTCCACCGTCTGCCAGGCCCCACCCTCGTAACGCCGGAAGAAGCAGCTGTGCCGACCGGTGTGGCAGGCGATGCCCGGTTCATGCCCGGTCTGCGTGACTTTCATCAGGATCACGTCGGCATCGCAGTCCAGGCGCAGCTCGTGCACGGTCTGCACGTGGCCCGATTCCTCGCCCTTGTGCCAGAGGCGCTGGCGCGAGCGGCTCCAGTAGACCGCCTCGCCGCGGCGCGCGGTCTCGGCCAGGGCCTCGCGGTTCATCCACGCGACCATCAGCACGTCGCCGGTGGTCGCTTCCTGGGCGATCGCCGGCACCAGGCCGTCATCGCCCCACTTCACGCTGTCGAGCCAGTCCATGGGGGGCAGTTTACGCAGCCGTGTGCGTCGCGCCGGTGAATCCCCGTTCCTCGGCGAACCAGGCGAGCACCGGCACCGTGCCCGGCAGCACCGGCACCACCTCGACGGGCAGCGTCTGCCAGGCCATCTGCTGGCGCTCGCGCATCTCGAACTCGCCTTGCCAGGCGTAGACCTTGCAGAAGTGCAGCCGCACGCGGGCGTGCGGGTAGTCCATCAGCTCGATCTTCCAGGGCTCGGCCGGGCCGATCGTGATGCCGAGCTCCTCGTGCAGCTCGCGCCGCAGCGCCTCTTCGACCGTCTCGCCGGCCTCCAGCTTGCCGCCCGGGAACTCCCAGTGGCCGGCGTAGACCTTGCCTTCGGGGCGGCTGGTCAGCAGGAAGCGGCCGTCGGGGGCCACGAGAACCCCGACCGCCACGTCCACCGGCGTGCGCTCCGTCGCCTCAGCCATCGCCCAGCCTCCCGGCGAAGTCGCGTGCGAACTGCTGCGCGACACGCCCCGAGCGCGAGCCGCGCTCCAGCGCCCAGACCAGCGACTCCTGGCGCGCCGCGGCGATCGCCTCCTCGCCGACGCCGAAGGCGCGCAGCCACTGCGCGACGATCGCCAGGTACTCGTTCTGGCTGAACGGGTAGAAGCTGATCCACAGCCCGAAACGCTCGGACAGCGAGATCTTCTCCTCGACGACCTCGCCCGGGTGCACCTCGCCGTCGTCGGTGTGGGTGTAGCTGAGGTTCTCGCGCATGTACTCCGGCAGCAGGTGGCGCCGGTTGCTGGTGGCGTAGATCAGCACGTTGTCGGCGGTCTGCGCCACCGAGCCGTCGAGCATGCTCTTCAGCGCCTTGTAGCCGGGCTCGCCCTCATCGAAGCTGAGGTCGTCGCAGAAGACGACGAAACGCTCGGGCCGGTCGGCGACGAGGTCGACGATGTCGGGCAGGTCCACGAGGTCGGCCTTGTCGACCTCGATCAGGCGCAGCCCACGCGGCGCGTACTCGTTCAGGCAGGCCTTGATCAGCGAGCTCTTGCCCGTGCCGCGCGCGCCGGTCAGCAGCACGTTGTTGGCGCCACGGCCGGCGACGAACTGCTCGGTGTTGCGCACCAGGCGTTCCTTCTGCGCGTCGATCTCCTTCAGGTCGGCGAGGCGGATCGTCGCGACGTGGCGCACCGGTTCAAGCACGCCGGCGTTGCCGCGGCGGCGGTAGCGCAAGGCGGGCGAGGCGGCCCAGTCGGGTGCGGCCGGCGGGTGCGGCAGCACCGACTCCAGCCGCGCGAGCAGCGATTCGGCGCGTGCGAGCAGCGCCTCCAAGGAAGACGTCGGGATCATGAAACCGAGTGTAGGGGGCGCAGCACGTCGTCGACGACGACCCAGGTGCGGTCGCCCGGGCGGTGCTCGACGGTGGCGCAGCCGGTGAAGGCGCCGAAAGCCGGCAGCACGCCGGCCTCGGGCCCGAAGTGGAAACAGGGCAACCGCAGCCGGTCGTGCGCCGGGCCGCCCAGCGACGCCGCGGGGTGCAGGTGGCCGCCGATGACGTAGGCGCCGGCGATCGGTTCGGGTTCGTGCGCCAGCGCCAGCGCGCCGAAGCGCAGCGGACCGTCGACGCAGTCGATGCCCCAGTCCGGCGGCGGGTCGCCGGCGTGGCGGTCGTGGTTGCCGCGCACCAGCGTCAGCGCCAGGCCGGGGTGCCGCGCGCGCCAGCGCGCCACGGCCTGGGCCGTGCCCGGCGTGCGCGAACGCGAGGAGTGGATCAGGTCGCCGAGGAAGATCACCTGGCCGGCGCCGGTGCGCGCCAGCGCGGCGTCCAGCGCCTCCAGCGTCTGGCTCGTGGTGCCAGCGGGCACCGGCACGCCCAGGCTGCGGAAGCTCTGCGCCTTGCCCAGGTGGGCGTCGGCGACGAGCAGCGCGTTCTCGGCCGGCAGGAAGGCGGCACGTTCGGGCAGCAGGACGAGCGCCTGCCCGGCGACCTCGATCTGGACCACCGCCGTCTCAGGCGACGAGGCGTTGCAGCGCCGGCTCGAGCAGCTCCGTCGGCGAACGGCGGAAACCCGAGCGTGCGTAGCGGTGCAGGCGGCCGACCGCGAAGGCGACCAGCGCCGAGGCGACGGCGTTGGCGTCGACGGTGGGCGTCGTCGAGCCGCGTTCGTCGGCCGCGGCACGCAGGCTCTGACGCAGCTGCGACTCCAGCCGGTCGAAGAACTGGTTCATGCGCGCGGCCAGGCGCTCGTGCTCGAAGACCAGCGCGTCACCGACCATCACCCGCGTCATGCCCGGGTTCTTCTCGCCGAACTGCAGCAGCACGGCGACGATGCGCTGGGCCTGCGCCGCGCCCGAGGGCTCGCGTTCGGCGATCTGGTTGACCAGCGTGAAGACGCTGGACTCGATGAACTCGATCAGCCCCTCGAACATCTGCGCCTTGCTCGCGAAGTGGCGGTACAGCGCCGCTTCGCTGACCTCGAGCTTGGCCGCCAGCGCCGCCGTCGTGATGCGCTCGGCACCCGGCTGCTCGAGCATCTGCGCCAGCGTCTGCAGGATCTGCACGCGGCGCTCGCCCGGGCGCGGGCGTTTGCGCGCCGGGGTGGCGGTGGCAAGCGCCGGCGTCGCCGGCTCGGAGACCGCCGCCGGGGCCAGCGGGTCGGCGTGGGCGCTCTGGTCTTCCATGCGGGCGGCGAGAAGGGGATGTCGTTCGGGCGGGAGGGGGCTTTGGGATTCTGGCATATGGCCGCCTGCCGTCATCCCCGCAGCAGCGTGGACAGCCGCACGATCCTGCGGTCGACATAGGGCGGCGCCAGCGTCATGCGCGAGGCCACCGGCATCGCGACACGCGTGCGGCGCGCGAAACGCTGCATCCAGACCGTGCCCATGCCCACCGAGCGTGCGGCCTTCAGGTGGCCCAGCGTGTCCTCGACGAGGATGCAGCGCCAGGGCGGCACCTTCAGCCGCGCCGCGACGCGGCGCAGCATGCGCGTGTCGGGCTTGGGCCGCAGCTGGCCGAAGACACGCATGTCCTCGATCGGGATCACCTGCTCGAACAGGTGCGCGATGCCCAGCACGCCGAGCACACGCTGCGTGTAGCGCGCCGGCGCATTGGTCAGCAGCAGCTTGCGCCCGGGCAGCCGGGCGAGCGCCGCGAAGTCGTGGGCGTGGCCACGCACACGCTCCTCCAGCCCGGGCAGCACGTGGGTCTGTTCGAGGAAGTGCGCGGCGTCCACGCCGTGGTGGCGCATCAGCCCGAGCAGCGTCGCGCCGTAGCGCAGCCAGTAGCGCCGGCGCAGCGCGTCGGCCTCGGCTCGGCTCAACCCCAGCTCGCGCTCGATGTAGTCGGTCATGCCGACGTTCAACTGGCCGAACGCGGCGTGCGACGCGTCGTGCAGCGTGTTGTCCAGGTCGAACAGCCAGACCCGGTCGTGCGCGGCGCCGCTCAATGACTGCGGATCATCGTGCCGAAGGCCTGCTCGGTCAGGATCTCCAGCAGCGTCGCGTGCGGCACGCGGCCGTCGATGATGTGCACCGCGTTGACGCCGCTCTTGGCGGCGTCCAGCGCGCCGGCGATCTTGGGCAGCATGCCGCCGCTGATCGTGCCGTCCTCGAACAGGCCGTCGATCTCGCGCGCCGTCAGGTCGGTCAAGAGCGTGCCGTTCTTGTCGAGCACGCCCGGCGTGTTCGTCAGCAGCATCAGCTTCTCGGCCTTCAGCACCGTGGCCAGCTTGCTGGCGACGAGGTCGGCGTTGATGTTGTAGCTCTCGTTCTTCTCGCCGAAGCCGATCGGGCTGATGACCGGGATGAACTGGTCGTCCTGCAGCGCCTGCACGACCGAAGGGTCGATGGCGGTGATCTCGCCGACCTGGCCGACGTCGTGCTCGATCGACGGGTCGTTCTTGTCGAGCATCTTCAGCTTGCGCGCGCGGATCATGCCGCCGTCGCGGCCGGTCAGGCCCACGGCCTTGCCGCCGGCGGCGTTGATCAGGCCGACGATGTCCTGCTGCACCTCGCCGCCGAGCACCCACTCGACGACTTCCATCGTCTCCTCGTCGGTGACGCGCATGCCCTGGATGAAGGTGCCCTTCTTGCCCAGGCGCGACAGCGCCTCGTCGATCTGCGGGCCGCCGCCGTGCACGACGATCGGGTTCATGCCGACCAGCTTCAGCAGCACGATGTCCTCGGCGAAGTCCTGCTGCAGCGCCGGGTCGGTCATCGCGTTGCCGCCGTACTTGATGACCAGCGTCTTGCCGTGGTACTTGCGGATGTAGGGCAGCGCCTGCGCCAGGATCTCGGCCTTCTCGCGCGGCGTGATGTGGTCGGTGGGGGTCTCGGCGGTGGACATCGGGCGGCTTTCCGTCGGCAGAACAGGGGTGGCCGGCATTGTAGGGACGCGCCCCGGGCGCCGCCGGCCACCCCGCCGGCCAGGCACGAGCGCGCCGGCGTACAGTGCCGCGGCGGTGCGCCGGCACGGATAGAGCCGTCTCACTAGAGTTAACGGATGCAGGCCGCCCGCCCTGCATCCAAGATGCAAGCAGGGCAGCACGAACGACGAGGAGCGACGATGGCAACGAAGAAGGCCCCGACGGCACCCAAGGCCGCGACGAAGAAGGCGGCGAGGCCCGCCGCGCGCAAGACGGCCGCGGCCGAGCGCACGGACAAGGCGATGGCCGGCGCGGTGCGCGACTCGGCGCAGCAGATCTGGCTCGCCGGCATGGGCGCCTTCGCCAAGGCGCAGGAAGAAGGCGGCCGCGTCTTCGACGCCCTGGTCAAGGAAGGCGTGCACCTGCAGCGCAAGACCCAGGCCGTGGCCGAGGAGAAGCTGGGCGAGGTCACCGACCGCATGAGCGCGATGGCGGGCAGCGTCACCGCACGCGCCGGGCAGAACTGGGACAAGCTCGAGGCGATCTTCGAGCAGCGCACCGCCAAGGCCTTGTCGCGCCTGGGCGTGCCGACGGCCAAGGACGTGCAGGCGCTGGTCGAGCGGGTCGACGCGCTGGCCGCCGCGGTCGAACGCCTGAACACCGCCACGGCCCCGGCCAAGGCCGCCCCCGCACCGCGCAAGACCGCGCGCAAAGCCGCCGCCAGGCCCGCGCCGGTGGCCCAAGCCCCGGCAGCGCCGGCCGCCACCGAAGCGCCCGCCGAGGCGCCGGCCCCGGCGAAGAAGCGCGTGCGCCGTCCCAAGACCGCCTGATCACCACCTCTGAACGGAGCGGGGCGAGGGCCCGCCACGGGCCGCATCGCCCCGGCAAGCGATGACGACACCCGACTCCAAGCGCATCGGCCTCGCCCTGGCCGGCGGCGGCCCGCTGGGCGCGATCTACGAGATCGGCGCGCTGTGCGCGCTCGACGAGTCCTTCGTCGGCGTCGACTTCACGCGGCTGGACGGCTACGTCGGCGTCTCCGCCGGCGGCTTCATCGCCGCGGGGCTGGCCAACGGCATCACGCCGCGCGAGCTCTGCACCTCGTTCATCATCAACCAGGGGCCGGGCGACGACGTCATCCACCCGGGGCTGTTCGTGCAGCCGGCCTGGCGCGAGTACGGCCGCCGGCTGGCGATGCTGCCGGCGCTGGTGGCGCACGCCGCCTGGGACTACGCCTTCGAGCGCCGCTCGCTGCTGACGGCGCTCGAACGCCTGGGCCGCGCGCTGCCGGCCGGGCTGTTCGGCCACGAGGCGCTGGAGCGCCAGGTCGCGCGCATGCTGTCGGCGCCGGGGCGCAGCAACGACTTCCGCCAGGTCGCGCGGCCGCTGGTCATCGTCGCCACCGACCTCGACAGCGGCCAGTCGGCGCCGTTCGGCCGGCCGGGCTGGGAACACGTGCCGATCTCGCGCGCGGTGGCCGCCAGCGCGGCGCTGCCGGGGCTGTTCCCGCCGGTGCCCATCGACGGCCGCTGCTACGTCGACGGCGCGCTGAAGAAGACGCTGCACGCGCGCGTGCTGCTCGACCTGGACATGGACCTGGTGCTGTGCCTGAACCCGCTGGTGCCCTTCGAGTCGGGCCACCTCGGACGCCACGCGACACCCAACGCCCGCGCCGGCCAGCGCATTCCGCGGCTGGCCGACGGCGGCCTGCCGGTGGTGCTGAGCCAGACCTTCCGCACGCTGATCCACTCGCGGCTGGAGCTCGGCCTGCGCGGCTACGAGCAGACCCACCCGGACACCGAGATCGTGCTCTTCGAGCCCGACCAGCGCGACCCGGAGATGTTCCTGGCCAACACCTTCGGCTACTCGCAGCGCCGGGCGATGGCCGAACACGCCTACCAGCAGACGCGGGCCGACCTGCGTGCGCGCCGCGAGACGCTGGCGCCGCGGCTGGCCGCGCACGGCATCCGCCTGGACGACGCCGCGCTCGACGACGAGACGCGGCGGCTGATCCCGCTGAAACGCCGCCAGCGCCCGGCACGCGGCGCCACCGCGAAGGCGATGCGGCGGCTCGACGAGGTGCTCGACGAGCTCGAGCGCCGGCTGGCCGCCGCGCGCTGAGTCAGCCCAGGTAACGCGCCTCGAGGTGGGCGCGGAAGTGCGCCGGGTTCAGCGTCTCGCCGCTGGCGCGCAGTGCCAGTTCGTCGGTGCCCCAGCGGCTGGCCTGGGTCCAGATGTTGTCGCGCAGCCAGTCGAAGACCGGCGCCAGCTCGCCGGCGGCGATGCGCTGGTCCAGGTCGGGCATCGCACGGCGCATCGCCGCGAACCACTGCGCGGCGTACATCGCGCCCAGCGAGTAGCAGGGGAAGTAGCCGATCAGCCCCAGCGGCCAGTGCACGTCCTGCATAGCCCCGTCCTTGAAGTTGCCGCGCGTGTCCACGCCCAGCAGCTCGGCCATCTTGGCGTCCCACAGCGCCGGGATGTCCTCGACCTCGATCTCGCCTTCGACCAGCGGGCGCTCGATCTCGTAGCGCAGGATCACGTGCGCCGGGTAGCTGACCTCGTCGGCGTCGACGCGGATGAAACCCGGCTTCACGCGCGTCAGCAGCCTCTGCAGGTTGGCCGGCGCGAAGGCCGGCTGATCGCCGAAGGCCGCGGCGATGCGCGGCGCCAGGCCGGCGACGAAACCGGGGTGGCAGCCGAGCTGCATCTCGAAGGCGAGCGACTGGCTCTCGTGGATGGCCATCGAACGGGCCTGCGCCAGCGGCTGGCCCAGCCATTCGCGCGGCAGGTTCTGCTCGTAGCGCGCGTGGCCGGTCTCGTGGATCGTGCCCATCAGGCTGCCGAGGAACTCGTCGTCGCGGAAACGCGTCGTCAGCCGCACGTCCTCGGGCACGCCGCCGCAGAACGGGTGCGTGCTGACGTCCAGCCGGCCGGCGTCGAAGTCGAAGCCCAGCAGGCGCATCGTCTCCTCGCACAGCCGGCGCTGGGCGTCGCGCGGGAACGGGCCTTCGGGCACCCGCACGGTCTCGCGCGACTGGCGCTCGACGACCTGGCGGATCAGCCCCGGCAGCCACTGGCGCAGCTCGCCGAAGACACGGTCGACCTGGGCCGTCGTCAGCCCGGGCTCGTAGCGGTCCATCAGCGCCTCGTAGCGCGACACGCCCAGGTCGTCGGCCAGGCGCGAGGCCTCCTCGCGCGCCAGCGCGACGACCTCCTTCAGGTTCGGCACCAGGCCGGCCCAGTCGTTGGCCGGGCGCTGCGTGCGCCAGGCGTGCTCGCAGCGCGCGGTGGCCATCTGCTGGCGCTCGACGAGATCGGTCGGCAGCACGTTGGCGGCGCGCCACTGGCGGCGCATTTCGCGCAGGTTGGCGCGGCGCGCCTCGTCCAGCGGCTCGGCCTCGGCGGCTTGCAGGCGCGTGGCCAGCGCCGGGTCGGTGACCAGGCCGTGCAGCAGCGCCGCCATCTCGGCCATCGCCTCGGCACGCGCCTCGTTGCCCTTGGGCGGCATGTTGGCCGACTGGTCCCAGCTGGCGATGGATTGCAGGTGGCCCAGGCGGTGCAAACGGGTCCAGGTGGCGGCGAGCGCGTCGTAGGCGGGCGTGGCGGTCATGCGGAGTCGAGGAAACGGGGCGGGCCGCGATTTTCGCCGCCCGCGGTCAATAGGAGAGCTGGCCCGGGAAGGCCCAGACCAGCCCGGCGGTCATCACGAGGTAGCGCAGGAACTTGCCGACGGCCATGTAGGCCACGCAGGGCCAGAACGGCAGCTTCAGCCAGCCGGCCACCGCGCACAGCGGGTCGCCGACGACCGGCAGCCACGACAGCAGGCAGGCCTTGGCGCCGAAGCGGCGCAGCCACTGCAGCGGCCGCGCCTCGCTGGGCCGGCGGTGCGTCGCGTGTTCGTAGGCGACTTCGCTGCCGTAGCCCATCCACCAGGTGATCGCGCCGCCAACGGTGTTGCCGGCGGTGGCCACGAGGATCGCGGGCCAGAACAGCGAGGGGTCGAGCTTGACGAGGCCGAAGACCGCGGGCTCGCTGCCCATCGGCAGCAGCGTGGCCGACACCAGGGCGACGACGAAGACCGTCGACAGGCCGTACTGCGGCAGCGCCAGCGCCGCCAGCAGCGCGGAGAACCATGCTTCCATCTCGGCAATGATTATCCGCCGCCCTGCGGGCCGGCCCGGTGCCCCCGGTGCCGGCCGGTATACTCCTGCCTCCTTTTTCAGCACCCCCCATGATGAGACTCGGCGCTTTCGAGCTGCCGAATCGCCTGTTCGTCGCCCCGATGGCCGGGGTGACCGACCGGGCGTTCCGCAAGCTGTGCAAGCGCCTGGGCGCTGGCTACGCCGTGAGCGAGATGATCACGTCGCGGCCGGACCTGCGCGACTCGCGCAAGACCTCGCGCCGCGCCGACCACACCGGCGAGGTGGCGCCGATCGCGGTGCAGATCGCCGGCACCGAGCCGGCGATGATGGCCGACGCCGCGCGCCACGAGGTCGACCGCGGGGCGCAGATCGTCGACATCAACATGGGCTGCCCGGCCAAGAAGGTCTGCAACAAGTGGGCGGGCTCGGCGCTGATGCAGGACGAGGCGCTGGCGATCTCGATCGTCGAGGCCGTCGTCGGCGCCTGCGCGCCGCGCGGCGTGCCGGTGACGCTGAAGATGCGCACCGGATGGTGCGCTGGCGAACGCAACGCGCTGCGCCTGGCGCGTGCCGCCGAGGCCGCCGGCATCGCGATGGTCACGGTTCATGGGCGCACCCGCGAACAGGGCTATCAGGGCCAGGCCGAGTACGACACGATCGCCGCGGTGAAGGCCGCGCTCGCCATTCCCGTCGTCGCCAACGGCGACATCGACTCGCCGGCCAAGGCCGCCGCGGTGCTCGCACGCACCGGCGCCGACGCGCTGATGATCGGCCGCGCCGCGCAGGGCCGGCCGTGGATCTTCCGCGAGATCGCGCACTACCTGGCCACCGGCACGCTGCTGGCGCCGCCGGCCACGCACGAGGTGCGCGGCTGGCTGCTCGAACACCTCGAGGAGCACTACGCGCTGTACGGCGAGCACGCCGGCGTGCGCAGCGCGCGCAAGCACATCGGCTGGGCCGTGCGCGGCCTGCCCGGCGGCGAGGACTTCCGCGCCGCGATGAACACCATCGCCGAAGCCGGCGCGCAGTGGCGCGCCGTCGACGGCTTCTTCTCCGAACTGGCCGAACACCACCCGCAGCTGCCCTGCGCGACAGCCGCCAACGACGACCTGGTCGTCAGAAGCGCATGAGCAAGAAACACATCGACGAGTGCGTCCGCGCGACGCTCGAGCAGTACTTCAAGGACCTCAAAGGGACCGAGCCGCACGACATCCACGCGATGGTGCTGGCCGCCGTCGAGAAGCCGATGCTCGACGTCGTGATGCAGCACGCCGCCGGCAACCAGAGCAAGGCCGCCGAGTGGCTGGGCATCAACCGCAACACGCTGCGCCGCAAACTCCTCGAACACAAGCTGATCTGAGACCACCGATGACCACCGCCCTCCTCTCCGTATCCGACAAGACCGGCATCGTCGACTTCGCCCGTGCGCTGCACGGGCTGGGCGTCAAGCTGCTGTCCACCGGCGGCACCGCCAGGCTGCTCGCCGAATCCGGCCTGCCGGTCACCGAGGTGGCCGAGGTCACCGGCTTTCCGGAGATGCTCGACGGCCGCGTGAAGACGCTGCACCCGCGCATCCACGGCGGCCTGCTGGCGCGCCGCGACGTCCCGGCGCACATGGCGGCGCTGGCCGAACACGGCATCGGCACGATCGACCTGCTGGTCGTCAACCTCTACCCCTTCGCGCAGGCCACGGCCAAGGCCGACTGCACGCTGGCCGACGCGATCGAGAACATCGACATCGGCGGCCCGGCAATGCTGCGCGCTGCGGCCAAGAACTGGACCGACGTCGCCGTCGTCATCGACCCGGCCGACTACGAACGCGTGCTGGCCGAACTGGCCGCCGGCGCGACGACGCGCGCCACGCGCTTCATGCTCGCCAAGAAGGTCTACGCGCACACCGCGGCCTACGACGGCATGATCACCAACTACCTGACGGCGCTGGAGCCCGGCGTCGAGGACGCGCTGGAGGCCGTGCCGGCGAAGGCCGAGTACCCGGCGGTCTTCAACCTGCAGCTCACCAAGACCCAGGCCCTGCGTTACGGCGAGAACCCGCACCAGAGCGCCGCCTTCTACCGCGACGCCCGGCCGGCCGACGGCACGCTGTCGGGCTGGACGCAGCTGCAGGGCAAGGAACTCAGCTACAACAACATCGCCGACTCCGACGCCGCCTGGGAGTGCGTGAAGACCTTCGAGGTGCCGGCCTGCGTCATCGTCAAGCACGCCAACCCCTGCGGCGTGGCCGTCGGCGCCGACTGCGCCGAGGCCTACGCCAAGGCCTTCAAGACCGACCCGACCTCGGCCTTCGGCGGCATCATCGCCTTCAACCGCGAGCTCGACGAGGCCGCCGCGCAGTTGGTCGTCAAGCAGTTCGTCGAGGTGCTGATCGCGCCGAAGATCAGCGCCGAAGCACGCGCAGTCTTCGCCGGCAAGCAGAACGTGCGCCTGCTGGAGGTGCCGCTGGCGCGGGCGATGAACACGCTGGACTTCAAGCGCGTCGGCGGCGGCGTGCTGCTGCAGAGCCAGGACGCGAAGAACGTCGAGCCGGGCGAGCTGCGTGTCGTGACGACGCTGGCGCCCACGGCCGAGCAGATGGAGGACCTGCTGTTCGCCTGGAAGGTCGCCAAGTTCGTCAAGAGCAACGCCATCGTCTTCTGCGGCGGCGGCATGACGCTGGGTGTCGGCGCCGGCCAGATGAGCCGCATCGACAGCGCGCGCATCGCCGGCATCAAGGCCGGCAACGCCGGGCTGACGCTGCACGGTTCGGCCGTGGCCAGCGACGCCTTCTTCCCGTTCCGCGACGGCCTGGACGTCGTCGTCGACGCCGGCGCCACCTGCGTCATCCAGCCGGGCGGCTCGATGCGCGACCAGGAGGTCATCGATGCTGCGAACGAACGTGGCATCGCGATGGTGCTCACGGGCACGCGCCACTTCCGGCATTGAGTGGAGCCCCCGGCCGCCTGGCGGCCGCCCCCCGAGGGGGCTCCGAACCCGACCGGGAGACCCGGATCGGGTTCGGCCCGCTCCGGAGGCGCTGCTCCCCCTGACCGCCTGCGGCGGTCTGTCCCCGGGGGGACCATGCGGATGGCTTATCGCCTGACCACCATGACCTTTACACGTGCTGCCGCGATGCGCCCGTTCGCGGCACCGGGCCTCCTGCACCGCTAGCATCCCGCCATGGCTTCGAAAGCCGACCTGATGGGCTTGCTGCTGACGGCGATCGTGCGGCTGATCACCGGCGCCCAGGGGCACTGGAAAGGCTGCCCGCCGAAGGCGGAGCAGCGCATCTACTTCGCCAACCACCAGAGCCACCTCGACTGGATGCTGATCTGGGCGGCGCTGCCCAGCGACCTGCGTGCGACGACGCGGCCGATCGCGGCGCGCGACTACTGGACCTCGTCGAAGTTCAAGGCCTGGCTGACGCGCGAGGTGTTCCACGCCGTCTACGTCAGCCGCCAGCGCAGCGAGGACCAGGATCCGCTGGAGCCGCTGGTCGAGGTGCTCGACGCCGGTGACTCGCTGGTCATCTTCCCCGAGGGCACGCGCAGCAACAAAGGGCTGCCGCAGCCGTTCAAGACCGGGCTCTACCACCTTGCCGAACAGTTCCCGAACGTGCAGCTGATCCCCGCCTGGATCGACAACGTGCAGCGCGTGATGCCCAAGGGCGAGGTGGTGCCGGTGCCGATCCTGTGCACCGTGACCTTCGGCGCGCCGATCCAGCTCGAACCCGGCGAGGACAAACGCGCCTTCCTCGACCGTGCGCGCGAGGCGGTGGTCGCACTGCGCCCGCACCTGAGCTGAGATGGGACACCTGCGCGCGCTCACCGTGGACCAGCAGGTCGGCCTGCTGTTCGTCATCCTTTTCGGCGCGCTGATCGTCGTCAGCGCGATCTCGGGCCTGGTGATGCTGCGCCGCTCCGACCAGGAAGGCAGCCACTGGCACCAGCGCGTGAAGTCCGAGCTGCGCGCGATCTGGGCCGGTGCGATCGTCTTCTGGCTCGCCTGGGTCTCGGGGCCGCTCGGCGCGACGCTGCTGTTCGCGGTGTTCTCGTTCTTCGCGCTGCGCGAGTTCATCACCATCGCGCACACCCGGCGCAGCGACCACCGCAGCCTGATCCTGGCCTTCTTCGTCGTGCTGCCGGTGCAGTACCTGCTGGTGGGCTTTCGCACCTTCGACCTGTTCACCGTCTTCATCCCGGTCTACGTCTTCCTCGCGATCCCGGTGATCAGCGCGCTGTCGGGCGATCCCGAGCGTTTCCTGGAGCGCAACGCGAAGATCCAGTGGGGGGTGATGGTCTGCGTCTACGGCCTGAGCCACGCGCCGGCGCTGCTGCTGCTGGAGTTCAAGAACTACCAGGGACGCGGCGCCTTCCTCGTGCTGTTCCTCGTCATCGTCGCCGCCACCGCGCAGCGCACGCAGGAAGGCGTGGCACGCTGGCTGCGCCGCCGCCCGGTGGCGCGCCACATCGACCGATCGTTCTCCTACCGCGCCTGGGCGATCGGCGCGACCACCGCCGCCATCGTCGGCGCGGCCATGTACTGGGCGACGCCGTTCAAGGCCGGTCAGGCGCTGGCGATGGGGTTCATCGCCGCCGGCGCCGGCACCTTCGGCGAGTTCGTCATGAAGGCGCTGAAGAAGGACGCCGGCGTGCCGTCCTGGGGCAACCGCAGCGCGATCACCGGTGCCGTGGGCCTGCTCGACCGCGTCGCGCCGCTGTGTTTCGCGGCACCGGTGTTCTTCCACTCGGTGCGCTGGTACTTCCAGTTCCGCGCTTAACGCGCCGCGGTGGCGAGCCGCTCGGACTCGGCCCGTACGACGCGGCCCGCGGCGTCGAAGACGACGGTCACCTCGACCGGCCGGCCGTCGGGGCCACGTTCGGTGTAGACGGAGCGGGTCGCGCCCGGGGTCGCGCTGGCGCAGGCGGTCACCAGCGCCGCGACGGCGATGCCCGGGACGAGTGCGCTGGGGATAGCAGTGCGGGGCTTCATGGCGATCTCTCCTTGCATCCAGCTTCGTCGCCACGCGGGCGCAGCACCGTCGGCCGCCGGCGCCGCCCTCCGTCGGACGGCTCCGACCCGGCGCGCCAGCGGCTTCCGACCCCGGCTGGATCCGGGATTTGACGCTCGCTACACTGCGCCGGGGCTGGGCCGCCGGCCGCGACCGAGGAGAAGCCGTTGATCATCCGGGTGGGCATCGTCGACGACCACGCCATCGTGCGCACCGGGCTGCGCCAGTTCCTCTCCGAGCAGGTGGACCTGCGTGTCACCGGCGAGGCCGCCAACGGTACCGAGGCCCTTGAGCTCGTGCGCCGCGGCGAGGTCGACGTGCTGCTGATGGACCTGTCGATGCCCGGCCAGAGCGGCGTCGACGCGCTGGCCGCGATCCGCGCCCGCGCCGCCGAACTGCCGATCCTGATCCTCAGCGGCTTCCCCGAGACGCATTACGCGACGACGCTGCTGCGCCAGGGCGCCAGCGGCTACCTGAACAAGGAATGCGACCCGGAGGAGATCGTCAAGGCGATCCGCACCGTCGCCCGCGGCCGGCGCTACATCACCAGCCAGGTGGCCGAGCTGCTGGCCGACACGATGGCCGGCGGCCTGGACAAGCTGCCGCACGAGTCGCTGTCCGAACGCGAGCTGCAGGTCTTCCTGCGCCTGGCCAAGGGCGAGACGGTGGGGCACATCGCCGAGAGCATGTTCCTCAGCGTCAAGACGGTCAGCACCTACCGCACGCGGGTGCTGGAGAAGCTCAAGCTCGCGAGCAACAGCGACCTGACCTACTACGCGCTGAAGAACGGCCTGATCCAGTGATCAGGCCGGCGCCGAGAGCGCGGCGCAGAAGTTGATCAGCGCGTCGATGTCGCGCGACTTGTCGAACACCCGGGCCGCACCCAGTTCCAGGCACTGGCGCGCCAGTTCCGGCGAGGCATAGTTCGTCAGCACCACGCGCTGCAGCGGGTTGCCGGTGTCGCGCAGCGCACGCAGGATGCCGGTGCCCGAGCCGGCACGCAGGAAGATGTCGAGGATCGCCAGGTCGCAGCCGTTGGCCGGATCGGCCAGCCAGCGCAGCGCACCGGCCTCGTCGTCGGCCCAGCCGACGACGCGCAGGGGCACCAGGTCCTCCAGCGCCGAGATCAGGTTCTCGCGGATGACGGGGCTGTCCTCGACGACGAAGGCTCTGATCAAGGACATGGGGGGTGCGGCGGTGAAGGCGGGTGGCCGTCACTGCGGCCTGTTCGCGCCAGTCTATCGAGCCGCCGCCACCCGGCGCGTAGGACGGCGCCGACATCGTGACACGCAGCGCGGCGGACGCGCCGCCCGCTCCTCGGCTGATGGGCCGCGGCCGCTGCGGCGGCCACGATCGGGGCTCGCCCGACCGGGTTTGCGACAGGAGCCGCGATGAGCACCACCCTGAACGACACCGAAGCCGCGGCGCTGCGACGCGACGCCGCACGCGCTGAAGCCGAGGCGGCACGCGCCCGTGCCGACGCCGAGGCGCTGAGACATCAGCGCGTGGCGCCGGTGCGCCGCCGCCGCTGGCCCGGCCTGCTGGCCGCGGCGCTGGTGGGCGCCGCCGTCGGCGCGCTGCTGGTCTCCAACCACTACGACTCGCGCACGCTGGGCCAGCGCCTGGACGCCACGCTCAGCGCCGCCGCGGACGGGCTGCGCGGTGGCACGGCCGAGATCCGCCAGGACGCACGCGAAGGCGCGGTCGCGGCCCAGGGCGCGGCGGAGAACGCGACCGGACGCGCGGCCGACGCGGTGGCCGACGCGCGCATCACGACCGCGGTCAAGGCCGCGCTCGCCACCGACCCCGGGCTGAGCGCGCTGCGCATCGACGTCGACACCGACGCCGGCGTCGTGCGTCTGCAAGGTCCGGCGCCCGACGAGGTCGCGCGCGAGCGTGCGACGGCGCTGGCCGGTGCGCCCGAGGGTGTGCTGCGTGTCGACAACCGCCTCGTCGTCCAGGCCACGGCACGCTGAGGCCGTCTGAGATACTGCGGGCCGCGCCGCCGCCCGGCGGCCGCCCGCCTCATGCGCATCCTCGGAATCGACCCCGGTCTCCAACGCACCGGCTTCGGCGTCATCGACACCGACGGCCCGCGGCTGGCCTACGTCGCCAGCGGCGTCATCGACACCGCCGAGGCGCCGCGCGGCGACCTGCCGCTGCGGCTGAAGATCATCTTCGAGGGCGTCGCCGAGGTCGTCTCGCGCTACGAGCCCGCCGCCGCATCGGCCGAGATCGTCTTCGTCAACGTCAACCCGCAGAGCACGCTGCTGCTGGGCCAGGCACGCGGCGCCGCGCTGGCGGCGCTGGTCTCGGCCGGGCTGCCGGTGGCCGAGTACACCGCGGTGCAGATGAAGAAGGCGGTCACCGGCCACGGCCTGGCGGCCAAGGCGCAGATCCAGGAGATGGTGCGGCGCCTGCTCGCGCTGCCCGGCGTGCCCGGCAAGGACGCCGCCGACGCGCTGGGGCTGGCGATCGCACACGCCCACGCCGGCGGCACGCTGGCGGCGCTGGCCGAAGCCACGCCCTTGGCGCGCCGCGCCCACGCCCAGTACCGCCGCGGCCGCGCCTACCGCGCCGCACCGCCACGGAGAAGCCGATGATCCCGAACACCGCCGAAGACCCCGTCGCCACGCGCTGGCTCGACATCACGCCCGGCTTTGCCGGCTACCTGGCGCTGCCGCCCTCGGGCCGCGGCCCGGCGATCGTGCTGTTCCAGGAGATCTTCGGCGTCAACACGCACATCCGCGCCGTCGCGCGCCAATGGGCGCTGGACGGGTTCGTCGTGCTCGCGCCGGACCTGTTCCACCGCAGCGCGCCGCGCATCGAGCTCGCCTACTCCGGCGACGACCACGCCCAGGGCATGGCACTGCACCAGGCCTACACGCACGAGCAGCAGCTGGCCGACGTCGCCGCGGCGGTGGCTGCCGCCCGTGCGCTGCCCGAGGCCGCGGGACAGCGCTGCGGCGCGCTCGGCTTCTGCATGGGCGGCCGCCTGGCCTTCTTCGCCGCCGCGACCGCCGGCGCCGATGCCGCGGTGGCCTACTACGGCGGCCGCATCCAGGACCACCTGGCGCTGGCGCCGCAGGTCAAGGTGCCGATCCAGTTCCACTACGCCGGCGACGACGCCTACATCCCGCCGCCGGCGGTCGACGCGGTGCGCAGCGCCTTCGCCGGGCACGCCGCAGCCGAGGTCCAGGTCTACCCCGGCACACCGCATGGCTTCAACTGCTGGGCGCGCGAGAGTTACGAGCCGCGTGCCGCGGCGCTGGCCCATGGCCGCGCGCTGCAGTTCCTGGCCGCCGCGCTGAACGGCTGATTCAGTCGCCCAGCCGCGGCTCGCCGCCGCGTTCGGCACGCGCGAGCAGCATCTGCGTCTGCGGCCCGGCGATGCCGTCGACCGTGAGACCGCGTGCACGCTGGAAGTTGGACACGCGGCGCGCGATCGAGGCGGCGTCGCTGTCCTCGGCCGCTTCGCCGTCCAGCGCGTGCAGCCGGCGCGCCAGCGTGTCGGTCGCCGCCGGCGGCTTCCACAGCGTGGCGAAGTCGCCGCGCCACCAGCGCGCCAGCGCCAGCAGCGGCACACGCTCGCGTTGTTCACCCAGCTGCAGCGTCGCCGTGTCCTCGCCCAGGCCGACGAGCATCACCTGCGCGCTGCGCCCGCGTTCGTCGACCAGGCGCAGCAGGCCGGGACGGTCGAGCTGGCGCAGCGTCGCCAGGCCGACCCGCCCGCTCCAGCACGACAGCCCCGAGGCCGCCAGCGCCGCACAGGGCTCGCCGGCCGCCGGCGCGGCACCCCACAGCCGAGCCAGCGCGCGCCAGGCGAGGGCCTCGTCGGCGGCCAGCGGCGTGAACCAGGCCTCGGCCGAGATCGCCGCGGCGAGAGGCGGCTCGGCGGCCGCCTCGGCGGAAGCCGCGGCCTCGGGCGCGGAAGCCTCCGAGGCCGCCGCGACAGCCACCGGCGCGGCCGGGGCCGAGGCCGGTGCCGGCGCCGCGGCCACGGCCGGCCTGGCCACCGGGGCCGTGTCGCGCCAGGCCGGCGCCAGCAGCAGCCCGCCGGCCAGCGCCGCGGCCACGCCGGCGCCGAAAGCCCACATCGTCGCCGTGCCGCCCGCCGGTGCGGGTGCCGGCGCGGCCGCGGGGGACGAAGCGGCACGCGAGGCCGGCAGCACCGGCGGCCCGGCGACGTCGTGCGCGGCGCGCTCCAGGATCTCGCGGCCGATGCGGCGTGTTCCGGTCTGCGCGGCGACAGCCAGCGCGCGGTCGCAGAGCACGTTGATGCGCCGCGGCACGCCGCCGCTGAAACGCTGCACCAGGCCCAGCGACTCGCCGTCGAAAGGCATCGTGCCTTCGTAGCCGGCGACGGCCAGGCGGTGCTCGATGTAGGCCGCGGTCTGGGTCTCCGACAGCGCGCCGAGGTGAAAGCGCACGACGATGCGCTGCGCCAGCGGCTCCAGATCGGGCCGCGTCAGCATCTCGCGCAGCTCGGGCTGGCCGATCAGCAGTACCTGCAGCTTGCGCCCGCTGGAGTCCAGGTTGGTCAGCAGGCGCAGCTGCTCGAGCACCTCGTGCGACAGCGCCTGCGCCTCGTCGATGACGATCAGCGTGCGCCGCCCCTGCGCGTGCGCCAGCAGCAGGTGGCCATGCAGCGCGTCGATCATGTCCACCGGGCCGTCGGCGGGCGGCAGCTCGACGCGCAGGTCCTCGAAGACCCGCGCGATCAGCGCGTCCACGCCCAGCCTCGGGTTGACGACGCTGGCGACGTCGACGTTGGACGGCAGCTGCTCGAGGAAGGTGCGCCAGACGGTGGTCTTGCCGGCGCCGATCTCGCCGGTCAGCAGCACGAAACTCGCGCCGCGCGCCAGGCCGTAGTTCAGCAGCTCCAGCGCCTCGCGGTGCTGTTCGCTGGGAAAGAGGAAACGCGGGTCGGGCGCGATCGAGAAGGGCTCGCGCGCCAGGCCGAAGAAGGACTCGACGTTCATGGCGCGCGCAGGATAACCGCCGCGCCGGCGGCTACAGCATCAGCGCCAGGCGTTCGAGGATCAGCACGGCGAAAAAGCCGATCGCCGCCAGCACCGTCCACTTGACGATGACGATGCCGCGCCGCCGCCAGCCGGCCTGGCCGGTGGCGATGTACATCGCGAAGCACAGCAGCCCGGCCAGCAGCAGCAGGCCGAAGACGAGGCGGAAGATCAGCATCGGCCGGGCATCACCAGGCCGGCGCCAGCTCGGCGAAGCCGCGCGGCGCGTCGCTCTCGCGCTCGAAGCTGACGATCTCGTAGGCCGTGCTGTCGGCCAGCAGCTTGCGCAGCAGCCGGTTGTTCAGCGCGTGGCCGCCCTTGAACGCGGTGTAGCTGGCCAGCAGCGGCTTGCCGGCGACGTGCATGTCGCCGATCGCGTCGAGGATCTTGTGCTTCACGAACTCGTCGTCGTAGCGCAGGCCGTCGGCATTGAGCACGCGGTACTCGTCGACGACGATGACGTTGTCCATGCTGCCGCCCAGCCCCAGGCCGCGCGAACGCATCATCTCGACGTCCTTCGTGAAGCCGAAGGTGCGTGCGCGCGCGATGTCGGTCTTGTAGCGGCCGCTGCCGAAGTCGAACTCGTGGCGCTGGCCGGTGGCGTCGAGCGCCGGGTGGTGGAACTCGATCTCGAAGCTCAGCTTGTAGCCGTGGTAGGGCTCCAGCCGCGCCCACTTCAGCGACGCGCCCTCGCCTTCGCGCAGCTCGACCGGCTTCTTCACGCGCAGGAAACGCTTGGGCGCGTTCTGCAGCTGGATGCCCGCGCTCTGCAGCAGGAAGACGAAACTCGCCGCCGAGCCGTCAAGGATCGGCACCTCCTCGGCGGTGATGTCGATGTAGACGTTGTCCAGCCCGAGGCCGGCGCAGGCCGACAGCAGGTGCTCGATGGTCTGCACCTTGGGCGCGCCGGGGTCGCCGTTCGGGCTGATCGTCGTCGCCATGCGCGTGTCGCTGACGGTGTCGGGGCGCACCGGGATGTCCACCGGCACCGGCAGGTCGGTGCGGCGGAAGACGATGCCGGTGTCCGGCGGAGCCGGGCGCAGGGTCAGCTCGACCTTCTGCCCGCTGTGGACACCGACGCCCACGGCCCTCGTGAGGCTCTTCAGGGTGCGCTGCTGGATCATGTCCGTATTGTCCCGCATGGGCGCCGCGGCCGGTGCGCCCGGGTCAAGATCGCCTCCATTGGCAGAATTGATGGAAATGTTGGCCACGCAGACTCAAGACGCCCACCTCCCTGGCCGATAGAGACGGCAATCCCGATTGGCCGACGAGGGCTGGCATGACTGTGTTCCGAGATCTCCGCATCGGCGTGCGCCTGGCCGCCGCCTTCGTCGCCGTGCTGCTGATGATGGTGGCGACGCTGGCGCTGGCCGGCTGGACGATGTCCGGCATGCACGCGCGCACCGAGCACATCGCCGTCACCGAGTACCGCAAGGTCTCGCTGGTGGGCGCGGCGCTGGACAACGTGCGCGGCAGCATCGGCCGGGTGATGCAGATCGTCGGCGACACCAGCCCCGAGCGCCTGGCCAAGGCGCGGGAACGGCTGGAGGTCAACATCAAGGCCTTCGACGACGCGATGGCCGAGCTCAAGCCGCTGCTCGACGACGCCGAGGCGGTGACGCTGTTCGACAAGGCCGAGGCCGCGCGCCAGCGCTACAAGCGCGAGGTCGCCGAGGTCTTCAAGACGGTGGAGAACGCCGACGAGGGCGCTGCCGCGGCGCAGCTCTTCGGCGTCACCTACGAATCGCTGCACGCCTTCGCCGGCGCGCTGCGTGACCTGCAGAAGTTCAGCCAGACGGCGATGCAGAACGCCACCGCCGAGGACGCCGCCGCCTACGACCGGGCGCGCGTGATGATGATCGTCGCGGCGCTGATCGCGCTGGCCACCGGCGCGCTGCTGGCCTGGCTGATCACGCGCTCGATCACGGTGCCGCTGAATGCCGCCGTCGCCGTGGCCGACCGCGTCGCCGCCGGCGACCTCGGCAGCCGCATCCCCGAAGGCGGGCGCGACGAGACCGGCCGCTTGCTGACCGCGCTGTCGCGCATGAACGCGGCGCTGGTTCAGCTGGTGGGCGAACTGCGCGGCGCCGCCGACTCGATCGCCACCAGCAGCTCCGAGATCGCGGTCGGCAATGCCGACCTGAGCCGGCGCACCGAGTCCCAGGCCAGCAGCCTGCAGCAGACCGCCGCGTCGATGGAGGAACTGGCCTCGACGGTGCGCAGCAACGCCGAAACCGCCAGCGAGGCCGCGCGCCTGGCCGCCGAGACCAGCACCGGCGCCGGCGCTGGCGGCCAGGCGATGCAGCGTGTCGTGGCGACGATGCACGAGATCGGCACGAGCTCGCAGCGCATCGGCGACATCATCGGCACGATCGACGGCATCGCCTTCCAGACCAACATCCTGGCGCTCAACGCCGCGGTGGAAGCGGCGCGCGCCGGCGAGCAGGGCCGCGGCTTCGCGGTCGTCGCCGGCGAGGTACGCCTGCTGGCCCAGCGCAGCGCCGAGGCGGCGCGCGAGATCAAGACGCTGATCGGCCAGAGCCGCGACACCGTCGAGTCGGGCAACCGGCTGGTCGCCGATGCCGGCGAGCGCATCACCGCCATCGTCGCCCAGGTCGAACGTGTCAGCACCCTGGTCGGCGAGATCGGCAATGCCAGCGCCGAGCAGCGTTCGGGCATCGACCAGGTCGGCCAGGCCGTGACGACGCTGGACGACGTGACGCAGCAGAACGCCGCGCTCGTCGAGCAGAGCGCCGCCGCCGCCGACAGCCTGCGCCGCCAGGCCGAGGCGCTGCAGACGCTGGTGGCGCGTTTCCGCCTCGAAGCGGCCTGATCAGCGGCGCAGCGCGCGCACCCAGCGCGCGGCATCCTCGCGCAGGCCCGCCAGATCCAGCCCGGGGATCGTGTCGTGCTCGACGACGACACGCCCGGCGACGACCAGCGCCCTGAGCGGCGTGCGCCCGCCGCTGGCCACCGGCGCCACCGCCGGGTCGTGCAGGCCGAAGTGGCGCGGCTCGCGCGGGTCGTAGACCGCGAAATCGGCGCCCTGCCCCACGGCCAGCGTGCCGACGCCGTCCAGCCCCAGCACCCGTGCACCGCCGGCGGTGCCGACGTGCACCACGTCCTCGACCGTCATCGCCCCGGCGTGGCCGCCGGGCTGGCCGGCGAAGCGGCCCGAACGCGGGTCGGCGCGGTGCGTCAGCCAGCAGGCGTGGGCTTCGCTGAACATGTCGCAGGCTTCGTTGGACGCCGCACCGTCGACCGCCAGGCCGACCGGCACGCCCAGCGCCAGCGCCTCGGGGATGCGCGCGATGCCCGAACCCAGGCGCGCGTTGCTCTGCGGGCAGTGCGCGATGCCGGTGCCGGTCTCGGCGCAGCGGCGCAGTTCGGCGTCGTCCAGATGCACCATGTGCGCGTACCAGACGTCGGGGCCCAGCCACTCGTGGCGCTCGGCGAACTCGATCGGCGAGCAGCCGTGGTGCTCGCGTGCCCAGCGCAGGTAGTCGTCGGTCTCCGACAGATGGCTGTGCAGGCGCAGCCCCAGGCCGCGGGCGTGGCGCGCGATCTCGCGCAGCTCGCCTGACGTGCAGCTGGTGTGCGGCGTGGTGATCGCGCTGACGACACGCCGCATCGCGTGCGGCGAGGGGTCGTGGAACCGTGCCGCGTCGTGTTCGACGCCGGCCAGGAACTGCTCCAGCGTCTCAGGCACCGCCTCGGGCGGGGCGTCGGCGCTGGGCAGCGTCTGGCCGCCGCGGCAGAGCACGAAACGCAGGCCCAGACGCTCGGCTTCCTCGAAGCAGACCTCCGACGGGTCGTAGTCCATGCCCGGGTAGACGTGGTACTGGTGGTCGGCCACCGTGCCGCAGCCCGACAGCGCCAGCTCGACGAGGCCCACGCGCACCGCGACGCGGAAGGCGTCCTCGCTGCGGAAACCCGCGCGGTAAGGCACCGTCACCGCGCCCAGCCAGGGCACGAGCGGCAGGTCGATCGCCCCGGGGATGCCCTTGAGCAGGCTCTGGAACAGGTGGTGGTGGGTGTTGACCCAGGCGGGGTAGACGATGCAGCCGGCGGCGTCGAGCACACGTTCGCCGGGCTCGGCGGCCAGCGTGCCGATGGCGGCGACGCGGCCGGCGCGCACACGCAGGTCCACCGGCCCGCGCACGCGCATCGCGTCGCGGCGGCCGGTCCACAGTTCGGCGGCGCCGCGGACGAGGAAGTCGGTCATGGGAAGCAGGAAGGGACGGGAACGGCGGCAAGTATCCCCCCGGCCAAGCCGGCAGCGCCGCGTCAGAACTGCAGGAAGCTCAGCCCCAGGCCGACGCTGTTCTGGCGGAAGTTGTAGTCGGTGAGCGTCTCGCCGTAACCGCTGAAGAGCTGGAAGTACCAGCGCAGGCCGTTGGGCTGGTCGGAGAACACCGGGTAGGTGTAGTCGAACTGGAAGGCGCCGGTGCGGCCCTCCTGCAGCGTCGTGCGATACAGCAGCGTGGCGGTGTGCAGCCCCGAGGCCCAGCCGAGCGTGAAGTCGGCACGGCCACGGTAGTGCACGAGGTCGGGGTTGTCGTCGTCGTCGCGCGACTCCGACAGCCGGTGCGCGAGGCGCGCCTGCAGCGTCCAGGGCCCGCGCTCGAAGCCGGCCCCGAGGTAGCTGCGGTTCCAGCTGCGCGACAGCGGGTCGCTCTGGCCGTTGGACTGGTGCGCCAGGCCGAGCTCGGTGTAGCGCCAGCGCCAGCCCAGCGGCAGCGGCTGCAGCCCCTGCGGCGTCGGCACCATGTAGATCAGCTCGGGCTCGTAGTCGGCGTTGCGGAAGGGCTTGGAGTCCGTGGTGTTCCAGATCTGCCACAGCACCTGCTGGGTGTAGCCGAACCACAGGTCGGCGTCGGGCAGCAGCAGCCCCTGCGCCAGCTTGGCACGCACCGAGAGCTGGAACTTGGCCTCGACGTTGCGGTAGTTGGGCTGGTCGACCTCGGGCTGCGTCGGCGTCCCCGGGCGCCGGTTGATGCGGTCGGTGTAATGCACCGGCATCACGTAGTTGGGCCGGTAGCCGGTGAAGTTGAAGATGCCGCGCTTGTCGGCGCGGTCGAGCTCCCAGTAGCGCGACAGCAGACTCGTTGTCCGGGGCTCGGCCGGGTCCTCGACCGGCGCGCCGCGCGCGGCCAGCAGCGTCGGCGGGGCCTCGGCGGCCGGCGGCGGCGCCACCGGGGCGCGGCCGGCCAGGCGGTCGTAGCAGGACAGGCGGTCGGGTGCGGCGGCGATCTCGACGCAGGCGGCGAGGCGTTCGTCGGGCGTCTGGGCGACGGCGGCGGCCCAGGCGCAGAGCAGCGGCAAGGGCAGCGACAACGGCAGAAAACGGACGGACATGGACGGTGCGGCGGTGTCTCGAGGCGCCGCAGCTTAAGGCCCGCGCCGGGGTGTAGGCCGGTGCCCACACACGGACGCGGTGTCCGGCGATGGCCGCGGCCCCGTCGCGGGCCTGCAATGGCACACGGGCGACGTCCGCGCCGCCCGCATTCCAAAGGAGCCCGAGATGAGCACGACCCACGCCCCGCTGTTCGGCGAACGTTCGCTGACCCTCGTCGCCGGCCTGTTCCCCGAACCGGCCGCCGCGCGCCGCGCCGCCGAGGCGCTGCGCACGCGGCTGTCGGCCGACGAACGCGAGGTCGCCGTCGTCGCCCCCGGCGACCCCGACATCGCGCGCACGCTGGAACCCGAGCAGCGCGGCATCTGGCACACGATGCTGCGCAGCCACGTGCTGCTGGGCGCGCTGGGCTTCGGCCTGGGCCTGCTGCTGGCCGCGGCGCTGATCGTCGGCGGCTGGCCGGCCGCGGTGGCCTCGCCCTGGGCGACCACCGGCGCCGCCGCCGGCTTCATGGCCATCGCCGGCATGCTGGTCGCCGGCCTGCTGACGCTGCGCCCGGACCGCGCGCTGGTGATCCGCCGCGTGCGCCACGCGCTGCGCCATGGCCGCACGGCGGTCGTCGCCCACCCGCGCGACGAAGCCGCGGCGCACGAAGCCAGCGCGGCACTGGAAGCCGCCGGCGCCGAGGTCGTGCGCTCCGTCTGAAGATTTCAGCCGTGCTCCGGCACGAGGTGTTTCTCGTAGCAGACGCTGGTCGGGTCGCCGACGTAAGGCCCGAACGGCGCAATCGGCACCCAGCCGGCCGCTTCGTACAGCCGCATCGCCGGCTGCTGGCGGTGGCCGGTCTCCAGCCGCAGGCAGACGAAACCCTGGCCGCGGGCGTGCGCCTCGACGGCCGCCAGCAGCGCGCGCGCGACGCCCAGGCGCCGCGCCTCGGGGTGCACGTAGAGCCGGCGCAGTTCGCTGGTGTCGGCGTCCAGCGGCTGATGCGCAGCCATGCCGACGGCGCGCCCGCCGTCATGAGCGACGAAGTAGGCGCCGCGCGGCGGCGTCGGCCGATTGCCCGGTTCGGGCGCGCCGGGCGCGAAAGCCTCCGGGTACAGCGCACGCGCCTCGGCCGCGGCCAGGCGCAGCAGCGCCAGCGCGTCGGCGCCCAGCGGGTCGGCCTCGAGCAGCACCAAGCTCACACTTGCGCCGCCTGCGCCAACGGCACCCGCGTCTCGAACTTCGAGCAGTGCATCGCGAACATGCTCTTGAAGTTGCGCACGTTGTGGTTCGACGAGAAGACCGCCCGCGTGAACGCGTGGTACTCCTGCATCGACGCCGCAGTGACGACGAGCAGGAAGTCGTACTCGCCCGAGACCTCGTAGCAGGCCTGCACCGCCGGCTCGGCGGCCATGCGCTGCTCGAACTGGCGCAGCAGCGCGTCGTTCTGGCGGTCCAGTTCCACCGAGACGAAGGCCGTCAGCGGCCGGCCGACACGCTGGCGGTCGACGATCGCGACCTGGCGCAGCAGCACGCCCGAGGCGCGCATCGCCGCGATGCGGCGCTGGCAGGTGGCCGGCGACGAACCGACCTTGGCCGCCAGCGTGCGCATCGGCAGCGTGGCGTCGTCCTGCAGCAGGTCGAGCAGGCGCAGGTCGAGCGCGTCCGGCGCGTCCAGCACCGTGGCGGCGGGTTTCGTCTCGGCGAGCAGATCGGTCATGAGACAACGATAGCAGCGGGGCCCGGCGGATCGATTGTTTGCCTCGCGGCAGCGTGCCGACAATGACGGCCACCGCCGCCCCCTTGCGCACGCCGATGACGCCCCACGACCCCGACACCGAAACCACCTGGCGCCGCTGGCGCCACGACTTCCACCGTTTCCCCGAGACCGGCTTCGACGAACACCGCAGCGCCGAGCGTGTCGCCCAGGTGCTGACGCTGCTGGGCATCGAGGTGGCACGCGGCATCGGCGGCACCGGCGTCGTCGGCACGCTGCGCCGCGGCAGCGGGGCCGGCATCGTCGCGCTGCGCGCCGACATGGACGCGCTGGCGATCCACGAACACGCGCCCGGCCGCGCCTACGCGTCGCAACACGCCGGCCGCATGCACGCCTGCGGCCACGACGGCCATATGGCGATGCTGCTCGCGGCGGCCCAGCTGCTGGCCGAAGGCGGCGGCTTCGACGGCACGGTGCGTTTCGTCTTCCAGCCGGCCGAGGAACACGGCCGCGGCGCCGCGGCGATGCTGGCCGACGGGCTGCTGGAGCGTTTCCCGTTCGACGAGATCTACGGCGTGCACAACATGCCGGGCCTGCCGGCCGGCCAGATCGCCACGCGTGTCGGCGGCCTGATGGCCAGCGAGGACAACTTCGTCATCCGCGTGCGCGGCCGCGGCGGCCACGCGGCGCGGCCGCATCAGTTGGTCGACCCGCTGGTCGTCGGCGCCGAGATCGTGCTGGCGCTGCAGAGCGTGGTCGCGCGTTCGGTCGACCCGCAGCAGCCGGCCGTGCTGTCGTGCACCGAGTTCCACACCGACGGCATCCGCAACGCCGTGCCGTCCGAGGTGGTGATCCAAGGCGACACACGCAGCTACGCGCCGGAAGTCCAGGCGCTGCTGGAACGCCGCATCCGCGAACTGGCCGACGGCATCGCGCGCGCCCACAGCGCGCGCTGCGAGGTTGAGTACACGCACGAGTTCGCGCCGACGATCAACCACGCCGCGCCGGTGGCCGCGGCGCTGGACGCCGCGCGGCGTGTCGTCGCGGCCGCGCAGGTGGACGGCGACACGCCGCCGGTGATGGCGTCCGAGGACTTCGGCCGCTTCCTGCTGCATCGCCCCGGCGCTTTCGTCTTCCTCGGCAACGGCAGCGGCGCCGAGCCCGGCGCGACGCCGCTGCACAACGCCGGCTACGACTTCAACGACGCCCTGCTGCCCGTCGGCGCCCGCTGGTTCGCCGAACTGGTGCGCCTGCGCCTGCCCGCCAACGCCTCGGATACCCGCCCGTGATCGCCCACAACCCGCAGGCCACGCGCCGCCCTTACGACGCCGAACTCGCCGCGCTGCTGAACGCCGACGCCGCCCGTGCCGCCCGCGAGGCGCTGGCCCACTGGCCGCTGCTGGCGCGCCTGCCGACACCGCTGTGGGCCCTGCCCGGCCGCGCCGCGGCGCTGGGCCTGGCCGCCATCGACCTGAAGGACGAGAGCCGGCGCTCGCCGCTGGCGAGCTTCAAGGCGCTGGGCGCGCCGTATGCGCTGCTGCGCCTGGTGCAGCGCCGGCATGCACAAGCCGGTTGGACCGCCGCCGAGCTCTTCGCCGGTCACCACGCCGCCGCGCTGGCCGGCTTCACCGTCATCGCCGCGACCGACGGCAACCACGGCCGAGCACTCGCCGCCGCCGCGCAGAGCCTGGGCTGCCGCTGCGTCATCGTGCTGCACGCCCAGGTGAGCCCCGAGCGCGAAGACGCGATCGCCGCCTTCGGCGCCGAGATCGTGCGCATCGCCGGCGACTACGACGCTTCGGTCGTCGAGGCCGCACGCCTGGCCGCGGCCAACGGCTGGGAGGTCGTCTCCGACACCTCGTACGAAGGCTACGAAGCCGTGCCGCGCGACGTGATGCAGGGCTACGCGGTGATCGCCGACGAGGTGCTGGAGCTGGTGGACCGGCCCTACACCCACGTCGTGCTGCAAGGCGGCGTCGGCGGGCTGGCCGCGGGTGTCGTCAGCCGCCTGTGGGAAGCCGCCGGTGCGGCGCGGCCGTGTTTCATCGTCGTCGAACCCGAACAGGCCGACTGCCTGCTGCAGAGCGCGCTCGCCGGCGGCCCGGTGCGCGCCAGCGGCAGCACCGACTCGCTGATGGCCGGGCTGGCCTGCGGCGAACCCTCGCCGCTGGCCTGGCGTTTTCTCGCACCGGCCGTCGACACCTTCCTCACCGTGCCCGACGAGGCGGCGGCGCAGGCGATGCGCGAACTGGCCGACGGCGCCCACGGCGACCTGCCGCTGGTCGGCGGCGAGTCGGGTGTCGCCGGGCTGGCGGCACTGCAGGCGCTGTGCGCCGACCCGGCGGCGCGCGAGCGGCTGGGGCTCGATGCCCGGTCGCGGGTGCTGCTGATCAACAGCGAAGGCGCGACCGCGCCGGGGGTCTACGCCGGCCTCGTCGGCCGCGACGCCGAGGCGGTGCTGGCCGCGCAGCACGAGCACCTGGCGCGCGACGGCATCGCCGCCGACCGTCTCGCCTCACGAATCGCCGAACACGCCGAGATCGGCGCCACGCCCGACGGCGGCGTCTGCCGCCTGGCGCTGAGCGACGCCGACCGCGACGGCCGCGACCGCCTCGTCGCCTGGATGCACGAGCTGGGCCTGACAGTGCAGGTCGACCGCATCGGCAACGTCTTCGGCACCCGCGCCGGCAGCGAGCCGGGCGCGGCGCCGGTGATGACCGGCTCGCACCTGGACACGGTGGCCACCGGCGGGCGCTACGACGGTGTCTACGGCGTGGTGGCGGCGCTGGAAGCCGTGCGCCGGCTCGACGAGCTGGGTGTCACGACGCGCCGGCCGATCGTCGTCGCCGCGTTCAGCAACGAGGAAGGCGTGCGCTACCCGCCCGACATGATGGGTTCGCTGGTGCACACCGGCGGCCTGGCGCTGCCCGACGCGCTGGACACGATCGGCATCGACGGCACCCGTCTGGGCGACGAGCTGGTGCGCATCGGCTACGCCGGCGACCTGGACGTCGGTGCGATCCGCCCGCACGCCTTCGTCGAGCTGCACATCGAGCAGGGCCCGGTGCTGGAAACCGAGGGCGTGGCGATCGGCGCCGTCGCCGACCTGCAAGGCATCTCCTGGCAGGAGATCACGGTCGAGGGCCAGTCCAACCACGCCGGCACGACGCCGATGCGGCTGCGCCGCGACGCCGGCGCGGCAGCGGCCGAGATCGCCGTCTTCGTGCGTGATTTGGCGCTGCGCGCCGGCGAACCGCAGGTCGCCACCGTCGGCCGGCTGCGCCTGCACCCGGACCTGATCAACGTGATCCCGGCACGCGCGACGCTGACCGTGGACCTGCGCCACACCGATGAAGCCCGGCTGCAGCAGGCCGAAGCCGAACTCGCGGCTTTCCTCGAACGCCTGGCGGCCGAACGCGGCCTGACGGTGAGCTCGCGCCGGCTGGCGCGTTTCGAGCCGGTGGTCTTCGACGAGCGCCTGGTGCGCACGATCGAAGCCGCCGCCGCGGCACGCGGTTACGCCGTGCGCCGCATGACGTCCGGCGCCGGCCACGACGCGCAGATGCTGGCGCGCGTGTGCCCGGCAGCGATGATCTTCGTGCCCAGCGCCGGCGGCCTGAGCCACAACCCGCGCGAGCACACGCCGGCCGAGCAGCTCGCGCAGGGTGCGAACGTGCTGCTGGACGTGCTGCGGCGGCTGGCAGGCTGAGGCCGGTTCAGAAGGTGTGAAAGAACCCGGCGTGCCCGCGACGGGGTGCAGCCGGGTGTCGGGCAAGGCGCGTCGCGCAGCCGGTACTCGATGTACCGGCAAGCGGCGCAACGCCGCCCGACGCCCGGATGGGCCCCGTCCCGAAGGGGCGAGCCGACGAGCGACCCCGAGACGGTGCCGGGCGCGCTGCGATCAGTTCCGAGGCGTTGTCTCGCCGTGGCGCGTTCGGGGTCGCTGGGCGGATCGACGCGGGCATGGCGGGTTCTTTCACACCTTCTCAGTAGAGGTCCTGGCGCACGGCCTGCGTGTAGTGCGCGTCGACCTGGGCGATCTGAGCCGCGTCCATCGTCGCGCGCGCGTCGGCCAGCCGGCCCAGTTCGGCCAGCACGCTGCCCACCGTGGGTAGCGCGGCGGCGTCCAGCCGCGACTCCGGCTGCCACAGCCGCGCGCGGTTGATGGCCTTGCCGCAGTGGAACAGCACCTCGTCGACGGCGACCACGGTGGCCGTTTTCGGCACACGCTCGCCCTCCTTCAACTGCGCCAGCAGCCGGGGGTCGGTGCTGATGCGGCCGCGGCCGTTGATGCGCAGGAAGACTTCCAGCCCCGGGAACAGGAACACCATGCCCAGGCGCTCGTCGCGCTGCAGGTTGCGCAGCGACTCGATGCGGTTGTTGCCGGGCCAGTCGGCAAACACCACATGGCGCTCGTCGAGCACCTGGACGAAACCCGGCCGCCCGCCGCGTGGCGAGGCGTCCAGCCCGTGCTCGCTGCCGGTCGCCAGGCAGAAGAAGCTGGCCGCCTTCAGGTAGGCCTCGTGGAAGGCGTGCAGGCGGTCGGTCACCGCCTTCTGGATGCGCTCCGACGGCGGGTCGTAGAGCGTGTCCAGGTCGAGGTCCGCCTGCGGGACCGGCTTGGCCGAGGCCTGTTGAACATTCCTGCCGCCGTTCGTCATCTGCCTTCTCCTGCGCCCCAGCGCTGATGCGGGCGGCAGCTTAGGCGCCATCGGACTGGCGGCTATAGACTGGATCTGCCAATCAATATCACGCAGCCGCCATGGGAATGCAGATCGATCCAGACGCGACGAACAGTGCCGACGGCCCCATCGTCTTCGCCGCCGCGGCCGCCGGCGTCGAGGAACTGTCGTCCGAAGCGCATCGCCACGCACGCGGCCAGCTGGTCGGCTCGCTGCGTGGCCTGCTGACGGTGGGGATCGAGGACGGCGTCTGGGTCGTGCCCGCGATCCACGCGGTCTGGCTGCCGCCGCACCAGTGGCACAGCGGCCGGGCGCACGGCCCGTTCCACGGCTGGAGCGCCTACGTCGCCGAATCGGCCTGCCACGACCTGCCGTCGCGGCCCTGCACGCTGCGGACCTCGGGGCTGCTGCGCGAAGCGGTGCTGCGCGCCAGCACCTGGCCGCCCGGGCCGCTGGATGCGGCGCGCACGCGGGTGGCCGAACTGATCCTCGACGAGATCCGCACGCTGCCGGTCGAACCGCTCGGGCTGCCACTGCCGCGCGACGCACGCGCCCAGCGCATCGCCCGGGCGCTGATCGCCGACCCGGCCGACGCACGCGAGCTGGAGCAATGGGCCGCCTGGGCCTCGCTCAGCGCGCGCACGCTGAGCCGGCGTTTCGTCGACGAGACGGGCTTTCACTTCACCGCCTGGCGGCAGCGCGCGCGCCTGTTGAAGGCGCTGGAGATGCTGGCCGCCGGCGTGCCGGTCGGCACGATCGCGCTCGACCTGGGCTACGCCACGGCGAGCGCGTTCATCGGCTTGTTCAGACGCACGTTCGGCGAGACGCCGGCCGTGTACCGCACGCGGCTGTAGCGCAGCGTCGCATGCGGGCCTCCGCCACTCGGGGAGGCCCGCCGCGGAGCGCCGAGCGGCGCTCCGTGCAGGCGATCAGGCCGTCGCGGCCTGGATCGCCGTCAGCGCGATCGTGTAGACGATGTCGTCGACGAGCGCGCCGCGCGACAGGTCGTTCACCGGCTTGCGCAGGCCCTGCAGCATCGGGCCGACCGAGATGACCCCGGCCGAGCGCTGCACCGCCTTGTAGGTCGTGTTGCCGGTGTTGAGGTCCGGGAACACGAACACGTTGGCGCGGCCGGCCACCGGCGAGTTCGGGGCCTTCTGGCGGCCCACGCTCTCCACCGAGGCGGCGTCGTACTGCATCGGGCCGTCGATGGCCAGCTGCGGGCGGCGCTCCTTGACGATGCGGGTGGCCTCGCGCACCTTGTCGACGTCGGCGCCCGTGCCCGACGAACCCGTCGAGTACGAGATCATCGCCACGCGCGGCTCGATGCCGAAGGCCGCGGCGCTGTCGGCCGACTGCATCGCGATCTCGGCCAGCTCCTCGGCGCTCGGGTCGGGGTTGATCGCGCAGTCGCCGTAGACCAGCACCTGGTCGGGCATCAGCATGAAGAACACCGACGAGACGATCGACGAACCCGGCGCCGTCTTGATCAGCTGCAGCGCCGGACGCACCGTGCTCGCCGTCGTGTGCACCGCCCCCGAGACCAGGCCGTCGACGTCGCCGGTGGCGAGCATCATCGTGCCCAGCACGACGGTGTCTTCCAGCTGCATCGCCGCCTGCCCCGGGGTCAGGCCCTTGGACTTGCGCAGCTCGACCATCGGGCCGATGTAGCGTTCGCGCACCACGTCCGGATCGAGGATCTCGACCGAGTCGGGCAGCTCGATGCCGTGCAGCGTGGCGGCGGCACGCACCGCGTCGGGCGCGCCCAGCAGCACGCAGTGGGCGATGCCCTTGCGCGCGCAGATCGCGGCGGCCGCCAGCGTGCGCGGTTCGTCGCCCTCGGGCAGCACGATGCGCTTCTGGCCCGCACGCGCCGAGTGGATCAGCGCGTGGCGGAACATCGGCGGCGTCATCGTCGCCGAACGCGGCACGGCCGCGGTGGCGGCCAGGCCGCTGACGTCCAGGTGGTCGGCGGCATGTTCGACCAGGCGCTCCATGCGCTCCAGGTCGTCGACGCGCACGCGGCGGTCGAGGTTGGCCAGCTGGCTGACGGCCTCGAAGGTCTGCAGCTCGGTGCGCAGGATGTTCAGCCCGGCGCGGCGCGGCTCGAGGAAGGTCTTGAGCTCGGGCGCCAGCTGTTCGCCGCAGGTCAGCAGCACGCCGGCGATCGGCATGCCGGTGGCCTTGGCGAAGGTGGTGGTCAGCACGACGTCGGCGCGGTCGCCCGGCGTCACGACCAGCGTGCCCGGGCCCAGGCGCACGACCAGATGCTCGGGGCTGCGCGCGGCGACGACGACGTTCTGCACGCGAGCGCTGGCCAGGTCACCGGCTTCGACGACCTCGAAACCCAGGTCCTCGACGACGTCGGCCACGCGCGGCGCGGCCATCGCCGGATCGTCCGGCACGATGCCCAGCAGCGGGGCGGCGGCCTCGAAGCCCTCGCCGAGGTCGGCGCGGGCACGCGAGATGACCACGCCCACCGGCGGCAAGCCGTCGCGGCCGTAGCGGTGCGCCACGTCGGCGATGCGGCCGGCCAGCGCCAGCGCGTCGTCTTCCTGGCCCGGCACCACCGGCACCACCTCGGCCTGCAGCGCCTTGGCGACCGCGAGGTCCAGGTCGGCGACCAGCGGGTGGCCGTCGGCCAGCGTCGCGCCTTCGACGACGACGACGTCGGCCGTCGCGGCCACGCCCTGGACCAGCGCGACCACGTCTTCGAGCAGCGTGTCGATCTCGCCGGCGCGGGTCATCGCCTCGGCGGTGTCCATCGGCAGCGCACGCGGCACCGGCAGGTTGAACAGGCGGCGCGCGAAGACCACCGAGCGGTCCTCGGCGTCACGCTCGACGCCGGGGTCGGCGATCGGCTTGACGAAGCCGGCGCGCACGCCGGCGGCCTGCAGCGCACGCACCAGGCCGAGCGCGATCGAGGAGGCACCGTAGCCGGGCGCCGTCGGCGCCACGTACAGCAGGCGGGTATGGCGGCGGGCCTGCATCACGCGACCTCCGCGGCCGAAGCCGACTGGCCGAAGGCGATCGCCGCGGTGTCGCGTGCGATCGTGCCTTCCTCGTCGGTGGGCACGACGATCGCGGCCGGGCGGTGCGAGCGGCTGATGACGGCGCAGGCGCCGCCACGTGTCACGTCGTTGCGTTCGTGGTCGACGTCCAGGCCGAAGATCGCCAGGCGCTCGAGCACCTTGGCGCGCACGTTGGCCGAGTTCTCGCCGATGCCGCCGGTGAACACCACGGCGTCCAGGCGCGGCAGCGATGCGGCCAGCGCGCCGACGGTGCGCGCGATGCGGAAGCAGAACACGTCCAGCGCGGTGCGCGCGCCTTCGTGGCCGGCGGCGGCCGCCTGCTCCAGCGTGCGGCAGTCGTTGGACAGCTCGGACAGGCCGAGCAGGCCGCTCTTCTTGTTGATCATCGTGTCGACGCCGTCCAGGTCGAGACCGGCGCGGCGCGCGATGTACAGCAGCGCGCCGGCGTCGACGTCGCCGCAGCGGGTGCCCATCACCAGGCCTTCGACCGGGGTCAGGCCCATCGAGGTGTCGACGCTGCGGCCGTTGCGGATCGCGGTGGCCGAGGCGCCGTTGCCCAGGTGCAGCACGATCAGCGCGTTGTCGGTGGGGTCGAGCTCCAGGCGCTCGATCGCACGCTGCGAGACGCAGCGGTGCGAGGTGCCGTGAAAGCCGTAGCGGCGCACGCCGTACTCGCGGCGGTACTGCTGCGGCAGCGCGTACAGGTAGGCCTCGGCCGGCATCGTCTGGTGGAAGGCGGTGTCGAAGACCGCGACCTGGCGCGCCGCCGGCAGCGCGGCGATGGCCGCGCGGATGCCGATCAGGTTGGCCGGGTTGTGCAGCGGCGCCAGCTCGGCGCAGGCCTCGATGTCGGCCAGCACCTCGGCGGTGATCTCGACGGACTGCGTGAAACGCTCGCCGCCGTGCACGACGCGGTGGCCGACGGCGGCCACACGCTCGAGCAGGCCACGAGCGGCCAGGAAGGCGAGCAGCGCGGCCAGCGCTTCACGGTGGCCGCCGCCGTTGAGCTGCGTGACCGTGCGTTCGCCGTCGGCGTCGAAACGGATGCGGGCGTCGGCGGCGTCCAGGCACTCGGCCAGGCCACCGAGCAGGGCTTCGGACTCGCGCGGATCGAACAGCGCGAACTTGAGGGAGGAGGAGCCGCAGTTGACGACCAGCGTCAGCGGCGTGGAGATGGACATCTGAATTCTTTCGAACAGGGGCTTGCAGGCCCGACACCGGCAAGGGGTCGGATCAGGATCGTGCAAATCGCCTGCTGGGAAGGGCGCCCATCTCGGGACTAACGCGCGGCATGACGACACTCCTGTCTGCCTGCGGGCGATCCGGCGGATGCTGCGAGTGCACGTAAACCCGCATACCGGAAGTCGCGATATATACCCGATCGGCGCCCGCCGCGGTATGGGCGGCAGGCGACGAATGTCAAGTACTCACATCTTCAGGCACGTTCCAGGCACATCGCGACGCCCATGCCGCCGCCGATGCACAGCGTGGCCAGGCCCTTGCGGGCTTCGCGGCGCTGCATCTCATACAGCAGCGTGGTCAGGACGCGTGCGCCGGAGGCGCCCACCGGGTGGCCGAGCGCGATCGCGCCGCCGTTGACGTTGAGCCTGGCCGGGTCGAAGCCGAGTTCACGCCCGACCGAGAGGGCCTGCACCGCGAAAGCCTCGTTGGCTTCGACGAGGTCGAGGTCGGCGACGGTCCAGCCGGCCTTGGCGAGTGCCTTGCGCGACGCGGGGATCGGGCCGGTGCCCATGATGGACGGGTCGACGCCGGCGGTGGCCCAGGACGCGATGCGCGCCAGCGGGCGGATGCCGCGGGCTTCGGCTTCCTGGGCCGTCATCAGCACCACCGCGGCGGCGCCGTCGTTGATGCCCGAGGCGTTGCCGGCGGTCACCGAGCCGGCCTTGTCGAAGGCCGGGCGCAGCTTGGCCAGCGCTTCCAGCGTCGCGCCGTGGCGCACGAACTCGTCCTGGTCGAAGACGGTGTCGCCCTTCTTCGACTTGATCGTCACCGGCACGATCTCGGCGGCGAAGCGGCCCGCCTTCTGCGCCGCCTCGGCCTTGTTCTGCGAGGCCACGGCGAAAGCGTCCTGCTCCTCGCGCGTGATGCCCCACTGGCGGGCGATGTTCTCGGCCGTGATGCCCATGTGGTAGCCCTGGAAGGCGTCGGTCAGCGCGTCGCAGATCATGCTGTCGACGAACTCCAGCGGCCCCATCTTGACGCCGTTGCGCAGGTGGGCGACGTGGCGCGCGCGGCTCATGCTCTCCATGCCGCCGGCGACGACGAACTTCGCGTCGCCGCAGGCGATCTGCTGCGCGCCCAGCGCGACGGCGCGCAGGCCCGAGCCGCAGACCTGGTTCAGGCCGAAGGCCGTGGCTTCCTGCGGGATGCCGGCGTTGACGGCGGCGCGGCGCGCCGGGTTCTGGCTCTGGCCGGCGGGCAGCACCTGGCCGAGGATCACCTCGTCGATGAGGGCGGCGTCGAGCTGCGCACGCTCCAGCGCGGCGCGGATGGCGATGGTGCCGAGTTCGGCCGCTTCGAGCGAGGCGAGCGTGCCGTTGAACGAGCCGATGGCCGTGCGGGCGGCGGCGGCGATGACGATGTCGGTCATGTGGGGTCTCCAGTGGCGGGAGCGCCTCGCGGAGCGCTCCCGGCGGGTTGGACGGGTGAAGGAGAGTCGGTCGGGAGAAACAGGCGGCGGGCGGGGCTCACCCCGCCCGCGCAGGGCACTACAGCGTCAGCGCCAGGCCCCAGAGCAGGAACATCACCAGCGGGGCGTTGAAGATCAGCTGCGTGAAGCAGAAACCCACGATGTCGCGGGCACGCAGGCCCAGCACGCCCAGCAGCGGCAGCATCCAGAACGGGTTGATCAGGTTCGGCAGCGCCTCGGCGGCGTTGTAGACCTGGACCGCCCAGCCCATGTGCGCATGCAGGTCCTTGGCGGCTTGCAGCACGTACGGCGCTTCGATGATCCACTTGCCGCCGCCCGAGGGCACCAGGAAGCCGAGGATCGCCGAGTAGATGCCGATGACGACCGGGAAGGTGCTGCCGTTGGCGATCGAGACGAAGAGCTCGGAGATGTGGTGCGAGATCGAGACGCCGTCGCTGCCGGTCACGTGCGTCAGGATCGCTGCGATCGCGCCGTAGAACGGGAACTGGATCAGCACCCCGGCCGTCGTCGGCACCGCCTTGGCCACCGCCTTCAGGAAGGAGCGGATGTTGCGGTGCAGCAGCAGGCCGATCATCAGGAACACGAAGTTGTAGGTGTTCAGGTTCGAGATGACGTTCAGCGGGCTCTTGGCCTGGAACTCGGTCCAGATGAAGCCGGCGGCCAGCAGCACGACGAGGATCGGCAGGATCGGCGAGAACTCGAACCAGTCACCGGGGCGGCCGGCCTTCTCTTCGACCTTGGTGTCGGCCGAGACGTCGCAGCCCATGTCCTCGGCGGTCTTCACCGTGGCGCCGGTCGGGGCCGAGAAGTAGGCCACCGTGATCGTGCAGGCCATGATGATCACGCACATCAGGATCGACTGCGGCAGGAAGATCGTGTCCGACAGCGGGATCACGCCGCTGATCTCGGAGATCGACTTGGGCAGCGAAGCCGGGTTGGCCTGCAGCATCGCCGACGACGAGGACAGACCCAGCGCCCAGGTCGCGCCCAGGCCCAGGTAGGCCGCGGCGCCGGCGGCGCGGTAGTCCATCTTCAGGTTGGCACGGCGCGCCAGGGCACGCACCAGCAGGCCGCCGAGCACCAGGCTGAGCGCCCAGTTGAACAGCGACGCGATCATCGAGACGAAGGCCACGAAGGCGATCGCGCCACGGCCGGTCTTGGGCACCGCGGCCAGGCGGTCGATCAGCCGCGTGCACGGCGGCGACGCGGCGACCACGTAGCCGGCGATGGCCACCATCGCCATCTGCATCGTGAACGGGATCAGCGACCAGAAGCCGTCACCGAAGCCCTTGGCGATGGCCAGCGGCGTGGCACCGATCGCCAGATCGCCGATGACGACCGCGAACAGCGTCAGGATGACGAAGACGAAGGCGTCGGGGAACCACTTTTCGGCCCAGCCGGTGAAGGCGTAGGCCAGGCGGGCGAGGCCGCGCGGGCCGTCGCCGTCGGTCTGGGGAACCCCGTTCTTGTCGAGAACTGCTGACATGGTTGTCTTCCTGGAAGAGAGGGGTGGGCTCAGGCGTCGAGCGACATCGTCTTGACGTCGGCGGGCACGACCAGGCGCGCGGCCGTGGCGGCGAGCACGTCCTTGACCGTGAAGCCGGGCGCGACTTCGCGCAGCACCAGGCCTTCGTCGGTGGGCTCGATGACCGCCATCTCGGTGACGATCAGGTCGACGCGGCGCACCGAGGTCAGCGGCAGCTGGCAGCTCGGGATGATCTTGGGCTCGCCCTTGGCGGTGTGCGTCATCGCGACGATCACGCGCTTGGCGCCGCTCACGAGGTCCATCGCGCCGCCCATGCCCGGCACCATCTTGCCCGGCACCATCCAGTTGGCGAGCTGGCCGTTCTCGTCGACCTGCAGGCCGCCGAGCACCGTGACGTCGAGGTGGCCGCCGCGGATGAAGCCGAACGAGGCGACGCTGTCGAAGGCCGCCGCGCCCGGCACGATGCTGGTGGGCGTGCCGCCGGCGTCGGTCAGCGCGTCGGCGGCGAGGCCGGCTTCGGGCAGCGGGGTCATGCCGATGACGCCGTTCTCCGACTGGAAGAAGACGTTGACGCCGGCGGGCAGGTAGCGCGCGACGAGCGTCGGCAGGCCGATGCCGAGGTTGACGAGCTGACCGTCGCGCAGTTCCTGGGCGACGCGCTTGGCGATGAGGGTCTTGTCATCCATGGTCAGGCCTCCTTGGCCACGAGGGTGTCGACGACGACGGAGACGGTCTCCACCTGGTCGGGCGCGATGACGCCCACCGGCACGATCTCGCCGGCTTCGGCGATCACGTGGTCGGCGGCCAGCGCCATCACGGGGTTGAAGTTGCGTGCCGTGAGTTCGTACTGGAGGTTGCCGATGTAGTCGGCGCGCCAGGCGGCGACGAGCGCGAAGTCCGCGCGCAGCGGCGTCTCGACGAGGAAGGTCTTGCCCTGGATCTCCAGCGTGGGCTTGCCGTCGGCGACCACGGTGCCGACGCCGGTGGGCGTGAGCACGCCGCCCAGGCCCGTGCCGCCGGCGCGGATGCGCTCGGCCAGCGTGCCCTGCGGGACGAGTTCGACCTCGATCTCGCCGGCGATCATGCGTTGCTGGGTTTCGGGGTTCAGCCCGATGTGCGACGCGACGAGGCGCTTGACGGCGCCGGCGGCGATCAGCTTGCCGATGTCGACCCCCTTGCGGGCGGTGTCGTTGGCGATCACCGTCAGGTCGCGCTTGCCCTGGCGAACGAGTTCGTCGATCAGGCGGTGCGGCGACCCGACCCCCATGAAGCCGCCGATCATCAGCGTGGACCCGTCCGGGATTCGGGCGACGGCATCCGCGAGAGCGGTTACTTTGGACATTGTCTTGGTTCTCCGGTGAGCGCCGTACGACCGATGGGAGGTACGGCGGCGTGGGACGTTTTGCGTCTTTTGCCCTCGATTCCGCCGAGGGACAAGCGGTTTTCGCAATCCCCGTGCCAATACCCAAGCTGTTGATTTACAAGGACTTAATAATCCAGTCGGATATTCAAGCGAGTTATCCCCGTGAAATCCGATGCGCACCTGCGCAAAGAACTGCACACCGGTTTTGCCGGTCTATTGGCGAGGCGCCGGGAAAGCCCGGCGACAATGTCGCCGGCCAGAAGTAAAGGCCTGCGCATGAGCTCCCCCGACCCCCAGCCCGGCCCTGCCCGGGGCCCCAGACGCCGCCGCCGGCTGCCCGCGCTGCTGCGGCCGCTGCGCACGCTGCGCCAGCGCCTGATCGCGACTTCGCTGCTCATCGTGGCGCTGCCGATCAGCGCCGTGGCCGTCGTGCTCGTCTACCAGGAGCGCGAGGCGGTGCTGCTGGAGAAGGAGAAGAAGCTCTTCGCGATCACGCGCATCCTCGACTCCGAGCTCGGCCCCGGCTTCGACGCCTACCTCGACGGCCTGCCCGGCGGCTGGAACAACCGCGAAGCGGCGATCGCCCGGCTGGCCGAGCGGCTGACGCCGCTGACCGACCGCATCGCCGCGTCGGACCCCGGCGTCGGCGTCGGCTACTACGTGCGCCGGCTCGACGCCATCGTCACCTACGGCCCCAGCCGCGACTACGCCTACACGGTGGGCCGCTCGATCCCGGCAGACCACCCGGGGCGCCAGGTGATGGCCGAGAACCGGCCGCAGATCACCCAGGGCAGCCTGGTGCGCGGCTCGATCCTCAACGCAATGCATCCGATCGCACGCGACGGGGGGGTCATCGGCTACGTCTGGGCCAACGAGACCACCGAGGCCATCGGGCTGCAGCAGCGGCTGATCGACCTGGCGGTCTTCGCCACCAGCCTGTGCGGCTTCGCCGTCGCCTTCGTGCTCGTGTGGGTGACGTCCAAGCGCCTGTCCAGCGAGGTCGACGTCGTCGTGCGCGGCCTGGCGGCGATGAAGACCGACCTGCGCCGGCGCATCCCGCCGCTGCGCGACGAGCTCGGCGAGGTCGTCGACGCGATCAACGGCATGGCCAAGGCGCTGCTGGACGCGCGCTCGCTGACCGAGAACATCCTGTCCAGCGTCGCCGACGGCATCGTCGCCGTCGACCGGCGCGGCGTCGTCACGGCGATCAACCCGGCCGCCGAACGCCTGTACGGCGTCAGCGCGCGCCAGGTGCTGGGCCGCCCGTACAGCAAGCTGTTCAACACCGACGCCCGCCACAGCGCGCTGCTGGAGACGCTGGACAGCGGCCGGCCGCAGCTGGGCATCTCGGTGGAGCTGCAGCGCGGCGAGCACACCTTCAAGGTCGACGCCTCGTCGACCGTGCTGCGCGACGGCGACGGCCGGCCGATCGGCGCCGTCGTCGTGTTAAAGGACGTCAGCGAACGCGACCGGCTGATGGTGCAGGTGATGCGCGCCGACCGCCTCGCGGCGCTGGGCGAACTGACCGCCGGCATCGCGCACGAGATCCGCAACCCGCTGACCTCGATCCGCGGCTTCCTGCAGTACCTGCAGGAGTGCGAGTCGATCGAGGAGTGGCGCCACTACGGCCCGCTGATCATCCGCGAGGTCGACAGCCTGAACCACATCGTCGGCGAGCTGCTCGCCTTCGGCCGGCCGCGGCCGCCGCAGGTCGACTCCATCGACCTGGGCGCACTGGTCAAGGAGACCGCCTTCCTCGCGCGCGGGCGCTCGGACGCCCAGGTCGGCGTGCAGATCGAGCCCGGCCTGCCGGCCATCGAAGGCGACCGCGAGGCGCTCAAGCAGGCGATCCTCAACCTGGTCATCAACGCCATCCAGGCGCTGCCCGGCGGCGGCCACGTCGAGATCGAGCTGGCCGCCGCCGGCGCCGGCGAGCTGGCGCTGCGCGTGCGCGACGACGGCGTCGGCATCGCGCCGGAGAACCTGGACAAGGTCTTCGACCCCTTCTTCTCCACCAAGGCCTCGGGCACCGGCCTGGGGCTGGCGATGGTGCACCGCATCGTCGACGCCCACGGCGGCACGATCGGCATCGACAGCCGCCCCGGCGCCGGCACCACCGTCGAGATGCGGCTGCCGGTGCGCCTGCGGCCCGCCGCCCCGAACGAGGAACCCCGATGACCCCCAACGTCCCCACCGCCATCGTCTGCGACGACGACGAGGCCATCCGCCGCATGCTGTCGGCGGTGCTCGGCAAGGAAGGCCTGCGCGTCGTCACCGCCAGCGACGGCGCCGAGGCCGTCGAGGCCTACCGCCGCGAGCGCCCCGACGTCGTGCTGATGGACATCCGCATGCCGCGCATGAGCGGGCTGGAGGCGCTGTCGGCCATCATGGCCACCGACCGCAAGGCCTCGGTGATCCTGATGACCGCCTTCGCCGAGGTCGGCACCGCGGTGCGCGCGATCAAGGACGGCGCCTTCGACTACGTCATCAAGCCCTTCGACCTCGACGAGATCCGGGTGCTGGTCAAGCGCGCGCTGGACATCCGCTCGATGCGCGAGGAGAACGCCTCGCTGCGCCGCGAGCTGTCCGAGCGCATCGGCTCCGAGGCCATCCTCACCGACTGCCCGCAGATGATCCGGCTCAAGCAGACGGTGGCCAAGGTGGCGCGCAGCCACGCCACGGTGCTGGTGCACGGCGAGAGCGGCACCGGCAAGGAGCTGGTGGCCGCGGCCATCCACTACTGGTCGCCGCGCGCCGCCGGGCCCTTCGTCAAGGTGAACTGCGCCGCGATCCCGGAGACGCTGCTGGAGACCGAGTTCTTCGGCAACGAGAAAGGCGCCTTCACCGGTGCCACCACGCAGCGCCGCGGGCGCTTCGAGATGGCCGAACACGGCACGCTGTTCCTCGACGAGATCGGCGAGATCACGCCGGCGCTGCAGGTCAAGCTGCTGCGTGTGCTGCAGGAGCGCGAGTTCGAGCGCGTGGGCGGCAGCAAGCCGGTGAAGGTCGACGTGCGCATCGTCGCGGCGACCAACCGCGACCTGGAGGCCATGGTGCGCGAAGGCACGTTCCGCCAGGACCTGTTCTTCCGCCTGAACGTCGTTTCGCTGCGCACCATCCCGCTGCGCGAGCGGCCGGAAGACGTGATCCTGCTGGCGCATCACTTCCTGGACCGCTTCTGCGCCGAGAACGGCGTCGAGCTGCGCGGCTTCGACCCGGCGGCGCTGAAGTGCCTGGCCGCCTACCACTGGCCGGGCAACGTGCGCGAGCTGGCCAACGCGGTGGAGCGTGCCGTCGTCATGACGACCTCCAGCCAGATCCTGCCCGAGGACCTGCCCGAGAGCCTGCAATGCCGGCCCGAGGACGGCTGCGGCCTGGAGCGCGGCGAACCCGCAGCGCGCGACGAAGGCGACCGCCCGCTGCGCGTGCAGGTCGGCGAGTTCGAGGCCGAGGCCATCCGGCGTGCGCTGGCACGCCACCAGGGCAACCGCGCACGCACCGCCGCCGGCCTGGGCATCAGCCGGCGCGCCCTGCTCTACAAGCTGCAGGAATACGGCATCAGCTGAGCGGCCCGGCAGGCACCGGCCGACACGGTCGGAATCCCACTTCGATCACGCCGCAGCATCATTTTTGCCGCCTTCAGGTTTGGCCTGATCGACTTTGCCGTTTTCTGCGTGTCAAATCGCAGCTTCCCCGGCCGGCTCCCGGGGCTCGAGGCAACAGGCGCGCCGGTGCGCCTCATGGAGACACGCATGGCCATTCCCGACCTGAACCATCCCTGCTGGAAGCGGCTTGCCGACGGCGCCATTGCACGCATCAAGACCCAGCACCTGGGCACCCAGCTGCTGTGCAAGCGCATCGAGCGCAGCGGCGACCCGCTGGGCAACAAGATCGCCGACATGCACGCGTTCTTCACGAAGTGGGAGCGCATTCTTCCGAACGAAGTCCAGCAGCTCACCACCGTCTGAGGCCACCGATGAACCAACTCGTCTCGCTGCAGGTCGCCGCCGACCTGATCCGTTCCGGTGCCGCGCTGAGCATCGCCGGCCACGACGCCGCGCTGCGCGCCCTGCCGCCCGGGGACTGGATCGGCGGCTCGATCCCGTACTTCATGGTCGCCGCCGGCGGTACCGTCGCCCACGAGCAGCAGGTCTTCGTGACCGACCTGACGCCGTTGGGCCAGGTGAGCTTCGCCTGCTACGGTGCCGACGAGCTCGCCGGCATCGCCGGCAACGCGCCGGACAACGGCGTGTCGCTGACCATCATCCCCGGAGGCAGCGCTGCCCACCAGCGTTTCGCCGCCGAAGCCGCGGGTTACGAGGACGCCTTCGTCAAACCGACCGTCGGCTGGATCGCCGGCTGCCGCGTCGAGGACATCGGCCAGGTCAAACCCACCGTCTACGACGGCCGCAGCGCCACGCGCCACGAAGACCGCGCCGTCGTCGCCTACATCACGCTGCCGGCCGACAAGCTGGCCTGCCTCGACATCGTCAACCTCTTCGAGCCCGACGACGGCGACGTGCTGCGCTTCGACGAGACGAGCTTCGAGGTCGGCAGCTGCCGCGTCAACGGCGAGACCGTCGACTTCGCCGCCTACCTGCGCTCGCGCGGGCTGGAGCACGGCCGCCTGCCGCTGGTGGGCGACTTCGCCGGCGCGCGCATCAACGCCTCGCTGCAGAGCGTGCCGGCGGCGGGCGGCCGCGTGCAGCTCTACGCGCCGGTGTTCCCGGGCGTGGACTACCGCGTCGCGCGCCCCATCGACGACTACGCCGCCGCCTTCCGCGCCAGGCTGGCCGAGCAGGAGCAAGCCGGCGCCGTGCTGGCCTGCAACTGCGTGCTGAACTTCCTGTTCGGCGAGCTCGAAGGCAAGGCCATCGGCGGCGTCGAGGGCCCGGCGACCTTCGGCGAGATCGCCTACCAGCTGCTGAACCAGACGATGGTCGTGCTGCGCGTCGTCTGAGCGGCCCCGCCGACGCCTGCCCAGCCCCGCCGGGGCGAGTTCTCACCGACGGACACGATTGCGCCGCCCCGCAGGCGGCCGCACCCGGCATTTGCGGGGTTCCGCAGCCGGGCGCGCCCGGGCGACGCTAGTCCACCTGCCGCCGGCGAGCGCCGCCCCCGCCCGCGCCGCCGCCGCCGCAGGCCGGAGGGAACGCCGTTGAGCCATCCGACGACACGCAGGGAGGCCCGCTTCCTGCTGGTCTACAACGACCGCTTCAAGCACATCCGCACCGCGACGCAGGACGCGCCCAACCCGCTGGTCGGCGACCCCGCGCTGGAGCTGGCGCCCTTTCTCGGCGCCGAGCCCGCCGAGCTGCTGGCGCTGCACTACGCCGGCGGCCGCGGCGCGGCGTTCTCCGCCGACAAGCTGTTCGATGAAGGCGCCGGCGCCGGCTTCCTGACCACCGCGGCGCTGGCCGGCATCCTGGCGCAGGCCGGCATCGCCTTCGACCTCGTCGGCGAGCGCGAGCTGGAGGCCGACGCGCCGCTGGTACGCACGCCCGGCGCGCCCACCGCCGTCGGCCTCAGTACCACGCACCTGTTCGACGCCCCGTCGGTGGCCGCGCTGGTGGCGCGTGTGCGCCGCCACCTGCCCGGCGTGCCGGTGCTGCTGGGCGGCGCCGGCGCGACGCTGAACCCGTCGTGGTTCGAGGCCTCGGGCGCCGACTACCAGGTGGTGGGCGACGGCGAGCAGGCCCTGCCGGCGCTGCTGGCGCGGCTGCACGCCGGCGCCGCCGTCGACACCGTGCCCAACCTGCGCTGGCGCCAGGGCGGCCGCGTGATGGCCAGCGGCCTGACGCATGCCGCGGTGCTGGACGAGATCCCGCTGCCGCGGCCCGACCTCGTCAGCGACGGCGGCGGCTGGCCGCTGGCGACCTTCTACGAGTCGCGCCGCGGCTGCCCCTACAAGTGCGCCTTCTGCAGCTACCCGAACCAGTCGCCCAGCTCGCGCCACAAGAGCGCCGAGCACATGGCCGACGAGTTCGCCTTCTACGCCGCGCAGGGCGTGCGCTTCGTCGCCTGCCACGACTCGAGCATGCTGACGCCGCGGCCGCGCATGCGCCGCTTCACGCGGCTGCTGATCGAGCGCGGCTCGCCGTTGCTCTGGGGCTGCTGGGGCTACCCCAACGAGCTCGACCCCGAGCTGCTGGAGGACATGTTCCGCGCCGGCTGCCGCTACGTCGCGGTGGGTGTGGAGTCGGCCGACGAGGCCGTGCTGCGGAGCATGCAGCGCCCGCCGTCCAGCCTGGGGCTGGCGCAGGGCCTGGCCAACGTGCAGCGCGCCGGCATGATCCTGTCGGTGCAGCTGCTGGTCGGCTTCCCGGGCGAGACCGAGGCGACGATCGCGACGACGCTGGACTTCGTCGCGCGCAGCGCGCCCGACTTCTATTCGGCCCAGCCCTTCCAGGTGCGCGACGAGGCCGCCCCGGCGGTGCGCGACCCGGCGCGCTACGGCCTGAGCATCGAGCGCGACGGCGACGGCCGCGTGACCGGCTGGCGCCACGCCGGCATGGACAGCCGCCAGGCCGAGGCCCAGGTGCGTGCGATGCAGACGCACATCGCGCTGGCGCTGGAGCGGCCCTTCTATCACGGGCTGCTGCGCGCCGGCAGCTCGATCGGCGTGCTGCCGCCGGCCGACGCCGACGGCCTGGCGCTGCTGCGCGCGCACCTGCTGCCGGTGCTGAAGGAATGGGAGCGTGCGCTGGTCTTCCACCCCGCCAGCGCGCTGGGCGACGTGCCGCCCGACGCGGCGCGCTACCGCGCCCACCGCGACCGCGCGCGCCGCCGGCTGGACGAGGCGCTGGCCTGCGGGGCGTTGGTGGAGGTGGCGTTCGGCTGTCTGCCGCGGCGCGGACCGCGGGATAAACTGCCGCCATGCACCCGCTGATCGAATCCCACCGGGAACAACTGCTGGCGCTCGCCCGGCGGCGCGGGGTGACGGGGGTGCGCGTGTTCGGCTCGATGAGCCGGGGCGACGCCAACGACGATAGCGACGTCGATCTGCTCGTCAGCCTGCGCCCCGGCGTCAGCGCGCTGGCGCTCGGTGGCCTGCTGCTGGACGCCCAGGAACTGCTGGGCCGCCGGGTGGACGTCGTCACCGAGGCCAGTCTGCATCCGGCGCTGCGCGAGAGCGTGCTGGCCGACGCCGTCGCGCTGTAACGCCGGGGCGCGCTGCCTGGCAGCCGCCGGCTCAGCCCAGCCGCATCGACAGCTCGACGTCGGCCCCGAACGGCAGCGAGACCCAGCCCGCGCCCGGCGCACGCACCTGGGCGAGGTAGTCGGGGCTGTCGTCGGCGTTGTCGGCGACGACCAGCGCGCCCGGCCGCAGCCGCGGCAGCACCAGCGCCAGGACGTCGGGGTACAGCGCCTTGGCGCCGTCGAGCAGCAGCAGGTCGACCACCGGCGGCAGGCCTTCAGCCAGCGTCTGCAGCGCGTCGCCTTCGCGGATCTCGACGCCTTCGGCCAGGCCGGCGGCGGCCAGGTTCTGGCGGGCGCGCGCCACCTTGCCGGGCTCGAACTCGGTGCCGATCAGCCGGCCGCCGCCGTTGTCGCGCAGCGCCGCGGCCAGGTGCAGCGTCGACAGGCCGAACGAGGTTCCGAACTCGACCACCGTGCGCGCGCCGGTGGCACGCGCCAGCAGGTAGAGCAGGCGGCCGGTCTCGCGCGAGACGGGCAGCGGCTGGTCCTTCAGGCGGGCGTAGAGCTCGCGGTAGCCGCTGCGGCTGCGCACTGCGGCGGCCTGTTCGTCGGGCGAGAGCTCGGCCAGCAGCGCGTGCAGCGCCGGCATGGCGGCGTCGGCTTCGGCGAAGAGGCGGTTCAGCAGGGGCGCCAGCGGCGCGGTGTCGAGGGTGTTCATGGCAGTCCTTCACGAGGGGGAGTGCCATGAATAATATGAAGCACCCTTCACATTCGCCATTCGCGTTCCGGGAGCCGACGATGACCGAACCGCGCCAGCCCGCGATCACCTCGCGGCGCAAGCCGAAACAAGCCCGCAGCAACGACCTGGTGGCCGCCATCCTGGAGGCCGCGGTTCAGGTTCTGGCCAAGGAAGGCGCACGCCGGTTCACGACGACCCGCGTGGCCGAACGCGCCGGCGTCAGCGTCGGCTCGATCTACCAGTACTTCCCGAACAAGGCGGCGATCCTGTTCCGGCTGCAGAGCGACGAGTGGCGCGCCACCAGCGAGATGCTGGCGCGCCTGCTGGACGACCGCCGCCGCCCGCCGCGCGAGCGCCTGCGGCGGCTGGTGCACGCCTTCCTGAAGTCCGAATGCGAAGAAGCGGCGATCCGCGGGGCGCTGGACGATGCGGCGCCGCTGTACCGGGATGCGCCGGAGGCGCTGGACACGCGTGCGGCCGGGGAACGTGCGCTGCGTGCGTTTGTCGACGAGGTGATGCCGCAGGCGCCCGAAGCGCGGCGCGCGCTGGCAGCGGAGCTGATCACGACGACGCTGAGTGCGGTGGGGAAGCGGGTATCGGAGACGGGGAGGTCTCAGGCGAGGGTGCGGGCGATGGGGGAGGAGGTGGTGGGGATGGTGTGGGGGTATCTGGAGAGCGCCGACGGGTGAAGGCGCGAACACAACCAGACGAAAGCGGTCCCGCCACAGGGTGCCGTACTCCCCGGCTCCTGAGCGAGCTTGCCACGGCTTGCAAGCGCGCAGGGCTTCAACGCGTCAGCTCGTCGGCCAGCATTTCGGCCTGCTTCAGCACAGTCTCGGTCGCCAGAAGCTGCATGTCCGGCGGGTAGCCGTACTGACGCAGCGTGCGCTTGACCATAACTTTCAGCTTGGCGCGCACGTTCTCTTTGATCGTCCAGTCGATGCTGGCGTTCTCGCGCACGCGCTGCGTCAGCACCACCGCCAGCTCGCGCAACTGGTCCTTCTGCATCAGCTCGCGCGCGCTATCGTTGTGAGCCACCGCGGTATAGAAGGCGTACTCGAAGGGGCTCAGGCCCAGTTGCCGGGCCTCCTCGTCGGCCGCGACGATGTCCTTGCTGAGCTTGATCAGCTCGTCCATCACCTCGGCAGCCGTCAGGATCTTGTTCTGGTACTTGCGGATGGCGGCGTCCAGCAGGTCCGTCAGCGAGCGGCTCTGCACCAGGTTGCGCCTGGCGCGCGCCTTCAGCTCGTCGCCGAGCAGCTTCTTCAGCACCTCCAGCGCCACGTTCTTGTGCTCGTAACCCTTGAGTTCGGCCAGGAAGTCGTCGGAGAGGATAGAGATGTCCGGCTTCTTGATGCCGGCGGCGTCGAACACGTCGACCACCTGTTCGGACACCAGCGCCCGGTCGATCACCTGGCGGATCGTCGTCTCCAGTTCTTCGCTGCTACGGCCGTTCGACGGGGCGTCGAACTTGACCAGCCGCGCCTTGACCGCCTGGAAAAAGCCCACCTGGTCCTTGACGGCCATGGCCTCGTCGTGCGGCACCGCGATCGCGAAGGCCTGCGACATCGCGGCCACCTCGTGGATATAGCGCTTGCGACCGTCCTCCAGGCCCAGGATGTGTTCTTCGGCCCGCAGGATCAGCGACAGCTTCTCGCCGACGTCGGCCGCGAAGAACCCTTCGTAGGCAAAGCCGTGGTACAGGGCCGAGACCACCTCAATCTTCTCCAGCAGCAGCCGCACCGCCTGCTCTTGGGCGAGCGCCGGGTCGCCCTTGCCGCCGGCGTCGGAGTAGAACGACAGCGCCTGCTTCAGGTCGGCCGCGATGCCCAGGTAGTCCACCACCAGACCGCCCGGCTTGTCCTGGTGCACACGATTCACGCGCGCGATCGCCTGCATCAGGTTGTGGCCCTTCATCGGCTTGTCGATGTAAAGCGTGTGCATGGCCGGAGCATCGAAGCCGGTGAGCCACATGTCGCGCACGATCACCAGCTTCAAGGGGTCGGCGTCGTCCTTCATGCGCTCGGCCAGCAGCTTGCGCTGCTCCTTGGTGGTGTGGTGCAACGCCAGCTTCGGGCCGTCTGCGGACGAGGCCGTCATGACCACCTTCATCACCCCGCGCCGCAGGTCGGGGTCGTGCCACGCCGGCCGCAGCCTGCTGATCTGCTCGTAGAGCTCGACCGCGATGCGGCGCGACATGCTCACCACCATGGCCTTGCCGGCGAACACCTCCTGCCGCGCCTCGAAGTGGGCCACGATGTCGCGCGCGATGTTCTGCACGCGCGCCTCGCTGCCGATCAGCGCTTCCATCCGGGTGCGGCGCGCCTTGGCCTCCTGCGTCTCGCTCAGCTCGTCGGCCTCCAGCGCTTCGTCCAGCTCGGCGACGAGTTGCCGGCCCTCGTCGCTCAGGCCCACCTTGGCCAGCCGGCTTTCGTAGTAGATGCGCACCGTGGCACCGTCATCCACCGCCTGCGCGATGTCGTAGACGTCGACGTAGTGGCCGAACACCGCCGGCGTGTTGACGTCGGCCTTCTCGATCGGCGTGCCGGTGAAGCCCAGGTAGGTGGCGTTGGGCAGCGCGTCGCGCAGGTACTTGGCGAAGCCGTAGACCAGCTTCTTGCCGATGACCTGACCGGCGGCGTCCTTCACGTCCACCGTGCGGGCCTCGAAGCCGTACTGCGTGCGGTGCGCCTCGTCGGCGATGACGACGATGTTGCGGCGCGGCGAAAGCTCGTCGTGCACGTTGCCGCTGGCGGGCTGGAACTTCTGCACCGTCGAAAACACCACGCCGCCGGCCGCCACCTTCAGCAGGCGCTTCAGGTGCTCGCGGTCCTGCGCCTGCACCGGCTCCTGCCGCAACAACTGGCGCGACGCGGCGAAGGTGTCGAAGAGCTGGTCGTCCAGGTCGTTGCGGTCGGTCAGCACCAGCACCGTCGGGTTGTCCATCGCCAGCACGATCTTGCCGGTATAGAACACCATCGACAGCGACTTGCCCGAGCCTTGCGTGTGCCACACCACGCCGGCCTTGCGGTCGCCCCGGGGCTGATCCTGTACACCGGGCACGCCGTAGGAGGCCGGCGTCTCGCGCACGACCTGCGGCGCGCTGAGGTCGGCAGCCCGCAGCGTGGAGGCCACGGCCGCGTTCACCGCGTAGTACTGGTGGTAGGCCGCCAGCTTCTTGACGCTGCTGACCGTCATCTGCCCGGTCTGAGGGTCTTGCCTGCGTGCCCGCTCGAAGACGATGAAGTGCCGCAGCAGGTCCAGCATCGTGGCCGGCGGCAGCATGCCCTGGATCAGCGTCTCCAACTGGCTCACCAGATGCGAGGCCTCGGCGCGACCGTCGGCGCTCTTCCAGGCCATGAAGCGCGACAGCCCGGCCGACAGCGAACCCGCCCGTGCTTCCAGGCCGTCGGAGATCACCACCCAGGCGTTGGAGTGGAACAGCGCCGGCAGTGTCTGCTTGTAGGTCTCGACCTGCTGGTACGCCGTCTTCAGCGTGGCGTTCTCGCTGCCGGCGTTCTTCAGCTCCACCACCACCAGCGGCAGGCCGTTGACGAACAGCACCAGGTCCAGGCGCTTGCGCTCCGCGTGCGGCTGCTCGTCCTGCGCCACGGTGAACTGGTTCACCACCAGGAAGTCGTTGGCTTCGGGGCGGACGAAGTCGATCAGCCCGACACGTTCGCCGCGCGTCTGGCCGTCCTGCTGCCGCTCGACCGTCACGCCTTCGGTCATCCAGCGGTGGAAGTGTTCGTTGGCCGCCAGCAGGTCCGGCGAGGTGTAGCGCTGCACCTCCTTGATCGCCGTCGCCACCACCGCCGCGGGCAGGCGGTGGTTGATGCGGCGCACCGCCTGCTCGAAGCGCCCGGCCAGCAGCACCTCGCTGTAGCGGGCGCGCTCGGGCGCGTCGCCATCGGGCGCCAGCACCGCGCCGTGCAGATGGCGCCAGCCCTGGCGTTCCAGCAGCTTGATCGCGAAGGCTTCGATGGCGGATTCGGTGAGGTAGCTCATGCGCCTTCCCCAGGGCTGTCGTCGGCATCGGACTCGGCGAAGGCCCGACACTCGGCCGCATAAGCCTGCCCGTCCAGCGCGAACAGGATCTCGCTGGCCGGGTAGGCGTACTCGCCCATAGCGAACTCGCCGAAGGTCTCGTCCCAGTAGTCGTTGAACGCCTCGTTGTCCTCGTAACCGAGTTTGGCGCTGCCGTCTTCGGCGAGGACGGCCGCCGGCGGGGCGGCCCGCTGCGCCTGCCGATCTTCGAAGGCCCGGATGAGGAACACAGCCACCACCACCGTGCTGTCCAGCAGGAACTCGCGCGTCAGCAGGTCGACCTGGCTGTTGCGGGCTTCCAGTTCGGCGAGCGGCCGGCCGTGGGACGTGGGGCTGATCTCGTTGCGCAGTTCACCGATCTGCTGGCCGATATTGGCCAGCGAGGCCGATATCTGGGTGACCAACTGAGCGCCGCTGTAGCCCAAGGCGGCAAAGGCCTTCTTCAGCACGCCGTTGACCGTTGAGGCAGCGTCGAGCGGTGTGCCGCGAGCGAGGCAGATTTCCTTCCCGATGCTCTCCAGCAATGCCTTGGCATTCTCCAAGGCATTGCTGAAATCGGCTTCTCGGGCGGCTTCGACACGATCCACGTACAGCGTCAAAGGCGCCCAACGGCCATGCTGTTCGATCACCGCCCGCAGTTTTTGCATCAGAAGCTCACCCGCACTTCGCCACTCATCAGCTTGGGCAGCAGCGTGTCGCGCAGAGACTCGAGCTGACGAATCTGCAACTCGTTGCTGCGCAGCTTGCCGAAGATCGGTGTCGCGATCTCGTCAAAGGCTTCGAGCTTTTCCGTCGGCGGCAGCTTGAACGGCAGCGCCTTGAAGTTCGACTTTGAAATCTCCTCGAAGGTGGAGCCGTTGCCGGCCGCCTTGATGTCGTCCATGTGGTGCTTGCACCAAAGGTACGCGAAGTAGTTCGGGATGCCATCGTCACAGATCATGGCAATGTAGCCTTGATTGATGGCAATCGGAATATCGGTGATCGCCAGATAGCCGATGGGCGCCCGCGAGGACATCAGGACCGTGCCCGGCGGTAGCAAGCCTGAGCCGATCTGCGCCAGGCCAAGGGGTGTGATCTTTCGACTCGTGTCGAACAGGTAGACGCCGTTGGCTCCGGCCAAGTCTCGGGGGGATGTCCAGGCGATATCACCATCCCAGTAGCTCGCCTCTTTGGTGCTGGGTGTCGTGCCCCCGCGGATGGAGAGCATCTCGCCAACCGTGCAGGACTCCCACTGTTCGTCCGCTTCCTCGACGAACCACTGCCGGAACAGCGTCTCGGCCATGGCTTCGAGGGTTTGGCTCTGACGACGCAGAAAGTCGCTCTTTTGGTCGAACCCGTGAAGCGCTTCGGCAATAGCCACCTGCTCAAGCAGCGGCGGCAACTGAATCGGCAATCGCCGCAGGATTGACGAGTTCAAGTTGGGCATCGTCGACCCCACAGCGTGCCCACTTACCCAGCCCTTGATTTCATCGGTGGCGAGATAGTACGCGCAGAATCTCGGGTGGACATCCGAGGAGGAGAAGCGGATGCGCAGACAACCCGTACCGCACAACCAACCCGACTCAGCGTGAGTGACATATGCACAACGCTCAACATCACCTCTTCGGCTGTATACGATATCCCCCTCGCTAACTCGGTAGCGATCCAGGCGCTCGGCATCCGCCTCGGTGATTCTTGCTATTCCGTTGTGAATGACCTCCAATCGCGCGCCGATATTGGTAGGCATAATCGTCGGAATTCCGACATCAACATAGTCTGCTGCGTGCAGCTGACTGCCAAACGGCCCGGTCTGAATGGTGGCGTGTTCGCCGAGACTGGTTGTCTTCCATTCCTTCATTGGGCATCCCCCCGCAACTCCAACCTCGCCCTCGCCTCCCCCAGCGCCCGGTGCAACCTGTCCCGCAGCACCTCCTTCGGCGGCAGTTGCAACCAGTACTCGGCCACGTGGATCTGGTCCTTTTCCAGGTCCATCAGCTCGACCACCTCGTCGTCCTTGTCGCTGCACAGCAGGATGGCGATCGGCGCGTTCTCGCCGGGCTGCTGCTCGTGCCGGGCCAGCCACTTCAGGTACAGCTCCACCTGGCCTTTGTGCTCGGGCCTGAACTCGCCCAGCTTCAGCTCGACCAGCACCAGCCGCCGCAACCGGCGGTGGAAGAACAGCAGGTCGATGACGTAGTCGTGCCCGCCCACCTGGATGCGCTTCTGCCGGCCCATGAAGGCGAAGTCGCTGCCCAGCTCGAGAATGAAACGCTCCAGCTCGGCCAGGATGGCGGCTTCCAGGTCCTTCTCGGTGAAGCCGTCCTTCAGGTCCAGGAAGTCCAGCAGGTAGGGATCCTTCAGAAACAGCGCAGGGTTGGCGCCGGCGCCCTGGCTCTGGGCGTTGCGCAGCAGCGCCAGCTCCTGGCAGATCGCGGCCTCGGGCTGTTTGGCGATGGCGGTGCGCTCGAACAGCAGGCCGTCGATGCGTTCGCGCAGCGTGCGCACCGGCCAGCGGGCCTGGGCGCAAAGCTCGGTGTAGAAGGCGCGGCGCGTGGGGTCGTCGATCTTGATCAGCTCGACGAAGTGCGACCAGCTCAATTGTTGCGACAGCGTCGCAACGATCTGCTCGTCGGGCTGGCAGTCGAAGAACCGGGCCATGCGTGTCAGCCCCGAATGGCTGAAGCCGCTGCCGTAGTCGCGCGTCAGGCGCCCGGCCAGTGCCTTCAGCACGCCAGCGCCATAGGCCGCGCGTTCGCCCTGCAGCACCCGTGTCCTGATGGTCTTGCCGACCTGCCAGTAGCTGAGCACCAGCGCCTGGTTCACCTGCGTCAGCACCTGCGCCCGCGCCTGCTCGACGCGCTGCCGGATGTCCTGGTACAGCGCGTCGACCTCGGCCTCGGCCAGGCTTGCCGGGCCGGCGGGTGTACCGCCGCTGGCGCGCTTGCGGCTCACAGCTTCACCTTGGCCAGGTTCTCGGCGATGGCGGCGTTCAGCCGCGCTTCTTCCAGCAGCTGCGCCTCGAACTCGGCCTTCAGCGCCGCGAAGCGCGCGGCGAAGTCGAAGTCCTCTTCTTCGTCGGGCAGGCCGACATAGCGCCCGGGGGTCAGCACATGGTCCAGCTCGGCCACGCGCGTCAACGACACCGAGGCGCAGAAGCCCTTGACGTCGGCGTAGCCCGGCTCGCCGGTGCGCCAGGCGTGGTAGGTGGCGGCGATGTGCTCGACGTCGTCGCCGCTCAGCTCACGCGTGCGGCGGTTGATCAGATGCCCCAGGTTGCGTGCGTCGATGAACAGGATCTCGCCCTTGCGCGGATGGCCGTTTTCGCGCGCCCGGTTCATGAACCACAGGCAGGCCGGGATCTGGGTGTTGAGGAAGAGCTTGGCCGGCAGGTTGACGATGCAGTCGATCAGGTTGGCCTCGGCCACCAGCGCGCGGCGGATCTCGCCTTCGCCGCCGCTCTTGCTGGTGAGCGAGCCCTTGGCCAGCACCACGCCCGCCCGGCCATTGGGTGCCAGGTGGTGCAGGAAGTGCTGCAGCCACGCGAAGTTGGCATTGCCCACCGGCGGCACGCCGTACTTCCAGCGCCCGTCCTTGCGCAGCAGTTCACCGCTCCAGTCGCTGACGTTGAAGGGCGGGTTGGCGATGACGAAATCGGCCTTCAGGTCTTTGTGGGCGTCGTTCAGGAACGAGCCCTCGGTGTTCCACTTGACCTGCGACGATTCGATGCCGCGGATGGCCAGGTTCATGCGCGCCAGCCGCCAGGTGGTCTGGTTGCTCTCCTGGCCGTAGATGGAGATGTCCTTCACCTGGCCCTGGTGCGAAGCCACGAACTTCTCCGACTGCACGAACATGCCGCCCGAGCCGCAGCAGGGGTCGAACACCCGGCCTTTGTAAGGTTCCAGCATCGCCACCAGCAGCTCTACGATGGAGCGCGGGGTGTAGAACTGCCCGCCCTGCTTGCCTTCGGCCAGCGCAAACTCGCCCAGAAAGTACTCGAACACATGGCCCAGCACGTCGGCGCTGCGAGCCTTGGCATCGCCCAGGGCGATGTTGCCGATAAGCTTCATCAGCCCGCCCAAGCTGAGCGGGTCAAGGTTCTGGCGCGAGAAGACCTTGGGCAGCACACCCTTGAGCAACGCGTTCTCGCGCTCGATGGCATCCATCGCGGCGTCGATGAGGCTGCCGATGGTGGGCTGCGTGGCCTGGCTCAGCAGAAAGGACCAACGGGCCTCGGCCGGCACGAAGAAGACGTTCTCGGCGCTGTACTCGTCCTTGTCTTCCGGGTCGGCACCGGCGTACACGCCGACACCGGCCTCCAGCCTGGAATGCAGTTCCTCGAAGGCATCGGAGATGTACTTCAGGAAGATCAGGCCCAGCACCACGTGCTTGTATTCGGCCGCGTCGATGTTCTTGCGCAGCTTGTCGGCGGACTTCCAGAGCTGTTTCTCGAGGGGTTCTTCCTGGGCGGGCTTGTCAGCCTTCGGGCGGGCCATGGTGGCGGTATTTCCTCTTGTTACTGCGGGGCGGTGAATCCTACCCGCGCCAATTCGCCGCAAGCGTCTGCGCTGCGCCATTCAAGCCGGTATTCATCAAGTGAGTGATGCCTGCCGCTTCCCCCATAATCCCCCCATGCCCGCCCGCCTCCCGCACTCCCTACGCCTATGCCTGACGCTGGGCCGGGATCCGCACGTGCGCGCGGCTGACACGACCCCGTTCGCGGGTCGCTAGACACTCCCCCAGATCCCGGCCTCGAAGCGGCGCCTGCCAGGGCACCGCAGGGGAGCGTCGTGCCGTTCGCCGGCATCCGCAGCACGTTCCCCCTCGCCTTCCGTCTTTGACACCTGCGTCCGCACGCCGCCCAGCCGATGGGCCACGCGGCGCATGCCTTCGAGGCCCCGATGCTGCAAACCCCCGAGACCAAGTACCGCCCCTATCCCGCCCCCGTGATGGCCGACCGCCGCTGGCCGTCGCAGACGCTCACCCAGGCGCCCGTCTGGCTGTCGACCGACCTGCGCGACGGCAACCAGGCGCTGTTCGAGCCGATGAACGCCGAGCGCAAGCTGCGCCTGTTCGAGCTGCTCGTCGGCGTCGGCTTCAAGGAGATCGAGGTCGGCTTCCCGGCCGCCTCGGCCAGCGACCACGCCTTCGTGCGCCGCCTGATCGACGAACAGCGCCTGCCCGCCGACGTCACGCCGATGGTGATGACCCAGGCGCGCGAAGACCTGCTCGTGCGCACCGTCGAGTCGCTGCGCGGCGCGCGCCGCGTCATCGTGCACCTCTACAACGCCACCGCGCCGCTGTGGCGCCGCGTCGTCTTCGGCATGGGCGTCGACGAGGTGCTGGCCTTCGTCGACCGCCACGTGCGCCTGCTGCGCACGCTGACCGACGCCGCGCCCGAGACCGAATGGGTGCTGCAGTACTCGCCCGAGACCTTCTGCATGACCGAGCCCGAGGTCTCGCTGGCCGCCTGCACCGCGGCGCTGGAAGCCTGGGACGCCGGCCCCGGCCGCCCGGTGATCCTGAACCTGCCGACCACGGTGGAAGTGGCCACGCCCAACGTCTTCGCCGACCAGATCGAGTGGATGCACCGGCGCCTGCCGCGCCGCCAGCACGTCGTGCTGTCGATTCACCCGCACAACGACCGCGGCACCGGCGTGGCCTGCGCCGAGCTGGCGCTGCTGGCCGGCGCGCAGCGTGTCGAAGGCACGCTGTTCGGCAACGGCGAGCGCAGCGGCAATGTCGACCTGGTGACGCTGGCGCTCAACCTCTACGCGCTGGGCGTGGCGCCGGGGCTGGACTTCTCGGACATCGGCCACGTCGCGCGCGAGGTCGGGGCCTGCACCGGCTTGCCGCTGCACCCGCGCCACCCGTACGCGGGCGACCTCGTCTTCACGGCCTTCTCGGGCTCGCACCAGGACGCCATCCGCAAGGGCCTGGCGGCGCAGGAGCCGGGCGGCCTGTGGCAGGTGCCCTACCTGCCGGTGGACCCGCAGGACCTGGGCCGCACCTACGACGGCCTGATCCGCGTGAACAGCCAGTCGGGCAAAGGCGGCATCGCCTGGCTGATGGAGCGCCACCACGGCCTGGCGATGCCGCGCCGGATGCAGGTGGAGTTCAGCAGCGTCGTGCAGGCGCACGCCGACGCCGCCGAAGCCGAGGTCGACGCCGACACGCTGTGGCAGCTGTTCGACGCCGCCTACCTGGCGCCGACGGCCGCCGGCGGCGCGCTGGACTGGCACGGCCATGCGCTGGCGGCGGTGCCGGGCGGCGTGGAGATCACGCTGGACGTCACCGGCGCCGACGGCAGCGCGCGCCGCCTGGTCGGCCGCGGCGCCGGCCCGGTGGACGCGGCGGCGCAGGCGGTGCGCAGCGCCTTCGGCATCGCGCTGGAGATCGTGCACTTCGAGGAACGTTCGATCGGCGGCGGCTCCGACGCCCAGGCCTGGGCGCTGGTCGAGGCCGCCACGCCGGGCGTGGCCGGCACACGTTTCGGCGCCGGGCGCCACGCCGACATCGCCACCGCCGGCGTGCTGGCGGTGCTCAGCGCGGCGGCGCGGCTGGGGGCGGCGGGTTAGGCCGGCGCGGGCCGGATCGCCCGGGTCGCCCCGCGGCCAGGCCCGCCAGCGCCAGCCCCGCGGCGCCCAGCAGCACCCAGCCCTGCCCGGCACCCATCGTCAACAAGGTCGTCACGCCGAGCGCACACCACCCCAGCGCCAGCGTGCACGCGCCGGCCACCAGCCAGCGCGTGAGTCGGCCCGCAGCGCCTGCCATCAGCAGCGCGCCCAGCGTGCCGATCGCGGTCGGGTCCGGCGCCAGGCCGAAGATTTCGGCCTGGCGCCAGGGCCGACCTGACACCACGGCCAGCAGCGGATACACCAGCAGCGCCGCGGCGCACAGCAGCAGCCCGACGCTGCGGCGCGCGCACGGGCCCAGCGGCCGCAGGTCGGCACGCGTGGCCAGCAGCGCCAGCAGCGCGGCCTGGACGACGAAGCCGACGGCAAAACCCGACGCCAGCCAATTGATCGGCGCGTACAGCGGCTGCAGGAAAGCGAAGGCGACGAAGGCCCAGGCCGCCGCCAGGCCCGCCGCCGCGGCCCGCGGCGCCAGGCGCGCACCACGTTGTGCCCCCACCAGCCAGGCGAGGCCGGCCGCCAGCAGCAGCGGCTGCAGCGGCCACCAGGCGCGGTTGAGCAGCTCGAACAGCCGCCAGTAGGTGGCCGGCGCGAACATCAGGAAGTCGGACGGCCGGTAGGTCCACCACTCGCTCATCGTGCGGCCGTCACAGCGCCGCCACCTCGGCGGCCATGCGCTCGCGCAGCGCGGCATCGGGCAGGCGGCCCTGCATCGCGCCCATGTTCTGGCGCAGGTGCGCCACCTGGCTCGTCGCCGGGATCACGCAGGTGACGGCCGGGTGCGAGATCACGAACTTCAGCGCCACCTGGGCCCAGCCGTCGCAGCCGATCTCGGCGGCCCAGCCGGGCAGCGGGTGGCGCTGCAGGCTGTCCAGCAGCCGGCCCTGGCGGAACGGGCGGTTGACGATGACGGCGATGCGCCGCTCCTGCGCCAGCGGCAGCAGGCGGCGCTCGGCTTCGCGGTCCAGCAGGTTGTAGCTGAGCTGCACGAAGTCGACCGGCTGGCTGCGCAGGATCTGCTCGATCTCGCCGTGCCGCCGCCCTTCGGAGGTGGTGACGCCGACGTAGCGCAGCCGCCCGGCGGCCTTCATCTCCAGCAGGCGCGGCAGGTGCTCCTGCCAGGCCAGCAGGTTGTGCACCTGCATCAGGTCGAAACGCGGCACGCCCCAGAAGGCGCGCGAAGCCTCCATCTGCGCCGCGCCGCGCCGGGCGTCGCCGATCCACACCTTCTCGGCGGAGAACAGCGCCGGCGGCCGCCCCAGGCGCGCCAGCGCGTGGCCGATGGTCGCTTGCGACGAGCCGTACATCGGCGAGCTGTCGATCAGGCGCCCGCCGGCGGCGAAGAAGGCGCGCACGACCTCGGTGCAGGCCTCGCGCGCCGACGCGTCCTCGCCGACGTTGAAGGTGATCCAGCTGCCCAGGCCCACCGCCGGCAGCGCCTCGCCGCTGGACGGGATGGTGCGCGCCGGCACGGTGGCCGCCAGCGCCTGCCCGGGCCAGGCGGCAAGCACCGCCGCGCCGGCCAGCCAGCGGCGGCGGCCGGCGTCGGCCGGGCGCACGCTAGGCGCCCTGCTCGAGCACGACCACCGGCTCGAAGCCGCCGAAGATCATGCGTTTGCCGTCGAAGGGCATCGGGTTCTCGGCCGGATCGACACGCGGGTCGGTCTTCATCAACTCGTCCAGCCGCGCCATCGCCTCGTCGCGAGTCGGCTTGTCAGGCCACTCGACCCAGGCGAAGACCACGGTCTCGTCCTCGGTGGCCTGCACCGCGCGGCGGAAGTCGGTCCACTGGCCGGCCTTCACGTCGTCGCCCCAGCACTCGAGGATGCGGGTGGCGCCCTGCTCGATGAACAGGGCGTCGAAGCGGCTGGCGTGGGCTATGAACTGCTGCTTGTTCGCGGTGGGCACCGCGATGACGAAACCGTCGACGTAAGGCATGGGCGTCTCCCGAAACGAGGGTGGGGCGTCGGCGGAGCAAGCCAGGTTCCCGCCGGGCCGGCAAACCCGTGTTAACCCGGGGGCGGAGGCCGCCGCCAGAATCGGCGCATGGACTCCGTTTCGCAACTGGCGCTGGGCGCCGCCGTCAGCGTGGCGGTGATGGGCCGGCGCACGGCGGTATGGAAGGCGGCGCTGTGGGGCGCGGTGGCCGGCACGCTGCCCGACCTGGACGTGCTGGTCGACCACGGCGACGCCATCCGCAACATGGTGCTGCACCGCGGCGCGACGCACTCGCTGTTCTGGCTGACGCTGCTGTCGCTGCCGCTGGCCGCCGCCGTGGCGCGGCTGCACGGCGAGGCCGCGCTGTGGCGGCGCTGGTGGCTGGCAATCTGGCTGGCACTCGTCACGCACCCGCTGCTGGACACGATGACGGTCTACGGCACGCGGCTGGCGCTGCCCTTCAGCGACTGGCCGTTCGCCGTCGGCAGCATCTTCATTATCGACCCGCTGTTCACGCTGCCGCTGCTGGCCGGCGCCGGCTGGGCGCTGGCTTCGCGGGGCAGCGCGCGCGGGCTGCAGGCCAACGCCGCCGGGCTGCTGCTGGGCTGCGCCTATCTCGCCTGGAGCGCGGCAGCGCAGGCCCATGTCGAACGCGTGGCGCGCGCCGCGCTGGCGGCGCAGGGCATCGCCGCCGGGCAGGTGCTGGTCACGCCGACGGCCTTCAACACGGTGCTCTGGCGCGTCGTCGCGATCGACGGGGATCGTTACCACGAAGGCTTCCATTCGCTGCTCGACCGCGGCCGGGCGATGCACTTCGACGGCTTCGACCGCGGCGCCGAACTCGCGACGGAGCTGCAGGACGTCGCCGGCGTGCGCCTCGTCGCCGCGTTCAGCAAAGGCTTCTACAAGCTGCACGCCGAAGGCGACGCGCTCTTCGTCACCGACCTGCGCATGGGGCAGGAGCCGGCCTACGTGTTCACGTTCGCCGTGGCCGAACGGCACAGCCCCGTTCGGCCGCTGGCCACGCCCGAGCAGCGCAGCGCCAGCCTCGATGTCCGCCTGGGCCTGGCCTGGCTGTGGCGGCGCGCGCTGGGCGAGGACTTGCCGCCGCCGCGGTAAGCGGGACCGCCTCGGGGAAGAGAAATGTCCCTATCCTGCCCGTCGACGCAGCCCCGGACCGGAGACCACCACCATGTTGTCGGGCCTGACCCCAGCCGAGGCTTACGCATTTGGCGCCGGCCTCGTGCACTTCACGCTGGCACTGGTGTTCTGGTACGGGCGCCGGTTCCGCCCCGACTGGGGCCTGAGCTGGCTGGCACTGAGTTACGCCGCGTCGGCGCTCGTCAACATGCCCGGCCTGCTGCCCTCGGGTGCCGCACGCCAGCCCCTGACGGCCGGCTTCTTCGTCGTCCTGGTGCTGGGCGTCTCGGCGCTGGCCGCGCTGGTGGCAGGCGTGCGCCAGTTCATCGGCCGCGGCCGCCAGCCGGCACTGGGCTTCGCACTGGCCTTCGTGGGCTTCGTCGCCGCCTCGAGCCTGCTGCGGGCTCTGGGCTTTAAGGATCTCGGCGGCCAGATGGCCGCCAGTGCGCTCTTCGTCTACCTGGCGGTGTTGTGCGCCGGTGCCCTGCGCCAGGTGGCCGGCATCGGCAACCGGGTGGCACTGGCCTCGATGCTGGTCTATCCGGTGATGGTGCTGAGCGCGCTCGGGCTCGGCATGGACACCACCGCGCTCAACCTCTGGGCGGCGGTGCCGTTCGCGCTGGTCGGGCTGGGCCTGGTGGTGGCGGCGCTGGGGCGCTACCAGGTGGAGCTCGACGCCGAGCTGGACCGGCGCGAACGCGCCGAGTCCCAGCTGCGGCGGCTGAACGCTTCGCTCGAGGAACGCATCGAGGCGCGCACCGTCGAGCTGCGCGACATGGTCGAAGGGCTCGAGTCCTTCAACCGGATGGTGTCGCACGACCTTCGCGGTCCGCTGGGCGGCCTGAGCGGGCTGTCGGCACTGGCCGGACAGGCGCTATCCGAAGGCGACACGCAGCGCGCCCAGCGCATGCTGGACCTGATGCGCAGCGAAACCGGGCGCCTCGTGGAGCTGGTGAGCGACCTGCTCACGCTGGCCCGCGTCAGCCATGAGGACATCGAGCTGCGTCCCACGGCACTCGACGGCGTGCTCGACGAGGCTCTGCAGGTCCTCGCGCTGAGCCACGGCGCCGAGCTGGCACAGGCCATCTCCCGCGAGTCGCTGCCCGAGGCACAGGCCGACGGCCGGCTGATCCGCCAGGTGTTCGTCAACCTGCTGGGCAACGCGCTGAAGTTCAGCGCCGGACGGCCCGGCGTGCGGGTGCGCGTGAGCGGCGAGCGCACGCCGGGCCAGGTGGTGGTGGAGGTGCGCGACAACGGCGTCGGCTTCCCCGAAGCGCGCGCGGACGAGCTGTTCCAGCCCTTCCGGCGCCTGCACGGCAACGCGTTCGACGGCACGGGGATCGGCCTGACGATCGTGCGGCGCATTGTCGAGCGCCACGGCGGGCGGGTCTGGGCCGAGGGCCGGCCCGGCGACGGTGCGAGCTTCTTCTTCAGCCTGCCGTCGTGAACGAGAACGACGCCACCCCGTCGGCCGAGCGCACGAAGCGCCCTGAGCTCGCCAGTCCGAGGTCGGCGACGGACGGCCGGCGCGGGCGAACCGCAACACGGCGGCAAGGTGCTTCGCCGCGCCCGCAGCCACGCCGTCACGGACCACGCCCATACTCCGACAAACGCCGGCCTTGGCGCCACCTTCGTGGTACGCCGTGCGGGAACGACGAACATGGCCCGAGACCCCGAGATTCCCCAGGACGAAGGCAGCCGCGCGGCGGACGATGACGGCTGCACCGCCGAGGGCGGCGCGCCGGCGCAGCCGCCGGGCGAGACCCGCGGCGCGGCGCCGTGTGCGCCGACGCTGCGTGACGGCGAGGCGGCGGCCGCATCGCCGTCCGCCGCCGCCGCGGAGCCAGGCTTCGTGCGCCGCTTCCGCCGTGGCCGCTGGACGGTCACGGAGGCCCCGCGCTGAGGTGTCGCCCTTGGCCCAGGTCCGCCTCCGCGCGAGCGCCGTGCGCGCGACGCCGGCATGTCCCGGGCACCAAGCCGCAAGCTCGGACGGTCTCGCCGACGCACGCCATCAGCCGGCGGCCGCGCCTTCGCCGTTGAGCACCTCGTAGTCCAGCAGCAGCCACGAGTGCTGCAGCCGGCGCACCTCGTTGAGCACCAGGGCCTTCACCTGGCGCAGTTCGGCGGCGTCGCGCAGCGGTGCGCCGTCCACCAGCGTCGGCGTCGTCGCGCCGCCCACCAGCGCCGGGGCGAGCACCAGCGACACACGGTCGACCAGGCCCTGGCGCAGCAGCAGCGCGTTGAGCGTGCCGCCGGTCTGGATCGTCAGGCGCTCGACGCCGTGCTGCGCCTTCAGCGTGTGCAGCAGGCGCGCGAAGTCGATGCGGCCGTCGAAGGGCAGGATCTCCAGCCCGTGCGCCCCTCGGCGCTGGAAGACCGGGTGCTGCGCATTGGCGGTCGCCAGGAACAGCCGGCGGCAGCGGCCTAGCAGGTGGTCGACGCCGGCCAGCGTCAGGTGGTGGTCGTCGGCAATGACGAAGCTGACCGGCAGCCGCACGGTCGCCGGCCCGGCCTCGTTGACGCCGATCTTGGCCATCACGCGGCCGCTGTTCAGCGCGAACAGGTCGGTGCAGCGTTCCAGCTCGTAGTACTGCGCCAGGCCATCGCCGACGCCGGGCAGCGCCGGCAGGTCGCGGTCGAAGTCGCGGGTGTCGACGTCGCCGGTGGAGATCTTGCCGTCCACCGAGCACAGCATGAACAGGGTCGTGATGGGGCGGGACATGGGCGCGGGCGTGGTGGCGGGGCGGCCATTGTCGGCCCGCCGCGCGCGCCTTCGGCCCGGCCCGGGCGGCTTCTACAGCCAGCGCTGCAAGGTGTCGAACAGGCGCTGTGGCTCGACCGGCTTGGGCAGGTGGTCGTTCATGCCGGCCTCCAGGCAGGCGGCGCGGTCCTCGGCGAAGGCATTGGCGGTCATCGCGACGATGGGGACGGCGCTGCCCAGGTGCTCGCGGATCTGGCGCGTGGCGGCCAGGCCGTCCAGCCCGGGCATCTGCACGTCCATCAGGATCAGCGCGTAAGGCGTGCGCAGCGCCATCTCCAGCGCCTGGCGGCCGTTGTCGGCGGTGTCCACCTGCAGCCCGGCCGCTTCGAGCAGATCGACCACCACCTCCTGGTTGATCGGGTTGTCCTCGGCCAGCAGGATGCGCCGGCCGCGCAGGTCGGCACGCAGCGGCCACGGGTCGTCGAGCGACGGCGGCGGCAGCGGCGCCTGCACGCTCTCGGGCGGCGGCAGTTCGAACTCGGCGCTGAACCAGAACCTGCTGCCTTCGCCCAGGCGGCTGTCGACGCCGGCCTCGCCGCCCATCAGCGTGGCGAAGCGACGCGTCAGCGCCAGGCCCAGGCCGGTGCCACCGTGGCGGCGCGTCGTCGAGTTGTCGCCCTGGTCGAAGGCCTCGAACAGCCGCGCGAGCTGGTCCGGGGCGATGCCCGGCCCGCTGTCCTGCACCTCGAAGCGCGCCAGCAGCCGGTGCTCGTCGCGCCGCAGCTCGCGGCCGTGCAGCCGCACGACGCCACGGTCGGTGAAGCGCACGGCGTTGGCCAGCAGGTTGATCAGCACCTGCGCCAGCCGCGTCGGGTCGCCGATCAGGCGCTCGGGCAGCGGCGCGGTGTCGACGGCCAGCTCCAGCCCCTTCTCCGCCGCCTTGGTACGCACCATCGACAGCGAGCGCTCCAGCACTTCGTCGAGCCGGAACTCCTCGCGCTCCAGGCTCATCTTGCCGGCCTCGATCTTGGACAGGTCGAGGATGTCGCTGATCACCTGCAGCAGATGGCGGGCGGCACCGTCCACCTTGCCCAGGCGACTGCGCTGCTGATCGTCGGTGGCGTCGCGCGCCAGCAGGTGCGTGAGGCCGATGATGGCGTTCATCGGCGTGCGGATCTCGTGGCTCATGTTGGCCAGGAAGGCGCTCTTGGCCCGCGTGGCGGCCTCGGCTTCGGCGGCGCGCTGCAGCAGCTGCACGTTGACGCGCTCGAGCTCGAGCTCGGCGCGTTTGACGTCGGAGATGTCGGCGACGATGACGTTGAAGCCGCGCACCCGGCCATCGACCCGGTCGGGGATGTAGGACGCGAGCGTGTAGCCGATGCTGCCGTCGGCGCGCGTCAGCGTGCGCTGGAAGCGCTGTTCCTCGCCGGCCAGCGCGCCGCGGATGTAGCGCTCGTTGACGCGGAACAGCTCCTCGCCCAGCAGGTCCTGCATGCGAATGCCCAGCATCTGCTCGGGCGTGCGGCCGAACCACTTCAGGTAGGCGACGTTGGCGAAGCGGCAGCGCAGGTCCGCGTCCCAGTAGCCGACCATGCCGGGCAGCGCGTCGGCGATGGCGCGCATGAAACGCTCGCGCTCGGCCAGCGCGTCGCGTTCTGCGGCCAGCTGCCGCAGGCGCTCGTGCGTGTCGTCGGGCGCCGGGGCCGCAGGCGGCGCTGCGGGCCGCGGCCGCGACACGGCGAGCGTGCAGATCAGCAGCGACTCCAGCACGAACACGCCCCAGGCCGGCGCGCCGGCGCCCGGCGCCGCATACACCGCCCCGGCTGCCGCGAGCGCGGCCGCCAGCAGGCCCGGCCCGACGCCGCCGGTCGACACGCAGGCGATGACGGGCAGCAGCAAGAGCAGGAACAGCGTGTCGGCGGGCGCGGCCGCCTGGCGCCAGGCGAGCAGCACGGCCGGGGTCGCCAACAGCGCGAGCAGGTAGGGCCAGCGGCGCGGGGCCGGCGCGCGCTCACGCATGCGCTGCGGCAGGAGAACGAACGGCGGGTCGGGTCACGGCGCGCTCCAGTCACTCGGGCCAGGCCTCGCACCGGCAGGCGAGCGGCCGGTGGATGCGCTGCCGCATTATTCGGCGGCCATCCTGTCGTCAGGCCCGGGATTGCCCGCGACGTCCCGAATGCGAAGGCCGGCGCGGCGCGCCGCGCCGTCATTCCGGCTGGAACCCGGCGCTGCGCAGCAGCTCGGCGCCCTGGGCGACGTCGCGTGCGACGAAGCGCCTGAACTGCTCGGGGTTCTCGGTGACCGGCGTGATGCCCAGGTTGGCCCAGGCCCCGCTGCGCGCCAGCTCGGCGGTGGCGGCGTTGATCGCCGTGTTCAGCACCGCCACCCGGGCCGGCGGCGTGGCGGCGGGCGCCCAGACGCCGTACCACGAGGCATAGGCGAACTCGGGCAGCCCGGCTTCCTGGAAGGTCGGCACCTCGGGCGCCAGCGCGCTGCGCCGCGCCGAGGTGATCGCGATCGGCCGGACCTTGCCCGACTTGGCCATCGGCAGCAGCGAGATCATCGAGTCCAGCACCAGGTCGGTGTGGCCGCCGGCGACGTCCATCAGCGCCGGCTGGGTGCCCTTGTACGGGACGTAGCTGAGCTTGAGCCCCGCGTCGCGCGCCATCAGCAGGGTCGCCAGGTGGCTGGGCGCGCCGGCCGCGGGAATGCCGGCCGACCACTTGTCGGGCTGCTGGCGGATCGTGGCCAGCACGTCGGCCAGCCGGGTCTGCGTCCTGGAGGGGGCGAGCACCAGCATCAGCGGCGCCTCGCCGACACGCGCCACCGGCACGAAGTCGGTCTGCGGGTCATAAGGCGAGGCCTTCAGGACCTGCCGGGCCAGCACGTGCGTGGCGGCCGAAAACAGCAGCGTCTGGCCATCGGCCGCAGCCGACTGCACCGCCCGACCGCCGATCGTGCCGCTGCCGCCGGCACGGTTCTCGACGACGACGTTGACGCCGAGCTGCTTCTGCAGCTGCGTGCCCAGCAGCCGCGCGGCGGCGTCGACGCCGCCGCCGGCCGCGAACGGCACGACGATGCGCAGCGGCTTGCCGCGTTCGGGGAATGTCGCCGCCTGGGCCAGCGCCGCAGCCGCAGGCGCGGCCAGCAGCAGGGCCAGGGTGGCCCGCAACCATCGTCTCATCTTGTCTCCTGGTTCTCTTGGCGGCCCCCGCGGCCTGCCGGACGGCAGGCCGCGGGGGCCGGGAACACGCACTCTAGGGAGCGTGCTGGCTTGCGCCTAGCCGAACTCCGCAGCTTTCAGACTTGCCGGAAAAGGCATGTCTTGCTGCCTTTGCCGCGCGCACGGCCGCTGCGGGCGAGAATCCCGCCACCGATGAGCGCCCCCGACCTCCGCGTGCTCGCCGTCATCCCGCCGATGACGCAGCTGAACACGCCCTACCCCTCGACCGCCTACCTGACCGGCTTCCTGCGTTCGCGCGGCATCGCCGCGATGCAGACCGACCTCGCGCTGGCGCTGGTGCTGGAGCTGTTCACGCCCGCCGGGCTGGCTGCCGTGCGCGAAGCCGCCAAGGCGCTGCCGCCCGAACGCCGCACGGCGCGGCTGGACGCCTTCGAGGCGCAGTTCGAGCGTTACGTGGCGACGATCACGCCGACGATCCGCTTTCTGCAAGGCGGCGACGCGACGCTGGCGCACCGCATCGCCGGCCGCGCCTTCCTGCCCGAGGGCGCACGTTTCTGCTCGCTCGACGTCTACGTCGACCCCGACGACCCCGAAGGTGGCGACCCGCTGGCCTGGGCCTTCGGCGCACTCGGCACGCAGGACCGCGCGCGCCACCTGGCGACGCTGTACCTGGACGACCTGGCCGACGTGCTGCGCGACGCGGTCGACGCCCGTTTCGAGTTCGTGCGCTACGCGGAGCAACTGGCCGCCAGCCAGCCGAGTTTCGAGCCGCTGGCGCAGGCGCTGGCAGCGCCGCCCAACCTCGTCGACGCGACGCTCGAGCGCCTGGCGCAGGCCGCGCTGGCCGAACACCGGCCCGACGTCGTGCTCTTGAGCGTGCCCTTCCCCGGCTCGGTCTACGGCGCGCTGCGCATCGCCCAGGCGATGAAGGCGGTGCAGCCGGGGCTGCGCGTGGCGCTGGGCGGCGGCCTCGTCAACACCGAGCTGCGCGAGCTGTCGGACGCGCGCCTGTTCGATTACGTCGACGCGGTGACGCTGGACGCCGGCGAGCGCCCGCTGCTGGCGCTGCTGGAGCACTGGGCCGGCAAACGCTCGCGCCAGCGCCTGGTGCGCACCTTCATGCGCGACGAAGGCGGCACGGTGCGCTACCTCGACATCGGCGAAGCCGACGTGCCGTTTGCCGAGGTCGGCACGCCGACCTGGGACGGGCTGCCGCTGGGCCGCTACCTGTCGCTCCTGGACATGCTCAACCCGATGCACCGGCTGTGGAGCGACGGGCGCTGGAACAAGATGACGGTGGCGCACGGCTGCTACTGGAAGAAGTGCAGCTTCTGCGACACCAGCCTGGACTACATCTCGCGCTACGACGCCGCCGGCGCCGAGACCCTGGTCGACCGCATCGAGGCCATCGTCGCCGAGACCGGGCAGACGGGCTTCCACTTCGTCGACGAAGCCGCGCCGCCCAAGTCGCTGAAGGCGCTGGCCGCCGAGTTGCAGCGCCGGCAGCTGGCGATCTCGTGGTGGGGCAACGTGCGCTTCGAGAAGAGCTTCAGCCCCGAGCTCTGCCGCCAGCTCGCCGACAGCGGCTGCATCGCGATCAGCGGCGGGCTGGAGGTGGCGTCGGACCGGCTGCTGGGGCTGATGCAGAAGGGTGTGTCGGTCGAGCAGGTGGCGCGGGTCACGCGCGCCTTCAGCGATGCCGGCGTGCTGGTGCACGCCTACCTGATGTACGGCTTCCCGACGCAGACGGTGCAGGACACGGTCGACGCGCTGGAGTACGTGCGCCAGCTCTTCGAGGCCGGCTGCATCCAGTCGGGCTTCTTCCACCGCTTCACCTGCACCGTGCACTCGCCGGTGGGCCGCGACCCGGCGGCCTACGGCGTGACGCTGCAGCCGCTGCCGCCGACGAGCTTCGCACGCAACGACGTCGGCTTCGTCGACCCCACGGGTGTCGACCACGACGCGCTCGGCGTGGCGCTGAAGAAGGCGATCTACAACTACATGCACGGCATCGGCCTGGAGGCCGACGTGCGCAGCTGGTTCGACCAGCGTGTGCCCAAGCCGACGGTGCCGCGCGGGCGCATCGCGCGGGCGCTGCAGCGGCGCTGAGGCCGGACGCAGGACGCCGGAAGGCGTTCTGCGCCTGCCGAAGGCCTGAGCGCGATTTCACGCGCGAGGGCTGAGCCTGGACGCAGGACGCCGGGAGGCGTTCTGCGCCTGCCGAAGGCCCGAGCGCGATTTCACGCGCGAGGGCTGAGCCCGGACGCAGGACGCCGGGAGGCGTTCTGCGCCTGCCGAAGGCCTGAGCGCGATTTCACGCGCGATGGCTGAGGCCGCCCCGCGCCTCAGCGCATCTCGAACAGCTCCTGGTGGAAACGCCCCGGCGGCAGGCCGGCGGCGGCCAGGTCGCGCTTCAGGGCCTCGCCGAAGGCGGCCGGGCCGCAGAACCAGAAGTCGGCCTGCAGCCAGTCGGGCACCAGCTGGCGCAGCCGGGCGGCGTCCAGGCGGCCGTCGCGGGCGTCCTGCAGCACGTGCAGGCGCACGCCGGCGGCACCGGCGTCGGCCTGCAGCCGCGCCAGCGCGGTGGCGTCGACGGCCGCGGTCGGGTGGAACATGTCGATCGTGCGGCCGTCCGGGCGGCGCGCCAGCGACTGCAGCCGGGCGACGAAGGGCGTGACGCCGATGCCGGCGCCGATCCACACCTGGCGCCGCGCCTCGCCGTCGAAGCGGAAGCGGCCGTACGGGCCTTCCACCGCCGCCGCGTGGCCGGCCTTCAGCGCCTGGGGCAGCGTGCGCGTGTAGTCGCCCAGCGCCTTGATGAGGAAACGCAGCCGGCCGTCGCCGGCCCAGGCCGAGGCGATCGTGAACGGGTGCGCGCCCTCGGCCTCGTCGAAGGTGACGAAGGCGAACTGGCCGGCGTCGTGGCCGTGCCAGCCGTCGGCCAGCTTCACCGTCACCGCGGTGACCTGCGTGCCCGGCAGGAACTCGACGCTCTCGACCCGGCCTTCGACACGGCGCGCACGGCCGATGCGGCGCGCCAGGCTCATGAAGGCCGAGACCGTGCCCACCGTCATCAGCGCGGCCAGCACCAGACCGACCGGCTGCAGCCAGTACCCGGGCTTGGTCAGCACCACCGAGTGGAAGACGAGCACCAGGTACACGAGCGCCATCGCGCGGTGCGTCTGGAAGAAGCGGCGGTACGGGAAGCGCTTGATCAGCGCGATCGCGATCAGCGCCAGCATCAGGTAGAAGGCGTACTCGCCGATCTCCTCGGCCGGGTGGCGCAGGCCCTGCACCCAGGCCAGCAGGCTGTCGGCCTCGACCTGCGGCCGCGGGCCGCGCTGCGGGCGCTCCAGCAGCCCGGCCTGCACCAGCCACTTCGGGCCCTGGGCGAACAGCCAGTGCGCCACCGACAGCACCAGGCCGCCGACGCCCAACCACTTGTGCAGGCGGTAGCCCTTGTCCAGGCCGTGCAGGCGATCGTCCAGCCAGGCCGGGCGCAGCGCCAGCAGCATGCCCGCGCTCATCAGCCCGATGCCGAGCACGCCGCTGTACTGCACCAGCAGGTTGCGCCAGGCGAAGAAGCCCTGTGCCGCCGGCAGCGAGCCGGCTTCGGCCGCCAGCCACAGCGCGCTCAGCCCGGCGACGAGCGCGATGTAGGTGCTGCGGATCGTTTTCATGACGGTCTCTCGAACACTCGATGCCGTCATGCTGCGCGTGCGAGGTGAAGGCGGTCTTAAGGCTCACGTGCCACAGCCGTGGCGCCGACGCCCGGCGAACGCGCCCTCTTGCGTCGCGACCGGCTTTCGTGGCGCCATGACCACGCGCCGCAGGCCAATATCACGCGTCAATCCTGCGTTGGGATAAGTACTTTGATATGGGCCCAGATAATTGATGAAGAACAGTCGATAGACTGTAACGGCAGCTTGACAGAAATTTTCATCTACAGACAAGCCCCCCGTGGCCCGCAGGCAGCCACACCCGCAGCAGTAAGGAAGGACCTCATGAAAAACGCAATCCGAGCAGCGGCCGTGACGGCCCTGGCCGCCCCGGCCCTGCTCGCTACCACGCCTGCCGTCCCCGCGAGCACCCCCAAGTACCTCGCCCAACGCGTCGACTGCGCCGGAACGCCCGGCCTGACGCTGGCCCCGGGTGAACTGTCGGTGCTGCTCGTCGATGAATCGGCCAACCCCGCGGCCGCGCGCCTGGAACGCCTGCGCGCCCCGGCCTGCCGCAGCATCTACGCCGCCCAGCGCGTGGACGACGACGGCTGGATGGACCGCGACTGGCTCGGCGACGTGATCGTCTCGGCGGTCGACCCCGCCGCCGGCAAGCCGGCCACCGACCTGCAGCAAAGCCGTCTGCGTGCCCCGCACTACGTCGTCACCGTCAGCACCGCGCTGGCCGACAAGGCTTCGCCCGACGCGCTGACCTACTCGCTGTCGCGCGAACTCGGCCACGGCGTCTACCGCCACGGCACGCGCACCGCGGCGCTGCGCCTGCTGTCCACCGGCTTCTACGCCACCAGCGTGCTGGGCTTCGGCATGCTGCCGACGCTGAGCGCCTCGGTCGTCGCCAGCGGCGCCGCGGCCGACGCCGGCCTGGGCTTCGGCACCTGCCTGGTGGCCGGCCTGAACAAGCGCTTCGAGCTGCAGGCCGACGCCTTCGGCGTGCGTTCGCTGCAGGCGCTGGGCGCGGCCAAGCCGCAGGCGCAGCAGGTCGCGCTGGGCGTGCTGCGCGCCTCGCCGGCCGCCGAAGGCCGCTGCATGGACGCGCACAACGCCACCGCCGGTACCTTCGCGCGCACCCAGGCCGTGCAGGCGCTCTGAGCTTCTGGCGCAGAGAACGAAAGCCGCCCGGGAAACCGGGCGGCTTTTTCGTTTTCAGCCGGCGCGTGCCGCCGATCAGCCGCGACGCGGCCCAGGGCCGAAGCGCTCGTACATCCCGATCCGGCGCGCCGCGTCGACGAGCGCGTCGCTCGCTGAGTTGCCGGCGCGGGCGAATGCGCAGAACCGGGCCGCAGGCAGTTCGGGCATGCGCTGCCCGGCACCCAGCTCGCTCAGCCCGTCGCGCAGCTGGCTGCGCGCCACCACCGTGACGGCGAAGCCGGACAAGGCGGCCGACACGCAGGCCGCCATGCTGCTGCTCTCGAACACGATGCGCCAGGGCAGTCCGGCCCGGCCCAGCGCCGAGATCGCCGACTCGCGGTAGACACAAGGCTCGGGAAACACCGCCAGCGGCAGCTGCGGCGCGAGCTCCGGCGCCTGACCCGTGGCGTAAGCCCAGACCAGCGGCTCTTCCCAGAGCAGTTCACCGCTGCCGTCGACGCGGCTGCATTGCTTGCCGAACACGATGTCCAGCCGGCCGCGTTCCTGCTGGCGCAGCAGGTCGGCGGTGATGCCGACCTTCAGGTCGACAGACGCCTGCGGGTGCGCGCTGCGAAAACGCTGCAGCACCTGCGGCAGCCAGGTGCCGGCGAAGTCTTCCGACGCGCCCACCCGCAACCGCCCCCGAACCGGTGCGCCGCGCAGCTTGGCGCGCGCCTCGCGCTCCAGGTCCAGGATGCTGCGGCCGTAGGCGTACAAGGTCTCGCCCGCCGAAGTCAGGTCCAGACGCCGCGTGGTGCGCGCCAGCAGCGTCGCACCTGCCGCCTGCTCCAGGCGCTTGATGTGGCCGCTGATGGCCGAGGGCGTCAGCGCCAGCCGCTCGGCGGCCACGGCGAAGCTGCCGCCGTCGACGACTTCGAGAAAGCTGCGCAGCAGCACGATGTCCAGCGGCGCACCGCCGGCGTCGGTCATGGCGTCATTCAACGAGAACCTTCATCAATCTGCCGTGATTATTCACCGAGGCCAAGCGGTATCGCGCGCACGCTTGCTGTTGTCGCCACTGCCTCTGAGAGCCCATGCACACGCACTTCGTCGCCTCGACCTCGACCCTGGACATCGCCTATCTCGAATGGAACCGCGGCGCCACGCGCAGCGCCGTGCTGCTGCACGGCTGGCCCGACAGCCCCGAGGGCTGGCGGCCGGTGGCAGCGCAGCTGGCCGCCGCCGGCTGGCACGTGCTCGCCCCGGCGCTGCGCGGATTCGCGCCCACCCGCTTTCGCGACGCGGCCACGCCGCGCAGCGGCCAGCTCTCGGCTCTGGGCCGCGACCTGCTGGAGTTCATCGACGTGCTGGGCCTCGCGCAGCCGGTGCTGGTGGGGCACGACTGGGGCGCACGTGCGGCGTCCAATGCCTGCGGCCTGCGTGCCGGCGCGGCATCGCATCTGGTGATGCTCTCGGTCGGCTACGGCACCAACAGCGCACAGCAGACGATCTCGCTGCAGCAGGCGCGCAACTACTGGTACCACTGGTACCTGGCGACGGCACGCGGCGAACAGGCGCTGCGCCATGAGCGCGAAGCCTTCACGCGCCTGATGTGGGACACCTGGTCGCCGTCGGGCTGGTACGCGCCGGAAGACTTCGACGCCGCACTCCAGGCCTTCCAGGGAGAAGACTGGGCCGATGTCGTGCTGCATTCCTATCGCCACCGCTGGGGCTTCGAGGCCGGTGATCCGGCTTGTGCTGCGGACGAATCGCGACTGGACCCGGCGCCGGTACTGGCGGTTCCGACGCTCGTGCTGCATGGCGCTGCCGACGGCTGCAACCACCCCGACAGCTCGCTCGGCCGCGAGCCTTTCTTCGACGGCCGCTACGAGCGCCGCGTGCTGGAGGGTGTCGGCCACTTCCCGCAGCGCGAAGCGGCGCAGCAGGTCGGCGACGCCATCCTGCGCTTCTGCAGCGAGCCCTGAGCCGCCGGCACGCGGCGGCGCTACGGGCAACAAAAAGGGGCGGCCCGCAGGCCGCCCCAATCCGTCCGGTCAGCTCTGCGGCGTCTGCCGGTCAGTCCGCCTGCTTGCGCAGGAAGGCCGGGATCTCGATCTCGTCCATGCCGTTGCTGGCCAGCGCGTCGACCTTGGCCGCGGCCTGGCTGCGGCCGCTGCGCCAGACGCTGGGCGTGTTCAGCCCGGCGTAGTCGTGCGCCGGCGCCGGGGCCGCCGCGCCGAGGGCCGGCTGGGTCAGGATCGGCAGGTTGTCGGTGCCGGTGCGCAGCACCGGCTGCGCGGCCGGCGCCTGCTGCACCACGGCCAGCGGCGGCGCCGGGCGGGTCTCCTGGCGGCGCGCCGAGTTCAGGCCGGTGGCGATGACGGTCACACGCAGCTGATCGCCCAGGCTCTCGTCGTAGGCCGTGCCGTAGATGACGTGGGCGTCGTCGGCGGCGTAGCGGCGGATGGTGTTCATCGCGTTGCGGCTTTCGGCGAGCTTGAAGGTCGCCTTGCTCGCGGCGATCAGCACCAGCACGCCGCGCGCGCCCGACAGGTCGATGCCTTCGAGCAGCGGGCAGGCCACCGCGGCGTCGGCCGCCTTGGTCGCGCGGTCCGGCCCGCCGGCCGTCGCCGTGCCCATCATCGCCTTGCCCGGCTCGCTCATCACCGTCTTCACGTCCTCGAAGTCGACGTTGACGAGACCGGGGATGTGGATGATGTCGCTGATGCCGCCGACGGCGTTCTTCAGCACGTCGTTGGCGTGCGCGAAGGCCTGGTCCTGCGTCACGTCCTCGCCCATCACGTCCAGCAGCTTCTCGTTGAGCACGACGATCAGGCTGTCGACGTTGGCCTCGAGCTCGCTGACGCCGTCATCGGCCTGCTTGCCGCGGCGCTTGCCTTCGAACTCGAAGGGCTTGGTGACGACACCCACCGTCAGGATGCCCATCTCCTTGGCGACGCGGGCGATGACCGGCGCCGCGCCGGTGCCGGTGCCGCCGCCCATGCCGGCGGTGATGAACAGCATGTGCGCGCCGGCGATCGACTCGCGGATGCGGTCGACGGCCTCCTCGGCGGCCGAGCGGCCGACCTCGGGCTTGGCGCCGGCGCCCAGGCCGCTGGTGCCCAGTTGCACCAGCGTGGCCGCGCCGCTGCGGTGCAGGGCCTGCGAGTCGGTGTTGGCGCAGATGAAGTCCACGCCCTGCACGCCCTGGGAAATCATGTGCTCGACGGCATTGCCGCCGCCGCCGCCGACGCCGATCACCTTGATCTGCGTGCCTTGGTCGAATTCCTCGATCATCTCGATGGGCATGTGGAGCCTCCTAGTGAATGCAGTTGCCAGACGGTTGACTTGACGGAATGAAACGGGACCTCGTCACGGGTCCTCTTCAGAAGTTGCCCAGGAACCAGTCCTTGGCGCGGCCCAGCAGCGTCGTCACCGACCCCGCCTGGGCCGCGGCCTTGTGACCGCGTTGCCGTGCCAGACGCGCCTCCTCGAGCAGCCCCATGACGGTGGCTGAACGCGGATTCGCGACCATGTCGCCGAGTGCAGCGTGGTACGTGGGCAGGCCACGCCGCACCGGCTTCAAAAAGATGTCCTCGCCGAGCTCGATCATCCCGGGCATCACCGACGAGCCGCCGGTGATGACGATCCCCGAGGACAGCAGCTCCTCGTAGCCGCTCTCGCGGATGACCTGGTGCACGAGGGTGAAGATCTCCTCGACACGCGGCTCGATGACGCCGGCCAGCGCCTGGCGGCTGAGCATGCGCGGCGCGCGGTCGCCCAGCCCCGGCACCTCGACCTGGTCGGCCGGGTCGGCCAGCAGCTGCTTGGCCACGCCGTGCTCGACCTTGATCTCCTCGGCGTCCTTGGTCGGCGTGCGCAGCGCCATCGCGATGTCGCTGGTGATCAGGTCGCCGGCGATCGGGATCACCGCGGTGTGGCGCACGCTGCCGTCGGTGTAGATCTGCACGTCGGTGGTGCCGGCGCCGATGTCGACGACGGCCACGCCCAGCGACTTCTCGTCGTCGGTCAGCACCGCGGCGGCGCTGGCGCTGGGGTTGAGCACCAGGCGCTCGACCTCCAGGCCGCAGCGGCGCACGCACTTCAGGATGTTCTCGGCGGCACTTTGAGCGCCGGTCACGATGTGGACCTTGACCTCCAGCCGCGAGCCGCTCATGCCGATCGGCTCCTTGACCTCGTGGCCGTCGATCACGAACTCCTGCGGCTCGACGAGCAGCAGGCGCTGGTCGTTGGGGATGTTGATCGCCTTGGCGGTCTCGACGACACGCGCCACGTCCACCGTCGTCACCTCGCGGTTGTCGCGCACGATGACCATGCCGGTGGAGTTCTGGCCGCGGATGTGGCTGCCGGTGATGCCGGTGTAGACGCGGTCGATCTTGCAGGCGGCCATCATCTCGGCCTCCTTCAGCGCCTGCTGGATGCTCTGCACGGTGGCGTCGATGTTCACGACGACCCCGCGCTTCAGGCCATGCGTCGTCGCCACGCCGAGGCCGGCGACACGCAGCTCGCCGTCGGGCAGCACTTCGGCGGCCACCACCATGACCTTGGCGGTGCCGATGTCCAGGCCGAAGACGAGATCCTTGTATTCCTTGGCCATGTTGTCCTTCAGTTGATCGTCTTCGTCGTCACGCCGCGCAGTCGCACCGCATAGCCGTCGGTGTGGCGCAGGTCGGCGTATTGCAGCGGCGCGCGCCAGCGCGCCGTCACCTCGGGCAGCGTGCGCACGAATCGCGCCGCACGGGCCAGCACCTCGTCCTCGCTGCCGCGTCCCAGCTCCAGCGTCGCGCCGCTGTCGAGCTCGACGCCCCAGGAACCGCGGTGCGACAGGCGCAGCTCGGTGATCTCCGCGTCCAGCGGCTCGAGCAGCGGGCGCAGCTTGCCGTACATCGCCAGCACCGCGGCGGCCTCCTCGTCGGGGCCCGAGAACACGGGCAGGCCGTCGTCCTCGACGTCGCCGACGTTGGCGTCGAAGAGTTCTCCGTGCGTGTTGACGAGGCGGTCGTTGCCGTCCTCGCCCTGCCAGACGGCGGCCGGGCGGTGCTCCTCCAGGCGCACCGCCAGCCGGTCGGGCCAGACGCGGCGCACGACCGCGTTGCGCACCCAGGGCACGGACTCGAAGGCCTCGCGCCCCTGGTCCAGGTCCAGGCTGAAGAAGTTGCCGCGCAGGCGCGGCACCGCGTTGGCGCGGATCGTGTTGACGCTGTTGCGGCCCAGGTCGCCGTCGATCTCGACGGCGCGGATCGTGAACAGCGGCGCACGCACCAGCCACATCAGCGCCGCGGCGGCCAGCGCTGCACCGGCGAGCACGAACACGCCGCTGGCCACGCCGTTCATCAGGCGGACATCGGTCGGCTGTTCGGCCAGCGGCAGGGCGGCGGCGCGGTTCATGTCAGGTTCCCGGGTGGTCCAGCGCGGCGCACTCGAGCACGTGCAGACACAGCTGCTCGTAGCCGAGGCCGGCCACACGCGCGGCCAGCGGCACCAGCGAGTGGCTGGTCATGCCCGGGCTGGTGTTCATCTCCAGCAGGAAGGGCTTGCGGTCGCTGGCGCGGATCATCAGGTCGGCGCGGCCCCAGCCGCGGCAGCCCAGCAGGCGGTAGGCGGCCAGCGTCAGGCGCTGGATCTCGGCCTCCTCGGCCGGCGGCAGGCCGCTCGGGCAGTGGTAGCCGGTCTCCTCGGAGAAGTACTTGTGCTCGAAGTCGTAGTTGCCGCCCGGCGCGACGATGCGGATCACCGGCAGCGCACGCGCCGCGGGGCCGTCGCCCAGCACGGCGCAGGTGACTTCCTCGCCTTCGATGAACTCCTCGCAGAGCACGTCGGCGTCGTACTCGCAGGCGAGCTTCACCGCGTCCTGCATCTCGGAGTAGCCGCTCACCTTCGTGATGCCGATCGACGAGCCTTCGCGCGGCGGCTTGACGATCAGCGGCAGGCCGAGCTGGTCGGGCACGGCGATGACGTCCTCGCGCGCCTGGCGCTCGGGCGACAGCCAGGCCCAGCGCGGCGTCGGCAGGCCTTCGGCGGCCCAGATGCGCTTGGTCATCACCTTGTCCATCGCGATCGCGCTGGCCATCACGCCCGAGCCGGTGTAGGGGATGCGCAGCAGCTCCAGCGCACCCTGCACCGTCCCGTCCTCGCCGTGGCGGCCATGCAGCGCGATGAAGGCGCGCTCGAAGCCGGCGTGCTTGAGTTCGGCCAGCTCGCGTTCGGCCGGGTCGAAGGGGTGCGCGTCGACGCCGGCGCGGCGCAGCGCCTCCAGAACGCCATTGCCCGACATCAGCGACACCTGCCGCTCGGCGCTGGATCCGCCCATCAGGACGGCGACCTTGCCCAGGGGGTTCATGCCACGGCTCCTTGTTGCGTCATCTCGACCACCTTCTGCGGCACCCCGCCCATCGAACCCGCGCCCATCGCGATGACGACGTCGCCGTCCTGCGCGAAGTCGGCGATCGCCGCCGGCAGCTCGGCGATGGCGTCGACGAACACCGGGTCGACCTTGCCGGCCACGCGCAGCGCGCGCGCCAGCGCGCGGCCGTCGGCGGCGACGATCGGGGCCTCGCCGGCGGCGTAGACCTCGGTCAGCAGCACCGCGTCGGCGCTGCCCATGACCTTGACGAAGTCCTCGAAGCAGTCGCGCGTGCGGGTGTAGCGGTGCGGCTGGAAGGCCAGCACGAGGCGGCGTCCCGGAAAGGCGCCGCGCGCCGCGGCGACCACCGCCGCCATCTCGGCCGGGTGGTGGCCGTAGTCGTCGATCAGCGTGAACGTGCCGCCGCCGTGCGCCGCCGACACCGCGAGCTCGCCCCAGCGCTGGAAGCGCCGGCCGACGCCGGTGAAGCCGGCCAGCGCCCGCACCGTCGGCTCGTCGGGCAGCTCCAGTTCCATCGCCACGGCGATCGCCGCCAGCGCGTTGCGCACGTTGTGCACGCCGGGCAGGTTCAGCGTGATCGCCAGGTCGGGCATCTCGACGCCGTTGCGGCGCTGGGCGGTGAACTTCATGCGCCCGCCGGGCAGCGCCTCGACGTCGACGGCGCGCACCTGCACGTCCTCGCCCAGGCCGTAGCTGACGACCGGGCGCGAGAGCATCGGCAGGATCGCGCGCACGCCGGGGTCGTCGCCGCAGACGATGGCCGCGCCGTAGAACGGCATGCGGTGGATGAAGTCGACGAAGGCCGACCGCAGCCGCGACAGGTCGTGGCCGTAGGTCTCCATGTGGTCGGCGTCGATGTTGGTGACGACGGCCATGATCGGCATCAGGTTCAGGAACGAGGCGTCGCTCTCGTCGGCCTCGACGACGATGTACTCGCCTGAACCCAGGCGCGAGTTGGCGCCGGCGCTCAGCAGCTTGCCGCCGATGACGAAGGTCGGGTCGCGGCCGGCTTCGGCGAGCACGCTGGCCACCAGCGAGGTCGTCGTCGTCTTGCCGTGCGTGCCGGCGATGGCGATGCCGCGGCGCAGGCGCATCAGCTCGGCCAGCATCACCGCACGCGGCACGACCGGGATGCGGCGCGCACGGGCGGTGATGACCTCGGGGTTGTCGCCCTTCACCGCGGTCGAGATGACGACGGCTTCGGCGCCCTCGATGTTGGCGGCGTCGTGGCCGATGGCGATGCGCAGGCCGAGACCGGCCAGGCGCTCGGTGGTCGCGCTGGCGGCCTGGTCGCTGCCGGTGACGCGGTAGCCCAGGTTGTGCAGGATCTCGGCGATGCCGCTCATGCCGGCGCCGCCGACGCCGACGAAGTGGATCTGCTTGACGGCGTGTTTCATCGCGGGGTCAGTTCTTCTATGAGGTCCGCCACTCGCGCGGCGGCCTGCGGGCGGGCCTGGGCGCGGGCGCGGTCGGCCATCGCGGCGAGCGCGGCGCGGTCCAGCGCGCGCAGTTCGTCGGCGAGGCGTTCGGGGTTCAGTTCGGATTGCGGCAGGTGCTTGGCGGCCCCCTGCGAGGCCATCATCTCGGCGTTGTCGCGCTGGTGCGAGGTGGTGCTGACGATCAGCGGCACCAGGATGGATGCAACGCCGGCGGCGCACAGTTCGCTGACCGTGATCGCACCGGCGCGGCACAGCATCAGGTCGCTCTCGGCCAGGCGGCGCGGCATGTCGTCGATGAAGGGCAGCACCTCGGCGTCGACACCGGCGGCCGCATAGGCGGCCTTCACGGCCTCGAGCTGCGTGGCGCCGGTCTGGTGCGTGACGAGCGGACGCTCGTGCGGCGCCAGCCGGGCCAGCGCCTGCGGCACGGTCTCGTTGAGCACCTTGGCGCCCAGGCTGCCGCCGACGACGAGCAGCTTCAGCGGCCCGCTGCGGCCGGCATAACGTTCGGCCGGAGCCGGCAGCGCCTCGATCTCGGCACGCACCGGGTTGCCGGTGACGGCGGCGTTCTTCGTCGCTTGCGCGGCGGCACCGTCGAAGCCGAAGGCGACGCGGTCGGCCACCGGCAGCAGCGAGCGGTTGGACAGCAGCATCGCGGCGTCGGCGTTGACCAGCACCAGCGGCTTGGACAGCAGCGAGGCCATCAGCCCGCCGGGGAAGCAGACGTAGCCGCCCATGCCGAGCACGGCGTCGGCACGGCGCCGGCGCAGGATGCCCAGGCAGTCGCCGAAGGCCTTCAACAGGCGCATGCCGCCGGTCAGTGCGCCCATCGCGCCCTTGCCGCGCAGACCGGCGAAGCCGATCGTGTCCAGCGGCAGGCCGGTCGGCGGCACCAGCTTGTTCTCCATGCCGGTCCGGGTGCCCAGCCAGCTCACGGTCCAGCCGCGGCGCTGCATCTCGCGCGCCACGGCGATGCCGGGAATGACGTGGCCGCCGGTGCCGGCGGCCATCACGACGAGGTGGCGCCCGCTCATACGCGGCCTCCACGCATCAGGCTGCGGTTTTCGACGTCGACCCGCACCACGATGGCCAGCGCGACGAGGTTCATCAGGATCGCCGAGCCGCCGTAGCTCATCAGCGGCAGCGTCAGGCCCTTGGTCGGCAGCACGCCCAGGTTCACGCCCATGTTGATGAAGGCCTGGCCGCCCATCCAGATGCCCACGCCCTGCACCATCAGCCCGGCGAAGACGCGGTCCAGCGCGATCGCCTGGCGGCCGATGACGAAGATGCGCCGCGTGAGCCAGAAGAACAGCGCGATGACCGCGGCGACGCCGACGAAACCCAGCTCCTCGCCGATGACGGCGAGCAGGAAGTCGGTGTGCGCCTCGGGCAGGTAGTGCAGCTTCTCGACGCTGGCGCCCAGGCCCTGGCCGAAGAGCTCGCCGCGGCCGAAGGCGATCAGCGAGTGCGTCAGCTGGTAGGCCTTGCCCTGCGCGTAGGCCGGGTCCCAGGGGTTGAGGTAGGCCAGGATGCGCTCGCGGCGCAGGTCGTCGAAGGCGATGATGGTCGCGAAGGTGCCGACCAGCACCGCGGCGATCAGGAAGAACATGCGGCCGTTGACGCCGCCCAGGAACAGGATGCCCATCGCCACCGTCGCGATGACGATGAAGGCGCCCATGTCGGGCTGGCGCAGCAGCAGCGCGCCGATGAAGGCCACCGCGACGACCATCGGCCAGACGGCGCGGAAGAAGTTCTCCTTCACGTCCATCTTGCGCACCATGTAGCTGGCGGCGTACATCGCGATCGTGATCTTCGCCAGCTCCGAGGGCTGGAAGTTCATGATGCCCAGCGGGATCCAGCGGCGCGAGTTGTTGACCACCTTGCCGACGAAGGGCAGCAGCACCAGCACCAGCAGCAGCAGCGAGACGACGAAGATCTTCTCGGCGTGTTTCTCCCAGAACGACACCGGCACCTGCACGACGGCGAACGCGACCACCGCGCCCAGCGCCAGCGCGAACACGTGGCGCGTCAGGAAGTACGAGGACGAGTAGTTGGCGAACTTCGGGTTGTCGGGCAGCGCGATCGAGGCCGAATAGACCATCACCAGGCCCAGCAGCAGCAGCGTCGCGACGACGGCGACGAAGGTCTGGTCGAAGGCACGCAGCGCCGCGGGCCGGCCGCCGGCGGCGACGCGGTCGCGCACCGGCAGCGTGCCGACGCTCTCGCGCCGGGCCGCCCACCAGTTGCGGATCGCGCCGATGGCCTTCATGCCTGGCCCTTCTCCGCGGCCAGCGCCTGCACCGCAGCGGCGAAGACCTCGGCGCGGTGGGCGTAGTTGCGGAACATGTCCATGCTGGCGCAGGCCGGGCTCAGCAGCACGGCGTCGCCGGGTTCAGCCTGCTCGAAGCACCAGGCGACGGCGGCCTGCAGCGTCTCGTGGCGCGCGAGCAGCGGGCCGCGCACGTGCGGCTCGATCGCCGGCGCGTCGCGGCCGATGGTGGCCACCGCACGCGCCCAGCGCGCCAGCGGCGCGGCCAGCGGCGCGAAGTCCTGGCCCTTGCCGTCGCCGCCGAGGATCACGACCAGTTTCGCCGGCGCCTTGTCGGCGCCCAGGCCGTCGAGCGCGGCGACGGTGGCGCCGACGTTGGTGCCCTTGCTGTCGTCGAAGGCCTCGACCTCGCCGACGGTGGCGATCCACTGCACGCGGTGCGGCTCGCCGGCGTAGTCGCGCAGGCCGTGCAGCAAGGCGCTCAGCGGGCAGCCGATGGCCGTGGCCAGCGCCAGCGCGGCGAGCGCGTTGGCGGCGTTGTGGCGGCCGCGGATGCGCAGCGCGTCGGCCGGCATCAGGCGCTGCAGGTGGATCTCGTGTTCCTCGTCGCGGCGCAGCTTGACGGTCTCGTCGGCCGGCAGCGCCCGCACCAGCCAGGCCATGCCGTTCTCGACGACCAGACCCCAGTCGCCCGGGCGGCGCGGCGCGTCCAGGCCGAAACGCTGCACGCTGCGGCCGACCGGCTTGTTGCGGCCCTTGGCCGGCGCCGGCGGCGGCACCATGGCCTCGACCAGCGGGTCGTCGCGGTTGATGACCATCACCGCGTCGCGGCCGAAGACACGCGCCTTGGCCGCGGCGTAGGCGTCCATCGTGCCGTGCCAGTCGAGGTGGTCCTGGGTGACGTTGAGCACCGCGGCGGCAGCCGGCTCGAAGCCGGTGACGCCGTCGAGCTGGAAGCTGGAAAGCTCGAGCACCCAGACCTCGGGCAGGTCCTCCAGCCGCGCGGCCAGCGTGTCGAGCATCGTCGGGCCGATGTTGCCGGCCAGCACGACGCTGCGCCCGGCGCGTTCGACCAGCAGCCCGGTCAGCGTGGTCGTCGTCGTCTTGCCGTTGGTGCCGGTGATCGCGATGACCTGCGGCGCGTAGCCCCGTTCGGCCTTCAGCGCCGCCAGCGCCTCGGCGAAGACGTCGAGCTCGCCCTGCACCGGCACGCCGTCGGCACGCGCGGCGGCCAGCACCGAGGCGATGCGCGGGTCGTGCGGCGACAGGCCGGGGCTCTTGAGCACGCGGTCCACGCCCTCGAAGGCATGGGCGTCCAGCGGGCCGCCGAACAGCTCGGCGCCCGGGCAGTGCTCGTGCAGGCCGACGGCCTGCGGCGGGTCCTCGCGCGAGTCCCAGACGCGCACGAAGGCGCCGTGGGTCCAGGCCCAGCGCGCCATCGCCAGGCCGGAGTCGCCCAGGCCCAGCACCAGCACCGTCTTTTCCGCGAAGGCGTTCATCGTGTTCACCGCAGCTTCAGGCTCGCCAGGCCGACCAGGCACAGCAGCATCGTGATGATCCAGAAGCGCACCACGACCTGGCTCTCGGTCCAGCCCTTCTTCTCATAGTGATGGTGCAGCGGCGCCATCAGGAAGATGCGCCGGCCTTCGCCGTAGCGCTTCTTCGTGTACTTGAACCAGGCCACCTGGGCCATCACCGACAGCGCCTCGGCGACGAAGACGCCGCCCATGATCCCGAGCACGATCTCCTGGCGCGTGATGACGGCGATCGTGCCCAGCGCGCCGCCCAGCGCCAGCGCGCCGACGTCGCCCATGAAGACCTGCGCCGGGTTGGCGTTGAACCAGAGGAAGGCCAGCCCCGCGCCGGCCAGCGCGGCGCAGAACACCAGCAGCTCGCCGGCGCCCGGGATGTAGGGCAGCAGCAGGTAGCGCGAGAACACCGAGTTGCCGGTGACGTAGGCGAAGACGCCCAGCGCCGAACCCACCAGCACCACCGGCATGATCGCCAGCCCGTCCAGGCCGTCGGTGAAGTTGACAGCGTTGCTGGCGCCGACGATGACGAACCAGGTCAGCGCCATGAAGCCGAAGACGCCCAGCGGGTAGCTGACGGTCTTGAAGAACGGCACGATCAGGTCGGCCTTGGGCGGCAGGTCGGTGGAGAAGCCGCTCGTCACCCAGCGCAGGAACAGCTCGACGACACGCAGGTTGGAGGTCTCGGAGACGCTGAAGGCAAGGTAGACCGCGGCGAACAGGCCGATCAGCGTCTGCCAGAAGAACTTCTCGCGCGAGCGCATGCCTTCCGGGTCCTTGCGCACGACCTTGCGGTAGTCGTCGGCCCAGCCGATGGCGCCGAAGCCGAAGGTCACGATCATCACCACCCAGACGAAGCGGTTGCTCCAGTCGAACCACAGCAGCGTCGACACCGCGATGCCCAGCAGCACCAGCACGCCGCCCATCGTCGGCGTGCCGCGTTTGCCCAGGTGGGTCTGCACGCCGTACTCGCGGATCGGCTGGCCGATCTTCATCTCGGTGAGCCGGCGGATGACCCAGGGGCCCAGCGCCAGGCCGATCAAGAGCGCCGTCATCGCCGCCAGCACGGCGCGGAAGGTCAGGTACTGGAAGACGCGGAGGAAACCGAGTTCGTCCGGGAACAGCGACAGCAGCCACTGGCTGAGCGTGAGCAGCATCAGCGCACCCCTTCCTTGAACGCGCGCACGACCTGCTCCATCCGCATGAACCGGGAACCCTTGACCAGCACCGACGCGGCCTGCGGCGCGTCGGCGAGCGCGGCGACCATCGCCGCGGCGTCGTTGAAATGGCGCTGCGCGCCGACGTGGCGCGACAGCCCGCCGGCCGTCCAGACCGTCTCGATGCCGGCGGCCCGCGCCGCGGCGCCGACCTCGGCGTGGAACTCGGGGCCACGTTCGCCGACCTCGCCCATGTCGCCCAGCACCAGCCAGCGCGGGCCGGGCAGCGCCGCCAGCACGGCGACGGCGGCGAGCACCGAGTCGGGGTTGGCGTTGTAGCTGTCGTCGACGAGCGTGATCTCGCCGTGCGCCGTGGCCACGCGTGCGGCCTGCGAGCGCCCGGACACCGGCTGGAAGGCCGCCAGGCCGGCGGCGATCGCCGCCGGCTTGACGCCCGCGGCCAGTGCGCAGGCCGCGGCGGCCAGCGCGTTCTTCACGTTGTGCAGGCCGGCGACGGCCAGCGTCGTGACCAGCGGGCCGGCCGGCGTCGACATCTCGACGCGCCAGCGCTCGCCCTGCCATTGGGCACGCGCCGTCAGGTCGGCGGCACCGTCGAGCGCGAACGTGATCGTGCGGCGCGCGCCGGCCAGTTCGCGCCACAGCGGCGTGTAGTCGTCGTCGGCCGGGAAGATGGCGATGCCGGCGGGCGGCAGCATCGCGATCGCCTGGCCGTTCTCGCGCGCCACGGCCTCGACCGTGGCCATGAACTCCTGGTGCTCACGCTGGGCGTTGTTGACCAGCACGATCGTCGGCCGGGCGATGGCCGCCAGCTCGGCGATCTCGCCGGGGTGGTTCATGCCCAGCTCGACGACGCCGGCGGCGTGCGAGGGTTGCAGCCCGAGCAGCGTCAGCGGCACGCCGATGTGGTTGTTCAGGTTGCCGCGCGTGGCGAACGCGGCGTCACCGTGCGCGGCGCGCAGGATCGCGGCGACCATCTGCGTGACGGTGGTCTTGCCGTTGCTGCCGGTGACGGCCACCAGCGGCAGCAGGAAACGCGCGCGCCAGCCGGCGGCCAGCTGCTGCAGCGCGGCGAGCGAGTCGCTCACCTGCAGACCGGGCATCGAGTCGGACAGCCCGTGTTCGGCGATCGCCGCGACGGCGCCCGCTTCGCGCGCGGACGCGAGGAACTCGTGGCCGTCGAAACGTTCGCCACGCAGCGCGACGAACAGGTCACCGGGGCGCAGCGTGCGCGTGTCGCTGTGCACGCGCGCGAACGCGGTCGTGCCGTCGCCGACCAGCTTTGCGCCGGGCACGAAGGGCAGCGCCTGGGCCAGCGTGAGCCTCATGCGCGGGCCTCCGTGCGGCGCGCCAGCGCGGCGCGTGCCTCGGTCTCGTCGGAGAACGGGCGGCGCACGCCCTTGATCTCCTGGTAGTCCTCGTGGCCCTTGCCGGCCAGCAGCACGACGTCGCCCGGCGCGGCGTTGGCGACGGCATAGGCGATGGCCTCGTGGCGGTCCTCGATGACGTCGACCTCGTCGTGGCCGGTGACGCCGGCCAGGATCTGCGACAGGATGAAGCACGGCGCCTCGTCGCGCGGGTTGTCGCTGGTGGCGACGACGCGGTCGGCCAGGCGCGCGGCGATGGCGCCCATCAGCGGGCGCTTGGTGGCGTCGCGGTTGCCGCCGCAGCCGAACACGCACCACAGCTGGCCGCCGCGTGCGGCGGTCAGCGGGCGCAGCGCCTGCAGCACCTTCTCCAGCGCGTCGGGCGTGTGCGCGTAGTCGACGACGACCTCGACGTGCTCGCCGGGCACACGCTGCATGCGCCCGGGCACCGGCGTCAGCGCCGGCACGACGGCCGCGGCGTCGGCTAGCGCCACGCCCAGCGCGCGCAGGCCACCGATCACGGCCAGCAGGTTGTGCACGTTGTACTCGCCGATCAGCGTGCTGCGCACCTCGACGGCGGCGTCGCCTTCGTGCAGCGTGAAGGCCAGGCCGCCGTCGACGTAGCGCACGTCGCGCGCGACGAGGCGCGCGTCGCCGTCGACGGCATAAGTCCAGACGTCCAGCGCCAGCGGCTCGGCGGCCAGCAGCGCGCCCTGTTCGTCGTCGACGTTGATCACCGCGGCCTTCAGCCCCGGCCAGGCGAACAGGCGGCGCTTGGCCTCCCAGTAGGACTCCATCGAGCCGTGGTAGTCCAGGTGGTCGCGGGTGAAGTTGGTGAACAGCGCGACGTCGATCTCGGCGGCGTCCAGCCGGTGCTCGACGATGCCGATCGACGAGGCCTCCAGCGCGCAGGCGGCAAAACCCTGGTCGACGAAGCCGCGGAAGGCGGCGTGCAGCGTCACCGGGTCGGGCGTCGTCAGGCCCGTGGCGCGCACCGCGCCGGGCTCGCCGACGCCCAGCGTGCCCATCACGCCGCAGCGCTGGCCCAGGCGGGTCAGCGCCTGGGCGGTCCACCAGGCGGTCGAGGTCTTGCCGTTGGTGCCGGTCGTGGCGACGAGCTTCAGCCGCTGGCTGGGGTGCTCGAAATAGGCGTGGGCGATGTCGCCGGTGACGGCCTTGAGGTCGGGCAGCGTGGCCACGCGCGCGTCCTCGAAGCCGAAGGCCTCGACGCCGTCGAGCTCGACGAGGCAGGTCGAGGCGCCGGCGTCCAGCGCCTGCTGGACGAAGCGGCGGCCGTCGTTGGCGTAACCCGGCCAGGCGATGAAGGCGTCGCCGGGCTGCACCAGGCGGCTGTCGGTGCGCAGCGTGCCGGTGACCCAGGACGAGAGCCAGCGGGCGGCGGCCTCCGGGGATTTCAGGCGCGTCAGCGGCATGCGGCCTCCCCGGTGGCGACGAAGGGCTGGGACGGGATCTGCATCAGAAGCTTTCCTGCTCGGCGGCGGCCGGATCGGCGACGATCTGCGCCTGCACCGGGATGTCCGGCGGCACGCCCATCATGCGCAGCGTGTTCTGCACGACCTGGCTGAAGACCGGTCCGGCGACGGCGCCGCCGTAGAACACGCCCTTGCTCGGTTCGTCGACCATCACCGCGACGACGATGCGCGGCGAGGAGATCGGCGCGATGCCGACGAACCAGGAGCGGTACTTGTTGGTGTAGCCCTTGCCTTCCTGCTTGCGCGCGGTGCCGGACTTGCCCCCCGTGGAGTAGCCGATCGCCGCCGCAGCGGTGGCGGTGCCGCCGGGCTGGGTCACCAGGCCCAGCATGGCGCGCATCGTGCGCGCGGTCTCGGGCTCGAAGACCTTGACGCCGGCGACCGGGCCGTCCTGGCGCAGCATCGACACCGGCACGATGTCGCCGTCGCGGGCGTAGACGGTGTAGGCCCGCGCGATCTGCAGCAGGCTCGCCGACTGGCCGTAGCCGTAGCTCATCGTCGCCTGCTCGATCGGGCGCCAGGTCTTGTACGGGCGCAGCCGGCCGGTGACGGCGCCGGGGAAGTCGATCTGCGGCTTCTGCCCCAGGCCGATCGCCGAGAACACCTCCCACATCTCGCGCGGCTGCATCTGCATCGCCATCTTGACGGTGCCGACGTTGCTCGACTTCTGGATCACCTGGGCGACGGTGAGCGCGCCGTGCGGGTGCGAGTCGCGGATCGTCGAGCCGGTGATCGTGATCGTGCCGGGCGCGGTGTCGATGACGGTGGACGGCGACACGCGGCCGGTCTCCATCGCCAGGCTGGCGACGAAGGGTTTCATCGTCGAGCCGGGCTCGAAGGTGTCGGTCAGCGCGCGGTTGCGCAGCTGCGCGCCGCTGAGGTTGCGCCGCTGCCCGGGGTCGTAGCTCGGGTAGTTGGCCAGCGCCAGCACCTCGCCGGTCAGCGCGTCCAGCACGACGACGCTGCCGGCCTTGGCGCCGTGCTGGGCGACGGCGTCGCGCACGCGCTGGTAGGCGTAGAACTGGACCTTGGAGTCCAGCGCCAGCTGCACGTCGCGGCCGTCGAGCGCGGCGGTCTGGTCGCCGATGTCCTCGACGACGCGGCCCAGGCGGTCGCGCACGACGGCGCGCAGGCCGTCGCGGCCCTGCAGCTCCTTGTCGAAACGCAGCTCGATGCCTTCCTGGCCGCGCTCCTCGACGTTGGTGAAGCCGACGACATGCGCCGCCGACTCGCCCTCGGGGTAGCTGCGCTTGTACTCGCGCACCTGGTAGACGCCCTTCAGGCCCATGGCCTTGACCTTGTCCCAGGTGGCGTCGTCGGCCTGGCGGCGCAGCCAGACGAAGTTCGGGTTGCCGGCCAGCCGGGTGTCGAGTTCGGTCGGCGTCATGCCCAGCGCGCGTGCGAGCGCACGGCGTTCGCCGCCGTCGGCCTGGAAATCCTTGGGGATGGCCCAGATCGACGGCGAGGGCACGCTCGAGGCCAGCACCAGGCCGTTGCGGTCGAGCACGCGGCCGCGGCTGGCCTGCAGCGACAGCGTGTGCGCGTAGCGCTTCTCGCCCTGCTTCTGATAGAAGTCGTTGCCGAGCACCTGCACCCAGACCGCACGTCCGAGCAGCAGCGCGAACGAGGCGGCGACCATCGCGACGACGAAACGCGAACGCCACGGCGGCGTCTTGCTCGCCAGCAGCGGGCTGGTGGCGTAGTTGACGCTGCGCACGCTGGCGCCGCCGGACTTGCGACGGCCGATCACGGCGTGCCTCCGGAGGCCGCCGGCGCCGCGCCGGCGCCGACGTACTGCGTCACCGCGGGCGTGGCCGGGCGCATCGCCAGCTTCTCGCGCGCGACGCGCTCGACGCGCAGGTTGGTCGCCTGCGCCTGGCGCTCGGCGTCCAGGCGCTTGTAGTCGGCTTCGAGCTGGTACTGCTCGTTCTTCGCCCGGTCCAGCGCCGCGAACAGGCGCCGGCTCTCGTAGGCGTTGCGCACCAGCGCGAACGCACTGCCCAGCAGCAGCACCAGCAGCACGGCGTTGAGCAGCTTGGTCACGCCGGCACCTCGGTGCGCTCGGCCACGCGCATCACCGCCGAGCGCGCGCGCGGGTTGGCGCGCACTTCGCCTTCGCCCGGCTTGACGCGGGCGACGGCCTTCAGCTTGAGCGGGCGCGGCGGCGCCATCGGCGCCCGGCGGTCGAACTCATCGCGGCTCTCGCGCGTGATGAAGTTCTTGACGATGCGGTCTTCGAGCGAATGGAAGCTGATGACGACCAGGCGGCCGCCCGGCGCGAGCAGCTGCAGCGCGGCGTTCAGTCCCTGTTCGAGCGCCTCAAGCTCGGCGTTGACGAAAATCCGAAGAGCCTGAAATGTGCGCGTTGCAGGGTCCTGGCCCGGCTCGCGGGTCTTGACTGCACGAGCCACGAGCGCGGAAAGCTCGCCGGTGGTTCGAAGCTGATCCCCGCCCTGCCGGCGAGCAACAACCGCCTTTGCAATCTGTAGAGCAAACCGTTCTTCCCCATAGTCGCGGATCACCTGTGCAATGAGGCGCTCGTCGGCGCGGGCCAGGAAGTCCGCGGCGGTCTCGCCGCGGGTCGTGTCCATGCGCATGTCCAGCGGCGCGTCGAAGCGGAAGCTGAACCCGCGCTCGGGCGTGTCGATCTGCGGCGAGCTGACGCCCAGGTCGAGCAGCACGCCCTGCACCTGGCCGACGCCGCGTGCGGCGAGCTCGTCGCGCATCGCGCCGAAGCTGGCGTGGCAGATGCTGAAACGGGGGTCGTCGAGCGCCGCGGCGGCGGCGATGGCCTCGGGGTCGCGGTCGAAGGCGACGACGCGCGCCTGCGGCGACAGCGCCGCCAGCAGCGCGCGCGTGTGGCCGCCGCGGCCGAAGGTGCCGTCGACGTAGAGGCCGTCCGCCTGCGTCACGAGGGCCTCGACAGCCTCGGCGAGCAAGACGGTCGTGTGGGGGCGACCCGTCTGCGTCACGGCGGTCATCCTGCGACCTGGTTCTGCAGCTCTTCGGGCATGCCGCCGGCGATCGTCAGCGCCTCGGCTGCCTCGTAGCGGGCCTTGTCCCACAATTCGAACTTGTCTCCGACGCCCATGAAGACGACCTCGCGCTCCAGGCCGGCCCAGCTCCGGAGTTCCGGCGGCACCAGCACGCGCGAGGCGGCGTCGATCTCGACTTCCGTGGCCGAACCGATGTACATGCGTCGCCACCCTTCGTACTTCATCGGCAGGCGGACGAGTTCGGCTTCGAACGCGTCCCAGACGGGACGCGGGTACAGCGTCAGGCAGCCGGCGGAGTTCTTCGCGACGACCATCTGCCCCTGGACGGTGGACATCAGCACGTCACGCCAACGCGCCGGGACGGTAATCCGCCCCTTCGCGTCCAGCGTCAGCACCGGACCACCACGGAAGGCAAATGAAGGCACGAAACCCCACAGAAATCTACTTTTCTGCACTCTACCTGAGCCACCAAGCCCGGGTCAATGGAGCGGAAGCGTAAAAATTCAGTGGAATCAAGGACTTACCAGCGGTCTCGCAAGCACTTTTGCAGCCGGAAAGTTCTTGAAAATGAAGGACTTGGACGGCTCACTGAAAGTGGTTTGTGAGCGATGGGCCGTCTGAGAGGCCGCGGTGGGGGCGCAGTGGGGAAACGTGGATCCCCCACGATTTCACACCGCGACCCGGGGTGACGGGCGCGTCACGCGGGCGACGCGGTGGGACGCCGCGATACCGCATGGCGGGAAGCCCCGGCGCGGCCGGGCCCTCGGAGCCGGCGCCGGGGCGCGGCATACTCGCCGCCCGATGAACTCGCCCTACGAGAACGACCCCTTGTACCGCCTGCGCCACGCGCTGCTGGGGCTGCTGCTGGCGCTGCTGCTGTCGGTGCCCGCCGCGGCGCTGGCGGGACGCTGGCTCGGCGACCTGGTCGCCGACGACTATGCCTGGCGCGCCGGCATCTACGCCGCGTTGCTGGCCTATGTCGTCGCCGGCGCGGTGGTGCTGTTCATGAAGGTCGCACGCCACGAGACGCGGCCGGTGTCGGCCGCCCGGGTGGCGCTGTGGTTCGCCAGCCTGTGGCTGTGGCCGGCGCTGCTGGTGCTGCGCCGCGGCGACGTCAACGGGACTGCTTGATCAGCCGGCCGGCGGCCGACTGCACCGGCCGCGCGTTCATCGGGTACAGGCGCGAGAAGATGTCGATCTGCTCCTGCGACACCGCCACCGGCTGTCGCATCACGATCCACAGAACGCCCTCGGTGCACGGCGGCGTCGTCAGCGACCCCATGTAGGTGTAATAACCGCGCTCCGTGGGCAGCAGCTGGGCGAGATCGATCGCGCCGGAGGCGCGTGCCTCGTCGTTCTTCTCCAGCGGCAGGTTGTTCCAGACCGACTGGATCACCGGCTGCTCGGCGCCGCGCTGCAGCAGCACCGCGACGACGGCCAGCCGCCCTTCGGGATCCTTGTGCACCAGGTGCGCGACCATGTCGGTCTGGCGGCCGTCGATGCGTTCCTCCGACGGGCGGTGGAAATGGAACTGCACCAGCTCGTAGCGCCGCCCGCCGACGGCGATGACGTTGCCCGGGCCGACGTTGACCTGCACCGTGTGGCCGTTGTCCAGCACCGCGAAACCCACCGGCCGGTAGTCGAACTCGACCGGCTCCAGGTCGACCGCGATACCGCCGCGGATGTCGATCGGGCTCTGGCGCTGGCCGCGGGCACACAGGCCGAACTCGGGTCTGATCGCGCCCCAGCGCGCCGGGCCGCCTTCGCCGGTGTAGCTCCAGTGGATCTCGTGCGCCGCCGGATCGTGCGCCGGCTCGGCGCGTGGGCGCGGCGCCGGCTTGCGCGCCGCGGGCGCCTCGCCCGCCGCACGCGCGGACACGCGCAGCACGTTGCCCGGGGTGTCGGTCGCCTTCAGCGCACCGAGTTTCTCTGCCAGACGATCACGGACGCGGTCCAGGGGATCCTGGGCCGGCTCGGCCGGCGACGCCGCGGACGCCGGCGCGGCGGCCTTCCCGGCTGGCGCGCCGGGCTCGCCGGCGGCATGCAGCGGTGGCACGAACAGCAGTGCCGCGGCCAGAGGCAGCGCCGCCCAGGCGCAGCGTTGCACGGAACCGGCTTGCGGGCCGGTGGCGGATCGGGAACGTTTCATCGCGGGGTCTCCCCCCCGGATATCGGCCGCCGCCGGGTGCGCTTGAGTCAGGCCAGGCGCGGGCGCACCCAATGCCAGGCGACGATGCCCACCGACATCAGCGCGAACGAGGTCAGCGCCAGCGCCGCCGTCGAATGCATGACCAGCGGCGCGATGAGCCCGGCGACCAGCGCGTTGGCCGCGCTGCCGACGCAGGCCTGCACCGAGGACGCCATGCCGCGGCGCTCGGGCACCAGGTCCAGCACCATCAGCGTGACCACCGGCACCATCAGCGCCCAGCCGAACGAGAAGATGCCGATCAGCGGCATCGCCCACCAGGCCTCGGCCTTGAACACCAGGTTCAGGCCGACGTTGAGCACCGACACCGCGGCCATGATCGTGAAGCCGAAGCGGATCTGGCGATGCGGCCTGAGCTTGCCCGCGGCGCGCCCGGACGCCCAGGCGCCGCCCATGATGCCGCCGATCGTGAACAGGAAGAACCAGAAGAACTGCTGCGGCGGCAGCCCCAGGTGCTCGCCGACGAAGACCGGCGCCGACAGCACGTACAGGAACATGCCGTTGAACGGCACGCCGCTGGCGAACACCAGGGCCATGAAACGCGCGCTGCGCACCATGTCCCAGTAGCCGCGCAGCAGTGGCGCCGGGTGGAAGGACTGGCGCGCGTCGGCGTGCAGCGTCTCGGGCAGCCAGCGCCAGTTGGCCGCCCACAGCGCCGCGCCGATCAGCACCAGCAGCCAGAAGATCGAGTGCCAGTCGGCGTGCACGAAGAGGAAGCCGCCGATCATCGGCGCGATGGCCGGCGCGACGCCGAAGTAGATCGTCACCTGCGACATCACCCGCTGCGCGTCGGCCGGCGGGTACATGTCGCGGATGATGGCGCGCGAGACGACGACACCGGCGCCGGCGGACATGCCCTGGATCGCGCGGAAGAAGACCAGCCAGCCGATCGACGGCGACAGCGCGCAGCCCAGCGAGGCCAGCGTGAACAGGCCCAGGCCGGCCAGCACCACCGGGCGGCGGCCGAAGCTGTCGGCCAGCGCGCCGTGGAACAGGTTCATCAGCGCGAAGCCGGCGAGGTAGGCCGACAGCGTCTGCTGCATCTGCAGCGGCGTCGCGTCGAGCGAACGCGCGATGCCGGCGAAGGCCGGCAGGTAGGTGTCGATCGAGAACGGCCCCAGCATGCCCAGGCAGGCCAGCAGCACGGCCAGCGCCCAGCGCGGGCCGCGCCAGAGTCGGGGCGCGTCGGGATTCATCGGGCGGGCGAAAAGCCGGCGAGTCTATCGACGGCCATGGCGGCCTGCCCGCGCAGGGGCAAGCCCGGCACCCGGCAGTCGCCGGGCGAAGAAAAAGTGTGAAGCGCGCCGATAGGCCGGATTCTGTGCACCACGCCCCTTTCAGGGCGCGGCGTGACCGCCATTCCTCTGGGCCGTGGATCGCTCCACGGCTCGGTGCCACCTACCCGCCGGCTCCGCAGGCGACATCATCGCCGGCCTATTCGGTGTTGCTGCGCGTAGAGATTGCCCGTTTCACCCGGTACCGGCCGAAGCCGGCACCGACTCGTCTCTGTTGCTCTAATCCTCACCTCGCGGTGGACAGCCGTTAGCTGCTACGCTGCCTTGTGCAGTCCGGACCTTCCTCCCGTGCGGCGTTTCCGCTGATGCACCGGCGGCGGTCTGGCCCGCTTCACCGCCCCATTATCTCCGGAGAGCAAGAATGAGAGCCGACAACGTCCTGGCCACCATCGGCAACACGCCGCACGTGCGCATCAACCGCCTGTTCGGCGGCACGCACGAGGTGTGGGTCAAGTGCGAGCGCGCCAACCCCGGCGGCTCGGTCAAGGACCGCATCGCGCTGGCGATGATCGAGGACGCCGAGCGCTCGGGCGCACTGAAGGCCGGCGGCACGATCGTCGAGCCGACCTCGGGCAACACCGGCATCGGCCTGGCGATGGTCGCCGCGGTCAAGGGCTACAGGCTGATCCTGGTGATGCCCGACAGCATGAGCGTCGAGCGCCGCCGCCTGATGCTGGCCTACGGCGCGACCTTCGAGCTGACGCCGCGCGAGAAGGGCATGAAGGGCTCGATCGCGCGCGCCCAGGAGCTCGTCGCCGAGATCCCCGGCGCCTGGATGCCGCAGCAGTTCGAGAACCCGGCCAACATCGACGTGCACGTGCGCACCACGGCCGAGGAGATCGCACGCGACTTCCCCGAAGGCCTGGACGCGCTGATCACCGGCGTCGGCACCGGCGGCCACCTCAGCGGCTGCGCCCAGGTGCTGAAGGCGCGCTGGCCGCAACTCAAGGTCTTCGCCGTCGAGCCCACCGCCAGCCCGGTGATCAGCGGCGGCCAGCCCTCGCCGCACCCGATCCAGGGCATCGGCGCCGGCTTCGTGCCGAAGAACCTGTTGACCGAGCTGCTCGACGGCGTGATCCAGGTCGAGGCCGAGGCCGCACGCGAGATGGCGCGCCGCAGCGCGCGCGAAGAAGGCCTGCTGGTCGGCATCTCCAGCGGCGCGACGCTGGCCGCGATCGCGCAGAAGCTGCCCGAGCTGCCGGCCGGCGCGCGTGTGCTGGGCTTCAACTACGACACCGGCGAGCGCTACCTGTCGATCGACGGCTTCCTGCCGACCTGAAACCGGCGCGCCTGAACGACGAAGCCCCCGCGTGCGGGGGCTTCTGCATTTCTAGACCTCGGTGGAAGGCGCCGCGGCGGCCTGGACCGGCGGCACCGGCAGCGGCTCGGCGTCAGGCGGCTGGCCAGCGGCGGGCACCAGCACGACCTTGGGTACCCACCAGTGCGCGAGGCCGACGCCGGCGGCCACCGCCACGATCCAGCCCAGCACCCACCAGCGCATCTTCATGGCGGCAGTATGGGCGGCGCGTGGCGGCCGGGCAAGGCAGCGTCACTGCTGGCCCTGCTGCAGCGCGCGGATGCGCTCCTCGATCGGCGGGTGGCTGGAGAACAGCGCCATGAAGCCGCCCGGCTTGCCGTTGATGCCCATGGCCTGCACCTGCTGCGGCAGTTGGCCCGGCTCGAGCCCGCCCAGGCGCGCCAGCGCATTGATCATCGGCTGCTTGCGGCCCATCAACTGGGCGGCACCGGCGTCGGCGCGGAACTCGCGGGCACGAGAGAACCAGGCCACGATGATCGCCGCCAGCACACCCAGCGCGATGTCGAGCACGATGGTCGTCACGTAGTAGCCGATGCCCGGGCCTTCGCGGTCGTTCTTCAGGATCACCTTGTCGACGAAGTAGCCGATCACGCGCGACAGGAACACGACGAAGGTGTTCATCACGCCCTGGATCAGCGTCATCGTGACCATGTCGCCGTTGGCGATGTGCGCGACCTCGTGGCCGATGACGGCCTCGGCCTCCTCGCGCGTCATGCTCTGCAGCAGCCCGGTGGACACCGCGACCAGCGCCGAGTTCTTGAACGCGCCGGTGGCGAAGGCGTTGGGTTCACCCTGGTAGATCGCGACCTCGGGCATGCCGATGCCGGCCTTCTGGGCGAAACGCTCGACGGTGCCGACGATCCAGCGGTGCGTCGGGTCCTGCGAGCCGTTGATGACCTGGGCGCCGGTGCTCATCTTGGCCATCGGCTTGCTCATCAGCAGCGAGATGATCGCGCCGCCGAAGCCGAAGATGGCCGCGAACGCGAGCAGCGAGCCCAGGTTCAGGCCGTTGGCCGTCAGGAAGCGGTTGACACCCAGCAGGCTGGCCGTGATGCCCAGCACCAGCATGACCGCCAGGTTGGTCAGGACGAACAGCAGCACTCGTTTCATTTGGTTTGCGTCTTTCTGCCAGCGCAGGGGTTGCCTAAACAGGGCGGCATGTTAGGGCGCGGCCCGCGGAATCAAGACTTGCCCTCGGTGGACCGGGGGCATGGCCACGATCAGCCTTCGATCGGACGCAGCCGCACCTTGTTCGGCTGGCCGGCTGGCAGCAGCTCGAAACGTTCGGCGTGCGGCGCGAAGAAGCGTGTCGACGAGGCGCGCGGGCCCAGCAGATCGGCATCGCGCAGGCGCTCGGCGGCCAGGCGCAGCTCCACCGCATCGCCGCGCAGCAGTTCGGGCAGCGCGGCCAGGATCTGGCGGATCTCGTCGGGATAGGCCGCAGCCGGCGCCGACGCGGGCGCGGCCCGTGCGGGACGGGGCGCCGGCTTCGGCGCCGGCTCGGGCGCGGAGGCCGGAGCAGCAGCGGCTGCGGCTGCGGGTTCGGCCGCAGGCTCAGCCGCAGGTTCGGGCGCGGGCTCTGCGGCCTTGCGCCGGCGCGGCGCGCGGCGCGGGGCCGGCGCCTCGGCGGCAGCGGCCTCGGCCGCAGGCTCGGTGGCCGGCGGCGACGCCGGCTCGGCCGGTGCGGGCACCGGCTCGGGCAGAGGCACGGGCTCGGCTGCCGGCGCCTCGGGAGCGTCTGCCGCGGCGGCGGGCGCGGTCTCGGCCGGTACCGCGGCGTCGCGGCGCCCGCGGCGCCGCCGTGGCGCCCGTTCGGGCGTCGGCACCTCGACGGCGGGCGCGGCCTCGGCCACCGCCACCACGGCCTCCCCGGCCGGGGTGGGCTCGGCCAGCGGAGCAGGTGCGGCCAGCGCAGTCGGCGCAGGGCGAGGCGGGGCCGGCGGCTCGCGGCGCGAGCTGCCGCGGGCTGCCGTGCGGGCGGCACCGCGGGCGGGGGCGCCGGCGGAGGCCCGGCCGCCGCGCGCGCGCGAAGGCGTCGTGGCCACGCCGCCGCGGCGGTGCGACAGCACGGTGAACTCGTCGTAGACCGAGATCGTCTCGTCGCCGGTCTTGCCGTCCTGGCCGATGCCGACGACGCGGCAGCCCTTCTCGCGCAAGCGCTGCACCAGCGGCGCGAAGTCGGAGTCCGACGAGGCGATCGCGACGACCGCCGGCCGCAGCGCGAGCACCAGGTCGATGGCGTCGACGGCCATCGCGATGTCGGTGGAGTTCTTGCCGGCGGCCAGGTTGACCATCGGCTTGATGCCCAGGCGCTTGAACGCCGACTGATGCTTGAGCGCGCTCTCGGCGGTGCAGTAGGCACGGCGCACGTGCAGCGCGCCGTGGCGTTCGATCATCAGCTCGACGGCCTGTTCCATCACGTCCAGCGAGACGTTGTCGGCGTCGATCAGCAGCATCACGCCAGCGTTCATTGCAGGCTCCAGGGCAGGGTTTCGCCGGCACGCAGCGGCTTGATGGAGGCGTCGCCGAAGGGCAGCGCCTCGGGCAGCGCGAAAGGCTCGCGGCGCAGCGTCACGGTACCGGTGTTGCGCGGCAGGCCGTAGAAGTCGGGGCCGTTGAAGGCGGCGAAGGCTTCGAGCCTGTCCAGCGCGCCGGCCAGCTCGAAGGCCTCGGCGTACAGCGCCAGCGCCGCCGGCGCGGTGAAGCAGCCGGCGCCGCAGACCGACTGCTCCTTCAGCGCCGCGGCGTGCGGCGCGCTGTCGGTGCCGAGGAAGAACTTGCGGCTGCCCGAGGCCACCGCGGCCAGCAGCGCGTGGCGGTGCATGGCGCGCTTGAGCACCGGCAGACAGTAGTAGTGCGGACGCAGGCCGCCGACGAACAGCGCGTTGCGGTCGTACAGCAGGTGATGGGCGGTGACGGTCGCGGCGGTGAACTCGTCGGCGGCGGCCACGTAGTCGGCCGCCTCCTTCGTCGTGATGTGCTCGAAGACGACCTTCAGCGCGGGGAAGTCGGCGCGCAGCGGGCGCATCACGCGCTCGATGAACACCGCCTCGCGGTCGAAGACGTCGACCTCGGGGTCGGTGACCTCGCCGTGCACCAGCAGCGGCAGGCCGGCACGCTGCATGGCCTCCAGCGTCGGGTAGCAGCGGCGCAGGTCGGTGACGCCGGCGTCGCTGTTGGTCGTCGCCCCGGCCGGGTAGAGCTTGAGCGCGACGACGCCGGCCGCCTTGGCGCGCACGATCTCGTCGGGCGGCGTGTTGTCGGTCAGGTACAGCGTCATCAGCGGCTCGAAGGCGCAGCCCTCGGGCCGCGCGGCGAGGATGCGCTCGCGGTAGGCCGTGGCCAGCGCCGCGGTGGTCACCGGCGGGCGCAGGTTGGGCATGACGATCGCCCGCGCGAACTCGCGCGCCGTGTACGGCAGCACGGCCGCCAGCGCCACGCCGTCGCGCAGGTGCAGGTGCCAGTCGTCGGGGCGGGTGATCGTCAGGGTGGTCGGCGCATCGCTCATGGATGAATTGTCTCATCGGCCCCTGCGAGGGCGACCTGGTCGCGGCCGGCCCGCTTGGCGCGATACAGCGCGGTGTCGGCCGCACGGTAGAGCGCGTCGCCGTCGACCCGGCCCTGCGGACTGAGCGCGATGCCGGCCGAGAAGCTGACCCGGCAGGCGCAGCCGGACTCGGTGCACAGGCCCATCTCCAGACAGTCGCGGCGCAGATGCTCCAGCACGACCAGCGCCCCGGCGGCGTCGCTGTCGGGCAGCACCAGCGCGAACTCCTCGCCGCCCAGGCGCACGAACAGGTCGGACGCCCGCATGCGCGTACGCACCGTCCGGGCGAAGCGGCGCAGCACCTCGTCGCCGAAGGCGTGGCCGTGTTCGTCGTTGACCTGCTTGAAGCGGTCCAGGTCGAGCAGCACGTAGGCGACGCCTTGACGCTCGCGCCGCGCGCGCAGCAGCGTGCGCTGCAGCAGCGGCCCGCCGGCCTGCCGGTTCAGCGCGCCGGTCAGGCCGTCGTGCGATGCCTGCCGCTCGAGCGAGCGTGTCGCGCGCTCGGTGCAGGCGAGCACGAAGCCGAAACCCGAGCCCAGCAGCGCCGCGTAGGCGGCCAGCGCGAGCAGGGTCTGCACCGGGTTGGGCTGCGACAGGTCGACGTAGGCCGCGGGCTGCAGCAGCGCGTGCACGGTACGGATCAGCAGCGCCACGGCGACAAGCACCAGCATCAGGCCCACCGGGCGCAGCGCACGTTCGGCCCGGGCGCGGCTGCGCCAGACCAGCCAGCCCGCCCAGAGCAGCGGCAGCGCGGCGATCAGCGACTGGATCGGCATCCTCGTGGGCGTGGGCAGCAGCATCAGCGGCAGCATCGACAGCGCTGCGGCGACACCTCCCCAGCGCAGCGGCCCGGACGGCAGGCGCTCGTCGATGAAACGCTGCAGCGCGGTGACGAAGACGAACTCGCCGTAGACGATGAGCGCGTTGCTGGCGGCAATCCAGCCCGGCCACGGCGCGGCCACGTCCACCAGCAGGAACAGGTAGCCGGCCAGCATCAGGCCGTTGCCCCAGCCCCAGCGGCGCAGCGACTCGCCGGACACCAGGCGGCGGCCGGCCGTCACCAGCAGCAGGCCGAGCATGGCGTAGCCGATCAGCAGCAGGACGAAGATGGTCGGCTCGTGCAGGGTCATCGCGGCACCCGCATCCACGGGCCGGGCCGACACCACGCGGCATCAGCTGCCGGGGGGACGGATGTCACAAGTTCGACAGGATCCCAGAAATCGCCAGAAACACCTTCGCCGAGCGCAAACCGCCTTCGATGGGCGCGCCGCGCCGCGTGGACTGCCGCACGGCCCGGCCGCTCTCGAGGCCGGGCGCGGCGGCTCAGGTCTGCAGCACGGGCTGCGCGAGCACCGCGCGGTCGCGGCCGCCGTGTTTGGCCTCGTAGAGCGCGCGGTCGGCCTCGCGGTACAGCGCGTCGGCACCGACACGTCCGCAGGGGCTGAGCGAGATCCCGGCCGAGAACGTGACGGCGAAGGGACTGCCGTCGTCGGTCACCAGCCCCATCGCCCTGCAGGCCCGGCGCAGCTCGTCGAGCACACCCAGCGCACCGGCGGCGTCGCTGTCGGGCAGCACGAGCGCGAACTCCTCGCCGCCGCAACGCGAGAACACGTCGGACGACCGCAGGCGTGCGGCGACGGTGTGCGCGAAACGGCGCAGCACCTCGTCGCCGAAGACGTGGCCGTGGCGGTCGTTGACCGACTTGAAGCGGTCCAGGTCCAGCAGCACGTAGGCAACGGTCGTGCGCTCGCGGCGCGCCCGCTGCAACGCGTTGGCCAGCAGCAGTTCGGCGGGCTGGCGGTTCAGCGCCCCGGTGAGGTGGTCGTGCGACGCCAGGCGCTCGAGCGAACGCGTGGCGCGTTCGGTGCAGGCGAGCACGAAGCCGAAGCCCGAGCCGAGCAGTGCGATGAAACTCGTCAGCAACATCAGCGACTGCACGGTGTTCGGCAGCGTCAGGTCGACGTAGTAGGCCGGATGCAGCGCCGCGTGCACGCCGCGCGCCAGCAGCGCGAGCGCGATCATCGCCAGGCCGGCGCCGACCGGCCACAACGAGCGCTCGACGCGGTGGCGCGCACGCCAGACCAGCCAGGCGCCCCACAGCGCCGGCAGCGGCGTCAGGACCGAGGCGATGAACACGCGCGTGGGCGTGTCGAACAGAGCCATCGGCAGCATCGCGGCGACGCAGAAGGCGCACACCCAGCGCACCCCGCGCGGCAGCGGCCGGTCGTCGATGAACTGCTGCAGCGCCGCGACGTAGGCGCACTCGCCGAGCAGGATCAGGCCGTTGCCGGCGATCACCGAGACCGGCAGCGGCACCACGATGCGAGCGAGCAGCATCAGGTGCCCGAGCAGCAGCAGCGTGTTGCCCCAGCTCCAGCGCCGCAGCGCCTGCTCCTCGAGCAGCCGACGGCGCACCATCGCCAGCTGCAGGCCCAGCATGGCGTAGCCCAGCAGCAGCAGGACGAGGATGGTCGGCGGGTGCAGCGTCATGTGACGGGGGCCCGCGCACCCGGGCGGGAAGGGTCAGGAGGGCACGCCGCGGACGGCGGCCGCCGGCGTGCCGTGGCGGCTCAGCCCTCGCGCGTGAAATCGCGCTCGGGCCTGAGCCTGGCGTGCACGGCCTTCCGGCCTTGCATGTCCCGGCTCAGCCCTCGCGCGTGAAATCGCGCTCGGGCCTGAGCCTGGCGCGCACGGCCTTGCGGCCCTGCACGTCCCGGCTCAGTGCGAGAGGATCTTCGATAGGAAGTCCTTGGCGCGCGCAGAACGTGCGTCGGGGTCGCCGAAGAAGTCGGCCTTCGTGCAGTCCTCCACGATCTTGCCGTGGTCCATGAAGATCACGCGGTGGCTGACCTTCTTGGCGAAGCCCATCTCGTGGGTCACGCACATCATCGTCATGCCCTCGTTGGCCAGCTGCACCATGACGTCGAGCACCTCGCCGACCATTTCCGGGTCGAGCGCCGAGGTCGGCTCGTCGAAGAGCATCACGATCGGGTCCATCGACAGCGCGCGCGCGATCGCCACACGCTGCTGCTGGCCGCCGGACAGCTGGCCGGGGTACTTGTCCTTGTGCACCGTCAGCCCGACCCGCTCGAGCATCTTCAGCCCACGCGCCTTGGCTTCGTCGACCGAGCGGCCGAGCACCTTGATCTGCGCCAGCGTCAGGTTCTCGGTCACCGACAGGTGCGGGAAGAGCTCGAAGTGCTGGAACACCATGCCCACGCGTGCACGCAGCTTGGGCAGGTTGGTCTTGGGGTCGCTCAGGCTGATGCCGTCGACGACGATGTCGCCCTTCTGGAAGGGCTCGAGCGCGTTGACGGTCTTGATCAGCGTGCTCTTGCCCGAGCCCGACGGCCCGCAGACGACGACGACCTCGCCCTTCTTGATGGCCGTGGTGCAGTCGGTCAGCACCTGGAAGCTGCCGTACCACTTGCTGACGTTATCGATCTGAATCATTCGGGAGATCCTCAGCGGATGATGGCGATCCGCGCCTGCAGCCGCCGCACGAGCATCGACAGGCCGAAGCAGATCACGAAGTAGACGACGGCGGCGACGAGATAGGTCTCGACCGGCCGGTTGAAGTTCTTGCCGGCGATCTCGAAGCCCTTGAGCAGGTCGTAGGCGCCGATCGCGTAGACCAGCGAGGTGTCCTGGAAGAGGATGATGGTCTGCGTCAGCAGCACCGGCAGCATGTTGCGGAAGGCCTGCGGCAGCACCACGAGCTGCATCGTCTGGCGATAGCTCATGCCCATCGCGTAGCCGGCGTAGACCTGGCCCTTGGGCACGCTCTGGATGCCCGCGCGCATGATCTCCGAGTAGTACGCGGCCTCGAACAGCGTGAAGGTCACGAAGGCCGAGAGCTCGGCGCCCATCGGCCGGCCCAGCAGCAGCGGGATCAGCAGGAAGAACCACAGGATCACCATGACCAGCGGGATGCTGCGCATGGTGTTGACGTAGGCCGCCGCCGGCGTCACCAGCCAGGGCTTGCCCGACAGGCGCATCAGCGCCAGCAGCGTGCCCAGCACGATGCCGCCGATCATCGCCACCACCGTCAGCTGCAGCGAGAACAGCAGCCCCTTGACGATGAAGCCCGAGATGACGTCGGCACTGAAGAAGCTGAAGTCGAGATTCATCGCTTCACTTCCCGCCGATCATGCCCGGCACGCGGACACGGTTCTCGATGAACAGCGCCACGCGGTTGATCGCGAACGCCGAGAAAAAGTACAGCACCGTCACCGCGAGGTACATCTCGATGTTGCGCGAGGTCTCCTCGCCGGCCTGCAGCGCGAACATCGTCAGCTCGGCGATGCTGACCGCGAAGGCCACCGACGAGTTCTTGATGATGTTCATCGCCTCGCTGGTCAGCGGCGGCACGATGATCCGGAAGGCCATCGGCAGCAGCACGTAGCGGTAGGTCTGCGGCAGCGTCAGCCCCATCGCGAGGCCCGCGTAGCGCTGGCCGCGCGGCAGGCTCTGGATGCCCGCCCTCACCTGCTCGGAAATACGCGCCGAGGTGAAGAAACCGAGCGCGAAGACCACCAGCACGAAGCTCGGGAAGGCCTGCAGCGGCTTGAACAGCGACGGCAGCACGTGGTACCAGAGGAAGATCTGCACCAGCAGCGGAATGTTGCGGAACAGCTCGGTCCAGGCGTTGCCGAACCACACGAGCCGACGGTCGGGCGTCGTGCGCAGGATGCCCATCAGCGAGCCGAAGACCAGCGCCACCACCAGCGCCAGCGCCGACACCGACAGCGTCCAGCCCCAGGCCGACATGAGCCAGTTCAGGTAGGTGATGTCGCCGCCGCGGCCGAAGCAGCCGGGCAGCACTTCGCCGGTGACGGTCTCGGTGCAGAAGATCTGCCAGTCCCAGGTCACGCGCTCTCCTCGAAGACGAAACGAGGGCCCGCCCCGAGACGGGAGCGGGCCCGGCGCTCAGCGCGTTCAGCGCTTCGCGTACTCTTCCATCGGCTTGTCGTTGGGGGTCGCCCACGCGGCCTTGGTGGCGTCGTTGAGCGGCATGCCGATCTTGGCGTTGGTCGGCGGGATCGGCTGCAGGAACCACTTGTCGTAGGTCTTGGCCAGTTCGCCGCTCTTGATCTGCGCCTTGATGCTCTCGTCGACGGCGGCCTTGAAGGCCGGGTCGTCCTTGCGCAGCATGATCGCGATCGGCTCGACCGACAGCACCTCGCCGACGATCTTGAAGCCGGCCGGGTTCTTCGAAGTGGCGATGTTCTTGGCCAGGATCGAGCCGTCCATCACGAAGGCGTCGGCGCGGCCCGACTCGAGCAGCAGGAAGCTGTCGGCGTGGTCCTTGCCGTAGACCTCCTTGAAGTCGACGCCGTTGGCGCGCTCGTGCTTGCGCAGCGTCTGCACCGAGGTCGTGCCGGTGGTCGTGGCGACGGTCTTGCCGGTCAGCTGGCCGATCGTGCTGATGCCCGAGTCGGCCTTGACGGCGATGCGCACCTCCTCGACGTAGGTCGTGACGGCGAAGGCCACGTCCTTCTGGCGCGCGACGTTGTTCGTCGTCGAGCCGCACTCGATGTCGACGGTGCCGTTCTGCACCAGCGGGATGCGGTTCTGCGAGGTGACCGGCTGGTACTTGATCGTCAGGCTGGACAGGCCCAGCTTCTTGCGGACGTCCGAGAGAACCTTCTGGCACACGTCGATGTGATAGCCGACGAACTTGCCGTCGCCCAGCGTGTACGACAGCCCGGAGGACTCGCGCACGCCCATCGTGACCGTGCCGGTCTCCTTGATCTTGGACAGCGTATCGGCCTGGACTGCACCGACGGCCAGCAGCGTGGCTGCAGCCAGCAACGTCTTCTTCATGAACTCTCCTTCGCAGTGGGAAGCAGGGGAAAGGCGGAACTGCTCATTTTAGGGATGACAAACGGGCGCCGAAGCGCCCGCCCCCTGGGAATGCAGGAAACGGGCCATCGAGGGCTCGATCGTGATGCGTCAGCCACGCCGCAGGAAGTCCCACAGCGCCTGCACGCCGGGTTTCGGATGGCGCACGAACTCGGGCCGCTCGCGGTAGATGCGCACGTCCATCGTCAGCTCGAAGGCCCCCGGCGGCGCGGCCGCCACCAGGCGCCGCGCCTCGAGTTCCTTGCGCACCGAACTCGCCGGCAGGAAGGCCAGGCCGTGGCCTTCGAGCGCCATCGCCTTCAGGCCCTCGGCCATGTCGGTGACGTAGATCGGCTCGAGCTGCGCCGGCACCGGCGCCTGCTTCAGGATCAGCTCGACGAGGCGCGCCATGTAGGCCCCCGAGGCGTAGTTGAGCCAGGGCACGCGCTCGTGGCCGGGCAGGCGGAACAGCGGCTGGCCGTCGGCGTCGGGCTTGGCGTAGGCGGCCAGCGTCTCGGTGCCCAGGCTCAGCATCTCGTAGCGGTCGGTGGACAGCTGCAGCGGCTGCGACGGGTGGTGGTAGGCGATCAGCAGGTCGCAGCCGCCTTCGGTCAGGCGCAGCACCGCGTCGTGCACGTTCAGGCCGGTGAGCCGGCTCTTGATGTTGCCGAAGCGCTGGCGCAGGTCCATCAGCCAGTGCGGGAAGAAGGTGAAGGCCAGCGTGTGCGGCGCCGCGAACTCGATCATGTCCAGGCCCGCGGCCTGGTACGACCGCATCATGTTGCGCGCCGAGGCCAGCGAGCCCAGGATCTCCAGCGACTGGGCGTGGAAGGTCTCGCCGGCGGGCGTGAGCCGTGTCGGGTACGACGAACGGTCGACGAGGTCGATGCCGGCCCAGGCCTCCAGCGCCTGGATGCGGCGCGAGAACGCCGGCTGCGTGACGTGGCGCAGCTGCGCCGAACGCGAGAAGCTGCGGGTCTCGGCGAGGCTCACGAAGTCCTCGAGCCACTTGGTTTCCATCGGGCCAGTGTATGCAGTGCGGCGTCAGGCGCCGGCCGGTGCTTCGGCGTCGTCGCGCGCGGCCTGCTGCAGCCGCCACATCTCGGCGTAGCGGCCGTCGCGCGCCAGCAGCTCGGCGTGGGCCCCGCGCTCGACGACGCGGCCGTGGTCGAGCACGACGATCTCGTGCGCGTCGACCACCGTCGACAGCCGGTGGGCGATGACCAGCGCGGTCTTGCCCTGCGCCGCGCTCTTCAGCTCGGCCTGGATCGCGCGTTCGTTGGCCGAGTCCAGCGCCGAGGTCGCCTCGTCGAAGATCAGGATCGGCGGGTTCTTCAGCAGCGTGCGCGCGATCGCCACGCGCTGCTTCTCGCCGCCGGAGAGCTTCAGCCCGCGTTCGCCGACCATCGTCTCGTAGCCCTGGGGCGTGGCGGCGATGAAGTCGTGGATGTGCGCCGACTTCGCCGCCGCCTCGACCTCCGCACGCGTGGCGCCGGGGCGGCCGTAGGCAATGTTGAACTCGACGGTGTCGTTGAACAGCACCGTGTCCTGCGGGACGATGCCGATCGCGCGGCGCAGGCTCTGCTGGGTGACGGCGCGGATGTCCTGGCCGTCGACCGTGATGCGCCCGCCGGTGACGTCGTAGAAGCGGTAGAGCAGCCGCGCCAGCGTCGACTTGCCGGCGCCCGAGGCACCGACCACGGCCACCGTGCGCCCGGCCGGGATCTCGAAGCTGACGCCGTGCAGGATGGGCCGCGCCGGGTCGTAGGCGAAGTCCACGCCCTCGAAGCGCACCGTGCCGGTGGCGACCTTCAGCTCGGCGGCACCGGGTGCGTCGGCGACCTCGCGCTCGCGCTCGAGCAGGTTGAACATCTTGTCCAGGTCGGTCAGCGCCTGCTTGATCTCGCGGTAGATCACGCCGAGGAAGTTCAGCGGGATGTACAGCTGGATCATGAAGGCGTTGATCATCACCAGGTCGCCCAGCGTCAGCCGGCCCTCGGCGACGCCGACGGTGGCGCGCCACAGGATGCCCACCAGCGCCGCGGCGATGATCAGCTGCTGCCCGGTGTTGAGCAGGCTCAGCGTGCCCTGGCTCTTGATCTTGGCGCGCTGCAGCCGCTCCAGGCTCTCGTCGTAGCGCCGGGCCTCGAAGTCCTCGTTGTTGAAGTACTTGACGGTCTCGTAGTTCAGCAGCGCGTCGATCGCACGCGAGTGCGCGCTCGAGTCCAGCTCGTTCATCTGGCGCCGGAACTGGGTGCGCCACTCGGTGACGACGATCGTGAAGACGATGTAGAACAGCAGCGCGCCGGCGGTGATCCAGGCGAACCAGGCGTCGAACTTGAGCGCCAGCAGCCCGAGCACCAGGCCGACCTCGATCAGCGTCGGCAGGATGCTGTAGAGCGAGTACGAGATCAGCGCCTGCACCGCACGCGTGCCGCGCTCGATGTCGCGGGTCATGCCGCCGGTCTGGCGTTCCAGGTGGAAACGCATCGACAGCGCGTGCAGGTGGCGGAACACCTTCAGCGAGATGCTGCGCGAGGCGCCTTCGGTGGCCCGCGCGAAGATCAGCTCGCGCAGCTCGGTGAACACCGAGGTCGACAGGCGCAGCGCGCCGTAGGCGACGATCAGCCCCACCGGCACGACGAGCAGCGCCATCGTGTCGCCGGGCTTGATCGACATCGCGTCGACCAGCTCCTTGAGCAGCACCGGCACGCCGACGTTGGCGACCTTGGCCGCGACCAGGCAGGCCAGCGCGATCGACACCCGCCAGCGGTAGACCCAGAGGAAGGGCAGCAGGCGCGAGAGCGTCTTCCAGTCCGAGCGCGGCGCGCCCGGTTCGGACGCGGGCGCCGGAGGGACACGCAGGGAACGGGAGGCGGAACGCATGGGCCGGCATTGTCACCGTGCGGCCGCGGCGGCGCTGGCGACGGCGCGGCAGGCCACAATGCCGGCCGTCGACTTTCCTGGAGCCCGTCCCGTATGAACGCCCCTGCAGCCCCGGCCGTCCCGCACATGCCCCCGGCCACGCTGCCCGACGGTGCCGAACTGGTGCTGCGCGTGATGCCGATGCCCGCCGACGCCAACGCCAACGGCGACGTCTTCGGCGGCTGGATCATGGCGCAGGTGGATCTCGCCGGCGCCGTGCTGCCGGCGCGCGTGGCACGCGGCCGCATCGCGACGGTGGCCGTGAACCAGTTCGTCTTCAAGCAGCCGGTGTCGATCGGCGACCTGCTGAGCTTCTACGCCCACGTCGAACGCATCGGCAACACCTCGGTCACCGTGCACGTGCAGGTCTGGGCCGAACGCAACCCGGCCGACCCGCAGATCGTCAAGGTGACCGAGGCCAACCTGACCTACGTCGCGATCACCGACGACGGCAAACCTCGCCAGATCCCCCGCTGACACGGGAGCCCCCGGCCGCCTGGCGGCCGCCGGGGACGCCATCACGCCGGCAGCACCACCCTCACCGCCAGCCCGCCGAGCGCCGCCGAGCGCGTGACCTCGCACTGCGCGTGGTGCAGCGCGACGATGCGCCGCACGATGGACCAGCCCAGGCCGCTGCCGCTGGCGTCCTGGCCGAGCACGCGGAAGAACCGTTCGCCCAGGCGCACGATGTCGGCCTCGGCCATGCCCGGGCCGCTGTCCTCGACGGTCAGCACGACGGTGCTGCCGTGGCGCGCGAGCGTGGCGCGCACCGTCGCGCCGGCCGGGCTGTAGCGCAGCGCGTTCTCGACCAGGTTGCGGATCAGCACCGACAAGAGCGCCTCGACGCCGTCGACACGCAGCTCGTCGTCGGCCTCCAGCTCGAGCTGCTGGCGGCGCGCCAGCGCCTGCGGCGCCAGCGCCGCCGCGACGCGGCGCGCGACCACGGCCAGCGCCACCGGCGCGGTGGCCGGCGCCTGGGCCCCGGCGTCCAGCCGCGCCAGCGTCAGCAGCTGCTCGACCAGGCGCACGGCGCGGTCGCAGCCTTCGATCGTGGCCTGCAGCGCGTGGCGGCGGCGTTCGCCGTCGGCTTCGCCCAGCGCCACCTGGGCCTGGGTGCGGATCGCCGCGATCGGCGTGCGCAGCTCGTGCGCGGCGTCGGCGGTGAAGCGGCGCTCGGTCTCGAGCATGCGTGCGATGCGCTCGAACAGGCCGTTGAGCTCGTCGATCATCGGCCGCATCTCGCTCGGCGCGTCGGCCACCTCGACCGGCTCCAGCGCCTGGGGCTCGCGATCGGCCAGCGTCGCGCCCAGCCGGCGCAGCGGCGCGGTGCCGGCGCGCACCGCCCACCAGACGCCCAGCCCGAGCAGCGGCAGGCCCAGCGCCAGCGGCCACAGCGTGCCCCACAGCAGCGCGCCGAGGATCGAGCGGCGCGAGTCCAGGTGCTCGACGACGAAGACCTGCACGTCGCGCTCGGCGCCGCGGGCGCTGAACAGCCGCCACAGCTGGCCGTCGATGCGCACCAGGCCGAAGCCGTCGCGCTCGTCGCGCAGCGGCCGCCCGCCCGGGCCCAGGCCGTCGAGCCGGGTCTCGGGTGCATTGGCCGAGCGCTGCACCAGCCGACCTTCGTGCCAGACCTGGAAGGCCACGCGCGGCGAGTAGTGGCGCAGCGCGGCGATGGCGAAGCGGTCGTCGTCGTCGTGGTCGTGGCGCTGGCGCCGGGCCTCGCGCTTGGCGGCGTGGCGCGCCGCGTGTTCGGCATCACGCGCCTCGCGCCGGCGCTCCTCGCGGGCGCGCTCGCGGTCGTCGTCGTCGTCATCGTCGTCGTCCGCGTCCTCGATCGTGCGCACCTGCTGGGCGACGAGCAGCGTCGCGGCCTGCGCGAGGTGGGCGTCAAGCAGCTCGCTCAGCTCGCGGCGCGTGTCGCGGAAGCTGATGGCCAGCGTCGCCAGCCAGAGCACGATCACCAGGCCCAGCACCAGCAGCAGCAGCCGGCCCTGCAGCGAACGCGGCACGAGGCGCTTCATCAGCCGGGCAGCAGGTAGCCGACGCCGCGCACGGTCTGCACGAGCTCGGCGCCGAGCTTGCGCCGCAGGTGGTGCACGTGCACCTCGACGGCGTTGCTCTCGACCTCGCGGCCCCAGCGGTACAGGTGCTGCTCGAGCTGCTCGCGCGTCAGCACGCGCCCGGCATTGAGCATCAGCGCGTGCAGCAGGTCGAACTCGCGCTGCGACAGCACCACCGGCTCGCCGGCACGCGTGACGGTGCGCGCCGCCGGGTCGAGCACGACCTCGCCGGCGGCCAGCAGGTCCTGCGTCTGGCCGTGGGCGCGGCGGATCAGCGCGCGCAGCCGGGCGGCGAGTTCGTCCAGGTCCACCGGCTTGACGACGTAGTCGTCGGCGCCGCCGTCCAGGCCGAGCACGCGGTCGCTGACCGCGTCGCGCGCGGTCAGCACCAGCACCGGCAGGCGCACGCCGGCACGGCGGGTCTCGGCCAGCACCTCCAGGCCGTCCTTGCGCGGCAGGCCCAGGTCGAGCACCGCGGCGGCGTGCACCGCCGAGCGCAGCTCGCGCGACGCGGCCTCGCCGTCGCGCACCCAGTCGACCTGGAAGCCGGCTTGCGTGAGCCCGGCGCGCAGGCCGTCGCCGAGCAGCGGATCGTCTTCGACGAGCAGGATGCGCATGGTGTGGATGCTAGTCCTCGTCGTCGTCGCCGCGAGCGATCGGGCCGGCGCTTGCCGGCGCGGCGTCGGCGCCTGGGGCGGCGGCGTCGCGCCACTGCAGCACCCAGAAGCCCAGCACCGCGGCCAGGATCAGCGCCGCGACGCTGCGCCACGACGAGCGGATGGCCTGCTCCGGCGGCGCGATCTTCAGGCCGTCGACCATGCTGCGCGGCAGGTTCTCGCCGGTCATGCGGCTGGCCAGCAGCACGCCGACGACGTGGGCGATGGCGGTCAGCAGGAAGACGTTGGCCGCCAGCTCGTGCAGCTCCTCGACCCATTCGCCGCCGAGGTCCTGCTGCAGCGCCCAGCCGCTGGCGCCGAGCACCAGGCCCAGCACCAGCAGCACGACGATCGCCAGCGCGCTGGCCGGGTTGTGGCCGACGTGGTGCTCGGGCGTGCGCCGGGCGACGTTCTTCAGGTAGCGCAGCACCGCGCCCGGCCCGGTGACGAAGTCGCCGAAACGCGCGTGGCGCGTGCCGACCAGGCCCCAGACCAGGCGCCAGACGATCAGCCCGGCGAGCGTGTAGCCCAGCGTCTCATGCAGCAGCGCCTGGCGCTCGCTTTCGGACGTCAGCCAGGCACCGGCGAAGCAGACGACGATGAGCCCGTGGAACAGGCGCACCGGCAGGTCCCAGACCAGGCGGCGCTGGCGGTCGTTGGAAGCGTTCATTTCGGGATCTTCACGTCGTGTTCCTCGAAGTCGCCCTGTTCGGCGCGCGGGTGGCAGGCGGCGCAGTTGGCGGGGCTGCCGACGGCCTTGCGCTGCCAGACCGAGGCCCGCAGCTCGTCGTGCTTGCGCTCGAACCAGGCGCTGCGCGTGATGCGGTCCTCGGGCGGGGTGCTGCGCGTGCGGCGGCTGGCGTGGGTGTCCAGCCAGGCGGCGATCGTCTTCTGCGTCGCGGCGTCGAGCGAGGCGTCGCTGCCGTAGTGCTGGTCCAGGCCGGCCATCACGCGTTTCCAGGACTCGGCCGGCAGCATGCCGGGCGGATAGGCGACGTGGCATGAGCCGCCGCATTCCTGCTCGTAGGCCGGCAGCGCGGCAACGGCGGCGCGGCGGCCGTCGCGGTCGCCGTGTTCTCGGCGCTCGTGGCGTTCGTGTTCTTCGTCGCCGTGGCGGTGCGCCCACGCCGCCGCACCGCCGGCCAGGCCGGCGACGAGCAGCGCGGCGGTGGCCAGCGCGATGCCCCGGGTGGAGAGGAGTCGCTTCATGCAGGCCTCACTTCAGCGTCAGCAGCCAGGCCAGCACGTCGGCCTTCTCGGCCGGGGTGCAGGCGCGTTCGAGCACGTCCTTGCAGTTGCGGCGGAACCACTTCTCGACCTTGGCCTCGTCGCTGAAGCGCTTGGCGTTGGCCGCCGGCGCCAGCGGCGCGATCGTGCGGTGGGTGCTGGCGTGACGGCCTTCGGCGGTGGGGCGCTCGCCGTGGCAGGAAGCGCAGCTCCAGTCGTTGGCGTGGCGCGCCGCGTACCACTGCTGGCCGCGCGCGGCGTCGGGCGCGCGGCCGGCTTCGGCGGCGTAGCGCGCCAGCAGGTCCTGCGGCGCGGCCAGCGCCGGGCAGGCCGACAGCACGGCGACGACGGCGACCGTGGTGGTGGCGACGACGGCGCGCGAGGGCAGGCGGAATCGGCGGGATCGGGACGGGTGGTTCATGGCAGCTCTCCTTGGAACGGGATGCTGCCCAGGCCGTCTTAGGGTCCTCTTAAGCTCCGGGCGCCTAGAATCGCGCCCGCATCGTCATCGGGGAGTAGCCGCCCTGCCCTCGCGGCAAGGGGTCCGCGCCAACACGCTTGGTCCTTCGGGGCCATGGTCCGGACAGCTCCCAGCCTGGCAAGACCGCTGACTGCGCCGCCTCCGGATCGGGCCGGGTCGCGGCGTGGTCACGCCCTGGTCTGCGGCCCGTTTCGGATTCGTCCCTTGGAAGCCTTCCTGATCTCCACCGGCCTCGTCGCGCTCGGCGAAATGGGCGACAAGACGCAGCTGCTGGCGATGCTGCTGGCCGCACGTTTCAAGCGCCCGGTGCCCATCATCCTCGGTGTGCTCGTCGCCACGCTGGTCAACCACGCCCTGGCCGGCGTGGTCGGCGACACCGTCGCACGCTGGATGGGGCCGGACCTGCTGCGCTGGGTGATCGGCGGCAGCTTCCTCGCGATGGCGGTGTGGATGCTGATCCCCGACGAAGCCGACGAGGTCGAAGGCGGCACGGCTCGCTTCGGCGTCTTCGGCACGACGGTGATCGCGTTCTTCCTCGCCGAGATGGGCGACAAGACGCAGATCGCGACCGTCGCGCTGGCGGCCCGTTTCAGCGATCTGTGGGCGGTGGTCGCCGGCACCACCTTCGGCATGATGCTGGCCAACGTGCCGGCGGTCTTCTTCGGCGACCGCGTCAGCCGCCTGGTGCCGATGCGCGTCGTGCACGCGATCAGCGCGGCGATCTTCGCGCTGCTGGGCGTACTGACGCTGCTGAACGTCGGCCGGTTCTTTTGAGCGGTCAACGAGCCAGAGCAGGCACCAAGTCGCCGGCCATCAAGCTTCCCGCCACGGACCGGCTTTGCCGGGGCGTCGGCGGACGGCCCCCTCGGGGGGTAGCGAGCGAATGCGAGCTTGGGGGCTCAATCAATGAAGAAGTCGGGGATGAACTGTTTTGTCCCCGGGGCGACGGCGTAAGGGTCGAGATCGGTCACGCCGTTCGCGGCCAGCAGCTCGTCGTCGATGAAGAAGTTGCCGGTCGTCGCCTTGGCATCGCTGGTCAGGATGAACCAGGCGGCGTCGGCCAGGATCTCCGGCTTGCGGCAGAGCCTGACGTCGACGCCCGGGATCATCTGCAGCGCCGCGGTGGCGATCGCGGTGCGCGGCCACAGGCTGTTGACGGCGATGCCCAGCGGGCGGAACTCGCCGGCGTGGCCCAGCGTGCACTCGCTCATGCCGTACTTGGCCATCGTGTAGGCGACGTGGCCCTTGAACCAGTGCTCGCGCATCGACAGCGGCGGGCTCATGTTCAGCACGTGCGGGTTGCGCCCGGCGCGTGCGCTGGCGGTCAGCGCCGGCAGACAGGCCTGGGTGCAGGCGTAGGTGCCGCGCACGTTGACGCCGAACATCAGGTCGAAGCGCTTCATGGGCGTCGCCGCGGTCGGCGTCAGGCTGATCGCGCTGGCGTTGTTGACCAGGATGTCGATGCCGCCGAAACGCTCGACGGCCGCGGCCACCGCGGCGGCGACGGCCGCGTCGTCGCGGATGTCGGTCGGCACGGCCAGCGCCTGGCCGCCGGCGGCGCGCACCTGCTCGGCGGCCTCGTGCACGGTGCCGGGCAGCTTGGGGTTCGGGTCGCTCGTCTTGGCGACGAGCACGACGTTGGCGCCGTCTCGCGCCGCACGCAGCGCGATCGCCAGGCCGATGCCCCGGCTGGCGCCGGTGATGAACAGCGTGCGGCCCTGCAGGCTGCGGGTTGGGTTCATGCGGTCGTCTCCTCTTTCTTTCTGATGGCCGGCCAGACCTGGCCGGCGACGTGTTCGGCGATGGCGGCCGCGCAATAGCGGTACGCCGCTTCGCCGGGGTGGAAACCGTCGGAGGCCATGACCTGGGGCTCGAGCTGCAGGCCCATGTCGACCCGCGACACACCCGGGTAGGCCGCGGCCCAGCGGTCCAGCGCACGGTCGTGGCGCACGGCCTCGCTGCCGGCGCACCAGCGCAGCGGCTGCGGCAGGCCGGGGAACTGGTGCACCGGCGGCAGCGCGGCGAACGCGACGTGGCGCACATGCAGCGCGCCACGCAGCCAGTCGGCGAGGCGTTCACGCGCGGTGATCGCGTGGTGCATCGGCACGCGGTCGACGATGTCGTTGACGCCGGAGACGACGACGGCGATGTCGAAGCTCGGCAGGTCTTCGCGCTGCAGCAGGTGCAGCGTCTGCGCCGTCGTCAGGCCCGAACGTGCGACCAGACGCCAGTCGACACGCGCCTGGGCACGCTCGGCGATCATTTCGGCCATCGGGTGCGCCAGCGCCGCACGCTGGTGCAGCACGCCGACGCCGGCCGCCGACGAATCGCCGGCGATCAGCAGCCGCAAACGCGGCCCCTCGCCGCAGCTCCCGTGTCGTTCCCCGTCGGCCTCGGGCAGCTTGGGCATTCGCTGGCGGGTGTGCACGGCCTGGGCCAGCAGCAGCGGGGTCAGCATCAGCGTCACGGCACGGGACATGGTCGGCTCCTTCCGAAGGACGGTGGACGGGGTCAACGCGGGGATTCGCGGCGGGCTAAAACTCCTGGCAGGGCGCCACGCGGGCGCCGGTTCGGTCGGGTCACACAATGCGAAGCGCGTGCCAGACCGGGAATCGGTTCGAGGGGGGCGCCGTGGCGCCGCCCCCCGTTCAGACGTTCAGAACTTGCTGAAGTCGGGCTTGCGCTTCTGGAAGAAGGCCTGGAAAGCCTCCATCGCCTCGGGGCTGCGCAGCCGGCGCGTGAACCGTTCGCCTTCGGTGCGCATCGCCTCGAGCACCGCGGCACGCGTCGGGCCGCGCAGCAGCTGTTTGCTCTCGCGCACGGCGCCCGGCGGCAGCGCGTTGAAACGTTCGGCGACCCGGCGCGCGTGGGCGACCACTTCGCCAGCCGGCAGCACGGCGTTGGCGATGCCGCACTCCACCGCCTGCTCGGGCGTGAAGGCTTCGCCCAGCAGCAGCTTCTCGGCCGCACGCGCATGGCCCATCAGCTGCGGCACCAGCAGGCTGGACGCGAACTCGGGCACCAGCCCCAGGCTGGTGAACGGCATCGCCAACCGGGCTTCGTCGCTGACGTAGACGAAGTCGCAGTGCAGCAGCATCGTCGTGCCGATGCCGATGGCCGCGCCGGTGACGGCGGCGACAACCGGCTTGTCGCAGTTCAGCAGCGCGCGCATGAAGCGGAAGACCGGCGAGTCCATCGCCTCGGGGCCTTCGGCCGGCGGCCGCGCCATGAAGTCCTCGATGTCGTTGCCCGAGGTGAAGATCCCGGGCTGGCCGGTGATCAGCACCGCGCGCACGGCCGGGTCCGCGACCGCGGCTTCGAGTGCCGCGGCCATCGTCTCGTACATCGCGATCGTCAGCGCGTTCTTCTTCTCGGGGCGCGCGATCTCGATCGTCGCGACGCCCGCGAGCGTGGCGGTCTTGATTCTCATGCGTGTCTCCTGTCTGGTGGTCGCGCCGCACCGCCCGCGGCGCGACCCGGGGCGATCAGCAACGTTCGAGGATACCGGCGGCGCCCTGCCCCATGCCGATGCACATCGTCACCATGCCGTACTTGAGCTGCTTGCGGCGCAGCGCGTGCACGACGGTGGCGGCGCGGATCGCGCCGGTGGCGCCCAGCGGGTGGCCGAGCGCGATCGCGCCGCCCATCGGGTTGACCTTGGTGCGGTCGAGCTTGAGCGAGTCGATCACCGCCAGCGACTGGGCGGCGAAGGCTTCGTTCAGCTCGATCCAGTCCAGCTCGTCCTGGCTGATGCCGGCCGCGCGCAGCGCCGCCGGGATGGCCTCGATCGGGCCGATGCCCATGATCTCCGGCGGCACGCCGCGCACCGCGAAGCTGACGAAACGCGCCAGCGGCTTCAGGTCGAAGGTCTTCAGCGCCTTCTCGCTGCAGACGATCAGCGCGCCAGCGCCGTCGCTGGTCTGCGAGCTGTTGCCGGCGGTGACGCTGCCCTTGGCGGCGAACACCGGCTTCAGCTTGGCCAGGCCTTCGAGCGAGGTGTCGCGGCGCGCGCCTTCGTCCAAAGCGACGGTGCGCGTCTTCGTGATCACCTGGCCGGTGGCGAGATCGGGCTGGCGGTCGTAGACCGTGACCGGGGTCATCTCGTCGGCGAACTCGCCGGCGTCCATCGCGCGGATCGCACGCTGGTGCGACTCGAGCGCGAACGCGTCCTGGGCCTCGCGGCCGACCTTCCACTGCTGGGCGACCTTCTCCGCCGTCAGGCCCATGCCGTAGGCGATGCCGATGTTCTCGTCCTTGGCGAAGACCTCGGGGTTGAAGCTGGGCTTGTTGCCGCCCATCGGCACCAGGCTCATGCTCTCGGCACCGCCGGCAATCATCACGTCGGCCTCGCCGACGCGGATGCGGTCGGCGGCCATCTGCAGCGCGGTGATGCCGCTGGCGCAGAAGCGGTTGACGGTGACGCCGCCCACCGAGTGCGGCAGCCCGGCGAGCACCATCGCGGCACGCGCCATGTTCATGCCCTGCTCGCCTTCGGGGAAGCTGCAGCCGATGACCGCGTCCTCGATGGCCTTCGGGTCCAACGACGGCACCTGCGACAGCGCGTGGCGCACCGCAGCGACCAGCAGGTCGTCGGGCCGCGTGTTCTTGAAGTAGCCACGGCCGGACTTGCCGATCGGGGTGCGCGTGGCGGCGACGATGTAGGCGTCTTGCACTTGCTTGCTCATGACGAGCTCCTTGTGTTGCGTTGTCCCGCCGACGCGGGCATATCTTGTGGGGCCCCCTCTGCCGCTTGCGGCAGAGGGCCTTGATTTGCTCCCTCTCCCGCTTGCGGGAGAGGGTTGGGGTGAGGGCTCCTCGCGTGCAGCCGCTCGAGGATCACGGACAGCACCGCGTCCGTCTCCGTCAAAACCTGACGGTTGTCGAAACGCAGCACCTCGAAGCCGGCTCGCTGCAGCGCCGCGGTCCGTCGGGCGTCAGCCGCCACGGCGTCCGGCTCGAAGTGCTGGCCACCGTCGATCTCGACGACGAGCCTGGCGTCCAGGCAGGCGAAGTCGGCGTAGAACGGACCGACCGGATGCTGGCGGAGGAACTTGAACCCGCCGAGGCGGCGGTCACGCAGTTGCGACCAGATCCGGCACTCGGCGTCGGTCGAGTTCTGCCGCAGCGCACGCGCCCTCACCCCGGCCCTCTCCCGCGAGCGGGAGAGGGAGGAAGAGGAGGCGCGCACCGGCATCACCGCGGACCCTTCAGTTCCTGACGGGCTTGCCGGTCTGCAGCATGCCCATGATCCGTTCCTGGGTCTTGGGGTTGTCCAGCAGCGAGCAGAAGCGCTCGCGCTCCATCGTCATCAGGTACTCCTCGGTGACCATCGAGCCGGCGTCGACGTCGCCGCCGCAGCAGACCTCGGCGATCAGCGTCGCGATGTGGAAGTCGTGCGCGCTGATGAAGCCGCCGTCGCGCATGTTGGCGAGCTGGCCCTTGATCGTCGCCAGCGCGTTGCGGCCGGCCGCCGGGAACGCCACCTTGGCCGGCGCGCGCCAGCCGCTGTCGGCCATCGCCTTGGCCTGGGCCGTGGCGACGTACAGCAGCTCGTCCTTGTTCGGCACGATGACGTCGCCGTCGATCAGGTAGCCGAGCTTGCGCGACTCGATGGCGCTGGTGCCGACCTTGGCCATCGCGGCGTTGGTGAAGCCGTCGGTCAGGAACTTCAGGATGTCGGCGTTGGCGTTGCCGGCCGCGGCCATCTGCGCGGCGCGGCGCGCGATGTAGGTCAGGCCGCCGCCCGCGGGCAGCAGGCCGACGCCGACCTCGACCAGGCCGACGTAGGTTTCCATCGCCGCGACGCGGCGCGAGGCGTAAACCGACAGCTCGCAGCCGCCGCCCAGCGCCAGGCCGCGCATCGCCGCGACCACCGGCACCTGCGCGTAGCGCATGCGCAGCACCGCGTCCTGCAGCTTCTTGACCTCGGGCGCGATGCCCTTGGAGCCGGACTTCATGAACACCGGCAGCATCGACTCCAGGTTGGCGCCGGCCGAGAACACGTCGTCGGGCGACCAGATCACCAGCGCCTTGTAGCCGGCTTCGGCGAGTTCGATGGCCTTCACCAGGCCTTCGGTCACCGCCTGGCTGATCAGGTGCAGCTTGCAGGTGATGCTGAGGATCAGCACCTCGCCGTCGAGCGTCCAGACGCGCACGTCCTCATTGCGGAAGACCTCGGTGCCGGATTCGAGCGCGGCCTTGGCGCCCGAGCCGAGCACGTTCTCCGGGAAGTGCTGACGGCCATAGACCGCCAGCGCGCTGCGCGGCACGAAGGCCTGACGCGACGGGCTCCACGACCCGGCGGCGGTGTGCACGCCGCCGGCCTCGGCGACCGGGCCCTCGAAGGCCCAGGCCGGCAGCGGCGCGGCCGACAGCGCCTTGCCGGCTTCGATGTCGGCCTTGACCCATTCGGCGACCTGCTTCCAGCCGGCGGCCTGCCAGAGCTCGAACGGGCCCTGCTGCATGCCAAAGCCCCAGCGCATCGCGAAGTCGACGTCGCGCGCGTTGTCGGCGATCGCTTCCAGGTGCACCGCGGCGTAGTGGAAGGCGTCGCGCAGGATGGCCCACAGGAACTGCGCCTGCGCGTTGCTGCTCTCGCGCAGCAGCTTCAGCCGGTCGGCCGGCGCCTTCTTCAGCATGCGCGCGACGATCTCGTCGGCCTTGCCGGTGGACGGCACGTACTCGCCGCTGGCGAAGTCCAGCCGCAGGATGGTCTTGCCGTCCTTGCGGTAGAAGCCGGCGCCCGACTTCTGCCCCAGCGCGCCCTTGTCGATCAGCGCCTTGAGGACCGGCGGCGTCGCGTAGCTGGGGTAGAAAGGGTCGTCGGCGAGGTTGTCCTGCAGCGTCTTGATGACGTGCGCCATCGTGTCCAGGCCGACCACGTCCGCGGTGCGGAAGGTGCCCGAGCTGGCGCGGCCGAGCTTCTTGCCGGTCAGGTCGTCGACGACCTCGACCGAAAGCCCGAACTTCTCCGCTTCGTGGATCGTCGCCAGCATGCCGGCGATGCCGACGCGGTTGGCGATGAAGTTCGGCGTGTCCTTGGCGCGCACGACGCCCTTGCCGACCGCGGTGGTGACGAAGGCTTCGAGCTGGTCCAGCACCTCGGGCTGCGTCGCCGGGGTGGCGATCAGCTCGACGAGATACATGTAGCGCGGCGGGTTGAAGAAATGGATGCCGCAGAAGCGCGGGCGGATCGATTCCGGCAGCGCCTCGGCCAGCTTGGTGATCGACAGGCCCGAGGTGTTGCTGGCGACGATGGCGTGCGGCGCCAGCGAGCCGGCGATCTTCTCGTACAGCGCCAGCTTCCAGTCCATGCGCTCGGCGATGGCCTCGATGACGAGGTCGCACTCGGCGAGCAGGTGCAGGTGTTCCTCGTAGTTGGCCTGCACGATGCGCGCGCCGTCCTCGGGCACGCCCAGCGGCGCGGGCTTCAACTTCTTCAGGCTGTCGACGGCCTTGGTGACGACGCCGTTCTTCGGGCCTTCCTTGGCGGGAAGATCGAACAGGACGACGGGAACGTTGACGTTCACCAGATGGGCGGCGATCTGCGCGCCCATCACGCCGGCGCCGAGCACGGCGACCTTGCGGACGTGGAATCGATTCACGGAATGCTCCTGGTTGGTATTCATTCGACCCGCTGCCAGGTCTGGTTGCGATAGAAGGGGCCGATGAAGCCGCGCACTTCGAGCGTCTTGCCGCCGTCCTTGGGCGTCAGGCGCACGCGGTAGCTCTTGCCGTTGTTCGGGTCGAGGATCGTGCCGCCGTCCCAATAGGGCTCGTCGGCGTTCTTGCGCACGTTCTCGAGGATGGTCATGCCCAGCACCGGCTGGCCCTTGCGGGCGTCGCTGCACTTGTCGCACCTGGCGTCCTGCTTGGACGGATCGAGCAGCTTCTCGATGCGCCCGCCGAGCACGCCGGCCTCGTCGACGATGCGCACCAGCGACTTCTCCTTGCCGGTCTCGTCGTCGATCGTGCGCCACAGGCCTTGCGGCGTGGCCTGGGCCATCGCCACCGAAGAGGCGGCGGCCAGGACGAGGGCGATCCAGTTGCGCTTGTGCATGCTTGTCTCCTTCGTTGTCGCGGGCCCGTTCGGGCCCGTCGGGGATCAGAACAGCGACTCGTCCATCGCCATCAGCGCATCGGAACCGGAACGCGCCGTGCGGATCAGGCCGGCGGTCTCGGGCAGCAGCTTGGCGAAGTAGAAACGCGCGGTGTGCAGCTTGGCGGTGTAGAACGGGTCGCCGGAACCCTGCTTCTCCAGCGCCACCTTGGCCATGCGCGCCCAGAAGTAGGCGAACACGAGGTCGCCGCAGACGCGCAGGTAGTCGACCGCGGCGGCACCCACCTCATCGGTGTTGCGCATCGCCTTCATGCCGAGCTCGGTCGTCAGCTTGGTGACCTTGTCGCCGAGGTCGGCCAGCGGGTTGACGAACTCCTGCATCGATTCGTTGACGCCTTCCTCCTCGATGAACTCGGCGACGATCCGGCCGAACTTCTTCAGCTTCTTGCCGTTGTCGCCCAGCACCTTGCGGCCCAGCAGGTCCAGCGATTGCACGGTGTTCGTGCCTTCGTAGATCATGTTGATGCGCGCGTCACGCACGAACTGCTCGATGCCGGTGCCGCGGATGTAGCCGCTGCCGCCGAAGACCTGCATGCAGTGCGAGGTGGCGACCCAGGCGTTGTCGGTCATGAAGGCCTTGACGATCGGCGTCAGCAGCGCCACGAGGTCGGCGCACTCGGCGCGTTCGTCCTCGTCGTCGGAGGCGATCTCGCGGTCCAGCAGCAGCGCGGTGTACAGCGCCAGCGCGCGGCCGCCCTCGGCGTAGGCGCGCGCCGTCAGCAGCATCTTGCGCACGTCGGGGTGCACGATGATCGGGTCGGCCGGCTTGTCCGGCGCCTTCGGGCCGGTGAGGCTCCTCATCTGGATGCGGTCCTTGGCGTAGGCCACGGCCATCTGGTAGGCGGTCTCGGTCAGGCCCAGGGCCTGGCAGCCGACGCCCAGGCGGGCGGCGTTCATCATCACGAACATCGCCTGCAGGCCGCGGTGGGGCTCGCCGACCAGCGTGCCGACGGCGCCTTCCAGCGACAGCTGGCAGGTGGCGTTGCCGTGGATGCCCATCTTGTGCTCGACGGCGGTGCAGAAGATGCCGTTGCGCTCGCCGATCGAGCCGTCGGCCGCGACCTTGTACTTGGGCACGACGAACAGCGAGATGCCCTTGCTGCCGGCCGGCGCGTCCGGCAGGCGCGCCAGCACCAGGTGCACGATGTTCGGCGTGATGTCGTGCTCGCCGGCGGAGATGAAGATCTTCTGGCCGGTGATGCTGTAGGTGCCGTCGGGCAGCGGCTCGGCCTTGGTGCGCAGCATGCCGAGGTCGGTGCCGCAGTGCGGCTCGGTCAGGCACATCGTGCCGGTCCACTCGCCGCTGGTCAGCTTGGGCAGGTAGGTGTTCTTCTGCCACTCGGTGCCGTGCGCGCTGAGGCACTCGTAGGCGCCGTGCGACAGGCCGGGATACATGGTCCAGGCCTGGTTGGCCGAGTTCAGCATCTCGTACAGGCACTGGTTCAGCAGCACCGGCAGGCCCTGGCCGCCGAAGGCCGGGTCGCAGCTCAGGCTGGGCCAGCCGCCTTCGACGTACTGCTCGTAGGCCTGCTTGAAGCCCTTGGGCGTGCGCACCGCGTGGCTGGCCGGGTCCAGCGTGCAGCCTTCGGCGTCGCCGCTGGCGTTGATCGGCGCGGCCACCCCGGCGGCGAACTTGCCGGCTTCCTCGATGACGGCGTTGATCGTGTCGGCGTCGATCTCGGCGTGCCGCGGCAGCTGCTTGAGGGTGGACGCGACGTCGAGCACTTCGTGCATGACGAACTGCAGGTCGCGAAGCGGCGGGGTGTAGGACATGGGAACGCTCCTGGAGAGGAAAGGGACGAGACGGAGTTCAGGTCCGCGAATCGGGGGCTGCGGCCGGCGGCTGCCAGTCGGCGACGAGGCGCTCGAAGCCGCGCCGTGCGCGGTCCAGCACCCCGGTGTTGCGCAACAGCCGGGCATCGTGGTGCAGCGCGAGGATCAGCCCGTGCATCTCGAACAGCAGCTGCGACGGGTCGGTTTCGGGGCGCAGATGGCCTTCCTCGACGGCCATCGCGATCGCACGCTGCAGCGCCAGGTGCCAGGCGCGCACCATCGAGACGAGCGCGTCGCGCACCGGGCCGGGCCGGTCGTCGAACTCGACCGCGCCACTGATGTAGATGCAGCCCGAGTCCAGCTCGACCGAGACGCGGCGGATCCAGCGCTCGAACAGCGCCCGCAGCCGCGGCAGGCCGCGCGCCTCGGCCATCGAGGGGAAGAAGACCTCTTCCTCGAAACGCGTGTGGTACTCGCGGATGACCGAGATCTGCAGCTCCTCGCGCGAGCCGAAGTGGGCGAAGACGCCCGACTTGCTCATCTGCATCATCTCGGCCAGCGTGCCGATCGACAGCCCCTCCAGCCCCATGTGCGAGGCCAGGCCCAGCGCCGCATCGAGGATCGCCGCGCGGGTCTGCTGGCCCTTTTGCAGCGACTTCACGGACGCCGGACGGGAGGTGGTGGAGGAAGCCAAGTTTTTGCAGGCAAAAAATCGAACGATCGTTCTATTTTGCCGACTCGAGCTTGAGCCGGCCAGCTGTTGGGGCCATTGCCTCGGGAAAGTCCCTAGAGCAACGGGCCTCCACGCTGCCTGTCATCAAAGCGTGGTTGCGGCAGGCACGGATCTTGTTTACGCTGCCTGTTCATGGATGTGCTGCAACTCGATGTATCGGGTCGGCCACAGGCGTGGATCACGCCTCGCGAGGCCGCGATCCTCTATGCCAGCGACGGCGTCGCCTGGACGCTGGGCAAGACCTTCCAGGTGCTGCGCGGTGGCATCCAGCGCGCCACCGGGCTGCAGTCGCGCATCGAGGTGCACCCCATCATCGCGGTGCGCGGCGCGATCCCCAGCCGCGCCTGGCGCCACACGCCGGCGATCACCAACCACAAGCTCTTCGTGCGCGACCGCGGCATCTGCGCCTACTGCGGCGGCCACTTCGACTTCGACGACCTGACACGCGAGCACATCGTGCCGGTCTCGCGCGGTGGGGTGGACAGCTGGATGAACTGCATCACCGCCTGCCGCGGCTGCAACGGCCACAAGGCCGACCGCCTGCCCGAGGAAGCGCACATGACGCTGCTGTACCTGCCCTACGTGCCCAGCCTGCACGAGGACATGATCCTGCGCGGCCGGCGCATCGTCGTCGACCAGATGGACTTCCTGCTCGCGTCGGTGCCGCGCAGCAGCCGGCTGCACGGCTGACGCGCCAGCGGGCGCAACGAATCTTTACCGCCACCGGCCGTGCCGGGCGCCATCCCGGGCCCGGCTTTCCGGCACCATCGGCGTGTCAACGCGGCCCGACCGGCCGCGTTGCACTGTCATGAGGAGGGTTCCCCGATGAAGCGCCTGATCGCCGCCGCCGCCGTGCTGGCACTGGCGGCCTGTTCCACCACCAGCCCCGACGTCATCAGTCCCGGTGACGCGCAGCGCATGAGCACCGTGATCGACGCCACCGTGCTGTCGACCCGTCCCGTCGTCGTCGAAGGCTCGCAGAGCGGCATCGGCGGCGTCAGCGGCGGCGTCATCGGCGGCATCGCCGGCTCGAGCGTCGGCGGGCGGCGCGAGAGCGTTGCGGTCGGCGTGATCGGCGCCGTGGCCGGCGCGGTGGTCGGCAACGCCGTCGAGCGCATGGGCACTCGCGAGGACGCGGTGGAGATCCTGGTCCAGCTCAAGAGCGGCGAACGCCGCGCGATCGTGCAGGCCAAGGGCAACGAGAACCTGCAGCCCGGCGACCCGGTGATCATCGTCACGACCGGCGGCAAGGTCCGCGTGAGCAAGGCGCCGCAAGTCAGCACGGCGCGCTGACGCTCGCTGCCGCAGCCGGCTCAGGCCAGCATCTGCGGCAGGTCGGCGAAGCTGTTGGCCACCGGCACGATGTCGACCGGGCGGCCCAGCTGGCGCTCGATCTGCGAGCGCGAGACGATTCCCCGCAGCCGCGGCGGCACACCCGGGCCGCCACCGTCGACCACCAGCAGGTGGTTGCGCCCCAGGCGCTTGAGCGTGGCGACCAGATTGCCGACGCGGGCGCCCTGCAAGCGAGCATGGTCGATCGCATCCAGCCGCGAACGCGGTGTCATCACGTCCTCGACCGTGATCTCGTCCCAGCGCAGGCCACGCTCCTGCACCAGGCGCAGCGCGCGTTCGCCGCGCAGGTCGGTGGTGGTGATCAGGCCTTCGATCGCCGGCCACTCGCCCACGACGAACAGCATGCGCACCCCCAGATAGATCATCGCCTGCTCGGCGCGGCGCAAGGTCGCGGCCGGCAGCACGGTGGCCGCCTTCACCTGCGTCAGGTCGGTCATCACCGACACCGCGGCCGAGTCGAGCGTGACCGGGAAGGTCTGCCAGGGCTGGGCCTGCGCCAGCACGGCGCCGGCCTCCAGGCTGCGGGTGGACAAGGCGGTCTCCAGGCTCATCGCTGACCTCCGCAGATTCGGACCCGCGCAAGTTACGCCGTCGGCGCTGCAGGCGACATCATGGAATCCCGCTCGCCGAACCTGATGTTGCTCAAGCCACTCTCCCGGGCCAGCGGACCGTCGGCATTGCGTTTTCTTCAAATACGAAGGAGGCGTGAATTAGGGGCGTGGCGTCGTTCACGTTCGCCCGCATCTTGGTGTCCGGCGCATGAAGTGGCCCTCGGCGCGGCCGATACCGATCCTACGGAGCCCGACGCACGCCGGTGACTCCCGTCCACTCCAAACAAGCCGTCGGAAACACCATGAATCAATTACGCATCGGCACACGCCTCGGTCTGGCATTCGCGCTGGTGCTGGCGATCACGCTGGCCATCGCGGCCTCGGCCATCTGGCAGCTCGGCGGCCTGAAGACGGCGAGCGACTCCATCGTCCAGAAGGAGCAGCAGCGCAGCAAGCTCGCGAGCCAGTGGGCGACCAACCTGCGCATCAGCTGGACCAAGGTCTCCGCCTCGCTCAAGAGCAACGATCCGGCGCTGCAGGCACAGATGCACCAGGACGTCGAGCAGATCTCCACGGACACCGCGGCAGTGCACAAGGCGCTGCTGGCCCTGGTGGACGACGCCGAGGGCAAGGCCTTGATCGCCAAGGTCGGCGACGTGCGGGTGCGCTACACCGACGTGCGCCGCCAGCTCTCCGAACGCCAGCAACGGGGCGAATCGGTCTACAGCGACGTCGACGCGCTGCTGCTGCCCGTGGCCGACGACTACCAGAAGGCGCTGGACGCGGTGGCCGCGCACTCGCAGCAGGTGCTCGACTCCAGCCAGGCAGCACTGGCCGACGCGACGACACGCGGGCAATGGCTGACCGCGGTCGGCGCGCTGGCGGCCACGCTGCTGGGCGCGGGCTTCGCGGTCTTCGCGACGCGTTCGATCACGCGGCCGATCGACGACGCGGTCCGCGCCGCCGAGGCCATCGGCGCCGGCGACCTCTCGGGCACGATCGTGGCGCAGGGCAAGGACGAGGCAGCGCGGCTGCTGCACGCCCTGGCCGGCATGCAGGCCAATCTCGCCCGAACGGTCGCCGAGGTGCGCCAGTCGGCCGACAGCGTGGCCACGGCCAGCCACGAGATCGCACACGGCAACGCCGACCTGTCGGCGCGCACCGAGCAGCAGGCCAGCGCGCTGCAGCAGACCGCGGCGTCGATGGAGGAGCTGAACGCCACCGTGCGCCAGAACGCCGACAACGCGATGCAGGCCAACCAGCTCGCCGCGGCCGCCAGCACCGTGGCCACCGAAGGCGGCCAGATGGTCGGCCAGGTCGTGAAGACGATGGACGGCATCAGCGAGAGCTCGCGCCGCATCACCGAGATCATCAACGTCATCGACGGCATCGCCTTCCAGACCAACATCCTGGCGCTGAACGCCGCGGTCGAGGCCGCGCGCGCGGGCGAACAGGGCCGTGGTTTCGCGGTCGTGGCCGGCGAGGTGCGCACGCTGGCGCACCGCAGCGCCGACGCCGCCCGCGAGATCAAGTCGCTGATCGGCACCAGCGTCGAACGCGTGGAGTCGGGCAACGCGCTGGTGCATCAGGCGGGCACGAAGATGGAGGAGGTGCTGGCGTCGATCCGCCGCGTGGCCGACATCGTGGGCGAGATCAGCAGCGCCAGCGCCGAGCAGAGCGACGGCGTCACCCAGGTCGGCGAGGCGGTGGCGCAGATGGACCAGGCGACGCAGCAGAACGCCGCGCTGGTCGAGGAAAGTGCCGCCGCGGCCGAGAGCCTGCGCACCCAGGCGCGCCAGCTGGTCGACGCGGTGGCGGTGTTCCGGCTGGCCGGCGGCGCGGCGGCGCAACGTCCGGCGGTGCCGGCCGCGGTGGCCGCGGCGCCCGCGGCAGCGGCGGCACACCCCGTGCGCGCGGCGGCGCCGGCCGCCCGCCCGGCCCCGGCGCGCAAGCCGGCCGCCGCGGCACCGGCCGCAGGACCGGCCGCAGCACCGACCACGTCACCGGCCACCGCGGCCAAGACCGAGACGGCCGACGAGGACTGGCAGACCTTCTGATCCGCGCAGGGCGCTCAGAAGCGCCCCTCGTACAACGCGCAGGACCGGCAGACCGCCGGCGGCCGCGGCGAGGCGAGCGCGGTGCGGAAGGCCTGTGCGGCATCGCCGCGCCACACGGGGGTCAGCGCGCCCTCGCCGACCGGGCCGAAGCTCGCGCGGTCGGCCGTCGCCACCATGCAGCAGGGCAGCATCTCGCCGGCGGCGCTCAGGTAGAGCTGCTCGCTCGGCCAGCGGCAGCCGCCCGCCGGCGTCGAAGTGGGCGCCTGGGGCGGTGCCAGCCGCGGCAGGTGCAGCACGAATCCCAGCTCGCCGGCCAGGCGCCGGGCCCGGTCGAAGACCTGCGCCGCCCGCGCCAGATCCGGCGGCGCCAGTTCTTCGGCGCGCACGACCTCGCGGATCGGCACGTAGCGCGCCGGCAGCCCCGGGTGTTCGAGGTCGCTGGACAGGCGCTGCAGCAGCAACTCATGCACGCCGCGCTCGTGCAGCAGCCGCACCAGCGCCGGCAGCTCGTGCAGGTTGGCGCGCATCAGCACCATCACGCCGCGCAGCTCGGGCCGGCCACCGGCGGCGTCGCGCGCGGCGACGAGGCGATCCAGGTTGCGCAGCACCTTCGCGAACGAGGCGCCGCGGCGCACGCCCTCGTAGACCTCGGCGCTGGCGCCGTCCAGCGACACCGACAGCTGCGCCAGCCCGCTGGCGGCGCAGCGCCGCGCGCGTTCGGGGGTCAGCAGCGTCAGGTTGGTGTTGGCGCTGACGCGGATGCCGCGCGCCGCGGCGATCTCCACCATCTCGAAGAAACACGGGTGCAGCATCGGCTCGCCCAGGCCCTGCAGGTGCAGCTCCTCGAGCTGCGGCAGCTCGTCCAGCCAGGCCAGATAACGCGCCAGCGGCAGTTCGGCGACCGCGTCGCCGCGATGGTTGACCGTGCACATGCGGCAGGCCAGGTTGCAGCGGCCCACCGGCTCGATCTGGGCGAAGCGCGGCAGCGGCGGCGCCGCGGCGGCGTCGGGGTGAAGAGGCGTCATGCGCACCCGGGCGGCAAGCCGGGTGCCGCCGCCCGCGCTCAGCCGGCGCGCGCGCCGGACTTCAGCTTCTGCATGAAGTCGCGGAAGTGCGGCGCGAACTCGGCGAAGAGCGGCGCCTTGCGGTGTTCGAGCATCACCTCGCCGAACAGCTTCAGGCCCACCGCGAGCGCGGTGGCCGACTCCGGCGCCAGGTCCTCGCGGCCGCGCATGCGCTCGACGATCTTCAGGATGTCGTCGTGGTTGCCGGCCTCGAAGACCAGCGGCGTGGTGTCGGCGGGCGGGTTGCCGTCGGCATCGGCCAGGTGTTCGACGGTGATGCGGTAGCGGTGCTGTTTCATGCGATCTCTCGATTCAGGGTTGACGGAAGACAGTCTACGATATATCTTGAGTGCATCGCAACACAGTTTTGGAACCACGATGCATTTCGCACGTTTCCCCTTCGGCCGCGACCGCGGCCCCCATTCCTGCTTCGGCGCCGGCCACGGCGGCCACCCGATGCACGCCGCCGGGCGCCGCGGCGGCGGCTTCGGCCCGGGCTTCGGCGGCCCGGGTGGTTTCGGTGACTTCGGCGGCGGTGGCCGCCGCGGCCCTGACGGCGAAGGCCGCCGCGAGCGCATGCTCGAGGGCGGCGACCTGCGCCTGCTGGCCCTGCACGTGCTGCGCCAGCGCCCCAGCCACGGCTACGAGGTGATCAAGGCCATCGAGGACCTGGCCGGCGGCCAGTACAGCCCCAGCCCGGGCACCGTCTACCCGACGCTGGCGATGCTGGAAGACCTGGGCCAGGCCGAACTCGCCGACACCAGCGGCAGCCGCAAGCAGTACCGCATCACGGCCGCCGGCGAGGAGGCGCTGGCCGCCCAGCAGGAGGTGCTGGATCGTGTGCTGGCGCGTCTGCAGCACCTGGGCGGCAGCGCCGACGCGCGCCGCTCGCCGGCGATCCACCGCGCGATGCACAACCTGAAGATGGCGCTGCACCTGCGCTTCGCCGGCGAGCCGCCGTCCGACGAGGTGCTGCGCCGCATCGCCGAGGCCATCGACCGCGCCGCGGTCGAGATCGAACGCAGCTGACTCACCACTCGAAGCGGTAGCCGACGCCGTAGACCGAACGGATCGGATCGTCCCCGGGGCGGACCCGTTCGAGCTTGCGGCGCAGGTTCTTCACGTGGCTGTCGATCGCGCGGTCGCTCAGCGCGCGCTGGTCGTCGTGCAGGCGGTCGAGCAGCTGGTCGCGCGAGAACACGCGCCCCGGCTGCTCGGCCAGCGCCTGCAGCAGGCGGAACTCCAGCGGCGTCAGGTCCAGCAGCTCGCCGTGCAGCCGCGCCTCGTAGCGCCCGGCGTCGATCTGCAGCCCGGGCGCTGCGTCGACGGCGGCCGGCCGGTTCCAGGGCCGGCGCAGGATGGCCTTGACACGGGCGACCACCTCGCGCGGGCTGAAGGGCTTGCAGACGTAGTCGTCGGCACCGGCCTCCAGGCCGACGAGGCGGTCGAGCTCCTCGACACGTGCCGTCAGCATCAGCACCGGCACCTCGCAGAACGTGCGCAGCTCGCGGCAGATCGACAGGCCGTCCCGCCCGGGCAGCATCAGGTCCAGCACGATCAGGTCGGGCAGGCGCTCGCGCACCGCAGGCAGCACCGCCAGGCCGTCGTCGATCCAGCGTGTCTCGAAGCCGGCGGCGGCCAGGTAGTCGGCCACCAGCCGGCCCAGCGAAGGCTCGTCCTCGACGACGAGCACGTAGCGGGTGTCGGCGCTCACTGGGGCCCCCTTCGGCCTGCGGCCGGTCCCGCCGAGCGGGAATGAGCCCCGGACAAGTCCTGAGGACTCATGCCCCCTCCCCTTCGCCGCGGCGCCGCAGCCGCGGCAGCACCAGGCGGATCCACAGCCCGCCCAGCGGCGAGGGCCGGGCTTCGAGCCGGCCGCCGTGGGCCTCGGCGATGCTGCGTGCGATCGCCAGCCCCAGGCCGCTGCCGCCCCTGCCGCGCGAGCGCGAGGCCTCGACGCGGAAGAAGCGCTCGAAGAGCCGCGGCAGCAGCTCGTCGGGCACGCCGGGCGCGGAGTCCTGCAGGTCGAGCACCGCGTCGCCGCCGTCGGCGGCCAGCGTCACGCGCAGCGTGCCGCCGGCGTCGGTGTAGCGCAGGCTGTTGGCCAGCAGGTTGAGCAGCAGCTGGCGCAGCCGGCGCTCGTCGCCCGAGACGGCGAGCGGCCCGGCCGGCAGGCCGGCCTCGAGCGCGAGGCCGCGCTCGGCGGCCTCGGCCTGCAGCGACGCGAGCTCGCCGCGCAGCAGAGGCACGAGGTCCAGGTCTTCCTTGCGGTAGGCCAGCGCGCCGACGTCGGCCAGCGCCAGCTCGTGCAGGTCGCCGACGAGCTGGGCCAGCGTCGCCACCTCCTGCTGCAGCCGGCGCAGCAGCTCGGGCGTGGGCTGGTGCACGCCGTCCTCCAGCGCCTCGAGCTCGCCACGCAGCACCGCCAGCGGCGTGCGCAGCTCGTGCGAGACATCGGCCATGAAATCGCGCCGCATGCGCTCGTTGCGCTCCAGGGTCAGCGCGAGCTGGTTGAAGTCCTGCGCGAGCTGGGCCACCTCGTCGCGGCCGCGCACCGGCACGCGCGTGTCGTAGCCGCCGGCGGCCAGCCGGTGCGTGGCGCCGGCCACGGCGCGCACCGGCGCCAGCAGCGCACGCGCCACCCACCAGGCGATCGCCGCCGACAGCAGCACCGCCACGGCCACCGCCGCGGCGCTGGCCAGCAGCTGGCGGTCCAGAAAACCGACCGCCGCGGCGTCGGTGACGGTCTGGATCGGCGCCATCGCCAGCCAGCCGACGCTGCGGCCGTCGACGACGATCTCGCGCTGCTCGGAGCTGGCCATGATGAACGGGAAGCCGGTGACACGCTGCCGCTGGCTGTCCAGCAGCGACAGCCGCCGCCCGGCGCCCAGCAGGTCCGAGGCGATGAGATCGGCCATCGGCCCCTTGGGCGGCGAGCTCGGCGGCGAGTCGGGCGGCTCGGGCGGATCCGGCGGATGCGCCGGCCCGACGCCGACCAGGCCGAACCAGACATCCGGGCGGCGGCGCAGGAAGTCCCAGCTGCCGTGTTCGCCGTAGGCGGCGACCAGGCGCGGCAGCACGAGCTCCATGCGCTGCACGGCCTGCTCGTTCAGATAGCCGATGAAGCCGCGCTGGAAGCTCCATTGCGCGGCGACGCTGACGGCCACGGCGACCAGCGTCGCCGTGGCGAGCACGGCCAGGAAGAGCTTGCCGGTGATGCCGGGGCGTTTGAGGCGGGCGAGCGTGGACACGGTCGGAATTGGCGCACGGGCGGCCCGGCGCACGCAAGCAGCAGCGGCGAGGCCGGGGCGGACTTCAACTTTCCTCCACATTCGCCGAAGACGATCGAGACCAGCAGAACCCCGAGCAGGACTCCCCGATGGCCGCCATCGTCTCCCGCGCCGCACGGCGCACGCCCCATGCCTTCACCCTCGCCGCCCTGGCGCTCGCGGCCGCGCTGGCCGGCTGCGGCGGCCAGGACGGCGCCGCGGGGCCCGGCCAGGGCCGGCCGACGGTCGTCGGCACCTTCACCGTGCAGACCGAGACCGTGTCGCTGTCCAGCGAGCTGCCCGGCCGCACGACCGCGCTGCAGAGCGCCGAGATCCGGCCGCAGGTCGGCGGCATCGTCCAGGCGCGGCGCTTCAGCGAAGGCGGCAGCGTCAAGGCCGGCCAGGTGCTCTACGAGATCGACGCCGCCAGCTACCGCGCCACGGTGGCCAGCGCCGAGGCGGCGGTGGCCAAGGCCGAGGCGACGGTGGAGACCGACCGCCTGACCGCCGAGCGCCAGGCCGCGCTGGCGAAGATCGACGCCGTCAGCCGTCAGGACCTGCAGGACGCGCAGGCCGCGCTCAAGCAGGCCGAGGCCGACCTGGCCTCGGCCCGCGCGACGCTGCAGACGGCGCGCATCGACCTGGAGCGCACCCGCGTCACCAGCCCGATCAGCGGCCGCGCCGACGTCTCCACGGTCACCGTCGGGGCGCTCGTCACCGCCAACCAGACGACGGCGCTGACCACGGTGCGCCAGACCGACCCGATGCAGGTCGACGTCACGCAATCCAGCGCCGAGATGCTGCAGTTGAAGCGCGACATCGCGGCCGGCCGCGTCCAGCAGCTGCCCGGCGGCGACGCCGCGGTCTCGCTGCGGCTGGAGGACGGCAGCAGCTACCCGCTGGCCGGGCGGCTGAGCGTGACCGGTGCCTCGGTGGACACCGGCACCGGCACGGTGACGCTGCGCGCGACCTTCCCCAACCCGCAGGGCCTGCTGCTGCCGGGCATGTACGTGCGCGCGCTGCTGCCCACGGTGGCGGTGGCCGACGCGATGCTGGTGCCGCAGCAGGCCGTCTCGCGCGAGACCGACGGCTCGGCCAGCGTGCTCGTCGTCGGGGCCGGCGACAAGCTCGAGCGGCGCACGATCGCCGCCGAGCGCACGATCGGCAGCCGCTGGCTCGTGACCTCGGGGCTCAAGGCCGGCGAGCGTGTCGTCGTCGAGGGGCTGCAGAAGGTCAGGCCGGGCGACGTCGTGCAGCCGCAGGCGGTGGGCGCCGCGGCGTCGGCCGCGTCGGCACCGGCTTCGGCCGCGTCGCGCTGAAGGGGGCCGCACGATGCCGCGCTTCTTCATCGACCGCCCCATCTTCGCGTGGGTGCTGGCCATCGTCGTCATGCTCGCCGGCGCGCTGTCGATCAGCACGCTGGCGCTGGAACAGTACCCCGACATCGCGCCGCCGCGCGTGAGCGTCAACGCCACCTACCCCGGCGCCTCGGCCAAGACGCTGGAGGACTCGGTGACCCAGGTCATCGAGCAGCAGATGACCGGCCTGGACGGCCTGCTGTCGATGTCCTCGACCAGCACCTCCTCGGGCAGCGCGCGCATCACGCTGAGCTTCGTCTCGGGCACCGACCCCGACGTCGCCCAGATGCAGGTGCAGAACAAGCTGCAGCAGGCGATGACGCAGCTGCCGCAGGCGGTGCAGGACCAGGGCGTGACGGTCACCAAGGCCGGCACCGACTTCCTGCTCATCGTCGCCCTGTACTCGGCCAACGGCAGCGCCAGCGCGATCGAGATCGGCGACTACATCAAGTCCAGCCTGGTCGACACGATCAGCCGCATCGACGGCGTCGGCGAGGTGCAGACGCTGGGCACCGGCCACGCGATGCGCGTCTGGCTGAACCCGGACAAGCTGGCCAGCTACGGCCTGATGCCCTCGGACGTGACGAGCGCGATCACGGCCCAGAACGCCCAGGTCTCGGCCGGCCAGGTCGGTGGCCTGCCGGCAGCACCCGGCCAGCAGCTCAACGTGACGATCACCGCGCGCAGCAAGCTGCAGACGGCCGAGCAGTTCGAGGCCATCGTCGTCAAGTCGGCGACGAGCGGCGCCAGCGTGCGCCTGGCCGACGTCGCGCGCGTCGAGCTCGGCGGCGAGAGCTACACGATCCGCACGCGCTACAAGGGCCAGGCCTCGGCGGCGATCGGCGTGCGCCTGGCCTCGGGCGCCAACGCCATCGCCACGGCCAACGCCGTCAAGGCCAGGCTCGCCGAGCTGCAGCCGGGCTTCCCGTACCAGCTGCAGACGGCGATGACCTACGACACGACGCCGTTCGTGAAGATCTCGATCGAGGAGGTCGTCAAGACGCTGGTCGAGGCCGTGGTGCTGGTCGTGCTGATCATGTACCTGTTCCTGCAGAGCTGGCGCGCGACGCTGGTGCCGGCGGTGACGGTGCCGGTGGTGCTGCTCGGCACCTTCGGCGTGCTGGCGGCCTTCGGCTATTCGATCAACAGCCTGACGATGTTCGGCATGGTGCTGGCGATCGGCCTGCTGGTCGACGACGCCATCGTCGTCGTCGAGAACGTCGAGCGCCTGATGGCCGAACGCGGGCTGTCGCCGCGCGAGGCGACGCGCGAGTCGATGAAGGAGATCACCGGCGCGCTGATCGGCATCGCGCTGGTGCTGGCGGCGGTGTTCATCCCGATGGCCTTCTTCGGCGGCTCCACCGGCGTCATCTACCGCCAGTTCTCGATCACCGTCGTCTCGGCGATGCTGCTGTCGGTGCTGGTGGCGATGACGCTGTCGCCGGCGCTGTGCGCCTCGGTGCTCAAGCCGCTGCCGCCGGGCGAGCACCACGCGGTGCACAAGGGCCTGCTGGGCCGCTTCTTCGGCGCCTTCAACCGCGGCTTCGACCGCGGCAGCGCCGGCATGCAGCGCGCCGGCGGCACGCTGCTGCGGCGCAGCGGCCGGGTGATGCTGGTCTACGCCCTGCTGCTGGCGGCGATGGCCGTGCTCTACGCGCGGCTGCCGACCTCCTTCCTGCCCGACGAGGACCAGGGCGTGCTGATGGCCGAGATCCGGCTGCCCACCGGCGCCACCGACGAACGCCTGGCCGCATCGCTGAACCAGATGGAGAACTGGCTGTCGCAGCAGGCCGACGTCGACGGCTACACGCTGATCTCGGGCATCGGCGGCGACCAGGCCACCGGCAACGCCTTCATCCGGCTCAAGGACTGGAGCGAGCGCCGCGGCAGCGGCCAGAGTGCCGCCGAGTTCGCGCGCCGCGCCAACCGGGAGCTGGCGGCGCTGCGCGACGCACGCGTCTTCGTGATGCAGCCGCCGACGGTGCGCGGCCTCGGCTCCTCGGGCGGCTTCACCGTCGAGCTGCAGGACCGCGGCGGCCTCGGCCACGAGGGCCTGAAGGCGGCGCGCGACGAGTTCCTCAAGCTCGCGCGCCAGACCCCCCAGCTGGCGCAGGTGCGCGCCAACGGCCTGGACGACGCGCCGCAGTTCAGCATCGAGATCGACGACCGCAAGGCCGGCGCGCTGGGCCTGTCCACCAGCGACATCAACAACACGCTGTCGGTGGCGCTGGGCGGCAGCTACGTCAACGACTTCATCGACAAGGGCCGGGTGAAGAAGGTCTACGCCCAGGGCGACGCGCCTTACCGCATGGCGCCCGACGCGATCCTGCAGTGGCGGGTGCGCAACGACGCCGGCCAGATGGTGCCGTTCTCGGCCTTCGCCAGCACGAAGTGGAGCTACGGCTCGCCCAAGCTGGAGCGCTACAACGGCATGGGCGCCTTCGAGATCGTCGGCGAGGCCGCGGCAGGCGTCAGCTCGGGCGACGCGATGAAGGCCGTCGAGCAGATCGTCGCCCAGCTGCCCGCCGGCGTGGGCATCGAGTGGGCCGGCCAGTCCTATCAGGAGCGGCTGTCGGGCGCGCAGGCGCCGGCGCTGTACGCGCTGTCGGTGCTCTTCGTCTTCCTGTGCATGGCGGCGCTGTACGAGAGCTGGTCGGTGCCGTTCTCGGTGCTGCTGGTGGTGCCGCTGGGCGTCATCGGCGCGCTGGCGCTGACGACGCTGGCCGGGCTGCACAACGACGTCTACTTCCAGGTTGGCCTGCTGACCACCGTCGGCCTGTCGGCGAAGAACGCGATCCTGATCGTCGAGTTCGCCAAGCAGCGCCAGGAACAGGGCGTGGCGCTGGTCGAGGCGACACTGGAGGCGCTGCGGCTGCGGCTGCGGCCGATCCTGATGACCTCGCTGGCCTTCATGTTCGGCGTGCTGCCGCTGGCCATCGCCAGCGGCGCCGGCGCCGCCAGCCGGCGCGCCATCGGCACCGGCGTGCTCGGCGGCATGGCCACGGCCACCGTGCTGGGCCTGTTCTTCGTGCCGGTGTTCTACGTGCTGGTGCGCGGCTTCTTCGACCGGCGCCGCGGCGCCGCCCCGACCCCGGAGCTGCGGGCATGAACACGAGCATCCGATTCGCCGCACGCGGCCTCACGCTGGTGGCGCTGGCCGCGCTGACGGCCTGCGCCAGCCTGGCGCCCGAGTACACCCGCCCGGCCGCGCCGGTGCCCGAGGCCTGGCCCTCGGCCTCGGCCGCCGTGGCCGCCGGCGCCGCGGCGCTGCCCGACGGCCGCGCCTTCGTCGCCGACGCACGCCTGCGGCGCACGATCGAACTCGCGCTGGACAACAGCCGCAGCCTGCGCCTGGCGCTGCTGGCCATCGAGCAGGCGCGCGCCAGCTACCGCATCCAGGCCGCCGACCAGCTGCCGACGCTGAGCGCCACCGGCGCGCAGAGCGCCTCGCGCACGCCGGCCGAGGCCAGCAGCAGCGGGCAGGTCCTGCACACGCGCACCTACAGCGCCAACATCGGCGTCTCGGCCTTCGAGCTGGACCTGTTCGGCCGCGTGCGCAACCTGTCGGAGTCGGCGCTGGAGAGCTACCTGGCGACCGAGGAGGCGGCGCGCAGCACGCGCATCGCGCTCGTCGCCGAGGTCGCCACGGCCTGGCTGACGCTGCAGGCCGACCAGGCGCAGCTGGCGCTGGCGCGCAGCACGCTGGACAGCCAGCGCAGGACCTACGAGCTCACGCGCCAGCGCCACGCGCTGGGCTCCGACTCGGCGCTGACGCTGGCCCAGGCGCAGACCTCGGTGGAAGCCGCACGCCGCGACGCCGCCGCCTACGAGGCCACCGTCGCCCAGGACCTGAACGCGCTGCGCCTGCTGGTCGGCGCCGACCTGCCGGCCGACGCCCTGCCGCCGGCGGCCGACCCGGGCGCCGAGGCCACGGCGCTGGTAGCGCTGCCCGCCGGGCTGCCGTCGGCGCTGCTGCAGCGCCGGCCCGACGTCATCGCCGCCGAGCACAGCCTGAAGGCGGCCAACGCCGACCTCGGTGCGGCACGCGCGGCGATGTTCCCGACGATCCAGCTCACCGCCAGCAGCGGCACGGCCAGCCGCAGCCTGTCGGACCTGTTCAAGGGCGGCGCCTGGTCCTTCGCGCCGTCGGTGAGCCTGCCGATCTTCGACGGCGGCGCCACGCGCGCCGGCGTCGCCCAGGCCGAGGCCGCGCGCTCGATCCAGGTCGCGACCTACGAGCAGACGGTGCAGACGGCGTTCCGCGAGGTCGCCGACGCGCTGGCGGTGCGCGCCACGATCGCCGAGCGCCTGGACGCCCAGGCGGCGCTGGTCGACGCCAGCGAACGCGCCTGGCGCCTGGCCGACGCACGCTGGAAGGCCGGCGCGGCCAGCTACCTGGACGCGCTGGACGCCCAGCGCACGCTGTACGCGGCGCAGCAGACGCTGCTCACGCTGCGTCTGGCCGAGCAGAGCAACCGCGTGCGGCTGTTCGAGGTGCTGGGCGGCGAGTGGGGCGCCGCCAGCGCGACAGCGGCGTCCTGACCCCCCGCTCGGTCGCCGCCGGCGACGGCCGGCGACCGCGGGCGACCTTTCGCGCCAGCGAACCGGCGCGCCGACCAGGCCGCGGCTAGAGTCGCGGCCGACTCGACGCCCGCCATGACCACCCCACCCCCGCCCGCCGACAACCCGCCCCCGCCCCGCGCCGAAGCCGCGCACCAGACGCTGCGGCTGGTCGGCCAGACCGCGGCGCTGTGCGTGCTGGTGGCCGCGGTGCTGACGCTGCTGCAGCCCGCCGGCGCCAGCTTCTGGCGCACGCTGTGGTTCTCGCAATGGATCGGCTTCTGGTCGGTGGTCACGGTGCAGCTCCTGCGCCAGCTGCCGGGGCTGCGCCGCTGGCCGCGGCGCGTGTCGCTGCCGCTGCGCCTGGCGCTCGGCCTGCCGGCGGGCTACGCACTCGGGTTCGCCTGCGCCTACGCGCTGCTCGGCGAGCCGGTTCGCATCGCCGGGCTCTACGACGGCCAGCTCGCGGCCGTCGTCGCCAGCCTGTCGGCGACCGGTTTCGTGCTCTACCTCGTCTGGCTGCGCAACCGCCTGGCCGAAGAAGCCGCGGCGCGGCTGCTTGCGCAGAAGCTGGCCGTCGAAGCCGAGCTGCGCCTGCTGCGCGCCCAGCTCGACCCGCACATGCTGTTCAACACGCTGGCCAACCTGCGCTCGCTGGTCGACGAGGACCCGCGCGAGGCGCAGCAGATGATCGACCGGCTGATCACCTTCCTGCGTGCGACGCTGGCCGGTTCGCGCGCCGAGACCAGCACGCTGCAGGCCGAGTTCGAGCAGCTGCAGGCCTACCTGGAGATCATGGCGCTGCGCCTGGGCCGGCGCCTGCGCTACCGCCTGGATCTGCCGGCCGAGCTGCAGCAGGCGGCCGTGCCGCCGATGCTGCTGCAGCCGCTGGTCGAGAACGCGCTGAAACACGGCGTCGAGCCCAAGGTCGGCGGCGCCACCGTGACCGTCAGCGCCGAACGCGACGCCGACGGCCTGCTGCTGGTCGTCGCCGACACCGGCGTCGGCCTGCCCGACGAACCCGCCGCCGGCAGCGGCAGCCGCTACGGCCTGGCGCACGTGCGCGGCCGGCTGCAGGCGCTGTACGGCCCCGCCGCCAGCCTGCGGCTGCAGGGACAGGAGCCTTGCGGCACCCGGGCCATCGTGAGGATTCCCGCATGACGACGAACGACACCCCGCTGGCGCTGATCGCCGAAGACGAAGCCCTGCTGGCGCGCAGCCTGAAGCGCCAGCTCGCCGAGGCCTGGCCCGGGCTGCGGCTGGCCGAGGTCGCCGAAGACGGCCTCGCCGCCACCGAGCAGGCGCTGGCGCTGCTGCCCGACCTGCTGTTCCTGGACATCCGCATGCCCGGGCGCACCGGGCTGGAGGTCGCTGAAGCCGTCAACGACGACTGGCCCGAGGACAGGCCGCTGCCGCTGCTGGTCTTCGTCACCGCCTTCGACGAGTTCGCCGTCGCCGCCTTCGAACGCGCCGCGGTCGACTACGTGTTGAAGCCGGTGACGCCCGAGCGCCTGCGCGTCACCGTCGCGCGGCTGCAGCAGCGCCTGGCGGCCCGGGCGCCGCAGGTCCACGCCGGCGACGCCGCCGAGCAGGTGCGCACGGTGCAGGCGCTGCAGGCTCCCGCGCCCGCCGGCCAGGAACGCATCAAGGTCATCCGCGCCGGCGTCGGCAACACGGTGCGCATGATCCCGGTGGCCGACGTGGTGTGCCTGGAGGCGACCGACAAGTACGTCAACGTCGTCACGGCCAACGGCGAGGCGCTGGTGCGCATGAGCCTGCGCGAGCTGGCGGCGCGGCTGGAAGGCGAGGACTTCATGCAGGTGCACCGCGCGGTCTACGTCGCCACGCGCCGCATCCGCAGCGCCACGCGCGACGAACTCGGGCACTACAGCCTGGCGGTCGACGGCCTGGCGCGGCCGCTGAAGGTCAGCCGCGCCTTCGCCCACCTGTTCAAGCCGATGTAGCCGCCGTTCGGGGGCCCTGGCCGACGCTTCGGTCACGGCGGCCGGCGCTTCGTCGCCGCGCGGTCGTGGCGGCGGGGCCCGGCCGGCACAGTGGGCGCGTCGCACCCGCCACCGAAAGGCCCGCCATGTTCCTCGACATCCTGCTTCACACCCCGCGCTGGGTCTTCGTCGTGCTCGCCGTGCTCGTCGTGATGGGCGTGCAGGCCTCGCGGCCGCAAAGCGCCAGCCTGCGGCGCTGCGTCGGCCTGCCGCTGGCGCTGGCTGCGGCGTCGCTGCTGGGCACGACCAGCGCCTTCGGCACCCAGCCGGCGGCGCTGCTGGCCTGGGCGCTGGCGCTGGCCGCCGGGCTGACGGCGATGCAGCGCGGCACCGACACCACCGGCGTGCGCTACGCGCCGGACACCGGCCGGTTCGCGCTGCCCGGCAGCTGGCTGCCGCTGGCGCTGATGATGGCGATCTTCGCCGTCAAGTTCGGCGCCGGTGTCGCGCTGGCCGTGCACCCGCAGGCCCGCGAGGCGGCGCCCTTCGTGCTCGGCATCAGCGCCGCCTACGGCCTGTTCAGCGGCCTGTTCCTCGGCCGCGCGATGGCGCTGTGGGCCGTCGCGCGCCGCGCGGCGCGGCCGGCGCTGGCGGTCTGAGCCGGGCTCAGCCCCACTTCATCTCGCCCTTGGCGACCTTGGCGCCGATCTCCAGCGCCGGCGCCAGGCCGGCGTCGGGGTAGCGGCGCTTCATCGCCGCGATCAGCGCGGCGCTGTCGGCGGCCCGGGCCAGTTCCTCCTCGAACGCGACGAGGTAGTCGCGCGTGTGGCGCAGCGCCGAGGCGTCCAGCGCGCCGCCGGCCGCCAGGTGGCCGGGCACGACGATGCGCGGCTGGCGCGCGGCGATCGTTTCCAGCGCCCGGACCCAGGCCGCACGCGCGGCCGGCGTCGGCGTGTCGGCGGTCCAGACGTGCAGGCCGGAGAAGACGAGCACGCCGCCGAACACCGCCTGCAGCTGCGGCACCCAGAGATAGCGCCGGTTCTCCAGGCCGTCGACCGGGACGATCTGCAGCGTGTGGCCTTCGAGCTGCAGTGCCTGGCCTTCGAAAGGCTGCGGGAAGACGATGTCCTCCAGGCGCTGCGGGCCGTTCTCCTTGAGCTGCGGGCCCCAGACGGCGAGCTTCTTCTCGACGTTGGCGCGGATCGCGGCGATGGTCTCCGGCGCGGCCAGCACCCGCGCGTCGGGGAACGCGGCCTTCACCGGGCCGAGGCCGAAGTAGTAGTCCGGGTCGCTCTGGCTGACGTAGACCGTGGTCAGCGTCTTGCCGCTGGCGCGGATCGCGTCGACCAGTGCGCGGCCGCCCGGCAGCGTGAAGCCGGCGTCGATCAGCACCGCCTCGCGTTCGCCGCTGACGAGCACCGGCGCACGGAAGAAGCCGTTCTGGTCCGACGGGAAGTGCTGCCAGCGCAGCCCGGCGGCGGCGGCGTGGGCCACGCCGGAGAGTGCGGCCGTGCCGGCCACGGCGGAGATCTGGATGAAGTCGCGGCGGGAGATCATGGGGGCGTCCTGGTGTCGGTGAATCGATGGCGTCATCGTAGGAAGCGTCGATCCGTAGAAAAATCCATTTCAAACCGACACTTCGTATGCCAATGACGAACAATGCTCGCGACGCCGGCCCGCTGGACCTCGCCAACCTCAAGCGTCTGGCCTACTTCGCCGCCGTCGTCGAGACCGGCAGCTTCACCGCCGCGGCCGAGCGGCTGGGCATCACCAAGGCCGTCGTCAGCCAGCAGGTGGCGCGGCTGGAGCGCGAGTTCCGAACCTCGCTGCTGACCCGCACGACGCGGCGGCTGGCGCTGACCGACGCCGGCCAGGCCTTCCACGAGCGCTGCGCGCGCATCCTGCGCGAGGCCGCCGTCGCTTTCGACGAGCTGGCCGGCGTCTCGGTGGAGCCCGCGGGCACGCTGCGGCTGACGGCGCCGTTCGACTACGGCCTGGCGTGCGTCGTGCCGGCGGTGGTCGAGTTCTCGCGCCGCTATCCGCAGTGCCGGGTGGAGCTGGCGCTGTCGGACCAGTCGCTGGACCTGCTGTCCAACGAGGTGGAACTCGCGGTGCGCGTCGGCTGGCTGCCCGACTCGCCGCTGCCGGCGCGGCGCATCGGCAGCTTCGAGCAGACGCTGGTGGCGACGCCCGCGCTGGCGCGCCGGCTGGACCCGGCGGCCGGCCCGCAGCAGCTGGCGCAGCTGCCCTTCGTCGCCAACGCGGCGCTGAAGGAGCCCCGGCACTGGGTCTTCGAGGCCGCCGACGGGCGCCGCCAGGCGGTCGAAGTCCAGCCGTCGATCTCGCTGGACGCCACGCTGGCGGTGCTGTCGGCCGTCAGCCTGGGCGCCGGCGTCTCGGTGCTGCCCGACTACACCGTCGCGCAGGCGCTGGCCGAGGGACGCCTGGTGGCGCTGCTGCCGGGCTGGACGCTGCCTGCGGGCGGCATCCACGCCGTCTATCCGGCCTCGCGCTTCCGGCCGGCCAAGGTGGCGCGCTTCGTCGACCTGCTGGCCGAGCTGCACGCCGGCCGCGCCTGATCCGGCAGCGGCTGTCCTGGCATTGCGGTGCCGTCGTGCTGGAGCTTCAGCTGCCCGTCGGCATCGCCGACCCGCGTCGCGAAGCACTACTTCTGCTCACGCTGCGGCATCTGCAGAGTGGGCGAAGGCAGCGCGGCGCACTGAAGCGCGGGCGCTGAAGGTCACGGCGCAGCCGGAGGAACTCGACCGTGGCTCTGGAGCGCCGCCAGCAGCGGCGACAGTGCGGCGACCAGCGGCGCTGCCGACACCGGCTGTCCTTCGGGGTGCCAGGCGCACTGGAACTCGGCGACCTCCAGCCCGACCACCTCGCTGCGGGCGAGCCGCCGCGCGCACTGCTGCAGGTCGGCCAGCGACAGACCGCCGTCGTGCACGTAGTCCGTGGGCACGATGCCCGGAGCCAGCACGTCACAGTCCAGATGCACGTACACCGGGCGTCCGTCCAGCGCGGCCAGCAGCTCGTCGGCAGCGGTCGGCCCCGGCGGGATGCAGCGGATCGACCGCCGCCGGATCAGCTCGGTTTCGAAGGGGTCCAGGTCACGTTGCCCGACGAGGATCAGCTTGTCTGTCGCCAAGCCCGCACCGAGGCCGGAATCCCACAGGCCGAGCGGCGCCGCCAGCGCCAGGCCGCCGAGGTAGCCCGTCAAGCTGGAATGGGGGGTGTTGAGGTCGGCGTGGGCGTCGAACCAGACCACGCAGGCGTCGGGACGATGGCGGGCGATGACCGGCAAGGTGGCGATCGACGCCGCGCAGCGGCTGGTGGCGGCGGCCACCCTCGCACCCCTGGCGTAGAGGCGGTCGAAGGCGGCGCGGAGTTGTTCGAGCGCCGGGCGGGCGCGCTCGAGCTCGACGTCCCACCCGGCATTGAGGACGGGTTCAGGCGTGCCAACCGTGACGACCTCCAGACCGAGCCGGGCTGCCATGCCGGCGGCCACGGCCCGGGCACCGGGAATCGCGAGTTCGTTGTGGTCGCCGACACGACCTTGAAATGCCAGGACTTCGAGCACTCCGCACCGCCTCCGTCAAAACGGTCATGCTGCCCGGAGATGGCGCACACGGACATCCGCCCGAGGGTTGAAGCACCCGGGGCAGCCTGGGCTGCCGCCCCGACTCCGGGGATGGCGGGCCGGCTCACGCCGCCCACACGGCGCCCCGGGTGCCGGACAAGCCCGACGACGCCGAATGCGGCTGCTTCGGCCGGGTGATCGATCCGCAGGGCCACCAGCTGGCGTTGCGGGAGTCGCCGCAGGGGCCGTGAAGTGCTGCAGCCGGCCGCGGATCGGCTAACCTGCCTGCCGCCAGCGCATCCGGGAGAGCCCCCACCGCCATGAAGAGCGCCCTGTTCGTCGACTTCGACAACGTGTTTTCGCAGCTGCGCCAGCTGCAGCCCGACGCCGCCGAACGTTTCGCGCGGCATCCCTCCGAGTGGATCGGCTGGCTGACCAGCGCGCTGGCGCTGCCCGAGCCGCACGAGGACGGCGAGCGCCGCCGGCTGCTGGTGCGCCGCTGCTACCTGAACCCCAACTGGTACCAGGCCTACCGCCACGCCTTCCTGCGTGCCGGCTTCGAGATCGTCGACTGCCCGCCGGTGACCAGCCAGGGCAAGACCAGCACCGACATCCACATGGTGCTGGACATCGTCGACCTGCTGCAGCACGAGACCCGCTGCGACGAGTTCATCGTCTTCTCGGCCGACGCCGACTTCACGCCCGTGCTGCGCAAGCTGCGCCGCTACGACCGCCGCACCACGGTGCTGGCGATCGGGTTCCCGTCGGCGGCCTACCAGGCCTCGGCCGACCTGCTGATCGACGAACGCGTGTTCCTGCGCGACGCGCTGGCGCTGGCGCAGCCGGCGGCCGATGCCGTGGCCGACGCGGGCGAGGCGCGTGGTGGCGCCGCCGCGCCGCGGCCGGAGCCGGCGCGCGAGACGCCACGCCCGGCCACCGGCGACGAACTGGGCCTGATCGCCACACGCATCTGGGCCACGGTGGACGAATCGGCGCTGCCGGTGAGCGCCGGCATGCTGGCGTCGCGGCTGCGCCAGGAGCACCCGGAGATCATGGAGAACTGGAACGGCGGCGGCACGTTCAAGGCCTTCTTCCGGTCGCTGGGGCTGGCGCGGCTGCTGTGGGTGAGCGGCTCGGGCGGGCGCATCGTCGACCCGGCGCGCCACGAGGTCGAGGCCGCGGCGGTGGAGCAGGACCCGGAGTCGCCGTGGCACGGCCGCGGCGCCACCTTCGCCGTGGTGCGCGAGGTGTGTTCGCTGACCGGCGCGCCGATGCTGGCGCCGCAGGACCTGCAGCTCGTGATGCGCACGCTGTCGGAGGTGCTGGCCGAACGCGGCTTCGAGGCCGCGGCCACCGCGCACCAGGTGAGCCGGCGCTGCCAGGAGGCGGCCGGCATGCGCGTGCGCCATCGCGACGTCAGCTTCCTGGTGCGCGGCATGCAGCTCAACGGCCACGTCTTCGGCCAGGGCCAGGACAGCGTGCCGACGCTGGGCTCGCGGCTGGTGAACCAGGTGCAGTTCCTGTGCGAGCGCGAGCAGAAGGTGCTGGACGCGGACGAACTGGCGCAGATCCGGGCCTGGGTGGGGGTGCAGGCGGCCGAAGACGTGGACTGACCGGTGCCCTGCCGCAGCGGTACCAGATCCGGCCGCGATGAAGCGCCGCATCCCCACGCCGGTCGTCTTCCTGGCTGCCGTCGTCGTCTACGTGCTCGGCATCGAGCTGTCTTCCGGCGCGCTGCTCCTGCTGGGCGCGGCGCTGGAAGTCTGGTGCCTTGTGCGCGTCGGCAGACGCGGGGGAAGAAGGCGCTGAGCTCGCCCCGTCCACGCCCATATGCCGGCGCCTTGACGCACACCCGATGAACCCCACGCCGCCCTGGTTCGCCCCCCTCATCAGCCTGCTGGTCCTGTCGTCGACGGCGCGGGCCGGGGATGCCGACGCCCTGGCCGCCGCGCAGCCCGGCTTCGACTGCCAGCGCGCGCGCACCGCGGTCGAGCGGCTCGTCTGCAGCGACGCCGACCTGGCGCGGGCGGACGCGCGGATGTCGGCGGCCTACACCGCGCTGGCCCTGCGCTGGGACGAAGACCGCAGCCTGCGCCGCACGCAGCGCCGCTGGCTGCGCGAGCGCAACGCCTGCGGCGCCGACGCCGCGTGCGTGGCCGCGGCCTACGCGGCACACAACACCGTGCTGGAGCAAGCGCTGGCGAAGGTGCCCGACCTGGGCCCCTTCCCCTGGACGACGGCACCGGCGGGCAGCGCCTGGCGTATCGAGCGCATCGACGACACGCGGGTGCTGCGCATCACGATCCCGGCGGCCGCGCAGCGCCGCACGCTGCAGTGGGAGTTCTATCCCGACCCGGACGACCATCGGCACCTGTTCACCGGCGGGCCGTACACCGAGGTCTCGTGCCGCCCGCCCGACGCGCGCGAAGGCTACGCGCCGCGTTTCAGCTTCCACAAGCGCAGAGCCGGCCCGGCCATCGCCCCGATCACGCGGGGCGCACGAAGCGGCTACCGGCTGATGCGCATGACGCTGGGCGAGGACCTGCCGCTGGGGGAGGAGATCCGCTGCAGCTTCGTGTTCAGCGGCTGGGTGCTGGACAGGGGGAGTGAGTTGGTTCTGGTGCCGGTTGATGCGCCGGCCACGATGCCGAGGTGAGCGTCAGGCGGGTGCTGGTGGATGGCAGGTGTGCTTGCAGGTAGCTGGCCGTCGCGGAATCGGCGCGCGCGGTCGGGTGTCCGTTGTGCAGCGGGGGCGGTCGGTCACCGGCGTGCAGGCAGATGGCGGTGTCGGCCGCGTTCCGGTCGGTGAGCTGTCGTGCCCAGGGCGGCGTGAACGACCGGTAGCTGAGGTGTTGCTGACGTTGGCAGCAACGGATGCTCGGCAGGCGAGGCTTCGGTCAAACCACCGACCGCTGTCCCAGGCGCCGAACTTACGCACACGACCAGTTGCGGTCTTGGCCGATCGCGAAATCGAAGCCTGAGAGCTGCCGCTCAACGTGGAGGTATTCGCCTTGCGCGGCGTTTCGCGCAAGGTCCGTGTTGACCGCGAGGTCAGACGGCATTGCTGGACTTGCGTACGGCTTTGTGAGCAAGGTACAAGTAGACTAGGGCGCACGAAGACCGCGTGAGGCTCCCCGTCGAAATCTTCCAGGAGATCAACGAGGGGCCGAAGGAGAAGGACCTGCTCTTCGACTGGCTGCAGCAGGAGAGCGTGAAGGGCTCCATCGTCCTGCCCGACGAGACCGACGCCGACATCGGCCAAGCGGTCGTCGCGAGGGGATACGCCGACGACCTGACCGACGATGAGGTCGAGGAGAACGGGCACGCCCCCTTCCTGATCGCCCACGCCATAGCCAAGTCTGGCCGTTGCGTGGTCACGGTCGAGACCTCGAAGCCCAGCGCGAAGCGCCACAAGCGCAAGGTGCCGGACGTGTGCCGCACGATGGGTGCGGCGTGGTGTGATTCACTCACCTTCAACCTTGACCTCGGTTTCAGCACCGAATGGCGGAAGCGCTTGGGCGTTTGACCCGTCGCCTTGGTGAGGCACGCCGCGACACTCTGCGAGAATGAAGCGACGGTGCGCCGGGGAGAGAGCGGCGCGCGGCAACCAAACGGATGAGAGCCACGCCCGATGGACAGCCTCCCTGAAGGAAAGCGAAAGGCCGAACTCGGACTTTCGAACAACAAGGACATCGCCATCCAGTCGATCCTTGGCATCCGGATCAAATGCTTCCGATCGCTCAAGGAGCAGTCGCTGATCCTCGGTGAGCACGTCACGGTGCTTTCCGGACGAAACGGGACCATGAAGACGTCGCTGATGGGGCTGCTCGCTCATCCATTTTCGAGCGATGCGACGGACGCCTTCGGGACAGATCTCAAAACGCCGCTGCAGGAAGTCTTCAAGCTCTCGCCCGAGTTCGACACTGACGACTACCTCTACGACATGACGCTCCGAACCGGCTCGGGCGACGTCTTGGCCGAGCCCGTTTCGATCTATCGGGTCAAGGACAACACCAATCGCCACCGCATCGTGGTGTCAGGCTCTGAAAAGGGCGACGGAAATTTCGTCTATAACACCTCGTTCCTGAATCTCAAACGACTGTTCCCGCTGGTCGACACTAAGGCCGCTCCGACGACGGACCGAACCATCCGCCTATCCGCTTTGGAGGCTGCCGATCTCAAGGATTTCTACGAGCGGATTTTCCCGAGCTCGGACTACGAGGCCTTCGTCCCCGTCCACCAGAAGAAAGTTAAGAGCACCTTCGCGCTCGCAGGCGCCACTGCGCGCTATGACTGGCACTCGATCTCATCCGGGGAGGACAACCTCGGCGCGATCTTCAACCGCTTGATCGGATTCCAGCGCGTATTCGCTGCGGGGCAGACGACCGGCAACGGCATCCTATGCATCGACGAGTTCGAGAGCAGCCTGCATCCCGTGGCTCAGTTGAGGCTGTTCGACTATCTCTATCGCTGGAGCGCCAGATACAAGGTGCAGATCGTTATTTCGACGCACTCGCTGCACCTGATCCAGGACCTGTATCTCACGCATTCGGCGAACTTGGCAGCCGGACGCATCGTGATCAACTTCGTCAGCAAGTCCAGCGCGCGAGGCGGCAACTTCCCCATTCTTCAAAATCCCGACTACGAGCTCGCCTACAAGGAGCTCACGCTGTCGAGCCCCGCGAAGGTGGCCGCGGCGCGCAAGGTTAGGGTGTTCTGCGAAGACGAGCACGCGATCCACTTCGCCAAGCGGCTGGTCAGATCGCAAGATGTCTTGGCCGCCGTGGACTTCCACTCATCCATGGACCCGGAAGGCGGCAAGGTCGGCACGAGCTGGCCGGCATTGAGGAAGCTGTGCGTTGAATACCCGCTTCTGTTGGAAGGCTCGCTCGCACTGTTCGACGCCGACGTGGGGCAGTCCGAACTCGCGAAGGTCCCCAATCCTGATCTCTATCTGGTGCTTCCAGATCCGGACTCTTTCGCTATCGAGCGTCGCATGGTCGTCTTCATCATCGGACTCGACAACGGCGACGCTTTCTTCACCAAGTTCGGGCGGGAGCGGGATGCGTTTCTCGCGGACTTCAAGGCCGCCGACATCAAATCGCTGTCGAGGCCCGACGTCGCTAACCCCGAAAAGACGCCCATCGCGCGATGCAAGGCTTGGGCCGACTCCGACAAGGCGGCATTTAAGAAATACGTCACCTACTACTGTGAGCATTCCGGCCTGCGCGAAGCGTTCCGAGCGGCGTTCGTCGAGAAGATCAACAAGATCAATCGGCAGCATGGCTTGCCGACGATCGCGTAGCATAGCGCCGAGCCTCTCCGCGGACGCAGTCGACCGGCCTAAACCATGTATTCGAACAAGCTCTACACTCCACTGCGTTACCCTGGCGGCAAAGCCCGCTTCGCTCCGTTCATCGCCGAGACTATGAATGCGAGCGGCTTGCATGGCGGCCACTATTTGGAGCCCTACGCGGGGGGGGCCGGAGTCGCGCTGGAACTGCTTTTTCATGGGCACGCCAGCCACGTCCATATCAATGACCTCGATCCAGCCCTCAACGCGTTCTGGGTTTGCGCGATTCGCCATCCGGAAGAGCTGCTCCGGCTTCTGCGCGATACGCCGACTACGATCGACCAGTGGCTGCGATGGCGCGACGTCCTGCGCGAAGCCACGCCCGCGACCTTGGTAGAGCGGGGGTTCGCCACGCTGTTCATGAACAGGACGAACCGCTCCGGCATCCTGAAGGGTGGAGTGATCGGAGGGCTTGATCAGAGCGGGCCCTACAAGCTCGACGCTCGGCTGGATAAGGCTGCGCTATCCGCCCGCATCGAGCGCATCGCTCAGCGCGCCGACGACATCACTGTTCACTGCGAGGATGCGCATGCGTTGCTATCGCGCTGCCACGAGTTTCTTCCGAAGAAATCCCTCGTCTACCTCGACCCGCCCTACTACGTGAAGGGGCGGGGCCTGTATCGCAACTTCTACAAGCACGAGGACCATCTCGCCATCGCCAAGCTCTTGCAGTCAAGGCGCTTCAAGCGGCCTTGGGTCGTCTCCTACGACAACGCTGACGAGATCTGCGAGATGTATTCGATGAGCGAGGGCATGAGCTACTCACTGCACTACACGGCGCAGAAGCGTTATCTGGGCAGCGAAGTCATGTTTTTCAGTCGGGACTTGTCGATCGCCGAAGAGCTCATACCCAAGCCCAAAATGGCAGCTTGACTTGTTGAGCCGGTCGTGAGGCGGCGACCCATCGGCTCTAAATTGACTGAAATAGCTTGCGAAAACCTTGGGCGCATCGGTCTCCGTAACCGTCTTGGAGGATCAAGCCGACGCGGCTACAACCATGATCTACACCCAATGATTCAAGGCGGGTGGCGGCACTGTGCGCTGCCCGATAAATGCTTTGGGCGCTGATGAGCCATAGTTTTCGCCGCCACAGTTTGCGGTCGTTCGGGGACGACTTCTCCTGGCCAGGACTGTGAGTTCGGGGCGAAGCCCGACAACCGTCGCTCCGCTCGCCGAGCAACCCACCGCAATCTTCTGCCCGCCCCACTAAATCGAAGGTCGGCTGACTGGCGCGTCTGCTTGCGACTGGACTCGGCCAGTTGCTGTCTTTGGACGCAATGGGGCAAGCGACAGCAATATGCCCAAAGCCGAAGTTCAGCGAGATTCAGTACCAGACTGTTCTGCGTCACTCGCATACGGATGCGTGAGCGGCAGTAGTCCCTAGAACCGGTCATTGAGCGCCGCTGGCCCTGGCCGGCAGCTTCAGCCTCGGAGCCGGTAGCTCGACCGCGGCGTCAGCATTCCGCAGGCCTGAACGTCCGTTGTCGCCCGCCGCGATAGTTGCATCACGCTGCAAAGCGGATCGTTGTGGCGTTGTACTTCTATCAGGGCAGTGGCTGAGACCCACGCGCTGCATGGCGGCTTTGTCCTGTCGCTCGCTGAGGCCATGACGGTCGCCAGCAGTTAGGCCATAACGTTGCCGAATTGGGGGGAATCATCTGTGCTGCAGCGTCACAGCGATGGCATTCCTTCGCGTAGCCCACTACTGCTTCATCGGTTTCGCCAGTTTAAGGCAGTCGACCGACGCCAGTCAGCAGAGTACTGGAGATGCCGTGAGTATATGGAACGACGACGAGTTCGATCGATAGATGGCGCAATAGATCCAGTCGTTCTACGCTGAGCGAACGGTTATCTGGGATGAAGTAAATCTCGGGTCGCAACTTCTGAAGAATCTCGTCGTTAGACAAACTCATCTCTATGACAAAGTCGGCTGCACCGTGGCGGCAAACGCTCTCCACTCGAACTGGGAAGCTGTCGACAGGTTTTCCCGTGCCTTTCCTGGCAGTCACCAATTCGTCGACATCCACCCCAACCACGAGGGTAGTGCAGTAGCTCTTGCAGACGGAAAGATAGTGGGCATGCCCGAGATGAAAAAAATCAAAGACGCCCGAGGTATAGCCTATTGGCCGCAATTCTGCGAGACCGAGTCGGCTCCAGTCTGACAGCTTCAAGCGACTTCGCTCAGTGCAGCCCACGTCGCTGCCATCGCACTGAGCCTGTAGGTTCCAATGTAGACCTTGAAATTGCTCTTTTGCTTAAGAAGCTCTACCAACGGTCCAACCGTCTTTAAAGCAGTTTCATGCGGAGAAAGCCGCCCCGCGCCAGTTCCGAACAACGGTATAAAGACACTCCTAAGTTGCCGAGCCTCGCACTCTTCAAACACCTTCCTTAGGCAATCCCGCACTGCGGACTCGTTCACAAAGGTCAACCCGTCAACTTTCTCAAGCACCACTGCGTGGAAAATGCGTCTAATGCCGTAGCTAGCGGCGCCAAAAGAATCCTGTGATACCACGGTGCCGAGGCCAAATGGGCTTTGGCGTGACTGCGCGAATTTCCATCTATCTAAGCCATCACGAAGATTGTCTTTGAGGACATCGCCAGTTTCCGCCAAGCCTGCTGCCATGCGACGGACACGCCCAGACACTGTATTTCCGCTTATGCGACCGAGCTCCAGGTCCGTATCCTCAGAAGTCACGATCGCCTCCACATCGCCGTCTAGGTGGCGCACGTTCCCGCAGTAAAGATGAATTCTAGAGTGCCCGCATTCTAGCCCGCGCGTGACAATCTTTGCATCCCTGAGGGGCTCCGTCGGAGCCGCCAGCGATGCCCGGTGGGCCAGCAGTGCAAAGAACAGGCAAATGCCCACAAACACCCAGCCTATCTCAAAGTCTGTCAACGGCGACTCGAATGTAACGTGCGGCTTCAGCAGCGTTTCCAGCAATTGCTCCCACAACGGATGCAGCCACGCTATAGGGACAAATGTGAGGGAGAGAAGAGCCAATTTGGCGAAGACGGAGGGACGCGCGAACAGGCGCTTAATCAAAACTGGTATGAACCATCCCGCCACGCTGATGTATGCACCCATCCAAGATTCCTTTGTTTGCAATTACTCTGCCTGAACGGCAGCCGGTTTGTCAGTTGGGCCAATATGTGGCAACCGACCAATTAATTGAAGTGAGTGGTTTAGCAGCTGCAATCCGGGATGCTCCGATCCTGCGGCTTGTGTTGACACCCATCAGAAGATAGCCGCCGCGAATAGCGCCACCGGTTAGGCTCAGTCAAGGCGTGACATTGATCCAAACATTTCAGTTTGACGAGCGCTATAGAGTAGCCGCCTCTTGCCGTATTACCCTCTCGCCGCTACTGACCTTTCCCAATACCATATGCCGACGGGCGCACGGTCATGAGCAAGGCATCTGACAGCTAGAAACCGTTGCTTCGCCATGAGCGATTTGGTCTGGAGCGCAAGATCGAACATCGTTCATTGGTCGGAAGCGGTCAGCCTGCAGGCGCGCGCCGTTGGACCGCATTCGCTGCAAACGGAGTAGCTCTCCCCGCGCCTGTGGGAATCACCCCGCCAGCCCACTCAGCGCTCACCGCGGCTGATGTCGAGCTTTTGCTCTGCCGGAAGAATGCCATGCTGCTCCAGCATGTTGTAGACCGGCTCGACCGTCAGCACAGCCATGTAGCCGAGTTGCTCGGGCTCGCCGTTCTTGCACAGTGCCTGCGTGACGACTCCGAGCGCCGCTGTGCCGCCGTCCGCGTTGGCCTCGTCATAGGCCACAAGGGCCGGTCCCCCGCTGAAGCCGCCGCGCGCCGTAGATGACACGATGAAATGCGGGTGCGGCGCCGCGCGCAGATCGGCGAGCGCGTTGACCTCGCCAAGGCTGGCGACCAGAAGCGGCTTGTTCGTCAACTGCACCGGCGGGTAACCAAGAACGAGGGTCCGGTGCAGAACGAACTCATACTGGCCCATCCAGTCGTCGAGATGACCACCGAGCGGTATCCACCGCTTTGGGTTGGGCTCTGCAACGAAGCAGGCCAGGTCGATTGCGGGGTCGACGTGGTAGAGCGGACCATGCGTGACCGTAATACTGCCATGCGGCTTCTTTCCCCAGTGCTTCGGGTCTCCTGATTAGAAATGTTCGTCAGCCTGCCTGATCACCTTGCCAGTTCTCGGCGCGGCGCGAGCGACGTCGACTATGAGACGAGCGACGAGGCCCTT
>NZ_SLXD01000011.1 GCF_004340905.1 Rubrivivax gelatinosus
AAGACCATGGGCGTGCTGGCCGTGGCGCTGTGCGCGGTGAACGTCTTCGGCGGCTTCCTGGTGACCCGGCGGATGCTGGAGATGTTCAAGAAGAAAGACCGCAAGCCGGCGGCGGAGGCCAAGAAGTGAGCCTGAATCTCGTCACGCTGCTCTACCTCGTCGCGAGCATCTGCTTCATCCAGGCGCTCAAGGGCCTGTCGCACCCGACCACCTCGATCCGCGGCAACCTCTTCGGCATGGTCGGCATGACCATCGCCGTGCTGACCTCCGCGGCGCTGATCGTCAAGCTCGCCGGTTCGCCGCTGGGCATGGGCTGGGTGCTGCTGGGTCTCGTGATCGGCGGTGGCGCCGGCACGCTGATGGCCAAACGCGTCGAGATGACGAAGATGCCCGAGCTGGTGGCCTTCATGCACAGCATGATCGGCCTGGCCGCGGTCTTCATCGCCGTCGCGGTGGTGGCCGAGCCCTGGGCCTTCGGCATCATCAGCCGCGGCGAGCCGATTCCCGTCGGCAACCGCATCGAGCTCTTCCTGGGCGCGGCCATCGGCGCGATCACCTTCAGCGGCTCGGTCATCGCCTTCGGCAAGCTCAGCGGCAAGTACAAGTTCCGCCTCTTCCAGGGCGCGCCGGTCACCTTCAGCGGCCAGCACATGCTCAACCTGGTGCTGGGGCTGTCGACGGTCGGCCTGGGCCTGGCCTTCGCGGCCACCGAGAGCTGGCCGGCGTTCTTCGCGATGCTGGCGCTGGCCTTCGTGCTCGGCGTGCTGATCATCATCCCGATCGGCGGCGCCGACATGCCGGTGGTGGTGTCGATGCTCAACAGCTACTCGGGCTGGGCGGCGGCGGGCATCGGCTTCTCGCTGAACAACAGCATGCTGATCATCGCCGGCTCGCTGGTGGGCAGCTCGGGGGCGATCCTCAGCTACATCATGTGCAAGGCGATGAACCGCTCGTTCTTCAACGTCATCCTGGGCGGCTTCGGCGGCGAAGGCACGACGGTGGCGGCCGGTGGCCAGGCGCAGCGCAGCGTCAAGAGCGGCAGCGCCGACGACGCGGCCTTCATCCTGGGCAACGCCGAGACCGTGATCATCGTCCCGGGCTACGGCCTGGCGGTGGCGCGCGCGCAGCACGCGGTGAAGGAACTCGCGGCCAAGCTGACGGAGAAGGGCGTGACGGTGAAGTACGCCATCCACCCGGTGGCCGGGCGCATGCCGGGGCACATGAACGTGCTGCTGGCCGAAGCCGAGGTGCCCTACGACCAGGTCTTCGAGATGGAAGATATCAACGCCGAGTTCGGCCAGGCCGACGTGGCGATCATCCTGGGCGCCAACGACGTCGTGAACCCGGCCGCGCACGTCAAGGGCAGCGCGATCTACGGCATGCCGATCCTGGAGGCCTACAAGGCCAAGACGGTGATCGTGAACAAGCGTTCGATGGCCTCGGGCTACGCCGGCCTGGACAACGAACTCTTCTACATGGACAAGACCATGATGGTCTTCGGCGACGCCAAGAAGGTCGTCGAGGAGATGGTCAAGGCCGTCGAGTGACGGCCGTGCACGCCGGCCCCGCCCCGAGGCCGGCGTGCCCAGCACCCCCGGGGCAGGCGTGCCTGCTCGGAATCCCGGATAACGCGGACGTAAGGCAGCCGACAGAATCCCGCGTTCCACGGAGAAGAGGTGCATGGAGAAGATCTGGCTGAAGCAGTACCCGGCGGGCGTGCCCGCCGAAGTGAGCGTCGAGCTGTACCCTTCGCTCGTCGCGTTGCTCGAGGAGAGCTTCGGCAAGTATCGCGAGCTGCCCGCGTACAAGTTCATGGGTCGCACCGTGAGCTTCCGCGAGGTCGACGAGCTCTCGCGTGCCTTCGCCGCCTACCTGCAGTCGCTGGGGCTGGCGCGCGGTGACCGCGTCGCGATCATGATGCCCAACGTGCCGCAGTACCCGGTGGCCGTCGCGGCCATCCTGCGGGCCGGCTACGTCATCGTCAACGTCAACCCGCTGTACACGCCGCGCGAACTGGAGCACCAGCTCAAGGACTCCGGCGCCAAGGCGATCGTCATCCTCGAGACCTTCGCGGCCACGCTGCAGAAGGTCTACGACGCGGTGCCGACGAAGAAGGTGATCGTCGCGGCGATGGGCGACATGCTCGGCCTGATCAAGGGCGCGATCGTCAACCACGTCGTGCGCAAGGTGAAGAAGATGGTGCCGGCCTGGGACATCCCCGGCGCGGTGCGCTTCCCCGACGCGCTGGCGCGAGGCCGCAACAAGCCGCTGGCGACGGGCAAGATCGGCCCCGACGACATCGCCGTGCTGCAGTACACCGGCGGCACCACCGGCGTCAGCAAGGGCGCGATCCTGCTGCATCGCAACCTGGTGGCCAACGTGCTGCAGTCCGAGGCCTGGTACCAGCCGGCCTTGAAGAAGATCCCGGCCGGCGAGCAGGTCGTCACCGTCTGCGCGCTGCCGCTCTATCACATCTTCGGCTTCACGGCGAACATGATGCTGTCGATGCGCACCGGCGGCTGCAACATCCTGATCCCCAACGCACGCGACTTCCCGTCGACGCTCAAGGAGCTGTCCAAGCACCGCTTCCACAGCTTCCCGGCGGTCAACACGCTGTTCAACGCGCTGGCCAACCATCCTGACTTCGGCACCGTCGACTGGAGCCACCTGAAGATCAGCATCGGCGGCGGCATGGCGGTGCAGCACGCCACCGCCAAGCTCTGGCTGGAGAAGACCGGCTGCCCGATCTGCGAAGGCTACGGCCTGTCGGAGACCAGCCCCTCGGCGACCTGCAACCCGGTGGACACCGACGCCTACAGCGGCGCCATCGGCCTGCCGCTGCCGTCCACCGACGTCTGCCTGCTCGACGACGACGGCCGCGAGGTGCCGCCCGGCGTCGCCGGCGAGATCGCGATCAAGGGCCCGCAGGTGATGGCCGGCTACTGGCAGCGCCCCGACGAGACCGCCAAGGTGATGACCGCCGACGGCTTCTTCCGCACCGGCGACGTCGGCCTGGTCGACGAGCGCGGCTACTTCCGCATCGTCGACCGCAAGAAGGACATGATCCTGGTCTCGGGCTTCAACGTGTACCCGAACGAGGTCGAGGACGTCATCACGCAGATGCCCGGCGTGCTCGAGTGCGCCGCCGTTGGCGTGCCCGACGCCAAGGCCGGCGAGGCCGTCAAGGTGGTCATCGTCAAGAAGGACCCGGCGGTCACCGAGGCCGACGTGCGCGCCTACTGCGAGGCCAACCTCACCGGCTACAAGCGGCCGAAGGTGGTCGAGTTCCGCACCGACCTGCCCAAGACCCCGGTCGGCAAGATCCTGCGGCGCGAACTGCGCGGCTGACGCCATGGGCGCCGACCGCCGGGGCCTCGCGTGAGCGTGCGGCTGCAGCGCACCGACGCCGGGCGCGAGGCCATCCGCGCCCGCGACGGCCAGCTCTCGCGCGCCGCGCGCAACCTGCTGCTGATCGTCGACCCGTCGCGGCCGGCCGAGCAGTGGCTGGCTGCGGTTGCCGGCGCCCAGCCGGCGGACCTGGAGCGCCTGATCACGCTCGGCTACGTCGCCGAGAGCAGCCCGCCGCCCCGGCTGGCCGCCGCGGTCGTGGCGGCCTCGCGGGCGCGTGCCGCGGCGCTGGCCGCGCTGGCCGGCGCCGAGCCGCGTGCGCTGTACGACCTGCTGACCTCCGAGGCCCGCACGCGGCTGGGGCTGGTCAAGGGGTACCGCATGGTGCTCGACGTCGAGCGCAGCCAGGGCCTGGACGAGCTGCGCCAGCTCGCGCTGCGTTTCGTCGACGAACTCGAGGCCGCCGACGGCGAGGCCGAGGCGCTGGCTTTCTGCCGCCGGCTCGGCGGCACGCCCTGAGCGCCGGGGCGGCGCGCCGGTGGCCGCTTGCGGCACACTGCGCGCCGCGATGAGCACCCGTCTGTATCTCGAAACTCCCCTGGCCGCCGGCACGACGCTGGCGCTGCCGCCCGGCGCCGCGCGCCACGTCCAGGTGCGCCGGCTGCAGCCCGGCCACGCGCTGGTCCTGTTCGACGGCGGCGGCGCCGAATGGCCGGCCGAAGTCGTCGTGATGGGGCGCAGCGAGGTCACGGTGCGGGTCGGCGAGCCGCAGGCCGTCGAACGCGAGCTGCCGTTCGCGGCCACGCTGGCCGTCGGCATGCCGGCCAACGACCGCATGGACGCGCTGGTCGAGAAGGCGACCGAGCTCGGTGTCGCGGCGATCCAGCCGCTGGTCTGCGAACGTTCGGTGCTGCGCCTGGACGGCGAACGCGCCGAGCGCAAGCAGGCGCACTGGCAGGCGGTGGCCGTCGCCGCCTGCGAGCAGTGCGGGCGCACGCGTGTGCCCCGCATCGCGCCGGTGCGGCCGCTGGCGGCCTGGCTGGCGGCGCTGCCCTCGCAGCCCGACCTCGGCACCCGGCTGCTGCTGAGCCCGCGCCCGGGCGCCCGCCCGCTGGCCGAGCGGCTGCCGGCCGGTGCCGGCTTCTGCACGCTGAGCGGTCCCGAAGGCGGTTTGTCGCCGGCCGAGGAGGCTGCGGCCGAAGCCGCCGGTTTCGCCGCCGTCGGCCTGGGCCCGCGTGTGCTGCGTGCCGACACCGCGCCGCTGGCGGTGCTGGGCTGGGCCGGGTTGCGGGTCTGACCCGCTGCGCGGCGGCCGGTGCCGCCGCGAGAATGGCCGCCGATGCGGCACGACGAGTACCTGCGCCACGACGCCACCGCGCTTGCGGAACTGGTGCGCCGCGGCGAGGTCGCGGCGCCTGAACTGCTGGAGCTGGCGCGCGCCCAGGCCGAGCGTGTCCAGCCGCGCCTCAACGCCTTCACGCGCATGCTGCCGGCGCTGGCCGAAGCCCAGCTGGCGCGCGTCCCGGCCGGAGCGCTGGCCGGCGTGCCTTTCGTCGTCAAGGACAGCGTCGCCGACGTCGCCGGCCAAGCGACGAGCTACGGCAGCCGTGCGGGCGCACGCTTCGTCGCGCCGGTGCACGCCGCCGTGCTGCGCCGCCTGCTGGACGCCGGCGCCGTGGTCTTCGCCAAGACCAACCTGCCCGAGTTCGGGCTCAAGGGCATCAGTGACTCGCGCCGCTTCGGGCCGGTCTCCAACCCCTGGGACCCGACCCGCAACGCCGGCGGCTCCAGCGGCGGCTCGGCGGCGGCGGTGGCCGCGGGCGTCGTGGCCATGGCCGGCGGCAACGACGGCGGCGGCTCGCTGCGCATCCCGGCGGCCTTCTGCGGGCTGTTCGCGCTCAAGCCCTCGCGCGGGCGAATCTCCAACGGCCCCGGGCTGGGCGAGGTCTGGTTCGGCGCCTGCAGCGAAGGCGTGATCTCGCGCAGCGTGCGCGACAGCGCGCTGGCGCTGGACATCCTCTGCGGCCCCGAGCCCGGTGACCCGTTCAGCGGCGCGGCGCCGGCCGAGCCCTTCGTCGCCGCGCTGCGCCGGCCGCCGCCGAGGCTGCGCATCGCGTTCTCGACCGCCTCGCCGCTGGGCACCGAGGTTGACGCCGAGGCCGTGGCCGCGGTGCAGGCCGCCGCGCGCCGGCTCGCAGCCCTGGGCCACCACGTCGAGCAAGCCGCGCCGCCCATCGACGGCCACGCGGTCGCGGCGTGTTATCTGAAGCTCTATGCCGCCCAGGTGCCGGCGGTGATGGACCAGGCGCGTTCGCTGGGCGCGCGCGACAGCGAGTTCGAGCCGCTGACGCGTGTGATGGCGGCCTACGGTCGCCGCCTGGACGCAGCGGCGCTGACCCTCAGCCTGGCGCGCTGGAACGAGTTCGCCCGCACGCTGGGTGCATTCCTGGGCGCCTGGGACGTCTGGCTGACCCCGACGACGGCGCGCCCGGCGCTGCCCCACGGCCTGCTGGACCCGTCGCCGGCCGAAGCCCGCCTGACCGATGCGCTGCTGGCCTGCGGCCTGCTCGCGCCGCTGGCGCGCTGGGGCGCGCTCGACACGCGCGTGCAGCGCCTGTTCGTGCAGAACCTGGCGCCCTACCCGTTCACCCAGCTCGCCAACCTGGCCGGCGTGCCGGCGATGAGCCTGCCGCTGCACTGGACGCCCGAGGGCCTGCCGCTGGGCGTGCAGGCCCTGGGCCGCCAGGGCGACGAGGCGACGCTGCTGCAGCTGGCCGCCGAACTCGAGGCCGACACGCCGTGGTTCGACCGGCTGGCGCCGATTGCAGGCGGCGCCGGCTGATCAGCCTTCGGCGGCGATCTCGCGCAGCGCCTGCTCGAAGACCTCGGGCGGCTGGCCGCCGGAGATCAGGTGGCGCTCGTTGACGACGACACCCGGCACCGAGCGGATGCCCAGCGCCAGCCAGCGCTGCTCCTCGGCGCGCACCGCGTCGGCGAACTCGCCGCACTCGAGGACCTCGCGGGCGCGGGCCTCGTTCAGCCCGACGCCGGCCGCGACCTGGGCCAGCAGCTCATGGTCGCTGGGATTGCGGCCCTCGCCGTGGTAGGCGGCGAGCAGCGCACGCTTGAGTTCCAGCGCCCGGCCTTCGAGCCCGGCCCAGTGCAGCAGCCGGTGGGCGTCGAAGGTGTTCCAGATGCGCGTGCGCTCGCCGAAGCTGAAGCCGACCGCCGCGCCACGCTCGGCCAGCGTGCGCCGCCCCGCGGCGAACTGCTCGGGCGCGCCGCCGTACTTGCGCTGAAGATGCTCGGCTATCGCCTCGCCTTCGGGCGCCATGTCGGGGTTCAGCTCGAAGGGGCGGACCTCGATCTCGGCCTCGATCTCGCCGGCCAGGTTCTCCAGCGCCCGCTCCAGCGACGCCAGCCCGACGGCGCACCAGGGGCAGACGACGTCGCTGACGAAGTCGATGTGCAGGCGCTTCATTCGGCCTCCTTGTTCGAGCCGGCGACCATGTCGAAGCGGAACAGCCGGCATTCGATCGGCCCGTTCCACATCGGCACGCGCCGGCTCTCCTTCAGCCGCATCAGCGAGGGCAGCTTCATGTCCGGGCTCAGCACCCAGGCCGTCCAGCCGGCGTAGCGGCGTTTCCAGTGCCCGGCCAGCGCGCCGAAGAACTCGGCCGACGAGCCGCCGCCGTCGAAACCTTCACGCGCGCCGCCGTGTGCGTCGCCGCGCGCGCTGCCGCTGCCCTTGGGCGCGATGCGCTCGCCGTACGGCGGGTTGAGCATCAGCGTGCCGCGTTCGGCCGGCGCCGGGCGCTGCAGCGCGTCGGCGGTCTTGAAGGTGATGGCCTGGCCGACGCCGGCGCTGGCCGCGTTGCGGGCCGCGAAGTCGGTCATGCGGAAACTCACGTCGCCGGCGAAGACCGGCACCGCCGGCGCGTGCACACGCTCGCGTGCGGCCTGCTGCAGCTCGCGCCAGGCGCCGAGCTGGTCGCGGAAAGGCAGCAGACGCTCGAAGGCGAAGCGGCGCTTGATGCCCGGGGCGATGCCGCAGGCGATCTGCGCGGCCTCGATGGCGATCGTGCCGGCGCCGCAGCAGGGGTCGAGCAGCGCGCCGTCTTCCTCGCGCCCCTGCCAGCCGGCGGCGGCCAGCATCGCCGCGGCCAGCGTCTCCTTCAGCGGCGCCTCGCCCTTGACGCCGCCGGCACGTTCGTCGCGCCAGCCGCGTTTGAACAGCGCCTCGCCCGAGGTGTCGGCGTACAGCGTCGCGTGCTCGGGGCCGACGTAGAGCTGCAGCGACAGGTCGGGATGGCGGGTGTCGACGCTGGGGCGTTCGCCGGTGCTCTCGCGCAGGCGGTCGCAGACGGCGTCCTTCACGCGCAGCGTGGCGAAGTTCAGGCTCTTCAGCGGCGAACGCTGCGCCGCGACGTCCACGCGCAGCGTCTGGCGCGGCGTGATCCAGTCGTCCCAGGCCACGCGGCGCGCGAGTTCGTAGAGGTCGTGTTCGTCGCGGTAGGGGCCGTCGGCCAGCGGCCAGAGCACACGCTGGGCGAGCCGGCTTTCGAGATTCAGCGCCATCGCGGCGGCGGCGTCGCCGTCGACCCAGACGCCGCCGCGCGTGGCCTCGCTCGGGCGGCCGGTGATGCGGGCGGCTTCGTCCGCGAGCAGGGCCTCGACGCCGCCGGCGCAGGGAAGGAACAACGAGACAGTCATGATGGTGCGGCGCGGGCGGTGGAACGCCGCACTGTAGTGCAGCGTTGCGGTTGGATCAGATCGCGCGGCGCAGCGAGGCCGGCGCGATCTTCAGCGCCTCGCGGTACTTGGCGACGGTGCGGCGCGCGACCTGGATGCCCTGCTCCTCGAGCATCTGCGAGAGCTGGCTGTCCGACAGCGGCTTGGCGCTGTCCTCGGCCGAGACGAGCTGCTGGATCAGCGCGCGCACCGCGGTGCTCGACGCGTTGCCGCCGGCCTCGGTGTTCAGCGAGCTGCCGAAGAAGTACTTCAGCTCGAAGGTGCCCTGCGGCGTGGCCATGTACTTGGCCGTCGTCACGCGCGAGATCGTGCTCTCGTGCAGGCCGAGTTCGTCAGCGATCTCGCGCAGCACCAGCGGCTTCATCGCGATCGCGCCGTGGGTGAAGAAACCCTTCTGGCGCTCGACGATGGCCTTGGATACACGCAGGATGGTGTCGAAGCGCTGCTGGATGTTCTTCATGAACCAGCGCGCCTCCTGCAGCCGCGAGGACAGCCCGCCGGCGCTGCCGCGCTGGCCGCGGATCGCCTGGGCGTACAGGTCGTTGATGCGCAGCTTGGGCATCACGTCCGGGTTCAGCAGCACCTTGAAGCCGCGGCCCGCCTTCTGCACGACGACGTCGGGCACGATGATGTTGGACTCGGCCGGCGAGAACGGCCGCCCCGGCTTGGGCTCGCAGGCGACGATCAGCGCCTGCGCCTGGCGCAGCAGGTCCTCGCCGGCGCCGGTGGCGGCGGTGAGCTTCTTGACGTCGCGGCGTGCCAGCAGCTCCAGAGAGTGCTCGCAGATGCGGATCGCGACCTCGCGTGCCTCGCAGCGCGGCAGCGTGCGCAGCTGCAGCACCAGACACTCGGACAGCGAGCGCGCGCCGACGCCGGTGGGCTCCAGGCTCTGCAGCCAGCGCAAGGCGCACTGCAGGCGGTCGGCCAGGGCCTCGCGCTGCTCCTCGTCGTCCAGGTCCAGCATGTCGGCCAGGCGCGCGGCGATGTCCTCCAGCGGGTCGGCGAGGTAGCCGTCGTCGTCGAGCGACTCGATCAGCACGTTCAGCGCGGCGAAGTCCTCGGGCGACAGGCGCATGCCCGCCACCTGGGCGCGCAGGTGGTCCTGCAGCGTGCCGGTGCCGGCGCGGCGCTCGTGCGGGTCGAGGTCGTCGTCGCTTTCGGGCGCGGCCGAGGACGGCGTCTCGCGGATGCCGTCGAAGTCGTCGCGCTCGGTGCCGTTTTCCCAGTCGTCGCGTTCGGTGGTGCCGAACTCGGCGGCGTCGACCTCGGCCGGGGCGGCTTCGGCGGCGCCATCGGACTCCTCGCGCTCGGCGACACGGTCGACGGCGGCGCGTTCGGCCGGCGCGTCGAACGGCGTCGGTGACTCCTCGTCCATCTCCAGGAACGGGTTCTGCTCGAGCATCTGCTCGACTTCCTGGTGCAGCTCCAGCGTCGACAGCTGCAGCAGCCGGATCGACTGCTGCAGCTGCGGCGTCAGCGCCAGGTGCTGCGACAGGCGGACTTGGAGGGACGGCTTCATCGGCTGCGCGTCACATCTTGAAGTGCTCGCCGAGGTAGACCTTGCGGACCTGGGCGTCCTCGACGATCTCCTGCGGCGTGCCCTCGGCCAGCACGCTGCCTTCGCTGATGATGTAGGCGCGGTCGCAGATGCCCAGCGTCTCGCGCACGTTGTGGTCGGTGATCAGGACGCCGATGCCGCGCGACTTGAGGAAGGCGATGATGCGCTGGATCTCGATGACGGCGATCGGGTCGACGCCGGCGAAGGGCTCGTCGAGCAGGATGAAACGCGGCTGCGTGGCCAGCGCGCGTGCGATCTCGACGCGGCGGCGCTCGCCGCCGGACAGCGCCGGCGCCGGCGAGTCGCGCAGCTTCTCGATCGACAGGTCGTGCAGCAGCCGGTCCAGCAGCTCCTGGATCTGCGCCGGCTTCAGCGGCCGGCCGTCCGGGCCCTGCTGCAGCTCGAGCACCGCGCGGATGTTCTCCTCGACCGTCAGCTTGCGGAAGATCGACGCTTCCTGCGGCAGGTACGACAGCCCCAGGCGCGAACGCTGGTGGATCGGCAGGCGTTCGACGGGACGGCCATCGATGCGGATCTGGCCGTCGTCGGCACGCACCAGGCCGACGACCATGTAGAAGGTGGTGGTCTTGCCGGCGCCGTTGGGGCCGAGCAGGCCGACGACCTCGCCGGCGGCCACCGACAGATGCACGTCCTTGACGACACGACGTGCGCCGTAGCTCTTTTGCAGGTGCTCGGCCTCGAGCCGGCTGACCGCAGCCGCGGCGGGCATCAGCGCTGGCCCCCGAGCGTGCGCGCCGGGGCCAGCGGCGCGGCCGAGGCCGGCGCCGAAGGCGCCGGGGCGTTGCCGTCGGCACGCGGGCTCAGCACCGCACGCACGCGGCCGCTCGGGTTGGCGCTCGTCGTCTCGCCGCCGGCGACGCTGAAGGTCTCGGCGGTGTTGTCCCAGACGATCTGCGAACCGGTGATCTCGTCGGCGACGATCGCGCCACGCAGCCGGCGCACCGCGCCGTTGCCGATGAAACGCAGCGTGTCGGCGCGGCCGTCGTACTCGATGCGGTCGGCCACGCCTTCGACGATCTCGTCGACGCCATCGCGCTTCTGGCGGTAGCTCGCCGGGTGGCCGGGCATGCCGATCGCGGTGGCGGCGCGGTAGCCGTCGGTGGTCTCGCGCAGCTCGACGCGGTTGGCGCGGATGATCATCGTGCCCTGGGTGATGACGACGTTGCCGTTGAACTCGACGACCTGGCGCTGCAGGTCGACCGAGCCCGGGCGGTCGGCCTCGACCACCATCTGGCGCTCGCGGTCGGCGCGTTCGGCGGCGGCGGCGGCGCACAGCAGCGCCAGCACCAGGGGCGCGAAGCAGCGGAGGAGGGGGAAACGAGGCGTCATTTTCGGCACGAAACTTGCAATCATTCTAGCCACAAGTTCGTGCCGCCGGGCACGGCGCTCGGGCCCCGCGTTGCAGGCCCGATGCGCCGGATCAAGGTCCGGCGCCGCCCGCCTTTCAGGCGCCCTGGCGGGCGCGGCCGATCAGGTAGTCGGTGACCGCGAGCGCGCGGTCGTGGCCGCCGGCCAGCGCGCCGGAAGTGTAGTACCGGCCCTGGATGCCGAGCGCCGGCACGCCGTCGATCTTGTAGGCGTCGGCCAGCTGCTTGGCGCGGTTGGCCTTGGTCGCGACGCTGAACGAGCGGAAGGCGTTCGTGAACTGCGTGCCGTCCAGGCCGTTGGCGACCATGAAGTCGACGATGTCCTTCTCGGCCAGCAGGCGCTTGCCCTGCACGTGGATGGCGTTGAAGACCTTGCGGTGCACCGCGCCGACCTGGCCCATCTCCTCGAGGGCGTAGAAGATCTTCTGGCCGATCTGGTGGCGCGCCGTGAAGCCCACCGGCACGCGCCGGAACGCGACATCGGCTGGCACACGCTTGCTCCAGGCCTCCAGCTGCGGCTCGAAATTGAAACAGTGTCCGCACTCGTACCAGAAGAACTCGACGACCTCGACCTTCTTTCCCTCCGGGATCGAGGTCGGTGCGGCGGTCTGCAGCCGCACGTAATGCGTGCCCTCGACCGGCCCGCCCTGCGCATGGGCGGTGCCGGCGAGTGCCAGACCGAGACCCGTGCCGGCCAGGTGGATCGAGAAATCGCGCCGCTTCATGTGAGTCCTTTCGAGTGATCGTTGACGGGTCATGGACCGGCGCTGACGGTGCCGGGTTCCGTGATCACGGCTTCTCGGCGCGCACGAGCCGGGCGTCGATGCTGGCGGCCTGCAGCCGCCCCTGCACGGCTTCGGCGTCCTCGCGCGTGGCGTAGGGGCCGGTCCGCACCCGGTACATCGTCTTGCCGGCCTGCTCGCGTTCGCTCACCTTGGCCGCGTAGCCGAGCATCGCCAGGCGGGCGCGCTCCTGCTCCGCGTCCTCGGTGCGTGTGAACGCGCCGGTCTGCACGAAGTACACGAACGCTTCAGCAGCCCGGTCGGTGGACTGGCCGGCGAGGATGGCCGCCGGATCGCGGGTCGAGCCGGGCTGCGCGGCCGGGGCGCTGGCCGGCGTTCGGGCGGCCGTGGGGGCTGCCGCCGAGGCCGCGGGGGACGTGACCACCGGCGCCGAGGCCGCCGGCGCGGGCGGCGGCGGCTGCCTGCCGGCCAGCGGCGCGTTCGGGTCCCAGCGTCTGTTGCGTTCGACCTCGGCGCTGTCCTGCTCGGCGGTGCGCTGCGGCACCTTGTCGATGAAGGGCACCGGGGCCTTGGTGATGTAGAGCGCCACGCCGAGCGCGATCGCCAGGCCGGCGAGCAGGCCGACGACGAGGCCGAGCGCGAAGCCGCCGCGCTGGCGCTTCACGCCTGCACCTCCGCCGCGGCGTCGCGCGCCATCGACGTCGGCGCCGACACGCCCAGCATGCCCAGTGCGTTGCGCAGCACCTGGGCGGTGGCCGCCAGCAGCGCCATGCGCGCACGCGCCAGCGCCGGGTCGTCGACGAGGAACCGTTCGTGGGCGTAGTAGCTGTGGAAGGCGGCCGCGAGGTCGCGCAGGTAGAAGGCGACGTCGTGCGGCGCGAGCTCGGCCGCGGCGCGTTCAAGCATCGTCGGGTAGGCCGCGAGCTGCAGCATCAGCGTGTACTCCGAGGGCGCCACCAGCAGCGACAGGTCGGCGCTGTCGAAGTCGGCCTCGCCCTGGTACTGCGCCAGCACCGAGCAGATGCGGGCGTGCGCGTACTGGACGTAGAAGACCGGGTTCTCGTCGTTGGCCTTGAGCGCCAGGTCGACGTCGAAGACGAACTCGGTGTCGGCCTTGCGGCTGATGAGGAAGTAGCGCACCGCGTCGCGGCTGGTCCAGTCGATCAGGTCGCGCAGCGTCACGTAGCTGCCGGCGCGCTTGGAGATCTTCACCTCCTGGCCGTCCTTCATCACCGTGACCATCTTGTGCAGCACGTAGTCGGGGTAGCCGGCGGGGATGCCGACGCCGGCGGCCTGCAGCCCGGCGCGCACGCGCGCGATCGTGCCGTGGTGGTCGCTGCCCTGGACGTTGATGACCTTGGTGAAGCCGCGCTCGAACTTGGCGATGTGATAGGCGACGTCGGGCACGAAGTAGGTGTAGCTGCCGTCGGACTTGCGCATCACGCGGTCCTTGTCGTCGCCGTACTCGGTGCTGCGCAGCCACAGCGCGCCGCCGTCCTCGAAGGTCTTGCCGGCGGCGACGAGGCGGCGCACGGTGTCCTCGACGCGGCCGTCGGCGTAGAGGCTGGACTCGAGGTAGTAGTTGTCGAAGCGCACGCCGAAGGCCTGCAGGTCCAGGTCCTGCTCGTGGCGCAGGTAGGCGACGGCGAACTGGCGGATGCCGTCGACGTCGTCGGCGTCGCCCGAGGCGGTGAAGGCGCGGTCGTCGGCGTGCACCGTCTTCTTGGCCGCGAAGTCGGCGGCGATGTCGGCGATGTAGTGGCCGTTGTAGGCCGACTCGGGCCAGCCTTCGTCGCCGGGCTCCAGGCCCTGCAGCCGGCAGCGCGTGGACGTGGCGAGGTTCTGGATCTGCACGCCGGCGTCGTTGTAATAGAACTCGCGCGTCACGTCCCAGCCCTGCGACTCGAACAGGCGGCAGATCGAGTCGCCCAGCGCCGCCTGGCGGCCGTGGCCCACGTGCAGCGGGCCGGTCGGGTTGGCCGACACGAACTCGACCATCAGCTTGCCGGCGCCGGCCGGCTTGCGGCCGAAGGTCTCGCCGCCTTGCAGCACCTCGGCGACGACGGCCTGGCGCGCCGCGGGCTTCAGGCGCAGGTTGATGAAACCCGGGCCGGCGATCTCGAGGGCCTGCACCCAGCGCTCGAAGGCCGGCTGACGCCCGAGCAGCTCGACGAGCTGCTGGCCGAGCTCACGCGGGTTCTTCTTCAGCGTTCGCGCCAGCCCCATCGCGGCGGTGATCGCGAGGTCGCCGTGCGCGGCCTGCTTGGGGGACTCGAACGCGGCCGCCGGGGCGGCACCGGGGGCCAGTTCGGCCAGCGCCGCGGCCAGCGCCTGCAGCAGCTCTTGCTTGGCTTGGATCATCGGCCGATTCTACTTTTGGGCCCCGCATCGGCGCCGGGCTCGCGGGCCGGGCGTGATGGTGGCAACATCGGCCGGCCCGATCCGGCTGTGACGATGACCGACGCCCCGACCACGAGCTTCCCCCCGCTCGACCCCGAACTGCCCGAGCGCATCGGCAAGTACCGCGTGCTCGAACGCCTGGGCGAGGGCGCGACGAGCGAGGTCTTCCGCGCCCGCGACGACTTCCGCGAGGAGGACGTGGCGATCAAGCGCGTGCGCCCGGCGCTGGCCGCCGACTCGCGCGAGAGCCACTTCCAGCAGCGTTTCTTCGCCGCCGAGGCGGCGCTCGTCGGCCGGCTGCAGCACCCCAACGTCGTGCGCATCCTCGACGCGGTGGCCGACGGCCAGGCCCCGTACCTGGTGATGGAGTACGTGCCCGGCGTCACGCTGCGCCGCTACTGCCGCGCCGACGCGCTGCTGCCGCTGGACCAGATCGTCGAGATCGGCTTCAAGTGCGCGATGGCGCTGGACTACATGTACCGCCAGGGCCTGATCCACCGCGACGTGAAGCCGGCCAACCTGCTGGCGGTGCTCGACGGCGACCAGGTCGTCGACGTCAAGATCACCGACTTCGGCAGCGTCTTCAACTTCGACACCGAGCGCACGCAGATCTACCGCGTCGGCTCGCTGGCCTACATGTCGCCCGAGCAGCTCGACGGCGACACGCTGGACTGCCGCGCCGACATCTATTCGCTGGCCGCGGTGCTATTCCACCTCATCGCCGGGCGCCCGCCCTTTGACGCCCAGCAGCAGCCGGCGCTGATGCACCAGATCTACCGCGCCGAGCCGCCGGCGCTGAGCCTGCTGCGCGAAGGCGTGCCGCCGCGGCTGGAGGCGCTGATCCTGCGCGCGCTGGCCAAGAAGCGCGACGATCGCCCCGCCGACTGGAGCGCGTTCGCGCAGGCGCTGTCCGAGCTGGTCGCCAACCGCGAGGTGACGCACGGCCACGCCCAGAACGTGCTCGACTCCGAGCGTTTCAACCTGCTGCGCAAGCTGGAGTTCTTCTCGCGTTTCGGCGACGTCGAGCTCTGGGAGGTGGTGCACCGCGCGAAGTGGCAGCGTTTCTCCTACGGCCACGCGCTGTTCCGCAAGGGTGACACCGGCAACGCCTTCCACATCGTGGCGGCCGGGCAGGTGGACGTCTACCGCGACGGCCAGCGCGTCGCGCGCCTGGGCATGGGCACCTCGGTCGGCGAGATGGCCTATCTGGCGCCCAGCGAGGAGCTGCGTGTGCACAGCGCCGACATCCTGGTGTCCGAGCCGCTGACCAGCATCTCGTTCACGCCCGAGACGCTGGTGCAGCTGTCGATGGACACGCGCCACCGCTTCGACCAGGCCTTCATCGGCGTGCTGGTGCGCCGGCTGCACGCCGCGCACGAGGCGCTGGCGCATCCGCGCCGCATCATGTAGCCGCGCCGCGCCGGCCCGCGCGGCGGGGCGCGCACGGGACTACCAGCGCGTGCCTTCGGGCACGTCGATGCGCACGCCGAAACGTTCGGCCGGGGAGACGAGCACGTCTTCCATCATCTCGCCCCATGGCCCGGCTTCCGGTTGCGCCTGCAGCTCGCGTTCGCGCTGCACCACCAGCGCTTCCATGTCGGCGCGGCTGGGCCGGCGCGTGCGGTCGGTCGCACGCTGCTGCGGCGCGGTGCCGAAACGCACCGCCATGCGCCGCAGCAGCCCGTGGTACATCTGCGAGACGCGCGACGGCGTCACCTTCAGCGACGCCGCCAGCTCCACCGGCGACATGCCGATGCCGAGGTAGGCGTCGATCACCCGGCGCTCGCGCTCGGGCAGCTGGGCGAAGAAGGTCTCCAGGTGACGCAGCACGATCGCGGTGTCCACACGCGCCTCGACCTCGTCCTTCTCGGTGGCCGGGTGGTGGCGCTCGGCGAACTCGTGCTCGTCGTCGTCGCCGCCGGAGCTGCTGCGCTGCTGGCTCGCCTGGGCGAGCTGTTCGAGCAGCGCGATCTCCTCGACGTCCATCTTGCACAGCCGCGCCAGCTCGGCGAGGCCCGGCTCGGTGCCGTTCTTGGAGCGCCAGCGTTCGCGCGCGATCTGCATCACCTTGATCTTGCGGCGCTGGGCGCGCGTCAGCACGTCCATCTGGCGCAGCTCGTCGATCATCGCGCCGCGCACGCGCTGGCGGGCATAGCGCGCAAAGGCCTCGCGCCCTTCCTCGGAGTCGGGGTCGCCCTCCCAGACGAAGCTGAGCGAGGCCTGCGCGACCGCGATCAGCCCGACCTGGATCAGGTCGGCCTTCTCGACATTGGCCGGCAGATGCCGCACCAGCGACTGCGCCTGCTGCCGCACCCAGCTCTGATTGCGGGCCACCAGGGCCGACGGCACCCCCTCCAGCGAGATCATGGGTGCCTATCTTCGGGGGCGGGCGCGGATGTCACAAGCGCCGACACGGAAATTCGGCACGATTGCCCCTGGCCCGCCGCGGGGCGCTCTGATCCAATCGACGCCGGCCCCGGAGGGCATGCAAGGAGATACGACATGAAGAACACCATCATCGCCGCGGTGCTGGCCAGCGTGCTGGCCAGCGGCCCGGCGCTGGCTGCCGAGACGGCCCAGCAAAGCAAGATGAAGACCTGCAACCAGGACGCCGGCGAGCGCAAGGGCGACGAACGCAAGGCCTTCATGAAGGAGTGCCTGTCGGCCAAGCCGGCCAAGGCCACGCCGCAGGAGCGCATGAAGGCCTGCAACGCCGAGGCCACCGGCAAGACCGGCGACGAGCGCAAGGCCTTCATGAAGGAATGCCTGTCGGCCAAGGCGGGCTCCTGATTCAGCCGGCGGCCCGGGCCCAGTAGCCCGGGTCGCCGTAGCTGTGTTTGACGAAGTCGATCCACAGGCGCACGCGCAGCGGCAGCAGCCGGCGTTGCGGGAACAGCGCGTAGATGCCGTTGGGTGGGGCGGCGTAGTCCTCCAGCACCGCCACCAGATGGCCGGCGGCGATGTCCTGCTGCACCTCCCAGGTGCTGCGCCAGGCGATGCCCAGGCCCGCCCGGCACCAGGCGTGCAGCACCTGGCCGTCGCTGCAGTCCAGCCGCCCGCTCGGGCGCAGATGTTCCACCTGGCCGTCGGCCAGGAAGGCCCAGCCGCGCGTCTGGCTGGCGTCAGAGGACAGCGTCAGGCATTCGTGGCGCGCCAGATCGGCCGGTGTCCGGGGCACGCCGGCACGTTTCAGGTAGCCCGGCGTCGCGACGCACAGCCGGCGGTTGTCGGCCAGGCGCACGCTGACGAGGCTGGAGTCGGCCAGGTCGCCGACCCGGATCGCGCAGTCGAAGCCTTCGTTGACGATGTCCACGACGCGGTCGCTGAGGTTCAGCGACAGGCTGACGTCCGGGTGTTCGGCCAGGAAACTCGGCACCAGCGGCGCGACATGGCGGCGGCCGAAACCCGCCGGCGCCGTGATGCGCAGATGCCCGCTGGCCTTGACGCCGCCGGCGCTGACGCTGGCTTCGGCGTTGCCCAGGTCGGCCAGCACCTTCTGGCAGTCCTCCAGGAAGGCGCTGCCTTCGTGCGTCAGCGTGATGCGCCGCGTGGTGCGCAGCATCAGCTTGACCCCCAGCCGCTCTTCCAGCGCGTCGATGCGCCGGCCGATCACCGCGGGCGCCACGCCTTCGGCATTCGCCGCGGCGGTCAGGCTGCCCTTGGTCGCGACGGCGACAAAGGATTCGATCTGCTTGAGGCGCGGCATGGGCGCGATTCGTGACGCTGGAGGTGGAAGTCGGCGGCGATCTTACGGTTGTTCTATGACGAGAGGGTTCGAATCGGCGGTGTTTCATGCATCCAGAGCACAGGACTCCGAACCCTGGTGTACGCAATCGGCGCCGCGTACCCGATTAGATTCACCCGATCATGGTCGCCCGTCCGCCTGTCCCGCCCCGCGCCGTCGTCTTCGACGCCTACGGCACGCTGTTCGACGTCTACAGCGTCGGGCTGCTCGCCGAGCAGCTGTTCCCGGGCCACGGCGAGGCGCTCGCGCGGCTGTGGCGGGACAAGCAGATCGACTACACACGGCTGGTGTCGATGAGCGGCCGCTACCGCCCGTTCTGGGACCTGACACGCGCCGGCCTGCGCTACGCCGCGCAGCGCCTGGGGCTGGCGCTGGACGCTGCCGCCGAAGACCGGCTGATGAACCAGTACCGGCACCTGAGCGCCTTCCCCGAGAACCGCGAGGTGCTGGAGGCGCTGAAGGCACGCGCCATCCCGGCGGCCATCCTCAGCAACGGCGACCCCGAGATGCTCGCCGTCGCGGTGCGCAGCGCGGGCTTTGCGCCGCTGCTGCAGCACGTCATCAGCGTCGAGCCCGTGCAGCGCTACAAGACCGACCCCGCCGCCTACGCGCTGGCGCCGGCGGCGCTGGGCCTGGCGGCACGCGAGATCCTTTTCGTTTCCAGCAACGGCTGGGACGCACTCGGCGCCACCTGGTACGGCTTCACGACGCTGTGGGTCAACCGCGCCGGCCTGCCGCCCGAACCCTTAGCCACGCCTCCCACGCGCACCGGCACCAGCCTGCGCGACGTCCTGTCCTTCTTCCCTTCCTGAAACGCCTCCTCATGCGCACGACCTTCCACCGACTGCACGTCGACACGCTGCTGGCCCGCTTCATCGAGGACCAGGTGCTGCCCGGCACCGGCATCGAGCCCGCCGCCTTCTGGGCCGGCTTCGACGCCATCGTCGCCGACCTGGCGCCGAAGAACGCCGCGCTGCTGGCCGAACGCGAGCGCCTGCAGACCGAGCTCGACGCCTGGCACGCCAAGCATCCGGGCCCGATCAAGAACATGGCCAAGTACCGCGCCTTCCTCGAGAAGATCGGCTACCTGGTGCCGGTGCCGGCCAAGGTGAAGGCGACGACGAAGAACGTCGACAGCGAGCTCGCGCTGCAGGCCGGCCCGCAGCTCGTCGTGCCGATCACCAACGCGCGCTACGCGCTCAACGCGGCCAACGCACGCTGGGGCTCGCTGTACGACGCGCTCTACGGCACCGACGCGCTGCCCGAGACCGACGGCGCCACACGCGAGGGCGCCTACAACCCGGTGCGCGGCGCCAAGGTCGTCGAATACGCGCGCCACGTGCTCGACCGCACCGTGCCGCTGGCCAAGGGCTCGCACATCGATTCCACCGGCTACCGCGTCGAAGGCGGCCAGCTGGTCGTGGCGCTGAAGGACGGCAGGACGGTGGCGCTGAAGAAGCCGGCGCAGTTCGTCGGCTTCCAGGGCGAAGCCGCCGCGCCCTCGGCGGTGCTGTTCGTGCACCACGGCCTGCACCTGGACCTGCGCATCGACCGCGGCACGACGATCGGCGCGTCCGACCCGGCCGGCGTCTGCGACCTGGTCGTCGAATCGGCGCTGTCGACCATCCTCGACCTGGAAGACTCGGTGGCCGTCGTCGACGGCGCCGACAAGGTGCTGGCCTACTCCAACTGGCTGGGCATCCTGAAGGGCACGCTGACCGAGCAGGTCACCAAGGCCGGCAAGACCTTCACGCGCGGCCTGAACCCCGACCGCCGCTACAGCGGCCCGACCGGCGAGGAGGTCGTGCTGCACGGCCGCTCGCTGCTCTTCGTGCGCAACGTCGGCCACCTGATGACGACGCCGGCGGTGCTGTTCGGCGACGACGAACGCGAGATCCCCGAAGGCATGCTCGACGCCGTCGTCACGACCGCGATCGCGCTGCACGACCTGCAGCGCCATGGCGCGAACGGCATCGTCAACTCGCGCGCCGGTTCGATCTACATCGTCAAGCCGAAGATGCACGGCCCGGCCGAGGTGGCCTTCGCCAGCGAGCTGTTCGGCCGCGTCGAGGCGCTGCTGGGCCTGCCCAAGGCCACCGTCAAGCTCGGCATCATGGACGAGGAGCGCCGCACCAGCGTCAACCTCAAGGCCTGCATCGCCGCCGCCGCCGAGCGCGTGGCCTTCATCAACACCGGCTTCCTCGACCGCACCGGCGACGAGATGCACACCGCGATGCAGGCCGGCGCGATGCTGCGCAAGGGCGACATGAAGGCCACCGCCTGGATCCAGGCCTACGAGCGCCAGAACGTGCTCGTCGGGCTGGAGTGCGGCCTGCGCGGCAAGGCGCAGATCGGCAAGGGCATGTGGGCCATGCCCGACCTGATGGGCGCGATGCTGCAGCAGAAGATCGCCCACCCGATGGCCGGCGCCAACACCGCCTGGGTGCCCAGCCCGACCGCGGCGACGCTGCACGCGATGCACTACCACCAGGTCGACGTCTTCAAGATCCAGAAGACGCTGGAGAAGACCGACGTCGACGCCGAGCGCGAGGCCCTGCTCGAAGGCCTGCTGACGGTGCCGGTGGTCAAGAAGGCCAAGTGGAGCGAGGCCGAGATCCAGCAGGAGCTCGACAACAACGTGCAGGGCATCCTGGGCTATGTCGTGCGCTGGGTCGACCAGGGTGTCGGCTGCTCCAAGGTGCCCGACATCCACGACGTCGGCCTGATGGAAGACCGGGCGACGCTGCGCATCTCCAGCCAGCACATCGCCAACTGGCTGGAGCACGGCGTCGTCGACAAGGCGCGTGTGCGCGCCACCTTCAAGCGCATGGCCAAGGTCGTCGACGCGCAGAACGCCGGCGACCCGGCCTACCGTCCGATGTCCGGCCGCGCCAAGGACAGCGCCGCGTTCCAGGCCGCCTGCGATCTGGTCTTCAAGGGCACCAAGCAGCCCTCGGGCTACACCGAGCCGCTGCTGCACGCCTGGCGGCTGAAGGTGAAGGCCGCGGCCTGACGCTAGCGCGAGGGCTGGCGTTCGCGCCGGCTCTCGCAGGCCACGCAGCGTTGCGCCCAGGGTTCGGCCTTCAGCCGGCGCAGCGCGGTGCTGACCTCGCCGAGTTCGCGCAGCTCCAGGTCGGACAGCGCCATGTCGACGTCGCGCTCGTCCTCGCGCTGCCGCAGCTCGTCGTGGTCGTCGCGCATCTCGTGCGCGTGTTCGGCGCGCGACAGGCCCTGGTGGTGCTCTTCGAGCCGGCGGTCGAGCTGGTCCGTCAAGCCGCGATCCGCCGCGGTGGCGCTCCCTACAATGGCTCGCGTGTCGCCCTCCGTGCTTCCGGCTGCCTGCGAAGTGCTCGTCGTCGGCGCCGGCCCGGCCGGCAGCGCCTGCGCACGCACGCTCGCCCGGGCCGGGCGCGACGTGCTGCTCGTCGACCAGCACGAGTTCCCGCGCGACAAGGTCTGCGGCGACGGCCTGATCCCCGACGCCCACGCCGCGCTGCGTGTGCTGGGCGTGCACGACGAGGTCATGGACCGCGCCTTGCGCGCCGCGCACGTGCGCTGCGTCGCGCCGCGCGGCGGCCACGTCGACGTGCCCGGCACGCTGGCCGTGCTGCCGCGGCGCGAGCTCGACGACATCGTCTGCCGCGCCGCGCGCGAGGCCGGCGCACGTTTCGCCGCGCCCTGGCGTTTCGTCGCGCCGCTGCTCGACGGCGAACGCATCGTCGGTGCCCGCCTGAGGGGCTCCGAAGGTGAACACGAGGTCGCCGCGCCCTGGGTCGTGCTGGCCACCGGCGCTTCGGTGCCGCCGCTGGTCGCCGCCGGCGTCTGCGAACGCCGTGCGCCCAGCGGCGTCGCGCTGCGCGGCTACGTTCACCACCCGGACCTGGCGCGCACGCTGCGCGAGCTGCAGATCGTCTGGCACCCGCGGCTGTCGGGCGGCTATGGCTGGATCTTTCCCGGCCCGGGCGGCGTCTTCAACGTCGGCGCCGGGCTGACCGGCAGCCACGCGACCGAAGCCGGTGGCCGCGCCTCGATGCGCGACGTCAACCTGCGCCAGATGCTCGAAGCCTTCGCCTCGGTGCACGCGCCGGCCGCCGAGCTGCTGGAACGTGGCGAGCTGCGCGGCGACTGGAAGGGCGCGCCGCTGCGCTGCTCGCTGGGCGGCGCGCGCTGGTCGCGCCCCGGGCTGCTGGTCACCGGCGAGGCGGCCGGCAGCACCTACGCCTTCTCCGGCGAAGGCATCGGCAAGGCGCTGGAGACCGGCCTGCTGGCAGCCGCCGCGCTGGTCGAAGGCGGCGACGACGCCGCCGTGCGTGCCCGCCACGAAGCCGCGCTGGCCGGCCTGAAGCCGCGTTTCGCGCTCTACGAGAAGGCCGGGCAGGTCAACCACCGGCCCTGGCTGGCCGACCTCGTCGTCTGGCGTGCACGCCGCAGCCCGCGCATCCTGCGGCGCATGAGCGCGGTGCTCGAGGAGCGCCAGAATCCCGGCCGCCTGCTCAGCTGGAGCGGCCTCACCAAACTGATGTTCGAGTAGCCACGATGTGCCAGTTGCTGGGCATGAACGCCAACACGCCGACCGACGTGATGTTCAGCTTCGCCGGTCTCGCCTGCCGCGCCGACGAGCACAAGGACGGCTTCGGCATCGGCTTCTTCGAGGAGCGCGGGCTGCGCCACTTCATCGACCACCACGGCGCGCGTTCGAGCCCGGTGGCCGAGCTGGTCAAGCGCTACCCGATCAAGAGCCTCAACGTCGTCGCCCACATCCGCAAGGCGACGCAGGGCCGTGTCGCGCTGGAGAACACCCACCCCTTCGTGCGCGAGCTCTGGGGCCGCTACTGGGTGTGTGCGCACAACGGCGACCTGAAGGACTTCGCGCCGCGGCTGCACGGTGCCTTCCGCCCGGTGGGCGACACCGACAGCGAACGCGCCTTCTGCTGGCTGATGCAGGAGCTGGACAAGGCGCATGCCGACCTGCCGAGCATCGACGAGCTGAGCTGCACGCTGGCCGAGCTGCTGCCGCAGCCGGCGCGCCACGGCACGTTCAACCTGCTGCTGTCCAACGGCCAGGCGCTCTGGGCGCACGGCTCGACCAAGCTGCACTCGCTGGAGCGCCGCCACCCCTTCGGCGCCGCCACGCTGGCCGACGAGGACCTGACCGTCGACTTCGCCGCGCTCACCCAGCCCGGCGACCGTGTCGCCATCGTCGCCACCGAGCCGCTGACCGCCGGCGAGCCCTGGTCGGCGTTCGCGCCCGGCGAACTGCGTGTCTTCGTCGACGGCGAGTGCCGGCTGCAGCGCCGCAGCTGATCCCCGCGCGCGCCCTGTGCGGGCCACAATCGCCGCGGTCTTTCGCCGCGACGACACCATGGCCGCCATTCCCGTTCCCCGTTTCGACGTCTTCTACCGCCACGCCGAGCTTTCGCGCCTGCTGGCCGACTACGCCGCCGCCTGCCCCGGGCTGCTGCGGCTGGAGTCCATCGGCAAGAGCCACGAGGGCCGCGACATCTGGCTCGTGGTGCTGACCAACCCCGACACCGGCGCCGACGTCGACAAACCCGCGTTCTGGGTCGACGGCAACATCCACGCCGCCGAACTCACCGCCAGCACCGCCTGCCTGTACTGGCTGCACCAGCTCGTCACCGGCTATGAGGCCGGCGACGCCAAGGTCCGCCAGCTGCTGGACACACGCACCGTCTACCTCTGCCCGCGGCTCAACCCCGACGGCGCCGAACTGGCGCTGGCCGACCGGCCGCGCCACATCCGCTCGTCGACGCGGCCCTACCCGTATGCCGAGGAGCCGGTCGACGGCCTGACCGTGGAAGACGTCGACGGCGACGGCCGCATCCTCTACATGCGTGTGCCCGACCCGCACGGCCCGTGGAAGAAACACGCCGACGAGCCGCGGCTGATGGTCGCGCGCGAGCCCGGCGAGTTCGGCGGCGAGTACTACCGGCTGATCCCCGAAGGCACGCTCAAGCATTTCGACGGCGTGCGCATCAGCGCCAACCGCGACGTCGAGGGCCTGGACCTGAACCGCAACTTCCCCGCCTACTGGCGCCAGGAGTTCGAGCAGATCGGCGCCGGCCCCTACCCGGCCAGCGAGCCCGAGGTGCGCGCGATGGTCGACTTCCTCGTGCGCCACCCCAACGTCGGCGCCGCGGTCAGCTTCCACACCCACAGCGGCGTCATCCTGCGGCCGATGGGCACCCAGTCCGACGACGACATGACGCCCGAGGACCTGTGGATCTACAAGCGCCTGTCGGACCTCGGCGCCAGGCTCACCGGCTACCCGGCGATCAGCACCTTCCACGACTTCAAGTACCACCCCAAGGAAGTCATCACCGGCACCCAGGACTGGGTCTACGAGCACCTCGGCGCGCTGTTCTGGACGGTCGAGATCTGGGCCCCGAACAAGGAAGCCGGCATCACCGACTACAAGTGGATCGAGTGGTACCGCGACCACCCGGCCGAGGACGACCTGAAGCTCCTGAAGTGGAGCGACGAGCAGTGCGGCGGCCAGGCGCACGTCGACTGGTACCCGTTCCGCCACCCGCAGCTGGGCATGGTCGAGCTCGGCGGCTGGGACCGCATGAACTACTGGCGCAACCCGCCGCCGGCGCTGCGCGAGCGCGAGGCGGCGCGTTTCCCGGCCTGGCTGACGCAGCTGGCGCTGTCGCTGCCCAAGCTGGAGCTGCTGCGCGCCGAGGTGCGCGCGCTGGGCCCGGACACCTGGCGCGTGCGCCTGGCCGTCGGCAACGCCGGCTACCTGCCGTCGAACATCAGCAAGCGTGCGATCGAACGCAAGACGGTGCGCGGCACGGTGTTCCAGATCCACCTGCCGCCCGAGTGCACGCTGATCTCGGGCCGCGAGCGCGTCGAAGGGCCGCACCTGGAAGGCCACGCGCCGCGCCAGTCGCTGCAGGCCTTCCTGCCGCAGCGCGAGATCACCGCCGACCGCGCCGTCGTCGAGTGGGTCGTCCAGGGGCCGCGCGGCGCGGCGATCGGGCTGGTGGCCTGCGCCGACCGCGCCGGCACGGTGCGCACCGAGGTGACGCTGGACTGAGTCCGGACGGGCCAGGCCGGAAGGCCATGCTCGGCCGGACCCAGGCCCGAGCGTGATTCCACGCGCGAGGGCTGACGCCTCAGGCCGCCGTCCTCAACCACCGCACGAGCGTCTCGCGCAGCTTGTCGGCGTCGATCGGCTTGGTCAGGAAGTCGTCCATGCCGGCGGCGATCGCGGCCTCGCGTTCGCTGACCAGCGCCGCGGCGGTCAGGGCGATGATCGGCAGGCGCCGGCCGGCCTCGCGGTAGCGCAGCGTGCGCGTCGCCTCGTAGCCGCTCATCACCGGCATCTGCACGTCCATCAGCACGGCGTCGAAGGGCCGGCCGCTGGCGGCGGCACGCTCCACCGCCTCGACGGCCTGGCGGCCGTCGACCGCCTGCTCGACTTCCAGCCCCCAGCGCTCCAGCAGCGCGACGGCGATCATCATGTTGACCGGGTTGTCCTCGGCCATCAGCACGCGCGCACCGGCCAGTTCACGCGGCGCCGCGGCAGCCGAGGCCGGGGCCGCGGCGGCGACGGCCGCCGGTGTCGACGCCGCCGGCGCCAGGCTGCGCGGCAGCGGCAGCACGGCCCAGAAGACGCTGCCGCTGCCCGGATGGCTGTCGACGCCGACCTCGCCGCCCATCAGCGTCGCCAGCTCGCGGCAGATCGACAGCCCGAGGCCGGTGCCGCCGAAACGCCGTGTCGTCGACTCGTCGGCCTGGGTGAAGGGGCGGAACAGCCGCGCCTGCGTCGCCGGGTCGATGCCGGGGCCGCTGTCGTGCACCTCCAGCCGCACGCGGCCGCCGGGCGCACGCCGCGCGACGACACGCACGCCGCCGTCGGCGGTGAACTTCAGCGCGTTGCCGAGGAAGTTGGTGACGATCTGGCGCACGCGCAGCGGGTCGCCGACGACGGTGCCGTCCAGCCCCGGGCCGATGTCGAACTCCAGCGTCAGGCCGCGCGCCGCGGCCATCGTCGCGTAGACACGCTGCGCGCCGCGCAGCAGCTCGACGAGGTCGAAGGGCTCGCTGGCCAGCTCCATCCTGCCGGCCTCGATCTTGGAGACGTCCAGGATGTCCGAGACGATCGCCGCCAGCGACTGCGCGCTCTCGGCGATGTGGTCCAGGTACTGGCGGCGCAGGTTCTCGTCGAGCTTCGGGTCGCGCGCCAGCTTGGCGAGGTTGATCATCCCGTTGAGCGGGTTGCGCAGCTCGTGGTTGGTGTTGGCCAGGAAGGCGCTCTTGGCGCGGTTGGCGGCCTCGGCGGCGTCGCGTGCGGCGGCCAGCCGGCGCTCGAACTCGCGGCGTTCGGTGACGTCCTCGACGATCCACACCGCGCCGCCGCGTGCCGGGTCCACCGGGTCCACGGCCTTGACGACGACGCGCGCGAGGAAGCTGCTGCCATCGCGGCGCTGGGCGTGGCTTTCGAGCTCGAACGGCTCGCCGCGCGCCAGCGCGGGCAGCGTGCCGCGTGCGATCTCGACGATCTCGTCGTTGCCCGGCCAGACCGCCGCCGCGGGCCGTTCGACCAGGCCGCCCGGCGGCCAGCCGAACATCTGCTCGAAGCGCCGGTTGGCGAGCATGAAGCGGCCGGCGCGCGTGACGGCGATGCCGATCGACGCGTTCTCCAGGATCGCCTCGCGCTCGCGCCGGCTGCGTTCGGCCTCCGTGACGTCGCGCGCGTTGACGACGAGATAGTCGTGGCCTTCGACGCTGAAACGCGTGCCCGAGACCAGCACCGACAGCACGCGGCCGTCGCGTGCACGGAACTCGGCCGGCATGTCGGTGGCGGTGCCGGCGCGCTGCATCTGGTCGGCGAACTGGCGCCGCTGCTCGTCGTGCAGCCACAGCCCGAGTTCGATCGCGGTGCGGCCGGCGACGTCGGCGGCGGCGAAGCCGGTGGCGCGCACGAAGGTGTCGTTGGCCATCGTGAAACGCCCGGTCGCCAGATCGGTCAGCGTGATCAGCTCGGGGCTGCTGGCGAACAGGTGCCCCAGCACCGCCTCCGAGCGGCGCAGCGTCTGTTCGGCGGCCAGGCGGTCGGTGTCGTCGGCATAGATCGACAGCGTCGCGGGGCCGCCTTCGGCCTCGATGCGCACCGAGATCGCACGCACCGACAGGCGTTCGCCGCCGCGCGGCTGCAGCCGGAAGTCGGCGATCGCCAGCGCGTGGCCGACCTCGGCGTCCTCGAGTTCGTCGAAACGCCGGCGTTCGCGTTCGCGCGACTCGCCGGCCTCGTAGGCGCCCAGCAGGTCATGGCCGGCCAGCGTCTCCAGCGCGTCGCAGCCCAGCAGCACCAGCGCCGCCGGGTTGGCGTCGAGCACACGCCCGCGCCGGTGCAGCACCAGCGGTGTCGGGATGCGGGCGAACAGCTCCTCGTAGCGGGTCTCGGTGGCGGCGAGCGCCCGCCGTGCCGCCATCTCGGCGCTGACGTCGCGGGCGACACCCCAGAAGCCGACGAAGCTGCCGCGTTCGTCGCGCCGGGGCTCGCCGCTGATCAGCAGCGACCGCGGCCGGCCCTCGCGGCCCAGCCAGTGCACCAGCCGGTCGCGGAACGGGGAGCGGGCGTCCAGGTCGGCGCGCAGCAGGTCCAGCGTCTCGTCGTCGCAGCCGAAGGGCGGCAGCTCCCAGGGCGGGCGCCCCAGGCTGTCGGCCGGCGCCGGCTCGTCGCCGTTGTGGCGGCGGATGGCGACGAGGCGGTGTTCGGCGTCGAGTTCCCAGCAGGCGTCGGCGGCCAGCGCGAGCAGCGTGTGTGCGCGGCGTTCGCGCGCCGCCATCGCCTGGGCCTGGTGCCGGGCCTGGCGCGCCAGCCAGACGCCGGCGGCCGCCAGCAACGCCGCCAGCGCCAGCGCCGCGGCCAGCGGCAGGCGCAATGCCGGCGCGATCGGCAGGGGTGCCGCCAGCGTGGCGCCCGCGGCCACGGCCACCCCGAGCCCCGCGGCCGTCAGCGCGTGCGTGGCGCCCGGGCCGGGCAAGCCCCGCGTCGTGCCCGGGCCACCGGCCGGACCGCGCCGCGGCGTGCGCGGCGCGTGGTCGTCGGGCGGGCTCGGGACCAAGGCGGGACCTGGGGGCTACGAGCCGCGTTCGCGCTGCAGCAGCTCGCGGGTGCTCTCGGCCACCCGCCGAGCCGCGGCGGCGAAGTCCTCGCCCGCGCTCGCGTACAGCACGGCACGCGACGAGTTGACGATGATCGGCCCGTCGGGCCGCCAGCCGGCACGCACCGTCGCCGCCGCGTCGCCGCCCTGCGCGCCGACGCCGGGGATCAGCAGCGGCACCGTCGGCGCGATCGCCCGCACGCGCGCGATCTCCTCGGGGAAGGTGGCGCCGACGACGAGGCCCAGGCGGCGGTCGCGGTTCCAGGGCCCCGCCGCCAGGCGCGCGACGCGTTCGTACAGGCGTTCGCCGCCGTCGAGCCGCTGGTTCTGCAGGTCGCTGCCGCCGGGGTTGGAGGTGCGGCACAGCAGGATCAGGCCGCGGCCGTCCCAGCGCAGATAGGGCTCGATCGAGTCGAAGCCCATGTACGGCGACAGCGTCACCGCGTCGGCGTCGTAACGCTCGAAGGCCTCGCGTGCGTACTGCTCGGCGGTCGAGCCGATGTCGCCGCGTTTGGCGTCCAGGATCACCGGCACGCCCGGGGCGACGCGGCGGATGTGGGCGACTAGGCGTTCGAGCTGGTCCTCGGCGCGGTGCGCGGCGAAGTAGGCGATCTGCGGCTTGAAGGCGCAGACCAGGTCGTGCGTGGCGTCGACGATGGCGGCGCAGAAGTCGTGGATGCGCGCCGCGTCGCCTTTCCAGGCGCCGGGGAAACGCGCCGGCTCGGGGTCGAGCCCGACGCACAGCATCGACGCCTGGCGCGCCGTCGCGTCGGCCAGCCTGTCGATGAAAGGGCTCATGCCTTGTGCGCCAGCTGCACCGCCCGGCCGATGTAGTTGCCCGGCGTCATCGCCTTGAGCCGTTCGCGTTCGCCTGCGGGCAGCGCGTCCAGGCCGTCGATGAAGGCGTGGAAGGTCTCGCGGGTGACGGCGCGGCCGCGTGTCAGCTCCTTGAGCTGCTCGTAGGGGTTGGGCAGGCCGTGGCGGCGCATCACCGTCTGCACGGCTTCGGCCAGCACTTCCCAGGCGCTGTCCAGGTCGGCGGCGAGCGCGGCTTCGTTGAGCTCGAGCTTGTCCAGGCCGCGCAGCAGGCTGTCGTGGCCCAGCACCGCGTAGCCCAGCGCCACGCCCATGTTGCGCAGCACCGTGCTGTCGGTCAGGTCACGCTGCCAGCGGCTGATCGGCAGCTTCTGCGACAGGTGCGTCAAGAGCGCGTTGGCCAGCCCGTAGTTGCCTTCGGCGTTCTCGAAGTCGATCGGGTTGACCTTGTGCGGCATCGTGCTCGAGCCGATCTCGCCCGCCTTGGTCTTCTGCTTGAAGTAGCCCAGCGAGATGTAGCCCCAGACGTCGCGCGCGAAGTCGATGAGGATGGTGTCGCAGCGCGCCACGGCGTCGAACAGCTCGGCCATGTAGTCGTGCGGTTCGATCTGGATCGTGAACGGGTTGAACACCAGGCCCAGGCGCTGCTCGACGACCTGGCGGCTGAAAGCCTCCCAGTCGAAGGTCGGCCAGGCGGCGATGTGGGCGTTGTAGTTGCCCACCGCGCCGTTCATCTTGGCGCGCATCGGCACCGCGGCGATCACCTCGCGGGCACGCGTCAGCCGCGCGACGACGTTGGCGATCTCCTTGCCGACGGTCGTCGGGCTGGCGGTCTGGCCGTGGGTGCGGCTGAGCATCGGCACCGCGGCGAAGCCGTGCGCCATCTTGCGCAGGCGTTCGATCAGCGCGTCGATCGCCGGCAGCAGCACGGTGTCACGCGCGGCCTTCAGCATCAGCGCATGGCTGGTGTTGTTGATGTCCTCGCTGGTGCAGCCGAAGTGCACGAACTCGCCCGCCGACTTCAGTTCGGGCTCGTGTTCGATGCGCGACTTGATCCAGTACTCGACCGCCTTGACGTCGTGGTTGGTCGTGCGCTCGATGTCCTTGATCGCCTGGGCGTCGGCCTCGCTGAAACGCAGCGCCAGGCTGCGCAGCAGGCCGCGTGCGGCTTCGGACAGCGGCTTGAATTCGGCGAAACCGGCGTCCGACAGCGCGATGAACCACTCGACTTCGACCTGCACGCGGCGGTGCATCAGGCCGAATTCGCTCAGCAGCGGGCGCAGGGCGGCGAGTTTGGCGGCGTAACGGCCGTCGAGCGGCGAGAGGGCGGTCAGGGCGGTCAAGGTCATCACGTGCGCCGGGGGATGGCGGAAATGGCGGCGGCCGTCGTGTAGACGGCCGGACGTCCCCCATCAAGGGGTCTTGCAGATTCTAGGCCGTGTCCCGTGACACCTTGGCGCGCTTTTCGCCGCGCGAGGGCCGCGCGCCGTCTACCAGGTGATCTCGAAGCGGCACGCGGGGGCGCCGCAGGCCTCGCAGGCGCTTTCGTGCACCTGCGCATTGCGGTGCACGAGCACCGTGAAGAGGCGCTCGAAGGTGCCGGTGTAGAAGTCGCAGGCGGGCTCGTCGGCCTGCCAGCCGCGGCACAGCGGGTTGTCGCGGATCGTCAGCACGCAGGGGCGGCCGACGACGTAGCTGAAGTGGCCGCTGCCGGCGAAGGTCCAGGAATTGCGGCCGATCGCGGTGAGCAGCACACGCGCGGCCAGCGGCGCGGGCAGGATCTTCAGCAGCGCCTGCACCGGCTTGGGGATGCGCCGCGCGAGCAGGTAGTCGGCGGTGCGCACGCCGGCGGCGTGCGCGATCTCGCGTGCCGCCGCCGGGCCCAGCGACTCGCGCAGCACGCCGTGCAGGCGGCGCACCTCCGCCTCGTCCACCATGGACTCGGGCGGGGCGGTCAGGTAGTTCACCAGGCCGGCGCGGTCGAACAGCCGCCGCGTCAGGTCGGTGCCGACCCGCGAGGGCAGCACCTCCGCGACGCGGATGATGGCGTTCGGACCGATGCGGCCGGCGACGTTCACGACGCGCGCACCTCCGTGGCGGCCTGCTGCTCTTCGGTCAGCTGCTCGGTGCCGCCGCCGCAGGCCATCGCGGCCTTGGCGATCTCGAAGTTGTCGTCGCCCTTGCGGCGGCGCATCTCGATCTTCGGCCCGTGCATCGTGACCCAGCCGTCGTCGACGCGCGAGAGCTCGTCGGCGGTCTGGGCGTCGATGCGGCGCTCCTTGTCGAAGCTGAAGTTGACCGCCTTCTTGGACTGCGGGCCCCAGTAGCCGACGCGGCCCAGGTCGTAGAACTTGCGCTCGAAGCCGCTCTTCAGGAATGCCTTCAGGCAGCCCATCAGGTACTTGCGGCGCAGCTTGTCCTTCGTGAACGGGTACTGCAGGAACGCCTTGTTCATGAAGAACCGGCGGTAGTTGTTCATCACCCGGTCGAGCAGCTCGCCGCGGTCCATCGCGTCGGGCTTCATGATCGGGGTCACGAAGTTGTACTTCTCGAAGTCGAAGACCTCGACCTTGTCGCCCAGCTCCTGGAACAGGTCGGAGAACGGCCAGGGCGTGTACATCGCCCAGTTGGCCATGTCCGGGTTCCAGTCGCGCGCCATCCGGTAGGTCTCTTCCAGCGTCTCGGCGGTCTCGTTCTCGAGGCCGACGATGAACTGGGCTTCGGTGACGATGCCGTTGTCCTTCAGGAGCTGGATCGCGCGCTTGTTCTGCTCGATCGTGGTCTCCTTGTTGAACATGTCGAGCTTGAGCTGCGCGGCGGCCTCGGTGCCCAGCGAGACGTGGATCAGGCCGGCCTTGCGGAACAGCGGCAGCAGCTTCTCGTCGCGCAGGATGTCGGTGACGCGGGTGTTGATGCCCCACAGCACGCCGAGGTCGCGCTTGATCAGCTCTTCGCAGAACTCGATGAACTTCTTGCGGTGGATCGTCGGTTCCTCGTCGGCGAGGATGAAGAAGCCGACGTCGTGCTGCTTGACCAGGACCTCGATCTCGTCGACCACCTTCTTCGGGTCACGGATGCGGTAGTCGCGCCAGAACTTCCACTGGCTGCAGAACGAGCAGGTGAACGGGCAGCCGCGCGCGAAGTTCGGGATCGCGACGCGCTTGTTCATCGGGATGTAGATGTACTTGTCCCACTCGAGGATGCCCCAGTCCGGCGTGATGCGGTCCAGGTCCTCGATCGGGGGCTCGGCCGGCGTGGCGACCACCTTGCCGTCGGGCGTCGCGTAGGCGATGCCGTTGACGCAGTTGCGGTCGGCCATGAAGCGGCCCTGGTCGACGGCGGTCACCAGGTTCAGCATGACCTGCTCGCCTTCGCCGCGCACGATGGCGTCGATCCACGGCGCTTCCTTGAGCACCTGCGGATACATGAAGGTGCCGTGGATGCCGCCCAGCACCGTGACGATGTCGGGGTTGATCTCCTTGACGATCTGCAGCGTGCGCTCGGCCTTGTAGATCGCCGGCGTGATCGCGGTGCAGCCGACGATGTCGGGCTTGAGCGCGGTGATCTTCTCGCGGACCTGGTCTTCGCTCAGGTCGTTGGTCATCGCGTCGACGAAGATGACGTCCGTGTAGCCGCCCGCCTTGAGGTAGCCGGTCAGGTACGCCACCCACGCGGGAGGCCAGTTGCCGGCGATCTCGGCACCGCCGGAGTGATAGTTGGGGTGGATGAACAGCACACGCATGGAAACGGCTCCTCGCGATTCGGACTCGCACGGTAGGCGGGCACCCTGAATTCAGTTTTGCCCTAAGTCAATGACGTGTGACAGCCCCACTGACAACCGGGCCTGACACTCTTGGCTGCTGTCAAGTGCGCCGGGGCACGGGGCTTGCTAAAGTGCCCCGCTGCTGCCGTAACACCCCGATACAGCCCCCAGGAGCCCCGATGAGAACCACCCGCCGCATCACCCTGCTCGCCGCCGCCACGCTGGCGCTCGGCTTCGCCGTCCCGGCCTTCGCGCAGTCCAAGCTGAAGGTCGCCGCGATCTACACCGTGCCGGTGGAACAGCAGTGGGTCAGCCGCATCGACAAGGCGCTGAAGGCGGCCGCGGCGCGTGGCGAGGTCGAGTACGTGTTCAGCGAGAACGTCGCCAACGCCGACTACGAGCGCGTGATGCGCCAGTACGCCGAGGCCGGCAACGTGCTGATCCTCGGCGAGTCCTTCGCCGTCGAGACCGCCGCGCGCAAGGTCGCCAAGGACTACCCGAAGGTCTCGTTCCTGATGGGCAGCTCGGGCAAGCCGCAGGCGCCCAACTTCAGCGTCTTCGACAACTACATCCAGGAGCCGGCCTATCTGAGCGGCATGATCGCCGCCGGCATGAGCAAGAGCGGCAGGATCGGCATGGTCGGCGGCTACCCGATTCCCGAGGTCAACCGCCTGATGAACGCCTTCATCGCCGGCGCCAAGGAAGTGAACCCGAAGGTCGAGTTCTCGATCAGCTTCATCAACAGCTGGTTCGACCCGCCCAAGGCCAAGGAAGCCGCCTTCGCGATGATCGACAAGGGCGCCGACGTGATGTACGCCGAGCGTTTCGGCGTCAGCGACGCGGCCAAGGAGCGCAAGGTGCTGGCCATCGGCAACGTCATCAACACCCAGGCGCAGTACCCCGACACGGTGGTCGCCTCGGCGCTGTGGAACATGGAACCGACCGTCGACGCCGCGATCAAGGCGGTGAAGGCCGGCGCCTTCAAGGCCGAGGACTACGGCCGCTACTCGACGATGAAGTTCAAGGGCTCCGAGCTGGCGCCGCTGGGCAGCTTCGCGAAGAAGGTCCCGGCCGATCTCGTCGCCAAGGTCCAGGCCAAGGAGAAGGCCATCCTCGCCGGCAGCTTCGTCGTCAAGGTCGACGACAGCCAGCCCAAGGCCGGGAAGTGACGCGTTTCGGGGGCAGCGCACGCTTTCCCCGCCGCGTTCGCGCTTAGCATGCCGGCCGGGCGCCCGCCGCCCGCCGGCCCCCGCCTTTCATCGCCAACAAGACGAAGAAGCACCATGACCCGTGCCCTGCTCTGTGCCGCCGTTCTCGCCGTCGCCGCGCCCGCCGCGTCGGCCGCCGCCCCGGCCTACGACATCGAGGACTTCTCGACCGCCGCCCTGATCGACAAGCCCACCGTGATGGCGGCCTGGAAGGAAGCGCTGCCCACCGAGCGCCTGGCCAAGCTCTACCCGAAGGCCAAGTGGGGCTTCCTCAGCCAGGTCGAAGGCGGCGTCGTCGACGGCAAGCTGTGTGTCGTCACCGCGCGCGTGACGCTGCTGCCCAAGACCACGCCGACGCGGCGTTTCGTCTGGGAGCCGGCGAAGAGCTCGACGGTCTTCGACGGCCGCCCGGTGACCACGCCCGCCGAGTGCGGCGCGCTGGCGCAGGAGCGCCTGAAGGACGCGCTGCGTTCGCTGGTCTCCAGCCTGGTGAAGAACTGAGCCGGGCGCTGCGGCCTCAGGCCAGCAGCGCCCACAAGGCTGCGATCACCATCGCGGCGACCATCGTCGTGAAGTACAGCGTCGCGACGACGCTGCTGCGCAGCGCCTGCGTCCACCAGCGCCCGCCGTACACACGGCGCATCGCCAGCCAGGTGTAGACCGGCACGACGAGCCAGGCCAGGCCTTCGAAGCCGCCCAGCGGCAGCAGCGTGATGCCCAGCATCGCGAACCAGAACGCGTGCACGTGCAGCGCGAAGACGAGGTGCTCGGTGTAGCGCAGCCGCCGGTTGCGGTAGGCCAGCGCCAGCCAGGCCGCGAAACCCGGCAGCAGCACGAACATCGCCGGGCCGACGGCGTCGACCAGCCGGGCCTTCAGTCCGCGCGTGTCGTTGGCCAGCGCCTCGGGCCCCGTGCCCAGGCGCTGCTCCAGCCGCTTGCAGACCCAGGCCGGCAGGTTCTCGCACTCGAAACCCTTGCCGTCGGGCTTGAAGCCGAACTGCACGCTGGCGCCGCCGATCTTCAGCTCGACCTTCGGCGGCTCGTCCTTGTCCAACTGCACCGCCGGCTGCGGCTGGCCGGCGTCGAGCAGGTTGGACAAACGCAGCGCCAGCAGCACCAGCACGCTGATCGTCAGGTACAGCCGCAGCGGCAGCACATAGTGCTTGCGCCGGCCGCGCAGGTACTGGCGCGTCAGCTCGCCGGGGTGGCGAAACAGCTGCGCCAGCGTGCGCCCCATCGCGCCCTCGGTCGACAGGTAGGCGCCGCCGAACTGCTGCACGAACTCGCCGACGGTGGGCGCGCGCACCCGCGTCTCCTGGCCGCAGTGCGGGCAGAACTTGGGCGTCGGCTCGGGCAGCGGCTGCTCGCAGTTGGGGCAGGAGTCCAGGATGCGTGTTTCGGGTGGCGGGCGGTCGTGATGGTAGCGGCAGCTCCGGGTTCCCCCTGGGCTGGCGCGCTTCGTGCGTGACAATCCCGCGATGTCTGCGAGTCCCCCGGTCCTGCGCCTCCGAGGCGTCACCAAACGCTTCGGCCCCCTGGTCGCCAACGACGGCATCTCGCTGGACCTGGACCGCGGCGAGGTGCTCGCGCTGCTCGGCGAGAACGGCGCCGGCAAGAGCACGCTGGTGTCCATCCTCTTCGGCCACTACGTCGCCGACGAAGGCTCGATCGAGGTCGACGGCCGCACGCTGCCGCCGGGCCAGCCCAAGGCGGCGCTGGCCGCCGGCATCGGCATGGTGCACCAGCACTTCACGCTGGCCGACAACCTGAGCGTGCTCGACAACGTGATGCTCGGCACCGAGCCGCTGTGGCAGCCGTTCACGCGCCGCGGCGACTGGCGCCGCCGCCTGCTCGACGCGGCGCAGCGTTTCGGCCTGCAGGTCGACCCCGACGCGCGCATCGCCGAGCTGTCGGTGGGCGAGCGCCAGCGCGTCGAGATCCTGAAGGCCCTGGTGCGCGGCGCGCGCATCCTGATCCTCGACGAGCCGACCGCGGTGCTGACGCCGCAGGAGAGCGAGTCGCTGTTCGCGACGCTGGCGCAGATGGTCGATGGCGGCCTGTCGATCATCTTCATCAGCCACAAGCTCGACGAGGTGCTGCGTGTCAGCGACCGCATCGCCGTGCTGCGCGGCGGCAAGCTGATCGCCGTGCTGCCGGCCGAAGGCGCGAGCAAGGCCGACCTCGCCGAGGCGATGGTCGGCCGCACGGTGGCGCCGGCGGTGAAGACGCGCCACGAACCCGGCCCGGTGGTCTGCGAGCTGCCCGGCACGACGCTGGCCATCCGCGCCGGCGAGGTCTTCGCGGTCGCCGGGGTCGCCGGCAACGGCCAGCAGGCGCTGGCCGAGGCGCTGTGCGGCGAACACGCGCCGCCCGGCGGCGCCGTGCGGCTGGACGGCCGCGAACTGCCGGCCGCGCCGCGGCGCTTCGTCGAAGCCGGCGTCGCGCGCATTCCCGAAGACCGCCACGCCGTCGGCGTCGTCGGCGACCTGCCGATCTGGGAGAACGCGGTGCTCGAGCGCCACGCCAGCCCGGCCTTCGCACGCTGGGGCGTCGTGCGCCGCGGCGCCGCACGCGCCTTCGCACGCGAGGTCGTCGAGCGCTTCGACGTGCGCGGCGGCGGCCTGGACACGACGACCCGCTCGCTGTCCGGCGGCAACATGCAGAAGCTGATCCTCGGCCGCGCGCTGCGGGGCAGCGGCACGACGCCGCGGCTGGTGGTCGCCAACCAGCCGACCTGGGGCCTGGACGTCGGCGCCGTCGCCTACGTGCACCAGCAACTGCTCGACGCCTGCGCCGCCGGTGCCGCGGTGCTGCTGATCAGCGAAGACCTGGACGAGATCTTCGCGCTCGCCGACCGCGTCGCCGTGCTCTACCACGGCGTGCTCGGCGCGCCGCGTGCGACGGCCGACTGGACGCTGGCCGACATCGGCCTGGCGATGGCCGGTGCCGGCCGGGAGGTGGCGCATGCGGCTTGAACGACGCACCGAGGTGCCGCGGGCGCTGCTCGTCGCCGCGCCGCTGGCGGCCGTGGCCTTCACGCTGCTCGTGACCTCGCTGCTGGTGGCCTGGGCCGGCGCGCCGGTCGGCCGGGCCTACGCGCTGCTGCTCGAAGGCGGCTTCGGCTCGCGCTTCGCGATCACCGAGACGCTGACACGCGCCACGCCGCTGATCTTCACCGGCCTGGCCGCCGCGGTCGCGTTCCGTGCCCGGCTGTTCAACATCGGCGCCGAGGGCCAGCTCTACGCCGGCGCGCTGGCGGCGGTGGCCGTCGGCGGGCTGCACGACGGCGTCGGCTACGAGATCGCGCCGGCGCTGCTCTTCGTGCTGATGTTCGCCGCCGCCGCGCTGGCCGGCGCATTGCTGCTGCTGGGCCCGGCGCTGTTGAAGAGCCGCTTCGGCGTCGACGAGGTCGTGACGACGCTGCTGCTGAACTTCATCGTGCTGCTCTTCGTCTCGGCGATGCTCGACGGCACGATGAAGGACCCGATGGCCATGGGCTGGCCGCAGAGCGTGGCGCTGCAGGACGCGCTGCAGCTGGACAAGCTGCTCGAACGCAGCCGCGTGCACACCGGCCTCGTCGCCGCCGTCGTGCTGGCCGTCGCGCTGTGGGCGCTGCTGAAGACCACGACGCTGGGCTTCCAGATCCGCGCCGTCGGCGCCAACCCGCGCGCCGCGCGTTTCGCCGGCATGCCGGTGGGCTGGACGACGGTGAAGGTGGCGCTGCTGTCGGGCGCGCTGGCCGGGCTGGCCGGCGCCGTGGAGGTGGCCGGGCGCACCGGCTACGTCACCCTGGACATGAGCCCGGGCTACGGCTACAGCGGCATCGTCATCGCGATGCTGGCGATGCTCAACCCGCTGGCCGTCGTCGCCGCCGCGGTCTTCGTCGCCGGCATGCTGGTCGGTGCCGACAGCATGAGCCGCGCCGTCGCCGTGCCGACCTACATCGCCGACGTCATCGTCGCCGTGTCGCTGATCAGCGTGCTGGTGGCGACGATGCTGACCCAATACCGGATCCGCCGCTGATGAGCGATACGCTTGATTTGCTGATGGCCGCGCCCTTCTGGGTGGCGGTGCTGCGCATCGCGACGCCGCTGGTGCTGGGCACGCTGGGCGTGCTGATGTGCGAACGCGCCGGGGTGCTGAACCTCGGCATCGAGGGGATCATGGTCGCCGGCGCCTTCGCCGGCTGGCTGGCGGTCTACCAGGGCGCCGGGCTGTGGACCGGCGTCGCCGTCGCGGCGGCGGTCGGCGCCGTCTTCGGCCTGCTGCACGGCGGCCTGACCGTCGTGCTCGGGCTGTCGCAGCACGTCGCCGGGCTGGGCATCACGCTGCTGGCGACCAGCCTGGCGAGCTTTGCCTACCGCGTCGGTTTCCCCAAGGTCGAGACGCCGCCGACGATCCAGCCCTTCGAGCCGATGTCCTGGCTGCCGATCCCCGTGCTCAACGAGCAGACGCCGCCGGTGCTGTTGGCGCTGCTGCTGGTGCCGGCGATCGCCTGGTTCCTCTACCGCACGCCGCTGGGGCTGGCCGTGCGCATGGTCGGCGAGAACCCGGCCGCCGCCGAAGGCCAGGGCCTGAACGTCGTGCGCCTTCGCCTGGGCGCGGTGGCCGCCGGCTCGGCGCTGATGGGCGTGGCCGGCGCCTTCCTGACGCTGTCGGCCTTCAACGCCTTCTACTTCAACATGGTCAACGGCCGCGGCTGGGTCTGCGTGGCGCTGGTCGTGTTCGCGTCCTGGCGGCCGGGCAAGGCGCTGGCCGGCGCGCTGCTGTTCGCCTTCTTCGACGCGCTGCAGCTGCGGCTGCAGCAGGCCGGCGGCGGCGTCTTCGGCGTCGAGCTGCCGTACCAGGTCTACCTGATGCTGCCCTACGCGATGGCGATCGTCGCGCTGGTCGTGATGGCGCGGCGTGCCGCGTATCCGCAGGCGCTGATGAAGCCTTATCGCCAGGGCGAACGCTAGGAGTTCGCGCGGCGGCGCGAACTCCTAGCCTGCGGCTGAACCTTGGGCTCCCCCGAGCCCCCTCCGGGAGGGTGCTCCCGCTCGTTCGACGGCTCCCTCCAGCCTCCCTCCGAGAGGGAGGCTCCAGTCAGTCTGACGAGGGGAGGCGCTCGTCGGCCTGCTCTTGCGTTCCCATGCCGGTCTAATCTTCCAGCGCGGCGAAGAACGCGGCCAGCTTGCGGTCGTCCAGTTCGCCGTTGCAGCGCACGCCGCTGCACAGGTCCAGGCCGTAGGGCTGCACGGTCTCGACGGCCTGGCGCACGTTGGCCGGGTTCAGGCCGCCGGCCAGGAACAGCGGCAGCGGGCCGATCGCGTCGCGGATGCGGCGGCTGATCGCCCAGTCGTGGCGCCGGCCGGTGCCGCCCAACTCCTTGACCGCCAGCGCCGGGTTGCCCGAGTCGAGCAGGATCGCGTCGACATAAGGCTCCACCGCCACCGCCTCGGCTATCGACGCTTCGCCGGTGACGTGGATGACCTGCACGATCTCGACGCCCGGGCACAGCCTGCGCAGCGCCTGCAGCTCTTCGACGGCCACCGCGTCCACGAGCTGCAGCGTCGTCGTGCCGGCGGCGGCGTGCTGCGCGGCGATCGAGGCCGCGTCGGTGCGGCAGGTCAGCAGGAACGTTCGCGTCGGCGGCGGCACCGCGGCGGCGATCTCGGCGATCGTCGCGTCGGCGATCACGCCGGGCCCGCTGGGCATCGCCGACACCAGGCCCAGCGCCGAGGCGCCGGCCGCGACCGCGCGGCGCGCTTCGTCGACGCTGGCGATGCAGCAGATCTTGACCACGGGCTTCATGCAATGTCTCCGTCGATGCGTTGATGCAGCCAGGGTGGCGGTGGCGGCGCGCTGTCGGCCAGCGTGACGGCGGCCTGCACGGCGGCCACGGCACGCGCGGCGCCGGCCTTGTCGGCCGCATGCACGCGCGCCAGCGGCTCGCCGGCGCGGCGGGTCTCGCCCAGCGCGACCATGGCGTCCAGGCCGACACGCGGGTCGACGACGTCGCCGCCACGGCGCCGGCCGCCGCCCAGTTCGACGATCGCGTATCCCAGCGCGCGGGCGTCGATGGCGGCGACGACACCGTCGCGCGGCGCCGGCACCTCGGCGATGACCGGCGCGCTGGCCAGCCGCGCATCCTTCAGCACGTCGCCCGGGCCACCGAGCCCGGCGACCATCGCCGCGAAACGTTCGGCCGCCGCGCCGCTGGCCAGCGCTTGGCGCGCCGCGGCCAGCGCCGCCGGCTCGTCGGCCTGCAGCCCGCCCAGCACCAGCAGCCGCGCCGCCAGGCCCAGCGTGACCTCGACCAGGCGCGCATCGCCCGGCTCGCCACGCAGCAGCGCCAGGCATTCGGCGACTTCCAGCGCGTTGCCGGCGCTGCGGCCCAGCACCTGGTTCATGTCGGTGACCAGCGCCGCCGCGGCCAGCCCGGCGCCGCGTGCGGTGTCGACCAGGCTCGTGGCCAGCGCCTGCGCCGCTGCCGCGTCGCGCATGAAGGCGCCGCTGCCGAGCTTGACGTCGAGCACCAGCGCGTCCAGCCCGGCCGCCAGCTTCTTGCTGAGGATGCTGGCGGTGATCAGCGGCAGCGACTCGACGGTGGCCGTGACGTCGCGGATGGCGTAGAGCCGGCGGTCGGCCGGCGCCAGGCGCGCGGACGCGCCGACGATGGCGCAGCCGGCCGTGCGCAGCACCGTGTGCAGGCGTTCGGGCGACGGGTCGACGCCGTAGCCGGGCAGCGATTCCAGCTTGTCCAGCGTGCCGCCGGTATGGCCCAGGCCGCGGCCGCTGATCATCGGCACCAGGCCGCCGCAGGCGGCGACGATGGGCGCCAGCAGCAGGCTGGTCTTGTCGCCCAGGCCGCCGGTGCTGTGTTTGTCCAGCACCGGGCGGCCGAAGCCGGCCCAGCGCAGGCGCTCGCCGGAATCGGTCATCGCCTGCGTCAGCGCCACGGTCTCGGCGCGGTCCATGCCGCGCAGCAGCACGGCCATCGCCAGCGCGGCGACCTGGGCGTCGCTCCAGCGCGCCTCGCCTTCGGGCGCGGTCAGGCCGGCGACGAAGGCGCGGATCTCGTTGCCGGACAGCGCACGGCCGTCGCGCTTGTTGGAGATCACTTCGGCAGCCAGCATCGTCACCTCGTTCAGCGGCGGCGCACGGCACGGGCATCCTGCGGCGGCTGCAGCCCGGGGTGGCGGCCCAGGTAGTCGGCCAGCGCGTCGGCGTCGCCGATGCCGACGACACGCTCGCGGCCGTCGCGCAGCATCGGGAACCGGTCGCCGCCCTCGGCGAGGTAGCTGTTGACCGTCAGGCGCACGGGCTGCCCGGGCGTGACCGGCTGGCCGTCCAGCGTCAGCGAGCCCGGCAGCAGCCGCGCGCCGGGCGGGCGCGTGGCGTCCCACTCGTAGCGCAGGCCGCGCGAGGCCTGCAGCACACGCGGGCGCTCGCCGGCGAACTGCTGCTCCAGCAGCGCCGCCAGCTGCGCGCCGCTGATCGTCATCGTCACCAGGCGGTTGCCGAAGGGCTGGGCCTCGAACACGTCCTCGTAGCGCACGCGGCCGTCGGCGGGTTTGAGGATCGGGCTGCGCAGCCCGCCGGGGTTGGTCAGCGCGAGTTGGGCGCCGGCGGCGCGCGTGGCGTCGAGCTGCGCGTCGGCGACGACGCGCCCCAGCACCGACTCGCCCGAGTCGTCGGGCTCGCGTGTCAGCGACGCGGCGATCGTGCCCACCACGCGCTTGGCCAGCGGCGCGGCCAGGCGTTCGTAGGCGGCGATCAGCGCCGTCTGGCCGGCGTCGGGCGCGAAGCGGCGCGTGTCGACGACGACGTTGCGCGCCTGCGAGCGCAGCACCTCGCCGCTGGCGCGGTCGAGCTCCAGGTCGATGGCCGTGACCAGCGTGCCGTAGCGGTCGCCGCTGGTGACCAGCCGCCCGTCGACGCGGCAGACGTAGGCGCGGTGCGTGTGGCCGCTGACGACGACGTCCACCGCCGGGTGCAGCCGCGGCACGATGCGCGTGATGGTGCCGCGCAGGTCGTCGCAGCCGTCGCGCCCGCCGTCGGCCTCCCCGCCTTCGTGCAGCAGCACGACGATGGCCTGCACGCCCTGGCGCTGCAGCTCGGGCACCAGCGCGTTGACGGTCTCGGCCTCGTCGCGGAACTCCAGCCCGGCCACGCCGCCGGGAGACACGATCTGCGGCGTGCCCTTCAGCGTGAGGCCGACGAAGGCCACCGGCACGCCGTCGAAGCGGCGGATGGCGTAGGGCGGCAGCAGCGTCTGGCCGGTGGCGCGCACGACGGTGCTGGCCGCCAGGTACTGGAAGCCGGCGCCGGCGAACGGCTTGGGCCCGCGGCAGCCGTCGGCCGGGTGGCAGCCGCCGCGCTGCAGGCGCAGCAACTCGTCGGCGCCGTCGTCGAACTCGTGGTTGCCGACGGCGGCGTAGGCCAGGCCCATGGCCGACAGCGACTCGACTGTCGGCTCGTCGTGGAACAGCGCCGACAGCAGCGGCGACGCGCCGACCAGGTCGCCGGCGGCGACGAAGACGTGGTTCGGGTACCCGGCCGCCAGCTCGCGCACCGCGCTGGCCATGGCCGCGGCGCCGCCGGCCGGGATGCTGCGGCTGCGCGACGGGTCGGCCGGGTCCGCCTCGCGATAACCGCCGGGCGGCGGCAGCAGGTGGCCGTGGAAGTCGTTGATGGCCAGCAGGCGCAGCGGCACGGTGGCCGCGGGGGCGGTGGCGGGCGGGGCGGCGGACGGCGCCGCGGCGCAGCCGCCCAGCAGCGCGGCGGCCAGCGCCAGCGACGCCGGCAGTCGCGCCGCCATCAGTAGCTGCCGGCCGCAGCCGGCCGCGCCGTGCCGCCGATCACGGCCTGCAGGTCGTCGAGCAGGCTGCTGGCGCCGATGCGAAAGCGCGCCGGCGTCGGCTGGCCGATGGCCGCACGCGCCAGGTAGACGTAGTTCTGCGCCTGCTCGGCGGTGCGGATGCCGCCCGAGACCTTGAGCCCCACCTGGCGGTAGCCGCCGCTGGTGATGGCGGTGAGCAGCAGGCGCGCGGCGTCGATGGTGGCGCCGTTGGGCGTGCGGCCGGTGCTGGTCTTCAGGAAGTCGGCGCCGGCGTCGAGCGCGATGCGGGCGGCGTTGCGGATCAGCAGCGGGTCGCGCAGTTCGCCGGTCTCGAGGATGACCTTCAGCGTGCGGCCGCGCGTTTCGCGCCGCACCTGGGCGAGCAGCGTGCGCGCCTGGTCCAGCGCCTGCCAGGGCATCACGACGTCGACCTCGTCGCCGCCGGCGGCCACGATCTCGGCCGCTTCGCGCACGGCGCGTTCGACATCCGTGCTGCCGTCCGGGAAGTTGGCCACCGCCGCCACCTTGACGGCCGGCGGCAGCGCCGCGCGGGCCTGCGCCACGAACCGCGGCCAGACGCACACCGCCGCCACCCGCCCCTGCGGCCCCTCGGCGCGCCGGCACAGGCGCTCCACGTCAGCCGCCGTGTCGGCGTCGTTCAGGCTCGTCAGGTCCAGACAGGCGAGCGCGGTGCGGGAGGTGGCGATCAGGTCTTTCATTTCGGGTGGGCGGGCGGGGATGGGTGTCGGGGTGGAGTTTGACACCGGGGTGTGGGGCGGTGGTTGATGGCGCCTGTAGTTGTCGCCGGCTTGCCTTTTGTTTGGTTGCGCGTGGCGTTGCGTCGGTGCTTATCGCGTGCGAGCGCCGAGGCGTGCCACGGCCGCCGGGTGGCCGGTTCCGGTCATGTCCCCCGGCCCGGCTGCGCCGGGCCTCCTCCTAATACTTCCCTACACCGGCCACCCGACGTCCGCGGCAGGGCGGTGCGGGGCTGTGCGCCTTGCCCGGTTCCTCCCCTCGAAAGCGGGTGGCGAGCTTGGGGCGGTCAACGGGCGCGCTCAGAATGATCTGTAACCGGCGCCGCTTTCAGTGCGTCTGTTATCTGTGGGGCTGGCGACTCCCGCGGAAAACTCTGATGCGACAACAACTTGTACGTTCAGCGCTGCGCTCTGTTATGCGGGTGGTGGGCGTTATAAGAGGCGCGAGAGTGCCGTATACAACACGTTAGAAATCTTCATTCCCATGGCACAAGACACTGAGAAAAAAGAACCTGAAAAGAAGAGGCCCGATAACCGTTGGTGGGAGTTCTACTTTGTTCGCTACTTCGTCGGCACGGCTCTTGGGGCGATTGTTGTGCTTTTCCTTGCCTCCGCTAACAGCCCAGTTTTCGCCAGCCAAGGCGAATTGGCGACCATCCTAAAAACACTCAAACCCGAGAAATTTGAGTCGGGATACATCGCCGTGCTAGCAACAGTAGGCTTGGCATTCTGCTATGTCGCCAGTGCTCCTATTTTGGTGCTCCATGCTGTACGCGGCTCCCTTCTCAGGGTTCGTAGTAGCGCAAACTGGAAGTTAATCGCATTTTTGTCGGCGGCTGTAATTGCTATCTCTGGTGCGCAAGGTTATGTGCTTTGGTTGGCGCTAAGGATTAAAGGCAATCCTTGGGTTTCGCAAGATTTCTACGCCGGCACAGTTTTTTTGTTCTTGGTTTCCGTTATTTTTGTTGGGCAACTAGTTTTGCTCTGGCTCGCAATGTCCGGAAGAGAGCAACACGCTTTCGAGTACTATGACCAACTCGTGCAGCGTCGCGCATCAGCTAGCAATGCAGGGAACGAATACGTTGAGTCCTATCGCCATCTGAGGGAGCATGGAAACGCTTTTTTTATTGCTCTGCTTGAGTTGTTACTTGGTGCTGCGTTGTTCTACTCACCTGTGCCATGGGCCATAATACTCATGCTATGGATATTTCCTGCTGCTGGTGTGTGGTTCTTCGGAACGTTTCTGGAGAGTAGAAACTTCTAACATCTCAATCCACTGGACCGTCAAATAGCTACGCTTTCTGCCGCTTAGTTATTTCAAACGTGGGCTCGGTAGTTCACTGAACAACCACAAGATCACTATCTATGAATAAGGTTGCACTTAGACAGGCATGGGAGAGATTGCATAAGGCAGAGGCGGCTTTAACGGCAATTCGGGATGCAAACTCCATTCACCACATCGCCTCGGCTTGGTCAGACTTTCTCTCTGCAAGCGCCACGATATTCAGCAAGCTGGAGAAAGGATCTAAGGGTAACAATAGAGCGGAGCCTTGGTTCGGTAGGATAAAGAGTGAGCGCAAGACGGATGAATTGCTTCGCTATATTCATCACGCGAGAAATTCGGACGAGCACGGGATTGCAGAGGTCGTTCAAAAGTCTATGGGCTCTTGGGCAATCAAGGGCGATGTACACATCGAAAGGCTTGAAACCGATGAGCACGGCAATGTCAAGATCGGAAGAATCAGAGGGCTTAACCCTCAACGTCCACCGGAGTTAGTTGTTGTGCCTGCCGCGGTCAAGCTCTTGCCTGTGCACGACGATCGGTTCAATGACACCTTTGAACCTCCGACCTCTCATTTGGGAGCGCAGCTTGAGTCAGGATCGCTTCTTGAGGTTGCCGAAAAGGCCTATGTATATATGCATCGAATGCTTAAAGATGCGGGGCAGTTTTCGGATGGCTAGACTCGCCGCCAAATTTCAACTAACAAAACCATCAGGCTCTGCCAGCTCAACCCATTCCACTACGTTCCCCAGTCTAGCTGGGGGTTCAACGCGGACGCCGACATGGGCCATCGCTTCGCGATTCTGATGGCCCGTGTCGGCGCCCTCCGCACTTCGTGCTCCGGCGCCGGTTAACCAAGCGTTGGGCGTCATGAAGGTCACCTGCAATAAGTCCGATGCTGCTACTCGGCAGCTTGATGTGGCAATCGGTTTGTTGTTCACCGATGGCGACCCTTTAGCCGTGCGGACGCTAGCTGGATCGGCATCCGGCATTTTGGCCCCTTGTCGCGCCGCACATCCGCCTCGCCAGCCGGTCGTCGGGGCGTGTCCCGGAGTGAAGTATTAGGAGGAGGGCGGGCGCAGCCCGCCCGGGGGACATGAACGCAGGGACACGCCCCGGCGGCCGGCCCCCGCCGACGCCAGCGGACGTGCACCACAACGACGCAGCCCAGCCGAGCAATCGGTCACACCCCGCCGAACCGACAACGACACAGCACCCCCTGCTGGTCATGGGATAGACGCCGCCTGAGATTTACCATATCGCCCTCCCCGATCCCCCGAAAGACGGCCCCCCATGGCGTCCCTGCGTTTCGGCCGGCTGGCAGTCATCACGCTGCTGGCGGCCTGCGGTGTTGCGAGTGCCCAGACCGCGGGCGACACGATCAGCCGCATCAAGTCCACCAAGACCATCACCCTGGGCGTGCGCGAAGCGGCGCGGCCCTTCTCGTACCTCGACGAGAACAAGCGCCCGGTCGGCTACTCGGTCGACCTGTGCCTGGCCGCCGTCGAAGAGCTCAAGCGCGAGCTGAAGCTGCCCGAGCTGCAGGTCCAGTACAAGGTGGTCAGCGGCGCCGAGCGCATCCCCAAGCTGCTGGCGCGTGAGATCGACCTGGAGTGCGGCTCCACCACCAACACCAAGGCGCGGCAGGAGCAGGTGGCGTTCAGCTACACGATGTTCGTCGCCCAGATGCGCGTGCTGACGCCCAAGGACACGCCGGTCACGTCGCTGAAGGACCTGGACGGCCTGCCGCTGGCGCTGAGCAAGGGCACCACGTCCGAGAAGCTCTTCACCCGCCTGGCCGAGACCGAGGTGCAGCTCAAGCTGCAGGTCTTCCCGAACAACAACGAGGCCTACGCCGCGCTGAAGGCCGGCAAGGTGCGCGCCTTCGCGCAGGACGACTCGCTGCTGCAAGGCCTGGCCTCGGCCGACGGCTCGGCCGACAAGTTCCAGCTCAGCACGCTGGCGCTGTCGGTCGAACCTTATGGCGTCATGGTGCGCAAGGAAGACAAGGCGCTGCTCGCCACCGTCGACCGCACGCTGGGCCGCCTGTACGCCAGCGGCGAGGCCGACACGCTCTATCGCAAGTGGTTCGTCGGCGACAAGCTGGCCATCCGGATGAGCCGGATGACGCGCGACAGCATCGTGCGGCCCAACAAGGAAGCCGGGGTCGCGATGGTGCTGGGTTACCAGCTCTGAGGCGGGACGTGCAGCGCCGGAAGGCGCTGTGCGCCAGCCTCAGGCCCGAGCGCGATTTCACGCGCGAGGGCTGAAGCCGTTTCAGGCCGCCGCCAGCACCGGCAGCAGCGCCGCCAGCAGCCGCGCCGCGTCGGCTGCGCCGCCGCGCGCCACGGCCATCGTGTGCTCGTGGCTCAGCGTCTCGGCCGACAGGCCGGCGGCCATGTTGGTGAACATCGACAGCCCCAGCACGCGCAGCCCGGCGTGGCGCGCCAGGATGGTCTCGGGCACGGTGCTCATGCCCACCGCCTGCGCGCCCATCGCCGCCAGCATGCGGATCTCGGCCGGGGTCTCGAACTGCGGCCCCAGCACCCAGGCGTAGACGCCTTCGGGCAGCGTGATGCCCTGGCCTGCGGCCACCTGGCGCGCCAGCTCGCGCAGCGCCGGGTCGTAGGCGCGGCCCATGTCGACGAAACGGTCGTTGCCCGGCTCGCCGTGCAGCGGCGTGCGCTGCACGACGTTCAGGTGGTCGGCGATCAGCATCAGCGAGCCCGGCGGCATCGCCGCGTCCAGGCTGCCGGCGGCGTTGCTCAGCACCAGCGTGCGGCAGCCGGCGGCGGCCAGCGTGCGGATGGCGCCCTTCATGCCCGCCGCGTCGCCGTCTTCGTAGGCATGCTTGCGCCCGCGTAGCAGCCACACCGGCGTGCCGCCCACGCGCCCGGCGCGCAGCACGCCGGCGTGGCCGGCCACGCTCAGCCGCGGGAAGGCGGGCAGCTCGGCATACGGCACGTCGACCGGGTCGTCGACCAGCGCGGCGATGCCGTCCCAGCCGCTGCCCAGCACGACGGCGACGGCGGGCGCCGGGCCCAGCGCGGCCAGGCGCTGCACGCTGGCGGCGATGCTCTCGTTCATGGCGTGTTCTCCTGCAGATGGTCGGGCCCGAAGGCCGCGGGCAGCAGCGCGCCCAGCGTGTGGCGGGCGGTGATGCCGTGTTCGTCGGCGCTCCAGACGGGGCAGTCGTCGGCGGCGAACTCGCGCAGCTTCTGGCGGCAGCCGCCGCAGGGCGTCAGCGGCCGCGGCCCGGCGCCGGCGACGACGACCGCGCGCACGCGCCGGCCGCCGGCGGCCACCATCGCCGCCAGCGCCGAGGTCTCGGCGCACCAGCCCTGCGGGTAGGCGGCGTTCTCGACGTTGGCGCCGGCGTGCACACGGCCTTCGGCGTCCAGCAGCGCGGCGCCGACGGCAAAGCGCGAGTAGGGCGCGTAGGCGTTCAGGCGCACCGCACGCGCGGCGTCGACCAGGCGCTGCATCGTCTCGTCGTCGGGGGTGTGCATCAGCGCTCCTTCACGTAAGGCCGGCCCAGCGCCGCCGGCGCGCGCGAGCGGCCGATGAAGCCGGCCAGCAGCACCACCGTCAGCAGATAGGGCAGCGCCTGGATGGCCTGCACCGGCACCGTGCCGACCAGCGGCAGCTCGGCGCCCTGCAGCCGGATCGACACCGCGTCGAGAAACCCGAACAGCAGGCAGGCCGCCAGCGCGCCGGCCGGGTGCCACTTGCCGAAGATCATCGCCGCCAGCGCCATGTAGCCGCGGCCGGCGGTCATGTTCGGGATGAACGACGGGTTCTGCGCCAGCACCAGCGAGCAGCCGGCCAGCGCCGACAGCAGGCCGTTGAGCGCCAGCGCCTGGTAGCGCAGCCGCGCGACGCCGACACCGGCGGCGTCGACCATCGCCGGGTTCTCGCCGACGGCGCGCAGCCGCAGCCCGAAACGTGTGCGCCACAGCAGCCACCAGACGGCGGCCACCAGCGCCAGCGCGCCGTAGACCAGCGCCGTGTGGCCGAACAGCGCCAGCGCCAGCCCCGGGCCGATGCCGGGCAGCCGCGCCACCTGCTCGCCCAGCGCGCTGAACCACGGGCCCAGGCGCACCGTGTCGTCCAGCGGCGGCGTCTGCCCGCCCTGCTGAAACCAGGCCAGCCCGAGCACGACGGTGGCGCCGGCGGCGGTCATCGTGATCGCCATGCCGAACACGACCTGGTCGCCGCCGTGCGTGACGCAGGCGTAGCCCTGCAGCATCGACAAGGCCAGGCCGACGGCCAGCGCCACGGCCAGCGCCGCCGGCAGCGACTGCGTCACCGCGCCGGTGGTGGCGGCGGCGAAGGCGGTCGCGAGCATCTTGCCTTCGAGGCCCAGGTCGATGACGCCGGCCCGTTCGGACAGCAGCCCGGCCAGCGCGCACAGGATCAGCGGCACCGACACCCGCAGCGTGCTCGCCACCAGCGAGCCGATCGCCAGTTCATCCACGTGCCGGCCTCCCGAACAGCCGCGCCAGCGCCGGCGCGCCGATGCGCGACATCGCCCCGGCGAACAGCACCACCAGCCCCTGCAGCAGCACGACCATGTCTCGCGAGAAACCGGGCAGCTCGAAGGCCAGCTCGGCGCCGCCCTGGTACAGCGCGCCGAACAGCAGCGACGCGAGCACGATGCCCAGCGGGTGGTTGCGCCCGATCAGGCTGACGGCGATGCCGACGAAGCCGGCGCCGGCGACGAAGTCGGGGATCAGCCGGCCGTGCACGCCGGCGATCTCGTTGACCCCCACCAGCCCGGCCAGCGCACCCGAGATCGCCATCGCCAGCAGCACCGTGCGCTGGGGCGCGATGCCGGCATAACGCGCCGCCTCGGGGGCGAAGCCGACGGCGCGGATGGCGTAGCCGGCGCGCGTCTTCCACAGCAGCGCCCAGACGCCGACGGCGGCGGCCGCGGCGAGCAGCAGCGACAGGTTCAGCGGCGTCTTCGGCCACTCGACGCCGATCCAGCCCAGCGCCTCGTGCAGCCCCGGCAGGTGCGCCGAGTCGGCGAAGGCGGCGCTTTCGGGTGTCATGTTGCCGGGCTCCTTCAGCGGCCCGACGAGCAGCCAGCCCAGCAGCGCCGCGGCGACGAAGTTGAACATGATGGTCGTGATGACGACGTGGCTGCCGCGCCAGGCCTGCAGCGCGCCCGGCACCGCCGCCCAGGCGCAGCCGCCGGCGGCTGCGGCCACCACCATCAGCGGCAGCATCACCCAGGCCGGCAGCACGCTGGAGGCGGCCAGCGCCACCAGCCCGGCGCACAGCCCGCCCAGCATCGCCTGGCCTTCGCCGCCGATGTTGAACAGCCCGGCGTGATAGGCCACGGCCACCGACAGCCCGGTGAAGACGAAGGTCGTCGCGTAGTACAGCGTGTAGCCCCAGCCGATGCGGCTGCCGAAGGCGCCCTGCGCCAGCAGCTTCATCACCTGCAGCGGCTCGAAGCCCACCAGCGCCATCACGCCGCCGGCCACCAGCAGCGCCGCCGCCAGGTTCACCAGCGGCAGCACGGCGACGTCGACCCAGCGGGGGAGGTCGGGGGTGCGGGTCATGCAGTGGCTCCAGTCGACTGCCGCGCATTCATGCATCGGCGCGTCCGCAGGCCTTCGATGCCAGAGGACACGGCAAGACCGCCCGCCACCGCTGGCGCGAGAGCCGGCCGCCGGGGCGTGCCCCTGCGTTCATGTCCCCCGGGCGGGCAAGCCCGCCCTCCTCCTAATACTTCACTCCGGGACACGCCCCGACGCCCGGCTCCGACACGCTGTAGCGCGCGAACCGTGGGCACGCCACCACCGTGGTGGGCACGGCAGGGGGCCGCCGTTGGGGGCGACTTTCGCGGGTGAGCAGCGGAGGATTCGGGGTCGGCGCGCGCAGCGCGCATCGTGATCTGACTCGCGGCCGACTGTTTGAGCGGAGCGAACGAAGTGAGCGCAGCGAGTTGGGCCGCGCGACCCCGAATCCGAGCAGCGCAACGAAGCCGGCGCGCAGCGCCGGTCCGCGAGCCGGAGCCCCCGGCGGCGGCCCCCTGCCGTGCCTCGCGCCAATGCAGGCGAGCGATCCCTGCGCCCGCGCGCCGATGCCGGAGAACGACACCTACGAGCGTCACGAAGCTGCTCCCCCCATCAACCGCCCCAACACCGCCTCATTGCACTCCGACACCGGCAGCTCCCCGACGACCCGGCCGCCGGCCATCACCAGCACCCGATCCGCCAAGGCCAGGATCTCGTCGAGTTCGGAGGACACGACCAGCACCGCCGCGCCACCGTCGCGCAGCGCACGCAGGCGGCCGTGGATGAACTCGATGGCACCGATGTCGACGCCGCGCGTCGGCTGGCCGACGAGCAGCACCTTCGGGCCGCCCCAGGTCTCGCGCGCCAGGATCAGCTTCTGCTGGTTGCCGCCGCTGAAGCTGGACGAACGCAGCACCGGGTCGCGCGGGCGCACGTCGTAGCGTTCCATCATCGCCGCGCAGTCGGCGCGCATGCGGCCGCCGTCCAGCCAGCCGGCGCGTGCGTAGCCGGCCTCGTGGCCCAGCGCCGCCGACTCCCACATCGGGAAGGGCATCACCAGCCCGCGTGCGTGGCGGTCTTCGGGCACGTGGGCGAGTTTCAGCGTGTGCGCCGTCGCCGGGTCCAGCCAGCGCGCCGGCGTGAAGCGCCGGCCGCCGAGCGCCAGTTCGCCTTCCTGCGGCGCCTGCAGCCCGGCCAGCGCGTCCAGCAGCTCGCCCTGGCCGTTGCCGGCGACACCGGCCACGCCGACGATCTCGCCGGCACGCAGCGACAGCGACACGCCGTCCAGCCGCGGCACGCCCAGTGCGTCGCGCCAGCGCAGACCGTGTGCGGCCAGCAGTTCCTCGCCCGGCGCCGCGCCAGCGTCGACACCACGGCCCAGCTGCACGCGCCGCCCGACCATCGCCTCGGCCAGGCCGTCCAGCGTCATGCCGGCGATCGGGCCGTCCAGCACCACGCGGCCGGCGCGCATCACCGTCACCGCGTCGCACAGCGCCAGGATCTCCTTCAGCTTGTGCGTGATCAGCAGGATCGTCGTGCCGCGTTCTCGCAGCCGGCGCAGCGTGACGAAGAGCTGCTCGGTCTCCTGCGGTGTCAGCACCGCGGTCGGTTCGTCCAGGATCAAGCAGCGCGCGCCGCGCACCAGGGCCTTGAGGATCTCCAGCCGCTGGCGCTCGCCGACCGGCAGCTCGGCCACCGTCGTGTCCAGGCGCACCACGAGGCCGGTCTCGGCCATCAGCGCCTCGAGCCGCGTGCGCAGCGCGGCGCGCGCGCGGCCCAGCTGCCAGCCGTCTTCGGCGCCGAGCAGCACGTTGTCCAGCGCGCTCAGGCTGTCCACCAGCATGAAGTGCTGGTGCACCATGCCGATGCCCAGCGCGATCGCGTCGCGCGCGCTGCCGATCGTCACCTCGCGGCCGTCGACCTCGATCGTTCCCTAGTCGGCCGGGTGGAAGCCGTAGAGGATGGCCATCAGCGTGCTCTTGCCCGCGCCGTTCTCGCCGACGATGCCGTGCACGCGGCCCGGCGCCACCGTCAGGTCGACGCCGTCGTTGGCCTGCACCGCGCCGAAACGTTTGCGGATGCCGCGCAGGCGCACCGCGGCGCCGCGCGTCTCGGTCCCCGTCGTCGGCATCAGCGGCAGGCGTTGTTCGCCATGTAGTCGACGACCTTCAGCTTGCCGGCCACGATGTCGGCGCGCGCCTGCTCGAGCCTGGCCTTCATCGCCGGCGTCACCAGCCTGGCGTTGTGCTCGTCGATGGCGACGTCGACGCCGCCTTCCTTCAGCCCCAGCGCCGAGACACCCGGCTGCACGCCCTGGAAGGCCTTGTAGACCGCGACGTCCACGCGCTTGACCATCGACGTCAGCATCGTGCCGGGGTGCAGATGGTTCTGGTTGCTGTCGACGCCGATCGCCAGCTTGCCGGCGTCGCGTGCGGCCTGCAGGATGCCGACGCCGGTGGCGCCGGCCGCGGCGAAGACGACGTCGGCGCCCTGCGAGAACTGCGCGCGTGCGAGCTCGGCGCCGCGTGCCGGGTCGTTCCAGGCCGCCGGCGTCGTGCCGGTCATCGCCGCCAGCACCCTGGCCTTGGGGTCGGCGTGTTTCACGCCCTGCTCGTAGCCGCACTGGAACTTGCGGATCAGCGGCACGTCCATGCCGCCGACGAAACCGACGCTGCCGGTCTTGCTGGCCGTGGCCGCCATCAGGCCGACGAGGAAGCTGCCCTCGTGTTCCTTGAAGACGATGCTCTGCACGTTGGGCAGCGTGACGACGGCGTCGACGATGACGAAACGCTGCTGGGGGAAGTCGCGCGCCACCTTGTCGATCGCGCTGCCCTGCGCGAAGCCGATGCCGACGATGGGATCGGCGCCGCGTTCGGCCATGCGCCGCATCGCCTGCTCGCGCTGCGCCGGGTTGGTGACGACGAACTCCAGGTAGGGCTGGCCGGTCTCGCGTTTCCAGCGCTCGGCGCCTTCGTAGGCCGACTGGTTGAACGAGCGGTCGAACTTGCCGCCCATGTCGTAGACGACGGCCGGGGCGGCCCAGGCGGCCTGCACGGCGGCGACGCAGGCCGCGAGTGCGGCGAGGGTACGGAGCGGCATGGCGCGACGACGGTGGGGAATGGGGCGGTCAGGATACAAGACGTCCTGTAGCAAAAGCCGAGCCTCGCCGGGCCCAAAGCGGCACGGGGCTTGCTGAATCCGCCGTGATGCACGACCCCGACACCCCGCTGGCCCACGCGCTGCCCAAGGTGCTGCTGCACGAGCATCTGGACGGCGGCTTGCGTGTTGCCACCCTGCACGAGCTGCTGCAGCAGCGCGGCCTGCCGTCACCGGCGCCCGACGTCGCCGCGCTGGACGCCTGGTTCGACGCCAACGCGCACGCCGGCAGCCTGCCCAAGTACCTCGAAGGCTTCGCCTTGACGGTCGCGGCGATGGCCACGCCCGAGGCGCTGGCGCGTGTCGCCTACGAAGCCGCCGAGGACGCCCGCGCCGACGGTGCGCTGCTGGCCGAGTTCCGCGTCGCGCCGCTGCTGTTCGAGGCCCACGGCGTGGCCGGCGACGCCGCGGTCGAAGCCATCGTCGACGGCCTGAAGCGCAGCGCGCTGCCGTCGGGCCTGATCGTCTGCGCGATGCGCCAGCTGCCCGAGGTGCAGACCTTCCGCGCGCTGGAGCTGGCGCTGCGCTGGGCCGGCCGCGGCGTCGTCGGCTTCGACCTCGCCGGCCCCGAGCACGGCCACCCGCTGACCGACCACGCCGACGCGCTGGCCGCGGCACGCGCCGCCGGGCTGCCGCTGACGCTGCACGCCGGCGAGGCCGACGGCGCCGAACGGGTGCTCGAGGCGCTGCAGCTCGGTGCGCGCCGCGTCGGCCACGGCGTTCGCGTGGTCGATGTGCTGTCCGACCCGGCGCGCGTCGAGATGCTGGACCGCGTGCGCGACGCCGGGCTGCACCTGGAGGTCTGCCCGACCAGCAACGTGCACACCGGCGCCGCGCCGTCGGTGGCGGCGCACCCGATCACCGCGCTGTGGCGTGCCGGCGTGAGCCTGAGTTATCACACCGACAACCGGCTGATGTCCTGCCTGAGCCACTCGTCGGAAGCGGCGGCGCTGCTGCGCGAGACTTCGCTGGGCACCGCCGACCTGCTGGCGATGACGCTGCAGGCCGCGCGCCACTCCTTCCTGGGCGAGCCCGAGCGCGCGGCGGCCGAAACCGTGGTGCGCGCGCACGCGGCGGCGCTGGGCCATCCTCTGCCGGACTGATGCCCCCCTAGGTGGCGGCTTCGCGCCCGGCCCGGGCGCCGCTAGGCTGCGCCGCCCGCCGCAGGCGCTCTGCGGCCTTTCTTGCCTTCTCTCCCTCATGCGAGTCGCAGTTCTCGGCGCTTCGGTCAGCGCGCAGTCCGTCCACCACCAGACCCGGGCCGTCACCGGCTATGTCGAGGTGCTGCGGCGCGAGCTTGCCGGCACGCTGGGCATCGCCGAGCTGCGCGGCTTCACCTTCGCCGGCAACCGTCTGTCCGACGGCGGCCTGATCCAGGCCCAGGCGGTCGCGGCCTGGGCGCCCGACCTGTGCATCGTCGAGCCGCTGGTCGAGGACACCAGCCGGGGCCAGGCCGCCGACGAGCCGGAGGTCAGCTTCGTCTACGAGACGCTGCTCAAGGCCGGCGTCGCGCCGGTGGCGCTGTTCCTGGCCAACGCGCAGCACCCGACGCCCAACGCCATGCCCGGCTTCGCGCTGCACCAGCGTGTGTGCCAGCGCCTGGGTGTGCCGGTCGCCGCGCTGGATCTGCGCAAGGTGCCCGAGCGCGGCACGCTCTTCGAGGGCGTGCACACCACGCCGCCGGGGGCGCGCTACGTCGCCGGCGTGCTGGCCGATGCGCTGCGCCGCCAGACGCCCGGCTGGATGACCCGGCTGGTCGCCGAGCGGGCGCCCTCGGCGCCGCCGGCGGTGTCGGTGACGCGGCTGCCGGTGCCCGCGCGCACCGGCCTCACCCACCTCGTCCTGCGCTGCGAGCGCGAGGACGAGGGCGACCTCGGCGTGCGTGTCGTGCAGCCTCAGCGCATCGGCCCGCACTCGCCGGTGCTCGACCTGGCCTGGGAGATCGGCCCGCAGGGCGAGGCCGGCCGCGAGACGCAGCAGATCAGCGTCTGGGACCCGTACTGCCACTACGAGCGCAGTTCCTACGTCGTGCTCTGCCCGCGCCGGCCGCTCGTCGGCCGCGAGGCGGTGCTGACGATCACGCGCTCGCAGGCCTCGCCCGACTACGCACGCTGCCGCCGCCCGGTCGAGGCCTGGCCGGCGCCGCAGGAGCGCACGCTGCGGCCCACCGGCGACCTGTACCTGGTCTCGCGCGGCGGCGTCCGGGTGAGCCTGCTGGACTACCGCTAGCCGGCGCCCGCCGCCTCAGCGGCAGGCGTTGGCCGCGGTGTAGTCGATGACCTTCAGCCGGCCGGCGACGATGTCGGCCTTGGCCTGGTCGACCCGGGCCTTCATCGCCGGCGTGATCAGCTTCGCGTTGTATTCGTCGAGCGCGTAGTCGACGCCGCCTTCCTTGAGCCCCAGCACCGTCACGCCCGGCTGCACGCCCTTGAAGGCCTGGTAGACCGCCAGGTCCACGCGTTTGACCATCGAGGTCAGCATCGTGCCCGGGTGCAGGTGGTTCTGGTTGCTGTCGACGCCGATGGCGTAGATGCCGGCGTCCTTGGCCGCCTGCATGATGCCGAAGCCGGTGGTGCCGGCGGCGCTGAAGACGACGTCCACGCCCTGGGCGATCTGGGCCTTGGTCAGCTCGGCGCCGCGCGGCGGGTCGGTCCAGGCGGCGTTGGTGGTGCCGGTCATCGCCGACAGCAGCTGCACCTTGGGGTTGGCGTACTTCGCGCCCTGCTCGTAGCCGCAGAGGAACTTGCGCACCAGCGGGATGTCCTGGCCGCCGACGAAACCGACCTTGCCCGACTTGCTGGCCATCGCCGCCAGCATGCCGACGAGGAAACTGCCCTCGTGCTCGCGGTAGACGAAGCTCTGCACGTTGGGCAGCTTGATGACCATGTCGACGATCGCGAAGCGCTGCTTCGGGAAGTCGCGCGCCACCTTCTCGATCGCCGAGGCCTGCGGGAAGCCGATGCCGACCACCGGGTCGGCGCCGCGTTCGGCAAAACGCCGCGCAGCCTGCTCGCGCTGCGCGGCGTTGGCGATCTCGAACTCGAGATACGGCTTGCCGGTCTCCTTCTGCCACTGTTGCGCGCCCCGCCAGGCCGCCTCGCCGAAGGACTTGTCGTTCTTGGCGCCGAGTTCGTAGATCACCGCCGGCTGGGCGCCGGCGGTGGCCGCCGCCGCGAGCGTCGCGGCGGCCAGGAGGACACGTTTCATCGTCGTCAGAAGCTGGCCTTGAACTGCACCCCGTAGGTCCGCGGGTCGTTGATGAAGCCGGTGAGGTTGTTGAAGTCGATGCCGCCGACGACCCGGACCTGGTCCGTCAGGTTGCGCACGAAAGCCGCCGCATCGTACTTCCCGTTGCCCCAGACGTAGCCGATGCGCAGGCCGCCTTCGAGCAGCGACTTGCCGGTGAACTCGGTGGAGTCGTAGAGGAAGAAGTTGACCTCGCTGCGGTAGGCCCAGTCGGTCAGCACGTAGACGTCGCCGGCGGCCAGCGGCTGGGTGTACTTGAGCGTGAAGTTGACGGTGCGCTTGGGCGCCTGCGGCAGCGGGTTGCCGTCGATCAGCGCCTTGCCGTCGGCGTTCAGCGGGTCGGTCACCGTGCACTGCGCGCAGACCGAGACCGCCAGGTCCTTGTCCTGGATCTTCGTCAGGTTGTAGCCCATGCCCAGCGTGGCCAGCAGGTTCTCGCTCAGGTAGGCCTGCAGGTCCAGCTCGAAGCCCTGGCCGGTGGCCTTGTCGGCGTTGAGCAGGATGTTGGAGTTGGCCGCGCCGCCCACCGCGGTGAGCTGCTGGTCCTTCACCGTGTAGCGGAAGACGTTGAAGGCCACGCGCGCGCGGCGCTCGAACAGGTCGGCCTTCACGCCGGCCTCGAACGAGGTGTTGGTCTCGGGCTTGGCGATCGACTGGCCGTTGAAGGCGCCGGCGCCCTGCACGCTGCTGGCGCGGAAACCGGTGGCGGCGCGCGCGTACAGGTTGACGTCCTTCGACAGCGCGTAGGTCGCGCTCAGGTCCCAGTTGATCTTGTTGTCGTGCGTCGTGGCGCTGATCGAGTCCAGCGTGTCCAGGCCGCCGGAGTACTCGAGGATGTCGAAGTCCTTCTTGTCGCGTGTGTAGCGCAGGCCGGCGCGCAGCGAGAGCGCCGGCGTCGCCTGCCAGGTGGTGGCGCCGAACACGGCCCAGGCGTCGTTCTTCTGGCGCGAACGTTCGTACGAGCTTTGCGGGTTGCCGGCGGCGAGCGAGTCGTAGCCGAAGCTCTCGAAGTCGAAGTTCTCGTGGAACAGGAAGACGCCGGCCTGCCAGCCCAGCGGCGCCTTGCCGGTGGACTCGACGCGGAACTCCTGCGTCCACTGCTCGTGCGTCGGGATGCCGTCGGCGGTCTCCGACGGGAAGAAGATGACGCCCGGGCCGGTGGGCGTGCCGCCGTCGATGTCGCCGCGGCTGTAGGTCTTGACGGTCTCGTAGCCGGTCACCGAGTACAGCGCCACCGGGCCCAGATCCCAGCGCAAGCGGGCGCTGCCGCCGTAGTTCTGCAGCTCGGAGCGGTTGACGCCGTCGATGAAGATCTTGTCGGGGTCGAAGCCGTCGACGAGGTCGTTGCTGCCGGCCTTGATGATGTTGGCGCGGAACAGCCGCGCCGAGCCGTCGAAGTCGCGTGCGTGCAGGTTGAACAGCGCGCCGAAGTCCTTCGTCGGCTGCGTCTTCCACTGCAGGCGCAGGGCGCTGTCGCGGTAGCCCTCCAGGTCCTGCGTCGGGCCGTCGGGGTTGGCGTTCTCGACCCAGTCGCTGCGCGTCTGGTTCAGCGCCGACACGCGCAGCGCCGAGGTGTCGGAGGTCGGCACGTTGAGCGCGCCTTCGAGGTTGACGGTGTTGTAGGTGCCGTAGGACAGGCTGCCGTAACCCTCGAAGCGCTGGGTCGGCGCCACCGAGTCGAACTTGACGACGCCGGCCGGCGTGTTGCGCCCGAACAGCGAGCCCTGCGGGCCGCGCAGCACCTCGATGCGCTCCAGGTCGAAGGCCGGGAAGCCCTTGAGGATGGCGTTCTCCTGCACGACGTCGTCGTAGACCAGCGAGACCGGCTGCGAGGCGTTGAGGCGGAAGTCGGTGTTGCCGTAGCCGCGGATGTAGAAGCGCGGGAAGGCGCGCCCGAAGGAGGACTCGATGTTCAGGCTGGGCACACGCGCCGACAGCATGCGGATGTCCTGGCCGCTGGTGTTGAGCACCTCCAGCGTCTCGCCCTGCAGCACGCTGACCGAGTTGGGCACCTCCTGGATGTTCTCGAGCCGGCGTTCGGCGGTGATGTTGATCGTCTGCAGCTTGCCGGCTTCGGCGTCGGTTCCGTCGGCGGACTGTGCGGATGCACCGAGGTGAAGCGCTGCGATCGCGGCGGCTGCGACGGCGTGGTGCGCCGGCAGGCGCGGGGTTCGGGCCATGGGATCCTCCTGGTGTGATGTGGGCTCGCGGCGCTGCTGCGCAATCGGCGTGCCACTGGGCACGTTGCTTGCGCAGCGCTCCCTCAAGCAGGCGGGGAAACCCGCAGGCACCCGGCGGACGCGGTGTTTATCGTGGGCCGCCCGTCCACGAGGAACGTGATGCCCGCCGAGTCCGTCTCGCCGCCGCCCCAGCGGCACATCCGCCTGACCTCCCACCCGGGCCAGGGCCCGGCCGGCGCGCCGGCCATCCGCTGGGGCGCGGCCGATGCGCTGGAACGCGGGCCGCTCGTCGGCACCACCACGCAGCGCGGCCAGCGCAACGTCATCGGCACGCACAGCGGCAGCTACGGCGTCTACCGCGCGCTGGCCGTGGCCGCCGGCAACCTGCCGCGCGGCCATCGCGCCGACCTGACGAACACCTCGCCGACCGACCCCATCGGCCCGTACCCGCAGTGGAGCGACGCACGCCGCATCGTCTCGCTCGACCCCTGGGGCGCCAGCGTGCAGCAGGTCTACGCCGGCCACCTGGCGCAGGGCTACGACATCCGGCCGACGATCGCCGTGACCAAGGCGCGGGTGCACCTGCCGGAGATCAAACAGGCCATCGCCTTCCAGCGCCTGGCGGTCGACGGGCGTTTCCTGCTGGCCGACGCCAGCGCCGCGGTGACCAAGATCGCGATCGAGCCGGTCTGGTGGCTGCCCGGCGTGGCCGAGCGTTTCGGCGTCGCCGAGGCCGAGCTGCGCCGCGTGCTGTTCGAGGAGACCGGCGGCATGTACCCGGAGCTCGTCACGCGCAGCGACCTGGAGGTCTTCCTGCCGCCGATCGGCGGCCAGACGCTGTACGTCTTCGGCGACGTGCACGACCTCGCCAAGCCCGAGGTGACGCTGACCGCGCGGGTGCACGACGAGTGCAACGGCTCGGACGTCTTCGGCTCGGACATCTGCACCTGCCGGCCCTATCTGACGCACGCCATCGAGGAGTGCATCCAGGGCGCGCAGGCCGGAGGCGTCGGCCTCATCGCCTACAGCCGCAAGGAGGGCCGGGCGCTGGGCGAGGTGACCAAGTTCCTGGTCTACAACGCGCGCAAGCGCCAGGAAGGCGGCGACCGCGCGGACAAGTACTTCCTGCGCACCGAGTGTGTCGCCGGCGTGCAGGACATGCGCTTCCAGGAGCTGATGCCCGACGTGCTGCACTGGCTGGGCATCCGCAGGATCCACCGCCTGGTCAGCATGAGCAACGACAAGTACGACGCGATCACCGGCAGCGGCATCGAGGTCGGCGAACGCGTGAAGATCCCCGACGCGCTGGTGCCCGCCGACGCCCGGGTCGAGATCGAGGCCAAGATTGCCGCCGGCTATTTCACGCCCGACGGCCGGCTGCCGAGCGAAGACGACCTGGCGCAGGTGAAGGGACGCAGCCTTGAATGACGCGCTGGCGGTGCTGCGCGACCCGGCGACGATCCGCCTGCGATCGGCGGCCATCACGCAGGCGGTGGCCGACGGGCGCTCGGGCTGGTTCCGGCTCGACCGTTCGCGGCTGGACGAGGTGGCCGAACGTGTCGCCACGCTGACGCACGAACGTTTCCCCGACGGCCGCATCCCCTTTCACAGCCGCTGGCGGCATTTCGAGGCCGGCGGCGTGAACCGCCGGGCGCTGCTCGACGAACGCCTGGGCCGTGCGACGCCGGCCGAACGCGCCCGGGCCTACTTCGACGTCGCCGTCGTCAGCGTGCTGCTCGACGCCGGGGCCGGCGGCGCCTGGCGCTTTCGCGAAGGCGAGGGCGACGAGGCGGCCAGCTTCACGCGCTCGGAAGGCCTGGGCGTCGCCAGCTTCCGCGGTTTCCTCGCCGGCGCCTTCGCCTTCGAGAGCGCCGAGCCGCTGCGTGCCGACGCCGCGGCGCTGCGCCGGCTGGACGCCCGTTCGCTGGCCGAGCTCTTCCAGGTGACGGCCGACAACCCGATGGTCGGCCTCGAAGGCCGCGCCGCGCTGCTGGGGCGGTTGGGCACCGTGCTGATGGCCGAGAGCGGGCGCAGCGGCCACGAGTCGCGGCCGGGGCTGATGTTCGACCTGCTGACCGCCGGCGGGCGCAGCGAGGTGACGGCGGCCGAGATCCTCGGCGTGCTGCTGCGTGTGATGGCGCCGATCTGGACCAGCGGCAGCGTCGTCGCCGGCCAGCGCGCCGGCGACGTCTGGCCGCACCGTTTCGCCGGCAGCGCCGCGCCCGGCGGCGTCGTCGACCCGCGCACGCCCGGCTGGGTGCCGTTCCACAAGCTCAGCCAGTGGCTGGCGTACTCGCTGATCGAGCCGCTGCAGTGGTGCGGCGTGCAGGTCCGCGGGCTGGACGCGCTGACCGGCCTGCCCGAGTACCGCAACGGCGGCCTGCTGCTCGACGCCGGCGTGCTGCTGGCGCGCAACCCGCGCGACCTGATGCGGCGCTGGAAGCCCGCCGACGAGTTCATCGTCGAGTGGCGCGCGCTGACCGTGACCCTGCTCGACGAAGTCGCCGAGCGCGTGCGTGCACGCCTGGGCCTGAGCGCCGAAGAGCTGCCGCTGGCCTGCGTGCTCGAAGGCGGCAGCTGGGCCGCCGGCCGCCAGATCGCGCGCGAACGCCGCGCCGACGGCGCCCCGCCGGTCGACATCGACAGCGACGGCACGATCTTCTGACCCCCAAACCCCGGAAACGCCCGCATGACGCCCGTCGTCCACCACGTCACGCACCCGCTGGTGCAGCACAAGCTGACGCTGATGCGCCAGAAGGACCGCAGCACGAACAGCTTCCGCCGCCTGCTGCACGAGCTGTCGATGCTGATGGCCTACGAGGTCACGCGCGAGATGCCGACCTCGATGATCGAGATCGAGACGCCGCTGGCGACGATGCGCTCGCCGGTCATCGACGGCAAGAAGACGGTCTTCGTCGTCGTGATGCGCGCCGGCGACGGTTTCCTCGACGGCATGCTCGAGGTCGTGCCCGGCGCACGCGTCGGCCACATCGGCCTGTACCGCGACCCGAAGACGCTGGTCGCCGTCGAGTACTACTTCAAGATGCCGCAGGACATGCACGAGCGCGACGCCATCGTGCTCGACCCGATGCTGGCCACCGGCAACTCGGCGGTGGCCGCGGTCGACCGGCTGAAGGAGACGCGGCCGAAGTCGATCCGCTTCGTCTGCCTGCTGGCGGCACCCGAGGGCCTGCGCCACTTCCAGGCGCACCACCCCGACGTGCCGGTCTACACCGCGGCCATCGACGAGCGCCTGGACGAACACGGCTACATCCTGCCCGGGCTGGGCGACGCCGGCGACCGCATCTTCGGCACCAAGTAGCGCCTGCCCGCGCCGTATGCTCGGCGGCGTTCCCCCCCTCGCCGACCTCTTCATGCTCGTTCGCAACATCACCCTGCCCGACGGCCGCAGCGGCCTGGACCTGCTGGTCCAGGACGGCCGCATCGCCGCCCTCGGCCCCGCGCTCTCCGCGCCCGAAGGCACGCCGGTCGTCGACGGCGGCGGCTGGCTCGTCAGCCCGCCTTTCGTCGACGCGCACTTCCACATGGACGCGACGCTCAGCTACGGGCTGCCGCGCATCAACGCCAGCGGCACGCTGCTCGAAGGCATCGCGCTGTGGGGCGAGCTCAAACCGCTGCTGACGCAGGAGGCGCTGGTCGAACGGGCGCTGCAGTACTGCGACTGGGCGGTGGCGCGCGGCCTGCTGGCGATCCGCAGCCACGTCGACGTCTGCGACCCGCGGCTGCTGGCCGTCGAGGCGCTGCTGGAGGTGAAGAAGCGCGTCGCGCCCTATCTGGACCTGCAGCTCGTCGCCTTCCCGCAGGACGGCGTGCTGCGTTCGCCGGGTGCACTCGCCAACCTGGAGCGTGCGCTGGACCTGGGTGTCGACGTCGTCGGCGGCATTCCGCACTTCGAACGCACGATGGCGGACGGGGCGGCGAGCGTGAAGCTGCTGTGCGAGATCGCCGCGCGCCGCGGCCTGCGTGTGGACATGCACTGCGACGAGAGCGACGACCCGCTGTCGCGCCATGTCGAGACGCTGGCTTACGAGACCCAGCGCCTGGGCCTGCAGGGCCGCGTCACCGGCTCGCACCTGACGTCGATGCACTCGATGGACAACTACTACGTCAGCAAGCTGCTGCCGCTGATGGCCGAGGCCGGGCTGCACGCGGTGGCCAACCCGCTGATCAACATCACGCTGCAGGGCCGCCACGACAGCTATCCGAAGCGCCGCGGCATGACGCGGGTGCCCGAGCTGCTGGCGGCCGGCGTCAACGTCGGCTTCGGCCACGACTGCGTGCTCGACCCCTGGTATTCGCTCGGCTCGGGCGACATGCTGGACGTGGCGGCGATGGGGCTGCACGTCGCGCAGATGACCTCACAGGCCGGCATGCGCCAGTGCTTCGACGCGGTGACGGTGAACAACGCGCGCATCCTGGGGCTGGAGGGCTACGGCCTGGAGCCCGGCTGCCGCGCCGACTTCGTGCTGCTGCAGGCGCGTTCGCCCGCCGAGGCGATCCGGCTGCGCGCCCAGCGCCTGCTGGTGGTGCGTGGCGGCCGGGTGCTGTCGCGCATGGCGCCGGCCAGCGCCGAGCTGTCGCTGCCGGGGCGGCCCGTGACCGTGGATTTCACGCTACAACGTTCCTAGGGGCAGGGTGCCCCAGGGGGTTCAGGGGGGCTTGGCTAGAATCGATCGGCCCTGGCAAGCCCAAAGCTGTAACCCGTTCCCCCCATGAAACTCATCGGTTCGCTCACCAGCCCCTACGTCCGCAAGGTGCGCGTCGTCATGGCCGAGAAGAAGCTGGACTTCCAGCTCGTGCTGGAAGACGTCTGGGGCACGGACGCCATCCTCAAGTCCAACCCGCTGGGCAAGGTGCCCTGTCTGGTGATGGAAGGTGGCGAGGCGGTCTTCGACTCGCGCGTGATCGTCGAGTACCTGGAGACGCTGTCGCCGGTCGGCAAGCTGATCCCGCCGTCGGGCCGCGAACGTGTCGAGGTGCGCACCTGGGAAGCGCTGGCCGACGGCGTGCTGGACGCGCTGATCCTCGCGCGCCTGGAAGCCACCTGGAACGGCCGTGCCGAAGGCGAGCGGTCGCAGGCCTGGATCGATCGCCAGATGACCAAGGTGCAGGCCAGCCTGAAGGCGATGAGCCAGGGGCTGGGCGAGCGCGCCTGGTGCGCCGGCAACCACTACACGCTGGCCGACGTCGCCGTCGGCTGCGCGCTGGGCTACCTGGACTTCCGTTTCCCGGAAGTCGACTGGCGCAGCCCGTACCCGAACCTCGCCAAGCTGGCCGAGAAGCTCGCCGCACGGCAGAGCTTCATCGACACCGCGCCGCCGCGCGGCTGAACCTCAGCCGCCCAGCAGGAAGCTCGCCTGCAGGTCCAGCGGCGGCACCGGCGGTTCGCTTTCGTCCTTCAGCTCGACGCCGCTCAGGCGGCGGCGGCGCGCTTCGTCCAGCAGCCAGGCCAGGCGCGACGCCGCGGCCTCGACCGGCAGGCCTTCGGGGCGCACGTTGGAGATGCAGTTGCGCTCGGCGTCGCTGCGACCGGGGCGCGGCGCCCAGGTCAGGTACAGGCCCAGGCTGTCGGGTGAACTGAGGCCCGGGCGTTCGCCGATCACGATGACGACGATGCGTGCGCCCAGCGCGTGGCCGATCTCGTCGCCGATCGCCACACGCGCCTGCTCGACCACCGCCACCGGTGCGAAACGCCAGCCGCGGCGCAAGCTGCCGCGCAGCGCGGCGATCAGGGCCGCGGCGTGGCGTTCGGCGGCCAGCGTCGACAGCCCGTCGGCGATGACCAGCGCCAGGTCCGGCGGCTGCTCGGGCGCCGGCAGTTCGCGCAGCAGGGCGCACGAGGCCTCGTCCAGTCGCCGGCCCAGATCAGGGCGTTTCAGGTAGCTCGCGCGGTCGGGCGCGGCGCTGTGCAGGCGCAGCGTCGCCAGGCCCAGCGCGGCGATGCCGGCTTGGACCGCGTCGGCGTCGAAGGGCCGGTGCACGGCGTCGCGCGCCTCGGCGTGCGCGCGCTGGAAGTCCAGATGCGCGGCGGTCGGCAGGCTGACGCCGGCACGGCCCAGGCCGATGCGCGCCGGCGTGTGGCGGGCGAGCGCCCGCCAGGGTTCGGGGGTGACGGCGTCGTTCATCCGGCGATCCGGGCGAAAGCCGGCGGCAGGCCGGCGAGCAATCGGTCGGGCGCGCCGGGTTCGGTGATCTGCATCGCCTCCAGCCAGCGTTCGAACTCGGGCGCGGGCCTCAGGCCCAGCACACGGCGCAGGTACAGCGCGTCGTGGAAGGACGTGCTCTGGTAGTTCAGCATCACGTCGTCGGCGCCGGGCACGCCCATCACGAAGCTGCAGCCGGCCACGCCCAGCAGCGTCAGCAGCGTGTCCATGTCGTCCTGGTCGGCTTCGGCGTGGTTGGTGTAGCAGACGTCGCAGCCCATCGGCAGGCCCAGCAGCTTGGCGCAGAAGTGGTCCTCGAGCCCGGCACGCTGGATCTGCTTGCCGTCGTAGAGGTACTCCGGGCCGATGAAGCCGACGACGCTGTTGACCAGCAGCGGACTGAAGTGGCGCGCGACGGCGTAGGCGCGCGCCTCGATCGTCTGCTGGTCGCAGCCGTGGTGCGCGCCAGCCGACAGCGCGCTGCCCTGGCCGGTCTCGAAGTACATGACGTTGTCGCCGCGGGCGCCGTCGTCGAAGAGCGCGCCGCGCTGCAGCGAGCGCGCCGCCGCCTGCGCCTGGCCGAGCAGCGCGAGGTCGATGCCGAAGCTGCGGTTGGTCGCCTCGGTGCCGCCGATCGACTGGAACACCAGGTCCACCGGCGCGCCGGCCTCGATGCAGCGCAGCGTGTTCGTCACGTGCGTCAGCACGCAGCTCTGGGTGGGGATCTGCCAGCGCTGGATCACGGCGTCGAGCATCTGCAGCAGCCGCGTCACCTGGGCGACGTTGTCGCCGGCCGGGTTGATGCCGACGACGGCGTCGCCGCTGCCGTGCAGCAGGCCGTCGAGCACGCTGGCGGCGATGCCGGCGGCGTCGTCGGTCGGGTGGTTGGGCTGCAGCCGCGTCGCCATGCGCCCGGGCAGGCCGATCGTGTCGCGAAAGCGCGTGTGCACGCGGCACTTGCGCGCCACCAGCACCAGGTCCTGGATGCGCATGATCTTGCTGACCGCGGCGGCCATCTCCGGCGTCAGCCCGGGCGCCAGCGCGGCGAGCACGGGTTCCGTCGCTGCGTCGCTCAGCAGCCAGTCGCGAAACCCGCCCACCGTCAGGTGCGCCACCGGCGCGAACGCGGCGGCGTCGTGGGTGTCGACGATCAGCCGCGTGACCTCGTCGTCCTCGTAAGGCACGACGGTTTCGTTGAGGAAGGCCGCCAGCGGCAGCTCGGCCAGCGCGTGCTGGGCGGCGGCGCGTTCGGCGCGGCTGCTGGCGGCGACGCCGGCCAGCTCGTCGCCGGAGCGTGCCGGCGTCGCACGCGCCATCAGCGTGCGCAGGTCCTCGAAGACGTGGCGCGTGCCGCCGACGACGTGCGACCAGCTCACGGGGGTGGGCGACGCTGTGCCATGGGCGCAGTGTGGGCCCCGCGGCCGCTGCCGGCCAAGACCCCGGCCTGAGGTGGGCAAGCGCCGGCCGCTAAGGCACGCCGGCCATGTCCGGCAGGCGGTGGGCGATGCCCTTGTGGCAGTCGATGCAGGTCTTCTCGCCGCGCGCCAGCGGGCCGCTGTGCGCGTTCTGCGCGCGCGGGCTCTGGCGCGTGAAGTCCATGTAGTCGTAGTCGTGGCAGTTGCGGCACTCGAGCGAGTTGTTCGCCTTCAGCCGCTTCCACTCGTGCTCGGCCAGCGTGCGGCGCATGGCCTCGAACTTCTCCGGCGTGTCGATGCTGCCGAAGACCTTGCCCCAGACCTCCTTGGAGGCCTGCATCTTGCGCGCCATCTTGTCGGTCCAGTCGTGCGGCACGTGGCAGTCGCTGCACTTGGCGCGCACGCCGGAGCGGTTGGTGAAGTGGATGGTGTTCTGCAGCTCGGCGTAGACGTTGGTCTTCATCTCGTGGCAGCCGATGCAGAAGCGTTCGGTGTTGGTGGCTTCCAGCGCCGTGTTGAAGCCGCCCCAGAACAGCACGCCGGCGACGAAGCCGCCGACGGTCAGGAAGCCGAGGCTGTAGTAGGTGCTGGGGCGTCCCAGCACCTTCCAGTAGCGCTTGAGCAGGCTCAGCATCGTGGCGCGCCCGGGTCAGCGCCGCGGTGCCGGCGGGTTCTGCTGGGCGCGCAGCAGCTGGTCGACGTCGACGAAGCGGTTGTCCACCAGCGGCGGCAGGTTGACCTGCGGCACGTGGCACTGGGTGCAGAAGTAGCGCCGCGGCGCCAGCTCGGCGAGGTGGTTGCCACGCCGGTCCAGGTAGTGCGTGACGCTGACCATCGGCGCGCCGCTCTCCTGGGTGCGCGTGCGCGCATGGCAGAACATGCAGCGGTTGGCGTTCTTGTCGAGCTGGTAGTTGTCGATCTTGTGCGGGATCACCGGCGGCTGCATCGCGTAGTTGCGCACGCGGCGGATGTCCGAGTTGTCGGAGTTGACCAGCGGCGGCGGCGGCGTCGTCTCCTCGATCGGCGCGCCGCGCATCGGGTCGGTGGTGTCGACGGCCTGGGCCAGCGCCGCCGTCAGCGCCAGCGCGGCCAGCAGCGCGAGGCGCTTCATATCGTGCCCCCCTGCGGCGGCATGCCGCCGGCGCGGCGGATGCTGACGGCGCACTTCTTGAAGTCGGTCTGCAGCGAGATCGGGCAGGTGGCGTCCAGCGTCAGCTTGTTGATCAGCTGGCTGGCGTCGAACCAGGGCACGAACACCAGCCCGCGCGGCGGCTTGTTGCGCCCGCGGGTCTCGACGCGTGTGCGCATGCTGCCGCGGCGCGACGTGAGCTCGACGATCTCGCCGCGGCGCACGCCCAGTGCACGTGCGTCCTCGGGGTGCAGGTAGCAGACGGCGTTGGGGAAGGCGCGGTAGAGCTCGGGCACGCGCCGCGTCATCGAGCCCGAGTGCCAGTGCTCGAGCACGCGCCCGGTGCACAGCCAGTACGGGAACTCCTGGTCGGGCTCCTCGGCCGCCGGCTCGTAGGGCAGGGCGTAGATCACCGCCTTGCCGTCGGGGTGGCCGTAGAAGCGCACGCCCTCGCCGGGCTTGACGTAGGGGTCGCTGCCTTCGCGGTAGCGCCACAGCGTCTCCTTGCCGTCGACCACCGGCCAGCGCAGGCCGGGCACCTGGTGGTAGGTGTCGAAGGGCGCGAGGTCGTGGCCGTGGCCGCGGCCGAAACGCGCGTACTCCTCGAACAGCCCCTTCTGCACGTAGAAGCCGAAGCTGCGCGCGTCGTCGTTGTCGTAGCCGGCTTCCATCTGCGACAGCGGGAACTTGTCGACCTCGCCGTTGCGGAACAGCAGGTCGAACATCGTCTTGCCGCGCAGCGCCGGCTTGCGCGCCAGCAGCTCCGCGGGCCAGACCTCTTCCATCCTGAAGCGCTTGCTGAACTCCATCAGCTGCCAGAGGTCCGAACGCGCCTGGCCGGGCGGCTTGACGAGCTGGTGCCAGAACTGGGTGCGCCGCTCGGCGTTGCCGTAGGCGCCCTCCTTCTCGACCCACATCGCGGTCGGCAGGATCAGGTCGGCGGCCATCGTCGTGACCGTCGGGTAGGCGTCCGAGACGACGATGAAGTTGGCCGGGTTGCGGTAGCCCGGCAGCGCCTCCTTCATGATGTTCGGCGCGGCCTGCATGTTGTTGTTGACCTGCACCCAGTAGGCGTTGAGCTTGCCGTCGCGCAGCATGCGGTTCTGCAGCACCGCGTGATAACCCGGCTTGGCCGGGATCGTGCCGGGCGGCAGCTGCCAGATCTCCTCGGCCGTCGCGCGGTGCTTGGGGTTGGTCACCACCATGTCGGCCGGCAGCCGGTGGCTGAAGGTGCCGACCTCGCGCGCGGTGCCGCAGGCCGAAGGCTGGCCGGTCAGCGAGAACGGGCCGCTGCCGGGGCGGCTGATCTTGCCGGTCAGCAGGTGCAGGTTGTAGAGCAGGTTGGAGCACCAGGTGCCGCGTGTGTGCTGGTTGAAGCCCATCGTGAAGTACGAGGTGAGCTTCAGCTTGGGGTCGGCGTAGAGCTCGGCCAGCGCCAGCAGGCGCTCGCGCGGCACCTTGGACAGCTCGGCCGTGTAGTCCAGCGTGTAGGGCGCGACGAAACGCGCGTATTCCTCGAAGCTCGCCGGCCGCGACGCCCCCGGATCCTGCGCGTGGGCGGCCTTGCGCTGCAGCGGGTGCTCGGGGCGCAGGCCGTAGCCGATGTCGTCGGTGCCGACGACGAAGCGCGTGTGGCGGTCGAGGAAGGCGCGGTCGTAGGCCTTCTTCTGGATGATGTGGTTGGCGATGTAGTTGAGGATCGCCAGGTCGGTCTGCGGGCGGAAGGTCAGCGTCAGGTCCGACAGCTCGTAGCAGCGGTGCTCGAAGACCGACAGCGTCGCGACCTTGACGTGCGGCGCCGACAGCCGCCGGTCGGTGATGCGCGTCCAGAGGATCGGGTGCATCTCGGCCATGTTCGAGCCCCAGAGCACGAAGGCGTCGGCCTGCTCGATGTCGTCGTAGACGCCCATCGGCTCGTCCATGCCGAAGGTGCGCATGAAGCCGGCGACGGCACTGGCCATGCAGTGGCGCGCGTTCGGGTCGATGTTGTTGCTGCGGAACCCGGCCTTGAACAGCTTGGCCGCGGCGTAGCCTTCCCAGACCGTCCACTGGCCCGAGCCGAACATGCCCACGCCCTCCGGGCCACGCGCCTTCAGCGCGCGCTTGAACTGCTCGGCCATGGTGTCAAAGGCCACGTCCCAGCTGACCGGCTGGAATTCGCCGTCCTTGGCGTAGCGCCCGTCCTTCATGCGCAGCAGCGGCGTCGTCAGGCGGTCGGCGCCGTACATGATCTTGGAGAGGAAGTAGCCCTTGACGCAGTTGATGCCGCGGTTGACCTCGGAGTTCGGGTCGCCGTGGGTGGCGACGACGCGGCCGTCCTTGACGGCGACGCTGACGCCGCAGCCGACGCCGCAGAAGCGGCACGGCGCCTTGGACCATTTGAGCTGCGTGCGCGCGGCGTCGGTGACGACGTTCTGCGCGCCGGCCTCCTGCGGCAGCCCGGCGGCCAGCGCCGTCGTCGCGGCGGCGCTGGCGCGCACGAAGTCGCGGCGCGTCAGCGCCGGGGCCGCCACGGTGGCGGCGGCGTGCGTGGCCGGCGGCGGGCTGGCGAGATCGGCTTCCGGGGCGATCGGCACGACCATCGGTGCGTTCACGGCGTGACTCCTTGCTGCAGCGCGGAGCGCGGCTCCGCGTGCTGATAGACCAGGGCGACGTTGAGCACGCCGGGCAGTTCGCGCAGCGCGTCGAGCACCTGCAGCACCGAGGCGGCGCCGACGCCTTCGACGACGACGGCGATGCGGCCGTCGTCGCCGGCGCCCACCAGCTCGGTGTCGGCGAGCGCGGTGATGGCCGTGCGCAGCGCGCCGACGGCCTCGGGCCGCGCCTGCACCAGCACGCCGGCGATGTGGATCTCCGGGTCGTCCGCGGTCTGGGGCGCGGTGCTCATCGCGGCAGGTTCCCGGTCAGGAGCTGGACCATCCAGACGACGAAGCCCCAGCCGGCGACGATCAGCACCGCCAGCAGCGGCGCGGTGACGGTCGTCAGGAAGAGGAAGCTGCGCCACTCCTCCTGCCTCGTGGACGGGGCCTCGGGATCGGCAGGATGCACCGGCGCCCCGGGTGGCGGCTCGGCGTTCATCGTGCCGGGCCCCGCAGGGGCGGGTGAAGGATCGGACTCACGCCCCGGTTATCGGCTATCCGCTCGCCGGCATGACCTAGGTCAAGTACGGTGACGCGTCGGGCACGGCGGACACCCGCTGCGGCCGGCGACCGCGGGCCGCTGGCCGCGGGCCGCTGGCTATACTCCAGTCTCCAGCGCCGATTTGTTTCCTGATTGCGGGCGCTTTAACAAATGCCGCTAAAGAGGACACCGAGACCCGGTGCCCGCTGACGGCGGCGCCGGGTTTTTGCTTATGGCTTCGGTCGGACGCGTCACTCCCCAGACGATGCACTTCGACGAGCCGCTGCCGCTGCGCAGCGGGGCGTCGCTCCCCTCCTACTCGCTGGTCTACGAGACCTACGGCACGCTCAACGCCGAGCGCAGCAACGCGGTGCTGGTGTGCCATGCGCTCAACGCCAGCCACCACGTCGCCGGCGTCGACGAGCGTGGCGCCACCGGCTGGTGGGACAACCTGGTCGGCCCGGGCAAGCCGCTGGACACCGAGCGTTTCTTCGTCATCGGCGTCAACAACCCGGGCTCGTGTTTCGGCTCGACCGGGCCGACGCACCTGAACCCGGCCACCGGCAAGGCCTGGGGCGCCGACTTTCCGGTCGTCACCGTCGAGGACTGGGTCGACGCGCAGGTGCGGCTGATCGACCGCCTGGGCATCACGAAGCTCGCCGCGGTGCTCGGCGGCAGCCTCGGCGGCATGCAGGCGCTGTCCTGGGCGATGCGCCACCCCGAGCGGCTGGAGCACTGCGTCGCGGTGGCCACCGCGCCCAACCTGTCGGCGCAGAACATCGCCTTCAACGAGGTCGCGCGCCGCGCCATCGTCACCGACCCCGACTTCCACGGCGGCCACTTCTACGAACACGGTGTCGTGCCCCAGCGCGGCCTGCGCGTGGCGCGCATGATCGGCCACATCACCTACCTGTCCGACGACGCGATGGAGGCCAAGTTCGGCCGCGAGCTGCGCGCCGCCGAGCTGGGCTACAGCACGCAGGAGATCGAGTTCCAGATCGAGAGCTACCTGCGCCACCAGGGCGACAAGTTCAGCGCCTATTTCGACGCCAACACCTACCTGCTGATCACGCGCGCGCTGGACTACTTCGACCCGGCGCGCGAACACGGCGGCAAGCTCGCGGCGGCCTTCGCGCCGGCACGCGACAAACGCTTCCTCGTCGTCAGCTTCACGACCGACTGGCGCTTCTCGCCGGCGCGTTCGCGCGAGATCGTCAAGGCGCTCGTGGACAACCGCATCGCCGTCAGCTACGCCGAGATCGAGGCCCCGCACGGCCACGACGCCTTCCTGCTCGAGGACCCGCGTTACCACCAGGTGATGCGGGCCTACTTCGAGGGTGTCGCCGCGCGCGTCGGTGCCGTGACGACGGAGGCCGCCCATGTCTGAACGCCGCGACCTGCAGATCATCGGCGACCTCGTGCCGCACGGTGCCCGCGTGCTCGATCTGGGCTGCGGCAATGGCGAGCTGCTGGCCTGGCTGCAGCGCCACAAGGGCTGCAGCGGCTACGGCATCGAGATCGCCGACGCCAACGTGCTCGCCTGCGTGCAGCGCGGCGTCAACGTCGTGCAGCTCAACCTGGAAGAAGGGCTGGCGCTGTTCGACGACCAGAGTTTCGACGTGGTGCTGCAGATCGAGACCCTGCAGCATCTGCGCAATGCCGAACGCATGCTGCACGAGACGGTGCGCGTCGGCCGCATCGGCATCGTCAGCTTCCCGAACTTCGCCCACTGGCCGAATCGCGTGCGCGTCGTCGGCGGCCGCATGCCGGTGACACGCGCCCTGCCCTACGAGTGGTACGACACGCCCAACATCCGCGTCGGCACCTATGCCGACTTCGAGGTGCTGGCGCGCAAGAACGGGCTGCAGATCCGCGACGCCTTCGGGCTGCAGGACGGGCGTGTCGTGCGCACGCTGCCCAATCTTCGCGCCAGCGTCGCGGTCTTCAAGTTCGAGCGCGGTTAGCGGAGGGCGGGTCGGCACGCGCTCCCGGCGCGGCCGGCCGCGCCTAGACTCGGGCACCCCTTAACACGAGGAGCTGGCCGTGATCGGATACGTCACCCTGGGCACCAACGACCTGCCGCGCGCCGCGGCGTTCTACGACACGCTGCTGGCCGAGATCGGCGCCAAACGCCTGATGGACTTCGGCCGCGGCTACGCCTGGGGACGCTCGATGGAGCAGCCGATGCTGGGCATCATGAAGCCCTTCGACGGCCAGGCCGCCAGCGTCGGCAACGGCGTGATGGTCGCCTTCCAGGTCGACAGCCGCGAGGCCGTCGACCGTGTCCACCGCAAGGCGCTGGAGCTGGGCAGCACCGACGAGGGCCCGGCCGGGCCGCGCGGCGAAGGCTTCTACGCCGGCTACTTCCGGGATCTCGATGGCCACAAGCTCAACGTCTTCTGCATGGGTTGACCAGGGCGCCGGCGGCCCGCTCGCCGGGCTCAAGGTGCTCGAACTCGGCCAGCTGATCGCCGGCCCGTTTGCCGCCAAGACGCTGGCCGACTTCGGCGCCGACGTCATCAAGATCGAGCCGCCCGACGGCGGCGACCCGCTGCGCCGCTGGCGGCTCTTGAAGGACGGCACCTCGGTCTGGTGGCAGCTGCAGTCGCGCAACAAACGTTCGGTGGCGCTGGACCTGAAAGACCCCGAGGCCCAGGCCGTGGTGCGCGAGCTGGCGCTCGAAGCCGACGTGCTGGTCGAGAACTTCCGCCCCGGCGCGCTCGAAGGTTTCGGCCTCGCGCCCGAGGCGCTGATGGCGGCCAACCCGAAGCTGATCGTGCTGCGTGTCAGTGGCTATGGCCAGACCGGGCCCTACCGCGACAAACCCGGTTTCGGCGTCGTCGCCGAGGCGATGGGCGGCCTGCGCCACCTGAGCGGCGAGCCCGGTCGCGTGCCGGTGCGTGTCGGTGTCTCGATCGGCGACACGCTGGCGGCGCTGCACGGCGTCATCGGCGTGCTGATGGCGCTGCACGAGCGCGAGAAGAGCGGGCGCGGCCAGATCATCGACGTCGCGCTCTACGAAGCGGTGTTCAACTGCATGGAAAGCCTGCTGCCCGAGTACAGCGCCTTCGGCGCCGTGCGCGGCCCGGCCGGCAGCGCCTTGCCGGGCATCGCGCCGACCAATGCCTACGTCTGCCGCGACGGCCAGGTGCTGGTGGCCGGCAACGGCGACAGCATCTTCCGCCGGCTGATGAAGACCATAGCCCGCGAGGACCTGGCCGCCGACCCCGAACTGGCCGACAACACCGGCCGCGTCGCGCGCGTGGCCGAACTCGACGCCGCGATCGGCGCCTGGACGGCCGAACGCACGGTCGACGAGGTGCTGGCGGCGCTGGACGCGGCCGCCGTGCCCGGCGGGCGCATCTACACCGCGGCCGACATCGCGCACGACCCGCACTACGCGGCGCGCGAGATGCTGCTGCCGGTGACGCTGGCCGACGGCAGCACGCTGACGGTGCCCGGCATCGTGCCCAAGCTGTCGCGCACGCCGGGCGGCCACCATCGCAACGCGCCGGCGCTGGGCCAGGACACCGACGAGGTGCTGGCGCCGCTGCGCGCCAGGCGCGAAGCCGAAGGCTAGACGCGCGGCACCGGCGCCAGCGGGTCGAAGCCCGCCGGCTGCTTGCTCTGCCAGGCCTGGATGGCCTGCGCCATCTCGCCGATGTCGAAGATCGCGCTCTGCAGCAGCGCCATCTGCTCCAGCGCGTCGGCGGTCGGGTGGTCGATGGCGTAGTTCAGCGCCAGCTTGCTGCCGGCGACGGCCAGCGGCGACTTGGTGGCGATCTCGGCGGCCAGCGTCAGCGCGTGGTCCAGCGTCGCCGCGGCGTCGGGCAGCACGGCGTTGACCAGGCCGATGGCCAGCGCACGTTCGGCGCCGATGCGTTCGCCGGTGTAGGCCATCTGGCGCGCGACGCCCGGCGGCACGATCTTCGGCAGGCGCTGCAGCACGCCCAGGTCGGCGGCCATGCCGATCTGGATCTCCTGCACGGTGAAGAAGGCGTCGGCCGAACACACGCGCAGGTCGCAGGCCGCCGCCAGGTCGAGCGCGCCGCCGAGGCAGCCGCCCTGGACCGCGGCGATGACCGGGAAACGCGCCGACTCCAGCACGTCGAAGCAGCGCATCAGCTGGCGCAGCGAGTCCTGGAAGGCCAGCCGCCGGCGCGCGTTGCCGGTGTCCAGCAGCGACAGGTCGCTGGCGAAGACGTCCAGCGCCATGCCGGCGCTGAAGTGCTTGCCGGTCGAGGAGATCACCAGCACGCGCGTGCGGCCCTCGGCGTTGAGCGACTCGACGACCTCGCGCAGCGCCGGGAAGAAGGCCGGCGTCATCGTGTTCAGCCGCTCGGGGCGCGCGAGCTGCAGGTGGGCGACGCCGGTGTCGGCGAGCTCGAGGCGGAAGAAGTCGGTCGTCATCGGCCCAGGATAGCGGCGGCCCCCGGCGCTGCGAAGCCCGGCTTCCCCTCGGGGCGCGGGGGCGGCCGTCCTACACTGGCGGGATCGCCGAACTGAAGCAGGAGCCGCCCATGAACGCCCCCGACCGCCACCTGCCGCTGGCCGACTTCGTCGACCGCGCCTGGGACGAGCGCATCGTGCCCGCCCTCACCGACTACATCGCCGTGCCGGCCAAGAGCCCGATGTTCGACGCCGACTGGCAGGCCCACGGCCACATCGAACGTGTCGTGCAGGACGCGGTGGCCTGGGTCGAAGCGCGCCGCGTGCCGGGTCTGGCGATCGAGATCGTGCGCATCCCCGGGCGCACGCCGGTGATCTTCTTCGAGGTCGCGGCCACCGGCGCGGCGACCGACACGGTGCTGTTCTACGGCCACCTGGACAAGCAACCCGAGTTCAGCGGCTGGCGCAGCGACCTCGGGCCCTGGACGCCGAAGTACGTCGACGGCCTGCTCTACGGCCGCGGCGGCGCCGACGACGGCTACGCGATCTACGCCGCGGTCACCGCGATCGAGGCGCTGAAGGCCCAGGGCACGGCGCACCCGCGCTGCGTCGGCGTCATCGAGACCTGCGAGGAAAGCGGCTCGCACGACCTGCCGGCCTATCTGGAGGCGCTGAAACCCCGCCTCGGCGAGGTCGGCCTCGTCGTCTGCCTGGACAGCGGCGCCGGCAACTACGACCAGCTCTGGCTGACGACCAGCCTGCGCGGCATGGTCAGCGGCGTGCTGAAGGTCGAGATCCTGACCGAGGGCATCCACTCCGGCGACGCCAGCGGCCTGGTGCCGTCGAGTTTCCGCATCCTGCGCCAGGTGCTCGACCGGCTGGAAGACGCCAGGACCGGCCAGCTGCTGCCCGGGTTCTTCCACTGCGAGGTGCCGGCCTCGCGCGTCGCCCAGGCCCAGGCCACCGCCGCCATCCTCGGCGACGACGTCTGGAAGCGTTTGCCCTGGGCCTGCGGCGCCGACGGCAACCTGGCGCTGCCGACGACGACCGACCCGGTCGAAGGCCTGCTCAACCGCACCTGGCGGCCGACGCTCAGCGTCACCGGCGTCGACGGTTTCCCCGAGCTGAAGAGCGCCGGCAACGTGCTTCGCCCCTACACCGCGTTCAAGCTCAGCCTGCGCCTGCCGCCGCTGGTCGACGGCCACGAGGCCAGCGTGCGGCTGAAGGCGCTGCTCGAGGACAACGCGCCGTACAACGCCCGCGTCACCTTCGTGCCCGACGGCCGCGCCGGTGCGCTGGGCGCCAGCGGCTGGAACGCGCCCGAGCTGCCGCTGTGGCTGGAAGACGCGCTGAACACGGCGTCGAACGCCCACTTCGGCGCCCCGGTCGGCTACATCGGCCAGGGCGGCACGATCCCGCTGATGAGCATGCTGCAGGCCGGCTTCCCGAAGGCGCAGATGATGGTCTGCGGCGTGCTGGGCCCCAAGAGCAACGCCCACGGGCCCAACGAGTTCCTGCACGTGCCCTACGCCAAGCGCCTGACGGCCGCGGTGGCGCAGGTGGTCGCCGCCTTCCGCTGAACCGGGGCCGGAGGCCACGATGGACCAGCTGCGCGCGATGAAGGTCTTCGTGCGCGTCGTCGACGAAGGCGGCTTCGCACGCGCGGCGCGGGCGCTGGACATGGCGCCGCCGGTGGTCACGCGGGTCGTCGCCGAGCTCGAGGCGCACCTGGGCGCACGGCTGCTCAACCGCACCACGCGCCGCGTCGCGCTGACCGAGGTCGGCGAGAGCTACCTGGAGCGGGCGCGGCGCATCCTGGCCGAGGTCGACGAGGCCGACGCGCTGGCCGGCGAGGCGACGCGCGAGCTGAGCGGGCCGCTGCGCCTGCTGTGCCCGTCGGCGCTGGCGGCGCACCAGCTGGTGCGCCATCTGCCGCGATTCGCCGCCCAGCACCCGCGGCTGGCGCTGGAGCTGGCCGCGCCGGGGCGGGTCGAGACCGTCGACGAGGACTACGACGTCACGTTGCTGACGCTGCGCGACCCGATCGACGGCGACTTCGTCGCGCGCCGGCTGGCGCGCTCGGAGGTGCTGCTGTGCGCGTCGCCGGTGTATCTGGCGCGTCAGGGCCGGCCGCGCCATCCGCGCGACCTGGCGCGCCACGAGCTGCTGTTCCAGCCCGCGGCGCAGCCGCGCGGGCTGGTGTTCTTCCGCGGCGCCGAGGCGGCGTCGGGCGAGGCCACGGAGACCGTGGTGCCCGAACGTGCGCCGGTGCTGCGCTGCGACGACGTGCAGACGCAGCTCGCCGCGGCGGTCGCCGGGCTGGGCGTCGCGGCATTGCCGACGCTGGTGCTGGAGCAGGTGCTGGCCGACGGACGGCTCGAGCGCGTGTTGCCGGCCTGGCGCCTGTCGGGCCTGTCGATCTGGGCCGCGATGCCCAGCCGCAAGCACGTGCCGGCGCGCACGCGTGCGCTGATCGAGTTCCTCATCCAGGCCTTCGGCGGCGAGGACCGCGACCCCTGGCTGGCTGCCTGCGGCGGCTCGCTGGCGCTGGTCGCCTAGGAGCCTGCGCGGCTTCTGCCGCGCAGGCTCCTAGGCGATGGCTCTACGCACGGCTCCCGCGAGCCCCCTCCGAGAGGGTGCTCCAGCTCGTTCGACGGCTTCCTCCAGCCTCCCTCCGCGAGGGAGGCTCCGGTCAGTTCGACGAGCGGTTGTGCGCCTCTCGGGCCGCGCCGGGCACCGTCAGGCGCCGCCAGTTCAGCGCCGTCGCCGGTAGGCTAGAAGGTGAAGCCGGTCTCGACGCGGCGGCCCGACAGCGGCTGCAGCAGCGGCAGCAGCGGCTTCAGCGGCGCGTAGCGCATCGCGACCTTGCTCGCGTAGTCGAAGAAACGCGGCAGGTCCTCGGCGTAGCCCGGCTTGCCGTCGCGGTGCTTGAGGCGGCAGAAGATGCCCAGCACCTTCAGGTGGCGCTGCAGCCCCATCCATTCGAGCGCCCGCCAGAACTCGCCGAAGTCGTGGCCCATGGTCTCGCCCAGCGGCAGCCCGGCGCGGCGCGCCTGCTCCCACCAGCGCACCGCCCAGTCGATCTCCTGCGCCTCGTCCCAGGACAGGAAGGCGTCGCGCAGCAGCGAGGCGAGGTCGTAGGTGATCGGCCCGCGCACCGCGTCCTGGAAGTCCAGGATGCCGGGGTTGGGCTCGGCGACCATCAGGTTGCGCGGCATCCAGTCGCGGTGCACCGCGACCTGGGGCTGCTCCAGCGCGCTGGCCACCAGCGCGTTGCAGACGCGGTTCCAGGCAGCGTGCTCCTTGTCGCCCCAGGTGACACCGAACTCGCGCTGCACGCACCACTCGGGGAACAGCGAGAGCTCGCGGCGCAGCAGCGCTTCGTCGTAGGCGGGCAGCGTCGAGGCATCGACATGGCCCTGGAACTGCACCAGCGCACGCAGCGCGTCACGCATCAGCGTTTCGGCGTGGCGACCCTCGGTGTCGCGCAGCGCGTCCAGGTACAGCGTGCGGCCCAGGTCGGTGAGCAGCACGAAACCCTGCGTGGCGTCGCATTCCAGCACCTTGGGCGCGTGCAGCCCGGCGGCCTCGATCAGGCCGGCGACGTGCACGAAGGGGCGCACGTCCTCCTGCGGTGGCGGCGCGTCCATCACGATCAGGCTGGCGCCTGCGGCGTCGACACGCAGGTAGCGGCGAAAGCTCGCGTCGGCCGACGCCGGCGCGAGCGTCGTGCGGTCGATGCGGTGGCGTGCGGCGATCGAATCGAGCCAGTGCTCGAAGGCGATGCGGCGGTCCTCGTCGGACCACACGACGGCGGCGGTGGGCAGGCTGGGCCTCATGGATAATCGATTCTACAAATGCGACTGACACCGCTGGCGCTGGCGGCGGGATTGCTGTTCGTCGGCGCGGGTGTTCGGGCGCAAGCCCTGGACGCCCCGGCCGAAAACGTGCCGCCGTCCCCGCTGCAGCTGATCCCCGACCGCAAGCTCGATGCCCCGCCCGGCGGCGAGGCCGGCCGCCGCCTGCCGATCGTGCTGCGCGCGCAGGAAGTGCGTGCGCGCCCGAACCTGGACGCCGTGGCCGAAGGCGACGCCGAGTTCCGCCGCGGCGGCACCGTCATCCAGTCCGACCGCCTGAGCTACGACCAGGCCGAGGACCTCGCGGTGGCGCGTGGCCACGTGCGCATCGAACGCGCCGGCGCGATCTACTGGGGCCCCGAGCTGCAGCTGCGCGTGCAGCGCTTCGAGGGCTTCTTCCTCGAGCCCGAGTTCGAGCTGCTGGAGTTCGGCTCCGGCGGCCGGGCCGACCGCATCGACTTCCTCGACAGCTCGCGTGCGCGCCTGTCCAACGCGCTGTACACCAGCTGCCCGCGCGACGGCGGCGCCGAGCCCGGCTGGGTGCTCGAGGCACGCAGCGTGCGCCTGGACTTCGACGCCAACGAAGGGGTGGCCGAAGGCGCGGTGCTGCGTTTCCTGGGCACGCCCATCCTCGGCGGCCCGGCGATCAGCTTCCCGCTGACCGACGAGCGCAAGTCCGGCTGGCTGCCCCCGTCGATCGGGCTGGACAGCCGCAGCGGGCTCGAGCTGACGGTGCCCTACTACTGGAACATCGCGCCCAACCGCGACGCCACGATCGCGCCCTGGCTGTCGAGCAAACGCGGCGCCGGCGCGCAGACGCAGTTCCGCTACCTCGAGCCTTCGCTGGGCGGCACGCTCGACCTGGACCTGCTGCCCGGCGACCGCGTCGCCGGCCGCTCGCGCAGTGCCTGGCACTGGGAGCACGACGGCCGCTTCGGCGACTCGGCCACCTACTCCGCCAACCTGCGCCACGTCTCCGACGACGGCTGGTGGAAGGATTTCCCCGACTCGCGTCGAAGCCTGACGCCGCGCCTGCTGAGTTCGGACGCCGACGTCGAGCAGCCTTTGCGTCTGGGCGACGCCGAGGGGCTGGCGTATCTGCGCATGCAGCGCTGGCAGGTGCTGCAGGACAGCGACCAGCTCGTCACCTCGCCGTACCAGCGCAGCCCGCAGACCGGCCTGCGCCTGGGCGGCGCCGCCGCCGGTGGGCTGAGCTACCGCGCCGAGACCGAGTTCAACCGCTTCACGCTGCCCGCCGACGAGGACGACGGCACGCGCCTCACCGGCGACCGTGTGCACCTGCTGGCGTCGGTCGCGCGGCGTTTCGGCGATCCCGGCTGGTGGCTGGAGCCGCGGCTGGCGTTCAACGCCGCCAGCTACCGCACCGACCAGCGCATGGCCGACGGCAAGCGCAACGCCTCGCGCTCGGTGCCGACCTTCAGCCTGGACTTCGGCGTCGAGCTCGAACGCGAGACCTCCGGCTTCGGCCGCGCGCTGCGCCAGACGCTGGAGCCGCGCCTGCTGTACGTGCGCACGCCCTACGAGAAGCAGTCCGACCTGCCGAACTTCGACTCCTTCGGCAAGGACTTCAACTTCCAGTCGATCTACTCGCCCAACATCTTCTCCGGCGTCGACCGCGTCTCCGACGCGAACCAGCTGACCGCCGGCGTCACCTCGCGTGTCGTCGACGCCGGCAACGGCAAGGAGCTGTTCCGCCTGGGCGTCGTGCAGCGCTACCTGTTCTCGGACCAGCGCATCACGTCCCAGGCCGACGGCACGCCCGACGGCGAGCCCTTCGACCAGCAGTTCTCCGACGTGCTGCTGCTGGGCTCGACCTCGCTGGTGCCGAGCTGGACGCTGGACGGCACGGTGCAGTACAGCCCCGAGATCTCGCGCACCGTGCGCTCGGTGGTCGGCGCGCGTTATTCGCCGGGGCCGTTCCGCACCATCGGCGCCACCTACCGCTTCGCGCGCGGGCTCAGCGAGCAGGTCGAACTCGGCTGGCAATGGCCCCTGTCCGGCCGGGTGCCGACCTCGGCCGGCCGTGGCGCGCGTTCGGTGGCCGCCGCCGGCGGCTGCAGCGGCACCTGGTACGGCGTCGGGCGCTTCAACTACAGCATGCGCGACAGCCGCATCACCGACTCGATCCTGGGCGTCGAGTACGACGCCGGCTGCTGGATCGGCCGTTTCGTCGCCGAGCGCCTGTCCACCGGCCGCAGCGAGGCGACGACGCGGCTGATGTTCCAGCTGGAGCTGGTCGGCCTGTCGCGCCTGGGCTCCAATCCGCTCGGGGTCTTGAAGGACAATATCCCAGGCTACACCCTGCTGCGCGAAGAACGCCGCGACCCCATCTCTTCCGACGAATGACCGATTCCATCAACGTCTGGCGCCGCGCCGCGCTGGCGCTGGCGCTCGCCGCCGCGGCCGTCACGGCCCCGGCGCAGCAGCGCGAGCGCAACGGCGACTACATCGTCGCCATCGTGAACCAGGAGGCCGTCACCGCCGCCGAGGTCGAGGCCCGCGTGCAGCGTGCGCTGCAGGACGCGGCCCGCGCTGGCGAGCGCCTGGCCGAGGACCTGGTGCGCAAGCGCGTGATCGACGACCTCGTCGAGGAGCGTGCGATCGTCACCTACGCGCGCGACAGCGGCATGCGCGTCGAGGACCCCGAACTCGACCGTGCGGTGCAGAGCGTGGCGGCGCAGAACCAGATCAGCGCCGACCAGCTGCGCTCGCGCCTGCAGGCCGAGGGCATCGACTACGCGCGCTTTCGCGCCAACCTGCGCGACCAGATCCTGATCGAACGCGTGCGCGAGCGCGAGGTCTATCAGCGCATCCGCGTCACCGACGGCGAGGTCGACCGCTACCTGGCGCAGCAGAACATCGCCACCCAGGCCGACGTCGAACTCAACCTCGCGCAGATCCTGGTCACGGTGCCCGAAGGCGGGGACGACGCCGTGGTCGCCGCCCGCAAGGCACGCGCCGAGCAGGCGCTGGCGCGCGTGCGCGGCGGCGAGGACTTCGGCGTCGTCGCCCGCGAGATCTCGGAGGACTCCAACAAGGAGCGCGGCGGCGTCATCGGCCTGCGGCCCTCGGCGCGCCTGCCCGACCTCTTCGTCGAGGCGGTGCGCAGCGTGCCGGCCGGCGAGGTCAGGTCCGAGCTGCTGCGCTCGGGCGCGGGCTTCCACGTGCTGAAGGTCGTCGAGCGCAAGGAGACGACGGCGGTCAAGGTCACCCAGACGCACGCGCGGCACATCCTGGTGCGCACCTCGCAGCAGGTGTCGGCCGAGGTCGCCGCGCGCCGGCTGGCCGAGTTCCGGCGCCTGATCCAGTCCGGCCAGCGCCGCTTCGAGGACATCGCGCGCCAGTATTCCGAAGACGGCTCGGCACCGTCGGGCGGCGACCTCGGCTGGTTCTCGCCCGGCACGATGGTGCCCGAGTTCGAGGCGGCGATGAACCAGCTGCCGGTCGGGGGGGTCTCGCCACCGGTCCAGTCGCGTTTCGGCGTGCACCTGATCCAGGTTGTCGAGCGCCGCGACGTCGCCGTCGAGGCGCGTCAGGTGCGCGAGCAGGCGCGCAACGTGCTGCGCGAGAGCAAGTTCGACGACGCCTACAGCGAATGGGCCAAGGACCTGCGCGACCGCTCGTACATCGAGTTCCGCGAACCGCCGGTCTGATGGCCCCCCCCCGTAGCGCCTTCGGCGCGCCTTGCAGGCCGCGCCGGGCCGTTGGCCCGGCCCTGCGGCTGGCGCGCACGGTCCACCGGACCGTGCACGTCCCGCCGCAGCCCCCCCAGGGGGGCGCCGCCACTGGGCCGGCGAAGCCGGACCCACGGCGGCCGCTTGATCGGGTGGCACCGTTGCGGGCTCGTCGCTCGCAATGAAGCACCAGCCGCGCAAACGTTTCGGCCAGCACTTCCTGGCCGACGACGCGATCATCGACGCGATCGTCGACGCCATCGACCCGCACCCGGGCGAGGCGATGGTCGAGATCGGCCCGGGGCTGGGCGCGATGACGATGCCGCTGCTCGAGCGCATCGAGCGCCTGACCGTCGTCGAGCTCGACCGCGACCTCGCCGCCAGGCTGCGCCGCGTTGCCGGGCTCGAGGTCGTCGAGGCCGACGTGCTGAAGGTGGACTTCGCGGCGCTGGCCGCTGCCGCCGGGCGGCCGCTGCGGGTCGTCGGCAACCTGCCGTACAACATCTCGACGCCGATCCTCTTTCATCTGCTGGAGGCGGTCGAGCACGTCGTCGACCAGCACTTCATGCTGCAGAAGGAGGTCGTCGACCGCATGGCCGCCGGCCCCGGCGGCAAGGACTACGGCCGGCTGTCGGTGATGCTGCAGTGGCGCTACGAGATCGAGTCGGTGCTCGACGTGCCGCCCGAGGCCTTCGACCCGCCGCCGCGCGTGGACTCGGCGATCGTGCGCATGCTGCCGCTGCCGCCGCCCGAGGGCGTCGACGCGGCGCTGCTGGGCGAGCTGGTGACGGTCGCGTTCTCGCAGCGGCGCAAGCTGCTGCGCCACACGCTCGGACGCTGGATGGAACAACGCGGCACCGAGGTCGGGTTCGACCTCCAGCGCCGCGCCGAAGAAGTGCCGGTGGCCGACTACCTGGCGCTTGCGCGCGCGGTGGCCGCCGGTTGAACGATCGCCGCCGCCGTCAGGCGGCGTTGAGCCAGGCCGCGGTGTCGAACGCGCTGCACATCATCGGCATGTTCATGCCGAAGTTGGGGTTCTGACCGTTCTTCGAGACCGTCTTGGCGGCCGGCTTGACCGCGCTCGTGCTCTGGGCCGTTTCAGCAGCCCGCTCCCATGACCCGTTATCTTGGGAGCGGGCTACTGAAAAGAATAGAAGCACCTGAACGGTATCCTCCGTTCGCCCCAGAAGTCGGCGGCGTCGCGGAAGACGTCGAGCAGCTGCTCGCGCGCCTCGCGGTCGAAACGCGGGTTGTCGGGAATCTGCTCAAGCACGACGACGAAGCCCGGTTGCGTGCCGGCCTTGTGCACGAGGTCGGTCATGCAGTCGTACAGCGCGTCGAGGTTCTTGCCGAAGTGGGCCGGAAACAGGAACGCCGCGGCAATGGCCTCCAGCACCTCCTGCTTGGACTGCGCCGCCGACAGGTTGGCGTAGAGGAAATGCTGGCCGGCGCTGCCGGCGGCCTGCATCAGGTCATCGACACGGTAGGCCCGTATCGCCTGGACGATGTTCGATCGGACGGTCTGCAACTGCATGGTCGCGTGCCTCCTTGGGGGTTCAGAAATCGGCGTCACCGCGCGCCCGTTTGCGCGATGCGACTGAAGCTCGCGTAATGGTCGGCGGTGTAGAAACAGGTGTCCGGCGCGGTCGCTTGCTGGCCGCCGCAGACGATGCGGCGGGCGCCCCGGTTGCGTGCGCCCGGTGTCGGCACGGTGTACTCGCGGTAGTAGCCGCGGGTCTTGGCCGGAAGCAAACGTTCGCGATTGAAGAAAACCGTGCCGTCCTTGGGGTAGGGGAACGGCCCGCCGGAGCGGATCAGCCGGTAGGTCTTCTGGGCCTGGGCCGGCAGTTCTTCGAGGGTGACGACGCTGGGCGAGTCGGACGGGGGCGCAGCCGGGCGTGCATGGACCGCTGCGCCGGACGCCAGGCCTGTGGCCATGACGATCGCGAGAGCCCCTCTGCAAACCGCCTGTCGGAGCGCGCCACTCCTGTCGGCCTGACCGGACCAGAACACGGGTCAACCCTGAAAGAACAAACCGCGATCGTACCGTCCGGCGGCCGAAAACTCAAGGTTCTGCCTCAAAAGAGGGCAAGCGGCAGCCCATGTGAGTATGCGCCCACATGTTTTCTGTGGCGCTCCAGAAGCGCCCGCGAGGGGGCTTCTGGAGGCGATTTCTCAGCGCGGGACGTTGGCGTCGGCGACGGCCATCGCCGTCATGTTGACGATGCGCCGCACCGTCGCCGACGGCGTCAGCACGTGCACCGGCTTGGCCGCGCCCAGCAGGACCGGGCCGATCGCGATGCCGCCGCTGGCCGCTGTCTTCAGCAGGTTGTAGGCGATGTTGGCGGCGTCGATGTTGGGCAGCACCAGCAGGTTGGCGTCGCCCTGCAGCGTGCCGTTGGGCATCAGCGCGGCGCGCGCCTGGGCGTCCAGCGCGATGTCGCCGTGCATCTCGCCGTCGACCTCCAGCCAGGGCGCACGTTCGCGCAGCAGGGCCAGCGCGCGGCGCACCTTGACGGCGCTCGGCTGGTCGCTGGTGCCGAAGTTGGAGTGCGACAGCAGTGCCGCCTTGGGCTGGATGCCCAGGCGCAGCAGCTCGTCGCCGGCCATCGCCGCGATCTCGGCCAGTTCCTCGGCCGACGGGTCGTAGTTGACGTGGGTGTCGACGAGGTAGACCTGGCGCCCCGGCAGGATCAGGCCGTTCATGCAGGCGTAGACGCTGGCGCCTTCGCGCCGGCCGATGACCTGGTCGATGTAGTGCAGGTGGCTGGCCGTCGTGCCCCAGGTGCCGCAGAGCATCGCGTCGACCTCGCCCTTGGCCAGAAGCATCGAGCCGATCAGCGTCAGCCGCCGGCGCATCTCGATCTTGGCCACCTGCTGCGTCACGCCCTTGCGTTCGGCCATGCGGTGGTAGGTCTGCCAGAAGTCGCGGTAGCGGCTGTCGCGCTCGACGTTGACGACCTCGAAGTCCAGCCCCTCCTTGATGCGCAGCCCCATCTTCTCGGCGCGCCGCTCGATCACCGCCGGCCGGCCGATCAGCGTCGGCCGCGCCAGGCCCTCGTCGACGACGACCTGCACCGCGCGCAGCACGCGTTCGTCCTCGCCTTCGGCGTAGGCCACGCGGCGCGCCGCGGCGCGTTTGGCGATGTTGAAGATCGGCCGCATCGTCTGGCCCGAGGCGTAGACGAAGGCCTGCAGCTTCTCGCGGTAGGCGTCGAAGTCCTCGATCGGGCGCTGGGCGACGCCGCAGGCCTGGGCCGAGGCCGCCACCGCCGGCGCGATCTTGATCATCAGCCGCGGGTCGAAGGGCTTGGGGATCAGGTACTCGGGGCCGAAGGACAGGGTCTGCCCGCCGTAGGCCGCCGCCACCGCGTCGTCCTGCTCGGCCTGGGCCAGCCCGGCGATGGCGTGTACCGCGGCGATCTCCATCTCGTCGGTCACCGTGGTCGCGCCGCAGTCCAGCGCGCCGCGGAAGATGTACGGGAAACACAGGACGTTGTTGACCTGGTTCGGGTAGTCGGTGCGGCCGGTGGCGATGACGGCGTCGTCGCGCACCGCCTTGACCTCCTCGGGCAGGATCTCCGGCGTCGGGTTGGCGAGCGCGAAGACGATCGGCCGCGCGGCCATCGAGCGCACCATCTCGGGCTTGAGCACGCCGCCGGCCGACAGGCCCAGGAACAGGTCGGCGCCCTCGATGACCTCGCGCAGCGTGCGCGCCGAGGTGTCCTGGGCGAACTGGGCCTTGTCCTCGTCCATCAGCTCGGTGCGGCCGCGGTAGACGACGCCGGCCAGGTCGGTGACCCAGACGTTCTCGCGCCGAACGCCCAGCTTCACCAGCAGCCCCAGGCAGGCCAGGGCCGCGGCGCCGGCGCCGCTGGCGACGACCTTGATCTCCTCGATGCGCTTGCCGACGACCTTCAGCGCGTTCAGCGCCGCGGCGCCGACGACGATCGCGGTGCCGTGCTGGTCGTCGTGGAAGACCGGGATCTTCATGCGTTCGCGCAGCTTGCGCTCGACGTAGAAGCAGTCCGGGGCCTTGATGTCCTCGAGGTTGATGCCGCCGAAGGTGGGCTCCAGCGCGGCGATGTGGTCGACGAGGCGGTCGAGGTTCTTCTCCTGCACCTCGAGGTCGAAGACGTCGATGCCGGCGAACTTCTTGAACAGCACCGCCTTGCCTTCCATCACCGGCTTGGCAGCGAGCGGGCCGATGTCGCCCAGGCCCAGCACCGCGCTGCCGTTGGTGACCACGGCCACCAGGTTGCCGCGCGAGGTGTAGCGGAAGGCGGCCGCCGGGTCGGCGACGATCTCCTCGCAGGCGAAGGCGACGCCCGGCGAGTAGGCCAGCGCCAGGTCGCGCTGGTTGACCATCTGCTTGGTCGGCGCGACGGCGAGTTTTCCGGGCGTGGGAAGTTCGTGGTATTCGAGCGCGGCGCGACGCAGCTCGGCGCGCTTGTCTTCTGGGCTGGACATCCCGGTCTCCTGTTGGCGTCGCGAGGGGCCCGGGGATTCTAGGCAGCCGGGTCCGGCCCTGCCGCGATGCGCAAAACTGCGTAGCGCGCCCGCCCGCCCGGCGCCGATACTGCGCGCTCCGAATCCCTGCCCCGATGACCGACTCCGAAGATCCCGTCCGCGTGCCGCGGCTGCGGCGCTGGCTGCCGTGGATCGCGCTCGTGCTGCTGCTACTGGTGGCGCAGTCGCTGCTCGTGTGGCTGACGCTGCGCCACGAGTCCACGCGCGCGCAGGAGGAAGCCGACGCGATCGCCACCGAGACCGCGGCCGAGGTCAAGCGCGACCTGCTGGCCGCGATGCGTTCGCTGCAGGCCCTGAACTGGGGCGACCCGCCACCGCAGGCCTGGCGGGCCGACGCGTCGGCGCTGCTGCGCGGCCAGCGCCTGATGCTGCGCATCGAACGCCGCGACGCGGCGCTGCAGGTGCTCGACGCCGCCGATGGCCCGTTCGCGCTGCCGCTGTTCTCGGCGATGCCCCGCGCCGCGCTTGACGTCGAGGCCGGCATCGCCTGCACCGCCGCGCGCCACATGGCCGCGCCGGCGTTCTCGCGCAGCTACTTCGTGCCCGGCGAAGACGGCGTCGGCCAGGAGGTCGTCGACGTCTGCATCCCGCTGCAGCGCGGCGGCCGCGACGCGGGTTACCTGATCGGCACCATCGGGCTGCCGCAGCTGCTGGAGGCCGCGCTCGGCCCGCGCCAGGCGCGGCGCCACGAACTGAGCTTCGTCGAGGGCGACGGCACCCGGCTGGCGCGGGCCGGGCTGGTGCGCGGCGCCGGGCTGTACCAGGCCGAGCGGCTCATCGACGTGCCCGGCGCGGCGCTGCAGCTGCGCGCCGACAGCGCCGCCGGCCGGCCCAGCCTGATCCCCAACGTCGCCACCGCGCTGGTGCTGGGGCTGTCGCTGGCGCTGTTCGCCGTCGTGCTGCTGCTGGCGCGCGACGTGCGTCGGCGTGCGCGTGTCGAACGTGCGCTCGGCGAGGCGCTCGCGTTCCGCAAGGCGATGGAGGATTCGCTGGTCACCGGCTTGCGCGCGCGCGACCTGCAGGGCCGCATCACCTATGTCAACCCGGCGTTCTGCGCGATGGTCGGCTTCAGCGAGGAAGAGATGCGCCAGCCGCTGCCGCCGTACTGGCCGCCGGAGTTCGTCGAGGTCTACGCCGAGCGCCAGCGCGGCCGGCTGGTCGGCGCCGGGCGCCCGGCGCGCGAGGCGCGGGAGGGTTTCGAGACCGTCTTCATGCGCAAGAACGGCGAACGTTTCCCGGTGATGATCTACGAGGCCGCGCTGGTCGACGGCCAGGGCCGGCAGAGCGGCTGGATGAGCACCGTGCTCGACGTCAGCGCCCAGCGCCGCATCGAGGAGCTGTCGCGCCAGCAGCAGGACCGGCTGCAGGCCAGCGCGCGGCTGGCGACCGTCGGCGAGATGGCCTCGCTGCTGAGCCACGAGCTGAACCAGCCGCTGGCGGCCATCGCCAGCTACTCCAGCGGCTCGCTGAACCTGCTGGAGGACGCCGAGCGCGAAGGCACGCCGCCGGGCCCGGTCGACGCGATGCTGCGCCAGGCGCTGGAGCGCATCGCCGAGCAGGCCGAACGTGCCGGCCGCATCATCAAGAGCGTGCACCACTTCGTGCGCCGGCGCGTGCAGCAGCGCGAGACGCTGGGCGCCGACCAGCTGATCGACGCCGTGCTGCCGCTGGTGCGGCTGCAGGCGCGCAAGAGCGGCACGCGCATCGAGCTGGACATCCCCAAACGCGCGCCGCGCCTGGAGTGCGACCGCACGATGCTCGAGCAGGTGCTGCTGAACCTGACGCGCAACGGCATCCAGGCGATGGAGAACGACACGCCGCTGGAGGAGCGGGTGCTGGCGCTGCGCGTGCGCCAGGCCTCGCCGCAGCGCATCGAGATCGTCGTCGCCGACCGCGGCCCGGGCATCCCGGCCGAGGTCGCCGAGAAGCTCTTCACGCCCTTCTACACGACGCGCACCGAGGGCATGGGCCTGGGCCTGAGCCTGTGCCGCACGGTCGTCGAGCAGCACGGCGGCACGCTGGAGTTCGGCCCCGGCGCCGATGGCCGCGGCAGCGAGTTCCGCTTCACGCTGCCGGCCGCGCGCACGCCGGTGCCGCCCGGCGGCCAGCCGCGCCAGGAGGTGGCCGACGGCTGAGCGGCGATACTCGCGTCCGATGCGCCCCGACCCCGCCCTCGGCATTCCCGTCGTCTACCTCGTCGACGACGAGGACGTCGTGCGCGACGCGCTCGCCTGGCTGCTGCGCTCGCGCCGCCTGCTGTCCGAGGGTTTCGCCAGCGCCGAGGCCTTCGAGGCCTTCCGCGCCGGCCGCCGCGCGCCCTGGCCCGACGCGCCCTCGTGCCTGCTGCTGGACGTTCGCATGCCCGGCCAGTCGGGCCTCGCGCTGTTCGAGCAGCTCGCCGAATGCGGGCTCACCGAGACGCTGCCGGTGATCTTCCTCACCGGCCACGGCGACGTGCCGACCGCGGTGGCGGCGGTCAAACGCGGCGCCTTCGACTTCGTCGAGAAGCCGTTCTCCAACAACACGCTGGTCGACCGCGTCGAGCAGGCGCTGCTGGCCAGTGCCGAGGCTCTCGCGCGCCGGCGGGCCGCCGAGGCCGTGCGGCGCTCGCTGGCCGACCTGACCGAGCGCGAGCGCGAAGTCATGCAGCTGGTCGTCGAAGGCCGGCCGAACAAGGGCATCGCCGACCAGCTGGCGATCAGCGTGCGCACCGTCGAGGTCCACCGCGCGCGCGTGTTCGAGAAGATGAACGTCAAGTCGGCGATCGAGCTCGCGAACCTGCTGCGAGAATCCGGCGCCTGAGGCACGGCCTGCCCTCTGAGGCCGCCAGCATCCTGTCGACCATGGGCGAATTCGAACTCATCGAGAAGTACTTCGGCCGCACGCCGCGGCGCGCCGCGCTGGGCGTCGGCGACGACTGCGCGCTGCTGGACGTCGAGCCGGGCATGCGCCTGGCCGTCTCCAGCGACCTGCTGGTCGAGGGACGGCACTTCCTGTCCACCGTCGCCCCGGAGCGTCTGGGCCACAAGGCGCTGGCGGTGAACCTGTCGGACCTGGCGGCCTGCGGCGCCGAGCCGCTGGCCTTCACGCTGGCGATCTCGATGCCGCGTGTCGACGAGAGTTTTCTCGCCGGCTTCTCGCGCGGCCTGTTCGCGCTGGCCGAGCGCCACGGCATCGAGCTCGTCGGCGGCGACACGACCGCCGGCCCGCTGTCGATCTGCATCACCGTCTTCGGCCAGGTGCCGCCCGATCAGGCGCTGCTGCGCAGCGGCGCCCGCCCCGGCCACGACCTCTGGGTCAGCGGCCGTCTCGGCGACGCGCGCCTGGCGCTGGAGGTCTTCCGCGGCACGGCGATGCTGCCCGGCAGCGCCTTCGAGGAAGTGCGCCGGGCGATGGAATGCCCCGAGCCGCGCGTGCCGCTGGGCATCGCGCTGCGCGGGGTTGCCACCAGCGCGATCGACCTCAGCGACGGCCTGGCCGGCGACCTGGGCCACGTGATGCGGCTGTCGGGCGTCGGCGCGACGGTCGACTTCGACGCCATCCCGCGCAGCACCATGCTGGCGATGCAGCCGGCCGCGCTGCAGCACGAATGCCTGCTCGCCGGCGGCGACGACTACGAGCTGCTGTTCACCGCGCCGCCGTCGCGCCGCGACGCGGTGCTGGCGGCGGCCGCCGAAGCCCAGGTGGCGGTGACCTGCATCGGCGGCATCGACGCCGAGGACGAGCTGCGTGTCCTCGACGGCCAGGGCCGGCCGCTGGGCGTCGCGCCACGCGGTTTCGACCACTTCGCCTGATGGCCGCCTCGGGTGCCAGCACGGCGTTCATGCTGCGCCACCCGGCGCACTGTGTCGCACTCGGTTTCGGCAGCGGCCTCGCCCCCAAGGCGCCGGGCACCTTCGGCACGCTCTGGGCCTGGGGCGCGTTCTGGCTGCTCGACCCCTGGCTGGGCGCGGCCGGCTGGGCCCTGCTCATCGGGGCCGGGCTGCTGATCGCGCCGTGGGTCTGCGCCGTCACCGCGCGCCACCTGGGTGTCGGCGACCCGTCCGCGGTGGTCTGGGACGAGGTGGTGGCGTTCTGGATCGTGCTCTGGCTGGTGACGCCGGCCGGCTTCGTGATGCAGGCCATCGCGTTCGCGCTGTTCCGTTTCTTCGACGCCGCCAAACCCGGCCCGGTGGGCTGGGCCGACCGGCGTTTCAAGCCCCGGTCCGACGGCACGATCGGCTGGCGCGAAGGCTTCGGCATCGTCTTCGACGACCTGGTGGCTGCCGGCTGCACGCTGCTGGTCATCGCGCTCTGGGTCACGCTGTGGCGCTGACGCGTTTCGAGCCGGCGGTGCTGGCGCTGGCCGACGCGCTGCGGGCGCGCCGCTGGCGCATCGCCTGCGCCGAGAGCTGCACCGGCGGCCTGCTGGCCGCGGCCTGCACCGCGGTCGCAGGCTCCAGCGACTGGTTCGAGCGCGGCGTCGTCAGCTACAGCAACGAAGCCAAGACCGGGCTGCTGGGCGTGCCGGCGGCGCTGATCGCCGCGCACGGCGCGGTCAGCGAGGAAGTCGCGCGCGCGATGGCCGAAGGGCTGCTGGCGCGCTCGCCGGTCGAGCTGACGATGGCCGTCACCGGCATCGCCGGCCCCGGCGGCGCGGTGCCCGGCAAGCCGGTCGGCACGGTCTGGATCGCCTGGGCCGTGGCCGGGCGCACCGAGGCGCGGCTGCTGCAACTCGGCGGCGACCGCGCCGCGGTGCGCGAATCGACGGTGGACGCGGCGCTGGCCACGCTGGCGGCGGCGGCGCGTCCATGAAGGTCCGCCTCGCCGGCGAGATCGACGCGCGCTGGCGGCACGAGCTCGCCGCCGCGCTGCCCGAAGCACGCTGGTGCGACGACGGTGATGCCGAGGTCGCCGTCGTCGCCAACCCGCCGCCCGGCGCGCTGGCCGGCATGCCTTCGCTGGCGCTGGTGCAGTCCTTGTGGGCCGGCGTCGACCGCCTGCTCGCCGACCCGACGCTGCCGCCCGGCGTGCCGGTGGCGCGCATGGTCGACCCGGCGATGGGCGCCGCGATGGCCGAGACCGCGCTGTGGGCCGTGCTGGCGCTGCACCGCGGCTTCTTCGACTACGCCGCGCGCCAGCGCGAAGGCCTGTGGCGGCCGCATGCGCAGCGCCGCGCCGACGAGGTGCCGGTGCTGGTGCTGGGCCGCGGCGAGATGGGCGGCACGGTCGGCGCGCGCCTGGCGGCGCTGGGCTACCGCGTCGAACACTGGCACCGCGGCCGCGAGCTGGCGCCGTTGCTGGCCGGTGCCGACATCGTCGTCAACCTGCTGCCGCTGACACCCGCCACGCGCGAGCTGATCGACGCGCGTTTCCTGGCCGCGCTGCCCGCGGGTGCCTCGCTGGTGAACCTGGGCCGCGGCGCCCACGTCGTCGAGGCCGACCTGCTCGCGGCGCTGGACGGCGGCCGGCTGCGCCACGCGGTGCTCGACGTCTTCCGCCACGAGCCGCTGCCGCCGGGCCATGGGTTCTGGGCCCATCCGCGTGTCACCGTGCTGCCGCACGCGGCGGCAGCGACCGATGCGCGCAGCGCCAGCGCCGTCGTCGCCGCCAACCTGCGCGCCTGGCGCGACGGCCGGCCCGTCGCGCATCTGGTCGATCGCGGGCGCGGTTACTGAATCAGGCGTGGAGGGCCAGAGCGCGGGGCATGCTGGCGCGTGTGCCACGCGTCGGCGTGCCGGCCGCGGCGGCGGCCTCGACGGTCATCAGCACCAGGCGGCGCAGCGCGTCCCAGGGCTCGGCCGGCCAGTCGGGGTGGCGCAGGCCCTTGACGATGCCGTCGACGATGCTCGCCGCCTGCACCAGGTGCTGCGTCTGGTGGCTGGCCAGCGCCGGCAGCACGCGTTCGTAGAGCTTTTCCTTCGTGCCCCAGACCCGCGCCTCGCGCAGCGCCAGCGGCAGCGGTTTGCCGTCGTCGACGGCGGCGCGCACACGCGCCAGCGCACGCAGGTCCTCGGCCAGCGTCCAGTGCACCAGCACCGCGGCCTCGCCTTCGGCGCGCAGGCCGTCGAGCATGCGCAGCGCACGCGCCACCTGGCCGGCGAGCACCGCCTCGCCGAGCTTGAAGACGTCGTAGCGCGCGACGTCGAGCACCGCGGCCTCGACCTGCTCGAAACTCAGTTCGCCCGGCGGGTACAGCAGCGCGAGCTTCTGCAGCTCCTGGTGCGCGGCCAGCAGGTTGCCTTCGACACGGTCGGCGAAGAAGGCCAGCGTCTGCTGTCCGGCTTCGCCGCTGGCCACACGCTGGCCCTGGCGGCCCAGGCGCTGCGCCAGCCAGGCCGGCAGCGCCTTGCGTTCCACCGGCTCGACCTTCAGCGTCACGCCGGCGCCGTCGAGCGCGGTGAACCAGGCCGACTTCTGCTGCTGGAAGTCGAGCCTGGGTAGCGTCACCAGCGTCAGCACGTCGGGCGAGAGCTGCTGGCAGTAGCGCTGCAGCGCCTCCGAGCCGTCCTTGCCGGGTTTGCCGTTGGGGATGCGGATCTCGATCAGCTGGCGGTCGGCGAACAGCGACAGCGCCTGCGCCGCGCCGAGCAGCGCGCTCCAGTCGAAGTGCTGGCCGACGGTGAAGACCTGGCGCTCGACGAAGCCGGCGGCGCGCGCCGCGGCGCGGATCGTGTCGCCCGCCTCCTGGGCCAGCAGCGGCTCGTCGCCGTGGATCGTGTAGAGCGTGTCGAGCCCGCGCTGCAGGCGCTGCTCGAGATGTTCCGGACGCAGTTGCATTTACAGGCGGATCGCCGCCAGGCGTCGCATCACCTGGATCACGATGTCGTTTTCCATGTCGCGGTACAGGTCGGCCTCCTCGAACTGCTTGGCCAGTGCCGCGCTCTCGCTGTAGCTCAGGTCTTCCTCGCGCAGCAGCTCGGTCGGAGCGATCAGCTCGCGCCCGTCGGGCGTGCGCGCGCTGAAGTGCAGGCGCACGCGGATCTCGAACTCGCGCACCTGGGCGGCGGAGGTCGACGCGACGACGCTCTTCTCGCGTTTGTCCTCGGTGATCTCCAGGATCACCTGGGCGGCGGCGGGCACGTCGACGATGCGAACGTCGGGTGCGAGTGCACGGCGCAGCGCCGCGCCGACCGTCGACTTCGGCTTGAAGCCGACCAGCGCGATGCGCTCGAAGCTCGGCTTCTGCGGCCGGCGCAGCTGAAAGCCGCAGCCGCCGAGCGCGAACGCGCCCAGCGCGGCGATCGCGCCGAGCGCGCGGCGGCGGTCAGACGACGACATTGACGAGCCGGCCCGGCACGACGATGACCTTCTTCGCCGCCTTGCCGTCGCTGAACTTGGCGAACTCGGGCGAGGCCAGCGCCGCGGCCTCGATCGCCTTGCGGTCGGCGTCGGCGGGGATGCGCACGCTGCCGCGGGTCTTGCCGGCGATCTGCAGCACAAGCTCGATCTCCGAACGTTCGAGCGCGGCTTCCTCGACCTGCGGCCAGGGCGCGTCCATCAGATCGCCCAGCGTGGCGACGAAACCGAGCTCGCCCCACAGCGCGTGCGCGACGTGCGGCGCCGCCGGGTACAGCGCGCGCAGCAGGATGCCGACGCCTTCGCGCAGCGTCGCGTCGTCGGCCGCGCCGGCGCCGTCTTCGAGCGCGTTCAGCAGCTTCATCGTGCCGGAGACGACGGTGTTGTACTGCAGCCGGTCGTAGTCGGCGCCGATCTGCCTGAGCAGCGTGTGCACCTCGTAGCGCAGCGGGTTCGTGCCCTGCGGCGCGGCGCCGGCGGCGGCCACGCGCGGCGCGACCTTGACGCCGAAGCTCCAGAGCCGGCGCAGGAAGCGGAACACGCCTTCGGCGCCCGAGTCCGACCACGCGGCGCTCTGGTCCGGCGGGCCGGCGAACATCGTGAAGGTGCGCGCGGTGTCGGCGCCGAACCTGGCGATGATGTCGCGCGGCTCGACGACGTTGTTCTTGCTCTTGGACATCTTCTCGATGCCGCCGAGCTGCACCGGCTGGCCGTCGGCCTTGGCCACGGCGCCCACCGGCTGGCCGCGCTCGTCGAACTTCACGTCGACTTCGCTCGGGTAGAACCAGCGTTTCTTGCCCGACGCGTCCTCGCGGTAGTAGGACTCGTTGAGCAGCATGCCCTGCGTGAACAGCTTCGTGAACGGCTCGCTGAAGCTCACCAGGCCGATGTCGCGCATCGCCTTGGTCCAGAAACGCGCGTACAGCAGGTGCAGCACCGCGTGCTCGATGCCGCCGATGTACTGGTCCATCGGCATCCAGTACTCGTTGCGCGCGTCGACCATCGCGCCCTCGCTGTCCGGGCAGCAGTAGCGCATGTAGTACCAGGACGAGTCGACGAAGGTGTCCATCGTGTCCGTCTCGCGCCGCGCGGGCTTGCCGCACTTGGGGCAGGCGACGTTCAGGAAGGACTCGCACTTGTTCAGCGGGTTGCCGCTGCCGTCCGGCACCAGATCCTCGGGCAGCACGACCGGCAGGTCCTTCTCGGGCACCGGCACGTCGCCGCAGTGCGGGCAGTGGATGATCGGGATCGGCGTGCCCCAGTAGCGCTGGCGGCTGATGCCCCAGTCGCGCAGGCGCCAGGTGGTCTTCTTCTCGCCCAGGCCCTTGGCCTGCAGCGCGGCGGCCACGGCGTCGACGGCCTGCTTGTACGCCAGGCCGCTGTAGTTGCCGGAGTTGATCGTCACGCCGCGCGTCTTGTCGGCGTACCAGTCCTGCCAGCGCTCGTAGTCGTAGTGCTCGCCGTCGACGTGCACCACCTGGACGATGTTCAGGCCGTACTTCTTGGCGAAGGCGAAGTCACGCTCGTCGTGCGCCGGCACGCCCATCACCGCGCCGTCGCCGTAGCTCATCAGCACGTAGTTGCCGACCCAGACCGGCACCTGTTCGCCGGTCAGCGGGTGGGTGACGAAGAGGCCGGTCGGGCGGCCTTCCTTCTCCTTGAGCGCCAGCTCGGCCTCGGTCGTGCCGCCCTTCTTGCACTGCTCGATGAAGGCCGCCAGCTCGGGCTTGCCTTGCGCGGCGTGCTGCGCCAGCGGGTGCTCGGCGGCGACGGCGCAGAAGGTGACGCCCTTGATCGTGTCGGGGCGCGTCGTGAAGACGTACATGCGCCCGCCCTGGATCAGCTCGCCGTCGGCGCCGCGGATGTCGTGCGTGAACGCGAAGCGCACGCCCTCGCTCTTGCCGATCCAGTGCTCCTGCATCAGGCGCACGCGTTCCGGCCAGCCTTCGAGGTAGTGGGCGCTGGTGCTGTCGTTGACGCCGGCCAGCAGCTCGTCGGCGTACTGCGTGATCGCCAGGTAGTAGCCGGGGATCTCGCGCTTCTCGACGATCGCGCCGGAGCGCCAGCCGCGGCCGTCGACGACCTGCTCGTTGGCCAGCACCGTCTGGTCGATCGGGTCCCAGTTGACGACCTGGGTCTTCTTGTAGGCGATGCCCTTCTCGAGCATCTTCAGGAAGAACCACTGGTTCCACTTGTAGTAGCCGGCGTCGCAGGTGGCGACCTCGCGGCTCCAGTCGAAGGCCAGGCCCAGCGGCTGCATCTGGCTCTTCATCTCGGCGATGTTGGCGCGCGTCCACTTGGCCGGCGCGACGCCGTTGTCGATGGCCGCGTTCTCCGCCGGCAGGCCGAAGGCGTCCCAGCCCATCGGCATCAGGACGTTCATGCCCTTCATGCGCAGGTAGCGCGCCATCATGTCGTTGATGGTGTAGTTGCGCACGTGCCCCATGTGCAGCTTGCCGCTGGGGTAGGGCAGCATCGAGCAGGCGTAGAACTTGGGCCGGTCCGGGTCCTCGACGACCTTGAACGCACCGGTGGCGTTCCAGTGCGCCTGGGCGGCGGCTTCGACTTCGGCGGGGACGTACTTTTCGTTCATCCCCCGGATTGTAGGGAGCTACCTGGGGGCGGCAGGCTCGGTGACGAAGCCGATGCGTGTCAGGCCCGCCTGCTGGGCGGCGTCGATCAGCTCGGCGACGCGGCCGTAGGGCACGGCGCGGTCGGCGCGCAGCCGCACCTCGGTCTGCGGGTCGCGTGCGCCGGCCTCGCGCAGCGCGCGTTCGACCTCCCCGGCAGCGGCGCGCTGCTCGCCCAGGTAGAGCTGGCCGTCGGCGTCGATCGCGACGGCGACGAATCCCGGCGTGTCCGACGGCGTCGAGGCGCCGGCCTCGGGCAACTGGAGCTTCAGGCTCGACGCCAGCAGCGGCGCGGTGACGATGAAGATCACCAGCAGCACGAGCATGACGTCGATCAGCGGCGTCATGTTGATCTCGCTGATCGGCGGCGGCGGGCTCGAGCGGTCCAGGCGTCCGAAGGCCATCGCCGGGGCCTCAGTCGCGCGCCGAGTCCAGCACCATGCGGCGCAGGTCGTGGGCGAAACCTTCGAGTTCGGCCTCGCAGGCGGCGACCAGCTTGCCGAAGGCGTTGTAGGCCAGCACCGCCGGCACGGCGACGGCGATGCCCGCTGCCGTCATCACCAGCGCCTCGCCGACCGGGCCGGCGACACGCTCGATCGTCAGCGTGCCCGCCTCGCCGATGCCGGTGAGCGCATGGTGGATGGCCCAGACGGTGCCGAACAGGCCGACGAAGGGCGCGGTGCTGCCGATCGAGGCCAGGATCACCTGGCCGAACTGCAGGTGCGCCAGGCCGCGGTGCAGCGCGTCGCGCAGGCGACGCGTGAGCCGTGCGTCCAGCGCCGCGGCGCCTTCGAGCGTGCCACCGGCGGCCGGTGCGACGGTGGCGTCGACGAGCGGCAGCAGCACGCCTTCGCGGTCCAGCGCCTGCACGCGGCTGCGGCCGTCGCTGACCGAGGCGGCGTCCCAGAAGGCCGGCACCGCGCGCCGGATGTCGGCGCCGGCGCGACGCAGCAGCAGGCCCTTCCAGACGATCAGCAGCCAGGCCGCGACCGACATCGTGAACAGCAGCAGCGCGACGATGCGGCCGACCGTGTCGGCCTCGCCCCAGAAGTGTTCCAGGCCCTGCATCGGCGGCAGCCGGGCTACAGGCCCAGCACGTCGGCCATGCCGTACAGCCCGGGGCCGTGCTCGACGAGGAAACGCGCCGCGCGCACGCTGCCGGCGGCGTAGTTCGCGCGGCTGTTGCTGCGGTGGCTGATCTCGATGCGCTCGCCGGTGCCGGCGAACAGCACCGTGTGGTCGCCGACGATGTCGCCGCCGCGGATCGTCGCGAAGCCGATCGTGCCGGGCTGGCGTTCGCCGGTGTGGCCTTCGCGCGCGAAGACGGCCTGCTCGGCCAGGTCCTGGCCGAGCGCGCGCGCCACCGCCTCGCCCATCGCCAGTGCGGTGCCGCTCGGGGCGTCGACCTTGTGGCGGTGGTGGGCCTCGACGATCTCGATGTCGTAGCCGTCGGCCAGCGCCTTGGCCGCGGTTTCCAGCAGCTTGAGCACGACGTTGACGCCGACGCTCATGTTGGGCGCGAAGACGACGCCGACGTGCTGCGCGGCGGCGGCGATCTCGGCCTTCTGCTGCGGGGTGAAGCCGGTGGTGCCGATGACCATGCGCACGCCGAGTTCGCGGCACAGCGCCAGGTGTGCCAGCGTGCCTTCGGGGCGGGTGAAGTCGATCAGCACGTCGGCACCGGCGAGGCCGGCGCGCAGGTCGGCGGTGACGGCGACGCCGGTCGTGCGGCCGAGGAAGGCGCCAGCGTCCTGGCCGAGCGCGGGGCTGCCCGGCAGGTCGAGCGCGCCGCTGAGGCGGCAGCCCTGGCTGCCGAGCACCGCCTCGACCAGCATGCGGCCCATGCGCCCGGAGGCGCCGGCCACCGCGATCGAGACCAGGCTCACGAAGCCTCCAGCGGCGGGTAGCGGCGCGCCGCGCCTTGCGGCTCGGCTTCGGGCGCTGCCTCCTCGCGCCTGGGCGGGCGCGGCAGCGCCAGGCGCTCGGCCTCGGTCAGCTCGAGCTTGGGCACCTTGGGCTTCTCGTCCTTCTGGCGCGTGATCGAGTCGACGAACTCGCGCTCGCTCGGCAGGTCCTCCGGCGCCTCGACGGCGGCAACGACGCCGGCGGCGTCGAAACGCACGACCATGCTGCGCCGCTGGGGCTCGGTGCCGGGACGGCGGATCGTGAAGATGTAGTCCCAGCGCTCGGCGTGGAACGGATCGGTGACCAGCGGCGTGCCGAGCACGTTGCGCACCTGTTCGCGCGACATGCCGATCTTCAGCGCCTGCAGCTGCTCGCGCGTGACGACGTTGCCCTGCACGATGTCGATGCGGTACGGCGTGATGAAACCGAGGAAGCTGGGGCCGGACGACGGCGTCGAGGAGCATGCGCCCAGCAACAGCGAGCCGGACAGCAGGGCCAGGATGCGAAGCATGAGGGGATTCCTGCGCGGCCGCAGAGAACGGCGCGATAGGCTGGCTATGATGGCCGGCATTCTAGCCGGCGACCGTGCAGTGCCGGCCCTCGAGGATTTCCGACATGTCCAATGCCGAAGAACTGAAGAGCAGCGGCCTGAAGGCCACGCTGCCGCGCATCAAGATCCTGGAGGTGTTCCAGAGCGCCGAGCGCCGCCACATGACGGCCGAGGACGTCTTCAAGGCCCTGCTCAACGAAGGTGCCGACATCGGCCTGGCCACCGTCTACCGCGTGCTGATGCAGTTCGAGCAGGCGGGGTTGCTGTCGCGCAGCAACTTCGAGTCCGGCAAGTCGGTCTTCGAGCTCAACGAAGGCCAGCACCACGACCACCTGGTCTGCATGGACTGCGGCCGTGTCGAGGAGTTCTACGACCCGGAGATCGAGGTCCGCCAGCGCGCCATCGCCTCGCAGCGCGGCTTCGAGCTGCAGGACCACGCGCTGGCGCTGTACGCGCGCTGCACGCGCCCGGACTGCAAGCACCGCCACGGCAAGTGAGCGCCGCGCGCGTCCTGCGCGCGCGTTCTGGCGTCAGCCCTGGCCGCGCTCCATCGCGCGCTGGTGGCGCTCGATGAACTCCTGGTAGGTGTCGATGCCGCGCAGCTGCAGCACCGTGTTGCGCACCGCGGCCTCGACCAGCACCGCGAGGTTGCGCCCGGCGTCCACCGCGATCACCACCTTGCGCACCGGGATGCCGAGGATCTCCTCGTACAGCGGCTCGTAGGGCAGGCGCTCGAATTCGCGCTCCATCGTCTCCTTGCGCACCAGGTGCACGATGAGGCGCAGGCGCATCTTGCGCCGCACCGCGGTCTCGCCGAAGATCGCCTTGATGTCCAGCAGGCCGATGCCGCGCACCTCGAGCAGGTTCATCAGCAGCTCGGGGCAGCGGCCTTCGAGCGCGGTCTGCGAGGTGCGGTACAGGTCGACGGCGTCGTCGGCCACCAGCCCGTGGCCGCGCGAGATCAGCTCCAGCCCGAGTTCGCTCTTGCCCAGGCCGGACTCGCCGGTCAGCAGCACGCCCAGGCCGAGGATGTCCATGAACACGCCGTGGCGCGTCGTGCGCTCGGCGAACAGGTGCGCCAGGTAGGCGCGCACGACGTCGATGACGTGGCCGGCGGATTCGCGCGTGATGAACAGCGGGATCTCGGCGCGGTCGCACATCGCCACCAGCCGGTCCGGCGGCACCTGCTCGTCGGCGACGATGAGCACCGGCGGCTCGAGCGTGACGATGCGCGCGATGCGGCGTTCCTGGTCCTCGGGCGCGCTGGCGACGAGGTAGGCGATCTCGCGCCGGCCGACGATCTGGACGCGGTACGGGTGGATGTAGTTCAGGTAGCCGACGAGGTCGGCCGCGGAGCGCGCGTCGCGCACCGCGCTGTCGTCGAAGCGCCGCTCGGGGTGCGCGTGGCCGGCGATCCACTCCCAGCGCAGCGCCGCGCGGTGGGCCTCGAACAGCGCCTCGGCGCTGATCGAAGTCGGCTTCATCGCGGGCTCGCCGTCATGCGACGGACTTCAGCGGTTCCCAGTCGTGGATCAGCTTGTGCACCGCGGCCGCGTCGGCCTCGGTCTTGAGCCGCTCGCGCAGTTCGCGGTCGGACAGCATCTCGGCGATCTCGGAGAGGATCTCCAGATGCCGCTGCGTCGCCGCCTCGGGCACGAGCAGGAAGATCAGCAGCGAGACCGGTTCGTCGTCCGGGGCGTCGAAGGGGATCGGCTGCTGCACCCGCAGCACGCCGGCCAGCGGGTTCTTCAGGCCCTTGATGCGGCCGTGCGGGATCGCGACGGCGTGGCCCAGGCCGGTGGAGCCCAGGCGTTCGCGCGCGAACAGGTTGTCGGTGACGAGGCCACGGGCGATGGCGTGCTGGTTTTCGAACAGCAACCCTGCCTGTTCGAAGACGCGCTTCTTGCTCGTCGCTTCGACGTTCACCAGCACGTTGCTGGCAGGCAGGATGGCGGCGAGTCGGTTCATGGGGACTTCCCCTCGCGGGCCGCGTTTCTGCTGCGCTGCTGCCGCGTCGTGTTGCTAGACGAAGGATGATAGCAATCGGGGTTCCGACCGGCTCGCAAGCGGGCCACCCGATGCAGGGGAACCGCGAATTCTTGCGGCTACATCACAACATCTGTTTGCGGCAGATGAAAAACCCTGGACGATTCGCGCCGGAGTCCCAACAAAAACGGCCCCTCAGGGCCGTCGACGATGCCGGGTGGCGACTGCTCAGCCGGCGTTGGTCTCCAGGCGCTTGGCCGTCGCGTGGTGATGGTCCTGCACCTTGTCCTTGTGGCGCACGACCTGGCGGTCGAGCTTGTCCATCAGCTGGTCGATCGCCGCGTACAGATCCTCGTGGGCCTGCTCGACGAAGATGTCGCGGCCTTTCACGCGCAGCGTCACCTCGGCCTTCTGGCGCCGTTCCTTTTCCTTCAGCTTCTCGACGGTGAGCAGCACCGTGACGTCCACGACCTGGTCGAAGTGTCGCGTCACCCGATCCAGCTTGGTGAGCACGTACTCACGGAGGGCCGGTGTGACTTCGAGGTGGTGGCCGCTGATCGTCAGGTTCATCTATGCCTCCTAGGAGAGGGGTGGGAACGTGCCTTGCCCTGCAATGCGTACGGGCTCGGCTGGGGAAAGCGCTGGGTCGCGACGAGGGTTCAGAGGGGTCTGTAGCGGGTTCGGGAGAGGGCTTTTCGAGGGCCGTCCGGGCCAGTGTGCACCCGTTGCACAACGATGACAAGCAGACTCCGGAGCGGTCGCGAGGGCGTTGCGGACGGCTGTTTCAGAGCCCTTGACGGCGCGCAGAAACACACGATTCGCAAGCTCCGCGCGGCGTTGCGGCAAGGCATGATGGGCAGTTGGGCGGCGCTTCGTGCCCTCAGACCACCGTGTCGGCGAAGCCTCGCGCCGGCACCGAGATCGTGAAGCGGCTGCCGCCGCCGTCGGCGTTCTCGGCCAGGATGCGGCCGCCATGCGCCTCGACGATCTTGCGGCAGATGGCCAGCCCCAGGCCGGTGCCGCCCGAACCGTCCTTCGTCTTGCTCGACTGCACGAAGGCCTCGAAGATCGTCTCCAGTTCCGCCGGCGGGATGCCGGGGCCCTGGTCGCGCACGGTGATCACGATCTGGTTCTTCGCGTCGATGTCGCCGCGCAGCTCGATCGTCGCGCCGTCGGGCGAGAAGCGCACCGCGTTGGCGAGCACGTTGCGCACCACCTGCTGGAAGCGCAGCGGGTCGACCTTGGCGACGAGCTGCCCGTCGCTGAGCACGAGGTCCAGGTGCAGCCGGCGGCGCACCAGCAGCGGGTCGATCTCGCGCGCGACCTCGCGCACCAGCGGCCTCAGGTCGGTGCGCTCGAGGTGGAAGGTGCCCACCGTGCTCTCGATCTTGGAGACGTCCAGCAGGTCGTTGACGAGCGCCAGCATGCGCTGGCCGGCGGCGTGGATGTCGCCGAACATCGACGCCAGGCGCTCGTGGGCGCGCCCGCGTACCATGCCCAGCTCGGAGAAGCCGATGATCGCCTGCAGCGGCGTGCGCAGTTCGTGGCTGATGTTGGCGATGAACTCCGATTTCGCGCGCGAGGCCTCCTCGGCGATGTCGCGCGCCTCGCGCATCGCGCGGTCGGCTTCGCGGAACTCGCTGATGTCGGTCAGCGTCGCCAGCAGGCCTCGCGAGCGGCCGTCGGCGTCGCAGACGGCCGCCTTGGTGACAGCCATCGTGCGCCGCGAGCCGTCGGGCAGCGAGACCTCGGACTCGTAGCGCAGCGTGCCTCCGTGCGCCAGCACCTGGAGGTTGTGGCGCTCGTGCACCTCGGCCTCGGCCGGCAGCAGGTAGTCGCGCACGCGTTTGCCCACCAGTTCGTCCTGGTCCATGCCGGCCTGGGTCGCCCAGGCGAGGTTGACGGTGATGTAGCGGGCCTCGTGGTCCATCAGCGCCACCGGCAGCGGCATCGTGTCGAGCATCTGGGACCACAGCGCGAGCTGCTCCTGCAGTTCGCGCCGGGCGGTGCAGCACTCGGTGACGTCGACGGCGCTGCCGGCGTGGCCGACGACACGTTCGCCTTCCATCAGCGGCGAGACGGCGAAGTCGAACTGGCGCTCGCCGGCACCGGCAAAGCGCACCGGCGACGCGCGCAAGGCCGACGCCCCCGGCGCCAGCAGCGCGGCGACCGCCGCGCGCGACTCGGGGTGGACGAGCTCGAGCAGCCGGCGGCCGAGCAGCGCGTCGGCCGGCTCGCCGGTGGCCGCCTGCCAGCGCGTGTTGACGAAGGTGAGCCGGCCCTCGGCGTCGGTGCGGAAGATCATCTCCTGCACGCTCTTGACGATGACGCTCAGCTCGCGTTCGCGCATCGCCACCGCGAGCTGCGCCGCGTCGCGCTGGCGCCGGGCGGCCTCGCGTGCGCGCACGCTGCGTTCGGCGATGAAGGTCATCGCCGCGATCACGGCGGCCGCGGCGGCGGCACCGACGAGCAGCCAGGCCACCAGGTGGCGCCACGCCGCCAGGCCGACGTCGAGGTCACGGGTGACGACGACCGCCAGCTCCGGCCGCGACGCCAGCACCTGCGTCGCGACGACCAGCCGCGAGGCCTGGGCGAACGCGGCGCTGCCGTCACCCGGAGCCGCCAGGCGCGCGCCGGCCGCGGCGATCGCGTCGGGAGTCGCGCTGAGCACCTGGCCGTCGCGGCGCACGAGCATCGCGCTGGTGCCGGGATCCTCGCGCGCATGGCGCAGGAACGCCGCGAGTTCGGAGCTGTCCAGCAGCGCCACCAGCGTCATCGGGCGGCCGTCGGCGCCGAGGCTGCCGCGCAGGATCGGCACGGTGTCGCGGCCGGGCAGCAGCGGCCCGGCGTCGGCGAGGTAGCTGCCGCAGGCCTGCTGGCCGGCGGCCGGGATCGGCGCCAGCCGGGCGATGTCCAGCCTGCTCCCGCGCGCGGCGGGCACGCTCGACGCGACGATCGTTCCGCTTTCGTCCACCAGTGCGGTGGCGGCCACCAGCGGCTGGCTGGCCGCGGCCCGGGCGAACGCCGCGTCCAGCTCGGCCAGCCGCTGCGGCGGCGTGCGCTGCACCGCCTCGGCCGCCACCGCGAGCACGCGGGCGGCATCGTCGAGTGCATGCGACGCGTGTTCCTCGACCATGCGCGCCAGCAGTTGCGCGCGGTCCTGCTGCACCAGCCGGGCTTCTTCGTGTTCGTAGACCGCGATGCCCGCGGTGGCTGCCGCCAGCAGCAGGATCAGCACCGAGCCGCCGGCGATCACCAGGCGCGCCGTCAAGGGGCGCCGTCGTCGCCGGTGCGAGTCGCCAGCCGGTTTCATGGCGCCAGCGCCTCGGGTGGCGTCGGGCCGTCGACGAGGTCAGCGAAGCTGGGCTTGCGCCGGTTGATCGCGTCGCGCAGCGCCAGCAGCCGCGGCGCCAGGGCCAGGAAGACCGAGGTGATCTCGGGATCGAAGGCACGACCGCTCTGCTCGCGAAGCATCTGCAGGGCCTGCGCGTCCGGGAAGGCCTTGCGGTAGCAGCGGTCCATCGTCAGGGCATCGAAGAAGTCGACGACCGCGACGATACGCCCCGACAGCGGAATCGCGGCGCCCTCGAGCCCCGCCGGGTAGCCCGTGCCGTCCCAGCGCTCGTGGTGCGACAGCGCCACTTCCGCGGCCATGTGGAACAGCGGGATGCGCGACTGACCGAGGATCTCCGCGCCGATGCGTGCGTGCTCGTTCATCGTCGCGCGCTCCTCGCGGTCCAGCGCGCCGGGCTTGCGCAACACCTTGTCGGGGATGCCGATCTTGCCGACGTCGTGCATCGGCGCGGCCTTGCGCAGCATGGCCGCCCAGCGGTCCGAGCGTCCCAGCGCCAGCGCCAGCGCCTCGCACAGGAAGCCCATGCGGATGATGTGCTCGCCGGTATCGCTGTCGCGGTACTCGGCGGCCAGCGCCAGGCGGAACAGCGCCTCGTGGTGCGCGCGTGCGACCTCCTGGTACATCTCGCCGAAGTCGCGCAGGAAACACTCCATCTGCGCATGCGCGGCGGCGTCGAAGCGGTTCGGGGAAGCGCTTGCCTCCAGGCGGTCATCGCTGGCCGGCAGGGCGTCCATCGACGGGAACTCCTCTCATTCGAATCGACGAATTATCAACAATGTTGCTTTTAGCAGTTTAGGTGTGCGTCGCCGGCGGCGTGGAAATTCGGCAGAATTACTCGATGGCCGAAATCCCTATGTCCGAAGACGCACGCGATACCTACAGCACGCTGGAGGTCGCCCGTTTGCTCGGCATGGCGGTGCGCTCGGTGCAGATGATGGTCGACCGCGGTGAGCTGGAGGCCTGGAAGACACCGGGCGGGCACCGTCGCATCTCGCGCGACTCGGTCGAGCGCTGGCGCGAAGGCCGGCGCTCCGGCCCGGCGCGCTCGCAGCCCATACCGCGGCCCGCCTCGGCGGCGCGGCGCGTGCTGCTCATCGAGGACTCGACGCACTACCAGAACCTCGTCTCGTTGCTCGTCAAGCAGCACCTGCCCGGCGTCGAGCTGCACGTCGCCGACGACGGCATCGCCGGGCTCGCGCTGGCCGGCCAGCTGCAGCCCGACGTGCTCATCGTCGACATCCTGCTGCCCGGCATCGACGGCGCGACGCTGATCACCAGCCTGCGCTCGCACCCTCAGTTCAGCCGCAGCCGGCTGGTCGTCGTGACCTCGCTCGACGAGGCCGGGCGGGCGCCTTACGCCTTCGCCCTCGAAGGCGTTCCCGTCGTGCACAAGCCCCAGCTCGTGGCGCAGCTGCCCGGGCTGCTGAAGGCCGCGCTGGACGCGACCGCGACGCCGGCATGAACGCGCAGCCCGTGGGCGACGTCACGGCGTCGTTGCCGCGGGTGCTGCTCGTCGAGGACGACCCCTCGATCCGCCGCTTCGTGCAGATCGCGCTGGAGGAGCTGGCGATCGACTTCGTCGAGGCCGGCTCGCTGGCCGAGGCGCGTGCGGTGCTCGACAGCGGCCCGGTCCGCCTCGTGATCTGCGACCTGATGCTGCCCGACGGCAGCGGCGTGGACCTGCTGCACGAGCTGGCCGCGGGGCGCGCCACGGCGCGGCTGCCGCGCCTGGTCGCCTTCAGTGCCGGGATTTCGGCCGAGCGGCGTTCGCAGCTCGAGGGGCTGGGCGTCGACGAGGTGCTGGCCAAACCGGTGCCGCTGGACGAACTCGAGGCCTGCGCCCGGCGTGCGCTGGACGACGCGCCGGCCGCCGCGCCGGCGCCCGCGTCCGGTGCCGTGACCCAGTACTTCGCCGGCGACGCCGGCCTCTACCAGGCCTACCGCGCGAGCTGCCTGCCGCAGTTCCTGCGCGACGTGCGCCAGGGCGACGCGGCGCTGGACGCCGGCGACCTGGGCGCGCTGCGCCGCCTGGCGCACAGCCTGAAGTCGGTGCTGCTGACGCTGGGCTACGGCGACGACAGCGAGCGTGCGGCGGCACTCGACCGCGCTGCCGCGGCGGGCGACGTGGCCGTGGCCCGCGAGGGCTGGTCGACGCTGCGCGCGTCGCTGCTGGCGATCGTCGAAGCCGGGTAAGCGCCGCCGCTCAGCGCGCGCTGCCGGTGGCCTGCCAGCGCAGGAAGGCGTAGATGTCGGTGATCTCGGCGGCCTGCTGGGCGCGTGTCGCGCCCCCGCCGTGGCCGCCGTCGTAGTCCAGGCGCAACAGCACCGGCTTGCCGCTGGCCGTGGCCTGGCGCAGCCGCGCCGCCATCTTCAGGCTCTGCCAGACCTCGACGCGTGCGTCGTTGATGCCGTGCGTCAGCAGCACCGCCGGGTAGCGCACGCCGTCGCGCACCTGGTGGTAGCTGCTCATCGCCAGCAGCGCGCGAAAGCCCTGCTCGGTGGCCACGCTGCCGAACTCGGGGATGTTGGGCGGGCCGTTGGGCTCGAGTTCGGCGCGCACCATGTCCAGCGCACCGACCGAGATCACGGCGGCGCCGAACAGGTCGGGGCGCTCGGTGATCGCGCGGCCGACGAGCACGCCGCCGGCACTGCCACCCCAGGCGCTGAGCCGCGCCGGCGAGGTGTAGTGCTGGGCGATCAGGTACTCGCCGGCGGCGATGAAGTCCTTCCAGCTGTTGGGCTTGGTCTCGCGCAGCCCGGCGCGGTACCAGTCCTCGCCGAAGGCCCCCGAGCCGCGCGGGTTGGCGACGGCGAAGACGCCGCCCTTCTCCAGCCAGGCCAGGCGCGTCGCCGAGTACCAGGGTTCGTCGGTCATGCCGTAGCTGGCGTAGCCCCAGAGCAGCGTCGGCGCGCTGCCGTCCGGCTTCAGGTCGGCGCGGTGCACGATGGCCAGCGGCACCTTGGCGCCGTCGTGGCCGGGCACGAGCACCTCGCGCACGACGTAGCGCCCGGCGCCCGGGACACGTCCGGGGCGCAGCAGCTGGGTGTCGGTGACGGCGACGGTGCCGTCGGCGCCCGGCTTCACCGACCACAGGCGCTCGGGCTCGGTCCAGCCCTGCAGCGCCAGCATCACGCCGGGCAGGCGCGGGTCGGCGCCTTCCATCTCGAAGGCGCCGCGCACCGGCAGGGCGACTTCCTCGGGCCGGCCGTCGCTGGCCAGCGGCAGACGCAGCAGCGACGAGGCGCTGCCGTCGCGGCGGCGCAGGTACAGCGCGTCGGCGCCGCGCGCCAGGCCGGTCAGCACGCCCTCGCCTTCGGGCACCCGCACGCGGGCCGCGTCCAGGCCGGCCGTGACCGTGGTCTCGAGCAGCCGGTAGCGCGGCGCGTCGCGGTGGCTCAGCAGGAACAGGCGTTCGCCGACGGTCTGCAGGGCGGTGACGCCGGCTTCGCGGCCGAACAGCGGCTTCCAGCGTGCCGTGCCGGCGGCAGCGTCGGCCAGCGGCGCGACCCAGGCCGCCAGCTCGTGGTCGGTGCCGTGGCTGACCAGCGCCAGCGCCCAGCCGGTGCCCGGCACGGGCATCACGCCGGGGGCGTCCTGGGCCTCGTCGATCACGACGCCGGGCGTCTCGAAGGACAGCGCCACCGGCGCCTTCTCCGGGTCGCGGCCCAGGCGAACGAAGACCGCACGCGCGCCGGCGTACTTGGCCGCCGGCGGGGCGTCGGCCGCGGTTGCGCGCAGCCGGGTGAAGAAGAAGCCGCTTTCGTCATCGAGCCAGGCGACGTTGCCGTATTGCGCGCGGGACACCGGGCCGAGCACGCGCCGGCCGGTGGCGGCGTCGACGACGTACAGCTGCGCGTCCTCCGAGCCGCCGGCCGACAGGCCGTAGGCGACGTAGCGCCCGCCCGGCGAGGCCTCGAAGTAGTCGATCGCATGCGGCGTGCCGCGCGGCGCTGCGGCCAGCGGATCCACCAGCAGGCGCTCGCGTGCGCCGTCGCGCACGTAGAGCCGGAACTGGTCGTCGCGGGCGCCGCGCTTCTCGTAGAACAGGCGCTCGCCCGGGCGGCGCTGGACCGTGCCCAGGCGGGTGCCGGCCTCGGCCATCAGCTGCGTGACGCGGCGCGCCATCGCCGGGCGGCCGGGGATCGTGTCGAGCGTGCGCCGCGCCTCGCGCGCACGAGCCTTCATCCAGGCCGCGACGGCGGGGTCGCGCACGTTCTCGAGTTGGCGGTACGGGTCGTCGACCTGGACGCCGTGGAACAGGTCGGACGTCGGCGCAGGGGCGCCGACGTCTCGCGGCGCGGCGGTGGCCGCGGCGGCCAGCAGCAGCGACGCGGCGATGAAGGGCAGGCGGATCACGGCTTGGGGCCTCGGCGACGGATGGAGGGCCTGGAGGATAGCCGCTGCGCCGACGGCACACCGCGCGGCCGTCTGCGAGGTTTTGCGCGACGGATCGTGACCGATTGCCGATTGCAAAAATGCTAAAGATGCAAAATGCGATTCACAGGGACGAACGCTGCCATGCACTCCTCGCTGACCGAGCTGCTCGAAAACATGAAGTCGGGCCTGTTGTGGGTCCACCGCGACGCGACGGTGCGCTACGCCAACAGCGATGCCTGCCTCCGCACCGGCCTCGCGCCGGGGCACAAGCTCTTCGACCCGGACATGGCTGCCGCCGTGTCCGCCGCGGTGACCCAGCAGGCCGCCAGAAAGCTCGTCTCGGTCGGCGTGGCCAGCGCTCCCGGCCTGCCGCCGCCGGACCTGCGGTGCCGGGTGATCCCGGGCCTGTCGCGCGAGGACGCCTTCGTGCTGATCGCGCCCGACGCGTCGGAGGACGCCGGCTCGGCCTTCGACAACCTGATGCAGGTGATCCGCACCGACCTGCGCGACCCGCTGACCGAGGCGAACGACGCCATCGTGCTGGCGCGCGAGCACGGCGGCGGCCCCGAGCTCGACGCCCTGGTCGACGGCGTGCACGATCTCGTGCGTGTGCTCGACAAGCTCGTCGATCTGGCCGAACTGTGGGGCAGCGGCGCGCTGTTCGCCAACGATCGCATCGAACTGTGGTCGCTGCTGCAGGGTGTCTGGGCCGAGGTCGAGCCGCTCGCGCTCGCGCGCCAGATCAAGGTGCGCTTTCGCGCCCAGACCGACACCGCCAGCCTGGCGACGCTGTACGGCAGCGAGCACTGGCTGCGTCGCGTCTTCCTGGAGTGCCTGGAGGCGGCGCTGCGCAGCTCGCCCGGCGGCGCGGTGCTCGACATCGAGCACCGCCAGATGGGGCCGCGCGCGGTCATCGTGTTCCGCGACTGCGGCATGTTCGCCCCGCGCGCAGCCGACGAAGTCGACCTGCCGCGCAGCGAGCCCGCCGGCAGCCGCCCGCCGCCGGCCCAGCGCGACGCCCGCGACCAGATCGGCTTCAAGCTGTGCCAGCACATCGTCTCGCTGCACGGCGGCCAGTTGCGCGAGGAGGACGACGACGGCATGCGCAACTTCGTCATCGACCTGCCGACCGGCGCCCCGTACCGCAACGACCAGTCCCAGCTGGACATCGTGCAGGCGCAGCAATACGCCCGCGACCTCGCTGCGCTGATGGCGCGCGCACGCCAGCGTGGCGCCGACCCGGCGCCACGCTGATCCGACACAAGGCATCACCAGGAGCCGCCATGAAACGCGTCCTCATCGTCGAAGACCAGGCCGACATCCGCAAGCTGATCCGCATGACGCTGGAGTTCGAGTCCTACGAGATCCATGAAGCCGCCGACGGCGCCTACGGCCTGCGCCTGGCGCAGGCGGTGCGCCCCGACCTGGTGCTGCTGGACGTCATGATGCCGGGCGAGATCGACGGCCTGCAGGTCTGCCAGCGCCTGAAGAACGACCCGGCGACGCGGGCGATGAAGATCGTGCTGCTGACCGCGCGCGGCCAGGCGCGCGACCGCGAGGCCGGCCAGGCCGCCGGCGCCGACGAGTACCTCGTCAAGCCCTTCAGCCCGCTGCAGCTCATCGACACCATCGAGCGCCTGCTGGAGACCGCCTGATGTCGGCGCGGCCGTGGCGCGTGCCCGGGTGGCCGCGGCGGCTGCGCCACCAGCTGCTCGCGCTGCTCGTCGTCAGCACCGTGCTGGCGATGGCGCTGCTGTACCGCGTCTCGGCTTCGCGCCTGGACGAGGTCGCGGTCGACACCAGCCGGCGCTGGGCCGAGTCGATCGTCGCCGGCGCCTCGGCGGCCGCGGCCTCGGCGCTGGAGGCCGGCGACGCCGCCGATACCGAGGCGCTGCTGCGCAGCTTCGCCGGGATGCCCGGCGTCGAACGCCTGGAGCTCGTCGACGCCCGCGGCGTCCAGCTGCTGTCGCTGCGCCAGTCGCGCGAAGGCCTGGTCGTGCGCGAGACGCCGAGCGCGGCGCCGGCGCGGGGCGTGCCGGCGCCGGCGGCACGCATGGGTTTCGTCGGTGCCGACGCGGTCCAGGTCTGGGCCCCCGCGGGCCCCGGGGGAAGGCTCGGCAGCTTCGGGCTCACCTATTCGCTGGGCGCCGAGCGTGCCCGGCTGGGCGCCTTGTCCTACGAGGCGGTGCTCGCGATCGCACTCGTCAGCCTGCTGACGATCGTCATCACCTACGGCTTCATCCAGCGCGCGCTGGCGCCGCTGCAGCGCCTGGTGCGCTTCTCGGCCGAAATCGGGCGCAACGCCGGCGCCCGCATCGAACTCGGCGGCGGCAGCCGGGAGTTCCGTGAGCTCGCCGACGCGCTCAACGGCACCTCCGGCCGGCTGCGCGAGCAGATGGAGGCGATCGTGCACGCCGAGTCGCGCAACGAGGCCATCCTGCAGGCCGTGCCCGACGTCATCCTCGGCCTGGACGCCGCCGGCCGGGTCCGTGTCGTCAACCCCGGCGTCAGCAGCGTCTTCGGGCTGCAGGCCGAGGAGGCGCTCGGCCGGCCGGTGTCGGACCTGCTGCCGGGGCTGAGCTGCGGCGAAGCCGAGCAGCGCACGCTGGCCGGGCTGTACATGCGCTCCAGCGCCACCCACGTCGCGCGTTTCGAGATCGAGGCCAGCCGCCGCGGCGGCACGCCCTTCCCGGCCGAGGTGTCGCTGTCGCGCACCGAGACCGACGACGGCCTGCGCTACGCCGCGGTGGTGCGCGACATGACCGAGCAGCGCATGACCTTCTCGATGCTCAAGCTGTACAGCCGGGCGCTGGAGTGCACCAACAACGGCGTCATCATCTGCGACATGTCGCTGCCGGGGTTCCCGATCTTCTACGCCAACCCGGCATTCAGTCGCATCACCGGCTACGCCAGCGACGAGACGATCGGCCGCGGCTGCGGCTTCCTGCAGGGCGAGGACCGCGAGCAGCCGCAGCTCGCCGAGCTGGCGCAGGCCATCCGGCAGGGCCGTTCGACCCAGGTCGTGCTGCGCAACTACCGCAAGGACGGCGCGCTGTTCTTCAACGAGCTGACGGTCTCGCCGGTGCCCAATGCCGAGGGCGCGCCGCAGCACTACGTCGGCGTGCTCAACGACGTCACCGAACGCGAACGGGCGCGCATGGCGATCGCCGAGCGCAGCGCGCGGCTGAACGCGGTCTTCGACCTGTCGCCCGACGGCTTCGTCGTCTTCGACGGTGCCGACGGCGGCCAGCTCGTCTACTGCAACCCGGCCTTCCTCGTGATGTCGGGCTGGGACGCGGCCAGCGCCGAGGCCGGCATCGGCGTCGACGAGTTCGACCGCCGTTTCCTCCGGCAGTGCGACCCGGCGACCCCGTACGCGCCGGTGTCGCTGGCGCTGGCCGCGGATGAGCGCAGCGAGGGCCCGGACATGCTGCAGCTGCTGCGTCCCGAACGCCGCGTGCTCGCGCGCATGGCGCGCCGCGCCGGCGACGGCCATCACGAGACGATCCTGTTCTTTCGCGACGTCACGCGCGAGACCGAGGTCGACCGCATGAAGAGCGAGTTCCTGAGCACCGCCGCGCACGAGCTGCGAACGCCGATGGTCAGCGTCTTCGGCTTCACCGAGCTGCTGCTGCGCCGCCCGGTCTCCGAGGAGCGCCGTCGCGACATGCTGGAGACCATCCATCGCCAGGCCTCGCTGCTGATCAACATGGTCAACGAGTTGCTGGACCTGGCGCGCATCGAGGCGCGCCAGGGCAAGGACCTGAAGCGCGAGCCCTGCCGCCTGGACAGCCTGATCACGCAGGCGGTGGGCCCGCTGCTGATCGCCGGCGGCGCACACGACCTGCAGATCGACGTCGCCCACCCCGACTGCGTGCTCGACGTCGACCCCGAGAAGACGAACCGCGCGCTGACCAACGTGCTGTCCAACGCGGTGAAGTACTCGCCCGAGGGCGGCGCGATCCTCGTCACGACGCAGTCCGGCGAGCTGCGCGGCGAGCCCGCGGTGGGCGTGCGGGTCACCGACCACGGCATCGGCATGGCACCCGAGCAGCTGGCCCGCATCTTCGAGCGCTTCTACCGGGCCGACCCGTCGGGCAGCATCCCCGGCACCGGGCTGGGCATGAGCCTGGTCAAGGAGATCGTCGAGCTGCAGGGCGGCCGCGTGGACCTGTCGAGCACGCCCGGGCGCGGCACGACGGTGACGCTGTGGCTGCCGTTGTCGCGTGCCGGCGGCACGCCCGGCCGTCATGCCGATGCCGCGGGTGCGATGCAATAATTCCAGCTTCCCCGTTGAGCGGGACCACCCCATGGAACAGCCACCTAGTCGCTGACCGTCGGCTCCGGCATCGAACTGGAGCGCGGCGGTCTCCCCCAGCCCCTTCAGACCATCGACCGCGCCGGGCCGCTCCGCGGGGGGCGTCGTGGCGCGATGCCGAGATACCGCGATGCTCAACGTCTTCACGCTGGCCAACGGCCGGCTGTTCCAGGAAGAGATCGACAACCCCACGGCGCTGGCCGGCGTGCAGCCGGTGTGGGTCGATCTGGAAGCTCCCACCGCCGAGGAAAAAGGCTGGGTCCGCGCCCGTTTCGGCCTCGCCATCCCCGAGGACGTGGTCGACGAGGACCTCGAGGAGTCCGCCCGCTTCTACGAGGAGGACAACGGCGAGCTGCACATCCGCTCGGACTTCCTGATCGACGCCGACAGCGGCCCCGACGGGCAGGGCTCGCGCAACGTGCGCGTGGCCTTCATCCTCTACGAGAAGGTGCTGTTCTCGGTGCATGCCGAGGACCTGCCGGTGTTCCGGCTGCTGCGCCTGCGCGCACGCCGCATCCCGGCGCTGATCGAGGACGCCAAGGACGTGCTGCTCAAGCTCTACGACGCCGACGCCGAGTACTCGGCCGACGCGCTCGAGGGCGTCTACGACAACCTGGAGAAGGTCAGCGCACGCGTGCTGACGCAGGACGTCGACGACCGCAGCGCCGGCGAGGCGCTGGCGGCGATCGCGCGCGAGGAAGACCTGAACGGCCGCATCCGCCGCAACATGATGGACACGCGGCGCGCTTTGAGCTTCCTGATGCGCAGCCGCATGCTCAACGCCGAGCAGTTCGAGGAGGCGCGCCAGATCCTGCGCGACATCGACTCGCTGGACTCGCACACCGCCTTCCTGTTCGACAAGATCAACTTCCTGATGGACGCCACCGTCGGCTTCATCAACATCAACCAGAACAAGATCATCAAGATCTTCTCGGTCGCCTCGGTCGGGCTGCTGCCGCCGACGCTGATCGCGAGCATCTATGGCATGAACTTCCGCCTCATGCCCGAGCTGAACTGGGACTACGGCTACCCCTTCGCGATCGGGCTGATGGTGGCCTCGGTCGCCGCGCCCTTCCTGTACTTCCGCCGAAAAGGCTGGTTGCGTTAGTTCCTGCTCGGCCATTGCGGCGGCGGCCCGTGGGCCTCAGCATGGCCGGCCACCGACCATCGTGTAGTCTCTCGTCGCGGCCGCGCTTGCCGGCCGCGCCTCCACGATTCGGACGCAGGACCCATGAATCGACTCCCGCCCCTGACCGCGAGTGCCCGCCTGCGCCACGCCGCCGCGGTGGCCGTGCTGGCGGCCCTGGCGTTCGCCGGCCCGGCACGCGCGCAGTTCGCCTCCGTGCCCGCGCCGGTGCTCGACCAGCCGCCGGCGGCATCGGCCGCCGAGCACGAGAAGCAGTACCGCGTCGACGCCGCCCGGCACGTCTACGCGGCCTATCCGGCGCGCATCTACAAGGGCCGGCTGCCACCGCTGCTGTATTCGGTGATGGTCGTCGAGACCGAGATCGACGCGATGGGCCAGGTCGCCGGCGTGCAGGTCGTGCGCAAGCCGGCGGCCGACGAGGTCGCGCCCTGGGTCGTCGCGATGATCAAGCGCGCCGCGCCCTATCCGGCGCCGGCGCGCCTGGGTGTCGCGCGTTTCACCGAGATCTGGCTCGTCGACAAGAGCGGGCGCTTCCAGGTCGATGCGCTGACCGAAGGTCAGCGTTAGCAGTCCGGGCGGCGTCGCTGCCCGGACTGCTGCCGCTGTCGCTGAACGTTGGGCTCCCCGCGGCCCCCTCCAGGAGGGGGCTCCGGCTCGTTCGACGGCTCCCTCCAGCCTCCCTCCGTGAGGGAGGCTCCAGACGGTTTGACGATGGGCGGCGTGCGCGCGAGCGAGGCACGCCCCGCGATCAGCTCGACGCGCGGCGCTTGAGCCAGCGCATCGCGGCGCCGACGGCGGGCAGCTTCTCGTACAGCTCCTCGGCGGCGTCCCAGTAGTCGCGGTGCAGCGCGACGCGGCCGTCGGCGGCAAAGCGCAGGTGCGTGGCGCCGCGGATCGTCTGCTCGCCGCGCACGAAACGTTTCATGCGGTAGTGCATGTCCCAGGTCAGGAAACACTGGTCGCCCGCGGCCACCGCCTCGTGCACGACGAAACGCGGTGCCTCCAGGGTGCGGAACATGTGCTCGAAGATCGCCGCGATCGCCGGCACGCCGCGCACCTCGTTGAACGGGTCCTTGAACACGGCCTCGGCGGCGTAGACCTCGCCCAGCCCCGCCAGCGCGGCCGGCGACAGCGTCTCGAAGGCCTCGACGAGGCGCTGCACGCGCGGATCGGGATGCGGGCTCTTCATCGTCACAGCCCGGTGGAGCGCCGCACCGCGGCGAAGTACGGCCCGTAGCCGACGTGGCGCAGCGCCTTCAGCCACAGCGTGAATCGGCGCGGGAAGTGGATCTCGAAGTCGCCGCGCGCCCAGCCGCGCAGCATGGCCTCGGCGGCTTCGTCGGGGGTCAGCAGCGCCGGCATGCGGAAACCGTTCTTGGCCGTCAGCGGCGTCTCGACGAAACCCGGGTTGACGATGGACACGCCGACGCTGGCCGGGTGCAGGTCCAGGTACAGCGTCTCGGCGAGGTTGATCAGCGCCGCCTTCGTCGGCCCGTAGGCCAGCGACTGCGGCAGGCCGCGATAGCCGGCGACGCTGCCGACCAGGCTCAGGTGCGCGCCCTGGCCCGCGGCGGCGCGGGCACGCATCGCCGGCAGCAGCGCGTCCAGCCAGTGCAGCGCGCCGACGTAGTTGACCTGCACGTGGTGCAGCGCGAGGTCCAGGTCGAAGGCGGTGGCGCGCATCGGCGTGTAGGTGCCGGCACAGTACAGCGCCAGGTCCGGCGTGCCGCTCTGTGCGATCACCTGCCTGGCGGCGGCCTGCACCGCGGCGCGGTCGGTCACGTTCAGCGGCAGGGCGACACTGCCCGGATGGGCGGCGACGAAACGCGCCAGCGCGTCGGCGTCGCGCGCCGAGACGGTGACACGCGCACCCAGCGCGTGCAGCCGCGAGGCCGTGGCGCGGCCGATGCCGGTGGAGGCGCCGACCAGCCAGGCGCTGCGGCCCTGCCAGTCGCGCAGCGGAGGGTTCAGGGGCATGGTGTTCAGCGTTTGTGGAAGGCGAGCGTGACCTCGCCCAGGCGCACGCCGAACTTGCTCATCTCGGCCTTGTTCAGCATGACCTTGTCGTCCATCTGGAACATCCAGTCGTCGAACTGGACCTCGTAGACGCTGCCGTCGACCGGCAGCTTCAGCGTGTAGCGCCAGTTCAGCGCGTTGCCGGCGGCCGTGCCCTGGGCGACGCCGACGACGTCGTCGGCGCGGCCCTCGTAGCGCCCGCCGCCCAGCGACTTGAGCTTCCAGACGCGGCGCTCGGTCTTGCCGTCGCTGTAGGTGAAACGTTCGTCGAGCACGCCGTCGTCGCCGGTCCAGGTGCCGGTCATCTGCACCGTGAAGCGGCGCACGACCTTGCCCGAACGGTCGCTGAAGATGCCGTGCGCCGTCATCTCGCCGTCGAAGAAGGTCTTCAGGTCGAGCTTCGGGGTCTCGGCGGCGTAGTCGGCGGGCGTCGGGCCGGCGCAGCCGGCCAGTGCCGCCGCGGCGGCCAGCCCGAGCAGCAGGCGTCGGTTCATCGTGGGTTCTCCTCGTCGAGTCGGTGCCGCCAGCGCCACAGCAGCACGGCGGCGGCGGTCTTCAGCACACAGGGCAGCAGGCAGTAGGCGGCGGTGAGCGCCGCCAGCGCCTGGGGTTCACGGGCGCCGGGCGCGTAGCCCAGCAGCCCGAGCAGCGGCAGCGCCAGCCCGGCGGCCAGCGCCAGGTTGAGCTTGGTGGCCAGGTTCCACCAGCCGAAGTACGCGCCTTCGCCGCCGCCGTGCCCGGCGCGGCGCACGATGCCGGCGAGCAGCGCGCCGGGCAGCGCCAGGTCGGCGCCGAGCGCCACGCCGCTGGCGATGCAGACCGCGGCGAAGCCGGCGGTGTCGCCCTCGCCCAGCGTCGCCGCCCAGACGAAGGCCGCGACGGCCAGCGCCATGCCGGCCAGCCAGGCGCCGGCCAGGCCCAGACGCGGCACGAGCCGCACCCACAGCGGCATCGCCAGCGCCCCGGCGGCGAAGTAGGCGGCCAGGAACACCGGCTCCCAGGCCGGTGCCTGCAGCCGGTCGCGCACGAAGAACAGCACCAGCGTCGCCGGCACCGCGCTGGCGATGCCGTTGACGAGGAAGACGGCGAGCAGGCGGCGGAAGGCCGGTGTCGCCAGCGGGGCGCGCCACTCGACCCGGGCCGCGGCCGGCGTCGCCTCGGCGCGCGGCGCGCCGGCCAGCAGCACGAGGCCGACCACCAGCGTGACGGCGAAGACGGCGCTGGTGGCCGGCAGCCCGGCCGTCGACGGCAGCACGCTGGCCACCAGCACGCCGGCCAGCGCCAGGCCTTCGCGCCAGGAGACGATGCGCGCGCGCACCGCGGCGTCGCCGCCCAGCCGCGCACCCCAGGCCTGGTGCAGCACCGAGAGCAGGCTGTAGGCCAGGTAGGCGGCGACGAGCAGTGCCGCGCACCAGGCCAGCAGCGCCGTGCCGCCGGTCACCGGCGGGAAGAACAGGCCGTGGAAGGCCGCCGCCAGCAGCACCGCCGCTGCCGAGGCGACGGCCAGCAGCCGCGCCGGCGAGCCGGTGAACAAACGGTCGACGAGGCGGCCCAGCGCCGGGTCGATGACGGCGTCGAGCCCGCGCACGGCCAGAAGCAGCGCCCCCAGCGTCGCCAGCGGCACGCCGTACGTGGCAGCGTAGTGCGGCGGCAGCAGCACGTACAGCGGCAGCGCGACGAAGGCCAGCGGCAGGCCCAGCGCGCCATAACGCAGGCCGTCGCCGAGGCCGCCGCGCCAGCGCGGCGCCGCGGCTCCGGGCCCGCGTGCGTCCAGGCCCGCAGTGTTCATGCCGTCTGCCCGAACAGTCGCGCGCGCAGCGTCGGCTGCGAGGTCTGCGGTGCCAGCCAGATGCCGAAGAAGCGGCGGCCGAACTCGGTGTCGTCGACCTCGCCCAGGCGGCGGCCGTTGGCGTAGAAACGCGTGCCGCCGTCGGTGCGGCGCACGCCGACCAGGCGGTCGCCGGGCTTCACGTCGGGGAACAGTGCCGCCATCGCCTGGCGCCAGCGCTGCGCCTGCGGCTCGGGCAGTTCGCCCTGGCGGCGCATTTCGTCCAGTGAGCGGGCGGCGATGTCCGAACCCTCGAAGGCGCGGGCGTAGCGGATCTCCAGCGCCAGCGGCGCGTCGGCCCAGCGTTCGGGCGTGAAGCCTTCGCCGACCCACAGCCGGGCGTCGTAGACGGCAAAACCCAGCACGCGCAGCCGGCCTTCGCCCTGCAGTGCCAGCGGCGCGTAGGCGGCAAGCTCGGGCGGCGCCGGCGTCCGGCCCGCGGCCGCGTACGCCGGGACCAGCGCGGCGGCGAGCAGGGCACGGCGGGCGTGGTCCATTCAGGCACGGCGCAGCGTGAACTGCACGACGTCGGTGTTGCCGGTGGCGAAGGCCGCCTCGCAGTACGCGAGGTAGAACTCCCAGATGCGCACGAAACGCGTGTCGAAGCCCTGGCCGCGCACCGCGTTCTCGTTGGCCAGGAAGGCGACGCGCCAGCGGCGCAGCGTCTCGGCATAGTCGGCACCGAAGGCGAGTTCGCCGACGACCTCCAGCCCCGCCTTGCGCGCCTCGGCGCGGAAGGCCGACGCGCTGGGCAGCAGGCCGCCGGGGAAGACGTACTGCTGGATGAAGTCGGTGGAACGCAGGTAACGCGCGAACAGGTCGTCGCGGATCGTGATCGACTGGATGCAGGCGCGGCCGCCGGGCTTGAGCCGGTCGCGCACGGTGCGGAAGTAGCTGCCCCAGTACTCGCGGCCGACGGCCTCGAACATCTCGATCGAGACCACGGCGTCGAAGGGGCCGTCCTGGATGTCGCGGTAGTCCTGCAGCCGCAGGTCGGCCCGGGTGCCCAGGCCCAGGCGCGTCAGGCGCTCGCGGGCATAGGCCAGCTGCTCGGTCGACAGCGTGACGCCGGTGACGCGGGCGCCGAACTCGTTGGTCGCGGCCTCGGCCACCGCGCCCCAGCCACAGCCGATCTCGAGCACGCGGTCGCCGGCACGCACGCCGCACTCGCGCAGCGCGCGCCGCACCTTGGCGCGCTGGGCCTCGGGCATGGGCTTGGCGGTGTCGCCGTCGAACCAGGCGCTCGAGTAGTTCATCGTCTCGTCGAGCCAGAGACGGTAGAACGGGTTGCCCAGGTCGTAGTGGGCGTGGATGTTCTTGCGGCTGCCGCGGCGCGAGTTGCGGTTCAGCAGGTGCTTCAGGCGGTGCGCCAGCGAACCCCACCAGCGGCCGTAGATCGCGTCCTCGACCGCGTCGCGGTTGGCGATGAACAGCCGCAGCAGCGCGACCACGTCGGGCGAGGTCCACTGGCCGTCGATGTAGGCTTCGGCGAAGCCGATGTCGCCGCTCTTCAGCGTCGCCGAGCAGACGTTCCAGTCGAGCAAACGCATCGACGCGCGCGGCTCGCCGTCGCGGCCGGTGCCGAAGTGGGCCAGGCTGCCGTCGGGCAGCTGCACGTCCAGCTGCCCGACGGCCAGCCGGCGCAGCAGGCGGAATACGGTGCGGGCCGCCGCGGGGGCGGATTCGGGCAGGGCGAAGGCGTTGGCGGTCGTCGTCGTCATGGCGGTTCCTGGAATCAGCGGGTCGTGAAGGCCCGGGGCGGCTCGGGCTTGCTGATGAACGGCACGCGCTTGAGCCACAGCTGCAGCGCCTGCCAGTGGATGCGCACGATGACGCCCAGGGACATCATCGGCATGCCGAAGAAGGCCGCGCGGGCGGCCTTCGCGGTCAGCGGGGCGAGGCGGCCGCTGACGCTCGTCAGCAGCAGCGGGCCCTCGTCGTCGTCGTGGTCGACACGCGCCACCGTGCGCTCGGCGGTGCGCAGGAAGCGGAAGCGGTAGCGGCCCTCGACACGGCAGAACGGCGAGACGTGGAAGACCTTGCGCGCGACGAGCTCGCGGCCCCAGCGCAGGTCCTCGCCGGCGAGCAGGTAGCAGTGGCGCTCGCCGAAGGTGTTGTTGACCTCGGCGACGATCGCCGCCAGCGAGCCGTCGCGGCGCTCGCAGTACCAGAAGCTCACCGGCTTGAAGACGTAGCCCAGCACGCGCGGGTAGGTGTGCAGCCAGATCTCGCCGTCGGCGTCGGCGATGCCTTCGGCGGCGAGCAGCTCCTCCAGCCAGGCGAGCGAGTCGGCGCGGCCGTCGCCGTGGTCGGCGTCGTGGAAGGCGACGAGGCCGAAGCGGTTGCGCCGCACCGCGGCCTCGGGCTGCGCCCGCAGCCGGCGCATCGGCAGCAGCATGAAGTAGGTCGGGTACTCGAAGGTGTGCCCGGCCGGCTTCAGGCGCCGGTGGCGCACGACACCGGTGCCCAGCAAGGCCTGCGGGGTGGCGCCGTCCATCACGCCGCCTCTTGCAGCGCCGGGCGGCCGGCCTGCCAGTGCGCACGCAGCGAGCGCACCACGTCCAGCGCCGAGGCCAGGCCGTCCTCGTGGAAGCCGTAGCGTGTCCAGGCGCCGCAGAACCAGGTGCGGGCGCGGCCCTGCAGCGCCGGCACGCGGCGCTGGGCCTCGATCGCGGCGAGGTCGAACACCGGGTGCGCGTACTCGATCTCGCGGAACACGGTGCCCGGCGCGGGCTCGGTGACGGGGTTCAGCGAGACGATGACCGGCGTCGTCCAGGGCAGCGGCTGCAGCCGGTTGAGCAGGTAGTGCAGGCAGACACCGGCCTGTTCGCGGCCGCGGTCGGGCGAGCGCACGTAGTTCCACGAGGCCCAGGCCAGCTTGCGCCTGGGCAGCGCGGTGGCGTCGGCGTGCACGACGGCGCGGTTGGGCTGGTAGCGGATCGCGCCGAGCACGGCGCGCTCGTCGTCGCTGGCGTCGGCCAGCAGCGCCAGCGCCTGGTCGCTGTGGCAGGCGAGCACGACCTCGTCGAAACGCTCGGTGCCCGCCGGCGACGTGACGGCCACGCCCTCGGCGTCGCGACGGATCGCGGACACCGGGCTCGAGATGCGCGCGTCGGCGATGCGCGGCAGCATCTTCTCGACGTAGTTCCGGGCGCCGCCCTTGACCGTGTGCCACTGCGGACGGTCGTTCACCTGGATGAGCCCGTGGTTGTGGCAGAAGCGGATCATCGTCGCCACCGGGAAACGCAGCATCTGGTCGGTCGGGCAGGACCAGATGCAGCCGATCATCGGCAGGAAGTACCAGTCGCGGAAGTCGTTGCCGAAGCCGTGGCGGTCCAGGAACTCGCCGATCGGCTCGGCCAGCGCGTCCTCGGCCGCCGCCTCCGCGATCGCGGTCGCCAGGCGGTTGAAGCGCACGATCTCCGCGAGCATCTTCAGGAAACGCGGGCGCAGCAGGTTGCGGCGCTGGGCGAAGACCGTGTTCAGGTCCGAGCCGCTCCACTCGAGGTCGTGCTCGCGCGCCTGCACAGAGAACGACATGTCCGACGGCGCGGTCTCGACACCGAGCTCGGCGAACAGGCGCAGCAGGTTCGGGTAGGTGCGGTGGTTGAAGACCAGGAAGCCGGTGTCCACGCCGTGCGTGACGCCGTCGATGCGCAGGTCGATGGTGTTGGTGTGGCCACCGAAGTAGTCGCCCGCCTCGAACAGCGTGACGCGCGCATCGGAGGACAGTTCGTAGGCTGCGGCCAGACCGGAGATCCCGGAGCCGACGACGGCGACGCGGCGCATCAGCGGCTCCCCACCGCGCCAGGCGCGTTCAGCGGGGCCTGGCCCCGGAGGGCCGGCGTACCGCGCGGGGCGGTACGTCGGGAAAGAAAGGCCGTCGTGCGGCGGCGCTGAGCGAACGAGGGAGGGAGGGAGGAGGAGGAGAAACGCTCAGGCTTGGCAGACAGGGAACCCGTGAGTCCGCACGACAGGAAAACCGTGGCCGCGCTGGCGGCCTTCTTGCCCGCTGTGACCGGCGCCAGGGCGCAAAGTTCCGCAGCCGCGGCCTGCGGTGCTGGGCAGGAAACGATCCTGGGGATCGGCAAGGGCTTCGACATCGTGTGAACCTCTCGGTATGCAACGCGACTATACAGTCATCTTTCGATGTCTGCAGTTCATCTCTTGGCTTTGACGAAGACATGTCCTGTTCAAAACCGCGACTTGGACCTATATTAGGGCAGATTCAGAGAATTGGCATGTTTGTGTCCAGGACAAATACAAGGCGAGTGCGATGAATGACCGCAGTTCGGCCGACAAGCTGACGCTGTCCATCGCGGCTGTCGAGCGTGACACCGGCCTGAGCAAGGACACGCTGCGTGTGTGGGAGCGGCGTTACGGCTTCCCTTCGCCGGCGCGGGACTCGCAGGGCGAACGCGCCTACCCGCTGGAGCAGGTGGAGAAGCTCCGTCTCATCAAGCGCCTGCTCGATGCCGGCCATCGGCCGGGCCGCATCGTCCCGATGCCGGCGAGCGAGCTCAACGAGCTCACCGCGTCCACCGTCGACCAGCCGCAGCGCAGTGCCGGGAACCCGGTGGTGGCGGCCGATCTGGAGCGTGCGCTGGACCTGTTGCGCAGCCACGATCCGGCCGGCCTGCGGCGCGAGCTCGGCCGCATGCTGGTGCGCCACGGCATCTCGCGTTTCGTCATCGATGTCGTCGCGCCGCTGAACACCGCGGTCGGCGACGCCTGGCTGCGCGGCCAGGTCGAGGTCTACGAGGAGCATCTCTACACCGAGACCGTGCAGAGCCTGCTGCGCCAGGCGATCGCCTCGGTGCCGGAGCCGCTCGGCGGCGGTGCGCCGGCGGTGCTGCTGACCACCTTTCCCGGCGAGCCGCACGGCCTGGGGCTGCTGATGTGCGAGACCCTGATGGCGATGGACGGCTGCCGCTGCGTCGCGCTGGGCACGCAGACGCCGCTGTGGGACGTGGTGCTCGCGGCGCGCAGCTACCGCGCCGACATCGTGGCGCTCAGCTTCTCCGGCTGCATGAGCCCCAACCAGGTGGTCGACGGCCTGAGCGAACTGCGCGAGAAGCTGCCCGCCGCCACCGAGCTGTGGGTGGGCGGCAGCGCGCCGGTGCTCTTCCGTCGCCGTGTCGACGGCGTGCTGCCGATCGAGGCGCTGGAGCACATCGGCATCGAACTGCGGCGCTGGCGCGACGCACGCGGCTGAACACCCCGCTGCGCACGCGGGAGGTCGGCGCTGCCTAGACTGGGGCGTCCCGACACCTTTGGCCCGTCATGCTGTATCCCGAACTCTTCAAGCAGCTCGAAGCCGTGCGCTGGAATCTCGACACGGACATCCCGTGGCAGAGCTTCGACGCCGCCTGCCTCAGCGACGAGCAGGCGCAGACCATCAAGATGAACGCCATCACCGAGTGGGCGGCGCTGCCGGCCACCGAGATGTTCCTGCGCGACAACCGCGGCGACAGCGACTTCTCGGCCTTCATCAGCGTCTGGTTCTTCGAGGAGCAGAAACATTCGCTGGTGCTGATGGAGTACCTGCGGCGCTTCCGCCCCGAGCTCGTGCCGACCGAGGACGAGCTGCACGCGGTGCGCTTCGAGTTCGACCCGGCGCCGGCGCTGGAGACGCTGATGCTGCACTTCTGCGGCGAGATCCGGCTCAACCACTGGTACCGCCGCGCCGCCGAATGGCACACCGAGCCGGTCATCAAGGCGATCTACGAGACGCTGGCGCGCGACGAGGCGCGCCACGGCGGCGCCTACCTGCGCTACATGAAGCGGGCGCTCGTGCGCTGCGGCGACGAGGCGCGCACGGCCTTCGCCAAGGTCGGCGTGCTGATGGCCAGCGCACGCCGCACCGCGCAGGCGCTGCACCCGACCAACCTGCACGTCAACGCCAGCCTGTTCCCCAACGACACGGTGCAGAGCCGCCTGCCCGACCCGGCCTGGCTCGAAGCCTGGCTGGACCGCCAGATCCGCTTCGACGCCGACTGGGAAGGCCGCGTCGTCGAACGCATCCTGCACAACCTCGGCCTGCTGTTCGGACGCAGCTTCGCCAACGTCCAGGACCTCAACCGCTACCGCAAGGAACTGGGGCGCGGCGCCCAGCCGGCCTGAATCCCGGCCCGGCCGCCACGCGGGCGTTCAGCCGCGGTTGACCAGCGCGATCCCGGCGCACACGGCCGCCAGCGCGACCAGCAGCTGCGCCGTCGCCGGCTCGCCGAGGATGAGCACGCCGGCGACCAGCCCGAAGACCGGCGTCAGCAGCGTGAACGCCGACAGCCGCGTCGCCGGGTAGTGGCGCAGCAGCCAGAACCAGGCGAGGTAGCTGGCGAAGGTCACGACGACGATCTGGAAGGCCAGCGGCCACAGCGCGCCCGGCCCCGGGGTCATCACCAGCGTCTCGCCGCCGGCCCAGGACGCGGCGGCCAGCGCGACGGCCGACACCGCGAGCTGCCACAGCAGCGTCTTCTCGGGCGCCGCGCGGGCCAGCCGGCTGCCGCGCAGCGTCAGCGTCGTCAGCCCCCAGATCACCGCCGCGGCGACGCCCAGCGCGTCGCCCAGCCATTGCCGCTCGCCGGCCGTCGGCGCGTGCAGCCCCTCGGCGAAGGCCCAGACGACGCCGCCGAAGGCCGCCGCCAGCCCGGCCAGCTGTGCCGGGCGCAGGCGTTCGTCGCGCGCGACGAAGGGCATGCCCAGCGCGACGACGAAGGGCGCGAGGTAGATGAAGACCACCATGCGCGACGCGGCGGTGTGCTGCAGGCCGATGAAGATGCAGCCGAACTCGAGCGCGAACAGCAGCCCCATCGCCAGCCCGGCGCGGGCCGTGCCGTCAGCCTCGAACAGCCGGATGCCGCGCCAGCGCGCCCAGGCCGCGACCAGCAGCGCGGCGCCGGCCGAGCGCATCGCGGCCTGCATCAGCGGCGGGATCTCGGCCAGCGCGAGCTTGGTCGCGACCTGGTTCAGGCCCCACAGCGCGCAGCAGACGACGACGAGCACGACGGCGCGGCCGTCCAGCCGCGCGCGGCGGTCGGTCGGGGACATCGGGCGGGTCAGCCTGCGCCGAAGACGGCGCGCCAGAGCGCCAGCACCGCGTCGCGCTGCGGCGCCAGCCCTTCGGGCTCGAACTGCGTCGGCTGTTCGTCCAGGCGCGCGGTGTGCTGCGCGCGGCGCAGCTCGCGGTAGGCGTCGGCGGCGGCGCGGCCGACGCCGGCCGGCAGCAGGCCGCCGTCCTCGGCGATGTGCAGCAGCGCGATGTTGCCGAGGTTGCCGATCAGCGCCGGGTGGGTGCGCGAATGCGCCAGCACCAGGTACTGGACGGCGAACTCGACGTCCATCATGCCGCCCGGCGAGTGCTTGACGTCGTAGCGCCCGGCACGCACCGGATGCGCGTCGCGCACCTTGCGGCGCATCGCGCCGATCTCCTCGCGCAGCGCCTGCGGGTCGCGTTCGGCCACCAGCACCGCGCGCCGCGTGGCGTCGAAGGCCGTGGCCAGCGCCGGGCTGCCGGCGGCGCAGCGTGCGCGTGTGATCGCCTGGTGCTCCCAGGTCCACGCGGTGTTGCTGCCGCGGCCGACCTGGTAGCGCTCGAACGAGGCGATCGAGGTCACCAGCAGCCCGGAGTTGCCGTTGGGCCGCAGCGCGGTGTCGATGTCGAACAGCTCGCCGGCGGCGGTGCGCAGCGTCAGCCAGGTGATCAGCTTGCGCACGAAGGCGCCGTAGATCTCCTGCGCGCGTGCCGGGTCGGCCTCGTCGGCGTCGTCGAAGAGGAAGACGACGTCGAGGTCGCTGCCGTAGCCCAGCTCCTTGCCGCCGAGCTTGCCGTAGGCGATGACGGCCAGCGCCGGCTGCTCGCGGTGGGCCTGGCGCAAGCCGCTCCAGGCCCAGCGCACGGTGACGGCGAGCATCGTGTCGGCCAGCGCCGACAGGTCGTCGGCGACCTGCTCGACCGTCAGCTCGCCCTCGACGTCGCGCACCAGCGTGCGGAAGACCTCGGCGTGGTGCGCCTGGCGCAGCATGTCCAGCAGCCGCTCCTCGTCGCACTCGCCGGCACGGTCCCAGGCGGCGCGGCGCTCTTCGAGCTCGGCGGCGAAGCTCTCGCGGTCGAAACGCTGGTGCTGCAGCCGCGTGTCGGCCAGCTCGTCGATGACGCCCGGGTGGCGCATCAGGTACTGCATCGGCCAGCGCGCCAGGCCCAGCAGGCGCAGCAGCCGGCGCTGGACCTCGGGGCGCTCGGCGAGCAGCGCGAGGTAGCTCTCGCGGCGCAGCAGCGGCTCGACCCAGTCGACGAACCGCAGCGCCGCCTGCTCGGTGCAGCCGCCGTCGGCGATGCCGCGCGCCGCGGCCTGCATCAGCCGGCCCAGGCGCAGCCGGCTCTCGTCGCGCAGCGCCTGCACACGCGGCTGCGTCGCCCAGTGGCGCAGGCGCTCGGCCAGCGCCGGCGGCATCTTCTCGAGCAGCTGCTCGCTGTCGATCGGCAGCGGCCCGCCGCCGCACTGGCGGCAGCCGTTGCGGCCGTGGCCGTTGCCACCCCCGGCGCCTTCCATCAGCAGTGCGTCGAACTCGGCGGCCACGGTCTCGCGCGCCTCGCAGAGGCGGTCGAGCATGGTGCCGGTGTCGCCGCCGTCCGGGGCCAGGCTGGCGGCGATCCAGGCCAGGTCCTCGTCGCCGGTGGGCAGCAGGTGCGTCTGCTGGTCGTCCAGGTACTGGATGCGGTGCTCGATGCAGCGCAGCAGCACGTAGGCGTCGGCCAGGCGCTGCGCGGTCTCGGCCGACATCAGCCCGCCGGCGGCCAGCTTGCCCAGTGCACGCAAGGTGCTGCGTGTGCGGATCTCGGGGAACTGGCCGCCGCGCACGACCTGCATCAGCTGGACGATGAACTCGATCTCGCGGATGCCGCCGCGCGACAGCTTGACGTCGTTGGCGCGCTCCGGGCGGCCGGCAGCGCGGCGCTGGGCCTCGTCGCGGATCTTGCGGTGCAGCTGGCGCAGGCCCTCGAAGACGCCGTAGTCCAGGTAGCGCCGGTAGACGAAGGGCGTGACCAGTGAGCGCAGCGCCAGCGCGCGCTGGGTGCCGACGGCCGCGCGCGGCGCGACGATGCGGCTCTTCAGCCAGGCGAAACGCTCCCACTCGCGGCCCTGGACCTGGAAGTACTCCTCCAGCATGCCCAGGCTGACGACCGGCGGCCCGGAGTTGCCGTTGGGCCGCAGCGCCAGGTCGACGCGGAAGACGAAGCCGTCCTCGGTGGTCTCGCCGATCAGCGCGTACAGGCGCTTGGCGACGAAGGCGAAGTACTCGTGGAACGAGACCGGGCGCTCGCCCGTGGTCTGGCCTTCGTCCTCGTAGACGTAGATCAGGTCGATGTCCGACGAGACGTTGAGCTCGCGCGCGCCGAGCTTGCCCATGCCGATGATCCACAGGTCCACCGGCTGGCCTTCGGCGTCCAGCGCCGCGCCGTAGCGTTCGTCGGCGTCCTGTCTTGCCTGGGCCAGTGCCAGGTCCAGCGTTGCCTCGGCCAGCCAGGTCATCGTCGCGGTGACGGTGTCCAGCGGCGCTGCCTGCTCGACGTCGAGTACCGCCAGGCGTTCGAGTACCAGCTGGCGTGCGACACGCAGCGCGGACGGCAGCTCGCGGCCGCGTTCGCGCAGCGTGGCGACGAGCGCGACGATGGTCTCGAAACCGGGCGCTCCCGGCGGCAGCAACGCACGCTCGGCTTCGTAGCGGCGCCGGATGCGCTGCACGAAACGGCTGTGCGCCGCTGACACGGCGGCGCTCTGGACGGCTGACATGGACGACCCTCCGAAGGTCTTTGCTCTTGTCGAGGGCGCCGATTCTGCGCTGAAGGCCCTCGGCGTGCAGGCGGCAGGGCCGATGGCGATCTGCTATGGCGCTGAAGCAGAATGGCCCCATGAAGGTCGCCGCCGTCCAGATGGTCAGCACGCCCGATCTCGGGCGCAATCTCGAAGCCGCCGCCCGCCTGGTCGGCGAAGCCGCCGCCGCCGGCGCCGGTCTCGTCGCGCTGCCCGAGTACTTCTGCCTGATCGGCCTGCGCGACACCGACAAGCTGCCGTTTGCCGAGCCCGAGGGCGACGGCGCGATCCAGCGTTTCCTCGCCGACATCGCGCGCCGCCACGGCGTCTGGCTGGTCGGCGGCACGCTGCCGCTGCGTGCGCCCGACGGCCTGCGTGTCTACAACCGCTGCTGCGTCTACGGGCCCGACGGCGTCGAAGCCGCGCACTACGACAAGATCCACCTCTTCGCCTTCGACAACGGCCGCGAGCGTTATGCCGAGGCGACGACGCTGGCGCCCGGCGACACCCCGGTGGCGCTGCAGTGCGGGCCGCTGCGTGTCGGCCTGTCGGTCTGCTACGACCTGCGTTTCCCCGAGCTGTACCGCGCGCTGATGGCGCCGCCCTGCGACCTGCTGTGCGTGCCGGCGGCCTTCACCTACACCACCGGCCGCGCGCACTGGGAGCTGCTGCTGCGCGCCCGCGCCGTCGAGAACCAGTGCTACGTGCTCGCGCCGGCGCAAGGCGGCCAGCACGAGAGCGGCCGCCGCACCTGGGGCCACAGCCTCGTCGCCGACCCCTGGGGCGAGGTGCTGGCGGTGCGCCCGGAAGGCGAAGGCGTCGTGCTCGCCGAGGTCTCGCCGCAGCGCCTGGCCGAGGTGCGCACTCAGCTGCCGGCGCTGGCGCACCGGCGGCTGTAGTCAGCGCGATCCGAACATCATCCTGCGTGCCAGCCAATGGCGCGCCGGCGCGACCTGCTGCAGCGCTGCCAGCCCGAGACCGCGTGCCAGGCCCAGCCCGGGCAGCTGCCAGGTGAAGCTGCGCGCCAGGAAGTCGGTCGTCGCGATCGTCGCCCAGCGGTCGGGCGAACGTGCCCATTCGACCCGCGCCAGCGCGGCGTCGACGTCGGCGGCATGGCGCAGCGCGGCGACCAGTTCGTGCGCGTCGCGCAGCCCCAGGTTCAGGCCCTGGCCGGCGACCGGGTGCAGCGTCTGCGCGGCGTTGCCGATGCGCACCGAGCGGCCGTCGACCAGCGTGCGTTCGGCGTTCAGGCCGAGCGCGAAGTCCTTCAGCGGCGTGATCTCGCGCGGACGCCCGGCGGCGGCCGGCAGGCGCTCGGCCAGCAGCGCCAGGCGCTGGCGCGCGGCCAGCGGGCGCACCGGGTCGTCGTCGCTGGGCACGCACCAGACCAGCGAGGCGCGGCCGTCGGCGCGTGGCAGCAGCGCCAGCGGACCGTCGCGCGTGAAACGTTCGAAGGCCACGCCCGGCGGCAGCCCGTCCAGCGCCAGCGTGCCGACCCAGGCCGTCTGGCGGTAGTCGTGCACGACGGCCTTGCGCACCTGGCCGGCGAAGACGCCGCCTTCGGCGACGACCGCGAGGTCGAAACACTCGGCGATGTCGGCGTCGAGCTCGACGCCGCCGGCCATCGGCTTGACCGCCTGCACCGCGGTGCCCAGGCGCAGCCGCAGCCGGCGCGGCTCGGCGGCCACGGCCGCCTCCCAGCCGCGCTGCAGCGGCGCGACGACTTCGCCATACGTCGCCACCGCGCCGAGCAGCGGCACGCCCATCTCGGCGGCGCGGATGCGCACCTCGGCGTCGCCGAAGGACGGCGGCTGCTGCGAGACCTGCACCTCGGCGATCGGCTGCGGCGGTGCCCAGCCGACGAGGCGCTGCAGGAACTGCACGCTGCCCAGCGACAGCGCCAGCGTGCGCGGGTCGGCGGCGACGTCGTGTGTCGCCGGGCGGGCGTCGAAGACGGTGATGCGCGCCGCCGGCAGCAGCCGCGCGGCGTGCAGGGCCAGCGCCAGCCCGACCGGGCCGGCGCCGACGACGGCGATGTGGACCTCGTGCATCGCCCGATTCTCGCCGGCCGGCTTGGGCCCGCTCAGGTCGAGGTCACCCAGCCCCGGCGTTCCGGATGGTCCAGGTGCGGCAGGTGGTTGAAGGCGACGAGCATCAGCCGCTTCGGCGTGATCGCGACTTCGGTCAGCGCGCTGTTGCGGATGCGCAGGTTGAGGTCGATCGTCACCTCGTGCGGCGTGCGCAGCAGGTGGCCGACGGCGGTGCAGATCGGCCCGCCGCTGGCCACCAGCAGCACGTTGCCGCCCTGCACGCGCTGCACCTCGTCGAGCACGCCGACGATGCCGGCGCGCCAGTCGGCGTAACTCGGCATGCCGGCGGGCGCGATCTCGCCGGCCATCCAGCGCCCCAGCGCCGTGCGCAGCAGCTGGAAGTACTGGCGGTAGGACTCGGGCGTGTCGGCCGCCGGCAGCGGCTCGGGGTGGGTGGCCTTCAGCAGCGCCAGGCTGTCGTATTCGTCGAGCTGCGGCCGCAGCGCCGCCGGCGGCACCGCGCCGTGGCCTTCGGCGATCGCCTCGCAGGAGGCGCGCTGGCGCTTGAGCGAACCGTGGAACGCGGCCTCGAACGTGATGCCGCGCTCGCGGAACCAGATGCCGAGCTGGCGGCACTGGCGATGGCCGAGTTCGCTCAGCACGTCGTAGTCGTCGGCGCCGAACGAGGCCTGGCCGTGGCGCACGAGGTAAAGCGTTCCCATCGCGCCGATTGTGGCTGCCCGGTGCGGGCGCTGCTGTCGCCGCAGCGACCCACTAGCATCGGCCGCATTCCTTTCATCCGTCGGATCACCGCATGCAATACCGCCGTCTGGGCCGCTCCGGCCTGCGCGTCAGCGCGCTCTCGCTGGGCTCCTGGGTCACGTACCACAACCAGGTCGACGTCGACGCCGCCGTCGAGATGATGGCCGCCGCCTACGACGCCGGCGTCAACTTCTTCGACAACGCCGAGGCCTATGCCGGCGGCCAGAGCGAGCTCGTGATGGGTCAGGCGCTGCGCCGCCTGGGCTGGCCGCGGCTGAACTACGTCGTCACCAGCAAGTACTTCTGGGGCCTGGACCGCCAGGGCGAGGCCGTCAATCGCAAGGACACGCTGAACCGCAAGTACCTGATGCAGGCCGTCGACGCCTCGCTGCAGCGTTTCGGCCTGGACTTCATCGACGTCATCTACTGCCACCGCCCCGACCCGAACACGCCGATCGAGGAGACCGCGCGCGCGATGAACGACCTCATCGTGCAGGGCAAGGCGCTGTACTGGGGCACCAGCGAATGGAGCGCCGCCGACATCCGCGCCGCCTGGGAGCTGGCCGAGCGCCACGGCTGGCACAAGCCGGTCGTCGAGCAGCCGCAGTACCACCTGTTCCACCGCCGCCGTGTCGAGCAGGAATACGCCCGGCTCTACGAGGATCTGGGCCTGGGCCTGACGACCTGGAGCCCGCTCGCGTCGGGCCTGCTGACCGGCAAGTACCGCGGCGGCGTGCCCGCCGGCAGCCGCGGCGCGATGGACAGCATGGCCTTCCTGCGCGACGGCCTGACCGACGCGGCGAAGAACGCGGCCGTCGCCCAGCTCGAGCCGATCGCCGCTGAACTCGGCGGCACGCTGGCCCAGCTGGCGATCGCCTGGGCGGCCTGCAACCCGCGGGTCAGCAGCGTCATCACCGGCGCCTCGCGTGTCGATCAGCTGAAGGCCAACCTGGGCGCGATGGCGCTGGTCGAGCGTCTGACGCCGGAGATCCTGTCCCGCATCAATGGGGTTACCCAGGGTCTAGTGGACTGACGTTTGTCATGTCTCTGTCGCGAGCGCCCGGGAGCATCCGGGCTTTCGCGGCAGGCCCCCGCCTGCCCAGCACCCCAGCAGGAGCCAGGCATGAAGGGCAAGCAGCATCCGCGCAACGATGTCTCCCTCAACCCGTCGACGGCGCGTGACATCCACGCCGTCGTCGACGCCGTCGACCCGGCGCGCCGGCGTTTCGTCGGCCGCGGCCTGGGCGCCGCGGCGCTGGCCTCGGCCGGCGGGCTGACGCTGGGGGGCCTGGTCGACAGCGTCGAGGCGCGCCCGCTGGAACGCGCCACCGCCTCGTCCGGCCTGCCGGGCATCGGCTTCACCAGCGTGCCGCCCAGCCTGGCCCCGGTGGCCGACCGCGTGACCGTGCCGGCGGGTTACACCGCGCGTGCCTTCGTCGCCTGGGGCGACCCGATCATGCCGGGCGGCCCGGCCTTCGCCGGCGACGCACGCGAGAGCGCCGCCGAGCAGGCGCTGCAGTTCGGCATGCACAACGACGGCATGCACTTCTTCCCGTTCCCGCGCCGCGACGGCAGCGAGAACCCCGAGCACGGCCTGCTGTGCGTGAACAACGAGTACACGCACGAGGAAGTGCTGCACGCCGACGGCCTGGTCGGCGCCGGCTACACGCTGGCCAAGACGCGCAAGTCGCAGGCCGCGCACGGCGTGTCCGTCGTCGAGGCGGCGCGTCTGCGCGGCCAGTGGCGCGTCGTCAAGCGCTCGCCCTTCGGCCGGCGCATCACCTCCAACACCTTCATGCGCATCTCCGGCCCGGCGGCCGGCCACGCGCTGCTGAAGACACGCGAGTTCACGATCACCGACGCCGCGACCACGCCCACCGGCGGCACGACCGACGGCACGGTGGCCTACGGCACGATCAACAACTGCGCCCACGGCTGGACGCCCTGGGGCACTTTCCTCACCTGCGAGGAGAACTGGAACGGCAACTTCGGCGCCAACGGCACGCTGGACACCTCGGCGGCCACCGAAACGGCCAAGCTCAACCGCCGCTACGGCCTCAGCGCCTCGGGCAACGGCTATCGCTGGCACACCACCGACCCGCGTTTCGACCTCAGCGGCAACCCGAACGAGCCGCACCTGTTCGGCTGGGTCGTCGAGATCGACCCCTTCCGCCCCGACAGCACGCCGGTCAAGCGCACCGCGCTCGGCCGCTTCAAGCACGAGAGCGTGCAGCACGTCGTCGACGCCGACGGCCGGATCGCCTTCTACATGGGTGACGACGAGCGCAACGAGTACATCTACAAGTACGTCGCCAAGCGCCGCTACAACCCGGCGCTGCGAGCGGCCAACCGCCAACTGCTCGACGAAGGCACGCTGTACGTCGCGCGTTTCGACAGCGACCTGACGGGCGTCTGGCTCGCGCTCGCGCCCGACACCGTCGGCGTCGACGGCGTCAAGCTGCGCGACAACCCGAACTTCGCCGGCACTGACGACGCCGAAGTCCAGGCCAAGATCCTGATCAAGACGCGCATGGCCGCCGACGCCGTCGGCGCGACGATGATGGACCGCCCGGAGTGGACCGGCGCGCGCCCGCGCATCGCCGGTTTCGACGAGATCGAGGTCTATTGCACGCTGACCAACAACAACCGCCGCGGCACCAGCACCGCCTCGTCCAACGCCGCCGACGGCAGCACCGCCGCCGCCTCGGCGCGCCCGCCGGTGGACGCGGCCAACCCGCGCGAGGACAACGTCTACGGCCACATCATCCGCTGGCGCGAAGCCGGCCGCAGCGTCGCTGCGACGCGTTTCGCCTGGGACCTGTTCGTGCAGGCCGGCGACAGCGCGACGACCAAGACCGCCAAGCCGAGCAACGACTACCGCGGCGACATCGCCGACGACCCGAACGGCAGCGCCGACTACGGCGCGCCCGACGGCCTGTGGTTCGATGCCTTCGGCCGCCTGTGGGTGCAGACCGACCAGGCCGGCAACGCCGAGGGCGACTGGGTGCACATCGGCGCCAACTGCATGGTCTGCGCCGACCCGGCCACCGGGGCCACGCGCCGCTTCCTGACCGCGCCGCCGCACGCCGAGGTCACCGGCGTGACGATGACGCCCGACGGCCGCACGATGTTCGTCGGCGTCCAGCACCCGGGCGAGGACTCGACGGCGGCCAACCCGACGCAGTACTCGAACTGGCCGCAGGCGCAGTGGACGGTCGAGGCCGACGGCGTCACGCCGCTGCCCGGCGGGCGCCCGCGTTCCACGGTGGTCGTCGTCACCAAGGACGACGGCGGGATCATCGGGACCTGAGGCCGATCCGGGGCGGCCCTTCGGGGCCGCTCAGCCTAGCGCCGCGAGCTGCGCCGGCGTGCCGACGTTGTGCCACTCGCCGCGCCAGGGCTCGCCCGACAGGCGGCCCGCCGCGGCGGCGGCGAACAGCGGCGGGCCCAGCGGCGCACGCGTGCCGGTCTCGATCCCGGCGACGATCGCCGGGCGCAGCAGCGCGAGGTTGGCGTAGGTCCAGGCGCGTTCGCCGTCGCGCGACAAACGGCCGCCGGGGCCGAGCGCGAAGTCGCCGCGGGTGTTGAACTCGGGGTTGGGCACCAGCCAGAGGTGGCCCAGGTCGCCGCTGTCCTCGAAGCGGCGGCGCTCGGCGTCGTCGAAGCCGAAGTCCGGCGCGACGATGTCGCCGGACACGACCCAGAAGGCTTCGTCGCCGTGCGGCGCCAGCCACGGCAGCGCAGTCGCGATGCCGCCGGCGGTCTCCAGCGCGCCGCCGTACGTGGCCCCCTCGGCCGACCAGCGGATCACGAGCCCCCAGCGCGAACCGTCGCCGAGCGCGGCCGGGAACTGCTCCTCCCGCCACGCGGTGTTGATGACCACCTCGCGCACGCCGGCGCGCGCCAGCGCCAGCAGATGCCACTCGATCATCGGCCGCCCACGCACCGGCAGCAGCGGCTTCGGCGTGGTGTCGGTCAGCGGTCGCATGCGCTCGCCGCGGCCGGCGGCGAGGATCAGGGCTCGGGCGCTCATCGGCCGGCAGTGTAGGGGCGCCCTAGAATCGACGGCTTTCTCCACCCACGACGGCGCCCTCGCGGCCGCCGGCGCAGCATGGCCAAGACTTCCTCCCCCGACACCGCGCTGATGGCCAACGCGGTGCGAGCGCTCGCGATGGACGCGGTGCAGCAAGCCAACTCCGGCCACCCCGGCGCCCCGATGGGCATGGCCGAGATGGCCGTCGCGCTCTGGGGCCGCCACCTCCGGCACAACCCGGCCGACCCGAAGTGGGCCGAGCGCGACCGCTTCGTGCTCAGCAACGGCCACGGCTCGATGCTGATCTACGCGCTGCTGCACCTGAGCGGCTACGACCTGCCGGTCGAGGAACTGCGCAACTTCCGCCAGCTGCACAGCAAGACCCCGGGCCACCCCGAGGTCGACGTGACGCCGGGTGTCGAGACGACGACCGGCCCGCTGGGCCAGGGCATCACCAACGCCGTCGGCATGGCGCTGGCCGAGAAGCTGCTGGCCCAGCAGTTCAACCGCCCGGGCCACGAGATCGTCGACCACCGCACCTACGTCTTCCTCGGCGACGGCTGCCTGATGGAAGGCATCAGCCACGAAGCCTGCGCGCTGGCCGGTGCCTGGAAGCTCAACAAGCTGGTCGCGCTGTACGACGACAACGGCATCTCGATCGACGGCCAGGTCACGCCCTGGTACGTCGACGACGTCGCCAAGCGCTTCGACGCCTACGGCTGGAACGTCGTCGGCCCGGTCGACGGCCATGACGTCGCCGCCGTCGACGCCGCGCTGACCCAGGCCCGCGCCTCGGCCACCCAGCCGACGCTGGTGATCTGCAAGACGACGATCGGCAAGGGCTCGCCCAACCGCGCCGGCACCTCCAAGGCGCACGGCGAGCCGCTGGGTGCCGCCGAGATCGCGCTGGTGCGCGAAGGCCTGGGCTGGACCCACGAGCCCTTCGTCGTGCCCAAGACCGCCTACGCCGCCTGGGACGCGCGCAAGACCGGCGCCGCCGCGCAGGCCGCCTGGAACAAGGCTTTCGCCGCCTACCGCAGCGCCTTCCCCGAGCTGGCCGCCGAGTACGAGCGCCGCATGAAGGGCGAGCTGCCCGCCGGTTTCGCGCGCATCGCCGCCGACGCCGCGATCGCCGCGCACGACAAGGCCGAGACGGTGGCCACGCGCAAGGCCAGCCAGCTGGCCCTGGAAGCCTTCACCAAGGCCCTGCCCGAGCTGCTCGGCGGCTCGGCCGACCTGACCGGCTCCAACCTGACCAACACCAGCTCGACGCCGGCGCTGCGTTTCGGCGACGACGGCGCGGCCAACGGCGGCCGCCACATCAACTACGGCGTGCGCGAGTTCGGCATGGCGGCGGTGATGAACGGCGTCGCGCTGCACGGCGGCTTCATCCCCTACGGCGGCACCTTCCTCACGTTCAGCGACTACAGCCGCAACGCGATCCGCATGGCCGCGCTGATGAAGCAGCGTGTCGTGCACGTCTTCACCCACGACTCGATCGGCCTGGGCGAGGACGGCCCGACGCACCAGAGCGTCGAGCACGCCGCGTCGCTGCGCCTGATCCCGAACCTGGACGTCTGGCGTCCGGCCGACACCGCCGAGACGACGGTGGCCTGGACGGTGGCGATCGGCAACACCGAGCGCCCGACGGCGCTGCTGCTGTCGCGCCAGAACCTGCCCTACGCGCCCAAGGCGACGCTGGAAGACATCGGCAAGGGCGCCTACGTGCTCGCCGAGCCCGGCGAGGTGGGCCTGAAGAAGGCGCCGCAGGCGGTGATCATCGCCACCGGCAGCGAGGTGCAGCTGGCGCTGCACGCGCAGGCCCAGCTGGCCGCCGCCGGCATCGCCGTGCGTGTCGTCAGCATGCCCAGCACGACGACCTTCGACCGCCAGAGCGTCGAGTACAAGCTCTCGGTGCTGCCGGCCAAGCTGCCGCGCATCGCCGTCGAGGCCGGCGTCACCGACGGCTGGTGGAAGTACGGCTGCGCGGCCGTCGTCGGCCTCGACCGCTACGGCGAGAGCGCGCCGGCCGGCGTGCTGTTCAAGCTCTTCGGCTTCACGCCGGAGAACGTCGCCGCGGTCGTGCGCAAGGTGCTCGACCGCTGACCCGGTGGCCGGCGCATCCCGCCTTTGCCCACCACCGCCTACAGGGCGGCGCGTGACCCGTCGCGCCGCCTGCGGCAAGATCGCTCCCTAGTGGCGCCGGCCGGTCCGCGAGGCCCGGTCGCCCAGGCGCCGAAGCCCGTTCACCTTCACCGTTCAGGAGAGACGACATGACCATCAAGATCGGCATCAACGGCTTCGGCCGCATCGGGCGCATGGTGTTCCGCGCCGCGATCAAGCATTTCGACGACATCGAGGTCGTCGCGATCAACGATCTGCTGGAACCCGACTACCTGGCCTACATGCTGCAGTACGACAGCGTGCACGGCCGCTTCAAGGGCGACATCTCGGTCGACGGCCACACGCTGATCGTCAACGGCAAGAAGATCCGCCTCACCGCGATCAAGGACCCGGCCGAGCTGAAGTGGGGCGAGGTCGGCGCCGACATCGTCGTCGAGTCCACCGGCCTCTTCCTGACCAAGGAAACCGCCGAGAAGCATCTGGCCGCCGGCGCCAAGAAGGTCATCATGAGCGCGCCGTCCAAGGACGACACGCCGATGTTCGTCTACGGCGTCAACGACAAGACCTACGCCGGCCAGGCCATCGTCTCCAACGCCAGCTGCACGACCAACTGCCTGGCGCCGGTCGCCAAGGTGCTGAACGACAACTTCGGCATCAAGCGCGGCCTGATGACCACGGTGCACGCCGCCACCGCGACGCAGAAGACCGTCGACGGCCCGAGCAACAAGGACTGGCGCGGCGGCCGCGGCATCCTCGAGAACATCATCCCCAGCTCCACCGGCGCCGCCAAGGCCGTCGGCAAGGTCATCCCCGAGCTGAACAAGAAGCTCACCGGCATGTCCTTCCGTGTGCCGACCTCTGACGTCTCGGTCGTCGACCTGACCGTCGAGCTGAACAAGGAAACCTCGTACGAGGAGATCTGCGCGGCGATGAAGGCCGCCAGCGAGGGCCCGATGAAGGGCGTGCTCGGCTACACCACCGACAAGGTCGTCGCCACCGACTTCCGCGGCGAGAGCTGCACCTCGGTCTTCGACGCCGACGCCGGCATCGCGCTGGACAAGACCTTCGTGAAGATCGTCGCCTGGTACGACAACGAGTGGGGCTACTCCTGCAAGGTCCTCGAAATGGTGCGAGTGATCGCGGCCTGAAGACCCTGAACCCGGCTGTGGCCGGGACTCGAAGACGGCCCCCACGCGGGGCCGTTTTTCATGGCCGGCTTCAGGCCGCCCAGTAGTCGCGTGCCGGCGGCGGCAGCGCCGCGAGGGCGCGTTGGAAGGCGGAGGGATCGATCTGCTCGCGCAGGGCCCGCGCGACGGCCTCGATCGCGTGATCGGGCGAGAAGTTGTGCTCGCGGCGCACGGCGCGCACCTCGGCCAGCAGTTCGGCGCGGCTACCGAAGGGCGTGGGCGATCGGCGCGGGTCCCAGTCCTCGGTGAACAGTGCCCGCACGACTGGCGGCAGCACCTGGGCGAAGTCGACTGCCTGTTCCAGCGTCAGGTGGTCGCGGAAGGTGTGCAGCACGCCGACCACCATGTTCCAGGCCATGTTGGTCGTCGCCAGGCCGGCGTGGTCGCGCGCGGCGACCAGGAAGCGCTCGAACTGCAGCGTCGGGTTCTGGTACTCGAACGGTGGCGGCATCGCGGCGCTATCAGCGCGCGCAGCGGTGGAAGCGGGTGCCGCCGGGCAGCGCGGTCTCGCCCAGGCGGCCCTGCAGCGTGGCGTCGGCGCGTGCGATGCGCAGCCAGTGCTGCAGCGGTGGCGGCGGCAGCGCGACGGCGCGCGCGGTCTTCACGCCCTTGGCCGACACGGCGGCGAGTGCACGTTCGGCGTCCTCGCGCGAGTCGTGGCGCGACAGCACGAGGCCGGGGGCCAGTTCGGGCGGCGCCTCCAGCGTCTCGTAGGCCACCCGCAGCTTCTGTAGCGCGTCGCTGCGCGCGCGCATCTGGGCCGAGTCGGTGAAACGTCCCATGTAGACCAGCCAGACCGGCGGCTGCTGCAGCTCGCGGCGTTTCCACAGGTCGCCGGGCAGGCCGGCGGCGATCAGTGCCTGCTCGGCACTGGCGACGTCGGCGTCGCTGAACGGGCCGGCCTCGACGCAGGCGACGGTGGCGACAGCGGCGCTGGCGGCCTCCGGGGCGACGAGGCGGATCGTCTCGGGCTGGACCTGGGCCGCCAGCCGAGCCGGTTCGCGCTGGCCGTGCTGAGGTGGCGGCACGACCGGGTCGAGCCAGCCCCGCGCCCAGGCGAAGAACAGCAGGTTGGCGCCGATCAGCAGGGCGGCCAGGGCCCTCAGCATGCGCCGTCCCGCAGGCGCACGCTGACCTCGCCGCTGACCAGCGTGTGCAGCGTGCCGGCGCGCACACGCAGGGCGCCACGTTCGTCGACGCCTTCGGCCACGCCGTGCATCGGCTCGGGCCCGGTGGTCGTCACCGGCATGCCGGCGAGCAGGTCGCGGCGCTCGAAGCCGGCCTGGAAGGCGGCGAAACCCTCGGCCTCGAAGCGCTGCAGCGCGCGGACCAGCGGCGCAGCCACCGCGGCCAGGGCGCGGGGTGCGCTGGCGTCACCGTCCAGCTCCTGCAGGCAGGCGTAGCCGTGCGTCAGGCCCTCGGCCGGCTGCGGCAGCACGTTCAGGCCGACGCCGACGATGCACATGCGGCGCTGGTTGACCGGCACGGTCTCGATCAGGATGCCGCCCAGCTTGCGGCCGCGGCCCGGGCCGTCGAGGATCCACAGGTCGTTGGGCCACTTCAGCCCGATGCGCGGCGGCGCCGTGTCCAGCGCCTCGGCCAGCGCGACGCCGACGGCCAGCGACAGCCCCGACCAGTCGCGCGGCGCCAGCGGCAGCGACAGCGAGAAGGTCAGCGACGCGCCCGGCGTGCCCAGCCAGTCGCGGCCCAGGCGGCCGCGGCCGCCGGTCTGGTGTTCGGCCACCAGCAGGCAGGGCTCGGTGTCGCCTGCGCGGCGGCCGTAGGGCGCGCGCGGCAGCTCGCCGAACACCTTCAGCTCGCCCGGCCGCGTGACCGGGGCGTCGCGCTGCCCGGCCTGGGCGCGGGCACGTTCGATCAGCCGGGTGTTCGTCGAGTCGGTGCGCGCGACGACCTCGACGCTGACGCCGGGCAGCAGCGGCTGCAGCTGCTGCCAGATCTCCTCGGCGCCCCAGCGCAGCGGCGCGCTGCCGCTGGCGTGAAAAGGCGTGGGAACCGGCGCGTCCATCGGGTCAGCGGCGCTTGGGTGCGAGCATCGTGCCGCGGCAGTTCGGGCTGCCGCAATGGCAGGCGTATTCCTTCTTCAGCCTGGCGGTGTAGCGCTCGTCGATCACCAGGCCGTAGTCGTAGAACAGCTCCTCGCCGGGCAGGATGTCGCGCAGCGCGTCGATGAAGACGCGGCCGTCGTCGAGCTGCTGGGCTTCGCAGTTCGGGTCGCAGGCGTGGTTGATCCAGCGCGAGGCGTTGCCGCCGACGTTGGCGTCGATGACGTGGCCGTCGTCGACGTGGAAGTAGAAGGTGTGGTTGGGCTGCGCCGGGTCGTGCGGGTGGCGGCGCAGCGCCTCGGGCCAGCCGATCAGCTCGCCCTTGTATTCGATCAGCCGGGTGCCGGCGGCGATGGCCTGCAGTGCGAACACCCCTTTGCCGTGCACCCCGCTGCGCCGCACCTGGATGCGCCGCGAATCGCTCTTTGGCGCCGCCGGTTGCACGGTCTTCTTCATTGGGTACATTGAAATTACAGGGGCGCGCGCGTGTGTGTGCGTGCGCGCGAAAGACGGCGGATTGTAGGCACGGCTTGCGTCGCCGTGAGCCAAGGCAGACATGACCAAGACTCTCATCATTGCGGAGAAGCCCAGCGTCGCGCAGGACATCGCGCGTGCGCTGACGCCGGTCGCCGGCAAGTTCGAAAAACACGCCGACCATTTCGAGAACGACCAGTACGTCGTCACCTCGGCGGTCGGCCACCTCGTGGAGATCAAGGCCCCCGAGGCCTACGACGTCAAACGCGGCAAGTGGAGCTTCGCCCACCTGCCGGTGGTGCCGCCGCATTTCGAGCTGGCGCCGATCGACAAGTCCAAGTCGCGGCTGTCGGCGGTGGTCAAGCTGGTCAAGCGCAAGGACGTCACCGAGCTCGTCAACGCCTGCGACGCGGGGCGCGAGGGCGAGCTGATCTTTCGCCTGATCGTCCAGTACGCGGCGGCCGGCAAGCCCTTCGCCAAGCCGATCCGCCGCCTGTGGCTGCAGAGCATGACGCCGCAGGCGATCCGCGACGGCTTCGACAAGCTGCGCAGCGACGAGCAGATGCAGGGCCTGGCCGACGCGGCGCGCAGCCGCTCGGAGGCCGACTGGCTCGTCGGCATCAACGGCACGCGCGCGATGACGGCCTTCAACTCGCGCGACGGCGGCTTCTTCCTCACCACGGTGGGCCGGGTGCAGACGCCGACGCTGTCGATCGTCGTCGAGCGCGAGGAGAAGATCCGCAAGCACGTCGCACGCGACTACTGGGAAGTGCGCGCGGCCTTCGACGCCCAGGCCGGGCAGTACGAGGGCAAGTGGTTCGACCCGAAGTGGAAGAAGAACCCGGACGACGCGGAAGCACGCGCCGACCGCCTGTGGAACGAGGCCGATGCCCAGGCCATCGCCGCCGCCGTGCGCGGCCAGCCGGCCACCGTCACCGAGGAGGCCAAGCCCAGCTCGCAGAGCAGCCCGCTGCTGTACGACCTGACGACGCTGCAGCGCGAGGCCAACTCGCGTTTCGGCTTCTCGGCCAAGACCACGCTGTCGATCGCCCAGGCGCTGTACGAGAAGCACAAGGTGCTGACCTACCCGCGGACCGACTCGCGCGCGCTGCCCGAGGACTACGTCGACGTTGTCAAGCAGACCTTCTCGATGCTGGCCGACGAAGACCTGCCGGGCCCGCTGGCGCTGCTGTCGCAGCACGCGCGCAAGGGGCTGGCTGCGGGCTACGTGAAGCCGACCAAGCGTGTCTTCGACAACACCAAGGTCTCGGACCACTTCGCCATCATCCCGACGCTGCAGGCCCCGAAGAGCCTGACCGAGATCGAGGCCAAGCTCTACGACCTGGTCGTCAAGCGTTTCATCGCCGTGTTCTATCCGGCGGCCGAGTACATGGTCACGACGCGCATCAGCAAGGTCGCCGTGGCCGAGGCGACGCACCACTTCCAGACCAACGGCAAGGTGCTGGTCAACCCGGGCTGGCTGGCCGTCTACGGCAAGGAAGCCCAGGACGAGGACGCCAACCTCGTGCCGGTGACGCAGGGCGAGACCGTGCGCACCGAGGGCGTGGACGTCAAGCAGCTGAAGACCAAGCCGCCGGCGCGCTACACCGAGGCGACGCTGCTGTCGGCGATGGAAGGCGCGGGCAAGCTGATCGACGACGACGAGCTGCGCCAGGCGATGGCCGAGAAGGGCCTGGGCACGCCGGCGACACGCGCCGCGATCATCGAAGGCCTGATCCTCGAGAAGTACATGCTGCGCGAAGGCCGCGAGCTGCAGCCCACCGCCAAGGCCTTCCAGCTGATGACGCTGCTGCGCGGCCTGGCGATCGAGGATCTGACCAAGCCCGAGCTGACCGGCAACTGGGAGTACCAGCTGTCGCAGATGGAGCACGGCAAGCTCAGCCGCGAGCGCTTCATGGCCGAGATCGCCAAGATGGCCGAGCGCATCGTCAAGAAGGCCAAGGAGTACGACCGCGACACGATTCCCGGCGACTACGCGACGCTGGCCACGCCGTGTCCGAACTGCGGCGGCGTGGTCAAGGAGAACTACCGCCGCTTCGCCTGCACCGGCGCCGCCGGTTCGCCCGAAGGCAGCGGCTGCGGCTTCAGCATCACCAAGCTGCCGGCCGGCCGCACCTTCGAGCTCGCCGAGGCCGACGCCCTGCTGCGCGACAAGCGCCTGGGGCCGCTGGAAGGCTTCCGCTCCAAGGCCGGCTGGCCGTTCAGCGCCGAGCTGCGCATCGTGCGCGACGAGGAGATCGGCAACTGGAAGCTGGAGTTCGACTTCGGCGACGACGACAAACCCGGGGAGGGCGAGGCCGAGGAGGTGGACTTCAGCGGCCGCCAGAGCCTGGGCCCGTGCCCGAAATGCCGCGGCCACGTCTACGAACACGGCACGAGCTACGTCTGCGAGCACACCGTCGGCGCGCACGCGACCTGCGACTTCAAGAGCGGCGCCGTGATCCTGCAGCAGCCGGTGACGCATGAGGAGATGACCCGCCTGCTGACCACCGGCCGCACCAAGCTGCTGGAGGACTTCGTCTCGAACAAGACCAAACGCAAGTTCAAGGCCTTCCTCGTCTACGACACCAAGGAAGGCAAGGTCGGCTTCGAGTTCGAGCCGCGTGCCGCACGGCCGCCGGCGAAGAAGGCGCCGGCGCGCAAGACCGCGGCGTGAACGACGCGCCGCCGTGCCTGAGCGTGGCCGGCGCGGCGGCCAGCCGGCTGCGCGTGGCGGTCGTGCCCAACGCGCGCCGCACCGGCGCCGACGGGCTGCACGACGGCGCGCTGCGGGTGCGCCTGAACGCGCCGCCGGTCGACGGCAAGGCCAACGACACGCTCCTCGCCTGGCTGGCCGACGAACTGGACCTGCCCAAACGTGCGGTGCGGCTGACCCACGGCCAGACCGGGCGGCGCAAGACGATCGAACTCGACGCCGCGCCCGATGCCGTCGCGGCCTGGCTCCAGCGCGTGCTCGCCGCCTGAGTCAGCGCAGCAGCGCCACCAGCTGCCAGAGTGCGAAGCCGGCCAGCAGCGCGGCCGACACGAGGTTGACCCGGTGCTGCCAGCGCGCGTCGAAGCGTGTGCGCAGACTGCCGACGGCGCCGGCGAGGATGAACCACCACAGCGCCGAGCCGGCGGCGACGCCGGCCACCATCACCCAGGGCGAGGCGACCGCGCTGCGGCCGGCCAGCGCGCCGAAGACGGCGATGAAGGACAGGATCGTCGTCGGGTTGGCCAGCGTCAGCACGAAGGTGCCGGCGAAGAGCCGCGTCAGCGGTGCCCGTTCGCCGGGGCCGCCTGCGCGCCGCGCCGGCGGCTGGCGCGCGATGCGCCAGGCCATCCACAGCAGCAGCGCCGAGCCGCCGCCGGCCAGCAGCGTGCGCTGCTCGACGAGAAAGGCGATCAGCGCCGTGACGCCGAAGGCGCCGACGGCGCCGTAGATCGCGTCGGCGACCGCCGCGCCCAGCCCGGTGGCGATGCCGGCGGCGGCGCCGTACTGCAGCGTGCGCTGGATCGCCAACAGGCCGATCTGGCCCACCGGCGCGGCGATCGACAGGCCGATCGTGGCGGATTGCAGGAAGAGGGTGAGTTGAGCGTCCACGGCTTCATTGTGCGAAGCCTTTGGCGGTGGATCCAGGCGATTATTCAGGCAATATTGTTGCGGCTGACTAAAATTTCAGGCCAAACTGCCGCATGACTGAAAACGTGCTCGACGACAAAGCCTGGAAGCTGCTGCTCGCGCTGCAGCGCGACGGCCGTGCCCCGCTGAAGGTGCTGGCCGAGGCCGCCGGGCTGTCGATCCCGGCGACGGCCGAACGCCTGAAGCGGCTGCAGGACGCCGGCGTCGTGCGCGGCGTCGTCGCCGACCTCGACGCGGCCCGTGCGGGTTACACGGTGCGTGCGATCGTCGGCCTCACCGTCGCCGGCCAGGCGGCGAAGAAGGCTTTCCTCGAGCAGATCGGCCGCGCCGCCGAGGTGCTGGAATGCCACCACGTCGCCGGCGCCGACTCCTATCTTCTGACCGTCGTCGCCGCCGACCTGCCGGCGCTGGAGGCCTTTCTCGGCTCGATCAACGCCTGGGGTGAGACGCGCACCCAGATCGTCTTCTCGACGCCGATCCCGCGCCGCGGCCTGGTGCCGCCGGGCACGCTGCGCTGAAAGCCCGCCGGGGCGGATGCGGGACAATCCCGCCATGAACCCGATCGACGACATCGCCGCCTACATGGACCGCGTCGGCGCCGCCGCGCGTGCCGCCTCCACCGCGATGGCGCGTGCCGGCTCCGCCGCCAAGGACGACGCGCTGCGCCGCCTGGCCGCCGCGCTGCGCACGAAGCTCGGCCCGCTGCAGCAGGCCAACGAACTCGACCTCGCCGCCGCGCGCGCCGCCGGGCTGGCCGAGCCGATGGTCGACCGGCTCAAGCTCACGGCCAAGGTCGTCGAGACGGTCGCCGAAGGCTGCGAGCAGATCGCCGCGATGCCCGACCCGATCGGCGAGATCGGCGAGCTGCGCCGCCGCCCGAGCGGCATCTCGGTGGGCCGCATGCGCGTGCCGCTGGGCGTCTTCGGCATGATCTACGAGAGCCGCCCGAACGTGACGATCGAGGCCGCGTCGCTGGCGATCAAGAGCGGCAACGCCTGCATCCTGCGTGGCGGCTCGGAGGCGCTGCATTCCAACCTCGCGCTGTGGACGCTGGTGCAGGCGGCGCTGGTCGAAGCCGGCCTGCCGGCCGACGCGGTGCAGCTCGTCGAGACCACCGACCGCGCCGCGGTCGGCCGGCTGATCACGATGCCGCAGCACGTCGACGTCGTCATCCCGCGCGGCGGCAAGAGCCTGATCGAACGCATCGCCGCCGAGGCGCGGGTGCCGGTCATCAAGCACCTGGACGGCAACTGCCACGTCTATGTCGACGCCGAGGTCGACCTGGAGCAGGCGGTCACCGTCACCGACAACGCCAAGACGCAGAAATACAGCCCCTGCAACGCGACCGAGTCGCTGCTGGTGCACGAGGCGCAGGCCCGGGCCTTCCTGCCGCGCATCGGTGCCGTCTTCGCCGCCAAGGGTGTCGAGATGCGCTGCTGCCCGGCGGCCAAGGCGATCCTCGCCGCCGTGCCCGGCGCCCGCGTCGTCGACGCGACCGAGGCCGACTGGGGCACCGAGTACCTGGCGCCGGTCATCAGCGTCAAGGTCGTGACCAGCCTCGACGAGGCCATCGCCCACGTCAACCGCCACGGCTCGCACCACACCGACACGATCCTGACGACGAACCACCCGAACGCGATGCGTTTCCTGCGCGAGGTCGACTCGGCCAGCGTGATGGTCAACGCCAGCACGCGTTTCGCCGACGGCTTCGAGTACGGTCTGGGCGCCGAGATCGGCATCTCGACCGACAAGTTCCACGCCCGCGGCCCGGTCGGCCTGGACGGGCTGACCTCGCTGAAGTGGATCGTGCTCGGCCAGGGCGAGATCCGGCGCTGACGCCGTGTCCTCCGGTCAGATCCTCGTGCTGGCCCTGGCGGCCGTGCTCGTGTTCTGGATGGTCGGTGCCTACAACCGGCTGATGGCGCTGCGCACGGCCATCGGCGCGGCCTGGCAGCAGGTGGCCGAGGCGCTGGCGCGCCGCGGCGAGGCCGCGCGCATGCTGGCCCAGGCGCTGCGTGAACCGATGGCCGGCGAGGCCAAGGCGCTGGACGCGCTGCTGGCCGCCGAGGCCCAGGTGCGCGAGGCTGCCGAGGCGCTGGGCGCGCGCCCGGTGCGGCTGGAGGCCGCGCTGGTGCTGGTCAAGGGCGAGGCGGCGATGGGCGCCGCCGCCAGCCGCGTGCTGGCGCTGCTGGAGCAGCACCCGCTGCTGAAGGTGGAGCCGTCGATTGCCGAGCAGGCCGTGGTGCTGGCCGACGGCGGCTCGCGCCTGGCTTTCGCGCGCCAGCGTTTCAACGAGGCCGGCGCCGCCTACGACGAGGCGATCGCCGAGTTCCCGACGCGGCTCTTGATCCGGCTGTACCGCTTCGGGCCGGCCGGGCGGCTCTGACTCAGGACTGGCCGACGATGGCCGCGGTGGCCACCAGTTCGTCGAACAGCGCCTTGCTGACCTGGCCCGAGACCGCGTAGGGGTCCAGCGTCGCGGTCTCCGAGTACTTCAGCAGCAGCGCCGGGTTCAGCCGCGCGACGCTGACCTGGCCCATCGACCAGCCGGCGAAACGGCGTTCGCCGATCTCCTCGTAGCTGAGGATCTCGACCTCGGTGTGCCGCGGGTCGCCGACGATGCGTGCGTACAGGCGGTTGACGGCGCTGCGGCCGCCTTCGAGCACCTGCACGAAGATGCCGTCGGAGTAGCAGAGCACCCCGGTGATGCCCAGCGCCGGGTTCTGCGCGCGCGAGGCGCGCAGGATGGACTGCAGCTCCTCGGGGTCCAGCGCCGGCACGGCGCGGCTGACGTACATGAGGCGGACGAGCATCGCGGGCCTTTCAGTCTTGCTTGCGCGGCAGCAGCGAGAGGAATTCGCGCCGCAGGTTCGGATCCTTCAGGAACGCGCCGCGCATCACGCTGTTGACCATCGCGCTGTCGGTGTCCTTGACGCCGCGCCAGTGCATGCAGAAGTGGTCGGCTTCCATCACGATGGCCAGGCCGTCGGGGCGCACACGCTCCTGCAGTTCGTTGGCGAGCATGGTCACCGCCTCCTCCTGGATCTGCGGCCGGCTCATGATCCAGTCGGTGATGCGGGCGTACTTGGACAGCCCGATCAGGTTGCTGTGCTCGTTGGGCAGCAGGCCGATCCAGACCTTGCCGAAGATCGGGCACAGGTGGTGGCTGCAGGCGCTGCGCACGGTGATCGGGCCGACGATCATCAGCTCGTTCAGGCGCTCGGCGTTCGGGAACTCGGTCACCGAGGGCATCGGGTGGAAGCGGCCGCGGAAGACCTCGTCGATGTACATCTTGGCCACCCGCTTGGCCGTCTCCTGCGTGTTGTGGTCGCTCTCGGTGTCGATGACCAGCGCGCGCAGCAGCTCCTCGACCTTGGCCTGGACTTCCTTCTTCAGCTCGGGCAGCTCGCCCTCGCGCACGAAGTCGGCGATGTTGTCGTTGGCGTGGAAGCGCTTGTCGGCGCAGACCAGGCGGTAGCGGATGCGCTCGGACACCGGCATCGAGGCCAGTTCCTCCTCGCTGCGCAGCAGGCGCGTCGGCGCGGGATCCAGGGGCAGGACGGTCTTGGCCATGGGAAGAGGCGGGCCGGTCGGCCGGTGGCGAAGGGACTCGGTATTGTGCGGCGCGCTTCGCCGGCGTGCAGGCTCCGCTTAGACTGCCCTGGTGACCACTCCGACTTCGTCCGTGCCGCTGTCGCGGCTGCTCGACCTGACCGCCGACGCCGTGCTCGCGGTGCGCCAGGGCCGCTCCCTGACCGACGTGCTGGCACGCGTGGCGCCGGATGCGCGCCCCGGCGTGCAGGCGCTCACTTTCCACGTGATGCGCTGGCTGGGCAGCGCCGGCGAGGTGCGTGCGCTCGTCGCGCCGAAGACCCCGCCGCCCAACGTCGAGTCGCTGCTGCTCACCGCGCTGGCATTGCTCTGGCCCACCGGCGAGGCGCCGCCCTACGCCGACCACACGCTCGTGGACCAGGCGGTGAACGCGGCACGCCAGCGCACGCCGGTGGCCGCCGGTTTCATCAACGCCGTGCTGCGCCGTTTCGTGCGCGAGCGCGACAAGCTCGCCGCGTCGGCGCGCCACCAGCCGCTGGGTGCCTTCAACCATCCGCTGTGGTGGATCGAACGCGTGCGCCACGACTGGCCCACGCAGTGGCAGGCGCTGCTGGAGGCGGCCAACCTGCACCCGCCGTTCACGCTGCGCGTCAACCGCCGGCGCGGCAGCGGCGAGGCCTATGTCCAGCGCCTGGCCGCGCAGGGCCGCGCCGCCAGCCTGGTCGATGACCCGCCGCTGCTGGGGCAGGCCGTCGTGCTGGCCGAGCCCTGCCCGGTGACGCAGCTGCCCGGTTTCGCCGAGGGCGAGGTCTCGGTGCAGGACGCGGCCGCCCAGCGCGCCGCGCCGCTGCTGGTCGGCGCCGGGCTGCCGGCCGGCGCGCGTGTGCTCGACGCCTGCGCCGCGCCGGGCGGCAAGACCGCGCACCTGCTGGAGCTCGCCGACCTGGATCTGCTGGCGCTGGACAGCGATCCGGCGCGCCTGGTGCGCGTGCAGGAGAACCTGCATCGCCTGCAACTGCAGGCCCAGGTGCGCGCCGGCGATGCACGCGACACCGCCGCCTGGTGGGACGGCCGCCCCTTCGACGCCATCCTGCTCGACGCGCCCTGCAGTGCCGCGGGCATCGTGCGCCGCCATCCCGACGTGCGCTGGTTGCGCCGCCCCGACGACATCACCGCGCTGGCGCGGCTGCAGGCCGAGATGCTGGACGCGCTGTGGCCGCTGCTGGCGCCGGGCGGGCGCCTGGTCTATGCCACCTGCTCGCTGTTCCGCAGCGAAGGCGCCGAGCAGATCGACGCGTTTTTGCAACGTCACGGCGACGCCGGCGCGAGCCTGGATCCGCTGTCGCCGGGGCACCTGCTGCCGCTGGCCGACAATTCGCCGCAACCGTCGGGGCCCGCGCGCCGCGCGCTGCACGACGGCTTCTACTACGCCCTGATCCACAAGGCCTGACGCCCGCGTCCCACCCGTCATGCGATCGCCGCCGGTCCGCCGAAGACTGCTGCAGGGCCTGGGGCTGTGGCTCGTGCTCGGCTGGATGGCGCTGGCCGGCGTGGCCGCCAATGCCCAGGGCGTCGAGCTGATCCAGCTGCAGACCGGCCGCAACGAAGGCGCGCTGACGCTGGAGTTCGCCGCCCGCGTGACCCTGCCCAAGGCGGTCGAGGACGCGATGATGCGTGGCGTTCCGGTCTATTTCGTCGCCCAGGCGACGCTGCGCCGCGACCGCTGGTACTGGCGCGACGAGCGCATCGCGCGTGTCTCGCGCAACTGGCGCGTCGTCTACCAGGCGCTCACCTCCAGCTGGCGCGTCGGCCTGGGCGGCCTGAACCAGACCTACCCCACGCTGGCCGAGGCGATGGCGGCGGTCACGCGCAGCGCCGGCTGGCGCATCGCCGACCTGTCGCAGCTGGAGTCCGACAAGGACTACTACATCGAGTTCAGCTGGCGGCTGGACACCAGCCAGCTGCCCAGCCCGATGCAGATCGGCCTGGGTGGCCAGGCCGACTGGGCCATCGGCGCGGAGCGCGAGTTGCCGGTCGAGCTGCCATGAGCCGCGGGGCACGCTGGATCTGGATCGTCGCGATGGTCGCGGGCACGGGCGCCGCGCAGGTGCTGGCCTTCGTGCTGTCGCTGTCGACGGCCGGCGGCGGTTTCTACGAGCGCCACTTCGTCTGGCTCTTCTGGGTCAACGTGGCGGTCGCCGGGCTGCTGCTGCTGGTCATCGGCATCGCTTCGGTGCGGCTGGTGCTGCGGCTCAAGCGAGGCAAGTTCGGCAGCAAGCTGCTGATCAAGCTGGCCGGCATCTTCGCGCTCGTCGGCGTGCTGCCCGGGCTGGTGATCTACACCGTCTCGTACCAGTTCGTCTCGCGCAGCATCGACGCCTGGTTCGACGTCAAGGTGGCCGGCGCGCTGGACGCCGGGCTGTCGCTGGGCAAGACGACGCTGGACGCGCTGCAGGCCGACGTCGGCGCGCGCGCACGGCTGGCGGCCGAACGCCTGGGCGACACACGAACGCCCTCGCCGCTGACGCTGGAGCGGCTGCGCGAGCAGCTCGGCGCACGCGAGCTGGCGCTGCTCGGGCACTCGGGGCAGATCCTGGCGACGGCCGGCGTCGCGCCGGGCGCCACGCCGCCGGAGCGGCCTTCGACGACGCTGCTGCGCCAGGCGCGTTCGCTCGGCTGGGCGAGCCAGATCGAGGGCCTGGACGAGGAGGCGCTTTCCGCCGGCGAGCAGACCGCGCCGCGCGTGCGCGCGCTGGCGCTGCTGCCCGACGCCAGCATCCGCCTGGCGCCTGGCGACGACCGCTTCCTGATGGTGATGCAGCCGCTGCCGCGCAAGCTGGCGCTGGACGCGCTGGCCGTGCAGGCCGCGCACGGCGAGTACCAGCAGCGCGCGCTGGCGCGCGACAGCCTGTCGCGCATGTACATCGGCACGCTGACGCTGGCGCTGATCCTGGCCGTCTTCGGCGCGGTGCTGCTCGCCATCCTGCTGGGCAACCAGCTGGCGCGGCCGCTGCTGCTGCTGGCCGACGGCGTGCGCCAGGTGGCCGCCGGCGACCTCAAGCCCAAGCCGGTGTTCGCCTCGGGCGACGAACTCGGCGGCCTGACGCGTTCGTTTGCCGACATGACGGCGCAGCTGGCCGACGCGCGCGAGCAGGTGCAGCGCGGCGTCGCCCAGCTCGAAGGCGCACGCACGCGGCTGCAGACCATCCTGGACACGCTGACCGCCGGGGTCATCGTCTTCGACCGCGAGGGCTGCATCGACACCGTGAACCCGGGCGCCACGCGCATCCTCGGGCTGCCGGTGGCGGCCTGGCGCGGCCGCCACCTGGGCGAGCTGCCCGAGCTGGAGGCCTTCGCGCGCAGCGTCGAGCAGCGCTACGAGCAGCTCGCCGACCGCGCCGAAGCCGGCGGCGACCACTGGCAGGACGCCTTCGAGCTGGCGCGCCCCGAAGGCGTGACGCTGACGCTGCTGGTGCGCGGTGCGCCACTGCCCGGCGAGCAGCGGCTGATGGTGTTCGACGACATCACCGAGGTCGTCTCGGCGCAGCGCTCGCAGGCCTGGGCCGAGGTGGCGCGCCGGCTGGCGCACGAGATCAAGAACCCGCTGACGCCGATCCAGCTGTCGGCCGAACGCCTGCAGCACCGGCTGGAGAGCAAGCTCGAAGGCGCCGACCAGGCGCTGCTGCTGCGCTCGGTGGCGACCATCGTCGCCCAGGTCGACGCGATGCAGCGCCTGGTCAACGAGTTCCGCGACTACGCCCGGCTGCCGGCCGCGCAGATGAAGCCGCTGGACCTGAACGCGCTGGCCAACGAGGTGCTGGCGCTGTACGGGCAGGCGCACGACCGCGGCCAGATCGTCGTGCGTCTGGCCGAGCCGCTGCCGCGCATCCAGGGCGACGCGACGCAGCTGCGCCAGGTGATCCACAACCTGGTGCAGAACGCGCTCGACGCGGTTGCCGACCAGCCCGATGGCCGCGTCGAGATCGGCACCGCGCGTTCGGTGGGCGAGAGCGGCGAGCTGCGTTCGGTGCGCCTGTTCGTGCAGGACAACGGCCCGGGTTTCCCGGAGAAGGTGCTCAAGCGCGCCTTCGAGCCCTACGTGACGACCAAGGCCAAGGGCACCGGTCTCGGGCTGGCCGTCGTGAAGAAGATCGCCGACGAACACCACGCGAGACTGCGGGTCGTCAATCTGCATTCGGACGAAGGGCCGCAATCGCCGCTTGGCGGGGCCCGAGTTTCGCTATCATTTTCAGTACTCGCACCTGCGCCCAACCCCGAGGCCGACGACGGTCCGGCCACGGCATCCGGTGACGCAACGCAGGTGCATTGACCTCAGCGCATGGCAACGATTCTGGTAGTGGACGACGAGCTGGGCATTCGCGCCCTGCTTTCGGAGATCCTCAGCGACGAAGGCCACACGGTCGAACTCGCGGAGAACGCGGCCCAGGCACGCCAGGTGCGCGAGTCATTGCGCCCCGACCTCGTGCTGCTGGACATCTGGATGCCCGACGTCGACGGCATCTCGCTGCTCAAGGAGTGGGGCTCGTCGGGTCTGCTGACGATGCCGGTCATCATGATGAGCGGCCACGGCACGATCGACACCGCGGTGGAGGCCACCAAACACGGCGCCGTCGCCTTCCTCGAGAAGCCGATCACGCTGCAGAAGCTGCTGCGTGCCGTCGAGCAGGCGCTGGTGCGTCCGGGGCAGCGCCTGGCGGCGGCCGCGCCTGCGGCGCCCGGGGCCCGTGACGCGCTGCCCGCGTCGCGGCCTTACGTCAACGGCAACCCCGGCAGCGCCGCGGTGCTTCCCGCCGCCGCGCCGGTGCCCACCGGCCCGCGTCCCGAGCAGAGCTTCGACCTCGACCGCCCGCTGCGCGAGGCGCGCGACGCCTTCGAGAAGAGCTATTTCGAGTTCCACCTCGCCAAGGAAGGCGGCTCGATGACGCGTGTGGCCGAGAAGACCGGCCTGGAGCGCACCCACCTGTACCGCAAGCTCAAGCAGCTGGGCGTCGATCTCACGCGCAACAAGCGTGGCGCTTCCTGAAACCTGTGCTATAGTCGCGGGCTCTTGGCCTGGTAGCTCAGTTGGTAGAGCAGCGGATTGAAAATCCGCGTGTCGGTGGTTCGATTCCGCCCCAGGCCACCAGGTTTTCATAGGAAGCCCCGCTCGGTTAGCCGGTCGGGGCTTTTCTACAACTGGCGCCGCCGTTCTACAAACCTGGTCTGTTCGCGCCCACCGATGAACAGCCGCTGACCAGGTGTCGGGCCGTGGTGCGCGCCCGCCTCAGCGCAGCGGCTGCACCAGTTCACCCTTCCGCTTCCTCACGTAGTGCTCGGTCATGCCGCGGTTCTTGTGGCCGAGAAGCTGCTGCGCGTGCGCCAGGTTCCCGGTGTCGGTTGCCGCCTTCGCGCGGATATCGCGGAACTGGAACGACACGCCGGCCAGGCGTCGGGCAGCATCGAAGCGCGAGCGCATGGCTCCCACGCTCAGCGGCTGGCCGTCGTCGTCTTGGATCAGGAACGCGCTGTAGCGCACCCTCGGCCGCTTGGTGATGCGTTCGATAACCGCCTGCAGCTCCCCGGCGATCTGGATGGCCCGCTTCACGCCGGTCTTGTTCTGCTCGACGTGCAGCGCTCCATCGCGGATGTCGTCACGCCGCAGCTTCAGCACGTCGGCCGGCCGCTGGCCGGTGAGTAGCGCCAGGTCCATCGCATCGCGCAGGGTCGGGTGAGCCGCTGCGCGCACGGCTGCGAACTCGTCGTCGGTGACGTACCGATCGCGCCCGGCTTCCCTGAAGCCCTTCACGCCCTGGCAGGGGTTGGGCGCGTCGGTGTAGCCCCACTCCCGGGCCTTGTTGAACACGTGGCTCAGCAGCGCCTTTTCCCGGTTCGCTCGGGCCTTGGCCGACTGCCCGCGCACGTCGAGGTACTGGCGCACGTGGAACGGCTTGATGGCGTCGATCAGCACGTCGCCGAAGACGGCGATCAGCTTGTCGAGTTCCTTGAGGTTGTCGCTCTGCGTGCGGGGCGCCTTGGTCGGGATCACCTCGCGGGTGTAGCGGGCCGCGACGACGCGGAACAGCCGCGCCTCGGGCTCCGGCTCGGTGCCTTCGATGCGTGCCCAGGCGATCAGCGCCTGCAGGCGATCGGTGCCCAGCGGGGTCCACTTCCGCGGCGCCGTCGTCGTCACGTGGTAGTACCGGCCGCCCTTGACCTGCAGGCCGCGCGGCAGCCCCTTGTTGACGGTGCGTTTGCGTCCCATGGGGTCAGCGCCTGTTCAGGGCGGCGAAGTTCGGTTGCGCGGCGCGCGCCGCGGCGTCGACGGCCGCAGCCGTCGCCATCGAGCCGGCGCCGACGCGGGCCGCGAAGTACTCGCGCGCGACCCGCGGTTGCCGGCTGTTCGTGAGGGCGTAGCGCCAGTGGTGCTGGTCGAGCCAGCGAGCCTGGCCGCGAGCCGACCGGAAGCCGGTCAGCTCCTGCAGCTCGGCGGCGGAAAGGAACAGGCCGGCCATGTTCATGCTCCGGCGCCTGCGCCTGCGCCAGCGATGCGGCTGCGCCAGGTGGCGCCAGCCTTGGTCTGGCCGTGGCGGCGCTGCCATCGCAGGGCCTGCGGCTGAACGGTCAGCAGTGCGGCATAGCGCTGCAGCCGGCGCACGTTGTGCATCAGCCTGAGGCAGGGGTAGACGCGGAACTCGCGGCGCGCTCTGGCGCCCGGCTTGGCCGGGACACGGGTCTTGAACTGGCTGGTGAAACTCTTTCGCGGTTTCATGGTGGAACTCCCGTACGTACGAGGGTGGAACTTGGTTCAGCGTTGGTTTTCCCGCGGTCGCACCGTGGTGCTACCGCGGTGTGCCGGCGGTTGCGCGGGCGGCATCGGCCGGCGCCTGGCCGGCGCCTGAGTGGCGTTCACCAGGCGGATGCACGAGCACCAGGCGCGGCCCGGGGGCGTGCGATTCGAGGGTCGGGGCGTTGGCCGATCCGAAGTCGGCCAAGCCGGTCAGCCAGGCGAGCTGGGCGTGCAGCCGGTCAACTTCGCGCTGCAGGGCGACGGCGATGCTGGCGTGCAGCCGGGACGCGTTGACTGCATCGGCGTCGACTGCGCTCTGACCCCAGCGCGTCAGCCAGAACAGGGCCAGCAGGACCGGCCGCGGGGCTTCATCGAGCGCACGCCATTTCTTCGCGACGCGCTCGGTGACGCCGAACGCTCGCGCCAGCTCAGCGGTCGACGGTGAGCCGATGTCGCCGAGCATCACGCTCAGCGGCGGCAGGTAGGAGGGAAGGCGGTTCAGCATGGCGGTGTGGGTTCGTGGTGTGGCGGTGGTTCTTGCGGTCCCGGCGCGGCCGGCTAAGCTGCTGGCCTGCTCGATCTCCACTCGGCACGTGTCGCCCCGGGTAGCGGTGCCCGGGGCGGCACACCTCTCCCCCTCGCCCCCTCCGACCAACTGCCCCCGGGCTCCCGGGCGGGCGCCGCCGTGGGCGGAAAAAGGCCTGTGAAATCAAGGCCTGCGCAGTTATTGAATCGAGTCCAAGGGGGCTCAGCGGCCGGCGTCGCGTGCTGCGGTTGCCGCGGTTGGATGCGCCAGGTGTCGACGCGCGTGATGACGTCGACAGGGCGCGCCAGGTCTGCGGCGTGCACGCGCAGCCCTTCGATGGCGCGCGTCGTCTCGTCGCGGTAGCGGGTGCTCGGCCGGGCGGCGTAGAGGACGCTGAAGCGCATCCCGTGGGCCTCGCAGGCCGACAGCCAGGCGGCGTAGTCGTTGGCCTTGCAGGCGGCGTGTGCGGCCGGCAGTGCGGCCCCAGGCAGGCCGGCGGCGTCGACGCGGAACAGCTCGCGCGTCGGCGTGATCGGGGGCACACCGAAGAACTGGAACTGTCGGACGCCCCACAAGCGCGCCCAGGCGACGCGCCGGGCTGCGCCGTCGCGGCCGTCGCCGCCGTGTTCGTCGTCGCCGTCCAGGCCTTCGCCGTCGATGCTCTTGGACACGTACTTCGCCACGTAGGCGAGAGCGCTGCCCTTCTCCGGGTCGATGTGCTCGACGACGAATCGGCGCTCGGCGGCGCCGGGCTCGTTGGGTGAGTCGGCCATGGCGTAGCTGCGCAGCACGCCGAGCAGCGCTTCGGCGTCGGCCGGCGCCGTGAACATCAGCACGTGCCAGTGCGGGCATGCGTCGTGGTGAGGCTCGACGACACGCAGGCCGTAGGGCGCGAGCCCTTGGTGCGCCGCGGCGCGCAGGCTGCGGCGCCACACGCGGTTCAGGTAGGTCTGCACCTGGCGCGGCGTCGTGCCGTCGTGGGTGGGGTTGGCCTGGCCGCTGCGGTGCTGGCGGGCGTGCATCCGGCTCGGGGCCGTGATGGTCACGAACAGGCCGACATGGCCGCGTGCCTTGGCCTGGGCTTCGATGCCCTTGATGCGGACCATCATCGCCCTGCGGCGGTTGGACGGGTTCGCCTGGCTGGCGGCGACCAGCTCATCGAGCGGCCGAACCTCGCCGGTGCTTTCGTTCACCGCCTCCATCGAGGCCAGCATCTGGGCATTCCGCGAGCGCTGGCGGTGGAATCGCTTCAGCGCCTTGTCGGAGACGCAGGGGGACGCATGGTTGTGCACCGCGCCGCGGTGGATCTGCAGCAGCTCGACGGTCTGGAACCGCTTCCGCAGCGCGCGGCGCCACCAGGCAGCGTCACGCATCCGGTTCACCTGGCGATCGAGCTGGCGGTGTGCCGGCAGCGCGATGCGGTGGCGGCGGGCGATGTCCCGCAGCGTGCGCCGGATGGCTTCTTCGGGCGTCTGCTTGAGGTTCCAGAGTTCGGCCAGGCGCTCGACCTGGCCGGCTGCTCGGCGCGCCGTGTCGTCTATCGCTGGCTCGCTGACGTCGAAGGCCTCGGCCAGCGTCTCCAACGTGTGGGGCTGGCGGCCGTCGAAGACCTGGGCGGGCTCGACAGCGCGGCAGGCTCCCGCATCGAGCACCTTGAGCGCTCGGATGTACTCGCCCCGCATGGTCAGCCCCCGATGAGCGTCAGTTGGGCTTCGCGCGGGTAGTACGGCCGCAGCTCGACGCGCGCGCCGGTCGCGTCGATGACGTCCTGCCCGAACGTCTCGGCTTCGTCCTCGGGGAGGCGGCGCGCCTCGTGGGGGTCGGGCGTCGTCGTGAGGCGACCCGTCGTCAGGTCGGCGTGCCGCAGGTAGGCGCGGCACTCGCGCAGCCACAAGACGCAGAGCATCGGCGCCAGCTTGTGGGTGGCCTTGCTCGGGGCGTACTCCTGCTGAACGCTGCCGACCAGCGGCCGGCCACGGCCGGCGGTGCGACGGGTGAACGGGGCGGGGAAGACGGGCGCGCGGCGCCCGCCGTGAGCTTCGGTGTGCATGCTGATCTCCGGTGAGGTGCAGGCTGTAGCGGTGGGCCTGCAGGGGTGCGGTCGGTCAGCCGAACAAGGCGCTGAGCAGCGTGTCGGCGGGCTTGGCGGCCTGCTTGCGGCGCAGGGCCTCGCGGTCGCCGTTGGCGGCCTTGTGCGCGTCAGCCTGGCGGCGATGCAGCAGGTCGGCGTGGGTGCTCGGCACCTTCTTGCCGTCCAGCGCTTCAGCGCTGGGGGCGCCGCCGATGTCCCGGCCGAACAGGCGCGCGTAGAGACGGCCGTTCTCGGCCATCAGCTTCAGTACCTCGGCGTGCGTGGCTTGGGACCGCTCGCTGAGGCCCCCGATCAACCACTCTTCCTTCACGGGCTGCTTCAGCAGCTCATCGATGCGGTCTTCGTTCGCCTCGATCACGTCCAGGGCGTGGCCGATGGCGTCGCCCTTCAGGGCGATGCGCATGTGGTGAACCTCGGTTGGCTGCGCCCGGGCAGAGCGCGCGCCGGTCGGGGTGCTGCCCTCGTCGTCGGGCTCGGCGTCGGCGACGACGCCGGCCGGGAACACCTTGCCTTGCGCCTTGGCCTTGGCGCCCGGCTCGGGGGTGTCGTCGAAGCGGTGGCCGCGGCCCTCGTAGAACGCGCGGAGGTCGACGAGGAAGGGCTCGTCGGGGATGTAGTTGCCCGCCTCGAAGCGCTTGATCTTGTGGAGGGGGAGGCCGGATTGGTCCGCCGCGGTCGCTTGGGTCATGCCGAGCTGGCGGCGCGCGTTGCTGGCTGCCTTCGGCTGGAGTGCCAGGTAGGGAAGTTCGTAGCTCATATCGTTCGCCATGTTCCGTGGAGTTGTGGAAACGGTGCGTTGCACCGCTGGGCGAACTATAGAGCCGTGGCACCGTGCATTGCAACGGTGCAACGAAAAATTTACTTCCGGTTCAGCTTCTCGCGTTGTTCCAGGCGCTCGCGCAGTCGATCTGCCATCTCAAGCAGCGCCGCATTGGCGCGACCCTGGGTCGCCACGTCGAACTCTTTGTTCCAGCCTCGGTGGAGGTCTAGAGCCAGCTTCATGATCGCGTCGAAGTGGTTGTGATGCAGCGTCGCGAAGACGTGCGCCATCCAAGCGAACCCCTCCGGGTCGCTGCGCCTGCGCGTTCCTAGCCGCTCTTCATCCCGAAGCGCGTCGAACGGGTGATCGTCGCCGTAGATCAGGAAGCTCGGCGTCAGCCGTAGGGCTTCGCACAGCAGTCGGATTTCCCTAGGTGACGGTCGGTTCGTCCCCGCCTCATACAGCGAGATCACGGCCCGGGAGACACCCTTTTCGTCGGGGTCGAGGCTCCGCGTCAGCTCGGCCAGTTCCCCTTGAGTCATTCGCCTCGCTTCGCGCGCCTCTCTGACCCGTGCCCCAAGCTCATCTTCGGGGCGCCCAGGAAAGCGGCCGGGCTGTACTGGCGTCGCTGCCGCTTCCTCGGACGCCACGCGATCCAGGTGCTCGGCTTCCGCCGCGAGTTCGTTCAGTCTCGCTTCACGTTCAGCGGCCGAGGTGTCGCCCGCGGCCTTCTTCTTTCGAGGCGCCATGTCACGTTTGGATGGTTGGTCTCCGAGGATACACGCCGCCTCTTGGCATCAACGTGCTCTACAAAGGTCGCCAGCCCCGGCGGTGAGCCCAGGCGACGTGTAGGAGCTCGGTTCAGATTTTTGTAGACGTCGCGTCTTCTAAGCTGTTATGATCACGGGCTCGGTTTGGGGGATTGAAAATCCGCGTGTCGGTGGTTCGATTCCGCCCCAGGCCACCAAGAGATGCGGGATTAGCTCAGTTGGTAGAGCGATACCTTGCCAAGGTATAGGTCGAGAGTTCGAGCCTCTTATCCCGCTCCAAGATTTGAGGGCCCGGTTTCAGCAGAAGCCGGGCCCTTTGTCTTTTCCGCGGCCCGCTTCAGCTCTCGGCGGTGAAGAAGCTCAGCCGGCCCAGCTCGCAGCGCGCCACGGCGCTGTCGTAGGCCTGACTCAGCGAGGCGCTGCACAGCACCTCGTCCGGGTGCCCGGCGGCGAGCACACGGCCCTCGGCCAGCAGCGTGACGTGGTCGCAGTAACGCGCCGCCAGGTGCAGGTCGTGCAGCACCACCAGCACCGCGGCGTCGGCGGCGCAGGCGCGCAGCAGGCGCATCAGCTGGTGCTGGTGCGGCAGGTCCAGGTGCGCCGCCGGTTCGTCGGCCAGCAGCAGCGGCGGGCGGTGCGCGATGGCGCGCGCCAGCGCCGCGCGCGCCGCTTCGCCGCCGGACAGCGTGTGCAGCCGGCGCTGGCGCAGCGGCCCGAGTTCGCAGGCCTCGATCAGCGCCGCGCTCGGCGGTGCCAGCGCCAGCTGCAGCAGCTCGTCGACCGTCAGGTCCCAGTGGCTGTGCGTCTGCTGCGGCAGGTAGCCGATGGCCTGCGCCAGTGCGCGCGGCTTCCAGCCGGCCAGCGGACGGCCGAGCAGGCGCACCTCGCCGGCGTGTGCCGGGCGCAGCCCGATCAAGGCCTGCAGCAGCGTGCTCTTGCCGGCGCCGTTGGCGCCGACCAGTGCGAACAGGCCGCGTGCCGGCCACGCCGCGGTGATGCCGTGCAGCAGCGTGCGAGCGCCGGCACGCACCTGCAGCCCCTGCACTGCCAGGGCCGGCGATGTCGTCGTGTCCATCGTCACTCGCGTCGCCTCAGCAGCAGGCCCAGGAAGAACGGCCCGCCGACCAGCGCCGTCAGCAGCCCGGCCGGGATCTCGCTGGGCGCCAGTGCCGCGCGTGCGATCAGGTCCACCAGCACCATCGCCGTGCCGCCGGCCAGCACGCAGGCCGGCACCAGCCGGCCGTGCAGCGGCCCCAGCCACCAGCGCAGCAGATGCGGCACCACGAGGCCGACGAAGCCGATCAGCCCGCCCCAGCAGACCGCCAGCGCGGTGGCCAGCGCCGCCAGCAGCACCGCCTGCGCGACCAGCCGTGGCACGCGCACGCCCATGCCGTGCGCCGCCTGTTCGCCCAGGCCCAGCGCGTCCAGCCCGAAAGCCAGCCGCCGGGCGCCGGCGGCCAGCAGCACGAGCAGCGGCACGAAGGCCGCGCACTGCGCCGCGGTCGGCGTCTGCACCCCGCCCAGCTGCCAGGAGATCAGTGCGCGCAGGTTGGTCGACTCGTCGCCGAAGAGCATCAGCAGCAGCCCGCGCAGCGCCGACAGGATGGCTGCCAGCGCGACGCCGGCCAGCAGCAGCCGCGCCGGCTGCCAGCCGCCGCCGGCACGGCCGACGGCCAGCACCAGCCAGCTCGCGCCCCAGGCGCCGGCAAACGCCAGCAGCGGCAGCGACCAGCCCGGCGGCAGCCATTGCGGCAGCAGCAGCGCGATGGCTGCACCCACCGCGGCACCCGAGGCGCTGCCCAGCAGATAGGGTTCGGCCAGCGGGTTGCGGAACACGCCCTGGAACAGCAGCCCGGCCAGCGCCAGGCAGGCGCCCACGAAAAACGCCGCCGCGACACGCGGCGCGCGCCAGACCCAGACCAGGTCGTGCATCAGCCCGTCGCCGCCCAGCCACTGCGCCGGCGCCACCCAGGCCGCGCCGCCGCTCAGGGCCAGCAGCAGCGCCACCAGCAGCGCGGCCGCCAGCAGCGGCGTCGCATGCCGCGCCCGCCGCGCCTTCATGCCGCCGCTCCGAAAGCCTGCGGATGCAGCGCGCGCGCGTAAGCCAGCACGGCCTCGGTCTGGCGCGGCCCGGGGATCAGAAAGTGGCTGCGCGGCAGCACGACGACCCGTCCCTCACGCACCGCGCGCAGCCGCGACCAGCCCGGCCGGGCCGCGATCTCCTCGGCTGGCTTGGGCACCGCCTGCAGCGACACGATGACTTCCGGGTCGCGCAGCAGCACCGCCTCGGCGCTGACCTGCTGCGCGCCGGCCAGGTCGCTGAAGACGTTGCGCCCGCCGGCGCAGGCCAGCGCGTCGTCGGCGTAATGGCCGCGGCCGACGGTCTGGTAGGCGCCGCGTGCCGCGGCCGCGGTCTCCAGATACACCGTCGGCTGCGGCCGGCCCTGCCAGGCCTGGCGGATGGCCGCCAGCGAGCCGTCGAAACGCGCCAGCAGCGCCGCCGCGGCGGCTTCGCTGCCGGTGGCGCGGCCCACCAGGTCGATGTTGCGCCGCACCGCCGCCAGGTCCGGGTGCGCCAGCACCAGCACCGCGACGCCGGCGCGTTCGAAAGGCTCGACCAGGCCCAGCGCGCTGCCGTGTGACGGCGTCAGCACGATCAGGTCGGGCTTCAGCGCCGCCAGCGCCTCGGGCGAATAACCGAGCGCGCCGCCGACCGACGGTTTGGCCAGCGCCGCCTCGGGATATCGCACACGCCCGCCGATCGCCGCGACGCGCGCCTCCAGCCCGAGCGCGAAGACGATCTCGATGTTGCTCGGGAAGATCGCGACGATGCGCTGCGGCGGCGCCGCCAGCCGCAGCGTGCGCCCCTGCGCGTCGACGACGCAGCGTGGCCAGGGGCCGGCGGCCGCCTGTGCCTCGCGCCCGACGCCGCACAGCGCCGCGCCGGCCAGCAGCGCACGCCGCGCCGGCGACCGCGGCGCGGTGTTCACCACTGCGCCTTCAGCCGCAGGAACAGGCTGCGCGGCGTGCCGAAGCAGCCCGCCTCCTGCGACGAGAAGTCGTCGGCGATGTACTCGACGTCGGCCAGGTTGTCGACGCCGGCCTGCACCGACAGCCGCGGCGTGGCCTGCCAGGTGACGGCCGTCGCCAGCAGCGTGTACGAGGGCAGGATCTGCGAGTCCTCGACGTTGTCGCGCAGCGGGCGCCGGCCGACGTAGTTGGCGCTGCCCGTCCACTGCCAGTCGCCCTGCGACCAGGCGAGGCCGGCGCCGGCGATGTGGCGCGCCGACATGCGCATGCGGTTGCCGGCGTAGTTCGGGCCCGGGTTGCCCGAGGCGTCGAAAGTCGGGAAGTCGCGCAGCCGCGCGTCCTGCCAGGTGTAGTGGGCGTAACCCGACCAGGCGGCCGACAGCCGCCCGCGCAGCAGCGTTTCCAGCCCGCGCACGCGCGAGCTGGCGTTGGTGAAGATGAAAGTGTCGGGCCCGGTGCGAAACGATCGCTGGCCGTCGGTCTTGTCGGCCTGGAACAGCGCGACCTGGTAGCTCCAGCGATCGTCCAGCGAGCGGCCCTTGGCGCCGATCTCGAGGCTGCGTGTGACCTCCGGGCGCAGCAGCGCCGGCACGACGACGCCCGAGCGCGTGTTCAGCGCCACGGCTTGCGGCCTGAAGCCTTCGGCCCAGTTGGCGAACAGCGCGTTCTCGCTGGCGGCCGAGGCTGCGTAGCGCCAGTCGGCGCCCAGCCGCGGGCTGGTGCGGCTGGCTTCCTGGTGCGCCTGCACGGCGGTGCCGCTGCGCCACAGCGTCTGCTCGAAGCGGTCGTGGCGCAGCCCGGCGCTCAGGCTCAGCGTGCCGATGTCGATGCGGTCCTGCAGGTACAGGCTGCGCACGCGCTGGTCGAAACGCGAGTCGGTCACCGCGCCGCGGATGCCCTTGGGGTCGTTGCCGACGTTGCTGACCGGCGTGTCGTAGTCGGGGCCGAGGTAGGTGGGCGCGCCGCTGAACGACGGCGAGGCCTGGTCCTGCCAGCCGGACTCGAGGTTCAGCCCGAGCTGCAGCGCGTGTTGCGTTGCCCCGATCTCGCCCTTGGCGTTCAGCGTGAACTCGTGGAACAGCCCGCGGTCTTTCGTGTCGGTCTCCGACCAGCCCTTGGTGACGGCGGCCGGCGGCGGCACGATGGTGATGCCGCCCTGGAACAGGCGGTCGTAGCGCGCCATGCTGCTCAGGTGCTCGAAGCTCAGCGCCGGCGTCAGGCGCACGCGGTTGCGCCAGGCCAGGCTGAGGTACTCGCCGTCGACGTGGGCGCCGGGGATGCCGTAGTTGTCCTCGGGATCGATGCCGAACATCGGGTGGCCGTCCTGCAGCGGCACGATCGAGCCGCGTTTGGCGTTCACCTGGCTGGAGAACAGCTGCACGCTGCTGGCCCAGTCGCGTGTCATCGCCAGCTCGCCGCCGACGCTGGCCGTGGCCTGGTCACGCGCCGTGCCGTCCTGGAAGCCGTCGACGCGGCTGTAGGCCGCGCCCACCGACAGATGGCCGCGTTCGCCGTCCCAGCGCTGGCGCAGGCCGAGGTCGCGGCGGCCGAAGCTGCCCAGCGTCGCGCGCGCGCTGCCGCCTTCGGCCTCGGGCTCGATGAACATCTGCACGACGCCGCCGATCGCGTTGCGGCCGTACAGCGCCGAAGCCGGGCCCTTGATGAACTCGATGCGCTCCAGCAGGTCGGGCGCGACCAGCGTCAGGTCGGCGTTGCCCTGCAGCAGGCGCAGCGGCACGCCGTCGATCAGCACCAGCACGTCCTGGGTGTCGCGCAGGCCGCGGGTCTCGAATCGCGTGAAGTAGTTGCCCTGGGTGCCGTGCTGCAGCCCGGGCACGGCGCGCAGTGCGTCCTCGAGCGTGCGCGCGCCGACGGCGTCCATCTCGTCGCGGCCGACGGCGTAGGTGCTGAACGGCAGGTCCAGCGGGTCCTCGGCGAGGCGGGTCGCGGTGACGACGCGGCGTTCGGCGGTGATCTGCACCGTCTCGACGGCTTCGCTCTGGGCCTGGGTGGCGGCCGGCAGCAGCAGCGCCAGCATGGCGGGGCGCCAGTGGCGCGACGGTGATTTTTCCTGTGGTTTCATCTTCTTCGTCTCTTCTTCGGGAGGGAGGGAAAGCGGGGGTCAGTCGCGGCGCCAGAGCAGCACCGCGCTGCGTTTGGCGCAGCCCAGGCGCAGGCCGCGGCTGGCGGGCCGCGCCGAGGCGGCGACCTGGGCCAGCACCTGCGGCCGGCGTTCGTCGCCGGGCGGCAGACGCAGGCGCTCGATGACGTGCGCCTGGGCCGCGGCCAGCGACTCGAAGTGCACCTCGTAGCGCCAGTCGGCGAAGTGCAGCGCCTGCGGTGCACGCCCGGGGCCCAGCGCGGCGAGCACACGTTCGACGACCGGGCGCGTGTCGGCGCCATGCAGCTCGGGCGTCAGCACGCCGGCCAGGCAGAACGTCGCCGGCCCGGCCTGTGCCGGCACGACCCAGGCCATGCAGCGGCGCCAGCGTGTGGCCATCGCGTCGTGGAAGGCGGCAGGTTCACGCTGCGCCGGCGGCAGGTGCGCGGCCAGCAGCGTGTCGGCGGCCACGGCGGGGTCCAGCTGCGTCCAGTCGACCGGCGAGAGTTCGAGCCGGATGCCGCGTGCGGCCAGCGCCGGACGCAGCTCCTGCAGCCGGCGCTGCATCTCGGGCTGCGGTTCCACCGCGTGCCAGTGCGCCCCCGGCGCCAGCATGCGGCGGCTGAGCACGCCGTTGCCGGCGCCGATGTCGAGCAGATCGGGCAGCGAGCGCGGCAGCAGCGGCAGCACGGCGCGGGCATAGCCGCTGCGCACGATGCTGCGGGCGTAGAACGCGGCTTCGGCCTCGCCCCAGGCGCAGGGCGTGGCGGCGTCGGGCCGGAGTTCCGGCGCGTTGGAAGACATGGGAATACCGGCGGGCGCGCCCTGGCCGCTTCCCCGCAGCCTGGCGCCTTACGGCGTGCCGCTCGCGCGCGCACGCCACCTCGTTGGCCGGTATCCGGGCTGGCGGAGACGACCCGTGTGTCCTTCCCAGGAGAAGACTCCCAGTGGCTTCGACACGAGCTGGGGCCGGTGAGGCCCCGTCCGCTTACCGTTGCGGGGGCAGCTCAGGTTGGGGGCTTGAGGCCCCTCCCTGATTCCCGTTGAACTGCAGCCACCGGAGGGTGGGCGCGAGCACCAACGGCCGGAATCATAACCAGCGCCGCCGGCGGCCCCGTCGCGGGACCTGACCTGTATCATGCGTCGCGTTGGTGCTCGCCGAGGCTTTCCGCCGAGGCGGTTCAACGGGAATCAGGAAGGGCGAGGCCGTCACGGCGCGAGCCCCAACCTGAGCTGCCCCCGCAACGGTAAGCGGACGGAAAAGACGGCCTCGTGCCGGCCCTTCCGGCCCGTGACACGGCCACTGGGAAGGCGGCGCGCCAGCGTCGCCACCGGGAAGGCGTCACGGACAGGTCCGCCAGCCCGGATACCGGCCAACGAGGTGGCGTGCGCGCGCGAGCGGCGCGCCGTGTAGCGCCAGCCGCGGGGAAGCGGCCGGGCGCGTCGAACCGTCTTTCCTTTCCGAGCCGTCCCCTCCCGCGCGTGCCCTGCCGCCGCGCCCGAACCGCTTCGTGCGGCGGCGGGCGGCCGTCGTCGCGCCGTCTCGACCCAGGAGCACCCGATGCACATCGAACCCGGCGTCCTCGCCCAGACCAAGATCCTCGCCGCCAACGTCGCCGCCAGCGGCGTGCTGCTGGCGCACCTGCCCGCGCTCGCCAGGCGCCCGGCGCTGTGGCTGCGCACGCTGCTCGCGGCGGTGTTCTTCTCGCTGTTCATGCAGTCCTTCCACATGGCCGTCGGCCCGTCGGAGCTGCACTTCATCGGCGCGATGCCGATCTACCTGCTGCTGGGTTACCTGCCGACGCTGTTCGGCTTCGCGCTCGGCCTGCTGCTGCAAGGCCTGCTGTTCGAGCCGCAGGACCTGATGCACCTGGCGGTGAACACGCTGTCGCTGGTCGTGCCGCTGACGGCCGTGCACTTCGGCATCGGCCGCCGTCTGTCGGCCGCGCAGGTCAGCGAGGCGCGTGTCGCCACGGTGCTGCGCCTGGACGCCGCCTACTACGCCGGCGTCACGCTGATGGTCGGCTTCTGGCTGGCCATCGGCCAGGAAGCGACGCCGTTCGCCGACTGGGCGCGTTTCGCTTCGTCCTACCTCGTGCTGGTGGCGCTGGAGCCGGTGTTCACGCTGCTGATCGTGCGCACCGTGCGCCGCTGGCGCGAAGCCGGCTGGGCGCGCGCCTGCCTGGACGAGCGGCTCACCGCCGCCGCCTGACGGACGCCGCCATGCAGATCGAAACGCCCCCGTTCGATCGCGACAAACCTCGCCCTCAGGGCGAACGCCGGGGGCTGGTGATCGTGCACACCGGGCCGGGCAAGGGCAAGAGCACCGCCGCCTTCGGCCTGGCGCTGCGCGCCCACGGCCGCGGCAAGGCGGTGAAGATCTTCCAGTTCATGAAAGTGCCCTCGGCACGGTTCGGCGAGCACCGGCTGTTCGAGCAGCTGGGCATCCCGATCGAAGGCCTGGGCGACGGCTTCAGCTGGAAGAGCCGCGACCTCGGCCACTCCGCCGAGCTGGCGCTGGCCGGCTGGCACCGCGTGCGCGACACGGTGCTGTCGGGCGCGCACTTCCTCGTCGTGCTCGACGAGGTGATGGCGCCGCTGCGCTACGGCTGGATCCCGCTGGACGAGCTGCTCGCCTGCCTGCGCGCGCGCCCGCCGCAGGTCAACGTGCTGCTGACCGGGCGTGGCGCGCCGCCGGAGCTGATCGAGGCTGCCGACACGGTCACCGAGATGACGAAGCTGAAACACCACTACGACGCCGGCGTGCCTGCACAGCGCGGCATCGAGGACTGAACCCATGCACAAGATCCCCGCGACCATCGTCACCGGCTTCCTCGGCGCCGGCAAGACGACGCTGCTGCGCCACCTGCTGACGAACGCCGGCGGCCGCCGCATCGCCGTCATCGTCAACGAGTTCGGCGCCCTCGGCATCGACGGCGAGCTGCTGCGCGGCTGCGGCGTCGGCTGCGACGACGAGGGCCGCGACGACGGCAACCTCGTCGAACTCGCCAACGGCTGCCTGTGCTGCACCGTGCAGGAGGAGTTCGCGCCGGTGATGGAACGCCTGGCCGAACGCCGCGATCGCATCGACCACCTCGTCATCGAGACCTCGGGCCTGGCGCTGCCCAAGCCGCTGGTGCAGGCCTTCCAGTGGCCGACGCTGCGCCACGCCTTCACGGTGGACGCCGTCGTCACCGTCGTCGACGCGCCGGCGGTGGCCGAAGGCCGGTTCGCCGACGACCCGCAGGCCGTCGACCTGCAGCGCCGCGCCGACGACAACCTCGACCACGAGTCGCCGCTGGCCGAGCTTTTCGCCGACCAGCTCGCCACCGCCGACCTCGTCGTGCTGAACAAGACCGACGCGCTCGACGCCGCGGCGCTGGCCGCCGTCGAGGCCCAGGTGCGTGCCGGCGCGCCGGCGGCCGTCAAGCTGCTCGCCGCGCAGCACGGGCGCCTGGCGCCCGACGTGCTGCTGGGACTGGGCCGCGCCGTCGAGGACAGCATCGACGCCCGCCGCACCCACCACGACGAAGAAGAGGACCACGACCACGACGAGTTCGACTCGGTCGCGCTGACGGTCGAGGTGACGGACCGCGAGCGCCTGCTGCAGGCGCTGGCCGCGCTCGTCGCGCGCCACGAGATCTACCGCGCCAAGGGTTTCGTCGCGCTGCCGGGCGCGGCGATGCGCCTGGTCGTGCAAGGCGTCGGCGCCCGTCTGGACAGCCACTTCGACCGCGCCTGGCGCGCGGGCGAGGCACGTGTCTCGCGCCTGGTGCTGATCGGCGCCGAGCTCGACGCGGCCGTGCTGCAGCGCGAACTGCAGCAGGCGTTGTCCGCCGGCTGAGGCCGGATGCACCTGCTGTCCACACGCGCCGCCGGCCTCGTCGACGACGAGGGCCGCGGCGTCGTGCGCCTGGCGCAGACGCCGGGCGAGATCGTCGTGCTCAGCGCCGCCGACAGCACGCTGGCGCTGCTGGCCGACACCGCCGCGGCGCTGCCCGCCGACTTTCCGAGCGTCCGCCTGGCCAACCTGATGGCGCTGCGCCAGCCGGCGTCGGTGGACCTCTACGTCGACGAGGTGCTGCAGCACGCGCGTGCGGTCGTCGTCGACCACCTCGGCAACGCCGCCGACTGGGCCTATCTCGTCGAGCAGGCCGGGCGCACGGCGCGCCGGCGTGGCCAGTGGCTGGCGCTGTTCTCGGGCGACTTCGGCGAAGACCCGCAGCTGCTCGCACGTTCCACCGCCGCGGCCGACGACTGCCGCCTGCTCTGGCGCTGTCTGCGCGACGGCGGGCCGGCGCAGGCCGAGGCCTTCTTCGCGCTGATCGTGCACGCCGCCTTCGGCCGCGGCGAACGCCCGTCGCTGCCCGAGCCGCTGCCTTGTGCGCTGCCTTACGTGCCGCGCGACGCCGTCGCCTGGCCCGCGCGCCCGGCCGGCGCGCCGGTGGCGCTGCTGGTTTTCTACCGGGCGCATCTGCAGTCGGGCAACACGGCGGTCTTCGACGCCCAGCTCGCGGCGCTGGCCGCCGCCGGGCTGGAGCCGCTGGCGCTGGCGGTGGACACGCTGAAGAACCCGGAGAGCCTGGCGCTGCTGCGCGCGCTGGCGGCGCGCCACGCGGTCGACGTCGTGCTCAACGCGACGGCGTTTGCGCTCGGCGGCGCCGGCGCCGGTTTCGCGCCGCTGGCCGGCGATGCGCCGGTGCTGCAGCTGCTGCTGGCCGGCAGCACACGCGAACGCTGGGCCGAAGACCCGCACGGCCTGGCGCCACGCGACCTGGCGATGCAGGTCGTGCTGCCCGAGGTCGACGGCCGCATCGCGACGCGTGCGATCAGCTTCAAGGGTGTGGCCTGGCGCTGCGAGCGCACCGAGATCGACGTCGTGCGCTACCAGCCCGAGCCCGAGCGCATGCGCTTCGTCGCCGAGCTGGCGCGGCGCTGGTGCCGGCTGCGCCACGTGCCGCCGGCCGAACAGCGCCTGGCGCTGGTGCTGGCCAACTACCCGAACGACGACGCGCGCCTGGCCAACGGCGTCGGCCTGGACACGCCGGCTTCGACGCGGGCGATCCTGCAGGCGCTGCACGACGCGGGTTATGCCGTCGGCGCGCTGCCGCCCGACAGCGAGGCGCTGATGCACACGCTCGCCGCCGGCGTCACCAACGACACCGCGGCCAACGACGCGCGCCCGGCGCTGCAAAGCCTGGCGCTGGCCGACTACCGCGCCGAGTTCGAGCGTCTGCCGGCCGTCTGCCGCGACGCCGTGCACGCGCTCTGGGGCGCGCCCGAGGCCGACCCGATGCAACGCGCCGGGCGTTTCATGATCCCGGGGCTGCGCCTGGGGCGGGTCTTCGTCGGCGTGCAGCCGGCGCGTTCGCGCGGGCCGGACCTGCTGGCGCGTTACCACGACGCCGACCTGGTGCCGCCGCACGCCTATCTGGCGTTCTATTTCTGGCTGCGCCGCCGCTGGGCGGCCGACGCCGTCGTGCACGTCGGCAAACACGGCAACCTGGAGTGGCTGCCGGGCAAGAGCGTCGCGCTCGGCGAGGCCTGCTGGCCCGATCTGCTGCTCGGGCCGATGCCGCACCTGTACCCGTTCATCGTCAACGACCCCGGCGAAGGCTGCCAGGCCAAACGCCGCACGCAGGCGGTCATCGTCGACCACCTGATGCCGCCGCTGACACGTGCCGAGTCCTACGGTGCGCTGCTCGACATCGAACGCACGATGGACGAGTACTACGAGGCGCTGGCGCTGGACCCGCCGCGCGCGCGCCGGCTGCGCCAGGTGCTGCTCGGCCAGGTGCTGGACGCTGGGCTGCACCGCGAGCTCGGTTTCGACGCCCCGGCCGACGACACCCAGCGCGAGGCCCTGCTGCGCCGCCTCGACGCCTTTCTCTGCGAGCTGAAGGAAGCGCAGATCCGCGACGGCCTGCACGTCTTCGGCCGCTCGCCCGAGGGCCGGGCGCGGCGCGACACGCTGCGTGCGCTGGCGCGTTTCGAACGCGGTGCGGCGCCGGGCGACGCCAGCCTGCTGCGCGCGCTGGCCGCCGACCTGGCGCTGGATTTCGACCCGCTGGCGCCCGACTGGGCCCAGCCCTGGACCGGCGCGCGCCCGGCCTTGCTGCTGTCGCTGACCGACACGCCCTGGCGCCACGCCGGCCACACGCGTGAACGCCTGGAGCTGCTGGCCGAACGCCTGCTCGAAGCGCATGCGCTGCAGCCCGACGCGCCGGCCGCCGACGCCGCCGCCTGGCCGCAGACCGCGCCGGTGCTGGCCACGCTGCGCGACGTGCTGGCGCCGAGGCTGGACGCCTGCGGCGCCGAGGAGATGCGCCAGCTGCTGCGTGGCCTGGCCGGGCGTGTCGTGCCACCCGGCCCCAGCGGCGCGCCGTCGCGCGGCCGCGCCGACACCTTGCCGACCGGGCGCAACTTCTACGCCGTCGACACCCGCGCCGTGCCCACCGTCGCCGCCTGGACCACCGGGCGCGCCGCCGCCGAGCGCCTGGTCGAACGCCATCTGCAGGACCACGGCGCGCTGCCGGCCACGGTCGGCCTGTCGGTCTGGGGCACGAGCACGATGCGCTCGGGCGGCGAAGACCTGGCCCAGGCGCTGGCGCTGCTCGGCGCGCGGCCCCAGTGGGCCGCCGGCAGCGGCCGTGTGCTCGACGTCGAGCTGCTGCCGGTGGCCGTGCTCGGCCGCCCGCGCATCGACGTCACGCTGCGGGTCTCAGGTTTCTTCCGCGACGCCTTCCCGAACCTGATCGAACTCTTCGACGCCGCGGTGCGTGCCGTCGCCGCAGTGCCGGCCGAAGACGAGAGCGACGACGAGAACCCGGTGCGCGCGCGGGTGCAGCGCGAGGCGCTGGCCGCCGAGCAGGCCGGGCTGGACGCCGAGGCCGCGCAGCGCCAGGCGAGCTGGCGTGTCTTCGGCCCGCGCCCCGGCGGCTACGGCGCCGGGCTGCAGGAGCTGATCGCCGGCCGGCGCTGGCAGGGCCGTGGCGACCTCGCCGAGGCCTATCTGCGTGCCGGCGCCTACGCCTATGGCGGCGGCAGCGACGGCCAGGCGGCGCGTGCCGCGCTCGAGACCCGGCTGCAGGGCCTGGACCTGATCGCGCACAACCAGGACAACCACGAGCACGACCTGCTCGACTCCGACGACTACTACCAGTTCCAGGGCGGCATGGCCGCCGCCGTCGAGGCGCTGCGCGGCAGCGCGCCGGCGCTCTACCACGGCGACCTGAGCGTGCCCGGCGCGCCGCGAGTGCGCCCGCTGCGCGAGGAGATCGCCCGCGTGCTGCGCGCCCGCGCGGTGAACCCGAAGTGGCTCGAAGGCATACGCCGCCACGGCTACAAGGGCGCGTTCGAGATCGCCGCGACGGTGGACTTCCTGTTCGCCTTCTCGGCCACCACCGGGCTGGTCGAGGACCACCAGTACGCGCTGGTCGCCGACGCCTATCTGCACGACGAGACGACACGCGAGTTCCTGCTGCGCCACAACCCCGGGGCGCTGCGCGCCGTCGGCGAGCGCCTGCTGGAGGCGATGCAGCGCGGCCTGTGGCGCGAGCCCGGGGCCGAGCGCGAACGCATCACCGCGCACCTGCTGGCGCTGGAGCAGCGCCTGGAAGACGAAGCCTGAACGCATGAACCCCGAGACCGAACTCCCCGCCTACCCGTTCAGCGCCCTCGTCGGCCAGCCGCGGCTGCAGCAGGCGCTGCTGCTGGCCGCCGTCGACGAGAGCCTGGGCGGCGTGCTGATCAGCGGCCCGCGCGGCACCGCCAAGTCGACCGCGGCGCGCGCGCTGGCGGCGCTGCTGCCCGGCGCGCCCTTCGTCACGCTGCCGCTGGCGGCCAGCCTGGAGCAGCTGGTCGGCACGCTGGACGTCGAGGACGTGCTGCGCGACGGCCGGCTGCGTTTCAAGCCCGGCCTGCTGGCGCGCGCCCACGGCGGCGTGCTCTACGTCGACGAGGTCAACCTGCTGCCCGACGCGCTGGTCGACGCGCTGCTCGACGCCGCCGCCAGCGGCGTGCACACCGTCGAGCGCGACGGCATCTCCGAGCGCCACGCCTCGCGTTTCGTGCTCGTCGGCACGATGAACCCCGAGGAAGGCGAGCTGCGGCCGCAGCTGCTGGACCGTTTCGGGCTGTCGGTCGTGATCGCCAACCCGGCCGACACCGCGGCGCGCCAGGCCATCCTGCGCGCCCGCCTGGCTTTCGACCGCGACCCGCAGCGTGTGCTGGCCGAACACGCCGCGCACGACGCCGCGCTGGCGCAGGCCGTCGCCACGGCGCGGGCGCGGCTGGACACGGTCGATGTCGGCGACGCGGCGCTGGCGCGTGCCGCCGACCTGGCGCACGCCGCCGGCGTCGACGGCCTGCGTGCCGACCTCGTGATGCTGCGCGCCGCACGCGCGCTGGCGGCGCTGGACGGCCGCGACGCCGTGCGTGTCCAGGACGTCGACGCCGTCGCCGACGACGCGCTGCTGCACCGCCGCCGCCACCCGGCACCACCGCCGGCCGTGCGCCCCGAAGCGCCACCGCCACCGCCCGCGTCCGGCAGCGGCGGAGACGGCGACTGGGGCGCGCTGCCGCCGCAGCCGGCGGGTTTCGAGACCGCCTCGCTGCCCGGCACCTGGCGCCCAAAAGCCTAGGCCGCCGCGGCCCGGGCCGGCACGCCGGCCTGCCGCGGTGGCCGCTTCCTGCACCGGGCGGCACGCTGGCCGGCGCCGCGGCGCCCGGCGCCGGCGGCGCACCCGACTGGCTGCGAACGCTGCTCGCCAAAGGCCCGCGGCCGCTGGCGCCCGAACACCTGCGCCGGCGTGCCGCCGCCACGCCGCCGCCGCGCTGCCACCTGGTGCTGCTCGACACCTCGGGCTCGATGCGCCGCGGCGGCCGGCTGGCACGCGCCAAAGGTGTTGCCGCCTGGCTGGTGGCGCAGGCCGCGCGCCACGGCGATCACCTGGGTCTGCTGGCTTTCGGCGGCGCCGGGCTGCAGTGGCTGATCGCGCCCGGCCCGGCGCGGCGCGCCGCCGCCGTGCGCCTGCCGCCGCTGGGCGGTGGCGGCGGCACGCCGCTGGCGCAGGCGCTGGCCGCCGCCGAGCCGGTGCTGCAGCGCCACCCCGGCGCCTGGCTCTGGCTGCTCAGCGACGGCCGTTGCCCCGGCGAGCCGCCAGCGCCACGCGCCGCGGCCCAGGTCGTGATCGTCGACCACGACGACGGCCCGGTGACGATCGGCCGCTGCGCCGCGTGGGCCGAGCGCTGGGGCGCGCGCTGCGTGCCAGCCCAAGGCTTCAACGGAGAACGACGATGAACCCGATCACCGAACTGCTGGTCTGCCACACCTGCCGCCCGCCGGGCGCGCCGCGCGACGGCGTCACCGCCGGCCAGCAGCTCCTGGACGCCGTGCAGGCGCTGGCCGCCGACACGCCGGGCGCGCCGACGGTGCGCGCCGTCGCCTGCCTGTCGGCCTGCGGCCGCGGCTGCAGCGCCGCGCTGCAGGCGCCGGGCAAGTACAGCTACGTCTTCGGCGACCTGCAGGCCGATGCCGCCAGCGCCGCCGATCTGCTGGCCGCCGCGGCGCGCCACCAGGCGCTGCCGGACGGCCAGATCCCCTGGCGCGAGCGGCCCGAGGCCTTGCGCCGCGGCACGCTGGCGCGGCTGCCGCCGCCGGCGTGCGCTATTGCCGCACCGGAGATCTGAGCGCTCTCAATATTTCTGTTGTCGTGCCGACATCCGACAGACGTGCCGCCCGGCCTGGGCGCGCCGTTGCCGGAGTCCGCCTGATGCTTTCGTCTTTCCGCTCGAAGATCGTCGGTTTGATCGTGCTCGCCGTGGCCGGGATGTGCCTGCTGTCGGCACTGTCCTTCTGGCAGCTGCGCAACCAGCTCATCGAAGGGCGCCGCGGCGAACTGGTGTCGGCGGTGCAGTCGGCGTTCACGATCGTCGACGCCTACCGCGCCAAGGCCGAAGCCGGCAAGATGAGCGTCGACCAGGCCAAGGCGGCCGCCGTCGACGCGCTGCGCGACTCGCGTTTCGGCCCCGAAGGCAAGGACTACTTCTACATCTGGACGCTGGACTCGGTGAACGTGCTGGTGCCCAGCAAACCCGAGTGGGCCGGCCAGCGCCTGGTCGGCAAGGTGCTCGACGCCAACGGCGTCGACGTCATCGCCGCGATGATCACCAGCCTGAAGGCCAGCCCCGACGGCAGGACCTTCGTCGAGGTCATGTTCCCCAAGCCCGGCGAGACCGTGCCGCAGGCCAAGCTGCAGTACGTGCAGCGTGTCCAGGGCTGGGACTGGATGGTCGGCTCGGGGCTGTACATGGACGGCATCGCGGCGCAGGTGCGCACCGCGGCGCTGAAGGCGCTGGCGCTCGCCGGCTCGCTGATCCTGCTGCTCGGTGCCGCGGGCTTCTGGATCGCGCGTGTCGTGCTGCGCCAGATCGGCGGCGAGCCCGAACAGGCGATGGCGGCGATGAAGTCCGTCGCCGCCGGTGACCTGACCGTGACGGTGCCGGTGTCGCATCCCGACAGCCTGATGGCCGAACTCGACGCCACCGTGAAGTCGCTGCGCTCGACGATCGCCAGCGTGCGCGGTTCGATCGACAGCATCTCGACCGCCTCCTCGCAGATCGCCGTCGGCAGCGCCGACCTGTCGGCGCGCACCGAGCAGACCGCGTCCAACCTGCAGCAGACGGCCTCGGCGATGGAAGAGCTGACGGGCACGGTGCAGAGCACCGCCCAGTCGGCGGGCCAGGCGCACGACCTCGCCGAGCAGGCGGCCGCGTCGGCGGTCAGCGGCAGCCAGGCGGTCGGCAAGGTGGTGCAGACGATGGGCGCGATCAACGACAGCTCGCGCCGCATCGCCGACATCATCGGCACGATCGACGGCATCGCGTTCCAGACCAACATCCTGGCGCTCAACGCGGCGGTCGAGGCGGCCCGCGCCGGCGAGCAGGGCCGCGGTTTTGCCGTCGTCGCCGGCGAGGTGCGCACGCTGGCCCAGCGCAGCGCCCAGGCGGCCAAGGAGATCAAGTCGCTGATCCAGGAGTCGGTCGAGCGGGTCGACGCCGGCAGCTCGCTGGTGAGCACGGCCGGCAACGCGATGGCGGCGCTGGAGCAGAGCGTGGCGCGTGTGTCGACGACGATCTCCGAGATCACCGGCGCGGCGCACGAGCAGTCCACCGGCATCGGCGAGGTCAACAAGGCGGTGGCCGAACTCGACCGCGCGACGCAGCAGAACGCCGCGCTCGTGGAGGAGTCGGGCGCCGCGGCCGAGAGCCTGAAGGAGCAGGCGCGCCGCCTGCGTGATGCGGTCGAGGTGTTCCGCATCTGAGGCCCCGGCCAGGCCGCATGGCCATCCGACGGCGGATCTGAAAGAATCGCCGCAAAACAAGAAAACGCCGGGCCACCGGCGTGCCGTCGGAGTTGTCTTGCAGTTGTCGTCTCCTCTCCCCGCGCCGCCGGATGCCCCGGCCCAGGGCGCAGCACTCGTCGTCGACGAGCCCACCCAGCACGAACTCACGCGTCTGTGCGCCCACACCGCGGTGCTGCTGATGCAGCACGGCGCCGAGAGTGCGCTCGCCGAAGGCATGGCGCGGCGGCTGGGGCCGCGGCTGGGCGTCGACTCGGTGGACGTCGCGCTGATGGCCAGCGCGATCATCGTGACCACGGTGGCCGGTGGCCGCGGCGTCACCGTCGCCCAGCGCTGCGAGGACCGCGGCATCAACATGCACCTGGTCATCGAGGTGCAGCGTGCGGTGCTGGACTTCGAAGCCGGCCGCATCGACGCCGCGGCCTACCGCGAGCGCCTGCATGGCGTGCAGCCGCTGCGTTATGCGCCCTGGCTGGTCGCGCTGGCCGTCGGCGTGGCCTGTGCCGCGTTCGCGCGCCTGGCCGGTGCCGATGCCGTCAGCTGCCTCGTCGCGCTGGCGGCCAGCGGCCTGGCGATGGTCGTGCGCCTGCGCCTGGCACGCCTGCACTTCAACCCGCTGCTGAACTTCTTCGTCACCGCCTTCGTCGCGACCTCGGTCGCGGCCTGGGGCCTGGGGCCTGCGGCTGGGCATCGGCGCGCAGCCGCGCACCGCGATGGCCGCCAGCGTGCTGATGCTGGTGCCCGGTTTCCCGCTGATCAACGCCGTGTCGGACATGGTCAAGGGTTACGCGACCACCGGCATCACGCGCTGGACCGTGGCGACGATGCTGTCGGCCGCGACCTGCGGCGGCATCCTGCTGGCGACCAGCGTCTGGAACGTCTGGGGCTGGCGATGAGCGGCTTCGTCCTCGATCTCGTCGCCCAGGCGCTGCTGGCGGCGGCCGCGGCGGTCGGTTTCGGCCTGTCGTTCGCGGTGCCGGCGCCGGTGCTGGCGTTCTGCGCCGCCGGCGGTGCTCTCGGGCGCGGGCTGCGCCACGCGCTCGGGCCGGCCGGCGCCGGCATGCCGCTGGAGTGGGCGACGCTGGTCGCCGCCGCCACCGTCAGCCTGCTCGCGATCTACGGCGCGCAGCGGCTGCGTGCGCACCCCAAGGCCTTCACCGTCGCGGCGATGATCCCGATGATCCCGGGCGTGCAGCTGTTCACCGCGCTGCTGGCGGTGGCGCAGATGCAGCGCCACGGCTTCAGCCCCGACCTGCTGGCCAGCGCGATCGAGTCGGGCCTGGCCGCGGCGCACGTGATCGCCGCGCTCGCCGTCGGCCTGGCGGTGCCGGGGCTGCTGTTCTACCGCCGCCGGCCGCTGATCTGATCAGCCCTTGACGGCCAGCGCCTGGCCGGCGACGACCAGCGTCACGCGCTCGCAGGCCGCGGCCACGGCCTGGTGCAGCCGCCCCTGCGCGTCCAGCCAGCGCCGTGTCGCGGCGTCGGCCGGCACCGGGCCGAGGCCGGTTTCGTTGCTGACCAGCACCACCGGGCCGGGCGCGGCGCGCAGGGCCGCGCACAGGCCGTCGCAGGCGGCATCGAAACCGGCGTCGTCGAGCGCCGGTGCGTCCAGGCCGACGATGGCCGGCCACAGCGAGTTCGTCAGCCACAGCGTCAGGCAGTCGACGACCAGCAGCCGATGCGGCGCCGACTGCGTGGTGATGACCGCTGCCAGCTCGCGCGGCTCCTCGATGCAGCCGGCGCTCGCCAGCGTCGCGGCGCGGTCGGCGCGGTGGCGTTCGATGCGCACGCGCATCTCGTCGTCGCTGACGGTCGCGGTGGCGACGACGACGGCTTCGTGGCCGGGCGTCTGCAGCCACGCGGCGGCCAGGCGCTCGGCGCGGCGTGTCTTGCCGCTGCGCTGGCCGCCGAGGATCAGTTCGTGTCCAGGATGCATCGCTCGTGCTGGCCGGCTCAGCGCGCCAGCGCCAGCAGCGTGTCCAGGTCCAGGTCGGTCTCGAGCTGGGCGGCGTAGGCGTCGAGCAGGGCCTCGACACGGGCGTCGTAGTCCACGCCGCCGGCCACGCCCAGCGCCGCCAGCCAGTGCCGGCGCCAGCCGTCGGCGGCGAACAGGCCGTGCAGGTAGCTGCCGGCCACGTGCCCGTCGGCCGAGACCGCGCCTTCGGCACGTTCGCCGCCGGCGCCGTCGTCCAGCCGCAGCCAGGGGCGCGCGGTCGCCGGGCCAACGCTGCGGCCCATGTGCATCTCGTAGCCGCGCACACGTTCGCCGCTGGCGCGGTCCAGCGTGTCGACGTCGAGCAATCGTTTGGCCGGCGTGATCGTCGTCTCCAGGTCGAGCAGGCCCAGCCCGGGCGTCGAGCCGGGCTCGCCTTCCAGGCCCTCGGGGTCGTGCACCGCGTGGCCCAGCATCTGCAAGCCGGCGCACAGGCCGACCACCCGGCCGCCGTGGCGCACGTGGGCGTGCAGGTCGTGTGTCCAGCCCTGGGCGTGCACGAAGGCGAGGTCGGCGCGTGTCGACTTGGAACCGGCGATGACGACGACCTGCGCCTCGCGCGGGATCGGTTCGCCCGGTTGCACCCAGCGCAGCGTGACACCGGGTTCGGCGGCCAGCGGGTCCAGGTCGTCGGCATTGGCCAGCCGCGGCGTGCGCAGCACGGCGACGACGAGACCGCCGCCGCTTCGGCGGCGGGCCGCGGCGTCCAGCGCCAGCGAATCCTCCTGCGGCAGCCGCGCGGCGCCGTCGAACCAGCGCACCAGGCCACGCACCGGCCAGCCGGTGGCGGCCTCGATCTGCGCCGCGGCCGGCGCGAACACCGCCGGGTCGCCGCGGAACTTGTTGACCAGCACGCCGGCCACACGCGCCCGTTCGCTCGCCGACCACAGCGTGTGGTGGCCGATGGCCGCGGCGGTGACGCCGCCGCGCGACTCGTCGCCCAGCAGCAGCACCGGCAGGTCGGCGGCTTCGGCGAGGCCCATGTTGCTGATGTCCTGCGGCCTGAGATAAGCCTCGGCGCCGCAGCCGGCGCCTTCGATCAGCACCAGGTCGGCCTGCTGCGACAGCCGCTCCAGGCTGTCGAGCACCGCCGGCAGCAGCCGGGGTTTCAGCTGCTGGTAGCCCGCCGCCGGCCAGCGCCCGAGCACGCGCCCGCGCAGCACGACCTGGGCGTCGACGTCGCTGTCGGGTTTGAGCAGCACCGGGTTCTGGTGCACCGAACGCGGCACGCCGGCGGCACGCGCCTGCAGCGCCTGGGCGCGGCCGATCTCGCCGCTGCCGCCGCCTTCGGCCTCGCCGGCCACCGCGGCGTTGTTGCTCATGTTCTGCGCCTTGAACGGCTGCACCACGAGGCCGCGGCGGGCGTAGGCGCGCGCCAGCCCGGCGACGAGCAGGCTTTTGCCGACGTCCGAGCCGGTGCCCTGCACCATCAGCCGGCGCGCGCGCCGCGGCGCGGCCGGCGCCGGGCTGAACGGCAGCGGCGCGTTCATCGCGCCAGCGCCAGCAGCGCGTCCAGATCCAGCGCGCGTTCGACGTGATCGGCCAGCGCGTCCAGCGTCGCCTCGACCTGGGCCTCGTAGTCCAGCGCCGAGCGCTGGGCGCCGATGCGTTCGAGGAAGTGGCGACGGAAACCGTCGGCGGCGAACAGGCCGTGCACGTAGCTGCCCATCACGCGGCCGTCGGCCGAGACCGCGCCTTCGGCCGTGGCGCCGCCGGCGCCGTCGTCCAGCCGCAGCCAGGGCCGCGCCAGGCCGTGGCCGGCCGTGCGGCCCATGTGCATCTCGTAGCCGCGCACGCGGCAGCCGCTGGCCAGGTCCTGGCGGTCGATTTCGACCAGGCGCTTGTCGTGCGTGATGACGGTCTCGACGTCGAGCAGGCCCAGGCCGGGTGTCTCGCCCGGCGCGCCTTCCAGGCCCTCCGGGTCGCGCACGACGCGGCCCAGCATCTGGAAGCCGGCGCACAGGCCGACGACACGCCCGCCGCGGCGCACGTGGGCCAGGATGTCGGTGGCCCAGCCTTCGCGGTGCAGCGTCTCGAGGTCGGCGCGCGTGGTCTTGGAGCCGGGCAGCAGCACGAGGTCGGTGTCGGCCGGCAGCGCCTCGCCGGGCAGCAGCCAGTGCAGGGCGACGCCGGGCTCGGCGGCCAGCGGGTCCAGGTCGTCGAAGTTGGCGGTGCGGCCGAGCTGCGGCACGACGATCTTCACGCCGGCGCTGCCGCCGGGCAGCGCACGCTCCAGCGCCAGCGCGTCCTCGGCCGGCAGGCGTGTCGCGGCGTCGAACCATTCGACGACGCCCAGCAGCGGCCAGCCGGTGTGCTCGCTCATCACGCGGCATGCCGGCTCGTAGAGCGAGAAGTGGCCGCGGAACTTGTTGACGACGTAGCCGACGATGCGCGCGCGCTCTTCGGGCGTGTGCAGCACGTGGGTGCCGACGACGGCGGCGATGGCGCCGCCGCGGTCGTTGTCGGTGACCAGCACCACCGGCAGGTCGGCGTCCTCGGCCAGGCGCATGTTGGTGATGTCGCAGTGGCGCAGGTAGACCTCGGTGCCGGCGCCGGCGCCTTCGACGATCACCAGGTCGGCCTCGGCGGCGACGCGGCGGTAGCTGTCCATCACCGCCGGCATCAGCAGCGGCTTGAGCTTGTGATAGTGGCGCGCCGGCCAGTTGCCCAGCGCGCGGCCGCGCAGCACCACCTGCGAGCCGACGCCGAACTGGGGTTTGAGCAGCACCGGGTTGTGGTGGATCGACGGCGGCACGCCGCAGGCGCGCGCCTGCAGCGCCTGGGCGCGGCCGATCTCGCCGCGCGGCAGGCTGCCGTCGGCATTGGGCGGCAGGTCGGAGTCGGCGCTGACGGCGGCGTTGTTGCTCATGTTCTGCGCCTTGAACGGGCGCACGGCGAGGCCGCGGCGCGCGTAGGCGCGGCACAGGCCGGCGACGAGCAGGCTCTTGCCGACGTCCGACGCGGTGCCCTGCAGCATCAGCGCACGGCCGCGCCGCGGCACGGCGGCGTCGAGCATCGGAACCTGGAGATCGGGCAGCGGCGGCGGGAGGTCGGGGACGGGCGTCACTTCAGCGTACGGCGGGGCGCCACGGCGGCGCCGGCCGATTATCCGGGTGACCCGCCGGCGCGCGGCGCTGTCGCCCGACCTGCTAGATTCGACCGTTTCCCCGCCCGCCGGGGACCGACTCCACTTCCCGCCGCATGTTCAAGAACGCCCTCGTCTACCGCATCGAACACTGGGACGCGCCCGATCTCGCCGAGATCGAGGACCGTCTGGCCGGCGCCCGCTTCCTGCCCTGCGGCGCCACCGATCCCGAGTCCTCGGGTTTCGTCGAACCGCGCGGCGAGAACCACGGCGCGCTGGCCGAGAGTGTCGGCGGCCAGATCATCCTGAAGCTGCGCGCCGAGACCAAGGCCGTGCCCGGCGGCGTCGTCAAGGACGAGCTCGAACGCCGGCTCGACGCCGTCGAGCAGGAGACCGGCCGCCGCCCCAAGGGCAAACGCGCCAAGGAGCTGAAGGAGGAGATCGTGCGCGAGCTGCTGCCGCGCGCCTTCCCCAAGCGTTCGGCGACCATGGTCTGGATCGCGCCCAAGGCCGGGCTTGTCGTGCTCGGCGTCACCGGCGCCAAGAAGGCCGACGCCATCGTCACCCGCCTCGTCGAGCTGCTGGGCGGGGGATTCCGCCTCGGGCTGGCGCAGACCCAGCTCGCGCCGGCCACCGCGATGGCCGCCTGGCTGGCCGACAAGGAAGCGCCGGCCGGCTTCACGATCGACCGCGACTGCGAACTCAAGCAGCCCGACAGCGAGAAGGCCGCGGTGCGCTACGCGCGCCACACGCTGGAGCTCGACGAGATCGGCGAGCACATCCGCGCCGGCAAGCTGCCGACGCAGCTGGCGCTGACCTGGCAGGGCCGGGTGTCCTTCGTGCTCGCGGAGTCGATGGCCATCAAGCGCATCAAGCTGCTCGACGGCGTGCTCGAGCAGGCCGAGGCCCAGGCGCAGCGTGAAGGGCGCGACTTCGACGGCGACGTCGCGCTGGTCACCGGCGAGATGACCGGGCTGATCGCCGACCTGGCCGAGGCGCTGGGCGGCTGGCAGGAGCGCAGCGACGCCGCGCCGGCGCCGCTGCCGGTGCCCGCCGTCGCGCCCGCCGCCCCGGCCGCCGCGACGTCCACCGCCGACGCACCCTGGGATTGAGCGCCGGCACGATGTTCGGCGCTCCCGTCGCGACGCTGCTGCTGCTCGTCATCGTCGTCGCCAGCGCGGTGGCGCTGCGCTGGCGCGAGGACTGGCTCGAACGTGGCCTGTTGCGCCCGTTCTGGCTGACACGCCGGGGCCAGTGGGGCACCGTCGTCAGCTCGGCCTTCCTGCACGCCGACTGGCCGCACCTGCTGTTCAACGCGTTCACCTTCTGGGCTTTCGCGTTCATGCTGGAGCGGCGCATCGGCAGCGGCGCCTTCGCCGCGCTGTACGCGGCGGGCATCGTCGCCAGCGCCGTCGGCACCTGGCTGCAGCACCGGCAGGATCCGGCCTACCGCACGCTCGGCGCCTCGGGCGCCGTGCTGGCGGTGCTGTTCGCCTCGATCCTGTACTTCCCGAGCGGCTCGCTCTACGTCTTCCCGTTGCCGGTGCCGCTGCCCGCGCCGCTGTTCGCGCTGGGCTATCTGGCGTACACGATCTGGGCCTCGCGCCAGGACTTCGGCCGCGTCAACCACGACGCGCACCTGGGTGGTGCGGTCTTGGGGCTCGCCTTCGTCGGGATCACCGACCCGGCGGCCTTTGCGGCGGCGCTGGCGACCTGGCTGGGCTGATCAGCGTTCGTACAGGCCCAGCGCGATCGCCTGGGCCGGCACGTCGCGGCCGCGCTCCTCGATCTCGTGCAGCCGCCGCTCGAGGTCGGCGTCGTCCTCGCTCTCGGCGAGGTAGTGTTCGTCGCGTTCCTGCTGCGATTCCAGGTCGGGCAACAGGGCTTTCAGGATCTCGACAACGCTCATGGCTCCACAGGCCGGCTTTTGGCTGGCCCGCTCCGATGGTCTGGCGGTCAGTTTGACTCCGCTCAGGTCATGCCGGATTGTGATAAATCAGGGCGCGCACGGCGTCGGAGCGTCGTAGCGGCAGCAATGCGCAACTCCGGTGCATTCGTGCGCCGTTGTCGTGCAATCCTGGGCCTGCGTCGTCGGAGCGTCACGCGAGGTCGCGATCAGGGTTCAAGTCTTCGCGCGCGGCGCCGAAATGGAGTCGATCGCCCGTCGTGCCTGTGCACGGCGTGTGCGCAACCGGACCTTCCATCGATGTCGCTCACGATCGCCGTTCAGGATCTGCGGATCGGGATGTACGTCCACCTCGATCTCGGGTGGATGTCGCACCCGTTTCCGCTGTCGAGCTTTCGCATCAGTTCCCCGGAACAGATCGCGACCATCCGTTCGCTCGGGCTGCAGCGCCTGCGCTGGGTGCCCGAGCGCAGCGCGCTGGACGGCGAATCCGCCGCGGCGGCGGTGGCCACCGAAGCGGGCGCCGGGCAGGCGCCGTTCGAGACCCCCGAGCAGCGTGCCGCGCGCCGGCGGCGCGAGGCGCTGGCCGCCCAGCGCGCCGCGGCGCAGCAGTGCGAGCGCCAGTACATCGAGGCCGGCCGTGCCTGGCGCGAAGCGATGGACGCGGTGCCGCAGCGCCCCGAGCAGGCGCGCACCACCACCGAGTCGCTGACCGGCGCGCTGCTCGACAAGATGCTGGTCGACGGCGAGATGTGCATCCGGCTGCTGAGCACCGGCGCCGGCGACCGTGCGACCGCGCATGCGCTCAACGTCACGGTGATCTCGCTGCTGCTGGGCCGCAGTTTCGGCCTGGCGCGCGACGAGATGCTGGACCTGGGCGTCGGCGCGCTGCTGCACGATGTCGGCAAGATCGACATCCCCGATCGCCTGCACCACCTGGACGACGGCTTCACCAGCGCCGAGCTCAACGCCTACCGCGATCACGTCGCCCGCGGTGTCGCCCAGGGCCGCCGCCTGGCGCTGGCGCCGGCGGCGCTGCTGGTGCTGGCCCAGCACCATGAACACGCCGACGGCTCGGGCTTCCCGATGCGCCTGAGCGTCGAGCGCATGGCCACCGGCTCGCGCATCGTCGCGCTCGTCAACCGCTACGACAACCTCTGCAACCCGGCGCTGCTGGCGCGCGCGCTGACGCCGCACGAGGCGCTGTCGATCCTGTTCGCGCAGGCGCGCAGCAAGTACGACCCGGCGATCCTCAACGCCTTCATCAAGATGATGGGCGTGTACCCGGCGGGTTCGGTGGTGCAGCTGTCGGACGAACGCTACGCGCTCGTCGTCAGCGTCAACTCCTCGCGCCCGCTGCGGCCGCGGCTGCTGGTGCACGACCCGCGGGTCAGCCGCGACGAGGCCCTGTTCCTGGACCTGGAGACCGAGCCCGACATCGGCATCCGCCGCAGCCTCAGTTCGTCCAAGCTGCCGCGCGAGGCGCTGGAGTACCTGGCGCCGCGCCATCGCCTGACCTATTTCTTCGAACCCGCCCCGACCCGCGCCGAGGTCGAGGCGCTGGACGAGGAGATCGGGGCGTGAACCTGATCGCCGCCTGGGCGCCGCTGCTGGACAGCCTGCCGATGGCGGGCTGGATCGTCGAGCTTGCCGGGCAGACGATCGTTGCCGCCAATCCCGAGACCGGGCGCCTGCTCGAGCTGCGCAGTGCCGAGCTCGTCGGCCGGCGCGTCACGCAGTGGCTGGCCACGCCCGAGGACCAGGCCTACTGGAGCGAGATCGCGACCGGGCACTACGCGCCGCTGCGTTCGGACAGCCTGCTGTGCACGCCCGGGGGCGGCACGCTGCACGTCGAGCGCCACGTGCAGCCGCTGCCCGGCGGCGCCGCCGGCGTGCCGACGCACGCCCTGGTGACGCTGCGCGACCGCAGCGCCGAGCAGCGCGCCGAGGACGAACGCGAGGCCGTCGTCGCCGAGCTGCAGGCGACGCTCGAATCGACCGGCGACGGCATCCTCGTCACCGATCTCGAAGGCCGCGTGCGCGCCTTCAACCGCCGCTTCGGCCAGATCTGGGCCGTGCCCGAGGGCCTGCTGGAGGCGCGTGACAGCGCCGGCATCCACGACTGGATGCGCCGGCGCTCGCTGGACGCCGAGGCCTACGAGCGCCGCCTGGCCTCGCTGCGCGCTGCGCCGCTGCTGTCCTCGTCCGAACGCCTGGAGCTCGTCGAAGGCCAGACGGTGCAGCGCGTCACGCGCCCGCTGTGGGGGCGCAGCGGGCCGCAGGGCCGCGTCTACTCGTTCTCCGACCTGACCGAGCTGGTCAAGGTGCGCGCGCTGTCGGAGACGCTGTCCTCGCACGATGCGCTGACGCGCCTGCCCAACCGCGCGCTGCTGGCCGAGAAGGTGTCCGACGCCGCACAGCGCTGGCGCCGCGAGCAGCAGCCGTTCGCGCTGCTGGTCGTCGACCTGGACCACTTCCGCCGCGTCAACGACAGCTTCGGCCAGCGCGTGGCCAACCGCGTGCTGTGCGAGGTGGGCGAGCGCATCGGCGCGGCGCTGCGCTCGCAGGACGTGCTGGCGCGCATCGGCGGCGACAGTTTCGCCGTGCTCCTGCAGGACGCCGACCGCGCCAGCGCGCAGAAGGCCGTGCTGCGCGTGCTCAACGCGGTCAACACCCAGCCCTTCGACGCCGAGGGCACGCCGTTCTCGCTGAGCTGCAGCATCGGCATCGCGCTGTGCCCGCAGGACGGCCAGGCGCTGGACGACCTGGTGCGCCAGGCCGAGGCCGCGGTGCGCAACGCCAAGGCCGCCGGCCGCGCCGGCTACCGCTTCGCCGCGCCGGTGCCCGGCGGCGACGCGCATTCGCACGTGCGCATGGTGCACGCGATGCGCGAGGCGCTGAGGGACGGCCACTTCCGCCTGCACTACCAGCCGCAGATCCGACTGCGCGACGGCGCCGTCTGCGGCGCCGAGGCGCTGCTGCGCTGGCGCGACCCGCAGCTCGGCGAGATCGCGCCGGCGGCCTTCATCCCGGTGGCCGAGGACAGCGGCTTCATCGTCACGCTGGGCAACTGGGTGCTGTCGCAGGCGGTGCGCCAGGCCGCGCTGTGGCACGAGGCGGGCCGTTCGCTGACGGTGGCCATCAACGTCTCGGCGCTGCAGTTCCGCCAGCCCGACTTCGTCTCCCAGGTGGCCGACGTGCTGGCCGTCAGCGGCCTGCCGGCGCACCTGCTGGAGCTCGAGCTGACCGAGTCCATCCTCGTCGACAAGGCCGACGAGGCGCTGGAGCGGCTTCAGGCGCTGGACCGCCTGGGCCTGCAGCTGGCACTCGACGACTTCGGCACCGGCTACTCCTGCCTGGGTTCGCTCAAGCGTGTGCCCGTGGGCCGGCTGAAGATCGACCGCAGCTTCGTCGCCGGCCTGCCCGACGACGAAACCGACGTCGGCCTGGTGCGTGCGATCACGCAGCTGGCGCAGGCGCTGGGCAAACGTGTCGTCGCCGAGGGTGTCGAGAACGAGGCGCAGCGGCGTTTCATCGCCGAGCTCGGCTGCGAGAGCTTCCAGGGCTTCCTCTACGCGCCCGCGATGGACGCCGTGGCCTTCGAGCGCCACCTGCCGCCGCCACGGCCGCGGCCGATGCCGACGGCCGGCGGCCGCCACATCCGGCTCGTGCGCTGACGGGCGCACGCCGCGCCGGGCTTCGAAGCGGGCACGCTGGCGCTGCACACGGTCCCGGCCACACCGTCCGGGGGCCGACTCGGCGAAGGCGCGCTGCGCGGAGCACAATCGGCCTGCCCGTTCAACCGCCACTCCATCGACACCGCCGGATGATCTACAAGTTCAAGAGCCAGGCCACCGGTGACCTGATCATGCTCGGGCCGCACGGCGACCGCGTGCTGCGCCTGCTCGGACGCGAGCCGGCGCCCCAGGGCATCATCGAGGTCGGGGCGATGGCCGCGGCCATCGCCGCGCTCGAGCAGGCGGCCGCCGAGGACGACGAGGCGCGCCGCGAGGCGGGCAGCGAGGACCCCGGGGAGGCCGCACGCGTCGCGCGCCAGGTGTCGCTGCGCAGCCGCGTCTGGCCGATGATCCAGATGCTCAGGCGTGCCCACGAGGCAGGGGAACCGATCGTCTGGGGAGTCTGAGACCGGCGCAGGAGCCGGCGGGCATGCGGCTGCGGCCGCGGCATCGGAATGGAGAGGGAACACGATGAAACTCTGGAGCGACAGCTGGACCAACGGCGACCGCATCCCGGCGCGTTACGCCGCCGGGCGCCTCGACGAGGCAGGCCAGGTCGGCTTCGGCGAGAACCTCAACCCGCACCTGGCCTGGAGCGACGTGCCACCCGAGGCGCGTTCGCTGGTGCTGGTCTGCCACGATTTCGACGTGCCCAGCCGTGGCGACGACGTCAACCAGCCCGATCGCGAGGTGCCGGCCGACCTGGAGCGGGTGGACTTCTTCCACTGGCTGCTCGTGGACCTGCCGCCGCGCCCGGCGGTGATCGCCGAAGGCGCCTACAGCCGCGGCTTCACCGCCCGCGGCAAGCCCGGCCCCGACCGGCCCAACGGTGCCCGCCAGGGCCTCAACGACTACACCGCCTGGTTCGCCGGCGACGCCCGGTTCGCGGGCAAGTACTACGGCTACGACGGCCCGTTCCCGCCGTTCAACGACTCGCTGGTGCACCACTACGTGTTCACGCTCTACGCCGTCGTGCTCGAGCGCCTGCCGCTGGAGGGCGACTTCACCGGCCCGCAGGTGCGGCGTGCGCTCGCCGGGCACGCCTGCGCCGAGGCGACGTTCTCGGGCACCTACACGCTGAACCGGCGCCTCGTGCGGTGAGGCGCCGCTGCCGCGCTGCCGGGGGCGGCGCATGAACGAGGCCACCCGCCTCGTCGTGCTGCGCCACGGCGAGACCGACTGGAACGTCGGCCAGCGCATCCAGGGCCAGCTCGACATCGGCCTGAACCGTGTCGGTCGCTGGCAGGCCGAACGGGCCGCCACCGCGCTCGCCGACGCGGGGCTGGAGGCGATCTACAGCAGCGACCTGTCGCGCGCCGCCGACACCGCGGCGGCCATCGGCGCCGTCGCCGGCCTTCAGGTGCGGTTCGATACGGGACTGCGCGAGCGCGCCTTCGGCCATTTCGAGGGCCAGTCCTTCCCGGAGCTCGAGCAGCGCTGGCCCGAGCAGACGCTGCGCTGGCGCCGCCGCGACCCCGACTGGGGCCCGGAGGGCGGCGAACGTCTGGCCGATTTCTACGGCCGCGTCGTGCCCACCGTGCTGGCGCTGGCGGCGCGCCATCCGGGCCAGACGGTGGCCCTGGTCGCGCACGGCGGCGTGCTCGACTGCCTGTACCGCGCCGCCACGCGCATCGCGCTGGACGCGCCGCGCACCTGGACGCTGGGCAACGCCAGCATCAACCGCCTGCTGCACGCCGACGGCGCGCTGGTGCTGGTCGGCTGGAACGACGCCGGCCACCTCGAAGGCGGCCTCGACGACGCCTCGGCCTGATCGGGCCGGGCGCCGCCGCGGCGCTCACTCGCTGCGCACCTCGCGCCAGGAGTTCTTGGCCGCCGGGATCGTCGGCTTGAGCGCCAGATCCTTGGTCTGCGGCGTGCCGTCGGTGGTCTGCAGCAGGCCGCGTACCTTGCCGTCGGGGGTGACGACGGCGTTCACGCCCGAGGAGTTGGCGGTCGAGGAGATCTCGCTCGAGACGAGCTCGGAGTTCTCGTAACGCGAGCCGGTCGCGAAATCGAGGATGTAGAGCCAGGACGAGGCCGTGCAGTCGGTCTTGCCGGCGACGTTGGTCGTGAACGCGATCGCGCCGTAGGCCAGCGAGGGGCTGGTGTTGGCCTGCTCGCCGGCCGGCAGGTCCATGTACCAGCCGCGCTGCGTCGTCCAGGACACCGAGTCGAAGTCCTCGTCGTCCGAAGCGTCGCCGTCGTCGTCGGTGATCGCGCCGTCGCCGGTTTCGCTGTTGCGCGTGTAGACACGTTTGACCAGCGAGGCGCGGGCGCCGGTGCTGCCGGTGCTGCCCAGCGTGCTGCCGTCGGCGATGGCGTAGAAGGTCTGGGTGAGGTCGCTGCCGAAGTCGCTGACGGCCAGCAGGCGGCCGGTGCCGACGAGGATCACGCGCTGGCTCTGGATCTCGACCAGCTCGGGTGCCGCGGTCACCGGCTGCAGGTTGCCGGACGTGTCCTTCAGCACCGCGACCTTGAGCACCGCGTTCGCGTCGGAGGGCTGCAGCGTCAGGTCGAAGCGCCAGAGGTTGCCCAGCAGGTCGCCGCCGTAGACGTAGCGCACCGTGCCGTCGTCCTCCAGGTAGCCGGCGACGTGCGTCAGCCCGCTGTCGCTGGCCGGCGCGCTGTCGGTCGTCACGTACTCGTTGACGACGCTGCCGTCCGAGGCGTCGAGCACGAACAGGCGGCCGCGGGTGTCGGTCGCCGCGTTGTAGCCCGAGGTGACGATGACGCGGTAGTTCTCGCCGACCTTGGCGATGACGGGCCGGCCCAGCGTCTGGCCGACCTTGTTCGCGTAGCTGGAGGTGGCGGCGCCGGGGAACTGCCACTTCACCCACGAACCCGCGTTGTCCTCGGTGTTGTCGCGCGGCGTGCTGACGTCCAGCGCGTAGTAGGCCCGGCCCGCGGCACCCATGCCGGCGACGAGCAGGCGGCTGGACGTCCCGACCTTGCCGATCACCGGCGTGCCGTCGAGCTGGGTCTTGAAGGTGTAGGCGCGTTTGGCGGTCTGGCCGATGTCGGCGAGCACTGCGCCGGGCACGAAGGCCCAGAGCTCGTCGCCGTCGAAGCTGACCGTGCCGTCGTCGTTCGTCGTCTTGGCGATGTCGAAGGCGTGCAGCATGCCTTCGCCCGAGGCGAGGTAGACGACGTCGTCGGCGCGGGCGATGACCGGCTCGGCGTTGATCACGGCGCCCAGCAGGCTGGTGCGCGTGCGGTAGGTCGTGCCTTCCAGCGAGCGGCTGCCGCGCAGGTAGGCGAAGAGCTCCGACGAGCTGCCGTAGGCGCTGCTCGGATTGACCGTGTCGCCGACGTTGGTGGCCGTGAACGCCACGCCGCCGCTGCTGCCCAGCGTGGCGATCTCGCGCGGCTTGGTCGTCAGGTTGCGCTCGCGCAGCTGTTCGTCCGCCGACCACGCCGGTGTGGTCGAGATCTCGGCGCTCGCCGAGTCGATCCGGTTGGCCGTCAGGTCGCCCGACCAGCCTGCGGGGTTGTAGGTCGCCATGTAGGCGTAGCCGTCGCCGCGCGTGAGGTTGACGGTGCTCACGGCCACCCCGCTCTGCGCGCCGTTCGCGTCGAGCATGTCGTTCATCGCCAGCTGGATGCGTTCGGCGGTCTCGGCGGGTGTCGACGCGGCGTACATCTTGCCGCGGCCGTTGATCGTCGCGTGCCAGAGATCGTCGACCGCGGTCGGGCTGCGGTCGGAACTCGGGTTCGGCCAGGCCGAGGCCGAGGTCGGCACCGCGGTGTTCTCGTCGACGTAGAGCGTGCCCTTGGCGCCGAGCGTCAGCGCGTAGGTGTTCAGATGCAGGTTGGTGTTGGGGTCGGCATCGGTCGCCGGCACCTTGCCGGTGGCCAGGCTGTCTTTGAGGTTGATCGTGTAGTAGGCGAGCGCCAGGTCTGCGAGCGTGTTGTCGTAGATCGTCTGGTAGGGCGCACCGGTGCCGTAGGTGCCCTGGTCGTAGTCCGGCGGCGTCACGCTGTTGGCGTAGGCGAAGCCGTCGGTGACGATGAAGGCGTTGTTGCGCTGGCAGGCGTACTCGATGACGCGGCTGTTGCCGGTGAACTGGCCGCCGATGTACTTCAGCGTCTCGCGCGTCGGCGTGCCGCCGCTGGAGGGGTTGGTGTAGAAGATCCCGGCGACGCGGCGGCCGTTCTCCGAGGCGGTCGTCGAGTCGATGTCGTACATCGTGACGTTCGCCTGGTTGTTGAACTTCACGACGTCCATGCGCAGGCCGGTCAGGTTCTCCAGCACCTGGCCGATCGAGGCGCTGAGCATCAGCTTGCGCTTGCGGTAGTACTGGAACCAGTTGGCGAAGTTCTGGATCGCGGCGTCGTAGTCGGCCGTGGTCGCGTAGTTGGCAGACTTGATCTCGTAGCGCCGCAGCTTGGCGCCGTCGGGTGCGGTGACGCAGGTCGCGCCGGACGGGCAGGTCGTCGTCGAGAGCTTGGTGTAGTAGGTGGCCGGGTAGTAGGCCATCCAGACCCGCTGCGGCGTCGACGAGGTCACCGTGAACGTGCTCGACGCGGTGCTGGGCGAACTGCAGACGCTCGTCGAGCTGTAGTTGCAGTAGCGCGCGCCGGCCGGGATCTTCATGCCCTTCAGCGCGATGAAGGTCTTGTTGAGCTGCGTGGACCCGAACGACGACGGGATCGCGACGTTGGTCGTCAGGTTCATCGTCGACGTGTACTGCGGGTGCGACTTGGCCGCGGTCGTGCTGGCGGGGTCGTACTCCTTGATCGCGCCCGAGATGTAGGCCGGCGACCACGCCTTGTAGGTCACCGTCGGGTCGTAGTACAGCGGGTTGTAGTCCTTCGAGCGCAGCCAGGCGAACTCGTCGCTGGGCATGATCGCGAAGTGGTCGTTGGTGCTGTCCGTCAGCTCGCGCTCGCCGTCGGCCGAGCCGTTGGGGAACAGGTAGGTGAGCTTGCGGTACTGGGTGCTGGAGGCGCCCGAGTCGTGGAAGATCGGCTGGCCGGCGCTCGTGTAGCCGGTCTGGTTGGTGGTGTCCCACCAGAACGCGCCGTCGTTGGTCTTGAGCATGACCTCGAAGTCCATCGACCCCGAGTCGTCCAGGCCCCAGATGACGTTCGGCTTGGCCAGCACCGAGGCCTTCAGCGGCACCTCGGCGATGTTGGTGGCCGACGCCGTGGTGACGGCGAGCAGCACGCCCAGCGCGGCGGCGGAAGCGGAGATCTGCAGCACGGACTTCATCGTTCAGCCCTTGGTCACGAGTGATTGCACGACGACGACCGTGCCCTTGGGGCCTTCGACGCGCACGGTGATGCGGAACTGCTTGGAGTTGGGCGGGTCGAGTTCCTCGGCCCCGGCGACGCGGCTCTTGGGTTGCGGGATCTGCTTGACCAGGCACTCGCGCAGCGGGTAGTCGACGTGGGCCGCCGTGCAGGCGCGCTCGACGACGTAGCGCACGGTGTTCGCGCCGACGGTGATCGACGGCGCCGCGCTCCACTCGACCGTCGGCACGCCGTTGGCGTCCTTGGCCAGCTGCACCGGCGAGTACCAGTTCGTCGCGCTCATCTCCTCGTTCGTCAGCGCGTTGACGCGTGCGAACGCGGTGTTCAGGCCGATCTCGCTGGCCTGCACCGCCGACTCGTGGAAGGCGACGTTGCCGCCGGCGAGCGTGCCGGCTTCGGTCATGCGCGCCAGCGCCAGGCCGCCGAGCAGCATCACCGTCAGCAGGATCAGCACGACGAGCATCGTCACGCCGCGTTCGGCGCGGCGCTTCAGGCGGCGCAGCTTCAGCATGTCGGCTTCACCAGACGAAGTTGCGCAGCGGCACGACGATGGTCGCGCTGCGGTAGTGGTAGCACTGCCAGTCGGCGACGTCGGGCTCGATCTCGGTGTCGGGGTCGAACGGGTCGCGCGGCTTGGACGGCGAGGCTTCGCACGCGCCCCCGGCGCCCGGACGCTGGGGCAGCGCGTTGCGCACGACGACGCCGATGCGCACCGCACGGATCAGGTTGACCTCGGCGCCCGAGACCGTCTCCAGCGCGTCGGTGGCCTCCTGCCATTGCAGGTCGTTGCTGTTGGCGTCGCTGGCCACGCCGTACTGGGCGCGCAGGGCCATGACGTTGCGCAGCAGCGTCGAGGAGGTGCCCAGCAGCGGCTGCTCGTACAGCAGCGTCGTGCCGTCCAGGCGGTAGCGGCGCCAGTTCAGCGAACCCAGGGCGATGACGCGGTCCTTGGAGGTCTCGTTGAACGCCGGCGTGTTGGTGAACGCGGCCTTGTTGTAGACGTTCGTGTTGGCGAAGGCGAGCGTCTGCGGCGTGTCGTCGGTGGCGGCGGTGACGCTGGTGACGCCGCGCACCAGGCAGGGCTCGCTGCCCGCGGCCGCGGTGCCCGGGATCAGCATCACCAGCTGGCCCGCGGCCACCGGCAGCAGCGACTGCGTCATCGCGCCCGTCGCGTCCGCGGTGCCCGACAGCAGCACGTCGGCGCCGCCGTCGATGCTGCTGGCGAAGACGATGTCCAGCTGCTGGTTGCCGTCGTCGGTGCTGATCTGCAGCGGCGAGAACTCGGCGCCGTCGAAGTGCAGCGTCGTGTCGTACGACAGGTTCAGCTTGTGGCAGGAGAACAGCGAGTTGTCCTCGTCGTCGCGGGTGCCGAAGAAACCCAGCCCCGCAGACGAGGCGTCGTCCTTGATCGCCGCCATCGTCGTCGTCAGGTTGACGGCGACGCCGCCCGAGCCCATGCCCTGGCGCTGCGAGGCGCTGAAGGTGCGCGCGCTGCCGGCCGCGGCCAGACTGATGATCAGCGCGATCACCATGCCGACCATCAGCTCGACGATCGACAGGCCGCGCTGCGTGCGTGGCCGGGCGCGGCGGCGCGGCTCAGACATAGGTGCTGGCCTCCATGCGGCGTGTGCGCTCGTCCTCGCCGTCCTCGGTCTCGGCGCCGTCCTCGCGGCTGCCCTTGCCGGTCCAGGTGATGACCAGCGTCATGCGGCGCGTGGTGCTGTCGTAGCTCACCGTCACCTCGCCGTCGGGCAGCGTCTGGGCGACGCGGTCGACGAAGTCCTCGACGTACTCGCTGGCGCTGCCGCTGGTGCAGCTGCCCGGCGTCGGCAGCTTGTAGCACTGGACATTGGTCGCATCGATCATCGCCGTGCCCAGCAGCTCGCTGCCGAGCTGCACCGCGCGCACGCGCTGGTCGGCCTCGGTGCCGTAGCTGAGCGAGCGTGCCTGCAGCCGCGTCAGGCCGAGCAGGCCGATCGACAGGATCGCCAGCGCGACGAGGGCGTCGAAGAGGCCGAAACCGGCCTGGCGACGGCGACGGCTGCGCGCAGGCATCAGCAGGTCCCGGTGTGGTCGCCGCACAGGCGGATCGCACCGCCGCCCTCGACGCGCAGGCCGGGGCAGCGCAGCTCGCCCGAGCAGGTCTGATCGGGCAGCGAGAGGTCGATCGCCGTGTCCGCGGAGATCATCCCGCGGCCGTTGAAGTCGATCGTCTGGGCCTCGGCCGCGGCGGCGCCGCCGGCCAGCTCCACCGTGCGCAGCGTCTCGTCGGCGGTGACGTCGCTCACCGTCACGGTCGCGCCGTCGATGGCCAGGCGCACCGTGCCGTTGCGCTTGAGCGCCTCGCTCTGGGCGTACAGCGCCTGCGTGTAGAGCACGTTGCCGGCCTCGCGCAGGCGCGAGTTCGAGACGAACTCGGCGAACTGCGGCGCGGCCGCGAACATCAGCAACACGCCGATGGCCAGCGCGACCATCAGCTCGATCAGCGTCAGCCCGCGCTGCCTCAGGTGTCGCATACCGTGCCCTTGGTGCTCCAGCAGTTCAGGGTGCTGCTCTTGTAGGTCGTCGTGCGCGCGCCGCTGGCGTCGATCGTGAAGCTGAAGTCCTCCACGGTCCCGCTGCCGGTGGCCGTGGCGGTGAAACCCTGGCCGTCGTCGGTGAGTTCGCACTCGAGCGTGAAGTTGGCGACGCCGCTGGGCACCGACAGCGCGCAGGCGTCGCCGCTGCCGTAGTTGCCGACGTCCTGGTAGCGCTGCTCCATGCGGGTGGCGAAGGCCGACAGCGCGTCCAGGCCGACGGGGATCTTCGAGCGCCGGATGTAGCTGTTGTAGGACGGCAGGGCGACGGCCATCAGGATCGCCAGCACGGCGAGCGCGATCATCAGTTCGATCAGCGTGAAGCCGGCGGGCGAGGCGGGGCGTGAACGGAGCGTCATCGGGGTCTCGGTCGGATCGGCATCGGGCGGCGTCGGCCAGCGCGCTGCGGACCTCCCGTGCGACCGGGCCATCCGCTCCTACGGGACATCGGCCGGGCGCGATGCGGCTTGAGGAAGTATGCCGGGCGAGGCGTAACCGACTGTTAAGTCGGCGTGCGGGCCGTGACGCGATTCACGCCCCCCGGCGAACTCGGCGTTTCAGTTGCTCCCGAACAAATCGCCCCCGGCGCGCTGCGGCGGCGTCAGGCCCAGGTGGCGGTAGGCCGCGAGCGTCGCGATCCGGCCGCGCGGCGTGCGCTGCAGGTAGCCCTGCTGGATCAGGTAGGGCTCGATGACGTCCTCGATCGTTCCGGACTCCTCGCCGATCGCCGCGGCGACGTTGTCCAGGCCGACCGGGCCGCCGTCGAAGCGGTGGATCACCGCCTCCAGCAGCTTGCGGTCCATGACGTCGAAACCCAGCGGGTCGACGTCCAGCAGCGCCAGCGCCTTGTCGGCGATCGCGTTGTCGATGCGGCCGTCGCCCTTGACCTGGGCGTAGTCGCGCACGCGGCGCAGCAGCCGGTTGGCGATGCGCGGCGTGCCGCGCGAGCGCCGCGCCACCTCCAGCGCGCCGGCGGCGTCCACCGGCACGCCCAGCAGCCCGGCCGAACGCGTGACGATGCGCGTCAGCTCGTCGGCGCTGTAGAACTCCAGCCGGGCGACGATGCCGAAACGGTCGCGCAGCGGGTTGGTCAGCATGCCGGCGCGCGTCGTGGCGCCGACCAGCGTGAAGGGCTGCAGGTCGAGCTTGATCGAACGCGCCGCCGGGCCGTCGCCGATCATGATGTCGATCTGGTAGTCCTCCAGCGCCGGGTAGAGGATCTCCTCGACGACCGGCGACAGGCGGTGGATCTCGTCGATGAACAGCACGTCGTTCTTCTCGAGATTGGTCAGGATCGCCGCCAGGTCGCGCGGCTTCTCCAGCACCGGGCCCGAGGTCTGGCGCAGGTTGACGCCGAGTTCGGCGGCGACGATGTGCGCCAGCGTCGTCTTGCCCAGCCCCGGCGGGCCGAACAGCAGCACGTGGTCCAGCGCCTCGGCGCGCCCGCGTGCGGCGTGGATGAAGATCTCCAACTGCTCGCGCGCGCGCGCCTGGCCGACATACTCGTCCAGCAGCTTGGGCCGCAGCGCACGTTCGATCGCCTCCTCGTTGGGCGAAGCGGGCGCGGCGCTGACCACGCGCGGGGCCGGGGAGCTGCCGAAGTCGTCGGTCTTGATCGCCATGGGGCGCGATTATGGCGAGCTAGACTGCCCGACCCGGCGCCCGTGTCGGCCGCCGGCGACGACCCAAGGAGTGTTTCGCGATGAACCGTAGCACCGCCGCCGTGATCGGCGCGCTGATGAGCCTGGCCGCGGCCGCCGCCTCGGCCCAGACCACCGTCAAGGAGGCCTGGATCCGCGGCACCGTCGCCCAGCAGAAGGCGACCGGCCTGTTCGCCCAGATCAGCTCGGCCCAGGGCGGCCGCCTGGTCGGCGCCTCGTCGCCGGTGGCCGGCGTCGTCGAGGTGCACGAGATGGCGATGGAAGGCAACGTGATGAAGATGCGCGCGCTGGCCAACGGCCTGGCGCTGCCGGCCGGCCAGACCGTCGAGCTCAAGCCCGGCGGCTACCACGTGATGCTGATGGACCTGAAGCAGCCGCTGGAAGCGGGCTCGACGGTGCCGGTGACGCTGGTCTTCGAAGGCGCCGACAAGAAGCGCGAGAGCGTCGAGCTGCAGGTGCCGGTGAAGGCGATGAACGCCGCGATGCCGGCGATGAAGCACTCGGGGCACTGAAGCGACTGACGCGCGAGGGTTCGGCCCTCGCGATCATCAGCGGTTCAGTGCCTTGAGCGCCAGCTTGATGCCTTCGCTGACGCCCACGTCCTTCGGCAGCGCCTTGGCCGCGGCCTGCGCCTCGCGCTCGTTGTAGCCCAGCGCCATCAGCGCCTGCACGATGTCGGCCTGCGCGTCGCCGGCGCCGCCGGCGGCCGCCGGCAGGCCCAGGTCGGGGGCGAGCTTGCCTTTGAGTTCCAGCAGCACGCGCTCGGCGGTCTTCTTGCCGATGCCCGGCACCTTGACCAGCCGTGCGCCGTCCTGCGCGGCGACGGCCTGCGACAGCTCGGCCACCGACAGCCCCGACAACAGCGCCAGCGCCATGCGCGGGCCGACGCCGCTGATCTTGACCAGCAGCCGGAAGGTCGCGCGTTCGCTCGCGGTGAGGAAGCCGAAGAGCTGCTGCGCGTCCTCGCGCACGACGAACTCGGTCAGCAGCACGACACGCTCGCCGAGCGCGGGCAGGTTGTAGAACGTGCTCATCGGCACGTCGACCTCGTAGCCGACGCCGCCGACGTCGACGAGCAGCTGCGGGGGGGTCTTTTCGGCCAGCGTGCCGGAGAGTCGTCCGATCATGGCCGTGATTGTCGCCGCGCCGGGCCGCGGGCCCGGCCTGCGGCGCTCAGCGGAACAGGCCCAGGCGCTGCGCCTCCAGCGCGGCCTCGGCGCGCGAGCTCACGTTGAGCTTGCGGTAGATCTGCTTGACGTAGTCGGCGATCGTGTGGCGCGACAGGCCCAGCTGCACGCCGATCTCGGGCAGCGTGTAGCCCTTGGCCACGCGCAGCAGGACTTCGCTCTCGCGGTCGGTCAGCTGCACGTGCGGCAGCAGCGAGGTCTGCGGCTTCGCCTTCTGCGTGAAGTGGGCCATCATGCGCCGCGCGATCGACGGCGACAGCGGCGGCTCGCCCTGGCTGATGCGCTGCAGCTGCTCGACGATCAGCTCGCGCGGCTGCTCCTTCAGGATGTAGCCGAAGGCCCCGGCCTGCAGCGCCGGGAACAGGTGCTCGTCGTCGTCGTGGATCGTGACGACCACCGACTGCGCGTCGGGCTGCACGTCGCGCAGCTTGGTGACGACGTCGACGCCGCTGCCGTCGGGCAGGCCCAGGTCGATCAGCGCGAGTTCGAACTTGACGGCCGCAGCCAGCGAGATCGCGTCCTGGACACGGGCGCTCTCGGAGATCTGGGCGGTCGGGAAGACCTGGAGCACCAGCTTGCGCATCCACGCGCGGATCTCGGGCAGGTCTTCGAGCAGCAGGACGTTCTTCATGGAATCGGGCTCGTTCGGGCCGAAAACTTATGCTAACAGCAGCCGGGTGCCGTGGGACGGGCTAGGGGGCGGCCTCGAGCGCGCGGTCCAGCGGGATCGTGAGCCGTATCACGGTCCCCCGCCCGGGCGAGGATTCGACCAGGCACTGGCCCTGCAGCTGCTTGGCGCGGTTCTTCATCGTCGCCATGCCGTGGCCGCGGTCCAGCCGGCCGTCGTTCTCGATCTTGATGCCGTCGCCGTCGTCCTGGACGACGAGCTTGAAGTCGCCGTCGGCCACCGTGCAGGTCACCGAGGCGTGCGAGCCGCCGCTGTGCTTGATGATGTTGCTGGTGGCCTCGCGCAGGATGCGCGTGGTCTGCACGAAGGCGCGCGCCGACAGCATCTGCGTCAGGTCCTCGGGCGCCTCCCACTCGGCCTGGATGCCGGCCTGCGCGAGCCGGTTGACGACCTCGGCGCGCCAGTCGCCCAGCGCGTCGGCGATGCGCACCGCGCGCCCGGTCAGGCCACGCACCGACAGCCGCATCTCCTCCAGCGCCTCGCGCGCCAGTGTCGAGATGCGCTGGTCGTCGCTGGTGTGCACGATGGTCAGCAGCTTGGCGCCGAGGTCGTCGTGCAGGTCGGCGGCGATGCGCTTGCGCTCGCGTTCGGTGATCTGCTCGACACGCAGTTCGGCGAGCTGGCGGAAGTTGCGCTCGATCTCGGCGGTGGCTTCGCGCACGCGTTCCTCCAGGTGGGCGCGGCCGAGTTCGGCTTCCTGCAGCGCACGCCCGTGCTGCTGCACCAGGCGCAGGCCGACGACGACGAACATCAGCGGCGCCACCAGGCGGGCCGCCTGCGCCGGCATCGGGCTGCCACCGAGCTGCTGCGAGACGAACTCCACCAGCCCGGCCAGCGCCAGCGTGCCCAGCGTCGCCGCCATCACCCACGACGAGCGCGAGTGCGCGCGCCATTGCGCACGGAGGTAGTAGATCGCCGCGGCGCCGACCTGCAGCCCCAGCACCAGCGACCACAGCATCGTCAGCGCGTGCAGCTGCGTGGGGCCGGCCAGCACCAGCGAGGCCGGCATCGCCGCGCACTGCAGCGGCAGCAGGCGGTCGGCGACGCGGCTGCGGTGCTGGGCGTAGCGCAGCAGGAACTGCACCGCCGCCAGCGTGATGAAGGCCAGCAGCGAGCACAGCAGGAACTCGGCGACCGCGGGGTCCACCGGCACCGTGCGCAGCCACAGCCTGGCCTCCAGCGCCGACCACAGCACCGACAGCGCGCCGAAGCAGGCCAGGTGCGACTCGCGCCGGTTGATCGTGCCGAGCACGAACATGAAGCTGCCCATCAGCAGCAGCGTCGCCGACAGCGCCTGCGGCAGCGCGACGGCGAAGGTGTGCTGGCGCGCCTGCCGGTGCAGCAGCTGCGACTGCGGGCCGAGCTCCAGCGCCGACAGCCCGCCGGCGCGCCAGCGCGAGCCCACGCGCGCCAGCGGCTGGCCGGCGACCTTGATGTCCAGCGTGTTCAGTTCCGGCGCGATCAGCGCCGAGGGCAGCGTCACCAGCTGCGGCTGGCCGCAGTTGTTGGTCAGCGGCTCGCGCATGCGCCCGCCGCTGAAGACGAGCTGGCCGTTGAGGTAGACCTCGAGGTTGGTGCAGGCGCGTTCGATGTACAGCGCGCTCAGCTCGTCGCCCGGGCGCTCCGGCGCGCGAAAGCCCACCCGGTACCAGACCGGCCCGCTGGCGCCCGGCCGCGAGCGCGACCAGTCGTCGGGCAGGCTGACCGGCCTGGCCGCCGCATCGGCGGGGAAGCCGGGCGTGTCGCCCGGCGCCGCCAGCGCCGAGGTGATGCGCAGCGTCTGCGCCGCCGCCGGCAGCGCCGGCAGTGCCAGCAGGGCGAGCAGCAGCAGGGTCGGCAGCGACGACAGGCGGCGGAGCAGGACGGCGTACAACGACATGTCGACCGATTCTGAGGCATGCCGCTTGCCCGGCGGCGCTGCGACAATGGCACTCCCCGCCGTCCCCCCGCATCCTCGCCGCTTGATCCGCCGCCACACGCTCGCCCCGGCCGACCACCGTCGGCTCGCCCACCTCTGCGGCCCGCTCGACGCGCACCTGCGTGCCATCGAAGCCGGCCTCGGCGTCACGCTCGCACGCCGCGACGACAGCTTCCGCATCGACGGCGCACGCGCCGCGGTCGAACGCGCCGTCGCGCTGCTCGACCGGCTGTACGAGCAGGCCGACGCGCCGATCGGCGATCGCCGGCTGCAGCTCGCGCTGGCCGAAGCCGGTGCGATGCCGCTGCCTGCGCCCGGCACGCCGGCCGAAGGCAGCGCCGAGCGCATCGTGCTGCACACGCGCCACGCCGACCTCGTCGGCCGCACGCCCAACCAGGTGCAGTACCTGCGCCAGATCCTGGCGCACGACATCACGTTCGGCATCGGCCCGGCCGGCACCGGCAAGACCTTTCTCGCCGTCGCCTGCGCCGTCGACGCGCTGGAGCGCCACGGCGTGCAGCGCATCGTGCTGACCCGGCCCGCGGTCGAGGCCGGCGAGCGCCTGGGTTTCCTGCCCGGCGACCTGGCGCAGAAGGTCGACCCCTACCTGCGCCCGCTGTACGACGCGCTCTACGACCTGATGGGCTTCGACCGCGTCGCCAAGGCCTTCGAGCGCGGGCTGATCGAGATCGCGCCGCTGGCCTTCATGCGCGGGCGCACGCTGAACCACGCGTTCGTGATCCTCGACGAGGCGCAGAACACCACGCGCGAGCAGATGAAGATGTTCCTCACGCGCATCGGCTTCGGCAGCAAGTGCGTCGTCACCGGCGACGTCAGCCAGGTCGACCTGCCCAAGGGCATGGCCAGCGGCCTCGTCGAGGCCCGGCACATCCTCAAGCGCGTGCCGGGCATCGCGTTCACCGATTTCACCGCCGCCGACGTCGTGCGCCACCCGCTGGTGGCGCGCATCGTCGAGGCCTACGACGCCGCCCGGGAGCCGCGTGAAGCCTGAACTCCAACTGTCGCTGCAGTTCGCCGACGCCCGCCACCGCGGCGCGCTGGCGCGCCACCGCGTCGCGCGCTTCGTGCGCACGGCGCTCGAATCCAACGGCCGCATCGCGGTGCGCATCGTCGACGAGGACGAAGGCCGCACGCTCAACCGCGAGTACCGCGGCAAGGACTACGCGACCAACGTGCTGACCTTCGACTACGAGCACGAGCCCGAGGTCGTCGCCGACCTGGTCCTCTGTGCGCCGGTCGTCGAACGCGAGGCCGCCGAGCAAGGCGTGACGCTGGAGGCGCATTACGCCCACCTGCTGGTGCACGGCACGCTGCACGCGCAGGGCTGGGACCACGAGGACGACGGCGAGGCCGAGGCGATGGAAGCGCGCGAGACCGAGCTGCTCGCGGCGCTGGGCTTCGCCGACCCCTACGCGCGGGGCTGATCAGCCGGCTTTCGGCCGCACCAGCACCGAGGCGATCGCCGCGACGATGAGCAGCATCGCCGCGAAGTCCTGCCAGTGCAGCGTCTCGCCGAGCGCCAGCGCGCCGGAGAAGGTGCCGAGCACCGGGATCATCATCACGCTGATCGAGCTGGCCACCGGCGGCAGCGTGCGCGCCAGGTAGAACCAGGCCGCCTGCGCGAAGCAGAACACGCCGATGGCGTTGTAGGCGATGGCCCAGGCCACCGGCGCCGACGGCAGGGTCCAGCGCTGGGACTCGAAAGCCAGCGCCAGCACGCACATCACGGCGGTCGTCACCGCCGTCATCCAGAACGCCACCGCGAGCAGCGGCACCGGGATCGTGCTGCGCCGCAGGCGGTGCGTGCCGTAGGCCCAGGTCGCCGCGGCCAGCAGCATCGCCGCCGCGGCCCAGGGCGCGCCGGCCAGGCGCCCGGCCTCGTGTGCCAGCAGCAGCACCACGCCCAGCCCGGCAGCCACGACGCCCGCGAGCTGGCGCCAGCCCAGCCGGTCGCCGAACAGCCAGCGGCCCCACAGCGCCGCGAACACCGGCATCGAGTAGCCGAGGATCGCCGCGCGGCCCGAGCTCAGCGACGGGATCGCGAGGATCACGACGACGTGCCAGACCAGCATGTTGGACACCGTCAGCCGCAGCAGCTCGCCCCAGTGCGCACGCGGCAGGGCCAGCGGCACGCGCAGCGCCAGCAGCGCCAGGCCGAACAGCGGCAGGCCGGCGAGCATCGACACGGCGCGGAAGGACAGCGGCGGGAAGCCGCTGACGCCGAGTTTCATCACCGGCCAGTTCAGGCCCCAGATCAGGGTCAGCAGCAGCAGCAGGACCGCCAGCTGGCGGCGGGTCGGACGCGTCATCGGCAGGACAGGTTCAGCGGCGCTCTTCGCCGAGATAGCGCTTGCGCCAGAAGAACACCGCCAGCCCGATGCCGACGGCCAGCATCAGCCAGATCGCGACCCAGATGCCGCTGCTCGAATGCACCAGCGGCAGGAAGTCGAAGTTCATGCCGAAGAAGCCGGTAATCAGGTTCAGCGGCATGAAGACGGCGGTCAGCACCGTCAGCGTGCGCATGATGTCGTTGGTGCGGTGCGCCACCGCCGAGAAGTGCATCTGCACCGCCGTCTCGGCCGAGTGCTCGAGCCGGCGCACGTGCGACAGCACGCGCTCGACGTGTTCGAGCACGTCGCGCGAACGCACGCGCAGCAGCTCGCGCTCACGCTGGGCCGCGGCTTCGGCGGGCTCGGGCCATTCGTCGAGCGCGTCGATCCACTCCTGCATCGCGCTGCGCTGGTCCTCGCAGGTGTCCTCCAGCGCGTGCAGCGCGGTGCGCGACTGCAGCAGCACGCTCCAGTCGCCGAAGCGGCTCTTCGGGTCGAGCAGGCGCTGCTGCAGGTAGCCGAGCTGGCGCGTCAGCAGCCGGCGCAGGTCCAGGTAGCTGTCGACCATGTGGTTGACCATGCGCAGCATCAGGTCCGGCGGGCTGGCCGGCAGCCGCGCGCCGGCACCGGCCAGGCGCGCCGCGAAGTGCTCGTGCACGGCGCAGTCGGTCGGGTGCACGGTGACGAGCACGCGATCGAAGACGGCGAAACCGACCGGGCTGGTGTCGATCGCACGCAGCGCACGTTCGGCGCTGGCCATCGTGCCGTGTTCGTCGTCGACGAACAGGTCCTGGCTGCCGGCCGCCGCCGCGAGGCGGCGGAAGACCAGCAGGTCGTACCAGGAGGTGTAGTCGTAGTGGCTCGGCAGCTGGTTGTTCAGCAGGTCCGAGACGTGCAGGTCGACGAGCGCGCCGAGGCTCCAGCGCTGCAGCGCCGCCTGCAACTCGCCTTGCCGCAGTTCGAAGACGCGGCGCGCGCTGCCGATCCAGAGGAAGCCCTCGGCCGGCAGCGCGTCCGGCAGCGCGCCAAGTTCGCGCAAACCCGGCGCGCCGACGTGGAAGACCCGCATGCGGGCGGGATCAGCGCTGGCGCAGCAGACGCGCGGCGTCGAGCGCGAAGTAGGTCAGGATGCCGTCGGCACCGGCGCGCTTGAAGGCCAGCAGCGCTTCCATCATCACGGCGTCGTGGTCCAGCCAGCCGTTGGCCGCGGCGGCCTTGATCATCGCGTACTCGCCGCTGACCTGGTAGGCGAAGGTCGGCATGCCGAACTCGTCCTTCACGCGGCGCACGATGTCCAGGTACGGCAGGCCGGGCTTGACCATCACCATGTCGGCGCCCTCGGCGATGTCCAGCGCCACTTCGCGCAGGGCCTCGTCGGAGTTGCCCGGGTCCATCTGGTAGACCTTCTTGTCGCTCTTGCCCAGCGTGCCGCGGGTGCCGACGGCGTCGCGGAACGGGCCGTAGAAGGCGCTCGCGTACTTGGCGCTGTAGGCCATGATGCGCGTGTGGATGTGGCCGCCGGCCTCCAGCGCGTTGCGGATCGCGCCGATGCGCCCGTCCATCATGTCGCTGGGCGCGACGATGTCGACGCCGGCGGCGGCGTGCGTCAGCGCCTGCGCGGTCAGCACCTCGACGGTGGCGTCGTTGAGGATGTAGCCGGTCTCGTCGAGCAGGCCGTCCTGGCCGTGGCTGGTGTACGGGTCCAGCGCGACGTCGGTCATCACGCCGAGCTCGGGGAAACGGTCCTTCAGCGCGCGCACGGTGCGCGGGATCAGGCCGTCGGGGTTGGTCGCTTCGCGGCCGTCGGGCGTCTTCAGCGAGGCGTCGATGTTCGGGAACAGCGCCAGCACCGGGATGCCCAGCTCGACGCACTGCTCGGCGACGCCGAACAGCATGTCCTGGCTCATGCGCTGCACGCCGGGCATGCTCGGCACGTCCTGGACCTGCTTCGTGCCTTCGAGCACGAACACCGGGTAGATGAAGTCTTCCGGGGCCAGCCGGTTTTCGCGCACGAGGGCGCGGGTGAAGGCATCACGGCGCAGCCGGCGCGGCCGGCTCGCGGGGAACGGAGGGAGGGTACGCACGATCGATCCTGGGGGTTCTGGAGCGTGTCACACGCCTGCGAAGGCCCGACGGATTTCGGTTGGCTCTTCGCCGGTCACTCTGCTAAAGTGACCGATGAATGATAGCCGCACGCGCGGTGGTCATTCCCTGCTTTTCCTCCCTGAGCAGGTGCCTTACCGTGATGACAGCGATAAGGCTTGCTGGCCCCGGCTCCGCGCCGGGGCCTCCTTTTTTCTGCCTCGTGGCGCCCGCCATAATGGCCCGATGAGCTACCTCTGGGTCAAGGCCTTCCACATCATCTTCGTGGCGAGCTGGTTCGCCGGGCTGTTCTATCTGCCGCGTCTGTTCGTCAACCTGGCGATGGTGCCGTCGGACAGCCACGCCGAGCGCGAGCGCCTGCTGCTGATGGCACGCAAGCTGTACCGCTTCATGATGATCCTGATGGTCCCGGCCTTCGTGCTGGGGCTGCTGCTGTGGCTGTACTACGGCGTCGGCGCCGGGGCCGGCTGGCTGCATGCCAAGCTGACGCTGGTGGCCGGCATCCTCGTCTACCAGGAGTTCTGCCGCCGCGTGCTCAAGGACTTCGAGAACTCGGCCAACAAGCGCTCGCACAAGTGGTTCCGGGTCTTCAACGAGGTCACGGTGATCCTGTTCATGGCGATCGTCGTGCTGGTCGTCGTCAAGCCCTTCTAGCGGGCGCACCGCAGGCGTGACGAGCGACCGTCACCGCAGCTCGGCCACGCCGCTGGCGGCAGCGTTCGCGGCGCTGATCGTCTACGCCAGCCTGTTCCCGTTCGAGGGCTGGCGCTTGCCGCCCGGGCAGGAGCTGACGGCGCTGCTGGCGCTGCCCTGGCCGCGCTGGGTGACGCCGTTCGACGACTGGTCCAACTTCGTCGGCTACGTGCCGCTGGGGGCGCTGCTTCTGATCGCCGCGCGGCGCAGTGGCTGGCGGCCGCTGCCGTCGCTGGCGCTGGGCATCGTGCTTTCGGCGCTGCTGTCCTACGGCGCCGAGGTCACGCAGCAGTTCCTGCCGACGCGTCACCCGTCGCTGAAGGACTTCGTGCTCAACTCGGCGGGCGGCGCCATCGGTGCGCTGGCCGGCGCGGCGCTGCATGCCGCCGGTCTGGTCGACCGCTGGCACCAGCTGCGCCAGCGCTGGTTCGTGCCGCGCAGCGCCGGCGCGCTGGCGCTGCTGGCGCTGTGGCCGCTGGGCCTGCTGTTCCCGGCGCCGGTGCCGCTGGGCCTGGGCCAGTTCGGCGAGCGTCTGCGCGGCTACGCGCTCGACTGGATCGACGAGGTGCCCTGGGCCGACCCGGTCTACGAACTGCTGGCCGCGTTGCCGACGCCCGCCGAGCGCCTGTGGCCACCGGCCGAAGCCGCGGTCACGGCGCTGGGGCTGCTGGCGCCCTGTCTGGTGGCGTACTCGGTCGTCGCGCCGGGCTGGCGGCGTGCGGTGCTGGCCGCGGGTGCGCTGGCGCTGGCCGCGGCGACGATGACGCTGTCGACCCTGCTGAACTTCGGTCCGCAGCACGCGCTGGCCTGGCTGACGCCGACCGTGGGCCCGGTGCTGCTGGCCGCGGCCGGCATCGCGTTGCTGCTCGCGCCGGTGGGGCGGCGTGTCGCCTGCGGCTTGGGGCTGGTGGTGCTGACGGTTCTGGTGACGCTGGTCGCGCAGGCGCCGGCCGACCCGTACTTCGCCGACAGCCTGCAGAGCTGGGAGCAGGGGCGCTTCGTGCGTTTCCACGGGCTGGCGCAGTGGGTCGGCTGGCTCTGGCCCTATGCCGCGGGCGGCTGGCTGCTGGGGCGTCTGGCCAGCCGCGAGTGATGCCCTGCGCGCCGTCGGTGCCGGGGGCGCTGCCTACAATCCCGCCATGAGTTATTTCCGGCACCACATCTTCTTCTGCCTCAACGAACGGCCCGCCGGAGAGTCGAGCTGCGCCCGCCAGGGCGCCCAGGAGGCGTTCGAACACTGCAAGGCGCGTGTCAAGGCCGAGGGCCTGTCCGGCGCCGGCGGCGTGCGCGTCAACAAGGCCGGCTGCCTGGACCGCTGCGCCGGCGGCCCGGTGGCCGTCGTCTACCCCGAAGGCACCTGGTACACCTACGTCGACCGCGAGGACATCGACGAGATCGTCGAGTCGCACCTGTTGAACGGGCGGCCCGTCGAGCGCCTGATGCTGCCGCCCGACGTCGGCCGATGAACGCCGCCACCGAGCGCCGGGCGATTCCCGGCCCGGCCGGCCCGCTGGACGTCGCGATCGACGCCCCCGCGGCCGGCCTGCGCGGCGTCGCCGTGCTCTGCCACCCGCACCCGCTGCACGGCGGCACGATGGACAACAAGGTCGTGCAGACGCTGGCGCGCGCCTTCGTGCAGCTGGGCTACCGCGCGGTGCGATTCAACTTCCGCGGTGTCGGCGGCTCCGGCGGTGAATGGGATGCCGGGGTCGGCGAGCTGGACGACGCGCTGGCCGTCGCCGCCGCCTTGCGCGACCCCTCGCTGCCGCTGGCCGTCGGCGGCTTCTCCTTCGGCGGTGCGATCGCCACCCAGCTGGCTGCGCGCCTGGCCGACGCCGGCACGCCGGTCGAGCGCCAGGTGCTCGTCGCGCCGGCGGTGCGGAACTTTCGCGCCGCGCCGGTGCCTCAGGACAGCGTCGTGATCCACGGCGAGGCCGACGAGGTCGTGCCGCTGGCGGCGGTGCTCGACTGGGCGCGTCCCCAGTCGCTGCCGCTGACGGTGGTGCCCGGCGCCGGCCATTTCTTCCACGGGCAGCTCACGCTGCTCAAGCAGATCGTCGTCGGTGCCTGGCACCGCTGACCCACCCCATTTTTTCCCGATGAAACGAATCCTGTCCCTGGTGCTGGCCCTCTTCGTGGCCGGCGCCCACGCCCAGGCGCCGGTGCCACCCGAGGTCGCCGCGCGCCAGTACATCCTGATCGACGCCAGCGCCAACCAGGTGCTGGCCGAACGCGACGCCGACACGCCGGCCGATCCGGCCTCGCTGACCAAGCTGATGAGCGCCTACCTGGTGTTCAACGCGATCCGTGACGGCAAGCTCGCGCTGGACCAGCGCGTGCCGGTGTCCACGCGCGCCTGGGACGAACGCAAGTACGGCGGCTCGCTGATGTTCATCGACACGCGCATGCAGCCGCGCGTCGACGAACTGCTGCGCGGCATGATCGTGCAGAGCGGCAACGACGCGACGGTGGCGCTGGCCGAGGCGGTCGGCGGCACGGTCGAGAACTTCGTCGCGATGATGAACAAGCAGGCCCAGGCCTGGGGCCTGAAGAACACGCAGTTCAAGAACCCCTCGGGTCTGACCGAGCCGGGCCACAAGACGACGCCGCGCGAGATCGCCTACATCGCCACGCGCATCATCCAGGACCACCCGAAGTTCTATCCGATCTACTCGGAGCGGGCCTACGCGTTCAACAACATCCGCCAGGACAACCGCAACCTGCTGCTGGGCCGCGACGCCAGCGTCGACGGCATGAAGACCGGCTACACCGAGGCCGCCGGCTACTGCCTGGTCGCCAGCGCCCAGCGCGACATGCCCAACGGCAAGCGCCGGCTGCTGTCGGTGGTGATGGGCACGGCCTCGATGCAGGCCCGCGCCAACGAGAGCCAGAAGCTGCTGAACTGGGGCTACGCCGCCTGGGACGCGATCCGCCTGTTCGACGCCGGCAAGGCCGTGGCCACGGTGCCGGTCTGGAAGGGCAGCAAGTCCGAAGCCCGCCTGGGCGCGCCGGGCGCGATCTTCGTCGCCGTGCCGCGCGGCGAGGGCGACAAGCTGAAGACCTCGATCGAGCGCACCGACCCGCTGGTGGCGCCGCTGCAGCAGGGTCAGCGCGTCGGTACGCTGAAGGTGACGACTGCCGGTGGCACGACGGTGGCCCAGATTCCGCTGCAGGTGCTGGAGCCGGTGGAGCTGGCCGGCATCTTCGGCCGCGCCTGGGATGCCGTGAGGCTCTGGATCAAGTAATCTGGGGCCTTCACGCGGCGTCCACACCGAGACCGTCATGGCGATCGCCCTGCCCGACACGCTCTGCTACCTGAACGGCCACTACACCCCGCTCGCCGAGGCGAAGATCCCGGTCCTGGACCGCGGCTTCATCTTCGGCGACGGGATCTACGAGGTCGTGCCGGTCTACGGCCGGCGGCTGTTCCGCTTCGACGAGCACCTGGCGCGGCTGGAGCGCAGCCTGGCGAAGATCCGCATCCCGAACCCGCACACGCGCGACGAGTGGCTGGAGCGCTGCCGCTGCCTGGTGCAGACGCTGGCCGAGACGCGCGGCGTCGACGATCAGGTGGTCTACATCCAGGTCACGCGCGGCGTCGCCCCGCGTGACCACGTGATGCCCGACGGGCTGGAGCCGACCGTCTTCATGATGGTCAACCCGTTGAAGCACGCGACGGCCGAGCAGCGCCACCACGGCGTGGCCTGCATCACCGCGCGCGACTTCCGCTGGGAGCGCGGCGACATCAAGAGCACCAGCCTGCTGGGCAACGTGCTCGCGCGCCAGATCTCGGCCGACCACGGCGCCGTCGAGACCGTCCTGCTGCGCGACGGTTTCCTCACCGAGGCCTCGTCGAGCAACGTCTGGATCGTGCAGGAAGGCGCGCTGATCGGCGCGCCCAAGAGCGAGCACGTGCTCGAGGGCATCCGCTTCGAGCTGCTGCGCGAGCTGTGCGAGGACTGCGATATCCCCTACAGCCTGCGCCCGGTCTCCGAGGCCGAGCTGCTGTCGGCCGACGAGGTGCTGCTGAGTTCGGCCACCAAGGAGGTGCTGCCGGTCACGCGCCTGGACGGCGTGCCGGTGGGCCATGGCGCGCTGCGTGGCAAGCCGGGCCCGGTCTATGCCCGCCTGTACGAGGCTTACCAGCAGGCCAAGCGCCTGCAGTCGATCTGAAGTCAAGATGGCCGACATCCCGCCCGAACAAAGCCTCATCGAGTACCCGAGCGCCTTCCCGATCAAGGTGATGGGCGCGCACGTCGAGGGCTTCGAGGAAGCCATCGTCTCAGTCGCCCTGCGTTTCGACCCCGAGTTCGACCGCCAGCGCGTCGAGCGCCGTCCGAGCAAGGGCGGCAACTACATGGGGCTCACGATCACCGTCATGGCGACGAGCCGCGAGCAGCTCGACGAGCTCTACCGCACGCTCAGCACGCACCCGATGGTCAAGGTCGTGCTCTGACGGCGATGCGGCTGCTGCTGCAGGGTCGGCGCGACTACGCCGAGACCGAGGCCGCGATGCGCGGCTTCACCGAGGCGCGCACGGCCGACACCGAAGACGAGATCTGGCTCGTCGAGCACCCGCCGGTCTTCACGCAAGGCATCGCCGGGCGCGACGCGCACGTGCTCGCCGCCGGCGAGATCCCGGTCGTGCGCACCAACCGCGGCGGCCAGGTCACGTATCACGGCCCCGGCCAGGTCGTCGCCTACCCGCTCGTGGATCTGCGGCGCGCCGGCTACTTCGTCAAGGAGTACGTCTTCCGCCTCGAGGAGGCGGTGCTGGACGTGCTCGGCGCCGTCGGCGTCACCGGCCACCGCGTGCGCGGCGCGCCGGGCATCTACGTGCGCCTGGACGACCCCTTCGGCCACGCGCGCCTGGTGCCGCGCGACGAAGAGCCGTTCGCCGGCCTGGGCAAGATCGCCGCGCTGGGCATCAAGGTGAGCGGCCACTGCAGCTATCACGGGGCGGCGCTGAACGTCGCGATGGACCTGCAGCCTTTCGAGCGCATCGACCCCTGCGGCTACAAGGGGCTGAAGACGGTGGACCTGCGCTCGCTGGGCATCGAGGTCGCGTGGGAGGACGCCGCGCGCGCCTTCGGCCAGGCGCTGGCGCGGCGGCTGGCGCCGGGCTGATCCGCGCGGCGCCGACCCTGACGCCCGGGCGGCGAAGGGCCGGGGCGGATAATCCCGGGCCTTCACGCCCGCCCTCGTCCCGCGCCATGACCGACTCCCAGACCCCGGCCTACGACCCGACCGCCAAGCAGAAGTCGCAGGCCAAGACCTCGCGCATCCCGATCAAGGTGGTGCCGGCAGAGGTGCTGAAGAAGCCGGAGTGGATCCGCGTGAAGGCGGGTTCGGCGTCCTCGCGTTTCTACGAGATCAAGAACGTGCTGCGCGAGCAGAAGCTGCACACGGTCTGCGAGGAAGCCTCGTGCCCGAACATCGGCGAGTGTTTCGGCAAGGGCACGGCGACCTTCATGATCATGGGCGACAAGTGCACGCGGCGCTGCCCGTTCTGCGACGTCGGCCACGGCCGCCCGGACCCGTTGGACGCCGAGGAGCCGAAGAAGCTGGCCCAGACCGTCGCCGCGCTGAAGCTGAAGTACGTCGTCGTCACCAGCGTCGACCGCGACGACCTGCGCGACGGCGGCGCCCAGCACTTCGTCGACTGCATCACGGCGATCCGCGAGGCGTCGCCGCAGACCCGCATCGAGGTGCTGGTGCCCGACTTCCGCGGCCGCCTGGACAAGGCGCTGGCGATCCTGAAGACCGCGCCGCCGGATGTCATGAACCACAACCTGGAGACCGTGCCGCGCCTGTACAAGGAAGCGCGGCCGGGCGCCGACTACGCCTTCAGCCTGAACCTGCTCAAGCGCTTCAAGGAAGAGGTGCCGGCCGTGCCGACGAAAAGCGGGCTGATGGTCGGCCTGGGCGAGACCGACGAGGAGATCCTCGAGGTGATGCGCGAAATGCGCACGCACGGCATCGAGATGCTGACGCTGGGCCAGTACCTCGCGCCCAGCGGCCACCACCTGCCGGTGCGCCGCTACGTGCACCCGGACACCTTCAAGATGTTCGAGCGCGAGGCCGCGGCCATGGGCTTCAGCCACGCCGCCGTCGGCGCGATGGTGCGTTCCAGCTACCACGCCGACCAGCAGGCGCACGCGGCGGGCGTGACCGAAGGCTGACCGGGTTGCCAGCGCGCGAGGGCGCGCGCACGATCTCGTCTTCCCGTCTTGATGGAGATGCGATGGATCGCAGGCAATTCGCGTGGACGCTGGCCGCCGCGGCGGGCGTCTGTCCGCTCGCCGGCCGCGCCGCCGCGCTGACCGAAACCGATGCCGTGGCCGGCGTGCGCGCGGCACTGGAGCGCGGCGCGGTCGCTGCCGTCGGGCTGCTGGGCCGCACCGACGGGTTCCTCGGCAATCCCAAGGTGCGCATCCCGCTGCCGGGCGCACTGGAGGACGCCGCCGGGCTGCTGCGCGCCACCGGCCAGGGCAAACGCGTCGACGAACTGGTGACGGCGATGAACCGCGCCGCCGAGGCCGCGGTGCCCGAGGCCCGCACCCTGCTCGTCAGCGCGGCGAAGTCCATCAGCGTCGAGGACGCGTTGGACATCGTGCGCGGCGGCGAGACCTCGGTGACCGACTTCTTCGCGCGCAAGACGCGCCAGCCGCTGGGCGTGAAGTTCCTGCCCATCGTCACCAAGGCCACCGAGAAGGTGAAGCTGGCGGATCGCTACAACGCCGTGGCCGGCAAGGCCTCGCGTTTCGGGCTCGTCCGGCAGGAGGACGCCAACGTCCAGCAGTACGTCACCGCCAAGGCGCTCGACGGCCTGTACCTGATGATCGGCGAGGAGGAGAAGAAGATCCGTGCCGACCCGGTGGGCACCGGCAGCGCGATCCTGCGCAAGGTCTTCTCGCTCTAGCTGTGAAGTGTCAACAGGTTCTTTCGGGGAACCAAGAGACGTGAGACCGGCGGCTTGAGGTCGATGCTGTGGTGTGGCCTGTGCCAGTTGT
>NZ_SLXD01000012.1 GCF_004340905.1 Rubrivivax gelatinosus
TCGCCATCAGCGTCTCCTCGTGAGCGGTGCTGCCAGCGTAGAAGTTCACTGGCTCACTGCGTGAGACTGCTGAGGCACGTTGCTAATCAGGACGATTGTAGTCACGCATATCCAAGAAAAATCAAGGATTTGTGAGGACATACGCACCATTCTTCAGGCTTCGCTCGAGGTTCTGGACACCCACCGGACACGCGCAGGCAAAGGCACCGAGATGACCCCCGACCCCCACCCCGCCACGGAGCTGCAGGATCCCGCGCAGGAGCCGCCGCCGCCGGCGTGCGTGATCAGCTTCAACGCCAGCGATCCCAGTGGTGCCGGCGGGCTGGCCGGCGACGTCTCGACGATAGCGGCGATGGGCGCGCACGCGCTGCCCGTCGTGACCTCGATCGTGATGCGTGACACGGCCGAGGTCTTCGATCACCACGAAATCGACGACGACGCCGTCGTCGAGCAGGCGCGCACCATCCTCGAGGACGTCACGATCTCCGGCTGGAAGGTCGGCTTCCTGGGCAACGCCGAGACGGTGAGCGCCGTCGCCGAGGTGCTCTCGGACTACGCCGACGTGCCGCTGGTGGCCTACCTGCCCGGCCTGTCCTGGCTCGACGAGGAGCAGCTGCAGCCCTACCTGGACGCCTTCCGCGAGCTGATCCTGCCGGCCACCGAGGTGCTGGTGGGCAGCCACAAGACGCTGCAGGACTTCCTGCTGCCCGACTGGGACAGCGAGCGGCCGCCGTCGGCGCGCGAGCTTGCCGTCGCCGCCGGCGAACACGGCACACGCTACGTGCTCGTCACCGGCGTGATGCTGGCCAGCAAGGGGCACGAGCAGTACATCGACAACGTGCTGGCGTCGCCGCAGGGCGCACTGACCGGCGAGAAGTTCGAGCGTTTCGAAACCGCGTTCGTCGGCGCGGGCGACACGCTGTCCGCGGCCCTGGCCGCACTCCTGGCCGCCGGCAGCGAGCTGCAGGCGGCAGTGGGCGAAGCCCTGTCCTTCCTCGACCAGAGCCTGGACGCGGGTTTCCGCCCCGGCATGGGCAACGTCGTGCCCGACCGCTTCTTCTGGGCATTGCCGCCGGCCGAGGACGGCGAGCCCGAACCCGGCCCCGACGAGCCGGATCCCGGTTTCGACGATCCCAAGACCCAAGGCGCCCCGCGGCGCGTGCACTGAAACACTCTTCTCGATGACCACCAACGAACAGCTTTTCGCCCGCGCCCAGGCCGTCATTCCCGGCGGCGTCAACTCGCCCGTGCGCGCCTTCCGCGCCGTCGGCGGCACGCCGCGTTTCATCTCGCGCGCCCAGGGCGCCTACATCTGGGACGCCGAGGACAAGCGCTACATCGACTACATCGGCTCCTGGGGCCCGATGATCCTCGGCCACGGCCACCCGGCGGTGCTCGAAGCGGTGCAGAAGGCGCTGCTCGAAGGCTTCAGCTTCGGCGCGCCGACCGAGCGCGAGATCGAACTCGCCGAAGCCATCATCGCCCAGGTGCCGAGCATCGAGCAGGTGCGCCTGGTCTCCAGCGGCACCGAAGCCGGCATGAGCACGCTGCGCCTGGCGCGCGGCGTCACCGGCCGCAGCAAGATCATCAAGTTCGAGGGCTGCTACCACGGCCACGCCGACGCGCTGCTGGTCAAGGCCGGCTCGGGCCTGGCGACCTTCGGCCACCCGACCTCCGCCGGCGTGCCGGCCGAGGTCGTGCAGCACACGCTGGTGCTCGAATACAACAACGTCGAGCAGCTCGAGGAGACCTTTGCCGCCCAGGGCGGCGAGATCGCCTGCGTGATGCTGGAGGCGATCGCCGGCAACATGAACTTCGTGCGCGCCTCGGTGCCGTTCGTGACCAAGCTGCGCGAGCTGTGCAGCAAGCACGGCGCGCTGCTGGTCTTCGACGAGGTGATGACGGGCTTCCGCGTCGCGCTGGGCGGCGCGCAGAGCGTCTACGCCAAGCTGATCCCCGGCTTCGAGCCCGACATGACGGTCTTCGGCAAGGTCATCGGCGGCGGCATGCCGCTGGCGGCCTTCGGCGGCAAGAAGGACGTGATGAAGCAGCTCGCGCCGCTGGGCCCGGTCTACCAGGCCGGCACGCTGTCGGGCAACCCGGTGGCCACGGCCTGCGGCCTGGCGACGCTGGCCGAGATCACCAAGCCCGGCTTCTACGAGGCGCTGGCGGCCAAGACGCAGAAGATGGTCCAGGGCATCGCCGACGCCGGCCGCGAGGCGGGCGTGCCGATCGTCACCGACAGCGAAGGCGGCATGTTCGGCTTCTTCTTCGCCGACAGGCTGCCGCAGAACTACACCGAGGTGATGGCCACCGACAAGGAGCGTTTCAACCGCTTCTTCCACGGCATGCTGGACCGCGGCGTGTACCTGGCGCCGGCGATGTACGAAGCCGGCTTCGTCAGCGCCGCGCACACCGACGCCGACCTGGCGGCGACGAAGGCGGCGGCGCTGGAGGCGCTGCGCGGCTGAATCGCCGTCAGCTGACGGAACGGCCGCCTGCGGGCGGCCGTTTATTCGATCAGGCCGGCGACGAGCGCAGGCCGTAGACCTTGTCGCCGACGAACAGGTACTCGGCGCGCAGCACCGGCTCGTCGCGCGGCGTGCTCGTCGTGTAGCCGAGCACCGCGACCGAGTCGCCGGGTTTGATCTCCTCGACCTGCCAGGCCTGCAGGCGCGACAGCGGCGCGAGTTCGACGCGCCACATCGCGGCGCGCCGCTCGGGCACCCGCGCCTCGGCCAGCAGCCCCGGGCCGTCCACCGCGCTCGTCTGCGCGGGTAGCCGGCGGCGCGCCAGATCCTCGGGCACACGCAGATCGCCGGCCGGCTGCAGCTCGAATTCGGCGTGCGGGTTGCGCCAGGCCACGCGCAGTGCGCGGCCTTCCAGCCACAGCGGCTTCGTGGTGTCGAAACCGCTCCAGCCGTGATGGGCGTACGCCGGACGCAGCGCGACAAAAGCGCCCGCGGCGACGAAGAGACGTCGTTGCATGTCGAACTCCTGTCGGCTGGAACCCGGATCCGCGCGCACGCGCGCCGGCTCAAACGTAGGCGATCCAGCGTCCGCAGCCGATGACCGCCGCCCAAAGCCCCAGCGAGACCACGGTCTGCCAGCGCGCACGGCGATCCAGGCGTCCGAGGCCGTCACGCGCGTGGAACCAGACCGCGTTCAGCCCGGCCAGCGTGATGAGCGCCAGCTTGAGCAAGAAGGCGCGGTTGGCCAGCAGATCGCCCGGGGCCGAAGCGAACATCAGCAGGCCGCTGGCCGCCGCGACGGCGAAGCCGCCGAGGGTGGTGCCCAGCGCCACACGCGCCAGCGGGCGGACCGGAATCTCGTGCGCCAGGCCCCAGAGGCGCAGTTCCAGCACCACCAGGCTGCCCACCAGCAGGCCGATGCCGGCGATGTGCAGCGCTTCGAGCGCCGGGTAGGCCCAGGCGCTGGTCGCGATCCAGCCGAACGCTGATGCGGGGACGGCGGGCTCCATCGGCGCAGCGTAGCAGCGCGCACGGCATCCGGCGCCGCGGCACGCCCTGCCGCCCCGCCTGTTCCGGGGTGACGATCCTTGAGGCGGGTCGCGGCAACGGCGATGCGCCGGCCTAGACTCGCTGGCGAGCCGGATCGGTAAACCGGCCCACCGAGGGGAGTCTTCATGTCATTGCAATTCACCGTGCGCCGCTGGGGCGCCGGTCTGGCCGCAGCGTTGCTGCTCGGCGCGACGGTGCCGGCGACGGCCGCCAGCGACACCGCGGGCTATTTCAACCCGCCGAAGTTCGCGTCCGCGAAGCTGTCGCCTTCGGGCAACCGCCTCGCCCTGGTCGTGAAGAACGACGAGGGTTTCGAGGCTCTGGCCGTGATGGACCTGCCGCCGACCCAGCCGCCGCGTGTGCTGCAGTCGTATCCCACGGCGCACGTGACCGATGTCAACTGGGTCAACGATCAGCGGCTCGTGTTCCGCGTCACCGAGCCGCGCACCGACATGCGCGAGGACGGCAGCGGCATCTTCGCCATCGATCACGACGGCGCCGACGAGGTGATGCTGACTTCGCGTCGCCTGGGCAACAACGTGACCGAGTCACGCGTGCGTTCGCGCGTGCTGCCCTACAACTGGTCCCTGCACGACACGCTGGACGACGGCAGCGACGACGTCATCCTGGAGGAGGTCATCTACGACGCCCTCCGCGACCCGATCGGCAGGCGCCTGGGCCGCGTCGACTCGAAGACCGGCGTCCTGCAGGCGCTGACGGCGGGCACCGACGCCTCGTACAACGGCATCGAATGGGAGTTCGACCGCCAAGGGACGATGCGCGCGATCCGCACACGGACCCAGGGCCGCGACCGGCTGCTGACACGCCGCTCGCCGCAGGACGAATGGAAGACCCTCTGGGACCGCGATCTGCTGGCCGACGACACGCTGTCGCCGGTGCAGTTCGAGAACGACCACGAGCTGATCGTCCAGTCCTCGGTCGGTGGCGACACCAGCGGCCTGCACGTGCTGGACACCCTGACGGGCAAGGTGGACCCGGAGCCGCTGCTGCGCGTCGCGCGCTACGACATCGAGTCCGCCATCGTCGACAAGCGGGCGGGCCGCGTCGTCGGCGCCCAGCTGACCGCGGGACGCCCGATGACGGTGTGGTTCAGCGAGCGCATGACGGCGATCCAGAAATCGGTCGACCTGGCGCTGCCCGAGCGCTTCAACACCATCGCCTGCGGCCGCTGCGAGAGCTCGCGCTTCTACGTCGTGTTCTCGCAGACCGACAAGCTGCCGGGCGAGTTCATCCTCTACGACCACGAGAAGAAGTCGCTGTCGCCGATCGGCTCGATGCGGCCGTGGATCGACCCGTCCAGGCAGGGCCGGCGCAGCTTCCACTGGACCCAGGCGCGCGACGGCCTGCCGCTGTCGGTGGTGGTCACGCACCCGGCCGGCCATGACGGCAAGGAGGCGCTGCCGGCCATCGTCGTCGTGCACGGCGGGCCCTGGGCCGAGGGTTCGGACCGCAGCTGGTCCGGCTTCGCGCAGTTCTTCGCCAGCCGCGGCTACCGCGTCATCGAGCCCAACTTCCGCGGCACCACCGGCTACGGCAGGCGCGCCTTCAACGCCAGCATCAAACAGTGGGGCCAGTCGATGCAGGACGACCTGGCCGACTCGGTGCAATGGGCCGCCAAGGAAGGCCTGATCGACGCCAAGCGCGTCTGCATCTTCGGCGGCAGCTACGGCGGCTACGCGGCGCTGATGGGCCCGGTGAAGCATCCGGACGCCTACCGCTGCGCGGTCAGCGTCAACGGCGTCACCGACATCCAGCTGATGTTCACCAGCGCACGCGCCGACGCCACGCGCAACTCGCTGCTCTACAGCATGCCCAGGCTCGTCGGCGACCCCGACAAGGACGCCGCGATGCTGCGCGAGAACTCGCCGGTGGCCCGTGCCGCCGACATCAAGGTGCCGGTACTGCTGGTGCAGGGCGGACGCGACCGCCGCGTGCCCAAGGAACACGCCGACGACTTCGAAGCCGCCGCGCGCAAGGCCGGGGTGAAGATCGAGCGCGTGGACTACCCCGACGAGTACCACAGCTTCATCGAGGTGAAGAACATCGCCGACTTCGCCGACCGCAGCGCGGCCTTCATCGACCGCGTGCTGAAACCCTGACGCCCAGGCGCCAACCCGCAGCCGGCCCCCCTGGGCCGGCTGCCTAGAATGCCCGGATGCACCTCCACATCCTCGGCATCTGCGGCACCTTCATGGGTGGCATCGCCGCCCTCGCCCGCGAAGCCGGCCACCGCGTGACCGGCTGCGACGCCAACGTCTACCCGCCGATGAGCGACCAGCTGCGCTCGCTCGGCATCGAGCTGATCGAAGGGTTCGGCGCCGAGCAGCTGGCGCTGAAACCCGACGTCTTCGTCGTCGGCAACGTCGTCACGCGCGGCAATGCGCTGATGGAAGCCATCCTCGACGCCGGCGCCGCCTACACCAGCGGGCCGCAGTGGCTGGCCGAGAACGTGCTCTTCGGCCGCCACGTGCTGGCCGTCGCCGGCACCCACGGCAAGACGACGACGACCTCGATGCTGGCCTGGATCCTGGAGCAGGCCGGGCTGGAGCCGGGCTTCCTGGTCGGCGGCGTGCCGCTGAACTTCGGCGTCTCGGCGCGCCTGGGCGGCGGCAGGTTCTTCGTCATCGAGGCCGACGAGTACGACACCGCGCTGTTCGACAAACGCAGCAAGTTCGTGCACTACCGGCCGCGCACCGCGATCCTGAACAACCTCGAACACGACCACGCCGACATCTTCCCGGACCTGGCAGCGATCGAGACCCAGTTCCACCACCTGGTGCGCACCGTGCCGGGCAGCGGCCGCATCGTCGTCAACGCACGCGACGAGGCGCTGCAGCGGGTGCTGCAGCGCGGCTGCTGGAGCGAGGTGCAGCGTTTCGGCCCGAAACGCGAGGAGCCCGGCGCACTGCGCGCACGCGGCGAGCCGCACGCCTTCGACGTGCTGCGCGGCAGCCTGAAGATCGGCCGCGTCGACTGGGCGCTGCTGGGCGAGCACAACCAGCTCAACGCGCTGGCCGCGATCGCCGCGGCCGAACACGCCGGTGTCGCGCCCGAGGCCGCGGCGGCCGCGCTGGCGACGTTCCAGAACGTGCGCCGGCGGCTCGAACTGCGCGGCGAGGCCGGCGGCGTCAAGGTCTACGACGACTTCGCCCACCACCCGACGGCGATGCGCACGACGATCGACGGCCTGCGCCGCAAGGTCGGCGCGGGGCGCATCCTCGCCGTCTTCGAGCCGCGCTCGAACACGATGAAGCTCGGCACGATGAAGGCCCAGCTGCCCTGGGCGCTGGAAGACGCCGACCTCGCCTTCGGCCTGCAGGGCGACTGGGGCTGGAGCGTCAAGGAAGCGCTGGCGCCGCTGGGCCCCAGAGGGGCGACGGCCGACACGGTGGACGCGCTGGTGGCCGCCATCGTGCGCAACGCGCGCCCGGGCGACCACGTGGTCTGCATGAGCAACGGCGGCTTCGGCGGCATCCACGCCCAGCTGCTGGCCGCGCTGCAGGGCCGCTCGTGAGCGGCGCGCCGACGCACCTGCTGTACCTGCACGGCTTCCGCTCGTCGCCGCAGTCGGCCAAGGCCAGGCGCGTCGCCGCCTGGCTGGCCGAACACCGGCCCGAGGTCAGGCTCTGGTGCCCGCAGCTGCCGCCGTCGCCGCGCGCCGCGCTGGCGCTGGTGCTGGACGGCACGGCCGACTGGCCGGTGACCTCAGCCGTCGTCGGCAGCTCGCTCGGCGGCTTCTACACGACCGCGGTCGCCGAAGCCCGTGGCTGGGCCGCCGGGGTGCTGAACCCCGCCGTCGATCCGGCACGCGACCTGGCCGCGTACATCGGCGAGAACCGGCAGTACCACGCGCCCGAAGAGAGCTTCTACTTCCTGCCCGAGTACGTCGACGAGCTGCGTGCGCTGCGGCCGGCGGCGATCAGCCGGCCCGAGCGCTATTTCGCCGTCGTCGCCACCGGCGACGAACTGCTGGACTGGCGCGAGATGCACGCGCGTTATGCCGGCGCGACGATCCGCCTCGTCGAGGGCAGCGACCACGCGCTGTCCGATTTCGACGACCACCTTCCCCACCTGCTGAGGTTCCTGCGGCTATGCGATTGAAGGACAAGGTCTGCATCGTCACCGGCGCGGCGCAAGGCATCGGCGCGGCCACCGTCGCCAAGTTCGCCGCCGAAGGTGCCGTCGTCGTCGCCTGCGACCGGCACGCCGACACCGTGCCCGGCGCCGCCGAGAGCTTGGCCGTCGACGTCACGGTGCGTGCCCAGGTCGACGCGATGGTCGCCGCGGTGAAGGCGAAACACGGCCGCATCGACGTGCTGGTCAACAACGCCGGCATCACGCGCGACGCGCGCCTGGTGAAGATGACCGAGGAACAGTTCGACGCCGTCATCGACGTCAACCTGCGCGGCGTCTTCCACTGCGCGCAGGCGGTGGCGCCGCTGATGATCGAGCAGGGTTCGGGTGTGATCCTCAACGCCAGCAGCGTCGTCGGCATCTACGGCAACTTCGGCCAGACCAACTACGCCGCGTCCAAGTTCGGTGTCATCGGCTTCACCAAGACCTGGAGCCGCGAGCTCGGCCCCAAGGGCGTGCGCGTCAACGCCGTCGCGCCGGGTTTCGTCGCCACGCCGATCCTGGAGACGATCCCGGCCAAGGTGCTGGAGCACATGCGCGCTCAGGTGCCGCTGCAGCGCCTGGGCCGGCCGGAGGAAATCGCCGCCGTCTACGCCTTCCTGGCCAGCGACGAGGCCAGCTACGTCAACGGCGCGGTGCTCGAGGTCTCGGGCGGGATGACGGTGTAGCGGGCCACACGCACGGTTTTCGCGCAAGCGGAGGCGCGACGCCGGGCGGCCGGATCGCGCAAGTATTAGGAGGAGGCCGGGCGCAGCCCGGCCGGGGGACATGGAGCGAGCCGGCCGCCCGGTGGCCGTGGCCCGCCTGTGCGGCAGCAACGCCGAGGGCCAGCCCGTGCACACAGGACATGACACCGATCGAAACCCGGCGATCCGGCGAGCCCGGCGCCCCGGCCGCTGGTGGACAATCGCCCGGTGACTTATGCCCTGTTCGACGACGCCGGGAAATTCCACGCCGGCCGCGTGATGTCCGAAGCCGAGAGCTCGATGCAGATCGAGCTCGATTCCGGCAAACGCGTGAAGGTGAAGGCGGCCAACGTGCTGCTGCGCTTCGAGAAGCCGGCCCCGGCCGAGCTGATCGGCCAGGCGCAGGCGCTGGCGGCGGAGATCGACCTCGACCTCGCCTGGGAGTTCGCGCCCGAGGGCGAGTTCAGCTTCGCCGACCTGGCGCGCGACTACTTCGAGGCCTCGGCCGGCACGGACAAGCAGGCCGCGGCGCTGTTCCGCCTGTTCGAGGCGCCGCACTACTTCCGCCGCCTCGGCAAGGGGCTGTTCCGCAAGGCGCCCGAGGAGACGGTGAAGGCCGCGCTGCTGGGCATCGAGCGCAAGAAGCAGATCGCCGCGCAGATCGAGGCCTGGGCCGGCGAGATCGCTGCCGGCCAGTGCCCGCCGCCGGTGCGCGAGCAGCTCTACCGGATCCTCTTCAAGCCCGACAAGAACGCGCCCGAGTACAAGGCCGTCGTCGAGGCCGCCCGGCGCAGCCAGCGCGCGCCGCTGGACCTGCTGAAGGACGCCGGCGCGATCGACAGCCCCTACCAGTTCCACTGGCGGCGTTTCCTCTTCGAGGTCTTCCCGCAGGGCACGGGTTTCCCGGCGCTGGCCGCGCCGGCGATCAAGGAAGAGCTGCCGCTGGCCGCCGTGCAGGCCTTCTCGATCGACGACTCGCAGACGACCGAGATCGACGACGCGCTGTCGGTGCAGGGCCTGGGCACGGGCACCGTGGTCTTCGGCATCCACATCGCCGCACCGGGGCTGGCGATCCAGCCCGAGTCGCCGGTCGACAAGGTCGCGCGCGACCGCCTGTCCACCGTCTACATGCCGGGCTGGAAGATCACGATGCTGCCCGACGAGGTCGTGCAGGCCTACACGCTGATCGAAGGCCGCGACTGCCCCGCCGTCAGCCTGTACGCGACGGTCGACGAGGCCACGTTCGAGGTCCGCGCGGTCGAGACGAAGCTCGAACGCGTGCCGATCGCCGCCAACCTGCGCCACGACCAGCTCGACGACGTCATCACCGAGGCGACGCTCGCCGGCGAGGCGCCGGCCGACTACGCCTTCGCCGCCGAACTGGCTTTCTGCTGGCGCTTCGCGAAGGCGCTGAAGGCGGCGCGCGAGGTCGTGCGCGGCAAACCCGAGAACTTCAACCGGCCGGACTACAACTTCCGCCTCGAAGGCAACGCGGCCGAACCCGACGGCAGCGAACGCGTGCAGATCACGACGCGCCGGCGCGGCGCGCCGCTGGACCTGATCGTCTCCGAGGCGATGATCCTGGCCAACAGCCGCTGGGGCGGCTGGCTGGCCGAATGTGGCGTGCCCGGCATCTACCGCAGCCAGGCCAGCCTGCTGCCGGGCATCAAGGTGCGCATGGGCACCAAGCCGGCGCCGCACGCCGGCATGGGCGTGGCGCAGTACACCTGGGCCACGTCGCCGCTGCGGCGCTACGTCGACCTCGTGAACCAGTGGCAGATCATCGCCTGCGCACGCCACGGCCGCACCGCGGCGCTGGCCGCGCCGTTCCGGCCCAAGGACGCGTCGCTGTTCTCGATCATCTCGGGCTTCGACGCCGCCTACTCGGCCTACAACGACTTCCAGCACGGCGTCGAACGTTTCTGGACGCTGCGCTGGATCGAGCAGAACGGCGTCACCGAGCTCGAGGCCGCGGTGATGAAGGGCGGGCTGGTGCGCGCCGAGACGCTGCCGCTGGTGTTCCGCGTGCCCGGCACCGAGGACTGGCCGCGCGGCGCACGGCTGCGTGCGCGTGTCGCCGGCATCGACCTGCTGACGCTGGACCTGCACGCCACGCTCGTCGCGCGCATCGAGGACGAGCCGCCCGAAGCGGTGGCCGAAGTCGACGACGAGGCCGAGGCCGTCGGCCCGCTGACGCTGGCCATCGACGTCAACGACGCCCCTGCCGGAGATGCTGCCGCTTAAGCTGTCGCTGCCGGCGCTGCTGGCCAGGCTGACGGCGCTGCAGGCAGCGCTGCTGGTGTCCGTGGGCCTGCACGCGGTGCTGCTGACGGTGCGTTTCGTCGACCCGGAGGCTTTCAACCGCGTGTTCCGCGACACGCCGCTGGAGGTCATCCTCGTCAACGCGCGTTCCAACGAGGAGCCCGCCGAGGCCCAGGCCATCGCCCAGGTCCGGCTGGCCGGCGGCGGCGATGCGGCACGTGGCCGCGCGACCTCGCCGCTGCCGCGTGCGCCGCGCACCCAGGCCGGCGACGCCGCCGACGAGGCACGCCGGCGCATCGAGGACCTGCAGGAGCAGCAGCAGCAGTTGCTGGCCCAGCTGCGGCGCGAGCTGGCCGCGCTGCCGCCGCCGGACCCGCGACGCGACACCGGCGACCCGCAGGAACGCGAGCGTGAGCAGCACCGCCGCCAGCTGCTGCAGATGCTCGCCGAGATCGAGAAGCGCATCAACGAAGAGAACGCGCGGCCGCGCAAGCGCTACATCAGCCCGGCCACGCGCGAAGAGGTCTACGCGCTGTACTACGACCTGCTGCGCCGGCGCATCGAGGACCGCGGCACGCGCAACTTCCCCGAACGCAACGGCGTCAAGCTCTACGGCGAGCTGGTGATGAACGTCACCGTCGACGCCGCCGGCCGCGTCGTCGACACCGAGATCGTGCGGCCCAGCCCGTCGCGCGTGCTCGACCAGCAGGCCATGGCCATCGTGCGCGCCGCCGCGCCGTTCGGCCCCTTCACCGCTGCGATGCGCCGCCAGGCCGACCAGATCGTCGTCACCTCGCGTTTCCGCTTCACGCGCGAGGAAGGCCTGGAAACGATCCCGCTCGCCCGCTGACACCATGCCCGCATCCGACCGCTACGCCGTGCTCGGCCACCCGGTGGCGCACAGCCAGTCGCCCTTCATCCACGCCGAGTTCGCGCGCCAGACCGGCGAGGCCGTCGACTACGGCCGCGTCGAATGCCCGCTCGACGGCTTCGAGGCCACGCTGCGCGCCTTCGCCGCCGGCGGCGCCCGCGGCTGCAACGTCACCGTGCCGTTCAAGTTCGAGGCCCCGCGGCTGGCCGCCCGCGTGACGCCGCGCGCCGCGCTGGCCGAGGCGGCCAACGTGCTGCGCTTCGACGCCGACGGCTGGAGCGCCGACAACAGCGACGGCATCGGCCTGGTGCGCGACCTGGAGCTGCACGCCGGCCAGCCGGTCGCCGGGCGGCGTGTGCTGCTGGTCGGCGCCGGCGGCGCCGCCGCCGGCGTGCTGGGGCCGCTGATCGAGGCCCGGGCGGCCGCCATCACCGTCGTCAACCGCAGCCCCGAGCGCGCCGCCGCGCTGGTGGTGCGACACGCCGCGCTCGCCGCCGGACACGGCTGCACGCTCGCCGCCGGCGGGCTGGACGCCCCCGGCACCGGCTACGACATCGTGCTCAACGCCAGCGCCAGCAGCCTGGCCGGCTCGGCCGTGCCGGTGCCGGCGTCGGTGCTGGCGCCGGGCGCGCTGGCCGTCGACCTGATGTACGGGCCGGCCGCCGAACCCTTCCTCGCCTGGGCGCGCGGCGCCGGCGCCCGCGCACGCGACGGGCTGGGCATGCTGGTCGAGCAGGCGGCCGAAGCCTTCTGGTTCTGGCGCGGGGTGCGCCCCGACACCGCGCCGGTGCTGGCCGCGCTGCGCGCGCGTGTGGAGGCCAAGGCGTGAAGCGCCACGCCTGGCGACTGGCCGTGCTCGTTGTCGTCTGCGGCCTGGCGCTGCAGGCCTTCTTCGCGCTGCGTGTGGCGGCGATGGCGGTGTTCGATCCACAGTCCACCGCCTTCCAGCGCAGCGAAGCCTGGCGGCTGCTCGTCGAGCAGCACCGCATCGACTGGACGCAGGACTGGGTGCCGCGCGAACGCCTGGGCACCCACATCCAGCGCGCCGTCATCGCCAGCGAGGACGCCGGCTTCGCCGAGCACTCGGGCGTCGAATGGGACGCGATCGAGCAGGCCTGGGAGCGCAACCAGCGCTCCGTGGCGCGCCTCGAGGCCGGCCGGGCGAAGACCGCGAAGATCGTCGGTGGCTCGACGATCACGCAGCAGCTGGCCAAGAACCTGCTGCTGTCGGGCGAACGAACAGCCCTGCGCAAAGCGCAGGAACTGGCGATCACGATGATGCTGGAGACCTTCCTGTCCAAGCAGCGCATCCTGGAGATCTATCTGAACAACGTCGAATGGGGCGAAGGCGTGTTCGGCGCGCAGGCCGCCGCGCGCCACTACTTCCGCGTCGACGCCCAGCGCATGACGGCGATGCAGGCGGCGCGGCTGGCGGTGATGCTGCCGGCGCCCAAACGTTTCGAGAAACGCCCGAACTCGGGCTACGTCGCCGGGCGCGCGCAGACCATCGTCGCGCGCATGGGCGCGGTGGAGCTGCCATGAGCCCGCAGGAATTGTCCGGGGCTCATTGCCGCCTGGCGGGACCGGCCGCAGGACTAAGGGTGCCCCAGTGAGCCTGCAGGCCGAGATCGCCGCCGCCGCCGCGCGCCTGGTCGTCGAGGACGGCCTGGAGTACGCCGCCGCCAAACGCAAGGCGGCGCGCGACCTGGGCCGCCGCGGCGGGCGCGCCGGCGAGCTGCCTAGCAACGAAGAAGTCGAGGACGAGGTCCGCGCCTATCTCGAGCTGTTCTGCGCCGACACCCAGCCGGCCGAACTGCGCGCGCTGCGCGACACAGCACGCCTCTGGATGCGGCGGCTGGCGGAGTTCCGCCCGCATCTGGCCGGCGCCGTCTGGCGCGGGACCGCGACACGGCGTTCGGCCGTGCTGATCGACCTGTACTGCGACGACTCCAAGGCTGCCGAGATCGCGCTGATCAACGCCGGCGTCGACTACGACGTCGCCAGCATCGAGCGCCCGGGCGCGCCCGAGACCTCGGTGCTGATCGTCGGCAGCCGCAACGCCGAGCTGGGCGAGATCGTCACGCTGCATCTCGTCGTCAACGAACACGACGCGCTGCGCGGTGCGCTGAAACCCGACGCGCGCGGGCGCAGCTGGCGCGGCGACCTGGCGGCGCTGGAGCGTGTGCTGGCGGAGGACGGCGCATGATCCGGCGCGCCCTGCTGGCCGCCGCGGTCGGCGGCGTCGGCGCCGGTGTCGGCTGGCGCTGGTTCGAGAGCCGCCGGCTCACGCCAGGCGACGAAGCGCTGTGGGCCGCGCGCTACCCGCGTCCGGACGGCAGCGAACTGGCGCTGGCCGAGCTTCGCGGCCGCCCGCTGATCGTCAACTTCTGGGCGCCGTGGTGCCCGCCCTGCGTCCAGGAGATGCCGGCACTGGACCGGCTGCAGCGGCGGCGGCCCGACATCACCTTGCTCGGAATTGCCGTCGATCAAGCCGAGCCGGTGCGCCGGTTCCTCGAGCGCAGCCCGGTCTCCTATCCGATCGTCGTCGCCGGTTTTGCCGGCGTCGGGCTGTCCCAGCAGCTCGGCAATCCGGGCAGCGGGCTGCCGTACACGGTCCTGATGGCGCCCTCGGGGCGTCAGGTGCGGCACAAGTTCGGCGAGACCAGCGACACCGAGCTCGAGTCCTGGCTCGACTGATCCGGCACCCGTTCAAGCGGTCAGCAAAGGCCGATCTTCGACAATTTGCCTCCATCTGCAACGAATTTGGCGTAGAGTGCGCCCTTTCCGCAAGGCGGCCTGCCCCGATCATCAGAACGGCAGGGGTTTGCAGTTCTGCAAAATAGGCTTCAGAAGCGCGCCGATCGACCAGACTTATTGACCGGCCGCAGCCAGCCGGGCCCGACACGGGTTCAGGCTACGCCGATCACCCAAGTTACCGCGCGGGACACCCCCGCTCCGTCAGAAGAGGACCGACATGGACCTGAGAAAGCTCAAGACGCTCATCGACCTCGTTTCCGAGTCGAACATTTCCGAACTCGAGATCACCGAAGCCGAGGGCAAGGTCCGAATCGTCAAGGGTGGCGTCGCGACGGTCGCGATGGCCCCGGTCGCCGCCGCGCCGGCGGCCCCCGCAGCCGCGCCGGCCGCCACGACCGCGCCGGCTGCCGCCGAACCGGCCGCCCCGGCCGAGCCCGCAGGCAAGGTCATCAAGTCGCCGATGGTCGGCACCTTCTATCGCGCCGCCAGCCCGGGCGCCAAGCCGTTTGCCGACGTCGGCCAGCAGATCAAGGAAGGCGAGGCGGTCTGCATCATCGAGGCGATGAAGATCATGAACGAGATCGAAGCCGACTGCTCCGGCCGCATCCTGCGCATCCTGTGCGAGAACGGCCAGCCGGTCGAGTTCGGCCAGCCGCTGTTCATCGTCGAGTAAGCGCGACCGCCGTGTTCAAGAAGATCCTCATTGCGAACCGGGGCGAGATCGCCCTGCGCATCCAGCGGGCCTGTCGCGAGATGGGCATCAAGTCGGTCGTCGTCTATTCCGAGGCGGATCGCGAGGCCAAGTACGTCAAGCTCGCCGACGAGGCGGTGTGCATCGGCCCGGCGCCGTCGGCCCAGAGCTACCTCAACATGCCGGCGATCATCTCGACGGCCGAGGTGACGGACGCCGAGGCGATCCACCCCGGCTACGGCTTCCTGAGCGAGAACGCCGACTTCGCCGAACGTGTGGAGAAGAGCGGCTTCGTCTTCATCGGCCCGACGCCCGAGGCGATCCGCATGATGGGCGACAAGGTGTCGGCCAAGCAGGCGATGATCAAGAACGGCGTGCCCTGCGTGCCCGGCACCGAAGGCGCACTGCCCGAGGACCCGAAGGAGATCATCCGCCAGGCGCGCGCCATCGGCTACCCGGTGATCATCAAGGCCGCCGGCGGCGGCGGCGGCCGTGGCATGCGGGTCGTGCACACCGAAGCCGCGCTGCTCAACGCCGTGCAGACGACACGCACCGAAGCCGGCGCCGCCTTCGGCAACCCGGCCGTGTACATGGAGAAGTTCCTGGAGAACCCACGCCACGTGGAGATCCAGATCCTGGCCGACAACTACCGCAACGCGGTGTGGCTGGGCGAGCGCGACTGCTCGATGCAGCGGCGCCACCAGAAGGTCATCGAGGAGGCGCCGGCGCCGAACATCCCGCGGCGCATCGTCGAGCGCGTCGGCGAGCGCTGCGCTGCGGCCTGCAAGAAGATCGGCTACCGCGGCGCGGGCACCTTCGAGTTCCTCTACGAGAACGGCGAGTTCTATTTCATCGAGATGAACACGCGGGTGCAGGTCGAGCACCCGGTGACCGAGCTCGTGACCGGCATCGACATCGTGCAGATGCAGATCCGCATCGCCGCCGGCGAGAAGCTGCCGTTCGCCCAGCGCAACATCCAGCTGCGCGGCCACGCGATCGAATGCCGCATCAACGCCGAGGACCCGTACAAGTTCACGCCCTCGCCGGGCCGCGTGACGATGTGGCACCCGCCGGGCGGCCCGGGCGTGCGTGTCGACTCGCACGCCTACACGAACTACTACGTGCCGCCGAACTACGACTCGATGATCGGCAAGGTCATCGTGCACGGCGACACGCGCGAGCAGGCGCTGGCGCGCATGCGCAGCGCGCTCAGCGAGACGGTGGTCGAGGGCATCCAGACCAACATCCCGCTGCACCGCGAGCTGATGCTGGACGCCAAGTTCATCGAAGGCGGCACCAGCATCCACTATCTCGAAGGCTGGCTCGCGCAACACAAGCGATGATCCGCTGATGATGTTTGAACTGGTCCTGCGCGCCCCCGAGGCGCTGGTGGAAACTGTCTCCGACGCGCTGTCCGACGACCTGGACGCGCTGTCGGTCTCGGTCGAGGACGCCGACGCCGGCACCGAGGCCGAGCAGGCGCTGTTCGGCGAGCCGGGCATGCCGGCGCCGCGCCCGGGCTGGGACCGCTCGACGCTGCGCGCCTTGTTCGAGGACGAGGCCGCCGCCGAACGCGCCGCGACGCTGCTGCTGGCCCAGGACTGGACCGAGGGCCTGTCGCTGCAGGCGCTGGAGCCGGTGGCCGAGCAGGACTGGGTGCGCATCACGCAGGCGCAGTTCGGCCCGGTCGAGATCACGCCCAGCTTCTGGATCGTGCCGAGCTGGCACGAACCGCCGGCGACCGCCGAGCGCGTGATCCGGCTCGACCCGGGGCTGGCCTTCGGCACCGGCACGCACCCGACGACGCGCATGTGCCTGCGCTGGATCGCCGCCCACGCCCAGCCCTGGAGCCGCGTGCTCGACTACGGCTGCGGCTCGGGCATCCTGGCCATCGCCGCGGCGCTGCACGGCGCGGCGGCGGTCGACGCGGTCGACATCGACCCGGCCGCCGTCGACTCGACCTGCGCCAACGCCGTGGCCAACGGCGTGACGCTGACCCCGGGCCTGCCGGACGCGGCCGGTGGCGTGTATCCGCTGGTGCTGGCCAACATCCTGGCCACGCCGCTGAAGCTGCTGGCGCCGCTGCTGGCCGGCTTCGTCGCGCCGGGCGGCTCGCTGGTGCTGGCCGGCATCCTGGAGCGCCAGGCCGACGAGCTGAAGGCGGCCTACGCCCCGTTCCTGACGCTCGAAGTGAGCGACCGCGAGGACGGCTGGATCCTGATGACGGCATCGCGCATGGCATGATCGGCGCATGACGCTCGCCGCCCGGTGCCCGTCCTGCGGTACCGTTTTCCGTGTGGTGCAGGACCAGCTTCGGGTCTCCGACGGCTGGGTTCGTTGCGGCCGCTGCGGCGAGGTCTTCAACGCCATCCAGAACCTCGTCGACCTCGACGTCGAGACACCGGGCCCGCCGCCGCAGCACGAGCCCTCGGCTGACGAACCCGGGCCAGGGCCCGGGCAGCACCCCGCCCGGGACGGCGGGATAGAGTTCCCGCCGCCGCCGCTGGCCGCCACGCCGTCGCGCGACGACGCAGCCGAAGACGGCCATGCCGAGACCGTGCTGCTGGAACGCGAACCCGACGATCCCGGCCCCGCCTGGGACCTGCCGCCGTCCGCGACGTCGGCCCGGACGCCGGAGCCGGCTCCCGGCGACGGGCCGCTGCGCGCGCCCGAGGCCGAACTGCCGTTTGATCCACCGCCGCCCGTGGCGCCGGCCGCCGCGGCGGCACCGGCACCCGAGCCCCAACCTGCCTTCCTGCGCCACGCCGAACGCCGCGAACGCTGGCGCCAACCTCGGGTGCGCGCCCTGCTGGCCGCGGCCTGCGCGCTTGCCGGCGTCTCCTTGTTCGCCCAGGCGGCCTACGAGTACCGCGATCTCGTCGTCGCACGCTGGCCCGGCGCACGCCCGGTGTTCGAGGCGCTGTGCCAGGCGCCGGCCTGCACGATCGGGGCACCACGTTCCATCGAAGGCCTGAGCGTCGAGAGCAGCGGCCTGGTGCGCGTCGAAGGCACGGCGATGTACCAGTTGCAGGTGCTGCTGCGCAACCGCTCGGCGCTGCCGCTGGCGGTGCCGTCGCTGGACCTGACGCTGTCGGACAGCCGCGGCGGCACGATCGCACGCAGGGTTCTCACGCCCGCCGAAGCCGGCATCTCCGCACAGGCCGTGGCACCGGCGGCCGAAATGCAGATCCAGGTCACGCTGACGGCCGCCGGCAAGCCGGTGGCGGGCTATACGATCGAGATCTTCTACCCCTGACCCCGCGCGCCGGTCGCGCGCCATCCCCGGAGTTCCCTATGCCCGCGCTGATCTGCGGTTCGCTCGCCTTCGACACCATCACGACCTACCCTGGCCGCTTCGCCGAGCAGATCCTGCCCGAGCAGATGCACATCCTGAATCTGTCGTTCCTGGTGCCGACGCTGCGGCGCGAGTTCGGCGGCTGCGCCGGCAACATCGCGTACACGCTGCAGGCGCTGGGCGGCGAGGCGGTCGTCATGGCCGCGCTCGGCAGCGACGGCGCCGACTACCTGGCGCGCATGAAGGGCTGGGGCGCCGACACCTCGCTGGTGAGGGTCGACGAGAGCGCGTACACGGCGCAGGCGATGATCATCACCGACGTCCAGAACAACCAGATCACCGCCTTCCACCCGGGCGCGATGCAGAACGCGCACCTGGCCCAGGTGCCGGCGCGTGCCGACCTGAAGATCGGCATCATCTCGCCCGACGGCCGCGAGGCGATGGGCGAACACGCCGAGCAGATGCACGCCGCCGGCATCCCGTTCATCTTCGACCCGGGCCAGCAGCTGCCGATGTTCGACGGCCCGGCGCTGCGCCGCATGGTCGAGATCGCGAGCTGGGTCGCGGTCAACGACTACGAAGGCCGCATCCTCTGCGAACGCATCGGCACCGACCTCGCCGGCCTGTCGCGCCTGGGCCTGAAGGGCGTCGTCGTCACGCTGGGCGAACGCGGCTGCGAGATCTGGACCGACGGCGAGCGCCGCGAGGTCCCGGGCGTCGCGGCGGCCGGCATCGTCGACCCCACCGGCTGCGGCGACTCCTTCCGCGCCGCCCTGCTCTACGGCCTGGAGCGCGGCTGGGACCTGGAGCGCTGCGCGGCGCTGGGCAACCGCGTCGGCGCGCTGAAGATCGCCTCGCGCGGCGGCCAGAACCACGTCGTCGACCGCGCCGCGCTGGGCCTCTGAAGCCCGCGACGCAGGCATGAAAAAGCCCGGCCAAGGCCGGGCTCCAGAAGAACACCGGCCGCCTCGAGCGGCCGGTTCTTCGTCAGGGCTTGTTGCCGGTCGGGAACGGCCAGGCGGCCGCGGGGCTCAGCGTCGTCTTCGCGGCGGCTGCCGGGGCAGCGGCAGCAGGCGCAGGCTCGGCCTTCTTGGCCGCCGCCTTCTTCGCCGGAGCGGCCTTCTTGGCCGGCGCCGCGGCCTTCTTCGCCGGGGCCGCCGCCTTCTTGGCCGGGGCTGCAGCCTTCTTCGCCGGAGCCGCCTTCTTGGCCGGCACGGCAGCCTTCTTCGCCGGAGCCGCCTTCTTGGCCGGCGCCGCGGCCTTCTTCGCCGGGGCCGCCTTCTTGGCCGGCGCCGCAGCCTTCTTCGCCGGAGCCGCCTTCTTGGCCGGCACGGCAGCCTTCTTCGCCGGGGCCGCCTTCTTGGCCGGCGCCGCGGCCTTCTTCGCCGGGGCCGCCTTCTTGGCGGGCGCCGCCGCCTTCTTGACCGCGGCGGCCTTCTTCGCCGGCGCAGCCTTCTTGGCCGGCGCAGCGGCCTTCTTCTCAGCCACGACCTTCTTGGCCGGAGCCGCCTTCTTTGCCGGCGCAGCCTTCTTGGCCGGCGCCTTCTTCGCAGTTGCCATCACGATCTCCTTGATCAAGTTGCAAAGAGCACCGCGCCGTCATGAGCGGCACGGCAATCCGTCGTCCGGCGTTCTGACGCCCGGCTGAAGCCGGGCACTCGCCCCGGTACGACGAATGGGGTGGCGGCCACGGGGCGGCGCGTCTGGCGGCGCTGCTCCCGGACCGCGGATGTGAAACGTCGCACGGGCCCCGCGAAGGCACCGTGCGACGGCAGCGGGCCGTGGCCCGCCGGGTTCGAGGAGCGGCTTCTTCCGCTCAATCCCATGAGAGAGCGCCACCGCTCTGGTAGTCGATGACGCGGGTCTCGAAGAAGTTGCGCTCCTTCTTCAGGTCGATCATCTCGCTCATCCAGGGGAACGGGTTCTCCTCGTTCGGGAAGAGCGCCTCCAGCCCGATCTGCGTCGCGCGCCGGTTGGCGATGTAGCGCAGGTAGCCCTTGAACATCGACGCGTTCATGCCGAGCACGCCGCGCGGCATCGTGTCCTCGGCGTAGCGGTATTCGAGTTCGACCGCCCGCTCGAACAGCGCGCGGATCTCGGCCTTGAACGACGGCGTCCAGAGCTGCGGGTTCTCGAGCTTGATCTGGTTGATCAGGTCGATGCCGAAGTTGCAGTGCATCGACTCGTCGCGCAGGATGTACTGGTACTGCTCGGCGGCGCCGGTCATCTTGTTCTGCCGCCCCAGCGCCAGGATCTGCGTGAAGCCGACGTAGAAGAACAGGCCTTCCATCAGGCAGGCGAAGACGATCAGGCTCTTGAGCAAGGTCTGGTCGGCTTCGGGCGTGCCGGTGCTGAAGGCCGGATCCATGATCGCGTCGATGAACGGGATCAGGAACTCGTCCTTGTCGCGGATCGCCGCGACCTCGTGATAGGCGTTGAAGATCTCGCCTTCGTCCAGCCCCAGCGACTCGACGATGTACTGGTAGGCGTGGGTGTGGATCGCCTCCTCGAAGGCCTGGCGCAGCAGGAACTGGCGGCACTCGGGCGCGGTGATGTGCCGGTAGGTGCCGAGCACGATGTTGTTGGCGGCCAGCGAGTCGGCGGTGACGAAGAAACCCAGGTTGCGCTTGACGATGCGGCGCTCGTCGTCGGTCAGGCCGTTCGGGTCCTTCCAGAGCGCGATGTCGCGGCTCATGTTCACTTCCTGCGGCATCCAGTGGTTGGCGCAGGTGGCGAGGTACTTCTCCCAGGCCCACTTGTACTTGAACGGAACCAGCTGGTTCACGTCGGTCTGGCCGTTGATGATGCGTTTGTCGGCGACGTTGACGCGACGCGTGTTCGCCGCAGTGGCAGGGCGCGAAGCCTGCTCGGCATTCGTTGCCGTGGCGATTCGTGCGGCGGTGTCCGACTGGGGCGTCATCGCCACGGGGGCGATCGCCGGGGTGCTGCGTACTTCGTCTTCCCAGACCAGCATGTGTGGACGTCCTGTTCTTGAATTATCGAGGGCTTGCTCGGTATCACCAAGCACTAGTTGACATGGGCGCGCATTCGATCGACGCATTAGGTGTCGAGGAATGCGCACTTCGCGCGTTAGATGCTCCGAAGCCCTACTGGCAGGCCTCGCAATCGGGGTTGTCGATCGAGCAGAAGCGCACGTCGCTCGCGGGCTCGGCGGCCGCGGCGGCCTCCAGCCCGCCGTGGCGCGGCACGGCATTCATCGCGCCCGGCGCGACGGTGCTCTTCTCGGCGTGCGTCGCGCTCATCGTGCGCAGGTAGTAGGTGGTCTTCAGGCCGCGTGTCCACGCCAGCTTGTAGATCTCGTCGAGCTTCTTGCCCGAGGCGCCGGCCATGTAGATGTTCAGCGACTGCGCCTGGTCGATCCACTTCTGGCGCCGCGCGGCGGCCTCGACCAGCCAGCGCGCGTCGACCTCGAAGGCGGTGGCGTAGAGCTGCTTGAGTTCGTCGGGCACGCGGTCGACGGCGCGCAGCGAGCCGTCGAAGTGCTTCAGGTCCATCACCATCACGTCGTCCCACAGCCCCAGGCGCTTGAGGTCGCGCACCAGGTACTCGTTGACGACGGTGAACTCGCCCGACAGGTTGCTCTTCACCGAGAGGTTGCCGAAGCACGGCTCGATGGAGGCATCGACGCCGATGATGTTGGAGATCGTCGCCGTCGGCGCGATGGCCACGCAGTTGGAGTTGCGCATGCCGTGCACGGCGATGCGCGCGCGCAGCGCCGCCCAGTCCAGCGTCTCGCTGCGGTCGACCTCGACGTGGCCGCCACGCGCCGCGGCCAGCAGGTCCAGCGTGTCCTGCGGCAGCACGCCGCGGTCCCAGAGCGAGCCGCGGTAGCTGGAATAGCGGCCGCGCTCCTCGGCCAGCTCGCTCGACGCCCAGTAGGCGTGGTAGCACAGCGCTTCCATCGAGCGGTCGGCGAACTCGACCGCCGCGTCGCTGGCGTAGGGCAGGCGCAGCTGGTACAGGCAGTCCTGGAAGCCCATCAGGCCCAGGCCCACCGGACGGTGGCGCAGGTTCGCGTCGCGCGCCTTCTTCACCGCGTAGTAGTTGATGTCGATGACGTTGTCGAGCATGCGCATCGCCGTCGACACCGTGCGCTTCAACTTGGCCTGGTCGATGCCGCCGCCGGCGACGTGCTGGGCGAGGTTGATCGAGCCGAGGTTGCAGACCGCGATCTCGCCGGCGCTGGTGTTCAGCGTGATCTCGGTGCACAGGTTGCTGGAGTGCACGACGCCGACGTGCTGCTGCGGGCTGCGCAGGTTGCAGGCGTCCTTGAAGGTGATCCACGGATGCCCGGTCTCGAAGAGCATCGTCAGCATCTTGCGCCACAGGTCGCGGGCCGGCAGGCGCTTGAACGGACGGATCTCGCCCTGGTCGGCCCGGCGTTCGTAGGCGACGTAGGCCTCTTCGAAGGCGGCGCCGAACTTGTCGTGCAGGTCGGGGCACGAAGAAGGCGAGAACAGCGTCCAGTCGCCGCCTTCCATCACGCGCTTCATGAACAGGTCCGGGATCCAGTTCGCGGTGTTCATGTCGTGCGTGCGCCGGCGGTCGTCGCCGGTGTTCTTGCGCAGCTCCAGGAACTCCTCGATGTCCAGGTGCCAGGTCTCGAGATACGCGCAGACCGCGCCCTTGCGCTTGCCGCCCTGGTTGACGGCCACCGCGGTGTCGTTGACGACCTTCAGGAAGGGCACGACGCCCTGGCTCTTGCCGTTGGTGCCCTTGATGTGGCTGCCCAGCGCACGCACCGGGGTCCAGTCGTTGCCCAGGCCGCCGGCGAACTTGGACAGCAGCGCGTTCTCCTTCAGCGCCTCGTAGATGCCTTCGAGATCGTCGGCCACCGTCGTCAGGTAGCAAGACGACAGCTGCGAACGCCGCGTGCCGCTGTTGAACAGCGTCGGCGTCGAGGACATGAAGTCGAAGCTGGAGAGCACGTCGTAGAACTCGATCGCACGCGCCTCGCGGTCGATCTCGTTCAGCGCCAGCCCCATCGCGACACGCATGAAGAAGGCCTGCGGCAGCTCGATGCGCCGGCCGTCGACGTGCAGGAAGTAGCGGTCGTACAGCGTCTGCAGGCCGAGGTAGTCGAACTGCAGGTCGCGCTCGGGCTTGAGCGCCGCACCCAGGCGGGCGAGGTCGAAGCGCTGCAGCTCCTCGTCGAGCAGTTCGGCCTGCACGCCTTCGCGCACGTACTGCGGGAAGTACTCGGCATAACGCGCGGCCATCGCCTCGGGGCGCACGTCGGCGCCGAGGATCTCGCGGCGGATGGTGTGCAGCAGCAGCCGCGCGGTGGCGCGCGTGTACGCCGGGTCCTTCTCGATCAGCGTGCGCGCGGCGAGGATCGCCGCCTTGTAGACCTCGTCCAGCGGCACACCGTCGTAGAGGTTGCGGCGCGTCTCGGCGAGGATGGGCTCGGCACGCACGTCCTCGCCCAGCCCGGCGCAGGCCTGCTCGACCAGCGACCGCAGGGCCGGAAGGTCCAGCGGCACGCGCTGGCCGCGGTCGAGCACATGCAGCTCGGGCGCCGCCGGTCGGGGCGCCGCGGCCTGACGCGAGCGCTCCTGCGCACGGCGCTCGCGGTAGAGCACGTAGGCGCGTGCGACCTCGTGGTGGCTGCCGCGCATCAGGCCGAGCTCGACCTGGTCCTGAACGTCCTCGATGTGGAAGGTGCCGCCGCCCGGGCGCGAGCGCACCAGCGCGCGCACCACGCCTTCGGTCAGCTGGTCCACCGTCTCGCGCACGCTGGCCGAAGCCGCGCCCTGCGCGCCGTGCACGGCCAGGAAGGCCTTCATCAGCGCGACGGCGATCTTGTTGGGCTCGAAGGCGACGACCGAGCCGTTGCGGCGGATGATCTGGTAGCCGCTGACGGACGCGGCGGCCGGTGCGACGGCGGCGCTTCGAGCGGGCACGACGGCCTCGGTCGCGGACGACTGGACTGCTTGCATGGGGTTCCCCTGTCGGTGTGGTGGGCGGAAGGCTGGGCGCGCTTTCGGCGCGGCGCGGCCGGGGAGGACCGCGGCACGGGCCGAACGCCGGGGCCGCTGGGGAAGCGGCCGACGGCGGCGGAGCACGACGCGAGCGGACACTATATCTAGCGCCATCAAAGCCTGCAACGCACTAGGAATAGCGTTCGGATGCGTGAAATCCCGCACCAGAACCGGGCCACGAGGCACCCGCGCGGCGCAACCGCTGCGCGTTCCTGAGGCAGGCCTGCAGTGAAAGCGGAGCCGGCTCAGCCGGCGGCCGGCACGACCCGCAGCGCTGGCGCCCGCGGCGCCAGCAGCCGCGCCAGGCGCGGCCAGTCGAAGCCCGCGCCGGGGTCGTGCTTGCGCCCCGGCGCGACGTGCTCGTGGCCGGCCACCTCGGCCAGCGCATAGGCGCGCGCCAGCGCCGGCAGCAGCCGCGCCAGGCGGGCGTACTGCGCGGTCTCGAAACGCTCGCCTTCGAGGCCTTCGAGCTCGATGCCGATCGACCAGTCGTTGCAGTTCTCGCGTCCGCGCCAGGCCGAACGCCCGGCATGCCAGGCGCGCTCGTCGCAGGACACGAACTGCAGCAGTTCGCCGCCGCGGCGGATGACGAAGTGCGCCGACACCTGCAGCCCGCGCAAGCGTTCGTAATAGGGATGGGCGTCGCAGTCCAGCGTGTTCGTGAACAGGCGTTCGATCGCGTCGCCGCCGTACTCGCCGGGCGGCAGGCTGATCGAGTGCAGCACCACGAGCGTGATCTCGGCGTCCGCCGGCCGCGGCCCGAAGTTGGGCGACGGGAGGGCGCGCGCGCCGGCATACCAGCCGTCGCGCCAGTGGCGTGGCGAACCGGCCAACTCAGTCGTCGCCGCTGCCGATGCCCAGCCGCGCCATGCGGTAGCGCATCTGGCGCAGCGACAGCCCCAGGCTGGCGCCGGCGGCGGTGCGGTTGTAGCGGTGACGCTCGAGCGCGCGCTCGAGGATCTCGCGCTCCACCTGGTCGAGGTGGGCGGCGAGGTCCGCAGGCAGCGGCGCCTCGCTCGTCGCGGCACGCACGGGCTCGCACAGGGGGGCGTCGAGTTCGAGGTGCGCCGAATCGGCGAAAGCGACCTCGGGCAGCCCCAGGTCACGGCACTCGACAACGCTGCCGCCGGCCAGCGTGACCGCGCGGTGCAGCAGGTTCTCCAGTTCGCGCACGTTGCCCGGGAAGGCGTAACGCGACAGGTGCGCCAGCGCCTCGGCCGACAGCACGGGCGGCGGCGACACCCCGGCATCACCGGCGATGCGCTCGAGCACCGCCGCGGCGATCGCCGGCAGGTCCTCCAGGCGCTCGCGCAGCGGCGGAACGACGATCTCGATGACGTTCAGGCGGTAAAACAGATCCTGGCGGAAACGGCCCGCATGGACTTCGACGGCAAGGTCCTTGTGCGTGGCGCTGACGATGCGCACGTTGACCGCCTGTTCTGTGGGGGCACCGAGCGGTCGCACCGCACGCTCCTGAACGGCACGCAGCAGCTTGCTCTGCATGGCCAGCGGCAGGTCGCCGATCTCGTCGAGGAAGAGCGTGCCGCCCTGCGCGGCCTGGAAGAAGCCTTCGCGGTCCTCGACGGCGCCGGTGAAAGCGCCGCGCCGGTAGCCGAAGAACTCGGCCTCGAGCAGCGACTCGGGGATCGCCCCGCAGTTGACAGCGACGAATGGCATCGCGTGGCGCGGCGAGAGTTCGTGGATCGCACGCGCGACCAGCTCCTTGCCGGTGCCCGACTCGCCGTGCACCAGCACCGGCGCCATGCTGCGCGCCACCTTGCCGACCAGGCTGCGCACCTGCTGAAGCGCCGCCGAGTCGCCGGCCATGCGCTCGAGCGCACGGCGCGCCGGCAGCGTGTGGCGCGCCTCGGCCGGCCGCGCCGCACGGGGGGCGCCATCGGGCGCCGGCGTGCGCCCCAGCGCCGACGCCACCACGGCGCGGAACTGGCGCAGGTCCACCGGCTTCGTCAGATAGTCGTAGGCGCCCGATTTCAGCGCCTCGACGGCGTTCTCGGCCGATCCGTAGGCGGTGATGACGATGCCCTTCTCGCCGCGCCCGGCGTCCTCCAGCCGGCGCAGCAGGTCCAGCCCGGTGCCGTCGGGCAGGCGCATGTCGGTGATCAGCAGCTGGAAGCGGCGCGACTGCAGGGCCGCCCAGGCCTCCTCGACGGTCTCCGCGCTTTCGACGTCGTAGCCCTCGCGCAGCAGCGTCAGCTCGTAGAGCGTGCGCAGGTCGGGCTCGTCGTCGACGACGAGCAGACGGGGCGTCGTGGCAGCGCTCACGGGTTCAGTGGCAGGGGAGAGTCGGCCGCCGGCAGCGGGCAGCGCTTCATCGTGACGACGAACTCGTTGCGGGCGCCGATGTCGGCGTCGCGCCGGCGGTAGCCGATGCCCGCGCCGTAGCGCTCGCAGAGTTCGCGGCAAATATACAGGCCGAGGCCGGCGCCGCGGCTGCGCGTCGAGAAGAACGGCTCGAAGATGTAGGGCTCGACCTCGGGCGCGATCGCCGGCCCGTCGCTGGCGACGACGATCTGGGCCTGCGTGTCCGACAGCGCGAACAGCTGCAGCCGGATCGCCGCCGGCGCCTCGCTCGCATGGCGGCGCGCGTTGTCCAGCAGGTTCACGAGCACGCGGCGCAGATGCTCGGGGTCGAAGCTCACGCCGATCGGCGCATCGGGCAGTTCGACCCGCAGCCGGCTGTTGCGCCCCAGCGGCAGTTCCACGGTGGCCGCCCAGTCCGCTGCCGCGCAGCCGACCTCGGCCGTCGCGTCCAGCGGCACCGGCGGCGCGTGCGGACCGCCGGGCGCGAGTTCCATGACGTCGTCGACGATGCGCTTGAGGCGGTCCACGTTGTCGGCAACGATGCGCGCCAGGCGTCGCTGCGCCGGGCCGAGCTCGTCTTCCAGCAGCAGCGCGTTGGCCTGGGAGATCGCGGCCAGCGGGTTGCGGATCTCGTGCGCGATGCCGGCCGACACACGCCCCATCGCCGCCAGCTTCTCCTGCTGCAGCCGGGCCTGGGCGATGCGCACGTCCTCCAGCAGCAGGACACAAAGCGGCTCGTCGCGGTGCTCGTCGCCCGGCGCGCGGCCGCGCACGAACCGCACCCTCAGCCGCAGCGTGCGCGGCGCGCTGCCCTCGAAGGCCAGCGTCAGCTCGCGGCCGGCCTCGGGCCAGTCGCGTTCGGCGAGCGCACGGGCGACGGCACGCGCCAGCGGCACCCAGCCCGGCCGCGACTCCAGGCCGAAAGGCGCCGGCGGGCTCAGCCCGGCGTCGACCAGCAGCGCCCGCGCCGCGGGGTTGGCCGCACGAACACGCAAGCGGCCGTCAACGACCAGCACGCCGTCGACCATCTCCTCGATGACCAGACGGTTGAGCTGGGCCTGCTGGCGCGCGAGCTCCAGGCTGCCGCGTGCCGCCTTCTCCTCGCGCGCCAGCCGCACCGACAGCTCGCCCGACAGCAGCGCGATGACGAACAGGCCCAGCCCGGCCAGGCCGGACTGCAGCAGCGGGCCGGCCAGCTCGAGCTCGTCCCAGCCGCCGCGTGACACGCCGGCCAGCAGCAGCAGCGCGACGCCCGCGGCGGTGCCCAGCGCCACCAGCCGCGGGCCCATGACACCGGCCATCAGCACCGGCAGCACCAGCAGCGCCGAATAGTTGATCGGCCCGCCGCTGCCACCCAGATGCAGCGAGCCGAAGGCGACGAGGTCGACACCGACGGTCGCCAGCCACTGGCGCCGGCGCAGCATCGGCGAGGCCACCGGCGTCGTCAGCGGCTGGAACCGCGGCAGCAGCCACAGCGCGATCGCCTGCACCGCATAGGCGATGCAGATCAGCGTCAGCGGCAGCGAGACGCGCGCGCCGAGCAGGTTGCCGGCGCCCTGCGCGGCCACCAGCGCCAGCCCGAAAGCCGCACGCACCGCGGCGTAGGTGCGGTGGATGCGCGCCAGCGCGCTGTCCTCGCTGCCGACGACGCGCTGCGACCACAGCGCCCGCAGGCGCTGGTCGAGCTCGACGTTGCCGCTGGCGCTCCAACCCGGGTCGAAGCTGGACTCGTGGCCGAACCACGAGGACTCGGCATGCGGCGGCGTGGCACGCCGGTCGCCGTGCCGCCGCTCGCCCGATCGACGATCCTGCGGCGACGCGTCCATCGCCGCCGCCCTAGCGCGGCCCGGCGAGCCGGTGCGCCTCGCCGCAGTAGCGGCGCCCGGCGGCATCGGCCACGGCCTCGTCGGCCGGCAGGTGCACGCCGCAGTGGGCGCAGGCCACCATCTCGGCGGGCTCGGCGCGGGCGGCTGCGCGGCTGCGCTCCGCAGGTCTGGCCGCACGGCGGCCGCGGCCGAACATCAGCCAGAGCACGATGCCGACGACGGCGATGACGAGCAGGTACTTCACGCCGGAGGCCGCCCCAGCAGCACCTCGAAGACGAAGCGCGAACCGGCGTAGGCGAGCAGCAGCAGCACCGCCCCGACGTAGACCCAGCGCGTGGCCTGGCGGCCGCGCCAGCCCTGGCGGTGACGGCCCACGAGCAGCGCCGCGAACACCGCCCAGCCGAGCAGCGAAAACACCACCTTGTGGTCCCAGCGCCAGCCGACCGAGGTCAGCGCCCCCAGCGCGATCGTCGCCGTGAGCACGGAGAAGCCGGCTTCGACGAAGCGGAAGGTCAGGCGCTCGAGCAGCAGCAGCGGCATGCCGGCGCGCGGCTGGTGGATGCCGGCACGCTCGCGCAGGCGGCGCTCGCTGGCGTCGAGCATCATCGCGTGCACGACCGCGGCACCGAACAGGCTGTACGAGCCGACGCCGAGCGCGAAGTGCAGCGGCGCCAGCGGCGAGTGGTACTGGTGCGGCTCGCCCGGGAACAGCGCCGCCAGCACGACGACCACGGCGCCGCAGACCGCCAGCCAGCGCCGCACCGCGGGCAGCGGCATGAAGCGGTTCTCGACGGTGTGCACCGCCATCACCAGCCAGACCGTCAGCGACAGCACGGGGCCGAAACCGACCCGTGCGCCGGGCACTTCCTGGCCGATGCCGCCGATGTCGAGCACCAGCGCGGCGAGGTGGGCGAGCCAGCCGACGTGCAGCGCGGCAATCCAGATGCGGCCCGACTTGGCCAGGGGCAGCGCAGCGACGGCATAGCCGGCGATCGCCAGCAGCGCGACGAACAGCGGCAGGCCACCGCTCACCACGGGAGAGGCACTCGATAGAATCATGCAGACAGTGTACTTTTTGCAGGCCCTTCCCGGCCTGGAGCGGCGATGGCCTCGACCCTATCCGACCGGCTTTCGAGGCTGGTCAAGACGATGCGCGGCCAGGCCCGCATCACCGAAGGCAACGTGCAGGACATGTTGCGCGAAGTGCGCATGGCCCTGCTCGAGGCCGACGTCGCGCTGCCGGTGGTGCGCGACTTCATCGCCCGCGTCAAGGACAAGGCGCTCGGCCAGGAGGTCGCCGGCTCGCTGAACCCGGGCCAGGCGCTGGTCGGCATCGTCCACAAGGAACTCGCCGCGACGATGGGCGACGGCGTCGCCGACCTGGACCTCGCGGTGCAGCCGCCGGCGGTCATCCTGATGGCCGGCCTGCAGGGCGCCGGCAAGACGACGACCACCGCCAAGCTGGCCAAGCACCTGATCGAGCGGCGCAGGAAGAAGGTGCTGACGGTCTCCGCCGACGTCTACCGCCCGGCCGCCATCGAGCAGCTGAAGACGGTGACGAAGCAGGCCGGCGCCGAGTGGTTCCCGAGCGCGCCGGAGCAGAAGCCGCGCGACATCGCGCTGGCCGCGCTGGACCACGCCCGGCGGCACTACTTCGACGTGCTGCTCGTCGACACGGCCGGCCGGCTGGCGATCGACGAGGCGCTGATGGCCGAGATCCGCGAGCTGCACGCCACGCTCAAGCCGGTCGAGACGCTGTTCGTCGTCGACGCGATGCAGGGCCAGGACGCGATCAACACCGCGCGCGCCTTCAAGGAGGCGCTGCCGCTGACCGGCATCGTGCTGACCAAGCTCGACGGCGACTCGCGCGGCGGCGCGGCGCTGTCGGTGCGCCAGGTCGCCGGCGCGCCGATCAAGTTCGCCGGCGTGTCCGAGAAGATCGACGGCCTGGAGGTCTTCGACGCCGAACGCCACGCCGGGCGCGTGCTCGGCATGGGCGACATCGTCGCCCTGGTCGAGGAGGTGCAGAAGGGCGTCGACCTGAAGGAGGCGCAGAAGCTCGCCGACAAGGTCAAGTCCGGCGGCTTCGACCTCAACGACTTCCTCTCGCAGATCAGCCAGATGAAGAAGATGGGTGGCCTGGCCGGGCTGATGGACAAGCTGCCCAGCCAGATCACCGCCAAGGCCAAGGGCGCCGACATGGACAAGGCGGAACGCGACGTCCGCCGCATGGAAGGCATCATCAACTCGATGACGGCGCTGGAGCGGCGCAAGCCCGAGCTGATCAAGGCCAGCCGCAAGCGCCGCATCGCCGCCGGCGCCGGCGTTCACGTCCAGGAAGTCAACCGCCTGCTCAACCAGTTCGAGCAGATGCAGGGCGTGATGAAGAAGATGAAGGGCGGTGGCCTGATGAAGATGATGAAGCGCATGGGCGGCATGAAGGGCATGCTGCCGCCGGGGATGGGCGGCTGACAGGCTCAGCTTCATGCGGGCTCTTGCGCGCCCGCCGGCCCACTGCATTCCAGGAGGCGTGCAGACGACATCGCCAGCCACGGACGTCGGGTGGCCGGCTGGCGGAAGTAAAGGAGGAGGCCCGGCAACGCCGGGCCGGGGGACATGGAGCCAGCCGGCCGCCCGGCGGCCATGGCCTGCCGCAGCCTCAGCGCGCAGGGGTTTTCATCCCACCCGGGCCGGGCCGCTAGCCCGGCCGTTCGCCAAGCGTGAACGGTCCACCGGACCGTTCACGTCCGGGCTCACCCCAGCAGCGCGTTCGCGAACTCGCGGGCGTCGAAGGTCTGCAGGTCTTCCAGCCGCTCGCCGACGCCGATGAAGTAGACCGGCACGACGCGGCCCTGCTCGGCGCACCAGCGCGCGATCGCGGCCAGCACGCCGCCCTTGGCGGTGCCGTCGAGCTTGGTGACGATCAGGCCGGTGAGGCCCAGCGCGGCGTCGAAGGCCTTCACCTGCGCCAGCGCGTTCTGGCCGGTGTTGCCGTCGATGACCAGCAGCACCTCGTGCGGCGCGCCGTCCTGCGCCTTGGCGATCGTGCGCTTGATCTTCTTCAGCTCGTCCATCAGGTGCAGCTGCGTCGGCAGGCGCCCGGCGGTGTCGGCGATGACGACGTCGCAGCCGCGCGCGCGGCCGGCGGTGACGGCGTCGAAGCTCACCGCCGCCGGATCCCCGCCCTGCTGGCTGACGATCTCGACGCGGTTGCGGTCGGCCCAGACCGCGAGCTGTTCGCGCGCCGCGGCGCGGAAAGTGTCGGCCGCGGCCAGCAGCACGCGCCGGTCGGACTCGGCCAGATGGCGCGTCAGCTTGCCGATCGTCGTCGTCTTGCCGGCGCCATTGACGCCGGCGACCATCACCACCGTCGGCATCGCCTGGCCGATCGCGAGCGGCTTCTGCAGCGGCGCCAGCAGCTCGGCCACGGCGTCGGCGAGCAGCGCCTTGACCACCGCGGGCTCGGTGGCCTTGGCCTCCTTCACGCGACGTTTCAGGTCCTGCAGCAGGTACTCCGTCGCGCCGACACCGGCATCGGCCACCAGCAGCGCCGACTCCAGGTCTTCGTACAGCGCGTCGTCGATCTTCGTGCCGGTGAAGACCTGCGTCAGGCTGCTGCCGGTCTTGCGCAGGCCGAGCTTGAGCCGGTCGAGCCAGCGCGAACGCGGCTCGGCAGCGGCCGGCACCTCGGCCACTGGAGCGGCGTCGAGCGGCAACGGTGCCGGTTCGGGCAGGGCCTCGGGCTCCGGCGCAGCGGCGAGCGCGGCACGCTCCAGCTCGTCGTCCGACAGCACCGGGGCCTGGTCGGAGGCCTCGGCCGGCGTGGGCTCCACGGGGGCGGCCGGGGCCGGTGTGACCTTCTTCTTGAAAAAGCTGAACATCGGAGGTGACGAGTTGGCGAGAGCCTTGTTATACTGCTGGGCTCAGGCGCTTTAGCTCAGTTGGTTAGAGCGACGGAATCATAATCCGCAGGTCCGGGGTTCAAGTCCCTGAAGCGCCACCAGATACCGGCCCGAGGTTCACCGCCTCGGGCCGTTTTACGTTTCACGGCCACTGGATCCACACCATGCTCCGCTGTGTCACGCTGGCGGCCCTGGCCGCCGCCCTCGCGCTGCCGGCCGCCGCGCAGAACATCGTGCAGCGCAAGCTGGCCCCGAACTCGCTGCGTGGCGAACTCGTCGTCACCCAGGCCCCCGCGGTGCTGCTCAACGGGCAGCCGGCGCTCCTGGCCCCGGGCGCGCGCATCCGCGGCGAGAACAACCTCATCGTGCTGTCGGCCAGCCTCAGCGGGCAGAAACTCGTCGTGAACTACACGCGCGAGCTGCACGGCGAACTGCTCGACGTCTGGATCCTCAACGCCGCCGAACGCGCCAAGCTCTGGCCCACCAACGCCGAGCAGGCCGCCGCCTGGCGCTACGAGCCCGTGTCCCAGACCTGGACCAAGTGACATGAAAAAGGTCTACATCCGCACCTTCGGCTGCCAGATGAACGAGTACGACTCGGCCAAGATGGCCGACGTGCTCAACGCCGCCGGCGGCTACGAGCCGACCGACGACCCCGAGCAGGCCGACCTCGTGCTGTTCAACACCTGCTCGGTGCGCGAGAAGGCGCAGGAGAAGGTCTTCAGCGACCTCGGCCGCGTCAAGCACCTGAAGAAGAAGGGCGTGCTGATCGGCGTCGGCGGCTGCGTGGCCAGCCAGGAAGGCGCCGCGATCATCGAACGCGCGCCCTACGTCGACATGGTCTTCGGCCCGCAGACGCTGCACCGGCTGCCGCAGATGATCGCCGCGCGCAGCGCCGAGCGCCGGCCGCAGGTCGACATCAGCTTCCCCGAGATCGAGAAGTTCGACCATCTGCCGCCGCCGCGCGTCGAGGGCGCCAGCGCCTTCGTCTCGATCATGGAAGGCTGCTCCAAGTACTGCACCTACTGCGTCGTGCCCTACACGCGCGGCGAGGAAGTGAGCCGCCCGTTCGAGGACGTGCTGACCGAAGTCGCCGACCTCGCCGACCGCGGCGTCAAGGAAGTGACGCTGCTGGGCCAGAACGTCAACGCCTACCGCGGCGCGATGGGCGAATCCGGCGAGATCGCCGACCTGGCGCTGCTGCTGGAGTACGTGGCCGAGGTGCCGGGCATCGAGCGCATCCGCTTCACGACCAGCCACCCGAACGAGTTCACGCAGCGCCTGATCGAGGCCTACGGCCGCATCCCGAAGCTCGTCTCGCACCTGCACCTGCCGGTGCAGCACGGCAGCGACCGCATCCTCTCGGCGATGAAGCGCGGCTACACCGCGCTCGAATACAAGAGCACGATCCGCAAGCTGCGCGAGCAGCGCCCGGGCATCAGCCTGTCCTCGGACTTCATCGTCGGCTTCCCCGGCGAGACCGAGGACGACTTCGCGAAGACGATGAAGCTGATCGACGACGTCGGCTACGACGCCAGCTTCAGCTTCGTCTACAGCCAGCGCCCGGGCACGCCGGCCGCGGCGCTGGACGACGACACGCCGCAGGAGCTCAAGCTCGCGCGGCTGCAGACGCTGCAGGCGGCGATCGAGGCCAACGTGCGCCGCATCAGCGCCTCGCGCGTCGGCACGCGCCAGACCATCCTCGTCGAAGGCCCGTCGAAGAAGAACCCGCAGGAGCTGATGGGCCGCACCGAATGCAACCGCATCGTCAACTTCGACGGCGGGCCGAACCCGTCACGACTGATCGGCCGGATGCTGGACGTGACGATCACCGAGGCGCTGCCGCACTCGCTGCGCGGCACGCCGGTGCTGGCGGACTGAAAGAATGGATCAGCGGCGGCCGGGCCCGAACCCGCGCCACCACAAGGCGATGGCGCAGGCCAGCACCATCGCGGCGTAGGTCAGGATACGGCCGTCGTGGCGCGTGAGCACCAGGCCGGCAACGAGCACCAGAAGGTTGGCGATCGCGGCGTCGCGCGCCAGCCGGGTCCAGGCGACCGTTCTCAGTTCGCGACGCCACAGCAGTTTTGCCGCGCCGGCCGCCAAAGCGGCGACGGCCAGCGCAGGGAGCACGAAATTGAGCAAATGCCAGAAAGCATCCAGGGGTTCCATCGACATCGATTCTGCCCCGGACGCCGGCTTTGACCCTGCTCAAGCCTGACCCCTCGCTTCCTGTCGGCCGCCTCCTACAATCCTGCCCCGTGAGCGTCTTCACCCTCGGCCTCAACCACAACACCGCCCCGCTGGACCTGCGTGGGCGGCTCGCATTCGCGCCGGAACAGATGCCGACGGCGTTGCGTGCACTGCGTGAGCGCCTGCACCTGGCGACGCCCGAGGCGGCGCTGGTGTCGACGTGCAACCGCACCGAGCTGTACGTCGCAGCCGATCCGAAGACCGTGCACGAGCTGGTGCGGCCGACGATGGACTGGCTGGCCGAACAGGGCGGCGTCAGCGGCGGCCACCTGCAGTCGCACACCTATGTGCGCGAGGACCGCGACGCCGCACGCCACGCCTTCCGCGTCGCCTCCGGCCTGGATTCGATGGTGCTCGGCGAGCCCCAGATCCTCGGCCAGATGAAGCAGGCCGTGCGCCAGGCCGACGAAGCCGGCACGCTGGGCACGACGCTGCACCAGCTGTTCCAGCGTTCGTTCTCGGTCGCCAAGGAAGTGCGCACCGCCACCGAGATCGGCTCGCACTCGATCAGCATGGCCGCCGCGGCCGTGCGCCTGGCGGCGCAGATCTTCGAAGACTTGGCCGACATCCACGTGCTGTTCGTCGGCGCCGGCGAGATGATCGAGCTGGTGGCGACGCACTTCTCGGCGCGCACGCCGCGCAGCATGGCGATCGCCAACCGCACGCTCGAACGCGGCGAGCACCTCGCCAGCCGCTTCGGCGCCCAGGCGCTGCGCCTGGCCGACCTGCCGCAGCGCCTGCACGAGTTCGACGCCGTCATCTCCTGCACCGCCAGCTCGCTGCCGATCATCGGCCTGGGCGCGGTCGAGAGCGCACTGAAGCAGCGCCGCCATCGCCCGATGTTCATGGTCGACCTGGCCGTGCCGCGCGACATCGAGCCCGAGGTCGCCAAGCTGCGCGACGTCTACATGTACACGGTCGACGACCTGTCGGCGGTCGTGCAGTCCGCCGGCGAGAAGCGCCAGGCCGCCGTCGAGCAGGCCGAGGCCATCATCGACGCCGGCGTGCAGAGCTTCGCGCACTGGCTGGACCAGCGCGCCGCGGTGCCGCTGATCCAGGCGCTGAACCGCCAGGCCGAGGACTGGAGCGCGATCGAGATGCAGCGTGCGCGCCGCCTGCTGGCGCGCGGCGAACCGATCGACAGCGTGCTCGAAGCCCTGTCGCGCGGGCTGACGCACAAGATGCTGCACGGCACGCTGGCCGAACTGCACGCCGCCGACGGCAGCGAGCGCGCGCACCTCGCCGAGACCGTCTCGCGCCTGTTCCTGCGCCAGAGCTCGCGCGCCACCAGCGCCGAGCGCTAGATCCCCATCCCCCTCGCCCGGGCCCGCTGTCGGCGGGCCCGGGCGTTTTCACGTTGGAACGACGATGAACGATTCGCTTCGGCAACGGTTCGAGCGCCTGGGGATGCGACTCGCCGAACTCGACGCCCTGCTGGCCGACCCGCAGGTGGCCGCCGACGTGAAGCGGCTGCGCACGCTGTCGCGCGAGCAGTCCGAGGTCGCCGACGTCGTCGGCCGCTGGCGGAGTTACCTGCAGCGCGAGCAGGACCTGGCCGCGGCGCGCGAGATGGTCGTCGCCGAGAGCGACGCCGAGATGGCGGCGATGGCCCAGCAGGAGGTCGTCGACGCCGAAGCCGACCTGGCGCGGCTGGAGCACGAGCTGCAGCTGGCGCTGATCCCGCGCGACCCCGACGACGCGCGCAACGCCTTCGTCGAGATCCGCGCCGGCACCGGCGGCGACGAGTCGGCGCTGTTCGCCGGCGACCTGGCGCGCATGTACCTGCGCTACTTCGAGCGCCAGGGCTGGCGCGTCGAGGTCATGAGCGCCAGCGAGTCCGAACTCGGCGGCTACAAGGAACTGGTGCTGAAGGTCGACGGCACCGAGGTCTTCGGCACGCTGCGTTTCGAGTCCGGCGGCCACCGCGTGCAGCGCGTGCCGGCCACCGAGGCCCAGGGCCGCATCCACACCAGCGCCTGCACGGTGGCGGTGATGCCCGAGGCCGACGAGGCCGAGGACGTGCAGCTCAACCCGGCCGAGCTGCGCATCGACACCTTCCGCGCCAGCGGCGCCGGCGGCCAGCACGTCAACAAGACCGACAGCGCAATCCGCATCACCCATCTGCCCACCGGCATCGTCGCCGAGTGCCAGGACGACCGCTCGCAGCACCGCAACAAGGCCAAGGCGATGGCCGTGCTGGCCGCTCGCCTGCGCGAAAAGGACCGCGCCGAGCGCGCCGCCAAGGAGGCCGCGACGCGCAAGAGCCTAGTCGGCAGCGGCGACCGCAGCGACCGCATCCGCACCTACAACTTCCCGCAAGGGCGGCTGACCGACCACCGCATCAACCTGACGCTGTACAAGCTCGGCCAGATCATGGACGGCGAGCTCGACGACGTCGTCGCGGCGCTGAAGGCCGCCCGCGCGGCCGAGCAGCTCGCCCAGCTCGAGACCGGGGACCGCTGATGCGCATCGCCGACGCGCTGGCCGCCGGACGCGAGCTCGGTGTCGACCGGCTGGATACGCAGCTGCTGCTGGCGCACCGCCTCGGGCGTTCGCGCGCCTGGCTGCTGGCGCACGACGAAGACCTGCTGAGCCCGGCCAGCGCCGCCGCCTTCGCCGCCGACCTCGCGCGCCGTGCCGCCGGCGTGCCTTTCGCCTACCTCGTCGGCGAACGGGAGTTCCACGGGCTGACGCTGCGCGTCACGCCCGACGTGCTCGTGCCACGGCCCGACACCGAGGTGCTGGTCGACTGGGCGCTCGCGCTGCTGCCCCCCGGCGCGCCGGCGCGTGTGGCCGACCTGGGCACCGGCAGCGGCGCCATCGCGCTCGCCGTCAAGCACGCCCGGCCGCAGGTGGCGGTGACCGCCACCGACCGCAGCGCCGAGGCGCTGGCGGTGGCCGCCGACAACGCGCACCGCCTCGGCCTGGACATCGATCTCGTGCACGGCCCGTGGTGGCAGCCGCTGGCAGGCCGGCAGTTCGACCTGGTGCTGTCGAACCCGCCCTACATCGCCGGCGCCGACCCGCACCTGGCCGCGCTGACGCATGAACCGCGCGGCGCGCTGACACCGGAGGGCGACGGCCTGGACGCGCTGCGCGAGATCGTCGCCGGCGCGGCAGCGCATCTGCAGCCCGGCGCCTGGCTGCTGCTGGAGCACGGTTACGACCAGGCCGAGCCGGTGCAGGTCTTGCTCGCGGACGCCGGTTTCCGCGAGATCGCAACCCATCGCGACCTCGGCGGCCAGCCGCGCTGCACCGGCGGCCGACGCTGAAACCAGCGTCGGCGCGCGAGCGCCGCGGATGTCACGATTCGTCGCGTGGATTCCTGCAGCGGCGCACGCATCGGAGCATGATGAAGTCCTCTGCACGAGGAGTCCTGCCATGCGCACGCGTTCTGCTCCCGTGACCTTCGCGGGCCTCGCTCTGGCGGGCGCAGCGGTCGCCGCCGAAGGCCTCACGCCGCCGGACACCGATCGGGTGTGGCCACACTGGCAGGCGCGCGCCCAGCTCGGTGCGACGACGCTGGCACCGGTGACGCTGACCGGCGGCACCCGCGAAGCCGGCTCCTTGCTCGGCGACTACTACTTCGACGCGCCCGGCCTGCGCATCCGATCCTGGACCGGCGGCCTGCGCGCGACCGGCGGCGTGGCCTTCAGCGGCCGTGGTCTGCCGCTGGGGTCGCCGACAGTGGTGCGCCTGGGCAGCGTGCCGACGGGCCCCAGTCTGGGCGACGAGTCGGCGACTCAACCCTATCTCGGCCTGGGCTACAGCGCCGGCACGCGCGACGGCGCCTGGACCTTCAGCGCGGACGTCGGTCTGGTCGGCGACTCTTCGGTCGAGTGGCGCAGCGGCCGGGTCCGGCTGGGCGAGCAGTGGCTCGACGGCGCGCTGCGCGAGATGCAGCTGGCACCGGTACTGCAGCTCGGCGTGCGCTACTCGTTCTGAGGCGTGCGGGCTTGCCGCCGCCTCTCCGGACGCTCGCGCCCGATCGCTTATCCTTGCCGCCTTACCGAGACAGACGGCGGCAGGACAGCCATGAGCGACGTTCAACAACGCATCGATGAACTGGTCAAGGGCAACCGCGTGGTGCTCTTCATGAAGGGCACGGCGCAGTTCCCGATGTGCGGTTTCTCGGGCCGTGCGGTGCAGGTGCTGAAGGCCTGCGGCGTGGAAGAGTTCCAGACCTTCAACGTCCTTGAGGACGAGGAAGTGCGCCAGGGCATCAAGGACTATGCCCAGTGGCCGACGATTCCGCAGCTCTACGTCGACGGCGAGTTCGTCGGCGGCTCGGACATCATGATGGAGATGTACCAGTCGGGCGAGCTGCAGCAGCTGCTGGCCAAGGCCTGATGCCGCGCCAGCGGCTCGTCGTCGGCATCACCGGCGCCAGCGGCGCCGTCTACGGCGTGCGGCTGCTGGAGCGGGCGCGCGCGCTCGGCGTCGAGACCCACCTCGTCGCGACGCCGGCCGGCGTGCTCAACGCCCACCACGAGCTGGGCCTGTCGCGCGGCGACCTGGAGGCGCTGGCCGACCATTCGTACGCGCCCGGCGACGTCGGCGCCTGCGTCGCCAGCGGCAGCTTCGGCACCGCGGCGATGGTCGTCGCGCCGTGTTCGATGAAGACGCTGGCCGCCGTGGCCCACGGCCTGGCCGACAACCTGCTGACACGCGCCGCCGACGTCGCGCTGAAGGAGCGCCGCCGCCTCGTGCTGATGGTGCGCGAGACGCCGCTGAACCTGGCCCACCTGCGCAACATGACGGCCGCCACTGAGATGGGCGCGATCGTCTTCCCGCCGCTGCCGGCCTTCTACCACCGGCCGCAGACGGTGGCCGAGATCGTCGACGACGGCGTCGAACGCGTGCTCTCGCTGCTGCAGCTCGAAGGCGCGGCGCCGCGCGAGTGGCGCGGCCTCTAGCCGCTGCGCCTCAGGCCTTCAGGTCCCAGCTCCGGCGCGCGCCGAACACCATGCCCGGGTACTCCGGCCGCCCGCGGCTGCCGTTGTAGCGGCCCAGCGCCATGAACAGGTCGCCACGCTCGACGTCGAGGTAGTGGCGCAGGATCACGCAGCCGAAACGCAGGTTGGTCTGCATGTGGAACAGCCGGCTGGCGTCGCCGTCGCCGATCAGGCGCGCCCAGAACGGCATCACCTGCATGTAGCCGCGTGCGCCGGCACGGCTGATCGCGTACTTGCGGAAACCGCTCTCGACCTGGACCAGGCCGAGCACCAGCGAGGTCTCCAGCCCGGCGCGGCGGCTCTCGTACCAGACGGTCTCGAGGAACTCGACGCGGGTGCGGTGTTCGCTCTTGCGGCGCTTCAGCTTCTCGCTGGCCGCGCCCAGCCAGCGCAGATAGGCCAGCCGGTCCTCGATGCGCCCGAAGCTCGGCTTGGGCGGCGCGCCGTCGGCCACGGCCGCGGCCAGCGCGCCGCGCACGGCGTCGGCCAGCGGCTCTTCCTTCTGCGCCCCGGCCCGCGCCGCGCCGCAGGCCGCCGCCAGCGGCAGCGCCAGCAGCGCGCGGCGGCCGATCATGCCTTCAGGCGGCCCTTCACGAAGGCGACGGCCTCGGCCAGCGGCACCGTGTGGGCCGCCGTCTCGCGCCGGCCCTGGACCTCGACCGTGCCGGCCTTCAGGCCGCGGTCGGAGACGACGACGCGGTGCGGCACGCCGATCAGCTCCCAGTCGGCGAACATCGCGCCCGGGCGCTCGCCACGGTCGTCGAGCACGACGTCGATGCCCAGTGCCACGAGTTCGTCGTGCAGCTGGTCGGCAGCGGCCTTCACCTCGGCGCTGCGGTCGTAGCCGATGGGGCAGACGGCGACCGTGAACGGCGCGATCGCATCCGGCCAGATGATCCCGCGCTCGTCGTGGTTCTGCTCGATCGCCGCGCCCAGGATGCGCGTCACGCCGATGCCGTAGCAGCCCATCTCGAAGGGCTGCGGCTTGCCGTTTTCGTCGAGGTAGGTCGCGCCCATCGGCTCGCTGTACTTCTTCGTGCCGAGGTAGAAGACGTGGCCGACCTCGATGCCGCGCTGGATCGCGAGCACGCCCTGGCCGTCGGGCGAGGGGTCGCCGGCGACGACGTTGCGGATGTCGGCGACGACGTCCGGCTCAGGCAGGTCGCGGCCCCAGTTGACGCCGGTGATGTGGAAGTCGGGCTCGTTGGCGCCGCAGACGAAGTCGCTCATCGCCGCGACGGTGCGGTCGGCCACCACCTTGACCGGCTTCTTCAGGCCGATCGGGCCGAGGTAGCCCGGCTTGCAGCCGAAGTGGTCTTCGATCTCGGCGACGGTCGCGAAGCGGAAGCCGCTCTTCAGGCCCGGCAGCTTGCCGGCCTTCACTTCGTTGAGCGCATGGTCGCCACGCACCAGCAGCAGCCAGACCGTCGTCTTGACGATGTCGCCGGCCTCGTCCTTCTCGTCGGTGGCCAGCACCAGCGACTTGACGGTGCTCGCGAGCGGGAGGCCGAGCAGCGCCGCGACGTCTTCGCAGGTGCTCTTGCCCGGCGTCGGCGTCTTGGCCATGGCCTGCGCCGGCGCGGCACGTTCGGCGATCAGCGACAGCGCTTCGGCGAGCTCGATGTTGGCGGCGTAGTCGCTCGTCGGGCAGTAGACGATCGCATCCTCGCCGGTGTCGGCGATGACCTGGAACTCGTGCGAGGCGTCGCCACCGATGGCGCCGGTGTCGGCCGCCACCGCGCGGTAGGTCAGGCCGAAGCGGTCGAAGATCGCGCAGTAGGCGCGGTACATCGTGTCGTAGCTCTTCAGCGCCGAGGCCTTGTCGCGATCGAAGGAATAGGCGTCCTTCATCGTGAACTCGCGGCCACGCATGACGCCGAAGCGCGGGCGGCGCTCGTCGCGGAACTTGGTCTGCACGTGATAGAAGGTGCGCGGCAGCTGCTTGTAGCTGCGCAGCTCCTGGCGCGCGATGTCGGTGATGACCTCTTCGCTCGTCGGCTGGATGACGAAGTCGCGGTCGTGGCGGTCCTTCACGCGCAGCAGCTCGGCGCCGTAGGCCTGGAAGCGGCCGGTCTCCATCCAGAGTTCGGCCGGCTGCACCACCGGCATCAGCAGCTCGACGGCGCCGGCACGGTTCATCTCCTCGCGGATGATGGCCTCGACCTTGCGGATGACCCGCAGGCCCATCGGCATGTAGTTGTAGATGCCGGCGCCGAGGCGCTTGATCATCCCGGCACGCATCATCAGCTTGTGGCTGACGATTTCCGCGTCGGCGGGAGCTTCCTTGAGGGTGGAGATGAAGGTCTGGGAGGCTTTCATGGGCGCGGTGCGGGCCGTGCGGGACGGCTGCAGCCCGCGTGCGGGAAACCGAGAGCCTTTGTGCCGCACCTGCCCGGTGCAATAATGATCTGAGTCACAGATTCGGGGTCCGATTATGCTCGACCGGGAGGGCTTCCGGCCCAACGTCGGCATCGTGCTGCTGAATGCGAAAAACCAGGTGTTCTGGGGCAAGCGCCTGCGAACCCACTCCTGGCAGTTTCCGCAGGGCGGCATCAAGCACGGGGAGTCGCCCGAGCAGGCGATGTTCCGTGAGTTGCACGAAGAGGTGGGCCTCAAGCCCGAGCACGTGCAGATCATGGGCCGCACGCGCGACTGGCTGCGCTACGAGGTGCCCGAGCACTACATCCGGCGCGACGCGCGCGGCCACTACCGAGGCCAGAAGCAGATCTGGTTCCTGCTGCGCCTGGTCGGGCGCGACAGCGACATGAACCTGCGCGCCACCGATCACCCCGAGTTCGACGCCTGGCGCTGGAACGAGTACTGGGTGCCGCTGGACGTCGTCATCGAGTTCAAGCGCGGTGTCTACGAGATGGCGCTGACAGAACTCGCGCGTTACCTGCCCAGGCCGAACGCCCACAACCGGTTCCTGAGAGCAGGCCTGCGCACCCACCGTGACGACGACGAAGCGCCGCGTGCGGCGCCCGCTCCGGTACCGGCCGCGCCCCGCTGAAGGCTCAGACGAGGACCAGGTTGGTCCGGTGGATCATCTCGGGCTCGTTGGCGTAGCCCAGCAGTGACTCGATCTGCGACGACGCGTGGCGCGCGATCAGCCGCGCCTCGGCCGACGAATAGTTCGCCAGCCCGCGTGCGATCACCTCGCCGCCCGGCGCCAGCACCGCGATGACGTCGCCGCGTGCGAATTCGCCCTGCACTTCGACGACACCGATCGGCAGCAGGCTCTTGCCGTCCTCGCGCAGCTTCAGCGCCGCGCCGGCGTCGACGACGACCGCGCCACGAAGCTGCAGGTGGTCGATCATCCACTGCTTGCGTGCCGCGAACTTCGGCGTGCCGGCGACCAGCGCGCTGCCGATCGCCTCGCCGCGCGCCAGGCGCAGCAGCACCTCGGGCTCGCGGCCCCAGGCGATGACGGTGGAGGCGCCGCTGCCGGCCGCACGTTTGGCCGCCAGCACCTTGGTGATCATGCCGCCGCGGCCGATGCTCGAACCGGCGCCGCCGGCCATCTGCTCCAGCGCCGGATCGCCGGCGGTGGCGACGTCGATGAAACGTGCCTCGGGGTCCTTGCGCGGATCCGCCGAGTACAGGCCGCGCTGGTCGGTCAGGATCACCAGCGCGTCGGCCTCGATCAGGTTGGCGACCAGCGCGCCCAGCGTGTCGTTGTCGCCGAACTTGATTTCGTCGGTGACGACGGTGTCGTTCTCGTTGATCACCGGCACGACGCCCAGCGCGAGCAGCGTCAGCAGCGTCGAGCGCGCGTTGAGATAGCGCTCGCGGTCGGCCAGGTCGGCGTGCGTCAGCAGCACCTGCGCGCTGCGCAGGCCCTGCTCGGACAGCCGAGTCTCGTACATCTGCGCCAGCCCCATCTGGCCGACGGCGGCCGCGGCCTGCAGCTCGTTGAGCTCCTTGGGCCGCGTCGTCCAGCCCAGGCGCTTCATGCCTTCGGCGATCGCGCCGCTGGACACCATCACGACCTCGCGGCCATCGCGCGCCAGCGCCGCGAGCTGCCGCGACCAGTTGCCGATGGCCTCGGCGTCGACACCCCGGCCTTCGTTGGTGACGAGGCTGGAGCCGACCTTGACGACGATGCGGCGGGCGGACGCGAGGACGGTGCTCATTCGGCTGGCGGATTGTCGAAGCGCGGATCGGGCAGCGGGGCTTCCTGCTGGTAGCTGGCGACGTGTTTCCAGATGCCCTCGACCAGCGGCTCCAGGCCCTCGCGCGCCAGCGCCGAGATCACGTAGACCGGGCCCTTGTAGCGCAGCCGGCGCACGAAGTCCTTCACGCGCGCCTCGCGTTCCTCGGCCGGCAGCATGTCGACCTTGTTGAGCACCAGCCAGCGCGGCTTGGCGTGCAGCTCGGGGTCGTACTTCTTCAGCTCGGCAACGATGGCCTTGGCCTGCTGCACCGGGTCGACACCTTCGTCGAAGGGCGCGATGTCGACGATGTGCAGCAAGAGCCGCGTGCGCTGCAGGTGGCGCAGGAAGCGGTGACCGAGGCCCGCGCCTTCGCTGGCGCCTTCGATCAGGCCGGGGATGTCGGCAACGACGAAGCTGCGCTCCGGGCCGACACGCACGACGCCGAGATTCGGGTGCAGCGTCGTGAACGGGTAGTCGGCGATCTTCGGCCGCGCGTTGGAGATCGCCGAGATCAGCGTGCTCTTGCCGGCGTTGGGCATGCCCAGCAGGCCGACGTCGGCCAGCACACGCAGCTCGAGCTTGACCTTGCGCGCCTCGCCGGGCCAGCCGGGCGTCTTCTGGCGCGGGGCGCGGTTGGTGCTGGTCTTGAAGTGCAGGTTGCCGAAGCCGCCGTCGCCACCCTTGGCGATCAGCACGCGCTGGTCGTGCTCGAGCAGCTCGCACAGCACCTCGCCGCTGTCCATGTCGGTGATGATGGTGCCGACCGGCATGCGCAGCACGATGTCTTCGCCGGCCGCGCCGAACTGGTCCGCGCCGCGGCCGGACTCGCCGTTGCGCGCCTCGTGGCGGCGCGCGTAGCGGTAGTCGATCAGCGTGTTGATGTTGCGATCGGCCTGCGCCCAGACGCTGCCGCCGCGCCCGCCGTCGCCGCCGTTGGGGCCGCCGAACGGGATGAACTTCTCGCGCCGGAAGCTGACGCAGCCGGCGCCGCCGTTGCCTGCGGCGATGTCGATGGTGGCTTCGTCTACGAACTTCATGGTGCGAGATGATAGAAAAGACGAAGCCCCGGCGGGCCGGGGCTTCGGGATCGAAGGTCGCGTCGGCCTTTAGACCGGCGTGACGTTCACCGTCTGGCGATTCTTCTCGCCCTTGATCGCGAACGAAACGTTGCCGTCGACGAGCGCGAACAGCGTGTGGTCACGGCCCATGCCGACGTTGACGCCGGCGTGGAAACGCGTGCCGCGCTGGCGCACGATGATCGAGCCGGCCGAGATGACCTGGCCGCCGAACACCTTCACGCCGAGCATCTTCGGCTTGGAGTCGCGACCGTTGCGGGTTGAGCCGCCGCCCTTTTTCTGTGCCATGGTTTACTGCTCCTTCAGACGTTCACGGAGCCGATTTCCAGCTCGGTGTAGTTCTGGCGGTGGCCGCCGTGCTTCTGGTAGTGCTTGCGGCGACGCATCTTGAAGATGCGGACCTTGTCGTGCCGGCCGTGCGCCACGACGGTGGCCTTGACGCTTGCACCCGCGACCCAGGGAGCCCCGATCTGCAGGTCGGCGCCGTTCCCGACGGCCAGCACCTGCTCGATCACGATTTCCTGGCCCACGTCCGCAGCAATCTGTTCTACCTTGATCTTTTCGCCCGCAGCAACCTTGTATTGCTTGCCGCCGGTTTTTATGACCGCGTACATGTGTGCCTTCCTTACGTTGAGATCTCCGCGTGCATGACGCCCTGTGACAGACCACAAACCACGCAGAGCCTTTCAGTATAGCATGTCCGCCCGCCCCGAGCCGATCCCGCGCGTGCATGTCCGCACGCAGCCGGCCAGGGCGGCAATGAGAGGCCCGCCGGACGGCGACGGGGGCGCCTTCCTATAATCCGACCGAATCAACCGGCGCGTCCCGTGCTCCAGACCACCGCTTCCCCCCCCAACGTCGACGACCCGATGGACGCCGCGATGCGCCAGGTGGACGCGGTCATCCGCGCCCGGCTGTCGTCCAAGGTCGCCCTGATCGACCAGATCGCCAGCTACATCATCGGCGCCGGCGGCAAGCGCATGCGCCCGCGGTTGCTGCTGCTGTTTTCCGAAGCCCTGGGCTTCCGCGGCCCCGAGCGTTACGAGCTGGCGGCTGTTGTCGAGCTGATCCACACCTCGACGCTGCTGCACGACGACGTCGTCGACGAGTCCGCGCTGCGCCGCGGCCGCGCGACCGCGAACTCGATGTTCGGCAACGCCGCGGCGGTGCTGGTCGGCGACTTCCTGTACTCGCGCTCCTTCCAGATGATGGTCTCGGTCAAGAGCATGAGGGTGCTCGAGGTGCTGGCCGAAGCGACCAACGTCATCGCCGAGGGCGAGGTGCTGCAGCTGATGAACATGCATGACGCCGACCTCGCGGTCGACGAGTACCTGCGTGTCATCCGCTTCAAGACCGCCAAGCTGTTCGAGGCCAGCGCCCGCCTGGGCGCCGTGCTCGCCGGCGCCACGCCCGAGGTGGAGGAAGCCTGCGCCGACTACGGCCGCTCGCTGGGCACCGCCTTCCAGCTCGTCGACGACCTGCTCGACTACGAAGGCAACAGCGACGAACTCGGCAAGAACGTCGGCGACGACCTGCGCGAAGGCAAGCCGACGCTGCCGCTGCTGATCGCGATGGAACGCGGCACGGCCGACGAGCGCGAGCTGATCCGCCACGCCATCGAGCACGGCGAGCTCGAACGCCTGCCCCAGATCATCGAGATCGTGCGCCGCACCGGGGCGCTGGAGGCCACACGCGAGGCCGCCCAGACCCAGGCCGACATGGCCCGCGCAACGCTTGAGCTGCTGCCAGTTTCCAAAGCCCGCGAAGCTCTGCTAGAATTTTGTTTTCGCGCTGTTCACCGGTCTTCTTGACCCGAGCAGCCGAAACGACAGGCACAGTGCAAGACCCGCTCTTGTGATCGGTGCCAAATCGGGGTGTAGCTTAGCCTGGTAGAGCGCTACGTTCGGGACGTAGAGGCCGGAGGTTCGAATCCTCTCACCCCGACCAGACTTCCTTCTTCGCCAACACTGACGGCTGCTACGGCAAGCCGGTTGCGCTCGACATGAGCGCGGCGACGATCTCCCAAGATGCCCCAGCGCCGCAAGGCGGCTGGGGCATCTTGCTTTGGGCCCCTCTGCGCACCAGCACCGCCAGCTGTGCCGATACGGCAGCAGCGGGGCGCCGCCACGCCTGCAGGGTTTGGCAGCCGCAACGCCCGCCTGCCGCCTGCCGCCTGCCGGCCCTGAAGCCATTACAGGCATTACGTTCGATTCGCTAACAAGGGATAACCCTTCCACCCTCGAGAGGATGTGACGAAATTGTTTCGTCAGCCGTTCCACCGAAGGAATGAAACCCCGAACTCGAACGACTCAAGTTCGACCCCGATCGTCCGATCAAGCGCCCCGCGGGGCGCATTCCATTCCCGGGTGCGCCGGGGGATCCCGCCACCGCCTTGTCCAGGATCAGACGCCCGTCGACTGGCGCCTTGCGCCGTGACGTGCTGCGCACCATCTCAGATCGGCTTCCGCAGGGCCGCGAAATATCGACAGCGCAGCGAACACAATTCGCCGTTCGATGGCTAATGAGGCCGAAGTGGCAATAAGGTCATTTCTGTTTCGACGCCGCGAACAGGGATCGAAGAACGTGAAATCCTCACACCCGGAATGCACTCAATCCGGCCCCGGTTCCTGCCGATGAATGAGCTTGAATTCCGGCCCGTCTCGGGCCCCAAAACTGCAAGGAGCCCCGTCATGCATTGCTTCCGTCCCGCACGCCGCCTCGTGATCGTCTCCGCCCTGCTTGCCCTGGGCACCGGCTTCGTGTCGGCAGCCGACCTTCCGGCGGACGTCCAGGCCAAGGTCGACAAGGCCAAGAAGCGCCTGGTCGAGATGGCGGCCGATCCGCTGCTCGTGGCCGCCGTGCGCGAGGCGAACGCGCGCGACACCGGCGGCATGAACAACGGCAAGTGGGTCGACCTCACCGAGGACGATCCCGCCGTCAAGGCGATGCTGTCGAACAAGGCCAGCCAGCAGATCGCCAAGTGGGAGAAGGCCGAACCGACGATCAACAAGATCCTGCTGCGCGACCAGAAGGGCAACATCGTCGCCGGCAGCACCAAGCCGCTGATCTACAACAACGCCTCGCGCCCGGTGTTCGCCAACCCCATCAAGGGCCAGCCCTGGTCGGCCGGCGAAATCAAGCCCGACACGACGACGCAGATCCCGAGCGTGCACGTGGCCGCGCCGGTGCTCGATGGCGGCAAGCCGATCGGCGTGATCCAAGCCGGCGTCAGCGCGAACTGATTCCCCGCTCGGTCTGCCGCAGCGCCGGCAGGCCGCCTCGAATGGCCCCACGTTGGGAGTACCGATGTTCAAGAACATGAAGGTCGGCGTCCGGCTCGCCCTCGGATTTGCCACCGTGCTGGGCCTGATGGTCGTCATCAGCACGATCTCGCTGACCCGGCTGTCGGCCATCAAGGCCGATCTGGCCGCCGTCACCGGCGAGGCGCCCGAGCGCCTGGCCGGCAACCTGCGCGACCTCGCGCGCTTCCAGGGCATGGCGATCCGCGACGTCGTGCTCCAGGACGACATGGCCTTCAAGAAGAAGGAAATCGACCTGATGCGCAAGTCGCGCGAGGACTACGAGCGCACCGCCAAGGCACTGGCCGAGCTGCTGACCGAAGAGCCGCAGATCAAGGCCGCGTTCGACAAGGCCCAGGTCGCCATGGCGGCCACGCGGGCGCCGGCGGAGAAAGCCGTCGAACGTTCGATGTCCGACGACCTCGCGGGCGCCGCGGAAGTCGTGCGCGCCGAGCTGCGCCCGGCCCAGCTGGCGCTCATCGCGGCGCTGGGCGAGGTGGTCGACGCGATCAAGGAATCCTCGCGCCAGCGCAACCTGGCCGCCGACGAGGCCTACCGCCACGCGGTGGCGCTGATCGTCGGTCTGGCGGCCACGGCGCTGATCTTCGGCTCGGTGGTGGCCTGGCGCATCCAGCGCGGCATCACGCGGCCGCTGGAGCAGGCCGTCGAGGTCGCGCAGGCCGTCGCCGAGGGCGATCTGACGCGGCGCATCCAGGTCGACGCCAACGACGAGGTCGGCCGCGTGCTGAATGCGCTGGAGACCGTCAACGCCAACCTCAGCCGCACCATGGACCAGGTGCGCCACGCGGCCGAGACGCTGCAGACGGCCTCCGAGGAGATCGCCACCGGCACCGCCGACCTGAGCCAGCGCACCGAGCAGCAGGCGTCCAACCTGCAGCAGACGGCCGCGTCCATGGACCAGCTGAACTCGACGGTGCGCAACAACACCGACACCGCCCGCGCTGCAGCCCAGATGGCCGGCTCGGCCAGCGCCGCGGCCACGCGCGGCGGCCAGGTGGTCACCGAGGTCGTCAGCACGATGCACGAGATCACCGAGAGCTCGCGCAAGATCGCCGACATCATCGGCGTCATCGACGGCATCGCGTTCCAGACCAACATCCTGGCGCTCAACGCCGCGGTCGAGGCGGCACGCGCCGGCGAGCAGGGCCGCGGCTTCGCCGTCGTCGCCGGCGAGGTGCGTTCGCTGGCCCAGCGCAGCGCCGGCGCGGCGCGCGAGATCAAGGCCCTGATCGGCAACTCGGTCGAGAAGGTCGAGACCGGCTCGCGCCTGGTGGCCGACGCCGGCAGCACGATGACCGAGATCGTCACCCAGGTGCAGCGCGTCTCGCAGCTGATCCAGGAGATCAGCCAGGCCACCGTCGAGCAGACCAGCGGCATCGGCCAGGTCAACGACGCGGTGACCCAGCTCGATCAGGTGACCCAACAGAACGCCGCACTGGTCGAGCAGACGACCGCGGCCACCGAGAGCCTGAAACAACAGGCCCAGACGCTGGTCGACGCGGTGCGCGTCTTCCGCGTCGCCACGACTGCCTGACACCAGGGGGCGGTCCTTCCTTCGGGCGCGGCCACGGCGCGGGCTGCGCCCATTTGCCTTCGCGCCGTCATCGGAGAGCCCCCACGTGAAGATCTTCATGGTCGGAACCCAGCGTTCCGGATCCAACCTGTTGCGCCTGATGCTCAACCAGGCGCCCAGCCTCGCGGCGCCGCATCCGCCGCACGTGCTCGAACGTTTCGCCCCGCTGCTGTCGCTGTACGGCGACCTGCAGAACGACAGCGCCTTCGAGACGCTGGTCGACGACGTCGCCCGCCTCGTCGAGACCAACCCGGTGCCGTGGCCGGTGTCGCTCGATCGTGCCGACCTGCGGCACCGGTGCCGCGAGCGCAGCCTGGTCGCGGTCTTCGGCGCGGTCATGGACCGCATGGCCGAAGCCGCCGGCAAACCCGACTGGGTGTGCAAGTCGCTCGCCAACGTGCACTTCCTGCCCGAGATCGAACGCTACTTCGGCGCCGACGCACGCTACCTCTACCTGTACCGCGACGGGCGCGACGTCTGCCTGTCGTTCATGAAGGCCGTGGTCGGCGAGAAGACCGCCTTCCACGTCGCGCGCCAGTGGCATGCCGAGCAGCAGCTCGCGCTGGACTGCGGCCGGCGCGTGCCGGCCGAACGTTTCCTCGCGCTGTCCTACGAGTCGCTGACCACCGAGCCCGAGCCGTCGCTGCGCCGCCTGTGTGCCTGGCTGGGCATCGAGTTCCACGCCTCGATGCTCGACTACCACGGCTCCGAGGAAGCCGACCGCACCGCCGCCTCGGGCCGCATGTGGGAGAACGTGCGCAAGCCGGTGATCGCCGGCAACAGCCGCAAGTGGCTCGCCGAGATGCGCACGGACGACATCGTCGACTTCGAGTCGGTGGCCGGCGCCTCGCTGACCGATCTCGGCTACGAGCTGCACTTCGTCGGCCAGGACCGCGAGGCCCGGCGCTACGATGCGGCGGCGCTGGCCGCGCTCGACGCCGAGAACCGGCGCCGCAAGACCCAGGCCCGCGAGACGCTGCCGCCGGCCGACGCCGCAGCCCGCAAACCGCAGGAGGACCTGCTGGCCGAGATCCGCAGCCGCGCCGTCACCGCCTGATGCCCGACACCCGCCAAGCCTCCGTCCCGGCCGCACCGCCGGGCTACAGCGCGCCACGCCTGTTCGCCGACTGCGCCGTGCTCGGGCTCACCGCCTGGGGCGGCTTCATGGCGCTGCTGGCGCAGGCGCAGCAGCGTTTCGTGCAGCGCCGCGGCTGGATCGCAGAGAAGGACTTCCTCGACCTGATCGCGCTGGTCGCGATGCTGCCGGGGCCGCAGGCCGTCAACGCACTGGCGGTGATGGGCCACCGGCTCGGCGGCTGGCTGGGTTTTGCCGCCGCGCTGGCCGGCATCGTGCTGCCCAGCTTCGTGATCCTCGTCGCGCTGTGGGCCGGCTACGCCCTGCTGGCCGGGCATCCGGCACTGCTGCGGGCATTCATCGTCGGCGTGCTGCCGCCGCTGGCGATGATCCTCCTGCAGACGGCCTGGAACCAGTCGAAGAAGGCGACGCCGGCACCACGCGACAAGGCGCTGGCGGCGGCCGCGGCGGTCGCGCTGCTGGCGCTGCCGTTCTGGTCGGCGTCGATCCTGGTGCTGGCCGCGGGCGGCCTGGCGAGCCGGCTCTTCTGGCCCGCGCCGCCGCCGGCGCCCGCGCCCAGCAGCCCGCCGATGGCGCCGTCGCGCATCCTGCTGTGCCTGGCGCCGGCGGCGCTGGCGGTGTTCCAGCTGGTGCCGTCGCTGCTGCCGCAGGACACCATCGCCCGCCTGGCGCTGGCCTTCGGCGGCATCGCGACAACGCTGTTCGGCGGCGCGCTGGTGATGGTGCCGCTGCTCGAGGGCCTGATCGTCGACCGCCTCGGCTGGCTGGACCACGCCGGCTTCACCGCCGGCCTGGCCGCCAGCCAGCTGACGCCGGGGCCCATCGTCGGCATCGCCACCTTCACCGGCATGCAGATCGCCGGCCTCGCGGGCGCGCTGGCGGCGACGATCGGCGTGTACACGCCGACGGCCGTCATCGCCGTCGGCGTCGACGGCGCGGCCGACCGGCTGCGCGGCCAGCGCGGCTTCCAGCACGCGATGATCGGCGTGCGCTGCGCCGTCGTCGGGCTGATCGCCGGCGCGGCGGCGATGCTGTGGTGGAAACTGCCGCTGGCGGCCCAGCCGCTGGCCTGCGCGCTGCTGACGGCAGCCGCCGCGCTGCTCGTGCTGCGCTGGCGTCAGCCGCCCTATGTGTCGATCCCGGTCGGGGTGGCGCTGGCCGCGCTGCTGCCGGGCTGATCAAGGCCGGTCACAAACGGCCCGAGCGCGGCCGTTGTTCGGCGTTTACAGGGGGGGGGCGTATCGGCGATGATCGACCGGTTATGCCCCGTCCGGACTGAACTTCATGGCCGCCGACACCACCGTCGAGACGCAGCAGACCGCACTGTCCGGCGTCGCCCGCGTCCTGGTGCATGCCGGCAAGCTCAACGCCCGCACCGCCGAGGACCTGGCGCGCAGCGCGCGCGAGCGCAAGACGAGCTTCGTCTCGGCCGTCGTCGCCGCCGGCGCGCTCAAGCCCGACGAGCTCGCGCATGCGCTGTCGGGCGCGCTGGCCCTGCCGCTGCTGGACCTCAACGCGGTCGACCTGCAGAAGCTGCCGCGCAACCTGCTCGACGCCCGGACCGCAGCCCAGTACCAGGTCATCGTGCTGGGCAAACGCGGCAACCGGCTGTTCATCGGCGCCGCCGACCCGACCGACCAGGAAGCGGTCGAACGCATCAAGTTCGCGACCCAGCTGACGCCGGAATGGGTCATCGTCGAGTACGACAAGCTGATGCGCCAGCTCGACGCCCAGGGCCAGAGCGCCAACGAGGTGCTCGAGTCGCTGGCCGGCGAGGACTTCGACTTCGACGTCAGCGACGACACCACGACCACCGCCGAGGCCGAGGTCTCCACCGAGGTGGAGGACGCCCCGGTCGTGCGCTTCCTGCAGAAGATGCTGATCGACGCGATCAACGCGCGCGCCTCCGACCTGCACTTCGAGCCCTACGAATACAACTACCGGGTGCGTTTCCGCATCGACGGCGAGCTGCGCGAGATCACCCAGCCGCCGATCGCCATCAAGGACAAGCTCGCCTCGCGCATCAAGGTCATCTCGCGCATGGACATCGCCGAGAAGCGGGTCCCGCAGGACGGCCGGATGAAGCTGAAGTTCGGCAGCAAGGCGATCGACTTCCGCGTCAGCACGCTGCCCACGCTGTTCGGCGAGAAGGTCGTGATCCGGATCCTGGACCCGTCCTCGGCCAAGCTCGGCATCGAGGCCCTGGGCTACGAGAAGGTCGAGAAGGACCGGCTGCTCGCCGCGATCCAGCGCCCCTACGGGATGATCCTGGTCACCGGGCCGACCGGCAGCGGCAAGACGGTGTCGCTCTACACCTGCCTGAACATCCTCAACCAGCCCGGCGTGAACATCGCCACCGTCGAGGACCCGGCCGAAATCAACCTGCCGGGCATCAACCAGGTCAACGTCAACGACAAGGCGGGGCTGACCTTCGCCGCGGCGCTGAAGGCCTTCCTGCGCCAGGACCCGGACATCATCATGGTCGGCGAAATCCGCGACCTGGAAACCGCCGACATCGCGATCAAGGCGGCGCAGACCGGCCACCTGGTGATGAGCACGCTGCACACCAACGACGCGCCGACGACGCTGACGCGGCTGCTGAACATGGGCGTGGCACCGTTCAACATCGCCGCCAGCGTGCTGCTGATCACCGCGCAGCGTCTGGCGCGCCGTTTGTGTGAAGTCTGCAAGAAACCGGCCGAGTATCCGCGCGAGGCGCTGCTCAAGGCGGGGTATACCGACGCCGATCTGGACGGAAGCTGGAAGCCGTATCGTGCGGTCGGCTGCTCCGCCTGCAACAACGGCTACAAGGGCCGCGTCGGCATCTATCAGGTGATGCCGATCACCGAGTCCATCCAGCGCGTCATCCTCTCCGAGGGCACCGCGCTGGACATCGCCGAGCAGGCCAAGCGCGAAGGCGTGCGCGACCTGCGCCAGTCCGGTCTCGTGAAGGTGCGCCAGGGCGTCACCTCGCTCGAGGAAGTCATCACCGTCACCAACGAATAACCAACCGCCTCCCGACACGATCCATGGTCACAGCAGCATCCGCAGCGCGCGCCAAGAGCGCCGCCAAGGAACAGATCTTCGAGTGGGAGGGCAAGGACAAGAACGGCAAGCTCGTGCGCGGCGAGATCCGCGCCGGGGGCGAGGCCGTCGTCAACGCCAGCCTGCGCCGCCAGGGCATCCTGGTCACCAAGGTCAAGAAGCGCCGCACCTCGGGCGGCCGTTCGATCAAGCAGAAGGACATCGCGATCTTCACGCGCCAGCTGGCGACGATGATGAAGGCCGGCGTGCCGCTCTTGCAGGCCTTCGACATCGTCGCGCGCGGGGCGGCCAACCCGCGCATGACCAAGCTGCTGACGGACATCCGCCCGGACGTCGAGACCGGCACCAGCCTGTCGGCCGCGTTCCGCAAGCAGCCGCAGTACTTCGACTCGCTGTACTGCAACCTGATCGAGGCCGGCGAGGCCGGCGGCATCCTGGAGGCGCTGCTCGAGCGCCTGGCGATCTACCAGGAGAAGACGATGGCGCTGAAGCAGAAGATCAAGTCGGCGCTGATGTACCCGATCGCCGTGATGGTCGTCGCCTTCGTCGTGCTGACGGTCATCATGATCTGGGTGATCCCGGCGTTCAAGGAGGTCTTCCGCTCCTTCGGCGCCGACCTGCCGGCACCGACGCTGTTCGTCATCGCGATGTCCGAGTTCTTCGTCGCGTGGTGGTGGGCGATCTTCGGCCTGATCTTCGGCGGCACCTACTTCTTCTTCCAGTCCTGGAAACGCTCCGAGAAGATGCAGATGGTCATGGACCGGCTGCTGCTGCGCCTGCCGGTGTTCGGCGCGCTGATCGAGAAGTCGGTCATCGCACGCTGGACACGCACGCTGGCGACGATGTTCGCCGCCGGCGTGCCGCTGGTCGAGGCACTCGACTCCGTCGGCGGCGCCTCGGGCAACGCGGTCTACGCCCGGGCCACCGAGCAGATCCAGAAGGACGTCTCCACCGGCTCGGCGCTGACCACCTCGATGACCGCGACCTCGGTATTCCCGACGATGGTGCTGCAGATGTCGGCCATCGGCGAGGAGTCCGGCTCGCTGGACCACATGCTGGGCAAGGCGGCCGAGTTCTACGAGGAAGAGGTCGACGACATGGTCAAGGGCCTGTCCAGCCTGATGGAGCCCTTCATCATCGTCATCCTGGGCGTGCTGATCGGTGGCATTGTGGTCTCGATGTACCTGCCGATCTTCAAGCTGGGCGCCGTCGTTTGATCCCCGCCGACTGGAGCGCGGCGCTGCCGCTGGAGCTGCTGCTGAGCCCCTGGCTGCTGGCCCTGTTCGGGCTGGCGGTGGGCAGCTTCCTGAACGTCGTCATCCACCGCGTGCCGCTGATGCTGGAACGCCAGTGGTGGGCCGACGTCGCCGGCCAGCTGACCGACCGCGACTCGTTCCGCCGCGTCTTCGGCGCCGACGCACCGGCCGGGCTGGCGCAGGCCGGGCTGGGGCTGGAGAAGAAGCTCGAAGGCCTGGCGCCGCTGACGATCTCGCGACCGCGTTCACGCTGCCCGTCCTGCGCGCATCAGATCCGCTGGTACGAGAACGTGCCGCTGGTCAGCTGGCTGGCGCTGCGCGGCCGCTGCTCGGCCTGCAAGGCGCGCATCCCGGTGCGTTACCCGCTGGTCGAGCTGGCGACCGCGGCGCTGTTCGGCCTCGTCGCCTGGCGCCTGGGCGCGCAGCCGGCGGTGCTGCTGTGGTGCGGCGCCGTCGCCGTGCTGCTGGCGCTGGCGCTGATCGACTGGGACACGACGGTGCTGCCCGACGGCCTGACGCTGCCACTGCTGTGGGCCGGGCTGGCCACCACCGCGCTCGGCTGGCTGCCGGGGCAGACGCTCGCCGAGGCGATCGCCGGCGCGGCGGTCGGCTACCTTTCGCTGTGGTCGGTCTACTGGCTGTTCAAGCTCGCCACCGGCAAGGAAGGCATGGGCTACGGCGACTTCAAGCTGCTGGCCGCGCTCGGCGCCTGGCTGGGCTGGCAGGCCATCGTGCCGATCGTGCTGATGGCCTCGGTCATCGGCGCCGTCGTCGGCCTGGGCATGAAGGCCACCGGCTCGCTGCGCGAAGGCCGTTTCGTGCCCTTCGGGCCCTTCCTGGCCGGCGGCGGCCTCGTCGTGCTGCTGGCCGGCCGCGAGACCGTGCTCTCGTGGATCGGCTGGGCCTGACGCCCGGGCCACGCCGCTTCGGCCTGACCGGCGGCATCGGCAGCGGCAAGAGCACCGTCGCGACGCTGCTGGCCGGGCTCGGCGCCGTCATCGTCGACACCGACGCGATCGCGCGTGAACTCACGGCACCCGGCGGCGCCGCGCTGCCGGCGCTGGCCGCGGCCTTCGGGCCGGAGATCGTCGGCGCCGACGGCGCGATGGACCGCGAGCGCATGCGCGCCATCGCTTTCGCCGATCCCGGCGCCAAGCGCCGGCTCGAAGCCGTGCTGCACCCGATGATCGGCGCCGAGGCGCTGGCGCGAGCCGCCGCGGCCGGCGCCGCGCCGGTCGTCTTCGACGTGCCGCTGCTCGCCGAATCGGCGCACTGGCGCGCACGCTGCGACCGCATCCTCGTCGTCGACTGCCACGAGGACACCCAGGTGGAGCGCGTGAAACGCCGTTCGGGCTGGAGCGAAGACGCCGTGCGCCGCGTCATCGCCCAGCAGGCGAGCCGCGCCGCGCGCCGGCGCATCGCCGACGCGGTCATCTTCAATGACGGGATGGCGCTCGGGGAACTGGCGGCCGAAGTCCGGGCGCTTTGGGCGCTGTGGAACAATGGCCCGCACTGAGCATTCCCTCCACGAAGAGCGCCGCCTTTGGTCCTGTACGAGTACCCGTTCAACGAGGGCATCCGCACGATGCTGCGGCTCGAACACCTGTTCGACCGGCTCGGGCAGCTCGTCGCGCGCGACGCGCCGGTGGACCACCACTTCGCGCTGGCGACGATCTTCGAGATCATGGACGTCGCTTCGCGCGCCGATCTCAAGAGCGACCTGCTGAAGGAGCTCGAGCGCCACCGCAGCCAGCTGCAGTCCTACCGCGGCAACCCGTACATCTCCGAGGCCGCGCTCGACCAGATCGTCGGCCGCATCGACACCGCCTTCAGCGGCCTCAACCAGCTCCAGGGCAAGGCCGGCCAGGCGCTGCAGGGCAACGACTGGCTGATGGGCATCCGCAGCCGCATCGGCATCCCCGGCGGCACCTGCGAGTTCGACCTGCCCTCGTACTACGCCTGGCAGCAGCTCGACCCGGCCAAGCGCCGCGCCGACCTGATGGGCTGGATCGCGACGCTGTCGCCGCTGGCCGAGGCGCTGCAGGTGCTGCTGGGGCTGCTGCGCGACAGCGGCGTGGCCCAGCGTGTCGTCGCCGCCAGCGGCCAGTACCAGCAGAGCCTGCCGGCCGGCCGCACCTACCAGCTGATGCGCGTGCGCCTGGACGCCGCCGACGGCCTGGTGCCCGAGATGACCGGCCACCGGCTGATGGTCGGCGTGCGCCTGATGCGTCCCGACGCCGACGGCCGGCTGCGCCTGGCCGCCGAGGACCGCGACTTCGAACTCACCCTCTGCGCCTGACCCGTTTTCCTGCCCTTCTCCCGTGACCGCTGCCCGCCTCGTCCCCTGCCCTGCCTGCAAACAACCGGCGCCGTACGCGCCGGAGAACCGCTGGCGCCCGTTCTGCAGCGAACGCTGCCGCAGCCTGGACCTGGGCGCCTGGGCCAGCGAGAGCTACCGCGTCGCCGCCGCGGCGCCGCCCGACGCCGGCGACGACACGCCGAACCCGCCGACAAGCCACTGAGACGGGACGTGCAAGGCCGGAAGGCCTCGCACGCCAGACTCAGGCTCGAGCGCGATTTCACGCGCGAGGGCTAAGGCCCCCGCTGTCGGTTTTGTCGCGAAGAGCACAGCCGACCGACGCCCCACACCTGCCGCAAGTCCTTGATCCATAAGGGATCGAGGCATGGCACGGCTCTCGCAGTGCAGGCTCGTCCTCAACCGACGGGCCCGCCATGAGCCACACAGCCTTCATCTCGATCGGTGACCTGCGCCGCGGTCGGCCCGCCCTCGGCGACGCCGTGCCCGCCAGCGCTGGCGGCTGCAGCAGCAGCGGCGGTGCCGGCAAGTCCGGCTGCGGCTCCTCGGCCGGCCCCGAGGACATGCCGGCGGCCGTCTGGGAGAAGGTCAAGAACCATCCCTGCTACTCCGAGGAAGCGCACCACCACTTCGCGCGCATGCACGTCGCGGTCGCCCCGGCCTGCAACATCCAGTGCCATTACTGCAACCGCAAGTACGACTGCAGCAACGAGAGCCGCCCGGGTGTCGTCAGCCAGAAGCTGACGCCCGAGCAGGCGGTGAAGAAGGTGCTGGCGGTGGCCAGCGCGATCCCGCAGATGACGGTGCTGGGCATCGCCGGCCCGGGCGACTCGCTGGCCAACCCGAAGAAGACCTTCGAGACCATGCGCCTGCTGCAGCAGCACGCGCCGGACATCAAGCTCTGCCTGTCGACCAACGGCCTGGCGCTGCCCGACTGGGTCGACGAGATCGTCCAGTACAACGTCGACCACGTCACGATCACGATCAACATGGTCGACCCGGCGGTGGGCGAGCAGATCTACCCCTGGATCTTCCACGACCACCGCCGCATCACCGGCCGCGAGGCGGCGCGCATCCTGCACGAGCGCCAGATGCTCGGCCTGGAGATGCTCAGCGCGCGCGGCGTGCTGGTGAAGGTGAACTCGGTGCTGATCCCCGGCGTCAACGACGAGCACCTGATCGAGGTGAACCGGGCGGTCAAGGCGCGCGGCGCCTTCCTGCACAACATCATGCCGCTGATCTCGGAGGCCGAGCACGGCACCTTCTACGGCCTCACCGGCCAGCGCGGCCCGACAGCGCAGGAGCTGAAGGCGGTGCAGGACGCCTGCGCCGGCGGCGCCAACCTGATGCGCCACTGCCGCCAGTGCCGCGCCGACGCCGTCGGCATGCTCGGCGAGGACCGCAGCGACGAGTTCACGCTGGAGAAGATCGAAGACCTGGCCGTCGTCTACGACCTGGACAAGCGCCGCGCCTACCAGCAGCAGGTCGAACTGCAGCGCCAGGCCCAGCACCAGGCCAAGGTCGACGCGCTGGCCGAGGCTTTCGACGCCGGGCTGGCCGACGACGGGCTGAAGGTGCTGGTGGCCGTCGCCAGCGAGAGCCAGGGCCGGGTCAACCAGCACTTCGGCCACGCCACCGAGTTCCAGATCTACGAGGTCGGCGCCGGTGCCGCGACTTTCGTCGGCCACCGCCGCGTCGACCTGTACTGCCAGGGCGGCTACGGCGAGGACGAACAGCTGCCGTCCATCGTCCAGGCGCTGGCCGACTGCCACGCGGTGCTGGTCGCCAAGATCGGCGCCTGCCCGCGTGACGAGCTGAAAGCCGCCGGCATCGAGCCGGTGGACCGCTACGCCCACGAGTTCATCGAAAAGGCCGCGCTGGCCTGGTTCGCCGACTACCGCGAACGCATCGCCAGCGGCGCCGTCGTCCACCAGCCGCGCGGCGACGCGCGCATCCGCCAGGGCGCCTTCACCGGTACCGGCGCCGCCGCGGCCTGATCCCTGCCCCACGAGGAGAACCCCATGGCCCTGAAGATCATCGCCTCCATGTGCTCCGGCTGCTCGGCCTGCGAAGCCGAATGCCCGAACAACGCCATCCGCGAAAAGGGTGGCACCTTCATCATCGACCCGGCCAAGTGCACCGAGTGCGAGAGCCACTTCGACGCTCCCCAGTGCATCGCGGTGTGCCCGGTGGACAACTGCATCAAGAAGGTCTGACGATGGGCGCGGCGAACGTCGTCGTCACCCCGGCCGCCGAGAAGTTCATGCGGCGGCTGCTGCGCCTGTCGGAACATCCGGCCGGCGGGTTCCGGCTGACGGTGACGCCGGGCGGCTGCTCGGGGCTGTCGAGCAGCTTCAGCCTGGACGCCGCGCCGCAGGACGGCGACGCGGTGCTCGAGGTCAACGGCCTGCGTGTCTTCCTGCCGGCGGCCAGCGCCGCGCTGCTGGAGGGCGTGACGGTCGACTTCGCCGACACGCCGACCTCCAGCGGCCTGCGTTTCCACGACCCGAAGCAGGCCGCCTGCGGCTGCTCCAGCGCCGGCGCGGCGCCGCCGGCCCAGGCCAGCGTCTCGCTGGACTCGCTGCGCCGCATCCAGCGCGCCTAGGTGGGCATGGCGATGACGGCCGACGGCTTCGACGACGCGGTGCTCGGCCGCGGCCTCGACGCCGCCACCGAGGCCGCGCTGGCCGAGGCCGGCCGCCTGCGCAGCCTGGACCCGCCGGGCGCGATGGCCGCGCTGATGCGCGCCCTGACGCTGGCGCCGGGGCATCCGGCGGTGCTGATCGCCTTCTACCGCCACCACTTCTTCGGCCACCGCCCGGCCGCGGCGCGCGACGTCGCGCGCCGCGCGCTGGTCGTCGCGGCACGTGCGCTGGGCCTGCCGCCGGTGTGGCGCGAACTGCCGCGCCGCCCGCTGCCCGGCGCCCGCGACGACGCCGGCACACGCTTCCTGCTCTTCCTGCTGAAGGCTTACGCCTACCTCAGCCTGCGCCTGGACGACCCGCTCGAAGCGCGGGACGCGCTCGCCGTGCTGCGCGCGCTGGACCCCGAGGACCACGTCGGCGGCGCCCTGCTGGAAGCCGTGCGCGTGCGTGCGCTGGTCGGAGAAGACCCCGACGCCGACGGCCTGCCGCCGGCCACGGGCGCCGCCGCCTGGGCGCGCGCCGCAGGCGAGAGCGCCGGAACCGCGCGATGAACGCCGCCGAGCGCGCCGGGAGCGACATCCCCGCCCGCCGCTGGGACGGCCAGGCCATCGACTGCGCCGCCTGCCCGCACACCACGCTGCGCGCCGCGGGCGGCTGCGAGCCCGGCCACGCCTGCCTGCAGGACGCCTACGCGCGCCGCATCGACCGCTTCCTGCGCCGCCACCCCGGCCTGGCCAACGGCTCGCTGGGCCATCCGTACTTCGAGGTGCGTGCGATCGCCGCGCGCCACGCCGACGTCTTCCACCTGCCGGCGCTGATGGCCGACCCCGACGAGACGGTGCGCCTGCAGGCCGCGCTGCGCCTGCCGCAGCGCCTGCTGGGACGGCTGCGCGACGACCCGCACCGCGAGGTGCGCATCCGCGTCGCCCAGCGCCTGGCCGAAGCCGAGCTGCCGACGCTGATGCACGACCCCGACTACGAGGTCCGCGCCACCGTCGCGCGCCGCCTGCCCGAGGCCCTGCTGCCGCTGATGATGGGCGACGCCGACCTGCAGGTGCGGCGCATCGTCGCCGAACGTGTGCCCATGCCGGCGCTGTGGCGCCTGGCCGAGGACGCGGAGCCCGAGGTGCGCAGCATCGCCGCCGAGCGCCTGCCGGCCGCGCTGCTGGAGCCGCTGGCGCGCGACGAGGACTGGCTGGTGCGCCATACCGCCGCCGGCCGCGCCGTCGGCGAGGTGCTGCAGCGCCTGCTGCTCGACGCCGAGCCGCCGGTGCGCGAACGCGCCGCCGAACGCCTGCAGGAACTGGAGGGCCGCCGCCATGGCTGACATCGTGCGCGACGACGACGAGGTCGAACTCGCGGGGCCGCCGCGCTTCGAGATCGGCGAACGTGTCGCCGCCCGCATCAAGGTGCGCAACGACGGCACCTTCGGCGGCCGCGACATCGGCGAGGTGCTGGTCGAGCGTGGCGACGTCGGCTACGTGCGCTCGATCGGCAGCTTCCTGCAGCAGTACTACATCTACACCGTCGAGTTCGTGGCCAGCGGCCGGCAGGTCGGCATGCGCGCCAAGGAGCTGTGCACGCTCGACCATCTGCCGCCCGAGGTGCTGGCCCGGCTGGGCGAGCGCGCCGGGCAACTCGACGACCTGCGCTGAGGACCCACGATGCTCGATCCCCGCCTGCCGCGCTACCAATGGGGCCAGGAAGTCCTGGCCGCCGTCGACCTCTACAACGACGGCTCGGTGCCCGAAGCCGAAGAGGACCAGCTGCTGATCGTGCAGGGCGGCCCGGGCGAGATCGTCCAGGTCGGCCACCACGCCGAGGCCAACGTGCCGCTGTACATGGTCGACTTCGGCCTGTGCGTGCTCGGCTGCCTGGAGGAGGAGATCGTGCCGGTCACCGAGGCCGAGGCCGGCGGATGAACGCCGCCGTGCGCCGCCCGCCCGTCGAGCGCGGCCCGCGTGCCGCCGTCGTCGCGCTGGACGCCGCACGCATCGAACGTGCGCTGGCCGCCCGCAGCCGCTACCGCTACGTGCGCCCGCGCCTGGTGGCCGAAGGCGCGGGCTGGAAGATCCTCAGCGCCAACTGCTCGCGCAAGGTCGACCCCGAAGGCGGCGAGATCGCCATCGCCTGGTTCGAGCCCGACGCCAGCGGCCGCTGGCGGCTGCACGCACGCGACCACGTCGAGGGCCGCTGGACGCTGGTCGGCGAGGGCCTGACGCTGGAGGCCGCGCTGGCCCAGGTCTGCCACGACGAGACGCGGGTCTTCTGGCCGTGAGCGTCTACCTCGACCACAACGCGACCACCGCGCCGGCGCCCGAGGCCGTCGCGGCGATGCTGCACGCGCTCGAAGTCGCTTGGGCCAACCCCTCGTCGACGCACGAGCCCGGCCAGCAGGCGCGCCGGCTGCTGGCCGACGCCCGCGCCCGCGTCGCCGCCTTCCTCGGCTGCCAGCCGGCGGAGCTGGTCTTCACCAGCGGCGCGACCGAGGCCAACCACGCCGCCGTGCACGCCGCGCTGGCGGCGACACGCGGCACCGGGCGCCAGCGGCTGGTGCTGAGCAGCGTCGAACACCCGGGCCTGATGGCACTGGCCGCACGGCTGGAGGTCGAAGGCGTGCCGGTGACACGGCTGCCGGTCGACGCCGACGGCCGCGTCGACCTGGCCGCGGCGCAAGAGGCGATCGCCGCCGACGTCGCGCTGGTCAGCGTGATGGGCGCCAACAACGAGACCGGCGTGCTGATGCCGGTGGCCGAACTGGCCGAGCTGGCGCACGCCGCCGGCGCCCGGATGCACGTCGACGCCACCCAGCTCGCCGGCAAGGCGGCGCTGGACTTCGCGGCGCTGGGCGCCGACCTGATGAGCGTCTCGGCGCACAAGCTGTACGGGCCCAAGGGCGTCGGCGCGCTGGTGGTGCGCAAGGGCTTCGCGCTGGCGCCGCTGCTGCCCGGGCGCCAGGAGCGCCACCGCCGCGGCGGCACCGAGAACCTGCCCGGCATCGCCGGCTTCGCCGCCGCCTGCGACCGCGCCGCGGCGACGCTGGCCGCCGACGTCGAACGTATCGCCGCGCTGCGCGACCGGCTGGAGGCCGGCTGCGCCACGCTGCCCGGCGTGCAGATCTACGGCCGGCGCGCCGCGCGTGTCGCCAACACCTGCTGCCTGCGTTTCAGCACGCTGGACGCCGAAGTCGTGCTCGGCCGGCTGGAGCGCGCCGGCGTCGTCGCCTCGTCGGGTGCGGCCTGCGCAGCCGGCGGCACCCAGCCGTCGCACGTGCTGCTGGCGATGGGCGAACCGGCGCTGCACGCACGCGCCGCGCTGCGTTTTTCGCTCGGCCGCGACAGCACCGAGGCCCAGGTGCAGCAGGCGCTGGACGCCGTGCACACCGCCATCGCCCCCTTGCTGCAGGACGCCGTGGCGGCGGCCTGCCCCTGAATCCACGATTCCACGACTGGAGCCGACGATGAAAGTGATGATGCGCCGCAATTCCGCCGGGGTCCTCTCGGCCTACGTGCCCAAGAAGGACCTGGAGGAGCCCGTGGTCGCGCAGGAGAAGCCGGGCCTGTGGGGCGGCACCGTGACGCTGGGCAACGGCTGGGTGCTGTCGCTGCCCGAGATGGCCGAGACGACGACGCTGCCGATCACCGTCGAAGCCAAGAAGCTGGCGGAGGACTGATGGACGCCGCCACGCTCGCCGACGCGCTGGCGCTGGCCGAGGCGGCGCCCGACCTGCGGGCCGCCGCCACGCGGCTGCGCGAGCGCCTGGCGCCGCTGCGGGTCGTCGTCGTCGACGCCGTCGACCTGCGCGACGAGACGCCGGCGGCCGCCGGCGAACGCTGCGCGCTGTTTCTCGGCGCCTCCGACGGCCACTGCTGGCAGGTCACCGCCGACCCGGCCGAGGCCGCCGCCGTCTTCGTCGCCGCACGGCGCTGAACCGGAGATCCGCGATGACCCACACGACGATCGACACGCTGCCCGAGGCCGTCGCCGCCGGCCTGGCCGCCGGCACGCTGTGCCCCTACCTCGGCCCCGGGATGCTGGCACTGTGCGACGGCCCGCGCCCGCCGGCCGACACGCTGGCGCTGGCGGCGGTGCTGACGGCGCGCGTCTCGGTGCCGGCCAAGATCCGCAACCGGCTCACCGCCGCGGCGCAGTTCATCGAGAACTTCAAGCACCGCAAGACGCTGGTCAACGCGATGGACCAGGCCTTCGCCGCGCCGGCCGCGCCGTCGGCGCTGCACCGCTGGCTGGCGGCGTTGCCGGCGCCGCTGATCGTCGACTGCTGGTACGACGACACGCTGCGCCGCGCGCTCGCCGCTCGCGAGGACTGGGCCGAGGTGCAGGGCCTGGCGCAGAGCGAGCACTTCGGCACCTGGACCGGCTGGTACCAGGCCGACGGCACGGCGGCGGCACAGCCGTTGGACGCGCCGACGGTGTTCTACAAACCCTGGGGCGCTCGCTCGCCGGCGTCGAACTACCTGATCTCGGACTCCGACTTCGTCGAGGTGCTGACCGAGATCGACATCCAGACGCCGATCCCGGCCGTCGTGCAGCAGCGCCGCGCGGCGCTGGGTTTCGTTTTCCTCGGCTGCCGCTTCGACGACCAGCTGCCGCGCGCCTTCGCGCGCCAGGTGATGAAGCGCAGCGCCGGGCCGCACTACGCCGTGCTGCCCGAGCCGCCGACACGCATGGAGCAGCGTTTCCTGGACGAGCAGGGCATCGTGCGCATCGCGCTGCCGCTGGCCGAGGTGGCCGAGGCGCTGACCGGCGTGCCGCAGCCGGCCTGAGCCGTGTACCACCAGGCGCTGTACGCCATCGTGATGGACGCCGGCGCCGCGGTCGGCGAGCTGACGCGTGCGATGCAGGGCGAAGACGAACTCTTCGCCAGCCCGCGCACGCTGGCCGCCGTCGAGGCCCAGCTGCTGACGATGGCCCACACGCTGGGCAACCTGACGCCGGTGCTGCGCGACAAGTTGGCGCTCGCCGACTGGGCCGGCTGGCAGGCGCTGCATACGGCGCTGCGCAATGGCCACGAGCCGCGGCGCGAAGCCGTCTGGTACGCGGTCAGCGCGCTGGTGCCGCAGACGATGGGGCTGCTGGCGGCGCTGCGGCGGCGGGAGCCGGTGTGGTTCGAGAACGGGTATTGAGGCGGGGCGCTTCGTCAGCTGCGAGGCGCCTCCCCGCGGCGCTCAGAGGTACTCGTCCTTCAGGACCGCGGCGTCCGCCACCAGCCGCGTGAGCCGCCGGGCCTGTCCCGCCACGAAGCCGGCGATGCCCTGGACGAAGGCACGCTCGGCCGTGCCTTCGTAGGCGGCGTCTTCGGCCTGAGTCGCCGCCGCGGCTTCGGCCAGCCTGGCCAGCCGCTGGCCTTCCCGGCGCATCAGCTTGCGGTCGATGCCGCAGCGTGCGGCGAAGTCCGCCAAGGCGAAGGGCGACAGCTCGGCGTGGCTGAACACGTCGCCGTAGGCCATGGCCAGCTCGGTGTCGAGCCCGTCGTACTGCAGGACGCTCACCAGGTCGTACCAGGGCGTCGGTTCCAGCAGGCCGCCCGGGCGCACGAAGAACGAGAAGTTCTTGCCGTGTGCGTCGCTGTTGCCGATCAGGAACTGGAACAGCGCCCAACGCAGCATGGCCAGTCTGGCGGCCGCCTTGTTGGCCGTGAGCTCGGCGCAGCCGAACAGGCGCTCGAAGCCGACGCCGTCGCGGATGTGGCGCACCGCCTCGGCGCTGCCCAGGTTGCGCTCGTACTTGTAGGCGACCGGCAGGTCGCAGGCCTGGCAGGCGTCGATGATGTGCCGACGGCGGACCTGGGGCTGGCCACCGGCGTCTTCGAGCTCGCGGTCGAAGCGCCGCACCACCAGCACCGGCCGGGGCGTGCGCAGCAGCCCCACCTCGGCCGCCGGCAGACCCATGCGTCGGGCCAGCGACATGCAGAAGTGTTCATTGACCGCCAGGTGCGGCGTCTTCGGGTTGTCGGTGTCGGGCTTGAGGATGTGCGTCGAGGCCAGGCGGTGCCCCTCCACCAGGAAGAGCCGCCCGCCGTCGTCGAGCGGCCGGTCGAGGTAGACCAGCAGCTTGTCCTGCAGGCCGGCCACCGACATGCGGACCTTGCCGTCCCACACCGTCAGCGGCACGTGCGCGCGCTCTGCGATGCGCCGGTCGAGTTCCTGTCGGGAGACTTCTCGCAGCACGGGTTCGCCCGCCGGCTGCGCCGCAGCAGCATCGCCCGTGAAGCGCAGAGCGCCCGCCGTCTCGGCGCCCAGGGCCCAGATGAGACCGAAGACGTTGGTCTTGGCCAGGCCGTTGTAGGCGACCGCCACGTCCAGGGCCCGGCCTTCGGGCAGCAGGTGCTCGATGAAACGCTTGATGGACGCGGACGGGTAGTCGGCCGGCGGACGCGTCAAAGGCAGCGCCGGTGACAGCGGGTAGGACTGGGCGTCGGCGACCCAAGGCGCGGCATAACTCAGGCTCCAGCGGTCGTCGCGTCCCTCGTGTTCGAGGGTGGCAACTCGGCTGTCGTCGGCCCAGACCTGCAGTGCGTGGCTCATGCCCTCCACCTCAGGCCTTGCCGTCGCCGGCCGGCGCCGGCGGGCAGTGGCCTGCCGCCTCGCGGGCCCAGGGGTGCTCCTTGGGCAGCACCATCAGCGCCAGGCCCAGACCGTCGAGCACGGCCAGCGCCTTGTCCAGGCGCACCGAGCCTTGGCCGTTCTCGAGCCGGGACATCAGGTCCACCGAGACGCCCAACAGACCGGCGGCATCGTCGATGCGCAGCGACTGCGACTTGCGGCGCTCGCGCACGACCGGGCCCAGCTCGGGAGCGGAGTTCAGCAGGGTCGGGCTGCGGCTGGAGGTGTCGCTCATTTCGGAGTTCCAGTTGGGAGCCCCGGCGAGCGGGCCTCCGTGACGGAATTTCTGCCACTCCGAAATATTAGCGGCTTTGCGGCCATTCATCCCCAAGAGTATCGGAAAATCAGAAACTGCCGGTCCCGATGGCGCAACAGGTGATGTGTTTCTGTTAATCCGAAGCACATTGCAATCGGAGAGTGCCCCCACGCTGTCCTCCCCACTGTCCGCGAGGACAGCGGTCACACGTCCACCGCCCCTTCACTTCACCAACTTCGCCCTCTCCCCCGCGCTGTAGTGGCTGAAGTGCCCCTCCTTCGCCGCCGCCCGGCGCGCCAGCGCCAGCTTGCCGGCGGTCTGGCCGTGCGGCGCGATGCGCGACACCAGGCGTTCGGGTTCGCCGGCGCCGCATTGCGGGCACTGCGGCACGGTGCTGCTGCGCACCAGCAGTTCGAACTCGTGGCTGCAGGCGGGGCAGCGGTATTCGTAGATCGGCATCGTGGTCTCCAGGATCAGGATTCGGGGCTGGCGCAGTGGCCGCCGGGCGAGACGCAGACGTCCAGCCGGCCGGGCGGCGCGTCGGGCAGGCCGACGAAGGCGTGTACCTCGGCGGTGTCGAAGCCGACCAGCGTCGCGCCGTCTTCGCGGCGCAGCAGCGGGCGGCGGATCAGCAGCGGCTCGGCCAGCAGCAGCGCCAGCGCGGCCTCGGCGTCCAGCGTGTCGCAGTCGAGCTCGCCGCTCTTGATGCGCGGCGCCGAGCGGTTGAACCACGCCGCCGGCGGCAGCGGCGCCAGGAAGGCGAGCAGCGTCTCGCGTGTCCAGGGTTCGGCCAGCAGGTTGCGGCGCTCCAGCGTGTGGCCGGCGGCCTCCAGCGCGGCGCGCTGGCGGGCGTTGCCGCCGCAGCCGGGTTTCTCGAAGAAGGTGATGCGGGCCATGTTCGGTCCTCGGGTCAGCGCGGCGCGTCCAGCGCCAGCGCGACGAGCGCGCTGGCCTGTTCGACGACCGCGTGGCGGATGTCGGGTTTCAGACGTGTCAGCCACTCACGCGGCAGGCGGCTCGCGCCGCAGCGTGCGCCGGCCAGCATGCCGACCAGCGCGCCGTTGGTGTCGGCGTCCTCGCCCTGGTTGACGCAGTCGACCAGCGCGTCCTCGAAGCCTTCGCGCGTGCTGAAGAAGTGCAGCACGGTCTGCATCGTGTCGACGACGTAGGCGCTGGCGCGACCGCGGTAGGGCGTGAAGCGGAACTTGGGGTGCGCGTCGACGATCGCGGCGATGCGTTCGGCACTCTGCGCCGGGCGGTCGCCCAGCAGCAGGCCCTGCAGCAGCCGGCCCAGCGCCAGCGTCGCGGCGTCGGACAGCGCGTGGTGGTGGGTGACTCGCGCCTGGGCCAGCGAGACACGCTCGAACAAGGCGTCGTCGCCCAGCGTCGCCAGCGCCACCGGCAGGTTGCGCATCGCCGCGCCGTTGCCGCCGTCGCCTTCGTTGTACGGGCCTTCGAGCGAACCGTCGGCCAGAAAACGCTGGATGCCGCGGCGGCAGGTGTTGCCGCAGTCCACCGGCCTGGAGCGCAGCCAGCCGACGAAGGCCTCGGCGACCAGCCGCGTGTCCCAGGGCCGGCCTTCGGCGGCGCCGCGCAGCAGCGCCGCACCCAGCGCCAGGCTCATCGTCGTGTCGTCGGTGACTTCGCCGGCTTTCAGCTTCAGCCAGCCGCCGCCGACGATGCGCCGGTGCACGCCCCAGCGGTGCACGATCTCGCGCGGCGTCATGAACTCGACCGTCGCGCCCAGCGCGTCGCCCAGCGCCAGCCCGAGGTAGGCGCCGAGCGCACGGTCGGCCACCGCGGCCAGGCCACCGGCGGCGGTGATGCGCCCGGCCAGGGCCTCACTCATAACTCACCTTCAGCTCGTAGAGCCCGCCGATGGCCAGCACCTCGCCTTCGGCCTGCAGCGAACGCGTGCTCAGCACGCCGGGCACCAACAGCAGCTTGCACAAGGGCACCCGCGCCTCGAACACCCAGTCGCCGAAGCAGCCGGCCTGTTCGCGCGAACGCGAAAACGAGACGATGTTGTTCAGCCGCACCGTGCAGCGGCGCTCGCGCAGCGAGCCGGCGACGATCTGCTCCTCGACGTTGGAGCTGCCGCGCCACAGCGTGACGTGCGGGCCGGCGCCCATCGGCTCGAAACGCGCCAGCATCCATTGGCAGTACTCGAACACCAGGTCCAGCTGCTGCCAGATGCAGTTGTTGTGGAAGCGGCTGCCGGCCTTCTCCTCCAGGTAGCGCATCCAGGCCGGCGAGGGGTAACGCGCCAGCGGCTCGCGGTGGTAGGTCGGCACCAGGCCGAAGCGGCTCTCGACCCAGCCCTTGAGCACCGCGCCGGCCGGGCTGTTGCTGTCCAGCACCCAGCCCTGCATCAGCTTCAGGTAGCTGGTGCGCCAGCGGTGGCGCTCGGCCTCGCCGGCGTCGGCCGCCGGCGCGCCGAGGCCGAAGCCCAGGCTCATGTAGTGCTGGAAGACCTCGCGCGCCTGCTCGGCGTCGGGGCAGCGGCCGAGCAGCGCGAACAGCCCCGGCTGCGTCTCGCGCGCCCCGGCGATGCGCAGTGGCTGCGGGTGCGTGTTGAAGGCGAGGCTGGCCAGCACTGGCGCCGGGATGCCGACCAGGTTGGTCGTGTACCAGCGCTCGGGGTGCGGATCGTGGCCCTCGGGGGCGGTCACCGCCGCCCCCGGTCAGACCGGGCGGTTCTCGTACGGGTTGCGCACCGGGCCCATCAGCGCCAGGCCTTCCTCGTAGCTGATCTTCGGGAAGCTGTCCTTGAAGGCCAGCGCACGTTCGGTGACGGCGTCGGTCTTGCCGGCCGTGTCCAGGCGCTTCAGTTCGGTCTTCTCGAGGTACAGCAGCTCGAGCATCTCGTTGTAGACCGTGGCCTCGTCGATCGGCAGCACGTAGAACGTGGCGCCGCCGTACTCGACCTGGTAGCGCTTGGACAGGTCGATGTTGTCGCAGAACAGGAAGTACTTGCCCTGGGGCGACAGCGCCTCGCCCAGCACTTCGGCGACAAGCTTCAGCGACTCGAAGGACAGCAGGAAGCCGCAGAGGAAACCGATCTGCGGCTCGCCGGCGTTGGCCGCGGCGATGACCTGCTCGCAGGCGATCTCGGGCGGGCGCGCCTCGTCGGCCAGCTTGGCCTGGAACTTCAGCGCCAGGTCACCGCGAAAGCCGAAACGGCCGGCCTTGTGCGTCGGCGCCTTCAGCACGCTGTTGAACAGGCGGCCTTCGGCTTCGAGGCGGGCGAAAGCGGTGTCTTGGATCGAGAGGGTCATCGGGGTCTCCGCAATGGAAGGTGGCGAACGGGAAGCACCGGCGGCGCCTTCGGCGGACACCGCATCACCCACAGGACAGCAACACCCGTACCACGCCGATTCGCCCCCGATTTCGTCGTGAACCTCACGCGCCGGGGCGCTGCGGCGCCACATCCGGATGCCGCCGACACCCGGCTTTGTCGTGTTTCGGACATTCGACACCGGCCGCCCAGAATGCCCGAATCGAGCCACTTTTCCTTTTCATGACAATCACTTAACGCAATCAGCCGAGGCTGGCACGGGGGTTGCGAAGTGCTGCTGGCGCTGAATGCCCGACCCGACCCGATGGCACTTCCTAGAAGAAAACCCAGCAGTCGAAGGCGGCAAGGAATTCGCGATCAGGCTTTCGCAGCCACTCGTTGATTCGTCTCGACCCCAAGCTCACTACCTAACGGAGTTCAACCCATGAGCAAGCTTCGGCAGATCGCCTTCTACGGCAAGGGTGGCATCGGCAAGTCCACCACCTCGCAGAACACCCTCGCGGCCCTGGCCGAGATGGGCCAGAAGATCCTCATCGTCGGCTGCGACCCCAAGGCCGACTCGACCCGCCTGATCCTGCACGCCAAGGCGCAGGACACGGTGCTGTCGCTGGCCGCCGAGGCCGGCTCGGTGGAGGACCTCGAGCTCGAGGACGTCCTGAAGATCGGCTTTCGCGGCATCAAGTGCGTGGAATCCGGCGGCCCGGAACCGGGCGTCGGCTGCGCCGGCCGCGGCGTCATCACCTCGATCAACTTCCTGGAAGAGAACGGCGCCTACGACGACGTCGACTACGTCAGCTACGACGTGCTGGGCGACGTGGTCTGCGGCGGCTTCGCGATGCCGATCCGCGAGAACAAGGCGCAGGAGATCTACATCGTCATGTCCGGCGAGATGATGGCCATGTACGCGGCCAACAACATCTCCAAGGGCATCCTGAAGTACGCCAACTCGGGCGGCGTGCGCCTGGGCGGCCTGATCTGCAACGAGCGCAAGACCGACAAGGAATACGAGCTCGCCGAAGCGCTGGCCAAGCGCCTGGGCACCAAGCTCATCCACTTCGTGCCGCGCAACAACGTCGTGCAGCACGCCGAGCTGCGCCGCATGACGGTCGTCGAGTACGACCCGAACAGCGCCCAGGCCCAGGAGTACCGCACCCTGGCCAACAAGGTGCACGCCAACGCCGGCAACGGCGTCATCCCGACCCCGATCACGATGGACGAGCTCGAAGACCTGCTGATGGAGTTCGGGATCATGAGCAAGGAAGACGAGTCCATCGTCGGCAAGACCGCGGCCCAAGCAGCGGCCTGACACAGGCCCTGCGGCACCGGGCACGCCCCGGTGCCGGGCCGCCCACCCTGCCCACGGAGAACGACCCATGACCATGACCGCTGAAGAGCGCAAGGCAACCAACAAGGCCTTGATCGACGAAGTGCTGAAGGCCTATCCGGACAAGATGGCCAAGAAGCGCGCCAAGCACCTGAACGCCTACGAAGAAGGCCGTCCCGACTGCGGCGTGAAGTCCAACATCAAGTCGCTTCCCGGCGTGATGACGATCCGCGGCTGCGCCTACGCCGGCTCCAAGGGCGTGGTCTGGGGCCCGATCAAGGACATGGTGCACATCAGCCACGGCCCGGTCGGCTGCGGCCAGTACTCCTGGGCCTCGCGCCGCAACTACTACGTCGGCATCACCGGCGTCGACAGCTTCGGCACGATGCAGTTCACGTCCGACTTCCAGGAGAAGGACATCGTCTTCGGCGGCGACAAGAAGCTCGAGAAGCTCATCGACGAGATCGAGGAGCTGTTCCCGCTGAACAAGGGCATCTCGATCCAGAGCGAATGCCCGATCGGCCTGATCGGCGACGACATCGAGGCCGTCAGCAAGAAGAAGAGCAAGGAGATGGACGGCAAGACCATCATCCCGGTGCGCTGCGAAGGCTTCCGCGGCGTCAGCCAGTCGCTGGGCCACCACATCGCCAACGACGCGATCCGCGACTGGGTCTTCGACAAGACCGACCCGGGCAAGTACGCCGAGTTCGTCTCCACGCCCTACGACGTCGCGATCATCGGCGACTACAACATCGGCGGCGACGCCTGGTCCAGCCGCATCCTGCTCGAGGAGATCGGCCTGCGCGTCATCGCCCAGTGGTCCGGCGACGGCACGATCGCCGAGCTGGAGAACACGCCCAAGGCCAAGCTCAACGTCCTGCACTGCTACCGGTCGATGAACTACATCAGCCGGCACATGGAGGAGAAGTACGGCGTGCCCTGGGTCGAATACAACTTCTTCGGCCCGACGCAGATCGAGAAGAGCCTGCGCGAGATCGCCAGCCACTTCGACGACACGATCAAGGCCAACGCCGAACGCGTGATCGCCAAGTACCGGCCGATGGTCGACGCCGTCATCGCCAAGTACAAGCCGCGCCTGGAAGGCAAGAAGGTGATGCTCTACGTCGGCGGCCTGCGTCCGCGCCACGTCATCGGCGCCTACGAGGACCTGGGCATGGAGATCTGCGGCACCGGCTACGAGTTCGCCCACAACGACGACTACCAGCGCACCACCCACTACATCAAGGACGGCACGCTGATCTACGACGACGTGACGGGCTACGAGTTCGAGAAGTTCGTCGAGCGCGTGCAGCCGGACCTGATCGGCTCGGGCATCAAGGAAAAGTACGTCTTCCAGAAGATGGGCCTGCCGTTCCGGCAGATGCACAGCTGGGACTACTCCGGCCCCTACCACGGCTACGACGGCTTCGCCATCTTCGCCCGTGACATGGACATCGCGATCAGCTCGCCGGTCTGGGGTCTCGCCAAGGGCGCCCCCTGGAAGACCTGACCCCCTAGACGCCTGCGGCGTCGTCCCCCCGAGGGGGAGCGGCCCGCTTGGGGCGGCCCGGCGCGGGCCGGCCGCCCTTGCCCACCGTTCGACAAGGAGCGCGACATGCCCCAAAACGCCGACAAGATCATCGACCACGAGCTGCTGTTCCGCGAGCCGGAGTACCAGAAGCTCTTCGCCGACAAGAAGGCGAACTTCGAATACAAGCACGCCGACGTCAGGATCGAAGAGATCCGCAACTGGACCAAGACGCCGGAGTACCGCGAGAAGAACTTCGCCCGCGAGGCGCTGACCGTCAACCCGGCCAAGGCCTGCCAGCCGCTGGGCGCCGTCTTCGTCGCCAACGGCTTCGCCAAGACGCTGCCCTTCGTGCACGGCTCGCAGGGCTGCGTGGCCTACTACCGCAGCCACTTCAGCCGCCACTTCAAGGAGCCGACGTCCTGCGTCAGCTCGTCGATGACCGAGGACGCCGCGGTCTTCGGCGGCCTGACCAACATGGTCGACGGCCTGGCCAACAGCTTCAACCTGTACAAGCCCGACATGATCGCGGTGTCGACGACCTGCATGGCGGAAGTCATCGGCGACGACCTGAACGCCTTCATCAAGACGGCCAAGGAGAAGGGCAGCATCCCGGCCGACTTCGACGTGCCGTTCGCGCACACCCCGGCCTTCGTCGGCAGCCACGTCACCGGCTACGACAACGCGCTGCTGGGCGTGCTGCAGCACTTCTGGGAAGGCAAGGCCGGCGTCAGCGCACCGCTGGAGCGTGTGCCCGACGAGAGCATCAACTTCATCGGCGGCTTCGACGGCTTCGTCGTCGGCAACATGAAGGAGATCAAGCGCATCTTCGCGCTGTTCGGCGTCGAGGCGACCATCCTCTGCGACCCGTCCGAAGTCTGGAACACCCCGACCGACGGCGAGTTCCGCATGTTCTCCGGCGGCACGACCAAGGCCGAGGTCGAGCGTGCACTGCACGCCAAGGCGACCATCGTCTTCCAGGAATACAGCAGCGAGAAGACCGCCAAGTACCTGCGCGAGAAGGGCCACGAGGTCGTCGTGCTGAACGCGCCGGTGGGCGTGGGCGGCACCGACGAGCTGCTGATGGCCATCAGCCGCCTCACCGGCAAGCCGGTGCCGGCCGAGCTGGAGCTCGAACGCGGCCAGCTCGTCGACGCCATCGCCGACAGCCAGGCGCACCTGCACGGCAAGAAGTACGCGCTGTACGGTGACCCCGACCAGCTGATCGGCTACACGAAGTTCCTGCTCGAGCTGGGCGCCGAGCCGACCCACGTGCTGTCGACCAACGGCAACGAGGACTGGGCCCAGAAGGTGCGCGCGGTGCTCGCCGCCTCGCCCTACGGCAATGACTGCAAGGTCTACCCGAAGCGCGACCTCTGGCACCTGCGCAGCCTGCTGTTCACCGAGCCGGTGGACTTCCTGATCGGCAACACCTACGGCAAGTACCTCGAACGTGACGCCGGTGCGCCGCTGGTGCGCCTGGTGTTCCCGATCTTCGACCGCCACCACTACCACCGTTACCCCACCTGGGGCTACGAGGGCGGGATGCGGCTGCTGACGATGCTGCTCGACGAGTTCTTCGAGAAGCTGGACGCCAACACCAACATCCCCGGCAAGACCGACATCTCGTTCGACATCATCCGCTGACGGCTGCGGCGGAGCCGGTTCGCCGGCCCCGCCGCCCCCACGCGAAGAGGACCTGCGATGACCGACACCGACCGCGACAACCCCGTGCTCGTGCGCGTGACGCACGACGGCCGCCGCGTCGAGGTCATCGCCGGCGCCGTCTGCCTGGACGGCCGCCCCGAGGCGCACACGCTGGTGCCGCTCTCCGAACACCCCAACCGCAGCGCGGTGCTCGCGCTGTGTCCCGACGCCAGCCACATGGCCGGCCGGCTGGCGCTGACGCTGGCCGAGACCTCGGTCGCGCAGGCCGCGCTGCGCCGCGCGCAGGACCGTTTCGACGGCAGCGAGGCCGCGGTACGCGAGCGCCTGCGCCAGGCCGTCTGGCAGCGCACCATCGTCGGCCAGGGCGTCGACGAATGATCTACGTGCTCGAATGCCCGCCGGCCGGGACACCACGCGCCTGGTTCGCCTACGACGCCGAAGACCTGGTGGAGCGTGTCGCCGACCGTCGCGGCCTGAAGCCCTGGGAGGTCTGGGACCGGCGCAGCGCACGCGAGCTGCTCGCGATGTGCGGCGAACAGCCTGACGCGCCCGGCGTCGGCGAGCGCCTGCCCGCACTGTGTGCGCTGGGGGCCGAACACGGCTGGGACACGGCGCTGTACCGCGCCGACGCCCTGCTCGGCCGCGGCGTGCTGGCGGCACAGGAGGTCCGCCCGCTGCAGGCCTGCGGCGCCGTGCTGGCGGCCGACGGGACGGCGGTGCGCATCTGGCCCGACGAAACGAGCGCCATCCACGCCTTCGAACACGAGGCCGAGCCGCTGTGGCACGGGGCCGGCTGGCGCGCACGCCACGCGCTGCGCGACCAGCTGATCGCCACCGAGGCACTGGCCGACTCGTGACAAGCCCCCGCGTTCGGTAACTGCGCTTGACGCCATCCGGCGTCGGCGCATCATCGACCACGAAAAGGTGGCCGCCGGGCCGATGTCGCCCACCCCGGCGCACGCGGCGGCTCCCGAGGGAGACGAGAACGCATGCGTTTGCCATGGCGGTTCCTGATCGGGCTGCTGTGGGCCGCCGGAGCCCAGGCCCAGGGGCAGGTTTACGGGCTGGCCGGCAAGAGTACCGACGACCCCAACTACGTTGCCGCCTGGCGCGGCTGCGCCGCCGAGGCGCAGGTCTGGGGCGACCGCTGCGAAGCCATCGGCACGCCCGGCCCGGCCCGTGCCCGGGCACAGGACGCCGCCGTCGTCGCCGCGCTGCAACGCGGGCTGGCGGGGCTGGCGGTGGCGGTGACGAACTCGCGTTATCTGGCCGATTCGGCGCTCGCGCTGGCCGCGCAGCGCGGCGTGCCGGTCGTCACCTTCGACACCGACGTGGAGGGCGCGCAGCGCACGCTGCGGCGCGTGCACATCGGCGCCGACGACGAGGAGATCGGCCGCCAGCTCGCCTCCCTGGTCATCGCACGGCGCCCCGAAGGCGGCCAGCTCTGCCTGCTGGCCGGTGACAGCCAGGACCCGGGCATCGCCGCGCGCGTCACCGCGCTGCGGCGCGCGCTGGCGCAGGACCCGAAGCTACCCGAAGGCGCCCGCCTGGCGGGTGAGCGCGGCTGGCGCGAGGTCGCACGCTGCCCGTGGTTCAACGGCGACGACACCCGGCGCGCGGTTCGCCAGCTCCAGCTGGCCTTCAGCGAGGAAGGCGCCGACGCCGTCGTCTCGCTGGGCGCCTGGCCCTTCGCCGACCCGCCGCGTTACCGCGCCGCCGTCGCTTCGCTGCGGCTGCAGGGCCGCAGCCGCGTCGTCGTCGCCGCGACCGGCGCGCTGTCGCCGGCGCAGAAGGCCTTGCTCGCCGACGGCCAGGTGCATGGTTTCGTCTCGCTCGACTACGAGCTGATGGGCCGCTATGCCTACCGGGCGATGAAACGCCTGGCCACCGGTCACGCGGTGGAGCCCTCGATCCGCATCGGCGCCGTCGTGCGCCAGGGCCTGTGAAGCCCAAGCCGGCCCAGCCGCCGCTGCGACGCCTGTCGCGCGAACTGCTGGTGCGCGTGGCCGCGGCCAGCGTCGTGCTGGCGCTGCTGGCGACGCTGGCCAACGCCTGGCTCAGCCACCGCGACGAACGCGCACGCCAGCGCGAACAGGTCCAGGCGGTGCTCGGCGCCTACGGGCCCTCGCTGGCCAAGGCGGTCTGGGAACTCGACGAAGCCTCGGTGCAGCTGCAGCTCGACGGCCTGCGCAGCTATCCGGCGCTGCGGTCGGCCGAGGTCATCGGCCGCGGCATCGACGAGCGCTACGCCAAGGCGGGCGCTGCCGGCGCACGCGCCGGCGAAACCATCCGCCACCCGCTGCCCGCGCCCGACGGCCAGGGCATCGTGGCCGAACTGGTGCTGCAGCTCGACGAGGACTGGCTCGCCGGGCAGGTCTGGCGCGCGTCGCGCCAGTTCGCCTTCGCCGCGCTGCTCGAGCTGCTGCTGCTGGCGGCGCTGGTCTACGCGCTGGTCGCGCGCAGCGTCTCCCGGCCGCTCGAACGCCTGCACGAACACGTGCGCGCGCTGGACCTCGCGCGCCTGGCCGAACCCGCGCCGCGTCCGCCCGGCCCGGCCAACGAACTGCACGCGCTGGCCGACGGCATCACCGGGCTGCAGCACGCGCTGCAACGCCAGCTCGCGGCCCAGGCGCGCCAGTTCGACGAAGTGCTGCGCCAGATGGCCGACGGCGCCGGCGTCGTCGACGGGCACGGCACGATCCTGGTCTGCAATCCGGCCTGGGCGGCGATGCTGGGCGCCCCCGGCCCGGAGCAGGCCCTGGGCCGCGAGGCGCCCGCCTGGCTTGCCGAACCCGGCTGGCCGACGCTCGCACGCCGGCTCGCCGACAGCGGCACGCTGCCGGCCGAAGACCTGGCGCTGCATCGCCCGGACGGCCGCACGCTGCCGGCCGAGGCGAGCTTCGCGGTGCTCGCGCGCGCCGCCGACGGGTCGGCCGAGCGCGTGCAGCTGGTGCTGCGCGACGTCAGCGCCCGGCGCGAGACCGAACGCACGCTGGTGGCCGCGCGCGAGGCCGCCGAAGCGGCCACCCGCTCCAAGAGCGAGTTCCTGGCCAACATGAGCCACGAGATCCGCACGCCGCTCAACGCGATCCTCGGCATGACGGCGCTGGCGCTGCGCACCGAGCTCGAGGTGCGCCAGCGCGACTACCTGGAAAAGACGCGCGCGGCGGCGCAGTCGCTGCTGGGCATCGTCAACGTCATCCTCGACTTCTCCAAGATCGAGGCCGGCCGGCTGGAACTGGAGGACGACGCCTTCGACCTCGACGCGGTGCTCGACGGCGTCGCCGCCATCGTCGCGCTGCAGGCGCACGACCGCGGGCTGGGCTTCGTGCTCGACGTGCCCGAACACGTGCCGCGCGGCCTGGTGGGCGACGCGTTGCGGCTGTCGCAGGTGCTCGTCAACCTCTGCGGCAACGCGGTGAAGTTCAGCGAACGCGGCGAAGTCGTCGTCACGGTGGACGCCGGGCCGCCCGACGACGACGGCCGCGTGCGGCTGCGTTTCGGCGTGCACGACGAGGGCATCGGCCTGTCGCCGCAGGACCTCGAGCGCCTGTTCCGGCCCTTCAGCCAGGTCGACGCGTCGACGACACGGCGTTACGGCGGCACCGGGCTGGGCCTGGCGATCAGCCGCCAGCTCGTGCAGGCGATGGGCGGCGACATCGAGGTGCGCAGCATGCCCGGCCACGGCAGCGACTTCCTGTTCGAAGCCGTCTTCGGCCTCGCGCCGGCCGCGGGCGCCGCCGCACGACGGGCCCCGCGGGCCGGGCTGAAGCTGCTGCTGGCCGACGCCGGCGAACGTTCTCGCGCGGCCGTGCTGCGGCGCGCCGCCGAACTCGGCTGCGAGGGCCTGGAAGCGGCGGGGGCCGACGAGGCGGCCGCGGCCCTGGCCACGGCCGGCGCGGACCTGGTGCTGATCGACGCCGCGCTGATCGCCGCCGACGGCGCGCTGCCGGGCCGGCTGCGTGCGCTGGCCGGCGCGCACGCCCGGCTGGTCACCCTCGTGGCCTACGGGGCCGATGACGCCGCGCGCACGCTGCCGGCCGGTGTCGACACGCTGCTGGCCAAGCCCGTCACCGCGGCTTCGCTGCAGGCGCTGCTGGAGTCGCTGTTCGGACGCGACGCCCCGGCGGCCGGCGCTCCGCTGCCGCCGCCGCCGTCGCGCCGCCTGGACGGGCTGCGCGTGCTGCTCGCCGAAGACAACCCGGTGAACCAGGAGCTGACGCTGGAGCTGCTGCGCCAGGCCGGCGCCAGCACCGCGCTGGCCGGCGATGGCCGGGAGGCGCTGGCCTGGCTGGCGCGCGAACGTTTCGACGCCGTGCTGATGGACGTGCAGATGCCAGGCCTCGACGGCCTGGAAGCGACGCGCCGGCTGCGCCGCCTGCCGGGGCAGGAGAAGCTGCCGGTGATCGCGATGACCGCGCACGCGATGGCCAGCGACCGCGAAGCCTGCCTGGCCGCCGGCATGAACGACCACCTGGCCAAACCCTTCGAGCCCGACACGCTGATCGAGCGCCTGCGGCACTGGACCCGCGCCGACGCGGCGCCGGCGGTCGAAGCCGCGCCGCCGCCTGCGCCGCCCCCGCCCCCTTCGCCGGCCTCCGTGCTGCCGGCCTCGCTGCCGGGGCTGGACCTCGCCACCGGCCTGCGTTTCGCCGCCGGGCAGCCGGCGCTGTACCGGCGCGTGCTGGATCTCTTCGCCCAGTCGCGAGCCGGCACGCCGGCCTTGATCGCCGACCAGTGCCGGGGCGGCGACCTGGCGGCCGCGGCCTCGGCGCTGCACATGCTGAAGTCGGAGTCGGCGACGATCGGCGCCGCGGCCCTGCGCGAGGCCACGCGTGCGCTCGAAGCCGCGGTGCGCTCAGGCGACCGCGCCGCGATAGCCGGCGCACTGCCGGTCTTCGAAGCCGAACTGCGGCAGGTGCTGGACGGCCTGGCAGCGGCCTTCGGTGCCCCGGCGGTCGAGGCGAAGGCGTCGCGTTTGTCGTGATCCCGCCAAGGCCGGCGTCGCCCGCCGGGCGCTCCAAGCCCTTGTCTGCAAAGGAAAAAGCGCACAGCGAAGGACTGGCATCGATCGTGCAACACGGGCAGGGCCGCCCACAGGAGCCCGCCGCATGTCCGCATCGCTCAACGCCAGGATCGCCCAGGTCTTCGACGAGCCCGGCTGCGACCTCAACCAGGCCAAGGGCGAGAAGGCGCGCAAGAAAGGCTGCACCAAGCAGCTGACGCCCGGTGCCGCCGCCGGCGGCTGCGCCTTCGACGGCGCCAAGATCGCGCTGCAGCCGATCGCCGACGTCGCCCACCTCGTGCACGGGCCGATCGCCTGCGAAGGCAACAGCTGGGATAACCGCCACAGCGCGAGCTCCGGCCCGCACATCTACCGCACCGGCTTCACGACCGACATCGACGAGTTCGACGTCGTCTACGGCGGCGAAAAGCGGCTGTTCAAGGCCATCCGCGAGATCGCCGAAACCGTGCGCCCGCCGGCGATCTTCGTCTACCAGACCTGCGTGCCGGCGATGATCGGCGACGACATCGAGGCCGTCTGCAAACGCGCCAGCGAACGTTTCGGCCTGCCGGTGGTGCCGGTCGACGTGCCGGGCTTCGCCGGGCCGAAGAACCTGGGCAACAAGCTCGGCGCCGAGGCGCTGCTCGACCACGTCATCGGCACCGTCGAGCCCGAGCTCAGCACGCCTTACGACATCAACATCATCGGCGAGTACAACCTGTCGGGCGAGCTCTGGCAGGTCAAGCCGCTGCTGGACGCGCTGGGTGTGCGCGTGCTGGCCTGCATCACCGGCGACGGCCGCTACCGCGAGATCGCGTCGGCGCACCGGGCGCGGGCGAACATGATGGTCTGCTCGAAGTCGATGATCAACGTCGCCACGCGCATGCAGCAGCGCTGGGGCATCCCGTACTTCGAAGGCTCGTTCTACGGCATCGCCGACATGAGCCGGACGCTGCGCGACATCGCCCGGCTGCTGGTGCAGACCGGCGCGCCGGCGGACATCGTCGAGCGCGCCGAGGCGCTGATCGCCGCCGAGGAGCCGCGCGCCTACGAGCGCCTGCGCGCCTACCGCGAGCGCCTGGCCGGCAAGCGCGTGCTGCTGATCACCGGCGGCGTCAAGAGCTGGTCGGTGGTCTCGGCGCTGCAGGAGGCGGGGCTGGAGATCGTCGGCACCAGCGTCAAGAAGAGCACCAAGGAAGACAAGCAGCGCATCCAGGAGATCATGGGCGACGACACGCACATGATCGAGGACCTCGCGCCGCGCGAGATGTACCGCATGCTGCGCGAGGCGCGCGCCGACATCATGCTGTCCGGCGGCCGCAGCCAGTTCGTCGCGCTGAAGGCGCGCATGCCCTGGATGGACATCAACCAGGAGCGCCACCAGGCCTTCGCCGGCTACGAGGGCATCGTGACCATGGTCGCCGAGATCGACAAGGCGATCTTCAACCCGGTCTGGCAGCAGGTGCGCGCACCCGCGCCCTGGGAAGCCCCGGCCGTGGCGCTGGCGGCCTGAACGGGAGCAGACGATGGCCCTGGTCACCGAAAGCAAGAAGTCCTGCAGCGTCAACCCGCTGAAGATGAGCGCGCCGCTGGGCGCCAGCTTCGCCTTCATGGGGCTGGAGTCCTGCATGCCGCTGATGCACGGCTCGCAGGGCTGCACCTCCTTCGGCCTGGTGCTGCTGGTGCGCCACTTCAAGGAGGCGATCCCGCTGCAGACGACGGCGATGAACGAGGCGACGACCATCATGGGCGGCGACGACAACCTCGTGAAGGCGCTGCTCAACATCCGCCAGCGCGCCCAGCCGAAGATCATCGGCATCTGCTCGACCGGGCTCACCGAGACCAAGGGCGACGACGTCGACGGCACGATCCGCCTCGCGCGCCAGCAGCACCCCGAGCTGGCCGACACGGCCGTCGTCTACGCCTCGACACCCGACTACGTCGGCGCCTTCCAGGACGGCTGGGCCGCCGCCGTCACGGCGCTGGTGTCGACGCTGCCGCGCGTCGATGAACCGCGCCGCGACGGCGTCGTCGCGCTGCTGCCCGGCTGCCATCTGACGCCGGCCGACCTGGAGGAGCTGCGCGAGACGATCGAGGCCTTCGGCCTGCAGGCCGTCGTCGTGCCCGACATCTCCGGTTCGCTCGACGGCCACATCCCCGACACCTGGCAGGGCACGACGATCGGCGGCACGCCGCGCGCCGACATCGAGGCCCTGGGCGGCGTCATCGAAGTGCTGGCCGTCGGCGAGCAGATGCGCCCGGCCGCCGAGGCGCTGCAGGCGCGCTGCGGCGTGCCCTTCACGCTGTTCGACCGCCTGACCGGGCTGGGCGCCAGCGACGCCTTCGTGCGCCGCCTGGCCGAACTCTCCGGCCGCGAGGTGCCGGCGAAGCTGCGCCGCCAGCGCAGCCAGCTCGTCGACGCGATGCTCGACGCCCACTTCCACACCGGCAACGCGAAGATCGCGCTCGCCGCCGAGCCCGACCTGCTCTGGGCCGCCGGCAGCTTTCTCGCCGAGATGGGCGCCGAGCTCGTGACCTGCGTGACGACGACGCGTTCGCCGCTGCTCGAACGCCTGCCGACCAGCGAGGTGCTGATCGGCGACCTCGAAGACTTCGAACGTTCGGCCGAAGCCACCGGCGCCGAGCTGCTGATGACGCATTCGCACGGGCGCCAGGCCGCCGAGCGCCTGGGGCGGCCGCTGTTCCGCCTGGGCATCCCGATGTTCGACCGCATCGGAAACGCCCACGTGCGAATGGTCGGCTACCGCGGCACACGCGACTTCGTCAACGCCGTCGGCAATGCGCTGATCGAGTGCATCGCCCACCACGGCCCCGACGACTGGCCGCTGCCGGCCGCCAGCCTGGCCGCCGCCCAGGCCGTGCCGCCGGCCGTCGCCCACGTCAGCGCCGTCATCCCGCGCCGCCGCCCGGCGGCCACCGATCCCGTCACTTCCCGGAGCGAACCATGAAAGTCGCCTTCGCCACACAGGACCAGCAGCGCGTCGACGCGCACTTCGGCTGGGCCCCGCACCTGGCGGTCTACGACGTCACCCCCGAGGGCTATGCCTTCGTGCAGGACTTCGCCTTCGGCGACGGCCTGGACGAAGACGGCGACGAGGACAAGCTGACGCCTAAGCTCGCCGCGATCGCCGACTGCGCCATCGTCTACGTCGCCGCGATCGGCGGCTCGGCGGCGGCGCGGGTCGTCGCCAGCCGCATCCACCCGGTCAAGGTGACGCAGCCCGAGCCCATCCTGGACATCCTCGACAAGCTGCAGAACGTGCTGCGCGGCACGCCGCCGCCGTGGCTGCGCAAGGCGCTGATGAAGGGCCAGGAACGGTCCTTCGACTTCGAGGACGATGCCGAGGTGAAACGATGAGCGCCGCCGTCGACAGCCCCGTGGCCGACGAGGCCGCGCTGCAGGACGGCTTCGTGCGCGAGCTGATCAAGCAGATCCGCGCCCAGGACACGCACGGCACCTGGGACGGCAAGAGCGACACGACGCTGCTCGAACCCTTCATCCTCAGCGCCGAGCAGCGCCGCGCGCTGCCGATCATGGGCGACCCCGACCCCGACACGCTGTGGCGGCTGGACCTGTTCCACAACGCCGTCGGCCTGGCGATCGAACGCGCCACCGGCGTCATGGTCAGCCCGATGACGAAGATCAGCCACGAAGGCTTCGGCCGCACGGTGCTGACCGCCGGCCGGCTGGTCGTCGTCAACCGCCACCTGCGCGACGTGCACCGCTTCGGCTACCCGAGCCTCGCCAAGCTGGCCGAGGCCGGCAACAAGCTGGTCACCGAGGGGGTGTCGATGATCGAGCAGCACCGCGACGTCGCCACCTGGGGAGCATGAGATGGCCGACCTCGAAGCCCTGAAGGCCGAGATCAAGAAGCTCAACGCCCGCGCGACGCAGGCCAAGATGGACCTGCACGACCTGTCGGAGGAACTGCCGACGAACTGGGAGCGCATCCCTGAGGTCGCCCGGGTCGCCCACGAGGCGCATGCGGCGCTGGTCGCCGCACGCGTGCAGCTCGCCGCGGCCCAGGCCGCCTGACGGAGAACACCGTGTCCCACTACAGCATCACCCTGCCCTCGGGCGCCACCTGGACGCCCTCCTTCGTGCAGAAGATCGACGAAGGCAAGTGCATCGGCTGCGGCCGCTGCTTCCGTGTCTGCCCGCGTGGCGTGCTCGAGCTGATCGGCCTGGACGAGGACGGCGAGCGTGTCGCGCTGGACCCGGACGGCGACGACGACGAGGAGTACGAGAAGAAGGTCATGACGATCGCGCACGGCGAGCTGTGCATCGGCTGCACCGCCTGCTCGAAGATCTGCCCGAAGAAGTGCTACACGCACGCCCCGGTGGCCGCCTGATGGCGCCGCGGCCGGTGCCCGAGGCGCTGGCGCGACGCGCGGCGCGCGCCGACGAGGTCGAGGACCTGGTCGCGCTGCTGCTCGACCACGCCGAGGGCCCGCGCGAAGCCGCGGCCGCCGTCGCCGAGACGCTGGCCGTCGCCTGCCTGGGCGACAACCACCTCTGGCAGGACCTGCAGCTCGCCTCGCGCGCCGAGCTGTCGGCGCTGATGACCTGGTGGTTCCCGGCGCTGGTGCGCAGGAACAGCGCCGACATGAAGTGGAAGAAGTTCCTCTACAAGCAGCTGTGCGAGCGCGAGCAGCTCTTCGTCTGCAAGGCGCCGAGCTGCGCCGTCTGCTGCGACCACGCGCTGTGTTTCGGCCCCGAGGACGGCGCGCGCCGCGCCGTGGCCGCGGTCGCCTGAGCCGGCTGCGATGTTCACCGCCGCGCTGCTGGACCTGGTGCAGCAGTCCGGTGAAGGCGTGCTGATCCTCGTCGACGGCCTCGATGAACCCGAGTTCCGGCACTCGCGACTGACACGCGCCGAGGTACGCCGGCTGCTGCTCGTCGTCGCCCGCACGCTGGACGCGCTGCCACCCGAGGCGCGCAGCGCGATGCCCGAGATCGACCTCGACGGCTGGCGTGTCGTCGCCCGCGCCGTGCTCGACGACGGCCCCGGCGCCGACGACACCGCCTGGTTCGCCGCCATCTCGCTGCTGCCGGCCACGCTGGGCTGGCTGAAGCTGTACCGGCGCGAGGCGCCGCAGCTCTTCGACTACCGGCCCTGAGTCATTCGTCGGGCGCGGCGCGCAGCAGCGCGCTGACGACCTCGTCGCCCAGCCGAGCGTCCGGCGCGACACGTTCGATCAGCTCCAGGTGCTCGCGCGCCGTGTCCAGGTCGCCGGCGCGCAGTGCGATGAAGGCCAGCGCCTTGTGCATGAAGAGCCAGAAACGCGCCGGGCCGTCGGCGTTGAAGTCCGGGGGCGGCGAGCCGTCGAGCGCCTGGCCATCGCCGTCGAGGCCGGCGGCATGCCCCGCCTCCAGCAGCCCGCGCAGCGCGGCACGCTCGGCGAGTTCGAACTCGCGCCGCTGCGCATGGTGCTTGACGAGCGCGAAGTACAGCACCAGGGTCTGCGGCGCGATGGCCTGCGCCGTCCACAGCAGGGCGCCGCGCTGCGCCGGCCCGGCCACCGCGGCCTGGCGCAGCAGGCCGTGGAGCGAGGCGGGCACGGGGCCGCCGAAGAAGGCGTCGGACGCGACGCCGGTGAACAGGTTCATCTGCGATCTCCTGCGTTCACCCTGGCGGGGCGGGACAAGGAAAGCACGGCGGGTGCCAGCGCCGCGCGTCGCAATGGCGACAAATCCGACAGGTGCAGCCTCTTGCACCGCAGTTCCGACGATCGGCCCGGCAAGGCGCAAGTGTCTGATCCAGATCATCTTTTTCCCGCGCCGAGGGTTGGCACGGTCCCTGCGTTATGGGGATGCCTCGCCCACTTCCGCCGGAGCCTCGTGATGGATCCCAGCGCCAAGCCGATCTACCTGGACTACGCGGCCACGACGCCGGTCGACCCGCGTGTCGTGCAGGCGATGCTGCCCTATCTGTATGAACAGTTCGGGAACCCCGCCTCGCGCAGCCACGCTTTCGGCTGGGCCGCGGAAGAGGCGGTGGAGATCGCCCGCGAACACGTCGCCGCGCTCGTCGGCGCCGACCCGCGCGAGATCGTCTGGACCTCTGGCGCCACCGAGAGCAACAACCTCGCGATCAAGGGCGCGGCGCAGTTCAACCGCTCGCGCGGCCGCCACCTCGTGACCGTGAAGACCGAGCACAAGGCGGTGCTGGACACGATGCGCGAGCTCGAACGCGCCGGCTGGGAGGTCACATACCTCGACGTCGGCGCCGACGGCCTCGTCGACCCGGCGGCCTTCGAGGCCGCGCTGCGGCCCGACACCGTGCTGGCCTCGGTGATGCTGGTCAACAACGAGATCGGCGTCGTGCAGGACATCGCCACGCTGGGCCGCATCTGCCGCGCCTGCGGCGTGCTGCTGCACGTCGACGCCGCCCAGGCCACCGGCAAGGTGGCGATCGACTTCGCCTCCTGGCCGGTGGACCTGATGAGCCTGTCGGCGCACAAGACCTACGGCCCCAAGGGCATCGGCGCGCTGGTCGTGCGGCGCAAGCCGCGTGTGCGCATCGAGACCCAGACCCACGGCGGCGGCCACGAGCGCGGCATGCGCTCGGGCACGCTGCCCACGCACCAGATCGTCGGCATGGGCGAGGCCTACCGCCTGGCGCGCGTGTCGATGGCCGCCGAGAACGAACGCATCCGCGTGCTGCGCGACCGGCTGCTGGCCGGGCTGTCGGACATCCCCGAGATCCGCGTCAACGGCTCGCTCGAAGCGCGCGTGCCGCACAACCTCAACGTCAGCTTCCAGTTCGTCGAAGGCGAGTCGCTGCTGATGGGTCTGAAGGGCATCGCCGTCTCGTCGGGCTCGGCCTGCACCTCGGCCAGCCTGGAGCCGAGCTACGTGCTGCGGGCGCTGGGCCTGTCGGACGAGATCGCGCACAGCTCGATCCGCTTTTCCGTCGGCCGCTTCACGACCGAGGCCGAGATCGACGCCGCCGTCGCGCAGACGCGCCGCACCGTCGAGCGCCTGCGCGAGCTGAGCCCGTTGTGGGACCTGCACTGCGCCGGCGTCGACCTCGCCGCCGTGCAGTGGGCAGCGCACTGAATTCCTTGCACACCCGGAGGCCGACATGGCGTACAGCGAGAAGGTCATCGACCACTACGAGAACCCGCGCAACGTCGGCGGCTTCGCCGCCGGCGACGACACGGTGGCCACCGGCATGGTCGGCGCGCCGGCCTGCGGCGACGTGATGAAGCTGCAGATCAAGGTCGACCCGAGCACCGGCGTCATCGAGGACGCCCGCTTCAAGACCTACGGCTGCGGCTCGGCGATCGCGTCGAGCTCGCTGGTCACCGAATGGGTCAAGGGCAAGACGCTGGAGCAGGCGCTGGCGATCAAGAACACCGCCATCGCCGAGGAGCTGGCGCTGCCGCCGGTGAAGATCCACTGCTCCATCCTCGCCGAGGACGCGATCAAGGCCGCGGTGGCCGACTACCGCCAGCGCCACGCCGGCCCGGGCGGGCTGATCGAGGAGCGCGCCTGCTCGCCTTCGTCGCCCGATCAACAGCACAGCGAAGCGGCCTGAAGCGCCGCGCCGACCACCAGGAGTCCACGATGGCCTGCCAGTCCCAAGGAAACGTCGCCCCGTCCGAACTCGTGCCGCGCGCCGAGCCGCCGCTGCTGCCCGAAGGCGAGCAGCCGATCCGCATCAGCGACGCCGTCGTCGCCAAGGTCAGCGAGCTGCTGGCCGAAGAAGGCGACCCCAGCCTGCAGCTGCGCATCTACGTCACCGGCGGCGGCTGCTCGGGCTTCCAGTACGGCTTCGCCTTCGACGACGAACTGAAGGAAGACGACGTGCAGGTGGCGCGCGAGCCGATCACCGTTGTCGTCGACGCGATGAGCCTGCAGTACCTCGTCGGCGCCGAGATCGACTACGAGGACCGCCTGGACGGCGCACGCTTCGTCATCCGCAACCCGAACGCGACCAGCACCTGCGGTTGCGGCTCGTCCTTCTCGGTCTGACCATGGCCATCAGCGTCACCCCCAAGGCCGCGGCCCAGATCCGCAAGGCGCTGGACAAACGCGGCAGCGGCGTCGGGCTGCGGCTGGACGTCAAGACCAGCGGCTGCTCGGGCTACGCCTACGCACTGGAGTTCGCCGATGCTGCCGAGCCCGAGGACCTGAGCTTCGAGTCCGAAGGCGTGATGCTCTTCGTCGCCGCCCACAGCCTGCCGCTGCTCGACGGCACGCGGCTGGACTGGGTGCGCGAAGGCCTGAACGAAGGCTTCAAGTTCGACAACCCCAACGCCGCCGCCACCTGCGGCTGCGGCGAGTCGTTCGCCGTCTGAGAACGCCATGGCGCTGCTGCAGATCGCCGAACCGGGCCGCGCCGCCGCGCCGCACCAGCACCGGCTGGCCGTCGGCATCGACCTGGGCACGACGAACTCGCTGGTCGCCACGGTGCGCAGCGGCCAGGCCGTCGTGCTGCCCGACGCCGACGGCCGGCGCCTCGTGCCCTCGGTCGTGCACTACGGCGAGGACGGCGTGCTGACGGTCGGCGCCGCGGCCAAGGCCTTTGCCGCCGCCGACCCGCACAACACCATCGCCTCGGCCAAGCGCCTGATCGGCCGTGCGCTGGAGGACATCGCCGCCGGCACCCTGCCCTATGCGCTGGAGCGCCTGAGCGACAGCGCCGTCGGCGTGTGCACGCGTGCCGGCATCAAGAGCCCGGTGGACGTCGGCGGCGAGGTGCTGCAGGTGCTGAAGGAACGCGCCGAGGCCTCGCTGGGCGGCGAGCTCGTCGGCGCGGTGATCACCGTGCCGGCCTACTTCGACGACGCCCAGCGCCAGGCGACCAAGGACGCCGCGGCGCTGGCCGGGATCAACGTGCTGCGGCTGCTCAACGAACCGACCGCCGCGGCCATCGCCTACGGGCTGGAGTCGGCCAGCGAAGGTCTCTACGTCGTCTACGACCTGGGCGGCGGCACCTTCGACGTCAGCATCCTGCGGCTGTCGCGCGGCGTCTTCGAGGTCGTCGCGACCGCCGGAGACGCGGTGCTCGGCGGCGACGACTTCGACCACACGCTGGCGCAGTGGTTCGCCGGCGAGACCGGCGGCTGGCACCCCGGCGACCTGGCGCGGCTGCACGCCGCGGCGCGCCACGCCAAGGAGACGCTGAGCGAGCTGGACCGCGTGGTGATGCACTGCCTGCGCGCCGACGGCACGCCGGCGACGGCGACGATCACGCGCACGCAGTTCGAGACCCTGACGCGGCCGCTGGTCGAACGCACGCTGGGCCCGGTCAAACGCGCGCTGCGCGACGCGAAGCTCAAGCCCGCCGAGGTCGACGGCGTCGTGCTGGTCGGCGGCGCGACGCGCATGCCGGCGGTGCGCGCCGCCGTCGGTTCGCTGTTCGGCCGCGAGCCCTACACCGGCATCGACCCCGACGAGGCGGTGGCGCTGGGCGCGGCAATCCAGGCCGACCAGCTGGCCGGCAACCGCGGCGCCGACGGCCTGCTGCTGCTGGACGTGAACCCGCTGTCGCTGGGCCTGGAGACGATGGGCGGGCTGGTCGAGAAGATCATCCCGCGCAACAGCACCGTGCCGACGGCACGCGCCCAGGACTTCACGACCTTCAAGGACGGCCAGACGGCGATGGTGCTGCACGTCGTGCAGGGCGAGCGCGAGCTGGTCAGCGAGTGCCGGTCGCTGGCGCGTTTCACGCTGCGCGGCATCCCGCCGATGGTGGCGGGCGCGGCGCGCATCCGCGTCACCTTCCAGATCGACGCCGACGGGCTGCTGTCGGTCAGCGCCGTCGAGCAGACCTCGGGCGCGCACGCCCAGGTCGAGGTCAAGCCGAGCTACGGCCTGGACACCGCCCAGGTGGCCGGCATGCTGCAGCAGGCGCTGGGCCACGCCGCCGAGGACGCCGCGGCACGCGCGCTGCGCGAAGCCGAGATCGACGCCCGCCGCCTGCTCGACGCCACCGAGGCCGCGCTGCACGAAGACGGCGAGCGCCTGCTGTCCAGCCCCGAGCTGTTCCAGATCCTGCGTGCGATGCAGGACGTCATCGACGCGCTGGCAGAATGCGCCGAGGGTGAAGGCACGACGCCGGAAGCCCACCGGGCGCTGCGAGAGCGCCTGCGTCGTGCGGGCGACGAGCTCAACCGGATCACGACGCCGTTCGCGGCACGCCGAATGGACGAGCGCGTGCGCAGTGCGCTGTCCGGTCGCACGCTCGAACAGATGGCCGCATGAGCGCTCAGGACTTGTCCGGAGCTCATTCCCGCCTGGCGGGACCGGCCGCCAGGCCGAAGGGTGCTCCAGTGAGCGCTCAGGACTTGTCCGGCGCTCATTCCCGCGTGGCGGGACCGGCCGCAGGACTAAGGATGCCCGAATGAGCGACGACAACACCACCCGCATCACCGTCCTGCCGCACGCCCAGCTCTGCCCCGACGGCCTCAGCTTCGAGGCCGAGGCCGGCAACTCGCTGGTCGACGAGCTGCTGATGAACGGCATCGCGATCGAACACGCCTGCGACAAGGTCGGCGCCTGTGCCACCTGCCACGTCTACCTGCGCCAGGGCGCCGAACACGTGAACCCGGTCGACGACGACGAGGACGAGCAGCTCTCCGACGCCTGGGGGCTGGAAGCCGATTCGCGGCTGTCGTGCTGCGTGAAGGTCGGCGGGCCGGAACTCATCATCGAGCTGCCGCGCTACTCGAAGAACCACGCGAGAGAGCGCTGAGCTCCCTCGCGACGCCGGCTAGAACGCGTAAGACGCCTGCGCCCACAGGCGCGGGCGGCGGTCGGGCTGGGACGTCGACGACTCGCTGCTCGTCGCCCAGGCCGAACTGAGCGAGACCGCCAGACGCGGCGTGCCCCAGCTCGCGCCCAGGCCGAGGCCCGACAGGTGGCGGAAGTTGTCCTCGTCCAGCCAGGGCTGGCGGTTCAGCTTGACGCCGCCGGCGTCGCCGAAGGCCTGCAGCTGCCAGCCCGGCGCCAGGTTCCAGCGCAGCTCGGCGCTGGCCAGCCAACCGCTGTCGCCCAGCGCCTCGCCTTGCGGGTAGGCGCGCACGCCCTGGCTGCCGCCCAGCGCGAACTTCTCTACCGAGGGCAGGTTGTGGTCGGCCGCTTGCCCGCGCAGGTTCAGCGCCAGGCTCCAGCCCGGTCTCAGGAACTGCACGCGCTGCAGCGCCAGCTCGAACTTGTTGAAGTCGCCGGCCGTCTGGGCACTGACGGCGTCGAGCGCGGCACTGTCGGCATCCAGCGACAGCTTGCCGACGGTGAGGTTGAGCAGCAGCGTGTTGCTGCCGCCGGCTCCGAGGCCGTCGCGCCAGTCGCCGTTCAGCCCCAGCACCCAGTTGCGAAGCCGCTGGTGGGTGGTGGTGTCGGTGCTGTCGACGCTGTCGCGCAAGCGTTTGGCGTCGAACTGCAACTGTCCGTACCAGTTGGCGTCGATGCTGCGCAGCAGGCCCTGGCGCAGATAGGCGCTGCTGACCTGCGAACGGCCGTCGGCGTCGAGCGAGGAGAAGTCCTTGCCGAGCCGGTAGCTCATGTTCGAGACCGCCACCCCCAGCCGCGTGGCGTACACGCCCAGCGGCAGCTGGTAGGCCAGACGCTCGTAGTTCAGATGATCGTTGCTGACTTGAACGCGCAGGCTCAGTTGGTCACCGAGGGCCAGCGGGTTGTTCCAGTACAGGCTGCTGCCGGCGCGGTACTCGCCGGTGTAGGTGCTGCCGAAGTTGTCCAGGTCGGCGCTGCCTTCGACACCGCGCGTCCTCGAGACCTCGACCAGCAGTTCCGACGCACCCAGCGCCTGGCCCGGGCGCAGCGTCGATTGCACCTGGGATCCCGGGAGGTCGGCCAGCGTCAGCAGGGTCTGGTCCAGAACCCGGGCTTGCAGCGGCTGATCGGCCGGCAGCTGCCCGAGCGCGGCCAGCGCCGAAGGCTTGAGGCCGGCGGCGTTCATCAGTTCGACCTGGCTCAGCCGGCCTTCGAGCACGGCGATGCGCAGCACGCCGTCGTTGACCTCCTGCGCCGGCAGATAGGCGCGGGCCACCAGGTAGCCGGCGTCACGGTAGTGGCGCGTGAGGCGCGCGGCCAGGCGGGTCAGGTCGGCAAAGGTGAGCGGGCGGCCCAGTTCGTCAGCCAGCAGCGCCTGCAGCGTCGGCGTGTCGAAGACGGTGTTGCCCTGCAGCTCGAAGGCGCTGACCACGACCGTGGGCCCGCCCTCGGGGACCGAGTCGGTCGTGGGCTTGTCGACCTTGAGCGCCGGCGACGACGGGGAAGCCAGCGGAACCGGCGAGCGCGGCTCGCGCGAAATCTGGCCGGCATCGGGCGTCGCGGCACAGGCCTGGGCGGCAGCCAGCGCGAGAGCGCCGGCGATCAGTGCGTCGTTGAGGGGTTTGAGACGGTGCACGTTGGGCAAGGTTCGATGTCGGTGGATGAGGCCCTGCGCCGGCACGGCGCGGCCACCCCGCGGCGGCCGCGGTGCCGGCTGGCGGATCAGTTGGCAGCAGGAACCGCGACGCCGCCGTTGGCGATGCGCAGCAGACGGCGGCCGCTGTTGGAGAACTGCAGGCTGCCGTCGGTCTCCCGGGACACCCGTTCGGTCGAGGCAAGGGTCGCGTCGGCCTGCGGCGCGGCATTCTGTTGCACGGTCCGCTGCTGGGCCTCGCTCAATGCGGTGGGCGCAGCCGACTCGATCGTCAGCACGCCGTCGACGTAGCGGATGCTGTAGTTGCCGGAGCTCAGGCCCGAAGCGGCGATCGTGTAGCTGCCGGCCGCCGTCGCGCCTTGCGAACTGCCGCCGTAGACCAGGCTGCCGTCCAGGGCGCCGGTCGTGTCGCCGCCCACCAGGCCACTCACGGTGATGCCGTTGCCGCCACCGTACGGCTGGCCGTCGACCGTCTTCTGCGCGTCGTTGGCGGTGATCGTCAAGGACGCCTGCGAGATGGTGGCGGTCGTGCTGGCGTTGCTGCTCAGCGTGTAGTTGCCGGCGTCGCTGCCGTTCAGGCTGCCCGACACCGTCACCGTCTTGCCGACGCCGGCGTTCTTGTCGGCGAAGCTGCCGCTGGTCGCCAGCGCCACGCTGTCGCCGTCGATGACGCCCGACAGCGTGCCCGAGGTCGTCGCCGACGTCGTGCCGTCGTAGACCTTGCCGTCCGCGACGATGGTGCCGCTGATCGCCTTGGCCGTGATCGTCGCCGTCGTCGTGGTATTGCTGCTGCTGAGCGTGTAGTTGCCAGCGTCGGTACCGCTCAGTTCACCGGCGACGGTGACCGTCTTGCCGACGCCGGCGTTCTTGTCGGCAAAGCTGCCGCGGGTCGCCAGCGCCACGCTGTCGCCGTCGATCACGCCCGACAGCGTGCCCGAGGTCGCCGCCGCCGTCGTGCCGTCGTAGACCTTGCCGTCGGCGACGATGGCGCCGGTAATGGCCTTGGCCGTGATCGTCGCCGTCGTCGTGGTGTTGCTGCTGCTGAGCGTGTAGTTGCCAGCGTCGCTGCCGCTCAGGCTGCCCGACACCGTCACCGTCTTGCCGACGCTGGCGTTCTTGTCTGCGAAGGCGCCGCTGGTCGCCAGCGCCACGGTGTCGCCGTCGATGACGCCCGACAGCGTGCCCGAGGTCGTCGCCGACGTCGTGCCGTCGTAGACCTTGCCGTTCGCCACGATGGCACCGCTGATCGCCTTGGCGGTGATCGTCGCCGTCGTCGTGGTGTTGCTGCTCAGCGTGTAGTTGCCGGCATCACCACCGCTCAGGCTGCCGGCGACGTTGACCGTCTTGCCGACGCCGGCGTTCTTGTCGGCGAAGCTGCCGCTGGTCGCCAGCGTCACGCTGTCGCCGTCGATGACGCCGGACAGCGTGCCCGAGGTCGCCGCCGCCGTCGTGCCGTCGTAGACCTTGCCGTCCGCGACGATGGTGCCGCTGATCGCCTTGGCCGTGATCGTCGCCGTCGTCGTGGTGTTGCTGCTGCTGAGCGTGTAGTTGCCGGCGTCGCTGCCCGACAGGCTGCCGGCGACGTTGACCATCTTGCCGACGCCGGCGTTCTTGTCGGCGAAGCTGCCGCTGGTCGCCAGCGTCACGCTGTCGCCGTCGATGACGCCGGACAGCGTGCCCGAGGTCGTCGCCGCCGTCGTGCCGTCGTAGACCTTGCCGTTCGCGACGATGGCACCGCTGATCGCCTTGGCGGTGATCGTCGCCGTCGTGCTGGCGTTGGTGCTGCTGAGCGTGTAGTTGCCGGCGTCGTTGCCGCTCAGTTCACCGGCGACGGTGACCGTCTTGCCGACACCAGCGTTCTTGTCGGCAAAGCTGCCGCTGGTCGCCAGCGCCACGCTGTCGCCGTCGATCACGCCGGACAGCGTGCCCGAAGTCGCCGCCGCCCTCGTGCCGTCGTAGACCTTGCCGTCGGCCACGATGGCGCCGCTGATCGCCTTGGCGGTGATCGTCGCCGTCGTCGTGGCGTTGGTGCTCAGCGTGTAGTTGCCGGCGTCGGTACCGCTCAGGTCGGCGGCGACGTTGACCGTCTTGCCTGCACCGGCGTTCTTGTCGGCAAAGCTGCCGCTGGTCGCCAGCGTCACGCTGTCGCCATCGACCACACCCGACAGCGTGCCCGAAGTCGCCGCCGTCCTCGTGCCGTCGTAGACCTTGCCGTCGGCCACGATGGCGCCGCTGATCGCCTTGGCCGTGATAGATGCTGTCGTCGTGCCTGCGCCGCCGCTAAGCACGTAGTTGCCAGCATCGTCGCCCGAGAGCATCCCGGTGTAGCTCACCGTCTTGCCGGTGCCGGTGTTCTTGTCGGCAAAGCTGCCGCTCTGGGTCAAGGTGACCGAGTCGCCCGTGATGACGCCGCTGAGGCTGCCGCCGCTGACGGTGGCCGTGGTCGTGCCGTCGTAGACCTTGCTGGCCGCGGTCGTCGTGCCGCTCAGAGTCAGCGTCGCCGCGGTGATCGTCGCGGTGCCGTCGACGAACTGAAGGTCGTAGCCCTGCTGGCCGGAGTACAGGCCGCTGGTGCTGATCGTGTAGTCGCCGACGTTCTTGCTGCTGGTGCTGCTGGTGACGGCAGCGCCATAGATCAGGCTCGTGTCCGCGCTCGTGTCACCGTAGCGGTAGCCTGTGCCGCTGAGGCTGGTGGTGCCGTCATAGGTCTTGCTGACATCGTCGGTCACGACGGTCAGCGAGGTCATGAAGCTGCGCAGCAAGGGCGTCGTGTAGCCGTCGTAGATGCGCCAGATCGAGGACGAGCCGCCTGCGTTGGCAATGCTCCAGCCGGCGTCGCTGAAGGTACTGGCCGTGCTGGCTTCTGCGGCGCTGAGCCCGCGGCTGGCGGTGTCGATCGTGCCGGTTCCACCGCCGACGCCTGTGCTGGAGACCGAGGTGAGCCAGAACGAGGAACCAAGAGCGCCATCATTGGTGCCCAGCAGCGCGCCCACATGGGCGCCAGCCCCCGTGACGCTGCCGGTGGCATAGGCGTTGGTGATGCTGCCGGTGCTGGTGTTGGTGCCGACCAGCCCGCCAACGTAGTCGCCGCTGCCTGAGACGCTGCCCGTCGCATAGGCGTTGCTGAGGCTCCCTTCGTTGTCGCCGACCAGCCCGCCGGCGTAGTCGCCGCTGCCCGTGACGTTGCCCGTCGCATAGGAGTTGCTGATGCTCCCGTCGCTGCCGCCGACCAGCCCGCCGACGCCGCTACCTGACACGTTGCCCGTCGCAAAGGAGTTGCTGATGCTGCCAGGGCGGCTGTTGCCGCCGACCAGCCCACCAACGTAATTGACGACACCCGAGACATCGCTCGTGGCGTAGGCATTGCTGACGCTGCCTTCGTTCCAGCCGACCAGGGCGCCAACGGCCCATCCACCCGCGATGCTGCCCCCCAGCAGTCCGATGTTGCTGATGCTGCCCGAGCTCTTGCCGAACAGGCCGGTAAATAGGTAGTTGGAGTTCGAGCTGTCGATGCGATGGATCGTCAGGCCCGTGACCGTATGGTTGTTACCGTCCAGGCTGCCGCTGAAAATCGCATTCTCCTTGCCGACCGGCGAGAAGCCCAGGGTGGTCCACATGCCGCTGGCGTTCCTGCCATTGGTCTCGCTGGCGTCGATGTTGCGGCTGAGCGTGTAGCTGGCGCCCAGGTTGACCGCCATCAGCTGCAACTGGTGCGCGTTGCTGATGCTGGTGCTGTATTCGCTGTAGAGGAAGGGCCGGGTCGAGCCTTCGATCATCACCCATTGCTTGGTGCCGCTGCCGTCCGTGGCCACCCACACGCCCGAGCTGGTGTCCGCATCCGAGCCTGTCACGGTCTGGGTCCAGGTGCCCAGGCTGCTGTAGCTGGCATGGCTGTAGGCGCTGCTGCTGGTGACGGCGCTGACGTTGGTAAAGCTAGCGCTGTTTCTGCTGCCATAAGCCTGGGTCTTGCCGGTCGTGCTGCTGTCCCAGTAGCTGTTGCTGACGGTACCGCTGTAGCTGTTGCCGATGAGGCCACCGGCGCGCGAGCTGGCAGTCACCTGCCCGGTGGCATAGGCGTTGCTGATGGTGCTCGCGCGGATGTAGCCGATGAGGCCGCCGGCGCTTTCGGATAGGGCGGTCACCGCACCCGTCGCGTAAACGCGACTGAGCGTGGCGTTCTGGGAGGCGCCGACCAGACCTCCCACGTTCAATTTCCCGCTGACGTTTCCGGTTGCGTAGGCGTCGCTCAAGCTGCTGCTTTCCTGGAGAGCGCCGACCAAGCCACCGATGGCGGTGGCAGCGCCGTTGCCTTGCACGGCGCTGCTGGCGAAGACGTGGGTCAGCTTGCCGCTGCCCGTGCTGCTGCCCACCAGCGCACCGACACGGCTGGCACCGGAGACGCTGCCGCCGACCACGCCCAGGTCGCGGATCGTGCCTGAGTTGATGCTGAACAGGCCCACGTCCCCTGTAGTGGGCGCGACGATGGTCGGGTTGGACACCGTATGCCCGAGGCCGGCGAAGGTGCCCGAGAAGGTGCCGGAGACCACCGATTCCGAGTAGGTGGTGCCCGAGGCGTCCAGATCCTCCGCCAACGCGTATTTGCCCGACGGGCCGGTGCTGTCGATGGCGTCGAGTTGCGCCATGCTGTGGATCAGCGTGTAGCTGCTGCCATTGATGGACAGGCTGGCATTTGCGCCGCTGAGCGTGATGGGCGCGGCGATGTTGTAGTCGGTGCCCGAAGTGACGCTGCCGGCCGTGGCGTAGTTGCCGTAGTTGAGCACCAGCCCGGCACTCGCGCCGGTGGCGGTGATGGCGGCGTTGACGTTGATGTTGTTGTAGGCGTTGAGCGTCAGCGTGGTGTTGGCGCTCCAGCTGACGGCGGCGTTGACGTTGATGTTGCCGACGTCGCTGCCGGTCGTGCTGTCCGTGACCAGCGTGACGTTGTTGCTGGCCAGGTTGTTGCTCAGTGTCGTGGCGCCGATGCCGCTGTCCGTCTGCGCGCCACTGCCGCTGCTGATGGTGAAGTCGGTCGGGTCCACCAGCCAGGTGCCGGTCTTGCCGGTGGCGGACAAGGTGCTGATCTTGGCGTCGTCGCCGATCAAGACATGGGCGCCGCTGGTCTCGATGAAGCCGCCGTCGTGTGCCGTGGAGGAAGCATCCAGCGTGCCGGCCACCTTCACCGTGCCGCCGTTGAAGCCGCCCATCAGCTCGATGCGCCCACCGGCGGTGCTGATGCCGCGCGCCTGGATCACGCCGGTGTTGTTGACCACCGTGTCGAGCAGCGCGTCCTTGGCGCTGGCACTGAGCAGCACCGAGCCGTCGTCGGCCTGGATCAGGCCGCTGTTTTCGGCCAGGGCCTTGTAGGTGCCGGCGTTCACCTGCACGGACAGCAGCTTGTTGCCGGTGAAGCTCAGCGTGATGGCGTCACCCGCAGCCAGTGCACTGGTGCCGCCCCTAGTGGTGATGGTGCCGGCGTTGCTGACCTGTTTGCCCAGCAGGGCCACATAGCCGCCGGTCAGGCTGCCTCGGTTGACCACGCTGCCCTGGCTGCCGTCGCCGCGCAAGCTGGTCTTGCCGGCCATGAAATCGGCGTCGCTGAGGCTCAGCGTCGAGGCCACCAGCCCGCCGACGTTGACGCTCGCGGTCTTGCCGAAAAGCACGCCGTTGGCGTTGAGGAGCCAGACCTGGCCGTTGGCCGTCAGCGCGCCGTCGATGACTGAACTCTCGCGGCCGGTGACCCGGTTGAGCGCGATGGCGCTGCTGTTGGGCTGGACGAACCTGACGCTCTCGCCGGCCCCGATGCTGAAACTCGTCCAGTTGATCGCCAGATTCTGGCTGCCCTGCGTCACCGTGGTGGAGTTGCCACTGTGGTGGATGCTGCCGCTGCCGGCGCTGATGCTGCCGCCTGTCGGCCCGGCCCAGGCGCTGCTCGCCAACGCCGCAGCGGCGGCGAGTGCGACCCCCTGGGCGCGACGCGTGCGGCCTCCGCTGGACCGGCCGCGTCCGCGTGCCGTCTCGGGGACGGCTTGATAGGAATGGGAACTTTCGTTCCAGACGAGTCGGTAACTGTGGTTGGGCGAGTCGTTCGTCATTCTTTATTCGGTCTGCGACGCCAATCGGCCGGCCAATGCCGCGCGACGCGGCATTGGCATTCGAACGTGGGCGTTCATTTCTGACGGAGGATCTGGACGAAGTCTATGCGCGCAACGCAACCCAGACATGGCAGACATGGGCAGAAAACAGCCCGTTTCCGCCGCTATTTGGCAGTCTCACGGCCGCAGGCGCCCCACGGACGACGACCGACAGCCGGCCGCCGAGATCTGTCGACAACGCGACAAAGAGGCCAACACCGGATTTCACGAGGAGAAATATTCTTAAAAAACAATCACTTGGAACATCCGCGGTAGTGGCACGGCGCTTGCGACGATGGCCCCGACATCGTCGGAGCACGCTATGCAGCCAAGGCTGGCGCCCGGGCGCCTCATCATCAATGACACAACGTTACGCGACGGCGAACAGACCGCCGGCGTCGCGTTCACCGACGCTGAAAAGCTCGCGATTGCAGCGGCATTGGACGCGGCGGGTGTCCCGGAATTGGAAGTCGGAATTCCGGCCATGGGCGAACACGAAGTCGGACTCATCCGCGACATCGCGAGTTCGCTGCGCCATGCACGCAGCATGGTCTGGGCGCGCATGGCCGACAGCGACATCGCCGCCGCGCTGCGCTGCGGCGCCGACATCGTGCACGTCTCGGTGCCGGTGTCCGACGTGCAGATCGAGCGCAAGCTGGCGCGCGACCGCGCCTGGGTGCTGCAGACGATCCGCCACCACGTCACCCGTCTGGCCGACGGCGGCGTCTCGGTCAGCGTCGGTTTCGAGGACGCCTCGCGCGCCGACGGCGGCTTCCTCGCCGCGGCCGCCGCCGCGGCCCAGGCCGCGGGCGCGCGCCGCGTGCGCTACGCCGACACGCTGGGCCTGCTCGACCCCTTCCAGACGCATCTGCGCATCGCCGCGCTGCGCGCCGAGGTCGACCTCGAGATCGAGATCCACGCCCACAACGACCTGGGCCTGGCCACCGCCAACACGCTGGCCGCGGCGATGGCCGGCGCCACGCACGCCAGCACCACCGTCAACGGCCTGGGCGAACGTGCCGGCAACGCGGCGATGGAAGAGGTGGTGATGGCGCTGCGCCACGTGCACGGCATCGAATGCGGCATCCGCACCGAGACGCTGCCGACGATCAGCGCGCTCGTCGCCCACGCCTCCGGGCGGCCGGTGGCGCCGGGCAAGTCCATCGTCGGCGACGCGGTGTTCAGCCACGAAAGCGGCATCCACGTCGACGGCCTGCTGAAAGACCGCCGCAACTACGAGAACTTCGCCCCCGAGGAACTCGGCCGCACGCACCGCCTGGTGCTGGGCAAGCACTCGGGCAGCGCCGCGGTCATCGAACGCTACGCGCGCCTGGGGCTGCCGGTGGCGCCGCGCCAGGTGCCGCGGCTGCTGGCGCGCATCCGCGCCCACGTCGCCTGCACCAAGCTCGAACCCAGCGCCGACGACCTGGCGCGCTTCTACCTCGACCTGTGCGAGGACACGCCTGCCTACGCCCATGCCTGACCGCTCCGAGGAGACGCCGATGATCAGCCTCACCCATCGCCTGCAACACCTGTCCAGCGCCGAGGACTTCCTGCGCTTCTTCGGTGTCGCCTACGAGGAGCGCGTCGTGCAGGTGAACCGCCTGCACATCCTCAAGCGCTTCCACCAGTACCTGAACGCCACGCCCGGGCTGGCGGGGCTCGACGAACTCGAGACCTTCCGCCGCTACCGCGAGCTGCTGACGCAGGCCTACGCCGACTTCGTCGCCTCCAGCGCCCAGCGCGAGAAGGTGTTCAAGGTCTTCCAGGACGCCGAAGGCGTGCGCGCGGTGCCGCTGGCCTCGCTGCGCCAGAGCCTGGCCGAGCGCCGCAGCGCCGGCGTCTGAAACCGAAGGAGCAGCCATGCACATCGTCGTCTGCATCAAGCAGGTGCCGGACTCGGCGCAGATCCGCGTCCATCCGGTGACCAACACCATCATGCGCCAGGGCGTGCCGGCGATCGTCAACCCGTACGACCTGTTCGCGCTGGAAGAGGCGCTGCGTCTGAAGGACCAGTTCGGCGGCCGCGTCACCGTGCTCTGCATGGGCCCGCCGCAGGCCGAGGACGCGCTGCGCAAGTGCATCAGCTTCGGCGCCACCGACGCGATCCTGGTCACCGACCGCTCCTTCGCCGGCGCCGACACGCTGGCCACCAGCTACGCGCTGGCCGCGGCGATCCGCAAGATCGGCCAGGAGCAGGCGGTCGACCTGATCTTCACCGGCAAGCAGACGATCGACGGCGACACCGCCCAGGTCGGCCCCGGCATCGCCAAACGCCTGGGCGTGAACCTGCTGACCTACGTCAGCCGCATCGTCGAGGTCGACCTCGACGGCCGCCGCATCCGCGTCGAGCGCCGCGCCGAGGGCGGCGTGCAGCTGCTGCAGACGTCGCTGCCCTCGCTGATCACGATGCTCGAAGGCACGAACGAGATGCGCTTCGCGACGATGGCCGACATGCTGCGCGCCGGCCGCTGCCCGGTGCGGCGCTGGAACAAGGACGACGCCGGCATCGAGGACGTCTCCAAGATCGGCCTGAAGGGCTCGCCGACCGTCGTCAGCAAGGTCTTCGGCCCGACGCCGCGCGCCACCAAGGCCGAGATGCAGGTCGTCGCCGACTCCAGCGTCAACGACGTCTGCCTGAACCTGCTGCAGAAGATCTTCACCACGCATCCGACGCTCGAAGACGAGACCGTCGAGCGCCTGTCTGCCTGAAGGAGTCGCGAGATGAGCGAAGCCGCCAAGCCCGCGCCCGCCAAGCCGGCCGGTCGCGCCGGGCGCAACACCGAACTGCCCGAACACCTGAAGGCCTACAAAGGCGTCTGGGTCTTCATCGAACACGACCGCGGCCACGTGCACAGCGTCAGCTGGGAGCTGATGGGCGAGGCGCGAAAACTCGCCGACACGCTGGGCGTCAGCGTCAGCGGCGTGCTGATGGGCGGCCCGGCCGACGACCTGGAGCGCTACGCGAAAGAGGCCTACACCTACGGCGCCGACCGCTGCTACGTCATGCGCGACCCGGTGCTGCAGGGCTACCGCAACGAGCCCTTCACCAAGGGCCTGACCGACCTCGTCAACACCCACCAGCCCGAGATCCTGCTGCTGGGCGCGACGACGATGGGCCGCGACCTCGCCGGCAGCGTCGCGACGACGCTGGGCACGGGCCTCACCGCCGACTGCACCGAGCTGCGCATCGACGGCCGCGCGCTGGCCGCGACGCGGCCGACCTTCGGCGGCTCGCTGCTGTGCACGATCATGACGCTGGCCTACCGCCCGCAGATGGCCACCGTGCGCCCGCGCGTGATGGCCATGCCGCGCCGCGACGACACGCGCAGCGGCGACATCGTCGAGATGGCGCTGGGCATGGTCGAGACCGACATCGTCACCAAGCTGCTCGACTTCATCCCCGACGCCAGCCGCAACACCGTCAACCTGGCCTACGCCGACATCATCGTCAGCGGCGGCAAGGGGCTGAAGACGGCGGAGAACTTCAAGCTCGTCTGGGAGCTGGCGCGTGTGCTCGGCGCCGAGGTCGGCGCCACGCGCGCCGTCACCCAGGCCGGCTGGTGCGAGACCGAACGCCAGGTCGGCCAGACCGGCAAGACCGTGCGGCCCAAGCTCTACATCGCCGCCGGCGTCTCGGGCGCGATCCAGCACCGCGTCGGCATGGAGAGCTCGGACTGCATCGTCGCGATCAACACCGACCCGAACGCGCCGATCTTCGACTTCGCCCACCACGGCATCGTCGGCAACGCGATGCAGGTGCTGCCGGTGCTGACCCAGGTCTTCCGCAACCACCTGGCCAAGCGCGTCCGCCGCGTGGCATGAATCCCCCCCGAAGCGCCTTCGGCGCCTCCCCCCCAGGGGGGCGACGCCAGTGGCCCGGCAGAGCCGGTTCCACGGCGCCTGCTTGCTCAGGCCAGACGGTGCAGGCATCGCCTGGCCCGTCAAACGATCAAGGAGAGCAGTGATGTCCCACGAGAAGTTCGACGCCATCGTCGTCGGCGCCGGCCCGTCCGGCAACGCGGCCGCGCTGACGATGGCCAAGGCCGGGCTGAAGGTGCTGCAGATCGAACGCGGCGAATACCCCGGCAGCAAGAACGTGCAGGGCGCGATCCTCTACGCCGACGCGCTGGAGAAGCTGATCCCCGACTTCCGCGACGACGCGCCGCTGGAGCGCCACATCATCGAGCAGCGCATGTGGGTGCTCGACGACAACAGCTTCGTCGGCAGCCACTACCGCAGCGACGACTACAACAAGCCGCCCTACAACCGCTACACGATCATCCGCGCCCAGTTCGACAAGTGGTTCAGCTCCAAGGTGCGCGAAGCCGGCGCGCTGGTGATCTGCGAGACCACCGTCGAGGAGCTGCTGATGGACGGCGAGCGCTGCGTCGGCGTGCGCTGCGACCGCATCGGCGGCGAGGTCTTCGCCGACGTCGTCGTGCTCGCCGACGGCGTCAACTCGGTGCTGGCGCGCAAGGCCGGGCTGCACGGCGAGATCCAGGCCAAGAACGTGGCGCTGGCGGTCAAGGAGATCCTCTTCATGCCCGAGGAGGTGATCCAGCAGCGCTTCAACGTCAAGGAGGAGGAAGGCGTCGTCATCGAGATGGTCGGCAGCGTCACCGAAGGCATGGTCGGCACCGGCTTCCTCTACACGAACAAGGACTCGCTGACGATCGGCGTCGGCTGCCTGCTGTCGGACTTCAAGGCCAACGACAAGCGCACCACGCCGTACGCGCTGCTGGACAAGCTGAAGAAGCACCCGAGCATCGCGCCGATGCTCGAAGGCGGCGAGATGAAGGAATACGCCGCGCACCTGATCCCCGAAGGCGGGCTGCGCGCCGTGCCGCAGCTCTACGGCAACGGCTGGCTCATCGTCGGCGACTCGGCCGGCTTCGTGAACGCCGTGCACCGCGAAGGCTCCAACCTGGCGATGACCAGCGGCAGCCTGGCCGGCGAGACCGTCGCCGCGGCCAAGGCCGCCGGCAAGGCGATGACGGCGCAAACGCTCGCGGCCTACAAGGCGGCGCTGGACGCCAGCTTCGTCATGAAGGACCTGAAGAAGTACAAGCACCTGCCCGAGGTGCTGGAGCGCAGCCCGCACTTCTTCGACACCTACCCCGCGCTGGTCAACCGCGCCGCCAAGACCTACTTCACGGTCGACGGCGTCGACAAGTCGACCAAGCAGCGCGAGATCCTGGGCAGCTTCAAGGCCGCCCGCCGCGTCACCGGGCTGTTCGGCGACGCGTTCAAGCTGTGGAGGGCGATGCGATGAGCACGACGGTCGTCAACGTCGAGGAGAAGCTGTTCCAGAACCGCTACAAGGTCGACCACGGCCGGCCGCACATCCGGATCAGGAAGCCCGAGGTCTGCGCCAACACCTGCCAGACCCAGGCCTGCACCTACGTCTGCCCGGCCAGCTGCTACAAGGCCGAAGGCAACGGCACGGTGACGCTGATCACCGACGGCTGCCTGGAATGCGGCAGTTGCCGCGTGATCTGCACCGAGCACGCCAATGTCGAGTGGGACTGGCCGCGCGGCGGCTACGGCATCCTCTTCAAATTTGGATGATTTCGCCCCCGGCCGCCTGGCGGCCGCCCCCCGAGGGGGCACCGGCCCCGACCGGGGGACCCGGATCGGGCCCGGCCCGCGCCGGCGACGCCGCTCCCCTGGTCGCCTGCGGCGACCTGTCCCCGAAGGGGTGGGTGCGCCGACGGTGACAGCAGAAAGACCCATGGCATGAACGACGTCGAGAAATTCCTCGCCCACGCCGTCGCGCTCGAACGCGACGCGGCGCGCCGCTACGAAGACCTGGCGGCCTCGATGGGCACCGACGGCAACGCCGAGCTGCGTGCCTTCTTCGCCCGCATGGCGCACTTCTCGCGCCTGCACCTGGCCGAGGCCCAGGCGCGCGCGGGCTGGCGCACGCTGCCCGAGCTGTCGGCCGCCGAGTTCGAGTGGCCCGACGGCATCCCGCCCGAGACCGCCGACTGGGCCGGCGTCGACCCGATGATGGGCGCCGCCGACGCGCTGGCGCTGGCACTGGACAGCGAGCGCCGCGGCCACGCCTTCTACGCCGCGATCGCGGCGATCAGCACCGACGCCGAGCTGCGCGCACTGGCCGGCGAGTTCGCCGCCGAAGAGGCGCAGCACGTCGCCGAACTGGAAAAGCTCGCCGCTGCCGCCGCCCGCTGAGCCTCGCCCGCGCACGAGACGCGGGCGTTTTGCGTTGCATCAAGCGACCGACGGCCTCCCTCGACTGTCGGCGCGATTCGGCGTGCTTCTTGCACTGGCATCCTCGACCGGCGGCGGCATGGCGGGCAATGCCCGACAAGGATGCGCCGGGCGCCCCGAGGTGGCCCGCCGCACCGCCTCGCCCCGCCCGTCAGACGCAGGAGGTGCGTGATGTCGAGTCGCACGGCGCTGAGCGAGCGCTACCAGGTTCAGCTCAGCACGGTTTACGAGGTCTGCCGCGTCCTGGGCGCGTCGCTGGACATCGCGCGCACGTTCCGCGTGGCGCTGAACACGCTGGCGTCGCAGCTCGGGCTGCAGCGCGCGATGGTCGTGATGCCGGCCGAGGATGGCGGCAACCTGTTGCGCATCCACAGCTGGATCGGCCTGGACCGCGACCAGGCGGCACGGGGCCACTGGCGCAGCGGCGAAGGCGTCATCGGCCGCGTCTACGCCAGCGGCATGGCCGCCGTCGTGCCCGACGTGCAGGACTCGCCCGAGTTCCTCGACCGCACCGGCGCCTTCGGCGCCCGTGGCGACCGGCCGCTGGCCTTCATCGTCGTGCCGATGAAGACCGACCGCGCCACCGTCGGCGTGCTCGCCGCGCAGCGCGAGATGGACGACGGCGCGCGGCTCACCGACGACCAGCGGCTGCTGACGATGGTCGCGACGCTGCTGGCGCAGTCGGCCGCGCTGCACCTGGCGGTGGCCGAGGAGCATTCGCGCCTGCTGCAGGAGACGACGCGGCTGCAGAAGGCGCTGGCGCGCGAGCCGCGTGGCCGGCTGGCACTGGACAACGTGGTCGGCGAGTCGCGTGCGATGCAGCAGGTGTTCACCGAGGTGCACCAGGCCGCGCCCTCGCGCGCGACGGTGCTGCTGCGCGGCGAGAGCGGCACCGGCAAGGAGGCGATCGCCCGCGCGATCCACTTCCTGTCGCCGCGCAAGGACGCAGCCTTCGTCAAGGTCAACTGCGCGGCGCTGACCGAGTCGCTGCTGGAGAGCGAACTCTTCGGCCACGAACGCGGCGCCTTCACCGGCGCCGTCGGCGAGCGCAAGGGCCGTTTCGAGCTCGCGCACGGCGGCACGCTGTTCCTCGACGAGATCGGCGACGTGTCGCCGGGCTTCCAGGCCAAGCTGCTGCGCGTGCTGCAGGAGCGCGAGTTCGAGCGCGTGGGAGGCAACAAGCCGATCAAGGTCGACGTGCGCCTGATCTGCGCCACCAACCGCGACCTCGAGAAGATGGTGCAGCGCGGCGAGTACCGCGCCGACCTGTACTACCGCATCAACGTCGTCTCGATCTTCCTGCCGCCGCTGCGCGAGCGCCGCAGCGACATCCCGCCGCTGGTCACGCACTTCATCGAGCGCTTCAACAAGGAGAACCGGCGCAACCTGAAGGTCACGCCCGAGGCGATGAAGGTGCTGACCGCCTGCTACTGGCCGGGCAACGTGCGCGAACTGGAGAACTGCATCGAACGCACGGCGACCATGGTCCAGGGCGACCTGATCCGCGACCTCGCCTTCCCCTGCCGCAACAACCGCTGCCTGACGCAGACGCTGCACTTCCTGGACAAGGCCGACGCCGTGGCCGCCTCGGCCGCGGGCCACGGCTTCAACGGCCATGCGCTGCCGCCGACCAACGGCCACGCGGCGCCGGCCCCCGAGGCGTCCTGGGCGGCGCCGGCGCCACCGCCGGCGCCACCGCTGGCCGACGGCGCGCACGACGAGATCGTGCACGACGGCGTCACGCGCATCGGCCCGACGCAGCAGCTGCCGCCGCCGGTCTCGCGCCTGGCCGGCCCGGCTCCCGACGGCGAACGCGAGCGGCTGATCTGGGCGATGGAGCAGTGCGGCTGGGTGCAGGCCAAGGCCGCCAGGCTGCTGCGCATCACGCCGCGCCAGCTCGGTTACGCGCTGCAGAAGCACCGCATCGAGGTGCGCAAGCTCTAAAGCCGGCGCGCCGCGCCGCCATGGCCCCGACGCGTGCGTGGGGGCTCGATTTCCCGCCTCTTGAAGCGCCGGAACCGGCCCCTATAATCCATCTGCTAGCACTCGCCACAGGTGAGTGCTAACGACCGAGGCAGATTCGCTGCCCCCCGGTTGCCGCATGTCAGCGAGCGCTGCCTGCGCGGCGCTCCAGTGCCATAACGTGACTCCCAAGGAGATGTGAATGAAGCTTCGTCCGCTGCACGATCGTGTGATCGTCAAGCGTCTCGAGAACGAGACCAAGACCGCCTCCGGCATCGTCATCCCCGACAACGCCGCCGAGAAGCCCGACCAGGGTGAAGTCCTGGCCGTCGGTCCGGGCAAGCGCAACGACAAGGGCGACTTCGTCGTGCTGAACATCAAGGTCGGCGACCGCGTGCTGTTCGGCAAGTACAGCGGCCAGACCGTCAAGGTCGACGGCGACGAACTGCTCGTGATGCGCGAAGAAGACCTCTTCGCCGTCGTCGAGAAGTAATCCCCCTCCCCCCAGAATTCGAAGAGGTAGCACATGGCTGCTAAAGACGTGGTTTTCGGCGCCGACGCGCGCCACCGCATGGTCGAAGGCGTGAACGTTCTCGCCAACGCCGTCAAGGTCACCCTGGGCCCCAAGGGCCGCAACGTGGTCCTGGAGCGCTCGTTCGGCGCCCCCACCGTCACCAAGGACGGTGTCTCGGTCGCCAAGGAGATCGAGCTCAAGGACAAGCTGCAGAACATGGGCGCGCAGATGGTCAAGGAAGTCGCTTCCAAGACCAGCGACAACGCCGGTGACGGCACCACGACCGCGACCGTTCTGGCGCAGTCGATCGTGCGCGAAGGCATGAAGTTCGTCGCCGCGGGCATGAACCCGATGGACCTCAAGCGCGGCATCGACAAGGCCGTCACGGCCCTGACCGAAGAGCTGAAGAAGGCCAGCAAGCCGACGACGACGAGCAAGGAAATCGGCCAGGTCGGCTCGATCTCCGCCAACAGCGACGAGTCGATCGGCAAGATCATCGCCGACGCGATGGACAAGGTCGGCAAGGAAGGCGTCATCACCGTCGAAGACGGCAAGAGCCTGAACAACGAACTCGACGTCGTCGAGGGCATGCAGTTCGACCGCGGCTACCTGTCGCCGTACTTCATCAACAACCCGGAAAAGCAGGTCGCGGTGCTCGAGAGCCCGTTCGTCCTGCTGTTCGACAAGAAGATCAGCAACATCCGTGACCTGCTCCCGATCCTCGAGCAAGTCGCCAAGGCGGGCCGCCCGCTGCTGATCATCGCCGAGGAAGTCGAAGGCGAAGCGCTGGCCACCCTGGTGGTCAACACGATCCGCGGCATCCTGAAGGTCGTCGCCGTCAAGGCCCCGGGCTTCGGTGACCGCCGCAAGGCCATGCTCGAGGACATCGCCATCCTGACGGGCGGCAAGGTCATCGCCGAGGAAGTCGGCCTGACGCTCGAGAAGGCCACGCTGGCCGACCTGGGCCAGGCCAAGCGCGTCGAAGTCGCGAAGGAAAACACCACGATCATCGACGGCGCCGGTGCAGCCGCCGACATCGAGGCGCGTGTCAAGCAGATCCGCGTCCAGATCGAGGAAGCGACCTCCGACTACGACCGCGAGAAGCTGCAAGAGCGCGTGGCCAAGCTGGCCGGCGGTGTTGCCGTCATCAAGGTCGGTGCCGCCACCGAAGTCGAGATGAAGGAAAAGAAGGCCCGTGTCGAAGACGCGCTGCACGCCACCCGTGCCGCCGTCGAGGAAGGCATCGTGGCCGGTGGCGGTGTCGCGCTGCTGCGCGCCCGCGCCGCCGTGGCCGGTGGCCTGAAGGGCGACAACCACGACCAGGACGCCGGCATCAAGATCGTGCTGCGCGCCGTCGAGCAGCCGCTGCGCGAGATCGTCGCCAACGCCGGTGGCGAGCCCAGCGTCGTGATCAACAAGGTCCTCGAAGGTGCCGGCAACTTCGGCTACAACGCCGCCAACGACACCTACGGCGACATGATCGAGATGGGCATCCTGGACCCGACCAAGGTGACCCGTACCGCGCTGCAGAACGCCGCCTCCGTCGCCAGCCTGATGCTGACGACCGAGTGCATGGTCGCCGAAGCGCCGAAGGAAGAAGCCCCGATGCCCGCCGGCGGCGGCATGGGTGGCATGGGCGGCATGGGCATGGACATGTAAGTCGGCGATACGGCGCCTCGTGCGCCGTATCGACCGGCCGCCGCCGGCCTCGGCCGGTGGCGCGTCTGTCGCCCCGGACCCGGACCCGTCTCCGCAAGGAGGCGGGTTTTTTTCATTTCCAGCCGGATTTCGGCCCCGCCCCGGGCTTATTGCACAGGCGCAGCCGGCCGATAATCTCCAAGAGATGCCGTTCCTCAACCCGCCAGCCGAGCTCCAGCAGTTCATCGACGATGAACTGCTGCGCATGCCGCTGGTCGTCGACCAGACGATCGACGGTACCGTCGACCACCTGCGCCAGAGCCTGCCGACGCTCTCGCCGCAGCCGCGTGCCTCGGCCGCCGACGTGCTGCAGGCCATCGGCACGCAGCGCGACGCGCTCACCGACTACTACCTGCGTTCGCTCAGGCGCCAGCTCGCCGAGCGTTCGGCCACCGGCTCGGCGGCGGGCGGCGCGGGTCTGCCGGCCACGCTGTCGCTGGTCGACGAGGACTCGGTCGCGATCGACGTCGAGATCTCGCACGTCATCGAGCTGATCCGCAGCACCGCCGAATACGAGCTGCGCGAGCTGCAGACCTTCACCGCCGCGCTGGTCGGCGACATGGACCTGGCACGCGACCACAACCCCTTCGGGCCGGCGCAGCACGCACGCGCGCTGTGGGCCGCGGCGCAGGCCCTGCCGCTGTCGCGCGGGCACCACCTGCTGTTCATGCGCAACGCCGCGCCGGCGCTGGCCGCGGCGCTGCGACGGGCCTACGCCGCCTCGTCGTCGCGCCTGGAGGGCCAGGGCGTCACGCCGGCGGCGTACCGCACGATGATCCTGCCCTCGGGTGCACGGCGTTCGCGCCGCCCCGAGATCAGCCTCGGCGCCGGGCTGGACCTGGTGCGCTCGGCGGTCTCGCCGGCGGCGGAACTGGGCTTCGACGACGCCCCCGCGCTCGCGCTCGAACCCGCGCTCTCGGTGCCGCCCGGCGCCACCGACGCGCCGCCCGCCGAACGCCGCGCGATCGAGCTGCTCACCGGCCTGTTCGACGCCATGCTGGCCGATCGCCGCATCGCGCAGGACATCGCGCTGATGCTGTCGCGGCTGCAATCGGTCGCCACGCGGCTGGTGCTGCGTGAACCCAAGGCGCTGGAGGACGAAGGGCACACGATGTGGCGCTTCTTCGACGATCTGGCCCACCTCGGCGAGGTGCTGCCGCCGTCGGGCCAGCCGGAGCGCGGCCAGACGCTGCGCTTCGCACAAGGCCTGGTCGAGCACCTGGCGGCGGAACCGGCGCCCAACGCATCGCTGTTCGAGTGGGCCAGCGAGCGCCTGCAGCACCAGGCCCAGCACCGCTTCGCGCGCCGCTGCACGGATGCCGCGGCGCAGATCGCCGAACTGCAGCGCATCGAGGAACGGCTGTGCTCGTCGGCCGCGCCGCCCTCGACGCTGGGCGGCGCGCTCGACATCGCCCAGCTCGACACCGTGCCCGCCGACCTGATGCCGGCCGACGGCCCCGGCGAACCCCGCGACGCCCAGGCCTGGCTGCAGGCCCGGCGCCCCGCCGACTGGCTGCACGTCTTCCTGCAGGGCCGCTGGGTCAAGGCCCAGGTGCTGTGGCCGGGCGAACTGGGCGAACTCTGGCTCGTCGGCGACGCCGAAAGCCCCGAGACCTGGGCCGTGCGCCGGCGCGCGCTGCTGACGCTGCGCACCGAGGGCCTGCTGGCGACGCTGAAGCCGCGTTCGCTGGTGCGCTCCGCCGCCAAACGCGTGATGCGGCGGTCCTTCCAGCTCGGTTAGGGCGCGGGCGCGATCCAGCCACGCAGCGTCGTCGCGACGTCGTCCAGACCGCGCCGCGACAGCGCCGAGAACAGCACGACGCCGATCTCGGCGTTCTCGGTCGCGATCTCGCCGAGCACCTGCTGCGCGCCCGCCAGCGCGGCATCGGCCTCGCGGCGGTTGAGCTTGTCGCACTTGGTCAGCACGGCCAGCAGACGCACTTCGCCGTTGGCCACGCGCGGCGCGATCAGCCCCAGCAGCCGCCGGTCCAGGTCGGTGAAACCCAGTCGCGAGTCGATCATCAGCACGACGCCGTGCAGCGCGCGCCGAAGCTCGAGGTACTGCGCCATCACCTCCTGCCAGCGCAGCTTGGCGCTGCGCGCGACGGCGGCATAGCCGTAGCCGGGCAGGTCGGCGAAGAGCGCGTCGGGCGCGTCCTTCGGCCCCACCTCGAAGAGGTTGATGTGCTGCGTGCGGCCCGGCGTTCGCGAAGCGAAGGCCAGACGGCGCTGCTGAGCCAGCGTGTTGATCGCCGTGGACTTGCCTGCATTGCTGCGTCCGACGAAGGCGATCTCGGGCAGTTCGCCCTGAGGCAACTGGTCCAGACGGCTCGCGGTCGTCAGGAAACGCGCGCTGTGCGCCCAGGCCAGCGCACTCTTTTCAGGGTCGCTTGGCACATCTCGAAAGGTTGACGTCATGGGCCATTGTAAAATCCTGCGGTTTGACACCCGAACACCTGCCGACCGAGGCCCCCGCCGCATGAAGTTCGCCGTCGCCCTGACCCTCGCCGCGCTCGCCGCCGGCCCCGCCTTCGCCCAGGAAGCGAAGCCCGCCAAGCCGGATCTCGCCAAGGGCCAGATCACGGCGGCCACCTGCATGGCCTGCCATGCGGCAGACGGCACGCGTGGCATCCCGATCTACCCGATCCTGCAAGGCCAGCACCAGGCCTACATCGTCAAGCAGCTGACCGAGTTCAAGGCCGGCAAGCGCATGAACCCGATCATGATGGGCATGGCCGCGCCGCTGACGCCCGAGGACATGGTCAACGTCGCCGCCTTCTTCGCCGCCAAGCCGGCGGTCAAGGGCGAAGCGACCTCCAAGGAGACGATCGCCCTGGGCCAGGCCATCTACCGGGGCGGCATCGCCTCGAAGAAGGTCCCGGCCTGCTCGGGCTGCCACAGCCCGAACGGCGCCGGCATCCCGGCGCAGTACCCGCGCCTGGGTGGCCAGCACGTCGAGTACACGACGGCGCAGCTCAACACCTTCCGCTCCGGCGAACGTGCCAACAGCGTGCAGATGACGGCCATCGCCGCCAAGCTGAGCGACGCCGAGATCAAGGCCGTGGCCGACTACATCGCCGGCCTGCACTGATCGACCGCAGCCCTGCACGTCGGGCCGGCTTTCGCCGGCCCGACTTGTTTCCGGGGCGACGATCTCCCTCGGCGCGCCCGTGATCTGCGGGCCCGGACGACGCGTCGCAACGCTTTGCGCTACCTTGCGTGCCCGTCTTCCCCCGAGCGCCCGATGCTGTACCTGAAAGACCGTGGCCACCTGCACCCGCTGGCCAGCGAGATCACCCCGCACGAGGTCTGGCGCCAGCGGCGCACGCTGATCCAGGGCCTGATGGCCGGTGCAGCTGCGACGGCGCTGCCGGCGCTGGCCGCGACCGCCCGGCCGGGAAAACGTGATGCGCTGCCCGGCGCGCGCAGCGCGGTGCCGGGCGCGGCGACGATGGAAGCGCCGACGGCCTACGGCGACGTCACCAGCTACAACAACTTCTACGAGTTCGGCACCGACAAGGCCGACCCCGCACAACGCGCACAGAAGCTGCAGACCCGGCCCTGGACCGTCGTCGTCGACGGCCTGGTGAAGAAACCCGGCCGCTGGGACCTGGACACGCTGCTGAAGCTGGCGCCGATGGAAGAGCGCGTCTACCGCCTGCGCTGCGTCGAAGGCTGGTCGATGGTGATCCCCTGGGTCGGCTACTCGCTGGCCGAACTGATCCGCCGCGTCGAGCCGCTGGGCAGCGCGCGCTACCTGCAGTTCGAGACGCTGGCCGACGCCAAGCAGATGCCCGGCCTGCGCTCGAACATCATCCCCTGGCCCTATGTCGAGGGGCTGCGTCTGGACGAGGCGATGCACCCGCTGACGCTGCTTGCCTTCGGCCTCTACGGCGAGGTGCTGCCGCCGCAGAACGGCGCGCCGCTGCGCCTGGTCGTGCCCTGGAAGTACGGCTTCAAGTCGGCCAAGAGCCTGGTCGCGATCCGCTTCGTCGAGCAGCCGCCGCGCAGCGCCTGGCAGCGCACCGCGCCCGAGGAATACGGCTTCTACGCCAACGTCAACCCGACGGTCGACCACCCGCGCTGGAGCCAGGCCAGCGAGCGCCGCATCGGCGAAGGCCTGTTCGCCAGGCGCCGGCCGACGCTGATGTTCAACGGCTACGAGCCGCAGGTCGGCCAGCTCTACGCCGGGCTGGACCTGAAGAAGAACTACTGAGCCCGTGTCTGCGGTGAACAAGCTGCTGGCCTCGCCGGCGGCCAAGCCGGCCGTCTTCGTGCTCGCGCTGCTGCCGGCCGCGTGGCTGGTCTGGGGCGCCGTCGCGAACACGCTGGGCGCCAACCCCGCCGAGGCGCTGATCCGCGCCACCGGCGACTGGACGCTGCGTTTCCTGTGCCTGACGCTGGCCGTGACGCCGCTGCGCCAGATGAGCGGCTGGCACGCGCTGGCGCGGCTGCGGCGCATGCTGGGGCTGTTCACCTTCTTCTACGGCGCCGTGCACTTCCTGTGTTTCGCCTGGCTGGACATGGGTTTCGATGTCGACGCCATCGTGCACGACATCGCCAAGCGCCCGTTCATCCTCGTCGGCACCGCGGCGCTGCTGACGATGCTGCCGCTGGCCGCGACCTCGTTCAACGCGGCGATCAAGGCCCTGGGCGGGCGGCGCTGGCAGCTGCTGCACCGCGCGGTCTACGCCACCGCCGGCCTGGCGCTGCTGCACTTCTTCTGGATGCGCTCGGGCAAACACGATTACGCCGAGGTCGCGGTCTATGCCGCGATCCTCGGCGTGCTGCTCGGCTGGCGTGTCTGGCGCCGGCTGCGGCCGGCGCCGCGCCCGGCGCTGCCCTAGCGCGCCAGCACCGGCGCCAGCGCGCGCCCGGTGTGCGTGCCGGCGGCCACCACCTGCTCCGGCGTGCCGGCGGCCACCACGCGGCCGCCTTCGCCGCCACCTTCGGGGCCCAGGTCGAGGATCCAGTCGGCCTCGGCGATGACGTCCAGGTCGTGCTCGATGACGACGACGCTGTGGCCGGCGTCGACCAGCCGGTGCAGCACCCGCGCCAGGCGCTCGACGTCGGCCATGTGCAGGCCGACCGTCGGCTCGTCGAGCACGTACAGCGTGTGCGGCAGCCGGTTGCCGCGCCGCGTGACGTCGTCGCGCACCTTGGACAGCTCGGTGACGAGCTTGATGCGCTGCGCCTCGCCGCCGGACAGCGTGGGGCTCGGCTGGCCCAGCGTCAGATAGCCCAGGCCGACGTCCTTCAGCAGCTGCAGCGGGTGCGCGATCGCCGGCATGCTGGCGAAGAAACCGACGGCCTCGTCGACCTCCATGCGCAGCACGTCGCCGATGCTCTTGCCGCGCCAGGTGACGGCCAGCGTCTCGGCGTTGAAACGCGCGCCGTGGCAGACGTCGCAGGGCACCTTCACGTCGGGCAGGAAGCTCATCTCGATCGTGCGCAGGCCCTGGCCTTCGCAGGCCGGGCAGCGGCCGTCGCCGGTGTTGAAGCTGAAGCGGTTGGCGGCGTAGCCGCGCGCCTTGGCCTCCAGCGTCTCGGCGAAGAGCTTGCGGATCGCGTCCCAGAAGCCGATGTAGGTCGCCGGGCAGGAGCGCGGCGTCTTGCCGATCGGCGTCTGGTCGACCTCCAGCACGCGGTCGACCGGCTCGAAGCCCGCCAGCCCGGTGCAGCCGACGAGGCCGTGGAAGCCGTTGGCCAGCATCGTGTCGCGCCCGGCCTTGGTCGACTTCTGCGTCACCGCGGCCTGCACGCTGGCCAGCAGCACGTCGCGCGCCAGCGTGCTCTTGCCCGAGCCGCTGACACCGGTGACGGCGACCAGGCGCCTCAGCGGCACGGTCACGTCGACGTTCTTCAGGTTGTGCAGCGACGCGCCGGTGAGCGCGAGCGCCGGCGCATCGGCCTCGACCGGGCGGCGGGCCTGCAGCGGGTGTTTCGGCGGCGCGGCGAGGAAACGCCCGGTCAGCGACTCGGGCGCCGCCGACAGGTCGGCCACCGAGCCCTGGGCGACGAGGCGGCCGCCACGCACGCCGGCGCTCGGCCCGATGTCGATGATGTGTTCGGCACGCCGGATCGTGTCCTCGTCGTGTTCGACGACGACCAGCGTGTTGCCCTGCTCGCCGAGCTTGTGCAGCGCGTCGAGCAGGATGCGGTTGTCGCGCGGGTGCAGGCCGATCGTCGGCTCGTCGAGCACGTAGCAGACGCCCTGCAGGTTGCTGCCCAGCTGCGCCGCCAGGCGGATGCGCTGCGCCTCGCCGCCCGACAGCGTCGGCGCGGCCCGGTCCAGCGTCAGGTAGCCCAGGCCCACGTCCTCGAGGAACTGCAGCCGGCTGCGGATCTCGGCGACGATGTCGCGTGCGATCTCGGCGTCGCGGCCCGTGAGTTCCAGCGCCTCGACCCAGGCGCGGGTCTCGCGCACCGACAGCCGCGCGATGGCGCCGATCGACTCGTCGTCGAAGGTCACCGCCCGCGCCGCCGGGTTCAGGCGTGCGCCCTGGCATTCCGGACAGGGCTGGTCGGCCAGGCCCTCGACCTCGGGCTCCTCGGACGGGAAGCTCTGCTCGCGGCCCTTGTCGCTGTCGTCGCGCACCGAGTCGTCGAAGGCCTTGCGCTGCTCGCGCGTCAGCGCCAGGCCGGTGCCGACGCAGTGCGTGCACCAGCCGTGTTTGCTGTTGTAGCTGAACATGCGCGGGTCCAGCTCGGGGTAGCTGGTGCCGCAGACCGGGCAGGCGCGTTTGGTCGAGAAGACCTTCAGCGCGCCGATGCCGCGGCCGTTGCCGCCGCCGTCCATCGATTCGGCCAGGCCGTCCAGCGGGTGCAGCAGGTGCAGCACGCCCTTGCCCAGCTCCAGCGCCTTGGACAGCAGCGCGCGCAGCTCGGCTTCGCCGGCCGGGTCGACGACCAGGTCGCCGACCGGCAGCTCGATCGTGTGCTCCTTGAAGCGGTCCAGGCGCGGGAACGGCGACACCGGCACGAACTCGCCGTCGACACGCAGGTGCGTGTGGCCGCGCGCCGAGGCCCACCGGGCGAGGTCGGTGTAGACACCCTTGCGGTTGACGACCAGCGGCGCCAGCAGGCCGACGTGCTGGCCGCGGTGGTCGCGCAGCAGCTGCGCGGCGATGCTCTCGGCGCTCTGCGCGCGCACCGGCGCGCCGTCCTTGACGCAGTGCTGCAGCCCCAGCTTCACCCACAGCAGGCGCAGGAAGTGCCACAGCTCGGTGGTCGTCGCCACCGTGCTCTTGCGCCCGCCGCGCGACAGGCGCTGCTCGATCGCGACCGTCGGCGGGATGCCCCAGACGGCGTCGACCTCGGGCCGGCCGGCGGGCTGCACGATGCTGCGCGCGTAGGCGTTCAGGCTCTCCAGATAGCGGCGCTGGCCTTCGTTGAACAGGATGTCGAAGGCCAGCGTGCTCTTGCCCGAGCCGCTGACGCCGGTGACGACGTTGAACTTGCCGCGCGGGATGTCGACCGACAGGCTCTTGAGGTTGTGCTCCTTGGCGTTGACGATGCGGATCGTGTCGTCCTCGGCCTGGCGCTCGCGGCGGCGGGCACGCACCAGCGTCTGCAGCGGCGTGCCGTCCGGGCCCGCGGCGGTGCGTTCGGCGGCACGCGCGACGCCCAGGCCCAGCGCGGCCTCGTAGTCACGCAGCGCGACGCCGGTGTGCGAGCCCGGATGCGCCTTCAGGTCCTCGGGCGTGCCGGCGCAGACGAGTTCGCCGCCGGCCTCGCCGCCTTCGGGGCCGAGGTCGACGATCCAGTCGGCCGAACGGATGACGTCCAGGTTGTGTTCGATGACCAGCAGCGAGTGCCCCGCCTCCAGCAGCTTGCGCAGCGCGCGCATCAGCTTGGCGATGTCGTCGAAGTGCAGGCCGGTGGTCGGCTCGTCGAACAGGAACAGCGTGCCGCGGCGCAGCGCCAGTCGCGTGTCGCGGTCGGCGAAGGCGCCGGCCCAGGCCGCGCTGCCGCCGCCGGCCGGCGCCGCCGGGCGCTTGCCGGCCGCCGCCTCGGCGAGGAAACCGGCGAGCTTGAGCCGCTGCGCCTCGCCGCCCGACAGCGTCGGCACCGGCTGGCCCAGGCGCACGTAGTCCAGGCCGACGTCGACGATGGGCTGCAGCCGCTGCACGACCTCGCGGTCCTGCTGGAACCAGTGCACGGCCTCGGCGACGGTGAGGTCCAGCACGTCGGCGATGGAGAACTGCATCGGCCCGCGCACCAGCTTCACGTCGAGGATCTCGGCGCGGTAGCGGCGGCCGTCGCAGTCGGGGCAGCGCAGGTAGACGTCGGACAGGAACTGCATCTCGACGTGCTCGAAACCCGAGCCGCCGCAGGTCGGGCAGCGGCCGTCGCCGGCATTGAAGCTGAAGGTGCCGGCGGTGTAGCCGCGTTCGCGCGCCAGCGGCGCGTCGGCGAAGAGCTTGCGCAGCTCGTCGAAGGCGCCGACGTAGCTCGCCGGGTTGCTGCGTGCGGTCTTGCCGATCGGGCTCTGGTCGACGAAGACGGCGTCGGACAGCCAGTCCATGCCCAGCAGCCGATCGTGTTCGCCGGGAGTCTCGGTCGGCTTGCCGAAGTGGCGCGCCAGCGCCGGGTACAGCACGTCCTGGATCAGCGTGCTCTTGCCCGAGCCGCTGACGCCGGTGACGACGACCAGGCGCTGCAGCGGCAGCTCGACGCTGACGTTCCTCAGGTTGTGCTCGCGGGCGCCTTCGAGGATCAGCTTCGGCGTGCTGGCGCCGACCGCACGCCGGATGCCGATGCCGACCTGGCGCCGGCCGCCGAGGTAGGCGCCGGTCAGCGTGTCGGCGTCGCGCGCCTCGTCGGGCGTGCCGTCGAAGACGATGGACCCGCCGCGTTCACCCGGGCCGGGGCCCATGTCGATCAGGCGGTCGGCGGCCAGCATCACCGCCGGATCGTGTTCGACGACGACCAGCGTGTTGCCGGCGTCGCGCAGCCGATGCATCGCGGTGACGATGCGCCCCATGTCGCGCGGGTGCAGGCCGATCGAGGGCTCGTCGAGCACGAACATCGTGTTCACGAGCGAGGTGCCGAGCGCGGTCGTCAGGTTGATGCGCTGGACCTCGCCGCCGGACAGCGTGCGGCTCTGCCGGTCCAGCGTCAGGTAGCCCAGGCCGACGTCGTTGAGGTACTTCAGCCGCGTGCGCACCTCGTCGAGCAGCAGCTTCAGCGCCTCGTCGAGCATCGTGCCGGGCAGCGTCAGGCCGTCGAAGAAACGCCGCAGGCGCTCGATCGACAGCTGCATCAGGTCGTGCAGGCCCAGGCCGGGCAGCGCCTGGAGCTGCTCGCGGCTCCAGGCGGCGCCGACCGGCAGGTAGCGCTGCGCCGGCGGCAGCACCGCGTCGGCGTCGGCCTTCGTGCCCAGGCGCCAGAGCAGCGGCTCGAGCTTGAGCCGCGCGCCGCCGCAGGCCGTGCAGGGCGTGTAGCTGCGGTACTTGGACAAGAGCACGCGGATGTGCATCTTGTAGGCCTTGCTCTCCAGGTAGCCGAAGAAGCGGCGGATGCCGTACCACTGCTTGTTCCAGTTGCCGGTCCAGTTCGGCGAACCTTCGATGACCCAGTCGCGCTGCGCCGGGGTGAGCTGGTTCCAGGCAGTGTCGCGCGGGATGCCGGCCTCGCCGGCGTACTTGATGAGGTCGTCCTGGCACTCGGCCCAGGCCGGCGTCTGCAGCGGCTTGATCGCGCCGTTGCGCAGCGTCTTGCGCTCGTCGGGGATGACGAGGCCGAAGTCGACGCCGATGACACGGCCGAAACCGCGGCAGGTGTCGCAGGCGCCGTAGGCCGAGTTGAAGCTGAACATCGCCGGCTGCGGCTCGGCGTAGCGGATGTCGCTCTCGGGGCAGTGCAGCCCGGTGCTGTATCTCCAGGTCGTGCCGTCGTCGCCGACGTGCACCGTGAGCCGGCCGCCCCCGCGTTTGAGCGCGAGCTCGATCGCTTCCATCACGCGCGCCCGTTCGGCGCCGGCGAAACGCAGGCGGTCGGCGACGACGTCGAGGATCTTGCGGTCGCCCGCGACACGCTCGCCCTGCACGCGCGTGAAGCCGGCGGCCGACAGCCACTGCTCCTGCTGCTCGGCCGTGGTGTCGGCCGGCAGCTCGACCGGGAAGCTGAACACGAGGCGCGGGTCGCCGGCGGCGGCGGCCCGCGCCGCGAGGTCGTCGTGGATGGTCTCCGGCGTGTCGTGGCGCACCGGCAGCGCGGTCTCGCGGTCGAAGAGCTGGGCGGCGCGCGCGTACAGCAGCTTCAGGTGGTCGTTGAGCTCGGTCATCGTGCCGACCGTGCTGCGGCTGGTGCGCACCGGGTTCGTCTGGTCGATCGCGATGGCCGGCGGCACGCCGTCGACACGGTCGACCGCCGGGCGGTCCATGCGGTCCAGGAACTGGCGCGCGTAGGCGCTGAAGGTCTCGACGTAGCGCCGCTGGCCTTCGGCGTAGAGCGTGTCGAAGACCAGGCTGGACTTGCCCGAGCCGCTGGGGCCGGTCACCACCGTCAGCTCGCCGGTGTGGATGTCCAGGTCGAGGTTCTTGAGGTTGTGCTGGCGGGCGCCGCGGATGCGGATGGAGCCGGACGACATCTTGGAGGGCTCGGCGGATAGGCGAACCGGTCATTCTAGGAGCCCCTCGCGACGCCTGCCGGCGCCCGGCCGGGCAAACGAGAGCGCTCCGGCCGTGAACTCTTGGACCGCTTCACCCCCCTAGAACGGAGGCGCTTCGATATGCTCGACGGCTTCGCAACGATCTTCGCCACCCGCCATGCGTGAACTCCGGCGTCTCGCCGCCGTCCTCTGCCTCGGCGTCCTGACGAGCTTCGCCGCCACGGCGCAGATCCTCATCGGCCAGACGACCGGCCTGACCGGCCCGGCAGCGGCCGGTGCGAACGAGAACGTGCTCGGAGCCAAGCTCTGGTTCGACCGCGTCAACGCCAGCGGCGGCATCGGCGGCCGGCGCATCGAACTCGTCACGCTGGACGACCGTTTCGAGCCCGCGCGCGCGGCCGAGAACGCGCTGCGGCTGATCATGGTGCGCCAGGTCACGGCGCTGTTCCTGAACCGCGGCACGCCGCACACCGAGGCCATCCGGCCGATGCTGGCGCAGTACCAGGTGCCGCTGGTCGCACCCTCCACCGGCGCGATGCTGCTGCACAAGCCGGTCGACCCCTGGATCTTCAACGTGCGTGCGCCCTACCAGCGCGAGGCCGAGAAGCTGGTGCACCACCTGGCGTCGATCGGCATGTCGCGCATCGGGCTGGCCCACGTCGACGACTCGTTCGGCGCCGACGCCGCCGCCGGCGCGACACGCGGCTTCGAGCACGCGAAGCTCAAACCCGTCTTCGTCGAGACCTTCGACCGCGCCCGGCCGGTGTTCAGCGCGCTGGTGCAGAAGGCCAAGGCCGGCGACGTGCAGGCCGTCGTCTTCATCGGCACCGCCGAGGCGGTGTCCGAAGGCACGCAGGCGCTGCGTGCGGCGGGTTCACGCGCGCAGATCGGCACGCTGTCCAACAACGCCTCCAGCGGCTTCGTCAAGGCGATGGGCGAACACGCCTCGGGCACCATCGTCGCGCAGGTGTTCCCGAGCGAACGCGCGCTGTCCACGTCGATGGTGCGCGAGGCCAGCGAGCTGGCACGCGCCGCCGGCATCAACGAGCTGACGCCGGCGATGATCGAAGGCTTCGCCGGCGCCCGGGTGCTGGTCGAGGGCCTGCGCCGCGCCGGCCCCAACCCGACGCGCCAGTCCCTGCGCCAGGCGCTGGAAGGTTTCCAGCGAGTCGACCTGGGCGGGCTGGAGATCAGCTACGGCCCCGCCGACCACTCGGGGCTGGACTACACCGAGCTGTCGATCATCAGCGACGGGCGTTTCCGCCGCTGAGTCTCAGTCGGGCACGGACAGCGTGCCCGCACCGAAGACGATTCGCGCCGACTCGGCCGGCGCGGCCTGGATCGGCGGCACGTGGGCCGCCGTCAGCGCCGGTGCCGCGCCCGGGCTGCCGCCGCGGGGCACGGTGTGCACCACCTGGCTGGGCGGCAGCGCCGCGCCCTGCGTCAGATGCGCCCACATCGCGTCCATCGCGCGGTTGAAGTAGACGTGCAGCGGGATGAAACGCGTGTCGTAGCCGAGGAAGGCGCCCAGCGAGATGAAGCCGTCGAAGTGCTGGGCGTTCGTCACCTCGACGTAGCGCACATTGTCGGCCGCGCCCTGGGCCTGGACACGCGCGTAGTAGGCGCGGGCCGTGTGGTTGACCGGCAGCAGCGCGTCGCTGCGGCCGGCGACGATCAGCACCGGCTTGCCACGCAGGCGGCCGTCCAGCCGGACCTCGGTGATGCCGCGGCGCACACGCTGCGCGGCTTCGCGCTGCGCGCCGCTCAGCAGGCGGTCGCTGTCGTCGCGGCCGGTGACCAGCGAGCGCTGGCACAGCGCGCCGTCGAGCGCGAAGTCGGCCAGCCCGCTGCCGGGCGACACGGCGAGGAAGTCGAGCTTAGCGCCGCCCGCCGAGGCGTCGTAGACGACGTTGACGCCGGTCGTCGGCGGCACGCCGTTGCCGGTCGAGAAGATCGACGCGACCCCGGTGGCCGAGGGCGCGGCCGGCGCGCCGGCCGAGTCGGTGTTGGCGAAGCTGAAACCGCAGAGCCGGTCCTCGACGCCGAAGCGGCCGTAGGCGTTGGTGTAGGTCGTCGCGATCGAGTTCGTCGCGAAGCGGTAATGCGACTGGTGAAGGAAATCGGCGTCGCGGGTCCAGCCGTAGGCGTGCAGCCGGGCGAGCGCGTCCTCGGCCTGCTCGGCCAGCGTGCTGCCGGCAAGCAGGCCCTGGGCTGCCAGCGCCGTGCAGCGGTTCTGTGCCGACGCGGTGAAGGCCGCCGGCCAGAAGGCCGAGGCCACCGCCGTGCCGCCGCCGGCCGCCGGCGCCAGCAGCGCGCAGGGCTGGTAGAGGTTGGCGAACGTGAAGTAGTCGGCCAGCGGGCGCCCGATCGTCGCCACCGCGGTGTCGCCCTGGCGGATCGCCAGGCCGTGCAGCCAGCGCGGCTGGGCGTTCGGCTCGCTGACCGCGACGCCGTCGATCAGCCCTTCGCGGTCCTGCTCGGCGGCGGCGAGCGCGGCGCCGCCGCCGTTGGAGACGCTGCTGGCGATGACGATCGTGTTGCGCGCGTTCAGCGTCGCCTCGCGGCGGCCGTCGCGGCCGACCTTGCCGTAGCGCTCGTTGAGCACCCAGAAGGCGAAACGCACCGCCTGCAGCGTGTGGCGGCCCCAGTCGGCCTCGGGGTTCTGCCTGGAGTGCGCGTGTTTGTAGGCCACGCGGTACGGCGCCTGGGCGAGCAGGGCTTCGCGCTCGGCGTCGGACAGCGGGGCGCGGAACAGCGCCTCGGTGCCGGCGGCGGCGGCATCGACGACGCGGCCGTCGCGCAGCGTCACCCGGTCGGCCGTCAGCTCGTGCAGGCCGTTGCCGCTGCCCTTGTCGGTGTAGGCGACGGCGCAGCCCCGTTTGAGCCCCCACTCGCCGGCGGTGCCGATGGCGCCGTAGATGCCGCGCGAACCCGAGGACGTGGCGGTGACGATGCACGGCCGCGCCGGGTCGAAGCGGTCGGGCACCTGCACCATCAGCGTGACGTTCTGCCGGCCGCTGCCGTCGTCGTGCCAGGCCAGCGTCTCGCGCCCGGCGACCTTGCCCTCGCCCAGCGTGTCGCGGCCCTCGGCGTCGATGTTGGGGCCGTAGAAGACGCCCATGCCGCCGGCGGCGGTGTAGTCGACCAGGGCGCGGTAGTTCACGTAGATCGCGTTGCGGCGCAGCTCGGCCGGCGTCGGCGCGAGCGGGTCGGCAAAGGCCGGCGTGGCGCCCATCAGGCCGGTCTTGCCGAGCCCGGCGGTCAGCAGATCGTCGGCGACGCCGTCGTAGGTGGTCTCGGTGACGGGCCCGCGCACGCCGGCGGGCAGGGTGTTGGCGGGTGCGGCCGAGGCCGCAGCGCCGGACAGCAGGCAGGCGGCGGCAGCGGCCGTCCAGGTCGGGGTGTGCTTCACGGTCGTTTCTCCTGACGGGGGAGCGGGCCGTTGCCTCGCCCGGCGCTGGGGCGCCGGCGCGCAGGATGCATCGCGGCGCAGGCCGGCGGGGAGCGGACAAACCCACCGCCCGGAACGCGGGGGGACCGACCGCGGGTAAGCCCCCGGGCTTCACCCGGGCGTCAGCCCACCGGGCCGATGGCAGCATGGCTGTACCCGCCTGCCCGCGGGACAACAGAGGAGGAGACTCATGCCGTCCTGGTCCCGCCGCCGGCTGCTGGCCGCAGGTTCCGTCGTGCTCGCCCCCGCCTGGGCGCGGGCCCAGTCCCCGGCTTCGCGCCCGGTGACGATCGTCGTGCCCTTCCCGCCCGGCGGCGGCACCGACGCCTTCGCGCGCCCGCTGTTCGGCGCGATGACACGCGCCGCCGGCCGCCAGTACCTGATCGACAACCGCGGTGGCGCCGGCGGCAACCTGGGCGCCGGCATCGCCGCCAAGGCCGCGCCGGACGGCACGAGCTTCTTCATGGGCGCGGTGCACCACGCGATCGCGCCGGCGATGTACCCCAAGCTGGACTACAGCCTGGAGAACGACTTCGTGCCGGTGACGCTGGTGGCCAGCGTGCCGCAGGTCATCGTCGTCAACCCGCAGCGCGTGGCCGCGCGCACGTTGCCGCAGCTGCTGGCGCTGCTGCGCAGCAGACCCGCCGGGCTGAACTACGGCTCGGCCGGCAACGGCACCTCGCACCACCTGGCCGGCGAGCTGTTCAAGCAGCAGTCCGGCACCTTCATCACCCACATTCCCTACCGCGGCGCCGGGCCGGCGCTGCAGGACCTGATCGCCGGCCAGGTGGACCTGATGTTCGACGGCCTGGCCTCGTCGGCGGCGCACATCAAGTCGGGCAAGCTGCATCCGATCGCGGTCGCCGGCACACGGCGCGCGCCCGGTTTTCCCGACGTGCCGACCGCACGCGAGCAGGGCCTGCCCGACTACGTCGTCTCGACCTGGTACGCGCTGTTCGCGCCCAAGGCGACGCCACGCGAGGCCGTCGACCGTTTTGGCGCCGACGTGCGGCGCACGATCGCCAGCGACGAGCTGCGCGCCATCTGGACCGGCCTGGGCGCCGAGCCGCCGGACCTGCAGGGCGAGGCGCTGGGCCGTTTCGTCGCCTCCGAGACACGGCGCTGGGCCGAGGTCGTCAAACGTTCGGGCGCCAAGCTGGATTGACCGCCCCGGGACCCGGAGAGGGCCTAGGATCGGCCCAGCCTCCGCTCCCGACAGGATGACGATGTCCGACCAGAATCTGTACGGCGCCCTGCGCGCCGCGTTCCCCGACGACCTGGACTCGATCGCCATCGACTGCGGCGACAGCCCGCAGCCGCTGGCCTACACCTGGCGCGATCTCGACCGCGGCACCGCGATGCTGGCCAGGCTGCTGGCCTCGCTGGACCTGCCGCCGGCCTCGCGCGTGCTGATGCACGTCGACAAGAGCGTCGAGGCGATGATGCTCTACCTGGCGATCCTGCGCGCCGGCCACGTCGTCGTGCCGCTGAACATCGCCTACCAGGCCGCCGAGATCGAGTACTTCATCGGCGACGCCGAACCGGCCGTCGTGGTCTGCGCGCCACGCAACTTCGGCTGGGCCAGCCGCATCGCCTTCCAGGCCGGCACGAAACACGTCTACACGCTGGGCGACGACCGCAGCGGCACGCTGCTCGACCGCGCCGCGTTCCAGCCCGACGAGCACGAGACGGTGGCGCGGGCGGGCGGCGACCTGGCGGCCATCGTCTACACCAGCGGCACCACCGGGCGCAGCAAGGGCGCGATGCTCTCGCACGGCAACCTGCTGAGCAACGCGCGCGTGCTGCACGAGGCCTGGGCCTGGCAGCGCGACGACGTGCTGATCCACGCGCTGCCGATCTTCCACGTGCACGGGCTGTTCGTCGCCTCGCACGGCGCGCTGCTGGCCGGGGCGCGCATGATCTGGTTCTCGCGTTTCGACGCTGCCGCGGTCGTCGAGCGCCTGCCCGAGGCCACGGTCTTCATGGGCGTGCCGACGCTGTACGTGCGCATGCTGGCCGAGCCGGCACTGGACCGCGAGCGCTGCACGAAGATGCGGCTCTTCGTCAGCGGGTCGGCACCGCTGCTGATCGACACCTTCCGCGCCTGGCGCAACCGCACCGGCCACGTGATCCTCGAGCGCTACGGCATGAGCGAGACCGTCATGCTGACCTCCAACCCCTACCGCCCCGAGGAAGCCCGGCGCGGCGGCACGGTCGGCCCGGCGCTGCCCGGCGTGCAGCTGCGCGCCTGCGGCGAGAACGGCGAGCCGGTGCCGCCGGGCGAGATCGGCGGCATCGAGGTGCGCGGGCCCAACGTCTTCTCGGGCTACTGGCGTTTGCCGGAGAAGACCGCCGAGGAGTTCAGCGCCGACGGCTGGTTCAAGACCGGCGACGTCGGCCGCGTCGACGCCGACGGCTGGGTGACGATCGTCGGCCGCAGCAAGGATCTGGTCATCACCGGCGGCTTCAACGTCTACCCGGCCGAGATCGAGTCGCTGATCGACGACCTGCCGGGTGTCGTCGAGTCGGCGGTCGTCGGCGTGCCGCATCCGGACTTCGGCGAAGCCGTGGTCGCGGCCGTCGTGCCGCGGCCCGGTGCGACGCTGGACGGCGAGGCGCTGATCGCGGCACTGAAGGACCGCATCGCGCATTTCAAGGTACCCAAACGGGTCTTCGTCGTGCCCGAACTGCCGCGCAACACGATGGGCAAGGTGCAGAAGAAGCTGCTGCGCGAAAGTTATCAGGCCAGCTTCAGCGGCCGCGATGCCGCTTGACGCAAGCGCGTGCCGCCCAGCGAAATGCCCATCGGATACGCGGCTTTGTCCTGGACATATCGGCCTCCAGATTTCCGAGTGTCCTAGTTGATTGGACTCAGAGCCCCGTCATAATTACGGATATGAACAAGACACAGCCGATCCGTCTGTTGCCCGAACCAGGCTGTGGCGGCTGCATGGCCAGCCATGGCAGCTGCGGCGGCGGCTTCGGCCGCCCGTGTCCTGCACCCGAGCTGCGCGGCCATCCGGCGCTGGTGAACTGCGTGCTGGAGTCGCTGCGCGGCGTCGTCGCTGCCGACGGCGGCAACATCGTCGACCGCCAGCTCGTCAAGGCGCTGCGCATCGGCGACGACGAAGCCGAGCTGACCGTCAGCTTCCTGCCGAGCTGCGGCATGGGCCGCGACCTGGCCGAAGGCGCCTTCCAGGCCCTGCGCCGCGCGCTGCCCGACACCGACGTCTACGTTCGCCACGCGGTCTGAGGTTTCCGCTCCCCCAAACAAAAGCCGGGCATCGCCCGGCTTTTTGCATTCGATCAAGCGGCCGCCGTGGACCGGCTTTGCCGGGCCACCGGCGGCGCCCCCTTGAGGGAGCGCCGCAGGCGCTACGGGGGGTCGTCAATCCGCCGCGTAGATGTCGCGGTCCTTGGTCTCGCGGATGAACAGCAGGCCGACGACGAAGCAGATCGACGCGATGACAATCGGGTACCACAGGCCGTGGTACATGTTGCCGTTGGCCGCCACCATCGCGAAGGTGATCGACGGCAGCAGGCCGCCGAACCAGCCGTTGCCGATGTGGTACGGCAGGCTCATCGAGGTGTAGCGGATGCGCGTCGGGAACAGCTCCACCAGCATCGCGGCGATCGGGCCGTAGACCATCGTCACGTAGATCACGAGGATGGTCAGGATGCCGACGATGGACCACCACTGCCCGCTCAGGAACTCGATCGGCTTGGCCTTGGCCGGGTAGCCCGCGCCCTTCAGCGTCTCACTCAGCTCCTTCTTGAAGCCGGCGATGGCCTTGGTCGAGTCCTCGGAGAACTTGTGGCCGCCGGCGATCGTCGTCGCCGTCGGCGGCGTGATCTGCTTGTCGCCGATCAGCACGACCGTCGGCGAGCCGGCCGGCAGCGCCTCGTTGTCGTAGCTGGCCGAGTTCTGCGTCAGTGCGCGCTTGGCGATGTCGCAGGCCGAGGTGAAGTCGACCTCGCGCGCGATCGGGCTGCCCTGGAAGGAGCAGGTGGCCGGGTCGGCACGCACCACGATCTGCGAGGCGGCCTGGGCGGCGGCCAGTTCCGGGTTCGCGGCGTTGGTCAGCGCCTTGAACAGCGGGAAGTAGGTCAGCACCGCCAGCAGCATGCCGGCCAGGATGATCGGCTTGCGGCCGATCTTGTCCGACAGCGTGCCGAAGACGACGAAGAAGGGCGTGCCGATCAGCAGCGAGGCCGCGATCATGATGTTCGCCGTCGCCGGGTCGACCTTGAGCGAGCTGGTCAGGAAGAACAGCGCGTAGAACTGGCCCGAATACCAGACCACGCCCTGGCCCATCACCAGGCCGAACAGCGCCAGCAGCACGATCTTCAGGTTCTTCCACTGGCCGAAGCTCTCGGTCAGCGGCGCCTTCGAGGTCTTGCCCTCCTCCTTCATCTTGCGGAAGGCGGGCGACTCGTTCATCGACAGGCGGATCCAGACGCTGATGGCCAGCAGCAGGATCGAGACGATGAACGGGATGCGCCAGCCCCAGGCAGCGAAGGCTTCCTCGCCCATCGCGGTGCGCGTGCCGAGGATGACCAGCAGGCTCAGGAACAGGCCCAGCGTCGCGGTGGTCTGGATCCACGAGGTGTAGGCGCCACGCTTGCCGTGCGGCGCGTGTTCGGCGACGTAGGTCGCGGCACCGCCGTACTCGCCGCCCAGCGCCAGGCCCTGCAGGATGCGCAGGCCGATCAGGATGATCGGCGCGGCGATGCCGATCGAGGCGTAGCTGGGCAACACGCCGACGATGAAGGTCGACAGACCCATGATCAGGATCGTCACCAGGAAGGTGTACTTGCGGCCGATCATGTCGCCCAGGCGGCCGAAGACCAGCGCGCCGAAGGGCCGCACGATGAAGCCGGCGGCAAAGGCCAGCAGCGAGGCGATGAACTGCGCCGTCGGGTCGAGCGCGGCGAAGAACTGCTTGCCGATGATCACGGCCAGCGAACCGTAGAGGTAGAAGTCGTACCACTCGAAGACCGTGCCCAGCGAGGAGGCGAAGATCACCTTGCGCTCCTCGCGAGTCATCGGGGCGTTCGAGGGCACCGCTGCGGCGGTGGATGCCATGCTGTTTGTCTCCTGCGTTGCGTGCCGCACGCCCGGTGGCGGCACATGCGGCGCAATGTCGAAGCAGGCTCTGACCGCTTTCTGACGCCAAACTGAACCATTCCTTACGTTTTTGGGGCGAACCCGAGGCTCGCTTTTCAGCATCCGGAAACACAACCGGCTCTCCGGGAAATTCCTGAGTACCGGACCAGGGTTTGGGAGAACAGGGCTTTCCTGAACGGTGACGGGCCCCGGCGCTCGCCCGTCGTCACGCGCATCCGGTCACACGCCGATGCAATAATGAGACTGATTCTTCATTCTCATTAGCGGCCCCATGTCCAGATTCACCTTCGGCAGCCTCCTGTTCGCCGTCGCAGGCAGCGTGCCGGCCCACGCCGTGGCCGACGACACCCGGAGCACACCCGCGGCAGACGCGGCACCCGTCGTCGAGGCCATCGAGGTCGTCGGCCGCCGTCAGGGTGGCGGCTACGAAGCCGGCCAGGTGGACGGCACGAAGAGCTCGCTGCCGCTGCTGGAACTGCCGCAGAGCGTGCGTGTGCTCTCGCGCCAGGCGCTGGACGACCTGGGCGCGGTGCGCCTGGACGAGGTGCTGGACTACGTCGGCGGCGTCTCGCGCCAGAACAACTTCGGCGGGCTGTGGGACAACATCGCGATCCGCGGCCTGGCCGGCAACGAGAACACCGGCATGGCGATGCTGCTCAACGGCCTGGCCGGCAACCGCGGCTTCAACGCGCCGCGCGACCTCGCCGACATCGAGCGCGTCGAATTCCTCAAGGGCCCGGTGGCCGCGCTCTACGGCGCCAGCGAACCCGGCGGCACCGTCAACCTCGTGACCAAGAAGCCGCTGTGGCAGCGCGCCAGCTCGCTCGAGGCCTACGCCGGCAGCTGGGACGCCTACCGCACGGCGCTGGACACCACCGGCCCGCTGGGCGAGCGTTTCGCCTACCGCCTGAACCTGGCCGCCGAGGACAAGGGCAGCTTCCGCGACCACGTGCACAGCGAGCGCCAGGTCGTGGCACCGGCCTTCACCTGGCTGCTGACGCCCGACAGCTCGCTGGAGTACAGCGGCCAGTGGCTGCGCCATGCGACGCCGCTGGACCGCGGCGTGCAGGCCATAGCCGGCAAGCTGGGCCAGGTGCCGCGCACACGCTTCAGCGGCGAGCCCGACGACGGCGACGTCACGGTGCAGAACCAGACCCACCAGCTGGTGCTGCGCCACGACCTGGCTTCCGGCTGGCAGGCACGCGCCGCGCTGTCCTGGCGCCAGACCCGGCTCGACGGCGTTTCCACCGAGCCCAGCCGCGTGCTCGACGACGGCCGCACGCTCTGGCGCCAGCGCCGCGACCGCGACTACCGCTCCAACGACTTCGCGCTGCAGGCCGAGCTGCAGGGCAAGCTCGAACTGGCCGGCCTGCAGCACGAGGTCCTGGCCGGCGTCGACAGCTACCGCTTCCGCCTCGACCAGCGCATGCTGCGTGTGAACCCCAGCGCCGACGCGCCCTACGCGATCGACCTGCTCGACCCGGTCTACGGCCAGACGCCGCCGACGCCGCTGCCCAACACCGACACCCACGAGCACCAGCGCGGCACGGCGCTGACGCTGCAGGACGCGGTGACGCTGGCGCCGGCCTGGCGGCTGCTGCTGGGAGCTCGCACCGAGACCGTCGAGCAGAGCCTGCACAACCGCCGCACCGGCACGACGACCAAGCAGGACCCGACCGAGACCTCGCCGCGCGCCGGCCTGAGCTGGCTGCCGGCGCCGGGCTGGGCGGTGTTCGCCAACGCCGGGCGGAGCTTCCGCCCCAACCCCGGCAGCGACGCCGACGGCCAGGCCTTCGAGCCCGAGATCGGCCGCGCCTACGAGCTGGGCACCAAGTGGGAGTCCGCCGACAAGCGCCTGGGCGCGACGCTGGCGGTCTTCGACATCGCCAAACGCAACGTGGTCTACAACAACGGCAGCGGCAACAGCGCCGCCGCCGGCGAGGTGTCCAGCCGCGGCGTCGAGCTGGACATCGCCGGCCAGCTGGGCACGAACTGGCGCCTGACCGGCAGCCTCGCCTGGTACGACACCCAGGTCGAGCGCGACAGCACGCTGGAGATCGGCAGCCGCCTGCTGGGCGTGCCGCGGCTCAACGCCGGCGTGCTGGCGGTCTACGAGGCCCAGGCGCCGGTCGGCGGCCGCTACGGCGTCGGCGGCGGGCTGACCCACGTCGGCGAACGCGTCGGCCAGGCCTACACCGCGGCCGAGGCCGACGCCGGCACGGAGGCCTTCATGCTGCCCTCGTACACGACGGCCAAGCTGGTCGCCTACTGGGCGGCGACGCCGTCGCTGCGGCTGTCGCTGGACGTCGACAACCTGTTCGACAAGACCTACTACACGAGCTCGTACAGCCGCGTCTGGGTGACGCCCGGCGCGCCGCGCAACGTGACGCTGGGCGTGCAGGCCAAGTTCTGATGACGGCGACCTCTTCACGCCGCGCGCTGCTGCGCGCCGGCGCCGCGCTGCCGCTGCTGGCGGCGATGCGCCGGCCCGCCGCCGCCGCCGCCGCGCCGCGCCTGCGCCTCGTCGGCCCCTGGGAGATCGCCGGCCTGGAACCGGCGATCAGCGGCTACTTCTTCACCCGGCTGCAGGTCTGCGAGACCCTGGTCGAGTCCGACGACCAGGGCCGGCTGCTGCCCGGGCTGGCGCGCCGCTGGACCTGCGACGCCAGCCGGCTGCGCTGGACCTTCGAGCTGCGCCCCGGCGCGCGCTTTCACGACGGCACGGCGGTCGACGCCGCCCAGGTGGTGCGCGTGCTCGAGCGTGCGCACCAGCGCCCCGGGCTGTTGCGCCTGGCGCCGCTGCGTTCGCTGCGGGCGGCAGGCGGCGCCGTCGTCTTCGAACTCGCCGAGCCCTTCGCGCTGCTGCCGGCCTTGCTGACGCACAGCAGCACGATGCTGCTGGCGGCGAGCTCGTTCGACGCCGGCGGCGTGCGCGCCATCGTCGGCAGCGGCCCCTACCGCGTGCACGAGATGGCCGCGCCGCAGCGTGTCGAGGTCCAGGCGCTGGCGCCCGGCCTGCGCGTGCAGCGCGCCGCCTTCCTCAGCGTCGCCCGTGCCGAGACACGGGCGCTGATGGCCGAAGCCGGCGAAGCCGATCTGGCGTTCGCGCTCGACCCGGCCAGCCTGCAGCGGCTGCGGCGCGAGCCGCGTGTCGCGGTGCTGCAGGTGACGGTGCCGCGTACGCTGATCGTCAAGCTCGACAGCGGCCACCGCTGGCTGCGCGACCGGCGCGCGCGGCAGGCGCTGTCGCTGGCGTTCAACCGCGGCGGCATCGCGCGCGGCCTGCTGCGCGACGGCGAGCTCGCCGCCAGCCAGCTGCTGCCGCCGACGCTCGCCGACTGGCATCTGCCGGGGCTCGCGCCGCTGGCCTTCGACCCCGCCGCCGCACGCCGGCTGTGGGCCGAGCTGGGCTGGCGGCCCGGTGCCGACGGCATCCTCGAACGCGGCGGCGAACGCCTGGCGCTGACGCTGCGCACCTTCCCCGACCGGCCCGAGCTGCCGCTGGTGGCCGCCGCGCTGCAGGAGCAGCTGCGCCAGACCGGCATCGATTGCCGGGTGGCGATCGGAAACTCCGGCGAGGTGCCGCTGCGCCACCGCGACGGCAGCCTCGAGATGGCGCTGGCACCGCGCCAGTACGGCCTGACCGCCGACCCGCTGGGCACGCTGATGCAGGACTTCGCCGCCGGCGGCGGCGACTGGGGGGCGATGAACTGGCACAGCCCGGCGCTGGAAGCGGCGATGACGGCGCTGACGCGCGGCGAAGGCGATGCCGCGGCGGGGCGCCGCCGCGTCGTCACGGTGCTGCACGAGGAGCTGCCGGTGATCCCCGTGGCCTGGTACCGGCAGACGGCGGCCGCGGCGCGGCCGCTGGCCGGCATCGCGCTGGACCCGCTGGAGCGCAGCTGGCGGCTCGCCGACATGCCCTGGGCCGGAGGCGGCGCATGAAGGCCTGGCAACACACGCTGCTGCAGCGCGCGCTGCAGGCGCTGCTGGTCGGCCTGGTGGTCGGCACGATCACCTTCTTCGCGATGCGCGCCCTGCCCGGCGATGCCGCCTTCCGCATCGCCGCAGCGCGTTACGGCTACGACCTGGTCGACGCCGCGGCCGCCGCCTCGGTGCGCGCCGAGCTCGGCCTGGACACGCACTGGCTGCCGGCGCTGGGCGCCTGGCTGGCCGACCTGGCGCGCGGCGAGCTGGGGCGCTCGCTGGTCAGCGGCGAGCCGGTCTGGCACGAGCTGGCGCACGAGTTCGGCCACACGCTGGCACTGAGCGCGACGACGCTGGTGCTGGTGCTGCTGCTGGGCACGCCGCTGGGCGTGGCCGCGGCGCTGCGCCCGGGCGGCTGGCTGGACCGCGGCACGCTGGCCGCGGCGGTGGCGCTGCGCGCGCTGCCGCCCTTCCTGCTGGGCCTGCTGCTGATCGTGCTGTTCTCGGTGCAGATGGCGGCGCTGCCGGCCGCCGGCGACGGCAACGGCGCCCAGCTGGTGCTGCCGGCGGTGACGCTGGCGCTGCCGCTGGCGGCGATGCTCGCGCGCGTGCTGCGCGAGTCGCTGCGCGGCGTCACCGCCTCGGCCTACTGGGCCTTCGCGCTCGGCAAGGGCCTGCCGCCGCGTGTCGTGCTGTGGCGCCACGGGCTGCGCAACGCCGCGGTGCCGGTGCTGGCCTGGTTCGGCATGCAGGCCGTGGTGCTGGTCGAGGGCGTGGTCATCGTCGAGACCGTGTTCGCGCGGCCGGGCGTCGGCCACGCGATGGTGCACGCGGTCTTCGGCCGCGACGTGCCGGTGATCCAGGGCGCGGCACTGGTGCTGGGCCTGGCTTTCGTGCTGTTCAACACCGCGGTCGACCTCGCCTGCCTGGCGCTGGACCCGCGCCGACGCTGATGAAGACCGCTCGACGGATCGCTTTCGTGCTGCTCGCGCTGCTCGCCGCGCTGGCACTGCTGGGGCCGCTGGCCGGCCAGGACCCGCGTGTGCAGGACCTGGAGCGCGTGCGCGAATGGCCCTCGGCCGCGCACTGGCTGGGCACCGACCACCTGGGACGCGACCAGTTCACGCGGCTGGCCGCCGCGCTGCGGCTGTCGCTGGGCCTGGCGCTGGCGGCGGTGGCCGCGGCGGCCGTCGCCGGCAGCGCGCTGGGCCTGCTGGCCGCCTGGCGCGGCGGCTGGACCGAGCGCCTGCTGGCGCTGTTCGCCGACGCCGTGATGGCCCTGCCCGGGCTGCTGCTGGTGCTGCTGATGGCGGCGGTGGCGCCGGGCGCCTTCGCGCCGCTGTACGCCGGCCTGGCGCTGGCCTTGTGGGTGGAGTACTTCCGCGTCGTGCGCGCCGCCAGCCGCAGCCTGCTGGCCGGCGAGCCGGTGCAGGCGGCGCGGCTGCTGGGCTTCGGGCCGGGCTACGTCGTGCGCCGCCACCTCTGGCCCGAACTGGCGCCGCTGCTGGCGACGCTGGCGGCCTTCGGCGCCGCCGGCACGGTGCTGGCGCTGGCGGCGCTGGGTTTTGTCGGCGTCGGGCTGCAGCCGCCGGCCACCGAACTGGGACTGATGCTGATCGAACTGCTGCCCTACTGGCGCGAAGCGCCCTGGCTGCTGGCGCCGCCGGTGGCCGCGCTGCTGGCGCTGACCACGGCGCTGATGCTGCTGGCCGACCGGAGGATGCCGCAGTGAGCGCCGCCCTCGACGTGCGTGAGCTGAGCGTGCACGCCGGCAGCACGCCGCTGGTGCAGGGCGTCTCGTTCGAGATCCCGCCGGGCGGCGCGCTGACGGTGCTGGGCGAGAGCGGCAGCGGCAAGTCGCTGATGGCGCAGGCGCTGCTGGCGCGGCTGCCGGCCGGGCTGCGCTCGGGCGGCGAGCTGCGGCTGCAGGGCCGCACGATGGACGCCGCGAGCCTGCGCGCGGCCTGGGGACGGCGCATCGCGCTGCTGCCGCAGGAGCCCTGGGCGGCGCTGGACCCGACGATGCGCGTCGGCGCGCAGGTCGCCGAGGTCCACCGCTGGGTGCGCGGCCTGGACGCCGCCGGGGCGCAGCGCGCGGCCGCCGAGGCGCTGGCCGGGCTGGGGCTGGCGGCGCCGGTGCTGCGCCGTCATCCGCACCAGATCTCCGGCGGCATGGCGCAGCGCGTGGCGCTGGCCGCGACGCTGGCCGGCGGCGCGCCGCTGGTGCTGGTCGACGAGCCGACCAAGGGCCTGGACACCGAACGCCGCGACGAGGTCGTGGCGCTGCTGCGCGGCGTGATGGCCGCCGGCGGCGCGGTGCTGACGATCACCCACGACGTCGCCGTCGCGCGCGCGCTGGGCGGCCAGCTGCTGGTGATGCGCGAGGCCGGCGTCGTCGAGCAGGGCGAGGCGGCGGCGGTCTTCGCCGCGCCGCGCCACGCCTACACCCGCGAGCTGATCGCCGCCGACCCGGCGCACTGGGCGCCGCGGCGCGCGCCGGCGGCGCCGGCGCACGGCGCGCCGCTGATCGAAGCGCGCGGCCTGTCGCTGGCGCGCGGCGGCCAGCGCCTGTTCGACGGCCTGGACCTGCGCATCGGCCGCGGCGAACGCTGGGCGCTGCTGGGGCCCAGCGGCGCCGGCAAGACCTCGCTGGGCAACGTGCTGCTGGGGCTGCTGCCGCCGGACGCGGGCGAGCTGCGGCGTGCGCCCGGTCTCGCGCCGCTGGCGCTGCAGAAGCTCTACCAGGACCCGCTGGCGGCCTTCGCGCCGCAGGTCCCGCTGGGCCAGGCGCTGGAGGACTTCCGGCGCCGCCACCGGCTGCCGGCGGCGCGGCTGCACACGCTGCGCGACCGGCTGGGACTGCCGGCCGCGCTGCTGGAGCGCCGGCCGGCGGCGGTGTCCGGCGGCGAGCTGCAGCGCCTGGCGCTGCTGCGCGTGATGCTGCTGGAGCCGGCGCTGCTCTTCGCCGACGAGCCGAGCTCGCGCCTGGACCCCATCACCCAGCGCGACGTGCTGCGGCTGCTGCAGGCCGAGCTCGACACGCACGGCACCGCGCTGCTGCTGGTCACGCACGACGCGGCGCTGGCGGCGCACATGGCCGAGCACCGGCTGCACATCGGCGGAGTTCAGTAGCTGAGCTTGGCCAGCGCGCTGCGCCGCGAGGCTTCCAGCGCCTGGCCGAGCGTGCGGATGCCTGCGGTCTGCAGCAGCGGGATCATCTTCAGGAAGACCTCGGCGGTGACGATGGCGTCGCCCAGTGCCGTGTGGCGGCCCAGCACCGGCACGCCCAGGCGCTCGGCGATCGCTTCCAGCGAGTGCCGCTCCTGGTTCGGGTGCAGCACCTGCGACAGCAGCAACGTGTCGAGCACCGGCATGTCGAAGCGCACGCCGGCGGCACGTTCCTTCAGCTCCAGGAACCGCAGGTCGAAAGCCGCGTTGTGGGCGACGAGCACGGTCTCCTGCGCGAAGGCATGCAAGGCCGGCAGCACCTCGCGGATCGTCGGCTGGCCGGCGACCATCGCCGGCGTGATGCCGTGGATGGCGATCGTGCGTTCGGGGATCGAACGCTGCGGGTCCACGAGCTGCTCGAAGCTCTCGTGGCGGCGCAGCTTGCCGGCGACGATGCGTGTCGCGCCGATCTGCAGGATCTCGTCGCCGGCCGAGGGCTCCAGGCCGGTGGTCTCGGTGTCGAACACCGTGTAGGCGAGCTCGGCCAGCGTGCGCTCGGCGAGTTCGAGCGCCATCTCGCGGGTCTGGAACAGGTCGAAGTCGTAGAACTCCGGGCGGCTCTCGCGGCGCGCCAGCAGCCCGCTGTCCAGCGGCTCGGCGGCGTCGGCCAGCGGCAGCAGGAAGCGGAAGAAGGCCTCGGCACGCACCCGCTCGCGCTCGAACCAGAACGTGCCGCCGTGGCGCTGCACGACGTCGCGCACGGTCAGCGCGCTGGCCTCGCCGTCGACGCGCATCGCCTCGGTCTCCCAGGCCACCGCGGTCTCGGTGCTGACGCCCGGGCCGATCCAGGCCAGGTCGAGCTGGGCGCGTGTGCCGGCGCGCTGCAGCCGGATCTGCACCACCTTGACGCCGTACTCGTCGACCACGCGCCCGGCGAGGAAGACCAGGGCCTGGATCAGCGAGAAGCTGTCGAGCTTGAGCCACAGCGCCGGATCGACCTCGGTGCCGGCGGTGCGGCAGCGGTGTTCGGCCTCGATGCGGCGCAGCGCCGCGGCAACGAAGTCGGCGCCCTGCATGTCCTCCAGCGGCCAGCGCGTGCGCATGGTCTCGGTCGTGTAGTGCGCCAGCTCGCCGATGCGGTGGCCGAGCGCACGCACCTCGTCGCGGATCACGCCCTGCAGCCGCGCCGCCGTGGCTTCGTCCAGCGCCGGGTCGTCGATCAGCTCGACGGCGGCCTGCAGGTTGGCCAGCGACGCCCGCCCGGCCTCGGTGTGTTCGTGCAGCCGGCGGTCGCGCTCGGACTCCTCGGCGAAGTCGCGCGTGATGTTGTCCAGCATCAGCACGAAGCCGGCGAGCGGGCCGGCTTCGTGCTCACGCACCGGCGCCAGCTGCACGCGCAGCAGCTGGCCGCCGCGCGTGGCGGTGACGAACTGCGCCGACGGGTGCGCCACGCCGCGCTGCAGCCGCTGCTGCACCATCTCCAGCGCATGGGCGACCAGGGCGCGGTCGAAGACGGCGTAGATCGAACGCCCGATGCCCAGGTACTCGGCGCCGCCGATCGCCGGCGCCGGCGACAGCGCGCGGAACTGCAGCCGCGCGCGGCCGTTGTAGAGCAGGATGCGGCCGTCGAGGTTGCAGACGACGACGCTCTGCGTCAGCTCGGCCATCAGCGCCGCCAGACGGCCCTTCTCCTGCTCGACCAGACGGCTGGCCTCGTGCACCCGGGCCTCGACCTCGGTGCGCCAGACGGCCCGTTCACGCAGCAGCCGGTTGACGGTCTCGACCAGCGCGCGGCTGCCGGCGCTGCCGCGCGGCTCCAGCTCGCGCCCCGGCGCGCCGGCCAGCAGCACCTGCAGCAGCTCGGCGACGCGGCCGGGGGTCGCGCCCCAGTGGTGCCAGGCCCATCGCATCCAGACGCCGGCACCGATCGCGACGACGACGAGCAGCAGCAGCAACAGCGTCGTGCGCGGCCCGAGCAGCGCCCAGAGCGCGGCGCGTTCGGCCGGCTCCAGCGTCGCCGCCAGCATCGCGGCCACCAGCGCCGCGGCCAGCGCCAGCAGCGCCGCGGGCGCCAGCGCGGCGAGCCACTCGGGACGTTCGGGCTTCATGACAGCAGGCGGCGCACCCGGTCGGCCAGTTCCCGCGTGGAGAAAGGTTTGGCGACGTAGGCGTCGGCGCCCAGGCCCAGGCCGTGCGCGACGTCGGCGTCGCCGCAGCGGGCGCTGAGCAGCACGCAGCGCGTGGCGGCGCAGGACGCGTCGGCGCGCAGGGCCTGCAACACCTCGAAGCCGCTGCGCCCGGGCATCACGACGTCCATCAGCAGCAGGTCGGGATGTTCGCGGCGCAAGGTGTCGAGCGCCTCGTCGCCGTCGCGTGCGACCAGCACGCGCCAGCCTTCGCGGCGCATCAGGAACTCGAGCGGGATGACGCTGTTGGGCTGGGCGTCGGCCAGCAGCACGGTCTTCATCGTCTGCCTCCTCTCGTCGCGGCCCGGGTGGCCGGCGGGCACATCGTCGCGGCGCCCGGCGCGATGCTGCGCGATCCGGGCGTGGCGCGCCAGTGGCGAAGAACCCGCGGGGCCGGGACGACGGAACGCGGCGCCACGTTCAGAGCTTCTCGAAGCGGAAGTGCTGGCGCAGGTAGGCGCGCAGGCGCTTGACGACGGCCAGCGAGTCGCGCAGCGGCTCACGCTCCAGCAGGCCCAGCGCCGAGGGCTGGACCTCGTTGTCGGCCTCGCGCCCGGCGGCACGCGCCCGCAGCTGGTGCTGCAGGCGCAGCGTCATCAAGAGGTGCAGCGCGTCCTCGAGGTCGCGCGCCAGCGTCGTGTCGAGCGCGCCGACGGCGACCAGCGCGTGCAGCCGCGCGACGGTGCCGGTCTCGCGCAGGTGGCGCTGCAGCGCCAGCGCGCGCACGCCCTGCACGATCGGGAACAGGCCCAGCTTCTTCAGGTCCAGCGCCGCTTCGTCGCGCCGGCCGGGCAGCCAGCCCAGCCAGTGGTGCGGCTCCTGGAACTGGTCGGCCGCGGCGGCAAAACGCGCCAGGTAGGCGTCGTGGTCGCCGAACAGGCGGTGCAGGTGCTCGCGCAGGCCGTCGAGCAGCGTGGCGTCGCCGGCCACCGCGACCGCGTCGCAGAAGATCGCCAGCCGCATCGGCCCCTCGGCATCGCGGCCCATCACCCAGTCGCGCAGCTGCTCGCGCCACTGGGCGACCGGGCGCCGCCACAGCGGGTTGGTGACCATGATGCCGCCGGGGCACGGCGGGTAGCCGAAGTCGGCCAGCGCGGCGCTGAAACGCCGCACCGCGGCCTCGGTGTCGGGGTGCTCGAAGCCGTCGCGCAGGATCAGCGCGTTGTCCTGGTCGGTCTTCAGCACCTGCTCGCCGCGGCCTTCGCTGCCCATCACGACCAGGCAGCTCGCGGCCACCAGCTCGGCCGGCGCGACCAGCGACCACAGCCGCTGGAACAGCCGCGCGTGCAGCTCGCCGACCAGGTGCGCGATGCGCTCGACGTGCACGCCGCTGGCGGCGAACAGGCCGACCATGCGGTCGATCTGCAGCGCCGCGGCCTTCAGCTCGGCCACCGAGCCGGCCTCGTCGATCTGCAGCGCCGCCAGGTGCGAGTGGTTGGCGACGAAGCTCACCAGGTCGAGCTGGCCGAGCAGGCCGACGATGCGCTCGCCGTCGCGCACCAGCACGCGGTGCACGCGGTGGCGCACCATCAGCCACAGCGCCTCGAAGACCTCGGCGTCGGCCTGCACGGCGATGACCGGGAAGCGCGCGACCTCGCGCACTGCCAGCGCCGCCGGCGGCTCGGGCCGCAGCAGCGCGTCGCGCAGGTCGGTGGTCGTGAAGATGCCCAGGCGCTCGCCGTCCTGCACCAGCGCGTGGGTCAGCCCGCGCTCGGACAGCTGGCGGCACAGCGACACGAGGTCGGTGCCGCCGTCGACGACGAAGGCCTTGCGGACGTAGGCGTCACGCACCCGCGCCGTGACCAGCGACAGCACTTCCTGCCGGGGGTCGGACACGGGTGCGCGCCCTGCGTTCAGTGGCCGCTGGCGGCGGAGGCGCCGATGCCGGTCTCCGAACGCACCTGCTGCGCCAGGAAGCCGGCGCGGTCGACCTTGGCGCGGGCGCTCTTGTCGAGCACCGAGAACAGCCAGATGCCGACGAAGCCGATGGTCATCGAGAACAGCGCCGGGCTGGTGTACGGGAACAGCGCCGAGCCCTTGGGGTTGCCCAGCGTCGCTTCCCACACCGACGGCGAGACGATCGTCAGGCCGACCGAGGAGATCAGGCCGAGGAAGCCACCGATCACCGCGCCCTTGGTCGTGCAGTCCTTCCACAGCACGCTCATGAAGAGCACCGGGAAGTTGGCCGACGCGGCGATCGCGAAGGCCAGCGAGACCATGAAGGCGATGTTCTGCTTCTCGAACGCGATGCCCAGCACGACGGCGACGATGCCCAGGCAGACGGTCGTGATGCGCGACACCTTCAGCTCGGCGGCGCTGTCGGCCTTGCCCTTCTTGATGACGGTGGCGTAGAGGTCGTGCGAGACCGCCGAGGCGCCCGACAGCGTCAGGCCGGCGACCACCGCGAGGATGGTCGCGAAGGCCACCGCCGAGATGAAGCCGAGGAAGACGTTGCCGCCGACCGCGTTGGCCAGGTGCACCGCGGCCATGTTGTTGCCGCCCAGCAGCCCGCCCTTGGCGTCGAGGAAGCCGGGGTTGGTGAGCACGAAGGTGATGGCGCCGAAACCGATGATGAAGGTCAGCAGGTAGAAGTAGCCGATCCAGCCGGTGGCCCACATCACCGACTTGCGCGCCTCCTTGGCGTTGGGCACGGTGAAGAAGCGCATCAGGATGTGCGGCAGGCCGGCGGTGCCGAACATCAGCGCCATGCCGAAGCTGATCGCCGAGATCGGGTCCTTCACGAAGGTGCCGGGGCCCATGATCGCCTGGCCGAGCGCGGCGGCGTTCTCCTTGCCGTCGGCGGTGGCGAGGTCGGTCTTGATCTTCACCGCCTGCGCGAACATCGCCTCCGGCGAGAAGCCGAAGTGCAGCATCACCATGAAGGCCATGAACGAGGCGCCGCCCAGCAGCAGGCAGGCCTTGATGATCTGCACCCAGGTGGTGGCCGTCATGCCGCCGAAGAGCACGTAGACCATCATCAGCGCGCCGACGATGACCACCGCGATCCAGTACTCCAGGCCGAACAGCAGCTTGATCAGCTGGCCGGCGCCGACCATCTGCGCGATCAGGTAGAACGCGACGACGACCAGCGTGCCCGAGGCCGCGAACACACGCACCGGGGTCTGCTCGAAGCGGAACGCGGCGACGTCGGCGAAGGTGAACTTGCCCAGGTTGCGCAGCCGCTCGGCCATCAGGAAGGTGATGACCGGCCAGCCGACGAGGAAGCCGATCGAATAGATCAGGCCGTCGAAGCCCGAGGCCATCACCGCCGCCGAGATGCCCAGGAACGAGGCCGCCGACATGTAGTCGCCGGCGATCGCCAGGCCGTTCTGGAAACCGGTGATGCCGCCGCCGGCGGTGTAGAAGTCGGAGGCGCTCTTGGTCTTGGACGCCGCCCACTTGGTGATGTAGAGCGTGCCGAGGACGAAGAGGCCGAACATGCCGATGGCGGTCCAGTTCGTCGCCTGCTTGGTGGCCTGGCCGAGGTCGGCACCGGCGGCCCAGACCGCGGCGGAGACGCCACCGAGCGCGGCCAGCGTGAGCAGACGGCGCAGATGGGTGGAGAAGGAGTTTGAACGCATCGTGTCAGCCCTCGATGGCGCCAAACGCCACTTCTTTTGCATGAATCTGGATCATCGAGCGGACGCCGCGGACGGGCTCCGACCGGCCGCTGGCGGCGCCCCCTTGAGGGGGCTTCGGCGGGACGTTGACCGTCCGGTGGACGGTCGGCGCCAGCCGAAGAGCCGGGCCAACGGCCCGGCGCGGCCTGCAAGGTGCGCCGAAGGCGCTGCGGGGGTGGGTCATTTCAGCACCGCCTTGGCAACTTCGTCGGCCAGATCGTCATAGGTCTTGTTGGCGCGCTGCACGTAGATCGCCGTGATGACGATCGTGAACACGATGACGCCGAAACCGATCGGGATGCCGATCGTCATCACGCCGTCGCCGAGGCGCTGCGACAGGAACTCCTTGTTGAAGGCGACGAGCAGGATGAAGCCGTAGTAGACGACCATCATCGCCGCCGTCAGCCACCAGCCGAAGCTGGAGCGCTTGGACTTCAGTTCCTGGTACTTCGGGTGGCTCGCGATACGCCGTGCGAGTTCTGCGTCCATGGTTTGTCTCCGGTATTTGAGGACTTGCCCCCATGGTTCGGGCGCGGACTGACCGACTTCTGACGCTTTCCCAACAGCGCCTGACGCGACACTGAACGCTTGCTTACACGCGGGGCCTCTCACCTCGGAGCGTGCCGGCCGAGGGCACGCCCCTCCCGATTTGCCCTATCAGGGATAGTCCGGACCGCCGTGTCGACGGGGGTCAAACGCCGGCTCCGGGATGCCCCGGAGTGCATTCAGCGCGTGGGGGCGCGCAGTCGGTCGGCGAGCATCGGCAGGCCGTCCAGGCCCCAGAACTGCTCGCCGTCGAACTCGACGGTCGGCACGCCGAAGACGCCGCGTGCGGCGGCCTCCTCGGTGTTGGCGCGCAGCGCGGCCTTCACCGCGTCCGAGGCCGGGTCGGCCACCGGCGCCAGCGTCGTGGTCAGCGCCGCCAGCCGCGCCGGGTCGTTCGGGTCGCCGCCTTCGGCCCAGACATGGCGCAGCACGGTCTCGACGACACGCCGGTTGGGGCCGCAGGCGACGATCAGCCGCAGCAGCGCCAGCGAGCTGAACGGGTGCGGCTGCGGCAGCTCGAAGGGCAGCCCGTGCTGCCCGGCCAGCCAGCGCGTGTGGCGGTAGATCCAGTCGCGTTTGGGCGCCACCTCGACCGGCGCCTTCTGGCCCCAGTGCTGCAGCAGCGCGCCCAGCAGCACCGGGCGGTACTCGAGCTCGACGTCCAGGCCTTCCAGCACGTCGGGCAGGCGCTCGAACGCCAGGTAGGCGTAGGGCGAGACGAGGTCGAAGCGGAAGACCAGGCGCTTCATCGTGGCGCTGCGGGTGGGCGCTGCTGCCAGACCACGCGGCGTTCGGCGAGGCGTTCGAGCACGCTGCGGCGCTCGTCGTCGGGCATCGTCGACCAGGCGGCGATCTCGTCGAGCGTGCGCAGACAGCCTTCGCACCAGCCGCTGGCCGCGTCCATGCGGCAGACGTCGATGCAGGGCGAGGGCACGCCCGAGCCGAAACGCGTGCTCACTGGGGCACCCTACGGCCTGCGGCCGGTCCCGCCACGCGGGAATGAGCGCCGGACAAGTCCTGAGCGCTCACTGGGGCACCCTTCGGCCTGGCGGCCGGTCCCGCCAAGCGGGAATGAGCCCCGGACAAGTCCTGAGGGCTCACTGGGGCACCCTTCGGCCTGGCGGCCGGTCCCGCCGAGCGGGAATGAGCCCCGGACAAGTCCTGAGGGCTCATGGCTGCTGCACCACGTCGGCGACCGGCGCGCCGGTGAGCTGCTCCAGCTCGGCCGGCGAGAGCTTGAAGACGCCGTGTGGATGCCCGGCGGCCGCCCAGATGAGGTCGAAGCGGAACAGCTCGCGGTCGATCAGCGTGAACGCCGGCGTCGTGTGCGCCAGCGGCGAGACGCCGCCGATCGAGAAGCCGGTGCGCGCCTTGACGAAGTCGGCGTCGGCGCGGCCCAGCGCGCCGGCGATCGCCGCGACCCGCTTCTCGCAGACGCGCCGGTCGCCCGAGGTGACGACCAGCACCGCGCTGTCGTCGGCCTTGCGGCGGAAGATGACGCTCTTGGCGATCTGGCCGACCTCGACGCCGAGCGCCGCGGCGGCCTCGGCCGAGGTGCGAGCCGGCGTGTCCAGCCACAGCGGCGGGTGCGGGTGGCCACGTTCGGCCAGGGCGCGCGTGACGCGCTGGAAACCTTCGGGACGGTCGAGCAGGGAATCGATGGCGTTCATGGTTCAGGAAGAGACGGCGACACGCCGCGCCAGCAGCGCGCGCGCGGCGCGCGAGGCCGTGGGCCGGCCGACGACGCCCGAGATGTAGGCGCCGGCGTCGACCAGTCGGTCCAGGTCCAGCCCGGTGTCGATGCCCAGGCCGTGCAGCAGGTAGACCACGTCCTCAGTGGCGACGTTGCCGGTCGCGCCCTTGGCATAGGGGCAGCCGCCGAGGCCGGCGATGCTGGTGTCGAAGACGTGCACGCCCAGGTCCAGGCAGGCCAGGATGTTGGCCAGCGCCTGGCCGTAGGTGTCGTGGAAGTGGCCGCTGACCTCGGCCAGCGGGTAGTGCTTCAGCGCGCGCTCCAGCGCACGCTGCGCCGCCAGCGGCGTGCCGACGCCGATCGTGTCGGCGATGCCGACGTGGTCGACACCGATGGCCTTCAGGCCAACGACGACACGCTCGACCTCGTCGGGCGTGACCTCGCCCTGGTAGGGGCAGCCGAGCGCGCAGGACACGGCGCCGCGCACCTTCAGGCCGGCGGCGTGCGCCGCCTCGACGACCGGCGCGAAACGCTCCAGGCTCTCGGCGATCGAGCAGTTGATGTTGCGCCGGCTGAAGGCCTCGCTGGCGGCGCCGAAGACGACGACCTCGTCGGGGCGCGTGGCCAGCGCCACTTCCAGGCCCTTCAGGTTGGGCGTCAGCACCGAGTAGCGCACGCCGGCGCGGCGTTCGATGCCGGCCATGACCTGCGCCGCGTCGGCCATCTGCGGCACCCATTTCGGGCTGACGAAGCTGGTGACCTCGATCTCGCGGCAGCCGGCGTCCTGCAGCCGGCGCACGAGCTCGATCTTCTCGGCGGCGCCGACCGGCGCGGCCTCGTTCTGCAGGCCGTCGCGCGGGCCGACCTCGACCAGGGTGACACGGTCCGGTTTCATCGCCGGGCACTATAGCGAGCACCGGATCGCCAGGCCGGCAGCCGGGTCCGCGCCCGGTTCATGCGTCCCCCGACAGCCGCAGCAGCTCGCTGCCTTCGGCGACCGTGTCGCCGGCGCGCACCAGCAGCGCCTCGACGACGCCGTCGCGCGGCGCGGTGATCGTGTGCTCCATCTTCATCGCCTCCAGCACCGCCAGCGCCTGGCCGCGGCGCACCGCCTGGCCGGCCTCGACGGCGATCGCGACGATCTTGCCGGGCATCGGCGCGCTCAGCCGGCCGGCTTCGCCGGCGTGGTCGCCGGCATGGGCGATCGGGTCGTGCAGCGTGACCAGCCGGTGGCCGGCCGGCGCGAAGACGGCGCGCCGCTCGCCGTCGCGGTGCACGGCCAGCAGCACACGGTCGTCGCCCAGGCGCACGTCGTGGCGGCCATCGCCGAGCGCCCGCGCCCGCAGCGGCCAGCGCTGCTCGCCCAGCGCCAGCACCGCTTCGCCGTCGTGGCGGCGCTGCACCGTCGCGACGACGCGTTCGGCGCCCATCTCCAGCTCGAAACGCCGGCGCGCGCCGCCGTGCAGCCGCCAGCCGTCGCGCCGCGACCAGGGGTCGGCGTCTTCGGTCTCCGCCTCGGCGGCGCAGGCGTCGGCGACGACCGCGGCGGCGGCCCACTCGGGCGCCAGGCCCGGCGCGTCGAACAGCGCCGCGTGTTCGCGTTCGATCAGCGCGGTGTCCAGGTCGGCCTGGGCGAAGGCGCGGCTGGCGACGACGCGGCGCAGGAAGGCGACGTTGTTCGCCGGGCCGACGAGGCGCGTGGCGGCCAGCGCCGCATCCAGCCGGGCCAGCGCCTGGGCGCGGTCTTCGCCCCAGACGATCAGCTTGGCGATCATCGAGTCGTACCAGGGCGTGATCGCATCGCCTTCGCCGAAACCGCCGTCCAGGCGCGGCAGCTGATCGTCGCGGCGGAACTCGACGTGTTCGGGCCAGCGTGCGACCACCAGCCGCCCGGTCGCCGGCAGGAAGCCGGCCTCGGGGTTCTCGGCGCAGATGCGGGCCTCGATCGCGTGGCCGCGCTGCACGATGTCGGCCTGCCCCGCGGGCAGCGGTTCGCCGGCGGCCACACGCAGCTGCCACTCGACGAGGTCCAGCCCGGTCACGGCCTCGGTCACCGGGTGCTCGACCTGCAGCCGGGTGTTCATCTCCATGAAATAGAAACGCAGGTCGCCGTCGTCCAGCTCCTCGGCGATGAACTCGACGGTGCCGGCGCCGACGTAGCCGACGGCCTGCGCCGCGGCCACCGCGGCGGCGCCCATCTCGGCGCGGCGCGCGGCCGTCAGCCCGGACGCCGGCGACTCCTCCAGCACCTTCTGGTGGCGGCGCTGCACCGAGCAGTCGCGTTCGCCGAGGTGGATGCAGTGCCCCTGCGTGTCGGCGAAGACCTGGATCTCGATGTGGCGGGGCTTGAGCACGTAGCGCTCGACGAGCACGTGGGCGTCGCCGAAGCTGGCCTGGGCCTCGCGCTGGCAGGACGCCAGCGCGGCGGCGAAGTCCTCGGCGCGGTCGACACGGCGCATGCCCTTGCCGCCGCCGCCGGCGCTGGCCTTGATCAGCACCGGGTAGCCGATGCGCGCGGCTTCGTCGGCCAGGCGCGCCGGATCGTTGTCCTCGCCGTGGTAGCCCGGCACCAGCGGCACGCCGGCCTGGGCCATCAGCGCCTTGGCCGCGGCCTTGCTGCCCATCGCCCGGATCGCCGCCGGCGGCGGGCCGATGAAGACCAGCCCGGCGTCGGCGCAGGCCTGGGCGAAGTCCTCGTTCTCGCTCAGGAAACCGTAGCCCGGGTGCACGGCCTCGGCGCCGGTGGCGCGCGCGGCGTCGAGGATGCGCTGCCAGCGCAGATAGCTGTCGCGCGGCGCGGCGCCGCCCAGCGCCACGGCCTCGTCGCAGGCCATCACGTGGCGCGCGCCGGCGTCGGCGTCCGAGTAGACGGCGACGCTGCGCACGCCCAGGCGGCGCGCGGTGGCAGCGACGCGGCAGGCGATCTCGCCGCGGTTGGCGATCAGGATCTTGCGGAACATCGGCTCTCTCTCGGCTGCGAGCGGGTTCAGGACGGGCGTGGCCGCCAGCGCGCCAGCAGCCCCTTGAGGAAGCGCCAGAGCACGACGACGACGACGATGCACACGACGGTGGCCAGCGCGACGGCGACGATCGCCGCCACCGGGTGCTGCCAGGCCAGCCACAGCAGCGCCGGCACCATCGCGTCGCCGGCCAGCGACAGCGCGACGTTGCTGAAGGGCTCGGGCGAGGTGTTGGCCGCGGCGCGCACGCTGGCCTTGGCGGCGTGCGCGCTGGCCGCCAGCCCGCCACCCAGCAGCGCCGCGAGCAGCGTCCAGGTCGCCGAGTCGGCACCGATCGCCGCCGCGGCCAGCGCCGCGCCGGCGGGGATGCGCAGCAGCGTCTGCACGCCGTCCCAGACGGTGTCGACGGCGGGGATCTTGTCGGCCAGGAACTCGACCGCGCTCATCAGGCCGCTGGCGCCCAGCACCAGCGGCTGCTGCAGGATCTGCAGCCCCGGCGGCAGTTCGACCCAGCCGAGGAAACCGACGGCGCCGGTGATGAACAGCACCGCGTACAGGCGCAGCCCGCTGGCCCAGCCGAGTGCGGCGGCCAGCGCGACGAGCTGCGTCGTGTCCAGGTTCATCGCCAGGCCGGATCGCGTTTGCCGAGGAAGGCCGAGACGCCTTCGCGGCCTTCCGAGCCGGCACGCGCGTCGGCGATGCGGCGCGCGGTGTCGGCGCGCAGCGCGGCGTCGATCTCGCGGCCGGCCAGGTCCTGCACCAGGCGTTTGCAGGCGCGCACGGCCTGGGGGCCGTTGGCGGCGATGGTGGTGACGAGTTCGGCGACCTTGGCGTCCAGCGCCTCGGGTGCGACGCATTCGTGCACGAAACCCAGCGCCTTCGCTTCGGCGGCGCTGAAACGCTCCGCGGTGACGAAGAAGCGCCGCGCCGCCTGCTCGCCGAGCGCACGCACGACGTAGGGGCCGATCGTCGCCGGCAGCAGCCCGAGCCGGGCTTCGCTGAGGCAGAACTGCATGCCCTCCGCGGCGACGAGGATGTCGCAGACCGCGGCCAGCCCGACACCGCCGGCGTAGCAGTCGCCGTGCAGCCGGCCGATCACCGGTACCGGGCAGCGCCAGACGGTCCACAGCATCTCGGCCAGGCGCGCGGCGTCGGCCTGGTTCTCGTCCCAGGAGTAGCCGGCCATCGCACGCATCCAGCCCAGGTCGGCGCCGGCGCAGAAGGCCTTGCCGCGGCCACCCAGCACGACGACCCGCAGCGCCTCGTCGGCGGCGAAAGCGGCGAAGGCCGCCGTCAGCTCGGCGACGACGCCGTCGTTGAAGGCGTTGCGCACTTCCGGCCGGTTCAGCCAGACCTCGGCGACGGCGGCCGAGGGGCGTCGGATCTCCAGCGTGTCCATCGCGGCGCTCACATGCGGAAGACGCCGAAACGCGGCGTCTCGGGAATCGGCGCGTTGAGGCTGGCCGACAGCGCCAGCGCGAGCACCCGCCGCGTGTCGGCCGGGTCGATGATGCCGTCGTCCCAGAGCCGGGCGCTGGCGTAGTACGGATGCGCCTGGCGCGCGAACTGTTCGAGGATCGGCTGCCTGAAGGCCGCCTCGTCCTCGGCCGACCAGGCGCCGCCCTTGGCCTCGATGGCGTCGCGGCGCACGGTGGCCAGCACGCTGGCGGCCTGCTCGCCACCCATCACGCCGATGCGCGCGTTCGGCCACATCCACAGCAGCCGCGGGCCGTAGGCGCGGCCGCACATGCCGTAGTTGCCGGCGCCGAAGCTGCCGCCGATGATCACCGTGAACTTGGGTACCGTCGCCGTCGCCACCGCGGTGACCATCTTCGCGCCGTGTTTGGCGATGCCCTCGGCCTCGGCCTTGCGGCCGACCATGAAGCCGGTGATGTTCTGCAGGAACACGAGCGGCACGCGGCGCTGGCAGCACAGCTCGATGAAATGCGCGCCCTTCATCGCGCTCTCGGAGAACAGCACGCCGTTGTTGGCGACGATGCCCACCGGCATGCCCTCCAGGTGCGCGAAGCCGGTGACCAGCGTCGTGCCGTAACGCGCCTTGAACTCGTCGAACTCCGAGCCGTCGACCAGGCGCGCGATGACCTCGTGCACGTCGAAGGGCTTGCGCGCGTCGGTCGGGATGACGCCGTGCAGCTCGGCCGGGTCGAACAGCGGCGGCCGCGGCGGCTGCAGGCGCAGCGGGGCGGGCTTCTTCCAGTTGAGCTGGGCGACCACCGCGCGCGCGATCGCCAGCGCGTGCAGGTCGTTCTCGGCCAGGTGGTCGGCGACGCCCGACAGCCGCGTGTGCACGTCGCCGCCGCCCAGGTCCTCGGCGCTGACGACTTCGCCGGTGGCGGCCTTCACCAGCGGCGGGCCGCCGAGGAAGATCGTGCCCTGGTGGCGCACGATGATGGTCTCGTCGCTCATCGCCGGCACGTAGGCACCGCCGGCGGTGCACGAGCCCATCACGACGGCGATCTGCGGGATGCCCAGCGCCGACATCTGCGCCTGGTTGTAGAAGATGCGGCCGAAGTGATCCCGATCGGGGAAGACCTCGTCCTGGTTGGGCAGGTTGGCGCCGCCGGAGTCGACGAGGTAGACGCAGGGCAGGCGGTTCTCCTGCGCGATCTCCTGCGCACGCAGGTGCTTCTTCACCGTGACGGGATAGTAGGTGCCGCCCTTCACGGTGGCGTCGTTGCAGACGACCATGCACTCGACGCCGCTGACGCGGCCGATGCCGGCGATGAGCCCGCCGCCGGGCGCGGCGCCGTCGTACAGGCCGAGGCCGGCGAGCGCGCCGATCTCCAGGAACGGCGTGTCGGGGTCGAGCAGCATCTCGACGCGCTCGCGCGGCAGCAGCTTGCCGCGTGCCGCGTGCTTCGCACGCGCGGCCTCGCCGCCGCCCTCGGCGATGCGTGCAAGCTGGGCGTTCAGATCGCCGACGAGCTGGCGCATCGCCAGCGCGCTGGCCTGGAACTCCTCCGAGCGCGGGTTGAGCTGCGAGTTCAGGACCGGCACGGTGTCTCCTGGCAGGGTCGGCCGCCGGCGGGCGCGGCCGATTGACGTTTACGTTAACGTCAATTCTGGCAGCGCCCCGCCGCCCCCGCCTCAGGGACGGCCCGGAGACCGGGCGCCGCCGAGGTCGTTCCTCGGGTAAACGCACGCGCATGGGGCCGGGCGTAGCATGGGCTCATGTTGTGGTTCGAAGCGTCGCTCGCCGCCGTGGTGATCGCCGTGGCACTGGCGATGCGGCCCTGGCGCGGTGTCGGGCCTCAAGGGCCGCCCTGGCCCTGGCTGGCCTGGGCCGCCACCCTGCCGCTGATGTGGGGCGCCGACCGCTTCGCCGACAGCGCGGTCGCACAGCCGCTGTCCGGCGCCTGCCTGCTGATGCTGATGATGGGCTGGCCGCTGGCGGTGCTGGCGCTGGTGCCGGTCGCGCTGGTGACGATGTTCGCCGGCGGCCTGACACCCGAGGCCGGCCTCGAACGTTTCGTCTGGCTGGGCCTGGTGCCGGCGACGATGGCGGTCGTGCTCGGTGCCGCGGTGCGGCGCTGGCTGCCCAAGCACCTGTTCGTCTACATCCTGGGCCGCGGCTTCTTCGTCACCGCGGCCGCCGGCGCCCTGGCCGGTGCGCTGGCCGCAGCGCTGCACCCGCCGCCGAGCGGCCTGGGTGGCGACGATCTGGTGCTGGCCCGCTGGCTCGCCGCCTGGGGCGACGCCTGGCTGGCCGGCATCCTGGTCGCGATCTTCGTCGCCTTCCGCCCGCACTGGCTGGCGACCTACACCGACCGGCTCTACCTTCCGAAAGTGTGAGCCCCGGCCGCCTGGCGGCCCTTTGCAAGGCGCGCAGGGCCAGGGGCCCTGCTCTTCGCTAGGCGGCCGGGGCTCACAGTCAATCTCGCCAGAAGGCGGGCATGAACAGCACCAGCACAGTCAGCAGCTCCAGCCGCCCGACGAGCATCGCGAAAGCGCAGATCCAGGTCTGCAGGTCGCTCAGGCTGCCGTAGTTGACCGCCGGGCCGACCTCGCCGAGGCCGGGGCCGATGTTGTTGACGCAGGCGATGACGGCGGTGAAGGCCGTCACCGGCTCCAGCCCGGTGGCCAGCAGCGCCATCGTCAGGCCGACCAGCACCGCGCCGTAGGTCATCATGTAGCCGATGACGTTCTGCATCGTGCGGTCGCTGATCGCCCGGCCGTTGAGCACGACGGGGTTGACGACGTTGGGATGCACGATGCGCACGAACTCGTGGCGCGCCTGCTTGAGCAGCAGGATCAGCCGGACCATCTTGATGCCGCCGCCGGTCGAGCCGGCGCAGGTGGCGAAGCAGCCCAGCAGGATCATCCACAACGACGCGAACAGCGGCCACTGCGCGTAGTCGTAGGTCGCGTAGCCGGCGGTCGTGGCCACCGAGACGACGTGGAACACCGAGTGGCGCAGCGCCAGCGACAGGCTGTCGTAGGCGCCGCTGGCCCACAGGTACAGCGCGATGAGCACCGCGCTGCCGAGCACGACGAGGTAGAAGGCGCGCGCTTCGGCGTTGCGCCACAGCGGCGCCGGCGAACGCTCGCGCCAGACGACGTAGTACATCGTCAGGTTCACGCCCGACAGCATCATGAAGACGATCGCCACGGCCTCGATGTCGCGCGAGTTCCAGTGGCCGAAGCTGGCGTCGTAGGACGAGAAGCCGCCGAGGCTGACGGTGGAGCCCGTGTGCACGAAGGCGTCGAACCAGCTCATGCCGGCGGCACGGTAGGCCAGCGCGCAGGCCAGCGACAGCAGCACGTAGACGCCCCAGATCGCACGCGCGGTGTCGGCGATGCGCGGCGTCAGCTTGCTGTCCTTCATCGGGCCGGTGACCTCGGCGCGGAACAGCTGCGAGCCGCCGATGCCCAGCATCGGCAGGATGGCCACCGCCAGCACGATGATGCCCAGCCCGCCGACCCAGGTCATCAGGCAGCGCCAGACGTGCACCGCGCCGGGCATCGCGTCCAGCCCCGAGAAGGCCGTGCCGCCCGAGGCGGTGAGCGCCGAGACGGCCTCGAAGTAGACGTCGGTGACCGAAGCCTCGGGCAGCATCAGCGCCAGCGGCAGCGCGCCGAAGGCCGGCAGCACGGTCCAGGTCAGGCCGACGAGCAGGAAGCCGTCACGCGGCTGCAGGTCGCGTCGGAAGCGCCGCGTCATCAGGCTGGCGGCAGCGCCGATGGCGAAGCTGGTGGCCGCCGCCTTGACCAGCGCGTCGACGACCGGCTCGCCGGCATAGACGGCCCAGGCCAGCGGCACCAGCATCAGCAGCGAGAACCCCGCCACCATGCGGCCGATCAGCGCGACGACGGCAAGCGCATCCATCGCCGGGCTCAGAAGAAGAAGGTGGCCGACACCTGGAACAGGCGTTCGACCTCGCGCAGCAGGCGTTTGGTCGGCACGAAGACGATGACGTGGTCGCCGGTCTGCACCACCGTGTCGTGGTGGGCGATCAGCACCTCGGCGCGCGCGCGCTGGCGCCGGCCATCGGCGTCCTCCAGCCCGCGCACGATGGCGCCGACCTGGGCACCGGCCGGCAGCGCGATCTCGTCGATGCGCCGGCCGGCCATGCGGCAGGTCTTGCGGTCGCCGCGCACCACGCCTTCCAGCGCCTCGGCAGCGCCGTGGCGCAGGCTGTGCACGGCCTCGACGTCGCCGCGGCGCACGTAGGCCAGCAGCTCGCCGATGACGGTCTGCGCCGGCGAGATCGCGATGTCGATCTGCCCGCCCTGAACGAGGTCGGCGTAGGCCTGGCGGTTGATCAGCGAGAACACGCGCCGCGCGCCCAGCCGCTTGGCCAGCAGGCAGGCCATGATGTTGTCCTCGTCGTCGTCGGTCAGCGCGAGGAACAGGTCCATGTCGCGCACGCCTTCGCTTTCGAGCAGATCCTCGTCGGTGACGTCGCCCTCGAGCACCAGCACGGGCGCCGGCAGCTCGGTGGCCAGGTACTCGCAGCGCGTGCGGCCGCGTTCGATCAGCTTGATGCGGTAGGTGGCCTGCAGCTCGCGCGCCAGCCGCAGCCCGACCTTGCCCCCGCCACCGATCATCAGCCGGCGCACCGGCTCGACGCGCGGCGCCAGCGCGTGCAGCACGCGGCGGATGTCGGCGGTGGCGGCAAGCACGAAGACCTCGTCGCCGGGCTCGATGCGCGTGTCGCCGCCCAGCGGGTCGACGACCTTGTCGCCGCGGTAGACGGCGACCACGCGCATCGGCGCGCTGGGCGCCAGTGCGGGGATCTCCGACAGGCAGTGCTGCACCAGCGGCGCGCCGGGGCCGGCGCGCACCGCGATCAGGCTCACCAGCCCGTCGGCGAACTCCAGCACCTGCAGCGCCTCGGGGTACTCGATGAGCTTGCGGATGTAGGCGGTGACGCTCTGCTCCGGGCAGATCACCTGGTTGACCGCGAAGCCGCCGTCGCGGCCCAGCAGCGTGCTGCCGTCGACGAACTCGGGGCTGCGCAGCCGGGCGATCGTGGTCGGCACGCTGAAGGCGTCGTGCGCGACCTTGCAGGCGACGAGGTTGGTCTCGTCCAGCGGCGCGCACGAGATCAGCATGTCGGCGTCCTCGATGCCGGCTTCGCGCAGCACGCTGGGCTGGATCCCGTTGCCGACGACGCCACGCAGGTCCAGACGATCCTGCAGCTCGCGCAGCCGCGCGGGGTCGGTGTCGATGATCGTGATGTCGTTACGCTCCGACAGCAGACTCGCGGCGACGCTTTGCCCGACGCGCCCGGCGCCGAGGATCAGGATCTTCATGGCGGCGGATTATCGACAGTGGCCCAGGCGCCCGGATAGAGCCTATCGAGCACCGCACGCAAGGCCGCCGCGAGCGGCGTGCACAAGGCACGCGCCAGCGCCTGGGCGTCGCCGGCGTTGTCGTGGCGCGTGCTGCGCGCGGCCCACAGCGCGTCGATCTGCGGCGCCTGTGCGGCCAGCGCCTCGGCGACGACGGCGCGCCAGTGCGGCGGCGCCTCGCCCTGGGCCCATTCGCCGCGGCCGCGGCCGAAGTGGGCGACGGCCAGGTAACGCAGCAGCGCCGCCTCGGCCAGCGGCGCCATCGCCTCGGCGCTCCAGCTGGCGAAGCCGCGGTCGGTGCCGCGCACGACGTTGAGCCCGCGCGCGATGCCCGCGGCGCCCAGCGCGCCGAGCAGCCCGCCGGCGAGCATGCCGCCGCCCAGCGTCAGGCCGCCGGTGGCGAGGTCGGCCTTGAGCCCGGCGAGCGCGCCGCTCAGCACGCCGCCGACCAGCGCCGCGCGGCCCTCGCCGACACGCGCATGCAGCTCCACCTGGGCCGCGACGCGCTCGAGGATCTCGCGCTCGGCGCGCCCGTCCAGGCCGTGCAGCACGAGCAGCCGGCCGGTGCTGGCGCGCACTTCGGCGTCCAGCATGTCGGCCAGTGCGCGGCGCGCGGCGTCGGCGTCCTGCCGGCGCGCGAGCCAGCCGCCGTCGGCCAGCGGCGCGCGGGCGCAGGCGATTCGCGCCAGGCTGGCGGCGAGTTCGTCGACCGCGGCGTCGAAGGTCGCGCGCCGTGTCGCCGCCCAGGCCGCGGCCAGGCGCGACGCCGCGGCCCGCGCCTCGCCGTCGAGCACGTCGGCGATCGTGCGCAGCAGCACGCCCTCCTGCACCCAGCAGCGTGCGAAGGCATCCATCGGCAGCACCGCACGCACCGGCGCCTGGGCGGCCAGGCGCTGGCGCCAGCGCTCGACGTCGGCGGCCTCGGCCTCGGGGCCGCGCGGCGGGCCGAGCTGGTTGAGCAGCACGACGACCGGCTTGCCGATCCAGCCCAGCAGCTGCATCTCGGGGCCGACGTAGCCGGCGGCCTCGGGCGACTCGGCGGCGTTGACGAGGTAGAGCACGACGTCGCTGGTGTCGCGCACGTGGCGCAGCGCCTGCTGCGTGGCCCAGAACGGGCGGTCGCGCCAGCGGTCCCAGACCTCGCTGAGGAACCAGCCCAGCGCGCTGCCTTCGCGCCGCAGCCGGCCGACCAGGCGCACGGTGTCGCCGAAGCCGGGCGTGTCCCAGAGTTCGAGCACGTCGCCGGCCGGGCTCTGCAGCAGCGGGTGCATCTCGGCGAACTCGGTGACGTGCGGCGCGTCACGCACCTCGCCGATGTCGCGGCCGAGCAGCGTGCGTGCCAGCGTCGTCTTGCCGACGTTGGTGTGCGAGACCAGCGACAGGCGCAGGCGGGTCATCGGCCCAGCGCGCGTTTGATCGCCGCTTCGGCGGCGGCCGGTTCTCCGGCCTCCAGGTCGGCGCAGACCAGCGGCAGGCCCTGGGCGTCGGCCAGCGCCTGCCAGGCGGCGCGGCGCTGCGCCAGGCGTTCCGGGTAGGCACCGAAACGGCGGCGGAAGGCCGACTCGTCGGCCAGCAGCACCAGCGGCAGGTCGCGGCCGAGCGCGGCGGCGAAACGCCCCTGGGCCTCGGCCTCGGGCGTGGCGCCCAGGTCGAAGACGGCGATGCGCAGCGTGTCGCCGGGTTCGGGTTGCAGCGCACGCGCCGCGTCCTCGTCACCGAAGGCGGTGATGCGGCCGATGCGCAGCCGCAGCTCGTCGCCGAAGACGGCCGCCAGCAAGGCCCGCAGACCCAGCGCCGCCTGAGCACTGAGGCCGGCCGCGTAAGGCAGCACCTGGGCCTGGGCACGGGCGCCGAGCTGGTGCAGGCGCAGGCGCTCGAAGTACGGCTCGCCCAGAGGCAGCGGGAAGCGCCGCGACAGCGCCGCGGCACGCAGCGCGGCGACGCCGGCCAGCAGCAGCCGCGGCACGACGACGGCCAGCGCCAGCGTCGCGGCGTAGAGGTGGATCCAGTCGGCCGCCGGCGCCACCGCCACGGCGCCGGCCTGCAGCCGCAGCGGCGCGACGTCGGGCACGGCGATGCCGGTGACCAACGAGGCCGGCGCCAGCAGCGCCTGCAGCAGCGGCTGCACCACGCCGGGCTCGAGGAAGGTGCTCTGCCAGCCGGCGCGGTAGTCCAGCACCAGGCCACGCAGGTACAGGCCGGCGATCACGCCCGCCGCCAGCGCCGCCGCCGCGGCATGCAGCAGCGCCGTCGCACGTGCCAGCGACAGCGGCATCGCCTGCCGCGCCCACAGCGCGCCGACACCGGCACCGTCTCCGGCCCAGCGCCGCGCCAGCAGCGCGCGCAGCCCGGCCAGCGGGCGCGGCACCAGCAGGCCGACGTAGACGACGAGGTTCCAGGCGACGACGGCCCAGACCGGCGGCGCCAGCAGGTCGATGCGCTGCATCGAGCCGAAGTGGTCGACCGCGGCGCCCAGCACCAAGGCGGCGAACAGCACGCCGAAGCCCAGCGCGCCGCGGCGCGTGCCGCGCTCCAGCCAGCGCCGCGCCGCGGCGTCGCGCGGCAGCAGGCGTTCCAGCGCATGGCGCGTGCGTTCGACGATGAACCGCTCCGGCGGCGCCTCGGCGCCCACCGTCTGCTGCGCCAGCCGGGTGGCCCAGGCGCGGTCCTCGGCGGTCCACAGCGGCGAGTCGCCTGCGGACTCCGTGGCCTGGACCAGGACGACGCGGCGAGCCTCTTCTTCGGTCATTGCGCCGCACTGTAGCGCGGCGGCGCGGGCGAAGACCTCAGCCCTCGCGCGTGCAATCGCGCTCGGGCCTTCGGCAGGCGCAGAACGCCTTCCGGCGTCCTGCGTCCAGGCTCAGCCCTCGCGCGTGCAATCGCGCTCGGGCCTTCGGCAGGCGCAGAACGCCTTCCGGCGTCCTGCGTCCAGGCTCAGCTGCCGGCGGGACGCACGCGCAGCGTCGCGCGGCCGATCACGCAGGGTTTGCCGGCGACGCTGGCGCGGCCGTCGGCGTGCGCGATGACACCGCCGCGGCGCGAGGGCTCGAGCTGCGTGACGCGCCAGACGAGGTGCAGATCCTGCTCGGCGAAGACCGGCGCCTTGAAGGCGAAGTTGACGTTGAGCAGCAGCAGTTCGCGCTCGAGACCGTCGTCCGACCGCGAGAAACGCGAGGCCAGCAGCCCGAGCAGGCGCGAGACGGTCTGCTGGCCGCTGGCGATGACTTCGCCGAAATGCGCGCGCTCGGCAGCGGCGCGGTCGCGGTGCAGCGGGTTGGCGTCGCCCGACAGGCGCGCGAAGTCGGCGATCTCGTCGCGCGTGTAGCGCAGGCGCTCGTGGGCCTCTTCGCCGACCTCGATCAGCGGGCTGGTCTCGGACTCGGCATCGGCGGTTGCGGGCAGCGTGGCGAGGCGGTTCATCGACCCGGGGGCTCCTGGAGAAGGCCCCGGACGGAAGGCCCGGGGACGGTCTTCAGTCTGCCCGCAAGCCGGCCGGCGCCCAAGCCCGGTTGCGTAACACGGCATCACCAACCGCATCACGCAACGGGCTCCTGAAGCCGTCGCTTACAGGAGTTCGATGGCCATCGCGGTCGCTTCGCCGCCGCCGATGCACAGCGCGGCGACGCCGCGGTGCTGGCCACGCTGGCGCAGCGCGCCCAGCAGCGTGACGACGATGCGTGCGCCCGAGGCGCCGATCGGGTGGCCCAGCGCGCAGGCGCCGCCGTGCACGTTGACGATCTCGGGCGCCAGCCGGTACTCGTGCATCGCGGCCATCGTCACTGCGGCGAAGGCTTCGTTGACCTCCCAGAGCTCGACGTCGGCGGCCTTCCAGCCGGCCTTGGTCAGCGCCTTGCCGATCGCGCCGACCGGCGCCGTGGTGAACCACTCCGGCGCCTGGGCGTGCACGGCGTGCGAGACGATGCGCGCCAGCGGCTTGATGCCGTGGCGCGCGGCGGTCGACTCGCGCATCAGCACCAGCGCGGCGGCACCGTCGGAGATGCTGGAGGCGCTGGCGGCGGTGATCGTGCCGTCCTTCTTGAACGCCGGCTTCAGGCCCGGGATCTTGTCCGGGCGCGCCTTGAACGGCTGCTCGTCGCGGCGCACGACGGTCTCGCCGCCCTTGCCGGCGATCGTCACCGGGGCGATCTCCCAGTCGAAGCTGCCGTCCTCGTTGGCCTTCTTCGAGCGTTCGGTCGACGCGATGGCGAAGGCGTCCTGGGCCTCGCGGCTGAAGCCGTACTTGGCGACGCACTGCTCGGCGAACACGCCCATGGCCTTGCCGCGTTCGTAGGCGTCTTCGAGGCCGTCGAGCGCCATGTGGTCGTACATCGGCGCGGCGCCGTACTTGACGCCCTTGCGCGCGAACACGAGGTGCGGCGCGTTGGTCATGCTCTCCATGCCGCCGGCGACCAGCACCTCGGCGCTGCCGGCGGCGAGCATGTCGTGCGCGAACATCATCGTGCGCATGCCCGAGCCGCACATCTTGCTGAGCGTGACGGCGCCGGCCGAATCGGGCAGCCCGGCACGACGCAGCGCCTGGCGTGCCGGCGCCTGGCCCTGGCCGGCCATCAGGCAGTTGCCGAGCAGCACCTCGTCGACGGCGTCGCCGGGCACGCCGGCACGCTCGACCGCGGCCTTGACCGCGACGGCGCCCAGCTCCCAGGCCTGCAGCGCGGCGAAGTCGCCGAGCAGGCCGCCGATGGGCGTGCGCGCGGCCGAGGCGATGACGATGGATTCAGGCATCTCGTGTCTCCTGGTGTTGTCGTGGCAGGTCGCGCCGGCCGAGCGAAAACCGCTTGGACGGCTCGTAGGGGAAGACGTCGTGCACGTGGCCGGCGGCGATGCGCTCCTTGTGCGTCTGCCAGAACGCGGCGTCGAGCAGGTCGGCGTGGTGCGCCATGAACACCTCGCGCACCACCGGGTTGCCGAGCAGGAAGGGGCCGAAGGTCTCGGGGAACACGTCCTTCGGGCCGACCGAGTACCAGATCTCGCCCGACATCTCGTCCTCCTCGTGGCGCGGCGCGGGCACGCGGCGGAAGTTGCAGTCGGTGACGTACTCGATCTCGTCGTAGTCGTAGAAGACCACCTTGCCGTGGCGCGTGACGCCGAAGTTCTTCCACAGCATGTCGCCGGGGAAGATGTTGGCGGCCACCAGGTCCTTGATCGCGTTGCCGTACTCGACGACGGCATGCGCCACCTGGTCCGGCGGCGCCTCCTGCAGGAAGATGTTCAGCGGGATCATGCGCCGCTCGATGTAGAGGTGGCGGATGATCAGCATGTCGCCGTCCTCCTCGAGCAGGCTGCCGCAGAAGCGGCGCAGCTCGGCCACCAGCTCGTCCTCGAAGCGATGGCGCGGGAACGCGACGCTGCTGTACTCCAGCGTGTCGGCCATGCGCCCGACGCGGTCGTGCTGCTTGACGAGCAGGTACTTGGCCTTGATCTGCTCGCGCGTCGTCTCCTTCTGCGGCGGGTACTCGTCCTTGATGACCTTGAAGACGTACGGGAAGGACGGTAGGTCGAAGACCAGCATCACCATGCCCTTGATGCCCGGGGCGATGCGGAACCTGTCGCTGCTGTAGCGCAGGTGGGCCAGGAAGTCCCGGTAGAACATGTTCTTGCCCTGCTTCTGCAGGCCCAGCGCGCTGTAGAGCTCGGAGCGGTCCTTGTGCGGCATCATCGAGCGCAGGAACTGCACGCAGGCCGACGGCACCTCCATGTCGACCATGAAGTAGGCGCGCGCGAAGCTGAACAGCATCAGCAGGTCGTCCTCGCCGAACAGCGCCGCGTCGATGACCAGGCCGCGTTCGCCGTGCAGGATGGGCAGCGCGAACGGCGTCTCGTTGAAGCCGTTGATGATGCGGCCCACCAGGTAGGCGCCCTTGTTCCGGTAGAACAGGCTGGACAGCACCTGGATCTGGAAGTTGGCGCGCGGGCGAAAGCCCCCCAGCTCCGACAGCATCGCCTGCAGCACGCTCTCGACGTCGCGGTCCAGGTCCTCGAACGGCACGTCGAGCTGGAAGTTGTGCACGATGCGGTGCCAGGTCTCGCCCAGCGTGGTGTGCGTCGGGTAGTAGGCGCGGTAGGTCGGGCGCGTGCCGGGCTCGTCGCTCTCCAGGTACTCGGTGCTGATCGCCGGACGCACGAAGATGAAGTCGTTGTTGAAGTAGCTGCGGTGCAGCAGCTTGGCGGTCACCGAGTTGAAGAAGGTCTCGGCCAGCTCGGGCTGGCGGTGGTCGGTCAGCAGGCCGATGTAGTGCAGCTTGACCTGCTGCCAGGTGTTCATCGACAGCTCGGCGACGTGGAACTCGCCGCGCAGGCGCTGCACCGTCTCGGCGACGCGCAGGTCGTAGTACTCGATGCGCTCGCGCTGCGCGCGCTGCTGGCCGTGCCAGTCGGCGCGCTCGAAACGCTGCTTGGCGGCGGCGCTGGTCTCGCGGAACAGGCGGTAGTGGCGGTTGAAGCCCTCCAGCATCGCGCGCGCGATCTCGTACGCGCGGCCGTCCCCGAGATGGCGCGGGAACATCAGCCGTCCTGGAAACGCCGGTGCAGCGCCGCCAGCGCCGACTCGTAGGCCGGCTCGACGCCGTCGGGTCCCGAGGCCGTGATCGACAGGTCCTCCAGCAGCCCGTTGTGCAGGCCGTAGACCCAGCCATGCACGACGACCTCCTGGCCGCGCGCCCAGGCGTCCTCGACGATCGTCGTGCGGCAGACGTTGCGCGCCTGCTCGAGCACGTTGAGCTCGCACAGCGCGTCGACGCGCCGGTCGGCGCTGAGCCCGTCGAGGAAGCCGCGGTGGCGGTCGCGCACGTCCTGCACGTGGCGCAGCCAGTTGTCGACCAGGCCGACACGCAGGTTGCCGAGCGCGGCCATCACGCCGCCGCAGCGCGAGTGGCCGACGACCATGATGTGGCGCACGCGCAGCTGGTCGACCGCGTACTGCAGCACCGACAGGCAGTTCAGGTCGGTCGGCACGACGACGTTGGCGACGTTGCGGTGCACGAACAGGTCGCCCGGCAGCAGGCCGACCAGCTCGTTGGCCGGCACGCGGCTGTCGGCGCAGCCGATCCACAGGTACTGCGGTGTCTGCTGGTGCAGCAGCTTGGTGAAAAAACCGGGCTGGCGGCCCTCGATCTCGGTCGCCCAGGCGCGGTTGTTGGCGAAGAGGTCGGACAGCTTCTGGCTCATGGCGGCAGTCGTCGGGTGGGATGCAGGCGAGTTTACGCAGCCCGTGTTTCCCCCAGCCCTCAGGCCGTCTCGGCGAACAGCTCGCGGCCGATCAGCATGCGCCGGATCTCCGAGGTGCCGGCGCCGATCTCGTAGAGCTTGGCGTCGCGCCACAGCCGGCCCAGCGGGTAGTCGTTGATGTAGCCGTTGCCGCCGAAGATCTGGATGCCCTCGCCGGCCATCCAGGTGGCCTTCTCGGCGCACCACAGGATGACGCTGGCGCAGTCCTTGCGCACCCGGCGCACGTGGCCCGCGCCCAGCGCGTCGAGGTTCTTGCCGATCGTGTAGCAGAACGAGCGCCCGGCCTGCAGCACGGTGTACATGTCGGCCAGCTTGGCCTGGATGAGCTGGAACTCGCCGATGCTCTGGCCGAACTGCCGGCGTTCGTGCACGTAGGGCACGACGGCGTCCATCACCGCCTGCATGATGCCGATCGGCCCGGCGGCGAGCACCGCACGCTCGTAGTCCAGCCCGCTCATCAGCACCCGGGTGCCGCCGTTGAGCTCGCCGAGCACGTTCTCGGCCGGCACCTCGACGTCCTGGAAGACGAGCTCGCCGGTGTGGCTGCCGCGCATGCCCAGCTTGTCGAGCTTCTGCGCCACCGAGAAACCCTTCATGCCCTTCTCGACGATGAAGGCGGTGACGCCGCGGCCGCCGAGCTCGGGCTCGGTCTTGGCGTAGACCACCAGCGTGTCGGCGTCGGGGCCGTTGGTGATCCACATCTTGCTGCCGTTGAGCACGTAGACGCCGCCGCGCTCGACGGCGCGCAGCTTCATCGCCAGCACGTCGCTGCCGGCGCCGGGTTCGCTCATCGCCAGCGCGCCGACGTGCTCGCCGCTGATCAGCCTGGGCAGGTAACGCTGCCGCTGGGCCTCGCTGCCGTTGCGGCGGATCTGGTTGACGCACAGGTTGCTGTGCGCACCGTAGCTCAGGCCCACCGAGGCGCTGGCGCGCGAGATCTCCTCCATCGCGACCATGTGCGCGAGGTAGCCGAGGCCGGCGCCGCCGTAGTCCTCGGGCGCGGTGATGCCGAGCACGCCCAGCTCGCCCATCTTGCGCCACAGGTCCATCGGGAAACGGTCGCTGCGGTCGATCTCGGCGGCGCGCGGGGCGATCTCGGCGACGGCGAAGGCGCGCACCGCGTCGCGCAGCGCCTCGATGTCGTCGCCGAGCATGAAATCCAGGCCGGGCAGGCTCATGCTTGTCTCCAGGTGCGGCAGCCAGTCGATGCCGGCGGCTCGTTGATGTTGACGTTTACGTAAACGTCAATCTACCCGGCCCGGCGGCCCGGCTCAACGGGGGCTGACCCGAGCTCGTGGCGCCGGCGCCGCGGCCGCCAGCAGCGTGCGGCAGCGTTGCTCGTGCTGCACGATCTCGGCCAGCGTGACTTCCAGGTCCTCGCGCTGCTGCTCGAGCTGGCGCCGGTGCGCGGCCAGCGTGCCGAGGAAGGCCTCGAGCTGCTGCGCCGTGTCCGACGGCGAGTCGTACATGTCGACGAGCTGCTTGATCTCCTGCAGCGAGAAACCCAGGCGCTTGCCGCGCAGCGTGAGCTTGAGCCGCGTGCGGTCGCGCGCCGCGTAGACGCGCTGGCGGCCCTGGCGCCCGGGCGTCAGCAGGCCGACGTCCTCGTAGAAGCGGATCGCACGCGGCGTGACGTCGAACTCGTGCGCGAGTTCGGTGATGGTGTAGGTGCGGCTGCCGGCGCGCGTCGTATCCATGGGCGAGTGACGTTGACGTCAACGTAAAGCGGAACGCCCGACTGTAAGCCGCGGCAGGCGAACGAGCCCTGGGGCCGGCCCGGAGGCGGCACACGAACACAAAGGCGAGGAGGAGGCGGCGGCGGACGCACGCGGGTCGGGGTAGTCGAGCGGGCAGCGGACCCCTTGCAGGATCCGCCGCCACTCGCCGGTTTCATTGAACCGTTCCCTGCGCCGACGGTGATGACAGCGTTGTTCCAAAGTGTGACGCAAGACATCTCCGCCGCCCATACACCGGTGAACGGAATCCGCCCCCAAACCTTTGCAGGTTGCAGCCTTCCAGCTTGACACGAGTCAATCAGGCCGATTCAGTCGAAGACCGGCAGCACCTCGTGACGCAGCGCGCCGCGCGCCTGCTCGTAGTCGGGCATGACCGAACGCACGACACCCCAGAAGGCCGCGCTGTGGTTCATCTCGCGCAGGTGGGCCAGCTCGTGGGTGACGACGTAGTCGACGACCGGCAACGCGAAGTGCACCAGGCGCCAGTTCAGGCGGATCGAACCGTCGGCACTGGCGCTGCCCCAGCGCGTGGCAGCCGAACTCAGCGTCAGCCGGCCGACCCTGACGCCGAGCTGCGGCGCAAAGCGCGCGATGCGCTCCTCGAAGATGCGGCGCGCCTGGCGCTGCAGCCAGCTCTGCACCGCGTCGCGCCATTGCTCGCGTGTCGCGCCCTGCGGCAGGCCCAGGCGCAGCGTGCCGCTGTCGGCGTCGAGCACCGCGCCGCTGGCCATCGGGTCCAGGCGCAGCACGAGCTCGCGGCCGAGGAAGGGAATCGTCGCGCCGTCGCGCCAGTCCACGCGGGCCGCAGCCAGGCGGCGGCCGCGTTCACGCTGCTCGTGCAGCTTGCGCAGGATCCAGTCGGCCTTGGCGCGCAGCGCGGTGTCGATGTCGGCCGCCGCCACCCAGCGCGGCGCGCTGACGCTCAGGCCCTCGGCGCCGACGACGAAGCCGATGCTGCGCCGGCGCGCACGGCGCAGCTCGTAGCCGACGAGGTGTTCGCCGAGCCGGATCTCGCGCTGCGCGCGTGGATGCAGGAAACCGACCGGCGACGGCGCCGCCGCACGCGCGGCCGGAGGCGGCGAGGTGGGCTCAGGCGGCGCGTCGAACAAAGAGAGCTGGCTCGCGGACGCGGCGTCGGGCACGGGCGGCATGTCCCGATTCTAGGAAAGCCGCTTCAGGTCTCGCGATAGGGGGCGAACAGGTCGCGCAGCGGCGTCGGTGGAACGGCTTCGCCGACGCTCAGCGAGCGCTCGATCTCCGACAGGTGGCGGCGCATCTCGCCGGCCGCGCCGCTGCCGGCGCCGGCCAGCGCCGTCAGCAGCCCGGTGTGGGTGTGCGCGGCGCAGGTGCGTGCACTGCCGCCCTGGTACAGCGCGATCAGCAGCGAGGTCGTCGGCAGCAGTTCGTCGAGCAGGCGCACGAAGACCGGGTTGCCGGCGAAACGAGCCAGCGCGCGGTGGAACTCGCCCGACAGCCGGATCGCCGCCGGCGCGTCGCCGCGCGCCTCGGCCTCGGCTTCCTGGCGCACCAGCGCGTCGAGTTCGGCGCGCTGCGCGGCGCTCAGCTTGCCGGCCAGGCGGCGCGCCAGCTCGCATTCGACGACGCGGCGCGCGTCGAACACCTGCGCGGCCTGCTCGCGCGTGGGCTGCGGCACACGCGCGCCGCGGTTGTGCTCCAGTTCGACGACCTGGTCCTGGCCCAGCCGGTGCAGCGCCTGGCGCACGACGGTGCGCGAGACGCCGAATCCCTCCGCCAGCTCCACCTCGCGCAGCCGCGTGCCGGGCGCCAGCCGGTGCTCGACGATCGCCGCGTGGATCGTGTCGTAGACGCGCTGTGTCGCCGTCGCGGCCGCGGGCGTGGCGGTCTTCATGCGCCGCCTCCGCGCCGGCGCCAGGCCCAGACCACGGCCAGCGTCGCGCCGACGACGAGGAAGGAGACCACCGTCGTCACCGTGCCCAGCGCGTAGATGACCGGCGTCGTCACCGTCGTCGTCAGGCCCTGCAGTTCCAGCGGCAAGGTGTTGAGGTCGCCCATCGCCTGCGAGGAGCGTGCGATCTCGTCCCAGGACAGCGTGAAGCCGAACATGCCGATGCCGACCAGGCTGGGGCCGATCAGCGGCAGCACGACGTGCAGCAGGCTCTGGCGCGGGCTGGCGCCGAGGTCGCGTGCGGCTTCCTCGTAGGCCGGGTTGAAGCGGTTGAAGACGGCAAACATGATCAGAAGGCCGAAAGGCAGGGTCCAGGTGAGTTGTGCGCCCAGCCCCGAGCTGAACAGCCCCAGCGTGCTGACGAAGTTCTCGGCCAGCGAGGGCGCGTGCGCCTCCAGCCAGCCGCGCAGCACGCCGTCGAGCAGCCGGAACATCAAGCCGATGCCCAGCGAGACGACGATGGACGGCATGATCAGGCTGGCGACGACGATATAGAAAAGCGCCGTGCCGCCAGGCAGGCGCTTGCGGTAGGCCAGGCCGGCAGCGAGCGACAGCGCCACTGTCAGCGCCATGACGACCGCTCCCAGCGCCAGCGAGCGCCGGAAGGCGGCGCCGATGTCCACCGTGCCGATGCCCTCCCAGAGCTGGCGGAACCAGTGCAGCGAGACACCGCGCAGCGGGAAGGTGAGCCCGCCTTCGGGCCCCTGGAAGCTGAGCACGAAGATCGCGAACATCGGGCCGTAGAGGAAGAGCACGAAGGCGCAGAAGAACAGCGCGAGCAGCCAGAAGCTGGCGGGGCGCGGGCGGCGTTCGGCGGCCATCTAGAGCTCCTTGCGCAGGTCGACGAGGCGCATCAGCGCGACGATCATCATCAGCACCACCGCCAGCAGCACGACGGCATTGGCCGCCGCGGCCGGGAACTGCAGGTAGCTGGCCTGCACCTGGATCGTCTTGCCGACCGAGGCGATCTGCTGGCCGCCCATCACGCCGACGGTGACGAAGTCGCCCATCACCAGCGCGACGACGAAGATCGAGCCGATCAGGATGCCGGTCTTGCTGAGCGGCAGCACGACGTGGCGCACGGTCTGCCACGGCGTCGCGCCGGCGTCGCGTGCGGCCTCGATCAGCGAGCGGTCGATGCGCATCATCGAGTTGAAGATCGGCACGATCATGAACATCGTGTACAGGTGCACGAAGGCCAGCACGACCGAGAAGTCGGAGTACAGCAGCCACTCGACCGGCTGGTCGACGAGGCCGATGCCGAGCAGCGCGTCGTTGACCAGGCCGTTGCGGCCCAGCAGCGGGATCCACGAGATCATGCGGATCACGTTGCTGGTCCAGAACGGCACGGTGCAGACGATGAAGAGCAGCGTCTGCACCAGCGTCGAGCGCACGTGAAACGCGAGGAAATAGGCGACCGTGAAGCCGACGACGCCGGTGATCACCCAGGTCAGCAGCGCGAACCTCAGCGTCGAGCCGTAGGTGCTCAGCGTGACGCAGAGATCGTCGGCACCGCCGCCGCAGCCGGAGAACAGGTCCAGATAGGCCTGCGGCGTGAACGCCGGGATCAGCTCGTAGTCGGTCGCCTGCCAGAAGCTGACGGTGACGATCAGCGCCAGCGGGATGAGAAAGAAGACGGCGAACACCGCCGCCAGCGGCAGCGCCTGAAGCCAGCTGAGCAGCGCGGTCCGCCGCGCGACCAAGCTGGCGCCGCGGAACTGGCTCTGCCAGGCCGCTGGCGCCGCCCCCCTGGGGGGGAGCGCCGAAGGCGCTTCGGGGGGGGGCGTCAAGCCGCGACGAACTCGTTCCACTTCTGCACCATGTACTGGTTCTCGTCCATGATCGAGTTCCAGCACGCGATGCCGCCCATGCGCGCCTCATAGCTGCCGCCGTCGCGCACGCTGCCGGCCTTGGCCAGCAGGTCGCCGGTGGGGCTCTTGATGTCCTTGGCGGCGGGCTTGCCTTCCATCCAGTAGGCCCACTCGTAGGCTTCCATCTTGGCCTTGGCGGTGTCGAGCACGGCGCTGTAGTAGCCCTGGCGGTTGAGGTAGGCGCCGGCCCAGCCGTCGAGGAACCAGTTGATGAACTCGTAGGCCGCGTCGGCCTTGCGGCCATTCAGCGTGCGCGGGATGCCGAAGCCGGCGGCCCAGGCGCGGTAGCCTTCCTTCAGCGGCTGGAACACGCAGGGGATGCCCTTGGTGCGCACCGCGGTCACCGCCGGCGACCACATCGACTGGATCACGACCTCGCCCGAGGCCATCAGGTTGACGCTCTCGTTGAAGTCCTTCCACAGCGCGCGGAACTGGCCGGCGCGCTTGGCTTCGATCAGCGTCTTGATCGTGAGGTCGATCTCCTTCTTGGTCATGTTCCCCTTGTCGGGGTACTGGTAGAGGCCCATCGCCTCGACGACCATCGCCGCGTCCATGATCCCGATCGACGGGATGTTGAGGATCGCCGCCTTGCCCTTGAACTCGGGGTTCAGCAGTTCCTTCCAGCTCTCGATCGGGCGCTTGATCAGGTCGGGGCGGATGCCCAGCGTGTCGGCGTTGTAGACCGTCGGGATCAGCGTCATGTACGGGGTCGGCGCGGCGGAGAAGGTCTTCGCGTCGGGCTTGTCCAGGTACATCACCTTCTTCGGCGCCGTGCCCTGGTCGCCGACCTTCCTGCCGCCGACCGTGCCCTGGGTGAAGAGCGTCGTGATCTTGTCGGCGTTCTTGATGCGCCTGGTGTCGATGCCCAGCAGGTTGCCGGTCGGCAGGATCTTCTTCAGGCTGAAGTACTCGGTGTCGATCAGGTCGAACGAGTTCGGCGCCGTCACCGCGCGCTTGGTGACGTCGTCGGTGGTCACCGCGATGTACTGGATCTTGATGCCGGTGTCGGCCTCGAACTTCTCGGCGATGCGGCGGTCCTGGTTGACCGCGGTGCCGAGGTAGCGCAGCGTGATCTTCTCCTGCGCGTGCACGTAGGGGAAACCGGCCAGGCCGACGCCGGCGGCGCCGGCCATCTTCAGGACCTGGCGGCGCGAGGTGCCGGCCGCACGTGGTTGATCGCTCATCGAGGGTGCTCCTGGGGGTGAGGTGATGTCAGGCTTCGAGCGGGTGCGCTTCGGCTTCGGGCCAGCGCATGGCCAGTCGCTGCCCGGGCTCGAACGGGCGCGCGTGGAAATCGGCATCGGACAGCGCCGCGGTCCAGGTGTGGACCGGCGCCTCGTCGTCAGCGGCGTCTGCGACGTCAGCGGTGTCGCCCAGGGCCTGCACGTGCACCTGCACCTGCGCGCCCTGGTATTCGATCGCCTGCACCGTGACCGGCACGCCGTCGCCGTCGAAACCCAGGCGCACGCGGTCGCTGCGCACCGCCACCTTGCCGGCCGGCGTCTCGATGACGTTGTGCGCGCCGATGAAACGCGCGACGAATTCGGTGCGCGGGCGCTCGAAGACCTCGCGCGCGCTGCCGGCCTGCTCGATGCGGCCGTGGTTCATCACGACGACCAGGTCGGCCAGCGCCATCGCCTCTTCCTGCGAGTGCGTGACGTGCACGAAGCTCATGCCCAGCTCCTGGTGCCAGCGCTTGAGCTCGGCGCGCATCTTCAGGCGCAGGAAGGGGTCCAGCGCCGACAGCGGCTCGTCGAGCAGCAGCACGCGCGGACGCATCATCAGCGCGCGCGCCAGCGCCACACGCTGCTGCTGGCCGCCCGACAGCGCCGCCGGCAGGCGCGCCGCGTACGGCGTCATCGCCACCAGCTCCAGCAGTTCACGCGCCCTTGCCTCGCGTTCCGCGCGTGCGACGCCTTTCATCTTCGCGCTGAAGGCGACGTTGTCGAGCACCGTCAGGTGCGGGAACAGCGCGTAGCTCTGGAACATCATCGCCGTGCCGCGTTCGGCCGGCGACAGGTGCGTGACCTCGCGGCCGGCGACGATGACGTGGCCCGAGGTCGGCGTCTCGTGGCCGGCGATCATGCGCAGCGTCGAGGTCTTGCCGCAGCCCGAGGGCCCGAGCAGGCAGCAGTAGCTGCCGCCGGCGATCTTCAGCTCGATGCCGGCCACGGCGACCGCGTCGCCGTAGTGCTTGGCGAGCGCTGCGAGTTCCAGGTCGGTGCGGGTACTCATCGACGCCGGCCGAACGCAACGAGCGTGCCAGAAGCCGGGGCCCGGGCCCGCCCCTTGCAGAAGGGGTTTTGTCGACAGTCGGGCACCAAGCGCGTGCTCACCAGCCCGGTGAAACACGCACCAGCCCGGCCACTTTGTATGCAAACTGCACCGCGATGGACGGAAGGCGGACGATGAGACTGCTGCTGCTGAACCCCAACACCTCGGCCGCGATGACGGCGGCGATCGCCGCCGCGGCGCGCGAGGTCGCCGCGCCCGGCACCGAGATCGTCGCGCGCCAGCCGAGCTTCGGCCCGGCGTCGATCGAGGGCCATTTCGACGACGCCTTCGGCGCCGCCGGCGTCGCCGAGCAGGCGCGGCTGGCGGCCGGCGAAGGCTTCGACGCCACCGTCATCGCCTGCTTCGGCGACCCGGGTGTCGACGCCGCGCGCGAGGTGCTGGCCGGCCCGGTGCTGGGCGTCGCCGAGGCCGCCTTCCACGCCGCGGCGATGCTGGCCACCGGCTTCTCGGTCGTGACGACGATGACACGCACCTGCGTCATCGCCGAGCGCCTGGTGCAGCGCTACGGCTTCGAGCGCGTCTGCCGCGGCATCCACGGCACCGACATCCCGGTGCTGGACCTGGAGGCGGCCGGCGAGGCGCTGGTCGACACGCTGGAAGCCGCCGCAAGGCGCGCGCTGGCGGCCGACCGCAGCGAGGCCGTCGTGCTGGGCTGCGCCGGCATGGCCGGGCTGGCCGCCACGCTGCAGGCGCGGCTGGGCGTGCCGGTCGTCGACGGCGTCGCCGCCGCGGTCAAGTTCGCCGAGGCGCTGGCGGCGCTGGGGCTGAAGACGCCGAAGACCGGCGACTACGCGTCGCCGCGGTCCAAACCCTGGGCCGGCTGGGCGGCGGGTTTCGGCGTGTAGGCCTCGGGGTCCAGGCGGCGCATCTCGGCCTCGATCCAGGCTTCGACCTCGCGCATCAGCTCGTCGGGCTGGCGGCCGGCGGAATCGATGGGCGCGCCGATCGAGACCTCGACCAGACCGGGCCGCAGCAGCATGCTCCGGGCCGGCCAGCAGCGGCCGGCGGCCACGGCGATCGGCACGATGGGCACGCCGGCAGTGATGGCCAGGCGCGCGGCGCCGGTCTTGTAGGCGCCCTGGGTGCCACGCCGCGTGCGTGTGCCCTCGGGGAACATGATCACCCAGTTGCCCAGGTCGAACAGGCGCCGGCCCTGTTTGGCCACCTTGTTCCAGGCCTCGGCGCGGCGCGAGCGGTCGATGTGGATCATGTCCAGACGCGCCAGCGCCCAGCCGAAGAACGGCACCCACAGCAGCTCACGCTTGAAGACGTAGGCGATCGGATGCGGCATCAGCATCGGCAGCGCGAAGGTCTCCCAGGTCGACTGGTGCTTGGCGGCGAGCACGACGGCCGAGTAGCGGTCGGCGCGTGTCGGCACGTTCTCGATGCCGTGCACGCGCCAGGCGACACCGCAGATGACACGCGCGCTGCGGATCGCCAGCGTCACCCAGCCGACGCAGATGCGGTAGCAGACGCGTTTGGGCGCGACCAGCGAGGCCAGCAGCAGCACCGTCGCCCAGGGCGCGACGGTCAGCGTCAGCCAGGCCCAGTACAGCGCCGAGCGCGCCAGCCCGCCGGCGCGCATCAGCTGCGGTCTCCCGCGGCGGCCTCCTGCGGCTGGCTGCGGTCGCGCTGCAGCACGTAGTCGACGAAGGCCGACAGGCTGGCGTGGGCGCGCGCGCCCGGCACCTGGTGCAGCGTGTGGTGCAGCTGCTCGTCGTCGAGCGCGGCGGCGCGGCCGGAGAGGATCAGGTGCGGCTCGCAGCCGGCGGCGCGCGCGGCGACGAGGTCACGCACCGTGTCGCCGGCCATCGGCACGCTCTTCAGGTCGACGCCGTAGCGCCGGCCGACCTCCAGCAGCAAACCCGGCAGCGGCTTGCGGCAGTCGCACTGCTCCTCGGGCGTGTGCGGGCAGAAGAACACCGCGTCGAAGCGCCCGCCCAGCGCCGCGAGCTGGCGCTGCATGTGGGCGTGCACGGCGTTGACCGAGACCATGTCGATCATGCCGCGGCCGATGCCGGCCTGGTTGGTGGCCAGCACGACGTGCCAGCCGGCGTGGTTCAGCCGCGCAACGGCCTCCAGCGAGCCCTTGATCGTGACCCATTCCTCGGGCCCCTTGACGTGATCCTCGCGGTACTCGTTGAGGATGCCGTCGCGGCCCAGGATCACGAGCTTGAGCGACGGCGCAGGCATGGCTGTCTCCTCGTCAGGCGGCCAACCGCGAGAGGTCGGCGACGCGGTTCATCGCGGCGTGCAGCGTGGCCAGCAGCGCCAGGCGGTTGCGGCGCAGCGCCGGGTCCTCGGCGTTGACCATCACGGCGTCGAAGAAGGCGTCGACCGGCGCCTTCAGCGCCGCCAGCGCCTGCAGCGAGGCGGTGTAGTCGGCGCGGGCGAAGGCTTCGTCGGCCTGCGGCGCGACACGGCCCAGCGCGTCGAACAGCGCGGCTTCGGCCGGCTCGACCAGCAGTGCCTGTGCCACCTGGAACTCCGGCGAAGCCTTGCCAGCGTCGTGCAACTGCGCCAGCGCACTCAGGCCAGTAGGTACGTCGTCAGCCTTCTTCAGGATGTTGCCGACCCGCTTGTTGGCGGCGGCCAGCGCCGGCGCCTCGGGCAGCGCGGCGAAGGCGCGCACCGCGGCCAGACGCTGCGGCAGCTCGGCCCAGCGTTCGGTGCGCAAGGCGACGACGGCGTCGACCTCGTGCGCGCTGTAACCCTGTTCACGCAGCCAGCCGACCAGGCGCTCGTCGAGGAAACGCAGCACCTCGGCCTGGGCCTGGCCGTGCCCGGCCGGGAAGGCGGCGAAGGCGGCCGACACCAGCGCCGGTACCGACAGCGGCAGCGCCTTCTCGACCAGCATGCGGATCACGCCCAGCGCGTGGCGGCGCAGCGCGAACGGGTCCTTGTCGCCGGTGGGCAACTGGCCGATGCCGAAGAGACCGGCCAGCGTCTCCAGCTTGTCGGCCAGCGCGACCGTGATGCCGGCCAGGCCGGCGTCGGTGCGCGGCAGCGCGTCGCCGGCAAAACGCGGGCGGTAGTGGTCCTCGACGGCCAGCGCGACGGCTTCGGTCTCGCCGTCGTGGCGCGCGTAGTAGCCACCCATCACGCCCTGCAGCTCGGGGAACTCGCCGACCATGTCGGTCAGCAGGTCGGCCTTGGCCAGCAGCGCGGCGCGGTCGGCCTGGGCCGCCAGCGCGGCGCCGCCGAGCTGCTCGCCGATGTGGCGCGCGATCGCCCGCACACGCTCGACGCGTTCGCCCTGGCTGCCCAGCTTGCCGTGGTAGACGACCTTGGCCAGCGCCGGGATGCGCGACTCGAGCGTCTTCTTGCGGTCCTGGTCGAAGAAGAACTTGGCGTCGGCCAGGCGCGGGCGCACGACACGCTCGTTGCCGCCGACGACGCGGCTGGCATCGGCCGGGCGGATGTTGCTGACGACGAGGAACCGTTCGGTCAGCCGGCCCTGGGCGTCGAGCAGCGGGAAGTACTTCTGGTTGGCCTTCATCGTCAGGATCAGGCACTCCTGCGGCACGGCCAGGAACTCGGGCTCGAAACGCGCCAGCAGCACGTTCGGGCGTTCGACCAGCGCCGTCACCTCGTCGAGCAGCGCGTCGTCGTCGATCGGCTTGAGGCCTTCCTTCGCGGCGGCCTCGTTCAGCTGGCGCACGATCTCGGCGCGGCGTTCGGCGAAGCTGGCGATGACGGCGCCTTCGTCGCGCAGCTGCGCGGCGTAGCGGTCGGCGTCGTGGATCTCGACGGTCGGCGTCGCCGCCTCGAAGCGGTGGCCGTGCGTCGTGCGGCCGGCCTGCAGGCCGAGCACGCCGACCGGCACGACTTGCGAGCCGTGCAGCGCGATCAGGCCGTGCGCCGGGCGCACGAAGTCGACGCTGGTCCAGCCGTCGGCGAGCTGGTACTTCATCACCTTGGGGATCGGCAGCTTGGCGACGGCTTCGGCCAGCGCCTTCTGCAGGCCCTCGGCCAGCGTCGCGCCGGGTTGGATGCTGTCCAGGTACAGCGCCTCGTTCTTGCCTTCGCCCTGGCGCTTGAGCTGCGCCACGACCTCGGCGCCGTGGCCCAGCGCGGCCAGCTTCTTCAGCAGCGCCGGCGAGGCGCTGCCGTCGGCGGCCAGCGCCACGGCCACCGGCATCAGCTTGGTGCTGACGGCCTGGTCAGGCGCCTTGGCGGCGACGCCGGCGACCTGCACCGCCAGGCGGCGCGGCGAGGCGTAGGCGGTGACAGCGGCGTCGGCCGCGGCGAGCTGCTGGGCGCGCAGGCCGTCGGCCAGCACGGCGGCGAAGGCCTCGCCCAGCTTCTTCAGCGCCTTGGGCGGCAGTTCCTCGACGAAGAGTTCGACGAGCAGGTTCTTCTTGTCGGTCATGGTGTCAGGCCGCCTTCTTCGCGAGTTGCGCGGCGACTTCGTCGGCCCACTCGCGCGGCGCGAGCGGGAAGCCCAGGCGGGCGCGGCTGTCGAGGTAGCTCTGGGCGACGGCGCGCGCCAGGTTGCGGATGCGGCCGATGTAGCCGGCACGTTCGGTGACGCTGATCGCGCCGCGTGCGTCCAGCAGGTTGAAGGTGTGGCCGGCCTTCAGCAGCTGCTCGTAGGCCGGCAGCGCCAGTTGCTGCTCCATCAGGTACTTGGACTGCTTCTCGTGCGCGGCGAAGGCGGTGAGCAGGAACTCGACGTCGCTGTGCTCGAAGTTGTAGGTGCTCTGCTCGACCTCGTTCTGGTGGTAGACGTCGCCGTACTTCAGCGTGTCGGTCCACTGCAGGTCGTAGACCTTGTCCACGCCCTGCAGATACATCGCCAGGCGCTCCAGGCCGTAGGTGATCTCGCCGGTGATCGGCTTGCAGTCGATGCCGCCGACCTGCTGGAAGTAGGTGAACTGCGTCACCTCCATGCCGTTGAGCCACACCTCCCAGCCCAGGCCCCAGCAGCCCAGCGTCGGGTTCTCCCAGTCGTCCTCGACGAAACGCACGTCGTTGGCCTTCAGGTCGAAGCCCAGCGCTTCGAGCGAACCGAGGTAGAGGTCGAGGATGTTGGCCGGCGCGGGCTTGAGCACCACCTGATATTGGTAATAGTGCTGCAGGCGGTTCGGGTTCTCGCCGTAGCGGCCGTCCTTGGGGCGGCGGCTGGGCTGCACGTAGGCCGCCTTCCAGGGTTCCGGGCCGATCGAACGCAGAAAGGTCGCGGTGTGGCTGGTGCCGGCGCCGACTTCCATGTCGTAGGGCTGCAGCAGGGCGCAGCCCTGGGCGTCCCAGTAGGACTGCAGCTTGAGGATGATCTGCTGGAAGGTGAGCATGACGGCGGGCGCGTACGGAAAACCCGGAAGTTTACGCAGCCCGCCGCCCCCACCCCGCCGACAGCATCACGACCAGCGCCGCCAGCCCCGCCAGCGGCCACAGCCCGAAACGCGCCGCCCACCAGGCGAACGGCGTGACGCCGCTGCGGCCCTCGACCTCGGCTTCGAGCACGCCGCGCGTGCCGGGCGCGAGCTGCGCCGTCACCACGCCGCGGGCGTCGATGACCACCGTCATGCCGGTGTTGGTGGCGCGGATCATCGGCCGCTGGAACTCCAGCGCGCGCAGGCGGGAGATGTTCAGGTGCTGCGGCAGCGCCACCGTGTCGCCGAACCAGGCGATGTTCGAGACGTTGGCGAAGATCGTCGGCGAGGCCGCCGGGTCGGCGAAACGCCGCGCCAGCTCCTCGCCGAACAGATCCTCGTAACAGATGTTGGGACCGATGCGCTGACCGAGCACGGCGAACGACGGCGGGTCGACGACGCCGCGGTCGAAGTCGCCCAGCGGGATGTTCATCGCCTCGGTGAACCAGCGAAAACCTGTCGGCACGAACTCGCCGAAGGGCACGAGGTGGTGCTTGTCGTAGCGGTAGCGCTCGCCGTCGGACAGCCCGGCGACCGAATTCGTGTAGCCGCGCTCGAAGTCGCCCAGCGGCACGCCGACCAGCGCCGCGCGCCCGGGCGCGGCGAAACGCGCGGCCAGCCGCTCCCAGTAGCCGGGCGCGAACTCGGCCAGCTGGAACGGCAGCAGCGGCACCGCGGTCTCGGGCGCGACGACGAGCTGGCCGCGCGCGCCGTCCAGCGCCTGCTCCAGCCAGGCCATGGCCTCGGGCATGCGCTCGACGGCGAACTTCTCGTCCTGCGCGACGTTGGTCTGCACCAGCGTCACCGCCAGCGCGCCGGCCGGCGCGTCGAAACGCTGCAGCGCCGCCAGCCCCGGCAGGCCGAGCAGCGCCAGCGCCGCGAGCACCGGCGCGACGCGCCCTCGCCGCGCCGCCGCGGCATGCGCCAGCAGCCCGGCGGCCAAGGCCAGCAGCGCCCCGAGGCCGTAGACGCCAACCCAAGGCGCCAGCGCCGCCAGCGGCGCGTCGACCAGGGCGTAGCCCGAGGCGACCCAGGGGAAGCCGGTGAACAGCACGCCGCGCGCCAGTTCGGCCAGCAGCCACAGCGCCGCGAACAGCGCCGCGTCGGGCGCGGCGCAGCCGCGCCGCCAGCGGGCGAAAGCGGCCATCGCCGCCGCCAGATAAAGAGACAGTGCCGCGGCCAGCGCGGCGACGCCGGCCGCCGCCAGCGGCGCCGGCAGGCCGCCGTAGCGCTGCATGCTGACGTACAGCCACCAGGTGCCCGCCGCCAGCCAGCCGAAGCCGTAGGCCCAGCCCAGCAGCGCGGCACGCGCCGGCGCGGCACGTCCGCAGGCCAGCGCCAGCAGCGCCGTCGACACCACGGCCAGCGGCCAGGCCGTGGTCTGCACGAAGGCCAGCGTCTGCAGCGCGCCGAGCGCGGCCATCACCAGCGGCAGCGACCAGCGCCCGCGGGCGGCCGGCCGCGCCGTCGTGAACATGATCCGGGTCATCGCCGCCCCTCGCGGGCGGCGTTCACGGCCGCGACGCGCGTCATGCGCGCGGTTCGCCGGACGCGCCGATGCGCCAGACGCGGAACCAGCGCACGGCGCCGCCCCGCGTCAGCATCACCGTGAAGCGCAGGCCGCCGATCTCCAGCGACTCGCCGCGCCGCGGCACGCGGCCGAACTCCTGCGCGACGAGGCCGCCGATGGTGTCGAAGTCGGCGGTCGGCAGCTCGACGGCGAAGGCGCGGTTGACGGCCTCGATCTCGACGTCGCCGGCGACGCGCTGCGAGCCGTCGGCCAGCGTGTAGATGCCGGCGTCGCCGCGGCCGTCGTCGCGATCGTCGAACTCGTCCTCGATCTCGCCGACGATCTCCTCGAGCACGTCCTCGATCGTGATCAGCCCGGCGGTGTTGCCGAACTCGTCGATGACGATCGCGAGGTGGTTGCGGTTGGAGCGGAAGTCGCGCAGCAGCTCGTTCAGGCGCTTGCTCTCGGGCACGAAGACCGCCGGGCGCAGCAGCGTGCGCAGGTTCAGCTCGGGCGCACGCTGCAGCTTCAGCAGGTCCTTGGCCAGCAGGATGCCGATGACGTTCTCGCGTTTGTCCTCGTAGACCGGGAACCGCGAGTGCCCGGCCGCGATGACGGCCGAGAGGAGCGCGTCGTAGCTCGCGTCGATGTCGAGCAGGTCCATGCGCGGCGCGGCGACCATCACGTCGCCGGCGCTCAGGTCGGCCATGCGCAGCACGCCTTCGAGCATCAGCCTGGACTCGGGCTCGATCAGCTCGCGCTGCTCGGCGTCGGCCAGGGTCTTCATCAGCTCGTCCTTGCTGTCGGGGCCGGGCGAGACGAACTCGACCAGGCGCTCGAAGAAGGAGCGTTTGTCCGCGGGCGGCGGCGTCGCGCCGCGCGCGGACTTGGAAGAAGGAGGTTCGGACACGAGGGTGTCGGCAGTGGGGGTAGCGAAGAATACCCCACGCGCTTGACACGGCCGGGGGCTTGCAAGACAGTCTGCCGCCCTCAAGTGGGAGGGCCTCTTTCTCCCCCAGCCCCCCGACACCATGAGCAACGGACTGATCCCGGCCACCATCCTCACGGGCTTCCTGGGCAGCGGCAAGACGACGCTGCTCAAGCGCGTGCTGACCGAAACGCACGGCCAGAAGATCGCCGTCATCGAGAACGAGTTCGGCGAGGAGAACATCGACAACGACATCCTCGTCGCCGACACCGAGGAACAGATCATCCAGATGAGCAACGGCTGTGTCTGCTGCACGATCCGCGAGGACCTGCGCTCGACGCTGTCGGACCTGGCCGAACGCCGCCGCAAGGGCCTGATCGCCTTCGACCGCGTCGTCATCGAGACCACCGGCCTGGCCGACCCCGGCCCGGTGGCACAGACCTTCTTCATGGACGACGAGATCGCCGAGAGCTACCTGCTCGACTCGGTGCTCACGCTCGTGGACGCGGTGCACGCCGACGAGCAGCTCAACACGCGCCAGGAGGCGCGCCGCCAGGTCGGGTTCGCCGACCGGCTGTTCATCAGCAAGTCCGACCTGGCGCCGGCCGCCGCGCTCGACGCGCTGCAGTACCGGCTGCGCCAGATGAACCCGCGTGCGCCGCAGCGCTCGGTGCACTTCGGCGAGGTCGCGATCGCCGAGATCTTCGACCTCAAGGGCTTCAACCTCAGCACCAAGCTCGACATCGACCCGGACTTCCTGGCCGACCAGGCGCACGCGCACGACCACCATCACCACCACGACGGCGAGGCCTGCGACCACCCCAGCCATCACGCGCACGACGACGACGTGAAGTCCTTCGTCTTCCGCGCCAAGCGGCCGTTCAGCCCCGCCAAGCTGGAGGACTTCCTCGGTTCGGTGGTCCAGGTCTACGGTCCGAAGATGCTGCGCTACAAGGGCGTGCTGTACATGAAGGGCAGCGACCGCAAGGTCGTCTTCCAGGGTGTGCACCAGTTGATGGGCAGCGACCTGGGGCCGAAGTGGGCGCCGGGCGAAGACAAGCTGAGCAAGCTGGTCTTCATCGGTATCGACCTGCCGCGCGACATCCTCGAACAGGGGCTGGAGCAGTGCCTCGTCTGAGGGCGGCCAACGACCTCGGCGAACAGGCCCCGCAGCGGAGCCAGCCGTGGCTACAATCCGCGCGCTTCGCGGCCCACCGGCCCCGAGGACCCGACCCAGGGCTGCGGGTATAACAGGACATTCAGCGCGTCCCTGGAACCAGGGCGAGGAGAGACTCCCGTGAGCAAGTCCCCAGCCAAGCCCGCGGTCGCCGCAGCCAAGACGGCCTCCAAGGCCGGCAAGGCCCCGGCGGCGCCCGTTCCCTCGCCCGCACCGGCCCAGCCGGAAAACCGTTTCACTGCTCGTTTTGCGCCGGCCCGCCCGGCGCCCAAGAACTCGACCGAACCGATGGACGTCACCAAGCCGGCCGCCAAGGCCGACCCCAAGCTCGCCGATGCCTGGAAAAACAAGGCCGGCCGCGACCTGACCGAGGCCGAACTGCTCGCGATGCCCGACAGCGAGTACATGAACGAGAAGCAGATCGAGTTCTTCCGTACGCGTCTGCAGGCGCAGAAGGACGATCTGCTGTCCAACGCCGGCGAAACCACCGAACACCTGCGCGAGGACACCTCGATCGTGCCGGACCCGGCCGACCGGGCGACGATCGAGGAAGAGCACGCGCTGGAGCTGCGCACCCGCGACCGCGAGCGCAAGCTCCTCAAGAAGATCGCCCAGTCGATCGCGCGCCTGGACAGCGGCGAGTACGGCTACTGCGACGAGACCGGCGAGCCGATCGGCCTGGCGCGCCTGCTCGCGCGCCCGACCGCGACGCTGTCGCTGGAAGCGCAGCAGCGCCGCGAGCTGAAGCAGAAGATGTTCGGCGACTGACGCCGGGCACGCCACACGGCGCCGGCGCCGTGCTGCCGCCGGCTACATTACGACCATGGCGGACCCCAAGGACGGCGAGAGCTTCTTCCGCAAGGTGGTGCGGTTCGTCGCCAACCCGACGACCGACTGGACCGAGCTGAACTCGCGCCAGGACGACAGCCGCGAGCTCGAACTCGAGAAGACCGAGCTCAAGGCGATGATCGAACGCAAGCGGCGCAACGACTTCGTCCGCAAGCGCGAGTTCGACATGCTGCGCCGCGTGCGCCGCGAAGGGCTGTCGCCCGACCAGCTCGCCGCCCTGGGAGGCTCCTCCCGGCTCGACGACTCCGAGGCCCGGCTGCCCGAGTCCTCGGGGGCGCGTGTCGACTCCGGCGTCAAGGAGAAGATCGACGCCATCGAGCAGCAGATGGTCGGCGGCGGGTACGACGCCGCCCGCGGCGGCGCACGCGCGGCGCCGGCCGTGGCACGCGAGCCCGCGCCGCGCAGCCCGGCACCGCCGCCTCAACCCGCCGGCGGCCTGGAGTTCGCGCCGCTGACGCAGCCGATGCCCGGCGAGCTGCCGCCGATGCCCGCCACGCCGGCGGCGATCCCGACGCTGACGCTGCCGACCTCGGTGCCCAGCGGCGTGATGCCGATGTCCAGCGAGTTCGGCAGCCCCTTTGCCGTCGAGGTCAGCGAGGTCGTGCACGACCCCGAACTCGACGAGGCGGTGATCGCGTTCGCGAACGCCGACTTCAACACCTGCGAGCAGGCTCTGCAGGAGCTCACCGGCGTGGGCGGCGCGCGTGCCCAGCACGCCGAGACCTGGCTGGTGCTCTTCGATCTCTACCGTGCCATCGGCCAGCAGGCGCGGTTCGAGAGCTTGGCGATCGACTATGCGCAGCAGTTCGGCTGGTCGGCGCCGCAGTGGTATTCGCTGCCCAAGCTGGTCGCCGAGGCGGTGGCCGAGGAACGCCCGCGCGGCAGCGGGCCATCGACACGCGCCTCGGGCGAGGTCGGCTGGTCCTGCCCCGAGACGCTGGACATGGACGCGCTGGCCCGGCTGCGTTCGCTGACGCTGCAGATGCCGCTGCCCTGGGTCTTCGACTGGAGTCGCCTGCGCTCGATCGACCCCGAGGCGGCGATGCAGCTGTCGACGCTGTTCCGGCTGTGGGCCGGGCAGGCGCTGGAGATGCGCTGGATCGGCGGTGACCAGCTCTTTGCCGTGCTCGCCGAAGCCGCGCCCACCGGCGTGCGCGACGCCGACCCGGCGTTCTGGCTTGCCCGGCTGGACGCGCTTCGCCTGGCCAACCGCGCCGACCAGTTCGACGAGGCGGCGATCGACTACTGCGTCACCTACGAGGTCTCGCCGCCGTCTTGGGAGGCGGCGCGCTGCCGCGTGCGCATCAGCAGCGGAGGGCTGTCCACGCGCACGCCGCCGATGTCGATGGTGGGCGAGGTGTCGACGAGTTTTCTCGAGTCGGCGATGCCCGACGACACCGTGATGCAGGTGGAGCAGGCGCATGTCGAACTCACCGGCCAGCTGGTCGGCGACATCGGCAAGACGCTGACGCTGCTCGACGGCCAGCTCGGTGCCGCGCCGCTGGTCAGCGTGTCCTGCGCACGCCTGATCCGCGTCGACTTCATCGCCGCCGGTGACCTGCTGAACTGGGTCATCACCAAGGGCGAGACCGAGAAGCGCTCGGTGATGTTCGTCGACGCCCACCGCCTCGTCGCGCTGTTCTTCGGCGCGATGGGCATCAACGCCCACGCCAAGGTCCAGGTGCGCAAGGTCTGAAGGCCGCGCCGGCCGCGTCCGCGCGCCGGGGCCGACCGACTTGAAGCACGCCCGACCAGCCCCACCTGCAGCAGACCATGGAATCCTTTCACGGCACCACCATCCTCAGCGTGCGCCGCGGCCCCCTCGTCGCGCTCGGCGGCGACGGCCAGGTGACGCTCGGCACCATCGTCGTCAAGTCCAGCGCGCGCAAGGTGCGCAAGCTCTACCGCGACCAGGTGCTCGCCGGCTTCGCCGGGGCCACCGCCGACGCCTTCACGCTGTTCGAGCGCTTCGAGGCCAAGCTCGAGAAGCACCAGGGCCATCTGCAGCGCGCGGCCATCGAGCTGACCAAGGACTGGCGCACCGACCGCGTGCTGCGCCGCCTGGAGGCGATGCTGGCGGTGGCCGACACGAGCTGCTCGCTGATCATCACCGGCAACGGCGACGTGCTCGAACCCGAGCACGGCATCGTCGCGATCGGCTCCGGCGGCGCCTACGCCCAGGCCGCCGCGCGTGCGCTGCTGCAGCACACCGAGCTGGCGCCGCAGGACATCGTCAAGCGCTCGCTCGAGATCGCCGGCGACCTGTGCATCTACACCAACCAGTCGCACACCATCGAGGTGCTGGGCGCCTGACGCCCGCGCCCCGCCCCTGCCCCACCTTCGCCCGGCCCGCGCGGCCGGCGCCCCCCGCGATGACCCACTCGATGACCCCGCAGGAGATCGTCTCCGAGCTCGACCGCCACATCGTCGGCCAGAACGCCGCCAAACGCGCCGTCGCGATCGCGCTGCGCAACCGCTGGCGCCGCCAGCAGGTCGACGAGAAACTGCGCGGCGAGATCACGCCGAAGAACATCCTGATGATCGGCCCGACCGGCGTCGGCAAGACCGAGATCGCACGCCGCCTGGCCAAGCTCGCCGACGCGCCCTTCGTCAAGGTCGAGGCGACCAAGTTCACCGAGGTCGGCTACGTCGGCAAGGACGTCGACACCATCGTGCGCGACCTCGTCGAGGTGGCGGTCAAGCAGGAGCGTGAACGGGCCATCCGCCGCCAGCGCGCCAAGGCCGAGGACGCCGCCGAGGAACGTGTGCTCGACGCCCTGGTGCCGCCGCCGCGCGACCTGCGCGAGAGCGGCGAGAACACCGCCCGCCAGGTGATGCGCAAGCGCCTGCGCGAAGGCGCGCTGGCCGACAAGGAGATCGAGATCGAGGTCGCCGACCCCAAGCCTTCGCTCGAGATCCTCGGGCCGCAGGGCATGGAGGAGATGGCCGAGCAGCTCAAGGGCCTGTTCTCGCAGATGGGCCAGGGCAAGCGCAACGTGCGCAAGCTGAAGATCGCCGAGGCGCTGGAGAAGCTGACCGAGGAGGAAGCCGGCAAGCTGGTCAACGAGGAGGAGATCCGCGGCGCCGCGCTGGCCAACGCCGAGGGCAACGGCATCGTCTTCATCGACGAGATCGACAAGGTGGCGGCACGCGCCGAACACGGCGGCGCCGACGTCTCGCGCCAGGGCGTGCAGCGCGACCTGCTGCCGCTGGTCGAGGGCACGGCCGTCAGCACCAAGTACGGCATCGTCAAGACCGACCACATCCTGTTCATCGCCAGCGGCGCCTTCCACCTGGCCAAGCCCAGCGACCTGATCCCGGAGCTGCAGGGGCGTTTCCCGATCCGCGTCGAGCTGGGCTCGCTGTCGGTCGACGACTTCGAGGCCATATTGACCAGCACCCATGCCAGCCTGGTCAAGCAGTACCAGGCGCTGCTGGCCACCGAAGGCGTGACGCTGGAGCTGGCGCCCGAGGCCGTGCGCCGCCTCGCCCAGATCGCCTACGACGTGAACGAACGCACCGAGAACATCGGCGCGCGCCGCCTGGCGACGGTGATGGAGCGCCTGCTCGACGACGTCAGCTTCGACGCCCCGAACCGCGGCGGCGAGACGGTGACGGTGGACGCCGCCGAAGTCGACCGCCGCCTGGGCGAGCTGTCGCGCGACGAAGACCTGTCGCGCTACATCCTCTAGGCGGTCAACGAGCCCGAGCCGGCTCCTAGGCGCCGGCCATCAAGCTTCCCGCCACGACCCGGCTTCGCCGGGTCGTCGGCGGACGGCCTTGCAGGCCGCGCCGGGCCAGTGGCCCGGCCCTTCGCCAGGCGCGATCCGTCCACAGGACGGCTCTCGTCCGGGCTCAGCCCCTTGGGGGGTAGCGAGCGAATGCGAGCTTGGGGGCTCCATCACCGCCGGGCCTGGAGCGCGAGCAGGCCCTCGAAGATCAGCGAATCGACGATCTCGAACGGCGGGTGCACCAGCGGCGCGAGCTTGACCGCCGCGCCGCCGGTCATCAGCAGCAGCGCCGACGCGCCGGTGACCTGAACCAGGCGCCGGTGCTGGCGTTCGATGGCGCCGGCCAGCGCCGCAGCGCCGCCGCTCATCAGCGCGTCGCTGGTGTTCTTCGGGAAGTCGACCACCTCGCCGGTGGGCACCTTCAGCCCGGCCGTGCCCATCTCCAGCGCGCGCAGCATCAGGCCGAAGCCCGGCAGGATCAGCCCGCCGAGGAAACGGCCGTCGGCGTCGAGCGCGTCGACGGTGACCGCGGTGCCGACCATCACCACCAGCGCCGGCCGCCGCAGGCCGCCGGCCAGCGCGCGCTGGCGTGCGCCGACCAGCGCCGCCCAGCGGTCGGCGCCCAGGCGGCTGGGGTGTTCGTAGCCGTTGACGACGCCGCAGTCCTGCGCCGTCGGCACCACCCAGCGCGGCTCCAGGTCCCAGATCTCCAGCTGCTCCTCGGCGCGGCGGCGCACGACGTCGCCGGCCACCACGCAGCCCAGCATCGCGGCCGGTGCCGGCAGCGCCTTCCAGTCGGTGTCGGCCAGCGTGTCGATGGTTTCGAGGAACGCGGCCCCGTGCGCCAGCAGCGTCGCGCCGGGCCGGGGGGCGTCGTACAGGCCCCACTTCAGGCGCGTGTTGCCGATGTCGATGGCGAGAAAAGTCATGGTGAACGAGGGGCCGGACGGCACGAGGGCGCGAGCGTAACAGTGCCGCGAGGGTAGCGCGCCCGAATCTGTCGAGCGGGATAACCCCGACGGATTCGTTGTGCCGCCGCGGCGGCGGATCGGCATGATCCGCGATTGACGTTGACGTAAACGTCAATCGCGTGCAACCGCCTCCACCGACGACCGCCATGACCGAGCTGTCCGCCGACTACCAGGCCCTCGCCGCCTACCGCCCGACGCACAAGGTGCGTTTCGTCACCGCCGCCAGCCTGTTCGACGGCCACGACGCGTCGATCAACATCATGCGGCGCATCCTGCAGAGCATGGGCTGCGAGGTGATCCACCTCGGCCACAACCGCTCGGTCGACGAGGTCGTCACCGCGGCGCTGCAGGAGGACGCGCAGGGCATCGCGATCAGCAGCTACCAGGGCGGCCACGTCGAGTACTTCAAGTACATGGTCGACCAGCTGCGCGCCCGCGGCGGCGAGCAGGTGCAGGTCTTCGGCGGCGGCGGCGGCGTCATCGTGCCGGCCGAGATCCGCGAGCTGCAGGCCTACGGCGTCGCGCGCCTGTACAGCCCCGAGGACGGCCAGCGCATGGGCCTGGCCGGCATGATCGGCGAGATGGTGATGCGCTGCGACCGCGACCTGTCGCCGCAGGCGCCCTCCGACGTCGCCGCGCTGCAGGGCCACGGCGACGCCGCCTGGCGCGCGCTGGCGCAGGCCATCACGGCGCTGGAGAACGGCCGCGCCGACCCCGGTTTCAAGGCCGCGCTGGCCGCCGCCGGGCACAAGGCGCCGGTCGTCGGCATCACCGGCACCGGCGGCGCCGGCAAGTCCAGCCTGACGGACGAGCTGATCCGCCGCCTGCGCCTGGACCAGGATGACGCCTTGCGCATCGCGGTGATCTCGATCGACCCGAGCCGGCGCAAGAGCGGCGGCGCGCTGCTCGGCGACCGCATCCGCATGAACGCCATCGGCCCGTGGCAGAACGGCCCGCGGGTCTTCATGCGCAGCCTCGCCACGCGCGACTTCGGCAGCGAGATCAGCCAGGCCCTGCCCGACGTGCTGCTGGCGGTGCAGGCCGCCGGCTTCGACCTTGTCGTCGTCGAGACCTCGGGCATCGGCCAGGGCGACGCGGCCATCGTGCCGCACGTGGACCTGCCGGTCTACGTGATGACGCCCGAGTTCGGCGCCGCCAGCCAGCTCGAGAAGATCGACATGCTGGACTTCGCCGAGTTCGTGGCGATCAACAAGTTCGACCGCAAGGGCGCCGCCGACGCCTGGCGCGACGTCTGCAAGCAGGTGCAGCGCAACCGCGGCGCCTTCGCCGAGCGGCCGGAAACGATGCCGGTCTTCGGCACGATGGCCAGCCGCTTCAACGACGACGGCGTCACCGCGCTGGCCCAGGCGATGAAACCCCGCCTGGCGGCGCTGGGCCTGCCGCTGGCCGACGGCCGGCTGGAGGTGGTGGCGACACGCGTCTCGACCTGCCAGCACGCCATCGTGCCGCCCGGGCGCACGCGTTACCTCGCCGACATCGCCGACGCGGTGCGCGGCTACAAGCGCCGCGCCCGCGAGCAGGCGGCGCTGGCGCGCGAGATCCAGCAGCTGCGCGCCGCCTCCGCGATGCTGCGGCTGGACAAGCCCGAGCGCCAGCGTGCCGCCGAGGCCACCGCCGACCTCGCCGAGCAGCGCGAGGCGCGGCTGGACCCGCAGGCGCGCAAGCTGCTGGCGCAGTGGGACGAGATGCAGCGCGCCTATTCCGGCGCCGAGTACGTCGTGAAGATCCGCGACCGCGAGATCCGCACCGCGCTGACGCACACCACGCTGTCGGGCAACACGATCCGCAAGGTCGCGCTGCCGACCTGGGAGGACCACGGCGAGCGCCTGAAGTGGCTGCTGCTGGAGAACGTGCCCGGCTCGTTCCCGTACACCGCCGGTGTCTTCGCCTTCAAGCGCGAGAACGAGGACCCGACGCGCATGTTCGCCGGCGAAGGCGACGCCTTTCGCACCAACCGGCGCTTCAAGCTGCTGTCCGAGGGCATGCCGGCCAAGCGCCTGTCCACCGCCTTCGACTCGGTGACGCTGTACGGCCACGACCCCGAGCGCCGGCCCGACGTCTACGGCAAGGTCGGCAACTCGGGCGTGTCGATCGCCACGCTCGACGACCTGAAGGTGCTGTACTCGGGCTTCGACCTGTGCAGCACCAGCACCTCGGTCAGCATGACAATCAACGGCCCGGCGCCGACGATCCTGGCGATGTTCATGAACACCGCCGTCGACCAGCAGCTGGAGAAGTTCCGCGCCGACAACGGCCGCGAGCCCACCGACGACGAGGCGGCCAAGATCCGCGCCTGGGTGTTCGAGAACGTGCGCGGCACGGTGCAGGCCGACATCCTCAAGGAGGACCAGGGCCAGAACACCTGCATCTTCTCGACCGAGTTCAGCCTGAAGGTGATGGGCGACATCGCCCAGTGGTTCGTGCACCACGGCGTGCGCAACTTCTATTCGGTGTCGATCTCGGGCTATCACATCGCCGAGGCCGGGGCCAACCCGATCAGCCAGCTCGCGTTCACGCTCGCCAACGGCTTCACCTACGTGGAGGCGTACCTGGCGCGCGGCATGCACATCGACGACTTCGCGCCCAACCTGAGCTTCTTCTTCAGCAACGGCATGGACCCGGAGTACACGGTGATGGGCCGCGTCGCGCGCCGCATCTGGGCGCTGGCGATGAAGGAGCGTTACGGCGCCAACGAACGCAGCCAGAAGCTGAAGTACCACATCCAGACCAGCGGCCGCAGCCTGCACGCCCAGGAGATCGCGTTCAACGACATCCGCACGACGCTGCAGGCGCTGATCGCGGTCTACGACAACTGCAACTCGCTGCACACCAACGCCTACGACGAGGCGATCACCACGCCCACCGAGGAGAGCGTGCGCCGGGCGATGGCGATCCAGCTGATCATCAACCGCGAGTGGGGCCTGGCGAAGAACGAGAACCCGAACCAGGGCGCCTTCGTCATCGACGAGCTGACCGAGCTCGTCGAGGAGGCGGTGCTGGCCGAGTTCGAGCGCATCGCCGAACGCGGCGGCGTGCTCGGCGCGATGGAGACCGGCTACCAGCGCGGCCGCATCCAGGAAGAAAGCCTGCACTACGAGACGCTGAAGCACGACGGCCGGCACCCGATCATCGGCGTCAACACCTTCCGCAACCCGCACGGCGACCCGGTGCCCGAGACCATCGAGCTCGCGCGTTCGACCGAAGACGAGAAGCAGAGCCAGCTCGCGCGGCTGGCGGACTTCCACGCCCGCCACGCCGCCGAGGCGCCGGCGATGCTGCGCCGGCTGCAGCAGGCGGTGATCGCCGACGCCAACGTCTTCGAGGTGCTGATGGACGCGGTGCGCGTCTGCTCGCTGGGGCAGATCACCGGCGCGCTGTTCGAGGTCGGCGGGCAGTACCGGCGCAGCATGTAACGGCATCGCCGAAGCGGCGGGCGATGTCGATAATCCGGCGCATGAGCGCGGCAGCCGTCCGTCCGAAGGCACGCGCCCAGGCCCGGCAGCTGGGGCGCCGCGCCTGGGCCCTGCTGCACGAGGACTCGCAGCGTTCGGCCCAGCTCGCCGCCCAGGCGCTGGACGGCGCCGGCGACGACCCGGTGGCGCGCGGCTGGGCGCTGCTCACGCGCGGCTTCCACGAACTCTTCTTCGCCACGCCGGCCGAGGCCCGGCCCGTGCTGGAGGCGGCTGAAGCCGCGTTCACCGCCGCCGGCGACGCCGCCGGCCGCATCCTCGCCGGCACCGGGCTGGCGCGCGCCGCCTGGCGCGCCGGGCGCTACGACGACGCGCTGGGGCTGGCGCTGTCGCTGCGCGGCGAGGGCCTGCGCGTGCTGCGCGGCGAACAGCGCGGCGTGCTGCTCAACGCCATTGCCGGCTGCTACTCGGCCCAGGGCCGCAGCGACCTCGCCTTCGCCTACATGTACGAGGCGCTGCGCGACGCCGGCAGCGCCAGCGGCCACGGCCTGGACGCGGTGCTGCACTGCAACCTCGCGCACGAGCTGCTGCAGATCGGCGACTGCCACGAGGCGCTGCGCCACGTCGACACCGGCATCCAGCGCTGCCTGCGGCTGCACAACCCTCGCCTGTGCAGCGTGCTGTGGATCAACCGTGTCATCGGCCTGACCGAGCTCGACCGCACGCACGAGGCCGTCGCCGACATCCAGCGCATCAGCGCCCTGCCCGCCGACGCCTCGGGCCGCGGCCGCCTGGCCACGCACTACGAGACGCTGGCCATCGCCGCGCTGCGCGCCGGCGAGACCACGCTCGGCGCCGAGCTGGTGGCGCATGCAGAGGCGGCCTACCACGCCGACATCCCCGACGAGCACGTCGAACTGGCCGTGGCGCAGGCGCTGCTGGCGCGCGCCCGGGGCCGGCCGCAGGCGGCGCTGGACGCGCTGGACGCGGTGCGTGCGCTGGCGGCAGAGCCGCCGGCCCAGGGCCTGAGCCTGCGCGTGCGCGGGCTGTACCTGCTGACCCGCGCCGACCTGCAGGAAGCCCTGGGCGACGCCGCCGGCGCGCTGGCGACGATGCGCGAATGGCAGCACGTTCACCTGCAGCGTTCGGCGCTGGCCTCGCGCGCCCGCTACCAGGCCGCGGCGCTGCAGACCGAGCTGCTGCGGCTGCAGCAGCAGATCGACGAACACGACGCGCGGCGGCGCGAGCTGGAGGCGCTGAACCTGCAGCTCTCGCGCCGCGTCGCCGAAGTCCAGGCGCTGCAGGAGCAGCTGCGCCAGCAGGCGACACGCGACGAGCTGACGGGGCTGTTCAACCGCCGCCACCTCAACGAGACCCTGCCGCAGATGCTGGCGCTGGCGCAGCGCGAAGGCCAGCCGCTGGCGGTGGCGATCATCGACCTGGACCACTTCAAGTCGGTCAACGACCGCCACGGCCACCCTTGCGGTGACCGTTTGCTCGCCGCCTTCGGCCGGCTGCTGGCCAGCGGCTGCCGGCGCAGCGACGTCGCCTGCCGCTACGGCGGCGAGGAGTTCTGCCTGCTGATGCCGCGCACCGACGCCGCCGCCGCGCGGCGCAAGCTGCAGGCGCTGCTGCGGCGCTGGCGCGCCGAGTGTTTCGACCTCGGCGGCGCGCCCTTGCAGTCCCTGTCGTTCTCGGCCGGCGTCGCCGACTCGCTGCGCTGTCCCGGCCACGAGGCGGCACTGCTGAAGGCCGCCGACGACGAGCTGCTGGCCGCCAAGCGCCAGGGCCGCAACCGCGTGCTCGCCGCCGGCGGTGCGCCCGAGCTGCCGGCCGCCGCCTGACACCGGTCACGGCCGCAGGCGATACTCGCCCGGCGGCGGCATCCCGACCGCCGGCTTGCAGGGATCCATGCCGAACGCCCCGTTCATCGCCCCCGCCCGCTTCGACGACCCGGCCGCGGCCCTCGCCCGGGTGCGCGAGATCTACGACTCCGGCACCGCCTACCTGCGCGAGCAGCTGCGCGCCTACGTCGGCGGCGCCCCGCTGACCGGCCACGTGCGCGCCTGCTACCCCTTCGTGCGCGTGCGCACCAGCACCGTGGCGCGTGCCGACTCGCGCCTGTCCTACGGCTTCGTCGCCGGCCCCGGCGTCTACGAGACGACGCTGACGCGGCCCGACCTGTTCGAGCGCTACTACCTCGAGCAGCTCACGCTGCTCCAGGAGAACCACGGCGTCGACCTGGAAGTCGGCACCAGCACCCAGCCGATCCCGCTGCACTTTGCCGTCGGCGAGGGCGACCACCTCGAAGGCACGCTGGAGCCGGCGCGCCGGCTGCTGCTGCGCGACCTGTTCGACCTGCCCGACCTCGGCGCGATGGACGACGGCATCGCCAACGGCACCTACGAGCCGGCCCGCGGCGAGCCACAGCCGCTGGCGCTGTTCACCGCGCCGCGCGTGGACTACTCGCTGCAGCGCCTGCGCCACTACACCGGCACGACGCCGGGGCACTTCCAGAACTTCGTGCTGTTCACGAACTACCAGTTCTACATCGACGAGTTCGTGCGCCTGGGGCGCGAGGCGATGGCCGACCCGGCATCGCCCTACCGGGCCTTCGTCGAACCGGGCAACGTGCTCACGCGCCGCGCCGGCCTGGCGGCCGAGCCGGGCGACGCCGCCGGTGTCGCGCCGCCGCGGCTGCCACAGATGCCGGCCTACCACCTCGTCGGCCCCGGCAACGCCGGCATCACGATGATCAACATCGGCGTCGGCCCGTCGAACGCAAAGACCATCACCGACCACGTCGCGGTGCTGCGCCCGCACGCCTGGCTGATGCTCGGCCACTGCGCCGGGCTGCGCAACACGCAGCAGCTGGGCGACTACGTGCTCGCCCACGGCTACGTGCGCGAGGACCACGTGCTCGACGAGGAGCTGCCGCTGTGGGTGCCGATCCCGCCGCTGGCCGAGGTGCAGCTGGCGCTGGAGCAGGCGGTCGCCGAGGTCACCCGGCTCTCGGGCTACGAGTTGAAGCGCGTGATGCGCACCGGCACCGTGGCCAGCACCGACAACCGCAACTGGGAGCTGCTGCCCGGGCGCAACGCCGCGACGACGCCCGAGCGCCGCTTCAGCCAGAGCCGCGCCGTGGCACTCGACATGGAGAGCGCGACGATCGCCGCCAACGGCTTCCGCTTCCGCGTGCCCTACGGCACCTTGCTGTGCGTCAGCGACAAGCCGCTGCACGGCGAGATCAAGCTGCCCGGCATGGCCAACACCTTCTACCGCGAGCGTGTCGACCAGCATCTGCGCATCGGCATGCGCGCGGTCGAGCTGCTGCGCGAGGAGAAGCCCGGCCGCCTGCACAGCCGCAAGCTGCGCAGCTTTGCCGAAGTGGCATTTCAGTAAGCAATCCTTTACACGACCGCCCGACACTCCGGGTGACCGTGCATGACCGACGTCTCGTGACCACTCGAATTCGTGACCGCCTGGCCATCGCGGCCGCGGCGGCGGTGCTCGCGGGCTGCGCCGTGGCGCCGCCCGCGCCCGCCGACCGCGCCCGCCTGGAATCCACTCTGCCCGCGGCCTGGAGCGGCGGCGCCCCGGCCGCCGCGGCCACCGACACCTGGTGGGCCGGCTTCGACGACCCGCTGCTGCTGTCGCTGGTGGACGACGCGCTGGCCGCCAACCTGGACCTCGTGTCCTCGCGTGCCGCCGTCGCCCGCGCCAAGGCGCAACGCGACCTGGCCGACGCCGGGCGCTGGTTGCAGGTGGGCAGCTCGGCCAGCGGCGGCCGCGTGCGCTCGGGCGAGAACTATTCGCGCCAGCTCTCGGCAGGCCTGGACGCGAGCTGGGAGCCCGACTTCTTCGGCGTCAACGCCAGCAACACCGCCGCGGCCGAGGCCGACCTCGCCGCCGCCGGCGCGACGCTGCAGGCCACGCGTCTGGCCGTCGCCGCCGAGACCGCGACCGCCTACCTGCAGTGGCAGGGCACACGCGAGCTGCTGGCCATCGCGCGCGAGTCGGCCGACAGCCAGGCGCAGACCCTGCAGCTGGTGCAGTGGCGGCTGCAGGCCGGCCTGGCGAACTCGGTCGACGCCGAACAGGCGCGCGCCAGCCTGGAGCAGACACGCGCCCAGCTGCCGGCGCTGCAGACCACGCTGCAGCAGACCGAGAACACGCTCGCGATCCTGCTCGGCCGGCCGCCGGCGACGCTGGGCGCGCGCCTGGCCGACGCACCGGCCGCCGCGCCGCGTGTGCCGGCGGTGCCGGCCGGGGTGCCCGCCGAGCTGCTGCGCCGCCGCCCCGACCTGCGCGCCGCCGAGTGGACCGTCAGCGCCGAGCTGGCGGCGCTGGACGCTCGCCGCGCCCAGCGCCTGCCGAACTTCTCGCTCAGCGGCAGCGTCGCGCTGCGTGCCGCCACCTGGTCGGGCCTGGGCGGCCCGGGTGCGGTCGCCGCCAGCCTGCTGGCCGGCGTCTCCTGGCCGGTGCTCGACGGCGGCGCGACACGCGCGCAGATCGCCGCCCAGCAGGCGGCGCTGGAGGCGGCGCAGGCCAGCTACCACGCGGCCGTGCTGAACGCGCTGGGCGACGTCGAGGACAGTCTGGTCGCACTCGACCGCGGCGGCGAACGTGTCGCCGCGCTGGAACGTGCCGCCGAGGCCGCCGCCAACGCCGCCGAGCTGGCGCGCGCGCGCTACCGCAGCGGGCTGATCGACTTCGGCACGCTGCTCGACGCCGAACGCAGCCTGCTGTCGGCGCGCAGCACGCTGGCCAGCGCACGCACCGACCTCGCACTCGCCGGAGTGCGCCTGTACAAGGGCCTGGGCGGCGGCTGGTCCGCCGAGGCGACGAGACCATGACCGAACAGAAGACCGATCCGAACGACGTCCAGGCCCTGCTGGGTGCCGAGGCCCACCGCCCGTGGTGGCGCCGCACGACCGTCTGGCTGGTCGCCGGCGCCGTGGTGCTGTTGGCCGTCGGCGTGGTCGTTGCGCAAAAGCGTGCGGCAAGCAACGCCGCGCCGCGTTTCGTCACGACGCCGCTGGCGCGCGGCACCTTGTCGATCACCGTCACCGCCACCGGCACGCTGCAGCCGACACGTTCGGTGGCCGTCGGCAGCGAGCTGTCGGGCACCGTCGCGCGCGTGCTCGTCGACGTCAACGACCGGGTCAGGAAAGGCCAGGTGCTGGTCGAGCTGGACACCGCCAAGCTGCGTGACTCGGTGAACGGCTCGCGCGCCAACCTGCAGGCCGCCATCGCCCAGCGCCACCAGGCCGAGGCGACGCTGGCCGAGGCCCGCGCCAACCTCGCGCGCTACGAGGAGGTGTCGCGCCTGTCGGGCGGCAAGGTGCCGTCGGCCGCCGAGCTGGACACCGCGCGGGCGACCGCGCTGCGCGCCGAGGCCGACCTCGCCGCCGCGCAGGCCAGCGTCGCCCAGGTGCAGACCACGTTGTCGACCAACGAGACCAACCTCGCCAAGGCCTCGATCCGCTCGCCGATCGACGGCACGGTGCTGGCGCGCAGCGTCGAGCCCGGCAACGCGGTGGCCGCCTCGCTGCAGGCGGTGACGCTGTTCACGCTGGCCGAGGATCTGACGAAGATGAAGCTCTCGGTCGACGTCGACGAAGCCGACGTCGGCCAGGTAAGCAACGGCCAGAAGGCCCGCTTCACCGTCGCCGCGCAGCCTGGGCGCCAGTACCCGGCGCGCATCACGCGCGTGGCCTTCGGCTCGACCAAGACCGACAACGTCGTCACCTACACCACCGACCTGGAGGTCGACAACGGCGACCTGTCGCTGCGCCCGGGCATGACGGCGACGGCGACGATCGCCGCGACCGAGCGCGAGAACGTGCTGCTGGTGCCCAACAGCGCGCTGCGCTTCAAGCCCAACCTGACCGGCGCGCAGGCCGGCGGCGGCAACGACGGCATCATGTCCAAGCTGATGCCGCGCCCGCCGGGCATGAGCGGCTACCGCCGCTCGCTCGGCGGCCCCGGCAAGAGCGCCGACAGCGGCAAGGGCACGATCTGGGTGCTGCAGGACGGCCAGCCGGTGGCGCTGGAAGTGCAGAAGGGCCTGTCCGACGGCCGCCAGACCGAGGTCTCGGGCCCCGGCGTCGCCGAGGGTCTGGCGGTGATCACCGATCAGGCGAGCGCGGCGCCATGAGCCCTCAGGACTTGTCCGGGGCTCATTCCCGCTTGGCGGGATCGGCCGCAGGCCGGAGGGTGCTCCGATGACGACCCTGCTGGAGCTTTCCGGCATCACCAAGACCTACGGCGAAGGCAGCGCCGCGTTCCGTGCCTTGCGCGGCATCGACCTGCAGATCCCGGCCGGCGAGTTCACCGCGGTGATGGGCCCCAGCGGCTCGGGCAAGTCGACGGTGATGAACCTGATCGGCTGCCTGGACACGCCGAGCAGCGGCAGCTACCGCTTCCGCGGTGTCGAGGTCACCGGCCTGAGCCGCGACCAGCGCGCGCTGCTGCGCCGCCGCCACATCGGCTTCGTCTTCCAGGGCTTTCACCTGCTGGCGCGCACCAGCGCGCAGGAGAACGTCGAGCTGCCGCTGCTGTACCGCGGCGAAGGCGCCAAGCAGCGCCACGCCGCGGCGCGGCGCGCGCTCGAACAGGTGGGCCTGGCGGGCTGGGAACACCACACGCCGGCCGAGCTGTCGGGCGGCCAGCAGCAGCGTGTGGCGATCGCGCGCGCCATCGTCACCGAGCCGACGCTGCTGCTCGCCGACGAGCCCACCGGCAACCTGGACAGCGAACGCGGCCGCGAGGTGATGTCGCTGCTGGTCGCGCTCAACCGCGAGCACGGCATCACCGTCGTGATGGTCACGCACGAGCCGGAGATGGCGGCCTACGCCCAGCGCATCGTGCGTTTCCGCGACGGCCTGATCGCCGGCGACGAACGTGTCGCGGAGGCCGAACGATGCTGCTGAACACGCTGCTGCTGGCGCTGCGCGCGATCCGGCGCAACCTGATGCGCTCGGTGCTGACGACGCTGGGCATCGTCATCGGCGTGGCCGCCGTCGTCACCATGGTCACGGTCGGCAACGGCGCGACCAAGGCGGTGCAAAGCCAGATCCAGAGCCTGGGCAGCAACCTGCTGATGGTGCGCCCGGGCCAGCGCCTGGGGCCGGGCGGCTTCTCCGGCGGGCCCTCGTTCAAGCTCGCCGACGCGACTGCGATCGCGACCCAGATCGGCGGCGTGGCCGCGGTCGCGCCCGAGGTGCGCGCCAGCGTCACCGTCGTCGCCGACAACCGCAACTGGACGACCACCGTCACCGGCAGCACCAACGACTACTTCCCGGCCGGCAACTGGAAGATCGCCGCCGGGCGCATGTTCGAGCAGGCGGAGCTGGATGCCGGCGCGGCGGTCTGCATCATCGGCCAGACGGTGCGGCGCGAACTCTTCGGCGCCAACGCCGACGTGCTCGGCAGCAGCATCCGCGTCAAGCAGTTCAGCTGCAGCGTCATCGGGCTTCTGGCCTCCAAGGGCCAGGGCGCGATGGGCATGGACCAGGACGACATCATCATCGTGCCGGCCTACACCGCGCAGCGCCGGCTGACCGGCAGCACGCGGGTGCAGACGCTGCTGGTGTCGCGCCGCGACGGCAGCGACGCCGAACGCGTGAAGGCCGGCATCACCGAGCTGCTGCGCGAGCGCCGCAAGCTCGGCCCCAACGACGACGACAACTTCAACGTGCTCGACACCCAGCAGGTGGCTGACACGCTGTCGGGCACGACCCGGCTGCTGACTTCGCTGCTCGGCGCGGTGGCCGCGGTGAGCCTGCTCGTCGGCGGCATCGGCATCATGAACATCATGCTGGTCAGCGTCACCGAGCGCACGCGCGAGATCGGCCTGCGGCTGGCGATCGGCGCGATGGAACGCGAGGTTCTGGCGCAGTTCCTGATCGAGGCCGTGGTGCTGGCGGCGCTGGGCGGGCTGGTGGGCCTGGTGCTGGCGAGCGGCGCGTCGATCGGCATCTCGGCGCTGCTGTCGGTGCCTTACGAGTTCCAGCCCGGCATCAACCTGCTGGCCTTCGGTTTCTCGGCGGCGATCGGCGTCGTCTTCGGCTTCGTGCCGGCGCGGCGCGCCGCGCGGCTGGACCCTATCGAGGCCCTGCGCCACGAGTGAGCAGCGGGCGCAGCGCGATCAGCCCGAGCACCGGGCCGATCGCCAGCGCCGGCAGCACCGATTCCAGCGGCCAGCGCGCCGCGGCGGCGACGAAGAGCTGGATGCTGGCGATCGAGATCGCGAAGCCGATGCTGTTGGCCAGCGTCAGCACGCTGCCGACCAGCGCCGGCGGCGCGTTCGTCGCCGTCAGCGCCGAGAACTGCGGCGAGTCGCCGGCCACCGTGATGCCCCAGAGCACCAGCCAGGCACCGAACAGCGGCGCCGGCGCATGCATCAGCCAGGGCGCGAGCAGGCAGCACAGGCCGCTGGTGGCGAGCTGGGCGCCGGCGACCCGCGCGCTGCCCCAGCGCGAGACCAGCCAGCCGCCGCCGGCGCAGCCCACGGCGCCGGCGCCGAGCACGACGAAGGCCGCCCAGGACAGCGAGGCCCCGGCCAGCCGCGTCGCCAGCACCGCCGGCACCAGCACCCACATCGTGTAGAGCTCCCACATGTGGCCGAAGTAGCCGAGGATCGACGCCCGCACGCGCCGGTCGGTGGCCGCGGCCCACAGCGCACGCAGCGGCAGGCCTGAGCCTGAAGCGCGTGGATGCGGCGGCTCGGGCACCAGCAGCACGACGAGCAGGCCGGCGGCCGCCGACGCCAGCGCGACGCCGTCGAAGACCACGCTCCAGGGCCAGCCGGCCGACAAGGCGCGAAGCGCGTGCGGGCTGGCGCTGCCGAGGATCAACGCGCCGATCAGGAGCCCCAGCGCCGGCCCGAGGCCACGCGGGAACCATAGCGCCGCGAGCTTCATGCCCACCGGGTAGATGCCGGCCAGGCAGAAGCCGCCCAGCGTGCGCCAGACGAGCAGCGCGTCGAAGTTGGCCGCGTGGTGCCGTGCCATCGCGGCACAGCCGGCGCCCGCCAGCGCGCAGACCAGGAACACGAGCCGCGCCGGGAAACGGTCGGCCACCGCCAGCAGCGCGAACAGCAGCGCCCCGGCGATGAAGCCCAGCTGCACCGCGGAGGTCAGCGTGCCGACGGCCGTCGCCGGCCAGCCGAACGCGGCCTGGAGCTCAGGCATCACCGCGTTGGCGGCGAACCAGGTCGAGGTGCCGGCCAGCTGCGCCAGCACGATGACCGGCAGCACGCGGCGGGGCGCGCGCGCAGCGGCGCGGGAGGGCTCGTGCTTCATCGTCGCGGGGAGGCTAGTGCCTGCGACAGCACGGCCACAGCGCGGGCGAACCCGGGGTTGACGGCTTGCGCCCCGTCAAGCGGCCCAATCGTGACCGGCTTGTGTCGCCTGGGGGGATCCCTTAACCTGACCTCGGCCTATCCGTTGACAAAACTCAGGCCGCCAAGCGGCCGAACGCGAAGGAGAAGAGCATGCCCAGCCCCCTGTCTGGCGCAAGCGCAGGCATCGAGTCGATCCGCACGCTGGCTTTCGTCGGCCCCTCGGCCGCAGGCAAGACCACCCTGGCCGAAGCCCTGCTGCACCGCACCGGCGCGATCGGCGCCGCCGGCAGCATCGAACGCGGCAGCACCGTCAGCGACCACGATCCGCTCGAGAAGCGCATGCAGCACTCGCTGAACGCCAGCGTGATGCACCTGACGCACGCCGACACCCGCATCCACTTCATCGACACCCCGGGGGGCCCGGACTTCCTCGGCCAGAGCCTGCCGGCGCTGGAAGCGGTGGAGACCGCCGCGATCGTCATCAACGCCGGCACCGGCATCGAGCCGATGGCGCAGCGCATGATGGACTACGCCGCATCGCGCCACCTCGACCGGCTCATCGTCGTCAACAAGATCGACGCCGCCGGCGTCGACCTCGCCGGCCTGCTGGCGCAGATCCAGGCCACCTTCGGCAAGGAGTGCCTGCCGCTGAACCTGCCCGCCGCGGGCGGCAGCAAGGTCGTCGACTGCTTCTACAACCGCGAGGGCGACAGCGACTTCGGCTCGGTCGACGCGGCGCACCGCGCGCTCGTCGAACAGGTCGTCGAGGTCGACTCGGACTTCGTCGACCGCTACCTCAACGACGGCGACGTCGACCCGTCCGAACTACACAAGCCGCTGGAGCAGGCGCTGCGCGAAGGCCATCTGATCCCGGTGTGCTTCGTCTCGGCACGCACCGGCGCCGGCGTGGCCGAACTGCTGGACGTCATCGTCAAGCTGCTGCCCAACCCGACCGAGAGCAACCCGCCCGAGTTCCTCAACGGCGAAGGCGCGGCCGCGCTGCCGATGCAGGCCGAGCCCGACCCGGCCAAACACGTGCTGGCGCACGTCTTCAAGGTCACGGTCGACCCGTACGTCGGCAAGATGGGCATCTTCCGCGTGCACCAGGGCACGGTGCAGCAGAACCAGATGCTCTACGTCGGCGACGGCCGCAAGCCCTTCAAGGTGACCCACCTGTACCTGCTGCAGGGCAAGGAGCACATCGAGGTGACGCGTGCGCTGCCCGGCGACATCGTCGCCGTGCCCAAGGTCGACGAGCTGCACTTCGACGCCGTGCTGCACGACGCCGCCGAGGACGACCATATCCACCTGAAGCCGCTGGACTTCCCGGTGCCGGTGCACGGCCTGGCGATCGGCCCCAAGCGCCACGGCGACGAACAGCGCATGTGGGAGATCCTGGGCAAGCTGATCGACGAGGACCCCTGCCTGAAGGTCGAGCACATCGCGTCGACCAACGAGACCGTGATCTACGGCCTGGGCGAGCTGCACCTGCGCACGCTGCTGGAGCGCCTGCGCGAGGTCTACAAGTTCGAGGTCACGACGCGGCCGCCGCGCATCGCCTACCGCGAGACGGTCACCGCCAACGCCGAAGGCCACCACCGCCACAAGAAGCAGACCGGCGGCGCCGGCCAGTTCGGCGAGGTGTTCCTGAAGGTCGAGCCGCTGCCGCGCGGCGCGGGTTTCGAGTTCGTCGACCAGGTCAAGGGCGGCGTGATCCCGAACCAGTTCATCCCCGCCGTCGAGAAGGGCGTGCGCGAGGTGCTGGCCGGCGGCGCGATCGCCGGCTACCCGGTGGTCGACGTGCGTGTCATCGTCTACGACGGCAAGAGCCACAGCGTCGACAGCAAGGAGATCGCCTTCGCCACGGCCGGCCGCAAGGCCTTCATGGCGGCGATCCGCGAGGCGCGGCCGATCGTGCTCGAGCCGATCGTGACGATCGAGATCGTCGCGCCCGACTCGGCGATGGGCGACATCACCGGCGACCTGTCGGCCAAGCGCGGCCTGGTGACCGGCACCGCCAATGCCGCCTCGGGCACGGTGGTGATCCGCGGCCAGGTGCCGATGTCCGAGCTCTCGGGCTACCAGTCGCGCCTGAACGCGATGACCGCCGGCCAGGGCCGCTACACGATCGAGCTGTCGCACTACGACCCGGTGCCGCCAACGGTGCAGCAGCAGCTGCAGAGCCAGCACCAGGTCAAGGACGAGGACTGAGCCGGGACGCGCGAGGCCGGAAGGCCTTGCGTGCCAGGCTCAGGCCCGAGCGCGACTTCACGCGCAAGGGCCGAGCCGCCGGCAGGCGCCCCGCCCGCTTCACCCCGCCGGCCACGGGGTTTGGGCGGCTGTTCCTAGAATCCGCCCCGTCGAAAGGGGAGTAGCCGCGCCTTCAAGGCGCCGCGGCCCCCCGTCATCACGGAGCACCGGCTCGCCGCCGCCCTGCTCCCGGGCCCGCACGGGATCTCCCGCGCAAGACCTTTCGGCACGAATCGTCCGTTCGTTGCCATTCCTGGAGGTCTCGTGGAGAGCATTGCGCCGCTGTGGTTGTGGGTCGTCTTCTTCGTCTCGGTCGTCGTCGCGCTGGTCGTTGACTTCGTCGTCATGCGCCATCAGGGCGCGCACGCCGTCGGGGTGCGCGAGGCGCTGCGCTGGTCGGTCGTCTGGGTCGCGCTGAGCCTGGCGTTCAACGCGCTGTTCTGGTGGGCGTTGCAGGGCACGCACGGCCCCGAGGTCGCGAACACCCGCGCGCTGGAGTTCCTGACGGGCTACCTGATCGAGAAGAGCCTGGCGGTCGACAACATCTTCGTCTTCCTGATGATCTTCAGCTACTTCGCGGTGCCGCCGGCATTCCAGAAGCGAGTGCTGATGATCGGCATCGTCGGCGCCATCGTGCTGCGCACGGTGATGATCCTCATCGGCGCCTGGCTGGTGGCCGAGTTCCACTGGCTGCTGTACGTCTTCGGCGCCTTCCTCGTGATCACCGGCATCAAGATGTGGCGTCACGCCGGCGAGGCGCCGGACATGGAGTCCAATCCGGCGCTCAAGCTGCTGCGCCGCGTGCTGCCGGTCAGTCGCTCGCTGGACGGCGAGAAGTTCTTCACCGTCGAGAACGGCAAGCGCATCGCGACGCCGCTGCTGCTGGTCGTCGCGCTGGTGGGCATCACCGACGTCATCTTCGCGGTCGACTCGATCCCGGCCATCTTCGCCATCACGACCGACCCGTTCATCGTGCTGACGTCCAACGTCTTCGCGATCCTGGGCCTGCGTGCGATGTACTTCCTGCTCGCCGCGGCGGCCGAGAAGTTCCACCTGCTCGGCTACGGGCTGGCGGTGATCCTGACCTTCATCGGCACGAAGATGCTTCTGATCGACGTCTTCAAGATCCCGGTGCTGGTGTCGCTGGCTGTCGTCGCGGCGATCCTGGCGGTGACCATGGTCTGGAGCCTGAAGACCGCGCCGAAGCTGGGCAAGGGCCAAGGCAGTTCCTGAAGGGAACCGTCGGCGAATGCCGCCGCGGCGTTGGCTCTCAGCCCCGGGCAACAGATAAGAATCATTCGTATTCATGGTAAAGTACCCCCATGAATACGATGGCTCTGGCCCCGCAGCTGCCTCCGCGCCGCAGTCGTCCGGCGTTCAGCCTCGTAGTCGTCGGCGCGCACCTCGTGCTGTTCTGGCTGGCGCTGGAGTTCGGCGTTCTCGAACGTGCCATGGCGAGCGCCGCGCCGCTGGTCGTGCAGATCGTGGCACCGGCGATCCAGCGTGAGCCGCAGCCCGAGCCCCTGATCCCCCGCCCGAAGATCGCCCCGCCGCCGCTGGCCACCGTGCCGGTGCCGGAGGTGGCGGTCCAGCGTGACGCCCCGGCCGAGACGATCCGCGTCGCCGCCGCGCCGGCCAATCCGGTGCCGCCCGCGCCCGCCGCGGCGCCGGCGCCGGCCCCGGTGACACCCGCCATCCGGCAGGTCCCGCCCAGCGCGCTGCGCTACCTGGTCGAGCCGCCGGTCGCCGTGCCGCTGGCGTCGCGGCGCCTGCGCGAGTCGGGCACGGTGGTGCTGCGTGTCGTCGTCGACGTGCGCGGCCACCCCCGCAGCGTGACGCTGCGACGCTCCTCGGGCTTCCCACGCCTGGACGAGCAGGCGCTGGGCGCGATGCGCCAGGCTCGTTTTCTTCCCTGCACCGACAACGGCCAGCCGGTGGAGTGCGAGTCCGACGCTCCGATCGTCTACGAGCTGCAGAGCTGAGCGCCGCCGCTGACGGCGTCGCGCCGGGGCCGCGCTCAAGGCCGATTTATCATCGGCGGTGATGCAAACGGCCGCTCCCGATCTCGCGCAGGTGCGCCTGGACAACGCGCTCCGCCTGTTCGAGGAGTTCGTGCGCCAGACCGCTCGCCACGCCGACGCGGCCACGCTGCGCGGCCTGGAACGGCGCTTTGCCGAACGCGTGCAGATCCAGCCCAGCTACTGGAGCCAGATCAAGAGCCGCTCGCGCCAGATCGGCGAACGCCTCGCGCGCCAGTTCGAGCAGCTTTGCCACAAGCCGCGCGGCTGGATGGACATCGTGCACGACGGCAACGCCGAGCGTGGCGGGGACGCCTCGGGCACCACCGTGTCCTCGAGCACCGCGCCACTGCCCGACAACCTGCCGCGTGACGACGACGAGCGCTTCATCGTCGGGCTCGTACTCACCTACTACCGCCGCCACCCGCAACGCGCGCGCACCCGTCTGCTGGACCTGCTGGGCGAGGTGCTGACGCCTCCGGCCGAGCCACCCTCCGGCCGGCCGACGGCCACGGTGCCGGCCGCTGCGCTCGGCCCGGCGCGGCCCGCTCGGGCGCCGCTCCCGGCCGAAGACCCGACCGAGCTCTGGCGCCGCAGCCAGACCGGCGTCGCGCCGCTGAAGCCGCGCAAGTAAAACCGGCCCGCGCCGTCGGCGCGACTGCGAACCTTCTCCATCGGGGCACGGCCGCCGGGCGCGCGGCGATGCGCTTTCGCGCGTCTCCCATGTTTGTTCGGCACGAACAGCTTGCCCTCCTGATAACGTTGTCTTTATCATGCGCGCAAGCCCGCTGCATCAAGTCGACGTTGCAGCGCCCTTCAACCCCACACCGGATCCGATGAAGCCTGCACGAGTGCCGTTTCCCTCCCGCCGCCTTGACGCGGCAGCCACGGCCCTCATGGACGCTCTCGCCATCCGTCCCCGGTCGACGCCGCTCGCCTGACGCCTTCGATGGCGTACCGACGGCCCGGGGACTCCCGGGCCGTTTTGTTTTGGGCGGCCCGCTTTCGAGGAGACCTTCGATGAAGACCACTGCCAGCCGCAAGCCCCGCAACCCGTTCGCCGTCGCGGCCAGCCGCCGCCGTGCAGGGCCGCATCGCCCAGGCGCCGGCGCACTGCGTCAGCGCGCCCGCGAAGCGCTGCGCCGCGAACTCGACACCGTGACCCACGGCCCCTGAACAGCACGCGGGACAGCCCCCACTTGGGCCCTCCCGCAGGAGACGACGATGAGAACCACTGCCCACATCCTGGTGCCCACCACCCGCAGCACGGCCCGCCGCCTTGCCGCACGCCTGCTGGTGGCGACGAGCCGGCTGCTGAGCCGCGTGGCTCAATGGCTGCACGCAGAACGGCGCCTGCCGCCCGGTGAACCGGTGCTCGAGTTCCATGCCGAAGCCGGCGCGCCGGAAGGTGCGCTGTACCTCGACGGCCAGCTCGTCGGGCACATTCCCGGCGTGACCCGGCTGTGATCGTTCGTGCGAGGCTCAAGTGGACACCGCAAACGGCCGATAAGCCGCGTAGAGTGTTCTCATGAGCCCGCCCGAAGCTGCCCGCCCCACGATCTTCGCGACGCCCGCGCGCGACGTCGAAGGCTGGGCGCGCCGCTTCGACACCGCGTCGATGCCGATCCTGGCCGAGACGGCGGCCACGCTGCAGGGCCTGCGTGAGAACGAAGACGAGGTCGACGCCCATCTGCTGACCGAGACGGTTGCCGCCGACCCTCTGCTGACGCTGAAGCTGCTGTCGCACGTCGCACGCTCCCCGCGCTCGCGGCGCGTCGACACGCGCGGCGACGTTGAGACGGTCACCGCGGCGCTGGTGATGCTCGGCATCGCGCCGTTCTTCCGCCTGTTCGCCGATTCAGCCGTCGTCGAAGACTGGCTGGGCGACCAGCCGGAAGCGTTGGATGGCTTTCGCCGTGTGCTGGTTCGTGCCCACCGGGCCGCCAACTTCGCCACCGCGTTTGCCGTGCATCGCATGGATCACGATGTCGCCGTGATCCGCGAGGCCGCGCTGCTGCACGACTTCGCCGAGATGCTGGTCTGGCTGCACGCGCCAAAGCTCGCACTCGAGATCGCACGCCTGCAGGCAGAGGACCCGGCGCTGCGCAGCGTGGTCGCCCAGGAGCAGGTGCTCAACATCCGCTTGACGGACCTGCAGCAGGCGCTGCTTACGCAGTGGCGGCTGCCGCCGTTGCTGGTGAAGATCACCAATGAACGGCAGTCGGAGTCGGTTCAGGTGCGCAACGTGCTGCTGGCCATCCGTATCGCCCGCCACAGCTCGGCCGACTGGGACAACCCCGCGATCCCCGATGATGTCGTCGACATCGCCTCGCTGCTGAACATGCGCATCGAGCACACCTGGGCCCTGCTGCGCGACATCGACGCCTGAGCGCTACAAGGGCAGCGCGGTCGTTGACTTCAGCCGCTGCAAGACGAAGCTCGTCTTGCAGTCGCGCACGGCGGGATGCTTGAGCAGCGTGTCCATGACGAAGCGCGAGTAATGCTCCATGTCCTGCACGACGACACGCAGCAGATAGTCGATGTCACCGCTGAGCGCCACGCACTCGATCACCTCGGGCCAGGCCTGCACGGCTGCCGCGAACAGGTCCAGCGGGCTGCGGGCCTGCGGGTCGCTGTGCTTCTCCAGGCGCAGCGTCAGGTAGGCCGTGAGGCCGAGGCCGACACGCTCCGGCGCCAGAAGCGCGACGTAGCCCGAGATCACGCCACCATCTTCCAGACGCTTGACGCGCCGCAGCGCCGCACTTGGCGACAGCGACACGCGGGCGGCCAACTCGTCGTACGTGATGCGGCCCTGCGCCTGCAGCACCTGAAGGATGCGGCGGTCCACGGCGTCGAGCGGGTCGGAGGGATCCATCGGGGACATTCTTGCAGTTTTCGTGCGTCTTGACAGCCATCAAGCCACCACGACGCGCCCATCCTTCGTGGCCGCGTCGCTAGAGTGAAGCGTGCGAAGACACGCCAATTCCGGAGGGGACGATGACACGAGGTGATTTCACGCCGGCGGGTGCGGGCACCGTCCTGGCGCCCAGGACCTACGGTGAAGGCGATCGGCCGCCCAGAGGCGACTACTCGCGCGCTCGCGCGGACTTCTGCTGCACACAGGACTGGGCTGCGTACAGCGAGGCCGATCACGCCTTGTACAGGCGCCTGCATGCGCGCCAGTCACGCCTGCTGCCCGGACGGGCCTGCGACGCCTTCCTGCAGGCTGTCCGACGGCTGGGGACTCCCGACCGGATTCCACGTTTCGACACGATCTCGGAGGACCTGGAAAGCGCAACCGGTTGGCGGCTGGTTGCCGTGCCCGGCCTGATCCCCGAAGAGGCCTTCTTCCGCCTGCTGGCGGCTCGGCGATTTCCCGTGACCGACTGGATCCGTCGTCCCGACGAGTTCGACTACATCGTCGAGCCCGACCTGTTCCACGATCTGTTCGGCCATGTGCCGCTGCTCTTCGAGCCGGTGTTCGCCGATTTCATGCAAGCCTACGGTGAAGGCGGTTTGAAAGCCGCGCGTCTGGGTGCGTGCGAACTGCTCGCGCGGCTGTACTGGTACACGGTCGAGTTCGGGCTGATCGCGACGCCATCCGGCCCGCGCGCTTACGGTGCGGGCTTGCTGAGTTCCGGGGGCGAGCTCGAGCACGCGGTCAGCGCCAGCGGGCCCAGGCGGCTCGCGTTCGACCCGGCTCGCATGATGCGAAGCCGCTACCGCATCGACAGCTATCAGCCGACCTATTTCGTCATCGGCTCGTTCGAAGAACTGTTCGAGGCCTGCGCACCAGACTTCAGCGCCTTGTACGCCGCGGTTCGCGAGACGATCTCCCGCAACGGGGAGATCGCGGCCGGCGCCGAAGCACCTGGCGACCGGGCCACGTCAGCGACCTAGTCACGCAGGCGAAGCATCAGTTCGTTCCACGGCTCCGGACGGGTGACCATGTGGACATGGGCAACGCCGTCCAGATGCCGGTTGTCGGCGCCATCCAGCATGGCAGTCGACGGCGGGAAGACGATGTTGTCGCAGTGGCTGTAGAAGCAGGTCATCGCCGGCCTCGTTCGGGTGCGTTCGCGCTCGACGAGGCTACGCAGCCAGCCGGCATGAAGCTGCATCTGGCGTCCGTTGTGCGAGAACGCGAAACGCGCCAGCCAGGTGCCGTGATGGGGGCTGCCAAGCGTGATGGCATGGTGCACACGGGTCGCGTCCCCGCATTCGGCCCACCATCTGCGAAGTGCCAGCCCACCCATGCTGTGGGCGACGACCACGGGTGCCCGTCCGGTGGCCTGCTCGAGGCGGAGGACCGCTCTTTCGATCGGGAGCACATATTCGTCGATGGAGCAGAAGACCGGTTCGAGGTCAAGGGCCACGAAGGGTACGCCGTCGGCCTGCAGGCGGGCCAGCCAGGGATTCCACACGCCGCGGTTGCAAACGAAGCCATGAATCAGCAGCACGCCCCGCCGCCCCCCGGCCTGCAGGGGCAGGTGGTCGGGCCAGAGCCGACTCCTGAACGGCTGCTGCCAGCAAAAGACCCGCGGTGCAGCGAGAACTTCGCCCCACCAGGCGGCGAGCAACTGGCCCGCGTTGGCTCGCGGCGTGGGGTCGTCACCGTGGACAAGGCGCAGCAGCAGGAACTCGGCGCCCAGCACCAGGGCGTAGAGCAGCAAGATGAGCAAGGCACCACCCAGCGCTGCCCCGATGCGCCCATCTTTCAGTGCGGGGACCGCCCACGCGCACGCCAGCCCTGCCAATGAGCAGGTCGTCGCCTTTTGCAGATGTGCCAGCCGCATTACACGGTCGTGCGCCGGTCCGCGCCCGGCCTGGTCCGGGGGTGCTTGAGCCTTTCAGGTACGCGCATGGCTGCCGATGTTGCATCATCTCGGCGGTGCGCCGTTGCGCCAGCAGAAAGTACTCGCCGTGTCGCCCGAAGGTCTGGCCATCCTCGATAACCTGCAGAAGGTTGCTGCCGAACGCCGGCGCCGCGACGCCGACCCCGGTCTCGAGGCCCGGACCCGCGCGGTCAAGGACTATCAGCACCGTCGTTTTGCGGCCAGCTACGCGGACCTGCTCGAACAGCCCCGATACGCCGAGTCTTCGCGCTTCTTTCTCGACGAGTTGTACGGCCCGCAGGATTTCACCGATCGTGACGCCCAGTTCGCCAGGGTGGTCCCCGGGCTGGTCCGGATCTTTCCGCACGAGCTGGTCGTGACGGTGCGTGCACTTTCCGAACTGCACGCGCTGTCGGAAACCATGGACACGTCGATGGCAGCCCGGATCTCGTCGCCGCGCGTGGACGCCAGGGCTTACGTCGCCGCCTGGCAGGCAGTGGGGCAACCTACCGTACGCGCAAGGCAGATCGAACTGATGCTCTTGGTCGGCAGCGCACTCGATCGTTACACGCGAAATCCGATCCTGCGCCACAGCCTTCGCCTGATGCGAACGCCGGCACGCGCGGCAGGCCTTTCAGCGCTGCAGAGCTTTCTGGAGTCAGGCTTCGACACCTTTCGTGCGATGAAGGGGGCCGACGCCTTCTTGGCCACCATTTCCAGCCGCGAACGCGACCTCGCCGCGCTCTTGTTCTCGGTCGATCTCACTTCCCCGCGCGCACGGGACGAATTGGCGGGCCTCCCCTGACCGTCAAGGCGGCTCGTCCCTACCGACAGCGGGGACGGTCTGCGGCCGGAGAATCCGCCTGATGGATTCGGCGTCATTCGCAGCGGGTGCGTTCAAGCAGCTCGGCTTGAAGGTCTTCGAGCGGGGTTGGCTGTCGTCGAACAACATCCTGTTCGCACCGTCCAGACGCGCTCCCGCGACCGTCGTGGACACTGGGTACGTTTCGCACGCCGAGCAGACACTGGCGCTGCTGGCGTCTGCACTGGGCCCGGTCGGGTTGGAGCGGGTGATCAATACCCACCTGCACTCGGACCACGTCGGAGGCAACTCGAAGACGCAGGCGCAGTGGAACTGCGAGACCCTGGTTCCGGAGGCCTCGCTGGATCCGGCACGACGATGGGATGAGAGCCGCTTGAGCTACGTGGACACGGGACAGCGTTGCCCTAGATTTCGCGTCGACTCGGCGTTGGCCGCGGGCAAATCGATCGTGCTCGCCGACTACCCTTGGCAGGCGTGGTCGGCCCCGGGGCACGATCCAGATGCTCTGCTGCTTTTCCAGGCCGACAGCGGCGTGATGCTCAGCGGCGACGCCCTCTGGGAACAGCGGCTGGCCATCATCTTCCCGGCCCTGGAGGGGGAGGAAGCTGCATTCGGGGAGGCCTTGGCGGCGCTGGATCTCGTCGAACAGCTTGCGCCGAAGATCGTGATACCCGGGCACGGGCGAGTGTTCACGGACGTCGCGGGGGCGGTGAAGAGCAGTCGAGAAAGACTGCACCATTTTCTCCGCCATCCGGAACGTCACCTCGACTATGCGGAGCGTGCTTTGTTGATGTTCAACATGCTTGAACACGGGCAGCGGCGCCAGCAAGACCTGGTCGAATGGCTGTCGGCAACCCCGGTATTCCAGCGCATCCTTGCACGGCGCGGGCTGGCATCCGATGCTGCAACGAGCAATGCGTTACGCGTCATCGACTCCCTGGCGGCCGGTGGACAACTGCACCGTGAAGACGAGTGGGTGATGCTGAGCGGCAGGCTACGCTGATCCGCCGCAGCGACTCGCGGTGCGGTCTCGCGGGGCGTTGTCGACGGCTCGGCCTTTGGCCGCGGTTTGAATTCGTCGTCGGAAAAACAAAAAGGCCCGGTTCATTGAGAACCGGGCCTTCGAATAAATAGCCTGACGATGTCCTACTTTCACACGGGAACCCGCACTATCATCGGCGCAAAGGCGTTTCACTATCCTGTTCGGGATGGGAAGGAGTGGGACCACCTCGCTATGGTCATCAGGCTTGACTTGTCGCCTCGCTGCTTCTTGGGGGCAGCTAGGCCAATTCATAGAGTATTGAAAATCAGCTGTTCGATCGCGCTTTTGGCATAACCCGTTTGACTCAATCGTCAAAGTTATAGGGTCAAGCCTCACGAGCAATTAGTACCGGTTAGCTCAACGCATTACTGCGCTTCC
>NZ_SLXD01000013.1 GCF_004340905.1 Rubrivivax gelatinosus
ATCTGGGCCTTGACCACCCACACCGAGCCGCCGAGCTTCTGCGCCGCCTCCAGCGCCTCCTGCACCGTGAACGCCGCATAACCCCGCGGCACGGGTACTCCGTGCGCGCGCAGCAGTTCCTTGGCCTGGTATTCGTGGATCTTCATTCGGGACTCCCGGAAGTGTCGAGAACCGCGCCGGGCCGACGGAACCAGCGCGGGTAGTGGAGGCGGGCGACCTCGCCGTCGCTGCGCAAGGCATGACAGCGGTCGAGCTGGAAGGGTTTGACGCCGCTGTCGCCGCGCGTGTCGATGACCTCGCCGGCGAAGGCCTGGATGACCGCCGTCGGCAGCACCTGGGCGAGTTCGGTGATGTGGGTGCAGCCGAGCACGCCACCGACACGCTCCTGCAGCCCCTTGCGGAAGCCGCGCGCGAGGTTCAGGCCGATCAGCGAGCGGTAGGCTTCGCCGTGGTCGTCGCAGTGGCCGGCGTAGGGCATCCAGCGTGTCCTGGCGCCGGCGTCGACGACGTTCAGCGAGGTGTCGACGACGAGCCGGATCAGCATGTCGTGGATCGGCGTGCCGGCGGTGCGCACTTCGCTGGCCAGGCGGGCGTCGCGCGTCTTGGTGTCGACGAGCGTCGCGTCGACCTCCCACAAACCGTCGTCCCGGGCAAAGACCTGCACGTCGATCTGACGACGGTGCTTGAGCTGGCGTCGGGCCGCGGCGGGAGGAAGACTCATGGAGGAGGACAGGGCCGGCGGCTGGCCGCTGAAAAAGCGGCGGCAATGTAGCACGCGGCGGCGCAGCCGGCAGGCGGCGGCTGGACAAGCCCTGGACGGCGCTCGGATGCGCGCCGCCGGCACCTCAGTCGAGGTCGATCTCGGTCTCGCCGTCGTCGGCGGCGCCGATCGAGGGCACGACACGCCGGATCACCTCGCCGTCGAAACCCCGGCCGGCGAGGAAACGCATCTGCTTGGCTCGTTCGGCAGCATCGGCGGGCGCGGCGCCGAAACGCCGGCACCAGACCTCGCGGGCGCGCTGCTGTTCGGTGGTGCGGGCCTGTTCGAGCGCCTGGGAGACCAGTTCGGGCGCCAGGCCCTTGGACTGCAGGGTCTGGCGCAGGCGACGGCTGCCGAAACGCGCGCCCTGCGCGAGCACCGATTCGGCGACCCGCGCCTCGCTCAGCAGCCCGGCGGCCTGCAACTCGTCGAGTGCACGCGCGATCTGATCGGCGGCACTGGCCTCGGGCTGGTCCTCGGCGTGGCGCGCGAGCTTGCGTTCGAGTTCGGCGCGCGAATGCTCACGCTGCGCCAGGAAACGCAGCGCGCGGCCTTTCAGCGAGGGGGCGGCGAAAGCCATCGGGGTGCTGGCAGGGCCGGGCAACAGGGTGTCACCCGGCCTCGCAAAGCCACCGGAGCGCGCTCACGCCCCGGCGGCCGGCATCAGGCGCCGGCTTCGGCGCCGTCTGCGGGAGGCAGTTGCGGGATGCCCAGCGAATCACGCACCTTGTTCTCGATGTCGCGCGCGATGTCGGGGTTCTCGCGCAGGAACTCGCGTGCGTTGTCCTTGCCCTGGCCGATCTTCTCGCCGTTGTAGGCGTACCAGGCACCGGACTTCTCGACGAGGCGCGCGTTCACACCCATGTCGATGATCTCGCCTTCGCGGCTGATGCCTTCGCCGTAAAGGATGTCGAACTCGGCGGTCTTGAACGGCGGCGAGACCTTGTTCTTGACGACCTTGACCTTGGTCTCGCTGCCGATGACCTCGTCGCCCTTCTTGATGTTGCCGGTGCGGCGGATGTCCAGGCGCACCGAGGCGTAGAACTTCAGCGCGTTGCCGCCGGTGGTCGTTTCGGGGTTGCCGAACATGACGCCGATCTTCATCCGGATCTGGTTGATGAAGATGACCATCGTGTTGGTCTTCTTGATCGTCGCCGTCAGCTTGCGCAGCGCCTGGCTCATCAGCCGCGCCTGCAGGCCGGGCAGCGAGTCGCCCATCTCGCCTTCGATTTCGGCCTTGGGCGTCAGCGCGGCGACCGAGTCGACGACGATCAGGTCGATCGAGCCCGAACGCACCAGCGCGTCGACGATCTCCAGCGCCTGCTCGCCGGTGTCGGGCTGGCTGATCAGCAGGTCCTGCAGGTTGACGCCCAGCTTCTGCGCGTACTGGATGTCCAGCGCGTGTTCGGCGTCGATGAAAGCGCAGGTGCCGCCGGTCTTCTGCATCTCGGCGATGACCTGCAGCGTCAGCGTCGTCTTGCCCGACGATTCAGGGCCGTAGATCTCGACGACGCGGCCACGCGGCAGACCGCCGACACCGAGCGCGACGTCCAGGCCCAGCGAGCCAGTGGACACGACCTGGATGTCCTCGATCACCTCGCCTTCGCCCAGGCGCATGATCGAGCCCTTGCCGAACTGTTTCTCGATCTGGGCAAGAGCGGCCTGCAGGGCCTTGGCTTTCTCGGCGTTCAGCGGTTTCGGGGCATCCATCGGGTTCTCCTTGATTGGCGCCGATTATTGCAGAAACTGGATATTCGTACAGTTCTTCCGGGGGCCCTCGCCTTGGGGTTGCCGGGCTGACACCCTGCCCCGTATCAACGCGGCGGGCCGCTAAAATCCCGCCCGCCAGAGCCCCGCGACGGGCCCGCCGACGGAGACAGTCATGCGCATCCTCATCGCCGAAGACGACCAGGTCCTGGCCGACGGCCTGCTGCGCTCCTTGCGCGCCTCGGGTTACGCGGTCGACCAGGTCGGCAGCGGCACCGAGGCCGACGCCGCACTGTCGGCGCACGAGTTCGATCTCGTCATCCTCGACCTCGGCCTGCCCAAGCTGCACGGCTTCGACGTGCTCAAGCGCCTGCGGGCACGCGGCGCCTCGGTGCCGGTGCTGATCCTCACCGCGGCCGACAGCGTCGAGCAGCGTGTCAAGGGCCTGGACCTGGGCGCCGACGACTACATGGCCAAGCCCTTCTCGCTGCAGGAACTGGAGGCACGTGTGCGCGCGCTCACGCGCCGCGGCCTGGGCACCGCCTCCAGCGTGATCAAGCACGGCCCGCTCACGTTCGACGCCACCGGCCGCGTGGCCTACCTCAACGACCAGATGATCGAGCTGTCGGCACGCGAGCTGTCGCTGCTGGAGGTGCTGCTGCAGCGCTCGGGACGCCTGGTCAGCAAGGACCAGCTCGTCGAGCGCCTGTGCGAGTGGGGCGAGGAGGTCAGCAACAACGCGATCGAGGTCTACATCCACCGCCTGCGCAAGAAGATCGAGCAGGGCCCGGTCAGGATCGCCACGGTTCGCGGCCTGGGTTACTGCCTGGAGAAGATCGCGGCCTGACGGCACGCGTCCCGCCCCAGCCCCTCGAGGGGGCGACGCCAGTGAACCGGCAGAGCCGGATCCTCGGCGTCCGCCTGGGAAGACCAGCGGTATCCTGAAGACGCATGGCGACGCGCGACCAACGCTCCCTTTTCGGCGAAATCCTCGACTGGATGCTCGCGCCGCTGCTGCTGCTGTGGCCGATGAGCGTCGCGCTGACCTGGCTGGTGGCGCAGAACATCGCCAACCGTCCCTACGACCGCGAGCTGGGCGTCATGGTGCGCGTGATCGCGCGTCAGGCCGCGGCCGAGCACACGATGCCGGCGCGCGCCAGCGACGCGGCGCGCCGCAGCCTGGAGCAGGCGGCCACGCAGCTGCTGCGCCCGGACGACAACGACAGCCTGTTCTTCCAGGTGCGCGGCGCGCGCGGCGAACTCGTCGCCGGCGACGCCGACCTGCCGGTGCCCAACGACGGCCCGCCGACCGTGGAGCCGCGGTTTCGCGACGACGTGATCCGCGACGAGCCGGTGCGCGTGGCCTACCTCTGGACCGGCGAGGACGCCGGCGGCAACGCCGGGCTGATCCAGATCGCCGAGACGGTGGACAAACGTTCGCGCCTGGCCACCGAGATCATCAAGGGCGTGATCCTGCCGCAGTTCGTCATCCTGCCGGTGGCGGTGCTGCTGGTGTGGCTGGCGCTGGCGCGCGGCATCCGGCCGCTGTCGGACCTGCAGCAGCGCATCCGCCAGCGCGAGAGCACCGACCTGTCGCCGATCGAGGACCGCCACGTGCCCGAGGAGGTGGCGCCGCTGGTCGGCGCGATCAACGACCTGCTGGGCCGGCTCGACCAGTCGATCGCCGCGCAGCGCCACTTCCTCGCCGACGCGGCGCACCAGCTGAAGACGCCGCTGGCGGGGCTGCGCACGCAGGCCGAACTGGCCGAGCGTGAACTGGACGGCGGCCAGGGCGACACGCTGTCGATGAAACACTCGCTGCGCCAGATCGCGCTGTCGAGCCAGCGCGCCGCGCACATGGTCAACCAGCTGCTGTCGATGGCGCGTGCCGAGGACAAGGAGCAGGCGCTGCGCAAGCAGGACGTGGACCTCGCCGCCACGGTGGTCGAGACGGTGCGCGACTTCGTGCCCAAGGCGATGGAGAAGCACATCGACCTGGGCTACGAGGGCCCGGAACCGGGCGTCGAAGGTGCGCGCCTGTGGGGCCAGCCGGTGCTGGTGCGCGAGATGGTGCGCAACCTCGTCGACAACGCGCTGCAGTACACGCCCGCCGGCGGCACCGTCACCGCCCGCGTGATGCCCGACCCCTTCGGCCAGGTGCTGGTGCTGCAGGTCGAGGACACCGGCCCCGGGATCGCGCCGGCCGAGCGCGAGATGATCTTCCAGCCCTTCTACCGCGCGCTGGGCACCGACGTCGACGGCAGCGGCCTGGGCCTGGCGATCGTGCAGGAGATCGCCAACGTGCACGGCGCCGAGATCGCCGTCACCGACGCCGAGCTGCGCCCCGGCAGCACGCAGGGCACGCCGGGCGCGGTGTTCACGGTGCGGTTCCCGCTGGGCAGCGAGGAGCCGCCGCAGAGCTGATGCGTCCCCTCGGGGGACCGGTCGCCGCAGGCGACCAGCGGAGACGGTGCGCGTGCCGGGCCGCCAGGCGGCCGGGGCTGCGGCCCTTCAGCTCATCATGAGCCGTCGGCTGCGCGCCACGGACATCAGGATCCCCAGCCCCAGCCCCAGCGTCACCATCGCCGTGCCACCGTAGCTGACGAAGGGCAGCGGCACGCCGACCACCGGCAGGATGCCGCTGACCATGCCCATGTTGACGAAGGCGTAGGTGAAGACGCTCAGCGACATCGCGCCGGCGAGCAGGCGCGAGAACACCGTCGGCGCCTCGCCGGCGATCATCAGGCCGCGGAAGATCAGGAAGACGAAGGCGAACAGCAGCAGCAGCACGCCGGCGAGGCCGAACTCCTCGCAGAAGGCGGCGAAGATGAAGTCGGTCGTGCGCTCGGGGATGAACTCCAGGTGCGTCTGGGTGCCGTTCATGAAGCCCTTGCCGGTGACGCCGCCGGAGCCGATGGCGATCATGCCCTGGATGATGTGGAAGCCCTTGCCCAGCGGGTCCTGGGTCGGGTCGAGCAGCGTGCAGACGCGGTGGCGCTGGTACTCGCGCAGGATCGGCCACTCGACGCCGGGCTGGCAGATCGTCGGCTCGGCGACGACCAGCGCGACGATGCCGACGACGCCCAGCGCCAGCACCGGCAGGATCAGCTTCCACGACAGCCCGGCGAAGAAGATGACGTACAGGCCGCCGGCCAGGATCAGCAGCGAGGTGCCGAGGTCGGGCTGGTGCATCACCAGCAGCACCGGCACACCCAGCAGCGCGGCGGCGACGAGGAAGTCGGGCACGCGCAGCAGGCCTTCGCGCTTCTGGAACCACCAGGCCAGCATCAGCGGCATCGCGATCTTCAGGATCTCGCTGGGCTGGATCACGATGCCCAGGTTGAGCCAGCGCGTCGCGCCCTTCTTCGTGATGCCGATGCCCGGCAGCGCGGTCATCAGCAACAGCACCACGCCGATGACGTACAGCGGCACCGCGATCTGCTGCAGACGCTGCGGCGGCACCTGCGCCACCGCGAACATGACGAAGAAGGCCAGCAGCATGTTGCGGCCATGGTCGACGAAACGCGTGCCATGGTCGTAGCCGGCGGAGTACATCGTCACCAGGCCGATCGTCGCCAGCAGCAGCAGCGCCGCGGCCAGCGGGCCGTCGAAGCCGCTGAAAACGCCGCGCAGGCGCTGCCACAGCGAGGGCCGTTCGAACACCGCGTTCATCGCCGGGCCACCTTCTGGGCCTGGACGTCGGAGGCGGCGCCGACCGGGGGCGCCAGGGCCGGCACCGGGTCGCGCCGTGACGGCGTGGACGGGGGCGGGGCGGCGGGCGTCGCCACGACCGTCGCAGCCGCGGAGGCCGCGAGTTCGGCGGCGCTCGGTGCCTGGCCCGGCAGCGGCACGTCGACCGCACGGCGCGGGGCGCCGATCGGCGGCCCGGCGCGGCCGATGCGTACCGCGGCCAGATCCTCCTCGCTCGGGTACTGGCCCAGCAGCAGGTAGTCGATGACGCGGCGCGCGATCGGCGCCGCCGACGCAGCGCCGAAGCCGGCGTTCTCGACAACCACCGCCAGCGCGACACGCGGCTGATCCATCGGCGCCACCGCGGTGTACAGCGAATGGTCGCGCTTGTGCTCCTCGAGCTTGGCGGCGTTGTACTTCTCGTTGGCGCGGATCGTCACCGCCTGCGCGGTGCCGGTCTTGCCGCCGCTGGTGTACGGCGCGCCAGCGAAGACTCCGGCGCCGGTCCCCTCGAGCACGACGCCCTGCAGCGCGCGCATCACCACCGCCACGTTCTCGGGCTTGAGCGGCAGCGGCTCGCGCGGCCGGGCCGCGATCTGGCGCCGCTCACGCGAGATCACGTCCTCGACCTCGCGCACCAGGTGCGGCGTGTAGCGCTGGCCGCCCGAAGCCAGCGTGGCCATCGCGCTGGCCATCTGCAGCATCGTGAAATGGTTGTAGCCCTGGCCGATGCCCAGGGAGATGGTTTCGCCGGCGTACCAGCGCTGCTGCTCGGCACGCTTGTAGGCACGGCGCTTCCAGTCGGTGGACGGCAGCACGCCGGTGACCTCGCCTTCCAGGTCGATGCCGGTGCGCTGGCCGAAGCCGAAGGGCGCCATCAGGTCGTGGATCAGGTCCACGCCCATCTCGTTGGCGAGCGAATAGAAGTAGACGTTGCTCGACTTGACGATCGCCCGGTGCATGTCCACCGGCCCGAGCGCGATGTCGCCGTGGCTGCGGAACGTGTGGTTGCCGAAGGTCCAGCTGGCGTTGTCCTGGATGATCGTGGAGGCGCTGCGTTTGCCCGACTGCAGCGCGTTGATCGCCATGAAGGGCTTGTAGGTCGAGCCCGGCGGATAGGTGCCGCGCAGCGCGCGGTTGAGCAGCGGCCGGTCGAGGCTGTCGTTGAGTTCGCGCCAGCTCTCGACGTCGATGCCGTCGACGAACAGGTTGGGGTCGAAGGTCGGCTTGCTGACGAAGGCCAGGATCTCGCCGCTGCGCGGGTCGATCGCCACCAGTGCGCCGCGGCGCTCGCCGAACATCTGCTCGACCAGCGCCTGCAGCTTGATGTCGATGGACAGCACGAGCTTGTTGCCCGGCGTCGGCGGGTGGCTCGCGAGGCGGCGCACGGCGCGCCCGTTGGCGCCGGTTTCCACCTCCTCGAAGCCGGTGGTGCCGTGAAGCTCCTGTTCGTAGCTCTGTTCCAGGCCGAGCTTGCCGATGTACTCGGTGCCGCGGTAGTTGTCCTGCCGCTCCTCGGGCCAGTCGGACATCGCCTTCTTCTCGGCCTGGTTGATGCGGCCGATGTAGCCCAGCAGGTGGCTGCCGACCTCGCCCAGCGGGTACTGGCGGAACAGCCGCGCCTTGACGTCCACGCCAGGGAAGCGGAAACGCTGCGCCATGAAACGCGCCACCTCCTCGTCGCTGAGCTTGGTGCGGATCGGCAGCGACTCGAAGCCCTTGCTCTCCTCGAGCTGGCGCTTGAAGCGGCGGCGGTCGCGCGTCTGGATCTCGACGTAGCGGCCGAGCTGGTCGATCAGCGCATCCAGGTCGACCTCGCCGATGCGCGAAGGCGTGATCTCCAGCGTGTAGGCCGAGTAGTTGGTGGCCAGCACCACGCCGTTGCGGTCGACGATCAGCCCGCGGTTGGGCACGATCGGCACGATGGCGATGCGGTTGTTCTCGGCCTGCGTCGCCAGCTCGTCGTGGCGCACGACCTGCAGGTACACCAGGCGTGCCGCCAGCAGCCCGAAGGCGATGAGCACGAAGGCCGCGGCCGCGAACAGCCGGGCGCGGAAACGCCCGAGCTCGCGTTCGAGGTCCTTGATCTCGGTCACAGCGGCCGATTCTCGTCCGGATCCGGGGCGCGGCGCTGCGGCGCCAGCAGCACGATCGTGACGAGCGGCCAGGCCAGCGCCTCGATCACCGGCGCGAGCAGCAGCCACCAGCCGGGGAACATGCCGCCGGCGGCCAGGCGCACGACGAGCGCGACGAGGTGCGCGGCGAAGAACAGCGGCGCGATCTGCACGGCCTGCTCGACGACGCCGAACCACAGCAGGCGGCGGTGCACGATGATCGCAGCGTAGGCCAGCAGCGAGTACGCCAGCGCATGCTGGCCGAGCAGCGCCCCTTGGTGCACGTCCAGCAGCAGGCCGAACACGAAGCCGACGCCGACGCCGACACGCCGCGGCTGGTGCACCGCCCAGAACACCAGCACGACGGCCAGCAGGTCCGGGATCGCCGGATGCCGCCCCAGCGGCAGCAGCATGAAGGCAAACGCCAGCAGCAGCGTGAGCGCGATGAAGAAGGGGTTGACCGGCAGCAGCAGCTGGTCGGAACCGCGCGGCATGATCATCGGCGACCGCTCCCCTTGCGCCGTGCGATCTCCGGCGCCACCGGCACCGGTTCGGGGCGCGGCGGCAGCAGCGCGGCCAGCGGCTCGAGCACCAGCACGTGGCGCACGCCGTCGCTGCGCGCCGTCGGCGCCAGCGCGATGCGCGCGAAACCCGACTCCGAGCGCCGCTCGACCGACACCACGCGCGCCACCGGCAGGCCCGGCGGGTAGACGCCGTCGACGCCGCTGGTCTGCAGCTCGTCGCCGGCGCGCACGTCGTCGTTGGCCGAGGTGAAGCGCAGCTCCATGCCGCCGGCGACGCCGAAGGCCGCGCCGCGCTGCTGCGTGCGCATGTTGAGCACCGGGATCGCCGCGTCCTTGTCGACGAGCAGCGTGACCTCCGAGGTCAGCGCGAACACGCGCGTGACCTGGCCGAGCACGCCGTCCTGGTTGACGACCGGCGAGCCGGCGACGACGCCCTGGGTCTGGCCGCGGTCGATGAAGATCTTGCGCGAATACGGGTCGGCGGCTTCGTACAGCACCTCGGCGGCCTGCGAGCGCACCGCCAGCGCGGGCTTCAGCTCCAGCAGCGCACGCAGCTGCGCGTTCTCGGCGGCCAGCGCGCCGGCACGCGCGAGCTTGTCGGCGCTCTGCGCGAGCTGGCGCAGCGCGTCCTGCTCGGAGGCCCGTGCCGCCTCCAGGCCGCGCAGGTAGTCGGCGCCGCCGAACACCAGGTCCACCGGCACCGCCAGCGCGCGCTGCAGCGGCAGCAGCACGATCGCGACCGCCTCGCGCAGCGGCCCGGCGATGCGCAGCCGCGCGTCGGCGACCATCAGGAAGAAGGCCAGCGCGGCGAAGAAGACGAGCTTGGTGAGCGCCGAGGTGCCCTGGCGGAAGAAGGGCGGCGGCGTGCGGTCGAGCGTACCGAGCGGCATGGCGGCTCGCGGCGGGTCAGGACAGGCGGCGCGCGCCCACCGGCCGGCCGGCCGTGCTCGGGCACGCGTCGCAGCGGTTCACGCCGTCACTCGGACGTGAAGATGCTTCCCAGGCGCTCCATGCGCTCCAGCGCCATCCCGCAGCCGCGCACGACGCAGGTCAGCGGGTCTTCGGCGACGAGCACCGGCAGGCCGGTCTCCTCGGCGAGCAGGCGGTCCAGGTCGCGCAGCAGCGCGCCGCCGCCGGTGAGCATCATGCCGCGCTCGGCGATGTCGGCGCCCAGTTCCGGCGGCGTCTGCTCGAGCGCGTTCTTCACCGCGCTGACCATCTGGTTCAGCGGGTCGGTCAGCGCCTCGAGGATCTCGTTGGAGCTGATCGTGAAGCTGCGCGGCACGCCTTCGGAGAGGTTGCGGCCCTTGACCTCCATCTCCTTGACCTCGGAGCCGGGGAAGGCGCTGCCGATGTTCTTCTTGATCGCCTCGGCCGTGGGCTCGCCGATCAACATGCCGTAGTTGCGGCGGATGTAGTTGATGATCGACTCGTCGAACTTGTCGCCGCCGACGCGGATCGAGCCCTTGTAGACCATGCCGCCGAGCGAGATGACGCCGACTTCGGTGGTGCCGCCGCCGATGTCGACGACCATCGAGCCCGAGGCTTCGGACACCGGCAGGCCGGCGCCGATGGCCGCGGCCATCGGTTCTTCGATCAGGTAGACGTCCGAGGCACCGGCGCCGAGCGCCGACTCGCGGATCGCGCGGCGCTCGACCTGGGTCGAGCCGCAGGGCACGCAGATGATGATCCGGGGGCTGGGCCGCGTCATCGAACGCGGATGGACCATCTTGATGAACTGCTTCAACATCTGCTCGGTCACCGTGAAGTCGGCGATCACGCCGTCCTTCATGGGCCGGATGGCCTCGATGTTGCCGGGCACCTTGCCGAGCATGGCCTTGGCTTCGGCGCCGACGGCCTGGATGGTCTTCTTGCCATTCGGGCCGCCTTCGTGGCGGATGGCGACGACGGACGGCTCGTCGAGCACGATCCCCTTGCCGCGCACGTAGATCAGCGTGTTGGCGGTGCCGAGGTCGATCGCGAGGTCCGTCGAGAAATAGCGACGCAGGGAGGCGAACATGTGGGGAGACGGCGGTCGGTAGGCGGCTGGATCGAAGGGCTCGAGCCCGGCGCCTGGAGCGCGGGCGACGCATCGCTCGGCCGGCTACCGACGAGGCATGTGGGGTAACCATAGATAATACCTGATCGCCCCCCGCGCTTGCCCTTGGGCAAGCGCCCATTTGCACCTGTTTCCATGGCCCTCACACCGCAGGACGTGAGCCGCATCGCGCATCTGGCGCGGCTCGAGCTTCAGCCCGACGAAGAGCAGCGCATGCTCGCGCAACTCAACGACTTCTTCGGCATCGTCGAGAAGATGAGCGCGGTCGACACCAGCGGCGTGGAGCCGCTGTACACGCCGCTGTCGGCGGTACAGGAGGTCGCGCTGCGCCTGCGCGAAGACCGCGTCACCGAGACCGACGAGCGCGAGGCCAACCAGCGCAGCGCCCCGGCCGTCGACGACGGCCTGTTTCTCGTGCCGAAGGTGATCGAATGAGCGCCGCGCTGCACCGGCTGGGCGTGGCCGAAACCGCCCGCGCGCTGCGCGCCAGGGACTTCTCCAGCGTCGAGCTGGTGCAGGAACTGCTGGCCCGCGCCGACGCCCACCGCGCGCTCGGCGCCTTCCTGTCGCTGGACGCCGAGGGCGCACTGGCCACCGCCCGCGCCGCCGACGCCGCGCTCGCCGCCGGCGGCGCCCCGGCGCTGGCCGGCGTGCCGATCGCGCACAAGGACATCTTCGTCACGAAGGACCAGCCGAGCACCGCCGGCTCGAAGATGCTGGCCGGCTACGCGAGCCCCTTCGACGCCACCGTCGTCGCCCGGCTGAAGGCCGCCGGCACCGTGACGCTGGGCAAGCTCAACTGCGACGAGTTCGCGATGGGCTCGGCCAACGAGAACTCGGCCTACGGCGCGGTGCACAACCCCTGGGACACGACACGTGTGCCCGGCGGCTCGTCGGGCGGCTCGGCCGCCGCGGTCGCCGCGCGCCTGGTGGCCGCCGCCACCGGCACCGACACCGGCGGCTCGATCCGCCAGCCGGCCAGCTTCTGCGGCATCACCGGCATCAAGCCGACCTATGGCGTGTGCTCGCGCTACGGCATGATCGCCTTCGCCTCCAGCCTGGACCAGGCCGGCCCGATGGCGCGTTCGGCCGAGGACTGCGCGCTGCTGCTGTCGGCGATGAGCGGCTTCGACGAACGCGACGCGACCAGCGCCGAACGCCCGCCGCAGGACTACCACGCGCAGATGCTCGCGCCGCGCGACGGCGCCAGCGCCACCCGCCCGCTCGAGGGCCTGCGCATCGGCCTGCCGCGCGAGTTCTTCCCCGAAGGCCTGTCGGCCGACGTCGACGCCGCGGTGCGCGGCGCGCTCGCCGAGCTGGAAAAGCTGGGCGCGACGCTGGTCGACGTCAGCCTGCCGCGCACCGAACTGGCGATTCCCGTCTACTACATCATCGCCCCGGCCGAAGCGAGCTCCAACCTGTCGCGTTTCGACGGCGTGAAGTTCGGCCACCGCGCAGCGGACTACGCCGACCTGCTCGACATGTACAAGAAGACGCGCGCCGAAGGCTTCGGGCCCGAGGTCAAGCGCCGCATCATGATCGGCACCTACGTGCTCAGCCACGGCTACTACGACGCCTATTACCTGCAGGCGCAGAAGCTGCGCCGCATGATCGCCGACGACTTCCAGGCCGCCTTGCGCGACTGCGACCTGATCGCCGGCCCGGTGGCGCCGACCGTCGCCTGGCAGCTGGGCGAACAGGGCGACCCGCTGCAGGCCTATCTGGCGGACATCTTCACGCTGCCCGCCAGCCTGGCCGGCCTGCCCGGCATGAGCGTGCCGGCCGGCACCGGCGCCCACGGCCTGCCGGTGGGGCTGCAGCTGATCGGCAACTACTTCGATGAAGGCCGGCTGCTGCACGCCGCGCACGCGCTTCAGCAAGCGACCGACTTCCACACCCGCGCCCCGGCCGGGATCTGATCCGATGGCGACGTTCCCCCTCATCCGCGGCTACGAAGTCGTCATCGGCTTCGAGACCCACGCCCAGCTCTCCACCGAGAGCAAGATCTTCAGCGGCGCCTCGACGCGTTTCGGCGCCGCGCCCAACACCCAGGCCTGCCCGGTGGACCTGGCGCTGCCCGGCACGCTGCCGGTGGCCAACCGCGGCGCCGTCGAACGCGCGATCCGCTTCGGCCTGGCCGTCGGCGCCAAGGTCGCGCCGCTGTCGATCTTCGCGCGCAAGAACTACTTCTATCCCGACCTGCCCAAGGGCTACCAGATCAGCCAGTACGAGATCCCGGTGGTGCAGGGCGGCAGCGTTTCCTTCCTGCTCGACGGCGAGAAACGGTCGGTGCGCCTGACGCGCGCCCACCTCGAGGAAGACGCGGGAAAAAGCCTGCACGAGGACTACCACGGCCAGACCGGCATCGACCTGAACCGCGCCGGCACGCCGCTGCTGGAGATCGTCTCCGAGCCCGACCTGCGCAGCTCGGCCGAGGCGGTGGAGTACGCCAAGGCGCTGCACGCGCTCGTCGTCTGGCTCGGCATCTGCGACGGCAACATGCAGGAAGGCAGCTTCCGCTGCGACGCCAACGTCTCGGTGCGCCGCCCCGGCGAGCCCTTCGGCACGCGCCGCGAGATCAAGAACCTGAACAGCTTCCGCTTCCTGCAGCAGGCCATCGACTTCGAGGTCCAGTGGCAGATCGACCGGCTGGAAGACGGCCTGGCGATCGAGCAGGCCACGGTGCTGTTCAATCCCGACACCGGCGAGACGCGGGCGATGCGCAGCAAGGAAGACGCGCACGACTACCGCTACTTCCCCGACCCCGACCTGCCCCCGCTGGTCATCGCGCCCGACTGGGTGGAGCGTGTGCGCGCCGCGATGCCCGAACTGCCGGCGGTGATGGCCGAGCGTTTCCAGCGCGACGACGGCCTGCCGGCCTACGACGCGGCGATGATGACCCAGAGCCTGGCCTTCGCGCGCTACTACGAGGCGGCGCGCGACGGCTGCGGCCAGCCCAAGCTGGTCGCCAACTGGCTGATGGGCGAGATCAGCAAGCGGCTGAACGCCGAAGGCGTGACGATCGACACCGCGCCGGTCGGCCCGCAGACGCTGGCCAGGCTGATCGGCCGCATCGCCGACGGCACGGTGTCCAACAACGGCGCGCGCCAGGTCTTCGAGGCGCTGTGGAGCGGCGAGGCCACCGAGGTCGACGCCGTCATCGAGGCCAGGGGCCTCAAGCAGATGAACGACAGCGGCGCGCTGGAGAAGATCGTCGACGAGGTGCTGGCCGCCAACGCCAGGTCGGTCGAGGAGTTCCGCGCCGGCAAGGACAAGGCCTTCAACGCGCTGGTCGGCCAGGTGATGAAGGCCAGCAAGGGCAAGGCCAACCCGGCGCAGGCCAGCGAACTGCTGCGCCGCAAGCTCGGCGGCTGACGGGGCGCGGCGCCTCAGCGCGCCGGCGCCGACGAGGTTTCGGCCGGGATCGGCCCGAGCGTTCCGGGCCGCGCACCGGCCCACAGGCGGCGCAGGCGGTCGAGTTCGGCGTCGTAGAGCCTGTTGATGCGCACCAGCTCGGCTTCCTGGTTGGCCATCGCCGCGCGCTGCGCCTCGGTCGCCGCGTCGTTGGCGTCGAGCGACTGGCGCAGCTTGGGCGGCAGCGGCTTGCCGGGATAGAACTCGGCTTCGTCGAGCATCGGCTTGCGGTCTGACGCGAGCAGCTTCAGGCGCTGCTCGGACGCCCGGATCGCGACGCGCACGGTGTCCAGTGCCGCCTCGCGGGCCCGCTGGTGCGCTTCTTCGTTCGGGTAGCGCGCCATGAGGTTGCGGTCGCGCCGCGCGGCGTCGGCCTGGGCGGCGCGGGCCTCGGCGGCGCGGCGCTCGCGCGCCTCGATCTCGGCGCGCTCGTCGGCCGTCGGCGTCGGCGGCACGACCCGGCGCAGCGAGCCGTCGCGGTTGAGCAGGCGCTGCTCGCGTGCGACGCATTCGGGGATCGGGCGGTCCGAGGTGATCTTGCGGCCGTTGTCGTCGATGCAGGTATAGATGCCGTCGGCACTGCGCGACGAGGGCTGCGGCGTGGCGGCCAGCACGCCACCGGCCAGCGACGCGAGGGCCGCGATCAGCCAGCGTGCGGGGGCAAGAGGCCCGGGCCCCGCCATTCAGACCCCGTAGCGCTCGCGATAGGCCTGCACGGCCGGCGCGTGCTGCTCGAGCGCGGGGTCGGCGCCGGAACGCAGGTAGGCCAGCAGGTCGGCCAGCGTGGCGACCGCGACGACCTCCAGCCCGAGTTTCGAACGCACCGCCTGCACGGCCGACAGCTCGGCGTCGCGGCCGTCGGCGTCGGTCGCCTTCTCCTGGCGGTCCAGCGCGATCGCGACGCCGCAGGGCGTCGCGCCGGCGGCGCGGATCATCGCGATCGACTCGCGCACCGAGGTGCCGGCGGAGATCACGTCGTCGACGATCAGCACGCGCCCGGCGACCGGCGCGCCGACCAGCGTGCCGCCTTCGCCATGGTCCTTGGCTTCCTTGCGGTTGTAGGCGAAGGGCAGGTTGCGGCCTTCGCGCGCGAGCTCGATGGCGATCGCCGCGGCCAGCGTGATGCCCTTGTAGGCCGGGCCGAAGAGCATGTCGAACTCGAGCCCGCTGGCCAGCAGCCGGCGTGCATAGAATGAAGCGAGACGGCCCAGCTTGGCGCCGTCGTCGAACAGCCCGGCATTGAAGAAGTAGGGCGACAGCCGCCCGGCCTTCGTACGGAACTCGCCGAAGCGCAGCACGCCGGCCTCGACCGAGAACTTCACGAAGTCTTGTGCCAGGGCGTCGGGGGCGTTCATGGAGGTCATCCTTTGGGTTTTCGGCTGGTCACTCTCAACCTGAACGGCATCCGTTCGGCGGCGAACAAAGGTCTTCTCGATTGGGCCGACGCAGCGGCCGCAGATTGTATGGGGGTGCAGGAAGTCAAGGCGCAGGCCGCCGACGTGGCCGGACGCTTCGAACGGGTGGGGGGCCTGGACGGACACTTCCACTTCGCCCAGAAGAAGGGCTATTCGGGTGTCGGCCTGTACACGCGCCACGAGCCGAGCGACGTGCTCGCCGGCTTCGACGGTGGCGAGTTCGACACCGAGGGGCGCTGGATCGAACTGCGCTTCGACAAGCCAGGGCGGCGGCTGTCGATCATCAGCTGCTACTTTCCCAGCGGCTCCAGCGGCGAGGAACGCCAGGCCGCGAAGTACCGTTTCCTCGACGCGCTGCAGCCGCACCTGATGGCGCTGAAGGCCGAACGCGAGTTCATTCTCGTGGGCGACGTCAACATCGCGCACAAGGAAATCGACCTGAAGAACTGGCGCGGCAACCAGAAGAACAGCGGCTTCCTGCCCGAGGAGCGCGCCTGGATGACGAGGCTGCTGGACAGCGGCGTCGTCGACGTCTTCCGACGCCTGAACCCGAACCCCGAGCAGTACACGTGGTGGAGCAACCGCGGCCAGGCCTGGGCCAAGAACGTGGGCTGGCGGCTGGACTACCACCTGGCCACACCGGCGCTGGCCGAGACCGCGCGGCGCGAGCAGATCTTCCTCGCCCAGCGTTTCTCGGACCACGCGCCGCTGACGATCGACTACGACTTCACGCTCTGAGTCCGTACGTCGACCCCATAAACGCTCATTCGGGCGGTGGATACGATGTAGGTCAAACACACTGACAGGTCCACGGGCAGAATGTAAAGCGCGAACAGAGGCAGGAGGCGGGCACGCAGAGCCCGCAGCATTACCCGCCCATCCGCGCCGTACCCAGGGGAGGAAGTCACCGCCGACCCGCCATCGTTTCAAACGACTGACGAAAGGCGATGACCATGCTTGAACGGCAGCCTGCCGCACGCTCCGCCACGCCGCCGCTGTTGCCGCGCTCGATGACCGAGCGCACGCCGACCGGCGGATGGGCCCGTTGTCTGGGCCTGATGCTCGACGAGATCGACTACGGCCTGCTGCTGCTCGACGCCAACGGCATCGTGCGCTGGCGCAACGACCGCGCCCAGGCCGAACTCGACGACGCCCATCCGCTGCAGATCAGCGCCGGCCATCTGGGCGCCCAGCTGCCCGAGGACGCCGCACGGCTGGCCGCGGCGGTGGCCGACGCCGCCCAGCGCGGCACGCGCGAGATGCTGACGCTGGGGGCCGGCCGCCAGCGTGTCACGCTGGCTGTCGTGCCGCTGGCTCCCGATGCGCTCGACGGCCACCCCGCGACGATGCTGCTGCTGGGCAAGCGCCAGGTCTGCGAGGATCTGTCGGTGCGCGGCTTCGCGCGGGCGCACCGGCTGACGCCGGCCGAGACGCGGGTGCTCGAAGCCCTGTGCGCCGGCGTCGCGCCGCAGAAGTTCGCCGAACACCAGGGCGTGCGCATCTCCACCGTACGCACCCAGATCGGCAGCATCCGCGAGAAGACCGGCGCGCGCAGCATCCGTTCGCTGGTACGCATGGTCGCGCTGCTGCCGCCGATGGTGCCGGCGCTGCGCGGGGTGGTCTTCGAGCCGATGGAGCGCTGGCCGCTGGAGCGGACCACCGACGCCGCCTGAAGGCGGCGGGCCCGGCGCGTCAGCCGCGCGCCGGCGGCCCGTACTGGCGCGCGGGCTTGGCCGCGCGCTCGTACAGCGGCATCACCTTGGGCAGCTTGGCCTCGATGTCGGCGATGCGTGTCGGGCCCGACGGGTGCGTCGACATGAACTCCGGCGGCGCGTTCTTGTTCGCCTCGATCATCTTCTTCCACAACGAGACGCCGGCACGCGGGTCGTAGCCTGAACGCGCCGCGAGATCCATGCCGACGATGTCGGCCTCGGACTCGTCCTCGCGGCTGAACTTCAGCGTCAGCAGCTGGCCGCCCATGTTGAGCAGCGTGTCGCCGGCCTGACCCAGGCCGAGCAGCGCGCTGACCAGGCCCGCGCCGATGCGCGTGGCCGCCGTCTTGCCCATGCGCTCGCGGGCGTGTTCGCGCAGCGCATGCGCGACCTCGTGGCCCATGATCGTCGCGACCTCGTCGTCGCTGAGCTGCAACTGCTTGAGGATGCCGAAGTAGAAGGCGATCTTGCCGCCCGGCATGCAGAAGGCGTTGAGCTGCTTGCTGCCGATGAGGTTGATCTCCCACTTCCAGTTCGCCGCGCGCCGGTTCCACGGCTGGGCGTAGGGAATGATGCGGTCGGCGATCGAACGCAGGCGCACGAGCTGCGGATGGTCGGCCGGCGCCAGCGCCTTGGCCGCACGCGCCTCGCGCAGCATCTGCTCGTATTGCTGGGCGGCGGCCTGCTCGACGTCTTCGGCCGGCACGAGCTTGGTGAACTTCGACTCGCTGCCGACGTCGCCACGCACGCCCTCCTGCGCCAGCGCCGGGCCGGCGATCGCCACGCCGGCGCCCGCGGCAAGCGCGCCGGTGAACAGGCGGCGGCCGTGCAGCGGGCAGCGGCAGCCCATCGCGTGCAGCATCGGCGGCAGCTCGATGCGGGCGTCGGTGTCGAAGGTGTTCTGCATGGGGCGTCGGACCCGGCTGCCAGCGCCGGGGTTCCGCGTGCGGATTCTAGGAGGCGGCCAGGTCAGTCGTCGGCAATGCCGGCGATCGTGGGGTCGACCTCCAGCGCCCGCACGCTGTCGCGCAACCAGATCAGCATCAGCAGCGCCGGCGCGGCCAGCACCGTGCTCAGCACGAAGAAACTCGGCCAGCCGATGCTCTCGGCCAGTACACCCGCCAGCGGCCCGACCCAGACGCGGCCAACGGCGGCGAAAGCCGACAGCAGCGCGTACTGCGTCGCCGTGAAACGCTGGTTGCACAGGCTCATCAGGAAGGCGACGAAGGCCGCGGTGCCCATGCCGCCGGAGATGTTCTCGAAGGCGACGACCATCAGCAGCCCGCCGTCGACCGGCGTCGGCTGCGCCAGCTGCACGAAGCCCCAGTCGAAGGCCGGGATCAGCAGCCCGGGCAGCGCGCCCTTGCCGTGCACCGCCAGCCACCAGAAGCCGAGGTTGCTCGCCATCTGCAGCACGCCGAAGACGAGCAGCGAGCGCCACAGCCCCAGGCGCAGCATCAGCGCGCCGCCGACCAGGGCGCCGGCGATCGTCAGCCACAGCCCAATCAGCTTGTTGACGACGCCGACCTCGGCCGAGCCGAAGGCCATGGCCTTCAGCAGGAAGGGCGTCATCAGCGAGCCGGCGAAGGCGTCGCCCAGCTTGTAGAGCACGATGAACAGCAGGAAGGCCGCCGCGCCCCGCTGCGAGAAGTAGCTGCGCAGGCCGCCGAGCAGGGTCTCGAAACGCGCCGCCCGGGCCGCCCAGCCGGCCAGCGGCAGCGTGAAGGCCAGGCCCATCATCAGCACGGCGAGCTCGAGCCAGCGCGTCTGCAGCGTCGGCGCCATCGCGCTGGCGGCCAGCAAGGCGCCGAACAGCGCCTGCGCCACCGCGGCGCCGAAACGGTCGGTCAGCAGGACACCGGCAGCCACCGCCGCCAGCACGGCGACGAAGCCGACAAGGTCGTTGCGCGCGAGCGTGGTCTGCCGCGGCGCCGACTTCAGCCGCGGCAGCGCCAGCGCCGACAGCACGGCCAGCGCCACCATCAGCCCGGCCATGAAGCGGTAGACCTCGGGCCAGGTCCAGCCGCCGCCCTGGCCGGGATCGGTCCAGATCAGCGCGATGCCACCCGACAGGATCATCGCCAGCCGGTAGCCCATGACGTTCAGCGACGCACCCAGGCCGCGCTCGCGATGCTCGAGCAGGTCGGTCCGGTAGGCGTCGATGACGACGTCCTGGGACGCCGACACGAACGCCACCAGCACGGCCAGCAGCGCGAAGGCGCGGATCGACGCCGAAGGCGAGGTGGTCGACAACGCGTACAGCACGCCGCCCAGTCCCAGCTGCGTCAGCACCAGCCAGCCGCGCCGCCGCCCCAGGCCGGGAAGCTCGAAGCGGTCCATCAGCGGCGCCCAGAGGAACTTGAAGGTGTAGGGCAGCCCGACGAGGCTGAGGAAACCGATGGTCGCCAGGTCGATGCCGTCGGTCGTCAGCCAGGCCTGCATGGCCTGGCCGGTCAGGGCCAGCGGCAGGCCCGAGGCGAAACCGAGCAGGGTGACGACGAGCAGGCGCTGCAGCGCGGCGGCGCGCTGCGCCAGCGGAGAAGGCATCGGCGGATTCTAGGAGGCGGCCACGCGGGCCTTGATGGGGCGGCGGCCCGCCCTCAGATCGTGAACATGGACCACCCGATCCACCTGCGCTGCCCGCATTGCGAGGCCATGAACCGCCTGCCCGCCGCCCGCCTGGGCGAGGCGCCGAACTGCGGCCGCTGCGGCCGGCCGCTGCTCGACGGCCGCCCGGTCGAACTGGGTGACGCCGACTTCGACGCCGCCGTCGGCGCCCACCCGCTGCCGGTGCTGGTGGACTTCTGGGCGCCCTGGTGCGGGCCCTGCCGGGCGATGGCGCCGGCCTTCGAGCAGGCCGGGCGGGCGCTTGCCGGGCGGGCGCTGCTGGTCAAGGTCAACAGCGACGAGAACCCTCAGTTGGCGGCGCGCTTCGGCATCCGCAGCATCCCGACGCTGATCCGGCTGGAGAACGGGCGCGAGACCCACCGCCACAGCGGCGCGATCCCCGCGCAAGCGATCCAGCAGTTCGCACGCGCGGCCCTGTAAGCCGCGGCGGAATCAGTTGATGGCCGGCGAGACCGGCGTCTGCGCGTTCATCAGCCGGGCGATGATGCCCGTCTCCTCGCGCGGCGAAAACGCATAGGGATAGAGCGAGCGCTCGTCGGCGTCGAGGTCGACACGGCCGCCGAAGGCTTCGATCTGGTCGCGGATGTAGGCGAAGTCGATCGTCAGCAGCACCGCCGGTGCGTTGACGAAACGGTTGGTGCGCTCCTCGCCGATGACACGCGCGCCGAGCATGCGCTCGTAATAGCGCACGTGGCGGGGATTCACTTCCATCACCAGCGCGTCGTAGCCGCGCAGGCGGTGGGCGACGATGTAGGCGACGTGGAACAGCGCGGCCAGCACACGCTTGCTGCCCGAGATGGGGTCGATTGCCAGCTTGGTGAACTCGCACACACGCAGGTTCTGCGCGCGCAGGGCTTCCATCTCGGCGGGAAACGCGTCCTCCGCGCCCAGGCCTTCGGCGCTGTCGAGCGCGACGGTGATCGTGCCGATGGTGTCGTCGTTCTCGGTGGCCGACAGCGTGATGCGGTTGGTGGTCTGGTCGCTCGGCAGCGACACGGCGTGATAACCACGCCAGGCGTAGCGGTCCTTCAGCAGCGAGTTCGCGCGCTGGCGGCAGACATAGGAGTCGGCGGAGCGGATGCGGAACACGCGCTCGGGCAGCTCGGCGGACGGCGCGCGCGCGGGCATCGCACGCCCGTCGGACACCGGGCGCCGCACGGTGCGCTGACCGCCGATCGGCGCCACGATGATCGTGTCAGTCGTCATTACTGGTCTCTTTGGTACCCAACGAGCGGCCGAGTCTGCCGAAGCGACTGCAGCGCGACTGTGAGAAAGGATTACCAGTCTGCCCGAGGATCGTGAGATCACTCACGATTGCGCCCGCAAGTTGTAACAGCCAGTTTACGGGGCGCCATTTGTAGCGTATCGGGAAACACTCGGCGTCGCGCCGGCGCCCCACTCACGTAAGCGCTCGTATCTGACCTGACGCGCCAGTTCGTTCAATCGAGCTTGATGCCGGCCTCGACGCGCATCGCCGGGTCGACGTCGACCAGGTGCCACCACTCGCTCCAGAACACCGGGCGACGGAAGCCGCTGACCCAGGGATGCCACATGTCGGTGCTGATGCGGTGCACCGTCGGCTTGTAGGGCATGTAGGCGACGGCCAGCATCTTGGCCTGGCGGAAGAGGTCGTCGCGCTCCGGGCCGTCCGGCAGCACCGACATGCGGTCGTACAGCGCATCGAACGCCGGAAGGTTGAAGCGAGCCAGGTTCTGGCCGCCGGCCTGCGGGCCGTGCAGGCGGTCGAAGGAACTCTGGCCATCGCGTCCGGAGGCCGAGGACCCGAGCGTCCAAATCTGCAGCTTGCCGGCGCGGGCCAGTTTCAGCTGCTCGGGCCACTGCCCGGTCTGGAAGGTGGTGCGCACACCGATGGCCTGCAGGTTCTTGCGCCAGAGTTCGTCGAACTGGCGGCTGATCTGCGTCGGCTGGGTGGCGTAGACCAGCACCAGCGGTTTGCCGTCGGGCAGTTCGCGCCAGCCGTCGCCGTCGCGGTCGACGTAGCCGTACATGTCCAGCAGCGCGCGCGCACGCGCCGGGTCGTAGTCGCCGGACTCGCTCTTGAACTTGGGGTCGTAGCCCGTCGTGTGCGGCACCACCTGCGACTGCGCCGGGATCGCCTGGCCCTTGCGCGCGACCCGGATCTCGCGCTCGACGTCCATCGACAGCGAGATCGCCCGGCGCAGCGCCACCTTCTCCGGCGTGTAGCCGCCGACCACCGGGTCTTCCATGTTGAAGTAGGTGATCGCGATGTCGGAGTTGACCTGCTGCGCCGCCTGGATGCCTCTGCGCTCGAGGTTGGGCGCCACCTTGCCGTTGGGCATCGCGACGTTGATGAACGAGCCGGGCCCCGCGCTGTACTGGCCGGCGAGCATGTCGATCTGGCCGTTGAGGAAAGCCAGCCAGCGCGGCTGCTCCTCTTCGATGATCGAGATGCGCACCTCGTCGATCATCGGGATGCGACGTCCCTTGAAGCGCGCCAGGATCGCCTGGCCTTCGGTGTCGTCGGCCGCCGGCTCGGCGTCGTAATGCATCTCGCGGAAGTCGGGGTTGCGCTCCAGCACGATCAGCGAGCTGCGCCGCCACTGCTTGAGCTTGAACGGCCCGGTGCCGACCGGATGCTCGGCGATCTTGTCGCCGTAGAACTCGACGACCTCGCGCGCGATGCCGCCCAGCAGGTCCGACGCCGCCAGGTTCTCCAGGAAACGCGGCGAGGGCTCGGACAGCGTGAAGCGGATCGTGTGGCGGTCGAGAGCGCGGAGGCCCTGGATCGGGTGGTCGTAGTCGAAGCGCTTCTTCTGCGCCACGACCTCGCGGCGGTAGTCGGCCAGGCCGGCGATGTTGAAGGTCTCGATCCAGCTCCAGAGCTGGCTGCGGTTGGCCGGGTCGGCGGTGCGCAGGAAGGCGTAGACGTAGTCCTGCGCCACCAGCTCGCGCTTGCGGCCCTTGAACGCCGGGTCGTCGGCGTAATAGATGCCAGGCTGCAGCTTGACGGTCCAGACCTTGTAGTCGGGCGAGACCTCGGGCATGCCGGCGGCCGTCAGCGGCCGGATCTTCACCGGCCGCGCGAGATGGTCGTAGCGGTACAGGGCCTCGAAGATGTGCGGTGTGACGGTGCGCGAGTACAGGTCGCTGATCTGCGACGGGTCGAAACCGGTCTCGGCCGTGGTGAACGCGACGCGCAGGATCTTGCGGCCGCCGTCGGCCGCGGGTTCGGCGGCGTGCACAGCGGTGGTGCAGGCCAGCAGCACGCCGGCCAGGAATGAATAGAACTTCATCGTCTCGGATTCGGTCAGGAACCGCGGCGCGTCTGCGCCTCGGGGTCGAGGTCCACGTACTTCCAGAACTCGCGCACGAAGATGTTGCGGCTGTAGCCCAGCACCCAGGGATGGGCGAGGTCGGTCCAGATGCGGTGCACGGTCGGCTTGTACGGCGCGTAGGCCACGAGCAGCTTCTTGGCGGCGTCCATCGCCTCGCGGCGCTCGGGGCCGTCGGGCAGGCGGGCCTGCTTCTCGTACAGCGCGTTGTAGGCCGGCAGGTCGAAACGCGGGTGGTTGGACTGGCCCTTGTTCGGCCCGTAGCCCAACGCCAGGAAGGTGTCGCCGTCGGGCAGCTCGGCGCTCCAGGCCACGCCCCACAGCATCAGCTTGCCGGCGCGCGAGGCCTTCAGCTGCTCGGGCCACTTGGCGGCCTTGAACACGATGCGCAGGCCGACCGCGTCCATGTTCTTCTTCCACAGCTCATTGAGCTTGCGGCTCACCTGGTCCGGCTGGGTGGAGTACTCCAGCTCCAGCGGGCTGCCGTCGGGCTGCTCACGCCAGCCGTCGCCGTCGCGGTCGACGTAGCCGTACATGTCCAGCAGCGCCCGGGCACGCGCCGGGTCGTAGTCGCCGCTCTCGCTCTTGAGCGCCGGGTCGTAGCCCTGGACCTCGGGGCCGATCATCGACTGCGCCGGGATCGCCTGGCCGCCGCGCACCAGCCGGATCTCGCGCTCGACGTCGACCGCCAGCGCGATCGCCCGGCGCAGCGCCACCTTCTCCGGCGTGTAGCCGCCGACGACCGGGTTCTCCATCGCGAAGTAGGTATAGGCGACGTCGGCCTTGGCGTAGCGCAGCATCAGCACGCCGCGCTTGGCGAGGTTGGGCGCCAGCTCGTTGTTCGGGAAGGCGACGTTGGCGAACTCCGCCGGCACCTGCTCGGCGACGTCCTGCTCCTCGTTCAGGAAGGACAGCCAGCGCGGCTGCGGCTCCTCGATGATCGAGATCTTCACGCGGTCGACGAGCGGCAGGCGCCGGCCCTTGAACTCGCGCGCGACGGCCTGCAGCCGCGCGTCGCCCTCGGGCGCCTGCTCGTCGTAGAGCACGCTGCGGTAGCCCGGGTTGCGGTCGAGCTCGATGCTCGAGCTGCGCTTCCAGGCGCCGAGCTTGAACGGGCCGGTGCCGACCGGGTGCTCGCCGATGCGGTCGCCGTAGAACTCGACGACCTCGCGCGCCACCGCGCCGGTCAGCGAGGCGTCGGCGAAGTTGTAGACGAAGCGCGGCGCCGGCTCGGCCAGCCGCACCTGGAAGGTGTAGCGGTCCAGCGCACGCAGGCCCTCGACCGGCGTGTCGTAGTCGAAGGGCTTGCGCTCTTTCAGCGCCCGCGCGCGCAGCTCCGACAGGCCGAGGATCTTGTTGCTCTCCAGCCGGTAGAGCCGCCCGGCGCGCCAGCGCGGGTCGTAGAAGCGCTTGATCGAGTAGACGTAGTCCTCGGCGACCAGCTCGCGCTTCCTGCCCTTGAACGCCGGATCGTCGGCGAAGTAGATGCCGGGCCGGATGCGGAAGGTGAAGGTGCGGAAGTCGTCCGAGACCTCGGGCATGGCCGCAGCCGTGTTCGGCCGCATGCGCACCGGGCGCTCGAGGAAGGCGTATTCGAGCGGCGCCTCCAGGATGCCGGCGACGACGGTGATCGAGTACAGGTCGCTGATGGCCGCCGGGTCGAAGCCGGTCTCGGCGATCGGGAACGCGTAGCGCAGCGTCTTCGGCGACGAGCCGGCCGTCTGCGCGAAGCCGGCGAGGGCCGTCGCGAGCAGGCAGGCGGCCAGCGCAGCGGACCGGACCAAGCGTTTCATCGGGCAGAGGTTTGGTTACGAAAGCGGCGGAGTCTACGGCGCAGCCGCCCCGCGCGGAGCGTCGCCACCCCGCACGACGGCGGGGATCCGGACGGCTCGCAAGCTCCGTGCCCCGGCCGCGGCTGGCCCGCGTCCTGCTTGCCCCGCCCCGACGCGGGGGAATGACCCGGCGGCGGCACTGCCGCGACGCCCCTACACTCGCGCATCCTGTAACACGGGCGCCGGCACGAGCGGCGCCCGCTTTTCGTTGATTCCCAGATGGCGGCTTACCTGATACGACGCCTGTGGCAGATGATCCCGACGCTTGCCGGGGTGGTGCTGCTGGTGTTCCTGCTGTTCAAGTTCTTCGGCGGTGACCCCGCGGAAATCCTGGGCGGCCTCAACGCGACCCCCGAACAGATCGCGGCGATCCGCCAGGAGCTGGGCCTGGACCAGCCCTGGTCGGTGCAGCTGTGGATCTTCGTGAAGTCGATCCTCACCTTCGACTGGGGCCACAGCTGGGCGACCAACGAGCCGGTGTCCAGCCTGTTCGCCAGCCGGCTGCCGGCGACGCTGACGGTGATGGTGCCGATCCTGATCCTGGACACGCTGCTGGCGCTGCCGATCGCGATGTGGGTGGCCTACCGCCGCGGCTCGCTGACCGACCGCACGATCATGGTCGTGACGACGGTGGCGCTGTCGATCAGCTTCCTGGTCTACGTCATCGTCGGCCAGTACTTCTTCGGCTTCCGCCTGGGCTGGTTCCCGGTGCAGGGCTGGAGCGACTCGACGCTGACCAACCTCGTGACCTACGCGCCGCTGCCGGTGCTGCTGGCGGTGGCCGTCGGCATCGCGCCGCAGACCCGGCTGTACCGCAGCTTCCTGCTCGACGAGCTCGGCCAGGACTACGTGCGCACCGCACGCGCCAAGGGCATGGGCGAAGGCACGGTGCTGTTCAAGCACGTGCTGCGCAACGCGATGATCCCGATCCTGACGAACATCGGTCTGGCCCTGCCCAGCATCTTCGTCGGCTCCTTCCTGATCGAGGTCTTCTTCTCGATCCCCGGCCTGGGCCGCGAGGTCCTGCTGGCCGTCAACCGCAGCGACTACCCGGTGATCCAGGCGGTCACCGTGTACCTGGCCGTGCTGACGATGCTGATCAACCTGCTGACCGACCTGATGTTCAAGGTCGTCGACCCGCGCGTGGTGCTGAAGTGAGTGCCGTCATGTCTTCCCCGGCCGCCGTCGACTCGGCCCAGCAACGTTCCGAAGGCGTCTGGCACGCCGCCTGGCGCCGCTTCAAGGGTGACCGCGTCGGCGTCACCTCGCTGGTCGTCGTCGTCGCCTTCCTGCTGCTGATCCTGCTGTCCTGGGCCGGCGTCGTCGCCGGCGACTGGCAGCGCGAAGTGGGCGTGGCCAACGCGCCGCCGACCTTCGTCGGCCCGGCCGCCGCCACCGAGAAGATGGCGATCGCCGCGCCCAAGGGGCCGAACGTCGACCTGTCCGACGTCGACCCGCTGGCGCCGCGTTATGCCGAGTGGGCCGAACGCGCCGCCAAGCTGAAGACCGAGGAGACGCCCAAGGCCGAGACGCTGCCGCTGGGCGGCGACCGCCTGGGCCGCGACGTGCTCGAGAAGGCCGTCAAGGGCACGCAGATCTCGGTCTTCGTCGGCGTGCTGGCGGCCGTCGTCGCGACGACGATCGGCACGCTGCTGGGCGCCTTCAGCGGCTTCTTCGGCGGCAAGATCGGCGACGCGCTGGAGTGGCTCTACAACGTCTTCGAGTCGGTGCCGGGCATCCTGCTGATCTTCGCCTTCGCCGCGGTGCTGGGCCGGGGCATCGACACCGTGGTGCTGATCCTGGGCCTGACCGGCTGGACCGGCATGTACCGCCAGGTGCGCGCCGAGTTCATCAAGCACGCCAGCCGCGAGTACGTGCGCGCGGCCGAGGCCATCGGCGCGTCGCGCATGTCGCGCATGTTCCGCCACATCCTGCCCAACGTCAGCCACGTCGTGCTGGTGCGCATGGGGCTGCTGGTCGTCGGCTTCATCAAGGCCGAGGTCATCCTGTCCTACCTGGGCCTGGGCGTGCCGGTCGACCAGGTGAGCTGGGGCACGATGCTCGCCGAGGCGCAGAGCGACCTGATCCTGGGCTACTGGTGGCAGCTCGCCGCGGCCACCGGCTTCATGGCGGTGTTCGTCACCGCGTTCTCGCTGATGGCCGACGCCGCGCGCGACGCGCTCGACCCGAAGCTGCGGGGGCTGGAATGAACGCCCCGCACGACACCGCTGCGACGATGACTCCGCTGCTTTCCATCCAGGACCTCAAGGTCGAGTTCCGCATGGGCCAGGGCCAGCGCGCCCAGGCCGTCAAGGGCATCTCTTTCGACGTGCCGGAGAACACCACCGTCGCGCTGGTCGGCGAGTCGGGCTCGGGCAAGAGCGTCACCGCGATGTCGGTGCTGAACCTGCTGCCCGAGAACGCCGAGCGCAGCGGCCGCATCCTGTGGCGCGGGCGCGACCTGCTGAAGAGTTCGCTGAGCGAACTGCAGGCCCTGCGCGGCAAGGAGATCGCCTGCGTCTTCCAGGACCCGATGAGCTCGCTGAACCCGGTGTTCAACGTCGGCCAGCAGCTCGCCGAACCGCTGATGCGCCACCTGGGGCTGACGCGCCGCCAGGCCTGGGCGCGCGCCGAGGAGCTGCTCGGCGAGGTCGGCATCCCCGAGCCCAAGCGCCGCCTGCAGGCCTACCCGCACGAGATGTCCGGCGGCCAGCAGCAGCGCGTGATGATCGCGATGGCGCTGGCCTGCGAACCGAAGCTGCTGATCGCCGACGAGCCGACCACGGCGCTGGACGTGACGATCCAGCGCCAGGTGCTGGAGCTGCTGGGCAAGCTGCGCGAGCGCCACCGCATGAGCCTGCTGTTCATCAGCCACGACCTGGGCGTGGTCGGCGAGATCGCCGACCGCGTCGTCGTGATGCGCCACGGCGCGATCCGCGAGAGCGGCCCGGTGGCGCAGATCTTCGCCGCGCCGCAGGACGCCTACACCAAGGCGCTGCTCGCCTGCCGCCCGGCGCTGGACACCAACCCGGGGCGGCTGATGGTCATCGACGACCACATCGCCGGCCGTGGCGCGGCCGCCGCCGCCCAGGCCAAGGACCCCGAGGCGCCGGTGGTGCTGGAGGTGCGCTCGCTGGCCAAGAGCTTCTGGCTCAAGGAAGGGCTGTTCGGCAAGCGCGAGTTCAAGGCGGTGCGCGACGTCAACTTCAAGCTGCGCCGCGGCCACACGCTGGGCGTGGTCGGCGAGTCGGGCTCGGGCAAGACGACGATGGGACTGACGCTGCTGCGCCTGCACGAGCCGACCGGCGGCGAAGTCATCTTCGACGGCAAGAATCTGCTGAAGCTGAGCGACCGCGAGCGCCAGCTGATGCGCCGGCGCATCCAGATCGTCTTCCAGAACCCGTACGCGAGCCTGAACCCGCGCTTCACGATCGGCCAGGCGCTGATCGAGCCGATGACCATCCACGGCATCGGCGCCGACACCGCCGAGCGCGAGCAGCGTGCGCGCACGCTGCTGGAGAAGGTGGGCCTGGACGGCCGCGCCTTCGGCAAGTACCCGCACGAGTTCTCCGGCGGCCAGCGCCAGCGGGTCGCGATCGCGCGCTGCCTGACGCTGGAGCCCGAGGTGCTGGTGCTCGACGAGGCCGTCTCGGCGCTGGACGTCAGCGTGCAGGCCCAGGTGCTGAACCTGCTGAAGGACCTGCAGGACGAACTCGGCCTGGCCTACGTCTTCATCAGCCACGACCTGTCGGTGGTGCGCTTCATCAGCGACGAGGTGATGGTGATGAAGGACGGCCAGGTGGTCGAGCAGGCGAGCGCCGAACAGATCCTGCTGGCGCCGCAGCAGGACTACACGAAGCGGCTGCTGGCGGCGATCCCGCGCGGGTATCGGCCGGCGGCCTGAGGCTCAGCCGCGCCGGCGCGCCTTCTTCGGGGGCGGCGGCGCGGCCATCGTTCCCCGGCAGCGGGGCGCGCCGCAGCGGCACTCGAAGTCCGCCGGGTCTTCGTCGCCGATGTCCAGCGAGTAGTCGATGAACAGCTCCTCGCCGGCGCGGATCGCGCGCTTGGCCTCGATGGCGATCTGCAGCTTGCCGTCTTCGTCCTCGACCTCGTAGGCCGCGCAGTTGGGCGCGCACGAGTGGTTGAAGTGGCGCGTGCCGTTGCCGCCTTCGCGGCCGTCGATCATCGAGCCGTCGGACAGGCCGAAGAAATAGGTCAGCGCGTTGTCCCAGTCCAGGCGCTCGATCTCCGCGGCGCTCCAGCGCCGGCCGGCGTAGAGCCCCAGGCGCTCGCCGCGGCGCAGGTCGCGCGTGGCGAAGGCGCCGAGGCCGTGCACGTGGCTGTCGCGGACCTCGAAGGCCGGGGCGGGGGCGTCGTTCATCGGCGCGCATTGTGCCGGTGGGCGCAAGGCGGCCGTCCGGGGCGCCGCGGATAATCCACCCCATGCAGGACAAGCGTCGCGTGGTGGTGGGCTTGAGCGGCGGCGTCGACTCCGCGGTCAGCGCCTGGCTGCTCAAGCAGCAGGGCTACGAGGTCGTCGGCCTCTTCATGAAGAACTGGGAGGACGACGACGACAGCGAGTACTGCTCGTCGCGCCAGGACTTCCTCGACGCCGCGGCGGTGGCCGACGTCATCGGCATCGACCTCGAGCACGTCAACTTCGCCGCCGAGTACAAGGACCGCGTCTTCGCCGAGTTCCTGCGCGAGTACCAGGCCGGCCGCACGCCCAACCCGGACGTGCTGTGCAACGCCGAGATCAAGTTCAAGGCCTTCCTCGACCACGCGATGCGCCTGGGCGCCGAGCGCATCGCCACCGGCCACTACGCCCGCGTGCGCGAGCGCGACGGCCGCTTCGAGCTGCTCAAGGGCCTGGACCCGGCCAAGGACCAGAGCTACTTCCTGCACCGCCTGAACCAGGCGCAGCTCTCGCGCACGATGTTCCCGGTCGGCGAACTGCCCAAGACCGAGGTGCGCCGCATCGCCGCCGAGATCGGCCTGCCGAACGCGAAGAAGAAGGACTCGACCGGCATCTGCTTCATCGGCGAGCGCCCGTTCCGCGAGTTCCTCAACCGCTATCTGGCGCAGGCGCCGGGCGACATCGAGGACGAGCGCGGCCGCGTCGTCGGCCGCCACGTGGGCCTGAGCTTCTACACGCTGGGCCAGCGCCAGGGCCTGGGCATCGGCGGGCTGAAGACCGGCGGCGGCGAACACGCGCCCTGGTACGTGGCGCGCAAGGAACTCGAGCGCAACGTGCTGCGCGTCGTGCAGGGCCACGACCACCCCTGGCTGCTGTCGCGCACGCTCAGCGCCGGCGACTGCGCCTGGGTCGCCGGCACGGCGCCGGCCGACAGCGCGCTGGCCGCCAAGACACGCTACCGCCAGGCCGACGCCGCCTGCACGCTGCGCCGCGACGGCGAGGGCGTCGTGCTCGCGTTCGCCGAGCCGCAGTGGGCGGTCACGCCCGGCCAGTCGGCCGTGGTCTACGACGGCGAGGTCTGCCTCGGCGGCGGCGTCATCGAATCATCCGAACCTTGAGGCAGGCCACCCAGGCCCGCAGCGCATGACCGACCCCCAAGCCCCGGCCCGCCCGATGCTCACGCCGCTGACCGCTGCCCGCGGCGCGGCCCCCCGGCGCCGCGGCCGACGCTGGATCTGGCTGGCCGCCGCCGGCATCGCCGCGGCGCTGGCCGTCGCGGCCTGGAGCCGGCGCGCGCCCGAGGTGCAGGCCACCAACGTCGCCAGCGCCTATCCGTCGGCCCGTTTTGCCGAACTCAACGCCTCGGGCTACGTCGTCGCCCAGCGCCGCGCCGCGGTGGCGAGCAAGGCCACCGGCCGGCTGGTCGAGCTGGCGGTGCGCGAAGGCAGCGTCGTCAAGGCCGGCGACCTGATCGCGCGCATCGACGCCGCCGACGTGCTGCCCACGGTGCTCGCCGCCGAAGCCGGCGTGCGCCAGGCCGAAGCCACACGGCGCCAGGCTGCCGTCGAGCTCGACAACGCCCGCGCCGAGCTGGAGCGCACGCTGGGGCTCAAGGAGCAGGGTTTCGTCTCGCCGCAGGCGGTCGACGCGGCGCAGCGCCGCACCGACGCCGCCGCCGCCGCGCTGGCCGCCGCCGACGCCGCAGTCGCCCAGTCGCGCGCCCAGCTGAGCGTGCAGCGTGTCGCCCGCGACAACACCGAGATCCGCGCGCCCTTCGACGGCGTCGTGCTGATCAAGAACGCCAACGTCGGCGACCTGATCACACCGCTGTCCAGCGCCACCGGCGCGCTGGGCGCCGTCGTCACGATGGCCGACATGTCGACGCTGGAAGTCGAGGCCGACGTGTCGGAGGCCAACGTCGGCCGCATCCGCATCGACCAGCCGGTGGAGATCGCGCTCGACGCGCTGCCCGACAAACGTTTCGCCGGCAGCGTGGGGCGCATCGTGCCCACCGTCGACCGCGCCAAGGCGACGGTGATGACCAAGATCCGCTTCGAGCAGCTGGACCCGCGCATCCTGCCGGAGATGGCGGCGCGCGTGGTCTTCCTGTCGCAGGCCGCGACCGAGGCCGACCGCCAGCCGGTGATGGCGCTGAACCCCAAGGCCGTCGTCGAACGCGACGGCCGCCGCGTCGTGCTGCGCATCGCCGCCGACGGCCGGCTCGAAGCGGTGCCGGTGACGGTCGGCCGCACGCTGGGCGACGTCGTCGAGATCACGCCCGGCACGCTGAAACCCGGCGAGCGTGTCGTGCTCGCCCCGGCCGACACGCTGGCCGCCGGCACGCGCGTGACGGTGGCCAAGTGAGCACCACGCCCGGCGCCGGCGCGGCGCCGCTGATCCGCATCCAGGGCCTGCGCAAGACCTACCGCCGCGGCGAGCAGGACATCCCGGTGCTCGAAGGCATCGACCTGGACGTGCACGCCGGCGAGTTCGTCGCGCTGATGGGCCCCAGCGGCTCGGGCAAGAGCACGCTGCTGAACCTGGTGGCCGGCATCGACAAGCCGAGCGCCGGCACGATCGAGATCGCCGGCACCGACATCGCGACGCTGGACGAAGGCCAGCTCGCCGACTGGCGCGCCGCCAACGTCGGCTTCATCTTCCAGTTCTACAACCTGCTGCCGGTGCTGACGGCGGCCGAGAATGTCGAGCTGCCGCTGCTGCTGACCAACCTGTCCGCGCGCGAGCGCCGCGAGCGTGTCGCCCAGGCGCTGGCGCTGGTGTCGCTGGCCGACCGCGCCGCGCACTACCCGAACGAACTGTCCGGCGGGCAGCAGCAGCGCGTGGCGATCGCGCGCGCGCTGGTCGGCGACCCGACGCTGATCGTCGCCGACGAGCCCACCGGCGACCTCGACCGCCACACCGGCGAGGAGGTGCTGTCGCTGCTGGAACAGCTGGTCGACGAACTCGGCAAGACCATCGTCATGGTCACCCACGACCCCAAGGCCGCGGCGCGTGCGCACCGCCTGGTGCACCTGGAAAAAGGCGTGCTGGTCGACGAGGCCGCGGCCGGCTGAACGGGGCGACGCGGTGTTCCTGCTGCGCCTGCTGCTGAAGAACGCGTTCCGCCACCGGCTGCGCACGCTGCTGACCATCGTCGGCCTGATGGTCGCGGTCTGCGCCTTCGGCCTGCTGCGCACCATCGTCGACGCCTGGTACGCCGGCGCCAACGCGAGTTCCAGCACGCGGCTCATCGTGCGCAGCGCGACCTCGCTGACCGTGCCGCTGCCGCTGGCCTATGCCGAGCGGCTGCGCGCGGTCGACGGCGTCACCGCGGTCAGCTGGTCGAACTGGTTCGGCGGCGTCTACATCACCGAGCGCAACTTCTTCCCGCAGTTCGCGGTCGACGGCGCGAGCTATCTGCCGCTGTACCCGGAGTTCGTCGTCGCCGACGCCGAACGCACGGCCTGGCTGCGCGACCGCCGCGGCGTGCTCGTCGGCCGCACCCTGGCGGCCAAGTACGGCTGGCAGGTCGGCGACACGGTGCCGCTGCGCGGCACGATCTACAGCGGCACCTGGAACTTCACGATCCGCGGCATCTACCGCGGCGCCGACCCCGGCGTCGACGAGAACCAGATGCTGATGCACTGGGGCTACGTCAACGAGATCCAGCGCCAGCGTTTCCCCGGCCGTGGCGACTCGGTCGGCGTGTTCGTCGTCGGCATCCGCGACCCGAACGACGCCGCGCTCGTCGGCCAGCGCATCGACACGATGTTCCGCAACTCGCTGGCCGAGACGCTGACCGAGACCGAGAAGGCCTTCCAGCTCGGCTTCGTGTCGATGAGCGAGGCGATCCTCGTGGCGCTGCAGGCGGTGAGCCTGATCGTCATCGTCATCATCATGGCGGTGATGGCCAACACGATGGCGATGACCGCGCGCGAGCGCCTGGCCGAGTACGCGACGCTGAAGGCGCTGGGTTTCCCGCCGGAGTTCGTCGTCAAGCTGCTGTTCGGCGAGAGCCTGCTGATCGCCGCGATCGGCGGCGTGCTCGGCGTGCTGGTGACGCTGCCGCTGGCCTCGGCCTTCGCCAACGCCGTCGGCACGCTGTTCCCGGTGTTCCGCGTCGCGCCCGAGACGATCGCGCTGCAGCTGCTGGCGGCGCTGGCGGTCGGCGTCGCCGCGGCGGCCTGGCCGGCGTGGCGCTCCAGCCGCATCGACATCGTCGACGGCTTGAGACACGTGGCCTGAGCCCCGATGCGCCGCGCCGTCCCGCTCGCCTACATCGCACGCAACCTCTGGGTGCGGCGCGTGACGACGGCGCTGACCGCCGGCGGCATGGCGCTGGTGGTCTTCGTCTTCGCCACCGTGCTGATGATGACCGAGGGCATCCGCGCGACGCTGGTGGCCACCGGGCAGCCGGACAACGTGGTCGTGCTGCGCAAGGGTTCCAACGCCGAGATCACGAGCACGATCACGCGCGAGCAGGCCGGCGTCATCGAGAGCCTGCCCGGCATCGCGACCGACGCGCTCGGCCAGCCGCTCGTCAGCCGCGAGCCGGTGGTGCTGAACAGCCTGGTCAAGCGCAACGGCAAACCCGGCAACGTGACGCTGCGCGGCACCTCGGCCACCGGGCTGGCGCTGCGGCCGCAGGTGCGCATCGTCGAAGGCCGCTTCTTCCGCCCCGGCAGCGCCGAGATCGTCGTCGGCCGCGCCGTCGCACGCGGCTACGACGGCGTCGCGCCGGGCTCGACGCTGCGTTTCGCCGGCCGCGACTGGACCGTCGTCGGCATCGTCGACGCCGGCAGGACCGGCTTCGACTCCGAGATCTGGGGCGACGCCGAACAGCTGATGCAGTCCTTCCGGCGCCTGGCCTACTCCAGCGTCGTCTTGCGCCTCGCCGACCCGGCGGCCTTCGAGGCGGTGCGCACTCGGCTGGAGGACGACCCGCGGCTGACGCTGGAGGCCAAGCCCGAGATCCGCTTCTACGCCGAGCAGAGCGAGCAGCTGGCCAACTTCATCAGCATCCTGGGCACAGCGCTGGCGCTGATCTTCTCCACCGGCGCGATCGTCGGCGCGGCGATCACGATGTTCGGCGCGGTCGCCTCGCGTGTCGGCGAGATCGGCACGCTGCGGGCGCTGGGTTTCCGCCGCGAGGCGGTGCTCGTCGCCTTTCTCGGCGAGTCGCTGCTGCTGGCCTTCGTCGGCGGTGTCTTCGGGCTGGCGGCGGCCAGCCTGATGCAGTTCGTCGACGTCTCGACGACCAACTTCGCGACCTTCTCCGAACTCGCCTTCCAGTTCCGGCTGACGCCCGTCATCGGCGCCAAGGCCATCGGCTTCGCGCTGGCGATGGGGCTGATCGGCGGCTTCGTGCCGGCCTGGCGCGCGGCGCGGCTGAAGATCGTCGACTGCCTGCGCGCGGCCTGATCAGGCGCCGCCGCCGTCGTACCAGACGACCGCCCGGCCGCCAGCGGTCCATTCCTCGTAGCGGCGCGCGAACAGCGCCTCGATGCGCCCGCGCTTGACCTTGAAGGTCGGCGTGACGAGGTCGTTGCCCACCGTCCAGGCGTCGCGCATCGCCACCAGGCAGACCAGGCGCTCGTGCGGGTCGAGCAGCGAGTTGACGGTGGCCAGATGGTCGGCCAGCGAACGCTCCAGCGCGGCGCGGCCTGCGGCGTCGGCGGCCTGCGCCGCGGCGGCCGGGTTCAGCATCACCAGGCCCAGCGGCTGGTGCAGATGGGCGCCGCTGACGCAACAGGCTTCGACCGCCGGGTGCATCACCAGCTTGTCCTCGATCGGCGCGGGCGCGACGTACTTGCCCTTGCTGGTCTTGAACAGGTCCTTCACGCGGCCGGTGATGCGCAGGTTGCCGCCGTCGTCGAGCTCGCCCTGGTCGCCGGTGTGCAGCCAGCCGTCGGCGGTGAAGGCTTCGCGCGTGAGTTCGGGCTCGCGGTAGTAGCCGGTCATCAGCGCCGGGCAGCGCATCTGGATCTCGCCGCTCTCCGGGTCCAGCCGCGACTGCACGCCGTCGTAGGGCAGGCCCACGGTGCCGGGGTGCGGATGGCCGGGCAGGGTGGCGTGGCTGATGCCGCAGTTCTCGGTCATGCCGTAGACCTCGACGACGTCCAGCCCCAGCCGGCCGTACCAGCGCAGCAGGTCGGGCGGCATCGGTGCCGCACCGCCGGCGGCGAAACGGCAGGCGTCCAGCCCCAGGCCTTCGAGCACCTTGCGCCGCACGATCCGGCCCAGGCCCGGCACGGCGAGCATCGTGTTCAGCTTGGACGGCGGCATCCTGGCGTGCACGCCCTGCTGGAACTTCAGCCACAGCCGCGGCACCGAGAAGAACACCGTCGGCCGCGCCCGGCGCAGGTCCTCGGTGAAGGTCTCCAGCGTGTCGGCGAAATAGACGCGCATGCCGCTGGCGAGCTGGCCGTGTTCGACCAGCGTGCGCTCGGCCACGTGCGACAGCGGCAGGTAGCTCAGCATGCGCGCGTCGGCGTCCAGCCCGCCGATGCGCCGCAGCCCCGACTGCAGCGCCCAGGCGAAGTGCGAGAAGCGGTGCATCACGCCCTTGGGCGCGCCGGTCGTGCCCGAGGTGTACATCACGGTGCAGAGCTCGTCGCCCGGGCGCACCGGCTCGCCGGCCAGCGGCGCGGTGGCGGCAACGATGTCGTCCCAGCGCGGCGCGCCGCTGCCCGGGCCCAGCGGCAGCTCGACACAGGGCAGGCCGTCGGGCACGCCGGCCTTCATCTCGGGCCAGACGTCGAGCTTGCCGACGAAGAGCAGGCGCGCACCGCTGTGCTCCAGAACCTGGCGCACCGTGGCCGCGGCCAGCGTCGGGTACAGCGGCACCGAGACGTGGCCGGCCATCCAGATCGCCCAGTCGGCCATCAGCCAGTGCGCGCTGTTCTTGCCGAGGATCGCGATGCACGAGCCGTGCGGCAGGCCGAGCGACTTCAGATGCGCCGCCATGCGCCGCGCCTGGCCGACGGCCTCGCTCCAGCTGATGTCGCGCAGCGTGCCGCCGCCCGGCTGGGTGAAGGCGATGCGCCCGGGCGCGCTCTTCTCCCAGTGCCACAGGCGCTGCAGCGCGAGCGCGTCGTCGGGCACGGTGTCGGGGATCGTGTCGGACATGGCGGCCACCCGGCGGGCCGCGACTCGGCCCGGACGCGGCCAGACTAGCCGCGCTGCACGCGCACCGGCTCAGGGCTTACGACGAGGCGGCGCCAATGCACGAACGCGTCATCCCGCGAACGCGTGACCGGGACGACCCTGGGGTCAGCGGCCGTGGCTCAGCGCGTCGGCGAGCTGTTCCTGCACCTGGCGCACGCTGCGCAGCGCCAGCGTGACGTCGAGCTCGGCCAGCGGCGCGATCGTCGCGATGACTTCGTCGACGGTCCCGGGCTCGTTGATCAGCGCGTGCGCGATCACCGAGACGGCGCCGATCGCACGCCGGTTGGGCGGCATCTGCGGCGGGAACTCCAGGCCGAACTGCAGCAGCACGTGATGGCGCACGCAGGCCACGGCGGCCTGGCCCAGGCCCCAGCTCTCGCACAGCGCGGCGCCCAGCGCGTCGTGGCTGACGCCGAAGCCGGCGTGTTCCAGCGTCAGCAGCTCGGTGTCCGAACGTGCGGCACGCAGCATCGCGCGGTAGTGGTCGGCCGCGTGGCGGAACAGCACCGCCTTGCCGCACTCCTCGAACAGCCCGGCCGAGTGTGCGGCCCAGGCGTCGAGCGACAGCTTGTGCGCGATGCGCCCCATCACCAGGCCGCGGCGGGCGGCGCGCGACCACATCGGTTCGAGTTCGGCGGCCGGCGGGAAAGCGGCCCGCAGGCCGATCTCGAAGGTGATGGCCGCGATCTCGCGCATGCCCAGGTAAGTGATCGCCTGCTGCACGCTCTGCACGCGCCCGCGCAGGCCGTACAGCGACGAGTTCACCGCCTTCAGCACCGCGGCGGCCAGCGCCATGTCGGCTTCGATCAGCGAGGCGGCGGCCGTGAGGTTGACCTCCTCCTCGGCGAGCAGCAGCGAGAGCTTGACGAGCGCCTCGGGTTGCGCCGGGATGTCGATCTCCAGCGTTCGCAGTTCGGCGTTGACGGACATGGGCGGCTCGAAAGAGGCAGAGGAAGGACGCGGCGATCGTAGTCCCCTGGCCCGGCCGGGCATCACGACAACAGCGGGCGCATGACCACGTTTCTCCGCCGCGCCGGGCGGCGGGAAAACGAAAAAGGGCGCCACCGGAATCGATGGCGCCCCTTCGTGCTGTGGTCCTTGACCCTGGTCGCCATCTTCGTTTGATGTGCGGCGACCCGGTGCCAGGCGTCTGTTTGTCTCCTCGACCCCCCGCTGGCCGCGTTGGTGGTCCCTAGGGGCAACCGATGCGGCGCGAGTGAAGACACTGTAGCGGCGCGTATCCGCCCGGACATCGGGACTTACCCGTCACGGGCCATCCACTCCGCTGCACGTTCGGCGATCATCAGGGTCGGAGCGTTGGTGTTCCCGCTGGTAATCGTCGGCATCACGCTCGCATCGGCGATGCGCAGCGCCGCGAGGCCGCGAACACGCAGCTGCGAGTCGACGACCGCCAGAGCGTCGTCGTCCCGCCCCATGCGACACGTTCCCACAGGATGGAAGATGGTGGTGCCGATGTCGCCGGCCAGACGCGCGAGTTCGTCGTCGCTCTGGTACTGCGGCCCGGGCTTGACCTCACGCGGGCGATAACGCGCCAGCGCCGGCATCGAGGCGATGCGGCGCGTGAGCCGCAGCGAATCGGCCGCGACCTGGCGATCCTCGGACGTCGACAGGTAGTTGGGCACGATGCGCGGCGCGTCCTCGGGCCGCGGCGACGCCAGCCGGACCTCGCCGCGTGCGCTGGGGTTCAGGTTGCAGACGCTGGCGGTGAAGGCATCGAAGCCGTGCAGCGGCTCGCCGAAGGCCTCCAGCGACAGCGGCTGCACGTGGTACTCGATGTTCGCCGCCGCATACGCCGGCGACGAGCGCGTGAAGGCCCCCAGTTGCGACGGCGCCATGCTCATCGGGCCGCTGCGCCGAAGCGCGTATTCGGCGGCGATGCGCGCCTTGCCCAGGGCGCTGGCCGACAAGGTGTTCAGCGTGCGCGTGCCCTCGACGGCGTAGACGGCACGGATCTGCAGGTGGTCCTGCAGGTTGGCGCCGACGCCGGGCAGCTCGTGCCGCGTCTGGATGCCCAGCGGCTGCAGCCAGTCACCGCGGCCGATGCCCGAGAGCTGCAGGATCTGCGGCGTGCCGATCGCGCCGGCGGCGAGCACGACCTCCTGGCGCGCCCGCGCCACCAGCGGCGCGCCGCCGCCCAGCGGGCGCACCTCGACGCCGGTCGCACGGCCGCCGTCGAGCAGCACGCGGGTCACCGTCGCGCCGGTCCAGACCTGCAGGTTGGGCCGCCCCAGCGCCGGACGCAGGAAGGCCTTGCTGGTGTTCCAGCGGATACCGGAACGCTGGTTGACCTCGAAGTAGCCGACGCCTTCGTTGTCGCCGCGGTTGAAGTCCTCGGTCGGCGGGATGCCGGCTTCGCGGGCCGCGGCGGCGAAGGCGTCGAGGATGTCCCAGCGCAGGCGCTGGCGCTCGACGCGCCACTCGCCGCCGCTGCCGTGCAGCGCGTCTCCGCCGCGCCAGTGGTCCTCGTGGCGGCGGAAGTACGGCAGGCAGTGCTCCCAGCGCCAGTTGGCGTCGCCCGTCGCCGCGGCCCAGCCGTCGTAGTCGCGCGCCTGGCCGCGCATGTAGATCATGCCGTTGATGCTGGAGCAGCCGCCCAGCACCTTGCCGCGCGGGTAGCGCAGGCTGCGGCCGTTGAGCCCGGGGTCGGGCTCTGTGCGGTAGAGCCAGTCGGTGCGCGGGTTGCCGATGCAGTAGAGGTAGCCGACCGGGATGTGGATCCAGTGGTAGTCGTCCCTGCCGCCGGCCTCGACGAGCAGCACGCGGCGCGAGGCCTCCGCCGACAGGCGGTTGGCGAGCAGGCAGCCGGCGGTGCCGCCGCCGACGATGACGACGTCGTACTCGGCGGCACTCACCGCGTGGACGGCGGCAGGCGGCGGGGAGCGGGTTCGGGGCGGGCGGGGTGCATGCGTGTCTCCTGTCGTTGTCGTTCGAATGGCCCGCCGGCGTTCAGGTCAGCGGGCTGGCCAGCACCGGGAAGAGCTTGAGCAGGCCCTCGGCCATGATCTCCACGGCCAGCGCCGCGAGGATCAGGCCCATCAGCCGGGTCATCACGTTGATGCCGGTGCGCCCCAGCCAGCGCGCGATGCGCTCGGAGGCCGAGAAGGCGACAAACGTGGCGATTGCGACCACCACGCCATAACCGACGAGCACAGCCAGCTGCCACCAGTGCCGCGTGCGCTCGGCGTAGATGACCATCGTCGAGATCGTCGCCGGCCCGGTGAGCAGCGGGATCGTCAGCGGCACGACGGCGATGCTGGCGCCGGCGTCCACACGCTCGTTGCCGTCGCTGACGTCGGTCGGCTTGGTCTCCGCCGGCTGGGCGTTGAGCATCGCCACGGCGCTGAGCATCAGCAGCAGGCCGCCGCCGACCTGGAACGAGGCGATCGAGATGCCGAAGAACTCGATGATCTTCAGGCCGGCCAGCGCGCTGGTCGCGATCACGACGAAGGCGGTGAAGGCGCTGATGCGGATCGTGCGCCGGCGCTGCTCGGGCGAGAAGTTCTGCGTGAAGTGGATGAAGAAGGGGACGACGCCGAGCGGGTTGACGATCGCCAGCAGCGCGATCAGCGGCTTGAGAAGATCCATTGCGGCGATGGTAGCGGGCGAGGCCCGGCAGACCGCCGAGGGATGCTCCGGACAGGCCGGCGGCGCAGCGCCCGTGCGCGACGCCCGGAGCCGGCGCACAGGGCTTGCGCCAGCCCCCTCCGGCGGCATCGGATTCTCAAATTAGGGGGCTGAACCCCGGTTTTGGGGTTTGCATGGGGGATCGAAAACAACATTTGGCGGCCGCCCTCTTTACAGGCCGCGGCCGGCGGCACCCATAATAGGCCGGTCTGTGTCTGGTAGCCGCGCCTTTGAAATGAATGGTTCACGCAAGGGTAGAAGCTCCGCATGGCTCCTTGGTTCTAGATAGAGGGCTTCTCTGTGGGTAACAAACTGTACGTCGGCAACCTTGCGTATTCGGTGCGCGACGACTCTCTGCAACAAGCGTTCGCGCAATTCGGCACCGTCACCTCCGCCAAGGTGATGATGGACCGTGAAACCGGCCGCTCGAAGGGCTTCGGCTTCGTCGAGATGGGTTCGGACGCCGAAGCGCAGGCCGCGATCAACGGCATGAACGGCCAGCCCCTCGAGGGCCGCGCGATCGTCGTCAACGAGGCCCGTCCTCGTGAAGACCGTCCGGGCGGCGGCGGTGGCGGTGGCTTCCGCGGCGGCTACGGCGGCGGCGGCGGTGGCGGCAGCTACGGTGGTGGTGGCGGCGGCGGCTACGGTGGTGGTGGTGGCGGCGGTGGCCGCAGCCCCTACGGCGGTGGCGGCGGCGGCGGTCGTGGCCCGTACGGCGGCGGCAACCGCGGCGGTGGCGGCGGCGGCTACGGCGGCGGCAGCGGTGGTGGCTACGGCGGCGGTGGCCGCAGCAGCGGCTACTGATCCGTAGACCGTTGGCCCGCGCTCATCGCGCGGGTTGAACCGATCACGAGAACAAGGGCACCGGGCGTCATGCTCGGGGCCCTGTTTTGCTTGGTGCGCCGGCCTGCACTGGCGCACCGGCGGGACGGCGCACGGCGTGCCCGCGAGCGCCCAGGGCCCGCCGCCTGCGGCCCGGGACTCAGGAGGCCGTCTCGCCCCGCCGCGGCTTGCGCCCCCGGCCTGCAAACAACCGGTCGAAAAGCGGATTCGGCAGCAACCGCATCAGTTTGGCCACAACGCCCATCTGCCAGGGGATCACCCGGTAGCTGGCGCCGCTTGAAATCGCGCGAAACGCGCGTTCGGCGAACTGCTCGGCAGACAGCAGGAATGGCATCGAGTACGGGTTGCGTGCCGTCAACGGGGTGGCGACATAACCCGGAAGGATGGTCACCACCCGGACGCCGCTGTCACGGCACTCCCCCCTGAGACTCTCGCAGTACGCGACGACGGCCGCCTTGCTGGCGCAGTACGCGCCGTGGCCGGGCAGTCCCCGGATGGCCGCGACGCTGGCGATGCCGACCAGCGTGCCGGCGCGCCGCGCGCGCATCGCGCCCACGAACGGGTGGAAGGTCGCCGCCAGGCCCACGTTATTGATCGCCAGCGTCTCCTGCAGCACGCCGAGATCCTCGCGGATCGCCGTGTCCATGCCGATGCTGATGCCGGCGCTGGCGACAACGACGTCCGGCAGCCCCTGACGTTCGATGCACAGCCGTCCCGCCTCCGCGATGGACTCGAGGTCTGCGACGTCCGCCCGGTAGACCTGCACACGTTCGGCGTCCAGCCCCTGCGCCAGCACCCACGCCTGCAGTTCGTCGGCGCGGCGCGCGACCAGCGCCAGACGCCAGCCGGCTTGCGCGTAACGCCGCGCCAGCGCCTGACCGATGCCGCTGGAGGCCCCGGTGATGAAGACCAGCGGCGCGTTCATCGCGGCGCCCGCGGCGGGAACACGCCGCGCATCGGGCCGGACAGATCGAGCTTGCGCAGGCCGTGGTCGTACTCCAGCCCGCGGGCATCGAACACCCCGCCGTCGGCGGCGGTCACACGCACCGGCAGGTGGCTGCGTACGCGCTCGGTCGCCAGGAACGCATGGAGAAACTCCCCGTCCATCCGGATCGTCTGGCCGCGGTCGTCGGTGGTGGTGACGTGCGCGGAGCCCAGCAGCTGCACCTCGCTGGCGTCACCGGTGGCCAGCGCACGACGTGCGTCGGCCAGGGTGATCCGGCCATCGGGCGTGACCGCGCGGATGCGCACGTGTTCGATCTCGATCTGGTCGGTGGCGGGATAGTGGCGCATCAGCTCGCCCTCTATGCGAACCTTCAGCCGGCCGTCGGCGGCGAAACGCTCGAGCGAGAAGCCGGTCATCGTGTAGTCGGGCTCCTGGCGCAGCTGCGTCTGCTCCGGCGCGCGCGGCGCGGACGGCGTGTTCTTGACCAGCCACCAGGTGGCCAGCGCGAGCAGCGCCATCAGCAGCAGCGGCAGGTAGGCCGAGACCGCCTCGCGCAGGCGCAGCGACCAGGGCATTCGCGGGCGAGCGTCGCCGGGCGGCAACGGCGCCTGGCCGACGCTGATCGGCACCTCGGGCAGGTCCGGCAGATGGAGCTCGACGCTCATCGCCGCTCAGGCCGTGTCCAGCGACTGGAGATGGCCCCGCAGCAGCGCCTCGTAGCGGCCGCAGGCGACGAGCAGCAGGTCGCAGAACTCGCGTGCCGCCCCGTGGCCGCCCCCGGCCGTGGTGACGTGCTGCGCCACCGCCTTGACCTCGGCGTGCGCGTTGGCCGGCGCGCAGGCGAAGCCGGCACGCACCATCAGCGGCAGGTCGGGCCAGTCGTCTCCGATGGCGGCGACCTGCGACCACTGCCAGCCGCGGCGGGACAGCAGTTCGTTCGCCGCGACCAGCTTGTCGTGCACGCCGTAGACCGCTTCGGCCAGCCCCAGGTCGGCGACGCGGCGGCGAACCGCCGGCGAATCGCGCCCGGTGATCACCACCGGCTCGATGCCCGCCTGGCGAAGAAGCTTCAGGCCGTGGCCGTCGAGCGTCGAGAACGCCTTGACCGTCTCGCCCTCGGCGCCGATGTAGATGCGGCCGTCGGTCAGCACGCCATCGACGTCGAAGATCGCGGCCTTCAGGCCGGTGGCGCCGCCTTGTGCCTTCAGCAGCAATGCCGGGGCGAAGTTCAGGGCCGGCATCTCAGATGACTTTCGCACGCATCAGGTCGTTGGAGTTCAGCGCGCCGACCAGCCGCCCGTCGGCGTCGACCGCCAGGACGCTGGTGATGCGGTCGCGCTCCATCAGGCCTGCGGCGTCGACCGCCAGCGCGTCCTGGGAAATCTGCTTGGGCGCCGCGTGCATGACGTCGCCGGCGGTCAGGTTGCGCAGGTCGGCACCACGTTCGATGAGCCGGCGCAGGTCGCCGTCGGTGAAGATGCCGGCCGGACGGCCGTCGGCGTCGACGAGCGCGGTGAAACCCAGCCCCTTGCGCGTCATCTCGCGCAGCACCTCGGAGAAGCTGGCGCCGGTTTCCACGCGCGGCACGGCGTCGCCGCTGCGCATCAGGTCACGCACATGCATCAGCAGCTTGCGGCCCAGGCTGCCGCCGGGGTGCGAACGCGCGAAGTCCTCCTCGCGGAAACCACGTGCGTCCAGCAACGCGACGGCGAGCGCGTCGCCGAGCGCCATCTGCGCCGTCGTGCTGGCCGTCGGTGCCAGGTTCAGCGGGCAGGCCTCCTGGTCGACGGCGCAGGAGAGGACGTGGTCGGCATGGCGCGCCAGCGTCGAACCGGGCTTGCCCGTCATGCCGATGATCGTCACGCCCAGGCGGCGGATGGCCGGCAGGATGGCGGCGAGCTCGTCGACCTCGCCGCTGTTGCTGATCGCGAGCACGACGTCGCCGGAGATCAGCATGCCCAGGTCGCCGTGGCTGGCCTCGGCCGGATGCACGAAGAACGCCGGTGTGCCGGTGGACGCCAGCGTCGCGGCGATCTTGCGGCCGACGTGGCCGCTCTTGCCCATGCCCATCACGACGACGCGGCCGCGGCACTCGAGCATCGCCTGCACGGCGGCGGGGAAGCCCTCGCGCTGGCGTTCGGCCAGACCGAGCAGCGCACGCGCCTCGATCTCGAAGGTGCGGGCAGCCAGTTCGAGCGCACGCTGGGAATCGAAGGGGCGCGGCGAAGTCATGGGGCGTGCGGCGTCGAATAGGATCGAAGGATTCTAGATGGCCACCACCCTCGAACTCGTCCTGCTGTACCTCGTCGCCGCCGTGCTCGGGGTCGTGGTCTGCCGTTCGCTGAAGCTGCCGCCGATGCTGGGCTACCTGGTGGTCGGCGTGTTGATCGGGCCGAACGCGCTGGCGCTGGCGCAGGACAGCGCCGGCGTGAAGTACCTCGCCGAGTTCGGCGTCGTCTTCCTGATGTTCGTGATCGGGCTGGAATTCAACCTGCCCAAGCTGCGCAGCATGCGCACCGTGGTCTTCGGGCTCGGGCTGTCGCAGGTGGCGGTGACGATGATCGGCACGCTCGCCGGCCACCTCGTGCTCGCCGCGTTGTACCAGCGCCTGAGCGGCGAACCCTGGCGCATGTCCTGGCAAGGCGCGGTGGTGCTGGGCGGTGCGATCGCGATGTCGTCGACGGCCATCGTCGTCAAGCTGATGGCCGAGCGCCTGGAACTCGAGAGCGAGCACGGCCGCCGCGTGATGGGCATCCTGCTGTTCCAGGATCTGGCCGTGGTGCCGCTGCTGGTGCTGATCCCGGCACTGAACTCCAGCGGCGAGCAGCTGCTGGTGTCGCTCGCCTGGGCGGTGCTGAAGGCCGCCGGGCTGCTGGCCGTGCTGCTGGTCGGCGGACAGAAGGTGATGCGCTGGTGGCTCACGCTGGTGGCGCGGCGCAAGAGCGACGAGCTGTTCATCCTCAACCTGCTGCTCGTCACGCTGGGCCTGGCCTGGATGACCGAACACGCCGGGCTGTCGCTGGCGCTGGGCGCCTTCGTCGCCGGCATGCTGGTGGCCGAGACCGAGTTCAAGCACCAGGTCGAGACCGACATCCGCCCGTTCCACGACGTGCTGCTGGGGCTGTTCTTCATCACCATCGGCATGAAGCTGGACTGGCGCCCGGTGCTCGACCAGTGGCTGCTGGTGCTGCTGCTGACCACCGTGCCGGTGGCAGCCAAGTTCGCCCTCGTCGCGGCGCTGGCACGCGGCTTCCGCACCGCGCCGGGCGTCGCGCTGCGCACCGGCCTGTACCTGGCGCAGGCCGGCGAATTCGGCTTCGTGCTGCTGACGCTGGGCGCGGACCACGGCCTGGTCGATGCCGAGTGGATGAGCCCGATCCTCGCCAGCATGGTGATCTCGATGCTGGCAACGCCGTTCATCGTCATGCACGCCGACCGCATCGTGATGAAGCTCGCCGCCAGCGACTGGCTGATGCAGTCGGTGCAGCTGACCTCGATCGCCAAACGCGCGATCCGCACCGAGAAGCACGTGATCATCTGCGGCTACGGCCGCAGCGGCCAGAACCTGGCGCGCATGCTGGACACCCAGCACATCCCGTACATGGCGCTGGACCTGGACCCCGACCGCGTGCGCCAGGCCGCCGCCGCCGGCCAGAGCGTGGTCTTCGGCGACGCGGCGCGGCTGCAGAGCCTGATGGCCGCCGGCCTGGCGCGGGCCAACGCGGTCGTCGTCAGCTACCCCGACACGCCCTCGGCGCTGAAGATCCTGCGCCTGGTGCACGAACACGCGCCGGCGGTGCCGGTGATCGTGCGCACGATCGACGACTCCGACCTGGAGACGCTGCGCGCGGCCGGCGCCACCGAGGTCGTGCCCGAGGCGATCGAAGGCTCGCTGATGCTGGCCAGCCACGCGCTGGCGCTGGTCGGCGTGCCGATGCGCACCGTCATCCGCCTGGCGCGCGACGCGCGTGACGCACGCTACAGCCTGCTGCGCGGCTACTTCCACGGCGCCGACGACGACACCGCCGGCGACCTGCAGCAGGAGCGCCTGGCCACCGTGACGCTGCCGCCGGCGGCCGCGGCCATCGGCGAGCGGCTGGCCGACCTGACGCTGGGCACGCTGGAAGTCGGCGTGATCTCGATCCGCCGCGCCTCCGGCCCGCCGGCCAAACCGGCCGACGACACCGTGCTCGGCGCCGGCGACACACTGGTGCTGTCCGGGCTGCCCGAAGCGCTGGCGCTGGCCGAGCAACGGCTGCTTCGCGGCTGACGTCTCGCAGACCCGACGCCGGCGCTTGCTCCACGTCAATCGCCCTCGCGGCAGCAGAAGGCCGCCCGGGGGCGGCGCCTATCATCCCGCGCCATGAGCCCGGAGCAATACATCAAGGCCCACATCCGAACCGTGCCCGACTGGCCGGAACCGGGCGTGCAATTCCGCGACATCACCCCGCTGCTGTCGAACCCGCGCGTGTTCCGCGTGCTGATCGACCAGTTCGTGCACCGCTACTTCGACGTGCGCCCCTCGGCGATCGCCGGGCTGGACGCACGCGGCTTCATCATCGGCTCGGTGCTGGCCTACGAGCTGAACGTCGGCTTCGTGCCGATCCGCAAGAAGGGCAAGCTGCCGTTCACGACGGTCGAGGAAAGCTACGAGCTGGAGTACGGCTCGGCCACCGTCGAGATCCACACCGACGCCGTGAAGCAGGGCGACCGTGTCGTGCTGATCGACGACCTGATCGCCACCGGCGGCACGATGATGGCCGGCCGCAAGCTGCTGGAACGCCTGGGCGCCGAGGTCATCGAAGGCGCGGCCATCGTCGACCTGCCCGAGCTGCACGGCTCGCAGCGGCTGCGCGACTCGGGCCTGCCGCTGTTCACGATGGTCAGCTTCGAAGGCCACTGAGCGCGCACGCCGCGGGCCGCGTTCAGTCGGCCCGCTTCAAGTACTGCCACAGGAAGGCGTAGGTGTCGACGTTCTCCTCGAGCTGCTGCGTGCGCGTGTCGCCGATGCCGTGGCCCGAGGCGTAGTCCAGGCGCAGCAGCACCGGTGAATCGCCCGCGCGCGCGGCCTGCAGCCGCGCGGCGAACTTCAGGCTGTGCCAGACCGCGACACGCGGGTCGTTGACGCCGTGCTTCAGCAGCACCGGCGGGTAGCGCGTGCCGTCGCGCACATGCGCGTACGGGCTCATCGCCAGCAGACCGCGGAAACCTTCTTCGGTCGTCACCGAACCGAACTCGGGGATGTTGGGCGGGCCGTTGGCCTCGAACTCCGCGCGCAGCGTGTCGTGCACGCCGACGCTCGGCACGACGGCACCGAACAGGTCAGGACGTTCGGTCAGCACGCGCCCGGCGAGCAGGCCGCCGGCACTGCCGCCGCTGAAGCCGAGCTGGCGCGGGTTCGTCCAGCGTTCGGCGATCAGGTACTCGGCACAGGCGACGACGTCCAGCCAGGTGTTGCGCTTGTTCAAACCCTTGCCGGCCAGGTACCAGTCGTTGCCGTAGACGCCGCTGCCACGCGGGTTGGCGAAGGCCAGCACGCCGCCCTTCTCCAGCCAGGCCAGGCGCTCGCGGCGGAAGCTCGGGTCGATCGTGAAGCCGTAGGAGGCATAGGCCGTCAGCCAGACCGGGTTGCGGCCGTCGAGCCTGACGTCGCGCCGATGCACGATGCTCATCGGCACACGCGCGCCGTCGTGGCTGGTGACCAGGACCTCGGTCGTCGTCAGCTCGGCCGGTGAGTCGATGGCGGCGAGCACCGGCAGGCCGATCTCGGTGGCGCGGCCCTCGCCGTCGACACGCAGGTGGCGCAGGCCCTGGGTCCAGCTCTGCAGCGCGATCAGCAGACCGTCCTGCTGCACGGCATTCAGGTCGCGGCCCCAGCCCTGGTCGATGTAGATCTGGCCGGCGAAGGGCAGCGCGACCGGCTCGAAATCGGCACCGTCGCGATGAGGGCGGCGCAGCAGCCGGTGCACGTTGCCTTCGCGCACCAGCACGTAGAGCGCGTCGCGTGCGGCGACGACACGCTGCACCACGCGCTCCGACGCCGGCAGCAGAACGCGCGGCGGCTGGCCCGGCTGCGCCAGGTCGTAGGCCAGCACCTGCTGGCGCGGCGCGCCGCGGTGGCTGACGGCGTAGAGCGTCCAACCGCGCACGCTGTAGTCGACGATGCCGTCGTCCATGCCGGCCACCGGCGACCACTGCGCCGCCGGGTCGCGACGCTGCGCCCAGGGGCCGGCGTACAAGGCCATCTCGTTGGCGACACCGTTGCCGAGCGCGACCAGCGCCCGCTCGGTGCCGGGAATGCGGCGCAGCAGCACGTCGCCATCGCGGCCAGGGTCCAGCCCGGGCCAGGCGCGGCCCGGCAGCACCTCGTCGCGCGCCGGCTGGCCGGCCTCGCCGAGCGTGAACAGCACGAGCTCCGAATCGCGGTACTTGTCCTGCGGCCCGCGGCCCGGGCCGGGCGCGTGCTGGCGCAGCATCACCAGGCTGTCTTCGTCCTGCCAGTGCGGGTAGCCGGCGCGCGGCAGCGGGCCGAGCAGCACGCGGCCGCTGGCGACGTCGACGACGAGCAACTGGCCTTCTTCGGAGCCCGCCGCCGAGACGACGACGCCGGCGCGCGTGCCGCCGGGCGAGGCGCTGTAGTAGTTGATCGCCTGGGGCTGGCCGGGCGCCGCGCCGGGCAGGCGGATCGCCATCGGGTCGAAGACCAGGCGCTCGTCGCGGCCGCCGGGCGGGCGCTGCATCAGCCGGAACTGGTTCTCGGCGACACCACGCTTCAGATAGAACAGGCTGCCGTCGCCGCGCAGCTGCCCGCGGGCGACGCTGTCGCTGCCGCTGCGTTCCAGAGCCTCCAGCCGGGCGCGGAAGGCGGCGCGTTCAGGCAGCGCCTTCAGCACCGCGTCGGCGTGCTCGGCCTGGAGCTTCATCCAGGCTTGCACCTCGGGCGAGGTGGTGTTCTCCAGATAGCGGTAGCGGTCGACGACCTGCACGCCGTAGAAGCTCTCCTGCACAGGCCGCACCGGCGCCGCCGGGGGCTCGGCAGCCCCGGCCGGGAGGCTGATCAACAGGCCGGCGGCCCAGGCCGCGGCGCAGCGCGCGATCGACATGCGTTCGTCTTCCGTCTGGGCCCGGTTCGGGCGACGAGGCATTGCACCGACGGCTCGCGCCCGGGTCAACGCCGCGCGCGCGACGTGTCGTCCGGCGGGCGGACGCGCTACTTGCCGATGCAGAAGCGCCCGAAGATCTCGCCCAGCAGATCCTCGGTACCGAACTCGCCGGTGATCTCGCCCAGCGCCTGGTGCGCCAGGCGCAGCTCTTCGGCCAGCAGGTCCAGCGCCGCGTCGCGCTGGCCCGCATGGGCCTGGGCCTGGTTCAGGTGCGCCAGCGTGCGCTGCAGCGCAGCCACGTGGCGCGCGCGGGCGGTGAACAGCCCCTCGGCCTGAGGTTGCCAGCCGGCGCGGCGCAGCAGTTCGCGCCGCAGCACCTCCAGCCCGGTGCCGGCCTTGGCCGACAGCACGACACCCTCGCCCGGCGCCTGGGCCGCGGCGTCGGCCTTGTTGTGCACGTGCAGCAGGTCGGCGCCCTGCAGGCGCGCGGCGATCTCGGCTTCGGCGGCCTCGTAGGCGGCGTCGCCGCGGCGCGTCAGGTCGTGCACGAAGAGCACGGCGTCGGCGCCTTCGATCGCCTCCCAGCTGCGGCCGATGCCGATGCGCTCGACCTCGTCGGCAGCGTGCTCGCGCAGGCCCGCGGTGTCGACAACGTGCAGCGGCACGCCTTCGATCTGGATCGTCTCGGCGACACGGTCGCGCGTCGTGCCCGGGATCGGCGTGACGATGGCCAGCTCGGCACCGGCGAGCGCGTTGAGCAGCGAGCTCTTGCCGACGTTGGGCTGGCCGGCGATGACGACACGCATGCCCTCGCGCAGCAGCGCGCCCTGGCGGGCACGCGCCAGCGCGGCGCCGATGGCGGCTTCGATCGCGTCCAGGCGTTCACGCGCGCGGGCCTTCTCGAGGAAGTCGATCTCCTCCTCGGGGAAGTCCAGCGTCGCCTCGACCAGCGTGCGCAGGTCGACGACGTGCCGGGCCAGCGTGTGGATCTCGGCCGAGAACGCGCCGTCCAGCGAACGCGCGGCCGAACGCGCCGCCGCCTCGGTGCTGGCGTCGATCAGGTCGGCCACGGCCTCGGCCTGCGCGAGGTCGATCTTGTCGTTGAGGAAGGCGCGCTCGGTGAACTCGCCGGCACGCGCCAGCCGCAGGCCGATGCCCGCGCCGGCTTCGAGCACACGCGCCAGCAGCAGCTGCAGCAGCACCGGGCCGCCGTGAGCCTGCAGCTCCAGCACGTCCTCGCCGGTGTAGGACTGAGGCGCCGGGAAGTGGATCGCCAGGCCGCGGTCGAGCACCGAGCCGTCGGCGGCCGTGAACGGCAGCAGCATCGCCGTGCGCGGCGTCAGCGCGCGGCCGAACAGCGCCTGCACCAGCGGCGCGAGGTCGGGGCCGGAAGCGCGCACGATGCCGACCGCGCCGCGCCCGGAGGCGGTGGCGACGGCGGCGATGGGGTCACGCAATCGGGCGAGCAGCATCGGCGGATTCTCTCAGTCAAAAACGAAGCCCCCGCGGCTCGCGCCGGCGGGGGCTTCGGGTACGGCGGGCTTCAGCCGGCCGTCAGGCCACGCCGAGCTTCTTGTTGATGTACCACTGCTGCGCGATCGACAGCACGTTGTTCGTCAGCCAGTACAGCACCAGGCCGGCCGGGAAGAAGAAGAACATGACGCCGAAGGCCAGCGGCATGAACCACATCAGCCGGGCCTGCATCGGATCGGGCGGCTTGGCACCCAGCGCCACCTGCACCAGCGACGAGGCCGTCATCAGGATCGGCAGGATGAACCACGGGTCCTTGGCCGACAGGTCGGTGATCCAGCCGATCCACGGCGCGTTGCGCATCTCGACGCTGGACAGCAGCACCCAGTACAGCGCGATGAAGAACGGCATCTGGATCAGGATCGGCAGGCAGCCGCCCAGCGGATTGACCTTCTCCTCGCGGTAGATGCGCATCATCTCCTGCTGCATCTGCTGCGGCTTGTCCTTGTAGCGCTCGCGCATCTCCATGACGCGCGGGTTGATGGCCCGCATCTTGGCCATCGACTTGTAGGCGCTGGCGTTGAGCCAGTAGAAGGCGATCTTCAGCAGCACCACGAGCGCGACGATCGCCCAGCCCCAGTTGCCGATCGCCGAATAGAGCTTGTCGAGCAGCCAGAACAGCGGCTTGGACAGCGGCATCAGCCAGCCGTAGTCCTTCAGGTACTCCAGCCCCGGCGCCAGCGCGGCCAGCGAGGTCTCGAGCTGCGGGCCGACGAAGAGCTGCGACTCCAGCGCCTTGGTGGCGCCCGGCGCCACCTCGCCCATCGGCAGCACCATCGCGATGGTGTAGAGGTTGTCGCCGATCTTGGCGGTGCGGAACTCGCGCTGGCCGTCGATGTTGACGATCCAGGCCGACGCGAAGTAGTGCTGGACCATCGCCACCCAGCCGTCGTTGGCGCTCTTGTCGTGGCCGGCGTCGTTCTTGGCGATGTCCTTGAAGTCGATCTTCTTGTACTTGCTGGTCGACGTGAACATCGCCGGCCCGGTGAAGGTCGAGTAGAAGTGCGACTCGCCTTCGGGCGCGTTGCCGTCGCGTGCCAGCTGCAGGTACAGCTGCGGCGCGACCGGTGCCGTACCGCCGTTGACGAACTCGTGGCGCACGGCGACGGCGTAGTCGCCGCGCTTGAAGGTGTAGGTCTTGACCAGCGTGCGGCCGTCGACCGGCGCGGACTCGAAACGCAGCGTCAGCGAGTCCTGCCCGTCGGCCAGCGTGCGTTCGCCCGGGGCCGCCGTCATCGGCGTCAGGTGCGTCGGCAGCGCCACGCCGGCCTGGCCGGTGATCAGGCCGGTCTGGGCGACGTACTCGCGCGCGGCGACACGGTCCAGCAGGACGACGTTCTGGTCGGGGTGGTTGGCGTCGCGGTACTTCAGCAGCTCCAGGCGCACGAGCTGGCCGCCGATGCTGTCGAAGGTGGCCTTGACGAGGTCGGTCGTGACGACGACCTGCTCGCCGACGGCAGGCGCCGCGGGCTGCGGCACGGCACCGGCCGGGGCCGTGGCCGCGGAGGCCGTCGGCACGCCGGCGGAGGCGGCGCTGCCGGGCGCGGAGGCTGCCGTCGCGGCCGGGCGGGCCGGGCCGCCGAGCAGCGACGGCTGTCCGTTGTGCTTGTTCCACGCGTCCCACAACAGGAACAGCGAGGTGACGAAGACCACCCAGAGGATGGTGCGGCGGATGTCGGTCATAGGCTCGGTCTACTGGGCGTCGTCCGCGCCGGGGCGGACGAACCGGGTGAACAGTCCCCGCGCGGGGTTCGGAAAGCGCTCGGGCACAGGATCGCAGCCGCCGTCGCACCAGGGATGACAACGCAGCAGGCGCCAGACCGTGAGCGCACTGCCGCCGGCAGCGCCGTAGCGCTGCAGTGCGTCCAACGAATACTGCGAGCAGGTCGGCTCGAAACGGCAGGCGTTGCCCAGCCAGGGCTTGAGCAGCAGACGATAGCCGCGCACCAGCAGCACCAGCAGGCGCTGCGGCAGGCGCGCGAGTTCGTCGCCCATCTCAGTTGCGCCGGGCGCGGCTGAAGAGCTGCTCGAGTTCCGAACGCGCCGCCTGGCGCAGCGCGTCGGAGGCGGCGGACGGGAACTGCGCCGGCGCAAAAGGCGCCCGCAGCCGCACGACCCACAGGCCGGGCGGCAGGGTCTCGGCATGGCGCGCCATGGCGGCACGGATCTGCCGCTTCAGCAGGACCCGCGTGACCGATCGGCGGGCATGCCGCTTGGGCACGACACTGCCCAGCCAGCAGGCTTCGGGAGCCGGCGGGCAGGAGTCATCCACAGGCTGTGCATCGTTCTGTGCGTCGCCTGTGGACAACTTGGGCTGCACGGTGTGCAGCTGCTGCCAGCGGGACGCACAAGGCCAGCCGCTCACGTGGTGAACGGCGAAGTGAGTGCTTCGCGATCGACTGGGCGTCGCGAGCACTCTTTCGAAGTCGGCCTTCTGCACGATCGGTTGAACGACCGGACGCTGCACGGGACCTCGGCTGGCGGATCAGGCGGCGGCGACGCGTGGCGTGCCGAGCCGGCGTGACCCGTGCGCCTTAGACGGCCAGGCGCTTGCGGCCCTTGGCGCGGCGTGCATTGATGACTGCACGGCCGCCGCGCGTCTTCATGCGCACGAGAAAGCCATGGGTACGGGCGCGACGGATCTTGGACGGCTGGTAGGTGCGCTTCATGGTTCAGAGCTCTCTTTGGCGCTAGGGTGAAATTCGGAAAACCCACGATTACAGCAAGAAAAGCTTGCAGCGTCAACCAGTTAGCCGAGATGTCCCCAAGATGCACTCCAGGGGATGGCAGCACAGCCCCCGAAGACGATCTGTGGATAACTGGCTTGAAGAGTGCCGTCCGGTACGTAGAATGCGCCCCCTGCAAAAGAAGATTTCCACAATGACCGTAGATCTCTGGCAACGCGGCTGCGAGCGCCTCGCGACCGAGTTGCCCGAACACCAGTTCAACACCTGGATCCGGCCGCTGCCGCCGGCCCAGCTCAGCCGGGACGAGGCCGACACCGCGGTCGTGTCGGTGCGGGTGCCCAACCGCTTCAAGCTCGACTGGATCCGCGCGCAGTACGCCGGGCGCATCGAGTCGGTGCTCAGTGACCTCGCCGGCAAGCCGGTGCGCCTGGAGCTGACGCTGGCCCCGCGCAGCGAGGCCGCGACCCCGGCGCCGCTGCGCGCCAGCACCGGCTACGCGCACGCCAGCGTGGCGGCGCCGGTGACCAGCGCGGCCGCCGCCGCGGTGGCCGCGGTCAGCGCGCCCCCCCAGCCGCAGGCCGCCGCCCCGGCGCCGGCCGCCAGCCGCAACAAGCTGAACCACTCGCTCACCTTCGACACGCTGGTGCCCGGGCGCGCCAACCAGATGGCGCGCACCGCGGCGCTGCACGTCGCCGGCGCGCCGGGGCAGATGTACAACCCGCTGTTCATCTACGGCGGTGTCGGCCTGGGCAAGACCCACCTCGTGCACGCCGTCGGCAACGCGCTGCTGAAGGACCGCCCCGACGCCCGCGTGCTGTACCTGCACGCCGAGCAGTTCATCAGCGACGTCGTCAAGAACTACCAGCGCAAGACCTTCGACGAGCTGAAGGCCAAGTACCACTCGCTGGACCTGCTGCTGATCGACGACGTGCAGTTCTTCGCCGGCAAGGACCGCACGCAGGAGGAGTTCTTCAACACCTTCGAGGCGCTGCTGGCCAAGCGCGCGCACATCATCATGACCAGCGACACCTACCCGAAGGGGCTGGTGGACATCGACGAGCGGCTGACCAGCCGCTTCGACGCCGGGCTGACGGTGGCCATCGAGCCGCCCGAGCTCGAGATGCGCGTGGCCATCCTGATCAAGAAGGCGCTGGCCGAAGGCGCCGAGATGCCCGAGGACGTCGCCTTCTTCATCGCCAAGAACGTGCGCGCCAACGTGCGTGAACTGGAAGGCGCGCTGCGCAAGGTGCTGGCCTACAGCCGCTTCAGCCAGAAGGACATCAACATCGCGCTGGCGCGCGACGCGCTGAAGGACCTGCTGTCGATCCAGAACCGCCAGATCAGCGTCGAGAACATCCAGAAGACGGTGGCCGACTTCTACAAGATCAAGGTCGCCGACATGTATTCGAAGAAGCGCCCGGCCTCGATCGCGCGGCCGCGCCAGATCGCGATGTACCTGGCCAAGGACATGACCAAGAAGAGCCTGCCCGAGATCGGCGAGCTCTTCGGCGGCCGTGACCATACGACGGTGCTGCACGCGGTGCGCAAGATCGCCGACGAGCGCCAGCGCAACACCGAGCTGAACCAGCAGCTGCACGTGCTCGAGCAGACCTTGAAGGGCTGACGGCACGCCGCCGCCTGCCCGACCCTGGGGAAAACTCCGGGACAAGGTCGGAGTTGTCCACGCCGGCCGCGACGGCCCGCGAGTTGTCCAGAAAACGCATCCGTCCGTCCCTGCCACGACCCACAACGCTGCCCACCTGCTAAAGCGTTGTCGGAAAGGCGGAAAATAACGTTGTCCCCAGAAGTTGCCGTCGCCTACTACGACCACCAAGTTAAAGAGGAAGACATGATTGTTCTGAAGGCCGCCCAGGAAAAGTTGCTCGAGGCCCTCCAGTCGGTGGCCGGCATCGTCGAGCGGCGGCACACGCTGCCCATCCTGGCCAACGTGCTGCTGCGCAAGAACGGCCCGATCGTCGAGCTGACGACCAGCGACCTGGAGATCCAGGTGCGCACCAGCGCCGAGCTCGGCGGCGACGAAGGCCACTTCGCGACGACGGTGGGCGCACGCAAGCTGATCGACATCCTGCGCGCGCTGCCGGCCGAGCAGACCGTGACCCTGTCGTCGGCGCAGAACAAGCTGACGCTGGCCGGCGGCAAGAGCCGCTTCACGCTGCAGTCGCTGCCGGCCGACGACTTCCCGCTGGTCAACGAGGCGGTCGACTTCGGCCCCACCTTCAGCGTGCCGCAGAAGACGCTGCGCCATCTGGTCAACCAGGTGCACTTCTCGATGGCGGTACACGACATCCGCTACTACCTCAACGGCATCCTGTTCATCGCCGAAGGCAAGACGCTGACGCTGGTGGCCACCGACGGCCACCGCCTGGCGCTGGCCCAGGGCACGCTGGAGACCGAGGTGCCCAACCGCCAGGAAGTCATCCTGCCGCGCAAGACGGTGCTGGAGCTGCAGCGCCTGCTGAAGGACGAGGAGACGCCGATCGAGATGCGTTTTGCCGGCAACCAGGCCAAGTTCGCGTTCTCGGGGCTGGAGTTCGTCACCAAGCTGGTCGAAGGCAAGTTCCCCGACTACAACCGCGTCATCCCGCGCAACCACCAGAACGCGCTCGTCGTCGGCCGCGCCGCGCTGCTGGGCAGCCTGCAGCGTGCCGCCATCCTGACGAGCGAGAAGTTCAAGGGCGTGCGCCTGAACCTCGAGCCCGGCGTGCTGCGCATCGCGTCGTCCAACGCCGAGCAGGAAGAGGCCAAGGAAGAGCTCGAGGTCGACTACGCCGGCGACAAGATCGAGATCGGCTTCAACGTCACCTACCTCATCGACGTGCTGGCCAACATGCAGCAGGAGATGGTGAAGATCGAGCTGCAGGACACCAACGCGAGCGCGCTGTTCACGGTGCCCGAGCAGACCGGCTTCAAGTACGTCGTGATGCCGATGCGCATCTGAGCGCCTGTCGGCGCTCGGATGCGGCATCGGCATTTCATGCCTTTCCCTGAGCACCCCCCTGCCCCCCGCCGAGCGGGGGGTTCTGACTTGTTGATGGTCCCGGTCTTTGGGACCGTCTTGCGAAAGCGCCCATGAGCGATTCGAACCAAACCCCGCCGAGCGACTACGGCGCCAGCAGCATCCAGATCCTCGAAGGCCTGGAGGCGGTGCGCAAGCGGCCGGGCATGTACATCGGCGACACCTCCGACGGCACCGGCCTGCACCACCTGGTCTTCGAGGTCGTCGACAACTCCATCGACGAGGCGCTGGCCGGCTACTGCGACGACATCGTCGTCACCATCCACAGCGACAACTCGATCAGCGTCACCGACAACGGCCGCGGCATCCCGACCGGCGTCAAGATGGACGACAAGCACGAGCCCAAGCGCTCGGCTGCAGAGATCGCGCTGACCGAGCTGCACGCCGGCGGCAAGTTCAACCAGAACAGCTACAAGGTCTCGGGCGGCCTGCACGGCGTGGGCGTGTCCTGCGTCAACGCGCTCTCCAAGTGGCTGCGCCTGACGGTGCGCCGCGACGGCAAGGTGCATCGCATCGAGTTCAAGCGCGGCTTTGCGCAGGACCGCGTCATCGAAGTGCGCGACGGCTTCGAGACCAGCCCGATGAAGATCGTCGGCGAGACCGACAAGCGCGGCACCGAAGTCCACTTCCTGCCCGACGACGAGATCTTCACCCACGTCGACTTCCACTACGACGTGCTGGCCAAGCGCCTGCGCGAGCTCTCGTTCCTGAACAACGGCGTCAAGATCCGCCTCGTCGACGAGCGCAACGCGAAGGAGGACAACTTCGCCTTCGCCGGCGGCGTCAAGGGCTTCGTCGAGTTCATCAACCAGGGCAAGAAGATCCTGCACCCGAACGTCTTCCACGCCACCGGCGACAAGCCCAGCGAGCAGGGCACGACGATCGGCGTCGAAGTGGCGATGCAGTGGAACGACGGCTACAACGAGAGCGTTCTCTGCTTCACCAACAACATCCCGCAGCGTGACGGCGGCACCCACCTGACCGGCCTGCGCGCGGCGATGACGCGTGTCATCAACAAGTACATCGAGGACAACGAGCTGGCCAAGAAGGCCAAGGTCGAGATCGCCGGCGACGACATGCGCGAAGGCCTGGCCTGCGTCGTCAGCGTCAAGGTGCCCGAGCCCAAGTTCTCCAGCCAGACCAAGGACAAGCTCGTCTCCAGCGAGGTGCGCGCACCGGTCGAGGACATCGTCGGCCGGCTGCTGGGCGACTGGCTGCTGGAGAACCCCAACGACGCCAAGATCATCTGCGGCAAGATCGTCGACGCCGCGCGGGCACGCGAGGCCGCGCGCAAGGCGCGCGAGATGACGCGGCGCAAGGGCGTGCTCGACGGCGTGGGCCTGCCCGGCAAGCTGGCCGACTGCCAGGAGAAGGACCCGGCGCTGTGCGAGATCTACATCGTCGAGGGCGACTCCGCCGGCGGCAGCGCCAAGCAGGGGCGTGACCGCAAGTTCCAGGCGATCCTGCCGCTGCGCGGCAAGATCCTGAACGTCGAGAAGGCGCGCTACGAGAAGCTGCTGTCCTCGGACTCGATCGTCACGCTGATCACCGCGCTGGGCACCGGCATCGGGCCGGAGGACTTCAACGTCGCCAAGCTGCGCTACCACCGCATCATCATCATGACCGACGCGGACGTGGACGGCGCCCACATCCGCACGCTGCTGCTGACCTTCTTCTACCGCCAGATGTCGGAGCTGGTGGAGCGCGGCCACATCTACATCGCCCAGCCGCCGCTGTACAAGGTCAAGCAGGGCAAGCACGAGCAGTACCTGAAGGACGGGCTGGAGCTCGACGCCTTCCTGCTGAAGGTGGCGCTGGAAGGCGCCGCGGTGCTGCCCGACGGCCTGGCCGAAGGCGGCCGCCCGGTGCTGCAGGGCGCGGCGCTGGAGCAGCTGGCGCGCAAGTACATCGTCGCCAACAACGTCGTCGAGCGCCTGGGCAACTGGATGGACCTGGAGGCGCTGCGCGCCATCGCCAACGGTCTGGAGCTGGACGTCGACACCGCCGAGGCCGCGCAGGCCAGCGCCGCGGCGCTGCAGGCGGCGCTGAAGGACGCGTCGGTGGAGTTCCACACCGACCCGCGCACCGACAAGCCGCTGCTGCGCATCGGCCGCCGCCACCACGGCAACGTCAAGGCCAGCGTGATCACGCAGGAGTTCCTGCACGGCGCCGACTACGCCGCGCTGGCCGAGGCCGGCCGCACCTTCAAGGGCCTGCTGGGCGAGAACGCCGTGGTGCGCCGCGGCGAAGGCGAGAAGCAGAAGGAGCAGAGCGTCGCCGACTTCCGCGCCGCGATGGACTGGCTGATGAACCAGGCCGAAGGCGCCGTCGCCCGCCAGCGCTACAAGGGCCTGGGCGAGATGAACCCCGAGCAGCTGTGGGAGACGACGATGGACCCGAACGTCCGCCGCCTGCTGCGCGTGCAGATCGAGGACGCCATCGAGGCCGACCGCGTCTTCACGATGCTGATGGGCGACGAGGTGGAGCCGCGGCGCGAGTTCATCGAGAGCAATGCGTTGCGGGCGGGGAATATCGACGTTTGAGCGTCGGTGTTGTCGTAGGGCGCCAGAGTTTTTGCGACTGGCGCCACAAATACGCGACTGGCGGTCGAAGTCAGGGCGACTGGCCTACGGCCGGGCGTCTGTAGCTGGCGCCCGGACACCTTGCGGCATAGGCCTCGGCTGGACGACGACGGCAGGGCCCACCGGGAGCGCTAGCTGGCGGCGCACGGGTCCGTGGAGCCCGAGGCGCGATCGACTCGAACCCGCTTTGAAGCGCGTAGCCGTGGCGTGTCTTGAGGGTTGTTCTCCCTCAGCCTGAGCGTTGTCGTAGAAGGTGTCGATCGATGTGTCGACCAATATGTCGATACTCGGCCGCCAGATCGACATGTCCTGGCATCATGTCGATCGGACAAGCATGTCCCTCAGATAGGTCGATTTCCGCGCCAGCGTTCGACACATGACCTTCGACCCCGCCAAGCCCTACAACGAGCTGCCGGCACTTCCGCCGGTGGCGGACGTGGAGTCGCGGCCGGTTCTGAAGGCCTGCATCGCGGCGCGTGCCGCTGTCGCAGAACTCAAGGCGGCCGGGCGGCTGATCCCGAACCAAGGGGTGCTGATGAACTCCATCCCGCTGCTCGAAGCCCAGGCCAGCAGCGAGATCGAGAACATCGTCACCACCACGGATCAGATGTTCCTGTTCGACGGCGTCAACGAGGGCGAGGCGGATCCGGCAACCAAAGAGGCGCTGCGCTACCGGACCGCACTGTGGGAGGGGTATCAGGCGCTGAAGACTCGCCCCCTGTCGACGAACACCGCGGTGCAGATATGCCGCGCGATCAAGGGCGTCGACATGGACATCCGCAGGACGCCTGGCACCACGCTGAGCAACGACCGCACCCGGCAAGTCATCTACACCCCGCCAGAGGGCGAGACCTTGTTGCGCGAGAAGCTGGCCAACTGGGAGCAGTGGATGCATGGCAGCTTGCCAGGCACGGCGGAGATCGACCCGCTGCTGCGCATGGCCGCCGGCCACTACCAGTTCGAGGCGATCCATCCGTTCTCCGACGGCAACGGCCGGACAGGACGGGTCATCAATCTGCTCTACCTGGTCGAGCAGGGCTTGCTCGACATCCCGGTGCTCTACCTGAGCCGCCACATCCTCAGGAACAAGGCCGACTACTACAGCGGGCTGCAGGCCGTCACCGAGACCGGTGCCTGGGAGCCCTGGCTGCTGTACATGCTGGGCGGCGTGACGGAGACGGCACGCTGGACCATGAACAAGATCCTGGCCGTGCGCAGCCTGCTCGAGGAGACCACGGAGCGGATGCGGCGAGACGCCGGCCCCATCTACTCGCGCGAACTGGCGGAGCTGGTCTTCCTGCGGCCGTACTGCCGCATCACGCACGTCGTCGAGGCGGGGTTGGCCAAGCGCCAGACCGCGAGCGTCTACCTGAAGCAGCTCGCGGCGATCGGCATCCTGCGCGAGCACAAGATCGGTCGGGAGAAGATCTTTCTGAACCCGGCCTTCATCGATCTCCTGAAGCGCGACTGAGTGGGCGAGAGCCAGGGCGGCAAGCAGCAATCCGATGAAAACCCGATGAGCCAGACGACGCAACCCACCTCCGCCACCCGCCACGCCCTGGTCCTGTTCTCCGGCGGCCAGGACTCCACCGCCTGCCTGGCCTGGGCGCTGCAGCGCTATGCGCGGGTGGAGACGGTCGGCTTCGACTATGGCCAGCGCCACGCGATCGAGCTGACCCAGCGTCTGGTGGTGCTCGACGAGATCCGGCGCAGTTTTCCGCAGTGGTGCGACCGGCTGGGCGAGGACCACCTGCTGGACCTGAGCATCCTCGGCCAGATCAGCAGCACCGCGCTCACCGACGACCGCCAGATCGAACTGCAGGCCAACGGCCTGCCGAACACCTTCGTGCCCGGCCGCAACCTGCTGTTCCTGACGCTGGCCGCCAGCCTGGCGTACCGGCGCGACATCGACGTGCTGGTCGGCGGCATGTGCGAGACCGACTTCTCCGGCTACCCCGACTGCCGCGACGACACGATCAAGTCGCAGCAGGTCACGCTGGCGCTGGGCCTGGGCCAGCGCATGACGATCGAGACGCCGCTGATGTGGCTGGACAAGGCCGCCACCTGGGCGCTGGCCGAAGCGCTCGGCGGCCCGGCTCTGGTGGCGCTGACCGTGCAGCACACCCACACCTGCTACCTCGGCGAACGCGGCGAGCTGCACCCCTGGGGCCATGGCTGCGGACATTGCCCGGCCTGCGATCTCCGGCGACGCGGCTTCGAGGGCTACCGCGCGAAGATGCCCTGAGGCCGCGGGGCCCCTGCCGCGGTTTCTTGTGGCGCGCCATCGCCCGCTCGGCCAACACCTCCGCTGGCCGCTTGCCGCTGCCACGCCCTGCAGGCACGATCTGCCACGCCGCACCCCCGCCGGCCTTCCTGAAGGAGCTTCGCATGCGCCCGACACTCGTCCCCGAGCCGCTCTCCTTCGGCACGCGCGCCAGACGCTCCCTCGCGGCCTGGGCCTGTCTGGCGGCGCTGACGCCCGCGCTGGCGGCCGGGCCGCAGGCGTCGGCGCGTGCACCGGGCCTGTTCACGGTCTACAACCATCTCGCCGGCGAAACCTTCGTCAACTGGACGACCTGCGGCAACAACGGCAGCGGCAACGGCTGCTGGGGATCGGGCCAGATCGGGCCCTTCGCCCACCCGTGCGCCGTGGTGCGCGTGGACGACCAGGTGATCGTGGTCGACAGCGGCGACCCCGCCCGATCGCTCGGAGCCGCAGTCGTGGTCTACCAGGAGTCGAACGGCAGCACGCCGTCGGTGGACTTCCTCCGCCGGATCGTGCTGGAGGATCTTCCCGCCTCCACCACGGCGACCTGCCGGGCGGCGGCGGTACGCAACCAGCTCTACCTGGGCACCGATCAGTCCGTCCGCTACCAGGTGGTCAACCTGCTCAACGACCGTGTGACGTCCGCCGACTTGTGCGGGAACCCGACCGACAACATCTCGTCGGACGGCGAGTACGTCATCGTGCAGCAGGGCAACTGCGCCGGCTTCTTCTCGCGCAGCGGGCTGCAGATCACGAACGGCACGTACGGCCAGGCGTTCTTCCCGAACGCCCACACGGCGGTCTCGCTTCCCTAGGCGGGCGTTCGACCGCCCGCCTGGCGGCTCACCCCGCCTCCCACCCGCCACCCAGCGCCCGGATCAGGCCCACCGCCCCCTGCAGCTGCGCCCCCTGCACCTGCACCGCCTGGCGCAGGCTGCGCAGTTCGCTGCGGCGGGCGTCCAGCAGGTCGAGCTGGCTGATCTGGCCGTTGCGGTAGCGCGCTTCCGACAAGGCGGTGGCGCGGCGCGAGGACTGCACGGCCTGCGCCAGCGCGTCGGCCTGGCGCTGCAGCAGGCCCAGGCTGCCGAGCTGGTCCTCGACTTCGCGCAGCGCCGTCAGCACCTGCTGGCGGTAGCCGGCCAGCGCGACCTGGGCCTCGGCCGCAGCGCGGTCTTCCTGCGCCTGGCGGCGGCCACCGTCGAAGATCGGCAGCGACAGCAGCGTGCCGACCGACCACGCTCGCGCCGACCAGCGGAAGACGTCACCCAGGTCGGTCGAGGCCTGGCCGCCGCTGGCGGTCAGCGTCAGGTCGGGCAGCCAGGCCGACTGGGCGACACCCAGCCGCGCCTGCGCCGCCATCAGGCTGCGCTGCGCGGCGGCGACGTCGGGCCGGCGCGCCAGCACCGCGCTCGGCAGGCCGGCGGGCACGACCGGCGCACGCAGCGCCCATTCGGCATCCACGGCCTCGGCCAGGCGGAAGCCGCTGGCGGCTTCGCCCAGCAGCACGGCGAGCGCGTTCTCCTGCAGCGCGCGCTGGCGGTCCAGCGCCAAGGCGTCGGCCTCGGTGCTGGCGACTTCGGTGCGCAGCCGCTGCACGTCCAGCTCGCCCAGATCGCCGGCGGCCAGGCGGCGCTCGGACAGGCGCAGCGTGTCGCGGTAGGCGGCCAGCGTCTGGCGCACCAGGCGGCGCTCGGCGTCGCTCTCGCGCAGCGCGAAATAGGCCTGCGCGACCTGCGCCTGCACCATCAGCCGCGTGCTCTGCAGCAGCGCCTCGCTGGCCTGGGCGTCCAGCGCCTGGGCCTGGCTGGCGAGACCCAGGCGGCCGAAGACGTCCAGCTCCCAGGCGAGGTTGAGCCCGGCGGTGCCCAGGCTCACCGGCTGCGTCGTCACGCCGGGGTCGGTGGCGCGCGTCACGCCGGTGCTGGCGTCGACCTGCGGCCGGCGGCGGGCGTCGGCCTCGCGCAGCCCGGCTCGCGCCTGCTGCAGCCGCGCGGCGGCCACCTGCAGGTCGGTGTTGCGCTCCAGCGCCCGCGTCACCAGTTCGTCGAGCACCGGGTCGGCGAAGACCGCCCACCAGGTGCCGCGCTCGGCAGCGTCGGCCGGCGGCACGACGGCCCACTGGCCTTCGGCCGGTGCCGTGCTCTTGAAGGCCGCCGGCGTGGCCGGCAGCGTCGACAGGTCGGGCGCCGGCGCAGTGGCGCAGCCGGCCAGCACCAGCGCGGCCAGCAGCGGCGTCATCGAAACAAGCTTCATTGCGTTCTCCTTCGCGGGGCCGCGGCTCACGCCGCCCCCGGGGTCGTGGCCGGCCGCGGCAGCGCTGCGCCACCGGGCTCCATGTCGGGCTCCAGCGGCGCCTCGACGTCATGCGGCACCTCGCCGTGCAGCTTCAGCGGGCGGTTGCCGGCCAGGCGGCGCAGCAGCACGTAGAACACCGGCGTCAGGAAGATGCCGAAGGCGGTGACGCCGATCATCCCGGCGAACACGGCCACGCCCATCGCCTGGCGCATCTCGGCGCCGGCGCCGCTGGCCAGCACCAGCGGCAGCACGCCCATCACGAAAGCCATCGAGGTCATCAGGATCGGCCGCAGCCGCAGCCGGCTGGCCTCGATCGCGGCCTGCACCGGCGTGCGCCCGGCGAACTCCAGCTCGCGTGCGAACTCGACGATCAGGATCGCGTTCTTCGCCGACAGCCCCACCAGCACCATCAGCCCGATCTGGGTGAAGACGTTGTTGTCGCCGCCGTCCAGCCAGACGCCGGTCAGCGCCGCCAGCAGGCTCATCGGCACGATCAGCAGGATCGCCAGCGGCAGCGTCAGGCTCTCGTACTGCGCCGCCAGCACCAGGAACACCAGCAGGATGGCCAGCGGGAAGATCAGCGTCGCCGAGTTGCCGGCCAGGATCTCCTGGTAGGTGAGCTCGGTCCACTCGTACGAGATGCCCTTGGGCAGGGTCTCGGCGGCGATGCGCTCCACCGCGTCGCGCGCCTGGCCCGACGAATAACCCGGCGCCGGGCCACCGTTGATGTCGGCGCTGAGAAAGCCGTTGTAGCGCATCGCCCGTTCCGGCCCGAAGGTGGTGTTGACCTTCAGCAGCGCCGACAGCGGCACCATCTCGCCGCTCGTCGAACGCACCTTCAGCGCGCCGATGTCCTCGGGGCGGGCGCGGAACGCGGCGTCGGCCTGCACGCGCACCGAGTAGGTCCGGCCGAAACGGTTGAAGTCGTTGGCGTAGAGGCTGCCCAGGTAGATCTGCAGCGTGTCGAAGATCTCCGTCACCGGCACGCCGAGCTGGCGCGCCTTGGTGCGGTCGATGTCGGCGTAGAGCTGCGGCACGTTGACCTGCCAGCTGGAGAACAGCCCCGCCAGCTCCGGCGTCTGGTAGGCCTTGGCCATGAACGCCTTCTGCGCCGCGTCGAGTGCGTCGTAGCCCAGCGAGGCGCGGTCTTCCAGCTGCAGCTTGAAGCCGCCGGTCGTGCCCAGCCCCTGCACCGGCGGCGGCGGGAAGACGGCGATGAACGCGTCCTGGATCTGGCCGAACTGCTGGTTCAGCGCCTGGGCGATGGCGCCGGCCGACAGGGCCGGGTCGCGGCGCTGGTCGAAGTCCTTCAGCGCGACGAAGACGATGCCCGAGTTGGCGCTGTTGGTGAAGCCGTTGATCGACAGCCCCGGGAAGGTGATCGCGTGCTCTACGCCCGGCTGCTGCATGACGATCTGGTCCATGCGCCGCGTCACGGCCTCGGTGCGGTCCAGCGTCGCGCCGTCGGGCAGCTGGGCGAAGCCGATCAGGTACTGCTTGTCCTGCGCCGGCACGAAGCCCTTGGGCACGACCTGGAACAGCACGACGGTGAGCCCCGCCAGCACCGCGTACAGCGCGAGCATCGCCGCCTTGCGCGAGATCGCGCCGCGCACGCCGCTGCTGTAGCGCTCGGCGCCGCGGTGGAACATCCGGTTGAAGCCGCGGAAGAAGCCGCCGAGCACGCGGTCCATCGCGCGCGTCAGCCGGTCGGGCGCCTCGCCGTGGCCCTTGAGCAGCAGCGCGGCCAGCGCCGGCGACAGGGTCAGCGAGTTGATCGCCGAGATCACCGTCGACATCGCGATCGTCAGCGCGAACTGGCGATAGAACTGCCCGGTGAGCCCGGTGATGAAGGCCAGCGGCACGAACACCGCCACCAGCACCAGCGCGATGGCGATGATCGGCCCCGAGACCTCGCGCATCGCGCGGTAGGTCGCCTGGCGAGGGCTCAGGCCGCCCTCGATGTTGCGCTCGACGTTCTCGACCACGACGATGGCGTCGTCGACGACGATGCCGATCGCCAGCACCAGGCCGAACAGCGACAGCGCGTTGATCGAGAAGCCGAACAGCGCCATCACGCCGAAGGTGCCGACCACGGCCACCGGCACCGCCAGCAGCGGGATGATCGACGCGCGCCAGGTCTGCAGGAACAGGATGACGACCAGCACGACGAGCGCGATCGCCTCCAGCAGCGTGTGCACCACCGACTCGATCGACGCGCGCACGAACTGCGTCGGGTCGTAGACGATCTCGTAGGCGACGCCTTCGGGCATCGCCTTGGCGATGTCGGCCATCGTCGCGCGCACGCCGTCGGAGATGGCGATGGCGTTGGAGCCCGGCGCGGCGAAGATCGGCACCGCCACCGCGTCCTTGCCGTCGAGCATCGAGCGCAGCGCGTAGTCGGCGGCGCCGAGCTCGATGCGCGCGACGTCGCGCAGCCGCGTCACGGCGCCGTCGGCGGCGCTGCGCACGACGATGTCGCCGAACTCCTCCTCGGTCTGCAGCCGGCCCTGGGCGTTGATCGGCAGTTGCACGTCGATGCCCTGCAGCCCCGGCGACGCGCCGACGATGCCGGCCGCGGCCTGCACGTTCTGCTCGCGGATCGCGGCCACCACGTCGCCGGCCGACAGGCCGTGCGCGGCCACCTTCTGCGGGTCGAGCCAGATGCGCATCGCGTAGTCGCCCGAGCCGAACAGCTGCACGTCGCCGACGCCCTGCACCCGCGCCAGGCGGTCCTTGACGTTGAGCACCGCGTAGTTGCGCAGATAGGTCATGTCGTAGCGGCCGCTGGGCGACAGCAGGTGCACGACCATCGTCAGGTCGACCGAGGACTTGACCGTCGTGATGCCCAGCCGGCGCACCTCCTCGGGCAGGCGCGGCTCGGCGCGTGCGACGCGGTTCTGCACCAGCTGCTGCGCCTTGTCGGGGTCGGTGCCGAGCTTGAAGGTGACGGTCAGCGTCATCAGGCCGTCGGTCGTGGCCTGGCTGCTCATGTAGAGCATGCCTTCGACGCCGTTGATCTGCTCCTCGATCGGCGTGGCCACCGTCTCGGCGATGACCTTCGGATTCGCGCCGGGGTAGCTGGCGCGCACGACGATCGACGGCGGCACGACCTCGGGGTACTCGGAGATCGGCAGCCCGCGCACCGCGATCAGGCCGCCGAGAAAGATCAGCAGCGACAGCACGCCGGCGAAGATCGGCCGGTCGATGAAGAACTTGGACAGGTTCATCGGAGTTCCTTGTCTTGGGCCGCGGCTCAGGAGCGCGCGCCCATCTCGACGAGCTGCGGCGCGAGTTCGACGCCCGGGCGCACACGCTGCAGCCCGTTGACGACGACCTGCTCGCCGGCCTTCAGCCCCGAGGCGACGATGCGCAGCCCGCCGACCGACGCGCCCAGCGAGACCTCGCGCCAGCTCGCCTTGTGGTCGGCGCCGACGACCCAGACGAAACGTTTGTTCTGGTCGGTGCCGACCGCCCGTTCGTCGACCAGCAGCGCGCTCTGCGCCTTCGGCTGGCCGAGCTGGAGCTGGGCGAACTGGCCCGGCATCAGCGCGCCGTCGGCGTTGTCGAACACGGCGCGCAGGCGCACCGTGCCGCTACGTGGATCGACCTGGTTGTCGACCAGCTGCAGCCGGCCCTGGCGCTCGGCGCCGTCGCCGCTCATGCGCACCGGGATGCGGTCGATCGCGGCCCGTTTGCCCGGGCCGTCGGGCAGCGTGGCCAGCGCGCGCGTCACCGTCGCCTCGTCGGCGTCGAAGCTGGCGTAGATCGGGTCGACCGAGACCAGCGTCGTCAGCACCGGCGCACCCGGGCCGGCGGCGACCAGGTTGCCGACCGTCACCTCGCGCTTGCCGACGCGGCCCGAGACCGGCGCGCGCACCTTGGTGTAGCCGAGGTTCAGCTGCGCCGACTGCAGCGCGGCTTGCGCGGCGCTGAGGTTGGCTTCGGCCTCGCGGGCGGCGTTGTCACGCTCGTCGAAGTCTCGCCGGGCGATGGCCTGCTCGTCCCACAGGCGCTCGGCACGCTCGCGTTCGCCGCGGGCGTAACGCAGCCGGGCCTCGGCCGCCAGCACCTGGGCGCGGGCACGCTCGACTTCGGCGGCGTAAGGCGCCGGGTCGATCGTGAACAGCAGGTCGCCGGCCTTGACCAGCGCGCCTTCGCGGAAATGGCTTTCGAGCACGGTGCCCGAGACGCGGGCGCGGATCTCGACGTGTTCGACCGCCTCCAGGCGGCCGGAGAAGGCGGCCCAGGGCACGACCTCCTGCTGCACGACGGCGGCGACGGTGACCGGCATGGCCGGCATCGCCGCGGGCGCGGCTTCGGCGCCGGCGTCGTGCGTGACGAGCAGCGCCCCGGCGCCGACGGCGATGGCGGCGACGACCGCGGTGATGGCCAGCGGGTGCGGGCGGCGGGAATAGGTGGACAGGAACGACATGGTGGAGTCCTCCAACAGACGACAGGCAGGAACGGCACGGAAAGACCGGCCCCGGCCGCCTCCGTGGAGGCAGCCCGGGATGGGCCACGACGGGCCCGGCGAAAGAGGCGTGAAGCTCAGGCGCTGCGGGCGCCGGGCTCCGGTTCGGCAGGTCCGGCGCGCTTCGTCGAGCGCCGGACGATCGGACAGCAGGCCGCCCGGGTCTCGTCCCGGAAGGCCCGCAAGGCGGCGACCAGCTCGGCCGCCCAGGGGGTTTGCAGCGAAGCCAGGCGCGTCAGCGCCTGCGGCCAGCCGGTCGGGGCGGCCAGGCGTTTCTCGTGCACCGTGACGCCGGCCGAGCGCAGCGCGCCGGCGTAGGCCCGGCCTTCGTCTCGCAGCGGGCAGTCGTCGGCGGTGGCGACGAAGGCCGGCGCGACACGCGCCAGCCGCGCGGCGTACAGCGGCGCCGCGTAGGGGTGGTCGGCGCGGCCGGCCAGGTAGGCGTGCCAGCCGCGGGCGATGCTGCAGTCGGCGCAGCCCTGGCCGGCGGCACGCAGCGAGGCGGTGGCCATGCGCGGGTCCAGCAGCGGCGCCAGCAGCACCTGGCCGGCCAGCGGCAGGCCCTGGTCACGCGCCCACAGCGCCAGGCCGGCGGCGAGGTTGGCGCCGGCTTCCTCGCCGGCCACCCACAGCGTGCTGCCCAGGCCGGCCAGACGCAGGCGCGCCCGGCGCAGCCAGCGCAGCAGCGCCGCGGCGGCCTGCAGCGCGGCCGGGAAGGGCTGCACCGGCGCCTTCGGGTAGTCGAGCGAGGCGACGACACAGCCGCTGGCGGCCAGCAGCTGCGCCGCCGGCAGGCCCGAATCCAGGTCGCCGCCGATGAAGGCGCCCCCCGGCAGGTGCAGCACCAGCGGGCGGCGCCTGGCACCCGCCGCGGCCTCGTGCAACCGCACCGCCAGCGGCGCGGCCAGGCCGGCATCGACCTGGAGGTCGCGCCAGGGCGTCGCGGGGGGCAGGGCAAGGGCGTTCATCGGGGGCGGGTGGTGGTGAAAGCGGTAGAAACAGGTGTTCAGCGTTGGGATGAACGATAGGCGTTGCCGAAGGCGGAATAAACTGCCGGCGCTCAGACATAGTTTTTCAGCGGCTGAAACAATGCCGCGTCGCCGACGGAGCCGGACGATGGACAAACTCAGCGCCATGCAGGCCTTCACGCGCGTCGTCGAGGCCGGCACCTTCACCAAGGCGGCCGACTCGATGGGCCTGCCCAAGGCTGCGGTCACGCGGCTGATCCAGTCGCTGGAAGAGCAGCTGCAGACGCGGCTGCTGAACCGCACGACCCGCCGCGTCACCGTCACGCCCGACGGCGCGGCCTATTACGAGCGTGTCAGCCGGCTGCTCAACGACCTGGACGAGCTCGAGGGCTCGCTGACCCACGCGCGTGTCACGCCCAAGGGCCGCATCCGCGTCGACGTGCCGTCGTCGGTGGCGCGGCTGCTGCTGATCCCGGCGCTGCCGCGCTTTTGCGAGCAGTACCCGGAGATCCAGATCGACCTGGGCGTCAGCGACCGCCCGGTGGACCTGGTCGGCGACAAGGTCGACTGCGTGCTGCGCGGCGGCGAGATCACCGACCCGTCGCTGGTCGCACGCCGCGTCGGCTTCTGGCGCTACGTGAGCGCCGCCTCGCCCGACTACATCCGCCGCCACGGCCTGCCGCGCCACCCGCGCGAGCTGGAGAGCGGCGAGCACAAGGTCGTCAGCTACTTCTCGGCGCAGACCGGGCGCCACTTCCCGTTCGACTTCAACCGCGACGGCGAACGCATCGAGGTGATGGGCCGCTACCGCGTCTCGGTCAACGACGGCAACGCCTACCTGACCTCGGGCATCAACGGCCTGGGCATCGTGCAGATCCCGTACTTCACGCTGCGCCCGCACATGGACGCCGGCGAGCTGGTGCCGCTGCTCTGCGACTGGGACACCGACGCGCTGCCGATGTACGTCGTCTACCCGCCCAACCGCCACCTGAGCACCAAGCTGCGTGTGTTCGTCGACTGGGTGGCCGAGCTGTTCTCGCGCCACACCGACGCCGAGGAACAGCTGCTCGCCGCCTGCAGCCTGGACGCCGACGGCCAACCGCCGGCGAGCTGCGTCGAGCTGTCGGCCTGGTACGAACGCCTGGAGGCCGAGCACCAGGCCTGGAAGGCGGCGCAGGCGGCGACGGCGCAGGCGCTGGCGCCGCTGACGTCTATGGCGGCGACGCTGTCGGCGCCGGCGGCCTGAGCTTCAGCGTCCCAGCAACCCCCGCGCGCGCAGCCGCTCGCGGCCGTCGGCGAACTCGGTGGCCAGCAACTGCTCGGCGGCCAACGAACGCTGCGCCTCGTCCAGCCCGGGCTGATGCTCGAGCCGATCGAGTTCGGCCCGCGCGGCGGCGATGCGTTCGGCCCAGCGCGCCTGCGCGGCCAGCTCGTCGGCCAGGCGCTGGCGTGCGGCCGCGTCCAGGCGGCCGGGGTCGATCAGCGGCTCGGCCCGCGCCGTCTGCCAGCCGGCGGCCAGGCGCGCGCGCAGCGCCGCTTCCTCGTCGCCGTAGAAGGCCCGGGCCCAGGCCTCGCCCAGCCACTGCACGCGCTGGGCATGGCGTTCGTCGAGCGCGGCGGCAATGCTCTCGGGGTCGTCGGCACGCGGCGCCAGGCTGGCCGGCGCGGCGCGCAGGCCCTGGTAGGCCAGCCACAGCCGCTCGACCTCGGCCGCCGCGGCCGCAGGCAGCTCGCGCCGCGCCTGCTCGGTGACCCAGGCGCCGATGGCCTCGGGCGGGGCCTGGCCGTCGAGCTGCAGCGCGTAGTCGAAGCGCCGGCGCAGCGCGGCCGATGGCACGAGGCGGCCGTCGATCACCGGGCCCCAGCCACCATCGGGCGTGGTGCCGCGCAAGGCGCTGTGCTCCTGCACCCAGCGCTCGAACTCCGGCGGCACGGCGAGCGTCGCGCGCCAGCTCGGCGGGTCCGCCACCGGCTGGCCCGCGGCGGGCGGGCGGCCGGGCTCGGCGGCCGACGCCGGCATCGCCGTGGCGTCGCCAGGCGTGCGCCACAGCAGGCCGGCGGCCAGCAGCGCGCCCAGCGCCGCAGCCGCGACCCCCAGCCGCAGCGCCTTCACAGACCCGCCGCCTTCAGACGGTTGGCCTGGCTGCGGTAGAAGGCCACCGGGTCGGACGCGACGAAGTTGCGCAGGCCCAGCGCCTGGTTCACCTCGTCGAGGTGGTTCCAGCCGTAATCGTCACGCAGCACCGTGCCCCAGTGCGACGAGCAGCGGCCCACCAGGCCGTCGTTGGTCTCGCCGGTGAAGAAAGCCGAGGCCAGCATCAGGAAGGCGTCGCCCGGGTCGAGCAGGTTGGTGACGACGCTGGTGCCGCCCACCGAGGCGTAGCGCACGCCGTTGACGACCGAGGGGCCCTGGCCGCAGGCCGAAGTCGGCGCGCCCTGCGGGAAGCGGGTGTTGAAGGCCGCCGCGCCGGGCGTGTTCAGCGAGGCCAGCGCCGCCAGCGCGTCCTGCGGCAGCTGGGGGTTGCCGGAAATCCACGAGATGACGACCCCCAGCGCGTTGACGATCGCGGCCACGACGCCGGTCAGCCCGGTGGTTTCGGCCATGGCCTGGATGCCGTCGGCCACGGGCGAGCCGGTGTGCGGCGAGCCCACCGTCGTCACCGAGGCGACGAGATCCGGCGCGACCGCGGCGACGTAACGCGCCGTCGGCCCGCCATGGCTGTGGCCGACGAGGTTGAACTTGCCGTGGCCGTAGGCCGCCTTCAGCTGGCGCAGCTGGGCCAGCAGCTGTTCACCGCGCGCCTCGGTGCTTTCCAGTGCCGAGACCGAGGGCGTGAAGACCACCGCGCCGCCCGAACGCAGCGCCGCCGGCACGCCGTAGAAGTAGTCGACCGGGCCGATGGCGCCGAAGCCCAGCATGCCGTGCACCAGCACGATGGGGTAACGCGTCTGGGTGTAGGTGTCGGCCTGCGCCGGCAACGGCGTCAGCGTCACGGACAGGGTCAACGCCAGCGTGGCGCAGGCGGCGCGGATGCGTCGGCTCATCTCTCCCTCCTGGACTGATGGACGCCGCTTGGGCGCGGCTGCTGCGCATCTCACCCGAGCGACCGGCCGGTCGGCATCGGGGCTTGCCCGTGGCGCCGGGGTGACTCCCCTGATCGCGGGTGACCAGGCGTCACGCGCGGCACACTCGCGGCCGAACGCGACACGCTGCCCCGCCATGAACACCGGCCGTGCCTTCAAAGGCAACAAACGCTTCCTGCCGAGCAAACCCTGCGCGGTCTGCGGCCGGCCCATGGTCTGGCGCCGCGCCTGGGCGAAGAACTGGGACGAGGTCCGCTACTGTTCGGACGCCTGCCGCCGGCGCAAGAACACGGAGCGCGACGCATGAGGCATCTGGTGCTGGTGCTCGGCGACCAGCTCGACGCCGAGGCCGCGGCCTTCGACGGTTTCGACGCGGTGCAGGACGCGGTCTGGATGGCCGAGGTCGACGAGGAGTCGACCCACGTGGCATCCAGCCAGCCGCGCACGGCGCTGTTCCTCGCGGCGATGCGCCACTTCGCCGCCGCGCTGCAGGCCGCCGGCCGGCGCGTGCACTACACGCGGCTGGACGACGCCGGCAACCGCGGCGGCCTGGCCGCCGAGCTGGACGCCACGATCACGCGCCTGCAGCCGCTGGCGCTGGTGATGACCGCGCCCGGCGACCACCGCGTGCTGCGCGCGCTGCAGGCCGTGGCCGCGGCGCGCGGCCTGCCGCTGGAGCTGCGCCCCGACCGCCACTTCTTCTGCACCGTGCGCGAGTTCGCCGCCCACGCGCGCGCCCGGCGCACGCTGCGGCTGGAGTTCTTCTACCGCGAGATGCGCCGCCGCCACGGCGTGCTGATGGATGGCGGTGAACCCTGCGGCGGGCGCTGGAACTACGACGCCGACAACCGCGAGGCCTTCGGCCGCGACGGCCCGCCGCCGCACGCCGAGCCGCCGCGTTTCGAGCCCGATGCGACGACGCGCGAGGTGCTGGACCTCGTGCGGCGCCGCTTCGCCAGCCACCCCGGGCGGCTGGAGTCTTTCGCCTGGCCGGTGACGCGGGAGCAGGCCTTGCACGCTCTGGAGCGTTTCGTCGCCGAGCGCCTGGCCGGCTTCGGCCGCTGGCAGGACGCACTCTGGCCCGGCGCGCCCTGGCTCTGGCACTCGCAGCTCTCGGCAGCGCTGAACCTGAAGCTGCTGAGCCCGCGCGAGGTCGTCGCCGCCGCCGAGGCCGCCTACCGCGCGGGCCGCGTGCCGCTGCAGAGCGCCGAAGGTTTCATCCGCCAGATCCTCGGCTGGCGCGAGTACGTGCGCGGCGTCTACTGGACGCGCATGCCGGGCTACGCCGAGCTCAACGCCTGGGACGCGCATGAACCGCTGCCGGCCTTCTACTGGAGCGGCGAGACGCCGATGGCCTGCCTGGCCGACGCCATCGGCCAGACGCTGGAGCACGGCTACGCCCACCACATCCAGCGCCTGATGGTCACCGGGCTGTACGCGCTGCTGCTCGGCGTCGAACCGAAGCAGGTGCACGCCTGGTACCTGGCGGTCTACGTCGACGCCGTCGAATGGGTGGAGCTGCCGAACACGCTGGGCATGAGCCAGAACGCCGACGGCGGCCTGATGGCCAGCAAACCCTATGTCGCCAGCGGCCGCTACATCGAGCGCATGAGCGCCGGCCGGCTGTGCGCCGGCTGCCGCTTCCGCCCCGGCGAACGTGTCGGCGACACGGCCTGCCCGTTCACGACGCTGTACTGGGACTTCCTGCTGCGCCACGAGGCGACGCTGGCCGCCAACCCGCGGATGGTGATGCCGCTCAAGCACCTGGCGCGCCTCGACGCGGCCGAGCGGGCGCGCATCGGCGAACGTGCGGCGGCGCTGCGTGCCGGCACCGCCGGCGTCTGATCAGACGATCAGCAGCGCCCGGAAGTCGTTGACGTTGGTGTAGGTCGGCCCGGTGACGACCAGGTCGCCCAGCGCTTCGAACAGCGGGAAGCTGTCGTGGCGGTCCAGCTGCTCGGCGGGTTTGAGGCCCGCGGCCGCGGCGCGCGCCAGCGTGTCGGGCGTGACGATGGCGCCGGCGTTGCGCTCGACGCCGTCGATGCCGTCGGTGTCGGCGGCCAGCACGTGCACGCCGGGTTCGCCCTGCAGCGCCAGCGCGCAGCCGAGCAGGAACTCGCCGGCGCGGCCGCCGCGCCCGCCTGGGGTGCGCACGGTGACGGTGGTCTCGCCGCCGGACAGCAGAACGCAAGGCTTGGCAAAGGGCTGGCCGCGGCGGGCGACGGCCCGTGCCAGCGCCGCGTGCACCTTGCCGACCTCGCGGCTCTCGCCCTCGATCTCGTCGCTGAGCACGTGGGCCTCGATGCCGGCCTCGCGCGCCCGCGCGGCGGCGGCTTCCAGGCTCTGCTGCGGCGTCGCGATCAGCTCGACGGTGTGGCCGGCGAAACACGGGTCGTCGGGCTTGGGCGTCTCGAACGCGCCGCCCTCCAGCCCGGCGCGCGCCGCCGGCGGCAGTTCGATCGTGTAGCGCCGGCAGATCGCCAGCGCGTCGGCGCAGCTCGTCGCGTCGGCCACCGTCGGGCCGCTGGCGATGACGCCGGGTTCGTCACCCGGCACGTCGCTGATCAGCAGCGAGTGCACACGCGCCGGTGCGGCCAGCGCCGCCAGCCGGCCACCCTTGATCGCCGAGAGGTGCTTGCGCACGCAGTTCATTTCGCCGATCGACGCACCGCTCAGCAGCAGCGCGCGGTTGACGGCCTGCTTGTCCTCCAGCGTCAGCCCCGGCGCCGGCAGCGACAGCAGCGCCGAGCCGCCGCCGGAGATCAGCGCCAGCACCAGATCGTCCGGGCCCAGGCCCTGCACCAGCGTGGCGATGCGCGCCGCGGCAGCGCGGCCGGCAGCGTCGGGCACCGGGTGGGCGGCCTCGACGACCTCGATGCGGCCGCCGCGGGCGCGGTAGGCCGGCGGCAGGTGCTCGTAGCGCGTGACGACCAGGCCCGACAGCGGCGCATCGGCCGGCCAGGCGGCGTCCAGCGCCGCGGCCATCGCGCCGCCCGCCTTGCCGGCACCGACGACGACGGTGCGCCCGCGCGGCGGCGGCGGCAGATGCGCACCCAGCACCTGCCCGGGCAGCGCCCGCCGCACCGCGGCGTCGTACAGCGCACGCAGGAAGGCGCGGGGGTCCAGGCGGGGGTCGGGCAGGGCAGGCATCACGCCAGCTTATCGGACACGCCGGCAGCGCGGCCGGGCATCGCCTATGCTCGCCGGCCGTTCCTCGAACCCGCATCAGCGCCTTGTTCCCCGCCTCCCACTCCGACGACACCCGCATCAAGCGCCTGCCCAACGGCGTGCGCATCGTGACGATCCGCATGCCGCACGTGCACACCGCCAGCATCGGCGTCTTCGTGCGCAGCGGCAGCGTGCACGAATCGAAGCTGGACAACGGCATCAGCCATTTCGTCGAGCACATGGTGTTCAAGGGCACGCTGATGCGCGACGCCCGCCGCATCAACCTCGACGCCGAGCGCCTGGGCGCCGAAGTCAACGCCCACACCGACAAGGACCACACCGGCTACACGATGCACGGCCGGCCGGCCGACGTGCCGCAGTTGGTCGAGATGCTGGCCGACCTGGTGCGCCACCCCACCTTCCCGGCCGAGGAGCTGGAGCGCGAGCGCCAGGTGCTGCTGCACGAGTGCACCGAGGACGAGGACGACCCGCTGTCGACTGCGTTCAAGCTCTTCGACAAGGCCTGCTGGGGCAGCCACGCGCTGGCCCAGTCGGTCATCGGCCCGCGGCGCAACATCGAACGTTTCGGCCGCGACGCGCTCGTGGACTACCTGCGCCGCCAGTACACCGGCGCCAACGTCGTCGTCGGCGCCGCCGGCGACATCGACGTGCCGGCCTTCGAGGCGGCGGTCGAAGCTGCCTTCGGCACGATGGACGCCGGCCACGAGAACCTCGTCGCCGCGCCGGTCTATGCCGGCGGCGTGGCGACGAAACGGCTGGCGGGCAGCAGCCAGGCGCACCTGGTGCTCGGTTTCCCGCTGCCCGGGCTGTCGGCGCAGGACCCGGCCGGCGTGCTGGCCGCGGCGGTCTTCGGCGAAGGCATGAGCTCGCCGCTGATGGACCGCATCCGCGAGCAGCGCGGCCTGGCCTACTACACCGCCTGCTCGGCCGACGTGCTCGACGTGGCGGGCCAGTTCGTCGTCGAGGCCTCGACCTCGCCGCAGCAGATCGACGAGCTGCTGGCCGAGACGCTGGCGCTGCTGAAGGCCCAGGCCGCCCAGGTCGGCGACGAGGATCTGGAGCGCGCCAAGGCCCAGCTCGCGGTTCGCCGCCTGCGCGCCCACGAGCGCCCCTATCGGCGCCTGGAAGACGCCGTGCTGGACCTCTACGCCACCGGCAACGTCTGCGACACGCGCACCTGGTGCGCGAGGATCGACGCGGTGCCGGCCGAGACCGTACGGGCGGCTTTCGCGCGTTTGCTCGCCGCGGGGCCGACCGTCGCCTTGTCGGGCGAGCTGCCGCGCGCCGCCGGCGAACGCGTGCGTTCGCTGCTCGCGGCGGCCTGAACCCGCCCAGGCGCGACGCCGGGGCGGCGCCGCGGGGGGTGGGCCGCCGGCCGGCCGGTCAGCGCTTGGGCGGGCGGCCCTGGCCTTCGGGGCGCGGGCCGCGCGGGCCCGGGCCACGTTCACCGTCACGCCGCGGGCCACGGTCGGGCCGCGGGCCGTCGCCACGGGCGCCGTGTTCCCGCCGGTCACGGCCTTCCGGGCGCGGGCCCGGGCGGTTCTCCCGCGGCGGCATCGGCGGACGTTCGGCACGTTCGCGCCGCGCCTGTTCCAGCACCGCGTCGAGTTCGGCCTCGCCGATGCCTTTCAGCGCGCAGAAGTTGGCCGGCGTCAGCGTTGTCGTCTCGAAGGCGCGCAGCAGCCCGGCGCGGTCGCGGCGGGCGTCGTGGTCGGCCTGCTGCTGGCGGCGTGCGTCGACGTCGGCAGCGCGTGCGGCCGCACGTTCGGCGGCGCGGCGCTGCTCGTGCACGCCGCGGCGGCGGGCGATCTCGGCCGCGGCCAGTTCACGGTGCTCGGCGCTCAGCTCGCCGGCCGGCTGGCCGTCGAGGTCGTAACGCTGCTCGGACTTGACCAGCGCCGACAGGTAGGCGTTGGACGTCGTGTAGCGGTGCAGGAAGACCGACAGCGTGCGCCGCGTGAAGACACCCGGCACACGCGCCTGGATGTCGGCCTGGATGCGCAGCTTCAGCGGCTTGGGCGGCGGCGCGAACAGCGCCGGGAAAAGTTCGGCCAGGCGCGCGGCGCATTCGGCCGGCGACAGCTCCGCCGCACGCGGGGCGGCCTCGGCGGGCTCGACGGCCGCGGCCGCCTCGACGGGCTCGGCCACGGGCTCGACGGCCGTCTCGGGCGTCTCGGGAGGAACGGACTCCGCGCCGGGTTCGGGCAGGGTTTGATCGTCGTCAGGCATGGAACACAGCGCGGAAAAGGTTCGGGATTGTCGCCGCTGCAGAGGACGTGTGGGAGCCGGTGGCGCAAGCCGGCGCAATTTCGCCCACCGGGGCGTCGCTACAGTCGCCGTTGCGTCTTCCGGAGCCCATGATGATGTCGTTGCGTTTCCTCCGTACGTTCGCCGCGGCAGCCGCGCTGGCTGCCGGTGCCGCCCTCGCGCAGCCGCGTTTCGATTTCGACCGCACCCCGGGCACGCTGCCCAAGACGGTGCTGCCATCTCGTTACACGATCACGCTGGATCTGGACCCGGCGGCCGAACGCTTCAGCGGCCAGGCGTCGATCGCGCTGCGCCTGCGCCGGGCGGTGCCCGAGATCGTGCTGCACGCCTACACGCTGCAACCACGCGGGGCGACGCTCAAGGCCGGCGGCCGCGACCGCGCGCTGACCGTGACGGCCGACGAGGCGACGCAGACCTGGCGCCTGGTGCCCGCCGACGGCCGGCCGCTGCCGGCGGGCACGGCAACACTGGAGCTGGCCTGGGACGGCACGGTGCAGCGCAGCGGCTCGGGCCTGTACCGCGCGCCCTACGGCGGCGGCCGCGCGGGCGCGATGCTGGCGACCCAGCTCGAAGCGGTCTTCGCGCGCATGGTGTTCCCGGCCTTCGACGAACCCTCGTTCCGCGCGGTGTTCGAGCTCGCGGTGCGCACGCCGGTAGGCGTGGAGGTGGTGTCCAACACGGCCGAGCGCAGCGTCGTCGACGACGGCGGGCGCCGGCTGCACCGTTTCGAGCCGACGCCGCCGATGCCCAGCTACCTCGTGGCGCTGGCGGCCGGGCGCTTCGACACGCTGGCCGGACGCGCGGCCGGCGTGCCGCTGCGCATCCTCACGGCCCCCGGCAAGGCGGCGCAGGGCGCCTACGCGCTGGAGGTCACCGAGCGTGTGCTGCCGTTCTACAGCGCCTACTTCGGCCAGCGCTACGCGCTGCCCAAGCTGGACCAGCTGGCGGTGCCGAGCACGCGTTTCGGCGCGATGGAGGACTGGGGGCTGATCTCCTACGCGGAGAACACGCTGCTGTTCGACCCCGCGCACAGCGACACCAACACCCGCCGGCGCATCTTCTCGATCGTCGCGCACGAGGTCGCGCACCAGTGGTTCGGCAACCTCGTGACCGCTGCGTCCTGGGAGGAGATCTGGCTCAACGAGGCCTTCGCCACCTGGATGGCGGAGAAGGCGACCGAGCGCTTCAACCCCGAATGGAACATCGCGCTGCGCCGCCGCGGGCCGATCGACGACGCCATGACGCGAGACGCCGGCGACTCGACGCGCGCGATCCGTTCCGGCCCGGTGCCCGAGGACCGCGTGTTCGACGTCTTCGACGACATCACCTACGTCAAGGGCGGGGCGGTGCTGGCGATGCTCGAGCAGTGGATCGGCCCGAAGGCCTTGCGCAACGGTCTGGCCGGCTACATGGCCGAGCGGCGGCTGTCCAACGCGACGGCAGGCGATCTCTGGCACCACATCGGCCGCGCCTCGGGCCGCAACGTCGCCGCGGTGGCCACGAGCTGGACCGACCAGCCGGGCTTTCCGCTGGTGCAGGCCGAAAGCCGCTGCGAGCACGGACGCACCCGGCTGGAGCTGAGCCAGCGCCGCTTCACGCTCGACGGCCACGACGCGCCGGGGCTCTGGAAGCTGCCGCTGGTGGTGCAGCACGGCGGCCGCACGAGTTCGCTGCTGCTCGACGGCGTGCGCACGAGCACCACGCTGGCGGGCTGCCCGGCGACACCGACGCTGCTGAACCCGGGCGGCCAGGGCTTCTACCGCGTCGCCTACGCGCCGGACTGGCACGCCGCGCTGGCGGCGCGTTTTGCCGAGCTGCCCGGCACCGCCCAGGCGACGCTGCTGGCCGACACGCTGGCGCTGGCGCAGTCCGGGCGGCTGCCGATGGCCTCGCTGATCGAGCTGCTGGCGCAGCTGCCGTCGGTGCAGGGGCCGACACGCCCGGCGCTCTACGCCCAGGCGCGGCGGGCCTTCGAGTTCCTCGACGAGAGCCTTCACGACAGCCCGGCGCAGGCGCCGCTGCACGCCGCGGCCCGCGCGCTGTTCGCGCCGGAACTCGCGACGCTGGGCTGGACACCCCGTGCCGGCGAAGGCAGCGAAGCCGAGCAGCTGCGCAACGGCCTGATCGCCGACCTCGCGGCCTACGGCGACGAGGCGGTGATCGCGCGCGCGGGCGAACTCTTCGACGCCGAGCTCGCCGGCCGTGCGCCGCTGCCGCCGGCCATCCGCCAGGGCGTCGTCAGCGCCGTCGGGCGCCATGCCGACGAGGCGCGTTTCGCGGCGCTGCTGGCGCGGCTGGACGCCGCGGCCAGCGAAGAGGAGCGCTGGCTCTACGCGTCGGCGATCGCCGAAGTGCCGGATGCGGCGCTGGCGCGCCGGCTGCTGGCACGGACGCTGGACGGCACGCTGCCGACGAACATCGCGACCACGCTGCCGCAGATGGTCGGCCAGGCACCCGGCCACGAGCAGCTGGCCTACGACTTCGTCGTTGCCGAGTTCGCACGACTGGGTGAACTCGCCGGGCCGATGTTCGGCGCCCGCGCCTGGCTGCTGCCAGGCACGGTGGCCGCCTCGGCCGATGCCGGCGTCGCCAGGCGCATGCTGGCCGACCAGCAGCGCCTGGTGGGCACACCCGGCGCCGCGACGGCGGCCCGAGCGGCCGCGCGCATCACGCTGCGTGCCCAGGTGCGCGCCGCCGAGGCACAGCGCCTGGCGCCGGCGCTGCAGGCACTGGCCTCGCGCCTGGCACCGGCCTGAGATCAGGTGGCCGCGTCGTCGAGCACGACGCGGTTCTTGCCGGCCGCCTTGGCATGCAGGCAGGCGCGCCCGGCGCGGTCGACCAGGGCGACCGGCGAATCGCCGGGTGCGGCGATCATCGCCACGCCGACGCTGACGGTGACCGGGATGCGGCGGCCGTCGGTGGCTTCGAAGCCGTGCGCACCGACGGCGCTGCGGATGCGCTCCATCACGCTCACCGCGGCCTCGGCGCCGGTGTCGGGCAGCACGACGCAGAACTCCTCCCCGCCGTATCGCGCCAGCCAGTCCACCAGGCGCACGTTGCCGCTGGCCAGCGCGGCGAAGTCGCGCAGCACGCCGTCGCCCGAAGGCCAGCCGTAACCCGCGTTGACGCCGTGGAAGTCGTCGATGTCCAGCAGCGCCAGCGCCAGCGGACGGCCGCTGCGCTGCGCCTGCGCGACCTCGCGCGCCAGGCGCTCGTCGAAGTAGCGCCGGTTGTGCGCGCCGGTCAGCGCGTCCTGCAGCGCCTGGCGGCGTGCCCCTTCGACCAGGCGCCGCCCCATGTCGCCGACGATGCGTGCCAGGCGGTCGCTGAACACCTTGGTCACTTCGTTGAAACGCTCCAGGTCGGCGTCGATGTCGGGCACGACGTAGCCGCCGGCAGCGGTCTCGAAGCACATCAGCCGGTTGCGCCCGGCACCCTTGGCCTCGTACATCGCCGCGTCGGCCTGGCGCATGACCTCGGCCTCGCTGAACCGCGGCTGCAGCACCGTCATGCCGGCGCTGGCGGTCAGCACGATGCCGCGGCCGATCGAGGGCACCTGGATCGGCACGGACAGGCGCTTGAGCAAGCCCTGGGCGTCGTTGACCAGCGTCTGCAGGTCGTAGCGCGCCATCAGCAGCGCGAACTCGTCGCCCGAGACGCGGCCGATGCAGTCTTCGGGCGATGCGCCCGCCGCCAGCATCTCGGAGGCACTGCGCAGCAGCTGGTCGCCGACGGCGTGGCCGAACTCGTCGTTCAGGCGCTTGAAGTGGTCCAGGTCGACCAGGACCAGGCCACGCACCTCGCCCGGCAGCATCTCCTCGAGCACCTTGCGCAGCCGCTGGCCGAAGGCGCGCCGGTTGAGCAGGCCGGTGACGACATCACGATGCAGCCAGGCCGAGTCGCGGTCGCGACGCGTCAGCCGCTCCAGCCGCGCAGCGACGTGGTGCGGCGACTGCGGCAGGCGCACGACTTCGTCGCGCAGGTCGCAGACCTGGAGCGCGATGGCCTCGGCGTCCCCGTCGTGAGCGAGCACCAGCGTCGGACGCCGGTCGGCGGCGCAGGCAGCCCGCAGCGCGGCGGGATCGGCCAGCGAGGCGGTCGGCAGCACACGCAGATCGGCGGCCAGCCGGGGCGCCATGGCGAGCGTCTGTTCGATGACCGCGTAGCCCGCCTTGCGTAGCGCGTCCGCGCCCGGGTCGGCGTCGCGCGCGTCGTCCGGAACGATCCAGACGATGGTTTCCAGTCCCAATCTGTCCTCCCGGGACGGCGCCAACGGACAAACGACGCGTCCGCCTCCGGGTGATCCGTCCCCGGCTGGATTCTGCCGAGGCAGGCCGTGGGCGCGCCTTGCGCCAGCACCGGGTAGGCAGCGGATCTTCCCCCCACGTCGGTGAGCGTTCTGGCGTCCTCGTGGATCAGTTCACACCGCCGCGCGCAGATGAGACTCGTGCGGCGAGGGGAAAAGCCGATCAGGACAATCTGGAATTCAAAACCCCCTAGCGCCACCGTGACCCGCGCCATCGACACCGCTTCCGGGAACCGGGCTTGCCTCGGGCCGCTGCCGGTGCCCGCCCAGGCATCGACAGGAAGGCACGGCGAGATGTCTCAGCTCAGGCGTTGGCTCGTACGCAGTCTGACCGTCGGACTGACCGGCTGCGCCAGCGTGCCCGGGCCGACCACCGGCGGCATCACCGCCGCGCCGGCACTGGACATCGGTGGCCGTTCCTACAACGCCGAATGGGCCCTGCCAGCGGGCGAGCCGAGTGCACTGCTGGTGCTGCAGCACGGCTTCACGCGCAGCTGCGCCAACCTGCGCGAGACGGCACGCCGCATCGCCCGCCAGGGCCTGGCGACCTTGTGCATCGACGCCGACATGACGGGTGGCAACCCGGCGCTGGCCGACACCATGGCGACCGCGCTGCTGCAGACGATCCGCCTGCCCGATGGCCAGGCGCTGCCGCAGCGCATCGTCGTGGGCGGGCACTCGGCGGGCGCGGCCTTCGCCGCGCGCCTGGGCTGGCGGCTGGACGCCATGGCGCCGCAGAGGCTGGCCGGAGCCCTGTTGCTGGACCCGGTGCCGGTGCGAGGTTTCACCGAGCAGCTGCGTGCGGTGTCGCAGGGCGGCCAGCGGCCCGTGCTCGCGATCGAAGCCGCCCCCAGCGGCTGCAATGCCGAGCAGCGCGCCGCGCCGGTGCTGGAGCTGCTGCGTGACGAGGCCCTGGCCGCCGGCCGCGACAGCGTGGTCGGCGTTCGCATGGGGGAGGGCTCGACCCACGTCGATGCCGAAGGCGAGGACAGCGACTGGGTCGGCCGCAGCTTCTGCGGCACACCGCGTGCGGCGAACGTCGAACGGGTGCGCACGCTGGCCTCCGGCTGGGCCGCCGAAGTTGCTGCGGGACGGATCCCTGCTCCCGAAGCCCGGGCCGCGGTCGAACCTCTTCGCTGAACGCAGTTCGTGGCGCCGCGCACGGCAGGTGCAGGCCCGCACGCGGCGCGACTGTTATTCAATAGCAATGCTGTATATCTCAGTAGTGGTCGTAGTAGAGGCCGCCCCCGTCTGGGGACAAGCCTCGAAAGCGTTTGAAGATCAAGGGCTTGCACGCTCGTGAACGCTGTGGGCCACCCCCCGTACGGCGGCGCACGCGTTTCTGGACAACCTGCCGGCGCTTGTCGGAACTGTGGATAAGTGCCTGCTTGCGCAAAAGTTATCCCCAACGTTGTCCACGGCGTGGGTTTTGTTGTGGACAGCTTGTGAGCAAGCGGCAGCGGCCCGCGGCGCAGGGCGTCTCGCGGGGGGACCAGGCTTGTCGGGGGGGCGGAAAAAACGGCTGTCGAGGCTGACGGCGCATCGGACCCGGCGCCCCATCCGTGGGTAGCGGGCGGTGGCAGGCGCCGTGCGGCGCTGGGGTCAGTCGCTGACCTTAGCAGGCTTTGGCCCCTTGGGCGAGCCTTGATGCCACGGGGCGCTCGGACACCTTGCGCGGCTACGCGCGAGGTTCAGAATGGGTTCGTCGAAGAGGAGTACGAACGATGAAAGCGCAAGTCCAGACCCCAGCACGATTCGTGGCCCCGAAGCTCGAGGAGGACCTGTCGCTGGATGCCACGCCGCCCGGCGATGGCGAGATCGTTCAGCGTCCGGATGGCTGGTACTGGCTGGCCGCGACGGGCCGCCAGGAGTTCGGCCCCTACGACAGCGAGGACGACGCGCTGCAGGCGATGGAAGCGGCCTGTGACGGCGAGATCGAACCCGGCGAGACGCTCTTCGAGGCCGAGCAGGAGCTCGGCATCGCCGACTGGCTGGATCCGGACACCGGTGAGCCCGCCGAAGGCGTGCACACCCGTCTCGAGGATCACTGACCCGGGATCAGAAACCCGCGCCTGGCTGGGCCAGGTACTCCTGTTCGGCGGCCGTGCTGGCGCGGCCGAGCACCGCGTTGCGATGGGGGAAGCGGCCGAAACGCTGGATCACGTCGCGATGGCGGTGCGCATAGTCGAGGGCGTCGGCCAGCCGTTCGTCCTCGGCGGCCAGCAGGCTGAACAGGCGAACCGATTCATCCTGCATCGCCAGGCTCTCGGCGTGTTCGAACGGCAGGTAGGCGAACCAGCGTTCGATCGTCGTCAGCGCCCGGTCGGCGCCGCTGGCGACCAGCGCCTGTGCCAGCGCCAGGGCTCTCGCGTCGCCGGCAAAGGCACGCGGCTGGCCGCGCAGGGCGTTGCGCGTGAACTGGTCCAGCAGCAGGATCTCCGCCAGCGGCACGGCTGCCCACTCGGCCGGCAGCGTGCCGGCGAGCGCCGCCTCGATGTCGGCGCCGAAACGCCCGGCGACGAGGCGGTCGAAGGCGTCGCTCTTGCGAAACCAGTCGGCCCGCACCGCATGCGGCGGCGGGCCGAACCAGAACTCGAGCGTGGCGGCCGGGGTGTTTATCGCGACCCCGCCTTGAAGGCCGTGAAGATGCGCGTCTGCACGCGGCGGATGTCCTGCGGCACGGCGTCCGGCGAGCTCAGCTTCTTCATGTCCTCGGCCGACAGGAAGACCGTCGGGTTGGACGCCACTTCCTTCTTCACGAACTTCTTCGACGCCGCGTTCGGGTTGGCGTAGAAGACCTTGTTCGTCAGGCTGGCGTGCACCTCGGGGCGCAGGATGTAGTTGATGAAGAGGTGCGCGTTCTTCGGGTGCTCGGCGTCCTTGGGGATGGCCATCGAGTCGAAGAACATCGTCGCGCCGCTCGGCGGGATCAGCACCTGGATGTCGACGCCGGTCTTGCTGTCGATCGCACGCTGGCGTGCGATGTTCATGTCGCCGGCGTAGCCCATCACCAGGCACAGCGAGCCGTTGGCCATCTCGTCGATGTAGCCCGACGAGGAGAAGCGCGTGATGTTCGGGCGCGCCTTGGCGAGCACCTCGCGCGCGGCGTCATAGTCCTTGGCGTTCTTGCTGTAGGCCGGCTTGCCGGCGTAGATCATCGCCACCGGCATCACTTCGGAGGCCGAATCGAGCATGCTGACGCCGCAGCCCTTCAGCTTGCTGGCGTACTCGGGCTTGAACAGCAGGTCCCAGGCGTTGGCCGGCATCGGCGTCGCGCCCAGCGCGGCCTTGACCTTCTTGACGTTGATGCCGACGGTCACGTAGCCCCAGAGCCAGTCGACGAGGTACTGGTTGCCCGGGTCGACCTTGGCCATCTGCTCGAGCACCGCCGGGTCCAGGTTCTTCCAGTTCGGCAGCAGCGACTTGTCGAGCTTCTGGAACAGGCCGCCTTCGATCTGAGCCTTCGCGAAGTGCGCGCCCGGCACGACGATGTCGTAGCCCGTCTTGCCGGCCACCAGCTTGGCGTGAAGGATCTCGTTGCTGTCGAAGATGTCGTACCGGACCTTGATGCCGGTTTCCTTCTCGAAGTTCTTGAGCGTGTCTTCGGCGATGTACTCGGCCCAGTTGTAGATGTTCAGGACCTTGGGTTCGGTGTTCTGCGCGCCCGCGGCGAAAGCCACGGTGGCGGCGCCGACGGCGAGCAGCGAACGCAGGACACGGGAAGTGCGGGACATGAGGGCTTTCCTCCGGAGCGGGTGAGGGCCAGACGGGAACGGTTCAGGCCGGATTTTGGCCGACCGCCGGCTCGCGCCTCTTGAACATCGCCCAACCTTCCATGGACATCACCGCTTCGTCGCGCTGGTTCGACACGGTCCAGGTCGATCGCACCAGGCCGACCGTCGGCCGGCTGGCCATCGGGCGGGCCTCGGTGACTTCCATGCGCACCTTCAGCGTGTCGCCCGGGTAGACCGGCTTCATCCAGCGGATGTTCTCCAGCCCGGGCGAGCCCAGGCTGGCGGCGTCGAGCAGGTACTCGTCGCACATCATGCGCATCGTCATCGCCGCGGTGTGCCAGCCGCTGGCGCACAGGCCCTTGAACAGCGAGTGTTTTGCCGCCTCCTCGTCGAGGTGGAAGGGCTGCGGGTCGAACTGGCGCGCGAACTCGACGATCGCCTCGCGGCTGACGGTGGTGGCGCCGAACTCGCGCACGGTGCCGGCGGGGAAGTCTTCCCAGTGATAACGCTTGTCCATGCGGGGCAGGATAGCGGCCGTGGGGCGACAATGCCGCCGCCTTTCGACTCTCTCCTGTCACCCATGACGCAACTGATCCTGGGCCTCGTGCTGTTCCTGGGCGCGCATTCGGTGCGCATCTACGGCGAAGACTGGCGCACGCGTTTGCGTGCGCGGCTGGGCGAGAACGGCTTCAAGGGCCTGTACTCGGTGCTGTCGCTGCTCGGCCTGGTGCTGATCGTGCGTGGCTACGGCGACGCTCGGCTGGACCCGGTGGCGCTGTGGACGCCGATGCTCTGGACGCGCCACCTGGCCTCGCTGCTGGTGCTCGTCGCCTTCATCCTGAACTTCGCCGCCTACGTGCCCGGCAACCAGATCAAGGCGAAGCTGCACCACCCGATGATCCTCGGCGTCAAGGTCTGGGCCTTCGCCCACCTGCTGGCCAACCACACGCTGGCCGACCTGGTGCTGTTCGGCAGCTTCCTCGTCTGGGCGCTGCTGGACTACCGCGCCGCGCGCCGGCGCGACGCCCGCACGGGCACGGTCTACGCGCCCGGCCGGCTGTCGATGACGCTGGTGACGGTGGCCGTCGGCGTGGCCGGCTGGGCCGTGTTCGCGTTCTGGCTGCACGCCTGGCTGTTCGGGGTGCGGCCGCTGGGCTGAAGCGCGCCTGCCGGCGGCGGGGTGACCGCCGTGTGAACAATTCACCACCCGTTCGGGGGGCCGGGCCGCTCAAAGCGCGGTATCCGGACTTCCGGGTGATGGCCGCCAGGGCCTCGTCGCGTCACGATGCGTGTGTACGAATCGCTTGAGGGGGCGACGATGTCCACGGGCTTCTTTCCTCGCCGGCGCGGCCGGTCGGCGGACCTGCCGAACTCGTTGAACGAACTGCCGGCCCGGGGGGCTGCGCCGGCCTGCGGCTGGTACGAGTCCAGTCTGGAGCTGATGCAGGGGCTGGCGGTCACCGAACACGCCGGTCTCGACGAGCTCTTCCCGCCAGAGGCGCCGGATCCGGCCGCATCGGCCCGCCCGGCGGCCACCGGCGGCTGACGCTTCGTCGCTGCGGCAGGCAGTTCGTCGCCTGCCGGTGCCGGCCGTCGCACGGCGCTCGCGGCGCCTGGGGGCGCTGCCTACAGTGGACTCCATCGCAGCACGTCACCCCAAGGAGCCCACGATGAACACCCGCTTCGCCCCCCGCCTGATCGCGCTGGCCAGCGCGGCCTTCTTCACCGTCGTGATGCTCTCGGGCATCGACTCGCTGGCCGCCGCCGACGGCGCCTCGGCCTACATCGCGCAGAGCGCTGCGGCCGCGCCCCGCGCCTGAGCCTGCGCCCCTCGGCAACGCCCGGCCCCGGCCGGGCGTTCGTCTTTCCGGGGCCCGATCTCCGCGTTCGTGCGGAGCGACAGTGGCCGGCGCTTTGCTTAGCCTGGGCTCCACCCCGTCAAGGAGCCTCGTCCATGCCCCAGATCGTGCGCCCGCTCGCCGTCCTCGCCCTGGCCCTCGCCGCGTCGGCCGCTTCCGCCCAGTCCACGCTGGACAAGGTCAAGGCCAGCGGGGCGATCGGCGTCGCCTACCGCGAGTCCTCGATCCCGTTCTCCTACCTCGACGACAAGGCGCAGCCGGTGGGTTTCGGCTTCGAGATCTGCGGCCGCATCGTCGACGAGGTGAAGAAGGCCACCGGCCGTCCCGACCTGAAGCTCAACCTTCAGTCGGTGACCAGCGCCAACCGCATCCCGCTGCTGGTCAACGGCACGATCGACATCGAGTGCGGCTCGACGACCAACAACAGCGACCGGGCGAAGCAGGTCGCCTTCGCGATCAACTACTTCTACACCGGCACGCGTTTCCTGGTGCGCAGCGATTCGGGCATCAAGTCGCTCGCCGACCTGCACGGCAAGGTGCTGGTGTCGACCACCGGCACCACCAATTTCCGCATCCTGCGCACGCTGATCAGCGAGAACAAGCTGCCGATCGAGCTGATCGGCGCCAAGGACCACGCCGAGGCCGCGCTGCTGGTGCAAAGCGGCCGCGCCGCGGCCTTCGGCATGGACGACATCCTGCTCTACGGCTTGCGCGCGAGTTCGGCCAACCCGGCGGAGCTGGCGGTCGTCGGCGAGGCGATCCAGGTCGAGCCCTACGCGATCATGCTGCGCAAGGACGACCCGGCGTTCAAGCAACTGGTCGACGGCGTGCTCGCCGGGCTGATGAAGAGCGGCGAGTTCGAGAAGCTCTACCGCAAGTGGTTCCTGTCGGCGATCCCGCCCAAGGGCATCGTGCTCAACGCACCGATGGGCAAGGAACTGCAGGACAACCTGAAGGCGCTGTCGGACAAGCCTGCCACCTGAACCCTGCGGCGCCGACACCACGGCGTTACCGGCGTTCGCATGCCGGCAACGCGGCTGGGCGATGATGTCGCCCTGGCCGGCCGTGGCGCCGGCGCCCAGGAGAACTCGATGCAGCAGATCAACCGCCGGCGCTGGATCACGCTGGCGCTGTCCTCGCCGGTGGTGCTCGCCGGTTGCGGTGGCGGGACGGACACGAGCAAGGCCCATGTCCGGTTCATCAACGCCAGCTCGTACGACGCGCTGACGCTGGAGGTCGACGGCGATGACCTGTTCAGCTCGGTCGCCTATGGCGACGAGACCAAGTACAAGGACGTCGACCCCGGCGACTGCGACTCGACGATCTCGCGCAGCAGCTCGGCCACCGCGCTGATCTCGACCTTCACGCCCGATCTGTCCGAGGACGACGACTACACCATCCTCGCCTGGGGCCCGGTCGGCGACCTCGGCTGGCAGCTGCTCGACGAGAACACCTCCGACCCGGACGACGACAAGACGAAGGTGCGTGTGTTCAACGGCGCCACCGACGCCGGCGAGCTCGACGTCTACGTGACGGCCGAAGACGACACGCTGTCGGATTCGGTGGCGATGCAGTCCGCGGCGGCCGTCGGCACGCTCAACGACTTCGTCACCATCGACAAGGGCACCTGGCGCGTGCGTGTCACCGCCGCCGGCAGCAAGACCGACGTGCGGCTGGACGTCTCGGGCGTCGTCTTCGGTGGTGGAAACGTCTACACGCTGACGCTCGCCGCGGCCTCCAGCGGCGTGCTCGTCAACGCCATGCTGCTGCGCGAGGAGAAGCAGGCGCTGACGCGCATCGACGTCACTGACGCACGGGTTCGCATCGCCGGGGCCGCCGCGGCCAACGCCACCGTCACCGCGACGGTCGACGGCACCGAGTTGCTGTCCTCGGGCTCGCCGGTGGTCAGCGACTACGCCCTGGTCGACGTCGGCACGCCGACCGTCACCGCGGCCATCGGCACCACCGACGTCAGCAGCGCCGTGGCCTCGCAGGCGCTGGAGGCCGGTGTCGACTACACGCTGGTCATCTACGGCAGCGCGGCCTCGCCGGTGGCGGTCTGGGTCGAGGACGACAACACGCTGTCGTCCAGCAGCAGCAAGGCCAAGATCCGCCTGATCAACGCGATCAGCGACCTGGGCTCGACGCTGGCGCTGAAGCTCGGCTCGTCGCCGCTGGCCTCCGGCGTCGCGGTGGGCGCGGCCTCCTCGTATGCCGAGGTGTCGGCGACGACCAGCGGCACGCTGACCGTCACCTCGCCGGCGCTGAGCGGCTCGGTGCTGACGCTGAGCGAGCAGATCATCGAGGCCGGCAAGGTCTACACGGTGCTTGTCGGCGGCGCCAGCGGCGCGGCCGACGGCGGCCTGGTGGAGGACCACTGATGCGGCGAGCGGTTCTGGCGGCGGCGCTGCTGGCCGCCGGCACGGTTTCGGCCGAGCCGGTCGGCGAGGTCGACACGGTCTTCAAGCTGATCGGCCCGGACCACAAGATCGTCGTCGACGCCTACGACGACCCCGGCGTCAAGGGCGTGACCTGCTACGTCTCGCGCGCCAAGACCGGCGGCATCAAGGGCGGGCTCGGGCTGGCCGAGGACAAGTCGGACGCCTCGATCGCCTGCCGCCAGACCGGGCCGATCTCGTTCCCCAAGCCGCTGCCGCAGCAGGAAGACATGTTCAGCGAACGCATCTCGCTGGTCTTCAAGCGCCTGCACGTGGTGCGCATGGTCGACGCCGGACGCAACACGCTGGTCTACCTGACCTATTCCGACCGCGTCATCGAAGGCTCGCCGCAGAACGCGGTGACCGCGGTGCCGGTGGACCGCGCGACGCCGATCCCGCTCAAGCGCTGAGCGGGCGCGGCGCCGCGTCGTGTGATCAGGCCAGGCGGCCGGCGCGGAAGTCCTCGACGGCCTCGAAGATCTCGCGGTTGCTGTTCATCACGAACGGCCCGTACTGCGCGATCGGCTCGCCCAGCGGCCGGCCGGCGACGAGCAGCAGCCGTGCGCCGGCGGCACCGCCGGTGACGGCGATGCCGTCGCCGCGGTTGGCGAGGATGGCCATCGGCCCCGGCTCCAGCTTCTGGCCGCCGAGCTCGACGGCGCCGTGCACGACGACGACGAAGGCGTTGTGCGCCGCCGGCAGCGGCTGCTCGAAACGTGCGCCGGGCGCGAGTTCCAGGTCGACGATCAGCGGCTCGGTCGTCTCGCGTTCGACGGCCCCGGCGACGCCGTGCGTGCGGCCGGCGACGACGCGCGCGCGCACGCCGGTCGCTCGCCACTCGGGCACCTGGCCGGCCTCGATGTCGCGGTACCAGGGCTCGCGCATCTTCTCGCGCGCCGGCAGGTTCAGCCAGAGCTGGAAGCCGTCCATGCGGCCGTCTTCCTGCTCGGGCATCTCGCTGTGCACCAGGCCGCGGCCGGCGGTCATCCACTGCACGCCGCCGGGGCCGACGCGGCCTTCGTGGCCGGCGCTGTCGCGGTGGCGCATGCGGCCTTCGACCATCACCGTGACGGTCTCGAAACCGCGGTGCGGGTGGTCGGGGAAACCGGCGATGTAGTCCTCGGCGCGGTCGGTCGCGAAGCGGTCGAGCATCAGGAAGGGGTCGAGCCGGCGCTGCAGCTCGTGCGTCAGCAGGCGCACGAGCTTCACGCCGGCGCCGTCCTGCGTGGGCTGGCCGGCGACCAGGCGTTCGATCGGGCGCGGGTCGAGCAGGGTGGGGGCGAGGGTGCTGTCCATGCTCTCCAATGTAGGAACGGGTGCGCGTTCCGGGGTTCAGTCGCTCTGCATGCAGCGTTCGCCAGGCTTACCTGCGCTCACCCGGAACGGGGCTTGCCCGGGTGGCGGCCGACCCACCCATGACCAGAATGCGCCGGACACCCGCCGCCGCAGGAGAGCGCCGAATGCCCGACGCCGTTTCCGACCTGAGTGCCCGCTTCCGCGCGGTGCGCGCCCACAGCGAGGCGCTGGCCGCGCCGCTGTCGGCCGAAGACCAGCAGTTGCAGGCCATGCCCGACGCCAGCCCGACGAAGTGGCACCTGGCGCACACCAGCTGGTTCTTCGAAGCGGTGGTGCTGGCGCCGCACGCACCGGGCTTCCGGCCCTACGACGAACGCTGGGCGCGGCTGTTCAACTCCTATTACGAGAGCCTGGGCCCGCGCCACCCGCGGCCGCAGCGCGGCCTGCTGTCGCGGCCTTCGCTGGACGAGGTGCTGGCCTGGCGGCGGGTGGTCGACGCCGGCGTCTGCACCTTCATCGCCGAGGCCGACGCCGATACGCGTGCCGCGGCCTTCCCGCTGGTCGAGCTGGGCCTGCAGCACGAGCAGCAGCACCAGGAGCTGATGCAGACCGACATCCTCGCCGCGCTGGCGCTGAACCCGCTGGCGCCGGCGGCCTTCCCCGGCGAGCCGCCACCGTGGCCGGCCGCAGTCGACGGCTGGCTCGGCTTCGACGGCGGCGAGGCCGAGATCGGCCACGCCGGCACGGGATTCGCCTTCGACAACGAGACGCCGCGCCACCGCGTGCGGCTGGAGGCGCACGAGATCGCACGCCGCCTGGTGAGCAACGCCGAGTACCAGGCCTTCGTCGACGATGGCGGCTACCGCCGTGCGGCGCTGTGGCTGTCCGACGGCTGGGCGGTGGTGTCGGCGCAGGGCTGGACCGGCCCGCTGTACTGGCGCGAAGACGGCACGGAGTTCACGCCGCACGGCCCGCGCCCGCGCGCGCCGCAGGCGCCGGTGCGCCACCTGTCGTACTACGAGGCCGCGGCCTATGCCGAATGGGCCGGCGCGCGGCTGCCGACCGAAGCCGAGTGGGAGCACGCGGCCGGCTCGGCCACGCCGCCGTCGCAGTGTTTCGGCGCCCTGTGGCAATGGACACGTTCGTCCTACGAGCCGTACCCGCGCTACCGGCCCTGGGCCGGTGCGGTTGGCGAATACAACGGCAAGTTCATGGTCGGCCAGATCGTGCTGCGCGGCAGTTCGTTCGCCACACCGCCCGGCCATGCACGTGCGAGCTATCGCAACTTCTTCCCGCCCGGAGTCCGCTGGCAGTTCAGCGGCCTCAGGCTGGCGCGCGACGCATGAATTTCGCTGCCGACTTCGTGGCCGGGCTGCGCGAACGCCGCATCGCGCCCAAGTGGTTCTACGACGCCGAGGGGTCACGCCTGTTCGAGCGCATCTGCGAACTGCCCGAGTACTACCCGACACGCACCGAGCTGGCGCTGCTGGACCGTCACGCCGACGAGTTCGCGGCGCGCATCGGGCCGGGTGCCGAGATCGTCGAGTTCGGTGCCGGCGCCAGCGTCAAGGTGCGGCGGCTGCTGCAGGCGCTCGCGGCGCCGCGGCGTTTCGTGCCGATCGACATCTCGGGCGAGCACCTGGTCGAGGCGGCGGCGGCGCTGCGCGCCGACTTCCCCGGGCTGGCCGTCGAGCCGCTGGCGGCCGACTTCACCGCGGCGCTGGCGCTGCCGCCGCCTGTGGGCCGGCGCATCGGCTTCTTTCCCGGCAGCTCGATCGGCAATTTCGAGCCCGACGAGGCCTGCGCGCTGCTGGCGCGCTTTCGTCGCTGGCTGGATGGCGGCGCGCTGCTGATCGGCGTCGACCTGATCAAGGAGCCGGCACTGCTGCACGCGGCCTACAACGACGCCCAGGGCGTGACCGCGGCCTTCAACCTCAACCTGCTGGCGCGCGCCAACCGCGAACTCGGGGCCGACTTCGATCTGTCGGCCTGGTCGCACGCGGCGTTCTACCATCCGGCTTTGCGCCGCATCGAGATGCATCTGGTCAGCCGCCGCCGCCAGGCGGTGCGTGTCGCCGGCGAGGTCTTCGAGTTCGACGAAGGCGACAGCCTGCACACCGAGAACTCGTACAAGTACAGCGTCGACGGCTTCCGGGCCCTCGCGCGGCGCGCCGGTTTCGAGCCGGGCCCGGTCTGGACCGACGCGGCGAGGCGTTTCTCGCTGCACTGGCTGGAGCCGGCCGGCGGCGTCAGCGAGAGGACATCGACATGAAAGCGATCTGGAAAGACACCGTCATTGCCGAGAGCGACGACACGGTGATCGTCGAAGGCAACCACTACTTCCCCGCCGCGGCGGTGAAGTCGCAGTACCTGCTGCCGAGCAACACGCGCACGATGTGCTCGTGGAAGGGCGAGGCGCGTTACCACACGCTGTTCGTCGACGGTGACGCCAACCCCGACGCCGCCTGGTACTACGCCGATCCGAAGGAGGCCGCGGCCAACATCCAGGGGCGCATCGCGTTCTGGAAGGGCGTCCAGGTCGTCGAGTGAGCCCGGCGCTGGGCGCCGTGCACCGGCGCCGTCTGCGCGAGATCTGGCGCTCCGCCGGCTGGCCCTGCCGCGACGCCATCGAGATCGACCTGCTGGCCGCCGGGCTGCTGCAGCGCCGCTGGGACGAGGCCGGGCGCGAGACGCTGCTCGTCAGCGAGGCCGGCATCGGGCTGCTGGCGGCGACGCTGACGCGCAACCGGGCCGCCTTCGACGCCCACGAGGCGCTGGTCGCGCGGGTCGCACGCGAGATGCAGCGCGCCGGGCGCATCGTCTGGCGCGGCCTGGCGCTGCGTGCGCCGCTGGCGGCCGGGGACGGCGGCACACGCTGGGCGACCGCGATGCCCGACGTCTTCTCGATCCGCCACACGACGGTCGAGGACTACGCCGAGCCGGTGGTGCACGAGATCAAGGTGCGGCGTGCCGACCTGCTGGCCGAGCTGCGCCGCCCCGACAAGGGCGCCGCCTACCGCGCGCTGGCCAGCCAGTGCTGGTACGTCTTCAGCGAAGGCATCGCCACGCCCGACGAGGTGCCCGAGCCGTATGGCGTGATGCTCGCCTGCGCCGACGGCCGGCTGGAGGTGGCGCGGGCCGCGCCGCGCCGTGCGGCGCGGGTGCCGTTTGCGGTCTGGATGGCGCTGGCGCGCGCCAACGCCGAGCCGCCCGACGAGGACGACGGCCAGGCGGGGCTGGCCGTCGCCGATCCCGGGGCCTGAAAAAAAACGGGCCGGCATGGCCGGCCCGACGGACGAAGTCGTCTCTGTGTGTCAGGCCGTACGGGCGCGACGGCGCTTGGCGCCGACGATGCCGGCGAGCGCCAGGCCGGCGAGGGCGAGCGTGCCCGGTTCGGGGACGCTGCCGCCACCGCCACCGCCGCCGCAGCTGTTGGTCGTCTTGCAGCCGGTGCCGGAGAAGGTCTTCAGCTTGAAGAAGTCGTCGCCGGTGTCCAGATCGGTGCCCTTGCTCGTCGTCGTGCTGTTGCCGAAGTAGGCGCTGATCAGCCACCAGCTCGAATAGCCGGCGCTGGAGACGCTGGTCGAGTAGCTGGAGTACAGGTCGTAGCTCGACACCAGCTCCCAGCCCTTGGCGATCAGGCCGCCGGTGCCGGTGGAGGTCATCTTGGTCAGGTCGGGCGGGTCCTCGCCGGTCCAGCGCAGCACGCTGATGTCGGCGTCGCCGGAGCGCCAGCCGATGGACAGGCCGTCCAGCCGCGTCGCTTCGCTGAAGCCCACCATCAGCAGCTCGGTGTAAGCCCCGTAGCTCGTCGAGCTGTTGCGCGGGCCGCCGTAGTTGTCGATCGCGTGGTTCTTGTTGTCGCCGGTGTACTCGGTCTTGCCGCCGTACGAACTCGTCACGCCGACACCGCTGGTGCTCTGGTCGGTGATCGTCGCCGCAACGAACTGGCCGGCGCTTCCGCCGTTGCCCCAGGCGGTGACGGTGGCCGTCACGCCCCCCACCGTGCAGCCCGCGGCACCCGGAGGCTGACCGTAGGGGTCGCAGCTGCTGGTCGACAGATCCCAGGTGCTCTGCGCAAAGGCGGCGCCGCTGAAGCCGATGCCCAGCGCCAGCAGCGCTGCAGTCGTGATCTGTTTGCTCATCGTCTTCATGGATCTTCCTTCGATTCCTTCGGCCTCAGCCGCCGCTCCCGCCCCAAGACCCTAAGCAATCACCGCGCCAGCGGCAGTTGTCCTTTTTTATCAAGGACTTGCGAGCCATCGTCGCAGAAATCGATGGCGGATGTAAGAACTTGCGACACCCGCACGGCCCCTTACTTGAGGGTCTGGAGCAGCGCACGCGCGTCGGCGGCCTCGGCGAAAACGGGACCGCTCAGAGCGGTCTGCAGTTCCTCGCGTGCCTCGGCCGGCCGGCCGGCCCTGGCCAGCGCCGCGGCCAGGTAGTAGCGGGTGGTCGGATTGCCAGGGTCGCGCAGGCGTGCGTCGCGCAGACGCTGCAGCGCCTTGTCGTTCTGGCCGGCCTGGAACGCCGCCCAGCCGGCGGTGCCCAGGATGTGCGGCACGCCGGGCTTCAGGGCCAACGCACGTTCGGCGTTCGCCAGGGCCGCGCCGTCCTTCTGCCGGATCTGGATCTGGGCGAGGTTGTTCAGGACCTCCGGGTCCTCGGGTGTCTGCTTGAGCAACTGCTCGTAGGCGCCGCGGGCCGCGGCCCACTGGCCGGCCCGGGCGTGGGCGTCGGCCAGCGCACGGCGAGCCACCTTGTCGCCTGGATTCGACGCCAGCCATTGCTCCAGCAGTTTCTGCGCGCCGGCCGGATCACGCGCGGCGGTGGCGTTGGCCAGGCGCAGCAGCGTCTCGGTGGACGGCTGCAGGCGCTGTGCCGTGCGATACGCGTCGATGGCCGGCGCGGTCTGGCCGCGGGAGGCGGCGATGTCGCCCAGCAGCGAATGGCCGACGGCCAGCTTGGGGTGCTGGGCGACGATGGCGCGCGCGCGTTTTTCGGCGGCGGCGCCGTCGCCGCCACGCAGCTCCGCCTCGACCATCAGCGCCTGCACCGGGAGCGATTCGGGGCGCTCGGCGAGTGCCTTGCCGAGCGTGTGCAGCGCGCCGGGAGGATGGTTGGCAGCCAGTTGCAGCATGGCGATGCGCACCAGCGCACCGACGTCCGGCCCGGCCAGCGTCGACGCGCGCGTGAGCGAGCTGCGTGCCGCTGCGGGGTCGCCGTTGGCCAGCGACACCCGGGCCAGCGTCATCAGCACCGGCACCGCCTCGGGGGCGCGCGATGTCATGCGTTTGGCGGCTTCACGCGCTTCGGCCGGCTGCTCGCGGCGCAGCAGGTAGTCGACGAGTTCGATCGCCGCGTCGAAGCGGTTCGGGCCGGCGACGTCGTCGGCCTTCTCGTACCAGCGCCGTGCTTCGTCGAAGCGGCCGCGGCGTTCGGCCAGCGCCGCCATCTCGAGCGTCGCCTCCTGCGACTTGTCGTCCTGCGCCAGCACCTGCTGCAGGCGCTGTTGCGCGGCGTCCGGCTTGCCGGTCATCGCATCCAGACGGGCGAGCTGCACCTGGGGCGAGACGAAACGCGGATCGGCGGCCAGCGCCTGCTCGAAGGCCTGGCGTGCCCCGGCGGCGTCGCCGGCGCGCAGCCTGGCGCTGCCCAGCAGGTTCAGCACGCCCGCATGCTTCGGGTAGTGCTGCAGCAGCGTCTGCAGGATCTGCGTCGCGCGTCGTGGGTCGCCGGCCTGCAGGCGGATCTGGGCCAGCGCGATGCCCGGCGCGAGCTGCTTGGGATCGGCCTTGAACGAGGCTTCCAGCGCGTCGACCGCGTCGGGCACCTTGCCACTGGCCGCCAGGCTCAGGCCGAGCAGGCCGCGCATCTGCGCTGACTCGCCCGAACGCAGCGCCTGTTCGGCGATGGCCGTGGCGCGGGCGTTGCGTCCCTGCGCGATCTGCGCTGACGCCAGCAGCAGCGTCGCCTGGGTGTCCTGAGGATGGCGGCGCAGATAGGCTTCCAGGGACTCGATGGCCTTGTCCAGGTTGTTCTGCGACAGCTGGATCTGCGCCGCGAGCTTGGCCGCACCGCTGCCCGGCTGCATGCGCTGCACGGCTTCAAGGTAGGGCAGCGCCTTCTCGCGCTCGCCCAGCCCGTAGTGCGCCAGGCCGCCGAGCATCAGCAGCTGGGGCCGATAACGCAGGAAGTCCAAGGGCACCGGGTCGAGCAGCCCGGTGACGTCGCGCAGCGCGCTGCGTGCGTCGGCCGCGCGCCCGGCCTTTTCGGCGAGCAGCGCCTGCAGATAGGCGCCGCGCGGATCGTCGGGGGCCTGTTGGCGAAGCCGGGTGACATCGCGCTGGGCGTCGGCGTCACGCCGCAGGTCCATCAGCAGCCCTGCGCGCGACACCAGCGAGTCGACGTGCCGCGGTTCGAGTTCCAGCGCCCGGTCGTACGCGCCCAGCGCTGCCTGAGGCTGTCCCCTGGAATGGGCGACGGTGCCCTTCAGGTAGTGGGCCTCGGCCAGCCCCGGGGCCAGCGCCAGAGCCTTGTCGACGGCCAGCTGAGCTTCCTGCGGCTGCCCGTTGCGCAGGCGCAGCTTGACTTCGGCCAGCCACGGCCCCGGGTCGCGCGGCGCGAGTGCACGCGCCTCGTCGAGCAGTTGCAGGGACTGGCGCGCGTCGCCCAGGTCGGCCGCGGCCGTCGAGCGTGCCAGCAGCAGGCGCGCGCGCACCTCGGCAGGCAGGCCCGCCGGAGCGAAACGCGGGTCTTCGAGCAGCACCTGGGGCTTGCCTTGCAGGCTCAAGGTCTCGGCCAGCGGCAGCACGACTTCGGCCCGGTTGACGCCCAGCCTGAGCGCCTCGTTCAGCGCGACTTCGGCGCCGAGCACGTCGCCGTTGGCCAGCAGCGCCTTGCCCAGCAGCACGTGCACCGGCAGCTGCGTCTTGTCGATCTGCAGCGCGTTCTTCAGCTGCACCACGGCGCCGGCGTAGTCCCGCTTCTCGTAGCGCTGCAGCGCGTCTTCGTAGAAGCGCGCGGACTTGACGTCGGCGGCCTGCGCCGCGAAGGCGGCCGCCAGCGTGGCGACCAGGGCCAGCCGTCGCATCGGGAGGGAGGCGTTACGAATGTTCACCAGCGGATCGTAGAAGACCCTGACCGGCGCCGGCACCCCGCGCGTGGGGCGGCGTGACTTCGTTCATCGACCGGGGCCGCAGGACGACGTTTTCCCCCGCGTTCCGGGGAGCTGCCGCGGCCGGCTCACAATCGGCCGATCGTCTTGCCCGTTGCCGCCATGAAGCTCCGCCTCGCCGCCTGCTGTTTCGCCGCCTGCCTTGCCTGGGGAACCGCCGCCGCGGCGCCCGGGCTGCCGTCGAAGAACGTCGCCTGGGTGGCGGCCGCCGCCGACGCCGATGTCGACCGCGCCTTCGTGCGCGCCCGCGCCGAGAACAAGCCGCTGCTGCTGTACTGGGGCGCGACCTGGTGCCCGCCGTGCAACCAGCTCAAGGCGACGCTGTTCAACCGCCAGGACTTCGCGCTGCAGGCACGCGACTTCGTCGCCGTGCACGTCGACGGCGACCGGCCGGGCGCGCAGAAGCTGGGCAAACGGTTCGGCGTCAGCGCCTACCCGACGATGGTGCTGTTCTCGCCCGACGCCCACGAGATCACGCGCCTGCCCGGCGAGGCCGAGCCCGAGCAGGTGCTGGCCCTGCTGCAGCAGGCGCTGGCCGGCGGCCGGCCGGTGAAAGCGCTGGTGGCCGACGCCACCGCCGGCCGCGCGCTGTCGGCACACGAATGGCGTGCGCTGGCCTTCTACGCCTGGGACGTGGACGATGGCCGTGTCGTCGCGCCGGCCGAACGCGCCACGCTGCTGGCGAAGCTGGCCGCCGCGGCGCCGGCCGCCGACGACGAGACCGTCACCCGGCTGTGGTTGAAGGCGCTGGTGGCCGACGAAGGCCAGGGCCGCGTCAAGCCCGACGCCGCGCTGCGCGAGCGTGTGCGTCGCGTCGCTGCCGAGCCGGCGCTGGCGCGCCGCCACGCCGACGTCTTCGCCGCCAGCGCCGCCGAGCTGCTGCGTGCGCTGGCCGACGGAACACCGGAGAAGTCGCCGCTGCTGCCGGTGTTCGACGCTGCGCTGCAGCGCCTGGCCGCCGATGCGACGCTGTCGCGTGCCGACCGGCTCGGTGCCCTGGGCTCGCGCGTCGAGCTGGCGCGCCTGGGCGCGCCCGAGGACGCGGTCAAGGTCGAGCTGCCGGCGGCGCTGCGCCAGGCGGTGCGCGAGCATGTCGCACGCGACGACCGCGAGATCAGCGACGGCTACGAGCGCCAGGCGGTGATCACCGGCGGCGCCTACGTGCTCGCGCGTGCCGGGCTCTGGGACGAGAGCGACGCGCTGCTCAAGGCCAACCTGGCGAAGAGCCATTCGCCCTACTACCTGATGAGCCAGCTTGGCGGCAACGCGCGCAAGCTCGGCCGCAGCGATGAGGCGCTGGGCTGGTACCGCCAGGCGTTCGAGAAGAGCGAAGGCCCGGCGACGCGGCTGCAGTGGGGCGGCGGTTACCTCGCTGCGCTCGTCGACCTGGCGCCGACCGACGGCGCGCGCATCGAGAGCACGGCGGCGACGCTGATCGACGAAGCCGGCCGCGATGCCGGCGCCTTCCAGGCCCGCAGCGTGCGCTCGCTTCAGCGCATGGGCACGAAGCTCCTGGCCTGGAACGACGGCGGCCGCCACGCCGCGGCGATGAAGCGGCTGCAGGCGCGGCTGGACGGCGTCTGCCGCAAGGTGCCGGCGGCCGACGGCGCGCGCGACACCTGCCGCACGCTGCTGAAGCCGCACACCACCGGCTGACGCGGGGCTTTGATAACCTCGCCGCCCATGCCGCGCGCCATCCTCGACGACGAGCACCTGCACCCCGCGATCCGCGACCGTGTCGCGGCCCACCACGCCGACCTCGTCGACGAGGTGCGCCGGGCGGTCGCCACCCATGCGGTGGTCGTCGTCGGCATGGGCTGGAACCCGTTCCCGCGCAAGGCGCGGCGCCTGCTCGACGCCGCCGGCATCGCCCACCACGACCTGGACTACGGCCACTACCTCGGCCAGTGGCGGCGACGCAATGCGCTGAAGATGTGGACCGGCTGGCCGACCTTCCCGATGGTCTTCGTGCGCGGCGTGCTCGTCGGCGGCCACGACGATCTGAAGCGCCTGCACGACAGCGGCGAACTGCGCCGGATGCTGGCGTGAGCGGCCGCGTGCTGCGACGCGCGGCGGCGCTGGCCAGCTTCGTGCTGGCCGCGCCCGCCTGGGCCGCCACCCAGCCCTGCCGCCTGCCCGGCGTCGAACACGAGGCCCGCTGCGGCATCGTCAAACGCGCCCTGGACCCGGCGCGACCGGACGGCCCGGCGGTCGACGTCCACTACGCCGTGCTGCCCGCGGTGGCGCGCCGGCCCAAACCCGATCCGGTGCTGTTTCTCGCCGGCGGCCCGGGGCAGGGCGCGATCGACATCGCCGGAGCGGTGCAGCGCCTGATGGGACGCCTGGGCAGCCGGCGCGACATCGTGCTCGTCGACCTGCGCGGCAGCGGCCGCAGCGCGCCGCTGGACTGCGCCGAGAGCGACCCGCTGGGCCCGCTGGCCGCCGGCGCCGACCCGGCGCAGCGCCTCGCGGCGCTGCAGCGCTGCCGCGAACGGCTGCAGCAGCTGCCCTACGGCGACCTGCGTCTGTTCACGACGACGCTGGCGGTGCAGGACGTCGACGCGGTGCGGCGCGCCGTTGGCGCCGAGCGCATCGACCTCGTCGGCGTCTCCTACGGCACGCGCGCGGCGCTGGAGTACCAGCGCCAGTTCCCGCAGGCGGTGCGCCGGCTGGTGCTCGACGGCGTCGCGCCGCCGGACATGGTGCTGCCGGCGGCGGTGTCGGTCGACGCCCAGGCGGCGCTGGACGGCCTGCTCGACGCCTGCGAGCTGGACGCCGCCTGCCGCGCGCGGTTCCCGACGCTGCGCGCCAGCTGGAGCACGCTGCTCGCGTCGCTGCCGCGCGAGGTGGAGCTCACGCACCCGTTCACCGGCCGGCGCGAGACGCTGGCGGTGTCGCGTGAACTCGTCGCCAGCCTGGTGCGACAGGCGCTGTACCTGCCGGCCTGGACCTCGGCGCTGCCGGCGGCGATCGCCGAGGCCGCGGCCGGACGTTTCGACGGCCTGTTCGCGCTGGCCGCCAGCGGCCTGGACATGCGCGGGCGCGGCATCGCGCAGGCGCTGCACTTCTCGGTGATCTGCGCCGAGGACGCGCCGCGTGCGGCCTCGGGCGAAGCGCCGGGGCGCGACTTCGGCAGCACCTTCGCCGACGAATACGCCGCGGCCTGCCGCGACTGGCCTCGTGGCGAGGTGCCGCCGGCCTTCTACCGCGTCGGCCGCAGCCCGGTGCCGGCGCTGCTGCTGTCCGGCGGCGCCGACCCGGTGACGCCGCCTCGCCACGGCGCCCGAACGGCCGCGGCGCTGGGGCCGAAGGCGCGTCACGTCGTCGTGCCCGGCGCCGGCCACGGCGTGCTGGCCGTGGGCTGCATCCGCGACGCGGTGTTCCGCTTCATCGACGCCGAGACCGAGGCCGACGCGCTGGCGGTCGACTTCGGCTGTGCCGCGACGCTGCCGCGGCCGGCCGTCTTCGTGCCGCCGGGAGGGCCGCGATGATCGAGGTGCGTGGGCTGCGCAAACGTTTCGTGCAGGGCCGCGGCAAGGCCGCGCGCAGCGTGCAGGCCGTCGACGGCGTCGAGTTCCGCGCCGACGACGGCCGCATCACCGGCCTGCTGGGCCCCAACGGCGCCGGCAAGACGACGACGCTGCGCATCCTGTCCGGGCTGATCCCGGCCGACGAAGGCGTGGCCGAGGTCGACGGCATCGACGTCGCGACGCGCACGCGCGAGGCCCAGTCGCGCCTGGGCGTGCTCGGCGACTCGCGCGGCCTGTACCCGCGGCTGACGGCGCGCGAGAACATCGCCTACTACGGCCGGCTGCACGGCCTGGACGCGGCGGCTGCCGACGCGCGCGCCCAGACCCTGGCCACGCTGCTGGAGATGCAGCCGCTGCTGGACCGCCGCACCGACGGCTTCAGCCAGGGCGAACGCATGAAGACCGCGCTGGCGCGCGCGCTGGTGCATGACCCGGCGAACATCGTGCTCGACGAACCCACCAACGGCCTGGACGTGCTGGCCACGCGGGCGCTGCGCGACACGCTGCGCCGGCTGCGCGACGAGACCGGCAAGTGCATCGTCTTCTCGACGCACGTGATGCAGGAGGTCGAACGCCTGTGCGACCGCGTCGTCGTCGTCGCGCATGGCCGTGTGGTCGCCGACGGCAGCGTCGACGAGCTGCGCGAACGCGCCGGCACCGCCGATTTCGAGGAAGCCTTCGTGCGACTGGCCTTCGGCGCCGAGGCGCAGGCGGCACGATGAGCGCACTGCTGAAGTCCACCTGGACCGTGTTCCGCAAGGAGCTGGTCGACGCGCTGCGCGACCGGCGCACGCTGCTCACCGTGCTGCTGAGTTCGGTGGCGATGGGGCCGCTGGTGCTGGTGCTGCTGTCGGTGCTGGTGTCGTCGATGGAGGAGCGCGCCGAGGCGCGCGAGCTGCTGGTGCGCGACATCGCCGCGGCGCCGACGCTGCGCAACTACGTCGAGCGCCAGGCCTGGACGCTGAAGGAGGCGCCGCCCGACTACGAGGCGCAGCTGCGTGCGCGCACGCTGGGCGACCCGGTGCTCGTCGTGCCGCAGGACTTCGAGAAGCGCCTGGCGCGCGGCGAGCCGGTCGAGCTGGAACTGGTGGCCGACAGCGCGAACACCCGCTCGGCCGTCGGCAGCCGGCGTGTCGAGCGCCTGGTCGAAGGTTTCGTGCAGGAGCAGGCCTCGCTGCGGCTGGCGCTGCGCGGCGTCGCGCCGCAGCTCGTGCAGGTGGCGCGGGTCGAGAACCGCGACCTGGCCGACCCCGCTTCGCGCGCGGCGCAGCTGCTGGGCATGCTGCCGTTCTTCGTGCTGATGGCCGTGGTCTACGGCGCGCTGAACGCGGCGCTGGACACCACGGCCGGCGAACGCGAGCGCGGCTCGCTGGAGCCGCTGTTGTGCAACCCGGCGCCGCGCTGGGCGCTGGTGCTGGGCAAGTGGGGCGCGGTGGCCGCGGTGGGCGTGGCGATCGCGGTGCTCAGCGCCGCGAGTTTCCTGCCCGGCCAATGGCTGTTGCGCAACGACGCGCTGGCGGCGCTGTTCCGCTATGGCGCCTACGAGGCCGGTGCCTTCGTCATGCTGCTGCTGCCGCTGGCCGCCGCGGTGGCCGCGGTGCTGATGGCCGTGGCCATCCGCTGCCGCAGCTTCAAGGAGGCGCAGGCGAGCTCGACGGTCGTCGTGCTCGCCGTGTCGCTGGCGCCGCTGGTCTCGGTGTTCAACCAGGAAGGCGACGCGGCCTGGTTCACCTGGGTGCCGGCGCTGGGCCAGGTGACGCTGATGAACCGCGTGCTGCGCGGCGAGACGCTGGACGCGGCGGCGCTGTTGCCGCCGGTGCTGGTCTGCGCCGCGCTCAGCGCCGTGGCGCTGGCCTACGTGGCGCGCACGCTGCGCAGCGCGGCGCTGAAATGATCAGCGCTTGACCGGGCAGGTGCTGAAGCCGAACAGCGGGTACAGCGGGCAGAAGCCGACGGCGCCGGTGAGCAGCGGCACGACGCCGACCCAGCCCCAGACGCCGATGAACCCGGCGAGCGTCATGCCGATCAGCGCCAGGCCGAGGACGATGCGGAGAACGCGGTCGATGCCGCCGACGTTGGATTTCATGGCTCACTCCTGACGATGTGACGGCGGGAATGCCGTGAGTCGAAGTGTGCGCGGGGGCGTGGCGCAGCGTCGGTGACTGCGGTCACACGGGGCGGGGTGCTTCTCCTGCGGCCAGCGTGCGCAGCGCGGTGCTGTCGAGCACGTCGATGCGCTCGCGGCCGACGGCGATCCAGCCCTGGCGCTCGAAGCGCTTGAGCAGCCGGCTGACGATCTCGCGCACCGTGCCCAGCTCGTCGGCCAGGCTCTGGTGCGTGGCGCGCAGCACCGCGCCGCGGCCCAGCAGCGCGGCGGCCAGGCGCTGGTCCAGGCGCTGGAAGGCCACGGCCTCGGCCAGCGCCATCAGGTCGGCCAGGCGGTCGGCGAAGATGCCGAAGACGTACTGGCGGAACGGCGCGTGCGTGCACCAGCGCTCGAAGCCGGCCGGGTTCAGCAGCACGAGTTCGGTGTCTTCGGCGGCGACGCCGTGTGCGCTCATGGCCGCGTGGCCGAACAGGCACGAGGCCGAGACGACACAGAGTTCGCCCGGCGTCACGCGGTACAGCTCCAGCGAACGCCCGCCCGGCGAGCCGCGGGCGACACGCACCGCGCCGGCCAGCACCATCGGGAAGCCGCCGCAGGGCGCGCCTTCGTCGAACAGCAGCATGCCGGTGGGTGCCTTCAGGTGCATCGCGTCGCGCGCGAGCACGGCTTGCGCTTCCCCCGCGGGCAGCGCGGCGAGCATCGGGTAGTGCGCGAGCAGGCGCTCGTGCAGCGAGGGGGCGGCGGCAGGGTTCACGTCGGCGAGGTCGCGGTTTCGAGGCGGGTGAGCCAGGCCAGGGCGTGGCCGCGCGACGTGCCGCACATCTCGTCGGAGGGGTCGAGCCCGCCGCAGACGGCCGGGCGCTCGGGGCGGCCGAAGAGCCTGCAGCGGTCGGCCTCGTCGAGCTGGATGCAGCGCACGCCGGCGGGTTTGCCGTCGGGCATGCCGGGAATCGCGCTGCTGATCGACGGCGCGATGCAGCAGGCGGCGCAGCGTTCGCGGCAGGGCAGGGGCTCGGGCATGGGGCGCATGCTATCGCGGTGATGCCGACAATCGATCCCGTGGCGGGCGGCGGGTCTTCAGAATGAGAGCCATTCTCAAATGGAGCCCGACATGGCCAAGTCCGCCGCCTTCGGTGTCCTGCACGTGGGCATCTCGTTCACCATCGGCTACCTGCTCACCGGCAGCATCGCGATCGCCGGGGCGATCACCTTGATCGAGCCGGTGGCCAACACGATCGCGCACTACTTCTTCGATCGCTGGTGGGATCGTCGCCGTGAAGCCGCCCGGGTGAGCGTGGCCTCGTAAAATCCGCGGCCTCATGCTGCATCCCCAAGCGTTCGACGTCATCGTCGTCGGCGGCGGTCACGCCGGAACGGAAGCTGCGCTCGCTGCCGCCCGCATGGGCTGCACGACGCTGCTCTTGACCCACAACATCGAGACGCTGGGGCAGATGAGCTGCAACCCGTCGATCGGTGGCATCGGCAAAGGCCATCTCGTCAAGGAGGTCGACGCGCTCGGCGGCGCGATGGCCGAGGCCACCGACGAGTCGGGCATCCAGTTCCGCATCCTCAACGGCAGCAAGGGCCCGGCGGTGCGCGCCACACGCGCCCAGGCCGACCGCGTGCTCTACAAGGCTGCGATCCGGCGCCGGCTGGAGAACCAGCCGAACCTCTGGCTGTTCCAGCAGGCCTGCGACGACCTGATCGTCGAAGGCGACCGCGTCACCGGCGTCGTCACCCAGATCGGCCTGCGTTTCAACGCCCGCGCCGTCGTGCTGACCGCCGGCACCTTTCTCGACGGGCGGGTGCACGTCGGGCTGGAGAACTACCGCGCCGGCCGCGCCGGCGACCCGGCGGCGACGACGCTGTCGGGCCGGCTGAAGGAGCTGAAGCTGCCGCAGGGCCGGCTGAAGACCGGTACGCCGCCGCGCATCGACGGCCGCTCGATCGACTTCTCGCGCCTGGAAGAACAGCCCGGTGACCTCGACCCGGTGCCGGTGTTCGGTTTCCTCGGCACGCCCGAGATGCACCCGCGCCAGCTGCCGTGCTGGATCACGCACACCAACGAGCGCACGCACGAGATCATCCGCAGCGGCTTCGACCGCAGCCCGATGTTCACCGGCATCATCGAAGGCGTCGGCCCGCGCTACTGCCCGAGCATCGAAGACAAGATCAACCGCTTCGCCGACAAGAGCTCGCACCAGATCTTCCTCGAGCCCGAGGGCCTGACGACGCACGAGTTCTATCCGAACGGCGTGTCGACTTCGCTGCCCTTCGACGTCCAGCTCGGCGCGATCCGTTCGATGCCGGGCCTGGAGAACGCGCACATCCTGCGCCCCGGCTACGCGATCGAGTACGACTACTTCGACCCGCGTGAACTGAAGCCCAGCTTCGAGACCCAGGCCATCGGCGGGCTGTTCTTCGCCGGCCAGATCAACGGCACGACCGGCTACGAGGAGGCTGCGGCGCAAGGCCTGTTCGCCGGCGCCAACGCCGCGCTGCAGGCCCAGGGCCGCGAGCCCTGGACGCCGCGGCGCGACCAGGCTTACCTGGGCGTGCTCGTCGACGACCTGGTCACCAAGGGCATCACCGAGCCCTACCGCATGTTCACCAGCCGCGCCGAGTACCGGCTGCAGCTGCGCGAGGACAACGCCGACCTGCGGCTGACGGCGATCGGCCGCGAGCTGGGCCTCGTCGGCGACGCGCGCTGGGACGCCTTCTGCCGCAAGCGCGAGCGCCTGGAGCGCGAGCAGCAGCGCCTGAAGAGCACCTGGGTGCGGCCGGCGACGCTGGCCGCGGCCGACGCCGAACGTTTTATCGGCAAGGCGCTGGAGCACGAGTACAACCTGGCCGACCTGCTGCGCCGGCCGGGTGTCGATTTCGATGCAGTCTGGGGCGCGGCCGCTGCGGCCGGTGTTCCCGACGCTGTTTCACGTGGAACATTGCAGGCCGAGTACGGCGCTCGCGAAGCCGACGCGGTGATCGAGCAAGCCGAGATCACGATCAAGTACGCCGGCTACATCGACAAGCAGGTCGACGAGGTGCAGCGTGCCGCGCACTACGAGCAGATGAAGCTGCCCGAGGACCTGGACTACGCCCAGGTCACCGCGCTGTCCTTCGAGGTGCGCCAGAAGCTGGCGCGCCACCGGCCCGAGACGCTGGGCCAGGCCTCGCGCATCTCCGGCGTGACGCCGGCGGCGATCTCGCTGCTGCTGGTGCACCTGAAGAAGGGGCGCTTCAAGGGCTTCACCGCCGACGAGGCCACGGCATGACGGCTGCGACACCGGCCGCGGTCTGCGCGGCGCTGGGGCTGGAGCTCACGCCCGCCCAGGTCGAAGCCTTGGAGCGTTACCTGGCGCTGCTGCAGCGCTGGAACGCCACCTACAACCTGACGGCGGTGCGCGACCCGGCGCAGATGCTGACCCAGCACCTGGCCGACTGCCTGGCGGTCGTGAAGCCGCTCGCGGCACGTCTGCCGGCCGGGCGTGTGCTCGACGTCGGCAGCGGCGGCGGCCTGCCCGGTGTCGTGCTGTCGATCCTGGGTTGGGACGTGACCTGCGTCGACACCGTCGGCAAGAAGGCGGCGTTCATCCGCCAGGCTGCGGCCGAGTTGCGGTTGTCACGGCTGCAGGCGGCGCACTCGCGGGTCGAGCAGCTGAAGGCGCCGCCCTTCGACGTCGTCACATCCCGCGCTTTCTCGTCGCTGGCCGACTTCGTCACGCTGACCTCGTCGCTGCTGAAACCCGACGGGTGCTGGATGGCGATGAAGGGCAGGGTGCCGGACGACGAGATCGCCGCGCTGCCGGCCGGCGCCGAGGTGTTCCACGTGGAACAGCTCAGCGTGCCGGGCCTGGACGCGCAGCGCTGCCTGGTGTGGATGCGAAAAGCCTGATGGCCTGCGGCGCTGTGGCGCCGATTCTGCGCTACGCTCGGCCGCCCTTCGTGGTCGCCACCGGCGGCCGCGACCGCGCGACATCCCCTCCCGAATCCCGCGCCCAGGCGCGATGAGCATGCGCATTTTCTGTATTGCCAATCAGAAAGGCGGCGTCGGCAAGACGACGACCACCGTCAACCTTGCCGCCGGCCTGGCCCAGGTCGGCCAGCGCGTGCTGGTCGTCGACCTCGACCCGCAGGGCAATGCGACGATGGGCTCGGGCGTCGACAAGCGGTCGTTGCCGCTGTCGGTCTACGACGTGCTGCTGGAGAGTGCGACGGTCGCCGAGGCCTGCCAGCGGGGTGTCGCAGGCTACGATGTGCTGGGGGCAAACCGCGAACTGGCCGGTGCCGAGGTCGAACTCGTGGAACTCGAGCGCCGCGAGCGACGCTTGAAACATGCCCTGGCCGCGGCGCAGGCCGACTACGACTTCGTGCTGGTGGACTGCCCGCCGTCGCTCAGCCTGCTGACGCTCAACGGTTTGTGCGCGGCGCATGGTGTTGTCGTGCCGATGCAGTGCGAGTACTTCGCGCTCGAAGGCCTGTCGGACCTGGTCAACACGATCAAGCAGGTGCATGCCAACCTGAACCCCGAGCTGAAGCTGATCGGCCTGCTGCGCGTGATGTTCGACCCGCGCATCACGCTGCAGCAGCAGGTGGCCGAACAGCTGAAGTCGCACTTCGGCGACAAGGTCTTCAACACGGTGATCCCGCGCAACGTTCGCCTGGCCGAGGCGCCCAGCTACGGCCAGCCGGGTGTCACTTTCGACCCGTCGAGCAAGGGCGCGCAGGCTTTCGTCGAGTTCGCGCGCGAGATGGTGGCCCGGCTTGCTTGAGACGCTGACCGCCCGTGCCGAAGACGCCGGCCTGAACGCCGCCGCGCCGCGCGAGCAGCGCTGGATTGATGGCTGGCTGGTGCGTTATTCGCCCGGCAAGGCCAAGCGTGCGCGCTGCATCAACGCCGTGGCCGACGGCCGTCTGTCGCTGGACGAACGCCTGGCGCTGGCGGCTGCGGTCTACCGTGACGCCGGCCTGCCGATGTTCGTGCGCATCACGCCGTTCACGCGCCCGGCGACGCTGGATGCCGAACTGGCGGCGCGTGGCTGGGCGCGCATCGACGACACGCGGGTGATGCTGGCACCCGAACTGGCTCCGGCGCTGCAAGCGCATGCCGGGCTGCCGGCGCCCCAAGGTTTCACGTGGAACATCGTCGACAGCGCGGCCTTCGCCGCGACCGTCGGCGCGCTGCGCGGCTCTCCGCTCGAACAGCGCGAGGCCCACGCGAAACGCCTGGCCGGTGCACCGGTGCCGCACACCGCGCTGACACTGGTGCACGAAGCCGACGGCGCCGTGCTGGCCTGCGGCCAGGTCGCCGTCGAAGCCGATCTGGCCGGGCTGTACGACGTCTTCACGGCGTCCCAAGCCCGCGGCCAGGGCCACGCGGCCCGGCTGTGCCGGCGGCTGCTCGGGCTGGCGATGGAGCAGGGCGCTCGCGCCGGCTATCTGCAAGTGGAAGCCGACAACTCGCCCGCCCGCACGATCTACGGCCGGCTCGGTTTTGCCGACGCCTTCGCCTACCACTACCGCCAGGCGCCCGAGGCCTGAAAAAAAAGCGCCCCGAAGGGCGCCGTTGTCATCAGGGCCGGGGCCTCAGAGCCCCAGGCCTTCGTCCAGCCCCAGGTGCAGGTTCATCGCCTGCACCGCGGCGCCGCTGGCGCCCTTGCCGAGGTTGTCCAGCCGCGCGACCAGCAGCACCTGGCTGTCATTGGCGAAGACGAAGACGTCGATGCGGTTCGTGTCGTTGGCCGCCTGAACGTCGAGGAAACCATGCTCCAGCGTCGCAGCATCACGCAGCGGCATCACGTGGATGAAACGTTCGCCCGCGTAATGCGCCGTGTAGGCGGCGTGGATCGCCTCGGCCGTCACGCCGGGCAGCTGCGCCAGATGCAGCGGCACCGACACCGCCAGACCCTTGTAGAACGGCCCGACCACCGGCACGAACAGCGGCGCGGTGGCCAGCCCGGTGTGAGCCGCCATCTCGGGCAGGTGCTTGTGCGCCAGACCCAGCGCGTAGGGGCGCGGCGCGTCCAGTTCCGGGTTCCCGCCGGCCTGGTACTGCTCGATCATCTTCTTGCCGCCACCGGAGTAGCCGGTGATCGAACTCGCGCTGACCGGCAGCGTCGCCGGCACCAGAGCGGCGTCGACCAGCGGGCGCAGCAGCGCGACGAAGGCCGTCGCGTGGCAGCCCGGGTTGCTGATGCGCTTGGCGGCACGCAGCGCGTCGCGCTGGCCGGGCGCCAGTTCGGGAAAACCGTAGGCCCAGCCCGGCGCGGTGCGGTGCGCGGTGCTGGCGTCGATCAGGCAGGTCTTCGGGTTGGTCACCAGCGCCGCCGCCTCGCGCGCCGCGGCGTCGGGCAGGCAGAGGAAGGCGACGTCCGCGGCGTTGAGCAGGCGCGCGCGTTCGGCGGCGTCCTTGCGCAGGTCCGGCGCGATCTTCAGCAGCTCGATGTCGGGGCGGCTTGCCAGGTACTCGTGGATGCGCAGGCCCGTCGTGCCTTCCTGTCCGTCGACGTAGACCGTGTAGTTCATCTCTGCCTCTCGCGCACAATTCGTGGGGTGAACGGTCGAGGATAAGGCAAGGTGATGACCTTGGACGAACGCGTGCTGGTGCTGCCCGGATGGCTGGGCTCGGGCCCGGAGCACTGGCAAAGCCGTTGGGAGGCGCTGCACGGCTTTCAGCGCGTGCAGCAGTCGGATTGGCAATGGCCGCTGCGCGGGGACTGGATGGCGCAGCTCGAAGAAGCGGTGCTCGCCGCGCCGGGCCGCGTGCGGCTGGCCGCCCACAGCCTGGGCTGCCACCTCGTCGCCGCGTGGGCGGCGCATTCATCGCATGCCGATCGGGTCGCCGGCGCCTTGCTCGTCGCGCCACCCGATCTGGAGCAGCCCGACACGCCGCCGCCGGTGGCCCGCTGGCGGCCCGTCGTGCGCCGGCCGCTCCCGTTTGCCGCGCTCGTGCTCTACAGCGAGGACGATCCCTTCGCCTCGCCGGCGGCGTCTCAGGCGCTTGCCGCCGACTGGGCCGTGCCGGCCGAGAGCCTGGGCGCACGCGGTCATTTGAACGCCGAGTCGGGCCTCGGCGACTGGCCCGAAGGCGTCGCCAGGCTCGCCGCGCTGGGCCGGGTCGCCGCTCGGTGACAATCACGCCCATGGCGACCAAAAAACCGAAGGGGCTGGGCCTGGGCCTCGAAGCGCTGCTGGGCCCCAAAGTCTCCGAAACGCCGGCCGGCGACGGCCAGCCGACGACGCTGCGCCTGGAGCAGCTCGAGCCGGGCCGGTATCAGCCGCGCACGCGCATGGACGAGGGCTCGCTGTACGAGCTGGCCGAGAGCATCAAGGGCCAGGGCGTGATGCAGCCCATCCTCGTGCGCCCGGTGGCCGAAGGCCGCTGGGAGATCATCGCTGGCGAGCGCCGCTTCCGCGCCGCGAAGATCGCCGGGCTCGACCGCGTGCCGGTGCTCGTCAAGCCGGTGCCCGACGAGGCCGCGGCGGTGATGGCGCTGATCGAGAACATCCAGCGCGAAGACCTGAACCCGCTGGAAGAAGCCCAAGGCCTGCGCCGGCTGGTGCAAGAGTTTGGGCTCACTCACGAACAGGCGGCGCAGGCCGTGGGGCGTTCACGCAGCGCCGCCAGCAACCTGCTGCGCCTGCTGAACCTGGCCGAGCCCGTGCAGCAGATGCTGCTGGCCGGCGACCTGGACATGGGCCACGCCCGTGCGCTGCTGGCGCTGGAGGCTGCGCCGCAGGTCATGGCGGCGCACGAGATCGCCTCGCGCAAGCTGAGCGTGCGCGAAGCCGAGAAGCTGGTGCAGCGCCAGTCGCGGCCCGAGCCGACGCCGCGCGAGAAGGCCGCGGCCGGCAAGTCACGCGACGTGCTGAGGCTCGAGGAGCGCCTGGCCGACACGCTGGGCGCCGGCGTCGAGATCCGTCTGCGCGGGCGCGGCAAGAAGCAGTCCGGCGAGCTCGTCATCTCCTTCGGCTCGCTTGACGAACTCAACGGCCTGCTCGAGCGCCTGGGCATCACGCAAGAGTAGAAGCCCGGCGCACCGCCAAGGTGCGCTGCCGGCGACGATCCGGCCGGCTGCCCCCACGAGCTTCATGCCCAAAGCGCCGGCAGGCTTTTCGCCGTCGTCGCATGATGGCTGGGTGGACGACGCAGGGCGTGATATCCGCCACGCTGCGCGTCCTGCAGGACGGCCTGCAGCCTGGCCGGTGGCCGAGAGGGCACACCTCTTGCAAAGCAGGGCTGACGCGGGATCCTCCGAACAGGCGGCCGATGACAGGCCAAACCCGGTGGAAAACGCGGCCCGCCACGGGCAGGATTGACTGCCTGCCGAGGCAAGCGGCCATGCCGCTGGCGTGACGGAAAGCTCTGATGGAGCCTGGGCCCGTACAGCCGGGACTCCATCAGAACTTCCCCAGGCGAGGGAGTCGGGGCCGTGCGGCCCCGGCGGTCCTCGCCGTCATCGACCAGGAGCTCGCATGGACGTGATCGGCAACCTGAAGGCGCGCTATGAACGCCTCAGTGCAGAGGAGATCTCGCTCGAGGACTATCTCGCCGAGTGCAAGCGCAACCCGCTGGCCTACGCCACCGCGGCCGAGCGCATGCTGAGGGCCATCGGTGAGCCGACGAGCATCGACACGCGCAACGACCCGCGGCTGTCGCGGATCTTCGCCAACAAGATCATCAAGGTCTACCCGGCCTTCGCCGAGTTCTACGGCATGGAAGACGCGATCGAGCAGGTCGTGTCCTACTTCCGGCACGCGGCGCAGGGGCTGGAGGAGAAGAAGCAGATCCTGTATCTGCTCGGCCCCGTCGGCGGCGGCAAGAGCTCGATCGCCGAGCGCCTGAAGCAGCTGATGCAGGAGGTGCCGTTCTACGCGATCAAGGGTTCGCCGGTGAACGAGTCGCCGCTGGGCCTGTTCGACCCCGACGAGGACGGCCCGATCCTGGAGAGCGAGTACGGCATCCCGCGGCGCTACCTCAACCGCATCATGAGCCCCTGGGCGGTGAAGCGGCTGGAGGAGTACGGCGGCGACATCCGGCGCTTCAAGGTCGTCAAGCGCTACCCGTCGATCCTGCGCCAGGTCGGCATCAGCAAGACCGAGCCGGGCGACGAGAACAACCAGGACATCAGCTCGCTGGTCGGCAAGGTCGACATCCGCCGCCTGGAGAGCTACGCCCAGGACGACCCCGACGCCTACAGCTATTCCGGCGGCCTGTGCCTGGCCAACCAGGGCCTGCTCGAGTTCGTCGAGATGTTCAAGGCGCCGATCAAGGTGCTGCACCCGCTGCTGACGGCCACCCAGGAAGGCAACTTCAAGGGAACCGAAGGTTTCGGCGCGATCCCCTTCGACGGCGTCGTGCTCGCGCACAGCAACGAGAGCGAGTGGAAGGCCTTCCGCAACAACAAGAACAACGAGGCCTTCCTCGACCGCATCTACATCGTCAAGGTGCCGTACTGCCTGCGTGTCAGCGAGGAGGTGAAGATCTACGAGAAGCTGCTGCGCAACTCCTCGCTGGCCCAGGCCACCTGCGCGCCGGGCACGCTGAAGATGATGAGCCAGTTCGCCGTCCTCACGCGCTTGAAGGAGCCGGAGAACAGCTCGCTGTTCAGCAAGATGCTGGTCTACGACGGCGAGAACCTGAAGGACACCGACCCGCGCGCCAAGAGCTACCAGGAGTACCGCGACTACGCCGGCGTCGACGAAGGCATGACCGGCATCTCGACGCGCTTCGCGTACAAGATCCTGTCCAAGGTGTTCAACTTCGACAGCACCGAAGTCGCCGCCAACCCGGTGCATTTGATGTACGTGCTGGAGCAGCAGATCGAGCGCGAGCAGTTCCCCGCCGAGCTGGAGCAGAAGTACATCGGCTTCATCAAGGAGATGCTGGCGCCGCGTTATGCCGAGTTCATCGGCAAGGAGATCCAGACCGCGTACCTGGAGAGTTATTCCGAGTACGGCCAGAACATCTTCGACCGCTACGTCACCTACGCCGACTACTGGATCCAGGACCACGAGTACCGCGACACCGACACCGGCGAGGTCTTCGACCGCGCGGCGCTCAATGGCGAACTCGAGAAGATCGAGAAGCCGGCCGGCATCGCCAACCCGAAGGACTTCCGCAACGAGATCGTCAACTTCGTGCTGCGCGCGCGTGCCAACAACCAGGGCAAGAACCCGGTGTGGACGAGCTACGAGAAGCTGCGCACGGTGATCGAGAAGAAGATGTTCTCCAACACCGAGGAACTGCTGCCGGTCATCAGCTTCAACGCCAAGGCCAGCGCCGACGAGGCCAAGAAGCACGAGGACTTCGTCACCCGCATGGTCGACAAGGGCTACACGCCCAAGCAGGTGCGGCTGCTGTGCGAGTGGTACCTGCGCGTACGCAAGAGCTCCTGAGATGACGCCGAGCGCCGCACGCAGCTTCCCCCTCTCCCGCGCGCGGGAGAGGGCAGGGGTGAGGGTGCAGGCGCATCACCAGCCCTCACCCCAACCCTCTCCCGCCCCGCGGGAGAGGGAGTAATGCCATGCAGCAGATCATCGACAGGCGGCTCGCCGGCAAAAACAAGTCGATCGGCAACCGCGAGCGGTTCCTTCGCCGCCACAAGGACCAGATCCGCGAGGCGGTCAAACGTGCGATCGACGGCCGCGGCATCCGCGACATCGAGCGCGGCGAAGAGATCCACATCCCGAAGAAGGATCTCTCCGAGCCGGTCTTCGGCCACGGCCAGGGCGGGGTGCGCGAGATCGTGCATCCGGGCAACCAGGAGTACATCCGCGGCGACCGCATCGAGCGCCCCAAGGGCGGTGGAGGCGGCGGCAGCGGCAGCGGCCAGGCCAGCGACCAGGGCGAAGGCGAGGACGACTTCGCCTTCGCGCTGAGCAAGGAAGAGTTCATGCAGGTCTTCTTCGAGGACCTGGCCCTGCCGCACCTGGTGCGCACCCAGCTCGCCGAGGTGCCCGAGTGGAAGACCCACCGCGCCGGCTTCAGCAACGACGGCACGCCGAACAACCTGCACGTGGTGCGCTCGATGCGCGGCGCGATCGGCCGCCGGATCGCCATCGGCGCCGGCTCGCGGCGCGAGCTGCGCGAGATGGAGGACCGCCTGGCGGTGCTGAAGGCCGCGCTCCAGCCCGGCGACGCCGTTGCCGAGCGCGAGATCGAGACGCTGGAAGAAGAGATCGCCCGGCTGCGCGCGCGTGTCGAGCGCATCCCCTACCTGGACCCGATCGACCTGCGTTTTCGCAACCGGGTGCGCGTGCCGGTGCCGACCAGCAAGGCGGTGATGTTCTGCCTGATGGACGTCTCGGGTTCGATGGACGAGGCGCGCAAGGAGCTGTCCAAGCGTTTCTTCATCCTGCTGTACCTGTTCCTGACGCGGCACTACGAACGCATCGAGCTGGTCTTCATCCGCCACCACACGCAGGCGCAGGAAGTCGGCGAGCACGACTTCTTCCACGCCCGCGAGACCGGCGGCACCGTCGTGTCCAGCGCGCTGGTGCTGATGGAGGAGATCATCCGCGCGCGCTACAGCCCCAGCGAATGGAACATCTACGGTGCCCAGGCCAGCGACGGCGACAACTGGCACCACGACAGCGGCCGCTGCCGCGAGCTGCTGGGCGACAAGCTGCTGCCGCTGGTGCGCTACTACGCCTACGTGCAGGTCGCCGAGGAAGAGCAGAACCTCTGGGAGGAGTACACCCAGCTGCAGGCCGCGCACCGCCACTTCGCGATGCGCAAGGCCACCAGCGCCGACCAGATCTACCCGGTCTTCCGTGACCTCTTCAAGAAGGAAGGGAAGCAGGCGGCATGAAATACGGCACCGCGCGCACGCTGCTCACCGAGCCGATCCCGCCCGGCGAACGGCCTGGTGAACCTCTCCCCGGCCCGAGCGACTGGTCCTTCGAGCTGATCGACAAGTACCACGCGATCATCCGCGCGACCGCGGCGCGTTTCGGCCTGGACACCTACCCGAACCAGCTCGAGATCATCACCGCCGAGCAGATGATGGACGCCTACGCGTCCGTCGGCATGCCGGTGAACTACCGCCACTGGAGCTACGGCAAGGAGTTCATCGCCACCGAGAAGAACTACAAGCGCGGCCACATGGGCCTGGCCTACGAGATCGTCATCAACTCCAACCCCTGCATCAGCTATCTGATGGAGGAGAACACGATGGCGATGCAGGCGCTCGTCATCGCCCACGCCGCCTACGGCCACAACAGCTTCTTCAAGGGCAACTACCTGTTCCGGATGTGGACCGACGCGTCGTCGATCATCGACTACCTCGTCTACGCCAAGGACTACGTCGCCAAGTGCGAGGAAAAGCACGGCCTGGACGCCGTCGAGGCCTTCCTCGACAGCTGCCACGCGCTGTCCAACCACGGCGTCGACCGCTACCGCCGGCCGAGCCGAAAGTCGCTGGCGCAGGAGCTTGCCGAACGCCTGGACCGCGAGGCCTACGCGCAGCAGCAGGTCAACGACCTGTGGCGCACGCTGCCGCGGCGCGCCGAGAAGGACTCGCCGGCCGCCGAGAGCAAACGTTTCCCCGAGGAGCCGCAGGAGAACCTGCTGTACTTCATCGAGAAGAACGCGCCGCTGCTCGAGCCCTGGCAGCGCGAGATCGTGCGCATCGTGCGCAAGATCGCCCAGTACTTCTACCCGCAGCGCCAGACCCAGGTGATGAACGAAGGCTGGGCCACGTTCTGGCACTACAAGCTGCTGAACACGATGTACGACGACGGCTACCTGACCGACGGCGTGATGATCGAGTGGCTGAAGTCGCACACCAACGTCGTCTACCAGCCGCCGGTGGGGCACCGCGCCTACAGCGGCATCAATCCGTATGCGCTCGGCTTCGCGATGTACAACGACATCCAGCGCATCTGCGAGAAGCCCACCGACGAGGACCGCCAGTGGTTCCCGGAGATCGCCGGCACGCCCTGGCTGCCGGCGCTGGACCAGGCGATGCGCAACTTCAAGGACGAGAGCTTCGTCGGCCAGTACCTGAGCCCGAAGCTGATGCGCGACCTGCGCCTGTTCACCATCCTCGACGACGAGAAGCAGACCGAGCTGGAGATCAGCGCGATCCACGACGAAGCCGGTTACCGGCGCGTGCGCGAGTCGCTGTCGCACCAGTACGACCTGGGCACGCGCGAGCCCAACATCCAGGTCTGGAACGTCAACCTGCGCGGGGACCGTTCGCTGGCGCTGCGCCACTTCCAGCACAACGACCGGCCGCTGCACGACAGCGCCGCCGAGGTGCTGAAACACATCGCGCGGCTCTGGGGCTTTGCGGTTCACCTGGAGAGCGTGGACGGCCGTGGCGAGGTCAAGAAACGCTGGAGCGTGCCGGCCCCCGCGTGAACCCGGTGTCGGAGAGCTTGACAGCGTTGTGGCCTGCCTCCGCCGGCCAGCCCGGCACGATGCGCTAAACGCTTGTCAGATCTGAGTATTTGAGACTTCCTCGACTGCGGCGCGGTTTCTGCTAAAGGCGCGCCGGTGCCACATGGAGGCCCGCCACAGCAAGGGAGTCGATATGAACCTGATCACGCGTGTCGCCGCCGGGGCGATCCTCGCCCTGTCCGCCGCAGCCTCGCAGGCCGCGGTCGTCTTGTCCACGCCGAGTCTGACCGGCGAGCTCAGCGTCAGCGGTTTTGCCGACGGCACGCCGACGACCTTCAGTGCCGACCTGCGCGACCTCTCCGGTGCGCTGACCCTGAACCGCGTGCCCGACGGCGAGTACACCGTCAGCGTCCAGGGCGGCGCGGCCTTCACCGGCTTCCCGGGCGGCGGCATCGGGGCCTCGGTCTCGAGCCCGATGCCGATCTTCTCCGGACTGCTGACGGCTTCCGGCCTGACGTTGCCGAGCTACTCCTTCAACTTCAGCGCCGGCAACGCGGGCGTGCACGACACCGCGCTGGGCACTTTCGGTTTCTCCATCAGCTATGACGGCGAAACCAGCCAGGACCTCATGCTGCTGCTGGCCAGCCTGTTCGGACTGCCGTTTGTCGATCCCCAAGGCGCCGGCACGCTGGACGTCAGCGGCACGCTGTTCAGCGACGGTGCGATCGTCAACTTCAGCGAGTCCGACCTCGACTGGACCGGTTTCGGTGCTCTGCTGGCCGCCGGGGACGCCCTGTATGGCGGCGGCAACGGTGTCATCGACGGCGGCTTCGAGCTGCGTGACGTGACCGTCTCGGCGGTGCCCGAGCCGGCGACGCTGGCGCTCGCCGGCCTGGCACTGCTCGGTGCCGGTGCCGCACGCCGTCGGCGTCTCTCCTGAGCGGCGACCCTGGTCGCGAAAGGGCCCCGCGGGGGCCCTTCGTCGCTTCCGGCTCCCGCTTCAGCGCCGGAAGATCTTGCCCGGGTTGAGGATGTCCAGCGGATCGAGTGCCTGTTTCAGCGCGCGCATCAGCGCGATGCCGCCGGCGCCGGCTTCCTCTTCCAGGAAACCCATCTTGTGCAGCCCGACGCCGTGCTCGCCGCTGCAGGTGCCTTCCATCGCGATCGCGCGGCGCACCATGCGTTCGCTCATCGCCTCGGCCGTCGCACGCTGGGCGGCGTCGCCTTCGCGCACCAGGTAGGCCAGGTGGAAGTTGCCGTCCCCGACGTGGCCGACGATGTAGTAGGGCAGGCCGCTGGCCTCGGCGTCGGCCACCGAGGCTTCGACGATCTCGGCCAGGCGAGAGATCGGCACGCAGGTGTCGGTGGTCACCGAGCGTGTGCCGGGGTGCTGCTGCAGGCCGGCAAAGTAGGCCCGGTGGCGTGCGGCCCAGAGCCGGCTGCGTTCCTCGGGCGTGTCGGCCCACTCGAAGCCCTCGCCCCCCAGCTCGTCGGCGATGGCCTGTACCGTCTCGGCCTGCTCCTTCACGCCGGCAGGGCTGCCGTGGAACTCCATCAGCAGCATCGGCGCCTCGCGCAGCGCGAGCCCCGACTGGCGGTTGACCGCGCGCACGGCGTTGACGTCCAGCAGCTCGCAGCGTGCGATCGGCACGCCGAGCTGGATGGTCTGGATCGTCGTGCGTACCGCCGACGCGACGTCGGGGAAGTGGCAGACCGCGGCGCTCACCGCCTCCGGCAGTGGCACCAGTTTCACCGTCAGCTCGGTCATCACGCCCAGCGTGCCTTCGCTGCCGACAAAGAGCCGCGTCAGGTCGTAGCCGGCGGCCGACTTGCGCGCGCGTGTGCCGGTGCGCACGAGCTCGCCGCGGCCGGTGACGACGGTCAGCGCCAGCACGTTCTCGCGCATCGTGCCGTAGCGCACGGCGTTCGTGCCGCTGGCGCGGGTTGCGGCCATGCCGCCGATCGACGCGTTGGCGCCCGGATCGACCGGGAAGAACAGGCCCAGCGAACGAAGCTCGGCGTTGAGCTGCTCGCGCGTGACGCCCGCCTCGACGGTGGCCGTCAGGTCGTCGGCGTCGATGCGCAGCACGCGTGCCAGACGCGACAGGTCGATGCTGACGCCGCCCTGCACCGCGAGCAGATGCCCTTCGAGCGAGGAGCCGGCGCCGTACGGAATGATGGGCACACGATGTTCGCCGGCCAGGCGCACGACCGCGGCGACCTCGTCGGTGCTTTCGCAGAACACGACCGCGTCGGGCGGCGTGACGGGGAAGGGCGACTCGTCGCGGCCGTGCTGCAGGCGCACCGCCTCGGCGGTGCTGCAGCGCTCGCCGAAGGACGAGCGCAGCGCGGCCAGCAGGGCCTCGGGCAGCGGGCGGCGCGGCGCCTCGGTCGCGGCATCGTGGGGAACAGCGCTCACGGCCAACTCCTCGCACGCGGCCTGGGCCGCAGCGTCAATACCCTGGGACGGGCATTCTAGGAGCCGTCTTGGGCGCGGGTTCAGGCGCCCGCGGTCGTGCCCAGCGGCGCCACCGGGAAGCCGGTGCGGTACTCCTCGAAGCTCAGGTAGCCGTCGCGGTTCTCGTCGTACTGCTCGAACTTCGGCCCGACGGTGGGCAAGCGGGCGGCCTCGGCACGCGAGAGGCGGCCGTCGCGGTCGGTGTCGGCACGGTCGAAGGCGGCGCGCACCGGGTCGACCGGGGCGTCGGGCGTCACCTGCGCCACCAGCGCAGGTGAGGCCAGCAACGCGGCAAGCGCAGATACGAGGCGGATCGGGCGGTTCACGGCGTCTCCTGGGCGGGAGGGCGCGCCCGGCAAACCGGACGCCCGCCGTCAGGCCGCCTGCCGGCGCAGCGCGCGCCGCGAGCGCACGGCGGCCGCCAGGCCGTCGAGCACGCCGACCGAGTCGTCCCAGCCGATGCAGGCGTCGGTGATGCTGACGCCGTACTCCAGCGCCGCAGCGCGGTCCTTGCCGGCGCTGAACTTCTGCGCGCCGGGCTTCAGGTGGCTTTCGACCATCACGCCGAAGATGCAGCGGTTGCCGGCGGCGATCTGGCCGCCGACGTCACGCATGACGTCGATCTGGCGCTGGTGCTGCTTGCTGCTGTTGGCGTGGCTGGCGTCGATCATCAGCCGGCACGGCAGCTTGGTGGCCTCGATCTCGGCGCAGGCCGCGGCGACGCTGGCGGCGTCGTAGTTCGGCGTCTTGCCGCCGCGCAGGATGACGTGGCAGTCCTTGTTGCCGCGCGTCTCGACGATCGCCACCTGGCCGTTCTTGTGCACCGACAGGAAGTGGTGCGGGCGCGCGGCGGCCTGGATCGCGTCGGTCGCGATCTTGATGTTGCCGTCGGTGCCGTTCTTGAAGCCCACCGGCGCCGACAGTCCCGAGGCCAGCTCGCGGTGCACCTGGCTCTCCGTCGTGCGTGCGCCGATCGCGCCCCAGGCGATCAGGTCGCCGATGTACTGCGGCGAAATGACGTCGAGGAACTCGCTGGCCGCCGGCACGCCTTCACGGTTGATGTCGACGAGCAGCTGGCGCGCGATGCGCAGGCCTTCGTCGATGCGGTAGCTCTGGTCGAGGTAGGGGTCGTTGATCAGGCCCTTCCAGCCGACCGTGGTGCGCGGCTTCTCGAAATACACGCGCATCACGATCTCGAGGTCGGCGGCGTGGCGCTCGCGTTCGGCGTGCAGGCGGCGGGCGTACTCCACGGCCGCGGCCGGGTCGTGGATCGAGCAGGGGCCGATGATGACCAGCAAGCGGTCGTCCTCGCCGTGCATGATCTGGCGGATCTTCTGCCGCGTGCCCGACACCAGCGTCTCGACCGGCGTGCCGGCGATGGGGAAGAAGCGGATCAGGTGGTCCGGCGGCGGCAGCGGCGTGACGTCGCGGATGCGCTGGTCGTCGGTCTGGCTGGTCTTCTCGCTCAGCGCGTAGCGGCTCTCGGTCGCTGCGGCGGATTTCGGGCTCATGACGGGGCTTCCTGTGGTCGGGGACGGGCGAAAAAAAACCGCCGGAGGTTCCGGCGGTTTTTCTGGGTTCGGGTGCGTTCGTCTACGCGTTTGCCTCTCCAGCCGCCGGACGGGGCGAGAACCAAAAGAAGGCAAAGAAATAGGCGGCGGGACGCATCGGGGTCGAATGTAGCACGCTGGAACCGACGCCGAGCTGACGGGTTCAGTACACCTGGGCGCCGAAACCGGCCGCCTGCAGCGCCTGCACGACGTCGGCGACGTGGCGCGGGTTGCGCGTCTGCAGCACCAGCTCGACCTCGACGTTCTGCGCCGACAGCGTCGAGAACGCACGCTGGTGGTGGACCTCGTCGATGTTCGCCCCGGCCTGCGCCACCACCGTGGTGATGCGCGCCAGCACGCCGGGCGTGTCGCGCGCGCCGACGCGGATGCGCGCCAGCCGGCCGGCACGCACCATGCCGCGGCCGATGATCGCCGACAGCAGCATCGGGTCGATGTTGCCGCCGCACAGCACCAGGCCGACCTTGCGCCCGGCGTAGCGTTCGGGCTCCTTCAGCAGCGCCGCCAGGCCGGCGGCGCCGGCGCCTTCGACCAGCGTCTTCTCGATCTCGAGCAGCATCACGATCGCCTGCTCGATGTCGCCTTCGTCGACCAGCACCAGGTCGTCGACGCGTTCGGCGATCAGCGCACGCGTGATCTCGCCCGGCTGGCCGACGGCGATGCCCTCGGCGATCGTCGTCAGCCCCTGCGGGTGCTGCGTGCCCTTGACGGCGTTGACCATCGCCGGGAACCGCGCGGTCTGCACGCCGATGATGCGGATGTCCGGCCGCACGGCGCGCACCGCGGTGGCGATGCCGCTGATCAGCCCGCCGCCGCCGACGGCGACGACCAGCGTGTCCAGCTCGGGCTGGGCGCGCAGCATCTCCAGGCCGATCGTGCCCTGGCCGGCGATGACCAGCGGGTCGTCGAAGGGGTGCACGAACTCGAGCTTCTGCTCGGCGGCGATGGCCAGCGCGTGCTCGCGCGCCTCGTCGAAGGTCTCGCCGTGCAGCACGACCTCGGCGCCGAAGCCGCGCGTGCGCTCGACCTTCACCGTCGGCGTGTGCACCGGCATCACGATGACGGCGCGCAGGCCCAGGCGCTGGGCGTGGTGGGCGACGCCCTGGGCGTGGTTGCCCGCCGAGGCGGCGACGACGCCGGCCACGCCCTGCTGCACCAGCGCGCAGAGCTTGTTGAGCGCGCCGCGTTCCTTGAACGACGCGGTGAACTGCAGGTTCTCGAACTTCAGGAAGACCTGCGCGCCGACGATCTGGCCGATCGTGCGGCTCTCGACGCAGGGCGTGTCCAGCACGTGGCCGGCCAGGCGGCCGGCGGCGGCCTCGATGTCGGCGTACTCGACGGCGGCCATCAGGCGGTGCCTCCGACGGTCAGGCGCTCGATGCGCAGCGTCGGCTGGCCGACGCCCACCGGCACGCTCTGGCCTTCCTTGCCGCAGGTGCCGACGCCGGTGTCGAGCTCCAGGTCGTTGCCGATCATGCTGACGCGCTTGAGCGCATCCGGGCCGCTGCCGATGATGGTCGCGCCCTTGACCGGGTACTGGATCCTGCCCTTCTCGACCCAGAAGGCCTCGCTCGCCGAGAACACGAACTTGCCGCTCGTGATGTCGACCTGGCCGCCGCCGAAGTTGGTGGCGTACAGCCCGCGTTTCATCGACGCGACGATCTCCTCGCGTGTCTTGTCGCCGGCGAGCATGTAGGTGTTGGTCATGCGCGGCATCGGCAGGTGGGCGTAGCTTTCGCGGCGGCCGTTGCCGGTGGGCTTCACGCCCATCAGGCGCGCGTTCAGGCTGTCCTGGATGTAGCCGACGAGGATGCCGTCCTCGATCAGCACGTTGCGCCTGGACGCCACGCCCTCGTCGTCGACGTTGAGCGAACCGCGGCGGTCGGGCAGCGTGCCGTCGTCGAGCACGGTGACACCCGGGGCGGCGACCCGCTGGCCCAGGCGGCCGGAGAAGGCGCTCGAGCCCTTGCGGTTGAAGTCGCCTTCGAGCCCGTGGCCGACGGCCTCGTGCAGCAGCACACCCGGCCAGCCGGGGCCGAGCACGACCGTCATCTCGCCGGCCGGCGCCGGGCGGCTTTCGAGGTTGGTCAGCGCGGCGTCGACCGCCTGGCGCACGTAGCCCTCGATGACCGCGTCCTGGAAGTAGCCGAGGCCGAACCGGCCGCCGCCGCCGCCCGTGCCGACCTCGCGCCGGCCGTCCTGCTCGGCGATCACGGTGACCGACAGCCGCACCAGCGGCCGCACGTCGGCGGCCCGCGTGCCGTCGGCGCGCGCGACGAAGACGACGTCGTACTCGGCCGCCAGCCCGGCCATCACCTGGACGATGCGCGGGTCCTTGGCGCGGGCGAGCTTCTCGACGCGTTCGAGCAGCGCCACCTTCTGCGTGCTGTCCAGCGTCGCGATCGGGTCCATCGGCGCGTACAGCGCGCGGCTGGCGGCGATGCGCGGTGCACGCGCCAGCTTGACGCGTTTGTTCTGGCCTGCGGCGGCGATCGTGCGCACGGTGCGCGCGGCATCCAGCAGCGCGGCTTCGCACAGGTCGTCGCTGTAGGCGAAAGCCGTCTTCTCGCCGGCGACGGCGCGCACGCCGACGCCCTGGTCGATGCTGAAGCTGCCGCCCTTGACGATGCCTTCCTCCAGGCTCCAGCCCTCGTGGCGCGTGCTCTGGAAGTACAGGTCGGCGTCGTCGACACGGTGTTCGGCGATCGTCGCCAGCGCCCGCGCGAGCTGTGCCTCGCCGATGCCGGCGGGTTCGAGCAGCGACGACTGCGCGATCGCCAGGCGTTCGAGGGTGGGTTCGCGGGTGATCATCGGCGCCTCCGGGTGGGGCGCAGATTGTAGGAGTCGGCTCGTGCCCGTGCCGGCGAGGTGGCGCCGGGCGCCGGGCGCCGCGCTCAGCCGCGCCGCGCCAGGGCCTCCTGGTACAGCGCGTTGCGTGCTGCGCCGCTGATCTCGGCGGCCAGCGCGACGGCCTGCTTCAGCGGCAGCTCGCGCAGCAGCACCTCCAGGGTCTGCAATGCCAGCGGCGACAGCCCTTCGGCCGCCACCGCGGGCAGCGCGTGCAGCACCAGCACGAACTCCCCGCGCACCCGGTTCGCATCGGCGGCCAGCCAGCCTGGAAGCTCGGCGGCAGCCATCGTCGCCACGGTCTCGAACTGCTTGGTCAGTTCGCGGCACAGCGTCACGCGGCGCTCGGGCGCGGCCTCGGCCAGCGCCGCGCCCAGCGCCTCGATGCGGTGCGGGGCCTCGAACAGCACCTGGGTCGAACGCTCGCCCAGGCAGGCGGCGAGCGCGTCGCGGCGTTCGCCGCCGCGCGAGGGCAGGAAACCGACGAAACGGAAGCCCGCGCCGACGGTGTCGCCGGCGACGCTGAGCGCGGCCACGGCGCTGCTCGCGCCCGGGATCGGGATCACCCGGTGGCCGGCCGCGGCGGCCTGCGCCACCAGCACCGCACCGGGGTCGCTGACCGCCGGCGTGCCGGCGTCGCTGACGTAGGCCACCGACTCGCCCGCGGCCAGCCGCGTGAGCACCGCGGCGCTGGCGCCCTGTTCGTTGTGGGCGTGCAGCGCGATGAGCGGCTTGTCCAGCCCCAGGTGGCGCAGCAGCTGTGCGCCGACGCGTGTGTCCTCGCAGGCCACGGCGTCGGCGCGGTCGAGCACGTGCACCGCGCGCAGCGTGAGGTCGGCGAGATTGCCGATCGGCGTGGCGACGACGTAGAGTGCGCCGGGCGGGAACTGCTGGCTGCCGGCGGCGGCGGTGGCCGCGGCGAGCAGCGCGGAGGGCGTGATGTTCAAGGGCGCGGCGGGGCAGGGGACGAAGGCGCTCGGCGATGCCGCCGAGTCTCGGGCGCTGGCCTGGCTGCAAGCACGCGGCCTGACGCTGCTGGAGCGCAATTATCGGGTCGCGCGCGGCCCGCACGCGCGCGGCGGCGAAGTCGACCTGATCCTGCGCGACGCCGACGGCACGTTGGTCTTCGTCGAGGTGCGCTCGCGCCGCGGCGGCGGCTTCGGCGGCGCCGCGGCCAGCGTCGGCGCGACCAAGCGCTCGCGCATCGTCTACGCCGCCCGGCACTACCTGCAGCGCTGGCGCGTGCTGCCGCCGTGCCGCTTCGATGTCGTCTGCATCGACGACGGGCGCGTTGAGTGGCTTCAGGCGGCCTTCGACGCCGCTTGAGCCCGCCGATGGCGGGGTCGTGAAAACCCCGGGCCTTATCATCCGCCGCCTATGCTCGAGCCGCGAATCCAGCAGCAGTTCTTCGACAGCGCCGACCTGAAGTACCAGACCGCCGAGGCGCTCTCGCGCCCGATCGCCGAGGCCTGCGGCGCCCTGATCGGGGCCATCACCTCCGGCGGCAAGCTGATGATCGGCGGTGGCGGCACCGCCTCGGCGCTGGCGCTGCACTTCGCGCAGCGCCTGGTCGGCGGCTACGAGCGCGAGCGCCCGCCGCTGCCGGCGATGGTGCTGGGCGCCGACGCCGAGCAGCTGATCCTGGCGCTGGGCCACCCGGGTGACGTGCTGTTCTGGATCGAGCCCGCCGATGGCGACGGCCGCCTGGCGCGCGCGGCGATCGCCGCGGCGCACGACAAGGACATGACGGTGGCCGGCATGAGCGCCGGCACCGGAGCGGCGGCTGCGGCCGTCGCCGCACAACTCGCCGAAACCGACGTCAAGGTCGCGATCCCGCACGCCCGCGGCGGCCGCGCGCTGGAGCTCCAGCTGCTCGTGCTGCACTGCCTGTGCGACGCGATCGACCTCCAACTGATGGGAGAACAGGAACCGTGAACACCCGACTCGTGATGCGCCCGCTGGCGCTGGCCCTGGCCGCTGCGGCAGCCGCAGCGGCGCTTTCGGCCTGCGCGCCGCTGATCGTCGGCGGTGCGATGGTCGGCGGCAGCATGATGGTCATCGACCGCCGCACCTCGGGTGCGCAGGTCGAGGACCAGGGCATCGAACTCAAGGCCGCCGCCGCCGTGCGAGACCTGGCGACGCTGGGCCACGTCAACATCACCAGCTACAACCGCATGGTGCTGCTGACCGGCGAGGTGCCGTCCGAGGACGACCGCCAGCGTGTCGAGCGCGCCGTCCAGCGGGTGGAGAACGTGCGCAGCGTCGCCAACGAACTGGCCGTCGCCGGCAGCAGCTCGCTGGGCTCGCGTTCGACCGACTCGATCATCACCAGCAAGGTGAAGGCGACCTTCGTCGACGCCAAGGACCTGCAGGCGCCGTCGATCAAGGTCGTCACCGAGCGTGCGATCGTCTACCTGATGGGCCGTGTGACCGAGCGCGAGGCCACGCGTGCCGCCGACCTGGCACGTTCGGTCTCCGGCGTGCACAAGGTCGTGCGCGTGTTCGAGGTGATCAGCGAGAGCGAACTGGCCAACCTGCAGCGTGCGACGCAGCCCGCCCAGCCGGCGTCCGGCGCGCGCTGAGCGCGCGGGCGGCGGCGCCGCCCGTTTTCAGCGCAGGCGCTTGATCAGGCTGGACGTGTCCCAGCGTTGCCCGCCCAGCGCCTGCAGCTCGGCGTAGAACTGGTCGACCAGCGCCGTCACCGGCAGGCGCGCGCCGTTGCGGCGCCCCTCGTCGAGCACCAGGCCGAGGTCCTTGCGCATCCAGTCGACGGCGAAGCCGAAGTCGAACTTCCCTTCGACCATCGTCTTGCCGCGGTTGTCCATCTGCCAGCTCTGTGCCGCGCCCTTGCCGATGACGTCGAGCACCCGCGGCATGTCCAGCCCGGCGTGCTGACCGAAGGCGATCGCTTCGGCCAGGCCCTGCACCAGGCCGGCGATGGCGATCTGGTTGACCATCTTCGCGAGCTGGCCGGCGCCGCTGTCGCCGATGCGCGTGACGGCGCGCGCGAAGGCCATCGCCACCGGCTTCATCGCCTCGAACGGCGCCTCGTCGCCGCCGCACATCACGGTCAGCACGCCGTTGACGGCGCCGGCCTGGCCGCCGGAGACCGGGGCGTCGACGAAGGGCAGGCCGCGCGCGGCCGCCGTGGCGTGCAGCTCGCGCGCGACTTCGGCCGAGGCCGTGGTGTGGTCCACGAAGATCGCACCCGGCGCCATGCCGGCGAAAGCGCCGGCCTCGCCCAGCGTCACCGCGCGCAGGTCGTCGTCGTTGCCGACGCAGCAGAAGACGAGCTCGGCGCCGGCGGCCGCGGCCGCCGGCGTCGGCGCGCTGGCCCCGCCGTGTTCGGCGACCCAGGCCTGGGCCTTGGCCGCGCTGCGGTTGTAGACGCTGACGCGGTGCCCGGCGCGGGCCAGGTGCCCGGCCATCGGGTAGCCCATGACGCCCAGGCCGATGAAGGCGACGGCGCGGGGCGGGATGGTGTCGTAGGTCTTGCTCATCGGCGGGCGGCTTTCGGCGGTGGGGGACGCCGATTCTGCCGCCCGGGCGCGCCGCGTCAGATGACGCGCATGTTCTCCGTGCCGGCGGCGAGGTCGCGGCTGCGTGCGCGCTGGCTGTTGAGCTTGATCTGCAGGCGCAGGTCGTTGACCGAATCGGCGTTGCGCAGCGCGTCCTCGTAGCCCACGGCGCCGGCTTCGTAGAGGTCGAACAGCGACTGGTCGAAGGTCTGCATGCCGAGCTCGCGCGAGCGTTTCATCAGCTCCTTGATCTCGCCGATCTCGCCCTTGAAGATCATGTCCGAGACCAGCGGCGTGTTGAGCATGATCTCCACCGCCGCGATGCGGCCGCGCCCCTGCTCGCGTGGCAGCAGGCGCTGGCTGACCAGCGCCTTCAGGTTCAGCGACAGGTCCATCAGCAGCTGGCCGCGGCGCTCCTCGGGGAAGAAGTTGATGATCCGGTCCAGCGCCTGGTTGGCGCTGTTGGCGTGCAGCGTGGCCATGCACAGGTGGCCGGTCTCGGAGAACGCCACCGCGTGCTCCATCGTCTCGCGGTCGCGGATCTCGCCCATCAGGATCACGTCGGGCGCCTGGCGCAGCGTGTTCTTCAGCGCCTGCTCCCAGCCGTCGGTGTCCACGCCCACCTCGCGCTGCGTGACGATGCAGTTCTTGTGCGGATGCACGAACTCGATCGGGTCCTCGACGGTGATGATGTGGCCGTAGGAGTGTTCGTTGCGCCAGTCGACCATCGCCGCCAGCGAGGTGCTCTTGCCCGAGCCGGTGGCGCCGACGAAGATGACCAGCCCGCGCTTGGTCATCGCGATCTCCTTGAGCACGCCGGGCAGACCCAGCGAGTCGATCGTCGGCAGCGTCTGCGGGATCGTGCGCAGCACCAGCCCGACCTGGCCCTGCTGCATGAAGGCGTTGACGCGAAAGCGCCCCACGCCCAGCGGGCTGATCGCGAAGTTGCACTCCTTGGTGCGCTCGAACTCGGCGGCCTGCTTGTCGTTCATCACCGCGCGCGCCAGCTGCAGCGTGTGCTGGCCGGTCAGCGGCTGCGGCGAGACCTTGGTCACCTTGCCGTCGACCTTGATCGCCGGCGGGAAGTCGGCGGTGAGAAAGAGGTCCGAGCCGCTGCGCGTGACCATCAGCCGCAGCAGGTCGTTGACGAATTTCGAGGCCTGGTCGCGTTCCATCTGGTGTTCTCCCTGTGCGTTCAGGCGTCGCCGAGCAGTGCCGACAGCCGCGTGCTGGTCTGGCGCAGCCGCAGCGACAGCCGCCTGGCCAGCGCTGCCAGCAGCATCAGTGCCAGCGGCGCGTCGGTGTTCATCAGCGCCAGCAGCTGCGTGGTCTCGAGCACCGCGAGCACGCAGGGCTCGGTGCTGCGGCAGTCCGACAGCCGCGGGCCGGCGTCCAGCAGCGACATCTCGCCGAGCACGTCGCCCGGGCGGATCTCGGCCAGCCGCGTCGCGGCGCTGCCGCCCTGGCGCTCGACGACGACCACGCCCTCGAGCACCACGATCATGAACTCGCCCGGCTCGTCCTGGACGATCAGCCGCTGGCCGGCGCCGACACGCACGAACACGAGATACGGCGCCAGCCGCGCCATCGACGCCTCGTCGAACGGCCGCCGCCCGCCCGCCCACAGCGCCGCCAGCCGCCGCAGCCCTTCGTCCGCGTCGAACGGCAGCGCCCCGACCTGCGCCGCACGCTGCGCCCACGAAGCGGCGTCGCTCATGCGCGTTCCCGGCCCAGCGCAGGCGTGCAGAGGGTGGCGAACCGACGGCCTATCAAGCAGACGCCGCGGACTGGCTTTGCCCGGCCGCTGGCGTCGCCCCCCCGGGGGGGCGCGCCGAAGGCGCTACGGGGGGGGGCCATCGTCACCCGGGGAAGTTCTCGGGAATCTTCGCCTTGCCCCGCGCCTCGGCCGGCGTGATGACGTTGCGGCGCACCAGGTCGGCGAGGTTCTGGTCCAGCGTCTGCATGCCCAGGCTCTGGCCGGTCTGGATCGACGAGTACATCTGGGCGATCTTGTTCTCGCGGATCAGGTTCTTGATCGCCGAGGTGGCGATCATGATCTCGTGCGCGGCCACGCGCCCCGAGCCGTCCTTGAGCTTGCACAGCGTCTGCGAGATCACCGCGACCAGCGACTCCGACAGCATCGCGCGCACCATCTCCTTCTCGGCCGCCGGGAAGACGTCGACGACGCGGTCGATGGTCTTGGCGGCGCTCGAGGTGTGCAGCGTGCCGAACACGAGGTGGCCGGTCTCGGCGGCGGTCAGCGCCAGGCGGATCGTCTCCAGGTCGCGCATTTCGCCGACCAGCACCGCGTCCGGGTCCTCGCGCAGCGCCGAACGCAGCGCGTTGGCAAAGGACAGCGTGTGCGGGCCGACCTCGCGCTGGTTGACCAGGCACTTCTTGCTCTCGTGCACGAACTCGATCGGGTCCTCGACGGTGAGCACGTGGCCGTACTCGTTCTCGTTGAGGTGGTTGACCATCGCCGCCAGCGTCGTGCTCTTGCCCGAGCCGGTGGGGCCGGTGACCAGCACCAGGCCACGCGGCTTCAAGGCCAGGTCGGCAAAGACCTTGGGCGTGCCCAGCTGCTCCAGCGTCAGGATCTTGCTCGGGATCGTGCGGAACACCGCGCCGGCGCCGCGGTTCTGGTTGAACGCGTTGACGCGGAAACGCGCCAGGCCCTGGATCTCGAAGCTGAAGTCGCACTCCAGCGTGTCCTCGTAGTGCTTGCGCTGGGCGTCGTTCATGATGTCGTAGACCATCGCGTGGACCATCTTGTGGTCCAGCGGTTCGACATTGATTCGACGCACATCGCCGTGCACGCGGATCATCGGCGGCAGCCCAGCCGACAGGTGCAGGTCCGAGGCCTTGTTCTTGACCGAGAATGCGAGCAGCTGGGTGATGTCCATGACGGGAGTGCAAGGGCACCTTCGCCCAGTGATCGAAAGATTATGGGCAGCATCGGAAGCAACCTGCAAGAAGTGAAGCGGCGTATCGCCGCAGCCGCGAATGCGGCCGGCCGTGACGCGCAAAGCGTCACGCTGCTGGCGGTGTCCAAGACCTTTCCCGCCGCCGACGTGCGCGCCGCGCACGCCGCCGGACAGCGTGCCTTCGGCGAGAACTACGTGCAGGAGGCGCTGGCCAAGATCGCCGAACTCGCCGACCTGCGCCCGCAGCTCGAATGGCACCTGATCGGCCCGCTGCAGAGCAACAAGACGCGCCCGGTGGCCGAGGCCTTCGACTGGGTGCACTCGGTCGACCGGCTGAAGATCGCCCAGCGCCTGGCCGAGCAGCGCCCGGCCTGGCTGCCGCCGCTGCAGCTGTGCCTGCAGGTCAACGTCAGCGGCGAGGCCTCCAAGAGCGGCTGCGCGCCCGAGGAGCTGCCGTCGCTGGCGCACGCCGTCGCCGCGCTGCCGGCCGACCGGGTGCGGCTGCGTGGTCTGATGGCCATCCCCGAGCCCGCCGAGGACCCGGCGGCGCAGCGCCTGCCGCTGGCGCGGCTGCGCACGATGCTCGACACGCTGAATGCCGACGGCCTGGCGCTGGACACCTTGTCGATGGGCATGAGCGCCGACCTCGAGGCCGCCGTCGCCGAGGGCGCGACGCTGGTGCGCATCGGCACGGCGATCTTCGGCCGCCGCTGAAGGCGCCCGATCTAGTACAGCCCCAGCGCGACGCCGAGCTCGAGCGCCAGCGCGGTCACGAGCGCGGTGATCGCCGCGCCTTCGACCAGCGCCAGGCGCCGCCGCTCGGCCGCATCGGCGGGGCTGGGCAGCGGCGCATCAAGAGGCAGCTCGCCCAGGCCGGAAGGCGCGAAGCTGGTCGTCGGGCCGGCGCGGCCCGAGTGGTCGGTGTTCGAGAACATTCGTACTCCCTGTCGTTCCCGATGTCGTCGTGCCGCACGAGCGGCCGGCGCCGATCTAACCATCGTTTTTGGTGAATCGGCATGGGAGTCACCCGGCTGCAGGGTGCAGGCCGTGGTGTCGTTCTCGATTTCAGCGATTCGGCCGGGGTGCAGGCCGCCGGCCGTGTTCAGACCGGGATGCGGGCGCTGTTCTTGACCTCTTCCATCACCGCGTAGGTGCGGGTCTCGCGCACGCCGGGCAGCGTCCAGATCACCGTGCCGATGAACTCGCGGTAGGCCGCCATGTCGGCGACGCGGGTCTTCAGCAGGTAGTCGAAGCCGCCGGCGACGAGGTGCGCTTCCAGGATCTCGGGGCGCACCTGCACCGCCGCCTTGAAGGTGTCCATCACGTCGTGCACCGTGCGGTCGAGCAGGATCTCGACGAAGACCAGCAGCCCGGCGCCGAGTTTGGTCGGGTCCAGCCGCGCCTCGTAGCCGACGATGTAGCCGTCGCGCGTGAGGCGCTTGACGCGTTCGAGCACCGCGGTCGGCGACAAATGCACCTCCTCGGCGAGCTTGAGGTTGCTGATGCGCCCGTCGGCCTGCAATACGCGCAGGATGCGGCGGTCGATCTTGTCCAGTTCACGGGGGCCGGATCGAAGGCCCTGCTCGGCGGTGGCGTCGTCCATCCGTGGGATTCTCGGTCAAACCGGCCTCATTCCGAATCGGATGCGGTGGGGCGCGCCCCACACTGCGCCCGTTTGTCGCCCAGGAGTGTGCCCATGCCCGTCCCGCCGCCGCGTGAACGCCTGCCGTTCCCGTACCGCCCCGAGTCCGAGGCGATTGCCGCCGCCATGGCGTCGCTGCAGGGCGCGCTCGACTGGCCGCGTGTGATCGAGACCGCCACGCCCTGGGTCGAGCAGGTGCGCGCCCACCCGGCGCCGTTCTGGGCGATGGAGTCGCTGCTGCGCGAGTACCCGATCTCCAGCGCCGAAGGCCTGGCGCTGATGCGTCTGGCCGAAGCGCTGCTGCGCGTGCCCGACGCCGAGACCGCCGTCGCGCTGACCGCCGACCAGCTCGGCCGCGCCGACTTCGACGGCACGGGCGACGACGGCCCGCACAAGATGCTGGCCAGCCTGTCGGCCAGCGCCATCGCGCTGTCCAAGAAGTTCCTGCCCGGCGCCGAACAGCCCGCCGGCCTGCTGCAGCGCCTGGGGGCGCGCACCGTCGTCGCCGCCACCGTGCGTGCGATCCAGCTGCTGGGCCGCCAGTTCGTGCTCGGCCGCAGCATCGACGAGGCGATGAAGGAAGCCGCGGCGCAGCGCAAGGCGCAGCCTGTGCTGCGTTTCAGCTACGACATGCTGGGCGAGGGCGCACGCACCGAAGCCGACGCCGAGCGCTACCTCGCCAGCTACGAGAACGCGATCGCCGCCATCGCCTCCGGTCGTGCCGAACGCGGGCCGCTGCCGCCGATGGAAGGCGACGGCATCTCGATCAAGCTGTCGGCGCTGTTCTCGCGCTACGAGGACGCGCAGCGCGACCGCGTCTTCGAGACCCTGCTGCCGCGCGTCTGGACGCTGGTCGAACGCGCCGCCGCCGCCAACCTGAACCTGACGATCGACGCCGAGGAGGTCGATCGCCTGGAGCTGTCGCTGGACGTCTTCGACGCCATCGCCGAGCGCATCGCCGCCGCCTTCCCGCAGTGGCAGGGCTTCGGCCTGGCGATGCAGGCCTACCAGACGCGCGCGCTGGCGGTCATCGACGAGGTCGCCGCGATCGCCCGCCGCCACGGCCTGCGCTTCATGGTCCGCCTGGTCAAGGGCGCCTACTGGGACGGCGAGGCCAAACGCGCCCAGGAACTGGGCCTGCCGGCCTACCCGGTGTTCACGCACAAGCACCACACCGACGTCTCCTACCTGGCCTGCGCGCGCGCGATGCTGGGCCACGCCGACGTGCTGTTCCCGCAGTTCGCCTCGCACAACGCCGGCACCATCGCCGCGATCCTGCAGATGGCGCGGGCCGCCGGCGTGCCCTTCGAGATGCAGCGCCTGCACGGCATGGGCGAGGGCGTGTACCGCGAGGTGCTGAAGGACGGCAGCATCGCCTGCCGCGTCTACGCCCCGGTCGGCGAACACCGCGACCTGCTGGCCTACCTGGTGCGCCGGCTGCTGGAGAACGGCGCCAACTCGTCCTTCGTGCACCAGCTCGCCGACCCGGCGGTGGCGCCCGCGGAGCTGCTGGCCTCGCCGCTGGCGCCCACGGAGCTGCTGGCCTCGCCGCTGGCGCCCACGGCGGAGTCCGGCCTGCCGCTGCCGGCGGCGCTGTACGGCCCGACGCGGCCCAACTCCGCCGGCGCCGACCTGGCCTGCGAGGCGATGCGTGCGCCGCTGCTGGCCGCCGTCGCCGCGACGCGCGTGCCCGCCGTCACCGAAGCGCGCCCCGAAGACAGCGCCGCCGCGATGGCGCGCCTGGCCGCCGGCTTCGGCGCCTGGAGCGCGCGCCCGCTGGCCGAGCGTGCCGGCGCGCTGCGCCGTGCCGCCGACCTGCTCGAAGCGCGCCTGCCCGAGTACTGCGGCCTGCTCGTCAAGGAAGCGCACAAGACGCTGGGCGACGCCGTTTCCGAGGTGCGCGAGGCCGCCGACTTCTGCCGCTACTACGCCGAGCAGGCCGAGGCGCGCCTGGGCGAGCAGCGGCTGCCCGGCCCGACCGGCGAGCGCAACACGCTGCGCCTGCACGGCCGCGGCGTCTTCGTCTGCATCAGCCCGTGGAACTTCCCGCTGGCGATCTTCGCCGGCCAGGTGGTGGCCGCGCTGGTCGCCGGCAACACCGTCGCCGCCAAGCCGGCCGAGCAGACGCCGGCGGTGGCCGAGCGTTTCGTCGCGCTGCTGCACGAGGCCGGCGTGCCGGAAGACGCGCTGGTGCTGCTGCACGGCCCCGGCGAGACCGTCGGCGCCGCGCTGGTGGCCGACGCGCGCACCGCCGGCGTCTGCTTCACCGGCAGCACCCAGGTCGCGCGGCTGATCAACCGCACGCTGGCGGCCAAGGACGGCGCGATCGTGCCGCTGATCGCCGAGACCGGCGGCCTGAACGCGATGATCGTCGACAGCACCGCGCTGCCCGAGCAGGTGGTCGACGCGGTCGTGCAGAGCGCCTTCCGCTCGGCCGGCCAGCGCTGCTCGGCGCTGCGCCTGCTGGCGGTGCACGAGAGCGTCGCCGACGGCGTGTTCACGATGCTCGCCGGCGCGATGCGCGAGCTGTCGCTGGGTGACCCGGCGCTGCTGTCCACCGACGTCGGCCCGGTCATCGACGACGAGGCGTTCGCGAATCTGGAGCGCCACGTCGCCCGTCTGCGGGCCGAAGCGCGCCTCGTCGGCGAGACGCCGGCGCCGGCGGCGCCGGCAGTGCCGCGCCTGGTGGCGCCGGTGGCTTTCGAGATCGGCGCCGTCGAGGACCTGCGCGAGGAGATCTTCGGCCCGGTGCTGCATCTGCTGCGCTGGAGCGGCGACGTCGAGCAGCTCGTCGCGCGCATCAATGCGCTGGGCTACGGGCTGACGCTGGGCGTGCAGACACGCATCGACAGCCGAGCCGAGCGCATCGCGCAGCTGGCGCGCATCGGCAACGTCTACGTCAACCGCAACATCATCGGCGCGGTCGTCGGCGCGCAGCCTTTCGGTGGCGAAGGGATGTCGGGCACCGGCCCCAAGGCCGGCGGCCCGCACTACCTGTACCGCTTCTGCGCCGAGCAGACGCTGACGGTGAACACCGCCGCCGCCGGCGGCAACGCCGAGCTGCTGGCCGGCCTGGGCCACTGAGCGCGGGAGGCCTCGCGGCCTCCCGGGCAACTCAGTTCAGGTACATGCCGAGGTAGCGCCGGCCGTGGCTGACGACCCCGGGATCGGGGCAGACCTCGAACCACTCGACCATCTGCACACGCGCCTTCTCGCGCCACTCGGCCTTGTCGCGCAGCACGATGTCCAGCAACTGCTCGAAGGCCGCGGCGAAGTCGCCGCGGTGGGCGTGCAGCGCGGCGAGCGCGAAACGCGCGTCGAAGTCCTTCGGGTTGGCGGCGATGCGCGCCGCCAGCGCCGCCGGGTCGCCTTCGGGCGCCTGCGAGGCCAGCGCCAGGCGCTTGACCAGCTTCGCGTGGCGCTCGTCGCGTTCGGCTTCGGGGATCGCCTCCAGCAGCGCCTGGGCTTCGGCCAGCGCGCCTTCGCCGAGCAGGGCCTCGGCTTCGTCCAGCGGGCCCCATTGCGGCTCTTGCTCGGGCTGCTCGTCGGCCGGGCCGAGGTGGCGGTCGAGGAAGGCGCGGATCTGGCCTTCGGGCAGCGCGCCCATGAACTGGTCGACCGGCCGGCCGCCGGCGAACAGCGTCACCTGCGGGATGCTGCGGATGCCCATCGCCTGCGCGACCTGCGGCGACTCGTCGGTGTTCAGCTTGGCCAGCACGAAGCGGCCGCCGTAGGCCTGCACCAGCTTCTCGAGGATGGGGCCGAGCGAGCGGCAGGGGCCGCACCACGGCGCCCAGCAGTCCAGCAGCACCGGCACGTCGAGCGAGCGGTCGAGGACGGCGGTTTCGAAGTCGGCGTCGGTGACGTCGTAGGACAGCGTCGGGGTCGTCATGGGTCGGGTTGAGCGGGGGGTTCAGTCGAGCCGGACGCCCAGGCGCGTGATCACCGGGCCCCAGCGCTTGATGTCGGCGTCGATCGTACGTCGGAAGTCGGCGGCGCTGCCGCCCACCGGCGCGAGGCCCTGCGCGTCGAGCGCCTGGCGCACCCCGGGCTCGTGCAGCACGGCGTTGACGTCGGCGTTGATGCGGGCGATCACCGCCTCGGGCGTACCCGCCGGCGCCAGCAATCCGTTCCAGGCCAGCGACTGCACCGCCGGGTAGCCGGCCTCGGCCATCGTCGGCAGTTCGGGCAGCGAATGCAGGCGTTCGGTGCTGGTGACGGCCAGCAGGTGCACGCGCCTGGCGCGCACATGCGGCAGCAGCGCCGGCGCGACCATGAAGGTCGCGTCGGCCTCGCCCTGGGCCACGGCCATCGCCGCCGGCGGCGAGCCGTTGTAGGGCACGTGCACGCCGGCGATGCCCGCCTCGTGCAGGAACAGTTCCATCGTCAGGTGCGCCGAGCTGCCGTTGCCCAGCGACGAGTAGGCGATGCCGTCGCGCCGCGTGCGCGCCCAGGCGACGAACTCGGCCACCGTGCGTGCCGGCACACGTGCGGTGTTGACGGCCAGCACGTTGGGCTGCGAGGTCGTCATCACGATCGGCAGCAGGTCGCGGGCCGGGTCGTAAGGCATGCGCCGGTACAGGAAGGGCGCGAACGCCACCGGGCCGTTGAAGCCGAGCACGAAGCTGTGGCCGTCGCGCGCCTTGGCGGCCGCATCGACGCCCAGCAGGCCGCCGGCGCCGGGTTTGTTGTCGACGACGACCGGCTGGCCCCAGCGTGCCGCCAGGCGTTCGCCGAGCAGGCGGGCGATCAGGTCCAGCGAACTGCCCGGCCCGGTCGGCACGACCAGGTGCACGGGCCGCGTCGGCCAGGCGTCGCCCGCGTGCGCGTGGAGGGCGGCGGCCAGGGCGCTCAGGCCGAGCAGGGCGGTGCGGCGTTTCATCGGTATACGCTTGTTTACCGGGGTCTCGAATCGGAACCTAAGATCCTAAGGACCCAAGACCCTCAACGGTGCATCCCGCACGCGCGGGTCCTGTCGTGACGCAAGAACGAGGAGAAGACGTATGGACTCACGAGGTGTTCGCATCGCGGCACTTGTCGCCGCCGTCGCCGTGCTGGCCGGCTGCGAGACCATGGACGAACGCACCAAGGGCACGGCGGCCGGCGCCGCGATCGGCGCGCTGGGCGGGGCCGTCATCAGCAAGGCCACCGGCGGCAAGGCCGGCACCGGGGCGGTGGTGGGCGGCGTCGTCGGCGCGGTCGGCGGCAACCTGTGGTCCAAGCGCATGGAAGACAAGCGCCGCGCGATGGAGCAGGCCACCGCGGGCACCGGCATCGACGTGGCGCGCACGCCCGACAACCAGCTGAAGGTCAACGTGCCCAGCGACCTGTCCTTCGCCATCGGCCGCGCCGACCTGCAGCCTTCGCTGCGCCCGGTGCTCGACCAGTTCGCCAAGGGGCTGGACCAGACGATGCACGTGCGCATCGTCGGCCACACCGACAGCACCGGCAACGACGCGATCAACGACCCGCTGTCGCTGGCCCGCGCCCGCACCGTGCGCGACTACCTCGAAGACCGCGGCGTGCCCGCCGCCCGCCTCGAGATCGCCGGCCGCGGCTCGCGCGAGCCGGTGGCCGACAACAGCAGCGACGCCGGCCGCGCCAAGAACCGCCGTGTCGAGATCTTCCTCAGAGAACCTGAGGGCCCCCAAGCTCGCTGACGCTCGCTACCCCCCAGGGGGGCCGTCCGCCGACGGCCCGGCAGAGCCGGGCCGTGGCGGGAAGCTTGATCGCCAGCGGTCGGGTGCTTTACCGCGCTCGCTGACCTCAGGGATACAGGCCACGTTCCTCACGGGCCATCAGGATGCGCTCGCATGCCACCGCGAAGGTGGCGGTGCGCAGCGTGATGCCGTGGCGGTCGGCGGTGTCCCAGATGCGCTTCAAGGCGCCGATCATGATCTTGTCCAGGCGCACGTTGATCTCGTCTTCGGTCCAGAAGAACGAGCTGAAGTCCTGCACCCACTCGAAGTAGCTGACGGTCACGCCGCCGGCGTTGCAGATGACGTCGGGCACGACCAGCACGCCGCGTTCGGCGAGCGTGTCGTCGGCGTCGGGCAGGGTCGGGCCGTTGGCGCCTTCCAGCACGATGCGCGCCTTCAGGCGCAGCGCGCGTGCCACCGTGATCTGGCCTTCCAGCGCCGCCGGCACGAGGATGTCGCAATCGACGTCCCAGAAGTCCTCGGCCGCCATCACCTCGGCGCCGCTGAAGCCGGCGACGCCGCCGCTCTGGCGCACGTGCTGGGTCAGCGCGGCGATGTCCAGGCCGTCGCCGTTGAAGATCGTGCCCGAGTGGTCCTGCACCGCCACCAGCTTGCTGCCGGCCTGGCCGAAGAGTTCGGCCGCCGACGAGCCGACGTTGCCGAAGCCCTGCACCGCGACGCGCGCGCCGTCGAGGTCCAGCCCGAGGCGGCGTGCCGCTTCGCGTCCGGTGACGAAGACGCCGCGGCCGGTGGCCTTCACGCGGCCCAGCGAGCCGCCGAGGTGGATCGGCTTGCCGGTGACGACGCCGGTGGCGGTGGCGCCGACGTTCATCGAGTAGGTGTCCATCATCCACGCCATGATCTGCGGGTTGGTGTTCACGTCCGGCGCCGGGATGTCCTGCTGCGGGCCGATGATCAGCCCGATCTCGCTGGTGTAGCGCCGCGTCATGCGCTCCAGCTCCTTGTGCGTGAGCTGCTTCGGGTCGACGCGGATGCCGCCCTTGGCGCCGCCGTAGGGCAGGTTGACGGCGGCGTTCTTGATGCTCATCCACGCCGACAGCGCCATCACCTCCTCGAGCGTGACGTCGGGGTGGTAGCGCACGCCGCCCTTGCCCGGGCCGCGCGACATGTTGTGCTGCACGCGGTAGCCCTCGAAGTGCTCGATGCGGCCGTCGTCCATCTCGATCGGGATGTCGACGATCAGCGCGCGCTTGGGGCGCTTGAGCGTCTCGACCCAGCGCGCGAGGTGGCCCAGGTAGGGCACGACGCGGTCGACCTGGGCGAGGTAGGTGCCCCAGGGGCTGTGCGGTGTCGGGTGGACGAAGGAAAGCGGTTGCGGCATCGGTTCTTCCTGGTGGGAGAGGGCGGGCGGGCGGCGGTCTCGTGGACCGGAGCGCGCGGTGTGCGGGACTGTAGGCCGCGCGCCGCGGCGCGGGATCCGCTCCGACCCTGGTTTTGCATGCATATTTCGCATGACGTCAGGCCTGGGCGGGCTCGCGCGACAATCGCGCCATGACCCTCACCGAGCTCAAGTACATCGTCGCGGTGGCGCGTGAACGCCACTTCGGCCGCGCCGCCGAGGCCTGCTTCGTGTCGCAGCCGACGCTCAGCGTCGCGATCAAGAAGCTCGAGGAGGAGCTCGACGTCAAGCTCTTCGAGCGTGGTGCCAGCGAGGTCAGCGTCACGCCGCTGGGCGAGGAGATCGTGCGCCAGGCGCAGCAGGTCATCGAGCAGGCGCAATCGATCCGCGAGATCGCCAAACGCGGCAAGGACCCGGTCTCGGGCCCGCTGCGCATGGGCGTCATCTACACGATCGGGCCGTACCTGCTGCCCGACCTGGTGCGCAGCGCGATCGAGCACGTGCCGCAGATGCCGCTGATGATCCAGGAGAACTTCACCGCCAAGCTGCTGGAGTCGCTGCGCACCGGCGAACTCGACTGCGCGATCATGGCCGAGCCCTTCCCGGACACCGGCATGGCGGTGGCGCCGCTGTACGACGAGCCGTTTCTTGCCGCGGTGCCGCGCAGCCACCCGCTGGCCGCACGCGAGAGCGTCAGCGCCGAGGAGCTGAAGACCGAGACCATGCTGCTGCTGGGCACGGGCCACTGCTTTCGCGACCACGTGCTCGAGGTCTGCCCGGAGTACGCACGGTTCTCGAGCGACGCCGAAGGCATCCGCAAGAGCTTCGAGGGCTCGTCGCTGGAGACGATCAAGTACATGGTCGCCGCCGGCATGGGCGTCACCGTCGTGCCGCAGCTGTCGCTGCCGGCCGAGCCCGACCGGCACGTGGCCTACATCCCGTTCACCGAGCCGGTGCCCACGCGTCGTGTGGTGCTGGTCTGGCGCCGCACCTTCACGCGCTACGAGGCCATCGCCGCGCTGCGCAACGCGATCTATGCCTGCGCCTTGCCCGGAGTCAAGCGGCTGACCGCCTGAGCGTCCGGGTGCGCTGCACGGTGGCGCACTTTGCGTGAATTCCGCCGATTTGCCGCGTCGTCGCGTCCCTTTTGACACGACGGCGGTGCAGCCGCGCTCCTACAGTCCTCGAGAGAACCAGACGCCTCGCGGCGGCGCCATGAGCCGCGTTCGTCCCAAAACATCAGAGAGGACCGTCCGCCATGCGCGTCAACCTGCCCGTCACGCAGAAGGAATACGACTACCCGGCCGATGCGTTGATCGTTTCGACGACCGACCCCCAGGGCCGCATCACGCACTGCAACAGCACGTTCGTCGAAGTCAGCGGCTACGCCTACGACGAGCTGATGGGCCAGCCGCACAACCTGATCCGCCACCCCGACGTGCCGCCCGAGGCTTTCAAGGACCTCTGGCAGACGATAGGCCGCGGCCGGCCCTGGACCGGCATCGTCAAGAACCGGCGCCGCAACGGCGACCATTACTGGGTGCGCGCCAACGTCACGCCGGTGATGCACGACGGCAAGCCGGTGGCCTATCTCTCGGTGCGGCTGAAGCCCACGCGCGAGGAGGTCCTGGCCGCCGAGGCTCTGTACGCGAAGATCGCCGCAGAACGCGAGTCCGGCCGGCCCACCTTCCGTCTGCACGCCGGGCGCGTGCGCCACGTCGGCTGGCGCGACCTGCCCGGGCGTGTGCACCGCATGCCGCTGGCCACGCGCCTGGCGACGGTGATGACGGCCCAGCTCGCGCTGACGCTGGGCGTGGCCGCGGTCGCGCCGCTGCCGGCGGCGGTGGCCGTCGGCCTGGCGGCCGTCGCCGTTGCAGCCTATGGCTTTCGCCGCCACATCCAGCACCCTCTCGACCAGGCCGAGCGCTTCGCCCAGGAACTGGCCGGCTGCGACCTGACGACCTCGATCGAGCACGCGCACCCGCACCCGCTGAGCGGGCTGACACGCGCGCTGATGCAGATCCAGCTCAACCTGCGCGCAGCGATCAGCGACGCGCGCCAGGAGGTCGCCGGCACCGCCGGCGCCACCGCGGGCATCGCGCGGGGCAGCGAGGACCTATCCCGGCGCACCGAGTCCCAGCACGACGCGCTGCAGAAGACGGCGGCGTCGATGGCGCAGATCGCCGGCACCGTGCGCCAGGCGGCGGCCACCGCCGGCGAGGTGCTGCGCCAGAGCGAGCAGACGGCCACCGTCGCGACTGACGGCGGCCAGGCCATGGAGCGTGTCGGCGCCACGATGCAGGCGGTCGAGCAGTCGTCGCGCAAGGTGTCCGAGATCGTCCAGATCATCGAGGGCATCGCCTTCCAGACCAACCTGCTGGCGCTCAACGCCGCGGTCGAGGCCGCGCGTGCCGGCGAACAGGGCCGCGGCTTTGCCGTCGTCGCCGCCGAAGTGCGGGCGCTGGCCCAGCGCAGCGCCAAGGCGGCGCAGGACGTGCGCGGGCTCATCATGGCGTCCGTCGAGCAGGTGGCCGACGGCGCACGCCAGATGGGCGAGGCCAACGACACCATCGGCCGCACCGTCGGCGAGGTGCAGCGCGTGGGCGAGATGATCCAGCAGATCACGCGCGCCGCCGAGGAGCAGTCGCTGGGCATCGAGCAGGTCAACGGCGCGGTCAGCGAACTCGGCCGCATGACCGAGGAGAACGCCGAACTCGTGCAGCAGACGGCCAGCGCGGTGCAGGCGCTGTACCAGCGCACCGAGACGCTGAAGCGCTCGGTGCAGTTGTTCCGGCTGTAGCCGAGGCGGCGCTATCGCCGCCTTCGAGACGATCAACTGGCCCGCGGCCGCCGCGGCCCGTACGCTGAAGCCATCTCCGGAGTTCCGGACCCGGCAAGGAGTACGAGATGAACACGATGAAGCGGCTGCGCAAGGGCCTGGGCGGTGCGATCGTCGCCTTCGGATTGGCCGTGCTGGCCAGCGGGCGCTGGCCGATCGCCTGAGAGTTCCCGAGTGTTGACCGGGCCGAATCCGCGCCGTCACGCGGCTTCGGTAGAGTCCGCAGGGACACCGTACCCCTTCAGGAGAGAGCGAATGGCGAAGAAGAAAGCCTCCGGCGGCGCGCCGGCAATCAACATCGGCATCAACGACAAGGACCGCGGCGCGATCGCCGGCGGCCTGAGCAAGCTGCTGGCCGACACGTACACGCTGTACCTGACCACGCACAACTTCCACTGGAACGTCACGGGGCCGATGTTCAACACGCTCCACACGATGTTCATGACCCAGTACACGGAGCTGTGGAACGCGGTCGACCCGATCGCCGAGCGCATCCGCTCGCTGGGCCATCCCGCGCCGGGCTCGTACGCCCAGTTCGGCGCCCTGGCCACGGTGCCCGACGCGCCGACCACGCCGCCCAAGGCGCTGGAGATGGTCAAGATCCTCGTCGAAGGCCACGAAGCCGTGGCGCGCACCGCGCGCAGCATCTTCCCGCTGGCCGACGCCGCCGGCGACGAGCCGACCGCCGACCTGCTGACGCAGCGCCTGACGGTGCACGAGCAGACCGCCTGGATGCTGCGCTCGCTGCTCGAGGAGTAAGCCGCCGGCCCTGCGCTTGGCGTGCAAGGCCCCTGCGGGCCGCGGCCGCCGGGCAGCCGGCTCGCTCCATGTCCCCCGGCCGGGCTGCGCCCGGCCTCCTCCTTTACTTGCGCTTGCGCGATCCGGCCGCCCGACGTCCGCGGCTGCCACCCGTGGTGGTGCGCGTGCAGCGAGCGGTGCCGGAGACGGTCGGCAGGGCGTGTCCTGGAGCGAAGTAAAGGAGGAGGGCCGGCATGGCCGGCCCGGGGGACATGAGCGCAAGGGCACGCCCTGGCGGCCGTCTCCACCTCGCCGACGATAATTCGCGGTTCGCCCGAAAGCCCTGCCCATGTCCGCCGAGACCCAGACCCGCATCGAACACGAAGTGCGCCGCCGCCGCACGTTCGCGATCATCAGCCACCCCGACGCGGGCAAGACCACGCTGACCGAGAAGCTGCTGCTGTTCTCCGGCGCGATCCAGATCGCCGGCTCGGTGAAGGCGCGCAAGGCCAGCCGCCACGCCACGTCGGACTGGATGGAGATCGAGAAGCAGCGCGGCATCTCGGTGGCCTCGTCGGTGATGCAGATGGAATACCGCGACTGCGTCATCAACCTGCTCGACACCCCGGGCCACCAGGACTTCTCCGAAGACACCTACCGCGTGCTGACCGCGGTCGACGCGGCGCTGATGGTCATCGACGCGGCCAACGGCGTCGAGCCGCAGACGCGCCGCCTGCTGCAGGTCTGCCGCGCGCGCAACACGCCGATCCTCACCTTCGTCAACAAGATGGACCGCGAGGTCCGGCAGCCGCTGGACCTGATGGACGAGATCGAGCGCGAGCTCGGCATGAGCGTCGTGCCCTTCACCTGGCCGGTGGGCATGGGCAAGTTCTTCGGCGGCGTGCTCGACCTGGGCAAGGACCAGATGCGCGTCTTCTCGCCCGGCGAGGAGCGTGCGACGAACGACGACGAGATCATCGAGGGCCTGGCCAACCCGGTGCTCGAGGAGCGTTTCGGCAGCCCCTACATGGAGGCCGCGAGCGAGGTCGAGCTGGTGCGCGAGGCGGCGCCGGGCTTCGACGAGGCCGAGTTCCTGGCCGGCCGCCAGACGCCGATGTTCTTCGGCTCGGCGATCAACAACTTCGGCGTGCGCGAGGTGCTGGACGCGCTCGTCGACATGGCGCCGGCCCCGGGTTCGCGCCCGGCGCTGCAGCGCCAGGTGCAGCCGGGCGAGCCCAAGTTCACCGGCGTCGTCTTCAAGATCCAGGCCAACATGGACCCGGCGCACCGCGACCGCATCGCCTTCCTGCGCGTGGCCAGCGGCCACTTCGAACGCGGCATGCGGCTGAAGGTCGTGCGCTCGGGCAAGGAGCTGCGGCCGAACACGGTGGTCAGCTTCCTGTCGCAGCGCCGCGAACTGCTCGAAGAGGCTTTCGGCGGCGACATCATCGGCATCCCCAACCACGGCGTGCTGCAGCTCGGCGACACGCTGACCGAAGGCGAGAGCCTGCAGTTCACCGGCCTGCCGTTCTTCGCGCCGGAAATGTTCCGCGCCGTCGAAGTGGCCGACCCGCTGCGCACCAAGCAGCTGCGCGCAGGCCTCACCCAGCTCGGCGAGGAAGGCGCGATCCAGGTCTTCCGCCCGGTCGCCGGCAGCGTGCTGCTGCTGGGCGCCGTCGGCCAGCTGCAGTTCGAAGTCGTCGCCCACCGCCTGGAGCACGAGTACGGCGTGAAGGCGCGCATCATGCCGGCGCGCTACAACGTCGCGCGCTGGGTCACCTGCGACGAGGCCGACGGCGGCGAGCGAGAGCTCAAGCGTTTCATCGACGGCAACTCGCACCGCGTCGCGCTCGACGCCGTCGACGCGCCCTGCGTGCTGCTGGAATACGCCGGTGAACTGCGGGCGATGCAGGAGAACTGGCCCAAGATCAAGTTCCACGCGCTGCGCGAGCACGCGGGGCTGGTGTTCCAGAAGCAGCTCGAGGGTTGAACGCCGGGCGCTAGCTTCGGCCGCAATCGCCGGCCTCCGGCGGCAGGCCGTCATCGTCGCCCCGCCGGCCGGCCAGCATCGCCCGGGTGCGTGCGCCGGCCTCGGCCGTCAGCGCCGGGATCAGCGCCGCTTCGGGCAGGTGCTCGCGATAGCGGCGCGGCAGGTGCTGGTCGAGCGCACGCGTATTCAGCCGCGCCGGGTTGAAGGTGCTGGCGTAGTAGGTGAGCCAGAGTGACTCGCCGTCGTCGGCGCCGGGCGCGTCGTCACGGCGCGCGCCGGGGCCGAAGGCGAGATGCTCGCCGTCCCAGCGCGCGCTGCGCCGCGGTGTCAGCAGGCACCAGCGCAGGTTGGCGAAGCGGCGCACGAAGAACGGCGCGACGGCGTCGACGACGTGGTGCGCGGGCTCGTACCAGGCCGTCTGCCAGGGCCGGCCGTCGGCATCGGCGGCGCTGCGAAAGCGCACGAAGGCTTGCATGTGGTGCTGCTCGCGGCGCACGGCCTGGGCCATCGCGGCGGCGTGGTGGCGGTCGGCGTCCAGCGGGTCGCGGCGCAGCGCCGGCTCGCGCTGCAGCCGCCACAGCAGCCGGTACAGCAGCGTGAAACGCGCCGGATCGGCGTGCTGCACGACAAGTTCGGCCAGCGCGACGAAGGCCGCCGGCACGGCCAAGGACGGTGCGACGGCCGGCGCGAACCCGGGCGCCGGCTCGGCGGCGAAGAGATCGGCGTCGGCGCCGCCGGCGACCTGCCAGCTCACCGCGTCGGGCGGCGTGCCGGCGGCCAGCAGCCGGCGGGCGGCAGCGCGAAAGCCGTCGAAGTCGGCGTCGTGTGCGAGCTCGATGCGCGTCATGCCGGCGTGGTGTCGAACAGCCCGAGCTGCTGGGCCGGCCGCAGCGCCGTCGCGGCGTCCAGCGCCTTGCCGGGCCGGTGGTCGGCGAGCACGACGAAGGGCAGGGCCTTGGCCAGCGGCACGCGCAGCGCCTTCAGGTCGGCGTGGCGCAGGCGGCGGCCCTGGCGCGCCACCAGAAGGCGCTCGACGGTGCGCACGCCCAGCCCGGGCACGCGCAGCAGCAGTTCACGCGGCGCGGTGTTCAGGTCGACCGGGAAACGCTCGCGGTGCGCCAGCGCCCAGGCCAGCTTGGGGTCGTGCTCCAGCACCAGCATACCGTCGGCGCCGGTGACGATCTCGTCGTGGCCGAAGCCGTAGAAACGCATCAGCCAATCGGCCTGGTAGAGCCGGTGCTCGCGCACCAGCGGCGGCGCCACCGGCGGCAGGGAGCGCGCGGCGTCGGGGATCGGGCTGAAGGCCGAGTAGTAGACGCGGCGCAGGCGGACCTCGCGGTACAGCGCGGCAGCGGTGCCGATGATCGTGCGGTCGTCGCTGGCGTCGGCGCCGACGATCATCTGCGTGCTCTGGCCGCCGGGAGCGAAGCGTGGCGGCGCCGCCCGCCGCGCCGGGGCGCCGGGCAACGAGACCGGGGCGCGTTCGCGTGCGGCCTCCCGGGCCGCCTCGATGCGCTGGTGCAGCCGGCCCATCGCGCCGCGGATCGCCAGCGCGTCCTTCTGCGGCGCCAGCGTCGCCAGGCCCTGCGCCGTCGGCAGCTCGACGTTCAGGCTCAGCCGGTCGGCGTGGCGGCCGGCGGCGGCCAGCAGCTCGGGGCTGGCGTCGGGGATGGCCTTGAGGTGGATGTAGCCGCGGAAGTCGTGGTCCTCGCGCAGCCGGCGCGCCACCTCGACGAGCTGCTCCATCGTGTGGTCGGGGCTGCGCACGATGCCCGAGCTGAGGAACAGGCCCTCGATGCAGTTGCGGCGGTAGAAGTCCAGCGTCAGCGCGACGATCTCGTCGATGCGAAAACGCGCGCGAGGCACGTTGCTGCTGACGCGGTTGACGCAATAGAGGCAGTCGTAGACGCAGTAGTTGGTCAGCAGCAGCTTCAGCAGCGACACGCAGCGGCCGTCGGGCGTGTAGCTGTGGCAGATGCCCATAGTCGCGGTCGAGCCGATGCCGCGCCCGCCGCGCGAGTCGCGCGGGGCGCTGCCGCTGCTGGCGCAGGACGCGTCGTACTTGGCGGCGTCGGCCAGGATCGCGAGCTTCTTGGACAACTCCATGACTGTATGAATATACAGTACCCCCGGCCGCCTGGCGGCCGCCCCGCGAGGGGGCTACCGACGCCGACCGGGAGACCCGGATCGGCGTCGGCGCGCATGCCATCGCCGCTCCCCTGACCGCCTTCGGCGGTCTGTCCCCAGGGTTGCGCTGGCGAGCCGTCCCCATCGCCGTCGCGGGCAGGCACGCGGCTCGCCGGATAATCGCCGCCGTGATCGCCGCGCGCCGCTTCAATCTCTACCTGGACCTGATCCGCTGGGACCGCCCGGCCGGCTGGCTGCTGCTGCTGTGGCCGACGCTGGCCGCGCTGTGGATCGCCGCCGACGGCTTCCCCGGTCTGCACCTGATCGCCGTCTTCACGCTGGGCACGGTGCTGATGCGCAGCGCCGGCTGCTGCATCAACGACGTCGCCGACCGCGAGTTCGACCGCCACGTCAAGCGCACCGCGCAGCGCCCGATCACCAGCGGCGCGCTCGGCGTGCCCGACGCGCTGGGCGTCGGCGCGGCGCTGGCCTTCGTCTCGTTCCTGCTGGTGCTGACGACCAACCCGCCGACGATCCTGCTGTCCTTCTTCGGCCTGGCGGTGACGCTGGTCTACCCCTACGCCAAACGTTTCGTCTCGATGCCGCAGGCGGTGCTGGGCGTGGCCTTCAGCTTCGGCATCCCGATGGCCTTCGCCGCCGCGCAGGGCGGCCAGGAGTGGACCTTCGGCGCCGTGCCGCCGCAGGCCTGGTGGCTGCTGGTCGGCAACCTGTTCTGGGTGCTGGCCTACGACACCGAGTACGCGATGGTCGACCGCGACGACGACCTGAGGATCGGCATCAAGACCTCGGCGATCACGCTCGGCCGCTTCGACGTCGCCGGCATCATGGCCTTCTATGGCCTGTTCCTCGCGATCTGGGCCGTCGTCGGCGTGTCGCTCGGCCTGGGCGGGTGGTTCCTGCTCGGCATCGCCGCGGCCGCGGCCCAGGCGCTATGGCACTGGTCGCTGATCCGCGAGCGCGGCCGCGAAGGCTGCTTCCGCGCTTTCCGCGTCAACCACTGGGTGGGCTTGGCGGTGTTCGCCGGGGTCGTCGTCGACCTGGCGATGCGCTGAAGCGCGCCGGCTTCAGACCAGGCGCGCCGAGCGCACGATCGCTTCGACCTCGGGCAGACCGCGCGGGAAGAAGCCCAGGCGCGGCGCCGCGAAGGCCAGCGCGAACAGCTCGCCGTTCTTCACCGCGAACCAGGCGACCCCGCGCACGACCACCTCGTCGCCCTTGCGCACGCTGGTGTACTCAAAGCGCACGCCGGGCTGTCCGGCGAAGCTCGCCGGCTCCATCTTGTCCAGCGTGAAGCTCGAGCCGTCGCGCGAGACCATCGACTCGAACAGCCCGACGATGTCCTGGGGTGCCATGCCGGCGGTGTAGGCCAGCGGCTTGGCGCCGTCCTTGTCACGCGGCGTCGGTGCCAGCAGGTCGCCGCCCTTGAGGCCGACGTAGAAGCGCAGCGTGTCCAGCGCGAAACCGTCGCGGGTCCAGAGCGGGTGCTGGTTGCCCTCGGCGGAGCTGTCGAAGCGGTTCCAGGCTCTGCCCGCCGTCACGGCGAGGCGGTTCCTGATCACGGTCTCGCCGGGCGCCACCTCGACGAATGACGGGCCCGCGCAGCCGGCCAGCAGCGCGCCGAGCGCGAGGATCGCGCCTCGGCGCGTGGCGATGGGGGTCATGACGGGAGTTCCTCCAGTGTCTGTCGGATGAAGGCGGCGTCGGGCGCCTCGGGTGCACGTTCCAGGTAACGCTGCAGCGCCTGGCGCGCGGCGTCGTGGCGTTCCTGCGCACGATGCAGCGTGCCGAGCGACCGATGCGCGATGGCCGGCTCGCGACCGCTGCGCACCGACTGCTCGAGATCCGCCAGCGCCAGGTCGAGGTCGCCGTCGCGGTTGCGCAGGCGGCGCGCTTCGCCGCGGAAGTACAGCAGTTCGGGGTCTCCCGGCTCGCTCGCCAGGCGGCGGTCGAGCAGCACGATCGACTCCTCGAAGCGCCGGCGCCGCAGTTCGTCCTCGAGCAACGAGAAGCGCCAGGGTGCGATCAGCGCGCGGAACTCGGCCTCCCGCGTTTCGCCGCGGGCGTCCTGCAGCGTCAGCGCCTGCAGATCGGCCCGGCGCTCGTCGTTGGCCGGGTGGGTGGCGAACAGCGCGTTCTGGGCCGGATCCTCGACGCCGGCGGCCTTCAATTCGGCCAGCAGGTTGCCCCAGATCTTCGACGCCTCGCCGGTCTCGTAACCGGCGCGGCGCATCAGCTCGACGCCGATGCGGTCGGCCTCGCGCTCGTGTTCGCGCGAGAACGCGAAAGCCCCGCCGACGGCAGCCAGCGCCCCGACGGCGCCGACGAGGCCGAAGACCGACAGAAAGGTGCCGAGCGCGCTGCGCGACTTGGCATCACGCAGCCGGGCCACGGAGTGGCGTTCGAGGTAGTGGCCGATCTCGTGTCCCAGCACGGCGGCCAGCTGGGCCTCGTTGTCCACGCGCAGCAGCAGACCGCTCCAGATCTGCATCATCCCGTTGGGCGCCATGCTGGCGTTGAACATCGGCACGCGCAGCGCGTAGACGCGCATGTCCGCCGCGTGCTCGCCCGCGAGCCGGCCGACGACGCCCTCCAGGTAGGTCTGCAGTCCGGCGTCGCGCAAGCGCAGCGGACTGCGGCGCACGCGCGTCTCCTCGCGGTCCAGCAGCGCCCACAGGCCGCCTTCGTCGGACGCCGGGTCGGGGCGTCCCAGCCGGGTGGGCAGCATCCAGTCGGCCGCCGACGCGGCGCCGGACAGCAGCAAGCAGTGGGCGCAACCCCACTTCAGCCAGGCGCGGCGCTTCATGGCGCGACGGGCAGGTTCCCCAGCAGCTCCGCGACCGTCTCGGTGGCCGAATCGATCTCGCGCAGATCGCCGGTCATGCGCACCAAGGGGTTGAACCAGACCACCTGTCCGCTCTCCAGATCGACCAGCGAGGCGTAACCGACCTGCGACCCGGTCATCAGCGCGCCGACGCCGAACAGCGCCAGGCCGATCATCGCGGCCTTGCGCTCCGCACTGGCATAGCTGTCGCGCATGAAGACGAAGAGCCCGTAGCGGTGGCCGGTCTGCTGGGCGATCGGCCGCGCCGAGTCACCGAGCGACCAGTCGAGCTGCTCGTGTTTGGTCGGCAGCGGCAGCGTGCGCTGTCCGGCGTGGTGCACCCAGATCGCCGACGCCACCGCGTTCTGCAGCCCGATCGGCTCGGCGAACTCGTCGGCCTGGCGTTCGTCGAAGAAGTCGGCGGCCAGGCCCAGCGTGCGGGTGCGCTGCGCCAGGGCGGTCTTCACATGCTCCCGGGCCGCAGCCGTCCAGTCGGCGCGCGGCTCGGACACGCCGCCGACGCTCAGCGAGAACAGCTCGATGTCGGGGGGCATCACGGCGACGCGGTCCTGGGCCTTCAGGCCGGCGAAGCCCGGCGCGACGCGGCGGGTGTCGAAGGCGCTGGCCGGCGGAGTTGCCGGGGGTTGCGCCTTCGTCGTGGCCTTCTTCCATGTCGTCTTCGGCGCCGGCGGCGCCGAAGACGACGGCTCGGCTGCCGATGCCGCCGCGGCCAAGAGACATGCCATCACGCAGGCGATCGCCCTGCGTCCGCTGGCTGCTGGAATCATGAACCCCCCCGTCGGGCCTGTCGTGCGGCCCGTAACCGCGAGTTATATCCCGCTGGAGTGTCCGTCTATTGCGCAAGAGCAGCCCCGGTCCGGGGGGCGTACGGGCGCCGTTCAGCCGCCGAACTCGTCGCCCAGTTCGCGCGCCCGTTCGCGCGCCCGGCCCATCGCGCGCACCAGTGCCGCGCCGACGCCGTCGGCTTCCATCGACGTGATCGCCGCGTAGGTCGTGCCGCCCTTGGACGTGACCTGGGCGCGCAGCTCGGCCGGTGCCAGCGGCGAGGCTTCGGCCAGCGCCGTCGCGCCGTCGAAGGTGGCCAGCGCCAGTGCGCGCGCCTGAGCCTCGGGCAGGCCCATCTCGACGCCGGCTTTCATCATCGCCTCGAGCACGTAGAAGACGTAGGCCGGGCCCGAGCCCGACAGCGCCGTCACCGCGTCGAGGTCGGCTTCGCGTTCGACCCAGACCGTGCGCCCGGTCGGCGCCAGCAGCGCCTCGACGGCGCCGCGTTCGGCCGGCGTCACCGCGTCGCGTGCGTAGAGCCCGGCGACGCCGCGGCCGATCAGCGCCGGCGTGTTCGGCATCGCACGCACGACGCGCTCGCTGCCGCTGGCGCGGGCGATCGCGTCGCTGCGCACGCCGGCCATGACGCTGAGCTGCAGCGCGCCGCCGACGTGCGCCGCGCAGGGCGCCGCCGCGTCGCGGAACAGCTGCGGCTTGACCGCCCAGACGACGATGCCGGCCGAGGCCAGCGCCGGGCCGGCTTCGGCCAGCGGCGCCAGGCCGAACTCGCGCTGCAGCCGCTCGCGTTGCGCCGCGAACGGCTCGACGATGAGGATGGATGCCGGCGCACGGCCGCTCTTCAGCAGCCCGCCGATCAAGGCGCCGGCCATGTTGCCGCCGCCGATGAAGGCGATGTTCGAGGGATTCATGCGGGGCAGTGTAGCCAGCGGCCCGGCACGCCTCCCGGTCGCTGTGGCCTCAGGGACGGCGCCAGACGGACTGTGACGCCAGGCCACCGGAATCCCAGTGGATCAGCAGCACCGCATGGTCCAGACCGACCGCGGCCGCCGGATTGCGCTCGATGCCTCGGGCCAGCAGGCGCGTCGTTCCGGTCGTCGCCAGAGGCCCGTTGCCCGGCGTCAGCTCGGTGACGGTGTACAGCGAGTTCTCGCTGTCGCCCGGCCACAGCACTTCGCCGGGCCGCATCGCGACGATGTCGACGGTGGCGCCGCTGGACAGCACGAAGCCTTCGTTGACGTAGGACCACCAGTCGACGGGGAGCACTTCGTCCAGCATCGATGCCCCCGGCGTGGCGACGACGCTGCCGTCCTGCCCCAGCGCAAGACCGCTGAGCGCATTGCCGCTGCTGGGGGATGCCCACAGCAGGACCGACCCTGCCGGCGTCGATGCCGGATGCAGCACAGCGGAGAACGACATCGGGCCGATGACGTGCAGGTCCGGCGCCGAACTGCCGTTGAGTACGGCATAGCCCAGAAACTCCTCGCCGTCCCGCAGTTCGGTCCAGCTGATCACGGCGGCGGCGGATGTGTTGCCTTCGGCGCTCAGGTGGCTGATGTCGCCCGCGGTGCTCAAACCTTCGGTCAGTGTCGAGGCGTCTGCCTGAGCCTGGCCAGCGGTGTCGAAGGGCTGTGCCCGCAGGCGGTAGGTCCCGGAGCCGTCGCCGGGCTGCTCTTCCCACACCACCCACAGCGTGTCGTTCGATGCCGCGGCGCGGATCCAACCGCCTTCGGCCAGGCGCGTCAGCGTTCCGGATAGCAGCCGCACCATGCCGCTGCCAACTGGCGTGCCGTCGGCGTCGAAGGACTGCATCACGATGCCGGCGTCGTCGCGAGCCACGGCCAGCGCGCGATCGCCCACCCGCACCAGCTGGGCGTCGAAGTTCGGGAAGCTGGCGGCGTCGTGGCTGGAAACCCATTGGCCGCGCACGTCGAGCTTGTGCACCGTCACGCCAGCGCCCTGCCCCGGCCTGAGCATCGTCATCAGCAGCGCGTGATCGCCGAAACCGACGGCGGCGCGGAACTCCTGCACGCGTTGCCCGCCCGCTGCGCTCAGTGAGGTCATCGCCATCGGGCCGAGGCCCTTGGCCACGCCGTCGAACACGACCAGTTCCTCGGTCGTCACGTCGCGCCCGGTTTCGGCCACCGAGGCCGGGTAATCGTCGACGCGCTTGACGATGCCGACGCCCTCGGCGTACCAGAGGTCGGTCGTCCCCGAGACCACGTCGGTCTGCTGACCGCTGTAGGTGAGCGTGTAGCGCACGGCCTGCGTCGTGCGCACGCGCACGGTCTTCAAGCCCGGCGCGTGCAACAGGTCCACGGTTTCGGCGCCGATCACCCGCGTGTAGATCGCGTAGTCGATCGCGTCGTTGCGGCCGTCGCCGTCGAGGTCGTAGCCGCTGTCCTGGCGATGCAGGTCCAGCGTCGTGTACTGGTCGTCCACCCGCACCGGCGAGCGCAGTTCCAGGTGGCGCAGCGCGGTGGCGGGTTCATCGGCAAGCGCGAACCCGGCGGTTGTTGCCACCTCTCCGCCCGTGGCGGAGACCGCCTGCTCGCCGGTCCCGGCGTGGCTGATGTCGGTGGCGCTCTCGACCATCGTGCCGTCGCTCGCCCGGGCCTGGCTGACGACGTTCTCGTAGATCGTGGCCGCCTGAGCCGCAATCTCGGCTGTGCCGCGATAGGTCCAGCGGGCGCCGTCGGCGATCGGCCGCAGGGCCGTGGCGTCTGCGTACAGCGTGGCCCCCGGCGTGGGGGCCGCGGGCACCAGTCCGGAGGACTGCACCGGCTCTTCGTCGTCGCCGCCACCGCCGCCTCCGCCGCCGCAGGCGCTCAGAACACAAGCCAAGGCCATGCCGACGGCCCGGAGCCGCCAGCTCGTCGTGCAACCCATCGCTTCCTCCCTGGAGCGTCTTATCCCGCCAGCATAAGAGGCTTGGGGACCGGCGTCGTCCCGGGGTTGCGGGGCGCTCAGGCCTTGAGGAACTCCGCCTTGCCGCCAAGCCAGCGCTGCACGTGCGCACGCGCCGCCGCCGGCTGCTCGCGCAGCAGCTTCGGCGCCAGCTCTCGGGCGCGTTCCAGCAGCGCGTCGTCCTCGGCCAGGTCGGCGAAACGCAGCAGCGCGTCGCCGCTCTGGCGCGAGCCCATGAACTCGCCGGGGCCGCGGATGTCGAGGTCGCGGCGCGCGATCTCGAAGCCGTCGGTGGTCTCGGCCATCGCGCGCAGCCGCGCCTTGCCGGTGGGCGACAGCGGCGCGGTGTAGAGCAGCACGCAGACGCTGGCCACGGCGCCGCGGCCGACGCGCCCGCGCAGCTGGTGCAGCTGCGCCAGGCCGAAACGTTCGGCGTGCTCGATGACCATCAGGCTGGCGTTGGGCACGTCGACGCCGACCTCGATGACCGTCGTCGCCACCAGCAGCTGCATGCGCCCGGACGAGAACTCGGCCATGGTCGCAGCCTTGTCGGTGGCGGCCATGCGGCCGTGCAGCAGGCCGACCGACACGCCGGGCAGCGCCTCGCTCAGCTGGGCATGCGTCGCCGTCGCGTTCTGCAGGTCGATGTGCTCGCTCTCCTCGACCAGCGGGCAGACCCAGTAGACCTGGCGCCCGCGCGCCACCTCGTCGCGGATCTTCTCGACCACCTGCTCGCGCTTGTCGTCGGCGAAGACCTTGGTCACGACCGGCGTGCGCCCCGGCGGCAGCTCGTCGATGGTGCTGACCGCCAGGTCGGCGAAGTAGGTCATCGCCAGCGTGCGCGGGATCGGCGTCGCGCTCATCATCAGCAGGTGCGGCTCCAGCGCCTGCAGCTCCAGCTTGCGCCGCAGCGCCAGGCGCTGGGCGACGCCGAAGCGGTGCTGCTCGTCGACGACGGCCAGCCCCAGGCGCGCGAAGACCACGTCCTCCTGGATCACCGCATGCGTGCCGACGACCAGCGCCGCCTGGCCCGAGGCGATCTTCGCCAGCATCGCCTGGCGCTGTTTGCCCTTGCGGCTGCCGGTCAGCCAGGCGACCTCCAGCCCCAGCGGCAGCAGCCAGTCGACGAGCTTCTTGAAATGCTGCTCGGCGAGGATCTCGGTCGGCGCCATCAGCGCGCACTGCCAGCCCGAGCCGATCGCGGTGGCCGCGGCCAGCGCCGCGACCACGGTCTTGCCGGAGCCGACGTCGCCCTGCAGCAGCCGGTGCATCGGCTGCGCCAGCGCCAGGTCGGCGTCGATCTCGGCGACGACGCGCTCCTGCGCCGCGGTCAGCGTGAACGGCAGCACGGTGCGCAGCCGTGCCGGCAGCGTGCTGTCGCGCAGGGCCGGCGCGGCCAGGCGCGAGCGCTCCAGGCGGGCCTGCAGCTGCGACAGCTGCTGCGCCAGCAGCTCGTCGAACTTCAGCCGCTGCCAGGCCGGGTGGCTGTGGTCTTCCAGCGCACCCATCGCGATGCCCGGCGGCGGGTGGTGCAGCAGGCGCAGCGCCTCGCGCAGCGGCGGCAGCCCGCTCGGCACGACGCCGGGCGGCAGCACTTCGTCCAGCGGCGCGCGCGACAGGCCGGCGGCCACGGCCTTGCGCAGATAGGCCTGCGGCAGCTGCGCGCTCGCCGGGTAGACCGGCGTCAGCGAGGCCGCCAGCGGCGTGTGCTCGTCGACGCGTTTGACCGTCGGGTGCACCATCTCGCGGCCGAGGAAGCCGACGCGGACCTCGCCACGCACGCGCACCCGGCTGCCGACCGCCAGCTGCTTCTGCGTCGACGGGTAGAAGTGCAGGAAACGCAGCGTCAGCTCGCCGCTGTCGTCGGCCAGGCGCACGACGAGCTGGCGGCGCGAGCGGATCTCGACCTGGCAATGGCGCACCACGCCCTCGACCTGCGCCGTGTCGCCGTCGTGCAGCGCGGCGACGGGCGCTATGCGCGTCTCGTCCTCGTAGCGCATCGGCAGGTGCAGCGCGAGGTCGATGTCGCGCAGCAGGCCCAGGCGCTCCATCGCCCGCTGCGGGGCCGATTTCGTGCTCTGGCGTGCGGTTTCCGACATGGCCCGGGATTGTCGCCGCCGAGGGCATGGAACAATCGCCCCCGTCGCGACTCCAGGCCGGTACAGCCTGCACGATGACTGCCTACTCCCTCTCCGATTTCGACTTCCCGCTCCCGCCCGAGCTGATCGCCCAGCACCCGGCCCCTGAACGCAGCGCCTCGCGCCTGCTCGACGGCCGCGGCGCGCTGCCGGTGGACCGCGTGTTCCGCGAGCTGCCGCAGCTGCTGGCCCCGGGCGACCTGCTGGTCTTCAACGACACCCGCGTCATCAAGGCCCGCCTTCACGGCGAAAAGCCCACCGGCGGCAGCGTCGAGGCGCTGGTCGAGCGCGTGCTCGGCGGCCACGAGGTGCTGGCCCACCTGCGCGCCAGCAAGTCGCCGCGCCCGGGCACGACGGTGCGCTTCGCCGACGCCTTCGACGCCGAGGTGCTGGGGCGCGACGGCGTCGACGGCTCGCTGTTCCACCTGCGTTTCCCCGACGACCCCTTCGTGCTGCTCGAGCGCCACGGCCACGTGCCGCTGCCGCCGTACATCACGCACGAGGACGCGGCCGAGGACGTCGAGCGCTACCAGACGGTGTTCGCCGCGCGCCCCGGCGCGGTGGCCGCGCCGACCGCGTCGCTGCACTTCGACGCCGGCGTGCTGGCGGCGCTGGACGCGCGCGGCGTGAAGCGCGCCGCGGTGACGCTGCACGTCGGCGCCGGCACCTTCCAGCCGGTGCGCGCCGAGAACCTCGACGAGCACCGCATGCACCACGAGCGCTGGGAGGTCGACGCCGCCACCGTCGAGGCGATCCGCGAGACGCGCGCACGCGGCGGGCGCATCGTCGCCGCCGGCACGACGACGCTGCGCGCGCTGGAGTCGGCGGCGATCGGCGGCGCGCTCGAAGCCGGCGCCGGCGACACCGACCTCTTCATCCGCCCGGGCTTCGAGTTCCGCGTCGTCGACCTGCTGGTCACCAACTTCCACCTGCCCAAGAGCACGCTGCTGATGCTGGTCAGCGCGTTCACGGGCTTCGAGCACATGCACGCGCTGTACCGCCATGCCGTCGAAGCGCGCTACCGCTTCTTCAGCTACGGCGACGCGATGCTGCTCGAGCGCCGCGCCTGACCTTTCCCCCATCCCATGCTGCGATACGAACTGCTGAAGACCGAGGGCCACGCGCGCCGCGGCCGCTTGACGCTGAACCACGGCGTCGTCGAGACGCCGATCTTCATGCCGGTGGGCACCTACGGCACCGTCAAGGGCGTGCTGCCGCGCTCGCTGGAGGAAGCCGGCGCCCAGATCATCCTCGGCAACACCTTCCACCCGTGGATGCGCCCGGGGCTGGACGTGCTGCAGAGCTTCGGCGGCCTGCACCGCTTCGAAGGCTGGAACAAGCCCATCCTCACCGACAGCGGCGGCTTCCAGGTCTGGAGCCTGGGCGAGATGCGCAAGATCAGCGAGGAGGGCGTCAAGTTCGCCTCGCCGGTCAACGGCGACAAGCTGTTCCTGACGCCCGAAGTCAGCATGCAGATCCAGACGGTGCTGAACTCGGACATCGTCATGCAGTTCGACGAGTGCACGCCGTACGAAACCAAGGGCGTGCTGACGACCGAGGCCCAGGCGCGTGCGTCGATGGAGCTGAGCCGGCGCTGGGCGAAACGCTGCGTCGCCGAGTTCAACCGGCTGGAGAACCCGAATGCGCTCTTCGGCATCGTCCAGGGCGGCATGTTCGAGCACCTGCGCCAGGAGTCGCTGGACGCGCTGGTCGAGATGGACCTGCCGGGCTACGCGATCGGCGGCGTCAGCGTCGGCGAGCCCAAGGACGAGATGCTGCGCATCATGGCGCACACGCCGCACCGGCTGCCGGCACACAAGCCGCGTTACCTGATGGGCGTCGGCACGCCCGAGGACCTGGTCGAGGGCGTGGCCTGCGGCGTCGACATGTTCGACTGCGTGATGCCGACGCGCAACGCACGCAACGGCCACCTGTTCACACGTTTCGGCGACTTGAAGATCCGCAACGCCAAACACCGCGCGTCGGAACGGCCGGTCGACGAGACCTGCAGCTGCTACTGCTGCCGCAACTTCAGCCGTGCCTACCTGCACCACCTCGACCGCTGCGGCGAGATGCTGGGCCCGATGCTCGCCAGTATCCACAACATCCACTACTACCTGAACCTGATGCGCGAGGTGCGCGAGGCGCTGGACGAAGGCCGTTTCGAGGCCTTCCGCCAGCAGTTCAAAGCCGACCGGGCGCGCGGGATCGGTTGAAGCCATCTGGCTCCCTCTCCCGCTCGCGGGAGAGGGCTGGGGTGAGGGCCCGGCCTCTCCCTCAGCCCGCGAGGAGCGGCTCAGGGCCGCCCGAGCGCCACGCCCCAGCTCAGTTCGACCAGCGGCGCCGACAGCTCGCCGTGCAGCGAGCGGATGTAACCCGCGCCCAGCTGCAGCCGGCCGTGGCGGCCGACGTCGGTGCCGACCCAGACCTTGGGCTGCACGATGGCGCCGCCCTGGCTCTCCACTCCGCCGCCGCCGGCGGCACCGGCCAGCGCCTCGGCGCCGACACGCCAGCCGGGCGACACCGGCCAGCGCGCACCCAGCCCGACCAGGCCGACCGAGTACGCGCCGGCCCCGCCGGTCACCGCGCCGTAGGCCTGGCCGGCGACGTACCAGCGTTCGTCGATCGCGCGGCTGATCTTCAGGCCGATGGTCTCCAGCCGGCGGCGGCTGCCGTCGCGGCGCTGCGCGTCGTAGCTCTGCGCGGCCAGCGCGAACTCGGTCTCGACCGCCGGCGCGCCGGTCTCGGGCGCGCCGAAGCCGCGGCCCAGCGACAGCATCGCGTAGTGGCTGCCCAGGTCGCCGCCGCTGAAGGCGTGCACACGGCCGCCTTCGAGTTCCAGGCTCCAGGGCCCGGCGACCTGCCAGCGCGCCAGCAGCGCGGCCTTGCCGATGATGCCGCCGCCGGTCGGCACGGCACCGCCGCCGCCCAGGCCCAGCATCGCGCGGCCGCCGACACGCAGGCCGGGCAGCGGCGTCGGCCACAGTGCGGCGAGGCCGGCGCCGAACTCGGCGTACCCGTCGCCGTCGCCCTGCACCGCGGCACCGGCTTCGGCCGTCGCGATCCAGACCGGGCCCAGGTCGTGTTCGGCGCGCAGGCTGACGATGCCCAGCGAATCGGCGCCCGGCGCCTGTTCGGCATAACGTCCGCCGCCGAGCACCAGACGGTCGACACGCAGCCAGGAGGCGTCGCCCCCCCGCCAGGCAACGCCGGGCGTGCCGTGTTCGAAACGGTCGTCGACGCTCAGCACCAGGCCCAGCTGCGAGCTGCGGATGTCGCCGTTGGGGAAGCGGACCTGCGAGGCCGAGACGCCCAGCGCCCAGCCGTCGAAGCCGTAGAGCAGGTCGGCGTGCGGGCGCAGCATCAGGCCGCCGCCCACCGGCGCGCTGGCGCCGCCGCCACCGCCGACGTACAGCCCGCCGACGGCCTGCCAGCGACCGCCGAAGCGCCACAGCTTCTGCGCCTCGGCGCCCCAGGTGAAGAGGCCGCCGCGGTGGCCGGTGGCGGCGCCGTACAGCGCCGGGCCGGCGCGCCAGCCGGGCGCGAACTCGATGAGGTAGGCGACCTGCGCCAGCCCCATGTGTTCCCCGCCGGGCAGCTCGGTGCGTTCGAAGCCGGCGATCAGCGCCGCGGGCGTCGTCTGCGCGGTCTGTGCATTCGCCATCGACGCCGCAAGCGCCAGCGCGCCGGCGACGGCGCCCAGGCGCGTCCTCCCTGTGTGCTTCATGTCGGTTCTAGGCGTGGGTCGATTTTTCGAGCGCGTGCTGGCCCTGGCCTTCGCCCAGCGTGCGTGCCAGCAGCGGCAGGCACGGCGCCAGCGCCTCGTGCAGCGTGTGCGGCGGGTTGGCGACGAAGACGCTGGAACCCAGCATGCCGAAGCCGCGTGCGTCGGCGCTGGCCACCGTCAGGCGGGCGTTCAGCCAGCCCTTCTTCGCATGCTTGTCGGCGGTGGCCTTCAGCCGCTGCGGCAGCTGGCGCGACTCGAGCAGCTGCAGCTGCGGCAGCCAGATCACGACGACGGCGTCGGCAAAACGCTCCAGCGCCTCGCGCAGCGCGGCCAGCGTGCGCGTGTAGTCGGTCTTGATCTCGTAAGACGGGTCGATCAGCACGACGCCGCGGCGGGTGGTCGGCGGCAGCTGCGACTTCAGCGCCTCGAAGCCGTCCTTCATCGCCACCTGCACGTTCGGCGCGTCGGCCATGAACGAGGCCAGGATGCGGTGGTCGGTCGGGTGCAGCTCGAACAGCCGCAGCTGGTCCTGCGCGCGCAGCAGTTGCAGGGCGATGGCCGGCGAGCCCGGGTACTGCTTCAGCGCGCCGTTGCCGTTGAACGCGCGCACCTGGGCGACGTAGTCGGCGAGTGCCGGCGGCAGGTCAGCGGCGTCGTACAGCCGTTCGATGCCGGCGGCGTATTCGGCCTTCTGGCGCGCGTAGCGGCTTTCGAGCGAATATCCCCCGGCGCCGGCGTGCGTGTCGACGACGCGGAAGCCCTTCTCCTTCTGCGCCATGTGGCGCAGCACGGAGACGAGCACGAGGTGCTTGAGCACGTCGGCATGGTTGCCGGCGTGGAACGCGTGTCGGTAGGCGAGCATGGGGCCGGACTGTGCCATGCCCGGCCTGCAAGGAATGCTGCGCCGCAGTAATCTCGCCGCCATGAGCACCCTCTTCGACCCCATCCGCTACGGCGACATCGCCGCCGGCTCGCGCATCGTCATGGCCCCGCTGACCCGCAACCGCGCCAGCGCCGGTCAGGTTCCCAACGACCTGATGGTCGAGTACTACCGCCAGCGCGCCAACCCGGCCACCGGCGCCGGCCTGATCGTCACCGAGGCGGCGCAGATCTGCCCCGAAGGCCAGGGCTACCTGGACACGCCGGGGATCTACTCGCCCGAGCAGGTCGCCGGCTGGCGCCGCATCGCCGAGGCGATCCACGCCGAAGGCGGCCGCGCCGTGATCCAGCTCTGGCACGTCGGCCGCATCTCGCACGTCTCGCTGCAGCCCGGGGGTGCGGCGCCGGTGTCGTCCACCGCACGCGCGGCCCAGTCCAAGACCTTCACCGCCGACGGCTTCGTCGACTGCTCGGCGCCGCGGGCGCTGCGCAGCGACGAGATCCCCGGCATCGTCGCCGCCTATGTGCATGCCGCGCGCTGCGCCGTCGAGGCCGGCTTCGACGGCGTCGAGGTTCACGCCGCCAATGGCTATCTGATCGAGCAGTTCCTGCGCGACAGCATCAATGACCGCAGCGACGCCTACGGCGGCTCGCCGGAGAACCGCGTGCGCCTGTTCGTCGAAGTGCTGACGGCGGTGGCCGGCGCGATCGGCGGCGGCCGCACCGGCGTGCGCATCTCGCCAGTGACGCCGGTCAACGACGCGGCCCAGGACAGCGACGCGCAATCGCTGTACACGCTGGCGCTGGACCGCGTGGCCGGGCTCGGCCTGGCCTTCGTGCACGTCATCGAAGGCCAGACCGGCGGCGCGCGCGACGTCGCGCCCTTCGACTACGCGGCGCTGCGCCGGCACTTCGCCGGCCCGTGGATCGTCAACAACGGCTACTCGCGCGAACTGGCGCTCGAGGCGGTCTCGTCGGGCGCCGCCGACGCGGTGGCTTTCGGCCGGCCCTTCATCGCCAACCCCGACCTGGGGCTGCGCCTGCGCCGCGGCGCGGCGCTCAATGCGCTGAACGTGCCCAAGCTCTACGGCGGTGGCGCCGAGGGCTACACCGACTACCCGACGCTGGATGCCGCCAGCGCCTGAGGGCGCTGATTCCGCGGCACGGGCGCGGCGCATCGCCGCCACGCTCGTGCTCGCGGTGCTGGCCGCGCTCGGCGCCCAGGCCGTTGCCCTGCCGCTTCCCTGGATGCTGGGGCCGCTGCTGGCCACCGCGGCCTTCGGCGTCGCCGGCCGGCCGGTGGCGGCGTCGCTGCGGCTGCGCAATCTGGGGCTGGCGCTGCTGGGCGTCGCGCTCGGGCTGTACTTCACGCCGCCGGTCGTCGCCCTGATCGGCCGCCTGGCGCCGGCGATCGCCTCCGGCGTCGTCTGGGCGCTGGTGCTGGGCTACGTCTTCTACCGCGTGCTGCTGGCGCGCCACGGCGGCGAGCGGGCGACCTGCTTCTACGCCGCGGCGATCGGCGGCGCCTCGGAGATGGCCTTGCTGGCCGAACGTGCCGGCGGCCGTGTCGACCAGGTCGCGGCGGCGCATTCGCTGCGCGTGCTGCTCGTCGTCACGATCGTGCCGCTGACGCTGCAGGCCGTGGGCGTGCATGGCCTGGACGCGGCGACGACGGCCTCGGCGACGGTGCGGCCGCGGGGCCTGCTGCTGCTGGCCGCCGGCGCCGCGGCGGCGGTCTGGGCGCTGCAGCGGCTGAGGGCACCGAACCCCTGGGTGCTGGGGCCGCTGCTCGCCACCGCGTTGCCGACGGCGCTGGGCGCCGAGCTGTCGGCGCTGCCGCCGGGCGCCAGCGGCTTCGCCCAACTGGTCATCGGCGTCGCGCTGGGCATCCGCTTCACGCCCGAGTTCGCGCACGCTGCGCCGCGCTGGCTGGCCAGCGTCGCCGCCGGCACGCTGGTGATGCTCGTGGTTTCAGCCGGTTTCGCCGCGCTGCTGGCGCGCGCCACCGGCCTGCACCCGGCGACGGCGCTGCTCGCGACGACACCCGGCGGCATCGCCGAGATGGCGATCACGGCCAAGGTGCTGCAGCTCGGCGTGCCGGTCGTGACGGCGTTCCAGGTCGTGCGCTACGTCGCGGTGCTGACGCTGATGCCGGTTCTGTACCGCGCCGAATGCCGGCGCGTCGGCCTCAGGCCCTGACCCGGGCGCGGAAAAGTTCGCGGATGCTCACTTCGCGCGGCCCCGGCACCAGCTTGAAGCTCTGCCCGGCCGCGATCGTGCCGGGCTCGATGACCGCCAGGTAGCTGCCGCAGAAGCCCGACTGCGCCATCAGCTTGGAGGCCTGCGGAAAGCCCATCACCGCGTTGAACTTGAAGCACGGGAAACGCGGCTCGCTGACGGCGAGCACGCAGCCCGGGAAGACGAGGCGGTCGCCGATATACAGGCCGTCCTCGAGCACGCCTTCGAGCGTCAGGTTCTCGCCCATCGCCCCCGGCGGCAGCGAGTCGTCCCATCCCGAGACCTGGGCCTGCGCGCGCACCGTGCGCCAGAACGCGTAGTGCTCGTTCGGATAGGCGTAGACCGCCTTGCCGAGCCCGCCGTGCACCGACAGGTCGGCCTGCTCGTCGCCGGCCAGGCCCAGTGGCTGCACGGCCACCTCGCCGTCGACCGGGCGTTTGTCGATCGCGCTCAGCACCTTGCGCTGGCCGATCAGGCGTTCGTGTGCCGTTCCGACGTTGACGCTGAGCAGCCTCATCGTGAATACCCGCCCCGCGAGACGGTGCCCGGCATCGAACTATTCGGGATTTGCATAGGGATGTCAGTCGACGTGGGTACGAGGCGATTACATTGTTCGCGCACATTCTCATGCCCGGGAGGGCCCCTGGGCGGGCGGCATCCGGTGAACTTCTCCACAAGGGGGAGCTGACCTGATTCCGCCTTTTTTTGACTGTCCGAACAGAACTGGAGTGTCCATGAACCGTCCCGCAACGGAACGCCTGCCGAACGTGCCCGACTACGTGAAGCATGCGCGTCTGGTCGCCTGGGTGGCCGAGATCGCCGCGCTGACCGAGCCCGCCGACATCCACTGGTGCGATGGCTCCGAAGCCGAGTACGACGCGCTGTGCGCGCGCATGGTGGCCTCCGGCACGATGCAGCGCCTGAACCCCGCGAAGCGCCCGAACAGCTACCTCGCCAAGAGCGATCCGGGTGACGTCGCGCGCGTCGAGGACCGCACCTTCATCTGCAGCGAGAAGAAGGAAGACGCCGGCCCGACGAACAACTGGATGGCCCCGGCCGAGATGCGCGTGCTGCTGCAGACCGGCGAGAAGGCGCTCTTCAAGGGCGCGATGAAGGGCCGCACGCTGTACGTGATCCCGTTCTCGATGGGCCCGCTGGGCTCGCACATCGCGCACATCGGCGTCGAACTGAGCGACAGCCCGTACGTGGCCGCCAACATGCGCCTGATGACGCGCATGGGCAAGGCCGTCTACGACGTGCTCGGTGCCGACGGCGAGTTCGTGCCCTGCGTGCACACCGTCGGTGCGCCGCTGGAGGCGGGCCAGCAGGACGTCGCCTGGCCCTGCAACAAGACCAAGTACATCGTGCACTACCCCGAGACGCACGAGATCTGGAGCTATGGCTCGGGCTACGGCGGCAACGCGCTGCTGGGCAAGAAGTGCTTCGCGCTGCGCATCGCCTCGACGATGGGCCGCGCGCAGGGCTGGCTGGCCGAGCACATGACGGTGCTGGGCGTCACCAGCCCCGAAGGCCGCAAGTACCACATCGCCGCCGCCTTCCCGAGCGCCTGCGGCAAGACCAACTTCGCGATGCTGGTGCCGCCCGCCGGCTACGACGGCTGGAAGGTCACGACCATCGGTGACGACATTGCCTGGATCAAGCCGGGCGCCGACGGCCGCCTGTACGCGATCAACCCCGAGGCGGGTTACTTCGGCGTCGCCCCGGGCACGAACTACAAGACGAATCCGAACTGCATGGATTCGATCAAGGGCGACACCATCTTCACCAACGTCGCGCTGACCGACGACGGCGACGTCTGGTGGGAAGGCATGACCGACACCCCGCCGGCGCACCTGATCGACTGGCAAGGCAAGGACTGGACGCCGGCGATCGCCAAGGAGACCGGCGCCAAGGCCGCGCACCCGAACGCGCGCTTCACCGTGTCCTCGATCCACAACCCGGTGCTCGACGCCGACTACGACAACGCCGCCGGCGTGCCGATCGACGCCTTCGTCTTCGGCGGCCGCCGCTCGACCACCGTGCCGCTGGTGACCGAGGCGCGCAACTGGACCGAAGGCGTCTACATGGCCGCGACCATGGGCTCGGAGACGACCGCTGCCGCCGCCGGCGCGCAAGGTGTCGTGCGCCGCGACCCGTTCGCGATGCTGCCGTTCTGCGGCTACAACATGGCCGAGTACTTCCAGCACTGGCTGGACACCGGCGCCAGGCTGCAGGGCCAGGGCGCCAAGCTGCCGCGCATCTACTGCGTCAACTGGTTCCGCAAGGGCGCCGACGGCAAGTTCGTCTGGCCGGGCTACGGCGACAACATGCGTGTGCTGGAGTGGATGCTCAAGCGCGCCGAAGGCCAGGGCGGCGAGCCGGTCGAGAACGTCTTCGGCCTCAGCCCGCGCTACGAGGACCTGCGCTGGGAAGGCCTGGCCTTCACGAAGGAACAGTTCGACAGCGTCATCGGCGTCGACCCGGAAGCCTGGAAGCAGGAGCTCAAGCTGCATGCCGAGCTGTTCAAGCAGCTCGCCGCCGGCCTGCCGGCCGAACTGCCGGCGACGATGGCGCGCATCGAGGAACGCCTCTCGGCCTGATCCCCCGCCGCGGCCGTGCCCGTCACGGCCCGTGAGAGACTGCAACGCCCGGCACCCGCCGGGCGTTTTGTTTTGCTGCACGCGACACGATGAAGATCCAGCTGCTGTCGGACCTGCACCTCGAGAGCGAGGCCTTCGACCCCGAGCCCGCGCCCGGCGCCGAGCTGCTGGTGCTGGCCGGCGATGTTGACGCCGGCTGGACGGCCTACGAACGTTTCGCCGGCTGGCCGGTGCCGGTGCTCGTCGTCGCCGGCAACCACGAGTTCGACGGCCGCGAACTCGACGAGGCCTGGCCGGCGCTGGCCGAGACCTGCGCGCGCCACGGGCTGACACTGCTGGAGCGCGAGACCGCCGTCGTCTCCGCTGCCGACGGGCGCCGCATCCGTTTCGCCGGCACCGTGCGCTGGAACGACTTCGACCTCTTCGGCGCCGCCGAGCGCGAGCGTTCGCAGCGCGCCGCCGCCTATTTCATGCGGCTGATGGACGCCCGCCGTGGCGGCCAGCCTTTCGACGTGCAGGCGGTGCGCACCGAAGCGCTGGCCTGCCGCGCCTGGCTGGAAGCAACGCTGGCCGAGCCGGCGCGCGGGCGCTGGGACGCCTGCGTCGTCGTCACCCATTTCGCGCCCAGCCTGAAGAGTGCCGACCCGCGTTATGGCCGCCAGCCGGCGACGGCCAGCTTCTGCAATGCCGACGACGACCTGATCGCACGCGCCGACCTGTGGCTGCACGGACACCTGCACTGCCGCCACGACTACCTCGTCGAACGCGCCGGCGCCCGGCCGACACGCGTCGTCTGCCAGGCGCGCGGCCTGGCGCACAAAGGCGAGCACGAGGGCCTCGATCCCTTCAGGCTGATCGAGATCTGAGCGCGGCCCTGGGGTGAAGCGTGCCGGCCTGCCGGGGCGGTGCCACACTCGGTGCACCAGAACACGGAGACCCAGCGCATGAAGATCCTCGCCGCCGTCGACGGCAGCCCGTTCACCAAGCGCATGCTGGCCTACCTCGCCGCCCATGACGACTGGTTCGGTGGCCAGCACCAGTACACGATCGTCAACGCCGTCGCGGCGGTGCCGCCGCGCGCCGCCGCCGTGCTCGACAAGGCGGTGCTCAAGGCCCACTACGAGGAAGAGGCGGAAAAGGTCTTCAAGCCGATCCGCGCCTTCTTCGCCAAGCAGGGCCTCAAGGCCGACTTCGTCTACAAGGCCGGCCCGGCGGCCGATGTCGTCGTCGGGCTCACCGAGAAGAACGAATACGACCTCGTCGTGCTCGGCTCGCACGGCCACGGCAGCTTCGCCAACCTGGTGCTCGGCTCGGTCGCGACCAAGGTGCTGGCGCGCTGCAAGACGCCGGCGCTGCTGATCCGCTGACTCAGCTGGCGGCGCGCGGGCGCAGCCCGTTCATGCAGGTCGCGAGCACCCACTCGACGATCTGCTCGTCGCTGTAGCGGCCGCCGGCCTTCAGGTAGGCCGGCACCGGGTCGCAGGCGCGCGCGAAGATCGTGTACAGCGCCACCTCGGGCGGCAGCGCCGGGTCGATGTCGCCGTCGGCCTGGGCCTGCACGATCCACTCGCCCAGGCGGTCGCTGACTTCCATCAGCAGGTCCAGATAGGCGCGGTTGGCCAGCAGCTCGGCGCGCAGCGTTGAGTTCTGCGACGGCAGCGAGGGCATCTCGCCTCCGATCTGCACATGCAGCGCCCAGCGTGTCACCGAGGCCAGCCGGTCGAAGGCCCGGTCGGCATCCTGGCTCTCGACGATGCTGCGCGTCTGCTCGAGCAGACGCACCATCGCCGCGGCGGCCAGCGCCTCCTTGGACGGGAAGTGTTTGTACAGGCTCGCCTTGGCGATGCCGACGTCGGCCGCCACCTCGTCGACCGTCATCAGGTCGAAGCCTTTTTCGGCCAGCAGCCGGTTGACCGAGGCGACGATCGCGTCTTCGCGAACCCTCAGCACCTGTTCGCGAAACGACAGTCTTGCCATGCGGAAATTCTATCGGCGCGACGAGGCGCCTGCCGGGATTCAGGCTGCCGGGTACGGAGCCGGCGCTGCGGCGGGCAGTTGCGGGGCAGGGCAGGGCAGGGCTCGGGCCTCGGCCTCGGCCTGCAGCACGGCTTCTAGGCCGAAGCAGGTGCCGAGGTCGGCCGCGTCGGGGACATCGCGCGGCGCCGCGTCGGCACGCCGGGTCAGGCGGCGCCACCAGCCGGTAGAACGTTGCGCGGTCATCTGCTGTCTCCTGTTGTTGCCCTCTGTTACCAGCATCGGGCCAACGGGCGCCTGGCGGGGCCAGGCGCGTGCGGTGAATGCTCCGCGGCGTGATGGAGTGCACGCCACCGCTGCGGCGGCGTGACGCTCTCACTACAATCCGCGCCCCTTCGGCGAACGGCAACCCCCATGAACCCTGCATCCGGCTTCGCCGCGATCGACTTCGGCACCTCGAACTCGGGAATCGCCCTGCCGACGCACGACGGCGTGCGCCTGGTCGAACTCGAACCCGGCCATCCGACGATGCCGACGGCGGTCTTCTACCGCCTCGACGAGGAGCACCCGGCGGCCGAGCCGACACGGCTGTACGGCCGCGCCGCGATGGCCGCCTACGTCGAAGGCCACGAAGGACGGCTGATGCGCTCGATGAAGAGCCTGCTCGGCTCGTCGCTGCTGGAGCAGGCGACCGACCTGGGCGGCGGCCACGCGGTGCGTTATGTCGACGTCGTCGTCGGCTACCTGCGGCATCTCAGGCGCTGCGCCGAAGCCGCCGCCGGCGCGCCGCTGGCGCGCGTGGTGCTCGGCCGCCCGGTGTTCTTCGTCGACGACGACGCCGAGCGCGACGCCCAGGCCGCCGCGGCGCTGGAGGCTGCGGCGCGCGCCGCCGGTTTCACCGAGATCGCGTTCCAGTACGAGCCGATCGCCGCCGCGCTGGACCACGAGCGCCACGTCGCCGCCGAGGAGCTGGTGCTGGTGGCCGACATCGGCGGCGGCACCTCCGACTTCTCGATCGTGCGGGTCGGCCCCGAACGCCGTGGCCGACCGGACCGGCGCGAGGACATCCTCGCCAACCACGGCGTGCACGTCGCCGGCACCGACTTCGACCGCCGCGTCGAGCTCGAGGCGCTGATGCCGCTGCTGGGCTACCGCAGCCTCGGGCCGTCGGAAGCCGGCCGTCCGCCGCGCGAGGTGCCCAGCCGGGTCTACTTCGACCTCTCGACCTGGCACCTGATCAACACCGTCTACAACGCCGGCCGCGTCGCCGAGCTGCGCCGGCTGAAGAGCTGGTACGCCGACCTGGCGCACCACCGCCGCCTGATGACCGTCGTCGAGCACCGGCTGGGCCATGCGCTGGCCGCCGAGGCCGAACGCGCCAAGATCGAGGTTGCCGGTTCGGGTGCGGCCGAGGTCGACCTGTCGCTCGTGGAGTCGGGGCTGGGCACGACGGTCGGCTCGGCGGCGGTCGCCGCGGCGATCGAGGACGACCTGGAGCGCATCGTCGAAGGCTCGCGCGAGACGCTGCGCCGCGCCGGGGTGGCCGCCGAGGCCGTGGGCACGCTGTACTTCACCGGCGGCTCGACCGGGCTGGATGCGCTGGTCGAGCGCATCGCGGCGGCCTTCCCCGGGGCGCGCCGCGTGCGCGGCGACCGCTTCGCCAGCGTCGCCCAGGGCCTGGGCCTGCACGCGCGCGCGTTCTTCGGCTAGGAGTCGGCGCGGCTTGTGCCGCGCCGACTCCTGGCCTGCGGCTTTACGCACGATTCCCTCCAGCCTCCCTCCGAGAGGGAGGCTCCGGTCAGTCCGACGAGCGGTTCTGCCGCGCGGACTTCTAGGACGCTCGGCGAGTTTTGGTGCCCCGGCGCTGCGCGCCGGCGCGTTTGGCCGCGGGGCGCTTGGCCGCGGGCCCGGGCTTGGCGTCGTCCTGGGGCAGCGGGCGCGAAACGTCGGCGATCAGCATCAGCGCACGCACCAGGTCCTGCACCGCCTCGGCCAGGTCTTCGGCCGGCTCCAGCGTCTCGATGACGGCCACCAGCGCGTCGGCGTCCTCCAGATCGGCGGGGTCGAAGTGGCGGTACAGCAGCGCCAGCGGCTCGACGAGTTCAGGGTCGTCGATCGCCATCAGCGCCGGGAACAGGTCCATCGCGGCGGCGAAGCCCGCCACCCACGGCAGCACGGCCTCGGACGGCGGCGCGTCTTCGTCGAGCTCGAAGATCCAGGGGTCGAACCAGTCGCGTTCGGAGACCGCGGTCTCGATCTCGGCGTGGCGCCGGCGCACCAGCGCGTGCAGCTCGGCGGCCGGATAGGCGCCGGGCAGCGCCCGGCCCTCCAGGTCGGTCACCCAGCGCAGCCACTGCGTCGGCGGCACGGTCTGCGGCTGCAGCACCACGCCGGCGAGAAAGCCGTCGAGGGCCACGGCGTCCAGCGGCTCCAGCGGCGCGGGCACGCGGTCCAGCAGGTTCTGCAGCCGGGTGAGGTCGGCGTCGGTCAGCGGATTGGTGTTCATCGGCAGGAACCCGTCCCCTTGGGTGGGGATGGTCGGTGAAGCGGAGGGCCGCTACATTGCGCGGCCTGAGGAGACGTCGATTGTGGTGCATGCGCCCGCCGTTTCCACAGGTCCCAACGACGTCCTTTTCGAAGGACTTGCGGGGCCCGCCCTCACCGGCGGGCCTTTTTTTTGCTCGCCGACCGGCCATGCGCCGCGCCGTGCCCGCCCGTCACGGCGGCGCACTAGACTGCCGCTCACCTCTCGCCTTCCCGTTCAGGAGCCGTTTCCCATGGGCGCACCCGTTGCCTTCACCGCCACCGCCGACATCGGCCACTGGATCGCCGGCCAGCCCACGCCCGGCACCGGGGCGCGCTCGCAGCCGGTCTACAACCCCGCCACCGGCGCCGTCGCGCGCCGCGTGCTTCTCGCCGAGCCGGCCGACGTCGACGCGGCGGTCGCCGCCGCCGTCGCCGCCCAGCCGGCCTGGGGCCACACGCCGCCGATCCGCCGTGCGCGCGTGATGAACAAGTTCCTCGCGCTGCTCAACGAACACCGCGACGCGCTGGCGGCGATGATCACCGCCGAACACGGCAAGGTCTTCACCGACGCCCAGGGCGAGGTCGCACGCGGCATCGACATCGTCGAGTTCGCCTGCGGCATCCCGCAGCTGCTCAAGGGCGACTACACCGACCAGGTCTCCACCGGCATCGACAACTGGACGCTGCGCCAGCCGCTGGGCGTGGTCGCCGGCATCACGCCGTTCAACTTCCCGGCGATGGTGCCGTGCTGGATGTTCCCGGTGGCGCTGGCCTGCGGCAACGCCTTCATCCTGAAGCCCAGCGAACGCGACCCCAGCGCCAGCCTGTTCATGGCACAGCTGCTGAAGCAAGCCGGGCTGCCCGACGGCGTGTTCTCGGTCGTGCAGGGCGACAAGGTCGCGGTCGACGCGCTGCTCGTGCACCCGGACGTGCGCGCCGTGTCCTTCGTCGGCTCGACGCCGATCGCGCAATACATCTACGAGACCGGCGCGCACCACGGCAAACGCGTGCAGGCGCTGGGCGGCGCCAAGAACCACATGGTCGTGATGCCCGACGCCGACCTGGAGCAGGCCGTCGACGCGCTGATCGGCGCCGGCTACGGCTCGGCCGGCGAACGCTGCATGGCGATCTCGGTGGCGGTGCTGGTCGGCGACATCGCCGAGCGCATCGTGCCCAAGCTGGCCGAACGCGCGCGCACGCTGAAGATCAAGAACGGCATGGAGCTCGACGCCGAGATGGGCCCGATCGTCACGCGCGAGGCGCGCGACCGCATCGAGGGCTACGTCGCCACCGGCGTCGCCGAAGGCGCGACGCTGGTCGTCGACGGCCGCGGCTTCAAGGCGGCGGGCTTCGAGGACGGCTTCTGGACCGGCGGCACGCTGTTCGACCACGTCACGCCGGCGATGCGCATCTACCGCGAGGAGATCTTCGGCCCGGTGCTGGCCTGCGTGCGCGTGAAGGACTTCGCCGAGGCGCTGGCACTCGTCAACGCGCACGAATACGGCAACGGCGTCGCCTGCTTCACCAGCGACGGCGGCGTGGCGCGCGAGTTCGCGCGCGGTGTCGAGGCCGGCATGGTCGGCATCAACGTGCCGATCCCGGTGCCGATGGCCTGGCACGGCTTTGGCGGCTGGAAGCGCAGCCTGTTCGGTGACCTGCACGCCTACGGCGAGGAAGGCGTGCGCTTCTACACCCGCCAGAAGAGCGTGATGCAGCGCTGGCCGGCGAGCATCGCCAAGGGCGCCGAGTTCGTCATGCCGACGGCCAAGTGAACGACGACGACGGCCCCCAGGGGCTGGCCGCGCGGCTGGCCGGGGTGACGCGGCTGCGCGAGGCGGGCGATCTCGCCACCGCACGCGACGCCGCGCGGGCCGTCTTCGCCGACGCCGCGGCCGCCGGCGCCGACGACATCGCGCTGGAGGCCGGCCTGGCCTGTTACGCGCTGGACCTGCGCCTGGGCGACCACGTCGGCATGCTCGACGACGGCGCGCTGCTGCGCCCGCGGCTGGAGGCCAGCGGCCGCCGCCGCGAGCTCGGCGACCTGCTGCGCCGCATGGTGCTGTCGGCCTGCGAGCTGGCGCGTTTCGACCTCGCGCTGACCGTGGCGCACGACAGCTGCGAAGCCGCGCGCGACCAGGCCGACGACCGCGAACTGGCGCTGTCGCTGGCCGCGCTGGGCGCCTGTTTCGAGCGCATGGGCGATGCCTGGCAGGGCGAGCGCCTGATGTCCGAGGCGCTGGAGGTCGCGCTGCGCGTTGACGAACCCTACGTGCGCATGGTCGTGCTGAACAACCTGTGCGCGGTCTGCATCGGGCGCTTCTACCGCATGCGCGGCGTCGACGACGCCGATGCGCTGGCCGCGGTCGAACGTGCCGTCGAGCACGCCCGGGCGGCGCAGGCGATGTTGCCGGCCATGCCCGACCCGCTGTTCGGCGTCTTCGTCGACGGCAACCTCGGCGAGGCGCTGCTGCATGCCGGCCGCCTCGAGGAAGCCGAGCCGCTGCTGCACGAGGCCCTGGCGCGCAGCCAGGCCCAGGGCTTTCACGCCCAGACCTGGCGCATCACCTGCTCGATCGCCGAGCTGGAGATCAAGCACGGGCTGCTGCACGAGGCCCTGGCGCGGCTCGACGCGATCGGCCCGGCGGCCATCGCCGCCCGGCAGCACGCGACGCTGATCCGCCTGCACCAGGCGATCTACCGCGCCGCGCGCGATCTCGGAGACACCTTCCGCGCGCTGCGGGCGCTGGAGGCCCACGAGCGCCTGGAGCGCGAGCGCGCGACGCGCCAGCTGCGCGCCCAGTCCGAACTCTTCGTCACGCGAGCCGAGACCGACCGCGTGCGCCAGGAGGCGCTGGCCGCGCGTGAACACGCCCGGCGCTTCCGCGACGAGGCCCGGCGCGACGCGCTCACCGGCCTGGCCAACCGCCGCGACCTGCAGGAGCAGCTGCCGGCGCGGCTGGTGGCCGCGGCCGCGCAGCAGCGGCCGGTGTCGCTGGCCGTCATCGACCTGGACCACTTCAAACGCATCAACGACCGCCACGGCCATGCGCAGGGCGACCGGGTGCTCGTGTCGATCGCACGCCTGCTGCGCGATGCCCTGCGCCAGAGCGACGTGCTGGCGCGCGTGGGGGGCGAGGAGTTCGTCGTCGTGCTGTTCGACACCTCGCCGGCGGGGGCCTTCGAGGTGCTCGAGCGCCTGCGCCACCGCGTCGAGGCCCACGCCTGGGAGGGCGATGCCGAGGGCCTGGCGGTGACGCTGTCCGTCGGCGTCGCCCACGCGCCGGGCTACGACCTGGTGCCGCTGTTCGAGCGTGCCGATCGTGCGCTCTACCGCGCCAAGGCCGAGGGCCGCAACCGGCTCGTCGTCGCCGAGCCGGCAGGCGCCTAGAGTTTCTCGGTCTCGCCGCTGCGCGGCTGCCAGCGCATCAGCCGGCGCTCGGCGAAGCCGACCACGGCGTCCAGCGCCAGCGCGAAGGCCGTCAGCACGACGATGCCGGCCATCACCGTGTTGATGTCGAAGGTGCCCTCGGCCTGCAGGATCAGGTAGCCCACGCCCTGCGCCGAACCGAGGTACTCGCCGACCACCGCGCCGACGAAGGCCATGCCGACGCTGGTGTGCAGGCTGCTGAACACCCAGCTCGTCGCGCTGGGCAGGTAGACGTGGCGCAGCAACTGCCGGCGGCTGGCGCCCAGCATGCGGGCGTTGGCCAGCACCACCGGGCTCACCTCCTTGACGCCCTGGTAGACGTTGAAGAAGACGATGAAGAACACCAGCGTCACGCCCAGCGCGACCTTGGAGCCCACGCCCAGGCCGAACCAGACGGCGAAGATCGGCGCCAGGATGATGCGAGGCATCGAGTTCAGCGCCTTGACGTAGGGCTCGAGGATGGCCGAGGCCGTCGGCGCCAGCGCCAGCCACATGCCGGTGGCCAGGCCGCTGGCCGCGCCGATGGCGAAGGCCAGCACCGTCTCCAGCAGCGTGATGCCGAGGTGGCGGTAGATGTCGGCGTCGGTGACGAACCAGGCCCAGACCCGTTGCAGCACCTTCAGCGGCTCGCCGAAGAAGAAGGCTGCCTGCTGGTCGTCGGCGAACAGGAAGGGCGGCACCAGCCCGGGCACCGTCATCAGGTGCCAGAAGCCGAACACGGCCGCCAGCAGCGCGAGCTGCGCGGCGCGCAGACCCAGCCCGCGTCCCATCACGCGCCCTCCAGCTGCTGCGCGTAGCCTTTGAGCACTTCCTCGCGCAGCACGTCCCAGATCGCGGCGTGCAGCTCGATGAAACGCGGCGTGGTCTTGATCTCGGCGACGTCGCGCGGGCGCGGGATGTCGATGCTGAACTCGCCGATCGGCCGCGCCGCCGGGCCCGCGGACAGCACGACGACGCGGTCGCTCATCGCGATCGCCTCGTCCAGGTCGTGGGTGATGAACAGCACCGCCTTGCGCTTCTCGGCCCACAGCGCGAGCACCTCGTTTTCCATCAGCTGGCGGGTCTGGATGTCCAGCGCGCTGAACGGCTCGTCCATCAGGATCACGTCGGGGTCCAGCGCCAGCATCTGCGCGAGGCTCACGCGTTTGCGCATGCCGCCGGAGAGCTGGTGCGGGTAGCGGTCGCCGAAGAGCCCCAGGCCGACGCGGCGCAGCCAGGCCTCGGCGATCTCGCGCGCACGCGGCTCGGCGCGGAACTCCAGCCCGGCCATCACGTTGCCCAGCGCGGTGCGCCAGGGCATCAGGCTCTCGGCCTGAAACATGTAGCCGGCGCGTGTGTTCAGGCCCGCCAGCGGCCGGCCGAAGCACTCGACGCTGCCGGTGCTCGGCGCCAGCAGCCCGGCGGCGACGTTGAGCAGCGTGCTCTTGCCGCAGCCGGTGGGGCCGACGACCGAGACGAACTCGCCGGCGCCGACGCCGAGGTCGACGTCGCGCACCGCGGTGTAGCGCTGGCCGGGCGCGTGGCGGCTGACGAAGGTGCAGGAGACGCCGCGCAGCACGAGTGCGGGCGGGCCGGACGGACGGTCGAGGTCGGACATGCGGTTGCCAGAGAGCGCGGCGGCGCGGTGCCGCCGCCGGTTCAGCCCTGCGGGTACTTCGTGTTCGCGCGCCTGACGAAGTCGTTCGTCCAGGCGGCGGGCAGGTCGAACTTCGCGCCCTTGAGCGACTCGTCGATGCTCTGCAGCGCACGCAGCGCGGTCGCCGCGCCGGCCTCGGGGATCGTGCCGTCGGGCGACAGCGCGCCCTTGGCGGCGAGGAAGGCGTCGACGTAGACCGCGCGGTCGCCGAGCTGGTAGCTCTCGGGCACCGCCTTGATGATGTCGCCGGCCCCGGCCTTCTGGATCCACTTGTCGGCGCGCACGATGGCGTTGGCCAGCGCCTGCACGGTGGCCGGGTTGCGGTCCACGAACGCCTGCGGCGCGTACAGGCAGCCGGCCGGCATCGGCCCGCCGAAGAGCCTGTCGGCCTCGGCGACGATGCGGGTGTCCGAGACGATGCGGATCTCGTTGCCGCGGCGCAGCAGCGAGATCACCGGGTCGAGGTTGCTGATCGCGTCGATCTGGCCGGCACGCATCGCCGCCACCGCGCCCTGCGACGCGCCGACGCCGACGATGGACACCTCGCTCGGCTTGAGCCCGGCGCGCGCCAGGAAGTAGTTGACCATCACGTTGGTCGACGAGCCCGGCGCCGTGACGCCGATCTTCCTGCCCTTCAGGTCCGCCGGCGTGCGGTAGCCGGCCATCGTCTTCGGGTTCAGCCCCAGCACCACCTGCGGCGCGCGGCCCTGCAGCACGAAGGCGCGCAGGCGCTGGCCCTTGGCCTGCATGTTGACCGTGTGCTCGAAGGCGCCGGAGACGACGTCCGCACTGCCGCCGATCAGCGCGCGCAGCGCCTGCGCGCCGCCGGCGAAGTCGACGATCGACACGTCCAGGCCCTCGGCCTTGAAGTAGCCCAGCTGCTCGGCCACGGTCAGCGGCAGGTAATACAGCAGGTTCTTGCCGCCGACGGCCAGCGTCAGCTTCGGCTTCTCGAGCGTCTGTGCGCGGACGAACGCCGGCATGGCGATCGCAGTCGCGCCGGCGGCGAGGAGGAGGTGGCGACGGGTGCTCATGCACCGACTCTAGCCCAGGCCCGGCGGGCCGCCTCTGCGTGCGATCCAGGAGTCGTGCCGCGCCTGTCGCCTGCGCGGCAGGGCCGCGATGAGCGATCAGGGCATACCCTTGTGGCCTCCGGGTTGTGGCGCCCAGGCGGCTTTTGCGGATAAATTGGGCTCAACTGTCGGCATCTTCCAGACCTTCTGTTTGATCTGGAGAGGCTTGGTTACCAAATCCCTGGCGCAGCATCGCTGCTGCTGCCGAATACACGTCATGAGCACGATCACTGCCCGCCCCCAGACGCTGGCCGAGGAGATCGCCAACACGATCAGCCACGGCATCGGGTTCCTGCTCGCGGTGGCCTCGCTGCCGATCCTGGTCCTGTTCTCGGGCCAGCACGCCGGCGTGAGGTACGTCGTCGGCGCCAGCGTCTTCTCGGTCACGATGATGGTGCTGTACCTGGCTTCGTCCGTGTACCACGCGCTGCCACCCGGCCGCGTCAAGCAGTGGTTCCAGCGCCTGGACCACGCGGCGATCTTTCTCTTCATCGCCGGCAGCTACACGCCGTTCGCGCTCGGGCCGCTGCACGGGGCCTGGGGCTGGTCGCTGCTGGCCGCGGTGTGGTCGATCGCCATCGTCGGCATCGTCGCCAAGGCCTTCGACCGGCTCGCCCATCCGCTGTGGTCGACCGGGCTGTACGTCGGCATGGGCTGGCTGGTGCTGGTGGCGATCGGGCCGCTGGTCGAACGCATGGCGACCGGCGGGCTGGTGCTGCTGGTGGCCGGCGGCGTGGCCTACACGGGCGGTGCGGTCTTCTACCTGCTCGACAGCCGGATGCGCTTTGCGCACTTCGTCTGGCACCTGTTCGTCATCGCCGGAAGCGTCTGCCACTTCTTTGCCGCGCTGCTGCACGCGGCCTGATCCTCATCGCCCGGCCCAGCCGCGCAGCAGCGCCAGCAGCGCCTCGGCGGCCGCCTGCGCCGGCGCACCGCGGTGCCGCATCCACGGCAGCACGAGGAAGGTGGCCTGGTCGGCCACCGAGCCCCAGTGTTTGACGCCGGGCACCCGGGCGTGCAGGTCCTCGTAACGCGCGCGGATCGCCGGCAGACGCCCGGCCAGCCCCGTGTCCGGGTCGTCGGCGTGGCCCAGCGCCTGCAGCAGCTCCAGCTCGACCAGGCCGGCCGCGGCCCAGAACTCGGGCTGCTCGGCCATGCGCCGCTCCAGTGAATGCCGGATCTCGGCCACCTGCTCGTCGGCCAGCCCGGGCCAGTCGCGCTCGGCGGCGTGCAGCGCGATCTCGGCGGCCAGCCGGTTGCTGCCGGGATAGAACAGCTCGGCACTGCGCTGCTGCCGCGCCAGCGCCTCGGCCTGGGCGTAGGCGGCGTGCATCGCCCGCATCGCCGCCTGTGCGGCCTCCGCGTCTTCGGCCACCCGCTCGAGCATCACGCTGCGTTTGTGTGCCGAACCGACCAGCGACCAGCGTTCGATCGTCGGCTGCAGCGCGACGAGTCGCTGCAGCTGCTCCAGCGCCGCCCCGATCGTGCGCCGGGCCTCGGCCAGCGCCGAGGCGGGCGTGCCGGCGGCCCGCGCCGCCCGCCGCGGGGCTTTCGCAGGCGCCGCCTGGGCGGCTTCGCGGCCGGCGCGTTCGACATCCGCCCAGGCCTGGCGCACGCGCAGGTTGGCCAGCTGTTCGGCCGCGCGCAGCGAAGCGCTGCCGTCGTTGGCCTCCAGCGCGCGTTCGTACCAGCCGATCGCACGCTGGCGCTCGCCGTTTTCGCTCCAGGCCAGGCCGAAGGCCTCGGCGACGGCGCCCATGCCGCCCCACGGCGGCTGGAAGCGTGTCTCCAGCGCCTGCAGCCGCACGCTGCGTGCCGGGGCGTCCTCGGGGCGACCGAACTTCGCGTCGAGCGCGATCTCCTCGAGCGCCAGCGCCAGCCCGACCGGCGACGAGATCTCGTCGGCCTCTCGTGCGCCGGCCTCGGCGGCCGCCTGGGCGTCCGCGGTGGCGGCGCGCCAGCGCCAGTCCGGATCGCCGTAACACTGGTAGGCCGCCCAGGTGTTGCCGCCGACGCGCCAGGCCGCCACGCGCGCCAGCGCGACCGCTTCGATGAAGGGCTGGCCGTCGAGCAGCGCGCGGTACAGCGCCGTCGCGAAGGCTTCCGCTGGCGCGTCCTCGACGGCCCAGCCGGCGGCGATGACGCAGCGCACGCCGATCTCGATCAGCGCCTCGGCCACGGTGGCGGCGAAGTTCACGTGCTCGGCGCGCGGCGTGACCAGCAGCTGCTGGTCGTCGCGCCGCGCCAGGTGGCAGCAGTTGACGAACACCAGCTCGGGCACGGTGCGCATGGCCTTGATCTCGGCGGCTCCGAGCACCGTGCCGCCGGACAGCACGACGCCGCCGGTCCTGCCCGGTTCGCCGTGGCCGGCGATGTGCACGATGCGGTAGCGGCGCTCCAGCAGCGCGTTGACGATGGGCAGCGCCTCGTAGCCGCCTTGCGTCTCGCCGGCAATCAGCGCGTTGACGCGTTGCGCGCCGACGCCGTCGGCGCCGCGCAGCAGCGCCGCGACCGCGGCGGCCTCGCGCCGGGCACCGTCCAGCCGCGCGTAGTTCTTCGGCGCGCACGACGGTTCGCCGACGATCAGCACGTCGTCGTCGGCGCCGGCGTCGACGACCGTCTCTCGCGGCGTGCGGGTGCGCAGCTTGCGCAGCAGCCGGCAGCGGATCGCCCAGGGGCGCGTGTCGGCCCCCGGTTCGTCCGATCGCGGGGTGTCCAGCAGTTCCCATGGAATGCCGGCGGTGGCGGAGTCGACCTCCAGCACCGTGTTCGTCGTGCCGCCGAGGAAGGGTTCGAGTTCCACCGGCACCAGCAGCTGGAACAGCGTGCGCCCGAGTTGCGGGTTGTCGTTGTCGTCGCGGGCGGCACAGGCGACGATCTCGGCGATCAGCTTGCGCTGCGTCTGGCGCGCGCGCAGCTCGCTGCGGGCACGGCTGGAGTCGAGCGTGAAGTCGATGAAACCGTCCTGCGGCGAGGACACGCGGATGAAGTCGTAGTCGGCGCCGCGGTAGGCGTCCAGCGAACGGCGCAGCGCGCCCAGCCCGCTCTCGACCCGTGCGTCGACCTCCAGCATGCCCGGCGACGCGGTCGCGAGCACGCGCAGCCCTCGCCAGGCCTCGGCGGCGCGTTCGAGGAACAGCTCGACCAGCGTCAGGCGCGGCACGCTTGGCCAGCCGACGCGCGCGAGCAGTTCGTTGGCGTCGCGCACGCCCTGCGCGATCGCACGCGCGGCACTGCCCGGCGAGACGCCCAGCCCGCCGCTGCCCAGCAGCGTGGCGGCGATCTCGAAGCCCGCGGCCGGCCCCTGCGCACCCTCGGCCACGCGCTGCGCCCAGGCCAGCACGCCCCGGCGCACGCTGTCGGCGAGTTCGCTGCCGGACAGCCCGCCTTCGGGGCCCAGGCCGACGACGATCACCGCCTCCGGTCGCGGCACCAGCGCGCCGCTGTCGGCCAGCGGCGACGGGTTGAGGAACACCTGGCAGCTGCCCCGCGTGTTCGGATAGAGGCCGACGCCCAGCGCCTGGTGCATCGCGCCGCCGATCATGCGGTCGACCGCACGTTCGGTGCCCTCCAGGCGCAGCGACTCGTAGTGGCCGACGAGCAGCGGCTGGCGCACGAAACACAGGTTGCCGTTGTGCACCGTGACGCGCAGCGGCGTCGAGCGCGCGGCCACCTCTCCGGCGGCCGGCAGCAGGAACACCGAGGCGGCGGCGCCCGCGGGCAGCGCGTCGGCCGCCGAACCGCTGCGTGCCGGGCGGCTGCGCACGTGCTGCGGCGCGGCCGCGCCGCGTGTCGTGGCCGACAAGGGCTTCAGCCGCGTGGTGTCGCCGCGCTGCAGCAGCTCCTCGTAGGCCTCGAAGGCCTCGGGGCGCGAGGGCAGCGCGCCGTGCTCGCAGTCCAGCGTCCAGGTGCGCACGCCGGGCAGCAGCGCCGAGGCCAGCGGCACGCGGCCGTCGCCGCCGTCCACCGCGTCGAGATAGACCAGGCCGTGTTCGCTCCACTCGTAGCCGTCGGGGGTGTAGCGGGCGTGGCCGGTGACCAGCAGCAGGCGGTCGGCCCAGGCCGGCAGCGTCTCGCGCAGCTGGCGGTCCAGCGCCTGGCGCAGCGTGACGGCGCGGTCGAGCACCGCCTGCGTCGGCACGCCCCATTCGTAGGCCGGCACGCGTTGGTCCCAGCCGTCCGAGGGCTGGTGCCAGGCGTTGAAGCGCCGTGCGGCCTCCAGGTCGCGGCGGGCGATGTCCTTCCAGGTCGCGGCCAGGCCCAGGTCGGGCTGCGAGCCGCTCAGGCCGGCCTGCAGCTGCAGGAAACCGGGGAAGCCGGCCATCAGCGTGCGCGCCTGGTGGTCGCGCAGCGGCAGCCCGAAGGCGGCCATCGCGTTGCCGAAGCTGTCGTCGCCGGACAGCACCTGCATCGGCGACCACGAGCCGCCGTTGGGCGTGCCCAGCATCAGCAGGCGCGCGCCCGGGCGTTCCATCAGGCGCTTCCAGACGGCCGGGCACTCCAGCTGCAGCGTGCGCGCCAGCAGCCCGCCCATCGAGTGCGCCAGCAGGCGCACCGGCTGGCCGTTGACGGCACGGGCGTCGAGCGCACGCGTCACGGCCTCGCCCAGCCGCCGCGCCTCGTCCTCCAGCGGGCGGCGCCAGTCGTAGCCGAAGGGCAGCACCTCGTGCGTGCGCTCCAGGTGGCGCACCAGATCGTCGTAGACCGCCGCCACCGGGCCGTCGGGCTCGACGCGGTCGGGCACGTCGGGGGCGTACTTCAGCAGCGGCAGGCCGCCGAGGAAGTGCGGCCCGAGCCAGATGCGGCGGCCGTCGACCTTGAGGTTGCTGCCCAGGATGCCGGGCAGCACGAAGACCGCCGGCAGCTCGCTGTGCGCCGCCGCCCCGCCGCCGCGCAGCCCGCCGGCGTCCTGCCCGGCCCAGGACAGCGGGCCGATCGGCGCGAAGCCCTGCGGCCGCGGCTGGGTCAGGCCCTGGACGACGGCGTCGGCGGTGCGGGCGTTGCGGAAGTAGTCGAAGTGCGTGACCTTGCCGCCGCGGTCGAGCAGGAAGCTCGCGCCGCCCTCGCGCGGCGTGCCGCCGTACATCGAGCGCGTCTGCACGACGATGTCGTTGTCGGTCCAGTAGAAGGCGTCGGCCAGCAGCGTCTTGACCCAGCTGCCCAGCGAGTCGCCCTCCAGGTCGCCGGCGACGACACGCAGCTCGCCGGGGATCGTCGCATCCGACAGGTTGAGCCACTGCACCAGCGGGTTGTCGGGTGTCATCGCCGCCAGGCCCGGCAGCTGCAGCCAGTTCTCGCGCCGCCGCGCGACCTCGCCCAGAAAACCCACCAGCGCGGGCGCCACCGGGATGCGCGCCAGCTCCAGCGCCCACTTCAGCACCGACAGGTAGCCGTCGAGCCGGCGCGACGCGAGCAGCGTGCCGCGCGCCGGGCAGGCCACGCGCACGATGCGCTCGACCGCCACGCGGCGCCCGCGCAGCGCCGTGGCCAGGGCCTGCAGCTCGGGGCGCAGCCGCTCGGCGGCCTCGCCCCAGTCGCCGGCCAGCTGCGCCAGGCGCTCGAAGTCGGCGAGCGCGGCGTCGGGGTCGGCGGCCATGCGCGCCAGCACCTCGGCGACGAGGCCGCCGCGCGAGTGCGTCACCAGGTGCAGGCGCAGCGGCTGGCCCGGGGCGAGCGCCTGCACCAGCGTCAGCGCGTTGGCCACCGGGCTCTCGCCGAGCGTCGGATGGTCCAGCGCGTAGACGCGGCCGGCGTAATGCTCGAACAGCCGCTGCACGCCCTGCGGGTGCTCCTTCCAGAGCTTGGAGAAGGTGCTCTCGGTGTCGACGAAGGTGCCGTGCGCCAGCACCAGCAGCGGCCCGCCGTCGGCGCGTGCGCCGATGCTGCCGGCGGCGCAGGCCGGGCGGTCCTTCAGCGGCGGCAGCGTGCCGGCTTCGAGCGCGTAGACCGCGTTGCCGACCTGGCCGTCGACGTGGCGCGCGACGAGGTCGACCGCGGCGTCGGCCAGCGGCGCCCGCACGAGGTCGGTGAGGATCTCGACCGCGCTGACGAAGGCCGCGCCCGGCGCGGCGGCGCCGCGCGTGGCCGCCGCCGGCGCCTGTCCCGCCCAGGCCAGCGCCGCCGGCACCTCGATCTCGGTGGGCGCGGCGGCGCCGCGTGTGGCACCGGGCTGCCCGGCCTGCGCGAGCAGCAGGTCGCGGGCGTTCTCGGGGTGCAGCACCAGCACCGGGCCGCCGGCCAGGTGCAGCGCGACGGCGTCCTGCCCGATCGTTGCGACCAGCCGCCGCCGATCGGCCCCGGCGCGCACCGTGGCCACGCGCACCGACTCGCGCACCCGCCCCGGCAGTGGCGTCGTTGTCGGCGCCGGCGCGTCCTGGCCGCCGGTGCCGCGCCGGGCCTGGCCCGGCACGATGAAGGTGATGCTGCCGGCGTCGGTGGCCATCGTGATCCTCGGTCTGTCGTCCTCGTGCGGACGAGCATCCCGGAAAGGCCCGGGCCAGACAAGCCGCGGCGTCCGCCGGCCTAGGGGCGACGCTCGACGACCAGCGGCACGATCAGCAGCAGCGCGCGCAGGCGCTCGGCGGCGGCCTGGGCCTCGCCGCGGCTGCCGTAGGGGCCGACCTGCACGCGGTAGGCGACGACGTCGTCGAAGACCGCCACGGCGAGATCGCCGGCGGCGTCGAGCACCTGGCGGCGCAGCGTCGCCGCGCCCTCGGCCTGGCGGAAGGCGCCGAGCTGCAGCCAGAAGCCCGGCGCGGCGTCGGCGGCGGGCGCCGCCGGGCGCGGCGGCGCGTCGCGCGCCGGTGCCCGGGCCTGGGCGTCGGCGACCAGCGACATCAGCGGGTCGGCGGTGTCGGGCGCCGCGGCGGCCAGCGCCGGCTCGGGCGCCGGCACGCTCTCGGGCTGCGGTGCGCCGCGGCGCCACAGGCCGGCGCGGATGTCGTCGTGCGTCAGGCGCCGCACCTCGACCGGCGCGACGCCGGCCAGCAGCCCCAGGCGCAGCGCCGCGGTGTAGCTCAGGTCGATGATGCGCCCGGCGACGAAAGGCCCGCGGTCGTTGACGCGCACCACGACCTCGCGCCCGTTGGCCGGGTTGCGCACGACGGCGTAGCTGGGCAGCGGCAGCGTCTTGTGGGCCGCCGTCATCGCGTACATGTCGTAGGGCTCGCCGCTGGAGGTGGACTTGCCGTGGAAGGCCGTGCCGTACCACGAGGCCAGGCCGCGTTCGCTGTAGGGCAGGTCGGCGTCCATCGGCACGTAGCGCCTGCCGAGCACCTCATAGGGTTTGTTCGGGCCGCCGCGGCGCAGCGGCTCGACACGCGGCACGGCGTCGGGCGTCGAGCCCAGCTCGCCCGGCGGCCGGGCCGGCGCGCCGTCGCGGCCGGGCTTGCTCGCGCAGGCCGCCAGCAGCACGGCGGCGACGACGACGGTGGCACGGCAGGCGTTGCGGGCGGCTGGCATCGGCGGGCACTGTAGCGGCCCCGGGGCGTGCTGCAAACCGGCCCCCCGTCCCCCTCGACCATGCACCCGGCGGTCGCTGTGCCGGCCCTGCCGTGCGCCGCGGGCCTAGACTCCCGCCCGGCCACGAGCCGAGACCACAAGAGAGCAATGCCGATGAGTTCGATCTTCCGCTGGCGCGAAGTGCGCCCCGCCCCCGGTGCCGTCGTCGCCCCCGACGAGCGCCTGCCCTGGCCGCAGACCGCGGCGATGGGCGTGCAGCACGTCATCGCGATGTTCGGCGCCACCGTGCTGGCGCCGATCCTGATGGGCTTCGACCCCAACCTGGCGATCCTGATGAGCGGCATCGGCACGCTGCTGTTCTTCCTGATCACCGGCGGCAAGGTGCCGAGCTACCTGGGCTCGAGCTTCGCGTTCATCGGCGTCGTCATCGCCGCCACCGGCTACGCGGGGCAGGGCGCCAACGGCAACCTGGGCGTGGCGCTGGGCGGCATCATCGCCTGCGGCGCGGTCTACACGCTGATCGGCCTGGTCGTGATGGCCGTGGGCACGCGCTGGATCGAGGCGCTGATGCCGCCGGTCGTCACCGGCTCGGTGGTCGCGGTCATCGGCCTGAACCTGGCCGGCGTGCCGATCAAGAACATGGCGCCGACCTCGTTCGACGCCTGGATGCAGGGCGTGACCTTCGTCTGCGTGGCCGGCGTCGCGGTCTTCACGCGCGGCTTCACGCAGCGCCTGCTGATCCTTGTCGGCCTGATCGTCGCCAGCATCGTCTACGCCGTGCTGACCAACGGCCTGGGCCTGGGCAAGCCGATCGACCTGTCGGGCGTGGCCGGCGCGGCCTGGTTCGGCGCGCCCAACCTGGCCGCGCCGGTGTTCGACAGCAACGCGATGCTGCTGATCGCCCCGGTGGCGATCATCCTCGTCGCCGAGAACCTGGGCCACCTGAAGGCCGTCGGCGCGATGACCGGCCGCGACATGAACCCGATGATGGGCCGCGCCTTCGTCGGCGACGGCGTCGCGACGATGCTCTCCGGCTCGGCCGGCGGCACCGGCGTCACGACCTACGCCGAGAACATCGGCGTGATGGCGGCGACCAAGATCTATTCGACCGCGATGTTCGTCTGCGCAGCGCTGATCGCACTGCTGCTGGGCTTCTCGCCGAAGTTCGGCGCGCTGATCCAGGCCATCCCGCTGGCGGTGATGGGCGGCGTGTCGATCGTCGTCTTCGGCCTCATCGCGGTGGCCGGCGCCAAGATCTGGGTCGACAACAAGGTCGATTTCTCGGACAACCGCAACCTCGTCGTCGCCGCGATCACGCTGGTGCTGGGCACCGGCGACTACACGCTGAAGTTCGGCGGCTTCACGCTCGGCGGCATCGGAACCGCCACCTTCGGCGCGATCCTGCTGTGGGCGCTGCTGGGCCGGCGCGAGGCGCACGGCTGAAGGCTTCACGCCCCGCTCCCGAAGCCCGGCCCTGCCGGGCTTTTTCGTTTCCGGCGCGCAGCGTCTTGCGCGCCTGCGCAGCCGTTTGCGCAGCGGCGCGCGCGCGGCGCGCCGAAATCCCGGCGCCGGGCCGGTCTCCGGCTGGCACGGCCGTTGCGATGACTCCGCTGCCGCTGCCGACACCGGTGGCGAAGCGGGGATACGACGTGTTCATCGACTACGACAGGACGCTGCGCCAGATCGAGGCCGAACTGGCCCGCCTCGGCATCGCACTCGGCATCGACTGGGCCGACGAGTCGCGCGTGCGTGCGCTGGCGCGTGAAGTGCTCGAGCACTGGCGCAGCGGCGGCCGCCCGGCGCGCGTGGAGCGCCAGCAGCTCCCGCGGCGCACGCTCTACGGCCTCGTGGGCCTGCTGGTGCTGACGATGCCCTGCGCGCCCGGCGCCGCGCAGGAGCCCGACACCGTGCGCTCGTCGCTGGCGCGCGCCTTCGAGTCCATCCAGGGCCCCGCCTGATCCCGCGCGCCGCCGCCGCGGCGCCCCTCTCCCGTCCTCGCGTTTCTCCGGCCCGGCATGCCCGGGCTTTTTTTCGCCCCCACGGCCCGCCGCCGGGGGCAGCGCGCGCCTGCCTGCGCGGGCCCGGTCCAGCCCCCCGCGCGGGGTCAAGCGGTGCTTCGCGCAGCGCGAATCCGACTTTGCGTCAGATCAAAAACGCAATGTCAACCGCTGACAGTTCGCGCCCGATCGGCGCCGCCCCCAGGGATATCGTGTGTGCGTCCGACATACATCAAAAGACGAATAGACGAACCTTCCCGGACCCCGGCGGACAGGGGCCCTGTCATGAGGAGAAACGAGATGGGCGCACGCTTGCAAGCGGGGAAACCCCCGGCCACACCACCTATTGGCAAAAAGCCATCGGCGAATAACTTCGGCGGTTGGGGGTGGAGCATGATCGGCTTCAGCCTGCTGATGTACTACAACTTCGCGGCCTGGACCGCGGACGGCCTCAACGTGATTGTCGAGAGTTTTGTCGACCTTCACGGCTGGGATTATGCAACGCTGCTCGCATTCTCGACGCCGGCCGGCTGGCTGGGGGTTCTCGGGGCTTTCCTGATCGCCGAGATGATCAACCGCAAGGGCGCCCGCCTGGTCGCTGTCTGCGGTTTGATCGCACTCGGCGCGACGATGATCTGGTTCGGTCGTGTGACGACCCCGCTGGAATATGCCATCGGCCTCACCCTGATCAATTTCCTGGCCACCGGCACCTGTTTCAACGTGCCCGGCACGCTGCTCACCACGTGGTTCCCGCGGAAAAAGGGCCTGGCGCTCGGCTGGGCCACGATGGGCATGTCGCTGTGCACCGCGACGCTGGTTCCGCTGATGGTCATCCTGTTCGACCGCTTCGGCATCCAGGACGCCTATGCCGTCGTCGGCGGCACGCTCATGGTCTTCGGCGTGATCTCCTACTTCTGGGTCCGCAATACCCCCGAGGAACTCGGCTGCTCGCCTGACAACGAGCCCATGTCCAAGGAGGCGCTGGCCGAGAACCTGCGCGAGTTCAACGAGCACAAGAGCCCGTTCACGCTGTCCGTGCTGCTGCGCGACCGCGACATGTGGCTGATCTCCGTGGGTTACGGCGTGCTCTGGCTGGTGGATATCGGCGTGGTCAGCCAGCTGATCCCCCGACTGATTTCGGTGGGCTACGACAAGCAGACCGCGATCATGATGTTCACGACCGCGGCGCTGGTTTGTGCGGTATTCAGCTACTTCTGGGGCTGGGCCGACGTGAAATTCGGTACGCGGCGCACCAGCATCGCCTACTCGTTCTTCTTCGCGGCCACCCACGCCTGTCTTCTGGTGCGCGGCAGCGATGCCTTCACGTACTTCACCCTGCTGATGGTCGGGGCGAGTATCGCGGGTATCAAGGAACTCGCCACGTCGCAGGTCGGTTCGGTTTACGGGCGTTATGACTTCGCCGCTGCGAACCGCGTCATCTCGACGATCGCCTGCCTCTTCCGGGTGATGTGCTTCGCCGTCATCGCGGCCAGCCTGAAGTGGACCGGCGATTTCGACGCAGCCTACATCTTCTTCATCTTCCTGGACTTCGTCGGTGCCGTGCTGATTTACTTCATCACGACCGAGTGCAAAGGGCGCGTCGACCCGCAAGACGTCGCGCACGGAGCCCACTGAATATCACCGAGGCTGGCTCGCCAGAGTTTCTCCGACCCGCCAGCCTCGGTTGATGTTCCTCCGAACTAAGCCCGATCACCCCGCCGCATGCGGTCGGAACCCTTAGGCAAACAAACCATGATTTCCAAACCCCTGATCACGGCCGCCGACGCGGCGGCCCTCGTCGAGGACGGGATGACGGTGATGATCGGCGGCTTCATGGCGGTCGGCACGCCGGAAGCCATCGTCGACGCGCTGGTCGCCAGCGGCCGGCGCGAGCTGACGATCATCGCCAACGACACCGGCTTCGTCGACCGCGGCGTCGGCAAGCTCGTCGCCAACCGCCAGGTGCGCAAGGTCATCGCCTCGCACATCGGCACCAACCCCGAGACCGGCCGCCAGATGTCCGACGGCGTGCTCGAGGTCGAGCTGGTGCCGCAGGGCACGCTGATCGAACGCATCCGCGCCCACGGCGCCGGGCTGGGCGGGGTGCTGACCCCCACCGGCCTGGGCACGGTGGTCGAGAGCGGCAAGGCGCGTGTGCGTGTCGGCGACGCCGACTTCCTGGTCGAGACGCCGCTGCGCGCCGACATCGCCTTCATCCGCAGCTCGCGCTCGGACAAGGCCGGCAACTCGGCTTTCTACAAGACGACGAAGAACTTCAACCCGACGATGGCCACGGCGGCCGACATCGTCGTCTGCGAGGCCCAGGAGATCGTCGACATCGGCTACGGCCACGGCGACGACTTCCAGCTGCCGGGCATCTTCGTCGACTACCTGGTGGCGGCGGTGACGGGGGAGCGGCGCTGATGGACAAGAACCTGATCCGGCGGCGCATCGCGCGCCGCGTGGCCCGAGAACTGAAGACGGGCGACCTGGTCAACCTGGGCATCGGGCTGCCGACCGCGGTCGTCAACTTCGTGCCCGACGAGCTGGGCATCGTCTTCCAGTCCGAGAACGGGATGCTGGGCGTGGGCCCGGCGCCGACGCAGCAGGAAGAGATCGACCCGGACATCACCAACGCCGGCGGCCAGCCGGTCGGTGAACTGCCCGGCGCGATCTACTTCGACAGCGCGATGTCCTTCACGATCATCCGCGGCGGCCACGTCGACGTGACCGTGCTGGGTGCGCTGGAGGTCGACGCCGAGGCCAACCTGGCCAACTGGATCGTGCCGGGCAAGCTGGTGCCCGGCATGGGCGGTGCGATGGACCTCGTGACGGGGGCGCGCCGCGTCATCGTCGCGATGGAGCACTGCGACAAGAACGGCAGGCCGCGCGTGCTCGAACGCTGCTCCCTGCCCCTCACGGCCGTCGGTGTCGTCGACCTGGTCGTGACCGAGAAAGCGGTCATCGAGATGACCGAAGACGGACCCCTGCTGACCGAGATCGCCGTCGACACGACGGTGGACGAGGTCATGCGCACGACGGGAGCGCGGCTGGCGGTCGCGCTCGATCTCAAGACTTTCGGTGAAGAGGAGTTAGAGCAATGAAGGTCATGAACGTGGCGGCGGCCAAACCCTACAACCCCCCGCTGCACAACGGAATGGTGGCACTGAAGCTCAGCGACAAGGCGCTCACGGGTGCCGAGAAGTTCTGGTGCGGGATGTCCCACTTCCTGCCGGGCGGCGGTGCCGACTGGGCCTACGAGGACTCGCCGACCGAGAAGCTGTACTTCGTCGTCGAAGGCGAGCTGGTCATCAAGACCAAGGACGGCGAGACGACGGTGCGTGCCGGCGACGCGGTCTTCCTGGCGCCCTTCGAGGGCCGCTCGGTGATCAACAAGAGCAACTACCCCGCCAGCATGCTGGTGGTGGCGACGAACAGCTGACGAGAGAAGGAAGCAGACATCATGGACAAGCAATGGGACCAACGCGTGAAGTCGCTCTTCGACCTCACCGGACAAGTCGCGGTCATCACCGGCGGTGCCGGTTCGCTGGGTGAGGGCGTGGCCCGCGGCCTGGCGGTGCACGGGGCGACGGTGGTCGTCACCGGCCGCACGTTGGAGACGCTGCAGAAGGCCGTCGCCCAGGTCGAGGAAGCCGGCGGCAAGGCCATCGCGATCACCAGCGACGTGACCGACGAAGCCTCGGTGCAGGCGCTGGCCGACAAGGTGCTGAGCACCTTCGGCCGTGTCGACATCCTGGTCAACATCGCCGGCATCGCGCGCCGCCATGCGGCCGAGAAGTTCCCGATCGAGGACTTCCGCAAGGTCATCGACGCCAACGTCACCGGCACCTTCATCCCCTGCAAGGTGTTCGGCGAGATCTTCGTGCGCCAGAAGCACGGCAAGATCGTCAACACCTCCTCGGTGCGTGCCTTCGCGGGCCACCCGGGCGGCTACGCGGCCTACGGCACCAGCAAGGGCGCGGTCAACCTGCTGACCAAGCAGCTGGCCACCGAATGGGCCAAACACGGCGTCAACGTCAACGCCGTCGCGCCGACGATCTTCTGGACCCCGCTGACGCAGGAAGTCCTCGAGGACGAGAAGCTCAAGAAGATCTTCCTCGACCGCATCCCGATGGGCCGTGCGGCGGAGGTCATCGACATGGTCGGCACCACGGTCTACCTGTGCGCGCCGGCCGCCGACTTCATCACCGGCCAGGTCGTCTACGTGGACGGCGGCTGCACCGCGGGCTGAGGACCGTCCCGCGCGCCGCCGTTCCTCCACGGCCACAGGGCCCGCGGCGGCGCACCCCCAACCTTCTTCAGAGACAGACAGGAAACATCATGGGCAAGAAAGTACTCGTGGACCTGAGCCACCCGTTCGGCGCGACCTCGCCGCTGTGGCCGTATTTCCAGGCACCGCAGATCAGCAAGCTGCACTACATGGCCAAGTCGGGCGTGCTGACGCAGCAGATCACCGCGACGATGCACTGCTCGACGCACGCCGACTCGCCGGCGCACGTGGTCGAAGGCACCGAGTTCACGCACGAGATCCCGCTGGACAAGTACTACGGCGACGCCGTCTGCGTGCACATCGAGAAGCCCGAGTGGGGCGTGATCACCGGTGAGGACCTCGAGAAGGCGACCCCGGAAATCCGCCCGGGCGACATCGTCATCGTGCACACCGGCTGGCACAAGTACTACGGCGACAACACCAAGTACTACCACTACGCCCCGGGCCTGGGCCGCAGCGCCGGCGAATGGTTCGTCAAGAAGGGCGTGAAGGCCGTCGGCGTCGACCAGCAGGCGCTGGACCACCCGCTGCACACCGCCATCGGCCCGCACGGCACCGGCCCGCTGGTGCCGAAACTGATGGACGAGTACCGCGAACGCACCGGCCGCGAGGTCAAGGACGACTTCCCGGAATGGGAACCGTGCCACAACCTGATCCTCGGCAACGGGATCATGGGCTACGAGAACGTCGGCGGCGACATCGAGAAGGTGGTCGGCAAGCGCTTCAAGATCATGGGCTTCCCGATCCGCTGGTACATGGGCGACGGCTCGTGGGTGCGCCTGGTTGCCGAGATCGACGAGGACGACCTGAATCCCGTTCCGGACCGCGTCTACAAGTACGGCACGTACTAAGGCCCACCCCCGAAGCGCCTTCGGCGCTTCCCCCTCAAGGGGGCGCCGCCAGTACCCCGGCAGAGCCGGGGTACGGCGGCCGCTTGATGCGCCGAAGGTGATCGGGGTGCCTTTTCCTAGCCCCTCACGCAAGCACAAGTGCCGGCGCCGCTCCTCCGGGTTGGATGCGGCAGACGGCCGATCGAAAGAAGGACTGACATGAACCTCAGCAACAAGGTGATCTGCACCGTGGCGTGCACCGGTGCGTGGCCGAGCAAGGCCGACACGCCGTACATCCCGCTGACGCCGCAGGAAGAAGCCGACGAGATCGTGCGCTGCTGGGAGGCGGGGGCCTCGATCGCGCACATCCACGTGCGCAACGACGAAGGCAAGGCCTCGATGGACTTCGACAAGTTCGCCGAGACCGTGCGCCTGGTGCGCGCGCGCGCCGACATCGTCCTCAACCTGACGACCTCCGGCGGCCTGGGCCTGACCGACGAGGTCCGCATGAAGCCGTTCCAGGAGCTGCGCCCCGAGATCTGCTCGTTCGACGCCGGCACGATGAACTGGGCGCACTCGACGATCTTCGAGAACAGCCCGCGCTTCCTGGAGAAGCTGGCCATCGAGACCGCGGCCTGCGGCGTGAAGCCGGAGTACGAGATCTTCGACGCCGGCATGATCTACAACATCGGCTACTACCGCCGCAAGGGCCTGCTGCAGCACCGCCCGCACTTCCAGTTCGTGCTCGGCGCGCCCGGCGGCATGACGGCCGAAGTGCGCAACCTGATGTTCCTGCTGGACACCTGCCGCGAGGTCGTCGGCGAGGACTTCACCTGGGGCGGCCTGGGCATTGGCAAGGGTCACCTGCCGATCCAGCTCGCCTGCCTGGCGCTGGGCGGCCACGTGCGCGTCGGCATGGAAGACAACATCTTCTACCGCAAGGGCCAGCTGGCCAAGAGCAACGTCGAGTTCGTCGAGCGCGTCAAGCGCCTGGCGGCCGAAGTCGACAAGGAAGTCGCGACGCCCGACGAGGCGCGCGAGATCCTTCAGCTCAAGCGTCAGGCCTGAGGCCGGAGCGATCGTGATGCGGCTCGTGCGCCTGCGCCGGAACCTCGCCGTCTTCGTCGGCGCGCGGGGTCCCGGTGTCGGCCTCCGTCGCCAGCCCGTCCAGACCGTGGGCGGCGACGCGGCGCAGGCGCTCGAGGTCCAGCACGATCGTCTTGCCGTACTTGGAGCCCATGATCCCGAGGCGCCCGAAGTGCTTGATCGTCTTGGCGACGAAGGGGCGCGACAGGCGCAGGCAGTCGGAGATGAACTCGATCGAGAACGGGAGCTGCTGCTGCGGGATCGCGCTCCAGCTGCAGCAGTGCACGAGGAACTGGGCGATCCCCTGTTCCTTGGACGCCGCCTTGTGCGTGCACAGCGCCAGGCGCATGTCGTCGAGGATCCGGCCCAGCCCATTGATCACGAAGGACTGGAACTCCGGGAAGTGCTCGAGCAGGTGCATGAACACGTGGCTCGGGATCACCAGCAGCTCGACGCGGGTGACCGCGTAGAGCTCGAAGTCCAGCGGCCGGTGCTGCAGCGTGTTGTTCACCAGCAGCAGCCGGTCGGGGTGGTAATGCGTCAGCAGGATGCGCTCGTTCTCGGAGTTCGTGATCCACGAGAACAGCATCCCGTTGAGCGTGTAGACCACCGCGCCGGGCTGAGCGCCCTGCGGGAAGACCACCGAGTTGCTCGGGTAGGTGCGCAGCTTGGAGCCGTCGGCGATCGCGTGGCGCAAAGGCTGGGAGAACCCCCTCATCAGGGGCAGTTCGAGGAGCTTGGAGGTGTCCACGTGAGGCCGTACTGCAGTTGCGGGAGGCGCCCCGACGGGGCGCCTCGGGCAGTCTAGTCCGTGCCCCGCGCCGAATCCACTGATTGGAGGATGCGGCGTGGAAATTGTGAGATCTGCAAAACACCGGGAGACGGGGCGAGAGGCCTGCGTCTGCCGAGGAGAAGTGTTGTCATGAATATCGGAGTGCCGCTGGAGACCGCGCCCGGGGAAACCCGGGTGGCCGTCACGCCAGAGACGGCGAAGAAACTGAAGGCGCAGGGCCACACCGTCAGGGTGCAGAGCGGCGCGGGCGTGGCGGCGAGTGCGCCGGACGA
>NZ_SLXD01000014.1 GCF_004340905.1 Rubrivivax gelatinosus
CTTCTACAACTGGCACAGGCCACACCACAGCATCGACCTCAAGCCGCCGGTCTCACGTCTCTTGGTTCCCCGAAAGAACCTGTTGACACTTCACACCTAGCCCCGCATACTGCTCGGCGTCGGCTCCGTGGATCTTGCGGATGATTACCGCGCCGTTCCACGCCTTGTCGACGATGTTCTGCATCTGCATCGCACCCCCGTCAGGGAGCACGTGCTCGGCGCCGGTCTGTACGCAGTCGATCGACTCAGCGATCAGGGCACCTTTCTTCTGCGCCGAGCACTACTCCAGGCGGCGAAACCCGCCAGCAACGTTGGCCCTCGCTACGTCGCATCATTTCCGATGGAGCGACCGGCAGGAGCACCAACTGCTCCGCATGGCCTTCAGCACCAGTCGACCAGCCGCTGTCTTGCCTGTTCTCCACGGCGCGGCTGGCCGACTCCTGTCGGCGTGCCGCAAACCACCCAGGCCACCAGCCGCTCGCCCGGGCCGCAGAACGCGGCCTGCAGCGCGGTGTCGTGCACCGAGTCGCCGCTGATCAGCTTGGCGCCGAAGCCCTGCAGGTGCAGCGCGTCGAGCAGGTTCATCAGCGCCGCGCCGACGCAGATCCATTGCTCGTGCGCCGGCACCTCGGCGACGTCCTCGCGCACGCGGGCGACGGCGGCCAGCAGCACCGGCGCCTTGGCGGCGTGGTGCGGGGCGCGTTCGACTTCGGCGGCCGGCGCGCCGCGCCGCTGCGCGGCGGCGGCGAAGAGCTCGCCCAGCCGTGCACGCTGCCCGGCGCCGACGAGCACGAAGCGCCACGGTGCCAGCCCGAGGTGGTCGGGCGCCCGGGCGGCGATGGCGATCGCCTGTTCGAGCTGCTCGCGTGTCGGCCCGGGCGCGGCCAGCTGGCGCGGGCCCTGCGAGTAGCGGCTCGCCAGCGGCGCGAGGGCATCGGGGAGCGGGGGCAGGGCTTTCATCGCGGTTCAGGCGTCGCTGGCCGGCGCCGGCAGGGCCAGCAGCGTGCGCGCTTCGGCCAGCGTCAGCCGGGTCAGCGTGACGAGGCCGCGGTAGAAGCCGTTCGTCGTCGCGTCGTTCAGCGCCTGCAGATAAGGCCCGGACCAGCTCAGCAGATGGTCGGCCAGCAGCGTGCGCAGCGCCGCCTCGCGGCCTTCTTCGGCCAGCAGCGCGGCGGCCCAGAACAGCAGGCCGATGTGGTCCTCGGGCTCGTTCTGGCCCGAGTCCAGCACCACGCCCTCGGCGGCCAGGAAGTCCTGCAGCGCCTCGGTCGTCTCGCCGAACAGCGTGCCTTCCTCTTCCAGGTAGACCGAGCCCCAGGGCGGGGCGGGCAGCTCGTCGGGGCCGATGAACAGGCGCTGGTGTTCGCGCTTGAGCGCCTGCTGGGCCTCGGGCCTCACCAGCGCGGCGCGCATGGTGGTGCTGGTGGCGTCCAGCACGCCAGGCTCGCCCGCCGGCCACAGCGAGGCGAGCTCGCCGCGTGCGATCAGCTCGAGGAACGGGCGAACGGTGGTGTCGTCGGGCGCGCGGTAGAACAGCGCGCCCAGCACGCGGGCGGCGGCGGCGAACTCGGCCAGGCCCATCGCCGAGTCGGCTTGTCGGGGCGACATCGTCGGTCCTTCTGCCGGCCGCTCAACGCAGGCCGACGGTCATGTGCAGGTTGTAGAAGACGCCGCGGCCGACCATCTCGGCCAGCATCAGCACGCCGCCGTAGGCCAGCCCGGTCTGCAGCGTCAGCGCCTGGCCGCGCAGGCTGGCGCGGATCCACAGCCCCAGCACCGAGAACAGCACCGCAAAGCGCAGCGCCATCAGCGCAGCGTAGTCGGGCGTCAGCGCCGAGGCCTGCTTGATCGACGAGGCGATCGTCGCCAGACCGTTGGCTTGCGTGATCGTCACCAGCACCGCCAGGCCGACCGCCAGCGCCGCCAGCTTCAGCGGCCCGTGCTTCAGGAAGCCGCGATCGATGCCGGCCGCGGCGAACAGCGCCGCCGCCACCGCGCCGCCGCCGATCAGCGCGGTCAGCACGTAGGCCACGGGCGTCAGCGGCGTGTTCCAGGTCGGCACCGTCGGCATCAGGTAGAACGAACACATGCCGTAGAGGAAGCCCGCGCTCAGCAGCAGCGTCAGCCCGTGCAGCCGGTTGCGCAGCTGCACCGTGGCCAGGTTCTTCCACGCCAGGTACCAGGTGGCGATGCCGGCGCAGGCGAACAGGCTGCCGAACACGACCTCGTTGGAGAACGCGGCCGCGCCGAAGCGGAAGCTCGCGTTGATGAAACGCAGCGGCGAGCCCAGGCGGAAGGCCGCGAAGCCGAAGCCCACAGCGACCAGCGCCCAGACGACGATCATTCGTTTCTCCAGCGCGTGGCGGCGCTCGGGGTCCAGGCCCCCGGCCATCAGCGCCGCGAAACACCACCAGAACGCGCCCATCGCCGTCTGCGCGATGACGGTGAACAGGATCAACGGCCATTCATGCCAGCCCATGATCAGACCTCCCTCGGGTTGCCCAGGAATCCGCTGCGGTCGCCGCAGGGGCGGGCATTCGAACTCGGATGGATGACGATGCTCGGGTGCGTGAACTTCGCGTCCGGCAGCGGTGCGACGGCGGCCAGGTCGCCGTACCTGGCTCTCAACTCCTCGATGGGGCCGAACTCCAGCGCACGCAGCGGGCAGGCGTCGACGCAGACCGGCTTCTTGCCGACGGCCAGGCGTTCGGCGCAGCCATTGCACTTGGTCATGTGGCCCTTGCGCTCGTCGTACTGGGGCGCGCCGTAGGGGCAGGCCATGCGGCAGGACTTGCAGCCGATGCAGACCTCCTCGTTGACGGCGACGAGGCCGTCCTCGGCGCGTTTGTGCATCGCGCCGGTGGGGCAGACCTTGGTGCAGGCCGGGTCGGCGCAGTGGTTGCAGGAGATCGACAGGTAGTAGGCGAAGACGTTGTTCGTCCAGGCCTCGCCGTCGGCCTGCCAGTTGCCGCCCACGTACTCGTAGACGCGGCGGAAGTTGATGTCGGCCGCGAGGTCCTTGTAGTCCTTGCACGCCAGCTGGCAGGTCTTGCAGCCGGTGCATTTGGCCGAGTCGATGTAGAAACCGTATTGTTGGTTGGCCATGTCGCTGCTCCTCAGATCTTCTCGATCTGGACCCGGTTGGTGTGCTGCGGGTTGCCCTTGGCCAGGGGCGAGGGCCGCTGCGAGGTCAGCACGTTGACGCTGCCTTCGGTGTCCTGTCCGTTGGCGTCGAACTTGAACCAGATGCCCTGTTCCATCGAGGCGACGCCGGGCATGATGCGCGGCGTCACCTTGGCGGCGATGCGCGTGTGGCCGCGGGCGCTGGTGACACGCACCAGGTCGCCGTCGTGGATGCCGCGCGCCTGGGCGTCGAGCGGGTTGATCCACACCGCGTCGGCGACCGCCGCGCGCAGCACGTCGAGGTTGTGGTACGTCGAGTGCGTGCGGCCCTTGGGGTGGCGGCCGTAGAGCTGCAGCGGGTAGCTCTTGCGCGCCTCGGTGTCTTCGTAGCCTTCCCAGGTGGCCACGTACTGCGGCAGTGGCGTGATGACGTCGCCTGCGGGCAGCTTCCAGGTGGCGGCGATCTCGGCCAGGCGCTCGGAGTAGATCTCGATCCTGCCCGACGGCGTCTTCAGCGGGTTGGCCACCGGGTCGGCGCGGAACCTGGACAGGCCGACGCCTCTGCCCTCGGGCGCGCGGCGCTTGATCATGCCCATCGTGCGCGCCTCTGCCAGCGTCTCGGGCAGGTCCGGGTCGGCCTCGCGCATCTTCACGTAGGCCTCCTGCAGCCACTGCTCGAAGGGCTTGCCTTCGGTGTAGGCCTGCTCGACGCCGAGGTGGCGCGCCAGCAGCGTGCAGATGTCCCAGGCCGACTTGCACTCGAACAGCGGCTTGATCGCCGGCGACAGGAAGATCGGCCCGCCCATCTCGCCGACGGCGTAGCCGTTGCTGATGATGTCGCTGGCCTCGAAGTTGGTGATGTCGGGCAGCAGCACGTCCGCGTAGCGCGCGGTCGGCGTCATGTGGTTCTCGATCACCAGGATGAACTCGCACAGCGACTCGTCCTGCAGGATGCGGTGCGTCGCCTGGATGTCCGAGTGCTGGTTGATGGTCGTGTTGCTCGAGTAGTTCCAGAGGAACTTGATCGGCTGCTCGAGCTTCTCGGCGCCCTTGATGCCGTCGGCCAGCGCCGTCATCTCCTTGCCGCGCGTGATCGCGTCGGTCCACAGGAAACACGGGATCTTCACCTTGACCGGGTTGGCCGGCATCTTCAGCTTGGGCACCGGGTAGCCGTAGTTGCCCGGCTCCTCACCGATGTTGGTGCCCGGCAGGCCGATGTTGCCGGTCAGGATCGGCAGCATGCAGACCGCACGCGCGGCCTGCTCGCCGTTGGCGTGGCGCTGCAGGCTCCAGCCCTGGGCGATGAACGCCGGCTTGGCGGTGCCGATCTCGCGCGCCAGCTTGACGATGCGCGCCTCGGGAATGCCGGTGATGCGCGACGCCCAGGCCGGCGTCTTGGCGGTGCCGTCCGGGCCCTGGCCGAGGATGTAGTCCTTGTACGAACCGTTGGCCGGCGCCGACTCGGGTAGCGTCGTCGCGTCGTAGCCGACGCAGTAGGTGTCGAGGAAGGCCTGGTCGACGAGGTCCTCGTCGATCAGCACCCAGGCCAGCGCGTTGACGAGCGCGGCGTCGGTGCCCGGGCGGATCGGGATCCACTCGTCCTCCTTGCCCAGCATGCTGTCGGAGTAGCGCGGGTCGATGAAGATCGTGCGCACCTGGTTGCGGCGGCGCCATTCGTTGACCTGGTAGGTCTCGCCGCCGCCGCTCATGCGCAGCTCGCCGGGGTTGTAGCCGAAGAAGACGGCCAGCCTGGCCTTGCCGATCTCGCGGCTGTAGCTGCACTCCGAGCCGTAGCCGTCGCCGTAGGTGAAGGGCAGCGCGAAGCGGATCTGGGCGGTGCTGTAGGTGTTGTAGAACTCGAGATAACCGCCAATCACGTTCAGGAAGCGGTGGCAGGAGCTGCGCCCGGCCATGTTGTAGCCGGTGCTGCCCGACCCGTACTGGTAATAGATCGATTGATTGCCGTAGGTGTCGATCGTGTGTTTGAGCTTGTCGCCGACGATCTTGATCGCTTCGTCCCAGGAGATGCGTTCGAACTGGCCTTCGCCGCGTTTGCCGACGCGCTTCATCGGGTACTTCAGGCGGTCGGGGTTGTAGACCCGGCGGCGCGCCGAGCGCCCGCGCAGGCAGGCGCGCACCTGGTGCTGGCCGAAGGTGTCGTCGCCGCTGCCGTGGTTGTCTTCCTGCGAGATCCAGCGGATCGCGCCGTTGACGACGTGGCACTTCAGCGGGCAGCGGCTGCCGCAGTTCACGAGGCAGGCGTTCCAGGCGATCTCGCCTTCGGGCGCGCCGATCTGCTCGAGGCCCCTGGCGATCGAGGTCTTCATGAACGGCAGCCCGATGCCGGCGCCCACCGCGCCCAGGCCGACCAGGCCCGCCACCTTCAACATCGACCGCCGGCTGAGTCCGCCGCTGCGGCCGAGGCCTTCTTCCTTTGCCGAATGCTCGCCCATCTCTTTCCCTTCCGATTGCCGGGCGTGCCTTTCGAATTGCAATCGGCTTTAGCCTGGCAGTGAGGCCATTAAAGTGCCTGTCGGGCGCCTTGGCTCTGGATCTGGATCAAGAATCGGCGGGTGAATCGGTGAAATCGCACTGAATTAGTGATTTGGTGCGATTTCGAGTGATTGCGAAGATCACAAATGATGACGCGCCGAAGAATTGCATTTGCTGCCTATTCGTCGGCGCGATCAAGTGATCGTCAATTGCAATCAATTCGGCATTGCCGGCGAATGCCGGCGCTGCCGACGGGCGGATCAGGCGCCGTGGGTCGCCAGGCGGAAGCCGCGCATCGTCTCTTCCAGGCGCCGGGCCTGCTCCTGCAGGCTGCCGGCGGCCGCGGCCGACTCCTCCACCAGCGCGGCGTTGCGCTGCGTGGCTTCATCGAGGTCGGCCACCGAGCGGTTGATCTGCCCCAGCCCGGCCGACTGCTCGGCGGCGGCGCCCGAGATCTGGCGGATGATGGCCGCGGCCTTCTGCACCTGGTCGACGATGTCGTTCATCGCGCCGCCGGCACGCTGCACGTGCTCGGCGCCGGTCTGCACGCGTTCGATCGACTCGCCGATCAGCGCCTTGATCTCCTGCGCCGCCTGGGCCGAACGCTGCGCCAGGCTGCGCACCTCGCCGGCGACGACGGCGAAGCCGCGGCCCTGTTCGCCCGCGCGGGCCGCCTCGACCGCGGCGTTGAGCGCCAGGATGTTGGTCTGGAAGGCGATGCCGTCGATGACGCCGGTGATGTCGCCGATGCGCCCGGCGCTGGCGGTGATCGCGGCCATCGTCTCGACGACGTCGTGCACGACGCGGCCGCCGCGGTCGGCGCTGCCCGAGGCCTGCGCCGCCAGTTCGGCGGCGTTGCGGCTGGCGCCGGCGGTGTGGTCGACGGTGCCGCTGAGCTGCTCCACCGCCGAGGCCGTGTGCTGCAGCTGCGCGGCGGTCTGCTCGGTGCGGCGCGACAGGTCCTGGCCGCCGGCGGCGATCTGGGCCGATGCCGTGGCGATGCTCTCGGTGGCCTGGCGCACCTGGCCGACCATCGTGCGCAGCGACAGCACCGTGTGCCTGAGTTCGCCCAGCAGGCTGTCGGCCGGCACCTGCCCGAGTTCCACGCTCAGGTCGCCGCTGGCGACGCGGGCCATCGCCGCACGCGCCTCGCCCGGGTCGCCGCCGATCTGGCGCAGCAGGGCGCGCGACATGCTCCAGCAGATGAAGGCGATCAGCCCCATCAGCGGCAGCCCGATCGCCAGCGAACGCAGCAGCGCCTGGCGCTGCTGGGCCGCGGCCACGTCCTGGTACAGCCCGGTGCCGACGAACCAGTTCCACTCGGGGATCACGACCGCGTGCTGCAGCTTGGGCACGACGTCCTTGCTGCCCGGCCGCGCGAAAGCCGATTCGAGGAAGATCCGCCCGTCGCGGCTGGCGCGCAGCGCCTTGGCGAGCGAGCCGATCAGGTCGTTGCCGTGGCCGTCGAGGATCTTGCCGCTCATGTCGCGGCCTTCCCACTCCGGCTTGATCGGGTGCATCACGCCGACCCCGTCCATCGTCCAGACGTAGAAGTAGTCCTTGCCTTCGGGACCGAAGCGTGCCGCGCGCAGGGCGGCCTTGGCCGCGGCCTGGGCCTGTTCTTTGCTGAGGAGCCCGGCCGCGGCCTCGGCCTGAAACCCGGCGACGATGGCGCGTGCGCTGTCGACGACGGCGACGAGCTGCGCGCGTTGTCCCTGGTCGATCTCCTGTCGCACCTGCCAGACGGCCTGCGCGAGGAGGAAAAGCAGCCCGGCCACGGCGGTCGTGACCAGGCAGACCATCTTGGCCTTGAACGTGAGTCGGTCGAACATGACGTCACCCGCGATGCCGGCATTGGCAGCCGGCATCGTCCATAACAATTACTTCTGGCGTTCGAACGTGATCAGCGAACGGGTCATTCCCTTGTCGGCCCAATTGGGCATCACGCGCCAGGGCGTCGTGACCTGCAGCTTGTCGCCGTCGACCTTGAAGTTGCGCGTCTGCGCGGTGCCCACCCATTGCGGATTCCAGGCGGCCTCGACGTGCGTCGTCCACTGGTCGCCCTTGATCTCGGCGCGGCCGGTGTAGGAGACGATGGTGTCCAGCAGCGCGGCCTTCTCGGCGTCGGTCTTGCCCGGCTTGCGGCCGTCGGCGGTGAGCATGAAGAACACGCGGCCGTTGGGCGTGAACACCACGCCGCCGCTCGGTTTGGCGCCCATCACCGGCATGATCTCGCCGGTCTGCTGCACTTCGACGACGTAGCTGACGAGGCGCCAGGTGCCCAGGATGTCGGGCGTGTCGGCGGCGGCCAGCGTCGGCGCGCCGAGCGCCGCGGCGGCGGCGGCCAGCGCCAGCGTCTTGGAAAGCGAGCGTCGGGTCGTGGTGATCATTCGTCCATCTCCAGCGTTGTGAGGCCTCGAATTCTGGAGAGCACGATTGCGGATTTCGCGACTTCGTGCGAATGGAGGCGCGCCGCGGCCGAACGGTCGCCAATCGGGGCCGAACGGCGGCATTCCGACTTCGGCACTCGGCGCCGGGTGGGGCGCCATTCAGTCGTAATTGATCGACCTCAATTCGGCCAGGAACCGTTCGGCCGCACGGTCAGCGGGCCAGGGTTCCCAGGCGATGCCGCCGTAACGTGATTGCAGCGGGTCGGCGGCGAGGATCGGGTCGGCGATGCCGAGCACCTCACGCACCTCGTGTTCGGACCAGCCGGTGCAGTGCACCGCCTCCGACGCCGCGGCGACGCGGTCGGCGTGTTTGTGCAGGCGGTGGGTCTCGGGTGTCCAGTCGGGCAGGCGGTAGCGCTGCACGATCGCCGCCATCAGCCGCTCGCCGACGGCGCGGAAAGGTTCGCCGAGCACCCGCTTGAGCGGCGAGATGCAGTCGAAGCCGAGGAAACCCTCCTCGGCGTCGTGCAGCAGCTCGGCGCGCGCCTCGGCGGCCGTGAGTGCCTGCGGCGCCTCGGCGCGGCGCAGTTCCAGCACCAGCAGCGAGTGCTGGGCCACCGACAGTGGCCAGGCCCAGCGTGACTCGCCACCCCAGCGGCAGGTGCGCGCCAGGCGCAGCGCCAGGTCCTCGTCGGTCCAGGCGTCGGGCGCGGGGTTGATCAGGTCGAGCGCGGCCCCGGAGGGCAGGCGGATCCAGGCGCGGGGCGGGGTGGCGGACATCGGGCGCGGGCGGGCGAGGGAGGCTCTACGGTACGCCAACCGCGCCGCGATAGCCTTCTCAGACCGACTGCCGCCTCCCTCCGCCCCAGGGCCCGCTCTCCAGACGCGGCCAGACGCGTGTCGGGTGGTGGCAGACGCGGCCGCCGGGGTCGTTGGCCGGAGCGCGCGCATCGTGCGCCGCCGTGTCGAAGGCGACGAGTTCGCCGCCGTGCTGCACCGCGCGGCGGCCCGAACGCGTGCGGCGCGCCTGAAGGCCGGCGTTCGGGATGCACAGGTCCAGGCGCTGCACGTTGGCCACCTGGCTGTACGGCGCGCTTTCCCAGGTGGGCGTCAGCCCGTTGCACAGCGACTGCACGATCAGGTCGGGGCGGCCGGCACCGGCGCCGTGTTCGCGCGACAGCCGGAACAGGTAGTGGCCCTGCTCGTCGGTGATCGCGAAGCCGAGGGTCTCGCGCCGCCCGGTGCCGCCGTAGGGGCCGCCGAGGTTCTCGACCGCGCTGCGTTCGTAGCGCTGCACGCGCAGCAGCAGGCCGGCGGCGGGGCGCGCCTCGCAGCCCGGGCGCAGGCCGGCGTCCCGCAGTTCGGCCAGTGCGTCGAGTTCGGCACGGCGCAGGCGGCCCAGGCCGGCGCTCAGCGTGCCGGCCTCGGTGCAGCGTTGCACCGTCGTGCCCAGCGCGGCCACGGCCTGGGCCTGGGCGCGGTCGAGGTCGTCCGCCCGCGCCAGCGCGGCCAGCGCGGCGGGGGCCGGCTGCGAGTGCAGCAGCAGCCCCTGGGCCTGCGCCGGCAGCCCGGTGGGCAGCACCAGCGGCGTCAGCTCGGCGTCGGCCGCCGGCTGCGGGAAACGCCGCAGGCGTTCGGGATGCAGCTTCTCGATCACCGGATAGAGCGCCGGAAAGCGGCGGCACAGCTCGTGCACCGCCACCGGCGGGTCGATGACGATCAGGTCGTCGCGCGCCGGGTTGAACAGGTTGGCGCCGGCATAACCGCGCGCGGTGCCGTAGATCAGCGTGTCCTCGCTGCTCGCCGGCAGCGAGCAGCCGAGCACCAGGGCGTCGGCGGCGGGCGTGTCGGTGCGCACCTCCATGCGCAGCAGGCCGGCCTCCAGCCACGGGAAGCCGATGCGCGCCGGCGAGTCCTGCCAGGCCTGGCCTTCGGGGCGGTGCTGCAGGCGCAGCGACCACTGCCGGCCGCTGACGAACACCGCCGTGCCGGCCGCGGCCTCGTGGCTGCCGTTGCCGGTGTCCGCGCCGGAGACGACGAAACGCTGCGTGAGCTTGCTGTCGTGGGCGCCGACCCTGAGGGTCCAGCTGCCGTGCATGATGATCGCCATGGGGCCTCCGTCGGGATATCGGTGATGGGCGACGGCTGGATTTCAGGCTTTAATGCTTCCCAGCGCGACGCACGCGCGGGCGCCCGCCGCCACGGGCGGCAGACGATCGCTGGACGATCGGCCGCCGCGCGGTCCCGGCCTCAGGCGTCTTCGGCCGGCGCGGTGGCGCCGGCGGCATCCGCCGGCCTCTGGTAGCGCGCGTTGAACACCGGGAACGGGCGCCGGCGCGGCGACAGCAGGCCCGCGAAACGCGCCTCGCGGTGGTACTCGACGATGAAGTCCACCCAGTCGGTGGCCTTCAGGAACTCGATGACCTGCGGCTGCACGCCGGGGCGCGAGCTGTCGGGGTTGACGTCGAGGTAGTAGGGCGAGCGCCAGTCCCACAGGCCGACGAGCAGCGGGTCGGGCAGGAAGATGTTCATCGCCAGCGCACGCTCGCTGAAGTTCCAGCGGGCGCTCGGGTCGGTCCAGGGCGAGTCGTCGTCGCCGTAGCGCTTGATGCCGGCCAGCGACTCGCGCAGCGCGTGCGCCGCCGCGTGCACCCGGTCGCCGGGGAAGTCCTGGCGCAGCAGCGCCTGGGCCAGCGATGCCAGGTCGGTGAGCTCGTCGGGGGTCTCCAGCCGCATCGAGCCGTCGGAGTCGTACTGCTGCGCACGCACGATGGCGCGGCGGATGCTCTCGACGACGGCCTGCCGATCGGCGGCCCCGCTCAGCACCGACAGCAGCGCGTCGGCGAGTTCGTCCACGCACTCGGCGATGTGCTGCATGCGCGACAGCAGCACCACGCCGGCCGTCGTCGGGTGGTTGCCCTTGGCCGCCAGCACCGCGTGGTTGGCGTCGGCGAACCACTGGCCCAGCTGGCCCGGCGTGGCGCTGCCCTGGCTGGCGAGCTGGCGGAAGACCTGGGGGTAGGGCGCGCCGGCGGTGAAGAAGTTGTAGTTCATGTAGCCGGTGGCGACTTCGGCGTAGGGCGCGACGGTGTGCAGCACCTCGACGGCCATGTTGAAGCAGTTGTCGAAGTGGATCGCCGCCAGCCGCGGCGCGCCGGCCTCGCGCGCCAGGCGCAGCGCTTCGCCCAGGCCCCAGGTCGACAGCGGCAGGGTGCCCATCGGCAGCACCGGCGAGCCCATCGGCAGCACGGGCGAGCCCATCGGCAGCACCGGCGAGCCCATCGGCAGCACCGGCGAGGCCTGCGAGCCCGTGACCTGCCACTGGAAGCGGCCGTCCTCGGTGTAGGCCTGGGCGCTGAGCTGGTTGCGGTCGATCTCGGGGATGAAGCCGGCGCCATGGCCTTCGAGCGCCAGCACCAGCGAGGTCGCCGGGTGGCGCTGGTGGGCGTGGCGCACCAGGCCGGCCAGCGTGCGCGGCGAGTCCATGCGCTGCTTCCAGTGGGAGCTGCAGGCCAGGGCCTCGGGCTGGAAGGCCGGGATGTCGATCAGCCAGGTCTCGTCGTCCACGCGGTCGACGAGCGCGCAGACGTTGACGCCGGTGGCGGCCACCTCCCTGAGCGCCTGCGTCAGCGGGTGCTGCATCACGTCCTGCGTGCTGCCGTCGGGATAGGTGGCCAGCGTCGTGTCCTCGCCGAACGGGGCGAAGACGATCAGCGTGACGCCCTCGGGGCCGGGATGGGCGTCCGGGTCGGACGAGATCAGTTGCGGCGGCTGCTGCATGCGCTTCTCCGTTGTGCTCTGCTGGACGGGTGCGGCTGACGGCCGCGGAGGGGACGGTCGATACACTAGGGCCGCCCGGTTCCCATCGCGAGGCACGCTGCCGCCGCGCGCGCCCCGGGCGGGCCAGACGATGGCCAGACGATGCGGCAGCCCCCGTTGCACCTGCATGACGAATCCTCCCAGTTCGCCGGCCGCGCCGCGCCAGCCTTCGGGCGCGCTGGCCGATGCCGTGCTGGGCGCGGCGCTGGCCGCGCATCGCGACGGCACGCTCGGCGAGCTGCTGCGGCGCCGCCCGCGTGCCACGCGCTGGGTGGTGCGGCGGCTGCTGCAGCCGGTGCTGGACTGCGGCGGCGACGCGCTGCGCGGCGTGCAGGGCGAGGTTCTGGCGCTGCAGTGGCTGCTGGCCTGGGCCGTCGCCCAGCTGCGCCCGGACGGCCAGCCCGGTTTCGACGCCATCGAGCGCGAAGCCTGGCTGGAGCGCACGAGCTGGCGGCCGATGCTGGCGGTGATGTGCCACCACGGCTTCGCGCCGGTACGCGCCTTCCCCGACCGCTTCCGCGCCCGGCCCGACGAGTCGCCTGCCGACCATCTCTGCGGGCTGTGGTCGGTGGGCCCGAGCACCTACTACCGCTACCTGGACAAGGGCCGGCGCCAGCTCGCCGAGCTGCTGCTGGCGCCGACCTGCGAACGTCTGCTGTCGCTGCGCGACGCGATGCAGGGCCGGGCCTGGGCGCTGCTCGGCCTGGACGATCCGGTCGCGCGGCGTGAATGGCATCGGGCGCAGGCCGGGCGTGCGCTCGTCGAGCCCGCGCCGGTGGCCGCGCTGTGGCATCTGCTGCAGGCCGGCGACGCCGCCGGTTTCCTGCAGGCGCTGCAGCGTTTTCGCGTCGCGCTCGGGCACGGCACGCTGGCCGACGCGCTGGCCGAGCGCCTGGCCGCGCTGCCGCTGGCCGCGCGCCAGCGCGCCGAGCTGTGCCTGGCGCAGGCCGCGCTGGCGCGCATCCGCGGGCAGGAGGAGCGCGAGCGCCTGGCCTACGAGCAGGCGCAGCGCATCGCCAGCGCGGCCGACGACCCGCTGATGCTGGGCGTGGTCTGCGGCGAGCTGGGCAAGTTCTTCGAGCCGCGCGACGTCGAGCGCGCCTTCGCCTGCTACCAGGACAGCGCCGAGTTCCTGCGCCGCGCCGGGGTGGCCGACGACCCCGGGCAAGCCGCGCATCGCGAAGGGCTGCAGGCCTACGTCAGCACGCTGGTGCGGCTGGGCTGGCTGCACGTGCTGCGCAACGACGCGCGCAGCAAGGCCGTGCTCGAGCGCGCCGACGCCTTGCGCGCGGCGCTGGACGACGGGGCGCTGGCGCAGCTGGAGCAGGCCTGGGGCGAATACCGCCGCCGCGACGGCGACCTGCGCGCCGCGCTGGAGCACAAGCACCGTGCGCTCAACCTCTACGAGCGCCTGGGCGACACCCAGGCCGTCGTCAAGACCTGGTGCAACCTCGCCCTGCTGTACGGCGACGCCAAGGACTATGCGCGGGCGATCGATTACTCGCAGCGCGTGCTGACGCTGGCCGAACGCAGCCCGGTCGAGCCCGAGACCGTGGCCTCCACGCACCTGAACCTGGGCGGCACCTGGTTCTGGCAGGAGCGCTGGGACGAGGCCATCGAGCAGTACGGCGCCGGCCTGGCCAAGGCCGAGGCGGCGCGGCTGCACGTGCTGGCCGGCCGCGCCCACTACAACCTGGCCGAGGCCTTCTACAAACGCTTCCAGCGCCACGGCCGCGACGACGACGAGCGCCGCGGCGACGTGCATGCCGCCGCCGCGCAGCTCGTCTGGGCGCGCGAAGGCGACCCCGGCGCCGTGGCCGCCACGCGCGGCCTGAAGGCCGAGATCCTGGGGCCGCGCGAGGGCGGCCACGTCGACAGGCTGCTGCCCGGGGAATGGGCGGCGCACCTGGGCGAGATGGTCGAGGTCGAACGCGAGCGCGCGCGCCTGGCGCTGCCGCTGCCGCCCGAGCAGCACGTGCGCGCGCACCTCGCGATCGCACGCGCCTACCTCGCCATCGCCGCGCAGGAGCGCGAAGCGGCGCTCGCGCTGGTGGAGCGCCATGGCCTGGGCGGCGGTTTCGTCGCCGAGCTGGACGCGCTGCGCGCCACCTTCGACCGCACCCTCACGCGCGAGCAGCGCCTGGCCGCACGCTGGCGCGAGCACGCCGCCGCGCTGCTGGACGACACGCGCCGCGCGGCGCTGCTGGACCGGCTACTCGACGCCGGCTTCGTCGGCAAGAGCGCCTACGCCGAACTCTGCGGCGTGAGCCTGGCCACCGCCTCCAAGCACCTGGGGCTGCTGACGCAGCGCGGCCTGCTCGAGCAGACCGGCAAGGGGCCGAGCACGCGCTACCTGCTGCCCGACGCCGGCTGACGGTGCGTGGCGGATGTCACTGCCGGGGCCGTTCGCGCGGCCCGCGGCGCTCAAGACCGCGGCGCGCACGACGACACTGAGGCACGAGTCGGTCCCGACGGGTGCTGTGCCCGCGGCCGTCGTCCGTCGACACAGCCTCCTGATGCGCGCCTCCGATGCCCCGCCCGCGGGCGGCCACGACGCCTGCAACGCGCCCGTGCTGCCGTTGCGGCTGCTGCTGCGTTTTGCCGACGCCGCCTGGGAGCGTCGTTTCGTCGCGCACTACGCCGGCACCTACTTCCGCTTCGCGCAGGCGAGCCTGCTGCTGGGCCTCTCGCTGATCGTGGGCGACTACCTGGTCGACTGCCTCGCGCACCGCGCCGGCGGCGCCAACCTGCTGCGCCTGACGGTCGCGGCGCCGGTGCTGCTGGCCGCGCTGGCGTACTCGCTGCAGCCGCGCTGGCGCCGGCACTGGCAGCCGGTGATGGCCGGCTTCATCGTCACGGCGGCGCTGTGCCTGTTCGTGATCCTGGTGCGCATCGACGCCGAGGGCGGCTCCGGCCTGCAGACCTGGGTCGGCGTGCTGAACTTCACCTTCCTCCAGTTCTACTGCTTCGTCGTGCTGGGCGTTCAGTTCCGCTTCGCGCTGGTCTCGGGGCTGGCGATCCTGGCGGCCTTCGAATACGCGCTGTGGGCGCACGCCGGGCTGTCGCCGGGCCTCGCGGCGTACTGGTCGTACCACGTGCTGACGCTGTTCGTGCTGGCCGCGGGCATCGGCTGGTGGCGCGAGTTCCTGCTGCGCAAGGAGTTCGTCGCGCGTGCCGCGCTGGACGACTCGCGCGCCGCCGCCGAGCGCCGCGCGCAGCGGCTGGCGCACTACGACGAGACCACCGGCCTGCCCAACCGCCGCCTGTTCGCCGAGCTGGTGGTGCCGGCGCTGGAGCGCGCGCGGCGCAGCGGCACAGGCTGCGCCGTGCTGCACGTCGAGATCGAGCACCTGGGCAAGGTGCACGAGGCCTATGGCCGTGGCCAGGGCGACGCCGTGCTGGCCGGCATCGCGCAGCGTGTGCGCTCGTTGATCCGCGGCGGCGACCTGGCGGCGGTGGAGCAGGCGGCCGAACGTCCGGGGGTGCTCGCGCGGCTGGGCGACAACGCGTTCTCGCTGCTCATCGCCGACCTCGACTGCCAGGAGCGCGCGTCGCTGGTGTCGCAGCGCCTGATGGCGGCGGTGATGCAGCCGGTCACCGTTGACGCGCCGGCGCAGCCGCTGCAGTTGTCGGCCAGCATCGGCGTGGCGATGTTCCCCGGCGACGCGCAGGACGCGGCCGGGCTGCTGCGCTGTGCCGAGCTGGCGGCGCGTGCGGCCCAGGGCGCCGGCGGCGGGCGCCACCAGTTCTTCGACGAGGCGCTCAACGCCCGCCACCGCGACCGCATGCGGCTCGAAAGCGAGCTGCGCCAGGCCATCGACGGCGGCCAGCTGTGCCTGCACTACCAGCCGAAGGTCGACGCGCGCAGCGGCCGCATCGTCGGCGCCGAGGCGCTGGTGCGCTGGCAGCACCCGGTGCGCGGGCTGATCGCACCCGGCAGCTTCATCCCGCTGGCCGAGGAGAGCGGCCTCATCGTGCCGATCACCGACCACGTGCTGCACGCCGCCTGCGGCAGCCTGCGCCGCTGGGCCGACCGGGGGCTGCCGGCGCTGCCGCTGTCGGTCAACCTGCCGGCGGTGAGCCTGGCCGACGCCGGGCTGCTGGAGCGGCTGGACGCGCTGATGCAGCAATACGGCGTGCGCCCGGAGCGCCTGGTGCTGGAGCTGACCGAAACCATGCTGCTGCGCGACGTGGCCGCCGCCGTCGAGCTGCTGGCGCGCCTGCGTGCGCGCGGCTTCGGCCTGTCGCTGGACGACTTCGGCACCGGCTACTCGTCGCTGAGCTACCTGCGGCGGCTGCCGATGAGCGAGCTGAAGATCGACCGCAGCTTCATCACCGACGTGGCACGCGGCGGCCGCGACGGCGCCCTGGCCGCGGCCGTCATCACGCTGGGCAGGGAGCTCGGGCTGCAGGTGGTGGCCGAAGGCGTGGAGACGGCCGAGCAGTCGGCCTTCCTGCTCGCCCGGGGCTGCACGCTGCAGCAGGGCTACCTGTTCCACCGGCCGCTGCCGCGCGAGCAGTTCGAGCGGCTGCTGGAAGGCCAACGCACGCACGCGATCGAGGCGCAGGCGGGGGCCTGAGCGGCGCTTGGGGCCCCGGCGGCACGACGAAGCTGCCGCTGAGCGTCGCGCGTCCAGCCGCAGCTCGCGCTCGCCGGCGGCTGTCGCGTTGGCGCTGACGCAAATTCCCTCGGAAGGGGGCTCCGCAGGCTTGGGATCGGCTCGGGCGGGGGCGTGCGTGAACGCCTTGATGGCGGCGGATGGCCGACGTCGCCTTCAGCGCCCTGCGGTTCGCGGACCGCATGCGCCGGCCGCGAGAGGCGGACGCAATCGCACTTCAGTGCCCGCGCGGCAGCGCAGGCAGCCCCAGCGTCTTCAGGCCGTGGCCCAGGATCCAGCGCGCCGCGTACGTCGCGGCGCGGGAGCCGGGGCGGTGTTCGACGACCTGCTGCGCGACCCGGCCGATGAAACGCAGCAGTTCGTACAGGTCGCCGCTGGCAAGCGCCCGGTTGACGAAGCCCGGCAGCCGGGCGGCCTGCAGCACGAAGTGGCGATCGACGGCGTGCGCGGGCCGGAAATCGCCGTCGGGGCCAGGCCCGGCCAGGGCGAGAGCCGCGTGAAGCAGGGTCGAGCCGGACCGATGGGCGCGCAGCGTGACGAAGGCATCCGGGTCGATCTCGCACGGCTGTGCCAGCGCGACCGCCTGCAGCGTCGAGCACATCAGGGCGGCTGCGACCGCATCCCGGCTCCACAGGCCGCCGGAGCGTGCGACGATCGCCGCGACCTCGTCTTGCGCGCCGAGGCGGTCGAGCGCCTCGTCGATGGTCAGCGCCTGGCCGTCGCTGGACTTCATCTTCGAGCCCGAGACGGTGACGAACCCGTGTGCCAGCTTGACGTAGCGCTCGTAGAGCTCGGCCGGCCCCAGCCGGCGGATCAGGTCTTCCCTCAACTCCGTGGTCACCAGCCACTCGGCTCCCATCACGTGGAAGCAGCGCGCCAGTCGCTTGCCTTCGGGCTGCAGGCGCGCCCACAGCGGCAGCGCCCGCAGGTGCTCGGTCGGCACGCCGTCGGCGCGGGCCAGCAACAGGGCCGGATACGAGTCGCGACCGGTCTCGAAGACGACTGCCCCGTCGGCGCGCCGCACGGCGGCCCCAGCCGCCACAGCCGAGTCCAGCCACGCCGGTGCCAGCAGCGCTCCCTCCGATTCCAGCAGCACGCGCTCGATCGCCACCGACAGGCGCGCCAGGGTCTGAGCCTGTCCCGCAGCGACGCCATCGACCAGCGAACGCCAGGCCTCGAGGGTCGTCGGGTCACCGCCCAGCCACGCGCCCAGCAGTCGGTCGGCGCGATCTCCGTGGGCCTGCAGTTCGCGCTCGATCGGTGCGTCGGGGGCCGCCCCTTGCGGTGCCGCCACCGCGAACTCGCGCACATAGCGGGCATAGCAGCCGCCGACCCAGTGGTCGGCCTTGCCGCCGCCGCCCTGCGCGCCGAACAACTCGACGCCGGCCATGGCTTCCGCGACGTTGCGTCCGATGTCGCCGAGAACCGATTGCGTCGACACCGTGGCCCCGGCGAAGGCCAGCAGCCGCGTGAGCCCGGCGCCGATCGCGAGGTTGCGCAGATGCCCCAGGTGCAGCGGCTTGGTGGCATTCGGATCGCAGTAGTCGATCAGCACCGCCTGCGAATGCAGTTCGTCGCCGCCGAAGGTGTCCAGCGTGTGCGCCTGCTCGACCGCCGCGGCGAGCTTCACCAGGGTCTCGGCCCCCAGGCGCCCCGTGACGCGGCTGCCGGCAAAGCGCAGGCTCTCGAAATCCGGATGCCGCTCGCCGGCGGGGCCCGGCTGCGGGCGCAGGTCGCCGCGCAGCTGCGCGACCGCATCGACCGCACCCGCCACCTCCCGCCGCAGCGAGAAGCGCTCGAGATCGGCCCCCAGGTGAGCTGCCAGGGCGGCGGCCAGCGTCGACTCGAAGCTGCGTGCGTCCACCGTCACCTCATGCCGGCGGCCGATTCGCAGCGTGTCGCAGCGCCGTCCTGCCGGCTTGCATCCGGGTCGGCCCGATGAAACTCCGGCGCGGCCGGGCCACGAGGGCCTGCCGCGCCGGATCCAGGGCATCAATCCAGGGCATCAATCCAGGGCGTCCACGCTCGTCTGCACCGTTACCGCTAGCCGCCGTCAGCGGGTCGCGGTCGGCGCGCCTGAGGCTGGCACCGGGCTGGCCTGTGGCGCCGCATTGCCGATCAGATCGGCGAAGCGAACCAGGATGGCCCCGATTGGCTCCGCAGACTGACTCGCAATACGGCTTGCCACTGGGTCCGCGACTGGCGCAGCGACTGGCTCGGCGACACGCTGGGTCACACGTTGTGCGACTGGCGCAGCCACTGGGTCAGCCACTGGGTCCGCAACCCGCGCAGCCACTGGATCGGCCACTGGTGCCGCTTCCTTGGCGGCGATACGGCGTGCGACCCGGGTCGCCACTGGATCGGCGACTGGGTCGGCCACGCGCGTCGCCACTGGGTCCGCAACTGGTGCCGCCTCACGGCCTATCAGTCGTCGCGAAATGGAATCGCCGACTGGTACTGCCGTCAGTGGCTGGGCTTGCGCCCGCAGTTGCGCAGCGGCAGCCGCCAGCGTTTCGCTGATGGCTGGCACGCCTTGCCCCTTCCCGACATCGAGAGCTTCTGCCATGTCTATCACCTCCTTTCTCTTCCAGGTTGGAAGTCCGTCTTCAGTTGGCGCACCCGACGGGATTCGAACCCGCATCTACCAACTCCCAAAGCTGGTGCTCTTCAACCGCCTCGACGTCATCTGCGCGTTACCCGGGCCCTTCGTGATGTTGACGCCCTGGAAAGCCATCGCTACGCGCACCGAGTTGCTTCAAGTTCTGCGTTGGCAGTCAATTAGCCGGTTGAGCTACGGGTGCATTTATCATCGATCAATTGCCTTATCCAATGGTCTGCGTGCAATGAAGCGCACGTTTTCCCGACCGTCCCATGCGATGTAGGTGGGCGTATGGCGGCGGTGGAAGCACTCCAGCACTTCGATCTCGAAGCCGGCACGAAGCAGGGCCGGCCCGAGAGTCGCGGTGTCGAGCAGGTGCAGGAACTCGGGAAGCTCGGCGGCGGTCGGCCCGTCGGCATAGTCGTGCAGCGCATCGCACTCCCCCGGCCAGCGCAGCCCTTGCGACAGGCGCGCCTCGTAGACCGGGATGAACCGGCTCACGTTGGCCGCCCACGGCGTTCCCGAGATCGCGAACAGCCGCCCGCCCGGGGCGAGCCAGCGATGCAGCTTCGCCAGCCCTGCGTCGATCTCCTCGCCGCGCAGGAAGTTGAACAGGTTCGAGGCATGCGCTGCGTCCAGGCTGCCCTGCGGCAGGTCGATCTCGTGCGGGAAGGATGCGCACAGCAGCCGCAGCCGGGGCCGGTCCTGCGGCGGTGCCTGCTCCTGCAGCGCCCGCAGCATGGACGCGTCGATGTCGTTGGCGATCACCGTCGCCCCCGTCGCCAGGGCCGCCAGGCTGGCAACGCCATAGGCGCTGCCGATGTCCAGGACTGGCCGCTCGCAGCCGGCGGCGCAGGCGACAAAAGCCTCGTTGATCTCGTTCAGCGTCGTCGTCGTGCGCCCTCGCTGGTTGGGCGTCGCGATGCTGAACCGGTCGACGTCGGCGCGCGTCTGATGGCCGCTGTTCGTCATGATGCGAGCGCCAGTCCGAGACGCGAGCGCAGCGCCTGGTAGCGGGCCTGCAGTTCGTCGGCAAAGTCGTCGACATCGTCGACGTGCATGCGTGAATGCTGATAGCCCAGGATCCGGTGCATGACGTCCATGTTCCGGTCGGTGAACCGGATCTCGCCGTCTTCGCCGATGGACTCGATCCCTTCGAGCCGCTGCCCCGCTTCGTTGACTCTTTCCGCGTCGGAGCGCTGCACGGCATCGCTCAGGTCCAGTGAGACGCGGCCCTGGCCGACCAGCACCGGGTAGCCGCCGACGCAGCCCTGCGGCCCGGGCGCGTGCAGGTGCGACATGCGGTCGGCAAAGAGCGCCTGCACCATGGCGAATGCGTTCGTCGCCGCGACGACCTGCCCGGGAACGCCCCGCGTGCGGCGGAACTCCTGGACGAACGAACGGAACAGGGCTTCCTCGTCCACCTCGCCGCTGACGTCACGCCCGCCGCGGAACACGCGCAGGATGACCGGCGCCTGGCCCGGGGAGCCGGTGCTTGCGATGGCGTTGCTGGCGTAGTGGTGCGCGACGAAGCGCAGGTCGATCTCCTCGGGGCGGCACTCGAGTTGTGCCGCAGCGGCGCGGCGCAGCGTGGGAATGGCGTTGGCGATGTTGCCCGCGCCGACGGCCGGCGCCAGGCCGACACGGCCGAGCGCAGCGTTGACCGCATCGGGAAAGGCGACGTTGACGACGACCGGCCGCTGCGACGACTGCGCCACGGCCAGCATCAGCCTGCGCGTCAGGGCCAGGTGGTTCGGCAGCCAGGGGCCGATCTTCGCTTCGTCCAGCGCCCTGTAGGTCGCTTCGGGCAGCGTGGAGATCTCCCAGAACGTCTGCCGGCTCGAGGCATTGACGATCACCTGCGGAGCCAGCGCTTCGATCAGCTCGGTGGTCTGGTCGACGTCGCTGATGTCGTGGGTGCGAACGTGCAGGCTCGGGCTGCTTCCGAGGATGGAGGCCAGTGTCAGGGCCAGATTGGCGCGTTCGGTCAAGGCCGCCTGCCGGCGTGCGACGACGGTCACGTCGTAGCGGTCACCTGCCTGGGCGAGCAGGTCCAGCAGTCGCCCTCCGACGATGCCGCAGCCGACCAGCAGAACCCGGCATCTCGAACCGTCGGTGCAGGTCTTGTCCATCGTCCGTCTCTCCTCGTGGCCTCGGCTGCGCCGGTCAGCAGGCGAAGCGTTCGAACACTGCAAACAGGGACACGCCGGCTGGCGCCGCCGAGCCGGCGGCGGACACCCAGACGGCCGGATAGCCCGCCGCGTGCGCACCGGCCACGTCGGTGTCCAGCGAATCGCCGATCACCACGACCCTCTGCGTTCCCGCACGCCCGGCGATGCCGACGGCACGACGGAACACCTGCGGGTCGGGCTTGCCGAGCCAACGAACCCGGCCTCCCAGGCTCTCGTAGCGCGCCGCCAGCACGCCCGCGGCCAGGTGGCGGACGCCGCCGATGCTCACCTCGCGGTCGGGGTTGGAGCAGATCATCGGCAAGCCCGCCGCTGCGGCACGCCCGAGCCGGTCCGCCAGCCGGCCGTCGAGGTCTGCGTCGACGATGCCCCACACGAACACGGCGTCGGCGTCCTCGGGGCCGGTGGCGGCCGGACATCCGACGGCATGGATCCAGTCGCTTCCCGGCTGGCGCCCCAGCACCCAGACGCGCATGGCATTCGGCAGCCAGTCGGCGCACACGGACTCGTAGGCCAGCTCTCCGGACGAGACGACGGGCACGCGGGCCGCGCACGACAGGCCCATCGATCGCAGCGCCAGCGTCACCTCGTCGGCACGGCGCGACGAGTTGGTCGCCAGCACCACCGCCTTGCCCGCGTCGAGCAGCCCCTGCAGCGCCATCGGCGCCCCGGGCAGGCAGCGCTGGCCATCGACGAGCACGCCCCAGATGTCGACCACGAAGACGTCGAAGCAGTCGACCAGCGCCGCCAGGCGCGGGCAAGCGTCGGCGAAGCGCCGGGCGCGGGGCGCCGGCTGCCGCAAGGCAAGCGCCGGGCGCGCCGCGGGACGCGGTGTCGGGCTTGGGCGCATCGCCTGGCGCATCGCCGTCAGTTGAGCCGTGCGCGCCGACGCACGGACCCGCCCTGCAGGGCCTGGCGCAGGCCCGGACGAAGCCGGTCGAGGAAGGCGTCGCGAATCCGCGTGCGGCCGGCCTCGAAGCCGGCCCGGCTGTCGATGCCGGCACCTTCGATCAGGGCCTCGAGTTCGTCATGCGCATGCCCGGCCGCAGCAGCCGGCGGCCGGGCCTGAGCCAGCTGCTCGATCGCGTGCCAGGCGGCGAGCCGCTCGGCTGCCGCGCTGGCGCTGTACGTGAGTTCGGCGCCGACGCAGGCATGGACGCAGCGCAGCAGCCCGCCGCTCCAGCCATTCGAGGCCCCCGGCGAGAAGGCCAGCTTCATCGTGTCCAGCGTCCAGCGGACCAGGTCGATGCTGTCCGACAGCGCGCCACCCCGAGCCTGCAGGTGCTGCAGGACGGGACTGAAATCGAGCAGGATCGAGTGGCCCGCCCGGGGTTGCAGTGCGACCTCGATCCAGGCGCTGCCGTCGCCGCGCGACGGCAGGTCGTCGTTGACCGACTGCAGCAGTTGCCGGACCAGCTCGACACGCAGGCGTACCTCGTCCGTGTTGGCCTGGAGGTAGCGCCGCGGTGCGCTCAGCGCGGCCATCGCCATGAACTTCATGATCTGCGGCAGCGTCGCGGCGTGGCCGACGATGTGGGCTTGCAGCCGCCGCGCGACCTCGCCGCAGGCGCAGGCCCAGCCGGCACGCAGGTTGGCCAGCGCGTAGGCCTTGGACGCGCCGCACAGCGTCACGACCCGGTCCTGGATCTCCGCGCAGGCCGCGAGCTTGGCGCTCGGCAGCTCCTCGTATTCGGTGTCGGCGAAGATGCAGTCCTCGACCACCCAGGTGTCCCAGTGCGCCACCACCGAGGCGATGTCGTCGAGCTCATGCTGCGCATACACCGCACCGGCCATCGACGGATTGAAGATGGCCAGCACGGCGGGAAGGCGTCCGCCCGCACGCAACTGGCGCTCCGCCCAGGCCGAAAGCGCTTCGGCCGTGAGCTTGAAACCGTGCTCGCGATCGCAGGGGATGCATTCGAACTCGAGCCGTGCGTCGTGACACCACTGCACCAGCGGGTGATAGAAGCCCGAGTGCGTGACCAGCAGGTCCGCAGGCGAGGTCCCCATCTGAAGCAAGGCCGAGAAGATCCGGCTGACACCGGCATCGAGCACGACGTGGCGCGCGATGTCCTCGGGCACGCCCAGGCGCAGGAACTGGCGCGTGATCGCGGTGTCCAGAGGCTCCAGACGCTGAAGGAACAGGTAGTTGTCCAGTGACGAGTGGACGGTGTCCATGAGCGCCCGCACGCCTGCGGCGATGACCGCCGGGTGCGGCCTGCGCACGCCTTCGCCGTGAGCGAAACTGACGACGTCGGCATCGAACATCCCAGGGCCGATGCGACGGCCCGATGCGTCGCATCCACCCAGCGCCGCCCGTGCACGCCTGAGCGTGCGCATCGCCGACGACAGTTCGCGCTCGGACAGCAGTGCATGGCCCCCCGTGGCGCCGGCCGACTGGCGGACCACCGACAGCGCCGGGTGCGCGCTTGCCACCACCGAGGAGCCGGAAGATCCGGCGTCTGCGGGCGTCATGCTGGCCTGCCTTTCGCGGTTGCGACAAGTCAGGGAAGAATGCGCTCTTCGCCACGGCGCTGGCGCTGCGTCCCCCTATCCCGGCATCGGTGAAAGCATGGGCCTGTGCGGCGGGAATATTGCTTGAGCCGGCTCGCGAATGGCGCGCCCCTGCGCCGCCCGCGCCGAGGACGCTGACCGGTTCGGCGGGCGGCCGGCAGCAGGCCCGGCACGACGAGGCTGGCATCGCTGCGGCGCTGCGGCGCTGCGGCCGAGCCGCGCCGCCGCGAACGCAAACAGGTGCCGGGTGCCCGCCCACGCATCGCGGCGGCACCTCGCCTATGCTGAAAGCAAAGACATGCGAGGCTCGCGATGAACCGCATACGCTGCCGATGGCCTGCCATCCCCGTCATGCTGCCGCCCGGCAGCGCGGCCAACCTGTCCGCGTCGCCGGTGCACCGCATTGGCCCCGGGGCCGACCTGTCTTGCGCTCCGCCGGCGCAGTGGCATCGGACATGAGGCGCACGCTGCGCTGGCTCAGTGCCGCGCTGACCTGCCTGGCGCTCGGCACCGCTGCCGCGACCATGCCGGCGCATGCCGCTGCGGACTGGCAGGACGACTTCGACGCGTTGCTCGCGGGCTTGGCGAGCAACTATGCGAACTTCGAGGATCAGATCAGGGTGCGCCGCCTCGAACTGCCGGCACTGGCTGCACGTCAGCGCAAGGCGCTGACCGAGGCCACCGATGACGCTGGACGCCGTGCCGCGCTCGAGGGCCTGCTGCGCGCGCTGCGCGACCCGCACGTCAGGATCGACTGGGCGCCGGCGGCAGACCAGGCGCCGGGGCCGGTCTGCGCCTCCGGTATCGATGGTGGCCGCGAGGGCCGGCTGCAGTGGTCACGCTGGCCGGCGTTCACACCCCTGGCCCACGACACGGCGCGGATTTTCTCGGCCGGCCTCCTGCGCCGGCCCGATGGGCGACGGCTGGGCATCGTTCGCCTGGGCCTGTTCGTCGAGAGCGCCTACCCCCTTGCCTGTGCAGAGGCGGCCCGCAGGCTGGGTCTCGCTCCCGATGCTCCCTGCGACGCGAGCTGTGCCGAGCGCCGCGACGCCGTGGCAGCGCAGGTGCTCGACACGGCACTGGTGGACACGGTGCGCGCGCTGCGTGCCGCCGGCGCGGCGATGCTGGTGCTCGACATCAGCGACAACGGCGGCGGATCGGACTGGAACGAGGCGGTCGCGCGGCGCCTGGTCGGCCCGCTGCGTTCGGCGCGCATCGCCCTGCTGAAGCACCCGGCGTGGCAGGACTGGATCGACGGTCGGCTGAACACGCTGGCCCCCGGCGCGCCTGAGGCAGTCGAGTGGCGCCGCGTGCGCAGCCAAGTCGCACGTCCCTGCGACCTGTCGGTTGCGTGGTCGGACGGCGAGATCACCACGGGCGTCCGGCCGCTGCCCTGCAGCACCTTGGTTCACGGCCGGTTGCACAGCCTTGGCACCGTCGAGCCTTGGGGGCCGCCGGTGCCGCCCGGCGTCAACCGGCTGCCGCTGGTGCTGCTGGTCAACGAGGAGACGCACTCGGCCGCCGAGCAGTTCGCGGCGCTGCTGCAGGACAACCGCAGGGCACGCATCGTCGGCAGCGCGACGGCCGGTGCTGCTTGCGGCACCTTCACGGCGCAGGGCACCCGCTTCACCTTGCCGCACAGTGGCGCACGCGTGCACGTGCCCGACTGCGTGAGGCTGCGCGACGACGGCAGCAACGAGCGCCGGGGCATCGTGCCCGACACGATGGTGCCCTGGGCGCCATCGGACAGTCCTTGGCTGCGCACGGTGAAGGCCGCGCAGACGCTGGGGCGTTTGAGCTTGCGTTGAGGCCTGAAGCCGGCATCGCCCGAAACCGAGCGACTTTCGCCGCTGCAGCCACGTCCGGACCGGGCCGCCTGTTCGTCAATCCTGCCCCGTGTTGATTTGATCGGTATCAGCCCGACGTCACGATCACGACACGTGCCGCCCATAAATTTCTCGGCTTCTTGACTGAGAGCAACGCAGGCAGCACACATGACCGAGGTCCGTTCGCCGATCACCGGGGCCACCCTTTCCCGCCGTAGTCTGATTCGCGCCATGGCAGGCGCTCCCCTCTTGCCCCTGGCGTCCTCGCTGTCGGCTGCCGGCCTGCTGACCGCCTGCGGCGGCGACGGCGGCGACGACCCGGCTTACGTCAGCGCCACGTTCAGCAGCATGGCCGCGCCCACGCTGGCCAACCCGGCCAACATGGCCACCACCTACACCGCCTCGTCGCTGGTCGTCGCCTACGACGACAACAGCACGCGCAGCTTCACGCTGGCCTACCAGCCGTTCTTCATCACCGGCACCGACGTGCCCGACGGCAACGGCGGCACCGTGCTCGCCGGCGGCTACTACGACATCGACAACCAGCCCATCGTCGACAGCTCCGTGGCCGGCTCCGAACGCCAGTTCTTCTCGGACTGCCCGGACGGCTCCTCGCTGCTGACGGTGGACGGCGCCAGCGTGGCCGGCGTCACCGGCAACACCGTCTTCGCGGTGGTGCAGTTCGAGTACGCCACGCGCAACCAGGCCGAGGACTCGATGTACGGCCAGCTGCCGTCGCCGATCGCCGTGCTGACGCTGGACCAGGACAAGTCCACCGGCAAGCTGAGCCTGGTGAAGTACCACAACGTCGACACCTCGGGCGTCAAGGGCCTGTGGATCACCTGCGGCGCCAGCCTGTCGCCCTGGGGCACGCACCTGTCCTCCGAAGAGTACGAACCCGACGCCTTCGACCAGGGTGCGCTCGGCCAGTCGCTGGCCGTGCTGCAGGGCTTCAGCCAGAACCTGTTCGGCGACGCCGGCACCGCCAACCCGTACGACTACGGCCACATGCCCGAAGTCACGGTCAACAAGGACGGCACCGGCACGATCAAGAAGCACTACTGCCTGGGCCGCATCTCGCACGAGCTGATCCAGGTGATGCCGGACCAGCGCACCGCGCTGATGGGCGACGACGCCACCAACGGCGGCCTGTTCATGTTCGTCGCCGACAAGGCGCAGGACCTGTCCTCCGGCACGCTGTACGTGGCCAGGTACACCAGCACGCTGGACGCCAGCTCCACCGCCACCGTCAGCTGGATCAAGCTGGGTTCGGCCACCAGCGCCGAGATCAAGGCCCTGGTGGACGGCGGCATCCAGGCCACCGACATCATGGAGTCGCTGACCGCCGACCCGGACGACGCCAGCTACACCAAGATCGTGCTCAACAAGAAGAGCCTGTGGGTCAAGGTCAAGCCGGGCATGGAGAAGGCCGCGGCCTTCCTGGAGACCCATCGCTACGCCGCGCTGATGGGCGGCAGCCTGTCCTTCACCAAGATGGAAGGCACCACGGTCAACATCAAGGACAAGAAGGCCTACTCGGCGATCGCGGCGATCAAGGACTCGATGGTGACGGGCAAGTCCAGCAACGTGCCGGCGCTGAACGTCAACTTCGCCTCGGCGATCAACGCCGGCGGCGTGCTCGAGCACACGCTCGGCGCCGGCCAGAAGGACAGCGCGGGCGCGGCGATCGACAGCGAATGGGTGCCGGCCACGTCAAAGTTCATCCTGCTGGGCGAAGACCTGAGCACCGCCGACGCGCTGGGCAACCTGGCCAACGCCGACAAGATCGCCAACCCGGACAACCTGAAGTTCTCGGAAGAGATGCGCACGCTGTTCATCGGCGAAGACAGCGGCATGCACGTCAACAACTTCCTGTGGGCCTACAACGTCGACACCGGCACGCTGAGCCGCGTGCTGTCCACGCCTTCGGGTGCCGAGTCGACCGGGCTGCACGCGGTGGACACGATCCACGGCTTCACCTACATCATGAGCAACTTCCAGCACGCCGGTGACTGGGAGTCCCCGCTGCACGATGTCGTCCAGCCGACGCTGGACCCGCTGATCCGCGCCAACTATGAAGACCGCTTCGGCGCCTCGGTCGGCTACCTGACGGCCACCAGCGCGCAGATCAAGCTGTCGCGGTAAGGCAAAGCGGCGCCGCCCGCGCGTCGGGCGGCGCCGCGTTTCAGGGCGCGAAGCGCGGCTCGCCGTCGAGCCAGGCGGCTTGGGCCGCGATACTGCGCAGCGATCCGCTCACGCGCCTGCCGCCACGCGCTGCCGGGCGAGCCCGAGCGCGACCCGCAGCGCGTCGCCCGCATCGCAGCCGACGTCCGGCACGACCCCGCACCCCTCCCAGTTGTTTCCGGTGATGGGGTTGCGGGCGCTCGCCTCCGGCAGCAGCAGGCTGAAGTGGGGCGAGGGCCAGTGGACGTTGCACGGGTTGGCGCCGCCGCCGGTCGTTTCACCGACGACGACGGCCCGCCCCATCGCCTGCAGGTCGTAGGCCAGCATCTCGGCGCCCGAGAAGCTGAAGCCGGCCACGGCAAGCAGCAGCGGCTTGCGGCCGCCGAAGCTCGGGGCATGCGGCGCCGGGTCGGCCCAGAACGCCTCAACGGGTGCGGAGCGCGGCACGATGCTGCTCAAGGGCGTGCGGCGGTCGACCAGCGCCGAGCACACCAGGGCGACCGTTGCCGGGTCGCCGCCCACGCACTGCCGCAAGTCGATGACCAGCGCCGACGCATCGGCGACCGACATCAAGGCCGCCTCGTAGGCTGGGCGCGACAGCTCGGGCTCGACCAGTTCGCGGATGTCGAGCACGGCGACGTTACCGGCGACGCGCTGCACCGACGCGATGCCGAAGCCCATGGCACGGCAGTGCGCCGCGCGGTCGTTCTGCTCGCGCACCGTCACGCCCGGCGCTTCCGGAACGTGCGGCTCCGGCTCGTGGCGCACGCGCAGATGCAGGTCGCCGGAGGCCTGCCGCAGGTCGTCGGTCAGGCGCGTCGCGAGCTCGGTTGGATCGTTGGTGGCGTAGGCGTCCGATTCGAGCCGCCGACGCAGATGCGCCGCGACGCGTTGCGCGACGTTGGGGAACACGTAGCGCGCCGACACGAGGCCGGCGACGGTTTGCACGACCTCGCTGTAGTCCATCCAGTCACTCCGGAGTGTTTGGGAAGAGGCCGGCAGGCTTTCCCGGGGCCGCCGGCGATTGAAGTCGCGCGACGCAGTACCGTCAAGCGCTGCTGCCGGCGGTCTGCTCCCTTGCGCTCCCAGATGTGGTGCCGCGGCTGGACCTGCGGGTGGACGTACCCGGGGCCGCCTCGCCCTTGCCCGACACTCGCGGACATGCCCGCTTCGCCCGCCAGTTCCCGCCCTGTCTGCCCCCGCTGCCTGCGTCCGTTGGCGACCTGCCTCTGCGCGCTGGCGCGGCCCACGCCGCACCGCACCGAAGTCCTGGTGCTGCAGCACCCGCAGGAGCAGCGCCAGGCCAAGAACAGCGTCGCGCTGCTGCGGCTGTCGCTGGCGCGTTGCGAGGTGGTCGTCGGTGAACGTTTCGACGACGCGGCCTTGCGCGCGCTGCTGCATCGGCCGGGCTGGGAGACGCGGCTGCTGTACCCCGACGTGCCGGCCGCGCCGGCGCCGGCGGCGTCCCACGCCGCGCCCATGGCGCCGGTGCGCCTGGTCGTCATCGACGCCACCTGGCGCAAGAGCCTGCGCCTGCTGCTGGAACATCCGCTGCTGGCCGCGCTGCCACGGCTGTCGCTGGACGCGCCGGCGCCCACGCGCTACCGCGTCATCCGCGCCGCACGGCGTGCCGATCAGGTGTCGACGCTGGAAGCGACGGTGCAGGCGCTGGCGGCCCTGGAAGGCCAGTCCTTCGACGGCGCACCGCTGCTCGACGCCTTCGGGAGCTTCGTCGCCGCGGTGGCGGCGCGCCAGCGGTCCCGGACGGAGGCCGAGCCCGGCTAGGGCAGTGCGCTGCAGACCCGCGCGTGCAGGTGCACCAGCTCCATCTGGCTGTGCGTGTCGGTCTTCTGGAAGACCTGCTTCAGGTGGCTGCGCACGGTGTTGTCCGACAGCCCCAGCGAGCGCGCGATCGTCGCCAGCGACTGGCCCGAGAACACCAGCGCGCTGACACGCGCCTGCGCCGCGGTCAGCTCGTACTGGCGCGCGAAGACGCAGGCCGCCGGGTCGTGGCGCGGCTGCGCGCCGCGCACGGCCACCATCGCCAGCCCGCGCGGGCTGCCGGCGTGGCGGCGGAAGACGGCCCCGGCCGGGCGCACGACGACGACGATCGGCTCGTCGTCGGCGGTGCCGGCCAGCGTCAGCACCGCCGGGCGCGCGGCTTCGGCGCCGGGCGCTTCGTGGGCGACACGCGCGATGGTCTCGGCCAGCAGCCGGCGGTCGTGCGGGTGGGCGGCGACGACGCGGCCGCCGTCGACACGCAGGCCGTGGCGGCGCTCCAGCAGCCGCGCGCCGGCGGCGTTGGTGTGCACCGGCTCGCCGTCGGCGCTGACCAGGATCGCCGGGTTGGTGTCCTGGTCGGACAGGCGCAGCAGCGCGTGCGCCAGGTCGTGCGCCTCCTGCCAGCGCCACTGGCTGCGCATCGACAGCGTCACGTGCTGCAGCAGCAGCTGCAGCTCGGCCTTCTGCGCGGCGTCGAACGCGGGTTCGTTCTCGGCGCGGTAGGCGGCCAGCACGTGCGCGCCGCGCTGGCGCTGGTCGACGACGCCGCACAGCAGGTGCAGCAGGCCGCGTGGCTGCAGCACCTCGCGGTAGAAGTCGGTGCGGCGCAGGTCGGGCGTGCTGATCAGCTCGTCGCCGGTCATCACGCGGCCGGGCTGGTAGTCGCAGCTGGACATGAACCACGGGTTGCGTGCCGCGTACTCGGTCATGCCGCCGGTGCCGCCGGTCGCGGACTCGTACAGCGTCACCTCGCCGCCGCCGAGAAACTCGTGATGCACCAGCGTCACGGCGCGCGCGCCGAGGTGGCTGCGCAAACGGTCCAGCACCTCGGGCCAGCTCTCGTCGTCGGCTCCGGCGGCGTGGATCGCGTGCACCAGCTCGTGCGGGGGCGCGGGCGTTGTCGCCTCTGGCGCCATGACGGCGGAACGGGCCATGGTCTGGGTTCCTGGCTGCGATTTCTGCACGATTCTGGTGCCCGGTTAACGGATGTCAATCCGGATCGGGCCCGAGCGCAAGAGCGGGAAACGACCAGTGGGAAGGTGCACGGGCCGCCGTTACCCTGGCTCATCGGGGCCCGCGGCGGCACCTGCGGGCTTTCCATGCTTCGAGTGAAGCGCGAGTACCAATCCTGGGTGGCGAAGGAGTCGCTGGAAGACTACGCGCTGCGCCACGCCGCCAGTTCCTACCGTCGCTGGGCGCCGCGCGTGATGGCCAACACGGCGATCGGCGGCATCTCCTTCCTGGCACTGGAGGCCATCGGCGCCAGCATCACGCTGAGCTACGGCTTCCAGAACGCGATGACGGCGATCGTCGTCGCCTCGATCGTCATCTTCCTCGTCAGCCTGCCGATCGCCTACGCCTGCGCGGTGTCCAACGTCGACATCGACCTGCTGACACGCGGCGCCGGCTTCGGCTACCTGGGCTCGACGATCACCTCGCTGATCTACGCGAGCTTCACCTTCATCTTCTTCGCGCTGGAGACGGCGATCTGGGCCCAGGCGCTGAACCTGGCCACCGGGCTCAGCCTGCCGCTGGGCTATCTGCTGTGTTCGCTGGTCATCGTGCCGGTGGTGTTCTACGGCGTCACGGCGATCAACCGGCTGCAGGCCTGGACGCAGCCGCTGTGGCTGGCGCTGCTGGTGCTGCCGGTGCTGCTGATCCTGTACCGCGACCCGTCGGTGGTCGGCGCCTGGACCTCCTACGCCGGGCTGGATGGCAGCCGCGGCCACTTCGACCCGCTGCTCTTCGGCGCCGCCGCCGGCGTGATGCTGGCGCTGGCGGCGCAGATCGGTGAGCAGGCCGACTACCTGCGTTTCCTGCCCGAACGCACGGCCGCCAACCGGCGCGAGTGGTGGGCGGCGCTGCTGGCCGCCGGGCCGGGCTGGATCCTCATCGGCGCGGCCAAGGTCACGCTGGGCAGCCTGCTGGCGGTGCTGGCGCTGCGCACCGGCGCCAGCGCGGCGCAGGCGGCTGAGCCGGCGCACATGTTCGTGCACGCCTACCGCCAGGTCGTCGCCGACCCCGGCCTGGCGCTGGCGCTGGCGGCGCTGTTCGTCACCGTCTCGCAGGTGAAGATCAACGTCACCAACGCCTACAGCGGCTCGCTGGCCTGGTCCAACTGCTTCGTGCGCCTGGCGCACTACCACCCGGGGCGCGTGGTCTGGCTGGTGTTCAACGTCGTCATCGCGCTGCTGCTGGCGCTGCTGGGCATCTTCGAGACGCTGCAGACGGTGCTGTCGGTCTATTCGACGGTGGCGCTGGCCTGGATCGGCGCGCTGGTGGCCGACCTCGTGGTGCTCAAGCGCACCGGCATCAGCCCGCCCTTCGTCGAGTTCAAGCGCGCCTACCTGCACGACTTCAACCCGGTGGGCTGCGGCGCCACGGCGCTGGCCGCCGCGGTGGCGCTGCTGGCCTATGCCGGCGTCTTTGGGCCCTGGGGGCAGGCTTTCTTCGGCTTTGTCGCGCTGGCGCTGTCCTTCGTCGCCGCGATCGTGATCGGCTACGCCACGCGCGGGCGCTGGTATCTGGCGCGCCGGGACGACCGCTGGCGCAGCGCGCCGCGCACGACGCTGGTCGAGTGCTGCGTCTGCGAGCGCGAGTACGAGGCGCCGGACATGGTGCACTGCCCGCTGCACGGCGGCTCGCTGTGTTCCCTGTGCTGCGGGCTGGAGCTGCACTGCCACGACTTCTGCAAGCGCCCGGCCGGCGCCGAGGCGGCGCCCCGGCCGGCGCGTTTCCAGCCGCAGGTGTTGCGCCGCTTCGGGCGCTTCCTGGGGCTGCTGGGTGTCGTCGCGGTGCTGATCGGCGCCGCCTTCCTGCTGACCTACCGCTTCATGGACCTGCACGATGCCGCCACGCGCGACGAGCTGGTGCGTGTGATGGCCCGGCTGTACGTCGCGACGCTGGCCGTGGCCTCGCTGGGCGCGTGGTGGATCGTGCTGTCGCACGAGGCGCAGGAGCAGGGTGAACGCGAACTGCTGGAGTCGCTGCAGCACCTGGAAAGCACGCGCGCCAGCCTGGTCGAGACCGAGAAGCTGGCCTCGCTGGGCGCGCTGGTGGCCGGTGTCGCGCACGAGATCAACACGCCGGTGGGCATCACGGTGACCAGCGCCTCCTTCCTGTCGGACCGCATCGCCGAGGCCGAAGCGGCGCGGCGCGACGGCCGCCTCGACGACGAGGCGCTGGGCCGATGCCTGGCCGACGCCGCCGGCTCGGCGCGGCTGCTGCTGGCCAACGCGACGCGCATGGCGCAGCTGGTGCAGAACTTCAAACAGCTGGCCATCGACCGCGTGCCCGAAGCCCGCTGCCGGCTGGACCTGCGCGAGGCGGTCGACGAGACGCTGGCCGCGCTGGCGCCGCGCATCGCCGAAGCGGGCATCGAACTGCGCATCGAGGTCCCGCCCGGGCTGGTGCTCGAGAGCTACCCGGTGGCGCTGGCGCAGGTGCTGTCCAACCTGGTGCTCAACGCCGTGCAGCACGCCTTCGAGCCCGGCGCGCCCGGCGCGCGGCGGCTGCTGCTGCGCGCCGAGGCCGACGACGAGGCGCTGCGCCTGGACGTCGCCGACAACGGCCGCGGCATCGCGCCGGCGCTGCGCACGCGGGTGTTCGAACCCTTCTACACGACGCGCCGGCTGCAGGGCGGCAGCGGGCTGGGGCTGTACATCGTCAACCAGATCGTCGCGCGCCAGCTGGGCGGCTCGCTGGCGCTGGATGCCGCGCCGGGCGGCGGCGCGCGTTTCGTGCTGCGTCTGCCTCGCGTCGCCCGGCAGACGCCGGACATGGGCCGCATACTGGGTGCCTTGCCGAGGACACGCCGCGATGAAGCCTGAAACCGGGCCCTGGAAGCTGCTGCTGGTCGACGACGAGCCGATGGTGCACGAGGTCTCCCGGCTGATCCTCGCCGGCCTGCGGTTCGAGGACCGCGCCGTCGAGCTGCTGACGGCCGGCTCGGCGGCCGAGGCGCGTGATCTGCTGGCGCGCCACCGCGACGTCGCGCTGGCGCTGGTCGACGTCGTGATGGAGACCGACGACGCCGGGCTGCTGCTGGTGCAGCACATCCGCCAGCGCCTGGGCAACGCCGACATGCAGATCGTGCTGCGCACCGGCCAGCCTGGCGTCGCGCCCGAGGCCGAGGTGATGCACGGCCACGAGATCAACGGCTACTTCCTGAAGACCGAGATCACCGCCCAGCGCCTGAACTCGATCGTCATCAGCGGGCTGCGCGCCTACCGCCGCACGCTGGAGCTGCGCGCCGGCGGGACGCCGGCCACCGAGCGCGCGGCCGACCCGCTGCGGCCCGAACTCGCCGCGCTGGGCGCACCCGCGCTGCTGCAGGTGCAGCCCGAGGTGGCGCTGGCGAACTGGCAGGTCGTCGGCGTCGAGCTGCTGCCGCAGTGGCGCGGGGCGGCCGGGTGGCTGAGCGCCGCACGCCTGCGCCAGGCCGCCGGCGACGGCGCGCTGCCGGCAGCGCTGGCCGAGCCGCTGCTGGCCGCGGCGCTGCACTGGGCCCGCACCTGGGCCGATTCGCTGGGGCGGCCGCTGCGCGTGTCGGTGCCGCTGGCCGGCGATGGCCTGGCCGAGCCCGAGGTCGGCCGCCGCATCGTCGACGCCGTGCGCGCGGCCGGGCTGGCGCCGGGCACGCTGGACCTGCTGGTCGGCGAAGCCGCGCTGCGCGGCGCCGCGCCGGCCGTCGAGGCCTTGCGCGCCGCCGGCGTGACGCTGACCCTGGCCGACTTCGGCGCCGGCACGATCTCGCTGCCGCAGCTGAGCGGCGCGGCGCCCGACCGGCTGAAGCTGCCGCGGCCCTTCGTGCGCGGCGTCGCCGGCCAGCCCGAGCGCATGGCCGTCGCACGGTCGCTGATCGCGCTGGCGCAGACGCTGCAGGCGGTGGTCATTGCCGACGGCATCGCCTCGCCCGAGGACGCGCAGTTCTTCAAGTGGGAAGGCTGCGAGCTGGGGCAGGGCGATGCGCTGGCGCCGGCCTGCGCGCCGCAGGACCTGGCGGCGCAGGTTCGACAAGGCCCGGCGCTGGCGCACTGAAGCCGGCGCGGCAGCGCCGCGCCGGGGTCAGCGGCTTCAGCGGCAGCCTGCGTGGCTGCAGCCGAAGCCGCAGGCGCGGCGCCAGCCGCCGCCCGCGGCCGGCGATGCACCCAGCCAGCCGGGCGAGGCACCCGCCAGCATCGGCGCGGCCAGCGTGCGTGCCGCCGGCGTGTCGCACTGCGGGCAGGGCGCCGGCTGCGACGACTCGGCCATCGGCCGGAAGGCGCGGAACTCGCCGCAGCCCTGTTCGCAGCGGTAGTCGTAGAGCGGCATCGTCTACTTCAGCAGGCCGTTGAGCAGCAGGTAGCCCGGCACCCAGCCGGTCAGCACGCCTTCGGCCAGCGTCAGGCCGCCGACCAGCCGCGCGATCGGCTTCTTCATCGCCAGCAGCAGGAAGAACATGAACCACAGCACGCCCCAGGCCGCCCAGCTGAAGCCGAACCAGTAGCCCCAGGTGCTGTCGGCGCCGGCGAGCGTCTGCAGCGTCACCGGCACCGCGGTCAGCGCGACGAAGAGGCTGAACCAGCCCAGGCCGCGGCCGTCGGCGCCGTTGCTGCGGTTGATCGCCACCCAGAGGTAGGTGAAGGTGAAGAGCAGCGTCAGCGCCGCGGCCTTGATCGACGCCGCGTCGGCGCCGGGCCCGAAGGCCAGCACCAGGCAGGCGACGAGGGTGATGCCGCCGACCAGGTAGTTGATGATGGAGATCTCGTTGTCGCCGATGCGCCCCAACAGCCACAGGCCGTTGAGGCACAGCACGGCGCCGACGAAAAACAGGACCAGTCCGAGCATCGCGTGTCTCCTTCGTGTGGGGCCGGCCGCCCGCGGCTGGGGCGGCCGGCTCGGGCGCTCAGTTGCCGGAACGGGGTACCTGCACCCCTTGCCTGACCTGGTGCGGCGCGCCGGTGGCCGACGGCCGGATGTCGAAGTCGAAGATCGCGCGCGGGATGTAGATCGTCGAGCAGGCGTTGGGGATGTCGACCACGCCCGAGAGCCGGCCTTCCACCGGCGCGGTGCCGAGGATCATGTAGGCCTGGATGTCGGTGTAGCCGAACTTCATCAGGTAATCGATCGCGTGGTTGCAGGCGTTCTGGTAGGCCAGCCACGAGTCCAGGTAGTGCTGCTTACCGCCCGAGTCGACCGACACGCCCGAGAACGCCAGCCACTCCGAGTACTGCGGGTCGCGGTTGCCGGGCATGAAGACCGCGTTCTCCTTGACGCCGTACTTGGCCATGCCGCCCTTGATCAGGTCGACGTGCAGGTCCATGAAGCCGCCCATCTCGATGGCGCCGCAGAACGTGATCTCGCCGTCGCCCTGCGAGAAGTGCAGGTCGCCGAAGGACAGGTTGGCGCCGGGGACGAACACCGGATAGAAGACGCGGCTGCCGGCGGTGAGGTTCTTGATGTCCTGGTTGCCGCCGTTTTCGCGCGGCGGCGCGGTGCGGGCGGCCTCGGCGGCGACACGCTCGAACTCGGCGCCCTTGAGCGAGCCCAGGATCGCGCTGTCGGGCAGCGGCGGCAGCGCCAGCGGCGGCACGCGCATCGGGTCGGTGGCGATCAGCGCCTTCTCGCGCGCCGTCCACCTGGCCAGCAGTTCGGCCGACGGCGCCGTGCCCATCAGCCCCGGGTGGTGGATGCCGGTGTACGAGACCTCGGGGATGTGGCGCGAGGTGGCGACGTCGCCGCGGAAGTCCCAGATCACCTTGTAGGCGTCGGGGAACCGTTCGGTGAGGAAGCCGCCGCCGTTGTTGCGCGCGAAGACGCCGGTGTAGCCCCAGCCCTGGCCCGACAGCGGCCCGGAGTCCTCCTGGTTGCAGGCGTCGATCTCGAGGATGTCGACGATCAGCAGGTCACCCGGCTCGGCGCCTTCGACGTAGAACGGGCCGGAGAGCACGTGCACGCCGGCCAGAGGCGCGTGGCGGATGTCGTCGGCCGAGTCGTCGTTGCGGATCGCGCCGTCGAACCACTCGCGGCAGTCGGCGCGGAACACGGTGCCCGGCTTGATCTTCACCGCCGGCGGGATGTCGGGGTGCCAGCGGTTGTGGCCGACGATCTTCTGGTCCTTGAACTTCTTCGTGTTGTCCAGCGGAAAGAGGTTCTGGGGCATGGCTCACCTTTCGAGGGGCGTGGGAAGACCGCTCCGCGGCGAGCGGAGCACGAGGGCTGCCGGCCGTGTTCAGGGCCGGGGCAGGGTGAAGAGCGCCGGGTTCAGCGGCGCGGCGGGGCGGGGTGAGCGGCCGAGCGAGGGCAGCGCCGAGACCACCTCGGGTTCGTGCCGGCTCTTCTCGGCGTGGTCCAGCGCGGCGGTCCATTCGCTGCGCCGGCCGGTCCTCAGCATCGGCGCCGAGAACACGCGCCGTGCGGCGGCGCCGCAGTGCGGGCACTCGGCTTCGGCCGGCGCCGTGCCCAGCGGCCAGTGGCGGTCGAACGGGCCATGGTCCGCGCAGCGGTATTCGTACAGCGCCATCGACGTCTCCAGGAAGTGCGATGCGCGATCGTCGGCCAAGCGTGCGCGGGCCGAATCACATGCGGCGGTGAGGCGGCCTCACCTGTTTGGGTGAGCCGGGGCGCGCAGGGGGGGGAGGGTGGAGACGGTGCGACCGAGGCGGTCACAGGGGGGCGTTCAGGAGCGCCGGCTGGCGGCGTGGGCCGCGGCCACCATCGTCGGTGCCGGCAGATCCCGGCGCCGGGTGGGTGGGCACCGCTCGGGTGCCCACCGGGGTGGTTCAGTGCGTGCGGCCGCCGCGGGCGCCGGCGGCAAGTTCCGTCCCGCTGATGCCGGCGAACAGCTGCGCGGCCTTCACCTTGATCTCCAGCAGCTCGTCCGCGCTGACCGAGTAGCAGCCGCTCGTGCGGTTGACGGTGACGCTGAACTCGACGTCCTTGCCGGCGTTCGACAGCGTCCCGCTGGTGAATTCGTAGTCGTCACGCTCCCAGGGCAGGCCCTGGGTGCCCACGTCCCATTCGTGGTATTCGATGCGGCCTATCTCGCCGCTGGCGAGGTTGAGGCGGGCGCTGGCGGTGACGACCTCGTCGGCGAGTTCGTCGGTCAGGGTAATCGGCACATGTAGGTCCATGCCCGTGATTGTCCCCTGTCGCGCCCACCCTGACGACAGCGCGCCTGCGCATCGTTGCCGGCCGCCCGTCTTGCGCCGCCGCCGGCAGCAGCATCACCTCGTCAGGTTCGCAGGGCCGGACGCTTCCAGCCATGCCCCTTCGGCGCAGGCTCCGTGCCAGGCAGCATCGGGAACCACACGGTTCTGCCGCGCAAGACTCCTAGCTGCCGAGGGCCCATCCCGCTGCCGCCGCCAGCGCGACGACGATGGCGGGTGAGGTCCGGGTGCAGACGAGCAGGCCGAACGCCGCCAGCGCCAGCCCGAAGTCCGCGCGCGAGTGGATCGCGCTCGTCCACACCGGGTCGTAGAGTGCCGCGCCGAGGATGCCGACCACCGCGGCATTGACGCCGCCCATCGCGCGCCGGACGCCATCACGCCGGCGGATCGCCTCCCAGAACGGCAGCGCCCCCGCCACGAGCAGGAAGGCCGGAACGAAGACGACGGCCAGCAGCGCCAGCCCGCCGGTCCAGCCCCCCAGCGGGGCCGGCATGGCCGCGCCGAGGTAGGCCGCGAAGGTGAACAGCGGCCCCGGCACGGCCTGCGCCGCGCCGTAGCCGGCCAGGAAGCTGTCGTTGTCCACCCATCCGGGCGGCACCACGCCTGCCTGCAGCAGCGGCAGCACGACGTGGCCCCCGCCGAAGACCAGCGCACCCGCCTTGTAGAAGACGGCAACGGCGTCCAGCCAGGGCGAGGGATGGGCGGCTGCCAGCATCGGCAGGAGCAGCAGCAGCACGGCGAAGGCCGCGAGCAGCAGCGCGCCCGTGCGGCGCCCGACGCTGCCGTCCTGGTGCGTCGCCGCGGCCAGCTGCCCGGGCGCCTGGGTGTGGCGCCCGGCCAGCCCGCCCAGCACGATGGCCGCGATCTGCCCGGCCGCCGTGGGCACGGCGAGCACCACGAGGGCTGCTGCGATGGCGATGCCGGCGCGCAGGCGGTCCGGACACAGCGACCTCGCCATGCCCCAGACCGCCTGCGCGACGACGGCCACCGCCACGACCTTGAGCCCGTGCACCGCGCCGGACGCCGCCAGCGACGGGAACGTGGCGACGCCCTGGGCGAAGAGGATCAGCACCAGCGCCGACGGCAGGGTGAATCCGGCCCACGCCGCCAGCGCGCCGGCCCAGCCGGCGCGTCCGAGGCCCAGCGCCATGCCGACCTGGCTGCTCGCCGGCCCGGGCAGGAACTGGCACAGCGCCACGAGGTCGCCGTAGCGCCTGTCGTCGAGCCAGCGCCGGCGCTCGACGAACTCGGTTCGGAAGTAGCCGAGGTGCGCCACCGGGCCGCCGAACGAACCGAGGCCGAGCTTGAGGAAAGCGAGCAGCACCTCCAGCGCGGAGCCGCGGCGCGGCGGTTCAGCGGCTGGAACGCGATCGTCGGAGGCGGGCATCGGACTCGTCCTCGGGAAGCGCCTCGCCCACCAGCTCGGCCAGGCGGGGCCGCAGTTCGTCCAGCGCCGCCCGGCCATGGTCGGTGGCGACGTAGTACTTGCGCAGCTTGCCGGCCACCACTTCGGTTTCGCTCACCAGCAGGCCGTCGAGTTCCAGGCGGTGCAGCAAGGGGTAGAGCGTGCCCGGGCTGAGCCGGTAGCCGTGGCGCGACAGCTCCGCGGCCATGCCGGCGCCGTAGACGCGCTCCGCGGCCGCGTGGTGAAGCACATGGACGCGCACGAACGCCAGCAGGATGTCTCGAACGGTATCGGTCATCGTTATCGAAGTCCGATACTAGATCCCGGCAGGCCTGGGCGCGCCCGGGTTCACCCGACGAAACTTTCGTCGCCATGCCTCGACCAACCGGACATGGCGGTCGCAGTTCCCTTCCCGTCTCGCCGGGCGCGGCATCCCGCCGGGCTGGCCGTGGTGGCGGGCCTGCACGGCGTCCTGGTGTGGATGCTGGTGCAGAGCCTGGGCCATCGCGGGGTCGACCTGGAGCCGCCGCCGCTGGCCGTGGACATCCTGGAGCCGCCGCCGCCGCCGCCGCCGCCCCCGCCGGTGCTGGACGTTGCGCCTGCGGCGCTGCCGCCGCCGCCGTCGTTCGTGCCACCGCCCGAGATCCGCGTGCGGCCGCCGCCGCTCCCGCCTCCGGCCATCACGGTGCAGCGCAGCGCGCCGCCGCCGACGCCGGTTGTCGTCGCCCCGGCAGCGCCAGCGCCGGTGCCCGCCCCGGCAGCGCCGCCTTCAGCACCGGCGGACCTGTCGCGTCCGGCGCGGCTGGAGGTTTCGCAGTGCACGCGCCCGGCGTATCCGCGTGCGGCCCTGCGCTCCGAGGCCACCGGCACCACCCGCATCCGCTTTCGCGTCGATGCCGGCGGGCGCGTGATCGACGCCCGCGTGCTGCAGCGCTCCGGGCCCTCGCGCGAGCATGGCCTGCTCGACCGTGCCGCCGTCGACACGCTGGGACGCTGCCGCTTCAGCGCCGGCCTGGACGCCCGCGGGCGCCCGGTCGGCGGCTTCGCGACGGTGGAGTACGTGTGGACGCTGCAGTAGCGGGCGCTCAGCGCGGCGTGCTGCGGATCTCGTCGCGAAACGCCGCCAGCACCTGCATCAGCCGGCGCTGGTTCTCCGGGCCCACGCGCCAGAGGATCTTGCGTCCGGCGCTGGCCTGTTCGAGCGCCGGGTCGGCGTACTCGTAGCGCACCCAGGGCCGCGTGGACGGCTGGGGCCCGCGCACCTCGGTCAGGCGCACGGCCAGCGGCTGGGGTGCCGCCGGCGTGGCCAGCAGGTGGTCGAGCACCACCACGAGCCGGGCATGGAAACGCTGCCCGGGATACCCCAGTTCCTCGTAGGCCGGCTGCAGCAGCGGCAGCGCGCGCCGGTACCAGTCGGCCAGCTGGTGCGGGTCGACGCGCTCGGCCAGCGCCACCAGCGGCTCGTAGCGCCGCGGGTTCGTGGGCGCGATCCGGGCGCCGCCTTCGGTCGTGTCGACGACGCTGAAACGTCCCGCCGCCGGCTGCACCGGCCACATCGATGCCGGTGCCGAAGGGCGCGCGAGGTTGTCGACGGTGGCACGATGCGCTGCGCCAGGCCGGTGGCCTGCAGCAGGCCCGCGACCGCGTCGCGGCCGATCAGCGCCTGCAGGGCCGGCACGATGTCCGCCTCGGCCAGCGGCTGTGCCGGCGCCGGCGGATCGGGTTCGGCGACGGCCGCCGCCGACGCGGCGGGCGCCTGCGTCGGCGCGGGGCCGGACACGACAGGCCCGGACGGCGGCGCGGCCGGGCGGGGGCTGCCGAACCACCACGCGACGGCCGCCGCGCCGATGGCCGCGGCCAGCAGGACGAACACCGTGCGCGCCATCCAGCGGCGCGGTGGCGGGGGGCGCAGGGTTTGCGGATCCATGGCTTCTTGTACAGGGCCCGCGACGGCGGCGCGACCCAAGCCCCCGGATGTCGCGGGGTGGTGGTGCCGGGCCCGGCGCCGAGCTGACGCCTGGCTACAAGGCTTCGGCGCGGGCGATGTTGTGCCGGTGCGCGGCCAGCATCGCTTCGAGCTCGGCCCTGACCTCGGCGTGGCCGACCTCCGGGATCAGCCGCTCCAGCCGGCGCACGACCCAGGCCTGGCCCTTGTTCAGGAAGACCAGTCGCTCGTGCAGGTCCTCGATCGCCAGCGCCTTGCGGCGGAAGTCGCCGACGGCGCTGGAGGGCTCGCCGCCGAGCGTGCTCACCGCGCGCATCAGCATGCCGCACCAGCGCACCTCGTCGTGCTGGATGTCCTGCAGCAGCGCCTTCATCGCCGCGTCGCCGGCTTCGCTGGCGCTCTGCCGCGCGACCCAGGCGCCGGCGCGTTCGGCTTCGAGCAGTTCGTTGAGGGCGGCCGGGACTTCTTGCGGTGACATGCGGATTCTTGAAGATGCTGTTTGCGAGCATCTTATTCGCCGGGTGCCGCGTGCCCGGCGATCTCCGCACTCGCGGCGCGGTCAGCCGCCGGCGCGGAAGCGGTAGCCGATGCCGGCTTCGGTCAGCAGGTGCACCGGCATCGAGGGCTGGGCCTCGATCTTCTTGCGCAGATTGGCCATGTGCACGCGCACGTAGTGCGTGTCCTCGGTGTGGCCGGGGCCCCAGACGGCTTTCAGCAGCTGGCGGTGGGTGACGACGCGGTCGGGCTGCGTCGCCAGGCAGCCGAGCAGCTTGTATTCGATCGGCGTCAGGTGCAGCTCCTCGTCGCCGCGGCGCACGCTGCGGCGCGCCAGGTCCAGCGTGATCTCGCCGAAACGCAGCACCGGGCCGTCGTCGGGCGACAGCAGCGCGCGGCGGCGCAGCTGGGCGCGCACACGCGCCAGCAGCTCGCCGGCGCCGAAGGGTTTGACGAGGTAGTCGTCGGCACCGGCGTCCAGCGCGGCGATCTTGTCGTCCTCGGCGGCGCGTGCCGACAGCACGATGACCGGCGCCGCCGACCAGCCGCGCAGGTCGCGGATCAGGTCGACGCCGTCGCCATCGGGCAGCCCCAGGTCGACGACCAGCAGGTCGGGGCGGCGCGTGCCGGCTTCGATCAGCCCGCGGCGCAGGCCTTCGGCCTCGTGCACCTCGTGGCCCTCGCTCTCCAGCGCCATGCGCACGAAACGGCGGATGTCGGCTTCGTCCTCGACGATCAGCACGCGGGCTCGGGGTTCGGTCATCGGATGTCCTCGTCGGCCGCGGCGGCGGCGCTGCCGTCGTCTTCGGGCGGCGTGCCGCGCGGCAGCTCGATCGTGAAGCGGGCGCCGGCGACGCGGCCGCCTTCCAGGCGGTTGGCACCGTGGATCGTGCCACCGTGGGCCTGCACGATGGCGCGCGAGATCGCCAGCCCCAGGCCGACGCCGGGCGTCGCGCTCTCGCGTTCGCCACGCTCGAACTTCTCGAACAGCGCCTCCTCGCGCCCCGGCGGCAGGCCCGGGCCCTGGTCGTCGACGACCAGGCGCACGCTCTGGTCCAGCGCCTCGGCGCGGATCGCCAGCGCGCTGCCGGCCGGCGTGTAGCGCGCGGCGTTCTCCAGCAGGTTGACGAGCACACGCTCGAACAGCACTGCGTCCAGCGACAGCAGCGGCAGCCCGTCGGCCAGCACCACCGTCACCGGCCGGCCCTGCAGCACCGGGCGGCAGGCGGCCAGCGCGCTGCCGACCACCTCTTCCAGCGGCTGCCAGGCGCGGCGCAGGCGCACCGCGCCGGCCTGCAGCCGCGCCATGTCCAGCAGGTTGCCGACCAGCGCCGCCATGCGCCGTGCCGACTCGCGGATCGCGTCGACCAGGCCGCGCGGCGCCGGCCCCGGCGGCGCCAGCGCCAGCGTGTCGGCCAGGCCGACCAGCGCCGCCAGCGGCGTGCGCAGGTCGTGCGAGATCGCCGACAGCAGCGAGTTGCGCAGGCGCTCGCTCTCGATCTGCAGCGCGCTCTGCTGCGCCACGTCGACGTAGTGCAGCCGCTCCAGCGAGATCGCCAGCAGCGAGGCGCAGGTCTCCATCAGCCGCATCGTCTCGGGGCCCAGCGCGGCGGTGTCGCCGGCTTCGATGGCGAGCACGCCGCGCTGGCGCATCGGCGCCTTCAGCGGCAGCACCAGGCAGCGGCTGGCCGGCAGCGTGTCGGTGCCGGCGCCGGCGGCGCGGCCGTGGCGGAAGGCCCAGGACACGACGCCTTCGTCGGCCTCGGCCTCGCCGCCGGGCAGGCGCTGCAGGGTGTCGTGCTCGTCGGTGGCGTAGAGCGCGCAGCGGGCGCCGAACTCGGCGGCGACGAAACGCGCGCCGATCTCGGCCACCTGCGCCGGCAGCAGCGCCGCCGACAGGTCGCGCGTCATCTCGTAGAGCCGGCGCACGCGGCGCTCGCGCTGCATCGCCGCGGCGGCCTGCACCTTGAGCCCGGCGGTGAGCTGGCCGATGGCCAGCGCCACTGCCAGCATGACGCCGAAGGTCACGAGGTACTGCACGTCGCTGACGGCGAACGAGAAACGCGGCTGCACGAAGAAGAAGTCGAACAGCGCGACGCCGAAGAAGGCCGCCGCCACCGCCGGCCCGCGGCCGAAGCGCAGGCCGACGCCGACGACGGCGAGCAGGAAGATCATCACGATGTTGCTGAGCTCGAGCACGTCGCGCAGCGGCGTCGCCGCCAGCGCCGTCAGCACGCAGGCGCCGGCGGCGGCGGCGTAGCCGGCCCAGCCGGCGCCTTCGGCGGCCGGGGCGGGGCCGGCGGCGCGCGGCGCCGGCGCGCCGGCCGTGCCGACCTGCAGCACGTCGAGCTCGCCGGCCAGCGCGGCGACACGCTCGACGGTCGGCCGCCGCCAGGGCAGCCCCCGGCGGCCACGGCCCAGCACCAGCCGCGACAGGTTGTGCTCGCGCGCGTAGCGCACCAGGCCGTCGGCGGCGTCGGGCGCCGAGGGCGTGGCGGTCGTCGCGCCCAGCGACTCGGCGAGCTTGAGTTGCTGCAGCGCCTCGCGCCGCGCCTCTGGCCCCAGGCGCTGCAGCGCCGGCGTCTCGACCATCACCGCGTGCCAGGGCAGCTCCAGCTGCGCGGCCAGCCGGGCGCAGCGGCGCACGACGGTCTCGCCGTGCCCGCCCGGCGCGACGGCGGCCAGCAGCGCCTCGCGGTTGGGCCAGACGGTCTCGACGCGGTTGCGGCGCCGCCAGGCGAGCATCTCGCCGTCGACGCGGTCGGCGGTGCGGCGCAGCGCCAGCTCGCGCAGCGCCAGCAGGTTGCCCTTGCGGAAGAAGTTCGCCGCGGCGCGTTCGGCCTGCGGCGGCAGATAGACCTTGCCGGCCTTCAGCCGCGCCAGCAGTTCGTCGGGCGGCAGGTCGACGACGACGACCTCGTCGGCCTCGTCGAAGACGCGGTCGGGCACGGTCTCGCGCACGCGGATGCCGGTGATGCCGCCGACGACGTCGTTCAGGCTCTCCAGGTGCTGGACGTTCATCGTCGTCCAGACGTCGATGCCGGCGGCCAGCAGCTCCTCGACGTCCTGCCAGCGTTTGGGGTGGCGCGAGCCGGCGACGTTGCTGTGCGCCAGCTCGTCGACGAGCACCAGCGCGTCGTCGTGCGCGGCGCCGAAGGCCAGCGCGGCGTCGAGGTCGAACTCCTCCAGCTCGCGGCCGCGGTAAGTGCAGCGCTTGCGCGGCAGCTGCGGCAGGCCCTCGGCCATGGCCGCGGTGTCGCGCCGCGAGTGGGTCTCGACGAGGCCGACGGTCAACGCCGTGCCGCGCGCCAGCGCGTCGCGCGCGGCGGCCAGCATCGCCCAGGTCTTGCCGACGCCGGCGCTGGCGCCGAAGAAGATCTTCAGCCGGCCGCGGCGCTCGCGGGCCTCGTCCTGCTGCACGTCGCGCAGCAAGGTGTCCGGATCGGGACGGGACGGCTCGTTCATCGGCCGGCGATCTTCCCACGCCGCTCGCGCGCTCGGCGGTGCTCGCGGCGCAGCCAGGCGGCGGCGCCGGCCAGCGGCAGCAGCACCGCCGCCAGCGCCATCAGCACTTCGCCCAGCGCGCTCACCTGTGCCCCGCGCGCGCCAGCTCGTCCAGCGCCAGGTTCAGCTTCAGCACGTTGACACGCGCCTCGCCGAGGCCGAAGGCGGGCTCCTCGGCCTGGCGCGCGATCAAGGCCCGCAGCTCGGCTTCGGGCAGGCGGCGCACGCGTGCCACGCGGGCCGCCTGGTACTCGGCGGCGGCGCGGCTGATGTCCGGGTCCAGCCCGCTGGCCGAGGCGGTGACCAGATCCACCGGCACCGGCGCGTCGTTGCCGGGGTCGGCGGCGCGCAGCGCGGCGACGCGTGCGCGCACCGCGTCGGCCAGCGCCGGGTTCGTGGGCCCGAGGTTGGAGCCGGCCGAGTTGGCGGCGTTGTAGGGCATCGGCGAGGTGGCCGACGGCCGGCTCCAGAAGTGGCCGGGGTCGGTGAAGGACTGGCCGATCAGCGCGGAGCCGACGACGCGGCCGTCGTGTTCGACCCGGCTGCCTTCGGCCTGCCAGGGGAAGGCGAGCCGGGCGACGCCGGTCACCGCCAGCGGGTAGGCCAGACCGGTGACCAGGGACAGCGCGGCGAACAGCACCAGCGCGGGACGGAGCATGGAGTTCATGACGATCACCTCAGAACAGACCCGTGGCCGCCAGGCCCAGGTCGATCAGCTTGATGCCCACGAAGGGCACGACGACGCCGCCCAGGCCGTAGACGGCCAGGTTGCGGCGCAGCAGCGCCGCCGCGCCGACCGGGCGGTAGGCCACGCCGCGCAGCGCCAGCGGGATCAGCCCGACGATGATCAGCGCGTTGAAGATCACCGCCGACAGCACCGCCGAGGCCGGGCTGGCGAGCTGCATGACGTTCAGCGCCGCCAGCTGCGGGTAGCTGCCGACGAAGGCCGCCGGCACGATGGCGAAGTACTTGGCGACGTCGTTGGCGACGCTGAAGGTGGTCAGCGCGCCGCGCGTCATCAGGAGCTGCTTGCCGGTCTCGACGATCTCGATCAGCTTGGTCGGGTTGCTGTCGAGGTCGACCATGTTGCCGGCCTCCTTGGCGGCCTGGGTGCCGGTGTTCATCGCCACGGCGACGTCGGCCTGGGCCAGCGCCGGCGCGTCGTTGGTGCCGTCGCCGGTCATCGCCACCAGCCGGCCGGCGGCCTGGTGCTCGCGGATCAGCTTCAGCTTGGCCTCCGGCGTGGCCTCGGCGAGCACGTCGTCGACGCCGGCCTCGGCGGCGATGGCCGCGGCCGTCAGGCGGTTGTCGCCGGTGACCATGACCGTCGTGATGCCCATGCGGCGCAGCTCGGCGAAACGCTCGCGGATGCCGCCCTTGACGACGTCCTTGAGCTCGACGACGCCGAGCACGCGCGCGCCCTCGGCCACCACCAGCGGCGTGCTGCCGCGGCGCGCGACCTCGTCGACGAGCGGCTGCAGCCCGGCCGGGAACTCGCCGCCCAGCGCGTGCACGTGGCGCGCCAGCGCGTCGGCCGCGCCTTTGCGCAGCGTGCGCCCGGCCGGCAGGTCGACGCCGCTCATGCGCGTCTGCGCCGAGAACGGCACGAAGACCGCGTCGAGCGCCGCCAGCTCGCGTTCGCGCAGGCCGTGGCGCTTGGCGAGCACGACGATGCTGCGGCCTTCGGGCGTGGTGTCGGCCAGCGACGCGAGCTGCGCCGCGTCGGCCAGCTCGGCCTCGGTGACGCCGGCCGCCGGCAGGAAGGCCGCGGCCTGGCGGTTGCCCAGCGTGATCGTGCCGGTCTTGTCGAGCAGCAGCACGTCGACGTCGCCGGCGGCCTCGACCGCGCGGCCCGAGGTGGCGATGACGTTGGCGCGCAGCAGCCGGCTCATGCCGGCCACGCCGATGGCCGACAGCAGCCCGGCGATCGTCGTCGGGATCAGGCACACCAGCAGCGCCACCAGCATCACCAGGTCCACCGGCTCGCCGCCGCCGGCAGCGTCGACGGCGAAACGCGAGAACGGCAGCAGCGTCGCGACCACGCCGAGGAAGACGATGGTCAGCGCGACCAGCAGGATGCTCAGCGCGATCTCGTTGGGCGTCTTGCTGCGGCGCGCGTTCTCGACCATCGCGATCATGCGGTCGACGAAGGTCTCGCCCGGGTCGGCGCTGACGCGCACGACGATCCAGTCCGACAGCACGCGGGTGCCGCCGGTGACGGCCGAGAAGTCGCCGCCGGACTCGCGGATGACGGGCGCCGACTCGCCGGTGATCGCGCTCTCGTCGACCGAGGCGACGCCGTCGACGACCTCGCCGTCGGCGGGCATGGTGTCGCCGGCCTCGACGAGCACGACATCGCCCTTGCGCAGCGTCTCGGCCTCGACCGGGTGCCATTGCATCGCGCTGCGTTCGTGGCGCGCGCTGCCGGGTTCCAGCTTCTTGGCCCAGGTCTTCTTCTTCAGGCCGCGCAGCGCCGCCGCCTGGGCCTTGCTGCGGCCTTCGGCCAGGGCCTCGGCGAGGTTGGCGAAGAGCAGGGTGAACCACAGCCAGGCGGCGACGCCGACCGAGAACAGGCTGGGGTTCGCCGCGGCCAGCGCGGTGGTGAAGGCGCTGCCGACGTAGACCACGGCCATCACCGGGTTGCGCCATTGGGCCCGCGGGTCGAGCTTGCGCAGCGCGTCGACCAGCGCCGGACGCAGCAGCGCCGCGTCGAACAGGGGCAGGGAAGTGCGGGACATCGGATTCCTCATCGCGCCCACAGCGCCAGGTGCTCGGCCACCGGGCCGAGTGCCAGCGCGGGCACGTAGTTCAGCAGGCCGACCAGCAGCACGATGCCGACCAGCAGGGCGACGAACAGCGGGCCGTGCGTCGGCAGCGTGCCGCGCGTGACGGCCAGCCGCGGCTTGGCCGCCAGCGCGCCGGCCAGCGCCAGCACCGGCACCAGCACGCCGAAGCGGCCCAGCCACATCGCCACGGCCAGCAGCAGGTTGTAGAACGGCGTGTTGGCCGACAGCCCGGCGAAGGCGCTGCCGTTGTTGTTGGCCGCCGAGGTCAGCGCGTACAGCAGCTCGCTGAAGCCGTGCGCGCCGGGGTTCAGGATGCCGGCGCGGCCGGCGTCGACGCTCGCCGCCAGCGCGCTGCCGCCCAGCACCAGCAGCGGCGTCACCAGGATCGCGATCGAGACCAGCTTCATCTCGTGGGCCTCGATCTTCTTGCCCAGGTACTCGGGCGTGCGGCCGATCATCAGCCCGGCGATGAACACCGCCAGCAGCGCGAAGACCAGCATCCCGTACAGGCCCGAGCCGACGCCGCCGAAGACCACCTCGCCGAGCTGCATCAGCACCAGCGGCACGGCGCCGCCCAGCGGCGTCAGGCTGTCGTGCATCGTGTTGACGGCGCCGCAGCTCGCGGCGGTGGTCACCGCGGCGAACAGCGCGCTGGCGTCCAGGCCGAAGCGCACTTCCTTGCCCTCCATGCTGCCGCCGGCCTGCAGCGCCGAGGGCAGGGTGTCCACGCCCAACGGCGGCAGCAGCGGGTTGCCGGCGTACTCGGCCCGCGTGACGGCGACGACGGCGACGACGAAGAGCAGCGTCATCGCGCCGAGCAGCGCCCAGCCCTGGCGCGCGTCGCCGACGATGCGGCCGAAGGCGAAACACAGCGCCGCCGGGATCAGCAGGATGGCCAGCACCTGCACCGCGTTGGCCAGCGGCGTCGGGTTCTCGAACGGGTGCGCCGAGTTGGCGTTGAAGTAGCCGCCGCCGTTGGTGCCCAGCAGCTTGATCGCCTCCTGCGAGGCCACCGGGCCCAGCGCCAGCGTCTGCTGCTGGCCTTCGACGGTGCTCAGCGTGGTGTCGGCGGCGAAGGTCTGCACCACGCCCTGCGAGACGAAGAACAGCGCCGCGACGAAGGCCAGCGGCAGCAGGACCCACAGCGTGGCGCGCGTCAGGTCGGCCCAGACGTTGCCGATGCCGCTGGCCGTGCGGCGCGCGAAACCGCGCGCCAGCGCCACCGCGACGGCGATGCCGGTGGCCGCCGACAGGAAGTTCTGCACCGCCAGGCCCAGCATCTGGGTCAGCCGGCTCATCGTCGTCTCGCCGCCGTAGCCCTGCCAGTTGGTGTTGGTGACGAAGCTCACCGCGGTGTTGAGCGCCGAGTCGGGCGCCACCGCGGGCCAGTCCTGCGGGTTCAGCGGCAGCATCGGCTGCAGGCGCTGCAGCGCGTAGACGGCCAGAAGCCCCAGGCCGTTGAAGACCAGCAGGCCGAGCGCGTAGCGCGTCCAGGGCTGGTCCTCGGCGGGGTCGACGCCGGCCAGGCGGAACAGCGGCGCCTCGACGCGCTGTCCGAGGGCGAAGCGGCCGTCCATCACCGCCTCGATCGCCCGCCCCAGCGGCCAGGCCGCGGCAAACAGCACGAGCAGGAAGACGGCCAGTTGCAGCCAGGCGCCGCTCACGAGAAGTCCTCCGGCCGCAGCAGCGCGGCGACGAGGTAGACGAGCAGCCCGGCGGCCAGTGCCGCGGCACTCCAGAGCCAGGCGTTCATCGGGGCACCCTTCGGCCTGGCGGCCGGTCCCGCCGAGCGGGAATGAGCCCCGGACAAGTCCTGAGGGCTCATGCTCGCCCCCGGCGTCGTTCGAGTCGCGCGCAGCCGCGCGCCAGCGCCCAGGCCAGCGCCCACAGCGCCGCCCCGGTCACGAGGTACAACAGGTCCATGGACCCCTCCGTTCAATGTCGGAGGGATGCTCCCGCAGCGGCCGTCAAGACGGTCGCAAGACTGCGGGCGGCGGCATCAAGAAGGTGTCAAGACGCGGCTGGCGCGTGTCCGCTCTCGATCAGCCGCACCAGCGTGCGCAGCATGGCGTTCATCGGCGTCGCGATGCCGTGGCGCTGGCCGCAGCGCACGACGTAGCCGTTCAGGTGCTCGATCTCGGTGTGTTTGCCGCGTGCCAGGTCCTGCGCCGTCGACGAACGCTGGCCCGGCATCGACGGCGCCAGTGCGAACACCGTGGCCTCGATGTCGGCCGGGATCTCGACGCCGTCGGCGGCGGCGACGGCGACGCACTCGCGCACCACCTCGCGCATCAGCTCGGGCACGCCGTCGGTGGCGACCAGCCGGCCGTAGGGCGCCTGGCCGATCGCCGACAGCGCGTTGTAGGCGCAGTTCAGGATCAGCTTGACCCACAGCGCCTGGCGCGCGTCGTCCGACACCTGCACCGGCACGCCGGCGGCGCGCAAAGCCTCGGCCCAGGCGTCGCCGCCACGGCCGGGTTCGACCAGCAGCTCGCCGCGGCCGTGGTGCCGCACGTGGCCCGGGCCGGCCATCTCGGTGGCGACGTAGACCACCGCGGCGCGCACCGGCTGCGGCAGCAGCGTGCGCAGGCGCTCGGCGTTGTCGACGCCGTTCTGCAGGCTCAGCACCAGCGTGCCGGGCGCCAGGTGCGGCAGCATCGACGCGGCGGCGGCCTCGGTGTCGGTCGACTTCACGCAGAACAGCACCAGCGAGGCGCCGGCCACCGCGGCGACGTCGGCGCTGGCGGCGACCTGCACACGTTCGTCGAAGGCGCGCGTCTGCAGCCGCAGGCCCTCGGCCTCGATGGCCTGCACGTGCGCCGGGCGGCCGATCAGCACGACCTCGTGGCCGGCGCGCGCGAGCATGCCGCCGAAGTAGCAGCCCACCGCGCCGGCGCCCATCACGGCCACGCGCAGCGAATCCTCAGCCATCGTTGGTCTCCGTCGGGTTCGGGACGACGATGCTAGCCGGCGCGGCGCGTGTTCAGCCGCGCAGCGCGGCGGCGTTCTCGGCCAGCCAGGCGTCGAAGCTCTGCGGCGCGCGGCCGACGAGGCGGCGGTAGTCGCCGGTCACCGTGCCGACGCGGCCGGCGGCGGTGTTGGCGTCGAACGAGGCGTAGGCGCGCGCCACCGGCTCGGGCAGGCCGGCGGCGACCATGCCGCGCTCCAGGTCGGCCACCGTGACCGGCACCACCGTCAGCGTGCGGCCGATCGCGCGGCCGATGCGTTCGGCCTGCTCGGCCGTCGTCAGCGCTTCTTCGCCGCTCAGCGTGTACACCTCGCGGCTCTGGTTGCTGCCGGCCAGCGCGGTGGCCGCGGCCAGCGCCAGGTCGTCGCGCGAGAGGTTGGCGACCTTGCCGGCGCCCGCCGCGCTGTACCACTGGCCGCCGTGGGCCAGCACCGCCGGCAGCGACTGGAACAGGTTGTCGAAGTACCAGTGGTTGCGCAGGATGGTCCAGCCCGGCACGCGGCTGGCGGCCAGGGCGTCTTCGGTGCCGGCGTGGTCGGGCGCGAAGCTGATCAGCGAGTCGTGCGGCCCGGGCATCGAGGTGTAGACGAGGTGGGTGACACCGGCACGTTCGGCGGCGGCGACGGCGGCGCGGTGCTGCTCCAGGCGCTTGCCCGGGCGGTCCAGCGCGTCGGTGCTGACGATCAGCGCGCGGGCGATGCCGGCGAAGGTACCGGGCAGCGACGCGGCGTCGTCGAAGTCGGCGCGGCGCGTGGCCACGCCGCGCGCGGCGAAGGCGGCCAGGCGTTCGGGCTGGCGCGAGGCGGCGACGATGCGTGCGGGCTCGACGTGCAGCGTGTCGAGCAGGTGCTGCAGCACACGATGGCCGAAGTGGCCCGAGGCGCCGGTGACGAGAAGCTGGGACATACGAGACTCCGTTGAAGGCGGGCGGGACACCCGGATCATTAGTATTTGAAAGGAACCAACTCTCAACTTGCGTGTTGGTGCCGAAATGATCCATCATCACGCGCCGGCTCCACAAGAAGGGAGCCGAAGGTCACTTGGTGACCTCGGTGTTACCGACCCCAGCCCCGCGGAGTTCTCGATGTCGCTTCACAAGTCCAAGGACCCCAACGCCGACTGCTGCCCGATCCGCGACGTGCTCGAACGTCTGGGCGACCGCTGGAGCATGCTGGTGCTGTTCACGCTGGAGGAAGGCGGCACGCTGCGCTTCACGGTGCTGAAGTCGCGCATCGCCGACATCTCGCAGCGCATGCTGGCGCAGACGCTGCGCCGGCTGGAGCAGGACGGCCTGGTCAGCCGCACCGTCTACCCGACGGTGCCGCCGCGTGTGGACTACGCGCTGACCGAGCTCGGCACCTCGTTCCTGCAGCCGATGCACGGCCTGCTGGACTGGGCCAAGGCGCACCACCAGGACGTGCACGCGGCGCGCCGCGCCTACACGCCGCCCGAGGCGATCGAGGCGCGCTGATTCAGCCGCGCCGCAGCCCGGCCTCGTACCAGGGTTTGCTGCGGTTCACGAGGCGCACCACCAGCAGCATCACCGGCACCTCGATCAGCACGCCGACGACGGTGGCCAGCGCCGCGCCCGACTGGAAGCCGAACAGGCTGATCGCCGCGGCCACCGCCAGCTCGAAGAAGTTGCTCGCGCCGATCAGCGCCGACGGGCAGGCCACCGCGTGGCTCTCGCCGGCGCGGCGGTTCAGCCAGTAGGCGAGTCCCGAGTTGAAGAAGACCTGGATCAGGATCGGCACCGCCAGCATCGCGATCACCGCCGGCTGCGCGATGATGGCCTCGCCCTGGAAGGCGAACAGCAGCACCAGCGTCGCCAGCAGCGCGGCGATCGACCACGGGCCGATGCGCGCGAGCGTCGCGTCCAGCGCCGCCTGGCCGCCGCGGCGCAGCAGCGCGCTGCGCCAGGCCTGCGCCAGCACCACCGGGATCACGATGTAGAGCACGACCGAGGTGACCAGCGTGTCCCAGGGCACGGTGATCGCCGACAGCCCCAGCAGCAGGCCGACGACGGGCGCGAAGGCGAAGACCATGATCGTGTCGTTCAGCGCCACCTGGCTCAGCGTGAACATCGGGTCGCCGTTGGTCAGCCGGCTCCAGACGAAGACCATCGCCGTGCAGGGCGCCGCGGCGAGCAGGATCAGCCCGGCGACATAACTGTCGAGCTGCTCGGCCGGCAGCCAGGGCGCGAAGACCTGGCGGATGAAGATCCAGGCCAGCAGCGCCATCGAGAAGGGTTTGACGGCCCAGTTGACGAACAGCGTGATGCCGATGCCGCGCCAGTGCCGGCGCACCTGGTGCATGGCGCCGAAGTCGACCTTCAGCAGCATCGGGATGATCATCACCCAGATCAGCAGGCCGACCGGCAGGTTGACCTGGGCGAACTCGAGCCGGCCGATGGCCTGGAACGGCCCCGGGAACAGCTGGCCGAGCGCGATGCCGGCGACGATGCACAGCGCGACCCAGAGCGTCAGCCAGCGTTCGAACAGGCTCATCGGCGCCGGGGCGGGCAGGGTGGCGGTGGTCATGGGCGTCAGCTCCGGCCGATCTCGGCGAGTGCGGCCTGCAGCGAGGCGGGGTCCGCGCCGGCCACCGGCAATGCCAGCAGCAGCTGCAGCATGCGGTAGCCGATCGCCTGGCGCGTCAGCTCGAAGGCGCGGCGTTTTCCGTCGTCGCCGCCCTCGGCGTTGGACGGGTCGGGGTAGCCCCAGTGCACCTTCAGCGGCTGGCCTTGGGCGCCGAAGAAGACCGGGCAGGTCTCGGCCGCGGCGCTGTCGCAGACGGTGATGACGATGTCCAGCGGCGGCGCGCCGTCGGCGCTGAACTCGTCCCAGCTCTTGCTGCGGAACGCGCCGGTGGCGATGCCGGCGCTGGCCAGCGCTTGCAGCGCGAACGGGTTGATGCGCCCGCTGGGGGCGCTGCCGGCGCTGTGCGCGCGCACGTCGGCGCCGAGCCGGGCGGCCAGGTGGTTCAGCATGCCCTCGGCGAGCACGCTGCGCGCCGAGTTGTGGGTGCAGAGGATCAGGACGTGCACGGTCATCTCAGTTTTTTCCGATGTCGGTGACGCGCGTCTTCAGCGCGACGCGGTCCAGGCTGGCGAGCGGCAGCGCCAGCATCAGCTGGATGCGCCGCTTCATCGTGACGAAGGTGTCGACGAAGGCCTGTTCGCGCTGCGCCTCGGGCGCGGCGGCGGGGTCGGGCATGCCCCAGTGCGCGGTGATCGGCTGGCCCGGCCAGACCGGGCAGACCTCGCCGGCGGCCTGGTCGCAGACCGTGAAGACGAAGTGCAGCTCGGGCGAACCGAGGCGGGCGAACTCCTCCCAGCTCTTGCTGCGGTAGCCGTCGACCGGCAGGCGCTGCGCGGCCAGCGTCTTCAGCGTCAGCGGGTGAACCTCGCCCTTGGGATGGCTGCCGGCGGAGAAGGCGCGAAAGCGCCCGTCGCCGAGCTGGTTCATCAGCGCCTCGGCGAGGATCGAACGCGCCGAGTTGCCGGTGCAGATGAAGAGCACGTTGTAAGTCTTCTGATCCATGGGGGACCTTTCAGCGGACGGATTCGGGTGGGGGCGGCGAAGTGCGCTCAGCAGCGTGTGCGCCGCTGCGCCGCGGGCGCGCAGGCCGCTCCCTGGCAGCAGTGATCGGTGAGGTAGCCGAGCAGCGCGTCCATTTGGGGCATCGCCGGGCGGTAGATCAGGCTGCGCCCGTCGCGCTCGACGCTGACCAGATCGGCGTGGATCAGCTCCTTCAGGTGGAAGGACAGCGTCGACGACGGGATGTCGAGCATCGCCGACAGCGCCGACGGCGTCATGCCGGCCGGCCCGGCACCGACCAGCGCGCGGAAGATGCGCAGCCGTGCTTCCTGCGCCAGCGCGGCGAGCGCGGCGACGGCCTGTTTCTCGTTCATCGGGGCCTCCTTCACGACGGTTCTGCCAGCGCGGCCAGGCGCTGCACGCCGACCGGCTCGGCCAGTTGCTGCGCGACGATCGCGAAGCGGCCGGCCGACAGGCGCTCGACGTCCGCGATCCGCGGAACCTCGGCCGCGGCGCGCTGCCGCAGCAGCGGCGCACGGGGTTCGGCGGCGGCCAGGCTCTGGTTGACGACCCAGGCCCAGGGTTCGATGCCGGCGCGGCGCAGGTCGGCCTGCAGGGCGGCGGCCTCGAGCACCGGCGTCGTCTCGGGCAGCGTGACGACCAGCAGCTTGGTCCGCTTCGTGTCCTGCAGCCGCATCAGCGGCGTGGTCGTGTGCAGGCCCTTGTCACCGGTCTGGCGCACGACCTCGCGGTGGTAGCTGCCGGTGGCGTCGAGCAGCAGCAGCGTGTGGCCGGTCGGCGCGGTGTCCATCACGACGAAGCGCGTGCCGGCCTCGCGGATGACGCGCGAGAAGGCCTGGAAGACGGCGATCTCCTCGGTGCACGGCGAGCGCAGGTCTTCCTCCAGCAGTGACCGGCCGGCATCGTCCAGGCCTGCGCCCTTGGTCTGCAGCACCTGCCGGCGGTAACGCTCGGTCTCGGCGTGCGGGTCGATCCGGCTGACCTGCAGGTGCGGCAGTTGGTCGAGCAGCGTTTCCTCCAGGTGCGCGGCCGGGTCCGACGTCGTGAGGTGCACGTCCAGGCCACGGCGCGCCAGCGCCACCGCCACGGCCGCGGCCACCGTCGTCTTGCCGACGCCGCCCTTGCCGACGACCATCACCAGCCCGGCGCCGTCGTGCGCGATGCCGTCGACCAGCGCGGACAGCGGGCGTCGGTCGATCGCGGGCAGCTCTTCGTGAGCAGACGCCGCGGCATCTGCCGGTGCGGCCTCGAGCAGGCGGCGCAGCGCCTTGACGCCGACCAGATTGAATGATTGCAGAGCAAGCCGGTCGGCCGGCAGCGCGCGCACGGTCTCGGGCATGCCCTGCAGCGCGGCCGTCTCGCGCTCGTGGATCGCCGCGGCCAGCGGGTCGCCACGGCCCGCATCGGCCGGCATCAGCCCGTTGACGACGAGGAAGGCGCTGCGCAGCCCGGCGCCGGCCAGCTCGTGCTGCGTGCGCGCCAGTTCGCGCAGCGCGGCGCCCTGGGCGCGGGCGACGAGCACGAGCCGGGTGCGGCCCGCGTCGGCCAGCGCGTCGAGCGCGGCGCGGTACTGCGCGCGGTGCTTCTCCAGCCCCGCCAGCGGGCCCAGGCACGACGCGTCGCCCTTGCCGGCGTCGAGGAACCCGGTCCAGGCGCCGGGCAGCTGCAGCAGGCGGATGGTGTGCCCGGTCGGCGCGGTATCGAAGACGACGTGGTCGAAACCGGCGGTGGCCGCGTCGTCGGCCAGCAGCGCGGTGAACTCGTCGAACGCGGCGATCTCGGTCGTGCAGGCGCCCGAGAGCTGTTCCTCGATGCCGCGCACCACGTCCTCGGGCAGCACGCCGCGCACCGGGCCGACGAGCCGGTCGCGATAGGCCTGCGCCGCGGCCTGAGGGTCGATCTCCAGCGCCTGCAGGCCGGGCACCGCCTCGATCGCCGTCGTGCGGTTGCCGATCGTGACGCCGAAGACCTGGCCGACGTTGGACGCCGGGTCGGTGCTGACGAGCAGCACGCGGCGGCCCTGGTCGGCCAGGCGCACGGCGCTGGCGCAGGCGATCGAGGTCTTGCCGACGCCGCCCTTGCCGGTGAAGAACAGGAAGCGCGGCGGGTGGTCGAGGAAGCGCATCGCAGCGTCCTGCCGCTTCAGCAGCAACGCCCGCCGCTGCAGCAGCCGCCGGCCGCCGCGGGGGCCGGTGCCGCCGCCAGCCCGGCCCAGCGGGCGAGCTCGTCGCGCTTCGGGTAGCGGCCGGCGAGCGCCACCTCGCCGTCGACGAGGATCAGCGGCAGCGCCTGCGAGCCCGAACGCTGCAGGAAGCCGGCGACCGCCGTGTTCGCGGCAAAGGCCGTCGGCTGCTGCGCGAGGTTGAAGCGCTCGATGCGCGCGCCGGCCTCCCGGGCCCACGCGAAGTCGGCGGCAAACGCCACCACGGCCTCGTCGACATCGGCACCGCAGACGCCGCTGCTGCAGCACATCGCGGGGTCGAATACCTGGATCGTCGTCATCGTCTTCTCCTGCTGTGGGGGCGCCGCCGGCGGGGGCCACCTGCAGCACTCTACGTTTCCAATGTTATGGAACTATGACGCCGGACCCGAGCTTTGTCCAGATGGCCCGCTGCGGAAGATGGCGGCTTGCAGGCGGACAGAAGTTCGTTTATTGTCGAAATAACGAATCCAACGGCCATCCCATGCCTGCCCTCGACGACGAATCCACCGCCCGCTTCGCCGACATGCTCAGCGCGATGGGCACCGCACCCCGGCTGCGCATCGTGCGCCTTTTGCTGAGCGCGCACCCCGGCGGTCTGTTCGTCGGCGACATCGCGGCGGAACTGCAGATCACCGGCTCGACGCTGTCGCACCACCTCGAGAAGCTGAAGCACGAGGGTCTCGTGACGGTGCGGCGCGAAGGCACCTTCCTGCGCTACGCCGCCAACGCGCAGGCGCTTCAGGACCTGCTGGCCTTCCTGTACGCCGAGTGCTGCACCCGCAACCAGGCCGTCGAGCCGCAGGCGATCGTCCGCCGCGCCTGAGGCGCCATGGCTCCCCCCACCGAAAGGACCCGAACGATGAACACCGAAGCCGACGTCAAGGAAGTCGTGCGCAACCGCTACGGCGCCGCCGCCGCGAGCGTCTCGGCAGGTGCTGGCGGATCCTGCTGCGGCAGCGCGTCGCAAGCGCTCGGCGGTGCCGACCCGATCACCTCGAACCTGTACGACGCGGTGCAGGCCGGCGAGCTGCCCGACACCGCGCTGCTCGCGTCGCTGGGCTGCGGCAACCCGACGGCGCTGGCCGAGCTGCACCCTGGCGAGACGGTGCTCGACCTCGGCTCGGGCGGCGGCATCGACGTGCTGCTGTCGGCCAAGCGCGTCGGCCCGACCGGCATGGCCTTCGGCCTGGACATGACGCGCGAGATGCTCGCGCTGGCCGAGCAGAACAAACGCAAGAGCGGGCGCACCAACGTCTTCTTCCTGCGCGGCGAGATCGAGAACATCCCGCTGCCCGACGACACGGTGGACGTGATCATCTCCAACTGCGTCATCAACCTGTCGGCCGACAAGGACCGCGTGCTGCGCGAGGCGTTCCGGGTGCTGAAGCCCGGTGGCCGCTTCGCCGTCAGCGACGTCGTCGTGCGCGGCGAGGTGCCGCCGGCGATCCGCCGCAACATGGAGCTGTGGGTCGGCTGTGTGGCCGGCGCGCTGTCCGACACCGACTATTTCGCCAAGCTGCAGGCGGCCGGCTTCGAGAACGCCGGCATCGAGGTGACACGCGTCTACGGCGCCGAGGACGCGAAGGAGTTCCTCGCCACGCAGGGCGAGGCCCTGCAGGAACTGGCGCGCGAGGTCGACGGGAAGTTCGTCAGCGGTTTCGTCCGCGCCACCAAGCCGCGGCAGCCGGCGCTGGCCGGGCCGTCGGCCGCTGCGGCCGCGTCGTCGTGCTGCGGGCCTCGCCGCTGCTGAATCGAATCGTGCGCGCCTGCGCGACGCCCTGGCGTCGTTAAGCTGAGGCCATGGCAGAGGCTCCCGTTCCTACCCGCGTCGGCGCGCCGACCTTCGCCTGCGTCGTCAAGGCCTGGACGGCGCACGAGGCCGAGCTGCGTGGCTTCCTGCGCCACCAGACCGGCGACCGCGACGCTGCCGAGGACCTGCTGCAGGACACCTTCCTGAAGGCGATGCGCGCCGGCGCGCAGTTCTGCGCGCTCGACGACGCGCGCGCCTGGCTGTTCCGCGTGGCGCGCAACGCGCTGACCGACCGCCTGCGGCTGGCCCGGCCGCAGGATCCGATCGACGAGCACGCCCAGACGCTGGCCGCAGCCGAGCCCGAGCCGGCGCCGGCCGTCGACGCGCTGACCGGCTGCATCGCGCGTGTGCTGCAGGAGTTGTCGGCCGACGACGCCGACTGCCTCCGTGCCTGCGACCTCGAGGGCATGACGCAGAAGGACTACGCGGCGGCGCGCGGGCTCAGCCTGCCGGCGGCGAAGGCGCGGCTGCTGCGCGCGCGCCGGCGCCTGCGCGAGCGCATGACGCTCGCGTGCCGGGTCCGGTTCGACCCGGCCGACGGCCGCGTCTGCTGCCACCAGGGCCGCGTCGACGGCACCTGAATTCCGGCGGCAGGCGGCAGGGCCTGCATCCTTTTCGCCCCTCGTTCGTCTACAGGGTTGAACGAAGGTGCGCCGATGTCCGTCCTGACCCTGCCCCGAAGCCTGTCCGCCTGGCCGCGACGCCAGCCCAAGCTGTTCATCGCCGTCGCCGCCGTCGCCTGGTGGCTGCTGTACCGCTGGCTGGCGCCGGCGTCCGAGGCGCTGGTCGCCTGGCTGCCGGTCGAGCGCGACAGCCACCTGGGCGGCGCGCTGCAGTTCTTCCTCTACGACACGCCGAAGGTGCTGCTGCTGCTGACCGCGGTCGTGTTCGTGATGGGCATGGTGAACTCGTACTTCACTCCCGAGCGCACGCGTGCGCTGCTGGCCGGGCGCAGCGAGGGTGCGGCCAACGTGATGGCGGCCAGCCTGGGCATCGTCACGCCGTTCTGCTCGTGCTCGGCGGTGCCGCTGTTCATCGGCTTCGTGCAGGCCGGCGTGCCGCTGGGCGTGACCTTCTCGTTCCTGATCGCCGCGCCGATGGTCAACGAGGTGGCGCTGGCGCTGCTGTTCGGCCTGTTCGGCTGGCGCATTGCGCTGCTGTACCTGGGCCTGGGGCTCGCGGTGGCCATCCTCGCCGGCTGGGTGATCGGGCGGCTGAAGATGGAGCGCCACCTCGAAGACTGGGTGCGCGAGATGCCCAGGCTGCACGCCACCGCCAGCGCCGACACGCTGACGCTGGCCGAGCGCATCGACGGCGGTTTCGCCAGCGTGCGCGAGATCGTCGGCCGCGTCTGGCCCTACATCCTGGCCGGCATCGCGATCGGCGCCGGCATCCACGGCTGGGTGCCGCAGGACTTCATGGCCTCGTTCATGGGCAAGGGCGCCTGGTGGTCGGTGCCGCTGGCAGTGCTGCTGGGCGTGCCGATGTACACCAACGCCGCCGGGATCATCCCGATCGTGCAGGCCCTGCTGGCCAAGGGCGCGGCACTGGGCACCGTGCTGGCTTTCATGATGAGCGTCATCGCGCTGTCGCTGCCCGAGATGGTCATCCTGCGCAAGGTGCTCAAGCCGCGCCTGATCGCCACCTTCGTGAGCGTGGTGGCCTGCGGGATCCTGGCGGTGGGATTCGTCTTCAACGCCGTGCTCTGAGCGTCGAGCCTTCTCGACACCCCTCAACTCCAACGAAAGGAACGGAAATGGACGTCAAGGTTCTCGGTACCGGCTGCACCAACTGTCGGAACACGATCGCGCTGATCGAGGAAGTCGCCCGCGCCAAGGGCGTCGCGGTGACGGTGTCCAAGGTGCAGGAGCTGCGCGACATCATGGCCTACGGCGTGATGAGCACGCCGGGGGTCGTCATCGACGGCCAGGTGGTGCATGCCGGCGGCGTGCCCGCACGCGTCAAGGTCGAGCAGTGGTTCGGCGCCTGAGCCCGGCGCGCTGAACGCGCCGGCGCTCGGGGCGGTGTTCGAGCAGGTGCCGGCGCCGGGTGAAGACGCTGCCGCCTCAGCGGCTGGTGATGATGCGCAGCCCCAGTCCGATGAAGACGACGCCGGCGATGCGGTCCAGCCAGGCGCCGGCGCCGGGGCGGCGGTTCAGCCAGGCGCCGATGCTGCCGGCAAAGGCGCCCAGCAGCGCGAAGATCAGCGCCGCCTGCGCGGTGAACACGAGACCCAGCACGCCCAGCTGCAGCGCCACCGGTCCCTGTTCCGGCACGACGAACTGCGGCAGGAAGGACAGGAAGAACAGCACGACCTTCGGGTTCACCGCGTTGGCCAGCAGACCGCGGCGGAACAGCGCCGCCGTCGTCTCGTCGGCCAGGGCGGCGCCGCCCGACAAGGTGCCGCCGCGGCTGCGCAGCGCACGCAGCCCGAGCCAGACGAGGTAGCCGCCGCCGATCCACTTCAGCGCCGTGAAGGCCGCCGGCGACGCCGCGATCAGCGCGCTGACGCCCAGCACCGCCAACGCCGTGTGGCTGAGGCAGCCGAGCGCGCAGCCCAGCCCGAAGGCGATGCCGCGCCGCCGGCCGCGTGACATGCCGGTGCTCAGCACCATCAGGTTGTCGGGGCCGGGCGTGGCCGTGATCAGCACGGCGGCGGCGAGGAAGGCGAGCAGTTGGGAGAGCGTCAGCATCGGGCGGCGGCCGGGGGCGGGCCCCGGATTGTCTCGCGCCCGCCGCTTCAGCTCAGCGTGCGCTGCCCGCGCCAGGCGGCCACCGGCCGCGGCAGCGCGCCGAGCACACGCTCGGCGTCCAGCGAGCGGATCGGCACCGAGGCGTCGCGCGGGATCAGGCCCTGGGCGATCAGGTTCTCGTAGCGCAGCGCGCAGACGCGCAGGAAGGACGCGAAGTTGCCGACCGCGCCGCGTTCGGCCACCAGCTCGTCGTACAGCGTCTCGATGAGCTGGGCGACGCTCAGGCCGTCGCGCGCGGCGATCTCCTCGAGCACCGCCCAGTGCAGGTTCTCCAGCCGCACGCTGGTGACGACGCCGTGCAGCCGCACCGAGCGCGTGCGGCTCTCGTAGCTGGCGGGGTCGGCGCTGACGAAGATCCGGCACATGGGCGTCTCCCTGGGCGTTGCAGGACGATGCTACAGGCTGATGCGCGTGCCCAGCACGGCCAGGAACTGCGCGATCCAGGCCGGGTGCGCCGGCCAGGCCGGGGCGGTGACGAGCTTGCCGTCGGTGACCGCGCCGTCGATCGCGATGCCCATGTACTCGGCGCCGGCCAGCTCCACCTCGACCTGGCAGGCCGGGTAGGCGCTGACGCGCCGGCCCTTGATGAGCCCGGTGGCGGCGAGCAGCTGCGCGCCGTGGCAGATCGCGGCCACCGGCTTGTCGGCCGCCAGGAAGTGGCGCGTGATCTCGACGACGCGCGTGTTCATGCGCAGGTACTCGGGCGCGCGACCGCCGGGGATCACGAGCGCGTCGTAAGCCGCCGGGTCGATGTCGGCGAAGCTGGCGTTGAGCGCGAAGCGGTGGCCGGGCTTCTCGCTGTAGGTCTGCTGGCCCTCGAAGTCGTGGATCGCGGTCATCACGTACTCGCCGCGTTTCTTGTCCGGCGCCACCGCGTGCACCGTGTGGCCCACGGCCTGCAGCGCCTGGAACGGCACCATGACCTCGTAGTCCTCGCCGAAGTCGCCGCACAGCATCAGGATCTTGCTCATCGCCCGTGTCTCCTGGGTCGTTGCGATGGGCCTCATCTTCGCCACGAGCCGGCGGCGCGCGGTAGTAGCGGCCTACCGCGGCGGGCGTGGTTTTCCCGGAGGGCGAAGAACCAAACTCGGTTTCCTTCGTTCGGCGCGGCGGGTTGGCTGGGGAAACTCATGAGCCGTTTCCTCCCCCTGCCGTTCCCATGCCCGTCCAGGACCCTTCCGCCGCCCCGCCGCTGATCCGGCTCGACGGCCTCGGCAAACGCTTCCGCCTGCCCGGCGGCGAGGTCTTTGCCGCCGTGCACGAGGTCTCGCTGCAGGTGCGCCGCGGCGACGTCTTCGGCATCGTCGGCGCCAGCGGCGCCGGCAAGTCGACGCTGCTGCGCCTGATCAACCTGCTGGAGACCCCCGACCGCGGACGCGTCGAGGTCGACGGCCGCGTGCTGACCGAACTCGGCAAGCGCGAGCTGCGCCTGGCGCGCCAGTCCATCGGCATGATCTTCCAGCAGTTCAACCTGCTGCAGAACGCGACCGTCTTCGACAACGTCGCCTTCCCGCTGCGCCTGCACGGCCGGCGCTCGCGTGCCGAAGTCGCCGAGCGTGTCGCCGAGTGCCTGGCCATCGTCGGCCTGACCGACAAGCGCGACAGCCACCCGGCGCAGCTGTCCGGCGGCCAGAAGCAGCGTGTGGCCATCGCGCGCGCTCTGGCGCCGCATCCGTCGGTGCTGCTGTGCGACGAGCCGACCTCGGCGCTGGACGCCGACACCACGCGCCAGGTGCTGCGCACGCTGGCCGACATCAACACCCGGCTGGGCGTGACCATCGTCATCGTCACCCACGAGCTGGAGGTCGTGCGCTCGCTGTGCCGCCACGTCGCGGTCGTCGAACGCGGCGCGGTGGCCGAGCAGTTCCCGCTGTCGGAGCACGGCGTGCGCCGCCGCACCTCGCTGGGCCGGGCGCTGCAGCGCCTCGTGGACCACCCGCCCGAACTCGACGCCGAAGGCGACGAAGCCGTGGCCGAAGAACCGGAGCCCGTCCATGCCTGAGAACATCGTCGCGCTGCTGCCCGAGCTGTGGACGGCGGTCGGCCAGACCGCGCTGATGCTGGCCATCGGCCTGGGCTCGGCGCTGATCGTCGGCGGGCCGCTGGGCGTCTGGCTGTTCCTGCTCGGCCCGGGCCAGCCGCTGGCCTCGACGCCGGTCTACGGCGTCGTCAGCTGGGTCGTGAACCTGGTGCGCTCCTTCCCGTTCATCATCCTGCTGGTGGCCCTGGTGCCGGTGACGCGCGTCATCGCCGGCACCTCGATCGGGCCGCTGGCCGCGGCGGTGCCGCTGTCCTTCGCGGCGATCCCGTACTTCGCGCGCCTCGTCGAGCAGACGCTGCGCGAGGTGCCGCGCGGCGTCGTCGAGGCGGCGCACGCGATGGGCGCCTCGGAGCTGCAGATCGTCTGGCGCGTGCTCGTCGTCGAGGCGCGCTCGGGGCTGGTGCTGGCGCTGACGGTGCTGGCGATCAGCTTCCTGTCGTACTCGGCGGTGGCCGGCGTCGTCGGCGGCGGCGGCATCGGCGACCTCGCGATCCGCTACGGCTACTACCGCTTCCAGACCGACGTGATGGTGTTCACCGTCGCGATCCTGGTCGTGCTCGTGCAGCTCATCCAGTTCGCCGGCAACGCGCTCGCGCGCCGGCTGGACAAGCGCTGACTTCCCCGTCCTCTCCGATCACAAGGAACCCGTCCCATGTCGTTCTCGCGCCGCTCGCTGCTGTCCGCCGCCGTCGCTCTCGCCGCCGTCTTCGGCGCCGCGATGCTCGCCTCCCAGGCCCATGCGCAGCAGAAGAAGGAGCTGGTGATCGGCGCCACCGCCGGCTCCAACCTCGACGTGCTGAAGCTCGGCATCAAGCCGCAGCTCGAACAGAAGGGCTACAAGGTGAAGCTCGTCGAGTTCAACGACTACGTGCAGCCGAACAAGGCGCTGGCCGACGGCGCGCTCGACGCCAACTTCTTCCAGCACATCATCTACCTGAAGAAGTTCGCCGCCGACCAGAAGCTCGACATCGTCGACATCGTGCAGGGCCCGATCGCGCCGCTGGGCCTGTACTCGCGCAAGTTCAAGACCGTGGCCGACGTGCGCGAAGGCGCGCGCATCGCGCTGCCCAACGACCCGACCAACCTCGCGCGCTCGCTGGTCTTCCTGGAACAGCACAAGCTGCTGACGGTCAAGCCCGGCGTCGACCCGCTGCGCGTGACCGAGAAGGACATCGTTGCCAACCCGAAGAAGATCCAGCTCGTGCCGCTGGAAGCCGCGCAGCTGCCGCGCGCGCTGGACGACACCGACTTCGCCGTCGTCAACGGCAACTTCGCGATCTCATCGGGCCTCAAGCTCACCGAAGCGGTGGCGCTGGAGAAGACGCCCGACTACTACCTGCTCGTCGCCGCGGTCAAACGCGCCGACGCCGCCACGCCCTGGGCGCGCGACATCGCCGAAGCCTTCAAGACGCCGTATTTCAAGCAGGTGCTGGACAGGAACTTCGCCGGCTACGCCCGCCCGTCCTTCCTGCAGTGAACCGGGAGCGCACGATGCAGGCCTGGCTCTTCGACGAAGACGGCGGCGTGCGCGAGCACGCACGCGGCGCGGCCGCCAGTGCGGCGCTGCTGGCGCGCCTGGGCGTGGATGCCGGCCGTGTCGAGATCGAGCCCGACGCCGACTCGGGCCACCACGCGGCGCTGGATGCGCTGCGCCGGCACTACGGCATCGTGCACGAGGACCGCGTGACGGTTCGCCCGGGCGATCCGGCCTGGCCGGCGCTGCGCGCGCGTTTCCTCGAGGAGCACACGCACGCCGATCTGGAGTTGCGCGTCTTCGTCAACGGCCGCGGCCTGTTCCACGTGCGCCTGCCGGCGGGCGGCCTGGCCGTGCTGTGCACCGCCGGCGACTGGATCGCCGTGCCGGCCGGTCTGGCCCACCGCTTCGACGGCGGCCGCCTGGCCGACTTCGAGGCGCTGCGCTTCTTCTCGCGTGCCCAGGGCTGGGAGGCGCAGCCCACCGGGGCGGGTGCGCCGACGCTGCCGCTGCTGGACGAGTTGCTGGCCAGGCGCGCGACGACGCAGCCCGAGGCGAGGCTCGCATGAGCCCTCAGGACTTGTCCGGGGCTCATTCCCGCTCGGCGGGACCGGCCGCCAGGCCGGAGGGTGCCCAGTGAGCGCCGTGCTGGCCGAGATCGGCAGCGCGCGGCGCTTCTGGGCGCCGGCGCTGGAGACCCAGTCGCGCGCCGACTGGGACGCGCTGAAGCTCGACCGCCTGCGCCGCCATCTGCGCCACGCCGCCGAGGGCTCGCCGTACTACCGCGCCGCGTTCGCCGCCGCCGGCGTGCGCCCCGAGGACCTGCGCACGCTGGACGACCTGCGGCGCTTCCCGACGTTGGACAAACGCACGCTGCGCGACCGCCAGCTGGCGGTGCCGCCGCTGGGCGACATCCTCGCCGTGCCCGAGCGCGACGTGGTCTACGTCTGCGCCTCCAGCGGCTCGACCGGCGTGCCGACCGCCTCGCCGTTCACCGCCGAGGACTTCGACGACTGGATCGATTACGAGGCGCGCCAGTTCTGGTCCTCGGGGCTGCGGCCCGAGGACCGCTACGGCCACGCGCTGAACCTGTCGCTGTTCGTCGGCGGGCCCTGCGTGCTCGGTGCGCAGCGCCTGGGCGCCTTGAGCGTGCACGCCGGCACGCTGCCGTCCGAACGCCTGCTGCAGATCGCGCAGCAGTTCCGGCTGACGGCGCTGTGGACGACGCCGTCCTACGCCTGGTATCTCGGCGAGACGGCGCTGAAGCAGGGCATCGACCCGCGCCGCGACCTGCAGGTGCGCCGCCTCTTCGTCGCCGGCGAGCCCGGCGGCTCGATCCCGCAGACGCGCCATCGCATCGAGGCGCTGTGGGGCGCCCGGGTCTACGACTACTACGGCCTGTCGGACATCTTCGGCTCCTGCGCCGGCATGTGCGAGCGCCAGGACGGGCTGCACTGGGCCGAGGACCACATCCACTGGGAGGTGCTCGACGCGGCCGGCGAGCCGGTGCGCGAGGGCGATCGCGGCGAGCTGGTGCTGACCACGCTGACCAAGCGCGCGCGGCCGATGATCCGTTTCCGCACCGGCGACATCGTCTCGTTCACCACCGAACCCTGCCGCTGCGGCCGCACCAGCGCGCGCCTGCTGGGCGTGCACGGCCGGCTCGACGACATGCTGATCGTCAAGGGCGTCAATCTCTTTCCCAGCGACGTCGAGGCCGTCGTGCGGCGCTTCGCCGAGTTCAACGGCGAGTACCGCCTGGTCGTCGAACGCGTGCAGCACCTGGACCGGCTGACGGTGGAAGCCGAGACCGCGCCCGGTTTCACCGGCGACGCGCCCGGGCTGGCCGGACGTTTCGCGCATGCGCTGAAGAGCGCCAGCGGCGTCTCGGCCGAGGTCCGGCTGCTGGCGCCCGAGACGCTGCCGCGCGCCACGCACAAGGCGCGCCGCGTCGACGACCGCAGGGGCGCGCTCTGGGGATGAGCGGGCAGGGCGCCGGCGCGGGCGGTTAGAGTGCGTGCTTCGCTCGATCCTGTTCCATGACCGTTCCACGCCCGACCGACACGCCGCGCCCGCTGCCCCACCTGCCCGAGCCCCGCCACCTGGCGAGAGTGCCCGCCGGTGTCTCCCCCGAAGACTTCGAGCGCGTGCGCCGCGCCGCGCACCTGCTGCCGCAGGTCACCAAACCCGCCGAATACCTGGAGCCGCACGCGCCCGGCTTCGAGGCCCACCTCGACAAGCTGGGCCTGATCCTGCTGCAGAAGGCCGCCGGCACGCGGCCCAGCCGCTGGATCGAACCCCGTCTGGTGCCGCTGGCGCTGGCCCACCTCGACGCGGTCGGCACCGGCCCCGACGTGCGCGCGCTGATGCATGCGCGCGCCGCGACGCTGGAGTCGCTGGGCCTGCTGCGCCACGCCGGCACCTTCACGCGGCTGCTGCAGGACACGGTCGAGATCCCGGTGCCCGAGGAGGCCCCGTTCCCGGTGGTGCTGCCCTTCCGTGTGCGCGTCGACGACGCGCCGGTCTGGGCCTTCTGGCGCGACGGCGACGCCGCGGCGCTGCAGGCCGCGCTCGGCGCCGGCGTGTTGCATCCGCAGCGCGAGGCCATCGTCGCGCACCTGGCGCGGCTGGTGGCGCGCAGCCACGCGCTGTCGCCGAACGAGCTGGTCTCGCTGCTGCCGCGCCTGTCGGCCGAGTGTGCGCGCCCGCAGGGCGCCGACGAGCTGATGGCCGCCTGCACGCGTGTGCAGGACCGCTGGGAGCACCGCGTCACCGAACTCGACACGCTGCAGGGCCTGAACAGCGAGCTGGCGTTCCAGGGTTACCCCGACACCTTCCCGAAGGCGCGCGCGCAGCAGCGCACGGTGACGCTCTACGTCGGCCCGCCCAACAGCGGCAAGACGCACGCCGCGTTCGAGCGCCTGTGCCAGGCGCGCGACGGCGCGTATCTCGCGCCGCTGCGGCTGCTGGCGCTGGAAGGCCGTGACCGCATGGTCGCGCGCGGCGTCGCCTGCTCGCTGCTGACCGGCGAGGAGAACGTGCCCGCCGAAGGCGCGCACTTCGTCTCCAGCACGATCGAGATGGTCTCGACCAACAACCCGGTCGAGGTGGCGGTCGTCGACGAGGCGCAGATGATCTTCGACGGCTCGCGCGGCTGGGCCTGGACCCAGGCCATCGTCGCCGTGCCGGCCAGCGAGCTGATCATCATCTGCAGCGAGTACGCGGTGCCGGCGATCGAGATCCTGCTCGGCGTCTGCGGCGAACGCTGCACGGTGCGGCGCTTCGAGCGCAAGCAGCACGTGGAGCTGCTGCCGCGGCCGGTGGCGCTGGACGCGCTGCAGGCCGGCGACGCCGTCGTCGCCTTCAGCCGGCGCGACGTGCTGACGCTGCGCGACGCGATCGCCGCCAACGGCCGGCCGGTGTCGGTGATCTACGGCGCGCTGCCGCCCGAGGTGCGGCGGCGCGAGGCCGAACGTTTTGCCAGCGGCGAGTCGCAGATCCTGGTCGCCACCGACGCCATCGGCATGGGCCTGAACCTGCCGATCCGCCGCGTGCTGTTCTCGACACTGAGCAAGTTCGACGGCGTCGGTGACCGGCTGCTCGACGAGTCCGAGGTGCACCAGATCGCCGGCCGCGCCGGGCGTTTCGGCTTCCACGAGGAAGGTTTCGCCGGCGTGCTCGACCTCGCCGAGCCGACCGCGGCGCGCACGCTGAAGGAGCTGCTGCACCGCCAGCCCAAGGCGCCGCGCCACTTCAAGGCGCCGGTGGCGCCCAACGGCTGGCACGTGCGCACCATCGCAGAGCGCCTTCAGGCGACGCGGCTGCGCGAGGTGCTCGGCGTCTTCGTCGACCGGCTCAGGCTCGACGACGCCCATTTCGCCGTCGCCGAGCTCGACGCGATGCTGGCGCTGGCCGAGCAGCTGGACCACGCCGCCGGCGCGCTGCCGCTGGCGGCGCGTTTCGTCTACGCGCAGGCGCCGGTGGACACGCGCAACGAAGACACCTTGCAGGAGTACCTCGACTGGGCGCGCGGCCACGCCAGGGGCGGCCGTGCCGGGCGGCCGAGCTTTCTCGACACGGTCGACGGCTGGAGCCGGCTCGACCGCATCGAGCAGGCGCTGCGCGCCTGCACGCTGTGGCTGTGGCTGGACCTGCGTTTCCCGGGCATCTACGGCCTTGTCGAGGAGGTGCATGCACTGCGTTCCGAGCTGAACGACGGCATCGAGCGCCAGCTGCAGGGCAAACGCCCGCTGGCGCAGATGCGCCGTGCACGACGGCAGCCCGGCACGCACCGATAAGGGCGAAAACGCCCCAAAATGTCACATCGTGGGAAAGCTTGCGGTTCGTCAATCGGCTGCGGTCTCCTGCGGCGTCCAATCCCCCACGGATCGTGTTGTCATCGCGGCACGACCGCTCCCCCGACGGCACCCGCGGCCGGCTCCGGGGTGAGGCGGGCCTGCGGAACGATCTCCGCGCGGCCCCAGGCTGGCACGGTCCGGGGCCACGGCGGCCCCGCCACTTCCTTCGTTTCCCCGGTTCGATGAAATGCTGACGACAGCGCTCGTGCTCGTGTTCGTCGCCGCCTATGCGGCGATCGCCCTGGAACATCCGCTCAAGGTCAACAAGTCGGCTTCGGCGCTGCTCGGCGCCGGCCTGCTGTGGACGATCTACGCCACCGTCTCGGCCGACCACCAGCGTGTCGGCGCCGAACTCGGCGAGTCGCTGATGGGCACGGCGCAGATCGTGTTCTTCCTGATGGGCGCGATGACCATCGTCGAGGTCGTCGACGCGCACAACGGCTTCCAGGTCATCACCGAGCGCATCCGCACGAAGACGCTGTCGTCGTTGCTGTGGCTGGTGGGCGTCGTCGCCTTCTTCCTCAGCGCGATCCTGGACAACCTGACGACGACCATCGTCATGGTCTCGCTGATGCGCAAGCTGCTCGACCGGCGCGAGGATCGGCTGTTCTTCGCCGGCATCATCGTCATCGCCGCCAATGCCGGCGGCGCCTGGACGCCGATCGGCGACGTCACGACGACGATGCTGTGGATCGGCGGCCAGATCAGTGCGCTGGAGGTGATGAAGAGCGTCTTCCTGCCGTCGGTCGCCAGCCTGGCGGTGCCGTTGGCGGTGACGGCCTTCGTGCTGCGTGGCCGGCCGGTGCTGGCGCCGGCCGAACGCGAGGAGGACGACGGTGTCGTCACGACCGCCTTCGAACGCAAGCTGATGTTCTTCCTCGGGCTGGGCATCCTGGTCGCGGTGCCGGTCTTCAAGACGCTGACGCACCTGCCGCCGTTCATGGGCATCCTGTTCGGCCTGGGCATCCTGTGGCTGGTCGGCGACCTGGTGCACCGCAACAAGGACGACGAGTACAAGCTGCGGTTCACGCTCGCGCATGCGCTCGGCAAGATCGACATGAGCTCGCTGGTGTTCTTCATCGGCATCCTGCTGTGCGTGGCGACGCTGGAGCACACCCACGTGCTGGCGGCACTGGCGCACTGGCTGGACGCCTCGATCGGCCGCCTGGACCTCATCGTCGTCGTCATCGGCATGGCCAGCGCGGTGGTCGACAACGTGCCGCTGGTCGCCGCGTCGATGGGCATGTACAGCCTGGCCGACTACCCGCCGGACCATTTCCTCTGGAGCTTCATGGCCTACTGCGCCGGCACCGGCGGTTCGATCCTCGTCATCGGCTCGGCCGCGGGCGTGGCGGCGATGGGCATGGAGAAGATCGACTTCTTCTGGTACGTGCGCCGGATCAGCGGGCTGGCGCTGCTGGGGTACTTCGCCGGCGTCGCGATCTTCCTGCTGCAGCACCACCTGAGTTGACGCACGAGCGCTGGATTCAGCGATTCGTGCTTGTGATTTTGGGGTTTGCCCGGGCCGCGTTTCCCGCCAGATGAAGTCGTTTGTCGTTCGTCAATCCGGGTGGGTGGGGCGACGCGTCCAATTCGTTTCAGGGCCGCACCGCCATCGTGGTACGGCCCGGGTTTCGGCGGTCAACGTGGTCGCCGGCGTAGTGAAGTGGTCTGTCAGACCGATCTCTGGCTGCCCTGTGAACGACGCTTCATCCCGCCGCCGACCGGCGTCAGGAGTTGCCGACGCTTTGCATGCGTAGCCCCGCCGCATCCGGCTGTCGCCGGCCGCGGCTCGACTTTCGCACTGGCATCGGACGCTCTTGCGGGCTGGGCGCTGTGTGGCGCATGAGCAGGACGGTCCGGGAGAGGTTTCGATGGAGCAGTTAGGGGTCTTCGGCATCGCGGGTGGCTTCATGGCGGCGCTGGGCGTTGCGCTGGCCGGCGTGCTCGCGTTCGCCAACCGGCGCCTGTCGGTGCAGGAGGATCCGCGCATCGACCAGGTCGAGGAACTGCTGCCCAAGTCCAACTGCGGCGCCTGCGGCCTGGCCGGCTGCCGCAACTTCGCCGAGAAGGTCGTCTGCGGCGAGGTGGTGCCGGCGCGCTGCACGGTCAGCAGCCCGGACCAGGTCGGCTCGATCGCGAAGCTGCTGGGTGTCGGTGCCGGCGAGGTCGAGAAGCGCGTTGCCCGCCTGGCCTGCGCCGGCGGCAAGCACGTGGCGCGCATGCGCGCCCATTACGCCGGCCTGGAGACCTGCCGCGCCGCGGCCGTGGTCAGCGGCGGCGGCAAGGAATGCGCGTGGGGCTGCCTGGGCCTGGGCGACTGCGTCTCCGTCTGCAAGCACGGCGCGATCACGCTGGACCTGCACGGCCTGCCGGTCGTCGACGTCGACAAGTGCACCGCCTGCAACGACTGCGTCGAGGTCTGCCCCAAGGGGCTGTTCTCGGTCGAGCCGGCCGACCGCCGGCTGTGGATCGCCTGCCGCAACCGCGCCGAGGGCGATGTCGCCGAAGCCTCCTGCGAAGTCGCCTGCACCGCCTGCGGCCGCTGCGTCGCCGACGCGCCCGACGGCCTGATGGCGCTGAAGAACAACCTGGTGGAGATCGACTACGGCTGGAACGACCAGGCCGAGCGCCGCTTCACCGACCGCTGTCCGACCGGCGCGATCGTCTGGTTCGACGACCGCGGCCGCCCGCTGCGCGGCCATGCCGCCAAGAAGATCCTGCGCCACGACGCGCTGCCGGTGCGCCAGTAATCCCGCGCACCCGCCCCACCGTTTTCAACATCCGCCCGAGGAACCCCAAATGCTGAAGAAGGTCATCGACTACCTGACCGGCGAGCACCGCCGCGACAGCGGGCCGCAAACCGTCAAGTACCCCGGCGTGCGCGACGCGGTCGACGGCAACACCGCCGTCATCATGGTCGAGCGCGAGGCCTCGGACGCCGCCGGCGCCTACCCGATCACGCCGTCGACGCAGATGGGCGAGTACTGGGCGCAGGAAGTGGCCGCCGGCCATCTGAACGTCTCCGACCGGCCGCTGATCTTCGTCGAGCCCGAGAGCGAACACGCCGCCGCCGGCGTCACCGCCGGCATGTCGATGACGGGCCTGCGCGCGACCAACTTCTCCTCCGGCCAGGGCATCGCCTTCATGCACGAGTCGCTGTACGCGACGGTCGGCAAGCGCCTGCCCTACGTGCTGAACATGGGCTGCCGCGCGATCACCAAGGCCAGCCTGAACGTGCACGCCGGCCACGACGACTACCACTGCATCGACGACACCGGCTTCATCCAGGTGATGGCCAAGAGCGCCACCGAGGCCGCCGACCTGAACCTCATCGCGCGCAAGCTCGCCGAGCTGTCGCTGACGCCGGCCATCGTCGGCCAGGACGGCTTCCTGACGACGCACCTGATCGAGTCGGCGCGCATCCCCGAGCGTGAGCTCGTCGCCGAGTACCTCGGCCGCCCCGACGACCTGATCGATTCGCCGACGCCGGCGCAGGCCATGGTCTACGGCCCCAAGCGCCGCCGCGTGCCGGCGATCTGGGACGTCGACGTGCCGCTGCTGTCGGGTTCGGTGCAGAACCAGGACGCCTACATGCAGGCCGTGGCCGCGCAGCGGCCGTACTTCTTCGACGCCATCGAGGCGCTGTCCGAGCAGTGCATGGCCGAGTACGCCGCGCTGACCGGCCGCCGCTACGGCCGCGTCGGCGGCTGGAAGCTGGAGGACGCCGACTACGTCATCGTTGGCATGGGCAGCATGGTCGTGCAGGCCGAGGCCGTCGCCGACTACCTGCGCGAGACCCGCAAGCTGAAGGTGGGTGTCCTCAACATCACGATGTTCCGCCCCTTCCCGGGTGACCTGGTCGGCCAGGCGCTGCGCGGCAAGAAGGGCGTCGTCGTGCTCGAGCGCACCGACCAGCCGCTGGCCGAGGACCTGCCGCTGGTGCGCGAGCTGCGCGCCTCGCTGTCCAAGGCGCTGGAGAACGGCCTGGCCGGCGCCGACACGCTGCCGCACAAGAACTACGCCTCGATCACGCCGCAGGAGATGCCGCGCCTGTACTCGGGCTGCTACGGCCTGGGTTCGCGCGACCTGCAGCCCGAGGGCCTGATCGGTGCCGTCGAGAACATGCTGCCGGGCGGCGCGAAGAAGCCGTTCTTCTACCTCTCGGTGGACGTCGAGCGCGACCCGCTGAACCCGAAGGACGAGCTGCACCAGCAGGCCGTGAAGGCCGGCTACCCGAAGGCCGCCGACGTCGTCGTGCGCGGCAGCGAGAACCCGAACCTGATGCCCAAGGGCGCGATCACGGTGCGCATGCACTCGATCGGCGGCTGGGGCGCGATGACCACCGGCAAGAACCTGGCGATGACGCTGTTCGAGCTGCTGGACTACGAGATCAAGGCCAACCCGAAGTACGGCTCGGAGAAGAAGGGCCAGCCGACGACCTACTACCTGTCGGCGGCGCCCGAGACCATCCGCGTCAACTGCGAGTACGTCAGCGTCGACGTCGTGCTGTCGCCCGACCCGGCGGTGTTCGGCCACTCCAACCCGCTGGCCGGCCTGAAGAAGGGCGGCGTCTTCATCATCCAGAGCAACCTGGGTGACGCCACCTGGGCCGCGTTCCCGCGCTGGGCGCAGCAGCACATCGTCGACAACGGCATCCGCGTCTTCTACCTCGACGCCTTCCAGATCGCGCGCGAGGAGGCCGGCAGCGCCGACCTGCAGCTGCGCATGCAGGGCAACGCCTTCCAGGGCGCGTTCTTCGCTGCCACCTCGGTGCGCGAGAACGCCGGCCTGTCCGAGGAGGCGCTGTTCCGCGCCATCGAGAAGCAGCTCGAGGCCAAGTTCGGCTCCAAGGGCGCGCGTGTCGTGCAGAACAATGTCACCGTCGTGCGCCGCGGCTTCGACGAGCTGCGCGAGATCGTCGACAAGACCGTCGGCACCGCGGTCGCGCCGCGCGCCGCCGCCGCCGCGCTGCCGATCACGCTGCTGCGCACGCCCAAGGGCGACGACAAGGCGCTGCCTCCGGTGGCCGACATCCACCGCTTCTGGGAGCAGACCGGCCACTTCTACGCCACCGGCAAGGGCAACGACAACCTGCTCGACCCGTTCATCGGCGCCTCGCTGGTGCCGGCGGCCACCGGCATCTTCCGCGACATGACCGGCATCCGCTTCGAGCACCCGGAGTGGATCGCCGACAAGTGCACCGCCTGCGGCAAGTGCGTCACCGCCTGCCCCGACAGCGCGATGCCGGGCCTGGTCAACAAGACCGACGAGGTCTTCGCCACGGCGCTCAACCGCGTCGAGTGCGGCGGCACGCCGACACGCTTCCTGCGCCGTGCGGTGCGCACCGCCGACAAGAAGCTGCGCGGCCTGATCGGCAAGGGTGACGGCGTCGCCGTGCGCCCGCTCGTCGATCAGGCGATCGCCGCCACCGTCGCCGAGGCGCCGGAGGAGGACCGCGAGAAGATGGCCGCCGAGTTCGAGCTGCTGAAGGCCCAGCTCGGCGACTTCAAGTTCTCCGCCACCAAGCCCTACTGGCAGGTGCGCGAGAAGAAGAACCCCGGCAGCGGCGGCCTGTTCTCGATCACCGTCAACCCGCTGACCTGCAAGGCCTGCGGCCTGTGCGTCAACGTCTGCAACGACGGCGCGCTGAAGATGGTCACGCAGACCGAGGAGTCGGTCGAGGCGCTGCGCCGCGACTGGAACTTCTGGCTCGACCTGCCGACGACCAGCCGCGAGTTCATCCGCGTCGAGAACATCGACGAGAAGAGCGGCGCGCTGGAGACGCTGCTGTTCGACAAGGCAGTCTACAACTCGATGAACTGCGGCGACGGCGCCTGCCTGGGCTGCGGCGAGAAGACCGCGATCCACCTCTTCACCGCCGCCGTCGCGGCGCTGATGCAGCACCGCGTCAAGCCCTTCGTCGCCAAGCTCGACACGCTGATCGACGGCCTGCAGCAGCATCTGCGCAACCGCCTGGCGGAGTCGGTGGACGTCTCCGACACCGGCGCCGTGCTGCGTGCGGTGGAGGCCAACGCCCAGCACGACCTGACGCTGTCCAAGCTCGCCGACAGCCTGTCCGCCGGCAAGCCCTCGCAGCCGCTGGACCCGGCCTGGGTGCGCCGCGTGGCGCAGCTGCTGGAGAAGCTCAAGGACCTGCGCTGGCGCTATGTCGAGGGTCCGACGGGCCGCGGCCGCTCGACGATGGGCCTGGTCAACTCCACGGGCTGCACCTCGGTGTGGGGCTCGAGCTTCCCGTACCACCCGTACCCCTTCCCCTGGACCTCGCACCTGTTCCAGGACTCGCCGTCGGTGGCGATGGGCCTGTTCGAGGGCCACATGGCCAAGATGGCCGAGGGCTTCAAGGCCGTGCGCATGGCCGAGATGGAGCTCGGCGGCAAGTACGTCGAGGAGCGTGACGGCAACTTCTTCAAGCGCTTCAACTGGGAGCAGTTCAGCGACGAGGAATGGAAGCTGTGCCCGCCGGTCGTCAGCCTCGGCGGTGACGGCGCGATGTACGACATCGGCTTCCAGAACCTGTCGCGCCTGCTGATGTCGGGCAAGCCGGTGAAGGTGCTGGTCGTCGACACCCAGGTCTATTCCAACACCGGCGGCCAGGCCTGCACCTCGGGCTTCATCGGTCAGGTGTCGGACATGGCGCCCTACGGCAGCGCCTGGCACGGCAAGGTCGAGCCGCGCAAGGAGATCAGCCTGATCGGCATGGCGCACCGCACCGCCTTCGTCATGCAGGGCACGATCGCCCACGCGACCAAGCTGCTCGACGGCTTCATCGACGGCCTGAACTCGCGCCGCCCGGCGCTGTTCAACGTCTACGCCGTCTGCCCGCCGGAACACGGCGTCGGCGACGACAAGAGCGTCGACCAGAGCAAGCTGGCCGTCGAGAGCCGCGCCTACCCGCTGTTCCGCTACGACCCGGACGCCGGCACCACCTTCGCCGAATGCGTCAGCCTGGCCGGCAACCCGGCGATGAGCGCCGACTGGCCGACCTACAAGCTGAAGTACCTCGACGAGAACGGCACCGAGCAGCGCATGGACCTGCCGGTGACCTTCGCCGACTTCGCCGCCACCGAGGCCCGTTTCGCCAAGCACTTCCGCAAGGCGCCGCCGGAGACCTGGAACGACTCGATGATCCCGCTGGCCGAGCTGGTGGCGCTGCCGCCGGCCGAGCGCGGCGGCCGTTACCCCTACATCTGGGCCGTCGACGCCAAGCGCCGCCTGATGCGCCTGCTGGTGGCCGAGGAACTGGTCAAGGCCTGCGAGGAGCGGCTGCAGTACTGGAAGCAGCTGCGCGACCTGGTGACGCGCGAGAAGCCGGCCGACATCGGCGCCATCACCGAGCGTGTGCGCGGTGAACTGCTGCAGAAGCTGAGTTCGGCGCTCGCGGCGCCGGCGGCGGCCGCTCCGGTGGCTGCCCCCGTGGCCGCGCCGGTCGCCGCACCGGTGGTTGCGCCGGTGGTTGCGCCGGTGGCCGTGGTGCCCGCACCGATCGCCGCGGCGCCGGTGGCAGCCGTGGCCCCGGCGGCGCCTGCCGCTGCGGTGGCGCCATCCGAGCCGGCTCCGGCCGCCAAGGCGGCCGCACCCGCCGCGCCTGCCGCCGAAGCGGCACCGGCCGAGACGGCGCACGAGCCGGTCTGGGTCGAGAGCCCCGAGTGCTCGGCCTGCGACGAGTGCATCACGCTGGCCCCGGGCGTCTTCGCCTACGACGGCCGCCGCCGGGCGGTCGTCATCAACCCGAAGGGCGCGAGCTACTCGGACATCGTGAAGGCGGCGGAGAAGTGCACCGCCGGCTGCCTGCACCCGGGAACCCCGTGGAACCCCGCCGAGCCGAACCTCGAGAAGCTGAAGAAGCGGGCGGCGAAGTACAACTGATGGACAAGAGCGCCCCCGGCCGCCTGCGGCGGCCGGTTCCCGAGGGGAACTGATGAAGCTGCTCAACTTCCTGCGTGGCGAGACCTTCGCACGCGGCATCCACCCGCCGGAGCACAAGCACACGGCGGCGACGCCGATCCGGCGCCTGCCCTGGGCCGACGAGCTCGTCGTGCCGCTGGCGCAGCACATCGGCAAGCCGGCGCAGGCTCTCGTGCGTGTCGGCGAGGAGCTCGTGCGCGGCCAGCCGATCGCCAAGGCCGACGGCTGGTTGTCGGTGCCGCATCACGCGCCGGCCACCGGCGTCGTCAAGGCGATCGAGCTGCGGCCCAGCGCACGCGGGCCGTGGACACCGTCCATCGTCATCCGTCCGCACGCCGCCGCGACCCAGGAAGACCTGTGGGGCGTGGCGCGCGACACCGACACGATGACGCCCGACGAGATCCTGCAGGCCGTCTGGGATGCCGGCCTCGTCGGCCTGGGCGGCGCGGCCTTCCCGACGCACGCCAAGCTGAAGGTGCCGCCGCAGGCCCAGGTGCACACGCTGGTCATCAACGGCTGCGAGTGCGAGCCGTACCTGACATGCGACCACCGCACGATGGTCGAGGAGGCGGCGGCGCTGGTGCGCGGCATCGCGCTGTCGATGCGCGCCACCGGGGCGGTGCGCGCCATCGTCGGCATCGAGGACAACAAGCCCGACGCGGTGCTGGCGGTGAAGGCCGCGATCGCCGCGGCCGGGCTGGAGAACGTCTTCGCCGAGGCGGTGCCGACCAAGTACCCGCAGGGCTCGGAGAAGATGCTGATCATGTCGCTGTTCGGGGTGGAGATCCCGTCCGGGCAGCTGCCGGTGTCGCTGGGCATGGTGATGAACAACGTCGGCACGATGGCCGCGATCGGCAAGCTGCTGCCGGCCGGCCAGGGGCTGACCGAGCGCGTGGTGACGATCGCCGGCCCCGGCGTCGTGCGCCCGGGCGACTACCGCGTGCCGCTGGGCACGCCGATCTCCTTCGTGCTCGACTTCGCCGGCGCGCCGCGCGACGCCACCAGCGCCTGCCAGCTGGTGCTCGGTGGCCCGATGATGGGCCAGTCGGTGGCCGCGCTGGACACGCCGGTGACCAAGGGCGTCTCCGGCGTGCTCGTCTTCCGCCGCGAGGACATGGCCGAGCGCGACGAGCGCCGCACCTACCCGTGCATCAAGTGCGGCCAGTGCGTCGAGAGCTGCCCGATGGGCCTGAACCCGTCGGCGCTGGGCATGCTGGCGGCCAAGCGCGAGTACGACGAGATGGGCGCGCACTACCACCTCGGCGAGTGTTTCGAGTGCGGCTGCTGCACCTACGTCTGCCCGTCCAACATCCCGCTGGTGCAGCAGTTCCGCGTCGCCAAGCAGGTGCTGCGCGAACGCGCCGCCTCGGCTCCTGCCGCGCCCGCGGCCACGCGCGGCTGAGGGCCCCGACACGATGAGCACCACGATCGAGATCCGCAGCGCGCCGCACATCAAGACGCAGCGCAGCGTCGAGCAGATCATGCGCAACGTCGTCGGCTCGCTGCTGCCGGTGTGCGCCTTCTTCGTCTACCAGTACGGGCTGTCGGCACTGGCCTCGCTGGCCGTCGTCACCGCCGCCTGCCTGGCCACCGAACGTTTCTTCGTCAAGACCGGCACCCAGTCGGGCACGCTCGCCGACTGGTCGGCGGTCATCACCGGCCTGCTGCTGGCGCTGTCGCTGCCGCCGGGTTTCCCGCTGTGGATGGGCGCGGTGGCTGGCATCGTCGCCATCGCGCTGGGCAAGGCGCTGTTCGGCGGCATCGGCTTCAACGTCTTCAATCCGGCGCTGGTCGGCCGTGCCTTCGTGCAGGCGGCGTTCCCGGTGGCCATCGCCACCTACACGCCGTCGTTCCTGGACGGCCGCTTCGCGAGCTTCGTGCCGAGCACGCTGGCCTGGCCGCTGATGATGCCGGCCGATACCGCTGCCTGGCTGCAGAGCCTGCACCTGGACGGCATCACCGGCGCCACGCCGCTGGCGAAGTGGAAGTTCGAAGGCGTCGCCGCCGACCCGCTGCAGCTGCTGTCCTCGCTGTCGGGCCACATGGCCGTGGGGCCGTCGCCGCTGCTCATCCTGGTCTGCGGTGCCTATCTGGCGCTGCGCCGCTACCTGGACTGGCGCATCCCGGCGGCCATCCTCGGCAGCGCCGGCCTGACCGCGTTCGCGCTGTACGCCTGGAACCCGGTGCGCTTCCCGGACCCGTTCTTCATGATGTTCTCGGGCGGCCTGATGCTCGGCGCGATCTACATGGCCACCGACATGGCGACCTCGCCGGTGACGCCGCGCGGCATGTGGGTCTACGGCGGCCTGATCGGCGTGCTGACGGTGCTGATCCGCTACTACGGCGGCCTGCCCGAGGGCGTGATGTACGCGATCCTGATCGGCAACGCCGCGTCGCCGCTGATCGAGCGTTTCACGCAGCCGCGCCCCTTCGGCAAGAGCGGGCTGCTGCGCCCGCGCCGCGGCGCCAGCTACGCGCTGCACCCCGAGTACATCTCGCGCGAGGAAGCCGGCGCCACCACGCCGAAGAAGCGCATGCCGATCAACAAACCCCGCAAATGAACGCGCCCCAGTCCCCGGCGGCCCTGCCGCCGCCCCCGCCGACGCCCACGCTCGCGATGATCGCGACGCTGGGCCTCGTCGCCGCGATCTGCGGCCTGCTGATCGTCACCGCCTACGAAGGCAGCCTGCCGGCGGTGAAGGAGAACCGCCGCATCGCGCTCGAACGTGCGGTGGCCAGCGTGCTGCCCGGCGCGCGGAAGACGGTGTCGTACCTGGCGCTGCCCGACGGCAGCGTCGTCGCCGGCGGCGCCGAGGGCGCCCCGGCCGGCGCGCGCCCGTTCCAGGCCGCCTACGACGCCAGCGGCGCGCTGATGGGCATCGCCGCCGAAGGCGCGGCCAAGGGCTACGCCGACACCGTGCGCATCATGTTCGGCTACAAGCCGGCCTGCCAGTGCGTCGTCGGCTTCGCGCTCGTCAGCAGCCGCGAGACGCCGGGCATCGGCGACAAGATCGTCAAGGACGCCGCGTTCCTGAAGAACTTCGAGGCGCTGGACGCGCGCCTCGCGCCCGACATGAAGGCGCTGGCCAACGCCATCACCACCGTCAAGCACGGCACCAAGACCCAGCCCTGGCAGATCGACGCGATCTCCGGCGCCACCGTCACCTCGCGCGCCGTCGGCCGCGGCATCGACGAGGCGGCGCAGGCCCTGCTGCCGCGCATCGTCCCGAAGCTCGAGCAGATCGGAAGAGCTCCATGAGTCATGACCACGCACAAGGCGCCGGCGCGCCCGCCGGCATCACCGGCGCCTGGGAGCAACTGACCGAAGGCGTCTGGAAGCAGAACCCGGTGTTCGTGATGATGCTGGGCATGTGCCCGGCGCTGGCCGTCACGGTGTCGGCGATCAACGCGCTGTCGATGGGCGTCGCGACGACCTTCGTGCTCGTCGCCTCCTGCGCGCTGGTGTCGCTGCTGCGCCGCCTGGTGCCCAAGGAGGTGCGCATCGCGACCTACATCGTGATCATCGCCACCTTCGTCACGGTGGTGGACTACACGATCCAGGCCGTGAGCCTGAAGCTCTACGAGGCGCTGGGCGCCTTCATCCAGCTCATCGTCGTCAACTGCATCATCCTCGGCCGCGCCGAGGCCCATGCGTCGAAGAACCCGCCGCTGCCGGCGATGCTCAACGCGCTGGGCATGGGCGCCGGCTTCACGCTCGGGCTGTTCGCGCTGGGCGCGGTGCGCGAGATCCTCGGCGCCGGCACGCTGTTCGGCGTGGCGCTGTTCGGCGCGCAATTCCAGCCCTGGGTGGTGATGGTGCTGCCGCCGGGCGGCTTCTTCGTGCTCGGCTCCTGGCTGCTGTTCTTCGCCTGGTGGGAAAAGCGCAAGCGCCGCCTCGCCGCCACCGGCGCCACCCCGGCCTCGGCCGCGACCGGAGCTTGAGATGGCCCACGACACCGTCTTCCAGGTCTTCATCGGCGCGCTGCTGGCCAACAACTTCGTGCTCGCGATGTTCCTCGGCCTGTGCCCCTTCCTCGGGGTCTCGGGCAAGCTCGGCACGGCGCTGCCGATGGGCGTGGCCACGACCTTCGTGATGGCCGTGGCCTCGCTGTTCGCGTTCGCGCTGAACTGGCTGCTGGGCCTGCTCGGGCTGGAGTTCCTGCGCCTGATCTCCTACATCGTCGTCATCGCCTCGGCGGTGCAGCTCGTCGAGATGGTGCTGAAGAAGCACAGCCCGACGCTGTTTCGCGCGCTGGGCATCTACCTGCCGCTGATCACCACCAACTGCGCCGTGCTCGGCGTGGCGCTGATCCAGACCGCTCGCGACTACAGCCTCTGGCAGTCGCTGGCCTTCGCCGCCGGCGGTGGCGCCGGCTTCACGCTGGCGCTGGTGCTGATGGCCGGCCTGCGCGAGCGCCTGCAGCTCGTCGAGGTGCCCGAGATCGCGCGCGGCTCGGCGCTGACGCTGATGCTCGCCGGCGTGCTGTCCCTTGCCTTCATGGGCTTCGCCGGCCTGGGCGGTTGAAATGCTGAACTACCTCGTCGCCTTCGGCGCCATCGCCGGCCTGCTGCTCGGCTGGGTCGTCGTGCAGCGCATCACGCGCGGCTATGCCGAACGCCACCCCGAGACCGGCCCGTACCGCGAGGTCGGCTGCGCCGGCGGCTGCGGCCATTGCGGCCAGCCCTGCGAGCAGCCGGCCGAGGCTCCCGTCGCCCCGCCGCGCCCGCTTTGAGAGACCCTGCCATGATCCTCACCGACGCCCCCGTGGCCGCATCGCAGCTGAGCGCCGCGCTGGTCTCCAGCGCCCGCATCACGCCGGCCGACTCGCCCGAAGACGTGCACCACCTCGTCTTCGAGACCCACGACCCGTCCTTCGACATCCGCCTCGGCCAGTGCCTGCGCCTGCGTGTGCCCGGCCGCTACGGCCAGGCCTGGCACGAGCGCCTGTACTCGCTGGCCGACCTGGACGTCAGCGATCCCGAGCGCACCGAGTTCGCGCTGCTGGTGCGCCGCTGCCACGAGATCGACGACTTCAACGGCGAGCGCCATCCCGGCGTCGCGTCCAACTTCCTCTGCGACCTGAAACCCGGCGATCGCATCGAGTTCAGCGGCCCGGTCGGCCACCCGTTCCCGGTGCCCGCGGACCGGCACTCGCCGATGATCATGATCGGCATGGGTACCGGCATCGCGCCGTTCCGCGGCCTGGTGCGCCGCATCTACGAGACGCTGGGCACCTGGGACGGCCCGGTGCGGCTGTTCTACGGCGCACGTTCGGGCCTGGAGATGCTCTACATGAACGAGCAGAACGCCGACATCGCGCAGTACTACGACGAGGCCAGCTTCAAGGCCTTCCAGGCCGTCAGCCAGCGCCCGCACCTGAGTGTGCTGCCGGCGCTGGGCCGCAGCGTCGAGGACAACGCCGACGAACTGCGCGGCCTGCTCGAGGACGAGCGCACCCACGTCTACGTCGCCGGGCCCGAGGCGCTGAGGTCGAGCACCGAGGTCGCGCTGGCGCGCATCGCCGGCGCACCCGGCCGCTGGGCGCTGCTGCGCCAGACCCTGATCGCCGGCGGCCGCTGGCACGAGGTCCTGTACTGATCGCCGTGCGCGAAGGAAACACGATGCTGATGAAGCGACGCACCCTGATCTCCGCCTCGCTGGGCCTGGGCGCCCTCGGGGCCCTGGCCTGGAGCCGCCGCGACGCCGGCCCGGCGGCCACCGCCGCGCTGGCGCGCCACGAAGGCAGCGCCCGTGCCTTCGGCACCACCGTCACGCTGACCGTGCTGCATCCCGACGCGGCCACGGCGCGCACCGCGATCGACGCCGCGCTGGCCGAGGTGAAGGCGGTCGATGCGCTGATGAGCCTGCGCCAGGACGGCAGCCAGCTCGTGCGCCTGAACCGCGACGGCGTGCTCGACTCGCCCGACGCGCGCCTGGTGGCCGTGCTGCAGGCCGGCCAGGAGCTGTCGCGCCTGACCGGCGGTGCGTTCGACCTGACGGTGCAGCCGTTGTGGCGTGCCTTCGAGGCCGCGCACGACGCCGGCGGCCTGCCCGACGCGGCGACGATCGCCGCCGCGCGCGCGCAGGTCGGCTGGCAGCGGCTGCAGGTGTCGCCCGAGCGCGTGACGCTGGCCGACGCCGGCATGGGCGTCACCGTCAACGGCCTGGCCCAGGGCTACGCCGCCGACCTGGCGCGCGCCGCGCTCGTGCGCCACGGCATCGAGCACGCGCTGCTGGACACCGGCGAGTTCGCGACCCTCGGCGCCAAGGACGGCGGCCGCCCCTGGATGCTGGGCGTGCGCGACCCCCGCGACGCCCAGGCCGTGGCCGCGCGCCTGGCGATGGACGGCCGCGCGCTGTCGACCTCGGGCGACTACGAGACGGTGTTCTCGGCCGACTTCCGCCACCACCACATCTTCGACCCGGCCGTCGGCGACTCGCCGACCGAGCTGGCCAGCGTCACCGTGCTGGCGCCCACCGGGCTGCAGGCCGACGGCCTGTCGACCGCCTTCATGGTGATGGGCGCCGAGCGATCGCTGGCGCTGGCCGAGACGCTGGAAGGCGTCGACACGCTGCTGATCGCCAAGGACGGCCGGCGCTGGGCCAGCGGCGGCTTCCCGACGGCGGCCTGATCCGCCGCACCCGCGACTGACCACGCCCGGCCCTGGCCGGGCGTTTTCACGTCACCAGTGGCGCACGCGCCCGGTGTCCAGGTGCACGAAACGCTCCTGCTCGTAGTAGCCCACGCCGCCGGCCTGCAGCGACAGCGCCGCGTCGCGCAGCTCCTTCAGCGGCACCCCCTTCAGGCGCACGTCGATCGCGCGGCCGTCCATGTGCAGGCTGCGCCGCGCGACGCCGCCGCCGCGTGTGTTGCGCAAGCGGTCGTTGGTTTCCGGGCAGCGGTAGCCCGAGATCACCTCGTAGACCGCGCTCTCGGTGCCGAGCAGGCCGCGCACGCGGTGCAGCAGCTCGAAGAGTTGCGGGTCGATGACGCCGACGCTGCCGCTGTAGTGGTCGCGCAGGAAACGGTTCAGCGTGCCCAGCGCTGCCGGCACGAACTGCGTGTCCACCGCGTAGACCAGGTCCAGCGACTCGCCGGTGTGGGTGTGCTTCATCGCCAGCGCACGCGGGCCGGGCAGCGCGGCCAGCGCCGGGCGCGTGGCGGCGGCCACCGGTAGCACGCCGACGGCCAGCTTGGCGCCGTGGCGCAGGAAACGGCGGCGGTCCTGATTGCGCATCATGGTCCTCCTCGTCGTCAGTCGGCGCGGGCGGCGGGCGCGGCGCGTTCGCGCAGCGCGGCCTGCAGGCGCGGGTCCTGACGGTAGATATCGTCGAAGAAAAACACCTGCCCGTCCTTGACGAGCGCGGTGCCGTAGGCGATCAGCACACGCACCGGCGTCGTCAGCCGCAGCGTGCGCGACTCGCCGGCGTCCATCGCCTCGCGGATGCGCGCCTCGGGCCAGTCGGGCATGTCCCGCAGCACGAACATCGCCAGCGCCAGCGGGTCCTCGACACGCACGCAGCCGTGGCTGAAGTCGCGCCGGTCGCGCGCGAACAACCCCGTCGACGGCGTGTGGTGCAGGTAGATCTGCTCGGCGTTGGGGAAGACGAACTTGATGTCGCCCAGCGCGTTGCGCGGCCCGGGCCGCTGGCGGATGCGCCAGCGCCCGGTGGCCAGCGCGTCCAGCGCCTCGGCCGAGACCTCGCCGTGCACGCTGCCGTCGGCGGCGACGAACTCGAAGCCTTCGCGCGTCAGGTAGCCCGGGTCGCGGCGCAGCTTGGGCAGGGTCTCGGAGCGCACGATCGACGGCGGCACGTTCCAGTAGGGGCTGAACTCGACGGCGCGCAGCTCGGCGTCGATCAGCGGCGTGCGTTTGTCCAGCGCCTGGCCGACGACGACGCGCATGCGCTGGGCGATGTCGATGCGCCCGTCCTGCACCTCGTAGGCGCGCAGCACGAACTCGGGGATGTTGACGACCACCATGCGCCGCGATTCGAGCAGCGGCGTCCAGCGCAGCCGCTCCAGCGCCAGCACGAGCTGGGCGGCGCGGGCCGCCGGTTTGACCTCCAGCCGCGAGAAGGTCGCCGCGCCGATGACGCCGTCGGCGCTGACGCCGTGGCGCTGCTGGAAGCGGCGCACGCCGCCGAGCAGCGGCTCGGCGTAGACCGGGCCGGCGCGGGTGCCGGCCGGCAGGTCGCCGAGCGCGACCAGGCGCGCGGCCAGCGCCGGCAGGCCGGGCCAGGCGGCGCCGGGTTCGAGCTTGCGCGTGCGACCGGCCTGCGGCAGCGGCGGCAGCGGTGCCGCCCAGGCCGGGTCGTGTTCGAGCGTGCGGTAGCGCGCCAGCGCCTGGCGCAACTCGGCGTACTGCGGCAGCAGCGGCTCGGCGCGGCGCACGGCCAGCGCCAGCGAGCCGGCGGCCAGGCCGGCGTCGAGCGCGGCGCGGGCGTCGAAGGGCGGGCGTTCGGGCAGCGTCAGCGATCGGTACAGCGTGCGCGGGTCGAGCCGGCCCTGGTGCAGGTCGGCCAGGTAGCGGCGCATCGCGGCGTCGAGCTCGGCTTCCAGCCGCATGGCGGCCTCGCGCGAGGGCGTGTGCGCTGCGGCGTCCAGCGCCTGGGCCAGCGCGGCGACGCGGTAGTCCTCGGCGACGAGGCCGTGCTCGGGTGCGGCGGCCAGCAGCGCGACGGCTTCGTGGGCCCGCGGGCCGGGGCGGGCGCCGGCGTCGAACCAGGGCGACGCCTGCGCCGCGGCGGTGGCGAACACCAGGGCCAGCGCGGCGATGCGGCGTGGGAACGGGGCAGGGCGCATGCGGCCATTGTCCGCCTCGACCCGCAGGCGGGCCAGCGTCGCCATGGTGACGGCGCGCCGCCGGCCAGCGCCGCAGAATGGCTCGCAGACCATTCGAGGAGCCCGCCATGGCCGAAGCCTTCATCGTCGCCGCGCTGCGCAGCCCGTGCGGGCGCCGCAACGGCCGCTTGAGCGGCTGGCATCCGGCCGAGCTGGCAGCGCAGGTCATCGACGCGCTGGTCGCACGCTGCGGCATCGACCCGGCGGCGGTCGACGACGTGATCCTCGGCTGCGTCGGCCAGGTCGGCGAGCAGGCGGCCAACGTCGCGCGCAACGCGGTGCTGGCCTCGTCGCTGCCCGAGTCGGTGCCGGGCACGACGGTGGACCGCCAGTGCGGCTCGTCGCAGCAGGCGCTGCACTTCGCTGCGCAGGCGGTGATGTCGGGCACGATGGACTGCGTCATCGCCGGCGGCGTCGAGAGCATGTCGCGGGTGCCGATGGGCCTGCCGATGGAGCTGCCGCGCCAGGCCGGTTTCGGCCACTACCTCAGCCCGGCCATCGCGGCGCGTTACCCGGGCGCCGAGTTCAGCCAGTTCACCGGCGCCGAGAGGCTGGCCACGAAGTACGGCCTGGCGAAGCCGGCGCTGGACGCCTGGGCGCTGCAGAGCCACGAGCGCGCTGCCGCTGCGACACGCGACGGCGCCTTCGCCGCCGAGATCCTGCCGCTGGCCGTGCGCCGCGCCGACGGCACGACCGAGGCCGAGCCGCTGGCGCATGACGAAGGCATCCGCGCCGACGCCAGCGCCGAGAGCATCGCCGGCGTACGCCTGCTGCGCGAAGGCGGCAGCATCACCGCCGCCAACGCCAGCCAGATCGCCGACGGTGCCAGCGGCGTGCTCGTCGTCAACGAACGTGGCCTGCGGGCGCTGGGGCTGGCGCCGCTGGCGCGCATCCACACGATGACGGTCATCGGCCACGACCCGGTGATCATGCTGGAGGCGCCGATCCCGGCCACCGCCGCGGCGCTGCAGAAGGCCGGGCTGGCGCTGGCCGACATCGACTGCTTCGAGGTCAACGAGGCCTTCGCCTCGGTGCCGCTGGCCTGGCTGCAGGCCACCGGCGCCGACCCGGCGCGGCTCAACGTGCACGGCGGCGCGATCGCGCTCGGCCACCCGCTGGGCGCCTCGGGCACGCGGCTGATGGCGACGCTGGTGCACACGCTGCGCCGCCGTGGCGGGCGCTGGGGGCTGCAGACGATGTGCGAAGGCGGCGGGCTGGCCAACGTCACCATCGTGGAGCGCTTGTGAGCGGCCCGCTCGCCGGCCTGCGTGTGATCGAGTTCGCCGGCCTGGGCCCGGCGCCGTTCGCCGCGATGCTGCTGGCCGACCTGGGCGCCGAGGTGCTGCGCATCACGCGCCCGGGTGTCGAGCCCGACCCGCGCGACGTCACGACCCGCAGCCGCGCGGCGCTGGCGCTGGACCTGCGCGACCCCGACGGCGCCGCCGCCGCGCTGGCGCTGGCGGCCCGTGCCGACCTGCTGATCGAAGGTTTCCGCCCCGGCGTGATGGAGCGCCTGGGCCTGGGGCCGGACGTGGTGCTGGCGCGCCGGCCCTCGCTGGTCTACGGCCGCATGACCGGCTGGGGCCAGGACGGCCCGCTGGCGCAGGCCGCCGGCCACGACATCGATTACATCGCGATCAGCGGCGCGCTGGCCGCCATCGGCGTGCCCGGCCGGCCGCCGGTGCCGCCGGCCAACTACCTCGGCGACTTCGGCGGCGGCGCGATGCTGCTCGTCGTCGGCCTGCTCGCGGCGCTCCTGGAAGCGCGCGGCTCGGGCCGCGGCCAGGTCGTCGACGCCGCGATGTGCGACGGCGCGGCGCTGCTGTCGGCCTTCATGGTCGGCTGGAAGGCGCAAGGCCTGTGGTCGCGCCCGCGCGGCGAGAACATGCTCGACGGCGGCGCGCACTTCTACGCCTGCTACGACTGTGCCGACGGCAAGCCGATCGCCGTCGGCGCGATCGAACCGCAGTTCTACGCCGAGCTGCGCCGCCGCGCCGGGCTCGACGACCCGGCCTTCGACGCCCAGCTCGACGCCGGGCGCTGGCCCGAGCTGAAGGACCGGCTGGCCGCCGTCTTCCGCACCCGCACGCGCGCCGAGTGGTGTGCGCTGCTCGAAGGCACGGACGCCTGCTTCGCCCCGGTGCTCGACTGGGACGAGGCGCCGCATCACTCGCACAACGCCGCACGCGGCAACTGGCTGGAGGCCGGCGGCGTGATGCAGCCGGCGCCGGCGCCGCGTTTCTCGCGCACCGCGGCGCGAACCCCCGAACCCCCGACGGCGACGACGCTCGCCGCCGCGCTGGCCGCCTGGCCGGCGCGCTGACCCCCGAGAGAGCACCACGATGGACTTCGAATACAGCCCCGAGAACCTGGAGATGCAGCGCACGCTGCGCCGCTTCCTCGACGAGGAGGTGCTGCCACGCAACCGCGACTGGCACCGCATCGCCGACGAAGGCCGCTACCCGACCGAGGTCGTCGAGCCGCTGAAGGCGCGCGCTCGCGAGCTCGGCCTGTGGAACCTCTTCCTGCCGGGGCTCAAGGCCGACGAGCCCGGCACCGCGCTCAGCAACCTGGAGTACGCGCCGCTGGCCGAGCTGATGGGCCGCATCGGCTGGGCCTCGGAGGTCTTCAACTGCAACGCGCCGGACACCGGCAACATGGAGCTGCTGCACCTGTTCGCCACGCCGGAGCAGCACGAGCGCTGGCTGAAACCGCTGCTGGCCGGCGAGATCCGCTCGTGTTTTTCGATGACCGAGCCCGACGTCGCCAGCTCCGACGCCACCAACATCGAGACCACGATCCGCCGCGACGGCGAGCATTACGTCGTCAACGGCCGCAAGTGGTTCTCCACCGGCGCCGCGCACCCGAACTGCAAGGTCGCCGTCGTGATGGGCGTCACCGACGAGCGCCCCGACGCCGACCGCCACCGCCGCCACTCGATGATCCTCGTGCCGCTGGACACGCCGGGCGTGCAGGTGGTGCGCAACGTCGCGGTGCTGTCGCACCTCGCGCCCGACGGCCATTGCGAGATCGTCTACCGCGACGTGCGCGTGCCGGTCGCCAACCTGCTGGGCGAAGAGGGCAGCGGCTTCGCGCTCGCCCAGGCGCGCCTGGGCCCGGGGCGTGTGCACCACTGCATGCGCACGATCGGCCAGTGCGAGCTGGCCATCGAGATGATGTGCGAGCGCGCGCTGGAGCGCCGCGCCTTCGGCCGCCATCTGGCCGACTTCGCCAACATCCAGGACTGGATCGCGCATTCGCGTGTCGAGGTCGACCAGGCGCGGCTGCTGGTGCTGCGCGCCGCCGCCAAGATGGACCGCGCCGGCAACCAGGCGGCGCGCATCGACGTCTCGGCGATCAAGCTCGTCGCCGCGCAGCTGCACCAGCGCGTGCTGGACCGCGCGATCCAGGTCTTCGGCGCGATGGGCCTGACGCCCGACACGCCGCTGGCGCAGATGTTCAGCTGGGGGCGTGCGATGCGTTTCTTCGACGGCCCCGACGAGGTGCACTGCCGCGTCGTCGCGCGCGATGAACTGGCCAAGGCCAAGGCACGGCGCGGTTCGACGGCGGCTTATTACCTGATCGGTTGATCGTTTCATAAATCGTTTCACGCGGGGCCCGTGAAGTGCTCTAATGCCTTGTCGCCAAAAGATTTGATGGCGACGAGGATCGTTTCATCGTGCTCCCGATCGTCGACTTCCTGCGGCGCCGCGGCCGGCAAGCGGCCGGCGCGCTCGCCGAACAGCTGGGCATCAGCCGCGCGACGCTGATGCGGGCCGTGCGCGCCGCGGGCGACGAGCTCGTCGTGCGTGGTGCCGCGCGCCGCACCCAGTACGCCGCGCGCCGGGCGCTGCGCGGGCAGGCGGCGCCGCTGCCGGTCTACCGCGTCGACGCCGAGGGCACGCCGCAGCAGATCGCCTGGCTGCACCTGACGGCGCCCGACGGCTCGGCACTGGAGATGCTGCAGCCGCTGGGCTGGCCGCTGGACGAGGCCGCCCGCGACGGCTGGTTCGACGGCCTGCCGTACCCGCTGCAGGACTTGCGGCCGCAAGGCTTCCTCGGCCGCGCCTTCGCGCGCCACCACGCGGCCACGCTGCAGGTGGCCGAGGACCCGGCGGCCTGGAGCGACGACGACACGCTGCACGCGCTGTCGCTGCTCGGCGAGGACGCACCCGGCGACCTGATCGTCGGCGAAGCGGCCTGCCGGCGCTGGCTGCAGCGCGTGCGCGCGGTGCGTGCCGGCGAGGCCGAGGCGCCGCTGCGCGAGGCGGCGCTGGCGCAGGCCTATCCCGCGCAGGCCGACGCCGCGATGGCCGCTGGCCTGCCGGGCTCTTCGGCCGGGGGCGAGTTCCCCAAGTTCACGGCCTGGCGCGACGGCGCAGACGGTCGGCCGCAGGCGGTTCTCGTCAAGTTCAGCGGCTCGGACGATTCGCCCGGCACACGGCGATGGGCCGACCTGCTGGTCTGCGAACACCTCGCCGGCGGCGTGCTGCCGGCGCTGGGCCTGCCGGCGGCCGTCTCGCGCATCGTGCAGGCCGGCGGGCGGACCTTCCTGGAAGTCGAACGGTTCGACCGCCACGGCGCGCTGGGCCGCTCGGGGCTGCTGTCCTGGGGCGCGCTGAACGGCGAGTGTTTCGGCCTCGCGGGGCGCTCCTGGGCCGAGGCCGGGCGGGCGCTGGCGGCGCGCGGCTGGCTGGCCGCGCAGGACGCCGAGGCGCTGGCACGGCTGTGGCAGTTCGGCCGGCTGCTGGCCAACACCGACATGCACGACGGCAACCTGTCGTTCCGGCCTGGAGAGGGCGCTGTGCCGCTTCGCATCGCGCCGGTCTACGACATGCTGCCGATGCTCTACGCGCCGGCCCGCGGCGTGGAACTGCCGCCGCGCGAGTACCGGCCCGAGCTGCCGCTGCCGCAGGACGCCGCCGCCTGGCAGGCGGCGGCGCCGGTGGCGCTGGCCTTCTGGCAGCGTGCCGCGGCCGACGAGCGCATCAGCGCCGGGTTCCGCGCCGTCTGCGCCGAGAACACGCGCCGGCTGGCCGCGCTGCTGGGCTGAATCCGGATGCCGCGCACGTCAGGCCTGGGCTAGGCTGGCCGTTCGACACCAGACCGGAGACCCGATGATCCTCGACGACGACCACCGCGCGGTGCAGGACGCGGTGCGCGCCTACGTGCAGGACCGCATCGCGCCGCACGCGGCCGAATGGGACCGCGCCCACACCTTCCCGCGCGAGGCACTGGCCGGGCTCGCCGAACTCGGCTGCTATGGCGTGGCGGTGCCCGCCGAGTACGACGGCGCCGGGCTCGACTACCTGGCGCTGTCGCTGATCCTGGAGGAGATCGCCGCCGGCTGCGGCGCCACCAGCACCATCGTCAGCGTCAACAACTGCCCCGTCTGCAGCATCCTGATGGCCTGGGGCGACGAGGCGCAGAAGGCGCAGTGGCTGCGCCCGCTGGCGCGCGGCACGATGCTCGGCGCCTTCTGCCTGACCGAGCCGCAGGTCGGCTCCGAGGCCTCGGGGCTGAAGACCACGGCGCGCCGCGACGGCGACGACTACGTCATCGACGGCGTCAAGCAGTTCATCACCAGCGGCAAGAACGGCGACGTCGCGATCGTCATCGCCGTCACCGACAAGGACGCCGGCAAGAAGGGCTTCAGCGCCTTCCTCGTGCCGACCTCGACGCCGGGCTACGTCGTCGCCCGGCTCGAGGACAAGATGGGCCAGCACGCCAGCGACACCGCGCAGATCGTCTTCGAAGGCTGCCGCGTGCCGGCCGCGAACCGCATCGGCGCCGAAGGCGAGGGCCTGAAGGTCGCGCTGTCGGGGCTGGAAGGCGGGCGCATCGGCATCGCCTCGCAGTGTGTCGGCATGGCGCGTGCGGCGCTGGAGGCGGCCACCGCCTACGCCAAGGAGCGTGTCGCCTTCGGCAAGCCGATCTTCGAGCACCAGGCGGTGCAGTTCCGCCTCGCCGACGCGGCGACGCAGATCGAGGCCGCGCGCCAGCTCGTGCACCATGCCGCGGCGCTGAAGGATGCTGGGCTGCCCTGCCTGAAGGAGGCGGCGATGGCCAAGCTCTTCGCCAGCGAGATGGCCGAGCGTGTCTGCAGCACCGCGATCCAGACCTTCGGCGGCTACGGCTACGTCAACGACTTCCCGGTCGAGCGCCTCTACCGCGACGTGCGCGTCTGCCAGATCTACGAAGGCACGAGCGACGTGCAGCGCATCCTGATCGGCCGCGCGCTGGCCTGACGGGCGCGCCTCAGCGCGGCACGAGGAAGGTCGACTTCTCGCGCCGCGACAGCGCCGGTTCGCCGTCGTGCGCGGCCTCGCTCAGCACGAAGGTCACCGGCACCGACTGCCCGGCCAGCGGCGCTGCGGCTTCGGCCGGCAGGCGCAGCCGCACGACGACCTGGGCCGCGCCGGCAGCGTCGACGGCGATGGTCGGCGCGTCGACCACCAGCCCGGCCGGGCCTTCGGCGGTGACGGCCAGCTGCTTCGGGTGCTCGCTGCGGTTGGTCACCTGCAGCCGGTAGACGTTCTCGATCGCGCCCTCGTCGACCAGGCGCGCCAGCGTGCTGCGGTCCTTCAGCACGTCGAACTGGAAGGGGCTGCGCAGCGCCAGGCTGGCGGCGAAGGCCAGCGTCAGCGCCGCGAGCAGCGCGCCGTAGATCAGCACCCGCGGGCGCAGCACGCGGCGCAGCGTCTCGCGCCGGCTCCAGCCGCCGGCCACCGCGTTCTCGGTCGAGTAGCGGATCAGCCCGCGTGGGTAGCCGAGTTTGTCCATCACGCCGTCGCAGGCGTCGATGCAGGCGGCGCAGCCGATGCACTCGTTCTGCAGGCCGTGGCGGATGTCGATGCCGGTCGGGCAGACCTGCACGCACAGCGTGCAGTCGACGCAGGCGCCCAGGCCCAGCGCGCCGGCGTCGGCTTTCTTCGAACGTGCGCCGCGCGGTTCGCCGCGGCCGCTGTCGTAGGCGATGACCAGCGAGTCGCGGTCGATCATCGCGCTCTGGAAACGCGCGTAGGGGCAGATGTACTTGCACATCTGCTCGCGCAGCAGGCCGGCGTTGCCGTAGGTGAAGGCGCCGTAGAACAGCGCCCAGAAGGCGCTCCAGCCGCCGATGTCGCCCTGCAGCGTGGCCGGCACGAACTCGCGGATCGGCGTGAACCAGCCGACGAAGGTCAGGCCGGTCAACAGGCTGAACACGGTCCACGCGGCGATCTTGCCGCTGCGGCGGGCGACCTTGGCGGCGCTCCAGGGGGCACGGTCCAGGCGCATCCGCGCCAGGCGGTCGCCTTCGAACTGGCGCTCGATCCACATGAAGATCGAGGTGTAGACCGTCTGCGGGCAGGCGTAGCCGCACCACAGCCGCCCGGCGACCGCGGTGAAGAAGAACAGCGCCAGCGCCGACAGCACCAGCAGCGCGGCCAGGAAGATCAGGTCCTGCGGCACGAGCACCAGGTCGAAGAGGTAGAAACGCTGCGCGTCCAGGTCGAACAGCACCGCCTGGCGGCCGCCGGTCTGCAGCCAGGGCAGGCCGTAGAAGAAGAGCTGGGTCAGCCAGACGAAGACCCAGCGCCAGGTGGCGTAGCGGCCGCTGACGGCGCGCGCGTAGATCGGCTGGCGCTTCTGGTAGAGCGAGACGACTTCCGGCGCCCCGGCGGCGGCGGCCACGGGGCGGATCGGGATCACGCGGGCATCGGGCAGCTTGGTCACGGGCACTCCGGGGTGCCGCCGCGTCGCCGCGCCGGCCGGGGGGAACGGGGAGAAGCGCTCAGCGCTTCAGCTCGGTGCGCTTGAACTTCACCGGGGCCCAGGCCTCGGCGTCGGGCAGCGCGGCGTGCGAGCGCGTGATCGCCGGCCAGGCGCGCGCCAGCTCGGCGTTCAGCGCCACGAAGTCCTGCTGGTCGCCGGGCACGTCGGCGTCGGCGTAGATCGCCTGCACCGGGCACTCGGGCACGCAGAGCGCGCAGTCGATGCAGTCCTCGGGGTCGATGGCGAGGAAGTTCGGGCCTTCGCGGAAGGCGTCGGTTGGGCAGACGTCGACGCAGTCGGTGTACTTGCAGCGGATGCAGGCTTCGGTGACGACGAAGGTCATCGGGCGCTCAGCCGCCGCAGCGGCCTTCCGAGCCGCAGGAGCCGGCGGCCAGCTCGGCCAGGCGGCCGAAGACGAGGGCGTGACGCTCGGCCGGCGCGACGCCGCGCAGGTCCAGGACGGAGGGGCAGGGGAAGCTCATGGTCGGCACTAAGGTGTATGACGCGAGCATATTAACGCGCGTCAAGTCGCAAAGCAACTTCAGGAATGCACCTTTAGGCCTTTCGGCGCTCAGCCGGGCCGCTGCGTGCCCCAACGCTGCAGCGCCTCCAGCAGCGCGGCGCGCGACACGGGTTTGGCCAGGTGCGCGTCGCAGCCGGCTTCGCGGCTGTCGCGCACGTCCTCGTCATAGGCGTTGGCCGTGAGCGCCACCACCGGCGTGCGCGGCAGCCCCTGCTCGGCTTCGCGCCGGCGCAGCTCGCGCGTGGCCGACAGGCCGTCCAGCACCGGCATCTGGACGTCCATGAAGACCAGGTCGTAGTGCTGCGTGCGCAGGCGTTCGAGCGCCTCGCGGCCGTCGTTGGCGACCTCCAGGCGGCCGACGTGCCCCTCCAGCATGGCGCTGACGATGTAGACGTTGAGTTCGTTGTCCTCGGCCAGCAGCACCTGCTGCAGCTGCGGCGGCCCAGCCTCGGCGGGCGCCCGCGGTGGCGGCCCGGCGGGCGCGGCATCCGGGATGTCTTGCGCTGCCAGCGGCAGTTCGAGCGTGAAGGTCGAGCCCAGGCCCGGCTGGCTGCTCAACGAGACCTCGCCGCCCATCTGCCGCGCCATCGCCCGCGTGATCGCCAGGCCCAGCCCGGTGCCGCCGTAGTCGCGCGAGATGCGTTCGTCGGCCTGCACGAAGGGCTCGAACACCAGCCGCTGCTGATCGGGCGTGATGCCGATGCCGGTGTCGCTCACCACGAACGCGATGCGTCCGGCCGCGGTGCGCGAGACGCGCAGAGCGATCTCGCCCCGAGGGGTGAACTTGATCGCGTTGCCGACCAGGTTGGTCAGCGCCTGTTCGATGCGGCGTCGGTCGCCGATCACGCCGTCCGGCAGGTCATCCGCCAGTTCGACGACGAAACGCAGCCCCTTGTGTTCGGCGCGCGGGCGCAGCAGGCCGTCGACCGAGGCGATCGACGCCCGCAGCACGAAGGGCTCCGCCGCCAGCTCCAGGCGCCCCGCCTCGACTTTGCCCAGATCCAGCAGGTCGTCGATCAGCGCGGCCAGCGTCTGCCCGGCGTGGCGGAAGACCTCGACGTGGCGGCGCTGCTCGGCCGACATCACCGTGCCGGCCATCAGGTCGGCAACGCCGAGCACCGCGTTCAGCGGCGTGCGGATCTCGTGGCTGACGGTGGCCAGGAACGCCGACTTGGCGGCGCTGGAACGTGCGGCGACCTCGCGTTCGAGCGCCAGGCGGCGCTCGCACTCGGACTGCTCGCGCCGCTGCTGCACCAGCAGCGCGACCAGCGCGGCCGCCACTGCCGCCAGCGGGGCTGCCAGCGGCAGGCTCGTCGCGGCCGCGTGCATCACCGCCGCGGCGGCGGCCAGCAGCGCCAGCACGACCAGCACCGAGCCCGCCAGCAGAACGCGCATTCCCAGGCGCGTCGTCGCGGCCGCCAGCGCCGGCAGCAGCGCCAGCAGCAGCAGGGCCGCCTGCAGCGCCACGGGCGCGGGCCGCACGAGCTGGCCGTCGCGCAGGGCGGTGTAGGTCTGCGCCGCGATCTCGGTGGCGTCGGCCTGGCCGGCCACCGTCATCGTGCGCCCGGCCAGCAGCGCGCTGCTGCCGACGAAGACGACGCGGCCGCGCACGGCCTCGGCCAGCTCATGGCCGCGCGGCAGGGCGTCGGGGCCGGCCGTCGCCAGCATCCAGGCGTCGCGGTAGGACAGGCGCGGCACGCGGCCCGGCGGCCCCAGCAGCGGCTGGACGCGGCCCTGGGCGTCGACCGGCCAGCGGGAGTCGACCCGGCCGCCTGCGGCGATCAGCGCCGCCAGCGAGATGCCCGGCAGGCGCTGGCTGCCCGCGGCATGCCACAGCGGCACGTGGCGCAGCACGCCGTCTTCGTCCAGCGGCGTCGTCACGACCCCCAGCCGCAGCGCCGCCGGGTTGTCGGGCTGCACCGAGCCGGCGGGCAGCAGCAGCTCGCGCCAGCGCTGGGCGGCGGTCTCCGCGTCGATGGCCGGCGATGGCGCCATGGCCTCGATGCCGGCGGCGGCCAGCACGACCGGCGCACCGCCGGCTCCGATGGCAGCGGCCAGCCGGCGATCGTCGAGCCTGCGGCCGTCGGTGGCCGGGCCGCTCACCGGGCGGCCGTCGACGGTGTCGCGGCGCTCGGCCAGCAGCAGCTGCAGCACCACGGCGCGTGCGCCGTGCCGGCGCAGGCCGTCGATCAGCAGCGCGTGCGTGTCGCGCGAGTAGGGCCAGGCGCCGTTGCCCTTGAGTTCCTCGATCGATCGGTCGTCGGCGTCGACGACCAGCACGCCGGCAGGTGCGTCCGAGGGTGTCGCGCTGCGCTGAGCCCAGTCTTCCAGGGGCCGCGACCACCAGGACTGCAGCGGCGTCAGCGCCACCACCAGGGCGGCGGCCAGGCCTGCGGCGGGGATGCTCCAGCGGCGTGGATCAGGGCTCAGAGCAGCCACAACAGCGCCGGCAACAACCACCACCAGCGCCAGGCACCAGGGACTTCGAACTGCTGCGCGGCGCCCCAGCCGCCGGGCTGCCCATCGGCACCGACGGTGCGTACGCGCACGTGGTACAGCCCGGCGCCCGGGGGCTCGAAGCTCCAGGCCGGCGTGTCGGCGCGGCCTTCGGCCACCGGTTCGGCGAAGCCGGCGTCGCGCGCGACCTGGATCTCGTAGTGCACGCCCGGGCGCGGCGAGGCGGCCCAGGCGAGCGAGACACGGTCGGACCCGGCCTCGGCCTTCGGTGGTTCGGCCGGCGGCGGCTCGACGACCTGCAGCGGCAGCGCCTCGCCCCAGGGGCCGGCGTCGCCGCCGGCACGCACGCTGCGCAGCCGCCAGACGTAGTCGCCCGGTGCGAGCTCGGCCTCGGCCTCGGTGGCCGTCACTTCCCGGTCGACGAGCGGCGTGGCGAAGTCTGCGGTGGCCGCGATCTGCAGGCGGTAGTGCCCGGCCTCGGGATGGCGCGTCCAGCGCAGCAGGACGCGGCCGGCGTCCACGCGTGCGCCGGGTGTCGGCAGCATCGGCATCGGCGGCTCGGGCCGGGCCTTCAGCTCGATCACGGCGCGAGCGTCCAGACCTTCCAGGCCGTCGGCGCCGATGGCGCGCACACGCAGCAGGTAGCGGCCGTCCGGCAGTTCGTCGGGCCAGTCGGCGGCCGGGGCGTCGAAGCGGCCGTCCAGGCGCAACCGGGTGTCGCCGTCGGCGTCCAGCACCTGGGCGCGGTAGGCGGCCGCGCCGGGCAGGGGGGGCCAGGAGAACGCCAGCGGCAGCCGTTCCATCGGCGCGGCCGGCGCCTGCAGCGCCGGTGCCGGCAACAGCGGCGCTGCGCGCTGCACGCCGCTGCGGGTGGCGACGACACCCAGCCCGGAGGCCACCGGGCGTGCACCGGCGGCGACGCGGCCCTGCAGCACTTCCAGCCGGGTGCCGCTGTCGTCGCTGCGGGCGCGGAACTCGGTGCCGCGCACCGCCAGATTCACGACCGGGGTGCGGATCTGCAGGCGCGGCTGCGGCGGGGCCGGCGGCTGGGTCTGCACGCTGGCTTCGGCGCCGCCGTCCAGCCGCAGCCGCGACTCGCGGTAGGCGCTGGCGCCGCGGCGGATCAGCGCCTCGATGCGCAGCCGGCTCGCAGGCTCGACGAGCAGGCGCGAGCCGTCGTCGAAACGCAGCACCGTGGACGACGAACGCGGCCCGGTGACGATCTCGTCGCCGTCGGCGACACGCTCGCCCGAGGCCAGCGGCCGCGGCGCCTCGCCGTGGCGGCGCAGCTCGACCTCGCCGTGCACGAACAGCACCTCGGCCTCGACGGGCCGCGAACGCAGCCAGGCCACGGGGATCTGCAGCGTCTGGCCGATCGGCAGGCGGCGGGGGTCGGCCACCTGGTTGCGCTGCTGCAGCGCCTGCCAGCCGATGCCGGGGCGCAGCAGTTGCGCCTGCAGCGCGATCAGCGTGTCGCCCTGGCGCACGCGGTAGGCCCAGAGCGGACCGTCGGCGGCCGCCAGCACCGGGGAGGTCGACGCGACGAGGGCCAGCAGACCGGGCAGGACGCCGCGGTGTCTCGGAAGGTACGACATGCCGTGCGACCGACGACCCGAAGCCGTCGCGTAAGGATGCGAAAGATTCTACGGGTCGGACCTGATCCCGACGATCAGCTCATGACACGATCGCCGCCTGGGCCGCGGCCAGCCGCGCGATCGGCACGCGGAACGGCGAGCAGCTCACGTAGCGCAGCCCGGCACGGTGGAAGAAGGCGATCGAGGCCGGGTCGCCGCCGTGTTCGCCGCAGACGCCCAGCTCGATGTCCGGCCGCGTCGCGCGCCCCTTGGCCACCGCCATCTCGACGAGCTGGCCCACGCCCTTCTGGTCGATCGAGCGGAAGGGGTCGTGCTCGTAGAGCCCGAGCTTCAGGTAGCGCGGCAGGAAGCTGCCCGCGTCGTCGCGCGAGAAGCCCATCGTCATCTGCGTCAGGTCGTTGGTGCCGAAGGAGAAGAACTCGGCGCTCCTGGCGATGCTGTCGGCCACGAGCGCCGCGCGCGGCGTCTCGATCATCGTGCCCAGCATCCAGTGCAGCGTCTCGCCGCGTTCGGCGAACACCTGCTCGGCGACGCGGCGGATCACGGCGGCCTGCTGGTCGAGCTCGCGGATCGTGCCGACCAGCGGCACCATGATCTCGGGCACCACCGCCGTGCCGCGCGCCTTGGCGTTGAGCGCGGCCTCGAAGATCGCGCGCGCCTGCATCTCGGTGATCTCCGGGAAGCTGATGCCCAGGCGACAGCCGCGGTGGCCGAGCATGGGGTTGAACTCGTGCAGCTGCTCGACCCGCAGCTTGATGCGGCCCAGCGAGACCCCCATGTCGCGCGCCATCGCCAGCTGGCCGGCGTCGTCGTGCGGCACGAACTCGTGCAGCGGCGGGTCGAGCAGGCGGATCGTCACCGGCAGCCCGTCCATCTCGCGGAACAGGCCTTCGAAGTCGCCGCGCTGCATCGGCAGCAGCTTGGACAGCGCCTTGCGGCGGCCGGCTTCGTCGTCGGCGAGGATCATCTCGCGCACCGCGAGGATGCGGTCGCCCTCGAAGAACATGTGCTCGGTGCGGCACAGGCCGATGCCGGTGGCGCCGAACTTGCGCGCCACGGCGGCTTCCTCCGGCGTGTCGGCGTTGGTGCGGATCTCCAGCCGGCGGTACTGGTCGGTCAGCGCCATCAGCTTGCCGAAGTCGCCCGACAGCTCGGCGTCGCGCGTGGCGATGCGCCCCGCGTAGACCTCGCCGGTGGAGCCGTTCAGCGAGATCCACTCGCCTTCGGCGTAGACCGTGCCGTCGATGGTCATCGTGCGCGCCTTCAGGTCGACGTGCACCGCGCCGCAGCCGCTGACGCAGCACTTGCCCATGCCGCGTGCGACGACGGCCGCGTGCGAGGTCATGCCGCCGCGTGCGGTCAGGATGCCCTTGGCGACGCTCATGCCGCGCAGGTCCTCGGGCGAGGTCTCCTGGCGCACGAGGATCACCTCGCGGCCGCGCTGGGCCCAGGCCTCGGCTTCGTCGGCGAAGAAGACGATCTGGCCGGTCGCCGCGCCGGGCGATGCCGGCAGGCCGCGCGCCAGCGGCGCCGCCGCGGCCAGCGCCCGCGGGTCGAAGATCGGGTGCAGCAGCTCGTTCAGGCGGTCGGGCGCGACCCGCTCGAGCGCCGTCTTCTCGTCGATCATGCCCTGCTCGAGCATCTCCATCGCGATGCGCACCATCGCCGCGCCGGTGCGTTTGCCGTTGCGTGTCTGCAGCATCCACAGCCGGCCTTCCTGGATCGTGAACTCCAGGTCCTGCATGTCGCGGAAATGGTTCTCCAGCGTGGTCTCGGCCTCGATGAGCTGGCGGTACAGATCGGGCATCAGCTCCTCGAGCGACGGGTACTTCTCGGCACGTTCGGCCTCGGGCACGAGGGCCAGTTCGGCCCAGCGCCGCGAGCCGACCAGCGACACCTGCTGCGGCGTGCGGATGCCGGCGACGACGTCCTCGCCCTGCGCGTTGACCAGGAACTCGCCGTTGAACAGGTCCTCGCCGGTGCCGGCGTCACGCGTGAAGGCGACGCCGGTGGCGCTGTGGTCTCCCAGGTTGCCGAAGACCATGGCCTGCACGTTGACCGCCGTGCCCCAGGACTCGGGGATGTCGTTCAGTTCGCGGTAGACGCGCGCCCGGTCGTTGTTCCAGCTGTCGAAGACGGCGACGATCGCGCCCCAGAGCTGTTCCCAGGGGTCGGTCGGGAACTCGCGGCCGATGCGCGCGCGGATCAGCGCCTTGAAGCGCGCGACCAGCTCCTTCAGGTCCGAGGCGTCGAGCTCGGTGTCGAGCTGCACGCCGCGGGCCTCCTTGACCATGTCGATGACGACCTCGAAGGGGTCGTGCTCCTCCTTGGACACGGGTTTGAGGCCCATCACCACGTCGCCGTACATCTGCACGAAGCGACGGTAGGAGTCCCAGGCGAAACGTTCGTTGCCGGCCTTGCGCGCCAGGCCGTCGACGGCTTCGTCGTTGAGGCCGAGGTTGAGGATGGTGTCCATCATGCCGGGCATCGACGCGCGCGCGCCCGAACGCACCGACAGCAGCAGCGGGTCGGCGGCGTCGCCGAAACGTTTGCCCATCTCGGCCTCGATCGAGCCGATGCCGGCGAGCACCTCGTCGCGGATCATCTCCAGCACACGGTCACGGCCCAGCGTCGTGTAGGCGGTGCAGGCCTGCGTGCTGATCGTCAGGCCGGGCGGCACCGGGATGCCCAGGCGGCACATCTCCGCGAGGTTGGCGCCCTTGCCGCCGAGCAGGTTCTTCATTCCGGCCGCACCTTCGGTGACACGGGAGCCGAACAGGTAGACGTATTTCGTCGCGGACATGCCCACACCTTTCGGATGGCCGGCGGCTGCCAGCCTCTGCGGCCATTCTGCGCAACGCCGTCCGCTCGTCCAGTCCCCTGCCCGAGCCGCCACGACACGCTCGGCGGCCGGTGGATCAGCCCACCGGCCGCAGTACGATCAAGAGTTCCTTGGCCTGCACACGCTCGCCTGGCCTGACGTGCACCGCCTCGACGACCGCCTCGCGGTCGGCGGCCACGTGGGTCTCCATCTTCATCGCCTCCAGCGCCAGCAGGGTGTCGCCGGCGGCCACGTGCTGGCCCGGGGCGACGGCGACGCTGACGATGGCGCCGGGCATCGGCGCCGCCACCTGCCAGGGGTTGCCCGGTTCGGCCATCGGCCGCGCCGCGGCGGCCTGCACGCCGGCGCGCGGCACACGCACCGTGCGCGCCTGACCGTTGAGTTCGAACTGCACCTTGTGCGCCGTGTCGCCGTCGGCGGCGACGCTCTGCAGCATCACCAGCAGCGACTTGCCCGGGTCGATCTCGACGGCGATCTCCTGCTGCGGCTGCGGGCCGTAGAAGAACACCGGCGTCGGCAGCATCGAGACGTCGCCGTAGCGGCGCAGGTGCTCGTGGTACTCGCGCGCCACCTTCGGGTACATCAGCCAGGAGGCCAGGCCGCGCTCGTCGAGCTTGGTGCCGCATTCGCGCTCGGCCTTTTCGCGCGCGGCAGCCAGGTCCACCGGCGGGATGCGGTCGCCGGGGCGGTAGGGCGCCGGCGGTGAGGCCTCGGGCGCCAGCTTCAGCACCTTGCGCGACAGCGCCTCGGGGAACCCGTCGGGCGGGAAACCGAGCTCGCCGCGCAACAGCGAGACCACCGACTCGGGGAAGGCGATCTCGCGTGCCGGGTCGGCGACGTCGGCCGGCGTCAGGTCCTGGGCGACCATCATCAGCGCCATGTCGCCGACGACCTTGGACGTGGGCGTGACCTTGACGATGTCGCCGAACAGCCGGTTGACGTCGGCGTAGGCCTGCGACACTTCGGTCCAGCGGTGCGCCAGGCCCATCGCACGGGCCTGCTCGCGCAGGTTGGTGTACTGGCCGCCGGGCATCTCGTGGCGGTAGACGTCGGCGGTGCCGGAGCGGATCTCGGACTCGAACGGCGCGTAGAAGCGGCGCACGCCCTCCCAGTACATCGACGCGGCGTGCAGCGCCTCCTGCGGCAGGCCGGGGTCGCGTTCGGTGCCGGCCAGCGCCGCGGCGATCGAGGACAGGTTGGGCTGCGAGGTCAGCCCGCTCATCGCGTCGAGCGCTCCGTCGACCGCGTCGCAGCCGGCGTCGATCGCCGCCAGCACCGAGGCCGCGGCGGCGCCGCTGGTGTCGTGGGTGTGGAAGTGCACCGGCAGCCCGGTCTCCTCCTTGATCGCCTTGACGAGTGCGGCGGCGGCGCGCGGCCGGCAGATGCCGGCCATGTCCTTGATGCCCAGCACGTGCACGCCGGCCTTCTGCAGCTCGCGCGCGGTCTTGACGTAGTAGGTCAGGTCGTACTTGCCGCGCGAGCCGTCGAACAGGTCGCCCGTGTAGCAGATCGCGCCTTCGCAGAGGGCGCCGGTGTCGAGCACGGCGTCGATCGCGACACGCATGTTCTCGACCCAGTTCAGCGAGTCGAAGACGCGGAACAGGTCGGTGCCTTCCTTCGCCGCGGTGCGCACGAACTGCTGCACGACGTTGTCGGCGTAGTTCGTGTAGCCGACCGCGTTGGAGCCGCGCAGCAGCATCTGGAACAGGACGTTGGGCACGCGCGTGCGCAGCGCCGCCAGGCGTTCCCAGGGGTCTTCCTTCAGGAAACGCATCGCGACGTCGAAGGTCGCGCCGCCCCAGCACTCCAGCGAGAAGAGGCTGTGGAGTTCACGGGCGTAGTACGGCGCGATCGGCAGCATGTCGGCGGTGCGCATGCGCGTGGCCAGCAGCGACTGGTGCGCGTCGCGCATCGTCGTGTCGGTCATCAGCACACGTTTCTGCGCCAGCATCCAGTCGGCGAAGCCCTTGGCGCCCAGCTGCTGCAGCCGCTGGCGCGTGCCCGCAGGCGGCGGCGTCTCGTCGTCGACGCGCGGCAGCACCGGCTTGGGCAGCGGCAGCGGCGGCAGCGTGCGGCCGCGCACCTCGGGGTTGCCGTCGACCGTGACCTCGCCGAGGAACCGCAGCAGCTTGGTCGCGCGGTCGCGGCGCGCGGCGAAAGCCAGCAGCTCGGGCGTCTGCTCGATGAAACGCGTCGTCACGTCGCCCGACGCGAACTTCGGGTGGTTGATGACGTTCTCGAGGAACTGCAGATTGGTCGCCAGCCCGCGCACGCGGAACTCGCGCAGCGCGCGGTCCATGCGCTGGATGGTCTCGCCGGCGGTCGGCGCCCAGGCCGTCACCTTGACCAGCAGCGAGTCGTAGTAAGGCGTGATGACGGCGCCGCCGTAGGCCGTGCCGGCGTCCAGGCGGATGCCGAAGCCGGCGGCGCTGCGGTAGGCGGCGATCGCGCCGTAGTCGGGCAGGAAGCCGTTCTCGGGGTCCTCGGTCGTCACGCGGCACTGCAGCGCGTGGCCGTTGAGCGGGATCTGCGCCTGCGGCGGCACGCCGGCCGACGGGCGTGCGGGGTCGTCGTCACCGACGCCGATCCAGGCGCCTTCGGTGACGCGGATCTGCGCCTTCACGATGTCCACGCCGGTGATCATCTCGGTCACCGTGTGCTCGACCTGGATGCGCGGGTTGACCTCGATGAACCAGCAGCGGCCGGTGTCGGCGTCCATCAGGAACTCGACGGTGCCGGCGTGCGTGTAGCCCACCGAGCGCATCAGGCGCAGCGCGCTGTCGCAGAGTTCGGCGCGCGCCGCGGCGTCGAGGTAGGGCGCCGGGGCGCGCTCGACGACCTTCTGGTTGCGGCGCTGCACGGTGCAGTCGCGCTCGTGCAGGTGCACGAGGTTGCCGTGCCGGTCGCCGAGGATCTGCACCTCGACGTGCCGCGCGCGGCGGATCAGCTTCTCGAAATAGACCTCGTCGTTGCCGAAGGCGGCCAGCGCCTCGCGGCGCGCCGACTCCAGCGCCGCCGGCAGCTCGGCCGCGCTCTCGACGACCCGCATGCCGCGGCCGCCGCCGCCCCAGCTGGCTTTGAGCATCACCGGGAAGCCGATCTGCTCGGCCAGGCGGCGGCATTCGTCGACCTCGCGCGGCAGCGGCGGTGTCGCCGGCATCACCGGCACGCCGGCGGCCACCGCGGCGTGGCGCGCGGCGACCTTGTTGCCCAGCGTGCGCATCACCTCGGGCGAGGGCCCGATCCACTGCAGCCCGGCGGCGATCACGCGCTCGGCGAACTCGGGGTTCTCCGACAGGAAGCCGTAGCCCGGGTGGATGGCGTCGACGCCGGCGCGGCGTGCGATGCGCAGGATGTCCTCGCCGTCGAGGTAGGCCTCCAGCGGCTTCTTGCCCTCGCCGACGAGGTAGCTCTCGTCGGCCTTGAAGCGGTGCAGCGCCTGGCGGTCCTGCTGGGAATAGATCGCCACCGTGCGCATGCGCATCTCGCTGGCCGCGCGCATCACGCGGATCGCGATCTCGGACCGGTTGGCGATCAGGATGGACCGGATCGGACGAAACTCCATCGAGGCTCCCGCGCGGGCGGTCGATGCAGTCCTGGCGCGCCGCCGCCCGTCCGCCGGCGCGCCTGAAGGGGAGTCAGAACCCGATCGCGAACAGCAGCGCCGCGCAGACCAGGCTGCCCACGGTGGCGAAGCCGTAGAAGAACACCGCCGCGCCGTGCCCGGCGTGCACGCCCAGGTCGTGCAGGCTGTGCAGCATGCGGTGGCAGCCGTGGAACAGGAACAGCGCGATCACCGCCAGCACCGCCAGCTTGCCCAGCGGGTGCAGCACGAAGGCGTGCACATGGGCGTAGCTGAGCGCGTCGGGCGACAGCACGATGGCCAGCGGCGCCAGCACCCCGGTGATCAGGATCAGCGCCGGGCCGACCAGCGCCGACAGCACCCCGCCGGCGCCGAAGAGCGACCAGAAGATCGGTTCGTGCGAACGTTTCATCGTGTCACCCCCGCGACGACGGCGACGAGGCCGATCGAGACCACGAGCGCCGTGATCCAGCCGCCGATGGTGACCAGCCGCCCCGGGAAGGGCAGCTTGGGCGCCGTCTTGGGCATGACGCCGAACCAGGTGATGCTGTGGTACGTGACCAGCGCCGCGGCGACGAGGTGGAATCCGATCGCCAGCGGCGAGGCCAGCGCCGCGCGCCAGGCCTCGTACTCGGCCTCGCCCTGGGCCAGCCGCGCCAGGCCGACGAGCAGCACCAGGGCGTAGGCCGCCAGCAGCACCGCGCTGCCTTCGCGGATCATGTAGAGCACGTAGAACGGGTTCTTCGTCCACCAGCCGGCCATCGGGCGCTGGTAGGTCTTCAGCGTGGGCTTGTAGCGGCTCATCGGGCGCCTCCCTTGGGCGCGAGCAGCTTGCGCACGCCGAAGTAGTCCATCGTGCTGTTCACCTTGTTCTGGTTGATCGCGTGCGCCGGGTCCACGCCCTTGGGGCAGACCTCGGAGCAGTAGCCCACCAGCGTGCAGCCCCAGACGCCTTCCTCGGCGTTGGCGACGTCGGCCCGCGCCTCCCAGCCGCGGTCGCGCGAGTCGGCGTTGTAGCGGTGCATCAGCGCCAGCGCCGCCGGGCCGATGAACTCGGGCTTGAGCCCCACCTGCGGGCAGGCGGCGTAACACAGCAGGCAGTTGATGCACTGCGAGAACTGGTAGTACTGGTCCAGCTGCGCCGGCGTCTGCCGGCTCGGGCCGTCGGCGACGCTGCGGTTCTCGCAGGGCTGGATCCAGGGCTTGACCGACTCCAGCTTGTCGAGGAACTCGTTCTGGTCGACGACCAGGTCGCGCACGATGGCGAAGTTGGCCAGCGGCTCGACGCGCACCTTGTTCGGCCAGTAGTCGCGCAGGAAGGCGTGGCAGGACAGCTGCGGCACGCCGTTGATCATCTTGCCGCAGCTGCCGCAGATCGCCATGCGGCAGGACCAGCGGAAGGTCAGGCTGCCGTCGAAGTGGTCCTTGATGTACTGCAGGCCCTGCAGCACCGAGGTGTCGTCGTCGAACGGCACCTGCCAGCTCTGGAAATGCGGGGCGCTGTCCTTCTCGGGATCGAAGCGCAGGCATTCGATCTCGATCGTGCGCCCGGTCGCGGGCGTCGGGTTCGTGTCCGTCATGGGGCTCAGGTCAGGATGGCCTTGGTGCCGGCGCCGCCGTAGCTGCGCGCGCGCGGCGCCGAGGTGGTGATGACGACGGGGCGGTGCGAGATCGCCGGGGCCTCGTCGCCGCGGCGTTCGGCCAGCGTGTGCACGAGGAAACGTTCGTCGTCGCGTTCGGTGTAGCCGTCCAGGCGCTGGTGGGCGCCGCGCGACTCCTTGCGCTCGCGCGCCGAGTGCGCCATCGCCTCGGCCACCTCGAGCATCGAGCCGAGCTCGATCGCCGACAGCCACTCGGTGTTGAAGGCGCGGCTGCGGTCGTCGAGCCTGACGCCGGCGCGCCAGCGCGCGCGCAGCTCGGCCAGCGTCGAACAGGCTTCGGCCAGGCCGGCCTCCTCGCGGTAGATGCCGACGTTCTTCTCCATGCACTCGCCGAGCGCGTCGCGCAGCACGGCCACGCGTTCGCCGCGTTCGTGCTGGTGCAGCGCTTCCAGGCGTGCGACCGCGGCCCGGGCCTGGCGTTCCAGCGAGGCCGGCGCCGCGGCGCTCGCCGAGCGCACGTACTGCGCCGCGGCTTCGCCGGCGACGCGGCCGAAGACGACGATCTCCGACAGCGAGTTCGAGCCCAGCCGGTTGGCGCCGTGGATGCCGACGCTGGAGCACTCGCCGGCGGCGTAGAGCCCCGCCAGCGTGGTCTCGGTGCGGCCGTTGGTGGCGATGCCGCCCATCGTGTAGTGCACCGCCGGGCGCACCGGGATCGGCTCGTGCACCGGGTCGATGCCGGCGAAGGTCTTGGCGACCTCGGTGATCAGCGGCAGGCGCTCGTGGATCTTCTTCGCGCCCAGGTGGCGCAGGTCGAGGTTGACGGCGCTGCCGTGACGCGTGGCGATGGTGTTGCCCTTGCGCTCCTCGTGCCAGAAGGCCTGCGACAGCCGGTCGCGCGGCCCCAGCTCCATCGCCTTCGGGCGCGGCCACGGGTCCAGCGGGCCCAGGCCGTAGTCCTGCAGGTAGCGGTGGCCGTCCTTGTTCGTCAGGATCGCGCCTTCGCCGCGGCAGCCTTCGGTGATCAGGATGCCGCTGCCGGGCAGGGCGGTCGGGTGGTACTGCACGAACTCCATGTCGCGCAGCGCGACGCCGTGGCGGTAGGCCAGGCCCATGCCGTCGCCGGTGACGATGCCGGCGTTGGTGTTCTGGCTGTAGACACGGCCGGCGCCGCCGGTGGCCAGGATCACGGCCTTGGCGCGCAGCAGGAAGAACTTGCCGGTGGCGATCTCGATCGCCAGCACGCCCTGAACGCGGCCGTCCTCGACGAGCAGCTCGGCGACGAAGAACTCGTCGAAACGCTGGATGCCCGGGTACTGCAGCGAGGTCTGGAACAGCGTGTGCAGCATGTGGAAGCCGGTCTTGTCGGCCGCGAACCACGTGCGCTGCACCTTCATGCCGCCGAAGAAGCGCACGTTGATGCTGCCGTCGTCCTTGCGGCTCCAGGGGCAGCCCCAGTGCTCCAGACGCACCATCTCCTCGGTGCAGCGCTCGACGAAGAAACGCACGACGTCCTGGTCGCAGAGCCAGTCGCCGCCCGAGACCGTGTCGTCGAAGTGGTTGTCCAGCGAGTCGTCGTCGCGGATCACGCCGGCCGAGCCGCCTTCGGCGGCCACCGTGTGGCTGCGCATCGGCACCACCTTGGACACGAGCGCGACCTTCAGTCTGGGGTCCGCTTCCTGGACCGCGATCGCCGCGCGCAGGCCGGCGCCTCCGCCCCCGACGATCACGATGTCGCTTTGGATGATTTCCATCGAAACTCCGATATCCTCCGCCCGCGCCGCAGAACGCGGCCCGCGCGCCGGTCGCCCTTATACCGGGATTGGCTTTCGCGCACCCCCGGTTTTGCGCACACGGTCGGTGCATTGCCGACCATGTCTCCCTCCCCGAGCGTTGCAGGGCTGGCCACAAGCACTATGCTTGCCCGCTGCGCGCCGGGGCGGTTTCCCGTCGCGTTTTTTTGCATGCCCTCGATTCCACCTGCCGCCCCCCCGCTGGAAGAGCTCCAGGGAACCGTTCTCTACATCGAGGACGTGGAGATGAACTATGCCGTCGTCGAGGGCATCCTCGCACGCCATCCCGGCATCCGGCTGCTGCGTGCGGCCAACGGTCTGGACGGCGTGCGCATGGTGCAGGAGTGCCGGCCCGACTTCGTGCTGCTGGACATGCACCTGCCCGACATCTCCGGGCTCGAGGTCGTGCGCCGCTTGAGCGAGGAGATCGCCGAGCGCCGGCTGCGCATCACCATCCTCACCGCCGACACGCTGACGATGGACGTGCTGAAGGCGATGAGCCTGGGCGCCTTCGAGTACCTGGTGAAACCCGTCGAGGTGCGCACGATCGAGGACTGCGTGCGCCGCGCGCTGCTGGCCAAGCGCCAGCAGACACCCGGCCGCTGACAGGCCGCAACCCCGGGGCGCTGGCGCGCGATCAGCGCCGGCTTTGCCCGGCTGTTGCTTCGTTGGCCCCGTCGGGCGCTGCCTAGCATGGCCGACGTCGGCTCCCTTCCCGCGGGCCGGGACGGAGTGCGAGATGAAGCCAGTGCTGGCGGCGTGGGCCTGCGCGCTGACGATGGGCATGGCAGCCGCTGCCGAGGCGCCGCGAACGGCCGCCGAGGCGCTGGTGGCGCACGTGCGTGCGACGCAGGATGCCGGCGGCCGGCCCTGGGCCGTCGTGGACAAGGGTACGGCGCGGCTCAGCGTCTTCGACGCCGAGGGCCGGCTCGTCGCCGAGACCGCGGTGCTGCTGGGCCTGGCGCGGGGCGACGACTCGGCGCCCGGCGTCGGTGAACGGGCCGCGCATCTGCCGCCCGAGCAACGTACGACGCCGGCCGGGCGTTTCGAGGCCGAACCGGGGCGCAACCTGCGCGGCGAGGCCGTGCTCTGGGTCGAGTACGACACGGCGTTCGCGATCCATCGCCTGAGGCCCGCGCCGTGGGCCGAACGCCGGCCCCAGCGCCTGGCCTCGCCGACGCCCGAAGACAACCGCATCTCGGCCGGCTGTGTCGTCGTCGAGCCGGAATTCTTCGAACGGGTCGTGCTGGCGCGGCTCGGCCGCGGTCGTTCGGTGGTCTACGTGCTGCCCGAGACACGCGACTGGCGCACGCTGTTCGCCGATCCGGGCTGATTCAGAACAGCCCTGGAACGAAACGTTTCGTTCGGGCCCGGTAGGCGGCGTAGCCGGGGTGGACCTCGCCCATCCAGCGCTCCTCGATCGAGGACTTGGCCCACAGCACCGCGGCCAGCGCGGCGCCGGCGCACAAGGTCGTCGCGCCCGGCGAGACCGCGATCGCGGCCAGCGCGAGCAGCAGCAGCGCGCTGTACATCGGGTGCCGTATCCAGGCGTAGACGCCGTGTTCGACGAGCCGGCCGCCGGCGCGAGGCTCGGGGTGCACGTTGAAGTTGCCGGGGCGGTTGGCCATGACCGCCGCGAGCCCGACGGCCAGCGATGCCGCGGCCAGCGCGAGCGCCAGCCACGGCGCCGCCGGGTCGGCCCAGGCCGGCGCCGTGCCGTAGGCCAGCGCCGCCAGCAGCACGAACTGCAGCAGCACGAGCACGGCGCCGGCACGCCGGTCGCCCGCGGTGCTCACGGGAGCACCCTTCGGCCTTCGGCCGGTCCCGCCGGGCGGGAACGAGCCCCGGACAAGTCCGGGTGGCTCATGCCGCCTCGCGGCGCAGCAGCCGCACCAGCAACGGCCGCTCGAAGGCCGCGCCGTCGGGGCCGCAGTGCGGCATGAAGGCCGCATGCACGCGCTCGACCAGCGCGTCGTCCAGCCTGTAGGTGGCGAAGCTGGAATGCAGCATGCGGCGCTCGAAGTCGGCGAAATCGGCGTAACGCACCGGCTGGACGAAGCGGTGGCGCACGACCTCCGTCCAGGGGCCGCGGGCCAGCGCGTCGTCCAGCGCCGCCTGGGCCGCGGCACGCACCGTGCCTTCGTTGTTGTACAGCCGCACGATGTCGTTGAGGCCGCCGTCGTAGACCGGCTCGCTGACGTAGAGCAGGCCGCCCGGCGCCAGCACCCGCGCCGCCTCGGCCAGCGCCTGCGCCATCGCCGGGATCGGCACGTGGTGCAGCGACTTCAGCATCAGCGCCAGGTCGAAGCTGGCGTCCGGCGCGGGCACGGCTTCGGCGCGGCCGTCGACGAAGCACAGCCCCGATGTCGGCGGCGCGGCCAGGTTCTTCGCGTGCTGCACCGTGTCGACCTCGAGCGCGGTGACGCGGCAGTCGGGATGGCGCTGCAGCACGCCGCGCACCAGGCGGGCGTCGCCGCAGCCGAGTTCGACGATGCGGCGCCCGGCCAGCGGCACCAGTGCCGAGAGCACCTCGTATTCGTCCTGGCAGAGCGTGGGCGGGTTCATCGGTCGGCGGGCGGGGTTTCGATACCGGCAATGGTATCCGGCGCGTCGCTGCAGGCCTGGCGCAGGAAGCCGACGATGTCCGCGACATGCGGCGCCAGCGCCTCGCGCAGGTCGTGGTCGCCGTCGACCGCCAGCAGGCCGGTGCCGGGCGCCGCCGCGGCCTGCAGGCGCAGCGCGTCGTCGAAGGGCGCCGTCGTGTCGTGGCGGCCGTGCACCAGCAGCACCGGGCAGCGGGCGCGGCGCACGGTGGCCAGCGGCGCGATGTCGTCGAAACGCGCGCCGATCACGCGCTGCACGTGGCGGATGACGTACCAGCCCAGCGGCCGGTAGGGCACGCGTTTTTCGGCCAGGAAGCGCCGCATCACCTCGTCGGGATGGGCGAAGGCCGAGAGGCTGACGACACCGCGCACGCCGCCCGCACGCGCCGCGTGCAGCAGCGACGCCGCGGCGCCGACCGAGTGGCCGACCAGCGCGAGCCGGTCGGCCCGCACCTCGGGGCGCGTGCCCAGCCAGGCCAGGCCGGCGGCGATGTCCTCGGCGAAACGCGGCATCGACGTGAAGGCCTCGTCTTCGCTGTCGCCGTGGCAGCGGGCGTCCAGCAGCAGCACGGCGAAACCGGCTTCGACCAGCGGCGGCGCCACCGGCCACATCGTCGTCGCGTTGGCGCCCCAGCCGTGCATCGCCAGCACCGCGGGTGCCGGCTTGTGATCGGTGCTTCCGGGCAAGACCAGCCAGCCGAACAACCTGCGCCCGCGCGGCCCGGGGATGCGGACTTCGTGCACGCGCGAGGCGGTCAGCGTGTGGCGCGCGTGCGACCCGTCGTGCGCCATGCGCGGCGCACGCAGCCCGCGCAGGATGGCCTGGTGCGCCAGCGTGCGCAGCGCGACGGCGCCGGCGGCGACGCCTGCGGTGGTGACCAGCATCAGTCCCAGGCCCGGCCGGCGGCCCGCCAGGCGTCGATGCGCGGCTTCAGCGCGCGGCGTCGTTCCAGGCTCTCGGGGCGCCAGACCTCGGCGGCGTCGTAGTACTCGGGAACGGCGCGCGTACCGTCGGGCAGCGCCAGCCAGGGCTGTCTCGTCGACGTGAAGATGTGGATGTCCGGCGGCAGCCGGTCGGGGTCGTCGAGCGTGCCGACACGCACGAAAGCCACCAGCGGCCCGCTGCCGGCGTAGTGGCTCCAGACGGCGATGCGGCAGTGCGGGCAGCGGGCGATGCGCTGGCCCTGGCCGCTGGCCGAAGGCGTGAGCACCTGTTCCGGCTCGTCGGCCGTGAGCGCCAGCCGGTCGCGTTCGATCATCGCGTTGAGCGCGAAGGCGCTGCCGCTCTCGCGCTGGCACCAGCGGCAGTGGCAGGCGTGCACGACCAGCGGCGCGCCGTGCAGCCGGTAGCGCACGCGGCCGCAGTCGCAGCCGCCTTCGAGCATCGTCGGTGGGTTCATCGGCGCGCCGGCGCCCGGTGGGTGGGAGCCCGGCGTTCGGATGCTAGCCGCTCAGGCGTTGAGCGCCGCCGCCGGGCGACGGGTGCGCACGCGCACGATGACGTCGACCTCGCTCAGCTCCAGGCCGTCGCCGAGTTCGGGCAGGCCCAGCACCTGGATCGCCGGGCCGGTGAGATCGGTGACCTCGCCGGTGTCGACGTTGTAGACGTGGTGGTGCGGCGTGACGGTCGAGTCGTAGACGGTGGCCGAGCCCTCGATCGGCAGCGCCTTCAGCAGGCGCTGGCGCACGAAGAGCTGCAGCACCGCATACACGGTGGCGCGCGACAGCCCGGGCAGGTGCTCGCGCGCGGCGCGCAGCACCTGCTCGGCCGTCATGTGCACCGGCCCCGAGAACAGCACGGTGCCGACGGCCACGCGCTGCAGCGTCGGCAGGATGTCGGCGTCGCGCAGCTTCTGCTGGATCGAGGCGGTACGGGTCAGGTCCATCGTGTTCTCTCTTCGGGTTGCGGCGTCCGAGAACTGGACTCAGTCCAGATGTCGGCAGGATTTCAACCCCCTGCGGCGCCGCCCGAGCTGCGCTGGGTCAAGCCGGGGCCGTGAAGGCGCCGCGCAGCGGCGCTTGTTCCGGACGTCGGGGCCGACTATGATTGGTGCATTCATAATGCATCTTTTAAGCGGGCGATGAAACTCACCAGCTTCACCGACTACAGCCTGCGTGTGCTGATCTACCTGGCCACGCGCCCGGGGCGGCGCGCGACGATCGGCGAGATCGCGGCCAAGTTCTCGGCCTCCGAGAACCACCTGACCAAGGTCGTGCACTTCCTGGCCACCGAAGGCGTGCTGGCGACGGTGCGCGGCAAGGGCGGCGGCCTGGGGCTGGCGCGGGCGCCGCAGGACATCGTCGTCGGCGACATCGTGCGCCGCACCGAGGGCCAGGCGATGCCGGCCGAGTGTTTCGGCAGCGGCAGCGCCTGCGCGATCGCACCGTGCTGCCGGCTGCGTGGCGTGCTCGGCGAGGCGGTCGACGCCTTCTACGCGGTGCTCGACCGCTACACGCTGGAAGACCTGGTCGCCAACCGCGACCAGCTCGACGCCATCCTGCGCATCGGCGAGAGGGTGCCGGCCGTCGCGATGGAGCTGCGCGCATGACGACCATCCCGCTGCACTTCACCCCGCGCGAGCCGGTGCGCGGTTTCGGCCTCTGGCGCCTGGGTTTTCGCCCGTTCTACCTGCTGGCCGCCGGGTTCTCGGCGCTGTCGATCGCCGCGTGGGCGCTGCAGTACGCCGGCCTGCCCGGCGCCGCCTATCTCGCCGGGCCGCTGTGGCACGCGCACGAGATGCTGTTCGGCTTCACGCTGGCGGTGGTGGTCGGTTTCCTGTTCACCGCCGGGCGCAACTGGTCGGGCCAGCCGACGCCCACCGGCGCGGCGCTGGCCGCGCTGGCGGCCGTGTGGCTGGCCGGCCGGCTGCTGGTGCTGACGCCCTGGGGGCTGGCGGCGGCGGTCGTCAACGTCGCCTTCCCGCTGCTGGCCGCCGTCGGCCTGGGGCGTGCGCTCTACGCCGGGCGCAACCGGCGCAACTACTTCTTCGTCGCGCTGCTGGTCGCGATGGCCGGCGCCCAGGCCTTGTTCCACCTGACGCTGCTGGGTCTGCTGGAGCTGCCGCTGCGCGCCGGCATCCAGATCGGGCTGGACGTCGTGCTGTTCGTGATGGCCGTCGTTGCCGGCCGCGTGGTGCCGATGTTCACCAACAACGGCGTGCCCGGCACCGGCGCCGAACGCCGCCCGCGTGTCGAGCAGGCGGCGCTGGGCAGCGTGCTGGCGCTGCTGGCGGCCGACGTGCTGGGCCTGCCGGGCGTGGCCGTCGCCGCCGTCGCGGGGGGCGCGGCCGTGGCCCACACGCTGCGGCTGGCGTTGTGGCGGCCGCAGCGCACGCGGCCCAACCCGCTGGTCTGGATCCTGCACGCGGCCTACGCCTGGATCCCTCTGCACCTGGCGCTGCGCGCCGCGGCCGAACTCGGCTGGGCCCAGGCCTCGCTGGCGACGCACGCGCTGACGGCCGGCGCGATCGGCGCGCTGACGCTGGGCATGATGACGCGCACCGCACGCGGCCACACCGGCCGGCCGCTGCGCGCCGACCGCTGGGACATCGCCGCCTACGCCCTGGTGCTGGCCGGCGGTCTGGTGCGCGTGCTGGGGCCGCTGCTGCTGCCGGCCTTCATGCAGGCCGAGATCGTCGTCTCGGGGGCCTGCTGGGCCGCGGCTTTCGCGATCTACGCCTGGCGTTATGCGCCCTCGCTGTGGCGGGTGCGCGCCGACGGCCAGCCGGGCTGATCAGCGCCGCGTGACGAGCATCGGCTGGGCCGCGCCGGCCCGCGCGCGCAACTGGCCGCAGCCGCCGGCGACGTCCTGGCCGGCCGAGCGCCGCAGCCGTGTCAGCACGCCGCGCCGGCCGAGTGCACGTGCCATCTCGGCGGCACGTTCCCAGGGCGGGCGGCGGAAGGCGTCGCCCTCGGTCTCGTTGTACGGGATCAGGTTCATCATCGCGTAGCGCCCGGCCAGCAGCCGGGCGATCGCGTCGACCTCGTCGTCGCCGTCGTTGATGCCGTCGAGCAGCGTCCATTGGTACTGGATCGGGTAGCCGGTGGCGCGCGCGTAGCGTTCGCCGGCCTCGACGATCTCCTCGGGCGCGATCTTCGGCGCGCGCGGCAGCAGTCGTTCGCGCAGCTCGGGCTTGGTGGTGTGCAGCGACAGCGCCAGCGCCGGCTTCACGCGGCCTTGCGGCAGGCGCTCGAAGGCGCGCGTGTCACCGACGGTCGAGAACACCAGGTTCTTGTGGCCGATGCCGCCGGCGGTGCCCAGCAGGTCGATGGCTTCCAGCACCGCGTCGAGGTTGTGCGAAGGCTCGCCCATGCCCATGAACACCACCTTGGAGACGCTGCGCCGCTGTCTTGCCAGCACGACCTGGGCGACGATCTCGGCGCTGCCGAGCTGGCGCAGCAGGCCGTCGCGCCCGGTCATGCAGAACACGCAGCCGACCGCGCAGCCGACCTGGGTCGACACGCACAGCCCGTCGCGCGGCAGCAGCACGCTCTCCACCGTCTGGCCGTCGCCCAGGCCGACGAGCAGGCGCTCGGCGCCGTCTTCGCCCGGGTGCGCCGACTGCAGCGCCGCCAGCGCGCCGAGCGAGTCGAACAGCGCCGGCAGCGCCTCGTACAGCGCGCGCGGGTAGAAGTGCTCGGCCTGGCCGCGGCCGGCCGTCGGTGCGCGGCACTGCACCCAGTTGCGCAGCAGCCGTTCCTCGTGGGCGGGTCCGGCACCCAGCGCCCGCAGGCGCTGGCGCAGCTCGGCGACGGCGCGCGGCGCGGCCGCGGCGTGGGCGGGGCTCATCGCGCCTCTCCCTCGGGGGCCTCGAGTTCACGCAGCCGCCGGTACAGCGTGCGTTCGCTGATGCCCAGTTCCCGCGCGAGGTCCGCCCGCCGGCCGCCGTGCGCGGCCAGGCGTTCGCGCAGCGCCTGGCGCGAGATCTCGCGCAGCGAACGTGCCGGCGCCTCGGCCGCCAGCAGCGGGCGCGACAGCGGCAGCCCGGCGGCGAGCGCGCGCTCGACGTGCAGCGCCTCCAGCACCGGCCCGTCGCAGAACAGCGCCGCGCGCTCGAGCACGTTGCGCAGCTCGCGCACGTTGCCGGGGAAGCGGTGGCCGGCCAGCCGCGCCAGCGCTGCCGGCGACAGCGCCAGACGGCGTTTCGGCGCGACGCGCGCCAGCAGCGCCTCGGCCAGCAGCGCGAGGTCGCCTTCGCGCTCGCGCAGCGGCGGCAGCCGGATCGGGAAGGTCGCGAGGCGGTAGTACAGGTCTTCGCGGAAACGCCCGTCGGCGACCATCGCACCCAGGTCGCGGTGCGTCGCCGCGACGACCCGCACGTCGGTGCGCCGCAGCTCGCTGCTGCCGACGCGGCGGAAGGTGCCGCTTTCGAGCAGCCGCAGCAGCTTGACCTGCATCGCCAGCGGGATGTCGCCGACCTCGTCGAGGAACAGCGTGCCGCCGTTGGCGGTCTCGGCCAGGCCGGTACGCGTGCTCGTGGCGCCGGTGAAGGCGCCGCGTTCGTGGCCGAAGACCTCGGCCTCGAACAGCGTCTCGGGCAGGCTGGCGCAGTCGACGACGACCAGCGCCTGCGCCGCACGTTCGCTGGCCTCGTGCACCGCGCGCGCGATCAGCTCCTTGCCGGTGCCCGACTCGCCGAGCAGCAGCACGCTGGCCTCCGACGGCGCGACACGCGCGACCTGCTCCAGCATCTCGCGGAACGCCGGCGAGCGCCCGATCAGCCCCTGCTGGGCCGGCTGGCCCTGGACCGTGCGCAGCGGCGCCATGCGCTCGACGAACAGCACCGCCTCGCCGCTGGCGTCGGCCAGCGGCGTCAGCTCGATGTCGATGTAGGCCTCGCCCTGCGGCGTGTGGTGCAGGTGCAGCACCCGTTCGCGCTGCCCCGAGTCGCGCGTCTTGGCGAACGGGCAGGACTCGCCGGCCTGGTCGCAGGGCACGTCGAACCGGTGCGAGACCTCGTAGCAGGTGCGTCCCAGCACGCTGGCCGACGGGCTGTACTGGCGCCGGTAGGCGGCGTTGGCGGCGACGATGCGGTAGCGCCGGTCGAAGACGATGTGAGGTTCTTCGAGGCCTTCGAGATAACTGGCGAGTTCGGGGGGCGCCGTCGCCCGTTCGGCGACGCGGAGCTTGGGTGGCATCATGGCAGTGTAGCTCGCGCTTCTGCCTCCGCTGGCAGACTCGACTGCCGAAAATGGCAGCTTCATCCCCCTGTCCGCATCAGGGAATCGAGCGTAAGTGCTTATCCGGAAACGTGTTTCCGTCTTCTGTCAGGTTGGCACGGCACTTGATAGAGATTGTCTGACACGCAATTTCTGCGAGAAGGATCTGTTTCAATGGACATCACGCTGCCCGCCCCGGGATCGCCCGCCAACGCCGAACGCCGCACCTGGATCATGGTGACCAGCGCGGCCGGTGGTGCCGCCGCGGTCGCCACCGCGATTCCGTTCGTCTCGACGCTCGCGCCCAGCGAGCGTGCCAAGGCCGCCGGCGCGCCGGTGGAGGTGGACATCTCCTCGCTCGCCCCGGGCGAGCTGAGGACCGTCGAATGGCGCGGCAAGCCGGTGTGGATCCTGCGCCGCACGCCGGAGATGCTGGCGTCGCTGGAAGGCCACGACGACCAGCTCGTCGACCCGAAGTCCGAGCGCCAGCAGCAACCCGCGTATGCGCAGAACACGGCGCGTTCGATCAACCCCGAGGTCTTCGTCGCCATCGGCATCTGCACCCACCTGGGCTGCTCGCCGAGCAAGGTGAACAAGGGCAGCGGCAACCCGAGCGTGCCGGCGGACTGGCCGGGCGGATTCTTCTGCCCCTGCCACGGCTCGACCTTCGACGGTGCCGGCCGGGTGTTCAAGAACAAGCCCGCGCCGACGAACCTGGAGATTCCGCCGCACGTCTACGTCGCGGAGAACCGGCTGCTGATCGGCGAGGACAAGAGCGCCGCCGCCTGATCCCAGCGTTCGGCCTGACGGCCGCCGGCGCCTGCCGCGGGTGACACCGCCTCGGATGCCGGACGCCTGCAGGCCACCTTGACACGCCCGGCCGCCGCCGGGCGTTTTTTCGTCACTGGTCGGCGAACGCGCGCTCGATGACGAAGTCGCCCGGCGTCGTCGTGTTGCCTTCCTTGAAGCGCATGCCCTCGAGCATGTGCTTCAGGTCGCGCAGCATCGCCGGGCTGCCGCAGATCATCACCCGGTCGTGGATCGGGTCGAGCATCGGCGGGTCCAGGTCGTCGAACATCTTGCCGGACTGGATCAGCTCGGTGATGCGGCCGCGGTTGTGGTAGTTCTCGCGCGTCACCGTGGGGTAGTACAGCAGCTGGCTCTGGATCATCTCGCCCAGGAACTCGTGCTCGGGCAGGTTGCGCGTGAGCAGGTCGTGGTAGGCCAGCTCGTCGACCTGGCGCACGCCGTGCACGAGGATGACCTTCTCGAACTTCTCGTAGGTCTCGGGGTCGCGGATGATCGACATGAAGGGCGCCAGCCCGGTGCCGGTCGAGAACAGGTACAGGCGCTTGCCCGGCAGCAGGTAGTCGATCAGCAGCGTGCCGGTCGGCTTGCGGCCGACGATGATGCTGTCGCCCACCTGGATGTGCTGCAGCCGCGAGGTCAGCGGGCCGTTGGGCACCTTGATGCTGAGGAACTCGAGATGTTCCTCGTAGTTGGGGCTGACGATGCTGTAGGCGCGCAGCAGCGGCTTGCCCTCGACACGCAGCCCGATCATCGTGAAGTGGCCGTTGGAAAAGCGCAGCGACTGGTCGCGCGTCGTCGTGAACGTGAACAGGCGGTCGGTCCAGTGGTGGACGCTCAGGACACGCTCTTCGTTGAATGCACTCATAACCGGGCGAGGTTGAACCAGATCAAATGCTACACATTCGCGAATACCCTGATGCGCTCCCCCTTGCCGGCGACGTGGCGAATTCCCGCCGTCCGAGGCCTTCTGAGGGCGGCTAAAGTCGCGGCCGATGAATGATTCCCCGGGCGCCACGGGCGCCGACGAAGTCTGCGTCGTGGTGCTCTGCGCCGCCTGGTGCCGCACCTGCGATGCCTATGCGGCGGTGCTCGACGCGGTGGCCGCCGAGTTCCCCGGCCTGGCGCGGCGCTGGATCGACATCGAGGACGAGGCCGATCTGCTCGGCGACCTCGACGTCGAGACCTTCCCGACGGTGCTCGTCTTCGACCGCCATGCGGTGCGTTTCTGCGGCCCGCTGACGCCGCAGCCCGAGACGCTGCGCCGCGTGCTGCGCGCCGCGCTCGACGACCCGCGGCCGGCGCGGGCGCTGGCGCCCGAGGCGGCCGCGCTGGCCGGGCGCCTGCGCGGCGAGGTCTTCGCTTGAGCGCCTACCGCGTGCCGGCCGACGCCCGCGCCGCGGCCTCGCTGCTGCTGTTGCGCGACGGTGCCGCCGGTCCCGAAGTGCTGCTGATGCGCCGCGCCGAGCGCGACGGCGACTACCGCAGCGGCCTGTGCGTCTTTCCCGGCGGCGTGCTCGACGCTCGCGACCGCGAGGCCCACGCCTGGGTCGCCGGCGACGGCGACGCCGCCTGGTCGGCCCGTCTGGGTGTCGCCGAGGGCGGGCTGGACTACGCCGTCGCCGCGCTGCGCGAGTGTTTCGAGGAGGTCGGCCTGCTGCTCGCCGACCGCCCGTTCGACGCCGTCGCCGCGGCCGCGTGGCGGCGCAGGCTGCACGCCGGCGAGGTCGGCATCGCCGAGGTCTGCGCCGCGCTGGGCGTGAAGCTGGACCTGCGCGCCTTGAGCTGCCACAGCCACTGGCTGACGCCGCCGGGCGTGTCCAAACGCTTCGACACGCGTTTCTTCGCCGCGGCGGCGCCCGTCGGCCAGCAGGCCGAGGTCGATGGCGGCGAGGCGGTCGAGCTGATGTGGCTGACGCCGCAGGCCGCGCTGGACCCGGCGCGCGGCCTGAAGCTGCTGCCGGTGACCGAGCGCACGCTGCAGGAGCTGACGCCGTTTGCCGATGCCGCGTCGGCGCTGGCCGACTCGGCGGCGCGCCGCGACATCCGCCTGACGATGCCGCGCAGCGCGCGCCTGGCCGACGGCCGGCGCACGGTGCTGATGCCCGAACATCCGGCCTGGGCCGAGGTCGGCCGCCTCGACCCCGAGGGCCGCGGCGACGTGCTCGCCGAACTGGTGGCCGGCCGCGCCGTGCGGCTGTCGCCGCGGGTCCTGCGTGTCACCGCACCCAACCCCGGGCTGATGACCGGCCCGGGCACCAACAGCTACCTCGTCGGCGCGGGCGAGGCCTGGACCGTCATCGACCCCGGCCCGGCCGACGAGCGCCATCTGCAGGCGCTGATGGCGGCGGCGCCGGGGCGCATCGAACGCATCCTCGTCACCCACACCCACCGCGACCACTCGCCCGGCGCGGCGGCGCTGGCCGCGGCCACCGGCGCCGCGGTGATGGGGCGCCTGGCGGAGTTCGGCGACGGCCAGGACACGAGCTTTAGGCCCGGGCACGAACCCGCCGACGGCGAGCGCCTGGACTGCGGCGGCGCCGTGCTGCGCGTGCTCGCGACGCCGGGCCATGCGTCCAACCATCTGTGTTTCCTGCTCGAGGACGAGGACCTGCTGTTCACCGGCGACCACGTGATGCAGGGCTCGACGGTGGTCATCAACCCGCCCGACGGCGACATGGCGGCCTACCTGGCCTCGCTGGAGCGGCTGCGCGCGGCGCCGCCGGCCTGGCTGGCGCCGGGGCACGGTTTCCTCGTCGCCGAGCCGCAGGCGGTGTTCGACGCGCTGATCCACCACCGGCTGCGGCGCGAGCAGCGGGTCGTGCGGGCGCTCGCCCGGCACGGCGAAGGCGACCTGGACGCGCTGCTGCCCGAGGTCTACGCCGACGTGCCGGCGCAGCTGCACGCGCCGGCGCGGCGTTCGCTGCTGGCGCACCTGCTCAAGCTGGCCGCCGACGGCGTCGCCGCCAGCGACGACGGCCTCGCCTGGCGCTACGTCGGTCCGGGTTCGCGCCAGGCGCCGTCGACCAGCAGCTCGTAGGGCCGGAACAGGCTCTTGTAGGCCATCTTCGGGCTCTCGGCGATCCAGTAGCCCAGGTACAGGTGCGGCAGCGCGAGCTGGCGTGTCTGCTCCACCTGCCAGAGCACGCTGTAGGTGCCGTAGCTGGCGCGTTCGTCGGGTTCGTAGAAGGTGTAGACGGCCGAGATGCCGTCGTTGAGCACGTCGACGATGGACACCATCTTCAGCGCGCCGTCGGGCGCGCGGAACTCGACCAGGCGCGAGTTGACGCGGCTTTGCAGCAGGAACTGCGTGTACTGGTCGACGCTGTCGTGGTCCATGCCGCCGCCGGCGTGGCGCCCTGACTGGTAGCGCAGATAGAGCTGGTAGTGCTCGGGCACGAAACACAGGCGCAGCACGCGCGCCTTCAGGTCTTCGTGCTGCCGCCAGGCGCGGCGCTGGCTGCGCGACGGCACGAAGCGCTCCACCGGCACGCGCAGCGGCACGCAGGCGCGGCAGCCGTCGCAATGCGGGCGGTAGGTGAACATGCCGCTGCGGCGAAAGCCCGCGGCGACCAGCGCCGAATAGGCGTCGGCGTGGATCAGGTGGCTGGGCGTGGCGACCTGGGACCGCGCCTGCATGCCCGGCAGGTAGCTGCACGGGTAGGGCGCGGTCGCGTAGAACTGCAGCGACGAGAGGGGGAGCTCCTTCGGATGCGTCACGGGGTGTCGTTCCGGCGCCGGGGGCGGCTACGGTGCGAGCCGCTCCCACAGCGAAGCATCATAGGTCCAACGCCCAATGTCCTCCTGGGCGCAGGCGATCGACAGGTGGCGCTCGAAGGCCTCGCGGTCGATCTCGTGCGCGCCCAGCGACGCGAGGTGGCGCGTGTTCTGCTGGCAGTCGATCAGCGTGATGTCGTTGGCACGCGCGAACGCGACCAGCGCCGCCAGCGCGATCTTCGACGCGTCGGTACGGTGCGCGAACATCGACTCGCCGAAGAACATGCGGCCGATGCCGACGCCGTACAGGCCGCCGACGAGTTCGCCGTCGACCCAGGTCTCGAAGCTGTGCACGCGCCCCAGGCGGTGCCACTCGCGGTAGGCGTTCATCACCTGCGGCACGATCCAGGTGCCGTCCTGGCCGTCGCGCGGCGTGTTCGCGCAGGCCGCGATGACGCGGTCGAAGGCGTGGTCGACACGGATCTCGTGGCCCGGCGTGCGCGCGAAGCGGCGCAGCGTCTTGCGCAGCGAATGCGAGACGCGGAACTCCGCCGTCGGCAGCACCATGCGTGGGTCCGGGCTCCACCAGAGCACCGGCTGGCCGGGGCCGTACCAGGGGAAGATGCCTTTGCGGTAGGCCTCCTCCAGCCGCCCCGGCGTCACCCGGCCCCCGGCGGCCACCAGCCCCGGCGCGTCGGAGTCCGGCCCCAGCGCGTGCCGCGCCGGCGGCAGCGGCGTGTCCTCGTCGATCCAGGCGATCGGCAGCATCGCGCCCGGCGTCAGCGGCCCAGCTGCAGCCGCAGGAAGGCGTATTCGAGCGCCGTCATCTGCGCGCGCTGGCCGTTGTCGGCCGCGCCGCCGTGGCCGCCCTCGATGTTCTCCCAGTACAGCACCTCGTGGCCCTGGCGGCGCATGCGCTCGGCCATGCGGCGCGCGTGGCCCGGGTGCACGCGGTCGTCGCGTGTCGAGGTGACGAACAGCACGCGCGGCATCTTCACGCCGGCACGCACGTTCTGGAACGGGCTGTAGCGCGAGATGAAGCTCCACTGCGCCGGGTCGTCCGGGTCGCCGTACTCGGCCATCCACGAGGCCCCGGCCAGCAGCTGGGTGTAGCGCTTCATGTCCAGCAGCGGCACCTGGCAGACGACGGCGTTGAACAGCTCGGGGCGCTGCACCATCACCGCGCCGACCAGCAGGCCGCCGTTGCTGCCGCCTTCGATGCCGAGGTGGCGCGGGCTGGTGACGCGCGTGGCGATCAGGTCCTCGGCCACCGCGGCGAAGTCGTCGTAGGCTTTCTGGCGGTTGGCGCCGACGGCGGCCTGGTGCCAAGCCGGGCCGAACTCGCCGCCGCCGCGGATGTTGGCGAGCACGAAGACGCCACCGCGTTCGAGCCAGCTCGAGCCGACGACGCCCGAGTAGTAGGGCTGCATCGAGACCTCGAAGCCGCCGTAGCCGTAGAGCAGCGTCGGGTTGGCCGCGTCGGCCTTGGCGTCACGCGGCCAGACGACGAAGTAGGGCACGCGCGTGCCGTCGCGGCTGGTGGCGAAACGCTGCTCGACGCGCATGCCGGCGGCGTCGTAGAACGAGGGCCGCGACTTCAGCACCTCGCGCTCGTCGCGGCCGACGTGGCCCAGCGACAGCGTGTCCGGCGTCAGGAAGTCGGTGTACTGCAGCAGGTAGGCGTCGGCCAGCGGGTCCTCGGCGAGCTCCGGGTCGTGCAGCGCCACCGCCGACAGCGTGCCGGGGAAGGGCGCGGCGACCTCGCGGCGCTGCCAGCGGCCGTCGACCGGGCGCCACTCCTCCAGGCGGCCGGCGACGTTGTCGAGGATCTCGACGATCAGCGTGTCGCTCGTGGCGGTCATGCCGGCCAGCGAACGTGTCGCCGTCGGCTCGAACAGCGCCTCGAAGCGGTGATCGCCGCGCAGGTAGGCCTCGGCGTCGGCGACCAGCAGCGATCCGCTCTTCCAGGTACGCCCGGCCACCGTCCAGTCGCTGCGCAGCGTGACGAGCACGCGGCTCTTCCAGAAGCTCAGTTCGGCGTCGTCGGGCTTGTCCAGGCGCACCAGCCGCTCGCCCTGCAGCAGGAACATCTCGCTGCGGTAGAAGTCCACCGCGCGCTGGAACACCGTGCGTTCGTAGCCCGGCGTGTGGTCGATCGAGACGCCCGCGGCGACGTCGGTCTTGCGGCCCTCGAACATCGTCGTCGCCGCCGCCAGCGGCGTGCCGCGGCGCCAGCGCCTGACGACGCGCGGGTAGCCCGAGTCGGTCAGCGAGCCGGGGCCGAAGTCGGTGCCGACGGCGATCTCGTTCTCGCTGATCCAGTCGACCTCGCTCTTGGCCTCGGGCAGCACGAAGCCGCCGTCGACGAAACGCTTGGCCACCGTGTCGAACTCGCGCACGACGTGGGCGTCGGCGCCGCCGCGCGAGAGCTTGACGAGCACGCGGCGGTACTCGGGGCCGAAGGCGACCGCGCCGCCCCAGGTCCAGTTCTCGCCTTCGGCGCGGCCCAGCGCGTCGACGTCGAGCACGGTCTCCCAGGCCGGTTCGCGCTTGCGGTACTCCGCCAGCGTCGTGCGCCGCCAGATGCCGCGCGGGTTGTGTTCGTCCTGCCAGAGGTTGTAGAGCCAGGGGCCGCGGCGCACGACGGCGGGGATGCGGTCGCGCGAGTCGAGGATGGCTCGGATGCGCGCTCGCGTGGCCTCGAAACCGGGCTGCTTCTGCAGCAGCGCCTCGCTCTCGGCATTGCGTTCGCGCACCCAGGCGAGCGCGCGCTCGCCCTGCACGTCCTCGAGCCACAGCAGTTCGTCGTCGGGAGGGGTGTCGGCAAGAGTCATCGTCGGCAGCGCGGCTGCCAGCGGCAGCACGAAGGAGAAGTCACGGCGGGAGATCATCGGGGCGGGTCTTTCAGTCGGCGGGCCAGAGTCTGACGGGGGCGATCTCGACGCTGGTGCCGGCGTCGCCGACCCAGACGTGACCGTCCTGCACCGTCACCTGCAGCTGCATCGAGCGCGCGGCGAGCCGGGCCAGCTCCTGCGTCTGCGCCGCCGGCAACTGCCACACCCGCAGGTTGCGCAGCCGCGTGATCTTGCCCTGCAGGCCGCTCCACCACACCGGCACCGACTGGCCGTAGGCGTAGAGCGTCACCAGGTCGGCGCGGCCGCAGGCCTTGGTGAGCCGGCGATCATCGGTCTGGCCGATCTCGATCCAGTGGCGCAGGCGGCCGTCGAGGTCGCGCTGCCAGAGCGCGGGCTCGTCGGCGTCGGACAGGCCGCGCGTGAACTGCAGGTTGTCGGCGGCGTCGCCGGCGCCGGCCTGCAGCGCGAAGGCCAGCAGGCGCACCATCAGGCGCTCCTCGGTCTCCGAGGGGTGCAGGGCGAGGGTCAGGGAATGGTCCGCGTACAGCGGCCGGTCCATGTCGGCCACCGCGACGGCAGCCTTGTAGATCGTCGATTTGAGCGCCATGAAGGCCCGGGGGAGGCGGCAACGTCGCCGCGCCGCGCACTGTGCCACAGCGGCGACGGCCGAGGCGCCGGGCTGTCCCGGGCCGGCGACGGGGCTCGTCGCGGGTGGCATCATCCCGGGTTCGGCCGGCGGTCGCCGGCCACCCCATTCACGAGGATCGTTCATGAACCGCAACCTTGCGCCGCGCATTGCCGCGGCCCTGCTGATCGTCTGCGGCGGCACGCTGGCCGTCGCCCCGGGTGCCATCGCCCAGAACAAGGCCGAAGGCCGCACGCTGACGCTGGGCGGCAGCGGCGGTGCCGGCGGCCCGGTGCTGACGCGCAAGGAACTGCGCGAGTGCCTCGATCGCCAGGACGCCATCGCCAAGGCGCGCACCGTGCTCGACACCGACCGCCAGGCGCTGGACGCCGAGCGCGAGGCGATCAAGGTCGAGCAGGAGCAGATCAAGGCCGACCGCGTCAAGATCGACGAGACCAAGGCCGCCGCCGTCAGCCTGAACCAGCGCTACAAGGATCTGAACGCCCGCGTCGAGGCCTGGAACGCGCAGCGCAAGGAGGCCGAGGACCGCAGCGGCCCGTCCGGCGACCGCGAGCGCCGCCGCCTCGAGCGCGAGCGTGTCGACATGGAGAAGACGCAGGCCGCGCTGGACGCCGAGCGCGAGAAGATCGCCAGCGGCAACGAGGCCGCCGTCAACAGCTACAACGATCGAGCCACGGCGCTGGACGGCCGCGTGAAGGACTGGAACCAGCGCAACGACGAGATCTTCAAGCGCAGCGAGAAGCTGGCCGCCGAGCGCGACCTGTGGGCCGGCGAGTGCGCCAACCGCCGCTACCGCGAAGACGACGAGATCCTGCTGAAGAAGGGCGCCAAGTGAGCGCCGCGGTGTCGACCTCCGTGGCGGGCAACCCGCTGCTGCAGGACTGGACCGCGCCCTTCGGCCTGCCGCCTTTCGACGCCCTGGATCCGGCGCACTTCCGCCCCGCGTTCGAAGCGGCGATGCAGGCCCACCGCGACGAGCTCGCCGCGATCGGCGCCTGCACCGAGGCGCCGAGCTTCGAGAACACCGTGGCGGCCTTCGACCGCAGCGGCCGGCAGCTCGCGCGCATCGACGCCGTCTTCTACAACCTGACGGCCTCGCACACCTCGGCCGATCTGCAGGCCGTGCAGCGCGAGATGGCCGGCCCGCTGGCCGCGCACGACAACGCCGTCTACATGGACGCGGCGCTGTTCGCGCGCCTGGACGCGTTGCACGCGCGCCGCGCCGCGCTGGGCCTGGAGCCCGAGCAGCTGCGCCTGCTCGAGCGCATCCACCTGGACTTCGTGCGCGCCGGCGCGCGCCTGCAGGGCGCGGCGCAGAAGCGCTACGCCGAGGTGATGGAGGAGCTCGCCGCGCTGACGACACGTTTTGCGCAGAACGTGCTGCACGACGAGGCCTCGTTCCGCCTGGAGCTGAAGACCGAGGCCGACCTCGCCGGCCTGCCCGGCTTCGTGCGCGCCGCCGCGCGCCAGGCCGCGGCCGACCGCGGGCTGGACGGCCACGTCGTGACGCTGTCGCGTTCGCTGGTCGTGCCCTTCCTGACCTACTCCGAGCGCCGCGACCTGCGCGAAGCCGCCTGGCGCGCCTGGGTCTCGCGCGGCGAGCACGCCGGCGAGCACGACAACCGCGAGGTCGCGCGCGACATCCTGCGCCTGCGCCGCGAGCAGGCCTCGCTGCACGGCCAGGCCTGCTACGCCGACTACGCGCTGGCCGACACGATGGCCGGCCGCCAGCAGGCGGTGCAGCAACTGCTCGACGAGGTCTGGCCGCGTGCGCTGGACGCGGTGGCGCGCGAGCGTGCCGCGCTGGAGGAGGTCAAGGCCGCCGCCGGCGTGCCGGGCACGATCGAGGCCTGGGACTGGCGTTACTGGGCGGAGAAGGTGCGCCAGCAGCGCTACGCGGTCGACGACGCCGAGGTCAAGCCGTACTTCGCGCTGGAGAACGTGGTCGCCGCGGCCTTCGACTGCGCCGGCCGGCTCTTTGGCCTGCAGTTCGTGCGCCGCGCCGACCTGCCGGTCTACCACCCCGACGTGCACGCCTACGAGGTGCGCGACGCCGCGGGCACGGCGATCGGCGTGTTCCTGCAGGACAACTTCGCGCGCCCGAGCAAACGCAGCGGCGCCTGGATGAGCCCGCTGCGCTGGCAAAGCCGCAACGCGCCCGACGGCGGCGCCGAGCTGGCGGTGATCCTGAACAACAACAACTTCGCCAAGGGCGAGCCCGGCCGGCCGACGCTGCTGTCGATGGACGACGTGCGCACGCTGTTCCACGAGTTCGGCCACGGCCTGCACGGCCTGCTGTCCAGCGTGCGCTACTCGCGCCTGTCGGGCACGCAGGTGCTGCGCGACTTCGTCGAGCTGCCTTCGCAGCTCTTCGAGCACTGGGCCACCGTGCCCGAGGTGCTGGCGCGCCACGCGCGCCACGTCGACACCGGCGCGCCGATCCCCGAGGACCTGGTGCGCCGGCTGCAGGCCGCACGCCGCTTCAACCAGGGCTACGAGACCGTGCGCTACTGCGCCAGCGCGATCGTCGACATGGCGGTGCACGCGCTGCACGACGCCGAGCCGCCGGCCGACCTGTGCGCCTTCGAGGCCGGGCTGATGGCCGCGCAGGGGCTGCCGGCCGCGGTGGGCATGAACCACCGCCTGGTGCACTTCCAGCACCTGTTCTCGAGTTCGGGCTACGCCGCCGGCTACTACGTCTACCTCTGGGCCGAGGTGCTCGACGCCGACGGCTACGACGCCTTCGTCGAGGCCGGCAGCCCGTTCGACCCGAAGGTCGCCGAGGCGCTCAAGCGCTACGTCTACTCGGCGGGCAACAGCCTGGAGCCGGGCGCGGCCTACGCCGCGTTCCGCGGCCGGGCGCCGACGGTGCGGCCGCTGCTCGAGAAGCGCGGCCTGCTCGCCGCCGAACCGGCCTGAAGCCGGCGGCCGCTCCCGGCGTTCAGGCCGGGGGCGGCCCGAACATCGCGCTCAGCGCCTCCATGAAGGCGCGGAAGTCCAGCGGCTTGGTCCAGTAGTCGACCATGCCCGCGGCCAGCGCGCGCTCGATCTCCTCGGGCATCGCGTTGGCCGACAGCGCCACCACCGGCGTCGCCACCGTCGCCGGCTGCGCGCGCAGCCGGCGCAGCACCTCGTGGCCGTCGATGTCGGGCAGCTGCATGTCCAGCAGGATCAGCGCCGGGCGCAGCTCGGCCGCGAAGCGTACCCCGCTGACGCCGTCCTCGGCGACGACCAGACGCAGGTCCGGCCGGCGCGCCACCAGCTCCGAGATGATCAGCGCGTTCACCGGGTTGTCCTCGACGTAGAGCACGACGGCCGACGGCACCCCCGGCGTCACCGCCGGCAGCTGGCGCGGCGGGCGCGGTTCGGCCGGGGCCGGCGCGGGCGACGCCGCGCCGTCGGGCAGCGACAGCTCTACCACCGTGCCCACGCCGGGCGTGCTGCGCACCGCCACGGAGCCGCCCATGCGTTCGACCAGCGACTTCACGATCACCAGCCCGATGCCGGTGCCCGGGATGCCCTCGCGCTCGAGCCCCAGGCGATTGAAGGGCTCGAAAAGGTGGCACAGCTGCTGCCTGCTCATGCCGCGCCCGGTGTCGGCCACGCTCAGCAGCACCTTGCCGTCGCGGCGCCGCGCCTGCAGCTCGACGCTGCCGCCGTCGCGGTTGTACTTGATGGCGTTGGTCAGCAGGTTCTGCAGCACCTGGCGCAGCCGCACCGTGTCGGCGAGCGCGACGCCCTCGATCGGCCCGGCGACCACGGCCACGCCGCGCCCGGCGCGCAGCGGCTCGACCAGTTCCAGCGTCTGCTCCACGAGCGCGCGCAGCGCCACGCGTTCGGCGGCCACGCGCATCTCGCCGCCCTCCAGGCTGGCGAGGTCGAGCACGTCGTCCACCAGCGCCAGCAGCTGCTGGCCCGCGCCGCGCACCGCCTGCAGGTGTCGCCGGCGTGTCGTCTCCGCCGCATCGGGGCCGCAGTCGGCGAGCAGCAGCTCGGTGAAGCCCAGCACCGCGTTCAGCGGCGTGCGCAGCTCGTGGCTCATGCGCGATAGGAAACGCGACTTGGCCTGGCTTTCGCGCAGCGCGATCGCACGCTCCTGGCGTGCGGCGTCGGCGGCGCGGCGGTCGGTGATGTCCCACTCGACGCCGATGCGCCGCCGGGGCTGGCCGTCGGGGCCGGGCAGCACCGTGGAGCGCTCGGCGATCCAGCGCACCGTGCCGTCGGGCCAGACGACGCGGAACTCGAGGTCGGGCTCCGAGTCCGGGTGCAGCGGCTCGAGCAGGTGCAGCTGCATCGTGTCGCGGTCGGCAGGGTGCACGTACCCCAGGCGCTCGTCGATGGTGGGCGGCGTGGCGCGTGGCGGCAGGCCCCGCAGGCGCCACATCTGCTCGTCCCAGATCGCGCTGCCGTCGCGCACGTCGAGCTCCCAGGTGCCGACGCCGGCGCCGCGGGCGGCGAGCATCGCGCGTTCGCTGGCCTGGTGCAGCGCGGTCTCGGCGCGGCGGCGGTCGGTGAGGTCGAGCACGATGCCGAACATCGTGTCGCCGGCCGGGCCGTCGAAGCCGGCGCGCACGCTCAGCTCGCGCACCTCGCCGTCGGTGCGCACGATGCGCACCAGCACGTCGCTCTGGCGTTGTCCGCTGCGGCGCCACTGCTCGAAGCGGCGGTCGATGCGTTCGCGGTCGCCGGGGTGCACGAAACGCTGCAGCCACTCGGCCCAGCTCGGCGCCGGATCCTGCGGCCCCAGACCGTGGATGGCCCGCAGCTGCTCGTTCCAGGTGACCTGTGGCGGCTCGACGCTCCAGTAGCCGATGCCGGCGGCGCGCGTGGCGAGCTCGAAGCGCCTGCCCAGTTCGGCGACGCGGCGCGACTCGTCGACGCGTTCGGTGACGTCCATCGCCACGCCGATGAAGGCCACCGGCCGGCCCTGGCCGTCACGCTCGACGGCTCGGCGCACGAGCATGCTGCGCCAGACCTCGCCGTCGGGACGGCGGTAGCGCAGCTCGGTGTCCACCGGTTCGTCGCTGGCCAGCACGGCCTGGCGCTGCGCGTCCAGGCGCGGCAGGTCCTGCGGGTGCACGAGCTCGCGCAGCTGGGCGGCGGGCAGGCCGCGGGGCTCCAGCGGCAGGCCCAGCACCTGGGCGGCGCGCGGGTTGTAGTGCACGCGGTCGTCGCACAGGTCGTGGCGCCACAGCGCGATGCCGGTCATGTCGGCGGCCATCGCGATCTGCGACATCGTCGAGTCGTGCGAATGGGCCAGCGACCAGGCCAGCGTGTCGTCGACGAGAAAGCCGACGGCGCGCGAGGCGCGACCCTGCTCGTCGGGCAGCACGACGCACTCGCACAGCAGCGAGCGCAGCTGGCCCGCCGGGGTGCGCGCGTGGTAGCGGTAGCGGTGGTGCCCGGGGCGCTGCAGCGTCTGGCGGATCGAGCCGACGAAGCCCTCGTGGTCGGCGGCGACGATGGCGCGTTCGGCCTCCTCCATCGGCGGCGCCTCGCCTTCGCCGTCCAGGCCGCGCATCGCGAACACGCGCCGGTCCCAGAAGCCGCGGCCGGTCTTCAGGTCGCGCTCCCAGCGGCCCAGGCGCCCGACCGACACGGCCACGTCCTGCAGCGCGCGCAGCTCGTCGCGCTCGGCTTCGACGGCGCGTTCGGCGTCGCGCCAGACCAGCGACAGCAGCCGGCTGCCGTCGGCCAGGCGGGCCGGCGTGACGGCGATCCAGCGTGCGCCGTCCGGCACGTCACGGCGCAGCTCGAAGCTCTGGCGCTCGTCCCAGCCCTGTGCCAGGCGGGACGCGGCGTCGGCGTCCAGGCCGAGCACTTCGGCGGCCGGCGTGCCGGGGGCGGCGCCCTCGCTGCCCAGCAGCGTGCGGGCCGCGGCGTTCAGCCGTCGCAGGCGGCCGTCGGCGTCCAGCGCCAGCGTCGCGGCGGGAAGGGCTTCGAACCAGTCGACGGGGGCAAGATCCGCTGCCGTGGGCGCGGACGGGGGCGTCGATTCACGGCGCGGCATTCGGACAGCTGGCGAGTTCTGATCGGTCGGGCCGTCAGTATGACGCCGTCACATCGGTTTGGAGTGCCGCGGCGGCGACGCTGCGGCGCCCGCGCGACTGCCGTTCACATCGGCTTGAAGCGCCAGGCGTAGGCCTGGCTGACCGCCAGACGTTCGGCGTGATCACGCAGATGCAGCGTGATGCGGCCCAGCTCGTCGCGGTGCGCACGTGCGATGGCGCTGGCGCGCACGATGCAGCCGCGGTGGACCTGCCAGAAGAGCTCGCCGTCCAGCCCTTCGGCGATCTCCTTGAGCGGTTTGCGCACGTGCGCTTCGTCGTTCGACGTGACGACGCGCGTGTACTTTTCGTCGCTCTGGAAGAACAGCACCTCGTCGATGCCGAACATCTTGATCGTGTCGCCGACGCTGGCGCTGATCCAGCGCAGCCGCGTTGCCGGGTCGCGCTGCGCGAACTGCGTGCCCAGGCGCTGCAGCAGGTGGTCCAGTTCGGGCGCCTGGGCGCGTGCGGCCAGGCGCTCGCGCAGCCGTGCCACCGTCTGTGCCAGGCGTTCGGCGACGATCGGCTTGAGCAGGTAGTCCACGGCGCCGGCGTCGAAGGCCTCGATCGCATGGCTGTCGTAGGCGGTGGTGAACACCGTGTGGCAGCGCCCGCTGGCTGCGCGTGCCACGTCCAGCCCGCTCAGGCCCGGCATGCGGATGTCCAGGAAGGCGATGTCGGGGTTCAGCTTCTCGATCGCCTCGACCGCGGCCGGGCCGTGTTCGCATTCGGCGAGGATCTGCAGCTCGGGCCAGGCGGCGGCGAGCATGCGGCGCAGCTCGGCGCGCGGCAGGTCCTCGTCGTCGGCGAGCAAGGCGGTGGGTGTGGTCATGGGCAGGTCCTTCAGGCGTCTTCCAGCGGAACCTTGATCGTCGCCGAGACGCCGCCGCCGGGGCGCGCCTTGAGCGAGAGCGCGGCGCGCTCGCCGTACAGCTGAGCGAGGCGCTCGCGGATGTTGGCCAGCCCCAGCCCGGTGCCGGCCGCCGAGGCGCCGAAGCCCGCGCCGTCATCCTCGACCACCAGCGCCAGCCGGCCGTCGTCGCTGCGCTCGGCGCGCACGTCCACGCGAACCGGGCCGATCTTGGGTTCGACGCCGTGTTTGATCGCGTTCTCGGCCAGCGAGATCAGCATCAGCGGCGGGAAACGCCGGCGCAGCAGCGCCTCGTCGGCCTGCACCGACCAGCTCAGCCGCGGCATGCGCGCGGCCATCAGGCCGAGATAGGCGCGCACGATGTCGAACTGGCCGCCGACGGTGGCCTGCGCCGAGCCGTCGCTGCGCAGGCGCGGGATGGCCGCGCGCAGGTACTCGACCAGGCGCTCGATCATCTCGGTGGCACGCGCCGGGTCGGTGGCGATCGCGCTGCGCACGCCGGCCAGCGTGTTGAACAGGAAATGCGGTTCGACCTGCGCCGCCAGCACCGACAGCCGCAGCTCGGCCTCGCGCCGCTGCGCCTGGGCCTCGGCCAGCGCACGCTCGCGCGCCAGCGCGGCCAGGCCCTCGCGCTCGCGGCGCCAGCCGCGCAGCCCCAGGCCGCCGGCGAGCAGGAAGACGATGCTGCCGCGCAGCACGTAGTCCAGCGTCGTCCGGACCGGGTCCTGCTGCTCCTCCTGCTCCTGCTGCTCGGCCACCGGGTCGTCCGGCGCGCGGATCGTCATGCCGATCATCATCACGATGCGCCGGCGCTTGCCGTGTTCGTCGACGTCGCCGGTGCGCTCGGCGATGTACTGCTTCAGCGGCTCGGCGGCGTGGGCCTGGAACAGCAGCAGCACGGCGACGACCGAAGCGATCGCCGCGACCAGGCCCCACCACTCGCGGCGCTCGTCCCAGCCGCGGCGGCGCACCCACAGCCCCAGCAGCGGACCGGCCGTGGCGGCGGTGAGCATCACCAGCACCAGTTCGGTCAGCCCCAGCCAGGGACGGTTGGCCGGGTTGTCGGTCGAGAAGACGCCGATGAACATCGGCGACAGCGACAGCAGCAGCACCACGCCGACGTGCAGCCAGCGCTGGCGCACCCAGTTCGGGCTGAACACCGGCCAGCGGCGGTAGCGCGTGAACCAGCCGTGGTGCAGGCCGGTCAGTTCGGCGGGCAGCGGCTGGTCCAGCGTCGGCACGGTCGTCGTCATGGTCCGGGAGCGTAGCGCCAGCGACCGCCCTCCACGGCGCACGCGACGAACGCCGTGCCCGCCGCGACGAAGCCCGTCAATCGGCGATCGTGTCGGCACCCACCGCCGAGGACGGCTTCGGGGCCGTGCCCTTCAGGTTGAGCCAGGCGCTCCCGGCGCCGCAGGCGGCGATGACGGCCATGCCGACCCAGGCCCAGCCGTCTGGCAGGTGGCGAAACAGCAGCCAGCCGAACAAGGCCGCCGCGCCGATCTGCGTGTAGACGAAAGGCATCAGCGTCGAGGTCGGCGCCATGCCCATCGCCAGGATCAGCATCAGGTGGCCGCCGGTGCCCAGCAGCCCGATCAGCGCCATCCAGCCCCACTGCGCCGGCGTGGCCGCGTTCAGCGCGCCGACGGCGTCCACCGGGCCGGCGAGCAGGACGGGCAGCAGGATCACGGTGCCGGTGAACCCGGTCCAGAAATGCGTGGTGTAGGGGTTCTCCAGCGCCGCCATGCGGCTCGTCAGCACCTGGAACGAGGCATAGGTCAGCGCGCCGCCGAGCGGGAACAGCACGGCCCAGCCGAAGACGCCGCTGCCGGGGCGGATGACGATCAGGGCGCCGGCAAAGGCGCCGACCACCAGCAGCCATCGCAGCCGCGAGACGCGCTCGCCGAGGAACCAGCCGGCCATCAGCGTCACCAGCACCGGCGTCAGCATGTTGATCGCCGTGAACTCGGGCACCGGCATGTGCTGCACGCCGAAGAAGCTGAAGCCGCTGGTGGCCAGCAGCAGCGCGCCGCGCAGCGCCTGGAAACGCGGGTGCGCGCTGCGGAAACCGTGTTTCGGGTCGACGGCCAGCCAGGCCGTCATCGCCAGCGCCTGGAAGGCGTAGCGCACGCTCAGGATCACCAGCACCGGCAGTGCCGCGCCCAGCCAGCGCACGCTGTTGTCCAGGGCCGCGAAGCACGCGGCCATCGCCAGCACCAGCGCGATGCCCAGCCCGGGGCGGCGCCGGGTCATTGGGCAGCCTTCGGCCTGCCGGCCGGTCCCGCCAGGCGGGAACGAGCCCCGGGAGGTCTCATGCGCGCTGGATGCGCCCGGCCAGCGCCGGCCAGACCGGCGTCAGCCGTCCGGGCAGGTCGGGCAGGGCGCCGAGGTCGACGCGGCTTTCGTCGGGCGAGTGGAAGTCGCTGCCGCGTGAGGCGAGCAGGCCGAACTCGAGCGCGGTGTCGGCGTATTGCAGCTGTTCGGCCACGGTGTGGCTGCCGGTGACGACCTCGACGGCGCGCCCGCCGTGGGCGACGAACTCGCTGAACAGCGCGTACTCGGCCGTCGGCGAGAAGCGGTAGCGTGCCGGGTGGGCGATGACGGCCACGCCGCCGGCGCCGGTGATCCAGCGCACCGCGTCGCCCAGCCCGGCCCAGTGGTGCGGCACGTGGCCGGGTTTGCCGGCGGCGAGGTAGTGGCGGAAGACCTCGTGCGTCTCGGCGAAGTAACCGGCCTCGACCAGCCAGCGTGCGAAGTGGGTGCGCGAGATCAGGTCGGGGTTGCCGACGTAGCGCAGCGCGCCCTCGAAGGCGCCGGGGATGCCGGCTGCCGCCAGCGCCTGGCCCATGCGTTCGGCGCGCTCGCGGCGCCCCGAACGGATCGCCTGCAGCCCGGCGACCAGCGCCTCGTCGGCCGGGTCGACGCCCAGGCCGACGACGTGCACCGACTCGCCGGCAAAGGTCACCGAGATCTCGCAGCCGGCGAGGAAGTCCAGGCCCAGGTCCAGCGCCGCCTCGCGGGCGCGGGCGACGCCGCCCAGTTCGTCGTGGTCGGTCAGCGCCCAGAGCTCGACGCCTCGTGCGTGGGCGCGTTCGGCCAGGGCTTCGGGGCTCAGCGTGCCGTCGGAGACGTCGGAATGCGAGTGGAGGTCGGCGTTGATCAGGTGCACCGCCCGGGATTCTAGGAAGCCGGGCGCGTGTTCACCGTGCCAGGGTCATCGTGCGAGCGCAGCGCGCCGCCAGCGACTCGTCGTGGGTGACGACGACGAAGGCCGTGCCCTGCTCGCGTGACAGGCCCATCATCAGGTCGAAGACGGCGCCGGCGGTGCCGCGGTCGAGGTTGCCGGTGGGCTCGTCGGCGAGCACGCAGGCCGGGCGCGTGACCAGCGCGCGTGCGATCGCGACCCGCTGGCGCTCGCCGCCGGACAGCTGCGCCGGGTGGTGTGCCACGCGTGCGGCCAGACCGACGGCGGCCAGCATCTGCTGCGCCGCGTCGCGTGCGGCCTCGGGGCTCTCGCGGCGGATGCGCAGCGGCATCGCCACGTTGTCCAGCGCGCTGAACTCGGGCAGCAGGTGGTGGAACTGGTAGACGAAACCCAGGTGCTGGTTGCGCCAGCGGCCCTGTTCGGCGGCGTCCATGGCGGCGAAGTCGCGGCCCATCAGCGTCACGCGGCCGGACGTCGGCCGCTCCAGGCCGCCCAGCAGGTGCAGCAGCGTGCTCTTGCCCGAGCCCGAGGCGCCGACGATGGCCAGCGTGTCGCCGCGGCTGACCTGCAGGCTGACGCCGCGCAGCACCGTGACGTCGAGATCAGCTTCGTGGAAACGCTTGTGCAGCTCGACGGCCTCGAGCACGCGGTCGGGATCGTGTTCACTCATAACGCAGCGCCTCGGCCGGGTTCACGCGGCTGGCGCGCCAGCTCGGGTACAGCGTGGCGACGAAGGCCAGCAGCAGCGAGACGACGGCGATCGGCACGATGTCGGCCATCATCGGCTCGCTGGGCATGCGGCTGATGACGTAGATGCTGCCGGGCAGGAAGGCCACGCCCAGCAGCCGCTCCAGCGCCGGCACGATGACGTCGATGTTGAAGGCCACCAGCAGGCCCAGCGCAATGCCGCCGAAGGTGCCGATGATCCCGGCCGTCGCGCCCTGGACGATGAAGATGCCCATGATCGAGCGCGGGCTGGCGCCCAGCGTGCGCAGGATGGCGATGTCGGCGCGTTTGTCGGTCACCGTCATCACCAGCGTCGACACGAGGTTGAAGGCGGCGACGGCGACGATCAGCGTCAGGATGATGGCCATCATGCGTTTCTCGACCTGCACCGCGTCGAACCAGTTGCGGTTGGTCTGCGTCCAGTCGCGCACGACGACCGCCGGGCCCAGCGCGCGGGCGAGTTCGTCGCCGACACGGCGCGCCTGGTGCACGTCGGCCAGCTTCAGCTGCACGCCGGTCGGCCCGCCGGTCTGGAACAGGCGCGCGGCGTCGTCCAGCGCGATCAGCACCAGGGCGCTGTCGTACTCGTAGTGCCCGGCCTCGAAGGTGCCGCTGACGGTGAACTGCTTGAGCCGCGGCACCACGCCGGCCGGCGTGAACTGGCCGCCCGGCGCGGCGATCGTGATCGTGTCGCCGACGCGCACGCCCAGCAGCCGCGCGAGTTCGGCGCCGATGACGGCGTTCCACTGGCCGGGCTGCAGCGCCGCCAGTTCGCGGTCGCGCAGGCGCTGGGCCAGCTCGGTGATGCCGGCTTCGGCCGCCGGATCGATGCCGCGCACGACCGCGCCGCGCAGCACGTCGCCGCGGCCGACCAGGGTCTGCGCCGCGACGAAGGGTGCCGCGCCGACGACCTGCGGGTTCTGGCGCGCCGCCGCCGCCGTGGCCTGCCAGTCGGGCAGGGCGGCGCCGCCGGCGTCGTGGATCTCGACGGCCGAGATCACGCTCAGCATGCGGTCGCGCACTTCCTTCTGGAAACCGTTCATCACGCTGAGCACGATGATCAGCGCGGCCACGCCGAGCGTGATGCCGAGCACCGAGATCGCGGAGATGAACGAGATGAAGCCGTTGCGTCGGCCGGCCCGTCCGGCGCGCGTGTAGCGCCAGCCGACGTGCCACTCGTAAGGCAGGTTCATGGGGCGGCGATGCTAACCCGGCGGCACCGTCCCCCTCGGGCGGCGCCGGATAATGCGCGCCGTGCACCTGATCGTTCCCTTCGCGGCGCCGCTGTCGGACGCCGGACGCGCCGCGCTGCGCAGCCTGGAGCTGCCGCGCCTGCGTGAACTGCTCGCCCGCCTGCCGGCGCGCGTGCACGACGACGGCGTCGAGACCAGCTTCAGCCCGCCGCACGAACGTGCGCTGGCGCTCGCGCTCGGCTTCGCCGGCGGCGACGGCCAGCTGCCCTGGGCCGCCTGGCATGCCGCGCAGGACGGCGCCACCGACCTCGGCGACCTCGCCTGGGGCGAGCTGACGCCGGCGCACTGGCACCTGGGCACCGAGCAGATCAGCTTCCTGGACCCGGCCGGGCTGATGCTCGACGAGACCGCGTCGCGGGCCTTCTTCGAGGCCGTGGCGCCGCTGTTCACCAGCGAAGGCTGCCTGCTGCGCTGGGGCGCGCCGCTGCGCTGGTACCTCGCGCACGAGAGCCTGGCCGAGCTGCGCACCGCGTCGCCCGACCGTGTCATCGGCCGCCACGTCGACCCCTGGCTGACCGAACAACCCGAGGTGCGCCTGGTGCGCCGGCTGCAGAACGAGGTGCAGATGCTGCTGTACACGCACCCGCTGAACGAGGAGCGCGAGGCGCGCGGCCTGCCCGCCGTCAACTCCTTCTGGCTCAGCGGCTGCGGCTCGGCGCAGCCGGTGCGCGGGCGGGTGCCGAGCGTCGATGCGCGCCTGTGCTCGCCGGCGCTCAACGAGGACTGGGCCGGCTGGTGCCGCGCCTGGCAGACGCTGGACGCCGGCCCGGTCGCCGAGCTGCTGGCGGCGCGCGCGCGCGGCCAGGCCGTCAAGCTGACGCTGTGCGGCGAACGTTCGTCGGTGGCCTGCGAAGCCGGCGGCGCCTGGCAGTCGCTGCGCGCCCGGCTGGCGCGCCCGGCGCCGCACGAGCTTCTGGAGACCCTGTGATCCTGCAATCCCGCGACGTGCCGCCGCGTGCGGCCTTCGCGCTCGAACAGGGCGGCGTGCACCCGCTGCTGGCGCGGCTGCTGGCCGCCCGCGGCGTGCGCGCCGCCGACGAGCTCGACACCCATCCTTCGCGGCTGCTGCGCCCCGACGCGCTGCGCGGCGCCGGCGAGGCCGGCCGGCTGCTGGCCGACACCCTCGCCGGCGGCGGCCGCATCTGCGTCGTCGCCGACTACGACTGCGACGGCGCCACCGCCTGCGCCGTCGCGCTGCGCGGCCTGGCGATGCTGGGCGCGCGCCGCGAACACCTGCACTACGTCGTGCCCGACCGCGCGGTGCACGGCTACGGGCTGACGCCGGCGATCGTCGAACTCGCGCGCGAGAAGCGCCCGGACCTGCTGGTCACCGTCGACAACGGCATCGCCAGCCTCGAAGGTGTCGCGCATGCCCGTTCGCTGGGCCTGGCGGTGCTGGTCACCGACCACCACCTGCCGGCGATGGACGCCTCGGGCATCGTGCTGCCGGCGGCCGACGTCATCGTCAACCCGAACCAGCCCGGCTGCGGCTTCGACAGCAAGGCGCTGGCCGGCGTCGGCGTCGTCTTCTACGTGCTGCTGGCCGCGCGCGCCGAGCTGCGTGCGCGCGGGCGCTTCGACGCCGCTTCGCAGCCGCGGCTGGAGTCGCTGCTGGACCTGGTGGCGCTGGGCACGGTCGCCGACGTCGTGCGCCTGGACGCCAACAACCGCCGCCTCGTCGGCCTGGGCCTGGCGCGGGTGCGCGCCGGGCGCATGCAGCCGGGCGTGGCGGCGCTGTTCGCCGTCGCGCGCCGGGCGCCGGAACGCGCGGCGGCCTTCGACTTCGGCTTCGCGCTCGGGCCGCGCATCAACGCCGCCGGGCGTCTGGCCGACATGACGCTGGGCATCGAGTGCCTGCTGACCGACGACCCCATGCGCGCCGCCGAGCTGGCGGCGCAGCTCGACGCCATCAACCGCGAGCGCCGCGAGGTCGAAGCCGGCATGCGCGAGGCCGCCGAAGCCACCGTCGAGCGCTACGGCAGCGCCGACACGCCGCCGGCCGTCGCGCTCTTCGACCCCGGCTTCCACGAAGGCGTGGTCGGCATCGTCGCCGGCCGGCTCAAGGACCGGCTGCACCGCCCGACCTTCGCCTTCGCCTGCGGCGCCGACGGCGCGCTGAAGGGCTCGGGGCGCTCGATCCCGGGTTTCCACCTGCGCGACGCGCTGGACCTCGTCGCCAAGCGCCACCCGGGGCTGCTGCTGCGTTTCGGGGGCCACGCGATGGCCGCCGGCTGCACGCTGGCCGCCGGCGGTTTCGAGACCTTCGAGCTGGCGTTGCGCACCGTCGCCGGCGAATGGCTGGACGCGGCGACGCTGGAGCGCCGGCTGGCCGTCGACGGCCCGCTGGAGCCGCAGTGGTTCGACACGAAGACGGTGGCGCTGCTCGAGGCCCAGGTCTGGGGCCAGGGTTTCGAGGCGCCGGTGTTCTGCGACGAGGTGCAGGTGGTGCAGCAGCGCCTGGTCGGCGAGAAGCACACCAAACTCCGCCTGCGCCACGGCAGCACGCTGCGCGACGCGATCTGGTTCGGCCACGCCGAGCCGCTGCCCGATCGGCTGCGCCTGGCCTACCGCCTGTCGCTGGACGAGTGGAACGGCCAGCAGCGCGTGCAGATGGTGGTCGAGGCAGCGGCCTGAGAGGCCCCTCCGGCCCAGGGTTGCCGCCTCCCGCGGCAGCATCCGGCGGATGAAGAAGCTCGCCCTGTGCGCCGTTCTCGCCGCCTTCGTCCTGCCCGTGTCCGCCGCCGAGGCGCTGCGCCCGGTGGTCGTCGCGCGCGGGCTGGACAACCCTTGGGCGCTGGCCTTCCTGCCCGACGGCCGGGCGCTGGTCACCGAGAAGGTCGGCCGGCTGCGTGTGTTGCGCAGCGACGGCACGCTGTCGGCTGCGCTGGCCGGGCTGCCGGCGGTCGACGTGCGCGGACAGTGCGGGCTGCTCGACGTCGCCGTCGACCCGGAGTTCGAGCGCAACGGGCTGGTGTTCTGGACCTATGCCGCACCCGCGGACGGCGGTAACGCCACCGCGCTGGCACGCGGCAAGCTCGCTGGCGAACGCCTCACCGAGGTGCGCACGATCTTCGTCCAGCAGCCGGCGGTGGACAGCCGCGCCCACTGCGGCTCGCGCATCGTCTTCCTGCGCGACGGCACGCTCGTCGTCGGCCTGGGCGACCGCTTCTCGCGCCGCGACGACGCCCAGCAGCCGGGCAACCACCTCGGCAAGTTCGTGCGGCTGGACCGCGAGGGTCGGGCGCCGGCCGACAACCCGCGCCGCGCCGGCTGGGCGCCCGAGCTCTGGAGCCTGGGCCACCGCAACGTGCAGGGCGCGGCGCTGCACCCGGCGACCGGCGAGCTCTGGGCCAGCGAACACGGGCCCCAGGGCGGCGACGAGGTCAACGTCGTCGAGGGCGGGCGCAACTACGGCTGGCCGCTGCTGACCTACGGCCGCAACTACGGTCTCGGCACGCGCATCGGCGAGGAAGGCCCGAAGCCCGGTTTCGAGCCGCCGCTGAAGGTCTGGGTGCCGTCGATCGCGCCCAGCGGCATGGCCTTCGTGACCTCCGATCGTTACCCCGGCTGGCGCGGCAGCCTGGTGCTGGGCGCGCTGCGCGGCGAAGCCCTGGTGCGGCTGACGCTGGACGGGCGGCGCGTCGTCGACGAGCAGCGCCTGCCGATGGGCCAGCGCATCCGTGACCTGCGCCAGGGCCCCGACGGCTGGCTCTACCTGCTGACCGACGGCCAGGACGGCGAACTCTGGCGCCTGGAACGCTGACGCTGCAGGGGATTGCGCCCCGTGGTGCGCCGCGAACAATGACTTCCTTCTTCGGAAGGAGGCGACGATGCCGGCAACGCTGCGCGACATGCCCGACGAGGGGCTGGAACTGGTCAAGAGTTTCGAAGGCATCCCCGACGGCGACCCCCGCACGGTCAAGGTCGACGCCTATCTCGACCCGGTCGGCATCTGGACCATCGGCTGGGGCCATGCGATCGCCGACCACGCCGGCCGCTGGCTGCGCGGGCCGGCGGCGGCGGACCAGGCGCGCGCCGCCTACCCGGGCGGCATCACGCGCGAGCAGGCCGAGACGCTGCTGCGCGCCGACCTGCTCGATGCCTGCCGCGACGTGCAGCGCCTGGTGACGCTGCCGCTGTCGGACGCGCAGTTCGGCGCCCTCGTCAGCTTCGTCTTCAACCTCGGCGCCGGCAGCCTGATGAAGTCCACGCTGCTGAAGAAGCTCAATGCCGGCGACGCCGCCGGCGCTGCCGACCAGTTCCTGGTCTGGGACAAGGCGCGTGTGGACGGCGTGCTCAAGCCGCTGCCGGGGCTGACGCGGCGGCGCTGCGCCGAGCGGGCGCTGTTCCTGGGCGAGAACTGGCGTGCCGCCGGCGGGGTGCGCACGGTGCGCGGCGCGGTGGTGCTGCCGCTGCCCGCGCGCTCGATCGCGCGCCGTGTCGAGCGCGAGCAGGAGGCCGCCAACGCCGCGCCGCGCCAGCGCGCCGCACGCGGCGCGGTGCTGGCCACGCAGGATCCGCTGGGCCTTCAGCTGCCGGCCAAGCCGCGGCGCGCCACCGCCAAGCGGGCAAAAAAACGCTCCGAGCCGACGCCTGCCTGAACCGGGCCGGGCGCGTCAGGCGACGCGCCCGAACCACCACAGCGACAGCGCCGACGCCGCCAGCGCCAGCAGCGCGCCCAGCCCTGCGAACAGCGCCGTGATCTCGGTCTCCTTGCGCTCGACGACCATGCGCGAGCCCAGGCGCTGGTAGACCTTCTTCAGGTCCTCGGCGGTGCCGGCGTAGAAGTACTCGCCCATCGTCATCTGCGCGATCTGCCGCAGCGTGTCCTCGTCCAGGCGCACGCGCATCGACCAGCCCTCGAAGCCGATGATCTCGCCCTGCGTCGTGCCGATGCCCACGGTGTAGACGCGGATGCCGCGGTCTGCGGCCATCTTCGCGGCGTCCACGGGGTCGGGGCCGGTGGTGCGCTGGCCGTCGGTCAGCAGGATCATCGCCGCCGAGCCGTAGGAGCCCACCGGCACCGGCGTGAACTCGGCCTTCTTCTCCGGGTCGCCGAGCATGCGCGGCATCGTGCGCTGGCCGGTGATCTGCTGGATGTCGATGCCGGCGTCGGGGAAGATCGTCGCCAGCGACAGCACGATGCCGCTGCCGATCGCGGTGCCGCGCTGGAGCTGGAAGCGGTCGATCGCGGCGAAGACGTCGTCGCGGCTGGTCGTCGGCGCCTGCACGACGGCGGCGGTGCCGGCAAAGGACACCACGCCGACGCGCACCTCGCGCGGCAGCGACTCGACGAAGGCCCGCGCCGCCTCCTGCGCTGCGACCAGCCGGTTGGGCTTGACGTCCTCGGCGCGCATGCTGCCCGAGACGTCCATCGCCAGGATGATCGTGCGCTCGGCCATCGGCAGCGTCAGCGTCGCGGTGGGCCGTGCCAGCGCCAGCAGCAGCGCGGCCAGCGCCAGCGCCATCAGCGCCGGCGGCACATGGCGGCGCCAGCCCGGGCCTTTGCCGAGCGCCTGCTTGACGATCGCGACGCTGGCCAGGCGCACCGTCGCGCGCCGGCGCCGGCGCAGGATCCACAGGTACAGCAGCACCAGCACCGGCAGGAGGGCCAGCGCCGGCAGCATCTGCGGCCACAAAAAGCTCATCCCCCGGCCTCCAACGGTTCGGCTCGCTGGCGCAGGTGCGCCGGCAGCCGCGGTGAGGCCTTCAGCCGCGCGCGCTGGCGGCGCAGGTCGGCAAAACGCAGCAGCGCGTCGAGCAGGTCCTCGTCGGTGGCCAGTTCCAGCACGTCGGCGCCGGACTCGAACAGCGCCGCGAGCAGGGCTTCTTCCTGCTCGGCGGCCAGTGCGTCGTGGCGGGCGCGGAAGTCCGGGTCGGCGGCGTCGACGAGCAGCTGCTCGCCGGTTTCGGCGTCCTCGACGGTGACCAGGCCGACGTCGGGCAGCGCCATCTCGGCCGGATCGAGCACGCGCACCGCGACGACCTCGTGGCGGCGCGCCAGCCGGCCCAGCGCCGGCCCCCAGCCGGGCGTGCTGATGAAGTCGGAGACGACGAAGACCATCGAGCGCCGGCGCAGGATGCCGCCCGCGGTGTCCAGCAGCTCGGCCAGCGTCGTCGGCGAATTGCCGGGCACCGGTTTGTCGGGTGCCTGCATGCGGCGCAGCAGCTCCAGCACGTGGCGCCGCGTGGCCGACGGCGGCAGCACGTGTTCGACCTTGCGGCCGTAGAGCACCGCGCCGACGCGGTTGCCGTGGCGCGTGAAGACGCGCGCCAGCGCGCCGACAAAAGCCTGCGAGACCTCGCGCTTGGTGCACGCGCCGGAGCCGAAGTCGACGCTGGGAGACAGGTCCAGCAGGAACCAGGCCGTCAGGTCGCGGTCCTCGACGAACTGGCGCACGTAAGGCTGCTGCAGCCGCGCGGTGACGTTCCAGTCGATGTGGCGCACGTCGTCGAAGAGCTGGTATTCACGCAGGTCGGCGAGGTCGACGCCAGCGCCGCGCAGCAGCGTTCGCCAGTCGCCCTGCAGCACGCCGTCGAGGCGGCGCAGCACCGTCCACTCCAGCCGGCGCAGCAGGTGCTCGGCCGACTCAGGCACCGGCGTTCCCGTCGAAACGGCCCGCCGCCAGGGGTTTGTCCGGCGGCGTGATCTTCTTCATCACGCGCTGCACGATGGCGTCGGCCGTCACGCCTTCGGCCAGCGCCTCGTAGCTCAGCACCAGGCGGTGACGCATCACGTCGGCCACCATGCCGGCGACGTCCTCGGGCAGCGCGTAGCGGCGGCCTGCCAGCAGCGCCAGCGCACGGGCGCCTTCGATCATGCCGATCGTCGCGCGCGGGCTGGCGCCGTAGGTCAGCAGCCGGCCGAGGTCGGCGAGGTCGTGGCGTGCCGGCGTGCGCGTCGCCGACACGAGCTTCACCGCGTACTGGATCAGCGCCGGGTCGACGTAGACCTCGCGGCACTGACGCTGCAGCGCGGCCAGCGCGAAGGTGTCGGCCACCGCGTCGATCTCGACGGCCGGGCCGGTGACACGCTGGGCGATGACGAACTCCTCTTCCTCGCTCGGGTAGTCGACCAGCACCTTCATCATGAAGCGGTCGACCTGGGCCTCGGGCAGCGGATAGGTGCCTTCGGTCTCGATCGGGTTCTGCGTCGCCATCACGACGAAGGGCTCGGGCACGCGGTGGGTCTCGCCGGCGATCGTCACCTGCCGCTCCTGCATCACCTCCAGCAGCGCGCTCTGCACCTTGGCCGGCGCGCGGTTGATCTCGTCGGCCAGCACCAGGTTGGCGAACACCGGGCCGAGCGCGGTCGTGAACTCGCCGGTCTTCTGGTTGTAGATGCGCGTGCCGACGAGGTCCGAGGGCACCAGGTCGGGCGTGAACTGGATGCGCTTGAAGCTGCCGCGCACCGCGCGCGCCAGCGTCTTCACGGTCAGCGTCTTGGCCAGGCCCGGCACGCCCTCGACGAGCAGGTGGCCCTGCGCGAGCAGGGCGACGAGCACGCGCTCGAGGAAACGGTCCTGGCCGACGACGACACGCTTGACTTCGTAGAGCAGGCGCTCCATCAGCGCCGGGGGGGTGTCGCTCTCGGGTGCTGTCACGAAACTCTCCGTAGGGCGCCGCTCAGAACGGCGGCATGCCGGCGGCGGCCGCGGCATTTTCGATCGGCACGGCAAAGCCGATGCCGACGAAGGTGCGTTCCTCCGACGGGTTCAGGATGGCGGTCACGATGCCGACGACCTGGCCGTCCATCGTCACCAGCGGGCCGCCCGAGTTGCCGGGGTTGGCGGCGGCGTCGAACTGGATCAGGTTGGTCAGCGTGCGTTTGCCCGTCTCGGAACGGAACTCGCGGTTGAGCCCCGAGACGACGCCGTAGCTCGTCGACGGCCCGATGCCGAAGGGGTGGCCGACGGCGATCACGTGCTCGCCCGGGCGCAGGTCGGCGGTGCTGCGCATCGTGGCCGCGGCGAGGTCGTCGGGGATGTGGTCGGCGCGCAGCACCGCCAGGTCGTTCTCGGCCTGCACCCCCACCAGACGGGCACGCGACTCGGTGCCGTCGGCGAAGCTCACGCGCACCCGGTGCGCGCCCCAGACGACGTGCAGGTTGGTGAGGATGGTGCCGTTGTCGATGACGACCACGCCGGTGCCCAGGCTGCGCCGCATCGCGCGTTCGGAGTCGTCGAGCCGGCGGCCGTCGTCGTTCTCGTCCATCAGGCCGACGACCCGCACCACCGACGGCGCGACGGCCTCGTAGGCCTTGGCCGCCGCCGAAGGCAGCGGCTCCTTCTCGAGCGAGGCGCGCACCGCGGCGTCGATGTCGTCCTGGGTCAGCACGCGAGCGCCGGGGCGCAGCGGCCCGGTGGCCAGCAGCGCGACCACCGCGACGGCGGCGCCGGCAGCGGCCCACAGCGCCTCGGCCGGCACGCGGCGCCGACGTGCGGGCACGCCAGCCACGGGCGCGCCGGCCGGGGATGTCTCGGCATCTGGCGGGGCGGCGGCAGGCGGGGCGGCCTCGGCGGGCCGGCGCGAACGGCTGTAGAGCGGTGCCTTCTTCATCGTCGTGGGCTCCTGCACCGGGAACCGCCGGAGACGGTAACACGTTCGGCCGACCTCCCGAACCCGGCTTCGGCGGCATCATCGCGCCATGTGGATCGACACGCATTGCCATCTCGACGCCGCGGAATTCGACGCCGACCGCGACGCCGTCGTCGAACGTGCACGCGCCGCGGGCGTCGCGATGCAGGTGATCCCGGCGGTCCAGGCGGCCCACTTCGACGCCGTGCGTGAACTCGCGCAGCGCCACGGCCTGGCCTACGCGCTGGGCATCCATCCGCTGTATGTCGGCCACGCCGCCGACGAGGACCTGGAGCGCCTGGCCGACGAACTGCGCCGCCGCCGCGACGACCCGCGCCTGGTGGCCGTCGGCGAGATCGGGCTGGACCTGTTCGTGCCTGGCCTGGACCTCGAGCGCCAGCGCCGCTTCTACCTCGCGCAGCTGGCGCTGGCGCGCGACGCCGGCCTGCCGGTGATCCTGCACGTGCGCCGTTCGGCTGACCTGCTGCTGCACGGGCTGCGCCGCGTCGAGGTGGCCGGCGGCATCGCCCACGCCTTCAATGGCAGCGAGGCCCAGGCGGCGCAGTTCGCCGCGCTCGGCCTGCGGCTGGGTTTCGGCGGCGCGATGAGCTTCGAGCGTGCGCTGCAGATCCGCCGCCTGGCCGCGACGCTGCCCGACACCGTGCCGGTGCTGGAGACCGACGCGCCCGACATCCCGCCGCAGTGGCTGTACCGCAGCGCCGCCGAGCGTGCCGCCGGCGCCGCGCCGGGGCGCAACGAGCCGTGCGAGCTGCCCCGCATCGCCGGCACGCTGGGCGCGCTGCGCGGCTGGACGCCGGAGCACACCGCCGCGGTCACGACGGCCAACGCGTTCGCGGCGCTGCCGCGCCTGGCGGCGCTGCCGCGCCTGGCGGCGCTGCCGCGCCTGGCGGCGCTGCCGCGCCTGGCGGCGCTGCCGCGCCTGGCGGCGCTGGGCACCGAGCCGTCGCCATGACCGGGCGCCTCGTCGGCCTGGCGCCGGTGGCCGATGCACGCACCCGCCTGGTCGTGCTCGGCAGCTTTCCGAGCGTCGCCTCGCTCGGCGCGGGGCAGTACTACGCCCATCCGCGCAATCATTTCTGGCCCATCCTGTCGGCGCTGTGGGGGCTGGACCTGCGCGCGCTGCCTTATCCCGAGCGGCTTCAGCAGATGCTGAGCCGCGGCCTGGGCCTCTGGGACGTCTACGCCGCCTGCCGCCGTGAAGGCAGCCTGGACACCGCGATCGAGGCCGCCGAGCTCAACGACTTCGCCGCGCTGCGCCGCCTGGCGCCGGCGCTGCAGGCGGTGGCGCACAACGGCGGCGAGTCGGCGCGCACGATGCGGCGGCTGCAGGCGCTGGGGCTGACGACGCTGCGCCTGCCGTCCACCAGCCCGGCCAACGCCAGCTGGAGCTTCGAGCGCAAGCTCGCCGCCTGGCGCGAGGTCTTCGCCGCGCACGGCCTGGCCTGAGCTGCGCCCTGCGGCCCCGTGCCGGGGCCCGGTCACAATGCGGCGCCAAGAGCAAGTGCAGGGAGATCCCGAAAATGTCACGAGGGTGGAGGCGCTGGTGGGCGGCGCTGGCGACGGGACTGCTGGCCGCCGGGACGGCGGCGGCGGCGCCGAAGACGGCCGGTTTCGAGATCGGCCGCGAGCCGGCCTGGGTGCAGCCGATGTCGGCCAGCGGTCTGGACGCCGGCCTGCCGGCGGCGCCGCTGCAGGTGCTGCTGGTCGACCAGCAGACCCGCCTGCCGGCCGGGCGCGGGCCCAGCGAGCGCTACCGCCACATCGTGCGCCAGGTGCGCGACGGCAGCGGCCTGGAGAACGCGGCGCAGATCAGCATCGAGTTCGACCCGAGCTACGAGCGCCTGACGCTGCACCGGCTGGAACTGCGCCGCGGCGGTGCGCGCATCGACAAGCTCGCCGCGCGCCGCGTGCGCCTGCTCGACCGCGAGACCGGGCTGGAACAGCAGCGCCTGGACGGCCGGCGCACGGCCTCCATCGTGCTGGACGACGTGCGGGTCGGTGACCGCATCGAGTTCGCCTACACGCTCGTCGGCGACAACCCGGTGTTCGACGGCCGTTTCGTCCAGGTCGACTGGACACGCCACGGCCTGGGGCCGACCGGCCTGTACCGCTACCGCCTGCTGGCGCCGGCGCAGCGCACGATCCACCACCGCGCCGGCGCCGCCGAGGTGGCCGACGGCGGCCGCACTGCCGACGGCCTGCGCGTCACCGAGTTCCGCCGCCGCGGGGTGCCGCGTTTCGTCGAGGATTCGTACGCCCCGGCCGACAGCTGGCTCGACGACATGCTGCAGCTCAGCGAGTTCGCCGACTGGGGCGAGGTCGCGCGCTGGGCCGAGGCGCTGTTCGCGCCCGCGCTGCGGCCCTCGGCCGAAGTCTCGGCGCAGGCCGAGGCACTGCGCGGCACCGACCCTGGAACCCGGCTGCTGGCGCTGCTGGACTTCGTGCAGACCCAGGTGCGCTACTTCGGCACCGAGATCGGCGCCAGCTCGCACCGCCCGGCGCCGGCCGCGCAGACGCTGGCCCAGCGCTACGGCGACTGCAAGGACAAGGTCGTGCTGCTCGGCGCGCTGGCCAGCGCGGCCGGCGTGCGCGCCACGCCGGTGCTGGTGTCCAGCACGATGCGCCGCGACGTCGCGGCGATGCTGCCCAGCCCGCTGGCCTTCGACCACGTCGTCGCCGAGCTGCAGCCCGAAGGGCGCAGCCTGCTCGTCGACCCCACGCGTTCGATGCAGACCGGGCCCCTGGACGAACGCATCGCGCGTGGCCTGGGCTGGGGCCTGCCGGCACGCGCCGACGCCGCGGCGCTGGTCGAGCTTCCCTCGCATCAGGGCCAGCTGCAGGGCGAGGGCGAGGACACCCTGCGTTTCGCCTCGTTGTCGCAGCCGGCGGTCTTCGAATCGGTGCAGACCTATTACGGCGACATCGCCGAATCGCTGCGCTCCGAGCGCGCGGCGCGCGGGGCCGAGGAGTTCGAGCGCAGCGCGCGCGCCGACCACCTGCGCCTGTACCCCGGACTGGTGGCCGACGGCGCGCTGGAGGTCGCCGACGTGCCGGGCCGCAACGCGCTGCGGCTGGTGCAGCGCTACACGCTGGCGCCGCCCTGGCGTTTCCCCGAGCAGCGGGTCTTCGCCGCCGACTACGGCCTGCCGCTGCCGATGTCGGTGCTGCGCCTGCCCGACAGCTCGGATCGGCCGCGCGGCCTGCGCCTGGCGCTGCCCGGGCGTTATCGCCAGAGCGTGGAGTTCCGGTTCGCCGAGCCCACCTTCGGGCGCAGCAGCAGCTCGCGCGCCGAGGAGTCGGCGCCGGCCTTCCGTCTGCAGCTGCGCGCCGAGATGGCGCCGCAGTCGCAGCGCCTGGACGCCGAGCTGGAGATGCTGCAGGACCGCGTCGCCGCGGCCGACTTCCCGGCCTATCGCGAACGCCTGGTGCGCGCCTTCGGCCGCCTGGCCGGCACGGTGCAGGTGCCGGCGGTGAGCCCGGCGCAGGCCGAGCTGATGCGCCAGCGCTACGCCGCGCTGGACACCCAGCTGCGTTCGGGCCGGCTGCGCATCGTCACCGAGATGCAGCGCGAGTCGCTCGGCCGCCGCGTGCTGCTCGACGCCGTGCTCGCCGGCGACCGCCTGTCGCCGGGCCTGCGCGCCCAGACGCTGACCGAACGCGCGATGCTGCTGGACCACCTGGGCGAGACCGACGCCGCACGCGCCGATCTGCAGGCCGCGCTGGCGCTGGACGGCGAGGCCGCGGCCACGCACGCCGCCGCGGCGGTCAACGCGCTGATCCGCGGCGCCTACGGCGAGGCCGAACACGCCGCCGACGAGGCGCTGCGCCGTGCACCTTCGGACATCGAGTCGCTGCAGACCCGCGCCCGCGCCGCCTACCTGCGCGGCGACGGCGCCGCGGCGCGTGCCGGCTTCGAGACCGCGCTGAAGGACCGCACGGTGCGCGAGGCCGGCTACGCGCCGATCTGGCTGTACCTGGCGGTGCGCCGCGCCGGCGCCGACGGCGCCGCGGCGCTGCGCCAGGTGGCGCCGGCCGGCCAGCGCGCCTGGCCGCATCCGGTGGCGCGCTGGCTGGCCGGCGAGGCCAGCTTCGACGACGCGCTGGCCGCCACGCGCGAGGGCGGCCGTGGCGACCCGGGGCGCGAGTGCGAGCTGCAGTTCTTCGCCGGACAGAAGGCCCTGCTCGACGGCGACCGTGCCGCGGCACGGCGCCATTTCCGCCGCGCCGTCGACACCGGCGTCACCGAATACGTCGAGTACGGCCTGTCCCGGCTCGAGCTCCAGCGCCTGGACGGCGCCCGCTGATGTTTCCGATGGCCGATCAAGACCTTTCCTCCCTGCCCGAAGCGACGCTCAGCGAATCCGACGGCGTGCGTTACCTGCACCTGGGCTCGATCTGGGTGCAGGGCGCGATGCGCATCCGCAAGCCCCAGGTCGTCGAGCTGGAATACGTGCAGCGCATGCTCGCCAGCCTGCTGTGGCTGCCCACCGAGGCCATCGGCCAGGGGCGCGCGCTGCAGCTCGGGCTGGGCGCGGCGGCGATCACGCGCTTCACGCACAAGGCGCTGCGCATGCCGACGACGGTGGTCGAGCTCAACCCGCAGGTCGTCGCCGTGTGCCGCAACTGGTTCCACCTGCCGGCCGAGGCCGACGTCGTGGTGGCCGACGCCGGGCGCTGGCTGCACGAGCAGGCCGAGCCGCAGAGCGTGCAGCTGCTGCATGTCGACCTCTACGACCACGAGGCCGCCGCGCCGGTCCTCGACGACGAAGGCTTCTACGCCGGCTGCCGCGCGGTGCTGGAAGACGGCGGCCTGATGAGCGTGAACCTCTTCGGCCGCGACGCCAGCTTCGAGCGCAGCATCGCGCGCATCGCCGCGGTCTTCGGCGCCGACCAGGTCTGGAGCCTGCGGCCGACGAAGGAGGGCAACACCGTCGTCGTCGCCGGCCGTCATGTCGAGATGCCGGCGCGCAACGTGCTGACCGAACGCGCCGCGACAATCGAGGCGCGTTTCGGCGCCTACGGCCTGCCGGCGCGCAAGTGGCTGCGCATGCTCAGGCCCTACGCCGGGCCGCAACCCGCACGAGAGGCACGATGAACCGCAAGACCCCGCGTGGAAGGCTCGACTGGCGCCAGCTGCTCGACTGGCTGCGCGAGGACGGCTGGATCACGCCGGCCGATGCCGAGCGCGTGGTGCGGCGTTTCGGCGCCGGCGCCTCCAGCCTGCATGCGCTGGTGCGTCTGGGCGGCGCGGGGCTGGTGCGCGCCGGCAGCGGCGAGGCGCTGGACACCGAGGCGCTGACCGCCTGGCTGGCCGGCCGCGCCGGCATGCCCTATCTGCGCATCGACCCGCTGCGCGTGGACGTCGGCCGTGTCGCCGAGGTGATGAGCGTGCACTACGCCGAGAGCCGCCGGGCGCTGCCGGTGGCGGTGTCGCCGACCGAGGTCACGGTGGCCACCGCCGAGCCCTTCGACGTCGACTGGGTGAGCGAGATCGAGGCCCACACCCGGCGCACGCTGCGCCTGGTGGTCGCCAACCCCGAGGACGTGCGCCGCTACACGACCGAGTTCTACGCCCTGGCCAAGTCGGTGCGCGCGGCGCAGAAGAGCGGCGAGGTCTCGGCGGTGGCGAGCTTCGAGCAGCTGGTCGAGCTCGGCCGCGCCAAGGGCACGCTGGACGCCAACGACCAGGGCGTGGTGCAGGTCGTCGACTGGCTCTGGCAGTACGCCTTCGACCAGCGCGCCAGCGACATCCACCTCGAGCCGCGGCGCGACATGGGCGCGATCCGCTTTCGCATCGACGGCGTGCTGCACACCGTCTACCAGGTGCCGCTGACGGTGATGAGCGCGATGGTCGCGCGCATCAAGCTGCTCGGCCGCATGGACGTCGTCGAGCGCCGCCGGCCGCTGGACGGGCGCATCAAGACCGTGCGCCCCGATGCCGGCGGCAGCCGCGGCGGCGAGGTCGAGATGCGGCTGTCGACCATGCCCACGGCCTTCGGCGAGAAGCTGGTGATGCGCATCTTCGACCCCGAGACCGTGGTCAAGGGCGTCGAGGCGCTGGGCTTCGGCGCCGCCGAGGCCCGGGCCTGGCAGGAGCTGACCGGCCGTGCGCACGGCATCATCCTCGTCACCGGCCCGACCGGCAGCGGCAAGACGACGACGCTCTACGCGACGCTGAAGGCGCTGGCCAACGAGACGGTCAACGTCTGCACGATCGAGGACCCGATCGAGATGATCGAGCCGGCGTTCAACCAGACCCAGGTGCAGCAGTCCATCGACATGGGTTTCGCCGAAGGCCTGCGCGCGCTGATGCGCCAGGACCCGGACATCATCATGGTCGGCGAGATCCGCGACCTGGCCACCGCCGAGATGGCGATCCAGGCCGCGCTCACCGGCCACCTGGTCTTCAGCACGCTGCACACCAACGACGCCGCGAGCGCCATCACGCGCCTGGCCGACCTGGGCGTGCCGCCCTACCTGATCTCGGCCACCGTGATCGGCGTGCTCGCGCAGCGCCTGACGCGCACGCTGTGCCCGGCCTGCAGGCAGCCCGACGACGCCAGCACGCGCGAGACGCTGGAGGCCGTGGTCAAGCCCTGGCGGCTGTCGGGCGGCATCCGCGCCTACAAGCCGGTGGGCTGCCTGGAGTGCCGCCACACCGGCTACCGCGGCCGCGCCGGGCTCTACGAGCTGCTGGTGATGGACGAGGCCGCGCGCTCGCACGTGCATCCGACACTGGACGCCGACGCGCTGCGCCGCCAGGGCATCAAGGGCGGCATGCGCCCGCTGCGCCTGGCCGGCGCGATGAAGGTCGCCGAGGGCGTGACGACGATCGAGGAAGTGCTGCGCAGCACGCCCTCGCTGCAGTAGGCCGGCTTCAGCGCCGCGCCGGCGCCTCGAACCGCACGCCGTCGGCCGCCAGCGCCTGGCGCAGGCTGCGCGCGAAGGCGAGCGCACCGGGCTGGTCGCCGTGCAGGCACAAGGTGTCGGCGCGCAGCGCGACGAGGCGGCCGCTGCGCGCCTGCACGTGCCCGTCCAGCATCCGCCGCACCTGGGCCAGCGCGGCCTGCTCGTCCTCGATCATCGCGCCCGGCGTGCCGCGCGGCGCGAGCGAACCGTCGTCGTCGTAGGCGCGGTCGGCGAACACCTCCTCGGCGACCTGGAGCCCGCGGGCCGCGGCGGCGGCCACCATCTCGCTGCCGGCCAGGCCGTAGAACACGAGCCCCGGGTCGACGTCGTGCACCGCCTGCGCCAGCGCGTCGGCCAGCGCGCGGTCTCGTGCCGCCATGTTGTAGAGCGCGCCGTGCGGCTTGACGTGGTTCAGCCGGCCGCCGGCGGCGTGCACGAAAGCCGCCAGCGCGCCGACCTGGTAGACCGTCATCGCGTAGGCGTCGGCGGGCGAGACCTGCATCGTGCGGCGGCCGAAACCCTGCAGGTCGGGCAGCCCGGGGTGGGCGCCGACCCGCACGCCGCGCGCCACCGCCGCGCCGGCGACGCGGCGCATCGTCTGCGGGTCGCCGGCATGGAAGCCGCAGGCGATGTTGGCCGAGGTCACGTGCTCCAGCAGCGCGAGGTCGTCGCCCAGGGTCCAGGCGCCGAAACCTTCGCCCATGTCGCAGTTCAGGTCCAGGGTCTTCATCGTCTCGTCTCCTCGGTGGCGGCGGGCTCGCCGCCGTCGTTCGCGCCCAGCAGCGCCAGCCGCAGCCGCTGCAGCCGGCGCTCGCGGTCTTCGATCAGCGCCTGCGCCAGGTCCAGCGTGACCAGCTCGAAGCGCACGCGCTGGCCCGGTGCCAGCTGCGCCAGCATCGGCAGGTCGACGGCGGCGACGTGCGCGATCTTCGGGTAGCCGCCGGTGCCGTGGCGGTCGGCCATCAGCACGATGGGCTGGCCGTCGGGCGGCAGCTGCACGGTGCCGAAGGCGACGCCTTCGGACAGCATCTCGTCCATGCGCGCCGGCGCCAGCGCCCGGCCCTGAAGCCGGTAGCCCATGCGGTCGGACTGCGCGCCGATGCGCCAGTCCTGCGACAGGAAGGACTGCTGCGCCTCGGGGCTGAAAGCGCCCCAGTGTTCGCCGGCCAGCACCGCCAGCGTGGCGCAGGCGTCCGGGGCCGGGTCGGGCAGCATCGCCAGCAGGTCCGCTGCCAGCGGGCGGCTGCCGGCGTGCGGCGGGGCCGCACGGCGCAGCGGCAGCCGGTCGCCAGCGCGCAGCGCGCGCCCGTCCAGGCCGCCGAAACCGCCGCGTGCATAGGTGCTGCGGCTGCCCAGCACCGGCGCCAGGTCGAAACCGCCGGCCACCGCCAGATAGGCACGCAGCCCGGCTTCGCGCGCGCCGAAGCCGAGCACGGCGCCGGCCGGCAGGTCCAGCGCCTGCATCGAGGGCACCGGCCGGCCGTCGACGACGGGGCCGAGTTCGGCGCCGGTGACGGCGATGCGCGCCGCGCACTCGAAGCGCAGCGTCGGCCCCTTGAGCAGGATCTCCAGCGTCGCTTCGTCCGCGGCGTTGCCGACGAGCAGGTTGGCCAGCCGGTGCGACCAGCCGTCCATCGCGCCGCCCACCGGCACGCCTTCGTGCTGCCAGCCCCAGCGGCCTTCGTCCTGCAGCAGGGTCTGCAGCCCGGGTTCCACGACTTCGATGTTCATCTCCGCTGCGCCGCCTGCAATTCGTGAAAGCGCGCCTCGTCTATGGCCTCGAAGCGGATCCGGTCGCCCGCGCGCAGCAGGCTGGGCGCGGCCGCCTGTGGGTCGAACAGGCGCAGCGGCGTGCGCCCCAGCAGCTGCCAGCCGCCGGGGGTCTCGAGCGGGTAGATGCAGGTCTGCTCGCGGGCGATCGCCACCGAGCCCGGCGCGATGCGCGTGCGCGGTGTCGCGCGCCGCGGCATGCGCAGCGCCGGGTCCAGCCCGGTGATGAACGGGAAGCCGGGCGCGAAGCCGAGCATGCAGACCTCGTGCGCCGACGCCAGGTGGCGGCGCACGACCTCGTCGGCGTCCAGGCCGCAGGCCGCCGCGACCGCGTCCAGGTCGGGGCCGGCTTCGCCGCCGTACCAGACCGGCACCACGACCTCGCGCCCAGCGCCGGCGCGTGGCAGGCGCAGCCGCGCCAGGCTCTGCTGCAGCCGCTCGCGCAGGCGTTCGTACGGCGGCCGCAGGTCGCCCGCTTCGCCCGGCACGTGCTCGGGACGGTAGTGCACGGTGACGCTGGTGTAGGCCGGCACCAGTTCGCGCACGCCGGCGGGCGCGTCGCGTTCGATCTGGCGCGCGGCGGCGCGCACGCGCCGCGTCGTCTCGGCGCCGACCTCGTCGCCCAGGCGCAGGATCAGCGCGCTGTCGCCCAGGGGTTCGATCCGCAGGTTCGTCACGCCGGCTCAGCCCATCGCGCCCGGCAGCGCCAGCACGATCTGCGGGAACACCGTGATCAGCACCGTGGCCAGCACCAGCAGCAGGAAGAAGGGCAGGGCCATGCGCGCCAGCTGCAGCAGCTGCAGCCCGGTGATGCCCTGGATCACGAACAGGTTGAAGCCCACCGGCGGCGTGATCTGCGCCATCTCGACGACCAGCACCAGGTAGATGCCGAACCACAGCGGGTCGATGCCCGCGGCCTGCACCGCCGGCATCAGCACCGCCGCGGTCAGCACGACGATCGAGATGCCGTCGAGAAAGCAGCCGAGCAGCATGAAGAACAGCGTCAGCACCACCAGCAGCTGCCAGGGCGCCAGCCCCATCGAGCCGATCCAGGCTGCCACCGTCGAGGGCAGCCCGGTGAAGCTCATCGCCGCGGTCAGGTAGGCCGCGCCCATCAGGATGAAGGTGATCATGCAGGAGGTGCGGGTCGCGCCCAGCAGGCTGGCGACGAAGCTCTGCCGGTTCAGCGAGCCGCCGAACGCGGCGATCGCCAGCGAGCCGATGACGCCGACCGCGGCGGCTTCGGTCGCGGTCGCCAGGCCGGCGTAGATCGAGCCGATGACGGCGACGATCAGCACCGTCACCGGCAGCAGCAGGCGCAGCCGCTTCATTCGCTCGGCCAGCGGCACACGTTCGCCTTCGTCGGGGATCTGGTCGCGGTGGCGCAGCGACCACAGCGCAATCCAGCCCGAGAACAGCGCCATCAGCAACAGCCCGGGCAGCACGCCGGCGGTGAACAGGCGCACGATCGACACCTGCGCAGCGACACCGTAGACGATCATCACGATCGACGGCGGGATCAGCAGCCCCAGCGTGCCGGCACCGGCCAGCGAGCCGACGGCGATCGCCTGCGGATAGCCGCGGCGCGCCAGCTCGGGCAGCGTGATGCGGCCGATCGTCGCCGCCGTCGCCGCCGACGAGCCGCTGACCGCGGCGAAGATGCCGCAGCCGATGACGTTGACGTGCAGCAGCCGCCCCGGCAGGCCGCGCACCCATGGGCCCAGGCCGGCGAACATGTCTTCCGCCAGCCGCGTGCGGTAGAGGATCTCGCCCATCCAGACGAACAGCGGCAGCGCCGTCAGCGCCCAGCTCGCGGTCGAGTTCCAGACCGTGGTGGAGAACAGCAGGCCCGGCGGCGTCGAGGTGAACAGCAGCAGCCCGGCCAGGCCGCAGCCGAGCAGCGCCAGCGCCACCCAGACGCCCAGGCCGAGCGCGATCAGCAGCAGCACCATCAGCAGTGCTGCCTGGGAGAGTTCGTTCATGACGGTTGCGGGCGCGGCCCGTGCTTCATTCGGTGGCGGCAACCGGGCCGCCGCCCGGTGTCGGGTCCAGCCCGCGCAGCAGTCGCACCAGGCGCTCGGCCAGCAGCGCCGCCAGCAGCGTCAGCCCGATCGGCATGCACAGCTGCGGGATCCACATCGGCAGTGCCAGCATGCCCTGCGCGACCTCGTCGTACTGCCAGGAGTCGTAGACGAAGACCGCGGCGTTCCAGGCCGCCCAGGCCGCCAGGCCGAAGCCGATGGCGCTGGAGACGGTGTCCAGGACACGCGCGGCGCGCAGCGGCAGCCGCTGCAGCACCAGCGTCACGCGGATGTGCTCGCCGTGGCGCATCGCGTAGGGCAGGGCGAGAAAGGCCGAGGCCGCCATCGACCAGGCGGCGAAGTCGTCGGCCGCCGGGATCTGGCGCCCGAGCAGCCGGGCGACGATCTGCGCCGTGATGACGACGCCGATCATCGCCAGCGCGACGGCGGCCGCGGCGCCGGCGACGGCGCACAGTCGGTCCAGGAGCTTCATCGCCGGCTCGGTCGCGGCCGGGCTCAGCGCTGCACCGACTCGAGCACCTTGGCGCCGTCGGCGCCGGCGCGCTTGAGCCATTCCTCGCCCATCGTGCGGCCGATCTTGGCGAGCTCGGCGGCGATCGCCGGCGGCACCGGCTGCACCTTGACGCCCTTGCTCGCCAGCGTCTGGGTCAGGCCCGCGGTGCGCTCGCGTGCGGCCTGCCAGCCGCGTGCCTCGGCGCGCTGGGCGGCGGCGAGCACCGCCTCGCGCTCGGCCGCCGGCAGCGACTGCAGCGCACGCTTGTTGGCGATGACGATGCTCTGCGGGATGAAGGCCTGGGCGTCGTAGTAGTGCTTGACGTAGTCCCAGGCCTGGGTGTCCACGCCGGTGGCCGGCGAGGTGATCATCATGTCGACGACGCCGGTGGAGAAGGCCTGCGGCACCTCGGCGGCCTGGATCGTCGTCGGCACCGCGCCCATCAGCGTGACCATGCGCGTCGTCGAGGCGCTATAGGCGCGGAAACGCACGCCCTTGAAGTCGGCCATCGACGCCACCGGCACCTTGGTGTAGATGCCCTGGGGCGGCCACGGCGCGCCGTACAGCAGCACCACGCCCTGCTTGTCCAGGCGCTGCGCGATCTGCGTGCGCGCCGCCTTCCACAGCTTCTCCGAGGCGTCGAACGAGGTCGCGACGAAGGGGATGCTGTCGACCTCGAACATCGGGTCCTCGTTGCCCAGCGCCGACATCAGCACCTCGCCGACCGGCACGATGCCCTGCTGCACGCCGCGCTTGACCTCGGGGCGCTTGAGCAGCACCGAGTTCGACTGCACCTTGAACTCGAGCCGGCCGCCGGTGGCCGTCTTCACGTCGTCGGCGAACTGGCGCAGGTTCTGCGTCAGGTAGTTGGCGTCGGGCTGCTCGGCCGACACGTTCCAGGTCGTGGCGGCCTGGGCGTTCAGGCCCAGCAGGGCGGCAGCGGCGGCGGCCGCGACGGCGAATTGGCGTCGGATCATCGGAGAGAACCTCGTCGGTGGGTGGAACCCGGCGTTCGCGGCCGGCCTGCGGCACGCGCCGTCGGCGCTGTCGCGGACTCTCGGGCAAGCCCGGCCCGCTGTCCAACGAGAAATCCTTTAGCCCGGCGACAACATTTGCTGATCGTCGAAAGGCTCGGCCAGCGAGCGCACCCACGGCGCACCCTGCTGCGCGCAGTAGGCGCGCACGACCTCGGCGGTGAGCTGCTGCGCCGCGCGCACTGCCGGCGAGGCGTCGGCGGCGCTGATCGCGGTCACCGTCATCGCCGGCAGCGCCGGCCCGGCGCGCTGTTCGAGCTCGCCGCTGTGCAGCCATTCGCGCACGAACACCGGCGGGATCGCGGCGATGCCGTAGCCGTCGCGCACCAGCTGGATGATCGACTCGACCGACGGGAAGTTGCAGACCCGCGGTTCGACCCGGCGGTCGGCGAACAGCGCGCGCACATGCGCCTGCGGGCTGGACGTGCGCGAGAAGGTCAGCAGCGGCACGCTTTCCAGGTCGTCGAGCGTGAGCCGGCCGTGGCGGCGCAGCAGCTCGGGCCGTGCGATCCAGTGCAGCGGGAACTCGCACAGCGGCGTCACGCGGTGGTCCAGCGTGCCCACCGCCGGTGCGTACGGGTCGTTCTGCACCATCACGTCGAGCTTGTGCTGGCGCAGCTGCTCCTGCAGGTTGCGCGCGGTGTCGACGGTGATGTCCAGGTCGATCTGCGGATGCTGGCGCGCCAGCTGCTGCACCAGCGGCGACAGCCAGGTGCGCACCACCGACTCGATGACGCCGATGCGCACGCGGCCGGCCGGCGGCGCCTCGGGCCGGGTCGAGGCCAGCAGCGCGCGCTCGAGTTCGAGGATGCGTTGCGCCTGGCGCACCACCTGCTCGCCGGCGGCGGTGAGCTCGAGCCGGCGCGAGCTGCGTTCGACCAGGTCGACGCCGAGTTCGTCCTCGAGGCTGGCGATGCGCTGCGAGATCGCCGCCTGCGTGGCGTTGAGGACCTGAGCGGTCTCGCGGAAGCTGCCGACACGCGACAGCACGACCAGGGTTTCGAGGAAGCGGGTGTTCATGGGCGTCGGTGCGGCCGCGGCGATGCCGGTCAGGGCCGGGAAGAGGACCGGGAAGAGGGCCGGGAAGAGGGCCGGGAAGAGGGCCGGGCCCCGCACGCTGGTAGCAAGTCGCGTGCGGGCCGCCGCCGCGCCAGCTTACGTGATATCCACATCCGCGCACCGAGGGCCGGCTGCCAGAATCCGCCACGCTTTGGCTGGAGGAGACAAGCCTTGAAGATCAAGAGCCAGAAAGATTTCTGGTCGGGCCTGATGTTCGTCGTCGTCGGGGTCGGTTTCGCCTGGGGTGCCCAGGAGTACAGCTTCGGCAGCGCCGCGCGCCCGGGGCCGGCGTATTTCCCGTTCGGGCTGGGCATCCTGCTCGCGATCCTGGGTGCGATGGTGCTGTTCAAGGCGCTCACCATCGCCACCGAGGACGGCGACCCGATCGGGCGCTGGGCGTTCAAGCCGCTGTCCATCGTCGTCGGCTCGGTGGCGGTGTTCGGCTGGACGCTGCCGAACCTGGGCATGTTCATCGCGCTGCCGCTGCTGGTGCTGATGTCCTCCACCGCGGGCGACGAGTTCCACTGGCGCGACGCGCTGATCAACGCCGTCGTGCTGACGGTGGGCTGCTGGGCGATCTTCATCAAGGGCCTGAGCCTGACGATCCCGCTGTGGCCGGCGTTCATGGGCTGAGGAAGGCGACAAGATGGACCTGTTGAACAACCTGGCGCTCGGCTTCGGCGTCGCCTTCACCTTCCAGAACCTGGCCTACGCCTTCGGCGGGGCGCTGCTGGGCACGCTGATCGGCGTGCTGCCGGGCCTGGGCCCGGTGGCGACGATCGCGATGCTGCTGCCCAGCATCTACTCGCTGGACGCGACGCCGGCGCTGATCATGCTGGCCGGCATCTACTACGGCGCCCAGTACGGCGGCTCGACGACCGCGATCCTGATCAACGTGCCCGGCGAGTCCAGCTCGGTGGTCACGGCGATCGACGGCTACCAGATGGCACGCCGCGGCCGCGCGGGCGCGGCGCTGGCCGCCGCCGGCCTGGGCTCGTTCTTCGCCGGCTGCGTGGGCACGATCATCATCGCCGCCTTCGCGCCGCCGCTGACCGAGCTGGCCTTCAAGTTCGGCCCGGCCGAGTACTTCAGCCTGATGGTGCTGGGCCTGATCGGCGCCGTCGTGCTGGCCTCGGGTTCGCTGGTCAAGGCGATCGCGATGATCGTGCTGGGCCTGCTGATCGGCCAGATCAACACCGACGTCATCTCGGGCGTGCCGCGCTACAGCTTCGACATTCCCGAGCTGACCGACGGCATCGGCTTCGTCGCCATCGCGATGGGCGTGTTCGGCTTCGGCGAGATCATCGCCAACCTCGGCCAGCCGGCCGAGAAGCGCGAGGTCTTCACCAAGGACGTGAAGGGCCTGTGGCCGACGAAGCAGGACTTCAAGGACGCCTGGCCGGCGGTGCTGCGCGGCACCTCGCTGGGTTCGATCCTCGGCGTGCTGCCCGGCGGCGGCGCGCTGCTGGCCTCGTTCGCGGCCTACACGGTCGAGAAGAAGATGGGCGTCAAGCCGGGCGAAGTGCCGTTCGGACGCGGCAACATCCGCGGCATCGCCGGCCCCGAGAGCGCCAACAACGCCGGCGCCCAGACCTCGTTCATCCCGATGCTGACGCTGGGCATCCCGCCGAACGCGGTGATGGCGCTGATGGTCGGCGCGATGACGATCAAGGGCATCCAGCCCGGCCCGCAGGTGATGGCCAGCGACCCGCAGCTCTTCTGGGGCCTGATCGCGTCGATGTGGGTCGGCAACCTGATGCTGGTGATCCTGAACCTGCCGCTGATCGGCATCTGGATCAAGCTGCTGACGGTGCCCTACCGCTTCCTGTTCCCGGCGATCATGGCCTTCTGCTGCATCGGCCTGTACACGCTGAACAACAACAACTTCGACGTCTTCATGGGGGCGGGTTTCGCCGTCGCCGGCTACGCGTTCTACAAGCTGGGCTGCGAGCCGGCGCCGCTGCTGCTGGGCTTCATCCTCGGGCCGATGATGGAGGAGAACCTGCGCCGCGCGCTGCTGCTGTCGCGCGGCGACTGGGGCACCTTCTTCACGCGCCCGCTGTCGGCCGGCCTGCTGGTCGCGGCGGTGCTGATGGTCATCGTCGTCATGCTGCCGTCGATCAAGTCCAAGCGCGAAGAGGCGTTTCAGGACGCGGATTGAGGACGTGAAAGGGTCCCTGCGGACCCTTTCTCGCCTCAATCCGAGGGCGAGCTCCGCGAGCCCGCGGCCTGCAAGGCGATTGAGGACGTGAAAGGGTCCCTGCGGACCCTTTCTCGCCTCAATCCGAGGGCGAGCTCCGCGAGCCCGCGGCCTGCAAGGCGATTAGTTCGGGCGCTCACCCGATCTAGCAACGAGGCCCCGCGGGGCCTCGTTTTCGTTCGGCGCGCGTCCCTGCACGCGCCTCGGAAAGGCGAGGGCCGTTAACCTCGGCGCCTCGCTGCCGTCTCCCGACTCTTGAAACTCCCCGCCGCACTCGCCCCGCTGGAAGGCCCGGTCTTCCGCGGGCTGTGGTTCGCCTGGCTGGCGGCCAACATGACGATGTGGATGAACGACGTCGCGGCCGCCTGGCTGATGACGACGCTCACCGCCAGCCCGGTGATGGTGGCGCTGGTGCAGACCGCCTCGACACTGCCGGTCTTCCTGCTCGGCCTGCCCAGCGGCGCGATGGCCGACATCGTCGACCGCCGGCTGTACTTCGCCGCCACGCAGCTGTGGGTCTCGCTGGTGGCGCTGCTGATCGCCGCGCTGGCCGTCGCCGGCCTGCTGACGCCGTCCATGCTGCTGCTGCTCACCTTCCTCAACGGCGTCGGCCTGGCGATGCGCTGGCCGGTGTTCTCGGCCATCGTGCCCGAGGTCGTCGACCGCGACCGCCTGCCGGCGGCGATGGCGCTCAACGGCATCTCGATGAACATGTCGCGTGTCATCGGCCCGGTGGTCGCCGGCGCGCTGCTGGCCAGCACCGGCACGGCCTCGGTCTTCGTGCTCAACGCGGTCCTGGCCGGCGTGGCCTTCGTGCTGATCCTGCGCTGGCGCTCGGTGCCGCGCATCAGCGCGCTGCCGGGTGAACGTTTCGTCGGCGCGATGCGCGTGGGCCTGCAGCACGTGCGCCAGTCGCCGCGCATGCGCGCGGTCATCGTTCGCGTGTTCCTGTTCTTCCTGCAGTCCAGCGCGCTGCTGGCGCTGCTGCCGCTGGTGGCCAAGGGCCTGCACGGCGGCGGCGCCGGCACCTTCACGCTGCTGATGGCCAGCCTGGGCGCCGGGGCGATCTTCGCCGCGCTGATGTTCCCGCGCTGGCGCCGGCGCTTCAACCGCGACCAGTTCGTCACCACCGGCTCGCTGATCCAGGCGCTGGCCGCGGCGCTGGCGGTCTGGGTGTCCGAGGTCTGGCTCGCGGTGCCCGCGGTGTTCGTCGCCGGCATGGCCTGGATCTCGACGGCCAACACGCTGTCGGTCTCGGCGCAGCTGGCGCTGCCGAACTGGGTGCGCGCGCGCGGCATGGCGGTCTACCAGATGGCGCTGATGGCCGGCACGGCCTTCGGTGCGATGGCCTTCGGCAAGCTGGCCGGCCTCGTCGGCGTGGCCGAGTCGATCGCCGCGGCCTCGGTCTTCGGCGTGCTCGTGCTGGCCTGGTCGCGGCGCTGGTCGGTCGAGGGGCCCGACGTCGACTTCTCGCCGGCCGTGCCGCGTGCCGCGGCCGAGCCGGCGATCGCCATCGAGCCCGGCGACGGCCCGGTGATGGTCACCGTCGAGTACCAGGTCGACGACGCCGACGTGCCCGAGTTCACCGCGCTGATGCAGCTCACGCGCGCGGCGCGGCTGCGCCAGGGCGCGCTGTCGTGGGCGCTGTTCCGCGACACCGCGCAACCGGGCCGCTGGGTCGAGCACTTCGTCGACGAGAACTGGATCGAGCACCAGCGCCGGCTGGAACGTTTCACCGCCGAGGACGCCGGGCTGCGTGCGCGCCGCACGGCGCTGCACCGCGGCGGCGAGCCGCCGCTGCTGCGGCGTTTCGTCGCCGACCGCGAGGCGCCGCCGCACCGCGCCTGACTTGACGACTGGCGAAGCCCCCGGCTCGCGCCACGCCGCCGCTGCTGGAGACAATCACCCGATGGACTTCGCCTCGCCCGACTTCTTCGACTGGAACGCCGGCTACGCCAGCCGGCGGCTGCCGGTGTTCGCGCGCAACCTCGTCGCCACCTCGCATCCGCTGGCCGCGCAAGCCGGGCTGCGCATCATGGCCGCCGGCGGCAACGCCGTCGACGCGGCGGTCGCGACGGCGGCGGTGATGACCGTCGTCGAGCCCTGCAGCAACGGCCTGGGCTCCGACGCCTTCTGCATCCTCTGGGACGGCGAGCGCCTGCACGGGCTGAACGCCTCGGGCCGCGCGCCTGCGGCCTGGACGCCGGAGTACTTCCGCCGCCGCCACGGCGACGGCGCGGCGACGCCGCCGGTGCGCGGCTGGGACGCGGTGACGGTGCCCGGCGCGGTGTCGGCCTGGGTCGCGCTGGCCGAACGTTTCGGCCGCCTGCCGCTGGCCCAGCTGCTCGAGCCCGCGGCCGAGATCGCCGAACGCGGCTACGCGGTGCCGGTGGTCGTCGGCGAGAAGTGGGCCGCGGCGGCGCAGGTCGGCTCGCTGGTCTCGCAGCCCGGTTTTGCCGAGACCTTCCTGCCGCGCGGCCGCGCGCCACGCATCGGCGAACGTTTCACGCTGCCGGGCGCGGCGCGTGCGCTGCGCACGATCGGCGCGACGCGTGGCCAGGCCTTCTACGGCGGCGAGATCGCCGCGGCCCTGGTGCGCCAGTCGCAGGCCCAGGGCGGGGCGCACACGCTGGCCGACTTCGCCGGCTACCGGCCCGAATGGGTCGAGCCGATCGCGATGGACTATCACGGCGTCACGCTGCACGAGATCCCGCCCAACGGCCAGGGCATCGCGGCGCTGATCGCGCTGGGCATCCTGCGCCACGTCGACCTGACCGAGCACGACGCCGACAGCGTCATGGCCCGCCACCTGCAGATCGAGGCGATGAAGCTCGCCTTCGCCGACGTCTACCACCACGTCGCCGAACCCTCGGCGATGGCGCTGTCGGCCGCCGACCTGCTGTCGCCCGGCTACCTGGCCGAACGCGCGAAGCTGATCGACCCGAAACGCGCCCAGGACTTCCGCGCCGGCAACCCGGCCAAGGGCGGCACGATCTACCTCACCGCCGCCGACGAGAGCGGCATGATGGTCAGCTTCATCCAGAGCAACTACATGGGCTTCGGCTCGGGCGTCGTCGTGCCCGAGTGGGGGCTGTCGCTGCAGAACCGCGGCCACGCCTTCAGCCTGGACGCGGCCAGCGCCAACGTCGTCGCGCCGGGCAAGCGCCCGTTCCACACCATCATCCCGGGTTTCGTCACCGCCGGCGGCCGGCCGCTGATGAGCTTCGGCGTGATGGGCGCCAACATGCAGCCGCAAGGCCATCTGCAGACCCTGCTGCGCATGGTCGACTGGTTCCAGAACCCGCAGGCCGCCTGCGACGCGCCGCGCTGGCGCTTCAACGCCGGGCTGGAACTCAACGTCGAGGCGGCGATGGACCCGGCCGTCGTGCAGGGCCTGGCGGCGCTGGGCCACCGCCTGGACGTCATCGACGACAGCTACCAGGACTTCGGCGCCGGCCAGTTCATCTGGCGCCTGGGCGACCCGGCGGTCGAGGGCTACGTCGCCGCCAGCGACCCGCGCCGCGACGGCCTCGTCGCCGGCTTCTGATGAGTGTCCTGCCGCGCGCTGCCGCGCCGCATGCCGTCGGCAGCGGCCTGGCACTGGCCGCCGCCGGTTCGGTGGCCTTCTCGGGCAAGGCGATCATCGCCAAGCTGGCCTACCGCCACGGCGTCGACGCGATCACGCTGGTGATGTACCGCATGCTGTTCGCGCTGCCGCTGTTCATGGCCATCGCCTGGTGGGCCGGGCGCGGCAAGCCGGCGCTGGCGCGGCGCGACTGGGGCGTGGTGCTGGGCCTGGGCTTCAGCGGCTACTACCTCGCCAGCACGCTGGACTTCGCCGGGCTGCAGTACATCAGCGCCAGCCTGGAGCGGCTGATCCTCTACCTCAACCCGACGATCGTGCTGTTCCTGGGCGTCGTGTTCTTCCGCCAGCGCGTGACCTGGCGCCAGCTCGCGGCGCTGGCGGTCAGCTACGCCGGCGTGCTGCTGGTCTTCGGCCACGAGGTGACGCTGTCGGGGCCGCAGACGGCCCTGGGCGCGGCGCTGGTCTTCGGCAGCGCGGTGAGCTACGCGATCTACCTCGTGGCCAGCGGCGCCGAGGTGCGCCGGCTGGGCGCGATGCGGCTCACCGGGCTGGCGAGCTGCGTCGCCTGCGTGCTGTGCATCGCCCAGTTCCTGGTGCTGCGGCCGCTGTCGGCGGCCGAGGTGGCGCCGGCGGTGCTGTGGCTGTCGGTGCTCAACGCCACCGCCTGCACGGTGGCGCCGGTGCTGATGGTGATGATGGCGATCGAACGCATCGGCCCGACGCTGACGGCGCAGACCGGGATGATCGGGCCGCTGTCGACGATCCTGATGGGCGTGGTGCTGCTCGACGAGCCGTTCAACGGCTGGATCGTCGCCGGCACCGCGCTGGTGCTGGCCGGCATCACGCTGCTGGCACGCGCACGCTGAACTTGGGAAGGAAGAGCACATGGACCTGGGAATCGCAGGACGCTGGGCGCTGGTCTGCGCCGCCAGCAAGGGGCTGGGCAAGGGCTGCGCACGCGCGCTGGTCGGCGAGGGCGTCAACGTCGTCGTCACCGCCCGCGGCGCCGAGGTGCTGGAGGCCACCGCGGCCGAACTGCGCGTGCTGAACCCGGCGGTCGAGGTGCGCGCGGTGGCCGGCGACATCACCACCGAAGCCGGCCGCGCCGCGGCGCTGGCCGCTGCGCCGCAGGTCGACATCCTCGTCAACAACGCCGGCGGGCCGCCGCCGGGCGATTTCCGCCAGTGGGAGCGCGAGGCCTGGATCGCCGCGATCGACGCCAACATGCTGGCGCCGATCGCGCTGATGCGCGCCACCGTCGACGCGATGGCCGAGCGCGGCTTCGGCCGCGTCGTCAACATCACCTCGGGCGCGGTGAAGGCGCCGATCGACGTGCTGGGCCTGTCCAACGGCGCCCGCTCGGGCCTCACCGGCTTCGTCGCCGGGCTGGCGCGCCAGCCGGCGCTGGCCGGGCGCAACGTGACGATCAACAACCTGCTGCCCGGCGCCTTCGACACCGACCGGCTGCGTGGCACGCTGGCCGCCGGCGCCGCCAAGAGCGGCCAGCCGCTGGAGGCCGTGATCGAGGCCCGCCGGCGCCAGGCCCCGGCCGGGCGCTTCGGCAGCGCCGACGAGTTCGGCGCCTTCTGCGCCTTCGTCTGCAGCGCCCAGGCCGGCTTCTTCACCGGCCAGAACCTGCTGCTCGACGGCGGCGCCTACCCGGGCACGTTCTGAGCCCCGAGCCACCATGACGACCCCCGACACCCTGCCCGTCGACCGTGAACCGACACGCGCCGAAGTCGACGCGCTGGATGCACCCGTCGTGCTCGAGTTCGGCACCGGCTGGTGCCCGCACTGCCTGGGCGCGCAGCCGGCCATCGGCGCCGTGCGCGCCGAGTTCCCGCAGATCGCCCACCGCCAGGTCGAAGACGGCCGCGGCCGGCCGCTGGGGCGCTCGTTCGCCGTCAAGCTGTGGCCGACGCTCGTGTTCCTGCACCGCGGCCGCGAGGTGGCGCGGGTCGTGCGCCCGCAAGCCGAGGACGAGCTGCGCCGCGCCTGGCAGGCGCTGGCCGACGCGGCAGCCTGATCAGTCGAGCACGAGCTTGCGGCCGAACGGCGCCTGGGCGTGCGCGTCCTTGGCCGTCACCGCCCAGACCACCGGCCAGTGCGGGCGAAAACGCGCCGGGCCGTCCAGGTCGGTCAGCACCACGCCGATGTCCGGCAGGTGCTTGTCGGCCTCTTCCAGCAGCGGCGTGAAGTCGGTGCCGCCGCCGCCCTGGAACTCGATGCTGCGCAGGTCCGACTGGCCGGGCTTGAAACGTTCGACACGCTGCACGCGTTCGTCGCCGACGATCAGCACCAGCCCGGTTTCCAGCCGCCGCGTGATGGCCTCGATCTCGCGCGCGAAACGTTCCATCAGCGCGTCCTCGATCGAGCCCGAGACGTCGACGACGACCGCCAGCCGCGGCACGCGTTTGCTCTGCGCTCGGCCGGGTTCGAAGGGCATGCGGCGCGAGCCCATGCGGCCCTGGTTGGCGATGTAGGAGCGTGAGGGGCGCGACCACGAGGTCTCGGCGCTGGGCGCCAGCGCGCGGCCGAGCTGCATGCGCAGCACCTGCTCCCAGGGCGTGCGTGTCTTGGGCAGGTCGGCCAGCAGCGTGCGCAGCATCGAGTGCGCGCCGTCGCCGGCGTGGGCGCGTGTCAGGCGCTCGCGCCACTCGCGCGAGGCTTCGGCCTCGTCCTCGGGGCTGCCGGCGCCGTGGCGGCCGGGCAGCAGGTCGGGCACCAGGCCGCGCGCCAGCGCGCGTGCACGCCCCGAGCGCGGGCCGTCGGAGCGTTCGCCGCGGCCGTCCTCGCTCTCCTTCGAGGACGTGGCGCTGCTGCGTCTGGAGGCCTTGCCGTCGTCGCCGCCTTCCTGCTGCTTGTGCCCCTGGCGCCTGCCGTCGCGGCCGTCCTGGCGGCGATCGTCGATCTCGCGGTACAGGCGTTCGACGTCCCATTCGAGCAGCGCCTTCTCCAGCGTCGTCTCGATGCCCAGCGAGGTGGCGAGCAGCCGATCCAGCGTCACCGCGCCGGCCGCAAGCTCCAGCCAGCTCAGGTGGCTGAGCGTGCTGTCGACGATCGCGTCGGCGCAGAGGTTGAACAGCGGCAGGTCGACGTCGCCCACCACCTGCTGCAGCTCGGTGTAGCGCTGGGCGTGGCGCAGCGCGACGTGCAGCACCTCGTGGGCGACCAGCCCGGCCTGCTGCGGCAGCGTCAGGCACTCGAACGACGGCCCGTACCAGATCGTGTGGCCGTGGGTGGCGATCGTCGGCACCGGCTCGTCGGCCGAGCGGTCACGGTGCTGCGCCCACAGCGCCAGCCCGCCGGTGGACGGCGCGAACTCGACCAGGCGCTGCACCGCGCGTGTGCCGCGGTGCAGGTGTACCGATGCCGGTTCAGGCATCGTGGCCTTCGCGCTGGCGGCGTTCGCTGTAGCGGCGGTAGGCCGGGCTGTCGAGGATGGTGCCTTCCATGCCGCCTTCCAGCGCCTTCTGCATCAGCAGCTCCATCGCCAGCGTCTGCGCCTCGCGGATCGGCAGCGCGACCTGGCTGCGGGTGTCGGGCAGCTGTTCGATGATCTCCAGCGCGCGGTCCAGCGCCCGGTCGTCGTTGGCCGCGGCCAGCAGGCCGTAGATCATCCCGTACAGGCCGTCCAGCGTGCGCGGCAGCAGCGCCGCGGTCTCCTCGCCGGGGCGCGCGGCCAGCAGCCTGACGACGTCGGCGCCGGACTGGATCTCGCGCAGCACGCCGAAGAACTCGGCGGCGTTGGCCGCGCCGATGCGGCCCTGCACGAAGACGCGCCTGGCGGCTTCGCCGAGGCCGCTCTTGAGCACGTTGGACACGTCCTCCCAGCCGCGCGGGCTGGCGCCGATCAGGTGGTCGGCGGCGAGCTGGGCCTGGGTGTCGTCGAGCTTGTCGGGCCGCACCTTCAGGTAGGCCATGACCTCGGGCGCGAAGTCGTTCGCGACGGCGTGCTGCAGGAAGGCCTCGACGACGGTCTGCACGTTGAAGTGGAACATGCGGTCGGCCAGCGCCGTGCCCATGTCGTGGCAGACCGCGCCGTGGAAGCTGGCGTTGCCGGCGGCCACGACCATCCAGCCCGGCGGCAGCTCGTAGCGGCCGACCCGCCGGTCCAGGATCAGCGAGTAGGCCGAGACCTGCAGCCGCTGGTCGGCCGCGGTGAGCTCGTCGAGGAAGAGCAGGCCGGCGGGCTGGTCGGCCTGAGGCAGGAACTCGGGCGGGAACCAGACCGTCTTCTCCAGCCGGTCGTCGGCGTAGATCGCGCCGCGGATGTCCACCGGCTCGATCGTCGTCAGGCGCAGGTCGATCAGCGGCACGCCGTGGTGCTCGGCGACCTGGCGCACGATCGACGACTTGCCGACGCCGCGCGTGCCCCAGAGCATCGAGGCGCGGCGGCGCAGCACGGGGTCGCCGAACTGCTCGACCAGCGCGGACTTGGCCGCGGTGATCGAGACCGGGGGGATGTTCATCGGGTTGCCGAGCATCGTGGGGCGTTCGTGTCGTGAAGAGGTCGATCAGGCCGACGCGGCCTGCGCTTGCGGCTCCCAGGAACCGGCACGTGCGAGCAGCGGCACGGGCGGGATCTCCAGCCGGGGCATTTCGCCCATGCAGAAGAACAGCATCAGCAGGAAGGCCGGCGAATGGAAGACCAGCATGCGCCAGACCGAGTTCTGCGCCAGCTCGATCAGCGGCACCGTCGCGGCGCCGGCGATCAAGCCGATGCTGACCAGCAGCGGCACCGCGCGGCGCAGCGTGACGCGCCAGCGTTCGCGGTTCATCGTCTCGTGGAAGGCCTGCGGCGTGCCGGCCAGCGTGCGCGCCAGGTGGTCCAGCGTGCGGGCCAGCTTGTGCTCGGCGTCGCGCGTGCGTTCGGCGCCGGCGCCCTTGAGCCGCAGGGCGCCGCCCCAGCCTTCGCGCAGCCGGGCGATGCAGGTCCAGGGCCAGCCCAGCACCGCCAGCAGGTCGTCGGGCAGCGCCATCGATCGGCCGGGCAGCGGCATCAGCTCGAGGTCGGCGTTGACGCCCGAGACGCCCGAGACCTTGAGCTTGAGCGCCAGCCCGCCCACGCGGGCACTGGCCTCGGTCAGGATGACCTCGCTGCTGCCGTCGCCCGAGCGCCGGGCGCGGTACGACAGCGCCGCCTGCCAGCCCCGGCCGTGCAGCAGGTGGCGCTGCAGCGGCACGGCGGCCACGCGTTCGGCCAGCTCGGCGACGTCGGGGCCGTCGGCGACGAGCACCGCCTCGAGACCGTCACCGGCACGCAACCGGCGCGTGACACGCTGGTCGTCGGCGGCGAAGCTCTCGAGTTCCAGCGCCTCGTGCAGCGCCAGCGGCTGCTGCGGCCCGGGGGCGTGCTCGACGGGCCTGAAACGCAGCCGGCGCGCGATGCGGTCGCTGGCGGGCAGGTCCACGCGCAGCCCGCGTCGGCTGAACGGGGCGACGAGTTCGAGGATCTCGTGGTGGGTCAGCGGGACGGGGGTGCTCATCGGCTCACCTCGGGCGCGAAGGGTCGGCCGCTGCAGGCGCCCGACGGCGTGCCGCCAAGGCAAGCGGCATACCGCACCGGCGCCCGGGCGCGAAATGCGCGGATTGTGCCGTTGCCGCCGTGGCCGTGCAGCTTCTCGTCTTCGCTGGTTTGCAAGCCCGATCACCTGTGCCACGCCCTCGCGCGGCCGCTTCGTGTCCAGAGCGCGAAGCCTCCCGGCAGACCCCGATGCGTGGGTTGAGGGCGGTCAAGCGGGCGCCGGATCAGGCTTCCCGCAGCACACGGCGCATCACCAGCCCGGCGCGGCGGCGCGCCTGGGTGGCGGCGATCGTGTAGTCGCGCTCGGCTTCGGCGCGCAGCGCCTGCGCGCGTGCCAGCGCCTGCTCGAAACGTTCGAGGCTGTAGGTGTTCTCGCTGCCGATGTGCACGCTGGTGCGGCGCGACGGCGCGCCGAACTTCGGCAGCAGCACCGACAGCACCGCGGTACGCGTGCCGCTGCCTTTCTTGGTGCGGATGATCGGCCCGGAGATGCCCGGAGGCAGCGCGCTGCTCTTGTGCGCACTGGGTGCGCGCTGCAGCGTCACCGGCGCCGGCAGCGCGGCGATGCGGCGCATCAGCTCGCGCGTCGCGAGATCGAAAGCCTGGCGCGCGCCGCTGCCGTCGCGCGTGTGGTCGGAAAACAGCCGCGTGCCCTGGTAACGCACCTGCCAGCCGTGCGTGGCACGCGTGTCGATGCGCTGGATGCCTTGCGGCACCAGGAAACGTTCGCCGTTGAAGAGGACGAGTTCGCGGTACTTCATGGCCTGTCCGTGCGGCTCATTCTGCCGCGCCGCGTGCCCGGCCGCGATGTCCTCTCGCGCCCCGTGGATGCGTGGATTTGTCCCCGCTGGACGGGTCATTTCGACATTTCACCGTCACACGGCCGCGCTACGATGCACAGCATTCAAGGCACGAAACCGACCGCACATTGGGCGGAACCGGGAACCCGTGACCCAGTGCCTGGAATCCCGACTCGAAGCGCCGCCACGGCCCCGCCACTCGACAAGGGACGAGCCCGCAGCCGCCAGACGGCGAGCGGGCTTTGTTTTTTCAGCGTCTGCCGCTGCGGCCCAGCCGTCTGGCGTTGGCCACGGCCTTGCGGTGCACCGGCGCCAGCCCGGCGGCCAGCACCTCGTGCGCGGTCTGCTCCCAGTGGCGGCGCATGCCGGCGGCGCCGCCGCCCAGCCAAGGCATGAACGCGGCCTGCCAGCAGGCGATGGACAGGCGCTGCTGCGCCATCAGCATCTGCCAGCCCATCGCGGTCCAGGCGTGGGCGAAGGCGACACCTTTTTCGCTGACCATGCCACTGAACTCGCGCCGGTCGCGTGCCCCGGGCATCGGCCCGGCCAGCGCCATGCGCGTCAGGCGATGGCCGACCACGGCCGGCACCGCGACGGCGAGTTCACCGACCTGCCGCGCCAGACGGGCCTGATGACGGTTCGCGGCCATTCGTTTCAGCTCCGCGTGAAGGCCGTGCGCCGCCGCCAGGCGCCCAGCAGCGCCAGCCCCGCGGCCAGCGACAGCGCCGGGGCCGGCTCGGGCACCGGGGCCAGCGCCACGTCGATCGACACCCGGGTTCCCGGCTCGAAGCCGAGGCCGGAGCCGTCGTAGAACACGCTGTCGGCGTCGAAGCTCAGGCCGACCTCGTCGGTTGCGAAGCTGGAGGCCGGGTTCAGTGCCACGCCGGCGATGCGCTGGCCCGCGAGCCCGGCGAAGTCGAAACCGAAGCCGTTGAAGCCACCGCCCGCGGCTTCGCCGCTCTCGCGGTAGACGAGGTCGATGGTGAAGGCGGAGACGTCGACGTCGGAGTTGATGAGGTCGTAGCCGCCCAGGGCGCTCAGCGAACCGGCCGGGAACTCGATGCCCGCGCCGACGGTGGCGCTGGCCGGCACGGTGAAGCGGAACGGCTCGGACGGCAGCAGGCAGCAGTAGCCGGTGATCGTCACCTCGCTGCCGTCCAGCCCGGCCGCGGCGGCGGGCAGGGCGGTGGCCAGGGCGGCGGCCAGCGCCACGGCGCTCGGGGTTCGGTGCATCGTGATCTCCTCGGGTGCGGCGACGGGACACGCCGGCCACATCCCCCCGGCACGCGCCGTTCCCGCCCGGCCGAACGGCCCGGTTCAGGCCGGTGCTTCGGCCGCGGCGGGGGTGTCGCCGCCGAGTTCGTGCCAGCCGACGACGGTGTCGCGGCCGCGCTGCTTGGCGGCGTACATCGCTTCGTCGGCGCGGCGGATCAGCAGCCGGCCGTCCGGCCGCTCGCCGGCGCCGCAGCCGGCGTAACCGATGCTCAGGGTCAAGGCCTCGCAGCCCGCGGGCACGGCGATGCGCTCGCTTGCCAGCCGCCGCGTCAGGCGGCGCAGCAGCCGCGGCGCCTGCTGCGGGGCCAGCCCGGGCAGCATCAGCACGAACTCCTCGCCGCCCCAGCGGCCGCAGCGGTCGGTGTTGCGCAGCGTCGCGGCGATCACCGCGCCCAGGCGGCGCAGCACCTGGTCGCCGGCGGCGTGGCCGCCCAGGTCGTTGATGCGCTTGAAATGGTCGACGTCGACGAAGGCCAGCGTCAGCGGATGGCCCAGGCGCGCGGCCGCGGCCAGGCCGAGCTCGAGCTCGGCCTCGAAGGCGCCGCGGCGCAGCGTGCCGGTCAGCGTGTCCACACGCGCGACCTCGCGCGCGGCGACGACCTGGCGGCCGAGCATCATGCCCAGCCAGGTGATGTGGAAGATGCCCGAGACGATGGCAAACGGGATCAGCGAACGAGCACCGCGCACCGGGTCGACCTCGTAGCGGCTGGGCACGACCTCGGGCTGCAGCGTGATCTGCACCAGGAAGGCCGCCACCGGCAGACTCATCAGGGCGAAGGGCAGCAGCGGCAGCCAGCCGTAGCGGCCGAACTCGACCAGGATGCCGGCGCGCAACCGGACCAGCGGGCCGATCAGCAGCAGCAGGAAACAGCCCTGGTAGACCGCCAGCCGCAGCAGCTGCTCGCCGCCGGCCGGCAGCGGCAGCCACATCACCGCGGCACCGGCGGCGAAGATCCCGAGCCACAGGCGGGCGTGACGCGGGCGCCGGTGCACGAAGGCGTCGGCGCCGCAGCACACCAGCGTCGCGCTGGCCAGCCCCAGCGTCATGATCCAGGGCGCCACCGGCCCCAGCGCGCCTTCCTGGCCGACGTGCAGCCAGGCGGTCGCCGCGTCGCTGGCACACAGGGCCAGGAACAGCAGCGCCGTGAGGCGCTCCCGCGGCATCAGCGCCGCGATCAGTGCCCAGCACAGCGCGAACAGCGCGAGCTGGATCAGCGCCAGCGCCAGCGCGAGTTCGTAGGCCACCTCAGGCGCCAGCGCCGCGGCGGCGGGCCAGACGCCAGACGAAACGCAGCCCCAGCAGCGTCACCACCGCCTCGGCCAGCGTCGTGACGAAGGCCAGCGCCGGGTGCCGGCCCTCGGCGCGGCGGCGGAACTTGGCCAGCGCGCGGTCGCGCGAGGTCTCGATGCTGTCGTAGAAGCTCGGGATGACGAGCAGCGTCAGGAGCGTGCTGGTGATCGTGCCGCCGATGATGGCGACGGCCATCGGGCGGTAGAACTCGCCGCCTTCGCCGACGCCGACGGCCACCGGCAGCATGCCGGCGATCAGCGCCAGCGTCGTCATCAGGATCGGCCGCAGCCGCTGGCGGCCGGCGGCGGCCAGTGCCTCCTCGCGGTCCAGGCCCTCGGCCTCGCGGGCCCGCGCGGCGTCCAGCAGCAGGATCGCGTTCTTGGCGACCAGGCCCATCAGCATGATGACGCCGATGAAGCTCATCAGGTTCAGCGTGCCGTCGGTGGCCAGCAGCGCCAGCACGACGCCGATCAGCGACAGCGGCAGCGACAGCATCACCGCCAGCGGCGTCGTGAACGAGCCGAACTGCATCACCAGGATCAGGTACATCAGTCCGATGCCGGCAAAGAGCGCCGTGCCCAGGTCGCGGAACACCATCTCCTGGTCGCGCGAGGTGCCGGCCAGCTCCAGCGCGTAACCCGGCGGGAAGTCCATCGAACGCGCGATCTTCAGCGCGTCGGCGGTCACCTCGCCGGCCGAACGCCCCTGGGCGTTGGCGGCCACCGAGATCATGCGTTTGCCGTCGGCGTGCTGGATCTGCGAAGGCCCGCGGCCGACGGTCACGGTGGCGATCTGCTCCAGCGGCACCAGCATGTTGGCGCCGCTGACGGCGATCGGCAGGCGCTCGATGTTGCCGGCGTCGACGCGGTCCTCGGGGTGCAGGCGCACCGCGACGTCGCGCGTCTCGCCGCTGGGGTCGATCCAGTCGCCGGCCTCGACGCCGGCAAAGGCCACGCGCAGCGCCTGTGCCGCGTCGCTGGCCGAGATGCCCAGCGTGTTGGCCAGGCCCCGGTCGAGCTCGATCTTCAGCTCCACCTGCGGGTCCTGCTCGGACAGCGCCACGTCCACCGCGCCCGGCACCTGGCGCAGCCGGGCCATGAACTCGTTGGTGATCTCCAGCAGCCGGCGCGAGTCGGGGCCCGAGAAGCGGATCTGCACCGGCTTCTGCGCGCCGTTGTTCAGGTCGTCGATGACCGCGTACTCGGCGCCGACCAGGCGCGAGACGCGTGCGCGCAGGTCGGTCGCGATCTCGGTGCCCGAGCGGCGGCGCTCGGTGCTCTTGCCGATGTCGACGAAGACGCGGCCGCCGTTCGGGTTGACCGAGCTGTTGGTGGCCACCGTCTCGGGCATCTCGCGCGCCAGCGCGGCGGCCGCCTCGACCTTCAGGCGGGCGTATTCCAGGCTGCTCGACGCCGGCGTGCGCACCTCGACGGCGATCGTGCCGACGTCCGAGGTCGGCAGGAAGCTCGTGCCGCCGAACTTCGCCTGCAGCGCCAGCGCGCCGACGAAGCTCGCCACCGCGAACACCGTCATCCAGCGCCGGTGGTGCAGCGCCCAGCCGACGACGCGCGAATAACGTTCGGCCAGCTCGTCGAACCAGGCGTTGAGCCGCGCCAGCTTGGCTTCGATGCCGCGTTTGGGCTCGAGGTGCCGCCCCGGCGGGTCGCCCCAGTAGGCCGAGAGCATCGGGTCGAGCGTGAAGCTGACGAACAGGCTCACCAGCACCGAGGCGACGACCGTGAGGCCGAAGGGCCGGAACCACTCGCCGGCCAGCCCGGGCATGACGCCGATGGGGATGAACACGGCCACGATCGAGAAGGTCGTCGCCGTCACCGCCAGGCCGATCTCGGAGGTGCCTTCCAGCGCCGCCGAGATGCGGTCCTTGCCCATCTCCAGGTGGCGCACGATGTTCTCGCGCACGACGATGGCGTCGTCGATCAGCACCCCGATGGCCAGCGACAGGCCCAGCAGGCTCATGAAGTTCAGCGTGAAGCCGCAGGCCCAGACCGCGATGAAGGCCGCGAGCACCGAGGTCGGCAGCGACAGCGCGGTGATCAGCGTCGAGCGCCAGCTGTTCAGGAACAGGTAGACGACGAACACCGTCAACCCGGCGCCGAAGACCAGCGCGTGGATCACGTTGTCCAGGCTGCTCTGCGCCTCCTCGCCGCCGTCGCGCGTGACGGTCAGCGTCGTGCCCTCGGGCAGCGTCTTGCGCACGTCCTCGGCGACGCGGCGCACCTCGTCGGCGACGCTCACCGTGCTGGCTTCGCGGGTGCGCGTGATCGACAGGCCGACGTTGGGGTTGCCGTTGCGGATCGAGCGGCTGGTCAGCTCGGCGTAGCCGTCCTCGACGACGGCCACCTGCGCCAGACGCACCAGCTCGTCGCCGCGGCGCTTGATGACGATCTGGCCGAAGTCCGCCGGGTGCTCGATGCGGCCGACGAGGCGGATGCTCTGGTCCTCCAGCGTGCCGCGCACCTTGCCCACCGGCGCGGTGGCGTTCTGCGCGCGCAGCGCGGCCACCACCTCGGTCACCGAGACCTCGTACTCGCGCAGCTTCTGCGAGCGCAGCAGCACCGAGAGTTCACGCGACAGCGCGCCGTTGACGTTGACCACCGCCACGCCCGGGATCGCGCGGAAGCGGTCGGCGAGCTGGTCCTCGGCCAGGCGCGAGATCTCGGCGTGGCTTTGCGTCGTCGACGACAGCGCCAGCTGCATGATCGGCTGGGTGTTCGGGTCCAGGCGCTGCAGCACCGGCTCTCGCATCTCCACCGGCAGCTTGTGGCGCACCGAGCCGATCGCGTTGCGCACCTCGTCGGAGGCGAGCACCAGGTCCTTGCCGAAGTCGAAGATGATGACCAGCGTCGCGCTGCCTTCGGCCGAGGTGGAGCGCAGCTGGTCGACGCCGGAGATGCCCTGCAGCGCCTTCTCGATGCGGTCGACGACCTCGCGCTCCACCGTTTCGGGCGACGCGCCGGGGTAGGGGATGGTCACCGCCAGCACCGGCTGCTCGGCGTCGGGCAGCTGGTTGACCTTGAGCCGCGACAGCGCGAGCAGGCCCAGGGCCATCATCGCGATGATGACGACGACCATCGCCACCGGCTTCTTGACGCTGAATTCGGACAGCAGCATGCCGCGCCTCACTTCGCGGCCGAAGCCGCGGCGGCGCTGGCGGCGGCCGCCGGCTTGAGCTCGTAGCCCTGGCCGGGCGTCATCGTGCGCGACGGGTTGCGCAGCACCCGGTCACCGGCGGCCAGGCCCGACAGCACCGGCGTCAGCCCGGTGCGCGCGTCGCGTTCGCCGAGCTTGACGGCCACCCGCTGCAGCGTCTTGCCGTCCAGGCGCCAGACGGTGGCGGCCTCGCCGCTGCGCACGATGGGGCTCTCGGGCAGCATCAGGCGGTCGCTGCTGCCGGTCTCCACGCGTCCTTCGGCGAACAGGCCGGCCACACGCGGCGCCTTCGCGTCGTCGGCGAAGTCGACGATCAGCGCCACCTGGCGCGTGGTCGCGTTGGCGGCGGCGTCGATGCGGCGCACGCGGCCGGCGAACTCCTCGTTGCCGTAGCCGTTGACGCGAAAGCGCACCGTCTGCCCGGTCTTCAGCTCGGCCACGCGGTCGGCCGAGACCAGGCCCTCGAAGCGCATGCTCGCCGGGTCGATGACCTTCACCAGCTCGCGCCCGATCTGCACCGTGTCGCCCACCGAGACGCGGCGCTCGCTGACGACGCCGTCGAACGGGGCGCGCACCAGCGTGCGCGTGACCTGCTGGCGCGCCGACACCGCGCGGGCGCGTGCGGCGACGAGCTCGCTCTGCGTGGTGTTGCGCCGGATCTCGGCGTCTTCCAGCGCCTGCGTGGAGATCATGCCCTGCTGCTGCAGCGTCTTCAGGCGCTGCACCTGGCGCTCGGCCTGCTCCCAGGCCTGGCTGGCCGAGCGCACCGACTCCTCGGCCGAGGTCAGGCTCTCGCGCAGCGCGGTGTCGTCCAGGCGCATCAGCAGGTCGCCGCGGCGCACCGCCTCGCCGTTGTCCTTGAGCACCTGGACGACGACGGCGGCCACCTCGGCGGCCAGGTCGGCCCGGCGTTCGGGCTGGATCGAGCCGGTGATCACCGGGCCGCCGGCGATGGCGCTGGACTGCACGGTGACGACGTCCTCGGGGGCGATGTACAGCGTCGGCGCGGAGGCGGCCGCGTCGGCGGCTTCGGGCTTGGCGGGTTTGCCGCAGGCGGCGAGCAGGCAGGCGAGGCAGACGGCGGTCAGGACGGGTCGCATGGACATCGGCGTGGGCCGCCGGCAGGCGGCATCGGTCTCGGCAAAAGCCGCGAGCGTAACGTCAGCCGGCACCCGTGCGGGTGCGGCTGCGACGAACGGGGGGTGGGCTGGCGCCGGGGGGCCGCGCACGCGACGAACCGGGCGCACGCCTGGCACGGCGGGGGCATCGCCGGCCGCGGTACCCTTGGCGCCTGCGCCTCCGTGGCAGGCGCTGCCCCGACACGATGCTCAAGACCCTGAAGGACCTGTTCGACGCCGTGGCCCCGCGCCGCGACGCTCCGGCGCGCGACGACGCCCACACGCTGCAGCTGGCCTGCGCCGCGCTGCTCGTCGAGGTGATGCGCTCCGACCCCGAGATCTCGCCGGCCGAACGCGCCGCGGTGCTGGCGACGCTGCGCGCGCAGTTTGCGCTGGCCGACGACGAACTCGAGCGCCTGGTCGAACTCGCCGAACGCGCGGTGGCCGGGGCCAGCGACCTGTTCGGCTTCACCTCGGCGATCAACGAGGCCTGGGAGATGGAGCAGAAGATCGCCATCGTCGAGGCGATGTGGCGCGTGGCCTACGCCGACGGCGTGCTCGGCGCGCACGAGCAGCACCTGCTGTGGCGCATCGCCGACCTGCTGCACGTGCCGCATGGCGCCTACGTGCACGCCAAGCGCCGCGCGCGCGAGGCCGCCGGCGCATGAAGGCCGCGGCGCTGCTGGCCGCCACGCTGCTCGCGGCGGGCACCGTGCAGGCGCGCCCGGCCGCCGTGCCGTCGGACCGCCAGGTCGCCGCCAGCGCCTGCGCCGGCGTGCCCGGCGGGCGCGTGTGGCGCCGCACCGAGCTGTATTTCGGCCGCTCCGGCCCCGGCGGCCCGGTCGACGACACGGCTTTCGCCGTCTTCGTCGACCGCGTGGTGACGCCGCGTTTCCCCGACGGGCTGACCTTGCTGGACGGCCGCGGCCAGTACCGCGAGTCGCCCGAAGCGCCGATCGGCCGCGAGGCCAGCACCGTGCTCGTGCTGCTGCACCCCGGCGGGCGCGAAGCCGGCGCGCGCATCGAGGCCATCCGCGCCGCCTACAAGGCCGAGTTCCGCCAGCGTTCGGTGCTGCGCGTGGACCGCGCCGCCTGCGTCTCGCTGTGAGCCCGCGGCACGGCGCCTGACCCGAGCCGGTGCGGGGTGGCGCGCGGCCCCCGTACACTGGGGCCCTGGCCGCGCGCGACGGTGGCCGAGATCGCCCATGACGACGTCCCTTCCGCCCAACAAACCCTTTTCGATGATCCGCGAGTTCCATCTCGCGGACTGGTTCACCCTCGGCAACGCGATCTGCGGCATCGGGGCGCTGTTCTCGACGATGACCTATCTCGAGACCGGCGACGTGCTGCACGTCTACTTCGCCGCCGCGCTGGTGCTCGCCGCCCTGGTCTTCGACGTGCTCGACGGCCGCATCGCGCGCTGGCGACAGAAGAGCTCGGCGATGGGGCGCGAGCTCGACTCGCTGGCCGACGTGATCTCCTTCGGCGTTGCGCCGGCCATCATGGCCTACGGCGTCGGCATGCAGGGGCTGTACGACCGCATCGTGCTGGTCTACTTCGTCGCCTGCGGCGTGTCGCGGCTGGCGCGCTACAACGTCACCGCCGAGGCGCTGTCCGAAGGCACCGGCAAGGTCAAGTACTTCGAGGGCACACCGATCCCGACCTCGATCCTCATCGTCGCGATGCTCGCCGTCGCCGCCGCGCTGGGCCACGTGCGCCAGGACCTGTGGTTCGGCAGCTTCCAGGTTGCCGGCTTCACGCTGCACCCGCTGGTGCTGGTCTACGCGCTCTCGGGCTCGCTGATGATCAGCCGCATCCGCATCCCCAAGCTCTGACACCACTGCGGCGGGCGCTGGCGCCCGTCGACACCTCCCCGCGCCAGCCGCCGCCAGCCGTTCACGTTCGTCCCCGAGGATCCTGCCGTGACCGTCCTGACGCCGTCCGTCTCCCGCCTGCGCAGCGCCGCAGCCGTCTTTGCCGCCTGCGCCGCGCTCGGCGCCCATGCCGCGCCGCCGCTGCTGCCCCAACGCCCCGTCGTGCTGCTCGGCGAGGTGCACGACAACGCCGCCGCGCACGCGCTGCGCCTGGCCGCCTTCGAGGCCGTGCTGGCGCGCGGCGAGCGCCCGGCGCTGGTGATGGAGCAGTTCGACCGCGAGCGCCAGGGCGCGCTGGACTCCGCACGCGCGGCCGGTGGCGACGCCGACGCGCTGATCGCCGCGGCCGGCGGCCCGGGCTGGGACTGGAGCTTCTACCGCCCCTTCGTCGCTGCCGCCTTGCGCGCCGGCGTGCCGATCGTCGCCGCCAACGTCTCGCGCGCCGACGCCCGCCTGGTGATGCGCGAGGGCCTGGCCGCGCAAGGCTTCGACGCCGACGTGCCGGCGCCGGTGCTCGACACGCTGGCCGGCGAGATCGAAGGCTCGCACTGCGGCCAGCTCGACGCCGCGATGGCGCGCCGCATGGCGCTGGCCCAGGTCGCGCGTGACCAGAGCATGGCGCGTGCGCTGGAGGCCCACGCCGCCGGCGGCGCCGTGCTGCTGGCGGGCAACGGCCACGTGCGCACCGACGTCGGCGCGCCGCGCTGGCTGAGCCCGGCGACGCGGGCGCGCTCCGAGGCGATCGGCGTCGTCGAAGCCGGCGACGGCACGACGGCTTTCGACCGCCGCGTTGAGGTGCCGCGCCAGAACCGCCCCGACCCCTGCGCCGCGATGCGCGCCGCGCCGGCGGCCTCGGCCGCGGGCTGATCAGGCGGGCGGCGCCAGCAGGCCCTCGAACAGCGGCTGCAGCATCAGCCGCTCGACGTCCTCGGCGCCGGCCTCGGGCACCCACAGCGGCAGCTCGGCGCCGGCGTTGACCACCGCCAGCACCATCTCGGCGGCCAGCGCCGGGTCCAGCGGCCGGATCGAGCCGTCGACCATGCCGGCCAGCAGCAGCTCGGCGCAGCGTGCCGCCAGGCGTTCGCCTGTGCGCTGCACCCGTTCGCGCTCGGCGGCGTCGGGCAGGGCGCTGGTGGCCGAGGCGCGCAGCAGCGGCCCCTGGGCCGACAGCTGGAAACGCGCCATCGCCCGCGCCGCCGCGCCGGCGCGTTGCCAGCCGCTGCCCGGCGCCGCCTCGGCGGCGCGCAGCGCCGCGCGCTGCAGCTCGAAGCTGCGGTCGAAGCAGGCGGAGATCAGGTCGTGCTTGGTGTCGTGGCGGTGATAGAAGGCGCCCTTGCTGAGGTGCAGCCGCGCGGCGATGCGCTCGACCGACGCGCCGCGGTAACCCTGCTCGTTGACCAGCGCGGTGGCCGCCTGCAGGAAGGCCTCGGCCGCGGCGTCGTCGGCCGGCGGCGCCAGCACGATGGCCGGCCGCTCGGCCACCTGGGCCCAGCGTGATCCCGGCGCCGCCAGCCCGTGCACCAGCAGCTCGGCCACACGCGCCGCGGCGCGTTCGTAGCACTCCAGTTCGTGGCGCACGATCCAGCTGCGCAGCCAGTTGGCCACCGACAGCACGACGTGGCCCCGCGCGTTGCGCTCGGCGCGCGACAGGCGCGGCGCGTCCTCGGCGTCGAGCAGCGCGCGCACCCGGCGGTACATCGTGTTGTAGGCCGCGAACACCGGCTCGGCCTGCGACTCGGGCAGCGCGCGCACGTCGTTGAAGGCCACCAGGTCCGGGCGCCGGCCGGCGTGCACCTCGGCCAGCCGGGCGGCAAAGCCGCAGAAGAAGCGCCGCAGCCGCGCCTGCAGCGCCGGCTCGGCGGCGGCCTCGGCGGCGAGTTCGTCGACCGCGGCGATGGCGCGCAGCAGGCAGGCCGCGGCCAGTTCCTCCTTGCGCCGGAAGTAGTGCGTCAGGCTGTTCGTCGCCAGCCCGACGGCGCCGGCGATGTCGGCCAGCGTCGCGCCGCGCAGGCCTTGTTCGTTGAAGCGGCGCGCCGCGGCGTCCAGCAGCGCCTCGCGGCGGCGCGTGCCGTGCGGGGCGTGGGCGGACGCGGCGTCGGGCGGCGTGGAGGCGGTGGTGCCGGGCATGGCGCAACGATGCCGCCCGAGTTCCGTGCCGCGCCCTGTGGTTTGTGCCGATGTCGGGTTTTCGAGGGTCCGGGTATGGTCGCTGCCGCGGTCGTTTCCTTGTCTTTCTCTCGCTTGATCGGGGGCAACAAGGCCCCGGCCGAAAAACGGGTTTGTCCAGGCGGCAGGTGCCGCCGGTGCCGGAGACCACGCGATGCTGACTGCCGAACCGATCGAGCTGCCGCTGCTGCGCCGCCCGCTGCCCGCCTGGGCGACGCTGCCGGCGCACCAGGAACTGCGCCTGGGCGAGAAGGCCGCGCTGCAGGCCGGCCCCTGGTTCGCCGGCCTGTCGCCGGGGCTGCGCGACGCGATCCTGTCGCGCGGCCAGGTGCGGCGCGTGGCCGCCGGCGTGCGCATCGGCAGCCGCGGCGACCTGTCGGCCTGCTGGTTCGGCGTCGCGCGCGGCGCGGTGCGGCTGGGCACGGCGCTGTCCGACGGCCGCAGCTTCACGCTGGACTTCGTCGGCCCCGGCCAGTGGTTCGGCGACATCGCCGCCATCGACGACCGGCCGTCCGACCTGGACGCCGTGGCCCACATGCCGTCGACGCTGGTGGTGCTGGCCAAGCCCACGCTGCGCGAGCTGATGGACCAGCACGCCGAACTGCGCGACGCGCTGCTGCAGCTGAACTGCCAGCGCCTGCGGCGCATGTTCCGCCGCTTCGAGGAGCTGCACACGATGCCGCTGGCCCAGCGCCTGGCGCGCCAGGTGCAGCGGCTGGCACGCCAGTTCGGCCACGACGGGCCCGAAGGCACGCGCATCGAGCTCGACGTCTCGCAGGCCGAACTGGCGGCCAGCGTCGGCGGCAGCCGCCAGCGCGTGAACCGCGCCTGGCGCGCGATGCTGCAACAGGGCCTGGTCGAACGTTCGGGCTCGCGCCTGATGGTCGTCGACGAGGCCGGCCTAGCCCTGGTGGCCGCGCACGGGCTGGAAGACTGCCCCGAATGAGCTTAGTGTCGGGGCGCCGATGACCGCCGCCCCGACCCCGTCCGCTGCGTCGCCGCCGCCGCAAGCCGCCTGGCACGCGCTGGACACCGCTGCCGTCGCCCAGGCGCTGCAGAGCGACACGACCCGCGGCCTGAGCGCCGCCGAAGCCACGCGCCGCCTGGCCGCCCACGGCGCCAACACCTTGCCCGAGCCGCCGCCGCGGCCGGCCTGGCACGTGCTGCTGCAGCAGTTCCGCAGCCCGCTGATCTACATCCTCTTCGTCGCCGCGCTGATCGCGCTGGCGCTGGGCCACGTCGGCGACGCCGCGGTCATCCTGGCCGTCGTCGCCGTCAACGCCGCCATCGGCGCGGCGCAGGAGGGCCGCGCCGAACGCTCGATGGCCGCGTTGCGGCAGCTGTCGGCGCTGCGGGTGCGTGTGCGCCGCGACGGCGCCGAGACCGAGGTGGCGGCGCGCGAGCTGGTGCCCGGCGACCTGCTGGTGCTGGCCGCCGGCGATGCGGTGGGTGCCGACGCGCGCCTCGTCGACGCCGCCCAGTGCCGCGCCGCCGAAGCCGCGCTGACCGGCGAATCGGTGCCGGTGGCCAAGAGCACCAGCCCGGTGCCCGAGGCCACCGGCCTGGCCGACCGCCACGACATGCTCTATTCCGGCACCTACGTCACCGGCGGCCGCGCCTTGGCGCTGGTGGTGGCCACCGGGGCGCACACCGAGGTCGGCCGCATCGCCGGGCTGACCGAAGGCGCGGCCGACCAGCGCACGCCGCTGGAGCGCCGCATCGAAGGTTTCGGCCGCTGGCTGGTGGGCGCGTCGCTGGTGCTGTTCGTCGCCGTGATGCTGCTGGGCCTGTGGCGCGGGCTGCCGGCCGTCGAGGTGCTGATGGTGGCGATCAGCCAGATGGTCTCGGTGGTGCCCGAGGGCCTGCCGGTGGCGGTGACGATCGCGCTGGCCGTCGGCATGCAGCGCATGGCGGCGCGCGGCGCGGTGATCCGCCGCCTGTCGGCCGTCGAGACGCTGGGCTCGACCACCGTCATCTGCAGCGACAAGACCGGCACGCTGACCCGCAACGAGATGACGGTGACGCGGCTGTGGTGGCCCGAGGGCGCCGCCGGCCGGCGCGCCGACGTCGCCGGCAGCGGCTACGCGCCCGAAGGCGCCATCACCCGCGACGGCGCTCCGGCCGCCGGCCCGGCGCTGACCGCGCTGGCCGAGGCCGCCGCGCTGTGCAACGACGCCACGCTGCGCCAGGCCGCCGACGGCCGCTGGAGCGTGGCCGGCGACCCGACCGAAGGCGCGCTGTGCACGCTGGCCGCCAAGGCCGGCGTCGACGTGGCCGCCGCGCGCGCCGCCGCGCCGCGGCTGGCCGAACTGCCGTTCGATGCCGACCGCCAGCTGATGGCGACGCTGCACGACGACGGCCGCGGCGGCGCGCGCCTGCTGGTCAAGGGCGCGCCCGAGGCGGTGCTGAAGCTCTTGCCGCCCGGCGAAGCGGTGGCCGCGGCGCGTGCCGAAGCCGAGGCGCTGGCCGCCGGCGCGCTGCGGGTGCTGGCCTTCGCCGCCGCCGACGGCCTGCCGGCCGACGCCAGCCCCGATCCCGAAGCGCACGCCGGCCGGCTGCGCCTGCTGGGGCTGGCCGGCCAGATCGACCCGCCGCGCGAGGAAGCGCGTGCCGCGGTGGCCGCCTGCCACGCCGCCGGCGTGCGTGTCGTCATGGTCACCGGCGACCACCGGCTGACCGGGCTGGCGATCGCACGCGCGCTGGGCATCGCCGGGCCCGAGGACCGCGCCGTCGACGGCCCGACGCTGGAGCGCCTGGGCGAAGCCGAGCTGCGCGACGGCCTGGCGCATATCGCCGTCTTCGCACGCGTGCAGCCGGCGCAGAAGCTGCGCATCGTCGAGGCGCTGCAGGCCGGCGGCGAGGTCGTCGCGATGACCGGCGACGGCGTCAACGACGCGCCGGCGCTGGCGCGTGCCGACGTCGGCGTGGCGATGGGCATCACCGGCACCGAGGTGGCCAAGAGCGCGGCGCGCATCGTCGTCACCGACGACGACTTCGCCACCATCGTCGGCGCCGTCGAGCAGGGGCGGGTGGTCTACGGCAACCTGAAGAAGGTCATCCTCTACCTCTTCGCCACCTCGCTGGACGAGGTGGCGCTGCTGCTGCTGGCGCTGGGCGGCGGCCAGCCGCTGCCGCTGCTGGCGGTGCAGATCCTCTGGATCAACATCGTCACCGAGGGCACGCTGACCGTGAACCTGGTGATGGACCCGCCCGACGGCGACGAGATGCGCCGCCCGCCGACGCCGCGCGACGAGCCGCTGGTGGACCGCACGATGCTCGGCCGCATCGCGCTGATGGCGACCACCGCGGTGGCCGTGACCTACGGCTGGTATGCCACGCGCGTGGGCGCCGGCCTGCCGATCGAGCAGGTGCGCACCGAGACCTTCACGCTGATGGCGATGTGCCAGTGGTTCAACGTGCTGAACTGCCAGTCGCGCTGGCGCTCGGTGTTCAGCCTGGGCTGGCTGCGCAACCCCTGGCTGGCCGGCGGCCTGGCGCTGGGCATCGCCCTGCAGGTGGCCGTGGTGCACTGGGCGCCGCTGGGCGCGCTGTTCCACACCGTGGCGCTGCCGGCGGCCACCTGGGGGCTGCTGGCCGTGCTGGCCAGCGCCGTGCTGTGGGTGGAGGAGGCGCGCAAGCTGCTCGCGCGCCTGACGGGCCGCCGCGGCGCGCGCGGCGCCGCGGCCTGAAGCCCGGGTCTTCAGCCCACTTGCACCGACACCGTGCGCGGCTTGCCGGGTGCGAGCTTGGGCAGCTCGACGCGCAGCACGCCGTTGCGGTAGCTGGCGCGGGCTTCTTCGCCGCGCACCGCCACCGGCAGCGGCACCGTGCGCTGGAAGGCGCCGTAGGCGCACTGCATCACGCGCCAGCGGCCTTCGGTGCTTTCGCGCTCGAAGCGCTTGCTGCCGCGCACGACCAGCACGTCGCCCTGCACCTGGACGTCGAAGTCTTCCTTCTCCAGGCCCGGGGCTTCGAGGCGCACGACGAGGCGGTCGTCGTCCTCGAAGACTTCACCGCCCATCATCGCCCAGCCGGTGCTGGGCATCCACAGCGTGTCGTCCACGTGTTCGCGGGCGGGCAGGGCGGTGTCATCGCCCGGCCGCAGCCGGGTCAGCGCGCCGGCGGCCGACTGGCGCAGGCGGTCCCAACCTTCGGTGACGCTGTCCCACAGCGTGCCGAAGCCTTGGCGGATCTCGTCGATCTTCATGGCAGTGCTCCGATGGGAACGGGTGGTGATGGAAAAGGCGCCGGCCGCGGCGGCGGCCGGCGTGTCGTCACGCGGTCAGGCGACCTGGACGGCGATCTTGCGCGGCTGGGCGTGCTCAGCCTTGGGGATGCGCACGCGCAGCACGCCTTGCGACAGCTCGGCGCTGACCTTTTCGGCGTCGAGCTCCTTGCTCAGCGTGAAGCCGCGGCGGTAGCGCGACAGCTGCACCTCGGCGTGCTGCGGCTGCAGCGCCTGCGGCAGGGCCAGCGCCATCTCGGCTTCCAGCGTCAGCTGGTCGCCTTCGACGCGCAGGTGCAGGTTCTCGCGCGGCACGCCGGGCAGGTCGGCGTAGAGCGTGATGCCGGTCGCGTCCTCGACGACGTCCACCGGGGGCAGCAGCGCGGGCTCGCGGGCGGCGGTGGTGGCCGCGGTGTCACGGGTTTGGGTGACGGCGTTCATGGTGTCCTCCAAAGGCTGGCGTTCAGTTGACGGCGATGCGGCGCGGCTGGGCGGCGGCGCGGCGCTGGACGCTGACGCGCAGCACGCCGTCCTTGTAGTCGGCCGTGACGGCGTTGGGGTCGATGTCGTCGGGCAGGCTGACGACGCGGCGGAAGCGGCCGGTGAAGCGCTCCTGCAGGTGCACGGTGCGCTTGCTGTCGCTGCCGGCTTCGGCTTGCGCCGGCAGGCCGGCCTTGCGTTCGCCGTCGATCGTGAGCACGCCGCGGTCGAGGTTGACGTCGATGGTGGCCGGGTCCAGGCCCGGTGCGAAGGCGTAGACCTCGAACGCGCTGTCGGTGCTGCCGACGTTGAGCGCCGGATACCCGCCGCGGCCGATGCCGCGAATGCTGGGTGAGCCTTCGAACACCGACGTCAGGTCGCGCTGCAGGCGATCCAGCTCGGCGAAGACGTCGCGCGGGAACAGGGTGCGGTACATGGTTGACCTCCTAGTGTCGGGTTGCGGCCGGCGGGGCTTGTTGGGTGCCGCCGCTGGCTGTACCGGTCAGTTAGGGGTCGGGGTTCGGGCTTTCAAGAGGGGGCTTGTTTGCCCGCTTTGTTGCGCGTGAAGCGCCTTCTCGTTCTCGCTTGGGGGGGCGCGTTTGGGTGGTGCGGCTGTGTGGATTTGATCTGGCGCAGTTGTTGGTGTGCGGCTGGTTGCACGCTGGCGCTCGCTGTATGCCGCGGCCGCCGGGTGGCCGGTTCCGGTCATGTCCCCCGGCCCGGCTGCGCCGGGCCTCCTCCTAATACTTCCCTACACCGGCCACCCGACGGCCGCGGCAGGGCGGAGCAGCGTTTATGCGTCCTGCCTGGCTCCTCCCCTCGATGGCGGGTAGCGAGCTTGGAGTCGGTGACGGGGCGGCTCAGAATGCCCCGCATGGACGCCGCCTCAGACGGCAAATTTGATACTGGATGGGCGCCTAGTAAAGCAAGAAGAATATCCAGATGCGACAGGACCATGCGATGTCCGGCAGCATCTGTGTTAGGCGACAAGTGCTGTGATAGACGATTTAGGTTGTCGTCCATCACCCGTCGCACAGGCGCACAATGCGGCTTTCCACCAACCCCTCACATGGAGCGGAAACGTGCACGACTTTAGATTGGTGAACTGGGGGCCAGATGAGGCAAAGGATGACCATGACTTGCCAGGATACTTCGTCGCCTTCCCTGAGTTCGCAGACATCGAGGCCGGCCAGATCCGCTACGTAGTAGGACGCAAGGGAACGGGCAAGACGGCGATCATCGAGCGCATTAAGCAGCGAGTGGCCGCCGATGCTATGGGGTTCAGTTCTAATCTGACATTGCGCAATTTTCCCCTCCAAGACTTCCGGGAGCTCAGAGATCGAAGCCAACGCGACAAATCTCAGTTTGTCGCTGCATGGAGTTTTCTGCTGTTGATCGAGTTAGCGAAGATGGTCTGCTCTGATAACGGGGCGGAAACTGCATCCGCAGTCGACGAACTTCGTCAATTTCTATCCGCTAATGGGCTGGATTCCTCTGCGGGATTTGCGTCCACGATCACTAGTCTGACCAAAGCCGAGTCAAAAGTAAAGGTTTCCACTGGCTGGTTGGATGGAGAACGATTGGGCGGTTCGCAAACCCAGATAACGCTGCCGGTACATTATCAGAAAGTGGTTGGCGCTTTGGCGGCAAGGCTTGTTAACGTCTCCTCGGAATCGGAGTACTGGCTCTTCATTGATGAACTGGATGAAGGCTATAGGGCTGGTGATACTAGTCTGCGTTTGGTTCTTCTCGGGTTATTCCGCGCCGTAGAAGACTTGGCGCTATCTTTGCGTGCTGCGCATTTTCACTTCCGACCTCTCGTTGTCTTGCGGTCCGATATATTTGATCGCCTGGAAGACAACGACCTAAACAAGCTAGACGACTATGTCTACAGACTTGGATGGACTACACGGGAAGAAATGGATGACTACGCGTTGAAACTGGTCCCGGAGGCGAGAATAGTTAAGTCCATTCCTGGTGCAGTTTTAGATCCATGGGGCCATGTAGTAGTTAACTTCGACGGCGATCTTCCGCAGTACGTCGAATCAGTCTGGGCGTTCATGACTTCTCGAACCTATGACCGACCACGAGATATCATTAAGTTTCTGAAGTCTTGCAGGAAGCATACAAAGTCAGGGCAGCTTCCATTTAGCTCGGTGCGACTTGCGGAGGATACATATTCTGACTGGCTGTTCCGTGAAATTCGAGACGAAATTCACAGTTATCTTCCGTGTTGGAGGGAGGCTACTCAGTGTATTACTCGAATTGGAACTGGGCGATTTTCGGTGACAAACTTTCTTGACACCCTCAAAGAAGACAAGACCGTCAGCAAGTGGATTTCTGAAGGTGGGAACTCTGCTGAGGCTGTCGTTGAAACTTTGTATGAGTTTGGTGTTCTTGGAAACTACGATGGCAGGCGCTGGTTGTTTAAGTACAAAGATCAAGATCTGACGTGGAACCCCGCGATGGAACTGATTGTTCATTTCGGGCTCTGCAAGAAACTTCGCGTCACTAGATCTTTCTAACTCTATATCGGCGCGCATCGGGACCTTGTTTCACTCTGGTGGACACTCCGACCTAACCGAAGGAGTTGCACATGGGTATGCCGGGGCCGCAGATGGTCAAGCGGTATGGATTGG
>NZ_SLXD01000015.1 GCF_004340905.1 Rubrivivax gelatinosus
AGGGCCTCGTCGCTCGTCTCATAGTCGACGTCGCTCGCGCCGCGCCGAGAACTGGCAAGGTGATCAGGCAGGCTGACGAACATTTCTAATCAGGACGACACTAGCGCCTCCTCTTCGTGGGGGGCGCCGCGCCGACTCAGCGCTCCACCGTGAGCGCCACGCCCATGCCGCCGCCGATGCACAGCGAGGCGATGCCGCGGCGGGCGTCGCGCCGGTGCATCTCGTGCAGCAGCGTGACCAGGATGCGACAGCCGGAGGCGCCGATCGGGTGGCCGATCGCGATCGCGCCGCCGTTGACGTTGACCTTCTCGGTGTCCCAGCCCATCTGCTGATGCACCGCGCAGGCCTGGGCCGCGAAAGCCTCGTTGATCTCGAGCAAGTCGAGGTCGGCGGCCTTCCAGCCGGCACGCTCCAGCGCCTTGCGCGAAGCCGGCACCGGGCCCATGCCCATCGTCGCCGGGTCGAGACCGGCGCTGGCGTAGCTGGCGATGCGTGCCAGCGGCTGCAGCCCCAGGCGATCGGCCCGGGCCGCGGTCATCAGCATCACCGCCGCGGCACCGTCGTTGAGCCCCGAGGCGTTGCCGGCGGTCACCGTGCCGGCCTTGTCGAAGGCCGGGCGCAGGCCGGCCAGCGCCTCGGCGCTGGTCTTGCGGTTGACGTACTCGTCGGCGTCGAAGACGACCGGGTCGCCCTTCTTCTGCGGCAGCACGATGGGCACGATCTCGTCCTTGAAGCGGCCGGCGTCCTGCGCCGCGGCCGCCTTGCGCTGCGAGGCCAGCGCGAGCGCGTCCTGCGCCTCGCGCGTGATGCCGTAGTGGCGCGCGACGTTCTCGGCCGTGATGCCCATGTGGTAGTGGTTGTAGGCGTCCCACAGGCCGTCGACGATCATCGTGTCGACCATCTTCCAGTCGCCCATGCGCTGGCCGTCGCGCGAGCCGGGCAGCACGTGCGGCGAGGCGCTCATGTTCTCCTGGCCGCCGGCGATGACGACTTCGGTGTCGCCGTCGCGCAGCGCCTGCACGCCCAGCATCACCGCCTTCAGCCCCGAGCCGCAGACCTTGTTGATCGTGTAGGCCGGCACCGCGTTCGGCAGCCCGGCCTTGATGACGGCCTGGCGCGCCGGGTTCTGGCCGCAGCCGGCCTGCAGCACCTGGCCGAGGATGACCTCGCCGACCTGGCCGCCCTCCAGCCCGCTGCGCTGCAGCAGCGCGCGGATGACGGCGGCGCCCAGTTCCGCGGCCGGCGTCTTCGCGAGCGCGCCGCCGAACTTGCCGACCGCGGTGCGGGCGGCGGCGACGATGACGATGTCGGTACTCATGCTTGTCTTGTCTCCTGCTGACGGGCAGTTCGTGGTTTCAGGCCTTGGCCTTGACGTAGCGGCCGGGTGCCGGCTCGATCGCCTTGTACCGGCGGTTGCCGGGGGTTTTTGGTGCGGCGACGAGCTTGCCGCCATGGGACTTGAGCCACTCGGTCCACACCGGCCACCAGCTGCCGGCGTGTTCGGTGGCCCCGGACAGCCACGCGTCGGCGCTGGCCGGCGTCGCGGCGTTCGTCCAGTGGCAACGTTTTCCCTTGGCCGGCGGGTTGATGACGCCGGCGATGTGGCCCGAGGCGCCAAGCACGAAGGTCCGCTTGCCACCGAGCAGCGGCACCGACGCATAGGCCGCCTTCCACGGTACGATGTGGTCCTCGCGCGAGCCGTAGACGAATGTCGGCACGTCGATCGTGCCCAGGTCGACCTTCTCGCCGCAGACCGTCAGCGCGCCGGGCTGCCTGAGTTCGTTGTGCAGGTACATGTGGCGCAGGTACCAGCAGTACATCGGCCCGGGCAGGTTGGTCGAGTCGCTGTTCCAGTACAGCAGGTCGAAGGCCGGCGGCTTCTCGCCCTTCAGGTAGTTGCCGACGACGTAGTTCCAGACCAGGTCGTTGGGACGCAGGAAGCTGAAGGTCGTGGCCAGTTCCTGGCCCTTCAGCAGCCCGGGGCCACCGGGCGCGTCGGCGCCGATCGTCATCTCGCGCCACTGCACGCCGGCCTCGTCGACGAAGAGGTCCAGCACGCCGGTGTCGCTGAAGTCCAGCAGCGTCGTCAGCAGCGTCATCGACTGCGCCGGGCGCTCGCCGCGTGCGGCCAGCACCGCCAGCGCCGTGCTGAGGATGGTGCCGCCGACGCAGAAGCCCAGCGTGTTGATCGTCTCGCAGCGCGTGATCTCGCGCACGACGCGGATCGCCTCGATCGGCCCCTGGGCGATGTAGTCGTCCCAGCCCAGGTGGCGCGCCGAGGCGTCGGGGTTGCGCCAGCTCATCACGAAGGTGCGGTGGCCCTGCTCGACGGTGTAGCGGATCACCGAGTTCTCGGGCTGCAGGTCCAGGATGTAGTACTTGTTGATGCACGGCGGCACGAACAGCATCGGCCGCTGGTGCACGGTGGCCGTCAGCGGCCGGTACTCGATCAACTGGAACAGGGCGTTCTCGAACACGACCGCGCCCTCGGTCGTCGCGACGTTGCGGCCGACCTCGAACAGCGTCTCGTCGGTCTGCGAGACGTGGCCCTTGGCGAGGTCCTCGACCAGCTGGCGCACGCCGGTGGCGATGCTCTGCCCCTGGCTCTCCAGCGCCCTGCGCAGCGCCTCGGGGTTGAAGGCCAGGTAGTTGCTCGGGCTGGCCGCCTCGACCCACTGCTGCACGGCGAAACGCACGCGCTCGCGCGCCTTGGCGTCGCCCTGCACCGCGTCGGCCATGCGCTGCAGCGTGCGTGCGTTCAGCAGGTACATCTCGGCGACGTAGGCCGCGCCCAGGTTCTGCGCCCAGTCGGCTGCGGCGAAGCGGCGGTCGCCGAGCGCCTGCGGCGTCGTGGCCTCGCTGCCGGCCCGCTGCAGCGCCGCGTTCCAGAGTTCGGTCGCGGCCTTCAGGTACTCACCCTGGATGGCCGCCAGCGCCTCCTGCGGAACCCGCAGGCCCGACATCGACCTCAGCATCTCACCCACGGCGGCGCCGAATGCCGCGGCCTGAGTGCCGTCGGCGGCCGGCAAGCTGCGCTTGCTCGTCATTGCTTGTCTCCTCGCTGGCGATGGTGGCCCGGCAAAGCGCGGCCCCGCGACGCACGACGGTTGTAGGCCGGACGGCTTACCTCGGCTTGACGCGGGCCGCGATACTTACGCACCGCAACACCCTAACCCAGATGTACATCGTTGCCATCGCCTGGATCTACGTCGTGCTGATGATGGCGCTGGCCGAAGCGCTGTCGGCCAACGGCAGCGTGCTCGGCGCCATCGTCACCTTCACGATGTACGGCGTGCTGCCGCTCGCCATCGTGCTCTACATCATGGGCACGCCGGCGCGCCGCCGTGCGCGCCGCGCCGCCGAAGCCTCAGCCGCGGCGCCAGACGGCGGCGGCCATGCGGCCGGTGATCCGGTCGCGGCGGAAAGAAAAGAACCGTGAGCCGTCCTCGACGGTGCACCAGGCGCCGCCGCTGACACGCTCGACGCCCAGCGCGGCCAGCCGCTGCCGCGCCAGCCCGGGCAGGTCGGCGAGCCAGCGGCGCTGGCCGTCGTCGCGCCTGCGCGGTCGAAACAGTGCCGGCACGTCGGCGGCCGGCTCGGCGTCGGTGTCGCCGCCGAAGGCCTCGACGACCTCCTGCCCGACCTCGAACTGCCGCGGCCCGATGCAGGGCCCGAGCCAGGCGACGAGATCCCGCGGCGCCGCGCCGGTGGCCTCGCACAGTGCGGCGGCGGTGGCTTCGACGACACCCCCGGCCAGCCCGCGCCAGCCGGCATGCGCGGCGCCGACGCCGCGCCCATCGGCCGTGCACAGCAGCACCGGCAGGCAGTCCGCGACCAGCACCGTGCACGCGACGCCGGCGGCCGTGGTGACGCAGGCGTCGGCGCGGGCGAGCAGGTCCGACGGCTCGTCGCCACGCAGCCGCACGACGGCCACGCCGTGCACCTGGTCGAGATAGACCGGGCGTGCACCGAGCGCGGCGGCGAAGCAGCGCTGGTTCTCCAGCACCGCCTCGGGTGCGTCGACGGCATCGCCGCGCAGGCCCGGCGGGCGCAGGTTCAGGCTGTCGAAGGGCGCGGCGCTGACGCCGCCCTGGCGCGTGCTGAACGCGGCGCAGACGCCTTCGGGCGCCGGCCATTCAGGGTGCAGCAGCACCGGTCTCATGGCTCGGCGTCGGGACAGCGCGACGGCTGGGTGTCGGCAAACGCCGGCAGCTGCATGCAGGTGTCGAAGATGCGCTGCACGTTCGGCACGTGCTCGGTGCGGCAGTCGAAACGCTGCGCGTTGACGACCTGCGGCACCAGCACGCAGTCGGCCAGCGTCGGCGCCTCGCCGTGGCAGAAGGTCGAAGGCCGCGCGGCGAGCTGGCGCTCGAGCGTCTCCAGCCCGGTCTCGACCCAGTGGCGATACCAGCGGTTCTTGTCGTCCTCCGAGAGCTTCAGGTCGCGCACCAGGAAACGCAGCACGCGCAGGTTGTTCAGCGGATGCACCTCGCAGGCGATGTCGTAGGCCAGCGCGCGCACGCGGGCGCGGCCGGCCGCGTCCGCCGGCAGCAGCGGCGGCTCGGGGTGGGTCTCGTCGAGGTACTCGATGATCGCCAGCGACTGCGTGATGACCGCGTCGCCGTCGCGCAGCAGCGGCACCAGGCGCGCCGCCGACACCGCGGCATAGGACTCCTGGAACTGCTCGTCGCGGCGCAGGTGCACCGGCTTGTAGTCGTATTGCAGCCCCTTGAGCGCGAGCGCGATGCGCACCCGCCAGGACGCCGACGAACGGAAGAAGTTGTAGAGCTCCATGCTCACCTCACGGCCACGCGCAGGGTGCCGAGGCCTTCGACGGCCCCCTCCATCACGTCGCCCGGCACGACCGCCCCCACGCCTGCCGGCGTGCCGGTGAAGATCAGATCGCCTGCTTCCAGGCGCCAGGCGCGGCTGAGCTGCTCGATCGTCTCCGGGATGCTCCAGATCAGGTCCGACAGATCGCCCTTCTGCCGCGGCTGCCCGTTGACGGCGAGCGTGATCGCGCCGCGTTCGAGCGTACCGCAGCGCGTGCGCGGCACGAGCGGCCCGATCGGGGCCGACTGCTCGAAGGCCTTGCCGATCTCCCACGGCCGGCCCTGCTTCTTCATCTCGTTCTGCAGGTCACGCCGCGTCATGTCCAGGCCGACGGCGTAGCCCCAGATGCAGTCGACGGCCTCGGCCGCAGGGATGTCGCAGCCGCCACGGCCGAGCGCGACGACGAGCTCGATCTCGTGGTGCAGGTTGGCCGTCAGCGACGGATAGTCGATGACGCGGGTCTCGCCTTCGGCCACCGGCACCAGGGCGTCCGCCGGCTTCATGAAGAAGAACGGCGCCTCGCGCCCGGTGTGGCCCATCTCCTGGGCGTGCTCGGCGTAGTTGCGACCGACGCAAAAGACGCGGCGCACCGGGAACGCCGCGCCGCCGGCGACCGGCAGCAGGACGGGGGCAGGAGCAGGCAGCACGAGTTGCATATCCAAGATCAAGACGGTGGACGATGAAACGATGATGCCACGCGCCGCCGCTACACTGCCCGCATGTTCCAGTCCCGCCGCATCCGCCATTGCCGGGTCTGCGGCCACCCGGCGCGCTACGCCGTCCCCCCCGAAGACACCCGGGAGCGCGCGATCTGCACCGCCTGCGGTGAGATCCACTACGAGAACCCGATCAACGTCGTCGGCACCGTGCCGGTCTGGGGTGACCAGGTCCTGCTGTGCCGGCGTGCGATCGAGCCGCGGCACGGCCTGTGGACCCTGCCGGCGGGTTTTCTCGAACTCGGCGAGAGCACCGCCGAAGGTGCGATGCGCGAGACCGACGAAGAAGCCGGCGCGCGCATCGAACTCGGTGCCTTGTTCACGGTGCTGAACGTCGTCAGCGCCGGCCAGGTGCATTTCTTCTATCTCGCGAGGCTGCACGACACGGACTTCGCGCCCGGCCCCGAGACGCTGGAAACGCGGCTGTTCCGCGAGCACGAACTGCCCTGGGACGAACTCGCCTTCCGGACGGTGCGCGAGACCTTGCGCCTGTTCTTCGCCGACCGCGAGCGCGGCCGCTTCGAGGTGCACGCCGGCGACATCCGCTGACGCTGCCCGGCTTCAGCGCTGGCGCACGGCAGGGCCCGTGGCGGCGTCGAAACCGGCCCCGAACAAGGCCTGGAGGTCAGCATCGTCGTCAACGCCTTCGGCGACCAGCGTCAGCCCCATGCCGTGCACGAGCCCGACGAGCCCGGCGGCAAAGGCGCGAACGGCTGGGTCGGCCGCCGCCCCGCGCACGAACCTCGCTTCGATGCGAACGTGGTCCAGGCCGACGCCGGCCAGCCGGGCCAGCGCGTGCATCGACGCGCCGGCGTGCTCGACGCCCAGGCGCACCCCGCAGGCACGCCAGGCCACGGCCGCGTCCGCCAGCCGCGGCAGCGCACGTTCGAGCCAGACCCCTTCCCCGACGTCGACGAGCAGGCGCCGCGCGGCCTCGGGCTGGGCCTGCAGGCGCTGCCGCACCTCGGCGACAAAACCGGGAGTCGTCAGCGACGCCGCGCCGACGTGCACGCAGCGCGCCCGGGCATCGCGCTCGCTGGCCAGCAGCGCCAGCTCGATCGCCGTCAGATCCACACGCGGCAACAGCCGGGACCGTGTCGCCATCGCCAGCCAGCGCTGGGCCTCGCGGAACGGGCCACCCGGCTCGAGCTGCAGTCGCAACGGGCACTCCAGGTGCAGCACCCGGCCGTGCGCGTCGGAGACCGGAAACTCGCCCAGCGTCGCCCGGCCTTCCTGCAGCGCCTCGGCGATCCGGCTGCGCCAGACCTGCTCGCCCAGCACCGCGCCGCCAGCGGTGTGGATCTCGATGCTGAACGGCCCCGCCGCCTCGGCCTGGGCAAGCGCGAGGTCGGCCGCCGCCAGCGCGTCGCCGGGCAGGCCGGCACGCAGGTCGTCAGCGGCGCCGATCACCAGTTCGATCGCACCCGGCCCGGCCGCGGGCGTCGCCCGCAGCGCTTCGAGCAGCGTGCGCGCGGTTTCCTCGGCCACGCCCGCCGCAGGCAGGCACAGCGCGAAATCGCTGTCGTTCAGACGGCCGGCAAAGGCGCCCGGCACGTGCTGCGGGTAGGCTTCCAGCGCCTCGCCGATCAGCGCCAGGCGCCGTTCGACGGCCTCGCTGCCGGTCTGCAGGCGCAACGCGGCGAGATTGAGCGCGCGCAGCAGCAGCAACGAGCGCTCGGGCGCGGCGCCCTGGCCGAGCACGCTGCCCAGCAGACCGACGAAATGCCGGCGATTGGGCAGGCCGGACGTCGGATCGGTATGGGCCTCGAGCCGCAGCGCCTCCACCCGATCGGCTTCGCGTCCGACCTCGACGAGCCGCTCGGGCGACACCTCCACGGGCGCCGGCGGCGACGCCGGACGCGGCCCTTCGCGTCGCCCGGCCACCCAGGATGCCAGGCGTCGGCGCAGGGAGTCGGGCGTGAAGTCGGGCAGGTGCGGCACGGTGCAGGTCGCGTCAGCGCCGGTGGCATCCGGCCGCCCAGCATGCCAGCACCATCGTCCGTGGTCGGCCGGGACTTGATCGCGCCCCCGCAAAACAGTGCCATTCGCCCGCCCATTTGCAATTGAGAACGCTTCGCATTTGCAATCATTAGCCGCCATTGACGTCCATTCGCGACGTAAAGCCGAGCGATATGCGATCTATGTCAGCCGAATGGACCAATGATGCGTTACCGTCTCAGGTGTTGGTCCAAACGTGCCTTGACGCGGCGGGCCACCCGCATCGACTTTCCTTTCGGAGACCGCGAATGACCTCTCGTCGTGAATTCATCCAGATCGTCCCGCTCGCCGGCGCTGCGCTGCTGACTGGCCGCAGTGCCATGGCCGCCCCGGTGGACGAGAAGGATCCGCAAGCCGTCGCGCTGGGCTACGTCTCGGACGCCGCCAAGGCCGACAAGGCCAAGTACAAGCAGTTCGTTGCCGGCTCGCACTGCGGCAACTGCGCGCTGTTCCAAGGCAAGGCGACCGACGCCGTCGGCGGCTGCCCGCTGTTCGCGGGCAAGCAGGTTGCCAACAAGGGCTGGTGCAGCGCCTGGGCGAAGAAGGCCTGAGGAAACCCGGACGCCCGCGCCACCGACGCGGGCCGGCGTTTCGCAAAGAAGAGAGGGCTCCCTAGGGAGCCCTCTTCCTTTTGGTGCCGGCGATCAGCGCCGTGCCGGAGGCAGGTCGGTGCAGCTGCCGTGCGCGGCTTCGGCCGCCAGGCCCAGCGACTCGCCCAGCGTCGGATGCGGGTGGATCGTGCGGCCGATGTCGACCTCGTCGGCGCCCATCTCGATGGCCAGCGCGACCTCGCCGATCATGTCGCCGGCATGCGTGCCGACGATGCCGCCGCCCAGGATGCGGTGCGTCTGGGCGTCGAACAGCAGCTTGGTGAAGCCTTCGTCGCGGCCGTTGGCGATCGCGCGGCCGGAGGCCGACCACGGGAACAGGCCCTTCTTGACGGCGACGCCGCGCGCCTTGGCCTCGTCCTCGGTCAGGCCGACCCAGGCGACCTCGGGGTCGGTGTAGGCGACACCCGGGATCACGCGCGCGTCGAAGCGCGCCTTGTCGTCGCCGGCGGCGACTTCGGCCGCGACGTGGCCTTCGTGCACCGCCTTGTGCGCCAGCATCGGCTGGCCGACGAGGTCGCCGATCGCGAAGATGTGCGGCACGTTGGTGCGCATCTGCACGTCCACCGGCACGAAGCCTCGTTCGTCGACCTTGACGCCGGCGTGTTCGGCGCCGATCGCGCGGCCGTTCGGGCGCCGTCCCACGGCCTGCAGCACGAGGTCGTAGAGACCGTCGCTGCGGGTGCCGTCGGCGGCCTCGAACTGCACGCGGACGCCGTCGGCGGTGGCTTCGGCGCCGACCGTCTTCGTCTTCAGCATCAGCCGGTCGAAGCGGTGCGCGTTCATCTTCTGCCAGACCTTGACGAGATCGCGGTCGGCGCCGGCCATCAGGCCGTCGAGCATCTCGACGACGTCCAGGCGCGCGCCCAGCGTCGAATAGACCGTGCCCATCTCCAGGCCGATGATGCCGCCGCCGATGACGAGCATCTTCTTCGGCCGCTGGCGCAGCTGCAGCGCGCCGGTGGACGTCACGATGCGGTCGTCGTCGGGCAGGAAGGGCAGCTTCACCGCTTCGGAGCCGGCGGCGATGATCGCCTGTGCGAAGCGGATCGTCTGCGTGCCGCCCGCGGCCAGTTCGACCGCCAGTTCGTGCGGCCCGGCGAAGGCGCCGACGCCCTGCACCACCGTCACCTTGCGCATCCTGGCCATCGCCGCCAGACCGCCGGTGAGCTTGGAGACGACCTTCTGCTTGTGGGCACGCAGCTGGTCGAGGTCGATCTGCGGCGCGCCGAAGCTGACGCCGGCAGCCGCCAGGTGCGCCGCCTCGTCGACGACCGCGGCCACGTGCAGCAGCGCCTTGCTCGGGATGCAGCCGACGTTCAGGCAGACACCGCCCAGCGTCGGGTAACGCTCGACGAGCACGACCTTGAGCCCCAGGTCGGCGCCGCGGAAGGCGGCCGAATAACCGCCCGGGCCACCGCCCAGCACCAGCAGGTCGCAGTCGTAGGCGCCGCCGGACGCGGCGGCCACGGGGGCCGCCGGCGCCGGTGCGGGAGACGCCGCCGCCGGCGCCGGCGCTGCCGTTGCGGGCGCTGCCGCCTCGGCGGTCTCGATGCTCGCCAGCACCGAACCCTGGCCGACCTTGTCGCCGACCTTCACGGCCAGGCTGCGCAGCACGCCGGCGTGCGGCGACGGGATCTCCATCGACGCCTTGTCGCTCTCGACGGTGATCAGGCTCTGCTCGGCCTTGATCGTGTCGCCGGGCGCGACCAGCACTTCGATGACGGCGACCTCCTTGAAGTCGCCGATGTCGGGAACACGGATCTCGATGACGGCCATCGTCGTGTCCCCTTACAGCATCACGCGGCGGAAGTCCGCCAGCACCGACGCCAGGAAGGCGTTGAAACGTGCCGCCGCGGCGCCGTCGATGACGCGGTGGTCCCAGCTCAGCGACAGTGGCAGCATCAGGCGCGGCACGAACTCGCGGCCGTTCCACTGCGGCTTCATCGCGCTGCGGCAGACGCCCAGGATCGCGACCTCGGGCGCGTTGATGATCGGCGTGAAATAGGTGCCGCCGATGCCGCCCAGCGAACTGATCGAGAAGCAGCCGCCGGACATCTCGGCGGGCGTCAGCTTGCCGTCGCGCGCCTTCTTCGCCAGCTCGGACATCTCGCGGCTGATCTGCAGGATGCCCTTGGCGTCGACGTCGCGGATCACCGGCACGACCAGCCCGTTGGGCGTGTCGGCGGCGAAACCGATGTGCACGTACTGCTTGAGCACCAGCTCGTCGCCGTCGAGCGAGGCGTTGAACTCGGGGAACTGCTTCAGCGCCGCGGCGCAGGCCTTGATCAGGAAAGCGAGCATCGTGACCTTGACGCCCGACTTCTCGTTTTCCTTGTTCAGCTGGACGCGCAACGCCTCCAGCTCGGTGATGTCCGCGTCCTCGTGGTTGGTGACGTGCGGGATCAGCACCCAGTTGCGGTGCAGGTTGGCGCCGCTGAGCTTCTTGATGCGCGACAGCGGCTTGCGCTCGACCGCGCCGAACTTGGCGAAGTCGACCTGCGGCCAGGGCAGCAGGCCCGGCAGCGAGCCACCGGCCGCGGCCGCCGGTGCCGCCGGCGCCTTGGCCTTCTGCGCCGTGGTCTGCGCGTCGCCGGCCATCACGCCCTTGACGAAGGACTGCAGGTCTTCCTGGGTGATGCGGCCCTTGGGGCCGCTGCCCCGGACCTCGGCCAGCGGCACGCCGAGATCACGCGCGTAACGCCGGATCGACGGCGAGGCGTGCGGCAGCGCGGCCGAGACCGGCGCCGTCGGGTCGTGCGCCGGCACCGGCGCGGCGGCGGGCGTGGCGGCCGGCGCGGCGGGGGCCGGTGCGGCGGCCGCGCCCGTGGGGGCCGGTGCCGCGACCGGCGCCACCGGCGCGCTCGCCGCCGCCACTTCGAGCACCGCGATGACAGAGCCGCGGCTGACCTTGTCGCCGAGCCCGACCTTCAGCTCGCGCAGCACGCCGCCGTGCGAGGACGGGATCTCCATCGAGGCCTTGTCGCTCTCGACGGTGATCAGGCTCTGCTCGGCCTTGACGGTGTCGCCGGGCTGAACGAAGACCTCGATGACCGTCACCTCGGCGAAGTCGCCGATGTCGGGCACCAGCACTTCGACGCTGCCGGTGGCCGAGGCCGCCGGGGCGGCCGCGGGAGCCGCCGTGGCGGCCGACGCAGGGGCCGGCACCGCCGCGGGAGCCACCGGCGCCGCCGCGGGAGCGGCCGTTGCGCCGGCGTCGTCGGCCACCTCGAGCAGCGCGATCACGCTGCCCTGGCTGACCTTGTCGCCCAGCTGGATCTTCAGCTCGCGCACCGTGCCGGCGCGCTCTGCCGGGATCTCCATCGAAGCCTTGTCCGACTCGACCGTCGCCAGCGACTGGTCCAGCGCGACCGTGTCGCCCGGCTTGACCAGCAGTTCGATGACCTCGACCTCATTGAAGTCGCCGATGTCGGGGACCTTCAGTTCCACCACCGCCATGCGTTATCTCCGTTGTCTTCTTGGGTTCGTCAGGCGTACAGCGGGTTCGCCTTGGCCGGATCCAGGCCGTACTTCGTGATCGCCTCGGCGACCTTGGTCGCCGGCACCGTGCCTTCCTCGGCCAGCGCCTTCAGCGCCGCGACGACGATGTAGTGGCGGTCGACCTCGAAGTGCGCACGCAGGCTGCTGCGGAAGTCGCTGCGGCCGAACCCGTCGGTGCCCAGCACCTTGTAGACCCGGCCCTTGGGCAGGAACGGGCGGATCTGCTCGGCGTAGTTCTTCATGTAGTCGGTCGACGCGACGACCGGGCCGGCGTGCGCGCCCAGCTGCTGCGCGACGTAGGGCACACGCGGCTCGGCCGTCGGGTTCAGCAGGTTCCAGCGTTCGCAGTCCTGGCCGTCGCGCGTCAGCTCGTTGAAGCTCGGTGCGCTCCAGACGTTGGCCGACACGCCCCAGTCGGCGGCGAGCAGGTCGCGCGCGGCCTGGGCCTCGCGCAGGATGGTGCCGCTGCCCAGCAGGTTGACGCGCGGCGAGTGCTCGGCACCGGGCTCCAGCAGGTACAGGCCCTTGATGATCTGTTCCTCGGTGCCGGGCTTGAGGCCGGGCATCGGGTAGTTCTCGTTGAGCAGCGTGACGTAGAAGAAGACGTTCTCCTGCTTCTCGACCATGCGCTTCAAGCCATGGTGCAGGATGATGCCGACCTCGTGCGCGAACGTCGGGTCGTAGCTGACGCAGTTCGGGATCGTGCCGGCCAGGATGTGGCTGTGGCCGTCCTCGTGCTGCAGGCCCTCGCCGTTGAGCGTCGTGCGCCCGGAGGTGCCGCCCAGCAGGAAGCCGCGCGCCTGCATGTCGCCGGCGGCCCAGGCCAGGTCGCCGATGCGCTGGAAGCCGAACATCGAGTAGTAGACGTAGAACGGCACCATGATGCGGTTGTTGGTGCTGTAGGACGTCGCCGCGGCGATCCAGCTGGCCATGCCGCCGGGCTCGTTGATGCCTTCCTGCAGGATCTGGCCGGCCTTGTCCTCGCGGTAGTACATGACCTGGTCGCGGTCGACCGGGGTGTACTTCTGGCCTTCGGGGTTGTAGATGCCGATCTGGCGGAACAGGCCTTCCATGCCGAAGGTGCGCGCCTCGTCGACGAGGATCGGCACGACACGCGGGCCCAGCGCCTGGTCACGCAGCAGCTGCGTCAGGAAACGCACGTAGGCCTGGGTGGTGCTGATCTCGCGGCCTTCGGCGGTGGGCTCGAGCACCGCCTTGAAGGTCTCCAGCGGCGGCACCGTGAAGCTCTCCTCGGCGACGCGGCGGCGCTGCGGCAGGTAGCCGCCCAGGGCCTTGCGGCGCTCGTGCAGGTAGCGCATCTCCGGCGTGTCGTCGGCCGGCTTGTAGAACGGGATCTTCGCCAGCTCGCTGTCGGGGATCGGCACGTTGAAGCGGTCGCGGAAGTAGCGGATGTCCTCGTCGCTCAGCTTCTTGGCCTGGTGCGCGGTGTTCTTGCCCTCGCCCGCCTTGCCCATGCCGTAGCCCTTGACGGTCTTGACGAGCACGACGGTCGGCTGGCCGGTGTGGGCGTTGGCGCGGTGGAAGGCGGCATACACCTTGTTGGCGTCGTGGCCGCCGCGGCGCAGCTGCCAGATGTCGCTGTCGCTCATCTTGGACACCATCTCCAGCGTGCGCGGGTCGCGGCCGAAGAAGTGCTTGCGCACGAAGGCGCCGTCGTTGGCCTTGAAGGCCTGGTAGTCGCCGTCCAGCGTGTCCATCATGATGCGGCGCAGCGCCCCATCCTTGTCGCGCGCCAGCAGCGGGTCCCAGTTGCTGCCCCAGATCAGCTTGATGACGTTCCAGCCGGCACCGCGGAACTCGCCTTCGAGCTCCTGGATGATCTTGCCGTTGCCGCGCACCGGGCCGTCCAGGCGCTGCAGGTTGCAGTTGACGACGAAGATCAGGTTGTCCAGCTTCTCGCGCGCCGCCAGGCCGATGGCGCCGGTGCTCTCCGGCTCGTCCATCTCGCCGTCGCCCAGGAACACCCAGACCTTGCGCTGGGAGGTGTCGGCGATGCCGCGTGCGTGCAGGTACTTCAGGAAACGCGCCTGGTAGATCGCCATCAGCGGGCCCAGGCCCATGCTGACGGTCGGGAACTGCCAGAACTCGGGCATCAGCTTCGGATGCGGGTAGCTCGACAGGCCCTTGCCGCCGACTTCCTGGCGGAAGTTCAGCAGCTGCTCCTCGGTGAGCCGGCCTTCGAGGAAGGCGCGGGCGTAGATGCCGGGCGCGCTGTGGCCCTGGATGTAGAGCAGGTCACCGCCGTGGCCTTCGCTGTCGGCGTGCCAGAAGTGGTTGAAGCCGGCGGCGAACATGTGCGCCACCGAGGCGAACGAGCTGATGTGGCCGCCCAGGTCGCCACCGTCCTCGGGGTGCAGGCGGTTGGCCTTGACGACCATCGCCATCGCGTTCCAGCGCATCGCGGCACGCAGCCGGCCCTCGAGCTCGAGGTTGCCGGGGCTGCGCTCCTCCTCGTCGGGCGCAATCGTGTTGACGTAGGCGGTGTTGGCCGAGAACGGCAGGTTGACGCCGTTGCGGCGCGCCTCGTCGATCAACTGGTCGAGCAGGAAATGCGCGCGCTGCGGACCTTCGTTGGCCATGACTGCGGACAGCGCCTCCAGCCATTCGCGCGTCTCTTGCGCATCGTGGTCAAGGGGATCATCCGGCAGGGCATCCGGCTGAGCAGCCATGCTTGTCTCCTCATCTGGTCAGTCTGAAACGGCGGCGAGTGTGGCACAACTTGCGCGAATTCCGAATAGTGCGGCCTCTTCTCATATTATGGAATTGATATTGCACCGCAGCACCCGGCATTGCCCCCGAGACCCAACCACGGCGCCCTCGGGATAATCCCCGCCATGGCCCCGAACTCCGTCCCGACTCCCGGCACCGCACCGGCCCACCATGCCCGCCGCCGTCCGTTCGCAGGCTGGTGGCGCGGCCTGTCTCCGTCGCGCCAGGACCGGCTCGCGACGCTGGGCCCGCTGGCTTCGGTACTGCTGTTCCTGGCAGCGATGATTTCGGCGTTCTGGTATCTGCGCAACGAGGAGATCGTGCGTGAGACCGAATCCATCAAACGCGACGCCGAACTCACGCAGCAGCAGATCGGTTTGCGCCTGATCCAGAACCAGGAGCAACTGACGCCGCTGGCGCGCGACCTCGCGACGCCCGGCGCGTCGCCGGAACGTTTCATCGAGCAGGCGCTCGCATTTTCCAAGGACCGGCCGGAAATCATCCAGATCAGCTGGGTCGGGGCAGACCGCGTGCCCAAGGCGATCCATCGTGCGACGCTGTACGCGCCGGACCCGGCGGTGCGCGAGGTGCTCCCGGGCTCGCAGGCGCCGCTGGCACCGCTGACAGCGCGCAACGGCGCGGCCGCGCTCGCCTTCGACAGCGCGCGCACGACGCGGCTGCCGACCTACTCCGGCGCCTTCGTCGACGACATCGGCACCGCCTACTTCCAGCTGCAGATGCCGCTGATCGACCACGGCCGCTTCACCGGCGCACTGGTCGTCGAGTACTCGGTGGACACGCTGCTGCGCAACTTCGTGCCCGCGGACGTCGCGCGCCGGCACATGATCTCCGTCGTCGACCAGTACGGCAGCGTGCTCGTGAGCACCGTCACCCGGCTGCCCGACGCCGCGGGCGGCCGCGAGCCGCTGACCAGCGACGCCCCGCTGACGCCGGCGCTCAACGGCCTGATGCTGCGTGGCCAGGGTTACCCGACCTCCAAGGGCCTGGTCGGCAACACCCTGTTCTGGATGGTCGTGGCGCTGTCGGGGCTGACGGTGTGGATGCTCTTCGGCACCTGGCGCCACGTGCGCCACCGCGCGCGCATCCAGAGCGCGCTGGTGCAGGAAACCAACTTCCGCCGCGCGATGGAGAACTCGATGCCCACCGGCATGCGCGCGATGGACCTGGACGGCCGCATGACCTACGTGAACGCGGCTTTCTGCCAGATGACGGGTTTCACCGACCAGGAGCTGATCGGCCGCCTGCCGCCCTTCCCCTACTGGCCGCCCGACCGTGTCGAGGAGAACGGCCGCTTCCTGCAGCTCGAGCTGCAGGGCCGCAGCCCTTCGGGCGGCATCGAGGTCAAGGTGATGCGCAAGGACGGTTTCGTCTTCGACGCGCGCATGTACGTCTCGCCGCTGATCGATCCCAAGGGCCAGCAGACCGGCTGGATGACCTCGATGACCAACATCACCGAGGCCAAGCGCATCCGCGACCAGCTCTCGGCCTCGCACGAACGTTTCACGACCGTGCTCGAAGGCCTGGACGCCTCGGTCTCGGTGCTGTCGGTGCAGCAGGGCGAACTGCTGTTCACCAACCGCTCGTACCGGCTGTGGTTCGGCGGCGACGCGCGCGGCCACGCGCTGCTGACCGGCGGCGCGGCGCCGGCGGAGTTCCTGCCCGGGGCCGAGGACGACGTCGACCAGCTCTCGGGCCTGCCGACGCACGAGCTGACCGAAGTCGGCACCAGCCCGCGCGAGGTCTACGTCGAGTCGCTGCAGAAGTGGTTCGACGTGCGCTCGCGCTACCTGCAGTGGACCGACGGGCGACTGGCGCAGATGCTGATCGCCACCGACATCACCGCCCGCCGCCGCGCCGAGGAGCAGACCGCGATGCAGGCCGAAAAGGCGCAGGTGACGAGCCGGCTGGTGACGATGGGCGAGATGGCCTCGTCGGTGGCGCACGAGCTCAACCAGCCGCTGACGGCCATCACCAACTACTGCAACGGCATGGTCTCGCGCGTGAAGGCCGGCAGCATCTCGCAGGACGATCTGGTCGCCGCGCTGCAGAAGACCGCGCGCCAGGCCGAACGCGCCGGCCAGATCATCCACCGCATCCGTTCGTTCGTGAAACGCAGCGAGCCGCAGCGCCAGCCGGCGCAGGCGCAGCAGATCGTCGAGGACGCGGTCGACCTGGCCGGCATCGAGCTGCGCCGCCGCCAGGTGGCGATCCACACCTACGTCGCGCAGCGCCTGCCGACGCTGATGTGCGACCCGATCCTCGTCGAGCAGGTGCTGCTGAACCTGCTGAAGAACGCCGCCGAGGCGATCGACGGCGCCGGGCTGCCGTCGGCCAGGCGCCACATCGAGCTGTCGGTGGTGCCGCGTTTCGCGCAGGAGGAAGGCGACGTCATCGAGTTCAGCGTCACCGACATGGGCCCCGGCATCAAGGAGGAAGTGCTGGGCCGGCTGTACGAAGCCTTCTTCTCGACCAAGGCCGAGGGCCTGGGCATCGGGCTGTCCCTTTGCCGATCGATCATCGAGTCGCACCGGGGGCGGATGAGGGCCCAGAACCTCTACAATGGCCACCACATCGTCGGCTGCCGTTTCGCCTTCACCCTGCCCGTCGACATCGCGGCGCGCCACGAGGCGGCAGGCACGGGGGACGAGGCTGGCAAGGCGGTTTCATCCACCACCACCGTCACCTCCACATGAGCCTGATCCCCAAGAAGGGCACCGTCTACGTCGTCGACGACGACGAGGCCGTACGCGATTCGCTGCAGTGGTTGCTGGAAGGCAAGGACTACCGCGTCAAGTGCTTCGACTCGGCCGAGTCCTTCCTCGCGCGTTTCGACCCGCGCGAAGTGGCGTGCCTCATCGCCGACATCCGCATGGACGGCATGAGCGGCCTGGAACTGCAGGACCGGCTGCTCGAACGCAAGAGCCCGCTGCCCATCGTCTTCATCACCGGCCACGGCGACGTGCCGATGGCCGTGACGACGATGAAGAAGGGCGCGATGGACTTCATCGAGAAGCCCTTCAAGGAAGAGGAACTGGTGTCGCTGGTCGAGCGCATGCTCGACCAGGCGCGCCAGGCCTTCAGCCAGCACCAGGAGCAGGCCAGCCGCGACGCGCTGCTGGCGCGCCTGACGACGCGCGAATCGCAGGTGCTCGAGCGCATCGTCGCCGGCCGCCTGAACAAGCAGATCGCCGATGACCTGGGCATCAGCATCAAGACGGTGGAGGCGCACCGCGCCAACATCATGGAAAAGCTCAACGCCAACACCGTCGCCGACCTGCTGAAGATCGCGCTCGGCGCGCACGGCAAGGCCTGAGCCCGACCCGCGGACACCCGTCCCGAGGCCGCTGCCCCAGCGGCCTTTCTCGTTTGTGGAGCCGATAGAAGAATGACCGCCCAGCTGATCGACGGCGTCGCGCTGTCCAAGACCCTGCGTGCCGGCGTCGCCGAACGTGCCGCCGCCCTGCCCCGCCGCCCCGGCCTGGCCGTCATCCTCGTCGGCGAAGACCCGGCCAGCGCGGTCTACGTGCGCAACAAGATCAAGGCCTGTGCCGAGAGCGGCCTGCACTCGGTGTTCGAGAAGTACGACGCCGAGCTCGCCGAGGACGTGCTGCTGGCGCGCATCGCCGCGCTCAACGCCGACCCGGCGATCGACGGCATCCTGGTGCAGATGCCGCTGCCGAAACACATCGACCCGCAGAAGGTCATCGCCGCGATCACGCCCGAGAAGGACGTCGACGGTTTCTCGGTGCTGTCGGCCGGCGAGCTGGCCAGCGGCCTGCCCGGCCTGCGCCCCTGCACGCCTTTCGGCTGCATGAAGCTCATCGAGAGCACCGGCCAGAGCCTGAAGGGCAAACACGCGGTCGTCATCGGCCGCAGCAACACCGTCGGCAAGCCGATGGCCCTGCTGCTGCTGCAGGCCAACGCCACCGTCACCGTCTGCCACAGCGGCACCGCCGACCTCGCCCACCACGTGCGCCAGGCCGATGTCGTCGTCGCCGCGGTCGGCCGGCGCAACACGGTCACCGCCGACATGGTCAAACCCGGCGCGATCGTCATCGACGTCGGCATGAACCGCAACGACGAAGGCAAGCTCTGCGGTGACGTCGACTTTGCCGGCGTGCGTGAAGTCGCCGGCTGGATCACCCCGGTGCCTGGCGGCGTCGGCCCGATGACGATCACGATGCTGCTCGTCAACACGCTGCAGGCGGCCGAGACGGCCCAGGGCGCGGCGCGTTGAACCCGCTGCTCGACTTCGCCGGCCTGCCGCGGTTCGACGAGATCCGCGCCGGGCACGTCGTGCCGGCGGTCGACACGCTGCTGGCCGAGGCCGACGCGGCGCTGGAGGCCGCGGTCTCTGCCGCGGTGCCGGCCGACTACGGGGCGCTGTCGCTCGCGCTGGACGTGCCGGTCGAGCGCCTGCGCCGCGCCTGGAGCGCGGTCGGCCATCTGCAGGCCGTCGCCGACACGCCCGAGCTGCGCGCCGCCTATGGCGAGGCGCTGCCGCGTGTCACCGACTTCCTGACCCGCCTGGGCGCCGACGAGCGCCTGTACGCCAAGTACAAGGCGGTCGCCGCGCGGCCCGACGCCGCGGCGCTGGCACCGGCACGCCGCAAGGCGCTGGCCGACACGCTGCGCGACTTCGTGCTCGGCGGCGCCGAGCTGCAGGGCGCGGCGCGCGAGCGTTTCGCCGCCATCGAGTCGCGCCTGGCCGAGCTGTCGCAGGCCTTCGGCGAACACGTGCTCGACGCCACCGACGGCTTCGCGCTGTACGTCGAGACCGCCGCGCTGGCCGGCGTGCCGGCCGACGTCGTCGAGGCCACGCGCGCGGCGGCCGCCGCCGAAGGCCGCGACGGCCACAAGTTGACGCTGCACGAGCCGGTGCTGCGCCCGGTGCTGCAGTACGCGCACGACCGCGGCCTGCGCGAGCAGCTGTTCCGCGCCGACGCCACGCGTGCCAGCGAGTTCGGCGCCGCAGAGCTGGACAACGGGCCACTGATCGCCGAGATCGTGGCGCTGCGCCAGGAGGAAGCCACGCTGCTGGGCCTGGCCAGCCACGCCGAGGTCTCGCTGGTGCCCAAGATGGCCGAGACGCCGGCGCAGGTGATGGACTTCGTGCGCGACCTGGCGCAGCGCGCCCGGCCGTTCGCGCTGGCCGACAAGCTTGAACTCGAGGAGTTCGCCGCGCGCGAGCTCGGGCTGTCGACGCTGGCGCCCTGGGACCGGCGCTACGCCAGCGAGCGCCTGAAGCAGTCGCGCTACGCCTTCTCCAACGCCGAGGTCCGCCAGTACTTCACCGAACCGCGTGTGCTCGAGGGCCTGTTCGGCCTGGTGCACACGCTGTTCGACGTCGAGATCGTGGCCGCCCAGGCGCCGGCCTGGCACCCCGACGTGCGCTTCTGCGAACTGCGCCGTGACGGGCGCACGATCGCCGGCGTCTACCTCGACCTGCACGCCCGGCCCGGCAAGCAGTCCGGCGCCTGGATGGACGACGCACGCGGGCGCTGGCAACGGCCCGACGGCGGCGGCCTGCAGTGGCCGCTGGCGCACCTGGTCTGCAACTTCGCGCCGCCGGTCGGCGACAAGCCGGCGCTGCTGTCGCACGACGACGTGGTCACGCTGTTCCACGAGTTCGGCCACGGCCTGCACCACATGCTGACCCAGGTCGACGAGCTGGCGGTGGCCGGCATCAGCGGCGTCGAGTGGGACGCGGTCGAGCTGCCCAGCCAGTTCCTGGAGAACTTCGCCTGGGAGTGGGAGGTGCTGTCGCGGCTGTCGGCCCACGTCGACACCGGCGCGCCGCTGCCGCGCGAGCTCTTCGAGCGCATGGTCGCGGCGAAGAACTTCCAGAGCGGGCTGATGATGCTGCGCCACGCCGAGTTCGGCCTGTTCGACATGCGGCTGCACGCCGAGCCGGGCCGCGAACGGCAGGTGATGGCGCTGGTCGACGAGGTGCGCGCCGAGATCGGCGGCTGGGCGATGCCCGACTGGCACCGCTACCCGCACAGCTTCACGCACCTGTTCGACGGCGGCTACTCGGCCGGCTATTACAGCTACGCCTGGGCCGAGGTGCTGTCGGCCGACGCCTTCAGCGCCTTCGAGGAAGCCGGCGTCTTCGACCCGGCGACCGGGCGGCGTTTCCGCGAGTGCGTGCTCGAAGCCGGCGGCAGCCGCCCGGCGCTGGAGAGCTTCGTCGCCTTCCGCGGGCGTGAACCACGTCTGGACGCGCTGTTGCGCCACCAGGGCATGGCGGCGCCGGTCCTGCGCTAGATTGATCCCATGTCGCACGCGTCCAAGCTCGTTCTCGCGGCCGCGCTGGCCGCGGCCTGCGCCCCGGCCTGGGCGCTGTACAAGGTCATCGGCCCCGACGGCAGCATCACCTATACCGACCGGCCACCGACGGCGTCGGACGCACGCATCACCAGTCTGGGCCGCAATGGCGAGACGACGCCGCTGGGCGACGCCTCGCTGCCGCTGGAACTGCGCCAGGCGAACGCACGTTATCCGGTCGTGCTCTACGCCACGGCCGAGTGCACGCCCTGCGACAGCGCACGAGCGCTGCTGCAGCAGCGCGGCGTGCCCTACCGCGAGCGTCGCATCGCGAGCGACGACGACACGCTGGCGCTGGAACGTCTGACCGGCGCCCGCACCGTGCCGGCGCTGACCATCGGCCAGCAGGTGCTGCGTGGCCTGGCGCCGGCCGACTGGAACGCTTATCTGGACGCCGCGGGCTACCCGAAGGAGTCGAAGCTGCCGCGCAGCTGGCAGCCGCCGCCGGTGGCGCCACTGGCCGAGGGCACGCCGGCGCGCGCCGCCCGCCCGGCCGCCGTGCCGGCCTCCGCGGCGCCGGCCGAGGCACCGCCACCGGCCGAAGGCAGCTTCCGCTTCTAACCGGCTTCCCCGGGGCGGCGGGCGACCCAGGAGCCGGCGCCGACCGCACCGCCGACGGCCCAGAACAGCACCGCCGCGCCGACCACCGTGCCGGCGGCACCGAAGATCAGCGGCATCACCGTGCTCGAGGCGTTGATCGCCATCGACCGGAAGGCCAGCGCCTCGCCGTGGCGGTGCGCCGGCGTCAGCTGGTGCAGCGTGGACATGATCATCGGCTGCACTACGCCCAGCGTCACGCCCAGCAGCACCGCGCAGCCGCCCATCGCCCAGGGCGACGAAGCCAGCGGGTAGGCCGCGAAGACCACGCCGGTGCCCAGCATCGCGGCGCGCACGACGGTCGTCTCGTCGAGCCGGTGCGCGATCCACGGGATCACGGCGCGCACCGCCGTCACCGACATCGTGAAGGTGCCCAGCACCAGGCCGATCGTCGAGGCGCTGTAGCCGCGTTCGTGACCGAGGATGGGCACCGCGAAGCTGTGCACGTCCCAGCACATCGACAGCAGCCAGTTGACCAGCAGCAGGCGCTTCAGGCCGGGGGCGTCCAGCAGGTCCCAGGCCGTGCCGTCGCGGCCGGGGCGGGCCGCCGGCACGACACGCGCGACACGCCGCGCGGTGATCAGCGTCACCAGCGGCAGCAGCAGCATCAGCGCGTAACCGACGCCGAAACCCGCGAGGTCGATCGCAAAGCCGATCGCCACCGGCCCGACGACGTTGGAAAACGAGGGCGCGATGCCCAGCCAGCTGAAGACACGCACGCGCTCCGGCCCGTCGTGCGCCGCCAGCCCGGCGGTGCGCTGGATCGTCAGCATGCCCATGTTGGCGCCGGCGCCGGCCAGCATGGCCGCCACGCACAGCAGCACGAAGCCGGGCGTGCCGCCGGCGAAGTCCGCTGCCAGCGCGATCAGCAGCGCCGTGATCTCCAGCACCACGGCGATGTAGACCGGCCGGTGGTAGCCATGGCGGTCGGCCAGGCGCCCCGAATGCAGCGCCAGCGCCACCGGCGCGGCGGCGAACAGCGCCAGCAGCAGGCCCACCGCCCAGGGGCTGAAGCCCTCGCGCAGCGCCTGCAGCGGCGCGGCCATGCGCAACCCGGCCATCGCCGCGTGCAGGCCCACCTGGCCGGCGATCAGCGCCGCCAGCCATCCCGCACCGCGCTGCGGCGCCGGGTCGGCCTCAGCCATCGCGGCCCTCGCCGGGCAGCAGCTCGACGGCGCGGCTCTCGGGCAAGGCCTCGACGCCCTTGAGCTGGCGCGCCATCTGGCGTGTGCGCACCTCGGCCTGGTCGATCGCGCCGTGCGCCTCCTCGAGCTTCTTCTTCGTCTTGGCGAGCACGTCGCCGAACTTGCCGAACTCGGTCTTCACCGCGCCCAGCACCTCCCAGACCTCGGCCGAGCGGCGCTCCAGCGCCAGCGTGCGGAACCCCATCTGCAGGCTGTTGAGCGTGGCCAGCAGCGTCGTCGGCCCGGCCAGCATCACGCGGTGCTCGCGCTGAAGCGCGTCGACCAGGCCGGGGCGGCGCAGCGCCTCGGCGTACAGGCCCTCGGTGGGCACGAAGAGGATCGCGAAGTCGGTGGTGTGCGGCGGCGCGACGTACTTCTGGCGGATCGTGCGCGCCTCGGCGCGCAAGCGCTGCTCGATCGCGCGCGCCGAGGCCTCGACGCCGGCGGCGTCGGCACGCTCGTGGGCGTCGAGCAGGCGCTCGTAGTCCTCGCGCGGGAACTTGGCGTCGATCGGCAGCCACAGCGGCGCACCGTCTTTCTGCCCCGGCAGCCGGATCGCGAACTCGACACGTTCGCTGCTGCCCGGCACGGTGGCGACGTTGGCCGCGTACTGCTCGGCGGTGAACACCTGCTCCAGCAGCGCCGCGAGCTGCACCTCGCCGAAGACGCCGCGGGTCTTGACGTTGTTCAGCACCCGACTGAGCGCGCCGACGTCGCGCGCCAGCGTCTGCATCTCGCCCAGGCCGCGGTGCACCTGCTCCAGCCGTTCGGCGACCTGGCGGAAGCTCTCGCCCAGGCGCTGCTCCAGCGTGGCCTGCAGCTTCTCGTCGACGGTGGCGCGCATCTGCTCGAGCTTGCGCTCGTTGCCTTCCTGCAGCGCGCCCAGGCGGCGCTCGTTGGCGTCGGACAGCGCCTGCAGCCGTTCGGCCAGCGTCTCGCCGAAACGGCGCATCGAGGCTTCGGCCTGCAGCTGGGAGGCGGCCAGCTGGCGCCGGATCGCGTCGATCTGCTCGTTCTGGGTGCGCTGGTTCTCGCCGCCGTGGGCCAGCAGCGAACGCTGCAGCGTCGCCAGGTCGGCGCGCAGCGTGGTCGTCGTGCGTGCGAACTCGTCGCGCAGTTCGGTTTCCAGTCGGCGCTCGGCGCCGTCGTCGGGGCGGCGCAGCGCGATCCACGCCAGCAGCAGCAGGTTCAGCGCCAGCAGCGCCGGAACGGTCCATTCGGGCATCACGCCATTGTCTCAGGCCGGGCCTGGCCCCGACGCTGCCGCCCGAAGCGGGATTCATGCCCGCGATCCGTGAGGGTTCTCACGAATGCCGGGCACGGTCGCTACAGTCGGTCCCCTGTCCACGACCACGGGCGCACGAGCGCCCGTTCTGCTGCCCTGATGCGAACCCTGCGCCTACAGCTTCGCTTCCTGCTTCCGCTGGTCGCGACGCTGGTGGCAGCCGCCTATCTGGCCCTGCCGCTGATGGACAAGCTGACGCTGCGCTGGTTCGCGCGCGACCTCAGCACCCGCGGCAACCTCGTCGCCAACACGCTGTCCGACTCGATCGTCGAGTCACTGGCCGACGGCCGGCGCGCCAACCGGCTGCGCAGCCTGTTCAACCGCGCCGTGCAGGACGAACGCATGGTCGCGATCGGCCTGTGCGAGCCCGGCGACCGCCTGGCGGTGGCCAGCTACGGTTTTCCGCCCGACCTGTCCTGCGCCCAGGTGCGCGAGGCCGCGTCGCGCCCCGACCCCGAGCTGTCGATCGCCGGCGGCACGGTGCACGCCGGCATCTACCCGGTGCAGGGCGAGACCGGCCAGGTCGGCGAACTGGTGCTGCTGCAGGACATGAGCTTCATCGAGCGCCGCAGCCAGGACACGCGGCGCTATCTGCTGATCCTGATCATCGCGCTGGGCGTGACGATCTCGCTGATCACGATGGTCGTCGCCCAGGTCAGTTGGCGCGGCTGGATGCGCGGCGCACGCGCGCTGCTGCGCGGCGAAGGCATCGTGCGGCCGCTGGTCGACGAGCCCTCGCCCGAGCTGGAGCCGCTGGCTCTGGAGCTGCGCTCCCGGCTGCGCGACCTCGAAGACGAATACAGGCGCTCGCTCGGGCTGGAGTCCGAGTGGACCGCCGAGCGCCTGCGCCTGCTGCTGCGCACCCAGCTGCGGGGCGACGAAGTCATCGTCGTCTCCAACCGCGAGCCCTACCTGCACGAGCGCCGCGACGGCGGCGTCGTCGTCAAGCGCCCGGCCAGCGGCCTGGTGACCGCCGTCGAGCCGGTGATGCGCGCCTGCTCGGGCACCTGGATCGCACACGGCAGCGGCAGCGCCGACCGCGAGGTCGTCGACGCGAACGACCGCATCCGCGTGCCGCCGGGCCACGAGGACTACACGCTGCGCCGCCTCTGGCTCACCGAGGAAGAGGAAGCCGGCTACTACTTCGGTTTCGCCAACGAAGGCCTGTGGCCGCTGTGCCACGTGGCCCACGTGCGGCCGGTGTTCCGCGAGTCCGACTGGCAGCGCTACCGCGAGGTCAACCAGCGTTTCGCCGACGCCGTGGTCGCCGAGGCGCGCAGCGAGGACCCGATCGTGCTGGTGCAGGACTACCACTTCGCGCTGCTGCCGGCGATGGTGCGTGCCAAGCTGCCGCGCGCGACGATCCTGACCTTCTGGCACATCCCCTGGCCCAACCCCGAGAGCTTCGGCATCTGCCCGTGGCGGCGCGAGCTGCTCGAAGGCATGCTGGGCAGCACGATCCTGGGCTTTCACACGCGCTACCACTGCAAGAACTTCATCGAGACGGTGGACCGCTACCTCGAGGCGCGCATCGAGCACGAGCACTCGGTCGTGTCCTACCGCGACGACGAGACCTTCGTCGAGAGCTACCCGATCTCCATCGAGTGGCCCGACGAAGCGACGGTGGCGGCCTGGCCCTCGGTCGACGAATGCCGCCTCGCGGTGCGCCGCCGCCTGGGCCTGCCCGAGGACCAGCTGATCGCCTGCGGCGTCGACCGCTTCGACTACACCAAGGGCATCGTCGAGCGCCTGCACGCCGTCGAGCGCCTGCTGGAGAAGTACCCGCGCTGGATCGACCGCTTCAGCTTCGTGCAGGTGGCCGCGCCCACGCGCAGCTCGCTGCCCGAGTACCGCGTCTTCCAGGAGCGCATCAAGGAGATCACCGAGCGCATCAACACGCGTTTCGGCAACGAGCACTGGCAGCCGGTGCGGCTGCTGGCCGAGCACCACGACAGCGACGCGGTCAACGAGCTCTACCGCGCCAGCGAGGTCTGCGTGGTCACCAGCCTGCACGACGGCATGAACCTCGTCTGCAAGGAGTACTGCGCGGCGCGCGACGACGAGGCCGGCGTGCTGATCCTCAGCCGCTTCGCCGGCGCCGCGCGCGAACTGAACGAAGCCCTGATCGTGAACCCGTACCACGTCGAGGAGACGGCCGACGCGCTGCACCGTGCGCTGACGATGCCGCGCGCCGAACAGCGTGAACGCATGGCCAGCCTGCGCATGACGATCCGCGAGGCCAACGTCTTCCGCTGGGCGGGCCTGATGCTTGCCGACGCCGGGCGCTCGCGCCTGCGCGAACGCATCGAGGCGCGTGTCGAACGCTACCGGCACCGCAGCAGCCGATGAACACCCTCAAACGCCATCTCTTCTCGCCCGAAGGCCAGGCCGCCTTCGATGCCATCTGCCGTCGCGACCCGCTGCTGGCTTTCGACTTCGACGGCACGCTGGCACCCATCGTCGCGCGCCCCGAGGACGCCCGCATCTCGGCGGCACTGTCGCGCCGGCTGGCACAGCTGGCGGCACGCCGGCCGCTGGCCATCGTCACCGGGCGTTCGGTCGGCGACGTGCGCCCGCGGCTGGGTTTCGAGCCCGGCTGGATCGTCGGCAACCACGGCGCCGAGAACCCGATCGCACCCGCATCGACGGAGACGGTGCAGGCGCTGGACACGCTGCGCCGCCATCTGGCCGAGGCCGAGCCCGCATTGGCTGCCGTCGGCGTGCGCATCGAGGACAAGCAGCATTCGCTCGCCCTGCACTACCGCCTGGCACGCGACCGCGAGGCGGCACTGGCCGAGATCGACGCCCGGCTCGGCACGCTGGACGCCGGCCTGCGGCGCTTCGGCGGCAAGTGCGTCGTCAACGTCGTCGGCGCCGACGCGCCGGACAAGGCCGACGCGGTCTTCTCGCTGGTGGCCGCCGCCGGCTGCGAGAGCGCACTCTTCGTCGGCGACGACCTCAACGACGAGGTCGTCTTCGAACGTGCGCCGCTGCACTGGCTGACGCTGCGGGTCGGCCGCGAGCCGGCGTCGAGGGCGCGGTTTTTCCTCGACAGCCAGTCCGAGGTCGCGCAGCTGCTCGAGCAGCTGCTGGCGCAGCTACCCGAACGCGGCTGATCAGCGCCGCGCCAGCACCTCGGGGTTGACCGGCGTCGGCGGCGTGCCGCCGGTCAGCGCGGCGATCAGGTTGTCGGCCGCCAGCTCGGCCATCGCGCGCCGCGTGGCCACCGTCGCGCTGGCGATGTGCGGCGTCAGCACGACGTTGGGCAGCTCCAGGAATCCGGGGTCGAAGGCCGGCTCGCCTTCGTAGACGTCGAGCGCGGCGGCGGCGATGCGCTGCTCGCGCAGCGCCTCGATCAGCGCCCGGTCGTCGACGATGCCACCACGCGCGATGTTGGTCAGCGTCGCCGTCGGCTTCATCGCCGCCAGTTCGGCCGCGCCGATGGCGTGGTGGCTCTCCGGGCTGTAGGGCAGCACCAGCACCAGGTGGTCGGCCTCGGCCAGCAGCGTCGCCTTGTCGACCCAGCGCGCGCCGATCGGCGCCTCCTGCCCGGCCGGCAGGCGGCTGCGGTTGTGATAGATGACCTGCATGCCGAAACCCAGCGCGCCGCGGCGCGCGATGGCCTGGCCGATGCGGCCCATGCCGAGGATGCCCAGCGTCGCGCCGTGCACGTCGCTGCCGGTCAGCGTGTCGTAGCGCCAGCGTTTCCATTCGCCGGCACGCAGGTAACGTTCACCCTCGCTCATGCGGCGCGCCGCGGCCAGCATCAGGCCGAAACCGAAGTCGGCCGTGGTCTCGGTCAGCACCTCGGGCGTGTTGGTCGCCAGCACGCCGCGGGCGTTGAAGGCGGCGATGTCGAGGTTGTTGTAGCCGACCGCCATGTTGGCGACGACACGCAGCTGCGGGCAGGCCTCGAGCAGCCCGGCGTCGACCTGCACGCTGCCGGTGGCGAACAGGCCGGACTTGCCGGCCAGCCGGGCGAGCAGCTCTTCGCGGCTCCAGGGCGTGTCGTCGGGGTTGGCTTCGACCTCGAAATGGCGGCTCAGGCGCTCGAGGACGTCGGGGAACACGGCTCGGGCGACGAGCACGGCGGGACGGGACATTCAGGACTCCAGGAAACGCGCGAAACCCGCGACGGGCTCGCGCTCGGTGACGAGGGCATTCTCCGGCGCCTCGGGGTCGGCGTAACCGAGCGCCATGCCGCAGACGAGCATCTCGCTGTCGGGCAGGGCCAGCTCGTCGGCGACGATGCGGTGGAACTGCGTGAAGGCGGCCTGCGGGCAGGTGTCCAGGCCGCGCGCGCGGGCGGCGACCATCACGTTCTGCAGGAACATGCCGTAGTCCAGCCAACTGCCCTGGCCGAGCACGCGGGCGATGGTGAAGATCAGGCCCACCGGCGCGTCGAAGAAGGCGTAGTTGCGGCCGTGCTGCGCGTGCATGCGCGCCTTGTCGCTCTTGGCGATGCCCAGCAGCCCGTACAGGTCCCAGCCGACCTTGCGCCGGCGCTCGATGTAGGGCGAGACCCATTCGGCCGGGTAGTAGTCGTACTCCTCGGCGTGACGTGCACGTTCGGCCGGGTCGTCGTAGGCGGCACGGATGCGCGCCGACAGCCGCGCCTTGGCGGCGCCGCTCAGCACCGTCACCTTCCAGGGCTGCACGTTGGTGCCCGAAGGTGCGCGCGAGGCGACTTCGAGGATGCGCTCGACCGTCTCGCGCGGCACCGGGTCGGGACGGAAGGCGCGGATCGAGCGGCGCGAGGCGATCGCGGCGTCGACCACGGCGATGGAGTCGGGTGTCGGGGTCATGCGGGAACGGCGAGCGGTTGCAGGGCGGCGAGCAGCGCCGGCGGCAGCGCAACCGGGCGCCGCGTGGCCCGGTCGACGTAGACGTGCACGAAGTGGCCGGCGGCCGCGGTCGTCGGCTCGCCCTCGGCGAACAGGCCGACCTCGTAGCGCACGCTGGAGCGGCCCAGGCGCGCGACACGCAGCCCGGCGTCGACGCGCTGCGGGAAGGCCAGCGGCGCGAAGTAGTGGCACTGCGTCTCGACGACCAGGCCGATGACCTCGCCGGCGTGCATGTCCAGCGCGCCGGCGTCGATCAGCCAGCGGTTCACCGCGGTGTCGAAGAAGCTGTAGTAGACGACGTTGTTGACGTGTCCGTAGACGTCGTTGTCCATCCAGCGGGTCGTGATCGAGTCGAAACGCGGGTAGTGGCTGCGCGGCAGCGGCTGCGGGCGGTGGCTCATGCGTTCGATTCTCGGGCCCAGGCGCGCTGCGCCGCCAAGGCGTTTTCCAGCGTGCGGCGCTGGATCTCGACGGTGGTCGTGATGTCGCGGCCGTAACCGCCGGCCATCGCCACGGCGACCGGCACGCGGCGCGCGGCCAGCGCGGCGAAGACGCGCCGGTCGCGTTCGGCGAGGCCTTCGGCGCTGAGTTTCAGCCGGCCCAGGCGGTCGCCCTCGTGCGGGTCGGCGCCGGCGAGGTAGAAGGCCAGCCCGGGCGGCGTGCGCAGGCGGCGCCAGGCCTCGGCCAGTGCGGCATCCAGCGCCGCCAGGTACTCGGCGTCGGCGCAGCCGTCGGGCAGTTCGACGTCCAGGTCGCTCGCCTCCTTGCGGAACGGGAAGTTCTTCGCGCCGTGCAGCGAGAGCGTGAAGACACTGGCGTCGTCGCGGAAGATGGCCGCCGTGCCGTTGCCCTGGTGCACGTCGAGGTCGACGACCAGCACCTGCAGCCCGGCGCGCCGGGCGCGGTGCCATTCGGCCTGCATCAGGCGAGCGGCGACCGCGACGTCGTTGAAGACGCAGTAACCCGAACCCTTGTGCGCGTGAGCGTGGTGCGTGCCGCCGGCCAGGTTGGCGGCAACGCCGTCGCCGTCGAACAGCGCCGCGCGCGCCGCGGCGATCGTCGCGCCGACCGAGCGCCGGGCACGTTCGGCCATCGCCTCGCTCCACGGGAAGCCGATCTCGCGCTGCTGCGCAGCGCTGGTCGTGCCGTGGGCGACGGCGTCGATCCAGGCCGGCTCGTGCGCCAGCGCCAGTTCGCCGTCGCTGGCCGCCGGCGCGGGCTCGACGCGGATGGCCGGCAGCGTGGCGGCCACCGCCTCGCGCAGCAGGCGGTACTTGTTCATCGGGAACGGGTGGCCGGCCGGCAGCGGGAGCACGAAACGGTCCGAGTGGAAGGCTCGCATCGCGGCCGATTCTAGGAACGGCTCCCTAGAATGTTGCGGTGCAGCAAAAATCGCTTGCAGTGCCCGGAGTCGTCCCTATACTTCGAGTCATGCTGCAGTGCAGCAATCTTGCCACCCTCAATCGGAGATCGACATGACCTACACCCCGGAACAATGGCTCGCGGCGCAGAAGGCCCAGGTCGAGACCCTGTTCGGCCTGACCCAGACCGCCTTCGAAGGCGTCGAGAAGCTCGTCGAGCTGAACATGCAGGTCACCAAGACCTCGCTGAGCGAACTGGCCGAAACGACCAAGGCCGCGCTGTCGGTCAAGGACCCGCAGGAACTGCTGACGCTGCAGGCCGGCCTGCTGCAACCGAGCGCCGAGAAGGCCGCCGCCTACAGCCGTCACCTGTACGACATCATGGCCGGCACCAACGCCGAGTTCACCAAGGTCGCCGAAACGACGATGGCCGACGCGCAGAAGACCGCGATGACGATGGTCGACACGGCGGTGAAGAACGCCCCGGCCGGCACCGAGAGCGCCGCCGCGCTGGTGCGTTCGGCCGTCTCGGCCGCCAACAACGCGTTCGAGAGCGTGCAGAAGGCCGCCAAGCAGGCCGCCGAAGTGGCCGAAGCCAACTTCCAGGCCGTCACGAACACCGCCGTCAAGGCCACGCAGACCGCCGGCCGCGCCAAGCGCACCGCTGCCTGAGTCTTGAAATCCTGCGGGGCGCACCGCATCTGAGTTTCGTCGGGGCGCGCCCCGGCATTCTCTGGAAGGTTGTCTCCTCGGCATCCGCGCCTGCGCAAGGATGTCTTCAGCCCGGCCCCGTGCCGGGCTTTTTATTTGGTGCTGCCAGGCGCCGGTCTTAGGATCGCGGCATGAAGCCCCGCACGCCTCTTGCCCAGCCCGAGCACGCGCTCGGCGCGGCGGCGCGCGTGCGGCGCTGCCCGATCGCGGCCGCACTTTCCTGAGCCCGGCGACCGCCTCTCCCGATTCCCTCCCCTCCGGTCGCCGGGCCTCCCCCAAGGGGAACCCGCGCCTTGCGCCGATCGGAGATTCGCTTGAACACACCCGCCCCGGAACGCCAGCTCGGCTGGCTGGACCACGTCCGTCTCTTCAACCTGCTGAACGTGCCGCGCGCCGGCCAGCAACTGCCCGAGGCGCTCGCCGAACAGGCGCGCGACCTGCTGGACCTGGCCGAGGTCGTCGACCCGCAGACGATCCCGGCGGACCTCGTGACCATGCGCTCGCGCGTGCGCCTGGAGCGCGGCGGCGGGCAGCAGGAGCTGACGCTGGCCTACCCGGCCGACGAGCCGGACGCCACCGAGCGCATCTCGGTGTTCTCGCCGCTGGGCATGGCCTTGCTGGGTGCCCGTGTCGGCGAGCAGATCGCCTGGCGCGGCCCGGTAGGCAAGCAGTACTCGGCACGCGTCGCCGGCCTGGTGTACCAGCCCGAGGCCGCCGGCGACTTCAGTCGTTGACGCGGCAGCGCCGCGGCTTCAGCTCGCTGACCAGCGTACCGGCCAGCACCAGTGCGGCGCCGACGAAGGCCTCGGCCGGCAGGCGGTCGCCGGCCAGGCGGCCGACGACACCGCCCCAGACCGGCTCGCCGGCGTAGATGATGGTCGCGCGCACCGGCGCCACCGAACGCTGCGCCCAGTTGATCGTCAGCTGGATCGCGACGCTGGCCGCGCCCAGGCCCACCGCCGCCGCCAGCCACACCCACGAGAACGCCGGCAGCGCTTCGCCGAGCACCGGCATCGCCGCCCAGGACAGCAGGCCGGCGGCCAGCAGCTGCACGGCGGTGATGCGGCGCACGTCCACACGGCGTGCGAAGCGGCCGATCAGCAGGATCTCGGCGGCGATCGCGAAGGCGCTGAGGATGGTGGCCAGTTCGCCCGGCCCGATCGCGCCGCTGCCGGCTTGCGGCCCGGCAAGCAGCACCAGCCCGGCGAAGGCCAGCACGATGCCGAGCATCGCCATCGGCCTGGGCGCCTCGCGCAGCACCAGCCACTGCAGCAGCGGCACCAGCGGCACGTACAGCGCGGTGATGAAGGCCGACTTGCTGCTGCTGATCGTCTGCAGGCCCATCGTCTGCAGCCCGTAGCCGAGGAAGATCGAGATGCCGATCGCGACGCCGGCCCAGAGCTCCTCGCGCGTCAGGCCCGCCAGCGCGCGCCGGAACACCAGCAGCGCCAGCAGGCCGGCGGTGACGAAACGCAGCCCGACGAAGAACAAGGGCCCGCTGTGGCGCATCGCGACGTGCACGATCAGGAAGGTCGTGCCCCAGAGCATCGTGATCGCGATCAGCGCCGCCTCCTGGCGGCTGAAAGGCCATGCGGCCTTGCCGCGATCGGACGTGTGCAACATACTGCTCAGAATACCATGAGCAATAAACTGCACATCGCACCCCGCCACGGCGACGTGCTCGCCTTCGTCGGTCAGAACCTGCGTGCCGCGCGACAGCGCGCCGGCCTCAGCCAGGCCGCGCTGGCCGAAGCCTCCGGCTTGAGCCGGCGCATGATCGTCGCGCTCGAGCAGGGCGACACCAACATCAGCCTGTCGCGGCTGGACCGCCTGGCCGAGGCGCTGGGCGTCGGTTTCGTCGACCTGGTGCGCGATCCGGCGGCGCAGACGCTGCGCCTGGACGCCGTGGCCTGGCGTGGCCGGCACGAGGGCAGCGTCGCGCTGCTGCAGGCCAGCGTGCCGGCACGCCACGAGGCCCAGCTCTGGGCCTGGACACTGGCACCGGGCGAACGCTACGACGCCGAGCCCGACCCCGAGGGCTGGCACGAGATGATCGTCGTCGTCGAAGGCCGGCTGCGGCTCGAACTGGCCAGCGGCGCACACGAACTGGCCGCGGGCGACTACCTCGTCTATCCCAGTTCGCAGCCCTACGCGTACCTCAACGCCGGCGAGGCGCCGACGCGTTTCGTGCGCAACGTCGTCGCCTGAGCGCCGGTCAGCGCCTCAGCGCGTGAGCACCGCGATCTTCGCCTTGATCGCCGGCAGCGCCGCCAGCGCGGCTTCGCGGCCGGCCTGGATCGAACGCCGGCGCGCCGTGAAGTCGGCGCTGGAGACACCGGCCAGCGCCGGGCGCAGCACGACGTCGGCGTCGCGCAGCTCGTAGTGGTTGATGCTGCGGCTCATGATCGAGAAGGTCTGCAGCAGCATCTTCATCGCGTCGCCGGTCGGCGCGCCCTCGGGCACGGCCGAGATGTCGATCGCGATGACGAGTTCGGCGCCCATCTGGCGCGCGAAACGCACCGGCACCGGCGACACCAGACCGCCGTCGACGTATTCGCGGCCGGCAATCGTCACCGGCTGGAACACCGCCGGAACGGCGCTGGACGCGCGCACCGCAGTGCCGGTGTCGCCACGCTGGAACAGGATCGCCGCACCGCTGTCCAGGTCGGTGGCGACGATGCCCAGCGGCAGCCGCATCTGCTCGATCGCGCGGCCGCCGGTGTGCTCGCGCACGTAGCGCGCCAGCGCCTCGCCGCGCAGCAGCGCACGGCCGGGATAGGCCCAGTCGGTGATCGCGCCTTCGTCCATCGTCATCGCCAGCATGCCCAGCTCCGCGCCGCTCTTGCCCGAGGCGTAGAGCGCGGCCACCAGGCTGCCGGCCGAGGTGCCGGCGACGAGGTCCGGGCGGATGCCGTTCTCCTCGAGCACCTGGATCACGCCGATGTGCGAGAAGCCGCGTGCCGCACCGCCGCCCAGCGCCAGGCCGATGCGCGGCGGGCGCGGCGGTGGCTTGGGCGTGGTCGCGGTGTCGGTGGCGGGGTGGGAAGGGGGCGGTGCCGGGAGCGGCACGCTCTGGCACGCGGCCAGAAGAAGGACGAGGAGCGTCCCGAGAAGTCTGCGCATGGTCGCCGGTGATTGTAAGAAGGCTTGCTCATAACCAAAGGCGATAAGCACGTCACGACTCTGTAGTTTGCATCTATAAGGGAGGTCCCTAAAGTCGGGGCTCCAGCGAATCCTGCCGTCCATGTACCAGTACACCGAGTTCGACCGCCAGTTCATCCGGGCCCGTGCCGCGCAGTTCCGCGACCAGCTCGAACGTCATCTGGCCGGCCAGCTGCCCGACGAGCTGTTCCGCCCGCTGCGGCTGCAGAACGGCTGGTACGTGCAGCGCCACGCGCCGATGGCACGCATCGCGGTGCCCTATGGCGAACTGTCCTCGCGCCAGCTGCGCGCGCTGGCGCGTGTGGCGCGCGAGTTCGACCTGCAGGACGCCGGCACGCCGAACGAACGCGGCGGCTTCGGCCACTTCACGACGCGCCACAACTGCCAGTTCAACTGGATCCCGCTGGAGCGCTCGGCCGATGTGATGGAGCTGCTGGCCGAGGCTGACCTGCACGGCGTGCAGACCAGCGGCAACTGCATCCGCAACGTGACCACCGACGCGCTGGCCGGCATCGCGCCCGACGAGATCGTCGACCCGCGTCCCTATGCCGAGCTGCTGCGCCAGTGGAGCACGCTGCACCCCGAGTTCGCCTTCCTGCCGCGCAAGTTCAAGGTCGCGATCACCGGCGCGACCGATGACCGCGCGGTCATCGCCTGGCACGACGTCGGCCTGCAGCTGCTGCGCGACGACGCCGGCGAGGTGGGTTTTCGCGTGCTGGTGGGCGGCGGCATGGGCCGCACGCCGGTCATCGCCACCGAGGTCGCGGCCTTCGTGCCCTGGCAGCGCATCCTGGTCTTCCTCGAAGCCGTGGTGCGCGTCTACAACCTGCACGGCCGGCGCGACAACCTCTACAAGGCGCGCATCAAGATCCTCGTCAAGGCGCTGGGCGAGCAGTTCATCCGCGAAGTTCACGCCGAATACGAGGCCCTGCTGGCCGACGGCGCGCCGGAGCTGCCGCAGGCCGAGCTCGACCGCGTCGCGGCGAACTTCGTCGCCCCGGTGACCGAAGCCGCGCCGCCGGCCCACGCCGTCGACGCCGACGCGCCCAAGGCCTACACGCGATGGCTGGAGCGCAACGTGCACGCGCACCGCCTCGCCGGCTACCGCGCCGTGACGCTGTCGCTCAAGCGCGCCGGCCAGGCGCCGGGCGACGTCACCGCCGACCAGATGGACCGCGCCGCCGAACTGGCTGAGCGCTTCAGCCACGGCGAACTGCGCGTCACGCACGACCAGAACCTGCTGCTGCCCTGGGTCGCCGAGAGCGAACTGCGCGCGCTGTGGCTCGCCGCCCGCGAAGACGGCTTCGCGACGCCCAACATCGGCCTGCTGACCGACATGATCGCCTGCCCCGGCGGCGACCTGTGCTCGCTGGCCAACGCACGTTCGCTGCCGGTCGCCGCGGCGATCTTCGAGCGTTTCGAGGACCTGGACGCGCTCTACGACCTCGGCGACCTCGACCTGCACATCAGCGGCTGCATGAACTCCTGCGGCCACCACCACACCGGCCACATCGGCATCCTCGGCGTCGACAAGGACGGCAGCGAGTGGTTCCAGGTCACGGTCGCCGGCTCCGACGGCTCGCAGGCCAACGGCCCGGCCGCGGCCGGCAAGGTGATCGGCCCGTCCTTCGCCGCCGACGAGGTGCCCGACGTCGTCGAGGCCCTGGTCGAGCTGTACCGCGCCGAGCGCCAGGCCGGCGAACGTTTCGTCGACACCGTGCGCCGCCTGGGCGTGGCCCCGCTGCGCGCCGCCGCCGACGCCGTGCGCCGCAGCACCGCCGCGGCCGAAGCCTGATCCCGAGATGTCCATGCGTTTGATCGATACCCACTCCCCGCTGCCCGCCGATGCGCTGGCCCTCGACAACACCGTCGACGTGCTGGAGCGCCGCGACGAGATCGCCGCCGCCCGCGCCGTGGTGCTGAACTTCCCGAAGTGGACCGACGGCCGCGCCTACTCGCAGGCCGTGCTGCTGCGCCTGCGGCTGCGCTACGCCGGCGAGCTGGTCGCCGCCGGCGACATCGTCGGCGACATGCTGCCGATGCTGCAGCGCTGCGGCTTCGACGCCGCCCAGCTGCGCGCCGACCAGGACCCGGCGGTCGCGCTGCGCACGCTGGGCCGCTTCCCCGGCCAGTACCAGCGCGACGCCGTCGGCGCCCAACCCACCCCGTACGCCCGAGCGGCCTGAACGTATGCCCACCGCCATCGAACTGCACGCCCGCAAGACCCGCGGCCACGATGCCCGGGTCGCGCACGCCGTCGCGCTGCTGCGCGAGGCCGCCGCCGACCATGCCGGCCGCATCGTCCAGGCCACCAGTCTGGGCGTCGAGGGCATGGTCATCACCGACCTGATCGCGCGCCACGGCCTGGCGATCCCGGTCGCGACGCTGGACACCGGCGCGCTGCACGCCGAGACGCTGGCGCTGATCCCGCGCATCCGCCAGCGCTACGGCGTCGAGGTGCAGGTCTTCCGCCCGCAGCAGGAGGCGGTGGTGCAGTTCGTGCGCCGCCACGGCGAGGACGCGATGTACCGCAGCGTCGAGCTGCGCCAGAGCTGCTGCGACGTGCGCAAGAAGGAACCGATGCGCCGCCTGCTCGAAGGCCGCAGCGCCTGGATCACCGGGCTGCGCCGCGAGCAGTCGGAATCGCGCGCGCGCGTGCCGCACTTCGAGCTCGACGCCGACAGCCGCGAGAAGTTCTACCCGCTGGCCGACTGGAGCGAAGCCGACGTCTGGCACTACGTGGCCACGCACGACGTGCCCTACAACCCGCTGCACGACCAGTTCTTCCCGAGCATCGGCTGCGCACCCTGCACACGCGCCGTGTCGCTGGGAGAAGACCACCGCGCCGGGCGCTGGTGGTGGGAGCAGGAAGGCGCCAAGGAGTGCGGGCTGCACCTGCGCGCCGAGCCGATCGCCGCGTGATACAACAGGTGTCGATGGGCCGCGTCGTGTTCATCGGCGCCGGTCCCGGCGCCGCCGACCTGATCACCGTGCGCGGTGCGACGCGCCTCGCCGAGGCCGACGTCGTGCTGCACGACGCGCTGACCGACCCGGCGCTGCGCGAGCTGGCGCCCCGCGCCGAGTGGATCGACGTCGGCAAACGGGGCTTTCGCCATTCCACCCATCAGGCCGAGATCGACGCCCTGCTCGTCGAGATGGCGCAGCGCCACGCCGTCGTCGTGCGGCTGAAGGGCGGCGACCCCAGCCTGTTCGGCCGGCTCGAGGAGGAACTGGCGGCGCTGGCTCGCGCCGGCATCGCCAGCGAGGTCGTGCCCGGCGTGACCGCAGCACTGGCCGCCGCCGCCTCGGCACAACGTCCGCTGACGCGCCGCGCCCGCGGCCGCAGCGTCGCTCTCAGCACCGCGATGACACGCGAACGCCGGCTGGAGGTGACGCACGCCGCCGACACCCAGGTCTTCTACATGGCCGGGCACCAGCTCGGCGTGCTGGGCGAGCGCCTGCGCGCCGCCGGCTGGCCCGCCGACACGCCGTCGCTGGTGGTGTCGCGCACCGGCTGGCCCGACGAAGCGCGCAGCCATCACGACGTCGCCACGCTGGCCGACGCCAGCGCGCGCCACGCCGGCCAGCCGACCGTCGTCATCGTCGGCGCCGGTGCGTCGCCGCTGACCCTGACGCATGAGCAAGATCAAGCCGGAGCCCCCGAGGGCGAGGCGTAAAATTCCGGCCGCTTGGCGCCCTCGCCCGCGACCGCGTCAGTTCCTGACATCACAACCGAGCCCGTTCCAATGACTCACGTCGTTCTCGATTCCTGCATCCGCTGCAAGTACACCGATTGCGTGGATGTGTGCCCCGTCGACTGCTTCCGTGAAGGGCCGAACTTCCTCGTCATCGACCCCGAGGAGTGCATCGACTGCGCGGTCTGCATCCCCGAATGCCCGGCCAACGCGATCCTGCCCGAGGAAGACGTGCCTTCGGACCAGCTGCAGTTCATCCAGCTCAACGCCGAGCTCGCCAAGACCTGGCCGAGCATCACCAAGCGCAAGGGCTCGCTGCCCGACGCCGACGAGTGGAAGGACCGCAAGAACAAGCTGCCGCACCTGGTGCGCTGACCGGGGCCGCGCCCGGCGAACGCATGACCGTATCCCCTTCGCCCGGCGCCCCCGCCGCTGTTCCCCCGATCGAGACCGACGCGCTGATCGTCGGCGCCGGCCCGGTCGGGCTGTTCCAGGTCTTCGAGCTCGGGCTGCAGGACATCCGCGCCCACGTCGTCGACTCGCTGCCGCACATCGGCGGCCAGTGCGCCGAGCTCTACGCCGACAAGCCGATCTACGACATCCCCGGCGTGCCGGTGTGCACCGGGCGTGAGCTCGTCGAGCGGCTGGAGCAGCAGATCGCGCCTTTCGGCGCGAGCTTTCATCTCGGCCAGGAGGTGCGTTCGCTCGAACGTGCCGCCGACGGGCGCTTCGACGTCGCCACCAGCACCGGCACGCGGTTTCTCGCGCGCACGGTGTTCGTCGCCGGCGGCGTCGGCTCCTTCCAGCCCAAGGCGCTGCGCCTGCCCGGCATCGAACGCTTCGCCGGCAGCCAGCTCTTCTACCGCGTCGCCGACGCGGCGGCCTTCGCCGGCCGGCACCTCGTCGTCGCCGGCGGCGGCGACTCGGCGCTCGACTGGGCGATCCACTTCGCCAGCACCGAGGCCGCACGCCCGGCGCGCGTGACGCTGCTGCACCGGCGCGACGAGTTCCGCGCCCTGCCCGCGACACTGCGCCGCCTGGCCGAGCTGCGCGATGCCGGCACGGTGGAGGTCGTCATCGGCCAGCCGACCGGCTTCGAGGCCGAGGGCGAGCGCCTGGCGCGCCTGGTGCTGATGCGCCCCGACGGCAGCAGCACGACGCTGGCGCTCGACGACCTGCTGGTGTTCCACGGTCTGAGCCCCAAGCTCGGCCCGATCGCCGAGTGGGGGCTGGCGCTGGACCACAAGCTGGTGACCGTGAACCCGGCCACCTTCGAGACCAGCACGCCGGGCGTCTTCGCCGTCGGCGACATCTGCCACTACCCGGGCAAACGCAAGCTGATCCTCTGCGGCTTCCACGAGGCGACGCTGGCCGCCTTCGCCGCCGTGCCCTACGTGGACCCGGAGCGCCGCGCGCTGCTGCAGTACACGACCTCCAGCCCGCAGCTGCACCGGCTGCTGGGCGTCGAGACGCCGTCGCAGGATTGACACAGCGCGGCGCGCTGCACGCGCTGCTGCCGCTATCATCCGCCCCGCTTCGCGAGCCGACCCGGTGCGCGAGGCATTCGCTAGGGGTGTTGGCCGCCTGCCATCCGCGGACGGCCGACTGAGAGAGTCCCTTTGAACCTGATCGCCCGCCGACGCCGCAAGGCCGAGGCGGCGACCCGTCCCTCACCGGACGGCACGAGGTAATGCTCGCGCAGGGAAGCACACCACGGGTTCCACGGCGCAGTCATGCGCCGTGCTGCGCTCCGGTTTGCCGACCTGCCATCGTCCAAGGCTTTCCGATGGCAATCACACATCACGTCCCGACCCGCTGCGCCCTCGCCGCGGCCCTGTTCGCCTCCGCCTTCGCCACCCAGGCGCAGGGCACCGAGACGATCACCATCACCGGCACGGCCGAACGCCTGCCGGCCTTCGCCGGCTTCCCCGGCCAGACCGACGCCCGCACGCCGCTGCAGGCGCAGAGCTGGAACGCCGAGCGCCTGGCCGACGAGAACGTCACCCGGCTGGGCGACATCACCCGGCTGGACGCCGGCGTCTCCGAGGCCTACGACGCGACCGGCTACTGGGCCGGGCTGTCGGTGCGCGGCTACACGCTGGACAACCGCTTCAACGTGCGCCGCGAGGGCCTGCCGGTGAGCGGCGAGACCGCGTTCGCGCTGGAGAACAAGGAAGCCGTCGAGCTGCTCAAGGGCGCCAGCGGCATGCAGGCCGGCACCAGCGCGCCCGGCGGCCTGGTGAACCTGCGCGTCAAGCGCCCGGTGGCCGGCAAGCGCAGCGCCACCGTCTGGTGGGAAGGCTCGAGCACGACCGGCGCGGCCGTCGACCTCGGCGACCGCAGCGGCCCCGACGGCGCCTTCGGCTGGCGCGTCAACGCCGCCTACGAGGACATGGAGCCGCGGCTGCACGACACCGACGGCCACCGCCGCCTGCTGGCCGTCGCGCTGGACTGGCAGCTGAATCCGGGCAGCCTCGTCGAGTTCGAGATCGAGCACAGCCGCCAGCAGCAGCCCAGCGCCGCCGGCTACAGCCTGCGCGGCAACACCGTGCCTGACGCGCACGACATCAACCTGCTGACCAACCTGAACCACCAGCCCTGGAACGGCCCGGTGGAGATGGAAGGCACGACGGCCTCGCTGCGCTGGCGCCAGCGTCTCGCCGAGGACTGGCAGCTGCGCGCCCAGGCGATGGTGCAGAAGCTGCGCACCGACGACCGCACCGCCTTCCCCTACGGCGTCTACGACGCCAACTACGAGTGCGCCGACTGGTGCGACCGCTTCGCGCCCGACGGCAGCTTCACCTACTGGCAGTACGTCAGCCTGAACGAACGCCGTGACAGCACGGCGCTGGAGCTGGCCGCCAGCGGCACGGCGCGCACCGGCGCCGTCGAGCATGCGATCGAGTTCGGCGCGCTGCGCAGCCGCTACCGCGGGCGTTTCGAGGACCAGATCTTCGACATCGCCGGCACCGGCAAGGACGACGGCAGCCTGGTGTCGCCGCCCTCCGCCGGTTATCCGGACGCCAACACGAACCGCGACGAGACCAGCACCGAGTTCTTCCTGCGAGACGCGATGACGCTGCCCGGCGGCTGGAGCCTGTGGGCCGGGCTGCGCCACACCCGGCTGGCGCGCGAGAGCTGGCGCACCAGCGCCGACAGCGACGGCAGCCTGCGCGCCACCGACTACGACCAGGCCGTGACCACGCCGTGGATGGCGCTGGCCTGGCAGTGGACGGCGGCGACGATGGTCTACGCCAGCTGGGGCCGCGGCGTCGAGTCCGCCGTCGTGCCGAACCGGCCGCGCTACGCCAACGCCGGCCAGGCGCTGCCGGCGCTGAAGAGCCGCCAGCGCGAGATCGGCTTGAAGCACGCCGGCGCCAGCGTCGACGCGAGCCTGGCGCTGTTCCAGATCGAACGCCCTCGCACCGGAGAGCTGAACGCCGGCTGCGACGGCGACGTCGACGACTCCTGCCGCCTGGGCGTCGTCGGCGAGCAGCGCCACCGCGGCGTCGAGGCCAGCGTCGTCTGGCGCACCGGCGCCGTCGACTGGCGCGCCAGCGCGATGCTGCTGGACGCCGTGCGCCACGAGAGCGGCAGCGGCGACGGCCTGCGGCCGGAGAACGTGCCGGCGCGCACGCTGCGCCTGGGCGCCGACTGGCGCGTCGCCGGCCTGCTGCTGCAGGCCGACCTGCGCGCCGAAGGCGACCGCGTCGTGCTGCCCTATGACGACAGCGTGCGCATCCCGGGCTGGGCCAGCCTGGACCTGGGTGCGCGCTGGACGCAGGCGCTGGCCGGCGGCCGCAGCATCACCTGGCGCACCGGCGTCGACAACGTCTTCGACCGCAAGGCCTGGAAAGAGTCGCCCTACCAGTTCGACCACGTCTACCTGTACCCGCTGCAGTCGCGCACCTGGAGAGCCAGCGCCTCACTCAAGTTTTGACAACCTGAGTTTTCGGGCTATACTCTTGGTCTTCCTTCCCCGATAGCTCAGTCGGTAGAGCGCCGGACTGTTAATCCGTAGGTCCCTGGTTCGAGCCCAGGTCGGGGAGCCAAACAAACCGAAGGGTCAGCGATGAAAATCGCTGACCCTTTTGGTTTTGGCGGACCGACGCGCATTGCACCGCCGCGGGCAACCCTTTTGCCGCGCCAGCAATCCTGCCGACGCACCCCGATCAGCGCACCGGCGACGCACGGTAGACTGCCCAGAGTCCTGTCCTATCCCCGCAAAGGGGCCGGCCATGGGGTTTTCAGCCAGCGACATGCTGCCGTTCACCCAGGCACACGCCAACCTGTCCGAACTGGCCGACCCGGCCGGGGCCGTCGCCGAGATGGCCGTCACCAGGAACGGCGAGGGCTCCGTGGCCCTCCTCGACGCGACGCGGCTGGGCCGCCATCGCCCGTTTCATCAGCACCGCGCGACCGCCGCCGAGGCGTCCTGCCGCAAGATTGCTTGGGCCCGCATGCCCGCCTCTGTTCCTCGTTGGCCTGAACCGACGAATCAACTGGAAGACGACATCACATGCGACATCCGACCAAGACCGACAGCCTGGTTCGCCTGAAGTCCCTCGGGCTCCCCATCGGGGCCATCCTCGACATCGGCGTGCTGAGCGCCACCCCCGAACTGATCGCGGCCTTCTCCGACCACCAGCACCTGTTGGTGGAGCCCATCGTCGAGTGGAACCCGGCCATCGCGACCCACTACGCCGGCGTGGACCACGAGGTGGTCAATGCCGCCGCCTCCGACGCCGAGGGCAGCGTCACCCTGGAGGTTCAGTCCGTGATCCCCGGGACGCCGATCTCCCACGCGCGAATGGCCGACCAGATCCGGGCCGGCTGCGTGGCCCGGGAAGTCCCGATGGTCACAGTCGACAGTCTCGTCGCTCAGAGAAACCTGCCGGAGCCTTTCCTGCTCAAGATCGACGTCGATGGGGCGGAGGTGCGCATCCTGCGTGGTGCGCGTCGAACCCTGCCCAGATGCAGCGTCGTGATCATCGAGGCGGGAGTGCTGAACTTCTGGGAGCGTGCCGAGCCGCTGCGCGACGCCGGTTTCGAACTCTTCGACCTCGTGGGCCTCGCCTACTACGATGGCCGGCTCTGCCAGTTCGACGCCGTCTTCGTCAACAGCGGAATGATGCGCGACCACCGGCTGGGGATGTTCGAGCAACCCTTCGACTTCACCAAGTGGGTCAACTACGACCCGCGTTGAGCCCCTGTTGAACGGTTGTTCCGAGACCGCGGCGGGGCGTGTCCCGCCACCCTTCGCGCCCTCGGGCCGGTCCGGCGCGTGGCGGGTCCGGCCGGCGAGAGCGCAGATCAGGAGGCTCCCGCCCCCCGCGCGCGATCGCTCAACCGCCGCAACAGCTCCAGCCCGTAGGTCCACGGCCCGAAGCCCGACTCGACGTTGATGTGCCCGGCCTCGCCCAGGTCGACGAGTTCGCTGCCCCAGGTGCGCGCCCAGTGCTCGGCGCGGCGCAGGCTCATGAAGGGGTCGCTGTGGCTGGCGACGAGCACGCTGGGCACCGGCAGCGCCCCGGCCGGCACGCGCTCCTCGGCCTCGAACCTGGCCGGCTCGGCCGGCGCCACCAGCATCAGGCCAGCGACACGCGCCGGGTGGTCGGCCGCCATGCAGCACGAGGCCAGCGCGCCCAGGCTGTGGCCGACGAGGATCGCGCGGCGCTCGCTGCGCGCCGTCAGCCGGCCGATCGCGCCGACCCAGCGGTCGACGTCGGGGTCCTGCCAGTTCTGCAAGGTGATGCGCCGCCAGATCGGCAGGCAGCGCTCCCAGCACGACTGCCAGTGCTCGGGCCCGGAGTCGTAGCGCCCGGGCACGAGCACGAACTCGAACTCGCGTGCGGCTTCCTGCAGCGCGGCCGAGGTGTCCGGGCAGGCCCGGGCGTCCATCATCGACTGCCAGCTCATGGCCGCGCCGCCGCCTCGTTCATTCGCCCTCTTGCGCCGCCGGCCGCAGCAGCCGGTAGCTGCGCTCCGGGCGCCCCACCTTGCCGTAGCTGATCTGCGCGGCGACGAAACGTGTCTCCACCAGGTACTCCAGGTAGCGCCGGGCGGTGGTCTTGCTGATGCCCACCGCGCGCGCGATGGTGTCGGCGGTCTCCTCGCAGTGTTCGTCGAGGAAGTGGTCCTTCAGCCGCGACAGCGTCAGCTGGTCGATGCCCTTGGTGCGCCGCTCCTCCAGCGCCGCCTTGGACTGCAGGTTGTAGAGCTCGTCGACCCGGCGCTGATCGACGAGCCGGTGCGCCGCCTGCGAGTCCAGGAACTGGCAGAAGCGCTCCAGCGCGGCGTTCAGCCGGTCGTAGGCGATGGGTTTGATGATGTAGTCGAAGGCCCCCAGCCGGATCGCCTTGCTGCAGGTCTCCATCTCGCTGGCCGCGGTGATGAAGATGACGTGCGCATCGATCTTCTGCGTCACCAGGTGCTCGAGCAGGTCGATGCCCTTGCCGTCGGGCAGGTAGTTGTCCAGCAGGATCAGGCGCGGCTGCAGGCTCTCCAGCAGCCGGCGGGCCTCGGCCATCGTCGTGGCGGTGCCCGCGGCGCGCAGCCGAGGGTGCTGGCCGATGAAGTCGGCGTGCAGCCGCGCCTGGCGCGCTTCGTCCTCGACGATCAAGACGTCATGCTTCGGCAGCACGTGCGGCTCCTTTGGGGATGAACAGCGAGAAGATGGTGCCGCGCGGCTCGTTCTCTTCGATGGTGATCGTACCGCCCGCCTGCTCGACGTAGGTCTTCACCAGGTGCAGGCCGATGCCGTGCTCGCCGCCGGGCTTGCTGCTCACGCCCAGGTCGAACAGCGTCTCGCGCACGCTGGCGTGCACGCCGGCGCCGCTGTCGGCGACCTCGATGACGATCTCGTCGTCGGACTCGATCATCAGGAAGGACACGCGCTGCCCGGGCTCGCCGAGCGCCAGCGCGGCGTCGAAGGCGTTGTCCAGCAGGTTGCCGATGATCGACAGCCACTCCGAGACCTTCAGCGTCTCGGGCAGGCTGGTCAGCCGGCAGCCGGGGTCGAACACGAGTTCCAGCCCCAGCTCGCGCGCGCGGTAGTACTTGCCCAGCAGCATGCCGCACACCGGGGCGTTGAAGAAGGCCTGCGAGATCGTGTCGAGCACACGCTGCTGGGTGCGCGACTGCATGCGCGCGAGCTGCAGCGCCTCGTCGTAGTGCTTCATCTCCAGCAGGCCGGAGATCGTCGACAGCCAGTTCATGTGCTCGTGGCGCACGACGCGCAGGTTGTCGGCGTGGCGCCGCACCTGCGACAGCTGCAGGCTGAGCGTGGAGATGTCGTCCTTGCGCCGGAAGCTGAGCACCGCGCCCACCGGCTTGCCGGCGACGACGATGGGCAGCCGGTTGGCGATGACCTGCACGTTGTTGAACAGCAGCACCGCGTCGCGGATCTCCGGCGGCGAGTCGGCACCCTCGCCGATGCCGCTGGGCGCGCCGCTGCCGACGACGTCGGAAAGCCGGCAGCCGATGATCTCGTGGCTGGGCCGCGTGTCGCCGACGATGTCGCGTGCGGCGTGGTTGATGGCGCGCACCCGGTCGTGGCGGTCGACGGCGATGACGCCTTCCATGATGGAGTCGAACACCGCCTCCTGCTGGCGCACCAGGCGCGAGATCTCCGCCGGCTCCATGCCCAGCATCTGGCGCTTGATGCTGCGGGCGAAGAACCAGGCGCTGAGGAAGGTGGCGCCCAGCGCGACGGTGAGGAAGACGACGACCGGGCCGCGCTGCGCGACGTCGCGGTCGAAGATGACGTCCTGCAGATAGCTCACCGAGACGACGCCGATGATGTGCTCGTCGTCGTCCTTGATCGGCGCCTTGCCGCGCAGGCCGTGGCCCAGCGAGCCGGTGCGCACCGTCACCTCGCTCACGCCGTCGTGCAGCACCGGCGTGTTGTCGTCGCCGACCATCGGCGTGCCCGGCGGCAGCATCGGGTGGTACAGCCGCCGCCCCTCGGAGTCGCCGATGACGATGAAGCTGGCGTCGGTGCGCTGCTTCATGGCCTTGGCGATGCGTTCGATGACCGGCAGGTCGCGCACCTTCACGGCCTCGACCAGTTGCGGGATCGCGGCGATCTGCTGCGCCTGCACGACGGCATGCTGGCCGAGCTGCTCGTACAGCGTGTCGTGCATGCGCTCGAAGACGTAGTAGCCGACGACGAGCAGCAGCGAGGACGAGACGCACAGCAGCAGCAGGAACAGCCGCACCTGGAAGGTCGCCATGCGCGCCAGGCGCTCGGCGAAGCCGGCGGCCAGCCGCCGGGCCGCGGGTCTCGGGCCGGGCGCCGGCGTGTCGTCGGCAAGTCGGGGATGCACGCCGTCCATGCGTCGTCTCCTGGCGGGGGGCCGTCAGCGGCTGCGGCGCGTGCGCCGGTTCGTCGGGGCTCTGGGCTTGCCGGGCGGACGTCGGCTCATGGCGGGCACGCGGCGAGCGGCTCGGGCTTCGCGGCGCGACGGTGCGCGACGGGGAGCCCGGTCCGACCGCACTCTTCCGGTTGGGGATCGAAGCGGGACAGGAACCACGTCACGGCCAGCAGGTCGGCACTGCCGCCCGGGCTGATGTGGCGCCGGATCATCTCGCGGTCGAGACGGCTCATCTCGGCCAGGTGGTCCGGAGCGTCGACTCCGCCGGCCGCGAGCAGGGCCCGCGCGCGCGTCTGGACGAACTGCAGGGCCGAGATCCCGCCGCGCGCCACGAGATTCGTGTCCTGATTGTAGGCGAGCAGGTTCAGCAGCACGGCGTGCAGCGCCCCCTCCTCGCCGTGGCCGGCGGCGCGCGCGCGGCGCCAGGCCGGCAGCCCGTGGCGGCGCACGGTGGCGAAGCCGCTGGCGGCCTCGCCGCGCGCGCCGGGCAGGCCGTGCTCGCGGTACAGGCGCTCGCCGGCGGTGGCCGCCGGCCCGCCGTCGCGCAACTCGCGCGCCACCAGGCCGTCGCAGATCGCCGCCACCTCCAGGCACAGCCCGTCGGCATCGGCGGCCACGCCGCGCCCGGCCAGGCGGCCGGCCGCGGCGCACAGCAGACCGAGCGCGAAGACGCTGCCCTTGTGGGTGTTGACGCCGCCGGTGGCGCGCAACATCGCCCGCTCGCAGGCCTGGCCCTGCGGCCGCAGCCGCGGCAGGAACTCGACCGCCGGCCGCTCGCATTCGCTGCGCCCGAAGCGGAAGAAGACGCCGAGCCAGGGCTCGATCGCCGCGGCGCTGGCGCGGAACATGGCGAGGTCCATGTCGTCGTGCGCGCCGTTGTTGAAGCGGTCGACGAGACCCGGCTTGGGGCTCAGCTCGACCTCGCGGATCAGGGCCTCGTGGCCCCAGCCGGCGACGCGGCGGGTGTCCAGGATCGCAGGCCGGCGCGCGGCGGCCGCCGGCGCACACGCGCTCCCCCCTGCCGCGGGCGCGACGAAATCAGCAAACGGCCGCATGGCGATGGTTCTCCAAGAGGCGGGCGATCGCCGCCTGCAGTTGTTCGAGCGGGTGCGCACGCGAGCGCGCGCAGGCGTGGGCCGCCTCGTCGCAGACCAGGCAGCGCCGCGGCGCCAGGCCCAGCGCGGTGCGCGACAGCGAGCGCCCGTCCAGGCCCAGCACGTCCAGGTCCCACAGACGGCCCAGCGCGTGCGTGTCCTCGAGCGCCACCGCGGCGCGCTTGAGCTGCACGGCGTCGGCGTCGATCGCCAGCAGCGCCTCGCAGCCGGTGACCTGCCGCCAGGCGCGGCAGGCGGCGACGCGCCAGCCGCGCTCGCGGCACAGCGCCTCCAGCCGCGCCAGCGCGACGCAGAACACCTCGCGCAGCGCGGCGCTGTCCTTCACCGGGCCGGGCGCCACCAGCGTCAGCGACAGCAGCGGCAGCCCGTGGGCCGCCAGCGCCGCCTGCTGGCTGCGCACGCGCTCCTCGCGCGCCGCCAGCATCTGCTCCAGCGTCACCGGCACGGGCGTGTGGCTGCCGTCCATACGCCCTCCCTCAGGGCTTGACCTGGCGCACGACGTCGATCACCGAGCCGTCGCGGTAGCGCACGACGCCGACGATCTTGTCGAGGAACTCGATGGCCTGCGGTTCGCCGGTCAGCGCGACCGAGCGCGCATGCAGCTCCTCGATGCCCATCACCGGCAGGCCGGCGGCGCGCAGGCGCTCGGCGACGTCGGGGCGGTTGGGGTTCACCGCGATGCCGTGGTCGGTGACCAGCACGCCGATGCACTCGCCCGGCGTGACGACGGTCGTCACGCGGCGCACGATGGTCGGGATGCGGCTGCGGATCAGCGGCGCGACGACGATCGCCAGATTGGCCGCCGCGGCGACGTCGCTGTGGCCGCCGGAGGCGCCGCGCATCACGCCGTCGGAGCCGGTGATGACGTTGACGTTGAAGTCCAGGTCGATCTCCAGCGCCGACAGGATGACCAGGTCGACGCGGTCGCAGAACGTGCCCTTGGAGCTCGGGTTGGCGTACTCGTTGGTCGAGACCTCGACGTGCTCGGGCGAGCTGCGCAGCGACTCGGCGGCGTCGGCATCGAAGCTCTGCGTGTCGACCAGCTTGGTGATCAGGCCCTTGCGGTGCAGGTCGACGATGCCGCCGGTGATGCCGCCCAGCGCGAACGCGGCCTTGATGCCGGCCTTGCGCATGCGCGGCTCGAGGAAACGCGTGGCCGCGGTCGACGACGCGCCCGAGCCGGTCTGCAGCGAGAAGCCGTCGCGGAAGTAGCCCGAGTGCTCCATCACGTCGGCGGCCCAGCGCGCGATCAGCAGCTCGCGCGGGTTGCTCGTCACGCGCGCCGCGCCGACGCTGATCTTCGACGGGTCGCCGACCTGGGCGACCTTGACGATGCAGTCGACCTGGTCCTGCGAGATGCTCGCCGGCGTGTTGGGGAAGTCGACGAAGTCCTCGGTCAGCAGCACGACGTGGCGCGCGAACTGCGCATCGACCTTGGCATAGCCCAGCGAGCCGCAGCGCGACTTGCCGCTGACGCCGTTGGCGTTGCCGAACTCGTCGCAGGCCGAGACGCCGAGGAAGGCGACGTCGATCTTCAGCTCGCCGCTCTTGATCAGGTGCACGCGCCCGCCGTGCGAGTGGATGTGCACCGGGTGTTCCATCAGCCCGTTGGAGATCGCCTCGGCGAGCTTGCCGCGCATGCCCGAGGTGTAGATGCGGCTGATGACGCCGTTGCGGATGTGCTCGATCAGCGGTGCGTTGCAGCTCAGCAGCGACGACGAGGCCAGCGTCAGCTTGCGCAGGCCCATGTCGGCCAGCACCTGGACGACGTGGTTGATCGTCTTGTCCCCCTCGCGGAACGCGTGGTGGAAGGAGATCGTCATGCCGTCCGTCAGGCCGACGCGGCGCACGGCCTCTTCCAGCGAGGCGGCGATCTTGCGCGAGAGCTTGGCCTGCGGGTCGCGCAGGTGCGGGGTGTGGTGCGCGTAGTCCTGGAAGGCTTCGAGCCCGCGCAGCGCCGGCTCGTGGCGCAGGACGTCTTGCAATGTCGTGTTCATGGAAGGAACTCCGGAGGGGGTCACTTGCGCACGCCCGAGGCCTGGGCGCGTTGCAGCACCCGGCGGGCGTGGTTGACGATGGGCGCGTCGATCATCTTTCCGTTGAGCGAGACGACGCCCAGGCCTTCGCGCTCGGCCTTGTCGGCGGCGGCGATGACACGCTGCGCGTGCTCGACGTCCTCTTCGGTCGGCGCGTAGGCGTTGTGCAGCAGCTCGATCTGGCGCGGGTTGATCAGCGACTTGCCGTTGAAGCCCAGCTTGCGGATCAGCTCGACCTCGCGCAGGAAGCCGGCCTCGTCGTTGACGTCGGAATAGACGACGTCGAAGGCGTCGATGCCGGCCACGCGCGCGGCGTGCAGCACCGCGCAGCGGGCATAGAACAGCTCGGTGCCGTCGCCGCGCTCGGTCTGCATGTCCATCACGTAGTCGAAGCCGGCCAGCGCGATGCCGACCAGGCGCTTGCTCGCGGTGGCGATGGCCAGCGCGTTGACGACGCCCGAGGCGGACTCGATGGCGGCCATCAGCCGCGTGGAGCCGACTTCGCGGCCGCATTCGCGCTCGATGCGTTCGACCTGGGCCTCCAGCTCGTGCACGTCGGCGGCGCTGTCGGTCTTGGGCAGGCGCACGATGTCGACGCCGGCACGCACCACGGCTTCCAGGTCGGCCAGGCCGAAGGGCGTGGACAGCGGGTTGATGCGCACCACGGTCTCGATGTCGGCGTAGGCCGGGTTCTGCAGCGCATGGAAGACCAGCAGCCGCGCGGCGTCCTTCTCGCGCAGCGAGACCGCGTCCTCCAGGTCGAACATGATCGAGTCGGGCTTGTAGACGAACGCGGTGCTCAGCATCGCGGCGTTGGCCCCGGGCAGGAACAGCATGCTTCGGCGCAGTGTCATGACAGTCGGCTCCAGTCGATCTGCACTTGCCCGGCGCCGCGCAGCACGGCGGTCTGAACGCGGGCACGAATGGCGCAGTCCAGCGCCCCCTTGTCCTCGACGACGACGAGGCCGGCCGTCACGCCCAGGCGCTCCAGCGTCTCGGCGATGACACGGCGGATCTGGGCGCCGAACTGGCGCATCACTTCGCTCTCGATGACCAGCTCCAGGCGCCCGTCGGCGGCTGGAGCGACCTTGACCAGCAGGTCGCTGGATTCCAGCGTCCCTGCCAGGGCTTCCTTGACGATTTGCATCGTTGAACCTCTCGTGGTGGGCCGGCCCGCGGGCCGGCCCGTGAATGCACGGCGTGCCGTGCTAGGCACTGACTTCTCCCCGCTCGCGCCGGAACGCGGGGGCGTACTTGTCGTTGAGCAGCTGCAGCGTGTCCGGCGGCACCAGCGACGCGATGCGGCCCGGATGGCCGGCGCGCAGCAGCCGCCGCACCTCGGACGCCGAGATCGGCACGCCTTCGCAGGACGTGCGCGGAATCTCGACGACGGCCACCGGCGGCGCCGCCGAAGGCGCCTGCTGCAGCCAGTACTGCATGTCGGCGTTGTATTTGCGGGTGGTCGCGCAGAAGGGCTCGGTGCCGACGAAGCGGTGCGTCACGCCCAGCGCCGGCGCGATGTAGTCGCGGAACAGCAGCAGGTCGATCGCGGTGCAGCAGTCGCCGACGATGCCCTTCTCCTTGAAGAAGTAGTCGGGAAAGCTGGCGCGCGAGACCATGTATTCAGAGCCGTGGTGCAGCGTCAGCCGCGGGATCGCGCTCACGCCCTTGTGCACCAGCGCGAAGCGGTCGCGGTAGGAGAACTGCGAGACGTCCTCGCGCACGACGAACAGGTGCAGCCAGTCGCATTGCGCCGCGGCCAGCCGCACCAGGTACTCGTGGCCACGCGTGAACGGGTTGGCGTTCATCACGACGCAGCCGATGCGCCGGCCCGAGCGGCGCTCGGTGGCCAGGCGGCGGCAGTAGCCGCTGATGCCCACCGGCGTGTTCTCCATCAGGCTGACGTGGCCCGGCACCTCGGCCAGCGCGTGGAAGCCGCAGCCGGCGAAGAACTCGACATTGCGCGGCCGCGTGTAGAGGAACAGGTGCAGGTGGCCGCGTTCGAGCGCCAGGTGCACGATCTCGCTCATCAGCGTCAGCGACAGCGAGCTGCCGCGAAAGTCGGGCGCCGTCGCCACGCACTTGACGATGTTGTGGTCCAGCCCGGCGCAGGCGACCAGCCGGCGGCCGTGGCGGCCGACGACGAAGGTCTCGATGCCGTCCTCGATGTCCAGCTCGCACTGCGCCAGCAGTTCGCGCACCTCGGCACGCTCCTGCGGCGCCTCGCGCGGGTCGATGGCGTAAAACTCGATGTCGTCGCTCACGATGGGCGCTCCGTCGGTGCGGACGGACACGGCGCTCCGGGGCGGGCCGCGCCGCGGCGGCCCCGGATGCCTTGTCGCATCCGCTCAGCTCATGCGGCGGCGGTTTCGGCGGCCTCGGGCAGCTCGTAGCCCTCGAAGGGTTCGAGCACCTCGTCGGCGATCACGTTGCAGAGCCGGCCGATGCCGGAGATCTCCACCTCGATCGTGTCGCCGGCCTTCATGAACAGCGGCGGCACGCGCTTCTTGCCGACGCCCCCGGGCGAGCCGGTGATGATCACGTCGCCGGGCGACAGCGCGCTGAAGGTGCTGATGTATTCGATCAGCGCGGCCACCGGGTGGATCATGTTGGCCGTCGAGTCGTCCTGCACCTGCTGGCCGTTGAGGAAGGTGCGCAGCTGCAGCTGCTGCGGGTCGGGCAGCTCGTCGCTGGTCACCATCCACGGGCCGAAGGCCCCGGTCTCGCGCCAGTTCTTGCCGGCGGTGAACCAGGTGTGCTGCCAGTCGCGCGCCGAGCCATCCATGTAGCAGGCGTAGCCGGCCACGTGCAGCAGCGCGTCCTCGCGCCGGATGCCGCGGCCGCCGGTGCCGATGATCACGGCGAGCTCGCCCTCGTAGTCGAACTCGCGGCTGTGAGCCGGCTTGATGACCGGGCAGCGGTGGCCGGTCTGCGAGTCGGGGAAACGCACGAACAGCGTCGGCGCCGGATTCGTCTCGTTGAACTCCTGGCGCTTGGCCGCGTAGTTCATGCCGACGCAGAAGATCTTGTTCGGGTGCTCGATGACGGGCAGGAAGCTCACTTCGTCTTCCTGGTAGTCAGGCGCGGCCGCCTCGTGGTGGCGGGCCAGCGCGACGCCGCCGGTCACGGCCAGCAGCGAGCGCAGGGAGGGGAAACGTTCGCCGAGGCGGCTGCCGAGGTCGACGATGCCGCGTTCGGTGCGGATGCCGTAGCTGCGCTTGCCGCGGCTGTTGCGGAAACTGAGCAGTTTCATGGGGTCCTCTTGGGGAGCTGGGGCGTCGGCGCTGCCGCGGCGGCAGGTCGCCGACGCCGTGGATAGGGAGATGCGGGACTCGGGACTCAGGCCACCAGGCGCGACAGCACCAGCAGCGAGACGGTCACGTTGATCGCGCCGCCGATGCGGGTGGCGATCTGGGCGAAGGGCATCAGCTGCATGCGGTTGGACGCCGACAGGATGGCCACGTCGCCGGTGCCGCCCTGGCCGCACTGCGTGCAGGACACGACGGCGGCGTCGACCGGGTACATGCCGAGCTTGCGCGAGACCAGGAAGCCGGTGCCGACGACGGTCAGCACGGTGGCGACGATGACGGCGATGTTGTCCAGCGCGAAGGCGGCGACCAGGCGCTCCCACGGCGTGATGGCGACACCGACGGCGAACAGCACCGGGTAGGTCACCGAGGTCTGGAAGAACTTGTAGACCGAGCGCGCACCTTCGGTCAGCGAAGGCGAGGCGGCCTGCGTCAGCTTGACGAGCACGGCGACGAACAGCATGCCCACCGGCGCCGGCAGCCCGATCACGCGGAAGCCCAGCATGCCGATCATGTACAGGCTGATGGCCATCAGCGCCGCGGCCGCCAGGCCGGTGACGTCGAGGCCCTTGCCGCCGGCCTCGCTCTTGGCCGCGAGCTCGTTCTCGTCGGCGGCGCCCGGCAGCAGCTTGCCGTTGCCGGTCAGGTGCGGGTGGCGGTTGCCGATCGCACCGAGCACGCCCGAGAGCATGATCGCGACGACGTTGGCCATCATCACCATCGGGATGATCCGGCCGAACATCTCGCCCTGGTCCTGATGGAGGATCTCGGCGAAGCCGATGGACAGCGGGATCGCGCCTTCGCCGACGCCGCCGGCCATGCACGGCAGGACGATGAAGAAGAAGGTCTCGTAGGCGCTCTTGCCGACGGCGACGCCGGCCAGCGTGCCCACCACCATGCCGGCGACGGCGGCACAGCCCATCGGGATCACGATCTTCATGAAGCCCTGGATCAGCGTCTTGCGATCCATGCTCATGATGCTGCCGACGATGACGCAGCAGATGTACAGATAGAGGATGCCGGTGGCCTTGTAGAACTTCGTCGTCGCCTCGACGACGATGTCCGGCAGCAGGCCGTAGTACACCAGCGCCGACGGGATGAAGGTGGCGCAGATCGCGGCCGCCCCCATCTTGCCGATCACCGGGATGCGCTTGCCGATCTCACCGCAGGCGAAACCGAAGAAGGCGAGCGTCACGGCCATCACCGTCAGCTCGTTCGTCAGGCCGCCCTTGGTATTGGCCAGGGCCAGCACCAGGGCGCCGGCCAGCACGAACAGCGGCAGCGGTATGACGCCGACCTTGGCCTCCATCAGGCGCCACCAGCCATGGGGCCAGAACTTCTGCCCGGCGGCAGCGGTGCCACCGGGCACGGCCTCCAGGGTTGCGGGGCTTGCTTCACTCATGATATCGCTCCGTTGGTTTCCGTCTTGCGGTTTCCCCGGTATCCACGGGGGGAGTCTGTCTCTCTCCGGCAATATCCCGAATGGGTATTTCGGGTGCCGGCTGCGGTTTCTCGGTGAACGAGGCTTGAATTTCTTTGGAGTGACCCGGACCGCCCGCCACGCGCTTTCGTCCGCCCTTCCCAGGCCTGTTTCCGGGCGAGCTCCGCCGAGGCTGCCGAACCCGGGAGTTCGGCGCCTGTCGGGGCGTGAAGGGTCATCGTGCCGGCGTCAGCCGGCACGGTTCGGACGAACGGCCAGGGGTGCTCGGACCCTTGGCGTCAGCGAGGCTGCGGGCGGCCCGGGGCGTTCAGTTGTAGCCGAGCACGGCGACGTGCTCGAGCTCGGCCTCCCGGGCTTCGTCGTCGAACGGCGGGCGCTCGGCGACGCGTGCGGCGGCGGCACTGAAGCTGACCGCGCGGGATTCCCCCGCGGGTATCGCGCGGGATTTCTTGAGGGTTTTGCTGGGAATGACTTCGAGAACTTCCATGATGTCCTCCGGATCGGTTATCGGTGTGCAGTTGTCGGTTATTTCCGTGACGTTCAACTGTGCACTCAGGGCGAATCGGAAAGTGCGCCTAAGTTAGCGCCCGGACGCCCGCCGGACTTGCATCAAGTCAAAATCCCGCCGTGGTTTTAATGGCGTTTATTTGGTTATTGCCGTCAATTCCCGCGGGCGCATCCAGGGCACTTCGGCGCCCCCGGACCGGCGCCGCCCCGGCGCGCCGCGGCAGCAGCCTCGAGCAGGAGGCGCCGGCCGCACCCGGACCGGTGGCGCGCCGCGCACGGCATGGCGCAAAACCGCAGCGGGTGTCGTGGCGGACGACGGGCACACCGGCGCGGCGCGCACCGGCTCCGGGCCGGCAGCTCACGGCGAGCGACCGGCGGCGCTCTTGACAACTTCTTGACGGACGCTTCCTGAAACTGCGCAGCCTTCCGCTCATGGGATTTGCGCGTGTTTCCACGTCTGCTCTCCGTGCGGCTCAATCCAGTGCAGCTGGGCTGGGTCGCCGCATTCTTCTTCGCGACCTTTGGCAACCTCGTGCTGTGGCATTCGCTGTGGCACGAGATCGAGATCGACGGCCTCCATGCCCTGTTGTTCGCGCTCAGCCTGCCGGTATTTCTCCTTTGCCTCCTGAACCTGCTGCTGGCGCCCGTACTGGTTCTGCCTTATCTGCGAAAACCCTTGCTGGCGCTGCTCGTCGTCATCAGCGCGAGTTGCCAGTATTTCATGTTCGAATACTCCGTGCTGATCGACCGGAGCATGGTGCAGAACATTTTCGAAACCAGCGCGGCGGAAGTCGGCGCATACCTGTCGGCGCCGCTCGTGCTCGCCGTCTTCGTCCTCGGCGTGCTGCCTGCCGGTGCGCTGCTGGCGATTCCGACCGAAGCCGTCGGCCGCCTGCGGAACGTCGCCCTGCTGTGGCTCGCGAACCTCGGGGTGACGATCGCCGTGCTGGCGGCGGTGACCCTGGTCTTCTACAAGGACTACGCGTCACTGCTGCGCAACCACCGGCAGCTCAAGGACCAGGTGCTGCCTCTGAACTTCGTGCGCAGCACCCACGCTTATCTCAAGCGGCAGTACAGCGCGAAGTCGCAGCCCTTGCGCACCGTGGCCGAAGACGCGACGCGCCCCGCCGCGGCCGGTGGCGAACGGCACAAGCTGGTGGTGGTCGTCGTCGGCGAAACGGCGCGCGGCCAGAACTTCCAGCTCAATGGTTATGCGCGTGCAACCAACCCGGTCCTCGCGCAACGCGGCGACGTCATCAGTTTCCGGGAGGTATCGTCGTGCGGCACCGCGACGGCGGTCTCGCTGCCCTGCATGTTTTCTCGCATGCCCCGCTCGCGATACGACGACGTCCAGGCGGCAACCGAAGAGAACCTCCTCGACGTGTTGCAGCGAACCGGCCTGAACATACTCTGGCGAAACAACAACAACGGCGGCTGCAAAGGCCTTTGCAGCCGTGTTCCGAGCGAGGACATGCCGGCGCTGAAAGTCCCCGGGTATTGTCTCAACCAAGATGGAACCTGTTATGACGAGGTCCTCCTGGACGATCTCGGGGCGCGCATCGACGCGATGCCGGGTGATGCGCTGATCGTCCTCCACCAGATCGGCAGCCACGGCCCGACGTATTTCGAGCGTTATCCGCCGGAAGCCGGGACCTTCCGCCCCAGCTGCGACAGCAACCAGATCCAGAAATGCAGCAACGAGGCCCTGCGCAACACCTACGACAACACCCTGGTCTACACCGACAGGATGCTCGGCAGGACCATCGACTTGCTTGAGCGCCACTCGGCAGAGCGCGACGTGGCGCTGATCTACGTCTCCGACCACGGTGAGTCGCTGGGCGAGCGCGGGATGTACCTGCACGGCACGCCCTACCTCCTCGCGCCCCGGGAGCAGACGCAGGTGCCGATGCTGATGTGGTTCTCCCCGGAGTTCCTGCGCAACGCCCGCCTCGGCATCGCCTGCCTGCGCCGGAACGCGGAGCAAGGCGCCTACAGCCACGACAACCTCTACCACTCGCTGCTCGGCCTGTTCGCCGTGCAGACCCGGGTCTACGAACCCGAGCTGGACCTCTTTGCCGCCTGCCGCGAGCCGGGCCCGGCTTCCCTGCCGCAGTTGGCCGGCGGCGAGGGCATCCGACCGTGAAATGAGCGCACGCGCGCCGCCTGGCCGGCCTACGCCGCGGCCGACATCGTCAGCGTGAAGCTGCTGCCCTGGTCCGAACTCTCGACCCGCATGCACCAGCCCAGATGCTCGACGATGCGCTGCACGATGGACAGACCCAGCCCTTCGCCGCTTTGGCGCGCGCCCGACACGAAGCGCTGGAACTGCTGCGGGTCGAGGGTGGGCGGCAGGCCCGGGCCGGTGTCGGAGATCACCAGCGTCGTCCCCCGCTGCACGATGCGCACCTCGCCTTCGTCGGTGTACTGACAGGCGTTGCGCAGCAGGTTCCAGATGACGCTTCGTGCCAGCTCGGCATGGGTGTGCACCCGGCTGTCCAGCGGCACGTCGACGAGCAGCCGCACCGGCTTGTCCGCCAGCCAGGGCTGGCAGCGCGCCCTGCACTCCTCGATCAGCGGGCGCAGGGCGACCTCGGTCCTGGCCAGGGTCTGCGGGTCGCGCGAGAGCAGCAGCAGACAGGCGAGCTGGCGCTGCATCTCCTGCACCGTGCGCACGATGCGCTCGGCGCTGGCCCTCAGATGGCTGTCGGCGGGCAACTGGTGCAAGACGGTCTCCGCAGCGCCGCCGATGATCGCCAGCGGCGTGCGCAGCTCGTGGCTGGCATCCCCGGCAAAACAGCGTTCACGTTGCAGGAACTGCTCCAGTTCGTCGCTGTGGCGGGCAAACGCGCGGGCCAGCACGCCGATCTCGTCGCTCGCATCCTGGAACGGCAGAGGTTTGTGCTTGTTCTGCACGGCCTCGGCCAGGCGGGTGATCGGCGCGATGACACGCGCCGAGGTCTTTCGCCCGATCCAGAACGCACACAGGATGCACGACAGGATCACCAGCAGGGCGTAGGCGTCGATGACGTGCTCGAGATACGCGTAGTGCTCGCCGTCGTGCAGCAGGTAGTAGCGCCGGCCCTCGAGCTCGAACACCTGCAGATGCCAGGCCTCGGGCAGTTGCAGCGGGTGGTAGCCGGGCGCATAGGCGCGCAGCGCCGGTGGCACGGTCTGAACGTCGTAGAACTTGCTGCCCGCCGAAATGCCCGGAGCGGCGCCTTGGGCGATGTCCGCCCGCAGGCGCCGAACCTCGTCGTGCAGGCTCTGCGAGATCACGTACGCGCGCAGATCGTCGTAGTCGAGCTGCTCCGCCGCGACGACGAACGCCATGACCGCCACCATCAGCAGCACGAACGACACGGTGATGCGCGTGCGCAGCGTCATGGGGCGCCAGCCGAGAGCCACGATGCCTCCGTTTTCTTCGTCGATCAGTGCCGGCCGGGTGCCGGCGCCTGGGTCAGGCGCCAGCCGATGCCGTGCACGGTTTCTATCAGTGCCGGCGTGAACTTCTTGTCAAGCTGCTGCCGCAGGTCGTGAACGTGGGTGCGCAAGGCGCCGCTTTCGGGCGGCTGGTCGCCCCACAGGAGGTATTCCAGTGCCTGCTTCTTGACCACGTCCGGCGCGGCGCGCACCAGGCTCAGCAGGAGTTTGTGCGTGGTGGGCGTCAGCGCGATGGTTCGTCCCTGGCGCGAGGCCTGGGGCACGCGGGTGTCCACCTTCAAGTCCTCCCAGACCAGCGTGCCCTGCACCTGCCGTCCCTGGGCACGGCGCACCAGCGCCTTGATGCGGGCGTCCAGCTCCATCAGCGAGAAGGGCTTGACCAGATAGTCGTCGGCGCCCAGCGCAAAACCCTCGATGCGGTCTTCGACCGGGTCGCGAGCGGTCAGCATCAGCACCGGCACGGGATTCTGGAACTCCTCCCGCAGCCTGCGGCACAGCGTCATGCCGTCCAGCCGCGGCAGCATCAGGTCCAGCAGGACCGCGTCGTAATCGTTGCGTGTCGCCATGCGCAGGCCGGCAAGGCCATCGCGCGCGTCATCCAGCACGTAACCCAGGGGTTCGAAGAAACCGTAGAGATTGGCGACCAGCTCGGGGTTGTCTTCGATGATCAGCAGGCGTGTCATGGGTCATCGGGGGTTGGGCGCCGAGAACGGTCGATGCGGGCGATCCGCGAGACCGAACTCAGGGTGCAGCCGCCGCGCCGGCCGCCGCGGCCTTGGCCGCCTCGACCCTGGCCGCCTCGATGTCCGCACACCGCTCCTCGCCGCCGCAGACGCGGCTGCGCACGTAGCGCTGCACGAGGACGAAGAAGCGGTCGTAGAAGCTGCCGGCCGGGATCGTCAGGCTGCCGACCTTGACCAGCGAGTCGTCCGACGAGGACAGCGGGATCGACAGCGAGCCCACCGGCAGCCCGACGCTGGCCGAAGACGAGGCCTTCTTCAGCGCGTAACGGTCCTGCACGGCGTTGACGAAAGCCGTCGTCGAGGCCTTGTCGAAGGGATCCGGCGCACAGGTCACGGTGAAGGTGATCTGCACGTGGATGTCGCCGTCGGGCTGGAAGCGCTTGTTGCCGACGACGAGTTCGGGCGTCGCCGAGGTGACGACGTAGCCCTGGCTCAGCAGCGCCAGCCGCGAGGCCTCGCAGGTCGTCGGCGCGTCGGCCTCGAACTGGCGCGAATAGGTCTCGTCGGACTTGAAGTGCTCGTTCTGGTAGACCGTGGTGGCGATCTTGTTCGGGGTGCTGCAGCCGGCGACGGCGGCTGCGAGCAGCATCGTGGCGAAGGCCCCGGCCCGACGGCGGGCCGGCAGCGGCGAATACATGGTCATCGTGGTCAAACGTCCCCGCACGGCGATCGGTTGTCCCGACCGGGACGCGGGCTCGCCTCGGCCGCTATCGTACGGGTGCCGCGTGACGGCCCCGCCGACCGTGGCCCCATCCGCCCCACCCTCGCACCAGGAGCCGCCATGCCCACGATCCAGGCCTATGCCGCGCAGGACGCCAGCGCCCCGCTCGGCGCGTTCACGATCGAACGCCGCGAACCCGGCCCCGAGGACGTGCAGATCCGCATCCTCTGGTGCGGTGTCTGCCACTCCGACCTGCACACCGCGCGCAACGAGTGGAAGAACACGCTCTACCCCTCGGTGCCCGGCCACGAGATCGTCGGCCGCGTCAGCGCCGTCGGCTCGGCGGTGACGAAGTTCAAGGTCGGCGACCTGGCCGGCGTCGGCTGCATGGTCGACAGCTGCGGCCACTGCCCGTCCTGCGCCGAAGGCGAGGAGCAGTACTGCGACAGCGGCTTCACCGGCACCTACAACGGACCGGTGTTCGGCGGCGAGAACACCTTCGGCGGCTACTCGCAGAGCATCGTCGTCAGGCAGTCCTTCGTGCTGCGCATCGGCCACCCCGAGTCGCAACTGGCCGGCGTCGCGCCGCTGCTGTGCGCCGGCATCACGACCTGGTCGCCGCTGCGCCAGTGGGAGGCCGGCCCGGGCAGGAAGGTCGGCATCGTCGGCCTGGGCGGCCTGGGCCACATGGGCGTCAAGCTCGCGCACGCGCTGGGTGCGCACGTCGTGCTGTTCACCACCTCGCCGGACAAGATCGCCGACGGCCATCGCCTGGGCGCCGATGAAGTCGTGGTCTCGAAGGACCCGGAGCAGATGCGCCGCCAGGCCGGCCGGCTGGACTTCATCCTCAACACGGTGGCCGCGCCGCACGACCTGAACGCCTTCCTCGCGCTGCTCAAGCGCGACGGCACGATGACGCTGGTCGGTGCACCGGCCGAGCGCCACCCCTCGCCCGACGTCTTCGCGCTGATCTTCAAGCGCCGCCGCCTGGGCGGCTCGCTGATCGGCGGCATCCGCGAGACGCAGCAGATGCTGGACTTCTGCGCCCAGCACGGCATCGTCAGCGACACCGAGACGATCCGCATGGACCAGATCAACACCGCCTACGAGCGCATGCTCAGGAGCGACGTGCGCTACCGCTTCGTCGTCGACATGGCGACGCTGGGCTGACAGCGTTCAGCGCCCGGCGGCACGTGCCCTGGCGCGCCAGAAGCCGGCGTCGATCTCCTGCTCCGCGCCGGTGCGCTCGTTGGCCAGCCAGAAACGGCTGCCGTCGGGCGCGATGCGTTGCACCTCGCCGACGTGGCGCCCGGCGCGCACACGCCGGCCGGCGATGCCGGCCGGGAAGTCCGGCGCGCGCGCCAGCTCCAGCAGGTCGGCCGCCTCGCGCGTGTCGCCGGCCAGGCGCAGCCGGCGCACGATCGGCGCCAGCAGCGGGTTGGCGCGGTCGGCCGGCGACAGCCACAGCATCACCTTGGCCTGGGCGCGGCTCAGCGCGACGTTGACCAGGCGCGCCGCTTCCTCGGTCTGCAGAAAGGGCTGGCCGCCGTCGGCCGGGTCGAACAGCACCGCGGCGGCCTCGCTGCCCTGGGCCCGGTGCACGGTGCTGACGCGCACGCCGGCCACGCCGGCGGCTTCCAGCCGTTGACGGATCAGCGCGCGCTGGGCGCGAAACGGCGTCAGCACGACGATCTCGTGCGCCTGCCAGGTACCGCCGGCCAGCGCGTCGGCCACCAGCGCGACGATCGCCTCGGCCGACTCGGGCCGCACCGGCCCGCGCCAGGCCGCCGACCAGCCGCCGTCGCGCGCCACCGGCTCGACGTGCACGTGAACGTCCTCGCCGGCCGGACCCAGCACGCGCCGGCGCGCCGCCTGCCAGCCGGGCGAGGCCTCGGCGTCGGCGGCGACACGCAGCGCACCGTCGTAATAGAGGTCGCCGACCAGCGCGCCGATCGCCGCGGCCATGCGCGACTGCTCGTCCAGCAGCACGACCGAAGGCGAGCGCCGCGGCATCGCCGCGAACGGCGAACGCCCCAGCCAGCGCCGCGCCTCGCGCTCGGGCGCACGCTGCACCGGCGACAGCTGGCTCGGGTCGCCGGCGAACAGGCAGCGCCTGCCCAGCGGCATCAGCGCCAGCGCCTGGGCCAGCGGCACCTGGCTGGCCTCGTCGAAGACGATCAGCTCGAACGGCGGCGCGCCGTCGTCGGCCAGTTCACGCAAGGTCTTCAGCGTCGCGACGGCGCGCGCCGTCGTCATCGCCGCCAGCCGGCTGGCGCGCAGCACGGCCAGCGAGGCGGCCCGAAGCTCGTTGCGCAGCTCGGCGACGCGCCGGCTCCAGGCCTCCAGCGCTTCCAGGTCGCGCGCCGGGGGGCGTTCGGACTCGGCACGCGCCAGGCGGGCCAGCAGCGCCCGGTCGGCGTTCGGGATCAGGTGCTCGCGGCCTTCGTACAGCGCCGGGTTGAAGCGCGTGCCGAGGCGGCGCACTGTCTCGCGCCAGCGTTCGCGGCGGCCCTTCTCCAGCGCCTTGTCGACGGCAACGGTGGCCAGGTCGACGGCCTGGTTGGTCGTCGACAGCAGCAGCACACGCGCTTCGGGCTCGGCGTCCAGCGTCTCGGCCAGCAGCACGCCCAGCGTCGTCGTCTTGCCGGTGCCCGGCGGGCCCCAGAGAAAGCTGCCGGTCCAGCGAGGCAGCGCCAGCGCCTGGCGCTGGGCCGCGCGCAGCCAGCGAAACGGCGCGCCGGTCAGCGCCGGCGCGGCGGTCTCGGCCGGCCGGGACAGCACGGCCTCGCATTCGAGGGCCCGCGCCGCCCACTCGCCGTCGTCCCAGGCGGCGACCAGCGCGTCGAGGAAACGCGGCGGGTAGACGCGGATCAGCCGCCCCGGCCCGGGCGGCGGACCGCTGGCGTTGTGCAGGATCAGCTGGTCGTCCTCGACGACGACCGCCAGCACCGCGGCAGCGCCCTTGTGCGGCTCGCCCCACCAGGCCGAGGCGCCGTCCAGGCTCTCGTCGAGCAGCGCCTGCGCCGAGGCGGCACCCGGCCGCTGGCCCTCGGCATAGACGTAGCCGGCCTCGAGCGTGACGCGCCACAGCGCGCCGTCGCGCTCCAGGCGCTCGACCTTGAAGTCGAAGTAGGACGGCGTGGCGGCCTGTTCGGCGGCCAGCGCGGCGCGGATCTCGGCAAGACTCATGCGGTGGGCGACGGCGGCAGGCGCGCCGGCGGCACGCTGCGGGGGCGCGATTGTTCCTCAGTGCGGCCGTTGACGGCGATCCAGCACGGGAACCGGGCCCTCGGCGATGATCCCGCCGATGACGAACAAACCCCTGATCACCCTGCTGCTGGCCGCGGCCTGCTCCACGGCCGGCGCCGGCGCCCCCACGGCCACCGCGCCGACCGCCACCGAAACCCCGGCCGCCGCCGGCGCGCTGCGCACCATCGACCGACTGGACGTGCCGCGTTACCTCGGCACCTGGTACGAGGTCGCACGTTTCCCCAACCGCTTCCAGCGCCAGTGCGTCGCCGACACCAGCGCGAACTACACGCTGCGCGAGGACGGCACGCTGCAGGTGCGCAACCGCTGCCGGCTGGCCGACGGCACGATGGACGAGGCGCTGGGCCAGGCGCGCCAGGTCGGCGGGCCCGAGTCGCCGACGCTGAAGGTGCGGTTCGCGCCCGAGTGGCTGTCCTGGCTGCCTTTCGTCTGGGGCGACTACTGGATCGTCGACCTCGACGCCGACTACACGCTGGTGGCGATCACCGACCCGCGCCGCGCCTACGCCTGGGTGCTGTCGCGCACGCCGCAGGTCGAGCCGGCGCGCTACGAGGCGCTGATGCAGCGCCTGCGCGCGCAGGGGCTGGACGTCGGGCTGTTCGCGCGCTCGCCGCAGACGGCGCGCTGAACCGGGCCGGGCGCGCGCTCAGCCGCCGCGCCCGCGCATCGCCAGCAGCGGCCAGGCGAAGGCCAGCACGGCGGCACCGGCACCCGCGGCGATGGCCAGCAGGTTGGCCCAGTCGACCCAGTAGGCCAGTTCGCCCAGCGACGATCGTGTGAGCGAGGGCACCGCCAGGAAGGCGAGTACCAGGCCGGCCAGCCCCGCCAGCGCCGCCGGGCGCAGCGCGGCCGCCCAGCGGCGCGGCTGCCGTGCGGCCGCCACCAGCACCAGCAGCCAGGCGAGGGCAGCCGCGGCGACCCCCGGCCAGACGTCCAGCACGATCTCCCAGACGATGTTCGCGGCGAGCCAGATCTCGTACATGGTGTTCTCCGTTCAGACGCGGCCCTTGAGCACCGACAGGTACGCGGGCTTGAGCAGCCGCACCTTCATCAACCAGGCGAAGTAGCTGTCCTGCAGCGGCTCGATCATCGGCAGCGACGGCGTCAGCCGGCCTTCGTAGTCGAACTCGATGAGCATCGCCGAGCCTTCGCGCGTGATCAGCGGGCACGAGGTGTAGCCGTCGAACACGGCGTCGGGCTCGGCGCCGGCGATCAGCTGCACCAGGTTGTGCACGACCACCGGGGCCGACTTCTTCACCGTCGCCGCGGTCTTGCCGCGCGGCGTGCCGTTGATGTCGCCGACGCCGAAGACGTTGGCGTAGCGGCGGTGGCGCAGCGTCGTCTTGTCGACCTCCAGCCAGCCGCCGGCGGCGAACGGGCCGTCCTTGCAGGCCAGGTCGCTGTTCCTGACGACGTCGGGCGCACGCATCGGCGGCACGACGTGCAGGAAGTCGTAGCCGCGTTCGGTGCGGCGGCCGTCGGCGCCGACGAAACTCGCGCGCTGCGCGCCGATGTCCACCGCGGCCAGCCGCTGCCCGGTCTCGACGGCGATGCCCAGCTGCTGCCAGCGCTCGAGCACGTTGTCGTTGACCGGCTTGACGCCGAAGACGTTCTTCGGCGCCGACATGAACGTCACCCGGCTGCGCTCCAGCGTGCCGGCCTGGCGCAGCCGGTCGCGCAGCATGAAGGTGGTCTTCAGCGGCGCGCCGGCGCATTTGAGCGGCGTCGCCGGCAGCGTCATCAAGGCTTCGCCGCCGCGTTCGGCGAACTCGCGCATCGCGCTCCAGGTGGCCTCGGCGGCCTGCGGGCCGTTGTAGACGCTGGCCAGCCCGTGGCGGCCGATCGCGGTGACGTCCATGCCTTCGATCTGGTCGTAGTCCAGGTGCACGCCGGTGGCCACGACGAGGTAGTCGTAGGCGATGCGCCGGCCGCCGGCGGTGACGAGGCTGTTGGACGCCGGGTCGAACTCGGCCACCATGTCGTGCACCCACTCGACACCCTCGGGGTGGAAGTCGGCATTGCGGTCGCGCACCTTGGACACCGGCCACACGCCGGTGGCCACCAGCGTGTAGCCCGGCTGGTAGTTGTGTTCTTCCTTGCGGTCGACGAGGGTGATGCGCACACCGTCCAGCGCCGCGCTCAGGCGGTTGGCGACCGCGATGCCACCCAGGCCGCTGCCGGCGATGACGACGTGGGCGCGCGTCGGCAGGCGCGCGGCCGCGGCCGGCCGCGGGTTCAGCGCGGCGGCGGCCGGGAGCAGCGCGGCAGCGGCCAGCCAGCGACGGCGGTCGGCGTCGGGGGCCTGGCGCGGCAGGCTCGGGGGATGGTTCACGGTGTCTCCTCTCGTCTTGGCATGCACGCCGGCTCAGCGTGCGTCGAGGCCCAGGCGGCGGCGCAGCGCCGCGACGTCCGCGGCGTGGGCGACCGCCCGGACCCGGCCGTCCTCGGCCAGCTCCAGCAGCGTGACCTCGCCGCGCCGGCGCGGCAGGCTGGCGGCGGCTTCGTCGCGCACCAGGCCCACCGGATACGGCAGCGCACGCAGCGCCGGCAGCGCGAACAGCCGCGTCACCAGCGCCGGCATCGCGTGCACATCGGCCAGGTACTGCGCCTGCGCGGCGGCCAGCGCCGGCCCGCCCTCGGCGCCGAGCGCCGCGACGACAAGGTCGCTGGCGGCCTTGTCGGCGGCGAACAGCAGCAGGCGCGTCTGCGGCTGCACGCTCCAGGCGCGCTCGTTCTGGTCCTGCAGCGACCAGGCGGGCATCGGCTCACCGGGCGCGAGCTCGGCCGCGCCGGCCAGCGACAGCGCACAGGCCAGCGCGAGTGCGGCAGCCCAGCGCCGCAGGCGTGGCGGGCGTACGACGGACGGCGGAGCGTTACACATGTGAACATCCTAGCTCAGATACCCAGACGGGTATCTGGTGCTTACCCGCGCCACGCCGCCACAGCGGGCCGGAACGGGCCGAAGCCGGCCGTCCGGCACGTTCGCCGGCGGCCGTCAAGACCCTTGTCGCGACCCGGTCGGCGAAGCGCCGGCCCGGCCGCGCGGGCGCCGGCCTTGAACTAAAATCCGCCCCGCTCCCGACGCGCCCGGCCGGCGCCCGAGAGGGCCAGCCGGTGGCGCCGTCACCGTCGCCCTCGAGCCGGCAGCCCGTGGCGGGTCGTCTTTCTTGCACTCCGACGACGCCGCCGCGCCACCCACCCCCGAATCCCTCAACCCCACGCCGCGCGTTGCGCGGCGTCGCCCTTTCCGTTGCCGATGAACGCACCCGACAAGCACCTGCTCGACGCCCTGCAACCCCAGGAAATTGCCACCGTCGCCCTGCTGGAGAAGTACGCCAAAGGCGACGAACAGAACATCGCGCAGGTGCAGGCGCGTGTCGCCCGCGCGCTCGCGGCCATCGAGGCCGAGGACGCACGCTCCGCGCGCGAGGCCGAGTTCCTGTGGGCCATGCAGCGCGGCTTCGTGCCCGCCGGCCGCATCATGTCGGCCGCCGGCACCGATATCCAGGCCACGCTGATCAACTGCTTCGTGCAGCCGGTCGGCGACTCCATCACCGGCTACGAAGGCGACAAGCCCGGCATCTACACCGCGGTCACCGAAGCCGCCGAGACGATGCGTCGCGGTGGCGGCGTCGGCTACGACTTCAGCCGCATCCGCCCGCAGGGCGCGCTCGTCACGCAGACGCATTCGCGCGCCTCGGGCCCGGTGTCCTTCATGCGCGTCTTCGACGCCTCCTGCGAGACCGTCGAGTCCGCCGGCGCGCGCCGCGGCGCGCAGATGGGCGTGCTGCGCTGCGACCACCCGGACATCGAGGCCTTCATCCACGCCAAGGACAAGGGCGAGCTGCGCAACTTCAACATCAGCGTCGGCGTCACCGACGCGCTGGTGAAGGCGGTGATCGCCGACGCCGAGTTCGAGCTCGTGCACGCCGCGCGTCCGCACGAGGAACTGGTCGCTGCCGGCGCGCGCCAGCGCGAGGACGGCAAGTGGGTCTACCGCAGCGTCAAGGCACGCGAGGTCTGGGACCAGATCATGCGGTCGACCTACGACCACGCCGAGCCGGGCGTGCTGTTCATCGACCAGATGAACCGCGAGAACAACCTGCACTACTGCGAGACGATCGAGGCCACCAACCCCTGCGCCGAGGAGCCGCTGCCCGACTACGGCTGCTGCTGCCTGGGCTCGGTGGACCTGACGCGCCACGTCGTCGGCGCCTTCTCGGATGACGCGCACTTCGACTTCGAGGGCTTCGCCGCCGTCGTGCGCGTGGGCGTGCGCATGCTCGACAACGTGCTCGACGTGACCTACTGGCCGCTGGAGCAGCAGCGTGCCGAAGCCGCCGCCAAGCGCCGCGTCGGCCTGGGTTTCCTGGGCCTGGGCAGCTCGCTGGTGATGCTGGGCATCCGCTACGACAGCGACGAAGGCCGCGCACTCGCCGCGAGGATCGCCGAGACGATGCGCGACGCGTCCTATCTCGCGTCGGTCGAGCTGGCCGGCGAACGGGGTGCCTTCCCGCTGCTGAACAAGACCAAGTACCTGGCCAGCGGTTTTGCCAAGCGCCTGCCGGAATCCATCCGCAAGGCGATCCGCAAGCACGGCATCCGCAACAGCCACCTGCTGGCGATCGCGCCCACCGGCACGATCTCGCTGGCCTTCGCCGACAACGCCAGCAACGGCATCGAGCCGCCGTTCTCCTGGACCTACAACCGCAAGAAGCGCGAAGCGGACGGTTCGCACCGCATCTTCGAGGTCGCCGACCGCGCCTGGCGCCTGTTCCGCCACCTCGGCGGCGACGTGGCGCAGCTGCCGCCGCAGTTCGTCACCGCGCTGGAGATGTCGGCCAACGACCACATGCGCATGCTCGAGGCCGTCCAGCCCTTCCTGGACACCTCGATCAGCAAGACGGTCAACGTGCCGGCCGACTACCCCTACGAGGACTTCCAGAACCTCTACCTCGACGCCTGGAAGGCCGGCCTGAAGGGCCTGGCCACCTACCGTCCGAACTCGGTGCTGGGCTCGGTGCTGTCGGTCGGCACGCCGGCCGCGGCCCCCGCCGCCACGGAGGCCACGCCGCGCGACGAGGACCCGCTGACCAAACACGTCGGCCGTCCGGTGGGCCGCATCTCCAGCGTGACCGAGAAGGTCGAGATGTGGACCCAGGCCGGCAAGCGTTCGATGTACGTCACCGTCGGCTTCCTGCCGGTGGACGGCGTCGTCGACGGCCAGAAGGTGACGATCGAGCGCCCGGTCGAGTTCCTGCTGCAGGGCGAGCAGGACCAGTGGCTGGACGGCGCGATGCGCCTGCTGTCGCTGGCCGCGCGTTCGGGCGCGTCGATCGAGAAGGCGCTGGAGAACCTGCGCGAGATCGCCTGGACCAACGGCGCGGTGCGCAGCGGCATGCTGGTGCGCGGCGACGGCACGCAGATCCCGCGTTTCCACGACTCCGAGGTCGCGGCGCTGGCCTATGCGGTGCAGCAGCTGCTGCACGCGCGCGGCTACCTCACCGCGTCGGGCGCGCAGCTGCCGGTGCGTGAACTGGCGCGCGCCTACGCCGCCGGCACGGCCGCCCCGGCCCCGGCGCCGGCCGTGGCCGAGAATGCGGCCGCGGCCAAGCCGGCCGCGGGCATGCAGTTCGCTGCCGGCACCGGCTCCAAGTGCCCGGAGTGCGGCGCGCACGACATGCACCACATCGACGGCTGCACCAAGTGCACCAACTGCGGCCACATCGGCGCCTGCGGCTGAATCCGCACCGCGGCAGCTGACGAGCCCGCCTCCCGGCGGGCTCTTTTGTTTCAGGCCGGCTGCGGCAGCTGGAAGCGCGAGACCGCGCCGACCAGCTGCGTGGCCTGCACGCGCAGGCTTTCGGCGGCGGCGGCACTCTCCTCCACCAGCGCGGCGTTCTGCTGCGTCACGGTGTCCATCTGGCCGACGGCGTCGCCGACCTGGGAGATGCCGTCGCTCTGTTCGGTGCTGGCGGCGCTGATCGACTCGATCACCGTGGTCACACGGCCGATCGCCTGCACCACCTCGTGCATCGTGCGGCCGACACGTTCGGCCTGCGCCGCACCGGCGTCGATACGCTCGACGCTCTGGCCGATCAGCGTGCGGATCTGGCGCGCCGAGTCGGCGCTGCGCTGTGCCAGCGTGCGCACCTCGGCAGCGACGACGGCGAAACCGCGGCCCGCTTCGCCGGCCCGCGCCGACTCCACCGCCGCGTTCAGCGCCAGGATGTTGGTCTGGAAGGCGATCGAGTCGATGACGCCGACGATCTCGGCCACCTCGCGCGACGAGGTCGTGATGCCCTTCATCGAACCCAGCATCTCGTCGACCGCGGCGCCGCCCTGCAGCGCGGCCTGCGACGCGCCGTGCGCCAGCGAGTTCGCTTCGCGTGCGTTCTCGGCGTTCTGGCGCACCGTGGCGCCCAACTGTTCCATCGTCGCCGCGGTCTGCTGCAGCGCGCCGGCCTGTTCCTCGGTGCGCTGGCTCAGGTCCTGGTTGCCGCGCGCGATCTCGGCGCTGGCGGTGGCCACGCTCTCGGCATTGCCGCGCACGCCGCCGACCAGTTGCCGCAGGCTGGCCTGCATGCCGTCCAGCGAGCGCAGCAGCACGCCGAGCTCGTCGGCGCTGCCGGCCGGCACCGGCCCGGACAGGTCACCGGCGGACACACGCTCGGTCACCTGCAGCGCCGAGCGCAGCGGCCGCGTCACGCTGCGCGTGATCAGCCAGGCCAGCGCGCTGCCGCAGCCCAGCGCCGCCAGCGCGACCAGCAGCATCACCGTACCGGCACGCGCGATGGCCGCTTCGGTGTCGGAGGCGCTGGCCTGCATGCGCAGGACCTCGTGCTCGACGAAGGCGTCCAGCGACTTCAGGTAAGCCGCCTGCACCGGGCGCACCTCCTTGAGCAGCAGGTCACGCGCCTCGTCGCTGCGGTCGGCGGCGGCGAGTTCCAGCGCCCGCGTCAGCAGCGGCGTGTAGGCCGTACGCGACGCCTGCACCGCGTCCAGGCGCCTGCCCGCCTCGCCGTCCCGGTCGCCCGCCTGCAGGCGCTCCAGCAGCCCGGCGATGCGCGTCTCGCAACCGCGGATGCGTTCGATCTCGGCGTCGATCTGCTTGCGATCATCGAGCAGGGCCACGTTGCGCACGCCACGCGCGACGACGTTGAGCTCGTCCTTCACGTCGCGCGCCATGCCGACGCTGGCCTGCCGGTGCTCCACGAGCTCGTGCACCTGGCCACCGACGCCTTCGAGCGCGTAACGGCCGAACACGGCGACGACGGCCGTCGCCACCATCACGAGGGCAAAGCCCAGGCCAAGCTTCAGGCCGATGCGCAGATCGCTCCAGGTCTTCATCGCGAACACTCCCGTTGATGCGAACCGATGCGCCCCCGGAGTTCGAACGAACCGGGAGCGCCGATGACGGTGCTTCGGCGGCCCGCGCGGGGGAGTTGAGTGCCCGGATGCGAACGGCCGCACATCGTTCCCCTGTTCACAGGATGAACTTGCCGCGCAGGCGCCGCTGGCGTGACGGGCTGCACGGTCCGGACCCCGCGCCCGCGGGGCCGCGGCGACGCCGGCCGTCACGCAACTGCCATCGCCGCCGGGCACGCTGCGCGGTCGTCTTCGACCTCCCGAGAGCCCCACGATGCTGAACCCGACCCGGCTGGCCGCCGTTGCCGCCCTCGCCTGCGCCGCCGCACTGCCGGCACAGGCCACCGACTTCGCGCTGCAGCGCGTCTGGCAGTACGCCCACGCCGCCACCGGCGCCGCCGGCCAGAAGGCCGAGATCGTCGCCCACGACGCGCGCAGCGACACGCTGTGGGTCGCCGGCGTGGTCGGTGTCGACGTGCTCGACCGCGCCAGCGGCCAGCTCGTCGCGCACCTCGACGTTTCGCACCTGGGGACCGTCAACAGCGTCGCCATCGCGCGCGGCGTCGCCGCGCTGGCGGTGGAGAACGGCCAGGACCGCACGCTGCCCGGCGTCGTCGTGCTGTTCGACACCCGCACCCGCGCCCAGCTCGGCAACCCGATCCCGGTGGGCTCGCTGCCCGACATGCTGAGCTTCGCGCCCGACGGCCGCACGCTGCTCGTGGCCAACGAAGGCACGCCCAACGCGCGGCCGACGCCGGCCGGCCTGAGCGCCGAGGACCCGGTGGGCAGCGTGAGCATCGTCGACATCGTCGAGCGCTCGGTGACGACGCTGCCGATCACCGCCGACATCCCCGGCTACGAGCAGCTGCGCCTGTTCCCGGCCACCGGCACGCGCGCCACCCAGCCCGCCAGCTACAGCGCCTACGACCCCGAGCCCGAATACATCACCATCGACGCTGCCGGCCGCCGCGCCTGGGTGACGCTGCAGGAGGCCAACGGCCTCGCGCTGCTGGACATCAAGGCCCGACGTTTCGTGAAGATCGTCGGCCTGGGCGAGAAGGACTTCAGCCTGCCCGGCAACGGCATCGACCCCAACGACAAGGACGCGGCCGACCCGGCGACGAACAACGGCGTGTTCCTGCGCACGGTGCCGGTCTTCGGCCTGTACCAGCCGGACTCGGTGGCGAGCTACCGCGTGCGCGGCCGCAGCTACCTGGTGATGGCCAACGAAGGCGACGCCCGCGACAACGGCAGCGCCGACGGCGAGGACGAGCGCCGCGGCTCGGCCGGCAGCAGCGATGCCGCGCGCCTGGTGCCGTCCACCGGCCCCGCCGAGCTGTTTCGCCTGACCTACGACAACGTGACGTCGACGCCCGAGCACCTGGTGGCCTTCGGCGCACGCTCGATCTCGATCCGCGACGCCAGCGGCCGCCTGGTCTGGGACAGCGGCAGCCTGCTCGACGCAGAGGCCATCCGCCTGGGCGTCTATGACGACGGTCGCAGCGACAACAAGGGTGTCGAACCCGAGGGCGTGGCGCTGCTGGAAGTCGACGGCCGCACGCTGGCCTTCGTCGGCCTGGAGCGCACGAAGAAGGCTGCGATCGCCGCCTTCGACGTCAGCGAACCGACGGCCCCCAGCTACCTGGGCATGGTGATCGGCGAAGGCGACGTCTCGCCCGAAGGCCTGCACGCCTTCCACGCCCGGGGCCGTCACTACCTCGCGGTGGCGCACGAGAGCAGCGACACGACGACGCTCTACGAGATCGCCCCGAAAGGCCTGCGCCGCTGACCAGACTGTCCCCGGCCGCACTGGGTATCCCTGTGGACAACCCTGGGGCGCAGCGCGCAAGTGACTGTGGCCCGAGGGTTTTCCCTGGATTGCTCAACAAACAGGCAGTGTCGCGACGGTCGTAGGATTGATCCCACCCTCGTTCGCGCCGCCCGCCGGCAGGCGGGGCGGCGCGAACCACGCATCCTGCTGCTCATGCGGCCCGTGCCGCGACACCAGGAGCGACGATCATGAACAGCGACCACGTGAAGGGCAGCGCCAAGGACATGGCCGGCAAGATCCAGCGCAAGACCGGCGAAGCCATCGGCGACCGCGAGATGCAGGCCAAGGGCCTGGCGCGCCAGGCCGAAGGCAAGACGCAGAAGAAGGTGGGTGACGTGCGCGAAGCGGCGCACGCGCTCGGCCGCAAACCGTGACGGCCGCGCCGCCGGCCCTCGACGCTTCGACGCGGCCGGCCGGCGGCGTTACCGTCCACCTGGAAGGCCGTGGCGACGAGCTGCTGCTCTTCGTGCACGGCTGGCCCGACCGCCACACCGTCTGGGACGGTCTGGTCGCGGCTCTGGCCCCGCGCCGGCGCTGCGCCCGCTTCACGCTGCCCGGCTTCGCGCCCGGCGACGACCCTCGCGCGCGTTCGCTCGACGAGATCGTCGCGACGCTGCTCGCCGTGGCCGACGCCGCGAGCCCGGCGCGGCCGGTGGTGCTGGTCCTGCACGACTGGGGCTGTTTCTTCGGCTACCGGTTCGCCGAACGCCACCCCGAACGCGTGCGCGCCATCGTCGCGATGGACATCGGCGGCGACGCCGGCTCCAGGGCCAACCGGGCCGAGATGGGCTGGCGCGGCCAGTTCGGCGCCCTGGCCTACCAGCTGACCCTGGCCTCGGCCTGGCGAGTCGGCGGTCGTGCCGGCGATGCCGTCGCGCGCAGCGCTGCACGCCTGTTTCACGCGCCCGAGCCTCGGTCGGCGACCGCCGCGATGGGCTGGCCCTACGCCGTGCAGTGGTTCGGTGCTGCCGGCGGCTTCGGTCGTCCGACGGTGTTCGTGCCGTCCTGCCCGATGCTCTACGCGTGGGGGCGGCGCAAGCCGTTTGCCTTCCAGTCGCGGCGCTGGCTCGAACGCATCGCGCGTGACCCGCGCAACCGCGTGCTCGAACTCGACGCCGGCCACTGGCTGATGCGCCGCCGCGAAGCCGAACTGGCCGGCACGATCGACGCCTGGCTCGACGGCGTGCTCACCAGATCGCCAGCCCCTTGCTGAGGAAACGCTGCATCCAGCTGCGCGACGCCGTGTCGGCCACGCCGCCGCGGCCCACCGCCTCCAGCCGCGCGTCGACGATGTCGGCCGACGCGACCACGTTGCCGGCCTTGATGTCGTCGGGGTTCACCACGCCCGAGAAACGCAGCGTCGTCACGCCCTCGTTGTAGGCGATGCTGCGTTCGCCGGCGACCACGAGGTGGCCGTTGGGCAGCACGTTGATCACCGATGCGGCAATGCGCCCGGTGAAGCGGTTGGAGTTCTCGGTCGTGCCCTTGCCGACGAAGGAGTCGCTGCCGCTGGCCTCGGCGTCCAGGTTCATCAGGCTCTTGAGCACGCCGCGCACGTTCTCCGATTCGGTACCCGGGCCCTTGGTCGCGACCTTGTTCTCGCGGCTGGTATCGGTGGCCACCTTCTGGTTGGCCGACAGCTTCTCGTCGATCTCGACCTTCAGCGTGTCGCCGATCGAACGCGGCCGCTTCTCGCCGGAAAACAGCGTCGCGATCGGCGCGCCGGGCTGGAACAGCGACCCGGTGGGCGCACGTTCGACATAAGACGGCGGCGCGACGGCGGTCACCGCGGTCGGCACACGCAGCTGCGACGTCGGCGTGTCGGCGCAGCCGCCCGCCAGGGCGGCGGCCAGGCCGGCAATCGGCCAGAGGATGGGACGGTTCATGACGGGCCTCTTGGGCGGATGGTTGGGGGGCGGGCTCAGTCGCCGGTGAGCAGTGCGGACACCACCGGGGCGAGCTTCTCGCGGGTCGAGGACCACTTGCCGGCCTCCAGCCGGCCTTCGAGCCGGTACTGGCTCGACGCCAGCGTGCGGCCGTTCGAGGTTTGCAGCGTGAGCGACGCCTGGCGCAGATAGGGGCGGTACTCGCCGCCGAACAGGGCGGTATCCCAGTCGATCGCCGCGCTGTATTTCAGCCAGGCCTTGCAGGTTTCCAGCGGAGTCCCCGCCTCGTACACCCGGCTGTCCACCTGGCGTTTCTTCAGCTCGGCCTGCAGGGACGGCACGAAATCGACGATCTGGGCGTCCGGGCGATATTCGATGCAGAGCGCCGAAACCTCCAGCGGGGCATGAAATACGGTATTCGACGCCTGGCTCGGGCCGTACAGGATGGCGTGCTGCACGGCGCCGCTGGCGGCTTTCGCCAGCTCCAGCGCGGGCACGGGCGAGATGATCGAGCAGCCCGGCAGCAGCGTGGCCGCGGCCAGCACGGCCGCCGCCCGGCGGCGATCAGACGGCTTCATTGAGGGCCTGCCCGATCGAGAGCGCGCCCATCGCCGCGTAGCCCGCGACGGTGTCCAGCGTGTCCACGATGCCGTCGAAGAGGTCGCCCGCGCCGTCGACGACGGCGTCGGTCGCGTCGGACACCGTGTCGGCAGCGTCGGAGACGAAGTCCTCGACACTCTCGACGGCATCACCCACCGTGTCGGCAACCCCCTTGGCGGCGCCGGTGACGGTGTCGACGATGCTGTCCAACGCTCCCTGGAAACCGTCGACGCTGTCGCCGACACCGCTCTGCACGGCCTGAGCCGCCCCGGCCAGCGTGTCGCCGACCGACGCCACGGTGTCGACGCCCATGTCGACCCAGTCGTCGAGCGCGCTGAGCGCGTCGCTGCTGAACGAACAGGTGGATTGGCAGGCGCCGCTGGTGGCGTCCGCAGCCCCGATCGCGGTGGCCACGACAGGGCCGAAGGCCTTGACGTTGCGCTCGTACGCGCCGAGTCCGGTTTGGGGATTGATGTACCCCGAGGCGAGGGATCCGATGGTGCTCATGGGCGCTCCTTCCAAGTGCCGTCAGCTTAGGAAGGTCGCACCCCGGCGAATACCTCAAATAGCGCCCCCAAATCCCCTCATCATTTATTTCCAGGGAGTTTCATGACGGCGCCGTCACGAGATTCAACGAAGTATGTCGGAATATCACCCGGCGGTGATCTTCGGTCTTATTCCGTCACGTTTCGGGGCAGCCCGATCGTGGCCGCCGCGTCAGTCGCGTGCGCCCAGCCGCAGCATCAGGCGCAGGTACTCGAGTTCGGCGTGCATCTTCTGCAGCTCGTCGCGCAGTTCGACGAGCGCCGCCAGCGCGGCGCGCGCCGAGGCGGGGACCTGCGAGGCGGTGGAGTCGGGCTTGGGCGTGTCCATGGCGGCATGTTCCGGCCCGCGTGGCGGGCCGAAAACCCCGCGGCCCGGGGACTCCCCCGCGTTCGTGTCAGGCGCGCGCCAGCCACCAGGCCAGCAGCACCAGCGCGACGACGCTGCCCAGCCAGCCGAGCACGAGGCGCCGCCACAGCGCCGGCGCCGTGGCCAGCCCCATGAAGTCCAGCGCCACCGCCGCGCCCTTGGCCAGCGCAAGCGCGAACACCAGCCACACCGGCCAGGCCGCGCCGCCCCCGGCACTGGCCGACTCGCCGACGGCGAAGCTGAGCAGCGTGGCGACCACGAGGCCGGCCCAGACGAGATCGATGCGCGACACGGTCACCTCATCACGTACAGCAGCGGGAACAGAACGATCCACAGCAGGTCGACCATGTGCCAGAACGCCGCCGCGGTCTCGGGCACGTGGGTACGGCCCGGCCCGTAGGCGCCGCGCCCCGCCAGCCACCAGACGATCGCCAGGAACACCGCCGCCGCGACCACGTGCAGCAGGTGGAAGCCCGATAGCACCAGGTAGAACATCCAGAAGGTGTTGGCCGACAGGTCGGCCCCGGCGGCCACCTTGGCGGCGATCTCGGCCGACTTCAGCAGCGTGAAGCCCAGTCCGCAGCCCAGCGCGGCCAGCAGCCAGCGCCGGGCGGCGACGACACGCCCGCGTTCGAAGGCGGCCACCGCATGCGCCACCGCGGCGCTGCCGCTGACCAGCAAGACCGTGTTCAGCGCCCCGCGCTCCAGGTCCAGCGTGGCCTGCAGCGACTTGAACAGCGCCGGCTCGTGCAGGCGTGCGAAGGCGTAGGACACGAACAGCAGGCCGAAGGTCAGCAGTTCGGCTGCGATGACCAGCCAGACCGCGAGGTCGCCGATCAGCCGGGGTTCGGACCGAGCATGCGCCGCGGGCCGGTCGTCGGGCAGCAGGACTGCTTGAAGCTGCATAGTTGAAGCATCTTAAGGATTCGGGCCGGCGGAAGCAATACGCTGAATGCACCTTCAACGCCCCCGGACCGCCCATGTCCTGCTCCTGCTCCAACCCGTCCGAGGACGGCATCCACGTCTTCGACGCGCGCGGCGTCGCCAAGCGTTTCCGCCACGCGGCGATCTTCGGCGCGCTCGACGCGCTCGAACCCGGCGAGACCCTGCGTTTCGCCAACGACCACGACCCCCTGCCGCTGCTGATGCAGATCGAGCAGCACTACCGCGGCCAGGTTCGCGCCACCTACCGCCAGCGCGCCCCGGGCGCGGTGGTGATCGACTTCCTGGTGGGCTGAACGCTGCAGCGGCCCGCCACACGACGAGGAGACGGACGATGAACCTGCTCTTGTGCCCTGCCCTGCACCACTACACGCTCGGGCTGGCCGCCGTCGTCGGCGGCGCCGCGCTGAGCACCGCCAGCGCCTCGTGGTGGCCGCTGGCGCTCGGCACCTCGGTGGCGGTCACCGGCTCCAGCGCGCTGGCCTGCGAACTGCGCCAGCGTGCGCTGGCCCGCCGCAGGACGGCACGGGTCACGGCGGCGGCAAGCCGCTCGCCTTGATGATGCGCGCCCAGGCCGCGGTGTAGGCGCGTTCACGCGCGCCCAGCTGCGCCGCGCTCGTGTAGCCCACCGACAGCCCCATCGCGCTCAGACGCTCGTGCACCGCCGGCTGCACGAGCACCCGCGCCAGCGCGTTGCCGAAGGCGTCGATCGTCGCCGCGGCGGTGCCCGCCGGCGCGAAGACGCCGTAATACGGCAGTTCCTCGAAACCCGGCACGCCGGACTCGGCCAGCGTCGCCACCTCGGGCAGCTGGGCCAGGCGCTGCGTGCCCATCACGGCGACGATGCGAAGCCGGCCGTGGCGGTGGTTGTCGATGAAATCGGGCACCGAACCCACGCCGGCGGCGATCTGGCGGCCGAGCATGTCGGACATCATCGGCGCGCTGCCCCGGTACGGCAGCGCGACCAGATCCAGGCCGTGGCGCTGGGCGACGAGCCGCACGAGAAACTCGGGCACCGAGCCCGCCGCCGGGATGCCCACCGCTTCCTGGCCCCCCTGGGCCCGCACCCAGGCCACGTACTCGCCCAGCGTGCGCGCGGGCGTGTGAGCCGAGACCGCGAAGGCGTTGGGGAAACTGGCGAAACCGGCCACCGGCACGAAGTCGCGTGCGGGCTCGTAGCCGGGCTGGCGCACGACCAGCGGCAGGATCGAGATCGTGTGGTCGTGCGACAGCAAGAAGGTCGTGCCGTCGGGCGCGGCCGCCTTCAGTGCCTGCGCCGCGAGCTGGCCGCCGGCACCGGGGCGGTTGTCGACGATGACCGTGGCGCCGAGCTCGTCCTTCAGCCGCTCGGCGAGCACGCGCGCGATGGCGTCGGTGCCGCCGCCCGGCGGGAACCCCACCAGCAGGCGGATCGTGCGGCCCTCGGCCCGCGCGGGCGTGGCCAGCCACGGGCCGAGGGCGGTGGCAGCGAGGGTCTGCAGGGCACGGCGGCGATTCGGCGAGGACATCGGGGCTCCGGCGGGCAACGGGCGGCAGTGGATTCTGCCGCCCTAGCCCGCCGTCCGGCGCTCCAGCACCAGCCGCGTGATCTCCGACGGCGCCCCCAGCCGCAGCGGCGGGCCCCAGTAGCCGGTGCCGCGGCTGACGTAGACCTGCAGGCGGCCGATACGCTGCAGCCCGGCGGTGATCGGCTGCTGCAGCGGCACCAGCAGCCCCCAGGGCCAGATCTGGCCGCCGTGCGTGTGGCCCGACAGCTGCAGGTCGAAGCCGGCTTCGGCCGCCGCGGCGGCGCTGCGCGGCTGGTGCGCCAGCAGCAGCCGGGGAGCGCCTGGCGGCGCACCGTCCAGCGCACGCTTCGGGTCGCTGCGGTGCGCGGGCTCGAAACCCGCGGCATTGAAGTCGGCGACGCCGGCGACAACCAGCCGCGCGCCGCCGTGCTCGACGACGCGGTGCTCGTCGACCAGCGTCACGATGCCGCGCCGGCGCCATTCCGCGATCCACGGCAGCGCGCCCGAGTAGTACTCGTGGTTGCCGGTCACGGCGAAGACGCCGTGGCGCGCACGCAGCCCGGCCAGCGGCGCGAGGTCTTCGTGCAGGTCCTCGACGCGGCCGTCGACGAGGTCGCCGGTCAGCGCGACGAGGTCGGCGCCCGCGGCGTTGGCGCGCTCGACGACAGCCTGCACCCAGCGGCGCTTGATCGTCGGGCCGACGTGCAGGTCGCTGATCTGCACGATCGTGAACCCCTCCAGCGCCGGCGGCAGCCCCGGCAGCGCGACATGCACGGTGCGCAGCCGCGGGGTGGCGCGTGCGCCGGCCAGGGCCACGGCCGTCAGCGCCGGGGCCAGCAGCAGCACCGCCAGCGCGCTGTCGCGTGCATGCGGCGCCCAGCCCAGCAGCCAGGCGGTGAGCAGCGAGAACTCGCGCAGCAGCGTCAGCACGAACACGATCGAGAAGTGCCCCATCGCGACGAACCCTGCCCAGGACCAGCGGTCGGCCACCGCCCGGTCGTGCCCGCGCCGGCCGGCAAAGGCCATCGGGATCAGCGCCGCCGAGACCAGGGCGGCGGCGGCGACGGCCAGCACGCCGGCCGGCGACAGCGGCGCGGCCAGCCGCCAGGCGAGCAGCGCGTGCAGCAGCGCGATCAGCGCGACGAGACGCACCGGGCGGCGGGACTCAGAACAGCCCGGCGCCGGCCGCGGCGTCGACGAGGCGCCGCGCCAGCGCGTCCAGCTGCGCGCCGGCGTCCCCCGTGGCGCCCGACGCGGCGCGCGCCGTCCACTGCAGGCGGCCGCCGGCGACCTCGGTGACACGCGCCTCGGCGGCGTAGCGCACGGCGGCGCCGCCCGCGGCCCCCACCGGCAGCGTCACGCCGACGCCGACCCCGCTGCCGCCTCCGCCGATGTGGAACCCGCCCAGCCCGATCGACATGCCCCCGGCACGCGGCTCGGCGGGTGCGGCCGAGACGCTGCCGACCCAGACCGCCTGCGCGCCGGCCTGGCGCGCCAGCACGACGTAACGCGCGTCGTCGCGCGGCCCGCCGGCCGGGGGCGGCGGTGCGTCGGGCGCGGGCACGGCGCGCGCGCCACGGGCCGTCAGCTCGGCGGCGAGACGTTCGACGCACAGCCGCACCAGCGCCGTCTCGGCGGCCTCGCAGGCGACGAGCACGCGTGCGCCGCCACCCAGCGCCGGGCCGGCATCGGGCGCGCGCCACTGGGCGTCGACGCCGGGCGGCGACGAGGCGCAGCCGGCGGCCAGCAGCGCGGCAATCGGCAAGAGGCGCAGTGAGATGGGCAGGAACGGCGCAGGCATCACGAGGGGGCGGGACACGACAGGGCTAGCCTAAGGCTGACGGCACCGGCGCGCCCGACGGCGGGTGAATGCCCGTGCGCGCCCACGGCCACGCCGCCGATCAGGCCAGCGCCGCGCCCACCCGCGCGACGAACTCGCGCAGCGCGGCGTCGAAGGCGATCGCCTCGTCGCGCTCGGCCGCCGCAACGCCGTGTTCACCCAGCGCGCGCTCCAGCCTCTCCAGGCGCGCCGCCAGCTCGGCACCGCCGATGGTGGCCACCGCACCTCGCAGCGAATGGGCGGCGTCGCGGCAGCCGGCCGCGTCGCCGGCCTGCGCCGCCGCCACCAGCGCCGGCACGCCGGCGCCGTAGGTGGCGACGAAACGCCGCAGCAGGCGCTCGAACATCACGACGCTTCCGCCCAGGCGCTGCAGCGTGCCGCGCAGCTCCAGCCCCGGCACGCCGGCCAGCCGCGCCGGCAGCAGCGTGTCGCCGGCGGGCGGCACCGCCTCGGCCGCGTGCCCCGCCGGCGGCAGCCAGCGCAGCAGCGTCGTGTACAGGTTCTCCGGGCTCACCGGCTTGGGCACGTGGTCGTTCATGCCGGCCTGCAGGCACAGCTCGCGGTCCTCGTCGAAGGCGTTGGCCGTCATCGCGACGATCGGCAGCCCCGGCCCTAGCCGAGCGCGGATCTCGCGTGTCGCCGCGAAGCCGTCGAGCCCGGGCATCTGCAGGTCCATCAGCACCAGCGCATGGCCGCCGGCCAGTGCCCGATCGACCGCCTCGCGGCCGTCGGCCGCGGTGTCCACGACCAGCCCGACGGCGCGCAGCAGCTCCTCGGCGACCTCCTGGTTGATCGGGTTGTCCTCGGCCAGCAGCACACGCTGGCCGGCGTACGCGGCACGCAGCCTGCGCTCGGCGCCGGTCGGCGGCGGCAGCACGCGTTCGGCCGGCACGCCGCGATGGCGCACGAGGCGCAGCACGGTGTCCAGCAGCACCGAGGGCGTCACCGGCTTGGCGAGCACCGCCACGCAGCCGGCGGCCACCGCGAGCGCCGCGACGCCGGGGTCGTCGGCCGCGGTGACGAGCACCGTCGGCGGCATGCGCGGCCCCAGCAGCGCGGCCAGCCGGCGCGTGGTCTCCAGCCCGTCCATCGGCGCCATCAACCAGTCGACGAGCGCCAGGTCGTAGCCGCCGCCGGCCTCGAGCCGGCGGCGCGCCTGGGCCAGCGCCGCCTCGCCACCGTCGACCGCGTCGACCTCCAGCCCCATGCGCTGCAGCCGCTCGGCGATCACCACGCGCGCCTCCAGCAGGTCGTCGACGAGCAGCGCCCTCAGGCCCGCCAGCGCGGGCGACGTGGCCACCGAGGCCTGCGGCGCGTCGGGCTCGGGCAGGCGCGCCAGCCAGGCGCTGAACCAGAAGCGGCTGCCAGCGCCGGGCGTGCTCTGAACGCCGGCCTCGCCGCCCATCAGCTCGGCGATGTGGCGCGTCAGTGCCAGCCCCAGGCCGGTGCCGCCGTGGCGCCGCGTGCTCGAGGCGTCGGCCTGCTCGAAGGCATGGAAGAGCTGCGCCTGGCGCTCCGGCGTGATGCCCTCGCCGGTATCGCGCACCTCGAAGCGCACCAGCAGGCGCTCGCCCTCGTCCACGATCAGCTCGGTGCGCAGGCCCACCCAACCGTGTTCGGTGAACTTGATGGCGTTGGACAGCAGGTTGATCAGCGCCTGCGACAGCCGCGTCGGGTCGCCACGCAGCCGCGGCGGCACCCGGTCGGTGTCGAGCACCAGCTCCAGCCCCTTGGCGCTGGCACGCTCGCCGACGATCTCGAAGCAGCGTGCGAGGAGCGCGTCGAGCGCGAACTCGGTGTGCTCCAGCACCATCTTGCCGGCCTCGATCTTGGACAGGTCGAGGATGTCGTTGATGACCTGCAGCAGGTGCTCGCCGGCGTCGCCGATCTTGGCCAGGCGCTCGCGCTGGCGCGGCTCGGTGATCTCGCGCGCCAGCAGGTGCGCCATGCCGAGGATGGCGTTCATCGGCGTGCGGATCTCGTGGCTCATGTTGGCCAGGAAGGCACTCTTGGCGCGGTTGGCGGCCTCGGCCTGCTGCGCGCGCCGCGCCAGCTCCACCTGCATCGCCTCGAGTTCGGCGGTGCGGTGCCCCACCTGGCTCTCCAGTTCCTCCTGCTGGCGCTCCAGTGCCGCGCGCGCGGCCTTCTGCTCGCGGATGTCGGCGGCCATGCCGACGAGGTGCGGCACGCCGTCGATCTCCACCCGGGCACCGGAGAACACCACGTCGACGACGGCGCCCTCACGCGAGCGCCAGCGCGTCTCCAGCTGCACCGAGCCCTCGGCGAGCACACGCTGCACGACCGCGTCGCGTTCCTCGCCCACGGCCCAGATGCCCAGCTCCAGGCTGCTGCGGCCGATGAGCTCGTCGCGGCGCCAGCCCAGCAGCGCCTCGAACGCCGGGTTGACGTCGACCATCAGCCCGTCGCGGCTGCCGGCGATGGCGATCGCGATCGGGCTGTGCCGGAACACGCGTTCGAAGCGCTCGGTGCTCTCGCGCAGCGCCTCGGCCGAGGCGACACGCACGGTGATGTCCTCGGTCGAGATGATCAAGCCGCCGACGCCGCCGTCCTCGCCGCGCCAGGGCACGACGGCCCAGGACAGCCACATGCACGAGCCGTCGGCGCGCCGCCACAGCTCGCGCTCGCTGGCCTGCGGCCGGCCTTCGAGCGCCTGCGCGTGCACGTCGCGCCATCCCGGCGGCAGGTCGGGGAAGACCTCGTAGTGCGATCGCCCGACGACCTCGGGCCCGACGCCGAAGTCGCGCCGCCAGCGTGCGCTGGCCGCCAGGCAGACCATCTCCCGGTCGAACAGCGCGATGCTGTGCGGCGCGTGTTCGACGAAGGCCGACAGCAGCGCGGCCGACTGGCGCAGCCGCTTCTCGGCGCGGCGGCGCAGCGAGATGTCGCGCATCACGCCCAGCATGCCGGTGCTGCGGCCGTCCTCGCCGCTCAGGCGCACGGCGTCGGTCTCGGCCCAGAAGCTGCCGCCGTCGCGGCGGCGGTAGCGCATCTCGTAGGTGGGGCCGGAGGACGGCCGATCTTCGGGCAGGCGCTCGGCGGCGAGCCTCTCGTAGTCCCGCGGGTCGGCGTAGAGGAACTGCGTCGTGCGCCCGAGCGCCTCCTCGGCGCGGTAGCCGAAACGCTGTGTGAACGCGCGGTTGACGAGGCGGATGCGGCGCTCGGCGTCGGTGAGCACGACGATGTCGTTCATGCTGTCGACCACCCGGCGCAGCAGGGCGCGGTGCTCGTCGACCTCGGCGAGCGCCTGCGAGCGCGACTGCTCGGCTTCCTCCAGCCGGCCACGCGCGGCTTCGATCTCGGCGATCGGCGTCGTGTCCGGCGGCGCGCGGCGTTCGGCCAGCGCGTCCAGCCCGCGCGACAGCGGGCGGCTGGCCAGGGCAGCGCCAAGCAGGCCGCTGCCCGCCGCGGCCGCCAGCGCCAGCGCCAGCCAGCGCAGCGCGGTGGCGAGCATCTCGCGTTCGGCCGCGGGGTCGACGGCGACGACGACGCTCCAGCCGGACATCGTGCTGCGGCCGACGAAACGGTTCCCGTCGCCGTCGGCCGCGGCCACGGCGGCCCCGGCGAGCAGCCGGCCGTGGCTGTCGAGCAACGCGGCCGCGGCGCCCTCGGGCATCGCCGCGGTGCCCAGCCAGGCCGCCAGTTCATGCGGGTCCAGCGTCGACCACAGCAGCGTCGCCGGGCCGGCCGCTGCGGCGGTCACCGGCACGACGACGGCGACCACCTGGCGCCCGGAGACGCTGCCCTGGTAGGCGTCGCCCACGATCGCCCGGCGCTGCTCCAGCGCACGGCGGGCCAGCGCGCGCGCCGGCTCGGACATCGGCGGCAAGCTGCTGCCCAGTGGCCGCAGGGTGTGGAAGACGAGCCGGCGGTCGGCGTCGCTGAGCGCGACCTGGCCGCCGAAAGCCTCGCGGAATGCCGACGCCGCCCGGTACTGCCCGGCCTGGCCGGCTTCGGCACGTACCGATTCGGCGAGCACGCCGAGAGCGCCGACGCGGGCGCCGAGGTGCAGGTCGACGCCGGCGGCCATGCCCGCGGCCAGTGCCTGCGCCTGCCGGTCCCGCGCGTCGCGCGCGCCGTCGATCCCGTGCACGCCCAGCGCCACGGCCAGCAGGCCCGCCGGCAACATGCACCACCAGACCAGCCGGCGCAGATGCACGCGCAGCGGCCGCGCACGCGCCGCCCGGGTGTTCACGGCAACTCCGGCACCCCCGTGGACACGGGGAGGCACCGTGCAGGTCGGGCACGTGCGGGACGGGACCGGCGCGTCGGCATGCACGCTTGGGGCAAGGGGGATGCCCGCTGCCCGCGCGCGGGGCAGCCGTCAGCCGCTCAGCCGCGTTCGAGCCGGAAGGCGCCGACGGCCTGCGCGAGCCGCGCCGCCTGCTGGCGCAGGCTCTCGGCGGCGGCGGCACTTTGTTCCACCAGCGCGGCGTTCTGCTGCGTCGTGCGGTCCAGGTCGCCGACGGCGGCATTGACCTGGCCGATGCCCTCGGTCTGCTCGCCGCTGGCGGCGGTGATCTCGGCGATGAGGGCCGCGACACGGCGCACCTGCTCGACGATGGCCTGCATGTCCTCGCCGGCCGAACGTGCCAGCGTGCCGCCTGCCTGCACCGCCGTGCTGCTGCCCGCGATCAGCGCGCGCACCTGGCGCGCCGCCTCGGCGCTGCGCTGCGACAGCGCGCGCACCTCGGAGGCGACGACGGCGAAACCGCGGCCGTGCTCGCCGGCGCGCGCCGCCTCCACGGCCGCGTTCAGCGCCAGGATGTTGGTCTGGAAGGCGATCGAGTCGATCGTGCCGACGATGTCGCCGATGCGGCGCGAGCCGGCCTCGATCTCGGCCATCGTCGAGGCCACGCGCTGCACGACCTCGCCGCCGCGGCCCGCGGCTTCGGCGGCCGCGCTTGCCATGCGGCTGGCCTGGTGGGCGTGCTCGGAGGTCTGGGCGACGGTGGCCGTCATCTGCTCCATGCTCGCCGCGGTCTGCTGCAGGCTGCTGGCCTGCTGCTCGGTGCGTGCGCTCAGGTCGGCGTTGCCGTTGGCGATCTCGCTGCTGGCGGTGGCGATCTGCGCCGCGTTGTCACGCACCGTGCCGACAAGGCCGACGAGCTGCGTGCACATCGCGTGCATCGCGCGCAGCATGCGCTGGCCTTCGTCGCGCGCGTTCTCCGGCGGCAGCGGCAGGCTGCGGCCGAGGTCGCCCGCGGCCACCGCGTGGGCGGCCTCGATCGCCGTCTCCAGCGATCGTGCGCTGCGGCGCGCGATCTGCCACATCAGCCAGGCGGTGGTCGTGCCCAGCAGGAGCAGCAGCGCCATCGCCCAGCCCAGCCGGGTCAGGCGCGTGTCCGCGTCATGCTGCAGCTCGGACTGCAGCGCGCCCACCGCCTGCTCGCCGAGCTTGTACTGCAGGTCGATGACCTCGGTCGTGCGCTTCCACCAGTCGGCGCTGGGATGGTCCAGCGTCGGTGCGTCGACCACCTCGCGCGCCACGAACTCGAGCCCCTGGACGACGGCCTCGTGCGCTTCGCGGCTCGCTGCGCCCAGCGCCTGCGCCAGCGCCGGGTCGGCCTCGGTCGCGTGCGCCAGGGCGCGCGCGAGTTCGCCCTCCACGCCACGCACGCGCTCGACGAGCCCCGACAGCCGCGTGCGCTGGGCCGGGCTGGCCTCGCCGCGCACCAGCAGCCCCATGCCGGCGCCGCGCAGCTGGCCCAGCAGTTCGGACAGCTGTGGCAGATGGTTCAGCGTCGCGTCCTGCAGGAAGTAGCCCGACGCCACCGGGTGCAGCACGATCTGCGACTCCGCCGTCACGTCGTAGAGCAGATCCAGTTGCCGGGCCACGAGCGCCGTGTGGCGCTCGAAGCTGGACTGCGCGTCGATGCGACGCGCGGCCACCGCCTCGCCCAGTTCACGCTCCGCGGCGAGCAGCCGGTCCAGGCGCTCGGCCAGCACCGGCTGGCCCAGCCCGGCGACCGCGTCGCGTGCCAAGGCCGCGGCGGCATCGATCTTCGTGCCCAGGCTGGCGCGCTGCGCCTCGGCCTCGGCATTGCCGCCGAGCGCCCCGTTGGACAGACCGCGATGCTGCGCGGTCAGACGCGCCATCTGAATCAGCGCCTTGGCCGGCGCGAGCCCGTCCAGTTCGTGGCGGGCATGGCGGACCTCCGCGAGCGCCGAGTTCAGCGCCAGCGTGCCGGGAACGACGAGCAGCGCGAACGCGAGCACGCCGATCAGCGTCAGCTTGCGCGACAGGGACCATCGGTCGAGCACTGAGAGCACGGAGACATCCTTTCCACGAACTGCAACGGATTCAGCAATGGCAGCTCAAGGAATCGGATTTTGCTTTTCTAGTATTTAGAGTGTTTCAAGATGAACGCCCGGATCACCGTGCAGATGTCCACGCAGGCTCGACGCGGCGGGTCAGCAGCATTCCTCCTCGACGCGGTCGAGCAGCGCGATCGCCGGCTCGTCGGCCCAGGCCTCGAAGTACTCGCGGATCTGGTTCAGGTGCGAATGCACGAGGAACAGGTCGTCGGGCCGCGGGCCCGAGCCGCCATGGCGCTTGCGGTCGAAGTAGTCCCAGAAGCGGTCGCGCCGCCCCGGCACCGCGAGATGGGTGTCGATGATCTCGATGATGCGCCGGGCGTTGCCGGCGCAGTCGATGCCGGCGAAGCTGACGTAGCGGTCGGTCTTGCGGCAGTCGTCACAGGGGGATTGGCTCACGGGACTCGGCTCCGGGTGGGACGTACACGGTGGCACTGTGCGGCGCGCGCGGGCGCCGCGTCCGTCGTCCAGGCGACGTTCCGGCCGGTTCGCACCGGCCGGCGACGCGCTCCAGCGCCTGCAGCGCGTGCGCCGACGGGATGCGCAGGCAGCGCCGGCCGCGGCGCTCGAGCACGCCCTCGCGCTGCCACTGGCTGACCAGCGCGGACACCGTCTGGCGCGTGCTGCCCAGCAGGCTGGCGATGTCCTCCAGGCTGAGATCCAGCGGCACGCGCCAGCCTTCGCCGCAGGGCTCGCCGCGGCGCTGCACCAGCCCGAGGACGAAACGCGCGAGCCGTGCCGGCACCTCGCGGAAGGCGAGGTCCTCGACGAGGCCGACGGCGCCCGTCAGCAGCCGCCCCAGCACCGCCATCACCGGCGGCAGCAGCGCCGGGTCTTCGGACAGGCGGTGCAGGAAGGCGCGCGTGTCGATGGTCCACACGGTGGCCGCCGCGGCGGCCGTCACCCAGGCCGGCGAATGCGTCGAATAGACGTCGCCCGGCTCGAGGAAGGCCAGCGTCAGCTCGCGGTTGGTGCCGCTCAGATGCACGCGCAAGCGGCCGCTGGCGACGCAGAAGACGAGGTTGCGGCCGTCGCCGGGGGCGCACAGCACCTGGCCGCGGGCGAGCCGTCGCGGCACGAAGCCCGCCGGGGGCGCGGCCGGGACAGCGGCGGGTGTCGCGAGTCCGACAAAGGCAGTGGCATGCGCATGCATGACCGGCCTGCAAGCAAACCCGGGACCGGCGCGCGGGCCGGGCCGCGACGAATCGACGCCGGACTGACGGAGCTCAAGCCCCGCGCAGCTCAGACGCGGAACACGCCCACCACCTCGGCCAGCCGCGAGGCCTGGGCGCGCAGGCTCTCGGCGGCCGCGGCGCTCTGCTCCACCAGCGCGGCGTTCTGCTGCGTCACGCGGTCGAGCTGGCCGACGGCGTCGCCGACCTGGCCGATGTCGCGCGACTGCGCCGTCGTCGCCCCGGAGATGTCGTGGATCAGCTGGCTGACGCGCTCGACCTTGCCGACGATCTCCTGCATCGCCTGGCCGGCATCGCTGACCTGGCGCGTGCCGGCCTCGACGCGTTCGACGCTGGCGGTGATCAGGGTCTTGATCTCGCGCGCCGCCTCGGCCGAGCGCTGCGCCAGCGAGCGCACCTCGCCGGCCACCACCGCGAAGCCGCGGCCCTGTTCGCCGGCACGCGCGGCCTCGACCGCGGCGTTGAGCGCCAGGATGTTGGTCTGGAACGCGATGCCGTCGATGACCGAGATGATCTCGGCGATCTTCTGCGACGACGCGGCGATGTCGTGCATCGTCGTCACCGCATGGCCCACCACCTTGCCGCCCTGCGCGGCGGCACCGGCCGCGTCGCTGGCGAGTTCGTTGGCGCGCTGCGCGGAGTCGGCGTTGTGGCGCACCGAGTCGGTCAGCATCTCCATCGACGAGGCCGTCTGCTGCAGGTTGCTGGCCTGCTCCTCGGTGCGCTGGCTGAGGTCGGCGTTGCCCGCGGCGACCTCGCCGCTGGCGGTCTGGATCGACTCCGCCGACTCGCGCACCTGGCCCACCAGGCGGCGCAGTGCGAGCTGCATCTGCTGCAGCGAACGCAGCAGCGTCGCGGTCTCGTCGCGGCCCTCGGTGGCCAGGTCCTCGCCGAGGTCGCCACGCGCGATGCGGTCGGCCGCCGCGACGGCCGCCTGCAGCGGCTCGCAGACCGAACGCAGCGTCAGCCACAGCGCCGGCAGCAGCACGACGACGGCCAGCACCGTCAGCGCCAGGCGCAGGTTGGCGGCCAGCGTGGCGGCGTCGGCGAGTTCCTCGCGGATCGTGGCCTGGCGCGACTGGCTGGCCTTGAGCATCGCGTCGGCCGTCGTGCGCAGCGCGGTGACGTGCTCCTCGGCCGCCTCCGCGTAGGCCAGCGCGCCGGCGCTGTCCAGCACCGCCGACTGCAGCTTGTCCAGCAGCGGGCCGACGATCTCGGTGTACTGCTGCAGCTGGCCGAGCTGCTGCTTGACGAGCGCCTCGATCGTCGTGTTGCCGGCGTCGATGCGCGCGAGGTCGGCGTCGAGCTGCTTCACGCGCTCGGCCTCCGCCTTCCACAACGCGACGATGCGCTCGACTTCCACCGGATTGGCGCCCGAGGCGATGGCGTCGGCCTGCAGCCGGCGCAGGTTGGCGAGCGACTCGCGCAGCCGCGAGACGGCGTCCGAGCCCTGCTGGGCGCTGTCGAACAGCGCCGCGGTGCGTTGCGTGACGATCCGGTTCTCCACCACCCCCCAGGCGCCCAGGCCCAGGAGCGCGGCGGTCAGAACGGCCATCGAGGCCAGCAGTCGGGTGCGAAGCGTGAAGCGTCGGAGGAAACGAAGCATGGGTTCTGACGATCGGTGCTGAGTCGGGGCCGCCCGGCACGGCGGCGGCCATGCCCGCGTATCGTCAGTTCGAGTGAAAAGTTGAATCGATTCGAGGCTGCACCGGCCATGAACTGCGCCGGCGCAAAGCCGGCCCGCCGACGCGCCCGAGCGTGGGGCAGACTTGACCACCAGCTGTCAACAATGGAAACTGGTTGCCATTCTTCCAGGCACCACGATGAAGCAGATCCGCAGCAGCCCCGCCGCATCCGTATCAGACCTGATGACGGCAGCGCAGCGCCTGCAGGCGCGCCGGCTGGCCCGTGCGCACACCCTGCTCGCGCCACTGGGGCTGACCGGCGCGCGCTGGCAGCTGCTCGACGCCATCGTGCGCGCCGGAGAGCCGCAGTCGGCGCCGCAGCTCGCCGCGACCCTGGGCCTCACGCGCCAGGGCGTGCAGAAGCAGCTCGACCTGCTGGCCGCCGACGGCCTGCTCGGCGCGCAGCCCAACCCGCGCCACCGGCGCTCGCCGCGCTACGGTCCGGGCGCCGCCGGGCAGCGCCTTCACGCCAGCGCCTCGGCGCTGCAGGCGGCCTGGGACGCGCGGCTGGCCGCGGGCCTTCCGGCGGCCGAACTCGCCGACGCGCTGGGCATCCTGAAAGCCCTGCACGCGCGGCTGGACGACAGCTTGCCGGTGTCGCCCGCGGGCTGAGGGGGCGCCTCTTCACAGCACCGCAGCGCCGCAGCGCCGTCGTATCGTTGCGCGTCCTCGCCGCCAGAGTCTGCCGATGTCCGAGACCGAACCCGACGCGCCCGACGGCCGCGCGCGGCCCGACTTCCGTTCGCCCGAGTTCCTGCGCGCCCACGTGCGCGACACGCTGGCCTTCTACGCCGGCCGTGCGACCGACCCCACGGGCGGTTTCTTCCACTTCTTCCGCGACGACGGCACGGTCTACGACCGGCGCACGCGCCACCTCGTCAGCAGCACGCGTTTCGTCGTCGTGCACGCGCTCGCCGCGCGCCACTTCGGCAGCCCGGCCGAGCGCGAGCGGGTGCGACACGGCCTGCGTTTCCTGCACGAGGCGCACCGCAAGGCCGACGGCGGCTACGCCTGGACGCTGGACTGGCACGAAGGCCGCGCGCAGCTCACCGACCCGACGAATCACTGCTATGGCCTGGCCTTCGTGCTGCTGGCGCACGCGCACGCGCTGATGGCCGGTGTCGACGAAGCCCGCGCCGGCCTGGACGACACGGTGGCGCTGATGGAGCGGCGCTTCTGGGAGCCGGCCGCCGGGCTCTATGCCGACGAGGCCGACGCCGGCTGGCGGCTGGCGCCCTACCGCGGCCAGAACGCCAACATGCATGCCTGCGAGGCGATGCTCGCCGCGCACGAGGCCACCGGCGATCGCCGCCACCTCCAACGTGCGCTCGGGCTCGCGCACGCCGTCACCCAGCGCCTGGCCGCCTGCGGCCACGGGCTGATCTGGGAGCACTGGCGACGCGAGGGCGACGTCCCGTGGACGATCGACTGGGACTACAACCGCTTCGATCGCAGCAACATCTTCCGTCCCTGGGGTTTCCAGACCGGGCACCTGACCGAATGGGCCAAGCTGCTGCTGCAGCTCGACGCCCGCCTGGGTGAGCGCGCGCCGGCCTGGCTGGCCGAGACCGCGGCGCGCTGGTTCGACACCGCGCTGGCGCACGGCTGGGACGCGCAGCACGGCGGCCTGGTCTACGGCTTCGGCCCCGACCGCGGCGTCTGCGACGGTGACAAGTACCACTGGGTGCAGGCCGAGAGCCTGGCCGCGGCGGCCTGGCTGGCCGTGCGCCTGGGCGACAAGCGCTTCTGGGGCTGGTACGACCGCATCTGGGCCTACGTCTGGCGCCATTTCGTCGACCACGAGCACGGCGCCTGGTATCGCATCCTCGGCCCGGACAACCGCAGGCTGACCGACGAGAAGAGCCCCGCCGGCAAGACCGACTACCACGACATGGGGGCCTGCTGGGACGTGCTGCGCGCGCTCGGCGCGCTCGAGCGCTGAGGGTTCAGCGCGGCCGCGAAGGCCGGGGCAGCGGCTCGCGCCAGACCGCGGGGCCCGGATCGGGCACGGCGTCGGCGGCGTCGTCCGGCGGCGTGTTCACCACGCGCACCGGCGGCAGCGGCCCGCGCGGAGGCCCTTCGGCGAGCCAGGCTTCGAACAGCGCCTCGGCCTCGTCGCCGCCGGACATCAGATCCACCATCGCGTCGGTCGGGACGCGGCCGCTCGTCGTCATGGCTGCCTCGCACTGCAATCGGCGCCCGCCGGGTGCGGGCTGAACGGCCACGGGCAAGCCGGGTACCCGGCCCGCCGCGGCACCCCGCCGGTTCTGCTCGCACGCTGGGGCGCTCCGCGGCCGGCGGCCATTGCCGAGCGCGCCCGGACACGCGAACATGCACGCCGACAGGCGGTTCCAGCCGCCGACCGGGGAGGATCGATGAGGCGCTTGCTCCAGGGCCTGGTTTGCTGGCTCGCCGCGCTGGCGGCTCCGGCGTCGGCCGTCACCGAGATCGTCGTCGCCACCGTCAACAACGAGCACATGATCGAGATGCAGCGCCTGACGCCGCATTTCGAACGCGCCAACCCCGAAATCCGCGTGCGCTGGGTGACGCTGGAGGAGACGGCGCTGCGCCAGCGCGTGTCCACCGACATCGCGCGCGGCAGCTCGCGTTACGACGTGCTGACCATCGGCATGTACGAGACGCAGCTGTGGGCGCCGCGCGGCTGGCTGCGGCCGATCGACCCCCCCGCGGACTACGAGATCGAGGACCTGCTGCCGGCCATCCGCGCCGGACTGACGCACCAAGGCCGCCTCTATGCCGCGCCGTTCTACGGCGAGAGCTCGATGCTCTACTACCGGCGCGACCTCGCCGAACGTGCCGGCATCGCGCTGCCCGAACGCCCCACCTGGCGCCAGGTGCGCGACGCCGCCGAACGCCTGCACGACCCGGCCGCCGGCGTCTACGGCATCTGCCTGCGCGGCAAGCCCGGCTGGGGCGAGAACCTGGCGCTGGTGATGACGATGGCCAACGCCTTCGGCGGCCAGTGGGCCGACATGAACTGGCGTCCGCAGCTCGACAGCAAGCCCTGGCGCGACGCGGTGTCGCTGTATGTCGAGATGCTGCGGCGCTTCGGGCCGCCGGGCTCGGCGGCCAACGGCTACAACGAGCTGCTGACGCTGTTTCGCGCCGGCCGCTGCGCGCTGTGGGTCGACGCGACGATCGCCGCCGGCTTCCTCAGCGACCCCGCGACCAGCCGCGTCGCCGGCCGCGTCGGCTTCGCCCAGGCACCGCGCGCCGTCACCGCCAAAGGGGCGAACTGGCTGTGGACCTGGTCGCTGGCGGTGCCGACGACGGGATCACATCCGCAGCAGGCGCGCCGCTTCGTGAGCTGGGCCACCTCGCGCGCCTACATCGAGCTCGTCGCACGCGAACGCGGCTGGGGCGCGGTGCCCACCGGCACCCGGCGCTCGACCTACGAGAACCCCGAGTTCCAGCGCGTCGCGGGCGGCTTCGCCGCGGCCGAACGCAAGGCGATCGACAGCGCCGATCCGGACGACCCGACGCTGCCGCGCAGCCCCTACCGCGGCATCCAGTACGCGGCGATCCCCGAGTTCCAGGCCATCGGCACGGCCGTCGGCCAGCAGATCGCCGCCGCGCTGACGGGCCGCAGCACCGTCGAGCAGGCACTGCAGGCGTCGCAGGCGGCCGCCGAACGCGAGATGCGGGCCGCCGGCCTCCTCAAGTGAGGCTGACGCTGCCACGCTGGCTGGACCCGCGGCGCAGCCTGCGCGCGCGCTTCGCGCTGCTGCTCGGGGGCAGCGGCCTGGCGCTGGCGCTGCTGACGGCGGCCCTCGTCGGCATCGTGCAGCGGGCCCAGCTCGTGGAGCAGCAAGGCCAGTCGATGCGCCGCGAGGCGCTGCTGCTGGCGCGCGTGCTTGACGGCGCGCTGCGCCAGCGCCTGGAGCAGCTGCAGGCCACCGCCGAGCAGCCGCTGCTGGCCAGCGGGCTGTTCGAGCCGGGCGACGCGCGGCTGCTGCTCGAAGGCCTGCGCGCGCAGCAGCCGGCCTTCGCCTGGCTGGCGATCGTCGCGCCCGACGGCCGGGTGCAGGTGGCGACGAACGCGCTGCTCGAAGGCGCCGACCTGCACGCCGAACCCTGGTTCGGGCCCGCAGGCCGCGGGCCATGGATCGGCGGCCGGCGCCCGGCTGGCGCGCTGACCGCCAGCCTGGGGCTGGAGGACGGCCAGGCGACCCAGCTCGTCGACATGGGGCTGCCGCTGACCGACATGAGCGGGCGCCACATCGGGGTGCTCGTCGCGCGCCTGCGCTGGCAATGGCTGCACGGCCTGCACCAGGGGCTCGAGGGCGACCTGGCGGCCGGCAGCGGGCTCGAGAGCGCGGTGCTCGACCGCGACGGCCGCGTGCTGCTGGGCCCGCCGGCCTGGCTGGACCGGCCGCCGCCGTTGCGCCCCGCACCCGGCAGCGCCCCGGCCCTGTCGACCTGGCCCGGCGAAGGCGAGTACCTCGGCGACTGGGTGCGCGGGCCCGGCGACGGCGGCGCCGCGGGGCTGACGGTGCTGCTGCGCCAGCCGGCCGAGCTCGCCCTGCGCCCGGCCGTCGAGATGTCGCGCCGGCTGCTGCTGCAGGGCATGGTCGGCACGCTGGCGTTCATCGTGCTGAGCATCTGGCTGGCGGCCCGCGTGGCGCGGCCGATCGGCGAACTGTCGGCCGCGGCGCTGCGTGTCGTGCACGACCAGCCGCCGCAGTTCGCCGCGATCCCGCTCGGGCGCGAGGACGAGGTGGCGCAGGTCGCGCACGCGCTGCGCCGCCTGCACGACGAGCTGTCGCGCCGGCTCGAGCAGCAGCAGCTCGCCACCGCACGCTACGAGACCCTGTTCCGCAATGCGCCCGTGGCGATCTATCTCGCGGTCGAGGACCGGCTGCTGATCGCCAACGAGGCCTGCCTGCGCCTGTTCGGCGTGCCGCACGCCCAGGCACTGGTCGGGCGCGGCAGCGCCGAGCTGTTCCATCCCGACGACGGGGCGCTGGCCACGCTGCGCCAGCGCCAGCAGGCCGCGCTGCAGCCTGGCGGCGCGCCGACACCGACCCTGGAGCATCGCATCCTGCGCCTGGACGGCAGCGTCGCAGAGGTCGAGTCGACCGCGATGGGGCTCGCGCTCGCCGAAGGCCGCGGCGTGCAGGTGGTGCTGCACGACATCACCGAGCAGCGCCAGGCGCAGGCGGCGCTGCGTGAACTGAACGCCCAGCTCGAGGCGCGCGTGGCCGCGCGCACCGCCGAGCTGCAGGCCGCCAACGCCGAGCTCGACGCCTTCGCCTACGCCGTCTCGCACGACCTGCGCGCCCCGTTGCGCGCGATGACCGGTTTCTCGCAGGCGCTGATCGAGGACCACGGCCCCGCGCTCGCCCCCCAGGCCCGGGGCTATCTGGACCAGATCGTGCTCGCCGGCCAGCGCATGGGTGAGCTCGTCGAGGGCCTGCTGACCCTGTCGCGCACGGTGCGCGGGGCGCTGTCGGTGGCGCCGGTGGACCTGTCGGCGCTGGCCGCGCTGACGGTGGCCGACCTGCGCCGCGCCGACCCCGCCCGCGAGGTCGGGATCGAGGTCGAGCCCGGCCTCGTCGCGCAGGGCGACCGGCGCATGCTGGCAGCGCTGGTCAACAACCTCCTGGGCAACGCCTGGAAGTACACCGCCGGGCGCACCGGGGCCCGCATCCGCGTGTACGCGACCCTCGATGACGGCCTGCGCTGGTTCTGCGTGGAGGACAATGGCGCCGGCTTCGACATGGCGCACGCGGGCCGGCTGTTCAAGGCCTTCGCGCGGCTGCACCGGCAGGACGAGTTCCCGGGTCTGGGCATCGGACTGGCCACGGTGCAGCGCATCGTCCACCGCCACGGCGGGCGCATCGAGGCCGAAGGCAGCCCGGGCGGGGGCGCCAGGTTCCGCTTCACGCTCCCCGAGCGGCCGCGGACAGCGGGCAACGAAGGAGCGACCGCATGAACGAGCGCGTGATCCTGCTGGTGGAGGACAACCCGCAGGACGAGATGCTGACGCTGCGCGCCTTGGGGCGCGCGCGCGTGGCCAACCGCATCGACGTCGTGCGCGACGGCCAGCAGGCACTGGACTACCTCTTTTGCCAAGGCGAGTTCGCCGGGCGCGCCGGCCCCGCGCTGCCCACCGTCGTGCTGCTGGACATCGGCCTGCCGCGGCTGACCGGGCTGGAGGTGCTGGGCCGGCTGCGTGCCGACCCCCGCACGCGCCTGCTGCCCATCGTCGTGCTGACCTCCAGCGACGAGGATGCCGACCGCATGGCCTCCTACGAAGGCGGCGCCAACAGCTTCGTGCGCAAGCCGGTGGACTTCGGCGAGTTCGCCGAGCGTGTCGCCAGCCTGGGCGTGTACTGGCTGGCCACCAACGAGCCGCCCACCCGGGACTGAGATGGAGCAAGCGACGCCGCAGCCCGCCGGCACGGCGGACCGCATCCTGATCATCGAGGACCTCGAGACCGACTACGAGCTCGTGCGGCGCCTGCTGCGCCAGCACGGCATGGGTGCGGACTGCCGCCGCGCGGCCTCGCCCGAGGCGGTACGCCACGCGCTGGGCGAAGGCGGCTGGCAGATCGTGCTGGCCGACCATTCGCTGCCCGGGCTGGACTTCGACGCCACGCTGGCCGAGGTCCGGGCGCGCCTGCCGGAGGTCCCGGTCATCCTGGTCACCGGGACCGTGGGCGAGGAGCTCGCCGTGGATCTGCTGCGCCGCGGCGTCGCCGACTTCGTGCTGAAGGACCGCATGGCGCGCCTGGTCCCGGCGATCGAACGCTGCCTGCAAGACCTGAGGCAGCGCCGCGACGCCGCCCGCGCGACGCGCGCCCTGGCGCAGAGCGAGGCCTTCAACCGCACCATCGTCGGCTCGCTCGACGACGGGCTGTTCGTCGCCCAGGACCGGCGTTTCGTCTTCGTCAACCCGGCGCTGGCGGCGATGCTCGGCTGGGATCGCGCGGCCTTCGAGGGCCGCGGCTTCGACGAGGTCGTCGCACCCGAGTCGCACGCGATCTGGGAGCAGCGTTACCGCCAGCGCATGGCGCCGCCCTCGCCCGAGCCCGAGCGCCAGTACGAGGTCGCGCTGCTGCACCGCTGCGGCCAGCGGGTCTGGATGGAGCTGCGCGCCGCACGCTTCGAACACCACGGGCGCCCGGCGGTGCTCGGTCTGCTGCGCGACACCACCGAGCGCCGGCGCATCGTCGCCGAGCTCGAGCGCCACCGGCACCACCTGGAGGCCCTGGTCGAGGAACGCACGCGCAAGGCCGAGGACGCGAGCCGCGCCAAGACCGCGTTCCTGGCCAACATGAGCCACGAGATCCGCACCCCGCTCAACGCCATCACCGGCATGGTGCACCTGCTGCAGCGCGAGGCCACGCCGGCGCAGCAGCGTTCGCTGTCGGTCATCGTGCGCGCCGTCGACCACCTGCTGTCGCTGGTCAACGACGTGCTGGACCTGTCCAAGATCGAGTCGGGCAAGCTGACGCTCGAACGCGTGGACTTCGCGCTCGACGAGCTGCTGGAGCGCGCCCGCGGCCTGGTGGCCGACCTCGCGGCGTCCAAGCAGCTGCGGCTGGTGCTCGACAACCGCGACACCGGCATTCGCCTGCGCGGCGACCCGACGCGTCTCGCACAGCTGCTGCTGAACCTGCTGGGCAATGCGGTCAAGTTCACCGAGCGCGGCGAGGTCCGCCTGGGCTGCAGCGTCGACCTGCGCGACCCGGCCGCACCGCGGCTGCGGCTGGAGGTCAGCGACACCGGCATCGGCATCGAGCCCGAGCGCCTGGCGCAGCTGTTCGACCCGTTCGAGCAGGCCGACAGCTCGACCACGCGGCGCTACGGCGGCAGCGGGCTGGGGCTGGCGATCTGCCGCCACCTCGTCGAGCAGATGGAGGGCCGCATCGGCGTGCACAGCGTGCCGGGCCAGGGCAGCCGTTTCGACGTCGAGGTCCGGCTGGAGCCGGCGGCGGACGCCCTGCCCGGCCCGGCGCCCGGCGATGACCTCGAGGCTCTGGTGCGACAGCGCCACGCCGGCCAGCGCGTGCTGGTGGCCGAGGACAACGAGATCAACCAGCTCGTCGCCGAGGATCTGCTGGTCTGCGCCGGCCTGGTCGTCGACCTGGCCACCGACGGCCGCCAGGCCGTCGAACGTGCCGCGACGGCGCCCTACGCGGCGATCCTGATGGACGTGCAGATGCCGGTGCTCGACGGACTGCAGGCCACGCGCGAGATCCGCGCCCAGCCTGGCGGCGTGCGCGTGCCGATCATCGCGATGACCGCCAACGCCTTCGGCGAGGACCGCGACGCCTGCATGGCCGCCGGCATGAACGACCATCTCGCCAAGCCGGTGGCCGCCGAGCGCCTGTACGCGCAGCTGCTGCGCTGGCTGCCGATCGGCGAAGCCGCGCTGCGCGACGCCTGACGGGCACCGGGCTTGCCGTCGCTGCGGGCCTGACCCCCCCGCAGGAGAGCCCCATGGAATTCGGCATCGTCCCCGCCCTGTTCGCGATCACGCTGCTGATCGCGCTGGTTTTCGGCCTGTACCAGTACCGCAAGGTCATGCGCGCCCGGCGCGAAGGGCGGCGTTCCGTGCAGGCCGAGGTGCGCGGCGAGCCGCCGTCCAGGCCGGACCGCGGCTCGCGCTGAGCCATGGCGCGCACGGCGCTTGCCGGGCGGGCGCGCCAACCTCTGCCGGGAACCTCGATGCCGCACGTCCTGCCCCGCCCCGGCGCCCTCGGCGCCGCCTCGCCGCTGCCGCGCCTGCCCGGCTTCGATCACACGCTGGCCTGGCTCGCCGACCCCTACCGCTTCATCGCGCGCGGCTGTGCGGCCCTGGGTGCCGACGTCTTCCAGACCCGGCTGGCGCTGCGGCCGGTGATCTGCCTGTCCGGCCCGCTGGCCGCCGAGCTGTTCTACGACGAACGCCGCTTCGTGCGTGCCGGCGCCGCACCCGAGCCGCTGAAGGCCACGCTCTTCGGGCGCGACGGCGTGCAGACGCTCGACGGTGCCGCGCACCGCGTGCGCAAGGCCCTGCTCGTCGGGCTCACCGAGCCCGCCAGCGTGCAGGCGCTGGTCGACATCGCCGCCCAGGAGTGGGACCGTGCCGCCGCGCAGTGGGTCGCGGCGCAGCGGCCGGTGACGCTGTACCGCGCGGTGCAGCCGCTGCTGGCGCGTGCGGCCTGTCGCTGGGCCGGCGTGCCACTGCCCGAGCCCGAGGCCGGACGCCGCACGCGCCAGCTGACGGCGCTGTTCGACTCCGCGGCCGCGGGGCCGCTGGGGCATCTGCAGGCCCGCTGGGCGCGCCGGCGCACCGAGATCTGGCTCGCGGGCGTCGTCGAAGATGCACGCGCCGGGCGCGCGGCGCTGCCGCCGGGCAGCCCGGCGCAGGTTATCGTGGCCTACCGCGACCTCGACGGCCGGCCGCTGCCGGCGCACACGGCGGCCGTCGAGCTGCTGAACCTGCTGCGGCCGGTGGTCGCGGTCTCGGTCTGGATCACCTTCGTCGCCCACGCGCTGCAGCGCTTCCCGGCCTGCCGTGCGGCGCTGCTCATGCCCGAGGGCGGCGAGCTGCGCCGCCCGTTCATCGACGAGGTCCGCCGGCACTATCCCTTCTTCCCGGCGATCGCCGCCCGCGTGCGGGCCGACTTCGACTGGTGCGGCCTGCACTTCCCGGCGGGGCGCCGCGTGCTGCTGGACGTCCACGGCACGCACCACGACCCGCGCGCCTGGCGCGAGCCGCAGGCCTTCCTGCCCGAGCGCTGGCTGCAGCGCCGGCCCGGACCTTACGAATTTCTGGCGCAGGGCGGCGGCGACATCGCCGGCGGCCACCGCTGTCCCGGCGAGGAGATCGCGCTGCGACTGATGCTGATGGCGCTGCAGCGCCTGCTGCGCATGCGCCTGCTGCTGCCGCCCCAGGTGACGACGCTGCGCATGTCACGCCTGCCCGCGCTGCCGGCCGACGGCATGCGGCTGCGGGTGCTGGACGTCGGCTGAAGCGCGGCGCCGCCGGCGCGCCTGGCCGCCTGCTGGCGGCGGGATGTCCCGGCCGGAGGCCGGGATTTCAGTGCTCGAGTTCGGCGTAGCCGGAGACGAACAGCCAGGCGTCGTGGCGTTCGACGCACAGTTCCACCCGGTCGCCCGGGCTCAGGTGCTCGAAATCGGCGCCTGGCGTGCTCTTGGTGACGGTCCATTCGCGTTGGTCGTCACCATCGAGATAGGCCAGCCCCGTGCGGGGCAGGATCTCGCGCACGACGGCCCTGATGATCGACGAGTTCGGCGCAGCGGTCATTCTGGATCTCCTGACGTGAGGGCGCCGCACCGCCGCCAGGGCGGCCGGCAGGGCGATTAGGCGCCCACCCGCCCCAGGGGTTTTGCGACCGATCAAAGCGCCCGCCTCCCGCGGCCGGCGCCGTGCTGCGGCATCATCGCCGCCGGCGGCGGTGCACCATGAAGGGGTGCTGTCGTGCCACTGTCGCCTCGCTGTCGCCGCCTGTCGGGGTGCTGGCGTCGCGCCGGACCGCCGCGCCGGGCAAGCTGAGGCCGTCGATTGCAGGAACACACGATGCTGGTTCAGAAACTGAGGATCCAACGCGGCTGGTCGCAACAGCAGCTCGCCGAACTGAGCGGCCTGAGCGTGCGCACCATCCAGCGCATCGAGCGCGGCCAGCCGGCCAGCGCGGAAACCCTGAAATCGCTGGCGTCGGTCTTCGAGATCGACTTTTCCGTCCTCATGCCGGCCCAGACGCCGGCGCCCGATCCGGAGACCACGATGGCAGCCGAGCCCCTGACCCCACCCGCCACCCCGGCGATGGCCCCCGACGGCGCGAGCCTCAGCGCCGAGGAACGCCTGGCCTTGCGCCACGTGCGCCGGCTGCGCGACTTCTACAGCCAGTTGACGACCTACGCCGCCGTCATCCTGATGCTGCTGGTCATCAACCTGCTGACCGTGCCGCAGTACCTCTGGGTGGTCTGGCCGGCGCTGGGCTGGGGCATCGCGCTGCTGGTCCAGGCGGCGAGCCTGTGGGGCCCCAAACGTTTCCTCGGCCCGGAGTGGGAGCGCCGCCAGCTCGAGAAGCGCCTGGGCCGTCCGCTCTGACTCCGATCAGGCCGGCTTGGCGACCATCAGCCAGAACACCGCGACGAAGGCGGTGAAAGCCGGCACGCCCAGCGCCACCCAGGCGAGCAGGCAGCGCCGGTAAGCCGCGGGCAGCGGCGCGGCGGCTGCAGACGCGGCTTCGGCCAGGCGGCGCATGCGCATCTGCAGCACGGCGACCGGCAGCCAGCAGGCCACCGCCAGCGCGTAAAGCAGGGTCGCGTCGCGAACCCAGGGCGTGGACCAGGGCAGCTGCAGCACCTGCAGCAGGTACCAGCCGCTCAGCGGCTGGAACACGACCGTGGTCGCGGTGAACAGCCAGTCGGCCCAGACGACCTGGCGCGCGACGAGCGCCGCCGCCACCGTGCGCCCCGACAGGCTGGCCAGCAGCAGGTGGAACGCCGAGCCCACGCCGGCGCCGAACAGCAGCGTCGACGACAGCACGTGCAGCCACTTGGCGACCAGGTAGTCCATCAGCGGTCGCGCGCCCACAGCAGCGCCAGCAGCGCGAGGATCGGCAGGTTTTTCGTCAGCGGCCCGTACGGATGGGCCCAGAACTCGGGCAGCGCGACGCTGATGACGGCGGTGTAGCCCAGCACCAGCGCCGCCTGCAGCGCCCACAGCCGGCGGTGGCGGCCGGGCCACAGCGTCGCAACGCCGAACCCCGCGTCCAGCCCCGCGGCGGCGAACAGCGCCGGCAGCCGAAGCGCCTCGGGCACGCCGCTGCGCGCCAGCAGCGCCAGGCTCTCGTCACGCGGGAAGACGAACAGCGACACCCAGGCCGTCAGCAGCCACAGCAGCGCCAGCGCCACGCGCAGCAGCGGCACCGTCCAGCCGGCCTCGGCCGTCGTGCGCAGTGCCGGTGCCAGCGTCCGCGGGATGAACGCCGCCACCGGCCGCGGCGGGCCGCCGATCAGCGTCGAGACGTCCTGGGCGTCGGCCGTGTTGCCGCGCTGCAGCATGCGCCACGCGTCACGGTCGAGCAGCCCGGTGCCGGCTGCGGCGACGGCCGCCATCAGCGGCGCCGGCACCGTGAGTGCGCGTGCGGGCGCCAGACCCAGCCCGGCGCGCAGGCCTTGCAGATAGGCCGCCAGCGTCGTCGGCTCGGGCCCGACGAGCGCGATGCGCCGGCCACGCCAGCGCCCGGCTGGCGCCTGCAGCAGCGCCAGCAGCGCCGCGACGACGTCGTCCACGTGCACCGGCTGGATCGCCTGCCGGCCGCCCGCCGGCAGCGCGAGCACGGGCAGCGAGGCCCAGGCGAGGAAGGCCGCGCTGCTGGCGCCGCCCGCGCCGAAGACCAGCGACGGCATCACCACGCAGGCGTCCAGCGGCAGCGCCAGCAGCCGCTGGTCGGCGGCGTGTTTGCTGCGGTGAAAGCCGCTCTCGGCTTCGTCGTCGGCGCCCAGCGCCGAGACCTGCACGACGCGGCGCACGCCGGCCGCGGCGCAGGCTTCGAACAAGGCCACCGGGCCGGTGACGTGCAGGTCGGCGAAACGCGCGCCCGGGGTCTCGCGGAAGATGCCGACGGTGTTGACGACGGCGTCCAGGCCGGCCAGGTGCTCGCTCCAGCGCGGCGGCGCGGCGGCGAAGTCGGCCGCGACGAAGGCGCAGCCACTGCCGTCGGGGCGCCGGCCGGCGCAGACCACCTCGTGACCGTGTGCGCGCAGCGCGTCGCGCAAGTGCGAGCCGATGAAGCCGCTGCTGCCGGTGAGGAGGATTCGCATGGGAACAGCGCTTGCCGAAAGCGGCCAGCCGGCCGGGCAATCGGCATACCGCCGCCCCGGGCAAACGGCGACGGAGCGACCGATGACAACGACGATCTCGCTGGCGCCGCGCAGCCATGCGCGCGACACCCTCACCGACGGCCTGCTGGCCGCCGCCCTGTCGACCGTGGCACTGGTCTGGCGCGGCCGCCGGGACAGCACGCCGGCGGCGCCGCTGAACGCGATCAGCCACTGGCTCTGGCCGCGCCGCGCGCTGCACGCGGACGGGCCCTCGCTGCGCCACGCCGCCACCGGCACCGTGATCCACGTCGCATCGTCGATGCTGTGGGCCGCGGTCTATGACCTGATCCGCGCCCGCCGCCGCCGGCCGACGCCGCTCAACGCGATGGCTGACGCCGCCGCCGTCACCGCGATGGCCGCCGTCGTCGACCTGCAGCTGGTGCCGCGGCGGCTGACGCCGGGATTCGAGCACCGGCTCTCGCGCCCCAGCCTGTCGCTGGTCTACGGCAGCTTCGCCGTCGGGCTGGCGCTGGGCGGCCTGGTCGCGCTGCGCCGCTGAACGTGCCCGCCGGCCTCTACGGCTACACCCATCTGAGCGGCGGCGCCCCTGCGAGCGGCCGCGAGACTTGCGCACGCCGCCGGTGCTGCGGCCGCGGACCGCCGAAGCCGAAGGCGGCACGGTGCACCGACCGTCACCACCGCGTCACGCCGGCCGGCGACGATGCCGGTCCATGCAGACGGCGCCTCCCTCCCCGCCCGACGCCCGAGACGGCGCCGCGGACGGCGCGCCGCTGCGGGTGCGCACGGCCTGGATCTCCGACATCCACCTCGGCACGCCCGGCTGTCAGGCGCAGGCGCTGCTGGCCTTCCTGCGCGACCTGGAGTGCGACACGCTGTACCTCGTCGGCGACATCGTCGACGGCTGGCAGCTCAAACGCAGCTGGTACTGGCCGCAGGCGCACAACGACGTCGTGCAGAAGATCCTGCGCAAGGCGCGCAAGGGCACGCGTGTCGTCTTCGTGCCCGGCAACCACGACGGCTTCGCGCGCCGCTACGCCGAGCTGAACTTCGGCGGCGTCGAGGTGCTGGAGGAATGCCTGCACGAGACCGCCGACGGCCGCGTGCTCTGGGTGACGCACGGCGACCTGTTCGACGGCATCGTGCAGCACGCGCGCTGGCTGGCGCACGTCGGCGACGCCGCCTACACGCTGGCGCTGGAGCTCAACCGCTGGTTCAACCGCGCGCGCTCGCACTTCGGCCTGCCGTACTGGAGCCTGTCGGGCTACCTGAAACACAAGGTCAAACGCGCCGTCAGCTACATCGACGACTTCGAGACCGTGCTCGCGCACGAGGCGCGCCGCCGCGGCGCGCACGGCGTCGTCTGCGGCCACATCCACCACGCCGAGATCCGCACGATCGACGGCGTTCTCTACTGCAACGACGGCGACTGGGTCGAGAGCCTGACGGCCCTCGTCGAACACGCCGACGGCCGGCTGGAGATCGTGCGCGGCGGGCGGCGCACCCTGCCGGTGGCGGCGATGCCGGCAGCGGCCGAGTCCCTGCCGGAGGCCGAGCCGGTGGCCTGAAGCGGCGCCCTGCGGCGCTCAGGCCGCCACGGCCTCGGCCTCGCCCAGGCCGTGCCGCGACGGAGCGCTGCGGCCGCGCAGCAGTTCGTCGAAGACCTCCAGCACCTCGGCCGCCGCGCGGTTGTCGACCCAGCGCACCCGCGCCTGGTACTGCGGCAGGCGCTGCAGCAGTTCGGCCATCGCGGCCGGCAGCTCGCGCACCGAGCCCACCGCCAGTCCCAGGCCCAGTTCACGCAGCCACTGGACGTTGTAGCGCTCCTGCGGCAGCGTCGAGCCGTTCTCCAGCGTCAGCACCGGCAGGCCGAGCTGCACCGCCTCGCTGATCGACCCCGGGCCCGGCTTGCCGACGAAGACGTCGGCCAGCTGCAGCACACGCGGCACGTTCTGCGTGAAACCCAGCGCGACGTGCGGTGCCGCGCGCCGCATTGCCGCCAGCTCGGCCTGCAGCGCGGCGTTGTGGCCGCACAGCAGCACCAGTTGCACCTCGCCCAGCGCGCGCGCGATCTTCAGCATCTGGCGCGAGCCGTGGCCGCCGAACATCACCGCGGCCACCGGCCGGTCGGGGTCCAGGCCGAGCGCGGCGCGGTCGGCGCGCCGGTCGCCGGTGGCCGGACGGTGGAAGGCCGGGCGCAGCACCATGCCCGAGACGTGGTGCAGCCGCGACGCCGGCACGCCGGCGGCACGCGCCTGCTCGGCCGCCCGCGGGGTGCCGCAGACCAGGTGCTGCTCGACACGCGGCTCGATCCAGAACCGCGGCGGGTGGTCGGCCAGGTCGGTCATCACGGTGGCGAAGGGCAGGCCCTGCCAGGCCGCCTGCACCGACTCGGCGAGCACACGGTTGAAGTTGGGCACGACCGAGACCACCAGGTCGGGACGGCTCTGAAGCCAGTGGCGGCGCAGCGCCGCGAGCATCGGCCGGTGCGCCAGGCGAATCAGCCCCTGCAGCAGCTTGAGCTCGTGCGCCAGCCCGGCGGTCCAGCCGCGGCGCAGGCGCAGGTTGTAGTAGTCCTCGGGCTCGAAGCCGGTCAGGCGCTGGAAGCTCGCGCCCGGGTCCAGCACGCGCACCAGGTTCACCGGGCGCAGCGTCCACGGCCGGCCCTGCTCCTTCGCCGTCTCCTGCAGCGCCTGCACCGCGGCCCGATGGCCGCCGCCGGCGTTGAAGTAGACGAGGTCGATCGTCGTCATGCCCCGCATCCTGGGGCCGGGCCGTGACGCCGAGGTGACGGTCACGAAAACGCCACGCGGCGCGCGCAGAGTGCCCCCAAGGGAGAACACCGACCGATGGACCGAACCACCACCACCCGCCCCGCCGCAAGCCCTGCGACCGGGCCCTGGGACCACGCCAGCTGCGAGGCGCTGATCGCCGAACTGCAGGTGCTGCGCGAATCGATGATCGAGCACGAGGCGCGGCTGGCGCCGCGGCTCGCCGCCGTCGACGCCTCGTTCCGGGACAGCGCCATCAATCTCGCGCACTACCTGGCGCTGCGACGCTACGACCTGCGCCGCGTGCAGGAGCGGCTGGCGGCCATCGGCCTGTCCTCGCTCGGGCGCGCCGAGACCCACGTGCTGGCCAACCTGGACCAGGTGCTGGGCATCCTGCGCCGGCTCGTCGGCCAGGAAGGGCGCGCACCGACACGGCCCGAGCCGACCGGCCTGAGCCAGGGCGCACGGCTGCTGGCCCGGCACACCGAGGCGCTGCTGGGGGCGGCGCCGGCCGAGCGCAGCGCGCGCATCATGGTCACCCTGCCGGGCGAGGCGGCGCACGACGATGCGCTGGTGGCCGCGCTGGTGGCCGCAGGCATGGACATCGCCCGCATCAACTGCGCCCACGACGACGCCGCGGCCTGGGTCGAGATGGCCGCCCGCGTGCGCCACCACGCCCGGCAATGCGGCCGCCCGGTGCGTGTGCTGATGGACCTGGGCGGCCCGAAGCTGCGCACCGGCGCGCTGCGGCCGGGGCCGGCAGTGGTGCACCTGAAGCCCCTGCGCGACGCGCTGGGCCGCGTCGTGCAGCCGGCGCGCCTGGGGCTGCGCGCCGGCGCCGGCACCGCCGGGATTGCCGGCGCCGAGATCACGCTGGCCGTCGAAGGCGACTGGCTCGAACTGCTGGACGCGGGCGACCGCGTCGAACTCGTGGACACCCGCGGGCGGCACCGCCGCCTGCGCGTGGCCGAACGGCGCAGCGGCGGCGTGCTGCTGGAATGCCGCCGCAGCCTGTGGCTGGGCGACACGACCGAGATCCGGCGCGCAGGCGACCCGCACGGCGCGAGGCTGCAGGCGCTGCCGCACACGCCTGGCGCGCTGCTGCTTCACCGCGGCACGCGGCTCGCGCTGCTGCCCGAGCGCGAGGGCCACCCGGCCGACCCGGCGGCCGCGCTGCCGGCCATCGGCTGCACGCTGGCGCAGGCGCTGGCCCAGGTGCGCAAGGGCGACCGCGTCTGGTTCGACGACGGCCACCTGGGCGGCGTCGTGCGCCGCGGCGGCACGCGCAAGGTGGAAGTCGAGATCACCCACGCGCGCGAGGGCGGCCAGAAGCTCGGCGCCGACAAGGGCATCAACCTGCCCGACACCGAACTCGACCTGCCGGCCCTCACCGCCCAGGACCTGAGCGACCTGCCGACGGTCGCCGCGCACGCCGACCTCGTCGGGCTGTCGTTCACCCAGTCGGCCGCCGACGTGCAGGCGCTGCGCGCGGCGCTCGCCGCCCTGCCCGGGCCGTCCCCGGCGCTGATGCTCAAGGTGGAGACCCGGCGGGGCTTCGAGGCCCTGCCCGAGATCCTGCTGGCGGCGATGGCAGGCCCCGCGGCCGGGGTGATGATCGCGCGCGGCGACCTGGCGGTGGAGTGCGGCTTCGAGCGCCTGGCCGAGGTGCAGGAGGAGATCCTCTGGGCCTGCGAGGCCGCGCACCTGCCGGTGGTCTGGGCCACGCAGGTGCTCGAGGGCCTGGCCAAGACCGGCCAGCCCAGCCGCGCCGAGATCACCGACGCGGCGATGGCCGGCCGCGCCGAATGCGTGATGCTCAACAAGGGCCCCTACGTCGTCGAGGCCATCCGCACGCTGGACGACATCCTGCGCCGCATGCAGGCGCACCAGGACAAGAAGCGGCCGCTGCTGCGGGCGCTGAAGGCCTGGGCCTGAGCCCCCGGGCGCACGCGTCGTCACCCTGACCGAGGGGCGGCCGCCTCACGGCGGCCCGGGGTGGCTACGATGGGGCGATGGACGCCGCGACCCTGCTGACCGCCAACGCGTTGCTGTCCTCGGCTGCCGCCCTGGTGATGGGCGTGGTGCTGCGCACGCGCAGGACCTACCCGGGCTTCGGTTTCTGGACCTGCGGCATCGCCTGCCTGGCGCTGGGCACGGCGCTGCTGATCCCCGACGTGCTGCCGCCGGGCTGGGCCGCGCGCGTGGCGCGCAACGGCCTGCTGCTGGCCGGTCACGCGCTGATCCTGCGCGGCATGCTGGTGTTCCGCGGCCTGCGCGTGGGCGCCTGGCTGGAGGCGGTGCTGGCGCTGCTCTTCCTGGGCAGCTTCGGCTGGCTCAGCCTCGACGCCGCCCGGCTGTCCGATCGCATCGTCTGCTACTGCCTGTTCTCCTGCACGCTGAGCCTGGCGACCGTCGCCGTCACGCTGCGCCGGCGCCCGCCCCACTTCGGCTCCAACGACCTGCTGCTCGCGCTGTGGCTGACGCTGTTCGCGCTGATCACGCTGGTGCGCGCCGGCCAGGAGCTGGGCGACGTCAGCACCGCGTTCGAGGCCATCAAGGGCTTCGGCGGCATCTACGCGCTGGCGCAGATCCTGTCGGTGCAGCTGGTCACGCTGACGCTGATCAGCATGAACTCGCAGCGCATCGAATGGGAGCTGGGCGGCAGCGAGCAGCAGCTGCGCTCGATGGGCGACAACCTGCCCGCCGGCTTCATCTACCGCTACGAGCTCATCGACGGCCGCAGACGTTTCGACCACGTCAGCAGCGGCGTCGAGGGCACGCTGGGGCTGCGCGCGGCCGAGGTGATGGTCGACGCCGGGCCGCTGTTCGCGCTGCTCACGCCCGAGGCGCGCGAGCGCTACCTGGCCGACGAGGCGCGCAGCGCCGCCGGCCTGAGCGACTTCCACGCCACGCTGTGCTTCCAGCTTGCCGACGGCCGGCTGCGCTGGCTGGACGTGCGCTCGCGTCCGCAGCGCCGCCCCGACGGCGCCACCTTCTGGGACGGCGTGGCGATGGACGTGACCGAGCGGCTGCAGGCGCAGCAGGCGCTGGCCGAGCACCGCCGGCAGCTGGAGGACACCGTGGAGCGGCGCACCCGCCAGCTGGCCGAGGCCAGCCGGCGCGCCGAAGCCGCCAACCTGGCCAAGAGCGCCTTCCTGGCCAACATGAGCCACGAGATCCGCACGCCGCTCAACGCGATGATCGGCATGGCGCACCTGATCCGGCGCGAGGATCTGAGCGTGCGCCAGCTGGACCGGCTGTCCAAGCTCGAGACCGCCGCCCGGCACCTGCTGGAGGTGCTCAACGCCGTGCTCGACCTGTCCAAGATCGAGGCCGGCAAGATGGTGCTCGAGGCGCTGCCGCTGCGTGTGGAGACCACCGTGGCCGACGTGATGTCGATGGTGGAGGAACGTGCCGAGGCCAGGCACCTGCAGCTGGCGAGTGCCGTGGACCCGATGCCGCGAGACCTCGTCGGCGACCCGACGCGGCTGCAGCAGGCGCTGCTGAACTATGCCAACAACGCCGTCAAGTTCACCGAGAGCGGCAGCGTGACGATCCGGGTGCGGCTGCTGGAACAGGACGAGCACGGCGTGCTGCTGCGCTTCGAGGTGCAGGACACCGGCATCGGCGTGGCCGCCGACGATCTGCCGCGGCTGTTCGAGGCCTTCGAGCAGGCCGACCGCTCCACGACGCGCAGCGCCGGCGGCACCGGGCTCGGGCTGGCCATCACGCGCCGGCTGGCCGAGCTGATGGGTGGCGACGCCGGCGCGACCAGCGAGCCGGGAGCCGGCAGCACCTTCTGGTTCACGGCCCGGCTGCGCCGCGACCCGTCGGCCCACGCCACGCTGCTGCAGGGACCGTCTGCCGACGCCGAGCAGACGCTGCGCCGCCGCCACGCCGGCGCCCGCGTGCTGCTGGCCGAGGACAACCCGGTCAACGCCGAGGTCGCGCAGGCCCTGCTGGACGAGGTGGGCCTGGTGGTCGACGTCGCCAGCGACGGCATCTGCGCCGTCGACATGGCGCTGCAGCACGACTACCGGCTGGTGCTGATGGACATGCAGATGCCGGGCCTGGACGGGCTGGACGCCTGCCGCGCGATCCGCCAGCAGCGCCCGTCGGCCGGCCTGCCGATCATCGCGATGACCGCCAACGCCTTCGCCGAGGACAAGGCGCGCTGCCGGGCCGCCGGCATGGACGACTTCATCAGCAAGCCGGTGGATCCGGGAACGCTGTACCGGCTGCTGCTGAAGTGGATGGACAAGCGGGGCTGAGCGGCCCGGGAGCCGACGCGCAGCGCCGGCCACGGCGTCAGCGCAGTTCCTCCAGCACACGGCCCGCCTCGGGCCAGGCCGGCTGCAGCATGTGCAGTTCGGCCAGCAGGGACCGCGCCGCCGGCCTGTCGCGCGCCGCCAGCGCCGCCGCCATCGCCACCAGCGGCTCGTAGGCCGGGCGGAAGTCGGGGCTCAGGCGCAGCGCCGCGAGCAGCGGTGCCTGCACCTGGGCCAGCATGCGGCGCGGATCGGCGCTGGGCACGACGTCGCGCCCGGCGGCCAGGAACAGGTCGCGTGCCTGGCGATACGCGGCCAGCCGTGGCGCCAGCGCACCGGGGTCGGCCGGCAGTTCGTCCGCGGCCACGTCCAGCGCGCCCAGCAAGGCCAGCAGGCGATCGCGCGGGCGCGAGTCCGGGGCGTAGGTCAGGCGCGGGGCGCGGTAGGCGACGACCGGGCGGTCGTCGGTGTTCAGCGGCGCGTCGGCCGCGAAACGCGCCAGCGCTCGCGGGCCGGCGATGACGCTGCCCAGCAGCGCGAACTCGTCGTCCAGACCCCAGCGCGCGGCCTGCGGCGCGCCACGCAGGCGCTCGCGCAGCGCCTCGGGCGTCAGCCGCATGCCGCCGGCGCGGCCGATCAGGCCGACGACCGGCGTGTCCAGGCTGTTCGTCGCCAGCACCGCCACCGCGCCGGGCCAGACCTCGCGGAAGGCGCGCACGACGCTGCGCAGGCTCTCCAGGTCCATCTGGTGCAGCGGCAGCCACTGGCAGAACAGGCCGCCCGCGGCCAGGCGCGCGTGCACCGCGGCGAAATGCTCCACGGTCAGCAGGCTGCCCGAGCCGCTGCGCGCCGGGTGCACGTTGTCGGCGACGACGAGTTCGTAGAGCCGATCGCTGGCGCGCACGTGGCGGCGGGCGTCGGCCACCACGAGGTGCAGGCGGTCTGCGGTCGCGAAGCCGGCAGTGAAACGCGGCGACAGCGCCGCGACTTCGGGCACCAGTTCGACGGCATCGACGCTCAGCCGGGGATCCTCGGCCGCCGAGGCCGCGGTGACGCCGGTGCCCAGCCCGAGGAACAGCACGTGCCGCGGGTCCGGGTGCAGCAGCAACGGCAGCCAGGCCTGGCGCGCGTCGGCCCAGCGCGTGGCGCTGCTGCCTTCAGGGGCACGGTTGTCGATCTTCAGCCAGGCGCTGCCGCTGGCGTCCTCGACGACGCTGACGCTGGCCATCGCGCCTTCGTGCAGCTGCAGCAGCCGCCCGCCGGGCGGCAGGTCGACGAAGACCAGCGCCGGGGCCACGAGCGCCATGCCGCCCGCGGCCGCGCCGACCGCCCAGCTGCGGCGCGAGCGCAGCGACGCGGCCGAGCCCAGCGCCAGGTAACCCGCGGCGATGGCGACGATCGCCACCTTGGCGCCCACCGCCGGCAGCAGGCCGACACCGAAGGCCAGCGGCGCCGCCGCCGCGCCCAGCGTGTTGAGCCCCAGCAGACGGCCCAAACCCAGCCCGGCGGCGACGCCGTGCTCGGCCAGGCGGGCGAACAGCGCGCCCATCAGCACGGTGGGCGCGAAGAAGGCGGCCAGCGCCAGCACCGCTTCGGCCGCCAGCGCCGCGGCGTAACCGCCGCCGGTACTGGCCAGCACCGCGGCCTTGAGCTCCGGCGCGAACCACAGGCTGGCGCCGCCGGCCAGGCAGGCCGCAGCCAGCGCGCGCAGCAGGCCGTCGACGCTGCCCGCCGGCCACCGCGCCTGCCAGGCGGCGCCCGCGGCGCTGCCGACGAGGTAAACGGCCAGCAGCAGCGCGAAGGTGTAGACCGTGTCCTCGGCCACCTGGCCGAGCACGCGCACGACGACGACCTCGTAGCCGATGCCCAGCAGCCCGGTGGCCGCCAGCCGCGGCAGCAGGGTCGCCGCGGCCTGCGGGTCGCGCCGCGGCTGCGGCGGCGGTGAACCGGCGCCGAGCACCGGCAGCGCCAGCAGCGCGCAACCCAGGTTCAGCGCCGCGCAGAGCGCCGCGCTGCGCAGCAGCCCCAGCGAGGGCACGAGCCAGAACGCGAGCACCAGCACGCCGAGCACCGCGCCGGCCGTGTTGGCCGCGTACAGCGCCGCGACCGAGCCGCCGGGCCGCCCGGCCAGCGCCCGCTGCAGCGCCGGCAGGGTGGCGCCCATCGCCGCGGTGGCCGGCAGCAGCAGCACGAAGGTCGCCGCGAAGGCCACCGTCCATTGCCAGGCCGGCGCGGGCGCCGGGCCGGCCAGCGCCGCCAGCCAGCCGCCGGCCTGGGCGCCGAAGGCGGCCAGGACCAGGCCCCAGAGCCCGATCACGGCCTCGCACAACGCATAGCCCAGCGCCGGACGGGCGCCACGCTCCAGCCACGCACCCAGCGTCGACGCTCCCAGCGCCAGCCCGGCGAAGAAGGCGGCGACGACGGCCAGCACCGCCGCCGTCTCGTGGCCCAGCCAGAGCGCGCCCTGGCGCGTCCAGACGATCTGCAGCCCCAGCCCGGAGAAGCCCGAAGCGAGCATCAACGCCAGCGCCGCCGGCGCGCCGACGCCGAGCCGCCGCGCGCTGCGGCCGGGGAGGGTCAGCGGTGCCATCGGGGCGCAGACGATAGGCCGGGGCGGCGACGCCTTGATGACAACGTGCGGCTGTCACGCCGGCTTCATCGTGCGCGGCGAGCATCGCGCGTGCACCTCATGCCGGAGTCCCCGATGCCCTCCCCGTCCCGCCGCGCCCTGATCCAGTCCGGCCTGCTGCTGTGCGCCGCCGCCGTCGCGCCGCGCGCCCACGCCTGCGAGTTCTTCGCCACGACGCTGCGCGTCACGCACCCGTGGACGCGCGCCACCGCGCCCGACGCCGACTCCTGCATCGTCAGCCTGAAGATCGACGAAGTCACCTGCGACGACCGCCTGGTCGGCGTGCGCTCGCCGGTGGCCACCGGCGCCCGCGTGGACGGCGCCGACGGCGTCGACGTGGCGATCCTCGCCGGCCGCGAGACGGTGTTCGGTGACGGCGGCCCGACGCTGCGCCTCGTCGGCCTGCGCCACCCGCTGGAGATCGCACGCAGCTACCCCCTCGAACTGGTGTTCGAACGCGGCGGCCCGGTGGCCGCGACGCTCAACGTCGACTACGGCCGCTTCTTCTAGAGCGCCGCGCGCCGCACCGGCCCGGTGCGCGCCACGGCGGCCGCCGCCGCCACGAAAGCGTCACGGACGCTTCATGCCCGGTTCCTAGCATCGGCCGGCGACTGCGGGAGGGAGGGTGCCCGTCGCGCCCGCCACGCAGCGCTCCACCGAGAAAGACCTCAGGAGTCCCGCGATGAAACGTCATTTCGTCCGCAGCCCGCTCGCCCTCGCCGCTCTCGCGGCGCTCGGCACGACGGTGCTCGTCAGCGCGCCGGATCTGGCCCGCGCCGCCAAGGGCGCCGGCCAGTACGTGACCGGCGATTTCCACAACCACACCACCTGCTCGGACGGTTCGATCTCGATGCAGAAGCTGGTGAAGAAGTCCACCGACAAGACCGACACGCCCTGGGGCCTGGACTGGTTCGTTCAGGCCGGCCACGGCGGCAACGGCAACCGCAACTGCACGCTGGCCGAGGACTCTTCGCTGGCCACGCCCGCCTACCCGCTGGTCAGCTCCGCCGACGGCAGCACCGTGCAGGGCCCGACGACGACCTGGCAGAACACCAACCCGGCCGTGCAGCCCAAGGGCCTGGTCTCGGGCACCGCGCCCAGCCAGAACATGTGGCGCTGGCAGTCGCTGCAGGAGTTCCAGTACCCGCTGCTGGAGTATCTGGCGGCCTACAAGAACAAGCCGATGTTCCTGGGCCTGGAGTCGGTGGTCGCCGGCCACGAGCACTCGTCGATGTCGGTGATTACCGGCCAGATGCCCAAGTCGCTGGACACGGCCAAGCTGCCGACCAGCGCCGGCTACACCGCGCTGGGCAATGCCAGTGCGCTGTCGCAGTGGGAGTACTGCTTCGACCGCGCCGACAGCGACACCAGCCGCGGCAACACCAGCGTCGGCGGCACGACGGGCAACAACTGGGACTGCTCGGTCCCGGGCAGCCTGAACTCGGCCGACCCGAGCTGGAACGCTACCGCCGCCAAGCTGATGCCGGCCAGCGGCACCGGTGCCGGCGAGCGCGGCCACGCCAAGACCGTCGAGGCCATCAAGTGGCTGGCGCAGAAGCACGTCGACGGCGCCTATTACGTTCCCGCCCACCTGGAGCGTGCCGGCCCGTTCAACCCGGACGGCAACAACGGCTTCAACGTCGAACACCTGCGCAACCTGAACAACGCCGGCCCGACGATCGCCTTCGGCTTCGAGACCCAGCCGGGCCACCACGCCTCGGACAACCGCGGCGAGTACTCGCCCAACCGCAACACGATCGCCGGCGTGAAGGTCGACTCCGCCGGTGGCACCACCTGGGGCGGCACCGGCGTCTACGGCGCCGTGGTCGGCGGCGTCTGGGACTCGCTGCTCGGCGAAGGCCGCAACTGGTGGTTCTTCGCCAGCTCCGACTGGCACAACCGCGGCAGCTTCGGCCCCGACGACCGCCGCTCGACGCAGGACTTCTTCCCCGGCGAGTACCAGCGTGACCACGTGATGGTGCGCCCGGGCAGCGACCAGAAGGTGCGCCCGCAGACCATCGTCGACGGCCTGCGCAGCGGCAACAGCTTCACCTCCACCGGCCAGCTGATCGACCGCCTGGCTTTCGTCGCCTGCGTGCAGTACCGCGGCAACCAGGACCGCCGCGAGGACATCGTCGAGGCGCTGGCGCTGTCGGCCGCACGCGGCAACACCGACCTCGAGATGCAGGGCTGCGCGACGATGGGCGAGAAGCTCGTCGTGCGCCCGGGCGCGGACATCGTCGTCTCGGTGGTCGTGCGCGACCCCTCGGGCACGAACTACTCGCCCTACACCTTCGCCAACCCGTCGCTGGCCCAGGTCAACATCAGCCAGCCGCTGAACCAGCCGGTGCTCGACCACGTCGACGTCATTGGCGGCATGGTCAGCGGCTACCGCCAGGTCGGCGCCGCCGACTACGCCGGCGCCTGGCCCAACACCTGGCTGGCCAACCCGTCGATGGACACGGTGCCGGCGGCGGCGAAGAACACGACGGCCTCGGTGCTGAAGACCTTCAACGCCGCGACCTGGAAGACGCTGCGCACCGACACGCAATACAAGCGCATGACCTTCCGCATCCCGGCGGTCTCGGGCTCGCAGTACCTGCGCCTGCGCGGCAGCAACCTGCCGGCCGGCGTGCCCTGGGAGACCGACGCCAACGGCAACCCGATGGCCGACCTCTACACCAACGCCAGCAACACCGCGAACCTGAAGATCCCCTGCACCGTCACCGGCAGCAACGTGCCGGAGAACGGCACGACCTACAGCGGCGCGGCGATCGACGGCTGCCCGAACCACCTGCCGACGGTGGGCGGCGTCAAGTACCTCGCCTACGACGTCGCGGCCTGGTCGGACCTGTGGTTCTACAGCAACCCGATCTTCATCGAGGTCAGCGGCGGCACGCGCGTCGCGGGCGTCAAGTAATCGCCCCGGCCCTGGCCCCCGAGGGCGCCGCGCATCGCGCGCGGCGCCTTTTCGCGTTCCCGCGTTCTCCTTTTCGGCGGCGCCCGTGCGCCGCACCGTGCATGTCCAACGAGCTGACATCCCCGCCGGGCGCCGCCGCGGCGCCCTCCTCCACCCCGGCGGCGCGCCGGCCGCTGCCGCGCTGGCTGCGCGAGCCGCTGCTGCACTTCGCGATCGCCGGCGTCGCGCTGTTCGCCGTCGACCACTGGATCGTCGGCGCCAGCGACGACCCGCGCACGATCGTCGTCGGCGCCGAGGTCGACGACAAGGCGCGCGAGCTGTTCCGCGGCTCGCGCGGGCGCGACCCCGACGCCAAGGAACTGGCCGCGTTGCGCCAGGTCTGGGTCGACAACGAGGTGCTCTACCGCGAAGGCCTGGCGCTGCAGGTCGACCGCGGCGACGCCGCGATCCGCGAACGCGTGATCTTCAAGGCGCTGTCGGTCGTCGACGCGAATCTGAAGCCGCCGGCGGCCGACGAGAAGACGCTGCGCGCCTGGTTCGAGGCCCACCGCGCCAAGTACGACGAACCGCCGCGTTTGGACTTCCAGGAAGCCGTGCTCGCCGGCGAGGCGAGCGAGAGCGCGGTGCGCGCGCTCGTCGAGCGCCTGAACCACGGCGCGCCGGGCGAGATCGACGCCGGACTGCGCGTCTTCAAGGGCCGGCCGCAGGCCAGCCTGGTGCCCAGCTACGGCGAGGACTTCGCCACCGCGCTGGCCGAGGCCACGCCCGGCGAATGGCGCGCGCTGCGCGCCCAGGACGGCTGGCACGCGATCCGCGTCGACGGCTCGTCGCCGGGCCGGCCGGCGCAGTTCGAGGCGCTGCAGGGCATGCTGCTGCAGGACTGGACCGACACCGTGATGGCCGAGCGCCGCACCGCCGCCGTGCGCGAACTGGCCAGGAAGTACCACGTGCGCGTCGAGGAGACGGCGCGATGAGGCGCGTGCTGCGCTGGCTGCTGCTGGCCTGGCTGGCGCTCGTCGCCGGCGCCGCCGCGGCACACGAGATGAGCATCGCCGAGATGGAACTGCGGGAGACCGCGCCGGGCGAGTTCCTCTGGCAGTGGACGGCCACCGCGCGCCCGGTCGGCAGCGACCTCGTGCCGCGCTGGCCGGCGCCGTGTTCGGCCGAGGGCAACCTGCTGCGCTGCGGCGACGCCGGGCTGAAGGGCCGGCTGGCGGTCGACGGCGTCGGCAAACGCTACTCGGCGGTCATCGTCAAGATGTTCTGGCGCGACGGCGGCTCGCGCGTCGCGACGCTGACCGCGGCCCAGCCCGAGGTGCAGGTCTTCGGCAGCGCCGAGGACAGTCGCGGCTTCGCCGAGATCGCCCAGGCCTACGTCGGCCTGGGCGTGCAGCACATCCTGACCGGCACCGACCACCTGATGTTCGTCGCCGGGCTGCTGTTCCTGGTCGGCTTCAACCGCCGGCTGGTCTGGACCGTCACCGCCTTCACCGTCGCGCACAGCCTGACGCTGGCCTTGAGCGCGTTCGGCTGGCTGTCGCTACGGCCGCCGCCGGTGGAGGCGACGATCGCGCTGTCGATCGTGCTCGTCGCCGCCGAGGCGCTGCGCCGCGAGGACACGCTGTCGCGGCGCTGGCCGGCGCTGGTGGCCTTCGGCTTCGGCCTGGTGCACGGGCTGGGCTTCGCCGGCGCGCTGCGCCAGTTCGGCCTGCCCGAGAACCATCTGCTGACGGCGCTGGTGGGCTTCAACGTCGGCGTCGAGATCGGCCAGCTGCTGGTCATCGCCGCCGCCTGGGCCGTCTGCCGTGCGCTCGCACCCTGGCCGGGCTTCGCGCGCACGCGGGTGCCGGCGCTCTACGCGATGGGCAGCGTCGCCGCCTGGTGGGCCTGCGCGCGCATCGTGAAGATCGTCGCCGCCTGATCAGGCGGCCTCGAAGCCGATCTCGGCCGCCGGCACGCAGCGCACACGCGGCCCGTAGCTGTCGATCGAGGCCAGCGTCGTGTTGTGGTGGGCGACGATCTGCGGCGCCGCGAGCACGGCGTTGTCCAGCGTCGAGTGGCCGTCGGCGACCAGCGTGACCGGGTAGCCGTGGGCGAGCGCGCCGCGCACCGTCGAGTCGATGCAGAACTCGGTCTGGAAGCCGCAGACGACGAGTTCGCGCACGCCGTTGGCCTGCAGCAGCTCGTGCAGCCCGGTGTCGTGGAAGGCGTCGCAGGCGGTCTTGCCCAGGCGCAGGTCGGCGGGCTGGACCTCGAGCCGGTCGTCGAGCTGCCAGCCGGGCGTTCCGCGGCGCAGCGGCTCGTCACCCTCGTGCTGCACCAGCACCACGGCAGCGCCGGCGGCGCGCGCCGCGGCGGTGACGGCGTTGATGCGGGCGATGACCGCCTCGGCCTCGTGCACCGCCCAGGGGCCAAGGCACAGCAGGGTCTGGACGTCGACGACGAGCACGGCGGTCTTCACGGTTCGGATCTCCCGGGTTCGCGTCCTGCACGCCAACGCAGCAGCAGGTGCAGCACGACGGCCAGCAGCATGCCGGCACCCAGCGGCCACCGCAACGGTGTCGTCACCGGTTGCTCGGCTGCCGGATCGACTTCCCGCGTGCCGGCCAGCGCCATCGCCAGGACGACGGCTGCGCCGAGCGTCAGCCGCGCACCACGACCAGCATCAGCACCATCACCGCGCTGGCCGTCAGCCAGGAGCCGGCGACACGCACGCCGATGCGTGCCCAGGCCGGGCGTGCCTGCTGCACCAGGCCGGCAGCGCAGGCCGCCAGCAGCAGCGCGGCGACGAAGGCGCCCAGCAGACTGCCGGCGCGCACGGCGCCGACCGCCGGGCCTGGCGCACTCACCCAGCCGGCCGCGGCACCCACGAGCGCTGCCATCGGCACCAGCGCCAGCGGCGGCCAGGGCCGGTGCAGCACGACCGACAGGCCCGTCAGCACGGCCAGCACGAGCAGGAGTTCACGCGCGATCGCCGGGCCCGGCGCGGCGCCGGCCAGCAGCCCGGCCGCCAGCGCCAGCGCCAGCGCAGCCAGCGCCGGGCGCGCCGCCTGCAGCCCGCGCTGGCCCAGTGCCAGGCCCAGCGCCAGCAGCGCGATCGCGGCCGCCGGCGTCAGCAGCAGATGCAGCGCGCCGTCGTAGAAGGCGTCGACTGCCTTGACGGCGCCGTGCGCGAGGGCCGGCAGCGGCAGGGCGAGCGTCGCGGCGGCAGCCCGTCGTCCGCGCATCACAGGGCGCGGCCGAAGAAGACGACCCCGGCCACGGCGATCAGCGCGCCGGCGCTGCGCACGACCAGGCGGCCCTGCGGCCAGCGCACGGTCTCGCCCAGCGCGATGCCGGCCAGATGCAGCAGCCCGGTGGCGACGACGAAACCCAGGCTGTAGGCCACCGGGTCGGCGGCGCCGGGCAGCTCGGTGCCGTGGGCATGGCCGTGGAAGACGGCAAAGGCGCCGACCAGCACCGCCGCGACCCACAGCGCCGGCCGCGCGGCAAAGGCCACCGCCCCTCCCAGCAGCACCGCCGACAGCGCGATGCCGATCTCGACGCCCGGCAGCGGCACGCCGGCCACGCCGAGCGCGCCGCCCAGCGTCATCACCAGCGGAAACACGACCGGCAGCACCCAGATCGCCGGCCGGCCGAGGAAGGCGCCCCACAGGCCCACGGCGACCATCGCCGCGACGTGGTCCCAGCCCATCAGCGGGTGCAGGAAACCCGAGGTGAAACCGCCGACGACGCCGTCGCCGGTGTGGGCCGCGGCCAGCAGGGGCACGAGGCAGAGGATCGCCGCGACGGCACGCGGCAGGAGATGGCGGGACGACGGCAAGGCTGGACCCCGGTGCGACCACGGCCGGCGCAGCACGCCGAAACCGCGGCCATCTCGTGAAAACGCCCCGCCGCGGGATGCGGCGGGGCGTCGGTGTTGGCATCGGCCATGCCGGGTGACGGGTTCCCGTTAGTCGCCCAGTGTTGCGACCGGTTTCGCACGCCGATGCCGGCATTGTGGCCAGCGTGTATGTCGCTCCTGTGTCAGCCGCCATGGCCTCAGGGGCGCCACGCGCCCTGCGCTTGCACCAGCGACGGGTCGTCACGCGCCGTTCGGCTGACTCGAGGCCGCGCAAGAAGGCGTCCCCGTTGTGCAAGCCGCCCAGGATGTGGCGCGCGTCACGGGCCGGTGCGGCCTCGACCCCTATACTGAAAATCCGTTCTGTTTGTGCTTGCAACACGGGGCACGCCGATCCGGCAAACCACTGCCGACTGTGTCCCATTACCAAGAGATAAACATGTCGAAGCTGCTTGACCTGATGCAAAAACTCGCAAGCGACGCCGCGCTGAACAGCGAATACGAGCAGGATCCGCAAGCGGTGATCCGCCGTATCGGGCTGTCCGCCGAGGAGAGCGCGGCGCTGCTGGCGAAGGACTACGAGGCGATCAAGCGCCTCACCGGGCTGCAGGACGGACAGTTCTCGACCCAGCACACCATCCAGGCCTACGACTAGCGGGCGGTCTCGGGCGCAGTACTCGGGCATGCGCCGATACAGCCCCATCGCAGCGCTGCTGCTGGCGCTCGCCGGAGCTGTCTTTGCTGATCAGGCGCTGGAACCGCAGGTGGCCGAGATCGAGCGGCTGGGCATCTCCGCGAACTGGCGTGACGTCAACACGAAGATCCAGACGCTGTCGCCGCGGCTCGAGACACTCAGCCGGGAACAGCGACAGCGCGTGGAGTTCGTGCGGCTGCGCATGCTGGCGCTGTCGGGCGACGTGGCCGGCGCAGCGACCGGCCTCGGCGCGTTGTTGCAGGAGCCGCTGGCCGCGGACCTGCGCATGCGTGTCTACGGCACAGCCATCAATGTCGCCGCGAACGCCGGGCAATGGTCGCAGGCGTTCACCTGGCTCGACGAGGCGCTTGCCTACCTGGACGAGGAACCCCAACAGTCGGCGCGTCTGCTGGGCATCGCCAGCTACCTGCACAACCTGGTCGGGGAAACCAAGAAGGCGCGTGAACTCGCGTTGCGCGAGCTCGCCCTCGCCGACAAGGGCAGCGATGAACGCGCCAAGTGCCTCGCCGTGAGCCACCTGGCGACGGCGGAAGCCAGTGCGGGCCGCAACAAGGAGTCCGAACGTCTGCGCTGGCGGCAGATCAATGCCTGCGCGCGTGCCGGCGACCTGATCTTCGCCGCCGAAGGCAAGTGGGGTGTCACGAAGATGCTGGCCGCGCAGGGTCGCTACGACCAGGCCCTGAACTGGGCGGATCAGGCGCTGGCGGACTTCGCAAGGGCCGGGTATGCCCCGGGCGCGTGGGGGGTGCGGCTGGCACTTGCCGGCAGCCTCGTCGAGTCGGGTCGCGACCTCGACCGCGCCGGCCGCCTGCTGGCCGACGCCTTGCTCTACTACCGCGATCAGAAAGCGCCCGACATGATCGCGGAGACCGAACAACTCCTGGCACGCCTGGCCGAGAAGCGCGGCGACCCTGCCCAAGCGCTGGCGCACTACAAGCGGGCGACCGTGTCGACGGCGTCGGCCGAGAGCGAGACCCGCGAGCGTCGTCTGGCCTATCTGCAGGTGCAGTTCGACATCCGGCTGAAGGAGCAGCAGATCGCGCTGCTGAAAGCGGAGAAGGAAGTGGCCGCGCTGCAGGTCACCGCGGCGCAGCGCCGGCAGTGGCTGCTGTGGGTCGGCCTGGGCGGGCTGGCGCTGGTCGCGATGCTGCTGACGATCCTGCTGCGGCGTGCGTTCATCGAGCGCCGGCGCTACCGCTGGCAGTCCGAGCACGACGGCCTGACGCGGCTCTACAACTACCAGCAGGTGCGCAAGCTGGGCGAGGCCGCGTTC
>NZ_SLXD01000016.1 GCF_004340905.1 Rubrivivax gelatinosus
CATCGCCATCAGCGTCTCCTCGTGAGCGGTGCTGCCAGCGTAGAAGTTCACTGGCTCACTGCGTGAGACTGCTGAGGCACGTTGCTAATCAGGAGACCCGAAGACAGGAAAACCCCCAGCGGGCTTCGAAAACCAATGCGCGATCAAGATCAGCGTCGCCCTTCATGGCGCTGGCATCGAGATGAAGTCCTTCAAGGGCGCCGCCATTCACCTGAATGGCAAGAAGACAGCGATTCGCGCGTCGGAGTTGGCGGGATGGCTAAAACTACAGCCGTTCTGCGGCCTGCCAGCCAAGGCAGCCGTGATCACGGGCAGCGACTGGCAGGAGAGAATCAAGGATCGCACCGGCATCGTCTACTTCGAAGACTATTGGGCGCGCCAAGGGGAAACCGCGACTCCGACAGGTGACCACATCGATCTGTGGGACGGCAGCGGGCTCACTTACAGCGTGGTCAACCGTGTACGCAGAATGGGAGTTCAACAACTGCGCTGGCTTCCCTGGCCGCTGGATGGTCTCAATTTCAGCGACCTTGCCGCAAGCCGCCAAATCCTGTTCTGGGAGATCAAGTGAAGGCCCTCGCCGGCAAACTCGCCGTGGCGGCTCTTCTCTGCGTGCTGGCGCTCGTATCCGCCTACGCACTGCATTGGCGCAGCGCGAACCTCTCAGAGCGAGCGCGCCTGCCCATCGCACCCGAGGCGGACTTTTCGGCGATGGCCATCGCCACCCGCGCGATCACGCCGGCCACCCCCGGCGCTCCGCCCATCAAGGCGTGGGAACGCTGCGCGCTGGGCGCAGCACGGTGTGAACAGCGGCCGCGGGCAGTGGAGGCTCGCTGCCAAGCCGGCGTCGCGCTGATCGCCGAGGCCGACTGGCCTGCCTTGCGACGCATACCGACCGAAGACCTGCCCGGGGTCGAACACCCGGACTCGTACCGGACGATGAAGCTTTGCCCGCCGTGAGCGCGCGCGACGTTCAGCGACTCAATGCGTCAGCGCGCCAGCTCCGCCCGCATCGCCGCGATGACCGCCGCGTAGTCCGGCTGGCTGAAGATCGCGCTGCCGGCCACGAAGGTGTCGGCCCCCGCATCCGCCACACGCCGGATGTTGTCGACCTTGATGCCGCCGTCGACTTCCAGCCGGATGTCGCGGCCCGAGGCGTCGATGATCTGGCGCGCCTTCTCGATCTTGCGCAGCGCACCGTCGATGAAGCTCTGCCCGCCGAAGCCCGGGTTGACGCTCATGATCAGCACCAGGTCGACCTTGTCGATCACCCACTCCAGCACGTCCAGCGGCTCGGCGGGGTTGAAGACCAGGCCCGCCTGGCAGCCTTCGGCCTTGATCAGCTGCAGCGTGCGGTCGACGTGCGTGCTGGCGTCGGGGTGGAAGCTCACCAGGTCGGCGCCGGCCTTGGCGAAGGCCGTGGCCAGCGCGTCCACCGGCTGCACCATCAGGTGCACGTCGATCGGCGCTTCGGTGTGCTTCCTCAGCGCCTGGCAGACCATCGGGCCGAAGGTCAGGTTCGGGACGTAATGGTTGTCCATCACGTCGAAGTGGATCCAGTCGGCGCCGGCGGCGACGACGTTGCGGACTTCCTCGCCCAGGCGGGCGAAATCGGCCGACAAGAGCGAAGGAGCGATGCGGTACGTGGTCATCCGGAAATTCTAGGGGCCTGCCTACAATGCCCCGATGGCCCAGCCCCGGTTCGATTGCAGCGTGCGCGTGCAGTACCTGGAGGACCGTTCGGAACCGCCGGACGGCCCCTTCGCCTTCGCGTACACGGTGACCATCCGCAACACCGGCGACATCGCGGCCCAGCTCGTCGCGCGCCACTGGGTCGTCACCGACGCCCAGGGCCAGGTGGAAGAGGTGCGCGGCCTGGCCGTCGTCGGCCACCAGCCGCTGATCGCCCCGGGCCAGAGCTTCGAATACACCAGCTGGACGATGATCGCCACGCCCATCGGCCGCATGAGCGGCACCTTCTTCTGCATGACCGAGGACGCGCACGCGTTCGACGCGCCGGTGGCCGAGTTCGCGCTCGTCTCGCCGAGCCAGCTGCACTGAGCGGCCGCCCGCGCCGATGACGCAGCCGACCTGGGACCTCAGCGCCCTCGTCAAAGCCGCCGACCCCGCGGCCGCCCCCGCCGCCCGCCACCTCTGGCTGGTGCGCCTGATCGAATGGCTGCGCCACGCACCGGCCTCGCGCCGCGCCGACGCCCCGGTCGGCCCGCCGCTGGCGCGCCTGGGGCTGCTGCTCAAGGCCGCCGACGGCCAGCCCGAGTTCCGCGCCCGGCTGCAAGGCATGCTGGCCGGCTTCTGGCGCGAGGTCGACAAGGCGGCGCTGTTCGCCGAATTCGGTTTCGGCGCGCGCCATTCCCTGTTCGGCGAGGTCGGCCGCCGGCTGCGCGTGCAGTGGCTGCCGCAGACGCCGGACACACCCGACCTGGCCGAACTCTTCCAGCTGCTGTTCCGCCCCGCCGACGCACGCTGGATCGAGCGCCTGGACGACGCGACGCTGGAACGCATCGCCACCCTCGTCGACCCCGACGGCGCCAGCGGCTGGCGCACGGCGATGCTCGACGCGATCACGATCCTCGTCAGCGCGGTGCATTCCAGCGGCTACCTCTCGCCGCTGCGCCGGCGCATGGACAGCCAGGCGCTGGCCGGAGAGCCCTTCCGCCAGCTCACGCGCGCGGCCGACGCGGTTCGCGAAGCCGTCGTCGAGGGCCGCCACGCCGACGCACTGCGCGAGGCCAACCTGCTGCGTGGCCTGCTCGACGCCTGCCGCCGGGCCGCGGCCAGCGTCACCGGGCACCTGGAGGAGTACGGCGTCTCGGTGGACATCGTCTACGAACTCGACCAGATGGCCCGGCGCACGCAGCGCATCGAGATGCTGCTGGACTGCGTGCTCGCGCCGCAGCCGATGCCGGCACTGCGGGCGCTGGTGCTGGAACTGCTGCGCGTGGCCGAAGACGACCGCGGCCTGCGCCGGCTGCTGGCGCGCCACTACTCGCTGCTCGCGCGCCAGGTGGCCGAACGCAGCGCCGAGACCGGCTCGCACTACATCACGCGCGACCGCGGCGAATGGCGCGAGATGCTGCGCATGGCCGCCGGCGGCGGCGCGGTCATCGCCGGCACCACCTACCTGAAGTTCGCCATCGCCGCGCTCGGCCTGGCGGCCTTCTGGTCGGGCTTCTGGTCGGGCGTGAACTACGCCGCCAGCTTCGTCGTCATCATGCTGCTGCACTGGACGGTGGCGACCAAGCAGCCGGCGATGACGGCCCCGGCGATGGCCGAATCGCTGGCCGCCGGCACCGGCGACGCCGAGATCGAGGCCTTCGTCGACCGCGTCGCGCAGCTGATCCGCTCGCAGGCGGCGGGCATCATCGGCAACCTCGCGGTCTGCGCGCCGATCGCGCTGACGATCCAGCTCGCCTGGGAAGGCATCTTCGGCGTGCCGCTGGTCGGCGAGCGCCAGGGCGAGTACGTGCTGCACTCGCTGACGCTGCTCGGCCCGACGCTGTTCTACGCCGCGTTCACCGGCGTGCTGCTGTTCGCCAGCTCGCTGATCGCCGGCTGGGCCGAGAACTGGTTCGTCTACCACCGGCTGGACAGCGCGATCGCCTGGAACCCCCGTTTCGTCGCCCGGCTGGGCGCGCCGCGCGCGCAGCGCTGGGCCGCCTGGTGGCGCGCCAACATCTCGGGGCTGGTCGCCAACGTCTCGCTGGGCATGATGCTCGGGCTGGTGCCGGCGCTGGCCTCGTTCTTCGCGCTGCCGCTGGAGGTGCGCCACGTGACGCTGTCCACCGGCCAGTTGGCCGCGGCCGCCGGCGCGCTGGGGCTGGACGTGCTGCGCGCGCCGGCGTTCTGGTGGTGCGCCGCCGGCATCCTGCTGACCGGCGTGCTGAACCTGACGGTGAGCTTCTGGCTCGCGTTCAAGGTGGCGCTGCGCTCGCGCGGCATCCAGGTGCGCGAGCGCCAGCGCATCACCGCGGCGATCTGGCGCCGCCTGCGGCGTGATCCACTGTCCTTCGTGCGGCCGCCGAAGGGCTGAGCCTGGACGCAGGACGCCGGAAGGCGTTCTGCGCCTGCCGAAGGCCCGAGCGCGATTGCACGCGCGAGGGCTGATCAGCCCCTGCCCGCCCAGCGCAGCGTCTGCCGCCGCACCACCTCGTTGAGCAGGTGCTCGCGCGCCTGCGTGGCGCGGATCCAGCAGGCGTCGTTGCCGTGGCCGACCAGTTCGCGGCGCAGGTACTGCAGCGCGCCTTCGGCGCGCAGGTCGGTGGCGTGCGGCTCCAGCCGCACCAGCAACGCCTGCAGATCCTCGCGCAGCGGGCGGTGCTCGCCGCTGCCGGGGTCGACGTACAGCGCGTCCAGCCCGAAGCGGCAGGCCTGGAAGCGGTTGAAGGTGTAGGGCAGGTAGTCGTCCTCGGCCGGCTGGAACGGGCGCTCGATGCGCAGCCAGCGTGCCAGGCACTGGATCAGCCCGGCCATCGCCGCGGCCTTCTCGATCGTCAGCGGCGTGTCCAGCACACGCACCTCGATCGTGCCGAACTCGGGCTTGGGCCGGATGTCCCAGTAGAAGTCCTTCATGCTCTTGACGACGCCGGTGCGCGTCATCTTGGCGAAGAAGACGCCGAAGTCCTCCCAGGTCAGCACGAAGGGCGCACGGCCCGACAGCGGGAACGCGAACACCGAGTTCAGCCGTGCCGAGTGGAACGCGGTGTCGGTGCCCTGCACGAAGGGCGAGGAGGCCGACAGCGCGATCAGGTGCGGGATGTAGCGCCCCAGCCCGTGCAGCAGCACCAGCGCCTCGTCGGCCGTCTGGCAGCCCACGTGCACGTGCTGGCCGAAGATCGTGAACTGCTTGGACAGGTAGCCGTAGAGCTCGCTGATCTGCTTGAAGCGCGGCTTGTCGAAGATGCGCCGCTGGCTCCAGTCCTGGAACGGGTGCGTGCCGCCGCCGGACAGCGCGACACCCAGCTTGTCGGCCGAGTACACGAGCGCGTCGCGGATCTCGGTGAGCTGCGCCAGCGCGTCGGCGTGGTCCTCGCAGATGCCGGTGGACAGCTCGATCATGCTGTCGGTGATCTCGGGCACGATGCTGCCGGGCAGCTTGCGCTTGCCCAGCACACGCAGCAGGTCGGCGGCCGCCGGCGTCAGGTCGTAGTCGTGCGTCGAGACGATCTGCAGCTCGAGCTCGACCCCCAGCGTCAGCGGGCGCGAATCGGAGAACTTCTCGAGGCTCATGCCGCCACCTCTGCCTCGGGCGAACGCCAGGTCGGTTCAGGCCGGTGTTCACCGGCCAGGCGCAGGCCCCACTGCACCGCCAGCGGCCCCAGCAGCTCCATGAAGGCGATGGCCGACAGCACGATGGGCACCACGGCCGGCGCGAAGCCCGGGTGCGTGAGCTGCAGGTCGGTCAGCAGCACCAGCACCGTGCCAGACAGCGGCGTCAGCGCCAGCGACAGCCCGGCCGCCTGGCGCCAGCCGATGCCGCTCCAGCGCGCGAACGCGAACACCGACGCGGTCTTGGCGATGCCGCGTGCGAGCAGCAGCACGATCGCCAGGCCGCCGCCCACCAGCACCGCGTCCAGCGTGACGACGCTGCCGACGACGACGAAGAGCATCAGCACCAGCACCCCCCCGGCGGTGCCGAAATGGCGCGGCCAGACCCAGGGGCGTTCGGTCGAGTTGCGCAGCAGCACGCCGGCCAGCAGCGGCACCAGCAGCGTCGACAGGTTCAGCAGCTGGGCGATGGTCAGTGCCAGCACGATCATGCCGAGCAGCAGCAGCGCCGCGTTCTCGTCGCGCAGGTCGAGCCGGCGCGCGACCCAGGCCACCAGCCGCGACAGCAGCGCCGCCAGCAGCACCGAGCCGCCGAAGGCCCACAGCGGCTGCGACACCGCACGCACCCAGTCGCCGCCGACGTCCAGATGCAGCCAGCCGATCACGAGCTTGTGCGCCAGCACCGCCAGCAGCGTGTTCAGCGCCGTCAGCACGATCATGCGTTCGGTCACCTGGCCGGCGGACTTCAGCTCGCTGGCCACCCGCGCGATCACCGCGCCCGAGGCACAGGTGCCCAGCGTCGCGCAGGCCAGCGCCACGTTGGCCGGCTGGCCGAAGGCGCGCAGCGCCAGATAGATCGCCGCCAGGCTGGCGAAGGCCTCGAGCGCGCTGGTGGCCAGCAGCGCCGGGTTGGCCTGCAGCCAGCGCAGGCGCACGCGGCTGCCGAGTTCGAACAGCAGCAGCGCCAGCGCCAGGTCGACGATCAGCCGCGCCGGCCCCTGCAGCACGCCGCCGCCCCAGCCGCCCAGGCCGATGGCCAGGCCGACCGCGCTGTAGCCGATGATGCGTGGCACGCCGAACGCACGTCGCACGCCCTCGCCCAGCAGCGCGCCGGCGACGAGCGCCAGCGCGCCCCAGAACGGCATCTGCGGGACCAGCGGCCACGACTCGATCTGCAGGTAGCCTGCAATGTCTTCGAGCATCCCTCTCTCCTTGTCAGCAGGAGAGACCTTGGGGCCGCGGCGGAGTTCCGTGCGCGCGCCCCCGGCCGCCGTCGGATCAGGCCTCGTCGTCGGGTCGGCGCTCGCCCCGGCGCCGCCCGGCGAACATCGTCCACCAGACGATCAAGACCAGCAGCACGAGTGCCGCCAGCGCCTCCAGCACAATCAGCACCATGCCCTGGATTCTCGCGCCGCGGCGCCACCGGGTCGCGGCCGGGGCCGCGGCCGTCGCGCTCGCCGCCTGCACCACCGTACCGCTGCCGCCGGAGCAGCCGGCTCCCGTCGAAGAGGCCCATCCTGCCGTCGCGCCTGCGCCGGCTGCCGACGCCGTCGATCGCGCCCGCTCACGCTGGATCCCGGCCGACTGGAGCGAACTGCCCGGCTGGACCGACGACCGCGTCGCCGAGGTCTGGCCGGCGCTGCGTGCCAGTTGCGGCCGGCCGGCGCCGGGCTGGGCCGAGGTCTGCGCGCGCGCGATGCTGGAACCCCCGGCCGACGACCGCGCGGCACGCGAGTGGCTCGCACGCTGGATGCAGCCCTGGCGTGTCGAGGCGCCCGACGGCCAGGTCGAAGGGCTGGCCACCGGCTACTTCGAACCGCTGGTCGAGGCCCAGCGCCAGCCGCGCGGCGCGTTCCGCGTGCCCTTGTACGGCCTGCCGGCGCCAGGCGTGATGCCCAGCCCCGGCTGGACGCGCCAGCAGCTGGACACGCTGGCGCCGGCCCGGGCCGCGCTGCGCGGGCGCGAGATCGCCTGGGTCGCCGACCCGCTGGACGCGCTGCTGCTGCAGGTGCAGGGCTCGGGCCGGCTGGCACTGACCGAGCCCGACGGCAGCCGGCGCCTGGTACGCCTGGCCTTCGCCGGCCACAACGAGCAGCCCTACAAGTCGGTCGGCCGCTGGCTGATCGAGCGCGGCGAGCTGACGCTGGACACCGCCTCCTGGCCGGCGATCCGGGCCTGGGCGCGGCGCAACCCACAGCGTGTTCAGGAGATGCTTTGGGCTAACCCTCGGGTCGTCTTCTTCCGCGAGGAGCCGCTGCCCGACCCGAACATCGGCCCGCGTGGCGCGCAGGGCGTGCCGCTGGTGCCGGGACGTTCGATCGCGGTGGACGCCGGCAGCATCCCCTACGGCACGCCGGTCTGGCTGGACACCACCGAGCCGCTGTCGGCGACGCCGCTGCGCCGCCTCGTCGTCGCCCAGGACACCGGCAGCGCGATCGTCGGCGCGGTGCGCGCCGACTACTTCTGGGGCTGGGGCGCCGACGCCGAAGCCCAGGCCGGGCGCATGAAGCAGCCGCTGCGGCTGTGGGCGCTGTGGCCGCGCGGAGCGCGGCCTCAATAGGCGCTGCCCCGGGGCGTGCGGCCGCAGCAGTTCAGCCGCGCGCCAGGCGTTCGCGCAGCCGCGGCCAGAACAGGTTCAGCGCCAGGCCGGACATCACCAGCACGGCGGCACCCAGCTTCCAGCCCGGCAGCGGCTCGGCCAGCATCAGCGCCGAAGCGCCCATGCCGAACACCGGCACCAGCAGCGCCATCGGCACCACGGTGGCCGCCGGGTGGCGCGCCAGCAGCCAGCCCCAGGCGGCGTAACCGAACAGCGAGTTGCCCACCGACTGCCAAGCCACCGCCGCCCAGGCGCCGGCGTCGGCACGCGCCAGCGACACCAGGATCAGCTCCGGCCCCTCGAGCAGCAGCGACAGCGCCGCCAGCGGCGGCAGCGCGAACAGGCTGGACCAGACGACGTAGCCCAGCATGTCGACCTTGCCGCTGTGGCGTGCGACGAGGTTGCCGCCGGCCCACGAGGCCGCGGCGCAGAGCACCAGCGCCAGCCCGAACGGCGTCGTCTGCGCGTCGGTGTGCCAGGCGATGACGCCGATGCCGGCCACCGCCAGCGCCAGCGCGCCCCACTGGAACAGGCGCACACGCTCGCCGGCGAGCACGATCGCCAGCCCGATGGTGAAGAACACCTGGGTCTGGATGACGAGCGAGGCCAGCCCGGGCGCGATGTGGCCGCGCATCGCGACGTAGAGCAGGCCGAACTGGCCGGCGCCGATCAGCACGCCGTAGGCCGCCAGGTGGCGCCAGGGCACCGGCGGGCGGCGGATGAAGAAGGCCGCCGGCAGCAGCACGAAGGCGAAGCGCAGCACCGCGAACAGCAGCGGCGGCAGCGTCGCCAGCGCCAGCTTGATGACGACGAAGTTGGTGCCCCAGACCGCGACGACAGCCAGTGCCAGCAGCAGATGGCGGCCGGGCAGGCCGCCGCCGTGCCCCGCTGCGGCCGTCACGCGACGACCACCCGGCTCTCGCCCTGGCGCAGCGCGTCCTGCAGCGCCTGCTCGGCGCGTGCGACGGTCTGCTCGACGGTTTCTCCCGCATGGTGTTCGACGAGCCCGGCGGAGAGGCTGAAGCGCAGTGCCGGCGCCTCGGGCAGCGCGCGCGCGCCGGCCACCGCCTCGCGCAGCCGGTCCAGCCCGGCGCGCGCCAGGGATGCCCGCGTGTCCGACATCAGCAGCATGAAGCGGGTCTCGTCCCAGCAGGCCAGCACGTCGGCGACCCGCACGCGGTTTGCCGCCTCCTGGGCGATGCCGCGCAGCAGCCGCGTCTCGCCGCCCTCGCCCAGCGCACGCGCCTCGGCGGCGAAGTCGTCGATCTGCAGCATCGCGATGCAGAAGGTGTGGCCCGACCGGATGCAGCGCTGGTGCTCCTGCTCCATCAGCTCGACCATGTGGCGGCGGTTGATCAGCCCGGTGAGTTCGTCGCGCGTGGCGAGCTGGCGGATGCGTTCCAGCGCGGCGCTCAGTTCCTCCTTCTGCTCGCGCGAGATCAGCCGCAGGCGCGACAGCCGCGCGGCGAGGATGGACGCCGCCGGCATCATCGTCGCCACCATCAGGAAGTGGCCCAGCTCGATGGCCGGCGGGTAACGCGCCGGATCCAGCAGCGCCATCGTGCCCATGGTCGCGCCGAGCACGCCGACGCCGAAGACGCAGACCCCGGCCATCTGGCGCATCGTCGACCTGAACATGCCGTACATCAGGATGACCATCACGACGGGGAAGACGCCGCCGCGGCCGGGCCCCAGCAGCGCGTAGGCCGCGGCGCTGCAGGCGATCGCGAAGTCCATCTGCAGCACCGACAGCGAGGGATCGGCCAGGCGCTCGGTCCAGCCGCTGCGGATCGCCGTGTACAGCGCGGCCATGCCGGCGAAGGCGACCGCCGTCCAGACCGCGACGCCGGTCGCCGGGGCGACGCCGATCCAGACGAAGTAGTGCATCGCGGCGATGCCGGCGCACATCGTGGACATCGCCAGCAGCGACTGCAGCAGCCGCGCCCGGCGGACCGGGTCGGGTGTCAGCAGGGCGTCGAGCAGGCGCATCGGCCTCGGGGTCCTCGCGTCAGAGAGCCAGCCCCCGAGGGTATCGCACTCGCGAGTCGGCGAATTGACGTCTAGGCCGGCACCGGCTGCAGCAGCGCGCGGTCGCGGCCCTCGCGTTTGGCGCGGTACATCGCCTCGTCGGCACGGGCGATCGCGGCGTCGAGGTCAGCCTCGCCCGCCCCGCCGCACGAGGCCACGCCGGCGGAAAAGCTCACCGTGTAGTCGGGGCCGACGACGGTCAGCGGCGCCGCGCGCAGGCGCTCGCGAAGCCGCGCCAGCACCGCCAGCGCCTGCTCCGGCGTGGTGGCCGGCATCAGCAGCAGGAACTCCTCGCCGCCCCAGCGTGCGAGCATGTCCTCGGCGCGCACCGTCTGCCGCGCCAGCTGCGCGAAGTGGCGCAGCACCTCGTCGCCCGCCGCGTGGCCGCGGCTGTCGTTGACCTGCTTGAAGCGGTCGAGGTCGATCATCGCGACGCACAGCGGCGCACCCGGTTCACGTGCGGCGCGCCGCAGCCGCTCGCCGGCGGCGCGGCGGTTGGTCAGGCCGGTCAGATCGTCCTGCGTGGCCAGCCGCTGGATGCGCTCGAGCGCGGCGGCGAGCTCGGCGCGCTCCTGCTGCGAGCGGCGCTTGAGCCGGCCGATCAGCGTCGCCAGCACCGACGAGACCGCCAGCACGATGGCGGCGAACAGCAGGTGCATCAGCTCGACACGCGGGTCGTAGCGATCGGGCTCCGCGGACGCCTTCCAGGCCATCACCAGCGCGATCGACAGGAACGAGCAGGCGGTCATCAGCCGCGTCTGGCGAGGGGTCAGCGTGAACATGCCGAACAAGGGCATCAGCACGAGCAGCAGCACCGCCGCGCCCCGCGCCGGCCCCGAGACGGCGTAGGCCCAGCTGATCGCCGCGACGGCCCAGGCGCCCTGCAGCATCGACAGCACGGCGTCGGAGGCCAGCCGCGGGCCGACGCCGCTGCGCATCAACAGGTAGAAGAGCGTCGCCCCGATAAGACTGAAGACCGCCAGCCGCATGGTGTGCGCCTCGTCGGCCAGGCCCAGCGTCGCCGCCGCGTGGTGCGCCAGCGACATCACGATGCAGGTCGCCCAGCCGACCAGGGTCAGCAGCGTCTGCAGACGCCGCTGCGGGTCACGCCCGAGAAGGAGATCGCCGAGGGGGACGGAGGCCGAGGTCAGCATGCCTCGGAATCGGCAAATCCGCGGATCACTTGAGCAAGGTCATCACGTTTTGATCAAATGCGTGAGCGGCAGCACGGCGCCTGCCTTGACTTCGCCGAGCGAGAAGCTGGTGTGCAGGTCCTTCACGTTGGGCAGCTTGAACAGCGTCTGCATGGTCCAGCGCGAGAAGGCGTCGAGGTCGGTGGCGACGACGTGCAGCTCGAAGGTGCCGGCGCCGCTGATGTAGTGGCAGGCCACGACCTCGGGCAGCGCGGCCAGCGCCAGCTCCAGCGCCTGCGTCGCCTCGGCGTTGTTGCGCTCGGCGTCGATGCGCACGAAGGCCAGCACGCCGAGGCCGACACGGCGGCGGTCGATCTCGGCGCGGTAGCCGGTGATGTAGCCCTGCTGCTCGAGCCGGCGCACGCGCCGCCAGGTCGGCGCCGGCGACAGGCCGATGCGTGTCGCGAGTTCGGCGTTGGACAGCCGCGCGTCGTGCTGCAGCGCCGCCAGGATCGCGACGTCGTGGCGGTCCAGACCCTGGCGCGAGCCGTCGGCAGCCTCGCCCTCGGAAGTCGTGGTTTTCCCTGAAACCGTCGTTTTGAGCACGTTTCTTTCTCCGGGTTGCGGCCTGCCGAAACGGCATTGCCCAAATCGTCGCCGACACGGCAAGACCCGGAAAGACAGGGCCAACCCTGCTGCCTACACTGGTCCGCAACCATCGGTCCGCCAGAGGCCAGCAGGAGACGAGATGAACGCACCCATGAGCGATGCGGTCCGCGAGGCGCTGGCCCGCGTGTCGCTCGACGACAAGTACGCCCTGGAGTCCGGCCGCGCCTTCATGAGCGGCGTGCAGGCGCTGGTGCGGCTGCCGATGCTGCAGCGCCGCCGCGACGAGCTCGCCGGCCTGAACACCGCCGGCTTCATCAGCGGCTACCGCGGCAGCCCGCTGGGCGGCTACGACCAGGCGCTGTGGGCGGCCAAGAAACATCTGGAGGCGCAGAACATCGTCTTCCAGCCCGGCGTCAACGAGGAACTGGGCGCCACCGCGGTCTGGGGCACGCAGCAGCTGGACCTGTTCCCCGAGGCGAAGAAGTTCGACGGCGTCTTCGGCCTCTGGTACGGCAAGGGCCCGGGCGTGGACCGCTGCTCGGACGTCTTCAAGCACGCCAACATGGCCGGCACCGCGCGCCACGGCGGCGTCGTCGCGATCGCCGGCGACGACCACGTCGCCAAGAGCTCGACCGCGGCACACCAGAGCGACCACATCTTCAAGGCCTGCGGGCTGCCGGTGTTCTTCCCGGCCAGCGTGCAGGAGATCCTGGACCTGGGGCTGCACGCGATCGCGATGAGCCGCTTCAGCGGCCTGTGGACGGCGATGAAGACGATCCAGGACATCGTCGAGAGCAGCACCACCGTCGACATCGACCCGGGCCGCGTGCAGATCGTGCTGCCCGAGGACTTCGCGATGCCGCCCGGCGGCCTGCACATCCGCTGGCCCGACACGCCGCTGGAGCAGGAAGCGCGGCTGATGGACCACAAGTGGTACGCCGCGCTGGCCTACGTGCGCGCCAACCGGCTCAACCACGACGTCGTGCGCGGCGCGCACGACCGCTTCGGCATCATCGCCAGCGGCAAGTCCTGGAACGACACGCGCCAGGCGCTGGCCGACCTGGGCCTGGACGACGCCGCCTGCCGCGCGCTCGGCATCCGGCTGCACAAGGTGGCCGTGGTCTGGCCGCTGGAGGCGACCGCGACCCGCGCCTTCGCCGAAGGGCTGGACGAGATCCTCGTCGTCGAGGAGAAGCGCCAGATCATCGAGTACCAGCTGAAGGAAGAGCTCTACAACTGGCGCCCCGACGTGCGCCCCAACGTGCTGGGCAAGTTCGACGAGCCCGAGGGCGAGGACAGCGGCGGCGAATGGAGCCGCCCCAACCCGAGCGAGAACTGGCTGCTGCGCGCCAAGGCCGACCTGACGCCGGCGATCATCGCGCGCGCCATCGCCCGGCGGCTGAAGAAACTCGGCGTGCCGGCGGAGGTGGCCGCACGCATGGACGCCTGGCTGGCCGTGGTCGACCGGCGCGAGCGTGAACTCGCCGCCGCCGGCCCCGACACCGGCGCGCGCCCGCCCTGGTTCTGCAGCGGCTGCCCGCACAACACCAGCACCCGCGTGCCCGAAGGCAGCCGCGCGCTGGCCGGCATCGGCTGCCACTACATGGCGACCTGGATGGACCGCGCGACGACGACCTTCTCGCAGATGGGCGGCGAAGGCGTCGCCTGGGTCGGCCAGGCGCCGTTCTCCAAGGACGGCCACGTCTTCGCCAACCTCGGCGACGGCACCTACTTCCACAGCGGCATCCTGGCGGTGCGCCAGAGCATCGCCGCCGGCGTCAACATCACCTACAAGCTGCTCTACAACGACGCCGTCGCGATGACCGGCGGCCAGCGTGTCGGCGAGCGCCCCGAAGGCCACTCGGTGCCGCAGATCGTCAAGAGCCTGGTCAGCGAAGGCGTGGCCAGGCTCGTCGTCGTCACCGACGAGCCGGGCAAGTACAGCGGCGTGATGCTCGAGCCCGGCGTCACGGTGCACCACCGCGACGAGTTCGACCGGCTGCAGAACGAGTTCCGCACGATCCGCGGCACCAGCGTCATCGTCTACGACCAGACCTGCGCCACCGAGAAACGCCGCCGCCGCAAGCGCGGCACGATGGCCGAGGCCGACTCGCGCGTCGTCATCAACGAACTCGTCTGCGAAGGCTGCGGCGACTGCAGCGTGCAGAGCAACTGCCTGTCGGTCGAGCCGCTGGAGACCGAGTTCGGCCGCAAGCGCCGCATCAACCAGAACAGCTGCAACAAGGACTTCTCCTGCGTGAAGGGCTTCTGCCCGAGCTTCGTCACGGTGCAGGGCGGCACGCTGCGCAAACCGGCGCCCAAGGCGCGGCCGGCGCTGGACGCGCTGCCCGCGGTGCCCGAGCCGGCGCTGCCGGTGGCCGAGCAGGCCTGGGGCATCCTCGTCGCCGGCATCGGCGGCACCGGCGTCATCACCCTCGGCCAACTGCTGGGCATGGCCGCGCACCTGGAAGGCAAGGCCGTCATCACGCAGGACGCCGGCGGCCTGGCGCAAAAGGGCGGCGCCGCCTGGAGCCACGTGCAGATCGCCGAGCACCCGGAGATGCTGCGCACCAGCAAGGTCGACACCGCCAAGGCCGACCTGCTGATCGCCTGCGACGCGATCGTCGCCGCGTCCAAGGCCACGCTGGCGACGCTGGCGCCGGGCCGTAGCGCCGTCGTGCTGAACACGCACGGGACGCCGACCGCGGCGCTGATGGGCAACCCCGACTGGCAGTCGCCCGCCGGCGCCTGCGAGGCGGCGCTGCGCGCCAGCGTCGGCGACGCGGCGCTGGGCGCCTTCGACGCCGAACAGGCAGCCGAGCGCCTGCTCGGCGAGACGATCTACACCAACCCGCTGCTGCTGGGCTACGCCTGGCAGATGGGCCGCATCCCGCTGTCGCGTGCGGCGCTGATGCGCGCGATCGAGCTCAACGGCGTGCAGGTGCAGAAGAACCAGGCGGCCTTCGAATGGGGCCGGCGCTGCGCCCACGACCTGGCCGCGGTGCAGTCGCTGACCGCCGCGCGCCAGGTCATCGACATCGTGCGCCGGCCGTCGCTGGACGAGATCGTCGCTCGCCGCGCCGACTTCCTCGTCGGCTACCAGGACGCGGCCTATGCCGCCCGCTACCGCGGCTTCGTCGAGCAGGTGCGCGAGGCCGAACGGCCGCTGGGCACGACGAAGCTCGCCGAAGCCGTCGCGCGCTACCTCTTCAAGCTGATGGCCTACAAGGACGAGTACGAGGTCGCACGGCTGCACAGCGACCCGGCGTTCCACGCCAGGCTGGACACGATGTTCGAAGGCGACTTCAAGCTCGTGCACCACCTGGCGCCGCCGATGTTCGCGTCGCGCAACGAGCGCGGCGAGCTCGTCAAGCGCCGCTACGGCCCCTGGCTGCACCACGTCTTCCCGCTGCTGGCGCGCTTCAAGCGCCTGCGCGGCACGGCCTTCGACCCCTTCGGCCGCAACCCCGAGCGCGTCGTCGAACGCCGGCTGATCGCCGACTACCGCGCCGCGATCGAGGAGATCCTCGCGGGGCTGGACGCGGCGCGGCTGCCGCTGGCGCTGGAGATCGCACGCCTGCCCGAGGACATCCGCGGCTACGGCCACGTCAAGGAACGCCACCTCGCCGCAGTGCGCCCGCGCTGGGAGTCGCTGCTGGCACGCTGGCGTGCCAACACCCCCGCGCCTGCCGCGCCGCAGACCGCCAGCGCCCGATAGACTGGGGCGCATGAAGCCGCCCGCCCCACCCGCCTGGTACGCGCTCGGCACCGCGATGCGCGCCGACCTGCGACGCGTGCCCTTCATCGTCGGTGACCTCGTCGTCGGCGCGGTCGCGGCGGGTGAACTCGACGCGCTGCGGGCCTTCGACGAACTGCAGGTGCACGACGACGGCGTCGTGCTCGCCGTCGCACCCGACGAACGCGACGCTGCGCTGGCGCGCCTCAACGGCGCCTTGCGCGACGCCGGCCGGCTGCGCGGCTGGCGCGACGAGCCCTTCCCGCTCTACGACCCGGCGACGCTGACGGTGCTGGCGCACTTCGAACGCGCCGCAGCACGCTACTGGGGCACGCTGACGCTGGGCGCGCACGCCACCGGCTGGGTCGCCGGGCCCGACGGTCGGCCGGCGGCGCTGTGGATCGCCCAGCGTTCGTTCACCAAGTCCACCGACCCCGGGCTGCACGACAACCTGATCGGCGGCGGCGTGCCGATCGGCCAGACACCCGAAGAGACGCTGGTGCGCGAAGCCTGGGAGGAAGCCGGGCTCGATCCCGAACTGATGGCCCCGCGCCGCCCCGGGCGCGTGCTGCGCACCGCGCGCGACATCCCCGAAGGCCTGCAGCACGAGCTGATCCACGGCTGGGACCTCGAGCTGCCGGCCGGCGTCGTGCCGCGCAACCAGGACGGCGAGGTGCACGCCTTCCGGCTGCTGGACGTGGAGGCGGCCCTGGCGCTGGCCGCCACTGCGGCGATGACGGTGGACGCGGCGCTGGTGACGCTGGACTTCGCCGTGCGCCACGCCCTCGTCGACGACGACGCGACGCTGGCGCTCCTGGCGCCGCTGGTCGTGGGACGGTCCGGCTAGGCACCGGCTCAGGGCCCGCGGCGTTCAGGCGCTTTCACCTGCGCTCACCGGGGCGATCAAATCCGTTGAACCGTCGTGCGGGGGCCGGCCGGAATACTGCCGGTCATGACACACCCCGCCCGCTACGACGCCGTCGCCGTCGCCTTCCACTGGCTGCTGGCGCTGGCCATCGTCGGCGCCTTCTGCGTCGGCTTCTACATGGCCGACCTGCCGCTGTCGCCGACGCGGCTGAAGCTCTACAACTGGCACAAGTGGGCCGGCGTGCTGATCCTCGCGGCCTCGGCGGCACGCCTGCTGTGGCGGATGTCGCACCGCCCGCCGGCCGACCTGCCGGGCCCGGCCTGGCAGCAGCGTGCGGCGCACGCAGCGCACTGGGCGCTGTACGCGCTGTTCTTCGCCGTGCCGCTCTCGGGCTGGGCCTACAGCTCGGCGGCCGGCTTCCCGATCGTGCTCTTCGGCGTGCTGCCGCTGCCCGACTTCGTCGCCGCCGACCGCGCCTTCGCCGAGACGATCAAGCCGTTGCACGGCCTGCTGGCCTACACGCTGGCCACCGTCGTCGTGCTGCACGTCGCCGCAGCGATCAAGCACCAGTTCATCGACCGCGACGGCCTGATCGACCGCATGCGCCTCGGCCGCCGCTGACCCTTCACCCGGAGAAAGACCCGACCATGTCCACCCCCCTGCTCTCCCGTGCCGCCGCGCCGCTGGCGCTGGCCGCCGCGCTGCTGGCCACGCCCTGGGCCGTGAAGGCCCAGACGCCCGCGACGCTGGTGCCCGCGGCCAGCGAGATCACCTTCACGACGACGCCGATGGGCGTGCCGGTCGAAGGCAAGTTCGGCAAGTTCTCGGCCCAGGTCGCACTCGACCCGAAGAAGCCCGAGACCGGCAAGGTCGTGCTGACGATCGACACCGGCAGCGCCCGTTTCGGCACGCCCGAGCTCGACGGCGAGATCGGCAAGCCGGTGTGGCTGTCGACGGCCAAGTTCCCGCAGGCCATGTTCCAGTCGACGCGCATCAGCGCCGCCGGCGGCGGGCGTTTCCAGGTCGCCGGCAAGCTGACGATCAAGGGCGCGTCGCAGGACGTGGTCGTGCCGGTGCAAGTCACCCAGGCCGGCGGCACCAGCACCGCCACCGGCACGCTGAAGATCAAGCGCCTGGCCTTCAAGGTCGGCGACGGCGAATGGGCCGACACCTCGATGCTCGCCGACGAGGTGCAGATCCGCTTCAAGCTCGCGCTCACCGGCCTGGCGCCGCTGTGAGCCCCGTTCACACCACCCCCGCAACAGGAGTCCCGATGAAGACCTTCGCCACCGCCGCGCTGCTCGCCGCCGCCGCCTTCGCCGCCCAGGCCGAACCCGTGACCTACAAGGTCGACCCGACGCACGCCGCCGCCTTCTACGAGATCGCCCACTTCGGCACCAGCACCAACCGCGGCCGCTTCCCGGTCAAGGAAGGCACGGTGCAGATCGACCGCGCAGCCAAGACCGGCCGGATCGACATCACGATCGACGTCGCCAACGTCGGCACCGGCGTCGCCGCGATGGACAAGCACCTGAAGGGCGCGGACTTCTTCGACACCGAGAAGCACCCCACCGGGCGCTTCGTCGCCGACAAGCTGACGTTCAGCGGCGACAAGGTCACCGAGGTCTCCGGCGCGCTGACGCTGCTGGGCAAGACCCACCCGGTGACGCTGAAGGCGACGAACTTCAACTGCTACCAGAACCCGATGCTCAAGCGCGAGGTCTGCGGCGGCGACTTCGAGGCGACGATCAAGCGCAGCCTGTGGGGCGTGAACTACGGCCTGCAGTACGGCTTCGCCGACGACATCAGGCTGCAGATCCAGGTCGAGGGCGTGCGCCAGTAAGACCCTCGCCTGCGTGCCGACAGGGCCGCCGTGTGCGGCCCTGTTCCGTTTCGCTACACGCGCGGGCACGGGGAACAGGGGGTTACACCGGGTTGCCCGGGACCAAGGGGGACTCAATAGTCGTCCGGCCGCTCGCGACAGATGAGCAACCCCTAGGAGACACCCCATGCACGACGCCCCCCCGCCGGCGCCCCGCCGCCGTTTCCTGAAGAAGGCCGCCGCCGGCGCCGCCGGCGCCGGTGCGCTGGCCGCGCCGATGGTCGCCACCGCGCAGACCGTCACGCTGCGCTTCCAGAGCACCTGGCCGGCCAAGGACATCTTTCACGAGTACGCCCAGGACTTCGCCCGCAAGGTCAACGACATGGCCGGCGGCCGGCTGAAGATCGAGGTGCTGCCCGCCGGCGCCGTCGTGCCGGCCTTCCAGCTGCTCGAGGCCGTCGCCAAGGGCACGCTCGACGGCGGCCACGGCGTCATGGCCTACCACTACGGCAAGAACACCGCGCTCGCGTTGTGGGGCTCGGGCCCGTCCTTCGGCATGGACGCCAACATGCTGCTGGCCTGGCACAAGTACGGCGGCGGCGACGCGCTGCTGGCCGAGATCTACAAGAGCCTGAACATGGACGTTCGCTCGTTCCTGTACGGGCCGATGCCGACGCAGCCGCTGGGCTGGTTCAAGAAGCCGATCGCGCGTGTCGAGGACCTGAAGGGCGTCAAGTTCCGCACCGTCGGCATCGCGGTCGACGTCTTCACCGAGATGGGCGCGGCGGTGAACCCGCTGCCCGGCGGCGAGATCGTGCCGGCGCTGGACCGCGGCCTGATCGACGGCGCCGAGTTCAACAACGCCAGCTCAGACCGCGTGCTCGGCTTCCCCGACGTCAGCAAGGTCTGCATGCTGCAGAGCTTCCACCAGAGCAGCGAGCAGTTCGAGATCCTGTTCAACGGCGCCAAGTACAACGGCCTGCCGGCGGACATGAAGAAGATCATCGAACACGCCGTCGAGGCGTCCAGCTCGGACATGAGCTGGAAGGCGATCGACCGCAACTCGCGCGACTACATCGAGCTGAAGACCAAGGACGGCGTCAAGTTCTACAAGACGCCCGACGCGATCCTGCGTGCCCAGCTCGCCGCCTACGACAAGGTGGTCGAGAAGAAGTCGGGCGAGAACCCGTTCTTCAAGCGTGTCATCGAGAGCCAGCGCACGTTTGCCCAGCGCGCCGGCGCCTGGCAGAAGGACTACGGCGTCGACATGAAGATGGCCTGGAACCACTACTTCGCGCGCGGCTGACGCGACGCGCCTGCCGAGCCAGGCCACCGGCGGCCCCGGTGGCCTTTTCTTCGGTCCTCCGGTCCTCGTGACCGCCCCTCCCGAGGGAGTCGATGCAATCCTTGCTGCTCGCGGTGGACCGGCTGTCCACCTGGATGGGACAGCTGTTCGCCTGGACCATCGTGCTGCTGACCTTCGGCATCAGCGCCGAGGTGTTCTCGCGCTACGTGCTCAACGAGCCGCACGACTGGGCGCTCAACGGCCAGATCATGCTCTACGGCGCGCTGTTCATGATGGCCGGCGCCTACACGCTGGCCAAGAACAACCACGTGCGCGGCGACGTTCTCTACGGCTTCTTCAGCCCGCGCACACAGGCCGCGGTGGACCTGGTGCTGTACCTGCTGTTCTTCCTGCCCGGCATCGTCGCGCTGACCTGGGCCGGCTGGACCTACGCGATGGAGTCCTGGGCGATCCGCGAGAAGACCTTCTCGGCGACGCCGCTGCCGCTGTACCCGTTCAAGTTCGTCATCCCGCTGGCCGGCGCGCTGCTGCTGCTGCAGGGGGCGGTGGAGATCGTGCGCTGCGTGCTCTGCCTGCGCGACGGCCGCTGGCCCTCGCGCGGCGAGGACGTCGAGGAGGTCGACGTCGACAAGCTGAAGGCGATGGTGCACGTGAAGGACGAGGACATCGCCGCGCTGGACCGCTACGTGCAGGCGAAGGAGCACTGAGTGAAGCTGCGCAAGGAACTGTGGTTCGGCTTCACGCTGATGGCGCTGATCCTGGCCGGCGTCGCCGTCGTGCTGGGCCGCGCCGAGACCATCACCAGCGGCCACCTCGGCCTGCTGATGCTGGGGCTGATCGTCGTCGCGATCATGCTCGGCTTTCCCACGGCGTTCACGCTGATGGGCATGGGCATGATCTTCACCTGGATCGCCTACGAGCGCGACACCGGCAAGACGCTGGACCTGATGGTGCAGTCGGCGTTCAAGGTGATGAGCAACGACGTGCTGATCTCGATCCCGCTGTTCGTCTTCATGGGCTACCTGGTCGAACGCGCCAACCTGATCGAGAAGCTGTTCAAGAGCCTGCATCTGGCGATGGCGCGTGTGCCGGGCTCGCTGGCGGTGGCGACGCTGTTCACCTGCGCGATCTTCGCCACGGCCACCGGCATCGTCGGCGCGGTCGTCACGCTGATGGGGCTGCTGGCGCTGCCGCAGATGCTCAAGAGCGGCTACGACATCCGGCTGTCGGCCGGCGCGATCACCGCCGGCGGCTGCCTGGGCATCCTGATCCCGCCGTCGGTGATGCTGATCGTCTACGGTGCGACGGCCGGGGTGTCGGTGGTGCAGCTCTACGCGGGCGCCTTCTTCCCCGGGCTGATGCTCGCCGGGTTGTACATCGTCTTCGTCATCGGCCTCGCGATCGTCAAGCCGGGCTGGGCGCCGCCGCTGGCGCCCGAGCTGCGCGTCGTGCCGCTGCCGCTGGCCACCGCGCGTTTCGCCGAAGGGGCGCAGCGCGCGCTGCCGGTGCTGCTGGCCGCGCTGAAAGGCCGCCGCAACGCCGACGTGCCCACCGGCCACCTGCTGCGCCAGCTGGCGATCGTGCTGATGCCGGCGCTGCTGTTCGCCGCGGTGGCGACCGGAGCACACCGGCTGGTCACCGCGCCGGTGCCGGCGCCGGAGACGGTGGCCTCGGGCGGGCTCGCCGAGATCGGCGAGGAAACCGCCGCACGCGACGAGGGCGGCCTCGCCGAGCCACCCACCGAGGGACTGGCCGAGCCGCCGGGGTCGGGTGAGCTGGCCGAACCGCCGTCGTCCGGGGCCGTCGAAGAACCGCCCGGCGCCGAAGCCGCAGCCCCGGCCGGGGGCAGCGTCGCCCAGCCTGCAGGCGCCGCGGACGGCGCACCCGCCGCGGCCGCTCGACCGGCCCCGCGCGGCTACTGGATCGGCGTCGGCACCGGCGCGGTGGCGCTGCTGGCCTTCTACGCGCTGCTCAGCTTCCAGCGTCTCGAGATCTTCAAGATGCTGCTGAGCTCGTTCTTCCCGCTGATGGCACTGATCATGTCGGTGCTGGGCTCGATCGTCTTCGGCCTGGCCACCCCCACCGAGGCTGCGGCCGTCGGCGCGCTGGGCGGCTTCGTGCTCGCCGCGGCCTACCGCCAGCTGACCTTCGGCGTCGTCAAGGAGAGCGTGTTCCTGACCGCCAAGACCAGCGCGATGGTGTGCTGGCTGTTCGTCGGCTCGGCGATCTTCTCGTCGGCCTTCGCGCTGCTGGGCGGCCAGGAACTGGTCGAGCAGTGGGTGCTGTCGATGAACCTGACGAAGACCGAGTTCCTGCTGCTGTCGCAGGTGATCATCTTCATCCTGGGCTGGCCGCTCGAATGGACCGAGATCATCGTGATCTTCATGCCCATCTTCGTGCCGCTGCTGGACAACTTCGGCGTCGACCCGCTGTTCTTCGGCCTGCTGGTGGCGCTGAACCTGCAGACCGCATTCCTGTCGCCGCCGGTGGCGATGGCCGCCTTCTATCTGAAGGGGGTCAGCCCGCCGCACGTGACGCTGAACCAGATCTTCGCCGGCATGCTGCCGTTCATGGGGATCCAGATCATCGCCATCGCGCTGCTCTACGCCTTCCCGGCGATCGGGCTGTGGCTGCCGCAGCTGCTGTACCGCTGAGACAAGCGCGGCGGGGCGAACCCCGCCGCGCTTGAAGGCTTCAGTCGGCCAGCGAACGTGCGAAGGCGAACACCGAGTTCGGCGCCCGTGTGGCCACCGCACGCGGCGCCGGACGCGGCATCGCCAGCGCGCGGCGCCGCGGCGTGACCTCGATGTCCACGCCCTTGGCGCGTTGCTCCTCGAGCAGCGACTCCAGCGTGATGCCGGACATGTGCTGCATCATCACCGCGTCGAGTTCGGCCCACAGCGCCTGGCCGGGCGTGACCTCGGCGGCAGGCGCCGGCCGGTCCTCGACCGCAGCCACCACGTCGGCGATCGTGATCGCATCGGCGCGACGGCCCAGCGTGTAACCGCCGCCGGGGCCGCGCGTGCTCTCGACGAGCCCCTGGCGGCGCAGACGGGCGAAGACCTGCTCCATGTACGACAGCGACACCTGCAGGCGGCCGCAGATGGCAGCCAGGGCCACGGGGCCGGCCTGCTGGCGCAGGCCGAGATCGACGAGGGCGTTGACCGCGAATCGGGTCCGGGTGCTCATGCGCATGGCAGGTTTCCTTTCTTGAGTCCGACGGAGAATCTAAGGTCGCATTCACTTCGCGTAAATGCGATATTTGAAGAAGCAAGGTTCGCAAAACTCGAAGCATGAACTTCAAGCACCTGCACTACTTCTGGGTCGCCGCCCGCGCGGGCGGCGTCGTGAAGGCCGGCGAGCAGCTGCACACGACACCGCAGACGCTGTCGGCGCAGATCAAGCTCCTGGAAGACCGTCTGGGACGCCGTTTGTTCCGCAAAAGCGGGCGCAAGCTGGAACTGACCGAAGACGGGCGTGTCGCGCTGGGCTACGCCGACGAGATCTTTGCGCTGGGCAACGCGCTGGAGGCAGCGCTGCGCCAGCCCAGCGGCGGTGAGCGGGTGCTGGAGCTGCGCGTGGGCGTGGCCGACTCGGTGCCCAAGTCGGTGGCCTACCGGCTGCTGGAGCCGGCGCTGGCCCTGCCGGACCGCGCGCGCATGGTCTGCCACGAGGGCAAGTTCACCGACCTGCTGGCGCAGCTGGCGCTGCACCGGCTGGACCTGGTGATCGCCGACGAGCCGCTGTCGCGCCGCGTCAGCGTCAAGGCCTTCAACCACCCGCTGGGCGGCAGCCCGACGAGCTTCGTCGCCGCGCCGGGCCTCGCGCTGGACGGCGAGTTCCCGCGCTGCCTGGACGGCGTGGCCATGCTGGTGCCCGGCGCCGCCTCGCCGCTGCGGCCGCAGCTCGAAGCCTGGCTGACGCGGCACGGCGTGGCACCGCGCATCGTCGGTGAGTTCGACGACGGCGCGCTGACCCGCGCCTTCGGCCGCGCCGGCCGCGGCGTCTTCCTCTGGCCCACCGCGCTGGAGGCCGAACTGGTGGCCCAGGACGGCGTGCGCGTGGTCGGCCGCAGTGACGAACTGATACAGGATTTCTTCGCGATCTCGGTCGAACGCCGTCTCACGCACCCCTGCGTCGTCGCGATCACGCAGGCCGCGCGACGCGACCTGTTCACCGGATGACGATCGCGGCGAGCGTGCGCTCACATCGCACACACGCGCCGACACGCGGCCCGATGGCGGCGTGGAGCGGGGGTAGTGGCGGGTGGGCGTCATCGTCGGCGGAAGCGGTTGAGAGCGAGCATCACCGCTACAGAAGGCCGGCAAGGGGTAAAAGTTCCCCTTCGTCTTGTCGGACATCGCCGCATCCTGTCGCGCGCAGTCGCAGCACGTCGCCCGGCGCTGGCACCACGACGGTGCCTGCGTACAGTGCTTTCATCGCCCACGGCGCGCCCCGAACACCATGAGCCCCGCCTCCCGCAATCCCAATGACTTCGACTGGCCCCTGATGCGGGACCGCGTCATCCGCGCCTTCCACGTCTACGCCAACTGGCTGGTGGGCATCAGCTGGAAGCGCTTCATCGTCCTGTCGCTGCTGCTGCTGATCGCGGCGTCGATCCTTGAGGAGATGCCGCCCTTCCGCTGGACGGTCACCGAGACGATCGAGAGCGACCCCCCGGTGCGCACCGTGCGCAAGCCGGTGCAGCCGCCGGCGCCACCGGTGGTCGTCGCGCCCCAGCCGCCGAAGCCGGCCTCCGGCGCCTCCAGCGGTTCGCTGGACATCCGCATCAACGAACACGGCATCCGCATCACGCCCCCGGACGCCGAGCCGGCCGCCCAGGCGGCCTCCGCCGCCGCGTCGGCCGCCGAGATCGCCCAGCAGGCTGCCTCGACGGCCGACGACGGCATCACGATCAACGTGCCGGCCAACGTCGACCGCGAGGCCATCCGCGAAGCGATCCAGGAAGCCCGCGACGCGATCCGCGAGGCCATCGAGGACCAGAAGCAGGCCGCGCGCGACGCCGCCGACGCGGCCCGGGATGCCGCCGAAGCCGCCCGCGAGGCGGCCGCCGACGAGGAGGAGATCGTCATCGACAGCGGCGGCCGCCGCGTGCGCCGCATCCACTGGGGCGACTTCCTCAGCAACCTGGCGCTGCTGTGGATCCTGGGCTCGGCGCTGATCAAGGCGACCTACAAGGGCCGCATCCAGGCCGAGGCCAAGGCCGCGCAGGCCACCGAGACCGCCGAGGCCGAGGCGCTGCGCCGCCAGGTCGTCGAGGCGCGCATGGCGGCGATGCAGGCCCAGGTCGAGCCGCACTTCCTGTTCAACACGCTGGCCTCGATCGACCACCTGATCGAGACCGACCCGCAGCGCGCCAGCCAGATGCAGAAGAACCTGATCGCACTGCTGCGCGCCAGCATGCCGACGATGCGCGAGACCAGCGACGGCGGCGTGCGCGAGCTCGGCCGCGAGATCGCCGTCATCCGCCCCTACCTGGAGATCCTGAAGGTGCGCATGGAGGAACGCCTGGCCACCGTGCTCGACGTGCCCGAAGGCCTGCTGTCGGCCGAGTTCCCGCCGATGATGATCCAGACCCTGGTCGAGAACGCGATCAAGCACGGCCTGGAACCCAAGCCCGAAGGCGGCTCGCTGACCGTTCGTGCGCAGGTCGTGCACGGCAAGCTGCAGGTGACGGTGGCCGACACCGGCCTGGGCTTCGGCAAGGCCGCCACGGCCGGCACCGGCGTCGGCCTGGCCAACGTGCGCGAGCGCCTGCAGATGCTCTACGGCCTGAAGGCCACACTGGCGATCACCGAGAACCAGCCCAGCGGCACGGTCGTCACGATCACGGTACCGTACCGCCCGGTCGAAGGCGCGGCGACGGCCGCCGCCGCCACGGCCTGAACCCCGTCAGGACCATCCGATGAACGACAACGCCCCCGTGCGCGCCGTGCTCGCCGACGACGAGCGTCTGATGCGCGACCAGCTCCGCGCCCGCCTGGCCGAGGTCTGGCCCGAGCTGGAGATCGTCGCAGAGGCACGCAACGGCCTGGAGGCCGTCGAGCTCGTCGCCCAGCAGCGCCCGGACATCGTCTTCCTCGACATCCGCATGCCGGGGCTGACCGGCGTCGACGCGGCGCGCCAGATCGCCCAGCTGCCGCCGCGCGACGACGGCGACGAGGACGAACCGCTGCCCGAGATCGTCTTCATCACCGCCTACGACCAGTACGCGGTCGAGGCCTTCGAGCAGGGTGTGGCCGACTACGTGCTCAAACCCGCCGAACGCGAACGCCTGCAGCTCACCGTCGAGCGGCTGCGCAAGCGCCTGGCGGCCCGCCGCGGCGAAGGCGAGGACGCGCCGGCGGCGACGAACATGCAGCAGCTGCTGCACCGGCTGGCGGCGCAGCTGAACCCGGCGTCCGCGCCGCGTTACCTCGAATGGATCCAGGCCGGCGTCGGCAACGCGATCCAGATGATCCCGGTGCAGGAGGTGCTGTTCTTCGTCAGCGACGAGAAGTACACACGCGTGCAGACGGCGCAGGTCGAGGCGCTGATCAGGAAGCCGATCAAGGAGCTGGTCGACGAGCTCGACCCGCAGCGCTTCTGGCAGATCCACCGCAGTACGCTGGTGGCCGTCAACGCGATCTCGGGCGTCACACGCGACTTCCGCGGCCGCCAGATCGTCAGCGTGCGCGGCCACCCGCAGAAGCTGGAAGTCAGCCGCAGCTACAACGGCCTGTTCAAGGGCATGTGAGCGTGACGCCGCGCCGGGCCGTGCTCGGGATCGCCGGCATCGCCGCGCTGGCCATCGGCGCCGGCGAGCTGATGCGGCGATTCGGCCCCGCCGGGCCCTCGCCGCTCGTCGACGAAGCCGCGCCGCCGCTGGCCGGGCCGCGGCTGGACGATCCGGCGGCCGCGTGGTCGTCGGCCTCGCTCGCCGGCCGGCCCTGGCTGCTGAACTTCTGGGCCTCGTGGTGCGCGCCCTGCCGCGACGAACATCCGCTGCTCGTCGAACTGGCCGCCGAGCGCCGGCTGGCGATGGTCGGCGTCGCGCACCAGGACCGGCGCGACGCCGCGCGAGGCTGGCTGGCGCGCCAGGGCAACCCCTACGACACCGTGCTCGAAGACGCCGACGGCGCGCTGGCCGCGCCCTGGCGGCTGCCGGGCGTGCCGGCGACTTTCGTCGTCGACGGCAGCGGCCGCGTGCGCCTGCGCCGCATCGGGGCGCTGCGTGCCGCCGATCTCGACACCTGGGTGCGGCCGCTGCTGAAGGCGCTAGGCGTCTAGTCGGCGCTCGGCGCCGGAGCCGAGGCCTTGGCGGCCAGCGCGGCACGCAGCTTGGCCAGGCGCTCGCGCGGGTCTTCGCGGCCGGTGGCTTCGTTGAGCTTCATCTCGGCGATGAAGCGGCTGGGCAGCGCGGCGACGAGCTCGCGCCCCTTCTTGCGCCGGCGCAGCGTGCTGACCACCAGCGTGCGCCGGGCGCGCGTGATGCCAACGTACATCAGCCGCCGTTCCTCTTCCAGGCGCTCGGGCGTCATCTCCTCCTCGCCGGCGCGGAAGGGCAGCAGGCCTTCGTTGACGCCGGCCAGCACGACGTGCGGCCACTCCAGGCCCTTGGACGCGTGCAGCGTCGACAGCGTGACGACGTCCTGGTCCTCGCTGCGTTCGGCCAGGCTGATGATGACGGCGATCGTCTGCGCCACCTCCAGCACCGTCTGCTCGGGCCGGTCCTCGTCGCCGCCGGCACGGCGCGCGATCCAGTCGACGAAGTCGACGACGTTGCTCCAGCGCGAGGCGGCGATCTTCTCGCTCTCCTCGCCGTCGTGCAGATGGCGCTCGTAGCCGATGTCGGTGAGGAACTCCAGCATCAGCTTGCGCGCCTCGTCGCCGCCGCGCGTGTGGCGGGCACGCTCCTCCAGCGCGTTCACGTAGCGGCCGAACTCGTGCAGGGAGTCGACCGCCTTGCCCTTCAGCGCGGTCTTCAGCGTCGGCGAGAACAGCGCCTCGAACAGGCTGACCTTCCACTTGCCGGCGAACTCGCCCAGCGAAGCCAGCGTCTGGTGGCCGATGCCGCGTTTGGGTGTCGTCACCGCGCGCAGGAAGGCGGGGTCGTCGTCGGGGTTGACCAGCAGGCGCAGCCAGGCGCACAGGTCCTTGATCTCGGCGCGGTCGAACCAGCTCTGGCCGCCGGAGACCTTGTACGGAATCTGCGCCTGGCGCAGCTTCTGCTCGATGATGCGGGCCTGGTGGTTGGCGCGGTAGAGGATCGCGAAGTCGGCCCAGGCGATGCGCGCATCGGCGCCACGCAGCGCCTGGATGCGCGCGACGGCGCGTTCGGCCTCGTGCTCCTCGCTGTCGCACTCCAGCAGCCGCACCGGCTCGCCGTCGCCGAACTCGCTCCAGAGCTTCTTCTCGTAGATCTTCGGGTTCTGCGCGATGACGTTGTTGGCGGCGCGCAGGATGTGGCCGGTGGAGCGGTAGTTCTGCTCCAACGGGATGACCTTCAGCCGCGGAAAGTCCTGCGGCAGCCGCTTCAGGTTCTCGATCGTCGCGCCGCGCCAGCCGTAGATGCTCTGGTCGTCGTCGCCCACCGCGGTGAACGGCGTGTGCTCGCCGACCAGCGCCTTCAGCAGGTCGTACTGCACGGCGTTGGTGTCCTGGTATTCGTCGACGAGGATGTGGCGGAAGGTGGCCTGCCACTTCTCGCGCGCCTCGGCGTCGCGCGCCAGCAGTTTCAGCGGCAGCGAGATCAGGTCGTCGAAGTCGACCGCCTGGAACGCGGCCAGCCGCTCCTCGTAGCGTTTCATGACGACGGCGGCGACACGCTGGTCGTCGTCGGCGGCGGCACGGGCCGCGGCGTCGCTGTCCAGGCCCTGGTTCTTCCAGAGGCTGATCGTCCACTGCCAGCTGCGCGCCACCGCGTTGTCGTTGCAGCCGCCGGCCTCGCGCAGCACGCCCAGCACGTCGTCGCTGTCGAAGATCGAGAACTGCTCCTTGAGCCCCAGCCGCGAGCCGTCGGTCTTCAGCAGGCGCACGCCCAGCGAGTGGAAGGTGCTGATCGCCAGCTCCTTGGCGGCGCGGCCGCCGACGAGCTGCTTGGCGCGCTCGCGCATTTCGGCGGCGGCCTTGTTCGTGAAGGTGATGGCCGCGATCTGGCGCGGCTCCAGCCCGGCCTGCAGCAGGCGCGCGATCTTGTGCACGATGACGCGCGTCTTGCCCGAGCCGGCGCCGGCCAGCACCAGACACGGGCCGTCCAGGTGGTGGACGGCGGCGAGCTGGGCGGGGTTGAGCGTGGCGGGGGCTTCGGCCATCGGGGGCGGCGTCGGGGCAGGCGGGAGGGGCGCGCATCATAGGCCGTGGCGGCGGGGCCTGCCGGCCCCGCCCCTGCCCGCCCGGCGCGGCCGCCTACTCCACCACGAAGACCACCGCAGTGCGTGCCGGCAGCGTGAAGCGGCCGGCCGCGGTGTCGACGGCCGCTGTCGCCGCCCGCGTGTCCGCGGCGCCGGTGGCCCGGTGCACCGGGTGCAGCACCCAGGCCTTGCCGGCGTCCTCGGGAATCGTCAGCGTGCGCGCCTCGTCGTCGACGTTGACGAAGTACAGGATCTCGCCGAAGCCGGCGCCGGCGTAGCCGCTGCCGCTCAAGTGGCCGACCAGCACCGTCGGCACCTGCGAGGCGCCGGTGTTGCGGAAGGCCAGCCGCGCCTTGACGTCGGCGGCGCTGCGCAGCCGGAACAGCGTCGAGCTGGCGCGGATGCGCAGCAGGTCGCGGAAGGCGTCGCGTGTCCAGGCGATCTGCGCCGGCGGCGGCAGCAGCTCGGTGTCCGCGAGCAGCGGGCGCATCAGGTCCCAGTTCGAGCCGTTGTCGCCTTCGGGCGGCAGGCCGACGCCGAAGTTGTTGCTGGTGTAAGTCCAGTCCAGCTTGTTGAACCAGTCGCCCGAGTCGTAGCTGTTGCGGTCCAGCGACTTGCTGCGCAGCGTGTCGATGCCGGCATGGAAATAGGCGACACCCTGGCTGAAGACGTTGACCGCGGCGGCCAGCATCTGCACCCGGGCGCGGTCCTCGGCGCTGGTGGCCAGCGGCAGCTTGTAGACGCCGATGTCGAACAGCGTCTGGTTGTCGTGGTTCTCCACGTAGTTGACGACCTCGCCCGGCTGGCTGACGTAACCCGCCGGCTGGCCGTTGTAGTCGATGGCCTGAAGCTCGCGCGTGTCGCCGGTGTAGGTGCGCAGCGTGTAGTCGCGGATCGAGCCGGCGAGCCCGACACGCACCAGGTCGGCGGCGCGCAGCAGGTCGGTCGCCGTCTTGCCGCCGCCCAGCGCGTTCGGGTCGTAATACAGGCCGTTGACGTAGCCCTGGTTGGCGATCAGCGCATCACCGCCGTCGAACGGGCTGCCGCCGCGCACCGCGTCGCGCGCCCGGTCGCTGAAGGTCGCGATGCCCGAGCCGTTCAGCGACAGCTGCGAGGCCTGGACGAACCGCGCGCCGTCGGCGACCTCGCCGAAGTTCCAGCCTTCGCCGATCAGGTCGACGCGGCGGCCGGTCGCGGCGTCGACCGCGGCCTGGAGCTGCTCCATCACCGCACGCGGCTGGTGGCCCATCAGGTCGAAGCGGAACGAATCGATGCCGTACTGCGTCGCCCACAGCACGACCGAGTCGAGCATCAGCTTGCCCATCATCAGGTTCTCGGTCGCGGTGTTGGCGCAGCAGGTCGAGGTCTCCAGCTCGCCGACCGCGTTCAGCCGCTGGTAGTAGCCGGGCACGACTCGGTCCAGCACCGCCTTGTCGTTCTGGCCGGCCGCCGTCGTGTGGTTGTAGACCACGTCCATGCCGACGCGCAGCCCGGCCGCGTGCAGCGCCATCACCATCGAGCGGAACTCGCGCACGCGCGCCGCGCCGTCATCGGCGTCGCTGGCGTAACTGCCTTCGGGCGCGTTGAAGTGGAAGGGGTCGTAGCCCCAGTTGAAGCAGTCCTCGGACTTCACCGCGCCGACCGCCGCCTGCTGGGTGCTGCCGTCCGGCGCGCCGGAGATGGTCGGCGTCACGCAGCCGGTCTCGGGCACGGTGGCGATGTCGAACACCGGCAGCAGGTGCACGTCGGTCAGCCCGGCGCCGGCCAGCGCCGCGAGGTGGCGCATGCCGTTGGAGGCGGTGTCGGTGAAGGCCAGGTACTTGCCGCGGTGCGCCTCGGGCACGGTGGCGTCGTTGGCCGAGAAGTCGCGCACGTGCAACTCGTAGATCGACATGTCGGGCGCGGCGGCCAGCGCCGCCGGGCGCGTGTGGCCGTCCCAGCCGGCGGGTTTGAGCGCCGCCGCCGACAGGCTGGCGATGTAGCTGCGCTTGGAGTCGGCCGACAGGCTGACCGAGTACGGATCGGTGACGAGCTGGCGCACCAGGCCGACGCCGCGCACGAAGACCTCGACGACCCAGCGGTAGGTGCGCCCGGACAGGTCGCCGCTGCGCTCGGCGCGCCAGACGCCGGTGGCGGCGTCGAAGCTCGCCTTCTCCAGCGCGACGGTCGGGCCGGTGGCGCTGTCGTAGATCGCGACCGAGACCTTCTGCGCCGTCGGCGCCCAGAGCTTGAAGACCGTGCTCTCGGCCCCCGGCGTGACGCCGAGGTCGCCGACCGCGGCGGCGGCGGCGTACAGGTCGTCCAGCGCGCCGGGCAGCTGCGCCGTCGTCGCGTTGCGCACCTCGCCGTCGGCCGTCTCCTGCACCAGCACCAGCTGGCGCTTGAGCAGCTCGCCGATGCGCGACTGGTCGGCGCTGCGCACCGCCAGGCGCACGCCGGCGGCGACGAACTTGAAGCGCTCGGCGACCGCGGGGTCGAGTTCGGCGGTCGACACGTCCAGCGTCAGCGCGCCGTCGGCGCCGCTGACCTGGCCGCCACGCGGCGCCTGGATCTGGCCGCGCGAGGCAAGTAGAGCTTGAAGACGCCGGTCGAGTCCCAGCGCGGTGCCTGGATCAGCGCGCGCGTCAGCCAGTAGGCGCGCGCGTCGCGCGTCGACACCTGGCGCAGGTCGGGCGGCGCGGTGTAGACGGTGGCGTCGCCTTCGACGAGCCAGATCTCGCCGACGCCGGCGGTGGCCGCGAGCGTCTCGTAGTTGACGGCGATGTTGGCGTCGCGGCCGTCCTTGTCGTCGGGCGAGCCACCCGGCGGGCGGCCGTGGATGATGAACTCGAGCCCGGTGCGCGAGTCGTCGTCCTTCGGGTTGAGCACCGGGATGTCGAAGACGATCTCGCCTTCGCCGGCGCTGTAACCGGGCATCGCGTCGAAGGCGACGGCGGCCTGCCAGTCGCCGATCGTCACGCCGGGCAGGCGCGAGGCGTCCAGGCCGCTGCCGCTCCACAGGTGCAGGCCCCAGTTCGTGTAGCCGCCGTCGTAGCGGCGGTAGTGCACGCGCACCGTGTCCAGGTCGGGCGTTTCGGCGCCGACGGGGTTGCGTGCGTAGTTCGCCGTGTCGCCGGCGAGCTTGTAGATCGTGCTGCCTTCGGCCAGCGACCAGTACTGCTGCTGGTCGCCGGTGTTGCCCGACCAGCCCGAGGGTTCACGCTCCGAGCCACCCCCCTTGACGATGATGAAGTTGAAGGCCGAAGCCGCCACCGGCACGTCCCAGTAGCTGCCGGCGGTGTCGACGCCGTCGGGCGCACGGCCGGGCCAGCCACCCAGTGCCTCGCCCGGCGCGTTGTAAACATACAAGGTCCAGCCAGCGTAGTCGGCGTCCGGGCGGCTGTAGTGCAGGCGCACCGTGACCGGCTCGCCGGCGGTCTCGTCGGGCACTGCGGCGAGCACCTTCTTCAGATCGCTGGAGTCGCCGACCGATAGGTCGGAGCCCCCGCCGCCACCGCCTCCGCAGCCCGGCACGAAAGCCAGCACCACCGAGGTGAAAACGAGGGCCCACCAGCGCCGCAGCGCCTGCCACGATCCACTCATTTGTCGTCTCCTCTGACGTCCGGAGCCTCCGGCGGCAGACCGTCACCGCCGGGGCTGCCGATGCTATTGAGACGGCACGTGACGGCGACCCGAGCTAACCCGGTGTGTGGACCGTGACCGAGGGGGTGTAGCAGGACTACAGTCGAAGACGTTCCAGCGTCAGCCCCGAAACATGTCCACGACCACCCGCGCCTTCCGCCTTCCCGCCGTCGCCGCTGCGGCGGCCCTGCTCGTCGCCTGCGGAGGCGGCGGCGGGGGAGGCGGCGACGAAACGCTGCCCAGCGTCGACACCAGCAGCGTCACCGCAGCCGACCCCGGCAGCACGCTGGACGCCGGCTGGCAGCGCCGCGGCATCGCCCAGATCTTCGTGCGCAGCTACCAGGACAGCGACGGCGACGGCAAGGGCGACCTGCAGGGTCTGATCTCCCGCCTGGACTACCTGAAGGCACTCGGCGTCGGCGGCATCTGGCTGATGCCGGTCACCGCCAGTCAGGACCAGGACCACGGCTATGCGGTGAAGGACTACCGCGGTGTCGAGAGCGACTACGGCACGCTGGCCGACCTGGACGCGCTGGTCGCCGCGGCGCACGCGCGCGGCCTGGGCGTCATCGTCGACTACGTGATCAACCACAGCGCCGCCCAGCACCCGGCCTTCCTGAACTCGCGCTCGGGCAGCAGCAACGCCTTCCGCGGCTGGTACGTCTGGCAGAGCTCGCACCCCAGCGGCTGGAGCATCTACGGCAGCGACCCCTGGCACGCCTACGACGGCAGCTGGTACTTCGGGCCGTTCTGGGACCAGATGCCCGACTACGACCTGAGCAACACGACGGTTGTCGCCTGGCACCACGACAACCTGCGCTTCTGGCTCAACCGCGGCGTCGACGGATTCCGCTTCGACGCCGTCGGCAACCTCGTCGAGAACGGTGCCTCGGCCTGGGAGAACCAGCCGCCCAACCACGTGCTGATGGCCGCGGTGCGCGACATGGTCGGCGGCTACGAAAACCGCTACATGGTCTGCGAAGGCCCGAGCGACCCCGTCGCCTACGCCGCGAGCTGCGGCAGCGCCTTCGCCTTCGGCCACCAGAGCGACCTGATCGCCGCGGCGCAGGGCGACACGACGGCGATCGCCGCCGTCGCCGCCTATCCGAGCACGGCCCCGGCCGGCGCGGCGACCTTCCTGTCCAACCACGACAGCTTCGCCGGCCAGCGGCCCTACGACCAGCTCGGCGGCAACGTCGCGCAGTACAAGCTGGCGGCCGCCACCTACCTGCTGCAGCCGGGCATCCCCTTCATCTACTACGGCGAGGAGATCGGCATGGCCGGAGCCTCCTCGCTGGACGGCGACCCGAAGCTGCGCACGCCGATGAGCTGGACGGCCGCCGGCGGCTTCACGAGCGGCACGCCGTACCGCGCCCGGTCGGCCAACGTCTCGGGCTACAACGTCGAGGCCGAGGCAGCCGACGCCGATTCGCTGCTCGCCATCTACAAGACGATGCTGGCGCTGCGCGGTTCGCGGCCGTCGATCTCGGCCGGCGACTACCGGCAGCCGCAGGCCAGCGGCACGCTGCTGAGCTTCCAGCGCACGCAGGGCGGCGAACGCACGCTGGTGGTGCTGAACTATGGCAGCACGATCGAGACCGCCGCCCTCACCGGACTGCCCGGCGGCACGACGCTGCGCAGCCTGTACCCGGCCGGCGGGGGCAACACGGTCGTCAGCAGCAGCGGCGAGGCCTCGGTGCTGATGCCGGCGCGTTCGCTGCGCGTCTTCGACGTGCGCTGAACGGCGGCAGCTGCGGCGGCCGGCGGGCGCCGGCGGCGCGCGTCAGCCCTCGCGCGTGCAATCGCGCTCTGGCCTTCGGCAGGCGCAGAACGCCTTCCGGCGTCCTGCGTCCAAGCTCAGCCCTCGCGCGTGCAATCGCGCTCGGGCCCTCGGCAGGCGCAGGGCGCCTGCCGGCGTCCTGCGTCCGGCTTCAGAGCTGCTGCAGAACCTCGTAGCGCTTCTGCCGGTACTCCTCGTCGGTGATGAGGCCGTTGTCGTGCAGGCGCTTCAGGGTGCGCAGGCGCTGTTCCTGCTCCTCGAAGAAGCCGGCGTCACGCGGGCGCTGCGGCGCAGGCGCGGCGGCCCCCGGAGCAGCGGGCACCGGAGCCGGAACCGCCGCGGGAGCCGCACCCGGTGCAGCCGCCGCCGCGGGCGCCGGGGCGGCCGGCGCCGCAGCCGGCGGCGGCGCGACCAGCACCGACACCCAGTCGGAGCGCAGCTTGCGGCCGTTGGGCGCGTCGATGCGCACGCCGGCGTCCACCGGCGCGGCGCGGCGGCCGGGTTCGAACGCGATGCGGACGCCGGTGGCGCGGAACTGGCCTTCGAACTGCGCCCACACCATGCCGACGATGAGCTGCAGGCCATCGGCCGTGCGGAAGACGCGCCCGGTCGTCACCGTGCGCGGCACCAGCGGGCCGAACCCGCCGTGGCGGCCGGTGACGGCAAAAGCGACGTCCTGGCCCGGCTGCGCCTGCGCCAGCGCCTTGGCCAGCGCCGGCACCAGCGTCTTCAGCTCGTCTTCGCTGAACAGCTCCTCGTCCTTGGCGGCGTTGCGCAGCGGCGACAGCGCGGCCCGCAGCTGCTCCGACGGCAGCACCGCCGGGTGCAGCGAGGGCGCGGCGCCGGGCTCTGCCCGCTCGATGCGCACGTACTCGTGCGTGTCGGCGTAGACCGTGGATACGACGCGATCGGCACTGCTGTCGCGCAGGAAACGCTCGGCGCGTCCGGTGGACGACTGCGCGAACGCGATCGAAGCGGCGCAGGCCAGCAAGGCCGCGCTGCACACCGGGCGCCAGGCGCCGGACGGAAACACACGCATCGACAAGCTCCTCATGGCAGGGACACGGCCAGTGTCGCATGCCCGCGCACGCAGCCGGCAGACTGCCGCCGCGGCGCCCGAGCCTGCCCAGCCGCCGTAACAATCCTACATCAGGCCGCAGGGTCTGCCGCTAAGTGCTTGATTCACAACGATTGACAAAGCCCGGCAATAGAGTAAACCCGGTTTCATCGAGGTACGCCGATGTATATTCTCTACATCGGCATGCGCCAGGAGCGCAGGGGTCGTGGTGGTCGAGCCCGATCCGGGGCGCGATTGGCGGAGGTGCGAAAGGTGGCAGACGTCCGGTTGACGAACGTGAACAAGGCTTTCGGCGAGACGAAAGTGCTTCACGACATCAATCTGGAGATCCACGACGGCGAGTTCATGGTCTTCGTCGGGCCTTCGGGCTGCGGCAAGTCCACGCTGCTGCGCGTGATCGCCGGGCTGGAAGACATCACGTCGGGCGAGTTGCGCATCGGCGGGCGCGTCGTCAACGACGTGCCGCCGGCCGAACGCGGCATCGCGATGGTCTTCCAGTCGTACGCGCTGTATCCGCACATGACGCTGTTCGACAACATGGCCTTCGGCCTGAAGCTGGCCAAGATGCCGAAGGACGAGATCGACAAGGCCGTGCATGGCGCGGCCAAGATCCTGAACATCGAGCACCTGCTGGACCGCAAGCCCAAGGCGTTGTCCGGCGGCCAGCGCCAGCGCGTGGCGATCGGCCGCGCGATCGTGCGCAAACCCGAGGTCTTCCTCTTCGACGAGCCGCTGTCCAACCTGGACGCCGCGCTGCGCGTGCGCATGCGCTACGAGTTCGCCAAGCTGCACGAGAGCCTGAAGACGACGATGGTCTACGTCACGCACGACCAGGTCGAGGCGATGACGCTGGCCAACCGCATCGTCGTGCTGTCCACCGGCAAGGTCGAGCAGGTCGGCGCGCCGCTGGAGCTCTACGAATACCCGGTGAACCTCTTCGTCGCCGGCTTCATCGGCTCGCCGAAGATGAACTTCATCACCGGCGAGATCGTCTCGGCGGACGCCAGCGGCGCCAGCGTGCGCCTGCCCTCCGGCGCCGTGCTGCGCGCCGAGGTCGACGCCGCCGCCGCGCGGCCGGGCGACAAGGTGACGCTGGGCGTGCGCCCCGAGCATTTCGTCGTCGGTGCGGAGCACAACACGATCGAGGTCGAGCTGACCTTCGTCGAGTCGCTGGGCAGCCAGACGCACGGCTACGTCAGCTGCGCCGGCGTCGACGAGGCGATGACCTGCGAGCTCGGCGGCGGCTCCACCGCGATCGCCGGCGACCGGCTGAAGCTGGGCATCCCGCCGTCGCACTGCCACCTGTTCGACGCCGAGGGCCGCGCCTTCCGGCGCCTGTACCGCCTGCCGCAGCGCGAGGCCGCCTGAGACGGCCCGCACCGCGACGCTTTCGTTCCCACACCGTCAAGACAACGACTGAGGAGCCTCCATGACGACAACCATCAAGCCGATCGCCACCGCAGCAGCCATCGTCGCGTCCTTCGCCTTTGCCGGCGCCGCCAGCGCGCAGGAAGCCGGCAAGCTGCTGGTCTGGATCAACGGCGACAAGGGCTACAACGGGCTGCAGAAGGTCGGCGACGCCTTCACCAAGGCCACCGGCGTGCCGGTCACCGTCGAGCACCCGGAGGACGCCCCGGGCAAGTTCCAGCAGGCCGCCGCCGCCGGCAAGGGCCCGGACGTCTTCTGCTGGCCGCACGACCGCATGGGCGAGTGGGCGAAGTCGGGCCTGATCGTGCCGATCAACCCGCCCAAGAAGGTGCGCGACGACATCGAGGACACCGCCTGGAAGGCCTTCGGCTACCAGGGCAAGACCTGGGGCTACCCGATCTCGGTCGAGGCCATCGGCCTGGTCTACAACAAGGCGCTGGTGAAGACGCCGCCGAAGAGCTTCGACGACGTGATCAAGCTCGACAAGGAGCTGTCGGCCAAGGGCAAGCACGCCATCCTCTGGGACTACAACAACACTTACTTCACCTGGCCGATCCTGGCCGCCGGCGGCGGCAGCGTCTTCGGCCGTGACGCCAAGGGCGAGTACGACCCGGCCAAGGTCGGCGTCAACTCCGCCGGCGCGGTCAAGGGTGCCGAGCTGCTGGCCTCGATGATCAAGAACGGCAACATGCCCAAGGGTTCGGGCTACGCCGAGATGGAAGCCGCGTTCAACAAGGGCGACGTGGCGATGATGATCACCGGCCCCTGGGCCTGGGACAACCTGCGCAAGAGCAAGATCGACTTCGGCGTCGCGCCGATCCCCGACGTCGCCGGCAAGCCCTCGCGCCCCTTCGTCGGCGTGCTCGGCTGCATGATCGCCGCGCCCAGCAAGAGCAAGGACGTGGCCAAGGAGTTCATCGAGAACACGCTGCTGAAGGTCGACTCGCTGAAGACGATCAACGCCGACGTGCCGCTGGGCACGCCGGCGAACAAGGCCTTCTTCAAGGAGCTGTCCAACGACCCGAACATCAAGGCGACGATGGAGAACGCGCGCCGCGGCGAGCCGATGCCCAACATCCCCGAGATGGGCCGCTTCTGGTCCTCGATGGCCTCGGCGCTGGAGAACATCACCAACGGCCGCCAGCCCCCGAAGGAAGCGCTCGACGCCGCCGCCGCGCGCATGCTCGGCAAGTAAGCCGGCACGGCCGGCCACCGGCGGGCGCCCGCACGCGCCCGCCCGGTGCCACACGCACGGGGCGGCCTGGCGCCGCCCCGGTTCGAGCGACGGCGCCCGCGAGGGAGGCGCCACGGGACGACGATGGGACGAACCGACTGGGGCCGACTGCTGAAGTGGCCGTTCACGACGGTCACGGCGCTGGCCTGCCTGTGGCTGGTGTTCCGCATCTACGCCAGCGGCCAGCCGCTGTGGGCGCTGGCGCTGCTCGGGCTGTTCGGGCTGGGTTTCTTCGTCTACCTGTCCAACGTCGCCTTCGCCTACCGCTACCTGTTCCCGGGGCTGGCCGGGATGCTGGTGTTCGTCGCCTTCCCGCTGCTGTACACGGTGCAGATCGGGTTCACGAACTACTCCTCGTCCAACCTGCTGAGCTACGAACGCGCCAGCGCCTACCTGCTGGAGCAGACGACACCGGGCGAGGGCCACGGCTGGGGCTTCTCGCTGCACCCCGACGGCGACCGCCTGCGCCTGGTGCTGGCCCCGGGCCAGGCCGACGAAGACGAAGAGCCCGAGACCCGCGTCACGCGCAGCCTCGTCACGCCGGCGCTGGCGCTGGGCGGCGCGCAGGAGGTCCGGCTCGAGCCGCTGGCCGCCTCGGGCTTCACGCCCGGCGAGCCGCTGCCGCTGGGCGCGGTGCTGAAGAACCGCCAGGCGCTCGCGGCGCTGAAGCTCGTGCTGCCCGACGGCAGCGCGCTGTCGTACGCCGGCGTGCGCGAGTTCGCGCCGCTGGTGCCGACCTTCACGCGCGAAGCCGACGGCGTTCTCAAGCAGACCGCCACCGGCGTGCTGTTCCGCGCCAACGGCGACACCGGCTTCTACGAGAACGAAGCCGGCGAACGCCTGCAGCCGGGCTTCAAGGTCGGCATCGGCCTGGGCAACTACCTGCGCATGGTCGAGGACCCGGACTTCCGCGGCCCGTTCATCCGCATCTTCGTCTGGACCGTCGTCTTCGCCGGGCTGACGGTGCTGTTCACGCTGGCCGTCGGCACGACGCTGGCGGTGCTGCTGAACTGGGAGGCGCTGCGATTCCGCACCGTCTACCGCACGCTGCTGTTCCTGCCCTACGCGGTGCCGGGCTTCATCTCGATCCTGGTGTTCAAGGGGCTGTTCAACCAGAACTTCGGCGAGATCAACCTGATCCTGAACGCGCTGTTCGGCATCAAACCGTCGTGGTTCGCCGACCCGTTCCTGGCCAAGGTGATGATCCTGCTGGTCAACACCTGGCTGGGCTACCCGTACATCATGGTGCTCTGCACCGGGCTCATCAAGGCGATCCCGGCCGACCTGTACGAGGCCTCGGCGATCTCCGGCGCCAAGCCGCTGACCAACTTCTGGAAGATCACGGCGCCGCTGATCGTCAAGCCGCTGACGCCGCTCCTGATCGCGTCCTTCGCGTTCAACTTCAACAACTTCGTGCTGATCGCGCTGCTCACCAACGGGCGGCCCGACTTCCTCAACACCAAGGTGCCGGCGGGCACGACCGACATCCTGGTGTCCTACACCTACCGCATCGCGTTCCAGGACTCGGGGCAGAACTTCGGGCTCGCCGCGGCGATCTCGACGATCATCTTCTTCCTCGTGGCGATGCTGTCGATGGCCAACCTGAAGCTGGCCAAGGTCAACGACGAACGGAAGTAGCGCATGGCCATCGTCACCGGCAAGTCGCAACGCTGGCGCCTGATCGGCGCGCACCTGTTCCTGATCACGCTGATCGCGGTGACGGTGTTCCCGCTGCTGGCGATCATCTCGATCTCGCTGCGCCCGGGCAACTTCGCGACCGGCTCGCTGATCCCCGAGACCATCAGCTTCGAGCATTGGAAGCTCGCGCTCGGCATCCCCTACGAAGCCGCCGACGGCAGCCTGGTGCAGCCGCCCTTCCCGGTGCTGCGCTGGCTGTGGAACTCGGTGAAGATCGCCGGCATCTCGGCCTTCCTGATCGTCGCGATCTCGACCACCGCGGCCTACGCCTTCGCGCGGCTGAAGTTCCGCTTCAAGACGCAGATCCTGAACTCGATGCTGCTCCTGCAGATGTTCCCGGCGGTGCTGGCGCTGGTGGCGATCTACGCGATCTTCGAGGCCATCGGCAGCTACGTGCCCTGGCTGGGCATCGAGACCCATGCCGGGCTGATCGTCGCCTACCTCGGCGGCGTGGCGATGCACATCTGGACCATCCGCGGCTACTTCGACACGATCCCCGTCGAGATCGAGGAATGCGCCAAGGTCGACGGCGCGACGCACTGGCAGGCCTTCCGCTATGTGCTGCTGCCGATGGCGGTGCCGATCCTGATGGTGGTCTTCGTGCTCGCCTTCATCGGCGCGGTGATCGAGTACCCGGTGGCGTCGATCCTGCTGCGCCAGGAGCACAACCTGACGCTGGCCGTCGGCTCCAAGTACTTCCTCTACGAGCAGCGCTACCTCTGGGGCGACTTCGCCGCCGCGGCGGTGCTGTCGGGCCTGCCGATCACGCTCGTCTTCCTGTTCGCCCAGAAGTGGATCGTCTCCGGCCTCACGGCCGGTGGCGTGAAGGGCTGACGCACCTCACCGGACTGCGCCGCATGATGTTCCGCCGCTCCTTCGCCGCGCTCGCGGCCGCGCTCGCCCTGTCGTCCGCCGGGGCCGCCGACGAACCAGTCGCGCGCCCCGGGCGCTTCGCCGACAACCCGATCGTCTACTTCGTCGTCACCGACCGCTTCGCCAACGGCAACCCGGCCAACGACGGCAGCTACGGCCGCACGCGCGAGGCCCGGCCGCAGGACGACATCGGCAGCTTCCACGGCGGCGACCTCGCCGGCATCACGCAGAAGCTGCGCGAAGGCTGGTTCCGCGAACTGGGCGTCAACGCGATCTGGGTCACCGCGCCCTACGAGCAGATCCACGGCTGGGTGGTCGGCGGCAGCAAGGAGTTCAAGCACTACGGCTACCACGGCTACTTCGCGCTCGACTACACGAAGCTCGACGCCAACATGGGCACGCCGGCCGAGCTGCGCGAGCTGGTGGCCACCGCGCACGCCCAGGGCATCCGCATCCTGTTCGACGTGGTGATGAACCACCCGGGTTACGGCGACATCCAGAGCCTGTCCGAGTACGTCACCGAACCCGAGACCGACAAGAAGCGCGGCATGCTCTGGAAGGGTTACGAGGCGGCGACGCTGCGCGACTACCACTCGTGGATCGACTACAACGACCCGGCCTGGCTGCAGTGGTGGGGGCCGGACTGGATCCGCTCCGGGCTGCGCGGCTACACCGAAGGCGGCAGCGACGACCTCACGAAGCAGCTCGCCTTCCTGCCCGACTTCAAGACCGAGCAGGGCAAGCCGGTGGGCCTGCCGCCGTTCCTGAAGAAGAAGGCCGACACCGAGGCCGTCGAGCTGCCCAACACCACGGTGCGCGGCTACCTCGTCGCCTGGCTGTCGCGCTGGGTGCGCGACTACGGCATCGACGGCTTCCGCGCCGACACCGTCAAACACGTCGAGTACCCCTCGTGGACGGCGCTGAAGGACGCGTCGACCCAGGCCCTGGCCGAGTGGAAGGCCGCCAACCCGAAGGCCGCGATCGACGACGCGCCGTTCTGGATGACCGGCGAGCACTGGGGCCAGGGCATCGAACGCACGCGCCACTACGACATCGGCTTCGACAACATGATCAACTTCGACTTCCAGCGCCGCGCCGAGGCGAAGGGGGCCGAGCTCGACAAGGTCTACGCCGAGTACGCCCGCACGCTGGCCGCGCCGGCGACGCACAACGTGCTCTCCTACCTCTCCTCGCACGACACGAAGCTCTTCGACCGCAAGGCGATCCTCGACGGCGCGACGGCGCTGATGCTGGCGCCCGGCGGCGTGCAGATCTACTACGGCGACGAGAGCGCACGCCCCGACGGCCCGGCGGCCTACGGCGACCCGCAGCAGTCGACACGCTCGGACATGAACTGGGCCAGCCTGGACAGCGCGGCGCTGTCGCACTGGCGCAAGCTGGGCCAGTTCCGCGCCCGCCACGTCGCCGTCGCGCGCGGCAAACACTGGCAGATCGCCGCCCAGCCCTACACCTTCGCCCGCGTGCTGGCCGAGGACCGCATCGTCGCGGCCGTCGGCGCCAGCGGCCGCGTGACGATCAGCGTCGCCGACGTCTTCGCCGACGGCACGCGCCTGCACGACGCCTACGGCGGCGGCCGCGCGACGGTGGCCGGCGGCAAGGTGACGCTGGACGCCGACACGCGCGGCGTCGTGCTGCTCGAAGCGCTGAAGTGAACCAAGGAGGCCGCGGGTGGGCGGCCCGTTCGAACCCCACCGAAGGAGCAAAGATGAAACGACTCGCCTGGATCGCCGCACTCGGTACCGCGGCCCTGCTTTCGGCCGGCCCGGCCGCCGCGCAGGACGCGGTCAAGGCCGCCGAGGTGCCCGCCGACACGATCTCGCTGCACTACTACCGCCCGGACGGCAGCTACGCCGGCTGGGGCGTGCACTTCTGGGAATCGTTCGAGAAGGTCAAGGACGGCCAGATCGTCGGCCCGCGCGACAAGGCCGACATGCCGATCATGGGCATCAGCTGGGGCAGCCCGATGAAGCCCACCGGCCAGGACGGCTTCGGCATGTACTGGCAGGTCAAGGCCAACGAGTTCCGCAACGGCAAGATCAACTACATCATCCACAAGGGCGACAACAAGGACTGCACCAAGGACTCGACCTGGATGCTGCCGCAAGGCCGCCAGGTGTTCATCAACGCGGGCGACTGCACGCCGTACTTCACGCTCGAAGAGGCGCTGAAGGCGCGCAAGTGAGCTGATGGCGACGCCCGGCACGGCAGCGGGCGCGAGACAACAAAAAGGCGCTCCGAGGAGCGCCTTTGTCGTGAAGCGACGATTCGCGGACAGGGGTGCCGGTCGCCCGGCGCCCCGTCAGCCGATCACCACCAGGACTCGATCTGGAAGCCGTAGGTCGTGCCGTTGGTATCCGAACCGAAGCGGCCCGTGCTGCCGCCGGCCACACCACCCCACTGGTCACGCGCGGCGTCGTTCCACTTCGCGTGCGTCACGTACAGGCGCAGCTCCGGACGCGCCCAGAAGCCACGGCCGGCCACCAGCGTCGGGGCGATCGTGAACTTCGTGAGGTTCATCGTCTTCAGGTTGTCGGGCTTGACGCGGTCGTAACCGAGTTCGGCCTGCAGCTTGAAGTAGTCGGTGATGTGCCAGACCGGGCGCACGCCGATCGAGGTCCACGAGTAGTTGTCCTTCGTGTCCTGGTGCATGACCTGGTACATGCCGCTGAACGACGGCGCGAACTCGACCACGCCCCAGTCCAGGATGCGCCAGGTCTTGTTGTCGTTGTCGGCTTCGTAGGACGGATAGCCGAGCACCAGGTTGCTCGCCGAGCCCCGGCCGTACTGGACGGCCAGCTTGTTGAAGCCGCCGAACATCGGGATCATGTGCTGGGCCTGCACGAAGCTGCCGTTCTCGGCCTTCGCGCCGTCGGTCGAGTCCGCGCGGTTGAGTTCGAACGAGAAGTCCAGCGCGCCGGCCGCGCCCAGGCTCAGGCCTTCGTAGCGGAAGTCGTGGCGGGTCATGCCACGGTCGCCATCGGTGTTGCGCAGCAGCGCGTACGAGAACTTGCCCGGGCCGGCCTGGATGTCCTCGATGCCGGCGCCGTAGCCCGAGGTGTCGTGGTAATAGAAGTCCGTCATGTGGACGTCTTCACGCTTGTAGTAGCGCTTGCCGGCCCAGACGCTGGCGCCATTGAGCATCGGCAGGCCCTTCACCCCGATCCAGTTCTGGCGCAGCGCCCAATCCCGGTTGTCGTCCTTCAGGCTCTCGTAGTCTTCCTGCTTCGAGTAATCACCCTTGTACGCGAACATCAGGTGGTAGTCGAACTTGACCCCGTCCTTGCCGTCGTACAGGTTCTGGTCGAGCTGGGCTTCGCCGTAGGTTTCGCACTCGTTGCCCAGGCGGTACTTGCTGTAGGCGCCCGGCAGCGAGAAGCAGGTCTGGTCACCACCACCGCTGGTGACGCCGGAACCACTGCGGATGTAGCCGTGGAACTCCAGCGCGCTCGCGCCGGTGCTGAACAACGCAGCCGCGGCGGCCGCCGCCAATGGAAGAAGTCGGGTGTGAAGGCGAGACATCATGAACTCCTCATTCGTGGTCTATTGGTGATGGGGACGGCGAGGGGAAGAATTCGGCGGGCGCCCGTCGTGCAAGCCCCGGCCCGAATCGCGACCGTCGTCCGGCGGTCGCGGCAGTGCCGTCACGCGCGGGGTCTCGCAGTCCCCCGGCCCGACGGGCGCTTGGCTGGCCACGGCGCGTGCTCATGCGGCATGGCCCTGTGACGTGGCGCGGCGGCGCCGCGCCTCGATGGCCGCGGCGGCGCCGTAGAGCGCGGCGTACGGCTCGACGATCAGCGCCGTCGGGATCGCCTCGAGGTAGGCCCGGAAACGCCCCTTGGCCTCGAAGCGCTCGCGAAAGCGCGACGCGAAGAAGAAGTCGGCAAAACGCGGCACGATGCCGCCGCCGATGAACAGGCCGCCGCGGGCGCCGAAGGTCAGCGCGACGTTGCCGGCAAAGCCGCCGAGCATTGCGCAGAAGGTGTCCAGCGTGGCGCTGCACAGCGCGTCCGAGCCGTCGGCTCCGCGCGTGCCGATCTCCTCGGCACCGAGTTCGCCCGCGGCCTCGCCACGCACCCGGGCGACCGCCCGGTACAGCGTCGGCAACCCGATGCCCGACAGCAGACGCTCCGCCGAGACATGGGCGAACTCGGCACGCACGAGGCGCAGGATCTCGGCCTCGAAGTCATCGCCCGGCGCCAGCGTCGCGTGACCGCCCTCGCCGGCGACCGCACGCCAGCCATGCGCCGTCTCGAGCAGCCCGCCGACACCCAGCCCGGTGCCCGGCCCGAGCACGGCCAGCGCGCCGCGTGCGGCGGGCAGCGCCCCATGCGCCCGCAGCTGCGACGGCCCCAGGCCCGGCAGCGACAGCGCCAGGGCCTCGAAGTCGTTGAGCATCAGCAGCCCGTCCAGGCCGAGCGCAGCCTCGCTCTCGGCACGCGAGAACGACCAGGCGCTGTTGGTCAGTTCGATGCAGTCCTGCCCCACCGGGGTCGCGACCGCGAACGCCGCCCAGCACGGCAGCTGCCCGGCACCACCGGCCTGCAGCTCGGCCAGGTAGGCGCGCACCGCCTCGACCGGGCCGGCGTAGTCGACACAGCGAACGCGCCGGATGTCGCGCGGCGCCGCGCCGGCCCCGTCGACGAGCGCGAAGCGGGCGTTGGTGCCCCCGATGTCGGCCACCAGCCAGGGCCGCTGCGCGGCGCTGTCGCCGAGGTTCACGACAATCCCTCCCCCGCCGCGCACGACGAAGGCCGGCCGACGCTCGTGGCGACGATCGGGTGATGGTTCACGGGAGCCCTCCTCGACTCGAACCCGGCGCCGGAATCGGCACCTCCGCGATGCTCGGCAAGACGCTTGCAAAGCATGGAAAAGGTAGCAAAACTACAAGTACGCGACAAGCCAATGTTGCATGTGGGCAACTGAGGACTTCCCCCGGATCCCGGGCACGCCGGGCACGGGTACTGCTTCTTCCTCCTTGAAGCCGACCCGCGGATGCCACATCGTGGTGCGGGCAGTCCAGGATACGGATCTGACGGGATCAGTAGTCCGGCTACATCGTCACGTGGGGCGCACCGTCAGGCGCCCCGAAGCTCGGAACCGTCCATGACGCCTTTCGAAACTCCGCATCTGCTCGCCGACATCGGCGGCAACTACGCCCGCTTCGCGGTCGAGGCCGCGCCCGGCGCGTTCGGCCACGTCGCCTCGATCCCCTGTGCCGCGCACCCGGACTTCCACTCCGCGGTGCGGGCCTACCTGAGTTCGCTGCCGGCCGCGCTGGCCGCGTCCATCGCCCACGCGGCGGTGGCGATCGCCAACCCGGTCGAAGGCGACCTGGTGCGCATGACGAACTACCACTGGCAGTTCTCGATCGAGCAGATGCGCGAGCGGCTGGGGCTGCAGACCCTGGTCGTCATCAACGACTTCACCGCACTCGCCATGGCGCTGCCGCGCCTGTCCGGCGGCCAGCGCCGCCAGGTCGGCCCGGGCCAGGCACGCGAGCGCAGCGTCATCGGCGTCATCGGCGCCGGCACCGGCCTGGGCGTCTCGGGGCTGATCCCGACCGGCGACGGTTATGTCGCGCTCGGCACCGAAGGCGGCCACGCCAGCTTCGCGCCGCGCGACGAGCGCGAGATCTCGATCCTGCGCTATGCCGCACGCCAGCACGAGCACGTCTCGTTCGAGCGCCTGCTGTCGGGCCCCGGCCTGGAGCTGATCTACCGCGCCGTCTCCGAAGGCCACGGCTGCGAGCCGCTGGCGGCCACCGAGATCACGCGCCGCGCGATCGACCGCGGCGACGCGCTGTGCCTGCAGGCCGTGGAAGCCTTCTGCTCGATCCTCGGCACCGCCGCCGGCAACCTGGCGGTGACGCTGGGCGCCTTCGGCGGCATCTACATCGGCGGGGCCATCGTGCCGCGCCTGGGCGAGTATTTCGAGCGCTCGCCGTTTCGCGCCCGCTTCGAGGACAAGGGCCGCTTCAGCGACTACGTGCGCACGATCCCGACCTTCGTCGTCACCGCCGACAACGCCACCTTCGCCGGCGCCTCGGCGATCCTCGCCGAGCAGCTGCGGCGCATGGACGCGCAGCAGGACACCGCCGTGCTCGGCCTGATCCGGCGCGTGCGCAACAAGCTCTCGCCGGCCGAGCGCCGCGTCGCCGACCACGTGCTCGCGCACCCGCGGCCGACGCTGTCGGACCCGATTGCCGAGATCGCACGTGCCGCCTCGGTCAGCCAGCCGACGGTGATCCGTTTCTGCCGCTCGCTCGGCTGCGAGGGCCTGTCGGACTTCAAGCTGCGCCTGGCCTCCAGCCTCACCGGCACCGTGCCGGTCTCGCACATCCAGGTCACCGGCGAGGACACGATGCTGGAACTCGGCGTCAAGGTGCTGGGCAACACCGCGTCGGCGATCCTGCAGGTGCGCGAGCAGTTGAACCGCGACGCGATCGACCGCGCGATCGACCTGCTGACCGCCGCCGAGCGCGTGGAGTTCTTCGCCGTCGGCCACTACGGCGTCGTCGCCGACGACGCGCAGCTGAAGTTCCTGCGTTTCGGCGTGCCGTCGATGTCGGTCACCGAACACCGGCTGCAGGTGCTGACGGCCAACGTGATGCGGCCGTCCGACGTCGCCGTCATCATCAGCAGCAGCGGCCAGGTCGACGACCTGCTGGCGGTGGCCGACAAGGCGCACCAGCGCGGCACGCCGGTGCTGGCGATCACCGCCAGCCAGTCGCCGCTGGCGAAGAAGGCCGACGTCGCGATCATCGTCGACCACCTCGAGGACCCGTCGACGCAGGTACCGATGATCAGCCGCATCCTGCACCTGCTGGTCATCGACATCCTGGCCGTCGGCGTGGCGATGCGCCGCGGCGCCGAGCGCGTGGCCGAACTGCCGCGCGAGGAGATCGCCGGCTTCGACGAAGCACCGCTGGAGACACCGCCGCCGGGCGCGCGCCGTGCCGGCCCGGGCATCAGCACCGCCGGCCCGCTGGCCCATCTGACCGCGCACAGCCGATAAAATCGCGTGTTCCGCCCCGAGGAGCGTTGCGATGGCGTCGGCCACCAGGCTCGGGGCGAGCCGCGGCGCCCGCCGCGGCCCGAGGCAACGGCGCTCGTCCCATTCCCCCTGGAGTGAAGCGATGACCGTTGCCCTGCCCGCGATGCGCCTGTCGGGCCTCGAACCCGTCTCGATCGGCGAAGGAACGCTGTTCGTCAACATCGGCGAGCGCACCAACGTCACCGGCTCGCGCGCCTTCGCGCGCATGATCCTCGAGGGCCGCTTCGAGGACGCGCTGTCGGTCGCGCGCCAGCAGGTCGAGAACGGCGCCCAGGTCATCGACGTCAACATGGACGAGGCGATGCTCGACTCGGCCGCGGCGATGGACCGGTTCCTGAAGCTGCTGGCCACCGAGCCCGAGATCGCGCGCGTGCCGGTGATGGTCGACAGCTCCAAGTGGAGCGTCATCGAGACCGGGCTGAAGTGCCTGCAGGGCAAGGGCATCGTCAATTCGATCTCGCTGAAGGAAGGCGAGGCCGAGTTCAGGCGCCAGGCACGGCTGGTGCGCCGCTACGGCGCCGCCGCCGTCGTCATGGCCTTCGACGAGCAGGGCCAGGCCGACACCTACCGGCGCAAGACCGAGATCTGCGCGCGCGCCTACCGCATCCTCGTCGACGAGGTCGGCTTCCCGCCCGAGGACATCGTCTTCGACCCGAACGTCTTCGCGATCGCCACCGGCATCGAGGAGCACGCCAACTACGCCGTCGACTTCATCGAGGCGACGCGCTGGATCAAGCAGAACCTGCCCGGCGCCAAGGTCTCGGGCGGCATCAGCAACGTCTCGTTCAGCTTCCGCGGCAACGACCCGGTGCGCGAGGCGATCCACACCGTCTTCCTGTACCACGCGATCCAGGCTGGCCTGGACATGGGCATCGTCAACGCCGGCATGGTCGGCGTCTACGACGACCTGGACGCCGAGCTGCGCGAGCGTGTCGAGGACGTGGTGCTGAACCGCCGCGCCGACGCCGCCGAGCGCCTGATCGAGATCGCCGAACGCGCCAAGGGCGCGGCGCGCGACGACTCGGCGCGCCTGGCCTGGCGCGCCGGCACGGTGGAGGAGCGCCTGGCGCACGCGCTGGTGCACGGCATCACCGAGTTCATCGCCGCCGACACCGAAGAAGCCTGGCAGACGGTGCGCGCCGGCGGCGGGCGCCCGCTGCACGTCATCGAAGGCCCGCTGATGGCCGGCATGAACACCGTCGGCGACCTCTTCGGCCAGGGCAAGATGTTCCTGCCGCAGGTGGTCAAGAGCGCGCGCGTGATGAAGCAGGCGGTGGCCCAGCTGCTGCCCTACATCGAGGCCGAGAAGCAGGCGCTGCAGGACGCCGGCGGCGACGTCAAACCCAAGGGCAAGGTGATCATCGCCACCGTCAAGGGCGACGTGCACGACATCGGCAAGAACATCGTCACCGTCGTGCTGCAGTGCAACAACTTCGAGGTCGTCAACATGGGCGTCATGGTCCCGTGCCAGGACATCCTCGAGAAGGCGCGCATCGAGGGCGCCGACATCGTCGGCCTGTCGGGGCTGATCACGCCCAGCCTGGAGGAGATGCAGCACGTCGCCGCCGAGATGCAGCGCGACGCCTGGTTCCGCGAACGCGGCACGCCGCTCTTGATCGGCGGCGCCACCTGCAGCCGCGTGCACACCGCGGTGAAGATCGCGCCGCACTACGACGGCCCGGTGATCTACGTGCCCGATGCCTCCCGCAGCGTGGGCGTCTGCTCGGACCTGCTGTCCGACGAGCGCCAGGCGGCCTACCTGGCCGAGGTGCGTACCGACTACGAACACGTGCGCCGGCTGCACGCCAGCAAGAAGGCGACGCCGCTGGTAACGCTGGCCACCGCGCGTGCCAACCGCGCCCGCCCCGACTGGGCGGCCTACGAACCGCCGGCGCCGCGGGCGCCGGGCCGGCGCCTGTTCCGCCACTACGACCTGGCCGACCTGGCGCGTGTCATCGACTGGGGGCCGTTCTTCCAGACCTGGGACCTGGCCGGCCCCTACCCGGCGATCCTCGACGACGAGATCGTCGGCGAGGCCGCACGCCGGGTCTTCGCCGACGGCCAGCGCATGCTCGAGCGGCTGATCGAAGGCCGCTGGCTGCAGGCCAACGGCGTCGTCGCGCTGCTGCCGGCCAACACCGTGGACGAGGACACGATCGAGGTCTACACCGACGACAGCCGCAGCCAGGTCGCGATGCGCTGGACGCCGCTGCGCCAGCAGGGCGAGCGCCCGGTGATCGACGGCGTGCCGCGGCCCAACCGCAGCCTGGCCGACTTCGTCGCGCCGCGCGGGGTCAAGCCCGACTGGATCGGGATGTTCGCCGTCACCGCCGGCCTGGGTTGCGAGGAACGTGCGCAGCGTTTTGCCGAGGCCCACGACGACTACTCGGCGATCATGGTCAAGGCCCTGGCCGACCGCCTGGCCGAAGCCTTTGCCGAACGCCTGCACCAGCGTGTGCGCACCGAACTCTGGGGCTACGCCGCCGACGAGGCGCTGGCCGTCGACGAGCTGATCGCCGAGCGCTACCGCGGCATCCGCCCGGCGCCGGGCTACCCGGCCTGTCCGGACCATGGCCCCAAGCGCGCGATGTTCGAGCTCTTGAAGGCCACGGAGATCGGCATGGGCCTGACCGAGAACCTGGCGATGACGCCGGCGGCCAGCGTCAGCGGCTTCTATCTGGCGCACCCGGAGGCCTGCTACTTCAACGTCGGCCCGGTCGGCGACGACCAGGTGGCGGACTTCGCCTCCCGCGAGGGCATCAGCCGGGAAGACGCCGAGCGCCGGCTGGCGACGCAGCGCCGCTGAGGCCTCAGCCCGCGGCGTCGAGCCCGCGCTGCAGCTGCAGCGCCTCGGCCATCGCGGTGACACCGATCGTCGGGGCGGCGCCCAGGTCGGCGATCGTGCGCGCGACGCGCAGCGTGCGGTGCAATCGCCGGCCCGACCAGCCGAGCTTCTCGGCCGCCGTCTGCAGCAGGCGCCGCGCGGCGGCATCGGCAATGCAGCAGGTGTCGGTGCGTGCGGCGCCGAGCACGCCGTTGGGCTCGCCCTGGCGTTCGATCTGGCGCCTCCGCGCCGCGGCGACACGCGCGGCGACGAGCGCGGAACTTTCGCCGTCGGGCGCGGCCAGCAGCTCCGCCGGGCGCACCGCCGGCACCTCGATCTGCAGGTCGATGCGGTCCAGCAGCGGCCCCGACAGCCGGCTGCGGTAACGCGCCACCTGGTCGGCACCGCAGCGGCAGGCGCGGCCGGTGGCGGCGAAGGCGCCGAGCCAGCCGCAGGGGCAGGGGTTCATCGCCGCGACGAGCTGGAACCGCGCCGGGAACTGCGCCTGGCGCGCGGCACGCGAGATCGTCACCCGGCCGGTCTCCAGCGGTTCACGCAGCGCCTCCAGCGCGGCGCGGGCGAACTCGGGCAGTTCGTCCAGGAACAGCACGCCTCCGTGCGCCAGCGAGATCTCGCCCGGCCGTGGTGGCGAGCCGCCGCCGACCAGAGCCACCGCGCTGGCGCTGTGGTGCGGCGCGCGCACCGGGCGGCGGCCGAAACCGGCGCCGTCCAGCGCCTGCGGCGCCAGGCCTTGCAGCGCGGCGGCCACGAGCGCGTCGTCGTCGTCCATCGGCGGCAGCAGCCCCGGCAGGCGCGCCGCGAGCATCGACTTGCCGGTGCCGGGAGGGCCGACGAAGAGCAGCGAATGCTGCCCCGCCGCGGCGATCTCCAGCGCCCGCTTGGCGGCGGCCTGGCCGCGCACCTCGCGCAGGTCGGGCACCGGCTCGTCGGGGCCGGCCGGCGGCGCCCGCGCGGGTGCCAGCGGCTCGGCGGCCTCGCCGGGCAGCAGCGCCTGCACGACCTCGAGCAGCGTCGCCGCGCCGCGCACGTCCAGCCCGGCCACACGCGCGGCCGTGCCGGCGCTGGCCGCCGGCAGCACCAGCGTGCGCCCACCGCCTTCGCGCCGCGCGGCCAGCGCCAGCGCCAGCGCGCCGCGCACCGGGCGCAGTTCGCCGGCCAGCGAGAGTTCACCGGCGAACTCGTTGGCCGCCAGCCGTGCGGCGTCGAGCACGCCGTCGGCGGCCAGGATGCCGAGTGCGATCGGCAGGTCGAAGCGGCCCGACTCCTTGGGCAGGTCGGCCGGCGCCAGGTTGACCGTGATGCGCTTGTTGTGCGGGAACTGGAAGCCGCTGTGCTGCAAGGCCGCGCGCACGCGCTCGCGCGACTCCTTGACTTCGGTATCCGCGAGGCCGACGAGCGTGAAACAAGGCAGCCCGTTGGCGAGCTGCACCTCGACGTGCACCGCCGGCGCGTCCAGCCCGTCGAGCGCTCGGCTCGCCACCACCGCCAAGCTCATCTGCCGCCTCCCCGCGGCGATTGTCCGGGCCGCGGACGGCGCGCACGCGGCGGCGGCCTCGCACCAAGGGAGTGCACCAAAAGAGGGATGCACGGCGCCGTGCATCGCATGGAAGCCGGCCGCAGCCCGGTTCACCCCGGCTGTAACCGTTTGTGGTCACTGGCATGGAAGCTGCAGTAGGCGCCTTGGCACTCGCACCTCCGCACTCCAGCCCCTCATGAAGAGACTGATCCCGGCCGGCCCCGACACCGCAGCGACTCCCGCGGTGCAGGCGACGGACCGCGCGCATCCGGTGCCGAAGCACACCCCCGTCGCCACGGCCGGCCACGTCCGCACGGCGCGCTCCGGCGCGGCGTCGGCGGGCGGGCACACGCAACCCTAGAGGACCAGAGGACCGACCATGAAGATGGTGACCGCGATCGTCAAACCGTTCAAGCTCGATGAAGTGCGCGAGGCCCTCAGCGGCATCGGCGTTCAGGGCATCACCGTGACCGAGGTGAAAGGCTTCGGGCGCCAGAAGGGCCACACCGAGCTCTACCGCGGCGCGGAGTACGTCGTCGACTTCCTGCCCAAGGTGAAGATCGAAGCCGCCGTCGACGAAGCCATCGTCGACCGCGTCATCGAGGCGATCGAAGGCGCTGCCCGCACCGGCAAGATCGGCGACGGCAAGATCTTCGTCAGCTCGCTCGAGCAGGTGGTTCGCATCCGGACCGGCGAAACCGGCACCGACGCCCTCTGAAGGCGCGACCCGAGACCAACCCGAGATACCACCCCATCATGAAGAAACTGCTCTCGATCCTGGCCGTAGGGCTCGCGCTCCTGGGCTCGGTGGACCTGGCGCTGGCCCAGGACGCCGCCTCGGCCGCTGCCGCCGCCTCCGACGCCGTCGCCGCCGCACCCGCCGAAGCCGCTTCCGCGGTGGCCGAGGCCGCCGCCGAAGCCGCCCCGGCCGTCGCCGCCCCGGTGCCCAACAAGGGCGACGTCTGCTGGATGCTCGTCTCGACGCTGCTGGTGATCATGATGTCGATCCCCGGCCTGGCCCTCTTCTACGGCGGCCTGGTGCGCAGCAAGAACATGCTGTCGGTGCTGATGCAGGTGTTCGTCACCTTCTCGCTGATCACCGTGCTGTGGGTCGTCTACGGCTACAGCCTGGCGTTCTCCGAGGGCAACGCCTTCATCGGCGGCTTCGACCGGCTGTTCCTGAAGGGCATCTTCGACCCCGCGACCGGCGCGTTCGCGATGGGTGCGACCTTCAGCAAGGGCGTCGTGATCCCCGAGATCGTGTTCGTCGCCTTCCAGGCCACGTTCGCGGCCATCACCTGCGGCCTGATCGTCGGCGCCTTCGCCGAACGCGTGAAGTTCTCCGCCGTGCTGCTGTTCATGGTGCTGTGGTTCACCTTCAGCTACACGCCGATCGCCCACATGGTCTGGTACTGGATGGGCCCGGACGCCTACACCGGCCCTGAAGTCGTCGACGCGATGAACGCCAAGGCCGGCCTGCTGTGGCAGTGGGGCGCGCTGGACTTCGCCGGCGGCACCGTGGTGCACATCAACGCCGCCGTCGCCGGCCTGGTCGGCGCCTACATGATCGGCAAGCGCATCGGCTACGGCAAGGAAGCCATGGCCCCGCACAACCTGACGATGACCATGGTCGGCGCCTCGCTGCTGTGGGTCGGCTGGTTCGGCTTCAACGCCGGCTCGGCGCTGGAAGCGGGCAACAGCGCCGCGCTGGCCTTCCTGAACACCTTCTCCGCCACCGCCGCCGCGGTGCTGGCCTGGTGCATCGGCGAGGCGCTGATGAAGGGCAAGGCCTCGATGCTGGGTGCCGCCTCGGGTGCCGTCGCCGGCCTCGTGGCGATCACGCCGGCCGCGGGCAACGTCGGCATCATCGGCGGCCTGGTCATCGGCTTCATCGCCGGCTTCGCCTGCCTGTGGGGTGTCAACGGCCTGAAGAAGCTGCTCGGCGCGGACGACTCGCTGGACGTGTTCGGCGTGCACGGCGTCGGCGGCATCGTCGGCGCGCTGCTCACCGGCGTGTTCAACAACCAGGCGCTCGGCGGCCCGGGCCTGGTGACCGACTGGGTCACCGCCACGGTCGGCTCCAACGACATCCTGGCGCAGGTGCTGATCCAGGCCAAGGCGGTCGGCGTGACCATCGTCTGGTCGGCCGTCGTCGCCGCGGTCTCCTACAAGATCGTCGACCTGACGATCGGCCTGCGGGTGCCGGAAGAAGAGGAACGCGAAGGTCTGGACATCACCTCGCACGGCGAGACGGCGTACAACAAGTAAGCCGACTTGCACGACACCAGGGCCGCCTTCGGGCGGCCCTTTTTCTTGTCGGCGACGACTGCGCGGCGGATGAAGGCGGTGCTTGCGCTTCGCCGCGCCGCCCCCGCGTGCCAGAATTTCCGCCCAACCTCCCCCGCCTGGCCATGGTCCCCAATCTCGTCACCGCCCTCACCGGCCCGATCAACGAGCTCGAGGCGCGCGTCCTGGAGTCGATGCCGGCGATCGAACGCTGGTTCCGGCTCGAATGGATGGAGCACACGCCTCCGTTCTACACCTCGGTGGACCTGCGCAACGCCGGCTTCAAGCTCGCGCCGGTCGACACCAACCTCTTCCCCGGCAGCTTCAACCACCTGACGCCGCAGATGCTGCCGCTGGCGGTGCAGGCGGCGATGGCGGCGATCGAGAAGATCTGCCCCGAAGCCAAGAACCTGCTGCTGATCCCCGAGCGCCACACGCGCAGCCCCGAGTACCTCGCCAACCTGCAGTGCCTGATCCAGGTCTTCAACCAGGCCGGCCTGAACGTGCGCCTGGGCTCGCTGGACGAGGAGCTGAAGGCGCCGGTGCCGCTGGCGCTGCCCGACGGCGGCGAGCTGCTGCTCGAGCCGCTGCTGCGCGCCCGGGGCCGCCTGGGGCTCAAGGACTTCGATCCCTGCACGATCCTGCTGAACAACGACCTGTCGGCGGGCACGCCGGCGATCCTCGAAGACCTGCACCAGCAGTACCTGCTGCCGCCGCTGCACGCCGGCTGGGGCGTGCGGCGCAAGAGCCGGCACTTCCGCAGCTACGAGGAAGTCGCCAAGAAGTTCGCCAAGCTGCTGGGCATGGACCCCTGGCTGATCAACCCGATGTTCGGCCAGTGCGGCCAGGTCGACTTCGGCGAGGCCACCGGCCTGGAGTGCGTGCAGTCGGCCGCCGACCAGCTGCTGGCCAAGGTGCGCCGCAAGTACAAGGAATACGGCATCACCGAGAAGCCCTTCGTCGTCGTGAAGGCCGACAACGGCACCTACGGCATGGGCGTGATGACGGTGCGCGACGCCAAGGAGCTCGACGAGCTGAGCCGGCGCACGCGCGAGCGCATGAGCGTCGCCAAGGACGGCCAGCCCATCGGCGAGGTCATCATCCAGGAAGGCGTGCCGACGCACGAACGCGTGGCCGACGCCGCCGCCGAGCCGGTGGTCTGCATGATCGACCGCTACGTCGTCGGCGGCTTCTACCGCGTGCACGGCGAACGCGGCATCGACGAGAACCTCAACGCGCCGGGCTCGGACGTCGTGCCGCTGGCCTTCGCCGAGTCCAACCAGCTGCCGCGGCCGGGCGCCAAGCCGGGCGCCAGCGCGCCCAACCGCTTCTACATGTACGGCGTCATCGGCCGCCTGGCGATGCTGGCCGCGTCCTACGAGCTCGAAGCCACCGATCCCGACGCCGAGATCTACGAGTAGCCGAGCCCGGCCCTGCGGCGTGCGCGCGCACGCCGCGCCGGCATTCGATACGATCGCGCCGCACTGCGCGGCCGCGACGGCCGTCGTCTCGTGACCCCGCACCCGCCCACACCCCGCACGCCCGCCGCCCTCGCCACGCTCACGCTCGGCGCGCTGGGTGTCGTCTACGGCGACATCGGCACCAGCCCGCTGTACGCGCTGAAGGAGGTGTTCCACGCCGGGCACGTGCCGATGTCGCGCGAGAACATCCTCGGCGTGCTGTCGCTGATCTTCTGGACGATGACGATCATCGTCTCGCTGAAATACGTGCTGCTGATCCTGCGCGCCGACAACCGCGGCGAAGGCGGCCTGATCGCGATGCTGGCGCTGGCGACGACGGCGGTGGCCGAGAAGCCCCGGCTGCGCAGCGTCCTGCTGGCGCTGGGCATGTTCGGCACCGCGATCTTCTACGGCGACGGCGTCATCACGCCGGCGGTCTCGGTGCTGTCGGCCGTCGAGGGGCTGGAGGTCGCCGCGCCCCAGCTCGAACACTGGGTGGTGCCGATCACGCTGATCGTGCTGACCGGCCTGTTCACGGTGCAGCGGTTCGGCACCGGCGGCATCGGCCGCGCCTTCGGGCCGGTGACGATGGTCTGGTTCGCGGTGCTCATCCTGCTGGGCGCGCCGCAGATCGCCGAGCACCCGACGGTGCTGGTGGCGATGCTGCCGAGCTACGCGCTGCACTTCATCGTCGACCAGCCGCTGATCGCCTTCATCGCGCTGGGCTCGGTGGTGCTGGTGGTCACCGGCGGCGAGGCGCTCTACGCCGACCTGGGCCACTTCGGCAAGCTGCCGATCCGCATCGCCTGGTACGGGCTGGTGGCACCGGCGCTGGTGATCAACTACTTCGGCCAGGGCGCGCTGCTGCTGGAAGACCCGACGGCCGTCGAGAACCCCTTCTTCCTGCTCGCGCCCGGCTGGGCGCGGCTGCCGCTGGTGTTCCTGGCGACGGCGGCCACCGTCATCGCCTCGCAGGCGCTGATCACCGCGGCCTTCTCGGTCACCAAGCAGGCGATCCAGCTCGGCCTGCTGCCGCGGCTGCGCGTGGTGCACACCTCGGTGCGCGACACCGGCCAGATCTACGTGCCCTTCGTGAACTGGAGCCTGTACGCCTGCATCGTGCTGGCCGTCGGGCTGTTCGGCAGCTCGTCCAAGCTGGCCGCGGCCTACGGCATCACGGTGACGCTGGACATGACGATCACGACGATCATGACCTTCTTCGTGATCCGCTACGGCTGGAAGTACCCGCTGGCGCTGGCGCTCGGCGCCACCGGCTTCTTCCTCGCGATCGACATCAGCTTCTTCGCCTCCAACGTGCTCAAGCTGCTGGCCGGTGGCTGGTTCCCGCTGGTCATCGGCATCGCGATGTTCACGCTGATGCGCACCTGGGTCGACGGCCGGCGGCTGGTGGCCGAACGCCTGCGCGACGAGGCCATCGACCTGAGGAGTTTCCTCGAGGCGGTGTTCGTCAGCCCGCCGACGCGGGTGTCGGGCACTGCGGTCTTCCTGTCCGGAGAAGCCGGGCTGACGCCCAACGCGCTGATGCACAACCTGAAGCACAACAAGGTGCTGCACGAGTACAACGTCTTCGTCACCGTGCAGCACCACGAGGTGCCCTGGATCGGCTTCGACAAGCGGCTGGAAGTCGAGCCGCTGGGCCACCGCTGCTGGCAGGTGCGGCTGCACTTCGGCTTCATGAACGACCCCGACGTGCCCGAGGCGCTGAAGCTGCTGGAGGCCCGCGGCGTGCCGCTGGACGAGATGGAGACGAGCTACTTCCTGTCGCGCGACGCGGTGATCCCGACCTTCGGCGGGGGCATGGCGCTGTGGCGCGAAAAACTCTTCGCCAGCATGCACCGCAACGCAGCGGCGGCCGGCGACTTCCTGAACCTGCCCGCCAACCGCATCGTGGAGCTGGGGGCGAAAGTCGAGATATGACGGCCTGGCTCCCTCGCCCCCGCAGGGGGAGAGGGTTGGGGTGAGGGGCGGCGGCGGCACCCTCACCCCAGCCCTCTGCCGCAAGCGGGAGAGGGGGCAAGACGAATCCTGTATCGCCAACAGCGCCGCCATCTCCGTGCAACCGTCCCCAACACGCCACCGCCCGTCGCTGCGCGACCTGTCGCTGCCCGCCGTCGTCGCCGGCTTCGTTGCCGTGCTCGTGGGTTTCACGAGTTCGGTGGTCATCGTCTTCCAGGCGGCCGCGGCCTTCGGCGCCACGCCGGCGCAGACGGTGTCGTGGATGTGGGCGCTGGGCCTGGGCATGGGGCTCACCAGCGCCGGCTTGAGCCTCTGGTACCGCCAGCCGGTGCTCACCGCCTGGTCGACCCCCGGCGCGGCGCTGCTGGCCACCGCCGGCAGCGGTTTCTCGATGGGCGAGGCGGTCGGCGCCTTCGTGCTCTGCGCGCTGCTGATCACGGCCGCCGGCGCCAGCGGGCTGTTCGCGCGCGTGATGAACCGGCTGCCCCAGGCGCTGGCCGCGGCACTGCTGGCCGGCGTGCTGGCGCGTTTCGCCTTCGACGCCTTCGGCGCGATGCAGCACGAGTTCACGCTGGTCTTCGCGATGCTGCTGGCCTATCTCGCCGGGCGGCGCTGGTGGCCGCGTTACGCGGTGCCGGGCGTGCTCGCCGTCGGGGCCCTGATCGCCGCCGCACGCGGCCAGCTGCACCTGGGCGGCATCGAGTGGCAGTGGGCCCAGCCGGTGTTCACGATGCCCGAGTTCAGCCTGGCCGCGACGATCGGCCTGGCGCTGCCCCTCTTCATCGTCACGATGGCCTCGCAGAACCTGCCGGGTGTCGCCGCGCAGCGCGCCGCGGGTTACGACACGCCGGTGTCGCCGGTGGTCACGACGACCGGGCTGGCCTCGCTGCTGCTGGCGCCGTTCGGCGGCTACGCGCTGAACCTGGCGGCGATCACGGCCGCGATCTGCATGGGCCGCGAAGCGCACGAAGACCCGGCGCGGCGCTACTGGGCCTCGACGATGGCCGGCCTGTTCTACGTCGTCGTCGGGCTGCTCGGTGGCGCCGTCGTCGGGCTGATCGCCGCCTTCCCGAAGGAGCTGGTGCTGGCGCTGGCCGGCTTCGCGCTGCTGGGCACGATCGGCAGCGGCCTGGCGATCGCGACGAAGGACGAGAAGAGCCGCGAGGCGGCGCTGATCACCTTCCTCGTCACCGCCAGCGGCCTGAGCCTGTGGGGCGTGGGTGCCGCCTTCTGGGGCGTGGTCGCCGGCGCCCTGGCGCTGGCCGTGCAACACTGGCGCCCCACCCGTTAGGACCCCTGCGCATGGATCTGCTCTTCGTTGCCGACCCGCTGGAAGGCTTCAAGACCTACAAGGACAGCACCTTCGCGATGATGCGCGAGGCCGCGCGCCGCGGCCACGGCCTGCTGCACTGCGAAGCGCGTGCACTGCGCTGGCACAGCGGCGGCAGCGTCGTGGCGAGGACGCGCCGCATCGAGCTCAGCGGCGACGCGCACGACTGGTTCCGCGTCGTCGAGACCGCCGAGACGCGTGTCGCCGACACCGGCGCCGTGCTGATGCGCCAGGACCCGCCCTTCGACAGCGAGTACTTCTACGCCACGCACCTGCTCGGCCAGGCCGAACGCGAAGGCGCGCGAGTGTTCAACAAGCCGGCGGCGCTGCGCGATCACCCCGAGAAGCTGGCGATCATGGAGTTCCCGCAGTTCACGCCGCCGACGCTGGTGACACGCGACGCCGCCGCCGTGCGCGCCTTCCACGCCGAGCACCGCGACATCATCCTCAAGCCGCTGGACGGCATGGGCGGCATGGGCATCTTCCGCGTCGGTGCCGACGGCCTGAACCTGGGCAGCATCATCGAGACGCTGAACGCCGGCGGCACGCAGACGCTGATGGTCCAGCGCTACTTGCCCGAGATCGTGCACGGCGACAAACGCGTGCTGATCATCGGCGGCCGGCCGGTGCCTTACGTGCTGGCGCGCATCCCGCAGGGCAGCGAGATCCGCGGCAACCTGGCCGCCGGCGGCAAGGGCGTGGCCCAGCCGCTGGCGCCGCGCGACCGCGAGATCGCCGAGGCCCTGGGGCCGGTGCTGGCCGCCCGCGGGCTGCTGCTCGTCGGCCTGGACGTGATCGGCGAACGCATCACCGAGATCAACGTCACCAGCCCGACCTGCTTCCAGGAGATCCAGCAGCAGACCGGCTTCGACGTCGCCGCGATGTTCATCGACGCCCTCGAAGCCGCCCTGGCGGCTTAAGCGCGCACGAAGCGCAAGGCGCCGTTGGCGACACGGCGGCGCAGCGCCGTGACTTCCGGCGCCACCGCCTCGGGTTCGCCCTGCAGCGCACGCACGATCAGCGCGCCGAGGTCGGCCATGTGCCAGGGCGAAAAACCCAGGCGCACGATCTCCGGCACGCCCAGGCGCAGGCCGTTGGCGTCGCCGTCGATGGCCGCCACGCGCGCCGTCGGCAGGCCGATGCCGCAGGCCAGCAGGCGTGCCCGTTCCAGCCGGCGCGACGCCGCCTGGCCGCCGCCCCAGCGTGCGGCCTCGACAGCGAACTGGTGCGAGCTCGTCATGCCGCGTTCACGCGCGAACACCGGCAGCCCGGCCGCGGCCAGCGCTTCGGCCAGCGCCTTGGCGGTGGCCTGCATGGTCGCCGCGTACTCGCGGCCGTAGTCCTTCCAGTCGAGCAGGCCCAGCGCGAGCGCCGCGGTCTTGCCGGCGTCGAAGTTGGCCGTCAGCCCCGGATAGGCGATGGCGTCGATGCGTTCGAACAGCTCGGGCGCGTTGCCGACGACGAGGCCGCCGGGCGGGCCGCCCAGGCTCTTGTAGGTGCTCATCGTCATCACGTCGGCACCCTGGGCCAGCGGGTTCGGCCAGGCGCCGCCGGCGATCATGCCGGACAGGTGGGCGGCGTCGAACATCAGCGTCGCGCCGACCTCGTCGGCGATGCCCCGCACCGCCGCCACCGGGTGCACGAACAGGTTCAGGCTGCCGCCCAGCGTGATCAGCGCCGGCTTGAGCTCGTGCGCCAGCGTGCGCAGCGCGTCGACGTCGACGGTGTAGCCGTCGGCATGCACCGGCGCCGGCACCGTCTTCAGCCCGTAGAGCCCGGCGGCGCCGGCGGCGTGGTGCGTGACGTGGCCGCCGATCTCGGCCGGCGGCGCGATGATCGTGTCGCCCGGCTGGCAGGTGGCCATGAAGACGTAAAGGTTGGCCAGCGCGCCCGAGGCCACACGCACCTCGGCGAAGTGGGCGCCGAAGACCTCGGCGGCCAGCTCGGCGGCGACGACCTCGATGCGCTCGATCGCCTGCAGCCCCATCTCGACCTTGTCGCCCGGCCAGCCCAGCGAGGCACGCGGGCCCAGGCCGGCGGCCAGCAGCGCCTCGGCCTTGGGGTTCATCACGTTGGAGGCCGGGTTCAGGTTGATCCCGTCCTCGTCGTGGATGCGCCGGTTCTCCGCGACCAGGCGCGTGATCTCGGCGGCGGTGGCGTCGCTCGTGGCCGCCGCGGTGGACGCGGCGAGGGCTTGCACGAGGTTCTCACAGCGGGTGGGCACCCAGGCGCGGCGTTGCAGCATGCGGCCATCCTATGCCGGGGCGGGCGCGGGCGCTGCAGCCTGGCGGCGACAATCGCGCCATGGCTCTGATCACCCTCGCCGACGCCCACCTCGCGTACGGCCACGTGCCGCTGCTCGACGGCGCCGCCCTCGCACTCGAAGCCGGCGAACGCCTGGCGCTGATCGGGCGCAACGGCGCCGGCAAGTCCTCGCTGCTGAAGATCCTCGCCGGCCTGGAGAAGGCCGACGACGGCACGCTGCAGCTGCAGACCGGCGTGCGCCGCGTCTACGTCGCCCAGGAGCCGGTCTTCGAGGCCGGCAGCACGGTCTTCGACGCGGTCGCCGAAGGCGTGGCCGAGGCGCGTGCGCTGCGTGCGCGTTTCGAGGCCCACGCCGCCGGAGACGACCTGGACGCCTTGCAGTCGCGCCTCGAGGCGCTGGACGGCTGGACCTGGGAGCAGCGGGTCGACGAGGCGCTGCAGCGCCTGCAGCTCGCGCCCGAGTCCCGCGTCGACGCGCTGTCCGGCGGCATGAAGAAGCGGGTCGCGCTGGCACGCGCGCTGGTCGCCGCGCCCGACGTGCTGCTGCTCGACGAGCCGACCAACCACCTCGACATCGCCGCCATCGAGTGGCTGCAGGACCTGCTGACCGGCTGGCGCGGCTCGGCCGCCGGCGCGCGCGGCGCGATCGTCTTCGTCTCGCACGACCGCGCCTTCATCGACGCGGTGGCCACGCGCATCGTCGAGCTCGACCGCGGCCAGCTGCGCAGCTACCCGGGCAACTTCGCCGCCTTCGAGGCCGCCAAGCAGCGTGAACTCGAAGCCGAGGCGCTGGCCGCCGCGCGCGCCGACAAGCTGCTGGCCCAGGAAGAGGTCTGGGTGCGCAAGGGTGTCGAGGCGCGGCGCACACGCAGCGTCGGCCGCGTCGCGCGCCTGGTGAAGCTGCGCGAGCAGCGCCGCGCGCGCCGCGAGGTGCTGGGCCAGGTGCGGCTGGAGCTCGACGCCGGGCTGCCGCCGGGCAAGATCGTCGCCGAGCTGCAGGACGTGACGATGGGCTACGGCGAGCGCACGCTGATCGAGCGTTTCACCGCCACCATCCTGCGCGGCGACAAGGTCGGATTGATCGGCCCCAACGGCGTCGGCAAGACGACGCTGCTCAAACTCATCCTCGGCCAGCTCGAGCCGACCTCGGGCACGGTGCGCCGCGGCACCAACCTGCAGGTCGCCTACTTCGACCAGATGCGCGCCGGGCTGAAGCTGGACGCCACGCTGGCCGACACGATCAGCCCGGGCAGCGAGTGGGTCGAATTCGGCGGCACGCGCAAACACGTCAAGAGCTACCTCGGCGACTTCCTGTTCTCGCCCGAACGCGCCAACTCGCCGGTGCGCACGCTTTCGGGCGGCGAGCGCAACCGGCTGCTGCTGGCGCGGCTGTTCGCGCTGCCGGCCAACGTGCTGGTGCTCGACGAGCCGACCAACGACCTGGACATCGACACGCTGGACCTGCTGGAGGAGCTGCTGCAGGGCTACGCCGGCACCGTGTTCCTCGTCAGCCACGACCGGCGTTTCCTCGACGACGTGGTCACGAGCACGATCGCCTGGGAAGGCGACCCGGCCTGGGGCGGGCGTCCGGGGTTGTGGCGCGAGTACGAAGGCGGCTACGAGGACTGGAAGATCCAGCGCGCGCGCTCGCGTGCCGCCGCCGAGGCCGCGGCGCCGCCGCCGCCCGCCGCGCCGGCGGCCCCCGCGCCGCGCCCGGCCGCGGTGCGCACCAAGCTCAGCTACAAGGAACAGCGTGAACTGGAGGCGCTGCCGTCGCGCATCGAAGCGCTGGAAACCGAGCAGAAACAGATCGCCGAGCGCCTGGCCAGCAGCGAGCTCTACGTCAAGGAGCCGCAGGCCGTCGCCGGGCTGCAGGCGCGCCACGACGAGATCGAGACCGAGCTGATGCAGGCGCTGGAGCGCTGGGAGACGCTGGCCTCGTTCGGCGGCTGAGCGCGGCCGTCGCGCGGCGGCTCAGAACCAGCCGTCGGACGCCGCGGCCGGGTGCGAACGCGAGACGATCAGCCCGGCCTGCAGGTACAGCCCGTTGAGCAGCCGCATCGCGCGGCCGCGGTCGAAGCCCGGCCATTCGGTGATCTCGCGCAGCGAACTCGTCGAGCGGCGCAGCCGGTGCACGGCGGCGGCCAGCGTGCCGGCCATCTTCAGCGCCGACAGGTCGACGCCAGGCGCCAGCCGGTAGGCCGCGGGGCCGGCGATCTCGGGCAGAAGGTCTTCGCGTGCGCCACGCAGCGCCAGCTCCCACAGCAAGGGCCCCAGCGGTGCATGGCACTCGCGCTCGCCGACGCGCGCACGGTCCGGGTGGCCGGGCGGTCGCAGCAGCGCCGGCTCGACGTGCATCACGCGCAGCGCGGTCGGGTCGCCGGCCAGCAGTTCGGCCGGCGGCACCGGCGTGTGCACCAGACGTTGCGCCGGGAACACCGTCACCGGCACGACGCGCTGGCCGTCCTGCAGGTGCACCAGCAAGGCGCGGCCGTGGCGCACGCAGGCGGCCAGCACCTCCAGCACCTCCAGACCCTCGCCTTCGGCGCTGCGACCGTCGAAACGCATCAGGTCCTGCAGCAGCGAAGGATTCAGCCCGGACAGCCGGCTCGCGCCGGCATCGACATCGGGGCCGCGCGAGATCTCGTCGAGGTAACGCCGGAACGCACTGACGCTCAACAGGTCGGGCACCCCGGCCGGCAGCGTGGACTCGAACATACCGCTCATTCCCGCCTCACTCGGAAGCCGTGGGACCGATGGTACGGATGCAGGGTGACAAGAGGAAATCCGCCGTCATCCGGAGCCCGCCAGTTCGCGCAGGCGCAGCCAGAAGCCGGGCTCGGACGAGGTCGCGAAGTTCACCCGCATCAGCGTCGTCGGCCGCCGTGTCGGGTGAAACAGCACGCCCGGCGCGGTCAGCCAGCCCTCATCCAGCAAATTCTGAGCCAGGCGCTCGGTGTCGGCGCCGGTGTCGATCCAGCCAAATAGCCCTTGCGGCGGCGTGACGAATCGGCAGCCGGCGTCCTCGGCCAGACGCACGACGCGGGTGCGGGCGCCGTCGAGCCGGGCGACGATGCGCTCGGCATGGCGGCGCAGCAGCCCCTGCGACAGGCACCAGGCCAGCGCGTGCTCCAGCGGCCCCGGCGTGCCCAGCGAGCCGAGCAGCTTGGTGTCGATGAAACGTTCGACCAGCGCCGGCGCCGCGGCGACGAAGCCGACACGCCACTGCGGCGTCAGGATCTTCGAGAAGCCCGAGACGTAGACCGTGCGCCGCAGGCCGTCGAGCTGGGCCAGCCGCGGCGCGTGCGCCGGCGCCAGCCAGGCGTAGGTGTCGTCCTCGACGACGATGAAGTCGTGGGCCTCGGCCAGCCGCAGCACCTGGTGCGCAGTGGCGGCAGTCAGCGAGCTGCCGGTGGGGTTGTGCAGCACCGAAACGGTGACGTACAGCCGCGGTCGGTGCTCGCGCGCCAGCGCCTCCATCGCCGCCAGGTCGGGGCCGTCGGCGCCGCGCGGCACCGGCAGCAGCCGCATGCCGGCGGCCGTCAGGCGAGCGAACTCGACCGACCAGCCGGGTTCGTCGACCAGCACCGCATCGCCCGGGCGCAGCAGCGTGCGCGAGACGATGTCCAGCCCGTGCGTCGCGCCGATCGAGGTCATGATCTGGGCGGGGGACGCCGCGATGCCCAGGTCGGCCAGGCGTTGCGCCAGCGCATCACGCAGCGCGGCGTCGCCGGCCGGCTCGCCATAACGCAGCCAGGCGCCGGCGTCGCCGCCGCCCAGGCGGCGCAGCGCACGCTGCAGCAGCTCGGCGTCCAGCCACTCCTGCGGCAGCGTGCCCATGCCCGGCGCCGGCCGGCCCGACTGCGCCTGGAACATGCTGCGGATCAGCGCCGTCGCGTCCACCGGCAGCGGCATCGGCGCCGCGGCGCGCGAGGCCGGCAGGGCGCGCGCCGGCTGTGTCTCGCGCACGAAGAAACCGCGTTGCGGCCGGGCCTCGACCAGGCCCCGCGCCTGCAGCCGCTCGTAGGCGCCGACGACGGTGCTGGCGCTGACGCGGTGCCGACGTGCGCAGTCGCGCACCGACGGCAGGCGCGCACCCGGCGCGATCAGGCGCTGCGTGATGCGTTCGGTGAAACGTGCGGCCAGCTGCTCGGCCAGCGTCTCGCCGGCGGCGCGCGCCAGCACGGGGCTCTCGTCCATCGTCGTTCACTGTACTGGCGGCGACACCAATACAGATTCGGGTTGTGTACCGGCAAAGTGTACTGACACTGTGCTGCTTGCCGCCCCTAGACTGGGGTGATGACGACGTCCCCGCCCGCCCGAGACACGCGCCGCGGCCTGTGGCTGGGTGTGCTCGCCGTCGTCGTCTTCGGGCTGACGCTGCCGATGACGCGGCTGGCGGTCGGCGACGCGTCCGACCCGCAGCTGCCGCCGGGTTTCGTGACCGCCGCGCGCGCCGCGATCGCCGGGCTGTGCAGCGCCGCCTACCTGCTGGCGGTGCGCGCCCGGCCGCCGCGGCGCGCCTTGTGGCCGGCGCTGGCGGTCTGCGCTGCCGGTTCGGTGGTCGGCTTCCCGCTGTTCAGCGCGCTGGCGCTGCGCGAGGTCGACGCGATGCACGCGGCCGTCGTCAGCGGCGTGCTGCCGCTGGCCACCGCCGTCGTCGCCGCGATCACGCTGCGCCAGCGCGCGTCGGCCGCTTTCTGGGTCTGTGCCGTGGCCGGCTGCGTGCTGGTGCTGGGTTTTGCCGCCTGGAGCGGCCACGGCCGCGTTCAACCGGCCGATGCCTTGCTGCTGCTGGCGGTGTTCAGCGCCGCGGCGAGCTACGTCGCCGGCGCGCGCGTGTCGCTGGAGATCCCGCCGGCGCAGACCGTGTGCTGGGCACTGCTGTTCATGCTGCCGCTGACGCTGCCGGCGGCGCTGCTGCAATGGCCGCCGACGCCGGTGCGCGCGGGCGCCTGGGCGGCGCTGGGCTACGTCTCGCTGTTCTCGATGTGGCTGGGCTTTTTCGCGTGGTACCGTGGCCTGGCGCTGGGCGGCGTGCTGCGCGTCAGCCAGGTGCAGCTGCTGCAACCCTTCGTCGCCTTGCTGGCCGCGGTGCCGCTGCTGGGCGAGACCCTGGATGCGGCCACCGTCGGCTTCGCCGCCGCGGCGGTGGGCCTGGTGGCGCTGGGGCGCCGCTTTTCGGCGGCACCCGCGGCCGCGCCCCGCGCGCCGTCACCGGCCTGGCGGCCGGCCGAACCCGAACCCGATCCCGAACCTGGAGCGATGACCCGATGAGCTGGCAGATGGCCCGCCGCGCCGAGCGGCTGAATCCTTCGACGATCCGCGAGATCCTGAAGCTGACCGAGAAGCCGGGCATCGTCTCGCTGGCCGGCGGCCTGCCGGCGGCCGACGGGTTTCCGGTCGAGGTGATGGCCGAGGCCACCGCACGCGTCTACCGCGACAGCGGCCGCGAGGCGCTGCAGTACGCCGCCAGCGAAGGCTACGGCCCGCTGCGCGAATGGATCGCCACGCGCCTGGCGGCGCAGGGCCTGGACGCCGACCCGGCGCGCATCCTCGTCACCACCGGCTCGCAGCAGGGGCTGGACCTGGTCGGCAAGGTGATGATCGACCCCGGCAGCCGCGTCGCCGTCGAGTCGCCGACCTACCTGGGCGCGCTGCAGGCCTTCAACGCCTACGAGCCCGAGTTCGTCGCCGTCGAAGGCGACGACGAAGGCCCGCGCCCGCAAGGCCTGGCCGCCGTCGCCGGCGCACGTTTCATCTACCTGCTGCCCAACTTCCAGAACCCGAGCGGGCGCTGCCTGGGCGACGAGCGCCGCCGTGCGCTGGCCGCCGCGGCGGCCGCCGCCGGCCTGCCGATCGTCGAGGACAACCCCTACGGCGACCTCTGGTACGACCAGCCGCCGCCGGCGCCGGTGTCGGCGCACGCCGGCGACAACGCGCTGTACCTGGGTTCGTTCTCCAAGGTGCTGGCGCCGGGGCTTCGGCTCGGCTGGATGCTGGCGCCGCGCACGCTGTATCCCAAGCTGCTGCAGGCCAAGCAGGCGGCCGATCTGCACACGCCGGGCTTCAACCAGCGCATCGTCTACGAGGTCGTGAAGGACGGTTTCCTCGAGCAGCACGTGCCGACGATCCGCGCGCGTTACGCGGCGCACCGCGACGCGATGCGCGCCGCGCTGGAAACGCACCTGCCCGCCGGCTGCCGCTGGCAGGTGCCCAACGGCGGCATGTTCTTCTGGATCGAACTGCCGGCAGGCCTGGACGCGACGACGCTGCTGCCGGCCGCGGTGGCCGCCGGCGTCGCCTACGTGCCGGGCGCGCCCTTCTTCGCCGACGGCGGCCACGCCAACACGCTGCGGCTGAGCTTCGTCACCGTGTCGCCGGAGCAGATCGAACGCGGCATCGCGCTGCTCGGCGGGGTGCTGAAAGAGGCCCTGGCATGACAACCCGGCACTTCCACCAGGTCGACGTCTTCGCCGCCGAGGCGACGAAGGGCAACCCGCTGGCCGTCGTGCACGACGCCGGCGGGCTGGACGACACGCAGATGGCCGCGTTCGCACGCTGGACCCACCTGTCCGAGACGACCTTCCTGCTGCCGCCCACCGAGCCCGGCGCCGACTACCGGGTGCGCATCTTCACGCCCGGCGGCGAGCTGCCGTTCGCCGGCCATCCGACGCTGGGCAGCGCCTGGGCCTGGCTGGCCGCCGGCGGCACGCCGCGCGAGGCCGGCGTCGTCGTCCAGCAGTGCGGCATCGGTCTGGTGCGGCTGCGCCGGGCCGCCGGCCGCCTGGCCTTCGCGGCGCCCCCGCTGCTGCGCAGCGGCCCGGCCGACGCGGCCACGCTGGCGCAGGCCGTGCGCGCGCTGGGCGTGGCGCCCGAGGACGTCGTCGACCATCAATGGGTCGTCAACGGCCCCGAGTGGCTGGCGATCCGTCTGCGCACACGTGCCCAGCTGCTGGCCCTGAAACCCGACATGGTGGCGATGGGGCCGCTGAAGCTGGGTGTCGTCGCGGTGGAGGACGACGGCGAGACCGCCGCCGAGGTGCGCGCCTTCGTGCCCGGCGTCGGTGTCGACGAAGACCCGGTGACCGGCAGCCTGAACGCCGGCCTGGCGCTGTGGCTGATCGGCGCCGGCGTGCTGCCGGGGCGTTATGTCGCCGCGCAGGGCACGGCGCTGGGCCGCGCCGGGCGTGTGCATGTCGAACAGGACGGCGACACGGTGTGGATCGGCGGCGAGGTCACGCCCTGCATCGCCGGCAGCGTCACGCTCTGAGCCGGGACGGGCGAGAGCTGAGGATCACGATGCAAACCACCGAAGAACTGTTCCGCGACGACGCGACGCTGGCCGAGTGCGACGCGACGGTGCTGGCCGTCGAGACCGACGGCGGCATCGTGCTCGACCGCACGGTGTTCTACCCGCAAGGCGGCGGCCAGGCCGGCGACGCCGGCGCGCTGATCGCCGCCGACGGCCGCCGTGTCGCCATCGCCGACACACGCAAGCACCCCGAGCACCCGGGGGTCGTCGTGCACCGCCCGGCCGAAGGCGCCGATCTGTCGTGGCTGGCGCCCGGCACCGCCGTGCGCGCGGCGATCGACGTCGCCCGCCGCCAGGCGCACCGGCGTTTCCACAGCGCGACGCACCTGCTGTGCGCGCTGGTGCCGCAGCCGGTGGACGGCTGCTCGATCACCGCCGGCTACGCGCGGCTGGACTTCCACATGACCGAGCCGCTGGACAAGGACGCGCTGACGGCCGGCCTGGCGCGCCTGGTCGCCGAGGCACGGCCGGTGCGCACACGCTGGATCTCCGAGGACGAACTGGATGCGAACCCGCAGCTCGTGCGCAGCATGAGCGTGCAGCCGCCGCGCGGCCACGGCCGCGTGCGCCTGGTCGAGATCGAGGGCGTGGACCTGCAGCCCTGCGGCGGCACGCACGTCGGCAACACGGCCGAGATCGGCGCGGTCGTCGTGACCAAGATCGAGAAGAAGTCCGCACGGACCCGGCGCGTCGTGCTCGGCTTTGCTGGAGGCTGAAGCGAAATCGGCGAAGCGGGCCTGAGCCTCGCTTCGCCGATGGGCGAGTGTTCAGCGGCGCCGCAGCGCCGCGGCGATCACTTTTCCTTGAACTTGTCGTGGCAGCCCTTGCAGGCGCCGCCGGTCTCGCCGACCGCGGCCTTGATCTGGGCGAAGTCACCGGTCTTGCCGGCGGCGTCGAGCTTGTCGACGGCGGCGGCGAACTTGTCGGCAGCGGCCTTGAAGCCGGCAGCGTCGGACCAGACCGCGGGCTTGGCCTCGGTGCCGTGGCCCTTGTCGGTGCCCGGGCCGAAGGCGGTCAGCGGCAGCTTGGACAGCGTCGAGACCAGCGCGATGTTCTCGGCGGCGACCTTGGCGTCGAACGGCGCCTTGCCTTGTGCCATCGCGGCGACACGGCCGAAGTGGTTCGCGATCAGCGTGAACGCGCTCTGCCGGTACTCGATCGCGTCACCCGGCTTCTGGAACTGGGCGGCGGCTGGCAGCGCAGTGGCCAGGCCGGCCAGGCCGGCAGCCACGAGCAACATCTTCTTCATGCGGGCACTCCGTTGTGGGTTATGCAGGGTGCGCGGGCGCAGCGCCCGGCGGCGCGGAGTCTATAACCCCACGCGCCGATACCACCCCGGGTTTCGACAAACACGGCGTGGATCGCCGACATCCGGCGGCAGCGCCTCCGGTTGGCGTTATGGTTGCGCCTCGAACCTCGCAACAAGGAGCCTGCGACATCCCATGGCCGCCATCGAACCGACGTCCCGCCCGACCCGCATCTGGGACCTGCCCACACGCCTGTTCCACTGGGCGCTGGCCGCTGCGATCGTCGTCTGCTTCGTCAGCGGCAAGATCGGTGGCAACGCGATGGAGTGGCACTTCAAGGCCGGCTACGTCGCTTTCGGGCTGATCGCCTTCCGCCTCGTCTGGGGCCTGGTGGGCGGCCGCTGGTCGCGATTCGTGCACTTCATCTACGCGCCCGGCACGGTGCTGCGTTACCTGAAGGGCCGCACGCGGCCCGAGGAGATGATCGAGGTCGGCCACAACCCGCTGGGCAGCTTCTCGGTCTTCGCGCTGCTGGGCATCGTCTCGCTGCAGATCGCCACCGGGCTCGTCGCCGACGACGAGATCGCCAACACCGGCCCGCTGTGGCGTTTCGTCGAGAGCGAGACCGCGCTCGACGCCACCGCCTGGCACAAGGGGCCGGGGCAATGGATCATCATCGCCCTCGTGTCGCTGCACATCGCCTCGATCGTCTTCCACCGCCTGCGCGGCCACAACCTCGTGCTGCCGATGCTCACCGGCGACAAGCCGCTGCCCGCCGGCACGCCGGCCAGCGCCGACGGCTGGTCGCAACGCCTGCTGGCGCTGGTGCTGGGCGCCGCGGCCTGGGCGCTGGTCAGCTGGGTGGTGTCGCTCGGCGCGCTGAGCTGACGCCGTGGACACGCCCGACATCCAGCTCGTCGAGCCCGCCACCGGCGACGACACGCTGCTGGACGCGGCGCGCGAGATCCTGCGCGAGTACGCCGAGGGCCTGGACATCGATCTTTGTTTCCAGAGCTTCGACGAGGAGCTGGCGCAGCTGCCCGGCGACTACGCCGCGCCGGCCGGCACGCTGCTGCTGGCGCTGGTCGACGGCCAGGTGGCCGGCTGCGGCGCCTTCCGTGCGCTGGCCGACGTCGACTACACCAACGCCTGCGAGATGAAGCGCCTGTACGTGCGGCGCGCCTTCCGCGGTTTCGGCATCGGCCGCATCGTCGCGCAGGCGCTGCTCGAGCGCGCGGTGCAGGCCGGCTATTCCAACATGCTGCTCGACACGCTGGACGACATGGAGGCCGCACGCGGCCTCTACGAGTCGCTCGGCTTCGAGGAGATCCCGCCCTACTACTACAACCCGATTCCGGGGGCGCACTACCTGCGCGCCGACCTGGCCGACGGTCTGACACGCTGGTGACCCCATGACCCCCTCCTGCCTCGAACTCCGTGCCGGCGATCTGCGCCTGGCCCTGCGCCCTGACCTCGGCGGCTCGATCGCCGGCCTCTGGCTCGGCGAACTGCCGGTGATGCGCAGCACCGAACCCGCCGAGCTGGCGAGTTCGCGCCTGGCGGCCTGCTACCCGCTGGTGCCGTACTCCAACCGCCTGGGCTACCGCCGCCTGCGCTGGCACGGCCATGACCACACGACCGCGCCCAACGAAGCCGGCAGCCCGCATTCGCTGCACGGCATCGCCTGGCAGCGCGGCTGGGAGGTGCTGGAGGCCGACGCGACGAGCGCGACACTGCGCCTGGCGCACCCGGGCGACTCGCACTGGCCCTTCGCGTTCGAGGTGCTGCAGCGTTTTGCCCTCGAACCCGACGCGCTGAAGGTCGCGCTGGAACTGCGCAACACCGGCGGCGAACCGCAGCCGGTCGGCCTGGGCTGGCACCCGTACTTCCCCAAGCGCGCACGCAGCCGGCTGCACGCCGAGGTCGCCCAGCGCTGGGACAGCGACGCCAGCGGCCTGCCGACGCGCGCCGTGCCGCAGCCGGGCATCGACGCCGACGTCGCCCACCTGAGCTTCGACCACTGTTTCGACGGCTGGAGCGGGCCGGCACGCCTGCGCGACGAGAAGCTGTCGCTGCGCCTCACCTCGTCGATGTCGCGCCTGGTGGTCTACACGCCGCCGACCAAGCCCTACTTCTGCGTCGAGCCGGTGAGCCACGTCAGCAACGCGGTCCACATGGCCGACCCGCTGGCCAACGGGCTGGTCGACGTCGCGCCGGGCGCCGGCACCGAGGCCTGGATGCGGCTGGACATCGCCGCCGTCTGAGGATGCAGATCGACGCCCTGCCCGTCGCCGCCTGCGGCACCGGCGAGTCGCCGTTCTGGTGGCCCGAGCAGGGCGCGCTGTACTGGTGCGACATTCCAGGCCGGCGCGTGCACCGCTGGCGAGCGCGCGACGGCGCGCACGACAGCTGGGACCAGCCCGAGGAAGTCGGCTGCGTCGCGCCTCGGCTCGACGGCGGCCTGATGCTGGCGCGCCGCGACGGCCTGTTCCGCCTGGACCTGACCACCGGCGCGACGAAGCGCCTGGCGCCGCCACCCTACGACCGCGCCTCCCAGCGTTTCAACGACGGCAAGGCCGACCCGCAGGGCCGCTTCTGGGCCGGCACGATCTGCGAGCCACGGCTGCCGCCGCGTGCCGCGCTGTACCGCTGGGCCGACGACACGCTGGAACTGCAGTTCGACGCCGCCAGCACCAGCAACGGCCTGGCCTGGAGCCCCGACGGCACGACGATGTACTGGTGCGACACGCAGGCCCACCGCATCGAGGCCTTCGACTTCGACGCCGGCGACGGCTCGCTGTCGCGGCGGCGGCTGTTCCACCAGTTCCCGCTCAAGCCCGCCGACGGCTCGCTCGACGGCTACGTCGGCCGCCCTGACGGCGCCGCGGTCGACGTCGAGGGCGGCTACTGGGTGGCGATGTACGAAGGCGCGCGGCTGCTGCGTTTCGCGAGCGACGGGCGCGTGCTCGCCGACCTGCCGCTGCCGGTGCGCTGCCCGACGATGCCGTGTTTCGGCGGCGCGGACCTGCGCACCCTGTACATCACCAGCGCCATGCCCAAGGGCGCGGCCGGGCCGCTGGACGGCCGCGTGCTGGTGCTGCGCGTGGACGTGCCGGGTCTGCCGGTGAACTTCGTTCACGCGTGAAGCCCGCCAACGAGGACCGCGCACGCCGCTGGGCGCGCCTCACCGAACGCCGCGACTGGGACCTGCTCGTCGTCGGCGGCGGCGCCACCGGGCTGGGCGTGGCGCTGGACGCCGCGGCACGCGGCTTGTCGGTCGCGCTCGTCGAGTCGCACGACTTCGCCCAGGGCACCTCGTCGCGCGCGACCAAGCTCGTGCACGGCGGCGTGCGCTATCTCGCGCAGGGCAACGTGAACCTGGTGCGCGAGGCGCTGCACGAACGTGCCGCGATGCTGTCCAACGCGCCGCACGTCGCCCAGCCGCTGCCTTTCGTGATGCCGGGCTACCACTGGTGGGAGCGCGCCTTCTACGGCACCGGCCTCAAGCTCTACGACACGCTGGCCGGCGCCCGCGGGCTGGGCGCCACCGAATGGCTGGCCAGCGCACGCGTGCGTGCGCTGCTGCCCGGCGTGCAGCCGCGCGGACTGTGGGGCGGCGTCAAGTACTGGGACGGCCAGTTCGACGACGCCCGCTACGCCGTGCTGCTGGCGCGCACCGCGGCCGCACGCGGCGCCGTCGTGCTGAACCACTGCGCCGCCGTCGCGCTGCAGCGCCGCGACGGCCGCGTGCACGGCGTCGTCGTGCGCGACGCCGAGACCGGCGCCGAGGCGACGCTGTCGGCACGCTGCGTCGTCAACGCCGCCGGCGTCTGGGTCGACACGCTGCGCGAGCTGGATCGCGAGGCCGGTGCCGTGCCGCGCAAGCCGCTGGTGGCGCCCAGCCAGGGCGTGCACCTGGTCGTCGACCGGCGTTTCCTGCCCGGCACGCACGCGCTGCTGGTGCCCAAGACGGCCGACGGCCGTGTGCTCTTCGCCGTGCCCTGGCTGGGCAAGCTGATCCTCGGCACCACCGACACGCCGCGCGAGGACCTGGCGCGCGAGCCGCAGCCCTTCCCGGCCGAGGTCGACTTCATCCTGCGCGAGAGCGCGCGTTACCTGCAGCAGGCGCCGCGGCGCGAGGACGTACGTTCGGTCTGGGTCGGCCTGCGCCCGCTGGTGCGCCACGACGGCGAAGCCGGCGACACCAAGGCGCTGTCGCGCGAGCACACCGTGCTGGTGTCGCCCAGCGGCCTGGTCACCGTCACCGGCGGCAAGTGGACGACCTACCGCGCGATGGCCGAGGACGTGCTGGAGCGCTGCATGGCGCAAGGCCTGCTGCCGCGCCGGCCGGCCGGCGCGACGGCGCGGCTGCAGCTCGTCGGCGCGGCGCCGGGGCACTCGCTGACGGCGCCGCCGGGCGAACACCTCTACGGCAGCGAAGCCGCGGCGCTGCGCGCGCTGCCCGGCGCGGACCACTGGCTCTGGCGCGATGGCGACGGCGGCCTCAGCGAGGCGATGGTGCGTTTCGCCGCCCGCCACGAGGCGGCACGCACGGTCGAGGACGTGCTGGCGCGGCGCTCGCGGCTGCTGTTCCTGGACGCGGCGGAGGCCGGCCGCCTGGCCGGCGCGGTGGCCGCGATCCTCGGCGACGAACTCGGGCGTGAGCTCGACCCGGCGCCGTTCGAGGCGCTGGCCGCGCGCTACGCGCGGCTGCCCTGATCAGGCCGGCGGCGCCACGGCCGGCAGTTCGGCCAGCATCCCGCGCACCTCGGCCGGGCTGAGGATCTCGCTGAGCACACGCGGCGCGCCGCCACCCGGCGCGTACAGCGCGTAGACCGGCACGCCGCTACGACCCAGGCGCGCCAGCTCGGCGGTGATCGCCGCGTCGCGGCGCGTCCAGTCGGCGCGCAGCAGCACGACACCGCGCGCGCGGAACTCGGCCAGCACCTCGTCGCGCGACAGCGTCGTGCGTTTGTTGACCTGGCAGGTCACGCACCAGGCCGCGGTGAAGTCGACGAAGACCGGCTTGCCCTCGGCCAGCGCCTGCGCGGCACGGTCGGCGCTCCAGGGCTGCCAGTCGGTTTCGGCGGTGGCTGCCGCCGATGGCGCTTCGCGCCAGGCCGGCAGCGCCCAGGCCAGCGTCGCGCCCAGCAGCGCCAGCGACAGCAGCCCGAAGCCGGTGCGGGCCCGCGCGCCGAGCGCATGCGAACCGAAGGCCCAGGCGGCAAAAGCCAGCGCCACCAGCAAGGCCAGCAGCGCCGCGGCGCCGTCGATGCCCGCCTGCTGGCCCAGCACCCAGACCAGCCAGACCACGGTGGCGAACATCGGGAAGGCCATCACGACCTTGAAGTGCGCCATCCAGACGCCAGGGCGCGGCAGCGCGCCGGCCAGCCGCGGCCAGGCGCTGGCCAGCAGGTAGGGCGCGGCCATGCCCAGGCCCAGCGCGGCAAAGATGGTCAGCGCCTGCGCCGCCGGCAGCGTCACCGCGACGCCCAGCGAGGCGCCCATGAACGGCGCCGTGCACGGCGAGGCAACGGCGACCGCGAGCACGCCGGTCAGCAGCGAGTCGACCAGCGGATGGCGCGCACGCGCCGCCGCCCACGACGACGGCAGCACCGAGCCGAACTCGAAGACGCCGGCCAGGTTCAGGCCGATCAGCGTGAACAGCACGGCCAGCGCCGCGACGACACCCGGCTGCTGCAGCTGGAAGCCCCAGCCGAGCTGCTCGCCGCCGGCGCGCAGCGCCAGCAGCAGCCCGGCCAGCGCGACGAAGGAGGCGACCACGCCCGCGGTGTAGGCCAGCCCGCCGGCCAGCAGCTTGCCGCGGTCATGCGCGTGCGCGGCAAAACCCAGCACCTTCAGCGACAGCACCGGGAAGACGCAGGGCATCAGGTTCAGCAGCAGGCCGCCGCCGAAGGCCAGCGCCAGCGCCAGGGCCAGGCTGGTGTCGGCCGGCGGCGCGGCAGGCGTGGCCAAGGGTTCGGTGCCCGCCACGGCGTCGGCCACCGGCGGCCAGGCGCCGGCGACGGCGGCCGTGATCTCCAGGCCGGCCGGCGCGCCCTCGCGCACCAGCACCAGCTCCAGCGCCTGCGGCGACTCGGTGCGCTGAGGGTCGATCTCCAGGCGTGCGGTCCAGGACGCGCCCGACCACGAGGCCTGCGGCAGCGCGGCATGACGCAGCGCGCCGGCGGTGGCCGGCAGCACATCGAGCGCGGCGCCCTGCCAGTCGGAGGGCAGGCCCTGGAGCTCGACGACGACGGCCTGGCCTTCGATGCGGGCGCTGGCGGTCGTGCCGGCGGCGGGCACGGGCCGCGCGGCCTCGGCGGCGGCGAACTCGGCGGCGTGCGTCGCGATCGCCTGCTCGCGCGGCAGCGACAGCGTGAACTCGCCCGACTCGGGGATGCAGACCTCCTTGCACACCAGCCACTCGGCGTGCAGCGTGAGGTCCAGGCGATCGCCCTTGAAACCGTCGGCGATCGTCAGCGGCACCGCCAGCAGCAGCGTGCCGTCGTAGCCGAAGTTCATCAGCGGCCCGACCGGCAGGCGCTGCGGCGTCGGCCAGCGGATGCCGCCCGCGGCGGCGCCCTCGGGCAGCGTCCAGGTGAAGCTCGTCGGCAGGCCCGAGTCGCCGGGGTTCTTCCAGTAGCTGTGCCAGCCGGGCTGGTGGCGCAGCAGCAGGCCCAGCGCCATCGGCCGGCCGGGACCCAGCCCCTCGGGCGCGTGGGCGACGAGTTCGGCCCGCACCTGGGGGGTCGTCACGACGGCGCCCGGAGCCGCGGAAGCGGGCGGCGCGGCCAGCGCGACAACGAGGCAGGCGAGGGACAGCAGCGGGCGCAGGAGCAGCATCGGAAACGGGCCGGCGGCCAGGGCCGTCGAGAGGGGCGCAGCGGGCGCCGAAGGGCCCCGATTGTCCGCCAGCGCCCGCTGCCGCGACGGCCTCGACCCGGCGCCGCGCAGGGCCGCCATAGCGCGTTTCCGGGTGTTCCGGTTTGACCGGGGTTTATCCGTATAATGCGCCGGCTTTGCTGTCCGCTTCCCCCGACTCATCATGGCGATCGACCGAAAACTGCAGGCCGACCCGTGGGAGGACGATGAGGACGCGACGGACCTGGCTGCCTTCAAGCCGCTGACCCGCGAGCAAGCTCGCGTCCTGCGCCAGAAGAACCCGCTGCTGTCTCCGTGGCGGGTGATCCTTGCCCAGGTGGTGGTCGGCGTGGTGGTGGCGCTGCTCGCAGCGTTGATCACGGGCCGCCTGGCAGCCGGATGGTCGGCGCTTTACGGCGCTGCCACCGTGGTCCTGCCGAGCGCCCTGATGGCGCGCGGTGCGACCAGCCGCTTCAGCATCATGTCGCCCGGCTCCGGTGCCGTCAGCTTCATGTTGTGGGAGTCGGTGAAGATCGCGGTTTCGGTCGCCATGCTGATGCTGGCGTCGAAGCTCGTGCAGGACCTGAGCTGGCCGGCCTTGCTGGCAAGCCTGGTGCTGTGCATCAAGACCTACTGGGTCGCGCTCCTGTGGCGCGGCCGCTGACACGACGACACGGGACGATCACGACATGGCAGCCGAAGGAACCGCAGGACACGCGCCGACCGCGGGCGAGTACATCGTCCACCACCTGCACCACGCGCAGACCGGTCACCAGACCGGGGTCGTCGACTTCTCGGTCATCAACCTGGACTCGGTGTTCTTCGCCGTCACGCTGGGCATCCTGACCTGCGGCCTGCTGTGGATGGCCGCCCGCAAGGCCACCTCCGGCGTTCCGGGCCGCTTCCAGGCCGCCGTCGAGCTGCTCGTCGAGATGGTCGACAACCAGGCCAAGGACATCGTGCACAACGCCCAGAGCCGCAAGTTCGTCGCCCCGCTGGCGCTGACGGTCTTCATCTGGGTCTTCATGCTCAACGCGATGGACCTGCTGCCGGTCGATCTGCTGCCCTGGCTGTGGCAGACCGCCAGCGGCAACCCCGAGGCCTACCTGCGCGTCGTGCCGACCGCCGACCTGTCGATCACGATGGCGCTGTCGGGCACGGTGCTGCTGCTGTGCCTGTACTACAACCTGAAGATCAAGGGCATCGGCGGCTTCGCGCACGAACTCGTCACCGCGCCGTTCGGCACGAGCAAGAACCCGCTGTTCGCCGTGCTGCTGGGCATCGTCAACCTCGCGATGCAGCTCGTCGAGTTCGTCGCCAAGACCATCTCGCACGGCATGCGGCTGTTCGGCAACATGTATGCCGGCGAGCTGATCTTCCTGCTGATCGCGCTGCTCGGCGGTGCTTTCACCCTTTCCGCCAGCGGTCTGGTGCTGTCCCTGCTGCACATCGTGGCCGGGACCGTCTGGGCCATCTTCCACATCCTGATCATCACGCTGCAGGCGTTCGTGTTCATGATGCTGACGCTGGTGTACATCGGTCAGGCGCACGACTCGCACTGACGGTTAGCCCCGGGGCGGATCCCTGCCCCATCTTCCCCTTTCTCCACTTTCGCATTTAGCAAGGAGTCATCATGGAACTCATCGGTCTCGTCGCTCTCGCCGCCGGCCTGATCATCGGTCTCGGCGCCGCTGGCGCCTGTATCGGTATCGGCGTCATGGGCAGCAAGTACCTCGAATCGGCCGCGCGTCAGCCCGAGCTGATGGGCGAACTGCAAACCAAGATGTTCCTGCTGGTCGGCCTGATCGACGCGTCGTTCATCATCGGCACGGGTATCGCGCTGTGGTTCACCACCGCCAACCCGTTCCTCGGCCAGATCGCCGCCCTGGCGAAGTAATCCGGCACGCGGCCTTCAGCGCCGCGAATCGGACGGCTCAGCGCGACGCAGCCGTTTATCGCCACAAGCGTTTCGAGGACACAAAGTGAGCATCAACGCGACACTGATCATCCAGATGATCGTGTTCCTGATCCTGGTCGGGTTCACGATGAAATTCGTCTGGCCGCCGATCGTCAAGGCGCTCGACGAGCGCGCCGCCAAGATCGCCGACGGTCTGTCGGCGGCCGACAAGGCCAAGTCCGATCTGGCGGCTGCGAACCAGCGCGTCGAGCAGCAACTCTCGGTTGCGCGCAACGATGCCCAGAAGCGTCTCGCCGACGCCGAGCGTCTCGCGCAGCAGATGATCGAGGAAGCCAAGGGGCGTGCCACCGAGGAAGGGGCCAAGATCATCGCTGCGGCGCGAGCCGAAGCCGAGCAGGAAGCCGTGAAGGCCCGCGAAGCGCTGCGCGAACAGGTCGCCGGGCTGGCCGTCAAGGGCGCCGAGCAGATCCTGCGTCGCGAGGTGAATCCCGGCGTTCACGCCGAGCTGCTGTCGCGCCTGAAGGCGGAGCTCTGACATGGCGGAGCTCGCGACTGTCGCCCGGCCGTACGCCGAAGCGCTGTTCCAGGCCGCCGGCGGCGACGCCGCGGCCCTGGCGCCGCAGATCGACGCCCTGGCCGCCGTGGCGGGCAACGCCGAACTGCGCCAGTTCGCCGACCACCCGAAGGTGCCGGCCTCGCAGGTCTACGACGTCATCGCCGGCGTCGTCGGCCAGGCGCTCGACCCGCGCATGGCCAACCTGCTGCGCACCGTCATCGAAAACGGCCGCCTCGTGGCGCTGGCCGAGGTCGCGGCCCAGTTCCGCGCCCTGGTCAACGCCTCCGGCGGCGTCTCCGACGCGACGGTCTACAGCGCGTTCCCGCTCGACGGCGCGCAGCTCGCCGAGGTCACGGCCTCGCTCGAGAAGCGCTTCGGCCGCAAGCTGAACGCGCACGTCGAAGTCGACCCGGAGCTGATCGGCGGCGTGCGCGCCGTCGTCGGCGACGAGGTGCTCGACACCTCGGTCCGCGCCCGTCTCGAACAGATGAAGGCCGCCCTGACCGCCTGACAGCCGTCGAGCGTGCGCCCTTCGAGGAGAACCTATGAACCTGAATCCCGCTGAAATTTCCGAGCTGATCAAGAGCCGCATCGAAGGCCTTGGCGTCTCGACCGACATCCGCAACCAGGGTACGGTCGTCTCGGTGACCGACGGCATCTGCCGCGTTCACGGCCTGTCCGAGGTGATGGCCGGCGAAATGCTGGAGTTCCCGCCCACCGCGAGCGGCCAGCCGACCTACGGCCTGGCTCTGAACCTCGAGCGCGACTCCGTCGGCGCGGTGATTCTGGGCGAGTACGAGCACATCTCCGAAGGCGACACCGTCAAGTGCACGGGCCAGATCCTGTCGGTGCCGGTCGGCCCCGAGCTGATCGGCCGCGTCGTCAACGCGCTCGGCCAGCCGATCGACGGCAAGGGCCCGATCAACGCCAAGATGACCGACGTCATCGAGAAGGTCGCCCCGGGCGTGATCGCGCGTAAATCGGTCGACCAGCCGGTGCAGACCGGCCTGAAGTCGATCGACTCGATGGTGCCGATCGGCCGTGGCCAGCGCGAGCTGATCATCGGCGACCGCCAGACCGGCAAGACCGCGGTGGCGATCGACGCGATCATCAACCAGAAGGGTCAGAACATGACCTGCATCTACGTCGCGATCGGCCAGAAGGCTTCGTCGATCAAGAACGTGGTGCGCTCCCTGGAACAAGCCGGCGCGATGGACTACACCATCGTCGTCGCGGCCTCGGCGTCGGAATCGGCGGCGATGCAATACGTGTCGGCCTACTCTGGCTGCACGATGGGCGAGTACTTCCGCGACCGCGGCCAGGACGCCCTGATCATCTACGACGATCTGTCCAAGCAGGCCGTCGCCTACCGCCAGGTCTCGCTGCTGCTGCGCCGCCCGCCGGGCCGCGAAGCCTTCCCTGGCGACGTGTTCTATCTCCACAGCCGTCTGCTCGAGCGTGCCGCGCGCGTGAACGCCGACTACGTCGAGGCCTTCACCAAGGGCGAGGTCAAGGGCAAGACCGGTTCGCTGACCGCGCTGCCGATCATCGAGACCCAGGCCGGCGACGTGTCCGCCTTCGTGCCGACGAACGTGATCTCGATCACCGACGGCCAGATCTTCCTGGAAACCAACCTGTTCAACGCCGGCATCCGCCCCGCGATCAACGCCGGCATCTCGGTGTCGCGCGTCGGTGGCGCCGCGCAGACCAAGCTGATCAAGAGCCTGTCGGGCGGCATCCGTACCGACCTGGCGCAGTACCGTGAACTGGCCGCGTTCGCGCAGTTCGCCTCGGACCTCGACGCTGCCACCCGCAAGCAGCTCGACCGCGGCGCGCGCGTGACCGAACTGCTCAAGCAGGCCCAGTACTCGCCGCTGCCGATCAGCCTGATGGCCGCGACGCTGTACGCCGCCAACAAGGGCTACCTGGACGACATCGACGTGAAGAAGGTCCTCGCCTTCGAGCACGGCCTGCACCAGCACCTGAAGTCGAGCCACGCCGCACTGCTGGCCAAGCTCGAGAACGACAAGGCGATGGACAAGGCCGCCGAGGAAGAGCTGGCCGGCGCGATCGCCGCGTTCAAGAAGTCCTTCGCCTAACCGGGAGCCCAGACCATGGCGGTCGGCAAGGAAATTCGCGGCAAGATCAAATCGGTGGAGAACACCAAGAAGATCACCAAGGCCATGGAAATGGTCGCCGCCTCCAAGATGCGCAAGGCGCAGGAGCGCATGCGCGCCGCGCGCCCGTACGCCGACAAGGTGCGCAACATCGCTGCGCACCTGTCGGAAGCCAACCCGGAATACAAGTCGCCTTACCTGCGCACCGGCGGCACGACGAAGAAGGTCGGCTTCATCGTCGTGAGCACCGACAAGGGCCTGTGCGGCGGCATGAACACCAACATCCTGCGTGCCGTCACGCAGAAGATGAAGGAAGTTCAGTCGGCCGGCGGCTCGATCGCGACGGTGGCGATCGGCAACAAGGGCTTCGGCTTCCTGAACCGGATCGGCGCGCAGGTCATCAGCCATGCGATCCAGCTCGGCGACGCACCGCAGCTCGAGAAGCTGATCGGCCCGGTCAAGGTCATGCTCGACGCCTTCGTGGCCGGCGAGATCGACGAAGTGCACCTCTGCTACACGAAGTTCATCAACACGATGAAGCAGGAGCCGATGGTCGAGCCGCTGCTGCCGCTGGCGCCCGCGCGCCTGGAGCAGACCGCCTCCGAGAAGAAGGCCTACGCCTGGGACTACATCTACGAGCCCGAGGCGTCGGTGGTCATCGACGACCTGCTCACGCGCTACATCGAGGCCCTGGTCTACCAGGCCGTGGCCGAGAACATGGCCAGCGAGCAGAGCGCGCGCATGGTCGCGATGAAGGCCGCCACGGACAACGCCGGCAACCTGATCGCCGAGCTCAAGCTCGTCTACAACAAGACCCGCCAGGCCGCGATCACGAAGGAACTGACGGAAATCGTGGGTGGCGCCGCCGCCGTCTAAAGATACGAATCGAAGGAAGCTCAAAATGGCACAAGGCAAGATCGTTCAGTGCATCGGCGCCGTCGTGGACGTGGAGTTCCCGCGCGACCAGATGCCCAAGATCTTCGACGCACTGAAGCTCGAAGGCTCGCCGCTGACGCTGGAAGTGCAGCAACAACTCGGCGACGGCGTCGTGCGCACCATCGCGCTCGGCTCGTCGGACGGCCTGCGCCGCGGCCTGATGGTCACCGACACCGGTGCCGGCATCACCGTGCCGGTCGGCAAGGCGACGCTGGGCCGCATCATGGACGTGCTCGGCAACCCGATCGACGAGCGTGGCCCGGTCGACCAGACCCACACCGCGACGATCCACCGCAAGGCCCCGGCCTACGACGAGCTGTCGCCGTCGCAGGAACTGCTGGAAACCGGCATCAAGGTCATCGACCTGATCTGCCCGTTCGCCAAGGGCGGCAAGGTCGGTCTGTTCGGCGGCGCCGGCGTCGGCAAGACCGTCAACATGATGGAGCTCATCAACAACATCGCCAAGGCGCACTCGGGTCTGTCCGTGTTCGCCGGCGTCGGTGAGCGCACCCGCGAGGGCAACGACTTCTATCACGAGATGTCGGACTCCAAGGTCGTCGTGCAGGAGAACCTGTCCGAGTCCAAGGTGGCGATGGTCTACGGCCAGATGAACGAGCCGCCGGGCAACCGTCTGCGCGTGGCGCTGACCGGCCTGACGATGGCCGAGGCCTTCCGCGACGAAGGCCGCGACGTGCTGTTCTTCGTCGACAACATCTACCGCTACACGCTGGCCGGCACCGAAGTGTCCGCGCTGCTGGGCCGCATGCCGTCGGCGGTGGGCTACCAGCCGACGCTGGCCGAGGAAATGGGCCGCCTGCAGGAGCGCATCACCTCGACCAAGGTCGGCTCGATCACCTCGATCCAGGCCGTGTACGTCCCTGCGGACGACCTGACCGACCCGTCGCCGGCCACGACCTTCGCCCACTTGGACGCCACCGTCGTTCTGTCGCGTGACATCGCCGCGCTGGGTATCTACCCCGCCGTCGACCCGCTGGACTCGACCTCGCGCCAGATCGACCCGAACGTCGTCGGCGAGGAGCACTACAGCACGACGCGTGCGGTGCAGGCCACGCTGCAGCGCTACAAGGAACTGCGCGACATCATCGCGATCCTGGGCATGGACGAGCTGTCGCCGGAAGACAAGCTGGCTGTCGCCCGCGCCCGCAAGATCCAGCGCTTCCTGTCGCAGCCCTTCCACGTCGCCGAGGTGTTCACGGGCACGCCGGGCAAGTACGTGCCGCTGAAGGAAACGATCCGCGGCTTCAAGATGATCGTCAACGGCGAGTGCGACCACCTGCCGGAGCAGGCCTTCTACATGGTCGGCACGATCGACGAAGCCTTCGAGAAGGCCAAGAAGATCCAGTAAGCGGCCCCCGGGGCGCCTGGCGCCCCGCCGCTTCCTGATCCTTCTTCCATCCGAGGACCCCCATGGCCAAGACCATTCACGTCGACGTCGTCTCCGCCGAGGAGAGCATCTTCTCGGGCGAGGCCAAGTTCGTCGCGCTGCCGGGCGAGAACGGCGAGCTCGGCATCCTGCCGCGCCACACGCCGCTGATCACCCGCATCAAGCCGGGCGCGGTGCGCATCGAGCGCGCCGACAACGGCGAGGAGGAGTTCGTCTTCGTCGCCGGCGGCATCCTGGAAGTGCAGCCCAACGTCGTGACGGTGCTCGCCGACACGGCCATCCGCGGCCACGACCTCGACGAGGCCAAGGCCACCGAGGCCAAGCGCCTGGCCGAGGAAGCGATGCGCAACGCCAAGAGCGACATCGACCTGGCGAAGGCGCAGAGCGAGTTCGCGGCCATGGCCGCGCAGATCGCCGCGATCCAGAAGCTGCGCCGCAAGTAAGCTGCGACGTCCGCACGACGGGCCGCCCGCGCGAGAGCGCCGGCGGCCTTTTCATTGGCCGCATGCCGGGGGCATCATCGGCGCATGGGCAAGAAGACGAAACACGGCGACGGCACCAACGGCAAGATCTCCAAGGCCGATTACCTGGCGCAGCTCGAGCCGCTGGAGCTGCAGCTCAACGACCTCGCGCGCTGGCTGCAGCACACCGGCAAACGCCTGCTGGTGCTGATCGAGGGCCGCGACACCGCCGGCAAGGGCGGCGTCATCTCGGCGATCTCCTCGACGCTGAACCCGCGCCAGTGCCGCACCGTCGCACTGCCCAAGCCGACCGAGCGCCAAGCCACGCAGTGGTACTTCCAGCGTTATGTCGCGCACCTGCCGGCCGCCGGCGAGATCGTGCTCTTCGACCGCAGCTGGTACAACCGCGCCGGCGTCGAGCGCGTGATGGGCTACTGCAGCGAGGCCCAGGCCAAGGCGTTCCTGAAACAGGCGCCGGTGTTCGAGAAGCTGCTCGTCGACGACGGCATCCTGCTGCTGAAGTACTGGCTCACCGTCGACCAGGAACGCCAGGAGCTGCGTTTCGCCGACCGCCTGGCCGACCCGCTCAAGCGCTGGAAGCTCTCGCCGGTGGACCTGCAGGCGCGCACGCGCTACGCCGAATACGGCCACGCCCGCGACGTGATGCTCAAGGCCACTCACACCGCGCACGCGCCGTGGACGCTGGTCGACTTCAACGACCAGCGCATCGGGCGCCTGCGCCTGATCCGCGACCTGATCGACCGCATCCCCGACCGCAAGGTGCCCGAGGCGAAGCTCGAGTTCCCGCCGCTGGGGCACCCGCCGCTGGTCGAACGTTTCGACGGGCCGCTCAAGCCGATCTGAACGCCTGCCGGCGCGCTGCGGCGCCGTGCCGCCCGGGCTTTAGAATCCGATGCGAACGCTTCGCATTCCCAGCCGAAGCCCTGTCCCGTGCAGCATGACCCAGGCCCTGAGCCCCCCCCACCACGAGGTCGCCGGCCTGTACCGCGAGCACCATGGCTGGCTGCACGGCTGGCTCTGGCGCAAGCTGGGCAATGCCTTCGAGGCCGCCGACCTGGCGCAGGACACCTTCATGCGCCTGCTCTGCTCGCCCGCCCACCCCGACGCCGGCCCTCTGCACGAGCCGCGGGCCTATCTCGCGACGGTGGCGCGGCGCCTGCTGCTCAACCACCTGCGGCGCCAGTCTCTGGAGGCGGCGTATCTGCAGGCCCTGCACGCCCTGCCGCCGGCCCACCAGCCCTCGCCCGAACAGCGGGTTCTCACGCTGGAGGCGCTGCAGGAGGTCGACGCCATGCTCGACGGCCTGCCGCCGAAGGTGCGCACGGTCTTCGTGCTGGCCCAGGTCGAGGGCCTGAGCTACGCCGACATCGCCGCCGAACTCGGCATCGGGCTGCGCTCGGTGAAGCGCTACATGGCGCAGGCGATGGCCGAGTGCATCTTGCTGGGCGCATGAGGCCCCAGGCTGCCCCGATGAGCGCAGCGCAGCAGTCCGTGCTCACGCGCGAGGTGGCGATGCAGGCGGCCGAGTGGTTCGTGCGGCTGAACGCGGGCGGCGCGAGTGCCGCCGACCACGACGCCCTGGCCGCCTGGCGCGCCCAGGCCCCGGCGCATGAACTCGCCTGGCAGCGCGCCCAGCAGGTGAGCCGTCAGGCGGCCGCCGTGCCCGCCGTGCTGGCGCGGCCGACGCTCGCGCGGCCGCAACGCCGGCGCCAGCTGCGCACGCTGGCGCTGCTGATCGCGGCCCCGGGGGCCGGCTGGCTGGGTTGGCAGACGCTACCCGCCGCGTCGCGCGCCTCGGCCGCGTACACCACGGCCACCGGCGAGTGGCGGCCATGGACGCTGGCCGACGGCAGCCGCATGGTGCTGGACACCGCCAGCGCCGCCGACGCGCACTTCGGCCCCGACCTGCGCCGGCTGCAGCTGCACGCCGGCGCGCTGCTCGTCGAGACCGCGCGCGACCCGCGGCAGCCGCCACGGCCCTTCGTCGTCGACGTCGACGCCGGCCGCGTGCGCGCGCTCGGCACACGTTTCACGGTCCGGCTGCACGACGAGCGCTGCCAGGTCGCGGTGCTGGACGGCGCAGTGGATATCGCGCCGCGCGACGGCGCTGCAACACGGCGCCTGCACGCCGGCGAACAGGCCGTGTTCGACCGCCGCGCGGTGCAGCCAGCGCACGCGGCGCCGCCCGCCGCGGCCCTCTGGGCACGCGGCGTCCTGGCCGTCGACGACATGCGCCTGGACGAGTTCCTCGCCGAGCTGTCGCGCTACCGCCCCGGCATGATCCGCTGCGAGCCCGCGGTGGCCGGGCTGCGCCTGAGCGGCGCCTTCATGCTCAACGACACCGACGCCGTGCTGGACAACCTCGCCCGGCTGCTGCCGGTGCGTGTGCTCGAACGCACGCGCTACTGGATCACGGTCGCCCCGCGCGGCGCACGCTGAAACCGCCTGCTGGCCCCTTTCGAACCCTTCGCGTGTCCTGTTCGATGGCAGCTCCCTGCCTGACAGCGACCACAGCGAAGGAACCCCCATGACCCCAGGACCCCGCAGCCGCCGCGCGCAGACGCGCCGCCGGCCCGGCGCCATGCCCCTGAGCCGCGCCGCCGGCGCCTGTGCCACCGTGCTCGCGCTCGGCGCGATGCCCTCGGCGATCCCCGCCGCCCACGCCCAGTCGGCGGCCGTGCAGGCGGCCGCCGACACGGCCACCCACGACTTCCAGGTGCCCGCCGGCCCGCTGGGCGCCGCGCTGCCGGTGTTCGCCGCGGCGGCGGGCGTGAGTGTCAGCGCCGATCCCGCCGTGCTGGGCGAGCGCCGCACCCGCGGCCTGCAGGGGCGCCACACGACCGCCGACGGCTTGCGCCTGCTGCTCGACGGCACCGGGCTGCAGGCGCTCGCGCTCGGGCCGGGGGGCTACGTGCTGCGTGCAGCCTCCGCCCAGGCCGGCAGCGAGACCGCCGCCGCGCAGAGCCTGCCGGCGCTCACGGCGCGCGCCGCCGCCGACCCCGCCGCCACCGAGGGCACGGGCTCGTACACCACGCGCCGCATGAACACGGCCGCCCGCCTGCCGATGTCGGTGCGCGAGACGCCGCAGTCGGTCAGCGTGCTCACGCGCAGCCAGATCGAGGACCAGAACCTGACGACGCTGGACGATGCGGTGCGCAACGTCACCGGCCTGACGATGCAGAAGGGCTACTACGCCGGCGAGTCGGGCAGCTTCAGCGCCCGCGGCTTCGCCGTCTCCAACCTGCTGATCGACGGCCTGCCGACCAGCACCGGGGCCAACGGCACCTTCAACGCCGACAACGACTCGCTGGACATCTACGACCGCGTCGAAGTCGTGCGCGGCGCCACCGGGCTGACCACCGGCGCCGGCACGCCGTCGGCCGCGATCAACCTCGTGCGCAAGCGCCCGACGGAGGAGTTCCAGGGCAGCGTCAGCCTGAGCCTGGGCCGCTGGAACAACGTGCGCAGCGTCGCCGACGTCGGCGGGCCGCTGAACGAGGCCGGCACGCTGCGCGGCCGCGCCGTCGTCAGCGCCCAGGACAGCGAGCGTTTCTACGACACCGCGCACGACCGCAACCACCTCTTCTACGCCATCGTCGAGGCCGACCTGACACCGGCCACCGTGGCCACCCTCGGGCTGTACCACCGCAAGGTGGACAACGACGGCTTCATCCCGGGGCAGCCGACCGCGGCCGACGGCAGCTTCCTGCCCGGGCTGGACCGCTCGAGCAACTACGCCAACGACTTCGACTACTGGCACCAGACCGACAACACCGCCTTCGCCGAACTCGAGCACCGCTTCGCCGGTGGCTGGCAGGCCCGCCTGGCCGCCACCTGGAAGCGCCCGGAGCAGGACATGGTGTACTCCAACCTGAGCCGCATCGACGGCGTGCTGCACCAGGACACCCAGCACTACCGGCTGGACAACCGGCAGGACAGCTACGACGCCTCGCTGCAGGGGCCGTTCGAGCTCTGGGGCCGGCGCCACGAACTCGTGCTCGGCGCCAGCTACCGCCGCTACGACAACCGCAACTGGGGCGGCTGGGCCGATTACGCCTGGAGCGCCGACGGCCCGGTGGTCGATCCCTACGACTGGGACGCCTCGGCGGTCGCCGAGCCCGACATCGACATGTCGCTGTGGCGCTACTCGTACACGACGCGCCAGAAGGCGCTCTACGCGGCGACGCGGCTGCAGCTCGCCGATCCGCTGAAGCTGGTGCTCGGTGCGCGCCTGAGCGCCTACGAGTTCCGCAACCACGGCAACGGCACGGGCTACGAGGTCGACGACGAGTTCACGCCGTACGCCGGGCTGGTCTACGAGATCGACGCGCGGCATTCGGCCTACGCCAGCTGGACCGAGATCTTCGAGCCCCAGTCCAGCCGCGACCGCGACGGCCAGCTGCTCGACCCGATCACCGGGCGCAACTACGAGCTCGGGGTCAAGGGCGAGTACCTCGACGGCCGCCTCAACGCCAGCCTCGCCGTGTTCCTGATCGAACAGCGCAACCGCGCCACCGACGACCTCGACGGCCCCAACCCCTGCCCCGGCAGCAGCTGGGGCTACTGCAAGCGCGCCTCGGGGGAAGTCGAGAGCAAGGGCGTCGAGATGGAGCTCAGCGGCGCGCTGACCCCGGCCTGGCAGCTCACGGCCGGCTACACCTACGCCGCCGCCAAGTACACGCAGGACAGCAACGCCGCCAACATCGGCCGGCTCTACGACAGCGACCTGCCGCGCCACCAGTTCAAGCTGTCGACGCGCTACCGGCTGCCGGGTGAACTCTCGCGCTGGCGTGTCGGCGCCAAGGTCTACGCCCAGAACAGCGTGGTCTCGAGCGACGACAGCCGCATCCGCCAGGGCGGCTGGGCGGTCTGGGGCCTGAGCGCGGGCTACCAGGCGAGCCCGGCGCTGGACCTGCAGCTCAACGTCGACAACGTCTTCGACCGGCGCTACTACGAGACCCTCGGCTGGGCGACCGGCGGCAACGTGTTCGGCTCGCCGCGGGCCGCGACGCTGACCGCGCGCTATTTCTTCTAGCGCCGGGCCGGCGCGCCGCCGTCAGCGCACGTGCGGCGCGTCGGGCAGCTCGTTCGGGTTGCGCTCGCCCTCGGCCAGCGGGAAGTGGCGCACCAGCAGCGTGTCGACGGCATCGATCGCCTGCGCCAGCCCGTCCTCGAAACGCCCGGCGCGGAAAGCCTCGCGCATCGTCGCGACGACCGTCTCCCAGTGGCCGGCCGGCGCGTGACGCATCACGCCGCGGTCGGCGACGACCTCGATCGCGTGATCAGCCAGCAGCAGGTAGATCAGCACGCCGTTGTTGGCCTCGGTGTCCCAGACGCCGAGTTCGGCGAACACCGCGAGTGCCCGCTCGCGCACCGGCCGCTGCAGCCACGGCCAGGGCAGCCCGGCTTCGATGCACAGCCGGATCTCGCCCGAATGCCGGGCCTCGCTGGCGCGCACACGCTCGCCCAGGCGCGCCATCGCCGCAGCGTCCAGCACCCGGCGCACGTCGCCCTCGTCGGCGAACAGATGGCGCCACCCGCGTGCGATGTCCATCACCAGCCTCCCGAGGCGCCGCCGCCGCCGAAACTGCCACCACCACCGGAGGAAAAACCTCCGCCGCCGAAACCACCACCGCCGCCACCGCCGAAGCCGCCTCCTCCGCCCCAGCCGCCGCCTCCCCAGCCGCCACCGCCGCGGCCCGAGCCGCCGCCGATCTGGCGCAGCACCGACGCGAAGCTGAAGACCAGGCCGAGCACCAGTGCGGCGACGCCGACCCCCGCCGCGACCAGCACGCTGGCCGTCACCCACCACGCGACGCCGCCGGCGATGCCGGCCGTCAGCGGCACGCCGAGCTTGCGGCCGAGCGCCCGCGACAGCACCGTCGCCATCACCGGCACGCCGAAGAACAGCAGCAGCCCCCAGTCCTGGATCTGCGTGCCGTCCTCGCCGCGTGCGGCACCACCTTCGGGCGCCGGCAGCTGCTCGCCGCGGATGCGCGCGATCAGCTGGTCGACGCCGGCGTCCAGCCCGCCGGCGTAGTCGCCCTCGCGGAACGCGGGCCGGATCGCCCGGTCGATGATCTGGCGCGCCGCCAGGTCGGGGATCGCGCCTTCGAGCGCCCGCGCGACCTCGATGCGCACGCGCCGGTCGCCCATCGAGACCAGCACCAGCACGCCGTCGCCGACCTCGCGCCGGCCGATCTTCCACTGGTCGGCCACGCGCCAGGCGTAGGCGGCGATGTCCTCGGGCGCGGTGTCGGGCACGATCAGCACGACGATCTGCGGCCCGGCCTCGGCCTCGAAGGCGGCCAGCTTGGCTTCGAGCGCGTCGCGCGCCGCCGGCGCCAGCGTCGCCGTCTGGTCGATGACACGCGCCGTCAGCGCCGGCACGGGCTTCAGCCCGCCCTGGGCGAAGACCGCCGGAACGAACAGCGCCAGCCCCAGGGCCAGCGCGCGCAGCAGGCGCTGCATGGTCAGGCGCTCACCGGGACGCCGGGCTCTCGAAGTTCACCGCCGGCGGCCGGCTGATCGCCGCCTCGTCCTGGACCTGCAGACTGGGCTTGACCTCGTAGCCGAAGACCATCGCCGTCAGGTTGTTCGGGAAGCTGCGTGCGAGCACGTTGTACTCCTGCACCGCCTGGATGTACTGGTTGCGCGCGACGGTGATGCGGTTCTCGGTGCCTTCGAGCTGCACACGCAGGTCCTGGAAGCCCTGGTTGGCGCGCAGGGCGGGATAGTTCTCGCTGACCACCAGCAGGCGCGACAGCGCGCCCGACAGCTCGCCCTGCGCCGCCTGGAACTTGCGGAAGGCCTCGGGGTTGTCGACCAGCTCGGGCGTGGCCTGGATCGACGTGGCCCGCGCGCGCGCCTCGACGACTCGGGTCAGCGTCTCCTGCTCGAAGCTGGCCTCGCCCTTGACGGTGGCGACCAGGTTGGGCACCAGGTCGGCGCGGCGCTGGTACTGGTTCAGCACCTCGGCCCAGCGCGACTTGGTCTGCTCGTCCAGGCGCTGGAAGTCGTTGTAGCCGCAGCCCGACAGGGCCAGCACGACGCCGAACACCGCGATCCACCTCGTCAATCCCATTGCGTCCTCCTTCTTGGGCGCCCGATGCTACGACGGCCGACGGCCCCACGGGCGGCGCTGGCCTGCGGCGGCTACGATCGCTCACGATGTCCGCCGCCCCCCTGCCGCCGCCTGCCCGTTGCCTCGCACCGCGCGAGCGCGCGCTCGTCGTCGGAGCCGGCGGCGTGCTGGGCTCGGCGCTGCTGGCCGAGGCGCTCGTCGCGGGGCGTTTTGCCCAGGTGGCGGCGCTGGTCGCGGCGCCGCTGGCAGCGACGCTGGAGGGCTTCGCCGCGCTGCCCGAGGCCGCACTGGACGCGCCGGCGGCGCCGGTCGCCGACATCGCCTTCGTCGTCCTCGAACGTGACCGCCATGCCAACGGCCGCGACGACGCCTTCGTGCGCCCGGACCCGGCGCAGCTGCCGGCACTGGCTGCGCGGCTGCAGGCCGCCGGCGTGCGCCGGCTGGTCGTCGTCGTGCCGCACGCGCCGGCGCTGCTGCCGGCTGCGCTGGCCCAGGGCTTCGCGTCGCAGACCGAACACGCGGTCGCGGCGCTGGACTTCGAACACTGCGTCTTCCTGCGTGCAGCGCAGGGCGCGACGCCCGAGGCCGGGCGCTCCGGCGTCGAGCGCCTGGTCGGCTGGTGGCTGTCGCAGCTGCGCTGGATGATCCCGGCCCCGCAGGCGGCGGTGCGCACGGTGCGCCTGGCGCAGCTGGTCGTGGCGATCGGCCGGCTGCTGCCCGCCACGGCGCCGGGCACACGCGTGCTGGCGCCCGAGCAACTGGCCGACGCCGCACGCGAGCCTGACGAGAACCAAGCCGAGATCAAACTGGCGGCGGCACTGGCACGGCGATAATTCGCCGATGTTCGCCCCCCTCCAAAACGACCAGTTCCTGCGCGCGTGCCTGCGCCAGCCCACGACCCACACGCCGCTCTGGCTGATGCGCCAGGCCGGTCGTTACCTGCCGGAGTACCGCGCCACGCGCGAGAAGGCGGGCAACAGCTTCATGGGTCTGGCCACCAACCCGCAGTACGCCACCGAGGTGACGCTGCAGCCGCTGGACCGCTACGCGCTGGACGCGGCGATCCTGTTCTCCGACATCCTGGTCGTGCCCGACGCGATGGGCCTGGGCCTGAGCTTCGGTGCCGGCGAAGGCCCGCGTTTCGCACATCCGGTGCGTGACGAAGCCGCGGTCGCGGCGCTGCAGGTGCCCGACCTGGACAAGCTGCGCTACGTCTTCGACGCCGTGACGCTGATCCGCAAGTCGCTCAACGGCCGCGTGCCGCTGATCGGCTTCTCCGGCAGCCCCTGGACGCTGGCCAGCTACATGGTCGAAGGCGCCGGCTCGGACGACTACCGCATCATCAAGCAGATGCTGTACGCGCGCCCCGACCTGCTGCACCGCATCCTCGACGTCAACGCCCAGGCCGTCACCGCCTACCTGAACCAGCAGATCGAATGCGGCGCCCAGGCGGCGATGATCTTCGACAGCTGGGGCGGCGTGCTCGCCGACGGCGCCTTCCAGGAATTCAGCCTCGAGTACACGCGCCGCGTCGTCGCCGGCCTGAAGCGCGAACACGACGGCCAGAAGATCCCGGTCATCGTCTTCACCAAGGGCGGCGGCATCTGGCTCGAGCAGATCGCCGCGATCGGCGCCGACGTCGTCGGCCTGGACTGGACGGCCAACCTGGGCGACGCCCGCCGTCGCACCGGCGACCGCGTCGCGCTGCAGGGCAACCTGGACCCGGCGGTGCTGTTCTCGACGCCCGAAGTCATCGCCAAGGAAGCGGCCAAGGTGCTGGACAGCTTCGGCGCCCCGCAGCGTGCCGACGGCGGCTGGGGCGGCCACGTCTTCAACCTCGGCCACGGCATCAGCCAGCACACGCCGCCGGATCACGTCACCGCGCTCGTCGAAGCGGTGCACAACCATGGCCGCCTGCTTCGCGCGGCCGGTAAGTGAGTGCTCAGGGCAGCGTTTGCCCTTCTCGAAGGCTTGACTTATCCCCAGAATAGGTGCTGCGCCCAGGCGCCGCACCGTCCCCGACACAACGGCCCCTCCGGGGCCGTTTGTCTTCGCTAAGTTATTGATTTTTATAGGCTCGGTTGGCTGCCGCTAAAACGCGCAAAGAACCTCCGGGCTTGCAGAATCAAGGACTTGGGCGCGCTGGACGCAGCTTCTGCACAAAGTTATCCACAGAAGCTGTGGGCAGGTCCGAAAAGCCTTCCGACACAAGGACTTGGGGACGATCCTTGAGAAGCCACCGAGCTTTCGCACGCAAGTGACGAGCCGATGACGAACCGTATCGCCGTCGCCGTCGAGACACCCCAGCACACGGGGGTCGGCGTGCTCGACTACCTCGCCGACCAGGCCTGGCCACCCGGCACGCTGCTGCGCGTGCCGCTGGGGCGGCGCGAGGTGCCGGGCATCGTCTGGCACCGCGCCGGCGACACCGAGCTCGCCGACGACGCGCTGCGCCCGGCCGGCCCGCCGCTGCAGGCGCTGCCGCCGCTGGGCGAGGCCTGGCGCCGGCTGGTCGAGTTCGCCGCCGGCTACTACCAGCGGGGGGTCGGCGAACTGGCGCTGTCGGTGCTGCCGCCCGAGCTGCGCAAGCTCGACGACGTGCAGCTCGCGCGCCGCGTCGCCAAGCTGGCCAAACTCGCACCGCCGCCGGCCGCCGAGCCACCACCACGGCCCGAGCCCAGCGCCGAACAGCAGGCCGCGCTGGCCGCCCTGGCCGAAGGCACGGCGCCGGCGCTGCTGCACGGCGTCACGGGCAGCGGCAAGACCGAGGTCTATCTGCGCGCCGCCGAACAGGCGCTGGACGCCGGCGGCCAGGTGCTGGTGCTGGTGCCCGAGATCAACCTGACACCGCAGCTCGAAGCACGATTCGCCGCGCGTTTCCCCGGCCGGCGCCTGGTGAGCCTGCACAGCGCGCTGACGCCGGCGCAGCGGCTGAAGAACTGGCTGCAGGCCCACCTGGGCACGGCCGACCTGGTGCTCGGCACGCGGCTGGCGGTGTTCGCGTCGCTGCCGCGGCTGGGGCTGGTCGTCGTCGACGAGGAGCACGACCCCTCGTTCAAGCAGCAGGAAGGCGCCCGCTACTCGGCGCGCGACCTGGCCGTCTGGCGCGCCCACGACGCCGGCGTGCCGGTGCTGCTGGGCTCGGCGACGCCGTCGCTGGAGACCTGGCAGCGCGTGCAGGAAGGCCGCTACCGGCGGCTGGCGCTGGACGCACGCATCGGCGGCGGCGCGATGCCGCGCGTGCGCGTCTTCGACATGGGCCGGCTGCCGCGCCAGCGCGGTGTCGACGCGCCGGTGCTGGCGCCGCCGGTGCTCGACGCGCTCAAGCAGCGGCTCGAACGCGGCGAGCAGAGCCTGCTGCTGCTCAACCGCCGCGGCTACGCGCCGGTGCTGCACTGCGGCGAATGCGGCTGGAAGAGCGGCTGCCCGCACTGCAGCGCCTGGCGCGTCTTCCACAAGGGCGACCGCACGCTGCGCTGCCACCACTGCGGCTTCACCGAACGCGTGCCGCGCGCCTGCCCCGACTGCGGCAACCAGGACATCGCGCCGATCGGCCGCGGCACCGAGAAGCTCGCCGAGCAGCTGGCCGAACTGCTGCCCGAGGCGCGTGTCGCTCGCATCGACGCCGACAGCACACGCGGCGCTGGCGCGCTGGAGCAGCAGCTGGGCGCGGTGCACGCCGGCGAGGTCGACGTGCTGGTCGGCACGCAGATGGTGGCCAAGGGCCACGACTTCCGCCGCATCACGCTGGTCGTCGCGGTGAACCCGGATTCGGCGCTGTTCGCCAGCGACTTCCGCGCCCCCGAGCGCCTGTTCGCGCTGCTGATGCAGGCCGCCGGCCGCGCCGGGCGCGACGCCGAGCAGGCGGCACGCAGCGAGATGTGGATCCAGACCTGGAACCCGAAACACGCGCTGTTCGACGCGCTGAAGCGCCACGACTACGCGGCGTTTGCCGCCAGCCAGCTCGAGGAGCGCCGCAGCGCCGGGCTGCCGCCGTTCAGCCACCTGGCGCTGCTGCGGGCGGAAGCCAAGAGCGCCGAGGTCGCCACCGCCTTCCTCGACGAAGCCGCGACGCTGGCCGAGGGCGTCGAGACGATCGGCCTGTACCCGGCGGTGCCGCCGGCGGTGTCGCGCGTGGCCGACGTCGAACGTGTGCAGATGCTCGTCGAGTCGACGTCGCGGCCGGCGCTGCAGCGTTTCCTCGCCGGCTGGCTGCCGCAGCTGCACGCGCTGCGCCCGCATCACAAAGGCCTGATCCGCTGGGCCGTCGACGTCGACCCGCTGGCAATCTGAACATGCATCTGGACCTGCTGCACCTGGCGATCGAGGTCGCCGCGACGCTGGCCTTCTTCACCGCCGGGCTGCTGGCGGCGGCGCGCAAGCGGCTGGACGTCGTCGGCTCGTTCTCGGTGGCCTGTCTGTCGGCCTTCGGCGGCGGCACGATGCGCGACCTGCTGCTCGACCGCCGGCCCTTCTTCTGGGTCGACAACGCCGACTGGCTGTGGGGGCTGATGCTGCTGACGCTGCTGGCGATGCGTTACCTCGACCACCGCCACGTCTCGACGACGCAGCGTGCGATCCAGTGGCCCGACGCGCTGGGCCTGGGCCTGTTCGCCGCCAGCGGCACGCAGATCGCGCTGGCCGCCGGCATGCCGCCGCTGATCGCGGTGCTGATGGGCACGATGACCGCGGCCTGCGGCGGCGTGCTGCGCGACATCGCCTGCGCCGAGGTGCCGACGGCCTTCAACGACCACCAGCCTTACGCCCTTTGCGCCTTCGTCGGCGGCTGGCTGGTCGTGCTCGGCGAGCACTGGGGCTGGCCGCCGGGCCCCAGCCTGGCCGCCGGCGCCGCGCTGGCTTTCGGCCTGCGTGCCGGGACGCTGTGGCGCGACCTGCGCCTGCCGGAGTGGCGCGCCGGCCGGCGCTGAAACGGGAACGCCGTTTGCCGTTTCGCGGCTTTGCTTTCCGCGGAGCCCGCGCATGGCGGACTGGATCACCGGCTTCATCGAGACCCACGGCTACTGGGCCATCGCGGCGCTGATGGCGCTGGAGAACGTGCTGCCGCCGATCCCGTCGGAGCTGATCATGCCCTTCGCCGGGTTCCACGCCGCGCGGGGCACGCTGGACCCGGCACTGGTCGTCGCCGCCGGCGCCGCCGGTTCGCTGGCCGGCACGCTGCCCTGGTACTGGCTCGGCCAGCGTCTGGGGCAGCGCCGGCTGGAGCACCTGGCCGAACGCCACGGCCGCTGGCTGACGGTGTCGCGCGACGAGGTCGAACGTGCGACACGCTGGTTCGAGCGCCACGACGCCCGCGCCGTCTTCGGCGGCCGGCTGGTGCCGGCGGTGCGCAGCGTGATCTCGGCGCCGGCCGGCGTCGCACGCATGGCGCTGCCGCGTTTCCTGCTGTGGTCCACCGCCGGCACGCTGATCTGGTGTTCGGCGCTGGCCGGCGCCGGCTTCACGCTGGGCGAGCGCCACGAAGCGGCGGCACGCTGGATCGGCCCGGTGTCCGAGGCCATCGTCGTCGCCGCGCTCGCCGCCTGGTTGTGGCGCGTGCTGCGCCGGCGCTGATCAGCCCGGCTGCACGCCCATCCAGGCCACCAGCGCGCTGAAGCTGAAGAAGGCCAGCGCCGTCGAGACCATCACCACGCGCGCCACCGGCCCGGCGTCGGCGCGGTAGCGCTCGGCCAGCAGCGGCACGTTGCTCGCGCTGGGCAGCGCGGCGGCCAGCGTCAGCACCATCGCCTGCTCGGGCGACAGCGGCACGCCCAGCACGATCAGCCCCAGCGCCAGCGCGGCCACCAGCGCCGGGTGCACCACGAGCTTGACCGCGGTGATCGCCGCCACGCCGCCCCAGCGCGTGCCGTGGCCGGCGCGCTGGCCGGCGCGCCAGAGCACGGCGCCGACGGTGAACAGCGCCACCGGCGTCGCGGCGTCGGCCAGCATGCGGACCAGCACGTCCACCGGCCCCGGCAGGCCGACGCCGGCGACCGAGAACACGGCGCCCAGCGCCGTCGCCCAGGGCAGCGGGTTGCCGAAGGCGCCGCGCAAAGCCAGCGCCAGCGCGCGCCGCGTGCCGTGGCCGGCGGCGTCGCCGGCCTGGGCGAGCGCGATGCACAGCGAACTCGTCACGAAGACGTCGATCAGCAGCACCGCGATCGTCGGCCCGGCGGCCTGCGGCCCGAGCAGGCCGACGAGCAGCGGCACACCCATGAAACCCGAGTTCGGGAAGGTCGCGACGAGCGCGCCGAAGGACGCGTTCTTCAACCCGGCGCGGCGCCACGTGAAGCCCAGCACGCCGCCGACGACGACCGCCGCCGCGCCCAGCCAGCACAGCAGCACCGCCGGGTCGAGCAGCTGCGAGATCGGCGTCGCCATCGCCAGGCGCAGCAGCATCGCCGGCAGCGCGAAACACTGGACGAAGACGTTGAGGCCGGGGATCGCGCTCTCGGGCAGCAGATGCAGCCGGCCGGCGGCGTAACCCGCCGCCACCAGCGCGAAGAAGGGCGCCGTCACGGCGAGGATGGACAACATCGCCGCGAGTATCGCAATGGCTCGGCGTCCGAGCGGCGTCCGCCGCCCGGACGCCGAGCCTGCGGCTGTAACGCACAGCTCCCCCGAGCCCCCTCCAGGAGGGTGCTCCAGCTCGTTCGACGACACCCTCCAGCCTCCCTCCGTGAGGGAGGCTCCAGTCAGTCCGACGACCGCTTCATCGCCGACGATCGCTGACGAATTGGCCATGCGTTCTTCGACGTCCTGCTAGCCTCGCACCCGTCAGAGGAGGAAGCGATGGCCGACGAGACGAAACCCCGTTCCCGGACGATGCGTGTGCTGCACGGCCTGTGGTGGCTGGTGGACACCGGGCGCCGGGCGCTGCTGAACCTGCTGCTGCTGGCGGTGATCGCCGCCGTGGCCTGGACGCTGCTGCACCGCGGGCCGCCGCCGCTGGCGGACAAGACGGTGCTCGTCGTCAACCCGCAAGGCCCGGTGCGCGAGCAGTTCAGCGGCAGCCTGCGGGAGAACGCGCTGCAGAAGGCGCGTGGCTCGGAACTTGAGCAGACGCGGCTGCGCGACCTGCTGACCGCGCTGGACGCCGGCGCCACCGACGCGCGCATCACGAGCGCGCTGCTGGTGCTCGACGACTTCGCCGGCGCCGGGCTGCCGACGCTGCGCGAGGTGGCCGCCGCGGTCGACCGCTTCCGCGCCAGCGGCAAGAAGGTCGTCGCCTGGGGCTCGAACTACGACCAGCGCCAGTACTACCTCGCCGCGCACGCCGACGAGGTCTGGCTGCACCCGATGGGCGGCGTCGAGATCAGCGGCTACGGCGGCCGGCGCACCTACTTCAAGGACGCGCTGGAACAGCTGGGCGTCACCGCGCATGTGGTGCGCGCCGGGCGCTTCAAGAACGCCGCCGAGACCCTGGCCGCCAGCGGCCCGTCGCCGGAGACCGAAGAAGCCGACCGCGAGCTCTACGACGGCCTGTGGGCCGACTACACCGCGGCCGTCGAGCACGCCCGCCGCCTGCCGGCCGGCAGCCTGGCGCAGGCGATCGCCGAACTGCCCGAGCGCCTGGCCGCCGCCGGCGGCGACCCCGCCAAGCTCGCCGCCCGCGAAGGCCTGATCGACGCGATGAAGACCCGCGACCAGCTGCGCGCGGCGCTGATCGCTCGCGGCGAACGCGACGGCGAGAGCTTCCGCCAGATCGGCTTTGCCGACTACGCGGCACGTTTCACGCCGCCGGCGGCCGGCCCCGCGGTGGCGGTGGTCGTCGCCGAGGGCCCGATCGTCGACGGCGAGGCCGGCCCGGGCACGGTCGGCGGGCTGTCGACGGCGGCGCTGGTGCGGCGCGCACGCGACGACGATTCGGTGCGTGCCATCGTGCTGCGCGTGAACTCGCCCGGCGGCAGCGCCTTCGGTTCGGAGCTGATCCGGCGTGAGCTGGAACTCGCACGCAGCGCCGGCAAGCCGGTGGTCGTCTCGATGGGCGACGTCGCCGCTTCGGGCGGGTTCTGGATCTCGACCTCGGCCGACGAGATCGTCGCCGACCCGGCGACGATCACCGGCTCGATCGGCGTCATCGCCGTGCTGCCGACCGCCGAACGGGCGCTCGAACGCCTCGGGCTGAACACCGAGGGCTACCGCACGAGCTGGGCGGTCGACGCCTACGACCCGCGCACGCCGCTGGATCCGCGCATGGAGCAGGTGCTGCAGTCGACCATCGGCCATGTCTACGGCCAGTTCCTCGACCGTGTCGCCGCGGCGCGCAAGACGACGCCGGAACGCATCGACGAGATCGGCCAGGGCCGCGTCTGGAGCGGCGCACAGGCGCGTGTTCGCGGCCTCGTCGACCGCAGCGGCGGCCTGCGCGACGCGCTGGCCGTCGCCGCGGCGCGAGCCAAGCTCGCACCGGGCTACCGCGTGAAGTACATGGAGAAAGCCCCGGGCCGCGCCGAACGCCTGATGGCCTGGTTCGGCGGCCTGGGTGTCAGCGCGCTGCAGCCGGCGCTGGACGCCGCGCTGCCGCCGCCGCTGCCGGCGCCGCTGGCCGAGCTGAAGCAGCAGACCGCCTGGCTGCTGCAGGCCAGCGAGGGCCGCCGCCCGGCGGCCATGGCCCACTGCGAGTGCGCGGCGCCGTGAACCGCCGGCTGCCCGGCACAGCCGGGCGCAGCGCTCAGGCCGCCGCGACCAGCCCGGTGAACAGCGGGTCGCGGCGCGAGCGCGGCCGGTAGGCCGAGACGCGGCGCGCGATCTCGGCGATGTGGTCGGGCGTCGTGCCGCAGCAGCCGCCGACGATGTTGAGGAAACCCGCTTTCGCGAAGTCCTCCATCAGCGCGCCGGTGACCGGCGGCGTCTCGTCGAAGCCGGTCTCGCTCATCGGGTTGGGCAGGCCGGCGTTCGGGTAGCAGCTGACGTAGGTGTCGTCGGCGATGCGCGACAGCTCCTCGATGTAGGGCCGCATCAGCGCCGCGCCGAGCGCGCAGTTCAGGCCGATGGCCAGCGGCCGCGCATGGCGCACCGAGTGCCAGAACGCGCCCACCGTCTGCCCGGACAGGATGCGCCCGGAGGCGTCGGTGACGGTGCCCGAGACGACGACCGGCAGGCGCTCGCCGCGCGCTTCCATCAGCTCGTCGAGCGCGAAGATCGCCGCCTTGGCGTTGAGCGTGTCGAAGATCGTCTCGACGAGGAACAGGTCGACGCCGCCGTCGAGCAGCGCCTCGGCCTGCTCGCGGTAGGCGTCGCGCAGCTGGTCGAAGCTGACGTTGCGCGCGCCGGGGTCGTTGACGTCGGGGCTGATGCTGGCGGTGCGCGGCGTCGGGCCCAGCGCGCCGGCGACAAAACGCGGCTTGTCGGGCGTGGCCGCGGCGTCGGCGGCTTCGCGCGCGACGCGCGCCGACGCCAGGTTCATCTCGCGCGCCCAGTGCGCCAGGTCGTAGTCTTCCTGGGCGACGGTCGTCGCGCCGAAGGTGTTGGTCTCGATGATGTCGGCGCCGGCGGCCAGGTACTGGGCGTGGATCTCGCGGATCACGTCGGGCCGCGTGATCGACAGCAGGTCGTTGTTGCCCTTCAGGTCTTTCGGATGCTCGCGCAGCGCCTCGTTGCGGAAGTCGGCCTCGCCGAGCTTCCAGCGCTGGATCATCGTGCCCATCGCGCCGTCGATGACGACGATGCGCCGGGGCAGCAGGTCGGCCAGGGCCTGGCCGCGGGTGTAGGCGGGCGTGCGGGCGTTCATCGCCGCATTGTGCCCGCCCCTTCAGTGCAGGGTCAGCGGCTGCTGCGCGAGCTGGGCGTAGCCGGCGATGAAGTCGTCGAAGGCCTCGGGGCCGGGGTCGCGTTCGACCAGGTCCTGCACGCCGCGGCGAAAGCTCTCGGCGATCGCGCCCTCGATCCAGATGTCGGTGCGCGCGAGCTTGTCGACGATCTCGTAGCCGCCGCGCGCCGGGATGCCGGCTTCGGCCGGCAGTTCGACCCGGACGACGACGAAGGTGTCGGATTGGTACAGCATCTGCATGGGCCGCAGTTGGCCGCGCCGGCGGCCATTTCAAGAGCCGGCGGCGAGGAGGCGATGGTCGGCCTCGGCGCCGGTCTCGGCGACGCGGCTTCTCCAGCGCACCGGCAGCCAGCCGCGTGCCGGGTCCAGCCAGACCTCCAGCGCGGGCTCGTACGGGCGCTGCGCGGCGCTTTCCAGCCGCAGCGCGGCCAGCACCGGGCCGGCCGGCAGCGCCAGCGGCTCGACGCCGCGGACCTCGAACCGCCGCCAGCCGGCATCCCCCCGGGCGCCGGCGACGAAGAGTTCGACCGCCGCGCCGGGCCCGAAACGCTGCGGCGCCGCGGCGACGACGCCGGCCAGCTGCAGCAGCCAGCTCAGCCGGTCCTGCGCGCCGGGCTGCAGCGGCTGCTCGCCGGCGCCGCCCGAGAAGCTGATGCGGCCGAGCTCGCGGCGGAAGTTGGCCGCGCGCACGTCGCGCTGGCGCCGGCGCTCGACCAGGCGCTCGGGCTCCAGCCCGTGCACGCCGACGGTGCCGCGGCTGGCCCAGCCGTCGCCGGCGCCATCGGCCAGCTCGAGGCGGTAGCCGGCGGCATCGTGTTCGAAGTCCAGCCGCAGTTCGTCCTCGGCCTCGCCGCGGCGGCGCTGCCAGCGCAGCTGCTGCGGCGGCGGCAGCTGCACGGCGTACAGCGGCGGCGGCGCGAGCACCGCGGCCGGGTCCAGCGCCCGCGGCGCCACGCGGCGTGGTCTCGGCTCGGCCGGCGGCGGCAAGGGCTGCGCCACCGGCACCAGCACGACGCCGGCCACCGGCGACACCGTGCGCCCGGCCACCGGCGGCCGGTTCAGCGCGTCCAGCAGCACCAGGTGCAGCGCCGCCAGCCCGGCAGCCAGCGCCGCGGCCGCCGGCCAACGCCGGCTGCGGCGTGGGGGCGACACGGGGCGGGGCGCGGGCATCGCAGAATGCTGCCCGGTCCCCGAACCTCCGCCGATCCCCCTCGCCCATGAAACTTGCCACCCTGAAGGACGGGTCGCGCGACGGCCAGCTCGCCGTCGTCTCCCGCGACCTGAAGCAGGCCCACTTCGCCACCGGCATCGCCACCCGGCTGCAGCAGGTGCTCGACGACTGGAACTTCGTCAGCCCGCAGCTCGAGGACCTGTACACCGCGCTGAACCATGGCAAGGCGCGCCACGCTTTCGCCTTCGACACGCGCCAGTGCATGGCGCCGCTGCCGCGCGCCTGCCACTGGGTGCAGGTCGGCGCCTATCCCGACGCCGCCGAACGCGTGCTGCGTTCGCTCGGCGTCGAGCCGCCGGCCACGCTGCGCGAAGCGCCGCCGGTGCTGGCCGCCGCGGGCGACGGGCTGCTCGGCGCGCACGACGAGGTCGAGTTCGCCGCCGCCTCGACGCGGCGCGACTTCGGCCCGCAGCTGGCCGTCGTCACCGGCGACGTCACCGCCGGCACGCCGGCCGACCGTGCGCTCGACGGCGTGCGCCTGGTGCTGCTGGCCAACGCCTGGCGCGGCGACGACGGCGACGCCGCGCCGCCGGCGGCTTTCGCCCCGGTCGCCGTGACGCCCGAGGAACTGGGCGAGGCCTGGCGCGGCGGCAAGCTGGCGCTGACGGTCGAGACCCGCCTCGACGGCCGGCGCTTCGCCCGCCTGGACGCCGCCGCCGGCATGCGCTGGCATTTCGGCCGGCTGATCGCACGCGTGGCCGCGACCCGCGGCCTGGGCGCCGGCGCGATCGTCGGCAGCGGCACGATCGGCGCCAAGGACATCGCCGACGGCGCCGGCTGCCTGGCCGAGCGCCGCGCCGCCGAGGCCGCCGCGGGCACCGAGCCGACGACCACCTGGCTTGCAACCGGCTCGACGCTGCGCGTCGAAGCCTTCGCCGCCGACGGCTCCAGCCCCTTCGGCGCGATCGAACAACGTGTCTCGGAGATCGGCGAATGAAGCTCCTGGCCCGTTGGAAGCGCCGCCTTGCCACCGCCGTGCTCGCGCTCGGCGCGCTGCCGCCGGCGCTGGCGCAGGACTGCCCGCCGCCGGTGGACCCGACGCCGGCGCCGGCCGCCGACCGCGGCCCGCTGTGGACCCTCGAACGCGACGGCCACCGCTCCTGGCTCTACGGCACGCTGCACCTGGGCAAACCCGGCTGGACCGTGCCCGGCCCGCGCGTCGCGCAGGCGCTGGCCGGCGCCGACGTCGTCGCGCTCGAACTCGATCCCGACGACCCGGCGGTGCAGCGCGTCATCGTCACCGAGGCGCTGCGCCCGGTGCCGCCGCTGCCGCCGGCGCTGGCCGAGCGGCTGCAGCGCGCCGAACGCGCCGCCTGCGTCGACAACCCCGGCCTGGCCGCGCTGCACCCGGCGATGCGCGCCATCGTCGTCACGCTGGCCGAGGCGCGACGCGCCGGGCTGGACACCGCCTGGGGCCAGGAGCCCGCGCTGGCGACCGCGGCCCGTGCCGGCGGCCGCAGGCTCGTCGCGCTGGAGACCGCCGAAGCCCAGGCGGCGCTGCTGATGCCGCGCGAGGCGAAGGCCATCGCCGCCACGGTGGAGCGTTCGCTGCAGCCGCTGGAGTCGGGCGGCGGCACCGAGCAGCTGCGGCGCCTGGCCAGCGCCTGGGAACGCGCCGACGTCGCGACGCTGGAAGACTACGAGCAGTGGTGCGACTGCGTCGCCGACGACGCCGACCGCGCCGCGCTGCACGAACTGATCGACGCCCGCAACCCGGCGCTGGCCGACGCGATCGAGGCCGAACACGCACGTGGTGGCCGCGTGTTCGCCGCCGTCGGCGCGATGCACATGGTGGGCGAGCAGGGCCTGCCCAGGCTGCTGGCCGCACGCGGTTTCGTCGTGCGCGCCGTGACGCCGGCGCGCTGAACGGCCACCGGCGCACAATGGACCGACAACGCCACAGGAGGAGACCGCCATGACGGGTGCCACCGACTTCGCGAAGATGCTGCCGGGCTACGACTTCCTGCAGGGCCTGCTGCAGAACGCCGGCGCCGGGATGCCGAACATCGGCCAGTGGATCGCGCCGACGCTGAACCCCGACGAGCTGGAGAAACGCATCTCCGAGCTGCGCACGGTGCAGTTCTGGCTCGAACAGAACGCACGCCTGCTGGGCACGACGATCCAGGCGCTGGAGGTGCAGCGCATGACGCTGTCGACGCTGCGCTCGATGAACGTGCCGATGCCCGACCTGCGCGAGGCGCTGAAGCTGCATCCGCAGCCTGCCGCGGCGCCCGAAGCGGCCACGCCGGCCGCCGAGGAACCGCCCAAGGCGCCGCCGGCGATCGACCCGATGCAGTGGTGGGGTGCACTCACCAAGCAGTTCGGCGACATCGCCAGCGCCGCGATGCCGGACGCGCGCGGTGCCGCCACGCCGGCCGCGGCAGCGGCGAAGAAAACCGCCCGCCCGGCCGCGGCGAAGAAACCCGCGGCCAAACGCATCGCCGCCCCGCGGCGCCCCCGGTCGACCTGAAGCGCCAGCCGATGCCGAGCTTCGTCACCGGACACGCCACCCACCCCGACTGGCGCATGGCGCTGGCGCTGGCCGCGGCGCAGATCGACGCCGCGCGCGCCGCGCTGGAAGCCGGCCCCGGCGGCCCGCCGACGCTGGGCTTCGTCTACCTCACCGACGCCTACGCGCCGCAGGCCGAAGCGCTGCTCGACGAGCTGCGCCAGCGCTGGCCCGGCGTCGCCTGGGTCGGCAGCGTCGGTGTCGGCGTCGCCGCCAGCGGCGTCGAGTACTTCGACGAACCGGCGCTGGCGCTGATGCTCTGCGACCTGCCCGCCGGCTGCTTCGAGGTCTTCTCCGGCGTGCGCCCGCTGCACCGCATCGCCGCCTTCAGCGCGCTGGTGCACGCCGACCCGGCGACGCCCGAGCTCGCCGAGCTGATCGCCGAACTCAGCGACCGCGTCGACAGCGGCTATCTGTTCGGCGGCCTGGCCGCGTCGCGTTCGGCCACCGTGCACCTGGCCGACGGCGTCTGGCAGGGCGGCCTGTCCGGCGTCGCCTTCACCGAGGACGTCGCGCTGCTGTCGCGCGTGACGCAGGGCTGCCAGCCGGTGGGGCCGGTGCGCACGATCACGCGCGCCGAGCGCAACCTCGTTGCCGAGCTCGACGGCGCGCCCGCGCTGCCCTGCCTGCTGCACGACCTGGGGCTGGACGCGGCGCACGACCCGCGCGACGCGCTGCCGCGGCTGCGCGCCACGCTCGCCGGCCTGACCGACGGCGACCAGCAGGCCGTGGGCCGCGGCGGCCAGTTCGGCCCCGAGGTGCGGGTGCGCCATCTGGTCGGCCTGGACCCGGGCCGCAAGGCGGTCGCACTCACCGACATCGTCGAGCCGGGCATGCGGCTGGCGTTCTGCACGCGCGACGTCGACGCCGCCCGGCGCGACCTGGTGCGCATCTGCAGCGAGATCCGCGAGGAACTCAGCCCGGCGGCGCCCGACGCGCCGGGCAGCGCGCTGGCGGGCCGCCGCATCGAGGGCGCGATCTACGTCAGCTGCGCCGGCCGCGGCGGGCCGCACTTCGGCGGCGCCTCGGCCGAACTGCAGATCGTGCGCCATGCACTCGGCGACGTGCCGCTGGTCGGCTTCTTCGCCGGCGGCGAGATCGCGCACCGCCACGTCTACGGCTATACCGGGGTGCTGACGGTCTTCACCGGCCGGGCCTGAAAGCGGAGGTAAGCCGGCGCGGGCCCTTGTTGCGTGCTGCCCCCCGGCCGCATGCGGGCACAACAAGGGCTTACAGCGTCGCGGCGCGGTGACGGCTACCTTCACGGACCCGTCGGCCGCGCACGATGAACGACCAGCCCTCCACGCCAGAACGTCTCGCCCAGGCCGCGCACGCGCTGCCCCCCGGCGTCAGCGCCTGGCCGCCCGGGCACCGGCTCGGCGGCTTCGAGTTCCGCGGCGTCGTCGCCGTGCGCAGCACCTCGATCGTCTACCGCGGCTGGGACCACGGGCTGGAAGTGCCGGTGGCGCTGAAGGAGTACCTGCCGGCCGCGCTGGCGCGGCGCGGGCCTTATGGCGACATCGGGCCGGCAGAGCCGGCGCAGGCCGAGCTCTTCGAACACGGCCTGCGCGCCTTCATCGACGAAGGCCGGCGGCTGGCGCGCTGCGACCACCCGTCGATCGCGCGTGTCCTGCATCTGCTGCCGGCGCACGGCGGCGCCTGCCTGGTGATGCCCTGGTACGCCGGCCGGCCGCTGGCCGAGCTGCGGCGCGAGATGAGCGGCCCGCCCGACGAACCGGCGCTGCGTGCACTGCTCGACGCCCTGCTGGCCGCACTGCACGAGTGGCACCGCGTCAACGGCGTGCACGGCGGCCTGCATCCGGCCGGCGTGCTGCTGCTCGACGACGACCGGCCGCTGCTGCTGGGGCCCGGTTATGCCGAACGTGCGATTGCCCTCGGCGGCCCGGCGATGGCCGCGCTGGAGCCCGGTTTCGCCGCACCCGAGATCGACGAGGACCCGGCGCGCATCGGCTCCTGGAGCGACGTCTTCGCGCTCGCGCAGCTGGCGCGTTTCGCGATCACCGGCCTGCTGCCGCCACCGGCGGGGCGCACGACGGAGCCTCTGGCGGCGGTCGTCGAACGGCTGTTCTTCGATCACCCGTCGGCGCGCTACGGTCCGGCGCTGCTGGCGACGCTGGACGCCGCGGTGTCGCCCGACATCGCCGCGCGGCCGCAGAGCATCGTCGAGTTCGCCGCCTGGCTGGCCAACGGCCCGCCGCGCCGCAGCGCCACGGCACGCGCCGAACCGGCGATCGACGTCGAACTCGACCTCCCGGCGCCGGAACCGGCGCCGGTTCCGGCACCCGCGGCGGCCCCCGCGGCCGCACGCCCCGGGCCACGAGGCCGACTGGGCCGCGGCGCCACGAACCCGGGGCACACGCCGGACTGGTCGCGCTGGCCCGAAGAAACGCCCCCCGCCGGCGCGGCCCCCGCGGCCGGCGCGGCCGCGTCGACCCCGGAACGTGTCGCCGCCGCACGCCACGGCGCCCGGCGCGACCCGCCGCTGGTGCCTTTCCAGTTCGAGCCCGCCACGACACCCGGGCCGATGCCCGCCCGGCCCGCTGCCGACGAGGAGCCCGACGCCGCCACCGTGGACCTGATCCAGCGCGTCATCGAGACCCTCCCGCCGGCACCGCCGCGGCGTGATGGCGCGGCACGCGAGCCTGCCGCGCCGCCCGCCACGCCGCCCGCGCCGACCGCACGCACGCTGCCGCTGGAGCCGCCCCCGCGCGACAGCGTGATGCGCTGGATGCTCGCCGCCCTGGGCCTGGCTGCCGCGCTCGGCCTGGGTTTGTGGTGGCATGAGACCCGCGGCCCCGATGCCCGACCGGCCACCCTGCAGGCGCAGCCGGCCGCCGCCGCCCCGGTGGCACCGGCCTCGCAGCCGGTGCTCGCCGAGCCCGCCGAGCCCGCCGCGCCGCCGCCGGTGGCCGTCGAGACGCCGCCCGTCGTCCCGGCCGATCCCGCGCCGCCGCCGGCCGCGCCGCCGCCGCGCGAGGAGTTCCTCGACCCGCCCCCCCGTGCCGCCGGCCCGGCCACGCCGCGGGCCGCGTGCGGCGAGCGCAGCGGCTTTGCGCTCTACCGCTGCTTCCAGCAGCAGTGCGATCGTGCGGCCTGGGCGCGCCACGCGCAGTGCGTGGAGTTCCGCGCCACCGACCGCGTGCCCGGATGAGCGACAGCCGACGGCACGGAAGGCCCTGACCCCGGGGCGGCGCGGGACGTGCCCCGCGCGCTACAGTCCTCCGCAGCCCGCCGCCAGCTCCCCGCGCATGAACGCACCCCTGCCCGCCGACGCCGCGACTTCCGCCGCCGAGGCCCCGCCCGACGCCGCCACGCGCGCCCGCCGCCAGGCCGAGGTCGTCGCCGCGCTGGGCAAGGTGCTGCCGGCGCACGCGCTGCTCTGGCAGCGCGAGGACACCACGCCCTACGAGTGCGACGGCCTCACCGCCTACCGCCAGCTGCCGCTGGCCGTCGCGCTGCCCGAGACCGAGGCCCAGGTCTCGGGCGTGCTGCGCGCCTGCCACGCGCTGGGCGTGCCGGTGGTCGCACGCGGCGCCGGCACGGGGCTGTCGGGCGGCGCGATGCCGCACGCGCTGGGCGTGACGCTGTCGCTGGCCAAGTTCAACCGCATCCTCGCCATCGACCCGCTGGCGCGCACGGCCACCGTGCAGTGCGGCGTGCGCAACCTGGCCATCAGCGAAGCGGCGGCGCCGCACGGCCTGTACTACGCACCCGACCCGTCGAGCCAGATCGCCTGCACGATCGGCGGCAACGTCGCCGAGAACTCCGGCGGCGTGCACTGCCTGAAGTACGGGCTGACGATCCACAACGTGCTGCGTGTGCGCGGCTTCACCGCCGAGGGCGAGGCCGTCGAGTTCGGCGGCCTGGCGCTGGACGCGCCGGGGCTGGACCTGCTGGCCGCGGTCATCGGCAGCGAAGGCATGCTGGCCGTCGCCACCGAGGTCACGGTGCGCCTGGTGCCCAAGCCGCAGCTCGCACGCTGCATCATGGCCAGCTTCGACGACGTGCGCCGTGCCGGCGACGCGGTCGCGGCGATCATCGCCGCCGGCATCATCCCCGCCGGGCTGGAGATGATGGACAAGCCGATGACTGCCGCGGTCGAGGACTTCGTGCACGCCGGCTACGACCTGACGGCCGAGGCCATCCTGCTGTGCGAGAGCGACGGCACGCCCGAGGAAGTGGCCGAAGAGGTGAAGCGCATGCTGGACGTGCTGACCGGCTGCGGCGCGACGCGGCTGGAGGTCAGCCGCGACGAGGCCCAGCGGCTGCGTTTCTGGAGCGGGCGCAAGAACGCCTTCCCGGCTTCGGGCCGCATCAGCCCGGACTACCTCTGCATGGACTCGACGATCCCGCGCAAGCGCCTGGCCGACATCCTGCTCGCCATCCAGCAGATGGAGCAGACCTACGGCCTGCGCTGCGCCAACGTCTTCCACGCCGGCGACGGCAACCTGCACCCGCTGATCCTCTACGACGCCAACGACCCCGACCAGCTGCGCCGCTGCGAGGCCTTCGGTGCCGACATCCTGGAGACCAGCGTGCGCCTGGGCGGCACGATCACCGGCGAGCACGGTGTCGGCGTCGAGAAGCTGGCCAGCATGTGCGTGCAGTTCAGCCCCGAGGAACGCGCCCAGATGGCGGCGCTGAAGACCGCCTTCGACCCCGCCGGGCTGCTGAACCCCGGCAAGGTGATCCCGACGCTGGTGCGCTGCGTCGAAGGCGGCAAGCAGCACGTGCGGCGCGGCCTGCTGGCCTTCGCGGAACTGGAGCGTTTCTGACGATGACGGCACACGATGACGCGGCCCTGGGCCGCCTGGTCGAACGCGTGCGGGCCGCGGCGGCCGACGGCACGAAGCTCGAGATCGTCGGCGGCGGCAGCAAACGCTGGCACGGCGAAGCGCCCGCCGGCGAGCCGCTGCAGACGGCGGATCTGGCCGGCATCAGCTCCTACGAGCCGAGCGAACTGGTCGTCACCGCACGCGCCGGCACGCCGCTGGCCGAGCTGGAGGCGGCGCTGGCCGAACGTGGCCAGTGGCTGGCCTTCGAGCCGCCGCGTTTCGAAGCTGGTGGCACCGTCGGCGGCATGGTCGCCGCGGGCCTGGCCGGCCCCGGCCGCGCGGCCTCGGGCAGCGTGCGCGACTTCGTGCTCGGCGCGACGATGCTCAGCGGCCGCGCCGAGGTGCTCACCTTCGGCGGCCAGGTGATGAAGAACGTCGCCGGCTACGACGTGCCGCGGCTGCTGGCCGGCTCGCTGGGCGTGCTGGGCCTGATCTGCGAGGTCTCGCTGAAGGTGCTGCCGCGGCCGCCGGCGGTGGCCACGCTGCGTTACGAGTTCGGCGAAGCCGAGGCGCTGCAGCGCCTGGCGGCCTGGTCGGCGCAGCCGCTGCCGATCTCGGCCAGTGCCTGGTGGGACGGCACGCTGGTGCTGCGCCTGGCCGGCGCCGCCGCCGCGGTGCAGTCGGCCTACGAGAAGCTGGGCGGCGAACCGATCGCGCCGACGCTGGCCGACGGCTTCTGGACCGGGCTGCGGGACCAGCAGGACGAGTTCTTCGCCGGCGCCCGCGCGGCGGTCGACCGTGGCGCCGCGCTGTGGCGGCTGTCGCTGCCGCCGACCGCACCGCCGCTGGGCCTGGCCGGCGAGCAGCTGATCGAATGGGGCGGCGGCCAGCGCTGGCTGTGCACGCCGCTGCCGGCCGCCGCGGTGCGCGCCGCCGCGGCGGCCGCCGGCGGCCACGCGACACGCTGGCGCGGCGCCGGCGACGGGCCGGTGTTCACGCCGCCCAAACCGCCGCTGGACCGGCTGCACCGCCAGCTGAAGGACGCTTTCGACCCGGCGCGCGTCTTCAACCCCGGCCGCCTGTTCCCGGATCTCTGACGATGCTCGACTACTACAAGCGCCGCGCCGCCTACTACGAACGCGTCTATCACAAGCCCGAGCGCCAGGCCGACCTGCGTGCGATGGAAGCCTCGCTGGCGGCGCCGTTCGCCGGCCGGCGTGTGCTCGAGATCGCCTGCGGCACCGGCTGGTGGACACCGCACGCCGCGCGCGACGCGCGGCGCTGGCTGGCCACCGACGCCAACCCCGAGACGATGGACGTCGCACGCGCCAAGGCGCTGCCGGCGGCCGTCGAGTTCCGCCAGGTCGACGCCTACACGCTGGACGGCCTGGGCGACGAGTCCTTCGACGCCGCGTTCGCCGGCTGCTGGTGGAGCCACGTGGCGCTGCAGGCCCTGCCCGGCTGGCTGGCGACGCTGCACGCGCGGCTGGAACCCGGCGCGCGTGTCGTCATGCTGGACAACAGCTTCGTGCAGACGAGCAGCACGCCGCTGACGCGCCGCGACGAAGCCGGCAACACCTACCAGGACCGCGTGCTCGACGACGGCAGCGTGCACGAGGTGCTGAAGAACTTCCCGACGCCCGACGAGGCTTCCGCCGTGCTCGGCCCGCGGGCCCGCGATCCGCGCTGGACCGCGTACGAGCACTACTGGGTGCTCGACTACACGCTCGCCTGATGCAGACCCATCTGTCGCCCGAGTTCCGCGGCACGCCCGAAGGCGAGGAGGCCGAGGCCATCCTGCGCCAGTGCGTGCACTGCGGTTTCTGCACCGCCACCTGCCCGACCTACCAGCTGCTCGGCGACGAGCTCGACGGCCCGCGCGGCCGCATCTACCTGATCAAGCAGCTGCTCGAAGGCGCGCCGGTCACGCGCAGCACGCAGCTGCACCTGGACCGCTGCCTGACCTGCCGCAACTGCGAGAGCACCTGCCCCAGCGGCGTGCAGTACGGCCGCCTGGTCGACATCGGCCGCCATCTTGTCGAGCAGCGAGTCGAGCGCCCGCGAGGCGAACGCACGGCGCGCTGGCTGCTGAAGGAAGGCCTGACCTCGTCGGCCTTCGGCACGGCGGTGGCCGCCGGGCGCGCGCTGCGGCCGCTGCTGCCGGCGCGCCTGAAGGACAAGGTCACCGCCGCGCCGGGCGCGCGCGCCAGGCTCTGGCCGCAGCGCGAGCACAAGCGCAAGGTGCTGATGCTGCTGGGCTGCGTGCAGCCCTCGCTGGCGCCGAACATCAACTCGGCGACGGCGCGTGTGCTCGACGCCGCCGGCATCCAGACCCTGGTCGCCGACGAAGCCGGCTGCTGCGGCGCGATCCGCGGCCACCTCGGCGACACCGAGGGCTCGCTCGCGGACATGCGCCGCAACATCGACGCCTGGTGGCCGCTGATCCAGGGCCTGACCTCGCAGGGCCGTGTCGAGGCGCTCGTCCTCAACGCCTCGGCCTGCGGCTCGACGGTCAAGGAGTACGGCCTGGCGCTGGCGCAGGACCCGGCCTACGCCGCCAAGGCGCGCCGCGTCGCTGAACTCGCGCGCGACGTCGGCGAGCTGCTGCCGGACATCGTCGCCGCGCTCAGACCCCGGCTGAAGATCGCGCCCGGCACACGTGTCGCCTACCACCCGCCGTGTTCGCTGCAGCACGGCCAGAAGCTGCGTGGCGGCGTCGAGGACGGGCTGCGCGAGCTGGGTTTCGACGTGCGCCTGGCGGGCAGCGAGAGCCATTTGTGCTGCGGCTCGGCCGGCACCTACAGCGTGCTGCAGCCCGAGCTGTCTCAGGCGCTGCGCCGGCGCAAGCTGGCGAACCTGGAGCCGCTGGAAGCGGGCGTCATCGTCTCGGCCAACTTCGGCTGCATCCAGCACCTGCAGGGCGGCACGAAGACGCCGGTGCGGCACTGGATCGAGCTGCTGGACGAACTGATCGCCTGAATCGTGTCCTCAGGCGGCCGCGGGCACCGGCTGCGGCTTCGAACGCAGCGCCCAGGCGACGCCGGCGATCAGCAGCGCGATGCCGGCCAGCGTGTCGGCCGGCGGCCACTGGCCGCGCAGCACGAAGGCGTAGGCCAGGCCGGCCAGCGACTCGAAGACGATCAGCTGGCCGGCCAGCGTCGTCGGCAGGCGCTGGCTGGCTTCGTTCCAGCACAGCGTGCCCAGCCAGGAGCACAGCAGCGCGACGACCAGCATCAGGCCGACGAAACGCCAGGGCGTGGGCCCCAGCGGCCCGCCGAGGTCTATCCAGCCCGCGGCCGACGCTCCGGCCAGCATCAGCGCCCCGGTCAGGGCCAGCGGCAGCGTCGCCAGCCCCTGCGCAGTGGCCCAGGTCGACGGCGAGCGCTCGGGGTGGGCGCGCAGCCAGTCGGCGTTGCGGATCGGGTACCAGGTCCAGCAGGCCATCGCGCCGACGGCCAGCAGCGCGCCCAGGGCATAACGGCCGCGGTCGGCGTCGGGCGCGAGCTGCGCCAGCTCGGCGCGGTTGACCAGCGCCAGCCCGGCGGCGATCAGCAGCAGCGAAGGCGCGAGCTGGCGCCACGACAGCAGCCCGTCGCGGTGCCGGTTGCGGCGGTTGGAGGCCACCGCGATGACCAGCGGCAGCGTGCCGATGATCATCGTCGGCAGCGGCCCGCCGGCGCGCTGGATCGCCGAGGACAGCAGCAGGTAATAGAGCAGGTTGCCGACCAGCGCCAGGCGCAGCGCGTCGGCCCAGTCGGCGCGTGTCAGCTCGCGGATGCGCGCCCGGTCCAGCCAGGCCAGCGGCAGCGCGATCAGGCCGAAGGCGAGGTAGCGCCCGACCGACAGCATCGCCGGCGGGTAGGCCGCGAGCAGCAGCGGGGCGACGAAGATCAGCCCCCACATCAGCCCGGCGGCAAGGGCGAACAGGGTTCCGGAGACGAGCGCGGCACGGTGGGACATGGGCGCATCGTGCCGCGGCGGCGCGCGGCGGTCTTGTACCGGATTGCGCCGGCTTCGTCGGCACCGGCAAGGCTTCGTCGCACGGGATCGCCCAGCGCCGCGGCCCTGGCCAGAATCGACGGCTTCGCCGTCCACGAGACCTCCCGATGCCGCTTCGTACGCTGGCCGTCGCCGCCGCCCTGACCCTGGGCTCGGCCGCCACCCTCACGACCGCCCTGGCCGCCCCGGCGGCCGCTGCCTCCCGCGCCGACAACGCCGCCACGCGCGCCCTGCACGCCTTGTTCGCACGCCACTGGGAAGACAGCGCGCGCCTGTACCCCGAGTGGGCCACCTGGCGCGGCGACCACCGTTTCGACGACCGGCTGGGCGACGTCTCGCCCGAAGCCGAACGCGCCGCCACCGCGCAGGAGCGCCGCTGGCTGGCCGAGGCGCGGGCAATCCCGCGCGCGCGGCTGTCGCCGCAGGACCGCGTCTCGCTGGACCTGTTCATCGAGCAGCGCGAACGCCACCTCGCCGAGCAGCCGTTCGAAGGCTGGCGCAGCCTGCGCATCGAGGCGATGGGCGGCGTGCAGTCCGATTTCTCCAGCCTGCTGCGGATGATGCCGATGGACGGCCGCGCCGACGCCGCCAAGGTGCTGGCGCGCATGGCGGCGCTGCCGCGGCGCATCGACCAGGAGATCGCGCTGATGCGCCACGGCATGGCGCTGGGCTGGGTGCCGGCGGCGCCGGTGCTCGAGCGCGCCATCGCCCAGATCGACGCCCAGCTGCCCGCCGACCCGGCCGCCGGCCCCTTCTTCGAGCCTTTGCGCCGCCTGCCGCCGGCGATGGCCGAGGCCGAGCGCGCGGCGCTGCAGGCCCAGGGCCGCGAGGCGATCGAACGCGAGGTGCTGCCGGCGATGCGCCGGCTGCGCGACTTCGTCGCCGGCGAGTACCGCGCCAAGGCACCGGCCGACGGCTCGCTGGCGCACTACCCGGACGGCGCGCGTGTCTACGAGATGCTGGTGCGCCAGAGCACGACGACCGACCTGGGCGCCGACGCCATCCACGCGATCGGCCTGCGCGAGCTGGACCGGGACCGCGCCGAGATGGAGCGTGTGATGCGCTCGACCGGCTTCCAGGGCGACTTCGCGGCCTTTGTGAAGTGGCTCAACACCGACCCGCGTTTCTTCGTCTCCGGCCCCGAGGAGCTGCTGCTGCGCTACCAGGCGATGGCCAAGCGTTTCGACGCCGAGATGCCGCGCCTGTTCGCCGAGCTGCCGCGCGGCACCTACGGCGTGCGCGGCATGCCCGAGCACATGGGCCCCGACGCGTCCGAGTTCTACGAAGGCGGCGCCGTCGACGGCAGCCGGCCGGGCTGGTTCAACGCCAACCTCGTCGGCTGGCGCCAGCAGCCGACCTGGGGCATGGCGACCCTGGTCGCGCACGAGGCCGTGCCCGGCCACCACCTGCAGGGCGCGCGCGCGCTGGAGCTGCACGGCCTGCCCGAGTTCCGGCGCGAAGGCGGCGGCTACACCGCCTACGTCGAAGGCTGGGCGCTGTACGCCGAGACGCTGATGCGCGAGCTCGGCGCCTACGACGACCCGTACAGCCTGTTCGGCCATCTGCAGTGGCAGGCTTTCCGCGCCGCGCGCCTGGTCGTCGACACCGGCCTCCACGCCAAGGGCTGGAGCCGCCAGCAGGCGATCGACTTCATGGTCGAACGCACCGGCGTCGAACGCGCCTACGTCGAGGCCGAGGTCGACCGCTACACCTCCGACCCCGGCCAGGCGCTGGGCTACAGGGTCGGGCGGCTGAAGATCGACGAGCTGCGCGCGCGCGCCCAGGCGCGGCTGGGGACGAAGTTCGACCTGCGGCGCTTCCACAACGCGCTGATCGACCGCGGCGAGCTGCCGCTGACGACGCTGGAGGCGCTGGTCGACGAGTGGATCGCGCGAGAAGCGCGGCGCTGAGCTAGCTGTGAAGTGTCAACAGGTTCTTTCGGGGAACCAAGAGACGTGAGACCGGCGGCTTGAGGTCGATGCTGTGGTGTGGCCTGTGCCAGTTGT
>NZ_SLXD01000017.1 GCF_004340905.1 Rubrivivax gelatinosus
GGGCCTCGTCGCTCGTCTCATAGTCGACGTCGCTCGCGCCGCGCCGAGAACTGGCAAGGTGATCAGGCAGGCTGACGAACATTTCTAATCAGGACCGTCGTTTAGTGCAAACGTACTTGCACTATCTGCTGCAGCCAAGGAAGTTGTGGCTGAAATGGGGCGTTGGCTTTTGTGGCCGCAAGACGGCGGGGCGACAGCACTATGGGGCTCCAGTCTTCGTCGCGTCGGGTTGAAGACCGCGTGCAAGGTGCCGCGCGTGGCTTGCGCGGCCACCGCCACGCTGCTGCCCGCCGCCTCGGTGTCCCGCGGGGCGCCAGGCGCAAGCTGACGCCGGTGGCGGATTAGATCTGGCGCAAACCGCGCCGAAACAGCCCCGCATTCGCCCGCCCCGTGTGCCGCAGTTCGCGCGCATCGGGCGGGCGAAGCTTTGTATGCGGGCGTAACGCGGTGGCATGATCCCTGGCAAAAGTGACCAGGGAGGTCATCGCGTGCTGATCAAGTCCGCCGACGACAAGTCGAAGCGGCTCGCACTGCTCGAGGATTTGCAGAAATCCCCGCTGTTGGACCGCCGCCAGCGCGACTCGCTGCGCGACGAGCAGTTCCGCCTGAAACGCGGCATCGCCGGCGAGCGCGATGCGGCGCACTTCCTCGACAACTACCTGCGGGACGACCCCGACCGCATGCTGCTGCACGACCTGCGTTTCCAGGTCGACGGCGAGGTGGTGCAGATCGACCACCTGATCCTGACGCGCGGGATGGTCGTCTACCTGTTGGAGACGAAGAACTTCAATGGCATCTTGCGGGATTCAGAGGCAAGGTCAATATAAATTCTTGGGGAAAGCCGCTTGGAACACGAATACTCAGTCCTCGGCGGACTCAACCGTGCCGCGATAGGTCGGTACCTGAGCATCGCCGCATCTGCGATAGCTGCCGGGCTTGGGTCACTTGCCTTATGGCTGATCGACTTGGCAAAGAAGCTAGGCCTCGGAGACCATGTGCCGGGCTTGGTAATGTGGCCGTTGACTGCAGGGCTGATCTACATGGCCCTTTACTGGCTCTTCGAGTCACGTATCTGGAAATGGTCCAAGCTGGCTAACCTGCTCAAGGTACCGGACTTGTCGGGCACCTGGGACTGCAAAGGCCAAACCCTGAGCGAAGGTGGATCACCGTGGGCAGGTGAAGTTACGATTGTCCAGAGTTGGGACAAGCTGCGTGTTCGCCTCAAAACCGGGCAATCGAGGTCGAGCAGCGTGGCTGCTGCGCTCGTCTATGACCAAGCCGATGGATTTAGGCTCTTGTACAACTACAAGAATGAGCCGCGCATCGGAGAAGCCAACCTGAAGGGCCACCGAGGATCTGCTGAGCTTACATTTTCGTCGGATCTTCAGAGCGCCGAGGGGGAATACTTCAACGGCCATGGGCGCTACACGTTCGGCACCCTGAAACTGATACGAAGGGGGAAGAATGGCACGTGATATCGACAAGCGACTCAACTCGTTGCGGGAGCGACGGACAGGCAAGGACCGGATCGCCGACTTGGCGATGGAGTCAGCGACGCAGGTAATCGCGAAGAGCCTGTCGCAGGAGTCTTACGCGAGGCGAGCACCATTCCAGAAGCACACACAGTACGCGCTCGGGGCGATGCAGGCGGTGGACCCTGAATACACCCGCATCAGCCTAGAAGAGGCAGAACGGGTGAAGGAGCAGCTGAAGAAAGGTCTAGAAAAAAAAGCAATCTCGCCTGAGTTTCGGTTGCAGGGCTCAGTCGCTTGCGACATTCACATTCGTGGTGTCAGTGACGTGGACTTGCTTGTACTGGATGGTCGCTACATCCACTACGACTTGAATGGACAAAAAGCCTTGTCTGGTGGGTATGCAAGCCCGGTGACCTACGACACATTGCAGGCGCTGGTCGAACTCCGAAAGGAGTCTGAATCGATCCTTGATGCCTCCTTTCCGGCGGCAAAGGTGAAGAAGGATGGAGCAAAGGCAATCAACGTGTCCGGCGGGTCGCTGCGACGCCCCGTCGATGTTGTTCCGTCCAACTGGTTTGATACGGTCGCTTATCAGTACAGTTTCAATGAAGTTGACCGCGGGGTTCACATACTCAACAAGGACGTGCCTGAGCGTGTGCTCAATACACCATTCAAGCACATCCGGCAGATCAATGCGCGAGATCAACTCAGCGCGGGCGGCTTGAAAAAGGCTATCCGCCTATGCAAGAACGTCAAGGCTGACGCAATTAATGATGGGACCAAAATCGAGTTGTCAAGCTATGACCTTGCTTCGGCCCTGTGGCATTCGGACATGGCGGCGCTGACGGTCGGTATCGCAAACGAACTGGCTATATTGGCCGAGGCGACGCGCTTTTTGGATGACCTCATCCGACGCCCAAACTTCGCGAGCACCCTAAGAACACCCGATGGATCTCGACTAATTCTGGAAAGCGACGAGAAGTTCGAATCGCTGCGGCTGTTGTCGTTAGAGATGGACGATCTCTCTGAACGAGTTGCTAGGGAGCAATCGAGGGCGGATTGGCAATGGCAAGTGCCGGCTGCTGATCAAATTGTCGAGGAACTACGAAGGATATACATACCCGCATAAGTCGTCTCGGCGGCGCGCCCCGGAAGCAGATTTTGCAGTTCAAAATCGAAATTCCCTGAGGCATGGTCAGATTGATTGCGGCAGCGAAACCAGATTGATGGAAACTAAAAACTTGAAGCTCTTTGGCCGTGACGTCAAGCCGCACAAGGCAACCTGCGAAGCTGATTTCGGCGGCCGGACGGTGCTAACTAACAGTCCGTGGGAATATGTAAAACTCTGGCTGCAGCGAAGAAATGACGAGGCCGCGGGGACGGCTGCCTTTTACTGGACTCAGGCAAAGGCCTTTGCGGCTGCAGCGCAAGGGCTGCCAAACGAGTCGGCTCCTCTGCCTCTCTATTATTGCTACATGAATGCTGCAAAGGCATTATTGGCTTCCAGGGGGATGCAGCTCGAAGAGTTTCACGGCGTAACGCGCGCAACGAAAAAGCAAGGCGGAATTGACTTGCATAACGAAGGCGTAATGATGCGGAAGAAGGGGATTCTTCCAATGCTGTCGAGGTGCCTGGGGGAGAGTGAAGCTGATACTGTCTACAGTTTATACGATTTGCTTTTCAATCTTCTCTGTATTCATAGAACATTCTGTATTACATACGATAAAAGAGCGGAGCTATTTATTCCGCTTACGAACTGTAGATACGTATTTGATCCGACTAACGGGCGAGCGCACTTTGCTGCTCAAATCAGCTCAGATTTTGATTGTAATTCCTACCTATGCCGCCTACCAAAGACTTTGGTTGATGACTCGGCGGTGTCCGGCGACCGTAGTGTAAGATCGTCTGCGAGTGTGAAAATTGAGTCTGCTGCGCTGGTTAATTCTGTGGACATCAACGGCATTAAAGAGCTTAATAGAGCGCTGCGGCCGGATGTTCAATATATTGCCGGCTCAACAACGCTTTGGTATGCGAAGGCACAGCCGAAAAACGGAGAGCGTGCTATACGCCGTTCGCCGCTCACAATCTCTCTTGCCGCGATGCATCGCCTCAGCGAGCTGTCGAGATATAGCCCTATGCAGATTGCCAAACTATTTAGTGGGCATCAGAATTGGCTGTTAAGCGAATTCATTCAAATGTCGCTGCCGCAGTTCATTGATGAGATGGCGGCAGAGATCACTGGGCATCAATGCATGACCCCAAACGTTCGCCCAGCAAGTTGATGGTCATGAAAATCTACCTCGCATGCGGACTCACTCATGTCCCAAGATCCGACTTCGAGAAATACGTCCGACTGATTCATCGCCTTGCTCTGGGAATGCAGGACTTTGGTGCAGAGGTCCGATATCCTCTTAAGGATAGCGATCCGCAGCTGTCAATGCAATCTTTCGGGGATCGGGCGAAATTATGCTATGAGTGGGATCGGGATTTGGTGGAGTGGGCTGATTTGGTCGTCGCGGAGTGTAGCTATCCGTCGATTGGGGTTGGAATTGAGCTGCAAATAGCCGAACAAAGTGACATCCCTGGCGTGATAATTTTTGACTCAACAAGCGCGGGCGTCGCGCAGACGCAGTATGAAAACCCTGACGGCAGTAAACATTGGCTTCAGATCGGTGAAGGTCATGTGACGTTGATGGCTCTCGGCATGCCAAACATAATCGCGGCCGTTGGCTATCGAGACGAAGTCGACGCGCTTCGAAAGATACTTACGGTTTTGGAATCTCTACCGTCGAGGTGAAGCCTGCTGTTCTATTCGGCCGCACGATGCAACTTCCGAGGGCGCTACACGCCGGAGCCGGCGCACCACCCTTCACGGTCGGAAATCCCTACGCCGGCAGGCGCCTCGTCGCCAGATACACCCCCGCCGCCGACACCCCGACCCCCACCCCCTGCCACACCGTCAGCGTCTCCCCGAGCACCGCGTACCCCATGACGGCCGTCACCGCCGGGATCAGGTAGAACAGGCTCGCCACCCGGCTGGCCTCGCCGCGGCGCAGCAGCAGGAACATCACGCTGACGGCGCCGATCGAGTTCACCAGGCTGAGCCACAGCGACGCACCGACCAGCGCCGGCGTCCACTGCAGCGCCAGCCCTTCGTGCCAGGCGCCCAGCACGCCGACGACCAGCGTCGACGCGCCGAGCTGGATGGCGCCACCGCTGCGCAAGTCCATGCCGGCGCAGAACTTCTTCTGGTACAGCGTGCCGGAGGTGATGCCCAGCAGCGCCAGGCCCACGGCCAGATGGCCGGCCACGCCGCCCCCACCGCCGCCCAGCTTGTGCGCGACGACCAGCGCCACGCCGGCCAGCCCCAGCGTCAGCCCGACAACCTGCCGCAGGCCGATGCGCTCGCCGAGGAAGACGACCGCGCCGAGTGCGGTGCAGACCGGCATCAGCCCGACGATCACCGCCGACACCCCGGCCGACACGCCCAGCGCCAGCCCGGCGTACAGGCCTGAGAACTGCAGCGCCTGGATCAGCAGGCCGACGACGACGACGTGCAGCCACTGCCGCGCCGTGCGCGGCCAGGGCGCCCGCGTCACCAGCGCCACCACCATCAGCACGGCCGCGGCGACGCCGAAACGCAGGAACAGCAGCGTGAACGGGCCGGCATAGGGCAGGCCCAGCTTGCCGGCCACGTAGCCGGTGCTCCACATCAGGATGAAGACCGCCGGCCAGAGCAGCGGCGTCGTCGGGGCGGTGGCGCCAGGCGCGGCGGCCAGCGGGGCGGCGGTGGTGGTCATGGCGGCTCCTTCGACGGGGAGAGAGGCCACCATTGTTGAAACTCCGCCAATGCGGCGGTAGCGGTCTAATCGGCAAACGATCGTTGACTACAGGACAACATGGCTGTTTCCTCCCCTGTCCAGCAAGCCAAGCTGATGATCACCTTCGCGCACATCGCGGCGCAGGGCAGCATCTCGGGCGCGGCGGCCACCCTCGGGCTGGACAAGGGCGCGGTCAGCCGCCAGCTTCGCGCGCTGGAGGAACTGCTGGACACGCGGCTGATGCACCGCAGCACCCGGCGCCTGGTGCTCACCGAAGCCGGCGCGCAGGTCTACGAACGTGCGCAGCGGGTGCTGCAGGAGCTGGAACAGACCCAGGCCGACGCGCTGTCGCGGCGCAGCCAGCCGCGCGGCGTGCTGACCGTCAGCGCTTCGGTGGCCTTCGGCACGCGCCACCTCGTCCCGCTGGTGCCGGCGTTCATGCAGCGATACCCCGAGGTGGAACTGCAGCTCTGCCTGCTGGACCGCCACGTCGACCCGGTGGAAGAGGGCGTCGACGTGCTGCTGCGGCTGTGCGACACGCCGCCCGACCCCCTCGTGGCGCAGCGCCTGTGCGCCATCGACTACGCCGTCGTCGCCAGGCCCGGGCTGGCGCACGGCGCGGGCGTCGCCACGCCGGCCGACCTGCACGACCGGCCTTGCCTGTTCTACGGCTTCAAGAGCCGCAGCGCGCGGTGGCGCTTCACGCGAGGCGCGGCGACGCAGGAAGTGCCGGTGACGACGCGCGTCTCGGTCAACAGCAGCGAGGCGGTGCGTGACCTGGCCGTTCGCGGCCTTGGCTTCGCGCTGCTGCCGCGTTTCGCCGTCGAGGACGATCTGGCCGCGGGCCGCCTGGCCCAAGTGCTCGCTGACCACCAGGCCCACGGCAACCTGGGCAGCAGCCTGTACGCGCTGCATCTGCCCGGCGCGCACAAGTCGCCCAAGGTCCGCTGCTTCGTCGACTTCGTGCGCGAGCGCTGGTCGGGCGACGAACCGAACTGGCGCACCGCAGCCGATTGACGGCGACCCACGAGCGTCCCCAAGCGCCCCGCCCCCCACCCGCCGGCTGCGACTCTTCGGCGGCGAGCAGCGCAGGGTTCGCGGTCGGCGCGCTTTAGCGCGCTTCGTGATCTGACTCGCGGCCGACTGTTTGAGCGGAGCTCACGCCAGTGAGCGCAGCGAGTTGGGCCGCGCGACCGCGAAACCGAGCAGCGCAGCGAAGTCGGAGCTGCCGGTGGGTGGGGGGCGGGGCGCTACGCGCCGATGCCGGCGCAGCACCGACCCATCACCCTCAAGCTTTCAATCAGGGCTTCGGAGCCAACCCCATCCCGCTGATGAGCCAACAGCTCGCACGCCGCGACGCTGTCGTCCAGCCGGTAGTGCTGGCTCACCATCGTCCCCAGGCCCAGCCGGCCGCCGGGGCGCAGCGGTCCTGATCGTGTGGCAGCCCGGCGGTGATGGCCGCCATCAGGACAAGCCCCGAAGTCCTTGACGCTGCAACGCCTGTGCAACACGCTGGCTGCATGAAGAGCGCCATCCTTCCCCCGGTGCACGTGGATCCCCAGCTGCGCGCGGATCTCGAATCGGTGCTTCGCGAAGGCGAGACCTTGTCCGGGTTCGTCGAGGCCACGGTGCGCAGCGCGGTGCAGCACCGCCTCGCCCAGAAAGAGCTTTTGGCCCGCGCGGATGCTGCATGGGCTGAGTACCGAAGCACCGGCGTCAGCTACTCAGTCGATGAGGTCCACGCCGAGCTTCAGGCCAAGCTGGAGGCCCGGCGTGCGCATTTGCGAGGCAAGTACCGCCCCGCTTCGACCTGAGCTTTAGGGTCGCATTCAGGCAGAGCGCGAAGGACGAGCCCGGGCGTCTCTACGACCATCTGCTCGGGCGCACCGCTTCCTGGCCAGCCCGCCAGGATCGTCGCGATCCCCCTGACAGCCTGCCCGGGCTGCCACCCTTCGAGCGGTGCAACACGCCAGGCGCGCCGCCCGGCGGCCCGGCTCAGGGCTTCAACGCCACCTTCAACACTCCATCCCGCTGATGCGAGAACAGCTCGTACGCCGCGACGATGTCGTCGAGCGGGTAGTGGTGGGTCACCATCGGCGACAGGTCCAGCCGCCCGGCCTCGATGACGTTCATCAGCCGGCGCATGCGTTCCTTGCCGCCGGGGCACAGCGCGGTCTTGATCGTGTGGTCGCCCAGGCCGGCGGCGAACGCCGCCATCGGGATGCGCAGGTCTTCGGAATACACGCCCAGGCTGGACAGCGTGCCGCCGGGCTTCAGCACCCGTAGTGCGCCCTCGAAGGTCTGCTGCGTGCCCAGCGCCTCGATCGCGGCGTCGGCGCCGCGGCCGCCGGTCAGCTTCATCACCTCGTCGACGACGTCGCAGCGCTTGAAGTTCAGCACGATGTCGGCGCCCATCTGCTGGGCGACTTCCAGCCGGTGGTCGTTGCCGTCGACGCCGATCACCGTGGTGGCGCCCATCAGCCGCGCGCCGGCCGCGGCGCACAGGCCGATCGGGCCCTGGGCGAAGACGACCACCGTGTCGCCCAGGCGGATGCCGGCGTTCTCGGCGCCGGCAAAGCCGGTGGACATGATGTCCGGGCACATCAGCACCTGCTCGTCGCTCAGACCGTCGGGCACCGGCGCCAGGTTGGCCTGGGCGTCGGGCACCAGCACGTACTCGGCCTGGGTGCCGTCGATCAGGTTGCCGAAGCGCCAGCCGGCCGTCGCCTTGTAGCCGTGGCAGCCGCAGCGGCCCGACGGGATCAGGTAGCTGCCGTCCTGGCTGGGCTTGCCGTCCATCGCGGCATAACTGTTGAAGTTGGGGCAGATCGCGCCGGCGATCACGCGCTGGCCCTCCTGGTAGCCGACGACCGCCGAGCCCAGCTTCTCGATCACGCCCACCGGCTCGTGGCCCACCGTCAGCCCCGGGGCCACCGGGTACTCGCCCTTCAGGATGTGGACGTCGGTGCCGCAGATCGTCGTCGTCGTGATGCGCAGCAGCGCGTCGTTGGGGCCGACCTCGGGGATCGGCTTCTCGCGCAATTCGATGCGGCCCTTCTCGACGAAGACGGCGGCTTTCATCGTGCGTGCCATGCGGTTCTCCTTCAGCGTGGGGGGGGTCTGTCGGAATGCGCCGCGGGTGCGCCGGCGCCGGCCGGGCGCGGTGCGCCGCACCCGTGCGGCGCATGATCGCGCGCGCGCCCGGGGCCCGTCGAGAAGGAAAGCGTGGCGGCGGCGGGGCTGTCAGCCGCCGGCCAGCGCGCGGATGCGGGCCACCGCGGCGCCGTTGAGCAGCGCCCCGCGCCGTTCCAGCGCGGCCAGCAGCGCCAGCGCGGCGGCCGGCGTCTGCGTGTAGCCGGGCGCCAGCGCCGGCAGCTCGGCGGCCAGCGTGGCCTGGCGGGCTTCCAGCCGGCGTTCGCGGTTGAACGGGTCGCCCGGCGCCGGGGCGGCGCGCAGCGTGTCCAGCTCGATCAGCCGGTCCAGCGCATGGACCTGCACCAGGCGCATCGCGCTCAGCTTCTCGCCGCGCTGCCAGCGCTGCAGGCCGACGAGCAGGCTGGACAGCGCCTCGCCGACGATCCAGGTCTCATCGGGCAGGGTGGCGGCCGGCAGCGGGCGGCGCGGTTCGACGATCGCCGGGGCTACGCCGTCGCGCGCCCAGACCAGGCGGCCGGGTGCGAACGGGATGCCGGCCAGCTCCTGCGGCTCGAAGACCGCGAACTCGCAGAACACGCCGTCGGCCATCAGCGCCTTGTGGCCGTCTGCGGTGTTGCGGAAGTGCCAGGCCAGCGGGTGCGCGGCGTCCAGCCAGTCCAGGCGGTCGAGGTAACCCGCCTTGGCGCCGGGCTCGACGATGGCGAAGAAGTCCAGGTCGGACCAGGCGTCCAGCCGCGCCGTTTCGCGGCCCACCGAACCCAGGCCGATCAGGGCCAGGGCCTGGCCGGTGGCGGCGAGCGAGCGGCCGATGGCGTCGAGGCGGGCGAGCAGGTCGGGCGGGTTCATGCGGGGTGTCCGAATGGCGCTTGCATCGGGAGCGGGTTCAGTCGTCTCGGGAGACCATGGCGGCGGCGTAGTCCTGTCCACCATGGAACACACCGGCGATCTCGACCCGCCTTGTTTCATCGTCGACGGTGTAGGCGATCACCGTGCGCTTGCCGTGGAAGGTCAGCCTCAAGCCTGCCCGAATCTCGCTTCTTGGCGTCCCGCGTTGGGGGAAGGTCGACAGCGACTCACAGGTCGCGACGACCGCGCTGGTGTAGCGCTCCGCAGCAGCGGGCGAGCCCTCCAGCGCGATGTAGACGTACAGCTCGTCGAGATGGCGCGCGGCTTCGGCGAGTAGATCACCCGGTAACGCATCAGGCGCCGCCGTGTCTGCGGTGCAGCGCCGCCAGTCGGGCCTTCACGTCCTCGACGCTGAGCCCCCTCGATGGGTCGGCGCGCATCGCGTCCACGGTCTGCGCGACCTCGTCATGCAGCCACTTCTCCACCGCCGAGTCACGCGCCAGCAGCACGCGCAGGCCGTCGCGGATGACTTCGCTCTCGGTGGCGTACTGGCCCGAGGCGACCTTGGCGCGCACCGCGTCGGCCATTTCGTGCGGCAGCGTGATGCTGAACTGCTGCGTCGAACGCATGGCGGTCTCCGGTGGCGTGGGACTGAATCCTACGCCGGCTGCCGGCCCCGCGATCAGATCGACATGCGCTGGCGCACGCCGTCGGCCTGCATGTCGGCGCCGCGGCCGCGCGCGACGATCTCGCCGCGTTCCATCACCAGGTACTGGTCGGCCAGTTCCTCGGCGAAGTCGTAGTACTGCTCGACGAGCACGATGGCCATGGTCTTGCGGTCGGCCAGCATGCGGATCACGCGGCCGATGTCCTTGATGATGCTGGGCTGGATGCCCTCGGTGGGCTCGTCGAGCATCAGCAGCTTGGGGCCGGCGGCCAGCGCGCGCGCGATGGCCAGCTGCTGCTGCTGCCCACCCGACAGGTCGCCGCCGCGGCGCGCCAGCATCTGCTTCAACACCGGGAACAGCTCGAAGAGCTCGGCCGGGATCTCGGTGCCGGCGGGCTTCGTCGCCAGGCCCATGCGCAGGTTCTCCTCGACCGTCAGGCGGCCGAAGATCTCGCGCCCCTGCGGCACGTAGCCGACGCCGCGGCGCACACGCTCGTAGCTCGTGGCCTTGCTCAGGTCGGCGCCGTCCAGCGCCACCGTGCCGGTCTTCACCGGCACCACGCCCATCAGGCTCTTGAGCAGCGTCGTCTTGCCGACGCCGTTGCGGCCCAGCACGACGGTCACCTCGCCGACCTTCGCCTCGAACGACACGTTGCGCAGGATGTGGCTGCCGCCGTAGTACTGGTTCAGTCCCTCGACCTTCAGCATGGCGTTAACGTCCCAAATAGACTTCGACCACTTTCTCGTTGGCCTGGACGTCCGAGAGCCGCCCTTCGGCCAGCACGCTGCCCTCGTGCAGCACGGTGACCTTCTTGCGGCCTTCGGTGAGCTGCTCGACGAACTTCATGTCGTGCTCGACGACGACCAGGCTGTGCTGGCCTTCCAGGCTGAGGAAGAGCTCGGCGGTGCGCTCGGTCTCCTCGTCGGTCATGCCGGCCACCGGCTCGTCCAGCAGCAGCAGCTTCGGGTCCTGCATCAGCAGCATGCCGATCTCCAGCCACTGCTTCTGGCCGTGGCTCAGCAGGCCGGCGGTGCGTGCCAGCTCGTCCTTCAGGTGGATCAGCGCCAGCACCTCGGCGATGCGGTCGCGCTGCTCGCCGTTCAGGCGCCAGAACAGCGCCGAGCGCACGCCACGGTCGGCCTTCAGCGCCAGCTCCAGGTTCTCGAAGACCGACAGCTCCTCGTAGACCGTCGGCTTCTGGAACTTGCGGCCGACGCCTGCCTGGGCGATCTCGGCCTCGGACAGGCGCAGCAGGTCGATGTTGCTGCCGAAGCTGACGCGGCCGCTGTCGGGGCGCGTCTTGCCGGTGATGCAGTCCATCATCGTCGTCTTGCCGGCGCCGTTGGGGCCGATGATGCAGCGCAGCTCGCCGACGTCGATCGCCAGGCTCAAGGACTTCAGCGCCTTGAAGCCGTCGAAGCTGACGCTGACGTCCTCGACGTAGAGCGCGACGCCGTGTGCGAAGTCGGCCTCGGCGCCGGCGACGCGGCCGTAGGCGGCGCTGCGCCCGCCCGAGCCGCCGCGTTCGGCCTCGCGTGCTTGCAGCCGCGCCAGGCGCTCGGCGCCGGCGGCCATCAGGTCCGGGGTCACGGTCGCGTCTCCTTCTTGCGGCGCCGGAGCAGGCCGACCAGGCCCTGGGGCAGGAACAGCGTCACCGCGATGAACAGCGCGCCCAGGAAGAACAGCCAGAACTCGGGGAAGGCGACGGTGAACCAGCTCTTGGCGCCGTTGACGAAGAAGGCGCCGACGATCGGGCCGACGAGCGTCGCGCGGCCGCCGACGGCCGTCCAGATCGCGATCTCGATCGACGCCGCCGGGCTCATCTCGCCGGGGTTGATGATGCCGACCTGCGGCACGTACAAGGCGCCGGCCACGCCGCACATCACCGCCGACAGCACCCAGATGCTCAGCTTGTAGGCCAGCGGGTTGTAGCCGGTGAACATCACCCGGCTCTCGGCGTCGCGGATGGCCTGCAGCACACGCCCGTACTTGCTGGTGACGATGGCGCGCGCCATCACGAAGAAGCCGATCAGCACCAGGCCGCTGGCGACGCACAGCACGACGCGCATGCCGGGCGTGGCGATCGGCAGGTCGAGGATGCGCTTGAAGTCGGTGAAGCCGTTGTTGCCGCCGAAGCCGGTCTCGTTGCGGAAGAACAGCAGCATCGCGGCGAAGGTCAGCGCCTGCGTGATGATCGAGAAGTACACGCCCTTGATGCGCGAGCGGAAGGCGAAGAAGCCGAACACCAGCGCCAGCAGCCCCGGCACCAGCAGCACCAGCGCCATCTGGAAGACGAAGGAGTCGCTGAACGCCCAGTGCCAGGGCAGCTCCTTCCAGTCGAGAAAGACCATGAAATCCGGCAGCGTGCTGCGGTACTGGCCATCGCTGCCGATCTGGCGCATCAGGTACATGCCCATCGCGTAGCCGCCGAGCGCGAAGAACAGCCCGTGGCCCAGCGACAGGATGCCGGTGTAGCCCCAGATCAGGTCCATCGCCAGCGCGCAGATCGCGTAGCAGAGGATCTTGCCGAGCAGGCTGACGGCGTAGTCGCTCAGGTGCAGCGCGCTGGTCTCGGGCACGGCCAGGTTCAGCAGCGGGACGACGGTGGTGATGGTGATGGTGGCGGCGAGAACACCGGCCCTCACCCCCCGCCCTCTCCCGCCAGCGGGAGAGGGCGCCACACCGGCAGCGCCGTCTTCCCCCCTCTCCCGCTGGCGGGAGAGGGCCGGGGTGAGGGCGGGTTCCTGCATCTGGGCCATCTCCTCAAGCCTCCGCACTGCGGCCCTTCAAGGCAAAGATGCCCTGCGGACGTTTCTGGATGAACACGACGATGAAGACGAGCACGGTGATCTTGGCCAGCACCGCGCCCTGCCAGCCTTCGAGCAGCTTGTTCAGCACGCCCAGGCCGAGGCCGGCGTAGACGGTGCCGGCGAGCTGGCCGACGCCGCCGAGCACGACGACCATGAAGGAGTCGACGATGTAGCCCTGGCCCAGGTCGGGGCCGACGTTGCCGACCTGGCTGAGCGCGCAGCCGGCGAGCCCGGCGATGCCGGCGCCGAGCGAAAACGCGTAGGTGTCGATGCGCGCGGTGTCGATGCCGACGCAGGCGGCCATGCGCCGGTTCTGCGTCACGCCGCGCACGAACAGGCCCAGCCGCGTCTTGCCGATCAGCAGCGCCACGCCGGCCAGCACCAGGCCCGCGAAGACGATGATCGCGATGCGGTTGTAGGGCAGCACCAGGTTGGGCAGCAGCTGCACGCCGCCCGACAGCCAGGCGGGGTTCTCGACGCCGACGTTCTGCGCGCCGAACAGCGTGCGCACGCTCTGCATCAGGATCAGGCTGATGCCCCAGGTGCCCAGCAGCGTCTCCAGCGGCCGGCCGTAGAGGAAGCGGATGACGCTGCGTTCCAGCACCGCGCCGACCAGCGCGCTGGCGAGGAAGGCCACCGGGATCGCCGCGACCACGTACCAGTCGAAGGCGCCCGGCAGCCAGCTGCGGAACAGGCCCTGCACGACGTAGGTCGCGTAGGCGCCGATCATGATCAGCTCGCCGTGCGCCATGTTGATCACGCCCATCAGCCCGTAGGTGATGGCCAGGCCGAGTGCGGCCAGCAGCAGGATCGAGCCCAGGCTGATGCCGGTGAAGACGACACCCAGGCGTTCGCCCCAGGCCAGGCGCGATTCGACGCGGTCCAGTGAGGCGACCAGCGCGCCTTTGACGCTGGCGTCGGTTTCGGCCTGCAGCCGCTCCAGCAGCAGCGACTTGGTCGCCGGCTCGGGGCTGTCGGCCAGCAGTTTTGCCGCGGCCAGGCGTTTGGCCGGGTCTTCGGCGGTGATCAGCGCGCTGGCTTTGAGCATCGCCAGCCGTGCCTTCAGCGTGGTGTCGGGCTCGGCGGCCTCGGCTTTGGCCAGCAGCGGCAGGCGGCTTTCGTCGACGCCGTCCTTCAGCGCCTCGATGGCGGCGGCGCGTTCGGCGCGGTCGGCGGAGAACAGGCGCAGGCCGGCGAGCGCGGCTTCGAGCTCGCGGCGCATGCGGTTGTTGTTGACCACGTCCTCGGCGTCGTCGGGCAGCACGACGACCTGGGCCGTGCCGGCCAGGCGCGTGTCGCTGCCGTCGAAGACGTAGGCCTTGCCGCCGGCCACCTTGACGGCGTCGTCGAGCAAGGCCTGCACGAAGGGCGCGAGCGCCGCGTCGCCGGCGGCGACGGCCTCGTTCAGCGCCGCGATGCGCTCGTCGCTGTCGCCCGCGGCGATGCGCGCCGCCTGCTCGGGCGTCAGCGCCTGGGCGGCCAGCGGCGCGAGCAGCGCCAGGCAGAGAAGGAGTCGGTGGAGCATCGTCGGGGAACCGCGGTCAGGGTGCGGGGGCGGGGCGCGTGGCTCCCTCTCCCGCAACGCGGGAGAGGGCGGGGGGTGAGGGCTCGTGGTGCGCCACCGCCCTCACCCCAACCCTCTCCCGCCAGCGGGAGAGGGGGAGGGAGCCCGTGCGGCGGGTTCCGTCAGGGCTTCGCTGCGACGACCGGTTCGTCCTTCTTGCCCTTGTTCTCGGGGATGTACGGACTCCACGGCTGGGCCTTCACCGGCCCCGGCGTCTTCCAGACGACGTTGAACTGGCCGTCGGCCTTCACCTCGCCGATGAACACGCTCTTGTGCAGGTGGTGGTTCTTCTCGTCCATCTTGGACACGATGCCGCTGGGCGCCTTGAAGGTCTGGCCGGCCATCGCCGCGATCACCTTGTCGGTGTCGGTGCTCTTGGCCTTCTCCACCGCCTGCACCCACATGTTGAAGCCGATGTAGCTGGCTTCCATCGGGTCGTTGGTCAGCGGCTTGTCCTTGTGGCCCGGGATGTTCTTGGCCTTGGCGTAGGCCGACCACTTCTTGATGAACTCGGCGTTGGTCGGGTTCTTGATCGACATGAAGTAGTTCCACGCCGCCAGGTGGCCCACCAGCGGCTTGGTGTCGACGCCGCGCAGCTCCTCTTCACCGACCGAGAACGCCACGACCGGCACGTCGGTGGCCTTCAGGCCCTGGTTGCCCAGCTCCTTGTAGAAGGGCACGTTGGAGTCGCCGTTGATCGTCGAGACCACCGCGGTCTTCTTGCCCTCGGCGGCGAACTTCTTGATCTTGGCGATGATCGACTGGTAGTCGGAGTGGCCGAACGGGGTGTACTCCTCGAGGATGTCGGCGTCGGCGATGCCTTTGCTCTTCAGGAAGGCGCGCAGGATCTTGTTCGTCGTGCGCGGGTAGACGTAGTCGGTGCCCAGCAGCACGAAACGTTTGGCGCCGCCGCCGTCCTTGCTCATCAGGTACTCGACGGCGGGAATGGCCTGCTGGTTGGGCGCCGCGCCGGTGTAGAAGACGTTCTTGCTCAGCTCCTCGCCTTCGTACTGCACCGGGTAGAAGAGCAGGCCGTTGAGCTCCTCGACGACCGGCAGCACGCTCTTGCGCGAGACGCTGGTCCAGCAGCCGAAGATCACCGAGACCTTGTCCTTGCCGATCAGCTGGCGCGTCTTCTCGGCGAACAGCGGCCAGTTCGAGGCCGGGTCGACGACCACCGGCTCCAGCTTCTTGCCGAGCACACCACCCTTGGCGTTGACCTTGTCGATGGCCATCAGGATGGTGTCCTTCAACACCGTCTCGGAGATCGCCATCGTGCCCGACAGCGAGTGCAGCACGCCGACCTTGATCGTGTCGGCGGCGTGGGCGGAGCCGAGGCCGGCCGCGGCGAACGCGGCGGCGGCGACGGTTTGCAGGACGAAGCTGCGGCGGTTGGCAGTAGCCATGTGGTGGACCCCTCCAGGTGGCCGGGCGGCCGGTTGAACTGGGGCCAGTGTCGGGAGCGGGGCTTCGCCGGCCAATACGACAGATGTCGTAGGCGGCGGCGTACAGTCGCGCCCCAATGCAAAACCGAGAGAGCGCCATGTCCCTCACCGCCCTGCTGCGCAAGATGCCGAAAGCCGAGCTGCACGTGCACATCGAAGGCACGCTGGAGCCCGAGCTGATCTTCCGCCTGGCCGGGCGCAACGGCGTCGCGCTGCCTTACGCCAGCGTCGACGCGCTGCGTGCGGCCTACGCCTTCACTGACCTGCAGAGCTTCCTCGACATCTATTACGCCGGCGCCAGCGTGCTGTTGAAGGAGGCCGACTTCTTCGAGATGGCCTGGGCCTACTTCGAGCGCGCCGCGGCCGACGGCGTCGTGCACGCCGAACTCTTCTTCGACCCGCAGACCCACACCGCGCGCGGCGTGCCGATCGAGACCGTCATCGTCGGCCTGCACCACGCCTGCCAGCGTGCCCACGCCGAGCTGGGCATCAGCGCCTCGCTGATCCTGTGTTTCCTGCGCCACCTGAGCGAAGAGGACGCCTTCGCGACGCTGGAAGCGGCGCTGCCGTACCGCCACCTGTTCATCGGCGTCGGCCTGGACAGCAGCGAGCGCGGCCACCCGCCGGAGAAGTTCGCGCGCGTGTTCGCACGCTGCCGCGAACTCGGCCTGCACCTCGTCGCCCACGCCGGCGAGGAGGGCCCGGCCGAGTACGTCGAGACGGCGCTGGACCTGCTGAAGGTCGAGCGTGTGGACCACGGCGTGCGCAGCCTGGACAAGCCGGCGCTGGTCGCGCGGCTGGCCGCCGAACGGGTGCCGCTGACGGTCTGCCCACTGTCCAACGTCAAGCTCTGCGTCTACCCCGACATGGCGTCGCACCGCCTGCCCGAGCTGCTGGCCGCGGGTGTCTGCGTCACCGTCAACAGCGACGACCCGGCGTACTTCGGCGGCTACCTGCTGGACAACTACCGCGCCGTCTTCGACGCCCATCCGGCGCTGGGCCGCGACGAGGCCCATGCGCTGGCGGCCAACAGCCTGGAGGCCAGCTTCGTGCCGGCCGAGCAGAAGGCGCGCTGGAAGCGCGAACTCGACGCGGTGTTCGCCGCCGGCTGATCAGGCCGCGGCGCGGCCGCGATCGTCGCGGCGCAGCAGCACGACGAGCAGCGTCAGGAAACCGCCGAACAGCGCCAGCCCCAGCGCACCCACCGCCCAGGCGGACCAGACGATCAGCGGCGCCGCCGCGCCGAGCAGGCCCAGCGTGCTCTGCGTCAGGTCCAGCAGGGCGTGCATCAGCGCCTGCCAGCCGGGGAACCAGCGGTCGATGAGCGCGCCGTAGGGCACGCGGTCGACCAGTTCGCCCAGGTCGCCGACCCAGCCGGCGTCGGCCCGCAGCAGCGTGTGCAGGCCCCAGGCGCCCAGCGACCACAAGGCCAGACCCAGCGCGGTGACGATCCAGATGAAGGCGATCATGGCGCGACGATAACGGCGACGCCGAAGCCTCGGGCGCCGCGTGCCTTATGCCGTCAGGGTTTCGGCCAGCCGCGCCGCCTGCGGCCCGAAGGCGTAGGCGTCCATGCCCAGGTCGCCGTAGGTCAGGCTGGCGTGCACGCGCAACGCCGTCGGCGCCTCGCCGGCCACGCCGGCGGCGACGAAGAAGGGCAGCAGGTGCTCGTCCGTCGGGTGCATCAGCGCCGCGTGCGGCGCCTGGCTGCGCCAGGCCAGCAGCGCGGGCCAGTCGGCCGCCGCGCCGCGGTCGGCGAACCAGTCGCGGAAGGCCGTGCTCTCCAGCGTCGCCGGCGCGTCGACCTGGCCGGCGCCCAGCGCGGCGAAGACACGGCGCAGGTTGTGCGTGATGCTGCCGCTGGCCAGCACCAGCACGCCCTCGGCGGCCAGCGGGGCCAGCGCGCGGCCGAGCGCGAACAGCTGCGCCGGCGTCCAGCCCGGCGGCCAGGCCAGCGGCAGTACCGGCACGTCGGCGGCCGGGTAGACGTGCAGCAGCGGCGTCCAGATGCCGTGGTCCAGGCCGCCGCCGTCGTGGCGCTGCACGGCGATGCCGGCGTCGGCCAGCAGGGCTTGCACACGCGTCGCGAGTCCGGGCGCACCCGGCGCGTCGTAACGCAGCCGGTACAGCGCGTCGGGGAAACCGCCGAAGTCGTGGATCGTCTCGTGGCGCGCGCCGGCCACCAGCACCGGCTCGCGCGTCAGGCTGTGCGCCGAGATCGCGAGGATCGCCTGCGGGCGGCCGAAGGCGGCGTCGATCGCCGGGCCCAGACGATGGAAGAACTCGCCGGCCGCGCCCGGTTCGAGCGCGGTCATCGGCGAGCCGTGGGACAGGAAGAGCGTGGGCAGCGGGTTCATGGCGCCATTTCAGCAGCCCGCCGGGCTGTCCGGGTTCAGCCCGGTTGCACAGGCCGTTCAAGGGCTTTCGGGTACCGTGCGGCCCATGCATGCCTCGACCCCCGCGCTCGCGTGGCGCCAGACGCTGCGCGACTTCCGCGCCGGCGAGCTACGCCTGCTGTTCTTCGCCGTGATGCTGGCCGTGGCCGCGCTGACGGCCGTCGGCTTCTTCGCCGACCGGCTCAACGGCGGCCTCGCTCGCGACGCGCGCCAGCTGCTCGGCGGCGACGCGCTCGTCAGCAGCGACCGGCCGACGCCGCCCGAGCTGGTGCAGCTGGCCGCCCGCGCCGGGCTGCGCAGCGCCACCAGCGTGTCCTTCCCGAGCATGGCGCGGGCCCCCGACCCGCTCGGCGGCGCCAGCCGTCTGGTGGCTGTCAAGGCGGTCAGCGACGGTTACCCGCTGCGCGGTGCGCTGCAGCTGAAGGCGCTCGAGGGCGAGGGCGTCGAGACGGTGGCTGCCGGCCCGAGACCCGGCACCGTCTGGGTCGACGCCGCGGTGCTGGGCTCGCTGCAGCTCGCGCCGGGCCAGCCGCTGCACCTGGGCGACGCCACGCTGCGCATCGCGCGTGTGATCGCCGTCGAACCCGACCGCGGCGCCGGCTTCACCAGCTTCTCTCCGCGGGTGATGCTGCACGAGGCCGACCTGCCGGCCACCGGGCTGGTGCAGCCGGCGAGCCGGCTGAACTACCGCTTCGCCGTCGCCGCGCCCGAGGGCCGCGACGCGCTGGTGCGCCAGTTCGTGCAGCAGGCCGACGAACGCATCCACGCCGTGCCGCTGCGCGGCGTGCGCCTGGAGTCGCTCGAAAGCGGCCGGCCCGAGATGCGCCAGACGCTGGACCGCGCCGAGAAGTTCCTGAACCTCGTCGCGCTGCTGGCGGCGCTGCTGGCCGCGGTGGCGGTGGCCATCGCCGCGCGCGACTTCGCCGCCCGCCATCTGGACGACTGCGCGATGCTGCGTGTGCTGGGCCTGGCGCAGCGCCGCATCGCCGGCGCCTACGCGCTGGAGTTCGCCGCACTCGGGCTGGCGGCGAGTGCCGCCGGCGTCGCCGTCGGCTGGGCGGTGCACCACGTCTTCGTCTTCCTGCTCGCCGGGCTGGTGAACACGACGCTGCCGGCGCCGTCGCCGTGGCCCGCGGCCTTCGGGGTCGGCGTCGGCATGACGCTGCTGCTGGGCTTCGGCCTGCCGCCGGTGCTGCAGCTGGCGCGTGTGCCCCCGCTGCGTGTGATCCGGCGCGACGTCGGCACGCTGAAACCCGCCTCGCTGCTGGTGCTGGCCGCCGGCGCCGGCGGGTTCGCCGCGCTGCTGCTGGCGGTGGCCTCCGACCCCAAGCTCGGGCTGATCGCGGTCGGCGGCTTCGCCGCGGCGATCGCGGTGTTCGCGCTGCTGTCCTGGCTGGCGGTGCTGCTGCTGCGCCGCGCCGTGCCCGAGGCCGGCGCCCCGCGCTGGCTGGTGCTGGCGACGCGCCAGCTCACCGCGCGCCCGGCTTTCGCGGTGCTGCAGGTCTCGGCGCTGGCCGTCGGCCTGCTGGCGCTGGTGCTGCTGGTGCTGCTGCGCACCGACCTCGTCGCCAGCTGGCGCGGCGCGACGCCGCCGGACGCGCCCGACCGCTTCGTCATCAACGTGCAGCCCGACCAGGCCGGGCCGTTCCGCCAGACGCTGGCCGACGCCGGCGTCACGCGCTACGACTGGTACCCGATGATCCGCGGCCGCCTGGTGGCGATCAACGGCCGCGCCGTCAGCCCCGACGACTTCAGCGAGGACCGCGCGGCGCGCCTGGTGGACCGCGAGTTCAACCTCAGCCACGCCGAGCAGCGCCCGGAGCACAACGAGATCGTCGCCGGCCGCTGGACGCCGGGCGAGGCCGGCGCGGTGTCGGTGGAGGAGGGCATCGCCCAGACCCTGGGCCTGAAGCTCGGCGACACGCTGCGTTTCGACGTCGCCGGGCTGCAGCAGGAGGCCCGCGTGACCAGCCTGCGCAAGGTCGACTGGGGCTCGATGCGGGTGAACTTCTTCGTCGTCTTCCCGGTGGCCGAGCTGCCCGAGCTGCCGGCCAGCTACATCGGCGCCTTCCGCGCGCCGCCGCAGCCGGGTTTCGACAACGCGCTGGCACGCGCCTACCCCAACGTCACCGCGATCGACGTCTCGGCCTCGATCGCCCAGGTGCAGGGAGTGCTCGACCAGGTGATCCGCGCGGTCGAGTTCCTGTTCGGCTTCACGCTGGTGGCCGGGCTGGTGGTGCTGTTCGCGGCGGTGTCGGCGACACGCGAGTCGCGCTCGCGCGAGTTCGCGGTGATGCGCGCGATGGGCGCCGGCAGCCGCCTGCTGGCCCAGGTGCAGCGTGCCGAGCTGCTGGGCGTCGGCGCGCTGGCCGGGCTGCTGGCCTCGGTGGCGGCGATGGCGGTGGGCTGGGCGCTGGCGCGCTACGCCTTCGAGTTCGACTGGCGGCCCTCGCCCCTGGTGCCGCTGGCCGGCGCGGCGGCCGGCGCGGTGCTGGCGCTGGCGGCGGGCTGGTGGGGGCTGCGCGACGTGCTGCGCCGCCCGGTCGTCGAGACGCTGCGCCGCGCCACGGTGCAGTGAAGCCCGCTCAGGCCGCGTCGAGCACGCGGTCGATGGCCTCGAGCAGCCGGGCCTGCTCCAGCGGCTTGGTCAGGTAGTCGACGAAACCCGCGGCTCGCGCGGCGGCGATGCGTTCGGGCATCGCGTCGGCGCTGACCGCCACCACCGGCACGGCCTGCGTCTCGGGCCGCTCCCGCAGCCGGCGCAGCAGCTCGAACCCGTCGGCGTCGGGCAGCTGGATGTCCAGCAGCACCAGCGCCGGCCGCGCGCTGACGGCCAGGGCCAGGCCCGACTCGGCGTCGTCGGCCAGCAGCAGCTCGATCTCGGGCCGGCGCGCCAGCATCGCCTCCATCAGCATCTGGTTGACGGTGTTGTCCTCGACGTAGAGCACGGTGCGCCGGGCCGGTGCGGCGGCGGCGCCGGCGTCGGCCGAGCTGCGTTCCAGGCTGACCCAGAAGTTGCTGCCCAGCCCGGGCGCACTGTCCACGCCGATGCGCCCGTGCATCGCCTCGACCAGCCACTTGGCCAGCGCCAGGCCGACGCCGGCGCCGCCTGTGGCCGCGCGTGCGCCGTCCAGGCGTTCGAAGGCCTTGAAGATGCGGCGCTGGTCGGCCGCCGCGATGCCGGGGCCGTCGTCGCGGACTTCCAGCCGCAGCCGGGTGCCGTCGTCGCGCCAGGCGACGCTCACCGTGCCGCCGCGTTGGTTGTACTGGATGGCGTTGCCTAGCAGCCCGGTGAGCACCTGGCGCAGCCGCACCGGGTCGGCGAGCACGTGGCCCGGCGGCGGCGCGGGCGGCGGCTGCAGCTGCACGCCGCGTTCGGCCGCCAGCGCCTGGACGAGGCGGCAGGCCTCGGCCACCGCCGCGGCGGCGTCGACGGCCTCCAGGCGCACGCCCAGCGTGCCGCCGTCGATGCCCGCCAGATCCAGCACCTGGTCGATCAGCGACAGCAGGTGGCGGCCGCCGCGCAGCACCTGCTGCACACGCTGCTGCTGCAGCGGCGTGAGCGGCTCGGCCGGGTCGGACTCCAGCAGCTGGCCGAACCCGAGCACCGCGTTCAGCGGCGTGCGCAGCTCGTGCGACATGCGCGACAGGAACTCGGACTTGGCGCGGTTGGCGCGTTCGGCGTCGTCGCGTGCGGCGATCAGCGCCGCCTCGGCGGCCTTGCGAGCGGTGATGTCCCAGCCGTGGCGGATCCAGCCCTGCAGCACGCCGTCGGGCGTGCGCCGCGGCACGCCGGTCTCGGCGATCCAGCCCCAGCGGCCGTCGGCGCGGCGCAGCCGGTACTCGGCGGCGAAGCTGCGGGCCTCGGGCCTCGCCCCGTCGAACGCGGCGTGGCAGGCGGCCTGGTCGTCGGCGTGCACGCGGGCGTCCCAGGGCTCGGCCAGCGCGTCGGCGCCGCTGCAGCCGGTGAAGTCCTGCCAGCGCTGGTTGACCCATTCCGGCCGGCCGTCGGCGTCGCAGACAACGACCAGCGCCGGCGCCGCGTCGGCCAGCGAGCGAAAGCGCGACTCGCTCTCGCGCAGCGCCTGTTCGGCGTGCAGCGCGTCGGTGATGTCGGTGAAGGTGCGCACGACCGGCCCGCCGCGGCTGCGATAGGTCTCGATCTGCAGCGTGCGGCCGTCGGCGCCGGTGCGCTGGTAGCGCGTAGGCAGCGCGTCGAGGTCGCCGCGCAGCGCGGCCTCGATGGGCTCACGCGCCGTCGGGTCGAGTTCGCCGGGCGCCGGGCCGACGCCGCCGTGGTCGATCTGCCAGCGCACGAACTCGCCCAGCGCCGGCCGGCTGCGCAGCAGTTCCTCGGGCACGCCGGTGATCTCGACGAGTCGCCGGTTCCAGGCCGCGGTGCGGCCTTGTTCGTCCAGCGTCAGCACGCCCTGCGGCAGGCTCTCCAGCGTCGCCTCCAGCAGGCGCGACTTCTCCTCCAGCAGCCGGCTGGTGCGCCGCTGCAGCTCGGTGGCCTGGCGCAGTTCGCCGATGTCGGAGAACAGCCCGATGGCGCCGATCTTGCCCCCGTCCGAGTCGCAGATCGGCGTGCCCTGGTTCATGCACCACAGCGGCGAGCCGTCTGCGCGCCGCAGGCGGATCTCGTAGAGGCTGGCTTCGCCGGCCTCGCGCCGGCGCATCTGCTCGCGCAGGATGCCGGCCTGGTCCTCGTCGACGAACTCCCAGACCGTGCGGCCGAGCAGTTCGTGGCGTTCGATGCCGAGCATGCGGCACATCGCCGGGTTGGCGTCGGTGGTGCGCAGCGCGTTGTCGATGAACCAGAAACCCTGTGCCGTGTTGTCCAGCAGCAGCGCCAGCATGCGCTGCTTCTCGGCCAGCGCGGTCTCGGCGGCGTCGCGCTGGGTGATGTCGAGCGCGACGGCGACGAAGCCGCCGTCGGGGGTCGGATTGCGCCGCAGCTCGACGGTGCGGCCGTCGGGCAGGCGGCGCACCGACCGGCCGTGGCCGCCGTCGCGCAGCAGCGCCATCCAGCGTTCGACGGCGGCCTCGGGGTCGCCGCCGCCCAGGCGGCCGGCACGTGCCTGCGCGGCCAGCAGCTCGCGCACCGGGGTGCCCGGCGCGCCCAGCGACGGATCCAGCCGCGTGATCTCGCTGAAACGCGGGTTCATCGTGCGCACGCGCATGTCCGCGCCGGCGACCAGCAGGCCTTCGTCGACGTGGTCGAAGATCAGCCGCAGCAGCGCCTCGCTCTCCTGCGCGGCGGCCAGGCTGCGCTGCTCGTCGCGCCGCGCGGCCGCCAGCGCCAGGCGCTGGCGCCAGTGGCGTTCGGCCGCGAAGATGCCGTACAGGCCCAGCAGCAGCGCCACCGCGACGCCCATCAGAACTGCCGGCGCGGGCGGGTGGTCCTCGGCCAGCACGCGCAGCGTGATCGGCAGCGCGGCCGGCAGCGCGAACAGCGCACCGGCGAGGCGGTCGAAGTGGCCGAGCACCAGCGCCGCGGTCGACAGGCCGGCGAGCGCGATCGTCAGCACCGCCAGCGCCTGCTGGCGGTCGATCATCGGCAGCAGTGCGGCCGAGCCCCAGATGACGCCGCTCAGGAAGATGCCGAGCCGAAAGCGCAGCAGCCACGGCGCCTGCGCCTCGGGGGTCGTGGCGGCGGCCCGGTAGCGCCGCAGCAAGTCCAGGCGCACCGCCAGCAGCAGCAGCAGTGCCGTGCCCCAGGCTGCCAGCGCGCCGGTGACGACGAGGCCGTGCAGCGCCCAGGCGACGAACGCGGCGATGCTGGCGCTGCCCAGCGCCGAGAAGGTGAGGGCGGAGGCGTGCTCGGCGACCTGCGACGTGCGAACGGCGCTGGCGATGCCGTCGTCCTCCGCCTGCGCGGGGGGCTTCAGGGGTGGCACGGGGCGCTCCGTCTGATCCGGCCCGTATTCTGGGGCCGGGCGTGGCGCTCGAAACCCGCGCCAGGGCATCGGTTCGTGTGGGCCGACACGGCCCGCACGGGTTCAGGTGGTGTTGACGCGGAATGCGGCAACGGCCTGCGAGAGCTGGCGCGCCTGCTCTCGCAGCGATTCCGAGGCCGCGGCCGACTGCTCCACCAGCGCGGCGTTCTGCTGCGTCATGCGGTCCAGCGTGGCGACGGAGTCGTTGATGCTGCCGATCTCGCCGTGCTGCTCGGCCGTCGCGGCCGAGATCTCGGCGATGGTGGCGCTGACGCGTTCGACGCTGGCGACGATCTCGGCCATCGTGCTGCCGGCGTCGGCGACGAGGCGCGAGCCGTTCTCGACCTTCTCCACCGAGTTGCCGATCAGCGCCTTGATCTCGCGCGCGGCTTCGGCCGCCCGCTGCGCCAGCGAGCGCACCTCGCCGGCGACGACCGCGAAACCGCGGCCCTGTTCGCCCGCGCGCGCGGCCTCGACGGCGGCGTTCAGCGCCAGGATGTTGGTCTGGAAGGCGATGCCGTCGATGGTGCCGATGATGTCGCCGATGCGCCGCGAGCTGGCGTTGATCTCGTCCATCGTCGCCACGACCTGGCCGACGACCTCGCCGCCGCGGCGGGCGGTGCCGGCGGCGGCGCCGGCGAGTTCACGCGCCTGCGACGCGGCGTCGGCGCTGTGGCGTGCGCTGCCGGCGAGCTGGCCGACGCTGGAGGCGGTCTGCTGCAGGCTGCCGGCGGTCTGCTCGGTGCGCTGGCTCAAGTCGGCGTTGCCGGCGGCGATCTCGCCCGAGGCGGTGTCGATCGACTCGGCCGACTGGCGCACCTGGGACAGCGTGGAGCCCAGGCGCAGGCGCATCGCCTCGACATCGCGGATCAGCTCGCCGACCTCGTCGTCGCGCTCGCTCTCGACGTGGCGCGTCAGGTCGCCGGCGGCGACGGCCTCCACCGCGTGCGCCAGGTCGCGCAGCGGCTCGGCCACCCAGCGCCGCAGCACGAGGAACAGCGTGGCCGCCAGCCCCGCGGCCACCAGCGCCAGCAGCAGCCAGAAGGGCCGCAGCGCGGCCCAGGTGGCGGCCATCGCGTGGCCCTGCGAGACCTCGGCCAGCACCACCCAGCCGGTGGACGGCACGGCGCGCGCGACGACCCAGGTGTCGCCGCTGTCGGCGTCGACCAGCCCGGGCGAGGGCAGCCGCTGCGTGGCCTCGGCGCCCGGCAGCGCGGCCAGCAGCGGCGCCGCCGCGGGCACGGTCTCCAGCACCTTGGCGCCGGCGGCCTTGGGGTGGGCGACGAAGACCGCGTCCTCGGGCTTGCCGCCCTTGGGGTCGACGATGACGATGCCGCCGGTCTCGGCGAACCGGGCCTCGCCGGCGAGCCTGCGCAGCGCGGCGCGGTAGGCGCTCTGGTCGAAGCCGACGAAGAGCACGCCGACGACGCGGCCCTCGGCGTCGCGCAGCGCCTCGTAGCGCGCCATGTAGGGTTTGCCGAAGAGCTGCGCCGGGCCGACGTAGGAGCCGCCGGCCTTCAGCGCGGCGTAGGCCGGGTGCTGGGTGCCCAGCGGCGTGCCGACGGCGCGCGAGCCGTCCTCCTTCTTCAGCGAGGTCGTGATGCGCACGAAGTCGTCGCCCTGGGCGGCGAACACCGTCGCCACGCCGCCGGTGAGCTCGGCGAAGCGGTCGACCTGCGAGAACTGGGCGTTGAGCGCCTGGCCCTGTGCCGTCAGCGTCTCGCCGGCCAGCGCGTAGGGCCCGGCGAGGTCGGCGGCGAAGGCGCCGTAGAGCTTGTCGGCCATCGTGCGCGCCGCGCCGTCGAAGGCCTCGGCCATGTCGGCGACGGCCTGGGCGCGTTCGCCGAACCGTTCGGCGTTGGCCTCGTTGGCGTTGCGCACCGTGACCCCGCTCTGCAGCGCGGCCGCGGCACCCAGCGCCAGCGCGAGCCCCAGCCCGCCGGCCAGCGACACGCGCCGGGCGATCGAGCCACGCCGGGAGGTGGAGGAGGGCCTCGTCATGGGAGAGATGTCTTTCCTGGTTCGGTCAGCACAGGCTGCGACGCGCCGACCGGCAGACGCTGCCGGTGCGCGCCGCAACGGCGGCGAAACGCAGGCGGCGCGGTCGCGTGCGCGGCGGCCGCGGGGCGCGGCTGCGGCAGCGCCCGGCGAGTCCGTCGCGGGCGTGCAGGGCCGGCGCCGGCTGCAAACGGCAATGCCGCCCGGGGCGGCGGCGGCGCGACCGTCCAGCCTTCCGGCTTGCGGGGCGAGCGGTCCTCATGCGGGCGGGGCGGCGCCGTCGGCGCCACCCGTCTCCCGGGGGTCAGTGCGTGACGCTGTCCATCAGGCCCATGTCGGCGCTGCTCATCAGCGCCTCGATGTCGACCAGGATCAGCATGCGCTCGGCGTCGCCGTTCTTCACCGCGCCGATGCCGGTGATGTAGTGGGCCTCGATGCTCGAGCTGAGCTCGGGCGCCGGCTTGATCTGCTCGCGGTTGAGTTCCAGCACGTCCGACACCGAGTCGACGACGGCACCGACGACGCGGCCGCGCACGTTGAGCACGATGACCACGGTGAAGCCGTTGTACTCGGCGTTCTCGCAGCCGAGCTTCAGGCGCAGGTCGATGATCGGCACGATCACGCCGCGCAGGTTGACCACGCCCTTGATGAACGACGGGGCGTTGGCGATGCGCGTCGGCGGCTCGTAGGAGCGGATCTCCTGCACGCGCAGGATGTCGATGCCGTACTCCTCGCCGCCGAGGCGGAAGGTCAGGAATTCACCGCCGGCCTGGCCTTCGGCGGCCGCGGAGGCCGGCGAGGCGAGCCCCGCGCGGGAGCGCTCGGTGCGGGCGTTGGGGGCAACTTCGGTCAGCATGTCCATTTCGGTTCCTTCAGGAAGGCGTCGTACGGGTTTATCGGCCGTCACGCCGCGGAGTTGAGGGCTCGGGTGTGGCGTCTGCCACGCCGGGGGTCAGAAGGTTTCCCAGTCGCTGTCGTCGCGCGCCGCCGGGGCGGCCGCGCGGGCGGGCTCGGTGCGCACCGGGGCGGGGCGGGCGGGCGCGGGCCTGGCGGGCGCGGGAGCGGCAGGCCTGGCCGCCGCGGGGGCGGTGGCCCGCACCGGCGCGGCCGGTTCGCGGGCTCGGGGGGCCGCAGGAACCGCGGCCGCCGTGCGTGCGCTGTCGGCGGCACGCGCGATCACCGCCTGGGCCAGTGCCGGCGGCGGCGCCGTCTGCGTCAGGTGGAAGGTGGCCACCAGCTCCGCCAGCCGGGTGCCCTGCTCGCGCAGCGAGCCGGCGGCGGCGGCCGACTCCTCCACCAGCGCGGCGTTCTGCTGCGTCATCTGGTCGAGCTGGCTGACCGCGGCGTTGACCTGGCCGATGCCCGTGCTCTGCTCGCTGGTGGCGGCGGTGATCTCGCCGATGATGTCGGTGACGCGCTGCACGCTGGCGACGATCTCCTGCATCGTGCTGCCGGCGTCGCCCACCAGCCGGGCGCCGGCCTCGACCTTGTCGACCGAGTCGCCGATCAGCGTCTTGATCTCGCGCGCCGCGGCCGCCGAGCGCTGCGCCAGCGCCCGCACTTCGCCGGCGACGACCGCGAAGCCGCGGCCCTGCTCCCCGGCGCGTGCCGCCTCCACCGCGGCGTTGAGCGCCAGGATGTTGGTCTGGAAGGCGATGCCGTCGATGACGCCGATGATGTCGGCGATCCTCTTCGAGCTGGTGTTGATCTGGTCCATCGTCGAGACCACCTGCGAGACGACCACGCCGCCGCGCTGGGCGGTGTCGGCGGCGCTGCCGGCGAGCTGGTTGGCCTGGCGCGCGGCGTCGGCGCTCTGCTGCACGTTGCCGGTCAGCTGCACCATCGAACTGGCGGTCTGCTGCAGGTTGCCGGCGGTCTGTTCGGTGCGCTGGCTCAGGTCGAGGTTGCCGGTGGCGATCTCGCTGGAGGCGGTGCGGATCGAGTCCGCGCTCGTGCGCACCGCGGCCAGCGTCTTCTCGATGTGGCGCAGCGCCTGCTGCAGCCGGTGCGCGGCCGGCGACTGCGCCGGCAGGTGCGCCGGCTCGAAGGTGACGTCGCCGCGTGCGTCGACCAGCCCCTCGGCGATCGCCACCAGCTCGTCGGTCGTGCGGTAGTCGGCGCGGCTGCGCAGCGCCAGCATCACCAGCACCGCGGACTCGCCGACGACGAACGCGGCGTGCTCGACGACCTTCAGCAGGCTGGGCTCGGTGAAGCACATCGGCCCCCAGCCCCACTGCTGGAAGTAGTTGAAGCTCAGGTGGTGCACGGCGATCACCGCCGCGCCGGCGACGACGGCTTCCCAGCGCCGGTAGACGACGGTGGCGGCGAGCAGCGCGAAGACCGCGAAGTGCGCCTCGGCGGCGCCGTGCGCGACGTGGATCAGCAGCGCCACGGTGGCCATGCCCAGCACCGGCAGGCCGATGAAGCTGCTGGCGTGGCGGCTGCCGCCGCCCAGGCCGGCGAGCGCGGCGGCGGCCGCCAGCAGCAGCACGCCCCCGCCCAGGGCCAGCCCGATGCCGTCGTTGACGGCGCCGTAGGCCGCGGCGCCGAGCACGACGAGTGCCATCGAGGCGAGCATCGCCCGGTCGTTGAAGTCGAGGTTCATACAGCTCTCGTCGTCACGCGGGCGACGCCGTTGGCGGGTGTCAGAAGGTTTCCCAGTCGTCGTCGGCACGCGGCGAGGACGGGGCGGCGGGAGCCGCCGGTTCGGCGCGCGCGGCGGGTGCCGCCGCGGCCTTGGGTGCAGGGGCCGTCGTGGCGGCCTTGGGCGCCGGCGTCGGCGTCGCCGGGCGGGCGCTGTCGCGCGCCCGGGCGATCACGGCGGCGGCCACCGGCGCGGCCTGCGCGCGCACCGGCGCGGGCCGGGCCGGCGGCGGGGCGCTGACCGGGCTGCCGGCGTTCGAGCCCGGCACGCGGAAGGTGGCGACGAGCGCGGACAGGCGGTCGGCCTGCTCGCGCAGCGACTCGGCCGCAGCGGTGCTTTCCTCGACCAGCGCCGCGTTCTGCTGCGTCATCTGGTCCAGCCCGGCGATCGCCGAGTTCACCTGGCCGATGCCCTGGCTCTGCTCGGTGGCCGCGGCCATCACCTCGCCGATGATGTCGGCCACGCGCTGCACGCCGGCGACGATCTCGTTCATCGTGCTGCCGGCGTCGCCGACCAGGCGGGCGCCCGACTCGACCTTCTCGACCGAGCCGCCGATCAGCGTCTTGATCTCGCGCGCGGCCTCGGCCGAACGCTGCGCCAGCGAACGCACCTCGCCGGCGACGACCGCGAAGCCGCGGCCCTGTTCGCCTGCGCGCGCGGCCTCGACCGCGGCGTTGAGCGCCAGGATGTTGGTCTGGAAGGCGATGCCGTCGACGGTGCCGATGATGTCGGCGATCTTCTTGGAGCTGGCGTTGATCTCCTCCATCGTCTGCACGACCTGGGCGACGACCTGGCCGCCGCGCTGGGCGACGCTGCTGGCGCTGCTGGCCAGCTGGTTGGCGGTGCGCGCGGAGTCGGCGGTCTGGGCGACGGTGGCGGTGATCTCCTCCATCGTGCTGGCCGTCTGCTGCAGCGAGCCCGAGGTCTGCTCGGTGCGGTGCGACAGGTCGGTGCTGGCCGAGGCGATCTCGCCGCTGGCACCGGCCACCGAGCTGGTGCCGGTGCGGATCTGCTCGACCATCGTCGTCAGGCTGGCCTGCATGTCGCGCAGCGCGCGCAGCAGCGTGCCGATCTCGTCGCCGCGCGCGGTGTCGGGCACCGGCTGGGTCAGGTCGTGGGCGGCGATGCGCTGCGCGGCCTCGATCGACTCGGCCAGCGGCCGTGTCACCGAGCGGGTCATCGACCAGCCCAGCGCCAGGCCGGCGGCGATGGCGGCGGCCAGCATGCCGGCGAGCGTGTAGACCGCGGTGCGGATGGCCCCGCTCACCCGGTTGGCCAGCTCTTGGGCATGCGCCTTGGCGCGCTGCTGATGCGCCTCGATGGCGGCCAGATAGGCCTCGGCGGTGCTCGTCATCGGGCCGTTGACGAGGCGCTCGCCCTCGACGACGCTGCCTTCCTTGAACGCGGCCGAGGCCTTGTTACGGGTGTCGATGTAGACCTTGCGCTTGGCCGCGATGTCGGCGAAAGCCGCCTTCTCGTCGGCCGATTCGCTGCCCGCTTCCAGCGCCTTCTGCAGCGTGCTGATCTCGGCCGTGGTCTTCTTCATCTGCGGCTCGATCGCCGCCACGGTCGCTTCCTGGAAGCCCGAGGCGGCGATGGACAGCGCACGCGCCAGGTTCAGCCGGGTGTTGGACTTCCAGGTCTCCAGGTCCGCGGCGCGTTCGATCGCGACATCGCGTTCGGCGCCCAGCGTGCCGATGCGGCGCAGCTCGTAGATGCCGACCGCCGTCATGATCGCCATGAGCGCGAGCACGGCCGCGAAGCTCAGCCCGAGCCGGGTGCCGATGCGCAGGTTGGACAGGGTTTTCATCGTTTTCTCCAGAGGGCGAGCTTCCGCCCGTGAGGTCCGGGGAGGCCTGCCGGCCTCGTCAGACCACCGGGGTGGTCAGCTCCTGGGCGGCCGGCCCGACCGAGCCGGCTGCAGTGCGGAAGGCGGCGACGATCGCGCCCAGGCGTTGGGCCTGTTCCTTCAGTGATTCGGCGGCCGCGGCCGACTGCTCGACGAGCGCGGCGTTCTGCTGCGTCATGCCGTCGAGTTCGGAGACCGCGCCGTTGACCTGGCTGAGGCCCGAGCTCTGCTCGACGGCCGCGCGGCTGATCTCGCTGATGATCTGGTTGACGCGCTGCACGCTGTCGACGATCTCGGTCATCGTGCTGCCGGCGGCCGCGACCAGGCGCGCGCCGGTGTCGACCTTCTCGACCGAGTTGCCGATCAGCGCCTTGATCTCGCGCGCCGCCTCGGCGCTGCGCTGGGCGAGCGAACGCACCTCGCCGGCCACCACCGCGAAGCCGCGGCCCTGCTCGCCGGCGCGCGCCGCCTCGACCGCGGCGTTGAGCGCCAGGATGTTGGTCTGGAAGGCGATCCCGTCGATGGTGCCGATGATGTCGCCGATGCGCCGCGAGCTGGCGTTGATCTCGTCCATCGTCGTCACGACCTGGCCGACGACCTCGCCGCCGCGCTGCGCGACCTCGGCGGCGTTGCCGGCCAGGTGGCTGGCCTCGCGCGCGGCGTCGGCGCTCTGGCGCACGGTGCCGGTGATCTGTTCCATCGCGCTGGCCGTCTGCTGCAGGCTGCCGGCGGTCTGCTCGGTGCGGCTGGACAGCTCGGCGTTGCCGGCGGCGACTTCGCGGCTGGCGAGCTCGATGCTGTCGGCCGAGCTGCGCATCTGGCCGACCATGCGCTGCAGCGACTCCTGCATGCGCGCCAGCGCCGCCAGCAGGTCGTTGGCTTCGTCGCGGCCCTGGAGCTGGATCGGGCGCGTGAGGTCACCGTCGGCGATCGCCTGCGCCACCTTGCGGGCGTGGTCGATCGGGTTGGTGATCGACTGCGAGTTGGCCAGCGTCATCGGCGTGATGACGAGCATCACGACGGCGATCAGGCCGACGAAGACCACCATCGCCTGCTGCATCGTCTCGTCGAAGCGCTCGGCGGCCGCGGTGCTCTCGGCCATCACGATCTTCTCGATCCTGGTGGCGGCCTCCTCGACCGCGATGATGTGGCTGTCGGCGCGGCCGAGCATGCGCACGACCACGCGGGCGTTGTCGAACACGCCTTCCTCGGCCCGGGCGAGCACCGCCGTGGCGGCCTTCTCGTAGGCGGCCAGCTGCTCGATCCCGGTGCGCGCCAGCGCGTTGTCCTCGTCGTCCTCGCCTTCGAGCAGCGAGGCCAGTGCCGTCGAGGTCGCCGTGATCTCGCGTTTCCATTCCTCGCGCAGCCGGGCGATCGCGGCGGCGTCCTCGTAGTCGATGACCATCTGCTTCTCGTGCAGGCGGGCCGCCGCGAGGTGCTTGCCGATGGCCGCGGTCGCCGTCTGCTCGCCGCGCGACTGCTCGAGGATCTTCTGGTTCAGTTCACGCAGCTTCAGGCCGCCGACGAAGCCGGTGAGGCCGACGAGCGCGAACGACAGCAGCACGACCGCGATCGCGCCGCGCATGCGCGTGCGGATCGTGAATCCGCGCATCAGGGCAAGCAGTGCATTCATCGCGTTACTTTCAAAGGCAGGCCACTGGTGCGTCAGCGTCAAGCTGCCGCCGCGGACGGGCTTTGCCCGGCCGCTGGCGGCGCCCCCCTGGGGGGGAGCGCCGCAGGCGCTTCGGGGGGGTCAATGCCGTGATCGACGGACCAGCGAACCGATGTCCAGGATCAGCGCGACGCGGCCGTCGCCCATGATCGTGGCGCCCGAGACGTCGTCGACCTTGCGGTAGTTGGACTCGAGGTTCTTGACGACGACCTGCTGCTGCCCGAGCAGCTCGTCGACCAGCAGCGCCACGCGCCCGCCCTCGGCCTCGACGACGACCATGATGTTGCTGACACGCTCGAAGTCGAAACGCGGCACGTCGAAGACGCGCTCGAGGTCGACCACCGGCATGTACTCGTCACGCACCTCGACGACGCGGCCGGTGCCGCCGATCGTCTTGATCATGCCCGGCTGCACCTGGAAGGACTCGACGACCGAGGACAGCGGCAGGATGTAGCACTCCTCGCCGACGCCCACGCTCATGCCGTCCATGATGGCCAGCGTCAGCGGCAGGCGCACGCGCACCGTCATGCCGTAGCCTTCGGCCGAGTCGATCTCGACCGTGCCGCCGAGCGCGGTGATGTTCTTCTTCACGACGTCCATGCCGACGCCGCGGCCGGAGACGTCGGTGACGACGTCGGCGGTCGAGAAGCCCGGCGCGAAGATCAGGCCGTAGACCTCCTGGTCGGTCATCGTGTCGGGCGCGTCCAGGCCGCGTTCGCGGGCCTTCTTCAGCAGCTTCTCGCGGTTCAGGCCCTTGCCGTCGTCGCGCACCTCGATGACGATCGAGCCGCCCTGGTGGCTGGCGATCAGCGTGATCGTGCCGGTCTCGGGCTTGCCCTTGGCCAGGCGTTCTTCCGGCATCTCGATGCCGTGGTCGCAGCTGTTGCGCACCAGGTGGGTCAGCGGGTCGGTGATCTTCTCGACCAGGCCCTTGTCCAGTTCGGTGGCTTCGCCGACCTGCATCAGCTCGACCTTCTTGCCGAGCTTGGCGGCCAGGTCGCGCAGCATGCGCGGGAAGCGGTTGAACACCAGCGACATCGGGATCATGCGGATCGACATCACCGCTTCCTGCAGGTCGCGGGTGTTGCGCTCCAGATCGGCCAGGCCGGAGGACATCTGCTGGTACAGCGCGGCGTCCACGCCCTTGCTGTTCTGGGCCAGCATGGCCTGCGTGATGACGAGCTCGCCGACGAGGTTGATCAGCTGGTCGACCTTCTCGACCGAGACGCGCAGCGTGCTCGACTCGGGGCTGCCGGCGGCCTTCTCGGCCTTCGGCGCCACGCGCGCCGGGGCGGCCGGCGCGGCGGCGCGGGCCGGCTCGGCAGCCGGTGCGGCGGCGGCGGGTGCGGCGGCGCTTTCGGCCTGCGGCGCGCCGGGCGCGTCGTCGAAGAAGCCGTAGCCGAGTTCGGGTTCGGCCTTGCTGGGCTCGGGCGCGCCGGGGGCGCCGGCGTGGAAACCGTAGCCCGGGCCCAGCGGGCCGAGCTTGAGCTGCTCGCGCGCCACGTGGAAGGTGAACAGGTCCAGCAGGTCGTTGTCCGCGGTCGTCGTGACGACCTTGAAGCGGCGCATGCCGTCGGCGGCGCGGCCGGCGTCCAGCGGCTCGATCGTGCCCAGGTCGGCGATCTCCTTGAACAGCTCGACCAGGTTGTCGGCCATCGAGGTGTCCGGCAGCGGCCCGACCGTGAGCTCGAGCGCACGCGCGGTGCCGGCCGCCGGCGCGGCGGCGGGCACGGGCTCGGCGGCCGGCGTCTGCGCGACGGCGACCGGGGCCGGCGCGGCGACCAGCGGCGCGGCAGCGGCCTGGCCGGTGACCAGCGCGCGGATCGACACCAGCAGGTCGCGCGTGTCGACCGGGTCGGCGCCGTTGCCCTGGTGGCGCGCGAGCTGCGCCTTCAGCGCGTCGCCCGAGGCCAGCAGCACGTCGACCATCGCCGCGGTGGGCGCCAGTTCGTGGCGGCGCAGCTTGTCCAGCAGCGTCTCCATCTCGTGCGTCAGCTCGGCCACGTCGGTGAAGCCGAAGGTCGCGGCTCCGCCCTTGACCGAGTGCGCGCAGCGGAAGATCGCGTTGAGCTCCTCGTCGTCCGCGTTCTCGATGTCGAGGTTGAGCAGCATCTGCTCCATCGTCTCGAGGTTCTCGCCGGCTTCCTCGAAGAAAACCTGGAAGAACTGCGAGAGATCGATGCCCGCCGACAGGTGGGCGCCTTCTTGTTGGGTGTCGGCCATGGTCGTGCTCCGTTTGCCTGCTGGGGTCCCGACCGGGACCTCAGCGAATGACCTTGCCGATGACTTCGACGAGCTTGGCGGGGTCGAAGGGCTTGACCAGCCAGCCGGTGGCGCCGGCGGCGCGGCCGGCCTGCTTCATCTGGTCGCTGGACTCGGTGGTCAGGATGAGGATCGGCGTGCTCTTGAACTTCGGGTTCTCGCGCAGCTTCTTGGTCAGGCTGATGCCGTCCATGCGCGGCATGTTCTGATCCGTCAGCACGAGGTTGAAGTCGCGCTGGTTCGCCTTCTCGTAGGCGTCCTGGCCATCGACGGCCTCGACGACCTGGAATCCGGCGTTCTTCAGCGTGAAGGACACCATCTGGCGCATCGAGGCGCTGTCATCAACGGCAAGGATCGAGTGCATAGGAGGTCTCTCGGGAGGAAGGTTGGAGTTCTGGGATGCTCGGGCGCCGGGCGTTCAGAAGAGCTCGATGGACCCGGCGTCCATCTCGTCCTGGGTCACGGGGTTGGGGCGCAGCGGCGCCTCCTCGACGAGCGTCACGCCGTCCTCGTCGTCGCCCATCGTGTCGCGGGCCAGGCGGTCGGCGCAGTTGCGCAGCCGCTTTGCCGTGTGGTGGACCAGCTGCGAAGCCATGTCCTGGAACTGCATCGCCGTGATCGCGCCGGCCATGTGCTCCATCGCCACGTGCAGCTGGTGGTTGTCGATCTCCGGGTGCGGCGTGGCGGCGTGCAGCAACTGCTTGAGTTCGCCGGTGGCGCCGTAGAAGTGGCCGAGCAGCGCATCGCAGGCGTCGCTGAGCAGCCGCTGCAGCCGATCGAGATCGTTGCTGGCGACGAGCAGGTCGTCCTGCAGGTCGGCGGCTGCCAGCAGGGGCAGTGCGCCGTCGAATGCAGTGTCGTGGGCTTCCTGGGTGAGCATCCGGACTCCGGGTGTTCGGTTTTTCGATGTCAGGCCGGTCGCCGGTGCACCAGATGCGTGCATCCCGGGGCGGCCGGCCGGGCCTCTTCCGAACCATTTTCGGCACGCGGCCTGCAAACATTGAGCGGAAGACGCGGCGATTCGCGTCATATTTCTGCGTCCCCGTGCCTGGGAGCACGCCGGCCCGTCGTGCCGGGTGCGCGATACTTCACGAATGAGCGCTCCCCTGCCCCCGGTGCGCCTGCTGCACCTCGAGGACTCCGAAGCCGACCACGCGCTCGCGATGGCGCAGCTGCGCCGCGCCGGCCTGCAGGTCCAGGTCGAGCGTGTCGACAGCCGCGAGGCCTTCGTCGAGGCGCTGGCACGGCCCTGGGACCTGATCCTGTCGGACTTCAACCTGCCCGCCTTCACCGGGCTGCAGGCGCTGGAGATCGTGCGCGAGCGCGGCAGCCTGGTGCCTTTCATCCTGGTCTCCGGCGAGATCGGCGAGGACACGGCCGTCGAGGCGATGCGCAACGGCGCCAGCGACTACCTGCTGAAGAACAACCTCGCGCGGCTGGCGCCGGCGATCGAACACGCCATCACCGCCGCCGAGACGCGGCGCGCCAAGCTGCGCGCCGACCTGGAGCTGCAGGCCTCGCAGGAGCGGCTGTCGGAGCTGGCGCAGCATCTGCAGCTGTCGGTCGAGGCCGAGCGCAACGCGATCGCACGCGAGATCCACGACGATGTCGGCGGCTCGCTCACCGCGCTGAAGTTCGACCTGCACTGGATCGGGCAACGCGTCACGACAGCGGAGCTGAAGCTGCGCGTGCAGAGCGCGCTGGACACCGTCACGCACGCGATCGAGGCCAGCCAGCGCATCATGCACAACCTGCGCCCGGCGATCCTGGAGCAGGGCCTGGTGCCGGCACTGCAGTGGCTGGCCGGGCGTTTCGAGCGCCGCTGCGGCGTGCCCTGCGCCTTCCGCACCAGCCATGAGAAACCGCAGCTGCCGCTGGGCGTGCCGCTGGTGGCGTACCGCACGGCGCAGGAAGCGCTCACCAACATCTCCAAGCACGCGCAGGCGACGCGGGTCTCGCTGGACCTGTCGCTGACCGGCGGCGTGCTGTCGCTGGAGATCAGCGACAACGGCCGCGGCCTGTCCAGCGTCGACCTGGCCAAGGCGCAGAGCTTCGGCATCCGCGGCTTGAAGGAGCGGGCGGCCACCGTCGGCGGCTGGATCGACCTCAGCAGCGGGCCCGGTGGCACGACGCTGATCCTGTCGGTGCCGCTGACCCCGGGCGCCGGCGCGCTGCTGGATCCGCGCGACGACCGCGAGCACGACCCTTCGGCCTGGGCCTCGCTGTAGCGGCCCGCTGTCACGGAGCGACCCGATGATCGACGTCATCCTCTGCGACGACCATGCGCTGATCCGCCGCGGGATCCGCGACACGCTGTCCGACGCGCCCGACATCCGCGTCGTCGGCGAAGCCGGCGACTACGGCGAGCTGCGCACGCTGATGCGCGGCACGAGCTGCGACGTGCTGGTGCTGGACATCAACCTGCCCGGGCGCAGCGGCCTGGACGCGCTGCACGCGCTGAAGGACGAGGGCTCGGCGGTGAAGGTGCTGATCGTCAGCATGTACCCCGAGGACCAGTACGCGATCCGGGCGCTGCGCGGCGGGGCCTTCGGCTACGTCAACAAGGGCGGCGAGCCGCGCCAGATCGTCGACGCGGTGCGCACCGTCGCCCAGGGGCGCAAGTACGTGACGCCCGAGATCGCGCAGATGCTCGTCGAGAGCCTGACCGCGCCGGTGCTCGAGACGCCGCACCAGAAACTCTCCGACCGCGAGCTGCAGACGCTGGTGATGATCGCCTCGGGCAAGCGCCTGGCCGACATCGCCGAGGAGCTGATGCTCAGCCCCAAGACCGTCTCGGTCTACCGCGCGCGTGTGCTCGAGAAGCTGCAGCTCGCCAACAACTCCGAACTGACGGTCTACGCGATCCGCAACGGGCTCGTGGGCTCGTGAGGCCGCGTGCCGCCGCGCTGGACGACGCGCAGGCGATGCGTGTCGCCGGCGCCGAGCTGCTGTCGCTGGCGCTGATGGACGCGCGCAACCACACGCTACGCTGGCTCGCGGCCTTCGAGGCGCGCGACGCGCTCGCCCGCAGCGACGGCGGGCCGGCGCCGCAGGTCCTGGCCGCGCGCGCCGGCGCCTGGCAGGACCGCTGGATCGCGCGCAACGTGCGCCGCCAGTGCGGCGAGGCCGCCGACGCCTCGGCGCTGCGGCTGCCGCCGGCCGACGCCGCGATCGACGCCTGGCTGGCCGGCGCCGCGCCGGCCCCCACGGCCGACACGCTGCGCGCCTGGCTGGCGCAGACGCTGGACACGACGCTGGAGCTGCTGGGCCCGGCGCATGCCGACGACGCCGGGCTGTACGTCTTTCGCTGCGCGCTGCGTCACGAGGACCGTCTGGGCGAGGCGCTGGCCGAACGGGCCGCGGCGCTGCAGCTGCATGCCGGCGGCGAGCCGCCGCTGCCCTGGCGCGAGCCGCCGGCCGCGGCCGCACACGACCCGCTGTGGCTGCCGGCGCAGCGCCTGATGCTGGGCTCGGCGCCCGGCGGCGGCGCGGTGCCCGAGAACGAGCGCTGGGCGCACGAGGTCCTGCTGCCCGAGTTCGAGATCGACGCCCGGCCGGTCACCTGGGCGCGTTACGCCGAGTTCGCCGAGGACGGCGGCTACGACCGGCGCGAATGCTGGAGCGAAGCCGGCTGGGCCTGGCTTCAGGCCGAGGGCCGGCGCGCGCCGCGCCACGTCGAGCAGTTGCGCGGCGGCGTGCTGGTGCAGCGCCACGGCGAGCTGCGCCGCGCCGCGCCGGGGCAGGCCGCGCTGCACGTCAGCCGCCACGAAGCCGAGGCCTGGTGCCGCTGGGCCGGCCGGCGCCTGCCCACCGAACCCGAGTGGGAATGCGCCGCGCTGCAGGGCGCCGGCCGCGGTTTCTTCTGGGGCGAGGTGTTCGAGTGGGTCGCCGGCAGCGCACGCGCCTGGCCGGGCTGCGCCGCCGGCGCGTCGGCGCTGGACGCGCTGCCGCCGCAGCCGGCCGGCGTGCTGCGGGGTGCGTCCTGGATGACGCGGCGGCGCCAGGTGCACCCGAAGGCGCGCCGCTTCGCGCCGCCGCAGGCCGACACGATGTTCTGCGGCTTTCGCAGCTGCGCGGCCTGAGGCCGGGCCCGGCGCGGCTGCCGTTCAGCCGGCCAGCGGGCGCTCGACCAGCGGGCGGGCGTGGCGCCCGGCGGCGGGCGTGTGGTCGTGCAGGATGGCCTGGGTCAGCATCGCGCGGGTGACGTGCCAGCGTGCCAGCGCATGGTCGAAGACCAGCCGCTCGTCCCAGGAGACCTGGCCGTCGGCGGTGAGCGCGGCGGCTGCGAGGCGGCAGACCAGCAGCCGGTCCTGCGCGTCGACGACAGCGTCGAGCAGGCGGTCGACGCAGGCCTGGTCGCGTGCGTGCAGCCAGGAACTGCCCGCCAGGCCGCTGCCGACCTCGTGCAGGCATTCGTCCACCAGGGTCTCGAACCGCGCGCGTGGCACGCCGAGCCGGCCGAAGGCGTCGAGTTCCTCCAGCGCCTGCAGTTCGCGCGGGTCGGCGCGGCCGTTGGCCGCGACCATCATGGCCAGCGCATGGGCTGCCGCGGTTCGTGGCGGCCGTGGATCGTGGGTCGTCATCGAGTGCTCCTTCGCGGCGGCCGCCACGCCCCCGTGGCCTGACCATCCTCTGCCAGGGAGCCGTGCCGGCGGGCGAAGTTCCCCGCGCCGGGGCGCTGCAGGCTTCTGGCTTGACAGCGCGCAGCGGCGGCAAATCCCCGCGCCCGGCGTGTCATCGTCTTGCGCAGAATGGATCGCACCGGGAACCCGACGACCCAGGCCTGCGCATGCAGCGTGCAACTTCTGCCGATCTTCCGAGCGCCAGCCGGCAGGCCTGGCATCTCCGCGATGCCGGCTCGGGCCGCGGCCGTGGCCGGCGCCGGCGCCGGCGGGAGGGGCCGAGGTGAACCTGGCCTGGCTGTCGATCCAGTTCCTGCTCTGCGCTGCGGCGATCGCGGCGGCCGGCTTCGTGCTCAGCCGCAGTGCCGACACGCTGGCCGCGGCCTACGGCTGGGGCCGCGGCTGGGTGGGCCTGGCGCTGCTGGCCACCGTGACCTCGCTGCCCGAGCTGGCCTCGGGTGTCAGCGCCGTGGCGCTGGTCGGCGCGCCCAACCTTGCCGTCGGCAATGCGCTCGGTGCCTGCGTCGTCAACCTGGCCTTCCTCGTCGTCGTCGACCTGCTGCAGCGCGGGCAGCCGATGTACCGCGAGGCCGGCAGCACGCACCTGCTGTCCGCCGGCTTCGGCGTCGTGATGCTGGGTTTCGTGACGATGAGCCTGGTCACCGGAGCCGCCGCGCCGCAGTTCCTCGGCGTCGGGCTGTACAGCCCGGTGCTGCTGGCGCTGTACCTGCTCGCACTGCGCAGCGTGTTCGCGCACGAGAACGCGCAGCGTGCGTCGGGGGCGCCCGCCGCGGCCACCCGGCCGCCGGGCGTGCGCCTGCGCCGCGAGTGGCGTCGTTTCGGTGCCGCCGCGCTGGTGGTCCTGGCGGCCGGCACCTGGCTGCCGGGGCTGGCCGACGGGCTGTCGCAGGCGCTGGGCCTGTCGCGCAGCTTCGTCGGCACCGTCTTCATGGCGCTGGTCACGACGCTGCCCGAGATGGCGGTGACGGTCTCCGCGCTGCGCCTGGGCGCGCTGGACATGGCGATCGGCAACCTGCTGGGCAGCAACCTGTTCAACGTGCTGGTCCTGGCCATCGACGACCTGGTCTACACCCGCGGCCCGCTGCTCGCCGATGCCGACCCGGCGCACGCCGGCAGCGCGGCCACCGCGCTGGTGATGACGGGCCTGGTCATCGTCGGCCTGGTGATGCGGCCGCAGGGGCGCGTGCTGCGTACCGCGAGCTGGGTCAGCGTCGGCCTGGCGGCGGCCTACGCTGTCAACGCCGCGCTGATCTTCCTGGCCGGGGCCTGATCCGGGCCCGCACCGGGCTTTCCCGGGGCGCGATTCATGATCCCCGCGAGGCCCGCCCGGCGCCGCGATGCGCCGGCGCTTCGTCCGAGGGTTATCGCGGCTGCGCGCGGCCGGCGCGCTCCGGCCTGATCGGCGCATTGCCACCCATCCGCCCTCGCATCCATGGTCCACGCCGCCCGTCGCCCGCCCCGCTCCCGAGCCTGCCGCCGCCCGCCGCGCCCCGCGCTGGCGCCGTTGCTGGCGGCGCTGGCCGGCCTGGGCGCCGGGCCGGCGGCGGCACAGACCGAGACCATCGTCGTCACCGGCTCGGTGGCCGAGCGCCTGGCCTTCGACGCGCCGTATGCGATCGGCGTCGTCGGCGCCGAGGACCTGCGCCAGGCCGGGCCGATGATCAACCTCAGCGAGGCGCTGTCGCGGGTGCCGGGGCTGGTGGTCGCCAACCGCAGCAACTTCGCCCAGGACCTGCAGATCAGCTCGCGGGGTTTCGGCGCCCGGGCAGGCTTCGGCGTGCGCGGCCTGCGCCTGCTGGCCGACGGCATCCCGGCCAGCGGGCCCGACGGCCAGGGCCAGGTCTCGCACATCGACCTGGCCGGCGCCGAACGCATCGAGGTGCTGCGCGGGCCGTTCTCGGCGCTCTACGGCAACAGCTCGGGCGGCGTGATCTCGGTGCTCAGCGCGCCGGTGCGCCGTGCCGAGGCCGAGGCCGGGCTGGACCTGGGTACCTACGGCCTGCGCCAGCTGCGCGCCGCGGTGCAGGCGCCGCTGGCCGGCGGCTGGGAGATCCGTGCCTCGGGTTCGGCGATGGACTGGGAGGGTTTCCGCCCGCACAGCGAGGCCGAACGCCGCCTGGGCAACCTGCGCGTGGGCTGGCGCGGCGAGTCCGACACCGTCATCGCCAGCGCCAGCCACTACGAGCAGCCGGCCGACGATCCGCTGGGCCTCAAACGCGAACAGTTCGACGAGGACCCGCGCCAGACCGCGCCCGAGGCCCAGACCTACGACACGCGCAAACGCTCCAGGCAGGATCAGCTGGGCGTGAACTGGCGCCACCGTTTCGCCGACGGCGCGCTGCGCGAGTTCGAGGCCAGCGCCTATGCCGGACGGCGCAGCGTCACGCAATGGCTGGCGATCGCCAAGGGCACGCAGGACAACCCGCGCCACGGCGGCGGCGTCGCCGACTTCGACCGCGACTACCGCGGCACCCAGGCGCAGTGGCGCTGGGCCTGGGAGGCGCTGGACCTGATGGCCGGCGCCTCGCTCGAGGACCAGCGCGACGACCGCCGCGGATACGAGAACTACGTGCTCGACGCCGACGGCAACCCGGTCTACGGCCGCATCGGCACGCAGCGTCGCGACGAGATCGACCGTGCCCGCACGCGCGACGTCTTCACCCAGGCCGAGTGGCGCTTCGCGCCGCGCTGGGCGGCCAGCGCCGGCCTGCGCGCCGGCCGCGTCACGCTGTCCGCCGACGACCGCTACCTCGCCAACGGCGACGACTCCGGCGATCTGTCCTTCGGCTACGCCAACCCGGTGATCGGCCTGCGCTGGCAGGCGATGCCGGGGCTGAACCTGCACGCCTCGGCGGCGCGCGGCTTCGAGGCGCCGACGCTGGGCGAGCTGGCCTACCGCGCCGACGGCGCCAGCGGCTTCAACGAGGCGCTGCAGCCGCAGAAGAGCCGCCAGCTCGAAGTCGGCGCCAAATGGCGCGCCGGCGAGACGCTGGACCTGGATGTCGCGCTGTTCGAGACCCTGGTCGACGACGAGATCGGCATCGCCAGCAACGCCGGCGGGCGCGCCTCGTACCAGAACGTCGGCCGCACGCTGCGCCGCGGCGCCGAGCTGGCCGCCGCCTGGCGCCCGGCGCCGGCCTGGCGCACGCGCTGGGCGCTGACGCTGCTGGACGCACGCTACCGCGACGACTTCCGTGCCTGCTCCGGCATCCCGTGCCCGGCGCCCGACGTCACCGTGCCGGCGGGCAACCGCATCGCCGGCACCCAGCGCGCCAGCGCCTTCGCCGAAGCCGCCTGGCGCAGCGCGGCGGCCGGCGAGTGGGGGGTCGAATGGCGCGCCGCCGGCCGCACCGCGGCCAACGACCGCAACACCGACTTCGCCGGCGCTTATGCGCTGGCGGCGCTGCGCTGGAGCCACACGCTGGCCGTCGGCGAGGGCCGCCGGCTGGAGCTGCTGCTGCGCGTGGACAACCTCTTCGACCGCGACTACGCCGGCAGCCTGATCGTCAACGACGCCAACGGGCGCTTCTTCGAGACCGGTGCACCGCGCAGCGCGCTGCTGGCGCTGCGCTGGGTCGGCGCGCTCTAGGAGTCCGCGCGGCAGAAGCCGCGCGGACTCCTAGCCTGCGGCTGAACGCACGGCTCCCCCGAGCCCCCCTCCGTGAGGGTGCTCCAGCCAGTTTGAGGAACGGCAGTCAGGCGGCACGTTCCTGCCCGTCGTCCTCGGTCGGGGCCGCCTGCGCTCGGGCCGCTGGGCGTTCAAGAGGCCAGCGCCGTCGCCGCCGGCAGCGGCTCGACGCCCGGCAGCGCCGACAGCGCCTGGCGCCAGGTGGCGTCGGCGACGGCCGCGCGCAGCGCCGCCAAGGCGGGCGGCTCGGGGGCCTCGGCTGCCGCGGCGAGCAGCAGCCGGTCCTCGGCCAGCGGCCGGAACGCCAGGCCCTGCGCCGCGGCCGCGCTCTCGCAGCCGAAGGCCGCGTCGGCCAGACCCTGGGCGACGGCCGTGGCGGCAGCCTCGTGCGTGGGCTCCACGCGCGCCGGCACCGGCGGCGCGAAGCCGGCACGCCGGCACAGCCGGCGCCAGACGATCTCGGCCGACGAACCCGGCGGCCGTCCCGCCAGGCGCAGCCCGGCTTCGACGACCGCAGCCACGCCGCCGGGCAGCGCCTGCGCCGGCGCCATCAACCCCAGCGTGCGCCGCAAGGCCAGCAGCACGACGAACCCGCCGCCGGCCAGCGCCGCCAGCGGCGCGGCCAGCGCCGGTTCGGCCGCCGCGTCCTGCGGCAGCGCGAACGCCGCCACCGGGCTGCGGCCGCTGGCCAGCGCCGCCAGCGCGTCGGCGCTGCAACGCGGCTGCAGCGCCAGGTGCAGGCCGTGGCGCTCGATCGCCGCGTCGCGCAGCAGCGTGAGCGCCAGATCGGGCACGGCCGGCAGCTCCAGCACCAGGGCCTCGTCGCCGGCGGCGTACTCGAACAGGCGCTCCAGGTCGGCGCGCAGCGCGGCGATCTGCGGCGCGTGGCGCGCGCGCAGCAGGCGCTCGCGCGCCAGCAGCGCCTGGGCATGAGGCGTCAGCTGCGCCGGGTGGCCCTGGGTCCAGGTGACCAGCGGCCGGCCGAGTTCGGACTCCCAGCGCTTGAGCGCACCCCAGACGTGGCGGTAGGACGCACCCAGCGATGCCGCGGCGCGCTGGATCGAACCCGAGGCCTGCACCGCCGCCAGCAGGTCGAACAGCGGATGCGACAGCTCGCCACCTTGCTGGTGGCCGGTTTCCAGGCCGTGATGGAGGTGGACGCCGTGAGGACGCATGGTGATCGGGCCACCTTAACCTGCGTCATGTCGGCCTCGTCTCACGTGGGGACGGGCGCCCCCTAGGTTGCCGGGCCCGGGCGCCGCGTCAGCGCGCCGAAACCACGCTGCGGGTCGTAACCCCAGCTCGCGAGCACGAAGCAGACGACGAGCGTGCCGACGACGATCCAGGGCGAGACCCCGGCGTCCTGCCCGTAGAGCGCGAAACGCATCCATTCGACGGCGTGCGTGAACGGGTTGAAACGCGCGATCTGCCAGACCCACTCGGCGCCCGATTCCTGCAGCTTCCACAGCGGGTACAGCGCGGTGGACATGAAGTACATCGGGAAGATGACGAAGTTCATCGTGCCGGCGAAGTTCTCGAGCTGGCGGATGTGCACCGACAGCAGCAGCCCCAGCGCGCCCAGCATCAGCGCCGAGCAGACGGCCGCCAGCAGCACCTGCGGCGTCTGCGGTCCGAACACCGGCAGCGCCGTGCCCAGCAACGCGGCGACGGCGACGAAGGCCGCCGCCTGCGCCAGCGACAGCACCGCGGTGGCCAGCAGCTTGGACAGCAGGATCCAGGAGCGCGGCAGCGGCGCGGTCAGCAGCAGCCGCATCAGCCCCATCTCGCGGTCGTAGACCATCGCCAGGCTGCTCTGCATGCCGTTGAACAGCAGCACCATGCCCACGAGCCCCGGTGCGATGTAGACGTCGTAGGGGATGTAGGTGTCGTAGGGCGGCGCGATGGCGACGCCGAAGACGTTGCGAAAACCCGCCGCGAACACCGCCAGCCACAGCAGCGGCCGCACCAGCGCCGACACCAGCCGGCCGTACTGGCGCGAGAACTTCAGCAGCTCGCGCATGACGATCGCGCCCATGGCCTGCAGCGCGTGCGCCGCGCCGCGGCGGCGTTCGGGCAGCGCCTCGGCGGCCACGGGCGTGGTGGTCTGGCCGTCGTTCATGCGGTGGCCTGCAGGAAGGCGTCTTCGAGCGAGCCGCCGCCCAGCGCCGAGCTGACCGCCGGCGGCGGCCCGTCGGCCAGCAGCCGGCCGCGGTGCAGCACCAGCACGCGGTCGGCGCCGTCGGCCTCCTCGACGAGGTGGGTGGCCCAGAGCACGGTGCTGCCGCGCGCGCGCACGTCGGCGTCGATGGCGGCGAGCAGCTCGCGGCGCGACTTCGGGTCCAGCCCGACGGTGGGCTCGTCCATCAGCAGCAGTGCCGGCCGGTGCAGCAGCGCGCGCACCAGCTCGACCTTGCGCCGGTTGCCACCCGACAGTTCGCGCACCGGGCGGTCCAGCTCGGCGCCCAGGCCACGCGCGGCGCAGTCCTCGGCGATGCGCGCCTCGGCCAGGCGCGAGGGCATGCCGTGCAGCGCGGCGTGGAAACGCAGGTTGCGGCGCACCGACAGGTCCAGGTCCAGCGACATCTGCTGGAAGACGACGCCGATCTCGGCCAGCGCGCGTGCCGGCGAGCGCCGCAGCGAGAAGCCGGCGACCTCGACGTCGCCTTCGTCGGCGGCGAAGAGCCCCGTCAGCACCTGGAACAGCGTCGACTTGCCGGCGCCGTTGGGGCCGAGCAGCACGACACGCTGGCCGCGCTCGAGCGTGAAGGACAGGCCGGCGAGCGCGACCCGCTCGCCATAACGTTTGACCAGGCCGCGTACCGCGGCACGCGCCGTCACCGGCGGGCGGCCGACGCGGCGGCGGGGGGCAGGCGCTTGGAAGTCACGCCCCAGTCTGCGCGAAGCGGCGGGGCCGCCGCATCGGCGATTCCACCCACACGGCGCGCGGGCCGGGGCTCAGGTCTGGCGGCCGGCGATCAGTTCGAGACCGCGCGCACCTCGTCGAGCGTGGTCAGGCCGGCCAGCACCTTGTCGATGCCGTCCTGGCGCAGCGTGCGCATGCCTTCGGCCAGGCCGCGGCGCTGCAGTTCCTCGGCGCGGGCGCCGGTCTGGATCAGCTGGCGCATCGCACGCGAGACGGTCATCAGCTCGTGGATCGCGGCGCGGCCGCGGTAGCCGCTGCCGCCGCACTTGGGGCAGCCTGCCGGGCGGTAGATCTTGAACCGGCCGTCGGCGCCGGCGTGGCGGCGGCGCCAGTCGGCCAGCACCTCGTCGTCGCCCGGCACGCCCTCGGCGTCGCCCATCGCGTGGCGGTAGTCGGCGAGCAGCTCGCGGAGCTCGGCCTCGGTGGCCTCGTGCGGCTGGCGGCAGTCGGGGCAGAGCCGGCGCACCAGGCGCTGGGCCAGCACGGCGAGCAGCGCGTCGGCGAAGTTGAACGGGTCCATGCCCATGTCCAGCAGCCGGGTGACGGTCTCGGGTGCGCTGTTGGTGTGCAGCGTCGACAGCACCAGGTGGCCGGTCAGCGAGGCTTCGATCGCCACCTGCGAGGTCTCCTGGTCGCGGATCTCGCCGACCATGATGACGTCCGGGTCGGCGCGCAGGAAGGCACGCAGCGCCTTGGCGAAGGTCCAGTCGATGCGTGGGTTGACCTGCACCTGGCGCAGCCCGGCCTGGGTGATCTCGATCGGGTCCTCGGCCGTCCAGATCTTGCGGTCGGGCGTGTTGATGTAGCCCAGCGCCGAGTGCAGCGTCGTCGTCTTGCCCGAGCCGGTGGGGCCGACGCACAGCACCATGCCGTAGGGGCGCGCGACGACGGCCTTGAAACGTTCGAAGTTGTGCGCGCTGAGCCCCAGCTTGTCCAGCGGCAGCGGCTTGGCGCTGGCCAGCAGGCGCAGCACCGCGTCCTCCAGGCCGCCGTAGGTCGGGATCGTCGCGACACGCAGCTCCAGCCGCTGGCCGGGCACGAAACGGGCGAAGTTGATCTTGCCGTCCTGCGGCTTGCGGCGCTCGCTGATGTCGAGGTCGCACATGATCTTCAGCCGTGCCAGCAGCGCGTTGCGGTAGGTGTGCGGCAGCTCCAGGTAGGGGCGCAGCTGGCCGTCCTTGCGGAAGCGGATGCGCACCTTCTCGCGCCCGGGCTGGGTCTCGACGTGGATGTCGCTGACACCCTGGGCCTGGGCTTCCAGGATCATCGTGTTGATCAGCCGCACCAGCGAGTTGTCGCTCTGCTCGATGCCCGGGCCGTCGTCCTCGCCGCCCTTGGCCTCGGGCGTCTGCTCCAGCGACGCGAGCAGCTTGCCGGTGTCCTCGGGTTCGAACTCGATCGTGGTCGTGCCGTCGGCGAGCCGGCGCGGCGCCAGTTCGTTCGTGGCGCCCACCTTCTCGTAGGCGGCGTGCAGCGCGGCGGCCAGCGTGCCCGCGCGCGCCAGCACCGGCACGGCCTTGCACTGCGACGCGAACTCGATCTCGTCGATCGTCAGCCGCAGCGAGGGGTCTTCCAGCGCGACGACCAGGCGTCCGCCGTGCAGCATCAGCGGCAGCGCGCTCAGGCGCTGGGCGATCGCGAAGGGCAGGCGCTGCAGCGCACGCGGGTCGACCGGGAAGTTGGCCGCGTCGACCAGCGGGTAGCGCATCTTGCGCGCCAGCGCGGTCTGCAGGTCGGCCTGCGTGACGACGCCTTCGCGCACCAGCAGCTGGCCGAGCGCGACGCCGCGCTCCTTCTTCTGCTGCTCCAGCGCGAGGTCGAGCTCGCGCGGCGTGATGAAGCCCAGCGCGATCAGCGCCTCGCCGATGCGCACCATCGGCATGCGCGCCTGGTCGTCGATGGCCTGCGCCAGGTCCTCGATGCTGGCCACCGGGCGCACGCCCAGCGTCTGGCAGACGGCGGGAGCACCCGCCGGCGCATCGTCCGCCAGCGGGGCCTCGTCGAGCACCGCGGCGTCGGTCTCGGCCCAGGCACTGCCGCCCAGCGAGGCGCGGTGGTAGCTGGCGCGGGGGAAGAAACTGCGCCGCACCGAGCCGGCCAGGTCCAGCGGCTCGAAGACGTACAGGCCCTGCTCGGTCTCGTGCCGGCCGATCGTCAGGCCCTCGACGGTCGTGCCGTCCTTGAACAGCAGCGCGAAGGGTTCGGCCGGACGCGCGTCGCCGCCGTCGGCCACGGTGTCGGCCTCGCCGCTGCCCAGCGGCGCCAGCGGCTGCAGCAGCCTGAGGCGGCGGAACTGGTCGAAGCGCAGCGTCATCGTCATGCGCGAGGCGGCCACCCGCAGCTTCAGCAGCCCGTCGGCGGGGTGGAAGTACATCAGCCGGCCTACCATGCCCTTGCCGTTCAGGCCCTCGACCTCGCAGGCCTCGGGCTGGGTCGCGCGCGACGGTGCCGGGTAGCCCGGCAGCGGCGGCGTCGGCCAGGCGAAAGGCTCGTGGCGCGGCAGCGCAGGCTCGCCGTCGCCGGGCAGCGGGGGAAAGGACAGGTCGGTCATCGTGTTTCCGTCTCCGGCGCACGCCCAGGCCCGAGCCCGGTCCATGGCGCCGTGACCCCGATGCTAGGCCGCGACTGAGGCCGCGATGGTTCGAACAGCGCAACGAAACCGGGCCAGACGGTGCTGCCGCCCCTGCAGGCGCAGGGTCGTCCCCCGGGGCGGCCGCGTCCCGGCGCTTCTAGACTCGACGGCGCCGCGATCGGCGGCTTCGAGGAGCGACGCGTGACGAAGAGGCTCTGGCAGTTCTGGATCGACCGTGGCGGCACCTTCACCGACGTCGTCGGCCGCGACCCGGCGGGGGCGCTGCACACGCTCAAGCTGCTGTCCGTGAACCCGGAGCACTACGAGGACGCCGCCGTCGAGGGCATGCGCCGCCTGCTCGGCCTGGCGCCGGGACAGGCGATCACGCCGGAGCTCGTCGACTGCGTGAAGATGGGCACGACGGTGGCCACCAACGCGCTGCTCGAACGCCAGGGCGAGCCGACGCTGCTGGTCACCACACGCGGCTTCCGCGACGCGCTGCGCATCGCGTGGCAGGCGCGGCCGCGGCTCTTCGACCGCCACATCGTGCTGCCCGAGCTGCTCTACGCGCGGGTCGTCGAAGCCGACGAACGTGTGCAGGACGACGGCAGCGTGCTGCAACCGCTGGACGAGGCGGCGCTGGCCGCCGCGCTGGCCGAGGCGCGCGAAGCCGGGTTCAAGTCCTGCGCCATCGTCTTCCTGCACGGCTGGCGGCACACGGCGCACGAGGCCGCCGCGGCGCGGCTGGCGCACGAGGCCGGCTTCAGCCAGGTCAGCGCCTCGCACCAGACCAGCCCGCTGATGAAGTTCGTGCCGCGTGGCGACACGACGGTTGTCGACGCCTACCTGTCGCCGATCCTGCGCCGCTACGTCGACCGTGTCGGCGCGCAGATGCCCGGCGTGCGGCTGCTGTTCATGCAGAGCTCGGGCGGGCTGACCGAGGCCACGCGTTTCCAGGGCAAGGACGCGATCCTGTCCGGCCCGGCCGGCGGCATCGTCGGCATGGTGCGCACCGCCGCGGCGGCCGGCCACCGCAAGCTGATCGGCTTCGACATGGGCGGCACCAGCACCGACGTCAGCCACTGGGCCGGTGACTTCGAGCGGGCTTTCGAGACCCAGGTCGCCGGCGTGCGCATGCGCGCGCCGATGATGAGCATCCACACCGTGGCCGCCGGCGGCGGCTCGATCCTGGCCTTCGACGGCGCCCGGTTGCGCGTCGGCCCGGAGAGCGCCGGCGCGCATCCGGGCCCGGCCTGCTACCGCCGCGGCGGCCCGCTGGCGACGACCGACGCCAACGTGCTGCTCGGGCGTGTGCAGCCGGCCTGGTTCCCGAAGGTCTTCGGCCCCGGCGCCGACGAGCCGCTGGACGCCGACGGCGTCGCCACGCGTTTCGCCACCCTGGCCGCCGAGGTCCAGGCCACGACCGGCCGGCCGACGACGCCCGAGGCGCTGGCCGAAGGTTTTCTCGCGATCGCGGTGCAGAACATGGCCAACGCGATCAAGCGCATCTCGGTGGCGCGTGGTTACGACGTCACCGGCTACACGCTGCAGTGTTTCGGCGGTGCCGGCGGCCAGCACGCCTGCGCGGTGGCCGACGCGCTGGGCATGGGCCGCGTCTTCGTGCATCCGCTGGCCGGCGTGCTGTCGGCCTACGGCATGGGGCTGGCCGACCGCATCGTGATGCGCGAGGCCTCGCTGGAAGCGCCGCTGGACGCCGCCGGCCTGGCCGCGGCGCGTGCCCGGCTCGACGAACTGGCCGCGGTGGCGGCCGGCGAGCTGGCCTCGCAGGGCGTGGCGCGCGAGACCATCGACTGCCGCGAGCGCCTGCACCTGCGGTACGCCGGCACCGACACCGCGCTCGAACTCGCCTGGAACAGCGACGCCGCGGCGCTGGCCGAGGCGTTCGAGGCCGCCTACCGCCGCCGCTTCGCGTTCACGATGCCCGGGCGCACGCTGGTCGTCGAGGCCGTCGGCGTCGAGGCGGTGGCCTCGGGCGAAGCCTTCGGCGTTGCCGACATCGCGGCCGAACCGGCGCCGTTCACGCCCGAGCCGGCGGCGCACGTGCGCCTCTACCACGGGGATCACGGCGGCTGGCACGACGCGGCGCTGCACCAGCGCGAGACGCTCGCCGCCGGTGCGAGCATCGACGGCCCGGCGATCGTCGCCGAGCGCAACGCGACGACGGTTGTGGAACCTGGCTGGCGCGCGCGGGTGCGCCCGGACGCCTCGCTGGAGCTGGAGCGCATCGCGCCGCGTGCCGCCGCGCACGCCGTCGGCACCGACGCCGACCCGGTGCTGCTGGAGGTCTTCAACAACCTCTTCATGAGCATCGCCGAGCAGATGGGCTCGCGGCTGCAGAACACCGCCTACTCGGTGAACATCAAGGAGCGGCTGGACTTCTCCTGCGCGCTGTTCGACGCCGAGGGCCGGCTGATCGCCAACGCGCCGCACATGCCGGTGCACCTGGGCTCGATGAGCGAGAGCATCGCCAGCGTCATCGTGCGCAACCCCGGGATGAAGCCGGGCGACGTCTACGTGCTCAACGACCCGTACCACGGCGGCACGCACCTGCCCGACGTCACCGTCGTCACGCCGGTCTACCTGGCCGACGCGGATGCGAAGCCGGCGTTCTTCGTCGCCAGCCGCGGCCACCACGCCGACATCGGCGGCATCACGCCGGGCTCGATGCCGCCGTTCTCGAGCTCGATCGCCGAGGAAGGCGTGCTGCTGGACAACGTGCTGCTGGTCGAAGGCGGGCGGCTGCGCGAGGCCGGGATGCGCGCGCTGCTGACGTCCGGCGCGCACCCGGCGCGCAACCCCGAGCAGAACCTCGCCGACCTGCGCGCGCAGATCGCCGCCAACGAGAAAGGCGTGCACGAGCTGCGTGCGATGGTCGCCCAGTACGGCCGCGAGACGGTGGCCGCCTACATGGGCCATGTGCAGGACAACGCCGAGGAGTCGGTGCGCCGGGTCATCGGTGCCCTGAAGAACGGTGATTTCGAGCTCCCGCTGGACAACGGTGCCCTGATCCGCGTGAAGGTCACCGTCGACACCGCGGCGCGTGAGGCGACGATCGACTTCAGCGGCACCAGCGAGCAGCTGGCGAACAACTTCAACGCCCCGAAGGCGGTGACGATGGCCGCGGTGCTCTACGTCTTCCGAACCCTGGTCGACGCCGACATCCCGCTCAACGCCGGCTGCCTGAAGCCGCTGAAGGTCATCGTGCCCGAGGGCTCGATGCTCAACCCGCGGCCGCCGGCGGCGGTGGTGGCGGGCAACGTCGAGACCTCGATGTGCGTCACCAACGCGCTCTACGGCGCGCTCGGCGTGATGGCCTCGGGGCCGTGCACGATGAGCAACTTCACCTTCGGCAACGAGCGCCACCAGTACTACGAGACGATCTCCGGCGGCTCGGGTGCCGGCCCGGGTTTCGACGGCACGGCGGTCGTGCAGACGCACATGACGAACTCGCGCCTGACCGACCCCGAGGTGCTGGAGCAGCGTTTCCCGGTGCTGCTGGAGAGCTACGCGCTGCGCGCCGGCTCGGGCGGCACCGGCCGCTGGCGCGGCGGCGACGGCGGCGTGCGCCGGGTGCGTTTCCTCGAGGCGATGACCGCGTCCATCCTCAGCAACGGCCGCGAGGTGCCGGCTTTCGGGCTGGCCGGCGGCCGGCCGGGCGCGCCGGGCGTGAACCGCGTCGAACGGGCCGACGGCCGTGTCGAGCCGCTGGGCCACATCGGCTCGGTGGTGATGGCGCCGGGCGACGTCTTCGTCGTCGAGACACCCGGCGGCGGCGGTTACGGCGAGCCGGTGTAGGCCGGCTGCGGCAACGCCCGCGGGGCGGTGACGGTGGCCGCCAGCCAGCACACCCAGGCCGCCCAGAGCACGTGGCTGAGGTAGTGCGCGCCGCGCGCCATCTGCGCGGCGCCGAGCAGCGCCGTGAGCAGCAGCGTCGCCGCCAGCCAGCGGCGCGCGCCGCGCGGATGGCGCCCGCGCAGCGCGAACCAGCCGGTGAAGAAGGCCGCCGCGGCGGTGGCGTGGCCCGACGGGAAGCAGTGGCCCGGGCCGCCGTCGGCGACGCCCCAGCGCCAGTGCGACACGTAGGAGGCGTTGCCGCCGAACTCGGCCAGCGACCAGGGGCAGCTGGTCGCGCTGCCGCTCTTGAGCAGCGGCACGACGGCGAAGACGGCGAGCGTGACGAGCAGCCAGCGCAGCCGCTCGGTGCGGGTCAGCGCACAGCCGAGCAGCGGCCGCACGACGTTGAGCGCGAGCAGCACGACGATCACCCAGGCCAGCGCGCGCCCGCCCTGGTGCAGCACGGTGCTCGTCAGCCAGTGCGAGCGCCAGACGAAACCCTCGGGCCCGCCGAGCAGGCGCTGCAGCGGCAGGTCCAGCCCGCTGGCGTCCCAGGCGAGAACGGGCAGCAGCGCGGCCAGCACGACGCCGAGCTCGCGTCGCAGCAGGGCGGCGGCCATCAGGGCGTGGTGTCCCGGCGGCAGCCGTGGCTGGGATCCATCGCCGGCTCGTACAGCGCCGTCTGCACGTCCAGCAGGCCCAGCATCAGATGGAACAGGTTGTCGTGGCTGGCCGGCTGGGCGGCGCGGCGGCCCAGGCAGGCGGTGTCCAGCGAGCCGCCGGCGCTCGACCAGACGAGCATCGGCACCTTCTTCTGCTCCTGCGGTGCGATCGGCCAGGGCAGGCCGTGCAGGTAGAAGTTGTTCTCGCCCAGCGACTCGCCGTGGTCGGAGACGTAGACCATCGTCGCGTCGACGCGGTCGGCGTGCGCCTGCAGCGTGCGCACCAGCGTCGCCAGCAGGTGGTCGGTGTAGAGCAGGGCGTTGTCGTAGGCGTTGACGATCTCGTCGCGCGAGCAGTTGCGCAGGTCCTCGTCGCGGCAGGCGGGTTTGAAACGTTCGAACTGCGGCGGGTAGCGGCGGAAGTAGGCCGGGCCGTGGTTGCCCAGCTGGTGCAGCACCAGCATCTGGCGGCCCTTCACGCCGGCCAGCCAGTCGTCCAGGCCGGCGAGCAGGGCCTCGTCCAGGCAGCGGCCGTCGGGACACAGCGCGGCAGGTGCCACCGCAGCCGCAGTCTCCGAGGGCACGCCGTCGCAGACACCCTTGCAGCCGGCCTGGTTGTCGCGCCAGCGCACGCCGACGCCGGCGCGCGCCAGCAGGTTCAGCAGCGACTCGCTGCCGCGGATCGCACGCTCGTCGTAATGGCGCCGGCCCAGCGCCGAGAACATGCAGGGCACCGAGACCTCGGTGTTGGTGCCGCAGCTGGTCACGTCGCCGAAGGTGACGACCGGCAGCGTGGCCAGCTCCGGCATGGTCTGGCGCGTGTAGCCGTCCAGGCCCCAGTTGGCCGCGCGTGCGGTCTCGCCGACGACGAAGACGACCACGCGTGCCCGGCCGCCGTCTTGCCAGCTCTGGCCGGGCCGGGCGTCGGTGCCGATCGGCGTCTTCGGCCCGCTGGCGCGCGCCTCGCGGCCGAAGACGCTGGCCAGCGACCACAGGTAGTTGGCCGGTGTCACCAGGTAGCGCAGCTCCTTGTGGTTGCGCATCAGCGAGGCCAGCGGCTGGTACTGCGCGACGACGGTGCCCACCAGCAGCGCCGCGGCGACGCCGACCGAGGCGATGCGCAGGCCCAGCGCCGAGACCCAGCCGCCGCGGCGCACCAGACGCACCCGCCAGAGCAGCAGCATCGGCAGCCCGGCCAGCAGCAGCAGGTCGGGCACGAGCGAGGGCGTGAAGAGTTCGCTGGCCTCGGCGAGGTCGGTGCGCAGCACGTTGCGCAGCATCGACGGGTCGAGGTAGAGGCCCAGCCGGTTCATGTAGTGCGCGGCAAAGGCGGTGGCGACGAACATCAGCGCCAGCAGCGGCTTGACGGTGACGCGGGTGGCGAACGGCGCCAGCAGCAGGAAGTGCAGCGCCACCAGTGCCAGGCCGAGCGCGAGCGTGAACCCCAGGCTGCTGCCCGGGTGGCCGGCCAGCGCGCCGGCGAAGAAACGCTGGTTGACGGCCAGCGCCCAGAAGACGCTGGCGCCCAGCAGCAGGGTCTCGACGCGGGCGTTTATCGTCCAGCGTGGCGGGTCGGTGTCGGCGGTGTTCACGGCCGGCACTGTCTGGCTCGCGACTTAAAGTGACATTAATCCGATGACCGATAGCCTCCCGACCCTGCTGCTGACCGGCTTCGAGCCCTTCGGCGGCGAAGAGATCAACCCGTCGTGGGAGGTCTGCGCGGCGCTGGACGGCCACCCGATCGGCGGCGCGCGTGTCGCCGCGCAGCGCCTGCCCTGCGCCTTCGGCGCGGCGCTGCAGGCGCTGGACGAGGCGCTGGCGCGGCATTCGCCGGCGCTGGTGCTGTGCCTGGGCCAGGCCGCGGGCCGTGCCGACTTCAGCGTCGAGCGCGTGGCGATCAACGTCGACGACGCGCGCATTCCCGACAACCTCGGCGCCTGCCCGGTCGACCAGCCGGTGCTCGCAGGCGGCCCGGCGGCCTACTTCGCGACGCTGCCGGTCAAGGCGATGGTCGCGGCGCTGCACGCCGCCGGCCTGCCGGCCTCGGTGTCGCAGACCGCTGGCACCTACGTCTGCAACCACGTCTTCTACGGCCTGATGCACCGGCTGGCGGCGCGGCCGGGCGTGCGCGGCGGTTTCATGCACCTGCCGCTGCTGCCGGCGCAGGCGGCGCGCCGGCCCGGGCCCAGCCTGCCGCTGGCGACCCAGGTCGAGGGCGTGCGCGTGGCGCTGGCCGCCGCGCTGGCCACGGCGCAGGACCTGCGCGCGGCCGGCGGCGCCGAGTGCTGATCAGTCGTGGGGCCGCGCGGTGACGACGATCACCGGCGGCACGCGGCCGTCGACGTCGCGCGGCAGCGTGCCGATGCGGTCGATCGCACGCAGCACCGCCTCGTCCCAGGACGGCACGCCGCTGGACTTGACCAGGCGGCGCGCGATGACGGTGCCGGTCGGGCCGGCACGCACCTCGACCTCGGCCTGCGGGTTGCCGGCCACCGACTCGCTGAAGATCGTGTTGTCCTTGATCAGCCGGCGCAGCTTGCCGCCGTAGGACGCCGACGGCCCGGCGTCGCGCGCGGCCGTGCCGGTGGACGTCGGCGAGCCGGTGCCGGTGCCGCCGAGCGAGTTCTGCATGCGCTTCAGCTGATCCTCGCGCAGCTTGGCCAGGCGCTGAGCCTCGGCCTTCTGGGCGGCGAGCTTCTGCTGCTCGGCCTTCTTCTTCTCGTCGGCCTCGGCCTTGGCCTTCTTCTCGGCCTCGGCCTTCTCGCGCGCCTTCTGCTCGTCGGCCTTCTTCTGCGCCGCCTGCTTCTCGGCGAGCTCGCGCTTCTCGCGCTCCTCTTCCTTCTTGCGGCGTTCGGCGCGTTCGGTGGCGATCTGGGCGTCGCGGTCGGGCGCGGCCTGCGGCGGCGCCGGCTTCGGCTCGGGGGCGGGCTTGGGTTCGGGCTCCGGGGGCGGCGGCTCGGGTGCCGGCGGTGGCGCGGCGAACTCCGGCACCGCGGCCCAGAGCTCGGCGCTGATGGTCTCGGGCTCGGCCGAATGCCAGTCGACCGCGACCGTCAGGCCGACGATCAGCAGCGCGTGAACGAGCAGCGCCAGCCCGGCGCCGGGCACGAGGCTGTCGGGCGGGCGGGGCTGCAGCGCGTCGTGCGCCACGGGTTCAGGCTCCCTGCTTGACCGAGAGGCCGACGCGCTGCACGCCGGCGCGCTGCAGCGTGTCCATCACGCGCACGACGCTCTCGTACTTGACGTTGCGGTCGGCGCTGATGACCACCGGCACCTCGGGCTTGCCGCCCTGGGCCTCGCGCACACGCTCGACGAGCTGCGGCAGCTTGACCGCGTCGGGCTCGCCGGCCTTGCTGCCGTCGATCAGGCGCAGCTTCAGGGTCTCGTCGCTGCCGACGACGATCTCGACCACCGCGCTCGGGCGCTGCTGCGACTTGCCGACCGAGGGCAGGTCGACGAGGCCGGTGGTGATCAGCGGCGCGGTGACCATGAAGATGATCAGCAGCACCAGCATCACGTCGATGAACGGGACCATGTTGATCTCGTTCATCGAGCGCCGGCGGCCGCGGCCGCCGCGGGAAGCCACGGCCGGCATCTCAGACGCTCCCTGCGGGGCCGGTCGCGTTGCGCTGCAGGATGTTCGAGAACTCCTCGATGAAGGTCTCGAACTGGGTCGCGATGCGGTCGATGTCGCGTGCGAAGCGGTTGTAGGCGACGACCGCCGGGATCGCCGCGAACAGGCCGATCGCGGTGGCCACCAGCGCCTCGGCGATGCCCGGCGCGACGGTGGCCAGCGTCACCTGCTGCAGGTTGGACAGGCCGACGAAGGCGTGCATGATCCCCCAGACGGTGCCGAACAGGCCGACGTAAGGCGAGACCGAACCGACCGAGGCGAGGAAGCTCAGGTGGCTCTCGATCGCGTCGAGCTCACGCTGGAAGCTCGCGCGCATCGCGCGGCGCGCGCCGTCGAGCTGGGCGCCGGCGTCCAGGCGGCGTTCGCGCAGCTTCAGGAACTCGCGCATGCCGCTGGCGAAGATGCGTTCGATCGGCGCCGCGTCGGCCTTGTTCGTCGCCGCCTGGTTCAGCTCGGTCAGGCTGCGGCCGGACCAGAACTCGCGTTCGAAGGCTTCGTTGCGGCTGCGCACGGTGCGCAGGCCGAAGAGCTTGCCGAAGATGACGGTCCAGCTGGCCAGCGAGACCAGCACGAGGCCGGCCATCACGAGCTGCACGACGGCGCTCGCCTGCAGCACGAGGGAGATGATCGAGAGATCCTGGTTCATCGGAGGGCGTCGAAGATCGGGAGCGGGATGCGCACGGGGCGGAAGGTCGCGGCGTCGACGCAGCCGACGCGCACCTGGGCTTCGGCCAGCAGCTCCTCGCCGCGCCAGGCCTGCTGGCTGAAGACGAGCGAGGCGCGGCACAGCTCGGACACGCGCGCGGTGACGACGATCTCGTCGTCCAGCCGCGCCGGGCGGCGGTACGAGACGCTGGCGTCGGCGACGACGAAGACGGTGCCGGTGGCCACGCGCCCGGCTTCCTGACCGATGCCCAGCGAGCGCAGCCACTCGGTGCGCGCACGCTCGAAGAACTTCAGGTAGTTCGCGTAGTAGACGACGCCGCCGGCGTCGGTGTCTTCCCAGTAGACGCGGACGCGGTGGCGGAATTCGGCGGGCTCGGACATCGGCGGGCGATTATGCGGCAGCGCAGCAACGGCCCGGCGGCCGGCGGGGCTGCCGCCGGCTCATCGGAGTTCGCGCGCCAGGCGCGCGATCGCGGTCTCCAGCTGGGCCATCGAGTTGGCGAAGGACAGGCGCAGGTAGCGTTCGGCGGCGGTCGGGCCGAAGTCGCGGCCCGGCGTCATCGCGACGTGGGCGCGCTCCATCATGCGCATGCAGAAGTCCCAGCTGCTGGGCGAGAAGCGCGAGCAGTCGGCCCAGGCGTAGAACGCGCCGTCGGGCATGACCGGCACCGTGAGACCCAGCTTCTGCAGCTCGGGCACGATGAAGTCACGGCGGCGGCGGAACTCCTCGCGCCGGCGTTCGTACTCGGCGATGGCCTCGGGCTCGAAACACGCCAGCGCGGCGTGCTGGGCCACCGTCGAGGGGCAGATGAAGAGGTTCTGCGCCAGCTTCTCGACCGCGCCGACCAGCGCCGTCGGCAGCACCACCCAGCCGACACGCCAGCCGGTCATGCTGAAGTACTTGGAGAAGCTGTTGATCGAGACGATGTCCTCGCCCAGCGCCAGCGCGCTGTGGCCGAAGGCCTCGTCGTAGCCCAGGCCGAGGTAGATCTCGTCGACGATGGTCACGCCGCCGCGTTCGCGCACGGTCTCGGCGATGGCCGCCATCTCGGCCGGCGCGATCGAGGTGCCGGTCGGGTTGCTCGGCGAGGCCAGCAGCACGCCGCGCGTGGCCGGCGTCCAGAACGCCGCCACCGAGCCGGCGTCGAGCTGGAAACGCGCCGCCGGCACGGCCGGCACCAGCCGCGCCGTGCCGCCGGCGGCGGCGACGAAATGGCGGTTGCAGGGGTAGCTCGGGTCCGGCATCAGCACTTCGTCGCCGGCCTCGAACAAGGCCAGGCAGACGAGCTGCAGCGCGGCGGAGGCGCCGGCGGTGACGGCGATGCGCGCCGGGTCGACCTCCACACCCCAGCGCGTGCGGTACCAGCCGGCGATGCGCTCGCGCAGCGCGGGCAGGCCCAGCGCCGGCGTGTACTGCGTGCGGCCGGCGGCCAGGCAGGCCTCGGCGGCGCGCTGCACGCCCGGCGGCGCGGTGAAGTCGGGTTCGCCGATGTTCAGGTAGATCATCGGCTCGCCGCCGCGTGCGGGGTCGCAGGCGGGGCTGGCGGCGATGCGGTCGGCCGCCTTGGCGCACTCCATGACGTAGAACGGGTCGATGCGCGCGACCCGGCTGGCGATGCGCATCAGGCCCCCTGGGCGCGGCGCTGGGCGACCTCGGCCGGGCGCAGGTCGCCGGCGGCCTTGTCGAGCACGCCGTTGACGTACTTGTGGCCGTCGGTGCCGCCAAAGCTCTTGGCCAGCTCGACGGCCTCGTTGATCGCGACGCGGTACGGCACTTCCAGGCAGTGCGTCAGCTCGTAGGCGCCGATCATCAGCACCGCGTGCTCGACCGGCGAGAGCTGGTTGGTGCGCCGGTCGACGTGGCGCGCGAGCACCGCGTCGAGTGCCGAGGCTTCGGCGATGCAGCCGTGCAGCAGGGCGTCGAAATGGGCGCGGTCGCACTTGTCGAAGCCGTCCTGCTCGCGCATGTGGGCGTCGATGGTGCCGGCGTCGGCGCCGCTGATCAGCCACTCGTAGAGGCCTTGCAGCGCGATCTCGCGCGAACGGCGGCGCGAGGACTTGGACGCGGCGCGTTTGCGCGCGGCAGTGGGTTCGGTGCTCAAGACAGGTCTTCCAGCAGGTTCGCCATCTCGACGGCGACGCGCGCGGCGTCGCGGCCCTTGTCCTCGGCACGGGCCCAGGCCTGGGCTTCGTTCTCGACGGTCAGGATGGCGTTGGCAATGGGGAGGCGGTGGTCCAGCGCGACGCGCGTGACGCCCGCGCCGCTTTCGTTGGCCACCAGTTCGAAGTGGTAGGTCTCGCCGCGGATGATGCAGCCCAGCGCGACCAGCGCGTCGTAGCCGCCCGAGGCGGCCAGCGCGGCCAGCACCACCGGCACCTCGAGCGCGCCGGGCACGGTGACTTCGCGCACGTCGGCCGCGTCCACGTCCAGGCGCGCCAGCTCGGCGCGGCAGGCCTCGGCCAGCGCGGCGGTGATCGGGTCGTTGAAACGCGCCCGCACGATGGCGATGCGCAGGCCGCTGCCGTCGAGATCGGCGGCCTGGCCCTGTTCGGCGTTCTGCATGGTGCTCCTCAGGCGTGCGCGGCGACGAAGCCGGTGATCTCCAGGCCGTAGCCCGGCATGCTGGGCATGCGGCGCGGGTTGCCGAGCAGGCGCATGCGGCGCACGCCCAGCTCGCGCAGGATCTGCGCGCCGACGCCGTAGGTGCGCAGGTCGGCCGGCGTGCGCGGTGCGGCCTCGCGCTGCTCCGGCGGTACGACCTGCGGCAGCAGCGTCTCGATGTCGTGGGTGCAGTTGAGCAGCACCGCGCAGCCGCGTTCGGCCGCCTGCAGCGCGGCCAGCGCCGCCGGCAGGGGCCAGGAGTGGCTGCCGCCGCAGGCGTCGAGCACGTCGAAGACGGTGAAGGGCTCGTGCACGCGCACCGTCACCTCGTCGGCCGGCGTCCAGTGGCCGTGGGTCAGCGCCAGGTGCAGGCCGCCGCCCTTGTCGCGGTAGGCGATGCAGTCGAACTCGCCGTGCGGCGTCGTCACGCGGCGCTGGCCGACACGCTGGATCAGCGTCTCGTTGCGGCTGCGGTAGTGGATCAGGTCGGCGATGGTGCCGATCTTCAGGCCGTGCTCGCGGGCGAAGACCTCCAGGTCCGGCAGGCGCGCCATCGTGCCGTCGTCCTTCATGATCTCGCAGATCACCGCGGCCGGCGTCAGCCCGGCCATGCCGGCGAGGTCGCAGCCGGCTTCGGTATGGCCGGCGCGCATCAGCACGCCGCCGTCCTGGGCCATCAGCGGGAAGATGTGGCCGGGCTGCACCAGGTCGTGGGCCGTGGCGTCGCGCGCGACGGCGGCCTGCACGGTGCGCGCGCGGTCGGCCGCCGAGATGCCGGTCGTGACGCCGGTGGCGGCTTCGATCGACACCGTGAAGGCGGTGCCCATGCGGGTGCCGTTGCGCGTGGCCATCGGGTGCAGGTGCAGGCGTTCGCAGCGCTCGCGCGTCAGCGTCAGGCAGATCAGGCCGCGGCCGTAGCGGGCCATGAAGTTGATCGCCTCGGGGGTGACGTGCTCGGCGGCGAGCACGAGGTCACCCTCGTTCTCGCGGTCTTCCTCGTCGACGAGGATGACCATGCGGCCGGCCGCCAGTTCGGCGACCAGCTCGGGGACAGGGGAAATCGGCATCGTGGAATTGTAGGCGTCGCTCCCGGCGCGGCCCGGACAGGCAAACGAAAGGGCGGGCGCCTCGCGGCGCCCGCCCGTGAAATCGAGCCGCCCGCGGCGGCGGCGTCAGCCCTGGCGGCGGCGGCGTGCCACCGCGGCACCGGCCAGCGCGAAGGCGGCCAGCGCCAGCGAGGCCGGCTCGGGCACCTCCGACGGCGGCTGGGCCGCCGTGGTCGCGACCAGCAGGTCGTCGAAGCCCAGCGCGTCGGCGTCGGCACCCTGGTTCTGGGTGATCGTGATGACGATCTCGCTGAAGGCCGTCTCGAGGTCGACGATGCCCCAGAAGATCAGGCTGCCGTTGGTCGAGTCGGGGTCGGTGTCGGCGGTGGTGGTGAGCGAGCCCCGGCTGCCGGTGCCGCCGCCGGTCTCGCCGTAGACGTCGTAGTCCTCGCCGTTGACGGTCACCGTCAGCAGGCCGTCGAAGTCGCCGACGTCGGTCGCGTAGAAGCCGAAGGCGTTGATCGCGGTGGCGAAAGTCAGCGTGAAGGAACGCGAGCTTTCCCAGAAATACTGGCCCTCGGGCGTGGTGTTGAAACGCCCGGAGCTGACGCCGCCGTCGTCGAAGGTCTCCTGGCCGATCTGGCTGCGGCCTTGCACGTCGGCCACCGACAGGCCCGCCTTGCCGCCGAACAGGGTCGCCGGCGTCGAGCGGTACTCGTAGCTCTCGAAGCTCTCGCCCGCGACCGTGCCGCTCTTCAGGTCGGACAGGAACTGGGAGCGAACCGCATAGGACTCGCCATCGGTCGGCACCTGGCCCTGCGGGCTTTCGTCGAAGCCGTAATAGGTCGTCGGCACCGCGAGCGCCGCGCCCGCGAAGAACAGCGAACACGCGGTCAGCGCGAACCGTGCACAGCGTTGGATGGAGACCATCGATCGAGACCCTCCTCACGAGCGGCACCCGGACGGCGCAACCCCTCGAAACGATGATAGCGACGCCCCCCTAGGAGGCATCCCCCCATTCACATGGCACGCAGCAGCAGGCGCAGGTCATCCCCGACACGGGTGGTGCCGGCAAAGGTGAAGCGCAGGCCCTGGGCGAGGCTGTCGTAGGGCCCCAGCGCCGCCATGCCGCGCCCGGCACCGAGCAGCACAGGCGCGGCGTAGACGAGCAGCTCGTCGACCCGGCCGGTGGCGAGCAGCGCCGCGTTGAGGCGGGCGCCGGCTTCGACGTGCAGTTCGTTGACGCCCAGCGCCGCGAGATCGGCCAGCACCGCGGCCAGGTCCACCTGGCCGTCGGCGCCGGGGCGGGCGTGCAGTTCGGCGCCCGCCAGGCGCAGCGGGTGCGTGTCGGCCGGCTGCGCGGCGGCGTGGAAGACCCGGCAGCGCCCCGGCGGCGCGAGCAGCCGCGCGGTGGCCGGCAGGCGCAGCCGCGAGTCGACGAGCACGCGCATCGGCTGCAGCGCGGTCGGCACCAGGCGCACGTCCAGCCGCGGGTCGTCGGCCAGCGCGGTGCCGATGCCGGTCAGCACGGCGCCGGCACGCCGGCGCCAGGCGTGGCCGTCGGCGCGCGCCTGGGCGCCGGTGATCCACTGGCTGGCGCCGTTGGGCAGCGCGGTGCGGCCGTCCAGCGAGGCGGCGATCTTCATGCGCACCCAGGGGCGGCCACGCTCGACACGCGAGAAGAAGCCGATGTTGAGCTCACGCGCGGCCGTGGCGATGTCCGCGTCGGCCATCTCGACCTGCACGCCGGCGGCGCGCAGCCGCGCGATGCCCGCGCCGGCGACCTGCGGGAACGGGTCGCCGACCGCGACGACGACGCGCGCGACGCCCGCGGCCACCAGCGCGTCGCAGCACGGCGGCGTGCGGCCGTGGTGGGCGCAGGGCTCCAGCGTGACCCAGGCGGTGGCGCCGCGCAGCGCGTGGCCGGCGGCCGCCGCGTCGCGCAGCGCCATCACCTCGGCGTGGGCTTCGCCGGCACGCTGGGTCGCACCGCGGCCGAGCACGCGGCCGTCTTCGTGGCCGATGACGCAGCCGACACGCGGGTTGGGGTCGCTGAGGCCGATCGAGCCCTCGGCGAGGGCGAGGGCTTCGAACAAACGGGTGCGGTCCAGCGGAGACATCGGCGCGGGGTGGGTCCAGGCAGCGGCAGCTTGCCGCGCCGCGATGCTAAGACGTCGTCGTCGGCACCGGCTCGGGTTCGGGCTGGTGTTCGAGCGTCTTGGTCATCGGCGCCGTGTCGGGGTCGTCGTCCGGACAGGCGAAACGGTTGCTGCCGTCACCGGCGCTGATGACGAGGAAGTTCTGGTTCGTCAGCGCGCCGACGACGTCGACGTAGTCCAGCGGGTGGTCGATGTTGCGCGGCGGGCGCGGCATGGGCGTGTAGCGGCAGACGCGCAGCTTGTCGGCGTCCCTCAGGGTGCCGGGCACGTCGTCGCGCGGCAGCGTCGCAAGCTTGCTCAGTTGCAGTGTCGAACGCCCCGACCAGGTCGTGCTGGCCGAGGCCAGCGGCACGGCGCAGTAGTAGGCGACGTAGCCCGCAAAGACCCGGTGCAGGCAGTCGACGACCGGCGGCAGCGGTGAGCCGGTGCGCTGCACGGTGACGAAGGGCGCGGGCATGTCCGGGATCGAGTCCTGGTCGGCTTCCGACAAGGACGGCGGCACTTCGGCCAGTTCGGGTGTCGGCGATTGGCCCGTGGCAAAACGCACGTAGCCCGACAGCAGGTAGGCGTTGCTCGCGACGCAGGGTGTCGACGGCATGCAGATGCTGACGATGACGCCCGTCAGGTTGTTGAAGACCCAGGACACGCCGCCGCTGTCCGGCAGCCGGAAGGTGCTGGTGCTGCCGCCCTCGTCGAGCTCCGCCTCGGACGGGATCGCCGGATGGCGCCCCCCGGGCAAGGCCAGGCCGGTCGTGTTGCCGGGCATGAACAGCGCGCCCGACAGGTCCGGCGGCGTGCCGGCGATGAAGGTGGCGAAATCGACCCACTGGTTGTCGTTCTCGGCACGCCGGTCGCGCCAGGCCACCTTCAGCTCGACCATCTTCGCGCGGCCGGCCTCCGGCTCGAGTTCGGTCACGGTCTGGTACAGCGTGAACTCGGTGTTCGCGAGCGCGGTGGGCATCGGCTGGCCCGGTGCGGTGGCGATCGTCGACTCGTAGCTGACGCCGTTCGCACCGTCGAGCGAGCGGTAGCCGCGCAGTATCTCCAGGCGCTCCTGCGCGATGCGCACCGCCTCGCTGCGCTGGCGCGAGACGTCGGCGTTGGCGCGCAGCGTGGCCTGCAGCCCGACGACACCCAGCAGGCCGATCGCCATCACCGCCAGCGCGACCATCGCCTCGACCAGCGAGACGCCGCGTGCACGCCGCCGGCTGCGCCCGGCCGCGTTCACGGGAAGTCCTTCCAGGCGCCCGGCAGGCGTGCGAACGAGCCGGCCAGCGTCGACAGGCGGCGCACGACGTCGGCGTCGTAGTCGATCGTGCTGCCGGCGGCGGTTTCGACGATCAGGTTGTTCTCGGCGATCAGCGCGCCTTCGACGCGCGCCGTGCCGGCGAGCCGCCAGTCGGCGGCGCGGCCGTAGATCAGCCCGTAGACGGTGCGGCCGCCGGTGTCGAAATCCAGCTCGCCGGTGACGACGATCGTGACCGGCGCGGCGCTGCTGCCGATGTCGCCGCTGCCGTCGAGCAGCAGGTCGCCCTCGACCCAGATCGGGCGCCCGGGGTTCAGCGCGATGGTGTCCTCGACGGCCTCGCCGTCGCAGGTGACGGCGCTGCAGTCCAGCACCACGGCGGCCGGCTGGTCGCGGTAGGTCTCGGGCCGCATCAGGAAGACCGAGGCGAACATGCGGACCTCGGCCGGCGGGCCGCCAGGCTCGGCAAGGTCTTTCAGTGCGTCATCCCCGACGAGCGTGGTGCCGGCGTCGGCTGGCGAGCCCGGGGCGCCCAGCGTCTCCACGGCTGACGGGAGACTGGCGCCGCCCAGGCGCACCGCATAGCCCGTGTCCGACCCGGTGCGCGCGACGCGCAGCGTGCCGCCGGCCGCGGTGGACACGGTCTCGCGCACCACCAGCGTGTCCCGCGGCAGCGCCACCGTGACACGTTTGCTGCCGTCGCGTTCCACCGCCGCCACGCGCCCGGTCATGCCGGCCCAGGTGGAGATCGCGGCGAAGCCTTCGCCCGATGGTGCGACCGCGCGCACGATCGGCAGCGCGCTCATGTTGGGCGAGAAGGTCAGGCAGTCCTCGACCAGCCGGGTGCAGCCGTTGGCGTAGATGCGCACCATCCCGGGCCGTGCGGTGGAGCCGATGATCGCGACGCGGAAGGCCGGGTGCGGGCCCTCGGTGGTGGGCGCGTCGGGCAGCGTGATGCCGCTGGCCGGGCAGCGGCAGCTCCAGTTCTCGCCGTCGCGCACGCAGGTGGCGAAGGCGACGTTGCCGCTGCCGTCGACACGCGCGCCGATGAAGCCGGTGTCGGCGTTGGTCACCAGGTAGCGTTCACGGAAGCTGGTGTCGCTGGTGTCGGTGCTGGGTTCGCAGTCGGCGTCGATGCGCCCGCCGTTGAGCTTCAGCAGCGCCCACTCCAGGCCGGCCTCGGCGGTTTCCATCGCCTGCGTCGAGCGGTACTGGTTGACGCCGGTGCGCTGCTCGAAGATCAGGTTGCGGCTGGTGTAGGCCGCCACCAGCGAGACGACGAAGAACAGCAGCAGCACGACCGCCAGCGCGGCCAGGCCGTGCTGGCGGCGGCGGGGCGGGCGGGGGCTGCGGCCGCTCATGTCGGGCACACGCGTGTCGGGTGCGCGGCGTCGCGGTACTCGACGAAGTCGTTGCGCAGCTTGACGGTCGCCTCCATCGAGCGTGTCACGCTCGGGTCGGCGACCGATTCGGCCTCGATTTCCACCTTCAGCAGCCGCACCTTCAGCCGCGGCCAGCAACTGTCGGTGTTGTCGTCGCAGAGCTTGGCGCAGGGCAGGGGCACCGGGTCGGGCAGCGGCGGATCCTCGTCGTCGTCGGCATCGTGGACGTCGAAGCGTGTGATGCGCATCGTGCGGCTGTCCGTCAGCTCCTGCCAGCCGGTCGGCGTCGCGTTCTGGACGCAGGTCGTGCCGTTGACGACCGCGGCGGTGTGGATCGCCGACTTCAGCACGCCGTTTTCGAGCTTGATGCCGAGCGCGCTGTTGTTGTCGCCGCTGCGGTAGTAGCGGTAGACGACCGAGTCGGCGTCCGGGCCCATCACCACCGTCGCGTAGCGGTTGCACTGCGGCTGCGTGTTCTCGGTCGACCAGGGGCCGCTGTTCTGCGCGTCGTGCCAGATGCCGGCGCGGCGCAGGTCGCGCACGATGATGTCGGTGCTCGCACGCAGGTCCTGCTGGAGCTGGGTTTCCAGCAGCAGGCGGCGGTTCTCGGTGAGCTGGCCCGAGACCAGCAGCGCCGAAGCCGCGACGACCAGCAGCCCGATCGTCACGCCGACCATCAGCTCGACGATCGACAGGCCGCGCTGGCCGCGGCGGCCGCCGGCCGGAAGGCGGCGCTTCAGCATGCGGCTGCTCCCAGCGAAGCCTGGCTGGCGCAGACGGTCGGCCGGCCGGCGCGGCCGATCGTCGTGCGCAGCGAGCGCGAGCCGTCGAGCTCGGCGTTGACGACGAAGGCGTTCAGCGGCTCGGGCAGCCAGTCCGAGCTGTGCGTCAGCAGGCCGCCGGTCAGCGGGTCGAAGCCGAAGCCGCGGTCACCGGCGGGCAGCTTCAGGTGCACGCCACCGTCGCCCGGCAAGGCCACGGTGCGCAGCTCCACCGACACCGGGTTGGGGCAGGCCTGGCCCGCGCCGCGTGTGCAGTCGCAGTACAGCTTGGTGGCGTCGGCACCGGGGCGCAGTTCGTAGATCGTGTAGCAGGACACCGCCGAGCCCGCCGCCGGGAACAGCACGAAGGAGCGCAGGCCGTGCGCCACGGCCTGGCTGCGTGCGTACTGCACGTCGGTGCCGAACTGGGCGCTGATGCTCTTCAGGCGCTGCACGCGGATGTAGTCGAACAGCGAAGGTGCGCCCAGCGCCAGCAGCACGCCCAGCAAGGCGACGACGACCATCAGCTCGACCAGCGTCAGGCCGTGGCAGCGGGGGCGGCGAAACGTCGTCATCGGGGCCAGCAGGCGTTGGAGACGGCGTAGCTGAAGTCCTCGCAGCTGCCGCAGCCGGCGTACTCGAGGTTGCCGCCGCGCAGCCGCATGCTGAGGTTGCGGCACTGCCCGTCAGAGGCCTGGCTGCTGCCGCGGTTGCCGCGCGCGGTGACGACGTAGGCGCTGGCCAGCGTGTCGCCGCTGGCGCCCGAGCTGGCGAGCTCGATCGTGTAGTAGCCCGAGGAGCTCGTGCTGCCCAGGGCCAGGTCGGACAGCGAGGTCGTGTACTGGGCGTGGTTGCTGCGCCAGCGTTCCTGCGCCTGCTGCACCGCCGCGACCGCGGCGTAGGCATCGGCGCGCCGGCCCTTGCGGATGCTGTCCATGAAGGACGGCAGGGCGACCGCGGCGAGGATGCCCAGCACGACCAGCGTGATCACCAGCTCGACGAGCGTGAAGCCCCGCGCCGGCTTGCAGGCGCGACACCGACGGCAGCGGATGGACATGTGACCGATTATTCGCAGCCGTGACGGCGCCGGCACCGTTCGTCGCGGCCTGGGCGCCGCTCGTCGCCGCCGCGGACCCGCGTTCAAGGGATCAGCAGGGGACCTCGCCCGGCAGGCCGTCGGGCGAGCAGCGCCGCACCCGGCCCATCAGGTTGACGACCAGATGCAGGTGCGGCCCGGACGGCAGCGACAGGCGCACGGTCGCCGTCGGCGTGACCGTGCCGCGTGTCGGCTCGAAGACCATCGAGGCGCTGTTGGACTGCACCTGCACCGGGTGGCCGGGGCCGAGGTTCTCGTAACGCAGCACGCTGCGGCCTTCGCAGTCCGGCGTGATGCCGTCGCAGCGGCAGCCGGCGGCGCCGTCGTGCAGCAGCCAGCAGTGCGCGCCGTCGAACTCCAGACGCACGCTGGCCGACTGTGCCGCCGCGAGGCTGCGCGCGAACATGATGTCGGTCTCGAGCTGCGCCGCCACGCCACGCAGGCGCTCGCGCTCGTGCATCGTCGCGAAGCCCGGCACGGCCAGGCCGAGCACGACGGCGGCCAGCGCCACCGTGACGGCGCTTTCGACCAGCGTCATCCCGCGCAGACGGCGCGGGCCTGGGATCCGGATCGTGGCCATCGAAGGTCCTCCCGTGCCGAGGCACTCTAGGAAGACCGGGGCGCTCTCGCGCTCCCCTCGCGGCGGGTGCGCGGGCGCCCGCCGGAGGCGGCCCCCACGCGGGGGATCAGCGCCTCAGATGTCGCGGATCAGCTGGCTGAACTCGTTGACGTCCTCGAAGCTGCGGTAGACCGACGCAAAACGCACGTAGGCCACCTTGTCCAGCTTCTCGAGTTCGCGCATCACGAGCTCGCCGATGCGGGTGCTGGGCACTTCGCGCCCCCCGCCGGCGACGAGCTGCTCCTGGATGCGCTCGATCGCGGCGTCCAGCTTCTCGACGCCGACCGGGCGCTTGCGCAGCGCCAGCAGCATCGACGAACGCAGCTTCTCGGGGTCGAACTCGACACGTGCGCCGTCCTTCTTGACGACGGCGGGCATCGCGACCTCGGCGCGTTCGTAGGTCGTGAAACGCTTCTCGCACTTCAGGCAGCGGCGGCGCCGGCGCACGACGCCGCCCTCGTCGGACTCGCGGGTCTCGACGACCTGCGTCTCGCCGTGGGCGCAATACGGACAACGCATGCGCCGCCGCTCCTGTTCAGCGGTAGACCGGGAAGTCGCGCGTCAGCGCCGCGACCTTCTCGCGCACCGCGGCCAGGTTGGCCTCGTCGTGCGGGTTGTCGAGCACGTCGGCGATCAGGTGCGCGGTGCGCCGCACCTCGTCTTCCTTGAAGCCGCGTGTCGTCATCGCCGGCGTGCCCAGGCGGATGCCGCTGGTGACCATCGGCTTTTGCGGGTCGTTCGGGATGCCGTTCTTGTTGCAGGTCATGTGGGCCTTGCCCAGCAGGCCTTCCGCTTCCTTGCCGGTCAGGCCCTTGGGGCGCAGGTCGACGAGCATCACGTGGCTCTCGGTGCCGCCGCTGACGATGCGCAGGCCGCGCGAGATCAGCGTCTCGGCCAGCACCTTGGCGTTGGCTGCCACCTGCTGCTGGTAGGCCTTGAACTCGGGCGCCAGCGCTTCCTTGAAGGCCACGGCCTTGCCGGCGATGACGTGCATCAGCGGGCCGCCCTGGATGCCCGGGAAGATCGCGCTGTTGATCTTCTTGGCGATCGCCTCGTCGTTCATCAGGATGATGCCGCCGCGCGGGCCACGCAGGCTCTTGTGCGTCGTCGACGTCACGACGTCGGCATGCGGCACCGGGTTCGGGTAGACGCCCGCGGCGACGAGGCCGGCGTAGTGCGCCATGTCGACCATGAAGTAGGCGCCGATGGCCTTGGCGACCTTGGCGAAACGTTCGAAGTCGATGCGCAGGCTGTAGGCCGAGGCGCCGGCGATGATCAGCTTCGGCTTGTGTTCGTGCGCCAGGCGCTCCATCGCGTCGTAGTCGATGGCTTCGTTGGCGTCCAGGCCGTAGCTGACGACCTTGAACCACTTGCCGCTCATGTTCAGCGGCATGCCGTGCGTCAGGTGGCCGCCTTCGGACAGGCTCATGCCCATGATCGTGTCGCCCGGCTCGAGCAGGCCGAAGAACACGGCCTGGTTGGCCTGCGAGCCCGAGTTTGGCTGCACGTTGGCGAAGTTCGCGCCGAAGAGCTGCTTGACGCGGTCGATCGCCAGCTGTTCGACGACGTCGACGTACTCGCAGCCGCCGTAGTAGCGCTTGCCGGGATAGCCCTCGGCGTACTTGTTGGTGAGCTGCGAGCCTTGCGCGGCCATCACCGCGGGGCTGGTGTAGTTCTCCGACGCGATGAGCTCGATGTGCTCTTCCTGGCGGCGGTTCTCGTCCTGGATGGTCGCCCAGATTTCAGGGTCGACGTTGGCGAGCGTGGATTGGGTACGGTCGAACACGGCAGTCCTCTTCGGAGTGAAGGGCCTTCGAGCGCCCGCGGCGGAGCGTCGTCGAGGGCTGCCCAGGCGAACGGCGGGCGCCGGCCGCATGGCCGGCCTGCGCTTCCCGGTGGTCAGTCCACCTCGGGGCCGGCAGGTGCGGCCCCTCATCGCCAGTTGCGCAGGAGGCGGAGTGTAACGGCAGCGGCCGGGGCCGCCGCCGTGGCGAGGTCAAACGCCGCGCTTCAGCGGCCCAGCATCGCCAGTTGCTCGGCGCGCGGCGGCGTCGGTTGCGCCGGCGGCAGCGGCATCGGCGCGGGTTCACGCGGCACGATGATCGGCGCGTTGATCGACACGCGGTTGCCCGCGGCGACGCGCTTCAGGTAGTCCTGCTCGGTCATCACGCGGTCGACGTAGCCGCCGTCGCTGTCCTGCAGCGCGGCGCCGACGTAGTGCTTCAGGCCCTGCTGCAGGCCGCCGGCGCGCGTGATGCACTCCTTGAGCACCTGCACCCCGACACGCAGGTTGCTGATCGGGTCGAACGCCGCGTGCGTGCCGCCGAAGGCCTGGTACTTGTCGTCGTGAATGCGGGTCATCACCTGCATCAGGCCCTGGGCCCCGACCGAGCTCTGCGCGAACGGGTTGAAGCTCGACTCGACGGCCATGATGGCCAGGATCAGCGTCGGGTCCAGGCCGGCCTTCTGGCCGATGGCCCAGGCTTCCTGCACCAGCGCGCTGATCGGCTCGGGCGCCACCTTGTAGCGGCGCGAGATCCAGCTCGCGACGGCCGCCTGCTGGCGCGTCAACGCCTTCGGGTCGGCCGCGGTGGCACGGTTGACGGCTTCCGGCTCGGCCGGCACCAGCTCGGCTTCGGCGGTCGCTGCGACACGCACCTCATGGCGCGTCTGCAACCACTCGAAGGCCATCGTTTCGGCCTGCTGACGCAGATCCTCCCGACCGGCCACGAAGACGAGCACCGCCACCACCGCCAGGCCGACCACGGCCAGGGTGTTGTGCCCGATCTCGAGCAGGCCGTGACCGACGTCACGAGCGAATACCGTCAGCGAGCGCCCCGTGGCTTGCTGCGCGCTGCGCAGCACGGCAATGGCTTTCATCGCATCCCTCTTCCAAACGCCGTCACGGATGCCCGAAGGCCGCGGCGCCAAGGGGGCGCTGGGGCAGGGCGACGGCGATAATCGACCGACTACCGCAAGCGACCGACGAACGGGCCGCGCGGAGCGGGACTGCAGCGACCGTCCTGGTGATCCTGATGATTACGATGCGGACGGTACGGGTCTGCCCTGATCCAGATCCAAGGGCAGCACGAATTTTAGGAAGGCTCTCATATCCGGTCAAGAATATGAAAGCTTTCCCTTATATCCAGAAAGAATGATCTACCGAGACTTGCGGGACTTCATCACCCAGCTCGAGGCCCGCGGAGAGCTGCGCACCCTCACCGATCCGGTGTCTCCGGTGCTCGAGATGACCGCGCTGGGCGACCAGTTGCTGCGTGCCGGCGGCCCGGCGGTGCTGTGCCGCAACCCGACCGGGTTCTCGATCCCGGTGCTGCTCAATCTTTTCGGCACCCCCCAACGTGTAGCCCTCGGAATGGGGGCCTCGTCGACCGCCGAACTGCGGGATGTCGGCCGGCTTCTGGCCGGGCTCAAGGAGCCCGAGCCGCCCAAGGGCCTGAAGGACGCCGGCAAGCTGCTGTCGATGGCCAAGGCGCTGTGGGACATGAAGCCTTCCGTGCAGCGCCGCGCGCCCTGCCAGGACGTGGTGCTCGAAGGCCCGGACGTCGACCTCGGCCGCCTGCCGATCCAGACCTGCTGGCCCGGCGACGCCGGCCCGCTGCTGACCTGGGGCCTGGTCGTCACGCGCGGCCCGCAGGCGGTGGCCAACCCGCGGCTGCGCCAGAACCTGGGCATCTACCGCCAGCAGCTGATCGGCCGCAACCAGCTGATCATGCGCTGGCTGGCGCACCGCGGCGGCGCGCTGGACTTCCGCGAGTTCGCGCTCGCCAACCCCGGCAAGCCCTTCCCGATCGTGGTGGCGCTCGGCGCCGACCCGGCGACCATCCTCGGCGCGGTGACGCCGGTGCCCGACAGCCTGTCCGAGTACCAGTTCGCCGGGCTGCTGCGCGGCAGCCGCACCGAGCTCGTCGAGTCGGGTGTCGGCGAAGGCCGTGCGCTGCAGGTGCCGGCCAGCGCCGAGATCGTGCTCGAGGGCCACATCCCGCCGGCGCCGGCGGGTTTCACCGGCGAGTCCGACCGCGGCGTCAGGCTGTGCGAACGCGGCGGCTACCTGCACGCGCTGGAAGGCCCGTTCGGCGACCACACCGGCTACTACAACGAGCAGGACTGGTTCCCGGTGTTCCAGGTCGACCGCATCACGCACCGGCGCGACCCGATCTACCACTCCACCTACACCGGCAAACCGCCCGACGAGCCGGCGGTGCTGGGCGTGGCGTTGAACGAGGTCTTCGTGCCGATCCTGCAGAAGCAGTTTCCGGAGATCGCCGACTTCTATCTGCCGCCCGAAGGCTGCAGCTATCGCATGGCGGTGATCTCCATCCGCAAGGCCTATCCGGGCCACGCCAAACGCGTGATGTTCGGGCTGTGGAGCTTCCTGCGCCAGTTCATGTACACGAAGTTCATCGTCGTCACCGACGAGGACGTGAACATCCGCGAGTGGCGCGAAGTCATCTGGGCGATCACGACGCGCATGGACCCGGTGCGCGACACGACGCTGGTCTCCGAGACGCCGATCGACTACCTGGACTTCGCCTCCCCGGTCAGCGGCCTGGGCGGCAAGATGGGCCTGGATGCGACCAACAAGTGGCCCGGCGAGACCTCGCGCGAGTGGGGGCGGCCGATCACGATGGACGCCGCGGTGGAGCAGCGCGTGCGCTCGCTCGCCGAACGTTTGATCTCGCCCCCTTGACGCGACGCCGGCGCGAATTACGCCTTGAATCCGCGTGGCGCGTCGCCTAACTTCGAGAGGCCTGACTGCAGGCAACTAGGAAGACGGCGCAATTCCTGCGCGTCGGGAGCCCCGGACCACTTTCCTCTGGAGCTCCATCGGTGACGAGAGGTCACCCGCCCCCTCCGGTCCCCTGGGCCGGAGGGGGTTTCGCTTTTTGGGGCCTGCTTTTGGGGCCTGCTTTTGGGCCTCCGCAGGCCCGAAGCTTGCTCAACTTCCCTTGTCTGACAACCCATGCGCCGCCCCGGTGCAGACGGTGTTCTCCCGGTGCCCGGCCTCGGTGCGCCGGGTTGCGGCGTCTTCCGTGTGAATTTCCACGCCCGACGTTGGCATCCCTGTGGACAACTCGTGTGCGGCGCCGCCAGGTGCTTGATTCAACGGGGCTTTCAACGGATTGCCACAATTTGTGGCAGGCTGCGACGGCCGCCGGGCGCGCGCACCGGGGCCGTGCGGGCGGGCAAGCCGCCGGCGGGCTCAAGCCCCGATGAAGTGCCGCCGGTAACGCGCCGGCAGGTCCGCCAGGCGCAGCATCACCGGCAGGTCGGCGGTGTTGAAGTCGGGGTCCCAGGCTGGCGCGCCGAGCACCCGCGCGCCGCAGCGCAGGTAACCCTTGAGCAGCGGCGGCGCGTCGACCGGCAGGTCCTGGCGCAGTTCGTCGACCGGCAGCGCCAGGCGCGGCGTGACGCGCCATTCGGGCGCCGCCAGGTGCGTGGCCTCCAGGCGCCGCCACAGGCTGGCGGCGGCGTGGCCGCCGTCGCGCATGCCCACGCTGGCGCAGCCGACCATGGTCTCCAGGCCGTTGCGCACCATGAAGGCGGCGAGCGCGCCCCACAGCGCCATCACCACGCCGCCCGAGCGCCAGTCCGGGTGCACGCAGGAGCGCCCGAGCTCGACCATCGTCGAGCGCAGCGGCGCCAACGGGCCGAGGTCGAACTCGTTGTCGCTGTACAGCCCGCCGGCGCGTGCCGCGGCCGCCGGCGTCATCACGCGGTAGGTGCCGACCACCGGGCCGGGTTCGCCCGCTTCGCCGGGGGCGCGCACCAGCAGGTGTTCGCAATAGGCGTCGTAGCGGTCGACGTCCAGCCCCGGCGGCGTGCCGGCCGGCACCTCGAGCCGGGCGCCCATCTCGCCGACGAAGACCTCGTGGCGCAGGCGCTGGGCCTCGCGCACCTCGTCCTCGTCGCGCGCCCAGTCGACGGCGAGCGCAACCTCCGCCGGCGTGCTCGGCTGCGGGGCGCGGGAGCTGAGGGCACCGGCGCGGTCCTCGATCGGGGCGGCGGCGTGCGGCGGAGTCAGGGTCGTGTCGGGCATGGACCGCGATCGTCACGGCCGGGGGTGACGCCCGGGTGAAGCGGACATGACGGAGCCGTGGCGGTGCGCGCCGCGTGCCCGCGGGCATGACCGGGCTCAACGATCGTCGCGATGCCGGCGCGGCGTCATCGCCCGATCACGGCGGGTACCTGCAATGCCGCCTGTCGTGCCGCCGGCACGAATGCCACAGGAACGTCATGAACACCCCGAACGACCACAAGCCCCGTCCCGCGCTCCCGCGCCGCCGTTTCCTCCAGACCGCCGCCGGCCTGGCGTCCGTCATCGCGCTGCCGTCCTGGCTCGCCGGCTGCGGCGGCAGCGGCGGCGACGACGACCGCCCGCTGCGCCTGGCCGTGCTGAGCGACGTGCACCTCTACGACAGCACCACGCTGGGCACGAGCAGCGAGCTCGACGCCTACCTGCTGCAGGACCGCAAGATGATCAAGGAGAGCGTCGAGATCTTCGACGCCGCGCTGGCCGCGATCGTGGCCGCCAAACCCGACGCGCTGCTGATCTCCGGCGACCTGACCAAGGACGGCGAACGTGTCAACCACGAGCTGCTCGCCACCCGGCTGCAGGCGCTGCGTGCCCAGGGCGTGCGGGCCTACGTGATCCCCGGCAACCACGACGTCGCCAACCCCGACGCCAAGGACTTCAGCACCGTGCCGGCGACGGCTGCCGAGACCGTCGACGCCGCCGCCTTCGCGACGATCTACGCCCGCTGCGGCTACGGCGACGCGATCGCGCGCGACCCGGCCTCGCTGAGCTACGTCGCCGAGCTGGGCGAAGGCGTCTGGCTGTTCGCCATCGACTCCTGCCGTTACGCGGAAAGCGCGGACCCGAGCACGCCGATCACCGCCGGCCGCGTGCGCGCCGCCACGCTGACCTGGCTGCAGAGCTGGCTGGCCAAGGCGCGCGAACGCGGCATCGCCGCCATCGGCACGATGCACCACGGCCTGATCGAGCACTTTCCCGGCCAGTCGAGCTTCTTCCCCGAGTACCTCGTCGAGGACCGCGAAACGCTGGCCGCCGCGTTCGCCGCGGCCGGGCTGACGGTGGTCTTCACCGGCCACTACCACGCCCAGGACATCGTGCGTGCCAGCTACGACGGCGTCATGGTGCACGACGTCGAGACCGGTTCGACGGTCACTGCACCCAGCCCCTACCGCCTGGTGACGATCGACCGCGCCGCCGGCACGCTGGCCATCACCAGCGGCACCGTCGAGTCGACGAGCAGCCACCCGAGCGACTTCATCGCCTGGTCGCAGGACTACCTGGAGACCGGGCTGGAGACCCTGGTGGCGGCGATGCTGACCGCGGCGCCGTACTCGCTGCCCGAGGCGACCGTCGCCGCGCTGGTGCCGCTGATCGTGCCGGCGATGGTGGCGCACTACGCCGGCGACGAGCAGCTGGACGACGCCAGCGTGCTGGCCACGCTGCAGGCGATGGCGCAGAGCACCGACCCGATGACGGCGATGCTCGGCGGCTTCGTGCTCGGCCTGTGGAACGACCCGCAGCCGGGCGACAACACGCTGTCGATCACGCTCTGAACGCTGCCGGCCGGATGTCCCCGGCCGACGTTGGCATCCCTGTGGACAAACCGTGGGGCCGGCGCGCAAGTGCGCGCCAGGCCTATGGTTTTCCTGGATTGCCTCGTTTTTGAGCACGGCCGCCGCGGCTGGGCGGCGGCCTGGCGGCTCCGTATCATCGCGGCGCGCCGCCTTGGCGCGCCTGCCGCCGCCGCCGATGTCCCGCTCCGAAATCCGTCCCGATCCCGCCTGCTGCGGCCTGCCGCCCGCCCTGGCCGCAGTGTCTGCCGCCGGCATAGCGCTGACCGCGCCCGGCCTGGCGTCGCGCTGCGTGCTGCTGGACGCCGGGGCGCTCGACACGGCCGACTGGTCGGCGCTGGCCGAGCCGGGCCAGACGCGGGTCTTCGCCGACGGCGGCCCGCAGGCCACCCGCATCGCCGCCGAGCTGCAACGCCACGGCCTGGCGGCGGACACCCCGGCCGCGCGCATCGACGGCGAGACCGTCGTCGCCACCGGCCTGGCGGCGCTGGCCGCCGGCGCCGGCACGCTGGTCGTCGGCGAGACGGTGCGCCTGTCGCGGCACTTCGAGGCCACGCCGGCCGCCGCGCAGCCCGCCGCCCCCGGCGGTGAACACTACGGCCCGGCCGACGCCCGCCGGCTGCAGCGCCTGCTGGCCGGGCGGCGCGACATGCGCCACTTCCGCCGTGGCGAGCGCATCGCGCCCGAGACCCTGCAGCGCCTGCTGCAGGCGGCGCACCACGCGCCGTCGGTGGGCATGATGCAGCCCTGGCGCTACCTGCGCATCAGCGACCCGGCGCGCCGCGAAGCGATCGCCGCGCTGGTCGCCCGCGAGCGCGACGCCACCGCCAGCGCGATGGGCGAACGTGCCGCCGAGTTCCTGCGCCTGAAGGTCGAAGGCATCCGCGAATGCGCCGAGCTGCTGGTCGCGGCGCTGCCGCCCGACGACGGCACCGTCTTCGGCCGGCGCACGATGCCGCGCGAGATGGTCGTCTGCTCGCTCGCCTGCTCGATCCAGAACCTGTGGCTGGCCGCGCGCGTGGAGAACCTGGGCCTGGGCTGGGTGTCGATGTTCGAGCCGCAGCCGCTGGCCGAGCTGCTGGCGATGCCCGCCGGCGCGATGCCGCTGGCCATCCTCTGCCTGGGGCCGGTCGAGGCCTTCTACCCGGCGCCGATGCTGGAGATCGAAGGCTGGCGCTCGCGCCGCCCGTGGCAGGACGCGGTCTACGAGAACGCCTGGGGCGAGCCGGCGAGCCCGAACTCGGCCGCCAGCAAGGCGTAGGAGCGCTGGCGCACGGCTTCGTCGTAGGTCCAGGTGTTGACGACGACGTGCTCCAGCGCCAGCCGGGCGGCCAGCGCGCGCAGCCGCGCGCCGACCTCGGCGGCGCTGCCGACCAGCGCCTGCTCGCGTGTGCCGGCCAGCAGCGCCAGCTCGTCGGGCGAGAAGCCGGCCAGCGCCACCTCCTCGGGCGACTGCAGCGGCGCGATGCGCCCGCGGCGGCGGTCCAGCCACCAGCGTTCACGCGGCAGCGCCTGCTGGCGCGCGCTGTCGCCGTCGTCGGCGGCCAGCGCCCAGACGCAGATCGTCGCCTCGGGCTTCGGATGGCGTTCGCTGGGCTGGTACAGGCCGCGGTACAGATCCAGCGCCGCCTCGACGCCCTGGCCGTCGGAGAAGAAATAGGCGAAGGCGTAGGGCAGGCCGAGCTGCGCCGCGAGCTGCGCGCCGTAGGTCGAACTGCCGAGGATCCAGAGCTGCGGCGTGCGCGCGGCGCCCGAGCCCGCCGGCGCCCGCGGGTGCGCGACGACGCCGCCATGGCGCCCGCCGCCCACCCAGGCCTGCAGGTCGGCCACCTGGCGCGGGAAGGCCTCGGCGGCCGTCAGTGCGTTCGGGTTCAGTGCCGCGGCGGTGCGCAGGTCGCCCCCCGGCGCGCGGCCGACGCCCAGGTCGATTCGCCCTGGCGCCAGCGCGTCGAGCACGCGGAACTGCTCGGCCACCTTCAGCGCCGCATAGTGCGGCAGCATGACGCCGGCGCTGCCCAGGCGCACGCGGCGCGTGCGTGCCGCGGCGGCGGCCAGCAGCAGCTCGGGCGCGGTGCCGACCAGCGCGTCCATGTTGTGGTGTTCGCTGACCCAGAAACGTTCGTAACCCAGGCGGTCGGCGAGTTCGGCCAGCGCGACGCTGGCGCGGATGGCCTCGTCCTCGCCGCGGCCGGCCGTCGCCGGCGACTGGTCCAGCACCGACAGGCGCATCACACGTGGGCGGCGGCGCGGCGCACGAACTCGGCGGCCTTCTCGCCGATCATGACGGTCGGGGCGTTGGTGTTTCCGGAGACGATGCTGGGCATGATGGACGCGTCGGCAACCCGCAGGCCCAGGATCCCCTTGACCCTGAGCTCGGCGTCGACGACGTCGCCCGGGCCCGGCCCCATGCGGCAGCTGCCGACCGGATGGTAGATCGTGTCGGCGTGCTGGCGCACCCAGTGCTCCAGCGCGGCGTCGTCCAGCCCCGCCACCTCGGTGCGCCCGCCGCCGGCCAGCGCCGGCTGTTCGAGGATGCGCTGCGTCAGCCGCACGCCGTCCATCATCCGGCGCAGGTCGTCGGGGTGGTTCAGGTAGCCGGGGTCGATGCACGGCGGGGCCAGCGGGTCGGCCGCCTTCAGCGTCACGCGGCCGCGGCTGCGGGGCCGCAGCACGCAGACGTGCGCCGACCAGCCGTGCCCCCACACCGCGCTGCGGCCGTGGTCGACGAGCTTGCCGATGACGAAGTGCAGCTGCACGTCGGGCCGGGTCTCGCCAGCGCGCGTGCGCAGGAAGGCGCCGGACTCGGCGAAATTGGTCGTCAGCAGGCCGCGGCGCTGGCGGCGCCACTGCTGCACGCCGCCGAGCACACGCAGCGCGCCGCCCACCGACACGCCCACCGTCTCCTTGGCGCCCGGCGCGTCGACCAGCAGCACGACGTCGGGGTGGTCGTGCAGATGGCGGCCGACGCCGGGCAGGTCGTGCACGACCGGCACGCCCAGCGCCTGCAGCTCGGCGCCCGGGCCGATGCCCGACAGCAGCAGCAGCTGCGGCGACTGCAGCGCGCCGGCCGACAGGATGACCTCGCGCCTTGCCGCGAGCACCCGCCGCGTGCCGCCCTGCAGCACTTCGACGCCGGTGGCGCGCCGGCCCTCCAGCACCACCTTCAGCGCCTGCGCGCCGGTGATCACCTCCAGGTTCGGCCGCGCCAGCGCCGGCGCCAGGTAGGCCTTGGCGGCGCTGAAACGTTCACCGCCGCGGTGCGTCACCTGGTACATGCCGACGCCTTCCTGGCATTCGCCGTTGAAGTCGGGGTTCTCGGCGAAGCCGGCCTGGCGGCCGGCCTCGATGAAACGCCGCGTCCAGGGGTTGGGCTCGGGCAGGTCCATCACGTTGAGCGGGCCGCCGCTGCCGTGCCAGGCGTCGGCGCCGCGTTCGTTGTGCTCGGACTTCAGGAACCAGGGCAGCACGTCGGCCCAGCCCCAGCCCGGGTTGCCCTCGGCGGCCCAGTCGTCGTAGTCCTGGTGCTGGCCGCGGATGTAGATCATCGCGTTGATCGAGCTGGACCCGCCCAGCACCTTGCCGCGCGGCTGGTAGCCGGCGCGCCCGTCCAGCCCGGCCTGGGCGACGGTCTCGAAAGCCCAGTTGGCCTGGCCGGTGCGCGCCATCAGCGCGATGCCGGCCGGGCAGTGGATCAGCGCGCTGCGGTCGGGCTCGCCGGCCTCCAGCAGCGCGACGCGCACGCCGGGGTCTTCGGACAGGCGCGCGGCGAGCACGCAGCCCGCCGACCCTCCCCCGACGATCAGGTAGTCGTACACGCTTGTCTCCGGTGCTTGTGGTTGTCGGACGATCTTAGCCAGCACGATTGGAGAGATCGCCCCAGAGCCGGCCGGGCCTGTCACCCCCGCGTCTGCAGCGGGCACTCGCGCCGCGTGTCACGCGCCGTGCCGATAATCGCCCCCCGCGGCCGACCCGGCCGCCCATCGCCGCCGGCCCGTCGTGCCGCCGCGGCCGCGCCTGCCAGGCGCCTTGGAGACCCGCCGTGTTCCAGCGTTTCGAACGCCTGGTGCATCCCTATCCGGATGCGCTGCCGCCCACGCCGCCGAAGACCTTCGTCGCCTTCCTCTGGGAATGCTCGCGCGGCATGCGCGGGCTGCTGCTCGCGCTGACCCTGCTCACCGCCGGCATCGGCGCCTTCGAGGCGCTGCTGTTCAGCATGATGGCCCACGTCATCGACGTGCTGGCCAAGGTCGAGCCGGCCCGGCTGTGGGCGCAGGAGGGCCGCACGCTGGCGCTGCTGGCCGGCGTGCTGGTGGCCAGCATCGTGCTCGCCGGCGTGCAGGCGCTGGTCAAGTACCAGTCGCTGTTCGGCAACTTCCCGATGCGGCTGCGCTGGAACTTCCACCGCCAGCTGCTCGAGCAGAGCATGGGCTTCTACCAGGACGAGTTCGCCGGGCGCATCGCCACCAAGGTGATGCAGACCGCGCTGGCGGTGCGCGACACCTGGCTGATCCTGGCCGACATCCTGGTCTACGTGCTGATCTACTTCGTCACGCTGGTGGGCATCGTCGGCGGCTTCGACCTGTGGCTGGTGCTGCCCTTCGCCGGCTGGCTGCTCTGCTACATCGGCTGTCTGGCCTTCTTCGTGCCGCGCCTGGGCAAGGTCGGCCAGCTGCAGGCCGATGCACGCTCGCTGATGACCGGGCGCATCACCGACGCCTACACCAACATCGCCACCGTCAAGCTGTTCTCGCACTCGCAGCGCGAGGCGCGTTACGCGCGCAGCGCGATGCAGGAGTTCATGGGCACGGTGCACGGCCAGATGCGGCTGGTCAGCGGCTTCGAGATCGCCAACCAGGCGCTGAGCGTGGGCCTGATCGCGTCGACCGCCGGCGTCTGCCTGTGGCTGTGGACGCAGGGCCAGGTGGGTGTCGGCGCGGTCGCCGCGGCCACCGCGATGGCCTTCCGGCTGAACGGCATCTCGCACTGGGTGATGTGGGAGATGGCCTCGCTGTTCGAGCACATCGGCACCGTGCACGACGGCATGGCCACGCTGTCCAAGGCGCGCAGCGTGCTCGACAAGCCCGAGGCCAAACCGCTGGAGGTCTCGCGCGGCGAGATCCGCTTCGAGGCCGTGCGTTTTTCGTACGACGCGCGCAAGCCGGTGCTCGACGACCTCGACCTCGTCATCCGCCCGGGCGAGAAGATCGGCCTCGTCGGCCGCTCCGGCGCCGGCAAGAGCACGGTGGTGAACCTGCTGCTGCGGCTGTACGACATCGACTCGGGCCGCATCCTGATCGACGGCCAGGACATCGCCGGCGTCACCCAGACCAGCCTGCGCGCGGCGATCGGCATGGTCACGCAGGACACCTCGCTGCTGCACCGCTCGGTGCGCGACAACATCCTCTACGGCCGGCCCGACGCCGGCGACGAGGACATGCGCCGCGCCGCCGAGCGTGCCGCGGCGGCCGACTTCATCGCCGGCCTGGCCGACGCCAAGGGCCGCCAGGGCTACGACGCCCACGTCGGCGAGCGCGGCGTCAAGCTCTCCGGCGGCCAGCGCCAGCGCATCGCCATCGCCCGCGTGATGCTCAAGGACGCGCCGATCCTGCTGCTCGACGAAGCCACCAGCGCGCTGGACAGCGAGGTCGAGTCGGCGATCCAGGACAGCCTGTACAAGCTGATGGAAGGCAAGACGGTGGTCGCGATCGCGCACCGGCTGTCGACGATCGCGGCGATGGACCGGCTGGTGGTGATGGACCGCGGCCGCATCGTCGAGGTCGGCGACCACCGCAGCCTGCTGGCCGCCGGCGGCCTGTACGCGCGGCTGTGGGCGCACCAGAGCGGCGGTTTCCTCGGCGAGGACGACGCCGACGAGACGGCGGTGGCGGCGGGCTGAGCGGGCGGGGCGGGGCGGCGCCGGGTCAGCGCGGCGGCGGCTCCACCCACGGCTGCGTCGGCGCGAAGTCGCGCGGGTCGGGCCTCATCGACATCGGCTGGGTCTCGGCCCAGCCGGCGTCGGCGGCGCGGGCGGCCTGCTGCGGCGCCAGCGCACGGTCCAGCGCGGCGCGGCGTTCGGTCTGGTCGTGGGGCGCCGGGGCCGGATGCAGCTGGCGCTTGAGTTCGCGGGCCTCGGCTTCGGCCGCAAAACGCGAGTCTTCGGCGTCGACCAGCAGGCGCCGGAGTTGTGCCACGCGGCGCCGGTGCCACCAGGCCGCGGCGACGCTGAACACCACGAAGACCAGTGCGGCGGCGAGCAATGGGGGCCAGTAAGCGTCCATCGCCCGCGTATCGACGTGCACGCGCGCCAACTTGAGCAAACGCGCGAATCGCCATCGCACGGCGAGACGAATGCCACGCCGCGCGCCCGCTGCGGCCCTGCCGCCACCTGGGCGACCGCCTGGCGGCGACAATCGCGGGTTCGCCCTGTTGTCCCCACCCGAGAGCACGCCGTGTCCCACGCCCCCACTGCGCCGCGCCCGGCGCGCGCCCTCACCGGCTACAAGCCGTTCTGGGCCAAGCGTTTCGGCCCCGCGCCCTTCCTGCCGACCACGCGGCGGGAGATGGAGGCGCTCGGCTGGGACTCCTGCGACATCGTCATCGTCACCGGCGACGCCTACGTCGACCACCCGAGCTTCGGCATGGCCGTCATCGGCCGCGTGCTGGAGGCGCAGGGCTTCCGCGTCGGCATCATCCCGCAGCCCGAGTGGAACGCCGTCGAGTCCTTCCAGGCGCTGGGGCGCCCGAACCTGTTCTTCGGCATCGCCGCCGGGAACATGGATTCGATGATCAACCACTACACGGCCGACCGCCGCATCCGCAGCGACGACGCCTACACGGCGGGTGCGGCTGCCGGCAAGCGCCCCGACCGCGCGACGCTGGTCTACACCCAGCGCTGCCAGCAGGCCTACAAGGACGTGCCGGTGGTCATCGGCGGCATCGAGGCCAGCCTGCGCCGCGTCGCCCACTACGACTACTGGCAGGACAAGGTGCGGCGCTCGATCCTCGCCGACAGCAAGGCCGACCTGCTGGTCTACGGCAACGCCGAGCGCGCCATCGTCGAGATCGCCCACCGCCTGGCGCGGCGCGAGCCCATCGAGACGATGACCGACATCCGCGGCACCGCCTTCCTGGTGCGCGGCGGCTTCGCGCCGCAGGGCTTCGTCGAGATCGACTCCAGCGAGGTCGACCTGCCGGGCCGCGTCGACGCGCTGCCCAACCCCTACGAGCCGCCCGACCACGCCGGCGGCAACGCGATCGAAGGCCCCGAGGCCGCCGACCCGACCGTCATCGACGCCGAGCCGGCTGCACCGGCGTCTGCCGCTGCCGCTGTCTCCGAGCAGCCGATCACGATCGTGCCGCGCCGCGCGGCGCGTGCCGCGCCGCCGCCGCGCGACCGCACGGTGATCCGCATGCCCTCGTACGAGCAGGTGCGCGCCGACCCGGTGCTCTACGCCCATGCCAGCCGCGTGCTGCACCTGGAGACCAACCCCGGCAACGCGCGGGCGCTGGTGCAGCGCCACGGCGAGCGCGACGTGTGGATCAACCCGCCGCCGCTGCCGCTGAACATGCCGGAGATGGACCACGTCTTCGACCTGCCGTACGCGCGCAGCCCGCACCCGCGTTACGCCGACGAGTTCGGCCGCCACGACGGCGCGACCAAGATCCCGGCCTGGGAGATGATCCGCTTCAGCGTGAACATCATGCGCGGCTGCTTCGGCGGCTGCACCTTCTGCTCGATCACCGAGCACGAGGGCCGCATCATCCAGAGCCGCAGCGCCGACAGCATCGTGCGCGAGGTCGAGCAGATGCGCACGATGCCGGGCTTCACCGGCGTCGTCAGCGACCTGGGCGGGCCGACGGCCAACATGTACCGCCTGGGCTGCAAGAGCCCCGAGATCGAGGCCGCCTGCCGCAAGCCGAGCTGCGTCTACCCCGACATCTGCCAGAACCTGCGCACCGACCACGGCCCGCTGGTGAAGATCTACCGCCGCGTGCGCGCGCTGCCGGGCGTCAAGAAGGTGCTGATCGGCTCGGGCCTGCGCTACGACCTGGCGGTGAAGAGCCTGGAGTACACGCGCGAGCTGGTGTCGCACCACGTCGGCGGCTATCTGAAGATCGCGCCCGAGCACACCGAGCGCGGGCCGCTGTCCAAGATGATGAAGCCGGGCATCGGCAGCTACGACCGCTTCAAGCAGCTGTTCGACCAGTTCAGCGCCGAGGCGGGCAAGAAGCAGTACCTGATCCCGTACTTCATCGCCGCGCACCCGGGCACCACCGACGAGGACATGATGAACCTCGCGCTGTGGCTCAAGCAGAACGGCTTCAAGGCCGACCAGGTGCAGACTTTCTACCCCAGCCCGATGGCCACCGCGACGGCGATGTACCACTCGGGGCTGAACCCGCTGAAGGGCGTGCACCGCGACGAACGCGGCGAACGTGTGGACGTGGTGCGCGGCGAACGCCGCCGCCGGCTGCACAAGGCCTTCTTGCGCTGGCACGACCCGAACAACTGGCCGCTGCTGCGCGAGGCGCTGAAGGAGATGGGCCGCGCCGACCTGATCGGCAACGGCAAGCACCACCTGATCCCGACCTACCAGCCCGCCACCGACGGCAGCTACCAGAGCGCGCGGCGCAAGAACAGCACGCCGTCCAAGGGCACGGTGCTGACGCAGCACACGGGGCTGCCGCCGCGGGCGGGGTTGCCGTGTGGGCGGGGGGCATCCGCTGGCGCGGCGGGTGGCGGGGCTGCGCGGGGCGCGGCACCGGGGCGGGGGGCTGGTGGCAAGCCGGCGTCGTCGTCGGCATCGGCTTCGGCCGGATCAGCGCGTGTGCGGCCGGCGGTGGGCGGCGGTGGAAAGCCGGGCTCTGTGGCGAAGGGGCGCAAGCGCTGAGCTTGAGGCGCGCTTGCCGCCGCGTTGGCGGGGACGGCTACCGCGGTCGGCACCGCTGCTGAGACGGCGTCGGCGTCGTCGTCAGTCGACGCTCCATTCTTGTTGGCTGGTTGAGCCGGACGTCGTCCGGCCGGGTGCGCCACCGCCTGCGCGTGCCGCGGCCACCGGGTGGCCGGTTCCGTTCATGTCCCCCGGCCCGGCTGCGCCGGGCCTCCTCCTCTACTTCACTCCACCGGCCACCCGGCGTCCGCGGCAGGGCGGGGAGGGGTTTGTTCGCTCGGATTGGCGGCCTCCCCCCGAAGACGGGCGGTGGGCTTGGCGGCCATGATCGGGCGGCACAGAATCGTGCGCGACCGACGCCGTTTTCGGCGTCTTTTTTACGCCTGCGGAGAGGATCGCACGGCGACGGAAATCTCAAGCGCGACAAGGGCTTGAGTTGTCGTCCAGGGTGTCTGTTACGCGAGCGTTGGATTTGTTATGCGGCGTCTGGTTGCTGCATATAACAATAGTTATGCAACGGCTAATTTCAAGGCCAGTTCGATTCAGTTCGGCGGGCCGCCGGCGGCGCCAGGCGGCGGCCAGGCTCTGGCAGGGTACGCAAGCATCGGCGCGCCGGCCCGCGGGGCGCGGCCGAGCCAGGAGCGCTGCCGTAACGGCCGCGGGCCGGTGGGGGCGCTGGAACACGGGTATGCATCGGCCGCGCAGTAACGACCAACGCCGCCGCCCTTGCTGCGTGCGGTCATCGCGGGTGTCGCGGTGCCTTCATCCGCGCACAACCACCGCGGCTCCGTCGTTGGGGCTTTGCATAACAAGCCGTTCAACCGGACTGCGGCAGCCGGTCAACGGCAACGTTAGGCTTCACAAGCAACGGCCGGCAAGTTTGAGCGTTGCAATAAACCCCAACATCGATGAGTGACAACCAGCACATCCGCGAGTTCCTAGACTACTACTGCGGTCTTCCAAAGGAGCCTCAGTACGCTGTCTTGCTTGTTGGCTTGTGGGGAAGTGGCAAGACGTGGTTCATAAAGGACTTTGTCAAGACTCACTTAAATCAACCTAAGCGGGTACTCTACTTAAGTCTGTATGGGGTGCAGTCCTTCGACGATATCGAGTCAGAGTTCTTCAGGCTGCTTCACCCTGTGCTTGGCTCAAAGCCGGTCAGAGTACTGCATCGACTTGCGCGCGGCGTCCTTAAGACCTCTCTCAACTTCGATATTGATGGCGATGGAAAGTCGGACGGAAGCATCTCAGGCGGACTGCCCGCTGAAAAGCTTCTTGAACGAATCTCGCTTGACGCGACCAAAATACTGGTGCTCGACGATCTGGAGCGATGCTCGATCCCAATTGCGGACCTCCTGGGCTATGTCAACCAGTTCATCGAGCACGGTGGAATAAAAGCCATACTCATCGCAAACGAGGTGGAGCTTCTCAAAACTGCTTCCGGCACTGCTGCGGGTTATGCTCGGATCAAAGAAAAGCTGATAGGAAGAACATTTGAAGTCATTCCCGAGGTGGGCTTGGCTCTTGAGCACTTCGCTGCGGACTTGCCAAGCATACGAGCGCAGCAGGTTGTTCGGTCCAACTTTCCACTGATCACGCAAGTCTACGAGTGCTCGAAGTATAAAAACCTTCGATTGGTTCGCCACGCACTGTGGGATTTCGATAGACTCCTTCAATCCTTGGAACCTTCAGTCCTACAGTCAGATGAGCTCCTAAAAGACTTGCTTGCGCTGTTTCTGGCTTATTCGTTTGAGGTGCACAGCGGGGCGATCAAGCCATCCGAGGTTGAAAAGCTGCAAGACCACTGGGGCCTCTACCTGCGACGGAACAACAACGAGCCTGATCCCGACCAACACTTCCACGACATCCGCGCAAAATACTCAGGGTTGAATCTGTACACATCGCTCGTCCAGCAGCCTGTCTTGGTGGCAATCTTCTCTACCGGCTCGGTACCCCGAGCCGAACTCAATGCGTCGCTTCTGAAAAGCAAGTACTTCCAAGACAAGAATCAGCCAACCTGGGTCAAGCTGTGGTACGGCGCCAACCTCAGTGACGATGATTTTGCAAGTGTCTTGGCTACTGTCGACGCTGAGTGGGCAGCCCGGTCTTACAGAAATCTTGGCGAAGTCATCCATGTCACCGGCCTACTGATCCGATACGCCAAGCACGGCATCTACAGCCGCTCCGTTGAGGAGGTCGTTACGTCGGCAAGGGAGTACGTCAGCGAACTCTTGGCGAGTGGCGAGATACCGATGATCGAACCCAACATGCGCCCGTCGCCTTTTGAGCGGGACTCTTACGCCGGCCTTGGGTTTGCCAGTATGGAGGACAACGCTTTTCAGGACTTCCTTGAATACATCGACGAGCGTCGTCGCAGCGCTTTGCAGGCAAGTCTTCCTGCTCAAGCTAATGCGCTGCTCTCGCTGGTCGACACTGACACAAACCTCTTCTATCGTCGCCTTGTTCTCAACAACGACGCAGAGAACCGATACTACAAGACGGCGATTCTCCACTTCGTTCCACCGATAGACTTCATAGGGCGCCTGCTGGCGACAACGCCCGAGAACCGGAGAACAGTGGCCTACACTTTCAAGGAGCGCTATAGCTTTGACCAGTTCAATCCTGAACTGCTGCCAGAGCTTGGCTGGCTCATTGAAGTTGGCAGCTTGCTTCGCCAAGAAGTCGCCGTACGAGCAGGAAAAGTGAGCTCCATGTCACTGCAATGGATAGTGGATCCACACATCAACAACGCAATTTCTCGGCTCGAAAGATTCAAGCCGGCGCCAAGCGAGTGAAGCCAAACCCCTCGCTCGAGCCGACGCGCTACGGCAGGCAGCGTAAGCCCGGGCTGAGGTACTCCGTACATTGTCTCAGCCCGGGCTTACGCTGCCTGCCTCCGCGCGCGGCTCAGCTCGAACGTTGGGCCTATGTATCGACAAGTCTGAAGGTGGGTAGCTGATGGACAGGTTCCCAGAGATACCGCTCTCACTGCGGCCGCAGCTTGAACAACTAAACCAGATCGACGTCAGAGCGCATCGTAAAAAGTTGGAGCTGTCAACGGATCGAGCCGAGGTACTTGTTGACGTGATCAATGGCACTAAAGACGTTGAGCATTTTGTGGCCCTGGATATTCACCTATTTTGCTTAAAGAAGATATTTCCAGACCAGTATTTCGCGGTCCAGGCAATTGAGCATGCATACTCAAAATCTGATTTATACGAATTTGATCCGCCGAAGAACGGCCAGAACATAATGAAGCACGGGATCAGCTTTGGTGAAGTTGTCTCCTTTTCGAAGAAATTCGGGACACTGATGGTTCCCTGTCCAGATATAACTGACGCCGAACGGCTTGTGGTGTTTTCGGATCTAACCATCGACAGCGGCTATCGCTTGGCGTTGCCTTTAAATAGCATGGATTTCACAAAGGAGATATATACGCTGTCGATCGCTCAGCAACGTGGGGGCGGTTTTCGGTTTATTAGCTCTAGAACTTTCGGGCGAGAAAGCTGTCGCGAAGCGATGCAACAATCATTCAAGGGTATCTACCAAAATAGCCCGGAGAAGAAGAGTTTGTTCACAGCTCGTTGTTGCGAAATACTTGAGCAACATCTCTTCAAGCCTAGCCCAACCCGGCATTCCGCCGGACCTTGCGCATGAAGCTGCGCAAGACCGGTGAATTCAAACGTTGAGGCTGTAGCAAAACCCTGTTTTGCAGCCCCGAACACGACACGGCGCCCACTTCGGGCGCCGTTTCATTGGGCGGAACTGTTTTCGCGATCGAGCGCCCGAAATCGACGCGGCAGGCCGGTTAACGCGGCGGATGCGGCCGGCAGGCCCCGCAAGCCCTCACACCGGGGCCATCACCCCATCCCGTACCCCGCCTTGGCCAACTTCTCGATGTTGTGCACCAGGCAGAAGAGCTTGAACTGGGCGTCGACCTTGGTCTGCCCGCGCAGCGTGAAGCGCCGCAGCCCCTTGTTGTGGCGCAGGTTGGCGAAGACGGGCTCCACCGTGCCCATGCGGCGGTCGTACAGCTCGCGCCCGGCCTCGCTGTCGATGAGCGCGCGCATGCGCTGGGTGTACGGGTGCGCGCTGCCGGTGTTGGCCTGGAAGAACGCCACCTGCCGCGCTGCGGTCGTCTCGGGTTTTCTGAGGCACTGGCCGCGCAGCGCACACGGCCCGCACTGCGCGGCCTGGAAGCGGTAGCGCAGCGACACGTACCCGCGCTGCTGCGCCTCGTGGCCGCCTTGCGCCGTGTGCCCGGCCGGACAGCTGCAGCAGCGGCGCAGCGCATCGTGCCGGAAGTCCTCGGGCCGAAGAGCACGGTCTTGCTCGTCTTGCGGGTCTTGTCGTGCAGCGGGTCGGGCACCTTGCGGTGCTTGGCTTGGTCGACCAGCCGCGGGTCGCGCTGGCGGCGCTGGTTGTCGGCGATGACGGCGTTGACGCCCATCTCGGCCAGCGTCTTCAGGTTGCTCTCCGAGTGGTAGCCCGCGTCGGCGGTGACGACGGTGTCCGCGCTCATGTGCGCCTGCGCGGCGCGCACCGCCGGCAGCAGCAGCGCCTGCTCCGAGCCGGTGCCGTGGGCCTGCGCGTCGACGATGACCTGGTGCTCGGCGTCCACCGTCGCCACGCCGCAGTAGCCCTGGATGACGCCCTTGTCGGTGGCCATCTTGGCCGAGTCGTT
>NZ_SLXD01000018.1 GCF_004340905.1 Rubrivivax gelatinosus
ATCTACGGCCTGCTGCACCTCAGCGGCTACGAGCTGTCGCTGGACGAGCTGAAGCGTTTCCGCCAGCTGCACAGCAAGACCGCCGGCCACCCCGAGGTCGGCGTCACGCCGGGCGTCGAGACCACGACCGGCCCGCTGGGCCAGGGCCTGGCCAACGCCGTCGGCATGGCGCTGGCCGAGAAGCTGCTGGCCGCCGAGTTCAACCGCCCCGGCCACACCCTCGTCGACCACCGCACCTGGGTCTTCCACGGCGACGGCTGCCTGATGGAAGGCATCAGCCACGAGGCCTGCTCGCTCGCCGGCACGCTGCGCCTGTCCAAGCTGGTCGCGCTGTACGACGACAACGGCATCTCGATCGACGGCCACGTCGACGGCTGGTTCACCGACGACACGCCGGCGCGGTTCCGCGCCTACGGCTGGCACGTCATCGGCCCGATCGACGGCCACGACGCCGCCGCGCTCGACGCCGCGATGGCCGAGGCGCGTGCCCAGGGCGACGCCGCCGACGGCAAGCCGACGCTCATCGTCTGCAGGACGACGATCGGCAAGGGCGCGCCGAACAAGGCCGGCGGCCACGACGTGCACGGCGCGCCGCTGGGCACCGCCGAGGTCGCGGCGATGCGCCAGGCGCTGGACTGGCCCTGGGGCCCGTTCGAGATCCCCGACGAGCTGCGTGCCGCCTGGGACCAGCATGAACGCGGCGCCGCCGCACACGCCGGCTGGAACCAGCGCCTGGCCGCCTACCGTGCCGAATACCCGGAGCAGGCTGCCGAGTTCGAACGCCGCATGGCCGGCGAGCTGCCGGCCGGCTACGCCGAACGTGCCGCCGAAGCCGTCGCCCGGCTCGCCGCTTCGGCCGGCACCGTCGCCACGCGCAAGGCCAGCCAGCTGGCGCTGGACGCGCTGGCGCCGCTGCTGCCCGAGATCTTCGGCGGTTCGGCCGACCTGACGGGCTCCAACCTGACCAACTTCAAGGGCTGCGTCGTCGCCGGCCGCGACCGGCCGGGCAACCACCTGAGCTGGGGCGTGCGCGAGTTCGGCATGGCCGCCGCACTCAACGGCATGGCGCTGCACGGCGGCTTCATCCCCTACGGCGGCACCTTCCTGACCTTCAGCGACTACAGCCGCAACGCGGTGCGCATGGCCGCGCTGATGAAGCAGCGTGTGATCCACGTCTTCACGCACGACTCGATCGGCCTGGGCGAGGACGGCCCGACGCACCAGAGCGTCGAGCACGTGCCCTCGCTGCGCCTGATCCCGGGGCTGGACGTCTGGCGCCCGGCCGATACTGCCGAGACCGCGGTCGCCTGGGCGAGCGCGATCGAACGCCGCGACGGCCCGACGGCGCTGGCGCTGTCGCGCCAGAACCTGGCACCGGCGGCCGACGCCAGCCGCCTGGCCGAGATCGCACGCGGCGGCTATGTGCTCGCAGACGCCGCCGGCGCACGTGCCGTGATCATCGGCACCGGCAGCGAGCTGCAGCTGGCGCTGCAGGCCCAGGCGGCGCTGGCGGCCGAGGGCGTGCCGGTGCGTGTGGTCTCGATGCCGAGCACCTCGGTCTTCGACCGCCAGGACGCGGCCTACGTTGACGCGGTGCTGCCGCCGGATCTGCCGGCGGTGGCGGTCGAGGCCGCGCACCCGGACTTCTGGCGCAAGTACGTCGGCCGCCGTGGTGCGGTCGTCGGCATCGCCAGCTTCGGCGAATCGGCGCCGGCACCGACGCTCTACCAGTACTTCGGCATCACCGCCGAACGGGTGGCCGAGGCCGTGCGCGGCCTGCTCGGCTGACGTCCTTCTCGAAGGAGCCCTCCATGCTGCGCGCCCTGCTGATCGACCTCGACGGCACCCTCGTCGACACCGCGCCCGAGCTGGCGCTGGCGCTCAACGCCACCTTGCGCGCCTGGCAGCGCGAGACTGTGGACGAGGAGACGGTACGCGGCTGGATCGGCGACGGCGCGCGCGCGCTGCTGGAGAAGGCCTTCGGCGGCCCGGTCAGCGAGGCCGTCTGGCAGCACTTCTCGCTCGTCTACGGCGAGATCTGCGGCCTGCACAGCACGCTGTTCCCGGGTGCGCGCGAGCTGCTGCAGCGCCTGTCCGACGACGGCGTGCGCCTGGCGCTGCTGACGAACAAGGAGCAGGTGTTCGCGCATCGCCTGCTGGCGCGGCACGACATCGCCGACCTGTTCGACCTGCTCGTCGCCGGCGACTCGCTGGCGGTGCGCAAACCCGATCCGGCGGTGGCCGGGCACGCGCTGGCCGCGCTGGACGTGCCGGCCGAGGAAGCGGCGCTGCTCGGCGACTCGGTCACCGACGTGCGCACCGCGCGTGCCGCCGGCCTGCGCGCCTGGGTCGTCGGCCACGGCTACCCGGCCGGCGAGTTCGCCGGCGCCGACCGCCCCGATGCCTTCGTCGCCACGCTCGCGGAGCTCGATCCGCAGGCGCTGGCCGGTGGTGCGGACCGGCAGTCCATCCACTGATCCCGCCGCCGGCGACCTGCGCGCCGGCACCCCCGTTGCCTTTACGACGCAGGAGTCACCATGCCCCTCATCGCGCTGCGCCCGCTGCTCGACCATGCCGCCGAACACGATTACGGCGTGCCCGCCTTCAACGTCAACAACATGGAGCAGATCCAGGCGATCCTGCAGGCCGCCCAGGCCTGCGACGCGCCGGTGATCCTGCAGGCCAGCGCCGGGGCGCGCAAATACGCCGGCGAGCCTTTCCTGCGCAAGCTGGTCGAGGCCGCCGTCGAGCAGTACCCGGCGACGCCGATCTGCCTGCACCAGGACCACGGCGCCTCGCCGGCGGTCTGCGTGCAGGCCATCCGCTCGGGCTTCACCAGCGTGATGATGGACGGCTCGCTGCGCGAGGACCAGAAGACGCCGGCGAGCTACGACTACAACGTCGAGGTCACGCGCCGCGTCGTCGAGATCGCACGCGCCGTCGGTGTCAGCGTCGAAGGCGAGCTCGGCTGCCTGGGCTCGCTGGAGACCGGCACCGCCGGCGAGGAGGATGGTGTCGGCGCCGAAGGTGTGCTCGACCACTCGCAGCTGCTGACCGACCCCGAGCAGGCCGCCGACTTCGTCGCCCGCACCGGCGTCGACGCGCTGGCGATCGCCATCGGCACCAGCCACGGCGCCTACAAGTTCACGCGCCAGCCCACCGGCGACATCCTGGCGATCGAGCGCATCGCCGCGATCCACGCCCGCATCCCGAACACCCACCTCGTGATGCACGGCAGCTCCAGCGTGCCGCAGGAGTGGCTGCAGATCATCCGCCAGCACGGCGGCGCGATCCGCGAGACCTACGGCGTGCCGGTCGAAGAAATCGTGCGCGGCATCCGCCACGGCGTGCGCAAGATCAACATCGACACCGACATCCGCCTCGCGATGACCGGGGCCATGAGAAAAGTCATGGCGGAGAAACCCGAAGAGTTCGATCCTCGTGCGTTTTTGAAGGCCGCAACCGCGGCCGCGCGCGACATCTGCCGGGACCGCTTCGAGGCCTTCGGCTGCGCCGGGCAGGCCTCCCGGCTGGTTCGTGCCCGCGGCTGACGCGAGACGAGGAATCACCATGACCTTGAAGGCGCTGCTCTGGGACGTTGACGGCACGCTGGCCGAAACCGAAGACCATGGGCACCGGGTCGCCTTCAACCTGGCGTTCAAGGAAGCCGGCCTGCGCTGGCGCTGGGACAGCGAGCTCTACGGCGACCTGCTGAAGGTCACCGGCGGCAAGGAGCGGCTGTTGGCCTGGCTCGAACGCGTGGACCCGGCCGCCGCCGCGGCCCCCGACGCGGCCGCGCGCATGACCCGGCTGCATGAACGCAAGACCGCGATCTACGTCGACCTGCTGACCCGCCGTGCGGTGGGTTTTCGCCCCGGCGTGGCACGCCTGCTCGACGACGCCCAGGCCGCCGGCCTGCGCCAGGCGATCGCGACGACCACGACGCCGGCCAACGTCACCCAGCTGATCGACGTGACACTGGGCGGCCGCGGCCACCGGCTGTTCGAGATCGTCGGCGCCGGCGACGCGGTGCCGAAGAAGAAGCCGGCGCCGGACATCTACCGCTGGGTGCTGGAGCGCATGCGCCTGGCGCCGCACGAATGCCTGGCGATCGAGGACTCGCGCATGGGCGTCGAGGCCGCGGTGGCCGCCGGCGTGCCGGTGCTGCTGGTGCGCAGCCGCTACACCGGCACCGCGACGATCCCCGGCACCGTCGGCGACCTGCCCAGCCTCGAAGGCGTGCGCCTGCAGCAGCTGCGCGACTGGCACGCCAAGGCGGTGCAGGGCAGCGCGGCCGCAGCCTGAGCGTTCTTCATCAATGGACCGTGCAGACCATGCACGGGTCGAACGAACGCACGACGTGCTGAACCGCGACCGGCGTCGTCTCGCCGGTTGAGACCGGCGCGCCGACCAGCGCCGCTTCCAGCGCGCCGGGCACGCCGGCCGCGTCGCGCGGCGAGAAGTTCCAGCTCGTCGGCGCGACGATCTGCCAGCTGGCGATGCGCCCGCGCTCCAGCCGCAGCCAGTGGCCGAGCGCGCCGCGCGCGGCTTCGGTGAGGCCGCAGCCTTCGGCCTCGTCGGGCAGCCGCGTCGCGACGTGGAACGGCTCGCGCGGCACGATCGCGGCGAGCGCCTGCTCCATCAGCCCCGGCAGCCGCGCCAGCTCCACCAGCCGCGCCAGCACGCGTGCCGCGACGCCGCAGCCGTGGCGCGCGACGAAGTCCGTCACCAGCGGCTGGCCGGCGAGCAGCTGCCGCGCCAGCGCGCCGGTCTCGACGACCCGGCCGGCCAGGCGCGGCGCCTTGTTCCAGGTGTAGCCGCCGGGCTTGTCGGCATCGGGCCGCGTCAGGCCGACGCTGGGGTGCAGCGCGCCTTCGGGCGCGTCGGCCAGCCAGGCGTGGGTCGCATCCTCGGTGATCGTCGCCAGGTCCAGCGCTGCGATGCGGCCGTCTTCCCAGACGCCGGGCGGGAAGACGTGGCCGCCGTCGGGCTGCACGAAGCCGCCGTAGCCCAGCAGCCGGCCGGGGCCTGGGCCCAGCGCCGCCAGCCCGAGGTCCGACGCGATCTCCAGCCAGAGCCGGAAGTCACCGCGCCCCGGCGCTGCTGCACGCCAGTGCTCCAGCGCGGCTTCGTCGCGCAGCGCCAGCAGCTCTTCCAGCGGCGCGCCGAACAGCTCCTGCTCCAGGAAGGCGCGGAACTCGCGCACACGCGCCAGCAGCCGCAGGCGTTCGGAGGCCTCGATCGCACGCGAGCTGCCGCCGGGCTGGATGCTCTGCGTGTGCGGCCACTTGCCGCCCAGCGTGCCCAGCAGCTCGAACCAGCGCTGGCGCGCGGCCAGCGCCTTGCGTGCCTGCACGCCGGCGAGCGCGGCGAAACGCCGCTCGGCCTCGGCGAACCACGGCCGCGCGGCGTAGGCCGGCCGCGTGAAGTCGGGCATGAAGAACAGGTAGAAGTGCGACAGGTGGTCGGCCGCGTTCTCGGTGCCCAGCATCAGGTTGGTGGTGTGCACGCCGTTGGGCGGCGGCGTGACGCCGGCGGCGGCGGCCAGCGCACGCGCCGCGGCGACCGACTGCGACACCGAGCAGATGCCGCAGATGCGCGGCACGATGACCAGTGCGTCCATCGCCGGGCGGCCGACCAGCATCTGCTCGAAGCCGCGGTACATCGGCGACACCACCTGGGCCGACGCGACGCGGCCCTCGGCGACGTCCAGCCGCACTTCCAGGTCGCCCTCCACGCGGTTGAAGGGCCCGACGATCAGACGGCTCATGCGGCGATTCTGTGCGGCGCGCTCACCGCCGCGTGCGCCGGATCGCCGGCGGCACGACGACGTGGTCGGCCACGGCGTTGTGCTTCACGCGCCGCGGCGTCGCGCTCTTGGCCAGCGAGGACAGCGCGACGAACCAGGCCTTGGGCATGTCGGTCGGCAGGCCGATCGGGATGCCGGCGAGTTTGGGCGTGGTGTCGAAGGCGTGGCCCGGCTCCTGGAAGCCGGGTTCGGTGCAGCTGATGCAGGCGTAGCCGCCGCGCGTGCACGAGCCTTCGCCGTTCCACAGCCGGGTGTTGCAGTCGGCGTGTGCCTGGGTGCCTTTGCAGCCCAGGTGCTCCATCATGCAGCCGAGGTCGGACGGCCGTTCGGCGCTGGCCTTGAACTCGTAGTACTCGTTGCGCGTGCAGCCGTGGTGCACCAGCTGGTCGGCGTAGAAACGCGGGCGCTGCAGCGCGTCGAGGTCGGCGGCGGCCAGCGAGCCGTCGGCCAGCGCCATCAGCGTCTCCAGCACCCAGCCCGGGTGCGTCGGGCAGCCGGCGATGTTGAGCACCGGCAGCCCGCCGGCGGCGCGGAACCCGGCGCCGAGCAGGCCGCCGGCCAGGTCGTCCTCGTACTGCAGGCCGCAGGCTTCGGTCGGGTTGGCGCCGGCGGCGGTCACGCCGCCCCAGGCGGCGCAGCTGCCGACCGCGACGACGTGGCGCGCCTGCGCGGCCAGCCGGCGCACCCAGGAGACCATCGGCACGCCGGTGCCGGCCAGCAGGTGGAAGCGCCCGCTGCCGTTGGGGCCGCGCAGCAGCGCGCCTTCGACGACCAGCACGTCCAGCGGCCGGCGGCCGTTGGCGATCTCGTCGAGCAGCGCCGTGACCTCGTCGCCGCTGGCGCGCGACAGCGACGGGTGCCAGAGCAGGCGGATGCCGGCGTCGGCCAGCAGCGCCGGGAAGTCGGGCGTGTCGGCGCACAGCAGCGACATGCTGCAGCCGCCGCAGCCGCCGCTCTGCAGCCAGAGCAGGTCCAGCGGCGCGCTCACGGCGGCGACTCCAGGCCGAAGCGCTGCAGCTTGGCGCGCAGGCCCATGCGCGACAGGCCCAGCTCGGCGGCGGCCTGGGTCTTGTTCCACTGCAGGCGCAGCATGGTCTCGCGCAGGATCATCGCCTCGACGGCGGCTAGCCGGTCCTGCAGCCGCCCGGCGGCTGGCAGCGCGGCGGCGGTGGTCGACGCGGCGGCGCCGGTCTGGCCCTGCAGCAGCCGGCGCGACAGCGCACGCGCCGGCAGGCGCAGCTCGTCGCTGAGCGCCAGCGCGCGCGCCAGCTCGTTGCGCAGTTCGCGCACGTTGCCCGGCCAGGGGTAGCCCATCAGCACGGCGCGGCAGTCGTCGTCCAGGCCGCTGGCCGGGCGGCCGAGTTCGGCCGAGACGTCGGCCAGCAGCTGCTCGGCGATGGCGATGACGTCGCCCGGGCGCTCGCGCAGCGGCGGCAGCTCCAGCGAGACGCCGGCGATGCGGTAGTACAGGTCCTCGCGGAAGCTGCCGGCGCGCACCGCGGCCTCGAGGTCGCGGTGGGTCGCGGCGATCACGCGCACGTCCACCGGCAGCGTGCGCGACGAGCCCACCGGCCGCACCTCGCCTTCCTGCAGCACGCGCAGCAGCTTGACCTGGAACGCCGCCGAGGTGTCGCCGACCTCGTCGAGGAAGATGGTGCCGCCGTCGGCCTGCTGGAACAGGCCGATGCGGTCTTCGACGGCGCCGGTGAACGAACCGCGTTTGTGGCCGAAAAGCTCGGTCTCCAGCAGCGTGTCGGGCACGGCGCCGCAGTTGACGACGACGAAGGGCCCGGCAACACGTGGCGAGGCGCAGTGGATCGCACGCGCCAGCAGTTCCTTGCCGGTGCCGGACTCGCCGAGGATCAGCGCCGACAGGTCGTAGCGTGCGACACGTTCGGCCATCGCGCAGACGCCGTCCAGCGGGCTGCCCGGCGCGCGCACGATGCGGTCGAAGTCGTAGGCGCGGCGCACCTCGCGCAGCGTGGCGTCGCGGCGCTGCTGCAGCGCACGCGGGCCGGCGCGCAGGTCGAGTTCCAGGCGCTGCAGGCCGTGCTGCAGCCGGCTGGCCTCGACGGCGCTGCGCACGGTGGTGAGCAGGTGGTCGGGCGTCCAGGGCTTGAGCACGTACTGGAAGATGCCGGCTTCGTTGACGCCGGCGATGATGTCCTGGCTGTCGGTGTAGCCCGAGACGAGGATGCGCACGACGTCGGGCCAGGTCTCGCGGATCTGCTTGAAGAACTCGACGCCGGTCAGCCCCGGCATGCGCTGGTCGCAGAGCACGACCTGGATCGCGTGGCGCTCGAGCATGCCGCGTGCGGCTTCGGCGTCGGGCGCGGTGAGCACGCGGAACTCCTCGTCCAGCGTGCGCCGCATCGCCTCCTGCGAGCGCTGCTCGTCGTCGACGACCAGCACCCAGGGCAGTTCGCGGCCGGCGGAACCCAGGGCGCGGGCCGCGGCGAAATCGGAGTCGGGGGCGTTCATCGGCGGGCGGTCGTCCGCCCGGGGTGGCGGCAAGCGGCCATGCTAGCGGCCCGGGGCTGCGCCCGCCTTACGCGTTTTCCGCAGCCGATCGAGGCGCTCGGCGGCTCAGCAGATCCTGGGAAGTTGCTCACCGGACAGCCAGTCGACGATGCGCCGCCCGCCCAGCCGCGTCGTCATCTGCACGAAGCGGCGTTCGTCGGCGACGACGCGGCCGATGACCGCGGCGTCGCGGCCGCGCGGGTGGGCGCGCATCGCCGCCAGCAGCGCCTCGGCGTGTTCGGGCGCGGCGACGGCCAGCAGCTTGCCTTCGTTGGCGACGTACAGCGGGTCCAGCCCCAGCAGCTCGCAGGCTGCGGCGACCTGGGCCTGCATCGGGATCGCCGCCTCGTCCAGGTGCAGGCCGACGCCCGACTGGCGCGCGATCTCGTTGAGCGTGGTCGCGACGCCGCCGCGTGTCGGGTCGCGCAGCGTGCGCACCGCGCCTTCGGGCACCGCGGCCAGCATCGCCGCGACCAGGCCGTTCAGCGCCGCGGTGTCGGAGACGATGCGCGTCTCGAACTCCAGCGACTCACGCTGCGACAGCACCGCGACGCCGTGTTCGCCGATCGTGCCCGACAGCAGCACGACGTCGCCCGGCCGCGCGTGGGCGCCGCCGATCGAACGCCCGGGCGGCAGCGCGCCGACGCCGGTCGTCGTGATGAAGACGCCGTCGCCCTTGCCGCGTTCGACGACCTTGGTGTCGCCGGTGACGATGGCGACGCCGGCCTCGCGCGCCGCGGCGGCCATCGATTCCACGATGGTCTTCAGCTCGGCGAGCGCGAAGCCTTCTTCGAGGATGAAGCTGGCCGCCAGGTACAGCGGCGTGGCGCCCAGCATCGCGACGTCGTTGACGGTGCCGTGCACCGCCAGGCCGCCGATGTCGCCGCCGGGGAAGAACAGCGGCGAGATCACGTGGCCGTCGGTGGCCATCACCAGGCGGTGACCGGGCGCCAGCGCCGGCAGCGCTGCGCCGTCGTCGCCCTGGCGCAGCCATTCGTTGTCGAAGGCGCGTGCGAAAAGTTCGTCGACGAGTTGCGCGGCGGCGCGCCCGCCGGCGCCGTGGTTGAGGTCGACGCGGCCCTGGCGCCAGTCGATCGGGCGTTGGTAATCGGTCTTCATGCGGCGACGACGGGGATGTCCTTGAACCGTCCATACGCGTAATGCGCGGCGCAGGCGCCTTCGGACGAGACCATGCACGAGCCCATCGGGTTGTCGGGCGTGCAGACGGTGCCGAACAGCGCGCAGTCCGACGGCGTCTTCACGCCGCGCAGGATGGCGCCGCACTCGCAGCGTTTGTGGTCGGGCACCGGCTGGTAGGTCAGCGCGAAGCGCTGCTCGGCGTCGAAACGTGCGTAGGCGGGGCGCAGGCGCAGCGCGCTGTCGGGCACCGTGCCCAGGCCGCGCCACTCGAAGGATTCGCGGTGTTCGAAGACCTGGTCCATCGCCGCGATCGCCGCGGCGTTGCCGTCGCGGCCGACGGCGCGCACGAACTCGTTCTCGACCTCGGCTCGGCCGTCGTTGACCTGGCGCACCAGCATCAGGATGGCCTGCATCACGTCCAGCGGCTCGAAGCCGGCGATGACGACCGGCTTGCGGTAGGCGGCAGCAAACGGCTCGTACGGCGCCGAGCCGATGACGATGCTGACGTGTGCCGGGCCGACGAAGCCGTCCAGCGGCACCGTGCCCCATTGCGCGACCTCGGGCGAGTTCAGCACGTGGGTGATCGCCGCCGGCGTCAGCACGTGGCAGCAGAGCACGCTGAAGTTGGCCAGGTCCTCGGCCGCGGCCTGGCGCAGCACCAGCGCCGTCGGCGGCGTCGTCGTCTCGAAGCCGATGGCGAAGAACACGACCTCGCGCGCCGGGTTCTGGCGCGCCAGCTTCAGCGCATCGGCGGCCGAATAGACCATGCGGATGTCGCCGCCGCGCGCCTTGGCCTTCAACAGCGACAGGCCGCCGGAGGCCGGCACACGCATCGTGTCGCCGTAGGTGCAGACGATGGCGCCGTGCTCCAGCGCCAGCGTGATCGCCTGATCGACACGGCCGATCGGCAGCACGCAGACCGGGCAGCCGGGGCCGTGGATCATGCGCACGTTGGCCGGCAGCAGCGACGCGACGCCATAGCGTGCGATGGCGTGCGTGTGGCCGCCGCAGAACTCCATGAAGGCGTAGCGCCGCGCCGGGTCGGCTTCGGCGGCGATGCGTTCGGCCAGGTGGCGCGCGGTGTCGCCGTCGCGGAACTCGTCGACGTACCTCATCGGGCGGCCTGCGCGGCTTCGGCGAACAGCGCCAGCGTGCGCGCCGCTTCCTCGGGGTCGAGCAGGCCGATCGCGAAACCGACGTGCACGACGACGTAGTCGCCGACGGCGGCGGCGGGCACCAGCGCCAGCGAGACGCTCTTGCGCACGCCGCCGAGCTCGACGAGGGCCTCGTCGCCGTCGCGGCGTTCGACGACGAGGGCGGGCAGGGCGAGGCACATCAGGCGGTCTCCGGGAGTTCGGCCAGCCGGTGTTCGGCGATGCGGCACTGGCCACGCGCCAGGCCGGCGTCGCCGCAGTCGGCGAGCGCGGCGGGGCGCAGCGCTTCGAGGTCGCGTGCGGCCAGCCCGGCCTCGATCCGGGCCGACAGCACGCGGTTGAAGAAGCAGCCGCCGGCCAGCGCGACGCGGCGCAGGCCGTGGGCGGCGCAGGCCGCGGCGGCGGCCTCGACCAGGCCGTCGGCCAGCGCGCGGTGGAACAGCGCCGCGCCGCGTGCGGCCTGACCTTCGGCGCCGAGCTCGACCAGGCGCGCGGCGACCGGGCGCAGGTCGACCACGCCGTCCTGCACGACGGCGGCGACGGTCTCGCCGTCGTCGCCGTAGGCGGCGGCCAGGCCTTCGAGCGCCATCGCGGCCTCGGCTTCGTGCGCCTGGCGCACCGACACGCCCAGCAGCCCGGCGGCGGCGTCGAACCAGCGGCCGGCGCTGCTCGTCGGCGGGCAGTTCAAGCCACGCTTGAGCAGGCCGAAAACGGCGCGTGCGGCGGTCTCGCCGACGACCGGGCCCAGGCGCTCCTCGATCTCGGCGCACCGGCCCAGCGCGTGCAGCGCCGCGGCGGCCATGCGCCAGGGCTCCTGCGCCGCGCGGTCGCCGCCGGGCAGCGCCAGCGGCAGCAGCCGGCCGAGGCGGCGGTGGCGCGCGCCGTCCAGCAACAGCACTTCGCCGCCCCAGGCGCCGCCGTCGTCGCCGAGGCCGAAACCGTCGAGCGCGAGGCCGATCACCGGCGCGTCCAGGCCGTGTTCGGCCGTCACCGCGGCGACGTGCGCGGCGTGGTGCTGCACGCCGATCGCCGGCACGCCGAGTTCGGCGGCCAGCGCCAGCGCGAGGCGTGTGCTGTGGAAGTCGGGGTGCAGGTCGTGCGCGACGGCGTCGACGCGGCCGTGCACGCTGTCCAGCAGCGCACTGACCGAGGCTTCGAGCGCGACGCAGGCCTCGGGCGTGCCCAGGTCGCCGTGCATCGCCGAGGCCGTGAAGCGGCCGTCGACCGAGAGCCCGGCGACGTTCTTCAAGAACGCCCCTGTGGCCAGGACGCAGCTCATCCGGGCTGCCCGCCGAGTGCGCGCACCTGGGCTTCCAGCGCGGCGATGCGTTCCTTCAGCGCGGTCTCGCCGTCGGCCGCGGCCGGCAGCGCCGGTTGCGGCGCCAGGTGCAGCAGCCAGGACAGCCAGGCGTCCAGCCCTTCGCCGCTGCGCGCCGAGACCTGCAGCACCTCGATCGCCGGGTTCACGCGGCGCGCGTATTCGATGCAGCGCTGCACGTCGAAGTCCAGGTGCGGCAGCAGGTCGATCTTGTTGAGCACCATCAGCCGTGCGGCGGCGAACATGTCGGGGTACTTCAGCGGCTTGTCCTCGCCTTCGGTGACCGAGAGGATGGCCACCTTGGCCGCTTCGCCCAGGTCCCACAGCGCCGGGCAGACGAGGTTGCCGACGTTCTCGATGAACAGCAGGCGCTCGGCGTGGGCGTGGCCGTGGTCGTCGTCGTGATGGTGGTGACCGTGCTCGTGATGGTCGTGGTGGTCGTGATGGTGGTGCAGCGGCAGGCGCTCGAAGGCCGCGGCGACCATCGGTGCGTCGAGGTGGCAGCCCTTGCCGGTGTTGACCTGCACCGCCGGCGCGCCGGTGGCGCGGATGCGGTCGGCGTCGTTCGAGGTCTGCTGGTCGCCTTCGATGACCGCGACCTCGACGCCGGGCGCGCGCCGGCGCAGCGCCGCTATCGTCGCGCACAGCAGCGTCGTCTTGCCCGAGCCCGGGCTGGACACCAGGTTCAGCGCCGTGACGCCGTGGGCGACGAAGTGCGCGCGGTTGCGCGCCGCGACGCGGTCGTTGGCGCCGAGCACGTCGGCTTCCAGCTTGATCGCGCGTTCGGCGCTCAGCCCCGGCACCGAGACGCGCGCGGCGTTGGCGCCGAAGTCCAGGTCGCCGTTCGGCGCGGCGGCGGCCGTCCGGCCTTCAGGATGCTCGCCCGAGCAGCCACACACGACACACATCCGTCTCTCCTTCGTTGTTCAGGCCACGATGAGGTCCACGACCTTCAACTCGGTGCCTCCGGTGACTTGCAGCTTGTAGCCGCCGCACAGCGGGCAGGCATCGCCACGCGCGGCGATCTCGACGCCGGTGCCGCAGTCCAGGCACCAGGCCTGGCCGGGCGGCTCGTCGATCTCGATGCGTGCGCCGGCCAGCCTGGTGCCCGGCGCCATCGCTTCGAGCGCGAACCGCAGCGCACGCACCTCGACGCCGGCCAGCGCCGGGGCCGACAGGCGCAGCACGGTGACCCGCTCGAAGGCTTCGCGTTCGGCGCAGTCCTCGACGATGCGCACGATGCCGCCGGCCAGGCTCATCTCATGCATCGGCGGTTTCCTCGTTCATCGGCCGGCAGCGTACCGGCACGCAGGGGTCGAAGGCGTCGGCCAGCAGTTCGGCTCCGGCGACGTCGTCGGGGGCCAGCGCCTGCAACGTGCGCGCCAGCACGCCCTCGGGGTGGAAGTTCCACTCGGTCGGCGCCAGCACGCGGTAGTCGGCGACGCGCCAGCCGGCGGCGGCGGGTTCGACCCGCACGCGGTGCACCAGCAGCCCGCGTGCGGTCTCGGCCCAGGCCAGGCCGACGCCGGGTGCCGGCGACAGCGCGCCATGCGCCAGGCGCGCGGGATCGGCGGCCAGGCGCACGAGGTCGACCAGGCGCGAGGCGATGCGGTCCCAGGCGTGGCGCGGCGCCGCGGCGCCATCGGCGGCGCGCGACCAGGGCCCCGTGTCGGGCACGCCGGCGTCCAGCCGCGGGCGCAGCGCCCAGCCCGGTTCGTCGCCGAGGCGGCGGCCGATCTCGGGCAGCGCGGCCAGCGCCAGCGGCGCGACGGCCAGTGTCGCCAGCGTGTTGGCACGGGCCTGCATCGTGCGCAGCGCCAGCGCCGTGGGCGAGGCGCCCGTGCGGCACCAGTCGGCCACCGCGTCGGCGTCGACACCCTGCGTGAACCACTCGGCGGGCAGGTCCAGCCAGCGCCGCAGCCAGCCGGCCAGCGCGGCGCCGCGGCCGGCATCGTCGCCCGGCGCCCACAGCGGCGCGGCGGCGGCCAGGGCGGCGAGGGCCAGCGCGGCCGCGGGGGCGTGGCGGCGCGGCCAGTCGTGGCACAGGCGCAGCAGGTGCTCGCGTACCGTGGAGCCGAACAGCGAGACCGTTGCCGGCGCCAGCGCGTCGCCGGCTCCGGCGGCGGCGATCGCCTCGTGCGCGGCCAGCGCATGCGCCGGGGCGCACAGCGTGAACAGCGCGGCGGCGCGGCGCGGCGCTTCCTGCACCGCCACGCCGTTCAAGAGCCGCGGCGCGAGTTCGGCGCGCGTGCTGGCCACCGCCGGCCGGCGGCCGGGGCGCAGTTCGACTTGGCCGGCGAGATCGGCCGTCATGCGCCGCGCCCGAAGAGGAAACCGCGCCGCGACGGCACCGGCTCGCGCGCCGGCGGGGGCGGCACCGGCGCCGGCCGCAGCAGCGCGAGCAGCTCGCGTGCGGTGGCCACCGCCGCCGCCTGGTCGGCGAACTCCTGCACCGGCGAGAACAGCGAGCAGGCTTCGTAGCCGCCGCAGCTTGGTTCGTGCGCGCCGATGAACTCGAAGACCCGGCCGCCGAACTCGCGATCGGCCTTGGCACCGACGGCCAGCGCCGCACCGGCCGGCAGGCGCACGAGGTTCATGAACCAGGGTGTCAGCAGCACGCCGACGGCGGCTTCGCCGTCGTCACCCGTGTGCGGCGCGAAGCCCACGGCCTGCACCGCCAGCCGCGGGTTCAGGAAGGGCAGGCCGCGCATGCGTGTCGCCGCGATCTCGCCGAACGCGGCTTCGAGCGCGGCCACACGCGCCATCGGTGTCACCCGGCGGCTCCGTCGTCGGCCAGCACCATGAACTGCTCGGCGTCGCCGTCGCACTGCGGGCAGCGCCAGTGCGCGGGCAGCTCGGCGAAGGGCACGCCGGGCGGGATCTGCCAGGTGGCGTCGCCTTCGGCCGGGTCGTAGACCCACCAGCAGATCTTGCATTCCAGCCGCGCGCCGGCCGGCAGGCGGCTGCGGTCGCCGAGGTAGCTGCCCTCGAAACGCGCCTCTGTGCTCATCCCTGCGCCACCCACTGCAGCACCTCGTCCAGGCGCTCGGCCGAGTCGGCCAGGTCCTCGGGCGCGGCGCAGGCGACCTCGGGGATGGCGCAGACCTCGACCGAGTTCAGGATCACCTTGTCCTGCGAGTTGTAGTAGACGACGCGCCAGGTGTTGGGCACGCGCGTGTCGGTGATGCGGCAGTTGCCGTAGCCGCGCGAGAGCACGACGACGCGGCCGGTGCCGATCTGGTAGTCCATGAAGCCGATGTCCTCGGGCGACAGCGGCAGCAGCGTCAGGTTGACGACGTGCGCCGGCTGCCCGGCGCGCCACTGGTGGCGCTGCTCGGCGAGCTCGGTGAGGATGGACTGCGCGTTCATCACGCCCGGCGGCGGCGCCATCGGCTCGGGGGCCGGGCTGGCGCCGTCCTCGCGCGCGGCACGCAGCAGCACGGCGGGCACCGGGCCGCATTCGATCGTGTCGGCGACCTGGCCGTCGGCCAGCACTTCGACGACGCGCCAGACGCCGGCGAACACCGATTCCTGCACCTGCACGAGCGGCCGGCCGTCGTCGCCCAGCACCTGAGCGCTGACTTCGCCTTCGCCGAGCACCTGGTGCACCAGCGCCAGGTCGTCGGGCGACAGGCCGGCCAGCGACACCGGCGCCGGCGTCTCGCCGCGCGTGCAGGCCTGCACTGCGGCCAGCGCCTGATGCAGCGCGGCGACGGCGGCGTCGTGGCCGCCCAGCTGCTCGGGCTCGGGCAGGCGCGGCGCCTGGTAGGTGGCCATGCCCTGCGGCATCTCCAGGTAGTCCAGGCCGTCGTCCTCGTGGCTGCCGGGGCCGGCGGCGACGAGCGGGATCGGGAAGGGGCGGGGGCTGATCGGGGCGTTCATCGAGCGGCTTTCGGGCGGGACTCAGTGGCAACCGGGGCCGGCGTCGGCGGCGGCCAGCGCGATCGGCGCGCGGCTCGTCGGCATCGCCAGCGCGGCGCCGACGCGTGCGACGAAGTCGGTCCAGTCCAGCATGCCGGCGATCGTCGTCACGTAGCGGCCGTCGCGCAGGAAGACGAGTGAGGGCCAGCGCTGGGCGCCGAAACGTGCCGCCAGGCGGTCTTCGTCGGCACGCGTCGTGACGCCGACGGTGAAGCGGCCGGGGAAGGCCGCTTGCAGCTCGGGCAGCACGACGGCGACATCGACGCCTTCGGGGAAACGCACCGGGTCGCCGTGGAAGAACAGCACGCGGTCGCCGTCGCCGGCGAGAAAGGTCTCGACCGAATCGGCCCCGACCCAGGTCGCGCCGTGGCGCTCGACGAGGCGGGCGACGAGCGGCGCGGCGCCGTCGGCAGGGGAGGAGTGGCTCATCGGGTGTCGGCGCCGTCGGCGCTGGGAGGGGTGGGGGAAGCGCCACCGGTCAGGGCGGCGAGCTGGGCGGCGTCCATCGCCGAAGGCAGCACGAAGCCGGCCGCGCTGTCGGCCGGGCCGCCGCCCAGCGCGTGTTCGAGCAGGTCCAGCGTCGCGTCGACTTCGGCGGCGCGTGCGGCGTCGATGCGCTCGCGCGCGCTGTCCAGGAACACCAGCAGCCAGTCGCCGGGCGCGACCTCGCCGACCAGCGCGGTCTCGACCGGCTGCGTGCGGCCGCGGCCGGCGACGATCGCGCGGCCGGGCGTCACCGACAGCACCTGCATAGCCACACCGAGGCACATCAGCCGGCCTCCGGCATGAAACGCGCGTCGCCGACGCGGCAGGCCTCGTCCTCGGACGGGCGGCCGGCCTCGTAGGCGGCGAGTGCGATCGTCGCCTGGCTGACGGCGTCGTCGCCCGAGGGCGGCGCCAGCCGCGGCCTGGGGTCGGCGCCCCACCGGCGCAGCGTGTCGACGCCCAGCGCCAGCGCGTCTTCCAGCGCCAGCTTGATGCGCGGGCGCAGGCTGCCGCCGTAGTCCTCCAGCTCCTCGGGCTGGCAGCCGATCAGCAGCACCGACTGCGGGTAGCGCCCGGTCAGCGTGGCCAGCGACAGCACCTCCTGGAAGCCGGTCTGGTGCAGGCTCATCTTCTTGGCGCCCATGAAACGCGGCACGTCCTCGTTCTCGATCAGCTTCAGCGTGCCGGGTTCGAGGCCGTAGTCGATGGCGTCGAAGATCAAGAGCCGCGTCGCCTGCTGCACGTAGTGCACGAGGTACAGGCCCTGGGTGCCGCCGTCGACCAGGCTGACGTGCGGGGCGAAGGTCCAGCGCGCGTCCAGCGCCTCGACGCAGCGCACGCCGAAGCCTTCGTCGGCCCAGAGCACGTTGCCTATGCCGAGCACGACGATGGTTTCTGGGCTGTCACCCGGGGGGTGGCAGGCGCTTTCGGGCGTGAGTGATTCCATGGACCTTGTCTCGTGGAGGAGTTCAGCGCGCGGCCAGGCCGCGGCGCAGCTGCTTCCAGGCGTGGAAGCTGTCGTAACGCGACTGCAGCGCCAGCCAGTGGCTGGCCGGCAGGCCGAAGGCCAGCGCGCAGCGGACCGCGGTGTCGGCCGACATCGCACGCTGGCCCTGCACCAGCTCGTGCAGGCGCCGGCGCGAGACGCCGAGCACCCGCGCGGCCTGCGACTGCGACATCGCCAGCGGCCCCAGCACCTGGCGCTGCAGGAAGCGCCCCGGATGCACCGGCGCACGCGTCGGCACGCCGGCGGGCGACAGCAGCGGGCGCGGTGTCATGCCGGCCTCAGTCTTTAAAGGTGCGGAAGCCGGAGATCATCGTGCTGACCATGCTTTGCCGGCCCATGATGTCTTCGCGGATCGCGGCGTAGACGTGCATCAGCACGAAGATCACCATGCCCCACATGCCCAGCCGGTGCCAGGTGTGCAGGTCCTGCGACTGGCCGAACAGCGGGATCACCCAGCCGAACATGACGTCGGCCCACGAGCCGCGCCCCAGGCCCTCGCTGTAGAGCGCGAAGCCGGTGACGAACATGAAGACCGTGATCGCCAGGAAGCCGGTGACCATGCCCAGGCGCGCCAGCGGGTTGTGGCCGACGTACTGGCCCGGGCGCGGGTCGATGAACAGGTACCAGCGCACCATGCCCATCACGCCGCGCCAGTAGCCGCGGCTGAACAGCGGCAGCGTGAACAGCTCGTGCGAATGGTGGTTGCCGGCGAAGGCCCAGTACAGCCGGCCGATGAAACCGACCGCGAACACGTAGGCCGCGGCGAAGTGCGCGAAGCGGATGTAGCCCATCACGTAGTTCGCGCTGGCCTCGCCGCCCACCGAGGGCAGCGGCTTGCCGATCAGGTAGCCGGTGGCCATCAGCACGAAGACCGCTGCCGCGTTGATCCAGTGCCAGGCGCGGATCGGCGCCTCGTAGACATAGACCGCACGACGGACGACCGCACGCTGCGCGACTTCTTCCGCGTCGCTGGGGCTCAGGCGGGTGACGCCGGATTCGATGTCCATCGTGTCTCCTCGGTCTTGTCGTTCGAAAGGATCAGGCGCGCACCAGCAGCATCAGCCCGGCGAGCGCGACGCCGCCCGACAGCGCGCGCCAGACCACCGCCGGCAGCGCCAGCAGGCGCGGCGCGGCGGCCAGGCCCACGGCGTGCAGCGTCGCGGTGGCGGCCAGGAAACCCAGCGCGTAGCCGGCGAAGCCGCCGGCATCGGGCAGTTCGGCGCCGTGCGCCAGACCGTGCAGCGAGCCGGCCACGGCCACCATCACCAGCCCGGCCGCAGCCGGCAGGCGGCGCGCGAAGGCCAGCATCAGGCCGAGCACGACGACGCTGGCGGCGATCGCCGGTTCGACCAGTGCGTGGCCCCAGCCGGCGGCACCGGCGACCGCGCCGGCCAGCAGCGCCAGCATGAACAGCGCCGGGCCGGCCAGGCGGCGCGGGCCGGCCAGCGCGGCCGCCGACCACAGGCCGACGGCGACCATCGCCAGCAGGTGGTCCAGCCCCAGCGGGTGCACCAGGCCGGCGAACAGGCTGGTCGTGCCATGGCCGGTGTGGGCCATCGCCGGGGCGGCGGCCAGGGCGGCCGCGGCGGCCAGGAGGGTGTGCGAGCGCTTCATCTCGAGAGTCCTTTGGGTTTCGGCCCGGTTGTCAGCGGACCTTCACGGTGGTCAGTTCCCGCCCGTCCTCGCTCATCACGTGGGTCGAGCAGGCCAGGCAGGGGTCGAACGAATGCAGCGTACGCAAGATCTCGACCGGCTGTTCCGGGTTGACCATCGGCGTGCCCAGCAGGCTGGCCTCGAAGGCGCCGATCTGGCCCTTGGCGTCGCGCGGGCTGCCGTTCCAGGTGGTCGGCACGACGCACTGGTAGTTCTCGATCTTGCCGTCCTTGATGCGGATCCAGTGGCCCAGCATGCCGCGCGGCGCGGCGACGGTGCCCACGCCCTTGGCTTCCTTGGGCCAGGTGGCCGGGTCCCACTTCTCGACGTTGGCGGTGGCGGTGTCGCCGGCGCGGATGTTGGCCACCAGCTCGTGGTAGTCGGCCAGCAGCATCTCGCCGCAGTACTGGCCTTCGAGGCAGCGCGCCAGCGTGCGGCCGATCGTCGAGGGCAGCAGTTGTTTGAGCGTGTACTGCGTCTCGGGCAGGCCCAGCGCCTTCGGGATGGTGTGGTTGATCGCCTCGGCGGCCGAGTCCACCTGCTCCTTGACACGCTGGCAGTGCGGGTTGCCCTTCGTCGCATGGGCGTAGCCCAGGATGTAGCGCGACAGCGGGCCGACCTCGACGGCGTGGCCGCGCCAGCGCGGCGACTTGATCCACGAGTACTTGGCGCTTTCGTCGATGTGCTCGATCGCGGTGCGCGTGCCCTTGGTCTTCGCACCGAGCTCGAACTTCGGCTCGGTGACGCCGTCCCAGGGGTGCAGGCCCTTGCTGTCGTCGGCGTACTGGTACCAGCTGTGGGCGACGAACTCCTGCACCTGCTCGGGGTCGCGCGGGTCGATCGGCAGGATCTCGTCCCAGTTGCCGTTCAGGATGACGCCGCCGGGCAGCTGCTGGGTCGCGGGGTCGTAGGCCACCTTCTCGTAGGTGCCGTAGTCGGCGACGTTGAGCGCCGCCAGGCCGCCGCCGTGCAGCCAGCCGGCCTGCTTGTAGATCGTGCCGATGGCCAGCACGTCGGGCAGGTAGACGTTGCGGTTGAACTCGATCATCTCGTCGATGCGAGCCTTGACGAAGTTCAGCCGCTCCATGTTGATCGGCGCGCCGGCGGCGCCGTTGCCGTCGATGTTGATCGCGCAGGGCACGCCACCGACGAGGTAGTTCGGGTGCGGGTTCTTGCCGCCGAAGATCGCGTGCACCTTCACCCATTCCTTCTGCAGGTCCAGCGCCTCCAGGTAGTGGGTGACGGCCATCAGGTTGGCCTCGGCCGGCAGCACGTAGGCCTTGCTGCCCCAGTAGCCGTTCATGAAGGGGCCGAGCTGACCGCTGTCGACGAACTTCTTCAGCCGGTTCTGCACGTCGCGGAAGTAACCCGGCGAGGACAGCGGGTGCGAGGGCGAGACCAGCTGCTGCAGCTCGCTGGTCTTCTTCGGGTCGGCCTTCAGCGCCGAGACGACGTCCACCCAGTCCAGCGCGTGCAGGTGGTAGAAGTGCACCGCGTGGTCGTGCACCTGCAGCGTCTTGGCCATCATCTCGCGGATGAGGTGCGCGTTCTTCGGGATCCGGATGCCCAGCGCGTCCTCGACGGCACGCACGCTGGTCAGCGCATGGCAGCCGGTGCAGACGCCGCAGATGCGCTCGACGAAGGCCCAGGCGTCGCGCGGGTCGCGGCCCTTGAGGATGACCTCCAGCCCGCGCCACATCGTGCCGGTGGACACGGCGTTGCGGATGACGTTGTTGGCGTCGACGTTGACCTCGCAGCGCATGTGGCCCTCGATGCGCGTGACGGGGTCGACGACGATGCGGCGGCCGCTGTCGTCGAGCTTGAAGCCTTGGGTTTCGATGGCGCCCATGAACGGTGCTCCGGGAGTTCGGTCGGGTGGGGTTTCAGCTGCGCGACTCGGCACGCGCGGCGGCGTCCGGGTCGTGCGACAGGCGCTTGATCACCGAGGCGGCGGCGTGCGCGGCGATGGCCGCGCCGACGACGCCGGCCGCGGTGCCGCCGACCTTGTCGGCGTTGGCCTCGATGCCGAACTGGTGGATGTCGGTCAGGCGCTCGTAGAACGAGCCCTTGTCCCAGAAGCCGTCCTCGGAGCAGCCGATGCAGCCGTGGCCGGCCTTGATCGGGAAGCTGGTGCCTTCGTTCCACATCACCGTGGAGCAGGCGTTGTAGGTCGTCGGCCCCTTGCAGCCGACCTTGTAGAGACAGAAGCCCTTGCGCGCGTTGTCGTCGTCGAAGCTCTCGACGAACTGGCCGGCGTCGAAGTGCGGCCGGCGGTAGCACTTGTCGTGGATGCGCTGGCTGTAGAACATCTTCGGCCGGCCCTGGCGGTCGAGCTCGGGGATGCGGTCGAAGGTCAGCATGTAGGTGATGACGCCGGTCATCACCTCGGCGATCGGCGGGCAGCCGGGCACCTTGATGATGGGTTTGTCGGTGATCACCTTGTGGATCGGCGTGGCCTGCGTCGGGTTCGGCTTGGCGGCCTGCACGCAGCCCCAGGAGGCGCAGGAGCCCCAGGCGATGACGGCCTTGCAGTCGGCGGCGACACGCTTCAACTTCTCGACGAAGGGCCTGCCCGACTGGATGCAGAACATCCCGTCCTCGTTGAGCGGCGGGTTGCCCTCGACGGCCAGGATGTAGTTGCCTTTGTACTTGGCCATGATCTCGTCGAGGATGGCCTCGGCCTGGTGGCCGGCGGCGGCCATCAGCGTGTCGTCGTAGTCCAGCGAGATCATCGACAGCACGGCGTCCTTGGCCAGCGGGTGCGCGCTGCGGATGAAGCTCTCGCTGCAGCAGGTGCATTCCAGCCCGTGCAGCCAGAGCACCGGGGTGCGCGGCTTGGTCTCCATCGCGTGGGCGATCTGCGGCACGAAGGCCGGTGCCAGGCCGAGCGAGGTCGCGGTCAGCGAGCAGTACTTGAGGAAGCTGCGCCGCGAGATGCCCTGGCGGCGCATGACTTCGTAGAAGGTCTCCATCGGATCGGGCTCCTCGCGTGGGTTCGGACTTCTTTGATCTGCCTCATACCCACGATGCGTGCCCGTTTTTCTTGATCTAGGGAAAGCCCGGTGCGAGCCTTGCAAGTCCTTGATTCAACGAGGAGTTTTTTGACCGCGGCGTGACGCTTCGCACGCTCGGTCCGGGTTGGGTGGCAGCGAGGCTGCCGCTTCGGCAGTCGAGGTGGCTGCCGTGTTGCCGCTAGCGGCCTGTGCGGGGCAGCCGGCTCAGCTGCCGGTCGTGCAGGCGTGCCAGCAGCACCAGCGCGCAGACGGCGCCGATCAGCGCCATGAACATGTCCGACTGCGTGTCCCAGGGGTCGCCCTGGGTGCCGAGGAAGGCGTCGGCGTCCTGGCCGATGGCCAGTGCGACACCCCATTCGATCAGCTCGTAGCTGGCGCTGATGGCCAGCACGACGCAGACGACGAGGAAGGCCAGCATGCGCCGGCCGCGCACAACGCCGCCGCGCAGCAGGATCTCGCGCGCCGCGACGGCCGGCACGAAGCCCTGCATGAAGTGGCCGATCTTGTCGTACGGGTTGCGCGACAGCTGCAGCCAGTCCTGGATCTGGAAACCCAGCGGCACGCGCGCGTAGGTGTAGGCGCCGCCCAGCATCAGCACCGCGCAGTGCACGAAGACCAGCGCGTAGAGCAGCGTCGTCAGTGGATGGCGCCGGTGCGTCGCCGCCAGCAGCGGCAGCACGATCATCACCGGCAAGGTTTCCAGCACCCAGGTCTCGCGTTCGTAAGGCTGCCAGCCCGACCAGGCGAGCAGGGCGATCAGCACGAGGGCGGCGGCGGCGAGGGCAGGGGTGCGTCGGTCGGTCATCGGCTCGCGACTCTAAGCCCGGGCGGGCCGCGGCGGGCTCGATCGACGCCGTGCATCGCCGTGCGCTGCACAAGCCGGCCGACAGCGGCGACAATCACGGGTTGCGCGCCCACTGCCGTCACGCCATGAACCGTCTTCCGCTCGCCTCCCTGTCGAAGCCCATCGCCGCGATGGCCTTCGTCATCGTGCTGTCCAACGTGCTGGTGCAGTTCCCGGCCGGCGACTGGCTGACCTGGGGCGCGTTCAGCTATCCGCTGGTGTTCCTGGTCTGCGACCTGACCAACCGTGCGGTTGGCGTCTCCGAGGCGCGGCGCGTGGCCTGGGTCGGCTTCGCGATCGCGGTCGCGCTGTCGGCGGTGCTGGCGCCGTGGCGCATCGCGGTGGCTTCGGGCAGCGCCTTCATCTTCTCGCAGCTGATGGATATCGCCGTCTTCAACCGCTGGCGCCGCCAGAGCTGGTGGAAGGCGCCGCTGATCGGCTCGATGGTGGCCTCGGTCGTCGACACCTCGCTCTTCTTCTTCCTCGCCTTCGCCGGCACCGACGTGCCCTGGCAGCAGCTCGCCGCCGGCGACCTGCTGATCAAGTGGCTGATGGCCGCTGTGCTGCTCGCGCCCTACCGCGCGATGCTGCCGCGCCTGCAGGCCTGGGTGCCGGTGCGCTGACGCTGCCGGCGCGGCGCCGGCCGACGAGCCGATGAACAAGGCCTTCACCAAGGAAACCGACGCCGCCGACGACGGCGACGACGAGGTCCCCGGCCTGCCGCCGCTGCCGGCCGGCACGCGCAACTACATGACGCCGCAGGGCTATCGGCGCCTGCGCGAGGAGCTGATGACGCTGCTCGACGTCGAGCGACCGAAGATCGTCGAGACGGTCTCCTGGGCGGCCAAGAACGGCGACCGCAGCGAAAACGGCGACTACCTCTACGGCAAGAAGCGGCTGCGCGAGATCGACCGCCGCATCCGCTTCCTGACCAAACGCCTGGACATCGCCGAGGTCGCCGACCCGTCGGCGCACCACGGCAGCGACCAGGTCTTCTTCGGTGCCACCGTCACCTATGCCAACGCGAAGGGCGAGGAACGCACGATCACGATCAAGGGCATCGACGAGGCCGACAACCTGCAGGGCGAGGTCAGCTGGGTGGCGCCGATCGCGCGGGCGCTGCTGAAGGCGCGCGAAGGCGACGAGGTGCAGCTGATGACGCCCGGCGGGCTGGAGACGATCGAGGTGATCGAGGTGCGTTACCCGGCACCCTGACCGGGTTTGTCGCGCCAGACGCGCAGCACCGCCGGCGCCCGGCGCAGCGTGCGCAGCACCTCGGCCAGATGCACGCGGTCGCGCACGCTGATCAGCAGGCGCAGTTCGGTCGTTTCGGCGGCCGGCTCCTGGTCCATGTCGAGGTGGGTGATGTCGGCTTCGGCCGCGGCCACCGCCGAGGCGATCTGCGCGAGCACGCCCTTGCCGTTGTGCACCAGCGCGACGACCGTCGTTGGGAAGCTGCGGGTCAGCTCCTCGGCCCATTCGACACGCATCCAGCGTTCGCTGTCGCGTTCGAACAGCCGGCGGCCGACCTGGCACTCGGTCGTGTGCACGACCAGGCCTTCGCCGCGGCCCAGGTAGCCGGCGATCTGGTCGCCGGGGATCGGGCGGCAGCAGTGCGCCATCTGCACCGAGGCGCCTTCGCTGCCGTCGACGAAGACCACGCCCTGCGTCGGCGAGCTGGCGTCGCTGGCGTAGCGGCCCATCGTCAGCATCACCGCGTCGGGGCGGATGCCGCGTTCGGCCAGCAGCCCGGCCAGGCGCTTGGCGACGATGGTCGCGATCTTCTTGCCCAGGCCGATGTCGGTGAGCAGTTCGTCACGGCTGCGGTTGCCGCTCCAGCGCGTGAGCTGCTGCCAGATGGCCGCGGCGTCGCTGTCCTCCGGATCGGGCGACGGCGCCTGCAGGCCCTCGGCGCGCAGCGCCTGGCCGAGCAGCTTCTCGCCCAGCGACTGCGACTCCTCGGCCTCGAGGTTCTTCAGGTAGTGGCGGATCTTCGAGCGTGCACGCCCGGTGCGCACCATGTGCAGCCAGCCCGGGTTGGGCCGCGCGCCCGGCGCGGTGATGACCTCGACGACGTCGCCGCTGCGCAGCTCGGTGTGCATCGCCACCGGCTCGCCGTTGACCTTGGCGGCGACGACATGGTCGCCGACGTCGGAGTGGATCGCGTAGGCGAAGTCCACCGGCGCCGCGCCGCGCGGCAGCGCGAGGATCTTGCTGCGCGGCGTGAAGACGTAGACCGCGTCCGGATAGAGGTCGATCTTGACGTGCTCGAGGAACTCCGCCGAGTCGCGTGTCTCGTCCTGGATGTCGATCAGGCTCTGCAGCCACAGCGCGCCCAGGCGCTGCGCCTCCTGCGAGTCGCCCTTGCCGCTGGTCTTGTAGATCCAGTGCGCGGCGATGCCGCGTTCGGCCACCGCGTGCATCTCGTCGGTGCGCACCTGGAACTCGACCGCCGTGCCCAGCGGGCTGACGAGCGTGGTGTGCAGCGACTGGTAGCCGTTGGCCTTGGGGATCGCGATGTAGTCCTTGAAGCGGCCCGGCACCGGCTTGTAGAGCTGGTGCAGCACGCCGATCGCGAGGTAGCACTCGGGCAGCGTCGGCACGACGATGCGGAAGCCGAAGATGTCGTTGACCTGCGCGAAGCCGGCGTGCTTCTCGCGCATCTTGCGGTAGATCGAGTAGACGGTCTTCTCGCGCCCGGTGACCTCGACCTTCATCTTCTGCGCCCCGAAGGCCCGCTCGACGTCGCGCTGCACACGCTCGACGATGTCGCGCCGGTAGCCGCGTGCACGCTTGATGGCCTTGGCCAGCGCACCGTGGCGCCAGGGGTGCAGATACTGGAAGGACAGCTCCTGCAGCTCGCGGTAGGTCTGGTTCAGGCCCAGGCGGTGGGCGATCGGGGCGTAGATCTCCAGCGTCTCGCGGGCGATGCGCGAACGTTTGTTCGCCGCCATCGACTCCATCGTGCGCATGTTGTGCAGACGGTCGGCGAGCTTGACGAGGATGACGCGCACGTCGCGCGCCATCGCCAGCAGCATCTTGCGGAAGGACTCGGCCTGGCTCTCCTCGCGGGTGCTGAACTGCAGCTTGTCGAGCTTGGTGAGGCCGTCGACGAGGTCGGCGGTCGGGGCGCCGAAACGCTCGATCAGCTCGGTCTTCGTGACGCCCTGGTCCTCGATGGTGTCGTGCAGCAGCGCGGCCATCACGGCCTGCACGTCCAGGCGCCAGTCGGCGCACAGCCCGGCGACGGCCAGCGGATGCGTGATGTAGGGCAGGCCGCTGGCGCGGAACTGGCCCAGGTGCGCCTCGTCGGCGAACTTGTAGGCCTCGCGGACGAGCTTGATGTCGCCCTTGGACAGGTAGCCCAGCTTCTCGGTCAGGCCGGCGAACGAGGCCGCCTCGGCCGCCGTCTGCCCGGGCGGCTCGGACGCGCGCGAACGCCCCTGCAGCGCGGCAGGCAGCAGTTCGGCAGCCAGAGAGCGGATCCCCATGCTGCGTAATCTAGCGTGGAATGTCGGGCACGGACGGCTCGTGGCCGCAAACGACGACGGGCGCCGCGAGGGCGCCCGTCAGGGATGGCGACAAGCGGTCAGACCGGAACCTTGCGCAGCATCTCCAGGCCGACTTCACCGGCGGCGATCTCGCGCAGCGCGGTCACGCCGGGCTTGTTCTTGGTCTCGATCTTCGGGGCGTGGCCCTGGCTCAGCATGCGCGCGCGGTACGTCGCCGCCAGCACCAGCTGGAAGCGGTTCGGGATCTTGTGCAGGCAGTCTTCGACGGTGATGCGGGCCATGAGCGGAGCTTTCCGTGGAGAGGGGAGGGTTCGAGTCAGAGCAGGTCGAGTGCGGCAAAGACCTGGGAGCGGTTGCGGCACTGCGTCACGTACTTGAGGCGCTGCGAGTGCACGACCGTCTTGAGGTCGAAGAGCGCCGTCTCGAACAACTGGTTGATTATAACGTAGTCGAAGTGGCGGGCCTGGGCCACCTCCTCGCGTGCGTTCTGCATGCGCACCTCGATGACCTCGTGGCCGTCCTCGCCGCGGCGCAGCAGGCGCTGGCGCAGTTCGTCCCAGCTCGGCGGCAGGATGAAGATCAGCACCGCGTAGGCGAAGAGCTTCTTGATCTGCAGCGCGCCCTGGTAGTCGATCTCCAGCACGACGTCCTCGCCGCGCATCAGGCGCTCCTCGATCGCCTTGCGCGAGGTGCCGTAGAGGTTGCCGTGCACCTGCGCCCACTCGAAGAAGTCGCCGCGCTCGATCATCGAGCGGAACTCGGGCTCGCCGACGAACCAGTACTCGCGCCCGTTCTGCTCCTGGCCGCGCGGCTTGCGCGTGGTGTGCGAGACCGACACCGACAGGTGCGAGTCGAGCTCGAGCAGGGCCTTGACGAGGCTGGATTTGCCGGCGCCGCTGGGCGCGGCGACGACGAAGAGATTGCCGGGCGTTTCCATCGCCGGATTCTACCGGCGGCGCCCGGTGCGCCTCAGCGCAGCCGCAGCTCGCGCATCTTGCGGTACAGCGTGTTGCGGCTGATGCCCAGCCGGCGCGCGGCCTCCGACAGGTTGCCGGCGCAGGTCTCGAGCACCTGGCGCACGGTGCGTTCGGACTGCGAGCGCAGGTCCACCGCGTCGGCCACCGGGGCCGGCGCGGCGGGGCGCAGGCGCAGGTCCTCGGCGAGGTCGTCGCTAAGGTGGCTCCAGCCGATCTCGTCCTCGTGTTCGTCGAGCAGCGCGCAGGCGGTGGCCAGCGCGTTGTGCAGCTGGCGCAGGTTGCCCGGCCAGCGGTGGCGCGCGAAGGCCTGCGCGACCTCGGGCGCCAGCCGCACGTCGCGCGCCGGCAGCAGCTCATGCAGCATGCCGGCCACCAGCGCCGCCTGGTCGCCGCGCTGGCGCAGCGCAGGCAGCTGCAGCGCCAGGCCGTTCAGGCGGTAGTACAGGTCCTCGCGGAAGCGCCCGGCGTCGATCGCCTCGCGCAGGTTGCGGTGGGTGGCGCAGATCAGGCGGAAGTCCACCGCCAGCGGCCGCCCGCCGCCCAGCGGCACGACCTCGCGCTCCTGCAGCACGCGCAGCAGCCGCGTCTGCAGCGCCGCCGGCATGTCGCCGATCTCGTCGAGGAACAGCGTGCCGCCGTGGGCTTCGCGGATGCGCCCGGGCGCGCCCTCGCGCGCCGCGCCGGTGAAGGCGCCGGGGCGGTAGCCGAAGAGCTCGGCCTCGATCAGCGTCTCGGGCAGCGCGGCGCAGTTGACGGCGACGAAGGGCGCGTCGCGGCGCGCGCTGCTGCGGTGCACGGCGCGAGCGAACAGCTCCTTGCCGACGCCCGACTCGCCCTGCAGCAGCAGCGCGATCGGCTTGTCGAGCACGCGCCGGGCGCGGCCGATCGCGGCCTGCATCGCGCTGTCGCCGGTGTCCAGGCGGGCGAGCGCGTCGTCGGCGGCCGGCGCCGCGGGCGCCGCCGGCCGCACGCCGAGGCTGCGCCCGCCTTCGACACGCAGCCACAGCACGCTGCCGTCGTCGCGGCGCAGCGCGTGCGCGGTGCTGCCGCGGCTCCAGGCGGCCAGCGTGGCGAGGTCCAGCGGCAGCACGCGTTCCAGCGTCAGCGCGCCGACCGAGCCCGGTGGCAGCCCGAGCATCGCCATCGCGACGCCGTTGGCGCCGACGATCCAGCCGTCTTCCGACAGCGCGAGCAGCCCTTCGGTGACGGTGCCCAGGCCTTCGGGCTGGGCGTGCAGCCGCAGGCGCAGGCCGGCGGCGTGGCGGGTGTCGAACAGACGGTGCTCGATGATGCGCGCCGCCGAACGCACCAGCGCCAGCGTGTGGCGGTGGTAGCTGCGGTGGTCGCCGGAGATGTCGAGAACGCCCAGCAGGCGGCCGGCGGGGTCGGCGATCGGCGCGGCGGTGCAGGTCAGGAAGGCGTTGCGCTCCAGGTAGTGCTCGCTGCCGTGCACGACGACCGGCGCGCCCTCGGCGATCGCGGTGCCGATGGCGTTGGTGCCGCGCCACTGCTCGTGCCAGCTCGCGCCGGGGCGCAGCGCGACACGCTGGGCGCGGTCGACGAAGCCGGCGTCGCCCAGCGCATGCAGCAGCATGCCCTGCGCGTCGGACAGGATCACCATGCTCTCGGTGTCGCGCGTCTGGTCGAAGAGGAACTCCATCACCGGCCGCGCATGGGCGACGAACTCGCCCTGCTGATCCAGCGCGCGTGCGAGCTGCGCCGACGACGCGTGCGGCGCGCCGGCGAAACGCCCGGTGGGTGCGAGGCCGAAGTCTCGGCTGCGGCGCCAGCTGCGTGTCAGCGCGGGCTCGAACGCGTCGTCGGCGAGTTCGCCGGTATCGAAGAAGCGGCGTCGCGCTTCGCGCAACAGGGCCGGCGGCGTGCGCGCGGCGATCAGGGAACTGGGCATCGTCTCGTCTCCAGCGAAGCCTCTGGCGGGCTCTGGTGTCGGTGCCGGCCCAGACTAGCGCAAGCCTTCGCCGCCGCGATGCGGATCGACCCGGAGGCCGGACACGGGTCGTCACGAAACGGGACAGCTGTACCGCCGTGATGCGCAGCGCAGGCCGGTTTTGACGCGAAATCTGCCTTGCTTTGCCGAAATCAGCCGGTTCCGGCGCCAAACGCGCCTGGCATGCCGCCTGCAGATGCGGCCGCCGCGCGATCCGGCGCGACGCATTGCACCGGACGACGTTCCCAAGACCCAAAGGAGACAAACCATGCTGTACGCACTGCCCAATACACCCGGCGCCAAGGTCCAGTTCAAGAGCCAGTACGACAACTTCATCGGCGGCAAGTTCGTGCCGCCGTCCGACGGCCAGTACTTCGACGTCATCACGCCGATCACCGGCAAGCCCTACACACGCGCCGCGCGCTCCGGCGCCGCCGACATCGAGCGTGCGCTCGACGCCGCCCACGCCGCCGCCGACGCCTGGGGCCGCACGCCGGCGGCCGACCGCGCCAACGTGCTGCTGAAGATCGCCGACCGCATCGAGCAGAACCTCGAGCTGCTCGCCTACGCCGAGACGGTGGACAACGGCAAGCCGATGCGCGAGACGCTGGCCGCCGACGTGCCGCTGGCGGTTGACCACTTCCGCTACTTCGCCGGCTGCCTGCGCTCGCAGGAAGGCTCGATCAGCGAGATCGACGAGCACACGATCGCCTATCACTTCCACGAGCCGCTGGGCGTCGTCGGGCAGATCATCCCGTGGAACTTCCCGCTGCTGATGGCGGCCTGGAAGATCGCGCCGGCGCTGGGCGCGGGCAACTGCGTCGTGCTCAAGCCCGCCGAGTCGACGCCGATCAGCATCATGGTCTTCGCCGAGCTGATCGCCGACCTGCTGCCGCCGGGCGTGCTGAACATCGTCAACGGCTACGGGCGCGAAGCCGGCATGCCGCTGGCGTCGAGCAAGCGCATCGCCAAGATCGCCTTCACCGGCAGCACCGCCACCGGCCGCGTCATCGCCCAGGCGGCGGCCGGCAACCTGATCCCGGCGACGCTGGAACTCGGCGGCAAGAGCCCGAACATCTTCTTCGAGGACGTGGCCGCGGCCGACGACGAGTTCTTCAACAAGGCGATCGAAGGCCTGGTGCTGTTCGCGTTCAATCAGGGCGAGGTCTGCACCTGCCCGTCGCGCGCGCTGATCCACGAGAAGATCTACGACAAGTTCATGGCGCGTGCGCTCGAGCGCGTGAAGCAGATCAAGCAGGGCAGCCCGCTGGACACCGAGACGATGATGGGCGCGCAGGCCTCGGCGATGCAGATGGACAAGATCCTCGGCTACCTCGAGATCGGCCGCCAGGAAGGCGCCGAGTGCCTGATCGGCGGCGCGCGTGCCGAACTCGGCGGCGAGCTGTCCGGCGGCTACTACATCCAGCCGACGCTGTTCAAGGGCCACAACGGCATGCGCGTGTTCCGCGAGGAGATCTTCGGCCCGGTGCTGGCGGTGACGACCTTCAAGACCGAGCAGGAGGCGCTGGACATCGCCAACGACACGCCCTACGGCCTGGGCGCTGGCGTCTGGAGCCGCGACGGCACCGCGGCCTACCGCGCCGGGCGCGCGATCAAGGCCGGCCGCGTCTGGACCAACTGCTATCACGCCTACCCGGCGCACGCGACCTTCGGCGGCTACAAGGAATCGGGCATCGGCCGCGAGACGCACAAGATGATGCTCGACCACTACCAGCAGACGAAGAACCTGCTGGTGAGCTACTCGCCGCACGCGCTGGGCTTCTTCTGACCGGCGTGTCCGAGCACCAGGCCGCGCGTTCGCCGCGCGGCCTATTTCGTTGCGGGTCAGCGCAGTTCGAGGCGCATCCGGACCGCCTGCCCGGTCGCCGGCTGCGGCGCGCGCAGCTGCGCCGAGCCGGCGCCGCGTCCCAGCAGGTAGCTGCGCAAGGCGGCGGCCCGCTGCGCGGCCATGGCTTCGTCGCCGCTGCTGTCGCCCGGCGCGGCGAGCGCCAGCGTCATCTGCGGCTGGCGTCGCAGCGACTCGGCGAGCTTGTCCAGCACGGCGGCCAGCGGCGGCTTGACGCTGCGTTTGCCGGTGTCGAACGAGAACTCCAGCGGGACGTTCACCGCCACCGGGCCGCTGCCCTGCTGGGTGATGAGGACCGGCGTGCCGCCGAACCAGCTCTGCAGCCACTGCCGTTCGACGACCAGCGGCGGCGTCGCGGGCAACGATGGTGCCGCGCCGGCGCCGGGGCGCTCGGACGCCGGCGGCGAGCTGCCGCAGCCCGCGAGGGCGAGAAGTGAAGCGAGTGCCGCTGTGGCGGCGAGGCGCCATCCGGCACGAGACCGATGGCGTGGCGCACGTTTCGTCATGCAGAATTGTTTTCGCCTGGGCCGGGCCGGGATGTTTCCAGACGTATTGACCTTGCCCGGGCGACAAAAAATGCCGCGAAGCTTGCTTGTTTGTGCATTTGAATCATTTCTAGCAGTTAAACTCGTGAGCAGTGGCACGGTGCACGATTGCCACGATCGTGCTTTCGCGTAGGTAGGGGGGCTTGCCTCGCGCGTCCGACCCGGACGTGACGGGCGCCGGGCCTGGTCCGTGGTGCGATCTCAGCCGGAATTGAGCATGAGCGAACAACAAGTCACCGCTGGAACCCTGACGCTCGGAGAAGGCGTCACGATCAGCGGCAAGATCAACGCCGCTGGGCGGGTGCAGGTCTTCGGCACCGTCAAGGGCGAGATCGAAGCCGACGACATCGCCATCGGCAAGACCGGTCGCGTCGAAGGCAGCCTCAGCGCGCGCAACGTCGACATCCGCGGCGAGGTCGGCGAGACCATCGTCGCGCGCGAGCAGATCGTCATCCGCGCCACCGCCGTCGTCACCGGCACCGTGACCTACCAGACCATCCAGATCGAAGGCGGCGCCCGCATCGACGGGCACCTGCGGCGTTCGGATGCCGCGGGTGCGGCCGCGCCCGTGCCGGCCCAGGCCCCAGCCGTCGAGCCCGGCGATGCGGATCAAGGCGCTGTCTGAAGCGCCGATCCGCTGGCTGGACGACGTCCGGCGCAGCCTGCCGGACACCGGCGTCGCCTCGGTCATCGTCACCGACGACCGTGGCGTGCGCTACATCGAACTGCGCCGCGACGCGATCGAACGCACGATCACGCGCTTCAAGACGCTGGCCTTGTGGCTGGCGCTTGCCACCGTCGTCGCGCTGCTCAGCTTCATCGCCCTCGTGATGCGCCTGCACAGCAGCGAGAGCGAGCGCGACTCGCTGTCGCAGACCGTTGCCACCCTGCAGCAACTGGGTGCCGAGACGCTGGACGTCGCCGACATCGAGTCGATGACGCCCGAGCGCATGGGCGAGATGGTGCAGCGCCTGAAACGCCGCGACGAAGCCTTCCGCTCCTATGTCGCGGTCACCGCGCGCCTGGCGGCGGTCGAGAACGACCACATCGGCGACTCCCTGCGTGCCCTCGGGGCGGGCCCGACCGAGGTGGCGACGGCGCTGCGCCGCTTCACCGGCGCGGCGCCCGAGACCGGCGTCGGCGCGGCACTGGACAGTGCGGTGCAGGCCGAGCTGGAACGGTTCATCACCGCGCCCCAGCAGGACGTGCTGCTGGCCAACGCCGGGCTGCGCCGCCTGCTGTCGGAGCTGCCCTCGGCGCCGCCGTTGTCGCAGGCCCGCGTGACCTCCGACTTCGGCCTGCGCCTGCACCCGATCTCCCGGCGCCTGGACACGCACCAGGGCGTGGACTACGTCACCTCGGGCGACAAGCGCGTGCGGTCGGCCGCCGCCGGCGAGGTGCTGTTCGCCGGCTGGCGTCCGGGCTACGGCAATCTCGTCATCGTCGGCCATGCGCTGGGTTTCGAGACCTGGTACGCCCACCTCGCCCAGGTGCAGGTGACGGCCGGCGCGACGCTGCCGTCGGGCGCCGTGCTGGGTGTCATGGGCAGTACCGGCTCGTCGACCGGCGAGCACGTGCACTTCGAGGTCCGCCGCGGCACGCGGCCGATCGACCCCCTCAAAGTCTTCCGGGTGAGCCAGCATGCTGTTCAGTAAGCCGAAGTCCGAGCGCGGCGAAACCAGCGCCGCCGATCCCGAGAGCGTGCCGCCGGCCCCGGCGCCAGGCGCGGTGCTGCCGGTGCTCGACGACGCCGTGCGGCGCAAGCCCCGGCCCGACGACGGGCGCCCCTCGGTGCTCGGCCCCGGGGTGCTGGTGCGCGGCTACATCGGCTCGCCCGGCCCGCTGCACTTCCAGGGCGACATCGAAGGCACGGTGGAAGCGCCCCAGGTGACGCTGGGCGCCGAAGGCTCGATCCGCGGGCAGATGGCCTGCGACCGCGCCAGCCTGGACGGCCATTTCGACGGCCGCCTGGACTGCCGCGACCTGAACGTCGGCGCTTCGGGACGTCTGGACGGCCAGGTGCGCTGCGACAACCTCGTGCTCGCGCTCGGCGCGCAGATCAATGCCGAGGTCAAGGTCGGGCCGCGCGACTGATCCGCGCACCGGCGGGGCTACACTCGGCTCCGCTCCGGGGTGCACGTGTGGCGTGCTGAGATGGCGGACCTGACCGCCGGAACCGCGAACTTGATCTGGTTAGCACCAGCGTAAGAAGAGCTGCAGCGCCGAGGCGCGTGGGTCCGTCCTGTCGGGGCGGGCGCGCGCCGTCTGGTCGGCGCCGATGGCGGGGCATTCATCCAACCGACATGGAGATTGCCCGATGAACGCCCCCGGCGACCTGCAGCAGCGGCTGTCCCTGAGCCGCGAACCCTTCCCCCAGTCCCGCAAGGTTTACGTGCCCGGCGCCTCGCCGACGGTGCGTGTGCCGATGCGCGAGATCGCGCTGAGCAACGGCGAGGCCGTCACGCTCTACGACACCTCCGGCCCCTACACCGACCCGGCGGTCGCCCTCGACGTGCGCCGCGGCTTGCCCCCGGTGCGCGGCGCCTGGCTGGACGAGCGTGCCGACACCGAGGCCTACGACGGCCGCCCGCGGGCCGCGCAGGACGACGGCGGCCGCGCCGGCGAGGCCGCCGACGCCCGCCTGGACGAACTGCGCCGCGAGGCCGCCGCCTTGCAGCGCCGGCCGCGCCGTGCCGCCGCCGGCGGCTGCGTGACGCAGATGCACTACGCGCGCCGCGGCATCGTCACGCCCGAGATGGAGTACGTCGCGCTGCGCGAGAACGGCCGCCGCGAATGGATGCGCGAGTACCTCGGCGACGCCGCGCGCGAAGCCCGGTTGCGTGGCAACCCGCTGGGCGCCTGCATCCCGCAGACGATCACGCCCGAGTTCGTGCGCGACGAGGTGGCACGTGGCCGTGCGGTGATCCCGGCCAACGTCAACCACCCCGAGCTCGAGCCGATGGTCATCGGCCGCAACTTCCGCGTGAAGGTCAACGCCAACATCGGCAACTCGCCGGTGACGTCCTCGATCGAGGAGGAGGTCGAGAAGCTGGTCTGGGCGATCCGCTGGGGCGCCGACACGGTGATGGACCTGTCCACCGGCCGCCACATCCACACCACGCGCGACTGGATCGTGCGCAACTCGCCGGTGCCGGTGGGCACGGTGCCGATCTACCAGGCGCTGGAGAAGGTGGGCGGCGTCGCCGAGGACCTGAGCTGGCCGCTGCTGCGCGACACGCTGATCGAGCAGGCGGAGCAGGGCGTCGACTACTTCACCTTGCACGCCGGGCTGCGCCTGCCCTTCGTGCCGCTGACCGCCGGCCGGCGCACCGGCATCGTCTCGCGCGGCGGCTCGATCCTCGCCAAGTGGTGCGTGGCCCATCACCGCGAGAACTTCCTCTACACGCACTTCGAGGAGATCTGCGAAATCATGAAGGCCTACGACGTGGCCTTCTCGCTGGGCGACGGCCTGCGCCCGGGTTCGGCGGCCGATGCCAACGACGAGGCCCAGTTCGCCGAGCTGCGCACGCTGGGCGAGCTGACCCAGGTGGCCTGGCGGCACGAGGTCCAGACGATGATCGAAGGCCCCGGCCACGTGCCGATGCACCTGGTGCAGGCCAACATGGACGAGCAGCTGCGCCACTGCCACGAGGCGCCGTTCTACACGCTGGGGCCGCTGACGGTGGACATCGCGCCGGGCTACGACCACATCGCCAGCGCGATCGGCGCGGCGATGATCGGCTGGATGGGCACGGCGATGCTCTGCTACGTCACGCCCAAGGAGCACCTGGGCCTGCCCGACCGCGACGACGTGCGCCAGGGCATCGTCGCCTACCGCATCGCCGCGCACGCCGCCGACATCGCCAAGGGCCACCCCGGCGCGCGCGCCCACGACGACGCGATGAGCAAGGCGCGTTTCGAGTTCCGCTGGCGCGACCAGTTCGCGCTCGGCCTGGACCCGCAGACCGCCGAAGCCTTCCACGACGAGACCCTGCCCAAGGACTCGTCCAAGGAGGCGCACTTCTGCTCGATGTGCGGGCCGCGCTTTTGCAGCATGAAGATCACGCGCGAACTGCGCGAGTTCGCGCAGGCGCAGGGGTTGGGCGACGACGAGGCCGTGCAGCGTGGCATGGCAGCCAAGAGCGCCGAGTTCAGGGCCGGAGGCGGAGAGTTCTACCGGCCACGGGACGGGCGGCATGAAGGCCCGGTTGCTGATGATCGGGACTGACGAAATGGTCGGACCAATGTAAGCGCTGTCGGCTGACGGCGATCGTCGAAGGGCCACGAGTTACGGGGTGGATACAGGAATACCCTGAGTGAATCGCTCGGGAAAATCCGCAGAATCCGCTCCGCTTCTCGCTCCCTGTCATCAAGTGGTCCGACCAATTTGGTTCCGGCCTGCGTCGAGTCGGTAGCGCTGGAGTGTTGAAGTCAGCCTTCCGGAACCAGCCGGCGTGACGGTCGCGAGACCCGTGCTGCGAGTTCCTGGGCGGCCCGGCGCGCAAGCGGCGGGCCGCCCGCGGCGACTGAAACCGTGCCGGGCCGTCCGCGGCCCGTTCCCGTCCCCTGGGTCCTCCCGACCGCACGTCACACGGCCATGCAACCCATCTGGCAACAGAACTACGACCCCGCCGGCAACGTCTGGCTGTCGGCGCTGATCGCGCTGATTCCCATCGTCTTCTTCTTCATCGCGCTGACCAAGCTGCGCCTCAAGGGCTACCAGGCCGGCACGATCACCGTGCTGCTGGCGCTCGGGGTGGCGCTGCTCTTCTACCGCATGCCGCTGAGCGCGGCGCTGGCCTCGGGGGCCTATGGCTTCTTCTACGGCCTGTGGCCGATCGCCTGGATCATCGTGGCCGCGGTGTTCCTCTACAAGGTCTCGGTGAAGACGGGGCACTTCGACGTCATCCGCTCGTCGATCCTGTCGGTGACGCCCGACCAGCGGTTGCAGCTGATCCTGGTGGGCTTCTGCTTCGGCGCCTTCCTCGAAGGCGCGGCCGGCTTCGGCGCGCCGGTGGCGATCACCGCGGCGCTGCTCGTCGGCCTGGGCTTCAAGCCGCTGTACGCCGCCGGCCTGTGCCTGATCGCCAACACCGCGCCGGTGGCTTTCGGCGCGATGGGCATCCCGATCATCGTCGCCGGGCAGGTGTCGGGCGTCGATGCTTTCGCGATCGGCCAGATGGCCGGCCGCCAGCTGCCGTTCATGACGATGATCGTGCTGTTCTGGCTGATGGCCATCATGGACGGCTGGCGCGGCGTGAAGGAGACCTGGCCGGCGGTGCTGGTGGGCGGCGGCTCGTTCGCGGTGGTGCAGTTCCTCACCGCCAACTACGTCGGCCCGGAACTGCCGGACATCACCTCGGCGATCGTCTCGATGATCGCGCTGACGGCCTTCCTGAAGGTCTGGCAGCCCAGGCGCATCTTCCGCTTCGAGCACGACGAGGCCGCCGGCAAGGCGGCGGTGGCAGCCCAGGCCGCGCCCGCGCTGTCGCTGGGCCAGGTCGTGATGGCCTGGTCGCCGTTCATCATCCTCACGGCCATGGTCACGGTGTGGAGCGTCAAGCCTTTCAAGGCGCTGTTCGCCGCCGGCGGCCCGCTGGCGTCCACCGTCGTCAGCATCCCGGTGCCGCTGCTGGACAAGCTGGTCGAGAAGATGCCGCCGGTGGTGACGGCCGCCACGCCCTACGGCGCCGTCTACAGCTTCAACTGGCTGTCGGCCACCGGCACCGCGATCCTGTTCGCGGCGCTGCTGACGATCCTGTTCTCGCGCCTGGCGCCGGCCAAGGCGGCGGCGACGCTGGGCGAGACGCTGAAGGAGCTGGCGATCCCCATCTACTCGATCGGCATGGTCCTGGCCTTCGCCTTCGTCGCCAACTACTCCGGCCTGTCGGCGACGCTGGCACTGGCGCTGGCGCACACCGGCTCGGCCTTCACCTTCTTCTCGCCTTTCCTGGGATGGATCGGCGTCTTCCTGACCGGCTCGGACACCTCGGCCAACGCCTTGTTCGCGGCGCTGCAGGCGACCACCGCGCAGCAGCTGGGCCTGCCCGAGGTGCTGACGGTGGCGGCCAACACCACTGGCGGCGTCACCGGCAAGATGATCTCGCCGCAATCGATCGCGATCGCCTGCGCGGCGGTCGGCCTGGCGGGGCGCGAGTCGGACCTGTTCCGCTTCACCGTCAAGCACAGCCTGGCCTTCGCCGCGATCATCGGCGCGATGACGACGATCCAGGCCTACCTGCTGCCGTGGATGATTCCGGGTCACTGAACCCCCGGACACCCCGATGAGACTGGTCGATCACGTCGTCGAAAAACTGCTGGCGCTGGTGCAGGCACGAGGCCTGCAGCCCGGCCAGCGCCTGCCGGCCGAACGTGCCCTGGCCGCCGAACTGGGCGTCTCGCGCAGCTCGCTGCGCGAGGCGATCCAGAAGCTCGCCAGCCAGGGCGTGCTGGCGGCCCGCCAGGGCGACGGCACCTACCTGCAGTCCACGGCCCAGGCCGACTGGCTGCAGGAGGCGGTGGCGCCGTTGGTCAGCCTGCTCGACACCGACCCCGGCTACCGTTTCGACGTCATCGAGACGCGCCATGCGCTGGAGACGGCCACTGCCGAGCTGGCCGCGCAGCGCGCGACGCCCGCCGACAAGGACCGCATCCGCCGCGCCTTCGACGTGATGATCGATCACCAGCAGAGCGGCCACGCCGAGCTGGCCGCACGGTCCGACGCCCAGTTCCATCTCGCCATCGCCGAGGCCTCGCACAACCTCGTGCTGAAGCAGGTGATGCACAGCCTGTTCACCGTCGTGCTGTCGACCGTGACGCGCAACCGCGAGGACATGTTCCGCTTCAGCGCGCCCGAGACGCTGCGCCGGCTGAGCGCCGAACACCAGGCGGTGATGCAGGCCATCGTCGACGGCGACGCGCCGCGTGCGCGCGCCAGCATGGTCGACCACCTCGAGCACGTGCGCCAGACGATCCAGCGCGAAGCCGAGGACCACGCCCGCCGCGAGCGGCTGCTGCGCCTGCCGCCGGGCAGCGTGGCGCCGCTGCTGCCCCCGACACCGGATCCAGCTGACTCCAGCCCATGATCATCTCCTCCACCGCGGACTACCGCGAGGCCGCCCGCCGGCGGCTGCCGCCCTTCCTGTTTCACTACATCGACGGCGGCGCCTATGCCGAGCAGACGCTGCGCCGCAACGTCGACGACCTCGCCGGCGTCGCGCTGCGCCAGCGTGTGCTCAAGGACATGAGCCAGCTGGACACCTCCATCGAGCTCTTCGGCGAGAAGCTCTCGATTCCGGTGACGCTGGCTCCGGTCGGCCTCACCGGCATGTACGCACGCCGCGGCGAGGTGCAGGCGGCACGTGCCGCCGAGGCCCAGGGCATCCCGTTCACGATGTCCAGCGTCTCGGTCTGCGCCATCGAGGAGGTGGCGCCGAAGATCAAGCGGCCGATGTGGTTCCAGCTCTACGTGCTGAAGGACCGCGGCTTCATGCGCAACGCGCTCGAACGCGCCCAGGCCGCCGGCTGCTCGGCGCTGGTGTTCACCGTCGACATGCCGGTGCCCGGCGCACGCTACCGCGACATGCACTCGGGCATGAGCGGGCCGAACGCGCCGCTGCGCCGCTACTGGCAGGGCCTGACGCACCCGCGCTGGGCCTGGGATGTGGGCCTGATGGGCAAGCCGCACGACCTGGGCAACATCTCCACCTACCGCGGCCAGCAGGTCGGGCTGCAGGACTACATGGGCTACCTGGGCGCCAACTTCGACCCGTCGATCTCGTGGAAGGACCTGGAGTGGATCCGCGAGTTCTGGCGCGGGCCGATGCTGATCAAGGGCATCCTCGACCCCGAGGACGCGAAGGACGCGGTGCGTTTCGGCGCCGACGGCATCATCGTCTCCAACCACGGCGGGCGGCAGCTCGACGGCGTGCTGTCCTCGGCGCGTGCGCTGCCGGCGATCGCCGACGCGGTGAAGGGCCAGATCAAGATCGTCGCCGACTCGGGCGTGCGCAACGGCCTGGACGTCGTGCGCATGCTGGCGCTGGGCGCCGACGCGACGATGATCGGCCGCGCCTACATCTACGCCCTGGCCGCCGCCGGCGAGGCCGGCGTGCGCCACCTGCTGGCGCTGATGGAAAAGGAGATGCGTGTGGCGATGACGCTGACCAGCGTCGCGCGGGTCGCCGACATCGGCCCCGATCTGCTGGTGCGGGAAGCATGAGCACGCGCGAAGCCTTGCTGGAGCAGCTGCGTGCCGCCGTCGGCGCGCCGCAGGTGCTGACCGACGACCAGGCCACACGCCGCTTCCGCAAAGGCCACCGCACCGGCGAAGGCCCGGTGCTGGCCGTCGTGCGGCCCGGCAGCCTGCTGGAGCTGTGGCGCGTGCTGCAGGCCGCGGTGGCGGCCGGCCGCATCGTCATCATGCAGGCCGCCAACACCGGCCTGACCGGCGGCTCGACGCCCGACGGCAGCGGCTACGACCGCGAGATCGTGCTCGTCAACACGCTGCGCATCACCGGCGTGCAGCTCATCGCCGGCGGCGAGCAGGTCGTCTGCCTGCCCGGCGCGACGCTGGACCAGCTGGAGCGCCAGCTGGCGCCGCTGGGCCGCGAGCCGCATTCGGTGATCGGCTCGTCGTGCATCGGCGCGTCGGTGCTGGGCGGCATCTGCAACAACTCGGGCGGCGCGCTGGTGCGCCGAGGGCCGGCCTACACCGAGCTGGCGCTGTACGCGCGGGTCACCGACGACGGCCGCCTCGAGCTCGTCAACCATCTCGGCATTGCGCTCGGCGACACGCCGGAGGAGATCCTGACGCGGCTGGAACGCGGCGAGTACGGCGAAGCCGACGTCGTGCACGACAGCGGCCGTGCGGCGTCGGACCCGCGTTATGCGGAGCACGTGCGTGCCGTCGACGCCGACACCCCGGCGCGTTTCAACGCCGACCCGTCGCGGCTGTTCGAGGCCTCGGGCTCGGCCGGCAAACTCTGCCTGTTCGCGGTGCGGCTGGACACCTTCCCGAAGGAGGCCAGCACCGTCTTCTACCTGGGCACCAACGAGCCCGACGAGCTGACCGCCGTGCGCCGCCACCTGCTGAGCGCGCTGCCGCGGCTGCCGATCGCCGGCGAGTACATCCACCGCACGGCCTTCGACATCGGCGAGCGTTACGGCAAGGACAGCTTCCTGCTGATCGACCGCTTCGGCACCGCACGTGTGCCCAAGGCCTTCGCGCTGAAGAGCCGCATCGACGGCTTCTTCGAGCGCTTCGGGCTGCGCGGCGTGACCGACCGCGTCGTGCAGGCGATCACCGACCGGCTTCCCAGCCATTTGCCGGCACGTTTGCGCGAGTGGCGTGACCGCTACGAGCACCACCTGCTGATCCGTGTGTCCAACGACCAGGCGGAGGCGACACGGGAGTACCTGGCACGCCAGTTCGAGGCCAGCAGCACGGGCGGATGGTTCGAGTGCGACGCCGAGGAAGGGCGCAAGGCTTTCCTGCACCGCTTCGCGATCGCCGGCGCGGCGATCCGCTACCGCGAGGCGCACCGCGGCCAGGTCGGCGACATCGTCGCGCTGGACGTCGCGTTGCGCCGCAACGACCGTGCCTGGGTGGAGCAGCTGCCCGAGGCGATCGAGCGCGACGTCGTGCACAAGCTCTACTACGGCCACTTCTTCTGCCACGTCTTCCACCAGGACTACATCGTCAAGCCGGGCGTCGACCCGGTGGTGATGGAGCACCGCATGTGGGAGCTGCTGGATGCGCGCCGCGCCGAGTACCCGGCCGAGCACAACGTCGGCCATCTCTACGTCGCCAAGCCGGCCCTGGTGGACCACTACCGCCGGCTGGACCCGACCAACACCTTCAACCCCGGCATCGGCCACACGCCGCGCGGGCGCGGCTGGCAGGAATGCTGCGACCGGCCGGCGCCGGTGTGGCCGAAGGCGTATTCGGAGGCGGTGGAGTAGGGCGCGGGGCGGCGGCTGCGGCCCGGGCATGCCGAATGCCCTTCGGCGCGCGCATGCCTTCTCGCCACCCGTCCCCCCGATCGCCTCGACCGCTGCGTGTCGCGCTGGCCGTGGCCGCGCTGGGGCTGCTGCTCGGAGCCGGCTGCGCCGCGTCGCGCATCCAGGCCTCGGCCGAGCTGGCCCGTGAGAGCGAGCCGTTCCAGGCCTCGCCCGAGGCGCCCGCGCATCGGTTGCTGATCGTCGGCGACAGCACCGCGGTGGGCACCGGGGCGAGTTCGCCGCGGGCCTCGCTGGCGGGGCTGATCGCCGCGGAGCATGCCGACTGGTTGATCGTCAACCGGGCGCGGGATGGTGCGAAGTTCGGCGACGTCGCCGAGCAGCTCGGCGGCAGCGAGCGCTTCGATACCGTGTTGCTGCTGGCCGGCGGCAACGACGTCGTGCGGCTGACCGGCGCCGAGAGCTTGCGCTCGTCGGTCGACGAGGCGCTGGGCCGGGCCCGCGTGCTGGCGCCGCGCGTCATCGTCATGCCCTCGGGCAACGTCGGCAACGCGCCGTTTTTCCTTCCGCCGTGGTCGTGGTGGATGACCCAGCGCTCGCGCGAGCTGCACCGCGTCGTGCGCAGCGCGGCCACGCGGCACGACGCCGCCTACGTCGACCTGTTCAAGGAGCGCCGCGACGATCCGTTCGCCCAGCAGCCGAAGCGGCTGAACGCGCCGGACGGGCTGCACCCCAGCGACGAGGGCTACCGGCTCTGGCGCGAGGAGTTGCGGCGGCAGGCGGCGTTGTAGCGGGGCTGGGTCGCCCGGACCCTGCGCGTCGGGTGCGAGCCGCGCCCCCCGCTGGACCGTCACGCCGGCACCAGCGGCGAGCCGATCTCCCAGAAGCCGGCGGTGCCGCGTTCCTGCAGCACCCAGAAGCTGCCCGCGTCGGTGGCCTGCCGCCGGAACTCGTACGGCAGCTCGAACCAGTCGGCATCCTCGGGCAGGCCGTCGTCGCCCGCCAGCGGCGTGTCGTAGCGCGGCTGGCACTGCACGACGCCGTAGGCCGCGAGCCGCCAGCGAAAGCGCAGCCGCGATTCGCCGCGCAGCACGCTGCGCAGGCGCATCTCCCCCTCGCCGTCGTCACCGAAGACGATGGCCTCGTCCATCAGCGCCGTGTGGCTGCCCGGCAGCGCGCGCCAGGCGCCGCAGGGGCCGCGGCTGAGCAGGCGGTGGCGGCAGGTCTCGTCGGCGAGGTTCATCGTGCCGTGACGATAAGGCCGCGTGCGGCCTTTAGCGGCCGATCTCCAGCGGGCGACCCTCGATCGTCAGCTCGTAGGCGCTGCGCGCGGCCTGCGAGCCGGCGAAGTAACCCACGCCGCCGGCCACCAGGGTGCCGACGCCGTGTCCCACCCAGGCCCAGGGACCGGCGGCGTCCGCCGGCGTGTACCAGGCCGCGAAGGTGCTGCCGGCGGCCATCGCGCCGGCCCAGCCGCCGGCCACCTCCACCGTGGTCTTGGCCTTGTCCTGCGCGGTGTAGATGCGCCAGCCGTCCTGGGCGGCACCCACCACGATCAGCACCTTGCCGCCGACGCGGAAGGCTCCCTGCACGCGGCCCACCCACTTCTCCTGCGTGGCCAGCTTGTCGACGGCGTCCATGACGCCGGGTTCGACGGGGGTGCTCTGTGCCTTCAGCAACTCGACCAGCGAGGCTGCGCCGTTGCGAGCCAGGCGCACGTTCTCGGCGCGGCTGGTCAGCGTGAACTCGCCGTTGCCGGTCTTCGAGAAGACGCTGTCGTGCAGCGTGACGCGGCCGACGCCGGACTCGCTGGCGCGCACCGACTCGCCGACCTCGGCCCACATCGCGCGTTCGGCCATCGCGTTGGCGTTGCGCTGGATCTCGCGCAGGTTGGTGTTGGACAGCGTCTCGCCGTGCGTCTTGCCGGTGCGGGTGCGCAGCTGCTGTTCAGCGGTCGCGGTGGCGCCGGCGAGCTGGCGCTGGTAGATCTCGACCAGTTGGCGCTCGCCGAACTGCAGCGGCGCTGCGCCGCCGGTGTTGCGGATCTCCACCGGCACGGTCAGGTGCTCGTGTACGGGTCGCCTGCGGTGACGAACCACGACACCCGACCCACCTGGCCGAGTTCGGGATTGAACGGCGGGCGACCGGAGGCGACGTTGGCGAGGATCGCGCTGGCCACCTCGGGTGTCACGGCCGAGGTCCCGGCGGTGCCGGGCACGACGTTGGCGGCCTGCGGCAACGCCACCGCCGCACCGGCGGGCGGCAGGCCGGCGACGGACTGCTGATCGCGTGCCTTCATCAGGTTCAGCAGCCCGGCCTGGGCGCGCGTCGGCGCCACCTGGATCTCGCCGCGCTGGATCGCGGCACTGGCGTCCGCAGCGCTGCGCGCGCGGGCCTGCCCGGCGGCCGAGTCGGCCGGGGCGTTGAGCGCGCCCTCGTCGAGCGTCGTGGCGCGGCGGACGAATTCGGCACGCGCCGCAGGCGCGAGGCCGGCCTCGCGCGCCATCGCCGCGAAGGCGCGCGCGCGCACGCTCGCGGCGCTGTCGCCCGGGCGCGTGGCCACGGTCACCGAGTCGGCGGGCGACCAGGTCCTGGGGGGTGCGGCGCTGCTGTCGCGGTTCGTCTCCGCTGCCGCAGGTGCCGCGCCGGCGAGGGATGAGGCAGAGGAGATGGCGCCGATGCCGCCGATTCCGTCGGTTCCAGCCATGCAATGCTCCGGTTGCGAGCCCGGACGGCAGGCTAGGAGCGCCGCCGCCGCGCAGCTACTGCGGATCGATCCCAGTGGCGGGTAAGAGACTCTGCGGCGTCCCGGGGGCGATGCGTCTCGCACCCGGTCGCCGCAGCATGAGTGGGGGCTGCCGGTGGGGCGGGCGCAGCGGCGAAGCTCACCCCCCGAAAACCTACTCGATGTTCTGCACCCGGTATCTCCGGGCTTGGAGTTCCCCGGCTACAACTTGATCCACTTCGCCGAGCGTCCCTTGCCATTCGGGGCAATCACCCCCTCGGCCTTCATGGCGCGCAGGATCACACGCACCATGTCGCGGCTGATGCCAGGGCAGGCTTCCTCGATCTCCGAGATGGAGAAGGGCAGTTGGCGTTTGAGAATTTCAGAGCGAACACGGTCGCCCTTGGCGCCCCGGCCGCGTTCGATGGTGCCCACGCGCTCTTCAAATTCCTTGTAGGCGCGCAGCAGAGCACCCCAGAAGTAGTCGAGCCATGGCGCGATGTCGTGTGCAGCTTCGTGCCAACCCTGGGAACTGGCTTCCAGCGTTTCGTAGTAGCTCTCCTTCGACTCTTCGAAGATGCGCTCCAGGCTGATGAAGCGGCCCACCGCATAGTCGAAGTGGTAGAGGAGCTGCAGGGTCAGCAGTCGTGCCATGCGGCCGTTGCCATCCGGGAAGGGGTGGATGCACAGGAAATCGAGGATGGCCAGCGGCACCAGCACCAAGGGGTCTGCCAAGTGCTGATCCAAGGCCATGCGGTAGCGCGCGATCAGGTCCGCCATCGCCATGGGCGTGAGGTGCGCCGCGACCGGTCGAAAGCGGATGCGTGAGCTGCCATCGGGGTGACGCTCGACGATGTCGTTGTTGGTCGCCTTCCAGTGCCCGCCCGGTTGCGGCATGTAGCGGTACAGCATGCCGTGGAGTTGCAGAACCGTGCCTTCGGAGAACGGCATCTGCTCGCCGCTCTCATGGATCAGACTCAGGGCATCGCGGTAGCCGGCCACTTCCTGCTCGGAACGGCTTTGCGGCGTGGCGTTCTTGAGCACCAGCGACTTGAGGCGGTGCGCGGCGACGACCACGCCCTCCAGGCGGTTCGACGACTCGGCGGACTCGAGCACTGCCACCTGCCGCAGGTCGCTCAAGACCTCCGGCGATTGCGCCACGAAGAGCTGCTGCTTGCCCCTGTACTCACCCAGGGCGCGCAACTAGGTATTGGGGTATTTTGATGTTTCATTGCCCCAATAAATCCATGATTGCCGCATTCAGTCGTCACGGCGTGCCAGTGGGAAGGCCACAGACAGGCTGTCAACGCTGCACCTCGGAAGAGTGGTTTGAGCGCCTCGACAGTGACGATGCTGCTGTCGCCCACCGGACCGCGCCCGGACGCCGTTGCGCTGGCCACTGCCATGTCGGCGACGCGCCGTTCTCGTTCTTCCAGCGGCCGTGGCCGTGGTGGAGCTCAGGCAGCCGCTACAGTCTTGCCATGCCGACGAGTGAGGAGCCCGGGAATGTTTGAAGGCAATCCGCCGCTGCGGGTCTTGGCGCGATCAAGGGGCTCTGCCTGGAGAGCGGTGCTGGTGCCGTGTCTGCTGGCTCCTGCGCTGTCGCCACAGGCGCAGACCGCGGCGCCATCCGCTGCTCCGACGGTGTTGCGTCTGCTTTGCGAAGAGGCAGCCGCCGGAGCGGCGGTGACCCTCGACGGCGAGGTGCGCGGCGAATGCCCGGCCGACGGCCCGCTGGACCTGATCGTGGTGCCAGGTACCTACCGCTTGCGCGCGGCCAAGCCTGCTGGCCCTGATCAGGAGCGCGTGTTCGAGAAAGAAATGCGCATCCTGCCGGGCACCTTGCCCCGCCAGGAGGTGCTGCTCGGCACCGCTCGGCCCACCGCCGACGCCCAGCGCCGCCACGCCGAACAACAGGCCCTGGCGCAGCAGGCGCGCGAGAAGGAGATGCGCGAAAGAGCGGCCATCGAACGCCCCATCGACGACGCCCTGGCCGCCCACGACGCGCAGCACGGCCTGTTCTGCTTCGCCGTGCAGCGAACCAGCTGGCGCTACGTGCGCGCGGTGTCGCCGGTGTGGGAAACCCCCACCACGGGCGACAAGGGCCGACCGGCGCAACTCGCCTCGCTGCGCGGCTTCGTCGAAGCCTTGCACTCCGCGGACGACGACTGGTTCTCCTGGCGCGGGTACGCCCAGGACAGTCTCGAGCCTCAGCCGTTCTGGGACCGCCCGATCGACACGCCGTCCATCGAAGGCGCGCTGACCGCCGTGCTCGTGAACGGACGCCAGCTCTCGTTCGGGCGCGGCATCGAGGAGCAGGACGTCACGCAGCGCTGCTACAGCACGGCCGAGCAAGCGCATCTGGCGCGCCGCTGGTACGCCGGAAGAATGGGGTCGCTGGCGGTGGTGCCCCCCGGCAGCCGGCCGGTGCCGTCACCGCAGACGATGGCGCCCGGGCGCCAGTTCTGCACCGCTGCCGTGCGTGTGGGCGACACCGGGCGCCAGGTGCGCAGCGGCGTGTGGGCGCCCGGCGGGTCCTCGCTGACCGACCAGCAGCTGTTCGACTGGTTCGTGGCCTTCAGCGGCGCCATCCACGCCAGCGACCCTGCTCAGTGGCCTGCCCCGCTGCGCGGCCCCATCGACGGCACCTGCGACGTCCAACCCGGGCTGGCGAGCAAGTGCGTGGCCCGCTACGAACGCGTCGGCCGCAAGGACATCCAGGGAGAGATCGCCTGCCTGCCCGACACGATGTCGGCCTTTCAGCAGCGCCAGGCCTACCGGGCCGCGGCGCGGCGCGACAAGGTCGTCAGCAACGACGTCGAGTGGGAGCCCGCGGGGGCCACCCGCATCGAAAGGCCCTGACCATGCACCACGCAGTCCCGTTCGTTGCGCGCCGCCCGCGCGTCCTGCCGCTGGCCGTGCTGCTGACTGCCCTGCTGTCGGCCATGGCCGCGCCCGCGCGGGCGGCCCCCAACGACCCGGCCGCGGGCGACGCGGCCCACCTGCAGGGCCTGGTCTCGCAACTCGACGCGCTGGACCGGGCCGAACTGCTGGACCTGCTTGATCAGGCCGACTGCTGCACGCTGGCTCGCGACTTCGACTGCGCCGAAGCGCGCCACCGCCGCGCGCGGCTGTACGCGCACCAGCAGCGCGACCGCGCGTGGGTGGCCAAGTCGAAGGCCTTCCTCGAGGAAGAGCGCGAACTGCAGGCCAGCGAAGAAAAGCGGCGCGAGCGCGAGGCACAGCGCCAGGCGCTGGAGGACGAATGCGCGCGCTTTTGCCCTGTGCCTGTGGAGTACCACCAGTGCGTGGCAGGGCAGCGCTATGTGGGCAATTGCACCGACGGCAGCCCCACGCCCAGCCTGGCAGATGGCATGCGCGAAGGCTTCGCGTCGGCCATGGCGGGGGCGCAGCGGCTGAACAACATCCACAACCAGGCCATGAACCGCCTGCAGGACACCCAGGCCGAGCAGCGGCGCGCCGTGGCCCGCGAAGAAGAGGCGCAGCTGATCCGCCGCAACCAGCAGGCGGCGCTCGCGCGCGAGCGTCAGTCGCAGTCGCCTGCACAGACGCCGGCCGCCGCGCCCGCCCGGGCCGAAGCGCAGCGCTACACCTTCCTCTGGCCGGGCAGCCTGAGCTCCGACCCCATGCACGCGTCCGAGGCCGATGCTCGCGCCGAGGTCGCACGCCTTGCTGAACGCGCGAGCCGGGGCGAAACCGAGCCGACCAAGATCCAGCGCGGCCTCATCCCCGACGCGGTGTCCTATGAGTGGGTCAAGACGGGTCCGACCCAATGCCGTTCGAGCCCCAGCGGCGCCAAGGTTTTCTGGTGGTGCTGGGCCGAGACCGAGTACCGCGTGGTCTCGCTCGCACCGCGCCCCAGCGGCGGCAACGACGCGTCGCCCAAGGTCCCGGCCGCTGGCGTGGCGCGCTGACCGGGGGCGGTTGGCGGGCATGTCCCCGGAAACCAGCGCCTGCTCCTGGCGTCCGGCGTCACCGAGTGCGCATCGGTCTGGCAGCGACAAGCCTGGTCGCTGCTTGCGAACCTGCCTGGCGTAGTCCTGCTCATCCGGGTTGAGGTCGACTGCGCCCCGGCGGAGTTGCCGCAGCAGGGGCTGGCGCAGCGTGTGTGGTTCAGGCTCGAACCACTCTGAACCTCACACGGTTCACGCACTTCGGCGGAACCGCCTGAGACGTCCTGGTGACCGAAATCCCAGGAACATCAAGGGGTTAGGTGCGTTTTTGGGACGCCCCGAACACCCCCGAAAACCTACTCAATGTTTTGCACCTGCTCGCGCATCTGCTCCACGAGCACCTTCATCTCCACCGAGATGGCCGTCAGCTCGATCGCCGGCGACTTGGAGCCCAGCGTGTTCGCTTCGCGCTGCAGTTCCTGGATCAGGAAGTCCAGGCGCTTGCCGAGTTCGCCGCCTTTCTTCAGCAGGCGCTCGATCTCGTCGAGGTGCGAGCGCAGCCGGGTCAGCTCCTCGGCGACGTCGATGCGGATCGCGAAGGCGGCGGCTTCGGCCAGCGCGCGCTCCTGCAGCGTCGCGGCCGGCACGCTGTTGCCGGCGTTGGCGCCGGCCAGCGCCTCGTTCCAGCGCTCCAGGAAACGCTGCTGCTGGCGCTGCACCACCTGCGGCACCAGCGGCTCGGCCTTGTCGGCCAGTTCGCGCAGCTTGCCCAGGCGGTCCATCAGCATCGCCACCAGGCGCTTGCCTTCGCGGGCTCGGGCGTCCTTCAGGCCTTCGATGCACTGGCGCGCGGCCTCCAGCGCCGCCTCGTCGAGGCGCTCGCCGCCGGCACCGTTGCGGCACCACTGCAGCACCTCGTTGACCGACAGGCCGCGCGCCTGCGGCATCCAGCCCTGCACCGAGCCTTCAAGGCGCAGCAGCCGGTTGAGCTGCTCCGGGTTGGGGTTGGGCCAGGCCGTGTCGCTGTCGCGCTGGGCCGAGATGCGCATCTCGATCTTGCCGCGCCGGAACGCCGTGCCGAGCAGGTCGCGCAGCGCCGGCTCCAGTCCACGCAGGTCGTCGGGCATGCGGAAGGACAGGTCCAGGAAGCGGCCATTGACCGAGCGCGCCTCCACCGAAACCGAGGACGCGGCGCCCCCCTCGGCAGCCGGGGCCGAAGCGGCGTTGGCATAACCCGTCATGCTATAAACCGCCATCGATTCCACCCCTCGAAAAGCCGGCGATTATGTCAAAGCCCAAACCCGCTCCACTGCCCTCGGGCACCGTGGTGGGGGGCTACCAGATCGTCAAGAAACTGGCGGCTGGCGGTTTCGGCGTCGTCTACCTCGCCGAGGGCCAGGACAAGCAGCTCGTCGCGATCAAGGAGTACCTCCCATCGTCGCTGGCCGAGCGCTCGCCGGGTGAGCTGACACCGCGCGTCAAGCCCGACAAGCAGCCGCTGTATCGCCTGGGCCTGAAGAGCTTCTTCGAAGAAGGTCGCTCGCTCGCGCAGATCAGCCACCCGAGCGTCGTCTCGGTGCTGAACTTCTTCCGCGAGAACGAGACCGTCTACATGGTGATGAACTACCTGCAGGGCGACACGCTGCAGGACTTCATCGTCACCGCGCGAGACCTTAAGCGCGACAAGGTGTTCCGCGAGAGCACGATCCGCAGCCTGTTCGACGAGATCCTGCGCGGCCTGCGCATCGTGCACCAGCACAAGATGCTGCACCTGGACATCAAGCCGGCCAACGTCTTCATCACCAACGACAACAAGGCGGTGCTGCTGGACTTCGGCGCCGCGCGTGAGGTGCTGTCCAAGGAAGGCAACTTCATCCGGCCGATGTACACGCCGGGCTTCGCCGCGCCGGAGATGTACCGCCGCGACGGCTCGCTGGGCCCCTGGACCGACATCTACGCCATCGGCGCCTGCATCTACGCCTGCATGCAGGGCTACCCGCCCAACGACGCGCCGCAGCGCCTGGAGAAGGACCGTCTGGCGCTGTCGCTCTCGCGGCTGCGCAACGTCTACTCGGACAACCTCATCGAGGTCACCGAGTGGTGCATGTCGCTGGACCCGCTGTCGCGCCCGCAGAGCGTGTTCGCGCTGCAGAAGGAGCTCTCGCGCGAGACCGAGCGCCGCTACACCAAGCTGAGCTTCAGCGAGCGGCTCAAGCTCCAGATCGAGACCATCAAGACCGGCCAGAAGGCCTGACGCACGATGCGCTTCGCCGTCTACCAGGTCAGCCGCAAAGGCGGCCGCGAGAAGAACGAAGACCGCATGGGCTATTGCTACACGCGGGATGCGGGCCTTTTCGCGCTGGCCGACGGCATGGGCGGGCACCCGGAAGGCGAGGTCGCCTCGCAGCTGGCGCTGCAGACGCTCGCGGCGATCTTCCAGCGCGAGGCGCGGCCCTCGCTGCGCGAGCCGATGCGCACGCTGCACGACGCGATCCTCGCCGCGCACCACCAGTTGCTGCGTTATGCCAGCGAGCGCTCCCTCGGCGACACGCCGCGCACCACGGTCGTCGCCTGCGTGCTGCAGGGCAACTCGGCCTATTGGGCGCACTGCGGCGACTCGCGGCTGTACCTGGTGCGCGGCGACAAGCTGATCGCGCGCACCCGCGACCACTCGTACTCGGAGCTGCAGGACACGCTGGCCCAGGTCGTGCCGATGGGCGAGCGCATGAACCGCAACGTGCTGTTCACCTGCCTGGGCAGCCCCGGCAAGCCGGTGGTCGACACCACCGGGCCGCTGCTCTTGCAGACCGGCGACCGCATCCTGCTGTGCTCCGACGGCCTGTGGGGCCACCTCAGCGACGCCGTCATCGCCGAGCAGCTGGCCAGCCGCCCGATCTCCGACGCGGTGCCCGAGCTCGTCGAGCAGGCGCTGCGCCTGGGCGGCGCGCGCAGCGACAACGTCACCGCGATCGCCGTCGAATGGGAGTGCGCCGAGGACGGTGACAGCGCCGGCGGCGTCTCGACGCTGTCGCTGGGCGACCAGGTCTTCGCCTCGACGATCCAGGCCAGCATGGCCGGCGAGCCGGCCGACGAACTGGACGAGGCGGAAATCGAACGGTCCATCCGCGAGATCAACGAAGCCATCCGGCGCTCATCGCAGAAGCGATGAGCGCCGGATGGCTCACGCTGTCCCTTGGGCTCCCCCGGCCCCTCCGCGAGGGGGCTCCAGTTTGGCGTTGGCTCCCCCAGCCCCCTCCAGGAGGGGTTCCAGTTCGATGAACGTGGAGGATGGGGCCAGGCGGCGACAATGAGGGCTTCGTCTCCGATCCTCTCGCCATGACCTTCGTCCGCTCCAGCGGCCGTGCGCACGATGCGCTGCGGCCCGTCACGATCACCCGCCACTACACCAAGCACGCCGAAGGCTCGGTGCTGATCTGCTTCGGCGACACGCAGGTGCTGTGCACCGCCTCGGTCGAGGAGAAGGTGCCGCCGCACAAGCGCGGCAGCGGCGAGGGCTGGGTGACGGCCGAGTACGGCATGCTGCCGCGCGCCACGCACACGCGCGGCGACCGCGAGGCCGCACGCGGCAAGCAGAGCGGGCGCACGCAGGAGATCCAGCGCCTGATCGGCCGCTCGCTGCGTACGGTGTTCGACCTCGCCGCACTCGGCGAACGCAGCATCCTGATCGACTGCGACGTGCTGCAGGCCGACGGCGGCACGCGCACCGCGGCGATCACCGGTGCCTTCGTCGCCGCGCAGGACGCGGTGAACTGGCTGCTCGGCCAAGGCAGGATCGCCGCGACACCGATTCGCGACCAGGTCGCCGCGATCTCGGTGGGCATCGTCGACGGCACGCCGCTGCTGGACCTCGAGTACGTCGAGGACTCGGCCTGCGACACCGACATGAACGTCGTGATGACCGGCTCCGGCGGCTTCGTCGAGATCCAGGGCACGGCCGAAGGCGTGCCGTTCACGCGTGCCGAGATGGACGCGCTGCTGGCGCTGGCCGGCAAGGGCATCACCGAGCTGGCGGCCGCGCAGCGCGCGGCGCTGGCCGCCTGACGGGAGCGCGGCGATGCGCCTCGTGCTGGCGTCGAACAACGCGAAGAAGCTCAAGGAGCTGCGGGCGCTCTTCGGCACGCTGCCGATCGAGCTGGTGCCGCAAGGCGAACTCGGCGTTGCCGAGGCCGACGAGCCGCACCACACCTTCGTCGAGAACGCGCTGGCCAAGGCGCGCCACGCGGCGCGTGCCGTCGGCGGTGCGGCGATCGCCGACGACTCGGGGCTATGCGTCGACGCGCTCGGCGGCGCGCCGGGCGTGATCTCGGCGCATTACGCGCCGCTGCCGGCCGCCGCCGCCGCGCTGGCCGACCGCGAGGCGCGCCGCGCCGCGCAGGACGCGGCCAACAATGCGCTGCTGCTCGAACGCATGGCCGGCGTCGCCGAGCGCCGCGTGGCCTTCGTCAGCGTCATCGTCGCGCTGCGTCATGCCGACGATCCGGAGCCGCTGGTCGCGGCCGGGCGCTGGAACGCCGAGCTGCTGGCCGAACGCCGCGGCAGCGGCGGCTTCGGCTACGACCCGCTGGTCTTCGTTCCCGAACTGGGCGCGACGGTGGCCGAGCTCGATGCGGCGACGAAGAACGCGCACAGCCACCGCGCCCGTGCCGCGGCGCAGATGATCTCGCTGCTCCAGACGGCCTGGCACCTTGGCTGACGACGCCCCCCCCCGAAGCGCCTTCGGCGCTCCCCCCCAGGGGGGCGCCGCCAGCGGACCGGCGGCGCCGGATCCGCGGCGGCCGCTGGATCACCAGGCCGCGTCGGTCATCCACTTTCTCAAGCCCGGCGCCGTGCGCCTGGACACGCTGCCGCCGCTGTCGCTGTACCTGCACGTGCCCTGGTGCCTGCGCAAGTGCCCGTACTGCGACTTCAACTCGCACGAGCTGGGCGGCGGCCGGCCCGACGCGGCGCTGCAGTCGCGTTACGTCGACGCGCTGATCGCCGACCTCGAAGCCTCGCTGCCGCTGGTGTGGGGCCGGCCGGTGATCAGCGTCTTCATCGGCGGCGGCACGCCCAGCCTGCTGGAGCCCGAACAGGTCGACCGGCTGCTGGCCGCGCTGCGCGCGCGCCTGCCGCTGGAGCCCGGCTGCGAGATCACGCTGGAGGCCAACCCCGGCACCTTCGAGCGCGAACGTTTCGCCGCCTTCCGCGCCGCCGGCGTCACGCGGCTGTCGGTCGGCGTGCAGAGCTTCGACGACGCGGCTCTGGCCGCCATCGGCCGCGTGCACGACGGCGCCCAGGCGCGTGCCGCGCTCGAAGAGGCGGCGCGTGCCTTCGACACCTTCAATCTCGACCTGATGTATGCGCTGCCCGGCCAGGACCTGGCGGCGTTGGCGCGCGACCTCGACACGGCGCTGTCCTTCGCGCCGCCGCACCTGTCGATCTACCACCTGAGCCTGGAGCCGAACACGCGTTTCGCCTCGCGCCCGCCCGAAGGCCTGCCCGACGACGACCTGGCCAGCGACATGCTGGACCTGATCGCCGAACGCACCGCGCACGCCGGCCTGGCGCGCTACGAGGTCTCGGCCTTCGCGCGCCCGGGCCACCGCTGCGTGCACAACCGGAACTACTGGCATTTCGGCGACTACCTGGGACTGGGCGCCGGCGCGCACGGCAAGCTGTCGTTCGCCGAGCGTGTCGTGCGCCAGGTGCGCTGGCGCGAGCCCCAGGCCTACGTCGAGCAGGCGCTGGCCGGCCGCGCGCTGTCCAACGAGCACGAGGTGGCCGCGGACGAGCTGCCGTTCGAGTTCATGCTCAACGCCTTGCGTCTGCGCGAGGGCTTCGAGCTCGGCTTGTTCACCGAGCGCACCGGCCTGGCGCCGACGGCGCTGGAGCCCGGGATGACGCGGGCGCTGGAACGCGGCCTGCTGGAGCGCCGCGGTGCACGCCTCGCGCCCACGGCGCGCGGCTTCGACTTCCTCTCCGACCTGCAGCAGCTGTTCCTGGCGCCGTCCTGAGGCGCGGCGTCACACGTGCAGCAGCTTGGCTCCCGCGACGACGAGCAGCGTCGCGATCGCCGGCCGCAGCACGCGCTCGGGCAGCCGCGCGCTCAGGTGCGAGCCGATGATGATCCCGGGGATCGAGCCGATCAGCAGCGTGCCCAGCAGCATCAGGTCGACGTTGCCGAGCATCAGGTGACCGGTGCCGGCGACGATGGTCAGCGGGATCGCGTGCACGATGTCGGTGCCGACCAGCCGCGACGGCGTCATCCGGAACGGGTAGAGGTAGACCAGCATCACCGCGCCCAGCGCCCCGGCGCCGATCGAGGTCAGCGTCACCAGCAGGCCGAGGATGGCGCCGGCGACGACGGTCAGCGCGGGTTGCCAGCGTTTGAAGTCCAGCGGCGAGACGGTGCGCAGCTTCAGGCCCACGGCCTGCACGCGCTTCTTGAACAGCATCGCCACCGCGGTGAGCAGCAGCACCGCGCCGAGCGCGCTCATCAGCAGCCCGCTCTTGAGCTGCGAGGCGTTGGTCAGGTGCAGCCAGGCCAGCGTGGCCACCGAGGTCGGCAGGCTGCCCAGGCACAGCAGCTTCAGCACCTCGCGATCGACGGTGCCCTTGGAGTGGTGCACGAAGCCGCCGACCGACTTGGTGATCGCGGCGAACCAGAGGTCGGTGCCGATCGCCGACGCCGGCGCGACGCCGAACAGCAGTACCAGGATCGGCGTCATCAGCGCGCCGCCGCCGACGCCGGTGATGCCCACGACCGTGCCGACGCCGAAGCCGGCAATGGCATTCACCCACCACGCGTCCAAATCCGTTCCTCGCTGCGTTACCGGGGCCGATGCTACCGGCACGCATGAACGCGTGCGCCCGAGGGCCCTCGCCCACGGGGGCAGCAAGCTCCGGGCCGGCTTGCTGCCCTCGACTCGGGGGTCAGACGCGTGTCGTCGCCAGGCCGGCGGTGCTGCGCAGGCGTTCGATCAGCGCCGGCGCGATGCGCTGCAGCGGCAGCACCTCGTGCGCCGCGCCGTGCGCGATCGCTTCGCGCGGCATGCCGAAGACGACGCAGGTCGCTTCGTCCTGGGCCACGTTCCAGCTGCCGGCGTCGCGCATCTCGCGCATCGCGCGCGCGCCGTCGGCACCCATGCCGGTGAGCATGACGCCCAGCGCGTTCTGGCCGACGACCCGCGCCGCCGACTGGAACAGCACCTCGACCGAAGGCTTGTGGCGGTTGACCGGATCGCCGTCGCGCACGCGGGCGATGTAGTTGGCGCCCGAACGCTCCACCGACAGGTGCAGGCCGCCTGGGGCGATGTAGGCGTGGCCGGGCAGCACGCGTTCGCCGTCCACCGCCTCGGCCACGCGGATGCGCGCCAGGCCGTTCAGCCGTGCCGCGTAGCTCTTCGTGAAGCCCGGCGGCATGTGCTGGGTGATCATCACCGCCGGCGAGTCCGGCGGCAGCTGGGTGATGACTTCGCGCGTGGCCTCGGTGCCGCCGGTGGACGCGCCGATGAAGATGATCTTCTCGGTCGACAGCCGCCCCAGCGGGCTGACGGCGGCCGGCTTGGCCGCGCCCGGGCCGGCCGGCGTGGCCGGCGCGGCGGCCAGGCGGTGAACGCGGGCCTTGGTCGCGGCGCGGATCTTCTCGGTGATGTCGTCGCCCAGCTGGCGCAGCCCGTCGGCGACACCGATCTTGGGTTTGGAGACGAAGTCGACGGCGCCGAGTTCCAGCGCCTTCATCGTCACCTCGGCGCCGCGTTCGGTCAGCGTCGACACCATCACCACCGGCATCGGCCGCAGCCGCATCAGGCGCGACAGGAAGTCGATGCCGTCCATGCGCGGCATCTCGACGTCCAGCGTGATGACGTCGGGGTTCAGGTTGCGGATCATCTCGCGCGCCACGAGCGGGTCGGACGCTGCGCCGACGCAGGTCATGTCGGGCTGCTGGTTGATGATCTCGGCCAGCAGGCCGCGAACCAGGGCGGAATCGTCGACGACGACGACGCGGGTCTTGCTCATCCTCTTGTTCTCCTGCGACCTGGTCGCCGTACTCAGAACAGGTCGACGCTGCCACCGCTGCTGCCGGCGGGCACGCGCTGGGTGGCGGCGGCGCGTTCCTGCGCCACCAGCGCCTCGGTGTTGGCCGAGGCGAGCTTCTTGACCATCGCCTTGCCGCTGTGCGGCAGGAAACACACCTTGCGCGGGTAGATGTCCAGCACGTCCTTGCTGACCACCGTGATGCGCTCGGTGCGCAGGTAGTCCATCACGAAGCTCGTGTTGCGCTCGCCGACGTTGATGCTGTTCATGCCGCTGATGACGGCGCCGCCGCCGAAGACCTTGGCCTCCATCGTCGAGCGCGTGGCGCCGCGCTTGATCATCTCGTTGATCAGCAGCTCCATCGCGAACGAGCCGTAGCGGCCGCAGTCGGCCGAGCCACCGGCGTCGGGCAGCATGAAGTGGTTCATGCCGCCGACCTTCTTCTCGCGGTCCCACAGGCACGCGGCGATGCACGATCCCAGCGTCGTCATGACGAGAAGATCCTCGTCGTGCACGAAGAACTCGCCGGGCAGCACCTTCACCGCCTCGTTGCGGAAGTGCGAGTCGTAGAAGAAGAACGAGGCCTCGCCCGGGCGGCGCGGTGCGCTTTTCAGGCGCTCCAGGCGCGAGGGCCCGGAGGGCACGCGCGCGGCAGGCGCCGCGGACAGGGAGGCGATTGACATGGTCGTCTTATCGTCCGGTTCGGATTCGTTCTTGAGTCGGGACAAGCTCGCAGGTCGACTCAGACGCGTTCGTAGATCGTCTTTCCGCGCAATCTGAACAGGTCGCGCGAGTCGGTGAAGTTCTCCGAGTGGCCGACGTAGAGCAGACCGCCGGGCTTCATCGCCGCGTGCGTGTGCTCCAGCACCTTGCGCTGGGTCGGGTTGTCGAAATAGATCATCACGTTGCGGCAGAACACGATGTCGAAGGGGTCGCCCAGGGCCGACCAGCTGGCGCTCATCAGGTTGAAGCTGCGGAACTCGATCAGGCGCGACAGCTCAGGCTTGATGCGGATGAAGCCTTCGTTCTTGGCCGTGCCGCGCATGAAGTGGCGCTTCAGGCGCTCGGGCGACAGGCCGCGCGCGTCGGCGCTGTAGACGCCGCGGCTGGCGGTGGCCAGCACCTTGGTGTCGATGTCGCTGCACAGGATCTTCACCTGGGCCGAAGCCCCCAGCGTCTCGACGACGGTCATCGCCAGCGAGTAGGGCTCCTCGCCGGTGGACGCGGCGTTGCACCAGATGCGGATCGGCTTGGACGCGCGGGCGCGCAGGTCCTCGACCAGCGCGTGGAAGTGGTGGTCCTCGCGGAAGAAGGCGGTCAGGTTGGTCGTCAGGCAGTTGACGAACTCCTGCCATTCCTGGTCGGAGCCGCCGCGCTCGAGCGCCTGCAGGTAGCTCGAGAAGTCGCGGTAGCCGGTTTCGCGCAGTCGGCGCGACAGGCGGCTGTAGACCATCGCCTGCTTGCCGGCGTGCAGGCTGATGCCGGCGCGCTGGTAGATCAGCTGGCGAATGCGTTCGAAGTCGGCCGCCGAGAGCGTGAACTCCTGTTCGGCAACGTTGGCCAGCACGGGAAGGGCAGCGTTCATGGCGGTGGTGCGCGGCGCGCACGCGGCGCGACCGAGGAAGATGGGTCCGGCCGCCAGTGTCGCGTTCCCTGCGACGGCCGTGGCGTCGAGTTATGCGGCGTTTTCCGCTCAGATCCCGTTTGCGCGCGCCTCGACCCCCGCTAGACTGGTGCTTTCCCGGGGGTGTCGGCGCGGCCGTTGCCCGCTGGACATGCCTGTGGACCGTCCTTTCCATCCGATTCCCGCCGAAGAGACCGAGCTGCGCCTGGACCAGGCGCTGCAGCTGCTCGCGCATTCGGGGGTGCCGGAGCCTCGTGGCGAGCGCGGCAGCGCGCAATGGATGCAGCAGCTGATCGACGCGCTGGTCGAGCTTTCCAGCCGCGACGCGCTCACCGGGCTGGCCAACCGACGTGCCTTTCGGGTCGCCTTGGAGCGCGAGATCGACCGCGTCGCGCGCAGCGGCGAGCCGGCGCTGATGCTGGTCGCCGACATCGACCACTTCAAGCTCGTCAACGACAACCATGGCCACGCCGCCGGCGACGAAGTCATCCGCGCCGTGGCCGCGGTGCTGGCCGACAGCGTGCGCCCGATGGACCTGGTCGCACGCGTGGGCGGCGAGGAGTTCGCGATCATCCTGCCCAACTGCCCGCATACCTTCGGCGAGACGGTCGCCGAGCGCATCCGCCAGCAGGTCGAGCGCTTGCGGGTGCCGGTGGGCAACGGCCGCGAGCTCGCCGTCAGCATCAGCGTCGGCGGCGCTTTCGCGCCGCAGTGGGTGCGTTCCACGCCGGCGCTGTGGCTCGAGCGCGCCGACCTCCAGCTCTACGCCGCCAAGGCCGCCGGCCGCAACCGCGTGCTGCTGGAGCCGACCGCCGATTCCCACGTCAGCCACGATGAGAAGCGGCTGTTGTTCGACTCCACGAGCTTCCAGGATTTCCTATGACCGACGGTACCCCGCCGGCCGCAGTGCCCAGCTCCCGAGCCGACGCCGCCCGCGCCGGGCGGCCGCGTGCGCGCATCAGCGCGGTCACCAGCGGCAAGGGCGGCGTGGGCAAGACCTTCGTTGCCGCCAACCTGGCCGCCGCGCTGGCGCGACAGGGCCGGCGCGTGCTCGTGCTCGACGCCGACCTGGGCCTGGCGAACCTGGACGTCGTGCTCAACCTGTACCCCAAGCTGACGCTGCACGACGTCTTCACCGGCAAGTGCTCGCTCGACGAGGCGCTGCTGCCGGCCCCGGGCGGCTTCACGGTGCTGCTCGCCGGCTCGGGCATGGTCGAGTACTCGCGCATGACGCCCGAAGTGCGCGACCAGCTGCAGCGTGTCATCACCGAGGTCTCGCCGCGTTTCGACCACGTCATCCTGGACACCGGCGCCGGCATCTCCGACGTCGTGCTTTACGCCGTCTCGCTGGCCGACGACGTGCTGGTCGTCGCCACGCCCGAGCCGACCTCGCTGACCGATGCCTACGCGACGATCAAGGTGCTGGCGACCACCCAGGGGCGGCGCCAGATGCACGTGCTCGTCAACCAGGCGCGCCGGCCCGGCGAGGGCCGCGTGGTGCGCCAGCAGCTGCAGGCGGTGGTCGACCGTTACGTGGCGCCGTCGCTGGATGCGCCGGTGCGGCTGGACCTGCTCGGCGAGCTGCCGTCCGATCCATCGGTGCGCGAAGCGGTGCTGCGCCGCCAGCTGCTGCTGGAAAGCCTGCCCGGCGCGCCGGCGGCCATCGCGATGGTCGGCATTGCCACGCGCCTGCTGGCCCAGCTCGACGGCACGCGGTGAGCGCGACCGTGCCGGCGCCGTTCGAGCGCCTGGGCGGCGAAGCCGGCGTGCGCACGCTGGTCGACCGCTTCTACGACCTGATGGAGCTGGAGCCGTCCTACGCCGCGCTGCGTGCGATGCACCCGCAGAGCCTGGACGGCTCGCGCGACAAGCTGTTCTGGTTCCTCTGTGGCTGGCTCGGCGGGCCGGACCATTACGTGCAGCGTTTCGGCCACCCGCGCCTGCGTGCACGCCACCTGCCGTATGCGATCGGCATCGCCGAACGCGACCAGTGGATGGCCTGCATGATCCAGGCGATGGGCGAGCGCGAGATCGAGCCGGCGCTGGCCGACAAGCTCGCCGAGTCGCTGTTCGGCACCGCCGACTGGATGCGCAACAAGGGCGGCTGAGAGGCGCCGCCCTAGCCGAGCAGCACGATCAGCGCGCCGGCACCGCCCTGCGGCCCGGTGGCCTGGGCGAAGGCGATGACCTCCTCGCACTGCGCCAGCCAGCGCTGGGCCTTGACCTTGAGCACCGGCTTGCGCCCCGGCGAGCCGTGACCCTTGCCGTGCACCACGCGCACGCAGCGCTGGCCGCGCTGCAGCGCCTCGCGCACGAAACGCACCAGCGCGTCGCGCGCCTCGTCGCGGCGCAGGCCGTGCAGGTCGACCTCGGCCTGGATCGACCAGTGGCCGCGGCGCAGCCGGGTGACGACGTCGGGGCCGACGCCGAAGCGGCGGAACGACAGGCCGTCGTCGGTCAGCAGCAGCGACTCGACGTCGACCTCGTCGGACAGCGTCGCGCGCAGCGCCTCGCGTTCGTCGGCCTCGCGCTGGCGCGGCAGCGGCGCCGGCCGGGCGCGCTGCACATGGGCGCGCCCGTGCGGGCGCAGCGCGTGCACCGGACCGACGGCATGCGCGAAGGCGCGCCGCTGGGCCTCGGCCTCGGCCGCCTCGCGGCGCTCGCGCTCGGCACGTTCAGCGGCTTCGCGTTCGCGCCGCGCGATCGCCTCGCGCAGCGCCTGCAGTTCCTTCAGGCTGGAGATCTTCACACCAGCCCCCGTTCGGCCATCGACACCACCTGGCCGCGGCCGACGACGAGGTGATCGAGCACGCGCACGTCCAGCAGTTGCAGCGCCTGGCGCAGCGTCTGCGTCAGGAACTCGTCGGCGCGCGAGGGCTCGGCGACGCCCGACGGGTGGTTGTGCGCCAGGATCACCGCGCCGGCGTTGAGCGCCAGCGCGCGGCGCGCCACCTCGCGCGGGTAGACGCTGGTCTGGGTCAGCGTGCCCTGGAACATCTCTTCCATCACGATCAGCCGGTGCTGGCTGTCGAGGAACAGCACCGCGAACACCTCGTGATCCCGGCCGGCCAGGTGCAGCGCGACGTAGTCCCTGACCTTGTCGGGCGCGTCGAACACCGGCGCGGCGCGCACCCGGGCGGCCAGCGCGCGGCGCGCGAGTTCCATCACCGCCAGCAGCTCGGCCTGCTTGGCCGGCCCCAGGCCCTTCACCCGCTCGAGGGTGGCGGGTGTGGCGGCGAGCAGCCCGCCGACACCGCCGCAGGCCGCCAGCACGCGCTGCGCGAGCTCGAACACGCCCTCGCCGGGCAGCCCGGTGCGCAGCAGCAGCGCCAGCAGTTCGCCGTCGGCGAGCGCACCGGCGCCGCGTGCGAGCAGCTTCTCGCGCGGGCGCTGGTCGGCGGGCAGGTCCTTCAGGAGGGGCATGGGGCGGCTCTTACAATGGCCGCAACCAGTCTATCGTCAGCGACGTACCCCCAGTGACCAGCGTCCAGTCCGGCTCCTTCCTGACCCTGCACTACCGGCTCGCCGGGCCCGACGGCGGCGACATCGTCAACACCTTCGGCGGCACGCCGGCGACGCTGACGATCGGTGCCGGCGACCTGTCCCCGGGCCTGGAGCAGGCGCTGATCGGCCTGGCAGACGGCGCCCAGGCGCGTTTCGAGCTGCCGCCGGGCGCCGCCTTCGGCGAGCGCAACCCGCAGATGATGCAGCGCGTGAAGATGTCGCTGATGCGCGAACTGGGCGACGAGGACACCGTCTACACCGTCGGCGACGTCGTGCAGTTCCCGACCCCCGACGGCCAGGGCAGCTACGCCGGCATGGTGCGCGAGGTCGGCGAGGACTGGCTGCTGTTCGATTTCAACCACCCGTTGGCCGGCCAGTCCGTGCACTTCGAGGTGCAGATCCTGGGAGTGCTGTGATGGCAGCGATCGAGGAACTGGTCCTGGCCGAGCCGCGTGGCTTCTGTGCCGGCGTCGACCGCGCGATCGAGATCGTCGAGCGCGCGCTTGCCAAGTTCGGCGCGCCGATCTACGTGCGCCACGAGATCGTGCACAACACCTACGTCGTCAACGACCTGCGGGCCAAGGGCGCGATCTTCATCGAGGACCTCGCCGAGGTGCCGCGTGGCGCGACGCTGGTCTTCAGCGCGCACGGCGTCAGCCAGGCGGTGCGCGAGGAGGCCGAGCGCCGCGGCTTCAAGGTCTTCGACGCCACCTGCCCGCTGGTGACCAAGGTCCACGTCGAGGTCGCCAAGCTGGCGCGCGAGGGCTACGAGTTCATCATGATCGGCCACAAGGGGCACCCCGAGGTCGAAGGCACGATGGGCCAGCTCTCCGAGGGCATCTACCTCGTCGAGGATGCCGGCGACGTGCAGCGCGTGCACCCGCGCGGCGACAAGCTCGCCGTCGTCACCCAGACCACGTTGTCGGTGGACGACGCGGCCGAGATCCTGGCCGCGGTGAAGCAGCGCTTCCCGCACGTGCGCGAGCCCAAGAAGCAGGACATCTGCTACGCGACGCAGAACCGCCAGGACGCGGTCAAGGTGATGGCCCCGGCGGTCGACGTCGTCGTCGTCGTCGGCAGCCCGACCAGCAGCAACAGCAACCGCCTGCGCGAGCTGGCCGAACGCCTGGGCACGCCGGCGCACATGGTCGACAGCGCCGACGACTTGAAGCCCGAGTGGTTCGAAGGCCGCCGCCGCGTCGGCCTGACCGCCGGCGCCTCGGCGCCGGACATCCTGGTGCAGCAGGTCATCGCCCGGCTGCGCGAGCTGGGCGTGCTCAGCGTGCGCAACATGGACGGCGTCAAGGAAGCGGTGCGTTTCCCGCTGCCGCGCGGCCTGGGCGAGCGCAGCATGGCCGAGACCGAGTCCGCCTCCGGCTGAACGCCGCCGCCGAATATCCGACGACGGCGCCCTCGACGGCGCCGTTCGCCTTTCTAGAATCTCCCTCTCCGGAGGACCCATGCTCGACATCACCCTGCTGCGCCGCGACCTCGCGAGCGTCGTCGCCCGTCTCGAAAAGCGCCGTGCGCCGCAACCTTTCCTCGACGTCGAACGCTTCACCGCGCTCGAAGCCGAACGCAAGCGCATCCAGACGCGCACCGAGGAGCTGCAGTCGCGGCGCAACCAGCTGTCCAAGCAGATCGGCCAGGCCAAGGGCCGCGGCGAGGACGCCTCGGCGCTGATGGCCGAGGTCGGTGGCATCGGCGACGAGCAGAAGGCCGGCGCCGAGCGCCTGGAGGCCATCCAGGCCGAGCTGCAGCAGATGCTGATGTCGATTCCGAACCTGCCGCAGGACAGCGTGCCGGTCGGGGCCGACGAGAGCGGCAACGTCGAGGTGCGGCGCTGGGGCGCGCCGCGCAGCTTCGAGTTCACGCCCAAGGACCACGTCGACCTGGGCCAGCCGCTGGGGCTGGACTTCGACACCGGCGCCAGGCTCGCCGGCTCGCGCTTCACCTTCCTGCGCGGCCCGGCGGCGCGCCTGCACCGCGCGCTCGCCCAGTTCATGCTGGACACGCAGACCCAGGAACACGGCTACACCGAGTGCTGGACGCCGTACATCGTCAACCGCGAGGTGCTCGAAGGCACCGGCCAGCTGCCCAAGTTCAAGGAGGACATGTTCTGGGTGCTGCGCGGCGGTGACGAGGAGCAGCGCGAGCAGTACCTGATCTCGACCTCGGAGATCCCGCTGACGAACACCGTGCGCGAGCAGATCCTCGACGCCGCGGCGCTGCCGATCAAGCTGACGGCGCACAGCCCCTGCTTCCGCTCGGAAGCCGGCAGTGCCGGCCGCGACACGCGCGGCATGATCCGCCAGCACCAGTTCGACAAGGTCGAGATGGTGCAGATCGTGCGTCCCGAAGACAGCGACGCCGCGCTGGAGCAGATGGTCGGCCATGCCGAGGCCATCCTGCAGAAGCTGGAGCTGCCGTACCGCGTGATCACGCTGTGCACCGGTGACATGGGTTTCGGCTCGGCCAAGACCTACGACCTCGAGGTCTGGCTGCCGGCGCAGGGCACCTACCGCGAGATCAGCTCGTGCAGCAACTGCGAAGCCTTCCAGGCGCGGCGCATGCAGGCGCGCTTCCGCAACGCCCAAGGCAAGACCGAGTTCGTGCACACGCTCAACGGCTCAGGCCTGGCGGTGGGGCGCACGCTGGTCGCGGTGCTGGAAAACCACCAGCAGGCCGACGGCTCGATCCGCGTGCCGGCGGCCTTGCGGCCCTACCTAGGCGGCGCCGAAATCCTGCGCTAGAATGCGCGGCTTCGCTGACCCCAGCGAGACCACGCGAATACCAGGAAAGGTGGCAGAGTGGTCGAATGCGCCGGACTCGAAATCCGGTTCACGGTTTCTACCGTGACGAGGGTTCGAATCCCTCCCTTTCCGCCAAGACAATCCCTCACCGCCTCCGGCCGTGAGGGATTTTTCTTTCCGGCCCGCTCGTCGGGCCGGCCGATCCACTCTCCGACGCCCGCATGATCCTCCGCGAACGCCCGGTCGGCCCGCGCCTGTTCTTCGTGCTGCGCGGCTCGATCCTGCACCGCATCCTCGTGCCGCTGGCCGGCACGACGCTGACCGCGGTCGTCGTCACGCTGCTGCACGGTGAGCTGCTGCACCACAAGATCACCGTCACGACGATCCCGTTCTCGCTGATCGGCATCGCGCTGGCGATCTTCCTGGGTTTCCGCAACAGCGCGGCCTACGACCGCTACTGGGAGGCGCGCAAGCTCTGGGGTGACGTCGTGCACCGCAGCCGCAGCCTGGCGCGCCAGGCGCGCTGCCTGGTGCGGGGCGCGGTGCCGGCGCAGGCAGCGCTGGGGCTGGGTGACCTGCGCGTGCGCATCGTCTGGCGCACCGTCGCACTGGCGCACGCGCTGCGCCACCATCTGCGCGACACCGAGCCCGAGCCCGAACTCGCGCGTTTCCTGACGGCTGCCGAGTGGGCCGGGCTGCAGGCCGCGTCCAACCGCCCCGAGTACCTGCTGCAACGCCTGGGCGACGACCTGCGGCGCGGCCTGGACGACGGCGCCATCGACTCCATCGTCGCCTGCGAGATGGACCAGACGCTGGCCGCCTTCGCCGCCGCCTTTGCCGGCTGCGAGCGCATCAAGGGCACGCCGATCCCGTTCGCCTACTCGCTGCTGCTGCACCGCACGGCCTACCTCTACTGCTTCCTGCTGCCCTTCGGCCTGATCGACGCGCTGGGCTTCGTCACGCCGCTGGTCGTGGCCTTCGTCGCCTACACCTTCTTCGGCCTGGACGCGGTGGGCGACGAGATCGAGAACCCCTTCGGCCACGGCTACAACGACCTGCCGCTGGACGCGATCTGCCGCACGATCGAGATCGGCCTGCGCGAGAGCCTGGGCGACGAGCACCTCCCGCCGCCGCTGCAGCCGGTGGACTTCTGGCTGCGCTGAGCGCCATGAAAAACGGGCCCCGCGGGGCCCGTCGTCTTCAGCCGGTTCCGGCCGCCGCTCAGGCGGCGAGGTCGAAGCGGTCGAGGTTCATCACCTTGGTCCAGGCGGCGGCGAAGTCCTGCACGAACTTGCCGGCGTTGTCGTCGCTGGCGTAGACCTCCAGCAGCGCCCGCAGTTCGGAGTTCGAGCCGAAGACGAGGTCGGCCCGCGTGGCCGTCCACTTCAGCGCGCCGCTGGCGCGGTCGCGGCCTTCGTAGACGCCGGGCTCGGCCGCCGGGCCCCACTTCGTGCCCATGTCCAGCAGGTTGACGAAGAAGTCGGTCGACAGCGTGCCCGGGCGCTCGGTGAGCTGGCCGTGCGTGCTGCGGCCGGTGTTGGCGCCGAGCACGCGCAGGCCGCCGACGAGCACCGTCATCTCCGGCGCCGTCAGCGTCAGCAGCTGGGCGCGGTCGAGCAGCAGTTCCTCGGCCGGCGTGCGGCTGTCGGCACGCTGGAAGTTGCGAAAGCCGTCGGCCCGCGGCTCCATCGCCGCGAAGGACTCGACGTCGGTCTGCTCCTGGCTCGCGTCGCTGCGGCCCGGCGCGAAGGCCACCGTCACCGGATGCCCGGCGCGGCGCGCGGCCTCCTCGACGGCAGCGCTGCCGGCGAGCACGATCAGGTCGGCGATCGAGAGGCGCTTGGCGCCGGTCTGCGCGGCGTTGAAACGTGCCCGCACGCCTTCCAGAACTTCCAGCACCCGCGCCAGCTCGGCCGGCTCGTTGACCTCCCAGTCCTTCTGCGGTGCCAGGCGGAGGCGCGCGCCGTTGGCGCCGCCACGCTGGTCCGAGCCGCGGAAACTCGAGGCCGAGGCCCAGGCGGTCTTCACCAGCTCGGCGATCGTCAGCCCCGAGGCCAGCACCTCGGCCTTCAGCCGTTCGATGTCGGCGGCGTCGACCAGCGCGTGGTCGACGGCGGGCACCGGGTCCTGCCAGATCAGTTCTTCGGCCGGCACTTCCGGGCCCAGGTAGCGCGAACGCGGCCCCATGTCGCGGTGCGTCAGCTTGAACCAGGCGCGTGCGAAGGCGTCGGCGAAGAGTTCCGGGTTCTGATGGAAGCGGCGCGAGATCGGCTCGTAGATCGGGTCGAAACGCAGCGACAGGTCGGCCGTCGTCATCATCGGCCGGTGCAGGCGGCTCGGGTCGTGGGCGTCGGGGATCAGGTGCTCGGGCTTGACGTCCTTGGCGAGCCACTGCCAGGCGCCGGCCGGGCTCTTGACCAGTTCCCACTCGTAGCCGAAGAGCATGTCGAAGTAGCCCATGTCCCAGGTCGTGGGGTTGGGCTTCCAGGCGCCTTCGATGCCGCTGGTGATGGTGTGCACGCCCTTGCCGCTGCCGAAGGCGTTCTTCCAGCCCAGGCCCATCTCCTCGAAGGCCGCGGCCTCGGGCTCGGGGCCGACCTGGCGCGTGTCGCCGGCGCCGTGCGCCTTGCCGAAGGTGTGGCCGCCGGCGACCAGCGCGACGGTCTCCTCGTCGTTCATCGCCATGCGGGCGAAGGTCTCGCGCACGTCGCGGCCCGAGGCCACCGGGTCGGGCTTGCCGTCCGGGCCTTCCGGGTTCACGTAGATCAGGCCCATCTGCACCGCGGCCAGCGGGTTGGCGAGTTCCCGTTCGCCGCTGTAGCGGCTGTGGGCCTGGTCGCTGGTGGCCAGCCACTCGGTCTCGGCGCCCCAGTTGACGTCTTCCTCGGGTTCCCAGATGTCGGGGCGGCCGCCGCCGAAGCCGAAGGTCTTGAAACCCATCGACTCCAGCGCGACGTTGCCGGCCAGGATCATCAGGTCGGCCCAGCTCAGCTTGTTGCCGTACTTCTTCTTGATCGGCCAGAGCAGGCGCCGCGCCTTGTCCAGGTTGCCGTTGTCGGGCCAGCTGTTGAGCGGTGCGAAACGCTGGTTGCCGTGGCCGCCGCCGCCGCGGCCGTCGGCGACGCGGTAGGTGCCGGCGCTGTGCCAGGCCATGCGGATCATCAGGCCGCCGTAGTGGCCCCAGTCGGCCGGCCACCAGTCCTGCGAGTCGGTCATCAGCACCCGCAGGTCGTGTTTGACGGCGGCGTAGTCCAGCTTCCTGAACTCGGCGGCGTAGTCGAAGCCCGCGCCCATCGGGTCGGACTTCGCCGAGTGCTGGTGCAGGATCTTCAGGTTCAGCCGCTTGGGCCACCAGTCGGCGTTGGTGCGCGCCTGCGTCGTCGTGCGGGCGCCGTGTTCGGCATGGAAAGGGCAGCGGGCTTCGGTGGACATCGGCAATCTCCTCGGATCACGTCTGGGTGACGAGGCATCAATCTAATCAATTGCCGTCCGCCTGTTGATTGCCTTTCCCTATGTTGTCGATCGACGCGCTCAGGCCGTGCCGGCCTGGGCCACCAGCACCGCCAGCGCCGCCGAGGCCAGGCGTGCGGTGGCGCCGTCGGCGCGGCTGGTCAGCGCGATCGGCACCCGCGCGCCGAGCACGATGCCGCTGCCGACCGCGCCGCCCAGGTACTCCAGCTGCTTGGCCAGGATGTTCCCGGACACCAGGTCGGGCACCACCAGGATGTCGGGGTCGCCGGCCACCGGCGAGACGATGCCCTTGGTGCGCGCGGCCTCGGCCGAGATCGCGTTGTCGAAGGCCAGCGGGCCGTCGACGATGCCGCCGCGGATCTGGCCGCGGTCGGCCATCTTGCACAGCGCCGCAGCGTCCAGCGTGCAGGCCATCTTCGGGTTCACGCCTTCGACCGCCGCCAGCACCGCCACCTTCGGCAGGTCGACGCCGAGCACCCGCGCCAGGTCGATCGCGTTCTGCACGATGTGCGCCTTCTCGTTGAGCGTCGGCGCGATGTTCATCGCCGCGTCGGTGACGAGCAGCGGCTTGTGGTACGCCGGCGCGTCGAAACGGAAGACGTGCGAGATGCGGCGTTCGGTGCGCAGTTCGGGACGCGACAGCACGGCCTTCATCACCTCGTCGGTGTGCAGGCTGCCCTTCATCAGCGCCTGCACCGCGCCTTCGGCGGCCATCTCGGCGGCGCGTTCGGCGGCGGCGTGGCTGTGGCGCACGTCCTCGATCTCGAGGCCGGCCAGCGTCAGCCCGGCGGCGTCGGCGGTGGCCTGCAGGCGCTCGCGTGGCGCCACCAGCACCGGCGTGAACAGGCCGTGGTGTGCGGCGTCGAGCGCGCCGCGCAGCGACTCGGCGTCGCAGGGGTGCACGACGGCGCAGCGCAGCCCGGCGTGGCGTGCGGCCTGCTCGATCAGCGAGCGCACGCCGGCGGCGGCGTCGAAGACGTGCCAGCGCAGCCCGGTGGCCTTGCGCACACGCTCCTTGTGGCGCGGGGCCTCGACGACGGCCAGCCCGTCCATCAGCAGCGTGCCGTCCTGGCAGCGCACGCTGCAGTCCAGCGTCACGCGGCCGCTGGCGGCGTCCTTGGCGCGCACCGCGACCCGCACCTCCAGCACGTCACCGGCGCGCGCCGTGGCGTGGAAGTCCATGCGCTGCGAGACGTAGCGCGTGCCCGGGCCGGGGAACACGGTGCCGAGCACGGTGGACACCAGCGCGCCGCTCCACATGCCGTGCGCGGTGCGGCCGGCCAGGCCGGCCTCGCGCGCGAAGTGCTCGTCCAGATGGGTGGGGTTCAGGTCGCCGGAGATCGCGGCGAAGCCGGCGATGTCGGCATCGGTCAGGGCGCGCCGCATCGTCGCGCCCTGGCCGACGGCGAGTTCCTCGAAGGTGGTGTTCTCCAGCCACTGGTCGCGCAGGTCGATCTCCATCGGGCGTCCGCTCGCGGCCGTCACGGGGCCGCCGGGTGCGAAGACTAACGCCGCCAGGCCATCACCGGGATCCAGGAGCGCAGCCGGCGGCCGTCGTGCACGCGGCGGTCCAGCCGCTGGGACAGGCGCCAGGTCATGTGCGGCAGCGCGTCGTGCAGGCAGAGGATGGCCATCGCGTCGTCGGCGGCTTCGGAAACGACGACGAGCTCGATCTCGATGTCGGCCTCGGCCCAGCGGCCCAGCAGCGGGCGAAGGTCCTCGGCGGTGCAGCGGCTGCGCAAGCCGAAAACGACGATCCGCCAGTCGGCGGGCGCAAAAAAGGCATTCATGGCAGGCGGGGCGAGCGTCCGGTGCGCGCCTGCCCCGAGCCTAACGCGCAGCCTCTGGCGCGGCCGGGCGGATGTGTGACGTCGCAGCAGTCTCGAGCCGGGCGCGCGCTTGATCTGCCGCAACCTTGATCTGGCGGCGGGACGCACGAACCGGGGGCGTGGACACTGCGCCCCCGCCGCGTGGCCCCGTCCGGCCCCGGTTCCCCCCTCGCGCGCCACGCGCCCCAACCGAATCGATTTCCCGAGGAGTCGACCGACCCGATCATGTCCGAACAAGCCATCGTCCTCCATCCGCGAGCCGGCAGCGCCGCCACCGACTCCCAGCCGGCCATCGTCGGCCAGCGTGTCGAGCTGCAGCTGCTGACCACGCTGCGCTGCAACCTGAAGTG
>NZ_SLXD01000019.1 GCF_004340905.1 Rubrivivax gelatinosus
CCAATCCATACCGCTTGACCATCTGCGGCCCCGGCATACCCATGTGCAACTCCTTCGGTTAGGTCGGAGTGTCCACCAGAGTGAAACAAGGTCCCAGTCCGGTTGAACGGCCTGTTATGCAAAGCCCCAACGACGGAGCCGCGGTGGTTGTGCGCGGATGAAGGCACCGCGACACCCGCGATGGCCGCACGCAGCAAGGGCGGCGGCGATGGTCGTTACTGCGCGGCCTATGCATACCCCGATTCCAGCACCACCACCGGCCCGCGGCCACTGCGGCGGCGGACCTTGCTCGGCGGCACCCCGCGGGACGGCGCGCCGATGCTTGCGTACCCTGCCAGAGCCTGGCCGCCGCCTGGCGCCGCCGGCGACCCGCCGAACTGAATCGAACTGGCCCTGAAATTAGCCGTTGCATAACGTTTGAGCTAACCGGACCATTGCGGCATGCGGCTAAAGGCCCAGAATGAAATGGCGGGCCTTTAGCCGCATGCCGCAATGGGTCCGGTTGAGCGAATGGTTAGGCCGCACTCTTACCATAGCAGCTTACAGCAACGAAGGAAGTCGCGTTGTGAGCGACAAGCGAGTGCAGAACTGGCTTGCCCAGACCGCTTGAATCGACCACAACTTCAAGTGTCCCGGTGAGTGAATCATCGCCTGCGTCGCTAAACAGGTTCTTCAAACTGCCAGCGAGTCCAGTCTTGAATGGCGTGGTTTTGGTTAGCGGCTTACGTAGTTTGGCGATCAGAGTGTGCGTATGGTCCCCGTTCGTAGCTGAGTCAAACAGCTTGGCCGTCACAGATGCTCCCTGGATCTCAACCTCTGCATTCCCGGACACTGTGACCCAATAGGGAACCAGCTTTTGCGGCTGTGCAGTCGACTCTGCCTTGAGGGAGGCGTGACCCAGCGCAAACGAGCAGGGCGAAGGTTTCCCGGCAAACGCAAGGCCAGGTATTAAGACTGTAAGAAGGGCAAGGCGGTGCATTTGTGCGGCCTAACGTTTGGAGTTGATCGAAATTGCGCGAAGCGCGATTTTCGATCCAACGACTAGTTCGACCTGTAATTTCGCGGGCCGCACATGCGGCAACAGTTCTCGAGGCGCCATTCGACGAGCTCGGATCATCGGCGTTACGTCCACGCTGCAATGTGGGTGCGTCCGCTCAAGTTCACTTGTGTGGCCGCACCCACATCGCAGCGCAAGCTAGCAGATTTTTCGAGCTTCATGAACCTGGCCATTACGCGATACAGTGCTCGGTTCTGCGAAATAGCGAAATTGCTGGTTGAACGTGTTGTATGCGGCGTCCCAACGCCGTTTATCACACCCGACGCTCGCGTAACAGCCCCCAGGCGGGGCGAATCAAGTGCTTGCCGGATCACACTTTTCTCCCTGTTGACCGAGCACGGCAGCGGCGTAAAAGTGATGACGAAAGCGGCGTCGGTTACAGGTCATTCTGGCCGGCGGCCGCCGGCTTGCCAAGGGAGGCCGCCATGGCGTCGTCCACCGCTTGTACTGCTTCAGCCGCAGCGCCCCAGGTCGCTGAATCCCCGGCAGCCGTCGGCGCCGCCCCCGCAGCGGCCGCCCCCCGCCGCCTTCTTGACCAATTCCGCGACGCCCTGCGCAGCTGCCACTACAGCCTGCGCACCGAGCAGGCCTACGTGCACTGGACCAAGGCCTTCATCCGCTTCCACGGCCTGCGCCACCCGGCGACGATGGCCGGGCCCGAGGTCGCGGCCTTTCTCTGCCACCTGGCCGCCGAACGCGGGCTGTCGGTCTCCAGCCACCGCCAGGCGCTGTCGGCGCTGCTGTTCCTCTACGGCAAGGTGCTCGGCCAGTCGCTGCCCTGGATGGACGAGATCGGCCGCCCGGTGCCCAAGCGCCGCCTGCCGGTGGTGCTGTCGGCCGCCGAGGTGGGCACCGTGCTGGCCCGGCTGGACGGCACCCACCGGCTGCTGGGCGAACTGCTGTACGGCACCGGCCTGCGCATCACCGAGGCCCTGCAGCTGCGCGTCAAGGACATCGACTTCACCCAGCGCGCCATCGTCGTGCGCGCCGGCAAGGGCGGCAAGGACCGTGTCGTGATGCTGCCGGCCACGCTGGAGGCGCCGCTGCGCGACCAGTTGCGTGCCGTGCACGCGGTCTGGGCCGAGGACGCCGCGGCCGGCCAGGCCGGCGTGCAGCTGCCCGACGCGCTGGAACGCAAGTACCCGCGCGCCGGCGCCAGCTGGGCCTGGTTCTGGGTCTTCCCGCAGGCCCGCCATTCGGTGGACCCGCGCAGCGGCGTCGTGCGCCGCCATCACCTGGTGCCGGGCACCTTCCAGCGTGCGTTCGCCCGCGCGCTGCAGGCCGCCGGCATCGCCAAGCCGGCCACGCCGCACACCTTGCGCCACAGCTTCGCCACGCACCTGCTGCAGTCGGGCAGCGACATCCGCACCGTGCAGGAGCTGCTGGGCCACGCCGACGTCGCCACGACGATGATCTACACCCACGTGCTGCGCCTGGGCGGCTTCGCGGTGCAGAGCCCGCTCGACAGGCTGGCGCCGGCGCGCTGAACGCCCGCCCGGCGCCGTGCGGCGTCAGGCGCTCAGTGCAGCACCAGCACCGGCAGCTTGCAGCGCGTCATCACGTTCTTCGTGTGCGAGCCGAACAGCAGTTCGCCGAAGACGCCGCGCCCGTGCGTGGCCATCACGATCAGGTCGCACTCGAACTCCTTGGCCGCGTCGACGATGGCCTCGTCGATGGCGTCGGTGCGCAGGAACTTGCCGTGGTAGGCCACGCCCTGCTCCTTGGCCCGCTCGCCGATGCGCGCCAGCACCTGGCGCGCGTGCTGCTCGGTGCGCGCCATGTGGGCGTCGGCGTCGCGCTTGTACACCGACGGGCTGCTGCCCATGTTGGGCAAGGGCGGCATCGGCTCGGCGACGAAGGCCGTCAGCGCCGCGCCCAGCCTGGCCGCCAGGTCGATCGCGGTCTGCGCGGCCTTCTCGGAGAGTTCGGTGCCGTCGACCGGTACGAGCAGGTGCTTGAACATCTCGCTTCCTCTTGGTGCCCCGGGGCCGGGGCTTCGAAACCAGTCTAGGTCCGTACGCCCCCGGCATATTGACCAATCTCAAGACGCAGACCGACCGCCCGCGACGCCGGAACGGGCCGGCTGCGACCGGATCAGAACTGGCCGCCGGCGCGCCCGGGATAATCGCCGTTTCGAGCCACTGCCCCAGGAGATGCTTCCGATGCGCCGCGTCCACAATTTCAGCGCCGGCCCCGCCGCCCTGCCCGAACCGGTGCTGCGCCAGGCCGCCGAGGAAATGCTGGACTGGCACGGCTCCGGCATGTCGGTGATGGAGATGAGCCACCGCGGCAAGCACTTCACGGCCATCGCCGAGGAAGCCGAGACGCTGCTGCGTGAGCTGCTGGCGCTGCCGGCCCACTACAAGATCCTGTTCATGCAGGGCGGTGCGATCGCCGAGAACGCGATCGTGCCGATGAACCTGCTGCGCGGCCACGCCGGCGCCGACTACGTCGACACCGGCGAATGGAGCCGGCGCTCGATCGCCGAGGCCCGCCGCTACGGCCAGGTCAACGTCGTCGCCAGCAACGCCGACAGCGGCTCGGTGTCGATCCCGGCGCGCGAGAGCTGGAAGCTCGACCCGAACGCCGCCTACGTGCACATCTGCACCAACGAGACCATCGGCGGCGTGCAGTACCACTGGACGCCCGACGTCGGCGACGTGCCGCTGGTGGCCGACATGTCCAGCGACATCCTGTCGCGGCCGATCGACGTCTCGCGCTACGGCCTGATCTACGCCGGCGCGCAGAAGAACATCGGCCCCTCGGGGCTGACCATCGTCATCGTGCGCGAAGACCTGCTCGGCGGCGCCCTGCCCTGCACGCCGACGGCCTTCGACTACCAGGTCGTCGCCGAGCACGGCTCGATGTACAACACCCCGCCCACCTATGCGATCTACATCGCCGGGCTGGTGTTCAACTGGCTCAAGGCGCGCGGCGGCCTGGCCGCGATGGCCGAGCACAACCGCGTCAAGGCGGCGCTGCTCTACGACTTCCTGGACTCGACCTCGTTCTACTCGAGCCCGATCGCACGCGACTGCCGTTCGTGGATGAACGTGCCGTTCCGCCTGCACGACAGCGCGCTCGACGCCGCCTTCCTGAAGGGCGCCGACGAACGCGGGCTGGTGCAGCTCAAGGGCCACCGCATCGTCGGCGGCATGCGCGCGTCGATCTACAACGCGATGCCGATCGAAGGCGTGCAGGCGCTGGTGGCCTACATGAAGGAGTTCGAGGCCGCGCACGGCTGAGCGCGCGCGGCCCGGGTGCCGCGGCCTACTGCTCGCGCAGGCGGCGGCGCGGCACGGTGCGCGTCTGGCTCTGGCCGTCGGCGCCGGTCACGGTGATCGTGCGGCCGTCGGCGCTGCGGTCCACGGCGCGCGTGGCGGTCTTGCCGTCCGGGCCGGTGACGGTGCTGCTCTTGTCGCCGTTGTCGCGCGTCACGTCGCGCGTCGCCGTCTTGCCGTCGGCGCCGGTCACGGTGACGGTCTTGTCGTTGCCACTGCGGTCGACCTCGCGGCTGACGGTCTTGCCGTCGGCGCCGGTGACGGTGGTCGACTTGTCGCCGTCGGCACGCGTGGTCTCGCGCTTGAAGGTGCGGCCTTCCGAGCCGGTGACGGTGCTCTGCACGTGCCCGCGTTCGCGCACCACGTCGCGCTGCACGCTGCGTTCACGCGCCGCGGCGCTGCCGGCGGCCAGCGCCAGCACGACGGCCAGACTCACGAGGGACAGTTGCTTCATCGCGGGTTCTCCGGGTGTTCTCGATGACCGTCATTGCAGCGGCGGCGCATTACACCCGATTCGCGACACGTCAAGAAGCTCGGTCCGCTTGAAACAAGGCGTAGGCCAGCTCAGCGCGCCTGCGGTGCCCTGAGATGGCGGTAGACGGTGGTGCGCGAGATGCCCAGCTCGCGCGCCGTGCGGCTGACGTTGCCGCTGCGCTCGAAGACGCGGCGCACACGTTCGCTGGCTTCCTGCTGCAAGGCCGAGCCGGCGGCCGGCGCCAGCGGCGGCAGCAGCGGCTCGACATCGGCCAGCGCCAGGCGCCCGCCGCCGCGGCGCAGCAGCGCGCGCGTCAGCAGCGAGCGCAGCTCGCGGAAGTTGCCCGGCCAGTCGTGCCGCGCCAGCCGCGCGACGGCCTCGTCGTCGATACGCGAAGCGCCGTCCAGCGTCGCCAGCACGCTGCGCACCGCGGCGGCGAAGTCTTCGCGCCGGCGCAGCGGCGGCAGCTCCACGCGCACCGTGTCCAGCCGGTACAGCAGGTCGGCGCGGAAACGCCGCGCGGCCACCGCCTCGGCCAGCGGCACGTGGGTGGCCGCCAGCAGTTGCACGTCCACCCGCCGGCTGGCCGTGCCGCCCACCGGGCGCACCAGGCCGTCGTCGAGGAAGCGCAGCAGCGCCGCCTGCTGCGACAGCGGCAGCTCGCCGATCTCGTCGAGCAGCAGCGTGCCGCCGTCGGCACTGGCCACCAGGCCGACGCTGCCGTCGCGCCGCGCGCCGGTGTAGGCGCCGCCGACATGGCCGAAGAGCTCGGCCTCCAGCAGGCCTTCGGGCAGCGCGCCGCAGTTGACCGCGACGAAGTGCCCGCGCCGCCCGCTCGCCACGTGGGCGTGGCGCGCCAGCAGCTCCTTGCCGCAGCCGGTCTCGCCCTGGATCAGGATCGGCGCCTTCATGCGCACGGCGGCCTCGACGAGGCGGAAGGCGTCGGCCACCGCCGGGTCGTCGGCCACGACGCCCGGCGCGGCGGCGACGGCCGGAGCCACGCTGCGCGGCGCCAGGCGCGGCTGCGGCGGGCGCGCCACCGCGGCGGCATGCAGTGTCGTCCCCCCGTGCGCGCGCAGCGGCGCGGCGCCGTCCTGGCGCCAGCGCGCGGCCAGCGCCTCCCAGCGTTCGCCCAGCAGCGCCTCGCCGGCCGCGCCCGGCGCGGTCGCGCCGTGCAGCAGCTGGGCGGCGCGGGCGTTGGCTGCCAGCAGCCGGCCGGCCTCGTCGAAGGCCAGCAGGCCTTCGTTGGCGGTGCCCAGGAACTCGGGGCGCGTGGCCAGCGCCACCACCCAGCGGCCGCGCATTCGCTGGCGCAGCAGCGCGTTCTCCATCTGCACGGCGGCGATGCGCACCAGCGCCAGCGTGTGGCGCTGGCGCGCGGCGACGTAGGACGAGGCGTCCAGCACGCCGGCCAGCGAGCCGTCGACGTCGTGCACCGGCGCGGCGGTGCAGGAGATGCGGCCCAGGCGCTCGAAGAAGTGCTCGCCGCCGGTCACCGCCACCGCCTGGCCGCTGGCCAGCGCGGTGCCCAGGCCGTTGGTGCCGGCGTCGGCTTCCTGCCAGCGGCTGCCGGCGACGATGCCGTCGCCGTCGTCCATGCGAAAGCGCGAGTCGGTGCGCAGGTCGAGGATCACGCCGTCGGCGTCGGCGAAGGCGAGCAGGAAGTTGGAGCCGGCGATCTGCGGCACCAGCGCCTCCATCTGCGCCAGCGCCAGCCGGCGCACGCCGCCGGCGCGTTCGCGCCGCCGCGCCAATTCGGCGCCGTCGACCACCGGCACCTGCACCGCGGCGCCGGCCTGCAGCCCGGCGGCGGCGCAGCGTGCCCAGCTCTGCAGGATCAGCGCATCGGGGTCGCCGTCCGCGCCCAGCGCCGCGGCGCGGCGGGCCAGCGCCGGGTCGGCCGTGCAGAGGTCCTGTTGCATCGAAAGCTCCTCGTGCCGGCTGACGCACGGCTGTTTCGTTTCTGGACACCGTGAACGACCGGTGTCGCGCGGCGCGACACCCGGGGCGTGCTCACCTGCCTCGCACGAGGCCGGCGGACTGCGGGTGAACCCCGGGTGGAACGACCGTTGCAGACGGCGGACCTTGCGCCGAAACCGGCGCCTTCGTCCATTGGAGAACACGAGAGGAGACCGTCATGCCCATCAGCCACCCGCGCCGGATGCCGCTGCGCCTGGCCTGCGTTCCCGTCGCCGCCGCCGCGCTCGCGCTGGCCGCGCCGCACGCCGGCGCGCAGACCGCGATCGACAAGCTCAAGCAGTTCAAGGTGGCGACGACCGACCTGAACATCCCGCAGGTGCCGCAGACCGGGCGCAACGCCGACGCGATCCGGCAGAACCTGCAGCGCGTCAAGCTGCCGCCGGGCTTCTCGATCGAACTCTTCGCCGTCGTGCCCGACGCACGCCACATGGCGGTGGCGCCGAGCACCAACATGCTCTTCGTCGGCACGCGCAAGACCAGCGTCTGGGCCGTCACCGACCGCAACAGCGACGGTGTCGCCGACGAGGTGAAGTCCTTCGCGCCGAGCCTGAAGTTCCACAACCCGAACGGCGTCTGCTGGACGAAGGACGGCTTCCTGATCGTCGCCGAACACAACCGGGTGCTCAACTTCCCGGCCGCCGAGTTCTTCTACGAAGGCCCGGACGTCGCCGTCATCGAGGTCGTCGGCCAGGGCAAGCTGATCCCGCCCGAGGAGGAGAGCTTCAACCACGGCGCACGCACCTGCCGCGTGGGCCCCGACGGCAAGCTCTACGTCACGCTGGGCCAGCCCTTCAACGTGCCGGCGCGCGACAAGCTGGACCTGTACCGCCAGTGGGGCATCGGCGGCATCGTGCGCATGAACGCCTTCGACGGCAGCGGCCGCGAGGTCTTCGCCACCGGCGTGCGCAACTCGGTGGGCATGGACTTCAACCCCAAGGACGGCAGCCTCTGGTTCACCGACAACCAGACCGACGGCATGGGCGACGACATCCCCACCGGCGAGATCAACCGCGCGACCAAACCCGGCCAGTTCTTCGGCTACCCGTGGAAGCAGGGCCGCACGCGCATCACCGAGTTCGGCTACGACAAGGATCCGCTGCCGCCCAACATCACCGACCCGCAGGTCTACACCGACGCCCACGCGGCCGACCTGGGCATGGCCTTCTACACGGGCCAGGCCTTCCCGGAGAAGTACCGCGGCGGCTTCTTCACCGCCCAGCACGGCTCGTGGAACCGCACCAGGCCGATCGGCGCACGCGTGCTCTTCACCTCGCTGAAGGCCGACGGCACGGCCGACAAGACCGAGGTCTTCGCCGAAGGCTGGCTGGACGCCAGCGGCATCTACCGCGGGCGGCCGGTCGACGTGGCGATGGCCAAGGACGGCTCGCTGCTGATCAGCGACGACTTCGCCGGCGCGATCTACCGCGTCAGCTACCAGGCGCCGTGACGATGGCGCCCTGGTGGCTGGCCGCCGCGGTGGCGGCCGGGCTGGGGGCCACCGGGCCGGCCGCGGCGCAGGACGCGGCGGCCGGGCGCGCCAAGGCGCAGGCCTGCAGCGTCTGCCACGGGACCATGGGCGTGGCCGTGCACCCGGAGGCGCCCCACCTCGCCGGCCAGCCCGCGGCGTATCTCGAGACGCAGCTGCGCCACTACCGCAACGGCCAGCGCCAGCACCCGGTGATGAACGTCATCGCCAGGCCGCTGTCGGACAGCGACATCGAGAACCTGGCCGCCTGGTTCGCGTCGATCCGGGTCGACGCGCAAGGGCGTTGAGGCGCGCGGCCCGCCCTCGTGCGGGCCGCGTGCCATCGTTTCGCGTGCAACGGTGCGCAACCGAAGGCGGCTGCGGCGCGTGCCTCGCACGCGCCGCACGTGCAGAATGGGACGGAAGACGTTCCATTCGAGAGAAGCCCGATGCAAGCCCCCCGCCTGTCCCTCGCCCTGCTGTGCCTGCTGGCCGCAGGCGCCGCGATGCCGGCGCCGGGCGACGAAGCCGTCCCGCCGCTCGTGCCCAGCACGCAGAAGAGCGAGGTCAAGACCCAGACCGCGTCGCTGCCCGCACGCGGCCTGTTCGACGGCGACAAGCTCTCGGCCGACGGCCGTCAGCGCCTGGCCGAACTGGTGCTCGACGCGCTGGGCCTGCAGGTCGAGGTGGCGCTGCTGGTGCCCACCGGCCCGTGGAAGATCGACGGCAGCCACCGCGACGAACGCGCGCTGACGCCGGCCCGGCTGGACGCCGTCAAACGTTTCCTCGCCGACCGCGGCATCGACCCGAAGCACATCTTCGTCGAGAGCCGCATCGACCAGAAACTCGCCGAACCCCGCCTGGACGTGCAGATCGTCGGTCGGCCGCAGCAGGACTGACGCGCCGGCCGCGCAGCGGACGGCATCGTCCGTTCACTCCGTGAACGACTGACGCGCCGGCAGCCACAACAAAAAAGCCGCCCGAGGGCGGCTTTTGTCATCGTGCGCAGACCGTGATCACTCGCCTTCGGGCGAAGACAGCAGCGGGATCGCGCCGCCGCTGCTGCTGCCCAGCAGCCCGGTGCGGCTGTAGACGCCCAGCTTGTCGCGCGTGTCGACGATGTCCAGGTTGCGCATCGTCAGCTGGCCGATGCGGTCGGCCGGCGTGAAGGCGGCGTCCTCGACCTTCTCCATCGACAGGCGCTCGGGCTTGTAGGTCAGGTTGACGCTCTGCGTGTCCAGCAGCGACCAGTCGTTGCCGCGGCGCAGCTCGATCCAGACCTCGCCGGTGACGGCGCGTGCCACCCAGCGCTGCGCGGTCTCGCGCAGCATCAGGCACTGCGGGTCGAACCAGCGGCCCTGGTAGAGCAGGCGGCCGAGCTTGCGGCCGTTCAGGCGGTACTGCTCGATCGTGTCCTCGTTGTGGATGCCGGTGACGAGGCGCTCGTAGGCGATGTGCATCAGCGCCATGCCCGGGGCTTCGTAGATGCCGCGGCTCTTGGCCTCGATGATGCGGTTCTCGATCTGGTCGCACATGCCCAGGCCGTGGCGGCCGCCGATGCGGTTGGCTTCCTCGAACAGCTCGACCGCGCTGGCGAAGCTGCGGCCGTTGATCGCCACCGGCACGCCTTCCTCGAAGCGCACGCTGACGGTCTCGGCCTTGACCTCGACGTCCTCGCGCCAGAAGGCCACGCCCATGATCGGGTTGACGATCGTGAGGCCCTTGTTCAGGAACTCCAGGTCCTTGGCCTCGTGCGTCGCGCCCAGCATGTTGCTGTCGGTGCTGTAGGCCTTCTCAACGCTCATCTTGTAGTCGAAGCCGTTGGCGACGAGGTACTCGCTCATCTCCTTGCGGCCGCCGAGTTCGTCGATGAAGGTCTGGTCCAGCCACGGCTTGTAGATGCGCAGCGCCGGGTTGGCGAGCAGGCCGTAGCGGTAGAAGCGCTCGATGTCGTTGCCCTTGTAGGTGCTGCCGTCGCCCCAGATGTTGACGTCGTCCTCCTTCATCGCCACGACCAGCGCGGTGCCGGTGACGGCACGGCCCAGCGGCGTGGTGTTGAAGTAGGTCGCGCCGCCGGTGCTGATGTGGAAGGCCGAGCACTGGATCGCGGCGATGCCTTCGGCCACCAGCAGCGCGCGGCAGTCGACGAGGCGCGCGGTTTCGGCGCCGTACTCCAGCGCCTTCTTCGGGATCGCGTCGTAGTCGCTCTCGTCGGGCTGGCCGAGGTTGGCGGTGTAGGCGCAGGGGATGGCGCCCTTGGCGCGCATCCAGTGCACCGCGGCGCTGGTGTCCAGGCCACCGGAGAAGGCGATGCCGACGCGCTCGCCGACGGGCAGGTTTTGGAGGATCGTGGCAGACATGGTGCGGGCTCGAAGGGACGGAGAAAAATCGGGGCGCGGCGCGGCCGGGCGACCCGCGATTGTCGCAAGGTTCGCGCGGGTGTCAGCGAGGCAGCTTGGGCGCGCCGCCGGCCAGCGCCTCGGGGTTCAGGCCGCGCTCGCGCAGCAGCGACTCCAGCGCCGGCAGCAGCGGCCCCAGGCGCTCTTCCAGCGTCGCGCGCACGGTGTCGACGAAGACCTGGGTCGCGCGCTCGATCTCGACGTTCAGCGCGGCGCCCGGCGCCTTCTCGCCGAAGGTCGTCTGGCGCAGCGTCTCGGGGATCAGCCAGACCTCGAACCAGCCGGCCTCGCGGTCGGCCTCGGCCACCGTCAGGCTGGCGCCGTTGATCGCGATGTAGCCCTTGGGGAAGACGTAGCGCATCCACGGCGCCGGCACGGCGATGCGCAGCACGTGGTTGTTCTCGGGCTGGCGCAATTCGGCCACCGTGGCGGTGAAGTCGACGTGGCCCGACAGCGGGTGGCCGCCGATCTCGGCGCCGTCCCTGGCGGCGCGTTCGACGTTGACGCGGCTGCCTTCGGCCAGCGTGCCCAGCGTCGTCAGCGACAGGCTCTGCTGCATGACGTCGAAGCGCGCGGCGTCGGCGCCTTCGAGCTCGGTGACGGTCAGGCAGACGCCGTCGACGGCGACGCTGGCGCCGATCGCCAGGCCGTCGGCGAAGCCGGGCGGAAACCGCAGCGTGAAGCTGCGCAGGCCGGGCCGGTCGGCGAGCGCGGCGACGGTGGCGATGCCTTGGACGATGCCGGTGAACATGGGTGGTGCGAGGCAGGGGCCGCAAGCGCGGCGAAGCCGCCGAGCTTAGCGCACGGCGTGCGGGCGCTTATCGTCGGCGCATGGCCGAGCCGTTCAAGAACCTCATCTCCCCGGCGCTCGTGGCGCGCATGGCCGCGCGGCTGGCAGCCGCCGGCCCGGGTTTCGACGCCGCCGCCTTCGAGCACCGGGCTGCCGACGGCCTGGAGGCGCTGGAGCTGAAGGCGCGCACGCTGCAGCTCTGCGCCGCACTGGAGGCGACGCTACCCGCGGACTTCGGCGCCGCCGCCGACCGGCTGGACGCGGCGATGAGCGGCGACGACGGCCTGGAGGGCTGGGCGCTGTGGCCGGTCGGCGAGTACGTCGCACGCCGCGGCCTGGGCCAGCCCGAACGTGCGCTGGCGACGCTGCACCGGCTGACGCGGCGTTTCACCGCCGAGTTCGCGATCCGGCCCTTCATCGTCGAGCACCCGGCGCTGGTCTGCACGACGCTCGCGCGCTGGGCCGAGGACCCCGACGAACACGTGCGCCGCCTGGTCAGCGAAGGCACACGCCCGCGCCTGCCCTGGGGGCTGCGGCTGGCGGCGCTGGTGGCCGACCCGTCGCCCAGCCTGCCGCTGCTGCGCCGGCTGCAGGACGACCCCAGCGAGTTCGTGCGCCGCAGCGTCGCCAACCACCTCAACGACATCGCCAAGGACCACCCGGAGATCGTCGTCGACTGGGTGCGCGAACACCTGCCCGGTGCCACGCGCGAACGCCGCGCGCTGCTGCGCCACGCCAGCCGCACGCTGGTGAAGAAGGGCGACGCCGCGATGCTGGCGCTGTGGGGCCACGGCGAAGACTTCGTCGGCGACGCGGTGCTGGAACTGGCGCCGCCGCGGCTGGCCGTCGGCGAGACGCTGGGGCTGTCGCTGACGCTCGCCAGCCGCGCGGCGGTGGCGCAGCGCCTGGTCGTCGACTACCTCGTGCACCACGTCAAGGCCGACGGCCGGCGCACGCCCAAGGTCTTCAAGGGCTGGCAGATCGATCTGGCGCCGGGCGCGACGCTCGCGCTGGCCAAGCGCCACTCGATGAAGCTCGTGACGACGCGGCGCTACTTCGCCGGCGCGCACCGCGTCGACATCCAGGTCAATGGCCGCGTCGTCGCCGGCGCGGAGTTCGATCTGGCGCTCTAGAAGCCGGCCCAGCGCGCGGCGTCGAAGCCGACGCTGATGCGGCCGTCGTCCCATTCGACGACCGGACGCTTGATGACGCTGGCCTGGGCCAGCATCAGCGCGCGCGCCGAGGCGGCGTCCACGACGCCGGCGCGCACGGTCTCGTCGAGCTTGCGCCAGGTCGTGCCCTGGCGGTTGACCAGCGGCTCCCAGCCGAGCGCGGCAATCCAGGCATCGAGCCGCGCCTCGGGCACGCCGGCCTTCTTGAAGTCGTGGAAGCCGTAGTCGCGGCCCTGCTCGGCGAGCCAGGCGCGGGCGCGTTTGACGGTGTCGCAGTTGGGAATGCCGTAGACGATCATGGGCTCAGTCTCGTGGGTCGAACGGGTGGTCGCAGCGCGGGTCGGGGCCGAAAGCGCCGTCGCGCACGATACCGTCGTCGCCGATCGAGATCTGGAACCACCAGCAGTCGTTGGTCAGGTAGCGCCAGGACCAGACCTCGCCGCCCTGCCAGCCGCCACCGCGGCGTTCACCCGGGCGGCCCAGCGTGCGCAGCAACTCGGCGCGCGACATGCCGGGCAGACGGCCCTGCACCGCCATCAGGTTCTCTTCGGTCAGCACCTGCTGGGTGGCGACGACACGGCCGTCGGCCGCGACGTCGATCATCCAGGTCGTGCGGCCGAAGGGGCCGGTGGCGTACTCCAGCCGGGTCAGGCCGTCGGCCAGCGTGTAGCGCGAGGTCGGCGGGCCCCAGTGGGCCAGCGTCTGCGGCTCGGTCCAGCCGGGCTGGGGCGGCTTCATCGCCGCGCAGCCCGCAAGGGCGGCGGCAACGAGCAGGGGAACGAGCAGGCAGCGCATGGCGGGCATGCCGGCAACCGGCGGGCCGGGACTCGGCCCGCCGTGCCCAGGCTCAGGCCGGCTTGACCGTGTCCAGCGCCTTCACCAGCCGCGCCACCGCGGCGTCGACGTCGGCCAGCTTGTCCAGGCCGAACAGGCCGATGCGGAAGGTCTTGAAGCCGGCCGGCTCGTCGCACATCAGCGGCACGCCCGAGGCGGTCTGCAGGCCCTGGGCGACGAAGGCCTTGCCGGTCTGGATGGCGTCGTCGTCGGTGTAGGCGACGACGACACCCGGGGCCTCGAAACCCGGCGCGGCGACGCTGGGCAGGCCGCGTTCGGCGAGCAGCGCACGCACGCGGCGGCCCAGTTCGAACTGGGCGTCGCGCAGCTTCGTGAAGCCGATCTCGCGCGTCTCGAGCATCACGTCGCGCGTGCGCGTCAGCGCGTCGGTCGGCATCGTCGCGTGGTAGGCGTGGCCGCCGGCCTCGTAGGCGTCGACGATCTGCAGCCACTTCTTCAGGTCGGCGGCGAAGCTGGTGCTGGTGGTGGCGCCGATCGCCTCGCGTGCACGTTCGCTGAACATCACGAAGGCGCAGCAGGGCGAGCCGCTCCAGCCCTTCTGCGGCGCGCTGATCAGGATGTCGACGCCGGTGGCGCGCATGTCCACCCAGGCCGCACCCGAGGCGATGCAGTCGAGCACGAACAGGCCACCGACCTCGTGCACCGCGTCGGCCACGGCCTTCAGGTAGTCGTCGGGCAGCAGGATGCCGGCAGCGGTCTCGACGTGCGGCGCGAAGACCACGTCCGGGCGCTGCGCGCGGATCGTGGCCACGACGTCGGCGATCGGCGCCGGCTCGAACGGCTGCTTCGCGCCTTCGGCGACCGGGCGCGCCTTCAGCACCGTGTGTTCGGCCGGGATCGCGCCCATCTCGAAGATCTGCGTCCAGCGGTAGCTGAACCAGCCGTTGCGGATGACCAGCGCCTTGCGCCCGGTGGCGAACTGGCGCGCCACCGCTTCCATGCCGAAAGTGCCGCTGCCGGGCACGATGGCGACGGCGTGCGCGCCGTAGACCTCTTTCAGCGTCGCCGACAGGTCGCGCATCACGCGCTGGAACTTCTGCGACATGTGGTTGACGGCGCGGTCGGTGAACACCACCGAGTACTCGAGCAGGCCGTCGGGATCGAGGTCGGGCAGCAATCCGGGCATGGAACTTCCTTGGGCGCCCGCGGGGCGCGTGAACGAGCCGGGCAGCTTAGCACCGGCCCCTGCCGCACCCGGATGAGGGACGTCAGCCGCGCTTGCGGCGCGGCACGGCGGCGTCGATGCGGAAGTCCTCCAGCCGCGCGCCCGCGGCGATGGCGTCACGCAGCCAGTGCGGACGCGGGCCGCGGCCGCCCCAGACACGGCCGGCGCCGTCGCGGTACTTGGGCTCGCCGCTGGGGGCCGCGCGGCCGAACAGTTCCTGCGGCGTCAGCGCCCACTCGGCGATGGCCCGGCGCGTCTGGGCAACGACCTCGGCGCGCTCGGCGCTTTTCAAGGCTTCGGCCTGGGACTGCAGCTGCGCGATGCGCTCCTGCAACTGCGCATAGGTCGGCATCGATCTCCTCTCGTCGCGTACACGCGAACGAGAAAGATTCTAGGGACCGCTCCCGGCAGGGCCGGGCGGTGCGTCCCTCCGATGCCGGACGCGGCCCGGCCGCAACACGAAGCCCGCGGCGCGGGCTCCGCGAAGGCCCGCAGATCAGCCGCGGCGACGGCGGCGCGCCGCCGCCAGGCCCAGCAGCGCGCTGCCGGCCAGCGCCAGCGTCGCCGGCTCGGGCACGTCCGTGCCGCCGCCACCGTTGTCGTCCAGCGTGCCGGCGAAGTTGGGCTCGTCCAGCGCGGTGCCGTACTGGAAGGTCACCTTGGAGATCGCATCCAGGTCCAGCGGGCCCGCCACGTCGAACAGGAAGATCACCGAGCCGGTCGTCAGCGGGCTGTTGAAGACACCGCCGCCGTTGTTGTTCTGGCCGGTGCCGGTGCTGCGATCGTCGCCCGGCGAGGTGATGCCGTATTGCAGGCCGTCAGGCGACTCCGGACCGTACAGATTGGAGTCGACGTCGAAGCGGTCCTTGGGGCCGAAGATGTTGCCCAGGCCGGAACTCGAGATGCCCATGTGGGCGCCGTAGGCCGAGATCGCGTCGTCGAAGGCCCATTCGCCGCCGACGTTGGTGCCGGCGTCGCTGACCCACTGCGTGCCCTTGTAGGTCGTGCCGCCGCTGATCGCCGACACGGGGCTCAGCGTGACACCGCCGCCGAGGTCGAAGAAGACCGCCGTCAGCACCTGGTCAGCCACCCGCACGTCGGAAGTTCCGGTGTTGGCGAGCACCACCTTCAGCTGGCTGCCCACGAGATCGAACGAGACCGAGGCCGACAGATTGTTCTGCGAGCCACTGAAACTCACCGGGGCAGCCCATGCGCCGGTGCAGGCACATGCGGCCAGGGCGAGAGAGATCAGTTTCTTTTTCACCGGCATTCCAGGCAGTTGTGACAACTGGTCACGCAACCGCAAGGACGATGCCAACAGTCCTAAGTCCTTGTCGCTGAATAGGGGAGTGACGCCACCGGAACAGCGGCGGCGCCCCTATGTAAAACAGATCGACAGTCAGCGCACGACGTTCACGGTGACGGACGCCGAGGCGCTGTTGCCGGCGGCATCGGTGGCCACGGCTTTCAGGGTGTGGCTGCCGGCGCGCAGGCGTTTCGTGTTCCAGGCATAGGACAGCGTCGAGCCGCTGCCGCTGGCGGCGAGCTTGCCGTCGACATAGAGCTGGTGGCGGATGCCCGCCGCCCCGCTGTCGTCGCTGGCGCTGACGCTGACGCCCACCGTGCCGCTGACGCTGCCGGCCACCGGGTTGACCAGCGCGACCTTGGGCGCGGTGGTGTCGGCCGCCGGGGTGGACACGGCGTTCGCGACATTGACCGTCACCGTCGCCGACGTGGCGCGGTTGCCGGCCGCGTCGTAGGCGGTGGCGACGAGCGAGCGGCTGCCGTTGGCGACGCCGGTCGTGTCCCAGGCGAAAGCGAACGGCGCCGAGCCGTCGATGCCGACGGTGCTGCCGCCGGCACTGAGTTCCACCCGCGCGACACCGACGTTGTCGCTGGCGGCGACGTCGACGGTGACCGTGCCGGAGACCGTGCTGCCGGCGCCCGGCGAGCCGATGGCGACCGCCGGAGCGCTCGTGTCGGCCGCAGGCGCCGCGGCGACGGCCGCCGCGACGGCGGCCGCGGCATCGACCCGGCCATGGCCGAAGTTCGTGTCGCGCCCGGCCGTGCCCAGATCCTGGGCGCTGGCGTACAGCAGGCTCTCGATCGTCGTGTTCGGCAGGTCCGGCCGGCTGGCCATCATCAGCGCGACGACGCCGGCGGTGATCGGGCTGGCGAACGAGGTGCCGCTCCAGGCGGAGTAGCCGCCGCCCCGGTTGGTCGTCCAGATGCCGGATCCGGGCGCGGCCAGTGCGACGAACGCGCCATAGTTGGACCAGCTGGTGCGCTTGTCGGCGCTGTCGGTCGCCGAGACCGGGATCATCGCCGTCGTCGCCGCGAAGCCGGGGTCCTTGCCGTCGTTGCCGGCGGCGACGACGACCAGGCCGCCCTTGCCACGCAGGTAGTTGGCCGCGCTGGCGACGGTGGAGCTGCCCGCCACGCCGTTGTAGCTGATGTTGGCGACTCGCGCGCCGTGGTCGGCGGCCCAGGTCAGGCCCTGGGCGACGGTGCTCCAGTAGGCGTAGGCGTTGGCGTCGGCGATGCGCACCGGCATCAGGTTGGCCTTGCCGGCGACGGCGGCGACGCCGGTGGCGTTGTCGCTGGTGGCCGCGGCGGCACCGGCCACCGCGGTGCCGTGTCCGTTGGCATCGCTGGTGTCGGCGTTGCCGTCGTAGAAGTTCCAGCCCGCGACCATGCGCGCCGCCAGGTCGGGGTGCTTGCCGTCGATGCCGCTGTCCAGGATCGCGATCGTCACGCCGGCACCTTGCGACAGGTCCCAGGCGGAGGCTGCGCCGATCGTGCCCAGATGCCATTGGCTGCCGAGGTACGGGTCGTTGACGGCATAGGCCGGCGCGATGCGGCGGTCGAGTTCGGCGAACTTCAGCAGCCGGTGGCGCGCCAGACGCTGCTGCACCGCACGCTCGGACACGCCGGCCGGCAGGTCGACGACGTAGAGCTCGCTCTGCCCCATCTTGCGTGCCTGGCCGCCGTGCACCGCCAGCAGCGCGCGGAAGTCGGCGGCCGGCAGGCCGGCGCGGGGCGACAACAGCACGCGGCGCGCCGCCCAGGTGTCGTCGGCTGCGGCCGCCGGAGCGACGGCGAGGCCGAAGGCGGCAAGCGCCACCGCAGCAGCGACGGCACGGGGCAGGCAGGGCGGGAGTCGTCTCATGGTGATCGTGTTCTCGTTTCTTGGCGGTGAGGCCGGGCGGCCGCTCAGCCCTGCTTCGACCGGCGATCGCACCGGGTTGAGCCCGGGCTGGTTTCAAGCCGTAAGCCGGGCCCGGCGTTTGCCCGCTGAAGACGATGCTGTCCACACCCGAACTGGCGTCGCCTGCGGCCGGCGCCGCAGCCCGCGGGGCCGAGATCGACGTGCGCATCGCGCACCGCGAAGCCGAGACCGCCGACGTCGCCGTCTTCCACCTCGTTGCCGCCGACGGCGCGGCCTTGCCGGCCTTTGCCGCCGGCGCCCACGTCGAGCTGCACCTTCCCAACAGCCTGACACGCCAGTACGCGCTGTGCAACGGCCCCCACGACAGCGGCCGCTACGTCATCGCGGTGCTGCGCGCGCCGGCCTCGCGAGGCGGCTCGTCATGGCTGCACGACGAGGCGCAGGTCGGCCAGCGCCTGCGCCTGGTGCCACCGCGCAACCGCTTCGCGCTGGCGCACGAGGCCACGCACCACGTGCTGGTGGCCGGCGGCATCGGCATCGCGCCGATCGTCGCGATGGCCGACCGGCTGGCGGTGGCCGACGCCTCGTTCGAGCTGCACTACTGCGCCCGATCGCCCGAGCGCGCCGCGTTCCGCCGCCGCATCCTCGGCGCGACCTGGGCGCCGCGCGCCTTCTGGCACTTTCTCGACGGCCCGCACGCCGCGCCGACGGCGCTGGACCCGGTGCTCGACGCGCACCCGGCCGGCACCCATCTCTACGTCTGCGGCCCGGAAGGCTTCATGGCCTGGGTGCTGGGCGCAGCGCGCGCCGCCGGTTGGGACGAGGCGCGGCTGCATCGCCAGTACTTCAGCGCCACGGTGGGGGTCGCGCCGCACGATGCCGACTTCGAGCTGATGCTGGCCGGCAGCGGCCGCAGGCTGCGGGTGGCCCGCGGGCGCAGCGTGGTGCAGGCGCTGGCCGAAGCCGGCGTCGTCGTGCCGACCTCCTGCGGCCAGGGCGTCTGCGGCCGCTGCGTGACACGCGTGCTCTCGGGCGAGCCCGAGCACCGCGACGCCTTCCTGACGCCGGCCGAACGTGCGGCCGGCGACTTCACGCCCTGCGTGTCGCGCGCCCGCGGCGCGCGGCTGGTGCTGGACCTCTAGCGCCGGGGCTTACGCCGGGGCTCACATGCCGCGCCCGGCCAGGGCGCGCAGATGCCAGGAGAAGGCTTCGTCCAGCAGGTGCGGCGTGTGCTGGCCCGGCGAGCCCTTCAGCGCGCGGCGGTAGTAGTCGCGCAGCGCGGGCTTGAAGTCGGGGTGGGCGCAGCGTTCGATGATCGTCTCGGCACGCTGCTTGGGCGACAGGCCGCGCAGGTCGGCCAGGCCCTGCTCGGTGACCAGCACCTGCACGTCGTGCTCGGTGTGGTCGACGTGCGGCACCATCGGCACGATGCACGAGATCGTGCCGCCCTTGGCGGTGGACGGCGTCATGAACATCGACAGATAGGCGTTGCGCGCGAAGTCGCCCGAGCCGCCGATGCCGTTCATGATCTGCGAGCCCATCACGTGCGTCGAGTTGACGTTGCCGTAGATGTCGGCCTCGATCATGCCGTTCATCGCGATGATGCCCAGGCGGCGGATGACCTCGGGGTGGTTGCTGATCTCCTGCGGGCGCAGCAGGATGCGCTCGCGGTAGAAGGCCAGGTTCTCGCGGAACTCCTTCAACGCGTCGGTCGACAGCGACACCGCGGTGGCCGAGGCGAAGGCCAGCTTGCCGCTCCTGAGCAGCTGCAGCATGCCGTCCTGCAGCACCTCGGTGTAAGCGCTGAGGTTCTCGAACGGGCCGTCCTCCAGCCCGGCGAGCACCGCGTTGGCGATGTTGCCGACACCCGACTGCAGCGGCAGCAGCTCCGGCGGCAGCCGGCCCTTCTTCACCTCGTGCTGCAGGAACTCGAGGATGTGGCCGGCGATGCGGCGCGAGTTCTCGTCGGGGGCGCTGAACTGCGTGTTGCGGTCGCCGGCGTGGGTCTCGACGATGGCGACGATCTTGTCCGGGTTGACGCGGAAGGTCGGCTCGCCGATGCGGTCGCCCGGCGCCACCAGCGGGATCGGCTTGCGGTGCGGCGGGCGCTGGGTGCCGTAATAGATGTCGTGCATGCCCAGCAGGTTCAGGTCCTGCGCCGAGTTCACCTCGAGGATGATCTTGTCGGCGGTGTCCAGCCAGGTCTTGTTGTTGCCGATCGAGGTCGACGGGATCAGCCGGCCGTCCTCGGTGATGCCGGTGACCTCGACGACGGCCACGTCCAGATGGCCGAGGAAGCCGAACCAGACGAACTGCGCGACATGCGAGAGGTGGATGTCGATGTACTCCATCTCGCCGGCGTTGATGCGCTGGCGGCACACCGGGTCGCTCTGGTAGGGCAGGCGCATCTCGACGCCGGCCACGCTGGCCAGCGCGCCGTCGAGTTCGGGCGCGGTCGAGGCGCCGGTCCAGATGCCGACCTTGAAGCGGTCGCCCTCGGAGTTGGCCTGGTGGATGCGCCGCGCCAGCGCGCCCGGGATCGCCTTCGGGTAGCCCGCCCCGGTGAAACCGCTCATGCCGATGTTGTCGCCTTTTCGGATCAGGGCGGCCGCTTCGTCGGCGGACATGATGCGCTTGCGCAAGGCGGGACAGAGGACGCGGCTTTCGGCTTGGGTCATACGTCGGGAACGGGTTACAAGGCGGTTACGCGAGCGCGGCAATGTAGAGCCCGCTCAGAACGCCGGCAAACAAGCATTTATGATTCGACGCACAAGCTGCGCTTAACTGTCGATGACCCGCCGCATGCCCGCGCTGGCGCTGTTGCGCACCTTCGAGGTCGCGGCGCGGCACCTCAGCTTCAAGCAGGCGGCCGCCGAGCTGCACGTCACGCCGGCCGCCGTCAGCCAGCAGATCCGCAGCCTGGAAGCCGAGCTCGGTGTCGTGCTCTTCGAGCGCCTGACACGCGCGGTGCGCCTGAGCCCGCGCGGCGAGGCCCTGCTGCCCAAGGTGCGCGAGGGCCTGGCGCTGCTGGCCGATGCGGTGGAGCTGGCCTGCACGCCGGCCGCGGCCGAGGTGTTGAGCGTCATCGCACCGCCCTCCTGGGCCAGCCACTGGCTGCTGCCGCGCCTGCCCGACTTCTACGCCCGCCATCCGGAGGTCGAGGTCCGGCTGGCCAGCAGTTCCGAGGCGGTCGACCACACCGGGGCAGCCCAGGTGCTCGCGGCGCTGGCGCGCGCGCCGGGTGACGGCCGCGGCGAACTCGCCGTCGTCTTCGGCAGCGGGCGTTACGCCGGCTGGCGCGTCGACGCGCTGCTCACGCCCGAGTACCTGCCGGTCTGCGCGCCGACGCTGGCGCGCGCCGGGGCCCCGCTGGCGGTGCCGGCCGACGTCGCCCGCCACGTGCTGATCCACGACGACACGCTGAACCACGCCGGCGACGGGTCCTGGGGCTGGCACCGCTGGCTGCAGGCCGCGGGCCTGGACCGCCGGGCGGCTGCCGGCGGACGCCATTTCTCCAATGCGGTGCTGGCGATCGAGGCGGCGCTCGCCGGCCAGGGTGTCGCGCTGGCCGCGCGGCCCATCGTCGCCGGCCACCTGGCCTGCGGCGCGCTCGTCGCGCCCTTCCCGCTGGCCATCCCCTCGCCCTACACCTACTGTCTCGTGGGCCGGCGCCACGCCGCCGAGCGGCCGGCGATGGCGGCGTTCCGCCAGTGGCTGGTCGAGGCCTCGCGCCGGGAGACCTGAAGCCGGGACCTGCATCGCCGGCTGGTTATGCTCGGCGGATGCGCCGCACCCGCCACGCCGCCCGACGCCCCGCCCCGCTGGGGCTGGCGTTCGTGTTCGTGCTCGCGCTGCTGGCGGCGCAATGGCTGGGCCTGGCGCACACGGTGCTGCACGCACCGGCCCCGGCACAGCAGCACGCCGAGCCGCACGACCACGGCCTGGCTGCGCTGTTCGCCGGCCACGACGAGGGCGGCAGCGACTGCCGGCTCTACGACCAGCTCGCGCACGCCGAGCCGCTGCCTCCGGCGCTGCCGGTGCTGGACACGCTGCCGGCGGCACCGCCGCGCGTGGCCGCCGGCAACTCGCACGACGGCGCCGCCAGCGGCACGCCCTACGCCGCACGCGCCCCGCCGCGGGCCTGAGCGCGCGCCGTCAGGCGCTGGTCTCCTGCATTGCCGCACGGCGCACGGCGCCGAAGCGGCCACTCACGTCCATTCCGGCGCACGGCCCTGCCGCGCGCCCTCTTGCCTTCATCCGATGAAATCCCTCGTCCTCACCCTGAGCCCGGTGGCGCTGGCCTGCGCCGCCCTTTCGCAACCGGCCGCGGCGCAGTCCGCGCCGACCCCGGTCGAACGCATCGTCATCACCGGCAACCCGCTGGGCAGCGAGCGCACGACGCAGCCGGTGTCGGTGCTCGCCGGCGACGAGCTGGTGCTGCGCCGCGGCAGCACGCTGGGCGACACGCTGGATGCGCTGCCCGGCGTCTCGCAGACCGGCTTCGGCCCCAACGCCAGCCGGCCGGTGATCCGCGGCCTGGACGGCGACCGCCTGCGGGTGCTCGACAACTCGGGCTCGACGCTGGACGCCTCGGCGCTGAGCTACGACCACGCGGTGCCGCTGGACCCGCTGGTGGCCACTGGCATCGAGGTGCTGCGCGGCCCGGCGGCGCTGCTGTACGGCGGCAACGCCGTCGGCGGCGTCGTCAACGTGCTCGACAACCGCATCCCCGGCGCCCCGGTGCCGCGCACCGGCGGGTCGGCCGAACTGCGCCTGGGCGGCGCGGCGGCCGAACGCGGCGGCGCCGCGGTGCTGGAGACCGGCGGCAGCGGCTGGGCCCTGCACCTGGACGCCGCGGCGCGCAACACCGACGACCTGGACGTGCCCGAGCACACGCCGGTGGCCGACGGCGAAGCCCTGCCGCGGACCGACGAGGTGCGCAACTCGGCCGCCAAGACCCGCAGCGCCGCGCTCGGCGGCTCGTGGTTCTTCGCCGGCGGCCGCGTGGGCCTGGCGGTGGACCACTACGACAGCGAGTACGGCGTCGTCGCCGAACCCGACGTCACCATCCTGATGCGCCGCAACCAGGTCCGTGCCGAAGGCGAATGGCGCCTGGACGGCGGCCCGTTCTCCAACCTGAAGCTGCAGGCGCGCGGTGCCGACTACGAACACCGCGAGATGGAAGGCGCGGAAGTCGGCACCGTGTTCTCCAGCCGCGGCGGCGAAGTGCGCGCCGAGGCCCGCCACCGTGCGCTGGGCCCGCTGCGCGGCGTGATCGGCGTGCAGGCCGAGGACTTCGACTTCTCGGCACTGGGCGAGGAAGCCTTCGTGCCCGACACGACGACACGCCGCCTGGGCCTGTTCGCGCTGGAGGAGATGGACCTCGGCCCGGGCGTGGTCTCGGCCGGCGCGCGTGTCGAACGCGCCGACGTCGACTCCGACGGCGGCGACCGTTTCGGCGGCGCACGCTCGCGCGGCTTCACGCTGCTGAGCGCCTCGCTGGGCACGACGATGCCGCTGGCCCCGGGCTGGAGCGTCAACGCCAACCTGGCCTCGACCGAACGCGCGCCGACCTACTTCGAGCTCTACGCCGACGGCGTGCACGCCGCCACCGGCGCCTACGAGCAGGGCGACCCGACGCTGGACGCCGAACGCGGCGTCAGCGCCGACCTGGCGCTGCAATGGAAGTCGGGCGAGTCCAGGCTGCGCGCCGGTGTCTTCGCCACGCGCTTCTCACGCTTCATCTCGCTGGACAGCGCCAATGTCTCGGTCGACGAGGACGGCAACGCCGTCGGCGACGACGATGACGGCGTGCCGCTGTACCGCTTCGACGCGGTGCGCGCACGCCTGTACGGCGCCGAGTTCGAGGCCCAGACCGCCTTCGACGCCGCCGGCTGGCGCTGGGCCCCGAGCGCCAGCGCCGACTTCACGCGCGCGACCAACACCACGACCGACCAGGCGCTGCCGCGTGTCGCGCCCTGGCGCACGACGCTGGCGCTGGCCGCCACGCGTGCCGACTGGACGCTGCGCGCCGAAGTGCGCCACGCCGGGCGCCAGAACCGTGTGCCCGCGGGCGACAGCGCCACCGGCGCCTACACGCTGCTGAACCTGGCGGCCTCGTACCGCTTCACGATCGGCAGCCAGGACGCGCTGTGGTACCTGAAGCTGGAAAACGCGACCGACCGGCTGGCCTACAACGCCGCCGCGATCGAGACGATCCGGGGGCTGTCGCCGCTGCCCGGCCGCGCGCTGGCAACCGGGCTGCGGCTGGACTTCTGAGACCGGACGTGCAAGGCCGGAAGGCCTTGCACGCCTGTCGAAGGCCAGAGCGCGATTTCACGCGCGAGGGCTGAGACCGGACGCGCAAGGCCGGAAGGCCTTGCACGCCTGTCGAAGGCCGGAGCGCGATTTCACGCGTGACGGCTGAGACCGCTCAGCGCGGCACGACGAAGGTCGACTTCTCGTCGATCTCGATCGCCGACTCGGCAGCCGCCGCCGGCAGGCGCTCGATGCGGAAACGGATCGGGTGCACGCCCGCGCCGGCCTGCTGGGCGGCCTCGAACGGCAGCTGAACGTTCAGGGTCACCCAGCGCGCCTCGGCGGGGCCCAGATCCACCGTCTCGGCACGTTCGATCGTGATGCCGGGCAGGCCCTCGACCGCGACGCGGTAGCGTTCGGTCTGCTCGGCGTTGTTCATGATCTGCAGGCGGTAGACGTTCTCGATCGCGCCTTCGTCGACGATGCGCGCCAGCGAGGCGCGGTCGCGCACGACGTCGACGCGGAACGGATGGCGCAGCGCGATGCTGGTCGCGAAGGCGCCGAGGATGATGAACAGGATCGCCGTGTAGACCAGCACGCGCGGGCGCAAGACGCGGCGCCACATCTGCGCGCTGTCGTGGTGCTGCGCCATGCCGTTCTGCGTGGCGTAGCGGATCAGCCCGCGCGGGTAGCGCATCTTGTCCATGATGTCGTCGCAGGCGTCGATGCAGGCGGCGCAGCCGATGCACTCGTACTGCAGGCCGTTGCGGATGTCGATGCCGGTCGGGCAGACCTGCACGCAGACGCCGCAGTCCACGCAGGAGCCCAGGCCGGCCTGCTTCGGGTCGGCCTTCTTGGAGCGCCGGCCACGCGGCTCGCCGCGTTCGGGGTCGTAGCTGATGATCAGCGTGTCCTTGTCGAACATCGCGCTCTGGAAACGTGCGTAGGGGCACATGTACTTGCAGACCTGCTCGCGCATGTAGCCCGCGTTGCCCCAGGTCGCGAAGCCGTAGAACAGCACCCAGAAGGTCTGCCACGGGCCCAGCGAGGTGCTGGCGATGGCGCCCAGCAGCTCGCCCATCGGCGTGAAGTAGCCGGCGAAGGTGACGCCGGTCCACAGCGCGAAGCCCACCCACAGCACCTGCTTGGCGGCCTTGCGCCCGAGCCTGGCCGCGCTCCAGGGCCCGGCGTCGAGCTTCATGCGCTGCGTGCGGTCACCTTCGGTGATCTTCTCGAACCACATGAAGATCTCGGTGTAGACCGTCTGCGGGCAGGCGTAGCCGCACCACAGCCGGCCGGCCACCGCGGTGAACAGGAACAGCGCGTAGGCCGAGATCATCAGCAGCGCCGACAGGTAGATCAGGTCCTGCGGATACAGCACCAGCCCGAAGACGTAGAAGCGCCGTGCTGCCAGGTCGAAGAGCACCGCCTGGCGCTCGTTCCACTGCAGCCAGGGCAGGCCGTAGAAGACGACCTGCGTCAGCCAGACCAGCGCCCATCGCCAGGTGGCGAAACGCCCGCTGACGGCCCGCGCGTAGATCTTGCGCGACTTCTGGTACAGCGAGACGGTGGCCGCACCGGCAGCCGGCCTGGGTGACGCCGCGGGGGCGTCGCCGCCCGCTTGGATAGGGGCAGGGGTATCAGCCATGGACTGATTCTGCCCCACGGACCGGTTCCGATGGGGGTTTTCACGAATTCGTGAGCGAACCAGTCGGTCGCTCTTCACGAAGCGTCTCAGTCGTGCTGGCACCCGCAGGCGCAGCCGTGGCCGGCGCGCGGCATCGGCGGCGGGAGCGAACGATGCGGCAGTTCGCCGGCCACGTAACGCGCGACGGCGATCTGCGGGTCGCGGTCGGTCGTCGTCGTGGCCCGGATACCCCGTGCCGCAAGCTTGGCGACCAGGCCGTCCCCCATGCTGGCGCCGATCAGCACGTCGACACCGTCCAGAGGATGCGGGCGGTCGGCCGGGGCGTCGTGAAAGGCCTGGCCGGCCTCGAGCTCGACGAGTTCGGGCGCGCCGATCTCGGCGCCGTCGACGCGGTAGAGCAGGAAGCGGCGGCAGCGGCCGGCGTGGTCGGAAACTTCGCGCCGGTTCTGGGCGGCGACGGCCACAAGGGCTTGGGCGGTGGGCATGGTGTTCAGGGCGTGAGCGGACGGGCCGCGACACCCGACGGATCTCAAGCCCCGTGCCAGCTTGCCGCGCGGGGCAAATATCCCCATCTGACAAGCACTTGGCGCGCTGGTGGGCCAGCTCGCCGAGGCCGGGCCTGCCACCGCCGTCACCCCGCTGGCAGAGCGACTGCCAGCCCGACGGGTACCCCCGGCGGTACACTGGCCGTTCAACGTCCAGCCGCCGCCGCCATGCATCAGCCGCACGCCCCCGCCCGCCGCCACCTGCTGGCCATGGCCGCCTCGGCGCTCCTCGCCGGGCTCGCGGCCCCGGTGCTCGCCTCCGCCGACGACGAGCCGCTGCCCCTGGAAGCGGCTCGCGACGCGCTGGGCAGCCGCACGATCGTCTACGACATCCGCGAGCCGGAGGAACACGCCGGGGGTGTGGCCGCGGGCATGCGGCTGCTGCCGATGAGCCGCATCGGCCAGCGCCTGGCCGAGATTCCGAAGGACCGGCCGGTGTTGCTGGTCTGCAATACGCAAAACCGCTCCCGCGCCACCGCACGCGCGCTGCGCGAACGCGGCTGGACCAACGTGCGCTACGTTGCCGGCGGCATGAGCGAATGGGCCCGGCGCGGCTGGCCGATGGTGGCGCCGCGCTGAGGGCGGCCGCCCGGCGGGGCGCCATCCCTCGGACGACGGTCTCGCCCGTAACTTGATCGTACTCAAACCCCGCCGAAGGTGGTCCTCACCCGCCTCGGCAGGCGCTAGCATTGGCCCGCGCTTCCACTAACCGGGCCACGATGCCGGCATGCGGGATGTAGCAACCCCGGCCCGACCGCGGCCGGTTGCGGCGACGATCGGAGGACAGCCCCATGACCCTGCCACCCCGGATGCTCGAGGAGCTCGAGCGTCGCCGGCGCACCGTGACCGCCGGCGGCGGCGCGGACAAGCTCGAGGCACGCCACGCCAAAGGCCTGCTCGGTGCACGCGAGCGCCTGGATCGGCTGTTCCAGCCCGGCACCTTCCAGGAGACCGGGATGCACGTGCGCCACGGCGCGCACCACTTCGGCCTGCAGGACAAGGAGTTCCCGGCCGACGGCGTCGTCACCGGCACCGGCTACGTCGGCGGCAACCTCGTCGCCGCCTACAGCCAGGACTTCACGGTCAACGCCGGCACGCTGGGCAAGGCCCACGCCGGCAAGATCGTCGCGCTGATGCAGTTCGCGCTGAAGAACGGCGTGCCCATCGTCTCGATGCAGGACTCGGGCGGCGCGCGCATCCAGGAGGCGGTGGACGCGCTGTCGGGCTACGGCGAAGTTTTCTATCACAACGTTCTCGCCTCGGGCCTGGTGCCGCAGATCGCGCTGGTGCTCGGGCCCTGCGCCGGCGGCGCGGCGTATTCGCCGGCGTTGAACGACTTCATCATCATGACGCGCCGCAACGCGCACATGTTCATCACCGGGCCGGAGGTCATCAAGGCCGTCACCGGCCGGGCGACGACGATGGACGAGGTCGGCGGTGCCGAGATGCACGCCTCGGTCAGCGGCAACGTGCACTTCATCGCCGAGGACGACAGCCAGGCCGTGGCGCTGGCCGCCAGGCTGCTGTCCTACCTGCCGCCGAACAACACGATGGACCCGCCGCACCGGCTGTCGGCCGACCTCGTGCTGGCCAGCGACGAGAGCATGAACGCGCTGGTGCCCGAGGACCCGGCCGAGCCGATGGACGTGCGCCAGGTCATCGCCCGCCTCGTCGACGGCGGCGAGCTGCTGGAGGTGCACGCCTCCTTCGCGCGCAACATCATCGTCGGCTTCGCGCGGCTGCAGGGCATGGTCATCGGACTGGTGGCCAACCAGCCCGCCGAGATGGCCGGCGCGCTGGACATCAACGCCTCGGACAAGGCGGCGCGTTTCATCCGCTTCTGCAACGCCTTCAACGTGCCCGTCGTGACGCTCGTGGACGTGCCCGGCTTCCTGCCCGGCGTCGAGCAGGAGCGCGGCGGCATCATCCGCCACGGCGCCAAGCTGCTGTTCGCCTACGCCTCCTGCACCACGCCCAAGCTGACGGTCATCCTGCGCAAGGCCTACGGCGGCTCGTACCTGGCGATGTGCAGCCAGGAAATGGGCGCCGACGTGGTCTACGCCTGGCCCAACGCCGAGATCGCGGTGATGGGCGCGCAAGGCGCGGTGAACCTGCTGTACCGCAAGGAGCTCTCCGAGGCCCCCGACCGCGCCGCGCTGGCCGCCGAGCTGATCGCCGGCTACCGCGCCGAGTTCGCCTCGCCCTACCTGTCGGCCGGGCGCGGCTACATCACCGACGTCATCGCGCCGTCGGAGACGCGGGCGCAGCTGGCGCTGTCGCTGCGCAAGATCCTCAACAAACGCGAGCTGCGGCCCGCGAAGAAACACGGCAACGTGCCGCTGTAAGACGCAGCCGGAGAACACCCATGGAACGAAGACTGCGCATCACCGTCGACGGCAAGGCCTACGTCGTGACGGTCGAGGAACTCGACGCCGGCCCGCTGGCGCCGCCGCCGGCCGTGGTGCTGGGCGCGACGGTGCCGCAGGCCGTCGCCGCCGCGCCGGTGGCCGCCGCGCCCGCCGCCGCACACGGGGCCGGCGACGTCGTCGCGCCGCTGGGCGGCACGGTGCAGTCGGTGCTGGTCACGGTCGGCCAGCGGGTCGCCGAAGGCGAGAAGCTCGCGGTCATCGAGGCGATGAAGATGAACACCCAGATCAGCGCGCCGCGCGCCGGCCAGATCGCGCGCGTCGAGGTGCGCGCCGGCCAGGTGGTCGAAACCGGCCAGCTGCTGCTGGCCATCGCCTGAGACGGCCGTGATCGAGCAGTTCGGCCTGTTCTTCCAGGCGCTGCTGGCGCAGACCGGCGCCGTGCACCTGAGCTGGGGCAACGTGGTGATGATCCTCGTCGGCGCGACGATGGTCTGGCTGGCGATCGCCAAACACTACGAGCCGCTGCTGCTGGTGGGCATCGGCTTCTCGTGCATCGTCGCCAACGTGCCCGGCCCGCCCGACGACGTGCCTGGCGGCCAGGCGATCAGCGCCCTGCTCTACGTCGTCAAGGAAGGCGGGCTGTTCCACTACGCCTACGAAGGCGTGGCCAAGCTGATCATCCCGCCGCTGATCTTCCTGGGCGTCGGCGCGATGACCGACTTCGGGCCGATGATCGCCAACCCGCGCCTCGTGATCCTGGGCGCCGGCGCGCACCTGGGCATCTTCGTCGCGCTGATCCTGGCCAAGCTCTGCGGCTTCACGCTCGCCGAAGCCGGCGCGATCGGCATCATCGGCGGCGCCGACGGGCCGATGGCGATCTTCGTGACGATGAAGCTGGCGCCGCACCTGCTGGGGCCGATCTCGGTGGCGGCGTACTCGTACATGGCGCTGATGCCGCTGATCCAGCCGCCGGTGATGCGCTTGCTGACCACCAAGGCCGAGCGCCAGATCACGATGAAGCAGCTGCGCACCGTCAGCAAGGCCGAGAAGATCGCCTTCCCGATCGTCATCGCGGTCATCGTCAACCTGTTCTTCCCGCCGGTCGCGCCGCTGATCACGATGCTGATGCTGGGCAACCTGCTCAAGGAATGCGGCGTCACCGAACGCCTGGCCAAGACCGCCGCCGGCGGGCTGATGAACGTCATCGTGCTGGTGCTGACGGTGGCCATCGGCTCGACGATGGCGGCCGACAAGTTCCTCAACTGGAACACCCTGCTGATCGTGCTGCTGGGCCTGGTGGCCTTCGTCTTCGGCACCGCCTCGGGCGTCATCACCGCGAAGGTGATGAACCTGTTCCTGAAGGACAAGATCAACCCGCTGATCGGCTCGGCCGGCATCGCCTCGGTGCCGATCGCCGCGCGCGTCTCGCACATCGTCGCGAACCAGGAGAACCCGAAGAACTTCCTGATCTACCACGCGATGGGGCCCAACCTCGCCGGCGTCTTCGGCACCGCGATCTCGGGCGGCATCCTGCTGGCGCTGCTGGGCGCGGGCTGAGGAACGGACATGCAGCCGATCATTCCCGACACCCTCGAAGGCGCGCTGATCCTCAGCCTGATCGATTTCGTCGGCAGCTTCTTCATCATCGCCGCGATCGGCGTCGTGCTCGCCGGCTTTCCGCTGATCGGGCGCATCGCCGCGCGTTTCGAGAAGCGTGCGCCGGCCGCCCCCGCCGCGCCGGCGGCAACGGAGGACGCGCCGCAGGACGACGGCGAACTCGTCGCGGTGCTCGCCGCGGCGGCACACGCGACGCTGGGCCGCCCGGTGCGCATCGTGCGCATCGAGCCCACGAACGTCGGCGACGCCTGGGCCGCCGAGGGCCGGCTGGCGCACCACGGCTCGCACCAGCCGGGCCGCGGCCGGGGCTGAAGCAGCGCCAGCGGCTTCATCGACGGGGCACGGGGCTTGCCGCGTCCGGGCACCGCCGGCACGTCCGGCCACCACCCGAGGACCGCACGATGAAGACCCTGATCGCCCTGATGCTCGGCGCATTCGCCGCCAACCATCTCTACAAGTCCAGCCAGCGGCGCCGCAACGCCACCGCGCTCGCCGACGGCACGAACCACTCGCCCAGATCCGACATCGGCGCGCCCGAGGCCGGTGCCAGCTCGCCCAACGCCGCCGAACGCCTGCAGCAGAGCCAGGCCGGCGGCGCCTTCGCCGGTGTCGCCGGCGGCCCGGCGACGCCGCAGCCCTTCCCCGAGACCGGCGCCGAGGACGGCGACACGCCGCGTCCGGGCCTGCCCGACTTCGCGCGGGGCGCCTGAGCCCGGCCCCCGGTTCGCGGGGGAACGGCATTTGCCGGTACTCCGGCACGCCGGCATCCCGCCGGCGACAGCTGTAGGAGCAGACGATGAACCAGCAACAAGGTGGCCAGCAAGGCGGTCAACAAGGCGGACAGGGCAACCAGGCCCCGCAACGCGACCGTCAGCAGGACCAGGAACAGAAGGGCGGCTCGCAGCAGGACCAGGGCCAGAAGACCCCCGGCCAGAGCGGCGGCCAGAAGCCCGCCGGCAACCAGCAGCGCTGATCGCGCGGGGGGCGGCGCCGCCCCCCCGTTTCACCGGCCCGGGACGCTCAGCGCTCGGGCCGGTTCCACATCCACAGCGCCACCAGCACCATCGTGCCGGGCACGAGGATCTTGGACCACGGCGGCATCGGCGTCAGGAAGACGATGACCAGCGCGCTGGCGCCCATCATCAGGGTCGCCGCCCATTTGGCGTTGCGCGGGATGATCCCGCCCTCGCGCCAGCGCCGGATGCCCGGGCCGTAGCGCGGGTGCGCCAGCAGCCAGCGTTCCAGCGCCGGCCAGCCGTGGCCGCCGGCCCAGGCCGCCACCAGCAGGAAGGGCACCGTCGGCAGGCCGGGCAGCACGACGCCGATGGCGGCCAGCAGCAGGCTGGCCAGCGCCAGCAGGCGCCACAGCAGCAGGATGACGGGACGCGGCAGCATGGGGTGATTCTCGCGTGCGCCGCCGCGACAATCGGCCGCCCCCACCGCCGACACCCGCGATGCGCCTCACCGCCCTGCCCCGCCGTCACGCCTGGAGCCCCGCCCGATGAACGCCTGGCTGATGCTCGCCGGCGCGATCGGCGCCGAACTCGTGGCCACCACCGCGCTGAAACTCTCCGCCGGCTTCACCAGGCTGGTGCCGTCGGCGGTCGTCGTCGTCGGCTACGGGCTGTCGTTCTGGCTGCTCGGCCAGGTGCTGAAGACGATGGAAGTCGGCATCGTCTACGCGATCTGGAGCGGCGCCGGGCTGGCGATCATCGCGCTGATCGGCATCGCCTTCCTCGGTGAGTCGGTCAGCGCCGTCAAGCTCGCCGGGCTGGTGGCGGTGCTGGTCGGCGTGGTCCTGCTGAACCTGGCCGACCGCAGCGCCTGAGTTCAGCCCAGCAGCGCCGCGCGCAGCGCACGGATCTCGTCCGGGCCGGTGCGGCAGCAGCCGCCGATCAGGCGCGCGCCGCCGCGGCGCCAGCGCTCGGCCTGGGCGGCGAAATCGGCGGCGTCGCGTTCGCCGTGCCAGCATTTGGCCACCGCGTCCCACTGCTCGCCCGAGTTCGGGTAGACGACGATCGGCAGCCGCGTGCGCGCCTGCGCCGCGGCGACCAGCGCCGGCACGTGCTCCGGCGCGGTGCAGTTCAGGCCGACCGCGGCGACACCCGGCAGGCCGTCGAGCGCCGCGGCGCAGTCGGCAAAACGTTCGCCCTGGCTGACGTGCTCGCCGTCGCGGCAGGAGAAGCTGATCCAGGCCGGCAGCGCCGGCTGCAGCGCGGGCAGCAGCGAGGCGATGGCCAGCGCCTCGTCCAGGCAGGGAATCGTCTCGCAGGCCAGCAGGTCGGCGCCGGCGGCGGCCAGCACCTCCAGCCGCGGGCGGTGGAAGGCGGCGAGCTGCTCGCGCGTGACGCCGGGGTAGCCGCGGTACTCGCTGCCGTCGGCCAGCATCGCGCCGTAAGGCCCGACCGAGGCCGCGACCAGCGGCCGGCGGCGGCCGGCGCGGTTGGCCGGCTCGGCCCAGAAGGCGTCGCGGGCCTCGATCGCCAGCGCCACCGAGCGCCGCATCAGCGCCGCCGCCTCGTCGTGCGAGAAGCCGCGGCGCGCGAAGCCTTCGAAAGTCGCCTGGTAGCTGGCCGTCGTCGCGACGTCGGCGCCGGCGCGGAAGTAGTCCAGGTGCACCTCCCGGATCAGCTCCGGGCGCTCGATCAGCAGCTTGGCCGACCACAGCGGATCCTTCAGGTCGGCGCCGCGGCGCTCCAGCTCGGTGGCGAGCGCGCCGTCGAGCACGACGATGTCCTGCGCGGCGAGGGTGGTGGCGATCACGGGGTCGGGAATCATCGGCGGGGCGGCGGTCGAAGCGGGAGCGGCGAGCTTAGCCCAGCGCCGCCAGGCGCTCGACGAGGAAGTCGCGCAGCCGCTGCACCGCCGGGCGCAGCGCGCTGCGGTCGGCGCAGGCCAGGAACAGCGGCGCCGGTTCGCCCCGCCAGTCCTCGCACAGCGCGACCAGCGCTCCACGGCGCAGGTCGTCGGCGACGTCCAGGCGCGACTTGTAGGCCACGCCTTCGCCGAACAGCGCCACGCGGCGCACCGCGTCGCCGTCGTCGCAGCGCAGCGCGGCATGCACCTCGACCGCCAGCTCGTGGCCGTCGCGCTCGAAGCGCCAGCGTTCGTGCGGCCGGTCCGACAGCCGGTAGCTCAGGCAGCGGTGCTGCACCAGGTCCTGCGGCTGCGCCGGCCGGCCGTGGCGCGCCAGGTACGCGGGCGATGCGCAGAGCACACGCCGGTTGTGCGGCGCCAGCGCCAGCGCGACGAGCTGGGTGTCGGCCGGCTCGCCGTAACGCAGCGCGACGTCGACCGCTTCGCGCGCCAGCTCGGCGACGCGGTCGGTCAGCTGCAGCTCGAACTCGATGCCCGGGTGCTGCTCACGAAACGCCTGCAGCCAGGGCAGCACGAGGTTGCGCCCCAGGTCCGAGGGCATCGACATCCGGATGCGCCCGGCCAGCGCCTCGCGCCCGGCGGCCAGGCGTTCGCGCGCCTGGTCGATCAGCGCCAGGCCGCGTTCGCAGGCGTCGAGAAAGGCCAGGCCTTCCGGCGTCGGCCGAAGGCTGCGCGTGGAGCGCACGAAGAGGCGGAAGCCCAGCGCCGATTCCAGCCGCTTGAGCGCCGCGCTGGCCGCCTGCGGGCTGACGGCCAGCTCACGCGCCGCCGCCGACAGGCTGGCCGAACGCGCCGCGCGAACGAAGAACTGCAGGTCGCCGGGCGACACCGCTTTCAACGGCTGTTTGTAGCTGCTGCTCACGCCACCCTCTCGATCCGGCGTCCGGCCTCGTCCACCATCCCGTCATTTTCCGCTTTGCCAGGAGAAAGCATGAAAGCCGTCGTCTATACCGAAGCCGGTCTGCCGATCGAGGATCCGGCCTCGCTGTTCGAGACCGAACTGCCGGCGCCGGTGCCGCGCGAGCACGACCTGCTGGTGCGTGTGGCCGCCGTCGCCGTCAACCCGGTGGACACCAAGGTGCGCCGCAACCAGCCGACCGAGACGCCGCGCATCCTGGGCTGGGACGCCGTCGGCACCGTCGAGGCCGTCGGCGCCGCGGTGACACGCTTCAAGACGGGCGAGCGCGTCTGGTACGCCGGCAGCATCGACCGCCCCGGCTCCTACGCCGAGCTGCAGTGCGTCGACGAGCGCATCGCCGGCCACGCCCCGGCGACGCTGGACGACGCCGCCGCGGCGGCGCTGCCGCTGACGACGATCACCGCCTGGGAGCTGCTGTTCGACCGCCTGGGTGTGGCCGAAGGCGGCGGCGAAGGCCAACGCCTGCTGGTCGTCGGCGCGGCCGGCGGCGTCGGCTCGATCCTGGTGCAGCTGGCGCGCAAGCTGACGAAGCTGACGGTCATCGCCACCGCGTCGCGGCCCGAGACCGCCGACTGGGTGCGCACGCTGGGCGCGCACGTCGTCGTCGACCATTCGAAGCCGCTGGCTGCCGAGCTGGCCGCCGCCGGCCATCCGGCCGTCGAATCCATCGCCAGCCTGACCCAGACGCATCTGCACTACGACGCCTACGTCGAGGCCGTCGCACCGCAGGGCCGCATCGCGCTGATCGACGACCCGGAACCGATCGACGTGCGCCGCCTGAAGCGCAAGGCGGTGTCGCTGCACTGGGAGCTGATGTTCACGCGGCCGCTGTTCGGCACGCCCGACCTCGTGCGCCAGCACGAGATCCTCGAACGCGCCGCGGCGCTGGTCGACGCCGGCACGCTGGTGTCGACCCAGGGCGAGCACTACGGCGCGATCGGCGCCGACAACCTGCGCCGGGCGCACGCGCTCGTCGAGAGCGGCCGCGCGCGCGGCAAGGCGGTGCTGGCCGGGTTCTGATGCCGGTTCAGGCCTGCGCCGGCACGCGCAGGTCCTGCATCAGCTCCAGCAGGCGCTGCGACTGGTCGCGCAGGCTGGCGGCGGCGCGCGACGCCTGCTCCACCAGCGCGGCGTTCTGCTGCACGTCGCGGTCCATCGCCGAGACCGCGGTCGCGACCTCGGTGACGCCGCGGCTCTGCTCGACGCTGGCGTCGCTGATGCCGCAGACCAGCTCGCTCAGGCGTGACATGGCCTCGACGACCTGGGCGATAGTCGCGCCGGCCTCGCCGACCTGCGCCTGGCCGCGGTCGATGCGCTCGTGGCTGGTGACGATCAGGCGCTTGATCTCCTGCGCCGCGGCACCGCTGCGCCCGGCCAGCGCGCGCACCTCGGCGGCGACGACGGCGAAACCACGCCCCGACTCGCCGGCACGCGCCGCCTCGACGGCGGCGTTCAGCGCCAGGATGTTGGTCTGGAAGGCGATGCCGTCGATGACGCCGATGATGTCGTTGACGCGCCGCGAGGCGTCGCCGATCTGGTCCATCGTCGACACCACGCCCTGCATCGCGTCGCCGCCGCGGCCGACCAGCGCCGAGGCCTCGGCGGCCAGTTCGCGCGCCGACTGCGCCTGCGTCTGGTTGTCGCGCACACGCTCGTCCAGCCGGCCCATCGTCGTGCTGGTCTGCACGATCGCGCCGGCCTGGGCCTCGGTGCGGCGAGCGAGGTCGCCGTTGCCGCCGGCGATCTGGGCGCTGGCTGCGGCCACGTGTTCGGCGCCGGCGCGCACCGCCAGCACGCGGTGCGCCAGGCTCTCCACCATTTCGTGCAGGTGCTGGCCGAGCTGGCTCAGCTCGTTGCGGCCCGGGAAACGTTCACGCGCGGCGAGGTCGCCGTCGGCGACACGCTGCGCCAGGCGCACCGCACGGTCCAGCGGGCCGACGATGGAGCGACCGATCGCCAGCGCCAGCGCCGAGACCAGCACCAGCGCCGACAGCCCGATCGCCCAGGCAGCCCAGCCGACCTGCCGCGCGGTGCGGTCGAAACGCGCGATGTCGGTCTCGGCGCGTTCGGTGCCCACCTTCACGGTGGCCAGCACGCCGGCCTGGTGGCGCAGGAACTGCGCGTCGATGGCCTCCAGCCGCATGCGCGCGGCGGCCAGGCCGTCGCTCTCCATCACCCGCAGCGCCTCGTCGACGAGCGCGATCAGCTTCTGGCCCTCGGCGTGCTGGGCGCCGAGCAGGCTGTCCTTCAGCGGCGAAGGCGACAGCGCCTGCCAGACCTTGGCACGCGCCTCGTAGTCGCGGCGCTGGGCCTCGAACTGCGTGCGCGCCTGCGCCACCGGCAGGCTGCCTTCCAGCGCACGCGACATCGTCAGCCGGGCGTCGACCAGGTACAGCGGCGGCGGCAGGATGTCGGCGACGATGTCCTTGGACTCGAACACCGCATGGCTGTCGTCGGCCAGGTGGCGGTTGCCCCACAGCAGCAGCGCCCCGAGCATCACGACGGCACCGAGAGCGACACCGGCCAGCAGCGTCAGGCGTCCGCGGATCGACAAGTCGTGCAGAGAAGGCATCGGATGTGCGCTCCAGGCCGAACAGGACACGAGCGCGCCCCGGCGCCACGAAGGTGGTGCAAACGGATTCTAGGAATTCGCAGAATGAGCGTTTGTGTCATTTATGCGAGATACGCACGCTTCGAGCGTGCCGCCTCGGCCTGAAACGCAGGCTCTGCAGCGCCGGCGCCGCCAGCGCGAACACCGGCCGCCCCGTGCCTTCGTCACCGGCGCGGCGCTTCGGCCGCCGGGTCGGCGAAACGCGGGTCGTGCAGGAAACGCTCGTCGGTCAGCGTCTTCAGGAAGGCGACCAGATCGGCCTGCTCGCGCGGCGACAGCCGGATGCTGCCGATCAGCTCGCTCTTGTACGGATTGCGCCGGCCGTCGCCGGCCAGCGGCCCGTGGCGTGTCAGCCGCCCGCCGGCGGCGTAGGTGCGCACCACCTCGGCCAGCGTCTTCAGGCTGCCGTCGTGCAGGTACGGGGCGGTGACGGCGACGTTGCGCAGGCTGGGCGCGCGGAAGGCGCCCATGTCCTCGGGCCGGCCGCTGATCTCGTAGACGCCGCGGTTGCCCAGCGGGTAGGCGCCGCGGCCGTCCAGGTCGTACTGGCCGGTGTTGTGGAACGGCGTCGGCGCTTCGCGGCTGCGCTGGTGCACCGCCTGGTCGTTGAAGTTGAAGCCCGAGTGGCAGTGGAAACACTCGGCCTTCTCGCCGAAGAACAGGTCGCGGCCGCGGCGCTCGGCCGCCGTCAGCCGCAGCTCGCCGCGCTGGGCGCGGTCGTAGCGCGAGTCGAAGCTGATCAGCGTGCGCTGGAAGGCCGCCAGCGCACGGCCGACGTTGGCGAAGTTCAGCGGTGCCGCATCGCCGGGGAAGGCGGCGGCAAAACGCGCCACCGCCGCCGGGTCGGCGCGCAGCCGGCCGAGGATGGCCTCGCGGTTGCCGTCGTCGACGCCCATCTCCACCGGGTCGGTGCCGAAGATCGGCACCAGCACCTGGCGTTCCAGCGTCGTCAGCGCCGGGTTCGCCCAGGTGTAGGTGCTGTGCCATCCGACGTTGGAAAGCTGCTGCGCGTTGCGCCCGGTCTTCTCGCCGGTGGCGCCGACCGCCAGCGCGCGGCCGTCGGTGAAGGCGCGGCGCTGCTCGTGGCAGCCGGCGCAGGCCAGCCTGCCGTTGACCGACAGCCGCCGGTCGTAGAACAGGTGGCGGCCGAGTTCGACCTTGGCCGCCGACATCGGGTTGTCGGCCGGCACACGCGGCGGCGGCACGTCCGGCGGCAGCCGCCAGACCCAGGGCGCCTCGGTCTGCGCGTGCACCGCGCCGGCCAGCAGCAGCGCCGGCAGCAGACGGCGGGCCTTCATTTCGCCACCCCGCGGAACACGCGCTGCGGCGCCGGCGTCAGCCCGAAGGCGGCGAACAGCGGCGGGCACTCGGGGTCGTCGGGCGCGCTCATGCAGCCGGCCGAGCCGCCGGCGTCGCGGCCCAGGTCGGAGGCGGCGAACAGCGCGTCCAGGTCCAGCTCGACCTGCTGCCGCGACGGGTCGAAGCCGTCGAGCCGCACCTCGACGCGGTTGGGCTGGCGGCAGGCGACGCTGCCGGCGAGCACGTCGCCCTGGCAGCCGGTGGAGCCCAGGTGCAGCGTCCAGACGCGCACCGTGTCGCCGGCGCGGCGCACGCCGCCTTCGGGCAGCACTTCGATCTTCACGAACTTGCGCCCGGCCTGCCAGTTCCAGGCCATGGCCTGGCTGTCCAGCGGCGGCGGCGCCAGCTCGGGATTGGAGTGGTTCAGCAGCACGCGCCGGCCGTCATCGTCCAGCGCCTGGACCGGCACGCCGACGACGAAGGCCAGGCCGGTGTAGTCGCCGGCCGGCACGTCGCCGAGCACGCGCGTGTGCACGCCGGCCGAACCGCCGCTGCAGCCGCCGCTGCCGTCCTCGAAGTCGATCAGCGCCACGCCGTGCACCTGCCAGTCGCTGGGCTGCAGCTGCAGCGGCACGGTGCTGCCGTCGCGCCGCAGCAAGGCGAAGCCGTGCAGGTACAGCCGCGCGTCGCGCAGCCGCACCGGCGTCGCCGCGCGGCCCAGCGGGCGCGCTGGCGAGGCGCAGTCGAAAGGCCGGCCGCCGGCCGCGAGGCGAAAGTCGATGGCCACCGGATCGGCGCTGGCGGCGGTGGCCGCAGCGGCGAGCGCCGCGAGGAGGATGAGCTTGTGCATCGCTGTCTCCTCAGTAGCGGGCCTTCAGGCTGAGCTGCAGGCTGCGCGGCTCGCCGTAGAAGTTGTAGATGTTGGGCGTGCCGACCGAGGCGTAGTACTTCCGGTCGAAGACGTTGCCGACCAGCAGGCTAGCCTGCCAGTGCGGCGAAATCTCGTAGCCCAGGCGCGCGTTGAGCACCGCCCAGCCGCCGGTGACGACTTCGTCGCGCCAGCCGCGTGAACTCTGCACCGCGCTCTGCGCCTGCAGGCCCAGGCCCGCCTGCCAGCCGCGCAGCGAGGTGTCGGCGGCGAAGCGGTAGTGGCCCCAGAGCTTGAGCTGGTGTTTGGGCGTCGCGATCGCGTAGACCAGGCCGGTGTTGGCACTGTCCTTCAGATAGCGCGTCGTCACCCGCGTGTAGCCGGCGCTCAGTTCCAGCCCGGCCAGTGGGCTGCCGCTGGCTTCGGCCTCCCAGCCCTTGCTCTGCACCTTGCCGGCGTTGAGGTAGTAGGGGGTGTCGGCCGGCGAGTCCGGGTCGGCGTAGGCGCGGCCGGTATCGCGGATGTCGAAGTACGCGAAGGACAGGCCCAGCCGGCCGCCGTACAGCTCGGCCTTGGCGCCGGCCTCGGCCTGACGGCCGACACGCGGGTCGAGCGTGCCGCCGTCCAGCTTCTGCTGCGTCTGCGGCACGAAGATGTCGCCGCGGCTGGCGTACAGCGTCCAGCGCTCGTCGAGCGCCCAGACCAGGCCCAGGTTGCTGGACGGTTCGCCGTCGGCCTCGGCGCCGTCGACCCAGTCCGTCGCGGGCGACGGCGCGATCTTGCGGCTGCGCTGGGCGAAGTCGGTGACGCGCAGGCCGGTGACCAGCGTCAGCGGCTCGGCGAGGCTCCAGCGCGCCTGCGCCAGCAGTCCGCGCTGGTGCGTCAGGCTCTCGCTGCCGGAGGTGTAGGCGATGTCGGGCTCGGCCAGGGCGTCGAGTTCGCCGAAGACGACGCCGGTCCAGCTCGGGCCGCGGCCCGAGACGCCGGAGCTCAGGTAGCGCTCGGCGCTGGCGCCGAACAGCGCCTCGTGGCGGCGGCCGAAGAGCTCGAACGGGCCGCTGGCGCTGAAGTCCAGGCCTTCACGCGTGTAGTGGTAGTCGCCGCGGAAGCTGGCGTAGTCCAGCGTGCCGGCCAACGGGTCGACGCCCGAAGCGGTGTAGGCGTACTTGTAGTACTGGCGCTGCTTGCGCTGGTTGAGCGCGAGCTTGAGCTTCCAGCCGCCGGCCAGGCGCTGCTCGATCCAGCCCGCGGTCTCGTCGGTGTGGTAGCTCATGCGCCCCCAGTCGGGCGCGTTGAAGCTGCTGCGCGGCACGTCCAGCAGCGGGTAGTGGCCCTGGGCGTCGGCCTCGGACGAAGCCGGCAGCCCGGACCAGGGTGCACGCACGTCGTGGTCCTGGCCGGTCTGCGAGATCGACAGCGTCGTGCCGGGCGCCAGGTCCCACTCCAGCACGCCCATCGCCAGCCATTTGTCGCCGTGGGTGTGGTCGTAGAAGTAGTCGCGGTTCTCGCGCGAGACGACGGCGCGGCCGCGCAGCGTCTTCGCGGCGTTCAGCGCGCCGGTGGCGTCGGCCGTCGCACGCAGCGTGTTCCACGAGCCGACGCTGAAGTCGGCGCCGAAAGCCGGTTCGGCCAGCGCGCGTTTCTTCACCAGGTTGACGACGCCGCCGGGTTCGCCCGAGCCGCGCAGCAGCCCGGCCGGGCCGCGCAGCAGCTCGATGCGCTCGTAGACCGCGAGGTCGAACTGGTGTGAGGGCGTGAAGCCGTTGTACGAGGACACGCCGTCGTACATCACGCCCGGCGTGTAGCCGCGCACGTAGTACTGGTTGTTCATCGTGTCGTTGGCGATCACGGTGACGCCGGTCAGCTGCTGCATGGCCTCGGTCATCGTCGCCATGTCCTGGTCGTCCATCTGGCGGCGCGTCAGCACCGAGACGGACTGCGCGATCTCGCGCGGGGTCAGGACCTGCTTGCCGAGTTCGACGGTGGCGGCCTTGTAGCCCTCTTCGGCCGGGGCGCTGACCAGGATCTCGGGCAGCACGGCGACCGGGGCGCTCTGCGCCAGCGCGGCGCGGGCGGCCAGCGTCAGCAGCGCGACGGCGAACGGAACGGGCGCCACGGCGCGGCGCGCCGGGCGGGAAGAAACGGTGGAACGGTGCATGGGCGAAGGGCTCGACGGCGAGCCCGTGGGCACGCCGGCGCACGGCAATCGGCCGGCGCCGCGTGCGGACAGAGGTTCCCGGAGCGACAAGGCCCGGGGAGGCGCGGATCAGGAAGGGGGCGTCGCGGGCGCGCGCGGCCGAAGCTACCACCACGCTTGAGATCGGCGCCCCGACGATGGGCGTCGCGGGCGCGCGCGGCCGAAGCCGCGGCGGCGTCGTCAGCCCGGGCGCCGGGCCGGCGGCCCGCGCGCCGGCACCGCGCCGTCGTGCCATTCGGCACGCACGGCCAGCACCGGCGGCGTGAACAAACGCTCGGGCGCGGCCTCGGGGGCGGCGATGACCGGGTTCTCGGCGGGCGGCAGCGACGGCAGCACGCACAGCACGCAGGAGGCGTCGCCGCCCCGCGCGGCGGCGGCTTCGTCGCCACCGGCCTCGTCGCCCCACAGCAGGCGCACATGGCCCGAGGCGCTGCAGACGAGCTGCGCCGAGTCCGCGGCCCAGACGCTGCGCGCCATCGGCAGCAGCCAGGCGCAGATCAGCACCAGGCTGAGCCAGCGCAGGCTGCGGGGGCGAAGACGCCAGGAGTTCATCGGGAAAGCGGCCGGGCTTGAGTGCGGTCAAGCGTGACCGGATCGTAACGAGCGCCCCTTCCGCCGGACACAAAGACGGAGGGAAACGCTCGGGGCGGCCAATCAGCGGCGGTGCTGCCGCCGCCAGACCCAGGGCGGCACCGGCCGGGCGTCGGCCCACAGCCCGACACGGTCGTGCCGCGCCTGCCATTGCAGCGCCGGCAGGTTCAGGTCGGCGGCGTAACCCTCCATGACCCAGGCCAGGCCGGCGCGCAGCTGCGCCGTGCCGGCGTCCTGGCCTGCGCATGACACGTGGGCAACGGCACGGCCGTAACGGTCGCGGCCGGCGGCGCCAGGCAGCGGGCGGACCTCGGCGCGTCGGCGCAGGCACAGCGCAGCGAGCTGGCGGCGCGACGCCGGGCCGAAGGCCTGCGCCTTCTCGGGCGCGTCGACGTCGGCCAGGCGCACACGCAGCGTGCCTTGCGGCGCCGGGCAGCGTGCGGTCAGCGTGTCGCCGTCGGCGACGGCGATGACGACACAGGAGAAGACGAGCGCACTCAGCATCGCAGGGGCACGCCGGCCGCGGCCGGCGCGGCATCAGGCGTCGGCCGGCGGCAGCCCCAGGCGCTCGGGGAAGGTGTAGGCGACGAGGTCCTCGCCGCGCACGAAGCCGGCGAGCAGCAGGCCGCAGGACTGCGCCAGCTCGACGGCCATCGCCGTCGGCGCCGAGACCGCGGCCAGCGCCGGGGCGCCCAGGCGCGCGGTCTTCTGCACCATCTCGAAGCTGGCGCGGCTGGTGATCGCAACGAAGCCGTCGCCGGCCGCCAGCCCGGCGCGCTGCATCGCGCCGACCAGCTTGTCCAGCGCGTTGTGGCGGCCGACGTCCTCGCGCACCAGGCGCGCATGGCCGTCGGCGTCGCACCAGGCGGCGGCGTGCGTCGCGCCGGCCAGGCGCTGCAGGCCCTGGGCCTCGCGCAGCTCGTGCTGGGCGCGCGCCAGCGCCGCCGGGCTGAAGGCGCGCGGCGCCAGCGCCGGCAGCGCCTGGCGCACCTGGCCCAGGCTGTCGGTGCCGCACAGGCCGCAGCCGGTGCGCCCGGCCAGCGTGCGCCGGCGCTCGCGCAGCCGCCATTCGCAGGCCGCCGACACCTCCAGGTGGAGTTCGATGCCGTCGCAGCCGGGCAGCACCTCGACCGAACGCAGCTCCTGCGCGTCGGCCAGGCCTTCGGTGGCGCAGAAGCCGCGCGCGAAGTCCTCCAGGTCGGCCGGCGTGGCCATCATCACCGCGTGCGAGATGCCGTTGAAGACCAGCGCCACCGGCACTTCCTCGGCCACCCAGTCATCGGCGGCGCGCGCCACGCCGCCGCGGCGCGTGACGACACGCCATCGGCGCAGGCCTTCGGGAACGGACATCTCGGCGGGCTTCATCGGCGCGCGGATTGTCGCCGCCGCGGCCGTCCGACGACGGCGCAGGGCCTAGGGCAAGCGCCATGACGCGATTTGCAACGCACTGTTAGCATCTCGACAGCTCCTGGTTCGTGCCCCTCACGTTCGCGGGGGCAGCGTGCGACGTGTCAGTGGCCGACCGCCGCGCCGCCTCCCAGAACTCATGGCCGCACCCGCCAGGCGCCGTCGATCTTCCTTCACAGCCACGGGAACGCGCTCATGAAGCAGCTCTCCAGGCGCCAGTTCATGAAAGTGACTGGCTCCACGCTGGCGGGATCGAGCTTGGCGCTGATGGGCTTCTCGCCAGCCACCGCGCTGGCCGAAGTTCGCCAGTACAAGCTCGCCGCCACCACGGTCACACGCCAGACCTGCACCTACTGCTCGGTCGGCTGCGGCATCCTGATGTACTCGCTCGGCGACGGCGCCAAGAACGCCAAGCGCTCGGTGATCCACGTCGAGGGCGACCCCGACCACCCGGTCAACCGCGGCACGCTGTGCCCCAAGGGCGCGAGCCTGCTGGACATCATCAACAGCCCGAACCGGCTGCTGGTCCCCGAGGTCCGCGAGCCCGGCTCCAGCGAGTGGAAGCGCATCTCCTGGGACGAGGCCAACACCCGCATCGCCCGGCTGCTGAAGGAAGACCGCGACGCCAACTTCGTCGAGAAGACCGAAGACGGCCTGACGGTCAACCGCTGGCTCACCACCGGCATGCTGGCCGCCTCGGCGTCCAGCAACGAAGCCGGCTACATCACCCACAAGGTCGCCCGCTCCTGGGGCCTGCTCGCATTCGACAACCAAGCCCGTGTCTGACACGGCCCGACGGTGGCAGGTCTTGCCCCGACGTTTGGCCGTGGAGCGATGACGAACCATTGGGTCGACATCAAGAATGCGGACGTCATCCTGATCATGGGCGGCAATGCCGCCGAAGCTCACCCCTGCGGGTTCAAGTGGGTCACCGAGGCGAAGGCGCACAACAAGGCGCACTTCATGGTGGTCGATCCGCGTTTCAACCGCTCTGCGGCGGTGGCGGACTTCTACGCCCCGATCCGTTCCGGCAGCGACATCGTCTTCCTCGGCGGGGTCATCAACTACCTGCTCGAGAACGACAAGATCCACCACGAGTACGTCCGCAACTACACGGACTTCAGCTTCATCGTGCGCGAGGACTTCGCGTTCGAGGACGGCATCTACTCGGGCTACAACGCCGACAAGCGCAGTTATGACAAGACGAGCTGGGACTACGAGCTCGGCGAGGACGGTTTCGTCAAGACCGACCCGTCGCTCGAGCACCCGCGCTGCGTCTACCAGCTGCTGAAGAAGCACTACAGCCGCTACACCGCCGACAAGGTCGAGAGCATCTGCGGCACGCCCAAGGCGAAGTTCCTGCACGTCTGCGAGAAGCTCGCGTCGACGGCGGTGGCCGGCCGCGCGGCGACGATCCTGTACGCGCTGGGCTGGACGCAGCACTCGATCGGCGCGCAGATCCTGCGCACCGGCGCGATGGTGCAGCTGCTGCTGGGCAACATCGGCGTCGCCGGCGGCGGCATGAACGCGCTGCGCGGGCACTCCAACATCCAGGGCCTGACCGACCTGGGCCTGCTGTCGGCCAGCCTGCCGGGTTACCTGTCGCTGCCCAACCAGGCCGAGCAGGACTACCAGAAGTACGTCGACACCCGCACGCAGAAACCGCTGCGCCCGGGCCAGATGAGCTACTGGCAGAACTACCCGAAGTTCCACGTCAGCCTGATGAAGGCCTGGTACGGCCCGAACGCGACGGCCGAGAACCACTGGGCCTTCGACTACCTGCCCAAGCTCGACAAGCAGTACGACATGCTGCAGGTCTTCGAGCTGATGAACCAGGGCAAGGTCAACGGCTACATCGCCCAGGGCTTCAACCCGCTGGCGGCGCTGTCCAACAAGGACCGCGTGCGTGACGGCCTGGCCAAGCTGAAGTTCCTCGTCGTGATGGACCCGCTGGCCACCGAGACCAGCGAGTTCTGGAAGAACCACGGCGAGTACAACGACGTCGACCCGGCCAAGATCCAGACCACCGTCTTCCGCCTGCCGACGACCTGCTTCGCCGAGGAGGACGGCGCGGTCGTCAGCTCCAGCCGCGTGCTGCAGTGGCACTGGAAGGCCGCCGAGCCGCCGGGCGAGGCGCGCACCGACATCCAGATCATGTCGGCGCTGTTCCTGCGCCTGCGCGAGATGTACAGGAAGGACGGCGGGGCCTTCCCCGACCCGATCCTCAAGCTCTGGTGGCCCTACGCGCACGCCGAGGAGCCGACGCCCGAGGAAGTGGCCAAGGAGTACAACGGCCGCGCGCTGGCCGACGTCTTCGACCCCAAGGACCCGACCAAGCTCGTCCGCAAGGCCGGTGAGCAGCTCGCCGGCTTCGGCGAGATGCGCGACGACGGCTCGACGATGGGCGGCTGCTGGATCTTCGCCGGCTGCTGGACCCAGGCCGGCAACCAGATGGCGCGCCGCGACAACGCCGACCCGACCGGCATCGGCAACACGCTGAACTGGGCCTGGGCCTGGCCGGCCAACCGCCGCGTGCTCTACAACCGCGCCTCCTGCGACGTCGAGGGCAAACCCTTCAACCCGCGGCGCAAGCTGATCGGCTGGAGCGGCAGCGCCTGGGGCGGCGCTGACGTGCCGGACATGGCGCCGACGCTGGCGCCGGAGACCGGCGCCGGGCCGTTCATCATGAACCCCGAGGGCGTGGCGCGTTTCTTCTCGCGCAAGGGCCTGGCCGAAGGGCCGTTCCCCGAGCACTACGAGCCTTTCGACACGCCGCTGGGCTACAACCCGCTGCACCCGAAGAACCCGCTGGCGACCAACTCGCCGGCGGCGCGGGTGTTCAAGCCGATCTGGGAGACCTTCGGCAAGGCGGCGGACTACCCGCACGTCGGCACCACCTACCGCCTGACCGAGCACTTCCACTACTGGACCAAACACGCGCTGCTCAACGCGATCACCCAGCCCGAGCAGATCGTCGAGATCGGCGAGGTGCTGGCGCAGAGCCTGGGCATCGCCGCCGGGGACCTGGTGAAGGTGTCGTCCAAACGCGGCTACATCAAGGCGCGTGCGGTGGTCACCAAGCGCATCAAGCCGATGACCATCGAGGGCAAGCCGGTGCACCACGTCGGCATCCCGATCCACTGGGGCTTCAAGGGCGTGACCAAGCCGGGTTTCCTGGCCAACACGCTGACGCCGTTCGTCGGCGACGGCAACACCAACACGCCGGAATTCAAGACCTTCCTCGTGAAGGTCGAGAAGGTCTGACCAGGAGCGAGCCCCATGTCACTGCAATCTCTCGACATCAAGGCGCGCTCCGCCACGACGACGCCCTCGCCGCAGGCGCGGGTGCCGGCCTCGGGTGAAGTCGCCAAGCTGATCGACGTCTCCAAGTGCATCGGCTGCAAGGCCTGCCAGACCGCCTGCATGGAGTGGAACGACCTGCGCCAGGAGCCCGGCTCCAACGTGGGCGTCTACGACAACCCGGCGGACCTGACCTCGGCCGCGTGGACGGTGATGCGTTTCACCGAGCACGAGGACGAGAAGACCGGCAACCTGGAGTGGCTGATCCGCAAGGACGGCTGCATGCACTGCGCCGACCCGGGCTGCCTGAAAGCCTGCCCGTCGCCCGGCGCGATCGTCCAGTACACCAACGGCATCGTCGACTTCCACCAGGAAAACTGCATCGGCTGCGGCTACTGCATCACCGGCTGTCCGTTCAACGTCCCGCGCATTTCCAAGACCGATCACAAGGCCTACAAGTGCACGCTGTGCTCCGACCGCGTCGCGGTCGGCCAGGAGCCGGCCTGCGTGAAGACCTGCCCCACCGGGGCGATCATGTTCGGCACCAAGCAGGCGATGAAGGACCAGGCCGCCGAGCGCATCGAGGACCTGAAGGAACGCGGCTACGCCAACGCCGGCCTGTACGACCCGGCCGGCGTCGGCGGCACGCACGTCATGTACGTGCTGCACCACGCCGACGACCCGAAGCGCTACGAAGGCCTGCCGGCCGACCCGTCGGTCAGCCCGGTGGTCGGTTTCTGGAAGGGGGCGCTCAAGCCGATGGCGGTGGCCGGTCTGGCGATCGCCGGCTTCGCCTCGCTGTTCCACTACATCACCAAGGGCCCGAACGACGTGTCCAAGGCGCTGGAGGACGAGATGGAACGCAAGGACCGTGAGGCCCTGGCCAACGAAGAGGAGACGCCGCGATGAGACGCAACCCGCGCGACCTTCAGCGCTACAACGCCTCCGAACGCGCCAACCACTGGGCGGTCGGCTGGCTGTTCCTGGGCGTCATGCTCTCGGGCCTGGCCTTCTTCCACCCGGCGCTGTTCCCGCTGACGATGTTCTTCGGCGGCCCGACCTGGGCGCGCATCCTGCACCCGTACATCGGCGTCGGCATGGCGCTGCTGTTCACGCTCATGGCCTGGCGCTTCTGGCGCCTGAACGTGATCGAGCCGGTGGATGTCGACTGGCTGCGCAACGTGCACAAGATGGTCGACGGCGACGACCACGACATGCCGGCGCAGGGCAAGTACAACGGCGGCCAGAAGCTGCTGTTCTGGGCCCTCGTCGTCTGCATGGTGGTGATGGTGATCTCCGGCATCCCGATGTGGCGCGCCTGGTTCGAGTTCCCGGTCGGTGTCGTGCGCGTGGCCTCGCTGCTGCACGCCGTCGCCGGCATCGGCATGATCCTGCTGATCGTCATGCACGCCTACGCGGCGATCTGGACCCGTGGCACGATACGCGCGATGTTCTACGGCACCGTCACGCGCGCCTGGGCCAAACAGCACCATCGCAACTGGTATCGCAAGATGACCGGCGACGAGAGCTGAACCCCGCCTGACCTGCGCCGCCCGCGTGTCGCCACCCGGCGGCCGCGGGCGGAGTCACATCCAACGAACAAGGAACCCGCGTGCAGCGAATCCTCCAGCCGGGCGAGATCGAGGCCCTGGACGCCATCGACTTCCCCCGCATCCGCCTGCCCCGGCCGACGGAGCTTTATGCCGAACGCGCCGCGCGCCTGCGCCAGCTCGCCGACGGCCACCCGATCGCCGACTACCTGCGTTTCGTCGCCCTGCTCGCCGACGGCCAGGCCGCCGCGGCGGCGACGGTCAAGACGACGCCGCCCGACGCCGCCGTGCTGCAGCGTGCACTCGAGCACGGCATGCCGCCGCTGCCGACGCAGGACAAGCCCGACCCCGCCTGGCGCGAGGTGCTGGCGCAGATCGTCGAGCGCGCGCTGGCGGCCGGCGACACGCTGCCGGCGCCGCTGCGCGAGCAGCTGCTGCGCCTGCGTTCGATGGACGCCGCGGCGCTCGATGCGCTGGCCGTCGACCTGCTCGACGAAGACGTCGACGCCGACACCGCGGCGCTGCAGCCGGTCGTGATGGCGGCGCTGCAGGTGGTCTGGGCCGACCGCGCCAGCCGGCTCGACGCCGACGCGCTGGGCGTGCCGGCCGAGCCGACCACCTGCCCGGTCTGCGGCACGCCGCCGGTGGCCAGCGTGCTGCGCATCGGCGGCGCCGCGGGCGGCCACCGCTATCTGCATTGCGGCCTTTGCGCCACCGAGTGGCACATGGTGCGCGTCAAGTGCAGCCACTGCGAATCGACCGCCGGCGTGCGCTTCCTCGGTGTCGAGGACGGCGGCAAGACCGTGCTCGCCGAGACCTGCACGGCCTGCCACAGCTACCGCAAGCAGGTCGACCAGCACGAAGACCCGCTGGCCGAACCGCTGGCCGACGACCTGGCCAGCCTGCGCCTGGACCTGCTGATGGCCGAGACCGAGTTCGAACGCGCCTCGGGCAACCCGCTGCTCGCACTGCCCGAGGGCGAGCCCGGCTCGGAATGACCGCCCCGGCAGCCCGCCTGCCGGCGGTGGACCGCGTGCTCGCCTGCGCCGAACTGGCGCCGGTGCTGGCCGCGCACGGCGCGACGCGCACGACGGCCGCGGTGCGTGCGCGGCTGCAGCGCCTGCGCGAGCGCCTGCTCGCCGGCGAACTGCCGGCAGCCGAACTCGCGCTGCCGGCCATCGCCGCGGCGGTGGCCGCCGCGCTGGCAGCCGAAGACCAGCCACGCCTGCGCGCCGTCTTCAACTGCACCGGCACCGTGCTGCACACCAACCTCGGCCGCGCGCTGCTGCCCGACACCGCGGTGCAGGCCGTCGTGCAGGCGCTCACCGCGCCGGCCAACCTGGAATACGACCTCGCCACCGGCGGCCGCGGCGACCGCGACGACGTCGTCGACGACTTGCTGCGCGAGCTGACCGGCGCCGAGGCGGCGACGGTGGTCAACAACAACGCCGCCGCGGTGCTGCTGATGCTGTCGTCGCTGGCGCCGCGCAAGGAAGTGATCGTCTCGCGCGGCGAGCTGGTCGAGATCGGCGGCGCCTTCCGCATCCCGGACATCATGGCGCGTGCCGGCGCCAAGCTGGTCGAGGTCGGCACGACCAACCGCACCCACGCGCGCGACTACGAAGGCGCGATCGGCCCACGCACCGCGCTGCTGATGAAGGTGCACTGCAGCAACTACGCCGTCGAAGGTTTCACCGCCAGCGTCGCCGAGGCCGAGGTCGCGCGCATCGCCCACGCGCACGGGCTGCCGCTGGCCGTGGACCTGGGCAGCGGCACACTGGCCGACCTGGCGGCGCACGGCCTGCCGCGCGAGACCACGGTGCGCGAGACGGTGGCTGCCGGCGCCGACGTCGTCAGCTTCAGCGGCGACAAGCTGCTGGGCGGCCCGCAAGCCGGGCTGATCGTCGGCCGCCAGGACCTGATCGCCAAGATCAAGAAGAACCCGCTGAAGCGTGCGCTGCGGGTCGGCAAGCTGACGCTGGCGGCGCTGGAGCCGGTGCTGCGCCTGTACCGCGAGCCCGAACACCTGGCCGCACGGCTGCCGACGCTGCGGCTGTTCACACGCCCGCAGGCCGAAATCCGCGCCGCGGCCGAGCGCCTGCGGGCGCCGCTGCAGGCGGCGCTGGGCGAAGGCGCCGCGGTCGAGGTCGTGGCGCTGTACAGCCAGATCGGCAGCGGCGCGCTGCCGGTCGACACGCTGCCCAGCGCCGGCCTGGTGCTGCGACCGGCGGGCAAACGCAGCGGGCGTGCGCTGGCGCGGCTGGAAGAAGCCTTGCGCGGCCTGCCGCGGCCGGTGATCGGCCGCATCGCCGACGGCGCGCTGTGGCTGGACCTGCGCTGCGTCGAAGCGGCGGACGAAGCCGCGTTCGCGGCCCAGTTCGATACGCTGGCCCAGGCCCTGGGGACGCCGCGATGATCGTCGGCACCGCCGGCCACATCGACCACGGCAAGACCGCGCTGGTGCGTGCGCTGACCGGCGTCGCCACCGACCGGCTGAAGGAAGAGCGCGAGCGCGGCATCTCGATCGAGCTCGGCTACGCCTACGCGCCGCTGGCCGACGGCACGGTGCTGGGCATCGTCGACGTGCCGGGCCACGAACGTTTCGTGCGCACGATGGTCGCTGGCGCCGTCGGCATCGACCACGCGCTGCTGGTCGTCGCCGCCGACGACGGCGTGATGCCGCAGACTCGCGAGCACCTGGCGATCCTGGACCTGCTGGGCGTGCACCACGGTTCGGTGGCGCTGAACAAGGCCGACCGCGTGCCGCCGGCGCGCCGCGACGAGGTGCGCGCCGAGATCACCGCGCTGCTGGCCGGCTCGCCGCTGGCCGGCGCGCCGGTGTTCGAGACCGTGGCCACCGCCGACGCCGACCCCGGCGTCGCCGCGCTGCGCGCGCACCTGGAAGCCGTCGCGCACGAACGCTCCGAACGCCGCGCCGACGGCGGTTTCCGCCTCGCGGTCGACCGTATCTTCACGCTCGCCGGCCAGGGCACGGCGGTCACCGGCACCGTGTTCGCCGGGCGTGTGCGCGTCGGCGACACGCTGCAGCATTCGGCCAGCGGCCAGGCGGTGCGTGTGCGCTCGATCCACGCCCAGAACCGCCCGGCCGACGAAGGCCGCGCCGGCCAGCGCTGCGCGCTGGTGCTGGCCGGCATCGAACGCGAGACCCTCCAGCGCGGCGACTGGATCGCCGCACCGGCGACGCTGGTGCGCAGCGAGCGCCTGGACGCGCGTATCCGCCTGCTGCCCGACGCGCCGGCACTGGCGCACTGGGCGCCGGTGCACGTGCACCTGGGCACCAGCCACCACGTCGCGCATCTCGTGCCGCTGGACGCCCAGCCGCCGGCCGCCGGCGCCTCGGCGCGTGTGCAGCTCGTCTTCGAGACGCCGGTCTGGGCCCTGCCCGGCGACCGGCTGATCCTGCGCAACGCCCAGGCCAGCCGCACCATCGGCGGCGGCCGCGTCGTCGACCTCTGGGCGCCCGAACGCCGGCGCCGCAGCGCCGAGCGCCTGACCTGGCTGGACGCGCTGGAAGCGGCGCAGGCCGAGGCCACGCCCGAGGCCGCGGCCCGCCTGCTGGCACTGGCGCCCGCCGGGCTGGCGAGTTCGCGGCTGGCGCTGCTGCTGGGCCACGACACCGCGCCGGCCGACGCCGTCGCCGTCGCGCTGCCCGCTGGCGACGCACTGCTCGTCGCGCCGCCGGTCTGGCAGCGCTGGCGTGAACGTGTCGTCGCGGTGCTGGGCGACTTCCACCAGCGTTCGCCCGACGAGCCCGGCCTCAACGCCGCGCGCCTTCGCCGCATCGTGCAACCAGGTGCCGCCGACGCCGGCCACGACGCGCTGTGGCCGGCGCTGCTGGAATCGATGCTGGCCGACGGCACGCTGGCGCGCCAGGGCTCCTGGCTGCACCTGCCGGGCCATGCGGTGAACCTCAGTGCTGCCGAGCAGGTGCTCGCCGAACGCCTGCTGCCGCGCCTGGCCGACGGCGGCGCCGACCCGCCCTGGGTGCGCGACCTGGCCGCCGCCACCGGCGCGCCGGAGGACCAGGTGCGCACGGTGCTGCGCAAGCTGGCACGCCGTGGCGAGCTGCAGCAGGTCGTCAAGGACCTGTTCTACCCCGAGGCCACGGTGACGAAGCTGCTGACGCTGCTGGACGACCTGAGCGCCGCCGCGCCGCGTGGCGAGGTCGGCGCGGCCGAGTTCCGCGACGCCTGCGGCCTGGGGCGCAAACGCGCGATCCAGGTGCTGGAGCACTTCGACCGCGTCGGCTACACGCGCCGCGTGCGCGACCGGCGTGTGCTGCGTGAACACCCGGCCGGCCCTGCGCCGGCAAGCGGCGCGAGGCCTTGATACGATGCGCCGCCCCGAATACCGGGGCGACATGGAAGGCAAACGCACCCGGTGGTGCGCCCGGGCTTCAAACCCGGTCGGGGGCGTCAGCCGCTCCCGGGTAGGTTCGACTCCTGCTGCCTTCCGCCACTCACGCGGCCAGTGCGCGCGCGTGGTGCTCCAGGTGCTCGCCCACGAAGCTGGCGATGAAGTAGTAGCTGTGGCCGTAACCCGGCTGGCGGCGCAGCGTCAGCGGGTGGCCGGCGGCCGCACAGGCTTCTTCCAGTAGTTCAGGCTTCAGCTGCCCGGCCAGGAACTCGTCGGCCTCGCCCTGGTCGACGAGCAGCGGCAGGCGCTCGCTGGCGCCGGCGATCAGCGCCGTCGCGTCGTGCGCCGCCCAGGCGCTCTCGTCGTCACCCAGGTAGGCGGCGAAGGCCTTGCGGCCCCAGGGCACGCGCGCCGGCGCGACGATCGGCGAAAAGGCCGAGACGCTGGCGTAGCGCCCCGGATGGCGCAGCGCCAGCGTCAGCGCGCCGTGGCCTCCCATCGAGTGGCCGAAGATGGCGCGCCGGCCGGTCGTCGCGACCTGCGCTTCCACCAGCGCCGGCAGCTCGTGCACGACGTAGCTCTCCATGCGGTAGTGGCGCGCCCAGGGCTCCTGCGTCGCGTCGAGGTAGAAGCCGGCGCCCTGGCCCAGGTCGTAGGCCGGGTCGTCGGCGACACCCAGCGTGCCGCCGGGGTCGCGCGGGCTGGTGTCGGGCGCGACGAGGATCAGCCCCAGCCGCGCCGCGTGCGCCTGGGCGCCGGCCTTGGTGATGAAGTTCTGCTCGCTGCAGGTCAGGCCCGACAGCCAGTAGACGACCGGGCAGGCCTGGCCGGCCAGCGCCTGCGGCGGCAGGTACAGGCCGAAGCGCATCTCGCAGCCCAGCGTGGCCGAATCGTGGCGCCAGACCTCCTGGCGGCCGCCGAAGCTGGCGTGGTGTTCGACGCGTTGCATCGCCGCGGCCTCAGTAGTGCACGACGCTGCGGATCGACTCGCCGCGGTGCATCAGGTCGAAGGCTTCGTTGATCTCCTGCAGCGGCATCGTGTGCGTGACGAAGGGCTCCAGGCGGATGCGCCCGGACATCGCGTCTTCGACCATGCCCGGCAGCTCGCTGCGGCCCTTGACGCCGCCGAAGGCCGTGCCCAGCCAGCGCCGGCCGGTGACGAGCTGGAAGGGCCGCGTCGAGATCTCCTGCCCGGCACCGGCCACGCCGATGACCACCGACTGGCCCCAGCCGCGGTGCGCGCACTCCAGCGCCGCGCGCATCACGTGGACATTGCCGATGCACTCGAAGGAATGGTCGACGCCCCAGCCCGTCATCTCGACGATGACCTGCTGGATCGGCTTGTCGTGATCCTTCGGGTTGACGCAGTCGGTCGCGCCGAAGGTGCGTGCGAGGTCGAACTTCGACGGGTTGGTGTCGACGGCGATGATGCGGCCGGCCCCGGCGAGCTGGGCGCCGTGCACCACCGCCAGGCCGATGCCGCCGAGGCCGAAGACCGCGACGCTGTCGCCCGGCTGCACCTTGGCGGTGTTCTTCACCGCGCCCAGGCCGGTGGTGACGCCGCAGCCCAGCAGGCAGACCTGCTCGGGGTTGGCCTCGGGGTTCACCTTGGCCAGCGACACCTCGGCGACGACGGTGTACTCGCTGAAGGTCGAGCAGCCCATGTAGTGGTAGATCGGCTGGCCGTTGTAGGAGAAGCGCGTCGTGCCGTCGGGCATCAGGCCCTTGCCCTGCGTGGCGCGCACCGCGACGCAGAGGTTGGTCTTGCCCGACTTGCAGAACAGGCACTCGCCGCATTCGGCGGTGTACAGCGGGATCACGTGGTCGCCCGGCTTCAGGCTGGTGACGCCTTCGCCGACCTCGACGACGATGCCCGCGCCCTCGTGGCCCAGCACCGCGGGGAACACGCCCTCGGGGTCGTCGCCGCTCAGCGTGAAGGCGTCGGTGTGGCAGACGCCGGTGTGGGTGATCCTGACCAGCACCTCGCCCTTCTTCGGCGGGGCGACGTCGATCTCGACGATCTGCAGCGGCTGGCCGGCGGCGAAGGCGACGGCGGCTCGGGACTTGATCATGGTGTCTCCTGGTTGGACCTTGTTCAGCGGGTGAAGGAGCGCACGAGCAGCACGAGGCGGTCGACCTCGGCCTGCGGATCGGCGGCCGTCACGGCACGTTCGGCGCTGGCGCCGAAAGTCTCGCGCAGATGGCCTTCGAGCACGTCGGCCATCAGCCCGTGTGCGGCACCTCTCAGCGCCGCGATCTGCTGCAGCAGATCGCCGCAGTCGGTGCCGGCCTCGACCGCACGCTCCAGCGCCTCGGCCTGGCCCTTGATGCGGCGCAGCCGGGTGACGACACGTTTGCGTTCGGCCGGCGAGTGCGGCATCGGCGGGTCTCCTTCGTACTGGGGGGGAGTATAAAGAGATACGCCGGCACGTCACCACCGGCAAGGTGAAGCGGCGCCTCGCCGCCGCTTGCCGCCTTCAGAACGTGGTCCAGTCCTCGGCCTTGGCCGCCGTCGCGCCGGCCTGGCGGGGCGACGGGGTTGGGGCGGGGTCCTGGGGTTTCGTGACCGCGGCGAGCACCGCCGGCGTGCGCTCAGCGCCGCGTTCCTGCACCGGCGCCCCGGATGCCGGAACATCGGCGCCAGGCGCTGCATAGGCGTCCTCGGCCAGCCGGAACACCGCCACGGCCTGCACCAGTTGCTGCGCCTGGCTCTTCAGGCTCTCGGCGGCGGCGGCGCTTTCTTCGACCAGCGAGGCGTTCTGCTGCGTCACCTGGTCCATCTGACCGACGGCGTCGCCCACCTGCTGGATGCCGGCGCTCTGCTCCACCGTGGCCGCGGTGATCTCGGCGACGATGTCGCTGACGCGGCGGATCGAACCGACGATCTCGTCCATCGTCTTGCCCGCCTGGTCGACCAGCACCGTGCCCTGCTCCACCTGCTCGACGCTGCGGCCGATGAGGGTCTTGATCTCCTTGGCCGCCTCGGCGCTGCGCTGCGCCAGCGTGCGCACCTCGCCGGCCACGACGGCGAAGCCGCGCCCCTGCTCGCCGGCGCGCGCCGCCTCCACCGCGGCGTTCAGCGCCAGGATGTTGGTCTGGAACGCGATGCCGTCGATGACGCCGATGATGTCGCCGATCCTGCGGCTGCTCTCGCTGATGTCCTGCATCGTGCCGACCACCTTGCCGACCACGGCGCCGCCTTCGGCTGCCACCGCCGACGCGCCCTGGGCCAACTGGTTGGCCTGCTTGGCGCTCTCGGCGTTGCTGCGCACCGTCGAGCTCAGCTGCTCCATCGTCGCCGCGGTCTGCTGCAGCGCGCTGGCCTGCTCCTCGGTGCGACTGGACAGATCCTGGTTGCCCTGAGCGATCTGGGCGCTGGCCGTGGCCACACTCTCCGAGTTGCGGCGCACACCGGACACGACACGCGACAGGTTGGTCTGCATCTGCGCCAGCACCGCCATGACGCTGGTGGTGTCGCCGCGGCGAAGCTCGACGCGCCGGGCCAGGTCGCCCGACGCCACGTGGCGCGCCAGCTCCACGGCCTCGTCCGGTTCGCCGCCCAGCTGGCGCATCAGGCCGCGCGTCAGCCAGACGCCCAGGCCGACACCCAGCAGCACCGACGCGAGCACCAGGCCGATCATCAGGTTGCGGGCCTCGCGATAGGCCTGGTCGCTGAGCTCGTAGGCGCTCTGGCCGTTGGCCTCCTTCATTCTCGTCAGCACCGTCATCTGTTCGTCGATCTTGTTCACCTGGCGGGAGAAGTCGTTGAACATGTACTGCGTCGCTTCCAGCTGATCGCTGATCTTCGCCTGCGCCGACAAGGCCCGCCCTGATTAGAAATGTTCGTCAGCCTGCCTGATCACCTTGCCAGTTCTCGGCGCGGCGCGAGCGACGTCGACTATGAGACGAGCGACGAGGCCCTT
>NZ_SLXD01000020.1 GCF_004340905.1 Rubrivivax gelatinosus
TCGTCCGGCGCACTCGCCGCCACGCCCGCGCCGCTCTGCACCCTGACGGTGTGGCCCTGCGCCTTCAGTTTCTTCGCCGTCTCTGGCGTGACGGCGACACGCGTCTCGCCCTGCGCCGTCTCCAGCGGCACCCCGATCAGCATGGGGATCTCCTAACCTACGTTGGTGAATGGGCCGCCACGCGCGCCTGGTGCCGGCGCCCGGGGGCGTCGGAAGCTACCACAAGTCGTCGCTACGATCCGGCGATGCCGAGCACCCGCTGGACCCCCTTCGTCACCGTCGCCGCCGTCGTCGAGCACGAGGGCCGCTACCTGCTCGTCGAGGAGCAGACCCCCGACGGGCTGCGCCTGAACAACCCGGCCGGACACCTGGAGTGCGGGGAGTCGCCGCTGGAAGCCGTGGTGCGCGAGACGCTGGAAGAGACCACGCGCGCCTTCACGCCCGAGGCGCTGCTGGGGCTGTACCTGTCGCGTTTCGTGCGCCCGGGCGACGACCGCACCTATCTGCGCATCGCCTACGCCGGCCGCGTCGGCGAGCCGCTGCCGGGCCGGACGCTGGACACAGGCATCGTGCGCACGCTGTGGCTGACGGCCGAGGAGATCCGCGCCCAGGCCACGCGGCTTCGCAGCCCGCTGGCGCTGCAGTGCGTCGAAGACCATCTGGCGGGTCGCCGGCTGCCGTTGGAATCGGTTTACATCCATCCCAGCCTGTGGAATGAGAACGGTATGAATTTGCGCTAGAACAAATCCACAAAAACACAAGCTCAAGCTGGCAAGGTTCGGCGTCGATAGCACCGGGACAGTGTTGGCCCGACGCAGGCGGACACAAGGCATCCCGTCAACGCCTCGACAACAAAAAGCCAACATGCGCCAGAACCTGCCTGTGACGCAGCGTGAACACCCGTTCCCCGAAGGAACGACGCTGATGTCGATGACCGACCCGCGCGGCAAGATCACCTATGCCAACGCGGCCTTCGTGGCGATCTCCGGCTTCAGCCGCGAGGAGCTCGTCGGCAAGGCGCACAACATCGTGCGCCACCCGGACGTGCCGCCGGCGGCCTTCGCCGACATGTGGAAGACGCTGAACTCCGGCCAGGCCTGGACCGGCATCGTCAAGAACCGCCGCAAGAACGGTGACCACTACTGGGTGCGCGCCAATGTCGCGCCCATCGTTCGCGAGGGCCGCATCGTCGGCCACCTGTCGGTGCGCACGCGGCCGACGGCCGAGGAGATCCAGGGCGCCGAGGCGCTGTACAAGGAGATCCGCGAAGGACGCGCCAAGCACCTCGCGATCGAATGCGGGCTGCTGGTGCGCACCGGCGTCGGCACGCTGCTGTCGGTCCGACAGCGCATGTCGCTGGCCTGGCGCGTGCGCCTGGGCGTGCTGGTGGCCTCGCTGCCGGCGGTCGCGGCCGCAGCGGCGGCCGGTGCCTCGGCTCCGGTGGTCGGCGCGGTGGCCGCGGCCGCCGCGGCCGGTGCGCTGGCCGGCGGGCTGTGGCTGCGCCAGCAGGTCACGCAGCCGATCCGCGTGGCGGCCGAGCAGTCGCTGAAGGTGGCCACCGGCCAGCCGGGCAGCACGCAGCTGCTGGATCGCGCCGACGACGTCGGCATGCTGCTGCGCTCGGTGAACCAGTCGGGGCTGAACCTGCGTTCGCTGATCGACGACGTCGCCAACCAGGTCGACGGCCTGGGCAACGCCAGCCGCGAGATCGCCGCCGGCAACCTGGACCTGTCGCAGCGCACCGAGCAGACCGCCGCCAGCCTGCAGCAGGCCGCCGCGTCGATGCACCAGATGACCGGCAACGTGCGCCAGACCGCCGACAGCGCCGCCGCCGCGCACGACCTGGCCGCAGAAGCCACCGCCGCCGCGGCGCACGGCGGCCAGGCCGTCGGCCAGATGGTGGCGACGATGACCGAGATCAGCGGCAGCTCGGCGCGCATCGGCGAGATCGTCGGCGTCATCGACGGCATCGCCTTCCAGACCAACCTGCTGGCGCTGAACGCCGCGGTGGAGGCGGCGCGCGCCGGCGAGCAGGGCCGCGGCTTCGCGGTCGTCGCGGCCGAGGTGCGTGCGCTGGCCAAACGTTCGGCCGAAGCCGCGCGCGAGATCAAACGCCTGATCACCGAGTCGCAGGAGCGTGTCGAGGCCGGCAACCGCCAGGCCGGCGACACCGGCGCCGCGATGGAGCGCCTGGTGCAGCAGGTGCACCGCGTCGGCGACCTGCTGGCCGAGATCAGCGCCGCGGCACGCGAGCAGAGCGAAGGCATCGGCCAGGTCAACGAGGCCGTCAACGAACTCGACCGCTCGACGCAGCAGAACGCCGCGCTCGTCGAGGAGACGGCCGCCGCCGCCGCCAGCCTGCGCCAGCAGGCGGTGGCGCTGTCGGAGGCGGTGGCGGTGTTCGACCAAGGCTCGGCGGCCCGCGGCTGAGGGGCGCGCGCCGCGCCGGCGGCGCGAATAATGGCCGCGTCCTATCGAGGAGGCGGGCGTGAACTTCCAGCAGCTGCGATCGGTGCGCGAGACGGTGCGCCGGGGCTTCAACCTCACCGAGGTGGCGCAGGTGCTGCACACCTCGCAGCCCGGCGTGAGCCGCCAGATCCGCGAGCTGGAGAGTGAACTCGGCGTCGAGATCTTCGTGCGCGCCGGCAAGCGCCTGACCGGATTGACGGCCCCGGGCGCGACCATCCTGCCGATCGTCGAACGCCTGCTGCAGGAGGCGGACAACCTCAAGCGTGCCGGCGACGACTACGCCGCGCAGGGCAAGGGCACGCTGGTCATCGCCGCGACGCACTCGCAGGCCCGCTACGCGCTGCCCACCGCGGTGCGCGACTTCCGCGCCGCGCACCCCAACGTGCAGCTGCGCCTGCACCAGGGCTCGCCCAAGCAGGTGGCCGAGCTGCTGCTGGAAGGCGAAGCGGACCTGGGCGTGGCCACCGCGCTGATCGCCCACTACCCCGAGCTGGTCGCGCTGCCCTGCTACCGCTGGACGCACTCGGTGATCGTGCCGGCGGGCCACGAGCTGGCGCAGGACGCCGAACGCGGCGTGCCGCTGACGCTGGAGCGGCTGGCCGAGTTCCCGCTGATCACCTACGAACCCGGCTACACGGGCCGCAGCCAGATCGACGAGGCCTTCACGCAGCGCGGGCTGGTGCTGGACCTGGTGCTGTCGGCGATGGACGCCGACGTCATCAAGACCTACGCCGAGCTGGGCATGGGCGTGGGCATCATCGCCGCGATGGCCTGGGACGAAGAGCGCGACCCCGGCCTGCGCGCGATCGACGCGCGCCACCTCTTCGCCACCAACATGACGCACGTCGGCCTGCGCCGCGGCGCCTACCTGCGCGACTACGTCTACGACTTCATCCGCACCTTCGCGGCGCCGCTGGACCGGGCGCTGGTGGACCGGGCCTTGGCGGCTCCTGCGGGGGCGGTGGTCGAGCCCTGATCGGCCGCGGCGCCTCGACCGAACGCTCGACGCCGGCCGTTCCGGCGCACGACCCGTCGCCGCAACAGTCGGCGACGGCGCAGTCGCCGACATCTCGTTCGTGATCCGCGCAACGAATTCCGTTCAGCCGAATTAGGTCGCATTGAGGATGAACTTCGCTAACGGTCTGTGCAAGTCGCGCCACCTGGAGAACCATCGGCCCCGATTCCCGGGGCCGAACACGCACCTGTGTGCGGCCACGCAGGATGAGAGCGCTACGATCGAATGGCTTTGATAACAGGACTCAGGGAGAACGAGATGAGAATTGGCCAAACACCCCGCTCGAAGGCCGAACGGCCGCTGCGCGCATTGGCCGGCGCAGCGTTCGTCGGTGTGCTCGCGGCTTGCGGCGGCGGGGTCGTGGACGACAACGACGGCGAGGCGGATCACCTCGTTTGTGCGACGGGCTGCAAACCGTCCAGTTCGCTCGCCTCGAACGAAATCCGGGCGTACTTCGCGGTCCTCGACGATGGCTCCAGCGTTCAGGCGCAGGCCGGTTTCAGCGCCGGCAGCGACCCGCGTTTCAACGTCGAGATCGACGGCAACGACCGCCTGCAACTGGTCACGCCCAAGGGAACGCAGGACTTCCACATCCCGGCCGGAAACGTCGCGACCGTCATTGGGGACGCGCTGCTCACGCTCATCACCGGGGCCAAGCCCTATGTGTCCAAGATCGATCCGCCGTCGGCCGCGACGCCGTTGCGCTTCGAGTTCGTCCGCGGCACGACGACGTTGGTCTCCTCGGTGGAGCTCCCGGCGCCCTTCAAGATCCTGAGCCCCGCGTCGCGCTCGACGCTGCCCCTGGCGCAGCGCACGCTGCCCATCCGCTTGAGCGCCACGGAGGTGGGCTGGTCGCACTACACCAGCATCGACTGCACCGACGTCAACGGCAACAAGGGCAGCGGCACTCCAGGGTTGGACGTGGTGGCGGGCAGCTTCACCCGCGACTCGTCCGGCGTGTCCTACTCGCTGGATCTGGGCGCAGCGATCGACGGACTCAGCTACTCCACCGTCCATCCCCGGGGCGCGGTGGCACGCTGCGACGTCGACCTCCAGGTGGTCGTGCTGCGGCAGGGTCTGACCGACCCGGCGTTCGCCTCGGCCCAGGTCTACGGGAAGCAGGCCCGGTCGATCTCGATCGCGCTGCGATAACGAGGTCCCGGTCCGGGACATCCGCTGGGGCACGCGGGCATGCACTTCGAGGGCAAGCGGGCGCGCAGGGTCCAGCCCATCGTGCCGCGCCGGGAACCGGCGCGTGTGCGCCGACCGGGCCCCGCTTCGTGGGGCAGGGCCACGCTGTTCGTGGTCCCACCTTCCTGCTGCTCCACCTGGGCCTCTCGGTGTTCTGGGCGACGGTGGCGCTGAACGTCGCGGCTGTGCTGGTGCTCGGATCCCCGCTCGGAGCGGCGCTCGTCGGCGCCGCGGTTGAACGCCGCCGGCCTACACGCTCCCCGCCACGAAGCGTGTCACGCGCCGCGGCCGCAGGTGGTAGTGGCCGCCGACGGTGAGCCCCAGCCGGTCGCGCAGCGCGACGTAGTCGGCGCGCAGCATCTCGACATCGACGAAGCCGGCTTCGTCGCTGCGGCGGAACTCCAGCCGCGTGTGCGCGCCCACCGTCAGCGTGTGCGCCAGCGTCGCCGGCAGCGCGTCGGGCGTGGCGTCGCCCAGGATGTCCAGCTCGTGCGGGCGCACGTAGCCGGTCTCGCCGTCGGGCACGCCGAAACGGCCGCGGAACAGGTTCACGTCGCCCAGGAACTGCAGCACGAAGGGTGTCGCCGGGTGGTCGTAGACCTGGTCCGGGGCGCCTTCCTGCTCGATGCGGCCGGCGTTCATCACGACCACGCGGTCGGCGACTTCCATCGCCTCCTCCTGGTCGTGGGTGACGAAGACGCTGGTCACGTGCACCTCGTCGTGCAGCCGGCGCAGCCAGCGCCGCAGCTCCTTGCGCACCTTGGCGTCGAGCGCGCCGAAGGGCTCGTCGAGCAGCAGCACCTTGGGCTCGACCGCGAGCGCACGCGCCAGCGCGACCCGCTGGCGCTGGCCGCCCGAGAGCTGGTGCGGGTAGCGGTCCAGCAGCGGGCCCAGCTGCACCAGCTCCAGCAGCTCGGTCACCTTGCGCCGGATCGTCGCGTCGTCCGGGCGCCGGTTCTTGGGCCGCACACGCAGGCCGAAGGCGACGTTCTCGAAGATCGTCATGTGGCCGAACAGCGCGTAGTGCTGGAACACGAAGCCGACGTTGCGCTCGCGCACGTCGGTGTGGGTCGCGTCCTCGCCATGGAAGTGCACACGGCCCGAATCGGGCACTTCCAGCCCGGCGATGATGCGCAGCAGCGTCGTCTTGCCCGAGCCCGAGGGCCCGAGCAGCGCCACCAGCTCGCCCGACGGGATGTCCAGGTTCAGGTCGTCGCAGACGACGGTGCTGCCGAAACGTTTCCTGAGGTTGCGGACTTCAATGCTCACCGGCAGCTCCCTTCAACGTCGCCTTCACGCGCTGCTCGACGACGTACTTCAACACCAGGGTGACGAGCGCCAGCGCCGCCAGCAGCGACGCCACCGCGAAGGCCGCGGCGAACTGGTACTCGTTGTAGAGGATCTCGATGTGCAGCGGCATCGTGTTCGTCTCGCCGCGGATGTGGCCGCTGACGACGCTGACCGCGCCGAACTCGCCCATCGCGCGTGCGTTGCAGAGGATCACGCCGTACAGCAGCGCCCACTTCACGTTGGGCAGCGTCACGCGGCGGAAGATCTGCCAGCCGCCGGCACCCAGCACCCGCGCCGCTTCCTCCTGCTCGACGCCCTGGGCCTGCATCAGCGGGATCAGCTCGCGTGCGATGAACGGGAAGGTGACGAAGATCGTCGCCAGCACGATGCCCGGTACCGCGAACACGACCTTCAGGTCATGGTCGCGCAGCCACTCGCCGAACCAGCCCTGCATGCCGAAGACGAGCACGAAGACGAGGCCGGCGATCACCGGACTGACCGAGAACGGCAGATCGATCAAGGTCAGCAGCACGCTCTTGCCGCGGAAGTCGAACTTGGCGATGCACCAGGCCGCGGCGACGCCGAAGACCAGGTTCAGCGGCACGCTGATCAGCGCCGCCACCAGCGTCAGCTGGATCGCCGACAGCGCGTCGGGCTCGACGATGGCCGCGAGGTAGACCGCCCAGCCGCGCTTCAGGCCCTCGTGGAAGACGGTGGCCAGCGGCACGAACAGGAACAGCGTCAGGAAGGCAAGCGCGACGCCGATCAGCAGCCGCCGCACCCAGGCCGGCTCCTCGGTGGCGCCGAGCCGGCGCGGCAGCGCCACGGCTTTGGGCCAGGGCTCGGTCTTGCGGCGCACGGCTGCGCGCCAGCCGCCACGCAGCCGGGTCGCCGTCGTCGTGTTCACTGTGGGCACCCTTCGGCCTGCGGCCGGTCCCGCCAGGCGGGAATGAGCCCCGGACAAGTCCTGTGGGCTCATACGCCCCCCTGGCGCTTGCGCGCCCAGGCCTGCAGCGCGTTGATCACCAGCAGCAGCGCGAACGAGGTCACCAGCATGACGACGGCGACCGCGGTCGCGCCGGCGTAGTCGTACTGCTCGAGCTTGGTGATGATGATCAGCGGCGTGATCTCGCTGACCATCGGCATGTTGCCGGCGATGAAGATCACCGAGCCGTATTCGCCCAGCGCCCGCGCGAAGGCGAGCGCGAAGCCGGTCAGCAGCGCCGGCATCACGATCGGCAGCACCACCTTCGTCACCGTCTGCAGCCGCGTCGCGCCCAGCGTCGCGGCGGCTTCCTCGAACTCGCGGTTCACGTCCTCCAGCACCGGCTGCACCGTGCGCACGACGAAGGGCAGGCCGATGAAGACCAGCGCGACGAAGACCCCGACCGGCGTGAACGCCACCTTGAACGGCAGCCACTGGCCGATGGCGCCGTTCTGGGCGTAGATCGCCGTCAGCGCGATGCCGGCCACCGCCGTGGGCAGCGCGAACGGCAGGTCCACGAGCGCATCGACGAAACGCCGGCCCGGGAAGCGGTAGCGCACCAGCACCCAGGCGACAAGCAGGCCGAAGACGGCGTTCAGCAGCGCCGCGGCGAACGAGGCGCCAAAGGTCAGCCGGTAGGAGGCGACGACGCGCGGGGACATCGTCGCGGCGACAAACCCCTCCCAGGTCAGCGTCGCCGTCTTCAGGAACGCGGCCGACAGCGGCACGAGCACGATCAGGCAGACGTAGAGCACGACGAACCCGAACGCGAGATCGAAACCCGGCAGGACGGTGTGGCGGCGCAGCAGCGCGCGGGAAAACGGCATCAGGCCTCCACGCGCCGTGCCGTGTGCACGCGCTTCATCGGTTTGCTCATGGGAAAGGGCGGTTAACGAAGCTGAACGCATCGTAGGCAGCACCTGCGGGCCGCCTACGAAGCGTTTCGAGGATCGTTATGCGGCCGGCGTCTGTCCCCGCGGATGAGGGCGCCGGCCCGCGGGGCTCACTTGCGGGCGTAGACCTGGTCGAAGGTGCCGCCGTCGGCGAAGTGGATCTGCTGCGCCTTGGCCCAGCCGCCGAACACCTGGTCGATCGTGAACAGGTTGACCTTGGGGAACTGGCTCGCGTACTTGGCCGCGGCCTTCGGGTCGGTCGGGCGGTAGTAGTTCTGGCCGGCGATGTCCTGGCCTTCGGGCGAGTACAGGTACTCGAGGTAGGCCTGGGCGACGGCACGCGTGCCCTTCTTGTCGACGACCTTGTCGACCACCGCCACCGGCGGCTCGGCCAGGATGGACAGCGAGGGCGCGACGATGTCGAACTTGTCCGGACCGAGTTCCTTGAGCGCCAGCAGCGCCTCGTTCTCCCAGGCCAGCAGCACGTCGCCGACGCCGCGTTCGACGAAGGTCGTGGTCGAGCCGCGTGCGCCGCTGTCGAGCACCGGCACGTTCGCGAGGATCTTGCCGACGAACTCCTTGGCCTTGGCCTCGGAGCCGTACTTCTTCTGCGCGTAGCCCCAGGCGGCGAGGTAGTTCCAGCGTGCGCCGCCGGAGGTCTTGGGGTTGGGCGTGATCACCGCGATGCCGGGTTTGATCAGGTCGTCCCAGTCCTTGATGCCCTTCGGGTTGCCCTTGCGCACCAGGAACACGATGGTCGAGGTGTAGGGCGAGCTGTTGTGCTTCAGGCGCTTCTGCCAGTCCGGCGGCAGCAGCCTGGCGCGCGCGCCGATCTCGTCGATGTCGTAGGCCAGCGCCAGCGTGACGACGTCGGCTTCCAGCCCGTCGATGACCGAACGCGCCTGCTTGCCCGAACCGCCGTGCGACTGCTTGATCGTCACGTTGTCGCCGGTCTTGCCCTTCCAGTAGGTCGCGAACGCCTTGTTGTAGTCCTGGTAGAGCTCGCGCGTCGGGTCGTAGGAGACGTTCAGCAGCGTCACGTCCTTGGCCCAGGCGCCGGCGGAAGCGACGGCGAGCGTGGCGGCAGCCAGCGTGGCGCGCCAGGAGAAGCGGGTGGTGTTCATGCGGGATCAGTTCGGTCGGGGATGCGATGCATGCTAGGAACGAGGAAGCGAGCGAAGAACGAATGAAATCGCCGATCCTTATTCGCTTTGCGCCCATGGCCCGCCGGCACATCGCTTGCGCCGCGTGAAGCGAGGCCGGGCGGCGGGCGGCTATGCTCGGCCGCCATGCCCCGCCCTCACTCCGGCCCACGATGAGCCTGCCCCCCGCCGACTGGCCGCTGCGCGAGTTCAGCCGCTCGGTACGCACCGGCGAGGTCGACTGGCACGTGCAGGTCGCCGGCCGTGGCCCGGTGATCCTGCTGCTGCATGGATCGGGCGGCTCCTCGCATTCGTTCGCCGGCATGCTGCCGCGGCTGGCAGCGCACGGCACGGTCGTGGCGCCCGACCTGCCGGGCCACGGGTTCACGACCGGCGCACGTTTCGACGAGCTGACCCTGCCGCGGCTGCGCGAGGCGCTGGCCTCGCTGCTGCTGACGCTGGAGCTGCCGCGCCCGGCGCTGGTGGCCGGACACTCGGCCGGCGCCGCGCTGGCGCTGCGCTGGGCGCTGGACGCGCCGCGCCCGCCCAAGGCGGTGCTCGGCTTCGCGCCGTCGCTGGTCGCCCCGCCGGCCTACTACATGCAGTGGATGGCGCCGCTGGTGCACCCCTTCGCCACCTCGGCGCCGGTGACCTCGATGCTGGCCTGGGCCGTCGGTCCGACCGGCATGCTCGACTGGCTGCTCGACTCCACCGGCAGCAAGCTGCCCGAGGCCGAGCGCCGCCTGTACCGCACGCTGTTCGCGCAGCCGACGCACGTGCGCGGCGCGATGAGCTTCATGGCCGCCGCCGACCTGCCGTCGCTGCTGCCGGGCTGCGCCGCGCTGCCCTGCCCGGCGGCCTTCGTGCTGGGCCGCGAGGACGGCTGGATCCGCGAGCGGCCGCTGCGCCGCGTGCTGCAGCGCCACCTGCCGCAGGCCGAGGTGCAGACCTGGCCCGGCGGCCACCTGCTGCACGAACAAAGCCCCGAACGCGCCGCAGAGCGCCTGATCGCGCTGCTTTGAGCCGGCGGCATACTCGCCGCAGATGACCGAATTCCTCTTCATCCGCCACGGCGAGACCGACTGGAACCGCCAGCAGCGTTTCCAGGGCCGCATCGACGTGCCGCTGAACACCACCGGCCGCCTGCAGGCCGAACGCCTGGCCGCGCGGCTGGCGCCGGAGCCGGTGGCCGCGCTCTACGCCAGCGACCTGGTGCGTGCGCTGCAGACCGCCGAGCCGCTGGCGCGCACCTGGGCGCTGGCCACGCGCCCCGAGCCCGGGCTGCGCGAACAGGGCTTCGGCATCCTCGAAGGCCTGGACGTGCCGACGATCCGCGGGCAGCACCCGGAGCTCTGGGCACGCTGGATCGAGCGCCGCTCGGACTTCGTGCTGCCCGGCGGCGAGAGCGTGCGCGACTTCAGCGCCCGCGTGCTCGATGCCGTCGCCCGCCTGGCGGCGCTGCACGCCGGTGAACGTGTGGCCGTGGTCACGCACGGCGGCGTGCTCGACATGCTGTGGCGCCACGCGCGCGCCGAGCCGCTGGACGGCGCGCGTGCCTGCCTGATCCCGAACACCGGCCTGAACCGCCTGCGCTGGCTCGACGGCCGGCTGCAGATCGACGCCTGGGGCGACGACGCCCACCTCGCCGACCTGCCGGGCACGGCGCCGGTGACGCCGCTGGCGCGCTGAGTTCAGCGCCCGGGCGCGCGCGAATCGGGGGGAGTGGGGGTGTTCATGTCGGCCCGATGGCAATCGGGGAACCACGCCCCCCAACCCCCGCGAATGCGCGGCCCGCCGGGCGGGAAATGGCTCCTAGGATGGCTCGCGCCTTGCGTGGCGTGACGAAACACAACACCGATCCAGGAGCGAACTTCCCGTGACCCAGAACTCCGCACGACGCGTCCGCGTCACCCTCTCGACGATCGCGGCCGCCGCCGCCCTGCTGGCCGCCACCACCGCCGGCGCCGCCACCACCGCCCAGGCCGACGCCGCCGGCGCGCGTGCGCTGGCCCACGTGAAGGCCTTCGCCGGCCGCACGCTGCACGGTGCCGGCCAGACCTGGGCCGTGCGCAACATGGTCATCGACGCCGACGGCCGCGAACACGTGCGCCTGGACCGCCGCTACCGCGGCCTGCGTGTCATCGGCGGCGACGTCGTCGTGCACGGCAGCCGCAGCGGCAGCTTCCTGGACGCCTCGCTGACGCTGCGCCGCGCCCTGAGCCTGGGCACCAAGCCCGGCCGCGGTGCCTCCGAGGCGCTGCGCGCGGCGCTGGCGACGCACAGCGGTGCACTGCGCCAGGCGCCCGAACTCGTCGTGCATGCCCGCGGCGACCGCCCGGTGCTCGCCTGGGACGTCACGCTCGACGGCGAGGACGAGGACGGCACGCCCAGCGAACTGCACGTCATCGTCGACGCCGCCAGCGCGCAGGTCATCGAGAGCTGGAACGACATCCAGACCGCGCCTGCGGCCGGCACCGGCCAGGCGCTGTTCCTCGGCGCCGTGCCGCTGACCACCGAGACCTCGGGCAGCGGCTACGTGCTCAAGGACACGACGCGCGGCGGCCAGAGCACGGTGGACATGAAGAACCGCGGTGTCGGCAAGGGCACCGCCTTCAACGACGCCGACAACGTCTGGGGCAACGGCACGACCAGCGACCGCGCCACGGTGGCCGTCGACGCCCAGTACGGCATCGCGATGACCTGGGACTACTTCAAGAACGTGCACGGCCGCAACGGCATCGCCGACAACGGTGTCGGCGCGCAGAGCCGCGTGCACTACAAGCGCAACTACGCCAATGCGTTCTGGAGCGACAGCTGCTTCTGCATGACCTTCGGCGACGGCAACTCGAGCATCTACCCGCTCGTGTCGCTGGACGTCGCGGGCCACGAGATGACGCACGGCGTGACCTCGCGCACCGCGGGCCTGGTGTACTCGGGCGAGTCCGGCGGCCTGAACGAGGCCACCAGCGACATCTTCGGCACGATGGTCGAGTTCTACGCCGCCAACACCCAGGACACGCCGGACTACCTGGTCGGCGAGAAGCTGTTCAAGAACGGCACCGGCGTCATCCGCTCGATGATCCAGCCCAGCGTCGACGGCGCGTCGGCCGACTGCTGGTACTCGGGTCTCGCCAACCTGGACGTGCACTACAGCTCGGGCCCGGCCAACCACTTCTTCTTCCTGCTCGCCGAAGGCACGACCGCCGGCCAGCCCAGCCGCACCTGCACCGCGTCGAACACGCGCGTGGCCAACGGCACCGGCACGCTCGCGGGCATCGGCCACGGCAAGGCCGAGAAGATCTGGTACCGCGCGCTGACGGTCTACATGACCTCCAGCACCAACTACGCCGGCGCGCGCAGCGCCACGCTGTCGGCCGCCGCCGACCTCTACGGCGCCGGCTCGGCGGAAGTGAACGCGGTCGCCACCGCCTGGAGCGCGGTGAACGTCAACTGAGGCCGACCGGCCGGCGGCGGTTCAGGCCGACGCCGGCTGGATCGTCGCCACCGGCTCGGGCGCCAGCAGCGAGCCGTCGCGCAGGCCGCGCAGCGTCGCCAGCGACAGCCAGGTGATGACCAGCGTGGCCAGCGCCAGCGCCACCGGCGCGAACGCGGCCAGCGTGCTGCCCGGCTCGGCCAGGCGCAGCGTCAGTGCCGCGAACGCCGCCAGCGGGAACGACAGCCCCCAGTGCGGCAGCGCGAACGGCAGCGCCGCGATGCGCCGCGCCTGCGTGCCGGCCCAGACGACGGCAAACGCGGCCGCGCCCCAGCACATCCAGCCCAGCAGCGCCGAGGCGCCGAACTGCAGCGCCGACAGCCCCACCACCGCCGGCGGTGCCACGAGGATGAAGGCCGTCGGCCGCAGCCGCTCGGGCCAGGGCCCGCGCAGCGCCACGCGCGTGGCCAGCAGGCCGATGACCACCGGCCAGAACACCAGGCCGACGCCGAACTGCGCCGCCGACCATTCGACCTGCCCCAGCGGCACGCCGGCCAGCGGCGCGAGCACGTTGCCGACCACCGGGATCAGCATCGCCGGCGTGACGCCGGGCCATTGCAGACCGCCGGACTGCGCGTCGTGCCACCAGTGCTGCAGCACCCAGGCGGTGACGACGAGCTGCCCCACGCAGCCGGCCCACCAGACGGCGGCGATCCAGCGCGCCGGGCCGAGCAGCGCGGTGGCCACCGTCGCCAGCAGGATCACCGCCACCGGCATCGCGGCGACGAAGGGGTAACGCACCGGGTGGCGCCGGTCCTCGCGCCAGGCGTCCGGGTGGCGCGACAGGCGCAGCACGAAGGCCACGGCCAGCGCCAGGAAGACGAGCCCGGCCAGCGCGCCGACGGCCAGCGCGATCGCGCCAGCCATCTCGCCCATCAGCGGCACCGCGCGGTACCAGGCGAGCGACAGGCCGCACAGGCCCATCACGGTGGTGAACCAGCCGGGGTGGAGGAACTTCAGCGGGTCGGAACGAGACATGGTGATGCCCGGTAGCGTGCCGACACGCGCAGCAGGGCGGCGCGACGCCGGCCGGCCCTGCCGGAGCAGGGCGGTTGATCATCGATCCAGGCGCGCCGCCGGGCGCGCGCGTCGCCGGGCCCCGGAGGGCTCAGCGCACCTTGGACAGCAGGTTCTGCACGTCGGCCAGCACCGCAGCGAGCTCGTCCTCGCGCGACTCGGCCAGCGACAGGCGCTGCTGGAGTTCCTGCTGCATGAAGCACACCGTCATGCGCACGTAGGTGCTGTCCAGCGCCTTGCGCACGGCCGACATCTGGCCGGCGATCTCGAGGCAGGGTTCGCCTTCCTCGATCATGCGCTGGATGCCCCGCAACTGCCCCTCCGCCCGCTTCAGGCGGTTCAGGATGTCGGTGCGGCTGGTGGTGTCGACGAGCGAGCTCATGGGACAGGGCTCCGGGGACGGGGCGGATGGGTCTTGTGCCCCCATTGTCCTACCTCAAGCACCCTTGGTGACGGGGACGCCCAGCTTCTTCAGCACGATGCCCAGCGGGCAGACGTCAGTGAAGCCGAACTGGAACAGGTTCAGGCCGACGAAGGCGGTGAAGGCCAGCCACCACTCGCTGACGAACAGCGGGCTGGCCGGCGCGCCCAGCGCCAGCGAGATCAGGATGAAGCTGCCCGCGAAGACGCGGATCAGGCGGTCGACGGTCATCGTGTCGCTCCTTCGGTTGCGGTGGGACTCTCGTGGCGCCGGCGGAACAGCGCGTAGTACAGGACCGGGATCACGACCAGCGTCAGCAGCGTGGCCACGGCGATGCCGAACAGCAGCGAGATCGCGAGGCCGTTGAAGATCGGGTCGTCGAGGATGAAGAGCGCGCCGGTCATCGCCGCCAGGCCGGTCAGCACGATCGGCTGGGCGCGCACCGCGGCGGCGTCGATGACCGCCTGCTTGAACGGCACGCCACGTGCGGCCTGCAGCTCGATGAAGTCGACGAGCAGGATCGAGTTGCGCACGATGATCCCGGCCAGCGCGATCATCCCGATCATCGAGGTGGCGGTGTACTGCATGCCCAGCAGCGCGTGGCCGGGCATCACGCCGATGATGGTCAGCGGGATCGGCGCCATGATGACCAGCGGCGCGAGGTAGCTGCGGAACTGGGCGACGACCAGCAGGTAGATCAGGATCAGCCCGACGCCGTAGGCCGCGCCCATGTCGCGGAAGGTCTCGTAGGTGATCTGCCACTCGCCGTCCCACTTCAGCGCGTACTCGGCGTAGGGGTTGGCCGGCTGGCGGATCCAGTACTCGCCCAGCGCGCCGGCGTTCGGCAGCGCGGCCTCGGCCAGGCGCGAGCGGATGCCGAACAGGCCGTACAGCGGCGAGTCGGGCGTCGTGCCGCCGGCGCCGACGTCGCCGTAGACGTAGCTCACGCCCTGCAGGTCCTTGGTGTAGAGCGGCTTGTCGACGACGCCGCGTTCGATGCGCACCAGCTCCGACAGCGGCACCAGCGCGCCCGAGGCGCTGCGCAGCGGCAGCGCCAGCAGCGCCTCCAGCCCGACCTGGGCCTCGCGCGGCAGTTGCAGCCGCACCGGCACCGGGTACTTGGACTGGCCGTCGTGCAACCAGGCGGCGTCGGCGCCCGACAGCGCACCCTGCACCGTGGCCGCGATGTCGTCCGCGGCGATGCCCAGCGTGTCGGCACGCTGGCGGTTCACGCGCAGGAAGGCACGCGGCGCGTCGGCGTGCAGCGAACTGTCGACCGAAGTCACATCGGGCGTCGCGTGGAAAGCCTGCTCCAGCCGCGCGGCGAGCTGCTGGCGGCCGGTTTCGTCGGGGCCGTAGACCTCGGCGACGATCGGGCTCATCACCGGCGGGCCGGGCGGCACCTCGACGAGCTTCAGCTTGGCCCCGCGGCGCGCGGCGATCTTCTGCAGCTCCGGGCGCAGGCGCTGCGCGATCGCGTGGCTCTGCTCGTGGCGCTCGGACTTGTCGACCAGGTTGACCTGCAGCTCGCCCTGCTCGGCGTCGGCGCGCAGGTAGTACTGGCGCACCAGGCCGTTGAAGGTGATCGGGCTGGCGGTGCCGGCGTAACCCTGCAGGTCACGCACCTCGGGCTGGGCGGCAAGGTAGGCGCCGAGCTCGTGCAGCGTCGCCGCGGTGTCTTCCAACGGCGTGCCGGCCGGCATGTCGACGACGAGCGCGAACTCGCTCTTGTTGTCGAAGGGCAGCATCTTCAGCACCACCCACTGCACCGCGGCCAGGCCGACCGACAGCACGAGCGCCGCGACGATGCCCGCCAGCAGCAGCCAGCGCTTGCGCGCGCTGTCCAGCAGCGGCTGCAGCAGCCGCGCGAAGAAGCCCTGCAGCCGCCCGGCCAGCGCCTCGGCGCGGCCGCCGTGCGCCGCCGCGCCGTGCGGCTTCATCAGCTTGAGCGCCAGCCAGGGCGTCACCGTGAAGGCGATCGCCAGCGAGATCGCCATGCCCAGGCTGGAGTTGATCGGGATCGGGCTCATGTACGGGCCCATCAGCCCGCTGACGAAAGCCATCGGCAGCAGCGCCGCGATGACGGTCATCGTCGCCAGGATCGTCGGCCCGCCGACCTCGTCGACCGCGGCGGGGATGATGTCGCGCAGCGGCCGGCCGGGCTCCAGGCGCTGGTGGCGGTGGATGTTCTCGACCACCACGATGGCGTCGTCGACGAGGATGCCGATCGAGAAGATCAGCGCGAACAGCGACACGCGGTTCAGCGTGAAGCCCCAGGCCCAGCTGGCGAACAGCGTCGCCGCCAGCGTCAGCACGACGGCGGCGCCGACGATCACCGCCTCGCGCCGGCCCAGCGCCAGGCCGACGAGCAGGATCACCGAGCCGGTGGCGAAGACGAGCTTGCTGATCAGCTTGTTCGCCTTCTCGGCGGCGGTGGCGCCGTAGTCGCGCGTCACCGTGGCCTCGACGCCCTCGGGCAGCAGGCCGTTGCGCAAGGCGTCGACGCGTTCGCGCGCGGCGCGCGCGACGTCGACGGCGTTGGTGCCGGGTTTCTTGGTCAGCGTCAGCGTCACCGCCGGGTGGCCGCCGGCGGAACCGGTGCCGCCGGGCGTGAACCAGACGTAGCGCGAGGGCTGGGCCGCGCCGTCCACGACCTCGGCCACCTCGCGCAGATAGACCGGGCGCCCGCCGTTCGTGCCGACGACGAGTTCGCCGACCTCGGCCGCCGAACGCAGGAACTCGCCGGTCTCGACCGTCAGCGCGCCGCCGCGTTCGTCGATCACGCTGCCGGCCGGCATGCCCTGGTTGGCCGCGGCCAGCGTCTGCTTCAGGCGCAGGATGTCGACGCCGCGTTCGCGCAGCCGCGCCGGCTGCAGCGTCACCTGGACCACGCGGCCGGGGCCGCCGATCGTCTGCACCTCGCGCGCACCGGGCACACGCTTCAACTCGGCTTCGAGCGCGTGCGCGACACGCTCCAGGTCGGCGGCGGCGCGGTCGTCGCGGCTCCACAGCGTCAGCGCCAGCACCGGCACGTCGTCGATGCCCTTGGGCTTGACGATGGGCGTGAGCGTGCCCAGGCCCGAGGGCAGCCAGTCCTGGTTGGCGTCGAGCACGTCGTACAGGCGCACCAGGGCCTCGGTGCGGGGCACGCCGACCTCGAACTGCACCGTCAGCACCGCCAGGCCCGGGCGAGAGACCGAGAACGTGTGCTCGATGCCGGCGATCTGGCCCAGCACCTGCTCGGCCGGGCGCGCGACCATGTTCTGCACGTCGGCCGACGAGGCGCCCGGGAACGGGATCAGCACGTTGGCCATCGTGACGTTGATCTGCGGCTCCTCCTCGCGCGGCGTGACGAGCACCGCGAACAGGCCCAGCAGCAGCGCCACCAGCGCCAGCAGCGGCGTGAGCGCGTTGGCCTGGAAGGCGCGCGCCAGACGGCCGGCGATGCCCAGCGGCGTGTCGCTCACGTCGCGATCCGTCACTTGGCGGCCAGCGCGCCGGCCAGGCCGGCGCGCACGGCGTCGGCGGCGACACGTTCACCGCCCTTCAGGCCGGCGAGGATCTCGACCGTGTCGCCGGCCGTCGCACCGGCGCGCACGGCCTGCAGCACGAAGCCTTCGCCGCGCTGCACGTAGACCGCGCTCAGCTCGCCGCGGCGCAGCAAGGCTGCCGCCGGCACCGAGAGCCGTCCCGCGGGCGCGGCGGCACCGGGCACGCCGGCGAAACGCACGCGCACGCTCTGGCCCGGCGCCAGGCCGGCAGTCGCCGCCGGCGGCAGGTCCAGCCGCCACTCGACGGTCTGCGAGACGGCGTCGGTGGCCGGCAGCTCGGTCTTGGCGACCGGCGCGACCCGCCGGCCGTCGGGCAGCACGACCTCGATGCCGGCCGCCGCACGCGCGGCCGCCGAACGCGAGGCCGGCAGCTGCACCACAGCGCGCAGCGCGCCCGGCGCATAGACGGTGGCGATGGCGCGGCCGGCGCTGGCCAGGTCACCGGCCTCGACGTGGGTGGCCTGGACGACGGCGTCGAACGGTGCGACGACGGCGGTGAAACCGCGCGCCAGCGCCGCCTGGGTGCGCGCGGCCAGTGCCTGCTCCAGGCCGGCCTGGGCGGCGCGGGCCTGGGTCTCGGCGGTGTCCAGCGCCGCCTGGCTGACGAAACCCTGGCCGCGCAGCTCGTGCGTGCGCTGCAGCTGCATCGACGCGTTGCGCCACTCGGCGTCGGCCTGGGCGACGCCGGCTTCGCTGCGCAGCAGCCCGGCCTGGGCGTCACGTTCGTCGATGCGCGCGATCAGCTGGCCGGCCCTGACGCGATCGCCGGCCTTCACCGCGAGCTGCAGCACGTTGCCCGACACCTGGGCCCCGAGCGTGCTCTGGCGCAGCGCCTGCAGGCTGGCGTCGATCTCGAAACCGCCCGCCGCCGCGGCCTGGCCGACGACGACCACAGGCACCGCAGGCGGCGCGGCGGACACCGAGGCGGCGGCCAGGCCGGCGAGCAGGGCCGGCAGCAACGAACTGCGGACGAAGGCGCGGGCGTGAGCGGCGGGGTTCATGGCCGCATCATAATTCATACCCCACTGGGTATCAATTCAGTGCCCACGGAACCCTGCGGCAACGCGCAGGAAGTCGCGCGAAACGAGGCCGTCAGCCAGGCAGGCCGGCGCAGGGGTCGCGTCGCGGCACGGCCGGCACCGCGACGCCGCGCTCCTTGGCACGCGCGGCCATGTCGGCGTGGTGCTGATCGACGTAGGCGCGGCACTCGCCGTGCGTGCTCATCGAACGCATCTTCGCCTGGTGCGCCGTGCGCTCCTCGGCCGTCATCAGCGCCCAGCCGGGCGTGACGCCCTGGCCCCAGCGCGCGGCACCGCGGCCGCCGCCCGGGCCCATGCCACCGCCCATGCCGCCCCCCATGCCGGGGCCGGCCCCCTGGACCGGCGCGCTCGCGGCACCGGCAGGCGCCGGCGTCTGGGCAAATGCGACCGTGGCGGCAAGGGCCGCAGCGGCGAACACGAGGGCATGGCGGATCGTCGACATCGTCGTCTCCTGGAGCGAGAGCCCCAATCTACCCCCCGCGGTATCTGGGGCATTGATCCAGGGACAGCCGCGAGGCCACGCGCGCCAGCCGCGCTTGCTCCCGCACCGGCCCGGCGTCCAGCGCCACCCAGCGTGTCGGCAGCTCGCCGCCGGCCGGCACCTCGGCCGGCAGGCGCGCGAGAAAGCAGAAGTCCAGGTGCAGATGGCCGGGCTCGCCGCGGCGCGGGTTCGGCGGGATGGCGTGCAGGTCGACGTCGAAGGCGAGGTCGCCGAGCACCGCGGCATCGGCGACGGCGTCGCCACACTCCTCGCGCAGCTCGCGTGCGGCGGCCTGGCGCAGCGTCTCGCCGGCTTCGAGGTGGCCGCCGGGCTGCAGCAGCCGGCCCAGGGTCGGGTGCTCGACGAGCAGCGCATGCCGGCCCGCGGTGTCGGCGACGAAGACGCTGGCCGTCAGGTGCCAGGGAAAGGTCGAACGCCGGCCGTGGGCGGCGGTGACCGGCGCGCAGCGGTCGAAGGCCGCCCAGTCCAGGTCGGGACGCGCAGCACGCGTGCGCACGATCTCGGCCAGCACGGCGGCCAGCGGCAGTTCATCCATGGCAGAAGGCTCGGCAAAAGAAACGGCCCGCACACCCGAAGGCGGCGGGCCGTAGCGGCCAGCGGCCGGCAGGCTCAGAACGGGATGTCGTCGTCCATGTCGTCGAAGCCGGTGCTCGACTTCTGCGGCGCCGGGGCGCGCGGCGCGGGGGCCTGCGGGCGCGGGGCCGGGGCGCGGCGGGCCGGCGCGGCGCCCATGTCGTCGCCACCGCCGTAGTCGCCGCCGCCACCGCCGCCGCCTTCACGGCCGCCGAGCAGCTGCATTTCCATGGCGATGATCTCGGTGGTGTACTTCTCGACGCCGTCCTTGTCGGTCCACTTGCGGGTCTTCAGGCGGCCTTCGACGTAGACCGGGCGGCCCTTCTTCAGGTACTCGCCGGCGATCTCGGCCAGGCGGTCGTAGAAGACCACGCGGTGCCATTCGGTCTCTTCCTGGCGCTCGCCGCTGGTCTTGTCCTTCCACTGGCGGCTGGTGGCGATGGTGACGTTGCAGATCGCCGAGCCGCTGGGGGCGTAGCGCACTTCGGGGTCGCGGCCGAGGTTGCCGACGAGGATGACTTTGTTGACCGAGGCCATGGGGGATGCCCTCCTGGGGTGGGCGAAGACGAGAGGGAAGGACGGACGCCGGCGCGAAGGCCGGCACTGGGCGCCGATGATACCGGCCGGGCCTGCCGGGCGGCACAGTCCCCCGCAGCGGTGGGCGGGTCACCCGCAGGAGGGCGACGGCGGCCCGCCGGCGGCCTCGCGTACCATCCGGCCCCTCCATGAGTCCCGCCCCCGTCGAGGCCGATCCCGCGCAGCTGGTGCTGAACGAGGTCTTCGGCTACCCCGCCTTCCGCGGCCGCCAGCGCGAGATCGTCGAGCACGTGGCCGCCGGCGGCGACGCCCTGGTGCTGATGCCCACCGGCGGCGGCAAGAGCCTGTGTTACCAGGTGCCGGCGATCCTGCGCCACCGTGCCGGCCAGGGTGTCACCGTCGTCGTCTCGCCGCTGATCGCGCTGATGCACGACCAGGTCGGCGCGCTCGACGAGGTCGGCGTGCCCGCGGCCTTCCTGAACAGCACGCTCGACGGCGACGAGGCGCGGCGCATCGAGCGCGACCTGCTCGCCGGCCGCCTGGTGCTGCTGTACGCCGCGCCCGAACGCATCCTGACGCCACGTTTCCTGGCGATGCTGGAGTCGCTGGCCGAACGCGACCGGCTGGCGCTGTTCGCGATCGACGAGGCGCACTGCGTCAGCCAGTGGGGCCACGACTTCCGCGAGGAGTACCTGGGCCTGTCGGCGCTGCACGAGCGTTTCCCGCAGGTGCCGCGCATGGCGCTGACGGCGACCGCCGACGCCCACACGCGCGAGGACATCGTCGCGCGGCTGAAGCTCGAGGACGCGCGCCGCTTCGTCTCCAGCTTCGACCGGCCGAACATCCGCTACACGATCGTCGAGAAGGACGAGCCCAAGCGCCAGCTGCTGCGTTTCCTGCGCGACGAGCACGAGGGCGACGCCGGCATCGTCTACTGCCAGAGCCGCAAGAAGGTCGAGGACACCGCCGCCTGGCTGAGCGACGAAGGCATCCCGGCGCTGCCCTACCACGCCGGCCTGGACGCCGAGACGCGCCGCCGCCACCAGGACCGCTTCCTGCGCGAGGACGCGCTGGTGATGGTCGCGACGATCGCCTTCGGCATGGGCATCGACAAGCCCGACGTGCGTTTCGTCGCCCACCTGGACCTGCCCAAGAACATCGAGGCGTATTACCAGGAGACCGGCCGCGGCGGCCGCGACGGCCTGCCCGCCGATGCCTGGATGAGCTACGGCCTGGCCGACGTCGTCAACCAGCGCCGCATGATCGACGAGGGCGAGGCCGACGAGGAGTTCAAGCACCTGCAGCGCGGCAAGCTCGACGCGCTGCTGGCGCTGGCCGAGGCCCACGACTGCCGCCGCGTGCGGCTGCTGGGCTACTTCGGCGAGCGGTATGGCGGTGAAGGCGACGGCGAGCACGACGCCGGCGCCGTGCCCAGGCTGCGCTGCGGCAACTGCGACAACTGCCTGGCGCCACCGGCCACCTGGGACGCCACCGAAGCCGCGCGCAAGGCGCTGTCCTGCGTCTACCGCTTCCGCCAGCAGGGCGGCCAGCGTTTCGGCGCCGGCCACCTGATCGACGTGCTGCGCGGCAAGCAGACCGACAAGGTCGCGCAGTACGGCCACCAGACGCTGTCGACCTTCGGCATCGGTGCCGACGTCGCCGAGGCGCAGTGGCGCGGCGTGCTGCGCCAGCTGATCGCGCTGGGCCATCTGCGCACCGAAGGCGAGTTCAACACGCTGGAGCTGACCGCCAGCGCCCGCGAGGTGCTGCGCGGCGAGGTGCAGCTGCTGCTGCGCGTGCCGGCCGAGACACCGCGGCGCGGGCGCACGGCGCGCACGCGCAGCGCCGCCGACAAGCCGCCGCCGCTGCCGCTGGACGACGCGGCCACCCTGCGCTTCACGGCGCTGAAGGCCTGGCGCGGCGAGGTGGCGCGCGAGCACAACGTGCCGGCCTACGTCGTCTTCCACGACGCCACGCTGGCGGAGATGGCGCGCGAGCGCCCGGCCTCTCTGGACGAGCTGGCGGCCATCAGCGGCGTCGGCACCAAGAAGCTCGAAGCGTACGGCGAGGAAATCCTGCGCGTGCTGCGGCAGGACGCTTGATCTGCGTCTATCCAGGCGGGTCATCCCCCGGGATACTTGTGACATTAGGGGGACCAGCGCGACCGGCCTCCCGGCAATCGGGGAGGCCCGGAGGGAGCGGGGGGAAGGTGGCGGACAACAGCCAAGAGCACGCGCCGGCGCAAGCCGAGGAACAAGGCGCCGGGCCGTTCATGCCCGCGCCCGACCGGTTCTTCGCCGGACGTGTCGTCGCCATCGGCGCTTCCGCCGGCGGGCTGGACGCGCTGGCCCGCGTCTTCAAGGCCCTGCCGCCGGACACCGGCGCGGCCTTCGTCGTGATCCAGCACCTGTCGCCGGACCACAAGAGCATGATGGCGGACCTGCTGGGCCGTTACACCGAGATGCCGGTGTGCGTGGCCGAGCACGACATGGCGCTGGCGGCCAACCGCGTGCACCTGATCCCGCCGGGCAAGATGATGCGCGTGGCCGGCGACCGGCTGCAGCTCGCGCCCAAGCCCGAACACGGGCTGACGCTGCCCATCGACACCTTCTTCAGCAGCCTGGCCGAGCAGTTCACCGACCGGGCGATCGCGGTGGTGCTGTCGGGCACCGGCTCGGACGGATCACGCGGCGTGCAGGAGATCAACGCCGCCGGCGGCGTCTTCTACGTGCAGGACCCGGCCACCGCCAAGTTCGACGGCATGCCGCTGTCGGCCAGCCACGCCGCGCAGTACGACTTCATGGGCAGCGCCGAGGCGCTGGCCGCGCAGCTGACGACGCAGCTCGTGACCCCGCGCGCCGAGGGCACGCGCCACCTGTCGCCGCACGCGCCGGCGGTCGCGCAGCCGCTGGACACGATCCACGAGATCCTGCTGCACTCCAGCGGCATCGACTTCCGCCAGTACAAGCCGACGACGGTGCTGCGCCGCATCGAGCGCCGCATGCAGGTGCTGCACTGCCCGTCGCTCGTCGAGTACCGCGAGCGCCTGGCCGGCTCGCCCGACGAGCAGGTGCTGCTGCGCCGCGAGCTGCTGATCCCGGTGACACGCTTCTTCCGCGACGCCGAGGTCTACGACCTGCTGGCCGAGCAGGTGATCCCGGACCTCGTCACGCGCGCCGGCCACGAGGGCATCCGCGCCTGGGTCTCGTGCTGCGCCACCGGCGAGGAGGCGTACTCGATCGCGATCCTGTTCGCCGAGGCCTTCCGCAAGGCCGGGCGCACGCGGCCGGTGAAGATCTTCGCCACCGACGTCGAGCAGCAGTACCTGGACCACGCCGCCGCCGGGCTGTACCCGGAGACGATCGCCGCCGAGATCTCGCCCGAGCGCCTGGCGCAGTTCTTCATCGAGCGCCAGGGCCGCTATCAGGTGCAGCCCGAGCTGCGCCAGATGATCATCTTCGCGCGCCACAACGTCATCGCCGACCCGCCGTTCACGCGCATGAACCTGGTCAGCTGCCGCAACGCGCTGATCTACATGGAGCCGCCGGCCCAGGAGAGCGCGCTGCGCCGGCTGCAGTACGCGATGGCGCCGGGCGCGCACCTGATGCTCGGTCCCAGCGAATCGCTCGGTGACCTGCACCGCGATTTCCAGGCGCTGAAGTCGCGGTGCAAGGTCTACCGCCTGCTGCGCCGCGACCGCTCGGCGGCGACGATCGACATGCGCGGCCTGCACCAGACCCGCCTGGGCGAGTCGGTGCGGCGCGGCGGCGCGCTGCCGCCGATGATGCCGCGCCCCGGCAACGACGGCGCGCTGGCGCTGCTGATGCAGCACTACGCGCCGCCGTCGGTCGTCGTCAGCGAGGCGCGCCAGCTGATGCGCGTCTACGGCGACACGCGCCATCTGCTGCAGTTCACCGAGGGCCAGGCGACGCTGGACCTGATGAAGCTGCTGCCACGCGACCTGGTGCCGGTGGCCAGCATGCTGCTGCAGGCGCTCGGCAGCGACAGCGCGCCGCAGCGCTCGGCCCCGATCCGCCTGCCCGACGGCGACGGCTGGCGCCGCGTGCAGCTCGTCGCCCGGCAGCTCGACGGCAGCGAAGACGGCGGCTTCGCGATGCTGTCGCTGGAGACCGTTGCCGACCACGAAGGCGTCGCGGCCGCGCCCGGCGCGGGCGCGTCGGCCACCGAACCGGCCGACGACCGCTACCTGCGCCGCATCGAGGAGCTCGAGCGCGACCTCGCGGTCATGCACGACAACCTGCAGGCGACGATCGAGGAGCTCGAGACCTCCAACGAGGAGCTGCAGGCGACCAACGAAGAGCTGATGGCCTCCAACGAGGAGCTGCAGAGCACCAACGAGGAGCTGCAGTCCGTCAACGAGGAGCTCTACACCGTCAACTCCGAGTACCAGGAGAAGGTCGACGTCCTGAACTCGGTCAACGCCGACCTGGAGAACGTCTCCAAGGCAGCGGCGATCCCGACCATCTTCGTCGACGAGCAGCTGCGCCTGACGCGCTTCACGCCCGAGGCGACGCCGCTGTTCCACCTGCGCCAGGGCGACGAGGGCCGCTCGATCGAGGACTTCGCCCACCGGCTGGACTACCCGTCGCTGTTCGCCGACCTGCGCCTGACGCTGGAGCGCGGCAGCGTCACCGAACGCGAGGTGCGCAGCCGCAACGGCCAGTGGTGGCTGGCGCGCATCCAGCCGTACCCGGGCCGCTCGCCCGGCGCCAGCCGCGCGGTGATGACCTTCGTGAACATCGACTCGGTGAAGGACTCGCAGCGCCTGCAGGCCGTCATCGACTCGCTGCCCCAGCACGTCGCCGTCGTCGACACGCAGGGCGCGATCACGCTGGTCAACGACGCCTGGCGCCGTTTCGCCGCCGAGAACGGCGACCCGGCCGAACGCAGCACCGGCCCGGGCGCCAACTACCTGCGCACCTGCGCCGAGTCGGCGCTGACCGAGGCCGACGCCCGGCGGGCGCACGAAGGTCTGAGAGCGGTCCTGGACGGCCGCCTGCCCATGTTCCAGATGCACTATCCCTGTCACGCCCCGGACCGGCAGCGCTGGTTCCTCATGTACGCCGCACCGATCGGGCATCCCGCGGGCGGCGCCGTGGTCAGCCACGTTGACATCAGCGAGTGGGTCCGCCTGAGCGGCGGCTCGCTTCCCGACGGCGGCAAGGCGGACTCATGAGCGAGATGCAACTGCGGCAACGCGTGCGCCAGCGCGACCGGCTGGTCGCGCAGGTGGCCAGCAACGGCGCGGACCTGCGCAGCGACCTGCTGGACGCGATGAAGCGCGGCGACCTGGCCGCCGCCGAGTCGGCCCTGCAGCGCAACGACACCAAGGTGCGCACGCTCGCCGAGGAGCTGCGCATCTACCAGGCCGAGCTGCACGCCCAGGCCGACGAGCTGCAGCAAAGCCGCGAACGCACCGAGCAGGCGCTGTCGCGCTTCACGACGCTGTTCCTGGCCATGCCGGTGGCGACGATGCTGGTCAGCTTCAACGGCGAGGTGATCGAGCAGAACGGCCAGGCCGAACGGCTGTTCGCGATGCAGCGCCAGACGATGAGCGCGCGGCTGCTGTTCCGCATGGTCGACTCGCAGCAGTACCAGCAGCGTGTGCGCCCGGCCTTCCACCAGGCGCGTGCGCTGGGCTCGATCACGCTCGACGAGGTCGGCTTCGTCGCCGAGGACGGGCGCCGCTTCATCGGCGAGATGCATCTGTCGACGCTGCCCGGCGAGAACGACGACACGCCGCAGTTCGCGATGGCCGTCATCGACCGCACCGAGCACATCGAGGACGTGCGCGCGCTGCGCGAGACGACCGAGGCGCTGCGCGTGCGCGAGGCCTTCCTCGCCGACTCGGCGCGCCTGGCGCGCATCGGCGGCTGGGAGTACGACATCGAGTGCGGCACGATGCGCTGGTCCTCGCACCTGCGCCGCGTGTTCGAACTCGCCGACGACGAGCCGGCGACGCTGGAGCGCACGCTGCAGCTGTGCACGCCCGACGGCCACGCCGCGCTGTCGGGCGCGCTGCATGCCGCCAAGCCCGGCCAGGCGCCGTTCGACTTCGAGCTCGACATGCACGACGCCCACGGCCGCACGCTGCGGGTGCGCGTCGTCGGCCACGCCGAACTCGGCGACGACGGCCCGCTGGTCATCGGCATCTTCCAGGACGTCACCGTCCAGGCACAGGCGCGGCGCCGCATCGGCGAGCTGACCGAGCGCCTGAGCGTGGCCAACGACGCCGGCGGCATCGGCGTCTGGGACTGGGACCTGCAGCACGGCGAACTCTTCCTCGACGGCCGCATGCGCGAGCTGACCGCCTTCGGCGACGGCGCGCCGCCGTCGGATCTGTGTGCCGCGCTGTCGCCGTACCTGCATCCTGACGACGCTTCGGCCTTCGTCGAGGCGGTGCAGCACGCCGTCGAGGCCTGTACCGCGTTCGGCATCGAGCTGCGCCTGGCGCCGGCGCCGGACGGCGAACGCTGGCTGCACCTGGCCGGCCGCGCGCACGTCGAGGGCGGCCCGGCGCCGCGCACCGTGCGCCTGGTCGGCTGCGCCTGGGACACGAGCGGCGAACACGAACAGGCCCGCCTGCTGGCGGCCAAGCAGGCCGCCGAGTCGGCCAACCGCGCCAAGACGGTGTTCCTCTCGCGCGTCAGCCACGAGCTGCGCACGCCGCTGAACGCGATCCTCGGCTTCTCGCAGCTGATGCGGCTGGAGGCCGAGGCCGGCGATCTGGTGGTCAAGCCCTACCGCGTGGCGATGGTCGAGGACGCCGCGCGCCACCTGCTGGAACTCGTCAACGAGCTGCTCAACGTCTCGGGCATCGAGAGCGGCCAGCTGGCGCTCAAGCGTGTCGCGCTGGACCTGCGGCCGCTGGTCCGCGACTGCCTGCAGATGATCGCCGCGCAGGCCTCGGCGATGCAGCTGACGATGGACGACCGCTGCAGCGACAGCCCGCCGCTGCTGGTGCTGGCCGACCCGCTGCGCACCAAGGAAGTGCTGCTGAACCTGCTGTCCAACGCCGCCAAGTACAACCGCACCGGCGGCTGCATCACGGTGTCGGCGCGGCACTTCGCCGGCCGCGTCGAGCTGACCGTCGCCGACACCGGCCGCGGCCTGTCGGAGCAGCAGCTCGCCGAGCTGTTCCAGCCCTTCAGCCGCGCCGGCGCCGAATGCTCGGGCATCCCGGGCTCGGGCATGGGGCTGTACTTCAGCAAGCGTGTCGTCGAGGCGATGGGCGGGTGCATCGAGGTCGAGAGCGTCGCCGGGGTTCGCACCGCGTTCACCGTCGCGCTCGACGAGGTGCCGCTGCACGGCAATCCGGTCCTTCGCGCCTGACGCGCCAGGCGCACCCGGCGCGGGGCGGGCGCTGGCGCCGCGGCGACGACGCTCGCTATGATGGCCGGTTGCCCGCCGCACGCCCCGCCGATGCCCGAACACCGCCCCCGCCCCGCACCCGCCACCGAAGCCCCGGCGCTGCGCGTGCGCGGCGCCCGCACCCACAACCTGAAGAACGTCGACCTCGACATCCCGAAACACGCGCTGGTCGTGATCACGGGGCTGTCGGGTTCGGGCAAGTCCAGCCTGGCCTTCGACACGCTGTACGCCGAGGGCCAGCGGCGCTACGTGGAGAGCCTGTCGGCCTACGCGCGCCAGTTCCTGCAGCTGATGGACAAGCCCGACGTCGACGTCATCGAAGGGCTGTCGCCGGCGATCTCCATCGAGCAGAAGGCCACCAGCCACAACCCGCGCTCGACGGTCGGCACGATCACCGAGATCCACGACTACCTGCGCCTGCTGTACGCACGCGCCGGCACGCCGTACTGCCCCGAACACGGCCTGCCGCTGCAGGCGCAGAGCGTCAGCCAGATGGTCGACGCCGCGCTCGCGCTGCCGCCGGACACCCGGCTGATGGTGCTGGCGCCGGTGGTGCGAGACCGCAAGGGCGAGTTCGTCGAGCTCTTCGCCGACATGCAGGCGCGCGGCTACGTGCGGTTCCGTGTCGGCGGTGACGGCCACCCGGGCGCCGTCGTCGAGGCCGACGCGCTGCCGGCGCTGAAGAAGACCGAGAAACACGACATCGACGTCGTCGTCGACCGCTTGAAGACGCGCCCCGACATGAAGCAGCGCCTGGCCGAGAGCTTCGAGGCCGCGCTGCGCATCGCCGACGGGCGCGCCATCGCGCTGGAGATGGACAGCGGCCGCGAGCACCTGTTCAGCAGCAAGTTCGGCTGCCCGGTGTGCAGCTACTCGCTGCCCGAGCTGGAGCCGCGGCTGTTCTCGTTCAACTCGCCGGTGGGCGCCTGCCCGGCCTGCGACGGCCTGGGCCAGGTGACGGTGTTCGACCCCGAGCGGGTCGTCGCCTTCCCGTCGCTGAGCCTGGCCGCCGGCGCCGTGAAGGGCTGGGACCGGCGCAACGCCTACACCTTCTCGCTGCTGGAGAGCGTGGCCGCGCACTACGGCTTCGACATCGACACCGCGTTCGAGGACCTGTCGCCCCAGGCGCGCCAGGTGCTGCTCTACGGCTCGGGCGACGAGGAGATCGAGTTCTCCTACACCGCCGAGGGCACCAAGGGCCGCCAACGCAGCGTCAAGCGCCGCCATCCCTTCGAAGGGATCATCCCGAACTTCGAGCGCCGCTTTCGCGAGACCGACTCGGCCGCGGTGCGCGAGGACCTGGTGCGCTACCAGGCCGCCCGGTCCTGCCCGCAGTGCGAGGGCACGCGGCTGCGGCGCGAGGCGCGCCACGTCTTCCTGCGCCACGCGGCGGACGGCGACGAGGCCGCACGCCGGGGCCTGCCGATCTACGCCGTCGAGCACGCGACGCTGGCCGAGTGCCTGAGTTACTTCGAGAGCCTCAAGCTCGAGGGCGCCAAGGCCGAGATCGCCGACAAGATCGTTCGCGAGATCCGCTCGCGGCTGCGTTTCCTGAACGACGTCGGCCTGACCTACCTGAGCCTGGACCGCGGCGCCGACACGCTGTCCGGCGGCGAGGCCCAGCGCATCCGCCTGGCCAGCCAGATCGGCAGCGGCCTGTCGGGCGTGATGTACGTGCTCGACGAACCCAGCATCGGCCTGCACCAGCGCGACAACGAGCGCCTGATCGGCACGCTGCAGCACCTGCGCGACCTCGGCAACTCGGTGCTCGTCGTCGAACACGACGAGGACATGATCCGCGCCGCCGACCACGTCGTCGACATGGGGCCGGGCGCCGGCGTGCACGGCGGGCGCGTCATCGCCCAGGGCACGCCCGACGAGGTCGCGGCCGACCCCGAGTCGCTGACCGGGCGCTACCTGGCGCACACGCTGCGCATCGAGGTGCCGCGGCAGCGTGTGGCCGCCGACGCCGAACGCGGCGTGCTGCGCATCGTCGGCGCCAGCGGCCACAACCTGAAGGGCGTGGACGTCGAGATCCCGGTCGGGCTGCTGACCTGCGTCACCGGCGTCAGCGGCTCGGGCAAGAGCACGCTGGTCAACGACACGCTGTACACCGCGGTCGCCAAGAAGCTCTACCAGAGCCACGCCGAGCCGGCCGAACACGAGCGCATCGACGGCCTGGAGGCCTTCGACAAGGTCATCAACGTCGACCAGAGCCCGATCGGGCGCACGCCGCGCTCCAACCCGGCGACCTACACGGGCCTGTTCACGCCGATCCGCGAGCTCTTCGCCGAGGTGCCGATGGCGCGCGAACGCGGCTACGGCGCCGGGCGCTTCAGCTTCAACGTCGCCGGCGGGCGCTGCGAGGCCTGCGAAGGCGACGGCGTCATCAAGGTCGAGATGCACTTCCTGCCCGACGTCTACGTGCCCTGCGACGCCTGCCACGGCGCGCGCTACAACCGCGAGACGCTGGAGGTGCTCTACAAGGGCCGCAACATCACCCAGGTGCTGGAGATGACGGTCGAGGAGGCGCACGGCTTCTTCTCGGCCGTGCCGGCGATCGCGCGCAAGCTGCAGACGCTGCTCGACGTCGGCCTGGGCTACATCCGCCTGGGCCAGGCGGCGACGACGCTGTCCGGCGGCGAGGCGCAGCGTGTCAAGCTGGCGCTGGAGCTGTCCAAACGCGACACCGGGCGCACGCTCTACATCCTGGACGAGCCGACCACCGGCCTGCACTTCCACGACATCGGCCTGCTGCTGAAGGTGCTGCACCAGCTGCGCGACGCCGGCAACACCATCGTCGTCATCGAGCACAACCTGGACGTCATCAAGACCGCCGACTGGCTCATCGACATGGGCCCCGAAGGCGGCTCTGGCGGCGGGCGCGTGCTGGTGGCCGGCACGCCCGAGGACATCGCCGCGCATGCGGGCAGCCACACCGGGCGCTTCCTGGCGCCGCTGCTGGAGACCGCGCGGCGCTGGCACACGCCGGCCTGAGACCGGCGGCGTCCGTGCGATTCGGGATGGCGCGGCGGCCGCACGCCGGCGAGCATGGCAGCGCCGCGTTGCCGCAGGGAGATCGATGAAGGACTTGCACGACTGGCTGGAACAAGCCTGGGACCGCCACGACGACGCTGCCGAAGCCCTGGCAGCCGAGCTTCTGGCGCTGGCGCCGGCACTGCCCGACGACGACCAGGGCGCGGACGCCGCGCATCTGGCGCGCCACACGATGCTCGGCCATCTGGGCCGGCCGGCGCTGCTGCATGCCTTCCATGCCGCGTTGCCCGCGGGCACCCGGCTCGACGCGATGAAGGCTCGCGGCGAATGGGCGCTGGCGCAGATCGAGAACCGGCCGGTCGAGCCGCTGCCCGACGCGGTGGCCTGGGCGCTGCTCGGCGACGTGGTGCAGGCCGAACTGCGCCTCGGGCGCGGAGACTCGCCACGCAAGCGCGTGCTGCCGCTGGAGACACGCGCCACCCAGCACCCCGACCCGGCCGCACGCCGTGCCTACGCCGCGACCGCGCACAACGTGACGCATGCGCTGCGCATGGGCCCGCGCGAGCCGGCGCTGGACCTGCTGATGATCGAGATGGCCGAGCTCGAACGCCGCGCCTGGCTGCACGCCGGCACCTGGATGCACGTCGAACGCGCCGACTACCACCTGGCGATGTGCCACGCGGCGCTCGGCCACGGCGCGCAGGCCCAGGCCTACGCCGCCGCCTGCATCGCGAGCTGCGAGCGCAACGCCGCCGAGGCCTCGGAGCGTTTCTTCGCCCATGAATGCGCCGTGCACGCGGCGCGGGCGGCCGCCGACCGGCAAGCGCTGGCGCAGCACCGCGCGGCGATGCTGGTGCTGCTGGCCGAGGTGCAGGACGCCGACATGCGAGCCTTCTGCGAGAAGACGCTGGCCGCGACGCCGCAATGAAAAAGGCCGGCTGACGCCGGCCTCTTGCACAACGACGGGCGCCGCGGCGCCCGCGTGTTCACTTCAGGTGGCTGCTGATCAGCTTGGTCATCTCGAACATCGAGACCTGCGCCTTGTCGAAGATGGCCTTCAGCTTGGCGTCGGCGTTGATCATCGTCTTCTTGGCCTTGTCCTGCAGGCCGTTCTTCTTGATGTACTCCCAGACCTTCTTGGTGATCTCGGTACGGGGCAGCGCCTTGTCGCCGATGACGGCGGCCAGGGCCGCGCTCGGGGTCAGGGGCTTCATGAAGGCGGCGCTGGGGGTGCGCTTCTTCGCGGGGGCCTTCTTGGCGGCCGCCTTCTTGGCCGGCGCAGCGACCTTCTTGGGGGCAGCAGCCTTCTTCGCCGGGGCGGCGACGGCCTTCTTCGCGGGAGCGGCGGCCTTCTTGGCCGGAGCCGCCTTCGTCGCCGGTGCCTTCGTGGCCGCGGTCTTCTTCGCGGCGGTCTTCTTCGCAGTTGCCATTGGGATGTTCTCCGTCAGATGTGGCTCGGCGCCGGCGCTGCGCGAAGCCTCATGGGAGCCTCGTCTGGCAGGGAGCGCCGTGCACGCGGGATGGTACCGCCTCACGAGGGCCGCTGAGAAGCGGTTTTCATAGGTGGAAGGCATTCTCGCCACGCTATGCTGCGCCCCATGAAGATCCTCGCGCGATGGTTCCTGCTGGCGGCGGCCCTGCTGCTGGTGGCCAACCTCTATCCCGGCGTCACCGTGCAGAGTTTCGGCACCGCGCTGATCGCGGCCCTGGTCCTGGGTCTGCTGAACACGCTGGTGCGGCCGCTGCTGGTGCTGCTCACGCTGCCCGTTACGCTGCTGACGCTCGGGCTGTTCCTCTTCGTCATCAACGCGCTGATGTTCTGGGCCGCGGCCAGCGTGCTCGACGGCTTTCGCGTCGCGGGTTTCGGCGCGGCGCTGATCGGCTCGGTGATCTACAGCCTGTGCGGCATGGTCATCGACGCCGCCGTCGAGCAGATGTTCGGCCGCACGGCGCCCTGATCAGCGCGGGCAGTCGCGCACCTCCACCCCCTCCAGCGGCACCGGGTTGCCGCCGTCGGCACGCGCCTCGCAGAAGACGCGGCGCTGCTGCGCGCGCAGCTCGCGCAGGCGGGCGTCGATGACGGAGGCCTCGATGAAGTCCTGGCCGGCGGCGCCGCGCGCGGCCGCCTGCCCGGCGCGCAGCCGGTCGATCGCACCGTTGACGTCGCCCGACGCGTAACGCGCCTCGGCCTCGGCGCGCACCGCACGCAGCTTGAAGCCGGCGGCGTCGGCGGTGGCCGCGAGCTGCGTCCAGGCGCCGGCGTCGCGCGGGTGTTCGGCAACCCAGGTCTGCAGCGCCTCGGTGGCCGCGCGCAGCGCCGCGGGCGCGGGCCGGGCGCCGCGCTGCAGGTCCAGCGCGGCCTGGGCGCGCATCAGCAGCGGCGCCCGGCCGCGGGCGTCGGCGCTGATCGAGTCCAGCACCTGCATCGCCGCTGCCGGCTGGCCGGCGGCCAGGCGCACCTGGGCCAGCAGCAGCTGCAGGTCGCGCTCGGCCTGCGGCTCGCGCGGCTCGGCAGCGGAGGCCAGCGCGAGCGCCTGCGAGGCCAGGCGCTCGGCGACGGCGTGTTCCCGCAGCAGCGAGGCCGACAGGGCCGCGGCATAGGCCGTGGCCAGGCGCTCGCGCAGCGGGGCGTCGGCGGCGCCGCCCTGCTGGTCGACGAGGCGGTGCAGCGTCTGCGGGTCGGCGTCCATCAGCACGCGCGCGCGCTGCTGCATCAGCGCATGGCGCAGCGGCGTCGAGTCCGGGCCCGAGCCGGCGAACATCGCCCGCGAGCGCGCCTCGCTGATGCGTTCGGTCGTCAGCGGGTGGCTGCGCAGGTAGGGGAAGCCGCCGCTGTCGTTGATCCGCGTCGCCGAGTCGAGCCTCTCGAACATCTGCGCCATGCCCTGGGGCGCGAAGCCGGCGGCGGTGAGCGTGCCGTAGCCCATGCGGTCGGCCTCGCGCTCCATGTCGCGCGAGAAGTTCAGCTGGCCCTGGATCGACGCGGCCTGGCTGCCGACGATCGCGGCGTTGGCGAGGTCGGCGTTGTTGGTGCGCGCGGCCGCGACGATGCCCAGCAGCAGCGCGGCCATGCTGACCATCGAGTTGCGCTGCGCCGCGATGCTGCCGCGCGCGATGTGGCGCTGCGTCACGTGGGCCAGTTCGTGCGCCACGACCGACGCCAGCTGGTCGGTGCTGGTGGTCAGCGCGATCAGGCCCAGGTGCACGCCGACGAAACCGCCCGGCAGCGCGAAGGCGTTGACGCTGCGCTCGCGCACGAGGAAAGCCTCCCAGGCGAACTGGCGGTCGAGCTCGGGCTCGATGTCGCCGCGCTGGCGCGACGCGGCCACCAGCGGCAGGAAGATCGAGTCGACGTACTCGAGCAGCACCGGGTCGTCCAGGTAGGCCGGGTCGGCGCGGATATAGCGCATGACCTGGTCGCCCAGGCGGCGTTCGGCGCCCAGGGTGATGTCCTCGACGGCCGACTCGCCCAGCGAGGGCAGGCGCACCTGCGCGGGCACGGCCTGCACCGCGCAGGCCAGCGCGAGCGCGAGCACGAGGGAACGGGGACGACGCGGGAAACGCGGGGTGTGGGAAGGCGTCAAGGCGGGGTGTCCGTCGGGGGCGCCGGACGCGGCCGGCGCGCGTGCATGCAGCGGCCTATGATGACACCGTCGCGTTGCCCCCTTGTTTCCACCGATGAACTCTCCGCTCACCCACTTCGACGCGCAGGGCCGGGCGCAGATGGTCGACGTCGGCGCCAAGGACGAGACGCTGCGCGTCGCACGCGCCGCCGGCACGATCCGCATGCTGCCGGCCACCTTCGAGCTCGTCGCGCAGGGGCGCGCCGCCAAGGGCGACGTGCTCGGCGTGGCGCGCATCGCCGCGATCCAGGGCGCCAAGCGCACCGCCGAGCTGATCCCGCTGTGCCACCCGCTGCCGATCACGCGCGTCAACGTCGAGTTCGAGCTCGATGCCGCGGGCTCCAGCGTGCGCTGCGAAGCCCAGGTCGAGACGCGCGGGCGTACCGGCGTCGAGATGGAAGCGCTGACCGCGGTGCAGATCGGCCTGCTGACGGTCTACGACATGCTCAAGGCCGCCGACCGCGGCATGGTCATCGACGGCGTGCGCGTGCTGGAAAAGCGCGGCGGCAAGAGCGGCGACTGGGTCGCGCCCGGCCGGCCCGCGTGAGGTCGCCACCCGGCCTCAGGGACGGAAGAACTCGCGCCAGTCGGGCACACGCTGCGGCGCCTGGCACTGGAAGGGCTCACTGGCGGCGCCCGCCGCCGCGGCGTCGCAGGGGGCGAAGAACTCGCGGCTGGCTGGGTTGCGGAACTCGCGCAGGCGTTCGGCCAGATGGCGTGCCGCGTCCATCTCGCCGCGGGCCGCGAGCGCGCTGGCCCAGGCCGTCATCAGCCGCGTGTCCAGCAGGTGGTGGGGGGCGCTCTCGAAGGGCTGCATCGCATCGGCGCCCGGCACCAGGCCGGTCGTCGCCGCGGCGTAGTCGGCGTGATAGGCGAAGAGCAGGCTGCGCTGGCCGCGTTCGATGCGCTCGATCAGCGGCGGCGAGCCCGGCGCGCTGGTGAAGATGCGTGTCACCGGCCAGTAGTCGGCCACCGCCAGCGCCGCGCCGGCGACAAGCGCCAGGCCGGCGGCCAGCTGGGCGGGCTGGGGCCAGCCCGAAGGCATCACCGGGCCTCGACGGCGGCCGATCGCGAAGCCCCAGGCCCAGGCCGCCGGCAGCAGGAAGTAGGTGTACCAGAGCGGGTACTCGAGCAGGCTGTGCAGCCCGATCATCAGCACCATGAACCAGGCGGCCCGGCGCTCGATGCCGCCCCCTTCGGCGTCGGGCCGGAAAGCGCACCACGCGGCCGCCACCAGCGCCCACAGCAGCAGGACCATCACCAGGGCGGCCGCCGGCACGCCCAGTTCCACCGCCAGTTGCAGCACGAGGTTGTGGGTGTGGTCGAAGAAGGCGACCGGACGGTCCGGGAACGGCGTCAGCGACCAGGCGAAGTTGAACTCGCCGAAGCCGACGCCGGCCCAGGGCTGGCGACGGATCAGCTCCAGCGTGTTGAGCCAGATGCGCACGCGCGAGCTCGACAGGTCGTTCTCGGCCAGCCGGGCCTCGCCGCCGAAGACGTGCTGCGACAGCCGCGCCCACTCGGCCATCGCCAGCCAGCCGGCGACGTAGACCACCGGCGCGGCCAGCAGCAGGGCGCGCGTGCTGCGCGCCAGGCGACGGTCGACAAGCCCCCACAGCGCCAGCAGCAGCACGCCGACGAAGCCGGTGCGCGAAGCCGTCAGCACGACGGCGAAGACCAGCGCCGCGAACAGCGCGGCGCCGGCGATGCGCAGCACGCGGCCGAAACGCGCGTCGCGGTACAGCTCGACGAGCGCGACGACGGCGATGGCCGACCACAGCAGCAGGCTGCTGAGGTGGTTGGGCTGGCGCAGGTTGCCGACAGCGCGCCCGGGGATGCCCGAGCGCGCCAGCCACTGGCCGTCGGTCCAGTCGGGCGCGAAGACCTGCACCAGCGCGATGGCGAGGTTGAAGATCCCGGCCAGCGCCCAGCCGATGCAGAACGCGGCGAACACCGACCGCGGCTCGGCACGTGCCTGCGCCGCGGCGCCGCCGGAGACCATGAGCAGGGCCGCCATCAGCACCGCGATGGCCGACAGCGCGATGCTCGACGGCAGCGCACGCGACCAGGACCAGCAGACCCCGGCCAGCACCACCAGCAGCGCCGCCTGCAGCGGCCCGGCGCCCCGCCAGTCCGAGCCCGCGCGGGGCGCGCCGGCGGCGACGAAGAGGCCCCACAGCGCGACCGCCAGCGCCTGGTTCAGGAAGGTCGGCGACGGCGAGACGTTGTAGGCCAGCAGCGACGGGGCGCAGGCGGCGAGGGTGGCCAGCGCGACGCTGAGCAGGAACGGCGCAAGTCGGAGAGGCACGGCAGGCGGCGGCAGACGGCCGCGCATGCTAACGCGGCGGCGGCGAGGCAATCAGCCGGTGCGCCAGTTCGTGACGACGATGCCCAGCACGATGATGGCAGCCCCAATCCAGGTCTGGGTCGACATCGGATCGCCCAGGAAGCGGCTGGCGAGCAGCGGCACGAAGACGAACGACAAACCGAAGAAGGCGAATGCCTGGGTGATGGGAACACGCGACAGCACCCAAAGCCACAAGGCCATCGCGCTGCAATAGACGACGACCGCCAGCACCGAGGTGAAGGACATCCACGCCCGCAGGCCGGCGGCGCCACTGGACGCGGCCGCAATCGACGCGGCGCGCATCAGGACCTGCCCGACCGAGGCGAGCAGCACGACGAACACCACGAGCACGGCTTCGATTGGCTTCATCGGTCGCCGTCCAGCGTCGAGAGATCGCGTGCGCCGTCGTGAGGCAGGCGGCAGCGGAACCGTTCGAGGTCAGCCTCCCAGGTGGCCAGGCGGCCGATGACGACGTCGGTACTTTGGCGCTCTTGGACGTAGACCATGTCGCCGCGCTTCAGGTTGACGCTGACATACAGGTCGTACTTTCCGTAGAGACGCGTCCAGGCATCGTCGGCCCCTTCGACCTGCACGCCGTTCGGCGAGAAGATCTCAGGACACTTGCGCTCCACGGCGTCCATCAGCCGCGTCGCATGTGCGCGTGCCGCGGCCTGCGCCGGCGACGGTGCTGCCAGGCGCCAAGCATCGCAGGCGTACAAGACACGGCCCTGCTGGGCTCCCGGCTTGCCCGCCGGACCACGCCAGAGGTAAGGGATCACTGCGGCTGCCTGGCCGACCTGCAGCGCTTCGCAGCGCGAGGGCTCGAAACCAAGCCCTAGGCGATCGACCGCGTGGACCAGACGCAACAGGCGTTGCTCGCGTTTCACCGGCGGCATATCGGCAGGCAGGGGAAAGACGACCGTGGTACGCGCATCGAACTGCTCGCGCAACTGTACGAACCTGCCCCAGCCGGGGCCGTCGTTGGAGATGGACAGCAGGCCCACCGGGTTCACGAAAACGGAGTCGGGGTGGACGTGCGCCGCCAGATAGGCCTCGGAAGAGCTGGAGACCGAGACGTACAGGCGCGGCTGCCGCGTCAAGGCTGGCGGAACCTCGACCGACAGCCAGCGCGGCGCCCAGTCCCGCGGTGCCCAACGGGGGTTGCCGGTATCGGTGATCTGGACCGCCTGCAGCACCAGCAGCACCAGACACATCATCGCGGCACGTCGCTCGCCCATCAGTCGAGCCGCGAGCGTGTAGAGCAGTGGCCCGCTGAGCAGCAGCAGCGGCACGGCGTAGCGGCCGTTGGTCGACGTCGCCACCCAAGCCGCCGTCGAAACCACGAAGAACACCACGACGGGAGCCAAGGGAACACGGCCGGCAAACGCCCGGGTGTCCGGCAGCGGCCGTGCGGTCCGCCATGCGCGCCCTGCGAGCAGCGCGCCGCCGAGCACGACGAGCAGCGCGGGACGCAGGTCAGGCGCCACCTGCTCCACGTAGACGTAGGAGCTGTGCTGCAGCATGGCGAACGGCAGGGTCAGCAACTGCTCCAGCGATTGCGGCACGAAACGATGGAGCTCGATCGGGTAGGGCGCGAAGTCGGGTGATCGGAACAGGTTGTTGAACAGGGGGAAGACCGGGCTGCCGTGCAAGGTCCAGAGCTTCCAGCCCCAAGGTGCGTACGGCAGGGCAAAACCCAGTGCCGCGCCGGCAGCCGCCGCGACCCCGCGCCGCCATGCGAAGCGTGCGCCGGGCAGCACGGCCGCCGCCGCGACCAGGCCGAGCGCGAACGGGACATTCGTGAGCTTCAGCGCGACGGCAAAACCGCCCAGCGAGCCGGCCCACGCACCGGCCATGACGCTTGCACGATCGCCGTCGCGCAACAGCAGCCACAACGCGGCCAGGACAAAGGGGGTGGCCAGCGGATCGATGAAGGTGCTGCCAACCTGCCCGAGGAACGGCAGGGATGCTGCGCCCAACGCGGTGACGACCACCGCCACGATCCAGGGGAGGGGAACGTCGCGCACAAAGTGGCGCACGATCGCATACAGCAAGGCGACGTTCAGCGAATGCAGCGCCGCCAACACGCTGCCGATGGCCAGGCTGTGCCAGCCGGCGCCATCCATCAAGGAGAACGGCAGGAACGCCAGCCGATAGAGGTAGGCTTGGTATCCCGCCGGAAAGAAGTCCCGGTCCAGGCGCGCGCCGAAGACATCGAACGCGGCGTAACCGTGGTAGTTGAAGAAGTCCCAGTTGAGGTCACGCCCCATCGAGAACGACAAGGCGACGCACAGGACAGCGCAGCTGGCAACGACGAGTGCGAACTCCAGCTTCGCCGGAGCCGTGGGCGCTGCTGCGAAAGCGGGCACCGGGCGAGGCCCCACCCCGGACACCGCCCTCATTTTCGGGCGTGGACCTTCAGGCCCAGAACTCCCAGGAACATCGCCGCGAAGGCGAGTTGCACCCCGATCGTCGTGATCGTCATCGAAGGGATGACGATGCGCATCACACGCGACGGATCCAGGTGCCCGAAGCTGGCACCTTCCCACGCCATGACGCTGTACAGCGACAGGCCCAGCCCGGCCACGATGAGCGCCACGCCGGCCAGGAGCCCGATCTCGATCGGAAACCAGCGCCTGACGTGCTCGACGACGCGGCTCGACGGCAGGATGCCCTGTTCGACCGCGTAGACCTTGGCGAAGACGGCGAACATCGCCGCCTGCAGGCCGACGATGGTGGCGGCGGCGGCATAGAGCATCGTGTGCACGTCGAACTGCACCGCGCCGATGCTCAGCGGCCCGGGAAGCAGGAGTGCCTGTCCCACCAACCCGGCCAGCAGCAGGGCAAGGCCGGGATACAGGAACAGCCAGCGCGGACTGAACAGCAGCAGGAAACGCAGATGGCGCCAGCCGTCGCGCCAGCTGCGCAGATGCGGCGGCCGGTCGCGCCCGTCGGGCGAGAGCGTGGTCGGCACCTCGACGATGCGCAGTCCGTTCAGCGAGGCCTTGACGACCATCTCGCTGGCGAACTCCATGCCTTCGCAGCGCAAGGCGAGGGCGCGCATGGCGTCGCGTTCGAACGCGCGCAGACCGCAGTGGAAGTCTCGGATCGGAGTACGAAAGAAGAGACGGCCGATGAAACTGAGCACCGGGTTGCCGAGATAGCGGTGCAGCGCGGGCATGGCACCCGGCCGGATGCCGCCGGCGAAACGGTTGCCCATCACCAGTTGGGCGCCGCGTCGCAGTTCGCGCAGGAACGGTGACAACGCGGTGAAGTCGTAGCTGTCGTCCGAGTCGCCCATCACGATGTAACGCCCCTGCGCCGCCTCGATCCCGGCGATCAGGGCGGCACCGTAGCCGCGGCGCGGAACGTCGACGACGCGGGCCCCGCAGTCGCGCGCGATCTGCTGCGACCCGTCGTTAGAACCGTTGTCGGCGATCAGGACCTCGCCGCGCACACCGGCGGACGCGAGGAACGCCCGCGCCTTGGCGATGCAGACCGGAAGCGTGAGCGCCTCGTTGAGGCAGGGCATCAGGATGGTCAGTTCGAGGCCGTCGTCAACAGCGCGCGAATCGCGAGCCGGGGACGTATCGGCCATCGTGGCCGGTCTGACGAACGAGAGTGCCTGCTCCATGCGCGATCCTGTGTTCTTCGTTTGACCGAATCAGACCACACGTCGGGTGTGGCTCCGAAAGAGAAAAGGCAGCCCGAAAGCTGCCTTCTCGACGTCAGGGAACGGGAGCCCCTTAGAACGACAGGCCGGTGGTCTTGCAGGAGCCCGGCAGGAACTTGGCGGGCATCGTGCCCGGGCCGCACTGCCATTCACGAACCAGGCTGTTATCCGCGTCGATCGTCGGCACCAGGATGACCGTGCCGTTGGCATCACCGAGTTCCTGAGCCGTCACACGGATCGCGCCTTCGTCGTTGGTTTCGATCGAGGCGACGTACTTGGAAGTCGAGCTGGTCGACTCGCAACCCCAGTTGCCGCCGGACGGCAGCACGCTGCCGGCCGTCTGCACGGCTTCAGTGACGGCCGTACGGCAGGTCGACGCCGCCAGGATCACTTCCGACACCTTGGCCTTCTTCGTGTAGTCCTGGTAAGCCGGCAGCGCAACCGCCGCCAGGATGCCGATGATCGCGACGACGATCATCAGTTCGATCAGGGTGAAACCTTGTTGGACTCGCTTCATGGACGTTACTCCCGTGGGGTGGGTGGAAAGGAGGATTCGAGGACACCCCGCATTTGCAGGGGTCGTGCCATGCCGCAGGCTGTCGATTCGTTCACACCCGCTGACGAAAAACGTCACTTCCGGGGCCGTGCGCCGCGCCTCATCGGGCGCATAGCGACGCTTTTCGTCAGTCGCCGAGCACCAGGCGCTGGCCCGAGCGCAGTGCGCGCACACGGTGCGGGCCGTTCAGCGCCGCCACCTGCGACATCACCTGGTCGACCATGCCCGGCTTGATGTGGGTGATGTAGACGTCCACCGCGTGCGGCAGCCGGGCCAGTTCCGCGCCCAGCAGCGCGGGGCACAGGTGCCGGCTGACCTCGGCCAGCGCACGTTCGTCGTCGTCGAAGGCGGTCTCGATGATCAGCCCGCGCAGGTCCAGTTCGCCCAGGCGGCGCCACAGCGCCGGCGCCGGGCCGGTGTCGCCGGTGTAGGCCCAGGCGCGCCCGGCGGGGTCGATAAGCGCGAAACCGACCGCCGGCACCGTGTGCGCAGCCGGCAGCACCTCCAGGTGGCGCCCGGCGCCCAGGTCCAGGCGCTCGCCGACGGCGAACGGCACGAACGCCAGCATCGGCCGCTGCGGGCTGGGCAGGCGCGTGAAGTCGGGCCAGATCACGCCGTTGAACACGTGGGCGTGCAGGGCGGCCAGCGTCTCGGGCAGGGCATGCACGCGGATCGGCGGCCGCCCGGCCGCCTCGCGGCCGCGCCTGACGCTGTCGGCCAGCAGCGCGATCGCGAGCACGTGGTCGAGATGCGAGTGGCTGACGAAGACGTCGTCGATGCGGGCGAGTTCGTCGAGCGTGAGCTCGCCGACGCCCGTGCCGGCGTCGACGAGGACGTCGTCGTCGACGAGGAACGAGGTGGTTCGGCTGCCGGCGGCAATGGAACCGGAACAACCGAGGACGCGGATCTGCATGGGCGGTGGGGGGCCGCCGGACGGCCGGCGGAAGGCGCATGCTGACCGCCGCCGCCGCCCTGCGCAAGCCGCGTAATCGACGTTCACCCCGCTTCGGCAGGGGTGCGCAGCACCACAGGCGCTGCGAGCGTGAAGACGGTCACATCGCGGGGCCGGGCACGGCACGCGAACCCGCTGCCCCGCCCCCGCGTGAAGCCGATTCCGGTGCCGGGCCGGCATGCCGGGCCGCGCGGCCCCGCATGCCCGTGCTCAGTGATGGATGAACTGCATCGCCGTGCCGGCGAGCTCGATAACGTCGCCGTTGCGCAGCGGCACCGAGTCGCCGGCCAGCGGCACGCCGTTGACGCTCGGCCGGCTGACGCCTTCGACATGCGAGAAGGCGTAGCCGTTGGGCCGGCGCGTGATCGAGGCCACCTGCACGCCCGGCTTGCCGACCGTCGTGACGACCTTGGTGAGCAGCACCTCGCGCCCCGCCGCGGCGCCGTTGAGCACCTTGATCGACGCGCTGCCCGACGGCACCGACGCGGCCATCGGCGCATGGCCCGAGCGCGTCGGGCCGGCGGAGGCAAACGGCGGCGGCACCGAGGCGGCGGGCCGCATCACCATCGTCTTCTCGTAGTCGGCGCCGTCCTCGGTCAGGTACTTGATCTTGTACTTGCCGATCTCGACGGTGTCGTTGTGCGCCAGCAGCTGCTTCTTGATCGCCTTGCCGTTGATGTAGGTGCCGTTGGTGCTGTTGAGGTCCTCGATGAAGACGTCGGCTCCGACCATCTGCAGCACCGCGTGTTCGCCGCTGACGGCGAGGTTGTCGATGACGATGTCGTTGTAGGGGCGCCGGCCCAGCGTCGTCTTGTCCTTCGTGATCTGGACTTCCTTGATGACCACTCCGTCGAGCGAAACGACCAGCTTGCCCATTCGAGACCTCAGAATTGCCGACCGTCTGCGGCGGCGTGCGTGTCGCCTGCCAGGACATGACCGGCGAGGCGGGTTTGGATCGCTGCTAGCGGCGGAAGGGCCACCAGGACCGGACGGCGGCCCCGGCACCACCCGAAACCCGGGCCAGGATCACCGAGATATTATCCCTTCCACCTGCGGCATTGGCCGCCTCGATGAGGGTGCGACACCCTTCGTCGAGGGACTCGCCGCAGGCGGCCAGCAGCCGGCCGATGGCTCCGTCGTCGAGCATGTCGGACAGGCCGTCGGAGCACATCAGGTACAGGTCGCCGGGCATCACGTCGTGCGGATGCATCTCGAGCAGCACCGTGTCTTCCACCCCCACGGCCCGCGTCACCAGGTTCTTGTTGGCCGAGAACGCCGCCTGCTCGGGCGTGATGAGACCGGCGTCGATCTGCTCCTGCAGCAGCGAGTGGTCGCGCGTGATCTGCTGCAGCCGCCCGGCACGCATGCGGTAGGCGCGCGAGTCGCCGACATGGCCGACGAGGACGCGCCCTTCGCGGAACACGGCAACGACCAGCGTCGTGCCCATGCCGGCGTACTGCGGGTTGGCGTTGGCGGCGTTGAAGATCGCGCGGTTGGCGTTGTCCACGCAGATGTCCATCGCCCGGCGCACGTCGGCGTCGCTGGCCTGGGTGCCGGCCTCCTGCAGCCAGCGGCCGAGTTCGCGCACGATGAAGCTGGTGGCCATCTGGCTGGCCACCTCGCCGGCGTTGTAGCCCCCCATGCCGTCGGCCAGCACGGCCAGCGAGATGCCCTCGTCGATGGCGACGGAGTCCTCGTTGTTGCTGCGGGCTCGGCCCGTGTCCAGCGCCGAGCAGAACTCGGTCGTCATCGGCATAGCGCGTAACTCGGGCTGACGGTCATGGTTTTTTGCGATTGTGCCTTGCAGATGCAGCCGTGGATCGCTCGGTTCGTCAAGGCCGCGACATCGATCCCGCCGGTGCCGGGTCAATCGTCGGGATGATGCGCTCCAGGCTCTCGGCCACCGCGGCGGCCGAGGCTGGCCGGTCGGCGCGGTTCTTGGCCAGCAGCGCAGCGACCAGCTCGGCCAGCGGCGCAGGCAGGTCGGCGCGGCAGCTGCGGAGATCGGGCGCGCACTGTTCGGCCACCTGGCGCAGCAGTTCACCGAGCGACGGCGACTCGTGCGGCCGCCGGCCGACGAGCAGCTCGAACAGCGTGACCCCGAGTGCATAGAGGTCGGCGCCCGGCGCGGCCGGGGCGCCGGCCAGTTGTTCGGGCGCCATGTAGGCCGGGGACCCCAGCACGAGCCCGGTGCGGGTGCTCTCGGCTTCGGCGCCGCTCGCCAGGCCGAAGTCGGTCAGCGTCACGCGCCGGCTGGCCCAGTCGACGATGACGTTGGACGGCTTGAGGTCACGGTGCACCACGCCGTGCTCGTGCGCATAGGCCAGCGCACGCGCGACACGCGCCGCGACGCCCAGCACCACGGGCTCGGGCAGCAGGCGCGAGGCGTGGGTGTAGCGCTCCAGGCTGCGGCCGGCCAGCAGCTCCATCGCCAGCCAGGGGCCGGCGTCGTCGCTGCCGGCGTCGAGCAGGCGCACGATGTCGGGATGCTGCAGCCGCCGTGTTGCCTCGACCTCGCCGACGAAGCGGCGGGCGATGTCGGCGCGCCGCTGGGCATCGCCGGCAGGCATGCGCAGGCGCTTCACCGCGACCGGCTCGCCGGTGTCGACGTGCACGGCCAGGAAGACGTCGCCGTGCTCGCCGGTCCCGATCCGGCCGGAGAGGCGATAGGCGCCGACGACGGGGCCGGCGGCAGAGGGCTCGGGACGCACGGGCGGCAACGGGACGGTCACGGCGGAAAAGCGGGCGCACGACGCTAGCACAGCGCAGGGCCGCCTCGGTGCCGCGGTGCCCGGCGGCGACACCCGCGTTCGTGTGTCAGTCGCTGAGCGCGAGCACGGTGGCCATGCCGCTGGCCACCGCCAGGCCGGTGGTCCAGCGGCTGTCCTGCTGCGGCGGCTGCTCGTCGCTGACCGGCGCCAGCGTGGCACCGAGCTTGGGGCGCCGGGCGTCGAGCAGGCGCAGGTCGGCGCCCAGGCGGCGGCGCAGCCGCTCGCTGACCTCGGGCAGCGGGGCACGAGCGACCATCCACTCGCGTTCGCCGGGGACCGACGCGAAGGCCGGCTCCAGGCGTTCGCGCAGCGTGCGGCCCCATTGCTCGCGCCAGTTCTCCCGGCTGCGATGCGAGACCCACTTGCCGATGCGATGGGTCAGCTTGGGCGCGCAACCGACGACGATCCAGCGTGTCGGCGCGCCGGCCTCGGCGAGCATCGGCGCCAGGATGCGCCGCGCGTGCTCGACATCGTCGACGAAGACAGCGATCTGTTCCATGGCTTCTCCTCGAATGCCGGGACTCGGGCCGCGTGCGGCGCTCACGCAGCCTCGGAAGCTCGGCTGCGGCGCGCCGCCCACCAGCCGGCGCCCAGCACGCCGCACACGAGCACGGTATAGGTCGCCAGACGTGCGGGCAGGCTGGGGTCGTACACCTCGTCGAGCAGCGGCTCGCCGACGATCATCTTCGCCGCCGTGAAGGCCAGCACGCCGGCGCCGACGTAGGTGATGACAGGGTAACGGTCGACGAGCTTGAGCACCAGCGAGCTGCCCCAGACGACGATCGGGATGCTGATCAGCAGGCCGATGACGACCAGGTCGAAGCTGCCGTGCGCCGCCCCGGCGACACCGAGCACGTTGTCCACGCCCATCAGCGCGTCGGCGATGATGATCGTGCGCATCGCGCCCCAGAAGGTCGTGACGACGACGCCGTGTTCGCCTTCCTCGCCCTGCGGCGCCAGCAGCTTGTAGGCGATCCAGACCAGGCCCAGGCCACCGACGAGCATCAGCCCCGGGATGTTGAGCAGCCACACCACCGCCAGCGTCATGGTGGAGCGCACCACGACGGCGCCGACGGTGCCCCAGATGATGGCCCGCTTGCGCAGCTGCTCGGGAAGCTGGCGCGCGGCCAGCGCGATGACGATCGCGTTGTCGCCGGCGAGGACGAGATCGATCAGGATGATGGCGGCAAGCGCCGAGAACCAGGCGGGCGACAGAAACTCCATGAGGACTCCGGGCGAGAACGAACGACGACAGACACGCGGCGGCATGCGGCGTGTCCGGGCGTCGAAGGTCTCGCTCGGCTGGAGTTGTGTGGTTGTGGCCCGACGGACCGGAAGCTTTCGCTTCGTACTGACGGCCCGCCATCGTCCGGCGGCGACCGTGTCCCCCTGGTCGTGCCGGCGGGAGCTACTCCCCTTCGGTAGCGAAATGATAACCACCGAACCCGCCGCGGCAGGTTCGTGCGGCTACTTACTCCGTGCGTTGTTTCGCGGCCGCCCGGCGCTGCAGCGCCATGCCGATGCCGACCACCAGCGCGGCGCCGATGGCGCCGGCGGTGTTGACCACCGCATGCGGCAGCTCGCCGAACTCGCGCACCACCGCCGGGTCGGTGAGCAGCATCTCGCCGGCCAGGAAGCCGAGCAGCGCGGCCCCGGCGGTGACGATGAGCGGGAAGCGTTCCATCACGCGCAGCAGCAGCGTGCTGCCGAAGATGATCAGCGGGATGCTGACGGCCAGCCCGATGACCAGCAGCGGCACGTCGCCGTTGGCCGCCGCGGCCACGGCGAGCACGTTGTCCAGGCTCATCACCAGGTCGGCGACGAGGATCGTGCGCACCGCCGCGAGCATGCCGCCCTGGCCGTCTTCGGCGCCCTGGGAGCCCCCTTCGTCGTCGTCGAGCAGCAGGTCCACGCCGATGTACAGCAGCGCCAGGCCGCCGACGATCTTCAGGAACGGCCAGCGCAGCATCTGTGCAGCGACGATGGTCAGCCCGATGCGCATGACGATGGCCGCGGCACTGCCCCAGAAGATGGCTTTCTTCTGCTGCTGCGGCGGCAGCGAGCGCGCGGCCAGCGCGATGACGACGGCGTTGTCGCCGGACAGCAGGATGTTGACCCAGATGATCGAGCCGAGAGCGGCCCAGAAGGCCGGGGAGCTGAAGTCCATGGAGTTGTCTTTTGTTAGGACGCGCTATCGAGTGTAGGCAGAGGACGGGGGCTTCCGGTTCGTGGAACTACGCAGCGCCGCTGCGTCACGCCATTCGGAGGATCACGACGCCGACGAGCACCAGGGCCGCCGCTGCCAGCCGCGGCGCAGCCAGGCGCTCGCCCAGCACCAGCGTGGACAGCAGCATCGCGAACACGATCGAGCACTCACGCAGCGCGGCAACGAGCGCCACCGGCGCCTGCGTCATCGCCCACAGCACCAGCGTGTAGGACGTGACGGTGCCGGCGCCCGCCAGCAGCAGCTGGCGCCAGCGTGCACGCAGCAGCACGAGCGCCGCCGGGCCGCGCCGCGCCAGGGCCCAGGCAGCAAGCGGCACGCCCCCGGCCAGCAGAACGCACAGCGTGTAGGCCAGCGGCTGGCCGGAAAGCCTGGCGCCGAGCCCGTCGACGAGGGTGTAGGCCGCGATGACGAGCGCGTTCAGCAGCGCGTAGCCCAGGCCGGCGGCGCCGTGGCCGCGCGCGCCGACCGCGAACCCCAGGATGCCGGCGCACAGCAGTGCAACGCCGACCCAGGCCGTCGCGCCCAGCGGCTCGAGCAGCACGGCCGCGCTGGCCAGCGCGACGAGCAGCGGCGCGCTGCCCCGCATCACCGGGTAGGCCAAGGCCATGTCGGCGGCGGCGTAGGCGCGTGCGACGAGCACGAAGTAGGCGACGTGCAGAAGTCCTGACGCCGCGATATAGGGCCAGGCGGCGGGCGCAGGCCGCGCCACCCACGGCAGCAGCAGCACGGCGATGAAGGCTGCCGCTGCGGCCACGGCGACCGAGTTCAGCAGCTTGTCCGGCGCGCCCTTGACGACCGCATTCCAGCCGGCGTGCAGCGCGGCGGCGAACAGCACCAGGGCGAGCACGGCGCCGGACATCGACACCGTGCCTCAGCACTCGATCGGGTGCTGTTGCGAGCGCGAGATCAGATCAGCTTCTGCAGCAGCCGCCCCATCTCGGAGGGGTTGCGCGTGATGGTGAAGCCGCACTCTTCCATGATCGCCAGCTTGGCGTCGGCGGTGTCGGCGCCGCCGGAGATCAGCGCGCCGGCGTGACCCATGCGCTTGCCCGCCGGCGCGGTGACGCCGGCGATGAAGCCGACCACCGGCTTCTTCATGTGCTCCTTGCACCAGCGCGCCGCGTCGGCTTC
>NZ_SLXD01000021.1 GCF_004340905.1 Rubrivivax gelatinosus
CGATCGAGAAGCCGCGCATCGAGCGCCTGGCCCTGCGCGACCTGCCCGAGGCGAAGTACGCCGAGTACACGACGCTGGTCATTCCGCCGCGGGGCCGGCTGGAGCCGGTCTCGGCGGCTCAGACGCCGCAGCCGCAGCCCGAGGCCGACAGTCCCGCCGAGGCCGGCTGAGGGCGCGCGTCCGGCGACCGCGACCTCGGCCGTGCAGACGCAGACGCAGACGCAGACGCAGACGCAGACGCAGACGCCGGCGGCCTCAGGGGCACCACACGCCCTGTTCCTGCACCAGCACCTGTTCGCCTCGCGTCACGCGCAGCTCGCCGGACTCCAGCACCCGGTAGACGGTGTCGCGGTTGCGGAACTCCCAGCCGAGGAAACGGCAGGGGGTGACGCCGTCGGCGCAGCGCGTGTGCAGCGTGTGCCCTTCGAGCCGGATGGCCCGGCCGCTGCGGCGGCTGACGCCGCGGTAGCCGACCTCGGCGCACCCGACCTCGCCTTCAGGGCAGCGCGGCTCGATCGTCACGCGGTAGCCGGGCGTCAGCAGCGTCTGCGCGGGCACGCCGGCGGCAGTGCCCACGAGCACGGCGGCGGCGACGAGGTGGCAAGACGTTTTCATGGCCGGCCGCGCCACTGTAGCGCGGCCGGCCGGCGCGTCAGCGCTGCACCGGCTGCACCGCCGGCGGCACGGCCATCTGCTCGTCGACGGCGTCGAGCACCGCCTCGGGCTCCTGCGCCTGGGCCTGGGTCTCGCCGTCGAGCTGGCGGCGCATGCGCTCGCCGTCCAGGCCGCCGGTCCACTTGGCGACCACCAGCGTCGCGACGCCGTTGCCGATCAGGTTGGTCAGCGCGCGCGCCTCGGACATGAAGCGGTCGATGCCCAGGATCAGCGCCAGGCCCGCCACCGGCACGTGGCCCACGGCCGACAGCGTCGCCGCGAGCACGATGAAGCCGCTGCCGGTGACCCCGGCGGCGCCCTTGGAGGTCAGCAGCAGCACCAGCAGCAAGGTGAGCTGCTGGGTCAGCGTCATCGGCGTGTCGGTGGCCTGGGCGATGAAGACCGCGGCCATCGTCAGGTAGATCGAGGTGCCGTCGAGGTTGAACGAATAACCCGTCGGGATCACCAGGCCGACGACCGACTTGCGCGCCCCCAGGTTCTCCAGCTTGGCCATCATGCGCGGCAGCACCGACTCCGACGACGAGGTGCCCAGCACGATCAGCAGTTCTTCCTTGATGTAGCGGCAGAACTTCCAGACCGAGAAGCCGTGCGCCCGCGCGATCGCGCCGAGCACGACGAAGATGAACAGCAGGCAGGTGGCGTAGAAGGTGGCCATCAGCGCGCCCAGCGACACCAGCGTGCCGACGCCGTACTTGCCGATCGTGAACGCCATCGCGCCGAACGCACCGATCGGCGCCACCTTCATGATGAAGCCGACGATGCCGAACAGCACGTGGCTGGTCTTCTCGATGAACTCGAACACCATCGAGCCGCGGCCGCCGAAACGGTGCAACGCGAAACCGAACAGCACCGAGAAGAACAGCACCTGCAGGATCTCGCCCTTGGCGAACGCGTCGACGACGGTGGTCGGAATGACATGCAGCAGGAAGTCGACCGTGCCCTCCATCTTGCCGGGGCCGGTGTAGGCGGCGACCGCGGCGCCGTTGAGCGTCGCCGGGTCGACGTGCATGCCGACGCCGGGCTGCACGACGTTGATGATCACCAGGCCGATGACGAGCGCGATCGAGCTGACGATCTCGAAGTACAGCAGGGCCAGGCCGCCGGTCCTGCCGACCTGCTTCATGTCTTCCATGCCGGCGATGCCGACGACGACGGTGCAGAAGATGATCGGGGCGATGATCATCTTGATCAGCTTGATGAAGCCGTCGCCCAGCGGCTTCATCGCGGCGCCCGTCTCGGGCCAGAAGTGGCCTAATGCGACGCCAAAAGCAATTGCAATAAGTACTTGTACGTACAGGGAACGATAAAAAGGTCGATTAGCGCTGCTCGAATTCACTGACATCTCCCCGCATCGACAACTCGCGCGGAAATGCAATTGTGACATTAGGGCAATCCCGATTCGGGAAAACCCATGGCAGCGCGTGACGGCGCGCAGGAGTCGGGTGCGGCGGCGCTGCGCCCGGATGTCAGCGGCGGCCGCAGCCCAGGCGCCGCAGCAGGGACTCGGCCTCCAGGCGGCAGGCCTCGGCCAGCGGGCCGCGCAGCACGCCGTGTTCGTCGAAGTGGCGCGCCTCGAGCAGCGGGATGATCGCGGCGAGTTCGTCGGGGCCGGCGCCGACGAGCAGCACCTCGGGCAGGCCGGCCAGGGCCTGCTTGAGCCGGCGCGCGACCACGCGGTACTCCAGCGGATGCAGCAGGAGTGCCCCGGTGTCCATGTCGCCGAGGCGGCGGGCGAGGTCGAGGACGTAGAGGCGGCGGGCGGCGAGAGCGGTCATCGGGAGGTCGGCCGGGTGGCGAGAAACTGACGCAAGGATGGCCCGCCGCGGCCGGCTCCGATCGATGCAAGAACGGGCGACAAGGCCCGCAGTTCGCATTCAAGTCCTGCCACAGGCCTCTCGGGGCCGTCCCGACCGGCCCGCCGGGCCGCGAAGACGCCACGGCCCCAGGCCTGCGCTTGACGCCGAGCGCCAAGCCGCCCTAGAGTGATATCACTTTGACATCAGCCGGAGCGCCAGGATGAGCCTCGAGAACACCGTCCACGAACGCCCCGCGCGCTCGCACAACGGCTGGCCGTTCGTCGCACTGGGGCTGCTGATGGTCGCGGCCAGCATCGCGGCCCTCGTCACGATGCTGCGCCCGCAGCCGGCACTGGGCCTGGCGACGCACCTGCTGCTCACCGTGCTGCTGCTGCCCGGCGGCCTGCTGGTCTGGGGCGGGCTCTACGTGCTGCAGCCCAACCAGGCGGCGCTGCTGCTGTTCTTCGGCCGCTACTGCGGCACCGACCGCGAGGCCGGGCTGCGCTGGGCCAACCCGTTCACGAGCAAGCGCAAGATCTCGGTGCGGGCGCACAACTTCAACAGCGACAAGCTCAAGGTCAACGACCTGCGCGGCAACCCGATCGAGATCGCCGCCGCGGTGCTCTGGCGCGTCGAGGACACGGCGCGGGCGCTGTTCGAGGTCGAGGACTACGAGGCCTACGTGCTGACCCAGGCCGAGGCCGCGGTGCGCCACCTGGCCTCGCGCTACGCCTACGACAACCTCGAGGCCGAGGGCACGGCCGCCGCGCCCGAGGTGACGCTGCGCTCGTCGACCGACGAGGTCAGCGCCGGGCTGCGCGCCGAGCTGCAGGCGCGCTTCGCCCAGGCCGGGATCGTCGTCGTCGACGCCAAGCTGACCCACCTGGCCTACGCGCCCGAGATCGCCGGCACGATGCTGCGCCGCCAGCAGGCCGAGGCCGTCGTCGCGGCGCGCGCCAAGATCGTCCAGGGCGCCGTCGGCATGGTGGAGCTGGCGCTGCAGGGGCTGCAGCAGCGTGGCCTGGTCGAACTCGACGACGAGCGCAAGGCGGCGATGGTGAGCAACCTGCTCGTCGTGCTCTGTGCCGACCGCGACGCGACGCCGGTGGTCAACACCGGCACCCTTTACGCCTGAACGGCGCTCGGCCGTGGCCAGCCCCGGCAAGAAGGCCTTCGCGCTGCGCATCGACCCGCTGCTGTGGGCCGAGGTCGAGCGCCTGGCCGCCGCCGACCTGCGCAGCGTCAATGCCGAGGTCGAGGTCCTGCTGCGCGAGGCGCTGCGCCTGCGCCTCGGTGACGCGGCCGTGTCCCGCCTGACACGAGCCCGCCGGGCCGGCGGCAGCAGCGCCGACGCCCCCCCCTGAAGCGTCACCCCCCCACCGGAACGGGGCCGCGACGCCCCTCGTGGCGTGGCGCAGGCGCCGCGGCGGGTTACGCTTGCCGCTGTCGCCCGCCAACCCCGCCCGTCCATGATCGTCACGCGTGTCACCACGACCCCGATCGCCGGCATGAAGCCCGGCACCAGCGGCCTGCGCAAGAAGGTCGCCGAGTTCTCCCGCCCGCACTACGTCGAGAACTTCGTGCAGTCGGTGTTCGATGCCGTGCGCCCCGAGGCCGGCTTCGGCGGGCTGACGCTGGTCGTCGGCGGCGACGGCCGCTTCCACAACCGGGAAGCCATCCAGACCGTGATCCGCATGGCCGCGGCCAACGGCTTCGCGCGTGTCCTCGTCGGTGCCGGCGGGATCCTGTCGACGCCGGCAGCGTCCTGCGTGATCCGCGCCCACCAGGCCTTCGGCGGGCTGATCCTCTCGGCCAGCCACAACCCCGGCGGCCCCGACGGCGACTTCGGCATCAAGTTCAACGCCGCCAACGGCGGCCCGGCGCCCGAGCGCGTCACCGACGCGATCCACGCCCGCACGCTGGCCATCACCGAATACCTGACGGTCGACACGCCCGACCTCGACCTCGACACCCCGGGAACACGCGCGCTGGGCTCGCTGGCCGTCGAGGTGGTCGACCCGGTGGCCGACTACCTGGCGCTGATGCAGCGCCTGTTCGACTTCGACGCGCTGCGCGCGCTGTTCGCCCGCGGTTTCCGGCTGCGCTTTGACGCGATGCACGCCGTCACCGGGCCCTATGCGCACGCGATCTTCGAACGTGAGCTCGGGGCGCCGGCCGGCACGGTGCTCAACGGCACGCCTCTGCCCGACTTCGGCGGCCACCACCCCGACCCCAACCTCGTGCACGCCCGGGCGCTGTACGACGAGATGATGGGCCCCGACGCGCCCGATCTCGGTGCCGCCTCCGACGGCGACGGCGACCGCAACCTGATCATCGGCCGCGGCATCTTCGTGTCCCCGTCGGACTCGCTGGCGATGCTCGCGGCCAACGCGCGCTGCGCCCCGGCCTATGCCCAGGGCCTGGCCGGCGTCGCACGCTCGATGCCCACCAGCGCCGCCGTCGACCGCGTCGCCCAGGCGCTGGGCATCCCCTGCTACGAGACGCCCACCGGCTGGAAGTTCTTCGGCAACCTGCTCGACGCCGGCCGCATCACGCTGTGCGGCGAAGAAAGCGCCGGCACCGGCAGCGACCACGTGCGCGAGAAGGACGGCGTCTGGGCGGTGCTGCTGTGGCTGAGCATCCTGGCCACGCGCGGCCAGAGCGTGCGCGAGATCGCCGAGTCGCACTGGGCCACCTACGGCCGCCACTACTACACACGCCACGATTACGAGGACGTCGAGACCGAGGCGGCGCAAGGCCTGATGGAACACCTGCTCAGCCGCCTGCCGCACATGCCGGGCGAATCCATTGCCGGCCGGCGCATCGTGCTGGCCGACGACTTCGCGTACACCGACCCCGTCGACGGCAGCGTCTCGAAGCACCAGGGCCTGCGCATCGGTTTCCACGACGGCTCGCGCATCGTCTACCGGCTGTCGGGCACCGGCACCAGCGGCGCGACGCTGCGTGTCTACATCGAACGGTTCGAACCCGACCCGGCACGCCACGGGCTCGACCCGCAAACGGCGCTGGCGCCGCTGATCACCCTGGCCCGCGACATCGCGGGCATCCCGGCGTGGACCGGCCGCGAAGCGCCGGACGTCATCACCTGAGACCCGTCTCCATGCGTTTTCCCCGTCGCAGCGGCGTGCTGCTGCATCCCACTTCCCTGCCCGGCCCGCACGGCTCGGGCGACTTCGGCGCCGGCGCCTACCACTTCATCGACTGGCTGGCCGTCGGCGGCCAGAAGCTCTGGCAGATCCTGCCGCTGGGCGGCATCGGCCCGGGCAACTCGCCGTACATGAGCAGCTCGGCCTTTGCGGGCAACGTGCTGCTCGTCGACCTCGACGACCTCGCGCAGCACGGCTGGCTGGAGCCCGACGAACTCGCGCCGCCGCCCGGTGCCGAGGACCGCCAGGTGAACTTCGACGCCGTCGTGCCCTTCCGCATGGACCGGCTGGCGCGCGCCGCGGGCCGTTTCGCCGCCTCGGCGAGCGCCGCCGAGCGCGCCGACCTGGCCGCGTTCAAGGCCGCCAACGCCGACTGGCTCGAGGACTACGCGCTGTTCATGGCGCTGGCCGAAGCCCATCCGGGCCGCTGGAGCGACTGGCCGGCGCCGCTGGCGAAGCGCGAGAAAAAGGCCCTGGCCACGGCGCGCAGGCAGCACGCCGAACGCGTGGACTTCTGGACCTTTTGCCAGTGGCGCTTCTTCCGCCAGTGGGAGCGACTGCGCGCCTACGCCCACACGCGCGGCGTGCAGATCGTCGGCGACGCGCCGATCTTCATCGCCCACCACAGCGCCGAGGTCTGGGCACGGCCGGAGCTGTTCATCCTCGATGCACGCGGCGAACCCAGCGTCATCGCCGGCGTGCCGCCCGACGGTTTTTCGGCCACCGGCCAGCGCTGGGGCAACCCGCTGTACCGCTGGGAGGCGCACGCCGCCGAAGGTTTCGCCTGGTGGATCCAGCGCATCAGACGCAGCTTCGAGCTCGTCGACCTGCTGCGCATCGACCACTTCCGCGGCTTCGCGGCGTACTGGGAGATCCCGGCGAGCGAGCCGACGGCGGTCAACGGCCGCTGGGTGCCGGCGCCGGGCGAGGCGCTGTTCGAGGCCATCGCCGCGGCGCTGGGCGAACTGCCGGTCATCGCCGAGGACCTGGGCGTCATCACGCCCGATGTCGACGCGCTGCGCAAACGTTTCGCCTTCCCAGGCATGCGCATCCTGCAGTTCGCCTGGGGCGAGGACATCAACGCCGAGCACCGTTTCCTGCCGCACCGCTACGAGCCCGACACCGTCGTCTACAGCGGCACGCACGACAACGACACCACCCTCGGCTGGTACGCCAGCGCCAGCGAGGCCTCGCGCAACCACCTGCGCGAGTACCTCGCGACCGACGGCCACACGCCGCACTGGGACCTGATCCGCTGCGCCTGCGCCAGCGTCGCCGACACCGCGATCTACCCGATGCAGGACGTGATGGGACTGGACGGCCGCCACCGGATGAACTTCCCCGGCACCGGCAGCGGCAACTGGGCCTGGCGTTTCAGCTGGAACGAGGTGCCGCCGGAGGCTGCGACACGGCTGCACCGCATGGCGCAGCTCTACGACAGGCTCTGAGGGCGCGCCCGGTGTTCCCGCCGCTCGGCCGCCTGGGTCACCACCGGCTGGCCGACGGCCGATCGGCCTTCCGCGTCTTCGCGCCGGAAAAGCTGGCGCTGCGCATCGTCTTCGACGACGGCCGCACGCCGCTGGTGCTGTCCGGCGACGCGCTGGGCTACTGGAGCGCGGCCACCGAGGCGCTGCCGGCGGGCACCCGCTACCGCGTCGAGGTCGACGGCGCCGCCTGGCCCGACCCGGCCTCGCGCCGCCAGCCCGAGGGCGTGCACGGGCCGTCCGAGGTCGTCGACATCGCACCGGCGGCCAGCCCCGGCTGGCGCGGCGTCGAGATCGACGACGCGGTGATCTACGAGCTGCACGTCGGCACGTTCACGCCCGAGGGCTCGCTGGCCGCCGCGACGCAGCGCCTGGGCCATCTCGCCGCGCTGGGCGTCAACGCCGTCGAGCTGATGCCGCTAGCGGCCTTCCCCGGCGAACGCAACTGGGGCTACGACGGCGTGCAGCCGTTCGCGCTGCACGCGGCCTACGGCGCCTGGGCCGAGTTGAAGCGCTTCATCGAGCAGGCGCACACGCTGGGCATCGCGGTGCTGCTGGACGTCGTCTACAACCACTTCGGCCCCGAAGGCAACTACACGGGTCAGTTCGCGCCTTACACGCGCGCCGCCGCCACGCCCTGGGGCGCGGCGATCAACTTCGACGGCGAGTACGCCTACGGCGTGCGCGAGTACTTCGCCGAGAACCTGCGTTTCTGGGTCGAGGACGTCGGCTTCGACGGCGTGCGGCTGGACGCGGCCTCGGAGATCCACGACAACAGCCCGGTGCCCATCGTGCGCGAGCTGAGCGAGCTGGCGCGCGAGATCGGCCGGCGCCAGCACCGCACCGTGCTGACCATCGCCGAACACCTGCGCAACAACGCGCGAGTCACCGCCGCCGACGGCCTGGGCTGCGACACGCAGTGGAACGACGACCTGAACCACGCGCTGGTGGCCTGGCTCAGCGGCGAGCGCTGGCGCCACTACGCGAACTTCGGCCGCTTCGAGGACGTGGTCAGGGCGCTGGCAAGCGGCTGGGTGCTCGACGGCACGCGGCTGGACCGCTTTCGCCGCCACTTCACCGGCAGCGACCCGGCGACGACGCTGCCGCACGAACACGTCGTGCACGTGCAGAACCACGACCAGGTCGGCAACCGCCCCGGCGGCGAGCGCCTGGCGGCGCTGCTCGGCCCCGAGCGCGCGCTGCTGGCCGCGGTGGCGATGTTCGCCAGCCCCTTCGTCCCGATGCTGTTCATGGGCGAGGAATGGGGCGAGACCACGCCCTTCCTGTTCTTCGAGGACTTCGGCGAACGCCGGGTCGTGCGCGGCGTGCGCGCCGGGCGCCGGGCCGAGAACGGCTTCGTGCCGGGTTTCGACCCGCCGGACCCGCATGCCCGCTCGACCTTCCTCGCTTCCAAGCTGCGCTGGGACCGCGCCGCGACAGCCCAGGGCCGTTTCATGCTGGAGCGTTACCGCAGGCTGATCGACCTGAAGCGTGCCGGCGATCTGGGCCCGCGTGAACGCGGCGTGGTGCAGGTCGACGGCGACGCGGCGGCGAAGCTCGTGCGCCTGGCCGCGCCGCGCACGCTGACCTGGCTGAACCTGGGGCCCGACGAGCAGGACGTGGCGGCGCCCGGGGGCTGGGACGAGGTGCTGTGCACCGTGCCGTCACGCCCGCCGGGCCGCCTGCCCGGCTTCTCGGCCGTCGTCTGGCGCGCGCCCGGCTGACGCCGGCGGAGGTCGAGCAGCGCCTCGAAACGGCGCGCGGGCCGGCGGGGAACGCCGCTTGCCGACGGCGCCGCCGTCCATGCCCGCCACGCCACGACGCCCTGCGCCCGCCCGCCGCATCGAACTCGCGCTGCGCCGCAGCTTCGGCCTGGACCGCCTGCGCGAGGGCCAGCACGAGCTGATCGCACGCGTGCACGCCGGCCGCGGCCGCTCAGCTGACGACCAGCGTCAGCGGCACGAACTGCGCCGCGCCCTTGCTGTCGGTGACGACGGCCCTGAACACGTAGGTGCCGCGCACCGGCCGGCTCCAGCGCATCAGCCCGCCCGAGTCGATGCCCAGCCCGCGCGGCAGCGTGCCGGAGAGCTTGTAGACCAGCTTGTCGCCGTCGGGATCGCTGGCCTGCACCCGGCCCGACCAGGCGACGCCGGCGCGCGCGGTGTAGCGCGCCACGGCCACCGACGGCGCCATGTTGTCGGTGGTCACCAGCAGCGTCAGCGTCACGTTGGCGGCGGCGTCGACGGTGTCGGCCACACGCAGCGCCAGGTTGTAGCTGCCGCGCAGCGGCTGGGCCCAGCTCATCAGGCCGTTGGCGTCGACCGTCAGGCCCGCGGGCGCGCCGGCACCCAGCGTGTAGCTCAGCGTGTCGCCGTCGGCGTCGGCCGCCAGCACCTGGCCGGTCCAGGCCGCGCCGGCGACCGCGGCGTAGCTGCGCACGGTGACGGTCGGCGCGTGGTTCGGGTCGGTCACGGCCAGCGTCATCTTCACCGTCGTGGCGCCGCCCCAGCCATCGCTGACACGCACCGGGATCGTGAAGCGGCCGCCGCGCGGCGAAGCCCAGGACATCGCGCCGGTGCTGCCGAGCGTGAAGCCCGACGGCACCGCGCCGGCCAGCGCGTAGCTCAGGGTGTCGCGGTCGGCGTCGCTGGCCTGCAGCTGCGCGCTCCAGGCCACGCGTGCCGTGGCCGCGTAGCTGCGCGCGGCCAGCGTCGGCGCACGGTTGGCCGCACCGACCGTCAGCACATAGCTGCCGGCGCCGCTGCCGCCGAGGTTGGAGGCCGTCACCGTGATGGTGTAGCGCCCGGCCACCGGCGAGGGCCAGGACAGCAGGCCGGCGCTGGAGATCGTCATGCCGCGCGGCTGGCCCGCGAGCGCGTAGCGCATCGCCAGGCCGCTGGGACCGGTGACGCCGGTGGCACCCTTGAAGGCGGTGCGTGCGCGAGCCGTGAAGCTGCCCCCGGGCACGGTGGGGGCCTGCGGTGCAGCGCCGATCGTCAGCACGAGATCGCTGACGGTCTGCTGGCCATAGGGGTCGCGGGCGCCGATCTTCAGCGTGTGTTCGCCCTCGACCGGCGTGGCCCAGGCGAGCGCTCCGCCGGCCGTCAGGGTCAGACCGTCGGGGCCCGACAGCAGCGCGTAGGCCAGCGTGTCGCCATCACCGTCGCGCGCGGCGAGGGCGGCCTGGTAGGCGACGCCGGCGTAGCCCGCGGCCAGCGGCCCCGTCAGCGCCTCGGGCGCGCTGTTGACGCGCAGCGTGACGGTGTTGCGCGCCACCAGGCCGGCCGCGTCGGTCAGGCTGGCCGAGAACGTCAGCAACCCGGGCGTCGCCGGTGCGGTGAAGCCCAGCGTGTCGGCATCGGTGCCGGTCAGTTGCGAGACGCTGCTGCCGCTGGTCTGCTTCCAGGCGAAGCGGTAGCTGCCTTCGGTCGAGGCCGAGGCGCGCAGCGACACCGCGCCGCCGCGCGGCACGAGGTCGGCCGGCGTGGAGCCCGAGCTGGCACTCGTCACGCCCGAAACCGGGGCGATCGTCACCAGCGGCGCCGCCAGCGTCCACAGCGCGCCGGCAGCGTCGAGCAGGCCTGCGCCGCAGCGCCCGGCGGTACGGCAGAAGCTGCCCGACGGGAACGGCCGCACGCCCGACAGCAGCGCCGAGCGCACCTGCGCCGGCGTCAGCGACGGCGAGTAGGCCAGCAGCAACGCAGCGGCCGCCGCGACGTGCGGCGTCGCCGCCGAGGTGCCGCTGAAATAACGCGCCGGGGCATAGCCGGCGAAGCTGTTGCTGCCGTTGACCCCCGAGGCCATCGTCGCGGTCGTGTCGCAGCCGGCCGTGGCCTGGCGGCAGGAGCCGCCGCCCGGCGCGGTGATCGCCACCTGCGACGAGTAGTTGGAGTAGCTCGCCAGGTCGCCGGTGGCGGTGCCGGCGCCGACGGCGATGACGCCGCTGCAGTTGGCCGGCGCGCTGATCGTCGAGGCGCCTTCGTTGCCGGCCGCGGCGACGACGACGATGCCGGCCGCGTTGGCGAGCGTGATCGCCTCCTGCATGTAGCCGGGGCAGCTGGTGCTGCCGCCCAGGCTCAGGTTGATGACCTGGGGCCGCACCGACGGCGCCGGGATGCCGCCGAAGCTGCGCCCGGCCAGCCAGGCGATGGCGTCGGCGGTGTCCGAGAGCCAGCCGCCGCACTTGCCCAGCACCCTCACCTGCTGGATGCGGGCGCCCGGCGCGGCACCGGCGATGCCGTAGCCGTTGTCGGCGATGGCCGCGATCTGCGACGCCACGGCGGTGCCGTGCCAGCTGCTGACGCTGCCGCGGCTGGCGCAGGCGTCACCCGGGTCGGTGGGATCGGCGTCGCGGCCGCCGCCGTCGGCGGCGATGGTGGTGTCGGAGACGAAATCGTGGCCGGCGAACTGGCGCGACTCGAGGTCCGGGTGCGCGGTCATGCCGGTGTCCAGGACGGCGACGACGGTGTCGGCGCCGGTGGAGTACGGCCACGCGGCCGCGAAGTTGCCCGCACCGGCCTTGGCCGAGGGCGTGCCCAGCGCCCATTGCATCGCGAAGTAAGGGTCGTTCGTGCTCGCGGCCACGCGCACGTCGGGTTCGGCCGACAGCACCGCCGGGTCCTGCGCCATCTTCAGCGCCAGCGCGCGCAGCCCCTGGGCGTCGACGGCGACGCGCGTCTCGTAGACGGCGGCGCGCGTGCCCGCCGTGCGCAGCGTCTTCAGCCGCACGCCGGCACGCCGGGCCATCAGGGTGGCGCGCTGCGACATCGTCGCGGCCACGGCCTGGGCCGACAGCCCGCCCGTCGTGCCGTTCTTGTAGCGCACGACGATGCGCCCGACGTCCTGGGTCTGAGCCCAGGCGCCGCCGGACGTCGCGGCCAGCGTCAGCACCGCGGCGCGAAGGAAATGGGTGGCATGCATCGGCCGCGACTCTTCTCGTTCGGGACACAAACCACGGCCGGACGCCCGGGCGACGGCCCGTGGCGGCGGCCCCGCTGGCCTAGGCGTCGCCGCCCGTAGCCCGGAAGCTTTGCGTCCCCGGCTTTCGCCGGGTTTGCCCATCGGCCGCCTTGCGGCGGCCGGCTCGCGGCCGAACAAACGCCCGGCCGACGCCCCGAGTGTCCCCGGGCGACGTCGCAACGGGAAGCGGTTGGTAACAGTCGCGACAAAAGAGCGCGAAATACGGCGCACTTCCGGCGATCGCGGCGGGCGCCGCGTGCCGCTTCAGGCGTCGGCCTGCTGTTGGACCCAGGCGACGAAGGCGTCGAGCCAGCCCTGCACGAGGCGCCGCGTCGCGTCGTCGGCGATGCCGCCGTCGGCGGCGAAAAAGCCGTCCCGGGCCTGAAGGTAGACCTCGGGCTGGGCCAGCGTGGGCATCGCCAGGCTGGCCAGCACCGAGCGCAGGTGCTGCTGCGCCAGCGCGGTGCCGAGGGCGCCCGGCGAGATGCCGAGCACGCCGGCGGGCTTGCCGCTCCAGACGCCCCGGCCATAGGGCCGGGAGCCGTGGTCGAGCGCGTTCTTCAGCACGCCCGGGATCGAACGGTTGTACTCGGGGGTGACGAAGATGACCCCGCGGCAGCCGGCGATGCGCTCCTTGAAGCGCCGCACCGGCTCGGCCGGCGAGCCGTCGTCGTCCTGGTCGTAGAGCGGCAGCTCGCGGATCTCGACGATCTCCAGCGCCCAGCCGTCGGGCGCCATCGACGCGAGTGCCTGCGCCAGGCGGCGGTTGAACGAGTCGCGTCGCAGGCTGCCGACGACGACGCCGATGCGTTGGGCTGCGGGCACGGGCAGGCTCCTTCAGGCGTTGGCGGCGTCGGGCACCCGCTGGCGGCGGATGCCCAGCGGCAGCGCCGGAGCGCGGCCGTCCTTGTCGGCACCGGCGTAAACCGTCAGGTGCGGGTACGGGATCTCGATGCCGCGCTCATCGAAGGCGCGCTTGAGACGACGCAGGAACTCGCGCCGCACGTCCCACTGTGCCAGCGGCGCGACCTTGAAACGCGCCCGCACCGTGACCGCGCTCTCGTCCCAGCGCTCGACGCCGGCGATCTCGATCTCCTGCAGGATGCGCGGCGCGAAACGCTCGTCGGCGCGCAGATCCTCGGCGACCTCGCGCACGACGGCGTAGACCTCGTCGAGGTTCTCGCGGTAGGCGATGCGCAGGTCGACGACCGAGAACGCGAACTGCCGCCCGCGGTTGGTCACCGTCGTGATCAGGCTGTTGGGCACGTAGTGCACGTTGCCGTCGTAGTCGCGCAGGCGCACGTGGCGCAGCGTGATGTCTTCGACCAGGCCGCCGATGCCGGCAACCTCGACGACGTCGCCGGTGCGGATCTGGTCCTCGAAGAGGATGAAGAAGCCGGTGAAGTAGTCCTTGACCAGCGACTGCGCCCCGAAACCGACCGCGATGCCGACGACGCCGGCCGCGCCGAGCACCGGCGCCAGCGAGATGCCGACCTCGGCCAGCACCGTCATCACCGCCAGCGCGCCGACGACGATGCCGATCAGGTAGCGCGCGACGCGGTTGATGGTCTCGGCACGGCGCACCGCGTCGCCTTCGAGGCGCTGGCTGAAGCGCACGTTCATCGCGCGCACCAGGCGCTGCAGCACCTTGGCCAGCACCCAGGCGGCGATCACGATCAGCACGATGCGCAGACCCGAACGCAGCGGCTCGCTCCAGCGTCCGAAGTCCGGGTCGGTCAGCGCCGTGGTCCACGATAGATCCAAAGTCTCATCCTCCAGGCAGCGCCCGCCGGTGAGCGGGCATGCGGGGCACTCTACGGGCAAGCCCAAAACCCCCACCACACGGGCGGGCGGCTGGCAACGGCAAGTCCCGCGCCTGCAGGCGACGCACTTGCCAGCCGGCCCCGGTCGATGAAAGCATTGCGTGATGCCCTCGTTGTCCCGCCCGGCGCCCCCCGCCTGCCAACCCGCACGCCCCCGGAGCCGCGCCTGATGCGCCGGCTGTGCGCCGGCTGGCTGGCCTGCCTCTCGCTCTGCGGCTGCGCCGCCGTGAACCGGGAGCCGCCAGCGGCCGCCACCGACGGCGCCGCGCCCCCCGAGACGGCCGCCTCGGCCCCGGTGCTGACGCTGCGCGTCGAGGCCCCGGACACGGTGCGCGAGCTGCTCGAACGCCAGCTCGACCTGGCCCGCCTGCCGGCGCTGGCCAACGGCCGCACGCTGCCGCCCCGCGAGCTCGACCGCCTCGTCGCCGCGGCGCCCGACCAGGTGCGTTCGCTGGTCGAGACCGAAGGCTTCTTCACGCCCGAGATCGTGGTGCAGCAGTTCGCCGGCGAGCCGCCGGTCGTCGAGCTGCGTGTCGACCCCGGCCGGCGCGCCCGGGTGCGGGCGCTGAAGATCGAGATCCAGGGGCCGCTGGCCGAGGCCCGGCAGCGCGGCGACGCCGACGCGGTCGACGGCGACGCGGCGCTGCGCGAAGGCTGGTCGCTCGAGCCCGGCGAGCCCTTCCGCAACGCCGAGTGGGCCGCGGCCAAGGCCGCGGCGATCGCCCGCCTGCGCGCGCTGGGTTACGCCCGCGCCGACTGGACCTCGACGCTGGCGCGCGTGGACGCCACCGCGCACCGCGTGGACCTGGAGCTGGTGGCCGACAGCGGGCCGCTGTTTCGCACCGGCACGCTGCGCATCCGCGGGCTGAAGATGCACGACGAGGCCACGGTGCGCAACATCGCCGACTTCGACCCCGGCACGCCGGCCACCGAGAAGCTGCTGCTCGACGTGCAGGAGAGGCTGCAGCGCTCGGGCCTGTTCACCACCGCCTCGGTGCAGCTCGACGCGCGCGCCGCCGATCCCGAACGCGCGACGATCACCATCCGCCTGGCCGAGCGCGAGCGCCAGGAGGCGACCTTCGGTCTGGGCATCAGCGCCGAGGTCGGCCCGCGCGGCACCGTGGAGCACGTGCACCGGCGTGTCTTCGGCCAGGCGCTGACGGCGCGCAACGCCTTCGAGCTCGGCCGCGTGCGGCGCTCGTGGACCGGCGAACTCAGCACCCACACGCTGCCGGGGCTGTACCGCAACTTGGTCGGCGGAGCGGCGGAGCGCATCGAGTCCTCCACCGACGTGGTCTCGTCGCTGCGGCTGCGGCTGGGCCGTGCCCAGGAGACGCCGCGCATCGACCGCCTGGTCTACGTCGAGGCCGAACGCTCGCTGCGTGAACTCGACGACGGCACGAGCACCGACTCCGACGCGCTCAGCCTGCACTACCAGGGCATCTGGCGGCGCGTCGACAACATGCTGCTGCCCACCGAGGGCTGGGTGTTCTCGGGCCAGGTCGGCGGCGGCCGCGCGCGCTCCGACCCGGGCGGCACCGGGCCCTTCGTGCGCGCCTACGGCCGCCTGGCCGCCTACCGCCCGTTCGGACGCTGGTACGGCTCGCTGCGGGTCGAAGCCGGCGAGGTCTTCGCACGCGACGACGTCACGCCGCCGGACTCGCTGCTCTTTCGCGCCGGCGGCGACAGCTCGGTGCGCGGCTACGAGTACCGATCGCTGGCGCCGACCGAGGACGACATCGTCTACGGCGGCAAGGTGCTCGCCACGGCCAGCGTCGAGATCGCGCGCCCGATCCTGGCGCGCATGCCGCAGCTCTGGGGCGCGGTCTTCGTCGATGCGGGCCGTGCCGCCGAGCGCTGGCAGGACTACGAGCCGGCGCTGGGCTACGGCGTCGGCCTGCGCTACCGCAGCCCGATCGGGCCGCTCAGCATCGACGTCGCGCGCGGCCAGGAGACCGGCAACGTGCGCCTGCACCTGAGCGTCGGCGTGACCTTCTGATCCATGGACACGAGCCCCTCCCCCGCCACGCCGCCGCGCCGCCCGCGCCGCCTCGCCTGGGCCCTGGCCGCCGCCGTGGCGGTGCTTCTGGCCGCTGGCGCGGCGCTCGCCTGGATCTGGAGCACCGAGGCCGGCTGGCGCTGGCTGCTGGCGCGTGTGCCCGGCCTGGAGATCACCGAACCGCAGGGCCGCCCGGTGGGCGCCGCGTTCTCGGCACGTTCGCTGCGCTGGCAAGGCGCCGACGGCGCACGGCTGCAGATCGACGAACTCGCCTGGCGCGGGCTGGACTGGCGCTGGCGTCCGCACCCGGGTGCCTGGGTCGGCATCGTGCTCGACGCGCCGACGGCCCGGCGTGTCGAGTGGACGCCGGGCACGCCGGCCACGACGCCGCAGACGCCGCCGCGGCGCATGCCGCCCGAAGACCTGCGCCTGCCGATGGCGCTGGAGATCCGCGCGCTGGCCGTCGACACCGTCCAGATCGGCGATGCGCCGGCGCTGCGCGCCCTGCGCGCGGACCTGGCGCTGGGCGCCGACGGCGGAGCGCTGCACCGCCTGGGCCGGCTCGAGCTCGCCTGGCCCGGCGGCCAAGCCCGCGCGAGCGGCGAGGTGCAGACCGACGGCGAACGCCGGGTGCAGCTGCAGCTGCAGGCCGCCGCCGAGGACGGCGCCGCCCAGCCCTGGCGCGCGACGCTGGGCGCCTCGGGCAACGTCGCCCGGCTGCAGCTCGACGCCACGCTGCGCGGCGACGGCGACGTGCGCCTGGACGCCCAGGCACGTGTCGCGCCGTTCGCGCCCTGGCCGCTGGAGTCGCTGCAGGCGACGACACGCGCGCTGGACCTGGCGCAGATCGCCGCGGTGCTGCCGACGACGCGGCTGGAGGGGCGTGTCGTCGTCGACAGCCAGGGCAGCGACGTGCCGGCCCGGGCCGACATCGAGCTGCGCAACACCCTGCCCGGCGCCTGGGACGCCGGCCGGCTGCCGCTGGAGGCGCTGGTGGCACGGGTCGCCGGCCGCATCGACACGCCGCGCAGCCTCGAGCTGCAGGCATTCGACGCCCGCCTGACCGGAGATCGTCCGGCGGGCCGGCTGCAGGGCAGCGGGCGCTGGGCCGGCGACACGCTGACGCTGGCGCTGGCGCTCGAAGGCCTGCGGCCGGCCGAACTCGACCGCCGCCTGCCGCCGATGAGCGCGGGCGGGCCGCTGACGCTGGAGCTGCGGGGCCTGCCGCTGCCGGGCTCGGGCGTCGCATCCGGCGCGCTCGACGCCCGCGCCGGCGCCGACCTCTCGGGCCGCCTGGACGCCGCCAGCGGCAGGCCGGTGCGGCTGGAGCTCGCCGCGCGCCTGCGCCGTGCGGCCGACGGCAGCCTCGACGCCGGCCTCGAACGCTTCAGCCTCGCCGCCGGCGAAGCCCGGCTGGAGGCCGGCGCGACGCTGACACGCGACGCCGCCGCCGCGTGGCGATTGCGCAGCGAAGGCCAGCTGCGGCGCTTCGACCCATCGGCCTGGTGGCGAGGCGCCGACGGCTCGCCGTGGCGACGCGGCCCGCATGCGCTTAGCGGCGACTGGAACGCCGATCTGTCGCTGCCGCAGGCCGCCTTCGATCGACCGCTGCCCGAGCTGCTGGCCGCGCTGGCCGGCAGCGCGCGCACCGAGCTGCGCGACAGCGTGCTCGCCGGCGTGCCGCTGCAGGCGGGCGCGACGCTGAAGGCCGCTGCCGGCAGCACCCGCCTCGACGCCGAGCTGGCCGCCGGCGGCAACCGCGCGACGCTGGCCTGGCGCGGCGCGGCCCGCGACAGCGTGCGTCTGATCGTCGACGGCCCCGCGCCCGGGGCGCTGGCGCCGCTGGCGGCACTGCTGCCGGGCGCCACCGCTTGGTGGCCGTCGGCCGGCACGCTGACGCTGGACGCCCGCGCCGAAGGCCGCTGGCCGTCGCTGCGCAGCGAAGGCACGCTCGGCGCCGCCGGGCTGCGGTCGGCCTCGTTCTCGCTGCAGCGTGCCGATGCACGCTGGACCTTCGCCACCGACGGCCGCGACGCGCCGCTCCAAATCGCGCTGCAGGCCCAGGGCCTGGCACGCGGCGAACAGCGCCTGGACCGCGTGGACGCCACGGTCGACGGCACGCTGGGCAGCCATCGCCTCGTGCTGCAGGCGCAGACACCACTGAGACCGCCGGCCTGGACCGACACCGCCGCGTCGCCCGCCACCGGCCCGAGCACGCTGGTGCTGCGCGCCGGCGGCGCCTGGGTGCCGGCACGCGCCGGCGGCGGCGCCTGGCGCGCCAAGGTCAGCGAACTGCTGGCCGGCGCGCCCGGTGCCACGCCCTGGGTGCAGGCCCGCGAGCTGGAGTTCGGCGCCGACTTCGCCCCCGGCGGCGCGCCGCGCCAGGCCCGCCTGGCGCCGGGCCGGCTGCTGCTGCTGGGCACGGCACTGCGCTGGAACGAGGCTTCCTGGCAGGCGCCGCCCCGCGAGGGCGCGCCGGCGCGCCTGCACCTGGCCGCGCAGCTCGAGCCGCTGGCGCTCGCGCCCTGGCTGCAGCGCGCCCAGCCCGACGCCGGCTGGAGCGGCGACCTGAAGATCGCCGGCCGCATCGAGCTGCGGCGTACCGAGCGTTTCGACGCCGACGCCGTGTTCGAACGCACCGAAGGCGACTTGAGCGTCGTGCGTGGCAACCTGCCGATCGCCTTCGGCTTCACCGGCCTGCGCTTCGCGCTGTCGGCCCACGACGGCCGCTGGGAGACGACGCAGGCCGTGGTCGGCACGCAGATCGGCGTGATGGCCGGCTCGCAGACCGTGCGCACCGACCCGGCACTGGCCTGGCCCGCGCCGCAGGCGCCGGCCGAGGGTGTCGTCGAGATGCGCATTCCCGACATCGACGTCTGGAGCGCCTGGCTGCCGGCCGGCTGGCGCCTGGGCGGCTCGCTGTTCACCACGGCGCAGGTCGGCGGCACGGCCGCAGCACCGCAGTTCGGCGGCCGCATCGAAGGCTCGCAGCTGGAGCTGGGCAACCTGCTGCAGGGCGTGGACCTGGACCAGGGCTCGCTGCTCGTCACGCTGCGCGGTGACGAGCTGCGTCTGGAACGGCTGCGTTTTCGCGGTGGCGACGGCACGCTGGCCATCGACGGCACGGCACGCCTGGGCGCCCAGCCCGCAGCGGACCTGGCGCTGGTGGCCGAACGTTTCGAGGCGCTGACACGCGTGGACCGGCGCGTCGCGGTCAGCGGCCGGGCGACGGTGGGGCTGCGTGCCGAGTCGCTGGTGGTGGACGGCAAGTTCGCCGTCGACCGCGGCCGCATCGACATCTCGCAGAGCGAGGCACCGTCACTGGACGCCGACGTCGTCGTCGAGAACCGTCCGCCGACGCCGGGCCGGCGGCCGGTGGCGGCGTCGAGCGCACGCGAACCGTCTGCGCTGATGAAGAACAGCCGCGTGGCGCTGGAGCTGGCGCTGGGCAACGACCTGCGGCTCAAGGGCCGCGGCATCGACACCGGGCTGACCGGCACGCTGCGCGTGTCCACCCCCGAAGGCCGGCTGGCGATCAACGGCCTGGTGCGCACCGTCGGCGGGCGCTACCAGGCCTATGGCCAGAACCTGGTCATCGAACGGGGCCTGGTGCGCTTCAGCGGCGAGGTCGCGGCGCCGCGCCTGGACATCCTCGCGGTGCGGCCAGACCTGGACGTGCGGGTGGGCGTCACGATCCAGGGCAGCACCGCCGACCCGCGCGTGCGCCTGTACAGCGAGCCCGACATGAGCGAACTGGACAAGCTCTCCTGGCTGGTCACCGGGCGCGCCTCCGAAGGCCTGGGGCGCGCCGACACGGCGATCCTGCAGCAGGCCGCGCTGGCGCTGCTGGCCGGCGAAGGCGGCGGGCCGTCGACCGGGCTGCTGCAGCGTCTGGGGCTGGACGAGCTGTCGGTCTCGCAGAGCGGCGAAGGCGACGCCCGCGACACCGTCGTGACCATCGGCAAGCAGCTCAGCGACCGGCTCTACGTCGGCTACGAACGCGGCGTCAACGCGACCGCCGGCTCCTGGCAGCTGATCTACCGCGTCGCACGGCGCTTCACGGTGCGTGCGCAGACGGGCGACGAAAGCGCCTTCGACGTCATCTGGAGCTGGCGCTGGAACTGAGCGGGCGGCCTCGAGGCTTCTCGCCCCGAACGGCACACGATGTCCTCCTTCAGAGGGAATTGACAGCCCCAGTGACGGGGAACACAACGACCTGCGGCCGCGGGACTGCGGCCGTGTCGCCCGTTTCCCCTTCACAAGGAGCTTCCCATGAAGACCCGTCTCCAACCTGCGCTGGTTCTCGCGGCATTGGCCTTCGGCGCCCCGGCGTTCGCGGATTCCTTGTCGATCACCTCGGTGACCGAGTTGCAGTCGCCCGGCGGCACCAGCATCACCTCGACCAGCGCGACCGGCTTCAACCCCGGACGCGACAAGATCGTGCTGCGTGTCGTCGGCAAGACCTGCACCTTCAACAGCTCCGGCAATCCGTGGGGCGCCGGCGCCGGGGCGGGCTGCAACTACAGCCTGACGGTCAACCAGTCCAGCGGTGAACTATCCAACCCGGGCTCCAATGCCAACGGCTGCACCCCTGCCGACCAGATGATCGCCGCCTGCCGCTGACACCGGCCCTGGGCCGTTCGGCTCGGCTGCAGGCCGAACCGCATCGGCCCCCTGGGGCAGCGGCCGTCTCCGCACGGCCCCGTCGCCCCCCTGGCCGGCCCGCCCGGCGCGGCCCGCCAGCCTCCGGGCACCGGCTCGCCCCCCCTGCCCGCCGCCATCACCCAGCGCTGTCGGGGCGTCTGCCCGACACATCCTTGACTTGAGCCAAACGGCTCGTGTTGACAGCCCGTCGCGATCATTCCACGATCGAAATGCTTTTGCGACTCACTCGTATCTACAACACGAACCGAGGATTTTCGATGAAACCCAGCCACTGGGGCGCCGCCCTGGCCGTCGCCGCCGCCTGCTTCACCACCTCCGCCTACGCGCTCGAATATCCGATCGGCACGCCGCAGAACCTGGCCGGCATGGAGATCGCCGCGGTCTACCTGCAGCCGATCGACATGGAGCCCGAGGGCCACATGCGCAAGGCGTCGGAGTCGGACGTGCACATCGAGGCCGACATCCACGCGCTGTCGAACAACCCCAACGGCTACCCCGAAGGCTTCTGGGTGCCGTTCCTTCACATCAAGTACGAGATCACCAAGGTCGGCGGCTCGGGCGCACCGATCACCGGCGACATGATGGCCATGGTGGCCAGCGACGGCCCGCACTACGGCGACAACGTCAAGCTGCAGGGCCCGGGCAAGTACAAGGTCAAGTACACGATCTACCCGCCCAACGCGAAGGAGAACCCGCTGTCGCCCCATTACGGCCGCCACACCGACCGCGAGACCGGCGTGCGCCCGTGGTTCAAGACCTTCAGCGTCGAATGGGACTTCACCTACGCCGGCATCGGCAAGAAGGGCGGGTACTGAACCATGTCCAGCCTGCCCCCGAGACACGGGTTCGCGTTGCGCAACGCCCGGCTCGTTGCCGCACTGACGCTGGCCGGCCTGGCCGGCGGTGCCCAGGCAGCCGGCAGCGAGATCGAGCAGCTCAAGGCCCAGCTGCGTGAACTGGCCACACGCTTCGGCCAGCTCGAGCAGCGCAACCAGGAGCTCGAGAAGAAGGTCACCGAACTCTCCGCCACCGCGCCCAAGGCCGCCCCGATCGAGGCCCGCGTCAAGGCGCTGGAGGAAGCCCAGACCGCCACCGACAAGGCGCTGCTGAGCGAACGCCTGAGCGAGAACGAGCCCGAGCTCGTCACGCGCCTGAAGGCGGTCGAGACGCAGACGCTGTCGATGCAGAAGCAGACGCGCCAGATCGAGGCCCTGGAGGGCATCACGGTCGAAGGCGGCCTGGTCGCCGTGGCACAGCAGGTCAACGGCGCCGGCACGGAGTCGGGCGATCGCGAGTCGCGCCTGAACTACCGCGGCGACATCGCCGTCACGCTGCCCGGCGGCGAGATCGGACAGGCCGAGGGCACGATCTACGCCCAGCTGCGTTTCGGCCAGGGCGACGGCGTCGGCCTGCGCCCGACCTACACGAGCACGACCAACTCCTCGACCTTCCAGGTCGCCGGCGTCAACGACCCCGACTCCTCCTTCGCGGTGCTCGCGCAGGCCTGGTACCAGCTGAACGTGCCGCTGCCCTTCGACGGCTACAAGGCGTACTCGCGCCAGCGCCTGGAGTTCACGGTCGGCAAGATCGACCCCTTCGTGTTCTTCGACCAGAACGCCGCCGCCGACGACGAGACCGCGCTCTTCCTGAACAACGCCTTCGTCCACAACCCGATGCTCGACTCGGGCGGCGACGCCGGTGTCGACGCCTACGGCTTCACGCCGGGCGTGCGCGCGGCCTACGTCAACGAGCAGGACAAGGCCGGCATCTGGAGCGCCTCGCTGGCGGTGTTCGGCTCGGGGCCGGCGACCAACTTCTCGGGGTCGCTGGGCAAGCCCTTCGTCATCGGCCAGCTGGAGTACTCGACGCGCTTCTTCGACGGCCTGCCCGGCAACTACCGCGTCTACGGCTGGCGCAACGGCCGCGCAAGCGACCTGGACGGCAACGAGGACGCGCACACCGGCTGGGGCCTGTCGGTCGACCAGCGCGTGACCGACGACCTGACGCTGTTCGGCCGCTACGGCCACCGCCGCTCGGGCACGGCCGCCTTCGGCCGCGCGCTGACGCTGGGCGCCGAGCTCTCCGGCAACGTCTGGGGCCGCGCCGCCGACGGCCTGGGCCTGGCCGCCGGCCTGCTGCGCACCAGCGACGACTACCGTCGCGCCAGTGCCGACGGCACGGTGTTCGGCTATGCCGCCAGCGGCAGCGAACGGGTCGCGGAGATCTACTACCGCTACCACGTCAACGATCAGATCGCGCTGACGCCGGACTTCCAGTGGATCTCGCGTCCGGGCGGCGACGACGGCGCCGGCGACGTCAAGGCCTTCGGCCTGCGCGCCACGCTCGGGTTCTGATCGCCGTGGCCGCCCGCGTCTCGCGCCGTGCGGCCCTGGCCGCGGTGCTCGCCCTCGGGGCGGGTGCCGCGGCCGCCCAGGGCCTGGCCACCTACCCCGTCGTCATCAAGAACGGCCGCATCGATCCGGCGCGCCTGGAAGTGCCGGCGGGCGTGAAGATCAAGCTGACGATCCGCAATGAAGGCCCCGGCCCGTCGGAGTTCGAGAACCTGGACCTGCGGGTCGAGAAGGTGCTCGGCCCCGGCGCCAACTCCTTCGTCGTCATCCACCCGCTGCGCCCCGGCAGCTACCACTTCATCGACGAGTTCCACCTGGACCAGCCAGGCATGACCATCGTCGCGAAATGACGCTCCAGCAGGAGCGAGAATCGTTCTCATGTTGAATGCCCTGATCGTCGTCTGGCGCGAAAGCCTCGAGGCGATGCTCGTCATCGGCGTGCTGCTGGCCTGGATCTCGCGCCAGCCCGACCCCGCGCCGCTGCGCCGCGGCCTGTGGCTGGGCGCCGCCGGCGGCCTGCTGCTGGCCGCCGCGCTGGGCGCCGCGACCTTCGCGGTGCAGAGCGAACTTGAAGGCCAGGCGCTGGAGGTGTTCCAGGTCGTGATGGTCTTCACCGCCGCCGCGCTGATCGTGCAGATGGTGCTGTGGATGCGCCGCCACGGCCGCGGCATGAAGCGCGAACTGGAGCGCCAGGCCGGCCAGGCCTCCGGTGCGCTGGGGGTCGGCCTCGTGACCGCCTTCGCCGTCGCACGCGAAGGTGCCGAGACCGTGGTCTTCCTCTACGGCCTGGGACTGGAGTCGGGCGGTTCGGCACTCGCCGCCAACGCCGTTGCCGCCGCCGCGGGTTTCGTGCTCGCCGCCGCCACCGCGTGGCTGATCGCACGCGGCGCACGGTTCCTCAGCTACCGCGTGCTGTTCGGGATCAGCGAAGTGCTGCTGCTGCTGATCGCCGCCGCGCTGCTGGCCGGTGGCCTGGACCGCATGATCGGCATGGACTGGATCCCGCCGCTCATCGACCCGGTCTGGGACAGCTCCGGCCTGCTGGACGACGGCCGCGGCATCGGCCGCGTGCTCGCCGACTTCCTGGGTTACCGCGCCCGCCCGTCGGCCACGGTGCTGATCGGCTACCTCGTGTTCTGGAGCGCGACGATCTGGGCTCTGCGCCGCGGCGCGGCGCCGCGCACCGCCTGAGCCCGGCGCGATGACGGCCGCCGTCCCGATCCGCTTCATGGCCCGGCCGCGCAGGACGCGGCTGGCGCGCATCGGCGACGCGCTGCGCCGCCACCGCCGCTGGGTGCTCGCCGTCCAGTGGTTCGTCGTCGTGTTCTACGCCGCGCTGGTGGTGGTGCCGGTGTTCCTGCCGCTGCCCCCCACCGGCGCGAGCATCGTCTCCAACCTGACGCTGGCGGCGCAGTTCGCCTTCTGGGGCCTGTGGTGGCCGGGCGTGATCCTCAGCACCGTGCTCTTCGGCCGCGTCTGGTGCGGTGTGTTCTGCCCCGAAGGCGCGGTGACCGAGTTCGCCAGCCGCCACGGCCTGGGGCGCACGATCCCGCGCTGGGTGCGCTGGAGCGGCTGGCCGGTGGTGGCCTTCGTCTGCACGACGGTCTACGGTCAGCTGGTCAGCGTCTACCAGTACGCCGCACCGGCGCTGCTGATCCTCGGCGGCTCGACGCTGCTGGCCGCCGGCGTCGGTTTCGTCTGGGGCCGCGAAAAACGCGTCTGGTGCCGCTACCTCTGCCCCGTCAGCGGCGTCTTCGCGCTGCTGGCCAAGATCGCGCCGTTCCATTACCGCGTCGACGAAGCGGCCTGGAAAACCTACCCGGGCCCGCCGCCGCGCGTGGACTGCGCGCCGCTGGTGGACCTTCGCCACATGACCGGCGCCTCCGACTGCCACGCCTGCGGACGCTGCAGCGGCCACCGCGACGCGATCGAACTGGCCGCGCGTTCGCCGAGCCAGGAGGTGCTGGCCGCCAAGCCCTCGCGCCGCGACTTCGCACTGGCGCTGCTGCTCGTCTTCGGCACGCTGGGCGTGGCCGTCGGTGCCTTCCAGTGGAGCGTGAGCCCCTGGTTCACCACCGCCCGCCAGGCCGCGGCCACCTGGCTGATCGAGCGCGACGCCTTCCTCCTGCTGCAGGACAACGCGCCGTGGTGGCTGCTGACGCACTACCCCGAGGTCAACGATGCCTTCACCTGGCTCGACGGGCTGCTGGTCTGCGGCTACATCGGCGTCTACGCGCTCGTCACCGGCGTGCTCGGCTGGGCCGCGCTGCGTGCCTCGGCGCGGCTGGCCGGGGGCATCGACTGGGCGTCGCTGGCGATGGGGCTGGTGCCGATCGCCGGCGCCGGGCTGTTCCTCGGGCTGTCGATGACGACGCTGACGCAGCTGCGCGCCGAAGGCTGGGTTCCGCCGGGCGTCGGGTCCGCACGTGCGCTGCTGCTGGGCGGCGCGGCGCTGTGGTCGCTGTGGCTGGGCTGGCGGCTTGTGGCGCGCGGCAGCCCCCCGACGGCCACTCGTCTGGCGGCGACCGCGCTCTACACGCTGCCGCTGGCGCTGGCCACCGCGAGCTGGACGATGATCTTCTGGGGCTGGTGAGTCAGATCAGCCGGGCGGCGAGCAGCGCCGCCTCGACGTCGCCCGGCGAGCCCGCCACGACCGCCTGCAGGCCGGCCTCGCGCGCCGCGGCGACGTTCTCCGCCAGGTCGTCGAAGAACAGCACGCCCTGCGGCGCCAGCCCCAGCGAGTCGCAGACGTAGGCGAAAGCCGCCGGCTCGGGCTTGCGCAAGCCCATCTCGTGCGACAGGAAGATGCGCTCGACGCTGGCCACCAGCTCCGGATAACGCCGCAGCCACTCGCGCGCGTGGCTGGCGTTGGTGTTGGAGAACAGGTGACAGGGCAGCCGCCGCGACGCCTGCTGGAGCAGCCGCCGCGTCGCGACGATCTCCGGGCCGAAGATCGTGTTCCAGCCGGCTTCGACCTGCGCCGGGGTCGCCGCCAGCTGCAGCGTGTCGGCGAGATGCGCGAAGTAGGCCTCGGACACGAGTTCGCCTCGTTCGTGGCGGCGATACGGTTCGTCGGCCGCGAAACGCCGCCGCAGTTCGTCGGGGGGCAGCGCCGACAACGGCGCCCAGGCGCTCAGCACGCGGGCGAAATCGACGTCGATCAGCACGCCGCCGACGTCGAACAACAAGGCTTGGGGGACGCAAGGCATGGTCCGATTGTCCCGCTGCCGCGCGGGGGGCTGCGGAACCCGGCGCCGCGGCCGGCGTCCGACGGCCATGCGTTGGTCCGTCCTCGTCCTGGCCGCACTGCTGGCGCTCGCGCTGTCGCACGGGCGGCTGTGGTCGATCCCCGACCAGCACAACCCCTGGGCGCCGCTGGCGCTGGAAGAGGCGCCGGGCTGGCTCACGCGGCACAAGCTGTCGCGGCTGGAGCAGGAGCCCGGCGCCTGCCGAGCCTTCGTCGCCGCGGCCGGGTTCGACGCCAAGGCCCAGTCGCCGCGCGCGGGCCCCGAAGGCTGCGGCTTCGACGACGCCGTGCTGCTGCGCCGCACCGCGGGCACGGTGCTGGCGCCGACGCTGCTGTCCTGCCGCGCCGCCGCCTCGCTGGCGCTGTGGGAGCGTCACGTGCTGCAGCCGGCGGCGCAACGCCACTTCGGCGTGCCGGTGCGGCGGCTGGAGCACTTCGGCAGTTATGCCTGCCGCCGCGTCTACGGTCGCGAGGCCGGCGCCTGGAGCCGGCATGCACGCGCCGACGCGCTGGACCTCGCCGGTGTCGTGCTGGCCGACGGCCGCCGCGTGCGTGTCCTGGCCCACTGGACGGCCGGCGGCGCCGAGGCCGCCTTCCTGCACGAGCTGCACGCCGGCGCCTGCGGCTTCTTCGACGGCGTGTTCGGCCCGGACTACAACCACGCCCATGCCGACCATCTGCACCTGGACCGCGGCCCCTACCGCCTCTGCCGCTGAGGCTAAGCCCCCTCCCCCGCCGGAGGATTTCGCCCGCGCTGCGCCGATCGGTTACGGTCGGCGGCGGGCCGTGCCACCAGGCCCGATGTCGTACCCGCCAAGAGGACCATGAAGGGCGAAGACCTCAGCGCCATCCCCGCCTCCCAGACCCAGCCGCCTGCCGACACCGCCGCTCCGGCGCTGGATCCGCTGTGGTTCAAGGACGCGGTCATCTACGAACTGCACATCAAGGCCTTCGCCGACAGCGACGGCGACGGCATCGGCGACTTCCCCGGGCTGATCGCCAAGCTGGACTACGTGCGCGACCTCGGCGTCAACACGATCTGGCTGCTGCCTTTCTACCCCTCGCCGCAGCGCGACGACGGCTACGACGTCGCCGACTTCATGGCCGTGAACCCGGCCTACGGCACGGCCGCCGACGTCGCCCGGCTGGTGGCCGAGGCCCATGCACGCGGGCTGCGTGTGATCACCGAACTCGTCGTCAACCACACCTCGGACCAGCACCCGTGGTTCCAGCGTGCACGCCGCGCGCCGCGGGGCTCGCCCGAGCGCGACTTCTACGTCTGGAGCGACGACCCGACGCGCTACGCCGGCACGCGCATCATCTTCACCGACACCGAGAAGTCCAACTGGACCTACGACGAAGTCGCCGGCCAGTACTTCTGGCACCGCTTCTTCAGCCACCAGCCCGACCTGAACTTCGACAACCCCGCGGTGCGCGAGGCGGTGTTCGGGATCATGGAGTTCTGGCTCGAGCAGGGCGTCGACGGCTTCCGCCTCGACGCCATCCCCTACCTCATCGAACGCGAAGGCACGAGCAACGAGAACCTGCGCGAGACGCACGAAGTCATCAAGGAGATCCGCCACCGCCTGGACGCCAAGTACCCCGGCAAGCTGCTGCTGGCCGAGGCCAACATGTGGCCCGAGGACGTGCGCGAGTACTTCGGCGACGACGACGAATGCCACATGGCCTACCACTTCCCGCTGATGCCGCGCATGTACATGGCCATCGCGCAGGAGGATCGCCACCCCGTCGTCGAGATCCTGCAGCAGACGCCGGACATCTCGCCGCAGTGCCAGTGGGCCATCTTCCTGCGCAACCACGACGAGCTGACGCTGGAGATGGTCACCAGCCGCGAGCGCGACTACATGTACTCGATGTACGCCGCCGACCCGCGTGCGCGCCTGAACCTGGGCATCCGCCGGCGCCTGGCGCCGCTGCTGGAGAACGACGCCGAGCGCATCAAGCTGATGAACAGCCTGCTGCTGTCGATGCCGGGCTCGCCGGTGCTGTACTACGGCGACGAGATCGGCATGGGCGACAACATCTTCCTCGGCGACCGCGACGGCGTGCGCACGCCGATGCAGTGGACCAGCGACCGCAACGGCGGCTTCTCGCGCGCCGACCCGCAGCGCCTGTACCTGCCGCCGATCCAGGATCCGGTCTACGGCTTCGAGGCCGTCAACGTCGAGGCCCAGAGCCGCGACGCCTCGTCCTTGCTGAACTGGACGCGGCGCATGCTGGCGATCCGGCGTTCGACCCAGGTCTTCGGCCGCGGCCGCATCCGCATGCTGCACCCGGGCAACCGCAAGGTGCTGGCCTACCTGCGTGAACTGGGCGACGAGGTCGTGCTCTGCGTCGCCAACCTCGGTGGCGCGCCGCAGCCGGTGGAGCTGGACCTGGCGCGCTACAAGGGCCGCGTGCCGGTCGAGATGGGCGCGCACACCGCCTTCCCGCCGATCGGCGAGCTGCCCTACCTGCTGACGCTGGCCGGCCACGGCTTCTTCTGGTTCCGCCTGGCCACCGACGCCGCGCCGCCCGACTGGCACGCCGACCGCCGCCCGGTCGAGCACCTGCCGGTGCTGGTGATGTTCGACGGCTGGAACAGCTTCTTCCGCGACCGTGTCGTGCCCTGGCGCATCGCGATGGCCGGCAAGACGCTGGCGCAGCTGGAAGACGAGCTGCTGCCGCCGCATCTGGCGCGCCAGCGCTGGTTCGACGCCGGCGAGCCGCCGGCGCAGGCGCGCATCGCCGAGCACGCGACGCTGGCCCAGGACGGGCGCGAATGGCTGCTGGCGCTGGTCGACACCCGCGGCGGCCCGCACGAGGACGCACGCTGGTTCTCGCCGCTGGCCGTGGCCTGGGAGGACGACGAGGCCGACCAGGGCCGGCTCGGCCAGCTCGGGCCCGCGGCGCTGGCCAAGGCACGCATGCAGGCGCGCGTCGGCCTGCTGGGCGACGCCGGCGGCGACGAGGCCTTCTGCCGCGCGCTGGTGGCCGCGGTCGCCGCCGGGCGCAGCCTGCCGGCGTCCGGCGGCGGCCAGATCCGTTTCGTCGCGCTGCGCGGCTTCGACGCCGACACCATCACCGCCGAGCTCGACACGCTGCCGGTGCGCGCCGTGCCCCAGGGCCGCAACACGACGCTGCAGCTCGGCGACCGCCTGTTCGTCAAGCTGCTGCGCCGGCTGCGGCCGGGCATCAACGTCGAGGTCGAGATGGGCCGCCAGCTGCGCGAGGTGGCGCATTTCGAGCACGCCGTCGTGCCGGTGGGCCATGTCGAGCACGTCGCGGCCGACGGCACGGTGTCGACGCTGGCGGTGCTGCAGCCCTGGGTGGTGCACCAGGGCAACGCCTGGGACTTCGCGCTGATGCAGCTCACGCGCCATCTCGAACGTGCCGCGCCGGCGCCGGCCGAGTCCGTCGGCGCGGCCGAAGGCGGGCTGCTGGCGCGCGTGCGCGCGCTGGCCGAACGTGTCGCCGCGCTGCACGAGGCGCTGTCGCAACGCCGCGATGACCCGGCCTTCGACCCCGAGCTGCTGCAGCCCGAGGACCTGCGCCGCTGGGCCGCCACGGCCACGCAGCTCGCGCACACCACGCTGGCGCTGCTGGCCGACGCGGCGCCGCGCCTGCCCTCGGCCCAGCAGGCGCTGGCGCGCCGCCTGGCCGCCGCCGAACCGGCGCTGCGCGACACGCTGTCGGCCTGCGCCGCCCATGGCGCCGGCGGGCCCAAGATCCGCATCCACGGCGCGCTGCGGCTGCAGGAGGTGCTGCTGGTGCACGAGGACTTCGTGCTCGCCGATTTCGAAGGCGACGCCACGCTGCCCGCGGCCGAGCGCCGGGCGCGCCAGTCGCCGCTGCGCGACGCTGCCGGGCTGCTGCACTCGCTGGACCAGGTGCGTGTCGCGGCGCTGCAGCGTGGCGCCCACACCGAGGCCGAGAACCGGCGCCGCGAGGCGCTGGCCGACGCCTGGGCCGACGAACTGCGCCGCACCTTCGTGCAGACCTATGCCGAACGGGCGCTGGCGCTGGGGCTCGTCGCCGGCCGCGACGCCATCGAAGGCCCGGCCTCGACGCTCGCGCTGTTCGAGATCGAGGCCGCGCTGCACGAACTGCACGACGAACTGCGGCGCCGCCCCGCCGGCGCCACCGCCCCGCTGGCCGCGCTGGCGACGCTCGCCCGCCGGCTCGGCCCGTAGACGGAGATTCCCATGGACACCCTGGACCTCGCCTTCGATCCGCTGCGCACGCTGCTCGCGCAGGCGGGCGCCTTCCTGCCGCGGCTGGGCATCGCGCTGGCCATCGCGGTGGCCGGCTGGCTGCTCGCCAAGGCCGCGCGCTACGCCACCGGGCGGGCGCTGAAGGCGCTGAACTTCCACGTGCTGACCGAACGTGCCGGCTTCGACGGTTTCCTGCAGCAGGGCGGCACCGACAAGACGACCAGCGACCTGTTCGCGCTGATCGTCTTCTGGCTCGTGCTGCTGGGCGCGCTGGTGGTGGCGTTCAACGGCCTCGGGCTGTCGCAGGTCACCGAGCTGCTGTCGCGCGTGCTGTTGTTCCTGCCGCGGCTGCTGGTGGCGCTGCTGGTGCTGGTCTTCGGCCTGTACTTCGCGCGGTTCGTCGGCCAGTCGGTGCTGGCCTGGTGCCGCGCCTCGGGCATCGGCGACGCCGAGATCCTGGCGCGCATCGTCCAGTACGCGATCGTCACCTTCGTGCTGCTGATCGCCATCGACCACCTGGACATCGGCGGCGGCCTGGTGCAGCAGACCTTCCTGATCCTGCTGACCGGCATCGTGTTCGCGCTCGCGCTGGCCTTCGGCATCGGCGGGCGCGACCGCGCCGCGGCGCTGATCGAACACTGGTTCCCGCGCCGCGACGACCCCCGCGGGCGTTGAGGATTCACGCGAGCCCCTGTCCTACACGGGGCTGCGCGCCGGACCGACCGCGCGAGACCGCGCTTCGGGCGACGATGAGGCCATGGACAAGCACACCTCGCCCCCCTCCGCCGCCCCGCACACCCCGCTGCCGCCGGCCCTGGCCGGCGAGCACCGGACGCTGGGTGACCTCGGCTACTACGTCGCCGGCCGCGGCCGCCCGCTGCTGCTGGTGCACAGCGTCAACGCCGCCGGCTCGGCGGCCGACGTGCGCCCGATCTTCGAGCACGCGGCCCAGGGCCGCACGGTCTTCGCGCTCGACCTGCCGGGTTTCGGCAGCAGCGAGCGCAGCGACCGCGACTACACCCCGAAGTTGATGACCGACGCCGTGCTGGCGATGCTCGGGCCGATCCGCGAACGCTGCGGCCCCGGCCCGGTCGACGTGCTCGGCGTGTCGCTGGGCTGCGAGTTCGTCGCCCGCGCCGCGCTCGAAGCACCGCAGGCCTTCGGCCGCGTCGCGCTCGTCAGCCCCACCGGCTTCAGCGGCACGCGCACGCTGCGCGGGCCCGACGGCAGCACGCTGGGCAAGCCCTGGCTGCACCGGCTGCTGACGGCGAAGCTCTGGTCCGACCCGCTGTACCGGCTGCTGACGCGCCCCGGCGTCGTGCGCTACTTCCTCGAACGCACCTGGGGCAGCAAGCGCATCGACGAAACGCTGTGGGCCTATTGCGTGGCCACCGCGCGCCAGCCCGGCGCCCGCTTCGCGCCGCTGGCCTTCCTGGCCGGCAATCTGTTCAGCGCCGACATCCAGCGTGTCTACGAGTCGATCGCGCAGCCGGTCTGGGCCAGCCACGGCGTGCTCGGCGACTTCACCGACTACCGCGCGATGTCCATCGTCGCCGGCAAGCCGAACTGGCGCTTCTCGGTCTACCCGACCGGCGCGATGCCGTACTTCGAAGTGCCGCGCCCGTTCTTCAACGAGCTCGACAACTTCCTCGCCGCGCCGACGCCGGCCGCGCCGCGGCCGGTGCTCGAGACGGTCTGACGCACGAAGGCCCGCCGGAGCGGGCCTTCCTCGTTCACGAGGCCCGCCACCGGCGGGCCTTCGTCATTTGACGGTCTCGTCGATGACCAGGCGCAGGCCCCGGCTGCCGACGGCCACCGGCTGGCTCGTGCCCTGCAGGTCGCCGGCCTTGGGCATCGCGTCGCCGGTCTTGCTGACGCGCACGCCGACGATGACGTTCTTCTGCATCGACAGCCGCATCTCCTGCGTCATCGCCTGGCTGTCGTCGAGCGTGAACTCGAACGGCAGCTCGGCGGCCGTGCGCTTGACGATGGCCAGCGGCATGCGCGAACCCTCGGCCGGGCGTGCGAAGACGAAGACCGTGTCGCCCGGGGCGATGCGCTCGCGCAGCGCCGGCGCCAGCTCGACGCGGCCGGTGATCACGGCACCCGCGGCGGCCGCGGCGCCGGCACTGGCCGGCACGGCCGGCGCCTGCGGCGCGGCCTGGGCCACCGGCGGGGCCGACGGCATGCCGCCGCGCTTGCGCGCTTCGTCGACCGCGCCTTGCAGCTGCTGGGCGAACTCGCCCGTCGGGCCGGCGTTGCGGATCGCCCGCTCCCACAGCTGGACCGCCTTCGGATACTGCTCGCGGTTGAAGGCGATCGTGCCGCCCAGCGCCAGCGCCTTGACGTTGTCCGGATCGGCCTTCAGCGCCTGGGCGATCAGCTTCTCGGGTTCGCCGTCCAGCGAACGGTTGTTGGCCATGCCGATGGCGTCGGCCAGGTCGGCCAGCGCCTGGGCGTCGCCGGGCTTGAGTTCGCTCACCTTGCGATAGGCCTTCAGCGCCTCGTCGGCGCGGCCCAGCGCGGCGTAGGTGCGGCCGAGCATCTGCCAGGCCTGCGTATCGCCGGGCTCCTGCTTCAGCCGCTCCTCGAGCACGCCGACCAGGCCCTCGATCTGCTGCTGGCTGGGCGCACCGTCCTGCGCCGCGGCGGTCTGCTCGCGCAGCGCCGGGTCGGGCGGGCCGACCTTCCAGCCCGGCCAGTCGCCATGCACCGCGTAGCCGGCGGCACCGGCGACGAGCACGAAGGCGGCAATCGCCAGCGCGAGCTTTCGCGGCACGCGCGGCACCGGCTCGGGGGCAGCGGCGGCAGCACCGGAGCCGGCCGCGCCCTGCGCGGTGACGGCGGCGACGATGCGGCGTTCCAGGTCTTCGCGGGCGCTGCGCGCGGCATCGCCGGTCAGCACTCCCTGGCGGCTCAGTTCGTCCAGCTCGGCGAGCTGGCGCTTGAGCTCATCGAGGGAGGCGGGGTTCGTCATCATCGTCGGGGGTGTCGGGATCGAAGGCCTCGGGCGCGGCACGCTGGCGCCGGCGCAAGGTGATGAACAGGGCCGCCAGCGCCAGTGCCAGCAGCACCGGCGGGCCGACCCACAGCAGCGCGGTCTCGGGCTTGAACGGCGGCTTGTAGAGAACGAAGTCGCCGTAGCGCTCGGTCATGTAGCCGCGGATGTCGTCCTCGCTCATGCCCTTGTGAAGCATCTCGCGCATCTGCTGGCGCAGGTCCACGGCGAGGTCGGCGTGCGAGGCGGCGATGGTCTCGTTCTGGCAGACCAGGCAGCGCAGCTCCTCGGCGAGCTTGATCATGCGTGCCTCGACGACCGGGTCCTCGGCCACCGGCGGCGCCTCGGCGGCCTGGGCCGCCAGGCCGGCGCTGCAGGCCAGCACGAGCGCGAGACGCCGCGCCCAGGCGGTGAAGCGCTCAGCCATTGAGTTTCCTCACCAGCGGTTCGATCGTGTCGCGCAGCGCTTCGGGCGTCACCGGGCCGATGTGCTTGTAGCGGATGACCCCGCTCTTGTCGACGACGAAGGTCTCGGGCACGCCGTAGACGCCGAAGTCGATGCCGATGCGGCCGTCGCGGTCGACGAAGGACGCCGTGTACGGGTCGCCCAGGCGCTGCAGCCACTGCTTGGCGGCGCCCGGCTCGTCCTTGTAGTTCAGGCCGTAGACCGGCACGCCGGCCTTCTTCGTCCACTCGACGAGCACCGGGTGCTCCTCGCGGCAGGCGACGCACCACGAAGCCCAGACGTTGAGGATCCAGACCTTGCCGACGAGATCCTGCTTGCCGAGGCTGCGCTCGGGCTCGTGCAGCAGCGTCGTGCGGAACTCGGGTGCCGGCTTGTCGATCAGCGGCGACGGCACCTCGCGCGGGTTCAGGCCCAGGCCGACGGCGAGGAAGCCGACCAGCACCAGGAAGGCCACCAGCGGCCAGAGGAAACGGTTCATGCGTGGCTCTCGACGGAAGCGGAACGCGCCGCGCCGGCCGGGGCGGCCTGGCGCACGCGGTAGCGGCGGTCGGCCGCGGCGAGCAGGCCGCCGGCCATCATCAGCAGGCAGCCGCCCCAGATCCAGGAAACGAAGGGCTTGTAGTGCACGCGCACGACCCAGGCGCCGCCTTCGATCTGTTCACCCATCGACACGTACAGGTCGCGCCAGAGGTTGCCGTGCACGGCGGCCTCGGTCATCGGCATCTGCTGCACGAGGTAGATGCGCTTCTGCGGCGCCAGCGTGCCCACCGGCTGGCCGTCGCGCGTGATCTCGATGAGGCCCTCGGCGGCGACGAAGTTCGGCCCCTGGACCTCGCGCACTTCCTTCATCGTGAAGGTGTAGCCGCCCATCGAGGTGGTGTCGCCGGGGGCCATCTTCACGTCGCGTTCGGTCTCGTAGGTGTTGACCATCGCGACGCCGAAGGCGAAGACGCCGACCCCCAGGTGGGCCAGCATCATGCCGACCACGGCGCGCGGGATCAGGCGCGCACGGTGCAGCAGCTGCCCCGCCTGGGCGCCGGCCGGCCACAGCCGATGGCGCAGGTCGACCAGCGTCGAGAACAGGATCCAGTAGGCCATCGCCAGGCCGCCCGTGGTGGCCGCCGAGATGCGGCCCGCGGCCCAGCCGGTGGCCAGTGCGGCGCCCAGCGTGAGCGCCGCCGGCAGCACCATGCGGCGCAGCAGCGGGCCCAGTTCGTCGCGCTTCCAGCGTGTCAGCGGGCCGAAGCCCAGCACCAGCACCAGCGGCGCCATCAGCAGGCCGAAGACGGTGTCGAAGTACGGCGGGCCGACCGAGATCTTGCCCATGCCCAGCGCGTCCAGGAACAGCGGGTACAGCGTGCCCAGCAGCACCGCGCCGGTGGCCACCGTCAGCACCATGTTGTTGACCAGCAGCAGCGACTCGCGCGAGAGCAGCCCGAAACGCTGGCCCAGGCCGACCTTGGGCGCGCGCCAGGCGAACAGCGCCAGCGACGTGCCGATCACCAGCACCAGGAAGACGAGGATGAACAGGCCCCGGCGCGGGTCGGTGGCGAAGGCGTGCACCGAGGACAGCACGCCCGAGCGCACGAGGAAGGTGCCCAGCAGCGACAGCGAGAACGCCGCGATCGCCAGCCACACCGTCCAGACCTTGAAGCCGCCGCGCTTCTCGGTCACCGCCAGCGAGTGGATCAGCGCCGTGCCCACCAGCCAGGGCATGAACGAGGCGTTCTCGACCGGATCCCAGAACCACCAGCCGCCCCAGCCGAGCTCGTTGTAGGCCCACCAGGAGCCCAGCGCGATGCCGAAGGTGAGGAAGATCCAGGCCCAGGTCGTCCAGGGCCGCGTCCAGCGCGCCCAGCCGGCGTCGAGGTTGCCGCCCAGCAGGGCCGCGATCGCGAAGGCGAAGGCCACCGAGAAGCCGACGTAGCCCATGTACAGCGCCGGCGGGTGGAAGATCATGCCCGGGTCCTGCAGCAGCGGGTTCAGGTCGCGGCCGTCGGCCACCGCCGGGATCAGGCGGTCGAAGGGGTTGCTGGTCAGCAGCATGAACAGCAGGAAGCCCGCGGCCACCAGGCCCATCACGCCCAGGATGCGCGCGACGAAGGCCAGCGGCAGCGAGCGGCTGAACAGCGCCACGGCCACCGTCCAGCCGACCAGCATCAGCACCCACAGCAGCAGCGAACCTTCGTGGCCGCCCCAGACCGCGGCGATCTGGTAGATCACCGGCAGCGCCGAGTTGGAGTTCTGCGCGACGTAGGCGACCGAGAAGTCATGGCGCAGGAACGACACCGTCAGCAGCACGTAGGCGGCGAAGACCAGCAGCGCCAGCCAGCCCGACAGCGGGCGCGCCAGCGCCATCCAGTCGCCGCGGCCCTTGTGGGCGCCGGCGATCGGCAGCACGCCCAGCACCAGCGAGACGGCGAGCGCGAAGAACAGCAGCAGATGGCCGAGTTCGGGGATCACTTGGCGTCTCCGGTGGCCAGCGTGTCGGCGCTGTGTTTCATCTTCTCCGCGCGCTGCACGGCGTCGGCGGCCTCGGGCGGCATGTAGTTCTCGTCGTGCTTGGCGAGCACCTCGCGCGCGGTGAACACGCCGTCGGCGCCGAGCTGGCCCTGGGCGACGACACCCTTGCCTTCCTTGAACAGGTCGGGCAGCACGCCTTCGAAGCGCACCGGCACGTCCTGGGCGGTGTCGGTGACGACGAAACGCACCATCACGCCGTCGCGCACGACGCTGCCTTCGCGCACCATGCCGCCGATGCGGAAGGTGCGGCCCTCGGGCGCTTCCTTGGTCGCGACCTGGGTCGGCGTGTAGAAGAACACGAGGTTGCTGTTGAAGGCGTTGAGCACCAGCGCCGCGGCGGCGCCGACGGCGGCCAGCACGCCCAGCGCGATCGCGGCGCGTTTGTGGCGCGGCTTCATTGTTCGCCCCCGTCACGCGCGGCCGCGAAGGCCTGGCGCCGGCGGCGCTCGGCCAGGTGCGACTCGGCCAGCATCACGGCCAGCATCACGCCGTAGGAGCCCCAGACATAGAGGCCGTAGCCGCCCATGGCGAGGAATTCGTCCCAGGAGTTCCAGTACATCAGAGGTCCCTCAACGAGCGCCGGTCAGCGAGCGGACCCAATCGGTGTCCGACTCCTGCTCCAGCACGATGGCGCGGGCGCGCGTGAACACGACGGCGAAACTGTAGGCCCAGCAGGCCACCGTCATCAGCAGCATGGCCGTCAGCATGGTCGAGGCCATCTTCGGCGCGGCGGTCATGCTGATGGTGGCGCCCTGGTGCAGCGTGTTCCACCACTTCACCGAGAAATAGATGATCGGCACATTGACCGCGCCGACGATGGCCAGCAGCGCCCCGGCGTTGGCCGCGCGGCGCGCGTCGTCGATGGCTTCGGTGAGCGCGATGTAGCCGAAATACAGCAGCAGCAGGATGAACTCGGAGGTCAGGCGCGCGTCCCAGACCCACCAGGTGCCCCAGGTCGGCTTGCCCCACAGCGCGCCGGTCCACAGCGCGAGGAAGGTGAACATCGCGCCGGTGGGCGCCAGCGCCCGGGCGTACATCGACGCCATGCGCGCGTTCATCGCCCAGCCGACGGCGGCGAAGAAGGCCATCACGAGGTAGATCACCATCGACATCCAGGCCGCCGGCACGTGGATGAAGATGATCCGGTAGGCGTCGCCCTGCTGGAAGTCGGTGGGCGCGATGCCGAAACCGACGTACAGGCCGGCGATGGCGAACAGCACCGTCACCGCCCAGCACCAGGGCACGAGGCGGCCGGCCATCGAATAGAAGCGCGAAGGCGCGGAAAAGGTCGACCAGCGCAGGCGTTGGGTCATGGTCCGAGGGATCAGTCGAGCGAGATGCGCAGCGCCGCGGCGGTGGCCGGCGGCGCGCCGAGTGCGGTGAGGATCAGCACCGCGCCGAGCAGGGAGAAATGGGCCGACGGCGACAGGCCGCTTTCGACCGCACCGACAGCGCCGGTGCCGAAGATCAGCGTCGGCACCGTCAGCGGCAGCACGAGCAGGAAGACGAGCGCGGCGCCGCTGCGCAGGCCCAGCGTCAGCGCGGCACCCACCGCGCCCAGCAGGCTCAGCACCGGCGTGCCGACGAGCAGCGTGGCCGTCAGCGCGGCGATGGCCGGGCCGTTCATGTCGAAGAGCAGGCCGATCAGCGGCGCGGCGACGACCAGCGGCAGCCCCGTCGTCAGCCAGTGCGCCAGCACCTTGCCGGTGACCAGCATCACCAGCGGCTGCGGCGCCAGCAGCATCTGCTCGAGCGAACCGTCCTGGTGGTCGGAGGCGAACATCTGCGTCACCGACAGCATCGCCGCCAGCAGCGCGCAGACCCAGACGACGCCGGGGCCGATCTGGCGCAAGGTCTGCGGCTCGGGGCCGACGCCGATCGGGAACAGCGCCGCGGCGACGATGAAGAAGCCCAGCGGCAGCAGCGCCTCGATGCGCCGACGCCCGGCAAGCAGCAGGTCACGCTGCGTGGTGGCCAGCAACACGGAACTCATGCTCGGGATCGACGGGGAAGACGGGCCATGAGGCTCATGCGCTGAGGACGGGCGATTGTAAGGAGGCGTTGGGTCACCGGGAAAACGCGGGGTCACCCCGCCGCAGCCGTGTCGGCGGGGCGCGACGAGGCCTCCTCGTCGGGGTCGACCCACTCGCGCGGCAGCTCGTGCGCGACACCCTTGTGGCAGGCGATGCAGCTCTTGCCTTCGGCCTGCGCGCGCTGGTGGCGGGCGTAGGCGCTCTTCTTCTGCACGTCGGGCGCCATCGCCTCGAACGAATGGCAGACGCGGCACTCGGCCGAGCCGTTGGCCTCCAGCCGCGCCCACTCGCGTTGCGCCATCTCCAGGCGCTGCATCTCGTACATCTCGGGCGTGGCGATCGTGCCCCGCCACTCGTGCCAGAGCTCGCGCGACGCCTGCAGGTGGCGCCAGACACGCGCCACGGTGCCGGGCGGCACGTGGCAGTCGGCGCACTGGGCGGCGACGCCGCTGCGGTTGGCGTGGTGCAGCGAGAACTTCATCTCCGCCGCCGGCGTCTGCATCGTGTGGCAGGAGGTGCAGAAGGCCTGCGTCTCGACGCGGTCCAGCGCCACTGACGAACCGGCAAGCCCGAGCGCGCCGAGCACGATGCCCAGCAGCAGCACGGCCCAGGGCCAGCGGGAACGACGTCGACCGGAATCCAGCGCCAAGAGCGGCCTTCCTCAGCGCGACAGGATCCACTGCGCGAGGTTCTCCAGATCGGCGCGTTCGGCGCGCACGATCTTGTGATCCTCTTCGTGGCCGTCGGGGAACTTGGCTTTCTCGCCGCTCGTCAGGTGCTCGACCACACGGCCGACGGCGCCGGCCTTGCCGCGGTACTTCTTGGCCGTCTTCTGGAACGAAGGGCCGTCCTTGTCCTTGTCGACGCCGTGGCACTTCAGGCAGTTGTTGCGCCGGACCATGGCCTCGGCGGCGCCTTCGTCGAGCGCGAAGGCCGGGGCGGCGACAGCGGCGATCAGCACGAGGGCCGCGGCGCGGCGCAGGAAGCGGGAGAAGGCGGTCACGGTTCGTCTCGGCAAAGGTCTCGGACCCGCTGTGGCGGTGGCGCGGCGGGCGCCGCGGCGGCCGATCTGGACCGAGTCCAGACCTTAACCGTGCCGCACCGGCCGTGCCGCGATCTTCGCGGCTTTCTTGATGTTTGTCAGATCGTTACGCGGCCGCGGCGAGCGTTGCGGGCGCGTCGTGTTTCCAGGTCGTATTCCACCGCACCGGCGAGCTCGACGACCTGGTGGCTGGTCAAGAGCACAGCACCGCCACGCGCGGCGTGCGCCAGCAGCAGTGCCGACAGCCGCGCGGTGCTCTGGGCGTCCAGCGCGTCATAGGGTTCGTCCAGGATCCAGGTGCGAGCACGTTCGTCCAGCGCCAGGCGCGCCAGCGCGCCGCGGCGGCGCTGGCCTTGCGACAGCGTGCGCACCGCGGCCGCACGGCGGTCGGCCAGACCCGCCTGCTCCAGCGCCGCGGCGGCGCGCTCGCCGGCGTCGGCCACGCCGCCCAGGCGGCCCAGGAAAGCCAGCGACTCGCCCAGCGTCAGGTCGTCCTTGATCGCGTTGGCGTGGCCGATGTAGAGCACCGCCTCGCGCGCGGCGGCGCCGGCTTCGCGCACCGGGCGGCCGTTCCACAGCAGCTCGCCGGCTTCGGGCGTCGACAGGCCGGCGAGGATGCGCATCAGGCTGGTCTTGCCGCTGCCGTTGGTGCCACGCAGCCAGGTGATGCTGCCGGGCTTCAACTGGATGTCGACGCCTTCGAACAGCAGCCGGCGCCCACGCCGGCAGGCGAGCGCGCGCCCTTCGAGGCCGGAGCCCGGCGAGGTGGTGGGGGGGGTGTCGGCCACGGCGGTGATCAGCGGTTGCCGGCGAGCGCCGGCGGCGCGCGATTCTGTCACGCGCCGTGTCGCGCCTTCACCGCATCCGGCGGCGCAGCCGGGCGATCTCGTCTTCCAGGTCGGCCACCAGCGCGGCCAGCTCGGGCACGGCGTCGAACTCGCGCTCCAGCAGCGCCATGCGGCGCACGCGGCGCAGCGCGACGGCGTCGAAACGCCAGTCGCCGCGGCCGCCGCCGGCCGGCCGCACGAAGCCGGCCTCGATGCGTTCGGCCACCCAGCCCGGCGCCACCGGGGCGGCGCGGCAGAGTTCGTCCAGGGTGAGCAGCGCCTCGTCGAGCAGGCGCAGCGTCTTCTCGCTCATCGCTCGTCTCCACCACGGCGTTGGGCTTCGGCGGCGGCGACCTTGCGCGCGTCGAAGTCCGGCAGCTCCTGCGCCATGCGTTCGTACAGCGCGCGCGCCCGCGGCTCCAGCGCGCTGGGCAGCACGACGCGCACGACGAGATCCAGGTCGCCCGGCGGCGTGCCCGGCAGGCCGCGGCCGCGCAGCGTGAGCCGCTGGCCGGCCTGGGCGCCGGCCGGCACCCGCACCTGCAGCGTGCTGCCGTCGGGCAGCGCCACCGGCAGCACGCCGCCCAGCGCCGCCTCCCAGGGCGCGACCGGCAGCTCGCCGACGAGGTCGGCACCGTCGACGCGCCAGCGCGGGTGCTCGTGCAGCACCACTTCCAGGAACAGGTCGCCCGGCGGCTGGCCCGGCCCGCCCTGCCCGGCCAGGCGCACCAGCCGGCCCGGGCGCACGCCGGGCGGCAGCGTCACCTCCAGCGTGCGTTCGGCCAGCACGACGTGACCGTCGGGCCCGAGCTGCGGCTGGCGCAGCGAGACGCGGTGCACGCCGCCGCGCAGCGCGGCTTCCAGCTCGAGCACGATCTTGGCGTGGTGGTCCTCGCCGCGCATCGCGCCGCCGCGGCCATGCCGGGCGGCGCCACGCGGCATGCCGGCGCGGCCGAAGAGCTGCTCGAAGAAGTCGCTGAAGTCGCCGCCGAACTCGCTGGCGCCGCCCGGGGCGCGGCCCTGGAACTCGAAGCCGGCGTCCCAGTCGGGCGGCGGCGTGAAGCGTTCGCCGGCCTGGTGGCCGCGGCCGACCTTGTCGTAGGCGGCGCGGCGTTCGGGGTCGGACAGCACGGCGTAGGCCTCGTTGACCTCGCTCATGCGCGCCGACGCGTCGGGCGCCTTGCTGACGTCCGGGTGGAACTGCCGCGCGAGCTTGCGATAGGCCTTCTTGACCGCGTCCTGCGTCGCGTCACGGGCCACGCCCAGCACCTGGTAATAGTCCTTGAACTCCACCGTGTGATGCCTCCGACCGGGTAGATGGCGGCGGCAGGCGGCCGATTCAAGAGGCCGCAGCCGCACAGAACGCCGCCGGAATCAAGCCCCAGGAACGGGCCCCGCGCCGCGGCCGCCGGCATCTGCCGGACACGCCGCTGTCACCCGCGCCGCCAAGGATGCACACGCCCCGGCCGCCCGAGCCGGGGCCGACGAAAACCCGTTGCCGCGGCCGCGTGCCGGGCAGCGTTTCATCCAAAAACCAGGAGTTCACCAACGTGACCACCTCCCGTCGCAAGTTCATCCAGGGCGCAGCCCAATCGGGCATCGCTGCGGCCACCCTGAGCGCGTTCCCGCCCAGCATCCGCAAGGCGCTGGCCATCCCCGCGTACAACGAGACCGGCACGATCCGGGACGTGAAGCACGTGGTCATCCTGATGCAGGAGAACCGCTCGTTCGACCACTACTTCGGCATGCTGAAGGGCACGCGCGGTTTCGGCGACCGCTTCACGGTGCCGCAGCCCGGCGGCCGCAGCGTCTGGGAGCAGCTGGACGCCAGCGGCAACCCCGTGACGCCCTACCACCTGGACTGGACCCAGGGCAACGCGCAGCGTGTCTCGGGCACGCCGCACAGCTGGGTCGACGGCCAGCTGGCCTGGCTGGACGGGCGCTACGGCTACTGGCCGGCGGTGAAGAAGACGGCCTCGATGTCGTACTACGAAGAGGCCGAGATGCCCTTCCAGTACGCGCTGGCCAACGCCTTCACGGTCTGCGACGGCTACCACTGCTCGATGCACACCGGCACCAACTCGAACCGCATGTTCCTGTGGACCGGCACCAACGGCCCCAGCGGCACCGGCGTGGCCTCGCTGAACAACGAGTGGGACGGCTTCAGCCCCAGCGACGACGGCAGCGTGGGCTACGAGTGGAAGACCTACCCCGAGCGCCTGCAGGCCGCCGGCGTGAGCTGGATCGTCTACGAGAACATGCCCGACAACTACGGCGACAACTCGCTGGTCGGCTTCAAGCAGTACCGCGCCGCCAACCAGGCCTCGGGCAAGCCGGTAGGCACCAGCGGCGGCCCCTACCCGGCCTACGACCCGGCCAGCGACGACGCCCACAACCCGCTGTACAAGGGCGTGGCCAACACGATGCCGGGCACCGCCGGCGATGTCGACGGCTACTTCAAGACCTTCCGCGAGGACTGCCTGAACGGCCGGCTGCCGCAGGTGTCGTGGGTGGTGGCGCCGGCCACCTACTCCGAGCACCCCAGCCCGTCCAGCCCGGTGCAGGGCGCCTGGTACATCCAGCAGGTGCTGGACGCGCTGACGGCCAACCCCGACGTCTGGAGCAAGACCGTGCTCTTCGTCAACTTCGACGAGAACGACGGCTACTTCGACCACCTGCCCTCGCCGGCCGCGCCGGCGCCGCTGCCCGACGGCAGCCTGGCCGGCAAGACGACGCTGTCGGCCGCCGAGCTGGCCTACGAATACAACACCTACCCCTCGCCCCCGGGCACCAAGAGCCAGCCCAAGCCGGGCGGCAGCAACTACGACTACGGCGCCCAGGACGGCCGCGTCTACGGCCCCGGCGTGCGCGTGCCGATGTACGTGATCTCGCCGTGGAGCCGCGGCGGCTGGGTCAACTCGCAGGCCTTCGACCACACCTCGGTGATCCGCTTCCTGGAAGCGCGTTTCGGCGTCAAGGAGCCGAACATCGCCCCGTTCCGCCGCGCGGTGCTGGGCGACCTGACGAGCGCCTTCAACTTCGCCAACCCGAACCGCGAGCCGCTGCCGACGCTGGCCGGCCGCAAGACCAAGGCCGAGGCCGACGCGCTGCGCGCCGCGCAGCAGGCGCTGCCGCAGATCACGCCGCCCGCCGGCCGCGGCCTGCCGGCGCAGGCCACCGGGTACCGGCCGTCGCGCGCCCTGCCCTACGAGCTGAACGTGGTGGCGCAGGTGCAGGAGCGCACGGGCAAGCTGCGCCTCGTCTTCCGCAACAGCGGCCGCGCCGCGGCGGTGTTCCACGTCTACGACAAGCTCAAGCTCGACGCGATGCCGAGCCGCCAGCCGATCCCGACGGACGCGGCCGCGCTGCTGGCCTTCCGCGACCAGCAGTACCCGGTGCCGCACCGCTACATGGTGCAGCCGCGCCGCCTGCTGGACGACGTGTGGAACGTGCAGACCGACAACGCCGGCCGCTACGACTTCTGGGTGCTGGGCCCGAACGGCTTCCACCGCCGCTTCAAGGGCGACCTGACGGCTCTGCGCCCGCGCGTGGCGCCGTCGCCCGAGGTGCAGCTGAGCTACGACCCGCGCAACGGCGGCCTGCGGCTGGAAGCGCGCAACGACGGCACCGGCCCGGTGACGCTGCGCGTGCGCTCCAACAAGGTCTACGGCAGCCTGACGGCCACCGGCACCGGCGGCGCCGCCGGCGGCAGCGGCACGGCCTGGGAGCTGAAGTTCAGCGGCCGCGGCGAGCAGGCCCTGTACTGGAACCTGGACGCCACCGGCTGGTGGTACGACTTCATCGTCACCAGCGACCAGGACCCGAGCTTCCTGCGCCGCCTGGCGGGGCGCATGGAGACCGGCCGGCACTCGGTCAGCGATCCGGGGATGGGGCTGGTGGACAGCTTCTGATCGGTGGCTGGGGCGCCGGGGGTTGCGGGGCTTTCGCGTCTCGTCGCTCCGGCGCCTTGATTTGAGGTTCTTGGGTCGCTGCTGCTCTGGTTGGGCGGGGCGGCCCTCTTCGTTCTGGTCGTGTTTCGCGCGCTGCCGGTTTCGCTTGCTGCGACATGCCGGCATCGGCGCGAGAGCCGGCCACCGGGGCGTGTCCCTCCGTTCATGTCCCCCGGGCGGGCTGCGCCCGCCCTCCTCCTAATACTTCACTGCGGGACACGCCCCGGCGACCGGCTCCGGTGCGGTGGAGGGGCGCTTGCAGGTTGCGGCGCGCCTCGTTCGGCGCGTCAGTGGCACCACTGCTGCTCGCAGGGAATGCCGTCGTGGTCGCCGTCCATCTGCACGCCGGGACAGTGGTCGAGGAAGAACTTCGCCTCCTCGCACGAGCGCATCTGCGTGCACCGCGTGCGGCCGTCGCAACTGAATCGGGACGACGTGGCGGCCGGCACGGGCGCCGTCTCTCTGCGGCTGGCAGCCGCCGCAGAAGCCGCCGCCGCACGGCGAGCCTTCTCCGCGGCGTTCAGTTCCTCGAGCGTCGGGTCCTTGCGCGGCTGCGTCGAAGGACACCGCGCTTGTTGGTAGGTGACGGTGCCGTTGATAACGCACTTGTTCATTGACGCCGCGTCGGCCCCGGCGGCGGCCAGGACGAGCGTCACTGCAGCGACGACGATGCAAAGCAACGACGGCGACGCGACGCGCGCACGAAGCTGTCGGCTCCGCTCGTCCCAGCACCCGAGCACCCTGTCGATCCACCCTGCGCTCGCGAGCCCGGTTTGCACGTTCATGCTCATGGAAGAAACCCGTCCATATAGGGTTCGAACTGCGCTTCGCGTCCAACTCAAGCGGTTGGTCAAAGTCTACGCGCGCGTGGGCTGGCGGAAGGCCGTCGTGGTCATGTCCTCTGGGCGGTACTCGCCAAGGGCCAGCGCGTCGATCCCGACCACGCCAGTGGCAAACCCGGCGGCGCGATCGCCGCAGCCTGGTGACAGAGCCATCCCCGAACTCACCGACCTCCGCCAGGCGTGCGGCAGAAGATGCATCACACAAGGTCAGACCGGCGGCGGGCAAGCTCGACTAATCCCATGCCGCGCCACAGGCGACGACGAAGAGCGAACGGATCCCTGCCGAGCGTATCTTGGCCCGCACGGCCAGGCCGTACAACAAGGCCGCCTGTAGATGTGCAGTCCGTTCTCTGTCCCGACGCAGCCGCGCGGCGCACGCCTCGGCTGGAAGACGATTTACCGGAGCCATCGCGCGTTGACTCGGTGGAAGCCCCTATAGATGATTGGGTCGAACCTAGCGAGGATCTTGTTTCTCAAAAGTGGACACACCATTATGAAACAAGGCTCCGCTCGAAGCCTGCAGGCGACAGGTATCCGATCGACGAATGTAGCCGCTGCTGGTTGTAGAACTGGATGTAGCTGAGCAGC
>NZ_SLXD01000022.1 GCF_004340905.1 Rubrivivax gelatinosus
CGGTTGTTGAGTGGACTGGGGGTTTGGCGATTTCCAGTCTCTCAGAACCTCTCCGGGTGAACACCCGCAACAACCTATTGAAGCTTCACAGCTAGCGCGCCCGGATCTGGCGCTGGTAACGCGCCGGCGTGACGCCGTAGCGCGCCGCGAAGGCGCGTGTCAGGTGCGCCTGGTCGGCCAGCCCGGTGGCCGCGGCCACCTCGGCCGGCGCGACGCCGGCGGCGAGCTGGCGCTGCGCGGCCAGCAGGCGCAGCGACATCAGCACCTGCTGCGGCGTCGCACCCTGCGCCTCGCGGAAGCGGCGCAGGAAGTGGAACGGGCTCAGGCCGGCGACGGCCGCCAGCTCCTCCAGCGTCAGGCGTTCGGCTAGGCGGTCCTGCATGTAGTCCAGCACCGGCGCGAAACGCGGCATGGCCTCGCGCACCGCGGCGTGGTCGGCACGCGCGTGCGGCTGCAGCGCGGCCAGCAGGTCGGCGAGCAGGCCGTCGAAGGCCAGCGGCTCGTCGGCCGCCTGCCACAGCGCGGCCAGCAGCCGGCCGACGCGGCGCGCGCGCGGGGCGTCGGCCGCCACGGCGTCGGCGAAGCGCCAGCGCTCGCCGGTCAGCGCCTGGACCAGCGCCTCGTCGACGTAGGCCATGCGGTAGCGCCAGCCGGCCTCGGTCTCGGCGCGGCCGGTGTGCACTTCGCCGGGGTTCATCAGCACCAGCGAGTCCGGCGGCGCGAGGTGATCGCTGCCGCGATAGCGGAAACGCTCGACGCCGGCTTCGATCGCGCCGACACCGAAGCCGTCGTGCGCGTGCGGCTCGAAGGCGTGGCGCACGATGGCCGCGCGGTACAGCTCCACGCCCGGGCGGTGCGCCGGGCGGCGGAACTCGGCGGCGTCCTCGGGCGCGTCGAAGGCCTGGGGCACGCCGGGCATAGTCGCCAGCGGATCGGTGAGCCGGGTCATGGGGCGCCCAATCTAACGCGCCGCGCCAGCGGGCGTGCGCCGGGTCGCGGCAAACCCGCGGCGCGGGCCGCGGTGGACAATCGGCCGAGCACCGCACGACCGCCGCCGATGTCCATTCCCGCCCTCTCGTTCCCCCGCCCCGCCGGAGCCCGCCCATGGTGAGCACGATCCACGTGCTCGGCAGCCGCGAGCTCGGTGGCGCCGACCGCTTCTTCATCCGCCTCGTCGAGGCGCTCACGAGCGCCGGCCACCCGACGCTGGCCGTCACCCGTCCCGGCAGCCCGGTGGCACGCGCGCTGGCCCCGTCGGTCGAGCAGGTTCACCTGGCGCTGGGCTCGAAGTGGGACCTGCTGTCGCGCTGGCGGCTGACACGGCTGATCGCGCAGCGCCAGCCCGACGTCGTGCAGACCTACATGGGCCGCGCGACGCGGCTCACCCGGCTGCCCGCCGGCAGCCGGGCGGCGCTGGTGGCGCGCCTGGGCGGCTACTACAAGATCCCCGGCTACTACGAGCATGCGCACGCCTGGGTCGGCAACACGCGCGGCATCTGCGATTACCTGAAGCGCGAAGGCCTGCCCGCCGACCACGTCTTCTACATCGGCAACTTCGTGCCCTCGCCGCGCGCGGTGGCGCCGGCCGAGCTCGATGCGCTGCGTGCGACGCTGGCGCTGCCGCCCGGTGCACGCGTGCTGCTGGCGCTGGGCCGCGTGATCGCCAAGAAGGGCTTCGCCGACCTGCTGGACGCGCTCGCCCAGGCGCCCGACGCGCCCGGGCGGCCGCCGGTGGTGCTGGTGATCGCCGGCGACGGCCCGAGATGCCGGCGCTGCGGGCGCAGTGCGAGCGCCTGGGGCTGGCGGCACGCGTGCGCTTCGCCGGCTGGCAGGACGACCCGGTGCCGTTCTACGAACTCGCCGACCTCTTCGTCTGCCCCTCGCGCCACGAGCCGCTGGGCAACGTCATCCTCGAAGCCTGGCAGCACCGCCTGCCGGTGCTGAGCACGCGCAACGAAGGCGCGACCGAACTCGTCGCCGAAGACCGCAACGCGCTGCTGGCACCGCTGTCGAACCCGGCCGGCCTGGGCGAGGGCCTGCGCCGGCTGTTCGCGCTGGACGACGCGGCGCTGGACGCGCTGGCCACCGCCGGCCACGAGACCGTGCAGCGCGAGCACCACGCCGACGCGGTGCTGCAGGCCTACCTCGAGCTCTACGACCGGCTGATGCACGAGCGCCGCCGCGCCTGATTCCGCGGCGCGCCGGGCGCCGATATGCTCCTTGGCTCGCCAGGAGCACCGCCATGACCCGCCACGTCCTCGCGCTCGACCAGGGCACCTCCAGCTCGCGCAGCATCGTCTTCGACGAGGCCGGGCGCGTCGTCGCGCTCGCCCAGCGCGAGTTCCGCCAGCACTATCCGCAGCCCGGCTGGGTCGAGCACGACCCCGAGGAGATCTGGCAGAGCCAGCTCGCCACCGCGCAGGAGGCGATCGCGCGCGCCGGGCTGACGGCGCGCGACATCGCCGCGATCGGCATCACCAACCAGCGCGAGACCACCGTCGTCTGGAACCGCCGCACCGGGCGCCCGGTGTGCAACGCCATCGTCTGGCAGGACCGGCGCGGCGAGCCGCTGTGCGCCCAGCTGCGCGAACGCGGCCTGGAGGACACGGTGCGGCGCAGCACCGGGCTGGTCATCGACCCGTACTTCTCGGCGACCAAGATCCGCTGGATCCTGGACCACGTGAACGGCGCGCACCTCGCCGCGGCCCAGGGCGAGCTGGCTTTCGGCACCGTCGACAGCTGGCTGATCTGGAAGCTGACCGGCGGCCGCGTGCACGCCACCGACGTCAGCAACGCGTCGCGCACGATGCTCTACGACATCCGCCACGACGTCTGGGACCACGAGCTGCTGGCCGCGCTGCACGTGCCCGACAGCCTGCTGCCGCAGGTGCTGCCGTCCAGCCACCCGTTCGGCGAGACCGAGCCCGGGCTGTTCGGCGCACCGATCGCCATCGCCGGCGTCGCCGGCGACCAGCAGGCGGCGCTGTTCGGCCAGGCTTGTTTCGAGCCCGGGCTGGCGAAGAACACCTACGGCACCGGCTGCTTCATGCTGATGCACACCGGCGAGCGTTTCGAGCGTTCGAGCAACGGCCTGGTGTCGACCGCCGCGGCGCGCTGCGGCACGGCGCGCGAGTACGCGATGGAAGGCAGCGTCTTCATCGGCGGCGCCGTCGTGCAATGGCTGCGCGACGGGCTGCAGGCCATCCGCGCCAGCGGCGAGGTGCAGGCGCTGGCCGAGAGCGTGCCCGACGCCGGCGGCGTGATGTTCGTGCCGGCCTTCACCGGCCTGGGCGCGCCGTACTGGAACGCCGACGCGCGCGGCACCATCGTCGGCCTGACACGCGGCAGCACCGTCGCGCACATCGCGCGCGCGGCGCTGGAGAGCATCGCCTTCCAGAGCGCGGCGCTGCTGCAGGCGATGGCGCGCGACACCGCGGCCCAGGGCGGACGGCCGCTGTCGGAGCTGCGCGTGGACGGCGGCGCCTGCGTCAACGACCTGCTGATGCAGTTCCAGGCCGACCTGCTGGGCATCCCGGTGGTGCGCCCGCAGGTCACCGAGACGACCGCGCTGGGCGCGGCCTATCTCGCGGGGCTGGGGGTGGGCGTGTGGCGCGACCGTTCGGAGATCGGCGCGCTGTGGCAGGCCGAACGCCGTTTCCTGCCGACGCTGGCGCGCGAACGCGCCGCGGAGCTGATGGCGCGCTGGGAGCGCGCCGTGCGCCAGACCGTCGCCGAGTGACGCCGGCCCGGCACGCCGGGTCAGGCCCCGACTTCCAGATCCTGCAGCGTCTTGCCGGCGGCGAGCGCGTCACGCACCCATTGCGGGCGTTTGCCGCGGCCGACCCAGGTATTGCCGGCGTCGTCGCGGTATTTGGCGATGACGATCTTGCGTTTGCGCGAACGCGGTTTGGCCGCCACCAGGCCGAGATCGGCGGCCGTCAGCCCGTATTGGGCAATCTGCTCGCGCACGCTGGCGATGACGGCGTCGACTTCCCGGCGCCGGAGGGTTTCGGCCTGGGCTTTCAGGGACTCGATCTGCTTGAGGACTTCGCTGTAGGTTTTCGTCATGATCGTTCCGGGCTGGCGCGGCCGCCGGTGTCCTCCCCGCGGGCCGGTTGCGTCGACCGGCCCGCCCGCCACGTGCGGCGGCGGGTGATGCACGCGGGCCGGCGGCCCGCGCAGCGCGGAACTTACCACGGCCCCCGCGGGGGTCGCGGAGCATTTCTGCATTTGCAATGGCAACGCCTGGAACAGGACGTGGAACGCGGGGAATTGGCAACATCGGCGGCCCGCGGCAATCGCTGACCGGCACAAGTTCTTGCAATTCACGGCCGATTGCAGCGCTTTCTCCGCAGCGATGGCGAGGCGCCGGTGCTCGCCCGGGATACGCAATTCAATTGCGTATCGCGGTTCCGCCCGGGTGGCTGCGGTGGCGCCTCAGGGTGGCGACTGCCGGGCGCCGGCCGGAACGAGCAGCATCTGCAAGGCCTGGCGGGCGAGCTCGTCGGCCAGGCCTTGCGCCGCCGCACGATCGGTGCTCATCGCCGCGCCCAGCAGCGGCAGGGCGATCGCCGGCAGCAGCATGCGCAGGCACAACGCGGGGTCCGTCGCACGCAGCACGCCCTGGTCGATCGCAGCGCGCACGATCGGCGCCGCGGCGGCAAGGAAAGGCTCGACCAGCAGGCGCTCGATCGACTCCAGCCGCGGCCCCGGCGTGCAGGTCTCCTGCATCAGCAGCGCCGGGAACTCCGGGATCTCCAGGCTGATGCGCGAGAACAGGACGATGAACTCGCAAAAGCCGCCGCGTGCGTCGCCGCCGGCGGCGAGGTGGTCGAACTGCGCACGGTAGTGCTCGCCGGCGGCGGCCAGATCGTCGATCACCGCGCGCCACAGCGCGTCCTTGGAGCCGAACAGGCGCGCGACGAGCGCGACGTCGACCCCCGCCTGGGCCGCGATGTCGCGCAGGCTGGCGCCGTCGAAACCCTTGCGCGCGAAGCTGCGGCGCGCCGCGACGAGCAGCGCCTCGCGGCCCGAGGGTGCGTGCGACGGCCGGCGCCCTCGGGGCGGTCGGGCGCGGGGATCGGCCTCGGACTGGATCGGCATGGGGTGGAAGGCGCAGGACGCCCGCGGTGGCGGCAGCACACGGACACGGGCGCGTGGATTATGCCGAGCGGTCCCGCCACGACCGGCCCGCCCGGCTTGACGCCGGGCCGGACGACGCTAGCATGTCAACGTTCGTTGATTTAAAACGGGACTGCCATGAGAAGCCTCGCCCTGACCGCCGAAGAACGCCACCAGCCCTACGCCGCGTACTTCTCCCGCCGACCCGCGGCGCCCGACCCGCGGCGGCTGGAGGCGATGTCCGCGCCGATGGACCCGGCCCAGGCGCTGCGCGCCGAAGACCGCGGCCGGCTGCTCGACCCGGGCTATCACGGGGTGGAATGCGGCTGGTGCATCCTGCCCGACGGCACCGGTTACGTCGCCAACCACACGCCGATGCCCGGCGTGACGCTGGAGATGGTGAACTGGTGGTTCGCGTGGCACGCGCTGGAGGACCTGCGCTACAAGATCTGGTGGCCGGCCGGTCACTTCTCGGCCAGCATCCCCGACCCGGCGCAGCGCGCACGCGCCGCCGATGCCCGCCGGCCGCTCGTCGAACGCTTCCAGGGCATCACCCACCACGTCCAGGAGGACGTCGGCGGCGGCCCCGAGGACATCCTGATCTCGTTCATGACGCCGCAGGACTTCGGCCTGGACATGGCCCGCTTCGACGCCGCACGCCACACGCTGGTGGCGGCCAACGGCAGGAGCCGGCCGGTGGGCGCGTTCTTCCTGCGGCCCTGGGCGAGCGCGGTGATGTGCCACTTCGTGCGCACGACGGACGACGGCGTCGAGTTCCGCTCGCGCTTCTGGCTGGGCCGCCAGCTCGTCGACGGCCAGCCCAGGACCAGGCTGCCGCCCTTCGTGAAGGTGCCAGCCGCCGCGGCGCGCGGCCTGGCCCGGCACAACGTGCTGGAGTACGCGAACCTCGCGTCCTTCCTGCCGGCGCTGTATCGGGAGATGAACGCCTAGGCGTTGTGGCGCCAGACGCGGGCGCGGCCGCCGAGGAAGTCGATCTCGGTGTCGGCCACCGCGCCCAGGCGTTCGGCGAGCCGGATCGAGCGCTCGTTCTCGGGGCGGATCAGGCTGATCGGCGAGACGATGCCGCGCACGTCGCGGCCCCAGGCGAGCGCGGCGCGTGCCGCCTCCTGGGCGTAGCCCTGGCCCCAGGCGTCGCGCGCCAGCAGCCAGCCGAGCTCGCAGCCGGGCCAGCCCTCGGGGTGCATGAAGCCGGCGCGGCCGATCATGCGGCCGTCGCTCTGGCGCTCGACGGCCCACATGCCGTGGCCGCGCAGCGTCCAGTGGCCGATGAACAGCGCCACCTGGCGCCAGGCGACGTCGCGTTCGACCGGGCCACCGGCGCCGATGTGGCGCATGACCTCGGCGTCGGCGCACATCTCGGCATAGGGCTCGACGTCGGCCGGGCCGAAGCTGCGCAGCACGAGGCGCGCGGTGCGCAGCCGCGTCACGGCTGCGGCTCCACGCGCACCGCGGTCTTCACCGAGTTGGCGATGAAACACGCCTCGTGGGCACGGTGGTGCAGCACCGCCAGGCGTGCGGCCTCGGGCACGGCATCGCCGGCCAGGCGCACGCGCGGGCGCAGCGTCACGGTGGTCAGGAAGGGCCGGCCGTGCTCGTCGCGGCCCATCGTGCCGACGGCGTCGTCGAGGTAGGAGTCGACACGCCAGCCGGCGCTGGCGGCCAGCGACAGGAACCACAGCATGTGGCAGCTCGCCAGCGAGGCGACGAACAGCTCCTCGGGATCGACGGCGCTGGCGTTGGAGTACGGCAGCGGCACGACCCCGGGCGAAGCCGAGGCGGCGATCTCGGCGCCGCCGTCGAAACGCAGCGCATGCAACCGGCTGTAGCGCTGGTCGGTGAAGGCCTCGGCGGGCTGGCGCCGCCATTCGACCTGGGCGTGGTGTTCGGACATGGGCCCTCGCGGAGGACTGGACCACGGCATTGTGCGCCCGCGCGCGGCGCCCGGGCGCCGATCAGAGGCTGGCGCTGCGGCGCAGGTGTTCGAGGCGCAACGCCAGCTGCTGGCGCAGCTCGGCGACACGCTGGCGCCTGGCGCGCCAGGCCGGCGTGTCGGCTTCGGCCGCCGGCGCGGCGTCGAGCTCGGCCTGCAGCGCGGCGATCTCGCGCATCAGCTCGACCTCGGCGGGCACGTGGCCGGCGTCCTTGAGGATCTTGAAGGGCATCTTCAGCCCGTCGGGCGTCTGGTCGTAGCCGTCGTCCAGCGCCAGCGGCCGGCCCCAGCTGGGCGCGGATTTCAGCTCGCCGCTGTCCTGGCTCTGGCGCAGCGCGTCGGCGATCTGCTCGTCCAGCGTGCGCAGGCGCTCGAGCCGCTTGTCCTCGCGCCGCGTCGCCATGTCCGCCGCCTCAGGCGCGCGCCTCGCGCGCCAGGCCCAGGCGCGAGGCCCAGTGGCGCGTCAGCGCCGTCGCCGGCTTGGCCATCAGGCGCTCGTTGAGCAGCGCCCGGCCGAGGTCGCGCCGCCGCCCCTGCACCGCCGCGGCGAGCAGGGTCTGGTCGATCAGGTCGCGCTGCGCGTGGCTGCCGCCGAGCGCCGGCGCGGACATGCGCGCCGGGTAGAGGATGTCGGCGGCCGTATCGACGTCGCCGCGCGCGAAGGCGAGGAAAGCGCGCATCAGCGGCAGGCCGACCTCGCGCGCCATGGTGTGGTTGACGCGCCGTGCGTCGTCCAGGGCGAGCGCACGTTCGGCACAGCGCGCGACCCAGCGTTCGGCGCGCGGCAACTGGCCCGCGGCGATCAGCGCGGTGACGCGGTGCAGATCGTTGAAGGCGTAGTAGCCGGGTTCGTCGTCGGCCTCGGCCCAGGCGTCGGCCAGCGCCAGCGCACGCGCCGAGACGTCCTCGCCGACGAGGTGCAGCCGCCACAGCATCGCCGCGGCGTCGACGCGCTGCAGCGTCGTCGTCAGCGCCTCGGCCGTCAGGTGACCGTCGATCAGGCGCAGCACGCCGGCGCAGTCCATCGCCTCGACGCGGAACAGCGCCTTGTGCCACCACAGGTGCGAGGCGAACTCGTTGCCGTCGGCCCAGTCGTGCTGGTGCAGCCGCAGCCAGGCCGAACCCTCGTCGTGCCGGCCCTGCATCTCCAGCACGTGGGCCACGGCGTGCACCGCCCAGGTGACGCGCCGGTCGGCCTGCAGCGCCTGGCGCGCGGCCTCCTCGGCCTGCGGGTACAGGTTGCACTCCTCCAGCCCGAAGGCGTAGAGGCCGAGCACGAACGGGTACAGCGGGTCGTCGGCGTCCCAGTCGGGCAGCGAACGCGCCGGGCGCATGCGCATGCCGGCGGCGTCGCCACGATGCAGGTCCCACTGGTGCGACCACTGCAGCGCCAGCGCGTCGCGCGGGTACTCCAGCAGCAGGTCGTCCCAGCGGCGGCAGGCGTTGTGCCAGCGGCCTTCGAGCACCAGCTGCAGTGCTTCGAGGTGCGCACGTTCGCGCACGCCGGCACTGCCCAGGCGCTCGCGCGCCGCGTCCAGGTGCCGGGCCACGGCGGCGAGTTCGCCGGGGTCGGTGGCGGCGAGCAGCCAGCCCGCCGTCATCAGGTGCGGCATCGCCCAGCCGGGATCGGCCGCGATCGCCGCGTCGAGATCGGCCAGCGGCGAGTCGTAGAACGACATCAGCCGCCACAGCGCCGACTCCGCGGCATCACGCGCGGCGGCGACACCGCAGCCGACGGGATTGCCTCGCAGATCGAAGAACGCCATGGCGAGACTGTAGCGCGAGCACGTAACAGGCCGCGGCGGGGCTCAGCCCTCGCGCGTGAAATCGCGCTTGGGCCTTCGGCAGGCGCAGAACGCCTTCCGGCGTCCTGCGTCCGGCCTCAGACCAGCGGCCCGGCGGGCAGCGGCGGCCGCAGCCGCTCCCAGGCGCGCGCCAGGCGCAGCACGCCCAGGTCGTCGTGGCGCCGGCCGGCGATCTGCAGCCCGACCGGCAGGCCGTCGGCCGTCATGCCCGCCGGCACCGCGATCGCCGGCTGCTCGCTCATGTTGAACGGCAGCGTGAAGCCGATGTGCGCCATCGCCTGCGCCGGGTCGTTCGTCGGGCTGGCGTGCAGCGCCGGGAAGGCCGGCACCGGCGCCACCGGCGAGAGCACGAAGTCGAACGGCGCGCAGGCCGCGACCGCGGCGTCGCGCAGCGCCGCCATCTGCGCGTGGCCGTGGAAGACCTGGGCGGCGCTGTAGCCGGCGCCGCGGCCGGCCCAGTCGCGGATGAAGGGCAGCACACGTTCGCGCCGGTCGGCCGGCAGCGCCTGCAGGTCCAGCCAGGAGCGCATGCGCCAGAACAGATCGATGCCCTCGGCCATCTCGGGCGTCGTGAACGCTGCCAGCGGCTCGACGATGCAGCCGGCGGCTTCGAAAGCCCGTGCGGCGGCGGTGACGATCTCGACGTGGCGCGGCTGCGGCGCCAGGCCCCAGCCGGCGTCGAGCAGCAGGCCCAGGCGCAGGCCGCGCAGGTCCAGGTCGTCGAGCCGGTCCCAGGCGATGGCCTGCGGCGGCAGGCTGGTCGCGTCACGCGCATCGGGGCGCGACAGTTCGGCCATCAGCAGCGCGGCGTCGGTCACGGTGCGCGTGATCGGCCCGGCGCAGCGCCCGGCGTACGGCGGCACGATCGGCACGCGGCCCAGGCTGGGTTTGAAGCCGACGACGCCGCACCAGCCGGCGGGCAGGCGGATCGAGCCGCCGATGTCGGTGCCGACGTGCAGCGGGCCGTAGCCGGCGGCGGCCCCGGCGCCGGCGCCGGCACTGCTGCCGCCGGGCGTCAGCGCCGGGTTCCAGGGGTTGCGCGCGGCGGCGTGCAGGCTCGACAGCCCCGAGGACAGCATGCCGTAGTCGGGCATCGTCGTGCGCGCGACGAAGACGCAGCCGGCTTCGCGCAGGCGCGCCGCGGGCGGCGAGTCCTCGGTCTCGGGCGCGGCCTCGACGGCGGCGCAGCCCAGCGGCTTGGGCCAGCCGCGCGTGCCGATGTTCTCCTTGAGCATCGCCGGCACGCCGTCCAGCGCCGACAGCGGCCGGCCTTGGCGATGCCGTTCTTCAGACTCGGCCGCCGCGGCGAGCGCGCTGTCGGGGTCGAAGCCCCAGGTGGCGTGCAGCGTCGGCTCCAGGCGCTCGACACGCTCGATGACGGCCCGCGTGGCCTGCACCGGCGACAGCTCGCCGCGCCGGTACAGCGTGGCCAGCGCCGCCGCGTCGAGCGTGTGCAGCGCCGTCATCAGCCGCCCCAGGAGACGGCGGCCAGGTCGTTGGCGAAGATCGGCGAGCGCGTCCACAGCCCGCGCAGGCCCTTGCGCCAGACCGCCACCTGCGCCGGGTTCCAGAGGAAGACGCTGGCCGCGTCGTCGGCCAGCTTGCGCTGGATCTCGCGCCACAGCCGCGCCTTCTCGCGCGCGTCGTTGCTGCCGGCGTGCGTGGCGACGAGGCGGCGGAAGTCGGCGCTGTCGTAGCCGAAGTAGTACTTCGGGTCGGCGTAGGCGGTGGCGTAGTCCAGCGGCTCGACGTGGTTGATGATCGTGAGGTCGAACTGGCCCTTGAACGCGCCCGACAGCCACTGCGCCCACTCGACGTTCTCGATCTTCGCGACGACGCCGACCTTGGCCAGCATCGCGGCGACGATCTCGCCGCCCTTGCGCGCGTAAGGCGGCGGCGGCAGCGTCAGCGTGACGTGCAGCGGCGTCGTCACGCCGGCTTCCTTCAGCAGCGCACGCGCCTTGTCGGGGTCGTGGGCGACGAGGCCGGACAGGTCGACGTAGCCGCTGTCGGTGGGCGCGAAATGGCTGCCGATCGGCGTGCCCAGGCCTTCCTGGGCGCCGGCGATGAAGGCGCGGCGGTCGATGGCGTGGGTCAGCGCGCGGCGCACGCGCACATCGTCGAAGGGTTTGCGGCGGTGGTTGACGGCCAGGATGCCCTTGCCGGCGGTGGCGCCGACCTCGACGACGAAACGCCGGTCGGCGCGCAGCTGCGGCAACGCCTGCAGCGCGGCGAAACGCGGCATCGCGTCGACGTCGCCGGCCAGCAGCGCCGCGACCTGGGCCGCGGGGTCGTTGATGAAACGGAAGACGACCCGCTCCAGCGCGACACGCGCGGCGTCGCGGTGGCCGGCCCACTTGGCCAGCGTGACGCTGACGCCGCGTCTCCAGTCCTCGACGCGGTACGGCCCGGTGCCGACCGGCCGCGTTGCCGCGTGGGCGGCGCTGGCCGGGTGCAGGATGACGGCGCTGCTCTCGCCGAGACGGAACGGCAGCGTCGCGTCGGCGTTGGCCAGCGTCAGGATGACCGTTTGCGGGTTCTCGACGCTGATGCGCGCGATGTTGTCGAACACCGCCTTCTTCGCCTTGTTCGTGCTGCCCTCGGCGCGCGCGCGCTCGAAGCTCCAGCGCACCGCCTCGGCATCGAAGACCGCGCCGTCGGAGAAGGCGACGCCGCGGCGCAGCCGGAAGACGTAGCTCTTGCCGTCGGGCGAGACGGTCCAGGACTCGGCGAGCAGCGGCGACACGCGGCCGTCCATGCCGATCTTCGTCAGCCCTTCGAGCACGTTGTAGTGCACGATCTCGCCGATCGCCGCGGCCGGCGCGACGGTCGGGTCCAGGCCGGGCGGCTCCAGCACCATGCCGAGCACCAGGCGCTTCTTCGACGCCTGGGCCTGCGCTGCGGGCAGCGCGGCGGCCAGCGGCAGGCCGGCCAGCAGCGTGTTGACGGTTCTACGGGTGGGATTCATGGCCGGGCGATTCTGCGCCAAGGGCCGCGGCCAGCAGCCGGCGCGTGTACGGGTGCTCGGGCGCGCGGAACAGCCGCTCGGGTGTGCCGCGTTCGACGACCCGGCCCTGGTAGAGCACCAGCACCTCGTCGCTGACCAGGTCGACGACCGCCAGGTCGTGGCTGATGAAGAGATAGGCGACGCCGTAGCGCTGCTGCAGGTCCTGCATCAGGTTCAGCACCTGGGCCTGCACCGAGACGTCGAGCGCGCTGACCGGCTCGTCGGCGACGATCAGCTTCGGCCGCGTGACCAGCGCGCGTGCGATCGCGATGCGCTGGCGCTGGCCACCGCTGAACTCGTGCGGGTACTTCGGCAAATCGGCCGGGCCCAGGCCGACGGCCTCCAGCACCTCGACGGCACGCGCGAGCTGCTCCTCGCGCCCGGCGCCGTGCAGCACGGCCAGCGGCTCGGTGACGGTCTGCAGCACGCTGCGGCGCGGGTCGAGCGAGCCGTAGGGATCCTGGAAGACCATCTGGAACTTGGCACGCGCGCGCCGCAGCGCCTCGGGCGCCAGCGTGTGCAGGTCCTCGCCGTCGAGCAGCACGCGGCCGGCGCTGGGCGTCTCCAGCGCCATCACCAGGCGCGCCAGCGTGCTCTTGCCCGAGCCCGACTCGCCGACGATGCCCAGCGTGCGCCCGGCTTCGAGCGTGAAGCTCGCGTCGGCCAGCGCCTGCATCTCGGGTGCCGGTGCGAACAGATGCTGGCGCGGCAGGCGGTAGCGCTTGCCCAGCCCCTGGACCTGCAGCAGCGGCGCCGTCATGGGTGAAGCCGGATGCAGCGCGCCTCGTGGCCCGGGCCGACGGCCACCGGCGCCGGCAGCGCAGCGCGGCACTCGGCGACCGCGCGCGGGCAGCGCTCGGCGAAGGGGCAGCCAGCGGGGCGTTCGCCCAGCGCCGGCACGCGCCCGGGAATCGTCGCCAGACGGGTGCCGCGCGCCAGCCCCAGCCGCGGCTGGGCGGCGAACAGCGCACGCGTGTAAGGATGCGCCAGACGCTCGAAGACGGCGGCCGTCGGCCCGCTCTCGACGACGACGCCGGCGTACATCACGAGCAGGTGTTCGACCGAGCGCGCCATCACGCCCAGGTCGTGGCTGATCAGCAGCAGCGCCATGCCGGTGTCGGCGCGCAGTTCAGCGATCAGGTCCAGCACCTCGCGGCGCACGGTGGCGTCGAGCGCGGTGGTCGGCTCGTCGGCGATCAACAGCTCGGGCGCGCAGGCCAGCGCGATCGCGATGACGACACGCTGGCGCTGGCCGCCGGAGAGCTGGTGCGGGTAAGCGTCGAGCCGGCGCGCCGCGTCGGGCAGGTGCACCCGTTCAAGCAGGCGCAGCGCCTCGGCACGCGCGGCCGCCGCCGACAGGCCGCGATGCAGGCGCAGCGGCTCGGCGATCTGGCGGCCGACGGTGTGCAGCGGGTTCAGCGCCGTCATCGGCTCCTGGAAGACCATCGCCAGGCGGTCGCCGCGCAGCGTGCACCAGTCGCGTTCGGCGAGCGCGGTCAGCTCGCGGCCGTCGAGCACGATCGAGCCGCTGATGCGCGCGGCCTCGGGCAGCAGGCCCATCAGCGCCAGCGCGGTCAGCGACTTGCCGCAGCCGGACTCGCCGATCAGGCCCAGCGTGCCGCCGCGGCCGAGCGTGAAGGACACACCGTCGAGCGCCGCGCCGGCGCCCGTCGCGGTCGGCAGCACGACCCTCAGGTCGCGCACGGCAAGCAGTTCGGAAGACAGGGACATCGGGGACACGGCGGCCGGCAACGATACGCCGCCGGCGGCGCCCATGAAAAAAGCCCCGGCACCAGGGCACCGGGGCTTGCTCGGCACCGGCGGCCGTGAGGCCGCCGGTCGCTCCGTCGATCAGAACGAGTGGCGGATGCCGATTTCCAGACCTTGCGACTTGTCGCCGGCGGCGATCGTCGAGTAGTCGTTGGACACCGTGAAGGCGGCGCCGTCGTCGTTGTCGATCACCGCATAGGTGCCGTACAGCGCGGTGCGCTTGCTCAGGTTGTAGATCGCGCCCAGGGCGAAGCGGTTGGCATCACGATCGGTGACGTCGCTGGACTTGCTCTGCGAGTACGCAGCGCGCAGCACGAAAGCGCCGACCGGCACCGTGGCGCCGACGGTCATGTGCTCGTCCTTGTCGCCTTGGTACTTGGCCTGCTGGTAGGCGGCCATCAGCTTGGCAACGCCGAAGTCGTAGGAGCCGCCGATCACCGCCAGCTTGACGTCGTCGGAGGTGACTTCGGTCTGGCCGTAGGCGCCGCTGACGTCGAAGGCGCCGGCCTTGAAGCCCAGGCGGCCGCCGAAGTACTTCTTGCCCGCGGTGCCTTCGCCGGCGGCGACCGAGGCTTGGCCGTAGATGCCACCCAGGTTGCCCGGCAGGATGTAGCTGACTTGGTTGTCGGCACGGACCTTGGTGTCGACGCCGCCCCAGACCTTGTAGATGCGGGTGGTGTCGGCGATGCCGGTCGTGCCGAACGCGTCGTAGTCGGCCAGGCCGGAGTAGGTCGGCGTGAAGTCACGGCCCAGGCGGACTTCGCCCAGCGAGTCGGAGATCACGCTGACGGTCGCACGACGGTGCCAGAAGCGGCTGTTCGGCTGGGTGCCTTCGTCGGCCTTGACTTCGGACTCGAGCCAGAAGCCGGCCTTCAGGCCGCCGCCCAGGTCTTCGACGCCACGGAAGCCGATGCGGCCGGTGCTCAGGCCGCTGCTGCCCAGCACGTCACGCGTACCGGCGCTGTCGTTGTCCAGGTGGCGGTAGGCCACGTCGACGATACCGAACACGGTGACCGACGACTGGGCCGAAGCGCTGCCGGCGGCAGCGGCCAGGACGGCCAGAGCGATGAGGGACTTCTTCATATGGATTCCTCGTTGGGGGATGGGATTCAGACACACAGGCCGCAGCCAGGCGGCACCTCAGCGACTGGAAGGCTACGAACCGGCCGGGACTGCAACTAGCTCTTCCAGCGCAATAGTGTCGTGCACAGGAAGAAATAATAAACCCGGATTGCGTCCGACGTCCCGTCATGCCACGGCGCTACGCGCGCCCGTACGTCGTGCGCCCTCGCGTAAACCAGTCGCGTGACGGTCCGCCGCCCGGCACCGGGAGTGCCCCAGGGCGTCCCACCATGGTCCGCAGCCGTGCGCTGCAGCGCCGAAGCAACACCGCTTCATGTTGCACCGCCGCAACGTTTACTGACCCCCAGGCCCGCGCGGTCAGCCCCGGGGCGGCTGCAGGTCGGCGTAGGCCGTGGCCAGACGCGGCGCTTCGGCCAGTCCGAGCGCGGCCAGCAACTGCTCGGCGACCTGGCGTCCGTCGGCTTCGCACTCGGTGTCTTCGAGCACGACCTCGATCTCGACGAAGTCGCCCAGGCCTTCGACCCGATCCAGGTGCAGGCGCGAGCGCCCGACGCGCGCGAGCCAGCGCTGCTTGCGCACGCATGCCCGCACGCCCAGGCCACGCACGAGGACCCGGTGCAGCGCCTCGGCCGCTTCGCCGACGGCGACGCGTTCATAGTCCGACAGGCGCGCGCCGCTGCCGTCGGGGCGCTCGTAGTGGATCAGCTCGGCGCTGCCGTCGGCGAAGCGGCGCAGCTTCAGCCGGCCGCTGGCGACGGAGTAGAAGACGTCGTCCTGCTCGATGAGTTCGAGCGCCGCGCCGGACAGCGCGACGGCGCGTTGGTGCAGAGCGTCGAGCGACTCGACGCGGACCTTGATCTCGACGTTGCGTGCCATCTCGCTCCCCGATGCAGACCGATCATCGCGCGCCTGCGCCGGGCCGGGCCAGGCGCGGGTCCAGCAGGTCGCGCAGACCGTCGCCAAGCAGGTTCAGGCCGAGCACCGCGGTCATGATCGCCAGGCCCGGGTAGACGGCCTGCATCGGTGCCTGGAACCACTGCGTCTGGGCCTCGTTGAGCATGCGGCCCCAGCTCGGCCGCGGCGGCTGCGTGCCCAGGCCGAGGTAGCTCAGTGCCGCCTCGGCCAGGATCGCCGTGGCGAAGGCGATCGTCGCCTGCACGACGATGGGCGCGGCGATGTTGGGCAGCACGTGGTCCAGCGTGATGCGCCACGCGCCCTTGCCGGCGGCCCGTGCGGCGAGCACGTACTCGCGCGCCCAGACGCCCAGCGCGGCGCCGCGCGTGATGCGCGCGAACACCGGCACGTTGTACAGGCCGATCGCGACGACGCTGGTGGCCAGGCCCGGGCCCTGCACCGCCGCCAGCAGCAGGGCCGACAGCAGCGCCGGGAAGGCGAAGCCGAAGTCGGCCGCACGCATCAGCGCCTCGTCGATCCAGCCGCGCCGGGCAGCGGCCAGCGCGCCCAGCGCCACGCCCAGCGTGAGCCCGATGGCGACCGCGACGACACCGACGAGCAGGCTGGTCTGCGCGCCGGCCATCAGCAGCGAGACGATGTCGCGCCCCAGACTGTCGGTGCCCAGCCAGTGCGCCGCCGACGGCGGCTGCAGCCGGGAGGCGATGTCCAGCTCCTGCGGCGCCCAGGGCGTCCAGGCCAGCGAAACCAGCGCCAGCAGCACGACCGCGCCAGACAGCGCCGCGCCGAGCATCAAGCCCGGGCTGCGCCGCGCGCGTGCGGCAACGCAGACGCCGGCCGGTCTCATGCGTGCCGCAGCCGCGGGTCGACGAGGGCGTAGAGCAGGTCGACGACGAAGTTGACGACGATGACCAGCGCCGCCAGCAGCAGCACGACGTCGCGCACGACGACGAGGTCGCGGTTGGCCACCGCCTGGAAGACGAGGCGTCCCAGCCCGGGCAGCACGAAGACGTTCTCGACGACGATCGTCCCGGTGACGAGGTTGGCGAACTGCAGCCCGGCGACCGTGAGCACCGGGATCGCGGCGTTGCGCAGCACGTGGCGGCGCAGCGTCTGCACTCGCGACAGGCCCTTGGCACGCGCGGTGCGCACGTAGTCCTCGCCCATCGTGTCGAGCACCGCCGAACGCGTGACACGCGCCAGGATCGCCGCCTGCACCGCCGCCAGCGCCAGCGCCGGCAGCGCCAGCGCCTTCAAGCCGTCGGCCAGCCCGCCGCCCTCGTCCACGCTCCAGCCGGGGAAGCCCCCCGCGCCGACCCACTGCAGCTGCACCGCGAACAGCAGGATCAGCAGCATCGCCAGCCAGAAGCTCGGCAGCGCCAGCCCGAGCTGGGTGGCGATCATCACGCCGACGTCGCCGGCACGACCGCGGCGCGCAGCCGCATAGATGCCTGCGGCCAGCGCAACGGCGACGGTCAGCACCATGGCCAGCGCCGCCAGCGGCAGCGTGACGCTCAGGCGTTCGGCGATCAGCTCGGCGGTCGGCGTGTCATACGCGATGCTGTCGGCGGTGCGGCCCTGCAGCAGGCCGCCGATCCACTCGGCATAGCGCTGCACGGCGGGCCGGTCCAGGCCCAGTCGCGACTCCAGCGCGGCCACCGCCTCGGGGGTCGCGGTCTCGCCCAGCACCACCTCGGCGGCACTGCCGGGCAGCAGCTCGAGCACCACGAAGACGATCATCGACGCCGCGACCAGCGTCAGCACGAAGGTCGCGAAACGGCGCAGCAGGAACACGGACATCGCGGGCAATGATGCCCGATGGCGGCCGCTGCCCCGACGAAAAACGGCCCCGGCGCAGCAGGCGTCGGGGCCGTAGCGGCGGCAACTCGGCCGCCGGGGGTGATCAGTCGCCCAGCCCTTCGTGGCGCGCCGCGGCGGCGTAAAGGTCGGCGGCGAAACCGGGGTCGGTGTTCTCGACCTGGTGCGCCAGCTCGCGCACCACGGCGATGTCGTGCACGCGTTCCGGGGTCACCGGGTGCGGCGTGAAGCGCTTCATCAGGCGCGAGAACAGCTCGGCGGCGATCAAGGCACCGCGGGGGATCTCCTGCGCGGGTGCGACCGTCTGGACTTCAACGTAAATGCCCATCGTATTTCCTGTCGGCACAACCCTCGTGGGGCTGCGATGGGAGCATTTTCAGGGTTTACCCCATGTCAATCCACTGAATGTTTTGCATCATCAGCATAAACAACGTTCATATCAGAATCGGATCATGAACTTCCGCACACTCGACCTGAACCTGCTGCGCGTGTTCGATGCGGTGATGACCGAAGGCAGCCTAACGCGCGCCGCCGAGGTGCTGGCCGTCACGCAGCCCGCGGCCAGCCACTCGCTCAAGCGCCTGCACGAGGCCGTGGGCGAGCCTCTGTTCGTGCGCGGCTCGCACGGCATGAAGCCGACACCGCGCGCGCAGGCGCTGTGGCCGGTGGTGCGCGAGGGCCTGGCCGAGCTGCAGCGGGCGCTGGCCCCGGAGGAGTTCGACGCGCGCACCCAGGAGGCGAACTTCCGCATCGCGATGTCCGACGCGCCGGCCTCGGTGCTGACGCCGATCCTCGTGCGCGCGATCGAGGCCCGCCGGGCGCGCGTCGACCTGCGCCTGGTGCCGCTGACCAGCCGCGACCCGCGCACGATGCTGCGCGACGGCGAGGCCGACCTGGCCGTCGGCCACTTCCCGGAGGCGATCGCGGCCATCGTCGCCGACGGTCCGCCCTCCGGCCTGCTGCACCGCCAGCTGCACCGCAGCCACTACGTCTGCGTGATGCGCCGGGGCCATCCGCTGGCCGACGCGCTGACGCTGGATGCCTTCTGCGAGGCGCACCACGTGCTGGTCAGCTTCTCGGGCCGGCCGCACGGAATGATCGACGAGGCGCTGGCCGCACTCGGCCGGCGCCGGCGCATCGTGCTCACCGTCAACCAGTACTACACCGCCGGCCGCGTCGTCACGCAGTCGGACCTGATCACGGTGCTGCCGCTGTCCTTCGTCGCCGCCACCGGAACGCCGCAGCGGCTCGTGACGCGCACGCTGCCGGCGCCGGTGACGCTGCCGCCGGTGGGCGTGCACATGGTCTGGCCGGCACGACAGGACGGCGACCCGGCGCAGCGCTGGCTGCGTGCGCTGGTGCAGCAGGCGGTCGGCCGGGAGATCCCGGCCGAGTGAGCATCAGACGACCGCGGCGATCGCCTCGGCCGTGCGCTCGACGTTGCCGCTGTTGAGCCCGGCCACGCAGATGCGGCCCGAGCGCACGAGGTAGACGCCGAACTCCTCGCGCAGCCGGTCGACCTGCTGAGCCGACAGGCCGGTGTAGCTGAACATGCCGCGCTGGCTGAGGAAGTAGCCGAAGTCGCGCCCCGGCTTGCGCGCCGCGAGCACCTCGTGCAGCGCCCGGCGCATCGCCAGGATGCGCTCGCGCATCGCCGCGACGTCGGCCTCCCACGAAGCGCGCAGCCCCGGCTCGCCGAGCACGCGTGCGACGACGCCGGCCGCATGCAGCCCCGGGCTGGAGTAGTTGCGGCGCACCGTGGCCTTCATCTGGCCGAGCACGAGCTCGGCCTCGGCGCGATCGGCGCACACCACCGACAGCGCGCCGGCGCGTTCGCCGTACAGGCTCATGCTCTTGGAGAACGAGTTCGAGACGAAGAACGGCAGCCCGGCCTCGGCCAGCGTGCGGATCGCGAAGGCGTCCTGCTCGATGCCGTCGCCGTAGCCCTGGTAGGCGATGTCCAGGAACGGGATCAGGCCGCGCTCGCGCACGATCGTCACCAGCTCGCTCCACTGCGCCTGCGACAGGTCGACACCGGTCGGGTTGTGGCAGCAGGCGTGCAGCAGCACGACGTCGCCGGCCGGCAGGCCGCGCAGCGTCTCGCACAAACGATCGAAGGCGACGCCGCCGGTGGCCGCGTCGTAGTACGGGTAGGCCTTCACGGCCAGGCCGGCGCCTTCGAAGATCGAGCGGTGGTTGTCCCAGGTCGGGTCGCTGACCCAGACCGTGCTGGCCGCAAACCAGCGCTTCAGGAAGTCGGCGCCGACCTTCAGGCCGCCGCTGGAACCGATGGTCTGCAGCGTCGCGACGCGGCCCTCGGCGACGGCGGCGCTGGCGGCGCCGAACAGCAGCGTCTGCACCGCCGCGCGCATCGGGCCCGAACCTTCCATCGGCAGATAGGGCTTGGGGCCGGATTCGGCCAGCAGCTGCGCCTCGGCCTGGCGCACGCAGTCGAGCACCGGGATGCGGCCGGCATCGTCGAAGTAGATGCCGATCGAGAGGTTCACCTTGGCCGGGCGCGGGTCGCGGCCGAAGGCCTCGTTGAGCGACAGGATCGGGTCGCCCGCGTAGGGCTCGAGGTGGGAGAAGACGGTCATGCCGAAAGCGCTTTCTCGATGTCGGCGGCCAGCGAGGCCGGAGAGTCGGTCGGCGCGTAACGCTTGAGCACGCGTCCGTCGCGGCCGACGAGGAATTTGGTGAAGTTCCACTTCACCGCCTGGGTGCCAAGCACGCCGCGCGCCTCGGTGGTGAGCCACTGCCACAACGGATGCGCGTCGCCGCCGTTGACCTTCACCTTGGCCATCATCGGGAAGCTGACGCCGTAGTTCATCTGGCAGAACGAGGCGATCTCGTCGTTGCTGCCCGGGTCCTGAGCACCAAACTCGTTGCTGGGGAATCCCAGGATCACGAGGCCGCGCTCGCGGTAGGCCTGCCAGAGCTGTTCGAGCCCGGCGAACTGCGGCGTGAAGCCGCAACGGCTGGCGGTGTTGACGACGAGCACCACCTGGCCTTCATAGGAAGACAGCGGCGCGGGGCGGCCGTCGATCGTGACGGCGTCGAAATCGGACAGGGTCGCGGCCATCGGAGCTCCGGTCGTGACGAAACGCGCATCCTAAGCCCCCGTCTGATGACTGGCGTTGACACGGCCGATTGGCGCCGCGCAGCATCGTCGTCCGCGCCCCGTCACCGCCATGCTGCACCGCCTCCACCTGCTCGGCTTCAGCGTCTTCGAGCGCAGCACGCTCGCCAGCTGCGTGCGCCTGGCCGCCACGCGCGAGCCGGGTTACGTGCTCGCACCCGACCCCGACGGCGCCGATTTCCTCATCGCCGACGCCGACGATGTCGATGCCGTGCTCAGCACGACGGCCGCCGGCCGTGTCGCCGACGCGGTCTTCGTCGGCCGCCACGCACCCGAAGGCGCCGCGGCCTGGATGCCTCGGCCGCTGGACGCGCTGCTGCTGCTGCGCGAACTGGACGCCATCGTCGCGATGCGCGGCGCCGCCGCACCGGCCGAGCGCCGCCGCTTCGTGCCGCACGCGCTGATCGTCGACGACAGCGAGGTCGCCACGCGCTACCTCGCCGGCCGCCTGGAGCGCCTGGGCCTGCCCAGCATCGCCGCACGGACCAGCGGCCAGGCGCTCGAACGCCTGGCCCGCCAGCGCTTCGAGTTCGTCTTCGTCGACGTCGAGCTCGGCGACACGAGCGAACTCGACGGCCTGGCGCTGTGCCGGCGCCTGCGCCGCGAGCCCAGCCCGGGCGCCCGCGGCGCGGTCCTGGTGCTGGTCTCGGCGCACCACGGCGAGGTCGACCGGGTGCGCGGTGCGCTCGCCGGCGCCGATGCCTACCTCGGCAAACCGCTGGACGACGACGAGCTGACGCGCCTGGTGTCGCGGCCGCCGCGCGCCGCGGCACCGGCCAGCCACTGAAACATCAGCGGGCCGCCAGCAGCGCCGCCCCGACGATCAGCGCGCCCCCGGCCAGCAGCGGCAGCGTGATCGCCGCCGCGCCCAGCAGCGCCGCCGAGACCGAGGCGAACAGCACCTCGGTGATCATGACCACCGCCGTCGCGTTGGCCGGCAATCGCGCCGCACCGTACTGCAGCGCCAGATTGCCGCCGAGGAAGAACACCGCCAGCAGCAGCACGCCGGCGATCCAGCCGGGCGCCGGGGCCGGCGGCATCGGCACCGCGCCGTGCGCGGCCAGCACCGCCGCCAGCGGCCCGGCGACGACGACGCCACCGAGGAACATCGCCAGCGCGCGCGCCGACTGCGGCCGCTGCGCCTCGCGCCGCAGCATCACGTTGTTCAGCGCGAAGCTGAAGCCGCCGGCGATGCCCAGCCACTCGGGCAGCGTGCGCGGCAGCGGCAGGCCGCCGCCCTCGGGCCAGAGCACGACGGCCGCACCGGCCAGCGCCATCGCGACGCGCAGCGCCGCGGCACGCGTCAGGCGTTCGTTCAGCAGCAGCCGCGCCAGCAACACCGTCCACAGCGGCATCAGATAGAACAGCAGCACGACGCGCACGACGTCGCCGACGGTCACGCCCCAGTTGAAGGTCGCATTGGTCGTGCCGGCGGCGGCCACCAGCACCCACAGCACCGGGGTGCGCAGCAGCTCGCGCCAGGCCGACGGCCGCCAGGCCGAGATGGCCAGCACGACGCTGCCGTAGACCGCGACGGTGGCCCACAACGGGTGCAGGCCCAGCGCCTGCAGTTCGCGCAGCGGCCACCAGGAGAGGCCCCAGACGAAGGCGTTGGCCAGCAGCGCGAGCGCCGGCGCCGCCGCGCCGGGGCTGCCGGCGCGCGGCGCGGCGAGCTCAATGGCCATCGGTGCGCGCGATCACGAGCAGGCGCTCGACCTCGTCCTTGTGCTCGATGACGTTGCGCCGGTGCCAGCGCCGGATCGTCTCCATGATGCCGGCGACGACCAGACCGAAGACCGTGATCGCGGCGAAGGCCGACAGCTCGAAGCGCGTCATGCCGGCGTAGAAGGCGCCCAGCGCCAGGATGCAGGCCTGCTCGTTGAAGTTCTGCACCGCGATCGAACGTCCGGCGCCCATCAGGTTGTGGCCGCGGTGCTGCAGCAGCGCGTTCATCGGCACGACGAGGTAGCCGCCGGCGGCACCCAGCAGCAGCAGGAAGGGGATCGCGACGTACAGGTCGCGGATCAGGTTGAGCCCCATCAGCAGCACGCCCATCAGCACGCCCAGCGGGATCACCGCGGTGGCGCGGTCCAGGCGCATGCGCATCGAGGCCACGACCGCACCGACGGCCACGCCGACCGACACCACGCCGGCCAGCGACGAGGCCTGCGTTGTCGAGTAGCCCAGCGCCGCGGCGGCCCAGGGGAAGACGATGATGCGCAGGTTGCCGCCGACGCCCCAGAACATCGTCGTCGTGGCCAGCGAGATCTGGCCCAGCTTGTCCGACCACAGGCGCGCGTTGCAGCGCGAGAAGTCGCGCACCAGCCACAGCGGGTTGGACGGCAGCGGCTGCAGCGGCGCGTCGGTGCGCGGGATGTAGAGGTTGAACAGCGCCGCCAGCGCGTAGACGAAGAGCAGCACGCAGATCGCGGCCTCGGCCGGCATGTCCACGCCGGTGTCGATGAACGGCAGGTCCAGGCCCAGCAGCGCCGGCGCGATGTGCGGCCCGACGAGCTGGCCGCCGAGCACGGTGCCGAGGATGACACTGGCGATCGTCAGCCCCTCGATCCAGCCGTTGGCCTTGACCAGCTGCGACGGCGGCAGCAGCTCGGTGAGGATGCCGTACTTGGCCGGCGAGTAGGCCGCCGCGCCCAGCCCGACGATCGAGTACGCCAGCAGCGGGTGGCCGCCGAAGAGCATCAGCAGGCAGCCGACGATCTTGATGCCGTTGGAGATCAGCATCACGCGGCCCTTCGGGATCGCGTCGGCGAAGGCGCCGAGGAAGGGCGCGAGCACGACGTAGAAGAGCGCGAAGACGACCGCGAGCACCGGCACGTGCCAGCTGGGCGCCTGGCTGCTGCGCAGCAGTTCGATCGCAGCGACGGTGAGCCCGTTGTCGGCCAGCGAACTGCAGAACTGCGCCGACATGATGGTCGAGAAACCTTTTTTCATCTGTCGCGCGCGCAGCCGGGAACGCCGGTTCCGGGCGCCAGTCCTGTCTCTCCATCCTTTCGGGCAGGCGGTTTATAGCACGGTGGCATCCTCGTTCCGAAGGACGTAAGCCACGGGTCGGCTGGCAAAATGGCCCGGCCATGCCGCGCCCGATCGAAGCCCTCGTCCACGTCCCCGCCCTCGCCCACAACCTGCAGCGCGCCCGCGCGCTGGCCCCCGACGCCCGCGTCTGGGCGGTCGTCAAGGCCAACGCCTACGGCCACGGCATCGAGCGTGCGTACGACGGATTGCGCGGCGCCGACGGCTTCGCGCTGCTGGACCTGGCCGAGGCCGAACGCCTGCGCACGCTGGGCTGGCGCGGCCCGATCCTGCTGCTCGAAGGCGTGTTCGAGCCGCGCGACCTGGAACTGTGTTCGCGCCTGGACCTGTGGCACGCGGTGCACTGCAACGAGCAGATCGACTGGCTGGCGGCGCACAAGACGCAGCGCCCGCACCGCGTGTTCCTGAAGATGAACAGCGGCATGAACCGCCTCGGTTTCACGCCGACGGCCCTGCGCGGCGCCTGGGCCCGGCTGGACGCGCTGCCGCAGGTCGACGAGATCTCGCTGATCACCCACTTCTCCGACGCCGACGGCCCGCGCGGCATCGCCCACCAGATCGCCGCCTTCGAGACCGCGACGCAGGACCTGCCGGGCGAACGCTGCCTGTCCAACAGCGCCGCGCTGCTGCGCCACGGCGTCAAGAACGACTGGGTGCGCGCCGGCATCCTGCTGTACGGCAGCGCGCCCGACTTCCCCGAACACGGCATCGAGCACTGGGAGCTGCGGCCGACGATGACGCTGCGCTCGCGCATCATCGCCACGCAGACCCTGGCCGCCGGCGACACCGTCGGCTACGGCAGCAGCTTCACCGCGCCGGGCCCGATGCGCGTGGGCATCGTCGCCTGCGGCTACGCCGACGGCTACCCGCGGCTGTGCCCCACCGGCACGCCGGCGCTGGTCGACGGCCGGCGCACGCGCACCATCGGCCGGGTCTCGATGGACATGCTCGAGGTCGACCTGACCGAGCTGCCCGACGCCGGCATCGGCAGCGAGGTCACGCTCTGGGGCCGCGGCCCCGGTGGCAGCGTGCTGCCGATCGACGAGGTGGCACGCGCCGCCGGCACGATCGGCTACGAGCTGATGTGTGCCGTCGCGCCGCGCGTGACGATGCGCGGCGCCGAGGACTGATGGCCGCGCCGCCGCCGTGCGTCGACCGCCGCGAGGTCGAGTTCGCGGCGATCCGCGCCCAGGGCGCCGGCGGGCAGAACGTCAACAAGGTGTCGAACGCGGTGCACCTGCGTTTCGACATCCGCGCCTCGTCGCTGCCGGGCCCGATCAAGGAACGGCTGCTGGCGACACCCGACCAGCGCATCGGCGCCGACGGCGTCGTCGTCATCAAGGCGCAGACCCACCGCAGCCTGCCACGCAACCAGGCCGACGCGCTGGCACGGCTGCAGGCGCTGGTCGACGCCGCGGCCGAGGTCCAGGCCCCGCGCCGGGCGACGAAACCGACCTGGTCGTCCAAGCAGCGCCGGCTGCAGGGCAAGGCGCGCGATGCCCAGGTCAAGGCCGGACGCGGCCGCGTGCGCGACTTCTGACAGGATCCCTCCGTGGCCAAGACGATCTACACCTGCCGCGAGTGCGGCGGCACCAGCCCCAAGTGGCTGGGCAAGTGCCCGGCCTGCGGCGCCTGGAACTCGCTCGACGAGGGCCTGGCCGAGGCGGCGACGAAGAACAACCGCTTCCAGGCGCTGGCCAGGAGCCAGCCGGTGGCGACGCTGGCCGACATCGACGCCGCCGAGGTCGCGCGCACGCCCACCGGCCAGGAGGAACTCGACCGCGTGCTCGGCGGCGGCATCGTCGCCGGCGGCGTGACCCTGATCGGCGGCGACCCCGGCATCGGCAAGAGCACGCTGCTCCTGCAGGCGCTGGACGCGCTGTCGGCGGTGATGCCGGTGCTCTACGTCACCGGCGAGGAATCGGGCGCCCAGGTCGCGCTGCGCGCGCGCCGGCTCGGGCTGGCGGGTGCCAAGGTGCGTGTCGTCGCCGAGATCTCGCTGGAGAAGATCCTGGCGACGCTGGAGACCGAGCAGCCGGCCTTCTGCGTCATCGATTCGATCCAGACGCTGTATTCGGACCAGCTGACGTCGGCGCCGGGCTCGGTGGCCCAGGTGCGCGAATGCGCCGCGCAGCTCACGCGCGTGGCCAAGACCGGCGGCTGCGCGATGGTGCTCGTCGGCCACGTCACCAAGGAAGGCGCGCTGGCCGGTCCGCGGGTGCTGGAGCACATCGTCGACACGGTGCTGTACTTCGAGGGCGACACGCATTCGAGCTTTCGCCTGGTGCGGGCGATCAAGAACCGCTTCGGCGCCGTCAACGAGATCGGCGTCTTCGCGATGACCGAGAAGGGGCTGCGCGGCGTCAGCAACCCGAGCGCGATCTTCCTGTCGGCGCACGGCGAGCCGGTGTCGGGCTCCTGCGTGCTCGTCACGCTGGAAGGCACGCGGCCGCTGCTGGTGGAGATCCAGGCGCTGGTCGACAGCGGCGGCGCCAGCCCGCGGCGGCTGTCGGTGGGCCTGGACCGCGACCGCCTGGCGATGCTGCTGGCGGTGCTGCACCGCCACGCTGGCGTCTCGTGCATGGACCAGGACGTGTTCGTCAACGCGGTGGGCGGCGTGCGCATCGCCGAGCCGGCGGCCGACCTGGCGGTGCTGCTGTCGATCACGAGTTCGCTGCGCGGCAAGCCGCTGCCGCGTGGTTTCGTCGCCTTCGGCGAGGTGGGTCTGGCCGGCGAGGTGCGCCCGGCGCCGCGTGGCCAGGAGCGGCTGAAGGAAGCCGCCAAGCTGGGTTTCTCGGTCGCCGTCGTGCCCAAGGCCAACGCGCCGAAGAAGCCGGTCGAAGGCCTTACGGTGCACGCCGTCGAGCGCATCGAGCAGGCGATCGACATCGTGCGCGGGCTGTGACGATGCGCTGGGCGATCGTCTCCGACATCCACGGCAACCTCCCGGCGCTGGAGGCGGTGATCGCCGACGCCGGCGCGGTCGACGGCTGGCTGAACCTGGGCGACATCGTCTCCGGCCCGCTGTGGCCGCGGGAGACCGCGCGCCGGCTGATGGCGCTGGGCTGGCCGACGATCGCCGGCAACCACGAGCGCCAGTTGCTGGCCCCGCCGCACGAGCACCTGGGCGCCAGCGACCGTTTCGCCTTCGACGCGCTCGGCGAGGCCGAACGCGCCTGGCTGGCGGCGCTGCCGGCGACGATGGCGCCGCACCCCGACGTGCTCGCCGTGCACGGCAGCGGCCGCAGCGACCTGGAGTACCTGCTGCACAGCGTGCGCGCCGACGGCCTGCACGAAGCCGACGAGGCCGAGATCGCCGCACGCCTGCCGGCCGCGGCGCCGGCCTGGCTGCTCTGCGGCCACAGCCATCTGCCGCGCCAACGCCGCGTCGGCGCGACGACGGTGCTCAACCCCGGCAGCGTCGGCCTGCCGGCTTTCGACCACGACCAGCCCGGGCCGCACGTCGCCGAGACCGGCACGCCGCAGGCGCGTTACGCCTGGCTGGAACTCGGCCCCGGCGGCTGGCAGGCGACGCTGCGCGCCGTCGACTACGACCATGAAGTCGCCGCCCGCCGTGCCGAGGCCCAGGGCCGCGGCGACTGGGCCGACGCGCTGCGCAGCGGCCGCGTCGGCCGGCGCGAAACCGACATCACCGCAGGAGGAACACGATGAACGCCTGGATCGGCTGGCTGCTGGCCGCCGCCGCGATGGCCGCCGGTTATGTCGGCTGGGGCTGGAGGGGCGTGGCGCTGGGCGTCACCGTCATCGTGTTCTGGCTGCTGCTGCAGTTCAGCCGCGCGCTGCGCGCGATGCAGCAGGCGGCCAAGCGCCCGCGCGCCAGCGTCGCCAGCGCGGTGGCGCTGCACGCCCAGCTGGAGCCCGGCCTGTCGATGCTGCAGGTGATGAAGCTCACCGGCAGCATCGGCGAGAAGCTGGCCGACGAGCCCGAGACCTTCGCCTGGCGCGACGCCGGCGGCGACGCGGTGCACGTGGCCTTCAGGGGCGGCCGCGTCGGCAGCTGGCAGCTGCTGCGGGCCGCCTGCGCCCCCGATGCCGGCGAGCACCCCGCCGCCTAGAATCGTGCGTCTCTAGAACCGCTCACTTTTCCCGAGGAACCACCATGTCGATGTCCGACCGCGACGGCAAGATCTGGATGGACGGCGCGCTGGTCGACTGGCGCGACGCCAAGATCCACGTGCTGACGCACACGCTGCACTACGGCTGCGGCGCCTTCGAAGGCGTGCGCGCCTACAACACGGCGCAGGGCACGGCGATCTTCCGCCTGCAGGAGCACACCGAGCGCCTGTTCAACAGCGCCAAGATCCTGCGCATGAAGATCCCCTTCTCGCTGCAGGAGGTGATGGACGCGCAGCGCGAGGTCGTGCGCGCCAACAAGCTGGAGAGCTGCTACCTGCGCCCGCTGACCTGGCTGGGCTCCGAGAAGCTCGGCGTCAGCCCCAAGGGCAACACCGTGCACCTGATGATCGCCGCCTGGCCCTGGGGCGCCTACCTCGGCGAGGAAGGCCTGCGCCGCGGCATCCGCGTCAAGACCAGCAGCTACACGCGCCATCACGTCAACATCACGATGACGCAGGCCAAGGCGGTGAGCAACTACACGAACTCGATCCTGGCCAACATGGAGGCCACGGACGACGGCTACGACGAGGCACTGCTGCTCGACGCCTCGGGCTTCGTCTCCGAAGGCGCCGGCGAGAACCTGTTCGTCGTGCGCGGCGGCACCGTCTACACGCCCGACCTGTCGGCCGGCGCGCTGAACGGCATCACGCGCAACACGATCTTCGCGATCTGCCGCGACCTGGGCATCCCCGTCGTCGAGAAGCGCATCACGCGCGACGAGGTCTACGTCGCCGACGAAGCCTTCTTCACCGGCACCGCGGCCGAGGTCACGCCGATCCGCGAGCTCGACCGCATCCAGATCGGGGCTGGCGCGCGCGGCCCGGTGACGGAGAAGATCCAGACCGCCTTCTTCGACATCGTCAATGGCCGCAACCCCAAGTACGCCGAATGGCTCACCAAGGTCTGAACCCATGAACGAACCCAAAGCCACCGTCGAGGTCCAGGCGGCCGACCTCGCCGGGCCGGGCGTCGTCTTCTGCCCGAACCCGAAGATGCCGCTGTGGAGCAACCACCCGCGCGTCTTCATCGACGTCGCCACCACCGGCGAAGGCCGCTGCCCGTACTGCGGCACCGCCTACAGGCTGGCGCCGGGCGTGCACCTGCACGGCCACTGAAATGGCGCGACGGGGGAGGCACGCGGCCGGCCCCTTCGCGGCGGGACAGCCCGCCCCCGGAGCCCGTCGACGGCGCTGACGCGCGCCACGCGCTGTTCCACGCCGCGCACGCGGCGAGTTCGACGCACGGGCTCGGGCTTCGCCGCCACGCGGCCCGGTCAGGGCCGCAGCACGACGTTCAGGCCCGGCTTCAGGTCCGAGGCGAGGATGTAGCCGATCGCCCCCGGCGTCGCCTGCACGTAGGCGATGATCTCCGCGCTGCTGCCCAGCTCGCGCGGCGGCACACCCTTGCCGACGTGGCGGCGCACCGTCCAGTACGCGGTGTAGCGGCCGTCGTCGAGCTGCACCACCAACGCCAGGAAACGCTCGCGCGACGCGCTGCCCGGCGGCGCGTTGACGACGTGCGCCGTGGCGCCACCGAGTTCGACCGCACGCCCGGTGTACAGACGCTGCAGCATCGGCTGGTCCACGCGCGTGATGCCGGGATGGGCGATGACGACGATGTCGTCGGCCGCCCAGGCGCCGCCGAACAGCAGCACGCCGAGGATGAAACCGAGGAGTGTCCGCATCGTGGCGCTCCTCAGAAGACGACGTTGTAGTTGACCGACCACACGTCCAGGTGCGTGTCGTGGATCGTGTCGGAACCCGCCGGCGTGTCCACCAGACGGCTCATCTGGCCGATGCGGGTGCGTTTCCACTCGGCCTTGAGCTTCTGCCCGGAGGCCAGCGCCCACGAAGCGCCGAGCGCGAAAGAGCGCTGGTCGGTGGCCCAGGTGCTCTCGGCCGCCATGCGCTGGCCGGCGTTGATGGCCTCGGCGCCCGGGACGTCCGCCGGCAGCGGGTTCTCGGTCAGGCGGCGGAACCACGCCCGCGTGCCGCTCGTCGAGCGCAGCCGGGCGCCGACGAGATAGGGCGTCACCGGGCCGAACTCGCGGAACAGCGCGACGTAGCCACCCGAGGTGTTGGCGCCGAGCACGGTGTCTTGCTGGATGTCGCGCGCGAACTCCGCCGCGACACGCCAGTGCCGGGCGAAGCGCTGCTCCACGCCGAGCGAGAACACCAGGTTGGTGACCGTCGAGACCTCCTGCAGCGCGGGGCCGTAAGGGATCGAGTTGTCGGTCTTGTAGAAGCCGACGCCCGGCGCCAGCTCGACCCGGGGCAAGGTCACCGGGATTCGCGCGCCGTCGGTCTGACGGGTGCGCACGTGGTGCACGCTCGCGCGCCACAGCGCATCGGGCTGGCGCAGCGTCAGCGCCGCGCCGAGCACGTGGACGTCGACCTCGACGAAGTTGGCTCCGGCCGGCCTGATCGGCTCGGCGCCGTCACGCGACCAGAAACGCGCCGTGGTGCGCGCGCGACCGCCCCACAGGTCCAGCCCCAGTTCGTCGTCGCCGAGGTTCCAGGTCCTGGTCGCCGTCAGCCCGTCGAACTCGTTGGACGGCGCGATCGAGTACATCTCGGTCGGCAGCCGCGCCATGTCCTGGGTCGCGCCGACGTCCAGGATCTCGGAATACAGGTACAGCGGCAGCCGCATGCGCCCGACACGCAGCAGCCAGTCGTCGCTGGGCCGCCAGCCGACGAAGGCCCAGGTCGGCGTGGGGTCCCAGCGGCGGTCCTGCTCGATCGACTCGGCGACCTTGAGCTGCAGCGTCGCCGACCACTGCGCCGACAGGCGCGCGTCGACCTGCAGGCCGAGCACGGAGTCGCGCTCGGCGCTGCCGTGCTCGTCGATGCTGCGTTCGTAGCGGTACTCGCGGTTGGACTCGGCCCAGCCCAGCGTGCCGAAGCCCGACCCGGACAGCTCCAGCGCGGCGGCCGGGGCCGCCGCGGCGGCCAGGATGAGCGCGGCGGCGGCTCTCGTCAGGCTGTGGATCATCTCGGGTCCTCGCCCGCGTCGGCGGCCATGGGCGCCGTCGGCGCCGCTGCACCGGGCTCGCCGGGCGTGTCCTTCAGCTGGGTGGCGATCTCGACGAACGCCGCCTCGTTGGCGCGCAGGCCCTCGACGAGCACCGGGTCGAAATGGCTGCCCGCAGCCTGGACGATGCAGTCCATCGCCGCGGCGTGATCCCAGGCCGGCTTGTACGGGCGCGTGGTGGTCAGCGCGTCGTAGACGTCGGCCACCGCCATCAGGCGCGCGGCCAGCGGGATCGCCTCGCCGGCCAGGCCGTCGGGGTAACCGCTGCCGTCCCAGCGTTCGTGATGATGGCGGGCGATCTGCTTGGCGTGGTGCAGCATCGGCCCGGCGTCGTGGTCCAGGCGGTCGATGGCCTTCTGCAGCAGCTCGGCGCCGCGCACGGTGTGCGTCTTCATCGTCACCCACTCATCGGCGGACAGCGGGCCGTCCTTGAGCAGGATGGCGTCGGGGATCGCGACCTTGCCGATGTCGTGCAGCGGGGCGGCCTTGGCCAGATCGTCGATCACCTCGGGCGTCAGCCCCGCCGCGGCGCCGCGGCGCGCGGCGTACCAGCCGGCCAGCGTGCGCACGTACTCCTCGGTGCGGCGGATGTGGTTGGCGGTCTCGTTGTCCCGGAACTCCGCCAGGCCGAGCATCAGGAACAGCGTCGTCTCGCGCAGCCGCTCGGCCTCGCGGCGGCGGCGCTCCAGCTCGCGGCCCAGGTGCGCGTTGCGGTCGCGCAGCACGTCGCGCGCGACCTTCAGCTTGATCTGCGTGGCCACGCGGGCGAGCACGGTCTCGGGGTTGAAGGGCTTGAGGATGAAGTCGGCGCCGCCGACCCGAAATCCCTGCGTCTCGTCCTCGGGCCGGCTGAGCGCGGTGATGAACAGCACCGGCACGTCGGCCAGCACCGGGTCGGCCTTGAGCCGGCGGCAGACCTCGTAACCATCGAGCCCGGGCATCATGACGTCGAGCACGATGACGTCCGGCGGGCTGCGCCCGGCGATCTCCAGCGCGCGCTGGCCGCTGATCGCGATCTTGACCTGGTAGTCCTTGTTCAACACCTGCGCCAGCAGCGTCAGGTTGGCCGGCGTGTCGTCGACCACCAGCACCACCGGGCGCCGCAGCGGCGCGTCGAAGGCGGGCAGCGCCCGGGGCGTGTCAGCGTTCATCCTGGCCTCCCCCGGGGCCGGCGAGACGCAGCGCCGCCAGCGCGGCGTCGAAGTCCAGGGCGCTCATCGCCTGCGTCAGGTGGCGCATCGCGGGCGCGGCAAGCGCCGCCTGCAGCGCCGGACGCTGCTGCTGGAACCAGTCGATCGCATCGCTGTCGTCGGCCTCCAGAAGCTCGTGCAGGCGGTGCAGGGCTTGCGCGGGCGTGACGGCCGGGCCTGGCGGCGGCGTCGATGGCACGCCGGCCATCCACGGCGGCGGCGCGGCCAGTGCCGCGTCGATCTCGGTGATGACCCGGCCCAGCGTGTCGCCCAGCGGCAGCAGCGCGGCCCGGGCGGCGGCGGCTTCCTGCTTCGCGGCGGCCTGTTCGAGCGCCAGCGCGTGTTCGCGCAGCGCGACGGCACCGATGGTGCCGGCCAGCCCCTGCAGCGTGTGCGCGGCGCGGCGCAGCGCGGTCCAGTCCGGCGCGTCCAGCCACGCGGCCCAGGCCGCCAGGCCGTCGCCGTACTCGGCGGCGAAGGCAAGCAGCGTGCGCCGGTACAGCGCGACGTTGCCGTCGAACTGGCGCAGCGCACGTCCGGTGTCCAGCGAGGGCAGCGGCGGCAGCGCCGCGGTGGCGGGCGGCGCCGGCGGCGGCACACCGGCGGCGGGCCGCAACGGCGCCAGCGCGGCCTCCAGCGCGGCGACGTCCAGCGGCTTGGCGATGTGGCCCTGCATGCCGGCGGCCAGGCAGCGGCGGCGTTCCTCGTCGAGCGCGTGGGCCGTCATCGCCAGCACCGGCAGCGTGTCGAAGCGCGCCTCGCGGCGCAGGCGCCGCGTCGCCTCCAGCCCGTCGAGCACCGGCATCTGCACGTCCATCAGCACGACGTCGAAAGCCTCGGGCCCGCGTGCGGCCAGCGTCTCCAGCGCGACGAGCCCGTTGTCGGCGATCACCACCTCGGCGCCGCGGCGGCGCAGCAGCGAGGCGGCGAGTTCCTGGTTCAGCGCATGGTCCTCGACCAGCAGCACGCGCAGGCCCGCCAGGCCGGCGCTCGGCGGCGCCGGGGCGGGCGTGCGTTCGGCCGGGCGGAACAGCCGGCGCAGATCCTCGGGCAGCACCGGCTTGGCGATGAAGCCGTCGGCACCCAGCGCCCGGGCCTGCTGGCGGATCTCGTCCGTGCCGTAGGCCGAGACGATGCAGATGCGTGCCGCCGGGTTCAGCTCGCGCAGGCGCTGCAGCACGGCGGCGCCGTCGGCATCGGGCAGCATCCAGTCCAGCAGCACGCGGTCGAAGGGCCGGCCGGCGCGTGCCGCGTCCTCGGCCAGCGCGACGGCCTGCGTCGCGTCGCGCGCGGCGGCCAGCCGGCCCGACGAGCCCACGCCCAGCGTGTGCAGCTGCCCCAGCATCACCAGGCGCGTGTCCTGCTGGTCGTCGACGACGAGCACGCGTGACGCCGCGGCCTCCGGCGTCGGCGGCCGGGCCTGCGCCGCGCGCTCGCGCGGCAGCGTCACACGCACCTCGAAGCGGCTGCCGACACCGGGCTCGCTGCGCACCTCGATCGTGCCGCCCATCAGCTCGACGAGGCGGCGCGTGATCGCCAGCCCCAGGCCCGTGCCGCCGAAGTGGCGCGTGGTCGAGACGTCGGCCTGCACGAACTCGCGGAACAGGCCCTGGACCTGCTCCGCGGTCATGCCGATGCCGGTGTCCTCGACCCTGAGCTGCAGCTCCACCGTCGACTCGTCGGCGCGCGGCACGCTGTCCAGCGTCAGCCGCACCTGCCCGCGCGGCGTGAACTTCACGGCGTTGGACAGCAGGTTGGCGAGGATCTGCTGCAGCCGCAGCGCGTCGCCGCGCAGCGTGCCGCGCTCGGCCAGCAGCGTCGGGTCGGCCCAGTCGCACAGCAGCTCGATCTCCTTGTGCTGCGCGGGCTGGCGCACGAGCTCGATCGCCTGCGCCACGACCTCCTCGACCGAGAAGCGAGCCGACTCGATCACCATGCGCCCGGCCTCGATCTTGGAGAAGTCGAGCACGTCGTTGATCAGCGCCAGCATCATGCGCGAGGCCGCCTGCGCCTTGTCGACGAAGTCGCGCTGCTCGGCCGACAGGTCGGTCTGCAGCGACAGGTGCGTCAGGCCGAGCACGATGGTGTTCATCGGCGTGCGCATCTCGTGGCTCATGTTGCGCACGAAACGCGACTTGGCCTCGGTGGCTTCGTTGGCCTCGTCGCGCGCGAGCTTGAGCTCGCGGCCGGTCTGCTCGCGCGCGGCGATGTCGGCCTGGAAGCGGTTGGCCATCGCGTCCAGCGCCGCGCCCAGCCGCACGAGTTCGTCGACGCCGCGTGCGTGGCGCGGCGTGCGGGCGTCGTAGTCGCCCTCGGCGATGCGGCCCGCGACGGCGCTGAGCATGCGGATCGGTTCGAGCACGCGCCGCCGCTGCACCGACAGCACGCCGTAGAACAGCAGCGCCAGCGCGGCGTTGACGCCGACGGCGACCTGGATGCCGGTCGCGAGCTTCTCGCGTGCGGCGCCGATCGCGGCGTCCGTGCGTGCGCGCACCTGGCCGCGCAGCTCGCCGACCGCCTCGGTCAGCATCAGGCGGCGGTCCTCGTACTCGCGCGAGCGCACGAGGTCGAAGGCGAAGTGCAGGTCGGGGCGGCCATCGTCGGTGAAGTCGCCGGTCGTGGTGTCGAACAGGCCCTGGGTCGCGGCCATCGCCACCTTCTCCAGCTCCTGCATGTACTGCGCCGCGGCGAGCACGCGCCCGGCGGCGGCGAGTTCGTCGGGCGCGAAGCCCAGCCGCGTCATGCGTTCGAGCATCGGCCCGCTGGCCCCGGAGCGTGGCGCGACCGGGGCCTGCACGCGCATGCGCTCGCGCCAGTACAGCATCGGATCGGCACCCTCCGGCGCCGGCGAGCGCCCGGCGCGCACGTCGAGGATCTCGTAGTAGGTGTTGATGTAGCGGAGATCACCCTGGCGGTCGGTACGCGCGGTGAAACCCTGCACCAGCTCGGCCAGCAGCGTGTTCTCGTTCTCGATCTGCTGCACGAAGCCGAGCGCCAGCTCGCGTTCGTCGATCGCGCGGCGCATCGCCTCCTGGGCCGGGAACACCAGACCCCAGAACACCAGCACGTTGACCAGCAAGGCCAGCAGCACCGCGGCCGAGGAGCCGTGCGAGATCGAACGCAGCTTCATCGGGCTTCAGGGTGTTTCGGTCGCAGCGCGGCACATCCGGCCCTATATCGAACGAATCCGCCCGCCCCTGAGGGGGAGCACGGCCGGCGGCCGTGACGGATGTCGCGCCGAGGGCTGCGGCGGCGGTCCCTACAATGCCGGGATGGCTGCGGAAAACCAGTTCGTCCTCACGCTCTCGTGCCGGGACACCAAAGGCATCGTCTTCGCCGTCTCGGGACTGCTGTACCAGGCGGGCTGCAACATCATCGACTCGCAGCAGTTCGGCGACCTCGACGGCGACGACGCGACGGGCCTGTTCTTCATGCGCGTGCACTTCGAGGCGCCGGCGCAGCTGGCCGACGTGCAGACGCTGGACCGGCTGTTCGCCCACACCCGCGAGCAGCACCAGATGGACGTGCGTTTCCACGCCGTCTCGCGCCGCCCTCGCCTGCTGCTGATGGTCAGCCAGCACGGCCACTGCCTGAACGACCTGCTGTTCCGCTGGAAGAGCGGGCAGCTGCCGGTGGAGATCCCGGCGATCGTCTCCAACCACAGCACCTTCGCCGGCCTGGCCGACAGCTACGGCATCCCCTTCGTGCACCTGCCGCTGGTCGGCGGCAGCAGCGCCGAGACCAAACGCGCCCAGGAGCGCGAGGTCGAGGCGATCATCGACCGCGAGCGCATCGACCTCGTCGTGCTCGCGCGCTACATGCAGATCCTCAGCCCCGAGTTCTGCGAGGTGCTGCGCGGCCGGGCGATCAACATCCACCACAGCTTCCTGCCCAGCTTCAAGGGCGCGCGGCCGTACTTCCAGGCCCATGCGCGCGGCGTCAAGCTGATCGGCGCGACCGCGCACTACGTCACCGCCGACCTCGACGAAGGCCCGATCATCGAGCAGGACGTGGAGCGCGTGGACCACACGCTGTCGGCCGAGGACTTCACCGCCGTCGGCCGCGACATCGAGTGCCGCGTGCTCGCGCGCGCGGTGCGCTGGCACGTCGAGCGCCGCGTGCTGCTCAACGGCCACAAGAGCGTCGTCTTCCGCTGACCGCGCCGTGGCCCGCCCGAAGCCTCCCGCGGCGCCGACCATCGCGCTGACGCCCGAGGACGCCGAGGCCGCGTTCTACGAGGCGATGGCCGGCGGCGACGTCGGCCGCATGATGGCGCTGTGGGTCGACGACGAGGACGCGCTGTGCGTGCATCCGGGCGGCGGCCGCATCGTCGGCACCGCTGCGGTGCGTGCGAGCTACGAGGCCATCCTGGCCGACGGCGGCATCCCGGTGTCCTACGACGCGGTGCACCGGCTGCAGCGCGCCGAGGTCGCGGTGCACCACCTGATCGAACGCGTCGTTGTCGACTCGGCGCGTGGCCGCAGCGAGCTGCGCATGCTGGCCACCAACGTCTACCTGAAGACGCCGCTGGGCTGGCGCATCGCGGTGCATCACGTCACCGCCGCCGGCCCCGACGACCGGCCGCCGCCCGAGGCGGCGCCGACGACGCTGCACTGACCCCGGGCCGCGGGCCCGCGCCGCGATGCACGACTACCGCGCCCCGCGTTGGCTGCCCGGCGGCCACCTGCAGACGATCTGGCCCTCGCTGTTTTCGCGCCCCTGGCGGCACGAGACGCCGCCCTACCGGCGCGAGCGCTGGACCACGCCCGACGAGGACTTCGTCGACCTCGACCATCTCGACGCCGCCACACCCGGCGCGCCGCGGCTGGTGCTGTTCCACGGGCTGGAGAGCTCATCGACCAGCCGCTACGCGGTCGCCTTCGCGCTGGCCGCACGCGCCGCCGGCTGGAGCTTCACGGTGCCGCACTTCCGCGGCTGTTCCGGCGAACCCAATCTTGCGCCACGCGCCTACCACTCGGGCGACTTCGAGGAGGTCGGCTGGATCCTCGAGCGGCTGCGCGCGCGCGAGAACCGGCCGTTGCTGGCCGCCGGGGTCTCGCTGGGCGGCAACGCGCTGCTGCGCTGGACCGAGGAGCACGGCGACAGCGCCGCCGCCACCGTGCGCGCCGTCGCCGCGGTCTCGGCGCCGGTGGACCTCACGGCTGCCGGCCGCGCCATCGACCGCGGCTTCAACCGCGCCGTCTACGCGCGCCGCTTCCTGCAGACGATGAAGCCGCGTGCGCTGGCCAAGTGGCAGCAGCACCCGGGGCTGTTCGACCGCGAGCGCCTGCTACGGGCGACGACGCTGTGGGAGTTCGACGACGTCTTCACCGCGCCGCTGCACGGCTTTGCCGGCGCCGACGACTACTGGCGCCGCGCCTCGGCCAGGCCGCATCTGCACGCGGTGCGTGTGCCGACGCTGGTCTTCAACGCCCTCAACGACCCCTTCGTGCCCGGCGACTCGCTGCCCGCGCCGGGCGAGGTCGGCGCGCACGTGAGGCTGTGGCAGCCGGCCGAAGGGGGCCACGTCGGCTTCCCGCACGGCGGCTTCCCCGGCGACGTACGCCCTTTCGCCGATGCGGTCGTCGGCTGGCTGGCGCGCGCCGCCTGAGGCAGGATCGGCCGATGGACGCGATCGTCGAAGCCGCGCTGCGCAAGTGGCCCAAGGTGCCGCACTGCTGGGGCTGGCTGGCGCTGGACGCGCGCGGCGACTGGTACATGCGCGACGAACGCGTGCAGGCCGCCGGGCCCTTCCCGCGGGTCAAGGGCAGCCGCATCGTGCACGACAAGCTGCGCGAGTTCATCCACCGCAACTACCTGCACGACGAAGCCGGCGCCTGGTTCTTCCAGAACGGCCCGCAGCGCGTCTACGTCGAGCTGGAGGCGGCGCCTTTCGTCTGGCGTGTCGGGCCGGACTTCGGGCTGCACGCGCACACCGGCGCACCGGCCGAGCCCCGCAGCGCCTGGCTGGACGAACACGGGCGGCTGTTCCTGGACACCACGCTCGGCTTCGGCCTCGTGCACACGCTGGACATGGGGCATGCCGCCGACGCCGTGGAGGCCGGCGCGTGGCAGCCGCAGGAGCTGGGCTTCGCCTCGATGCCGGAGCGTTTCGGCTACGTGCTCGCGCCGCAGCCGGCCTGAACCGCCGGCCCGGTCAGTCGGCGGCGCTGGCCGCCGGCGCGGGCGGCTCGGCGAAGCTGGCGCCGCCCGCGTTGGCGAGGTAGACCACGGCCCGGGCGATCTCGTCGTCCGAGGTGGCGCCGCCGCCTTGCGGCGGCATCGCGTTCTTGCCCTTGAGCGCCGAATGCAGCAGCGTGTCGAAGCCTTGCGCCACACGCGGCGCCCACGCGGCCTTGTCGGCGTACTTCGGCGCGCCCAGCGTGCCGGCCGCGTGGCACGCGCTGCACACCGCCTGGTAGACCTGTTCGCCGCTGCGCGGCGCACCGCCGCCGGCCGGTGCGTCGGCGAGCGCGATACGGCCCACGGGTTGAAGCCGGGCGGCGATCGACTGTTCATCGAAGGCGTCGCTGCCCGCCCCCATGCGCGGCTGGGCACCGAAATAGCCGGCCACGAGCAGCAGCAACGTCACCGGCACCAGGAAGGCGGCGACGATGGTCAGCACGAGGTTGCGCGGGGTCTTGATCGGGCCCTCGGGCGCCGGGGAGTCGGTGTGGTCGGTCATCAGTGTCTCGTGGCGTCGGCCACCGGGCCGAACTCTTGATTATGGTCAATCACGCTCGGGGCTTGGCGGCGGCTCAGCCGGGACCGGCAAGCGCAGGCTAGAATGCCGGCTCACCTGGCGACCGTGGTGAAGTGGATATCATGCGGCCCTCCGAAGGCTGCGTCGCAAGTTCGATTCTTGCCGGTCGCACCAGATCCCGGGCACCTCCCGCCCGATGCCCCCGTGAAACAAACCATTAAGCGGCTTCGGCCGCTTTTTGCGTTCTGGCGCCCGGCCCGACGAGGCTCCAGGCCGGATGAGCCCGCAGCGCCAACACATCCACGTCGACAACCAGGTCTTTGTTTTGCCTGTAATGGCAATTCTGAAACCTCGGAATTGAGTCTAGGAAGATATCGCGCCGTTTCCTACAGTGGGTCCACCACAACCCATCTGCTACGGACACGACGACAGCACGCCGATGCCCTAGCGTTTCACGAGGACCCCATGAAATTGCTCAGCTTCCGCACCCGCCGGGGCGAACGCAGCTACGGCATCCGCAACGAACACGGCATCGTCGACCTGGGACGTCGCCTGGGCAGCCGCCTGCCCAGCCTGCGTGCACTGCTCGCCGCGCAGGACGGCCTCGTGCTGGCTCGCCAGCACGGGAACGCGGCGCCGGACTACGCCGAGGGCGAGGTCGTCTTCCTGCCGGTCATCGAGCAGCCGAACAAGATCTTCTGCGTCGGCATGAACTACGCCGCCAAGCGCCAGGAGTTCAACGAGAGCAATCCGGCGCCGACGCTGTTCATCCGTTTCCCCGACTCGCAGACCGGCCACCGCTGTCCGGTCGTCAAGCCGCTGCAGAGCCGCGAGTTCGACTTCGAGGGCGAACTGGCCGTGGTCATCGGCACCGGCGGCCGGGGCATCCGTCGCGAGGACGCGCTGCGCCACGTCGCCGGCTACGCCTGCTACATGGACGGCTCGGTGCGCGACTGGCAGCACACCTGGTTCACCGCCGGCAAGAACTGGCGCGACACCGGCGCCTTCGGCCCGTGGATCGTGACCACCGACGAGATCCCGGACCCGCAGCAGCTGCGCCTGCGCACCTTCCTCAACGGCCAGCAGGTGCAGGACGAGAGCACCGCCGCGATGCTGCATCCGGTGGCCGAACTGATCGAGTACATCAGCACCTTCAGCGCGCTGTCGCCCGGCGACGTGATCATCACCGGCTCGCCTGGCGGCGTCGGCAAGAAACGCGTGCCGCCGCTGTTCATGAACGCCGGCGACACGATCGAGGTCGAGATCTCGGGCATCGGCCGGCTGTGCAACACCGTCGTCGACGAGACGCCCGAGACCGAGGACGACCCGGTGAGCCTGCTGCTCGCCGAGACCGCGGCCGCCTGAACGAAGCGCCCCGCCGCCGCCCGGCGGCGCTTGTCTTCAGCCGCCGCCCAGGCGGCTGTCGATCTCGCGGTCCAGGACGCGCGACAGCACGCGCCAGGCCGCGCCCGGCGCGCCGGCACCATCGAGTTCCAGCTCCAGCCGCCTCCGCAGCACCACCAGCGCGCAGAGCTTGAGCCGAAGGCGTTCGCGCCCGTGCGGCACGCGTCCGGTGGCGGGCCTCAGGCCCTGGCGCCGGTCCAGCGTCTCGCCGACCAGCGCCTGCACCGCCGCGGCGTCCTGCCAGTCCAGGCCCAGCACGCGGGCGGCCTGCATCAGCGCACGCTCGGTCTCGCGTGCCGTGGCCGCGTAGTCGATGAAGCCGGCCATCACGCCTTGCCCCCCGGGCGCCGGAACAGCCACCAGTAGACGCCCGCGACGAGCAGCGCGCCGCCGACCCAGTTGCCCAGCGTCACGACGCCGAGGTTGATCAGGTACTGGCCCACCGGGATCTCGGCGGCCGCTCGGGCCTGCGCCGCGGGCTCGGCCCAGAAGCTCGCCGGCGCGAACCACTTGACCATCAGGCCGTAGGGCACGAAGTACATGTTGGCCACGCAGTGCTCGAAGCCGGCGGCGACGAAGGCCGTGATCGGCAGGAACATCGCGACGATCTTGTCGGTCACGCTGCGTGCGGCCAGCGACAGCCAGGTCGCCAGGCAGACCAGCACGTTGCACAGGATGGCCAGGCTGAAGGCCTTGAACGGCGGCAGAGTGGCCTTGCTGGCCGCCAGGTACAGCGCGCTGGCGCCGACCTCGCCGTGACCGAAGCCGTACTGGCCGCCGAAGAACACGATGGCCGCGGTGCCCAGCGCACCGACGAGGTTGCCCAGCCAGACGAGGGTCCAGACGCGCAGCATGCGCCGCGTGTCCAGCCGGCCGCTGGCCCAGGCCATGACCATCAGCGCGTCGCTCGTGAAGAGCTGGGCGCCGGCGATGACGACCAGCATCAGCCCCATCGAGAACGCCGCGCCCATCAGCAGGCGCATCACGCCCCAGGGCAGCACGTGGTCGGCGCCGGCGATGGCAATGGTGGCGAACATCGCCCCCAGCGCGACGAAGGCGCCGCCGAGCACGGCCAGGCCGAACTGCTGGGCGGCCGAGGCCTTGGCCTTCTTGACGCCCATCTCCTCGGCGGCGCAGGCCACCGCGTCGGGCGCCAGCGGGTCGAACAGCGAACGGGGAGCCGCTTCGGCGGCGGGAGCAGACATCGGAGCGTTCATCGGGTTCTCAATGGGAGAGCTGCGCCGCCGCCAGCCGCGCGGCGATGGCGCAGGACGCGAGCCGGGAGCGCAGCGTGTCGGTGGCGCCGGCCATGATCACCGGCAGCCGGGCACCGAGCACGACGCCGGCAACATCGGCCGCGGCGAACAGGCGCAGCTGTTTGACCAGCAGGTCGCCGGCCACGAGGTCGGGCACCAGCAGGATGTCGGCGTCGCCGGCCACCGGCGAAGCCAGGCCCTTGGTGCGTGCGGTCTCGGCGCAGATCGCGTCGTCCAGCGCCAGCGGGCCGTCGAGCAGGCCGCCGGCGATCTGGCCGCGTTCGGCCATCTTGCAGAGCACCGCGGCGTCCAGCGTCGACGGGATCCTGGGGCTGACCGTGTCGGTGGACGACAGGATCGCGACCTTGGGCATCGCGACCCCGAGCGCCTGCGCGAGCCGGATCGCGTTCTGCACGATCTGCGCCTTGTCCTCGAGCGAGGGCGAGACGTTGATCGCCGCGTCGGTGATCAGCAGCGGCCGCGACCGGCCGGGCAGCTGCACGACGGCGACCTGGCTCAGGCGCGGCGCAACGCGCAGCCCGTGGTCCTTGCGCATCACGACGGCCACGATCTCGTCGGCCGGCAGCGCGCCCTGCACCAGCGCGCCGACCTCGCCGTCGCGCGCCAGTTGCGCGGCGACTTCGAGGGCCGCCCGTGCCGAGGCGGCGTCGACCAGGCTGCAGCCCGACAGGTCCAGCGCATGCATCGCCGCCAGCCGCTGCATCGTCGCCGCCGGGCCGACGAGCACCGGATCGAGCAGCCCGGTGGACGCGGCCTCGACGGCCACACGCAGCGAGATCTCGTCGCAGGGATAGACCAGCGCCGCCGCCAGGGGCGCTTCGCACGGGGCAGCGGCGGCACGCGCCTTCGGCGCGGCGCACAGGGAGAGGGTCGACATCGTGGCGATCTCCAGGCAAAGGCCTGCCCGGCCGGGCAGGCACCCGGTGTGTCGGAAGCGGTGGGAAGCGCCGGGGCCGGCGTCAGTCGACGGCCAGCCCGGCCTCGCGGAACAGCCGTCGCGTGTGCTCGGCCAGTTCCTCGGAGGGCGGCGCCACGCCGGCCAGGCGATAGTCCAGCGCGCGGTCGTGCCACTTGTGCTCGCCCATCTGGTGGAACGGCAGCACGTCCACACGCTGCACGTTGCCCAGCCGGGCGGCGAAGGCAGCCAGCGCGCGGATCTCGCTGTCGTGGTCGGTCCAGCCGGGCACCAGCACGTAGCG
>NZ_SLXD01000023.1 GCF_004340905.1 Rubrivivax gelatinosus
GAAGCCGACGCGGCGCGCTGGTGCAAGGAGCACATGAAGAAGCCGGTGGTCGGCTTCATCGCCGGCGTCACCGCGCCGGCGGGCAAGCGCATGGGCCACGCCGGCGCGCTGATCTCCGGCGGCGCCGACACCGCCGACGCCAAGCTGGCGATCATGGAAGAGTGCGGCTTCACGATCACGCGCAACCCCTCCGAGATGGGGCGGCTGCTGCAGAAGCTGATCTGAGCGGCGTTCGCTCTCCTGCCCGAGGCCCGGCGAGTCCGGGCCTCGCCGTTTTCAGGCTGTCTCGGCGCGCACGCGTTCCAGCGCCGCCGGCATCGCCTCGCGCAGCACCACGGCGAGCGGATGGGGGCTGGTGCCCAGGGAGTAGCGCAGCGTGTCCGCGCCCAGTTCGGCGAAGGCCGGCGTGATCGCCCAGCGCCGTGCGGCGCGGCCGAAGAGGCGGTAGGCGCGGCGTTCGAGTGCGCCAGCGAAGGCCTCGCTCGGCACCCCGAACTCGACGCCGGAGCGGTCGAGCAGATTCATCGCCGCGGTCCAGCCGCTGTCGTGCAGCAGGCCGGTGAGGTAGGCGTCGAAGACCGGCACGGCCTCGGCATGCAGTGCGCATTCGGCGGCCAGCGCTTCGGCATGCAACCACAACCGCGGCGCAGCGGCGCGGCTCCAGGGGCCCGGCGCATGGTCGTAGATCGGCTTGAGCACCACACGTGCGATGACCGTGTGCAGGCCCTGCACGCCGATCAGCGAGATCGACTGCTGCAGGTCGCTGGCCTCGCCGCGGCCGCGGTAGTAGGCGCTGCCGGCGAGCTTGAGCACCTCGGCCGACAGCACCGCGTCGCGCGCGACACGCTGCGCCAGCGCAGACACCGGCAGCTCGTCGCCCTGGCGCAGCATCGCCAGCAGCTGAGGCACCAGCGCCGCGGCGCGTGGCAGGAGATCCTCGGGCAGGCCGGGCTGGGCGAGCACGGCATCCAGGCGTTCCAGCGCGGCGCCCTCGACCGGCGTGGGCCCGGGGCCGGCAGCTTGGTCGGCACCGAGCAGCCAGCAGGCCAGCGGAATGGAAAACGCCGCCGAGGCCGGCGGCGTGGAGGACGGCGCAGCGGCCGGCACCGAAGGGAGGACCGCCACGCGCGGCGCCTCCCGGCGCCGCGGCGCGAACAGCCGCGCCAGCCAACTCATCGCCCGGGGGTCAGCGCTGCGCGAGCGGCGGGACGTCGCGGCGTTCCGAGCCGACGAAGAGCTGGCGCGGACGGCCGATCTTGTACTCGGGGTCGCCGATCATCTCGTTGAGCTGGGCAATCCAGCCCACCGTGCGCGCCAGCGCGAAGATGGCGGTGAACAGCGACACCGGGATGCCGATCGCGCGCTGCACGATGCCCGAGTAGAAGTCGACGTTCGGGTAGAGCTTGCGGGCGACGAAGTACTCGTCCTCCAGCGCGATCTTCTCGAGCGACATCGCGAGCTTGAACAGCGGATCGTTCTCCAGGCCGAGCGCGCCCAGCACCTCGTGGCAGGTCTCGCGCATCAGCTTGGCCCGCGGGTCGTAGTTCTTGTAGACCCGGTGGCCGAAGCCCATCAGCTTGACCGACGAGTTCTTGTCCTTCACCTGCTTGATGAACTCGCCGACCTTCTCGACGCCGCCGTTGCGCTGGATGTCCTCCAGCATGTTCAGCGCGGCCTCGTTGGCGCCACCGTGCGCCGGGCCCCAGAGGCAGGCCACGCCGGCGGCGATCGCCGCGAACGGGTTGGTGCCCGAGCTGCCGCACAGGCGCACGGTCGAGGTCGACGCGTTCTGCTCGTGGTCGGCGTGGAGGATGAAGATGCGGTCCATCGCACGCACCAGCACCTCGTTGGGCTCGTAGTCCTCGCAGGGCGTCGCGAACATCATGCGCATGAAGTTCCCGGCGTACGAGAGCTTGTTGCGCGGGTAGACGTAGGGCTGGCCCTCGCCGTACTTGTAGGCCATCGCCACCAGCGTCGGCATCTTGGCGATCAGGCGGATCGCCGCGATGTCGCGGTGCGTCGGGTTCGTGATGTCGGTGCTGTCGTGATAGAAGGCCGACAGCGCGCCGACCAGGCCCGTCAGCACCGCCATCGGGTGCGCGTCACGACGGAAGCCGCGCAGGAAGAACTGCATCTGCTCGTGCACCATCGTGTGCTCGGACACGAGCTTGTGGAAGTCCTTCTGCTTCTGCTCGTTGGGCAGTTCCCCGTACAGCAGCAGGTAGCAGGTGTCCAGGAAGTCGCACTGCGTGGCGAGCTGCTCGATCGGATAGCCGCGGTACAGCAGCTCCCCCTTGTCACCGTCGATGTAGGTGATCGTCGACTGGCACGACGCCGTGCTCAGGAAGCCCGGGTCGTAGGTGAACTTGCCGGTCTGGCCGTAGAGCTTGCGGATGTCGATGACATCCGGGCCGATGCTGCCCTTGTACAGGGGCAGGTCGATGCTCGGGCTGCCGTCCGAGAACGACAGGGTGGCTTTCACGTCGGAGGGGGTCATGTCGAGGCCTTTCTTGAGCTCAGGCGGAAGCAGGGAGGGTGGGACGGCGCATCTGCGCCAGCACCTCGTGCACTTCGGGGCGATCCAGCTCGCCCTGCAGCTCTCGACGGCCGAGCAGCAGGTCAAGCAGATCGTTGTCCGGCAGGTCCATCAGGGCCATCAGCCCCTGGGCCTGCCGCTTCGTGATCGTCGCCTCGTGATCACGGAAGAAACGTTCGACGAAGAGGTCGTTCTCCAGCAGGCCCCGGCGGCAGCGCCAGCGCAGCCGGCCGAGATCGTTGGGGTCCAGACGTTCGTCCATGAGCTGTAGTCGCTTTTCTTGTCTCAGATGGCGCGGCGGACCATCATTTCCTTGATCTTGGCGATCGCCTTCGTCGGGTTCAGCCCCTTCGGGCAGACGTCGACGCAGTTCATGATCGTGTGGCAGCGGTACAGGCGGTACGGGTCCTCGAGGTTGTCGAGGCGCTCGCTGGTCGCCTGGTCGCGGCTGTCGGCGATGAAACGGTAGGCCTGCAGCAGGCCGGCCGGGCCGACGAACTTGTCCGGGTTCCACCAGAAGCTCGGGCAGCTCGTCGAGCAGCTCGCGCACAGGATGCACTCGTACAGGCCGTTGAGCTCCTCGCGCTCCTCGGGCGACTGCAGCCGCTCGGTCTCGGGCGGGCGCTCGTCGTTGATCAGGTACGGCTTGATCGAGTGGTACTGCTTGAAGAAGTTCGTCATGTCCACGATCAGGTCGCGGATCACGGGCAGGCCCGGCAGCGGGCGCAGCACGACGGTGCCCGGCAGCGTGCGCATGTTGGTCAGGCACGCGAGGCCGTTCTTGCCGTTGATGTTCATCGCGTCGGACCCGCACACGCCTTCGCGGCAGCTGCGGCGGAAGCTGAGCGACGGGTCGACCGCCTTCAGCTTGATCAGCGCGTCCAGCAGCATGCGTTCGCTGCCGTCGAGCTCGACCTGCAGCGTCTGCATGTAGGGCTTGGCGTCCTTGTCCGGGTCGTAGCGGTAGAGCTGGAAGGTACGGAGCGTCATGTCGGAACCTGTGCCTTAGAACGAACGGACCTTGGGCGGGACGCTGTCCACGCTCAGCGGCTTCAGGTTGACCGGCTTGTAGTCGAGCCGGTTGCCTTCGCTGAACCACAGCGTGTGCTTGAGCCACTCTTCGTCGTTGCGGCCGTTCGGGTGTTGCGGGGTGTCGCCGTAGTCGTTGACGGTGTGCGCACCGCGGCTCTCGTGGCGGGCGGCGGCCGAGACGATCGTCGCCTGCGCGGCCTCGATCAGGTTGTCCACCTCCAGCGCCTCGATGCGCGCAGTGTTGAACACCTTGCTCTTGTCCTTCAGGCCGATGTGCTTGACGCGTTCGGCGATCGCGGCGATCTGCACCACGCCTTCGTCCATCACGGCCTGCGTGCGGAACACGCCGGCGTGCTGCTGCATCGACTTGCGGATGTCGTTGGCGACGTCCTGGGCGTATTCGCCCGAGCTCGAGGCCTCCAGGCGCGCCAGACGCTCGAGCGAGCGGTCGGCGGCGTCGGCCGGCAGGTCCTTGTGGTTGCGGCTGGCCAGCGCGCTGGCGACGATGTGGTTGCCGGCGGCGCGGCCGAAGACCAGCAGGTCCAGCAGCGAGTTCGTGCCCAGGCGGTTGGCGCCGTGCACGCTGACGCAGGAGCACTCGCCCACCGCGTAGAAGCCGTTGACCACCGCGTTGGGCGTGCCGTCCCTGGGCACCACGACCTGACCGTGGATGTTGGTCGGGATGCCGCCCATCTGGTAGTGGATCGTCGGCACGACCGGAATCGCTTCCTTCGTGATGTCGACGTTGGCGAAGTTGTGGCCGATCTCGTAGACCGAGGGCAGGCGCTTGAGGATGGTCTCGCCGCCCAGGTGGGTCATGTCGAGGTTGATGTAGTCCTTGTTCGGACCGCAGCCCCGGCCTTCCTTGATCTCCTGGTCCATGCAGCGCGAGACGAAGTCGCGCGGCGCGAGGTCCTTCAGCGTCGGCGCGTAGCGCTCCATGAAGCGTTCGCCGTTGGCGTTGCGCAGGATCGCGCCTTCGCCGCGGCAGCCTTCGGTCAGCAGCACGCCGGCGTTGTGCACGCCGGTCGGGTGGAACTGCCAGAACTCCATGTCCTGCAGCGGCACGCCGGCACGCGCGGCCATGCCCAGGCCGTCGCCGGTGTTGATGAAGGCGTTGGTGCTCGCCGCGTAGATGCGGCCGGCGCCGCCGGTTGCGAACAGCGTGCACTTGGCCTGCAGCACGTGCACCTCGCCGGTCTCCATCTCCAGCGCGGTGACGCCGAGCACGTCGCCTTCGCTGTCGCGGATCAGGTCCAGCGCCATCCACTCGACGAAGAAGTTGGTGCGCGCCTTGACGTTCTGCTGGTACAGCGTGTGCAGCATCGCGTGGCCGGTGCGGTCGGCCGCGGCGCAGGCGCGCTGCACCGGCTTCTCGCCGTAGTTCGCGGTGTGGCCGCCGAAGGGGCGCTGGTAGATCGTGCCGTCCGGGTTGCGGTCGAACGGCATGCCGAAGTGCTCGAGCTCGTAGACGACCTTGGGCGCCTCGCGGCACATGAACTCGATCGCGTCCTGGTCGCCGAGCCAGTCGGAGCCCTTGACGGTGTCGTAGAAGTGGAAGTGCCAGTTGTCCTCGGACATGTTGCCGAGGCTGGCGCCGATGCCGCCCTGGGCCGCGACGGTGTGCGAACGCGTCGGGAAGACCTTGGACAGCACGGCGACGTTGAGGCCCGCGCGGGCCAGTTGCAGCGAGGCGCGCATGCCGGAACCACCGGCACCGACGATGACGACGTCGAACTTGCGCTTGGGAAGATGGGCGAGGGCCATCGTCAGAGTCTCCAGAGCACTTGCACGGCCCAGCCGGCACAGCCGACGAGCCAGACGATGGACAGCACCTGCAGGGTCAGCCTGACGGCTGCGGGCTTGACGTAATCCATCCAGATGTCGCGGATGCCGATCCAGGCATGCCACGCGAGCGACACGATGACGACGAAGGTCAGCACCTTCATCCACTGTGCCGAGAAGATGCCGGCCCAGCGGTCGTAGCCGAGCGGGCCCGGCGCGAGCAGCTGCACCAGCAGCACCAGGGTGAAGACGGCGATCACCGCGGCGGTGATGCGCTGCGCGAGCCAGTCGCGCGCGCCGTAGTGGGCGCCGACGACGAGGCGCTCGGGACCGTAGTTCTTGGACATGGGAGTGACCTCAGTACAGGCCGAAGAGCTTGGCGCCCAGCAAGGCGGTGAGCGGCAGGCTCAGCGCGAGCGTCACGATGGCCGAGGAGCGGCCGTTCTGCTTGGAGTAGGCGTGCGCGACGTCCATCCACAGGTAGCGGATGCCGGCGATCAGGTGGTGCAGATAGGACCAGATCAAGGCCAGGACGACGAGCTTGACCAGGAAGGCGGGCACGAACCCGACACCGGCCACGAAGGCCGAGGTGAAGGTGTCGTACGAGATCTCGGAGGTCAGGCTGTTGTCGAACAGCCAGATGACGAAGGGCAGCAACACGAACATCAGGGCGCCGCTGATGCGGTGCAGGATCGACACGAAGCCGGCGAGCGGTAGCCGGTAGCTGGCGAGCTGCGTGATGTGGATGTTGCGATAGACCGGGCGTTGGGTACTTGCCATGGGGGTTGTCCTGTTCGGTCGCACCGGCGTCGCTGCTTTGCGGCAACGCAAAGAGTCTAATTCCAGCGCGGCAGGCTTACACGGAACTGGGCGGTTCAGGAAAGCTCGTTGCGGTAGTGATGGGAAGACGTGTTGTAAAGCCCGCGCCGCAGTTCGACGGGCCGGTCTCCATAGGTGAACGACAGGCGCTCGACCGACAGCAAAGGCGCACCCAGGGGCACCGCCAGAGCTTCGGCCTCCTCCTCTGCCGCGCCGACGGCGCGGATCTTCTCTTCGGCCCGGATCATCCGGACCCCGAATTCGGTCTCGAACAGACGGTACATCGGCCCGCGCCAGCCTTGCAGGCGTTCGATGCTCAATCCCTTGAACGGCGTGCCGGGCAGCCAGATGTCGTCGAGCACGACCGGGCGGCCGTCGGCCAGCAGCAGGCGGCGCAGCTGCACCGCGGTCTCGCCGGCCTTCAGGTCCAGCGCGCGCGCGACGTCCAGCGGCGCACGCATGCGGCGGCAGTCCAGCAGCCGGCGCTGCATGCTGCCGGCGCCGCCGTCGTCGGGGCGCAGGCGCAGGAAGCGATACTGCACGCGCTCCTCGGCATGCGTGGCGACGAAGGTGCCCTTGCCCTGGCGACGGATCAGCAGGTTCTCGGTGGCGAGTTCGTCGATCGCCTTGCGCACCGTGCCCTGGCTGACCTTGAATCGTGCCGCCAGCTCCATCTCGCTGGGGATGGCGTCGCCGGGCTTCCACTCGCCGCTCTCGAGGCCGCGCACGAGCAGACCCTTGATCTGCTGGTACAACGGGCTGAAGGACGGGGTGGGGTCGGCGACCGGGGCGGCGTCGGGCATGGCTCGATTGTCTTACATAAGACATAAGAGTGGTGTCAGCGCCGTCGCTAAAATGCCCAGCGCCTCGACCAACACCCCATCCTGAGGAGCCTCCCCATGAGCAAGAAGCCCGTCCGCGTGGCCGTTACCGGCGCTGCCGGCCAGATCGGTTACGCCCTGCTGTTCCGTATCGCCTCGGGCGAGATGCTGGGCAAGGACCAGCCCGTCATCCTGCAGCTGCTGGAGCTCCCGGTCGAGAAGGCCCAGGAAGCGCTGCGCGGCGTGATGATGGAACTCGAGGACTGCGCCTTCCCGCTGCTGGCCGGCATGGAAGCCCATTCCGACCCGATGACCGCGTTCAAGGACACCGACTACGCGCTGCTCGTCGGCGCCCGTCCGCGTGGCCCGGGCATGGAGCGCGCCGACCTGCTGGCCGCCAACGCCCAGATCTTCACCGCCCAGGGCAAGGCGCTGAACGCCGTCGCCTCGCGTGACGTCAAGGTGCTGGTCGTCGGCAACCCGGCCAACACCAACGCCTACATCGCGATGAAAAGCGCGCCGGACCTCAAGCCCGGCAACTTCACCGCCATGCTGCGCCTGGACCACAACCGCGCCGCCAGCCAGATCGCCGCCAAGACCGGCAAGCCGGTGTCGGCGATCAAGAAGCTGGCCGTCTGGGGCAACCACAGCCCGACGATGTACGCCGACTACCGCTTCGCGACCATCGACGGCGCCTCGGTCAAGGACACGATCAACGACCAGGCCTGGAACCAGGACGTGTTCCTGCCGACCGTCGGCAAGCGCGGCGCGGCGATCATCGCCGCCCGTGGCGTGTCCTCGGCCGCCTCGGCTGCCAACGCCGCCATCGACCACATGCGCGACTGGGCCCTGGGCACCCACGGCGAATGGGTCACGATGGGCGTGCCCAGCAACGGCGAGTACGGCATTCCGAAGGACGTGATGTTCGGCTTCCCGGTCACCTGCACGAACGGCGAGTACAAGATCGTCGAAGGCCTGCCGATCGACGAGTTCTCGCAAGCCTGCATCGACAAGACGCTGGCCGAGCTGATCGGCGAGCGCGACGCCGTCCAGGACCTGCTCTGACGGCAGCGGCGGGCGCTTGCGCGGATCGCGCCGCGCCCCCAACAATCGACGGCGCCCGGCAACGGGCGCCGTTTTCGTTTCCACGACCGGAAGACGCGATGACCGAGCTTGTCCACCCCCGCCAGGCGCTGTTCGACCCCGACGAACTCGTCGCCCCCGCCCTGCCGGTCTGCGACCACTACAGCGGCGTCGAGGCGCGCATGCGAAAGAGCCTGGCGCTGCAGGCCGAACTGGGGCCGATCTTCGACGTCACGCTCGACGGCGAGGACGGCGCGCCGGTCGGCGGCGAACTCGAGCACGCCGAGCTGATGGCCGAACTCGTCGCCGGGCCGGACAACCGCTACGGCCGCGTCGGCATCCGGCTGCAGGCCGTCGACCACCCGCGTTTCGAGCAGGTGGCCGACCTCGTCGTCGGCCGCGTCGGCGCGCGTCTGGCCTATCTGATGCTCCCCAAACCGCGTGGTCTGGCCGACTTCGAGCGCGCCGCCGCGGTGGTCGACGAGGCCTCCCGCCGCCACGGCCTGGCGCGCACGATCCCGCTGCACGCGATGGTCGAGACCCACGGCGCGCTGCGCGAGGTGCAGGCGCTGGCCGCGCACCCGCGCGTCGAGTCGCTGTCCTTCGGGCTGATGGACTTCGTCTCGGCGCACCGCGGCGCGATCCCGCAGAGCGCGATGGGCGTCGAAGGCCAGTTCGAGCACCCGCTGGTGCTGCGCGCCAAGCTCGAGATCGCCGCCGCCTGCCACGGCTGGGGCAAGGTGCCCTCGCACTGCGTGGTCACCGAGTTCAAGGACGGGAAGGCGATCGCCGCGGCCGCCGAGAAGGCCGCGCGCCGGCTGGGCTACACGCGCATGTGGAGCATTCACCCGTCGCAGATCCGGCCCATCGTCGACGCCTTCGCGCCGACCACCGCCGAGGTCGACCAGGCGATCGAGATCGTCTTCGCCGCCCAGGCCGCCGGCTGGGCACCGATCCGCCACCGCGACACGCTGCACGACCGCGCCAGCTACCGCTACTTCTGGCAGGTGCTGGAGCGCGCCCACCAGACCTCCGCCCGCGACGGCGCGCAGCTGCCCGCCGAGGTGCGGCGCGCCTTCTTCGCCGACGCCTGAACCGTGCCGTCGATCACCCCGATCATCGTCTCAAGTCTTATATAAGACATAAAATACAGGAGGCGAGGCCGGGGGCCCGCCCCGAAACCCGCCCTGCCGCAGGAGAACGCCCGTGCTGACCGCCTACCGCCAACATGCCGCCGAACGCGCCGCGCTCGGCATCCCGCCGCTGCCGCTGGACGCCGCGCAGACCGCTGCGCTGATCGAGCTGATCCAGAACCCGCCCGCCGGCGAAGAAGCCTTCCTGCTGGACCTGCTGACGCACCGCGTGCCGCCGGGCGTCGACGACGCCGCCAAGGTCAAGGCCTCGTTCCTGGCCGCCGTCGCCCACGGCGAGCTGAAGGCGGGCCTGGTGTCCAAGGCCAAGGCCACCGAGCTGCTGGGCACGATGGTCGGCGGCTACAACGTGCATCCGCTGATCGAACTGCTGGACGACGCCGAGGTCGCCGACGTCGCCGCCGCGGGGCTGAAGAAGACCCTGCTGATGTTCGACTACTTCCACGACGTCGCAGCCAAGGCCAAGGCCGGCAACGCGAAGGCCAAGGAAGTCATCCAGTCCTGGGCCGACGCCGAGTGGTTCACCACCCGCCCCGAGGTGCCGAAGTCGATCACCGTCAGCGTCTTCAAGGTGCCCGGCGAGACCAACACCGACGACCTGTCGCCGGCGCCCGACGCCTGGAGCCGCCCGGACATCCCGCTGCACTACCTGGCGATGCTGAAGAACACGCGGCCCGACGCGGCGTTCCGGCCCGAGGAAGACGGCAAGCGCGGCCCGATGAAGTTCATCGACGAGCTGAAGGCCAAGGGCCACCTCGTGGCCTACGTCGGCGACGTCGTCGGCACCGGCTCGTCGCGCAAGAGCGCGACCAACAGCGTCATCTGGGCCACCGGCCAGGACATCCCGTTCGTGCCGAACAAACGTTTCGGCGGCGTCACGCTGGGCGGCAAGATCGCGCCGATCTTCTTCAACACGCAGGAAGACTCGGGTTCGCTGCCGATCGAGGTCGACGTCTCCAGGCTCGAGATGGGCGACGTCATCGAGGTCCTCCCCTATGACGGCAAGCTGCTGAAGAACGGCGAGACCGTCGCCGAGTTCCAGCTCAAGAGCGAGGTGCTGCTCGACGAGGTGCGCGCCGGCGGCCGCATCAACCTGATCATCGGCCGCTCGCTGACCGCCAAGGCGCGCGACTTCCTCGGCCTGCCGGCGTCGACCACCTTCCGCCTGCCGGTCGCGCCGCAGGACAGCGGCCGCGGCTTCACGCTGGCGCAGAAGATGGTCGGCCGTGCCTGCGGCCTGCCCGAGGGCCAGGGCATCCGCCCGGGCACCTACTGCGAGCCGCGCATGACCACCGTCGGCAGCCAGGACACCACCGGCCCGATGACGCGCGACGAGCTGAAGGACCTGGCCTGCCTGGGCTTCAGCGCCGACCTCGTGATGCAGAGCTTCTGCCACACGGCGGCCTACCCGAAGCCGGTGGACGTGAAGACCCACCGCGAGCTGCCCGCCTTCATCAGCAACCGCGGCGGCGTCGCGCTGCGCCCGGGCGATGGCGTCATCCACAGCTGGCTCAACCGCCTGCTGCTGCCCGACACCGTGGGCACCGGCGGCGACAGCCATACGCGTTTCCCCATCGGCATCAGCTTCCCGGCGGGTTCGGGCCTGGTGGCCTTCGGTGCCGCCACCGGCGTGATGCCGCTGGACATGCCCGAGTCGGTGCTGGTGCGCTTCAAGGGTCAGATGCAGCCTGGCGTCACGCTGCGCGACCTGGTGCACGCGATCCCGCTGTACGCCATCAAGGCCGGGCTGCTGACCGTCGCCAAGGCCGGCAAGAAGAACGTCTTCAGCGGCCGCATCCTCGAGATCGAGGGCCTGCCCGACCTGAAGGTGGAACAGGCCTTCGAGCTGAGCGACGCGTCGGCCGAGCGCTCGGCCGCCGGCTGCACGATCAAGCTCGACGAAGCGCCGATCGCCGAGTACCTGCGCTCGAACGTCGTGCTGATGAAGAACATGATCGCCGACGGCTACGCCGACGCGAAGACGCTGCAGCGCCGCATCGAGAAGGTCGAGGCCTGGCTGGCCCGGCCCTCGCTGCTGCAGGCCGACGCCGACGCCGAGTACGCTGCGGTCATCGAGATCGACCTGGCCGACATCCGGGAGCCGATCCTCTGCTGCCCGAACGACCCGGACGATGCGAAGACGCTGTCCGAGGTCGCCGGCACGAAGATCGACGAGGCCTTCATCGGCAGCTGCATGACCAACATCGGCCACTTCCGCGCGGCAGCCAAGCTGCTGGGCGGCCAGCGCGACATCCCGGTCAAGCTGTGGGTCGCGCCGCCGACGAAGATGGACCAGAGCGAGCTGATCAAGGAAGGCCACTACGCCGCCTTCGGCAGCGCCGGCGCACGCACCGAGATGCCCGGCTGCAGCCTGTGCATGGGCAACCAAGCGCAGGTGCGTGAAGGGGCCACGGTGGTGTCGACCTCGACGCGCAACTTCCCCAACCGGCTGGGCAAGAACACCAACGTGTTCCTCGCCTCGGCCGAGCTGGCCGCCATCGCCTCCAAGCTGGGCAAGATCCCGACCGTAGCCGAGTACCACGAGGCGATGGGCATCATCAACCAGGACGCCAGCGTGTACCGCTACATGAACTTCGACCAGATCGCCGAATACGCGGAGACGGCGAAGACGGTCGCGGTCTGAGGGCCCGCATTCCGCACGAAGGCCCGCCAGCGACGGCGGGCCTTTTTGTTGTCAGCGAAGAATGCGCCGGTGACAGCTTACGAACTGCCGCCGAAAGCGCGGACTAAGGCGTAAAGCAGATCACGATCGCAATGGCCCACGATGTCGCGGCCAGAAGACCGAGGAGGGCATCGCCGCCGGCGCCCCGCTCCCGCTGGACATGACGGATCAACTGCATCAAAGGGCGGCGAAGAAGTTGGCGCGACTCCAGCCGTAGCAAGTCGCTGACGGCGCAGATAAGGCCCAGCAGGACCAGCGCACTCCTCGCCCACGGAGAGACGAACCAGTCTGGCTGGACCGACGCAGTCAGCGAAACTGCCAGAAGAGCGCCCCAGGTCGCTCGCCAAGCTGCCCCCTTGGGGCGTGGCAAGGATTCATCCATGGCAGCCATTGCATCCGGACGACCCGCCGGAGTAGTTGAACCAAGCATTGACAACCCCGTAATCGCCGCCGGTGGTCTGCATCATATGTCCGCCGTCCGACATATCAAACCACGACGCCGCCGAGCCCTGCGCCGAACCCAGCGAAGAAGGTGTATTTGTCGCCGAAGATATGGATTCGACAATACCGTATATGGCGCCACCGATACTATCCCAAAGAGAAGGCGCGTAGGTTTCTATCAAGGGTGCGATGAACGAGCCAACAGCGTAGCCGATACCAAATGCAACCGCCAACTCCCGAGAAATGAGCATGCTGGACTCATAGAGAGAGCCGGAAACGCTGAGTGAGCCGATCGGGGCGGTTCTGAAGGAAAGATATATCTCGTAGGGCGTCATATCGAGATAAGGGCCGGCCCCCAATGTCGAGTACACCGGAGACAGCGCGGCAGCACGCGAAAAGCAAGACTCGACGGCGGTCATCTCACTCGAGGACAGGCGACTTCGCAAGAGCAATGGGGCGACAAGCGGCCGCCGAGCGTCGCTTGCCGCACGCACGTACAGTGCTGCCAGCCTTTCCCACTCGAACGCGCTGAGCGCGTTGCACAGAGAACGAGCATGCTCGGAGTCCAGCCCTGCGATGTTCTGATCGATGAGCTGCGCGAAGTTCGCATGAACTGCACGAGGCACATCCGCAGCATCGATCGCACCTTGCTGAATGTTGGCCAGCGCTCGAGCCAGCACACGACGCCCCAGAACATCAGGCGCAGTTCGAGCGCTGTACTGCGGCCTATGCGCAGCAGCAGACCCCACCCACCCCAGCCCCGAAATCGCCAGCAGCGCCAAAGAACATTCGCGTCGATTCACTACACCCTCCCATGGCCGTGTTGCGACCACTTCTCATTCGCATCCATGCTGCCCGAGTGCGATCGATTGCTCAACTTCGGCGCCCTCTCGAATTAGGGATTCGTTGTTCGCGCTCGAAGGTCTCCCCGGTCGCCCGATACTCAAGAATCCTGTCCTGGGATCAGGACATCTGCGAAACGCCGCTGACCGGCGCCCTTCGAACTCCCTGCCGGCAGAGCCCCGCGCCAAAGAGCCCCATTCCGCCAGCCGTCACCCGGGCGGCACGGTTCCCTACCCCTGCGAGCTTGCACCGCCTTTCATGCAGGCAAGCCGGACGTCCTTCCGGCGTTTGCTACCCTTGCGCACTTCGCCCTGACGTGACCAGGCGGCGCCCTCCGTTCGCGGCCCCGCACACCTTGATGTCGTGATACGCCCGCACCCCGCCCCCCAGCCTGTCCAGCAAATTCGTACCGCCGTCACGGCACCGAGGTCCTGATGTCGCCGCTGGTGAAGAAGATCGCGCTCGGCGCGGGCGCCGTCGTCGGCGCGCTGGTCCTGGTGTTCGTCGCCTCGGTCGTGTGGTACTCGACGCGGCTGCCGCCGCTGGACGAGGTGCTGGACTACCGCCCGCGCCAGCACCTGCAGGTGTTCACCGCCGACGGCGTCGAGATCGCCGAGTTCGGCAGCGAACGCCGCGTCTTCGTGCCGATCGACAAGGCGCCCAAGCTGATGCAGGACGCAGTGCTGGCCGTCGAGGACTGGCGCTTCCGCGAGCACGGCGGCATCAGCGGCCGCGCGCTGCTGCGCGCGCTGTGGGCCAACCTCACGGGCGGCATGCCGCAGGGCGCGAGCACGATCACGCAGCAGGTCGCACGCACCTTCTTCCTGTCGACCAAACGCACGCCCGAACGCAAGATCAAGGAAGCCCTGCTGGCGCTGGAGATCGAACGGCGCCTGAACAAGGACCAGATCCTCGAGCTCTACCTGAACCAGATCTACCTCGGCCAGCGTGCCTACGGTTTCGGCGCCGCGGCCCAGGTCTATTTCGGCAAGACGCTCGACGAGCTCGACGTCGCCGAGGCGGCGATGCTCGCCGGCCTGCCGCAGAACCCGGGTTACGCCAACCCGATCACCAACTTCGAACGTGCCAAGCGCCGCCAGTCCATCGTGCTGCAGCGCATGCTGGACACCGGCGTCATCGACGAGCCGACCTACCGCAAGGCGCTGCAGGAACCGCTGGCGGTGCGCAAGCCCGGCGAGGTCGAGGTGCACGCCGCGCACGTCGCCGAGATGGCGCGCCAGGCGGTCGTCGAACGTGTCGGCGACAAGGCCTACACCCAGGGCATCCGCGTCTACACCTCGCTGCGTGCCGCCGACCAGGAAGCGGCGTACAAGGCGCTGCGCCGCGCCGTCATCGCCCACGAGGCGCGCCAGCCCTGGCGCGGCCCCGAGGGCCACGAGGACCTGCCGTCCGGCGGCGACCTGGAACGCGCCGCCGCCCAGGCGCTGCGCGACCACAACGACGACGAGGACCTGCGCGTGGCCATCGTCGCCGAAGCCGGCACCAAGGAGGTCGTCGCGGTGCTGGCCAGCGGCGAGACGGTGCGCATCACCGGCGCCGGCCTGCGCGCCGCGGCACCCGGGCTGCAGCCCAAGGCGAAGGAGGCACTGGCGATCACGCGCGGCGCCGTCATCCGGCTGGCCGGCCGCACCCGCGGCGAGCGCACCGACTGGAGCATCACCCAGTGGCCGCGGGCCGAAGGCGCCTTCGTCGCGCTGGACCCGAAGACCGGCCGCGTGCGTGCGCTGGTCGGCGGCTTCGACTTCGGCGCCCAGCAGTTCAACCACGTGACCCAGGCCTGGCGCCAGCCGGGATCGTCGTTCAAGCCCTTCCTGTACTCGGCGGCCTTCGAGGCCGGGCTGATGCCCGACACCGTCGTCGACGACGCACCCTGGTCGGGCAGCGACGCCAACGGCAACCCCGGCGGCTGGGACCCGAAGAACTCGGACGGCCGCTACGACGGCCCGATCACGCTGCGCGAGGCGCTGACGCGATCCAAGAACATGGTCAGCATCCGCGTCGTGCGCCAACTGGGCATCGCCGAGGCGCTGCAGTGGACCTCGCGCTTCGGCTTCGATCCCAGGCGCCAGCCCGACAACCTGACGCTGGCACTCGGCGCCGGCAGCACGACGCCGATGCAGCTGGCGTCGGCCTACGCGGTGTTCGCCAACGGCGGCTGGCGCGTGACGCCCACCGTCATCGAGCGCATCACCGACGCCGAGGGCCAGACGATCTGGCAGGCGCCACCGCCGCCGGCGCAGGACGAGGAGACACGCGCCGTGCCGGCGCGCAACGTGTTCCTCGTCAACAGCCTGCTGGGCGACGTGACGCGCGTGGGCACCGCGGCACGTGCGCAGGCCAGCCTCAAGCGAGCCGACCTCTACGGCAAGACCGGCACGACCAACGACGCGGTCGACGCCTGGTTCGCCGGCTTCCAGCCGGGGGTCGTCGCGGTCGCGTGGATGGGCTACGACGAGCCGCGCAGCCTGGGCAGCGGCGAGTCCGGCGGCGGCCTGGCGCTGCCGATGTGGATCGACGCGATGCAGGTGATGCTGCGCGGCGTGCCGGTGGCCACGCCCGAGCCGCCCGAAGGCGTGGTGCACGGCACGCAGGACTGGCGTTATGCCGAGTGGGCCGAACACGCGCCGGTGGAGCGGCTGCTGGACGCCGCCGAGCCCGAGCCGCCAGCGCCGGCGGCCTCGGCCGCCGCTTCGGCGCCGCCGCCGGCCGCTTCGGCCGCCGCGCCGGCGTCGGCGGCGTCGCGCTGACTCAGGGCTCGACGCTGTCGAGCTGCCCGTAGGCGTGCGCCATCCAGAGCTTCAGGCGCTGGCGTTCCATCATGCCCAGGCCGGGGCCGTCGATCGCCGAGACGTTGCGCGCCGCCCAGAAGCTGGCGTTGCGCGCGTCGATCTTCTGCACCGCCGCGTCGTGCAGCCGGCGCAGCGAGACGATCCTGGCGCCCAGGCCCAGCGCGCGTTCGAGCTGGCCCGAGCGTTCGAGCTGGCCGAAGTCGTCGCCGCGCAGCTCGTTCTTGACGATCACGTACTGCACCCGCTGGCCGAAACGCTCGAGCAGCCGTGCCAGCAGGTCGACCGAGTCGCGGCCGCTGTCCATCACGTGCCAGGCGTAGAGCGCGATGCCCGACAGGTCGGCCATGTCGAGCACGCCGGACTCGTCCATCCAGCGCACCAGCGGCTCCTGGGTCTGCGCCGCCAGGTCGACCAGCACACGCCGGCCGGGCTGCTCGACGGCGGTCTCGACGATGCGGTCCAGCGCCTCGTAGCGGTCGATCAGCGCCGGCGACGCGTACTCGGCATAAAAGCGCAGCAGCGCGCCGTGCGAGCGGTCGGTGTCGAAGCCGACGAACGGCAGCTCGTGGTCGATGAAGTACTGGGCGAGCAGCCGCGAGACCATCGACTTGCCGACGCCTCCCTTCTCGCCGCCGATGAGGTGGATCTTGGAGACCGGGTGGGTCTGCAGGGTGGGCACGTCTTCCATGCGGACGATTGTGCCGCCGCCGCCGTGACGGCCGGCGTATCGGGAAGAAACCCCGCGCTGCGTACACTGGGCCGATGGCACAGAGCATCCAGGACTTCCACGACGACCCGCGCAACGCCGACATCCGCATCTGGGTCAACGGCGAGCTGAAACACCGCAACGAGGCCGTGGTCTCGGTCTTCGACAGCGGCTTCGTGCTCGGCGACGGCGTCTGGGAAGGCCTGCGCATCTTCGGCGGCCACCCGGCCTTCCTCGACGCCCACCTCGACCGGCTCTACGAAGGGGCCAAGGCGCTGGCGATGGACATCGGCCTGAACCGCGCCGAACTCACCAACGCGATCTACGCCACGCTCGCCGCCAACGGCATGCACGGCGACGGCGCGCACGCGCGGCTGATGGTCACGCGCGGCGTCAAGCGCACGCCCTACCAGGACCCGCGGGCGACGATGGGCCGCGCCACGGTGGTCATCATCGCCGAGTTCAAGACCGCCAAGCCCGAGACGCTGGCCCAGGGCCTGTCGCTCTTCACCGTGCACGTGCGCCGCGGTTTCCCCGACGTGCAGGACCCCAAGCTCAACAGCCACAGCAAGCTCAACTGCATCACCGCCTGCATCCAGGCCACCACCGCCGGCGCCGACGAGGCGCTGATGCTGGACCCGCACGGCTTCGTCGCCACCTGCAACTCGACGCACTTCTTCATCGTGCGCCGCGGCGAGGTCTGGACCTCGACCGGCGACTACTGCCTGGGCGGCATCACACGCGCCAACGTCATCCAGGTCTGCCGGGAAGCCGGCATCCCGGTGCGCGAGAAGAACTTCAGCCTGAGCGAGGTCTACGGCGCCGACGAGGCCTTCGTCACCGGCACCTTCGCCGGGCTGGCGCCGGTGCGCGCGGTCGACGGCCGCACGATCGGCGACGGCCGGCCGGGCCCGATGCTGGCGCGGCTGCGCGAGCTCTACGCCGGCCTGGTGCAGCGCGACATCGCGGCGCGCGCCGCCGCCCGCGCGGCATGAATCAGCCGCGCCGCATCGCCGCCTGGAGCGGCCCGCGCAACATCTCGACGGCGATGATGCGCGCCTGGGAGAACCGCGGCGACTGCGCCGTCAGCGACGAGCCGCTGTACGCGCACTACCTTCAGGCCACGCAACTGGACCATCCGGGCCGCGACGAGGTCATCGCCGCCGGCGACACCGACTGGCGGCGTGTCGCCGCCGCGCTGGCCGACGGCCCGGCGCCCGGCAGCGCCGCGGTCTGGTACCAGAAGCACATGACCCACCACCTGCTGCCCGGCATGGAGCTGGGCTGGGTGCACCGGCTGGAGAACGTGTTCCTGGTCCGCGACCCGGCGCTGGTCGTCGCCAGCTACCTGAAGTCGCGCGCGACGGTCGCGCCCGAGGACATCGGCCTGCTGCAGCAGGCGCGGCTGTTCGACGAGATCGCCGACCGGCTGGGCGCCGCGCCGCCGGTGATCGACGCCGAACGTTTCCTGCGCGCACCCGAGGCACATCTGCGCACGCTGTGCGCCCGCCTCGCCCTGCCCTTCACCGAGCGCATGCTGGCCTGGCCGGCCGGCCCGCGCGCCAGCGACGGCGTCTGGGCGCCGCACTGGTACGACGCGGTCTGGAAGTCCACCGGCTTCGAGCCGCCGCGCGAGCGCCGCGTCGAACTGTCCGGCGACGCGGCCCGTGCCGCCGACGCCTGCAGCCCGGCCTACGAGGCCCTGGCGCGGCACGCGATGCAGGTCTGATCAGGGCGCGAGCTGCTCGGCCCAGTCGACCAGCGCTTCCAGCAGCGATTGCGCACGTTCGTCGTCACGCTCGGCCGCCGCTTCGGCGAGTTCGTCGATGCGCTCGGCGTACGCCTGCAGCGTCAGCGCGCCGCCGGCGCCCTCGATCAGGCGCGCGTGGCGGTGCGCCGCCCAGCGCTCGCGCTCGTCGGCGTCCAGCGTGTCGGCGAAGTTGCGCGCGCGGTAGCGGAACAGCAGTTCCTCCAGCCGCGGGTCGTCGAAGGCCGGGCGGCGCGAGGCCAGCGCCGCGCCGTCCAGGCCGCGCAGGCGCTGCAGCTGGCGCCGGTCCTCGTCGCCGAGGAAACCGCCGTACAGGTCTTCGTCGACGTCCACCGGAGCGCCGGCCGCCGGCCTGGCGAAGACCTGGGCCCACAGCGGCTCCAGCGTGCGGCCCAGCGCGGCGGCGCGTTCGGCGTGCACCAGCGCGCGCTCCAGGTCCAGCCCCCAGCGCTCGCGCGCCGGGCCCAGCGTCTTCAGGTTGCCGATGACGATCGGCGACTTGTTCAGGTGGACGGTCTTGATCGGCAGCCGGGTCTCGCCGGCAGCGGCCAGCTCCTCGGTCTTGGTGTACATCCGCCGGCGCACCGTCTCGGCGTCCAGCGACGCGAGTTCGGCCGGGTCCTGTGCCAGATCCCAGACGATCAGCTCGTTGCGGTTGGTCGGGTGCGGCGCCAGCGGCCAGACGACGGCCATGCAGCCGTTCTCGACGCCGTACATGCCCGACAGGTGCAGGAAGGGCCGGCCGACGCCGATCTCGGCGCGCACCGCGTCCTTGTGGCGCAGCTTCAGGCAGAAGTCCCAGAGCCGCGGCTGGCGCTGGCGGATCAGCCGCGCCAGCGCGATCGTCGCGCGCACGTCGGACAGCGCATCGTGCGCCGCCTCGTGCGCCAGGCCGTTGGCCGCCGTCAGGTGCTCCAGCTTGAACGAGGGCCGGCCGTCCTCGTGTTTCGGCCATTCGATGCCTTCGGGGCGCAGCGCCCAGCAGCAACGCACGACGTCCAGCAGGTCCCAGCGGCCGCAGCCGTTCTGCCATTCGCGCGCGTAGGGGTCGATCAGGTTGCGCCAGAAGAGGAAACGCGTGACCTCATCGTCGAAGCGGATGCTGTTGTAGCCGACGCCGATCGTGCCGGGCGCCGCCAGCGCGGCCTCGATGCGCGAGGCGAACTCGCGCTCGGCGACGCCTTCGGCCAAGGCCTGCTGCGGCAGGATGCCGGTCAGCAGGCAGCTCTCGGGGTCGGGCAGCGCGTCGGTCGGCGGCTGGCAGAACCACATCGCCGGGGCGCCGATCTCGTTGAGTTCGGCGTCGGTGCGGATGCCGGCGAACTGCGCCGGCCGGTCGCGCCGCGGCACGCGGCCGAAGGTCTCGTAGTCGTGCCAGAAGAAGGTGGTCTCAGCCATCGCGGGACGATAGCGCATCGCCTGCGCCGGCACGCCCACGGCGCAGGCGGCGGCCGGGCCGCTCAGGCCGTGCGCTTGCGCGCCGCGGTCTTGCGCGCCGGGGCTTCGTCCACCGCCGGGGCCGCCGGCGCGGACTGCAGCGCCTCGGCCAGGCCGATCAGCACGCCGCTGACCATCGCCGTGTAGCTGTCGGCCAGCGCCTGCGCGGCACGCACCGAGGCGTGGCGCGTCGTGCGCATCGCCGCCTGCATCTGCTCGGCCATCTGCTCGGCGGTCAGCGAGGCCTGCACGCCCGACAGCGTGCCGCCGGCCTGCAGGCGCTCGAGCACCGGGCCCCAGGCCGCGGCGACACTGCTGCCGCTGCCGGCGGCGCTCTTCTTCAGCGCCGCGAACAGCGTGTCCTCCATCTTGTCGAGGTCGTCCAGCGCCTTCTGCAGATGCTTCTCGCGCAGGTCGGCGCCCTGCTGCACCAGGCGCTGCAGCGCGACGCGGTTGGCTTCCACGGCCTTCAGCACCGCGGCGTCGAGCCCGGCGACGGCGCTGTCCAGCAGCGCCGTCGGGTCGACGCCGGCCACCGCATTGCGTGCCACGCCGGCGCTGGCGGCGTCGCCGACGGCCTTGACCGTCGCACGCAGGTTCTTCAGCGTCAGCTCGCGGCCCTGCAGCGCGGTCAATGCGGTCTGCGTCACCGCCTGGCGCAGCTGCGCGCCCTGCTGGGCGGTGGCGGTCTCGAACATCGCAATCAGCGCCTCGGCGTCGAACATCGGCTTGGCCATCGTCTGCTCCTGTGGTGGAGCGCCGATGCTGGCACCGCCCACCGGCAGCGGCAAGACGGGACGACACGCGGGCGCTGACGCGGCTCAATCGCCCGGCCGAGGGCCGGACCTAAGGTCAGGCCGGGACCGCTTCGGGAGGATGCGATGCCGACTCGTCGACGCGTGATGTCGTACGGCGCCCTGCTGGCCGGCGGAGCGACGCTCGCCGGCTGCGACGACACCGGCGTCCAGCAGGCCACGGCGCAGCTGCAGCGCCGTCTGGCGCTGCCCGGCAGCGTCGACGGCCGCGAGCGGCTGCGCACGCTGGTGCACGCGGCGACGCTGGCGCCGTCCAGCCACAACACGCAGTGCTGGCGCTTCGTGCTCGGCCGCGACTCGATCCGCATCGAGCCCGACACCACGCGGCGCTGCCCCGCGGTCGACCCGGACGACCACCACCTCTTCGTCTCGCTGGGCTGCGCCATCGAGAACCTGGTGCTGGCCGCGCTCGCCCACGGGCTGAAGGCCGAGCCGCGCATCGGCGCCGACGGCCGCGTCGACATCGCGCTCGCGCCGGTGCGGCAGCAGCTGGCCACGCGCTACATGGCGATCCCGCAGCGCCAGACGACACGCGGCCCGTTCGACGGCCGGCCGCTGCCGGCCGCGACCTGGCGCCAGCTGGAGGACACCGCCTCCGGCGACGGCGTGACGCTGCGCCTCGTCAACGACACCGCCCGCCTGGAACGTGTGCTCGACGCCGTGGCCGCCGGCCACCGGGTGCAGTTCTCGGATGCCGCCTTCGTCGACGAGCTCGTGCAGTGGCTGCGTTTCGACGCCGGCGAAGCCGCGGCCAGCGGCGACGGCCTCTTCGTCGGCTGCAGCGGCCGCCCCAGCCTGCCGCCGTGGCTGGCGCGGCGGCTGGTGCGCCGTTTCCTCAGTGCCGGCGCGGAAACCGACCTCGCCGCCGAGCAGCTGCGCAGCAGCGCGGGAGTCGTCATCGTCGCATCCGACGGCGCGGCCGGGCCCGCGGGCTGGATCGGCGTGGGCCGCGCCTTCCAGCGCCTGGCGCTGGAGGCCACGGCAGCCGGCCTGCAGCTGTCGCTGCTCAACCCGCCGGTCGAAGTGGCGGCGCTGCGCGGCCCGTTCGCCGCCGCCTTCGGCCTGGGGGCGCTGCGGCCGGATCTCGTCGTGCGCATCGGCCGCGGGGCGCGCCGGCCCGACTCGTTGCGCCGGCCGCTGGGTGCCGTCATCGCCTGACTCGGCCCCGGCGCGTGCAGCGTTATCGAATCCGGCGTTCAATCGCGCCGGCGCTTTGCCGCCGCGCGCCGCGGCAGCATCGCCCCACCCTTCTGACGGAGATCTCATGAAGCTCTACTACAGCCCCGGCGCGTGTTCACTGTCGCCGCACATCGTGCTGCTCGAGTCCGGCCTGGCCTTCCAGGCGGTGATGGCCAGCACCAAGACGCACCGCCTGGCCGACGGCACCGACTACTACACGATCAACCCCAAGGGCTACGTGCCGCTGCTCGAGCTCGACAGCGGCGAGCGCCTCAGCGAAGGCCCGGCGATCGTGCAGTGGATCGCCGACCAGGTGCCCGAGAAGAAGCTCGCGCCGCCGGCCGGCACGATGGCGCGCTACCGCCTCGTCGAGTGGCTGAACTTCATCTCGACCGAGCTGCACAAGGGCTTCTCGCCGCTGTTCACGCCGGGCATGCCCGAAGAAGCCAAGGCGCTGTTCCGCAGCAAGCTCGGCGACCGTTTCGCCCACGTCGACGCGGCACTCGCCGAGCCGCCCTACCTGCTCGGCGAGGACTTCAGCGTCGCCGACGCCTACCTCTTCGTCGTCAGCAGCTGGGCGAAACACGTCGGCGTCGACCTGTCGCGCTTCGCCCACCTGGCACGTTTCCTCGAACGTGTCGGCGCACGTCCGGCGGTGCAGCAGGCGATGCGGGCCGAAGGACTGATCCGCGGCGGCTGAGTTCCGCCACCCCGGCGCCGCCGTGATGCACGCGGCGCCCGTCATCGGCTCGTCGGCGTCGACGATGGCCCAGCCGCGTGCGGCCATCTCCAGCGCCGGCAGCGGCTCCTCGGCACCGCGTGCGGGAAGGCGTCGAGCAGCGCCTGCGCACGCTTCAGCTCACCCGGCGCCCACCCGCTGTCGTCGTCGCAGAAAGCGACGTACGGCGTGGCCAGCACGCCGACGCCGAGCTTGCGCTCGCTGCGCACCAGCGTCACGCCGGGATGGGCGGCGACGCCGGCGCGCGGCTCGGCGGTCACGCGGCGGTTCCTGCCGCGCCGAAGCGCCAGAAACGTTCGGGGCGCTCCACGTCCTCGGCGCCGCCAGGGCCGAAGGCCCGCAGCTGGCTCGTGTAGGCGGACACCGCCTTGCGTTTGGCGCCCCAGGTCGCCGGCGTCGGTGGCGCGTCGAACAGCGGCGTGCCCACCCGCCCGGCGGCCAGCAGCTCGGCCAGGCGGGCCTGCAGCACGCCGGGCATGCCGCGGTACAGCGCGTCTTCCCAGAACACGAGGTCCACGCCGTCGGCGCGTGAACCGAAAGCCTGCACCGCGGCGTCGTGCACCAGCCGGTGGTCGCAATGGAACAGGCCCAGCGGCAGCAGCAGCCAGCGCGGACGCTCGCACTCCAGCAGCGAGCGCAGCGCGTCGGCGACGTCTTCGAGCGCCGGCGTGCGTCCGTACTGGGCGTCGGCGAAGTCCAGCCAGGTCGGCTCGGCGCCGACACGCGCCAGCGCGCGCCGGTCCTCGTCCAGCCGCGTCGTCACCGCCTCACCGGCGCCGGCGAAGCCGCAGCGCCGATCCCAGTCGGTGAGCAGCGCCGGGTCGTGCGGCACGCCGGCGAAGACCGTCGCGACGCGGCTGCCCGGGCGCGCCGCCAGCCAGACACCGCAGCCGAACACGGCGTCGTCCAGGTGCGGCGAGATCACGAGGCCGGGCCCCGACGGCGGCAGCGACCTCACGCCAGCGCCTCGACGTGCACAGGCTCGCGCAGGTCCAGGCAGGCGTTCCCGGGACGGCGGTCGGTGCTGCACCGCCCGGGCGCGGGCTCGGAACCGGCTTCGAGCCGCTTGGGACGCGAGAGGGACGGCATTCGGGCGATGAGGTCCGGGGTGGAGCCCGATTTCGGCAAGCCCGATGCCCGGGCCACGAGGTCCGGCGGCACCCGGTGCTGGCCGTCGCCGCGTCCTTCGGCATCGTGGCCAGGCCGATGCCGGCCGCGACGAGGGCCGGCGGGTCCCGCGGGCCTTGCCGGAGATTCAGTACGGCCCGTCGACCAGCCGCTGCGACAGCCACCAGACGTTGCCGGCCGGGTCGCGCACGCCGCCCTGGCGGTCGCCATAGGGCTTGTCGCCCACCTCCATGACCCGCGTCGCGCCGGCGGCCAGCGCACGCGCCATCGCCGCGTCGGCATCGTCGACGTAGAGGTAGAGTGAACACGGCATCGCCGGCCAGGCGGCGGTGGCGTCGCAGAGCATCAGCATCGAGTCGCCCAGGCGCACCTGGGCGTGCGCGATGCAGCCGCCGTCGACGTGGCGCAGCTCCTCGCGGCCGCCCAGGCCCTGCACGAGGAAGTCGATCAGGCGCGCGGCGCCATCGACGACGAGGTAGGGCGTGACGGCATGGAAACCCGGCGGGACGAGCATGCGGCCTCCTGGTGCGAGCGCCGTCGACCGGCGCCGGAACATCGTGCCACGCGCCGCGTGCCGTGCGAAGTCAGCGCGCGAGGGAGACCTCGCCGGCGGCACGGGAGCGCGGCGTGCCGCCCCAGCGCCGACGCGGGCATCGGCGGGAGCCCGAGGCGGGCGCGCAACCGCCTGCGCATTGTCAAGACGGCGCGAACTGGGCCGGATTTCAGGAACTTCACCACATGACAGAAGGCAAGCCTCGGGGAACAATGACTTCGACCCGCCGGCCTCCAGCGCCGGCGGCGACGGCGTCGAGCTGTCGGTGCCCGCACCTGCGAAGGCCGGCCACCGGGCGCCTAGACGTACCCGCCCTGCGGGCGCGTTGCCAGGAGACGACCGATGACCCATCTCACGCACTGCATCTACGCCAGCGCCGCCAGCGAGCCCTTCGACGCCGCAGCGCTGCGCGAGCTGCTCGACGCCTCGCGCGTGCTCAATGAACGTGCCGGCATCACCGGCATGCTGCTTTACGCCGACGGCAGCTTCTTCCAGGTCATCGAGGGCCCGGCCGAGGCGGTGAGCGAGCTGTTCGCGCGCATCGTCGCCGACCGGCGCCACGATCACGTCACGCGCATCATCGAGGAGCCGATCCCGCGCCGCAGCTTCGGCAACTGGTCGATGGGCTTCCCGAGCGAGGGCCTGGAGCTGTCGCAGCTGGCCGGCTTCAACGACTTCTTCGGCAGCGCCGCATGCCTGACGCGGCTGGACGCGGGCCGCGCGCGCAAGCTGCTGGCGGCCTTCGGTGCCGGGCGCTGGCGCCATCGGCTGTCGGACTTCGCGCCGCTGGCCGCCTGATCCCGTGCCCGTGCCGACGACGGCGCCGCCGTTCAGCTACGCCTTCCAGCCGATCGTCGATGCGGTCGAACGCCGCGTCGTCTCGTACGAGGCGCTGGTGCGCGGCCCCGCCGGCGAACCGGCCATGGAGGTGCTGGGCCGCGTGCCCGAGGCCCAGCGCGCCGCCTTCGACCGCGCCAGCCGGGCGCGTGCGCTGGCGATGGCCGCGCAGCTGGGCCTGCCCTGCCAGCTGAACCTGAACCTGCTGCCGCACGGCGTGCTGGCCGACGAGGACGCGATCGACGCCACGCTGCGCGCCGCGCGCGACGCCGGGCTGGCGCCCGAGCGCCTGGTCCTGGAGGTCACCGAAAGCGAGGTCATCGCCGACCGCTGCGGCTTCGCCGCGCTGGTCAATCGCCACAAGAGCGATGGCCTGCTGCTGGCGATCGACGACTTCGGCGCCGGGCAGTCGGGGCTGAACCTGCTGGCCGACTTCCAGCCCGACACGATCAAGGTCGACCGCCACCTGATCCAGGGCATCGAGACCCACGGGCCGCGCCAGGCCATCCTGCGCGGGCTGATGCTGACCTGCGAGCTGCTGGGCATCGATGTCGTTGCCGAGGGCGTGGAGACGGCGGGCGAATACCGCTGGCTGCGCACCCAGGGCGTGCGGCTGTACCAGGGCTATCTGTTCGCGCGGCCGGGCTTCGAGGCGCTGCCGGTGCCGGTGATGCCCGGCGGCTGAAGCGCGCTCAGCCCGGGAACGTGTAGCCAAGCCGGTCCAGCTCCTCGGCCAGGAGCCGGTCGGCGATGGCGCGCGCCTCGGGGCCGTACATCGCGGCAACCTGCGCCTGCGGTGGCCGCAAGCCGCGCTTGTACTCCGGCAGCCACTGCCGGTCCCAGGGCACGCCCACCCGCGCGCACACCGTCTGCAGATCGTCGTGCAGGCGCTCGTAGCGGATGAGGAAGTCGAGCGCCAGCCGTCCGTCCACGGAGCACAGGGAGGCGCTGTTGGGAGCCTCCACCGTGCGCAGCCATTCCATGAAGGCGGCCGGATGGCTGCCGTCGAACGTGCTCCCGGCGAGCTCGCGGTTCTTGAAATAGAAGAGCGACACCATCTGGTCGTACGGATTGCGCACGACGCTGAACTTGAAATACGACTCCCAGGTCTGCGGGCCGACGCGGTCGCGGATCATCTCGGCAGGCATGTGGTTCCACCACTCCGGCGGGTTCGGCCTTGACCCGGCACGCTCGCCCACGATGCCGGCCTCCGAGATGTGCATCTCGCGCGTGTGGCTGGGGACCCAGGCGCCCTCGGGCATGCACCAGCGCTCGAAGTAGCCCTCGACCGAGGTTCCGCCGGTCTTCAAGGTCTTGACGAAGATGAACTGGTGACGATGGCTGACGAGCATGGAGAAGCGAACTGAACGGGGACGGCACCGCGGCCCGGAGGCGCGCACTATGACATCGCTCGCCACCTCCGCACGAAAGGCCAGCATCGGCACGGCTGGCGCTGGCGCCCGGGTCACAACACTCGCCCCACCATCGCGCCGACACCGTAGGTGACGGCCATCGCCAGCGCTCCCCAGAAGCCGACACGCGCCGCCGCCCTGACGGCCGGCGCGCCGCCAGCCCTGGCCGCGAGCGCGCCCAGCGCCACCAGCAGCACGAGCGAGGCCGCCGTCACCGCAGCGGCGGTCGCCGCCGGCGGCACCCCCCAGGCGACGGCCAGCGGCGCCAGCGCGCCGGCGGCGAAAGCCGCCGCCGAGGCCAGCGCCGCCTGCACCGGGCGCGGCTGGGTGATCTCGTTGATGCCGAGTTCGTCGCGCGCGTGGGCGCCGAGCGCGTCATGCGCCATCAGCTGCGCCGCCACCTGCGACGCGAGCGTGCGCTCGACGCCGCGGCCGACGTAGATGCGGGTCAGTTCCTCGTGTTCGGCGGCGCCGTCGGCGGCGAGCTCGCGGCGTTCGACCTCGAGGTCGGCGCGTTCGGTGTCGGCCTGCGAGCTGACCGAGACGTACTCGCCGGCGGCCATCGACATCGCCCCCGCAGCCAGCGCCGCGACGCCGGCCACGAGCAGCGCGTCGCGCCCGCCGCCGCCGCCGGCGACGCCCAGGATCAGGCTCGCGGTCGAGACGATGCCGTCGTTGGCCCCCAGCACCGCGGCACGCAGCCAGCCGATGTGTTGCAGGCGATGGCGTTCATGGTGGCGTCTCAAGCGGGTGGCTTTCGGAGCTGGGGTCGGTGCAGTGTCGCCGCGAACCGGCAACGGCGCAGCACCGGCTTGCCCGGGACGCCGTCTGCGACGACGACCGTCCGGGAGCTCAGGGATGCCAGGGCCGCGGCTCCGCGTCTGCCCGGACGTAGAGCGGGTGTCGCGGGTGGCCGCGCCGCGTGTGGCCGAGACACAGCGCGCCCGCCAGCAGCGTATGCAGGCAGGGTGGAATCTCGCGACGGCCAATGGTGGCCCCCCAGGCGACGAAGACCTCGTCGGATAGCGAGCGAGCGAACTCGATCGCACGCAGGTTCAAAGGGTCCGCGAGCACCTCACCCCTCCCCACGTCGCATGCCGCTCGCGTGCGCAGCGAGTACAAGTTGCAGAACAGCAGCGAGCCATGGCCACGCCGTCTCGACCACTGGCGGCAGCGCTCCAAGGTGGGCCGGGGGCGCCCCTCCGACTCGCCGGTTCCGGGGTTGAACATCACCCAGAGCACTGTCCTGCCACCGGGACTCCAGACCTCGCCATAGCAATAGCGCCGGGTGCACTCGGCGTCGTACACGTAGTACTGCGCCTCGTTTGCGGCGCCGGTGCGACTGAGGAAGGTCAGCGAGGCCCTGTCGGCGAAAGCACGTAGAGCGGCTTCCAGGGGCATGGCCCGGGTGCTGAACTGCCGGTCGGGGCTAGACCTTGAACGCCCAGCGCACCCCGATGCTCAGCACCAGCAGCACCACGGCGACGATCGCGGTCGTGTTGCGCAGCCTGGCGTTGGCGGGTGTCGGCGGCTGGAACCACGAGACCGCGAACACCAGCCAGGCGATGGCCGTGGCGAAGTAGCTCGCCGCACCGGCGTTGACGCCGAGGTAGGCGGAATAGACGGCGAGCGCCACCGCGAAACCTGCCCAGCCCAGCCGGCCCACCCATCCCTTGCCACCCGCAGCCATCAACCTGCTCCGCATCGCGCCATCGATGCGGCGAGTATGCCCACCCGCCGGGCGTGCAGACGATGGGCTGGCGCAAGGCCCGGCGCGCTCGACGACCTCAGCCAGCACCCGCCGCGAATCGTGCCTGGGCCTCAGCTGCGCCCGAAGCGCCGCTGCAGCCGCAGCGCCCACACGCCGACGAACGCCAGGTAGGCGAGCAGCATCGTCCAGAAGAGGCCGCCCGGCAGCTCGACACGCGGGCCACGATGGGCGACGACCACCAGCGCGTGCAGCGCCGCCAGGAAGACCGTGGTGGCGATGGCGAAGACCGCGGCATGAAACCGCAGCCATTCGCCGGTGGCCTGCCGCTGCGCGGCCGACAGCCAGAACTCGGCGTTCGGGATGCGCGGCCGCCCCGAGTCGATGGCGCGCTGCTGCAACCACCAGGTCAGCAGCGGCACCCCGCCGACCAGCGCCGCCATCAGCGCCACGAACACCGGCCGCGGCAGATGGCCGTCGGCGCGCCCCGAAAGGTCGAAGTGCGAAGCGACGACGTCGGGGAGCAGGCCGCCGAGCAACACGACCCACAGGACGCCGAGGGCGGAGGTGGCGAGGACGAGCAGGCGGGGCATGGCGGCAAGACCTGGGTGGCGTTCAGCGGAAGGTAGCAAGCGCTCGGGCGCAGTCGCGGCGGGGGACGGATCGAGAAGCGCTCAGACCCGTTCCAGCCCAGTGTGCGGCAAGGGCGGCAACCGGACCTCGATGGCGTCGCCCGCAGAGACGACGCCACCGTCCAGCACCACGCCCATCACCCCGGCCTTGCGCACGAGCTGGCCGTCCGGCGCCCGCGCCAGGACGGCCGCCAGCAGGCCGCGCCGGAAGGCGTCGATCTGCGAACACGGGTTGCGCAGACCGGTCAGGCACACCCGGGCGTGCGGCCCGATCAGCAGCTCCGTTGCGGTGGGCAACGACAGCAGATCGAGGCCCTCGGTCAGGATGTTCTCGCCCAGCTCGCCCGGGGCCAGCTCGAAACCCCGGCCACGAAGTTCGGCGAACAGTTCGGCCTGGAGCAGATGCACCTGGCGCAGGTTCGGCTGATCCGGGTTCTGCGCGACGCGCGAGCGATGGCGCACTGTGGCACCGCAATGGGCGTCGCCCTGTACACCAAGGCCGGCCAGCAAGGTGATGGCCGGCACCACCGGCTTGGAGAAACGGTGTGCGGCGTCGCGGCTGACGGAAACGACACGGGCGCTCACGGCATCGACTCCTGGCGACTGCGGACCAGCGGGGGACGATAGCGCCGTGGCCACGCGCCCATCACGCCCCCCCCCCCCCCCCGGGTTCTCAGCGCGCAGCGCCTACGCGCGGCATCAGCGCGAACACGCCCCAGCCCAGGTACTCGCGCGTGTAGGTGGCGTAACGCACCGGCTCCGTGGCCAGCTTGGTGCGCAGTTCGGGCGCCAGTTCGTCGTCCGGGTTGGCTTCGAGCCAGCGACGCATGGTGAGCCACTTGGCCGCTTCGTAGCGGTCCCAGCCGTCGGGGTCGGCCAGCACCATCTCGACGACGTCGCAGCCCAGGCGGCCGAAGGACGCGAGCAGCTCCGGCAGCACGAGGAAGTCGGCCGTCGCGTGTGCCAGGCAGCCCTGCGCGACCTCGTCCGAGGGTGGCAGATGGCGCCAGTACGGCTCGCCGATCAGCAGGATGCCGCCGGGCCGCAGGCTGCGCGACAGGAGTTCAGCGGTGCCGGCGACGCCGCCCGCGATCCAGGTCGCGCCGACGCAGGCGGCGACGTCGACCTTTTCCGCGGCGACATGCCCCGCCGCGTCGGCGTGGATGAAACGCACCCGGTCGGCGACGCCCAGTTCCTCGGCGCGCTGCCGGGCCTGGGCGCTGAACAGCCGGCTCATGTCGACACCGGTGCCGGTGATGCCGTGGTCGCGCGCCCAGGTGCAGAGCATCTCGCCCGAGCCGCAGCCCAGGTCCAGCACGCGCATGCCCGGCTGCAGGCGCAAGGCCGCGCCCAGCGTGGCGAACTTGTCGGGCGTGAACGGGTTGTGGATGCGGTGGGCGCTCTCCATGACGTTGAAGATGCGCGGGATGTCGAGGTCGGGGTTTGGCATGGTGCGGGGCGGAGGAAGGGGCGACGGGGAAGTCGGGCTGACGGCGGCGCTGGCCGGTGTCTGCGGAGGGCACACCACCTGGCTGACGGCTTGATCATGCGCCGGCCGCTCGCGCCGGAAAGCGCCCGGACGGGGGCCGCGGACGGGCCTACTTGCGGCGCAGCCACGCAGGCAGACCGAAGAGATCGCCCAGTGTCGGGCGATCACCGAGCGACTGGACGAAGACACGAATGACCAACACCCCCGCCAGCCACGATGCCCCGAATATCGCCGCCGGAACCAGCGTCGGCGCCCCATCGGCGAAAGCGCCCGACTCGGCCGCGACCCAGGCCACGCACAGGCCGAACACCAGCGAGGCCACGTACCAGACGATGCGCTGATCTCGCGACAAGGGGGCCCGTGGTCTCAACGTCTCTCTCCTTGGTGGCGCCGCGGCGGCGCCGTTCGACCTTCGCTCCGAAGCGTGGTCGACCGATCTCCTGTGATGCTTCATCCTGACCGGGACCGATCGGGTTTGCCGCAGCCGAGCACCTCAAGAATAGGCGGCCATGAAGCCGAGCCCGCCGACCGCCCAGACCACCAGAACAGAGTAAGTCGCGATCCGCAGGCAGCCCTGCTGTTCCAGCCATCGGCGCGCCGCACTGGCGTCAGGCAGGCATCTTCTCGCCAGCACCATCAGCAAGCAGACGGCCGGCACGATCGCGAGTGCCAGGATCAGCTTGAGCGCCACGGATGATGTCATCACCTGCCCGAGAGGCTGCTTCACCGAGATCCGGCGGACAACGGCGCCGGCCTCGGCCGCGAGGCGGCCCGCCCACGTCGACCCGAAGACGTCGACAAGGCGCAACGGGCGCCACGCCGAGCTGTTCGTGACAGGCCCCGCAAAAGCGAGCCTCGCCAAGCGACTGCTGCCATGGCTTCAGTCCGGTGCGAACTGGTCTTGATTGCGCCCCCGGACTCCGGCATAGAAGCGCTTGATTTCCTGCATGTCCTTGTCGACGTCGCCTGTCGGCTGGAACACCGGCCCCAACCCGCTGACCTTGCTCGCATAGTCCATGTAGGCCAGAACGATCGGGACCTTCGCTTCGAGGGCGATGAAGTAGAAGCCGGTCTTCCAGTGACGGGTCTTTCCACGTGTGCCCTCGGGCGGCACGACGAGTTGCAGAGGGCCCTGTGCCGCGACGATGGACGCCGCTGCCGAGGCGACGAGATTGTTGCTCCTGCTGCGATCGACCGGCACGCCACCCAGCCAGCGCATCAGCGGCCCGAAGGGCCAGCGAAACAGGCTCGCCTTGCCCAGCCAGTAGATGCGCAGGCGCAGACAGAACGCCACCATGAGCGTGTACGGCAGATCCCAGTTGCTGGTGTGCGGAGCCGCGATGAGGACGCATTTGCTCGCTTCCTTGGGAAGAGCGCCCTCGACCGTCCAACCCTGCAGACGCAGGATCAAACGGGAGAGGCCGCGGAGCAAATGGTTGACAACCGGGGTGTCGAAGAGGGTGTGGTGCATGGGCTGAGGCCGGCATTGTCCTGCAGGCGTGGTGCGGCGGACATGGCGCCGCCAGCGCGACCCGCGGCTGTCCGATCAGGACAAGCACCGCATGGGCACCGACCCGCGGCACGACAAGACCCGGTCGACGCCCAGTTCAAGCTCTTCTGCTTGGTGCACAACATCGAAAAGCTGGCCAAGGCGGGGTACGGGACGGGTTGAAGTCGCGGGGCGAGGCCCTTATCGGGGTCGCAGCGGCTACCGCCGTGATAACGGCCTTGGAGTCGATTTCGGCTGCTTGATCGGAGGAAACGGCTTCGCCAACAGAAACGGCGCCCGAAGAGGCGCCGTTTCGTTTTCGTGGCTGCAAAACATGGTTTTGCTACAGCCTCAACGTTTGACTTGATTGACCTTCCGAAGGAAGGTCCACTTGAAGGAATGTTTAGGTTTCACGGCACGGCCAACGTATTGCCTCGGCTGGACTCCGAAAACTTGACGACTGGAAGAGCGACTCCCCCTTGTCCCGATTGCAGAGAACCGAGAGAAAAGCGAAAACTCTCACTCGGGTCAGGCGCAGACGCCTCAAACTCCACGAGCATCGTGTAGCACCGACCCACTACCAGCGGAAACGAGTTCAGGGGCGCGCGAACGGCGGCCGGCCGGGGTTGTTGGCTCCTGCAATCGTAAGGACCAACCATGGACGTCGGCGCAAAGTGCTCGCCTGCAGGTGACAAGTACGCAAACTCTTGAGGCGCCAGTTCCTGCCCTGGCTGCTTGGAAATGATCGAGACAAAGAACGAGAAAGTCGGGCTGACAGACTTACGCTCTCCCTCGTAGAGTGGAACCGGAAAGACCATCATGGTCTTTGACTTGGAGTTGCTAGGCGCAACATGTAGATCAACGCTTTGTAGAACATACATTTCACCAACGTACTTTTCGTATCGCTGCGGGACACCCTGAACCTGCGATTGGCTGAAGCGTGTTTTTGAGAAGCCGACGCAGCCAGTCAGAAGAACAGCAAGTGCGATGGTGAGCCAGCGGATCATCTATGAAACATAACGTTGGAGCCAAGCCGCCTCGCCTCGACCGAGGGGTTAGCGGAGTAATCGGCCCGCTGCCCCGCAAATCGTCCCGAAGAAACTCCTGGCGCCAGCGCGGCGTGCGTGGCAATGTGGAACGCGACGTCCGGGGAAGACCGAGATGGCACTGGTGCGCAATGCCCGCGGGTTAGCGTGGTCTGGGGCTGCGTCATCGACATTGGTGAACCGGGCAGTCGGTCTGCTGCCGGCTGTCCGGTATCCCGTTTGAGAGAGTGATCACGACGACGAGCCCGATCCGGCGTCATGTTCCACCTTCGATGATGGAGGACACCGTGGCAGCAAGCAATCGATCGGTAGCCCGCAGTGCACTGCGACTGACACATCCCAACGCCGCCGGCATCGACATCGGCAGCGCCAGCCACTACGTGGCCGTGCCGCCGGATCGCGACGACGAGCCGGTGCGCGAGTTCGCTTCGTTCACCGGCGACCTGCTGCGTCTGGCCGACTGGCTGGCCGCGTGCGGTGTGGACACTGTGGCGACGGAGTCCACCGGGGTGTACCGGATCCCGCTCTTCGAACTGCTCAGCACGCGCGGCTTTACGGTGCTGCTGGTCAACGCCCGCCACGTCAAGAATGTCTCGGGCCGCAAGAGCGACGTGCTGGACTGCCAGTGGCTGCAGCAGCTCATGAGCTACGGCCTGCTGCGCGGCGCCTTCCGGCCCGACGAGCAGGTGTGCGTGCTGCGAGCGCTCGCGCGTCAGCGCCACTCGCTGCTGCGCACCCAATCGCGCTGCGTGCAGCACATGCAAAAGGCCCTGGTGCAGATGAACATCCAGTTGGCCAACGTCATCGCCGACGTCGCCGGCGCCAGCGGCCAGGCGATCCTTCGTGCCATCGTCACCGGCCAACGCGACCCGCTGATGCTCGCGGCCTTGAAGAACACCCGTGTTCGCGCCAGCGACGAAGACATCGCCCGCAGCCTGCACGGCAACTGGCGCGACGAGCACCTGTTCGCACTGCGCAAGGCCCTCGACGCGTTCGACTTCTGCGGCCAGCAACTGCAACAGTGCGACGACGAGATCGAGGCTCAGCTCGACAAGCTGCACATCACGCGCGTCGAGCCCGAGCGCGGCAAAAAGCGCAGCAAGGCCCGCAATGCGCCCAAGTTCGACCTGCGCACGCGGCTGTTCCAGATGTGCGGCGTGGACCTCACACGCATCGACGGCGTGGACGTGACGACCGCGCTGGTGGTGGTCTCCGAGGCCGGCACCGACATGAGCAAGTTCCCCAGCGACAAGCACTTCGCATCCTGGATGGGCCTGTGCCCGGGCACCAAGATCACCGGCGGCAAGGTCATGAGCGGCAAGACCCGTCCCACGGCCAACCGCGCCGCTCAAGCGCTGCGGCTGGCGGCCGCGGCGCTGCGCACCAGCCAGTCGGCGCTGGGCGCGTACTACCGGCGCTTGTGCGCCCGCATGGACAAGGCCAAGGCCATCACGGCGGCCGCGCACAAGCTCGCCCGGCTGATCTACAACCTGCTCAGCAAGGGCCAGGAGTACACCGATCAAGGTCAGGCCTACTACGAGGAGCGATACCGCCAGCGTGTGCTGCACAACCTGCAGCGCAAGGCGCAGCGGCTCGGCATGGCGCTCATTCCGGTCACGCCTGACTCAGCCACCGCCTAGAAAAACTCCGCCTGCATCAATCACTTGGGAGGAGTTTCTTGAGAGGCCGCACCGGCGTGCCGCAGTATGGTGACAGAAACATTGAACTTCTCGTTTCCAGGCATTTGGCCTGAATCGCGGCCAATGATGTCGAACCCAGCTTTGCGATACGCGCAGATTGCGGCTTCGTTCCCGTCAAGAACCTCCGCGCAAAGTGAAGTCTTCGTCTCCCCTAGCGCCGCGTGAATCAGCGCAGTACCCACGCCTCTTCCGTAGATTTGGGGATCAACGTACAACCATGCTAACTCTTCGGTTGTGAACGCCACGAAACCAACGACGACGCTATCGATTTCCGCTACCCGAATTGTGTACTCGTGAAAGCCTTCATTTTCAGCTGTTTGCTCTAGTGTCAGGTAGGCGGATTCTAAACGTGCAGCCTCCAATTCATCACGTCTGGCTGAATCATGGATCTGACAGACTCTATCCCAGTCGTCAGCGGTGTAAGGGCGGATGATCATGGCGTGGGTGTGCGGCCTAACGAAGCTGTAGAAAAACCCCGCCGCGGCGGCAGCCGGCCTGACCGGCGGGGCATGCCGCACCAGCGCCGTTGATCTGTCTCTTCATGCGCCTCCCTCGGCGTTCTGGGTTCGCCGCAGCCTATCGACGGGGCATGAGGCTTGCAAGCTCTGCCGTCATCCTCCCGACCGTCACCGCGATGGCCCGATACCGCCCCGTCGACAACCAGCCGTGTTTCCTGCCGGTGGTGCTGGCCGAGCAGTTGCTGCCCGGCTCCTTCGAGTTCGCGCTCAATCATCTGGTCGACTC
>NZ_SLXD01000024.1 GCF_004340905.1 Rubrivivax gelatinosus
AAGACCATGGGCGTGCTGGCCGTGGCGCTGTGCGCGGTGAACGTCTTCGGCGGCTTCCTGGTGACCCGGCGGATGCTGGAGATGTTCAAGAAGAAGCCCGCGAAGAAGGCTGCGGGGGAGAAGTGAGATGAATCCGAACCTGTTCCAACCGAGCGCCCGCGTGGCGCGGGGAGCACGAGCATGAGCGCGAGCCTCGTCACCCTGCTGTATCTGGTCGCGAGCATCTGCTTCATCCAGGCGCTCAAGGGCCTGTCGCACCCGACCACCTCGATCCGCGGCAACGTCTTCGGCATGGCCGGCATGACGATCGCCGTGCTGACCACCGCGGCGCTGATCGTCAAGCTCGCCGGCGGCGGCGTCGCCGGCATGGGCTACGTGCTCGTCGGCCTCGTCGTCGGCGGCGGCGCCGGCGCCGTGATGGCGCAGCGTGTCGAGATGACCAAGATGCCCGAGCTGGTGGCCTTCATGCACAGCATGATCGGCCTGGCTGCGGTGTTCATCGCGGTGGCCGTCGTCGCCGAGCCGCAGGCCTTCGCGATCGCGGCGGCCGGCGAGCCGATTCCCGTCGGCAACCGCATCGAGCTGTTCCTGGGTGCGGCCATCGGCGCGATCACCTTCAGCGGCTCGGTCATCGCCTTCGGCAAGCTCAGCGGCAAGTACAAGTTCCGCCTGTTCCAGGGCGCGCCGGTGCGTTTTGCCGGCCAGCACTGGCTGAACCTGTTGCTGGGCGTCGCGACGATCGGCCTGGGCGTGGCCTTCGCGGCGACGCAGCGCTTCGAGTTCTTCCTCGTGCTGATCGCGCTGGCCTTCGTGCTCGGCGTGCTGCTGATCATCCCGATCGGCGGCGCCGACATGCCGGTGGTGGTGTCGATGCTCAACAGCTACTCGGGCTGGGCGGCGGCGGGCATCGGCTTCAGCCTGAACAACAGCATGCTGATCATCGCCGGCTCGCTGGTGGGCAGCTCGGGGGCGATCCTCAGCTACATCATGTGCAAGGCGATGAACCGCTCGTTCTTCAACGTCATCCTGGGCGGCTTCGGCGGCGAAGGCACGACGGTGGCGGCGGGCGGCCAGGCACAGCGCAGCGTCAAGAGCGGCAGCGCCGACGACGCGGCCTTCATCCTGGGCAACGCCGAGACCGTGATCATCGTCCCGGGCTACGGCCTGGCGGTGGCGCGCGCGCAGCACGCGGTGAAGGAACTGGCGGCCAAGCTGACCGAGAAGGGCGTGACGGTGAAGTACGCCATCCACCCGGTGGCCGGGCGCATGCCGGGGCACATGAACGTGCTGCTGGCCGAGGCCGAGGTGCCCTACGACCAGGTCTTCGAGATGGAAGACATCAACGCCGAGTTCGGCCAGGCCGACGTGGCGATCATCCTGGGCGCCAACGACGTCGTGAACCCGGCGGCGCACGTCAAGGGCAGCGCGATCTACGGCATGCCGATCCTGGAGGCCTACAAGGCCAAGACGGTGATCGTGAACAAGCGTTCGATGGCCTCGGGCTACGCCGGCCTGGACAACGAACTGTTCTACATGGACAAGACCATGATGGTCTTCGGCGACGCCAAGAAGGTCGTCGAGGACATGGTCAAGTCGGTCGATTGAACCCGGACTGACGCAATGCGAAGTTGCGTCCTTTCGTTGGGCCGGTGGCAATCGCCGGCCCTTTTTTCTTCCCGATCGAAACGGCCGATGAAGCGATCGGAAACGACGATTTCACCTCTCGGCTTTGGCGGTTCAGACTGCGTGCATTCGCTCTTCGCGCACCGGAATGCCGGCAAAGCGCCGGAACGAATGTCCGCAGTCCCTCGGGCCCGGCTCGCGCGCACCTCAGCAATGCCACAGCGAATGCCTGACGACGCCCGCCACGCGGCGCCGTCCACCCGCCCCGCTCGGGGCGGACAACGATTGAACCCGGACTGACGCTTCAGCCATTGCGTCGTTTCCTTGGGCCGGCTCATGCCGGCCCTTTTTTCGTCAGGCCTGGCCGGCCGAGCCCTTGCGCTCGCGGATCAGCTCGAGCATCGCGTCGGCGGCGATGGACAGCGGCCGGTCCTTGCGCCAGATGACGTGGATCGGGCGTGTGATGCCCGGCGGCGCCAGCGGCACGGCGACGAGTTCCGGGTCGCGGAACTGGGTCAGCGCCAGCTCCGGCAGCAGGCTCACGCCCAGGCCGTGGCGGATCAGCCCGGCGACCGTCGACAGGTAGTCGACCTGGAAGGTCGACGAGGTGACGCCGGTGGCGCCGACGGCGTTGACCACGTGCTGGTGCACGCTGGTCTGGCGCGACAGGCGGATGAAGTCGCAGCCGTCCAGGTCGTCGAGCGCGACGCTTTCGAGGCGTGCGACACGGTGGTCGCGCCGGCAGACGAGGTAGAAGCGGTCGCTGTGGAAGTGTTCGCTGCAGTATTCGTCCAGCGGCGTGTTGGGTGCCGCGATGGCGATGTCGGCGTCGCCGCTGTTGAGCAGCTGCATGCAGGTGTCCGACAGCACGTCGTAGATCTCCACCGCGATGCCCGGCCAGCGCTGGCGGTACTCGCCGACCACCGGCGGCAGCCAGTCGCCGGCGATGGAGGGCATGGTCGCGATGCCCACCCGGCCCTTCTTCTTCGCGACGAAGTCGTCCAGCTCGGAGAAGGTGCGCTCGATCTCGGCCACCAGATGGCGCGCGGCGTCGGCGAACAGCGCGCCTTCGGGCGTCAGCACGACGTTGCGCGTGTCGCGGTCGAACAGCCGCGTGCCGACGTCCTCCTCCAGGCGCTGGATCATGCCGCTCAACGTGGACTGCGAGACGTGGCAGTGCTCGGCCGCCCGCGTGAAGTTCTTCTGCTCGACCAGTGTCAGGAAGGCCTTCAGCAGCCGGAAGGAGATATTTATCGACATGGCCGATCAATCCATCGAAAACGACAATTTTACAGAATAAATGCCCCGGCCGACACTATGGACACCGGACGAATGTTATGCACCCCGGGAACACGAGCGACAGCACGAATCCATTGCAGCGGAAAGTAATGTCGATCTACTTCATCGGAAATGACGGTCCGGTCCCGTCCAAACGAGTAAGCGCCCATCGGGTAACGATAAAGGGCTGAGGGGTTATTGAATGTTGGCTTTCCTGGGCTTGTTGACGATCGTCGTGATGCTCGCGGCGATCATGACGAAGAAGCTGTCACCGATGGTGGCGCTGATCTCGATACCGATCATTGCCGCGCTCGCCGCCGGCTTCGGGCTGGAGACCGGCAAACACATCGTCGCCGGCGTGAAGAACATGGCGCCGATCATCGGCATGTTCATCTTCGCGATCCTGTATTTCGGCGTCGTCACCGACGCCGGCATGCTGGACCCGATCATCAACCGCATCCTGAAGACCGTCGGCACCAAGCCGGCGCGCATCACGGTGGGCACGGCGCTGCTGGCGCTGATCATCCACCTGGACGGTTCGGGCGCCGTGACCTTCCTGGTCACGATCCCGGCGATGATCCAGATCTACGACCGGCTGGGCATGGACAAACGTGTCCTGGCGGCCTGTGCGTCCTTGGCGGCGGGGGTGAACTTCCTGCCGTGGACCGGGCCGGTGATCCGTGCCTCGGCGGCGCTGCACATCCCGGTGTCGGAGATCTTCCTGCCGCTGCTGCCGGTGCAGATCGTCGGCCTGGTGTTCGTCTTCGGCACTGCCTGGTACCTGGGCAAGCGCGAAGAGAAGCGTCTCGGCCTGGGCAAGGGTTCGGAGCACATCGCCGTCGAGCGCACGCTCAAGCCGGAAGAAGAAGCGCTGCGCCGCCCGAAGAACTTCTGGGTCAACATCGTCCTGACGCTGATCGTCATGGGCGTGATGATCTCCGGCAAGGTCGAGCCGGTCGTCATGTTCATGATCGGCACGGTCCTCGCGCTGATCATCAACTACCCGAACGTCGACATGCAGCGCCAGCGCGTGGATGCCCACGCCAAGGCCGCGCTGCTGATGGCCTCGATCCTGCTGGCCGCCGGCGTCTTCACCGGCGTGATGAAGGGCACCGGCATGCTGACGGCGATGGCGCAGAGCGTCGCCGGCCACGTGCCGCAGGACATGGCCTCGCACATTCCGTTCGTGCTCGGCCTGCTGTCGATGCCGTTGAGCCTGCTGTTCGACCCCGACTCGTTCTACTTCGGCGTGCTGCCGGTGCTGGCCGAGGTCTGCAAGATGCTCGACGTACCGTCGATCCAGGTCGCCCAGGCCGCGCTGCTCGGCCAGATGACCACGGGCTTCCCGGTCAGCCCGCTGACCCCGGCCACCTTCCTCGTCGTCGGTCTGTGCCGCATCGAGCTCGGTGACCACCAGAAGTTCTCGATTCCGCTGCTGTGGGGCGCCTCGGTCGTGATGACCCTCGCCGCCGTGGTGTTCGGAGTCTTCCCCCTCTGACGCGTGACGCGTCGCCGCGCCCGCCGCCGCTGGCGGCCCGCGCGGCCGATCGAAGAAAGAAGGACACGATGAAAACCATCCGCATCGGTGCCGGCGCCGGCTATTCCGGCGACCGTATCGAACCCGCCGTCGAACTCGCCGCCAAGGGCGGCATCGACTACCTCGTCTACGAATGCCTGGCCGAACGCACGATCGGCCTGGCCCAGCAGGCGAAGATGAAGAACCCCAAGGCCGGCTACGACGCGCTGCTCGAAGCGCGCATGCGCTCGGTGCTGCCGCTGTGCCGCGCCAACGGCATCAAGCTGATCTCCAACATGGGTGCGGCCAACCCGCTGGAGGCCGTGGCCAAGGTGCGCGAGATCGCCGCCGAACTCGGCCTGTCGGGCCTGAAGATCGCCGCCGTCACCGGCGACGACGTGCTCGAGGTCGTGCAGAGCACCGACCTGCCGCTGATGGAAACCGGCGAATCGGTGCGCACGCTCGACGGCAGGATCGTCTCGGCCAACGCCTACCTCGGCGTGGAGCCGCTGCTCGAGGCGCTGCGCGGCGGTGCCGACGTCATCATCACCGGCCGCGTGGCCGACCCGGCGCTGTTCATGGCGCCGCTGATCCACGAGTTCGGCTGGAAGCTCGACGACTGGGACAAGCTCGGCAAGGGCACGCTGGTGGGCCACCTGCTGGAGTGCGGCGGCCAGGTCACCGGCGGCTACTTCGCCGACCCGGGCGCCAAGGACGTCGCCGGCCTGGCGCGCCTGGGCTTCCCGATCGCCGAGGTCAGCGAAGACGGCAGCGCCGTCATCACCAAGGTCGAAGGTTCGGGCGGCCAGGTCGTCGCGGCCACCTGCAAGGAGCAGATGCTCTACGAGATCCACGACCCGCGCTGCTACTTCACGCCCGACGTCGTCGCCGACTTCTCCAAGGTGACGATGACCCAGATCGGCCCCGACCGCGTGCAGGTCCAGGGCGCCACCGGCCGCGAGCGCACGGCGACGCTGAAGGTGTCGGTCGGCTACCGCGACGGCTACATCGGCGAGGGCCAGATGTCCTATGCCGGCCCGGCCGCGCAGGCGCGCGGCGAGCTCGCGCTGCAGATCGTCGAGCAGCGCCTGGCGCTGACCGGCGTGAAGTTCTCCGAGATCCGCTGCGACCTGATCGGCGTGAACTCGATCCACACCCGCCCCAACCCGGCCGAGCCCGGCGAGGTGCGCGTGCGCGTGGCCGCACGCACCGCGACGATGAAGGACGCGGTGGCCATCGGCAACGAGGTCGAGACGCTCTACACCAACGGCCCGGCCGGCGGCGGCGGCGCCACCAAGTCGGCCAAGGAAGTGCTGGCCATCCTGTCGGTGCTGCTGCCGCGCACCAGCGTCAAGCCCGCCGTCACCTATCTGGAGGTCTGAAATGAAAGTCCGTGACATCGCCCACTCCCGCACCGGCGACAAGGGCAACATCTCCAACATCTCGGTCATCGCGTTCGACGCCAAGGACTACGAACGCCTGGCCAAGGCGCTGACGCCCGAAGTCGTGCGCCGGCATTTCGCCTGGGTCGTCAAGGGCGAGGTCGAGCGCTACGAGCTGCCGCAGCTGGGCGCGCTGAACTTCGTCATGACCCAGGCCCTGGGCGGCGGCGTGACGCGCTCGCTGGCGCTGGACCCGCACGGCAAGTGCCTGAGCTCGTACATCCTCGAGTACGACCTGCCGGACGAACAGTGATGGCCGGCAAGCAGATCGCCTGGGACGCCGTCGGCGCCCTGTTCCGCAACGGCATGAAAGTCATGTACGGCGGCTTCATGGGGGTCGGCACGCCCGCGGGCATCGTCGAGGCGATGTGCGCGGCCGACCTGCGCGAGCTGGAGCTGATCGGCAACGACACCGGGGTGCCGATCCCCGGCGTCGCACCGCTGATCAGCCAGCGCCGCGTGCGCCGGCTGGTGGCCTCGCACATCGGCACCAATCCCGAGACCGGCAAGCAGATGCTGGCCGGCGAGCTGGAGGTCGAGCTGGTGCCGCAGGGCACGCTGGCCGAGCGCATCCGCTGCGGCGGCGCCGGCCTCGGCGGCTTCCTCACGCCCACCGGCGTGGGCACCGTCGTCGAGGAAGGCAAGACGCGTCTGAAGGTCGGCTGTACCGACTACCTGCTCGAACTGCCGCTGCGTGCGGACATCGCCATCGTCAAGGCCGCGCGCGCCGACCGCCTGGGCAACCTGGTCTACGAACGTGCGGCGCGCAACTTCAACCCGCTGATCGCGCTGGCGGCCGATGTCGTCATCGCCGAGGTCGACGAGATCGTCGAGCCGGGCACGCTGGACCCCGACCTGGTGATGACGCCGGGCGTGGTGGTCGACTACATCGTGCCGGCAAGGAGCCACTGAATGGATGCCAAGTCCGTGATCGCCTGCCGCGTGGCGCAGGAGCTGCGCGACGGCGACGTCGTCAACCTGGGCATCGGCACGCCGACGCTGGTGCCGCGTTACCTGCCGCCGGGCGTGCAGGTGACGCTGCAGTCGGAGAACGGCTTCGTCGGCATGGGGCCGCTGCAAGGCGAGCCCCAGCCCGGCGTCGTCAACGCCGGCGGCCAGCCCTGCGGGCTGGTGCCCGGCGCCGCCTTCTTCGACAGCGCGATGTCCTTCATGCTGATCCGCGGCGGCCACGTCGACCTGACGGTGCTCGGCGGCCTCGAAGTCGACCGGCAGGGCAACCTCGCCAACTGGATGGTGCCCGGCAAGATGGTGCCCGGAATGGGCGGCGCAATGGACCTCGTGACCGGCGCGCGCCGCGTCATCGTCGCGATGGAACATTGCACGCGCAATGGCGGCCCGAAGATTCTCGAACGCTGCCAATTGCCGCTGACCGCGTGTAATTGCGTCGACATGATCGTCACCGAAATGGCGGTCTTCCGGCGCGACGACGAAGGTCTGGTGCTCGAGGAACTGGGCCCCGGCGTCAGCGAGGCGGACGTTCGCCGCGGCACCGCGGCGGCCTACCGCTGCTCGCCGACGCTGCGCGAGATGGTCCTGCCGGGCCTCGCCGCCTGAGGCCCGAGGCGGCCGTGCCCCTGCGGCACGGCTGCCGAGCGGCCGGATCCAAGTCTTATGATGGCTTGCGATTGGCGTAAGTGGGCACTAACGCCGAATGCCAGGCAGGGCAGTGGCGTGCTGCGCCACAGGCTGACCACGCGCGCCGCGGGGCGCCCCGGCGGCGTTGATCCAGCGCAAAACGAGGATGGCAACGCTTGCCATTTCACGGCCCTGCCGGTCGGGCGTCGGCGATACCGTTTCGTCCATCGTCAATAAAGCCTTCGCGGCGAATTGGCGACACGAGACGGTCAAGAGCGTGGTCCTGCCGGGCAAATGGAAAAAGCCGATCGGGCCACGACGAATAACGAATTCTGCTGGGTGATCCCATGATGGCTGAGGAAACGATCGTCGACGCCCGCCTGCGTCGTGCCGAGGCGGCCGGCTCCGCGACGGTGGCGATGGTGAGCAACGTCCCGTTCGACGAGCTGCTGATCGGCCAGAGCGCCAGCGTCACGCGCCAGGTGACGATGGACGAGATCGAGCTCTTCGCCGCCGTCTCGCACAACCGCAACCCGCTGATGCTCGACGCCGAGTTCGCCGTCGGCGGGCCGTACCGGCGCGTCATCGCGCACGGCATGTGGAGCGGCTCGCTGCTGTCGGGCATCCTGGGCTCGCAGCTGCCGGGTTTCGGCACCGTCTACCGCGGCCAGAACCTGCAGTTCCTGCACCACGTCGCGCTGGGCGACACGATCACCGCCAGCGTCACCGTCGTCGAGAAGAACGCCGAGACCGGCGTCGTCGTGCTGCGCTGCCTGTGCCGCAACCAGGACGGCGTGACCATCGTCAGCGGCACCGCCGAGGTGCTGGCGCCGCGGCACAAGACGACGCTGCCGGTGGCCGAGCTGCCCCAGGTGCAGCTGATCCACCACCACCAGCACGACGCGCTGCTGCGCCGCTGCCAGGCGCTGGAGCCGGTGGCCACCGCGATCGTCTACCCCTGCAGCGAAGCCGCGCTGCGCGCCGCCGTCGAGGCCCAGATCGCCGGGCTGATCCGCCCGGTGCTGGTCGGCCCGGCGGCGAAGATCCGCGCCATCGCCGCGGGCTGCATGCTCGACATCGCCGGCCTGCGCGTCGTCGACGCCGAACGCCCGGCCGACGCCGCCGAAGCCGCCGCCCGCCTGGCGCGCGACGGCGAGGTCGGCGCGCTGATGAAGGGCTCGCTGCACACCGACGAGCTGATGGGCGCCGTCGTGCGCCGCGAGAACGGCCTGCGCACCGCGGCGCGCATCAGCCACGTCTTCGCGGTCAACGTGCCGACCTATCCACGGCTGCTGCTGATCACCGACGCGGCGGTCAACATCTCGCCCTCGCTCGACGACAAGGTGCACATCGTCCAGAACGCGATCCACCTCGCGCAGGTGCTGGGCGTGGCGACGCCCAAGGTCGCGATCCTGTCGGCCGTCGAGACGCTGAACCCGAAGATCCCGTCGACGCTGGAAGCCGCGGCGCTGTGCAAGATGGCCGAGCGCGGCCAGATCACCGGCGGCGTGCTCGACGGCCCGCTGGGCTTCGACAACGCGATCTCGGCCGAGGCCGCACGCACCAAGGGCATCGTCTCGCCGGTGGCCGGCTCGCCCGACATCCTGCTCGTGCCCGACCTCGTGTCCGGCAACACGCTGGCCAAGCAACTGAGTTTCCTCGCCCACGCCGAGGCGGCCGGCATCGTGCTCGGCGCCAAGGTGCCGGTGATCCTGACCAGCCGCGCCGACAGCCTGCGCTCGCGCCTGGCCTCCTGCGCGATCGCCTCGCTGATGGCCGCCGCGCACCGCGCCGCCTGAAAGGAGCCCGCCGTGGCCCAACATCCCGCCTGCCTCGTGCTCAACGCCGGCTCCTCGAGCCTGAAGTTCTCGGTTTTCCGCGACGACCCGACGCGCGAGCGGCTGCAGCCGGTGTTGAGCGGCCAGGTCTCGGGCATCGGCGGCACCGCGCGGCTGGAGGCCAAGGACGCCGAGCGCCGCGTCATCGCCGAGCGTTACTGGAGCGCCGACCAGTCGCTGTCGCGCCAGGACCTGCTGTACCACGTGCTGGCCTGGATCTCGACGACGCTGGACGGGGACCACATCGTCGCCGTCGGCCACCGCGTCGTGCACGGCGGCCCGGACATCGCCGAGCCGCGTGTCGTCGGCCCGGCGCTGCTGGAGGCGCTGCAGCAGCTCGTGCCGCTGGCGCCGCTGCACCAGCCGCACAACATCGCGCCGATGCGGCTGATCGCCGAACGTTTCCCCGACCTGCCGCAGGTCGCGTGTTTCGACACCGCCTTCCACCGCGGGCAGCCCTGGGTGACACGGACCTACGCGCTGCCCAAGGAGCTGACCGCCGACGGCGTCTGCAGCTACGGCTTCCACGGCCTGTCCTACGAGTACGTCTCGCGCACGCTGCTGGCCGCACGGCCCGAGCTGGCGCGTTCGCGTGTCGTCGTCTGCCACCTGGGCAACGGCTCGAGCGTCTGCGCGGTGCAGAACGGGCGCAGCGTCGACACCTCGATGGGCTTCACCGCGCTGGACGGCGTGCCGATGGGCACGCGCTGCGGCGCGATCGACCCCTCGGTGATCTTCTACCTCGTGCGCGAGTACGGCATGACGATCGAAGACGTCGAGACGCTGCTCTACACGCGCAGCGGCCTGCTCGGCGTCTCGGGCCTGTCCAACGACATGAAGGTGCTGCTGGAGTCCACCGACGCCGATGCGCACCAGGCCGTGGAGCTCTTCTGCTTCCGCGTCGCCAAGGAAGTCGCGGCGCAGAGCGCCTCGATCGGCGGGCTGGACGCGCTGGTGTTCACCGGCGGCATCGGCGAGAACGCGCCGCGGGTGCGCGAGCTGATCGCCGAGCGCCTGGCCTGGCTGGGCGTGGAGCTGGACGCCAGCGCCAACACCGCGCGCCATGACGAGATCGGCGTGGCCGGCGCGCGCGTGCGCAGCTTCGTCGTGCCGACCAACGAAGAACTGATGATCGCCCAGCACACGCTGGCGCTGCTGCGCGAGGCGCGTTCGCCGCTGCCGGCGGCGCGCCCCACGACGCCGGCGCGGCGCCCGGTCGCGGCGCTGCTGCGCCAGGCCGCGCGCCGCCCGCGCACCTTCCTCGCCCTCAAGGGCACCGCCCCGCGCTGAGCGCGGGACTTCACCCCGACACCCCAACGGAGTCACACCATGGTTCAAGAAGTCTTCGTCATGAGCGCCGTGCGCTCGGCCATCGGCACCTTCAACGGCTCGCTCGCCGACTTCCAGGCCTGCGAACTCGCCGGCCTCGTGATGCGCGAGGCCGTCGCGCGCGCGCACCTCGACCCCGAGCTGCTCGAGTACGTCACCGTCGGCACGACGATGCCGACCGACGCGCGTTATCCGTACGTCTCGCGGGTCGCGTCGATCCAGGCCGGGCTGCCGATGACGTCGACGGCGATGCAGCTCAACCGCCTCTGCGCCTCGGGCCTGCAGGCGGTCGTGACGACGGCGCAGAACATCCGCCTGGGCGACGTCGCCGCGGGCATCGGCGGCGGCGTCGAGGTGATGTCGCGGGCCGCGTACATGCTGCCGGCGCTGCGTTCGGGCGCGCGCATGGGCGACACCCAGGCCTTCGACGGCATGCTGTCGATCCTGACCGACCCGTTCGGCGTCGGCCACATGGGCGTCACCGCCGAGAACCTGGCCACCAAGCACGGCATCACGCGTGAGGAGCAGGACGCCTGCGCCGTCGAGTCGCACCGCCGTGCCGGGGTGGCGATCGCCGAAGGCCGCTTCGCCGGCCAGATCGTCCCGATCGTCAAGAAGACGCGCAAGGGCGAGGTCGTGTTCGACACCGACGAACACTGCAAGCCCGAGACGACGATGGAGTCGCTGGGCAAGCTGCGCCCGGCCTTCAAGAAGGACGGCGGCACGGTGACCGCGGGCAACGCCTCGGGCATCAACGACGGCGCCGCCTTCCTCGTGCTGGCCAACGGCGAGGTGGCCGCGCGTTCGGACCGGAAGCCGATGGCGCGCCTGGTGTCCTACGCGGTGTCCGGCGTCTGCAACGACGTCATGGGCGAAGGCCCGGTGCCGGCCACGCGTGCGGCGCTGAAGAAGGCCGGCCTGTCGCTGGACGCGATGGACGTCATCGAGTCCAACGAAGCCTTCGCCGCGCAGGCGCTGACGGTGGCCAAGGTGCTGGGCCTGGACCCGGCCAAGACCAACCCGAACGGCGGCGCGATCGCGCTCGGCCACCCGGTGGGCTGCAGCGGCGCCTTCATCGCGACCAAGGCGCTGCACGAGCTGCAGCGTGTCCAGGGCCGCTACGCGCTGGTGACGATGTGCATCGGCGGCGGCCAGGGCATCGCCGTGATCTTCGAACGCGTCTGAACGGCGCCAAGGACACGACCGTGTTCATCGACTACGACAGGACGCTGCGCCAGATCGAGGCCGAGCTGGCGCGCGTGGGGATCGCCATGGGCATCGACTGGGCCGACGAGTCGCGCATGCGCGCGCTGGCCAAGGAGGTGTTCGACCACTGGCACGCCGGAGGCAACGCGGCGCCGCCGCGCACCGACCGGCGCCAGATCTCGCGCCACAAGCTCTACGGCCTCGTCGCCCTGCTCGTCGTGACGATGCAGAGCGCGCCCGGCACGGCCGACGAGCCGGGCACGGTGCGCCAGTCGCTGGCACGCGCGTTCTCGTCGATCCAGGCCTGAGGCCGGCGCGGGAGCCGGCGGATGGCCAGGGGGGAGCTCGCGGCCGCACGGCCGGCCTCCGCGGGGCTGACCGCGGGACTCGCCGCCGCGGCGCTGGCGCTGCTGCTGGCGCTGCAGCCGGTGTCCACCGACATCATGGTGCCGGCGCTGCCGGTGCTGTCGCGCGCGCTGGGGGTGCCGGTGTCGTCGGCGCAGGCGACGATGGGCGCGATGATGCTCGGCTTCGGCCTGGCCCAGCTCGTCTGGGGGCCGCTGGCCGACCGCGCCGGGCGCCGCCCGGTGCTGCTGGGCGCGCTGGCGCTGTTCGTCGCCGCCTGTGCCGGCGGCGCGCTGGCCGGCGACATCGGCACGCTGGTCGCGTGGCGCGCGCTGCAGGGCGCGGCGATGGCCGCCGCCGTGGTGCTGGCCCGCGCCATCGTGCGCGACCTCTACGAGCCCCACGAAGGCGCGCAGGTGATGGCGCGGGCGCAATCGGGGCTGGGCGCGATCGCCATCGTCTCGCCGGCGCTGGGCGGGCTGGCGGTGGGTGTCGGCGGCTGGCGCGCGGCGCCGGCGCTGATGGCCGTCATCGGTGCGGCGACGCTGGCCTTCATCGCGCTGCGCCTGCCCGAGACGCGGCCGCCGCAGCGGGTGTCGGGCGCCCCGGCGCTGGCGGCCTGGCGCGCCGTGCTGCGCCATCCGAGCTTCGTCGCCTGGACGCTGCTCAACGCCTGCAGCTACGCCGGGCTGTTCGTCATCCTGTCGGGCTCGTCCTTCGTCTACATGAACCGCTTCGGCCTGTCGGCCGGGGCCGCCGGGCTGACGATCGCCTCGGGCTCGCTGGCCTTCCTGGGCGGCACGCTGGCCTGCCGCCACTGGATCGTGCGCCGCGGCATGGAAGCGGCGGCGGTGCGCGGCGGCTTCTTCACGCTGGCCGGCGGCCTGGGCACGGCCGCCGCGGCGCTCGCCGGCGCCCAGACGGTCTGGCCCTTCCTCGTCGCCCAGTGGCTGTTCTCCTTCGGCCACGGCATCCACCAGCCTTGTGGCCAGGCCGGTGCCGTCGGGCCGTTCCCGCAGCAGGCCGGCGTGGCCTCGGCGCTGTCGGGTTTCGTGCTCGCGCTCGGCTGCTTCGCCGTCGGCGCCTGGCTGGGCGCAGTGCAGGGCACGGACGTGAGACCCTATGCGCTGACGCTGGCCTTCTGGGCCGCGGCCACCGCCGCGGTGGCCTGGACGCTGGTCCGGCGGCTGCAAGTTTCAAGTTCCGACGCCTGACGAAAGGATTCCCCGTGAGCGACCGCGCGCGCCATCTCGAGTACGTGCTGCCCCTGTCGATCGACCGCAACCTGCGCTGGCGCTACCGCGTGCTCGACGAGGAGCTGCCGGGCAACTTCCGCTTCGGGCTGCTGCTGGAGGTGATCGACAAGCTCGCCGAACGCGTGGCACGCAACTACGCCGAACAGCTGCACGGCGACGCCTGGGTCGTCACCGCGGCGATCGACCGCGTGCTCGTGCGCCAGGTGGTCGACATCGAGCGCGACCTGGTCTGCCACGCCAGCATCAACCACGTCGGCCGCACCTCGATGGAAGTCGGCATCCGCGTCGAGCATCCGGGCGAGCCGGCGGCGCACGTGGCCTCGTGCTACCTGACGATGGTCGCGCGGCGCAGCGTGCGCGGCGAGGAGACCGGCGCCGAGCTGTCGCCGCTGCGCCTGCAGACCGACACCGAGCGCCGCCGCGCCGAGCAGGCCGAGCAGCGCCGCGAACGGCACCGCCTGCAGCAGCTCGCGCTGCAGGAGCCGCCCACACGCGACGAGTACCTGGAGCTGGCGCGCCTGCACGCCGCGCAGGAGGCGCCGGGCTTCGACGGCCAGCTCTGCGGCCGGCTGGAGGTCGGCGCCTGGGAGCGCACCTTCCCCGAGCAGGAGAACGTGCCGACGCGCATCTTCGGCGGCTACCTGATGCGCCGCGCCTACGAGCTGTCGTCGATCTGCGCCGAACGCCTCGCGCCGCACCGGCCGATCGTCGCCGCGGTCAACCGCATCAACTTCTTCCACCCGGTGCGCCTGGGCGACACGCTGCACTTCACCAGCCGCGTCGTCTACACCGACCGCAGCCTGATCTGCGTCGAGGCCGGCATCGAGCGCATCAGCCGCGACCGCAGCAGCAAGGCGCTGTCCAACTCCTGCCTGTTCACCTTCGTCAACGTCGACGGCGACCTGACGCCGCACCCGGTGCCGCCGGTGTTCCCGACAACCTACGCCGAGGACGCGCGCTACCTCGCGGCGATGCGCAGCTGCCGCGAACTCGTCGCCGAGGCCGACGGCCGCGCGCGCTGCCTGCTGACCGCGGCGCTGGGCGCGGCGGCGGCTGGCTGAACCCTGCCGCAGGGTGACAGCGGGCGTGGCGGTCATCCCCCGTCACGCACCGCGAAGGCTTCGCCGAGGGCGAATGCGGGCTTGCGCTGGCGCAACGTCGAAATGTCAATGGCTGACATTTGAAGCGCGGACCGAGGGTTCCCCCGCGGATATCGTGAATCCGTCCCAAGTCAATCTCACGATGTCCTGACGGGAACCGTTCGCGGGGCCGAGGCACGAGGATTCAAAGCCGGGGGCGACAGATGATTGTGGGGCCTGCGAAATAACTCGCGGCGCAGCGCTGGAGCGTCGGCTGACGATATTCGGCGAATACCCGCAGAGGGTCGATATCCCCCGGCACCGCTGAATTCTCGCGCCACCGCGCTGCGTCCGTCAGGCGGCGACCTGAAAGGAAACGCGATGCGCCGCGAACTCTCCGCCTTCGACAAGGCCCAGCCCTACGCCCCCTGGTTCGACCGGCCGATGACGCCGGCGCCCCAGGCCATCTACGACGAGCTCGACCGCGGTCCGCTGGACCCGGCGCTGGCGCTGCCGCTGACCGCACGCGACAAGCTGCTCGAGCCCGGCTACCTGCCTGCCGAACGGGGCTGGTGCCTGATGCCCGACGGCAGCGCCTTCGTCGCCGGGCTGACGCGCATGCCCGGCGTCACCGCCGAGATGCTCGAGTGGTGGTTCTACTGGCACGGCCTGCACGGCCTGCGCTACGCGATCTGGGACGCCGACGACCACTACGACGCACGCGTCAGCCCGGAGACGATCCGCCGCCGCCTGGACCCCAAGCTTTCGATCCGCGAACGCGGCTGGAACACCACCGACATCGTGCTCGAGGACGTCGGCACCGGCCCGACCGAGCTGCACATCTCCTTCGTCAGCCCCGAGGCCTTCGGCTACGACATGGCGGCCTTCGGCCGCGGCGCCTGCGCCGCGATCAGCGCCAACATCCGCCACGGCAGCGGGGCCTCGCTGGTCTGCTTCTCGCACGTCGCGCGCGAGATCGAAGGCGGCATCGAGCTGCGCAGCCGCTTCTGGCTGGGCTGGAACGTCGTCGACGGCCAGCCGGTGCGCGTGGGGCAGGGCGTGCCGCAGGAGGTGTTCGTGGGCCTGGCCCAGGGCCTGGTGCGCCACTGCCCGAAGGAGTACCACAACCTCGCGGCGATCCTGCCGGCCGTCTGGGCCGAGAACAAGGACCGCGCCGACCGGCTCGAGGACTACGTCTGAAGCGCCGCCGCGCGAGCTCGCCATGGACAAGACCCTGAACCTGGCCGGCGCCGCGCCGGCGGATCCCGCACGCCGCACCGGTTTCGGTGCCGCCGGCTGGCGCATGATCCTCTTCTCGGTGCTGATGTACTTCGCCTATGCGGGCTGGTGCGTCGACGGCATCAACATCTTCGCCCCGGCGCTGGCGGCCAAGAACGGCTGGAGCACCGGCCAGCTGCTGACGCTGGTGACCCCGGGCGCGCTGTTCGGCGTCGTCGGCTCGGCGGTCTTCGGCCAGGTGCTGATCAAGAAGGGCCCGCGCTGGGTGATGAGCTTCTGCGCCGCGTGCACGGCGGTGGCGGTGTTCTGGTTCGGGCGCATCACGACGCTGTGGGAGTTCACGGCGGTGTTCATCGTCATGAACTTCTTCGCCGCGGGCTTCGGCTTCATCGCCCCGGGCGCGTTGATGAACTACTGGTTCCCGCGCCGCAAGGGCATGGCGCTGGCGATCGCGACCTCGGGCTACCCGCTGGCCACGGCGCTGTTCGTGCCGCTGATCGCGGTGATGTTCAACACCGTGGGCATCGGCGCGTCCACCGCCATCTGGGCCGGCGTCTTCCTGCTGCTGGCCGCCGCGGCCTGGCTGGTGATCCGCGACACGCCCGAGGAGATCGGCTGCTTCCCCGACAACGACCCCCAGGTCGACCGGGCGCGCCTGGACGAGATGGCCGGCTACGTCAGCCCGCTCACCGTGCGCCGGCTGCTGAAGGACCGCGACATGTGGCTCATCAGCGTCGGCTGGGGCTGTCTGTGGATGGTCACGGTGGGCATCGTCGTGCAGCTCATTCCGCGCCTGATGGAGCTCGGCTACGACGAGCCGCAGGCGCTGGGCTTCCTGTCGGGCGCGGCGCTCTGCGCGCTGCCAGGGGGGCTGATGTGGGGCTGGCTGGACCAGAAGTTCGGCACCAAGGTCGCCAGCGCGATCTACGGCGCGATGTACATCGTCACGCTGGTCCTGCTCATCACGCAGACCCACAGCCCGGTGATGACCTTCCTGACCATCGTGCTCGTCGGCGCCGGGCTGGGCGGCATCAAGAACCTGATCACCTCGATGGTCGGCACGGTCTATGGCCGCTACGACTTCACCGCCGCCTACCGCCTGGTGATCCCGCTGTCGATCATCGTGCGCACGCTGTGCTTCCCGATCATGGGCCTGTGCATGCAGCAGTTCCACACGCTGAGCGCGGCCTACGTCGTGTTCATCGGCGTGGACGTGCTGGCCGTCGTGCTGGTGCTGCTGACGACCAGCCGCTGCAAGGGCAAGACGCTGGGCTGAGCCGCGCGTGCATCCGGACCGGCCGCCCGCGGGCGGCCTTTTTCTCGCCGCTGCGGTGTGTGCACAGCCCCCGCGCGCAGGCAAGCGGCACTTCGCGAGGCGCGAATTCGGCTTTGCGGCAGATCAAAAGCGCAATGTCAACGGCTGACAATTCGCGCCCGAACGGCGGCCCCTCCAAGGATATCGTTTGCCCGTCCCGAATAAATCCGACGACGTATTTGGCAGGTGCTTGAAAAGTCGGATGCGGGCGAGGAGAACGAGATGGGCGCGGCATTCATGAAAACCCTCAGGGTCATAACCCGTGGCGTCCCGGCACCGATGTCGGGACGTGTTTTCAGGGCCTGATCCGAGTTTCCTGATATTCGCCTCGGGGTTTTCCCTTGAATATCTCCGAAGGCACCCCGGGCACCGCCGCGGCATGCCGGACGCCGCCCGCCGCGGCCGGCCGGGCGCCCCAGCTCAAGGGCCGGACCGCGCCAGGCGCAGTCCCGCCGCAGACCTGCCCGCGTGACGCGGGCCACGAACAGGAGTTGCTCACATGAAAGAGAAGGCACAGATCGCCGTCATCGGCGCCGGCCTGATGGGCCACGGCATCGCCCAGGTCTTCGCCCACGCGGGCCACCTGGTGACGGTGCACGACGCGTCGGCCCAGGCGCTGGCGACGCTGCGCGAGCGCATCGCCCGCAACCTCGCCGACCTCGGGCAGGACCCGGCGGCGGCCGAGCGCGTGTTCCCGGTCGAGTCGCTGGCCGACTGCGTGGCCTCGGCCGACGTCGTCATCGAGTGCGGCCCGGAGAACCTGACCTTCAAGCGCGACCTGTTCGCCCGCCTGGAGGCGCTGTGCCCGCCGCACACGCTGCTGGCGAGCAACACCTCGGTGATGCCGATCACCTCGATCATGCGCGGCCTGCGCAGCGGCCACCGCGCGATGGGCACGCACTGGTGGAACCCGCCGTACCTGGTGCCGCTGGTCGAGGTCATCAAGACGCCCGAGACCGACCCCGCGCTGGCGCAGCAGATGTTCGACCTGCTCGCGGCCTGCGGCAAGACGCCGGCGATGGTCGAGAAGGACGTGCCGGGTTTCATCGGCAACCGCCTGCAGCACGCGCTGTGGCGCGAGGCGGTGGCCATCGTCGCCGAAGGCATCTGCGACGCCGAGACGGTGGACACCGTCGTCAAGGCCAGCTTCGGCCGGCGCCTGCCGGTGCTGGGCCCGCTGGAGAACGCCGACCTCGTCGGCACCGATCTCACGCTGGCCATCCACGAGACCGTGCTGCCGGCCATCGACGCGACGCCGGCGCCGTCGCCCTACCTGAAGCAGCTCGTCGCCGAAGGGCGGCTCGGCATGAAGAGCGGCGAGGGTTTCCGCCGCTGGACGCCCGAGCAGCAGGCCGAACTGCGTGCGCGCGTGCTCAACCACCTGAAGGCCATGAACCACGCCGAGGGACGCTGATCGCCTGACGAGTGAAGCCGCAGAGCTGACCGCAGACGACGACCCCAGAAGCATTTTTCCCCGAGACGGTGCCGGCCTGAAGGTGGTCCTGCAAAGGACCTCGATAGAGCGCCCCGGGGAGCCCAAACCCTAGAAGAGGTAGACGATCATGAAATTCCCCCACGCGCTCATCGCCGGCGCCGCCCTGGCCACCCTGGCCGGGGCTGCAGCCGCGGCCGACAGCCGCTACGAGCTGTTCGACGGCCTCGAGGCCAAGACCGGCTTCAAGGCCTACGGTTACCTGTGGGTAGGCTTCTCGACCAACGACACGACCTCGCACAACGAGGCGACCAAGGGCCACACCAACGGGCCGATCGCCGGCCCGTCCGATGAAGGCCTGCAGCTCAACGCGCTCCAGCTGGTCCTGGAGCGCAACATCAAGAGCAACATCGTGCCGCGCTTCACGCCGCTGCCCGGCCCGATGCCGCAGCAGTTCTCGTGGGGCCTGCACTTCGAGGGCACCTACGGCCGCAACGGCCTGCCGGCGCAGATGCAGGGCATCGACACGAACTGGGGCATCAACGAGACCACCGAGGGCACGACGGCCGGCACCAACCGCCAGAACTACCTGGCGCTCGGCCAGGTCTACGGCCAGATGTACTTCCCGGTGCTCAAGGGCGCCACGCTGCAGATCGGCCGCTTCGGCTCGGGCATCGGCTACGAAGCGCCGACCAACCACACCTACACGCCGAACTTCTTCTACTCGCGCAGCTACAGCTTCCTGTCGGCGCCCGACCAGGTCGCCGGCGTGCTCGGCTCGGTGAACCTGATGAACGGCGACTACGGCCTGGTGATGGCCGAGCTCGGCGTCGTCCAGGGGCGCCAGAACTGGCAGGACAACAACGACGACAAGAGCGTCATCGGCTACCTGCACTGGCGCAGCCCGGACATGAAGTACTCGCTGGACTACGGCTTCATGCGCGGCAACGAGCAGAACGACCCGGGCGAGCACGTGCAGGCGCCGACCTCGCGCGTGATCTCCCCGCGTGACCAGCTGCGCCAGCACCATTCGCTGAGCGCCTGGTGGCGCCCGAACGACACCTGGGCGCTGCACGCCGAGGCGCTGCACGGCCGCCAGGACGGCGACGGCAAGGCCGGCACGATCGACATCCTCGACGGCAACTTCTACAAGGGCGGCTCGTACACCGGCTACAACGCCGAGGTCCGCTACCGCACGTCGCCGACGATGCAGTGGGGCCTGCGCGCCGAGACCTTCGACGATCCGGAAGGTGTCGCGCTGTTCCCGCTGTCGGCCGCCAAGGGCCGCTTCAGTGCGGTCACCGCCGGCCTGCGCTACCAGCTGACGCCCAACGTGCTGCTGCGCCCCGAACTGCGCTACGACTGGCAGGACAAGCAGGGCACGCTGAAGGCCTTCGGCAGCGGCTCGGAAACCAAGCAGACCACCGTCTCGGTCGACGCGCTGATCTACTTCTGACGCCTCCCGGCGCCTGATACAACTCAAATCGCGTCCCGCCGCACCGTCGGCGCGGCGAACGGGGGCGGCGCGCAGGCGCCGCATCCCTCGCCGCAGCCGCGTCGCGCGCGACGCCGTGGAGTCTGAAATGGAAAAACGTTTCGCGAACCCCTGGTGGGTCGTGTTCGGGTCGATCTTCGGCCTGATCGTCGGCAACGGGCCGATCATGCAGTTCACGTTCGGCGTCTTCCTGAAGCCGATCACCCAGGAGTTCGGTTGGGAGCGTTCGACCACGTCGTCCGCGCTCGTCGTCGGCCTGCTCGCCACCGGGCTGTGCGTGCCGATCGCCGGCCGGCTGATGGACAAGTACGGCGTCCGCGCGGTGGCACTGCCCTCGATCACCGCCTTCGCGCTGGCGATGGTGGCGCTGGCCTTCTTCGCCAACTCGCCGATGGCCTTCCTCGCCATCTACGCGCTGATGGGCATCGCCGCGGCCGGCCAGACGCCGATGCCGTACTCCAAGGCCATCACCGCCGCCTTCGACGACAAGCGCGGCCTGGCGCTGGGCATCGCGATGGCCGGCGTGGGCATCGGCGCGGCCGCGGTGCCGCAGATCGCCCAGTACCTGGTCACGAACCACGGCTGGCGCGGCGCCTACGTCGGCCTGGGGGCGCTGACCTTCCTGCTGGCCTTCCCGGCGGTGGCGCTGTTCGTCAACACCGAGCCGGCGGTCAAGCGCGAGGGTGCTGCCGCTCCGATCCCGCGGCCGGGCCTGACGGCGGCCGAGGCGCTCAAGAGCGGCACCTTCTGGGCGCTGGCGGTGGCCTTCTTCAGCGTCGCGATGGCCTCCAACGGCACCATCGGCCACATCGTCCCGCTGCTCACCGACCGCGGCTTCTCGCCGCAGATCGCCGCCGGTGCGATGACCTTCGCCGGCATCGCGCTGGTCGCCGGCCGCTTCGTCGCGGGCTACCTGCTCGACCGCATCTTCGCGCCCTACGTCGCCGCGTTCTTCTTCATCATCCCGCTGCTGGGCATCGGCCTGATGCTGCTGGCGCCGGGGCAGACGACGGCGACGATCGCGGTGGTGATGATCGGCCTGGGCCTGGGCGCCGAGGTCGACCTGATCGCCTACCTGGTGTCGCGCTACCTGGGCATGCGCAGCTTCGGCGAGATCTACGGCTACCTGTTCATGATCTTCATGCTCGGCAACGCCGTGGGCCCGTTCCTGATGGGCATCTCGTTCAAGTACTGGGGCTACGAGGCCTGCCTGACCGGCTTCGTCGCCGCGCTGGCCATCGCCAGCGGCCTGGTGCTGCGCCTGGGCGCCTACGCCTTCCCGCCGGAACGCCGCGGCCCGCCGCCGGCCTCCGGCACCAAGCCGGCCATCGCCTGATGCCGGCGCCGCGGGGCCCCGGCGCGGGCCCCGCGTTCTCCTGTACACCCAAGACCGAGGATTTGAAATGTCGTACCGCCGCATCGCGCTGGAGGAAGCCTTCGTCACCCAGGACATCGCCGACGAATGGGCCAAGGTGCTGTCGCACCGCAACGTCGAGCCGGGCTTCCGCAAGATGGGCGAGAGCATCCTCGCGCACACGCCCGGCAACCAGCAGCTGCACAACCGCCTGCTCGACCTGGGCCCCGGCCGCCTGGCGCACATGGACGAGACCGGCATCGACGTGCAGGTGCTGTCGCTGACCTCGCCGGGCGTGCAGGTCTTCGACGCCGTCACCGCGACGCGGCTGGCGGCCGAGTCCAACGAGGTGCTGGCCGACGCCGTGCGCCGCCACCCGACACGTTTCGTCGGCCTGGCCGCCGTCGCGCCGCAGTACCCGGCCGGCGCGGCGCTGGAAGTCGAGCGCGCGGCGCAGCGCCTCGGGCTGTCGGGGCTGATCATCAACTCGCACACCATGGGCGAGTACCTCGACGACCCCAAGTACTGGGAGATCCTCGAAGCGGCCGAAGCCGCCGACATGCCGATCTACCTGCACCCGCGCGAGCCGGCGCCCAGCATGGTCACGCCCTACCTGGACTACGGCCTGTACTTCGCCGGCTGGGGCTTCGCCATCGAGTGCGGCCTGCACGCGATGCGGCTGATCATGAGCGGCGTCTTCGACCGCTTCCCGCGGCTGCGCATCATCCTCGGCCACATGGGCGAGGGCATCCCGTACTGGTTGAAGCGCATCGACAACCGCTACGAGCTGCAGGTGAAGATCGGCGCCGTGCCGAAGATGGCGCGCAAGCCCAGCGAGTACTTCCTCGAGCACTTCGTCGTCACGACCTCGGGCATGACCGACCCCGACATCCTCAAGCTGTGCCTGTCGCAGCTGGGCGTCGAGCGCATCCTGTTCGCGGCCGACTACCCGTACGAGTCGATCACCGAGCACGTCGAGTTCCTCGACACCGCCCCGGTCACCGAGGCCGAGCGCCGCGCGATCTACGAAGACAACGCCTGCCGACTGCTGAAGATCGCGCGCTGAAGGCGCGCGTTCAGAGCGTCAGCCGGCAGCGCAGGCCGCCGAGCTCGCCGGCGTCCAGCGCCAGCGTGCCGCCGTAGGTGGCCGCCAGGTCGTCGACGATGGCCAGTCCCAGGCCGCTGCCGGCGATGCTCTCGTCGAAACGCTGGCCGCGCTGCGCGGCCTGGGCGATCTGCGCCGCCGACAGCCCCGGGCCGTCGTCCTCGACGACGAGCAGCAGCCGCCCGGCCTCGCCGCCGGCGCGCACGCGCACCCGCGACGCCGCCCACTTGCCGGCGTTGTCCAGCAGGTTGCCGGCCATCTCCTCGAGGTCGCCGGCCACGCCGGCCCAGCGCAGGCCGGGCTCGATCACCACGTCCCACTGCAGGGCGCGTGCGGCGTGCAGGTGGCGCACCAGCGAGACGACGCCGTCCAGCGCCGGTGCCACCTCGATGCGCCGCGCCTGGCCGGCGCCGCTGGCCGAACGCACGAGGTGGCGGTCGATCAGCGCGGCCATCGCACGCACCTGCTCGTGCACGCGGGCACGCTCGAGCTCGGGCGCACCGGCCGCCGCCGACAGCAGCGCCAGCGGCTTCTTCAGCGCGTGGCCCAGGTCGGCGGCGTGGTGGCGCGAACGCTCGACGATGCGCGCGTTGCGCTGCAGCACGGCGTCGATCTCGGCCGCCAGCGGCGTGAGGTCCGGCCCGTAACCTTCGCCCAGCTGTTCGGCGTCGCCGGTGCGCACCCGTGCCAGCGCCGCCTGAAGCCGGCGCACCGGTGCCAGGCCGACACGCGCCTGCAGCACCGCCAGCCCGCCCAGCAGCGCCGTCAGCACCAGCGGCAGCGTCCACAGCACACGCCGGATGCGTGCGATCTCGGCGTCGCTCTCGGCCGCCGGCGCCCACAGCCGCAGCGTGCGCGGCGGCCGGCCCGGCAGCTCGACTGTCGTCTCCAGCCCCCACAGCGGTTCGCCGCGCGGGCCGGCGGCGCGCGCCAGCGGCGGCCGGTCCTCGGCCGGCGCGCGTGTCACCGTGCCGTCCCACAGCGAGCGCGAGCGTGCCGCGCCGGGGTCCTCGCCGAACTGCCAGTACCAGCCGGAGAAGATCGCGTCGAACTCGGCGCCGGCGGCCACGCCGCCCAGCGGCAGACCGCGTTCATGCGCCGCGCGCAGCTCGGCGGCCACGCGCACGCCGCGCTGCTGCAGCCCCTGCTCGACGCTGCGCAGCACCACGCCCTGCAGGCTGCGCTGCAGCACGGCGCTGGCGGCGATGCCGGCCAGCAGCGCCGACAGCACGCCCAGCGCGATCAGCCGCGCGGCCAGCCCGAAGCGTTCAGTCCTCGGCGCCATCACCCTCGTCGGCCAGGCGCCAGCCGCGGCCGCGTTCGGTGTGCAGCAGCGCGCGGCCGAGCTTGCGCCGGATGCGGCCGACGAGCACGTCCAGCGTGTTCGAGTCGGGGTCGGCGTCGCGTGCGTAGACGTGTTCGGCGAGCTCGGCGCGCGAGACCACCGCGCCCTGGCGGTGCATCAGGTGGGCGAGGATGCGGTGCTCCTGCGCCGTCAGCGCCAGCGGCTGCTCGGCGAGCGTGAAGCGGCCGGCGGTGGTGTCCAGCGCCAGCGCGCCGACCCGCAGCCGCGGGTCGGGCCGGCCCCAGGCGCGGCGGCGCAGCACGCGCAGGCGCAGCGCCACCTCGTCGTGCAGGAAGGGTTTGGTCAGGTAGTCGTCGGCGCCGGCCTCGAAGGCCTGCAGCTTGTCGCTCCAGCGCCCGCGCGCCGTCAGCACCAGCACCGGGAAGCTCGCCTGCTGCTCGCGCCAGTGGCGCAGCACGCCGACGCCGTCCAGCCCCGGCAGGCCGAGGTCCAGCACCGCGGCGTCGTAGCCCTCGGTGGCGCCGAGGAACGAGGCTTCGCTGCCGTCGGCGCACAGTTCGGCGACCATGCCCGCGGCCGCCAGCGAGGCGCACAGCGCGGGGCCGAGTTCGGCGTCGTCCTCGACCACCAGCACGCGCATTCAGGACTCCTCGCGCAGCACCTGGGCGCTGACCGGGTCGACGTCGACCTCCAGGCCGCGCCCGCCGGGCAGCTGCAGCTCGATCTCGTAATAGGCGCCGCGCCGGCCGTCGTACTTGATCTCGATCTCCACCGCGCGGCCGCCGTAGCGGCGCTCGACGCTCTCCACCAGCACCGGCAGCGGCCGCACGCCGGCGGGCAGGCGCCCGGGGCGCTGCGCCTGCTCGACGATGCGGCCGTCGCGTGCGTCGACCAGCACGCGCTGCTCGCTGCCGTCGGCACGCTCGACGGTGATCTCGTAGACCGGCGGCTCGCCGCTGCGGCGCTCGAGTTCGGCGTGGCGCACCGTGCCCGGGTGGCGCTCGGCGACGCGGCGCAGCACCTCGGCCATCGGGCGCAGCGCCGGGCCGGCGCTGCGCGGGTCGATCTCGGCGCCGCTGGCCGGGTCGACGTTGATCTCGACGCGGTGGCCGTCCTTGTGCAGCAGCGTGATCTCGTACCAGGAGCGCCCGTCCCCGGTCTCCAGCTCGACGTCGAGCACGCGCGCGCCGTGGCGCGCCTCGACGCCGGCGAGGATCTCGGCCAGCGGCTTCATCGCGCCGCTGCGCACGCCGCGGCGCACGCTGTCCTGGTCGGCGGTGGCGCTCAGGGCCACGGCGGCGAGCACGAGACAGACGAGGATCCGGGGGCCATGCATCCGGGCAATGTTAGGCGCCGCCGCCTGAACGGCGCATGAACGACGCGTTCAAGCCCGGTTCAAGCCGGCTTCGAACAATGGGCCTCATCCCCAACCCACGATGGAGTCCACGATGAACCGCCCGATCCCCACCCGTGCCCAAGCCCTGCCGCGCCGCTTCTGGCGTCCCGCCGCCGCCCTCGTCGCCGCCGCCGCGCTGGCCGCCTGCGGCGGCGGCGGTGGTGGTGACGACGACAGCGCCGCCAGCGACGCCGGCGTCTTCGCCTCGGGCGTGATCCACGGCTTCGGCTCGATCGTCGTCAACGGCGTGCGCTACGACGACAGCACCGCCCGCGTCAGCACCGAGGGTGGCGACACCTGGTCCAGCGACGACCTGCGCCTGGGCATGGTCGTCGACGTGCAGGCCGGCGCAGCGAGCACCGACGCCTCGGGCCAGAGCCGCGCGACGGCCAGCAGCGTCGTCGTGCGCAGCGAGGTCGAGGGCCCGGTGCAGGCCCTCGACACGACGGCCGGCACGCTGACCGTGCTCGGCCAGAAGGTGCTCGTCAACGGCTCCACGGTCTGGGACGACGACCTGCGCGCCAAGCTGGCGGCGCTGTCCGTCGGCGACATCGTCGAGATCTACGGCCTGCGCGACGCCGACGGCACGATCGTCGCGTCGCGCGTCGACCGCGAGGACGCCGACGAGGACGACTACGAGCTGCGCGCCACCGTCGACGCCGTCGACAGCGCCGCCGGCACGCTGAGCGTCGGCGGCCTGGACATCGCCTGGGCCGGCACCTGGCCGGCCGGGCTGGCCGCCGGCAGCCCGGTGCTGCTGGTGCTGGACACCCGCCCGGCCGCCGACGGCCGCTGGACCGCGCGCACGCTCAAGCTGCTGGGCAGCACCGCGGCCAGCGGCGCACGTGCCGAGATCGAAGGCCTGGTCACGGCCTGGACCTCGTCGACCTCGTTCCGGGTCGCCGGCGTGGCGGTCGACGCCTCGGGCCTGTCCTCGGTGCCGGCCGGGCTGGCCGCGGGCGTGCGCGTCGAGGTCGAAGGTGTGTTCGCCGACGGCACGCTGGTCGCGAGCCGCATCGAGATCGAGCGCGGCGACGACCGCGGCGACGACGACGGCCTGGAGATCGAAGGCACGATCGAGTCGCTGGACAGCGCGGCAGCCACGCTGGTGCTGCGCGGCGTCACGGTCGACTGGTCGGGCGCGCGTTTCGAGGACGGCAGCGCCGCCGCGCTGGCGGTCGGCGCGCGCATCGAGGTGCAGGGCACGCTGGCCGACGACGGCAGCACGCTGCGCGCCGTCGAGATCGAGTTCGAGCGCTGAGCGGCGGCGGCCTTCAGGCCGCGACCGCCAGCCGCGGCGGTCGCCGTTCGGTTTCGGCCGGGCGTGCCGTCGCGCTGCAGAAGTCGACGAACTCGGGCCGCGCCATCAGGCCGTTGCGGCGCGCGTGGTCCAGCATCAGCCGGGCCAGGCGCTGGCGGTTGGCGTCGTAGCCCTCGAGCGCCTCCTGCACCCGGGCGCCGACGCCGCGCAACTGCTGGCGCTGCAGCGCGACGAAGCTCTGCGGGTCGAGGCGCGGCAGGGCCATGGTCTCGCCCAGCCCGCGCGTGCGCTCGTCGTGCGTCACCAGCAGCGCGGGCACGCCGGCCTGCAGCGCGATCATTGCGCCGTGCAGGCGCATGCCGATCGACAGGTCGCAGGTGCGCGCGAAGTCCATCCAGCCGTCGACGCTGCTGAAGAACAGCGTGCGCTGGCGCAGCAGGATCTCCAGTTCGCGGCCGCTGCAGCCCAGCGCCTGGGCGTGCTCGGCATAGGCCGCCGGCAGCCGCGGGGTCTCGCGCAGCAGGAAGGGCAGCAGTTCCGGCTCCTGCACGACCATGAACGAAGGGCTGTCGCGCAGGATCGCCAGGCCGGCGTGCATCGCGTCGGCGGAGCGCGCGTGCCCGCCGCTGGTTTCGGTGACGTGCACGCGCATCTCGGCGTAGTCCAGCGTGTCCAGCGCGCCGGCGCGCCGCTGCAGCGTCGCACCCAGCGCGGGGTCCAGGTTCAGCAGGCTCGAGGGGCAGCCGGTGACCACCGCGTGCGGCACGCCGGCGTCGTGGATCAGCTCGGCCGTCAGCGTGTCGCGCACGCTGATCGAGCGCGAACGTTCGCCGAGCAGGCGGATCAGGTCGCGCGTCTTGGGGCCCAGCGTCGGCCGGGTATCGAGCGCGCACTGCGCGCCCAGCCCGAAGACGACGACGGGGCAGTCGAAGGACTCGAACAGGCGGCGGCGGTAGTCGTTGTCGCGCTCGGCGATGGCGTCGTCGGCCAGCCAGTTGGCGGCCGACACCACGAGATGCGAAGGGCGGCGGTCGGGGGACACCCGGGACGCGACGCTGTAGTCCATCGCGACCGCGTCGTCGAGATCGACGGCGTTCTCCAGCGCGCGCCGGAACACCAGGTTGCCGAGGTTCTGGCCGCTGCGCTGGGCCAGCGCGGCGGCGTCCAGCGCGAAGGCGCCGCGCATGTTGCCGCGGCAGTCGAGGTCGAGCCAGATCGGCTGGGTTCGGGTCATGGCTGCTCCGGGCCCGGCAAGCCGCCGGGTGACGCCGGCACCGTGCCCGCGCACGCGCATCCTCGCGGCGCTGCGTGACAGCGGTTTGACCATCCACGCGCCGCGGCGGCGCGCTGCCGCCCCTCAGGGCGCGGTGCGCGCGCCCAGCAGCTCGTCGTTCAGCGGCTCGTCGGTGATGTGGCCGCCCCAGGAGGCGACCAGCTCCTGGATGGTCTGCGCCACCACCCGGCACGGCGGCGACAGCTTGCCGTGGCGCGGCAGCGCCAGCGCCAGATGGCGGCGCAGGTCCGGCTGCACCAGGCGGCTGGCCTGCAGGCGGCCGGTCTTGAGGTCGTTGGTGATGGAGTAGGGGCCCAGCACCGAATACAGCGCCCGGCCGGTGCCGCGGGCCACCAGCTCGCGCTGCACCGTCAGCGAGTCGGCCTCCAGCACCGCGCGCAGCTGGAAACCCAGGCCGCGCGCGGCGTCGTCCAGCGCGCTGCGCCAGTGGCTGGGCCGGCGCGGCAGCACCAGCGGCAGCCCGGCCAGGCGCGAGAACGGCACCGTGGGCTGGCGCGTCAGCTCGTCGCCGGGGGCGCTGACCAGGTAGGTCTGGGCCACGCACAGCGGGATCTCCTCGCCGCCGGCGGGTTTGCGAAAGCGGATCAGGATCGCCAGGTCGACGGCGCCGCTGTCGAGCATCGCGTCGAGCTCGGTGCCCTGGGCCTCGGCGATGTCGAGCTGGATGCCCGGCTGCGCCACCTCCAGCCGCTCGTGCAGCCGCGTCAGCAGCGGGTGCGCGGCCGACGGGATGATGCCCAGCCGCACCTGGCCCAGCAGCTGGCCGGCGTCGGCATGCAGGTCCTGCGTCAGCTGCTCGGTCTCGTGCAGCCAGGCGCGCAGACGCACCGCGGCGCGCGCGCCCAGCTCGGTCAGCACCACGCCGCGGCCGGTGCGCCGGAACAGCGGCCCGCCGCACAGCGCCTCGAACTCGGTGATCTGGCGGCTGATGTGCGACTGCACGGTCTGCCGTCTCGCGGCCACCTTGCTGATGCCGCCGGCCTCGGCCACCTCCAGGAACAAACGCACCATCGCGACGTTCATGACCCCGTCTCCAACTAGGTCTTAGGTTTGCCTGTAGCGGCAACTCTGAAAGCTCGGAATTGTATCTATGAAGATATCGCGACAATTCCTACAGTGGCCTCCATCGCAACCCCTTAGCTGAAAGGAACAGACATGAATGCGATCGACCTGCGAGGCCTGAACCCCGCTCCCGTCACCCCCTTCACCCAAGACGGCGCGGTGGATTACCCCGCGATCCAGCGCCTGGGCAGCTGGCTGGCCAGCGTGCCGGGCGTCAAGAGCCTGACCGTGCTGGGCCATGCCGGCGAAGGCACGTTCCTCGAGCGCGACGAACAGTGCCGCGTCATCGAAGCCTTCCGCGAATCCGTCGGCGGCAAGCTGCCGATCATTGCCGGCATCACGCTCGAAGGCACGCAAGTCGCTGCCGACGAAGCCAAGCGCGCCGTCAAGGCCGGCGCTTCCGCCGGTCTGCTCTACCCCTCGCACGGCTGGCTGCGTTTCGGCTACCAGAAGGGTGCTCCGCAGGACAAGTACAAGGCCGTCTACGAAGCCAGCGGCCTGCCGCTGATCCTGTTCCAGTACCCGGACGTCACCAAGTGCACGTACGACCTGGAAACCCAGCTCGAGATCGCCGCGCTGCCGGGCGTCTTCGCGATGAAGAACGGCGTGCGCAACATGAAGCGCTGGGACCGTGAAATCCCCGTCATCCGCAAGGAACGTCCGGACCTGCAGATCCTGACCTGCCACGACGAGTACCTGCTGCACACGATGTTCGACGTCGACGGCGCGCTGGTCGGCTACGGCTGTATCGCCCCGGAAGTGCTGGTCGAGATGATCGCCGCCGGCAAGGCCAAGGACTACAAGAAGGCGCGTGAACTGCACGACCGCCTGCTGCCGGTCACCGCCAACGTCTACCACCGTGGTTCGCACATGGAAGGCTCGGTCGCGCTGAAGTGGGCGCTGGTCGCTCGCGGCATCCTCGAGCACGCCGCCGTGCGTTCGCCGCTGCTGCCGCTGGCCCCGGGCGCCGAGCACGAGATCGCCGCCGCGATGGCCGCCGCCGGCCTGGGCCGCGTGCGCTGATGCACGGGCGGACGGGGGCTGCCGGCTCGCGCAGCCCCGTCCGCCGGCTTCAGCGAGCCTGCATTGCCCACGATCATCGAGATCGTTCCGAACAAAACTAGATCAAGACGGCGGAGATTGGCGCATCGCATGCAGGCCCGCACGGCCTGCCGCCCGGCCTGTGCAGGCCGGGGCGGCGGGCAGGGGGTGGGTGGCGCTGTCTCGCCGGGACACGAGAGAGATAGACCATGACAACCCTCCAGCCCCGCGCCTGGCGCTGGCCGCCAGCGGCGGCCAGTGCCCTCGCTCCGGTGTTCGCCCTCGGCCTGGCTGCCGGCGCGGCGCACGCCGACGTCACCCTGGGCGGCACGCTCGACCTCGCCACCCGCCACGTCCGCAACGGCGACCTCGGTTCGACGAGTTCCGTCGTCAGCGGCGCCAACACCACCAGCAAGCTCGTCATCCGCGGCCAGGAAGACCTGGGCGGCGGTCTCGCCGCCGGTTTCTTCCTGGACAGCACCATCCTGGCCGACAGCGGCACGACGAGTTCGACCTTCTGGGACCGCCGTGCCACCGTCGGCCTGACGCATCGGCGTTACGGCGAAGTGCGCATGGGCCGCGACTGGGTGCCCACCCAGCTCGTCTGGAACTCGATGGACCCGTTCGCGACGCTGGGCATCGCCGGCGCCAACACCTTCCGCTCGGTCTACGGCTCGCGGGCGATGGGCCAGGCCTTCGGCAGCAACGCCACCGGCGCGGCGCAGAACCCGACGCTGCGCGTGGCCAACGCCGTCGAGTACCTGCTGCCGGGCGGTCTCGGCGGCTTCAACGGCGCGCTGATCGCCACCGCCGGCGAAGGCGGCTCGGCCGGTGCCGGGCAGACCAAGGGCGACGGGTTCCGCCTCGGCTGGGCGCAAGGCGCCTGGAAGCTCGGCGTCTCGCAGTTCACGGTGCGCAATGCCGCAGCCGACGACAAGTTCACCGACCGCGTCTGGGGTGTCGGTTACGACGCCGGCTTCGCGCTCTTCAGTGTCGCGCAGCGGCGCTGGGCCTATGCCAGCGACACGACGGTCAACAGCCTGTTCGGGGTCTCGGTTCCGATGGGGGCCGGACAGCTGAAGCTGACCGTGCTGCGCGCCGACCAGACCGGCGCCACCGACGCGCTGAGCGCCAACGACGCGACGCTGCTCGGCGTCGGCTATGTCTACTCGCTGTCCAAGCGCACCGCGCTGTACGCCCATGCGGCGCGTCTGAGCAACCAGGGCGGAGCCAGCTTCGCCATCGCCGGCGGTCCCGCCACCAGCGGCGTCGCCACTGCGGCCAACTACTTCGGCGGCCAGCGCTCCACGGGCTTCGAGCTCGGCATGCGCCAGGACTTCTAGGAGCCGTCGACATGAAAGACTCTTCCTCGCTGCCCATTCCGGGCGGCATCGCCGACGCTGCCTCCGCGGCCAGCGCCCCGCTGGCGACGCCTTCGGCCCGCGCCCGTGCGCAGCTGCTGTTCCGGCTGGAGAACGTGCCGTTCTGCCGCTGGCACACCAAGGCCCGTGTGATCATGGGCAGCGCCACCTTCTTCGATGCCTTCGACGCGCTGTCGCTGGCCTTCGTGCTGCCGGTGCTGGTGGGCTTGTGGCACCTGTCGCCCGGCCAGGTGGGCCTGCTGATCGCGGCCGGCTACATCGGCCAGGTCGTCGGCGCGCTGCTCTTCGGCTGGGTCGGTGAACGCTACGGCCGCGTGCCGGCGATCTCCACCGCGGTCGGCGTGATGTCGGTGATGAGCATCGCCTGCGCCTTCGCCGGCAACTACGAGGTGCTGTTCCTGCTGCGCCTGCTGCAGGGCATCGGCGTCGGCGGCGAGGTGCCGGTGGCCGCGACCTACATCAACGAGCTGTCGCAGGCCAAGGGGCGCGGGCGTTTCTTCGTGCTCTACGAGCTGATCTTCCCGCTCGGCCTGCTGGCCGCGGCGCAGGTCGGTGCCTTCGTCGTGCCGCGTTTCGGCTGGGAGTACCTGTTCCTCGTCGGCGGCATCCCGGGCGTGCTGATCCTGTTCTTCATGATGCGGCTGCCCGAGTCGCCGCGCTGGCTGGTCGGCAAGGGCCGGCTGCAGGACGCCGATCGTGTCATCCGCCAGGTCGAGGCCGCGACGCCCAAGCGCAGCCTGGACACGCAGCACGACGCGGCGCAGATCGAGCAGCGCGTGGCCGGCCTGGCCGACGGCATCGGCAAGCAGAACAAGGCTTCGTGGAAGGAGCTGTTCTCGGTGGTCTACCGGCCGCGCACGCTGGTGGTCTGGGTGCTGTGGGCCTCGTCGTACTTCGTCGCCAACGGCATCAACAACTGGCTGCCGACGCTGTACAAGACGGTCTACCACCTGCCGCTGCAGGAAGCCCTGCGCATGGCCTCGCTGAGCAACGTGCTGAGCGTCTGCGCGGTGCTGGTCTGCGCGCTGTTCGTCGACCGCATCGGCCGCCGCCGCTGGGCCATCGGCAGCTTCATCGTCTGCGGCCTGCTGCTGGGCACGCTGGCCTTCCTGGGTGCCAAGAGCGCCTGGTCGGTGATGCTGCTCGGCTCGACCGCCTACGCGGTGATGGGCACGACCACCGTGCTGCTGTACCTGTACACGCCGGAGATCTACCCGACGCGCATGCGGGCCATCGGCACCGGCCTGGCCACCTCGTGGCTGCGGGCGGCCTCGGCCACGGCGCCGGCGGTGGTGGGCTTCGTGCTCACCGGCTACGGCATCGCCACCGTGTTCGGCATGTTCGCGGCGATGACCGTCATCGGCCTGATCGCGGCACGCCAGATGATCGAGACCGCCAACCGCTCGCTCGAGGAGATTTCGCCCTGAGCGTGAACTGAGGTCCCCGGCGCGGGTACTCCCGCGCCGGTTTCCCGAATCCCCGATAAGAACAACAATGGTCCCGGCCCACCCGGCCCGGACCTGACGAGACGGCCACCCGCCCTTTTCGTTTTCAAGGAATCCAGATGAACACCATGACCATCGCCTGCAGCCGCGCCAACGCCTGGGAGGGCTTTGCCGGCGGTCGTTGGGAAACCGCGGTCGACGTCCGCGACTTCATCCAGCAGAACTACACCCCGTACAGCGGCACGAGCGCCTTCCTGGAAGGCCCGACGACGCGCACGCTGGCGCTGTGGAAGAAGCTCGCCGAGCTGCTCAAGCAGGAGCAGGCCAAGGGCGTGCTGGACGTGTCGGCCGACCGTCCGTCGACCATCGTCGCGCACGACGCGGGTTACATCGACGAGGGCCTGGAGCTCATCGTCGGCCTGCAGACCGACGCCCCGCTCAAGCGCGCGATCATGCCCAACGGCGGCCTGCGCATGGTGCAGTCGGGCCTGAAGGCCTACGGCTTCGAGAGCGACCCGACGGTCGACGAGGTCTGGACCAAGTACCGCAAGAGCCACAACCAGGGCGTCTTCGACGTCTACTCCACCGAGATCTCCAAGGCGCGCAAGTCGGCCATCCTGACCGGCCTGCCCGACGCCTACGGCCGCGGCCGCATCATCGGCGACTACCGCCGTGTCGCGCTGTACGGCGTGGACGCGCTGCGCAAGTTCAAGCAGCAGGAATACAAGGAGCTCGACGGCCGCGACTTCAGCGAAGACGTGCTGCGCCTGCGCGAAGAGCTCTCCGAGCAGGGCCGCGCGCTGGAAGAACTCAAGGTCATGGGCGCCAAGTACGGCTTCGACCTGGGCCGGCCGGCGCAGAACGCGCGTGAAGCGGTGCAGTGGACGTATCTGGCCTACCTGGCCGCGGTGAAGGAGCAGAACGGCGCCGCGATGTCGCTGGGCCGGGTCTCCTCGTTCCTGGACATCTACATCCAGCGCGACCTCGACGCCGGCCTCATCGACGAAGCCCGCGCCCAGGAGTTCATCGACGACCTCGTCGTCAAGCTGCGCATCGTGCGTTTCCTGCGCACCCCCGAATACGACCAGCTCTTCTCCGGCGACCCGACCTGGGTGACCGAAGCCATCGGCGGCGTCGGCGAAGACGGCCGCCCGCTGGTCACCAAGAACAGCTTCCGCTTCCTGCAGACGCTCAACAACCTGGGCCCGGCGCCCGAGCCCAACCTCACCGTGCTGTGGTCGGAGCAGCTGCCGCAGGGTTTCAAGGACTTCTGCGCCAAGACCTCCATCGACACCTGCTCGGTGCAGTACGAGAACGACGACCTGATGCGTCCGTACTGGGGCGACGACTACGGCATCGCCTGCTGCGTGTCGGCCATGCGCATCGGCAAGCAGATGCAGTTCTTCGGCGCGCGTGCCAACCTGGCCAAGGCGCTGCTGTACGCGATCAACGGCGGCCGTGACGAAGTCAGCGGCGAGCAGGTGGGCCCGGTCACCGAGCCGATCACCGGCGACGTGCTGGACTACGACGCGGTCATCGCCAAGTTCGTGCCGGCGATGGAGTGGCTGTCGGGCGTGTACATGAAGTCGCTCAACGCGATCCACTTCATGCACGACAAGTACGCCTACGAGCGCATCGAGATGGCGCTGCACGACCGCGACATCCTGCGCACGATGGCCTGCGGCATCGCCGGGCTGTCGGTGGTCGCGGACTCGCTGTCGGCGATGCGTCACGCCCAGGTGCAGGTCGTGCGCGACGAGCGCGGGCTGGCCACCGACTTCCGCATCGAGGGCCGCTACCCGGCGTTCGGCAACAACGACGAGCGCGTCGACACCATCGCCAGCTGGATCGTCGAGACCTTCATGGGTTTCCTGCGCAAGCAGAAGGCCTACCGCGGCGCCACGCCGACGATGTCGGTGCTGACGATCACCTCCAACGTCGTGTACGGCAAGAAGACCGGCAACACGCCCGACGGGCGCAAGGCCGGCGAGCCCTTCGCGCCGGGGGCCAACCCGATGCACGGCCGTGACTACAAGGGCGCGGTGGCCTCGATGGCCTCGGTGGCCAAGCTGCCGTACAGCTGCTCGCAGGACGGCATCTCCTACACCTTCACGATCGTGCC
>NZ_SLXD01000025.1 GCF_004340905.1 Rubrivivax gelatinosus
TGATAGTGCGGGTTCCCGTGTGAAAGTAGGACATCGTCAGGCTATTTATTCGAAGGCCCGGTTCTCAATGAACCGGGCCTTTTTGTTTTTCCGACAGCGAATCGAGCGGAACTTCAGGTCCCCAGGACGTGCGCATCGCGGGGCCGGCGGTACTGTCGCCAGGAAGTATCAGCAGACACTCCGAAGCCCTGTCAGCTCGTGACCGGCGCCCGATGAATCGCGCGGCGCTCGACGATGCGTCGTTGGAGTAGCGGTCTGACCTGCTCCCCACCCGCCGTACGACAGCTCGATCAGTTGCCTGGCACGCCGAACACCTGCCGCAGATACGCGAGGAATCCCTCGTCGTCGCACATCGTCTTGCCCGGAGCATCCGAGATCTTGGCCACCGGCTGGCCGTTGACACTGACGAGCTTCATCACGATGTTCAGCGTGCGTAGCCCGGTGTCGTTGCTGAGGTGCGTACCGATGCCGAAGCCGCACTGCGTGCGGTCGGCGAAGTGGCGGTAGAGGTTCAGGCAGCGATCGATGTCCAGGGCGTCGGAAAACACGAGGCGTTTGGTCGCCGGATCAATACGCAGCTTGGCATAGTGCGCCAGCGCTTTTTCGCCCCAGACATACGGGTCTCCCGAGTCGTGGCGAATCCCGTCGAAGAGTTTGGCGAAATACAGATCGAAGTCGGAGAGGAACGCATCCATGCCGACGACGTCCGTGAGCGCGGTGCCAAGGTCGCCGCGATACTCCTGTACCCAGGCCTCGAGGGCCGCTTTCTGGTGGTCGCGCAGACGTACACCCAGACCCTGGAAGGTCTGAAGATACTCGTGCGCCATCGTGCCGATCGGCACCAGCTCGAGTTCACGCGCCAGCAGCACGTTGGAGGTGCCGGTGAAGAACTCGGGCAGTTCCTGCTTGAGTGTTGTCAGCACCTCGCGATGCCAGGCACCGGAGAACCGCCGCCGCAGGCCGAAGTCGAAGAAGCGGAAGGGATGTCGCCGCGGAGGCTCGGTGGCGAACTCGCGCAGCCTTTCGATCTTCGCCGCCAGACGCCGCCGTCCTTCGCCCAGGGCGTCCGGTCCGGCCACGCGGCGGAAGTACAGCTCGTTGACGATGGCCAGCACGAAGATCTCGAACGCCATCACGTGCACCTGCGGCCCGTCGACGCTGATCGAGAGATTCGGCCCGTCGGTGCCGATGCGAACGAAATCCTTCTGGAAGCGGAAGATGCGCAGGAAGTCGATGAAATCCGGACTCAGATACCTCAGCGTGCGCAGATAGGCCAGTTCGTCTGCCCGGAAGGACAGTGCACACAGCGCCTCAATCTCGCGCTCGAGCTCGGAAACCAGCTCGGCCAGCGGGAAGGCCGTCTGGTTGCGGCAGACGAAGCGATATCGCGCCTGCGTTGCGGGATGGCGATGCAGCATCGCCTGCCACATCGAGAACTTGTAGAGATCGGTTTCGAGCAGGCTGGTGAAGATCGGCGTCACGGCGGCTGCCTTCAACGGTCGGTGCTATGGCGCAACTGCAGGCCCAACGCCGCCATGCGCTCCAGGAAAGCCTGCTGCTGGCTCTCGAAACCGGCCACCGGGCTCATGCAATCGGTCAGCAGCACCATGCGTTCAGGGCGGCCGCCTGGAAGGTGTTCGACAAGATCCCGGACGCTGGCGAGTACACAGTGGCTTGCGGCCTCCCCGGCGACCAGCAAGGTCCCGGCCGGGTCCAGGGTCGACAGCAGTTCGCGGTTCAGCTGCGTTCGAGCGTCGCCCTCGTCGGGCACCTCGGCTTCGAAGGCGCTGTAGTGCTCGGTCCACGGGTTCTGCCCCTTGAGCACATGCCGTACCTGTCGAAGACGGCTCGACTCCCACCGGTCGCACGCCGCCTGCACCGCCGGATGCACCAGGTGTCCCCAGGTGCCGATCCGGCAGTGCTCTGGCCAGACCATCAGCGTGTACCGGCCCCTGGCCTCCAACGCGTCCAGGTACGCCAGTACGCGGGTCAGCGCGCCACCGTCTCGTGGCGCGAACTGGCCGCTGCGCACCTGAGCCGCCGTGATCGTCGTGTACGGCGGCACCGGCTCGCCGTCGCCGCGGCACCAGAACGGAGGGTGTGCGATGTCGACCCGATGATGAGAGTCCAGCGTGAGCGTGATGGCGTCGATCGTGTCGCCGTTGCGGTCGATGAACTCCGCCAGGCGCAGCATGTCGGCATGCGCCCCTGTCACCGGCAAGGCCGGCGCCAGCGTCCGGCCGGCTGACGGATCGCGTCCGTACCAGTCGGACGGAAGGTCGCAGAAGTCGTTCTGCGGGTCGATGATCAACAGCTGTATCGGGCTCGGGTGCATCGTGTCCTCGTGGCGGGCGATGCTACGCCAGCGCACTCGCGCTCAGGCAAGGAAGTCCAGGGCGACGTCGCAGCGGCCTTCGGCGCTGTGAACGCCCTCGTCCAGCAGTCGCTGCACCGCGAGCGCGTCGTCCAGCGCGACGGGCAAGGGCAGCAGGCCACGCAGCGCGTCGCGCACCCCGGCATAGAAGCGCGGGTAGTCGCCGGCCTGCAGCAGCACGGGCACGCGAGCGCCGTCAGCACGCCAGATCCAGGCGCGCTCGCGCGAATCGTGTCCCCAGCCCGGTGCCGCCGGGTCCTCGCCGCGCTTGAGCGCGTCCTCCTGCGGATCCAGGCCTTCGACGGTCATGCTGCCGGCGCGGCCATGCAGCTCGAAACGCGGTCCCGGGCGTGCCACCAGCATGCCGGCCTGCAGTCTCGCGCGCAGCCCGGCATGCGGACCGTTGCGCCACAGCAGACGGCAACTGAACCAGTCGTCGGTCGACGCGCCCTCGCGCTGCACGGCCCGGTCCAGCACAATGCTCGACGGCCAGCCGAAGAGACGCAGCGCCTGGTCGAGCAGGTGCGGCCCCAGATCGAACCACAGGCCCGTGCCGGCGCCCGGCCGCTCACGCCAGCGTGAACGCACCTGCGGGCGGAAACGGTCGAAGTGGGACACGAACTCCACCGCTCGTCCGAGCACGCCCTCGTGCAGCACGCGTTGCAGCGTCAAGAAATCACCGTCCCAGCGCCGGTTGTGGAAGACGCACAGTTGCCGGCCGGCGGCCGCCGCATGGGCGGCGAGCGCGCGTGCCTGGGCGAAGTCGAGCGCGAACGGCTTGTCCACGACCACGTGCCGGCCCGCCGCCAGTGCCGCCGCGGCGAGCGGGAAATGGCTGTCGTTCGGTGTCGCAACGACGACGAGATCGAGTGTGGCGTCGCCGATCAGCGCCTCGGGTGAGGTCACGCGGACTTGCGGCCCGCAGGTGGCATGCACCAGCGGCACGACGTGTTCGGGCGAACGTGTCGCCACCGCCGCCAGCCGCAGCCCGGTTGTCGCCCTGATCAGCGGGGCGTGGAAAGTGGCGGCGGCGCTGCCCCAGCCGATCAGTCCGACGTGAATCTCGTTCATCTGCTACGTGCCGCGGCATCGCGCTTGCCAGTCCCGGCCCATTCTGCCGCTCGCCGCCAGGCCATGACCGATGCGGCGCTCATCATGCTGATCCGTCACGCCGAGAAAGCGCGTGCCGGCGAATCGTTCCCTCGACGGACGGGTCCCGGTCTGCTGGCGCCACGAGGCCCAGCCGGCACTGGCCGACGAACTCGTGCAGCGCCCGGACGTGCCAGGGCACTGGCCGGACGAACGTTTCGACCTCGTCTGGATCGTCTCGCGCGAAGGCCCGAGCTGGACCTTCTCCCAGCTGCCGCAGCTGCTGCTGCCCGGCGATCGGGCCCAGCCGGTGCCGCGCCGCGTCCCGGCGCGGCGCTGACGCCGTTCAGCGCGGCAGTGCGTAGGCGATGACGTGATCGCCCGCACGCGTGCCCAGCGAGCCGTGCCCGCCGGCCACGACGACGACGTACTGGCGCCCGTCGGCGCCCTCGTAGCTCATCGGCGTCGCCTGTCCGCCGGCCGGCAGCCGGGCACGCCAGAGTTCGGCGCCGGTCGAGACATCGTAGGCACGCACATAGTCGTCCAGCGTGCCGGACAGGAAGGCTAGCCCACCGCCGGTCAGCAGCGGGCCGCCGAGGCTGGGAACGCCCATGCGAAAAGGCAGCGGCAGTGGCGCCAGGTCGCGTACCGTGCCGTTGCGGTGCTGCCAGATGCGCTGCCCGCTGACGAGGTCCACCGCCGCGACGTAGCCCCAGGGAGGCGCCTGGCAGGGGATGCCCAGCGGCGAGGTGAAGGCCGACAGCTGCACGGCGTAGGGGGCGCCGAAGTTCTCGTTGAGTGCCGGCAGGCTGTCGTGCGGCCTGTGCTCGTCCTGCACGACCAGCGCCCGATCGTCCGGGCGGGGCACCAGGCGGGAGACGAAGGCGAGATAGGTCGGCGTCGTGAACGCGATCTGGCGCAGCGGGTCGACGGCGACGCTGCCCCAGTTGAAGACGCCGAAGTTGCCCGGATGCACGAGCGTGCCCTGCGTGGACGGCGGCGTGAAGCGGCCTTCGTAGCGCAGGCGCCGGAACGCGATGCGGCACGCCAGCTGGTCGAACATCGTCGCCCCCCACATGTCGTGTTCGCCCAGCGGCGGCGGCGCGAGCGACAGCGCCGACACCGGCTGCGTGGCCGCGGTACGTTCGCCGGGGGCCGCCCCCTGCGGCGCCGGCTGTTGCGTGACCGGCAGCAGCGGCAGCCCGCTGCGCCGGTCCAGTACGAAGATCTCGCCCTGCTTGGTGGGCTGCACCAGCGCCGGGACCGTCCGGTTGCCCACCTGCAGCTCGAGCAGGCTGGGCTGCGACGGCACGTCGTAGTCCCACAGGTCGTGGTGCACCGTCTGGAAGACCCAGCGCACCCGTCCGGTGGCCAGCTCCAGCGCGACCACCGACGACGCGAACCGCTCGGCGGCGGGCCCGCGCTCGGCCCCCCATTGGTCCGGTGGCTGGTTGCCCATCGGCAGGTAGACCAGGCCCAGCGCCTCGTCGACGGAGGCGACCGACCAGCTGTTCGGAGAACTCGGCGTGTAGGTCTCGCCGGGCGCCAGCGGCGCGGTGTCGTCCGGGCGTGCCGGGTCCCAGTTCCAGAGCAGTGCGCCGGTTTCGGCGTCGAAGGCGCGGATCACGCCGGAGGCTTCGTGCACCGAGACGTTGTCCAGCACCGTCCCGCCGACGACGATCCGGTCGCCAGCCACCGCGACCGGCGAGGTCGAGTAGTAGGCGCCAGGACGCCGCTCGGGCATGCGGTCCCAGAGGTCGATCGATCCGCCGCTGCCGAAGCCTTCGCAGGCCCGTCCGGTCGCCAGGTCCAGCGCGTGCACGCGCCCGTCGATCGTCGGCATGAAAAGGCGTGCGGCGCAGAAGGCGTCGGCCGGGCTGCCATCGGGAGCGGGGCGGTACGACAGGCCGCGACAGGTCTGGTGCTGCAGCGCCAGCCGGCCCAGGCCGGCGATCGGCAGCTGCCGCCGCCACAGTGCGGCGCCCGTCGTCGCGTCCAGCGCGATGACACTCTGCTGCGGCGTGCACAGCACGAGCCGGTGGCCGATCTTCAGCGGCGTCACCTCGTAGGTCGTCTCCACCGGCTCGCCGGGGCGCCCGCGCAGGTCTGCGGTCCGGTAGTGCCAGGCCACCTCGAGGCCCGTCACGTTCTGCGGCGTCAGCCCCGGCAGCGGCGAGTAGCGCCGGCCGGCGTTCGTGCGGCCCCAGGCATGCCATTCACCCTCGGGCACCGAACGGTCCACCTGGGTGCGGGTCAGCGGCGGCGGCGCGTTTCCCGCGAGATCGTGCGGATCGTGCAGCGCCGACCCCGCCGCCACCAGCGCGAAGGCTGCCAGCAGGACTGCCAGCAGCGCCGCCGGGCCCCGCGGCCGGGAGCCGCGGCGCCAGTCGTCCTCGCGCGCCAGCCCGCGCCGCACCCAGGGCGTCAGCAGCCACAGGCCGAGCACGAACAGCACGTCGCCGCGCGCCGCGAGCGGCCACCAGTCCAGGCCGACCTCCCAGAGCGACCAGGCCAGCGTCCCGCCGACGACCGCCGCATAGACCGCCAGCGCCGCCGCCTGGCCCCGCACCAGCAGTGCGCCGGTGATCAGCAGCGCGGCACCGACGACCGCGTAATACCAGGAGCCTCCGAGCACGGCCAGCCAGGCGCCGCCGCCCAGCAGCACGATGCCGGCCAGCAGCACGACGGAGCCGGTGAAGACCGGCGGGCGGGGAGTGGAGGCCATGGCGGCGTGCGGCCGCACGGGCCGTCAGCAGAGCGGGACCGCGGCAAGGCAATCGGGATGCCGCCGTCACGGCGGGCCGTCCCGTGGTTCCGCGCTCAGGCGATCGTGCCGAGCAGCGTGTCGACGGCGTGCAGCAGGCGGTCTACGTCCAGGGGCTTGGTCAGATAGAGGTCGATGCCGGCTTCGCGCGCGGCCTCGACGTCCGAGGGCATCGCGCTGGCCGACAGGATGATGCACGGCGTCGACAGGCCCTGCGTGTCGCGCAGCTCGCGCAGCAGTTCGAGCCCCGTGCGGTCGGGCAGGAACAGGTCCAGCAGCAGCAGGTCCGGAGGGGCGCTGCGGGCCATCTCGAGCGCCTCCGCGGCGCTGGCCGCGATGCGCAGTTCGACGCCCGGGCGCCAGGCGAAGAAGCTCTGCAGCAGCACCGCGTTGACCGGGTTGTCCTCGACGGCGAGCACGCGGCCATGGAGTTCGGGGCGGGACTCCAGCGCGCGTGGTGCTGCCGCGGGCGGGGCCGCCGCCGCCGCGGCCGGCAGCGAGAACCAGAACTCGCTGCCGCGGCCCGGTTCGCTGCGCACCTCCAGCCGGCCCCCCATGGCTTCCACGAGCTCGCGCGTCAGCACGAGCCCGATCCCGGTGCCCGGAATGCCGCTGGATTCGCGCCCCAGCCGGTTGAACGGCTCGAACAGCGCCGCCTGCTGCTCCGCCGTCAGCCCCAGGCCGGTGTCGGCGACGGACAGGCGCCAGTGGCCGGCCTCCATCCGAACGCCGATCACCACCTCGCCATCGGGCCGGTTGTACTTGACCGCGTTGGACACCAGGTTGGCGAGCACCTGGCGCAGCCGGGTGCCGTCGGCCAGCACCTGCAGCCGGCCCGCGGGCAGCCCGCGCCGCAGGCGCACGCGGCGTGACGTGGCCGAGGCCTGGGCTTCGTGCAGCACCTCGTCGACCACCGAGCCGAGGTCGACGCAGGCGCTGTCCAGGCGCACGGTGCCGGCCTCGATCAGCGACAGGTCGGTGAGGTCGGCAATCAGGCGCTCCAGATGGCGGCCGGCGTCGGCGATGTGCGCCACCGCCTGCCGGTGCTCCGGGGCCAGCGGCACGACGGCGCCCCGCTGCAGCATCTGGGCGAAACCGACGATGGCATTGAGCGGCGTGCGGATCTCGTGGCCCAGACGCGACAGGAACTCGCTCTTGGCGCGGCTGGCGCGCTCGGCGACACGCCGTGCTTCGACCGCCGCCTCGGCTTCACGCTGGTCCGTGACGTCCCAGATCACGCCGACCACGGCCTTGCCGCCGCCGCGGCGCTGCCGGCCCTTGGCCGCCAGCCGTCGTGTCTGGCCGTCGCGCCAGCGGATCTCGAACTCGACGGTGCCGGCTTCGCGGCCGTCACGCAGCGGGGCTACCCAGTCGGCGAGACGGCGAATCTCGCCGGAGGACACGGCCTCGCGCACGATCGCGCGTGCGTCGCCGCCTTCGGGGCGGCCGAAGAGGCGATAGCTCTGGGCGTTGAAGTGCAGCGGGGCGTGGCCGTCGAAACGCAGCTCGAAGGTGCCGATGCCAGCCGCTTCGGTGGCCAGCGCCAGGTGTTCGGCCAGCGCCAGCCGCTCGTGTTCGTCGCTGGTGACGTCGACCAGCCAGGCCGCCAGACGATCGTCGTCGATCTTCAGCAGGCCGAGCGCCAGGACCTGGTCGCGCGGCGGGGTCCCGGGCAGGCGCAGCGTCAGCCGCCGGCCCTCGAACACCGTGCCGCGCGCGCCGTTGAACGCGGCAAGTTCCTGGCGCAAGGCGGGCATCGTCGGCGCCAGCACGTCGAACAGGTTGTCCAGGCTCGCGTTGTGGGCCAGGGGCCGCAGCAGCTGCGCCGCGCGTGGCGTCATCAGCTCGACCCGGCCGTCGCCGTCGGTCTGCAGCATCGCGACCGGCGCACGATAGAGGAAGTCCAGCAGCGCCAGTTCGTAGGTGCCCGGGCCGTCCATCGGCGTCAGCCGGGGCGGCCGCGGGCGGCGCGTGTACCCGCCCGCGGCGGCACGAGTGGGCCGGCGTGATGGCGGACGGGCGGGGGCGTGTCGCTCATGCGGTCGGACGCGGTAGGCGCTTGAACTTTCGGCGATTACACCACCGAAGCGGCCTGCGCGCGAACCCCGCCGCGCGGGCCGCGACGCGCGATCAGGCGGCGCCGTAGCGCGCGAAGACGCGAGACCGCCCGCTGCGCTCCACGAGCAGTACCTCGTAGGCGTCGCGGCGCCCGTCCATCTCCATGCCCGGCGAGCCGATCGGCATGCCCGGCACGGCCAGCCCGATCGCGACCGGCTTCATCACCAGCAGGCGCCGGACGTCGGCGGCCGGCACGTGGCCTTCGAGCAGGTAGCCGGCGACGCGCGCCGTGTGGCAGCTACCGTAGACGGCGGGCATGCCGAGCAGGCGGCGCGAGGCGTCGATGTCCTGCACCTCGTGCACCTCGACGGCGAAGCCGGCCTGGCGCATGTGGGTGACCCAGGCGCCGCAGCAGCCGCAGGTTGGGCTCTTCCACACCTGCACCGGCGGCAGCGCCGGTGTGGTGGCCGACGCCAGCGCCGGCAGGCTGGCGGCCAGTGCCGCGGCGAACAGTTCGCGCCGCTTCATCGCACCACCACCTTGCCGACCATGCCGGCCTCGAAGTGGCCCGGGATCAGGCAGGCGAAGTCGAAGCTGCCGGCCTCGGTGAACTGCCAGACGATCTCGCCGCTGGCGCCGGGTGCGACGCGCACCGCGCCGGGGTCGGCGTGCTGCATGTCGGGCATGGCGCGCATCTCCTCGGCGTGCGCCTTCAGCGAGGCGGCGGTGCCGAGCACGAGCTCGTGTTCGAGGCGGCCGCCGTTGGCGGCGACGAATCGCACGGTCTCGCCGCGGCGCACGGTGATCGTCGCCGGGTCGAAACGCATCGTGTCGCTCATCACGACGTGCACCGTGCGCCGGGCCTTGGCGGCGTCGCCAGGGCGGCCGTAGGGCGTGTCGCCGTCATGGGCCGAGGCATGTGACGCACCGTGGCCGGCGTGACCGTGGTCGTGGCCGCCGTCGGCCTGCGCGGCGGTGGCGAAGAGGGCTGCGGCGCACAGCAGCGCCGCAGCGAAGGGTTGGTTCTTCAAGAGCTTCTCCAAGAGATCGGGCATGGCCCACGCGGCGCGTGGGCGGCGGGACGGGCAGGGCCCGTGGCGGCGTCAGGCCGCTCTTGGAGGTCGTTCGAGCCCGTCGGGCACGTGGCCGGCGCGTGGCGTGGGGGCGGGCGGGAAGACGGCATCACCCGACTCCGGGGCCGCGATGACGAGCGTCGCGGCCGTGCCGGCCAGTGGCACCGCCGCACAGTGCGCGGCGCACAGGCCGCCGGTATCGTGGCCGCAGCCACCGGGGTGTTCGTCGCCGCAGCAGGCCGTGGCCGGCGTGTGCTCGGCCATCGCCGCCATGTCGTGCGGCGCCGCCGCCGCCGGCGCGCAGGGCGAGGCCGGCATCGTTGGCCCGGGCGCGGCCACGCCGCGCAGCGGCAGCAGCGCCGCCAGCAGCACGAACATCCAGACGCGCAGGGCCTTCATGAGGGCGAGCGTAGCACCGCGCCGGTTCAGCCCGCCGGGCGTCCGCCGGCCAGGGTCTCGAGGATCGGGCAATCCGGCCGCTCGTCGCCGTGGCAGCACTGCACCAGACGTTCGAGCGTCGACTTCACCGCCTGCAGCTCGGCGAGCTTGGCGTCGACGGCCGCCAGGTGCTCGCGCGCCAGCGCCTTGACCTGGCGGCTCGGGCGCTCGCGGTCGTGCCACAGGCCGATCAGCTCGCGGATGCGCTCCAGCGGGAAGCCGAGGTCGCGGGCGTGGCGCACGAAACGCAGCGTGTGCACGTCGCGTTCGTCGTAGCGGCGATAGCCGGCGGCGCTGCGCGCAGCTTCGGGCAGCAGGCCGATGCGCTCGTAGTGGCGGATCATCTTCGCGCTGACGCCCGAGGCCGCCGAGGCTTGGCCGATGTTCACCGCGAGGCTCCGCCCGGCCGCCAGCGGCGCAGCAGCAAGGCGTTGGTGACGACGCTGACGCTGGACGCGGCCATCGCCGCGCCGGCGACCACCGGGCTCAGCAGGCCGAAGGCGGCCAGCGGGATGCCCAGCACGTTGTAGGCGAAGGCCCAGAACAGGCCCTGGCGGATCTTCGCCGTCGTGCGCCGCGAGATGTCGATCGCGTCGGCCACCAGGCGCGGGTCGCCGCGCATCAGCGTCACGGCCGCGGTCTCCATCGCGACGTCGGTGCCGGTGGCCATCGCGATGCCGACGTCGGCCGCGGCCAGCGCCGGGGCGTCGTTGAGCCCGTCGCCGACCATCGCGACGCGCTTGCCGCCGGCGCGCAGCGCCTGCACGGCGGCGGCCTTGTCGCCGGGCAGCACCTCGGCCTGCACCTCGTCGATGCCGAGCGCGGCGGCCACGGCCTCGGCGCTGCCGCGGTTGTCGCCGGTCAGCATCACGGTGCGCAGGCCGGCGGCCTTCAGCCGCGCGACGGCCTCGTGCGCCGCGGGCTTCACGGTGTCGCCGAAGGCCAGCAGCGCCAGCGGCTCGAGGTGGCCGTCGGCGGCCCTGCGCACCAGCCAGGAGACGCTGCGGCCGGCTTGTTCGTGGGCCCTGGCCGATGCCGCCAGCGCACCCGGCGCCAAACCCAGTTCGTCCATCCAGCGTGTGCTGCCCAGCCGCAGTTCGGCGCCGTCGACGCGGCCTTCGACACCCCGGCCCGGCTGGGCACGCGCGTCCTGCACCGGCGGTGGCGTGAGGCCGTCGGCCGCGGCGCGCTCCATCACGGCACGCGCCAGCGGGTGTTCGCTGGCCTGCTGCAGCGCCGCGGCGGCGCGCAGCGCGTCGGCGGTGCCGACGCCGGGCGCGGGTTCGATCGCCGCCAGCGCCGGCCGGCCCTCGGTCAGCGTGCCGGTCTTGTCGAAGGCGACGACCTGCACCGCGTGCGCCGTCTCCAGCGCCTGGGCGTCGCGGATCAGGATGCCGTGGCGCGCGGCGACGCCGGTGCCGACCATGATCGCCGTCGGCGTCGCCAGGCCGAGTGCACACGGGCAGGCGATGACCAGCACCGCGACGGCGTTGATCAGCGCGGTTTCGGCGCCGGCGCCGGCCAGCCACCAGCCGGCGAAGGTCAGCGCGGCCAGGCCCAGGACCACCGGCACGAAGACCGCGCTGACCCGGTCGACCTGGCGCTGGATCGGCGCCTTGGCCGCCTGCGCCGACTCGACGAGGCGGATGATGCGCGCCAGCGTCGTCTCGGTGCCGACGGCCAGCGTCTTCACGACCAGCAGGCCGTCGGCGTTGACCGAGCCGCCGGTCGCACGCTCGCCCGGGCCACGCGCCACCGGCAGGCTCTCGCCGGTGATCAGCGACTCGTCGAGGTGGCTGCTGCCTTGCGTGATCTCGCCGTCGACAGGCACCCGTTCACCGGGGCGCACGACGACGAGGTCGCCGATGCGCACCGCCTCGACCGGAAGGTCCTGCTCGACGCCGTCGCGGCGCACGCGGGCCGTCGCCGGGCGCAGCGCCTGCAGCGCGCGGATCGCCTCGCCGGTCTGGCGCTTGGCGCGTGTCTCCAGCCACTTGCCCAGCAGCACCAGCGTGATGACCGCGGCCGAGGCTTCGTAATACAGGTGCGGCATGGCGTGCCCGCCGCCGTGCGTGGCCAGCAGCCAGGTCGACAGCCCCCAGGCGGCCGAGGTGCCGAGCGCGACCAGCAGATCCATGTTGCCGGTGCCGGCGCGCAGCGCCTTCCAGCCGGCGCGGTAGAAGCGCGCGCCGAAGACGAACTGCACGACGCTGGCCAGCAGCAGCTGCCAGAGCCCGGGCAGCATCGCGTCGCGCCCGGCCAGCGCGGCGACCATCGGCGCCACCAGCGGCAGCGTCAGTGCCGCGCTCGCCGCCGCCGGGGCCCACTCGGGCCAGCGCGGCGCGGCGGCGCTGCGGGCGTCAGCGGCCGCACGCGCGCCGTAGCCGGCTTTCTCGACCGCCGCCACCAGCGCCGCCACCGGCAGCGTCGACAGCGCCTGCACCGTCGCTGTCTCGGTCGCCAGGTTGACGCTGGCCGAGATCACGCCGGGTTGCCGTGACAGCGCACGTTCGACCCGGCCGCTGCACGACGCGCAGGTCATGCCCTCGACCTTCAGCCGCGTCTCGACCGTGGCGACGCCGAAGCCCGCGCGCCGCACCGCGTCGGCCAGCACCTGGGCGCCGACGCCGCGTTCGGCGCGCACCGCGGCGCGTTCCGTCGCCAGGTTGACGCTGGCCTCGTGCACGCCGGGCACCTTCTTCAGCGTGCGTTCGACCCGCGCGACGCAGGACGCGCAGCTCATGCCGGTGACCTGCAGGGTCAGCGGCTCGGCGTCTCGGGTGGGGGTGGCGGTGCTCATCGTCGGCTCCGATCGGCATTGTGGACCGGAGCCATCGTCGACCTTGCCACGATGGCAAGGTCAAGCGCGGGGCCGCGCGAAGGGATATGGCGGCGCACAAGACAAAACGGGCCAGTTCTTGCGAACTGACCCGTTGAATCGTTGGCGGAGTGGACGGGGCTCGAACCCGCGACCCCCGGCGTGACAGGCCGGTATTCTAACCAACTGAACTACCACTCCAGTGGTCCGCAACAAACTTGCGTTTGATTGCTGACCGAGCCCGCTACTATAGCGCGGCTGCAGAACATTGCAAGCATTTTTTGCGTGGCCGCGTGTTCGGCTCACAGCGTCGAGCGTCCGAGGACCCCGGCGATGCGCCGCAGCAGCGCGCGCGGCGTGGCCCCGACGGCCATCGCCGTCGCCCGGTTGATCCAGCCGGGAACGCAGATCACGTCGCCGGCCAGACAGGCGCGCACGGCTTCGGCGGCGACCGCGTCGGCGTCTCCGACCAGGGCCTGCGGCAGTTTCGCCAGGCGTGGATTGCGCGCCGCGGCGGTTTCCAGCATCGAGGTCGCGGTGATGCCTGGGCACAGCGCGGTGGCGGTGACGCCGCTGCCGCGCAGTTCCTCGGCCAGCGACTCGGTCAGCGACAGCACGAAGGCCTTGGTGGCGGCGTAGGTGGCCAGCCCGGGCAGCGGCTGGAACGCCGCGGTCGAGGCGACGTTGAGCACCCGGCCGTGGCCGCGCGACACCATCGGCGGCACGAAGGCCGACAGCATCTCCATCACCGCGCCCACGTTCAGCGCAACCAGCTCGCGGTGGCGCGCGTTCGGCGTGTCGATGAAATGGCCGTGCTCCAGCACGCCGGCGTTGTTGACCAGCAGATCGATGCGCCGGCGTTTGCGTGCCAGCGTCGCGGCCAGGGCCTCGGCGGCGCCGGGGGCCGTCAGGTCGGCCGCGAGCGCGTCGACCCGCACGCCGTGTTCGCTGCGCAGCGCGCCGGCCAGTTCGTCGAGCCGTGCCTGGCGCCGCGCGACGAGCACCAGCGCGAAGCCTTCGTAAGCCAGCCGGCGCGCCAGCGCTTCGCCGATGCCCGCGGAGGCGCCGGTGATGAGGGCGGTCTCGGCCGGTGTCGTGGCGGGGTCGGGCATCGCGGGCGCTCCGTAGGATCGTCGGGGTGGGACTCCGTATGATCGCCGCGGCGCGCATCGATGCCGACGCGCGCCCCCGTAACCCGAGGTCCAGGACATGAACGCGATGCAACGCACGCGCTCGGCGCTCGTGCTCGTCGACTATCAGGCCCGGCTGATGCCGGTGATCCACGGCCATCGGCTGGTGCTCGCCTGGGCCCTGCGCCTGGGCGCCATCGCCCGCGAGCTGGGTGTGCCGGTGCTGGGCACCGAGCAGAACCCGCAGAAGCTGGGCCCCAACGACGAGGGCATCCGCGCCTGTTGCGGCACGACGCTCGCCAAGACGCACTTCGACGCCTGCGCCGACGGCCTGGCCGACACGCTGCGTGCGCTGCCGCGGCCGGTCGGCGAGGTGGTCGTCGCCGGCTGCGAAGCCCACGTGTGCCTGCTGCAGACCGCACTCGGGCTGCTGCGCTCGGGCTTCGAGGTCCGGGTCGTCGAGCCGGCCTGCGGCTCGCGGTCGCCGGAGGACAAGGCGCTGGCGATGGCCCGGCTGCGCCAGGCCGGCGCGCAGATCGTCTCGGTCGAGATGGTCGCCTTCGAATGGCTGCACGACTGCCGCGACCCGGCGTTCCGGCGCGTGCTGCCGCTGCTCAAGGAGCGCGTGGACGCCGGCTGAAGCCGATCGCGGCGCCCCGCGACTTGAGACCGGTCATGCGCGGGCGGGTCTGTGCCCCGACAATCGCGGACTCCCGTCACTCTCCCCCCGGGGCTCTCCCAGCGATGTCTTCCCTGCGCGGCGTCTTCAACGCCCTGGCCGTCGGCCTGAACACCGTCGCCGTCTTCTCGCTGATGATGCCCCCGGCGCTGCTGAAGCGGGTCTTCGGCGCAGGCGCGGTCCGCCAGGCCTGCGACCGCCTGCTCAACGCGCTGGCCAGCCGCTGGGTCGGCAACAACAACGCCTGGATCGCCGCCTCGTCGCGTGCGCGCTGGGACGTGCAGGGCGTCGACGGGCTGGACCGCCGCGGCTGGTATCTCGTGTCCTGCAACCACCAGAGCTGGGTCGACATCCTGGTGCTGCAGCGCGTGTTCCACGGCCACATCCCGTTCCTCAAGTTCTTCCTCAAGGCCGAGCTGATCTGGGTGCCGGTCATCGGCCTGGCCTGGTGGGCGCTGGACTTCCCCTTCCTCAAGCGCGGCAAGGGCCGCAACTCGCGCCAAGCCGACCTGGACTCGGCACGCCAGGCCTGTGAGAAGTTCAAGCGCATCCCGACTTCGGTGATCAGCTTCTTCGAAGGCACGCGCTACACGCAGGCCAAGCACGACGAGATGGGCAGCCCCTACCGCCATCTGCTCAAGCCCAAGATCGGCAGCCTGGGCGTCGCGCTGGCGACGATGGGCGACCAGTTCCAGGCCCTGCTGGACGTGACCATCGTCTACCGCCACGGCGCGCCGACCTTCTGGGATCTGCTGTGCGGCCGTGTCGGCGAGGTGGTCGTGCGGGTGCGTGAACTCGAGATCCCGCGGGAACTCGTCGAGCAGGCCGACCACATGCTCGACCGCAGCTTCCGCCGCCGCCTGACGGCCTGGGTCGAACAGCAGTGGGCCGAGAAGGACCTCCTGATCGACGAACTGCTGGGCCAGCCTCAGGCGTCCAGGGCGGCCTGAATCAGGCCGGCCGCCAGCGCGGCGGCGAAGGCTCGTCGCGTGCCGCCGGGTGGCTGCGCGTGACACGCAGCGCGCCGGCCAGGTACAGCGCATTGAGCAGCCGGCTGGCGCGTTCCAGGCTCATGCCGGGCCAGGTGGCGATGGTCTTCAGTGCCGCCGTCTCCTGGCGCAGGCGCTGCATCGTCGGGCGCAGCGCGCCGGCGGCAGCCGGCAGCGTCTCCATCGCCACCGCCGCCAGGCGGTAGGCCGCACGGCCACCGATCTCGGCCAGCAGCCGGCGCCGCGGCCCTTCCATCGCCAGCCGCCACAGCAGCGGCTCGATCGGGCGGAAGCCCTCGGCCGGCCTGCCGATTCCCGGGGCGCGCAGGCCCGGGCGCTCGACGCCCAGCACCCGCAGCGCCGACAGGCGGGGTTGCGGCTGCAGCTCGGGCAGGTCGCGCGGCGCGTGATACAGCTGCTGCAGCGGGAACAGCGTCAGCGGCCAGACCCAGGGGGCGCACTCCAGGCAGACCAGCGCCGCCTCGCGGTGGCGCAGGCAGGCGGCGACGACCTCGAGCACGTCGCCCGAGGCCGGGTCCTGCTCGATGCGGCGCAGGTCGGCCAGCAGCGTCGTCGACAGCAGCGACGGCCCCTCGCCGCGGGCGAAGGGCAGCGTGCCGTGCGCCTCGCGCTGGCGTTCGAACGCGCTGACGCGCCACAGGGTCGAGGCCTCGAAGTCGCGCATGCTGCATCCTCCCTCGCGAAGTGGGCGCCGGCCAACTCACGAAGCGAGTGGCCGCGAGGCCGGCGTGGGCATGGCCGCCGGGGCGCGGCTAGCATCGCGCGATGAACACGAACCGCCGCGTCTTGATCGTCCCGGGCGGCTGGGCAATCGACGTTCCGTCCGGCAGCACCCTGCTGGCGGCGGCGCTCGCGGCCGGTGTGCGCCTGCCCAGTTCGTGCCGCAACGGAACCTGCCGCGAGTGCCGCTGCCGCGTGCTCCAGGGCGAGCTGCGCCACACCATCGGCTGGCCGGGGCTGGATGCCGATGAACGCCGCGAGGGCTGGGCCCTGCCATGCGTCGCCGAGCCGCTGTCGGACCTGGTGATCGAGCAGCCGCGCGCCCGGCGCGACGACGCGGCCTAGGCCGGCCGCGGCAGCGTGACGACGAAACGTGCCCCGGCGCCGGGCGTGCTCTGCGCCGTGAGCGTGCCGCCGTGGCGTTCGACGATGCCGTAGCTGATCGACAGCCCCAGCCCGGTGCCCTTGCCGACCGCCTTGGTCGTGAAGAAGGGGTCGAAGATGCGCGACAGGTGCTCGGGCGCGATGCCCGGGCCGTCGTCGTCAAAGATGATGGCCCAGGCTCGGCCGCCGTCGGCCGGCTCGATGGCGATGCGCAGGTGGCGCCCCGCCAGCCCGGCGCAGGCGTCGGCGGCGTTCTGGATCAGGTTCATCATCACCTGCAGCAGCTGACCCGGGCTGCCCAGAACCGCCGGGTCTTCCGGCGGCGGCGTGAAGCGCAGGTCGAAGTCGGGCGCCGTGCCTTTGCGCACCCAGTGGATCGCCCGTTCGACGACCCCGGCCAGGCCGACACGCGTGCGCTCCTCGCGGTCGACGACCGAGAAGCGCCTGAGGCCGGCGACGATGTCGGCGGTGCGCTGCGCGCCTTCGGCCATGCCGTCGATCAGCGAGGGCAGGTCGGCCAGCAGCGGCTCGATGCGCAGGCGCTCGCGCGACGCCTGCACCGCCGCCGGCTGCGGCTGCGCGTGCACCGTGTCCAGGTACTGCTGCAGGCGTTCGGCATAACGCCGCAGCGCGGCCATGTTGCCGAGCACGAAGCTGATCGGGTTGTTCAGCTCGTGCGCGACGCCGGCCACCAGCCGCCCCAGCGAGGCCATCTTCTCGGAGTGCAGCAGCTGCTGCTGGGTCTGCTTCAGCGCCTCGTGGGTCTGGCGCAGCTCGTGGTAGGCGCGTTTCAACTCGCCCATCGGCCGGCCGACGAAGACGTGGCCCAGCAGCCGGCCGGCGGCGTCCAGGCGCTCCGAGCAGTTGAAGTCGACCGGCACCCGCTGGCCGCCGGCGTCGAGCAGCTGCAGCTCGGCGCTGGCCGGCGTGCGGCGCGACTGGGCGACGAGTTCGTCCATGCGCCGGCGCTCGCCGTCGTCGGCCAGCAGCGTGGCCACCGGCGTGCCGCGCAGCGCGTCGTCGGCGCGGCCCAGCAGCGCACACAGCGCCGGGTTGGTCTCCTCGATCTCGCCGGCGCGGTTGCAGGCCACCAGCACGTCGCTCATCGAGGCCAGCAGGCCGAAGATGAACTGCTGGCTCTGCTCCAGCGCGGCGTTCTTCTCCTCCAGCGCCACCTCGTCGGCGATGAGCTGGGAGTACACCTCGTCCATCTTGTGGATCACGTCGACCCAGGCCGACTCGTCCAGCCCCTCCGGGCGGGCGGCGCTGTCGGCGGGCAGGTCGGGGCGGGGGCGGGGGCGGGGCGTCGGCGACATGGGCGGGCTAGACCTCGACGCGGCTGAACATCGCCGCGAGATGGGCTTCGCCGCGGTCGAGTATGAAGTAGCGGAAGGCCTCGGCGGCCGGCGACAGCTGCTTGGCGGCGGTGTTGACGATGTTCCAGCGCCGCATCAGCGGCAGGCCCTCGACGTGCGGCGCGGCGATCAGCCCGGCCGACCATTCCAGGCCGATCGTGTGCAGCGACAGCAGGCTCACGCCCATGCCGGCCATCACCGCCTGCTTGATCGCCTCGTTGCTGGGCATCTCCATCACGAAGGTCGGCTTCAGGCGGAACTGGTCCAGGTACTCCTGCAGCGCGGTGCGTGTGCCCGAGGCCGGCTCGCGCACGATGAAGGGCTCGTTGGCCAGCGCCGAGGCCGGCACGCTCTCGGCGTGCGCGAAGCGGTGGTCGGGCGCGGTGACCAGCACGTGAGGATGCTTGGCGAAGGGCTCGGCGCGGCTGGCGAAGTCCACCGGCGGGCGGCCCATCACGCAGAGGTCGACCTCGTTGGCCGCCATCATCGCCACCAGCGCCTCGCGGTTGCCCAGGCGCAGGCGCACGTCGATCGCCGGGTGCTCGGTGTGGAACTTGGCCAGCAGCTGCGGCAGGAAGTACTTGGCGCTGCTGACCATGCCGATCGTCAGCCGGCCGCTTTCGAGCCGGGCAAAACGCGCCATCGCGTCCTCGGCCTCCTTCAGCGTGCCCAGGAGCCGGCGCGCGTAGACCAGGAAGTACTCGCCGGCGGTCGACAGCGACATGCGGCGGTGCGCGCGCTCGAACAGCTTGTGGCCGACCTGGGACTCGATCTCCTTGATCTGCAGCGACACCGCCGGCGGCGTCAGGTGCAGCACCTCGGCCGCCCCCTGCACGCTGCCCTGGCGGGCCACCTCGACGAAAACACGCAGCTGGCGGAAGGTGACGTTCACTTAAGGTTTCACTAAAGGAACAGTTTGGAAAGTCTAACTGTTCTTTATCTGTCCGCGTTCGTAGAGTCTGCGCACACCCGCTCGGAGAACACCGCATGAACAAGCCCCACGAACCCGGCGCCACCGGGGACCAGATCCTCGACAAGAAGCAGCGCTACAGCGCCGGCGTGCTGAAGTACCGTCAGATGGGTTACTGGGACAGCGACTACGTGCCCAAGCCCACCGACGTGGTCTGCCTGTTCCGCATCACGCCGCAGGAAGGCGTGGACCCGGTCGAAGCCGCCGCCGCGGTGGCCGGCGAATCGAGCACCGCGACCTGGACCGTGGTCTGGACCGACCGCCTGACCGCCTGCGACAGCTACCGCGCCAAGGCCTACAAGGTCGAGCCGGTGCCGGGCCGGCCCGGCGAGTACTTCGCCTGGGTGGCCTACGACCTGATCCTGTTCGAGGAAGGCTCGATCGCGAACATGACCGCGAGCCTGATCGGCAACGTCTTCAGCTTCAAGCCGCTGAAGGCCGCGCGGCTGGAGGACATCCAGATCCCGGTGGCCTACGTGAAGACCTTCAAGGGCCCGCCGACCGGCCTGGTCGTCGAGCGCGAGCGCCTGGACAAGTTCGGCCGCCCGCTGCTGGGTGCGACGACCAAGCCCAAGCTGGGCCTGTCGGGGCGCAACTACGGCCGCGTGATCTACGAAGGCCTGAAGGGCGGCCTGGACTTCATGAAGGACGACGAGAACATCAACTCGCAGCCCTTCATGCACTGGCGTGACCGCTTCCTGTACGTGATGGACGGCGTGAACAAGGCCAGCGCCGCGACCGGCGAGGTCAAGGGCTCGTACCTGAACGTGACCGGCGCGACGATGGAAGACATCTACGAGCGCGCCGAGTTCGCCAAGGAACTGGGCTCGGTCGTGATCATGGTCGACCTGATCATCGGCTGGAGCGCGATCCAGTCGATCGCCAACTGGGCGCGCAAGAACGACATGATCGTTCACATGCACCGCGCCGGCCACGGCACCTACACGCGCCAGAAGAACCACGGCGTCAGCTTCCGCGTGATGGCCAAGTGGCTGCGCCTGGCCGGTGTCGACCACCTGCACACCGGCACCGCGGTCGGCAAGCTCGAGGGCGACCCGATGACCGTGCAGGGTTACTACAACGTCTGCCGCGACGCCTACACCCGGCAGGACCTGCCGCGCGGCCTGTTCTTCGACCAGGACTGGGCCGACCTGCGCAAGGTCATGCCGGTGGCCTCGGGCGGCATCCACGCCGGCCAGATGCACCAGCTGATCGACCTGTTCGGCGACGACGTGATCCTGCAGTTCGGCGGCGGCACGATCGGCCACCCGGCCGGCATCCAGGCCGGCGCGGTGGCCAACCGCGTCGCGCTGGAAGCGATGGTCAAGGCGCGCAACGAAGGCAAGGACATCAAGAACGAGGGCCCGGAGATCCTGCAGAAGGCGGCCCAGTTCTGCACCCCGCTGAAGCAGGCGCTGGACACCTGGAAGGACGTGTCGTTCAACTACGCCAGCACCGACCAGTCCGACTACGCCGTGACCCCGTCGACCTCCGCCTGAAGCCCGCCCGAAGGAACACCAGACCATGATGACCAACCCCACCGGCCGGCTCACGCAAGGCCAGTTCAGCTTCCTCCCGGACCTCACCGACGAGGAGATCACGCTGCAGATCGAGTACGGCCTGAAGAAGGGCTACGCCTGGAGCGTCGAGTACACCGACGACCCGCATCCGCGCAACACGTACTGGGAGATGTACGGCATGCCGATGTTCGACCTGCAGGACGCCGCCGGCGTGCTGATGGAGCTGAACGCCTGCCGCAAGACCTTCCCCAGCCACTACATCCGCCTGATGGCCTTCGACTCCACCCGTGGCGTCGAGTCGATCGCGATGAGCTTCCTGGTCAACCGCCCGGCCACCGAACCCGGCTTCGGCGTCGTGCGCCAGGAGGTCAACGGCCGCTCGATGCGCTACACCGTGCACAGCTACGCCACGGACAAGCCCGAAGCACAACGATATTGACCCCCCCGTAGCGGCTTCGCCGCGCCCTGCGGGCCGCGCCGGGCCAGTGGCCCGGCCCTTCGGCAGGCGGTGACGGTCCACCGGACCGTCACCGTCCGGCCGAAGCCCCCCAGGGGGCGCCGCCAGCGGCCGGGCAAAGCCCGTCCGCGGCGGCAGCTTGAAGCGCCGAGGCAGCCCGACCACTACGCAGCATCCAGCCAGGACTCCCGCATGTACCGCATCGCACCCTCGATCCTGTCGGCCGATTTCGCCCGCTTGGGCGAGGAGGTGCGAGCGGTGGTCGCCGCCGGCGCCGACTGGATCCACTTCGACGTGATGGACAACCATTACGTCCCGAACCTGACCTTCGGCCCGATGGTCTGCCAGGCGCTGAGGAAGCACACCGAGGCGCCGATCGACGTGCACCTGATGGTGCAGCCGGTGGACGCGCTGGCCACGGCGTTTGCCAAGGCCGGCGCGGACCTGGTGAGCTTTCACCCCGACGCCAGCACGCACGTCGACCGCACGCTGCAGCTGATCCAGGCCGAGGGCTGCCAGGCCGGCCTCGTCTTCAACCCCGCCGAGCCGCTGGACGTGCTGGAGTGGGTGATCGACAAGGTCGACCTGGTGCTGATCATGAGCGTCAACCCCGGTTTCGGCGGGCAGTCGTTCATCGACAGCGCGCTGAGGAAGATCGAGAAGGCGCGCAAGATCATCGACGCCTCGGGCCGTGACATCCGGCTGGAGGTCGACGGCGGCATCAAGATCGACAACATCCGGCGTGTGGCGGATGCCGGCGCCGACACCTTCGTCGCCGGTAGCGCGATCTTCAGCCAGCCCGACTACGCCGCGGTCATCGCGGCGATGCGCGCCGAACTGGCGCGCCGCGACCAGGAGGCGTTCGTCTGATGGGCGCGCCGCTGTATTCGATCCCCGGCGCCGCGATCACCGCGCCGGCCGCCCCCGTGCAGGAGGACACCCAGCCGGTGCCGCGCACCGTCGGTGAGGTCCTGGCGCAGAGCCAGGTCGAGGCGGTGATGGACGAGCTCGAGCACGACCTCGTCGGCCTGGCGCCGGTCAAGCAACGCATCCGCGACATCGCCGCGCTGCTGGTCATCGACAAGCTGCGCCTGAACCTGGGTCTCGCCGCCCAGATGCCCAGCCTGCACATGTGTTTCACCGGCAACCCCGGCACCGGCAAGACGACGGTGGCGATGCGCATGGCCGAGATCCTTCACCGCCTGGGCTACGTGCGCAAAGGCCACCTCGTCGCCGTCACGCGCGACGACCTCGTCGGCCAGTACATCGGCCACACCGCGCCCAAGACCAAGGAAGTGCTGAAGAAGGCGATGGGCGGCGTGCTGTTCATCGACGAGGCCTACTACCTGTACCGCCCCGAGAACGAACGCGACTACGGCCAGGAAGCCATCGAGATCCTGCTGCAGGTGATGGAGAACCAGCGCGACGACCTGGTCGTGATCCTCGCCGGCTACAAGGACCGCATGGACACCTTCTTCAAGTCCAACCCGGGCATGAGCTCGCGCATCGCGCACCACCTCGACTTCCCCGACTATTCGGGCGAGGAACTGCTGCAGATCGCCGACCGCATGACCGCCGGCATGAACTACCGCTTCGGCGACGGCACACGCGAGGCCTTCGCCGAGTACCTGTCGCTGCGCCTGGCGCAACCCAACTTCGCCAACGCGCGCAGCGTGCGCAACGCGCTCGACCGCATGCGGTTGCGCCAGGCCTCGCGCCTGTTTGCCGAGCGCGACCGTGCGCTGACCGAGGCCGACCTGACGACGCTGGCGCCCGAGGACATCCTCGCCAGCCGCCTGTTCCAGGCGGCCGAGCGCTAGACCCGCTTTCCAACTCTCCCGTCAGAAAGCCCACCATGCCCTTGTCCCAACGCTGGACGCTGACCCGCTACCTGATCGAGCAACGCCGCCGTTTCCCCGGTGCCAGCGGCGACCTCAACGCGCTGATCCTCGACGTCTCGCTGGCCTGCAAGGCCATCGCGCGCATCGTCTCCTTCGGTGTGCTCGGCGACTCGCTGACGCCCGAGGTCACCGCCGTCGGGGGGGACGTCAACGTGCAGGGCGAGGTGCAGAAACCGCTGGACGTGCTGTCCAACGAGATCTTCATCCGCATGAACGAGTGGAACGGGCATCTCGCCGGCATGGCGTCGGAAGAGATGGAGACGCCGCACCAGATCCCGGCGGCCTACCCGCGCGGCAAGTACCTGCTGACCTTCGACCCGCTGGACGGCTCCAGCAACATCGACGTCAACGTCTCGGTCGGCAGCATCTTCTCGATCCTGCGGGCGCCGCAGGCGGTGATCGACTCGGGCGGCGACGTCGGCGTCGACGACTTCCTGCAGCCCGGCTGCGAGCAGGTGGCCGCCGGTTACGCGATCTACGGCCCGGTGACGATGCTGGTGCTGAGCGTCGGCAACGGCGTCGTCGGCTTCACGCTGAACCACAACCTGGGCGAGTTCGTGCTGACGCACCCGGACCTGCGCATCCCGGCGGACACGCACGAGTTCGCGATCAACACCTCCAACAGCCGTTTCTGGGAGCCGCCGGTCAAGCGCTACGTCGACGAATGCCTGGCCGGCAAGACCGGCCCGCGCGGGCGCGACTTCAACATGCGCTGGATCGCCAGCATGGTCGCCGAGGCGCACCGCATCCTGATGCGCGGCGGCGTCTTCATGTACCCGCGCGACACCAAGGATCCGGCCAAACCCGGCCGCCTGCGCCTGCTGTACGAGGCCAACCCGATCGGCTTCGTGATGGAGCAGGCCGGCGGGCGCGCGTCCACCGGCCGCCAGCCGGTGCTGGGCGTCAAGCCGAGCTCGCTGCACCAGCGCATCGGCCTGGTGTTCGGCTCCAAGAACGAAGTGGAGCGCATCGAGCGCTACCACCACGAACCCGCCGAACGCGAACCGTGCAACCCGCTGTTCGCCGAACGCAGCCTGTTCCGAGACTGAAGAGAGAGACGACCATGTCCGAACGCCATCCCATCATCGCGATCACCGGATCGTCGGGTGCCGGCACCACCTCGGTGACGCGCACCTTCCAGAACATCTTCCGGCGCGAGAGCATCAAGGCCGCGATCATCGAAGGCGACAGCTTCCACCGCTACGACCGCCAGGAGATGCGCGTGAAGCTGCAGGAGGCCGAGAAGGCCGGCAACAAGCACTTCAGCCACTTCGGCCCGGAGAACAACCTGTTCCCCGAGCTGGAACAGCTGTTCCGCAGCTACGGCGAGACCGGCATCGGCCGCAGCCGCAAGTACCTGCACGACCCGGTCGAGGCCGCGCCCTACGGCCTCGAGCCCGGCACCTTCACCGACTGGCAGGACATCGAGGCCGGCACCGACCTGCTGTTCTACGAAGGCCTGCACGGCGCCGTCGTCACGCCCGAGGTCGACATCGCGCGCTACCCCGACCTGCTGATCGGCGTCGTCCCGGTGATCAACCTGGAGTGGATCCAGAAGCTCTACCGCGACAAGAACGTGCGCGGCTACTCGACCGAGGCGGTGACCGACACCATCCTGCGCCGCATGCCGGACTACGTGCACTACATCGTCCCGCAGTTCACGCACACCCACGTGAACTTCCAGCGTGTGCCGGTCGTCGACACCTCCAACCCCTTCATCGCGCGCGACATCCCGCAGCCCGACGAGAGCCTGTGCGTGATCCGCTTCGCCAACCCGAAGGGCATCGACTTCCCCTACCTGCTGAACATGATCAACGACTCGTGGATGTCGCGTGCGAACACCATCGTCGTGCCGGGCGGCAAGATGGAGCTGGCGATGCAGCTGATCTTCACGCCCTTCATCTGGCGCATGATGGAACGGCGCAAGCGCGCGCTGGGGGCTCTGTGATGGCAGCACCCACCACCACCCGCCTGGCCGACGCGCTGCGCGTGCTGGCCGTCGACGCCGTCGAGGCCGCCAAGAGCGGCCACCCCGGCGCGCCGATGGGCATGGCCGAGATGGCCACCGTGCTGTGGACCCGCCACCTGAAGCACGACCCGGCCGCGCCGCACTGGGCCGACCGCGACCGCTTCGTGCTCAGCAACGGCCACGCGTCGATGCTGATCTACGGCCTGCTGCACCTCAGCGGCTACGAGCTGTCGCTGGACGAGCTGAAGCGTTTCCGCCAGCTGCACAGCAAGACCGCCGGCCACCCCGA
>NZ_SLXD01000026.1 GCF_004340905.1 Rubrivivax gelatinosus
ATCGCCGCCGTCAGCGTCGTCTTGCCGTGGTCGACGTGCCCGATCGTGCCCACGTTCACGTGCGGCTTCGTGCGTTCGAACTTACCCTTTGCCATTCTTCGTATCTCCAGAGAAAGAGCAGAGCCCGTGGAGGTTTAAGGTCTCGCACCACGCACCAGCCACGGGCAGCCGGCGCCTCGAGGGCACGAGACCGCGGGGCAGGCGCCCCGCGCTTGAGCTATCAGTTCTTGCCGCGAGCAGTGACGATCGCGTCGGCGACGTTCTTCGGAGCCTCGCTGTAGTGCTTGAACTCCATCGTGTACGTCGCACGGCCCTGCGACATCGAGCGCAGGGTCGTCGAGTAGCCGAACATCTCCGACAGCGGCACCTCGGCCTTGATGACCTTGCCGCCGCCAGGCATGTCGTCCATGCCCTGGACCATGCCGCGGCGGGACGACAGGTCGCCCATCACCGAGCCGGCGTAGTCTTCCGGCGTCTCGACTTCCACGGCCATCATCGGCTCGAGGATGACCGGGCTGGCCTTGCGGCAGGCCTCCTTGAAGCCGATCGACGCCGCCATCTTGAACGCGTTTTCCGACGAGTCCACCTCGTGGTACGAACCGAAGGTCAGCGTGACCTTGATGTCGACCACCGGGTAGCCGGCCAGAACGCCGTTGGGCAGCGTGTCCTCGACACCCTTCTGCACCGCCGGGATGTACTCGCGCGGCACGACGCCGCCCTTGATGGCGTCGACGAACTGGAAGCCCTTGCCCGGCTCGTTCGGCTCGACCGTGAAGACGACGTGGCCGTACTGACCCTTGCCGCCGGACTGGCGCACGAACTTGCCCTCGACGTCGGAGGCGGTCTTGCGGATCGTCTCGCGGTAGGCAACCTGCGGCTTGCCGACGTTGGCCTCGACGCCGAACTCGCGCTTCATGCGGTCGACGATGATTTCCAGGTGCAGCTCGCCCATCCCGGAAATGATGGTCTGGCCGGATTCCTCGTCGGTGCGCATGCGGAACGACGGATCCTCGGCCGCCAGGCGACCGAGCGCGATACCCATCTTTTCCTGGTCGCTCTTGGTCTTGGGTTCGACGGCCTGCGAGATCACGGGCTCGGGGAAGACCATCTTCTCGAGCGTGATCACGCTGTCCGGATCGCACAGCGTCTCGCCGGTCGTGACGTCCTTCAGGCCCACGCAGGCGGCGATGTCGCCGGCCAGGATTTCCTTGATTTCTTCACGCTGGTTGGCGTGCATCTGCAGGATCCGGCCGATGCGCTCCTTCTTGCCGCGGATCGGGTTGAAGACCGAGTCGCCGCTCTTCAGGATGCCCGAGTACACACGCACGAAGGTCAGCTGACCGACGTACGGGTCGGTCATCAGCTTGAAGGCGAGCGCCGAGAACTTCTCGTTGTCGTCGGCCTTGCGCGAAACAGGCTGCTCGTCGTCGTCCGTGCCGGTGACCGGCGGAATGTCCACCGGGGAGGGCAGGAACTCGATGACGGCGTCGAGCATGCGCTGCACGCCCTTGTTCTTGAACGCCGTGCCGCAGAGCATCGGCTGGATCTCGGTGGCGATCGTGCGCAGGCGCAGCCCGAGCTTGATCTCCTCTTCCGAGAGTTCGCCTTCCTCGAGGTACTTGTTCATCAAGTCCTCGGAGGCTTCGGCGGCCGCCTCGATCATGTTGTCGCGCCATTTCTGGCACTCGGCGGAAAGTTCAGCCGGAATATCCTCGTAGCTGAACTTCATCCCCTGGGAAGCCTCGTCCCAGATGATCGCCTTCATCTTGAAGAGGTCCACCACGCCCTTGAAGTTCTCTTCGGCGCCGATGGGCACGACGATGGGCACCGGGTTGGCCTTCAGGCGCGTCTTCATCTGGTCATAGACCTTGAAGAAGTTGGCGCCGGTGCGGTCCATCTTGTTGACGAACGCGAGGCGCGGCACCTTGTACTTGTTGGCCTGGCGCCAGACGGTCTCGGACTGCGGCTGCACGCCACCGACCGCGCAGTACACCATGCACGCACCGTCGAGCACGCGCATCGAGCGCTCGACTTCGATCGTGAAGTCGACGTGCCCCGGGGTGTCGATGATGTTGAAGCGGTGCTCCGGCAAGGACAGATCCATGCCCTTCCAGAAGCAGGTGGTGGCCGCGGAGGTGATCGTGATCCCGCGCTCCTGCTCCTGCTCCATCCAGTCCATCGTCGCGGCGCCGTCGTGCACCTCGCCGATCTTGTGGTTCACACCCGTGTAGAACAGGATGCGCTCGGTCGTGGTGGTCTTGCCGGCATCGATGTGCGCCGAAATACCGATGTTGCGGTAGCGCTCGATGGGGGTCTTGCGGGCCATGATCAAATCTCCAAATGCAGGGCCGCCTGGGGGCTGCGCTCAGCCCGCCGAGGCGGCCGTCAGGCAGGGGGTCAGAAGCGGAAGTGCGAGAACGCCTTGTTCGCTTCGGCCATGCGGTGGACTTCGTCGCGCTTCTTCATCGCGCCGCCACGGCCTTCGGCTGCTTCCAGCAGCTCGTTGGCCAGGCGCGCGGCCATCGACTTCTCACCGCGCTTGCGCGCCGATTCCTTCAGCCAGCGCATGGCCAGGGCCTGCCGGCGGACGGGACGAACTTCCACGGGAACTTGGTAGTTCGCACCGCCGACACGGCGGGACTTCACCTCGACCATCGGCTTGATGTTGTTCAGCGCGACGAGGAAGACTTCCAGCGGATCCTTGCCGGCCTTCTTCTCGACCTGCTCGAGGGCACCGTAGATGATGCGCTCGGCGACGGCCTTCTTGCCCGATTCCATGATGACGTTCATGAACTTGGACAGGTCGACGGACCCGAACTTCGGATCCGGCAGGATTTCGCGCTTGGGTACTTCGCGACGACGTGGCATGGGACTTTTCCTTTTCGATTCAGTTGGCGCAGGCTCTTCGGCCGCACCGCGAAGGGTCATCGAGGCCCTTCACTTACTCGACCCGCAAGCGGCGGGCCTTCCGCTCGGCCACCCCTGAGGGCGGCACCGCCTGATCAGGCCTTCTTCGGGCGCTTGGCGCCGTACTTCGAACGCGACTGCTTGCGATCCTTGACGCCTTGCAGGTCGAGCGAGCCGCGCACGATGTGGTAACGCACACCCGGCAGATCCTTGACCCGGCCGCCGCGCACGAGCACGACGCTGTGCTCCTGCAGATTGTGGCCTTCACCGCCGATGTACGAGATGACCTCGAAACCGTTGGTCAGGCGCACCTTGGCGACCTTACGAAGCGCGGAGTTCGGCTTCTTCGGCGTGGTGGTGTAAACGCGGGTGCAGACGCCACGACGTTGCGGGCAGTTCTGCATCGCAGGAGACTTGCTCTTGACCACTTCGGCCTGACGGCCTTGGCGCACGAGCTGGTTGATGGTGGGCATAGGTAACTTGTTCCCGTTTGAAGCTACACGATCTTTTCGGGCAACCGCCCCGCCCCAAAGGCGTCGCGCCAAAGCCCGGGCGCCCCATGGGACCCCGGGCTGACGCCGCCGCCCGATGTGCTGAGACCCTGCGGGCCAGATCGAGCGACAGGCAAAGTCTGCCGAAAAGCCTTCCATTATAGTCAGCGGTTTCGGCTAGGGGCAAGCAAGCACCATGGATGAAGTCGTGGCGGGCGCGGCAGACGTCGTTCTGGACACGAACGTGGTGCTCGACTGGCTGGTCTTCGACGACCCCGCGACCCGGCCGCTGGCCGCTGCACTCGAGGCCGGGCAGCTGCGCTGGATCGCCACCGGGCCGATGCTCGACGAGCTGCTGCACGTGCTGCAGCGCCCCGAGCTCGACCGCTGGCGCCCGGCCTGCGAGGCCGCACGCGAGCGTGTCGTCGCCGCCGGTTGCCGCGTCGAGATGCCGCCAGCACGCGGTCGGGCGCCGATCTGCCGCGACGCGGCCGACCAGATGTTCATCGACCTGGCGCTCGCCTGGGGCGCGCCATGGCTGCTGACGCGCGACAAGGCGCTGCTGCAGCTCGCGCGCGCGGCACGCGGCGCCGGCACCACGGTGTGCACGCCGGCGCGCTGGGCACCCGCCGCCTGAGCGGCGGGCTGCCCTCGCCTGCCGCCGACGGCACGGCCCGACCAAGAAAAAGGGCAGCCGAAGCTGCCCTTTGACGCTGGAGACGCTGCCGATCACTCGGCCGCGCCGTCTCCCGCTTCGCTGGCTGCATCCACGCCAGCCAGTTGCACCGCCGCCAACTCTTCGGCTTCCTGCAGCGCGATCGCACGGCGCTCGCTCTCGTCCATCGCCTCCTTGGCGCGACGCGCGGCGTGGAACGCCATGCCGGTGCCCGCCGGGATCAGGCGGCCGACGATGACGTTCTCCTTCAGGCCGCGCAGCTCGTCGCGCTTGCCCATGATCGCCGCCTCGGTCAGCACGCGGGTGGTCTCCTGGAACGAGGCCGCGGAGATGAACGAATCGGTCGACAGGCTGGCCTTGGTGATGCCGAGCAGCACGTCGGCGTGCGTCGCCGGGATCTTGTCCTCGGCGCGCATGCGGTCGTTGGTGTCCAGCAGCTCCGAACGCTCGACCTGCTCGCCGGCGATGTAGCCGGTGTCGCCCGGGTTGACGATCTGCACGCGGCGCAGCATCTGGCGAACGATCACCTCGATGTGCTTGTCGTTGATCTTCACGCCCTGCAGACGGTAGACGTCCTGGACCTCGTCGACGATGTAGCGCGCCAGTTCCTCGATGCCCAGCAGGCGCAGGATGTCCTGCGGGTCCGCCGCGCCGTCGACGATCAGCTCGCCGCGGTTCACGACCTGGCCTTCGTGCACCAGGATGTTCTTTTCCTTGGGCACCAGCTCTTCGTAGACCTTGCCATCCGGATCGGTGATCTGCAGGCGCACCTTGCCCTTGGTCTCCTTGCCGAACGACACCGTGCCGGTGATCTCGGCCAGCGTGCCGACGTCCTTCGGCGAGCGGGCTTCGAACAGCTCGGCCACCCGCGGCAGACCGCCGGTGATGTCGCGCGTCTTCTGGCCTTCCATCGGGATGCGGGCCAGGACTTCGCCCGGCATCAGGTCCTGACCGTCGCGCACCTGGATCAGCGCGCCGACCGGGAAGCCGATCGTCACCGCGTGGTCCGTGCCCGGGATCTTGACCTCGACGCCTTGCGCGTCCAGCAGCTTGACCTGCGGGCGCACGACCTTGGCCGCGCCGCGGCGCTTCGGGTCGATGACGACCAGCGTCGACAGGCCGGTGACCTCGTCGACCTGCTTGGCGACGGTGACACCTTCCTCGACGTTCTCGAAGCGCGCCTTGCCGGCGAACTCGGTGATGATCGGGCGCGTCAGCGGGTCCCAGTTGGCCAGCACGGTGCCGGCCTTGACCGGCTGGTCGGGCTTGATGTTGAGCGTCGCGCCGTACGGCAGCTTGTGGCGCTCGCGCTCGCGGCCGTGCGGGTCGGCGATGATGATCTCGCCCGAACGCGCGATGACGACGAGTTCGCCCTTGCCGTTCGTGACGTAGCGCATCGTGCTGTTGAAGCCGATGATGCCGTCGGACTTGGCCTCGACGCTCGACGCGACCGCAGCGCGCGACGCGGCGCCGCCGATGTGGAAGGTCCGCATCGTCAGCTGCGTGCCCGGCTCGCCGATCGACTGCGCGGCGATGACACCCACCGCCTCGCCGACGTTGACCAGGCCGCCGCGACCCAGGTCGCGGCCGTAGCACTTGGCGCACAGGCCGAAGCGCGTGCCGCAGGTCAGCGGCGTGCGCACCTTGACCTCGTCGACGCCGGCGGCCTCGAGCTTGTCGAGTGCTTCCTCGTCGAGCATCTCGCCCGCGCCCATCAGCGTTTCCTGCGTCTCCAGGTGCAGGACTTCGGTCGCGGTGACACGGCCCAGCACGCGGTCGCGCAGCGACTCGATGACTTCACCACCCTCGACCAGAGCACGCATCGCGAGGCCGTTCTGGGTGCCGCAATCGTCCTCGGTGACGACCAGATCCTGGGTCACGTCGACCAGACGGCGGGTCAGGTAGCCCGAGTTCGCGGTCTTCAGCGCCGTGTCCGCCAGGCCCTTACGGGCACCGTGGGTGGAGATGAAGTACTGCAGAACGTTCAGGCCCTCGCGGAAGTTCGCCGTGATCGGCGTCTCGATGATCGAGCCGTCCGGCTTGGCCATCAGGCCGCGCATGCCGGCGAGCTGGCGGATCTGCGCCGCGGAGCCCCGCGCCCCGGAGTCGGCCATCATGTAGATGGAGTTGAACGACTCCTGGTCGACTTCCTTGCCGTGGCGGTCGATGGTCTTCTGCTTGGACAGCTGCGACATCATGACCTTGCCGACCTCGTCGCCGGTCTTGCCCCAGATGTCGACCACCTTGTTGTAGCGCTCGCCGGCGGTCACGAGACCCGAGACGTACTGCTGCTCGATCTCCTTGACCTCCTTCTCGGCACGGGCGATGAGCTCGTGCTTCTGCGGCGGCACCAGCATGTCGTCGATGGCGATCGAGATGCCGGCGCGCGTCGCGAGGCGGAAGCCGCTTTGCAGCAGCTTGTCGGCGAAGACCACCGTCTCCTTCAGGCCGCACTTGCGGAAGCTGACGTTGATCAGGCGCGAGATTTCCTTCTTCTTCAGCGCCTTGTTCAGGTTCGAGAACGGCAGGCCCTTGGGCAGGATCTGCGACAGCAGCGCACGGCCGACGGTGGTCGCGACGAGCTTGATCTCGGGGACGAAATCGCCGGTGACCTTGTCCTTGACCCACTCGGTCAGGCGGACGTTGATCTTGGCGGTGATCTCGACGACGCCGTTGTCCAGCGCGCGCTGCAGCTCCATCAGGTCGGCGAAGACCATGCCTTCGCCGCGGCCGTTGGTGCGCTCGCGGGTGGCGTAGTACAGGCCCAGCACCACGTCCTGCGACGGCACGATCGACGGTTCGCCGTTGGCCGGGAACAGCACGTTGTTGGAGGCCAGCATCAGCGTGCGGGCTTCCATCTGCGCCTCGATCGACAGCGGCACGTGCACGGCCATCTGGTCACCGTCGAAGTCGGCGTTGAACGCCGAGCAGACCAGCGGGTGCAGCTGGATCGCCTTGCCTTCGATGAGCACCGGCTCGAACGCCTGGATGCCCAGGCGGTGCAGCGTCGGCGCGCGGTTCAGCAGGATCGGGTGCTCCTTGATGACCTCTTCGAGGATGTCCCAGACCACCGGCGTGCCGGCTTCGACTTCCTTCTTCGCGGCCTTGATCGTCGTGGCGATGCCCATCGCCTCGAGGCGGCTGAAGATGAACGGCTTGAACAGCTCGATCGCCATCAGCTTGGGCAGGCCGCACTGGTGCAGCTTGAGCGTCGGGCCGACGACGATGACCGAACGGCCCGAGTAGTCGACGCGCTTGCCCAGCAGGTTCTGGCGGAAGCGGCCGCTCTTGCCCTTGATCATGTCGGCCAGCGACTTCAGCGCACGCTTGTTCGCGCCCGTCATCGCCTTGCCGCGGCGGCCGTTGTCCAGCAGCGAGTCCACCGCTTCCTGGAGCATCCGCTTTTCGTTGCGGACGATGATCTCCGGCGCCTTCAACTCGAGCAGGCGGGCCAGGCGGTTGTTGCGGTTGATGACGCGGCGGTAGAGGTCGTTCAGGTCCGAGGTCGCGAAGCGGCCGCCGTCCAGCGGCACCAGCGGACGCAGGTCCGGCGGCAGCACCGGCAGCACCTCGAGGATCATCCAGTGCGGCTTGATGCCCGACTTCTTGAAGGCCTCCATCACCTTCAGGCGCTTGGAGTTCTTCTTGATCTTCAGCTCCGACCCGGTCATGTCGTTGCGGAGCTTGTCGATCTCGACGTCGAGGTCCATCTCCTCGAGCAGCTTCTTGATGCCCTCGGCACCCATCAGCGCGACGAACTCGTCACCGAACTCGACGCGCTTGGCCTCGTAGTCGTCCTCGCTCATGATCGAGAACTTCTTCAGCGGCGTCATGCCCGGGTCGACGACGACGTAGGCTTCGAAGTACAGCACGCGCTCGATGTCGCGCAGCGTCATGTCGAGCACCAGGCCCAGACGCGACGGCAGCGACTTCAGGAACCAGATGTGCGCGCAGGGTGCAGCCAGGTCGATGTGGCCCATGCGCTCGCGGCGCACCTTGGTCTGCGTGACTTCGACGCCGCACTTCTCGCAGATCACGCCGCGGTGCTTCAGGCGCTTGTACTTGCCGCACAGGCACTCGTAGTCCTTGATCGGGCCGAAGATCTTGGCGCAGAACAGGCCGTCACGTTCGGGCTTGAAGGTGCGGTAGTTGATCGTCTCGGGCTTCTTCACCTCGCCGAACGACCACGAGCGGATCTTCTCGGGGCTGGCGAGCCCGATCTTGATCGCGTCGAAGTGTTCGTCGGGCGTGAACTGCTTGAAAAGGTCGAGTAGTCCCTTCATGGGGTTCTCCTAGATCCTGAAATCGATGTGGAAGGTGCTGGCCAAGCGGACGCCGCGGACCCGGCTCTGCCGGGCCGCAGGCGTCGCCCCCTGGGGGGAGGCGACCGAAGGTCGCTTCGGGGGGGTCAATCCCGTTCCAGTTCGATGTCGATGCCGAGCGAACGAATTTCCTTGACCAGCACGTTGAACGACTCCGGCATGCCGGCCTCGATCGAGTGCTCGCCCTTGACGATGTTCTCGTAGACCTTGGTCCGACCGTTCACGTCGTCGGACTTCACCGTCAGCATTTCCTGGAGGATGTAGCTGGCGCCGTAGGCCTCGAGTGCCCAGACTTCCATTTCACCGAAGCGCTGGCCACCGAACTGCGCCTTGCCGCCCAGCGGCTGCTGGGTGACCAGGCTGTACGGGCCGGTCGAGCGGGCGTGCATCTTGTCGTCGACCAGGTGGTGCAGCTTCAGCACGTGCATGTAGCCGACCGTGACCGGGCGCTCGAAGGCTTCGCCGGTGCGGCCGTCGTGCAGCGTGGCCTGGGTGCGCGTGGCGGTGAGACCCTTGCGCGCCGCCAGCTCGTCCGGGTAGGCGAGCCGGAGCATGCCGCGGATCTCCTCCTCGTGCGCACCGTCGAACACCGGCGTCGCGAACGGCACGCCGGGCTGCAGGTTCTTGGCCATCTCGACGATCTCGTCGTCGCTCAGGTCCTGCAGCGATTCGGTCTTGCCGCCGGACTGGTTGTAGAGCTCGTCGAGGAACTCGCGCAGCTCGGCGGCACGCGCCTGGCTCTGCAGCATGTCGCCGATGCGCTGGCCGATGCCCTTGCCGGCCCAGCCCAGGTGCACTTCGAGGACCTGGCCGACGTTCATCCGCGAGGGCACGCCCAGCGGGTTCAGCACGATGTCGCACGGGGTGCCGTCGGCCATGTAGGGCATGTCCTCGACCGCGACGATCTTGGACACGACACCCTTGTTGCCGTGGCGGCCGGCCATCTTGTCGCCGGGCTGCAGGCGGCGCTTGACGGCGAGGTAGACCTTCACCATCTTCAGCACGCCGGCGGGCAGCTCGTCGCCCTGGGTCAGCTTCTTGCGCTTCTCTTCGAACGCGAGGTCGAAGCTGTGGCGCGTCTGCTCGAGCGAGTTCTTGATCGACTCGAGCTGGTTGGCCACCTCGTCCTCGGCCGGGCGGATGTCGAACCAGTGGTACTTCTCGACCGAGGCCAGGTAGTCCTTGGTGATCGTCGTGCCCTTGGCGATCTTCTGCGGGCCGCCGTTGGCGACCTTGCCGGCCAGCAGCTTCTCGATCCGGTCGAACGCGTCGGCCTCGACGATGCGCAGCTGGTCGTTCAGGTCCAGGCGGAAGCGCTTGAGCTCGTCGTCGATGATCTGCTGGGCGCGCTTGTCGCGCTGGATGCCTTCACGGGTGAAGACCTGCACGTCGATGACGGTGCCGCTGGTGCCCTGGTCGACACGCAGCGAGGTGTCCTTCACGTCGGAAGCCTTCTCGCCGAAGATCGCGCGCAGCAGCTTTTCTTCCGGCGTCAGCGTCGTCTCGCCCTTGGGCGTGACCTTGCCGACCAGCACGTCGCCCGGGTTCACCTCGGCGCCGATGTAGACGATGCCGGATTCATCCAGACGGGCGAGCTGCTGCTCGCTCAGGTTCGGGATGTCGCGCGTGATCTCCTCGGAACCCAGCTTGGTGTCGCGGGCCATCACGACCAGTTCCTCGATGTGGATCGAGGTGTAGCGGTCGTCGGCGACGACGCGCTCGCTGATCAGGATCGAGTCTTCGAAGTTGTAGCCGTTCCAGGGCATGAACGCGACCAGCATGTTCTGGCCGAGCGCGAGCTCGCCCAGGTCGGTCGACGCACCGTCGGCGACGACGTCGCCGGCGCCGACATGGTCGCCGCGGCGCACGATCGGGCGCTGGTGGATGTTCGTGTTCTGGTTCGAACGCTGGTACTTGATCAGGTTGTAGATGTCGACGCCGACTTCACCGGCCACCGTCTCGTCGTCGTTGACGCGGATGACGATGCGGTTGGTGTCGACGTAGTCCACGATGCCGCCGCGGCGGGCGGTGACGACGGTGCCCGAGTCGACCGCGGCGACGCGTTCGACACCGGTACCGACCAGCGCCTTCTCCGGACGCAGCGTCGGCACGGCCTGGCGCTGCATGTTGGCGCCCATCAGCGCGCGGTTCGCGTCATCGTGCTCGAGGAACGGCACGAGCGAGGCCGCGACCGACACGATCTGCGTCGGCGCCACGTCCATGTACTGCACGCGCTCCGGCGACAGCAGCACCGATTCGCCGTTCTCGCGCGCCGAGACCAGTTCGTCGATCAGGCGGCCTTCGCCGTCCAGCGTGGCGTTGGCCTGGGCGATGACGTACTTGCCTTCTTCGATCGCCGACAGGTAGTCGATCTGGTCGGTGACCTTGCCGTCGACGACGCGGCGGTAAGGCGTTTCCAGGAAGCCGTACTCGTTCAACTGCGCGTACAGCGCCAGCGAGTTGATCAGGCCGATGTTCGGGCCTTCCGGCGTCTCGATCGGGCAGACGCGGCCGTAGTGGGTCGGGTGCACGTCGCGGACTTCGAAGCCGGCGCGCTCGCGGGTCAGACCGCCCGGGCCCAGGGCCGAGACACGACGCTTGTGCGTGATCTCGGACAGCGGGTTCGTCTGGTCCATGAACTGCGAGAGCTGGCTCGCGCCGAAGAACTCCTTGAGCGCCGCGCTGATCGGCTTGGAGTTGATCAGGTCGTGCGGCATCAGGGCTTCGGTCTCGGCCTGGCCGAGGCGTTCCTTGACGGCCTTCTCGATGCGCGCGAGGCCCGAGCGGTACTGGTTCTCGGCCAGTTCGCCGACGCAGCGAACGCGACGGTTGCCCAGGTGGTCGATGTCGTCGACTTCGCCGTTGCCGTTGCGCAGGTCCACGAGGATCTTGACGACGTCGAGGATGTCCTCGTTGGACAGCGTCATCTTGCCTTCCGGCACGTCGCGGCCCACGCGGGCGTTGAACTTCATGCGGCCGACGCGCGACAGGTCGTAGGTGTCCTCGCTGTAGAACAGGCGATGGAACAGCGCTTCGACGGCGTCTTCGGTCGGCGGCTCGCCGGGGCGCATCATGCGGTAGATGGCCACGCGTGCGGCCAGCTGGTCGGCGGTCTCGTCAGAGGCCAGCGTCTGGCTGATGTAGGCGCCCTGGTTCAGCTCGTTCGTGAACAGGCACTGGATGTCCTTGATGCCGGCCGAACGCAGCTTCTTCAGCAGCGCCTCGGTGATCTCGTCGTTGGCCTTGGCGACGATCTCGCCGGTGTCCGGATCGACCATGTTGCGCGCGATCACGCGGCCGACGAGGAAGTCCTCGGGCACGCTGACGAACGTGGTGCCGGTCTGCTCGAGCTGGCGCACGTGGCGCGCGGTGATGCGCTTGTCCTTCTCGACGATGACGGCGCCGTTCTTGTCGGTCAGGTCGAAGCGTGCGATCTCGCCCTTCAGACGCTCCGGAACGAACTCCATCTGCGCGCCCGAGTCCATCAGGCGGAAGTTGTCGAAGACGAAGAAGTGGCTGAGGATCTGCTCGGGGTTCAGGCCGATGGCCTTGAGCAGGATCGTCACCGGCATCTTGCGGCGACGGTCGACGCGGAAGTACAGGATGTCCTTCGGGTCGAACTCGAAGTCCAGCCAGGAGCCGCGGTACGGGATGATCCGTGCGCTGAACAGCAGCTTGCCCGAGCTGTGCGTCTTGCCCTTGTCGTGCTCGAAGAACACGCCCGGCGAACGGTGCAGCTGGCTGACGATGACACGCTCGGTGCCGTTGACGATGAAGGAGCCGTAGTCGGTCATCAGGGGCACTTCGCCCATGTAGACCTCCTGCTCCTTGATCTCCTTGACCAGCTTGGCCGGATGCGACTCCCGGTCGTAGATGATCATCTGCAGCTTCGCACGCACGGCAGCGGCGAAGGTCAGGCCCCGCTGCTGGCACTCGCGCACGTCGAACGGCGGCTTCGCGATGTTGTACTCGAGGAACTTCATCTCCACGAAGCCGTTGTGGGAGACGATCGGGAAGGCCGAGATGAAGGCGGCCTGCAGGCCCTCGGGCTTGCGCTGCTGAGGCGGCACGTCCTTCTGCAGGAAGGCGACGTAGGAGTCGCTCTGCATCGTCAGCAGATAGGGGACCTTGAGCACGCTCTCGCGCTTGCCGAAGCTCTTGCGGATGCGCTTGCGCTCGGTGAACGTGTAGGGGGTTGCTTGCGCCATTGAACTCTCCGTGTCGACTATGCCGCCCTGGCCTGGGGCTGCATTTCGTCGGCGACTGGCTGCCCGGACATTGCGCACCGAGCCGAGGAGAGTGTGTCCTCGGTGGCAGCGCCGTTGGCGGCCCCGGGCGGGGCGGCGTGTCGGCGGCGGCGGCGTGTCCGAGGCTTGGTGGCAGGCCACTACCTGCCGCTGGCGGACAACCCCGGCGTTGCACCGGAGTCCGACCAAACCCGTTCCCTGCAGTCGGATCAGAGAACACTTGCAAGCGCCCGACTGGGCTCTTGCAGGTGTTCCCGGGCGAGGCCCGGAACACCGATCCGAAACCGGGGGCCGGCAAACGCCGACCCCGCGGTCCGAATTACTTCAGCTCGGCCTTGGCGCCGGCTTCGACCAGCTTCTTGACGGCGGCTTCGGCGTCGGCCTTGGCGATGGCTTCCTTGACGTTCTTCGGAGCGCCGTCGACCAGGTCCTTGGCTTCCTTCAGGCCCAGGCCCGTCAGTTCGCGCACGGCCTTGATGACCGAGACCTTGTTCGCGCCGGCTTCGAGCAGCACGACGTTGAATTCGGTCTTCTCTTCGACCGGGGCAGCGGCAGCGCCGGCACCGCCGGCAGCCGGGGCGGCCATGGCGGCGGCGGACACGCCGAACTTCTCCTCGATGGCCTTGACCAGGTCATTGAGTTCCATGACGGTCATGCTGTCCATCGCAGCCAGGAAAGCGTCTTTGTCGAATGCCATTTCAGGTTCCTCGAAATCAGTAAAAGTTCAATGAATCGGATGCGTCAGGCCGCCGGGGCCTCGGCGGGCGCTTCGGCGCCGCCCTTTTGCTCGGCGACGGCGGCAATCACGCCGGCCATGCGCTGGATCGGCGACTTCAGCAGGCCCGCCACCTGGGCGATCAGCACTTCGCGGCTCGGGATCGAGGCGAGCGCCTTGATGCCATTGGCGTCGAGCGCCTTGCCGGCGTACGCGCCGCCCTTCAGGACGAGCTTGTCGTTGCCCTTGGCGAAGTCAGCGATGACTTTCGCGGCGGCCACGGCATCCTCGGAAAAGCCGTAGATCAGCGGACCGACCATCGCGTCCGAGGCCACTTCGAACGGCGTGCCGGCCACCGCGCGACGGGCGAGCGTGTTCTTCAGCACGTGAAGGTAAACGCCGTTGTCGCGCGCCTGGCGGCGCAGCTTGTCGAGGTGAGCCACGGTGAGGCCGCGATACTCGGCCAGCGCGAGCGTCTGCGAGCGTGCGGCTTGCGCCGACACGCCGTCGACGACGGCTGCCTTCTCGTTGCGATTGAGACTCAAGGTCTGTTCCTCACACATCATGTGCCGGGTCTCGCGACCACGGCACGCCTGGAATCAGCGACCTTCTGTTTCGGGAACCCCCGGCTACAACACCCGGGAATACCTTCAGCAGCGGGACCGCCATCTGCGCTGGCCGTCGGCCGCCCTTGCAGGCGGCCGGTCGATTAAGGAGCCCGAAGGCCCCGCCAGCGGTCTTGGATGACCTGCCCGGCCTTTCGGCCGGACAGCCCACCAATTCAAGAAACCGCACGCCAGACTGGAGCGTGCGGCCTCGTATCACGTTCAGGCCTGGGCGGCGATCGACTGGGTGTCGACGCGAACGCCGATACCCATCGTCGAGGACACGGCGACCTTGCGCAGGTACACGCCCTTGCTCGACGCCGGCTTGGCCTTGTTCAGGGCTTCGATCAGCGCACGCAGGTTGTCGGTCAGGCGATCCGACTCGAACGAACGGCGGCCGATCGTCGCGTGGATGATGCCGGCCTTGTCGACGCGGAACTGGATCTGACCGGCCTTGGCGTTGCGCACGGCCTGGGCGACGTCCGGGGTCACGGTGCCGACCTTCGGGTTCGGCATCAGGCCGCGCGGGCCGAGGATCTGGCCCAGCGTACCGACGATGCGCATCGTGTCCGGCGAGGCGATCACGACGTCGAAGTTCAGGTTGCCGGCCTTGATCTCGGCGGCCAGGTCGTCCATGCCGACGATGTCGGCACCGGCGGCCTTGGCTTCCTCGGCCTTGGCGCCCTGGGCGAAGACGGCGACACGCTTGGTCTTGCCGGTGCCCGCGGGCATCACGACCGCGCCGCGAACGACCTGGTCGGACTTTTTGGCGTCGACGCCGAGCTGCACGGCCACGTCGATCGACTCGTCGAACTTGGCGGTGGCGCATTCCTTGACCAGCGCCAGGGCGTCGGTCAGCGGGTACAGCTTGGTGCTTTCGACCTTGCCCTGCAGGGCCTTGGCTTTCTTGGTGAGCTTGGCCATGGCGTCAGACCCCTTCAACAATGAGGCCCATCGAGCGGGCGGAACCGGCGATGGTCTTCACCGCGGCGTCCATGTCGGCGGCGGTGAGGTCCTTCATCTTGGTCTTGGCGATTTCCTCGAGCTGGGCGCGCGTGACCTTGCCGACCTTCTCCAGGTGGGCGCGGCCGGAGCCCTTCTCGATCTTGGCCGCCTTCTTCAGCAGCACGGTCGCCGGGGGCGACTTCAGGATGAAGGTGAAGGACTTGTCGGCATAGGCCGTGATCACCACGGGCAGCTTCAGGCCCGGCTCGTAGCTCTGCGTCTGGGCGTTGAACGCCTTGCAGAACTCCATGATGTTCAGGCCGCGCTGACCGAGCGCCGGGCCGATCGGGGGCGAGGGGTTGGCCTTGCCGGCCGGGACTTGCAGCTTGATGAAGCCGACGATCTTCTTTGCCATGATGGCTCCTAACCGAGTTCTAGCGCTGGGGGTGCCAGCTCCTCGTCATACAACCCTGCTTGCGGCAGGCGTCCGGGGTTGCAGGCGGACGCCCTGAAATCTTGACGCGGCAGTCCGCGCCGAAGGCCGCTCAGACCTTCTCGACCTGCGAGAAGTCGAGTTCGACGCCGGTGGCACGACCGAAGATCGTGACCGACACCTTGACCTTGCTCTTCTCGTAGTTGACTTCCTCGACGGCGCCGTTGAAGTCGGTGAACGGGCCTTCCTTGACGCGGACCATCTCGCCGACCGTCCACTCGACCTTGGGCCGGGGCTTGTCGACGCCTTCCTGCATCTGGTTGACGATCTTCATCACCTCGGCTTCGGAGATCGGGGCCGGGCGGTTGCGCGCGCCGCCGACGAAGCCGGTGACCTTGCTCGTGTGCTTGACCAGGTGCCAGGTGTCGTCGGCCATCTCCATCTCGACGAGCACGTAGCCCGGGAAGAAACGGCGCTCGGTGACGGCCTTCTTGCCGTTCTTGAGCTCGACGACCTCTTCGGTCGGCACCAGGATGCGGCCGAACTTGTCCTGCATGCCGGCGCGGTCGATGCGCTCGCGCAGGTTGCGTTCGACGGCCTTTTCCATGCCCGAGTAGGCGTGCACGACGTACCAGCGCTTGTTGCTGGGCGCGACGGCAGTCTCGGGGGTGGGGGTGGCTTGCGGTTCCGTCATCGTGTTCGCCTCAGCGCTTCCAGCCCAGGATCAGGTCGTACAACACCCATTCCAGCGTCTTGTCGGTCAGGAACATGAAGAGCGCCATCGTGACGACGAAGGCGAACACGTAAAGCGTCATCTGGCCCGCTTCCTTGCGGGTCGGCCAGACCACCTTCTTCACTTCCTTGACCGACTCGCGGCCGAAGCCGATCAGCTGGCGGCCCGTTTCGGCGGTGAAGAAGACGCCCACGGCCCCGGCCACGAGGACCAGCAGCGCGATCACGCGCTGCCAGAGGTCGCGCTGACCGAGCACGTAGAACACGACGACACCGGCCACGAGCAGAACGGCAGCGACGGCCAGCTTGGCTTTGTCGGCGCCCGTGGAGACGGTTTCGACTTGGGGTTGGGTGGACATGGGCTACAGGTTACTTTGCCGCCATCAGCAGCAAAGCCCGCCGGGCTTTTCAGCGCCCGCGGGCTGGTATCTTGGACACCCGAGCAGTCGGGTGGCAGGGGCAGAGGGGATCGAACCCCCGACCTTCGGTTTTGGAGACCGACGCTCTGCCAGTTGAGCTATGCCCCTGCGTAAAACCTTGACAGATTACTCGATGATCTTCGCGACGACGCCGGCGCCGACGGTGCGACCACCTTCACGGATGGCGAAGCGCAGGCCTTCTTCCATCGCGATCGGGGCGATCAG
>NZ_SLXD01000027.1 GCF_004340905.1 Rubrivivax gelatinosus
ATCGCCGCCGTCAGCGTCGTCTTGCCGTGGTCGACGTGCCCGATCGTGCCCACGTTCACGTGCGGCTTCGTGCGTTCGAACTTACCCTTTGCCATGTCAGGTGCTCCTGGCTGAGAGACTCAATCGTGTCGAGTCGATTGTTAGCAAGTCGTGGTGCCCATGGCGCGGATCGAACGCGCGACCTCTCCCTTACCAAGGGAGTGCTCTACCACTGAGCCACATGGGCAATCGTTACGGGTCTGACGACCGGAACTGCCAACCAGATGGACCGGCAGACCCGTAACGACGGCGCGGGATGCTTGACTGGAACCCCTGAACCTTCCTGGAGCGGGAGACGGGAATCGAACCCGCGTCATTAGCTTGGAAGGCTAAGGTTCTGCCATTGAACTACTCCCGCGGGCACAACCGTCAAGCGTGTCTCTCTGGTGGAGGAGGCTGGATTCGAACCAGCGTAGGCGTAAGCCAACAGATTTACAGTCTGCCCCCTTTAGCCACTCGGGCACCCCTCCGGAGAGCCAACTAGTGTAGCACGGTCAGCGGGAAATACCAGCCCCTCCCCACCAGTCGACACGGTCGGCCGTGGCGGCGAAGTGACTGCCATCGGCCATGAACTCGCGCTTGAAGTCGTGCGACGGGTGGCGGGTGCGCCAGACCGGCGGCGTGCAGCCGGCCGGGCAGGCGGCGTCGAAGAAGGCATTCGCCGGCTTGCCCCACAGCAGGAAGGCCGGCGGCTCCGCACGGCGACACAGCACCGAGACGATTTCGGATGTGAGCGCCTGCCAACCGCAGCTCATGTGGCTGCCGGCGCTGCCGAGCTCCACCGTCAGCACCGGGTTCAGCAGCAGCACACCCTGCTCCGCCCAAGGGTCCAGGCACCAGTCGCCCGGACGCTGCCAGGCCGGGCGATCGGCTCCGAGCACGTCGAATATCCGACGCAGCGAGTGGGGTTTCCCCTGGCCCGCCGAGAACGCCATGCCATCGGCATGACCGGGCCGCGGGTACGGATCCTGGCCGAGGATGACGACGCGCGCCGCCTCGGGCGCCACCACACGCAGCGCGCGAAACGGGTCCGGCGGGCCGATCTCACGGGTGCCGGAGACCGCCCGCACACGCTCGCAGACCGCCGCCTCGGCCGCCGGCGTCCAGCCGGGCAGCACGACACGCCAGGCCGGCGGCAGCGTCGCGAACGCCGCCGGCAGCTCGTCGGCCGTCATGCGAACAGGCCGGCCAGCGCGGCGCCGGGGTCGTCGGCGCGCATGAAGGCCTCGCCGACGAGGAAGGCATTGACGCCGGCCGAACGCATGCGGCGCACGTCGTCGGGGCCGAGGATGCCGGATTCCGTGACCAGCAGCCGGTCGGCCGGCACGCGCGGCAGCAGACCCAGCGTCGTGTCCAGCGAGACCTCGAAGGTCCGCAGGTTGCGGTTGTTGATGCCGACCAGCGGCGTCGCCAGGCGCAGCGCACGTTCGAGCTCGGCGCCGTCGTGCACCTCGACCAGCACGTCCAGCCCGAGCGACATCGCGCAGGCCTCGAGGTCGCGCATGCGGCCGTCTTCCAGGCAGGCGGCGATCAGCAGGATGGCGTCGGCGCCCATCGCACGCGCCTCGAAGACCTGGACCTCGTCGACGATGAAGTCCTTGCGCAGCACCGGCAGCGCGCAGGCGGCGCGCGCGGCCTGCAGCGCCTCGACACCACCCTGGAAGAAGCGGCGGTCGGTCAGAACGCTCAGGCAGGCGGCGCCATGACGCTCGTACGACACGGCGATTTCGGCCGGCACGAACGGATCGCGCAGCACACCCTTGCTCGGGCTGGCCTTCTTGACCTCGGCGATGACCGCGGGCTGGCCGGCGTCGACACGGCGGCGCAGCGCGGCGGCGAAACCGCGCACCGGATCGGCCGTCTCGGCCGCGGCGCGCCAGTCCTGCAGGCTGCGGGACCGGCGGGCCTCGGCGATCTCCTCGTGCTTGACGGCGACGATGCGCTGGAGGATGTCGTCCATCGTCAGGCGGCCTTGTAGCGGTTGCTGACGGCGACGTACTGCGCCAGCTTGGCCGCCGCGGCGCCCGAGGCCACGGCTTCGCGCGCCCGGCGCACACCATCGGCGATCGTGCCGGCGACACCGGCGCAGTACAGCGCCGCACCCGCGTTCAGCAGCACGATGTCGCGCTGCGGGCCGTCCTCGTTGGCCAGCACGCGGCGGATGCAGCCGACCGACTCCTCGCGGTTGGCGACACGCAGCACACGCGCGTCGTAGACCGGCAGGCCGAAGTCGCTGGGGTGCACGACGTACTCGCGCACCTCGCCGTCCTTCAGTTCGCCGACCATGGTTTCGCCGGACAGGGAGATCTCGTCCATGCCGCAGGTGCCGTAGACGACCAGCGCGTGTTCGCTGCCCAGGCGCTGCAGCACCCGCACCTGGATGCCGACCAGGTCGGGGTGGAAGACGCCGAGCAGCTGGTTGGGCGCGCCGGCCGGATTCGTCAGCGGGCCCAGGATGTTGAAGATCGTGCGCACGCCCAGTTCCTTGCGCACCGGCGCGGCATGTTTCATCGCCGCGTGGTGGTTGGGCGCGAACATGAAGCCGATGCCGGTTTCTTCGAGGCAGGCGGCGACCTGCTCGGGCGTCAGGTCCAGGTGCGCGCCCAGCGCCTCCATCACGTCGGCCGAACCGGAGGTGGACGACACGCTGCGCCCGCCGTGTTTGGCGACCCGCGCGCCGGCCGCGGCGGCGACAAACGTCGACGCGGTCGAGATGTTGAAGGTATGCGAACCGTCGCCGCCGGTGCCGACGATGTCGACGAGGCCGCGGCGGTCGGCCACCGGCACCGGCGTCGCCAGTTCGCGCATCACCTGGGCGGCAGCGGCGATCTCGCCGATGCTCTCCTTCTTGACGCGCAGCCCGACGGCGAGCGCGGCGATCATCACCGGCGACATCTCACCGCTCATGATGCGGCGCATCAGGTCCAGCATCTCGTCGTGGAAGATCTCGCGGTGCTCGATGACGCGGGTCAGCGCCTCGGTGTTCGTGATCGGCATGGTCTTGCTCCGTCTTCAGCGCGCGGCGCCCATCTGCAGGAAGTTCTTCAGCATCGCGTGGCCGTGTTCGCTGAGGATGGACTCGGGGTGGAACTGCACGCCTTCCAGCGGCGCCGGCCCGCCGGCAAGCTCGCGGTGGCGCACGCCCATGATCTCGCCGTCCTCGGTCCAGGACGTGACTTCCAGCTCGGCCGGCAGCGTCTCGCGCTCGATCGCCAGCGAGTGGTAGCGGATGACCGAGAAACGCTCCGGCAGCCCGGCATAGACGCCGCGGCCGTCGGTCGTGATCTCGCTGGCCTTGCCGTGCATCTGCACCTTGGCGCGGACGACCTTGCCGCCGAGCGCGGCGCCGATCGACTGGTGGCCCAGGCAGACGCCCAGCAGCGGCAGCTTGCCGGTGAAGTGGCGGATGGCCTCGATGCAGACGCCGGCCTCGGCCGGCGAGCACGGCCCGGGCGACAGCACCAGGCGGGTGGGCTTCAGCGCCGCGATGCCGGCGACGTCGATCTCGTCGTTGCGCACCACGTGCACGTTCTCGCCGAGCTCGCCGAAGTACTGCACCAGATTGAAGGTGAAGCTGTCGTAGTTGTCGATCATCAGCAGCATGATCAGAACCCCTCTTCCACGAGTTCCGCCGCGCGGATGAGCGCCCGGGCCTTGGCCTCGGTCTCCTTCCACTCCAGCTCGGGCACCGAGTCGGCGACGACACCGGCCGCGGCCTGCACGTACAGCGTGTTGTGCTGGACGATGCCGGTGCGGATGGCGATCGCCAGGTCCATGTCGCCGGCGAAGCTGAGGTAGCCGCAGGCGCCGCCGTAGATGCCGCGCTTGACGGGCTCCAGCTCGTCGATGATCTCCATCGCCCGGATCTTGGGCGCGCCGCTCAGCGTGCCGGCCGGGAAGCTGGCGCGGAACACGTCCAGGCTCGTCGCGCCTTCCTTCAGCAGGCCCTCGACGTTGCTGACGATGTGCATCACGTGCGAGTAGCGCTCGATCGCGAAAGCCTCGGTGACCTTGACGCTGCCGGTCTGCGCGATGCGGCCGATGTCGTTGCGCGCCAGGTCGATCAGCATCAGGTGCTCGGCGCGCTCCTTCGGGTCGGCGGCCAGCTCGGCGGCCATGGCCGCGTCGCGCTCGGGCGTCGCGCCGCGCGGGCGGGTGCCGGCCAGCGGGCGGATCGTCACCTTGCGGCCTTCGGCCGTCGTCTCCTGGCGCACCAGGATCTCGGGGCTGGCGCCGACGATCTGGAAGTCGCCCATGTCGTAGTAATACATGTAGGGCGACGGGTTCAGCGAGCGCAGCGCGCGGTACAGCGACAGCGGGCTCTCGGTGTAGCGCTTCTTCAGCCGCTGGCCGATGACGACCTGCATGCAGTCGCCGGCGGCGATGTACTCCTTACAGCGGCGCACCGCGTCTTCGAGCTGCTCGCGCGTCGTCTCGCGTTCGACGGCGTAGCTCGGGCCGCGCTTGACCTGCGGCGCGGTGACCGAATAACGCAGCCGGTCGGCCAGCTCGGCGAGCCGCTTCTTGCCGCGGAAATAGGCCTCGGGCGCCGCCGGGTCGGCCCAGACGATCAGGTACAGCCGGCCCGACAGATTGTCGATGACCGCGACCTCCTCGGTCTGCAGCAGGAGGATGTCGGGCGTGTCCAGGCCGCCGGGCTTTTCAGTCCTGGCCAGGCGCGGCTCGATGTAGCGCACCGCGTCGTAGCCGAAATAACCCGCCAGCCCGCCGCAGAAGCGCGGCAGGCCCGGCGGCAACGCGACCTTGAAACGCTTCTGGTAGGCCTCGACGAAGTCCAGCGGGTTGCCTTCGTGCGTCTCGACGACGGCGCCGTCGCTCACGACCTCGGTCAGCCAGCGGTTCGAGCGCAGCAGCGTGTGCGCCGGCAGGCCGATGAAGGAGTAGCGGCCGAAACGTTCGCCGCCGACGACGGATTCGAGCAGGAAGCTGTTGCGCTGGCCGCCGGCCAGCTTGAGGTACAGCGACAGCGGGGTCTCGAGGTCGGCGAAGGCCTCGGCGATGAGCGGGATGCGGTTGTAGCCCTGCTCGGCCAGGCTCTTGAATTCGAGTTCAGTGATCACTTCTGGGCCCTCTCGCGGCAGTCACCTGGCGCGTCGTGGCTCAGGCACTGCATCTGTCTTGCGGAAGCGGCGCCGACGGTGGTGTCGGCGCTTCGCGGCATGGCCTGACGCGGGGGTCAGGCGAGACTAGCGAGAGCGGCGCCAGGGCCAAGCCCCCCGGTCGCGGGAACCTTCGGTCGATGCGTGGGCCGTGAACATGAGTGGGTCGAGTGTAACCGGCGCGACCACGCGCCTGGCCGGCACGATGCGAGACTGGCAACTCCTACAACCTGTTTCATCCTCCGACCACCATGCAGCTCCGCGCCCTGGCCCTCGTGGCGGCTTCTCTGCTGCTGTGCGCCGCCGCCCAGGCGCAGCCCGCCGCCGAGCCGGCCGGCGTGCCCTACCCCGCGGCGGCCGCGGTGGGCGGCAGCAGCCTGGCGCTCAACGGCGCCGGCGTGCGCTACAAGCTGGTGTTCAAGGTCTACACCGCGGGGCTGTACCTGCCGCAGCGCGCCAACACGCCGGAGGCGGTGCTGGCGATGCCCGGCCCCAAGCGCATGCACGTCGTGATGCTGCGAGACATCGACGCGAAAGAACTCGGCCGCCTGTTCACGCGCGGCATGGAGGACAACGCCCCGCCGCAGCACTGGATGCAGTCGATCCCCGGCACGCTGCGCATGGCCGACATCTTCTCGGCGCGCAAGAAGCTGGTCGCGGGCGACCACTTCAGCGTCGACTACGTGCCCGGCGTCGGCACGACGGTGTTCGTCAACGACAAGCCGGCGGGCGAGCCGATCCGCGAGCCCGAGTTCTTCAGCTCGCTGCTGAGCATCTGGCTGGGCCCGCGGCCGGCCGACGCGGCGCTGAAGGACGCGCTGCTGGGCCGCGAGCCGCGGCCCGCCGGTTCACGCCAGTAGCGCCGCCAGCTCGTCGATACGGTCGACCACCGCGTCGGCACCGGCGGCCTCGACCGGCTCGCCGTGGTTGTAGCCGTAACGCACCAGCACCACCGGGCAGCCGGCGGCGCGCGCGGCCTGGGCGTCGTTCTGCGAGTCGCCGATCATCAGCGTGCGCGCCGGCGTCGTGCCCAGCGCCTCGCAGGCCTTGAGCAGCGGCAGCGGGTCGGGCTTCTTGCGCTCGAAGGCGTCGCCGCCGTAGGTCAGCTCGAACGAGGCCGCCAGCCCCTTGGCGGCCAGCAGCGGCAGTGCGAAGGCCGCCGGCTTGTTCGTCACACAGGCCAGCTTCAGGCCGCGCGCCTTCAGCGCCGCGACACCTTCGGCGGCACCGGGGTAGACGATCGAAGCCTGGCCGTTGATGCGCAGGTAGTGTTCGCGGTAGCGTGCGTCGGCCGCTTCGTACAAGGTGTCGGGCGCGCCGGCTTCGGCCAGGGTGCGGCGGATCAGGTGCTCGGTGCCCTTGCCGACGGTGCGCGAGATGAAGGCCCGCGACACCGGCGCATAGCCCAGGTCCCGCAAGGCGCCGCCGAGCGCGAGTTCGAAATCGCCGACGGTGTCGACCAGCGTGCCGTCGAGGTCGACGATGGCGGCGTCCAAGCCACCCCAGTGCGAGAGATCCATGCGGGCCCCGTGAGACGAAGGGGCCGCATTCTGCCTGGGCCTGCCGGCGTCAGCCGATGCTCTCGACCTGGCGCGACTGCTGGTAGGCGCTGCCGAAACGGTTGGCCAGGAACTCCGGCAGCGGCACCTGCTCCTGGCGCACGAAGCCGCGCTGCGGCAGCCGGCCTTCGCGGAACAGGTCGACCGCGGCGCAGATGCCGGCGGCCGTCGTGATCTGGATCGCGGAGGTCGGGTGCGCCGGCGAACGCTCGGCGAAGATCTTGCGCGCGAAGACCTCCTGCACCAGCGCGCCGTCGCGCAGGCCGCTGGCGGTGACGAAGACCAGCACCACGTCCTGCATCGTGCTCGGGATCGCGCGCCGCATGATGTCCTTCAGCGTGCCCTGGTCGTGCTTGAGCAGCAGTTCCTCCAGCAGCAGCTTCATCAGCGCGCGGTGGCCGGGGTAGCGCACGCTCTTGTAGTCCAGCGTGCGCACGCGGCCGGCCCAGGTCTCGCACAGCGTGCCCAGGCCGCCGGAGGTGTTGAAGGCCTCGTACTCGGTGCCGTCCAGCGAGAAGTGCTCCAGGCCTTCCAGCGCCAGCACCTCGGTGGGCCGGCCGTCGCGGATCGCCTCGCAGGGGTGGCAGTACTCGTTGATCAGGCCGTCGACGCTCCAGGTCAGGTTGTACTTCAGCGCGTTGGTCGGAAAGGCCGGCAGCGCGCCGACACGCATCTTCAGCTCGTGCAGCTCCTGGAAGCTCTGCGCCAGGTGGTGCGCGACGATGCCGATGAAACCCGGCGCCAGCCCGCACTGCGGCATGAAGGCCGTGTTCGCGCCGTCGGCCAGGGCCTTGATCGCACGCGTGGCGGCGACATCCTCGGTGAGGTCGAAGTAGTGGCAGCCGGCTTCGCGCGCCTGCGTCGCGACGCGCGTCGCCAGGTAGTAGGGCAGCGCGTTGATCACCGCGTCCTGGCCGCGCAGCAGCGCCAGCAGCACGCTGTCGTCGGCGGTATCGGCGACACGGGTGGCCAGCGGCAGGCCGTCCAGCAGCGCCAGCGGCTCGCTCTGGCGGTCGACGACGGTCAGCTGGTAGTCGCCGCTGGTGGACAGCAGGCGGGCGATGGTCTGGCCGATGTGGCCGGCTCCGAGCAGGGTCACGCGCATCGTTCGGGTCCTTCCGGGCGGTGGGTGGCGATGCGGCGCAGTCTAGGAAGCGGTCTTGACACAAGATAGGTCAAGAACGACGAAATACCCGCATCTACCGACGTTTCGTCGACCTGCATCGACATAATGCAGCGATGCCCCGCGACCAGATGGACCGCGACCTGATCGCCCTGCTGCAGACCAACGCCCGCGAGAGCACGGCCGAGCTCGCGCGCAAGCTGGGCGTGGCGCGCACCACCGTCATCGCCCGGTTGGAGCGCCTGGAGCGCAGCGGCGTCATCGTCGGCTACACGGTGAGGCTGGGCCTGGACGAAGCCGAACGCGGCGTGCAGGCCTGGGTCGGCATCACGACCGAACCGAAGTCCGCACGCGACGTCACGCGGCGGCTGGCAGCCTTGCCGGAGCTGCGCCAGCTGTGCTCGGTGAGCGGCGAGTTCGACTACCTGGCGCTGATCCGCACCGACTCCACCGCGCGCCTGGACGTGCTGCTCGACGAGATCGGCGAGATCGACGGCGTGAAGAAGACGACGACCTCGGTCGTGCTCGCGCTGCGCGTCGACCGCACCGCCTGAAACGACGCCGGCCAGGCGCCGGCGGCGGGGCTGCGGGTCGGCCCCGCCCCGCGCCTTCGGGGCTGGGACATCCCCATCAGCGCTTTCCCGCAAGCCCCGCGCACAGGGAAATGGCCGCTCCTAGACTGCGCCGGCCGTTCAGTTCCTTGAACGGTGTTCAGCGGATCGAACACCCTGATGACCATGGCCTTGCCGATGACCGACCGCCCCGCCGCCCTGGTGCCGGCGGTCGTGCGCGCGGTGTCGGTGCTGGACCTGCTGGCACGCGAGCGCCGGCCGATGAGCATGGCCGGCCTGGCCGCGGCGCTGAAGCTGCCGCGCAGCAGCGTGCACGGGCTGTGCGGCACGCTGCTGAGTTGCGGCTACCTGCGCCGCGCCGACAACGGCGCGCTGCTGATCGGCCCGGGCGTGATGACGCTGGCCGCGGCCTTCGTCGCCAGCACCCACGTCGCCGCCGAGTTCGACGCGCTCTGGCGCGAGACCCCGCCGCCCGACGAGACCCTGGTGCTGTCGGTGCTCAACGGCGCCGACGTCGTCTACATCGGTGTGCGCAACAGCGCGCGCCCGCTCAGCCTCGCCTTCAGCCTGGGCATGCGGCTGCCGGCCTGGGTGACCAGCACCGGCAAGGCCATGCTCGCCTGCCTGGACCCGGCCGAGGTGCGCGCACTGGTGCCGCCGGGCGCGACCGACGTCGACGCCCTGCTCGCCGAGCTGGCCGAGGCGCGCGAACGCGGCTGGGCGGTCGACGACGGCGGCGTGCGCGAAGGCGTGTACGCGCTCGCGGCCCCGGTGGTCGACACCGCCGGCCGGCCCGTCGCCGGCATCGCCTTCTGCATCAACAAGGCCGCGCTGGACCCCGCGACCCTCTCACGCCAGCGCGAGCTGGTGATCCGGGCCGCGCGCACGCTGTCGCGCCGCCTGGGCGCCCGCGAGGACAACCGATGAGCGCCGAATACATCCTCGAGACACAGGACCTGACGAAGGAGTTCAAGGGCTTCGTCGCGGTCAACAAGGTCAACCTGCGCGTGCGCCGCGGCCACATCCACGCGCTGATCGGCCCCAACGGCGCCGGCAAGACGACCTGCTTCAACCTGCTGACCAAGTTCATCCGGCCGACCAGCGGCCGCATCCTGTTCAACGGCCAGGACATCACCGGCGAGTCGCCGGCGCACATCGCGCGCCGCGGCGTCATCCGCTCGTTCCAGATCTCGGCGGTGTTCCCGCACCTCACCGTGCTGGAGAACGTGCGCGTGGCGCTGCAGAGAAAACTCGGCACCTCGTTCCACTTCTGGCGCCCCGAACGCTCGCTGCACACGCTGGACGGCCGCGCGCGCGAGCTGCTGCACGCCGTCGACCTGGGCGAGTACGCCGGCCACCTGGCGGTGGAGCTGAGCTACGGCCGCAAGCGTGCGCTGGAGATCGCGACGACGCTGGCGATGGAGCCCGAGCTGATGCTGCTGGACGAACCGACGCAGGGCATGGGGCTGGAAGACGTCGACCGCGTGCGCCAGCTGATCAAGCAGGTCTCGGCCGACCGCACGATCCTGATGGTCGAGCACAACATGAGCGTCGTCTCCAGCATCGCCGACACGATCACCGTGCTGCAGCGCGGCGCGACGCTGGCCGAAGGGCCGTATGCCGAGGTCTCGCGCAATCCGGCGGTCGTCGAGGCCTACATGGGCAGCGCCGACGCCGAGCTGGTGGGGGCGCACTGATGGCCCGCTTCCTGGAAGTGCGCGACCTGCACGCCTGGTACGGCGAGTCGCACGTGCTGCACGGCGTCGACTTCCACGTCGACGAAGGCGAGGTCGTCACGCTGCTGGGGCGCAACGGCGCCGGGCGCACGAGCACGCTGCGCGCGATCATGGGCCTGACCGGCGCACGGCGCGGCTCGGTCAAGGTGCGCGGCACCGAGGCCATCGCGATGGCGACGCACCGCGTCGCCCGCCTGGGCATCGGCTACTGCCCCGAGGAGCGCGGCATCTTCTCCAGCCTGTCGGCCGAGGAGAACCTGCTGCTGCCGCCGACGCTGGCCGCCGGCGGCATGTCGGTCGAGCAGATCTACGCCATGTTCCCCAACCTGCGCGAACGCGCGTCCAGCCAGGGCACGCGGCTGTCGGGCGGCGAGCAGCAGATGCTGGCCGTGGCGCGCATCCTGCGCACCGGCGCGCGGCTGCTGCTGCTCGACGAGATCAGCGAGGGCCTGGCCCCGGTCATCGTGCACAAGCTCGCCGAGATGGTCGTCGCGCTGCGCCAGCAGGGCTACACGATCGTGATGGTCGAGCAGAACTTCCGTTTCGCGGCGCCGCTGGCCGACCGCTTTCTGGTGATGGAACACGGCCAGGTGACGCAGGAGTTCACCCAGGCCGAGCTGCCGGCGCGCCGCGAGCGCCTGCACGAGATCCTCGGTGTCTGAACGCGGCCGCGGCCGCACCACTACCACGACGGAGACAAGCATGAAACTCGGCAAGATCGCCACCGCCTGTTCGCTGCTGCTGGGGGCCGCTGTCGGCACCAGCGCCCACGCCCAGATCTCGGGCGACGTGATCCGCATCGGCCTGATCACCGACATGTCGGGGCTGTACTCCGACATCGACGGCGCCGGCGGCGTCGAAGCCATCCGCATGGCCATCGCCGACGCCGGCGGCAGCGTCGCCGGCAAGAAGATCGAGGTCGTGTTCGCCGACCACCAGAACAAGGCCGACGTCGCCGCCGCCAAGGCGCGCGAGTGGTTCGACACCCAGGGCCTGGACCTGCTGATCGGCGGCACCAACTCGGGCACCAGCCTGGCGATGGCCAAGGTGGCGGCCGAGAAGAAGAAGCCCTTCATCGCCGTCGGCGCCGCCACCTCGGCGCTGACCAACGACCAGTGCAACGCCTACACCGTGCACTGGGCCTACGACACCGTCGCACTGGCCAAGGGCACCGGCAACGCGGTGGTCAAGGCCGGCGGCAAGAGCTGGTACTTCCTGACCGCCGACTACGCCTTCGGTGCGCAGCTGCAGAACGACACCTCGGCGGTGGTCAAGGCCGCCGGCGGCAACGTCGTCGGCTCGGTCAAGCACCCGCTGTCGGCCACCGACTTCTCGTCCTTCCTGCTGCAGGCGCAGGCCAGCAAGGCGCAGATCCTGGGCCTGGCCAACGCCGGCGGCGACACGATCAACGCCATCAAGGCGGCCAACGAGTTCGGCATCACCAAGTCGATGAAGCTGGCCGGCCTGCTGGTCTTCATCAACGACATCCACTCGCTGGGGCTGAAGACGACGCAGGGCATGTACCTGACCGACAGCTGGTACTGGAACCGCGACGCCGAGACACGCGCCTGGGGCCGGCGCTTCTTCGAGAAGATGAAGCGCATGCCGTCTTCGCTGCAGGCGGCCGACTACTCGGTGGCCACGCAGTACCTGGCGGCCGTCAAGGCCACCGGCAGCGACGACGCCGACAAGGTGCTGGCGCAGATGCGCAAGACCCGGGTCAACGACATCTTCGCCAAGGACGGCTTCATCCGCGGCGACGGCCGCATGGTGCACGACATGTACCTGATGCAGGTGAAGACGCCGGACAAGTCGACCGAGCCCTGGGACTACTACAACGTCGTGCAGACCTTCAAGGGCGAGGAGGCCTGGACGACCAAGGCCGAGTCCAAGTGCTCCCTCTGGAAGTGACGGCGGGCTAGGCGATGGAGATCCTCGGCATCCCGCTGCAGGCCTTCCTGGGCCAGCTGATGCTCGGCCTGGTGAACGGCTCGTTCTACGCCATGCTCAGCCTGGGGCTGGCGGTGATCTTCGGGCTGCTGGGGATCGTCAACTTCGCCCACGGCGCGCTGTACATGCTGGGCGCCTACGTGGCCTGGCTGTCGCTGGAGAAGTTCGGCCTGAACTACTGGGCGGCGCTGGTGCTGGCGCCGCTGGTGGTGGGCGCTTTGGGCATCGTCATCGAACGCACGCTGCTCAAGCGCCTGTACAAGGTCGACCCGATCTACGGCCTGCTGCTGACCTTCGGCCTGGCGCTGATCGCCGAAGGCGTGCTGCGCGACCAGTTCGGCGTCTCGGGCCAGCAGTACCCGGTGCCCGAGGCGTTGCAGGGCGCCACGGACCTGGGCTTCATGATCCTGCCGAACTACCGTGCCTGGGTCATCGTCGCCTCGCTGACGGTGTGTTTCAGCACCTGGTTCGTCATCGAGCGCACGCGGCTGGGCTCGTACCTGCGCGCCGGCACCGAGAACCCGTCGCTGGTGCAGGCCTTCGGCGTCAACGTGCCGGCGATGGTGGCGCTGACCTACGCCGCCGGCGCCGGGCTGGCGGCGCTGGCCGGCGTGCTGGCCGCGCCGGTCATCCAGATCACGCCGCTGATGGGCGCCAACCTGATCATCGTCGTCTTCGCGGTGGTGGTGATCGGCGGCATGGGCTCGATCCTCGGCTCCATCCTCACCGGGCTGGTGCTGGGCATCGTCGAGGGCCTGACCAAGGTCTTCTACCCCGAGGCCTCGAACATCGTCGTCTTCGTGATCATGGCGATCGTGCTGATGCTGCGGCCGGCCGGGCTGTTCGGGAAGGAGAAGTGATGGACCGCGACCGTCTCGCCCGCTTCGGCTGGGCCCTCGGGCTGCTGGCGCTGCTGGCCGCGCCCTGGCTGGGCCTGTATCCGATCTTCATCATGAAGGCGCTGTGCTTCGCGATCTTCGCCTGCGCCTTCAACCTGCTGCTGGGCTACACCGGGCTGCTGTCCTTCGGCCACGCGGCCTACTTCGCCGCGGCGGCCTATTCCACCGGCTGGCTGGTGCGCAGCGCCGGCTGGTCGCCGGAGCTGGGCCTCGTCGCCGGCACGCTGATCGCCGCGGCGGTCGGCCTCGTGGTCGGGCTGATCGCGATCCGCCGCCAGGGCATCTACTTCGCGATGGTGACGCTGGCGCTGGCGCAGATGGTCTACTTCGTCTTCCTGCAGGCGCCGTTCACCGGCGGCGAGGACGGGCTGCAGGGCGTGCCGCGCGGCAAGCTGTTCGGCGTGCTGTCGCTGGCCGACGACCGGGTGATGTACTACGTCGTGCTGGCGGTCTTCGTCGCGGTGTTCCTGGCGATCATCCGCATCGTGCACTCGCCGTTCGGCCAGGTGCTGAAGGCGATCCGCGAGAACGAGCCGCGGGCCGTCTCGCTGGGCTACGCGGTCGACCGCTACAAGCTGCTGGCCTTCGTGCTGAGCACGGCGATCGCCGGGCTGGCCGGGGCGTTGAAGACGCTGGTGCTGGGCTTCGCGACGCTGTCGGACGCGCACTGGTCGCTGTCGGGCGAGGTGGTGCTGATGACGCTCTTGGGCGGCATGGGCACCTTCGCCGGCCCGGTGATCGGGGCCTTCACGATCATCGGCCTGCAGAACTTCCTGGCCGACCGCGTCGGCTCCTGGGTGACGGTGATCATCGGCGGCATCTTCGTCGCCTGCGTCGTCGCCTTCCGCCGCGGGTTCGTCGGGGAGGCGCTGGCGTGGATGCAGCGGCGCAAATTGGAGCGGGCGGCGGCGGGGGGGTGAAGCTGAGGCGGTTCCCGCCTCGACCCTTCGTCTTCTAGGCCGCGTTGCTCGCCGACAGCGGGCACGCCCGCATCGGCGCGGGCCTCGGCCGCCGGGTGGCCGGTTCCGTTCATGTCCCCCGGGCGGGCTGCGCCCGCCCTCCTCCTTTACTTCACTCCACCGGCCACCCGACGCCCGAGGCGGGCGGGCGGGGTCTGTTCTCTGGTCGCGGCGACGTCCCCCCGAAGGCGGGCGCGAGGGTTGGCGGGCTCAGCGGGGCGGCTCAGAATCGTCTGTAACCGACGCCGTGTTCAGCGTCTCTTTTACGCGCGCGGCGCGAGCGGTCCGACAGCGAGAACTTCAGGCGCGACAGGAACTTAAGTCGAGCCTGCATGCAGCTGTTACGCGAGCGTCGAGTGTGATAAACGGCGTTGAGACGCCGCATACAACAGGTTATGCAACGGCTAATTTCAAGGCCGGTTCGATTCAGTTCGGCGGGTCGGCGGCAGCGGCGGCGCCTGACGGCGGCCAGGCTCTGGCAGGATACGCGGGCATCGGCGCGCCGGCCCGCGGGGCGCGGCCGAGCCAGGTGCGCTGCCGTAACGGCCGCGGGCCGGTGGGGGCGCTGGAACATGGGTATGCATCGGCCGCGCAGTAACGACCATCGCCGCCGCCCTTGCTGCGTGCGGGCCTCGGGGGTGTCGCGGTGCATTCATCCGCGCACAACCATCGCGGCTCCGTCGTTGGGGCTTTGCATAACAAGCCGTTCAACCGGACTGCCTGCGGCAGCCGGTTATCGGCAACGTTATGCAACGGCTAATTTCAGGGCCAGTTCGATTCAGTGCGGCGGGTCGGCGGCAGCGGCGGCGCCTGGCGGCGGCCAGGCTCTGGCAGGGTACGCGGGCATCGGCGCGCCGGCCCGCGGGGCGCGGCCGAGCCAGGTGCGCTGCCGTAACGGCCGCGGGCCGGTGGGGGCGCTGGAACATGGATATGCATCGGCCGCGGAGTAACGACCAACGCCGCCGCCCTTGCTGCGTGCGGTCATCGCGGGTGTCGCGGTGCCTTCATCCGCGCACAACCACCGCGGCTCCGTCGTTGGG
>NZ_SLXD01000028.1 GCF_004340905.1 Rubrivivax gelatinosus
AGCGGCTACATTCGTCGATCGGATACCTGTCGCCTGCAGGCTTCGAGCGGAGCCTTGTTTCATAATGGTGTGTCCACTTTTGAGAAACAAGATCCCTGCCTGCGGCAGCCGGTTATCGGCAACGTTAAAGCGCAGGTCCGCCATGCACGCACACGACATCGAAAAATCGCTTCGTTCTTTTGTCAAGCTCAAAAACCGATCTCTCAGAGAGTTGACTGCGGTAGACGTGTTGGACTTGGCTACTGAACACTGGCTATCCACAGATGTGGAAGGCGTAAGGCCAGAGCGAGGCGACGGGCTCGTGGCTTACTTTGAAGTATTGAATCGTGGACGGGGAACATTGTTTGAGTTCGGTGTCAACCGCATCATGACATTTGCCCGGTCCGATGACGACTACATCCCTTGGCTGCCCGCGGTAAAGGTACGAATGTCCGTGGCCTTCAAGGCAAACCTCGTAGTTTTTCAGCTCGGTCCAGTTGCCTGCAATTTCATGTGTTGGAACAAGAAGTCGGCCCAAGACTTCAAGGAGGAAATAATGGCATCTGCGCCATTTCGCCTTGTTGCCGCATGGTCCCCGCACTCGGCTGGCGTTGCGAGCGAAGAGTGCACTGCGCCGTGGGGAGATCCCAACCATCCGACGAGAGCTATGTCGTGGGCAATTGCGTAATGCGCTTTAACTTGCCATTGGAGCGGACCGCCTACGGCGTCCGCTCACTTTCACGTTAAGGCTCACTGATGGTTTTCCTTGCGCTTACTCCTGTCGGTCTCGTGGAAGCATTGCGAGTGCGCGGAGACAGTGCGGATGCAGTGTGGTGTGGCTCCGACGCCATCTCGGAAGCCAACTATGCCGCCCTCGAAGACGTCAACGTGTCTCGGTTAATCTACCCACTACAGGGGGAGTCGGGCGATGTGCTGGCCGGAGCGATCGACACGATTGAGGAACACCATCCAGGCGAAACCGTGTGGGTTGAGCGATGCGCGTGAGCCTTAACCTGTCATTGGAGCGGACCGCCTTCGGCGTCCGCTCAATTTCACGTTAAATGGCACATTCGCCTCGCGTTCCATCCGTCGCCGTCATCGGTCGCATTGTCGGAGCACTTGTGGCGCAGGACTACGAAAGCGTGATCAAGTGGGCTCCGCGATCCCGTATGGCTGCGGAGACCTTGCGAATCGCTGTGGAGAGCTACGGGCGGCGCCTGGTGCAGCCGCCACACTATGACCTCGCCGATTTCGTGGCGGTGGAAGGAGCAGTCGCACCGACCTGGTCAGTCGTTGTGCCCTTGTTCACCGCCGAAGAGGGCCGGTCCGATTTATCGCTAGAGCTTACGATGGTTGAGAAGGCACCCGGTGAATGGGAGGCTGAGGTCGATGACTTGCATGTGCTCTGACATGCCACTTAACTTGGCAGTCGACACGGACGTGCTATCGGCGGGCGTTCGCCCGCCTTCAGTCCGCCGGTCACTTCTACGTTATGCGCCGCAATAGGCCCCGTCACGGGTGTCGTCTCGCTTTGGAGAACGAAATGCTAAGGGTTCCGCTCTTCGGTGCGCTCAAGGCGCACGTGGCCAAACTGCGTGAGCAAGCGCGAGCTCAGTTGCGCGATGTTCGTATCGCTTCCGCGGAACCGGCACTATGCCTTGAAGGGCATCGGGCAGAAGTAGTCGACGAGAGTGAGAACGTCATCCACGACGATGGACGCGTCGACGGCTTCTATCTAACCTGGATTGCTCGTAACGAGCATGGGGAGTACTTCCTGCTCAAGACCACGGACGCGCGGCCATATGTGAAGCACTTGCCGCAAGATCGCGCCAGGATCGTCCTGAAGAGCAAGTACATCGCCCCAGGCGACCGCGCTCCGACGAGCGACGCCTCTCAAGAAACTCCTCCCAAGTGATTGATGCAGGAGGAGTTTCCTAGCAGGCCGTTGAAAAACCGATCGCCGGCACGTCCGCACACCTCAAGATGAGCCGCCCCGAGGTCATCCAGTACGTCGCCGCGGCGAAATTGGCGTCCCGAAAGCCCTTGAGGCGCCATTCCTGGACTCGAAGTCGGCAATTCCGCGGTCCTTGGCCCTCATTACGCCCCCTGCAGACGCACTGCGGCCAAGCCGCGCAGTCGCATGAGGTTGTAGGCGGCCGTCGTCAGCGTCAGCAACTGGTCGACCTTGTTCAGTCCGCGCAGCATCACCTGCCGCATCGGGCCGACGACCTTGCCCCAGCCGAAGCACTGCTCGATGCACTTGCGCCGCCGCTGGCTCACGGCGTAACCGCCGTGCCGCGTGGTGCGCCCGTCGATGGCGCTGCCGCCTCGTCGGCCCAGGTTCTGCGCGACGTGCGGGGTGACTTCGTTTTCGCGGCACGCCTGCACGAAGCCGCGGGTGTCGTAAGCCTTGTCGGCGCCCACGGTGATGCGCCGGCCGGCGGCCCTGGCCGCGTCGCCGAGCATCTGCGCGGCCACCTCGCGTTCGGCTCGGCCATCGCTCTGGCTGGCCTGCACGTCCACGACCAGGCCGTGGCGGTTGTCCGTCATCACGTGCCCCAGGTAGCTCGGCAGCGCCGGCGCCGCATCGCTCTTGCGGTACAGCTTGGCCTCGGGGTCGCTCTTGGACTCGTGCGTGTCGTTGCTGCGCGGCTCGCCGCGCCAGTCCTCGGGCGGCCTGTCGTCGTCGCTGCCGCCCTTGCGCCGCACGCTCTTGTGGCTGGCCCAGGCCTGGATCAGCGTGCCGTCCACGCTGAAGTGCTCGCCCGACAGCAGCCCGCGCGAGCGCGCCGTCTCCACCGTCGCGTTGAACAGGTCCGTCACCACGTCGTGTTCGATGAGGCGGTCGCGGTTCTTGCTGAACACCGAGTGGTTCCACACCGTGTCCTCGATGGCCAGGCCGACAAACCAGCGAAACAGCAGGTTGTAGGAGATCTGTTCGACCAGCCGCCGCTCGCTGCGCACGCTGTAGAGCACCTGCAGCAGCATCGCGCGCATCAGCTTTTCCGGCGCGATGCTCGGGCGACCGCCCTTGACGTCGGCCTCGTACATCGCGGAGAACTTGCCGTCCAGCCGCGACAGGGCTTCGTTCATCCACTGCCGGATCGGCCGCAGCGGGTGATTGGTCGGGACAAAGTCCTCCAGCCGCACCGTGCTGAACAGCGATTCGTTGTAGCCGTCGGCACCTCGCATCGGCCTCGTCCTCCGTCCTCGATGGCTGGATGCTCTACGCCGCGGGGCGCAGCGTCCAGAGGTTCTTCAACAGCCTGTTAGGCCTCATGACACTCGCTTCCGACTTCTGGGCTGACGACGAGTACTTCATGAGCCCGCCACTCACCGAAGACAGAATTGCATCTGCGCAGGCGCGGCTCGGATACAAGCTGCCCGGCTCCTACTTGGAGCTACTCCGCACACAGAACGGCGGTACGCCTCGACGAAACAGTTTCCCGACCACAACACCAACCTCTTGGGCTGCCGATCACATTGCCGTGACAGGCATCCGCGGCATTGGTGGCGAGTGGGGCATCGACTCCCCAGACCTTGGAAGCGCCGCAATGATCAACGAGTGGGGCTACCCCAAAATTGGCGTTGTCGTCGCAGAGTGCCCTTCCGCCGGCCACGACGTCGTGATGCTGGACTACACCCAATGCGGGCCCCAAGGTGAACCGCGCGTGGTGCATGTCGAGACAGAATCCGACCCGCCGCACGTCACTGTGCTGGCCTCAAGCTTTGCGCACTTCTTAGCCGGCCTGTATGTGCATCATCCGCAAGATGAGGCCTAACATGTCGGTCAACCGGTTATCTCAAACGGTCCCATGCAAATCCAAGGCATCGGTGGTGAACTGCGACTTAGGCTGCTTCACCGAACTCCGAGCCAGCGCACGTCAAAACCCGACCTGCACATTCAGTGCTCGGCGAAGACGTCGCTCTTCTTGGTCGAAGCATCAAACGCTTGGCTCGAATGGCCAGACGTCGAGGCTTTTATTGCTGAACTTGAGGCACTGAACCGCGACCTCAACGGTAAGGTCGAGCTGTACGCAATGTCGCCCGAGGACTTCAATCTCACCATCGAGAACCTTGACTCAAAGGGTCACATCGGCGTGTCGTTCACCATCGGCTCGCGTAACCACACCGACAATGGCCAGTTCACTTCCAGCGTCACCGGTGGTTTTGAGGTTCTTCCGAGTGAAATCGAGGCGGTACTCATGTGGTTCAAAGCCACCGTCGCCGATGAAAACACCGCCTAACCCTTTTCAAGAAGACCCGCATTCGGCAGGCCCTTAGGTCGAATGCTAGACCGCACAGACCCTCCTGCCGTGAATTATTTGCTTGCCGAACTCCAAACCCTTGAAGTCGAACTCCATCATCCTGGGGCTCGTTGCAGTCGCGCAAGGCTCGAACAACTTCTCGACCCGGAGTTTCGCGAGGTCGGCCGCTCCGGCACATCGTACGATCGTGAAACGGCCATCAATTACCTGACTTCGGTTGAGGTTCATCCCGCGGTGGCGTCGGAAGACTTCGAAGTCGTCCGACTCGGACAAGAGCTCGCATTGCTCACTTACCGTTCGGCTCAGGTCGATCAAGGCGGCGGGTTGTCCAATCACACCCTTCGATCCTCGGTGTGGGTTCGGTCCGCCAACCGGTGGCGACTGCGGTACCACCAAGGCACCCCGGCGGCACAGGTCTGGTAACCCGCCCCCGTGCCGCCGACGGTGGTCAGGTCTTGCCTTTTGCGCGCCATTTCGACCGCGGGAGGGTTGGCCTCGTAGCAGCGTCCCGCGCTCGCGGCCTGTTCTGCAAAAGGCAAGACCTGACCCCGACCTTCCATGACCACAAACCGCCGAGAACTCGTCGTCCAGCGCGTACAGCGCCGCCTCGTTCGAGAGTCCTTCCCGCGCCTCCAGATGGCGCTGCTCGTCGCGCTCACCGGCGGCTTCGGGCTTCTGGCGTCGTTCACCTTGCTGCGGCTCGGCCTGGACTCGATGGCCTTGCGCTATCCGCTGGCGCTGGCCTTCGCCTACTTGTTCTTCCTGTTCCTGATCTAGCTTTGGCTTAGGACGAACGCCGATGACTACCGGGATGCCCCGGACATCCTCAGCCTCGCTCTCAGCCGCGGAGAGTCCGGTGGACCACCCGACATCCAGAGTGGAGGCGAGGGCGATCTCGGCGGGGGCGGCGCTACGGGCGCCTTCGACGGCTCAGCGGTTCCCGTGGACGAAGCAGCCTCTTCACCGGGCGTATCGGTGGGCGAAGCCGTCGAAACCGCGGCGCAGGCCGATGAAGCCGCTATCCCCCTGACGGCGATCGCCCTAGCCGTCGGCATTGCCGTGGCGTCGCTGTACGTGGTTTACATCGCCCCGGTGCTGTTCGCCGAGGTCCTGGTTGACGGGGCGCTGTCGTACGCCCTCTTCCGCCATCTGCGTGGCCACGATCGGCAGCACTGGCTTGCCAGCGCCTTCGCACGGACGATTTGGCCGTTCACGGCAACGGCCGTCTTCCTGGTGGCGGTTGGCGCGGCCATGGCGGCCTACGCGCCGGGCGCCAAGTCCGTCGGTCAGGTCGTCAAGCACGCCAGCGCTCAACGCGCCACGAAATGACGCCTTGCATGCGGCGCGCCCGAGGCGGGCGCTGCCGTGCTGTCGCCTCGTCGTGACACGCGAGTTCGCGTTCGGACGCCATGGTGCACGGACTCGGCACGCTCGAAATGAACGCGCACCGCCCACCCATCGGGGCGCCTTCACTTGCCACGTTGCTGCACGTACCGTCCCCGGCGTACAAAGGTCGAAAGGCATCCGATGCTGCGGTTCGTGATCGTCGTCGGCGACAAGACCAGTCATGGCGGCGTTGTCATCAGCGGATCAACCACAACGGAAATCGATGGCCGCAAAGTGGCGCGAACCGGGGACAAGGTCACCTGCCCGCGGAAAGGGCACGGCGGCATCACGCGAATCGTCTCAGGCGACCCTGCATGCCTCATAGACGGCCAGCCCGTCGCTCGCCAAGGTGATCGAACCGCCTGCAGAGCCATCCTGCTCTCTTCACAGACATTGGCTGCGGTCGATGTCAACGCCGACTGCGGACAGGGGCTCGATGCGGGAAGACTCGAGTTCGACTCCGGCGATAACGAGCCTCTATCCGCCGCAACACAAGAGAGCGGCAGCTTCGATGAACAGGTCGAACTGACACCGACATCCGACGCGGCCCCTCCGGTCGGACTGCCATGGTTTGTCAAGACAGCCGACGGCCGGACGTTCAAGGGCCGGTTGAACGATACCCGGCGGCTTCCCCGCATCGTGACGACTACAGCCGACGTTTACGAGGTTTACTGGGGCGACGAAGCGCTTCATTTGGCAGAAGGTGACCTGTGACGACTCTCCAGCAGCGAGCCCAAGTCAGCACCAACATGACGCCGGACTCCGTCTGCCGCGTCAACATGCCGGCCGTGACGTTTGCCGCACTATGGGCCGGCTATCCTGCAAACCCTCCCTACCGAGACCATAAAACAGGAAAACCTCCAGCGGGCTTCGAAAACCAATGCGCGATCAAGATCAGCGTTGCCATTCATAGCGCCGGCATCGAGATGAAGTCGTTCACCGCGAAGAGCATCGGCGTGCGCCCGAGCGACCTTGGCCACATCAACATCAACGGCAGGACCGCAGCAACGCGCGCGTCCCAGTTGGCAGCCTGGCTCGACAAACAACCGTTCTGCGGCCTGCCCCGGAAGCCGGAGATAATTACCGGCGAAGACTGGCAAAGCAAGATCGCTCGGCGCACCGGAATCGTATATTTCGCCGACTACTGGATGCGCAAGACAGACGCGAGAAACCAATCCACGGGAGACCACATCGACCTTTGGAACGGGTCTCGCCTCACTGCGAGCGGACTGATCGGCACACTGACGACCACCGCACGCTATCTTGGACAACGATCATTCCTGCCAGGCACCGATTGGGGATACTCAGACCTCGGCAAGTCAAAAACCATCCTCTTCTGGGAGATCAAGTGAGAGCAGGAGCGATGGTCGCAACCGGAACAGCCATCGGCGCGGCGTTTGCCGTCGCCATACTGGCTGTCTTCGTTCACAGACCCCCGGAGTGCGGCGAGCCCAGCGCCTGCGGTGATGATTATTTGTTCCCTGCGCTCTATTTTTCTGGTCTAGCCTTGATATCGACCATGATCGTTGCCGCAAGCCTCGCCAAACGTTTCAGAGCAGAACCACGAGGCTTTTTCATCGGCATGGCATCTTGGTCAACTCTACTGAGCATTTCGCTTGTCGCGACTTACATCACAGTGCGTCAAACCTGATATTCAGCGCGGCAAAGCAATCCGTGGACGACTGGGTGAATGTCGCCTCATGGGCCACGGGCCGGCACCGACCCAAAGCGAGCAAATCACCACGGAAAACCCGAACGCCGGAGGCCCAAGGCATGACGCAAACGAAGGTCGTACTCAAAGAAGTCACGGCAGAAACCGTCCGGGCCGTGACCGAGCTTCAAGTCACCCCCGAACAGCGGGGCTACGTCGCGAGCAACGCGGTGTCCATCGCCCAAGCCTACTTCCACCGAGAGGCATGGTTCCGGGCGATCTATGTCGAATCGGAACTGGTAGGTTTTGCCATGCTCCGCGACCACACGCTGCCTGGAGCCGAGGCACCACGCCCCGAAGTCTCCTTGTGGCGCTTCATGATCGACCAGCGGTTCCAGAAGCACGGTTATGGCCGTCGGGCGCTTGAACTCGTTGTCGCACACACGGCATCTAGGCCGGGAGTCAACTACCTGCATACCTCGTACGTCGTGGGCCCGCATGGCCCCAAGGACTTCTATCTCGCATTCGGCTTCCGGCATACAGGCGAAGTGAAGCCAAACGGCGAGGTCTGCCTGAGCCTCGATCTGCAGCGGATGAAGGGATGAAACTCCTGTCGGACCGCCAGCCGACAGTGAATCAACCGCTCATCCGCCGGCACCGGCGACACCGTTCACGCGCGCGGCGCCCCTCCCCGCCTCCGAGCCGGACGGCGGCGCCGGGGGTGGTCAGATCTTGCCTTTTGCACGCCACTTCAGCCGCTGGAAGGCTGGCCTAGCGACAGCGTTCCGCGCTCGCGGCCCGTGTTGCAAAAGGCAAGACCTGACCCCGACCTTCCATGACCACAAACCACCGAGAGCTCGTCGTCCAGCGCGTACAGCGCCGCCTCGTTCGAGAGTCCTTCCCGCGCCTCCAGATGGCGCTGCTCGTCGCGCTCACCGGCGGCTTCGGGCTTCTGGCGTCGTTCACCTTGCTGCAGTTCGGCCTGGACTCGATGGCCTTGCGCTACCCGCTGGCGCTGGGCTTCGCCTACCTGTTCTTCCTGTTCCTGATCTGGCTTTGGCTCAGGACGAACGCCGACGACTACCGGGATGCGCCGGACATCCTCAGCCTCGCTCTCAGCCGCGGAGAGTCCGGTGGACCACCCGACATCCAGAGTGGAGGCGGGGGCGACTTCGGCGGTGGAGGCGCCACGGCCGCCTTCGACGGCTCGGCGGCTCCCGTGGACGAAGCGGCCGCTTCACCGCTCGGAACGGTACGCGAAGCAGCCGAAACCGCGGCGCAGGCCGATGAAGCCGCTATCCCCCTGGCGGCGATCGCCCTGGCCGTCGGCATCGCCGTGGCGTCGCTGTACGTGGTTTACATCGCGCCGGTGCTGTTCGCCGAGGTCCTGGTCGACGGGGCGCTGTCTTACGCCCTCTTTCGCCATCTGCGTGGCCATGATCGGCAGCACTGGCTTGTCAGCGCCTTCGGCCGGACGGTTTGGCCGTTCACGGCAACAGCCGTCTTCCTGATGGTGGTTGGCGCCGCCATGTCGGCCTACGCGCCGGGCGCCAAGGCCGTCGGTCAGGTCGTCAAGCACGCGATCGCTCAACGCACTACGAAATGACGCGCTGCATCCGGCACGTCCGAAGCGGGCGGTGCGGTGCTGTCGCCTAGTCGTTGACACGCGAGTCGCGTCTGGATGCCAAGGTGCACGGACGCGGCACGCTCGAAGTGCACGCGCAACGACCACCCATTGGGGCGCCTTCACTTGCGACGTCCTGATTAGAAATGTTCGTCAGCCTGCCTGATCACCTTGCCAGTTCTCGGCGCGGCGCGAGCGACGTCGACTATGAGACGAGCGACGAGGCC
>NZ_SLXD01000029.1 GCF_004340905.1 Rubrivivax gelatinosus
GATCTGTAGCTGGTCTGAGAGGACGACCAGCCACACTGGGACTGAGACACGGCCCAGACTCCTACGGGAGGCAGCAGTGGGGAATTTTGGACAATGGGCGCAAGCCTGATCCAGCCATGCCGCGTGCGGGAAGAAGGCCTTCGGGTTGTAAACCGCTTTTGTCAGGGAAGAAATCTTCTGGGTTAATACCTCGGGAGGATGACGGTACCTGAAGAATAAGCACCGGCTAACTACGTGCCAGCAGCCGCGGTAATACGTAGGGTGCAAGCGTTAATCGGAATTACTGGGCGTAAAGCGTGCGCAGGCGGTTATGTAAGACAGATGTGAAATCCCCGGGCTTAACCTGGGAACTGCATTTGTGACTGCATAGCTTGAGTGCGGCAGAGGGGGATGGAATTCCGCGTGTAGCAGTGAAATGCGTAGATATGCGGAGGAACACCGATGGCGAAGGCAATCCCCTGGGCCTGCACTGACGCTCATGCACGAAAGCGTGGGGAGCAAACAGGATTAGATACCCTGGTAGTCCACGCCCTAAACGATGTCAACTGGTTGTTGGGAGGGTTTCTTCTCAGTAACGTAGCTAACGCGTGAAGTTGACCGCCTGGGGAGTACGGCCGCAAGGTTGAAACTCAAAGGAATTGACGGGGACCCGCACAAGCGGTGGATGATGTGGTTTAATTCGACGCAACGCGAAAAACCTTACCTACCCTTGACATGCCAGGCATCCTGCAGAGATGTGGGAGTGCTCGAAAGAGAACCTGGACACAGGTGCTGCATGGCCGTCGTCAGCTCGTGTCGTGAGATGTTGGGTTAAGTCCCGCAACGAGCGCAACCCTTGTCATTAGTTGCTACGTAAGGGCACTCTAATGAGACTGCCGGTGACAAACCGGAGGAAGGTGGGGATGACGTCAGGTCATCATGGCCCTTATGGGTAGGGCTACACACGTCATACAATGGCCGGTACAGAGGGCTGCCAACCCGCGAGGGGGAGCCAATCCCAGAAAACCGGTCGTAGTCCGGATCGCAGTCTGCAACTCGACTGCGTGAAGTCGGAATCGCTAGTAATCGCGGATCAGCTTGCCGCGGTGAATACGTTCCCGGGTCTTGTACACACCGCCCGTCACACCATGGGAGCGGGTTCTGCCAGAAGTAGTTAGCCTAACCGCAAGGAGGGCGATTACCACGGCAGGGTTCGTGACTGGGGTGAAGTCGTAACAAGGTAGCCGTATCGGAAGGTGCGGCTGGATCACCTCCTTTCTGGAAAAACGCACTCAAGTTCAAGCGCTCACACTTATCGGCTGTTGTTGACGACAGACTACCCGGGAAACACGGGTCTGTAGCTCAGTCGGTTAGAGCACCGTCTTGATAAGGCGGGGGTCGTTGGTTCGAATCCAACCAGACCCACCATCCTCTGGGGGTGTAGCTCAGCTGGGAGAGCACCTGCTTTGCAAGCAGGGGGTCATCGGTTCGATCCCGTTCACCTCCACCATCTGGTGCGAGCAAGAAGAAGCGTTGGAAGCGGAAAGCACTTTTTGAGTGTTTTCCGGTTCGATCGTTTCGATCGGCTGTCGTCGTTCTTTAACAATTCATAGAGTCGAAAATCAGCGTTGCTGATGGAAAGCATCTTTCGGGATGCGCCGTGCCATCAGCGACAGTTTGATTGCGTCAATACAAACTTTGATTCGCGAGAATTGAAGTTCGGCATAACGCGTAATACTCAAAATCTGTCATTGACCGGATGTCTGAAGCGAGAGCTTCGGCGTCAAAGTTATAGGGTCAAGTGACTAAGTGCATGTGGTGGATGCCTTGGCGATTACAGGCGATGAAGGACGTGGCAGTCTGCGATAAGCCTCGGGGAGCTGGCAAGCAAGCTTTGATCCGGGGATTTCCGAATGGGGAAACCCACCCGCAAGGGTATCGTCATCTGAATACATAGGGTGGCGAGGCGAACCGGGCGAACTGAAACATCTCAGTAGCTCGAGGAAAAGACATCAACCGAGATTCCGAAAGTAGTGGCGAGCGAAATCGGAACAGCCTGTACGTTTTAGCAGTCGATTTATCAGAACGGTCTGGAAAGTCCGGCCATAGCAGGTGATAGCCCTGTATGAAAAAAGTCTTCTGTGGAACTAAGCGTACGACAAGTAGGGCGGGGCACGTGAAACCCTGTCTGAACATGGGGGGACCATCCTCCAAGGCTAAATACTCGTAATCGACCGATAGCGAACTAGTACCGTGAGGGAAAGGCGAAAAGAACCCCGGGAGGGGAGTGAAATAGATCCTGAAACCGCATGCATACAAAAAGTCGGAGCCCGCAAGGGTGACGGCGTACCTTTTGTATAATGGGTCAGCGACTTACATTCAGTGGCAAGCTTAACCGAATAGGGAAGGCGAAGGGAAACCGAGTCCGAATAGGGCGTCTAGTCGCTGGGTGTAGACCCGAAACCAAGTGATCTATCCATGGCCAGGATGAAGGTAGGGTAACACCTGCTGGAGGTCCGAACCGACTAGTGTTGCAAAACTAGCGGATGAGCTGTGGATAGGGGTGAAAGGCTAAACAAACTTGGAGATAGCTGGTTCTCTCCGAAAACTATTTAGGTAGTGCCTCAAGTATTACCGTCGGGGGTAGAGCACTGTTATGGCTAGGGGGTCATGGCGACTTACCAAACCATTGCAAACTCCGAATACCGATGAGTACAGCTTGGGAGACAGTGCACCGGGTGCTAACGTCCGGACACAAGAGGGAAACAACCCAGACCGCCAGCTAAGGTCCCCAAAATTGGCTAAGTGGGAAACGAAGTGGGAAGGCTAAAACAGTCAGGATGTTGGCTTAGAAGCAGCCACCATTTAAAGAAAGCGTAATAGCTCACTGATCGAGTCGTCCTGCGCGGAAGATGTAACGGGGCTAAGCCAGTTACCGAAGCTGCGGATTTGCACGCAAGTGCAAGTGGTAGGAGAGCGTTCCGTACGCCTGCGAAGGTGGATCGTGAGGTCTGCTGGAGGTATCGGAAGTGCGAATGCTGACATGAGTAGCGTTAAAGGGGGTGAAAAGCCCCCTCGCCGAAAGCGCAAGGTTTCCTACGCAACGTTCATCGGCGTAGGGTGAGTCGGCCCCTAAGGCGAGGCAGAGATGCGTAGCTGATGGGAAACAGGTCAATATTCCTGTACCGATGTGTAGTGCGATGTGGGGACGGAGAAGGTTAGCTCAGCCGGGTGTTGGATGTCCCGGTTCAAGCCTGTAGTCGTGGCCCTTAGGCAAATCCGGGGGTCTTAGATGAGGGGTGATAACGAGGAAGCTTGCTTCCGAAGTGAGTGATACCCTGCTTCCAGGAAAAGCCACTAAGCTTCAGCTGCACACGACCGTACCGCAAACCGACACTGGTGCGCGAGATGAGTATTCTAAGGCGCTTGAGAGAACTCTGGAGAAGGAACTCGGCAAATTGACACCGTAACTTCGGAAGAAGGTGTGCCTTTAGTAGGTGAACCATTTACTTGGGGAGCCCAATGAGGCCGCAGAGAATCGGTGGCTGCGACTGTTTATTAAAAACACAGCACTCTGCAAAGACGAAAGTCGACGTATAGGGTGTGACGCCTGCCCGGTGCTGGAAGATTAAATGATGGGGTGCAAGCTCTTGATTGAAGTCCCAGTAAACGGCGGCCGTAACTATAACGGTCCTAAGGTAGCGAAATTCCTTGTCGGGTAAGTTCCGACCTGCACGAATGGCGTAACGATGGCCACACTGTCTCCTCCAGAGACTCAGCGAAGTTGAAATGTTTGTGATGATGCAATCTCCCCGCGGAAAGACGGAAAGACCCCATGAACCTTTACTGTAGCTTTACATTGGACTTTGAACAGATCTGTGTAGGATAGGTGGGAGGCTTTGAAGCGGTGCCGCTAGGTATCGTGGAGCCAACGTTGAAATACCACCCTGGTGTGTTTGAGGTTCTAACCTTGGCCCGTTATCCGGGTTGGGGACAGTGTATGGTGGGCAGTTTGACTGGGGCGGTCTCCTCCCAAAGCGTAACGGAGGAGTTCGAAGGTACGCTAGGCACGGTCGGAAATCGTGCTAATAGTGCATAGGCATAAGCGTGCTTGACTGCGAGACTGACAAGTCGAGCAGGTACGAAAGTAGGACTAAGTGATCCGGTGGTTCTGTATGGAAGGGCCATCGCTCAACGGATAAAAGGTACTCTGGGGATAACAGGCTGATACCGCCCAAGAGTTCATATCGACGGCGGTGTTTGGCACCTCGATGTCGGCTCATCTCATCCTGGGGCTGTAGCCGGTCCCAAGGGTATGGCTGTTCGCCATTTAAAGAGGTACGTGAGCTGGGTTTAAAACGTCGTGAGACAGTTTGGTCCCTATCTTCCGTGGGCGCTGCAAGATTGAGGAAGCCTGCTCCTAGTACGAGAGGACCGGAGTGGACGCACCTCTGGTGTATCGGTTGTCACGCCAGTGGCATTGCCGAGTAGCTAAGTGCGGAAGAGATAACCGCTGAAAGCATCTAAGCGGGAAACTCGTTCCAAGATGAGTCTTGCCGGGGCCTTGAGCCCCCTGAAGAGTCGTTCGAGACCAGGACGTTGATAGGCCGGGTGTGGAAGCGCAGTAATGCGTTGAGCTAACCGGTACTAATTGCTCGTGAGGCTTGACCCTATAACTTTGACGATTGAGTCAAACGGGTTATGCCAAAA
>NZ_SLXD01000030.1 GCF_004340905.1 Rubrivivax gelatinosus
CGGTTGTTGAGTGGACTGGGGGTTTGGCGATTTCCAGTCTCTCAGAACCTCTCCGGGTGAACACCCGCAACAACCTATTGAAGCTTCACATCTAGCCGCTCAGACGACGCCGCGCCCGCGCAGGTCGGCGATCTCGGCCTCGGCCAGGCCGATCTCGCGCAGCACCTCCTCGGTGTGCTCGCCCAGCAGCGGCGGTGCGCGGCGCAGCGCCGGCGGCGTTGCCGACAGCTTCATCGGGCTGGCGACGAGCTCGATCTCGCCGAGCAGCGGGTGCTGCGCCTGCGTCACCATGCCGCGCGCGCGCACCTGCTCGTCAGCGAAGACCTCGCCCAGGTCGTTGATCGGCCCGCAGGGCACGCCGGCGGCGTCGAGCGTGGCCAGCCAGTCGGCACGCGGGCGGGCGTGCAGCAGTGGCTCCAGCAGCGGGATCAAGGTCTGGCGGTTGCGCACGCGTGCGGCGTTCGTCGCGAAACGTTCGTCTGCGGCCAGTTCGGCGCAGCCGGCGATCTCGCAGAAGCGCCGGAACTGGGTGTCGTTGCCGACGGCCAGGATCAGGTGTCCGTCGGCGACCTCGAACACCTGGTAGGGCACGATGTTGGCGTGGGCGTTGCCGACACGGCGCGGCGGCGTCTTCGTCGCCAGGTAGTTGGCACCGAGGTTGGCGAGCATCGCGACCTGCGTGTCCAGCAGCGCCATGTCGACCACCTGGCCTTCGCCGGTGGCGTCGCGGTGGCGCAGTGCGGCCAGTATGGCCACCGTCGCGTACATGCCGGTGAAGAGATCGGCGACCGCGACGCCCACCTTCTGCGGCCCGGCGCCGGGCAGGCCGTCGCGTTCGCCGGTCACGCTCATCAGCCCGCCCAGGCCCTGGATCGCGTAGTCGTAGCCGGCGCGGTCGCGGTACGGGCCGGTCTGGCCGTAGCCGGTGATCGAGCAGTAGACGAGGCGCGGGCGCGTCGCGCGCATCGCCTGGGCGTCCAGGCCGTAGCGCGCCATGTCGCCGACCTTGAAGTTCTCGATCATCACGTCGGCGGTGTCGGCCAGCCGGCGCACCAGCGCCTGGCCGTCAGGGTGCGCGATGTCGATCGTCACCGAGCGCTTGTTGCGGTTGGTGCCGACGAAGTAGGCGGCCTCGGCGCTGTCGTGGCCGTCGCCGTCCTTCAGGAACGGCGGGCCCCATCCGCGTGTGTCGTCGCCGCCGGGGTGGCGGGCCGAGCGCGGACGCTCCACCTTGACGACGTCGGCGCCGAGGTCGGCGAGCGTCTGCGTGCACCAGGGGCCGGCGAGCACGCGCGAAAGGTCGAGCACCCGCAGCCCCGCGAGCGCGCCCGGTTTCAGCTGTTCCATGGCGCCGATTCTGGGCCCGCGCCGCGCGCCTAAGCCCTGCGGCGTGAACGGTGCGCAAGTCGGGACGAAAGCTGCCGATAATCCGCGCTCTTCCTGCCATGGCCGCCCTGCTCGTCATCGCCCACGCCCCGCTCGCGTCTTCGCTGCGCGCGGTGGCCTCGCACGTCTACCCGGACTGCGGCAGCGGCCTGGCGGCGCTGGACGTCGAGCCCGGCATGCAGCCCGAGCAGGTGGTCGAGCGTGCGCGTGCGCTGCTCGCCGAGCTCGGCGCCCAGGAGGCGCTGATCCTGGTCGACGTCTTCGGCGCGACGCCCTGCAACGCCGCGCTCGAACTTGCCGACGGCGTGTCCGCACGTGTCGTGGCCGGCGTCAACGTGCCGATGCTGTGGCGCACGCTGTGTTACGCCCACCTTCCGCTGGACGAACTGGTCGCGCGCGCCGTGGCCGGTGGAACGCAAGGTGTCATGCAGATCGGCGGCGCGCGCCGGCAGAATCAGGCTGTCCCTTCGGGCCCTCATGATCAAGACCCGCATCACCATCAGCAATAAGCTCGGCCTTCACGCCCGCGCCTCGGCCAAGCTGACCAAGCTGGCAGGCGGTTTCCGCAGCGAAGTCTTCCTCAGTCGCAACGGCCGGCGCGTGAACGCGAAGAGCATCATGGGGGTGATGATGCTGGCGGCGGGGCTGGGCTCCGAAATCGAGATCGAGACCGAGGGGGAGGACGAGCAGGCCGCGATGCAAGCGCTGCGCGGGCTGATCGACGCCAAGTTCGGCGAAGGCCAGTGAAGCGCGGACGGGAGCCGAACGCATGAGCATCCAGGTCTTCGGTACCCCCGTCTCCCGCGGCGTCGCGATCGGCCGCGCGGTGCTCGTTGCCTCCAGTCGCGTCGACGTCGCGCACTACTTCGTGCCCGCCGAGCGTGTCGAGCAGGAGATCGAACGCCTGCGCCAGGCACGCAACGTCGTGTCCGCTGAACTGGCCGCGCTCAAGCGCGACATGCCCCAGGACGCGCCGCCCGAGCTGTCGGCGCTGCTCGACGTGCACCAGATGCTGCTGCACGACGAGACCATGACCGCCGCGACCCGGCAATGGGTCGTCGAGCGCCACTACAACGCCGAGTGGGCGCTGTCGGCGCAGCTCGAGGTGCTGGCGCGCCAGTTCGACGAGATGGACGACGAGTACCTGCGCGAACGCAAGGCCGACGTCGAGCAGCTGGCCGAGCGGCTGTTGCGCTGCCTGGCGCGCACGAAGCCCGGCCAGAGCGCCACGCCGGATCTCGACGTGATGCGCATGCGCGACTTCGGTGGCGAGGATCCGCTCGTCCTGGTCGCCAACGACGTCGCGCCCGCCGACATGATCCAGTTCAAGCGCAGCGTGTTCACCGGCTTCGTCACCGACGTCGGCGGGCGCACCTCGCATACCGCCATCGTCGCGCGCAGCCTGGACATCCCGGCCGTCGTCGGTGCGCGCGAAGCCAGCCGATTGATCCGCCAGGACGACTGGCTCGTCATCGACGGCGATGCCGGTGTCGTCATCGTCAACCCGTCACCGATCGTGCTGGAGGAGTACCGCTTCCGCCAGCGCCAGAGTGAACTCGAGCGGGCGCGGTTGAATCGCCTGCGGCACACCCCTGCGGTGACGCTGGATGGGCAGCCGGTCGAGCTGCTGGCCAACATCGAGCTGCCGGGCGACTCGGCGGGAGCCCTGGAGGCCGGGGCGGTCGGCGTCGGCCTGTTCCGCAGCGAGTTCCTGTTCATGAACCGCGGTGGCGACCTGCCTGGCGAGGACGAGCAGTTCCTGGCCTACCGCGACGCGGTCGTCTCGATGCAGGGGCTGCCGGTGACGATCCGCACCGTCGACATCGGCGCCGACAAGCCGCTGGACCGCATGAGCCTGCAGGAGCTGCGCCACGAGCACGCGCTGAATCCGGCGCTGGGCCTGCGCGCGATCCGCTGGAGCCTGGCCGAGCCGGACATGTTCCGCCAGCAGCTGCGCGCCATCCTGCGGGCGAGTGCCTTCGGCAAGGTACGCATCCTGGTGCCGATGGTCGCGCATGTCGGCGAGATCCGGATGACGCTGGAGGCTCTGGAACGTGCGCGCCAGCAGCTCGACGACGCGGGTTGCGCCCACGGCGAGGTCGAGATCGGCGCGATGATCGAGGTGCCGGCTGCGGCGCTGATGATCGGGCGCTTCCTGGATCACTTCGATTTCGTCTCGATCGGCACCAACGACCTGATCCAGTACACGTTGGCGATCGACCGCTCCGACGACGCCGTCTCCCATCTGTTCGATCCCTGGCATCCGGCGGTGTTGCGCCTGATCGCCGACACCATCGCCAAGGCCAACGCGCGCGGCAAGGGCGTCAGCGTCTGCGGCGAGATGGCCGGCGACGCCGCGTTCACCGACTTGCTGCTGGCGATGGGGCTGCGCAGCTTCTCGATGCATCCGGCGCGCATCGCGTCGATCAAGCAGCGTGTGCTGCGCGCGGACACGCGTCGTCTGGCGGCCGGTGTCGACGCCGTGCTCAACGCCGAGGATCCGGCGCTCGAGGCGGCGCGCCTGTTCTCGACCGGCCTCGTCCACTGACGGCACCTGCGCGTGCGCTCCTGCGCACAGCCTGGCTTTCGACGGGCGAGTGGTGCCGTTTCCGGTGAACTCGCCCAAGCCGGCCGGCAGGTGCGTAGCCCGGCGCTTGAGAGTGCATCAGCGGCGTCTTCAAACTTTTTTCGCCGAACTGCTTGCAACCCGATTGAGACCCGTGCTACAGTCACAGGCTCCGCTGATCGACGGTGGTGCTTCGAAAGAAGCAGTGCCGAGAAACTCTGAAAAGGGTTTCAGCGAAAAGCAGAAAAGCCGAGTGCTTGACAGGGTTTAAAAAGAATGTCAGAATCTCGGTCTTCGCTGAT
>NZ_SLXD01000031.1 GCF_004340905.1 Rubrivivax gelatinosus
GGATTCGGTTGTTGAGTGGACTGGGGGTTTGGCGATTTCCAGTCTCTCAGAACCTCTCCGGGTGAACACCCGCAACAACCTATTGAAGCTTCACATCTAGAGCAGCAGCAGCGCCGCGGCGGCGACGACGGTGGGCCCCAGCGCGCCGAGCAGCAGCCCGCCGGCGCCGATGCTCTCGTCGGCGAAGCCGCGCCGCAGCAGCGCGACACCGGCCGGGTTGGGGGCATTGGCGATCACGGTCAGCCCGCCGCCGGCCACCGCGCCGGCCACCAGCATGTACTTGGCCTCGTCGGAGATGCCGGGAATCAGCGAGCCGAGGTAGGTCAGCGCCGCGTTGTCGGTCACCGCGGTCAGCGTCAGCGCGCCGAAGAACAGCGCCACCGGCTCGAGCGACTCGACGATGGGCCGCAGCCACCAGGCCTGCAGACCGCCCAGCACCACCAGCCCGGCGAGGAAGAAGGCCACCAGCAGGGCCTCGCGCACCAGCAGCGGGCTCTGGTGGCGTTCGTAGGCCTGGGTGAAGCCCAGGAAGAGCAGGAAGAGCGCCAGGAAGGCCACCGGGTGGTGCGCCAGCATCACGATCATGGCCAGCACCGCCAGGTGCACCATCACCACGGCCAGCGGCGGCTGCGGCAGCGGCGCGGCCGCCATCGGGTCGGAGCGCAGCGAACGGCGCATCAGCCAGGTCGCGACGGTGGCGTTGAGCATCACCGCGGCCGCCGCCTTCCAGCCGAAGGTCTGCAGCATGAAGGCGCTGTCCCAGTTCCAGGCCGAGGCCACCATCAGCACCGGCGGCGCGGCGTAGGACGTCAGCGTGCCGCCGATCGAGATGTTGACGAACAGCACGCCCAGCGCCAGGTACTTGATGCGCTCGGGCACGTCGCGCCGGAACACCAGCGGCGCCAGCGTCAGCGCCGCGATCGTCATCGCCGCCGGCTCGGTGACCAGCGAGCCGCTGAGCGGCACCACGCCCAGGCCGAGCCAGGTGACGGCCAGCGCACGCGGCAGCGGCAGGCGCGCCGCCGCCGTGTCGACCAGGCTGCGCACCGCGGTCAGCACCGGGCCCGAGCCGGCGACCACCATGACGACGAAGACGAACAGCGGCTCGGTGTAGTTGCGCGACTCGGCGTAGTCGATCGCCGCCGCCGGGCCGACGACGAAGGCCAGCAGCAGCACCAGCACGATGGCCCAGAAGCCGAACACGACCTCGACCTCGCCCAGCAGGTGCAGCAGCCCCGCATGGCGCGGGAACCGGTGCGACAGGCGCTCGAAGTGGCGCGCGGAGAAGGTGTGCAGCAGCGCGATGGCAAAAACGATCGCGGCCACCGTGTCGACGGCGGGGTGGTTCATCCGGAGGGCGGCAGAGGACCGCGCGGCGGCCCGACCTGCGCGTGAACCTGCCGCGGAGGTCTCCGCGGCACCCGGGGGCGACTGTAACCGCAGCCCGCTTGAGCCCGCCGCCGCGAGGCCTTCGTCGGGCCGCCGGCGCCGTTCGCCCGCGTCTGGCGACCGTTCGCCCGGCGCTGCCGACCGCTGGCGCGAAATAACCGCCGGAGGGGCCCCGGCTTGAGGTATTGCAAATCGTCCCGGTGGAATCTCTGAAGGCGTTTTTGGGGCCGCCACTGGCACCTGCGATTTCACCGTTCAGGGTTCCGACGGTACCGCTGGCGTGAAAGCCCCGCGGGCGTCCGGGCGACTCCTAGGATGGCTCCCGTCAGACAAACGTTCCGACACTACGATCGATCAACCAACCGGATGGAAATAGAAATGGACCAAGCCATCTATTTCGTCGTCATCGCTGTTTGCGTACTCGCCCTGGCATATCGCTTCTACGGGATATTCTTCGTGCGCAAGGTGCTTGCAGCGGACGACAAGGAAATCACCCCCGCGCACCAACTCGAGGACGGCAAGAATTACGTCCCGACGAAAAAATGGGTCAATGCGGGCCAGCACTTCGCCGCCATCGCGGCGGCCGGCCCGCTCGTCGGCCCGGTTCTCGCGGCCCAGTTCGGGTATCTGCCGGGCTTCCTCTGGCTGCTCGTCGGGGCCGTCATCGGCGGCGCGGTGCACGACACGGTCGTGCTCTTCGCATCGATGAAGCACCAGGGCAAGTCGCTCTCCGAAGTGGCCAAGGCCGAACTCGGGCCGGTCGCCGGCTGGAGCACGGGCCTGGCGATGCTGTTCATCATCACGATCACGATGGCCGGTCTGTCCATCGTGGTCGTGCACGCGCTGGAGCGCAACGCCTGGGGCACCTTCGCGGTCTTCATGACGGTGCCGATCGCCATCGCGCTCGGGCTGTATGAACGCTACTTCGGTTCGTCCAAGTGGGCCACCTACGTCGGTGTCGCCGCCGTCGCCGCCTCCGTCGCCGTCGGTCCGCACCTCGCCGGCACGGCGCTGGGCGACTGGCTGACGCTGAACAAGACGACCGTCAGCTGGGCGCTGCCGATCTACGCCTTCTTCGCCACCGCGCTGCCGGTCTGGATGCTGCTCACCCCGCGTGGCTACCTGTCCAGCTTCATGAAGGTCGGCGTCTTCCTGGCGCTGGTCGTGGGCGTGATCTTCATCAACCCGACGATCCAGTTCCCGGCGGTGACCGAGTTCATCAATGGCGGTGGCCCGATCCTGAAGGGTTCGGTCTGGCCGTTCATCTCGATCACGATCGCCTGCGGTGCCATCTCCGGCTTCCACGCCTTCATCGGCTCGGGCACCACGCCCAAGCTGGTCGACAAGTGGACCGACATCCGTCCGGTGGCCTTCGGTGCGATGCTGGCCGAGTGCCTGGTCGGTGTCATGGCCCTGATCGCCGCGACCTCGCTGCACCCGGCCGACTACTTCGCGATCAACTCTTCGCCTGAAGTCTTCAAGACCCTGGGCATGACGGTCGTGGACCTGCCGCACCTGAGCCAGGAAATGGGCATCGACCTCGTCGGCCGCACCGGTGGTGCCGTCACGCTGGCCGTCGGCATGACCTACATCTTCACGAAGATCTCGTGGTTCACCGAGCTGGCCGCCTACTTCTTCCAGTTCGTGATCATGTTCGAGGCGGTGTTCATCCTGACCGCCGTCGACTCGGGCACCCGCGTCTCGCGCTACCTGATCCAGGACCTGCTGGGCGATTTCTTCCCGGCGATGAAGAAGCTGGACTCGGTTGCCGCGGCCATCACCGCCAGCGTCATCGCCTGCGTGCTCTGGGGCTACCTGCTGCTGTCCGGTGACATCGGCTCGGTGTGGGCGCTGTTCGGGGTCTCCAACCAGCTGATGGCTTCGATCGGTCTGATGATCGGCGCGACCATCATCCTGCGGATGTCGGCCAAGCGTGCCTACGTGCTGACCTGCCTTGTTCCTCTGGCGTACCTGTTCGTGACCGTCAACTATGCCGGTTACTGGATGATTACCAACGTATACCTGAACAGCGCAGCCAAGGGCTACAACGTCTTCAACGGTGTCATCGCCTCGGTCATGCTGGTTCTCGGCATGGTCATCATGGTGGCCTCGGTGAAGCGCTGGCTGGTTCTGTGGAAGGCCCGCGGTGAATCCAAGGCGATTCCCGCTGACCTGACGGCAGCGCACGCCTAAGGTCCCCTCCACGACGTTTTCCACGAATAACAACAAATAAGGGTCCCGGCCCACCCGGCCGGGACCTCGCGAAACGCCAACAAGCAGTTTTCGTTTAAGGAATCCAAATGAATACCATGACCATCGTCACCAGCCGCACCAACCCCTGGGAAGGCTTTGCCGGCGGACGCTGGGAAACCGCGGTCGACGTCCGCGACTTCATCCAGCAGAACTACACCCCGTACAGCGGCACGAGCGCCTTCCTGGAAGGCCCGACGACGCGCAC
>NZ_SLXD01000032.1 GCF_004340905.1 Rubrivivax gelatinosus
CCCATGCGCTTGCCCGCCGGCGCGGTGACGCCGGCGATGAAGCCGACCACCGGCTTCTTCATGTGCTCCTTGCACCAGCGCGCCGCGTCGGCTTCGTCGGGGCCGCCGATCTCGCCGATCATGATCACCGCGTCGGTGTCCGGGTCCTCGTTGAACAGCCGCATCACGTCGATGTGCTTCAGGCCGTTGATCGGGTCGCCACCGATGCCCACCGCGCTGCTCTGGCCGATGCCCAGCTCGGAGAGCTGCGCCACGGCTTCATAGGTCAGCGTGCCCGAGCGGCTGACCACGCCGACACGCCCGGGCTTGTGGATGTGCCCCGGCATGATGCCGATCTTGATCTCCTCGGGCGTGATCGTGCCCGGGCAGTTCGGCCCCAGCAGCAGCGTCTTCTTGCCGCCGGCGGCTTCGCGCTGCTTCATCTTGTTGCGCACCTCCAGCATGTCCTTGATCGGGATGCCTTCGGTGATGCAGATCGCCAGGTCCAGCTCGGCCTCGACGGCTTCCCAGATCGCCGCCGCGGCACCGGCCGGCGGCACGTAGATGACGCTGACGGTGGCGCCGGTCTGCGCCGCCGCTTCCTTGACGCTGGCGTAGATCGGGATGCCCTCGAAGTCCTCGCCGGCCTTCTTCGGGTTCACGCCGGCGACGAAGCAGTTCTGGCCGTTGGCGTAGTCGCGGCACATGCGGGTGTGGAACTGGCCCGTCTTGCCGGTGATGCCCTGCGTGATGACGCGGGTGTCCTTGTTGATCAGGATGCTCATCGATGTCCTCGTTCGTTTCGCGTCAACCGCGGCGGGTGCAATCAAGCGGCCGCCGCGGAACCGGCTTCGCCGGGCCGCGGGCGGCGCCCCCTTGAGGGGGAGCGCCGAAGGCGCTACGGGGGTGGGTCATTTCACAGCCTTGACGATCGCGGTGGCCGCTTCGGCCATCGTGTCGGCGCTGATGATCGGCAGGCCGCTGTCGGCCAGCATCTTCTTGCCCAGGTCCTCGTTGGTGCCCTTCATGCGCACCACCAGCGGCACCTGCAGGTTCACCGCCTTGCACGCGGCGATGACGCCTTCGGCGATGGTGTCGCACTTCATGATGCCGCCGAAGATGTTGACGAGGATGCCCTTCACCTCGGGGTTCTTCAGCATGATCTTGAAGGCCTCGGTGACCTTCTCGGCACTCGCCCCGCCGCCGACGTCCAGGAAGTTCGCCGGCTCGCCGCCGAAGAGCTTGATGGTGTCCATCGTCGCCATCGCCAGCCCCGCGCCGTTGACCAGGCAGCCGATGTTGCCGTCCAGGCTGATGTAGCTGAGGTCGAACTTGCTCGCCTCGACCTCGGCCGGGTCCTCTTCGTCGAGGTCGCGCCAGGCGACGATCTCCGGATGCCGGAACAGCGCGTTGGCGTCGAAGTTGAACTTCGCGTCCAGCGCCTTGATGCCGCCGTGGCCTTCGAGGATCAGCGGGTTGATCTCGGCAAGGCTGGCGTCGCTGGCCATGTAGCAGGCGTAGAGCTTCTGGAACACGTCGACCGCCTGCGCCTGGCTGGCCTCGGGCACGCCGATGCCCACGGCCAGTTCACGCGCCTGGGCCTCGGTCAGGCCCACCAGCGGGTCGACGAAGACCTTGAGGATCTTCTCCGGCGTGGCGTGCGCCACTTCCTCGATGTCCATGCCGCCTTCGGAGGACGCCATCAGCGCCACCTTCTGCGTCGCGCGGTCGGT
>NZ_SLXD01000033.1 GCF_004340905.1 Rubrivivax gelatinosus
GCCGTCACGCCAGAGACGGCGAAGAAACTGAAGGCGCAGGGCCACACCGTCAGGGTGCAGAGCGGCGCGGGCGTGGCGGCGAGTGCGCCGGACGAGGCCTATGCGGCCGTGGGCGCGGAGATCTGCGACCGTGCGGGCGCGTTCGGCAGCGAGCTGGTGCTGAAAGTGCGCAGCCCGGATGCCGAGGAGCTCGCGCTGATGAAACCCGGCACGGCGCTGGTCGGCATGCTGAACCCGTTCGACAAGCCGGGGCTGCAGGCGCTGGCGAGCGCGGGGCTGACGGCCTTCGCGCTCGAAGCCGCGCCGCGCACGACGCGGGCGCAGAGCATGGACGTGCTGTCCAGCCAGGCCAACATCGGCGGCTACAAGGCCGTGATGATGGCGGCCGACCGCTACCAGCGGCTGTTCCCGATGCTGATGACGGCGGCCGGCACGATCAAGGCCGCACGCGTCGTGATCCTGGGCGTCGGCGTCGCCGGCCTGCAGGCCATCGCCACGGCCAAGCGGCTGGGCGCGGTGATCGAGGCCTCGGACGTGCGTCCGAGCGTCAAGGAGCAGGTCGAGTCGCTGGGCGCCAAGTTCATCGAGGTGCCCTACGAGACGGCCGAGGAGAAGGAAGCGGCCGAAGGCGTCGGCGGCTACGCCCGCCCGATGCCGCAGAGCTGGCTGGACCGCCAGAAGGTCGAGGTCGCCAAGCGTGTCGCGCAGGCCGACATCGTCATCTCGACGGCGCTGATCCCGGGCCGTGCGGCGCCGGTGCTGGTGACCGAGGACATGGTGAAGGCCATGAAGCCGGGCTCGGTGATCGTCGACATGGCCGCGGGCCGTGGGGCCGACGGTGTCGGCGGCAACTGCCCGCTGACCGAAGCCGGCCAGACGGTGAAGAAGCACGGCGTGACGATCATCGGCGAGACCAACCTGCCGGCGCTGGTGGCGGCGGACAGCTCGAGCCTGTACGCGCGCAACGTGCTGGACTTCCTGAAGCTCGTCGTCACCAAGGAAGGTGCGCTGCACGTTCCGGCCGACGACGACATCGTGCTCGCCTGCCTGATGGCGCAGGGCGGCGAACTGAAGAAGAACTGAAGGAGGCGGCGATGGAAATCGTGAGCCCTACCGTCACGAACCTGATCATTTTCGTGCTGGCGATCTACGTGGGGTACCACGTGGTGTGGAACGTGACGCCGGCGCTGCACACGCCGCTGATGGCGGTGACGAACGCGATCTCGGCGATCGTGATCGTCGGCGCGATGCTGGCGGCGGCGCTGACCGAGACCGACCTGGGCAAGACCATGGGCGTGCTGGCCGTGGCGCTGTGCGCGGTGAACGTCTTCGGCGGCTTCCTGGTGACCCGGCGGATGCTGGAGATGTTCAAGAAGAA
>NZ_SLXD01000034.1 GCF_004340905.1 Rubrivivax gelatinosus
ATGAAACAAGGCTCCGCTCGAAGCCTGCAGGCGACAGGTATCCGATCGACGAATGTAGCCGCTGCTGGTTGTAGAACTGGATGTAGCTGAGCAGCGAGTTCCGCAGCGCCACCTCGTCGGCCGGCTTCTGCCCGTACAGATGCTCGCTCTTCATCGAGTGGAAGAACGACTCCATATGCGCGTTGTCGTTCATCTTGCCCGGTCGATTCATGCTTTGCACGACACCGTGCTGCTGTAGCTTCTGGCGGTACTGATGTGCCGCGTACTCGATGCCACGGTCGCTGTGAAATATCAGTCCGCTCTCGGGCTTGCGACCTCGCCAGGCATGATTGAAGGCTTCGAGGGTCAGCGCCGCGTCACGCTGCGAACCCAGGCTCCAGCCGATGATCCGCCTCGAATGCTTGTCCATCACTACAGCCAGGTAACGCCAGTGGCCGTTGAGCCTCAGGTACGTCACGTCGCCTACCCAGATCTGGTTCAGGCGCTCGAGTTTCACGCCCCGCTGACGGTTGGCGATGCTGGTGAAGAAGGCCCGCTGTCCCACGCGCGAGCGCCGATACAGGCGCGCGCTGCGGCCTTGCAACTGCGCTCGCCGCATGACCCGCGCGACGGTGCTGCGCGCCACCGTGAGGCCTTCGTGGCGCAGCGCATGCCGGATGCGCGGGCTGCCGTAGTACCCGCGGCTAGCCGCGTGGATGCGACGCACGTGGTCGATCAGTTCGGCTTCCTTTACGGCTCGCTTGCTGGGCTCGCGCCGCGTCCACGCGTAGTAGCCTGAACGGCTGACCCGAAGGTGCGCACACATCACTTGGACGCTGTAGGTTTTCCGGTTTGCCGCGATGAAGGCGAAGATTTCCGCTTTCGATCCGAAGCAAACCGGATGGCTTTTTTTAAGAGGTCATGCTCCATCTGCAGGCGCTTGTACTTCTGCTCAACCTCGCGCAGCCGCTGAAGCTCTCCAACAGACTCCGCATCGAGTTTCGGCGCATCACCCACGAGCACTCCATCGCGCACCTGCTTGCGCCATTTCGACAACATGAACGGGTGGATGCACAGGGACTCCGCCACGTCCTTGATCAACACCCCAGGCGCGCTGGACAACTCCACCGCCGCCAGCTTGAACTCCAATCCATACCGCTTGACCATCTGCGGCCCCGGCATACCCATGTGCAACTCCTTCGGTTAGGTCGGAGTGTCCACCAGAGTGAAACAAGGTCCC
>NZ_SLXD01000035.1 GCF_004340905.1 Rubrivivax gelatinosus
CCTGATTAGAAATGTTCGTCAGCCTGCCTGATCACCTTGCCAGTTCTCGGCGCGGCGCGAGCGACGTCGACTATGAGACGAGCGACGAGGCCCTTGAGATCGAAGCGGCGGTTGAAACGGTAGGCGAAGCCGGCGAGGTAGGCGTCGGCGTACTTGCCGAACTTGAAGCTGTGATGGGCGCCAGCGAGGGTGCGCTTGAGGTTGCCGAGCACGGTGTTGACCCAATGGAAGTCGGGCAAGGCAGCGGGCTTCGCGCGGCCGGCGACGATGGGGGCATGCAGGCATTGAGCGGCCGAGACGCCGGCAAAGCAGCCCAGGCCGTCACTGCGGACGAGAGAGCCGGGCACGAGGTTGCGGCAGGCCCACATGGCGATGGCCTCGTAGGAGAAGGCCGGGACGGTGGAGAGCTTGACGAACAGCGGGTGGCCTGCGGCGTTGACGCTCACCGCGGCGACGAAGGGCGTCTTGCCAGTGGTCCCTCGCCCAGTGCTGCCGTCGCTGCGCTCGCCGCCGAGGTAGGCGTCATCGAGCTGGATCTGGCCGTCGAGGCGGTGCAGTTGTTCGCGCTCGGCCATGGCGTGCAGGATCTTGTGGTGCATCAGCCAAGCCGTCGGGTAACTCACGCCGAGTTGGCGCTTGAGCGCCAGCGCCGACAGGCCCGTCTTGGCCTGGCTGAGCAGGTACATCGCCAGGAACCAGGTCGTCAGCGGCAGCTTGGTGCATGCGAACAGCGTGCCGGCCGTCAGCGAGGTCTGGTGGCGGCACGCGTTGCACTGCAGAAGCCGACGGCCTTGGTGTCGGATCGCGCAGTGCGCCGTGGTGCCGCAACGCGGGCAGGCAAAGCCGTTGGGCCAGCGCGCCGCCGCCACCGCAGCGGCGCATTGCTCCTCGGCGCCGAAGCAGCGCTGGAACTCTGGCATCGACAGGCCGGGCTGGAACTGGATTCGGTTCATCGCCATCAGCGTCTCCTCGTGAGCGGTGCTGCCAGCGTAGAAGTTCACTGGCTCACTGCGTGAGACTGCTGAGGCACGTTGCTAATCAGG
>NZ_SLXD01000036.1 GCF_004340905.1 Rubrivivax gelatinosus
TGTGAAGCTTCAATAGGTTGTTGCGGGTGTTCACCCGGAGAGGTTCTGAGAGACTGGAAATCGCCAAACCCCCAGTCCACTCAACAACCGAATCCGGATGAACACCCATAAGAATGCCCGATTGACCTACGCACGTCGCTTGGAGATGGTTCAAGACATCACCGAGCGGGGTCACAGCATCGCCCAGGCAGCCGCCAGCCATGGCGTCAGCGCGGTGACCGCGCGCAAGTGGCTTGGCCGCTTCCTGGGGACCGGACCTGACGGGTTGCTGGACAAGTCCTCGCGTCCTGAGAAGTCGCCGCGTGCCATCGAGCCGCAGGTGGCGCTGACCATCGTCGAGCTGCGCCGCAAGCTGTGTCTGCAGGCGCAGATCGCCTCTTGCATGGGCGTGTCCAAGGCGACGGTGAGCCGCGTCCTGAAGCGGGCTGGCTTGTCCAAGCTGAGCGACTTGCGTCCTGCCGAGCCGGTGCATCGCTACGAGCGGGAGCAGCCTGGTGAGCTGCTCCATATCGACATCAAGAAGCTTGGGCGGTTCGACAGGATCGGTCACCGCATCACCGGAGATCGCACCCAGCGAGCGCGCCACATCGGCTGGGAGCATGTCTTCGTGGCCGTGGACGACCACAGCCGCCTGGCGTTCACCCAGATCTACCCCGACGAGAGCAAGCACAGCGCCGAGGCGTTCCTGCGCTCGGCAGTGGCCTACTTCGAGCGCTTCGGCGTGCCCATCCAGCGCGTGCTGACCGACAACGGCAAGTCGTTCCACTCCGCCTTGTTCGCCTCGGCCTGCCTGGAACTGGGCATCAGCCAGAAGTTCACCCGCGCGTACCGCCCGCAGACCAATGGCAAGGCCGAGCGCTTCATCCAGTCGGCCCTGCGGGAGTGGGCCTACGGCCAGCCTTATGCCAGTTCAGACCAACGCCGCGAGCACTTGTCGGCCTGGAACCACTTCTACAACTGGCACAGGCCACACCACAGCATCGACCTCAAGCCGCCGGTCTCACGTCTCTTGGTTCCCCGAAAGAACCTGTTGACACTTCACA